>OY970066.1:0-4800000 GCA_963705285.1 uncultured Chitinophagaceae bacterium
TTGAAAACTGGGCACAGGCTTCCGCACCAATATCAAGCCCCATCCAGCCATCCGGAATATTATTACTGGGCGATGCGGAGGTTTGTGCATCTGCCGCAAACTTATCTGCAATAATTGAATCTGACGGAAGATGGATGCACACGCCTTTTGCTTCTGCTTTCTTCAACAGTTCCTGCGCTGTTTCCAGGCGATCGTCTTCGCACAAAGATGTACCAATTTTACCGCCGCTGGCTTTCATAAAAGTATACGCCATACCACCACCAATAATGATATCGGTAGCACGTTCAAGCAGGTTTTCTATAATCAGTATTTTGTCAGACACTTTTGCGCCGCCAATAATAGCTACAAAAGGCTTCTGTGTATCGTGCATTACTTTTTCTGCACTGGCTACTTCTCCTTCCATGAGCAGGCCAAACATTCTTTTATCGGCAGCAAAAAATTTGGCAATCACGGCAGTAGACGCATGTGCGCGGTGGGCAGTACCAAAGGCATCGTTTACATATACATCGCCCAGTTTGCTCAATTTCTCCGCAAATTTTTCATCACCTTTTTCTTCTTCCTTGTAAAAGCGCAGGTTCTCCAGCAACAGTACTTCGCCAGGTTTTAGCATGCCAGCAGTAAGCGTTGCCTTTTCGCCAATACAATCGTTGGCAAACAATACGGGGGCGCCGCCCAGCAATTCGCTCAGGTGTTTTACCAGGTGTTTCAGGGAGAATTTGTCTTCCGGCCCATCTTTCGGTCTGCCTAAATGGCTCATCAAAATAGCTGAGCCGCCGTCATCTAATATTTTTTTGATGGTGGGCACGGTAGCCGTCATGCGGTTATCGTCTGTAATGGCAAATGTTTGTTTGTCTAGCGGCACATTAAAATCTACCCGTACCAGTGCTTTCTGACCTTTAAAATTATAGCTGGAGAATTTGCTCATGGCGTTACAATTATTTTAAGTTATAAATTTTAAATGTTGAATGCCGTTGCCGGTTGATTCAACATTTAAAATTATACATGTTATGTATTGCGTACTTATTTTGAGATCAGCCCGGCGAAATGTTTCACCGTGCGTACCAGCTGGCTTACATAGCTCATTTCATTATCGTACCAGGATACAGTCTTTACCATCTGGGTATCGCCCACGGTCAGTACTTTGGTTTGTGTGGCGTCAAACAACGAACCAAAATGGGTTCCAATGATGTCTGAGCTTACAATTTCATCTTCAGTGTAACCAAAGCTTTCGTTGGAAGCGGCCTTCATGGTGGCGTTGATTTCCTCTATGGTGGTTTTCTTACCCAAAATAGATACCAGTTCTGTAAGCGATCCGGTAATAGTAGGTACACGTTGTGCGCTACCATCCAGTTTGCCTTTTAATTCTGGCAATACCAGTCCGATGGCTTTTGCCGCACCGGTAGAATTAGGAACAATGTTGGCGGCAGCGGCGCGGGCGCGGCGGAGATCACCTTTTGGATGGGGTGCATCCAGGGTGTTCTGGTCGTTGGTATACGCGTGAATAGTGGTCATGATACCGGTAGTGATACCGTACGTATCGTTCAGCACTTTTGCCATGGGCGCCAGGCAATTGGTAGTACAGGAAGCACAGGAGATAATTGTTTCGCTACCATCAAGGATAGAATGGTTAACATTAAATACCACCGTTTTCAGGTCACCGGTAGCAGGTGCAGAGATAACTACTCTTTTGGCGCCGGCTTTCAGGTGAGCGGCGGCTTTGTCTTTATCTGTAAAGAAGCCGGTGCTTTCAATTACCACGTCTACGCCGTGGGTACCCCAGGGAATTTGCGCGGGGTCTTTTTGTGCATATATTTTTACGGTATCGCCATTTACTACGATACTGTCTTCGGTTGATGTAACGTTGGCGTCGAAACGGCCCTGTGCGCTGTCATATTTCAATAGATGAGCCAGTACTTTGGGGCTTGTTAAGTCATTAATGGCCACCACGTCAATACCTTCCATTTTATAAATCTGGCGATATACCAACCGGCCTATTCGTCCAAAACCATTAATGGCGACTTTAACAGTACTCATTGTTCAATTAAATTTAATTAGTTAAAAATTTTGAGGTTCGAAGGTACAATATTGAAGTTTATTCTGTTTTACATTTTCGGGGGCGTGCAATGATGTCCAACAACCGGGTTTTGACGGGTTTACGGCCTTTTGAGTGAATGTTGCTGTAATTGAAAAAATCTATCCAACAGTCTGACAGGTTATTATGGGCTCAAAAAATAAAAAACGATTCAATTGCCAAGAAATTTTTGGGGACATCTCCCCCGGCAGTTATCTTTGCCATCCGAAAAAATGAACGGCCCGTTCGTCTAACGGTTAGGACATCAGATTTTCATTCTGGTAATAGGGGTTCGATTCCCCTACGGGCTACAAAAGGCAAGAACTGCGATTCTTACAAAGCACTAAACCCACGTCAAAGTTAACACTGGCGTGGGTTTTGTCGTTTTTAGACCTGTCTGCCATTGTCTTTCATACACCCTGATCTTGTTATTGTTGTGATGACGGTTTTCTGCCAACCAAATCCGCATTGAGGATACCATCATTTTTGGCATCTTGATATTGTATTCAATTTATAGAACCAGTGCGGTTAATTAGGCAACAATTCACTATTAAATAAATGGTATAACATAAGGCAAGTGTTGCAAGTACAGTCTCACCGGTAATTTCCTACCTTTAAATACACCCCAACAAGTCTTGTTTAAAACGATTACTGCTATGCAAACAATTCAACGATTCTTCTTACGCCAAGTGGCATCGCCGCTTCTTTTGCTAACGGTAGTAACCTCTGTTGCCTGCGCACAGGCGGGCCACAAAAAAGTTACGCAACCAGCGCTGGGTTATCGCAACGTGAAAATCCTGTCGGTGGATGGTTTGCAATTCAAAGACCTCAACCGCAATGGCCGGCTTGACCGGTATGAAGATTGGCGGTTGAGTTACCAACAAAGGGCCCGGGACCTGCTTTCTAAAATGACGATAGAAGAAAAAGCGGGTTTTATGCTGATTAGTTCAACGGCATTAAAAAATGAATCCAGTTTTGGTGGGCAAGGCGGCGGCAATGCACCAGTTACCAGCGATTTTAATGAAGAAGACAGGGTGAGCACCACCAATGTTTTTACACGCAAACCATTGCCCTACCCCATCATGAATATTGCCGGTACCACAAAAGGTGTTACACAGTTTCACCTGCGGCATTTTATTTTGCGCGCCAATACCAGCGCCCGCATAATAGCAGTATGGGCCAATAAATTGCAGTCGCTTTGCGAGTCAGATGGATTGGGTATACCTGCCATCATTGCCTCCAACCCCCGAAACAACATGGCCAAAGATGCATCTGTGGGCCTTAGCGTAGGTAAAACTGTATTTTCTACCTGGCCGGGAGAGCTGGGGCTCTCTGCCATGCACGATCTTACACTGGTAAGAGAGTTTGCAGAAACTGCCCGCAAAGAATGGAAGGCAGTAGGTTTACGCAAGGGATACATGTATATGGCAGACTTGAGTACAGAGCCCCGCTGGCAACGCACAGAAGGTACGTTCGGCGAAAATGCAGACTGGGTGGCGCAAATAATGACGCAGGTTGTATTGGGTTTCCAGGGAAACAAACTGGATTCTAACGCGGTTGCATTGACTACCAAACATTTTCCCGGAGGCGGCGCTGGTAAAGGCGGCCAGGACCCTCATTTTGACTGGGGTAAAATTGAGCATTTCCCCGGTGGCCAATTTAATAACAACCTCATTCCTTTTAGAGCGGCTATTAAAGCAGGCACCTCTGCCATCATGCCTTATTATTCAATGCCGCATGATACACCATTTGATACAATTGCCTATGCTTACAACAAGGCGGTTATTCATGATTTATTAAGAACCAAATTAGGATTTGACGGCATCATTAATTCAGATACGGGCCCAATAGAAATGATGCCCTGGGGCGCCGAAAATCTATCCATCACGGAACGGTATAAAAAAACACTGGAAGCGGGGGTCAACCTTTACTCAGGTACAGCTGATCCGGCCAAATTACTGGAGACAATTAAAACCGGCCTTGTGGATACCGCACTGGTGAATGCATCTGTGTTCCGCCTGCTGATGGAGAAATTCAAACTTGGGTTGTTTGAGAACCCCTATGTAGATGAAGACGCCGCAGAAAAAATAGTGGGCAGCCAACCATTTCAGCAAAGGGCCAATATTGCAATGCGCAAATCAATTGTTTTACTGCGCAATAACGAGAACGCTCTGCCGCTGAAACCGAAAACAAAAGTTTATTTTGAATCGTATTACCAGAAAAGAGGGACAGCACCGGGTCATGTTTTTAGCAGCGACAGCGGACATGTTTATCCGGTTGAATTTGTAACCACGCCGGAAGCAGCGGATGTGATTCTGTTATGGCTGACCCCAGGCTCAAAATCATTGTTTGAATCAGATGGCTCACCCATTTATCTTTCATTGTCTAAAAATGGTATCGACACGGGTTATGTGAACAGTCTTTCGGCAAAAAAACCCACCGTGCTTGTCATCAACTTTACCAACCCCTGGGTGATTGATGAGATCTATAACCCCGCTACCCGTACCCGCTTTAAAGGTATGCTGGCAACGTTTAATACCACGCCTGATGCATTACTGGATGTTATTACCGGTAAATTCAACCCCTCTGGTAAAATGCCTTTTACAACCCCGGTGTCTGAACAGGCGGTGCAGCAGCAACTGTCTGATGTGCCGGGCTATATGAAAGGTGCAGACTACCCTTTGTTTAAATATGGTGAAGGACTGCGGTATAAATAATACTTTCGTGAGCCACCTGGTAAATAAAAAATCAGCCCCGGGGCTAAAACTAATCTGAGCACGTCTTTTGCGGATTGCGCGGTACCTGAGGTAATAAAAAGGTTGTCATTTCATGGCGTACCGATTTTAAAAAATGGGAGATTTGATCTTACTGAACGCTTTACCATTTGCGCTTTAGAAATATATGCTGATAAGTAGCCTGCTTCATACCATCCAACAAATAATTACGCTAACACCAGAAGAGATTGACATTGTTGCATCCCTATGGAAAGAAAAAAACTATAAGAAGGGAGAATTGTTTTTAGCTGAAGGACAAATTTGTAATAAAGTGGGATTTGTGGCAACTGGGCTAATGCGATATTATATCAATCACGATGGTGAAGAAAAAACATATGCTTTTTCACAGGAGAATAATTTTGTATGCAATTACGAAAGTTTCCTTCCGCAAAGCCCATCATCAAAAGTTATTCAGGCACTAGAAGATAGTGATGTGCTGGTTATTTCTTACACCGATCTGCAATTATTCTATTCTAAGATTCGCGGGGGCGAACGCTTCGGGAGGATCGCTATTGAACTTGTTTTCCTGCAATTGATAAAAGACCTGAGCTCATATTACACAGACACTCCTGAATCTCGTTACAGACAGTTTATAAAAAGGCACCCGGATCTACAGCAAAGGATTTCCCAATATCATATTGCTTCCTTTGTTGGGGTAAAACCACAATCACTGAGCCGCATCCGTAAAAGAATTGCCAACCAGCCCTGATTTGTTAACCCAGGTGCATCATTTTTGATCGCCCGCATAATATTTTTAGTTGTTCAATTAACATACATCCAAAAATATTATGATAAGAAAAATTTCAACTGTAACCGCATTTCTGTTGGGCCTGGGAATGATTTTTCTCGGCGTCCGGTTTTATTTTTCTCCTGAGATGGCAACAACAGGCTTTGGCATCCGGTTTAATGCACAGGGCGATTATTCCTTTCATTATATAAAAGGCATCAGGGACGTATTCTCCGGCCTGTTAATCTGTGTGTTTGTATTGCTGAGGGAAAAACGGGCTTTAGGTCTAACACTATCGGCAGGCACAATCATTCCTTTAAACGACATGTTGATTGTATTCAGCAAACACTATAACAACATATCACAAGCTATACCGCACATGATTGCTGCAGTCATCTGCCTCGTAGCCGGCACTATTACTAGCAACCAAACATCCACAACAACATTATGAAATCAAAGGGATATATACAACTGATAAGCTCAGTTGAAGAAACCAACAACAGCGTCTTAGAACTACATTTGTTACCCGGTGAAAAAACGCCCTGGCATTATCATACCTTATTTTCTGAGACCTTTGAAGTGTTAAAAGGTTCATTGGAAATTGGTAAAGGCCGGGAAATATTCAACGCAAAACCCGGAGATATGGTAACAATAGACATTAATGAGAGACATTATTACCACAATGTTTCCGATGAGGAATGCACCATCACGACTACTATCGTCCCTGGAAACAAAAATTTTGAGCGTGCCCTGTTTATTTTAAAAGGGCTGGGCGCTGATGGCCTGGCAAGCGCCGCAGGCACTCCCTCCAGGTTTTCAGACCTGGTGCTATTTGTATATTTGAGCAATTCAAAAATGCTGGGTGTTCAAAAACTCGCAGAACCCATATTCAATTTCCTTGCAAAAGCAGCCATCAAAAAAGGCCGGCTGAATCAGCTCATCCGGAAATATTGCCAATGATTACATAATAACCGCAACGCCAATCAATCAGAAAACGAACTTTTATTGCAAAGTATTTAACGGCAGATGTTTCCATCTTACCCCGTTAAATTACTCATCATATAACTTTGAATCATACCGCAACTAACAAAAAATGGTTTGCGATCAATGGTCACCGCTATCTCATTGCCGCTAATACTATAGCTGCCCTCAATGGTTGAACCCATGGCATTGATAGCAATTTTTCCACTGTTGTCATCGCCATCAAACTGCCCATTGCCGCCCAGCACCTTGCTTCTCATGGTAGCCACCAGCACACTCGCTGTGCCATTGAAAGAAATTGTGAATGAACAAGCCATAACTTTTATTATTTACGCCTTTTAGTTTGTACACCATACCCAACTCAATGAATGTGCCAAGCTTTATTCGGTCAGCAACAAAGCCTTCTTCAATTGCTGCAGGTAGTCAGACACGCTTACCGCCGTGCCGGATGAAGGATCATGAATGGTACAATTCATCCGAACAAAACTTTTAACATCTTCCATTTGCCATATGCCGGCACCTGACAGTGAAGTATATTCTTTTTTGTATTGATCCATCAGCAACCTTATCTCTTCGGGCGTTTTGCTATTGTGGTTGGTTTTACAAGTACTGAATGCGCCACGACAAAGAAAAATGGGATAGACCGGCACATTATTGCCCAGCGCAGTTGCCCATGGTGCAGGTGTATTTCTTCTGCCACCATCGTAACACTGCAAATACACCGCATCTACTAACCCGGGAGCACTATTATCAAGAATATATTTCCAAAAAGGTATTCTCGTGTATGGGCACAGACTCATTTTCATTTTCACCCTGCGGGTCATTGCTCCCAGGCGAACAATGGAAACGCTATCATATACAGATTAATCGTCTATACAAATAGCATCCGCACCAATCACATTCTTGAACACTTTGAGTATACCGTATAGCGTACTTTTTTTTCCGGTGCCGGCAACAACTCCCGGCACTGCCTTGTTACTATCCAGCCAATCCCTGATAAAATCATAGGTATTGGGCGTCTGATTGAACCACCGGCCTTCCAGCAATAGCTCAATTCTTTTGATACCGCCTCTGGCATTGCGGAGCGAAGCAATCCTGCGTAACCAAGCTGTGTCGCCTGTAAATTTTCCATTTTGAATAATTGGACGCCTGTTATCATCGCCAGAATAAACATCGCCGTTTGAGCGGATATAAAAACTAGAGAGCATAAATGTGATGAATCCCGAATTACGAATCATGTTAAACGTAGAATCATCGCCGGGGTAAGTACCACGACCAAATAATACAAGATTATTTTGCACCTGGCCATCTACTGAAAGCTGAACCAGGCTACAGCCAACAAGCATTATCGCTGCAAACAGAGAGAAAGTTTTATTCATAAAGCATACCATTGTACTTAATAAAAAATCGGCAAGATATGCCGGCTCGTGCAAACCAATAGTATTATTACCCTGTTCGAAGCTAATGCAAGCGTCGGGAAATACGCATTAAAAAGCAAGTATAAAACAGTTCAAGATTGCATTCGTTCAGCAATACTGCCGCTAACAATTTTGTTGTAAATACCAGGTTGCAGGTAGATTTTATTTGCCGGGCTGCAGTACCTTGCTCATCATCGTTGAATAACAGAATTAGATTATCATGAATGCATCAGACATTGCCGGTATCTCCGGTTTTCACAACAAGCTAATAGCAGCGTACGGCACAGAAGGCATTGATGCGGTGGGGTGGTTAAGCGAGGCATCGCAAAAGGCGCGGTACAAGGTACTGTCTGACATGGCCGATTTTACCGGCAAGCACGTGCTGGATGCCGGTTGCGGCCATGCCGACCTGCTTCCGTATTTATCTAGTTTGTACAATAATATGCAATACACCGGCATTGAGCAAATGCCCGAGTTGTTAGCGGTGGCTATCAAACGTTACGGCCATCTTGCTGGCACGCAATTTTTGCAAGCCGATTTTTCTGAAAGCGCGTTGCCGATAGCAGATTATGTTATTGCCTGTGGTTCGCTGAGCTATCGTACCAGCGACAACCAATACATATTTACAGTAATTGAAAAATTATTTGCGCAAAGCCGCCTTGGGTGTTGCTTTAATCTTTTAAGCGCGCTGAAATACCCTGACCCCGCTATTGTTGCTTACAATCCAACGGAGATACACGCATTTTGCAAAACACTGACCACGCATGCCAGGTTGGTAGATGGCTATTGGGAAAATGATTTTACGGTGATGATGCACCATTGAGCTGGACAAGAAATTTCTTATACAGTGTGCCTAAACCGGTCAGTAGCCATAACCTTATTCTGTCCGCAAACTTTTTACCGGGTTGGCACGCGCCGCGCTGATGGCCTGGTAGCTTACAGTTAATAAAGTAATCAGGAGCGCCACCAGTATCACTATCACAAATACTACCGGCTTTACACTTATTTTATAATCATATTGTTTCAACCATTCCGTCATGGCGTAATAGGCTACAGGCGTTGCAATGGCGCATGCAATCAGCACCAGCACCACAAAATCCTTTGATAGTAATTGCCAGAGGCTTTGTACGCTTGCACCCAATACCTTGCGTACGCCAATTTCTTTTACACGTTGTTCTGCTGTAAATGATGCCAGGCCAAACAATCCCAGGCAGGAAATAAAAACAATCAGCACCGCAATGATGGCAGAAAGATTGCCCACCAGTTCTTCATAATTAAATTTTTTAGCGTATTCTTCATCCACAAATTTGTACGTAAAGGGGTAGGCTGGGTTGTACTTGTCAAAAATCGGTTTGATAAGGCCAATGGCTTTAGAGACAGACGCATTTGGACTGAGGCGGATGGTAAGCGTGCCTGTCCAGCCTTTATCAAAAATAATGGTGAGTGGCGAAATGGGCCGGAAGGGAGATTCCATCTGCACATCCGGAATAACACCTATTACTACCATAGGTTTATCATTCCATTTAAGTTGTGCACCCACAGGTTTGGTCAACCGCATTCTTTTTACTGCCGCCTGGTTAAGCAACACCCCATTTGAATCTGCAAACTCTTTAGAAAAATCGCGGCCTTCCAGTATTTTTATTCCAAGGGTCTTTGTATAATCGTACGCCGTAGCAACAGTAGAAAACACCGTTGATTTTTCTATCGGCTGGCTGCCCGGCCACTCCCAACCATTGTTATTGCTGTAAATCTCAGAGGGTGGCGAATTGCTTTGGCAGGTAGACAACACAGCCCCTGTTTCTTCCAACTCCTGTTTGATGGCAACAATATTTTTCTCAATATCAGCCGACCAGTCAATGATTACCAAACCTTTGTTGTTGAAACCAATGGGCCTGTTCTTACCATGCTGAATTTGCAGGTAGATAACAATGGTGCCAATCATTAGTACAACCGCACTGGCAAATTGCAGCACCACCAGTATTTTGCGTGGTAACGATCCGGATTTGCCTGCCCGCAAATGTCCTTTTAACACCCGCACAGGATTGAAAGAAGATAAATAAAAAGCCGGATAGCTTCCGGCAATTAACCCGGTAATAGCCGTAAACGCAATCATGATTATCCAGAACAACGGACTGGCCAGGTGCAGGCTCATGTCTTTTTCTGTAAGCTGGTTAAAAAATGGCAATGCAAGTGCTACAATGATCAGCGCCAGCAGAAATGCCAACGTTGATATCAGCATGGATTCGCTGAGGAACTGAGAAATAAGTTGCCGCCGATCGCTGCCCACGGCTTTGCGCACTCCTACTTCTTTGGCCCTTTTTTCTGAACGGGCCGTACTGAGGTTCATAAAATTGATACAGGCAATCAGCAACACAATGGCGCCGAGTATGCCAAACATTTTCACATAGCGGATAAACCCGCCGGTATTGATGCCATTATTAAAATCGCTGTACAAACGCCACTTGTCCATAGGGTGGATAAACACCGCCGGCTTGATGCTATTGAGTGTATTGGCATCGGTAAAATGTTTAATGACTACGTCTTTGATCTTTTTGTCAACGGCATCTTTTGTTGCAGTTGTATTTAGTTGTACATATACCTGCCAGGAATTATTGGCCCAATTGGGTTTATGAGATTTTTTTATCCAGCTGTAAATGGTTTCCTGCAATTGAAAGGGAATAAGATAATCAAATTGAAGCGTGCTGTTCTTGGGTTGCTTTTGTACCACGGCAGTCACTTTCAGATCAATGGCATTATTTACCTTAACTGTTTTTCCAATAGGATCTTCTTTACCAAATAACGCCTTAGCAGTCTCATCTGAAAGTACCAGCGAATAAGGCTCCTTCAATGGCTGCTTATCGCCTGCCAATATGTTTAAGGAAAACATGCTAACGGCATCTTTGCCAATATAATGGCCAAAGCGGCTTATTTTTTTCTCGCCATAGATCAGCGAACGCTGAGACCCCCAGTCGCACATGGCTACGCCTTTAAAGTCAGGGAACTTTGCGGCCAGCTCTTCGCCAATGGGGTATGGCAAGGCCTGTTGTGAGTAACGGTGCCCGTCGAATGTCTGGTGCATCATTACCTGGTACAGGCTGTTATAATTTTTATGATTGGTGTTGGCAGACAGTTCATCGTGCATCCACAAACCTATCAGCATCACTACGGCCATGCCCGTGGCAAGACCCAGTATGTTAATAAATGAATAGACTTTGTTTTTGACCAGGTTGCGCCAGGCAACGGTGAGGTAATTTTTAAGCATATGCAGCAGAATGATAACAGGT
The DNA here is from genome assembly GCA_963705285.1 of uncultured Chitinophagaceae bacterium. Taxonomy (GTDB): domain Bacteria; phylum Bacteroidota; class Bacteroidia; order Chitinophagales; family Chitinophagaceae; genus JACMLD01. Next base: position 11,256 of record OY970066.1, read on the forward strand.
ACCTGCCAAAAAAATGCCATCGAGCTAAACCTTTACGGTTGAATACTTTATAATTTTTGCTGGTATTCAACCTGTATCAATCCCGTACTCAACATTGCCCGAAAACGGACATATCATTTTTACTTCATTGTTATACCAGGTGCCACCCCTACTTCCGCAATATTGAGCTACCAAATTTATTGCCAGCCATATCTTAGTGAAAATGACTAGTTTTGGCTGGAAATAATTAATTTATCCGCAGCCATAAGTATCTAAAATTATATATTTATGGCTGGCAATAAAATATGATGGAAAAACTGATTGGCCGGGAGGTAGAGAAAAAGCTTTTGCAAAACGCACTCGATTCCGCGTCGCCGGAACTGATTGCATTGTTTGGCAGACGCCGAGTGGGAAAAACATTCCTGGTAAGGCAATACCTGCAAAAACATATTGCGCTTGATTTTGTAGGCACACTCGATGGTAAACTGGCTGACCAACTCGAAAATTTTAAGAAAGCACTTGGCAAAGCAACAGGCAATGATAAATTATACCAATTACAGGATAACTGGGCAGATGCGTTCAATCAACTTAACCATTATTTAGCACCAAAACTTACTAACGGAAAAACAGTCGTTTTCCTGGATGAATTTCCCTGGTTAAACAGCCATAAATCTGGCTTTTTGCCGGCTTTTGATCACTGGTGGAACAGTTGGGGGAATACGCAAAGCAATCTCATTGTAATTATTTGCGGATCAGCGGCCTCATGGATGATAAAAAACATCGTAAACAACAAAGGGGGATTGCACAACCGCATAACACGCAAAATACGATTGATGCCTTTTACACTGCAGGAAACAGAGAAATACCTGCAGGCACGCAGAATTAATCTCGATCGTTACCAGCTACTGCAGGTGTACATGGTAATGGGCGGCATCCCCCATTACCTGAAAGAAATAACAAAAGGGGAAAGTTCAGCGCAGGCAATAGACCGCATATGTTTTACCAAAGACGGCTTATTGAACACCGAGTTTAAAAATCTTTATCATTCGCTGTTTGATGATGCTTCCAAGCACCTGGCCATTGTGCGTGTGCTGGCTGCCAACAACTCCGGGTTAACCAGAACTGAAATCATCAGTAAAGCTAAACTAACATCGGGAGGTACCATTACCAGCTTAATGGATGAATTGATTGAATCAGGATTTGTAACCCCCTGGCAACCGTATGAGAAAAAATCGCGCGATACCATCTATAAACTATCGGATGAGTTCACCCATTTTTATTTCAAGTTTATAGAACAAAGCCGATCGTCCGGCAGCGGCACCTGGCAAAGTTTTTCTACCGGGCAATCATGGAAAAGCTGGAGTGGTGTGGCTTTTGAAAGAGCCTGCTTAAAGCACATCAATCAATTAAAAAAAGCAATTGGTATTGCCGCTGTTTATACAGAAGAAACCGCATGGCGGCATCAACCGACAAAAGGCAACGGGGCACAAATAGATTTATTGATCGACAGAAAAGATTTTGTTATCAATCTCTGCGAAATGAAATATGCAGAGTTGGAGTTTACCATAGATAAATCTTACGCAGCAGCACTGGAAAATAAAAGAAAGGTATTTAAACAGGAAACCGGTACAAAAAAATCGCTTTTTATTACCATGGTTACCACCTTCGGCATTAAAAACAACGACTACGCCACGCAATTGGTTCAACACTCCATTACTATGGACGCACTATTTGAACCTTGATATATTAATCTGTCATTTACGTAAGCGCGTGCAGCCTTGCAAAGGCCGGCGCTGGTACGTTATGTCTACCATAATAGATGCAGGCTAGACAATCAATACTACTTAGCCTAAACCGATACAACCGCGCGCCATAGTGTGGCAGGTAAATATAATCAGCACATTAATCTACCATATTAATAGACTGTTATCGATTTACTGTATTTTTGATCTGTCCAAATTAATTTTTTTAGACTTCCGGCTTGGCCAGGAAAATCTAGAAAATGGATACAGATTGGGTTTTCTTACCAATGCAGCATGCAATTGGAAAAAGAAACTTATTTCAGAAGCTATTATTCAAATTCAGTGATATAAAATGAAAAAAATAAGACAGGCACTAATTACCGGCGGTTTACTCTTAACAACTTTTTTACTTGCAGCGCAGGATTATCAGCAGGAGTTAAACACCTGGTACCAAAAGCGTGCGCAAAGCCTCATTGCCGAAAACGGATGGCTGAACCTGGCGGGGCTTTATTGGCTGGAACCGGGCCGCAACAGCTTTGGAAGTGGTAATAAAGTAAAAATAAAATTTCCGGCCGGCACCATCACTGATGAAGCGGGCTACTTTGAATGGAAAGGCGATTCCGTAATACAGCATAGCAGCAATGGCACAACTATATTGGTAAACGGTGTAGCCACGCACAGCGCGCTTGTTTATGGAAAAAACGTTTTGCCGCCCACTGTGTCTGCCGCCGGTAATTTACGCTGGACCATCATTAAACGCAGCGATAAAATGGGTGTGCGTCTTAGAAATCTAAAAAGCGAAGCCGTTACCGGTTTTAAGGGTATCGATCATTTTACAGCAGACAGCAATTGGAAAGTAACAGCCACCCTCAGCACATCTCCCCTTCCCAAATACATATCCATTACCAATGTGCTGGGCCAGGTAAACCAGGAAAAGTCACCGGGCACTTTGCATTTTACCATCAACAACAAAGAATATACGCTTGATGCGCTGGAAGAAAATAATCAGCTCTTTATCATTTTTGCAGATGAAACCAGCGGTGAATCCACCTATGCATCGGGCCGCTTCTTAATTGCCAAAACCCCGGACGCCAATGGCAAAACAGTGCTCGATTTCAATAAAGCGTATAACCCACCCTGCGCATTCTCTGCATTTGCCACCTGCCCGCTGCCACCAAAGCAAAATGTTTTACCTGTTGCAGTAAACGCGGGCGAAAAAAAATATGATCATTAGGTTTGGGTTGATTGGTTGATTAAAAACAATGAAGTTTCAATAACCACAGTTTACTCGGTGCAGAAATAAATTCCCGAAGTCTAGATCCCCGAAGTAATGGTGCCTCCATAGTGCAAGGCTTCAGTCATTTGCCCCAAACAACATTTTAGTTTTCTTTTAGCCCTGTCCAGGCATCAAACAATATCTTTAATTCCCTGGCTTTTTCAGCATATTGATCAATTACATTGGTGCGTTCTGAAGGGTCAACCGCCAGGTTAAACAATTCACGGGTGGCGGGTTCTGGCTTGGTGGATATGGCGTTAACGCCTGCCGACACTTCGCGGTATTTCCAGTTGCCATCGCGCACAGCTTCTGCACGGCCACTGTTCATAATATATATGGGGCGATGCTGGTAATTATTACGGTTAGCCTTGCCGGTTAGTAGGTCACCAATATCCTGCCCGTCCAACGTGCGGCCTGCGGGCAACGGTGCATTGGCAAAACGTGCCAGCGTGGGCAATATATCCAGGTTGCTGATGGGGTTTGTTAGGGTAATGCCTGCGGGCACGTGATTTTTCCAATAAAATAGGAACGGCACGCGTATGCCACCTTCGTATGATTGCCCTTTTGAGCCCCTGAATATGCCTGCAGTGCCTGCATGCCATGGTTTTGTGGCACTGTCGCCCGACATTCTTGCCGGAAAATCCACCCACGGGCCGTTATCGCTGCTAAAAATAAAAATGGTATTGTCGATCATTTTTTTATCAGCTAATGCCTTCCACAATATGGCCAGGCTCGAATCCATTTCTTCTACCACTGCGCCCAAAGCTCCGCCAGCCTGGTGGTTTACCAGGTAACTGGCCCTGGCTGCAAAAGCAACCGGCAGGTGCGGCATATTGTAAGACAGGTAAAGAAAAAATGGTGTTTTATCTGTTTGTTTCCGTACAAACGAAATGGCCTCTTTGGTATACAGGTTAGTGAGCGATGAGTCTTCAGGTTTGTATACTTCGGGTGTGCGGTTCCGGTAGATCTTAATTGTGGTATCTGTCTGTACGTAAGGAAACTTATAATCGTGACTATACAGAAGACCATAGTATGAGTCGAAACCTTGCGCCGTGGGGTAATTATAATCGTGGCTGTCGCCCAAATGCCATTTGCCCACCATCGCAGTTGAATAACCTACTTTCTTCAGCATTTCTGCAATGGTAACCTCCGCATCTGGCAAGCCCAAAGGTGAGCCCGGTGAAAGCACTATCGGAAGGTTGGCCCTGGTGGCATACCTGCCGGTTAATAAAGATGCACGCGATGGCGTGCAGGAAGGACTCGATACTACGTAATTAGATCCTTTGATACCTGCGCGTGCCACTGAATCCAGAAACGGGGTTTGAATAACAGGGTTGCCGTAGGTACCCAAATCTGAGTAGCCCATATCATCCGTAAGTACAAAAATAATATTGGGCCGTTGCTGCGAATATAGTTTTGCAGTTATTCCTAATGCTGCTATCAATAGCATGGCTATCCGTTTTCCTGTATGCATAATCACTTCGTTTTACGTTTATCCAATATTAAGACTACCGCCGGCGCAAAGTCGTATTCACTTACGCAAGATGTTTTGATGATTTGGTTAACTGAGCAACAAATATAATGGGAAAGCTGACGGAACAGTTTCAATCTCTAAGTTTAGCAATGTTCAAGGCCAGGCCCCCCCATTCAGTGGCGCGGTAGCGAACAAGTAATAGCTGCCACACAAATAAGAAATAGAAAATGGCCAGCATAAAAATACCGGCCATAAACGATTACTGTTCATGAAAGACGCCACGGGCGGAATCGAACCGCCGTACCAGGTTTTGCAGACCTATGCCTACCCGCTCGGCCACATGGCTGTATCAATTAACGCACAAGGTAACACCACGAAAATAAGTATGGATTATTAGTCTACCAAATTTATAGACTTTAAAAAGGTAAATTTTAATGCCTGGCTTTTACTAGATACCAGGTAAGATTGATTGAGCTCAGATGCACTTGTAAAGTATGGAATCGGGCTAGCATTGATGCACGTAACAAAACCCAAAAATGAAAAACAGCCTACCATGATTACAATAGAAATGGCCGTATCTTTTTACTCAGCGTACTGACTTGTACAGTAGTAATTGTTTTTTAAATTCAGCATAAATAGCCTAATAAATAATACCGCAATCTAAAGACCTATTTTTCTGTTGTTTCGTCCACGAGGTATAATATGGAAAGATAGTTGCTGTTAACCGCGTCAGACATGGCCAGTTCGCATGTTCTGGTAGTTGAATAATAGCCATCATAACTATTTTGCTGCACCTCACTGGCTTCGGGCTGTGTTGCCGCAGCCGTTAATTCGGGAAACAAAAAACCCCGATCGCCCGCCATACCGCAACATCCCGCATGTACCGGAACGGTTACTTCTGTTGCATAGTAATTTGCCAGTTGCACAAATTTTTGCTCGGTCTTTAATTTTTTTAATGAACACACAGGGTGCAGCACAATGCTTTTACTTTTTTGTACCGCCGCCACAACCGGCATTACCTTATCGTGCAAAAAATCTACACTGTCCATTATTGTCAATGTATCGTATTGCTGCTTTCTTTGTTCGTCCAGCATGGGACGTAGTTGTTGTAAGGTATACGCACATGAACTTACGTCTGTTACCACCGCCAGCCACCCTTTATTGGTGGAATGCCACAAACTGTCCACTATTCTGTTGGCAGTAAAACGGCAGGCATCAGAAAAACCTTTTGATGAAAACAGCTGGCTGCAGCAACTGCCTTGTACATCATCCGGAACAACTACGCCAATATTTGCCTTGCTGCAAACACTCATAAAAGTTTCCATCAGGTTTTTGTTTTTTCCCTGGTATGCGCCCATGGTGCGCGATATACAGGCCGGAAAATAAACGATGGCATTCTGCGCGTTGCCGGAAACGGTTGCGGATGATTGCTTAAGTATAGTAAGCCGGGGTGGCGCCTGCAGGTGATTAGTCCATAGCGGCATTACCGGCAGTATTTTTTTTACTGCTTTGGTTAATTTGGTCATGCTATTCTTACCAAACAGTTGATTGATGGCCGCACCGGTATGCAACCCTGCCTTGGCCATCCATTCCACGGTCTTAAAATGCCGGGCAACCCATAAGGCGGTACTGTTGGCAGTGGCAGAATGGTTTTCGCGCCGCAAGCGTTTGATAAGATCCCCGGTATTAATGTCTACCGGGCAGGCAGTTGCGCAAAGCCCATCCACGGCACAGGTTTCTTCGCCGTGGTATTGGTATTGATCAAGCAGCAGCTGGTGGTTAACGGTATCGCCGGCGGCTTCCAAAGTTTTTAATACACGGCGTACAACAATTCTTCGCCGGGGCGTGGCTGTTATATCGCGGCTGGGGCATACATGTTCGCAAAACCCGCATTCTATGCAACGGTCTACCTCTTCTTCTACTGCGGGCATGGCTTTGAGGTGGCGTATATGTGCGTCACTATGTTCATTAATGATCACCCCGGGGTTGAGCAGGTTGTGCGGATCAATCACCTGCTTTAATTGTTTCATAATCTCATACGCAACATCTCCCCATTCTGTTTGAACAAACGGGGCCATATTACGCCCGGTTCCATGTTCGGCTTTTAATGTGCCATCATATTTATGTACCACTACGTTTACTACTTCCTTTAAAAACTGATCATAGCGGGTAATGTCTGCTGCAGTATTAAAAGATTGCGTTACTACAAAATGAATATTGCCATCTTTTGCATGGCCGAATATGATGGCATTCAAATAACCGTATTTGTGGAAGAGCGACTGCAGATCCAAAATAGCATCGCCCAGCATAGGTATCGGGAAAGCGATATCTTCCAGTATAACGGTGGTGCCGCTTGCCCTAACTGCGCCCACTGCCGGAAAAAGGCCTTTGCGCACTTTCCACAACTGTGCCTGCTCATCGGGGATGGTAGTAAAAACGGGCGCATTGAGCAATGATAGTTGTGCTGACGAAACCAAAAACTGGTTCACCCTGTCATCGAGCTCTGCTGTTGAGTTTTCCTGAAATTCTACCAGCAAAGCCGCGGCCTTTTCGGGCAGCGATTGTACAATGGCAGGTACGCCCGGCATGTGTGCAACAGCATACAGTGAAGCCCTGTCCATCAATTCTACCATCATGGCACCGGCAGCTTTCAGAGGCAAAATTGCCTGGCAGGCAGCATAGATATCCGGAAAATAAAGCAGGCCTGTTGCTTTGTAAGAATAATCCGGCACTGTTTGCAATATTGCTTCGGCAATAAAAGCCAGGGTACCTTCTGCGCCAATCAGCAGGTGTGCCAGTATATCCAGCGGGTGTTCAAAATCTATAAATGCGTTGAGTGAATAACCCACCGTGGTTTTGGTTTGGTACTTTTTCCTGATTTTATTATGGAGTGCAGTATCTGCCAGTATTTGCATCCTGATTTGCGCAAGGGTATTGTGTATGTCAATGCATTCAGTTGAAAAACGTGCATAGTCCGCAGGCTCTTCTGTTGAAAATGTTTTTCCATTTGGCAGAATAAAACGGATATGCCGGGTAGTATGATAAGAATTGAGTGCCACACCGCAGCACATACCACTGGCGTTGTTTGACAGTATGCCGCCCATCATGGCGGCGCTGATGCTGGCGGGGTCGGGGCCAATCTTGCAATGGTATTTTTTTAGGAATGCGTTTACCATTGCTCCGGTTATACCTGGTTGCACGCGTACGAAGTTGCCCCCGTCTTCAATTTTTAATTTGTTCCAAAACTGGCTTAGGTCTACCAATAGGCCATCTGTAATAGCCTGGCCAGACAAACTGGTGCCACCTGTACGAAATACCAGTGGAATTTGGTGCAGTTGCGAAAACCGGAATAACGCTATCACTTCTTCTTCACTTATTGGCTGCACTACGGCTTTCGGCATAAGGTAGTAGAATCCTGCATCGGCTGCAAAAGATACCAGGTCAATATACCGATCCCTTATCCGGCTTTCAGGCAATATTTTTCGCAATTCCTCTTTCATAACAAATGCACTTAATGATGCGGTGGTACCAATTTCAGCCCAAGTTAATAAACCAAAACCGAAGCAGGCGTTATTGGATGTAATCACCCGGGAGTACCAGTAGGTATTTATGTTTTCAAGCAGCTCGTACTATGGCGGGCAGGCTGCGTAATAAGTTCCACAGTTTGCATATCCTGGTGTTTTTACCGGCGATACTGTACTGATTTATGAGGCTTTGAAGCTGCTACCGTCCGGCCTGCAAATTGTATAATAGTACATTGAAACAAGAAATGGTGCCGTTATACTTTTTGACAATTTAAATGATACACACATGAAACATCTTTTACTATTGCTCATTATACCCGTGTTCATATGCAGTTTCAAACCCGCAGTTGGCTACGAACCGGAAGCAGTTACTTATTTGAAGCTTTACACCACAGTAACCGGTACAGGAGACAGCAAAGCTGAAAACTGGTTGTTGGCCAACAATGGAACTCGTCGTATACTCGCCACCATTGAAATTGTGCCTGCCAGCGAAGAACAGCAAAAAGATAAGGAGCGCAAGGATGTGATAGTTGAAGCCAAGTCTTCTTTGCCTTTGGGTGTACGCACAGCCGGTGGATCAACGCCCAACAACATCGTTATTATCAAAGCTGTTTTTACGCCCCAACCATAACCCGTAAATATTGAGTTAACATCATTATCATACTATTGATGATAGCAGAAGCATGTTGCTCCATTATATTTGAAAATGTTTCGTGTACTTGGATATAGACACAAGAGCAGGATTTTTTCGACAACCTCGGCCTGCTGGTACAACTGGCGTTTATTAATTACGGTGGTGTTCTATAAGAGAAATCATCATTCCAGATATTGGTTTCCTTCCTTAAAAAAAAGGCCGCATGCTATCAACATGCGGTCTTTATGCGTTATATTTCAACCTTACGCGGGATCTTATTTCTACTGTATATGAAACCACTATTTATTTGTCTTCAGCAATTCATCTGCTTTTGCCTGCGCAAGTTGCAGCGCGTGGTTATTGTTATTGGCATACACTTCAATAGCTACAATGGTATAGGGGTTTTCCTTCCACTCAACAGGCTTTTTGGGAAGCGTAAAAGCAGCACTAACAGCCACATTGTTTTTAAAACTCACTTTGAATAGTATCATTACTGCTAATTTAATTGCTGTTGCCAGCGCCTGTTGTTGCAATTTAGTGCAAGTAGGAGTATTTATTATTGTTTACTTTCTTATCTAATGTTTATTCAGGATTATTTAATGCGTCATTAATTGATCCATGTGCAATGAACGTATTAACAAAAGCCCTGTGAGGCCCTATAGGTACTGGTTTGCGGGGGAGTACCTTAAAAGCAATCCATGTGCCGGTAGTAAAAACAAGTTTGGCCGGTAGATCTATTTTAACTTATTGCTACCTTTTATTTCAACATTCCCGTCCGCATTTTTCCTGTGTACCTTTTGCCATCACTCGCCATGCTGACTTCAAACCGAAACATTGTGCAACGGGCTTTAGGAAGCATAAACCTGTTGTTGTGCAGTTGATGCATTCTTCTTTTCTTGTTCGATAATCGAGGTATGTGCACCGAAAAAATTGTCGCCATATTATTGTTGTAGCAACGCTTCTTATCAGCAGAACCGCTTATGGTCATTTCCATGATTTGGTATGTCATCCGGTAACTCAAACAGCAACCGCTTACGCCTGCCGAACAGTTTTGTGTGGCAAACATGGCAGGATAATCCGTATTAACGTTTCACCAGGGCTCCCCAACCGAACTTTGGCATAAAAAACATCCTACAAGAAAACACTTATATCAAAATCGATGAATAATTACAACAGAATTATACACTTAACTATATTTTATTATTCTGTTATGTAGCAATTTGCAGCTACCAAAAAAATCCAATAGCCATGCTTACCATTCTACTTACTTCAGATCATCAATCTTCACGCGAGGCATTCGCCCGCACGCTTGCCGCTCAACCATTTTTTCACCTGATAGGCGTTTGCGCTGATGTGCATGCCGCCATGAGCATTTCTGCACGTGAGCAGCCAGACATTGTATTGATAGATGGAAGTACCGACCCGCTGATGGCTATTGAAGCTACCAAAAAGATTCTGTCTGTTTGTGCTGCCAATGTAATAGCAGTTAGCAGACATATGGAAAAAGGTTTTGCCCATCATATGCTGGCCGCCGGCGCCCTTGGCTATGTTACCTCCCAATCCTCCGCAGCTGAAATTGTTGCTGCCGTACACGCCGTTGCCAAAGATAATGTATACCTGTGCGAAGCACTCCGCAATGAAGAGCATGTACTGCAATTGCCTACCCCGGTAAAAACCAGGTTTTCTTTTAAAGAATCCATGGCATCTTTCCGTGAGCAGGCACGCAAAAAATTAAACACGCCTGCAGAAATTCACTGGCATACCATCCTGAAATATACAAACTAAGAGACGCTATTAGGCGGCCATCAAGACGCGGGTAAAAATCAGCAAGAGACAGACAAGCTGTTAAAAACTTTCATTCAGGTTGAGGAAGAAACCTTTGTTGCCAAATTCTCCAAATGCATAATCCAGCGCAAGATTGGTGCGGGTGGCTTTATTAAACAATATCCGCAAACCGGCGCCATAACCTTTACGGAATGTATGAAAGATGGGTGTACCATGATCATCATTGCCCGTTTGCAGGTTACCAAAAACAACACCGCTCAGAAATTTATTTTTTAAGATGGGGAAACGCAGCTCCACCTCGGTATCATTAAACTGGGTGCCTTTGAAATACTGTGCTGTATATCCCCTGCCGCTCCGGAAAGAACCATCGCGGGCAGTGCCTGGCAATTCTATATACGGCACCGCCCCGCTCAGCAGGTAGCTACCCCAGTTCCAGACAGCCAGCACTGTTTCAGGACTTCTGGCAGACAAGCTTACATATTTTCGGAAATCAGTAGTGAGCTGAATGGCATTTTTTGTACTGCCCAGCCATGTTTGATTGATGCGTATACCGGCGTCCGTATAAATGCCTTTGTAAGGCCTGTTTGGGTTATCGCGCGTTACATACTGAATATTGAACAGCATTCCATTGGCAGAATACCGGTCTGCCGGAAAACCATACTTAGCATTGTACACGCTAGAGGGCGTTGGTTTACCGGTGGTATCTTTATTGGCTATTTTTCTGCGTATTTCAAAAGAAAGCCCCGCGCCCACAAAGAGCTGCTCACTGATATTCTTATACACTTTCTCGCGGATGTTGTAATAAATAGAATTGATAGGATATACTTTACGCGCGTTATCTGCTAATACAGCCTGCGCAGGATCATCGCCCGTGTAACTATTGCCGATGCCCATTCCAAAATCTGGCGTTACTGTTTTGGCGACAACAATATTACCCTGCAAGTTCCATTTATTGCCGGATGTAAAAATATTATGATTGATATAAAAATATAGAATGCCCTTGGTAGTAACGGAAGCAGAAGTAGCAGCTACAGAGAAAAGCGTTTTAGGATCATTGCCCAGTCTTTTGCCGGCCACTGCCTTAATACCCACCTGAAAACCAATAGTAGGATTAGCGGCAATATTTGGTATAACGGTAACGGGCGATCGTTTTGCAGTAGAATCAGCTTTTTTCCGCGGATGCAGAATGGTGTGGAAAAGATCGGACACATCATACTGTTTGTTGAGATTCTCATCAGCCGGTTGCACCTTATTTGCTTTTATACGTAGCGAATCTGCCTTCAGTGAATCAATAGGGGCAATAACCTGCCCCCGGGTAGTGCCGGTAACCAGTATTAATAGAAATGATAAAAAAGGAACAACAATTTTCAAAGCGGGGTGTTTGCACCACATATACCAAAAGCAGTACCAGTTTTATAAACAGTTCATAATTACGTTCTTCGGGGCATCAGCTTGTCATGTACATCACATTGTACCTGTCTGGCACGGTTGACCCTTGTTAACACGCAGATAACCTCTGTGAGGCATGATAGCTGCTACCTTCGCACATCCAATGTAACCATGTCTACAAAGCAGTATTTGCGTTGTTATTCTTTGCAGGCTATAGAAAATTCGATCATTAAAAGGGTGAACGTGCAGCAAGCATCCATTGCTAAACTGAAGCGCGTGATTGTTACGGTTGAACATTCTAAACAGCCACCGTATGCGCCCCTCATTATCGGTAGAGATCATCAATTATACATCGGCCATACGCCTTACCTTTGCCGCAATTATTTATTAACACGCTTACATGTCCATCACTTCCAAATCAATTGTTAAGCCGGCTGCAGCAGCAACTGTTTATCCTATTTTGCTGGCCATCAGTTTTTCTCACCTGCTTAATGATACCATTCAATCGCTAATACCCTCCATTTATCCAATGGTAAAAAACAGTTACCATTTAAGCTTTGCACAAATTGGCATCATCACACTTACTTTTCAATTGGCTGCCTCATTGCTGCAACCTTTTGTTGGTTTTTATACAGATAAAAAACCCCAGCCATTTTCACTGGCAGCAGGCATGGGTTTTTCGTTAATAGGCCTTGTGGTACTGGGGCTTTCCAATCATTATTACATCGTATTAATTGCCGTGGCGCTTATTGGCACCGGCTCATCGGTATTTCATCCGGAGGCATCCAAAGTGGCGTATATGGCGTCTGGCGGCAAACGCGGGTTGGCGCAATCTATTTTCCAGGTAGGCGGCAATGCAGGCAGTGCTATCGGCCCGCTGCTCGCCGCTTTGATTATTGTTCCACACGGACAGCAACAAATACTATGGTTTTCATTGCTGGCCTTACTGGCAATTGTGGTGTTATTTCAGATAGGCAAATGGTATACGGCCAATATGCATCTGATCAGGCCTAAAAAAAACCTGGCCGGTATAAAAGAAAATACCCTGCCTGCACGCAAAATTACCATTGCTGTTATCGTGCTGCTGGTGCTTATCTTTTCAAAATATTTTTACCTCGCCAGCATGTCGAGTTATTTTACTTTTTTTCTTATCGACAAATTTCATCTGTCTATCCAGCAGGCGCAGGTGCATCTGTTTATCTTTCTGGCGGCAGTGGCAGCCGGTACGTTAATAGGCGGCCCGTTGGGCGATCGCTTCGGCCGTAAATACGTAATATGGTTTTCTATATTAGGGGCCGCTCCGTTTACATTGCTGTTGCCGCACGTACCCTTGCTATTTGTTACATTATTAAGCATTGTTATCGGCTTCATACTGGCATCTGCTTTTTCTGCCATACTGGTGTATGCACAGGAATTGCTCCCCGGTAAAATTGGTACCGTATCTGGCCTTTTCTTTGGGTTTGCATTTGGTATGGGTGGCATTGGCTCTGCTTTGCTGGGCATACTGGCTGATCATACCAGTGTACAATACATGTTTATGATCTGTTCGTTTTTACCGCTGATTGGTTTGCTCACCGGCCTGCTGCCCAATCTTAAAAAATTATAAGTAGTGCGAGGCAGGTAGTAGTAGTAGTTGTGTAATGGCCGTTCAAATACAAGATTCGCTAATTTAGCTTTCTTCAAAAAAATTATAATTATGAAATGTATCATCGCTTTTTTTCTTTGCGCGTTTTCATTTTGTATCGTTGCTGCGCAAACACCCAACACGCTTAGCAAAAAAGACAAAGCAGCCGGCTGGCAATTGTTGTTTGATGGAAAAACAACCAATGGCTGGCATACTTATCTGCGAGACACTGTTGGTTCTAAATGGCAGGTGCGCAATGGCGCTATCATTTTTGACACCACCCAACCAAGGCAGGGCGGAGGCGATATAGTAACCAATGGCAGCTATGAAAATTTTGAACTGCAGCTGGAGTGGAAGATTTCAAAAGGCGGCAATAGCGGTATCATTTTCAACATACAGGAAGATCCCAAATACCCGGCTACTTATCTTACCGGCCCAGAAATGCAGGTGCTGGATAATAAAGATGCCAGCGATAATAAAAAACAAAACCACCTGGCGGGATGCCTGTATGATTTATCCGGCGATTCTACCGTTTCTAAACCCAATGGCCCCGGCGAATGGAACCATGTGAAGATCCTTCAGCAAAACGGGCATTTAACTTTCTGGCTGAACGATGTCAAAACATATGAAGGGCAAATAGGTAGTGAGGCCTGGAATGCAATGGTGGCGAACAGTAAATTCAATGCAAAGCCTTTTGCAGATTTTGCAAAAGTGGCCAAAGGAAAAATTGCCCTGCAACAGCACCCCGGTTCCAGCGAATGGCGGAATATTAAAATCAGGATGTTATAATAACTTAAGGCTGCAATTTAAAAGTGATGGGTTGTTTTTTATAAGATTTTACAATGCGCCCATCTTGTACAGCAGGCTTCCATGGCGGACTGCTTTTAAATACTGCAACCGCAGCACTTTGTAATTGCTCGGGACCGCTGATAGCTTCTATATTGCTCAGTGTGCCGTCTTTTTCAACAATGAATTGTACCACCACGGTACCTTCAATTTTTTTGCGTACTGCCTTGTTGGGATAGGTTAAATTATTGTTGAGGAACCGTATCCATGCATTGGCACCACCGGGAAAATAAGATTCTATTTCCACACGGGTGACAGCCGAGTCTTTGGTAACCGGCCGATGATTAGCTCCGTCGGTTTGCGCTTTCAATGATACATTGGTTGCAATTACCGCAACCAGAATACAAACAAACTTCATAAATTTTTATTATAGACTTACATGTATTGAAATTCTGACCCGTGTATTATGTACTATTGATCTCTTCGCCAAATTCGCAACCCTGCGTAATGTCACCCTTACAGGGTTAATCAAATATTTAAACGGCTATTTTCTACAGGCTTGTCAACCCTACGGGTTTTGAAGTACGTTGATGCTTCGCGCTAGACTTACACTCAGCACCCAACACTCAACACTCAACACCAAACACTCACCACTCAACACTCAACACAATCTTCTACGCTCTCTTTGCATTTTGCAGGTGAAACGAAATCTTGCTGTGCAAATCTTCCGGCCTGAACGGCTTGGGTATAAAATCAATAAAACCTTTTTGCAGTAAATCTGCCAGCATATTATCATAGGCAGCAGCAGTAAATGCCAGTATGGGTATCTCTGGGTTTAATTTCCGTATCTCTACCAGTGCCGTAGCGCCATCCATTTCAGGCATTTCCAGGTCAAGCAGTATGAGATCAAAAGTTTGTTGTTTAAATGCTTCAACAGCTAATTTCCCATTGATGGCTTCTGTTAATTCAACGCCCCATTTTTTCATAAAGCGTTTTGCAATGGCCATATTTACCGGGTTGTCTTCTGCCAGCAATATTCTGGTGCCTTCCAGCAATTGCAGATCTTTGGCCTTTTCTTCATTGATGTACATTTTACGGTGCGTATTTATTTTCCATTCTACCGTAAATTGAAATACGCTTCCCTTACCCATGGTACTTTCCAGCATCAGTTCGCTGTTAAACTTGTTTACCAGTTCCTTACTGATAGACAATCCCAGGCCGGTGCCACCGTATTTGCGCGTTGTATCTACATCAGCCTGTGTAAAACTCGCAAAGATTTCTTTTTGTTTTTCTTTGGGGATGCCGATGCCCGTATCAACCACCATAAACTGTATGGTTGCCTTATCGCTGGAGGCAAACACCCGTTTTGCAATCAGGCAAACGCTTCCTTCTTTTGTAAATTTGATGGCATTTGAGAGCAGGTTAGACAACACCTGGTTTAAACGTGTAGAATCAGTGAATACTTCCAGGTCAAGTTCTTCATCAATTTGAGAATAAAAATGCAATCCTTTGGCTACAATTTGCGGGGCAAACTGGGCGCCAATTCTTGTTGCCAGTTCTTTTATGTTTACGGGTGCTTCTTCCAGTTCAAGTTTGCCAGCTTCAATTTTATTATAATCCAGAATGTCGTTTATCAGCAGCATCATATGTTCTGAAGAGTATTTCAGAATATCCAGCTGAGGTTTTTGTCCTTCTAGGTAGTTCTCGTACAATAATAAATTGGAGGCGCCAATGATACCATTGAGGGGCGTTCTCAGCTCGTGGCTCATGTTAGATAAAAACCTCGATTTTATCTTGGCTGCATCTTCGGCCTTTTGTTTGGCTTTCATTAACGCAAACTCGGTCATCTTAACATCCGAAATATCAAGAATGCTCACTTTGGTATAGCGAACACCTTTGTATGTAAATGGTACCACGCTCACATAGCCGTATATTTTTTTATTGTTCTTTGTATTGAACGTGAGTTCGCCCTGCCAGTTTTTTGCAATGCCTGACACAGCTTTTTCTATGGAATTGAAATGGCTGATATGCTCTTCGCTAAACCATTTTGATACCGGTGTGCCTTCCATATCTGCTGCGTCATCTGCTTCAAACAATTCCAATGCGCGGCGGTTGCAATTGGCAATGGTATCAGACTCGTTGTAAATAATAAATACACCATCCAGCGATGTGTTGAAAATGGTATCGCCAAATTTTTTCTCTTGTAAGATGGCCACTTCATTTTCTTTGTTTAACCGCAGAATGGCATAAGAAAAGAAGATGGTGGCGGCCAATGCCACAAAAAGATTGCTGTTGTACAAAGGGGCATACATGGTTTCTTTAATGATCTGTATATCGTTTACCTGTGGGTTGCCTAGAATGCATATTAATAAAGACGCCAGCGTAATGCCGCACACAAGTAATAGCTCGCGAAAATTTCTGCGGATGCTCACTACAAACGTAAGTGCCAGGAAATATGGGAAATACAACAGGTAACCGCCTGCCCTCAATCCTTCTACGTGGCTGATGATGATTAAGTACAGATTAATATTGATGATAGAGAGAATACGGCCAGCTTCCAGCATGCGCCGGTAATTAAAATAGTAGGCCAGCAGAAAAAGGTAAGCCGAAGTAACATTTATTAAACCACTGATATACAGCTTATGGTACAGGTAAATGCCCACAGAAAAGCAGTTTACCAAAAGGGCCAGAATGATAAACTGGTTGAAGCGGATGATTTTCTTCTCATTATCCCTGGAAATACCCTCATTTACCCCTGTATAGATAATATCCTGATAAATTGACCAGGAAATATGTAATAATTTTTGCTTCATAGAGTTATTAGATGGGTGTTTTCCGGTTATTAAAGAAAATGCCGCAGGTTTATAACGAAAAACCTTTACATCTATTTTCCTATGGGAAGCGAAACTTTACCTAAACAGTTCATTTTTAATGAGAAAATGGACAAAGAAGCGCTGTATAGCCTATATACAGATGATTTTGCCTATATAGAAGAGATATTTGGTACTATTCTCCAGCACTTTGACGCAGATTTCAGTACCGTTCAACTCGCCTTCGAAAACGGCCACCTGGAAGATCTCAAAAAAGCCATTCATAAACTGAAGCCGGTTTTTGGTTATACCGCCCTCCTGCAAACCCAGGCGCACTGCAAAAAATTTGAAGACGAATGCGCCGCCGCTGCAGCCGTATCAGACATTAGCGAACCATATACCTACATAAAAAACGAACTGCTTGAAGCAAAAGACATCATTCAGAACGAATATGCCCGGCTGAAAGCGTTTAACGCAAACCAACTATGAGCCTTACTTGTATCATTGTAGAAGACCTGCAGGTAGCCGCCGACTACCTCAACCGTTGCTGCGAAAAGAGCGGTCAACTTTCTGTTAAAGGACATTTTGCAGCCGTTCCGGAAGCACTTGCATTCTTAAACAGCAATGTAGTTGATCTGATCTTCCTCGACGTAGAAATGCCCGGCGCTACCGGCTTCGACTTGCTTGACCAGATTGCTTACTCGCCAAAAGTTATTCTAACCACATCCAAAGCAGAATATGCGTTTGATGCATTTGAGTACAATGTAACCGACTTCCTCAAAAAACCTTTTACCTATCAGCGGTTCCTGGATGCGTTGAAAAAAATTCCGCCCGCGCCGGCTGAGGTCACTGAAAACACCATTACAGAAACCGGCCTTGATCATATTTTTATAAAATCAGACGGCAAACTGGTGCGCCTTAACAACGAAGACATTCTTTATATAGAGAGCATGGGCGATTATGTAAAATTTGTGACGGGCGAAAAAAAATACATTACCCACAACACCATCAAAAACCTGGAGGAAAAAGTAAGCAAGCAAAGCTTTATAAAAGTACACCGCTCTTATATTATCAATATCGACAAGATCAGCAATATCCGCGAGAACGGACTTTTCATCAGCGGAAAAGAAATTCCTATCAGCAAAGCGCACAAACAGGAAGTATTGCGGAGGCTGAATATTATCTAAACCTATTACACTACCATTAAACATAAAAGCCATCCGCTTGCGCGAGATGGCTTTTTCCTTACCTCAGAAACCGTCCTTCATTACTGTTAATTATCTTTTGGCCACATCAAACTTTCTGAAAATAGACCGAACGCTGTTGCTAAGTTCTTTGTGGGTTAAACGCCGGCTGTTTACTTCATCGGTAGTCCAGCCCTGCCAGATAGTTTTGTCTGTACGCGCATCTGTAACCGTAATGGTAAGTGTACCTTCCCTTACCGGAATATTATAATCATTGTACCCAAGAAATTGTGAGGGATAAAAAATGGTACCATAGCGGCGTGTATACGGATTGAAATACAACCTTGAAGCAGATTGTGAATACACCGGATCTGTTTGCCGTTTGCTGGATCGCTCAACCAATACATCATAACTAATCAGCACGTCTGGATTGCTGGTTACTTCGCGCCAGCTAGATTGCCGCAGCTCTTTGGTAACTGCATCGTGCACATTCTTGTCTTCCAAATCATTGGCTTTGCTTTTTTTACCATTGTTCTCGCTTATCCAGGCAAAGGTTTTGTATTTACTAAAATCTGTCTGCGCGTCTTTTTCCACGTGCACGGCCGCAGCGCAACCGGTTAAGAATAATCCGGCTACCGCCAATATACCGGCAAAGGACCATCCCATCTTTTTCATATGTTGAGTTTTATTGAATGAATAAACTATTCAACTATACTAACGAAAAAAAAGATCCGAGGGTTAGAAAAGAATTGTGAAAGTTTAGTGAAGGAATAGTTAAACCAGTTTCAAGTTTTGAGTTTCTAGTTTTTAGTTCCTGATTCCTTCATTTGCGAGTTCGTAAGTTAGTAAGTTTGTGAAGTCGCTTGCTGCCATTTGAGACGATGCTTTATTGGGTATCCGACTCTTCGGATAGACTGCTACCCAGAACTTTCAAAACATGCGCCCTTTGAAACTCTTGCGTAGCAAACGAACTGAAAACTAAAAACTAAAAACTCAGTCCCGTTTCATAATGACGTTCGGGTATTTCAATATCAGTAAATCCTTTTTTTAGCAGGCGTTGTTTAAATGCCTGTTGCACATCATACTCGCCGTGTACTAAAAAAAGTTTTTTTACCTGGCGGGCATCCTGGCAGGCAAGAAACTGGCTCAGGTCTTCGTAGTCGCCATGGGCGCTCATACTGCGGATGGAACCTACTTCAGCGTTGACTTCATGTTTTACACCAAATATGCTGACTTCTTTTGCACCGGCCATCAGGCGGCCGCCCAAGGAGTTAGGCTCGCAGTAGCCGGTCATTAAAATGGTGTTGCGGCTGTTTTCAATATTATTGCTGATATGATGTTTTACCCGGCCGGCATCTGCCATACCACTCGCAGAAATGATAACACAGGGGTTGGTAAAATAGTTAAGTGATTTAGATTCATCTACCGTTTTAATATACCGCAACCCTTTAAAGCCAAACGGATCATTATCGCTTTCCATTATCTTTTGAATGTTGCGGTTGAAGTACTGCGGATAGTTTTTTATTACCTGTGTGGCTTCCACACTCAACGGACTGTCAACAAAATAAGAGATGGCGGGCAACCTGTTTTCCAGCTCCAGCTGGTTCAATGAAAAAAGCAATTCCTGTGTTCGGCCCACGCTGAATGCAGGCATAATCAATTTTCCTTTTTTCTGCACACAGGTCTTATCTATCCATTGCAGTATTTGATCGGGTGTGGTAGATACATCATCATGCAAGCTGTTGCCGTAGGTAGATTCAATGAGAATATAATCTGCTTGTGAGAAAACTTCGGGCGATCTGAGGATTACATCCCTGTAGCGGCCAACGTCTCCGCTAAAGGTAAGCCTGCTTGTTTTACCATTCTCCTTAACCTGCAGGTGTACCGCGGCACTTCCTATAATATGGCCGGCATCTGTAAACTGTACAGACACATTTTCGTCTACATTGTACCATCCGCCATACTCCACTGCCTTAAAATGATCCAAACATTTTTTAGCATCTTCCACGGTATACAATGGGGTCACATAAGGCAGGCTGTTGGCAGCCCTTCTCTTGTTCGAAAATTTTACATCATCTTCCTGTATCTCGGCAGAGTCAAGCAACAATATCTGCGTAAGCTCTTTGGTACCCGGTGTACAAAATATTCTTCCGCCAAAACCATCTTTCACCAGTTTTGGTATCAGTCCGCTGTGGTCTATATGGGCATGCGATAAAATCAGCACATCCACTTCATGCGGGTCAAAACCCCAATTGCGGTTAAGCGTATCTGTTTCAGCGCCCATACCCTGGAACATACCGCAATCGAGCAGGTATTTTTTTCCGTTGGTTAATGTAAGTAAATGCTTGGAACCGGTTACCGTGCGCGCTGCACCATGGAAAGCAATCTTCATGAGATACAATTTTTAAATTTTGAGATATTGGGATTTTGGGATTTGGCCACTGATCAAGAAATGCAACATCACAAGATCAATAACGATTTTTTGGCCTTGAACGACCATGTGATGTAGAAGTCTGCAATTTTATCACCGGCTTCATTCAATCCTTCAGACAAAGCGGTGCAGGACTGGCCCTCGCCTGTTGTGATGGCTTTTTCAATGGTGGCTTTTATTTGCCCTCCGTCATTACAGGTAAATATAGTAATACCCGTTGCTTTTTTAAAATATACTGCTTCCAGTTTTACCACCAGCATAGATACTGAAGGGTTGCGTTTGCGTACATGCATCATACCCAGCGAACCAGTGGTTAGTTCGGCGGCCATGGCCAGGCAGGCAAAATAAGTTGATTTAAATGGATTCTGAGAAAACCATTTGTACGGAATAGTAGCCACGCATTTATCTTCATCTATATTCCGGATGCGTACACCGCTAAAAAAAGCAGCGGGCAGTTTCAAAAAAAGAAACATCCTGAACTTGAGCGGATGTTTCATCAGCTTAATAAATTCCTGCGTGTTGTTGTTCATTTAATTTGATTGATCTGCCTGCCAATTAATTCTTGTCTATTTCTACAATACATGCTACTACATCATTTTCTGTGCCAGTGGTGCTGAACGACATGTTGCCTTTGCCACTGCTTTGGTAGCGAACGCCCTTCACCAGCTGGCTGCCCAATGCATTGTTAATCCTGTTGCCATAATCCTGGTTGGGGTTCTGGCTGATTTGCTGGTTAAGCCGGTACCAGTCGAGCGGCTTTTTACTCACCACTATAGCCATCATATCTCTGGCGCCAATGCTATCTGGTGTAAGGCTTTTATCTTTCGGAAACAACCGGTAGCCGGCAATGCCGCAAAACGGTGCGTATTTGGTTTTGGTAGCATCATCGGCACGCGGGTATGGAAACAATGTATAGCTGGTACCATCTGTTTCCTTACCAAACACATACACGTAACATTCAGTGGTGTTACGCACTTCCATTTTGAACCGGCTGCCTTTTTTTACGGGAGACAGGGTAATAAATTTATTGTCGCCATTGGTGCGCAGCGGTATATATCCTTTTGGCAGTGTTTTTTTCTGTGCGGCATCATACTCCACCTGCACCAGCCCCACTTCACATTGAAATGCCTGGTTTGCGGCTGTGCCTACCCGTTGCATTGGCTCGAGTCCGTAAGCCTCGCGCACAAAATATTTAAACACCGGGTACTGCACCCATGCAAAGCCGTTGTTGCCCCATTCTGGCCCCCAGCTGTTCATAATTAAAAAAGAACCACCGTATTTTTTATCGTCGTAGCCCACCACGCACATGGCATGGCCGCCAAAACCTTGCATACTTTGGTCACCTTCTACTGGTTGCCATAGGTCTTTACCCATCATGTTTTGCATAAAGCTTTGTCCCACCATCATACCAATGGCCACGGGTGCGCCTTGTGATAGGTTTTGTTTGATGGCATTTAGATCCAGCACATCATTGCGGTCACCTGCAGTAAGCCGGTTGAAGCCACGCATTTTAAATTGCGATGCCTGCTGTACCAGTTGGCTGCCGGGCTGGTTGGTGCAGTCGCGCTCGTCGTAAGGAAAAGTATTGTACGGAACGGAGCCCTGCTTGGTCATGTATTCCATAGCCCTTTCAATATAAGAGCCCTGGCATCCGTCGAGGCCAATCTGGTTGTATAAAAAGGAAGGGCTGAACTTTACATTTTCGCCTGGCTGGCCGGTACGTGCAGATTCTAAAATAGACCTGGCTGCATAGGCACTGCTCCACGCAACACAGCTTCCCTGTGCGCCCTGGTTACCTACTGCGGGTGCAAACTTTTGCAGGTTGGCGCTTTCAGGCAGCGGGTTCTTCGTATTATCATCTGACAGCGGTTCGTAGATACTAGCTTTTTCAAATTGTTTTGGATCTAAAAAGCCACCGGTGGCCAGTTTGCCCACATTGTCTGCAAGCCCGCCCATATTACATCCACCCCTGCCAAGAACAAAATAAGCAATGCCGCCAATCACCAGTAACAGAATACCCATTTTGCTGCGAAACAATCCAAACAACAATGGCAACAGGTTCAGTAAACCACCGCCGCCACCCGGAAACCCGCCACCACCCCTTCCCCCACTACTTCCTCCATCATTGTTATCGTATGATGATTGTTCTTCGGGCTGATCATCCGTCATTCTGATTGGCATAACAGGTTGTTTTAGTGTTTCACAATACAACTACAAGGTAAGTAAAATAGCTGTGCGCCATTAGCGGCGGGTGGCGAGATTTTGCCTGCAGCGTTTGATAAATAGCCTTTCACAAAAACTACCTGAAAGTGGTATTGCCAGCCTTACGCGATAAACTAACTTGCTGCTCCAAACAATTAAAAAAAATTATTCTATGCCTGTAAAAAAGAAGAAGGTAGTTGTGAAAGCAAAAAAAGCAGCACCCAAAAAAGCCGCTCCGGCCAAATCTGCCCCTGCAAAAAAAACAAAACCCGCAGTGGCTGGCAAAGGGCCGATAGCATTACCGATTAAGAAAAAACACACCCTGTACATTGAAAGTGCTGCATTTTTTCCGCCCAACAGTGCTGATGGTTATGTTGATCTTTTTCAGGATGGAAGACGTACAGCTGTTGCGGGCAGGGCGCTGTCGACACCCATTGTATTACCTGTAGGTGCGGTACTTAAATCTATTTCTATTCATTATACCAATAGCACGCCCAATACCGTACTTTCTTTTTTTCTGCGCAAACACGCCGACAGGCATTCCCCATCAGGCGAAATAGAAATGTCTTTTATCAACCTGCCGCCTGCTGTATTGCCACCGGATAATTACCTTACTGTAACAGACACTACTTTCCCAGATGGCGGGGTTATACAAGACCGTTTCCTGCATTATGTTGAAATACCCGGCACCGGAGATTTTGGCGCGGGCGGAAAATTTACTGTAAGAGGGGTGAGTGTGGTGTATACCTATTAAATTGTGTTGTGTGTTAAGTGTTGTGTGTTGTGTTGTGCGTACCAGCGTAATCCGTCATTCAACACTTAACACTCAACATACAACACAAAAAACTATATCTCAACAAGATTTCTCATTAAATCCTCCAGCCCGTCTCTTCTGCGGATGAGATGGGCTTTACCATTTTTTACCAATACTTCTGCGGGTTTAAAACGGCTATTGTAATTGGAAGCCATTTCAAAACCATAGGCGCCGGCATTTTTAAATACCAGGTTATCGCCCTCACGTATTTCCGGCAGGGAACGGTCTTCGGCAAAGGTATCAGTCTCGCATATATTGCCTACTACATTGTACATTTTTTGCACCCCGCCGGGGTTAGAAATATTATCAATGATATGGTAAGCGCCATAAAACATGGGGCGTATAAAATGGTTGAGGCCGGTATCTACGCCTGCAAAAATGGTGCTCGCAGATTCTTTGATCACATTTACTTTGGTAACCAGGTAGCCGGCTTCGCTCACTAAAAATTTTCCCGGCTCAAACCATACCTGCATATGCCGATCGTATTTTTCTTCAAACCAGTGCATTTCATCTGCCACCTTTTTGCCCAGCAATGCAATATCGGTTCCTGTTTCGCCCGGTTTGTACGGCACTTTAAAACCACCGCCAAAATCAAACACCTGCAACTCCGGAAATTTTTCGGCTATGCCAAACAATACTTCAATTCCTTTGGCAAATACTTCCACGTCTTTTATTTCGCTGCCGGTATGTATATGCAGTGCGTTAATAAAGAGGTTGGTGCGTTTTACAATAGACAGCACTTTATCAATCTGTTCAAGCGGAATACCAAACTTGCTTTTTTCATGGCCGGTAGAAATTTTAAGATTGCCACCTGCCATAATATTGGGACGTAAGCGGATGCCTACCGGGTATGAATGACCGAATTTTTTACCAAATTTTTCCAGGTTGGATAAACTGTCGATATTGATATTTACACCCAGCTTTTGGGCTGCTTCAATTTCTGAAAAAGCAATGTTATTGGAAGTGTACAAGATATTCTTTGGCTCAAACCCGGCCTTTACTGCCAGCAATACTTCGTTTAATGAGCTACAGTCTACATTGCATCCAATACTTTTTACATACCGCAACACATTGAGGTTGGTAAGTGCCTTACAGGCATAAAAAAACCTGGTGTCGGAAGTTTTGAATGCAGTTTTTAACTGGTCGTATTGTTCTTTTATTCTTTCTGCATGGTACACATACACAGGGGTTCCAAACTCATTGGCTACTGCGTTGAGCATACCGGGTGATAATTGTTCTGCCATAATTGCGAATATAAGAGTATTTAGTAGATAGTATTTAGTATAAAGACTTCACGGAAGAAGAGTATTTAGTAGCTAGTATTTAGTACAACGACTTCGCGGAAGAAGCGTATTGAGTATTGAGTATTTAGTACAAAGACTTCGCGGAAGAAGAGTATTTAGTAGATAGTATTTAGTACAAAGACTTCGCGGAAGAAGCGTATTGAGTATTGAGTATTTAGTATAAAGACTTCGCGGAAGAAGCGTATTTAGTATTGAGTATTTAGTACAAAGACGTTGCGGAGGTGGAGTACCGGGTACAAACGTTTGATTACAGCTACGCGGCAGGGTAGCCAATGCAAAGTATGGGGAAAGACAACCTATAGGATAGGTCTTTGTCTTTCTATTAAATACTGATGAAAGTATTCTTATCTTAATACTAAATACTAGATACTGAATACTGAATACTACCACTACTTTTCCGTGTCATTGTCTTCATCTTCATCCGTTTCCGAACTTTCTTCAGACTGTGCATTCTCGTCCGCTGCTTCTTCAGTATCAGTAGTAGTATCAGGGTTTTGTTGTTCTTCTGTTTCTTCTGTAGTTTCTTCACTTACAGTGGCGTCCTCTTCTACCAGGTGCTCGTCTTCAAGTGCAGTAATCAATTCACCTTCTGGAGTAACTGCCAGAAATGCGGCGCTGTCTGCTTCCGCAATCAGCTCTATGGTAGCGGTTTCGTCGTCGGCTGCGGTACCTTCACCCCCGGTGGTGGAGGACAGGTAGGTGGCTTCTACCGCCTGTTCGGCCAGTATCTCCTTAATTTTTGGCAGGTCTTCAGCCGAATTAATGCCAAAATAATCCATGAAAGATTTGGAGGTGGCATATATCAACGGCTTACCGGGCAGGTTTTCATTACGGCCGGTAATAATTACGAGGTCTTTTTCAAGAAGACGTTGCACGGCATAATCGCAGTTTACACCGCGTATGGCTTCAATTTCACTTTTTGTAATGGGTTGTTTATAGGCTATAATGGCCAGTGTTTCCAGCGCAGCAGAAGAAAGGCGTTTAAGAAATTTGTCGCCGTTTAACTGGGCAATGGTTTTATGATAATCTTTTTTAGTAAGAAACTGCCAGCCGCCGCCGCTTTGCCTTATTTCGAACGGATAAAATTCGCTGTTGTATTTTTCAATGATGCCTTCAATGGCAGACTCCACCTGGTCGAGCACAATTTTGTCTTCCATGAAACCGAAAGCATTGTTGATGATCTCTGTAATTTCCAGTGAGGTCAATGCTTTATCGCTGGCAAAGATGACTGCTTCAATATGAGGTATAATGTTTCCTATTTCCATTTCCTGGCAAAGGTTATTAGTGAAGCAACAAATCTAAACTTTACCATGCCTACGCGCAGAATAGGATGACAGGTAATTATCCACAAAGAACTGAGAACGATGTGTAAACCTGCCTGCCGGCAGGCAGGTGTGCTAATGTGATGAATGTGACAATTGCGGTACAGATCGATTTCCTGATACAAGAAAATGGATGCCAGATTTTAATATTTCTTGATTGGCTCTTCGCTTGGTCTATTGGAACACGGATTGGATGGATGCGATGGATTGGCACGGTGGCAGGATAATAATTGTATTGTAGTATTTGCGACCAGAAACGGGTGTTAGCATAGTATACAAAGAAGATGGATAAATCGATATAAAAAAGGGCCGGGGGCAAGCCCGGCCGCTATTGTCGCATTTCTACATAACTTTTAATCATTTTTGTTCATAACAATCATGAACATCTGCGTTCCATCATCCGCGTAGGAGCATTTTCACACTTGCCTGCCGGCAGGCAGGTTTACACATTTACACAGTAAATTCTAGCCCTGCAATGCTGCGGCACCACTCACAATTTCTGTAAGCTCGGTAGTAATGGCCGCCTGGCGTGCGCGGTTGTAAGAAATCTTGAGGCTCTTCAGCAACTCATTGGCATTCTCGCTGGCCTTATCCATGGCCGTCATACGCGCACCATGCTCAGAAGCATTGGCATCCAGTACAGCTTTAAACAATTGCGTATTTAATATTTTAGGCATGAGCTCGGTAAGAATGGCTTCTTTAGACGGCTCAAAAATAAAATCGTTCTTTTTCTTATCGCCTACGGCCACAGGAGCTTTGGGTATGGGCAGAAAACGCTCTACAGAAAAACGCTGGGTGGCAGCATTTTTAAACTCGCTGTATACCAGTTCCACCACATCAAATTCCCTGTTTTCAAAAGCTTTCACGGCAGCCTGGGCACATGCCTGCACATTCTCAAAACTCAGATTGATAAAAAGATCTTTATAAGTAGCGTCTGCATGATAGTTGCCCTTGATAAAATATTCATACCCTTTTTTACCAATGTTCCATACATGTACATTGCCTTTTGCCAGTTGTGCAGCATATTTTTCTGCAATGTTGAGGCGGGCCAGTTTAATTACGTTGGAATTATAAGCGCCGGCCAGTCCACGGTCGCTGGTAATAACAATAAACAATACTTTTTCTATGGGGCGTTCAACAGACAAAGAACCACCGGTGGCATTATCGGCATCGCTTACAATGTTGCTCAGCATTTCCTGCAGTTTGCGGGCGTACGGGCGCATCTGCGTAATAGCATCCTGTGCACGACGCAGTTTAGCTGCACTCACCATCTTCATAGCCTTGGTAATCTGCTGTGTACTCTGTACTGATTTTATCCTGTTGCGAACCTCTTTTAATGCACCACTCATGGGGTAAAAGTTGATAGAGAGTTAGTTGATGGCCGTACTTCCTTAACGACGCTTTTCAGGCCGCAAAGGTATAGGAATGAAGGTAAATTTCCATCTGGATGATGCCGGTAATTTTTTGTTTGTGCCTGGAGATGTTTTATAACCTGAACAGCGTAATTTGACAAAAGCGGTGCAGATTACTTATTCGCAGTGGTTACTGCAAGCAAATAATTAAAACGATACATTGATTCCGAGGCTGTTAGGGGCTAGTTGCAATGATTCCAATGCCCGGTACAACGCTTTTCCATGCCGGTGATGTGCAGTAAACATTACGGCATCAAATATCAGTAACACCGCGCCTTGCAGCAAAACGCTTTTTCCATAGCCTTTGTACCGGTCGGCGTTTGCTGCTGTGTTTCCTTTTTCGAGCAGCCAGGCACCTGCAGCCAGGTACGCTACATCCAACCCGGCATTGAAAATGAAGGTTTTCTCCGTGGCAGCCTGGCCTTTCAGTGAAGCGGCAAGGGATATATCTGTGTGGCTTTTGCGAGCGCTTATATAGCCAGGCAGGGCAACCAGCAGGTTTACAGATCCCCATATAATATTCATCTGGTGAAAATACTTTGCCTGGCCGTGGCTCCCGGCCTGGCCCACAATTCCGGCAACAATACTGGCCGCAGACCACGAGCCCAATACCAAAAACCCGCGTTTATTTATGTTATATCGTTGCTGGTTAAAAGTTGATAATGCAGGCTGTGGCGGCTGTGCAACTACGGATACCGAAACAACCATCAAGGTAAACAGACAGGCTATGATTTTCATATGCCATGAAAATACGTTAAAAACAAAGCCATGGTTTACCTCCTACGCAGATAGTACTGGTCTGTAATTCCCTGCTAACCAAAACCGCCCGGTTTGCACTACCGTCTGAATGCTTACCTTTGCTGCCCTGTCAATTTGGCTAGCAAAAGCGTTCTGCACCATATTTGACAAAGAAAATCCTTAGATATCTAAAATAACCTTTTAACCAGTGATTTATGATGGGTTTTATATCGAAACTGTTTGGTGGTAATAAATCGGAGAAAGACGTTAAGTTAATTGAGCCGGTAGTGGCCAAAATAAACCAGTTTTATGCCGCCTACCAGCAACTGACCAACGATGAGTTGCGCGCAAAAACGACTGAATTCAAAAATCGGATACAACAACACCTGGCCGAAACCGATGCAGAAATTGCCCGGCTGAAACAGGAAGCCGAAGCCATGCCAGTAACCGAAATGCAAAACCGCGATGCAGCTTACCAGGAAATTGATAAACTGATTAAAGACCGCGATAAAAAAATTGAAGAAGTCTTAAAAGAAATTCTCCCGGAAGCATTTGCCGTAGTAAAAGAAGCGGCCCATCGCTTCAAAGAAAATACGGAGATTGTTTCCAGCGCAACGGAACTCGATAAGACCTTGAGCGTAAAAAAAGATTATATCCGCATAGAAGGAGACCAGGCCATTTATAAAAACAGCTGGACGGCAGGCGGCGGTACCGTTACCTGGAATATGGTGCACTACGATGTACAGCTGATTGGCGGTGCGGTATTGCACTCTGGCAAGATATCTGAAATGGCTACCGGTGAAGGTAAAACGCTGGTATCTACATTACCCGCCTACCTCAACGCACTTGCCGGTGAAGGCGTACACATTGTAACCGTAAATGATTACCTGGCACGCCGCGATAGCGAATGGAACGGAACCCTTTTTGAATGGCTCGGCCTCACCGTAGATTGTATAGATAAACACCAGCCCAACAGCGAAGAACGCCGCAAAGCTTATCAGGCAGATATTACCTATGGCACCAACAACGAGTTTGGCTTTGATTACCTGCGCGATAACATGGTGCATACCCCCGATGAAATGGTGCAACGCAAACACCATTTTGCCATGGTTGATGAAGTGGATAGTGTATTGATTGATGATGCCAGAACACCTTTGATCATCTCTGGCCCCGTGCCCAAGGGAGACGATCAGCAATACCATGTACTCAAACCCCGCGTGCTGCAATTGTTTGATGCGCAAAGACAGGTAACCAATAAATTTTTAATTGAAGCCAGGAAAAAATTTGCCGAAGGAAACGATGATCCCAAAGATGGCGGCCTTGCACTCATGCGCGCATGGCGCGGTCTGCCCAAAAGCAGCGCATTGATAAAGTTCACCAGCGAACCTGGCATAAAAGTAAAACTGCAAAAAACAGAAAACTACTATTTGGCAGACCAGCAAAAGGAAATGCCTAAAGTAGACCAGGAACTATACTTTCATATAGATGAAAAAAATAACCAGGTAGATCTTACGGATAAAGGTCTCGCCATGATCACCAAAAGCGGCGAAGACCCTGAATTCTTTGTATTGCCCGATATTTCATTAAAGCTGGCGGCACTGGATAAAGACCTGGAAATGGATCCCGATGAAAAGCTGCACAAGAAAGAAGCCATCCTGAATGAATACGCTGTTAAAGCAGACCGCATACATACCGTACAACAATTACTAAAAGCCTATACTTTATTTGATAAAGATGTTGAGTATGTTGTAATAGATGGCCAGGTAAAGATTGTGGATGAGCAAACCGGCCGTATCATGGACGGACGCCGCTATAGTGATGGCCTGCACCAGGCAATAGAAGCCAAAGAGAATGTAAAGATTGAAGCCGCCACGCAAACCTATGCCACCATTACCCTGCAAAACTACTTCCGTATGTACCATAAACTGGCGGGTATGACGGGTACTGCAGAAACAGAAGCGGCTGAGTTGTGGGATATCTATAAACTGGACGTGGTAAACATTCCTACCAATGTACCTGCCATACGCATAGACAACCAGGACCTGGTGTATAAAACCAAGCGCGAAAAATATGGCGCCGTAATAGATGAAATAGAAAGGCTGCGCAATGCGGGCCGCCCGGTACTGGTGGGTACCACCTCTGTTGAAGTAAGTGAATTGCTCAGCAAGATGCTCAACGGTAAAAAAATTCCGCACAACGTACTCAATGCAAAACAACACGCGCGCGAAGCACAGGTGGTGGCCGAAGCAGGTTTGGCAGGCGCTATCACCATCGCCACCAATATGGCCGGCCGTGGTACAGATATTAAACTCGGGCCCGGTGTAAAAGAAGCAGGTGGTTTGGCCATTGTGGGCACCGAAAGACATGAAAGCCGCCGTGTAGACAGGCAGCTGCGTGGTCGTGCAGGCCGTCAGGGAGACCCCGGTACCACGCAGTTCTATGTATCATTGGAAGATGAGCTGATGCGTTTATTTGGCAGCGAGCGCATTGCCGGCTTAATGGACAGGTTTGGTTATAAAGAGGGTGAAGTGATACAGCACAGCATGATCACCAAGTCTATTGAACGTGCACAGAAAAAAGTGGAAGAAAATAATTTTGGTATACGCAAACGCCTGCTTGAGTACGATGATGTAATGAACAAGCAGCGTAAGGTGGTGTATGAAAAACGCAACCATGCTTTGTTTGGCGAAAGGCTGGCGCTCGACTTAGACAATGCTTTCTATACCGTGTCTGAAGGACTGGTGAATTCATTTCGCGAGCAGGAAGATTTTGAAGGGTTCAAACTGGCGGTAATTGTAAACTTTGGTATGGATACAGCCGTTTCCAAAGAAGAACTGGAAAGGGGCAACGCAGTGGAAGTTTCAGAAAAATTATACCAGGAAGCCATCAACAATTACCAGCAAAAAATGAAAGAGTTGGCTACTCATTCAATACCCGTTTTCAAAAACATACGTACCACCCAGGGCAACCATATAGAAAATGTAATTGTTCCTTTTAGCGATGGACGCAAAGGTGTACAGGTGCTGGCCAATATGCAGAAAACATTGGGTACCGACGGACAGGAATTGGTGAACTCGCTTGAAAAAACCATTACCCTTGTAATAATTGATGATGCCTGGAAGGAACACCTGCGCAGGATGGATGATCTTAAGCAGAGTGTACAAACCGCTTACCTTGAACAAAAAGATCCGCTGGTAATTTATAAGGTAGAGGCGTTTGATATTTTCAGGCAAATGGACAGCGAAGTAAACAAAGACATTGTAAGTTTTCTCTCTCATTGCGCGATACCTAATGAACAAAATAACAATGCGCCCATCAAGGAAGGCCGTGAGCAGAAAACAGATATGAGCCGCCTGCAAGCTAACAAAGAAGCGATTGATGCTGCCGGTGATGATTATGCTGCCAACGAAAAAGATTATTATGACCCGTCTGGTGCTGCTGTAAAACAGGAACCTGTAAAAGTGGGACCTAAAGTAGGCCGCAATGATCCATGCCCTTGCGGCAGTGGCAAAAAATACAAAAACTGCCACGGCAAAGATGCTGCGTAAGACAAACAGCGTGGTTGACTATAAATTTAACAAAGCGTTCATGAGAGTGAACGCTTTTTTTATGTTTGTGTTGGCTTTATTTCTGCATAAACAAATGTAGATTGAAAGAACAATCGCTATCCCTATGCGGCCTGCAGTATTAATCATAGTCGTTATTGTCTCCCTGTTAGCCGGTTGCGGAAATAACAATCATTTTTTATCAGGTTTACACCCAAGCAAAAAATATATTGCCATTCAGCCGTTGGGTGCGTACGACAAGCAGCGGATAACATTTGTAAAAAATGAAATAAGCAGTTTTTATAACACACCGGTGATCGTACTTCCGGCAGTAAGTATTCCAAAATCATTTCTACATCCGCAGAAACGCGACAGGTATTGCGCAGATTCCATTTTATTGTTCCTGAAGCAATTTAAAAACGATAGCATTGTTGAGGTGGTAGGGCTGCTAAACAAAGATATCTATACCATAAAAAAAGACAAGCAGGGAAATATTCAAAAACCCGCTGTTAAGTATGGCGCATGGGGCATTGCGGGCCTGGGGTATTTGCCGGGCGATGAATGCGTGATATCTGACAACCGTTTAAAAACAAAGGACAGCGCGCTGTTCAAACACCGCTTAAAAACGGTGGTTGTTCATGAAATTGGCCATAACCTTGGCTTGCCGCATTGCAAAGTAAAGAGCTGCATTATGTCCGACACCAATGAAAAAATTGCTACCATAGACAATTGCAAAAGCGACTATTGCGATGAATGCAAACTATTATTAAAAAACAAGTTTTGAAATAGTGGCAGTCAAAGGACCACAGACTTGCATGTGCCCAGTCTTTCTTTCCCCGGTTAATGGTCGTTTCTTACAAAAACACAGCCTAGTGGCCTAACCAGCTTTTGAAACCATTTACGCGCTCGCGGCTCACAATTGTTTCTGCATGGGTATTTACAGAGAGCTCTACCTTTAAGCGGCCACCCAGCCAGGTATGCACCTTTAGAACAGATTCAATATTTACCAGTAGGTTGCGGTTGATGCGGTAAAATTTGGCCGGCTGTAATTTTTCTTCCAGCTGTGAGAGGTTAGCTTCCAGCAGGTACTTGTTATTGCTGAAATCAACGGCGTAACAAAGCTTGCCATCAGCATAACAATAAGCCGTAGTGGCAGTTTTAAGATAGCTCAGTTGCTGGCCTCGTTTGATCAACAACCTTTCTGCATACTGGCCGGTGTTCATATCGCGCATCACCTGCAGTATTTTTTCAGACAAACCTGCTGCGCTGCCCCGGTGCAATTGCCTGTATTTTTCTATGGCTTGTTCTAATTCTGCGGCATCAATGGGTTTCAACAGGTAATCGATGCTGTTAACCTTAAACGCTTTCAGGGTATACTGATCAAATGCCGTTGTAAAGATTACCGGTGCAGCAACGGTTGTTTGACGAAAAATATCAAAGCTCAGGCCATCTGCCAGTTGTATATCCATAAAAATAAGGTCAGTGGTATGTGTCGTCTGCAAATATTTTACTGCAGCTTCTACACTGTCCAGTTGCCGCATAATTAGAATATCCGGGCTGATTTGCCCCAGCATGGTAGTAAGCCTGCTGGCGGCCGGAGCTTCATCTTCAATAATTAATACCTGCATGATCAGTTTTCTATTAAAGGAATAGAGACAGTAAAGCTATTGCTGCTTTCAGCAACGTTAATGAGTCTGTCGCCCAGCAATCTGTAGCGGTTGCGGATATTGTCCAGGCCAATACCGGTAGATTCAAATACCTGGTTTTTCTTCTGGAGGTTGTTGCTCACCACCAGCGTACCATTTACCGCATACACATCAATTTTCAATGGCCGTTCGGCCGAAACAATATTGTGCTTGATGGCGTTTTCCATCAGTAACTGAAGCGATAGCGGCACCACTTTTTTCTGCATCTTTTCACCGCCCACGTTGATGGTAATTGCGAGGTTATTGCCAAACCGGGTTTTCAGCAGAAATGCATAGGCCTTCAATACGTCCAGCTCATCCTTTAGCGGGATAGTTCGCTCATCCTTTACCTCCAGTATATGACGGTATACCTTAGACAATTGCTGTACAAAATTGATGGCTTGTTCCGGGTTTTCCGGAATAACGGCAGTAAGTGTATTAAGGTTATTAAAAAGAAAATGCGGATTTACCTGTGTCTTCAGTGCATTCAGCTGTGCCTGCAGGCTCTCGCGCTTCAGCATTTCTTTTTCTTCAATAGACTGTCGCAATTCACTCATAAAATAGATGCTCTCATAAATAGCTACTACCGTAAGGCTGGTAAATATAGCGGCGTTGTTGGAATTAATAACGATGTCGAGCATGCTGAGCCCTCCGCCATCAGCTGTATGCATCCCGCAGTAATCATGCAAAAAAAATCCGAGGAAATTAGTTACTATTGAGGTGTATACCAGCATGATGCCCGACTGCACCAAAATGCGCCTTTTTACTTTATCAAATTGCGGATACCTGGTGCGCGACCATATCATAACATAGCGATTACCCATCCAGAGTACCGTTGTTAGCATCATGGTAGATAGGTATACCCTCCAGGTAAAATAAGGCGGGCGCTGAAAACGCAGTCCAAAAAAAACAAACGGGATAATGAATGATACCAGGGGCACCATGCAGATGAGCAGCATGCGATCATCAAAACCTATTTTATTATTTGTGCGCCACATCAGCAAAGGTTACATTTTTAGAAAGCGACCATATAATTAAAGTTCGGGAAAAAACCAATCTGGTTAATCTCGCTGATAACGCCTGTTTTGGGATTCAGCGTACGCACATAAATATTTTTCCGGCCACTTATGTTCTGGAAGTCAATATAAAACTTCTGCGTTGTCTTTTTGCCATTGTAGGTATAGGACAGTTTGAAATCCCAACGCCAGTAAGGGCTGTTCTGCAGGCTGTAGGCTTTCGTTTCTTTAAAAACAACATAACCTGCCACTTCAGAAGCCATACTATTAAATGGTGTATAACGCTGCCCGCCCGACAATACAATTTTGGTATCTGCAGCAACCGAAGATTTTTTGTTGATCACAAATTCTTTGCCTGCCAGCAGGTTGCCTACATAGCTGGTGTTAAACACGGTATTGCGCCATACCCGGTCGCTTCCCTGGTAGCGGCTCTTAAAAACAGATGCCGTTAAGAGGTAATAGAAACCTTTGTGCAGAAATCTTTCAAGCGTAAATTCCGCACCATAGTTATACCCTTTTCCATTGTTAATAAGGTTGGTTTTATCAGGAAAATAAAAATCGGCGCCGGCATTCAGCATACTGAAAGAAGAAGGCAATTGTTCCACCGCAGCATTATAAATGTATTGTGCGTACAGTTCTGTTTTAAAACGAAGCTGTTTTGACAAATTGATATCGTAGCCCAGCACAGTATGAACACTTTTTACAAAATCCAGGTGCCGGTTGCTGGTAATGGTCTGCCCCAGGGCATTTTTGCTTTCATACATGTATACTTCCAGGGGCTGAGACTGGCTATGCAAGCCTGCCCCAAAAGAAATTGCCTGGCCAGCCTGCAGCTGGTAACGCATGTTCCACCGCGGTTCAATACTGTGGGTATTGTTGAAAGTAAATTGCTGGTAATACACTCCCCCGTTAGAAGAGATGCGGTCTGAAAACCGGTGGTTGTAATTGATGAATGCTTTTAACAGCACAGCTGATGGTTTTGTATTGAACAATGTACTCAATACAGAATCGCCATTCTTTATATAATCCTGCCGCAGGTTAAGTGCATTAAAATCGGCTACCACGCCTGTAGTGACCTGGTGTTTCGCATTAAATTTTTTGTTGAATGTATAACCTGCAGAAAAACGGGTTTGGCGATTGTTTTTATCGTAGGCTGTTTTGTCTGATTTGCCGTCTTCTACAATCACTTCATTGTATTTAGTTAGAAAGCCAGACAGTGCAATCGTTAATTTTCCCGAAGCGGTGGAATTGAAGAAATAAGTATGGGTTAATCCAGTAACACCCGTTAATGATCTAAAATGCCTCGCCCGCAGTGTGCCGTCGTCAGACGCATACAGGTTATCTTCTGCTATGGCAGGAAAAAAAATATGGCTTTCTCCCCCAATGCCAAACCAGTCAAATACACCGCTTTTTTTGGTAGGTATATGTAGTTTAAAAGTAAGATCCTGGTAATAGGGTATGGTAGTGCCTGTACCCACTGAAAGTCCGAGGGCCTGTACCGCAGCTATCAGCGAATAGCGGTAATTGATCAAAAAAGACGATTTGGCTTTTTTGTTAACCGGACCTTCGGCACCCAGTTCAAAACCATTGAAGCCGGCCTGGCCGAGAAACTCGTATTTTTCATTATTTCCTTCGCGCATGCGCAAATCAAATACACCTGCTATGGCATTGCCGTATTGTGACGGGAAGGCACTTGTTAGAAAATCTGAATTTTTTAGCGTGTTGGTATTTAAGATGCTTACCGGCCCCCCGGTGGCACCCAACGTGCTGAAATGATTCGGATTTGGAATATCAATACCATCCATGCGCCACAATACGCCGCTGGGAGAATTTCCCCGGATCACGATATCATTCCTGGCGTCGTTGGCACCGCTTACACCGGCAAAATTCTGCACCATTCTGCTGGGATCATTTCGCGTACCCGCATACCGCGTGGCCGCATCTACACTAAACTGCCGGGCGCCCGCAATCGCCGCCTCATTGATAGCCCTGTTATTTTGGCGGTTGGCAGTAACCGTTACTTCCTCCAGCTTCCTGATTCTTTCTTTTAATTTTATTTCCAACACAACTTCTTTTGTTGAAGTTACTTCCAGGTTTTGCACCAAAGCTTCATAGTAGCCAGTACAGCTCAGTCTCAGCGTTTGCCTGCCAATGGGTACTTGCAGCATTCTGAAATTGCCTTTGTTGTCAGACAGGCTGGCAATGGTGGGCTGTACACCATCAATGATCACCGTTACGTGGCTGATGGCAGTACCAGATTGTTCATCTATCACAATACCCCTTACCGTTTGGGTGAAGGCTGTGGTATGTTGCGCCGCTGCCAACCCCGCGGCCATTACGTATAATAATATGAGTAATAACTGCTTCATGATGTGGTTTTGTAAAGAGCGTAAGCTGTCAGCATCTGTTTGGCCAGATACGCTGCCTGTATTATTGATTACGATGATTGTAGATATCCACTGCCTGGCCCAGGCGTGTTAGATCGTTACCGGCCTCTCCTGCCTTTACAATAGCAGCAGGACAACCAGGGAAAGCGCCCGCAATAATTGCCGCCCTGTTTTTCCTGGTCAGCAGTGTTAGTTGCTGCTGCGTACGGTCGTAAAAAAAATAATCATTTATTCGGCCGTCTGTCCCTTTCACAAATATGGCTTCTCCACCATTGTAGATTGGTTTATTGGAGCCATCGCTTGCTTTTTGCAGGTAACACAATTCGCCATCGCTGAGCACCCGAAAAAAATCGCCCCGCAGGCTTACATAATGGATGCTGTCAAGAACAGCGCTCAGCAGGTCTGCAGCAGTATAATCGACTTTGTTTCCGGTACCTGGTTCTATCAATACAAGGGTTCCGGCACTGCGCATATTGTCTTTAAGATAACCACTCAATGTTTTATTGTCACGTAAAACGATGCTTCCTTTCATGAAACCTGTAGGAATATCCTGTGCGTGTAAAAAAGCAGTGGACAGGGAAGTGAAAAGGAGAAGGCAAATCAATATTTTTTTCATCATTACTAGTTTTGGTTGTTAAGCGTATGACGTATTGTATACTATGGTACAATACTACCACCCATATGTGTTGTGGGCAACCAAAAAAGAATGAGTTGTTGAAAAGGCGGAATAAACGGTAAAGGAGCGTGTGCAGGCAGCCGGCTATTTTACACCTTTCTCCGGATCCCAGGAGCCTTGTTGTTTGCGCAGATAAATGATTTGCCCGGTATGATACGCATTATGCGTACTTATATTGGCGATGGTGGCATACCACGATTGCAGTTTCGCGTCGCTGGCCTGGCTGATGGCTTTCTCCAGTTGAGTAAGAATATCATCGAGCTTTTTCACAGAAGCTGCCCAGCTGGCTGCATCCAATTTGCCAAAGGTTTCTTCATTGTTACCATTGAATTGTTCCGCTTTCTGCCCATTAAATTTGGCAAGCTGTTGCGCATTCCAGAATACCAGGTGGTTCACCAACTGGCCGGCGGAATGGTTGCCGCTGCTGTCTTTCCACATCGCCTGTTCTGCGGTTAATCCTTCCACCGCAATGTTTACGGGCACAAACCATTCTTTTTTATTGTGGGTAGTTTTGAGTTGTTCCAGCAACACAGATTTGATAGTACTGGCGGGTTTGGTTTGCGCAAGTACGCAGGCGGGAATAAAGATCAAGGCAATCAGGCAGTGTTTCATACAATTAATTTTTTGTAAGGTACAAAAGTTACAAATTCAATTGCTGCAATGCACACCAGATGCGCGTTGGTTTTGGCTTTCTACCATCAGGGTTCGTTCATCAAGATTAAAACATACCTATTCCGGTGATATTATTCCGGCACCTTGAAAATATATTGTTCATCATAGTCAATGTCAAACAATAGTAAAAAACGTTTGTATTCTTCAAGAAAAGTTTGTTCTTTATGGTGGATTTCCTGATTTTGAATGTAGCGGATAACATAAGGCACATGGCTTTTGGAATATGAAAATGCGCCGTAACCTTCTTGCCATGCAAAAGTTGACGCACACAATTTTTTCTCTTTGATCCATTTAGTGCTACCTGTCTTTACATGTTGTACGAGTGTAGAAATCGATTGTGCGGGCCTGATTCCAGCCAGAATATGAATATGATCGCTCATACCGTTTATTTGCAAAACTTTATGATGTTCCGAACTAATAATGGTGGAGATGTATTTATACAATTCATCTTTCCATGATGTATGAATGAGCGCTGCTCTGTATTTAACCGCAAATACAAATTGAATGTGGAGTTGAGTGTAAGTGTTTGCCATATTTGTAGGATAAGTTTCAATAAATATAGTACCTTTTGACTGGCGAAAAACCCGTGGCAACCTTCACGAACTTGCATAATGCGCTCCTACGGAGCTTGTATAAAATAAATTTTCGGTCTACCCATAAAATGTTCCTACGGAACATAATGCAAAAAGCTGGCATCTAATTATTTCGATATTTTCAATATCATATTACTATTTTGTATTGCAATAGCGGGTTTGTGTTGCGGTAGCCACATAAAAGAGAAAGCTATTTTAAACAAACCCTCACATACTAATATTTCGCATAGATTAGGCACGTAACGTTTTGCAGAAAAATGCCCGTCGATGTTGGAAATCATATTCCGTAAGAATATTTTATGGGTAGAATAAATATTAATTGAAACGAGAAAGTTCGCAGATGGCATTAGAACATGCATAGCCTTGTTGAAAAACATCCCATGTTCCGTAAGAACATTTTATGGATAGAACAAATATTATTGAAACGAGCAAATGCGTGACATTGTGTAATAACGTGCATCGCAATCTTAGCAGTCACGCCATGTTCCGTAGGAACATTTTATGGGTAGAACAAACATTATTGAAACGAGAAAGTTCGCAGATGGCATTAGAACATGCATAGCCTTGTTGAAAAACATCCCATGTTCCGTAAGAACATTTTATTGATAGAACAAACATTATTGAAACGAGCAAATGCGTTACATTGTGTAATAACGTGCATCGCAATGTTAGCAGTCACGCCATGTTCCGTAGGAACATTTTATGGCTGGAATAAGCATTAATTGAAACGAGAAAGTTCGCAGATGGCATTAGAACATGCATAGCCTTGTTGAAAAACATCCCATGTTCCTTAAGAACATTTTATGGGTAGAAAATAATGAATTAGCATAATGCAGTCCGTAGGACTGGGTTATGCTAACCCGTGCAGGCAGAGAAGATTTTGAATGCGCAAAGCCCCGGGAAAAATCCGGGGCTTTGCGCATTCAATCATCAAACCATTATTTTAAACCATACTTGTGCTTGTATCTCTCATACAATTGGTGCTGCTTGTTATCCAGCGATACCAGCCTGCCCTGTATGAACGCCTGTGTAATGATACTGCTTTTCATATCCAGCAGATCACCTTCGCTTACAATGATATTCGCATCCTTACCTGCTTCAATAGAACCTGTTTTGTCTGCCACGCCCAATATAGTGGCTGCATTTAATGTAATGGCCTGCAATGCCTGCTCTTTTGTTAAACCATACGCCGCTGCGGTGCCGGCATTAAAGGCCAGGTTACGGTAACGGCTTTCTTCATGGTCGTCATTGAGCGCAAACAACACACCTGCTTTCTGCAGCATGGCAGGAGTTTTATAAGGTTGGTCAACATCATCGTCTTCGGTGGTGGGCAGGCTGTGCTGCTGGTTCAGGATAACAGCAATATTGTTTTGCTTTAATAAATCTGCTATCTGCCAGCTTTCGCTTGCGCCTACCAGCACCACATCAAAACCAAAATCTTTTACAAAATCAATGGCTACCAGCATTTGCTTAACCTGGTCGGCATGTATAAACAACTTTTGCTTTTTATCGTACAAACTTTTTACGGCTTCATACTTCAGGTTGATTTCTTTATGGGTTGTTTCCTGCAAGTATGATTTGGCACTGGCAAAAAAATCTTTGATGTCCTGTATCTTATCCAGCGCTTCTTTTACGGGGTCGGTAGGCGGCTGTTGCAAGCCAAGGC
Organism: uncultured Chitinophagaceae bacterium; assembly: GCA_963705285.1. Classification (GTDB taxonomy): domain Bacteria; phylum Bacteroidota; class Bacteroidia; order Chitinophagales; family Chitinophagaceae; genus JACMLD01. The sequence continues at coordinate 51,926 of OY970066.1, forward strand.
CCGGAAAACCCCCACCTCCACGCCTGCCAACACGAACAAGAAAACTGGGCATAGTTACGTGAATGCCATTTTCCATTTTGTATGCTGCATCTTCCCAATTCCATGCATCAAACTGTACAACCGAAGAGGAACCACTGATAACACCTCCCTGAGGAACAATGTTGGCCAGCAAAATTCCATTTGCCTTTAGCGTGTTGATGATTTTAGAATCGGTATTGTAAGCAACAATCGAACGTACGCTGGGATTATATTCGCCTATCTCGGTATAATCATTGGAACCACGCACGCCACTGCCAATTTCTTTTAAGCCAACATCTGTATTCGGCAAAATCATACCGGGATACACCTGTTTGCCTTTTACATCAAACACTTTTACATCTGCAGGCACCGGAAGGCCTGCGCCTACCTGCTCAATCTTTCCGTTGTTTATTTTAATAGTACCGTTGTTAATTACCTGCCCGTTGCCCACATGTATGGTGGCATTGGTAATAAACAATACACCCGTGGCCGCCGGTACCGGGTACACATCTTCCTGCGCCCTGCCGGCTATTACCATTAACAGGCAACTTATATTGAAAATAATTTTTTTCATTATCGTGAGCATTTTTTAGTTGTTAGAATTGGTTTCGTCCTGCACATCAACGGTTATCAACCCATCGTGGTGTTCATGATCGCCGCAACTGAGTATTACCTGCAAACTGGGCGTAGCGGGTGCCATGGGTGCACCATTTCTTTTTTCGCCCATCATTTTTTGTACCAGGCGGTTGCGTTCGGTGGCAATTTGTTTCCGCAATAGCAAGTCGTGCTCCATATCATAATAAAGGGTACCGTCTACAATTGTTTTTTCTGGTTTTGCGTAAATGCTCAGCGGGTTATCGCTCCATACAACTATGTCGGCATCCTTTCCTACTTTAATACTACCTACCCGGTCTGCCACATGCAGCATGGTAGCAGGGTTAATGGTAACCATTTTCCAGGCGTCTTCTTCGCTCATACCGCCGTATTTTACACTCTTGGCAGCTTCCTGGTTAAGGCGGCGGGCCATCTCTGCATCGTCTGAATTGATCGCTACGTTTAGCCCTACCTGTTGCATAATGGTGGCATTTTGCGGAATGGCATCCTGCACTTCCATCTTATAAGCCCACCAATCGCTGAAAGTAGAAGCATTAGCGCCATGTGCCTTCATTTTATCTGCTACTTTGTAGCCTTCCAGTATATGCGTAAATGTGTTGAACCGAAAACCAAATTTATCACCCACACGCATTGCCGCGGTAATTTCGCTTTGTACATATGAATGGCAGGTAATGAACCTTTTTTTGTTCATGATCTCTACCAATGCATCCAGCTCAAGATCACGCCGAACGGCCCGCGGCGATGCACCTTTCTTTTTGTTATTGTCTTCTGCAGCTTTCATTTCTTTCTGGTAATCGCTGGCGCGTTGAAAAGCATCGGTCAGCACTTCTTCTACACCCATACGGGTATCCGGAAAGCGGTTATTACCTTGCGTAGCGGTGGTGCGTTTTACATTCTCGCCCAATGCAAACTTGATAAACGGATCCCAGTTCTGGAACTTCAGCCCATCATCGTTTACACCCCAGCGTAATTTTATCAATTGTGTTTGTCCGCCAATGGTATTGGCAGATCCATGCAGGATATGCGATGAGGTAACCCCGCCGCTCAGCTGACGGTAAATATTGATATCGTCTGGGTTGAGGTTATCTGCAATACGTACTTCAGATGTTACAGACTGGCCACCTTCATTGATAGACGCGGCGGCAATGTGCGAGTGTTCATCAATGATGCCCGCAGTTACATATTTGCCGGTACCATCAATTACCTTTGCAGCTGCGTCTGAAAGATTTTTACCCACTTGCGCAATCTTGCCATTTTTTAATAACACGTCAGTGCCTTCTAATCTTCCTTCTTTTTCGCTTGTCCATACGGTGGCATTTTTTATCAGCAGGGTTTGCTGTTTGGGCAATGAATCCCAGCCATAGCCATCAAATGGAAATGTTACTTTTCCCAAACGCAAAGGCATTCTTCTGCGGGTGCTGTCTGCCTTTTCAGTAGCTTCTTTTATAAAAGTGGCCGTCCACCAAACTTTACCGCCGGCAGAATCTTCGCCAATTCCCTGCCATACCGTACCGTTGTTAACGCCGCTTAAACGCACCGTGCCGGCAGGTCTGGCTCCGCCAAATCCGCCACCAGGCCTTCCTCCGCCTGCACCTGTGCGTGCAGAATCAGATGGAGGCATTCTTCTTACGGGCGTGTTGGAAAAACTTATTTTCACGAGCTTTCCGTCCGTAGTAAATTTTCCGGTGAGTGTGTCTTTGCCAATCACATTGGCAACAGTTTTACTTTTTACATCGAGGGTAAAATTGGAAACGGTACCGCCCGCACTGGTGATGGTTAAATTATAGGTACCGGCAATATTATTCCAGCTACCTTCATTTACACCATATTTTTCACCCTGTATCCAGTTCTGGTAAATAGTGGTCTTCTCGTTAAAAATGGGGCCGGAGGTAACCAAGAAGTTGGCCATTTTACCAGCATCCAGGCTACCCACTTTATCATATACACCCAGTAAAGTAGCCGGTGTTTTAGTTAGTGCTTCAAAAGCTTTGTTTTCTGTAAGACCGTATTCAATCGCCTTCCGCAGATTGGTCATAAATTGTTTGCTATCGCGCAAATCCGAAGCCGTTAAACAAAAGGGTATTCCGGCTTTTTCAAAAGCAGCAGGGTTAGCGGGTGCCAGCTCCCAGTTTTTCATATCCGCCAGCGATACAAACCTGGCGTCGTTGGGGTCTTCCACATCCAGGGCCTGCGGAAAATTAAGCGGCAGTATGAAGCTGGCTTTGGTGGCTGCTATTTCATTGATGCGCTGGTATTCGTTGCCACCTCCTTTAATAATGTATTGCACGCCAAACTCGTCGCCTATCCTGTCTGCGCGTATGTCTGTCCATTTATCGCTGCCATCAAATACCTGTGGCAGGTTTTGTGTTTCGTTAAATGCTTTAAGAGAAATGTTTACGCCTTCTGTACCCGTTTGGCCCGCAGGCAATGCTTTGTACCACTGCGCATCGAGGTAGGTCTGTCGCAGCAAAGCAATAGCGCCCATTACTGAATTGGGATAAGATTGTGTTGAACTGCCCCTGTTCAATGAATAATGGGCGGATGCTTTTTCTTTGATGATAATCAGGTTTTCTTTTTCTGTGGCAAGGGTGGCAAGCACACCTGTACCCCTGGCAATACCGTCTTTCTGATGCGTCAATACGGTGCCGAAGCCCGCTTCGCGCAATGGCTGTGCTTTGGCATTGTCTGCCACAAACAACCTTGCCCCTTCTACATCACTATGGATGGCCTGGTTCCAGCCAAAAGCACCTTTCTGGTTGGAAGTTATTTGTGCAGGACCGCCAAAATTAAAACCACCGCCCTGGCGTTGGGGCGCTGCTATGCCGTAATCGCTGTAGATATCAATAAATGATGGATAGATGTATTTGCCTTTGCAGTCTGTTACCACTGCATCTTTTGGTATGCTTACGTTAGTGCCCACCGCAACAATTTTGCCTTCTTTTACCAGCAGCGTGGCGTTGGCGATAGTGGTTTGTCCGTCTTTAACAATGGTGGCGTTGGTAAATGCAAAGCTGGCTGTTTTGGGGTCGGCTACGCCATTGACCGGGAAGGTGGACTGCGCAGCTAGTTGTTGCAAAAAAAATAGGGCCGGAAGAAGCATGCGCAAATGCTTCCCCCCTTCACAAACTGGTTTTCTCATGTTGTTCTGGTTTTGTTTTAAAAGAAAGTGAGGCACTGAAATTACTGAAATGAGGTAACTTCGGCGCAACAAAGTGATTAATGGTTAAAAAATACATTATACAGGTACGCTACTTTTCCTGCTCATGAATTAGAGACCTTTCGTGATAAAAGCCGGATTAAAACCACATTAAAATCTATTTTTTCATGGGCGTTGCTTCCTATATCGATCATACTATTCTAAAACCAACCACCACCATTGCAGAAATAGAACAACTGTGCCGCGAAGCTGTTGAATATGGCTTTGCAGCCGTTTGTGTCCCCCCGCCGTTTGTAAAAAGAGTAAAAACAATACTTGATCCTACTGAGGTTAAAGTGGCTACTGTAATCGGATTTCCTTTTGGCTATTCTGCCACGGAGGCCAAGATTGCGGAATCTGTGCTGGCCATTGTTGATGGGGCAGATGAACTGGATATGGTAATTAACCTGGTGGCTTTACGTATGGGTGACTGGAACTTCCTGACGCGAGAAGTAGCCCTGGTTACCGAAGTGATACACAACAAAGGCAAGCTATTAAAAATCATTATTGAAAGCGGTATTCTGAGCAAAGAAGAAATTATACAATGCTGCAATTATTTTGGACCACTGGGCATTGATTTTATGAAAACATCTACAGGTTATGCCGAAAAGGGTGCCACACTGGAAGCCGTGGAGCTGATGCGGGCGCATCTGCCCTTGGGCGTACAAATAAAAGCATCGGGCGGTATTAAAACAGCAGCGTTTGCCAGTCAATTGATAGCAGCAGGCGCCAACCGGCTGGGATGCAGTGCCAGCGTTTCCATAGTTAGAGAAAGTTTTTAGTTTCTAGTTTTTGGTTTTCAGTTCATTTGCCGGATATATGAATGCTTATTACTTAAAATTTACCGCTGCTGCTGCCGCGCTGAAGCACTTAACACTTAACACTTACAACTTAACACGATTTCCAAAGATTGGCATAGTTTTTTACTTATCTTTCCCGGATGCGGCAGTTGCAAAAGCGCTTACAACCTACAAGTATGAAAAAAATGTTAATGGCAATGATAGTGAGCTGGTTAGGCTTATCTGCCATGGCCCAGACAGATTCTACTTCTTCTATTGTCATTCATAAAGATCCGAGGGTAGACCTGCTGGTAAAAAAACAGGCACAGATCAATGAAGTCACTACCCGCGATGCACGCCGCAACGTGTCGGGTTACCGATTACAGGTTATCAACACCAGCGATCGCAGCGCAGCTATTGCCGCAAAAACCAAAGTGTACCAGTTATTCCCTGAACTTAAAGCTTACTTACTCTACCAGGCACCTTATTTCCGGCTGCGTGTAGGCAATTTTACAGACCGCGATGACGCCGAAGATTACCGCAAAACATTATCCCGCGAATTTCCCAACAGCGTATTCATTGTGCGCGATACAGTGGAGGTAAAACTCTCTGAAGTTTCCGACCGGTGATAATCGCTGATGTCTGATGTGATGATCGCTGATGTTCTGCAGAATCGCTGATCTCTGATGAAAGTGTGGCCTACAATAAGAAATTTCCGGGAGTAACAAATCAGACATCATCACATCAGAGATCAGACAGCAGAGATTATTAAGAAATCTTACGGGAGCAACAAATCAGACATCATCACATCAGAGATCAGAGATCAGAGCTCAGACATCCGAGATGAATTACTAATTTAGCGGGATGCTGAAAGATCAAATAAAAGAACTGGCCAAAAAATACGCACCGGAAACAATCGCCATCCGCCATCATATACATGCCCACCCCGAATTAAGTTACCAGGAATTTGAAACCTCCGCCTTTATACAGGAAAAACTAACTGCACTGGGCATCCCCTTTCAGGTAATGGCTACTACCGGCGTTATAGGTTTGATCAAAGGAAAAAATCCGGATAAAAAGATTATTGCCCTGCGTGCAGATATGGATGCCTTACCTATACAGGAAGAAAACAAAGTGGACTACGTCTCTCTGAACAAAGGTGTAATGCATGCCTGCGGCCATGATGTGCATACCAGTATACTGCTGGGTGCGGCAAAAATTCTCCACCAATTAAAAAATGAATGGGAAGGAACCATCAAACTCATTTTTCAACCGGGCGAAGAAAGAAATCCCGGCGGCGCCAGTTTATTAATAAAAGAAGGTGTGCTTGAAAACCCTGCTCCCCAGGCCATCTTCGGCCTGCACGTGCATACGGGAATGCCGGTGGGCAAAGTAAGTTTTAAAGAAGGTAAAGTAATGGCCAGCGCCGATGAAATTTATATTACCATTAAAGGGAACGGCGGACATGCGGCATCGCCGCAGGTGGCGCCTGATATAATATTAATAGCCTCCCAGCTGGTTGTGGCATTGCAACAGGTTATCAGCCGAAACCGCAACCCTTTTGATGCTTCTGTATTATCTATTACTTCCTTTCAGGGGGGCCATACCACTAATGTAATACCCAGTGAAGTAAAATTGATGGGCACCTTCAGGGCCATGGATGAAACATGGCGGTTTAAAGCGCATGATATCATTCGCAAATTATCTACGGAACTGGTGCATAGCATGGGCGCCACAATAGACCTGCATATAGATGTTGGCTATCCCTCGGTTTACAATAATGAGACGCTGCATACCATAGCGAAAGAACAGGCCAAAAAATTTATGGGCGATGAGAATGTAGAAACCACCGAACTACGCATGGGCGCCGAAGACTTTGGGTACTATACCCAAGTGCTGCCCGGCTGTTTTTACCGTCTCGGTGTAATGAATGAAGCCATGGGTATTACAGCCGGCGTTCATACTTCCCGCTTTAATATTGATGAAGATGCTATTCAGGAAGGCATGGGCATCATGGCCTGGCTGGGTGCTACAGTTGAGCTGTAATGATGTTGCCATTCTAATTTATTATGGTTGTTTCACCAGGTTTACCCTGGCCAGATTGTCGCCCGTTAAAACCACCACTGATTTTTTATCTGCAATAATAGAAAGGTGATTGACAGAGGCCCCATTGTCTGTAAACTCAGTGTTCTGTAAGTGCAATTGTAATGTGTTGATGCGGCTGCTCCCTGTAAGTTCTATATTAGATCCCCCTGTAGCCGCAATGGCCAATTCGTTAATATAAACCGGCTCACTGCCGGCGTGCTCACCGATGCTGAAACTGGATGAACTGTTTAATGCAATACTGTATGACCATGCTTTCAGGCTGTCCTTACTTCCCCGCAATAAAACGGCGCTATTGCTGGCTTTGATGGCAGTACCCGGCGCCAGGTAAATATTTACAGCCTGGTAGTTACGGTTTGATTTGTTCTGTGCCGCGTTTGCCGTGTCGCCACGTACCACGAGCGAATCGCCATTTACAACATAGCTAAGACGGTTATGGTCTTTTTCAATCTCAAGTTTTGTGGTATCAGAAGGTATCACAGTAAAATTATTGAGGCCGTATACAGATACGCTGATAATATGGGTAAGTGCCAGGCGTTCAAACCTGTCTTCCGTTACGGTTTTCATGGCAATATAATTACCACTTTTGTATTTCGCAAACAGCGTCAGGTGTATCATAGTAAGAATGAGCAATGGCGTAAGAAAAATACCCAGTATGATTTTATTACTTGTTCTCATAAAAAATAGTATCAGTTGGAAAAATGTTGTTTTTTGTATTTGTCAAAGCGGGGTTTTAATTCGTCGAGCTCCATACCCAGTAAATACATATTCCGGAAAATATGGGGGAGATCTTTTTCACTGAACGCATCCTTGCGGTATTGTAAAGCATTTTTATAGGCAGCCGGGCCAACAAAATATCCAATGCCACGCAGGTTGTAAATAATTTCCTGCTGTTGCAAAAACTCAAACGTACGCATTACCGTATTGGGGTTTACCTCCAGTTGTACCGCCAGCTCGCGCACAGAAGGAATGCGTACCTCCGGCTTCCATTCTTTCAGCAATATTTTTTCGCATACATAATCGGCAATCTGCAGGTATATAGCTTGTGATTCTTTGAATTGCATAATAATTAGTTTAGCGCCTTAAATTTCTTTTTCTTTCAGCCTGTAATACGCAGCCAGCCAGAATAAAGGGGCTAAGGCATACTTGAGTAAAAACAGGAGTACATCGCCAATCCATTCAGGTATCGATACCAGTTTATCGTTTACAGCATCACTGTAGATCATTACCCCGTCGCCAGAAGGTGTAGATTTCACCGTATATACTTCATAGCTGGTAATTCCATGCCGGTAACTGCCGGGCGGTAATATTGGTGCAATTAGTTTTGCTATTACAAATGATATAAATAACCCAATAACCAGCAGCGCAATAATTGATTTGATAAAATTGAACTTTGCAAAAAAGATTGAACCGTAAATAAATGCTGCCTGCAATACAAAAAAGAAAAGCAATAAGTAAAATACAAAGCCAAGTTCATCGGCATCACGGTTTGGCGTTACAAACACATTGTAGACTTTACTGCCCTCAAAAACATCCTGCGCGCTATGGTGTTCCACCCATCTGCTATAGGCAAATGTATTGCTGACTTTTACTGCTATAAAGTCTACGAGGTAGAATAAAGCTGTATAACAAACAAAAAATACAATTACTCCATAAAAAAGAGCGCACAATAATTTTTCCAGTTGGGAAGCTGGCACCAGGAGATAATTAAGGCCCCTTGTTTTCGAAGCAAGATCTGCAAACAGCATACTAGCATACAGGCAACCCACGATAAACAAACCAGAATAATAAGTGGTAACTTGTATTTCATTGGTAACGCTGCGTCTTTCATTAAACATGGTTAAAAACAGGATCAGTAAAAGCCCTGCTATGGCTACAAGCGACAACGCATATTTTTTTCTGTTTTCCGACCAGTGTTTTCCTACCAGTAACCACCAGCGTCTGGCATCAAATGTTTGATTCATAATAATGATTTAATCTTTAAATACTGCTGTAACTGCTGCGCCGTTAAGTACAATGGCTTTGTAAAGCAATTCCAGATCAAGTTTACTTTCTTCGCCCTCTCTGTTAACAGTAATGATAGTCGAGCCGCGCAAGGAAGATTCGTGATACAATGATTGTTGTACTTCTTCGCTATCAAATGAAATCTGGAAACTCAGTTTGCGGCTAATGGCATCAACCGTTTGATCAAACAATATTTTTCCTTCGTCGATAATGGTGATGCGGTCGATCAGGTTTTCCAAATCTTTCACCTGGTGCGTACTGATGACAATGCATTTGTTTTCGTTGAGTGCGCCTGCCATTACTTTTCTGAACTGGCTCTTGCTCATGATATCCAATCCGTTGGTGGGTTCATCCATCAACAGCATAGATGCATTGCTGGCCAGGCCGAAACTGATCAGCACTTTCTTTTTTTGCCCGTAACTCATATTTTGTAGCGTGCTGCCGGCCGGTATGTCAAATTCGGTAATGTATTTATCGAACTGCGACTTATTAAATTTTGGATAAAACGGTGCATGGTATTGTACCAGGTGCCAGAGGGGCATATCGGGCATATTAAATTCTTCCGGCACCAGAAAAATTTCCTGCAAAAAAGCGGGCTGTCTTTTGCCAGGTGTAAAACCTAATACTTCAATCTTTCCCTTATCGGGGAACAACAACCCAGCAATATTTCTTAACAAGGTAGATTTACCGGTGCCATTCTTGCCCAGCAGTCCGTAAATATGACCGGGTTGCAACTGCAGGCTCAACCCGGTAAATATCGGTTTCTTGCGATAAGCAAAATGCAGGTTTTGAATATCTATCATACTTAGTGATTTAGTGTACTATTTAAATAGTACACCTCAAAAGTAAAAAAGATTTTCTAATTGCAAAATTTATTTTTGGAATGTTGAAAATAGCCGCAGCTGCAGCGCTTACTTGAATAGTATTTTTTAGGATGATACATGCGTTTTCAACGGAAACAGCATCATGGCGAGCATACATGTTATCCAAAAATGCGCGGCAGTGAAGAACCCTCATCTATAATACCCTGAAAGGTTTTGGTATAACTGTACCACAGTAGTTAACCGGATTTTTCTTTGGTTGCAGCAATAGCATTTTTTAGCACTTCCAGCAACGCCGAGGTACTAAATGGTTTTTCCAGAAAGCCATCTGCCCCGGCAGATTCTGCCAGCGAAGCCACATCGCGGTTTGCGGAAAAAAGTACTACCGGTATTTGTTGCAATTCAGGGGTATTTTTTATAGACCGGGTAGCAGTTACCCCATCCGTATCAGGTATCCAATTGTCCATGAGTATAACATCCGGAAGGGCCGATAAAACCTTGCCGGTAACATTCTTCACATCTTCACTCGTAAATACCTTCCAGCCCCGCGATTTCAGGATAAAGGAACAGGCTTCAAGTATTTCTGCATCATCATCGAAAATAAATACAGATTTGGCTAATGCTGTCATTATTCGTGTCTATTATCTATAAGGTATGGTGAAATAAAAGTCGGCACCTTGTCCGGCAATGCTGTCTACTCCAATACTTCCGTGGTGAAGGCGTATAATTTCGGCACTGATATACAATCCAAGACCAAGGCCGGGATGACGACGAACCTCAGGTTCCAATGACCGTCGGTAACGCTGAAAAATGCGACCTGTTTCTGCTGTTGGTATCCCCTGTCCTGAATCTTTCACACGCACCATCAGGTGATCTAAATTGTCACTGGCAGAAATATAGATCGGGCCATCTTTACGTGAGTACTTTATTGCATTGGAAAGAAAATTAGTGATCACCTGCCTGATACGTTCTTTATCAGCCGTTATCAAGGGTACAGCCTGCGGTGTCCAATGTATGGAATGGCCTGTTGCCAGTGTTTCTGATTCCTTTACCTGTTCACTGATCACCTCATTGATGTCAAAAATTTCAGGATAGAGTAATAGCTGGCCTTCAGAAACCTGGGTGGCATCCAACAAGTGATGAATGAGTCTTACGAGACGGTCTACCTGGTTTTTAAGCCTTTCCGCCAGTACGCCAGACTCACTACCGGCAAACTGTTCGGCAAAAAGATCGCTGTATACTTTAATGCTGGTAACAGGCGTCTTCATTTCATGGCTGGCGATATTAATAAAGTCATCCTTGTCCTTCTCGAACATTTTGCGTTCGGTGATATCGTACACTACGCCAATCATAGTTACCGGCCCCTGTTCATCAAACTGTATGAGTCGTCCATAAACATTCACCCATTTCAGTTCGGCATTATCTGTTCGTTCTATCCGGCATTCTGCATGAAATATATTCAGGCCATCAATAGCAGCCTGCAGTTGTTGCAAAACACGGTCGCGATCTTCGCTGACAACCATGTTTTGAAAAAAAGGTGCTGAATTACCGGTATTAGATAAACCTAAAATATGCTGCGCATGGTCACTGTAGTTAATACTATTTTCACGTATATCCCATTTCCAGTGTCCCATGTTGTTAGAGAGCGTAGGTGTATTTACATGCTCCTGCGAAAGCAACAACGCCTCTTCTGCCAGTTTGCGCTCTGTAATATTGCGGGCTATTTTTACAAATCCCTGCAGCTTGCCCTCGTTGATGATGGGCGCCATCACACCGCTCATAAATAACCGACTACGGTCGCGCCGGATATGCCAGCGCTCGTCAGCTGAACGACCCGTTGCGGCAGCTTCCTGAAATTCAAACATAGGAACATTGCCATAAATGTCTTCTTCGGTAAAAATAATATCTGAATGTTTGCCAATCACTTCTTTCCTGTCGTAACCAAATATCAATTCTGCACCGCTGTTCCAGTTGAGAATTTTCCCTTGCGCGTCCATCGTAATAATGGCAAATTCGCTGGCAGTCTCAAGCGTTGTGTGTAATATTTCTGATATTTCACGCAGTGACGCCTGCACCTCCTTCTGCTGGTCAATATTCGTTGCCGATCCAAACCACGCAATTACATTGCCGGCATCGTCTTTCAGTGGAACATTGTACAATAAATGCCATTGATAAACACCATCTGCCCGGCGCAGATAGGCCTCGCTTTCAAATATTTCGCCCAGCATTTCTGCCCGTCTCCACGTGTTCACGGCAAGGGTATCATCCGGATGGGCGATAGCCTCCCACCCCTTTCCCCAGAGGTCGGTTGCACTAAGGCCTGAATAATCCAAAAACCGCTGGTTAAAATAATTGGCTTCGCCGCTTGAACTATTTTGCCAGACTAGTTGCGGCAACATATCTATTAGCTGTTGCAATTCTCCCGTGGCTTTGGTTGCCTGTGTATCTGCCTTTTCAATAACTCGCAGCTGCAATACCGCGCCTTCATCTTTCCCTTCCGCCGAAGTAATAGACCAGGCATTCAATACAGCATCTCGTCCGGATATGGATACAACAACCGGCGATACGCTTTTCTTTTCTGTATTTGTTATATGATCGTCTATTGCGGTTACTAAAGCAGCAGGTAATATGGCTGTCAGATGCTGACCGATGACTGCACCTGCATTTATTTGGTATAACCGCGCGGCGGCCTTATTCCAGCTGCTTATCAACTTTTTGTTGTCGATAGTGATGATTGGATCGGGCATCCCGGAAAGCGCGCTTGCCAAACGTTTGTCGTATGTAACATCATTTCCAGACATGTTGAATCAGATTACAAATTCTATCGAGCCAATTTTATTACTGCGGAACATAATGTCCGAGCCCGGCGAATTCGGGATGAAAACCGCCAGACCTGGATGAAAAATATCCTGCCCTTATTTCCTCAGGCAAATAAAATACCATCATCTGATACCATTGGTTGGTTGACCTTTCAGCCCTGTGGTTTCCAATAATTTTTGGGGTCGAATAAAGTAACGCTCAACAGCGATGTTAGCGCGCTCTCACCGTGTAAACGTCTTTTCTTCCCTGATGATATCAGCCGTAAACAGCGCAAAAAGATCAGCTGCTCCCAGTTTTACATCTTTATCATTGCGCACAGGAAATTCCGCCTCCCCCTCGTCTTTTATTGAAAATGGATTAAATCCGGTGTCAGCAGAGCTACCCGGCTGTGGAAACATTCCTTTCATAAAAAATTGTTTGTTAGAGTTAAACAAAAAATATACCTGAAGAAGTCTTGCCGGTTTTTGTGTTTAAACTATCGGCGTAAAATGGAGATGCTGTGTAAATTTGTAAGCATCGGCCGGTGAGATGTGAGAAACTGCTGTTCGTTACCAGCCTGTGTAGAAATTTCTCTACTTGTTGCAGTAAAAATATCATTAGCTAGTTGCGACACAATGTTATAGGGCTAGTAATGCCTATATAAAAAATTTGCCCTGTAACAGAATATTGGCCAGTGTAAACCTGTGAAGTAATTACTCATTCACCGAAATGAATATTAACCAGTCGTGCCATCTGACTGATACTCAGCGAGGCTATCTTTTGCTCCTTTAACCGCTTAGCCTATATTTTCGTACTTTGCACGCCATTCTTAATAGCCTATGCAAAAGAAACTCAGAAGGGAGCAGGCGCTTGAATACCATTCTAAGGGAAGACCCGGAAAGATTGAAGTTGTGCCCACCAAGGAAGCAAAAACACAGCGCGATCTTTCACTGGCGTATAGCCCGGGCGTTGCCGAACCCTGCAAAGAGATTTACGCACTTACCGAAAACGTTTATAAATACACGGCCAAGGGCAACCTGGTGGCCGTTATCAGCAACGGTACAGCCGTGCTGGGCCTGGGCGATATTGGGCCCGAAGCCAGTAAACCCGTAATGGAAGGCAAAGGCGTACTTTTTAAAATCTTTGCCGATATTGATGTGTTTGATATTGAGATCAACGAAAAAGATCCCGAGAAATTTGTACAGATAGTAAAATCGCTGGAGCCCACTTTTGGTGGCATTAACCTGGAAGATATAAAAGCCCCTGAATGCTTTTATATAGAACAACAGCTGCGCAACCAGTTGAAAATTCCGGTGATGCATGACGACCAGCACGGTACAGCCATCATCAGCAGTGCTGCATTGCTGAATGCACTGGAACTGCAGAAGAAAAAAATTGATAAGGTAAAGTTTGTGGTAAATGGCGCCGGGGCTGCTGCCATGGCCTGTGTAAAGCTTTACCTGGCTTTGGGTGCCAAACATGAAAATTTTACGCTATTCGATATTGCCGGTGTTATACATGATCAGCGTGCCGACCTCGGCGAAGACCGCAAACTGCTGGCCGTTAAAAACCCTGATACCACGCTAAGCTCTGCCATGAAAGACGCAGACGTATTTCTTGGTTTAAGTGTTGGTAACGTGGTTACACCAGACATGGTAAAAAGCATGGCACGCAGGCCCATTGTTTTTGCTATGGCCAATCCAGATCCGGAAATTGCCTACGAAGCGGCTATAGATACCCGTGATGACCTGATTATGGCTACCGGAAGAAGCGATTATCCCAACCAGGTAAACAACGTGCTCGGCTTTCCGTATATCTTTCGCGGTGCGCTGGATGTGCGTGCCACACAAATTAACGAAGCCATGAAACTGGCAGCGGTGCATGCACTGGCAGAGCTCGCCAAATCTCCTGTACCAGACATTGTAAACATGGCCTACAATGAAAAAACCATTTCATTTGGCCCCAGCTATATCATTCCCAAACCGCTTGATCCGCGTTTACTGTCTACCGTGGCACCAGCTGTTGCAAAAGCGGCCATTGAAAGCGGTGTTGCACAAACCGTTATTACCAACTGGGAAGCATATGGCATCAATTTAAATAAAAGGCTGGGGCTGGATAACCAGCTGATGCGCATTATTGGCAACAAAGCACGACGGGATCCCAAACGCATTGTTTTTGCGGAAGCCGATAACCTAAAAATTTTAAAGACTGCGCAAATCTGTTTTGATGAAGGCGTGGCCTACCCCATATTGCTGGGCAATGAAAAAAAGATCCGCGATATAGCTGAAGCCAACGGCATCGACCTGGAAGATATGCCCATCATAGATCCGCAACTGGATGAGTATGATGAAAAACGTAAAGAATATGGCGACCTGTATTTTACTAAAAGGCAACGCAAAGGCCTCAACCTGTACGAAGGCATAAAAATGATGAAAAACCGCAGCTATTTCGGTTGTATGATGGTAGACACGGGCGAAGCTGACGGCATGATTTCGGGCCTCACTAAAAATTATGCAGATACCATACGCCCTGCATTGCAAACCATTGGCACAGAAGATGGCGTACAAAAAATTGCGGGTATGTACCTGCTGCTGACTAAACGCGGGCCGCTTTTTATGGCCGATACCACCGTCAATTTCAACCCCACTGCAGAAGAGCTGGCAGATATTACTTTAATGGTGGCAAAAGAAGTACGCAATTTTAACCTTACACCAAAAGTTGCCATGCTCAGTTATTCCAATTTTGGCAGTAGTAACTCTGCCGAAGCAAAATTGGTGGCAGATGCAAGAAAAATTGTTAAGCAACGCAATCCGTCATTGCTGGTAGATGGCGAAATGCAGGCCAGCGTAGCTTTTAATAAAGAGATACTGAGAGACAATTATCCGTTTAGTGAACTGGTAGACCAGGATGTCAATACGCTTATCTTCCCCAACCTGGCCGCTGGAAACGTGGCGTATAACTTGTTAAAGGAAGTGGGTGGTGCTGATGCCATCGGGCCTATACTACTCGGTTTAAAGAAACCGGTGCATGTATTGCAACTTGGAAGTTCAGTTAGGGCCATTTACAATATGGCGCTGGTAACTGTTATAGATGCGCAAATGAAATCAAAGTCGTTACCATCCGAACAATCCAGTTTTTCACCCAAAGAAAAAACCAGTTGGTGGAAGGGATTCAGGAAAGTGAGTAAAGACATGTAATAAAATGACGAATAGGAACTAATTTAGGGAAAGAAGCAATGGTGTGCGGCTGACATTCACCTCCTGCACAGGGCCGGAGAAAAGTATTGCAGCAGTACACCCAATTTTTGAAAACGAACTAATACAGACCACAACCAATAATAACAACAGCATTTTTGATGTTATTATACGTTGACAGCCATTAACTATGACTTTTTTTACCGACCTGGGCCGCTACCTCCTGATGCTAAAAGGCATGTTTTCCAGACCTGAAAACATGAGAGTATACTGGAAAGAATTCATGCACCAATGTTCCGAAATAGGAATCGGTTCATTGGGTATTGTTGTGATCATTTCTTTTTTTATGGGTGCCGTATCTGCGGTACAAACAGGTTACCAGCTGGTAAGCCCCATCATTCCCAAAGCCAGCATTGCACAAATTGTAAGAGATACTGTTATACTTGAGTTTGCCCCTACCCTGGTTTGTATTGTGCTGGCAGGTGTGGTAGGCAGTAAAATTGCCAGCGAGCTGGGCAATATGCGTGTAAGCGAACAAATTGATGCGCTCGAAATTATGGGCATCAATACAAAAGCGTACCTGGTAATGCCAAGAATTATTGCCGCACTGTTGGTGATACCTATGCTGGTGGTGTTATCTGCATTTCTGGGTATATGGGGCGGAAGGCTTGCCGGTCTTGGCTCTGGCATTCTCACTGCTTTTGATTTCGACAAAGGCCTGAAGCAAAACTTTGTGCCGTTCAATGTATGGTTTGCACTCATTAAGGCATATACGTTTGCGTTTATCATTTCAAGCATACCAGCCTATTACGGTTACCACGTAAAGGGGGGCGCGTTGGAAATTGGCCGCTCAAGTACCCGCGCAGTGGTGATAAGCTGTATCATGATTCTTTTTTCAGATTATATTCTTGCGCAACTATTGCTCAATTAATGCAACAGGTTAACAACTATGATTGAATTTAAAAATATCAGGAAGAGTTTTGGTGATAAAGTGGTGCTGAACGATGTAAGTGCTGTGTTGCAGGCAGGCAAATGCAACCTCATCATTGGTACCAGCGGCAGTGGCAAAACGGTTTTAATGAAATGCCTGGTAGGTTTGTTTGAACCAGACCAGGGAGAAATTATATATGATGGGGTTAACTTTTCTGAAATGGATGATGAAAAAAGAAAAGAACTCCGCCAGCAGATAGGTATGCTGTTTCAGGGGTCTGCACTGTTCGATAGCCTGACGGTAGAAAAGAACATTATGTTTCCGCTCAATATGTTTACTACCTGGAGCCATGCCGAAAAAAAGAAACGGGTGAACGAAGTGCTGGAAAGAGTAAACCTGAAAGATGCCAATAAAAAATTTCCGGCAGAAATCAGCGGGGGCATGAAAAAACGGGTGGGTATTGCCAGGGCCATTGTACTAAATCCCAAATACCTTTTTTGCGATGAACCCAATTCAGGCCTTGACCCGCAAACATCTATGGTAATTGATAAACTGATTCAGGAAATTACCGTTGAATACAAGATAACCACCGTTGTCAACACACATGATATGAACAGTGTAATGGAAACCGGCGACCACATCATTTACATGTACCAGGGCCTAAAAGAATGGGAAGGCACCAATGAGGATATCATCTTCAGCAAAAATGAAAAACTAAACGCCTTCATATTTGCGTCGAACTTTTTGCAGGATGCCAAAGACATGCGTATGCTGGAAGCCAAAGGCAAAATTGACAACAACCGCAATATGGATGAACTGCTGAAATAATTGTGTTGTGTGGTACTTTGTTGTGTTGTGTGATACTTTGATGTGTTGTGTGTTACTTTGATTTGTTGTGTGTTAAGTGTTGAGTGTTGTGTTCTTTTGCGATACATTGTTTCGTACATGTATGTTTTACTTTTAATGATTTGCTTATATCAGCGTTATTACCGGCTGCTGTACTCAACACTTAACACTCAACATTCAAAACAATCTTTTTTTACTCAACACTTAAACCAATTTTCCAGTTTGCTTTATGAAAAAAGCCTTCCTTTTTTTTACCATTACCATATTAATGCTTCCATTGCTGGCGCATGAATTCTGGCTGCAGCCAGAGCGTTTTATTTACCAGCCGGGAGACAGTATCAATATCCGTTTCTGGGTGGGTGAAGATTTTGATGGCGTCAACTGGGGCGGTAACCATGAAAAAATAGCCAGCCTGCAGCTTTGGCTGAATGATATAAAAGATGATATTTCTAACCAGGTATCAAATGAAAAAGGCGATTCTTTACAACTCACTATTTTTGATGAAGGCAGCCCTATGGTAACGTTTAACTCTGTCAATTCATACATAGAACTTGATTCAACAAAATTTACCGCGTATTTAAAAGAGGACGGTTTAACAGGGGCTTTGGCATACCGCGTGGCGCATCATGAAACCGGCGTTGCCGGACGTGAATTTTACCAGCGCAGTGTAAAAACACTGGTACAGGTAGGCGATAAAAAAGGAAATGTAAGTCACCCCACCGGCTTGCCGCTGGACATTGTTCCGCTCGCTAATCCTTATGCATTGAAAAACAAAGACAGCCTTACCGTTAAGGTATTGTTCAACAATAAACCGCTGGCCAGCCAACTGGTCAATGTATGGCACCGCCAACATGGGCAAACCACCCGGCAGGCTTACCAAACCAATCAACAGGGCAAGCTTAGCTTTTTGCTTTCCACTACCGGCAAATGGATGGTCAGTGCAGTTAATATGATTCACAACAACGATACCAGCAAAGCAGACTGGCAAAGCTATTGGGGCAGTTGTACCTGGGGTTATGAGTAATGGAAGCGTATTTCCATTGGCCGTTGCTGTTCTCTAATAGCTTTGATTTAGCCAGGTATAATAAAAAACATAGGTGTAATTGTAATAATCCCCATTATTAAACGTCTTATCAGTGCTGCCGGTATATTTTCTTCCGCAGCGTCACAACTAGTTTATATTTGACAAAATTTTACCCGCATGCCACTGCTGGAAGTTCGCCATCTTAAAAAGTATTATGCTACCCAGAAAGCTGTAGACGATATCAGCTTTTCCATAGAACCGGGCACCATCTTCGGATTGCTGGGCCCTAACGGCGCCGGTAAAACTACCCTGCTGCGTATGATAACCGGCATTTTCTTTCCGGATGAAGGGGAGATAATTTTTGATGGCCAGAAATTTCGGCCTGAACAGGATGCAGTGCGCATTGGCTATATGCCCGAAGAACGCGGCCTGTATAAAAAAATGAAAATTGGAGAGCAGGCCATGTACCTGGCCCAGTTAAAAGGCCTGAGCCGCCGCGATGCCTACAAAAAAATAAAAACCTGGTTTACCAGATTTGAAATGGAAACCTGGTGGAACAAAAAGATAGAGGATCTGAGCAAGGGAATGGGACAAAAATTGCAATTTGTAATTACCGTTTTGCATGAACCCAAACTCATTATACTGGATGAACCGTTCAGCGGACTCGACCCTGTTAACAGCAATCTTATCAAAGAAGAAATCTACAAACTGGCTCAAAGCGGGTGCAGCATTATCTTCAGTACCCACCGCATGGAACAGGCAGAAGAAATGTGCGATCATATTATGCTGGTGAACAAAGGACAGAAAATATTAGACGGCACAGTGCATAATGTAAAACAACAATTTAAAGAGAACCTTTTTCATATTGCGCTTGATAAATTACCACCTGTTCTTACCAGTGCTGCGTTTGATATCAGCAATAAAGAGAACGACCACGGCCTGGTGGTAAAAATAAAAGACGGGTATGGCACCAATGATGTGTTGAAACATTTTATACAGCAAGACGCAAACGTTACAGAGTTTCATGAAATACTGCCTTCGCTCAATGATATTTTTATTAAACTGGTAGAAGGTACTGCCGTAACCAGGCAGTTTCAAACAGTAGTACAATAAGATTACCCAAAACAAACTTTTTACATGCACAAGATTTGGCTTATCATAAAGCGTGAATACCTTACCAGGGTAAGAAACCGAACTTTTATTCTCTCTACTTTTTTAACCCCGCTGTTTTTTGCCGGCCTGATTGGCATTATTGTATTTATCACCATCAAAAATACCGATAAGGAAAAAGTAGCCATCATAGATACTTCGGGCGTTTTTAAAAAAGAGGCCGATAGTGTAAAATCCATCAAGCTGGTATTAAACCCGGTGGTAGATACCAATAATTACGAAAAAAGCGGGTACAGTGGTATTTTGTTTGCACCACACTCCGGCATCAACAACACTGATAACTGGCGTTTGTATTCAAGAAAAAGTTTTGCGGTATCGGCGGTTAGCAGCATAGAAGACAGAATAAGAAAAGGTTTGGAAAACAACATGCTCATGACTCGCTACCAGGTTAGCAGCAGCAATATTGATTCTGTGAGGGATGCATCCAGAAAAACCGAACTGGAAGAAAAACGCATTGGTGCCGGTACCAACTCGCAGGATGGTAATTCGGTAGTGGCTTATGGCGTTGGTTATGGTGCAGGCTTTCTTATTTACATAACATTGTTTATTTACGGTGCCATGGTAATGCGTGGCGTAATGGAAGAAAAAACAAACCGTATTGCCGAAGTAATTGTTTCTTCGGTAAAACCTTTTGAGCTCATGATGGGCAAAATCATTGGTATAGGCGCAGTAGGCCTTACCCAATTTCTGATGTGGATAATACTGATTACTGTTTTCTCAAGTATCATCGGCGCGCTTATACCACCCGATCTGCTGGTGCAGGTTAATGAAGCCAATAAAAGTATACCCGGCGGGCAAATGAATATGCAGGGCAATGAAGCACTGATTGGCCTGGCCAAGGCATCCAATGAATTGTCTTCTGTAAACTGGTTCCTGGTAGTGGGCTGTTTTATTTTCTACTTTTTATTTGGCTACCTGTTTTACGCGGCGCTGTTTGCTGCTGTGGGCAGTTCGGTAAATGAAGACCCGCAGGATGCGCAAAGCCTTCTGTTTCCTATTACCATGCCTATTATACTGGCCATTGTAATTATGATAAATGCGATTACACACCCGGATAGTTCGCTGGCCACCTGGAGCAGCATCATTCCTTTCTTTTCACCCATAGTAATGATGGCGCGTATTCCGTTTGGCGTACCCGGTACAGTGCCTTACTGGCAATTGGGTTTAAGCATGCTGCTACTGGTACTCGGGTTTTTATTAACTACCTGGATAAGCGCCAAAATATACAGAACCGGCATTTTACTCTACGGCAAAAAAGCTACCTGGAAAGAAATGTGGAAATGGGCCTTCAGAAAAAGCTGATAATGACTTGCTAATTCTGCGACATGTTCATAGAACGCCTATTTTCATGATCATTAGGACTAAATATGATTTATTTCATCAGGCGCTGTAAGCCTGTCTCCCGGCAGGCAGCTGCAACATCGAGTAGCTAGGGGTATAGCCCCACGCTACTTCATTTTGAGCAAGACCGTAAAAATGGAATACAGATTGTATGATTGCCCCTGCCCTCACGCATACCCAACACTCAAAACTCAACACTCAACACTCAAAACTCAAAACTCAAAACTCAAAACTTAACACTCAACACTCAAAACAATTCACTTAGCCAGCCACTCCAAAATATAATCAGCATCTTCTTTCCAGGTAGGCTGTCCCACTACGTAATGATTACGCCCTTCAAATTCTTTATAATCCAGTACAGATCCATTGCGCGCATACCGTTTAAAATTTCGGTTATTGAGGTGTGGCGGAATAATATTATCCAGGCTGCCCGCGGTAATCAGCAAAGGTGCATGCGGTTTATTGAAATCAACTTTAGCTGCACTGCTCAATCCTCCGCGTGCTACGGTTTTTGATTCGGGTATGGTATTTTCGTCATACGCTTTTTGTTGTTCGTGCAGCGGCATATTGTTTACAAATGCATACTGCCAATCTTTGAAAGACATCAGGTACGTTTTTTTGATAGACGTAAATAGTCCCAGCGATTTCCAGCCCGCTTTTAAGAATGAAAACTCGTAGGGGAACACCCCCAGCGGCGGTACGGGATGGATGGCAACGCCCGCTGCTGCCAGGTCGCGGTTTACAATAATCTGTGTCATTAAACCACCAAGTGAGTGCCCAATCACAATGGGTTTTTCAGGAAAACTCTTTACCACTTTTGCATAACTATCTACCACTTCATTAAGTGTAAGCAGCGCCAGGTCAGTATCATTGGGCTGGCGATTTCTCAATTCAGCGGCAGTACCGTCTTTAAACGGCCATGGTGGCGCCACTGTGGTGTAACCTTTGCTTTCAAAATAATCTTGCCAGGGGCGCCAACCCAGGTGGGTAACAAATGCGCCCGTTACAAAGACAATGTTTTTTGTTTGAATGTTTTTCATGCTGGTTTGTTTGGTGTTTAATAATGGGGTGTATCACACACAGGTTTGCCTGCATTTGCGGGATGCATACGTTGATATAGGCGGCAATGCAGTAAGGATGAGATTTGATAACGGGAGTGGGTAACCGGAAATGTTACAGGCAACCGGAACTGCCAGGGCTTACCTTGAAGATAAGAAATTATAAGAATGGACGCAAGAATTATTGCCGATTCATATTGCACTTTTGTTGTAGATCTTAAGTAACCGGTCGATTTTTTTTTTACAAATCCCAAAAAATGGGTAGCTTGTTACACTTCATTTGCAAATCCCTCCCCTTTGAATATTTTTTACTTCACCAAAAACGATATTAACATGAAAAGAATTCAACTGGCCCTTGCAGGTCTGGCTGTGTTATTGGCTTCCTGCAACAGTGCCACCCAACCGGCTGCTACTACTGAAGCCGCCGCTGTTTCCGGCAGCACCATTAGTGCAAAGGCGCAAAAAAACTTAGATGCCATGCACGTTGTTGACAACGCCTTTAAAACCGGCGATGTAAGTGGTATTGACAGTGTGGTAGCTCCCAATTTTGTGGATCATACCGATAAAGGCGAAATGAACCGCGATAGCCTGAAGTCTATGATCAAATGGTCTGCTTCAGATAAAACCATGAAGATGGAAACGGTAAAAGAACTGGCAGACGATGACTATGCCATGGCTGTAATGCATATGACAGGCACCGGCGATGGCGTAATGATGCCGGCAGGGCCCTATGACATGCATTCTGTAGAAGTAGTGAGGTTTGTAGATGGAAAAGCCGTAGAGCATTGGGCATACATGGAAATGGGCGATGTTGCCAAAATGATGGCCAGTAAGCCGGGCGGAAAAATGCCGGATAAAGCGAATAAAAAATAACGGGATAATATTTTAAAAATACGGTTCTTAAAAAAGACTACTGGTAACCGGTAGTCTTTTTATGAGCAGCATTATTGATAAAATCTTGAACCCCTTCATTGCATAATTACGAAATGGCAATGATGTTGGGCGGGAAGTGATTGATCATTTTCACATGTAACGGGTGGCCTTTTTTCAATACCCAGCAAATGCTCTTTTTCTCTTTCTTCTCTTAGCCATCATTTCACTCTTAGCCATCATTTCAAATTGGTCTCAAATAGTTTAAAGATGCGTTTGTATTCATCGGTCCAGCTGCTGGGTTCCACAAAGCCGTGGTCTTCCATGGGGTAGCCAATGATCTCCCAGTTGTCTTTTCCCAATTCAATTAACCGTTGCGATAATTTTACTGCATCCTGAAAATTCACATTGGTGTCTATAATTCCCTGGCAGATCAGCAAATGGCCTTTTAAACCAGCGGCAAAATAGAGCGGTGAGCTCCGGCGGTAGGCAAGGCTGTCGTTGGCTGGTTCATTGAGTATATTGGAAGTATACCCATGATTGTATTGCGCCCAGTCTGTAACGGGCCGCAATGCAGCGCCGGCAGTAAAAACATCCGGTGTGGTAAACAGGGCCATCAAAGTAATAAATCCACCGTAAGAGCCGCCGTATAAACCAATATGTTTGGCATCAACACCCAATGAATCTACCAGGTATTTGGCGGCATCCACCTGGTCTGTCAAATCTTTTCCGCCCATAAAACGGTAGATACCCGTGCGCCAATTTCGTCCATAACCGGCACTGCCGCGGTAATCTATATCCAGCACGGTATAGCCTCTGTCGGCCAGCATATTGTTAAACATGTATTCCCTGAAATAACTACTCCACCATTTATGTGCATTCTGCAGATAACCGGCACCGTGTACAAAGATTACAGCAGGTTTTGAAGCGGCCTGTTTTGCGGGTTTATACAAACGGGCGTATACCGGTGCGCCATCACGTGCGGTAATGGTAATTACCTGGGGGTCTTTCCATGCGTAAGCGTTGAATTCTTCTGTGGTAGCTTTATTGGTTACCTGCTGAGGTTTGGCACCGGGCTTATTCTCCTGCAGGTACAACTCCCAGGGCTTGGTGCTGTATGAATAAAGAAAAGCTATTTGTTTTTCATCGGGCGAAATACTCACCTGGTTGGCGCCGGTTAGCGTGGTAATTCGTTCGGGCTTACCACCGCTTACTGGTAACCGGTAGAACTGCTGTTCGCCGGGATGCACCTGATTGGTGGTAATAAAAAAATATTTTTTATCGTTCGACAGTTCTGCCTGCTGCACCTCAAAATTTCCTGCAGTAAGCGGTTTGCGTTCGCCGGTAGATACGTTAATTGTGTACAGGTGCGAATACCCGGTTACTTCCGACTGAAACCAACAGGTATTATCGTCTATCCATCCTGTATTGGCGCCGCCAAACCCACCGCCAATGCCGGGGCCGCCAATCCAGGCGCTGTCGTGCTGCCGGTCAAGCAATTTGATTTTGCCGCTTTCTGGGTTCAACAGAAAAAGCCACCTGTCTTTATTGTCTTGTGCACGTACATCCACTATTACATTCATTCCTTTGGGCGACCATACCGGGTTTAAAAAATCAAGCTGCCGATTCAATGAATCTTTTTGTTTCTTTTTAAACAGTTCGGGATAGTCTTTTATATACTCCGGTATTTCTTTGATACCTTCTATACCATTGGTTTTTACTTGCAGCAAGGTGTCTTTTTCAGTATCAAAAACAAACAGCTCCTGCGTGCCCTGCGTGTTGCCAACTTTGGTGCGCCCGGGTATATCTTCTGTAAAACCGCTTTCTGTAACATAGCTGGGCACAATGGTTGTTTTTCCCTGGCCCGCTTTGTACAGCCGGTAGGTAATAAAGCGACCGTTGGGGCTGATGGTGGTACCAAACAGGCTTTTATCTTCCAGGTAAATGGTCTTAAGCGTTTTCTTTTTGGGGATGGCGTTGGCCATGGAATCGGTGAGATCCCTTTTTTGTTTACGGCTGCGCAATACATCAAAATTTCTAAGCTGATCTTCTTTCAGCCATTTCTCCTGTACGTTGAGGTTGTCTTTTTTCAAATCTTTCGGCGGCGGATTGCCGCGTTGAAAATTGCTGATCTGGGTAATCAGCCCGCTGGCTATCTCCCACGCATACAGGTTTTGATTGAGGGTATATACTATTTTACTATCGTTATAAGAAAATACCGGGTCGCTTTCCACATCGGCTGTTTGTGTAATGCGCCGCTCTTTACCGGTTTTTGTATCGGCCATAAAAATATCGCCGTCACGGTCAAACACATAACTGCTGTGATTGCTGTTATAATTTATGTTGCGGTTACGTATAAGGGATTGCCGTTGCTGGTAACTTGTTTTTTGCGGTACCAGGCTTTCACGCGTTATGAAATACATGGAGTCGGTGATAGCTTTCTCAGGGTTCCAGTTAAAATAAATGTACTTGCTATCGTGGCTCCAGGTTACATTGGAGGGAGATGTTCCAATCCATTTGGGATCGCGCATGATTTTTTCTACGGTTAATGGTGCGGGTTGGTTTTGCGCAAACCCTGTTACTGATAACAGCAATACAATAAAGCAGCTGGTGTTTCTCATACCTGTAATGTTATTATTAATTAGAGTATTGTTCCACTTAAAATGGCAAATGCCACAGAAAAATAAATGATAAGGCCGGTAACGTCTACCAGTGTTGCCACAAACGGTGCAGATGATACGGCAGGGTCTGCGCCGAGCCGTTTTAAAATCAACGGCAACATAGACCCGCTCAGGGTACCCCACAATACAACACCCATTAATGAAATGCCCACCGCATACGCAACGGGTAAATAGTGCGCACCATATACCATCGGAAATAACTGGGCCCACACCACAATACGAATAAACCCGATGATGCCCAATACGCTGCCCAGCAGCAGGCCCGATAAAATTTCGCGGCGCATCACTCTCCACCAATCTTTTAAAGTGATTTCACCCACAGCCATGGCCTGTATTATCAATGTAGACGCCTGCGAGCCACTGTTGCCCCCGCTGGAAATAATCAGCGGAATAAACAACACCAGTACTACGGCTTTTGCAATTTCACCTTCAAAATATTTCATGGCGGTGGCCGTAAGCAATTCGCCCAAAAACAGTACTACCAGCCATACCACTCTTTTCTTGAACAATTTAAACAACGGTATTTCCAGGTAGGGTTCATCCAACGCTTCGGTACCGCCCATTTTTTGCATGTCTTCGCTAAACTCTTCGCTGGCCACCCACAATATATCGTCTATGGTTACAATACCTAGCAACAGGTTATTGTTGTCAACTACGGGCAGCGCCACGCGGTTGTTCATTTTAAAAGTCTGGCTGGCTATTTCCTGGTCGTCGTTTACATTGAGTGTGATGTACCGGTTGTCGATAATCTCACTCACCTTCTTATCGGGGCTGGCAAGAATGATCTCGCGGATACGCATGTCATCAATAAAAATACCTTTTTCATCCACTACATAAATAACATCAATGGTCTCGCTGTTTTTGCCCACTTCGCGTATTTGCTGCAATACTTCCTGCACTGTCCATTCAAGCGGCACTGCAATATAATCGGGCGTCATCAGCCTGCCTACGCTGCTTTCGGGGTAACCCAGCAGGGCCAATGTTACTTTTCTTTCTTCGGGGTCTAGCGTTTTGATAAGTTCTTTCACCACTTCGCTGGGCAGTTCTTCTAAAAATGCAGTACGATCATCTGCCGGTAATTCGTTTAGCAGTTCAGCGGTTTTCAGGGGTGGCAGATCGTGAATGATATTTTTTTGAGTAGGCAGGTCGAGTATCTTAAACACTTTGGCAGCCCGGTGCACGCTCATGTTTGCCAGAATCTGGCTTTCATACTCGGTATATTTGCTGATGAGCTCAGCCACATCGCTGATGTTCTGGTGGTTCAAAAATTCTTTGATGCGTAGTACATTATCACTTTGCACAACTTCCAGGAACTGCTCCTCCATGGTAGAATCTTCTAATTCTAAGCTCATGCGTCAAATTTACCGTTTCTTGTATTGAATCCGTCAATTGTTAATTATTGTTGACCGGGTAAATTATCTCACTATACGAAGACCGAGTTGTAGCAAAGGTTTTCAGTGATTTACACAAGCGGAGGCTTGCAATTGTAAGACCTGATACCAGTACGCTTGGAGATGCCTCGTTTTATCAATGTGTCAATGATCTTCCAGGGGTATTGATGAACCTGCCGGTTTCCGTCAGCTTTGCACAAAAGTTGAATGATGCGATGGCTGAAATCCCTACTGCTGCTCAATTACAGGGGAAAAGGAAAACGCAGCATCGAAAAGCGTAGCCGGCCTGAGGCCATCGTATTAAAAGGTTGGTAAGATTTAACCGGACAATAATGATTGTTAATTGCAAATTGATGAAGTAATTTCAGGGCCGGTTCAAGCACACAAAACGCCTACCTACACCAATGATATTGCCATTTCTTTTTATAGCCCCCACCGGCGCAATGGGGCGGGGTGTTTTTACCAGCACGGAGATAGCTGCAGATACCACTATTGAGGTGGCGCCGGTTATTGTGATGAGCGCCGCAGACCGGCAGCAGCTGGATGCTACCCTGCTGCACGATTATATTTTTGAATGGGGCGATGGAACCAATGAATGCTGTATGGCACTGGGGTATGTACCCATTTACAATCACTCGTATACTTCTAACTGCGAGTATGAAATGGATTTTGACACGCAAACCATTGCTATAAAAACCATGCGCACCATTAATGCTGGAGAAGAATTGTTCATTAATTACAATGGCAATTGGGATGATGCGAAACCGGTATGGTTTCAAACCAGTTTATAGTTTTCAGTTTATATTTCTTTTTCCAGTATTAGTCAGTGTCTCAAGACATATCAAATCAACGATTGGCAATTGCTAAGCAAAGCACCAAGCAAACGCAACTAAAAACTTCAAACTAGAAACTAGTTTGATCGCTGATGTATTGAAGTCTGATTTGTTGCTCCGGGAATCTTATTATAGCTGATTTTGCATCCTCAATAGATCACTGCTCTCCGATCCGCTGACGTTTGATTTCTTTACGGCTGAATCAACCCTAAACGAAATCCCCATAAATTTTTCAAGGTGACAGACACTGAAAAAATCAGCGATTATCACATCAGCGATCAGAGATGTATTAATCCGTGAGGCGTTTACCCGCAGCTATCCATGCGGTTATTTTATCGCGGTCTGCCTGAGCCAGGGGGGCACGTGGTGGTTGCGGCATTTGCTGGGCCGTACCGGCCTGGTCTACCGCACGAGATTTAATAAGGTCTGCGTAGTCAACAATGATACAATCTACTGTATAGTTGGGTGATTGCGTTCCGTTATGACAACCGGTTACCGCACAATTGGTGGTAAGAACGGCTTTCACCGCTGTAAAAAGCGGGCCCGGAGTGCCGGCACACGCAATGGCTTTGTTTACTACCGTGGCGGTGGCGGTACCTGTACAGCCATTGGCATTTTTTGCACTGAGGGTATAGGTACCCGCAGCCAGGCTAGTGAAACTGCCTGATGCCTGATAAGCACCACTGTTTAATTTGTAGGTAAATCCACTTCCTCCGGTAGCCGTAACCGTTATAGTACCGGTGGCTGCACCCGCATCGGTGGCGGTAACCGCAGGCGATACAACAACTGTAACACCGGCGCAGGGGTCTGCAGGTGTTGAAGTGCCACCGCTTTTGCTACACGCAGCAAAAAATATGGTGGAAAAAGACACAAGAATGAGGACCGTATATAACAGCTGGTTTTTCTTCATACAAATAATTTTGGCAGATATTGAATACTACGCTGTTAACGTTTTACGGGTTGCCTGTATTGCACAGAAAAGTTAATTCCGAAGCTGCTAAGCCGGATGTTTCCAAAACCCACGCCGCCTAAAGGTATTTTGGCGTAAGGCTCAATCTGCAAATTCATGCGGTTACCCAGCTTTTTTTCAAAACCGGCAGACAAATGAAGTATAGAAAAGACGTGATTAAATGTGCTGTCGTTTGTCCAGTAAGCAGTACCGGGCGTATTATTGCTCTTGAAATAATAAGTATAGCCCTGTTTCTTCATTATATAAGAAGAGAGCCCTGCACTTGCAAAGAAGGGGGTTTTTGAGGACGGGTTGAATGTATACCGCGCCTGCAATGGCAGCTCCCACATATGGCAATAACCGTCTACTGTTTCCAGTTGTACGTACTGTGTCCAGTAATGTTTTGGCGGATGATAGTCGTCACCATTCAGTGTATAATTCTTTTTCGTGTATACAACACCGGTATATACCGCCCAATGTTTGGTAAACTGGTAGCCGCCCATGATACCTATATTGTATCCAACATTATCGCCATGGGTAAACTTCACGGTGCTTTTGTCTAATCCTGCAACAATGCCAATATTAATGGCACGTGCCGGTGGCGGTGTGTTCTTTTTCTTTGCTGCAACTGCCGAATCTTTTTTTGCAGTTGCCGGGTTGGTAACAGCAGGTGGCTTGTTAGTGGCAGGCAAAGCGGCAATGGCATTGGTATCTGTTGAGGCGGTTGGTTGTTTTGTTTGTTGCTGGGGTACAACCACCGTTTCACTGCCGGTACCGGCTGCGGTTGTTCCCTCCGGGGTTACAACGTCTCCGGCTTTGCCGGATGGGTGGGGGTTTTCCTTTGTGCCAGGCCCACGTTTATTCTTGTTGTGCGTGCTGGCGGCAATATCATTGTGCGCGTCATTATTTTTTTGATCGTCAGAATTTTCAAGAACAATACTTTGGTGATGCTTTGTACGTCCTTTAGCTGGTAATGAACTACCCCTCACAGGTAGAGTTACCTTTTTGGTGCTTCCAGACACGCTATTATTTTTTTCATTGGATCTTGTTTTAGTAGTTGCGCTTGGATTGCTAGCAACATCCTGCCTGTCTGCGGGTACCAGAGTTGCGGGGGTTGCCTGGCTGGCAACAGGCCCAGTTGAAGTGGCAGCTGGTTTTTCCACGGCAGACGAGGGCGCTACGCCGTTCTTGCCAGAAGCAATGGTATTTTCTGCTGGCGCCATTTTATTTTTTGATGCAGTTGATGCAGCTTCTTGTTCAGCCGTAACTTTCTCATTATTTGGTGTACCGGCAACGATAGTTGATTTGCCGGATGTATTGACGTGTAAGCCATACCAAACACCGGCGCCGGCAACTGATATGCCAAGCAGTAGAAAGAAGAAAAAGAAAAAGCCCCTGCGCTTTTTTTCCTTCTCCACCGGAAGTTCTTTGTCGAGCACCTGTTGCAGCGCATCCCACGACGGCTCACCCGGCGCGCGGTAATGCTCAGCAGCATGCCGGCTTAAACGATCAATATCTTTGTCATCTGGTTTGTACATACGTATTGTACTGGGTTTGGTGCGAAATAATTTTCCGCAGGTTATGCCTGGCTTTTGATAGGTTGGATTTGGATGCGCCCACACTTATATGCAACTGGGCGGCTATTTCTTCGTGCGTCATACCTTCTATGGCGAACAGGTTAAAAACGGTTCTATATACGGGCGTTAATTGTTTAATGGCTTCAATGATCTCTTCATAAGATAATTTATCAATGGCTGTTTCCTGTTTATCGGGCACCGACTCACTGTCTGTATTGTGGGCATGGCCGTTTACCATGGAATGGTGTTTGCGTAAGTAATCAATACAGGTATTGATAATGATACGCTTGAACCAGGCTTTGAACAATGCTTCAGTGTTCAATTGCCTGCCCGCATCAAACAGGTGCATATTTTTAAACAGTTTGACAAAAGATTCATTGGTAAGTTCCTCAGCTTCGTGCTGGTGGTTGGTATAGCGATAGCAGATTTTCATGGCATAGCCATATAGCCAACGGTATAGCTCACCCTGGCTATGGCGGTCGTTTTTACAACATCCGTCAACGAGCGTTAATATAGTTGCAGCCTCATCGCTCAAAATATAGCTGGTGTAAGAAGGTATGGTAAAATTATTTTATATCTCATACTATACGAAACCCGGTCTTGACAGGTTGCCTGTAAAACTATTTTAATTTATTGGATCCCCAATACCGGAAAGGCGTGGCGTAACCTGATAACAATTCGTGCAGATGCCATTGTATGTCAATCAATTATTACAAAAAAACCACCGGGCGTGTGCTTACCGCTGACTGGCTATCAGCAAATTCAGATCGGTATATTTCAGATCGAAGCGCTGGCTAAGGTAAAAATTGGTGAGGGCCCCTTTAAACAGGTAAATGCCACTGCGCAGGTGCACCTGGTGCCAGATCAGGTTTTCAAATCCGCCTTCATCACCTGCTTCCAACAACAAGGGCATTAGAACATTGCTGATGGCCTGGGAGGCCGTACGGGCAAAACCAGAGGGTATATTGGGTACGCAGTAATGTATCACCCCATATTTCATGTAAATAGGATGCTCGTGCGTGGTAATTTCAGAAGTTTCAAAACATCCGCCGCGGTCTATACTAACGTCTATGATCACACTGCCGGGGCGCATATTGCTCACCATTTCTTCGGTTACTATCAATGGGGTACGGCCGCTGTCTGAGCCCAGGGCACCTACCGCCACTTCGCAGGTCTTCAGCTGCTTGGCAAGAATGCGCGGCTCTATAACGCTTGTCCACATACGCTGGCCAATATTATTCTGGAGCCGCTTTAAACGGTATACGCTGTTGTCAAATACTTTTACTGAAGCGCCCAGTGCCAGTGCCGCGCGGGCAGCAAACTCACCCACAATACCGGCACCAATAATGATTACTTTGGTGGGTGGAATGCCGGAGATACCGCCCAGCAGTACACCTTTGCCGTGATTGGCCGAACCAAGGTACTGGCCGGCAATGAGCATCACCGCACTACCTGCTATCTCGCTCATGCTGCGCACAATGGGATAAGAATCGCTGTCGTCTTTTAAATTTTCAAAAGATATGGCAGTGATCTTTTTTTCCATCATTTTCTCCAGTATCTCAGATTTGAGCACGCTTAAATGAATGGGCGAAATAATAACCTGGTTGGGCTGTAAAAAAGGAAGATCTTCCTCTATAACAGGGGCACTTTTTACCAGCAGCGGGGCACGGTAAACTTCCGTTTTGTCATATACAATTTTGCCACCTGCTTCCGAGTAATCTTTATCGCGGTAATGCGATGCATCGCCCGCATTGTGTTCAATAATCACGTGGTGGCCGTTGCTCACCAATACTCCTACCGCGTCGGGCGTTAATGCAATGCGGTTTTCCTGGAAAGCTGTTTCTTTGGGAATGCCTATTACCAGTTCAGAGCCTTTGGGTTTAACATCTAATTTTTCTTCTAAAGTTTCAAAACTGAAAGAGGTGCTGATAATTGGCTTTGGCTGAGACATGCAAAGAGGTTATATTGGCTATAATGGTTTTGTGATCAGATGGTTGTAATTCGATATAATCAGCATCATTCACTCATATGGGAAAAGATTTTTTGCTGGAAATACGGCCAGTTATGAAATGGATGGCAAACCTTGGCCGCACAGTCATTATGCCTCCGGCAAATATACTTATTTATCTTCTACCCTCATAAGCCGTGTTTCGCCGGTAGCTGCTTCCAGGTAAACATGTACTGTATCATCCGGAAATAATCCTGCCGCCCGGTTGGGCCATTCCACAAAGCAGAGGTGGCCACTGTACAGGCAGTCTTCTACGCCGGCCCTGACGGCCTCTTCTTCATGCTGCAACCGATAAAGGTCTATGTGGTACACCACACCACCTGCATAGCTGTATTCGTTAATAATAGAAAAAGTAGGACTGCCCACCGTACTGGTTACCTTCAACGCATCGCACAGGGCATGAATAAAAGTGGTTTTACCCGCACCCATGTCGCCATAAAAAGCAAATATTTTGCGATGCGCAAACCGCTGGATGAAATCTGCTGCTATGGATGGAATTTGTTCCAGGGTAAACGTCCACGATGGCATAATGATAGTGCTGTTTGCAGCAAATGTACAAAAGTCGGCACAGGCCTGCAGCCATTGCGGTATGTGGCGACCCTGAGTGGCGTTGCCGGAGCCGTTTTTTGCAACCATGTATAGTTATTAATTGCCAATTAACAAGGCATCCGTGCGCCGAAGTTGTAAATTTGCAGGTATAAAAAAGACACCACAAGTGAGTAATGAAACAACATCAGCGGAGCAGGTTAACTGGAAGGTAGAAGGCATGGATTGCGCCAATTGCGCGCTTACTATTTCTTCTTACCTTAAAAAGCAGGGTATGCACGAGGTGAAGGTTAACCCCGTAAGCGGCGATGTGTTGTTTGAAAAAAATGGCAGCACCGTTTCAGAAGACACGCTAAAAAAAGGCATCAGCAATTTGGGCTATACCGTGGTGGCAGACAGCGCAGACCCGCACGATCATACGCATTCCGGTACCAATAAATTTCTGCGCTGGCTGTTGTTATGCCTTCCATTTACATTGGTGCTGATGCTGCACATGCTGCCCGTTCATATTCACTGGCTCATGAACCCCTGGCTGCAGCTGGCGCTTTGCCTGCCGGTATACATTATTGGGATGAATTTTTTTGGCCGTAGCGCACTTAAAGGATTGAAAAGTGGTATTGCCAACATGAATGTGCTGATTGCGCTGGGTGCTACCGCGGCTTTCCTGTACAGCCTCGCCGGCACCATTTTTAACCTGGGCGAAAACTATCTCTTTTATGAAACCGCTGCAACCATCATTACACTGGTATTTTTAGGTAATTATCTCGAAGATGTTTCTGTGGCCACTACCCAGCGCGCGCTGAACAAGCTGGCCAAACACCAACAGGTAATGGCCAATATGATTGCCTTTGATGATCAGCACCAGGAAGTTTTATTTCCATTGCCCAATGATCAATTGAAAGAAGGAGATTTGGTGTTGATCAAATCCGGCGAGCAGGTACCAGCAGATTGCAAAATATTATGGGGCGATGCCAGCGTGAATGAAGCCATCATTACGGGTGAAAGCCTTCCGCTTACCAAACACGCAAAAGACCGGCTGATTGGCGGAAGCATACTCATAGATGGCACCGTGAAAGCACAGGTAACCGCCGCAGCCAGTCATTCTGTACTGGCCAATATTATAGACCTGGTTAAAAAAGCGCAGGGTGATAAACCGCCTGTACAGGAAATGGCCGATAAAATCAGCGCCATATTTGTACCCGTTGTGCTGGGCATTGCGCTTGTTACTTTTATTGTCAACTATTTTATACTGCAGCAGTTTGCACCGGCGCTCATGCGCAGTGTAGCAGTATTGGTAATTGCCTGTCCATGTGCTATGGGGCTGGCCACGCCTGCAGCCATTGCGGTGGGGTTGGGCCGCGCTGCCCGCAACGGTATTCTTTTCCGCAATGCCAAAAGCCTGGAGTCTTTTAAAACCATTCAGCAAATGGTATTTGATAAAACCGGCACGTTAACCACCGGAAAATTTACCATCGATAAATGGAATATCACCAACAGCGTCATTGATGAAAATGAATTTAAACAGATAGCCTATTCGCTTGAAAAATATTCTAACCACCCAATTGCCCAATGTATTGCCGCCCTTTGGAAAACCAAACAGGAAATACGCTGGCAAAAAATTGAAGAGATCAAAGGATTGGGTATGAAGGCCGCTGCATCAAACGGCGATACCTATATGGCTGGTTCTTTTAAAATGGCCGCCCCCTACACTACAGACGATACACACAATGTATACGTCATAAAAAACGATGCCCTGGTGGGATGGATAGACGTACAGGATGAAATACGGCCCGAGGCCAAACAAGTGGTAGACTGGTTCAAAAGCAAAGGCATCAAAACTTATTTGCTCAGTGGTGACCGGCAGGCAAAAACTGCCGCATTGGGAAAACAGCTGGGCATTGACGAAGTAATTGCCGAACAAAACCCGGAACAAAAGTTAGCAAAAATTGAGGCGCTAAACAAAATTGCGCCCGTTGCCATGGTGGGCGATGGTATTAACGATGCTCCCGCACTGGCCAAAGCTACCATTGGTATTTCTATGGGCGATGCTTCACAGGTGGCCATGCAGACGGCCGATGTGGTATTAATGAACAACGGATTGCAAAAACTGCCGGAAGCACTAGGGTTGGGTAAGCATACGCTTATCACCATCAAACAAAATCTTTTCTGGGCTTTCTTTTATAATATCATTGCCATACCTTTTGCCGCATTCGGTTTGTTTATACCAGCTGCTGCCGCACTTATTATGGGGTTGAGCGATGTGGTGCTGGCGATAAATTCAGTAAGGTTGTTTGTGAAGAAAGTGGTTTGATTGTGTTGGGTGTTGAGTGTTGAGTGCTAATTTAGATTATCATTTTGGGATCGCTGTACAAAGTCTCCGACTTTGTACAGGCTATGTTCTTCCGGAACGCTGTTCAGATTTAAAAACGAATTGAAGTATGTCGGGTAGTGCTGCAGATAAAACATCCTCCGTTCAAAAAAATAACAACGATTCTATTGATGCCGGGCAAACGCCTCACGCCTCACATCTCACGACTGACAACGTCAGACCCGACATTCACAGAATCCTCAAACGCTATTGGGGCTTTTCTGAATTCCGTCCATTACAGGAAGATATTATTACATCGGTGCTGGCTGGTAAAGATACATTGGCGCTCATGCCCACCGGCGGTGGTAAATCCCTATGTTACCAGGTGCCCGCCATGGCAAAAGACGGGCTTTGCCTGGTTATCAGCCCGCTGATAGCACTCATGAAAGACCAAACAGAAAGCCTGCGCAAAAAAGGCATTACTGCGTTTTCCATTTTTTCGGGCATGAAAAGATTTGAGGTCATCCATACCCTGAAAACAGCCTGTGAAAGCAACTGCAAATTCTTATATGTATCACCAGAGCGGTTAGAAACAAACCTCTTCAAAGAATACCTGCCTGCACTAAATGTTAATCTCATTGCTGTAGATGAAGCGCATTGTATATCGCAATGGGGGTATGATTTCAGGCCACCCTACCTGCGCATTGCAGCCTTGCGCGAAGAATTGCCCGGTATACCCGTGATGGCATTAACCGCTTCTGCTACACCTCTTGTACAGGCGGATATTGCAGAAAAATTACAATTTGGTAAAGCGCATTCCATATTCCGCCAACCATTTGCAAGACCCAATCTTTCATACAGTGTGTTTAAAGCAGATGCCAAGATTAATAAGCTGGTTGAAATTTTAAACAATGTGCCTGGCAGCAGTATTGTGTATTGCCGAAGCAGACGAGGTACCAAAGAAATTGCAGCGCAATTACAAACCTATGCCATCAATGCCGATTTTTATCATGCCGGCCTTTCTGCGGAAGAAAGAAATAAAAAACAAGAAGCGTGGATTAACAACCAGATTCGCACCATTGTTTGTACCAATGCTTTTGGAATGGGCATCGATAAACCTGATGTAAGGGCAGTGGTACATTTTGATTTGCCCGATTGCCTGGAAAATTATTACCAGGAAGCAGGGCGTGCCGGGCGCGACAAAAAGAAATCATATGCGGTACTGCTTTACCAACCCGATGAGATAGCCGAATTGTTGAAACAGGCCGGCCAACGTTTTCCTGATATGGAAACCATCAGAACTGTGCATCGGGCAGTGGTCAGCTACCTGCAACTCCCGGCCGGTAGTGGCGAAGGCAATTATTTTGATTTTGATATGGGCGACTTTATCAAAAAATTTAACCTGCCTGCCTACCAGGTGATGAATGTTTTAAAAGTGCTGGAGCAGGAAGGCTTCATGAGTTTTAACGAACAGGTATTTGTGCCAACACGGGTACAATTTGTTTGCAACAAAGAAACCCTTTACCAGTTTGAAGAAGAACACCCCGAACATGAACCGATCATAAAACTTCTGCTTCGTTCTTACGAAGGCATTTTTGATATGCCGCTGGCCATTTATGAAAAACAACTCGCCGGCTGGTTAAAAATAACACCAGTGCAGGTCAAACAGCTCCTCACCTCATTGCATGGTTTTCATATCATACGGTATGAACCGCAAAAGGAAAACCCGCAGTTGTACCTGCTGCAGCCCCGTGTTAAAACGGAAGACCTTACCATTAACCAGGTCAATTACCAGAAAAGAAAAAAACAGTATGAACAGCGGCTACACGATTTTATTGCTTACACAGAAAACACCTCCGTTTGCCGCAGCGTCATCACCGGCAATTATTTTGGCGATAACAATATTCAGCCCTGCGGCGTTTGCGATAATTGCCTGCAACAAAAGAAGCGTCAGCTGAGCAGTGTAGACTTTACCGGTATCATTCATCGTATAGAC
This sequence comes from uncultured Chitinophagaceae bacterium, assembly GCA_963705285.1. Taxonomy (GTDB): domain Bacteria; phylum Bacteroidota; class Bacteroidia; order Chitinophagales; family Chitinophagaceae; genus JACMLD01. The sequence goes on from OY970066.1 coordinate 88,984, forward strand.
CATTTATTGGCAAACGGCCCGGTTGCAGTAACTGTATTGGTACAACAACTAAAAGATCTTCCCAAAGAAAAAGTCTGGCAGGTTATTGAATTCTTACAGGAAGAGCAAAAGCTATCTGTAAATAGTGAAGGGCTAATTACAAAAGTGTAATGGCTGCTAGGTATCAGGGCGACAATACTACAAAAAGCCCATCCTATCCATTCTGATACACATCTATAAATAAATTTTGTTCCAATACCAGGCGTTAGAAAAGGCTTTTGCGTTTGCTTCTTCCGCCCAGTCCCAGCGCGCCTAACAGCCCACGGGTGATCACCGTGGCAGCGGTTCTCCCCACTTGTTTTACAATGGGGTTATCAAAAAAGCCGGGCTCAGCTTTGGTGCTTTTCTTCTCCGGTTTTTCTTCTGCTGTTTTTTGCGAAGCTTCCTCCAGTTTGGCGGTAAGCATTTCGTAAGCGCTGTTGCTATCGATTGCCTGGTTGTATTTTTTTATGATTTTTGATGCACCTACAATGCCATCAATTTCTGCATCGGTTAAAATATCCATCCTGCTGCGCGGGGCCAGCAGCATGGTATGGGCAAGGGGTGTGGGTATCCCTTTTTCATTCAGCATGGTAACCAGGGCTTCACCAATGCCCATTTGTGTAATCAGGTCTTCGGTTTTATAAAAAGTTGTTTCAGGATAATTTTGAGCCGTCTGTTTTATTACTTTCCGGTCTGCCGCGGTAAATGCACGCAATGCATGCTGTACTTTTAAACCCAACTGCGCCAATACGCTGGCGGGTACATCCATCGGGTTTTGCGTACAAAAGAATATACCGATGCCTTTGGAACGTATCAGCTTTACAATGGTTTCTATCTGTTGCAGCAAGGCATCACTCGCTTCCTGAAAAATGAGGTGCGCCTCATCTATAAACATCACCAGCTTGGGTTTATCCAAATCACCTTCTTCAGGGCAACTGGCATAGAGTTCTGCCAGCAGTTGCAGCATAAAGGTGGAGAACAGCTTGGGTTTATCCTGCAAGTCAGTTACCCGCAACACAGAAATCATACCCCGTCCATCATCGGCAATGCGCATCAGGTCTGCCACTTCAAAACTTTTTTCGCCAAAAAAAACATCAGCCCCCTGCTGTTGCAACTCTACCACTTTGCGCAATATTGTGCCCGTGCTGGTGGTGGCAATTTTGCCGTATGCTTTTTCTATTTCAGCTTTGCCTTCGTTACTGATATATTGCAGTACTTTGATGAAATCTTTCAGATCAAGCAGTGGTAATTTATTATCATCGCAGTATTTAAAAATCATAGCCACCAGTCCTTCCTGCGTGTTGTTGAGATCAAGAATTTTACTGAGCAGAATGGGGCCAAACTCTGTTACCGTTGCTCTTAAACGTACGCCTTTCTGGTTGCTAAGTGTTAAAAACTCTACCGGAAAAGCAGACGGCTGATATGTCATTTCCAGCTTCTGGTAGCGCTCGGTTATTTTATCGTTTACAGTGCCGGAAGCGCCAATGCCACTGAGGTCGCCTTTTATATCCATCAACAATACAGGCACACTGGCATCGCTAAGGCACTCGCTCAATACTTGCAGCGTCTTGGTTTTGCCGGTACCGGTGGCGCCTGCTATCAAACCGTGGCGGTTCATGGTTTTTAATGGCAGAATAATGTTTGCCCCGGGCACCACTTCGCCATCCAGAATAGCCATACCTATTTTTGCTGATTCACCTTTAAACGTGTACCCGTTTTTAATGGTTTCTAGAAATGCTGCCTGGTCTGCCATAAAAAATTATTTGGCGAAAGTTACATGATTGACATGATTAGATAACAAAATTTTGTGGTGGCAAATATTGCAAATACTATCGTTAACCATTGCTTACGATTCTTGATAAACGGTAAGATAACGGGCAAGGAATTGCGCTACTTTTATAACTGCCAAAAAACGCTTGCTTATGAAACATACTTTTTGCATACCTGTGTTTCTGCTGTTTGTTACCAACGTCATTGGCCAGAACAGACAGGTGATAAAAGTGCCCGCCGGCAATGATATTGCCGCAGCTATTTCAGATTATGGCATGTACCGATTACCAGCATTTTCACAAGGAACGGTTTATTTTAAAGACGGCAATCTTGGCAGGGAGCTGATGAATTACAATATTCTTACTGCGCAAATGCTCTACATAGATAAAAAAGGCGATACCCTGGTTATCTCTATACCAGATGAAATAAAGAAGCTCGACATTAACGGGGCTATTTATTATTACCACAACAAAACATGGCTGGAAGAGATAGCTGCTACTTCTACCATCAGCCTGGTAATACGGAGGGATGTAAACATTCATTTTGAAAAGAAAGGAGCATTTGGTTCATCTGATCCATCTGGCTCAATAAGCAGTTACAATACCTATTTTGCGGGTGTGGGTTCGGGTAATTCTTCTTACCGGCTGCAGGTAAATGAAGATGCCGTGGTAAAACGGGAAACCAGCTATTTCCTGTTATCGAAATACAATGTACAGATGCCTGCCAGCAAAAAAGGATTTCTGGCAGCCTTTCCGCACAACAGCAAAAAGATTGAAAGTTATTTAGCCAATAACAAGGTTGATTTTAATAATGTAGGCGAATTGATTCAACTGCTGGCTATTGCCGCTGCTGCTAATTAATGCTAATACTGCTATTTGCTGCATAAAGAGAACGAAACGGTTACAAATACGGCTAAGCTGCTCCATTTGCGCCCGCAGCGCGTAAAAGCAGCTATCTGCGGCTGTCATAAAACTGTGTGATACTTTGTTTTTTTCTACCTGCAATGCTTAATTTTGAGTTTCAACAATCTTTGCTTACGGCTCCATGGCGCTTATAGACCTTCATTTACCTAAAACAGTAGCAAAAGCATTGCGTTTGCCAGCCAATTCTCCCCGGCGGCAACAAATAAAGGTGTTGAGAAAATTATTGAAAAAAGCGCGGTTTACTGAATTTGGACAGCAATATCTTTTTGATGAGATCCTGTTCAGTAAACACCCCGGCAAAAAATTCCAGGAGCTGGTGCCTGCCAGCAATTACAACAAGATTTACAAAGACTGGTGGCATAAAACCCTTGAAGGCATACCCGATGTTTGCTGGCCCGATAAGATTAAATTTTATGCGCTGAGCTCCGGCACGTCGGAAGCTGCCAGTAAATACATACCTATTACCAAAGACCTGTTAAGAGGCAACCGTATTGTAATGATAAAGCAGTTGCTGAGCCTGCGAACTTATGAAGATATACCTGTGCGCTCAGTGAGCAAAGGTTGGTTAATGATAGGTGGCAGCACTTCTCTGCAGAAAGGCCGTGGCTATTACTCGGGTGATTTAAGCGGCATCACTGCTAAAAAAGTGCCTTTCTGGTTTTCTCCATTTTATAAACCCGGAAAAAAAATTGCTAAAGAAAAAGACTGGACAAAAAAGCTGGAAGAAATAGTTGAAGAAGCGCCCAACTGGGATATTGGTTTTGTAGTGGGCGTACCTGCATGGATACAGCTTTGCATGGAAAAAATTATTGAGCGGTATAAAGTAAAAACGATTCACGATATATGGCCCAACCTGGCTTTTTTTGTGCACGGTGGCGTTTCGTTTGAACCGTATAAAAAAGGGTTTGAAAAATTGCTGGCCAAACCGCTTACCTATATTGAAACTTACCTCGCGTCTGAAGGGTTTATTGCTTACCAGGACCGCCAGCATGCAAAAGGCATGAAACTGGTTACTAATGAACATATCTTTTTTGAGTTTGTGCCTTTTAATGACGACAATTTTGATGCAGAAGGAAACATGACAGAGAACCCTGAAGCGCTCATGATACATGAAGTGGAAGAAGGAAAAGATTACGCATTGTTGCTGAGTACTGCGGCTGGGGCCTGGCGTTACCTTATTGGTGATACCATCCGTTTTACAGATAAAGAACGCTCTGAAATTGTTATTACCGGCAGAACAAAACATTACCTGAGCCTGGTGGGTGAACACCTGAGCGTAGAAAACATGACCAAAGCCATACAGCTTACCAGTGAGGAATTAAATATTTCCATTCCGGAGTTTACGGTAGCGGGTGTTCCGTTTGGCAATTTCTTTGCACATAACTGGTATATTGCATGCGATGATACCGTGAATGCGGCTACCATCAAACAAAAAATAGACCACCACCTGAAACTGCTGAACGATGATTATGCAGTGGAAAGAAAGAGCGCCTTAAAAGACATCAACGTAACAGTTTTAAAAGAAAATAGTTTTATGGAGTTTATGCAGGCATTGGGCAAAGTAGGTGGCCAGCATAAATTTCCGCGGGTATTAAAAGGCAAGCTCTTGCAAGACTGGCAACATTTTATTGCCAATGGAAGCCTGTAATTTATTGGCACAAAAAATGACACCCTCTTACTGACATACAAGAGGGTTTTTTTATTTTATCTTTAGAGAAAGTTATATCAAACGAATGGGAGAAGCATTAATAGTAGGCTGTGTACTGGGGTTTTTTCTGATTATTTCGGTAGGGCCGGTCATTTTTACTATCATCAAACAAAGCCTGAACAATGGTATAAAAGGCGGGTTCAGTTTTGTGGCAGGTGTTTGGCTAAGCGATATTGTGCTGGTGGTAGTCAGCAACATGTTCTCAGTATTGGTGAGCGATGTGCTGGAATATAAAAAAGTTATTGGCTATGCGGGCAGTCTTTTCCTGATTGGTATGGGCGCCTATTATTTATTCCTGAAAAAAGTAACATTGCGTACCGATGCAGCAGGCGTGGAAATCCGCTTCCGAAAAAGAGATGCAGCAAAAATATTTATTTCAGGCTTTCTCATTAACACACTCAACCCGGTATTGCTGCTTACCTGGTTTTTGTATGCATTGGGTTTTTCAGTTAAATATGATATCAACCAACGCATCGTTATTTTTACTACCTGCATACTCATTAATATTGGGGCAGATATATTAAAGGTAGTGCTGGCAGAAAAATTACGCACAAAACTTACCATTCACAATATATCCGTCATCAATAAAGTAGCTGGAACGATATTGATTGTATTTGGCAGTTTTCTGCTATACCAGACCATCTACCATTTAGACAATTTGAAGCCGATTTTACGGGCCTGATCTTCAAAAAAAATTGGGACAACAGGTTTTTAACAAAAAAACAGAACGTTATTAAGGCCAACTCAAGTAATTTACTTTACCATGAGTAGAATGATACTGCTTATACTATTCCTTTTTGTTTCGGCACATAGCTTTTGCCAGTCCAGCGATTTTATTGCAGTAAAGAAAAAAAACAACAGAACCCTCAAAACATTTTTTCCGGGCGTACCTATTGCATTGGTAACCTATGATAAAAGAACCGCATCGGGTTTAATAACGGCCATCCGCAACGACAGTGTGTTTGTGAGAGAATATGATATCCGACCTATGATAAATAGCCTGGGCATTCCGTTTACAGATACCGTAGGTGAATACCAGAGTGGTTTTCATTATAAAGAAATAGCAAACATTGACGTGTCTGACCGTATGAAACTACAGCAGCTTACGCCCGGCCGTATATTAATTATTGGTGGTACAGGGTATGCCTTGCTAAATGTAATCAATGGCGCTTACCTGCATGAATCTGTTACCAGTTCTAAAAACCTTACCAGTCTTGGCATAGCAGCAGGGGCTGTGGGCGCAGGCGTACTCACCAACTATTTACTGAAAAGAAGCAAACGCTACCGTATAGAATATGTGCGCATGAATGAAGTAAAGAAACAATTGCGCGGTTTTTAGTTAGGCTGTATCTTCATGGCCATTAAACCGGTGTTTTTTGCATGGCCACAAAAGGGAAAGAATTGCTGTTGAAACTATGGCGCATTACCAAACGCGTTTTCCTCATCTTGTTCATTGCCCAGTTTATTTATATTATTTTATTAAAATGGATAAACCCACCGGTAACACTTACGCAATTGGGCAGCTGGGTTACGGGCCATGGCCTGAAACGGGATTATGTTAATGCCTCCAAAATGTCGGCCAATTCAAAGCTCGCGGTCATTGCATCAGAAGATCAGTTGTTTGCCGACCACAATGGATTCGATTTTAAATCCATTGAAAAAGCCATGAAGCACAATGCAAAAAGCAGATCGCTGCGGGGCGCATCTACTATCAGCCAGCAGACCGCTAAAAATGTTTTTTTATGGCAGGGCCGCAGCTGGTTGCGCAAAGCCATGGAAACCTATTTTACATTTATGATAGAGCTGGTGTGGGGCAAAAAACGCATACTGGAAGTGTACATGAACGTAGCCGAAATGGGCAACGGCATATTTGGTATTGAAGCGGCTGCACAAAATAATTTTAAAAAACCTGCTACCCGGTTGTCTCAGCAGGAAGCAGCCATGATTGCAGCCTGCCTGCCCAATCCCAAAAAGTATACGGTGAGACCCGTTTCAAGGCCAGTTGCCATACGCTATCCATGGGTAATGCGGCAGATGAACAACCTGTCGGGCGATGAAGACCTTGCCCCGATTGTTGCAACAGCCGCACCAAAAAACAAATAACACTTAGTCATTGCTGTTATAATTTATCGACTGCCTCTATGGCCTTTTGTAAGCGTTCGTCATAACTGCCGCTGATATCAACCCAGGGCACCTGCTGGTTTATCATGATGTCTTTATAAATATCATACAGTTGCTTTCTCCTTTCCAGGTCGGGATATTCTCTCAATTCATCTTTTACCCATGGCAGATCAACATTGCACAGCAGGTACAGATCATATTTTCTTTCTTCTATTTGTTGTAATATCCACGGATGGCATTTGTCAAAAACAAACATGCACCACACTTTCATTACATACATTTCTGTATCTATAAATAACAATGGCGCTGAAATTTTGCCGCTATCTATACCTGCCAGTGTTTGGTTAATGCAACGCTCTTCATTGGCTACCTGGCCTTCTGCAATGGTAAGCAAATCATTGTAAGAATAATTGGTACCATGTGCCAACAGGTATTCACGCGCATACTCCGGGCACCAGTTGGTATGGTAATGTTGCGCAAGTTTTTCGCACAGTGTACTTTTACCGGTAGACTCAGGGCCTATAATGACGATTTTCTTAAGCACGCGCAGTTTTTGTTTTGTTGATCCACGTTATCAAACCCATAATCGCCAGTACCAGAAACACCAGGTACTGTATACTGGTAAACACGGCATGTTTGTAAAAATAAAGCGGAATGGATGCAAAATTGGTAATTATCCACCAAATCCAGTTCTCCACTTTTTTTCTGGCCATTTGCCACATGCCCGTATATGCCGATGCAGAAGCAAATGAATCTGCCCAGGGCACCGTGCTATTGGTATGGTTTTTTAAAATATAAAATAGTATCACCCAGCAAAGTAAAAAAAACACGATGCTGATTATCCAGTCTTTGCGGGTGTTGAAGGTGATAGCAATAACACCGCCGCCCTCTTTTTTTCTTGTCCAGATATACCAGCCATACAGGCTCATTACCGTGTAATAAAAATTAAGGCTTCCTTCTGCGTAGAGGTTCCACCATTTAAAACAAAACCAGGTGTATAAAACAGTATTGATAATACCGGTTGGATAAACAAGGATATTTTCTTTTCGTGAAAACAAAACGCTTGCAATACCAAAAAACACCGCTACGTACTCTAGCCACGTAGTGTTCTTCATGCCTTCAATAAAATGGTCGAGGATTTCCTGCAATAAATAGTTTTTTTAATTGTAGGCCAAAGATAAACGTATGGTTGAAAAAGTAATCACCTCGTGTGTTGTCATTGCAAAAAAGGGATTAACATTTTATTCATTTGTTGCGGGAAAAAAGTACCTGTACCTTTAAAGCATTCTTAACCAAAAACTTTATTTATGAGTACAAAAGAAATTGCCGACCGTCTGGTAAACCTATGCCGCGAAGGCAAATATGATACCGCGCAGAAAGAGCTGTACAGCAAAGATGCGGTAAGTATTGAACCCGAACACTCGCCCGGATTAAAAACGGTGACTGGACTGGACGCCATCATTGAAAAAGGCCACCAGTTTCAGGCCATGGTGGAAGCCGTTCACAGCAGTACGGTAAGCGATGCCGTTATTGCCGGAAACACATTTGCAGTGGCCGCTATTCTGGATGTAACGCTAAAAGGTATGGGACGTGTGCCTATGGAAGAAGTGGCAGTGTACGAAGTAAAAGATGGAAAGATTGTAAAAGAACAGTTTTTCTACCAGGGTCAATAGGAGTATGCCGCAGATGAGCAGACAATATCCTGAATGTGTTGCGGCAGTCATCCAAAAGAGTAAGCCGCAGATGCGCAGATTATATTCCTGAATGTGTTGCGGCAGCCATCCAAAAGAGTAAGCCGCAGATGCGCAGATTATATTCCTGAATGTGTTGCGGCAGCCATCCAAAAGAGTAAGCCGCAGATTCGCAGATTATTCTGAATTCATTGCGGCAGCCATCCAAAAGAGTAAGCCGCAGATTCGCAGATTATTCTGATTTATTGCGGCAGCCATCCAAAAGAGTAAGCCGCAGATTCGAAGATTATTCTGGTTTATTGCGGCAGCCATCCAAAAGAGCAAGCCGCAGATTCGCAAATAAAATCTGCGAACCTGCGGCTATATTTTGCCTTTTGACTTTTAAATTTTGACTTTTGAATTTATTCCGCCTCTGCCACTACTTCCTTCACCTCGGGTATCATGCGTTTCATCATACCTTCTATACCGGCTTTTAAAGTAATCATAGAAGAAGGGCAGCCACTACAGCTTCCCTGCAGCATCAGGTTCACCACTCCATCGTCATAGCTTTTAAACTGTATAGCACCACCATCCATTTCAACAGCGGGTTTTACATAATTTTCCAGCAATTCTTTGATGCGTTTTACCACATCGTCATCGTCTGCAGCCACCGTATTGGTGCTTTCCTGTTTCATTACCGCAATCTCATCCTCGTTCACAATTGCTTTACCTTCTTCCAGGTATTCTTTTAAAAACTGGCGGATAGAAGGTATTACATCGCTCCATTCTGTTTCAGCAGTTTTTGTAAGTGTAACAAAATTACTGGCTATAAATACCGCTTTAATAAAAGGAAATCCAAACAACTCTGTAGCCAGGGGCGAAGGCTTGGCATTCTCAACCTCCTGAAAATCGATACTTTTTCCGGGATACAGCAGTTTATTAGCCACAAACTTCATCGTTTCCGGGTTGGGCGTCATCTCTGTATAAATGCTGATTACCGGGCTGCCTGTTTTTATCATAAAATCAATTTGATGTACAAAAATAACAATAAAAAATTAGTAAGGTTGCATATTCGGCAAAATCAATGCACGCATGTTTCATTGTTGCGATGGGCATATAACCTGGAGAAGCGGTAGTTGAGATAGTGCGCAGCAATGATGGCGATAACCGCCGGTACCAGCAGCCAGATATGCAGCGAGTGCCAAACCTGTTTTGCTAACAGGAACATAATGCCTACAGCAAAGATGGAGATGGGCAAAATACGCTGGTGGTGCTTTCTAAACCCATGACTTAAAGCATATACCCCCACCGCAAAGGCCACTAAAATCATGGCGTACTCAAAAAAACTGTTCTGAATAATATCGAATCCAAAAATCGGCAGGCTAGACAACACCAATGGCAACACCGCGCAATGGATGGCGCAGGCCACCGATGTTGTAATACCCAAAGCATCCCAATTAAACTTTTTAGTCATGCGGACAGCAAATATACGAATAGAAATGCAACTAAGTTGCAAGAATTTTGTTTAATATTTATTCACCTGCTGATTTGGGCGATAGAATAGGCCTGCCCAGGACTTGTATTGGACGAACTGTACAATTTTAAACAAGCCTGGTCTGGTTGGCGGAACTGCCCTTGTACTGGTGTAAATTTGCGGCCTAACAACTACCATGAAAAAGAAAACGCTTTTTTATATTGGATTTTTTGTACTGCTTTTTACCGGCTTTTATTTTGGCCTTAAATCGGCCATACCCGGGTTTGGCGATGTAAAACTGCCGGTGCTCACGTATGTGCAGCCATTTTCATTTGTTAACCAGAACAACCAGATTGTTACGGAGAAGGATGTGGCCGGCAAAGTGTATGTGGCAGAATATTTTTTTACCACCTGTAAAGGCATTTGTCCAAAAATGAATACCAATATGAAAAAGCTGTTTGCCGGTTTTAAAGATGAAAAGGGTTTTCTTATTTTATCACACACCGTTGACCCCGAAACCGACTCGGTACCCAGAATGAAAAGGTATGCAGATTCCCTCGGCGCTGCCAATAGCAACTGGTGGTTTTTAACCGGCAAAAAAGATAGCCTGTACCGTGCCGCCAGGGTTAGCTACCTGCTGGATGACCCCAAAAACGGCAACGACAAAATTGAAGATCAATTTATACATACTCAATTCTTTGCCCTGGTTGATAAAAACGGCAGGGTTAGAAAAATTTACGACGGACTAAAAAAAGATGAGCTGGATGAACTGGAAAAAGACATTCCTAAACTACTGTCTGAAAAAGCCGGCGGCAGTTTTGTAAATTCGCTTTTCAATAATCCGAACCAATAACCCCCGGTATGGCAATGAATCAACAAATACAACAACTCCTTAAACGAAACCAGCTAAGCATTACCGATAGCCGGTCTAAGATACTGGAGCTTTTTCTGCAGCAACACGGTGCCCTAGCCCATGCCGATATTGAAAAGAAAAGCGGTTCCGGTTTTGACAGGGTAACTGTTTACCGCACCCTGCAAACATTTGTAGAAAAAGGTATCATACATACCATCCCCACTGCCGATAATTCTATTCTCTACGCGCTTTGTAAAGATGAATGCACAGAAGGCCATCACCATGATCACCACGTTCATTTTGTATGCACCCAATGCAGCAATACCATCTGCCTTGAAGACATTACCGTACCCGAAATAAAATTACCTGCTGGCTACCAGTCCACCCAGGTAGAAGTGGTGGTAAACGGCGTGTGCAAAGACTGCCTTTCTTAGTTGTGTTGAGTGTTGAGTGTTAAGTGTTGTGTTCTTTTGCTACGTGCGGCTGTTCTTGTAGTTCAACGCCAAACCCGGCCAAAACACTTACCACTTAAGACTTATTAATTAAAACTATTCCTCGCCCCTATTTTGACTATGTTGAGTGTTAAGTGTTGCGTACGCTGCTCATTGTTAGTAACGGATTTAAAATTTACCACCTAAAACATTCAACTCTGCAGCAAACGGACTTAGAACTTACCACATAAAACATACAACTCGCCAGCAAACGGACTTACAACTTACCACTTACCACTTACAACTTAAAACTCTTCCTCCCTTTCCAGCATTAAGATAGCACCCTGCGGCACGATAAAATATTTCTCATTCTCATACATGATTTCAGTGGCGCCACTCACCAGAAAAATGGCCAGGTCGCCCTCACGGGCTTGTAGGGGAATATACTTTACTTTATCCTCTTCGGTTTTCCAGGGTTCGTCATCTACCGGCATTGGTATGGCGTAGCCCGGGCCGGTCTTAATGATATAGCCCTGCTGTACTTTTTCTTTTTCCTGTACGCCGGGCGGCAGGTACAAGCCGCTTTCGGTACGTTCATTTGGTTTCGCAGGCCGTATCAGCAGCCGGTCTCCTATAATCACTAATTTCTTGAACTTATTGTCGGGCGTTATATGCAATGCCATGCTGTTAGTGGGTTTATGTTTGAATTACAAATTTAAACTACCTTCACTATTAACAAAACATTACCGGGCTGGTTCTTGTACCGGCAAACGATTTGATTCTATTTGTATACTAAACATTTTTAAACCATGGAAGCAAAAGCAAAATTATTACTCTGCGAAGATGATACGAACCTGGGGAGTGTACTGAAGAACTATCTTGAACTTAACGATTATGATGTAACCCTGGAAAGAGACGGCAGGTTAGGACTGGCCGCTTTTCAGCGCGAGAAGTTTGACCTCTGCCTGCTGGATGTAATGATGCCCCACATGGACGGTTTTACTTTGGCAGAAGAAATACGTGATGTAGACCCCGATATACCCTTATTCTTTCTGAGTGCAAAAACAATGAAGGAAGACATCATTCAAGGTTATAAACTGGGCGCGGATGATTATATCACCAAACCATTTGACAGTGAAGTATTGTTACTTAAAATTAAAGCGATACTCAAACGCAATGAAGAACTAAACCGTGAACAGGAAAATAAAGAGTATACGTTAAGCTCTTACCATTTCAATCCTAAGCTGAGAGAATTAAGCCATAACGGTAAAATGCAAACGCTTTCTCCCAAAGAAAACGAGTTGCTGAAAATGTTGTGCGAACACATTAATGATTTGCTGCCCAGGGAACAGGCATTGAAAAAAATATGGGGCAGCGATACTTATTTCAATGGACGGAGCATGGATGTATATATTGCCAAACTACGCAAATACCTGAAAGACGATAGCAATATTGAAATAGTAAATATTCATGGAAATGGTTTCCGGCTGGTAGCCCCTGTAGCATAACAATAACTTCATATCATACAAAATGAAAAGCGGCCAACTAGTATGTGCCGCTTTTTCATTGCAAAAATGTCTCTGTTAAAATTGTTTATCAGAATAAAAGTAATGATATTATAAATTACAAACCCATTAAACCGGAGACAATTTTTCAGAATAAGTGTTTATTTTACATTACCTCGTGAGGCACTTAGACCATGCTTTATTTAGATTGACACGCAGCATGTGGTATTAACTAATGCAATAGAGTAACGCCATATTAATCTCCCATAACGCTATATTAATATTTATGCGCCGAGCTGGCGTTTAAAATCTGCATGATCCCAGGAGATACTGATGTCATCAATTTTGTTGCTGTCATTGAGATGAAATATAAAAATATGGTCGCTCTCAAAGCGCAGCCCTTTTGAGGGTATATCTGCAAAATCTTTTACTTGCTTTCCCTTAATGACTACCTGGCACCGTACCGTATCATCGCCGGTTTCTGCCACTGCCGCATCTACGGTGTTGTCAATATCGGGGAAGCATTCAATAAGGGCAGTCCAAAGGCCTTTTCCCAATTCATAAATCTTTCCCTTTCCTTCATTACCCAGCGGAAGAAAATGGACAGTTCCCTGCGGATCGCAAAAACTGAGCATCTTGTCTACGTTGCGCTGCTGGTAGGCAAACATGAATTCCACACAGGCATTTTTTAAACTGAGGGTGTGCTGTTGCTGAACGGCTGTTGTCATAAAATAAGTTTAATGATGAATGATATTTGTTGTAACCAACCGGCCCTGCAAGGCTGGCTGCTTTACTCATCAAAACTAAAGACCTTTCATGCACCTGCGTTGTAAAATTGCGACAATCACGAAAGCGGTTGTTCACGTGGTTTGGCTACCAGGTTGGCCAGTTCTGTGTTCTCCTCCAGGTATTGCTGTGGTGTACGCCCGGTAAACGCCACAAAGTCTTTGATGAAATGCGATTGATCATAAAACTCACAATCAGAAAAAATTCTGCCCCAGTCTGCCTCTTTCTTTCCGGCAATCATGTTCATTAAATAACCGATCCGCTTTATACGTGCATAGTATTTAGGACTTAAACCGCATTTTTTGAAAAACCGTCGTTCAAAATTGCGCCGGCTCATGTATATATTCTGCAATAAATCATTTACCTGCAGGATACCATTTTTAGCAACAATCAGGTTGGCCGCCTCATCTATAAAATCGGGCTGCGGCGGGTGCAACCGGTATTGTTGCAATACAAAACTTTCCAGCAATTGTGCTTTTGCTTTTGCGTCTGGTTCATTTGCCAGCTGCCCATAGAGGTCGCCGCAACCACTGTTGGGCAACACGTTGTTTAAATCCAGTCTTTCTTCAGTGTATTCGTAAGTGGGCAGGTGGTAGAGGGTAGCAAGCGCAGCCGGTTTAAAAACTATACCGGCTATGGAGATCATTCCATCAAAAAACAACCTGTAGCTGTAAATAGCCTGTCCTGCAATAAATGACTGCGGCACGGCCAGCCGCTCATATTTTTTATTCTGAAGAAAATAAGGCGCGCCGTTATTAAAGACGATGGAACAGAAACCGCTTGGGGGCGATTCTACCACAAGGCCGCTTACCGGGTTTGCCGACTGCCAAACATAATAGCATTCAACAAAAGGCTCCAATAATGAACAAGGCTGAAATTTCTGGTACTCCATACTGCTTGAGGGCTACTTAAATTTCGCATTTTATTTGCCAACCCAACCACCCACGCAATAATTATTCAGAAAAAAGAAGACCAGATCCTTCCCTTCCAAAAGATTGCTTACCTAAATGATCATAGGCTTTATGGGTGGCTTCGCGGCCCCGCGGTGTACGTTTTATAAAGCCTTCCTGTATGAGAAAGGGTTCGTATACTTCTTCCAGCGTACCCGCTTCTTCACCCACCGCTGTAGCAATGGTGCTGATGCCTACAGGGCCGCCTTTAAATTTATCGATAATGGCCAGCAGGATGCGGTTGTCCATATCATCGAGCCCATATTCGTCTACATTCAATGCCTTCAATGCATGTTTTGTAATGCCGATGTCTATATTGCCGTCGTTTAATACCTGTGCAAAATCGCGCACGCGGCGTAATAGTCCATTGGCAATGCGGGGCGTACCACGGCTGCGACGTGCAATTTCACCGGCAGCCTCTGTAGTAATGCTGGTTTTAAGAATGCCGGCAGAACGCAACACAATTTTGAGCAGGGTGTCTGTGTTGTAATATTCCAGCCTCGATTTTATAGCAAACCTCGACAGCAGCGGCGCGGTCAGCAACCCGCTTCGGGTAGTTGCGCCGATCAGCGTAAATGGGTTGAGGTTGATTTGAATGCTCCTGGCGTTGGGCCCGGTGTCAATCATAATATCAATACGATAGTCTTCCATGGCGGCATACAGGTACTCTTCCACCACTGTGCTCAGCCTGTGTATCTCATCTATAAACAGTACATCATTGGGTTCAAGGTTGGTAAGCAGGCCAGCCAAATCACCGGGTTTTTCTATTACCGGCCCCGAGGTTTCTTTTATCTTAACACCCAGTTCATTGGCCACTATCCTCGACAGGGTGGTTTTACCCAATCCGGGTGGCCCGTGAAACAGCACATGATCCAGCGCTTCACCACGCATTTTAGTGGCCCTTATAAAAACCAGCAGGTTCTCTATCAGCTGTGGCTGGCCAGAAAAATCTGCAATTGCAGCCGGCCGTATGTTGTTTTCAAATTCTCTTTCTGCCGCCGTTAAGGATTCTTTATCTGAATGCAAATTGGGATTGGCCATGTTGTAAAAATAATAAACCCGCACGGGAAGGGTTCAGAAAATTTTTTGCCTAATATTTGTATATACAAATAAAATGTCCTTATCTTTGCTTCAACAACAACGAGGATTAGTAACAATAAATGAAAACATCTGACAGCAGATATGGACGGTGCATCTATTTTTCCAGCAATGCGCTGGCGCGAAAAACAGAAAAGCTGGCGAACGGCATCTGGAAAAAAGTTGATCTTTCTCCCAGCCATGCTTATCTGTTAATGATTGTTCTTGCAGAGCCCGGCGTTCAGCCCGGTGCCTTGAGCGAAGAACTGCACCTCACGCCCAGTACCATTACGCGTTTGATAGAAAAGCTGGAAGAAAAAAAGCTGGTAATAAGAACTACCGAAGGCAAAACCACCAGCGTATACCCAACTGTAAAAAGCAAAGACCTGAAAACGCAGTTGCAGGACTGTGCAGATGAATTCCAAAAAAGCTGTGTAGTGTTGGTGGGCAAAGAAGAGGCCGGCAGATTTGTAAACAGCATGAATAAAATTTCTGATAAACTGCCAGGTTGATTTTTTTTACTTAGTTATTTGTATATACAACTATATCATTACAAATTAATATATCACCATAAAAAACAAACAATGAAATACGTTATTACCGGTTCATTAGGGCATATCAGCCAACCGATTGTTACCGCTTTGATAGCCGCAGGCCACGAGGTAACTGTTATTACCAGTTCAAAAGAACGTGCAGCAGCCATCACTGCTTTGGGCGCCACTGCAGCCGTTGGACTCATTACCGACAAAGCCTTTCTGACCAATACATTTAAGGGCGCGGATGCGGTATACACCATGGTGCCACCGATACTGGACGTTCAGCAATGGAAGGATTACATTGGCGAGATTGGCAAAAATTATGCTGCGGCCATTAAAGCTAACAACATCAAATATGTGGTGAACCTGAGCAGTATGGGGGCCCACATGGCAGATGGTGCCGGGCCCATCAGTGGCTTGCACAAAGCAGAAGCAGCCCTTAATGAACTGGAGCAGGTAAACATCAAACATTTACGCCCTTCTTATTTTTACCTGAACCTGCTTAACCAAATTAACCTGATAAAAAACGCCGGTATCATGGGAAGCAATTTTGGCTTCAGCGATAAAAAATTTACGCTGGTACACCCAGATGATATAGCAGCAGTTGCCATATCCGCATTAAAAGGGCTGGATTTTAAAGGCCATACCGTTGAATATATTGTAAGTGATGAAGTAAGTACAGATGAGATTGCGGCAACTATTGGCAAAGCTATCAACAAGCCCGATCTGAAATGGGTAACTTTTACCGATGAACAGGCTGTGCAGGGCGGCATACAGGCAGGTTTGCCGGAAGAGATTTCAAAAAATTATGCTGAAATGGGCCATGCTGTTCAATCAGGCGAAATGGCAGAAGATTATTGGAAACAACACCCGCCCGTAGCTGGCAAAATTAAACTGGCCGACTTTGCGAAAACCTTTGCTGCTGCCTTTCATAGCGACGCAGCTGCTGTTGCCGCTCATTGAGTTGATAGTACCGCTGTATTGAAACAACCGGCGCCTTGCGGGCGCCGGTTGTTTTTTCTATTGCTTACTAATTAAACACTGAAATATTTTTAGCGAACACTTACAGATACATGCCTGTCTTTCAGCCGGTCGCTTTCGGGTGCATCGGCAGCGTACACCGCAAATGCGGAGCCGTATCCTTCAGCACCAGTAATTTGTTTGCCCACCCCTGCTTGTTGCAATGCAGCCCGCACAGATTTGGCCCTGGCATCAGATAACTTTTTATTGTTTTCCTCGTTGCCAACTTTATCTGTGTATCCGCCAATTTTTAAACTGGTTGAAGGAAATGCTTTTAATATAGCTGCAATATTATTTACCTGTACCTGGCTCTCGGGGGTAATCACAGCGCTGGCGGTTTCAAAATTCAGGTTATCAAAATCAAACCATACTTTTTTTAGTGAGTCTTCGCCCAGCTTTTTATAATCGGTACCCAGAAATGCTACCAGCTTATCTTCAATACCGCCTTTATACGCCTCCAATACGGTGTCATTGGGCAATGTAACTTTAAATAACTCGCGCGATGTGGTGGCAGCTGCATGTTCATGGCCTTCCTCGGAGTGCGCAGGTTTAACCTGGACGGTATCCGTTGCCATGTGTGATTCTTTTGTGTTGCCTTCGCATCCTTTAAAGAAATAAATGCCAAGGGCTACCGCAAAAATACCGAGTAACAATGGCACCAGAAACTTACTACCACTATTAGCAGTTTCCTCTGCGTTATGAACCGCAGCATGCGGTGTACCGGCAACGTTATGATGAGTACTGGCTGTACCTGTACCGAACAAACCTGCTATGGCACTAAGGCCGGCAGGCAATGCATTCATGATAGATGCTTTCTGGGAAGAAAGAAATTGCATTAGCCCGTCTGCATTCATGTTGGTATCAGCAGCGTGTTTGCCCAATGTGCCAAGCGCCGCAGGAGCAATCATACTTAGCAGCGATGATGAAGATGAATGTTTGATGCCGGCAAAATTAGACACCAGGCTGGCAACCCCTCCAGCTTTATCGCCCAAAATACCTTTGAGCATTTCAGCACCCTTTCCTGTGAGATTGTTATTATTGTTACCTAAAAAATCACTGATATTATTAAAGATACCACTGCCTGCTGCCTGCTTTGCCAGATCAAGCATACCACCGGCTCCTTCATACGTTCCGGCTTTGCTAACTAGCCCAGCCAGTACAGCAGGAACGGCGCCGCTTAATGCTTTCTGAATACCGCCTTCACTCTCGCCCAGCGAAGATGCTGCTGTTGAAATAAGGCTGCCGCTGAAAATGTTTTTTACTGTTTCGAGAAGGTTAAATGACATAATTGTGGTTGTTTTGTATTGGTGATAATGAATGGAGTTGAGACGGTACGTTTCAATACCAGGTTGTATTGGGTACATAAAATAAAAAAATATTACCCAAATACCTGTGCCATCTAATCAGAAAATATAACTGAAATTATGCAATTTGATGAATTCAGCAAAAGTATAAAAGACGCCCAACCGCCGGCAACCCTCAACCCATATGCGTTGTCATTATGGTTTGATGCAAAAGAAGATTGGGAAAAAGCGCATACTATTATTCAAGACATAGAAGACAGCAATGCTGCCTGGATACACGCATACCTGCATCGCAAAGAAGGGGATCAAAGCAATGCGCGTTATTGGTACCACCGTGCCGGAAAAAATGTGCCGACCCTCACATTGCAACAAGAGTGGGAAGAAATTGCCCGCGCAATTTTATAAAATTTTATTTTGCTGCAAAAGTTTAAAATACCATTAGGAATTTGCGTGGTTAATGTAGCCCTGTCTTTTATGTTTGCTTACGCTATGGAAGCGGGCGTGCAACGGCAGGATATCAGTTTCGCAAAAACTTTTTCTAACAGTATGGATTGGCTGGGACCTGTAAGTGTGGTTGGCGGAATAGCAGATTTGATAATTGCTATTATTTTGCTGGCCCTCAGAAAAAATAAATTTGGAACAGGCTTTTTGTTGAGCGCAGTTGCATTGTTGCTCTCCGGTTATTTGTTTAATACGTACTATTTATAACGATTGTACTTCAATAAACCGGTTCATCTGCAAAATGAGATCCGGATCAGGGCAATTCTGTAAATATTTCTCACGTTCGCTGTACTTACATACACCGGGGTAGTCGCCTTCATGTAATTCCATGTCGAGTATTACCTGAAAATGGAGGTGCGGGGGCCAATGTCCATTTTCATGTGGTTCGCCCAAATGCGCAATTACCTGTCCGCGGTTCACATACTGTCCTTCTCCAAGGTTTTCAATGTCGTGCCTGCTGATATGACCATACAATGTATAAAATGCAAAGCCGTCCAGCTGATGCAATAAGATCAGTGTAGCGCCATAATCTCCCGCGTGGTCATTAAAAGCGAAACTATGAATGGCACCGCCCATAAATGCATATACCGGTGTGCCTGCCGGCCCCCAAATATCTATACCAAGATGCAACCGCCGCGGTTCATCGGCATCATTAAAATGAGTACTGGCCGCATAGATGGTACGCCGTTCATTGTACCCGCCAATGCCATACCTACTGTTATGTTGTTGCAGCAGGTGTTGTATGTAATGGCTGAACAATTGGATGTTACTGTATACATTTTCCGTAAGGTCTTTGTTGCTTTCTGAAAAATCCATTTGCAGCAACTTATCTTTTGCGGCTTCAAAATCAACCACCGGGTGAAATGTATGTGCGTATTTATGTAAGAGTTGTACAACAGGTTGTGGTTGCATAGTGCATGTTTTATTGCAGCAAAGAACAAAGCAATAATTAATATAAAATGGAATATACAACGATTGCGGCTGGGCACAAAAAAACCCCTGTAAGAATACAGGGGATATAACCAAAACTAACTGCTATGAGAAACTGATCACCTAAATCAGATTTATGATGTAAAGTTGGTCAATTCTGGCCGCGAAAAAATAATTATTGGGTGAATTGTAGGTTTTGGTCTGTAAAACGTACCAAAAAGGCGATAAATGGTTTTATGGCAATAGCGTGTTTGTGCTTTTCTGCGGCTATAAAATATCAGGAAGCCATAACCGGGGCAGGTCTACGGTTTCTTGTACGCACGCTAACAGCAGGGGCCAACAAGGCAGTTTGCTTTTCCAGTTGTATCTGCAGTACATATGCAAATGCTTCAAAATATTCAATTACATCCTGCCGTACATTTCTTTTAAGCCAGCGGAAGCCGCCCGGTAGATGCCGAAGCACTTCTTTATCGGTGAGATATTCCAGGTGATGAATGTCTGTGTTGGTAAGACCGGCATCTTGCAATGCCAGCAACATCAGGCTGAATGGCGCACCGGTAACCGCGCATGATTCTGCGGCTATTTCCGTCCATTCTCCTGCACCGGTATGTGCATGGGCCAGTATAACCGACTCATCCAGCCGGGTGATAACCTGTAAAAGCTGGCCGCAATTGCAGGCCCCATGATGCCCCCATGCGTAATGGGCACCATTTCTCAACCGGCTGGCGGCCTGTTGAAGTGCGTCAATTAAATGTAAGCTGGGTTTGGCCATACTATCAGGTGTTGATGATCAGAACAAAAAATTAGGAGAACAGTTCATGTAATCCGGCACTTGACCAGAAAAAATGGTGGCCGCCGCCACAGCAAAGTTAAAAGATTCTTAAAGGGAAATACATTGCCCGCATTTACGTTGTACTAAACAAATCGTTGAGGTTGAAAACAATATATACCCGTTTCCTTTTTACGGCCGTTGCTTTTTTTTGCTTTTGTTGTTCCATTCAGGCGCAACAAATAACAGGTGTATGGAAAGGGCGGGTGAAATCTGCCAACCTGGAACTAAAAATCATTAAATCGGGTGATAGTTTAACAGGTACTTCCTACTACTTCAATTCAAAACGTAATTTCAGGCGGTACAGTATTAAAGGCTATTTTGACCCCGCTACCAATGATGTTATCTGGTGGGATGATCAACTGCTGGAAGGCAATCCTGCATCATTGACAGAAGCGGCATTGAACGTGGCTGATTTTAATTGTCCCGGAGAAGATAAAATGTTGCTGGATGGTAATAGCAGTGTACGCGACAATAAAGACATCAGTAAAGGGCCGCTGCACCTGCAAAAAACAGATCGCAGTTCCTTTCAGGATGAATGGGACTGGGTGATTGATAATTATGTGGCCGGCGCCAATAACCCCTACATCATTGATAGCATCGGCCAATTGTCCACGGGGCCGAGGATAGACCCGGAAGAGAAAGTACTTACAGCTACTTCGCCGGTTGCCGCTATCAGCCAAAAAAAACCGGAAACACCCGTTGTAAAAACACCGGCAACAGATAGAAACACTTCACTCGCCAAGCCATCTACCAACCAGGAAAAATTTACCAGCAGGCAAAACAAGTTGCAAATGGTGATACCTGTTACTGCACCGGTCATTGAATTACGGTTCTATGATAATGCGGCGGTGGATGGTGATTCTATTGCTATTTTTCTAAATGGTCGATTACTGCGCGAACATATTCTGCTGAGTGGTGAACCGCAAATTATAAAAATCAATGCTGCCGATCTGCAGGAAGATAATGAATTGGTACTAGTGGCAGAAAACCTCGGCTCTATACCGCCCAATACTTCTTACCTGATGGCTGTAGTAGGCCACAAACAATTTGAAGCGCGCCTTTTTGCCGATGAAGGCAGCAGCGCATTGATACGATTTATCAAAAAACCGGATCAGTGATTGCTGATTTTGAGATTTTGGGATTTTGAGATTTACGTATCCAACTATTTTCTGCGGCTGTAAACCCTTACTACAATCTTTTTAATGCCACCCCGCCGGGGTTTTGCGTACACTTTGCTATTCAATTATAGTAATGGCAGCCCTTCGGGTTTTACGCTATCTTTGAATTTACATTTTATCAGAAATCAGAAATCAGAAATCAGAAATCAGAAATCAGAAATCAGAAATCAGAAATCAGAAATCAGAAATCAGAAATCAGAAATCAGAAATCAGAAATCAGAAATCAGAAATCATATGGCAAGTGCAGCATTGGGCAAAGTATACCTTATTCCTTCTTTTATTGATGAAGAAAATTTGCAAACGCTTCCGGCGTATCTGTCGGATGCAGTAAAAGAGTGCAATAGCTTTTTTGTAGAAAATGAACGCAGTGCCAGGCGGTACCTAAAGCAAATATGGAAAGAGATGGTGATTGACAATTACGAATGGCATACCATACACAAGGCCGAAGAAACAGTAAACGATACATTTAGAAAAACATTGCAACGTGGTATGACCATCGGTATTATCAGCGAAGCCGGATGCCCGGGAGTAGCAGACCCTGGCCAACTGTTGGTGGAAACGGCTCATGCTATGGGAGCAACTGTTAAACCACTGGTAGGCCCCAGTTCCATTTTACTTGCACTGATGGCCAGTGGCATGAATGGCCAAAGCTTTCAATTTGTTGGCTATCTGCCCATAGATGCCGCAGAGCGTATCAAAACGATAAAAGAACTGGAAAACGAATCAGCCAAAAAACAATGCACACAGATATTTATTGAAACCCCTTACCGCAATAACCCGCTTATTGAAACACTTACTAAAACGCTAAAACCATCCACCCGCCTTTGCATTGCCGAAAGCATCACCGGCAATCAGGAATCTATCAAAACAAAGACCATTGAACAGTGGAAAAAAAATATACCGGATATCCATAAACGCCCGGCGATATTCTTATTGCAAGCATAGGAAGACAAATGTGCTAATGTGGAAATGTGCTAATGTGTAAATACATTTGCTATCGCATACATAGGTAGTGCGTCGAGGCATTAGCACATTTCCACATTTACACATTAGCACATTACTTGTCACATTAGCACATTACTTAGCACATCATTTAATGATATCATTCAACAGCTTGCCGTTTTCATCTCTTACACTCATTACGCTGTCAACAATATACCTGCTCATGCCGCGCCAGGGGATAGAGCCCAGGTATTCTTTATAGTGCAGTTCGAGGGTGGCGCCGCTGTGCGACATTAAGATACCCGCCACTTTTTCATCTACCACAGAAAATTCAAATTCGTTCGATTGTATACTACCCGGCACCTGGCTTTTATATCCGGTTTGTATAATTCTGCCCTCATAAGTTTTAAAAACATATCCCTTCTTTACAAAAAAGTTAAGCTGGCCGGCCTTTGATCCTTCGCCAAAAACAAAAAAGTACCGGGCAAGAAAAAATACAACCACGCCAACAATGAGCAGGCTAACAAAAATTTTTACAAACTTTTTCATACAAATATTTTAGTGCTTACGCTTTCGGCGTATGCAAAGTTACAAGGGTATCCGTATTACAAACCATATTTATCAATAAGGTAAATCAATGCTGTCATGTTAATGGCACCCAGTTCAAGTTCTCTTTTATTTACATTTTCAAACACATCATTACGGGCATGATGCAGGTCGAAATACCGGTTATTATCCGGAAATAGCCCTGCCACCGGTGTTTTAAGCAAAGTTTGCAGGGGTTCTATATCTGAACCGCCCCCACCCATTGTAAACTGGTACACACCATATGGAACAAACAGGGGCAACCAAGCCTGAACCTTTGCCAACTTTTCAGCAGACATAGAGAAACCCATTGTCCTTGGCGTAAAGCCGCCTGCATCGCTTTCAAAAGCAAACAAATGGTTTTCGCCTTTGTTTTTGCCGGTAATGGCATATGCTTCACCACCATTTCCACTATTTTCTTCATCGGCAAACAATACAATACGTATGGTATGCTTTGGTTTATATCCTAAAACCTTCAAAGCCCTTAATACTTCAATAGAATGAACGCAGCCCGCACCATCATCGTGCGCGCCTTCGGCAGGATCCCAGCTATCAAGGTGGCCGCCAATGGTAATAATATCATTGGGTGATGCTGTGCCGGTAAGTTCGCCAATTACATTGTGGCCAATGGTGTCTGGCAGCATCTTTGCGTTTGACTGGTAATACAGTTCAATACTTTTGCCTTCTTTCAACAAACCGCTTAGTTTGTCTGCATCACGTAAACCCATAGCCGCACAAGGTATTTTGGCATAGTTGGAATCGTATTGGGTAAGACCTGTATGCGGATGATTGTCGGCAGCCGAGCCGGAGAGTGAACGGATAACCACAGCAAGCGCACCATATTTAGCCGCACGCGCAGGGCCGGAGCGGCGGTAAGCCCCAGACTCACCATAGGCCCTGAACGGCATCAGGTATTTTTCATTGAATGGATTATTAAAGAATACAATCTTTCCTTTAACGATATCCTTTTGCCTTTCCAGGTCGTCGAAATTATTGCAATACACTACTGCTGCTTTAACGCCTGTTTTACCGGTGCCCATAGAATTGCCAAGGGCCAGCACATCCAGTGTTTGCTTTACGGTTTTTCCGGCGGCATCTTTATAGGTATACCAGGCCTCATCTTTACCACCTCTTACCCAATGGGGTACTTTGCACTCCTGTAACCAGACCTTATCTGCACCAGCGGCTTTCAGCGTTGCTTCGCCCCATTCTTCTGCCTTATATTTTTGCGGACTGCCTGATAATCGGCCGCCAACGGTTTTACACAATACCCTCAGGTTATCATAAATTTTACCACTAACCAGAATTTCATCCGCAATTTTTGAAATAAAAACAGAATCTTCCTGCTGACCCATTAACAAACTGTTACTGCCCAGTAATAAACAAAAAGCCAGGAATTTCCTCATACTTATCAAATTTTGCTAAAGATAAGGCAAACAATCATGCGGTATTAGGGTTAATGCAGTGAGTTCTTTCTGAAATGATTATTTGATTTACCTTCGGAAACATTTTTGTAAAATAAAAACCATAATGCGTATAGGAATTGTTTGCTACCCAACTTTTGGCGGTAGTGGTGTACTGGCGACCGAACTGGGCAAGGCCCTGGCCGATAAAAACCACCAGGTACATTTTATTACCTACCAGCAACCTGTAAGACTGAGTGAGTTTAATGCCAATATTTTTTATCATGAAGTGCGGGTACCCACCTACCCTTTGTTTGATTACCCCCCGTATGAAACTGCATTGGCCAGTACTATGGTAGATGTAATAGCCAATAATAATTTAGATCTGCTACATGTGCATTACGCCATACCGCATGCTTCTGCGGCTTATATGGCCAAACAAATTTTACTGAAACAGGGCATTAATATTCCTGTTATTACCACCTTGCATGGTACAGATATTACGCTGGTGGGCAAAGACAAAACATATGCACCGGTGGTTACTTTTTCTATCAATGAAAGCGATGCTATTACCGCCGTATCGCACAACCTGCGCGATGAAACTTTCCGTTCATTTAAAATAGAAAAGGAAATAGAAGTCATTCACAATTTTGTGGATGTAAAGCGTTTCAACAAAAAACCGATAGATGCATTCAGAAGAGTAATAGCCCCGGCAGGGGAACGCATTTTGTTACACGCATCCAACTTCAGAAAAATAAAACGGGTACAGGATGTGGTAAAAATATTTGCGCGGGTAAATGCTGAAATGCCCAGCAAATTAATGTTTGTGGGCGATGGGCCAGAAAGATCCATGGCCGAAAGCCTGAGCCGTGAACTGGGTGTAGCCGGAGACATCCGCTTTGTGGGTAAGCAGGAACAAATGGAAGAAATACTGGCCGTGGGCGATTTGTTTTTACTGACGTCAGAATATGAAAGCTTTGGTCTGGCCGCGCTGGAAGCTATGGCAGCTGGTGTACCTGTTATCAGTACCGATGCAGGCGGTTTACCGGAAATTAATGTGGATGGTGTAACTGGTTTTTTAAGCAGCATTGGCAACGTAGATGAGATGGCAACACACGCATTGGAAATTTTAAAAGACGATGCTGTACTGATGCAATTTAAAGAACAGGCCATCAGCCACGCCGCCCTTTTCGACATACACAATATCATACCTCAATATGAAAAGCTGTACAACCGGTTTTGTAAATGTATTTGAGGAAAGCTATGAGCTGTTAGCTGTTAGCTGTTAGCTCTCAACGATTCATTTGATACGTTGTTGGCGGAAAATAGTTTTATCATTGGAATTTCGCTGACTGCATTTGCGTGTCAAAAGGCTAAGAGCTAATAGCTAAACGCTAACAGCTACCTGAGCCACTTTTCTGGATCAAAACTCCGGTTTACATCATTGGATATGCCCAGCTCAAGCTCGCCCAGGTTATCTTCTTTTTCTGCCACGCGGCCTATTACCTGGCCCGTTTTTATTTGCTGGCCTTTTGTAACGCTTACAGAGGAGAGGTTACTGTAGGTAGTAAAATATTTTCCATGTCGTACAATCACCGCTTGTACATCACCGATATACGTGATCAGCGATACTTCACCATCAAATATTACTTTCACCGCTTTACCCGCCTCTGTTTCAAACGTAAGGAACTTGTTATCAGTAAATAGTTTTGTACCGGGTATTGTGGAGGGACCAAAACGCATCGAAATTCTACCGGATTCTATTGGCCATGGGAGGCTGCCACGGTTCTTTTCAAAATTATCAGACAGTTTTTTTGCCGCGGGGTCTGCATCAAATGTTGATTCTCTTTCAATCTTTCTGGGCGTTGCGGCAGCAATGGTGGTAGTCTTTGCAGGCGTGTTGTTAGGAGTATTACTTTTAGCAGCGGCAGCATTATTCTTTGCGGCAATTTCCGCATTCTTTTTTGCTTCCGCTATTGCAGCGGCTTTTGCCCTGTTAATGGCTACCGTAATGGCATTGGATATTTTCATATCCTGCCTTTTCTTATCGGCAAAATCTTTCAGCAATTCTTTTTCACGGTTCTTCAGTTTACTCACCACCTCATCTTTTTCCCTTTTTTCATCTTCCAGCTTTTCCTTTGCCTTGTCTTCTTCTTTTAATACCAGCGATTTTTGTACACGGCTTTGGTTGAGCGAAGTAATCTTTCCCTGTATTTGATCCTGCGTACGTACAATATTGTTGGCCTGTTCCTCGCGGTAGGCCCTGTACGACTTGAGGTAGGAAACCCTTTTTAATGCATCATTAAAACTACTGGCAGAGAAAATAAAATTGAGGAAATCGTAATTGCTCCGGTTCTTATACGAGTACACCACGCTTTTGCCGTATTGCAATTTAAGTGTATCCAGTTCTTTTTTAAGTTTGGTGATATCTCTCCAGCCCTGGTTGATATCGCCTTCAATCATTTCCATCTGCTGGTTGATAACGTTTATCTCGCGCTGCCGTAACTGCAGTTTTTTCTGCACGGCATTCAATTGTGCCAGCGATGCCTTTTTATTGCGTTTGGTTTCATCCAGCGAGCGCCTTACATCGTCAATTTCTTTTTGAATGGCAGCGCGCTCCCTTTCCAGTTCTGCCTTACCGGGTTGTTGCGTAAAAGCCACCAGGCAGGCAAGCAATAAAAACACAGACAGGCAGAACTTTTGCATACGCGGTATTAATTGGGTTATAGAATGCAAGGCAGCAGCTATGGCACTACAACGACGGGCTCAAAAATAAAGTATACAACGTTTACTGGCGCTTAAAATTTTTCGGAATACTGAAAGGGTAGCTTAATGTTTCGTTAAAGCCGTATTGTTTAAAGTTCATATCAATATCAAGCTTGCCTTTTTCTGATACAGACACACGGCGCTCTGTAGCAAATTTTACCCCATTTGTATTTTCATAGCCGCCATACGTTAAGTCTGCTGTGCGGTTGCGCAAGGGGTCTGCATCATCGAGCTTGCTGTGCTGCAGCAGAAAGTCGCCATTGGTAATAGCCAGCAGGTGCTTGAACTGTGGGCCAATATTCATCAGCGTTATAAACTGATCAGTCTTTTTATATGAAACCACGTTGCTATCCAGGTAAATAGGGTTACCCAACAACAAATCCTGCAGGGTATTAAAATCAAAAGGAAGCCCGGTGATTTCTTTGAGGTAATTAACAGAGCGCAGTTGTACAATTTTGTCTTTTTTGTTCAGCACACGTACACTATCGGGTGTAATCAATACCCGCAATGCCTCATAGCTGAAGATGGTGGCATTTACTGAAATCCATATAACACTGTCCTTTTGCATACGCACAAATACCGTTAGCTCGGGCTGCTCGCCTTCTTTATCGCGGTAATTCACTTTTATCTTTGCAGAGAAAGAAGTGAAATTTACAATGCGGTTGCTGTTTAATTTCTTCATCAGGTCGTGTATCACCGCAATAGAATCCGCATGAGAATTGTCAACAATTGTCATCTGCGTGGTATCTGTCTTTGTTTTGGTGATGGCCGTTTGAATTTTTTTGGCTGATTTACAGCTGGTGGCCAGTACAATGCTTACGAAGCATACGAACCTGATACAATTTTTCATTTGTGTTTATTTACCTGTGTGTCCAAACCCCCCGTGATTCCGTTCGGTTTCCCCAATTACAGATACAAGTTCCCAGCCAACCTGTTCTACCCTGCCAATTACCATTTGGGCAATACGGTCGCCGGGCTGTATGGTATGCGGTTGGTTAGACAGGTTAATGAGTATGATTTTTATTTCGCCGCGGTAATCGGCATCAATGGTACCGGGTGTATTAAGACAGGTTAACCCATGCTTGATGGCCAGTCCGCTGCGCGGCCTTACCTGCGCTTCATAACCCTGGGGTAATTCTATAAATAAACCGGTGGATATTAACTGCCGTTCCAGCGGCTGCAAGGTGACCGGAAATTCTATATGCGCCATCAGATCCATACCGGCTGCACCAGTGGTAGCATAGGCGGGCAAAGGGTTGCCAGATTTGTTGATTATTTTAACCTTTATCGCTGACATGGTTGCAAAAGTAGGGAAAGAATTGTCTGATGTCTGATGTCTGATTTCTGATTTCTTTAATTGCTGAGTTAGTTGAAACCCTGACTCGCCGGTGGTGCATTTACACATTTACACATTTCCACATTTCCACATTCATCCCATTTTCTTTAATAATACATTTGCATACGCCATCAATCCTTCTTCTCTGCCGGCGAAGCCCATTTTTTCTGTGGTAGTGGCTTTAACAGATACATCGTCGGTTGATACCTGCAGCAGGTCTGCAATAAGGGTACACATTTGCGGTGCATACTTTTTTATTTTTGGTTCCTCAAGGCAGATACTACTATCTACGTTCACCACCCCGTAGCCTTTTTGCTGTACCAGAGTAAAACAATGTTGGAGAAGAATTTTACTGTCGATGTTTTTATACGCCGGATCTGTATTGGGAAAATGCATACCAATATCGCCCAGTGCCAGTGCACCCAGCAATGCATCGCAGATGGCATGCAGCAAAACGTCTGCATCGCTATGGCCCAATGATCCTTTGTGGTGCGGAATGAGTACACCGCCCAGCCATAGTTCGCGGCCTTCTACCAGCTGGTGAAAATCTATACCAAAACCAATTCTGTACGACATAGGGGCGAAGGTATTTTGAATTTTGAATTCTGCCTTTTAAATTATTACCGAAACTTGCATCGCATAAAAAAAGCGCTCCGGTGTGGAACGCTCTTAATTATTTATAGAGTTGTTATTATTTATCGCTGCCATTGGTTTCGCTGTCCAGATCAAATATCAGGCTGAAGCGGAGTGTGCTCGACAAAGGATTCTGGTTAATACCGCTTCCTGAAGGAATGATGTACGATACATTTAAACCAAATACATTGTACTTAAGGCCGGCACCCAATGTAAAATATTTACGGTTGCCTTTTAATTTATCTTCATAAAAATAACCGCCACGCAAAGAAAACTGATCCATGTAAGTATACTCCATACCACCAGACAATTGAAACTCTTTCAATGTTTCAGAAAAACCACCCGGTGCACTGAATGAATTGAACCAGCCGTTGATTGAGCTTTTAGACCTGTATTGTGACTGGGCTGCAGAATCTGTTGAATAAACACCCGTATATACCGGCGGTGTGGGCACCAGCAGTTTATTAATATCCAGACCAAGTGTTATTTTATTGCTTTCATCAAATACCCAGGTATGTGCTACACCAAGCCCAAGGTTGGCGGGTATAAAATCTTTCTGATTGGCATCATTGGTATAGCCAATTTTAGTACCCAGGTTTGATAATACAACACCCATATTCCATCCTTCACCAGCCTGGTTGAGGCCATGATAATATAAAGAGATATCGCCTGCAATGGCATTTCCGGCTTTATATGTAGTACCAGATGTACCAGCAGCACCAGAGGCAAGGTTAGAATTGATATAACGGAGCGCAACACCGAGGCCAAGCTTATCAGACAGTTTACGGCTGTAACCCGCATCAAAACTAAATTCTCTTGGTCTGAACTGGCCCAGATCCTGGCCAGAATTGTCTGTAAACTGGATATTACCAAGGCTGAAATAACGCATGGAAGCAGTAATGGCTTCGTTATCGCTCAATTTATAATAGCCAGACAAGGTGGCCAGGTAAACATCGTTTAATTGTAGTTTGCGCAACCACGGAGTATAAGTAAGTCCTATACCACCTTTACTTTCATTGAAAGGCGTTTTTGCCAGGTTCCAGAAACCTGAGTTTACATCTGGAGAAGTAGCAATACCTACTTCGCCCATACCACCCGCGCGCGCATCAGGAGAAATCCGTAAGAAGGGAACCGCGGTTGTAACAACATTAATTTTACCGTCGGTCTGTGCCTTTAATGCAGTTGATCCAGAAATAAGTAAAATTGACGCAATTAGTTTAAAGGTCTTATTGCTTTTCATCTATATTAATTTTACGTACAATTTTTTTCTATAGTTGCAGGTTTTAATTTTAAGCGGCTAAATTACAGATTTTTAAGTAACTATGGCTTATTGCCGCATGAGTTTCCCCGTTTTTGCGGCCGTTTGCCCGTCTGTTGCTGAAGTTACCTGCGCCTGGTAAATGTATATGCCCGGCGCCAGTGTTTCTCCATTATTGCCTTTTCCATCCCAATCAATATCACTTGAACGGGTTCCGGTGGTATTTATTGTAGACTGTATAGTTTTCACCAGCTTACCGGTTGTTTCAAAAATCCGGATGCTAACATTTAAATATATATAAGGCCTGTTATGCTCAAATACAAAACGGGTATGATTGGCAAAAGGGTTAGGATAATTAATTACCGTAAAAATTTTCAGTCCCTCTTTTCTCAATACCCTGAAACTGATGGTTACACTGTTGCTGTTATTGTTTACATCCCACGCCTTAACCGTTAAAGTATGCACCCCTTCTTCCATTTCGGGCATTTGAAACCTTACAGTTCCCTGCTGGTAGCTGTCTGTAGCCGGCTCAAAAAACGAATTCAGAACAAACGACTGGCTGGCATCAGCGTCTACCACAGCTGTTAATGCGTGACCGGTGGCGGTACCTGCAATATTAATGCCTGAAGAATCGCTGAGCTGTAGTAAAAGCACCGGGTTAGAAGGAACCGCGTTGCCATTGATAAAGTGTTCGTCGGTTATAAACGCCTTTATATCAGGGCCGCGGGTATCGTTGCTGGTTGCCTGTGCCCCGCCTACAATAAAGCCGTTAAAAAAACCATTTCCATCCAATTCACCGTTTTCTGCATACAGGTTAATGGTGCCTTTGGCGGCAGGGTATTGAATATCTTTCGGTACAATAAAACCAAAGCTGAACTGTCCGTTTACTACGGTGGCTTTACCTTTAAATAGCACAGCACCCTGCACGGCAAAGCTTTGTGGATAGCTGTCGGGGTCGTTAGCCCGTGTGATAGATTGCTGCGGTTTATCGTACACGGTGGCGTACACCGTTCCGTTGAAACCGTTTACCGGGTTGCCCAGGGCATCAATAATGTTGCCGCTGAAACTGTATTTGGCCAATGGCTTCAATGTATCTGGCACTGTTGAAACCGGCTTACCATTAATGGTGGTAGTTTGTATGCGGTAGCGCGGGTAAGCAAGGGTTAAAGCCGGGTCTCCCAGCAAGGTAAATTTGCGATTGTTGGCAATGTCAGATTGAGTTGTGTAAGTAAGGTTTTTGGCGCGCATGACGGCTTCACCCAGGGTAGGATAAACCCCGTTGCGTGGTTGTAAAGCCGCCTGCAGGTAATTGCGGTTCATAACACGGTTGCTGTACGCAAACACCAATCGCGTGGTAGTCATCAGCGCAATGGCACCCATATGCTGGCGCAGCAGCATATACTCTCCCAATGAATAGGTGCCCGGATTATCGTACGGCGCAAAGTCGCAGGTGGCGGTAATCAGCAGCGGGAGGCGGTTAGGGTTGTTCCAGGTATCAATAATATCTCTATCGAGTATCACTTCTTCAGCCAGCCGGTTACTGCTGCCATGCCCGTTGTAATTCATGATCAGGCTGCCTTCCTGTACCTGGTTACCGATGGCAGTATTCACGCCAGGGTAACGGCTGCCCAGTGGCCCTTTATCCTGTGCATATGCATCCAGGTAAATTTTATTTTGTATAAACAGTGGATTGGCTGCGGCAGACGTAATATTTTCTGCATCATTGATATGCAGGTTGAGATCCTGGTCATCGGCAATAAACGTTTGCTGATTGCGCCATGGGCCGAGGCTTTTGGGGTTGGTATAATTCACCAGCTTGTCTGCAAAGGCCTTTGCCTGTTCGGGCGTTTGAGCAGGTATTCTACCAATGCCAATATCAAGCAGGTTGGTCATTGTTGTTGAGTTAACATCTTCATGATCATCCAGAAATCCAAAAAAATCATCCGATGCATAAGTTGATAACGGATCCAGCGATACGCTGCTCTCATAAGCCGGTACAAAGTTGCTATTGTTTTTAAGGCGGTTTTTATAATCAAACGAAGCATCGCCCATTAGCAACAGGTATTTGGGCCGAATCGCGCTGTCTTTACCTGCCTTATCATAATACATTTTTACAAAATCGCGGATGGCAACCGGGTCTGGTGTGCCAGATGAAAACTCGTTGTATACCTGCGTAGTGTTTACCACCACAGTTTTGAGGTTATCATGTTGCTGGTGAAAAAGTGCAATGCGTTGCGCCTGCGCCAGCAGCGGCGGATAGCAAACCACCAGCAAGTCTGCCGGCTGACTATGATGCAGGTTTTGGTTATCTGTTTTGCCGATGGTTACCGGGGTTAAAAACTGATTGGAAAAGCAAACGTACTCATGCAACGAGGCCGCACTGTCTGTGTATGATAAAGCGCTACCATTTACGGTGGTATTCATTCTCACAGGGTTGGTAATATCGGTAACATCCCATACCTGTGCAGCAGCAGCATTTTGAATGGTAAACAATGCAATATTGCCTGGGGCTACGCTGTTCCAGTCGCGAAACAATAATTGCCCGTTACCGGTTACCGCAAGGTTGCTGCGGTAAAAGACTTCCAGCCAGTCAATCCAGCCCTGGGCGTTTGCACCACCGGGAGAAAATTTATACGTAAGTACGCTGCTGTTGCCGGAGTTGAAACTGACGGTTTGTACAGCAGTTCTTGCGAAAACATCCAAACTTGTGCTGCCCACAGCGGCAATATCTTGCTGCCATACCGTGGCGCCATTGATGGAAGCAGTAAAACGGCTGGTGCCGGTAACAGAACGGGCTGCGCAATTGGCCACCAGGGTTACAGCTGAATTGTTATTATTTGAAAGCGGAAGGTTAAAAGACTGTGTCATGCCGGGAAGGGCAGACAACTCTTCTCCGTACCAGTCTTTACCACTTTGTAAAAGGTTAATGGTATCCAGCTCATGAAACCAACGTTCAGAAAAAGATACGGTGCTGGCAGTGGCTGCAGGCGATGCCGGTTGCTGCTGTATTCGTTTACCAGCTCCACCAATGCTAATAAAATAATACGCTTCATTGCTATAAAGGTTTTTGTGGTGGTTGAAACGTCTGTTAGTCGAATCATTCGTCCACCTGTCGGGGCCGGGAGCATAAAAAATGAAATAATCATTGCCATTTAAAACACCATCGCCCCCATCTATAATAGTTATAGCGTTTTCTACGAGGTCGTCGTTTTTAAACCCGTTGCAAGCTTCGGGCAGCATGGCGCCGC
The DNA here is from genome assembly GCA_963705285.1 of uncultured Chitinophagaceae bacterium. Taxonomy (GTDB): domain Bacteria; phylum Bacteroidota; class Bacteroidia; order Chitinophagales; family Chitinophagaceae; genus JACMLD01. Next base: position 122,745 of record OY970066.1, read on the forward strand.
CGTTTCCATACAGCCGAATGGTGGCAGATAAGAGTTGGGTAGTATTGATGCCTAATCTGCTGAGCATGGGTACGTCTACCTTATATACGCCGGCATCTTTGACAGCAATGGTATACCAGTTACCCACCGCCAATACAGACGCTTCGCTGTAATTGCGTTGCGCATGCACAGCAGGCAGAATAAACAGGTACCATATAATAAAGAATGCTCCGTTTCGCATATGCAGTTGGCCTTTGCAGACATCATGAACGCGGTTTCGGCAACAGGTATTATGCAGCTGCTCAATAAATATCTGATTATCAGACAGGCGGAAATAATTTTCTTTTTAAGGATGCAGGGCCCGGATTTTGCAATATGACCACAAACGTGCAAGGTTGAGTATTTGATGAGGCAAATGGGCAGCAGGGTCATAAAGATGATGCGCCTGGCAACTTAGAACAACTGGATTGCGTAAGGCTTTTAACGTATTTCTACGAACCTTATAGCAGAAAGCTACCTATATTCGCAGTTGTGGGGGAAAAGCTTTAGCCTCAAATACAATATAAGTTTCAACATCCCGTTATTTTATTCTAAAACCGGCTTCAAAATGGCTATTAAAATGAACTGGAAGACTTTAATTATTATCCTATCCTGCGCCGCGAGCGTGGCTTCTTGCAAAAGCAAGAACAAAAGTGGAAAATCCGATGTAACTGGTTGGAACTACAATGATAAAAACATGGGTGGTTACCAGGTGTCAAAGGAGAAAGAAGAAAAAACCGGCCCCGGCCTTGTATTTGTTCAGGGAGGTACGTTTACCCAGGGTGCTACCCAGGAAGATGTAATGGGCGATTGGAATAATATTCCGCGTCGTATTACGGTAAACTCGTTCTACATGGACAAAACAGAGGTGGCCAACGTACACTACCGTGAGTATATGTATTGGGTAAATACAGTATTTGATGGTGACGAGTTTCAGGCTGTACGCAATGCCGTATTGCCCGACACACTTGTATGGAGAAGCGAGCTGGCTTACAATGAGCCGCTCGTAGAATACTATCTCCGTCACCCATCATACAACTATTATCCAGTTGTAGGTGTAACCTGGAAACAAGCCAACGATTTCTGCGCCTGGAGAACAGACCGCGTGAATGAAGGTGAACTTGTAAAAAGAGGTTACATCAATAAAAATTCTTTAAAGAACCTGAGCGGCCTTGGCCAGGAAAACTTTGATACTAAATCCTATTTGTTGGGCGAGTATCAACCCACTCCCGGACAAGCAGCAAAGTCTAAAAAGAATCCTCTCAAAAATCCTAACGGTACACCGCGTACCAATGTAACTTTTGAAGATGGTATATTATTACCCGGCTACCGTTTACCAACAGAAGCTGAGTGGGAATATGCTGCTCTTGGCCTGGTAAATCAAAACCCAATGCCTTCTAAAAAAGAAGGTAAGAGAGGTGAAGAGTTGCTGACCAACAAACAGGTGTATTCTTGGAGCCAGAATGTAAATGGCTTGCGCGATACACGCCGTGGCAGCTGGCAGGGTACCTTCCTGGCTAACTTTAAAAGAGGTGCCGGTGATAACATGGGTGTTGCAGGTGGTTTGAACGACCGCGCTGTTTACACTGCCCCTGTAAGTTCTTTCTACCCCAATGGTTTCGGTTTATATAACATGAGCGGTAACGTAAATGAGTGGACAGCCGATGTTTACCGTCCTTTGTCTGGTGTTGATAATGATGACGTGGCTTCTTACCGCGGTAATAAATACACCACTACCGATTTAGCTACTGGTAAAGCAGAGAGGGACAGCCTTGGTAAAATTAAAAGCCGTTATGTAACTGACGACGAAAGCAAATCACGTCGCAACTACCAGAAAGGTGATGTTATCAACTACCTCGATGGTGACTCACTGGTTGCTGGTGTAGCATACGGTTACGGACTTACTACCCTGATAAGCGATAAATCAAGAGTAATAAAAGGTGGAAGTTGGAATGACCGCGCTTATTGGTTAAGCCCCGGCACACGTCGCTTCCTGGAAGAAGATCAATCTTTGAGCACTGTTGGTTTCCGTTGCGCTATGGACCGTGTAGGTAGCCCAGAAGGCAATGGCCATGGTACCGGCATCAACTACAAACAACGCAGACAGAACAGCCGTAAAAGATAAACATCAATTACATCTTAAATATCGAGCGATAGTCCGCTCAATAGCCGAACAATATTTCCAGTTATTAAAAAAGCCATCCGCACGGATGGCTTTTTTATATTTAAATACTATAACCATTTACGTTGCATGTTAATGCTTGCTACATTCGCGTTAGAGAATCAATACCCATTTTGTTATGACCATTGAACAATTGTACCAGCTATACCTGCAATACCCGGTTGTTGAAACAGATACCAGGAAAATAAAAAAAGACGCTATTTTTTTTGCGTTGAAAGGACCCAGTTTCAACGGTAACGCATTTGCGCAGCAGGCGCTGGAAGCAGGTGCCGCCTATGCCGTAGTTGATGAAGCTGTCTATGCAGTAAACGACCGGTTTATTTTGGTGAACGATGTGCTGACCACTTTGCAGCAACTGGCCAAACACCACCGCCAACAATTTTCTATCCCCTTTATTGCCATTACGGGCAGCAACGGCAAAACAACTACCAAAGAATTGGTTCATGCGGTATTATCTGCTGGTTTTAAAACATATACTACTTCAGGCAACCTGAATAACCATATTGGTGTTCCCCTCACCATCCTGTCAATAAAAAAAGACGCTGAAATGGCCGTGATAGAAATGGGTGCCAACCACCAACGGGAAATTGCCGGTTATTGCGAGTACACCATGCCCACCCACGGTATTATTACCAATGCAGGCAAGGCCCATCTTGAAGGTTTTGGCGGTGAAGAAGGCGTAAAAAAAGGTAAAGGCGAATTATTTGATTACCTGCGTGCACACCAGGGCGTTGCACTGGTGATGTGGGATTATGACTACCTGCGCCACATGAGCAAAGGACTGCCTACCGTATTTACCTATGGCACACACGATGCTGCCGTAACCGGTGAAGCAGTTAAAAGCGAGCCGTTTTTAGATGTGCAGTTTACCAAAGGAATTAATGAACTCATCCATACACAACTGGTGGGAGATTATAACCTTCCCAATATCTTATGTGCAGCGGCAACAGGTGTGCTGTTCAACATCTCCGGTGCTTCCATTAAATCTGCCATTGAGGCCTACACCCCGTCTAATAGTCGTTCCCAACTGGTAAAACATGGCAGCAATACAATTATACTGGATGCCTATAACGCCAACCCGTCCAGCATGAAAGCTGCGATTGAAAATTTTGCCAAACTACCTGCTACCGATAAAATACTTATACTGGGCGGTATGGCAGAACTGGGTAACGAAAGCCTGCACGAACACAAACAACTGGTTGAACTGATTGACCGTTATACGTGGAAGGCCGTGGTGTTAACGGGCGGCGATTTCCTAAAAATAGATCATCCTTATACCCGGTTCACCAATGCAGGCGAGGCGAGGGACTGGTTTCAGGCGCAGCAATTTTCCAACGCCACTATTCTTATCAAAGGTTCCCGCAGCATGCAGATGGAAAAAGTACTGCAAGACAGTAAATAAGTTTTGCTATGCTGTTTTACAAATATACCGGTGTACCTTTGCAGCCTGATGACCAATACGGCAAACACAGAACGGCACCCGGGATATTTGATTTCTGTTTTAAGCAACAAATGCCCACGTTGCAGGGAAGGTTTTATTTACAAAGAAAAAAGTTCATACAAATTGATGTCTGTTGTTAAAATGACAGACAAATGCCCCGTATGTGCCCAGCGTACAGAAATAGAAGTAGGTTTTTATTATGGAACCGGCTATGTAAGCTATGCACTTTCTGTGGGGCTTTGCGTGGCCTCTTGTCTTGCCTGGTGGCTACTGATTGGTTTTTCTTTTGAAGACAACCGTTTTTTAATTTGGCTTATCTTCAATGCCCTGTTGCTGATTGGGCTGCAACCTCCGCTTATGCGTTTATCCCGCACATTATGGCTCTCCTGGTTTGTTAAGTATGATCCCCAATGGAAACAGCACAAGCCCGATGAACATCTCGACAGAATTATCCCAGAACAAATGGGTAATTGGTAACGAAGAGTATTTAGTATTAAGTATTTAGTATCTAGTATTTAGTATCTAGTATTTAGTATTCAGACTACATGCCATGATCGTGAAAACTGAACACTTAAAACTCCTGGCCCGCCGCGTGTCTTGATACTAAATACTGAATACTGAATACTCCGGGCCCGCCGCATATCTTGATACAAAATACTAAATGCTCCTGGCCCGCCGCATGTCTTGATACAAAACACTAAATACTTAATCCTCCCTTTCCGCCGCGTGTCTTGATACTAAATACTAAATACTAAATACTGAATGCTCTTCGCCGCCGCGTGTCTTGGTACTAAATACTAAGTACTGAATACTCCCTTCCCGCCGCATGTCTTGATACTAAACACTAAATACATGATACCCCTGGCCCGCCGCGTGTCTTGGTGCTAAATACTAAATACTGAATACTCCTGGCCCGCCGCGTGTCTTGGTACTAAATACTAAATACTGAATACTCCTTTCCCGCCGCGTGTCTTGATACTAAATACTAAATACTAAATACTGAATGCTCTTCGCCGCCGCGTGTCTTGATACTAAATACTAGATACTAAATACTTTAATCCAACGCCATTTGCGTGGTAATACCAATCCGGTTCCATGCATTGATGGTAAGTATAGCCATAATAATTTGCGCGAGGTAGCTCTCAGAAAATAAACTTGCCGCGGCATTATAAGCATCAGTCCCCGCATGCTGGCTTATCAAGGTTACCTGTTCTGTAAGCGCCAGTATGGCCTGCTCTTCTTTTGTATACAATTCAGTTTCGCGCCAGGCAGTAAGCAGGTAGATGCGTTGTTCCGTTTCCCCGTTCTTGCGCGCATCGCGCGTATGCATGTTGATGCAATATGCGCAGCCGTTTAACTGTGAAGCGCGGATTTTTATCAGATCCTGGTGGGTGGTAGTTAGTTGTGTACCGTGCAGGTATTTTTCAAGGCCCAGTATAGCTTTGTATGCTTCTGGTTGCACCTGTTGCATGTTTAATCGTTGGCTCATTTGAATTTTTTTTAATGAACCACAAAGCTCCTATCCACAACACAGAAAAAAATTAAGCCAGTTTAAGAAAAGTAAAAGAGTCGCTGGATGTTTTCATTATTTCTTTTTTCTGATCTCACTTAGGTATTCTGGTGTAAGACCCAGGTAAGATGCCAGCATGTATTGCGGTATCCGCTGTATAAATGCCGGGTACAAGCTTACAAAATGGCGGTACCTTTCTTCTTTTGACTGGCTGAAAATATACCGGATTCTCCACTGGGCTGCGCCAAAAGAACGCTCAAGAATACGCCTGAAATAACGTTCCAGCAAAGGAAGGGTGGCAAACATTTCATCCTGCGAAGATTTGCTGACCGACAATAGCTGAGAATTTTCTACTGCCTGTATAAAAAATTGAGAGGGCGACCCGTTTGTGTAGCTGCCAAAATCTGTTATCCACCAGTTCTCAATGGCAAACTGGGTGGTCTGTTCTGCGCCTTTATCGTCTGTAAAAAACATACGCAGGCAGCCTTTTTCCACAAAATAATTTTCTCGGCATACCTGCCCTTCCTGTAACAACAACTGTTTCTTTTTAACCACTAACGGCTTGGCATAACCGGCTAATACTGTTGACTGCTCTTGGTTAATATCAACAAATTTTCTGATATGGTCTGCAAGTATACTACTCATGAAAATGATTACAATGCTGATTAAGTATCGGGGTATGCAATGGCAAAAATAAAAAATATGGCTACTTGGTAAAGAATCATGTACAATTCATGCAGCGTTATTACAACATGCTTAGTTCCGCACTGTTATTTACCGGGCAACCACTTGCAAAATATAATATTTCCCCCTGCGGGAAATTATTTAAATTTGATATTAACCAAAACACAGTGTATGAAAAATCAAAAGCTTACCAAAGTTGCCACCACCTTATGCGTATTACTCAGTTGTTTCTACGCAACTGCCCAGGTTACCACCGCCACAATGAGCGGCACCATTCTCAGCGCTGATAAAAAACCACTTAGCGGAGCCACTGTAAAAATTATTTATGCCGAAGCGGGCATCAATAAAACCACACTCACGCAGAGCAACGGATCTTTTTTGGTACCCAACCTGCGGGTAGGAGGTCCCTACAAAGTGACCGTTACATTTGTTGGTTATGGAGAAAAAACAGAAGACAATATTATGCTGGAACTCGGTCAGAATACCGCGGTTGATGTTACACTTGAGCCAACTTCCGGCACGCTTACCGGTGTAACGGTAACGGGCAGGTCAAAAATTTTTGACAACCAGCATACGGGCGCTTCCACCAACATCAGCTCGCGGCAGCTACGGCAACTGCCCACCATTTCAAGATCGGCCGACGATTTTACCCGGCTTACCCCTTCTGCCTCTTCTACCATTAACGGAACTTCGTTTGCAGGCCGCAACGGTCAATACAATAACTATTCACTTGATGGCGCGGTGTTTAATAACCCGTTCGGTCTTGACGCGCCAACTCCCGGCGGACAAACAGGTTCGCAACCTATATCACTGGACGCTATTGACCAGATACAGGTAAACATTGCACCTTATGATGTTACGCAGGCAGGCTTTACCGGCGCCGGTATTAATACCGTAACAAAATCTGGCACCAATACATTTGGCGGTACCGTATACGGCTTCTACCGCAACCAGGGAATGACCGGCAAAAAAGTAGATGGTAATAAAATTACCGTACCTGATCTTACCCAGCTACAAGCCGGCTTTTCAGTAGGCGGTGCCATCAAAAAAAACAAACTCTATTATTTTGCTAATTTTGAAACCGAACAACGCGATGATGCCGCCAGCAGCTATGTAGCCAGAAACGGCAGCAACGGCAGTAACAACAATACTTCGCGTGTACTTGAATCGGATCTGCAGGCTGTAAGCAGCATTTTAAAAAGCAAGTTTGGTTATGAAACCGGCCCATACCAGGGTTATAACCTGAAACAAAAAAGTTATAAATGGCTGGCTAAATTAGATTGGGTAATCAATGATAACAATAGCCTGTCGTTTACCTATAACGGACTTGATGCCAGCAAAGAAAAACCTGCTCACCCCAATGCTATCCGCCACCGTGGCCCCGATTACCAGACGCTGCAATTCAAAAATTCCGGCTACCGTATCAACAATAAATTGCAGTCTTTTGGTGCAGAGTTAAAATCAAATTTTGGTAGCCAGTTTGCCAATAAACTGAGAGCAGTATATACCACCTTCCGCGATACGAGGGATCCGTTTTCTGATCCATTCCCGGTGTTGAACATCACCAAATACGGCACCATGTATATAGCGGCTGGTCATGAACCGTTCTCCATCAATAACCGGCTTAACCAGGATGCCTTTCAAATCACTGATAACTTCAACATCATTCTGCCAAAGCATACCATTACCATCGGGGGTTCATACGAGTCGTTTAAATTTGCCAATTCGTTTAACCTTACCGGTTATGGAGCAACTTTATTCAGCGACGCAGACATCAAAACATTTATTGACAGCGTACCTAAGAGCGGCGCTTACGTATTTGGCGCTTACCCGCTCGATGTGGATGTAGACGCAGCCCGGGCAGCAGGCAAAGCCGATAAATGGACATGGTATTATATCACTGTAGCCCAGGCATCGGCCTATTTGCAAGATGAATGGAAAGCTTCAGACAACCTGAGGGTAACATACGGCTTGCGCATGGATATACCTATTTACATGGGTTCGAAATACCAGGAGCCGGGTGGCACCATTACTTCACCCACTGTACCCAATAACGACAATCTTACACTGTTTGATGAGCATGGCCAGCCTGTATCAAACGGCCAGGGCAAACAGTTGGATAATACCAAACTGCCATCTTCCAAACCATTGTTTTCTCCCCGGCTTGGATTTAACTGGGATGTAAAAGGCGATAAAACTTTTCAGTTGCGTGGTGGATCTGGTTTGTTTACCGGCCGCTTTCCTTTTGTATGGATTGGCAATCACATCGGCAATCCATTTTCATTTTTCTATTGCGCCACTGCCAGCAATTTTAAATGGCCGCAAATATGGCGTACCAATATCGGCGCAGATTTAAAAGCCGGTGCAGGTACCATATTCAGTGTTGATGTGGCCTATTCAAAAGATGTGAATGCCATGATGGTGCGTAATTACGGATTAGGCACCCCTACCGCTTCGCTCAACAGTGGTATTGGTGATACAAGAAGTGTATACCGTGCTACCGACAAAGGTGCGGCAAACGCTTATATATTTACCAACACAAAAACCGGTTACCAATTTAACACCAGCTTTACGGTACAGCAAACATTTGCCAACAACCTGTTCTTAACAGCATCTTACAACTATCTTATTGCTAAAGATGCCAGCTCTATCTCTGCAGAAATAAGCAGTGATGCTTTTGACCGCAACCCCATTCTAAATAACGCAAATGCCGCACGCAGCACCCCATCTTTGTACGGCAATACGCACCGGTTTGTATTGGCAGGCATCAAAAGGTTTGAATATGGTAAAGGAAAATATGCTACTACCATTTCTGTATTCGCCAACTGGAACAGCGGTAACCGCTTTGCGTATGTGTATGGCGGTGATATTAATAACGATGGTACGGCCAGCAACGACCTGCTGTATGTGCCAAAGAACAGTGAGATAGACCAGATGCAGTTTGCCACACTTACTGATGTAAACGGTGTGGTGCAAAATGCCGCCGCACAAAAAGCTGCGTATAAAAATTTTATAGAGCAGGATAAATACCTGCGCAATCGCCGCGGCATGTACACTGAAAAATATGATGCAGAAAGCCCATGGTTTAGCCAGGTGGATATGCGTGTGTTGCAGGATTTTTATTTTAATACCGGTAAGAAAACAAAAACTGTGCAGGTGAGCTTAGACGTTGTAAACCTTGGCAACCTAATCAGCAGCAAATGGGGCGTGCGCAAATACGCTACTACCACTGGTTATTTTCAACCCATTTCTGTAACCGGCGTTGCAGGTGGCGTGCCCACCTACCAATTTGACCCTTCGTTAAAAGAAACATTTATTGCCAGCCCCGATCTATGGAGCCGTTGGCAATTGCAGTTAGGTTTGCGGTTTATATTCTAAGTACAAATAATAAGCTGCATACTATATCACAGCCAGAGCGCACTTTAATCAAATGCCCCGGTAGACACCGGGGCATTTTGCTGAAAATATCTAACCCTTGCTTATATCTGTACTGCTGATTGTGTTTGCCAAAGATAGCAGCGGGTTATTAGTAGCATGTTACGCTATGTTTATACAATTGTTATGTTTGGGCCAGTTGTATTATTTAATATCCGGTATGGGCAAAATATATCCTCCAAACAGCAGGTATGCCAGCAGCAGCGTCCAGATGATATTAAACAACTGCGCTCCAATAAATGCAATGGCGGGCCGGCCGCCTTCTATCTTCACAAGATCTGTAAAGCGTGCTTCAAGGCCAATGGCCACAAAAGCCAGTGCAAACCACACGGTACGCAGGCTATTTAATACACCACTCACATTTTTTGTGATACCCACCGGAACAAGGAAAGAAAAAATGAGCGATGCCGCAATAAAGCCAAGCACAAACTTGGGAAAACGCTCCCAAACTATACCCAGGCCCGGTGTTTCCTGTTTTTGCGCACCGTCTTTATTTCCTTTGCGGTAAGTCCACCAGAGCGCAATAAAAAATGCGGCAATGCCTATGAGTACATTTTGCGAGAATTTGATGATAACACCTGCCTTGGTGGCCACAGGCCCCACCAGTTGCGCAGCGGCTGTAACAGAAGCGGTAGTATCCAACGTACCGCCCAGCCACGCGCCACCCACCAGTTCGGGCATGTGCAGGTGTTTGATTATCCATGGTTGAATGATTAACATGGGAATGGCCACCAGCAATACCAGGGTTGTAATGTAGGAAAGTTTTCTTTTATCTCCTTTAATAGCACCGCTGGCAACAATGGCTGCAGATACACCGCAGATAGCTACCGCAGATGCCAGTATCACCCCAAATTCATCATCTACTTTTAATTTACGGCTCAGCCATAAAGCAAAAAACCATACCACACTCACTACCAGCGTAGCCTGCAGAATGCCTGGCAAACCCGCTTTTACAATATCTGTAAACAAAATACTGGTGCCCAAAATAACCAACCCTGTTTTGATAAAAAATTCTGAACGGGCTGCTTCTTTCAACCAAAGCGGTACGGTGGTGAGGTTACCAATCAGCAAACCTATTACCAGCGCAAATATTACGTATTCCAGCCCATAATAATTAATGGTTTTATTGCCTGCTATAATGAGCGAGATGATACCAAGTACAAATACCAGTGCAAAGCCCGCGGCATATCTTTTACTGTTGCCGCCCGATAAAACAATGGCAATGGAAGATAATAACAGGAACACAATACCTGTGATGCCAATCAGCAGCAGGTTGTGTGCTGCCAGAACTTTATTAAAAAGATCTGCACTGGTTGCCCATTGGTAAACGGGCAATTGAAATTTGAAACCATTGGCGAGCGAGGCCACCAGCACTACAACTGTGATAATAGTGCCGCCAATTAGTACGGCCCACCAGTCTTCGGTAAGTTGACCAAAGAAAGTTTTCTTTACTGCAGCATTTCCTGCGGCAATATCCTTTTCAGGTGTTTCATCTGCAACTACGGGTTGGTAAGACATTTTTTAATCGTTTTTTATTCAGTAAAAAATACAGGCTACACCAGCATACGGCACAAGCTATCATCCAACTTCGCGTAACGGCGTTTAGTATCAAAAAATTTGTTTACAATATTACCATCTTTCATATTGTTCGGTTGCGTGGCTTTACCCCGCATTCAATTTAAATGTTTCTTTGAGTGCCTTGCGTGCTGCATGGTATCCGCACATGCCATGCACACCGCCACCGGGCGGTGTAGATGATGAACAGATATACATACCTTTTGCGGATGTTGTATATGGCGAACTTCTCAATACCGGCCGCGTAAACAATTGCCTGATATCTATGATGCCCCCGTTGATATCGCCACCCACATAATTAGGGTTATAGTTTTCCATTGCACGGGTGTTCATGGTGTGTTTGGCCAGTATACGATCCCTGAACCCTGGTGCAAAACGTTCAATTTGTTTTTCGATAATGGTTGTCATGTCTTTCTCTGACCCATTGGGGGTATGGCAGTATGCCCATGCAGTATGCTTCCCTGCTGGGGCACGGGTGTCATCAACCAAACTTTGCTGCGCCAGCAATACAAATGGTTGCTCAGGGTGTGCACCGCCGGCAGTTAATTGTTCGCTCAATACAATTTCCTTCATGGTATTACCTATATGAACCGTGCCCGCTTGCCTGCACTCGGGCGCGGTAAACGGAATAGGTGCATCCAGTGCCCAGTCTATTTTGAAAACGCCCATACCATACCTGTAACGCTGCAGTTGCCATTTATACAAAGCAGAAAACTGATGACCTGCAATCTGCAACAGTTGTCTTGGCGTAACATCAAACAGTATGGCATGGGCAGATGGTAATTGACTGAGTGAGCGAACGTAAAAATTAGTCTCCAGCTTTCCGCCCAGCGAAATAAACAATGAAGTAAGGGCTTTTGCAATGGAAGCAGCTCCACCCCTGGGTACAGGCCATCCGCGCAAATGCGCAGCCGCCATCAGCACAAGTGCAATGGCAGAACTGGCCGTATTGGATAACGGTTGTATGGCATGTGCCGCCATGCCGGCGAAAAGTCCGCGCGCTTTTTCTGTTTCAAATTTTTTGGCCAGCCAGGTGGCGGGCTGCAATGCATGCATACCAAATTGCGCCATCAGCAAAGGATGTTTTGGAAAGTGAAAAGGAGCCAGCACATCATTTGCTATTTTGGGCCAGTTGTCTACCAGGTTTTGTACCAGTTGCAGGTAAGCCGGGCCGTCTTTGCAGAGTAAAGCAGCGGTTTCAGTGATATCTTGTTTAAGAACAGCCGCACTGCCATTGTCAAACGGATGTGCCGCCGCAATTGGCGGATGGAGGTATTGCAGGCCGTGCTGTGCAAGGGGTAGCGATGATAAAAACGGAGACAACACCGCCATGGGATGTATGGCGGAACAAACATCATGCGTAAAACCCGGCAAGGTAAGTTCTGCAGAACGCATACCGCCGCCGGTGCTGTCTTTGGCCTCTACCAGCAAAACCGACAGCCCTGCCTGCTGCAATACAATTGCGGCGGACAACCCATTGGGACCAGCGCCTACTACAATCGCATCATAATCTCGTTTATCCAAGTACGTTATCGTTTAAAGTTCAGCTGCCTGCTATTTCCATTTCTCCGGCTTAAACAACACCTCACCAATGGATTTTCCTACATGTTGTGGGTGGGCTGGAGAGATAATGATAGACCGCGCATCCATCTCAAAGCTAAACTGTCTTATTGTATTATCTTTTACGTGGCAGGTATATTTTGAAGTTTCTTCCCTTGTCATACACGCGGCAACTTCAAATTCAAGCCGGCGCAGCCATTTAATATGCGTGTTGCCTTCCCAGCCGGGGAGTAAGATTTTGGGTGATAGCCCTGCTCGGTGTTGCAACTCATTCCATTATCCATTATGTGCGCAGGGACGGCGAATACCATGGTTTGCTTAATTTTAATAAGCACAGTACTGCCACTAAATAATACTTCATGCAAACAAACCTGCAAATAAAATTAGATAACCCTGCATGGCACTCGCTGGCAGAAACTCACCACCCGCTTGCGATTGATTATACGGCCATGAAATTTTACCAGCCAGATTACTGCCCCTTTGGGGGTTTTGAAGAACCGGTGACGGATACCCAGTATACAGCAGCCTATGAAAAGTTAACCAGTAGTTTTTTTATTATAGGCGAAAAGCCTTTGCTGCCGCACGCGCTAACTATCAAAAAAGAATTGGTATGCCATCAAATGGTTGTGCCTAAAAAAATAACTGTGCCTGTTACTGAAAATATTATTTTGCTCACAACTGAACATGGAGCAGCATTGCATTCATTGGTTAACCTGGTACAGCCAGGCTATTTTAAAAAAAATACGGCCTTATTGGGCAACTATTTTGGTATTTTTATAAATAATGAATTGGTAGCGGTAACCGGTGAACGTATGAAGATGAATGCGTTTACGGAAGTGAGCGCGGTGGTTACCCACCCCCACCATACCGGTAGAGGCTATGCGCGGCAGTTACTGGCACACACCGTAAACAATATTTTTGACGAGAATAAAACGCCTTATTTACATGTGCTGGAAGAAAATTTGGGCGCCATCAGGTTGTATGAAAAATTAGGGTTTACCACGCGGCGCAAAATCAGTTTCTGGCACATAACATCCGACACCTAGCCTTCATCACCACTTAAACAATTAAGTCATGCAACAGGTAAAATGGTTTGAGCGCACTTTTAATTTTGGTACGGTGCAAAATATATTTCCTGCCATTATTGAACGGCTGGCGGGTACCCCTGTACGACTGGAAGAAAAATTTCGTACCATACCGCCATCGCTGCTGACTACGCGTATAGACAATACATGGAGTATAAAAGAAAATGCCGGGCACTTGGCAGATCTTGAAACATTGTGGCAGGGAAGGTTTGCAGATATAAAATCCGGCCAGGAAACATTGCGTGCAACTGACCTGATGAATAACCGCACTACAATTGCGGGGCACAACGATACACCAACAGACGAACTGTTGGCTGCCTTCAGGCAATTGCGGCAACAAACGCTTACCCTGTTAGAAAATATTGACGAAGATCTAATTTTTAAATCGGCTTTGCACCCCAGGCTTCAAACGCCAATGCGCACCATAGATCATTTTTTGTTTGTAGCAGAACATGACGATCATCACCTGGCAAGAATGACGGAGCTGGCAAAACTATTGCGGTAACGTTCATTAACAGTAGACGCTGATGGATGTCTGATTTCTGATTTCTGATGTGATAATCGCTGATTTATTTTCACGCCTTTGTTGGTGTTTCACCGACAATTCACGCCTTTGTTGGTGTTTTCACCAACAATTACTCCCACTTGCTAGTAGCTCTTCACGCCTTTATTGGTGTTCATGCCTTTGTTGGTGTTTTCACCAACAATTCACGCCTTTGTTGGTGTTTTCACCAACAATTACTCCCACTTGCTAGTAGCTCTTCACGCCTTTATTGGTGTTCACGCCTTTGTTGGTGTTTTCACCAACATGTACTTCCACTCTGGCGGTACCCATGTGAATTTCATTATTGAAAAGGCGGTGACTGTTTTGAAACATCGGGCTGGTTGTACACATGCACGTCTTGCTGAGGCAGCGGAATGGTAATATTCTCTTTTTTGAACGATGCATCAATACCGGCAAACAGATCGCTCTTTACCTCTGTTGCTATTGACAAGTGTGTTGGCCAAAACACCACTTCTACCATAAAACCGTTTTGACCAACGTCTTTGATAAAAACATTGGGCGCCGGGTTACTTAGAATGCGTGTATCTTTTTGCAGAACGTTCATGAGCAACTCCTTTACCTTTTCCAAATTGCTGTCAAATGCTACCGGCAATATAAAACTGTTGCGTTTCAGGTTATGTCCCATCGTCCAGTTTACCATGTGCTGGTTTAGCAATTCACCATTAGGAATAATAATACATGACCCGTCTGCACTGGCAATAATACTGCTTCTGAAACCAATAGATTTCATGGTACCTGGTTTGCCGTTTAATTCTATTAAATCGCCAACATTCACCGGTCGTTCAAAAGAAAGTATCAGCCCACTTACCAGGTTTGTTACAAGGCCCTGCAGGCCCAGGCCAATACCAACGCTGAGCGCCCCCAGGATAATGGTAATCTTATCCAGCGAAATACCTGCCGCAGCAAATGCAAAAAATACACCCACGCTGATAATAAATATTCTTACCAGCAATAGGTAACTGCCCAGTTTAAACCGGTTCTTGTCTGTTTCCACATGAATGTTACCAACGGGTTCAGCACTAAAAAAGGAAACCAGTTTTGAAATAAATGTAGAACATACCAGTATCAGCAAAAAAACAAGCATACCCCAGATAGAAAATTTATAGTCACCTACCATACGCTGCCGGGTTATAACGGACAAAATAACATCATAGAATTTTTTCAGTACATAGAAATTCTTTCCTATCAAATAAAACCAACCGGCCACAAGTACCACATAGAATATAGGAGGCACTTCTTTTCCAACACGGTCAAAATTGATAAAGAACAATCGGCGGGTAGGATGCTTATAAATAGTAGATACCAGTCGCAGACCATTATTGAGACCTCGCACCACCCACAAGAAAATGATGGCAATGACCACGCCTGCATACCCGCTTATCAGGAATGCTTTTGACAAATTAAATCTGCCAAACAAGTTCAACCAAAATGCCGCCAGCTGGCATACCAGCACAAAGGCAATAAACCACGGAATATTTTTTTCTCTGAGCTCCTGCCTGTGCCGGTTGAGAAGAATAAAAGCTGTGTAGGCAATTCCGGCTGCAGACAGAAAAAGTGTAAAAAGGCGTTCGGCCCTTGATGTCTGCAGTATGAGGTTATCAAGGCCCGCCAGCACAAAAAAAATGACCGTTATCACCCAAAATTTCATCCAGTATGCAGTGATGTAGCGATGAAAAATAAACAGCAGGCAAATGGCAGAGATCAGCCAGATGATCAAATAGAAGATAAACGGCGGGTCGGAAAATATAAATTGAAATATATTAAGTGCCAGCAAGGTGGCAGCCAACAAGGGATAACGCACTACCAGCTGTTCAGAAAAATCGGCATGCAGGCTTCCGTTTTTCCGGAGTTGCTGTTTTAATGAACGCAGGAACATCCACGAACTGCAGAGTGCAATGATGAGTATCAACAGCGTTCCAATATTTTCTTCAATATAATACCGCAGTATGATAGATTCTTTTGCAATTGAAAAACGTATAATCTCGTGTAGCGGTCTTGACGAAACAGGGTCCTCCCACAGGTACGGAAATTCTTTCTTTCCATTGGCACCCGCCAATTGACTGCTGTAAATTTCAAGATCTTCTTTTAACGACCTGAGTTCAAAAACAGTAAGATCCAATTTCACCTGCAAGGCTTCCACATTGGCCAGTGTTTTGTTTAAACTGGTATCAACGGGTGCAATTTCTTTTACAATAACTACCAGTCTTTTAAGATAATTGACAATTTGTAAAGAATCCGCAGAGAAACTGTATACTGCCGAATCGCCCTGCAGGGAATCTGATTGTACACGAAATTGCACCAGCTGCGTGGCGTATGCATCAAGCACCGATTTCTCTTTCTCCAATCTTTCAGACAATTCTGTAACGATTGCAGATGATACTACCAGGTTACGCTGCGTTTGATAGGAGCCCTTGTGGGTAAAAATTCCATCCTTTACTATTTCAAGGGCCGATTGTGTGCGTTTCAGTTGCAACTGAATACCATTGGTATCAATGCCTGATTTGAGAAATATTTTAATTTCCTGGTTTAGCTTTTTGACACGCTCCAATATTTGTCGTTGGTGAACGGAAATCTTACCCCGTTGATATATTTCAATGCTTCTCAGCGCTTCGTTGTGGCCACGCTGCTGCATTTTTTGTACAAAACCCGGTGCACTGGTATCTGCATGCGTACCCTGGTTGCTGCTCTGGGCGGCAATGGAAAAGCTGATGGGCAGTAATAGAAGGAGCAGTAAATATTTCATTTCTGATAAAAAGGTAATATTTTTTTGGCGGATGAAAAAAATAGGGCCGGGCTGCAAAAAACTGCAAGGTTATATGCAAGTATCCTCATAAGGTGATTGCAGGCGACAGCCGTCAAAAGGATACCTACCGGATATAACTAATCGAAATAAAAATGATAGTATTTCGTAACCGCTACCCATCGCGGCACTAGCATGTATAAAAAGAAAAAATCCTTCAAACTTTGAAGGATGTTTATAAGGAATGCTTCTTCAACTCCCTTTGAGGCTCTATTATTTGCGGAGAGTGAGGGTATCGTTCCGAACTAGTCGGAACGATACCCTTTCGAGTATACACACTTTCTCCCGATTGATATCGGGACTTCTTCAACCCACTCGGACAGCTCGCCAATTTGAAATCAATGCTTTAATATACGAGCGGCTTTTTTTCGCCTTGATTTCATTTTCTCGCCGTAGGGCATGTGATCTTGTTGGCAATTTTTCAAAATATACTAGTCGCCACGGCCTTTTACTGGCTGTGTATTTACTAAACCCGTCGAAATGTTTGGACATGCGTCTGTCAAGATCATCGCATTGACCCACATAAAATGAAAAATCCTTCAAACTTTGAAGGATGTACACAAAAAAAATTTCTTCTGCTTCCATACAGAATAATTATCTATTTGCGGAGAGTGAGGGATTCGAACCCTCGATACCCTTTCGAGTATACACACTTTCCAGGCGTGCTCCTTCAACCACTCGGACAACTCTCCTTTTAAATACTTTCTCCCGGTTGCAACCGGGACTTCTTTTACATAGGACAACGCTCCAGTTTAAAAAATAATTAATCAAGACTTGCCATACTTATCTGCGGAGAGTTCCGAACCATTCGGAACGATACCCTTTCGAGTATACACACTTTCTCCCGGTTGCAACCGGGACTCCTTCAACCACTCGGACAACTCTCCTTTTAAATACTTACTCCCGGTTGCAACCGGGACTTCTTTTACATAGGACAACGCTCCAATTTAAAAAATAATTAATCAAGACTTGCCTTACTTATCTGCGGAGAGTTCCGAACCATTCGGAACGATACCCTTTCGAGTATACACACTTTCTCCCGGTTGCAACCGGGACTCCTTCAACCACTCGGACAACTCTCCTTTTAAATAGTTTCTCCCGGTTGCAACCGGGACTCCTTCAACCACTCGGGCAACTCTCCTTTTAAATACTTACTCCCGGTTGCAACCGGGACTTCTTTTACATAGGACAACGCTCCAATTTAAAAAATAATTAATCAAGACTTGCCTTACTTATCTGCGGAGAGTTCCGAACCATTCGGAACGATACCCTTTCGAGTATACACACTTTCTCCCGGTTGCAACCGGGACTCCTTCAACCACTCGGACAACTCTCCTTTTAAATAGTTTCTCCCGGTTGCAACCGGGACTCCTTCAACCACTCGGACAACTCTCCTTTTAAATACTTTCTCCCGGTTGCAACCGGGACTTCTTTTACATAGGACAACGCTCCAATTTAAAAAATAATTAATCAAGACTTGCCGTACTTATCTGCGGAGAGTTCCGAACCATTCGGAACGATACCCTTTCGAGTATACACACTTTCTCCCGGTTGCAACCGGGACTCCTTCAACCACTCGGACAACTCTCCTTTTAAATAGTTTCTCCCGGTTGCAACCGGGACTCCTTCAACCACTCGGACAACTCTCCAATATTTATTCTCCCGTTTTTTAACGGGCAGCAAAAATACATGCTCAGCCACTAGCTTCCGAATTTTTTGGTACTTATTATTATGGCCATCAAATTCCATGGACGCAGAACGCAAAATTCTTAACTCTTAATTATTAACTTTATCTTCAGTGCCCTGCTTGTCTTGCCCTGCATTCTTCTGCATTACCAACCTTAAAAGCAACATAACATGAGTTTAAAAAGACGAGATTTTATCCGGCTGACCGCCGGCAGTTCCATGCTGATTGGCACATCTTCCTTCACGGGTAAAAACAACCCGCTTAACCAATTGCAATCCATGACGGCCGACGTGGTGCCCATCACCACTGCCGAACGTATGGCGCGCATCGGTAAAGCCCAAAAACTGATGGCAGAAAATAAAATAGAAGCACTTTTGCTAGATTCGGGCACCTCCCTAAAATACTTTACCGGCATCAGCTGGTGGCCCAGCGAGCGCACCATGGTGGCTATCATACCTGCAAAAGGCGAGGTAATATATATAAGTCCTGCTTTTGAGGCCGACCGCCTCCGTCAGCTCATCACCATTGGCAAAGAAGTGCAGACCTGGGAAGAGCATGAAAGTCCGTATAAACAAATTGCCACCGGCCTGAAAGGGTTGGGTATCACCGGCGGTAATATTGGCATTGAAGAAAGGCTGCGTTTCTTTATCTATGATGGCGTAAGAAAAGAAGCGCCCCAGTTAACCTTTATCAGCGGCGACCCGGTAACCATTCCCTGCCGGCTGGTTAAAACCGCTGCGGAGCTGGCATTGATGCAAAAAGCAAATGATATTACCGTTGCTGCTTATAAAGTAGGCATCAGCATGTTGCGGGAAGGAATGAGTCCCTCAGATTTTTCGGCCATTACTGCAGAAGCTCATTCCAAACTGGGCGCCCATGGAGAAATTGGCGTCAACTTTGGGCAGGCATCAGCTTTTCCGCATGGAAGCATTGAACCGCAAAAACTGAAAAAAGGAGATATAGTGCTGATGGATGGCGGTTGCCAGGTAGAAGGCTATGCGTCTGATATCAGCCGCACCGTTGTATTTGGAGCAACGCCCACCAAAAGGCAACTGGATGTTTGGGCCACGCAAAAAAAATCGCAGGCCGCAGGTTTTGCCGCCGCCAAAATTGGCGACCCCTGCGAGAATGTAGACATTGCGGCGCGGAAGGTACTGACAGACGCCGGCTTTGGACCCGGTTACAAAGTGCCCGGTTGTCCGCACCGCACCGGTCATGGTATCGGCATGGATGGACATGAGTGGGGTAATATGGTGTTGGGCAACAAATTACCATTGCAGGCAGGCATGTGTTTCAGCGTTGAACCTACCATTGCTATTTACGGTGAATTTGGGGTGCGTATTGAAGACTGCGCTTATATGACACCGGAAGGGCCTAAGTGGTTCTCTGTACCCAGCCCTTCAATTGATAAGCCATTTGTATCATAGTATTTAGTATAAAGTATTTAGTATTTAGACGAGGCGAGCAGTAGTAAGATGAGGCGACCAGTAGTAAGAAGAGGCAACCAGTAATCAGAAGAGGTTAATAATAGTTAGAAGAGACGAACAATAGTAGCATGAGACAAAAAAGAATTGCCGCAGATTTGCAGATCTGCGGCAATATTTTATACAGCAAATAACTTTTGCGCATTTAGAGTGGTGGCTTCTTCTACTTGCTGTACACTAATATTTTTTACCGCTGCTATTTTTTGAGCAATGAAGGTCAGATAAGCGCTTTCATTTCTTTTACCGCGAAAAGGCACAGGCGTTAGATAAGGTGCATCCGTTTCTAATACAATATGCGAGAGCGGTATGTCTGCTATTACTGCGCCAAGGCCTGCATTTTTGTAGGTAATTACGCCGCCAATGCCCAGGTAAAAACCCAGCGCTGTAATTTGTTCTGCCTCTGCCAGGCTGCCGCCAAAACAATGGAAGATACCAGTGAGTTCGGGGCTATGCAATTCTTTTATTACGTCAATACACTCCTGCGTTGATTGACGTGAGTGGATTACCACCGGTATGCGGTATTGCTTTGCCCATTGAACCTGGCGCCTGAACGCATCATACTGCTGCGGTACAAATGTTTTATCCCAATAGAAATCCAGCCCGGTTTCTCCAATGGCGGCAAATGTTCTTTTCTCCAGCCATCCTGCAGCTATTTGCAATTGCTTCTCATAATCTTCTTTTACAGAGCAGGGGTGCAGTCCCATCATAGCAAAACACCGGCCGGGATAATCTGTTTCCATTTGCAGCATCTGTGGCAATATATTGCTGTCAATGGCAGGCAGATAAAACCGTTCAACACCCGCTTCGCGCGCACGTTCCATCATAGCCGGTCTGTCTGCATTAAATTCATCAGCATATAAATGACAGTGTGTATCAATCATCATAAAAACTATTTTATACGTCAACCGGCAACAAAAGTCATTTTACATGTTGCCGGGGGCAGATTGTATGATCCTAACAATATTCGTTTAACTACTGTTGTGCATTTAGTAAAACAACTATCAATCCTGAACTTCATTTACTCCAGCCGGGCCGTAAAGCTACCATTACTATGTAAATTGACAGACAACGATAAACAACAACCAGTAATTCGGCCATGGCGGTTGCCGCCGGTCACTAATATGGATAGGCGGTTTTTTGCAAAAAAGGATGGTTGACAATGGTGGCACCGGCTGAAAGCAGCCACGGGTTGGACCTAGCGGATAAAGAATAAAATTTCCGGCGCAGGAAATACTTTGTATTGATAAAATAAAATTATACCTTTAAATCAGTTTTCATAGGGTACGGATTAAAAACGGGCCAGGGTTTCTACCCCGGCCCAAACTTTTTAAATACGTTTGTCTATGCAAACCCTTACCCACACACGGTTTGCCACTACCAGTCAGGGATATCCCAAACCACACTTTCACCCGGTTACACGTGCAGCTTCTTAAACACAAAACCCTTCTCGGTAAAATAAGATAAGACTTCCGTCAATGCATAGGCCATTCTTTCCATTGCCTTTTCGCTATCATGAAAAACAACTACTGACCCGTTGCCGGTGGCATGCTGTACATTATTCCAGCATTTTTGTGGAGTAATGCGAATATCAAAATCGCCACTTAACACAGACCACATGACAATGGTAAATCCCCATTTTGCAGCAGTGGTACGTGCCTGAAATGGTGTGATGCGGCCGTAAGGCGGGCGAAACAATTTGCTGTCTATATACTGCGAGGCTTTTGCGATATTTTCAAAATACAAGCGATCATCCGTTTTCCAGCCGTTGAGGTGATCATAGGTATGATTGCCTGTTGCATGGCCATCAGACAAAATTCGTTTATAAATGTCGGGGTAAGCAGCTACGTTTTTTCCAATGCAAAAGAAAGTTGCTTTTGCCTGGTATTTTTTTAACTCGTCCAGTACAAAGGGTGTAGCCTCAGGATGGGGACCATCGTCAAAAGTCAGATAGATTGTTTTCTCACCGCGTGGCATGCTCCATAAGTAATCAGGATACAGCCACTTCTTGATCCACCACGGCGTTCTTACCAGGTATAACATTTGACTTAGTATGTGGTAATATGAATGACCCTTCCTTTCACCTTAAAAATTTTGCCATTCTTTTTCACAAATTCTTCCTGTGATACTTCATCCTGCAAAAACTGATCAAGGTAGGCATGCACCTTTTTATCGGGCACTGTGGGCGCGGCACCGAAGATAGTGGCTTCTTCTATGTAACCCTGCATTAATGGCTGTAGTTTACCATAAAATAAATTGCTGCCGTCAAAAATATCAGACCCCAGAATTTTGTCGCCGCTCATACAAACAATGCCAACAATGGTACTATCGGCTTGTTTGAATTTGTTTTCAAAATACTGCCAATACTCAGCCTGCAATGCAGTAAATACTTTGTCTTTACCGCGCGAAAGATAGGATAGCGTTTTATTTTTTATTTTGTCTTTTACCAGCTGGTTATTGATCTCTTTCCAAACCAACACCTGGTTTTTGCTTTCGTCCAGTGTTTTGCGTAAATGGGTATTGGCCATGCGCTCGTACACAAATTTCTTGTCTTTTTCGCTCCACCTGTTTTCTTCTACACACATCACCGGCAGATCAATGCGGCCAGATTTGGCCATTACCAACGTATCCTTTGTAACAATTCTGTCCTGGCGGCCACCGGCCAATACTTCGCCGGAAGATACCAGTATGTTTTTGTCGGAATTGTTGTACATAGATAACCAGTGCACATTTTCTACAGCGGCAGTTCCGCGCTCCTGCACGGTGATAAGCCCCTGTTGCATGGCCTGGCTGAAAGAAATAGTATTGGCCAATGCCGGCGGCATGTTGTTGCCCCTGTTGCGGATGGGTATCAAACGCAGGTTTTTGTACGCAATGGCACTGTCGTAATCAACATACAACTGCTCATACGTAAGCTGCGCAATGGCGTGGTTGGCCATTAAAAGCATGCATATCGTGCACCATTTTTGCATTAGTTTATAAACGCTGAAGTTAACAAAATCGTGCCCCGGCAAATCATCCGGTCATACATATTTAAGCAATAACACGCACCGGAATGGTATTTTTTGAAGTTCTTTTATTGGGTATTTATCAATTGCTGGCACTTGCAAAATTAGCTGCTGCAGCTGCGGGGCGGCCGGCTATATACGCACATTTTTTTAAAAAATTAGCCTGAATAATAAAAAAGGCCCCGTTCATTGTGGTTAATGCAAAAAGTATATTTTTGCAGCCGTAACTAAACTTTACTAAAATGTCAGACATCGCAACAAGAGTTAAAAAGATCATTGTTGACAAACTGGGTGTAGAAGAAGCAGAAGTTACCAACGAGGCTTCTTTCACCAACGACCTGGGTGCCGATTCACTGGACACCGTTGAACTGATTATGGAATTCGAAAAGGAATTCAATATTTCTATTCCGGATGAGCAGGCCGAAACGATTACTACGGTAGGACAGGCTGTTGCTTATTTGGAAGAACACGCCAAGTAAGACTTTTTTCGACTTGTATAGAGGACCTAATGAACGAATGATCCGCCTTTCAGCAGCACAAGCAGGAAGGCGGATTTATCACTTAATTAATCCCACAAAGTCATATGGAGTTAAAACGGGTGGTTGTAACTGGTATAGGTGCTTTAACACCGCTGGGAAACAATACCAATGATTATTGGGAAGGACTTCTTGGCGGCGTTTCGGGTGCAGATTTCATTACCCTTTTTGATGCGTCAAAGTTCAAAACCCGCTTTGCCTGCGAAGTCAAAAACTTTGATCCTGTACAGTTCATGGACAGGAAAGAGGCGCGCAAAATTGACCGTTTTACCCAGTTTGCGCTGGTAGCCAGCGATGAGGCTATGACCGATGCGGGTTTGAACAAAGACAATATTAATCCCGACCGGGTGGGTGTTGTTTTTGGAAGCGGCATTGGTGGTATCATTACCTTTCAGACCGAGGTAGCCGAATTTGCCCGTGGCGATGGCACCCCGCGTTTCAACCCCTTCTTTATACCAAAGATGATATTGGATATTGCCGCCGGGCAAATATCTATGCGTCACAACCTGCGCGGGCCCAATTTTGCCGTGGTAAGCGCCTGCGCCACCAGCACCAATGCCATCATTGAAGCATTCAACCTGCTGCGGCTGGGCAAAGCAGATATTATTTTATCAGGCGGCAGCGAAGCCGTTATCATAGAAGCTGGTGTGGGCGGGTTTAATGCCATGAAAGCCATGAGCGAAAGAAATGACGACCCCAAAACCGCCAGCCGCCCTTACGATAAAGACCGCGACGGATTTGTAATGGGTGAAGCAGCTGGCATACTGGTGCTGGAAACGCTTGACAGCGCACTGGCCAGAGGCGCCCGCATTTATTGCGAAATTGCCGGTGGCGGCGCAACAGCAGATGCACACCATATCACCGCACCGCATCCGGATGGACTGGGTGCAAGAAATGTAATGCTGGCTGCCCTGGAAGATGCCAATATGAAACCCGAAGACATTGATTACATCAATACCCATGGCACTTCTACCCCGCTGGGCGACGGGGCTGAAACAAAAGCCATCATTAATGTATTTGGCGAACACGCTTATAAAATGAATATCAGCTCCACCAAATCAATGACCGGTCATTGCCTGGGCGCCGCAGGAGTGATAGAGGCAATTGCCTGTATAAAAAGTACCGTGCACGATATTGTACCGCCCACCATCAACCATTTTACAGACGATCCTACATTGGACCCCCAACTAAATTTTACTTTTAATAAACCCCAAAAACGCGTGGTGCGGGCAGCCCTGAGCAATACTTTTGGCTTTGGCGGACACAATGCGGCCGTAATTGTAAAAAAATACCAGTAACCCCCAACCAGATAAAAATTGTAGTTTACTGCTGTCAGGGCAAAATTTACGCAACCCCTTTATTGTGGTTGCCGTCTAACTTTATCATATTAAATAATGTAGCTTGCAACTTGTGTCATTCCTAGAAAAATTTCTTCCCGGTAGTGCAAAAGCGCCTTCATTTAAGAAGCAGTTGCGCAATGTACTTGGTTTTACACCAGGCAATACCTCGTTGTACAAAGCTGCACTCACCCACCGCTCCGTAAAGGAAATGGCCGATGAAAACAATGAAAGGCTGGAATACCTGGGCGATGCTATCCTCAGCGGCATTGTAGCAGATTTTCTTTTTAAAAAATATCCTTACAAAGAAGAGGGGTTTCTTACAGAGATGCGCAGCAAAATGGTGAACCGCACCACGCTTAATGATATTGCGCTGAAAATGGGTTTTAAAAAAATTACCAATTTCAATAAGTTCGATAACTCTCTCCGCATCAGCCAGATTTTTGGCAATACACTGGAAGCCGTAGTGGGCGCCGTGTACCTCGATAAGGGCTTCGCCAAAACCAAATTATGGGTAATGGAACGCATCATTCTACCCCACCTTTTTATGGAAGACCTCGAAAATCTTGAGATCAACCATAAGAACAAACTCTATGGCTGGGCCAATAAAAATGGAAAAAACCTGGAGTTTGAAACCATGGACGAACGCGTGGAAGGCGGCCGCCGACTCTTTACTATTGGCGCAGTAGTAGACGGCGCACTGATAGCAGAAGGAAAAGCCTACAATAAAAAAGATGCCAGCCAGATTGCCGCACAGATAGCGGTGGAAAAATTGGGGCTTATTGAAAAAGAAGTATAGTAACCGGAGATCAGAAGTCAGAGATCAGAAGTCAGAGATCAGAAATCAGCAATCAGAAGTCAGACGTCAGACGTCAGACATCCGACTTCAGACATCCCACTTCAGGCTTCATACATCAGACATCCGACTTCAGACATCAGACATCAGGCTTCAGACATCCCACATCAGACTTCAACCATCCAACGTTAGCAATCAGAACATCAGCCATCAAATAAATTGATCCAAATCCAAATTTAATTGGATATAACTCTTTGATATAAAAATAATAGATAATACATTTACACCTTCTCCAAAGATCCTTGCTAAAATTCCGGAACAACGGCTCTCCCACCACCGATCATACACTTTAATTTTCTTTACTGCTGAACCTACAAAGGTTTGTGCGGCCAATCCTTTGCAACGCCTGCGCCTCTATTCCTATGATGGTATGTCACAAACATTTAATCATCATAAACTCTAACCTACAATGACCAAGATCTACTCAACAATTGTATTGCTGCTATTGACCGTGTCGGCATTCTCTCAATCACGCAGGCTTATTAAGGCTACTACCAGCGGCAACTGGAATGCAGCTACAACCTGGACAACCACGGGCAGCCCAACCACGCCGTCTGCCAATGATAGTATCGTTATTGCCGCCGGCG
Organism: uncultured Chitinophagaceae bacterium; assembly: GCA_963705285.1. Lineage (GTDB taxonomy): Bacteria > Bacteroidota > Bacteroidia > Chitinophagales > Chitinophagaceae > JACMLD01. Next base: position 149,092 of record OY970066.1, read on the forward strand.
TAAACGTAACGCTCACCGGCTCTGCGTCGGTAACCAATTCAGTGCTGGACATATTTGGTACGCTCACAATTAACGAAGCCAATGGCGCTTCCCAAACAATTAATTTGAGCATGACAACCAATACAACCTTGCCCGTAGTAGTAATCAGGATAGCAGGCAGCGGAAGCATTGTTAAAGGAATTGACAGAAACGGCGATGGCGAAATAAACGTGGTGGTAAATGGTAGTGCTGCCCAGACACAGCTTAAATATTCTACACAACCCCCGGCATCACAAACCGCACCCGCTGGTCAGGCAAATGGCCCGGTTATCAACGGCCCCGCATTTGCGCAAAACGTTGGCCCTGCCGGCAATCCAAAATACTTTACTACCGGTTCTGCAGCAGCACTGCCCGTATCTATCGGGTTGTTTAAAGCAACTGCTGCCACATCTGGCGTTACGCTTAACTGGACAAGCCTGCAGGAAATTAACGCGCAAGCTTATGTAATTGAAAAAAGTACCAATGGTACAAACTGGCTGGAAATCGGTACTGTGCCTGCAACAGGTTACTCTGGTGTTGCCACCAATTATCAGTTCTCAGATACAAAAGCTACGGAAGTAAATTTCTATCGCATTAAAGTGATTGACAATGATGGCAAATATAAGTATACCAACACGCTCACTGTTAGGTCGCTAAACAAAGACATCAATGTATCTATTTTCCCCAACCCCGCTGTAAACAGTGTAAACATTTCAATAGGTCAGCAACTTATCAAGCAGGGTTTCACAGTACATGTGTTAAACCATAACGGTCAGTTGATAAGCCGCCGTCAAGTGGCAGAAGGCACGTCAGCCCTTTCATTTGATGTAAGCAATTTCAAAACCGGCACTTACACGTTCGATATACAATTTACCGGTGGAACCAGGGAGTCGCATAAACTGGTTATCGTTAAATAATTTTCTTTAAACACTGCTAACTGCTATCAATAAAAGCGGGTGAATATTTCACCCGCTTATTTTTTTTCCATACAAAGCTCTATCAGTACTCCATTGGTTTCTTTGGGATGCAGGAAACATACCAGCTTATTATCCGCCCCCTCTTTTGGCTGTTTGCTCAGCAATACAAACCCTTCCTGCTGCAGTCTTTTCATTTCTGCATAGATATCTGCCACTTCAAATGCTATATGATGCATGCCCTCCCCTTTCCTGTTGATAAATTTGGCAATTACGCCGTCCGCATCCGTACTTTCCAGCAATTCAATCTTTGTATCCGCCTGCCTGAAAAAAGCGGTGTTTACATTTTCACTGTTTACCCGCTCTGTTTTATAACATACGCTGTTGAGCAATTTCTCAAACAAAGGCACAGACACCGCCAGGTCTTTTACCGCTATACCAATGTGTTCAATTTTAATCATGATAAAAACTTTTACGCATAGATTACCCAATACCGTGCCCCTGGTGCGCCAACAAAGCTCTTAACCGGCAACAGGTTATAAAAATAGAACCAATTGAGGTAAATTTGTGTTTATAAACAGGAGGAATTTTATGCTGAACCTGCCGGTATATATGGACAACAATGCAACTACTGCCTGCGACCCGCGGGTGGCAGAAGCCATGATGCCCTATTTTACCCGGTTTTATGGCAATTCCGCCAGCAGAAACCATGCGTTTGGATGGCAGGCCAAAGAAGCGGTGGATTATGCGCGTGAGCAGGTGGCCGCGCTGGTGGGCGCAGACCCCCAGGAAATTATTTTTACCAGTGGGGCCACCGAGGCCGATAATCTGGCCCTCAAAGGGGTTTTTGAGACCTATAAAAGCAAAGGCAATCATATTATTACCGCAACTACCGAACACAAGGCCGTGTTGGATACCTGCAGACACCTTGAAAAGGCCGGTGCAGCAATAACCTATTTGCCCGTTTCAGCCAATGGACACATTTCACTGGAGGAGCTGGAATCTGCCATCAGACCAACTACTATTTTGATAGCGCTGATGTACGCCAATAATGAAACAGGCGTTATACACCCGGTGAAAGAAATCAGCATCATTGCCAAAAAACATGGTGTTATTTTTTTTAGCGATGCTGTGCAGGCGGCAGGCAAAATAGCTGTGAATGTAATTGAAGACGGTATTGATCTGATGGCTTTAACGGCGCATAAAATGTACGGGCCCAAAGGTGTTGGCGCTTTGTATGTACGGCGCAAAAACCCAAGGGTAAAACTGGCCGCCCAATTGGATGGGGGCGGTCACGAACGTGGTGTAAGAAGCGGCACATTAAATGTACCGGGTATAGTGGGCTTTGGGCAGGCAGCAGCACTGGCCATGCAGGAAATGCAAGCGGATGCAATACGTTTGCAAAAGGAAAGGGACAAGCTGGAACAAGCTTTGTTACAGCTCGAAGGGGTACAGGTAAATGGTGATACAGGCCGTCGTCTTCCGCATGTAAGCAATTTGTCTTTTGCTTATACAGAAAGCGAGGGTTTAATGATGGGTTTCAATAAAAACCTGGCGGTAAGTTCGGGCAGTGCCTGCACTTCTGCCACTATGGAACCGTCTTATGTTTTAAAAGCGATGGGGTTAACCGATGAACAGGCATTTGGCGCCTTGCGCTTTGCGCTGGGCCGGTTTACCACAGCAGAAGAAATTGACTTTGTGATTAATGAGGTAACCGAAGGAGTGAAGAGGTATAGGGTATTGAGTATTTAGTATCTAGTATTTAGACAATAGACCCGCGGCAAATTTTTTAATCCGCGAAGTCTTGAAAACACCATCTAAATACTATGTTCTCTACCGCGATGTCCAAATACTAAATACTGTATACTATCATCTCTATCCGCAAAGTCTAAATACTATTATCTAAATACTAAATACTCTACTCTCTATCCGCAAAGTCTAAATACTAAATACTATATACTAAATACTCTAAATACTAAATACTCTACACATGATATACGTTAGCGATAAAGCAAAAGAAAGAGTACAACACCTGATGGCCGAAGGCGCCATGCCTGAAAACGATTATTTCCTGCGGGTTTCCGTAGTAGGCGGAGGATGCTCTGGACTAAGCTACAAAATGGATTTCGACAATACCACCAAACCGTCTGACCAGGTGTTTGAAGACAATGGCATTAAAGTGGTAACCGACCTGAAAAGTTTTTTATACCTGGTAAACACTACGTTGGAATTTTCTGACGGCTTGAATGGAAAAGGGTTTTTCTTCAACAACCCCAATGCGAGCCGTAGTTGTGCCTGCGGCGAAAGTTTTGCGGTATAACACTACCAGGACTGAACTAAAAAGGGCTTCTGACATCTCAGGAGCCCTTTTTCATTGGCCTACATCATTGTATTTAATAGTTGCCTTATTTGCTGCATTAGTGTCTTTTTCGCCCTATTCGCGTCTTATTCACGTTCTTATTCGCGCTATATAGCACCCCAAAAAAGATAATCCCGCCTGGTGGCGGGATTATACATTCGCAGTTGGTATTGGTTATTTCATTCGGCCTTCACCATAATATATTCAATTAGGGTCTACTTAATGAGGCACGAATGTAAAGGAAAAGGCAGTAGAGAAAAAAGTTATTTTAATATCCTTTTAATGTGACAGATCTGCAAAATGATTTGCTGCACGAAACCTAAAAAATTTTTAAAAAAAATTTTAGCTGCCTGGTGTCAAATAGCCTTCCCTATCGTAAAACGCTGATGTTATATTTTGATTATCACCCCATTATAACCCATCACTTAACTTTGATCAAGTATTTCTAGTTTCGAAAAAAAATTGGTCGCCACCAAATAATTATCTTTACCGCCATGTCAGAAAATATAAGAGTTCGGTTTGCTCCCAGTCCTACCGGCGGCCTTCATTTGGGTGGTGTAAGAACAGTTTTATACAATTATCTGTTTGCCCGTAGCCTCGGTGGCCAGTTTATTTTGCGTATAGAAGATACCGACCAAAGCCGCTTTGTACCCGGCGCTGAACAGTACATTATGGATTGCCTGAACTGGTGCGGACTGGTACCGGATGAAAGCCCGTTTCATGGTGGCCCATACGGCCCATACCGGCAAAGCGAAAGAAAAGCAGCCTATAAGCAATACGCCATTCAACTGGTAAATGACGGGCATGCCTATTATGCGTTTGATACACCCGCCGAACTGGAGCTTAAACGGGCAGCAGTTCCCAATTATCAATACAATTACGCCGTTAGAAACACGATGCGTAATTCGCTTACGCTTTCTGCAGAAGAAGTAAGCACCCTGCTGGCGGCTGGAACGCCGCATGTGATTCGAATAAAAATGCCCGACAATGAAGAAGTAGCATTTACGGATATGATCCGCGGACATGTAACTTTCAATGCATCTCAGTCAGACGACAAAGTATTGCTGAAAGCAGATGAAATGCCTACCTATCACCTGGCCGTGGTGGTAGACGATTACCTCATGAAAATTACACATGCTTTCCGCGGAGAAGAATGGCTGCCCAGCGCACCGGTACACATTCTTCTATGGAAGTATTTATTTGGTATCGATAAGATGCCGCAATGGGCGCACCTCCCTTTGATCTTAAAACCCGATGGCAATGGTAAACTTAGTAAGCGTGATGGCGACAGGCTGGGCTTTCCGGTATTTGCCATGAACTGGACCGACCCCAAAACAAACGAACTAACCAAGGGCTTCCGCGAACTGGGCTTTCTGCCCGAAGCATTTGTGAATATGCTGGCCATGCTGGGATGGAACGATGGAACGGAACAGGAAATATTTACATTGGATGAACTGGTAGCCAAGTTTTCGATGGAGCGCGTGCATAAAAACGGCGCCAAGTTCGATTATGAAAAAGCCAAGTGGTATAATCATGAATGGATAAAACGAACAACCGCCTTAAGCCTGAAACCTGCGGCCGCCAGTATATTACAACAAGCAGGCATTAACGTAAAAGATGATAGTTACCTTGAAAAAGTGATCGATCTGGTAAAAGATCGCTGTACATTTTTGTCTGATTTTCCACAGCAGTCTTCCTTTCTTTTTGCAGCCCCGGAGAAATTTGACCTGGAGGCCGTAAAACCAAAATGGAATGATCAGAAGCAATTGTTTTTTGCCGAAGCAGTGCGCCAATTTCAGCTGACAGAAAAATGGAATGCCACAGACCTGGAAAAAGATTTTAAAGAACTGGCCGCTGCCAACCAGGTAAAACCAGGAGATGTTTTAATGCCGCTGAGGGTAATGCTTGTAGGCGGTAAATTTGGCCCTGCTGTATTTGATATTGCCGCGTTAATTGGTAAACAGGAAACCATTCACCGCATTGAAAAATTTGCTGCGCTTATAAAAGCATAATGTAATTGGCATGGCACCGGTTACAACGCAAATTGCATTACAATAATTTAATTCATTACAGTGGCTTTTTGTACGCTACATACAATCGCACTTAAAATAGATTATTCCAAAAGGGTTGTATCTTCCTTTAAATAATATTTTTTATGAGGCGGCTCAACTGGCTTTTGTACGCGCTGGCATTGGTAAAATTGGTACTGCCATTTTTTTTGCAAGACAGTATTTATGAACCGCACCGCGATGAGTTGCTTTACCTGGCCGAAGGTCGCCACATGGCCTGGGGTTTTATGGAAGTTCCCCCATTGCTGTCTGTATTTGCATGGCTGGTTCATATTTGCGGGGGAAGCATGTTCTGGATAAAATTTTGGCCATCATTAATTGGTGCACTTACATTTATCATCACCGGCAAAACCATTCTTTCGCTTGGCGGAAAATCATTTGCGCTGTTACTGGGTTTTTTACCATTTGTAACGGGGGTTTACCTGCGCGTCCACTTTTTGTTTCAACCCAACTTCCTGGAAATATTTTTCTGGACCATGATTGCGTGGAGTATGGTTCGCTTTATTCAAACAAAGCAACCTGCATGGTTGTACATTTTTGGAATCAGCATCGGTCTTGGTATGCTGAGCAAATACTCAGTGATCTTTTTTCTGGCCAGTATACTTGCGGGCCTTTTATTGACACGGCAAAGAAAAATATTTTTGAATAAACATTTTTACCTGGCGGCATTACTTGCGTTTACCATTTTTCTGCCCAACCTTATATGGCAATACACGCACCATTTTCCGGTGGTGTTTCACATGAATAAACTAAAAGAAACACAGTTGCAATACGTTAGTCCTATTGGTTTTTTAGCAGACCAGTTGCTGATGAACCTGCCTTGTGTATTTACCTGGATAGCCGGCTTGTGCTGGGTAATTTTTTCGCGCAAAGCCGCTGAGTACCGTTTTATTGGCTTTGCATACATAACGGTAATTATATTATTCTTACTGGGTCATGGAAAAAATTATTATGCCCTGGGTGCGTACCCCATACTTTTTGCATTTGGCGCTTATTGCATTGAGCAACTGACTGCATTGCGTTTTGTTGCTGTGCGGTATGCTTTGGTAGTGGTGGCCATAGTGGCTGGTTATTTTTTTATACCACTGGCTTTACCCATTTTTGAACCGGCGCGGCTGGCAGCGCTTTATGAAAAGAGGCATATGGATAAATCCGGGCTGTTAAAATGGGAGGATTTGCAAAACCATCCGCTGCCACAAGATTTTTCTGATATGCTGGGTTGGGAAGAGATGACAAAAAAAATGGCTGCTGCGTATCAAACACTCAGCGCTGAAGAAAAAAAACAAGCATTGCTATTTTGCGATAATTACGGACAAGCAGGTGCCGTTAATTATTTCGGCCCCAAATACGGGTTGCCTTCGGCGTACAGCGCCAATGCAAGCTTTCTTTATTGGATGCCTCAGAAGGTAGAATACGACAATATAGTGCTGCTGACAGACGACGAACATGAAATGGAACATCCGTTTATCAAAAATTTTAAATCGGCTGTTTTGTTTGATAGTGTTACCAGCTATTACGCAAGAGAAAGGGGGAACCTCATCCTTATTCTGAAAGGGCCCGATGCATCTTTCAAAAAATTCTTTAACGAGAAACTGGAGAAAGAAAGGGCAATGGTTAACAGTAAATAATAGTTTGCAGTTGATAGTTTTGAGTTTATAGTTCTTTTGCTACGCTGTATTCGGTTGATAAAAAATGACACGGTGTAATCATTACTTGCCATCTTACAAAGCGAACTTCCTTTTGGTTTGCAGAAAGGCCAGGGCTAGATCATTCATTCATTTCTACTTTTTGCTACGGCGTCTCAGGCCAATAAAAACAACATGCTATAATTTTCACTTCCCATCTTTTGAAGCGCTCCCCTCTCCTTTGGAGAGGGGCCGGGGGTGAGTTCATTATATCAATGAACTCTTTCCGGAAAGTTGTTATTCATTCTGTATTTTTGATTCCAGTAAAAAATATTGCATGACAGATGCTGCTTCGCCTGTATTGAAGTCTCGTCCCATCAGGGTATTAGTAGCCAAAGTAGGGCTGGATGGCCACGACCGCGGCGCAAAAATAATCGCAGCTGCGCTGCGCGATGCAGGCATGGAAGTAATTTATACAGGCTTACGCCAAACGCCTGAAATGGTGGTAAACGCTGCCCTGCAGGAAGATGTAGACGCCATTGGCATCAGCATACTCAGTGGTGCGCACAATACCGTTTTTCCTAAAATCATTCAGTTAATGAAAGAAAAAGGAATGGATGATGTATTGCTTACCGGCGGGGGCATCATACCTGAAGATGACATGCATGCGTTGAACAAAGCCGGTGTGGGCAGGCTGTTCGCCCCCGGCACACCTACCGCGGCCATAGCAGCTTATATTAAAGATTGGGTAAAAGAAAACAGGAGCTTTTAATGCTCCTGTAAAAATTATTTGCGCAAATGCCCGGCTATTCCTGGCTTTCTTTTGGCTTTATTACATCGCCCGTTTTCATTCCCTTACCAGTGGTAATTTTTGCAGTGGATGCTTTGCCACCATCTCCAAATTCACCGGTTATTACCAACGCGCCAATTTCTTTTAACTGGCTGCCCAAAGAAAGACCGGTATCGGGGTCTTTCAATTCTTCGCCTTTAGAATAAACAATAAACGACATTCCTTTTCTAACACCGCTGCCGCTACCCGGCTTAATAATTGCGGTTCCATCTGTATTTACTTTAATGATAGAACCCTGCCACATCACTTTTTTGGAAGCCGCTTTTATAAGATCCACACAATGCACTACTGCTTTGCGCACTGCACTATCCATTAATGAATTGTCTGCCACCGCTCCCTGGCCGCCAATACCCATTACAGTTACGCCGCTGCTTTTTGACTCGGCTGTACCGGAAGCTGTTTCGGCCATTACAATTTCGCCGGTGGAAGCATCTATCACTCTTAGATCAAGTGCTACGCGTGAGGTGTTTTTTGAATTGTTCTTTGAGAATATACCTCTTGCCCGGTGCTCATCATTCTGAAGTTTATTGCCCCATTCAGTAATGCTGCCCGTAATCAACAATTGCACACCCAATAACTGGTTGAGTTTAGCGGCCGATTCCTTGGTAGTTGCGCCGCTGGCGCCCAGATCCTGTTCTTTAAAAACAGCATCCAGTTGCTGCCGCTCCACAACAATAAACGCATTGCTTTTTACCAGCTCGGTAGACAGCATGGTGGCCAAGGTGCGCGTATAATTAGATGTGGTTACTGTTGACTGCGACGCGCTTCTAGTTCTAACCGCAGCCGCTTTTGTTTGACCTTCTGTACCATCTACAAAATCTGCAATGGCAAGCCGTTTTTTAAGAATCAAGTCATTCTCCTGTGAAACGGAGGTTAAAGAAATGAACAGCAGGGTGAATGAAACCAACTTTTTCATGTAAGTAGATTTAAATGAGGGGTTATAAATGAATCAATGCAATTCAAGTTGTAGCAGGGGGTAGCACAAAATCTTGTCTGGCTGTTTTTGTAAGGATAAAAAGAAGATAAAAGCAGGAGCTACCAATGATTGCTGGTTACACTTTCCGGGAGAATTGAGCCTGTTTCAAATATATGGTAAAATACAGGATATTGCAAAAATTCTACCCAACCTGAAGACAGGCTTGCCTGTTATTATGTTTTCACGATAGCTAAAACACGATAACCAAAAATAAATATTGCATTTGTACGATATGATTTCTGAAAGAAATTAAATTGCGCTTCACACGCCAAAGAGATCGCTAGCATATAGCACGTCTTGAAATAATCAGGAATAAACAATAAATTATGGCTAACTACACTTCTATACTCACCTCTCTTGAAAACGGCATTTTTACCGTTACTATCAACCGGCCGGATAAATTAAATGCATTGAACAAAACCGTGATTGAAGAACTGGCAACTGCCATAGATGAAGTGTACAATAATACGGCTGTAAAAAGCGCTATCGTTACCGGCAGCGGCACCAAAGCTTTTGTTGCAGGCGCAGATATCAGCGAGTTTGGTTCAATGGATGGCTCCGCCGGGCAGGCATTGGCGCAGAAAGGGCAGGATTCGGTATTTAGTAAAATTGAAAACAGTCCTAAACCAATTGTGGCCGCAGTAAATGGTTTTGCACTGGGCGGTGGTTGTGAGCTGGCCATGGCCTGCCATTTCAGGTTGTGCAGCGAGAATGCAAAATTTGGACAGCCAGAAGTAAACCTTGGCCTGGTACCCGGATACGGCGGTACACAACGCCTCACACAGCTGGTAGGTAAAGGAAAGGCGATGGAACTAATGATGACAGGTAACATGATAGATGCCAGTGAAGCCAAACAACTGGGCCTGGTGAACTATGTAACCACGCCGGAAACATTGCTCAGCAAAACACAGGAATTGTTGGCGGTCATCAACAGTAAGGCACCTATTGCCATTAAACATATTATTGCGCTCACCAATATAGCGGCCTCTGGCACTGCAAACGGTTTACAAAAAGAAATACAGGCATTCGGTGCCTTGTTTGATACCAAAGATGCCAAAGAAGGTGCTGCTGCATTCCTGGAGAAAAGAAAAGCCAATTTTACCGGAGAATAAATAAGATCGCTGATCGATAATGTGTTGATTGCTGATTTGCATGGGGGCAGATCATGCGGTGATTTTTTATCACAACACACTATATAGTGGCCGCATTGATTTTTTCAACCGGGTTCATGATATAAGTTGCGATGGTATTGTCTTTTAATAATTCTACCACCCTGAATCCGCGATACGTCGTTCCCCAACTGCCGCCAAAATGCGCGTCAAATATAAAAGGGATATTGTTTTTTACCTTGATGCCCTCTTCATCGTGATCATGCCCGTTAAACACCGCTTTTATATTGGGATACTTTGCAAATACTTCAAACAGCGCCGGCGAATCTACCGCATTTACCGTTAGCTTGCCCGGGTTGATGTGAATAAAAATAAAAACCTGCTCCTGTTTTTTGTGTTCTTCCAGTTTTGCAGCCATCCATTGCACATCAGGGGGAAGATAGGTACCCTTTTCATCGGAGGTGGTGGCAATCAAAAAAGAGGTTTTCTTTATTTTGAAATCATGGTTAACCGGAATGTCCCAAATGGCCTTCCATTCATCTGGTGTTACATGGTCATGATTGCCCTGGCTTACATACCAGGGCATTTGCAATCTTGCCAAAGCCGCCTTTGCAGCCGGATAATGCGTTTTATCATCGTGAATAATATCTCCGTTGATCATACAAAATGCAAACGGATTGGCTGCATGCTCTTCATTGACACGGTTTACAAGCGTGGTATGAAATTCTTCAAACGCGGTTTTAGGTTGGCCGTAATGCCCGTCTGACGCCACTGCAAAACGCAACTTTATTTTGCGTTTGCTCCATTCATAGGGATCCGTTTCACTGGCCTGTACAATTTTTCCATTGGCCAGCAACAATATTACCGGTGTGGAGTACCTGAGAAAATCGCGCCTGTTCATAAAAAATGTTTTTATTCGTATCCGTTTTTAAAGATGATCGTTTGTCCCTTTTTCAAAAGTACAGACCTGATACCATTTCCCAGGTCAATTATTTTATCCTGGTCAATACCTGCTATCAGCCAGGTTTTAAAAGGCAGTTTAATACGCAACGTTCCTCCCTGCTCTGCGGTAATGGTTACTTCATCCGGCGCGCCATTTTCTTTTTTTGCAGAAATCAGAAAAGCACCTTCTGTGCGCAAATGCTCAAACGATACATTTTTCCAGCTGCGGGGTACCGCCGGAAATACCTCAATATACCCGTTATAACTTTGCAGCAGCATTTCATGTACGCCTTGTGCAAAAGCAAAATTACCTTCCAGTGTAAACGGACGGTATGTGAACGAAGAATATTGTCCGCCTTTCTGATCGCCATTCAAATGAAAACTATTGGGCGAACAAAAATTAGACGCAAAGATTTTTAACATGGCAGCCGCACTGTCTGCTTCTTTTGCACGCGCGTACAAACAGGCAGCCCAGCTAAATGAATAGCCGCACCAGTTACGCGTACCTTTTTGTTGCAGCCACCGCAACGATTTGCTGATAACTTCTTTCTGCGCAGTATCTGCCACGTCTAACAATCCCAATGGGTAAATGGCTATCAGGTGGGCATGGTGCCGGTGAGATTCATCAAGGTTTTCGCCCGGCGCAATGGAAAGGCCCGTTTCATTTATGTTAAAAGCCGGAAAGCCATGGGCGTTTTGCGTAAAATTGTTGTCCGGCAACCATTGTTTTGTATAGCGCTTTTTATCAGTAGCAAATCGCAGCAGCGCTAGATCGTAATTTGTATAATTTTTAAACCATGCATTAACAGTATTATCATGGTATTCCGGACTTGAGCTCAACAATGGCCGGCGCATGGCGGCAGGGCCATTCATAGCCTGTATATACGTGTCCACGTCTTTGGCATAAGGCAGCAACCGCTCTTTTAAAAACACATCATCCATGCTGTACTTCCATTGCCAGTAAAAATGTTGTACCAGCCATGCCGCTGTGGTAGGGCTCAGTGAATATTGCACCCATCCCCCCATCTCTTTACCACTGATAGTAGTCACACCGGGAACATTTAATCCATCAACCCCAAAATATTTTTTTGTCCATCTTTTATTGGTGTCTTTTACTTTCCATAACCAGTTGGTGTACGATGCCGTTAAATCGAGGTGATTGCCGGTATACCCCGGCCAGTAACTCAACTGAGTATTTAAATCATGATGATAGTCTCCCTTCCATGGCGGCAGGTTACCATTGTCTGCAGTCCATACCGCCTGTAAAGAAATAGGCGGCGTATTGCTCCGCGCCACGCATCCAAACTTGTACATCTCCAGGTAATATTGTTTCTCCAGTTGACTGTCGGGCAATGCAACTGCAGACCGCTTCCAATAATCTTTCCACCAGGCAGCATGTGCATCCCAGCCGGTGGGTTCTTTTAATGAAACAATTAAATCTGGTAATACGGCCGGCTTGTTTACTGTGATGGTCCATTGGCCGATGATGTGTTTCGCAGTAAACTTTGTCCACTTAATCAACACTTCATAATAGTTGCCATTCCAGGTAGGTTGGTGATAACGGACACTGGTAGCCGATTTTGTAACGATGCCCTGTTTATAACCCAGCCGCTCTAATCCCTGCCCTTCTACACTGTTGCCGGTAACCCCGGCTTTACCAGTGTTATAAGCAGGCACCATGAGTTGCGGTATCATATTGGGCGATGGGAGGTTTTCGAATCCAAAGTAACCCACCTGCCTTGACGCATGTACATAATTAAAAAACCGCACTCCATTCTCAAACACAATGGTACTAAGTGCTGTTCTCAGATCCAATTCATTTGCTATAACTTTTCCGAACGCGGAGCAATTAAATTCCATTGCAGCACCGGGTATTTTGGTGGGTGCTGCATATTTTTCATACGGCAGGTCACCGAGTTGCTGTACGGAATCATATTGGTTTTGTTTTACTTTTTCTACTACCCAGTGAAAGCTGAGTTTGTCAATATCGGGCATCGGCCTGTCATCCCATAAATCTACCCTGTCAAGTGAAAGCCGGATATTATTATTTTTCTTCCAGATTAATGCACCCATCCAGCCGTTACCAAGCGGGATTGCTTCATCCCAGCGGGTGGCCATGCTATCAAACCTGAGGTTGTGTGCAGGCATAGGTTGTGCTGCAAGCAGTTGAGTGAAACAAACAAGCAACAAACAACATAATTTATTCATAGTGTTTATTCTTTCCTGCTGGGCGGTTTCACCAGCATGGTGTCTGTAGCAAACAAAGGTACCTGGTACCCACCAGAGTCGAGCGTTGTTTTTGGAAACGCTTTTTGCAGTGCGGCCCAACCGTCTGTATGAACGCCGGTATGGTATAGATAAACCGATTGAAGTTCCTTCAAATCTTTTAAGCGCAGCAATCCGGTGGCGGTGATTTTTGTTCCACCCAGGTTCACGGATTGCAATTGCTGTAGCGTTACCAGTTTGGCCAGCCCGTTATCTGTAATACCGGTGTTGCCCAGTTCTAAACGCGTAAGGTTATTGCATTGCGCCACTATGGAAAGTGCGGAATCGGTAATCCTCGTATCGTTCAATTTTAGCCATACCAGTTGTTTTTTCAATGGCAGCAGTAATTCAATGTCTTTATCTGTTGCGGTGGGCATGGTAACAAAGCTTGCCATCAGGTAATTGCTGTTCAGTGCAACGGGTATTACTACTATCCCTTTGTCTTTCAGTTTTTTGATGGCTGATTCATCCGCTTTCTGTACGGGTTCGGCTGGTACATCGGCAATGGCTTTTTTTTCTGTTGCCGTATTTTGCAGGGATAGCAGGATAGGTTTTATTTTTTCCGTTTGCGCAATGTCTTTTGTTTTTTTATCGAAAGAGGCACCACTGGCTACCCACCAATGCAGTAAGGCAATTTCTTTTTCTGTTAACTGTGGTTTTTCCTTTGGAGGCATGTGATGCTCATTGGCCTTCTCCAGCAGAATACGGCTAATAAGTTCGCTTTCATCTGCTTTACCGGGGTCTATTACCACACCGTTTTTCCCGCCCCTCATCAGCAAATCGGGCTGATCCATCCTTAATTTTCCTTTTTGTTTATTAGCGCCATGACAACTGTAACATTTGCTTTGAAGTACCGGCTGAATAATAGCTGCATAGGCAACGGCTTCCTGCACGTCTGGTATCGGCTTCCTGACCGCTACCGTATCGGCGCTGGTGAAGTTGTTAAACGAAGCCGTTAGATAATCACTGCCATGGGTAAGCGAACCGCCCAGGTGACCGGTAATGGCAATCAGCGCTATCAATACTACCGGTAATATCCACCTGTAATTAATAATCCTCTTATAATGATAAAGCGAATAATAAATAATTGCCACTGCGGCCACGCCAATGCCAAACCACTGGTGCCGCCCAACCAGTGTGGGGTCATAATCGCCGCTGCCGGATAAAAGATATCCTGAAATGCAGGATGCAACGGCACTAATCATTCCCCAAAAAAGGGTAATGCCGATGGCATGTTGTAAGTGCGCATACCGGGCACGAGTTGCCATCAATTGAAAAAAACAGGCAAGCAACAAAATGCCAATAGGTAGGTGAACAAGCAGTGGATGCAAATGGCCAATTAGTTCTTTCATAACAGCAATGAGCTCTGAGCTGCGAGCTGTGAGCTTAACGCTCCCTGCAAGAACACAAAGTTTATTTATTTAATTTATTTATAAAACTCATAAGCATTTTTTGCTCTTCATCAACCTCTGTCAGCATTTGATCTCTTAAATCAGTATCGCCAAAATTGACAGATTTGGAAATAAGCAGCTGGGTCTCCAATTCAAAACTTGAACCTAATGAAATTTCCACAAATCGTTTGTAATCTTTTTCGCTGTCTCTGCTGCTTCCTTCAGCTATGTTGGAAGGAATGGACACGGCAGCGCGCGTAATTTGCGATGCGATACCATATTTTTCTTCTTTTGGAAAGCCTTTGGTCAGTTCATAAGCCATTATAGATATCTTAAATCCTTTCTGCCAGATTTTTAATTCTTTGAAATTCCGCACAAATTAAAGTTGAAGTTAAAAACAGTTTATTTGTAGAATGTCCGAATGCTCAAAGCTCGGAGCTCTTAGCTCATAGCTTCTATTGGTATCTGGCCCGCAGCAATTTCATCATGTGAACATTGATTGCCCATTGATCGCCCAATGGTTGCCGGGTATACGGCAGGGTGGGCATATAATCTGGCGGACCAAACTCCGTTAACACCGTCATTCTTTCGCCTTGCTTTTTTTTACGTTCCATTACTGCATCCCACCAGGCAAAATGTTGTTTTACCACAGCTTCCCACTCCGGTGCGCGCGGATCGTTTACCTGTGGCCCTTCCGGGTGGCCGATGCGCGCATGAATATGTTCCACCTTTGACAACACCAGCTCCACCGTTTCTTTCTGATCTTGCAACAGGGTCTCATGCACATTGCACCAATGCGATACATCGAACGTAAATCTAAGTTCCGGATTTTTCTCCGCAAATGCCCTGGCAACATGCGCAGCAAACATCATGCGTGAGCGATGCGTTTCATGGCAAATGGTGATGCCAGATTGTTTAGACAACGCTGTAGTATGATCAATAAAAAGCCTGTTCTGTTCATAGGTAAAGTAATCGCGGCCAGAATGGCAATTGATGTACAATGGGCGTTGTACGGTGTTGCTGGCAGCAGCGTCAATCATGGTTTTAAATGAACTAAGATGTTCCGATCCGTTGCTTTGCGATGCGCCGCAGAGAAAACCGACATCCAACTGGTGTTTTTTTAAAGCAGCAAATAATTCATCCTGCGCATTTTTAGTTTGCGGCCACCACATTTCTATACCGTCGTATCCTTCTTTTTTAGTCTTTTCGCAGAACGCATCTACCGTACCGCCAAAACCCCAGTTGGTATTTAGCACTTTTAACTGAAACTCTGCTGTTGTGGTAAAAGCAGGTTTGCTGGCAGCAGCAATACTGTCTAAAGAAGATAATAAAAAGGCAGTACTACCGGTACCACCCAGCTGTAAAAATTTTCTCCGGTTAATTGGCATAGATGTGGATTTTTTTCACACGGATAACACAGATAGAATTGATAAGCACGGATTGGCTCATACTTTAAAAATCTGTGAATATCTGTTAATCCGTGTTATCTGTGTTCTTTTAAGCTATAATATCATTGATTACATTACCTGCTACATCTGTCAGCCGGAAAGGTCGGCCCTGGTACTGGTACGTGAACTGTTCGTGATCAAATCCCAATTGGTTGAGAATGGTTGCCTGTATATCAAACGGCGTTGTTTTACCACTAATGGCGCCATAACCAATTTCATCCGTTTCACCATAGCTGTACCCTTTCTTGATACCACCGCCAGCCATCCACATGGTAAATGCTTCTGTGTGGTGGTCGCGCCCTTTAAACGGCATGGTTTTACCACCGCGGTTTTCCTGCATCGGCGTTCTTCCAAATTCGCCGCCCCACACCACCAGTGTATCTTCCAGCATGCCGCGTTGTTTCAGATCCAGCAATAACGCGGTAATAGATTTATCAACCTGCCGGCATTTGTTCACTAATCCAATATCTACCGCATCGCCCGCACTGGTACCATGACTGTCCCAACCCCAGTCAAACAGCTGAACAAAGCGTACGCCTTTTTCTACCAGCTTTCGCGCCAGCAAAATATTATTGGCGAAGCTGCCGCTGCCGGGCTTAGTGCCATACATATCGTGTATGTATTGCGGTTCATCGTTTATATTCATTACCTCCGGTACTGAAATCTGCATTTTGTACGCCATTTCATATTGCGCAATGCGCGATAAAATTTCCGGGTCTTTGTAATCTTCGTATTGTTGGTGGTTCACTTCATTAATGGCATCAATAGACGCTTTTCGCAAATCCCTATCCATACCACTTGGGTCGTTGATAAACAACACCGGGTCTCCTTCGCTTCGGCATTGCACGCCCTGGTAAACACTCGGTAAAAAACCACTTCCCCAAACACTTTTACCGGCATCAGGATTTTTACCGCCCGATGTAAGTACCACATAACCTGGCAGGTTTTGGTTTTCTGTGCCCAGTCCGTAAGTAACCCAACTGCCCATGCTGGGTCTTCCCAAACGTGGCGAGCCGGTATGCAACAACAATTGCGCAGGTGCGTGATTGAATTGATCTGTGGTGACTGCTTTTAGTAATGTTATTTCGTCTGCCACGCTGCAAAGATGTGGTAGGTGATCGCTTATCCATAAACCGCTTTGCCCGCGTTGCTTAAAGTTAGATTGTGGCCCCAGCATTTTGGGTACACCGCGTATAAAAGCAAAACGTTTTCCTTCCAGTAATGATTGCGGACAATCCTGTCCATCCAGCTTCATCAAATCTGGCTTGTAATCAAACAATTCAAGCTGAGACGGGGCGCCTGCCATATGCAGGTATATAACAGATTTTGCACGACCGGGAAACATGGGCATTTTAGGTGCCAGCGGATGTGCCGCATCAAACACTACCGGATTGTTGGTACTTGTATTACGACCACAGCCCAGCAATGAACCCATGGCCAATGCGCCAAGGCCCATGGCGCTCTCTTTTAAAAAATGACGGCGCGTGTGCAACTGGAGGTAAGCGTTAGAAGCTTCCTTCAACAATCGCTGGTTATGTATTTCTTTTTGCGTCATACTATTTTTTTTGAACAAGGCCTTTATACTTTACCCTGCATGGTTGTCTGTCCGAAAATCAGCCGTTGCCCTTTAGCTAAAAGCGTTTCTACGGAACATCATATATCTTAGTTTGACCGACACGTAAATCTTATCATACAACTTCTAAAATATGCATAAGAAACACCACATTCTTTTTATCATTTGTACACAACACACAAAACTCAACACTTAACACACAACACTCACCACAATCGACTAGTTTTTCGTAATCACTTCATCCAGATTCAATATGGTATTAATAACTACCACCAGCGCTGCGGTAGCGGCTGTTTCTTCATTCGTTGAATAACCTCCCGCCATCTCACACGCGTTTTGCCGGTTGCCATTAAATTGTTGCAGGGCCGACTGGTACAACTTCATTAATGTAGCAAGTGCTGCCGGTTCCACTGCATGACCGGTTGCCCTTTCATAAACAATGGTAACCTGCTGTTGTACGTTCCCGGGCACTGTTTTGTTCAATCGCTTCGCCAGATGTCTTGCCATGTCCAGACTGGCCTCATCATTCAATCCTACCAAAGCCTGAAGTGGGGTATTGGTGCGTATGCGCCGTGGTGTACAAACTTCCCTGGCCACACCATCAAATGTCATCATAGACGGATAAGGCGCCGTTCGTTTCCAGTACGTATACACAGCGCGGCGATATTTATTTTCGCCGGTACTCAGTTCCCATTTGCGTCCATCGTAAGGTGAGCGCCAGATACCATCTGGTTGGTAAGGCATAACACTGGGGCCATACATTTTATTACTGATGAGGCCGGTTATGCTCAACGCCTGGTCGCGCAACTGCTCTGCAGACAAACGTACCCTGGCACCGCGTGAATAATATTTATTGGCCAAATCCTTCTCTGCTGATTCTGCAGACACGCGCGAATCTTGCTGGTAAGTAGCAGACATTACAATCTCTTTTAGCAGTTTCTTCACATCCCAGTTATACTTGTACATAAACTGGTAAGAAAGATAATCCAGCAACTCTTTGTGGGTAGGTGGTATACCTTGTGTGCCCAGGTCTTCCAGCGTTTCTACCAGGCCGGTACCAAATAGCTGCTCCCACAAACGGTTGACCATTGTTCTTGCAGTAAGCGGATTTTTTTTGCTGGTAAGCCATTGCGCAAGTCCCAGCCTGTTATTAGGCGCATTGGCAGGCATTGCGTTTAGCGCATGAGGTACACCGGGAGTAACCACCTCTCCTTTCACCAGCCAGTTGCCCCGTTCAAAAACATGGGTAATACGCTGCATACCATCTGGGTTTTCCATCATTACGGGCGTGGTAGGTGTTTCCATGGTTAATAAACCCCAGAACCGTTTTTTTGCTTCCTCGTAGCCGGGCTTTTCTTTACCCGGAAAAGGATCGGCAAAATAAAACCAGTCGAAGGTGGCGCCGGTCTGGTCTGGTTTCTTCAAATTGTTATTGGTATACGTAAGGTAAAAATCGTGTACGCCTTCAATAGCGGTAACCGTGGCAGTAGCCAAATGCCACTTGTATTTTGTAACGGCCAATGGCAGGCTGGCAATAACCGGCCCATCCAGCTTATCTGCATGTATGTGTAACACACCACCCGGTTCATATGCCTGGTAACGGTATATTAATTCTGTTTTGCCTTTAAGGTTAGTGGCCGGCATCCGCACAGAACCATGGTTGCGGAAGGCTGCCCATTTGGTATCATTGAGTTCGCTGTTCACAAATTCATCGCAATACAATGAATTGATAGCGGGTTGCCATGTTTTAATGAATTGCATCAATTCTTTTGTCTGCGCGGGATTGCTGTTCTGCTGCAACCAGGTTTGCAGTGTTGCTTTTTCCTTCAGGGCAGAATCAGGGAAACTGCGCAACAGCGGATAATCAGCATACGTGTCTTCATCCCTGGTGTTGTTAAAAAATGCGGCAAAGCGGTAGTATTCATCGTGGCGGAAAGGATCATACGGATGGCTATGGCATTGTACGCACGCGAACGTGGTGCCCATTAATGCTTCCCACGTAGTGTTCACACGGTCAAGCACAGCCGAAGTACGGAATTCTTCATTATCTGTTCCGCCTTCATCATTGGTCATGGTATTGCGGTGAAAAGCGGTCGCTATCAATTGTGCATCGGTAGGGTCGGGTAACAAGTCGCCTGCCATCTGTTCTGTCAGGAACTGGTCGTACGGCATGTTATCATTAAAAGCTTTGATCAGCCAATCGCGGTAGCGCCATATGGTACGGGCATCATCCCGTTCATAACCTTTGGTGTCTGCATAGCGGGCAAGATCCATCCACATGGCGGCCCATCTTTCGCCGTAGCGGGGAGAAGACAGTAAACTATCTACCGCATTTTCATAGGCTTTATCTGATTTATCAGCATAGTATTGCTGCGCCAACCCGTCGCTTGCCGGCATACCGGTTATATCAAAACTTATTCTTCTCAGTAAAGTGGCTTTATCTGCTGTTGGGGCATGGGTGAGTTTCCTGGCGCTCAGCTGCTGCAGTATAAAATGATCAATGTTATTTTTTGCCCAGTCATTTTTTGTATTGCCAAAGAAACCCAGCAGTTTTGTTTCTGCGGGCACGTTGGTGGGCGCCACCGCAACATACGCCCAATGGTCACCCCATTGGGCACCCTGCTTTACCCAGTTGCGCAGGATATCAATTTCTTTGGCAGTAAGCGGTTCATGTTTATAGGGCATTCTTTCTTCCGGATCATTCAGCGTTAACCGGCGGATCATTTCGCTGTGATCAGGATCTCCGGGAATAATAGCGGGCTTACCAGACTCTGTTTTGGCCAATGCCTCTGAACGAAAAAGCAAACTGAACCCGGCTTTGCGCCGTACGCCGCCATGGCACGTAATACAATTTTTGTTGAAGATGGGTTTTACCTGCGTGTTGTAATCAATTGTTTGCCTGTGGGTAGTGTAAATAAAAACGGTGATGGCTACTATCAACGCAGCAATAATAAAAATTGATTTTCTATGGAGTAATCTGTTCACGTGGCAGGCAAATTAAGTGGACTTAAAATTAACGATTTACGCCTGTATAACACAGGTTTTTTTGCCCGGCAGGTATTCCATTCTTTCTGGCGTGCAATTGGGTCTTTGCCTACCAATTGGATGCGTCAGTGGGTCGCAACGCCGAAGTTTTCAGACTGCTGCATTAGTTAGCAATGAGCATCACAGTCCACGTACCACAAACCAGACATATTCGCCAGCCTTGATGGTAAGTTTTACACGCACGTTATAATTGCGGTCTAAATTGTAGGTTACCGGTTTTCCGTTTTGGATAACGCTTGCCTGCTTGCCGATGCCAGTGTAATACAGGGGAATGGATACCGTTCTTGTAATGGATTCTTTCAGCGGATTAAAAATCATCACCAATGCCTTATCCGTTAATGCGGGGTTTACATGCATCCAGCCATCCCAATCGCGGCCATCTGCCCTGCGCAGGTGAATGATGTCTGAGTTAAGAATGGCAAAATGCTTTTTATACCAGCTTACAACGCCTGCAACTGTTTGCCTTGTTCTTTCGGTATCATACAAACGCGGGCCGCGGTAGCATGCCTGTACACCTGCTCCGTAATACTGCATCATTAGTTGCTTGTAGTCAGACAGATGTTCATCCAATGGTTCCAGTACTGCTTCCGGCCCACCGCCCTGGTAACGGGTTAACGGTACAAAGCCCCAGCTCATTGAAGGCGTTTTTTCCCACGTACCATCAAAGATATTCTGCCGGTTTAAAATTTTCTGCTGCTCACGCGATAAAGAAAAATTTACTTCGCGGTACCCCAGGGCTATTTTATTGGTGCCGTCAAGAAAATACCAATCCGGCGCATTTACATACACACCGTTTTCATTGCACCAGTGGTATAAACTTTTCTGCAATTCCATTTGCCGCCATTGACTATCGTCTAAACCTTTGTGGCCGGGGTGCGTGGTAGAAGCACATACATCGCCAGGGTAAGGCCCGTCGTTCTCAAAAATGTTGAAACCGGTTTGAGTCAAAAAGTATTTTATTTTGTCGAGGTATGCCAGCCCCCATTTACTCCCATAACACGGCGCATTGCCAAAAAATGCACCACCGGGTTTTCCGGTTACCGGGTCAATTACATCATCTGCATCGCTTATCTTTCTTGAACTGAATAAAGAATAACTTCCTATCAATATATTATTGCGATGCGCATAGGCTGCCATGGCTTTCCATTTCTGCACGTTCGCTGCAGTAGTATCTTCCATATTGCAGTGGCTGCCAAAACTGAGGATCAATGCCTCGTAGCCGGTAGCCTTACATTGATCGACCGCGTTTTTCACCTCCTCATCATTCTTGCTTACCAGGTGCATAAAAATGGGGCTTTCTGTTGTCCATGGCGCCACTATCCCATACATTCTTCTTATTGCAAGCCCCCTTCGCTCACGATCGTAGCTATCCATCAGCAATTCATGGGTGCGTACGGACTTAAACAATTCTCCAGGTTGTAAATCGATGCCCGGTGCTTTCTCCGGATATATTTCCAGCAGGCAAGGGGTTTGGTAATTATAGTTCACCTGCGATGTATAACTGCTATCGGCTTTCCAATGCGTTGTTTGATCGCTGATATCATAACGCATGGCATTGTTAAAAGCATAATTTGTTTCTACGTAAATACCGTGCTGTTTTTTCATTTGTTCCGTACTGCCAACTACCGCACTTTCTTCTTCTGTAAGCGCCAGCAATTCATTCGCCACGCGGTTCAGTTTTACCGGCTGACTGCCTTTGTTCATAACCGACACCGATTTTACCATTAGCGGAATACCGGTATACAGTTCATAGTGAACGGTCACTACCAGCCCTTTTAACATTGGTTGCGATGATGCATATTCAAAGTTGAGCGTTACACCATCTGCAGGGGGCGGCATTTTAAAACCGGCCAATGCCGGTTTCCATTGTAACAATGGTTGCACCTTGCCCACGGAAAATTGTACAAAATGAAAATCGGAGCTGCTGTCGCGGAAGCTGTCTGTCCATTCTGGGAGCAGGTAGGCGTTTTCCTGCTGGCCATAAAGACCACCAACATTGTACTCTTTACCATTGATGGTTAACCTTGCTTCAGGTTTTACTGCACGCAAAAGCTGTTGGCCATTGCTTAGGTTTTGATAATGCGTGCAGGCAACATTGGGGCTCAAACGAAAAACTCTTTTTACCAACCCATTATATAACACAAGATCTTTTCCTTCGTTCGCTCTGTAAACAGCTGCTTTTTGTTTTACTGGCGTCACCAGCCAATCTGCAACTGCATCATTCGCTTTTATACTCTTGTCTGATGGTATAACAGGCATTTCAACTTCTTGTGCAGCTGCACTGGCCGTTTGCACCATCAGTAATACAATAACAAAGACTCTCTTCATAACAATGATTACTAATAAAATCAATTTATTTAGCATGATACAACATGGGTGCTGACACCTCCACTATTCCTGCCCCTTCTGGTTGAACAAATACATGTAATGAATTTTCGCCACCGCTATCATAATATTGAACGGTTATTTTGTGATAACCTTTCTTCAATGCTACTTTACCCGGACCGCTGTGACTGTTATCATTGTCCACCACCAGCAAATCATCAATAAACAATTTACTTCCATCGTCTGACCCAACAGAGAAAGTATAAAATCCATCTTTGGCAATTTTGATATATCCGTCAAATACAAAAGCAAATTTTTCTTTTCGTTGTTTTAATGAAACCCCGAACACATCGGTAATGCCTTCTTTGGTAACGGCCGAATTTTCAATTGATTTGATATTTACACTGCAGCTTGGTTCATAATATTGATAAGCAAGGCCTGGTACAACATTGCCGGGGGATGTGGCTTTCATCCATTCATAACGGATGACTTTTTCTTTGGCAACGTTGCCTGTTAGGCCGCTTTGCGGTAAACTGATGGCTTGCACCTCGCTTGTTTTGTCAATTAAAAATGGCTTTGTGTAAACGGGGGATTGCTCAGTGGGAACAGTTCCATCTGTTGTATAATGAATGACATCTGTTGCTGCAGCGGTTAAAGAAACCAATGGCTGCATCAGATTTTTGTAAGCAACTTGTATTGCCGGCTTTCTGGCAAACTTTCCGTAGTTGCTAATTTTAATGGCATAGGCATATGGCGCTTTAATAGTGTTGGGGTTAAATGCCGGCAAACTAATTACCGTATTCTCTCCATCCTGCTTCCACTCCAGCTTTTCTTTAGTTGATAAAAAGTTGATATCGGTGCCTACAGGCAACGTAACTGATTTCAATACCAATTTATTATTATCAGGATATTTTGGAAGGATGGCATACAGCGCATTGGTTTTTTCATTGTAGGTAAAAAACATTTCTTTTACTGCATACCCAGGTTCGGGATCAACGGTTAGTTTCAGCAACAGATCGCCGCTGCCTGAAGCCGGTTTGTAACCTCTTTTTCCATCGCTCCACTGAGAAGTGTTTCTCCACCTTACTGTATTGTAAATGGCCTCGCCGTTTATTTTCATCCAATCGCCTATCTGCAATAAGCGCTCCTGCATAATAGGCGGAATTTTTCCGTGTTCATCAGGGCCGATATCCAGTAAGAAGTTGCCTCCGCTGCTCACTTTATCTACCAGCTGTAATACCAGCGACTGGGTAGAATTATAGTCCCAGGCATCTTCTGCACGGTTATAGCCGTAACTAAAACCCATACCGCGGCTTTCTTCCCAGTAGTGATCTTCAAAATCAAGATCTGGCTGGTATTCGGGTGTATAAATACCGGCATGGTGAAAACGCACTCCGGCACCCCAGCGATCATTTACCACAACCCTATCTTTTACAGGGCTCTCATTATAAAGCCACGTTAAGAACTCCTGGCTTTTCCATGTTTCTGCGGGTGCATCCCAATCGCCGTCCGTCCAGAAAACATCGGGTTGATAATTATTGATCAGATCTTTCATTTGCGGCCACGTATGTTCCGTAACAAATTTGTTTCTGTCTTTCAACCATAAGGGATTGTACCACTCGTACAAAGAATAATACATGCCTGCATGTACAGATGTTTTTCGAACCGCCGCAAACAGGTCTTTGATCAAATCTCTTTTAGGTCCCACTTCCACTGCATTCCACGGAAAACCCCAGCTTGCATTGGCTTGTTTGCTGGGCCATAACGTAAACCCATCGTGGTGTTTGGAGGTAAGTACAATATACTTAGCCCCTGATTGTTCAAACAATTTTGCCCATTCGTCTGGGTTAAACAATTCGGCTTTGAACTGATCGGCTACCTGGTAATATGTAAGGTTACCAAATTTCTTTTTATGATAAGCCTGACGCGCAGTATCGTTTCCGTTTAAACCATTCTGGTACCATTCTGCATACTGGCCCTTGCTGCTCCAGCCGGGTACCGAGTATACGCCCCAGTGAATAAAGATGCCAAACTTTACATCTTTAAACCATTGTGGTGTGGGCCGCTGATCAAGCGATGACCAGTTGGGTTGATACGTTTGGGCGGTCAGGCATAAAAGCCATCCGCAAAAAGAAAGTAATAGCAGCAATCTTTTCATACTGGTGATTTATGGGTAAAGTAAAAGTATTGATTGGCAAACATGGTTAACGCACGTCGCTTTGCGCAAACCAGGCATTAAACGGGCAGCCTTTGCTGTAGTTGGCTTTAAAAGTAAGCCTTCTCTTTTGTTAGCGTACAGACCGCCGTAAAAAAAAAGCAAACGTTTGCATAAGCAGCGGCCAATTCAGCGTCCTCCACGGTATTTGAAAGGTGGCTAATGACTCATTTTATTATCTTTACCGTTTCCGCGTTACAGCAGTTAAATACAAAAAATAAAACCGAGTATGGAATACAGAATTGAAAAGGATACCATGGGTGAAGTGAAAGTACCTGTTGATGCCATGTATGGCGCACAAACACAGCGTAGCATCGACAACTTTAAGATTGCACAAGACATCAATAAAATGCCCAAAGAAATTATACAGGCATTTGCTTATCTTAAAAAAGCAGCAGCCATCACTAATTTTGAGGCGGGTGTACTGAGCAAAGAAAAAAGCGAGCTGATTGGTAAGGTGTGCGATGAAATTCTTGCAGGCAAATTGACCGACTGGTTCCCGCTGGTAGTTTGGCAAACAGGTAGCGGCACCCAAAGCAATATGAATGTAAACGAAGTAGTGGCCTACCGCGGGCATGTATTAAACGGCGGACAACTGGCAGACAAAGAAAAATTTCTTCACCCCAATGATGATGTAAACAAGTCGCAATCCAGCAACGATACTTTTCCCACGGCCATGCACATTGCGGCGTACAAAATATTAATTGATACCACCATTCCGGGGATTGAGAAATTACGTGATACGCTGGCAGAAAAAAGCAAGGCGTTTATGAATGTGGTAAAAATTGGCCGCACCCATTTTATGGATGCCACGCCACTCACCGTGGGACAGGAATTCAGCGGTTATGTTTCTCAGCTCAACCATGGATTGAAAGCGCTTAAAAACACGCTCGCCCACCTGAGCGAACTGGCATTGGGCGGCACAGCTGTTGGCACCGGCATCAATACACCCGATGGTTATGCCGTTAATGTTGCCAAACATATTGCTGCACTAACGGGTCTGCCGTTTGTTACAGCAGAAAACAAATTTGAAGCGCTGGCTGCACATGATGCTATTGTAGAATCTCATGGCGCATTAAAAACCATTGCGGTGAGCCTCATGAAAATAGCTAACGATATAAGAATGCTCTCCTCCGGCCCACGCAGCGGCATTGGCGAACTATTTATACCTGATAATGAGCCGGGTTCCTCTATTATGCCGGGCAAGGTAAACCCCACACAGTGCGAAGCACTTACCATGATAGCCGCGCAGGTTATGGGCAATGATGTAACTATTGGTATTGGCGGCGCCAACGGGCATTTTGAGCTCAATGTATTTAAGCCGGTAATGATTTATAATTTTCTGCACAGCGCGCGTTTGCTTGGCGACGGATGTGTAAGCTTTAACGATAAATGTGCCACCGGGCTGGCACCTATTGAAGCCAATATTAAAAAGCATGTAGATAATTCACTGATGCTGGTAACATCGCTCAATACAAAAATTGGTTACTACAAAGCAGCAGAAATAGCCCAGAAGGCGCACAAAGAAGGTACTACCCTCAAAGAAATGGCAGTGAAGCTTGGCTATGTAACCCCCGAAGAATTTGATGCATGGGTAGACCCCGCAAAAATGGTTGGGAATATTAGTTCTTAGTTTATAGTTCGTAGTTTATAGTTCTTTTGCTAAGATTTTCGACAAATTGAAGTTCGTGAGTTCGGGATGTAATGAAGACCGAACTCACGAACTAAAAACTAAAAACTAAAAACTACTAGAACTACAATTTCTGCAACTTCACCGTTTGGGTAATATTATTACCGGCTATTTTCAGGTAATATACACCGGCAGGTACACTGGCCAGTTTAATATTAAACAGGTTCTTTCCCTTCATCAGCATAATACCATGTTGTAATACGGTTTTGCCTGCCATGTCTGTAAGCTCCCAGCGCGCCTGTTCTGCCACGGCCGCATTGATATCAACCGTAACATCGTTTACAACCGGGTTGGGATGTATGGTAATGATTGCCTTATTGTTGTTTACACGCACTGTTACAATAGATGAATAACTGAATTTACCGGCGGCGTCCACTGTTTTTAACCGGTAATAAATAACAGGGGATAATAGCTTGCTGATGGCGCTGTCTCCATATGCATACAACTGCTGACCGGGAGCTGTAGTAGCTGCCACCGTTGTTACCGGGTAAAAGTCGCGGCTGTTGATACTGCGTTCAAGGGTAAACGTTATAACCGAATGCTCGTCTTCGGTTTTCCAGGTAAGGTTAGCAATATCATTGCTCATAGCGCCCTTAAATGACACCAGGTGTACCGGCAGCAAAGACGTTACGCTGGCTATATAAAAACTAGAAAATGAATTGATATTTGCCTGCACCACGTAGCCACCCGTGCCAAATGCAGCCTGGTTAGTGGTAACAATGCGTGTTGCATTTGTGGCTATTGATGATGCGCAGGCATCTGAATTTTTAAAAATCGCCAGGCTGCTGGGCAACACTACACCACTGGGTTGTCCGTCTGAATTAGTGGCTCCCTGCAGCGCCGTGAATTCTGCATTGTTTAAATACAGCCGAATGCTAACAGGGGTAGCAGGCTGTGTTTGCGGTGTAATGGTAATGTTACGATCCAGGTACAAGGTTTTGGTGCCAGGCTGTTCCCTTACTGCACCGGTATTGGTATATAGAGAAGTGGTTACGTTGCCTAATATATTGCCGTTGGCGTTTATCTCAGCCACAACATTGCTGTTGGTATCAGTAACAGGCACCCAGTAATTGGCATTCTCAGCACTAATAGTAATGGTATTGGCATTCTCGCAAATATTGGGTGTACCAGTGGCTATGGGTATATGATTGGGTATGGTACTGGTACCTCCGCTGCTTGCATATCCCAGAAAAGTATATTTCTGTACGCAGCCCCTGCAGGCACTGATAATTGGGTTACCGGTTGTAGGACCCGAAGTAGTGGAACTGCTGTCTACAATGGTATAAATTGTTTTACCATCTGGCGCAAACGCTACATCCCTGAAACGGTTGATGCTTCTGAAATAAGCAATGGTATCATACGGTGCCGTTTTATTAATGCTCAAACCGTCATTGTTCAATTTCAGCCTGGCCACTTTCCCTCCTTTTAAAGTAGCAATCATCAATGAATTTTTCCAGCCAGGTATCATGCTGTAATTATATAAACCCATACCAGAGATACCATCAGAAGCCCAGTTGCCATTGAGGTTTTGCGGATAAGACGTGCCGACACCCGGATCCATATCTGCATTGATATAAATGTGCTGAATAGACCATAAGGTTGATCCATTACCCCTGGGTGCTGCATAAAAACTATAAATAGGATCACGGTAACCTGTGCCAATGGTATCGGTGGCATATTTTTCTTCGTCGTATATCAAAGGCAATGAACTGCCTGCGGGTCCTGCTTTTGCACCGTCGTAATTATGATCTGTGCTGTAGCCTATTACCCTGGGGTGACCGTAATTTTTTCCGCGTTCAAAAATATTGATCTCATCATCGCTGAATGGGCCATGAGCGGATCCGTATAAAATATTTCTTACACTATCGTACGCAAATCCCTGGTTGTTCCTGATACCGGTTACCCACACTGCGCTTTGCTTTAAGGGAGTGGTGGTGTTAAAAGGATTGTCGTTGGGTACCCATTTGTCAAGCGTTCCGGCATCGCCATCGTCTTCAAGGTTAAACCGGAGTATTTTTCCTTCATACGACAATGTATCCTGCGCTTTGTTAGTGCGTGACAGGTTATCAAACTGGCCCGCTCCCATATCGCCCTCTGCATAAAAAAGATAGTTGACACCGTTTACCGGTGCAATGATCATACGTTGAGAATTGTGGTCGTTGCTGCCAGAAAGTGTGTCACACAAGGCGACAGGGCTTTCCAGTTTTCCGGTGCCGGTATTGTAAGTAAACCGTACCAGCCAGGTAGTAAAAAATCGTCCGGTAGGCGCAGAACCGCCATTGTACGTTTTTACATAAGACAGGTATACAAATTTTTTGGGTGTAACGGGATGCATAAAATCAGGATGGATGGCCAATCCTGCCAAACCGCCCTGGGGCCATGGATTATTATTGATGGCAAATGTTCTTTTGAATGATGACGGCGAAAAACTTCCTATATCGCTTAAATCAACAACCTCTGTTTTGGCGCCGGTGTTAGGATTCATGCGGTATACTTTATAGGGTCTTGCTTCGGTGATCCACAAAAAACCGTCGGGACCGTAAGTAACTTCCCAGGGATCGTGCAAGCGGGTAGGTCCGGCTGCTAAATTGGTGCGCTGAAAAATTTCATTCATGCGGCTGCCGGGCCCTGCAACTTGTGCGTGTATTGTACATGATAGGATATAAAAAAAGAGAAAAAGTGTTAGGCTACGGTTTTTCATGGAATAAACGAATTGGATTTGGGATAGGTGTAAACGTGATACCTGGTGTTATGTTATAGAACAATATAGATTTTGACTTTATATATTATAATAATAACTACTTAGTACGCGTTAATATTGTTTGTACAAAATAATATGCGCTAGTTGATAATAAAATAGTAAAAAAACGATCCGCTTATCGGGCGAAAAAGCCATTTAGCCGAATATAACGACTGGAAGTTGCAAAAAGTAGCATGCTGAATTAGGTTTGTGATTGATTATTAAGTACAAACAACTAAAACTCAGCTGGAAAAATACGGTGGCTGTTTATTTTCACTTTGATGCAGCATAAGTATTTTCTGGTACCCCTATTAAGATCACAATCTATGAAAAGTTCAAAACCGTTTACCCTTTACATAACAAAGGTGCTGGCGCTGCTGCTAACGATGTACATGGCTACCGGTAGCGCTTATGCGCAAATACCGGCCAATGATCTTTGTATTAATGCTGCGCCGCTTACGCCTGCTATCGGCTGCACTGGCACCGCGGGTACATTAAGCGAGGCTACTATATCAGCACCGGCAGTTACCGGTTGTAATACACCGGGCGCCGACGTATGGTATTCATTTGTTGCGCAATCCGCCTACCCCACTGTTACCCTAAGTGGCACAGGTGCAAGTCTTGGTACTACCAACGCCCGTATACAACTTTTTTCCGGCGCTTGCGGCAGTCTTACCTCACTGGGTTGTGTAACCGGTAATTTTTTGAGTACTGCCAGTGTGTATCCAACAGGTTTAACTACCGGCACCACATACTATATCAGAATTTATTCAAGCACAGCCATACCCACCGGTGGAGCCGCCTGGGATTTTTCTATTTGTGTAAGCGAACCGCCGGCAAGTGATCTGTGCACCAATGCAGAACCCATAACTTCCGGTGCCACTTGCACTGCAACACCCGGCACACTGAACAACGCGGCCATTTCCATTCCGGCTGTTACTACTACCTGCGGTACTGCGGGTGGCGATGTTTGGTATTCCTTTGTTGCGCAATCTGTTTACCCAACCGTTACATTAGGAAGCCTGGGTGCAAGCCTTACCGGTACCAACGCCCGGATACAATTGTTTTCTGGCAGTTGCGGAAGTCTTACATCACTTGGCTGTGTATCTGGAAGTATATTAAATACCGTTACTGCTTACCCAACCGGTTTAACACCGGGTAATACTTATTATGTAAGGGTGTATTCAAATACCCTGGCACCTTCGAGCTTAACCGGCGCATGGAACTTTACCATTTGTATCACTGATCCGCCTGTAAATGATCTGTGTAGTAACGCGGTGCCGTTAACATCTGGCGCCACTTGCACAGCAACACCCGGCACGTTAAATTATGCTGCGGTATCTGCACCTGCTGTTGCCACTACCTGCGGTACAGCCGGCGGCGATGTATGGTATTCTTTTACGGCACAATCTGTTTATCCCACCATCACGCTGGGCAGCCTGGGCGCAAGTCTTACAGGTACCAATGCAAGAATACAATTGTTCTCCGGCACCTGCGCAAGCCTTACCTCTCTGGCCTGTGTATCTAATAGTGTATTTGTAACAGCCGCGGCTTATCCCACCGGGTTAACACCTGGCACGACTTATTATATCCGTGTATATTCAAATACGCTGGCACCGGTAAGTACTTCCGGTGCATGGGATTTTTCCATCTGCGTTATTGACCCGCCAGTAAATGATTTGTGTGCAAATGCAACACCGCTTACTTCTGCCAATACCTGCACCAATACACCCGGTACACTCAATTATGCAGCAATATCCAGCCCTGCTGTGGCAACTACCTGTGGTACAGCCGGGGCTGATGTATGGTATTCATTTGTGGCGCAGTCAGTATACCCAACCATTACACTCAGCAGCCTGGGCGCAAGTCTTGCCGGCACCAATGCGCGCATTCAATTATTTTCAGGCAGTTGCGCAAGCTTAACTTCCCTTGCCTGTGTATCAAACAGCTTTTTTAATACTTCAGTATCGTATGCTACCGGATTGGTTCCGGGCACTACGTATTATATAAGAGTTTATTCAAACACTGCAGCACCCGTAAGCGCGGTGGGTGCATTTGATTTTTCTATTTGCGTAACAGACCCGCCCGTTAATGATGATTGCGTAAATGCGCTGCCGTTAGTCTCTGGCGCTACCTGCAATAATATTACCGGTACAGTAGCAAGCGCCACTTATATTGCATCAGGCGCCACTGCCTGCACAGGTACAGACCGGTACGATGTGTGGTATACATTTGTAGCACAAAGAACCAACCCTACCATTACCATCAGCAGTGCAGGTATTGGGTTTATTACACCGCGTATACAGGTATTGTCTGGTACCTGCGGCGCCTTTACATCTGTAGGTTGCGGCACCAGTACTTATACCCCAACGGGTTTAACTGTTGGCAATACTTATTATGTACGGGTGTTTTCTACCAACAACCCCATACCCAATATCAATGCAGATTTCAGTATTTGTATAACCGACCCGCCAGCACCTGTAAATGACAATTGCAGTACTGCTACGCCGTTAACATCAGCGGCGGCATGCGCCAATACAGCAGGTACATTATTAAATGCAACCGGTACAACCGGCATTCCGGGCGATTGCGGGGCAGTTGGCGCGCCCGAGGTTTGGTACAGTTTTGTTGCCAATGGCGCTTTCCCCACTATTACACTTAGCGGTGCAGGCGCACAGTTTACTGCTGCAGGCGTAAGACTGCAATTATTAAGCGGCAGCTGTGGCAGTTTCACTTCTATAGCGTGTGTAAGCGGTAACAGCATCAACCCATACTTCTTTACTGGTGGCACAGGCTTAACCATTGGCAATACCTACTACATAAGGGTGTTCACCAACTCGGCCATTATGAGCGGCACCACCTGGGGATTCAATATATGTATTACAGATCCGGCATCGCCCATCATCGACTATGGTAAAAGCTATGTAAATATTACCAAGGGTTCTGGCGGCGGTACCATAGAACCGGGCGATGAACTTGAAATGCGTACTACCATTGCCGTTAGAAGTAATTTTGCATTCAACCCGTCATTCACCAATATCATTCCGGCCAATACCAGTTACGTTCCCAATACATTGCGGTTATTGACCAACGAAGGAAAAATATACAAACAATGGACAGATGGCGCAGATGGCGATCCTGCCACGGTAACCGGCACAAACGTACATTTTAACCTGGGCATCGGCGCCACCGAAACATTGGGCGGCATCATAAACAGTACCGACAGGCCAGTGGCCGGCAGCAGGTTTATGGTAATTGTATCTTACCGTGTAATTGTAGGGGCTGTAGCCTTTGGTACACCCATCAGCGTAGGCGGGGGAAGTCTTACTTATTCCAATGGTGCAGGAACGCCTACTACCATCAATTTTCCGGCGGTAACGGCACTGGTATACAAGAACTATGGCATTTGTACCAATACTGTGGGGGGCAATGGCATCCTCTCAGAAAATGGCGGCACCTTTGGTTCCGGCAATACAAAAGACCGTGCGCCATCAGCCAACGTACCATCTAATTATACTTACGCGCCGTTTACCCCGTCGGCACCCGGCGACTATTATTACGGTCTTTCTAATAATACCAGCGGAAGCACTGCGCCTGCCAGCTATTCTATTGACCCTAACGACCCCGTAGGTGCGCACCGTGTATTTGCCGTATGGGATATCATAGGCGACCATACCGGCGCAGCAGATCCGCTGGCAGGTAACCTGCCTGCCGATGTCAACAACGGCCAGAGCGGTGGTTATATGGTAGTCATCAATGCATCGTACAGAACAGACACGGCATTTCTTGACACGGTAAGGAACCTATGCCCCAATACATCATATGAATATTCTGCGTGGTTCAGGAATGTATGTCGCAAATGCGGTATCGATTCAGCGGGCGTTGCACCGTCTACAGTTGGTTATGTACCAACAGGACCGGGCGATTCTTCCGGCGTACACCCCAATCTTACTTTCAACATCAACGGATACGATTACTATACCACGGGCGATATGCCTTATACAGGCCAGTGGGTAAAGAAGGGCTTTACGTACCGCACCGGCCCGTCTGAAACACAGATGATCATTAATATCCGTAACAATGCACCGGGCGGCGGCGGTAACGACTGGGCGATAGACGACATTGGCGTTGCTTCGTGTACACCTGTGCTGGAAGTAAACCCGGCCGACCCGCTTTTAAAAATATGTTATGCAGACGGTGCATCCATATCTGCCGTAGTGAGAAGTTATTTTGATAACTATACCTATTATATCTGGGAAAGAAGTACAGATAGCGGCGCTCATTTTACGCCCACTGCCTTTACCAGCAACGGTACCATTTCACCAGTATTCAATGGTTCAGAATTTGAATACACAGCTGTTGGCCCATCGTTTTTAGGTGATTCATCTACCCATAATAATATTTTCAGGCTGCGGGTGGCCAGTTCTGCGGGCAACCTGGCAGATACCAATTGTTCGTTCCTGGCTGCAAGAACCGTTAAGGTGTATGTAAACAATTGTATGTGGTTATTAAAAACAGATTTTATAACTACTACCGGTGCCTTACAAAATAATAACGCTGCCATTCAATGGACAACCGTAAACGGCAGCGGTAAAGAATATTACGAGATAGAAAAAAGCACCGATGGCATTCACTTTACCATGATAGGAAAACGGATATCAACCGCACTCAATGGCAACGCAGCGTACGCTTTCACAGACCCGGCAGAGATGACCGATATTGCGTATTACCGCATCAAATTAATTGAAAACGCCAGCTTTAAATACAGCAAAACGATTGCGCTGAGTGTAGGCAAACTGCATTTTTCTGTAAACAATCTGGTAAACCCTTTCAGCAGCTCGGTGGCTTGCAATGTAATTATACCAGCCGATGGAGACATAAGGGCCACCATTTTTGATATGTATGGTCGTGCAGTAAAAACGTACAAGCAGCAATTTGTAAAAGGTGTGAACCCGCTAAAAATACAAGACCTGGGTTCAATAAGCGCAGGCACCTATTTTGTAAAAATTGAATGGCAGAATGAATCCATCATCAAAAAAATAATCAAATCTGATTAAGAGAACACAATAAAGTCAACAGACAAATTACACTTACCATAAATAAAGGAAATATTTAAGCAAAATAAACACCTTAAACCTGATGACCTTAGAGTGCATGTAAGCTTGCATCCTACGAATTGACAGTCCAGTTTTTTTAACCTAAAAATTGATTATCAGGTACATAAGAAAATAAAAATACTGCGGTTGGCTCTAAATAAACGTAGTACTAGTACGATTGCGTTTCATTGGCAGAATAGCTATTTTTGGAGAGACGGATGAATAGGACCCGTGACCCCGATAATAGAAATCTGTATCTATGAAACCACATCTACACCGTATTACGTACGTTACTGTACTATTTATTTCATTCTGCTTCTCATTACCCATAGCAGCCCAGACAGTCGACTATGGTAAAAGCTACATCAACATAACAAAGGGAAACTCCGGCGGCACAATGGAGCCCGGCGATACCCTTCAGATAAGAGCCACCTTTGTGGTAAAATCTGGTACGCTGGACAGTTGCGCTTTTTATGATACCATTCCGGCCGGCACCTCTTACATACCCGGCAGTCTGGCAGTACTTACCAATGAAGGAAAAATTTACAAAGCATTTACAGATGCTGCAGCAGACGATGCCGGTGTGATCACCGGTGGCAATATAAAAATACATTTGGGCTTTAACCCCAGTGCCGGAAAACAGGCGACTCCTTTCAGAAGAGGACAAATAAAAAACAGCGACAAGCCTTCCTTTTACAGCGGCACCTGCATCATGGTAGCGTCTTACAAAATAAGAATTACCGCCGCACTAGGCGCTAAAATTGATGTGGGTGGCGGTGCAGTTACGTATAAAAATGGATCGAACCCCATCAGCACCAGTTTTTTTCCGCTGGATTGGATAGCCATTTTCAGCAATTACGGGCTTTGCGCCAACTCTGTTGGCGCCAACGCACTGGGTACCGAATTTAACGGAACCTTTGGCGCAGGTAAAAACAAAAACCGCGGCGTATCTGCGAATGTGCCTCCCAGTTATACCTATGCATCGTTTGCTTCTAATATGCCCAACGACTACTATTACGGCATCTCTAATAATACCAGTACCGCGGGTTTAGGTTATTCAACCATCAACTCATGGCCGAAGCCCGACCCCTCACCTACATCTCACCGGGTGTTTTCTGTTTGGGATATCATTGGTGATCATACGGGTGCTGTGAGCCCCGCATTGGGTAATCCTCCCGCAGATACAGTTACAAAAAACAATGGCGGCTATATGCTGGTGATTAACGCCAGTTACCGAATAGACTCTGCATTCAACCAAACCATTACAGGTCTCTGCCCTAATACCTACTATGAATTTTCAGTTTGGATAAGAAATATTTGTTCCAAATGCGGATGCGATTCCAATGGCAGGGGCGCTACGGGCGGCGCAGGTTATATACCCACTGCACCGGGCGACTCATCTGGCGTAAAACCCAATCTTACCCTCGCCATTAACGGTATCGATTACTATACTACGGGCGATATTGCTTATAACGGTCAATGGATAAAAAAAGGATTTACTTATTTAACCGGCCCATTACAAACTTCATTGACCGCCATGATACGTAACAACGCACCGGGCGGGGGTGGTAACGACTGGGCAATAGATGACATTGCACTTGCCACCTGTATGCCTAATCTTACCCTGAACCCTTCTCCTAATGTTACGGTGTGCGTGGGTAACCAGGTAGATATGAGCAGCGTGATCAATTGTTACTTCCCCAATTATATTTACTGGAGGTGGGAAAAAAGTATCAATGGCGGCGCCACCTGGACCAACACCGGTATCTCAGGTACCGGCACCCCGGTATCGGTAGCGGGCCAATGGCAATACACCGCCACCTACCCAAGTTTTCTGGCAGATGCTTCGTTAAACAATGCCATGTTCCGTATAAAAGTAGCGTCTACGTCGCTTAACCTTAACGACCCCGGTTGCTCGTTCAACGCTGCTACCACCATTACTGTATTAACAAGTACCTGCACCACTTTACCCGGCGATCAACTGACGGCATTCAATGGCAAAGTGATAAATGATTTTGCAAAACTGTCCTGGGCCACCATTAAAGAAGTGCCCGGCATGTATGTAGAAGTAGAAAAAAGTACCGATGCCATCCATTTTCAGAAAAAAGGAACGGTAGAAGGTATTGCTACCAACGGTGAGGCACAAACGTATTCATTTACAGATGTCGAGCAGCTGGCCGGCGTAATTTATTACCGCCTTAAAATTGTAAGCCCTACCGGTTTTTCTTACAGCCATGTAATCAGTTTGTATGCAGGCAATGTAAGTTTCGGTATACGTTCGTTGCTCAATCCTTTTGATGAGTATATATCGTTTGATGCCATTTCATCAACAGAAAGAACCATTGTTATTTCATTGTTCGACAATTTTGGCCGGTTAATAAAACAACAAAAAGAACCCCTGCAACAGGGCATGCGTAAAATATTGATGCCGGGTCTTGGCGGACTCAGCAATGGCCATTACCAGTTACAGGTGTCATCTGGCAATACCGTCATTAATAAAAAAGTAATAAAAATAAAATTGTAAAGACGCTTACTCTCATGTCAATGGTAAAGACCATGAAGAGTTGTTGATGAGTACCCGTAAATTGTTATATGACCATGGTTGTTGTCACGTTCCCCGCAGTTGATGGCTTCGGCCTGGTTAGAACATTTCAGCTTACGTTGTACAAAACCCCGCTTTTCCAGGCGGGGTTTAATTTTGTTGGTGGTTGCTCGCCCGTCTGACGTAGGAATTGTGTTGAGTGTTGAGTGTTAAGTGTTGTGTGCGTTTGGGGTGTTTTACCGTCTGACCTCCTGGTCTGACGGAAGAATTGTGTTGGGTGTTGAGTGTTGTATATGGAAGAATTGTGTTGAGTGTTGAGTGTTAAGTGTTGTGTGCGTTTTGGGTGTTTTACCGTCTGACCTCCCGGTCTGATGGAAGAATTGTGTTGCGTGTTGAGTGTTGTATGCTTTGATAAACGCACTACCGTCTGACCTCCTGGTCTGACGGCTACTATCATGGTACTGCGCCATGGGCGTCAGACCGGGAGGTCAGACGGGTACCAGCATTGCACAAAAAAATCCCGGCTGTTTTCACAACCGGGACGTTACATTGGTGAATTCAACTATTTAATAGAATACCTTATAATATTAGAAGTGTAATCAGGAGTACTAAAAGGAGGCGTTACATATTCCAGGAATTTAATGACGCCGATGCCTTTTGCAAACCATTGTTCGATGCGATAGAATTCTGTGGTGGCTCCCGCTACTACGGTTGAAAAGCTTACTCTTGTTTTAATAACGTTGGCAAATGGTTGGCCACTCACGGTTACACTTACATTTTTCTCCAGTATTTTTCCTTCAATCTTTGCAGTTACCGGAATTCCGCCTACTGTGCCGGTAAGCGTGGTTACAGGAAATACAGACTGGTTCTCACTCAGCATTACATACTCAAATGCGGTGGGCGTATCAAAAGGCATAAATTGGTTATTAGCAGGGTAACCCTGGTAATAAGTGCCCGCGCCATCTTTACGGTAATACAATGTATCATCGTATTGAAACGCATAATCGGTATAGGCAAAAACTGTATAAGGCTTGCCATTAATGGTGGCGGTTCTGCCGTTGCTTAAAGTGGCTGTACTATCTGAAGCCACACCGCCTTCATACAAACTTGCCCAGTTAGACCCGGTGGTGATCGGGAAATAATCACCTGTAACTACTGGCGGCGCCGTAACATTAACTTCCGCCTTGGTACAGCCGCCTTTTGTAACCGTAACCGTTCCTGAAATAGAATCAGTACCACATTTAGCTTTCCATGGGTAAGAACCCACAGGCAGTTTAACAACATACGAACCTGGGGCCGTGCAGGATGTGGGTTCTGCGCCAAATGCTGTAATCTGACCGGCCTTGCCATTTACGGTAATACTGATAGGTGTGGTGCTGGTACCGCCGCCACATCCGGCCTTACTCCATAACACCACCTGTCCGCTGTCGGTAGACGCTGGTGGTGTAACCGGGCTGGTTGATTTAAGCGGTGCAGAGAATTTTCCGTCTACGATTAGCTTGCCGCTGGCCTTACCACTAAATGTTCCGGAAATGCCGGTACTGTCTGCTTTTGCAATTACGATAGTGAAGGAGTCGGTAAGCGTTTGATCAGTCTGGTATACCGTAGTACCGCCTTTGATATAAGCAAACAGGCTGAAGGGTGTTTTGTAGGTGCCGGGTTTAAGCGCGGCGCCAAATACCTGCAAGGTCATTTGGGCACTGCCGTCTTCTGACCGGCCAACAAGGGTCATGAACGTATAGGTACCAATGGTATCAACGGAAACCGTATCTATGGGGCCTTTAAATTGTACGCCGCCTTCTTTAAACTCCCATTGGGCTGTAGGGTTATTAGCACCAGACACATTTTCTATACTGTATTCTTTCTGGCATGAAAAAATGCCCGCACTGATAAATAATAACGCCAATAAACGATGTAAATACTTCATTTTTATTATTTTATCTTAACAAGATCCGGTAGTTGAAAAGGGCAACATGGCAAAAAACAGCAGGGGAACAATCATTTTCAAGCCATTATCAGTTTTGATACGACGTAATGGTTAGAAAGGTTGGTTAAAGTATCGGGCTAAAATTACAAATGTTTTACAACACCTGTACATTATCATTAACAGGCGTATTGGTTTCTACCACCGAATGCTGATCCTCATCTTCCTTTTTAAAAAAGCGGCGTTGAAAAACCAGTATGGCAATTACGCCGGTAGATATGGCTGCATCGGCAATATTAAAAACCGGACTGAAGAAAGTAAATCGTTCGCCACCAATAAATGGCACCCAGTCTGGCAATAATTTATCTTTTATGATAGGAAAGTATAACATGTCTACCACCTTGCCATGCAGAAACCCTGCGTACCCTTTGGGCGGAAACAATTGTGCTACGTGAAAACGGGTGCTTTCATCGAATATCATACCATAGAACATACTGTCTATGAGATTGCCCAGTGCGCCGGCAAATATCAAAGATGCACAAATGATAAAGCCGCGGTGGTATTTTTTGCTGATAAAATTGCGAAGAATGAAAACACCGGCAATGACTGCTACCAAACGAAAAAGGGTGAGCGCCATCTTGCCCCAACTGCCGCCCAGTTCCCAACCCCAGGCCATACCTGAGTTCTCTACAAAATATATCTGAAACCAGCTACCACCTAGCGGGCGGAGGCCGCGGTCATACGGGGTGAGCATGGCATGGTATTGATCCCAATCCTCGCTCAGCGGCATATGTGTCTTTACCCAAAATTTCAGCGCTTGATCTACAAAAAGTATGAGCAGGATCAGCAATACAATATTTCTTCCCTTCACCGGTTGCTTTTTAATTGGCAAATATAATGGTTTCACCGGCAGTGGAGAGTTTGGGTGGACCGGCACTTGTTAAAATTACAACCGGTTTACCGCGGCATTTTTTTGCCGGCCACCAAGCTGAAAACGGCTATTGAACCAGCGCAACAGTGGCAGTTCCACAAAACGGTAAAAAAGGTACCCGCCCGCTATAGCTGTGGCCATGCCCACCAATACCTGCATATCCGGGGGTAGTATTTGAAGTACTGGATTCATATGCCGGTTGTATATAAACTGCAGCACAAAAGGATGCAATAAATAAATGGAATAGGAGGCATTCCCGATAGCTATCCAAAATAAAGGCACATGCATTGGTTGTGCTTTCTCGCGCAGTACCAGGCCGGTTACCAGCAATGCTGCAGGCACACCCCATACAATACTCCGCCGCAGCGATAATGTGCCATCAATAGTAGCCGGTGCTTCGCTGATATTTCCATACCCCCACACCAGGCTGGCAAAAAAACCTGCAATACCGCAAAGAAAAATAAGCATGGCAAGCTGGCGCGGCACCCGTATACGGGCTAAGAAAACCATCCCTGCCAGCACACCCAATAAAAATTCAAGCATGATGCCATTTCCCAAAAAATGAATGACCACATTGTTTATACCCAACAAATGGTGCAGCAACAGGCAGGCTGTAAAAAAAACAATGGTCATCAGCATATAGGTTCTTTTGCCAGATAACATGGCGAGTGCCGTAACCATATAAAAGATGAGTTCAAACGACAGCGTCCAACCCTGAAACAATAAAGGGTGTGCGTTAGGAACAGCATTTAAAAACGGAAAGAATACCAATGTAGCCAGCACTGCGTGTATACTTTGTAGTTTGTGCCAATAAACATAGGAAAAGCAGCTAATAAGCAAGGTAGCCAGCCAATACAGCGGTATTACACGTATCATTCTTTTCAGAAAGAAATATCCCGCTTTGCCATTGATGTATTTTGTTGAAATGATAGTAATGATAAACCCGCTGATCACAAAAAAAATATCAACGCCGGCGGCACCAAAATTCTGCAGGTAAAAAAAACGTTGCTGAAGGGCAATCTGTTTGTAATAGAGCTGAAAATCCAACACATGGCAATGAACCACCAGCAACACCGCTACCGCCCTTAGTAATTGAACGCTGTTTATTCTGTTGCTTTCAACCATACATAATTTACATTGTACTGCCGTGTAGCAGCAGAAAATACCAAGCGCTACACTTTAATGTAGTTTTTATACTCGCCCGGGCGGTAGCCAGTGAGATCTTCTATAATATGGCTGATGCGGTGTTTCAGTTTCATGTTTTTGAAACCTTTTTGCGTGGTATCAAAATCAAACTCCCAGTCGGTATGTTTAACTCTTTCCTGCATGGCTGCCGGGTGGGTGCCGGTAAACTGGTCCAGGCGATCTATATTCAGGAAATAATCAAATTCCTTTTTTTCATCTTCTGCAGTGGGTGTAAAAGAAGGGTCATGCATGGCTTTAAAGGCCAATCCTTTTTTATACGATACCTGCGGCGGTTTTACCCAGCCATAATGATAGATTTGTGCATCAATTTCTTTTACCCGCAGCTTCTTTTCATTTTTAAACCTGAAACCCTGCGCGTCTTTCCATGAAATAATGTCTTTGTTATTTCGTATGATGCGTATTTCTTTACGGTACCATCTTCTACCCGTGCCAATATAATTGTACTTACCATAAAAATGTAACCATTTAAACAACAGCCCGTCTACCCGTTTGTCATGTAAGTATTTTTCCATGGCAGCGCGTATAACCGGGTAATCTTTTTCATGCAGGCATTCATCTCCCTGCAGGTAAAACGCCCAGTCTGTATCTGCGGGAACTTCCTGGAAAGCTTTGTTGGTTTCATCGGCCAGTACTATGCCCCCGGTACGCAAAGATTCATTCCATACCGTGTCAATAATTTTTATTTTGTCTGAAGCAATAGACTGAATCATTTCACGCGTGCCATCTTCTGAATTGCCTACTGCAATAATGTATTCGT
Organism: uncultured Chitinophagaceae bacterium; assembly: GCA_963705285.1. Taxonomy (GTDB): domain Bacteria; phylum Bacteroidota; class Bacteroidia; order Chitinophagales; family Chitinophagaceae; genus JACMLD01. Next base: position 191,102 of record OY970066.1, read on the forward strand.
CTACCAGGGGCAATAACGATAAAATTGATTCCTTTACCGGGTATTGGTATTTAACTGCATTCCTAATAAAACTAAAACCAGTTACTTTCATGGAGTAATGTGCTAATGTGGAAATGTGAAAACCTGCCTGCCCGCAGGCAGGTGTGATAATTTATCGGCGCATGCAAGGTATAAATCGCCATACAAAACTCGTTATTTTTGGTCTTACTTTCTGTCGCCGGTATTTAAAGAAGAGATGCGGGAGTGTAGACGTCACCGCGTAAAAAATCAGCCATCATCACATCCGCGATCAGAGATCCTTACTATTCCTCAAAATATACCCGCTTTACCCTTTGCGAAATACCTGTCATGATCTCATAGGGTATCGTATTTGCCCATGCTGCCACTTCCTGTACAGATAAACGTGGCCCAAAAACTATTACCTCATCGCCTTCCTGTACATGACCAGCATCTGTTACGTCGAGCATTGTCATATCCATAGAAATAATTCCAATAACCGGCGCCAGTTTTCCATTTACCAGCATCTTGCCTTTGCCGTTGCTCAGGCTTCTTGAATAACCATCTGCATAGCCCAGCCGTACAGTGGCAATAACGGTGTCGCGTGTGGCAATTCCTTTTCTTCCATAGCCCGCAGTCTCTCCTTTTTTCAAATGTTTTACCTGGGCAATGGTGGTTTTAAGCGAAGATACTTCTTTCAGGTTCAGCCGGTGGGTGGCTGCGCTGTCAATTCCATACAAGCCGATGCCCAGCCTTACCATATCCAGTTGCAATTGCGGGTAGCGCAATATAGCTGCAGAATTGGCCATGTGTTGTAAAAACGGGTAGGCAAGTTTTTCCTGTAAGAAACGTGTTGCGGAAAAATATTTATCTGCCTGTAGTAAAGTAAAAGTATCATTCTCCGGATCTTCACTGGCCACCAGGTGGGTGAAAACAGATTGCACTTTGCAATTGCCGTCGGCCAGTTGCTGGGCCAGTGCAGGCATTTCATTCACATCAAACCCCAGGCGGTTCATACCGGTTTCCAGTTCTATGTGCACGGGATATTGCTGCAGTCCTTCTTTTTTCAGGTATTCATCAAATGCACGCAACAGTTGAAAAGACCAGATATCAGGCTCCAGGTTAAACTGCACCAACGTATCAAACGTACTGCTCTCCGGGTTAATCACCATAATGGGCAGGCTGATGCCGCCTTTGCGCAGTTCCACCCCTTCATCTGCATACGCTACCGCCAGGTAATCTACTTTATGAAATTGCAGCAGGCTGGCAATTTCGTAACTGCCGCTGCCGTATGACGATGCCTTTACCATGGCCATTATTTTGGTGGATGGCTGCAACACCGATTGGTACTGCTGTAAATTATGCAATACCGAAGTAAGATTTATTTCTAATACTGTTTGGTGTACTTTCTGCTCAAGCAACGGCAGTAGTTGTTCAAATTCAAATGCCCTGGCACCTTTTAGTAAAATGGTTTCGCTCTGAAATTTCAGGTGGTAAAAATCTTTTTTAAATCCTTCTGTGCCGGCATACAAATGAATTTCCGGTACCCCTTCCGCTTCAAAAAGTGTTTTATGTTTCAGTAGCTGGGGACCGATGCCAATAAAACGGCTGATGCCCTTTTCGCGCAGGGTGGCGGCTACCTGCTGGTAAAGTTCTTTATCGCTACGGCCGCTTTCGGGTATATCAGAAAGAATAATGGTTTTGCGGATATGCTGTTGTTGCCTGGCCAGAAAATCGAGCGCAATCTTGAGCGAGCTCAGATCAGCAGAATAGCTGTCGTTAATAATAGAACAATTATTAATTCCTTTTTTTAATTCAAGGCGCATGGCTACCGGCCTCAGCTGGGTGATATGTTGCTGAATATAACGGTTATCCGTACCCAGGTGCAGCAGTGTGCAATAGCAGGTAATAACATTTTCAAGCGAAGCATCGTCTGTAAAAGGTATTTTAAAAGACAGCTCTTCCTCCTTGTATACAGCGGTGATATAGGTAAAGGCTTCATCTTTCAGTAAAGAACTAATGCGAAAGGTGGCGCCTGTTTTTGTGCTCCAGGTAAACAGTTCCAATTTATCTTTCGGGTGGTTGCGCAATTGTTGTATCAGGTCTGCAACACCTGCATTGATGTCTGGATAATCGCTGCAATAGATAAGTGTTTGTACATGTGTAAACAACTGCAGTTTTTCCTTCACTTTCTGGCGGAGGTTAAAAAATCCCTCGCTGTGCGCTTCTCCAATATTGGTAAAAATGCCGATGGTTGGCTGAATAATTTTTTCCAGTTTGTCCATTTCCCCGCTTTGAGAAATACCGGCTTCAAACAACCCCAGGGTATGATGACTGTTCATCTGCCATACGCTCAACGGTACACCTATTTGCGAGTTATAACTTTTGGGGCTTCTAACAATGGCATATTTTTCTTCCAGCAACTGGTTCAGCCACTCTTTTACAATGGTTTTGCCATTACTACCGGTTATACCAATTACGGGGTATGAAAATTGTTTACGGTGCCACGCTACCAATAACTGTAATGCCTGTAATACATCTTTTACCAGTATCACATTGGCATCGGCCGGTAATGCAACACCCGTTTCTTCCGATACAATAAAACTTCTCACGCCCTTCTCATAGGCCTCCGGTAAAAATGCATGACCGTTGCGCCGAGGGCCTTTCAATGCAAAAAAAAGTGATGTGGCGGGAAAAAGCAGCTTCCTGCTATCTGGCAGCAGATATTCAATAGTGGCGGCAGTACCTTGTTGCAACCATTTACCCTTTATAATTGTGGCTATCTGTTCAATGCTGTACACAAAGAGAGTTAGTAAAATATGAGTTAATCCGTTTCTTCATTCTTTTGCGCAACCTGCATAGAATAAACAATTGCACCGGCCAGGCAAACTACAATCACAATGAGTGATATATATACAGGTACATGAATGCCGATAAATGGTATTTCTGCGAGCATTTTAAGCCCAATAAAAATAAGCACGATGGCAATGCCCTGCTGCAGGTGGCTGAATTTGTCTACCGCGCCTTTGAGTAAAAAGAACAGCGAACGCAAACCCAGTACGGCAAAAATATTAGAAGTATATACCACCAGCCTGTCTTGCGAAATGGCAAATACCGCAGGTATAGAATCCAGCGCAAACAATACATCAATGGTAGCCAGCATAATAATAACTACAAATATTTTTGTGTAAAACCGTTTGCCGTTAATTTTTACCGTCAGGTGCACGCCATGTTCTTCATTGGTAATAGGCAAAAACTTTTTCAATAATTTATACACCCGGTTTTGTTCCAGGTCTATTTCCTGGTCTTTATCTGCCGTAAACATCTTATAGCCGGTAAACACCAGTATCACCCCAAAAACGTACAATATCCAGCGAAAGCGTTCCACCAGTTCTATACCCACCGTAATAAAAATAATGCGCAGCACAATGGCCGTTAAAATACCAATCAACAGTACGCGCGCATAATGGGTTTCTTTAACGCCAAAAAAAGTGAAGATGAGTATAAATACAAAAATATTGTCTATGCTAAGGCTCCACTCCATCAGGTAGGCACTCAGGTATTCCAACGCCAGTGTATTGCCTACCTCATAAGCAATCACCACACCAAAGCCCAGCGCCAGTAATACCCAGAAAATGGTTTGAATAAGGGCCTTCTTTGTAGAAACAACAGACGATTTTTTACTCAGCAAACCCAAATCAAAAATCAGCGCCAATACTAATGCAATTCCAAATACCAAATAAGTTACCTGCTCTCTTGTCATTGATTAATTGTATGACGGTAAAGATAGGGCAAAATGCCAGCTTGGCGAACATACACACAACACGCAACATCCAACACAACGCAATATTTTGCCGCAGATGCGCAGATTGTTTTAACAGCGGGGATATGTCCTGTAAGGACATTTTATAGGTAGAAAAAGATTTCCATATCGTTGGCGTGCCGTAGGTACGCATTATGCTTTGCGCGGGCTGTTGCATATAGCAGTCCTACAGACTGCATCGTTTGCCAGATACCATTGCTACCTATAAAATGTTCCTACGGAACATGAGGTACCTACCTACGTTGTTGGTGTTCTCACCAACGCTATTGAGCCGCAGATGCGCAGATTATTTGTCTGAACCAGGATTTTGTAGGGTTAGAAGGATTTACAGGATGCTTTTGCATTGCCTCCAGACTGGCTTAGCGAACACTCAACACTTAACACCCAACACTCAACATAAATATTCAGCCGCAGATTAGATTTTCAAATAGCCGCGGTAAATGCACTCAACACTTAACACTCAACACTTACAACAATTTAAAGCACTCAACACAAGACTAAATCAACCTAGCTGTATTTTCTTTTGCGCATGAACTGGTACAAGCCTCCAAAGAAAATAACCAGCAGCAATGGTAGCACCACATTGATAAGTTGCCAGGTTGATTTACCGGTTTCCAGCTTTCGTTTGTCGAGCAGGCGGAGTGTGATGTCTTTATTGCGGGTCTCCAGGATGCCAGATTTATCTACCAGGTATTCTACGCAGTTCATGATAAACTCGCTGTTGGCATACCTTGATTTGGTATACGGGTTTACGCCCATGCCCAGCGCACCTTCAGTTTGTGAAACAAAGTTTAACGCTATATCGCCATCGGCCACCACAATCATTTTGTTGTCTGTTTCATTTTTTGCGCGGAAGGGTTGTTGCGCAGCAGCCAGTTGTTGTTGTATAGCCGTGCTTACCCTGTTGGCATAAAGCGAATTAAATTTACCCTCCAGCAATATGGCAATGGGAACGTATGATTTGTTGAAAGTCTTTATATCTTCTTCATTCTGTATACTCGTCCACGAAACTTTGGCCGGCGTATTTAAAATGCGCGATGCGTCTGAAGTAGTGAGCAGGTAAGTTTTTTTAATACCCTCTGCTTTTACCGTATCAATGCTATTGGGGAACTGCGATAATACCAGGTCAAGGTTCTTTGTTATGGGATGGCTGTTGTTGCTCAGCAACAGTGGAAAATACGGCCAGGGCAACAACTGAATTTGCGGCTTACCACCAATATTGCCCACCACCGAGGGTATCTTATCGCAATTAAGATCCTGCACCAGGTCAAGATTAATGCGCACACCATATTTAAATAACAGGTCTTCCAATTGGAGGCCGCGGTCAAAAGCAATGAATTCATTTTGTGATCGCTGCAGGCTATCCATTTCTGCATATAGGTTGTCAATCATCCAGAGTATTTTGCCGCCCTGCATGGTATACTGATCCAGCTTTAACTTTTGTTCATCTGTAAATGGCTGCGTGGGTTTATTAATGAGCAGCGCATTAAATACTGATGGAATGGCGGGCACGCTGTCTATCGGTAAAAACGCAAAGCCGTATTTTTTTCTGAGGTTGTTATTGATAAGATCTTTGATGCGGTCTGAAAAAACTTCTCCGTTGCCCAGCAGATAACCTACCACCGGCATTGAATCGGTAATCAGTTTTTGTATGGCGCTGGCAAATTTGTATTCAAGTGTGGCCTCTACGCGGTTGATGCTGGTTTCATCTAATGCAGAGCTTTGGCCAGATAATAGATCAACTGCCGTAACCCTGCCCCTGTAACTAAGCAATGCGCCCGGTACTACCTGCCGTTGTTCTGAACCTTCGCCCTCTTTTACCTGTGCCTGTATGGTATATGGTTTAATACCCAGGCTGGCAATGGAATCAAGAAAGTAACCTTTGGCAGAATCGCTCATACCCGTACCGGGTTTTTCAAATGCAAACCTGATCTTGCTTTTACCGCTTTCTTTAAACTCCTGCAGCAGTTGGGTTGTGCTGTTTTTCAGTTTTTTGAAATCCTTGGGCAGTTCGCCGTCGAGAAAAACCGTAATGTTTACCTGGCTATCCAGCGACTGCAACATTTTTTTGGTGGGCGATGAAAGCGTATATCTCTTTTCTGCTGTAAGATCCGCACGTACAGAAACAAGCGAAACTGCCATGTTTACCAGCACCAGTAAGGCAAGTAATACTATCCACCAGTATTTTGTAGCCAGCAATTTTTTCATTCAGGGCCTGCGTTTAATGAGGTTGCGTTGCGTAAACAACAAAAAGAAGGCTATCAGGCTGGTAAAATATACAATGTCTCTGCCGTCTATTACCCCGCGGCTGATGCTGCGGTAGTGAAAATCGATACCCATCATTTCTATGTAATAATCTGCACCCGAGGCCAGCGCTGCAATGCGGCTGATGGCATTGAACCCCATATATAATATAAAGCATGCAAACGCGCTCACAATAAAAGCAATAACGGCATTGGTGGTAAGGCTGCTGCAGCAAATGCCAATGGCGGTGAAAACGGCGGCCAGAAAAAACAATCCAATATATGACCCTGTAATGCCGCCCACATCTATACCTGCATTTTCTCCGCTAAGCGCCTGCATGGTAAATGCATACAGCAGGGTTGGCAGCAAAGCCATAACCACAATGAGCAAACAACCCAGGTATTTACCGCCCACTACCTGCCCGTAACCCAGTGGCTTTGTCTGCAATATTTCATACGTGCCGCCTTTAAATTCATCGGCCAGGCTGCGCATGGTAATTGCGGGTACCAGAAAAGTAAGTATCCAGGGCGCCAGTTCGAAAAACTTATCGAGTGTTGCGTACCCAAAATCAAGCATATTACTGTCAGGGAAAACAAAAAGAAATAAACCATTGAGCAGTAAAAAAACCGCCAGGGCTATTATACCCGTAAGACTGCTGAAAAATTGCCGGAATTCTTTTTTACAAACAGGCCACATGCTCCAAAAATAATGTATTCAATGCAAAAGAAATCGCTCATTCACAGATTATTGAAGGGCAAATCAGCACTTTGAATACGGTTTCATTGCTGGTTGTAATAAGCACGCCGATAATTGTTAGTTCATTTTTGTGTTTGGAGTTAAACCATCTTGTAAATAACCAAATTGAAACATTACTTAATTCAAAATATCAGCAATTTCTTTGTAAATTGGGGCAATCCCAATATTTAACCACTAACTGCATGGCATTAAAGATTATAGATCACGGCACAAAGGAATACCAGCAAATGGTTCAGATGCGTATGGATATACTCCGCAAACCGCTTGGCCTGAGTTTTACCCCGGAAGAGCTGGAAAAAGAAAAAGACGAAATCCTGATTGGCGCATTTGAAGACGAACGTATGTTGGGCTGCTGCATGCTCATTAAACAATCTGAACAGATTGCGCGTTTGCGACAAATGGCAGTCATGAACAATGTGCAGGGCAAGGGTATTGGCCGTGCCCTCATGAACTTTGCCGAAAATATTGCGCGCGATATGGGCTACAGAAAACTACTCATGCATGCCCGCAAAACCGCCGCCGGTTTTTACGAAAAGCAGGGCTACCACATCTCCGGTGGCGAGTTCACAGAAGTTACCATTCCGCATTATGTAATGGAGAAAGATTTATAAAAAGTTCCAAAGTTCATGGTTCGGTAGTTTATCAGTTCGCTCAACGAACCCTCGAACTATAGAACTTCCGAACTAAGAACTGTTTTGTGCATTCTTTGCAAAAACTGCAGCATGGCCTCCATGGTTTTTATATCATTCACTACCAGTAAAAAGAGTTTGCCCACCTGTTTCAATTTGGCTTTATTGGTATGTTTCTGCAAGAAGTCAAGGGTGTTCTTGAATATGTCCGATTCAAAATAAGGTGAATCAGGCCGGTTGATAAAATAACAGCGCAATGTTTCATCTTTCAGGCTCATTTTTTCAAAGCCCAGGTCCACGGCCAGCTTACGGCATCGCACGGTAGTAAACAGGTCTTCCACCTGGTTGGGTATGGGCCCAAACCTGTCAATCATTTCGCGGTGAAAATCCTGTAGTTCTTCTTCGGTATCGCAGTTATCCAGCCGGGTGTATAATGATAATCTTTCGGTGATGCTTTCTACATAACTATCCGGAATCAGTATTTCCAGGTCGGTATCAATGGTGCAATCCTGCACAAAATCTTCCTGCTTTTGAATTTCTTCTTTAAATACTTCGCGGAACGAAGTGCGTTTCAGCTCGCGTATGGCTTCATCCAATATCTTCTGGTACATTTCAAAACCAATTTCTGCCATGAAACCGCTTTGTTCGCCGCCAAGCATGTTACCGGCACCGCGTATATCCAAATCGCGCATGGCAATCTGAAAGCCACTACCCAGTTCGCTGTGCTGCTCCAGGGTTTGCAGGCGCTTACGCGAGTCAGCAGGCAATGTACTCACCGGTGGCGCCAGTAAGTAACAGAAGGCCTTTTTGTTGCTGCGCCCTACCCTGCCGCGCAGTTGGTGCAAATCGCTCAACCCAAACTGGTGAGCATTGTTAATGATGATGGTGTTTACATTGGGAATATCTACCCCGCTTTCTACAATATTGGTGCAAATGAGCACATCATATTTCTGGTTAATAAAATCAAGTATACGTTCTTCCAGTTCATGCCCTTCCAGCTGGCCGTGGGCAAAACCGATGCTTAAGTCAGGACAAAGGCCTTGTATCAGCCCTGCCATTTCTGCCAACCCATGCACCCGGTTATGAATAAAAAATACCTGGCCGCCCCTTTCCGTTTCGTAGTAAATGGCATCCCGTATAAAATCTTCATTGAAGACGGCGATTTCTGTTTGTATCGGCTGGCGGTTGGGCGGTGGTGTATTAATAATGCTGAGGTCGCGAGCGCCCATTAAACTAAACTGAAGTGTTCTTGGTATAGGCGTTGCCGTTAGTGTAAGGCAGTCTACATTGGTACGCAGTGTTTTGATTTTTTCTTTGGCAGCCACCCCAAATTTCTGTTCCTCATCAATCACCATCAGGCCCAGGTCTTTAAATTTTACTTCTTTGCCCAGTAGCGAATGCGTACCAATGATGATATCTATTTTACCTTCTTCCAGTTTTTTCAGTGTGTCTTTTTTCTCTTTGGAAGATTTGAAGCGATTGATATAATCTACCGTTACCGGAAAATCTTTCAGCCGGTCGCTGAATGTTTTATAATGCTGAAATGCCAATATGGTAGTCGGCACCAGTATTACGGCCTGTTTATTATCGCAGCAGGTTTTAAATGCTGCGCGAACGGCTATCTCGGTTTTTCCAAACCCTACATCGCCACATACCAGCCGGTCCATAGGCGCCGGCAGCTCCATGTCTTTTTTTACATCGGCCGATGCCTTGCTCTGGTCTGGTGTGTCTTCATAAATGAAAGAGGCTTCCAGTTCGGTTTGCATATAGTTATCCGGCAAATGTGCAAACCCCTGCTGCGCCTTGCGCTGCGCATACAATTTTATCAGGTCAAACGCAATTTCTTTTACCTTGGTCTTGGTCTTTTCTTTTAGCCTGTTCCACACATCGCTGCCCAGTTTGTTTACTTTGGGCACAGAGCCTTCCTTTCCTGTAAACTTGGCTATTTTATGCAGTGAGTTGATGTTAACGTATAAAATATCGCTGTCTTTATAAATAATGCGCACGGCTTCCTGCAGCTTGCCATTGGCTTCAATCTTTTGCAGTCCGCTGTACACACCAACACCGTGGTCAATATGGGTTACATAATCACCGGGTTGCAGTTCGCGAAGCGTTCTTAAAGTGAGCGCCTTGTTTTTGTTGTAGGCCTGCTTTACACGGTATTTGTGGTAACGCTGAAATATCTGGTGGTCTGTGTAACACACTATTTTCAGATCATCATCAATAAAACCCTGGTGAATAGATACCGGCACCGGGGTTAACTGTATCGCTGCCTTTAAATCGGTAAAAATGGTGTGCAGGCGTTCCAGCTGTTTGGGGTTTTCTGCAAACAGGTAGATATCATATTTTTTTGCCTCCCGGTTTTGCAGATCTTTAATCAGTAGATCAAACTGCCGGTTAAATGCAGGTTGTTCTTTGGTATGAAATTCAATTTCATACAGCGTGGTGGCCGATGGCTGATGCCCAAATTCTATGCGGTGCCTTGTATTGATCTGGTGTTCTATTTGATCTGCTGTTATAAAATCATCCGGCGTTATGATCTTTTTTTCAAGCTTATCATCATCGTCATCCGCAGCTGTTTTTTTAACAGGCGGCAATTGTTCCTTTAGCAGGTTGATAAACAGCGCCAGGTCTTCTTCTTCGGTGTGTATTTTTTCTTTGATAACATCCCAGTCCTGCAGCCATACCGCAGTATTCTCCGGCAAAAATTCAAGGAGCGATACTTTATCCCCGTCTTCAAACTGCGTTTCTACATTGGGTATGATGGTTACCTGCAGCAATTTTCTTTCGCTAAGCTGCGTTTCAGGGTCAAAAACGCGGATAGAATCCACGTCATTACCAAAAAGTTCTACGCGGTAAGGTTTTTCATTGCCGAAAGAATAGATATCGAGTATACCACCGCGGATGGCAAACTGGCCGGGCTCGTATACAAAATCGGTTTTGGTAAAGCCATAATCATCAAACTGCAACAGCAGCTTACTGATGTCCAGCACATCGCCGTTTTTTATGCGGATGATGTTTTCAGACAAGGTTTTTGGCAGCACACATTTTTCAAACAGGGCTTCCGGGTAGGTAACAATGATCTTTTTATTGCCACCACCGCTCAGTTTGGTAAGTGCTTCTGTGCGCAGCATCACATGCGACGAATTGAGCAGCTTAAAATTCTTTCTGTTCTTGAACGAAGAAGGAAAATAAAAAAGGTCGAGCGCGTTGGTAAGGTTTTCTAATGTATTGTGGAAATAAGCTGCTTCTTCGGCATCGTTTAGCACAACAAGGTGGTTTATCTGTGCGCACGAAGGGTGATTAAATATGGCCGCTACTACAAACTGCGAAGCGCTGCCATGCAGGTTTTTTAGAAAGAGTTGCTGCGGTGCAGACATGGTAATCCTGTCCGCAATAGAAAAAACGCGGGAATCTTTACCAAACTTTTCCAGCAACACATTCAAATTCATGAAGGCTGCAAATATACGGATGGTGCGCGAATTGAACGCTAATAAGAACGAATAGGCCGCTAATATGGATGCAATTTAACTTGTCATGCGCCGGAGCTGCGAATTGTTGGAAAAGACAATAGCCTCAATGAGTGAATCAGCTATGCATCAAATTCGAAAGAAAACGGATAACGTGGAAATATAAATGTGGAGGGCGTGAACCAATCTGCGCATCTGTGTAAAGAAAATGGATCGCCGCTGTAATTCCGCAAACTTAGCCCCCATTCGCTCCCATTCGCGGCTGATTAGTGTCTAATTATTTTTAAACGGCACTACCATTTCAAAGGAGGGAATGGCTACTTCAAATTTTTTCTTGGTGCTTAGGTTTTCCATTTCGTAGGTGCCTATCATACGGCCCATTTCAGTGCGCAGGTTGCATCCACTTACATACTGGTATTTTTCACCGGGGTTGAGCGTTGGCTGCACACCCACTACCCCTTCACCGTCAACTTCGCGGTTTTGCCCATTGCTGTCAAAAATCTGCCAGTGCCGGCGATGCAGTTTTACGGGAAAATTATTCTTGTTTTCAATTGATATACGGTAAGCAAACATAAACTCAGACTGCAAGGGATTGGAGTAGTCTGGCTGGTAGAATGTTTCTACACTAATTTCAATGCCTTCTGACACTTTGGAGACCATAGACATGTTGGTTTGCACCCGAAAGATACAAAAAAAACCCCGAGCCGGGAGCTAAAAGGCAAAAAGACCACGCTGTACGTTATTATTGAACTATTTACGAGCTTGGCAAAACCACAGCATTATCTGTGATACAACGCTTCAACAGTCAGGCAGCACACCGCCCGCATTTGACAATTTCAAAAAGTTTATCTTTGCGTTTACGGAGGACGACCTCCCCCTTCTGGGCACAGTATTCGGGACGACCCGTTCCATTTAATGTCGTCAATCATGAATTGGTTTATCCTTATTATCGCTGGGTTATTTGAAGTCGCTTTCGCATTCTGCCTGGGCAAGGCGAAACAATCTGTCGGCACAGAGATGTATATATGGTATGGAGGATTTTTTCTTTCATTAACTGTGAGCATGTTGTTACTCATCAAAGCTTCGCAAACAATACCTATTGGAACAGCTTATGCTGTCTGGACCGGAATTGGCGCTGTAGGAACCATTATGCTGGGGGTACTGGTATTGAACGAACCTGCAAATTTTTGGCGACTGTTCTTTTGCTTCATGTTGGTAAGTTCGATAGTTGGATTAAAATACGTTTCCCATTAACACCAGGCGGGCTATCATAAAAGGTTTATCCGTTTGATTGCACCGGGAATACAAATTTGAAGCGTCCTTTAAAAAATTTCGGGTACTACGCTTATATTTGACGCACGTTTGTGCACCCTAACGGTTAATATTTTTCCCGGCACGGGTGTAGCAACCAAAAGTACAGTTTGCTTGCCAATGCACTTACAACCGATAATTGAAATCGTACAACGCTTTAAACTAATAAAATATGAAAATTGCAGTAGCAAACGGTGATGGTATTGGCCCGGAAATAATGGCTGCCGTGTTAAAAATTTTTACAGCAAATAAAGTACCCCTTGAATACCAGTTTGTAGATATGGGTAAATGGGTTTTTGACAAAGGTTTTTCAAACGGTATGACGCCGGAAGCGCAGCAGGCCATTGAATCGCTGGGTTTGCTTTTTAAAGGACCCATGGAAACACCCAAGGGCAAAGGCGTTAAAAGTATCAATGTAACGGCCCGCAAAACCTGGAACACGTTTGCCAACAAAAGAGTATTCCAGACTTTACATGGCGTTGATACTGTTTTCAGCAAGGGCGGCATACCGATAGATATTACCATTGTTCGCGAAAATATTGAGGATACATACGGTGGTATTGAACACATGCTCACTCATGATGTGGCACTGAGCCGGCGTTTTATTACCCGCCCCGGCAGTATGCAGGTGATTAAATATGCCTTTGATATGGCCATGCTAAAAAAAGCACGGCGCATCAGTTGCGGCCACAAAGCCAATATCATGAAATTAACAGACGGGCTTTTCCTGGAATGTTTTTATGAAGTGGCCAAAGACTATCCCGAACTGAAAGCAGACGATATTATTGTGGATGATCTTTGTATGAAACTGGTTACGCGGCCAGACCTGTTTGATGTGGTAGTGCTTACTAACCTGCAGGGTGATATTGTATCTGATTTGTGTGCCGGGCTGGTAGGCGGATTGGGATTTGCACCCTCGGCCAATATAGGCGATCATATTTCTATTTTTGAAGCGGTGCACGGCACAGCACCAGATATTGCCGGAAAAAATATTGCCAACCCCACCGCATTGCTGCTGAGCGGTATTGCCATGTTGTTACATGTTGGCCTCACCGAAAATTCGGCTATCATAGAAAACGCATTGCTATATACGTTAGAAAGCGGTGTGCATACCGGCGATTTTGGCGATAAGTCAACCAAATCAGTCAATACCACAGAATTTGCAGATGCTGTGATTGCTAACTTTGGCAAGAAGCCTGCCCTGAATGCCAAAGTTGTAATGCCCAACGTACCCGGCACCCCCACGCCGTTTAAGCTGGCGCAAAACGCTATGATGTACTCACAGGAAGACAACAGCGCCGATAGCATTGTGGGGGTAGACATGTTTATTGACAGCCATGAACAACCACAGGCCATTGCCGTAAAATGCCAGCGCCATGCAGGGGTAAAATTCAAACTCGTAAACATCAGCAACCGCGGCACACAGGTTTGGCCAACCGGCTCGGTATATACCAACCTGGTAAACGTATACAATGTAAGGTTTGAATCGCTGGATGGAGACCCGCTCACGCAGCAGGATATCTTAGGACTGTACATCAGCCTCAGCGGTAATTTTAAAATATGCTCTTCAGAGTTATTAAATAAATGGGGCGATAAGCGCTCATACAGTGTGGCAGCCGGTCAGTAATCTATCTCTGATCTCGGATGTGATGATCGCTGATTTGTTGTAGGCTGTTAGACAATCTCTGATCTCGGATGTGATGATCGCTGATTTGTTGTAGGCTGTTAGACAATCGCTGATCTCGGATTTGATGATCGCTGATTTGTTGTAAGCTGGTCGCAGCCGGTACGCCGCTAGCGCTGCATACTCGTACAATTTGTAAAAAACCAATGTCGCTCAAAACCCATACATACAGCAATAAAGAAATTACCATTAGCTGGAAACCGGATTTGTGCATCCACTCAAAAATATGCTGGCATAATTTGCGTGAGGTATTTGATCCCGTAAAAAGGCCGTGGATAATGCCCGATGCGGCTGACTCAGCCACCATCATGGCGCAGATAGACAAATGCCCGAGCGGCGCGTTGAGTTATCATAAAAACAGTGCACCACCGCCAGACACTGTGCAGCAAGCTAGCGCAGCGCAAACAACTGTTACCAATATCACCTGCCTGCCCAATGGCCCGCTGATGATAAACGGTGAAATTGTGGTGACAAAATCGGATGGAACAGAAGAAATAAAAACCGGCCCGGTAGCACTTTGCAGGTGCGGTGCATCAAACAACAAACCTTATTGCGATGGCAGCCACAACACAGCCGGCTTCAAAGGCTGACAAATAAAGCGCAGCTAACTGTTTTGTACCTCACATTTATTTGATTCACCTTTTCATTAAACGCCGGAAGCTAACTGTAGGGCAACAGTTAGCAGTTGTAATAGCAATTCTTCAAGATAGCATCCCGCTAAGAAATATTTATCCTTACTGTTTCCATAATACCGGATACAATAATATGCTCTCCGGTATTTTGCAGTTGCTTAAAACGCCGCAGGCTTTGCGCATTGTTCTGAATATAATACCAGGTTGTATTGCTTTTGGCATCGCGGATGATGACGCCAAAATCTGACAGTACTACCTGCGCCTGTTCAATGTTTCCTGGGTTAGTAAATGCGGTAGATGCAAGTTTGGCAATGGCGATTAACACTTTGCCACCGTTGCACCACAATGCTAATCCCTCTTCGTCAGTTTCGGTGGTAATGGCGCCATCTAGTATTTCGCCATTGAGCGCATCGGCCATTGTTTGTACCGAAACAGTCGGTATTTGCCTAGTATCGTTTTTTCTGCATGCAACGGCTGGCAGCAGCAAGAGCAATACGATTGCCCGCAGGTATACCATGCGGGGTAATATCAATGTTGATGTTTTCATTGTTTAATTTTTTGTAGTGAAAAATGTTAATGATGCCTGCAAAGGGCCCTATGTAAGATTCCGGCTTACTACGTGTTAATCGCTGTCTTCAAGAATGAAAATATCATCTACCTTTTTTTGAAACAGCCTGGCCATCTTCAATGCCAGTACGGTAGACGGTACATATTTGTTGCTCTCGATAGCGTTGATGGTTTGTCGGGATACACCTATTTTTTCTGCCAGCTGCTGCTGCGTTATATCCTGAACAGCCCTTTCTATGCGGATGGTATTTTTCATGGCTAACGGTTTTAATCGGTAAGTTTTTTACTGCTGTACAACACATAATGGAAACGCACAATAAAAATGATGAGTACCGTAAGCATATTGTACATCATTACATCAATATAACCCAGGCCATGTACCAGCCAGGTGGCCAGCAACAACAAAACATAATTGATCAGCACGGCCCATTTCAATGAGGCAAGCCTTGTGTGGGCAATGTATTCGTCTTCTGTTTTTTCCCTTGCAAAGGCAATGAACAATAATGCGATGATGATACCCGTGAGTGCCAGTTCATCTGTAAGATTGATATTGTCTTCCAAATGAAGGTTATTGCTGTTTATGGTTGTTTTTGCTATACGAAGGGTGAGAAATGAAAACGCCACATCAAAAAACCTGACTAGAATGCCCAGTGCCAAAGACGGCAACAGCAGCAACATACCTATTCTTTTGTAACGGTTGGGTAATAAAAGGCTGGATTCCATGGTTGTAAAGTTTTGTATACCAAATGTAAAGTTTAGTTTACAAATAGACAAATAAATTTTACTTATTCTCCTTGCCTGCGTTATTTAAGCAATGAATCAAGCTTTTGATGAAAAAGGGGAAAATCATTCAGGTCATTGTGGCTACCGCCATTAATGGTGAAGAACCTGTCGCCCGGTTTTAAAAAAGGCTGTAGCTTTTTGGCATTGCTATAAGGTATCACCCCGTCTGATGTGCCATGAAATATAGTAACAGGCACTATTACTTCTTGCAGGTATTGGTAAGAAGGTAATTTATAATGAATCATACGGCCTACCGGATAAATAGGAAAAAAATGGGCCGATAAAGATGTGATGGAATAGTAAGGTGTTTCCAGTATTAATTGGCGGCAGTTTCGGCGCGATGCCAGCCATGCCGCAATACCGGTACCCATACTTTTTCCATATAAAACAATACTGTCTTTGGAAAAGCGGCTGGCTGCCAGCCGGTATAACTGTTCTGCATAATCGTAGAGGCGTTGTTCAGAAAAATGCCCGGTACTTTTTCCATAACCAGGGTAATCTATCATCCATACTTCATAACCGTTCTTTGTAAAATTGGGGGCGTAACGGGCATACCAGGCAATATTTTTGCGGTTGCCGTGAAAGTATAAGACCACGCCTTTTGGCGCTCCGGTTGTTGTAAACTGAACGATATTGATATTGGCACTATCGTTATACGGAATATTAATTTCTTTGTGCGGCGCCGGAAAACTGTATACATGGTCTTTGCTTGTTTTTTCCGGGTGAAACAAAATGTAGTCCTGCAGGTAATAAACAGCTATACCCACCAGGCCGTAGGCAATTAAAATGATCTTTATCCAACGGAATACCACTCGTTTGCTAACCATTCTTTTATTCATTTTGAGATTGCTGATTTTAAGATCTTGTGATTGCTTTCGCAGATGTCTTCAAAGAAATCTCTACATCCCGAAATCAAGCAATCAGCAATTATATTTTGGGATTGCTGATTTTGAGATCTTGTGATTGCTTTCGCAGATGTCCTCAATGCAAACGCTACATCCCGAAATCAAGCAATCAGCAATTATATTTTGGGATTGCTGATTTTGAGATCTTGTGATTGCTTCGCAGATGCCCTCAATGCAATCGCTACATCCCGAAATCAAGAAATCCCGAAATCAAGCAATCAGCAATTGCCTACCTAGTACTTGAGTATGTCCCTGATAAAATTATGGTATTCCGGAAAAGATGGCAGGTTGTTGTGGCCACCACCATGAATACGGATAAGCGTAATTTTATGCGGGTTAATTTTTTGCAATTGTTCGCTATGTTTAATGGGTATGAGCCGGTCGCGCGTGCCGTGAAGAATATAAGTATGGCAGTTCACATGCCGGAGCCATTTATCTGTCCGCAATTTGTACATCAGCAAAAACTTTACAGGTAAAAAGGGTAGAAAGCGTTCAACCACGCGGGTAAAATTATAGAAAGGTGCATCCAGTATTAAATACCGCGGTTTGTTGTCTGAAGCTATTTTACTCGCAAAGCCGCTGCCCAGGCTTCTTCCATACACCAGTATATGATGCTCGGGGTATTGTGTCACCAGCTTTTCATATACGAACTGCATATCGTTCAGCATATCTTTTTCGCCGCGTTTGCCGGTGCTTTTTCCAAACCCCCTGTAATCTACCAGTACCACATCATAATCATACCGGTAAAAATCAACCGCATACTTTGCCCATCCTTTAATGCTGCGGGTATTGCCATGAAAATACAATATCAACCCTTTGGGCTCCTCGCGGTGAAAGTGCAGGCCGTTGATGCGTACACCGGGCGCTATGTCAAAAAATAATTCCTTAAACGGTATATCGTATTTGAACTGGAAATTCTGCTGTAATTTTTCCGGCTTGAAGATAAATTTGTCCTGTAGGAAATAAACCAGCAGCGATAATACTACAATGGCAATGATGATATAAAGAAAAGTAGTGTTCAGCTGTAGATGGTGTTTAAATGTTGATGATGACAGGCGGATACCGGTAACGCGCAGGCATTACTGCAATGCAGCTTGTACAAAGTACCGCTTGTGCTGCAGCTTTATTCCTCTTCTTCGGGGTTGTAATATACCCGTTTTAATTTGATGCCCTGCACCGGAGCTACTATCAGCGGAAATTTTTCGATGTTTACGTTGGAAGGGTCAAGTCCAAAACCTCTTTCTTCAGAAAGGCTGAGTTCTTTCAGCCAGAAGTACAGTTTCATGATGACGCGCTCAAAGAACGGCAGTTCGTTATCCTGGCTCAGGTATTTTTCCATTACTATAAACTGAAAATCGCCCACCACGTTGTTGCGTTCCAGGCTCTCGTAGCGGCTGGTAATATTTACTTCCTTATTATGTACCAGGTCTTCTACCACCTTCCTGAACATCAGATTGATCTTGGGCTCCATTCTAAAACCCAGCTTAAATTCTACGCGAATAATATCGTTGGGAATAATGTGCTCAACGTTGTATTCGCTGGTATATGGGTCGTCTACGGTATCCACATGCACAAACCAGTAAATGTCTGACCGTTTGGGCTTTTTATTAAGAATGGAATAAATGATCTTGTGCTCAATTTCTTTGGGGTTATTGGCGCTGGTCATATAAACCAGGTGGGTGGCAAATTTGGGAACCGTTTTATCGTTGCTAAGCTCCTGTATCTGCGGCAGGTAATGTTCAAGCCGCACAAACTCTACGTAACGGTTTTTAATTTTACGGCTGCGGTACCAGATGTACATAATGGCAAACAAGGCGCCCGCAACAAACAGTGCCACATAACCGCCGTGTTTGAACTTGTCTAAATTGGCAAACAAAAAGCTGAACTCAATAGACAGGTATAAAAGCAGGTACAGGTATATCCATGTAGAAGCCACCCTTTTGGTAATAAGGTAATTGGCAAAAAGGATAGAGGTTGCCAGCATACAAAGCGTAATGGCAAGGCCGTAAGCAGCTTCCATATTGGTAGACTCCCTGAAATACAGTACCACGCCGGTGCATCCAAAGAACAATAAAAAGTTGATACCGGGAATATAGATCTGGCCGCGCTCTTCTGTGGGGAACACCACTTTCATTTTGGGCCAGAGGCTGAGGCGCATGGCCTCACTGATAAGTGTAAACGAACCACTGATCAGGGCCTGGCTGGCAATAATGGCTGCGGCAGTGGCAATAACAATGCCCGGTATAACAAACCATTCGGGCATAATGCCATAAAACGGGTTAAAGCCCTCGCTGATCATTTTTTCGGTGATAGTGACGCCCTTTTTATTAGCCAGTATCCAGGCTCCCTGGCCCAGGTAATTTAAAATAAGGCAGGTCTTTACAAAAATCCACGATACACGTATGTTATCGCGCCCGCAATGGCCCAGGTCGCTATACAAGGCCTCCGCCCCTGTGGTGCACAAAAAAACGGCTCCCAGTATCCAGAAGCCGCTGGGGTATTGTGTAAGCAGCTCTATGGCGTAATAGGGACTGAGCGATTTAAATATAGAGTAATCTTCGTGCAGGTGTATCAATCCAAGCACGGCCATCATGGTAAACCACAACATCATGAGCGGGCCAAATATTTTGCCGATGGAAGCGGTACCAAATTGTTGCAGAAAGAAAAGGATGGTGATAATCCCCAATACAATGTAGATAATGGTTCTGGTATGAATATCGCTTAACTGCGGAATATTGCGCAAACCCTCCACCGCAGAAGTTACAGATATGGGTGGTGTAATCATACCATCGGCCAGCAGCGCGGCACCGCCAATCATTGCAGGCAATACCAGCCATTTTTTCTGCCGCCGTACCAGTGCATACAAAGAGAATATGCCGCCTTCGCCGCGGTTATCAGCCTTTAATGTTAGTATAACGTATTTTAGGGTGGTCTGTAACGTGAGCGTCCAGATAATGCAGGAAAGACTACCGATGATCAAAGAATCGCTGATGGTTTTTCCTTTGGTAATGGCATTGATAACATACAGTGGAGAGGTTCCGATGTCGCCATAAATAATGCCCAATGCTACAATTAGACCTGCCGCACTTACTCTGTTAATGTTAATATGTTTGCTCACGGTAAGAAAATTAATCAGGGTTCTGGATTACTCGTAGTAGTTTGATGAATGCCTGCACCTTTCTTGCAGACCTGGCAACTGGCAAATTCCGGGCGGTGGTTCGTTGCAACATTTTGCTTATGGTACTGTTGGAATAACTATCAACTGTTCGTTTCATTGTGCCGGTATAATAAATTGCGCCGGGGGGTAACCCCGACGCCATCACAAAGGTATAAGGAAAAAACAATTCCGTGTATTTTTATGTATTTAGCTGGTGGCAGGCATCCGCCAAATATCAATAGACCGTTAAAATTGCCGGTTATGCCAAACACAAGAATCTTTTGGCCGTATTATGTGTTATATGCAATCAATACTGTTCATAAATTGGGGTCTATCCTGTAATTTTAATCCAAGAAACAAACATTGTATGCCGTATAGAAGTATGATATTAGTCGCCTTGCTGTTTTTTACCACCGGTGTAATACAAGCGCAGCCACCACGGATCACTTACACCGAGCCGGAAAAAGAAGACAGCCGCCGTACCAGTTTTGAAATCATCGGCAAACTGAACGGTAATTTTTTGGTGTACAAATCTAACCGCAATGATGACGCCATCTGCATTTACGATAACGACATGAAACTGAAAGAAAGGGTAAAACTTGAGTTTACCCCGGATCAGCAACTCATCAATGTAGATTTCATACCCTATCCTGATTTTTTTTACATGGTGTACCAGTACCAGCGCCGGGGCATTGTGTATTGCGTGGCGGCCAAGCTGGATGCGAATGCTAAAAAGATCATCGACCCCATACAACTGGATACAACACAGGTAGGCTTTGCATCCAACAATAAGATATACACCTGTATCAACAGCGATGACAAGCAGAATATCATGGTGTTCAAAATAAACAGCCGCAACCGGGAAAATTTTGTGTTCACCACCCTCTTGTTCAATAAAGATCTGCAGTTGCGGGGCAACAAAGACCGTATGGGCCTGGCCATGGAAGAGCGCAACGATTTTTTTACCGATTTCTTACTGACCAATGACGGAGAGCTGGTATTCGGTAAATTTTTGCGGCAAAATTATAACGAGTATGTTACCAAATTGTCTATGGTAATT
This sequence comes from uncultured Chitinophagaceae bacterium, assembly GCA_963705285.1. Lineage (GTDB taxonomy): Bacteria > Bacteroidota > Bacteroidia > Chitinophagales > Chitinophagaceae > JACMLD01. The sequence continues at coordinate 212,120 of OY970066.1, forward strand.
AAATACCCTGATTCTGCACAACTATCTGTGAACAATGTGGAGTTAAATGGCAAGATACTCGACGAAATAAAACTGAAAGCCGATAATACCAACAAACGGATACTGCTAAACGCTTTTTATTATAAACAAAAACGCGGCAACATTGAAGGCCTGTTTTCATTGTTGTGGGATAAAGTGGAAAATAAAAAGATCAGGGAGGTGAGCAGTTTGTTTAATGATGAACTGCGGGCCAACGCCAAAGGCCAGGAAGCCTCTATGAAAACAGCCTTTAATGACTTTTTCATCAAGAACATTATTGTACGGCGCGACGGCGGTTACCTCATCATTACCGAATCTGAATACAGCACCACCCGGGGCAATGCATTTAACAGATGGGATTATATGGGCTTCGGCAATCCCTGGATGTCGCCCATGGATTATTATTATTACTCGCCTTACGGATACGGTGGAAGCCCATGGAACCGCTGGAACAATATGCAGAATACCCGGTTTAATGCAGAAAATGTAATGGTGCTGTCATTTAATAAAGAAGGCACCATAGACTGGACCAATATCATTCCGAAAACCCAATACGACGATGAAAGCGACAATATGATCTCTTTTCAGCTGGTAAATATGGGTATCGATCTGCATTTCCTGTTTAACATGTCTGAGAAAAGAACCGTTATGTTAAACGATCAAAGCATATCCGCAGATGGTAAAATTACGCGGAATCCTACGTTAAAGAATCTCGACAAAGGCTATGAGTTTATGACCCGTTCCGGAAAACAAGTGGCGGCCAGGCAAGTTATTGTACCGTGTCTCTATCGCAATTATCTTTGCTTCGCTAAACTTGAGTATTAAGGAACCAATCCAACTAAAACCAACAATTTGATCGGAATCTTCAAACAGAAAAATCCCGGTAATGCCTTGGTGTTATTATTGTATGCACTGGCGCTGAAATTTCCCTTTTTTCTGCATCCCGAAAAACAAATCGCCAATGAGGGGGATAATTATATCTTCAACATTATTGTAAAATTCCTGGAGCCATTTACTGCAAACAATCCTTTTATTTTTTCATTGCTGGCTTTTGTATTGCTGTTTACGCAGGCTACTCTTTTAAACCGCATCGGCAACTCGCTGAAGTTGTTGCCCAAAGCCAACTTTTTAATAGGTATGTCGTACATACTTATTACATCGCTGGTACATGAATGGAACCTGTTTTCCGCTCCATTACTGGTAAATTCTTTGCTGATTTGGATTTGGTACCGGCTCAGCAACCTGTACAATCACCCTACGCCCAAAACAGCCATTTTCAATGTAAGTATGCTGGTGGGGGTGCTCCCGCTGATTTATAGCCCCTGTCTGGTATTTGTGCTCATTTTAATGTTTGCCCTCATACTCACCCGGCCTTTTAGGGTTACGGAATGGCTGGTGGCATTGCTCGGTTTTACAACGCCTTACTATTTCTTATTTGTGGTGCTGTTTCTGGCCAGCCAGTGGAGCTGGCAAAAAGTAATACCCATCATTTCATTTCACCTGCCCAAACTTCCTGCTTCCTTGTGGATAACGGGCGGTATTATTTTTATGGTCATCCCTTTTTTGATAGGGGCATGGTATGTACAAAGCAACCTGGGTAAAATGCTTATCCAGATGCGCAAAAGCTGGAGCTTGTTGCTGGTGTTGCTGATTGTGTCAGTCATTATTATACTGGTAAACCCCGGCAATAATTACCTCCATTGGCTGCCGGTAGTAGTACCCTTGTCTATTTTTCATGCGGCGGCCTATTACTACCCGCCCGGGCGCTGGTTTCCGGTACTGCTCCATTGGGTTATTTTCGGGTTTGTGATTATGCTCAACTACACGGTGCATGGTTGATGTTGATTGCTGATCTCGGATTTGATCATCTCTGATTTATTTGCCGCTTTTAGTCCGCCTTAAGTGACTATTAGGGATTTTTCAGGTAAAGCTGCCTTATAGCCCCCAACAAATTAGACTCGACCACATCAGACATCAGGGATTAGACTGGTTGCCGCGATAAAGTAAATCAGAGATGATAACATCAGACATCAGCGATTCATCAGCGATTCATCAGCGATTCATCAGCGATTTTGAATTATCTTTACCGCCTCCAAACAAATTGATATGAAATTTGGCGTTGTAGTATTCCCCGGTTCAAATTGCGATCGCGATATGCAGGATGCCCTGCAAAATGACCTCAACCAGGAAGTAATCATGCTGTGGCACAAAGACAAAGATATCAGCATGTTTTCTACAGATGATTGCCTGGTGCTGCCAGGTGGTTTTTCTTACGGCGATTACCTGCGTTGCGGCGCTATTGCCCGTTTCAGTCCCATGATGCAGAGCGTTATTGAGTTCGCCAACAAAGGCGGTAACGTGCTGGGTGTTTGCAACGGATTCCAAATCTTGTGCGAGTCTCACCTGTTGCCCGGTGTACTGCTCAGAAATGCCAATCAGCAGTTTGTTTGCAAGAATATTTATATCAAGGGAGTAGGGTCTGACAAAGCCCTTAAAGTACCCATTGCGCACGGCGAAGGCAGGTATTTTGCCAGCAACGCTATTTTGGATGAACTGGAAGCAAACGACCAGGTAATATACCGCTATTGCGATGCTGCAGGCGCAGTTACCGATGCTGCTAACCCTAATGGCGCCACCCGCAACATTGCCGGCATCTGCAACGCACAGCGAAACGTTTTTGGCATGATGCCTCACCCAGAAAGGGCCTGTACCGAGGCGCTGGGCAACACAGACGGACGCCTGATAATGAAAGCTTTACTTACAAGCCGACAGCCCGCCCTTGTATAATACGCTTTTTACATTTTAATTAAGATAGTAATTCTGAACTTTGCAATCATTGTTTACGTTCTTGTGTACATTATTAACATCATTATGAAGAAACTTTACCTATTTACTTTTCTTACTGTTTGCAGTTTTTCCATCTACGCGCAGTCTGCCAAACAGGTACAATGGGCCTATTCTGCCAAAAAGATTTCAGACAAATTGTATGAAGTGCATATGACCGCCACTGTTGGCGCCAATTATCATATGTACGCCCAGAATGCCGGTGTGGAAGGCCCTTTACCAACTACCTTCAAGTTTGTTGGCAACCCGCTGGTAACGCTGGATGGAAAAGTGAAAGAAGATGGTAAACTGATTAAGAAAAAAGAAGACGTGTGGGGCGGTAGTGTACAGTATTTTGAAAACACCGTAGATTTTGTACAGACGGTTAAATTGAAAGCCAGCGTAAAGACCAACCTGGCAGGTAGTGTGGAGTTTATGGTCTGCAATGAGTCGAGATGCCTTCCTCCTTCCACTGTTGAATTTAAAGTGAACATTGGCGGATAAGCTGGTAGCCGTCATTCATCTATTTATACAGCGGGTTCTTTTTACAAAGAACCCGTTAGTTTTGTAACAAATCAGTAATGAAACAATTTCTATTTTCATTTCTTCTATTTATTTCAGGATATAGCATAACGGCGCAGGAAGTTTCGCCTGTTACGTTTACATACAGCCAACAAGCAGTAAACGATAGTGAAGTTGTGCTGTCTATAAAAGCAGTTGCACACAAAGGCAAATTGTTTTCCATTCATAAAAATGCGGATGATGTACCCTATACCAGTATTATTTTTGATGCTGCTGCAAACAAATTTATCCGCGATTCCCTGATTGAAAATGGCAATATTGTAGCCGAAAATGATCCCGCATTCAATAACGTACCAGTAAGATATATTAAAGACTCGGTGGAATGGAAGCAAAAAGTACATCTTGCCGGTACTGACAGTGTAAAGATAAAAGGTGATATTAATTACCTGCTGAAAGAAAACGAGAACTTCAATTCTTACTCAGAAAAATTCAGTTTTTTTGTCAGGAAAACCCCTCTTAAAAAAAATGACGTTGCTGAAACGGCATCTCCCAAAAAGGCAAAATCGATCTGGAGCATTTTGCTTATTGCATTCCTGGCCGGTATCGGTACCGTTTTAACCCCCTGCGTATTCCCACTCATTCCGGTTACGGTTGGTTTTTTTACAAAACGGAGCAAATCAAAAGAAGATGGTATCAGAAATTCAGTATTGTATTCTTTATCGATCATCCTCATTTATACCATACCCACTTTTATTCTCACGGCCATTTTTGGCGATTCAATTTTATACCAAATCTCTTCCAGCACAGCAGCCAACCTTTTATTTTTTGCAGTTTTTATCATATTCGCCATTTCGTTTTTTGGTGCTTTCGAGTTAAACCTGCCAAGCTCCTGGGCCAATGCCATTGACAGTAAAGCAGGGACGGGCGGTTTTATGGGCATCTTTTTTATGGCACTCACGCTGGTCATTGTTTCATTTTCCTGTACAGGCCCCATTGTCAGCTCGCTAATAACAGGTACAGCTTCGCAGGGTATTAAACTGGGTACAGCAGGCGGAATGCTTGCTTTTAGCCTTGGGCTGGCATTGCCATTTTCACTCTTTGCGTTTTTCCCCTCTTTGCTTAATTCACTGCCAAGATCGGGCGGTTGGCTAAACTCCGTAAAAGTCGTATTTGGTTTTCTTGAACTGGCACTGGCACTCAAATTTCTTTCCAATGCAGACCTAGCCAATCATTGGCGGTTGTTAGACAGAGAGGTGTTTATAGCGTTATGGATAGTAATCTTTGTGCTGATGGGTTTTTATTTATTGGGAAAACTCAAATTCTCGCACGACAGTGATTTGCCGTTTATTTCTGTGCCCCGGCTTTTTATGTCGATTGCCGCTTTCGCTTTTTCCCTTTATATGGTGCCGGGTTTGTGGGGAGCGCCATTAAATTTTTTAAGCGGCTTACTGCCGCATCCAAGCACGCAGGATTTCAACCTCAATGAAATAAAATACGAAATTGAATTGTTGAAAAGTAATGGAGTTCAAAAAACGGGGAATGGTACAACTGATGTTAAGCCTCCCCAAAAATATACATCACTTTTTCATGTGCCTTTTGGGCTGACAGCTTATTATGATTTAGATGAAGCACTCGCGGCCTCGGCTGTTTCAAAAAAACCGGTTATGATAGATTTCACGGGCCACTCCTGTGCCAATTGCCGTAAAATGGAGAATGAGGTTTGGAGCAAACCCGAAGTACTTGCGCTGATCCGCAATGATTTTATTTTATTGTCATTATATGTTGACGATAAAACTGAACTGTCCGAGAATGAAATCTATACTTCAAAAATTGAAGGCAATAAGATAACCACCATTGGCGATAAAAACCTGGACTATGAACATAGCAAGTTTAATGAAGTGGCCCAACCACTCTATATGTTCCTGGATAGTAAGGGCGAGCCTTTAAGCGATATTAAATATGGGTACGACCCGGATGTTCAGAAATTTGTCCATCACCTTGAAAATGTAAAAGCTATTTACAAATCGCGGTAACATGCGGCTGCAGATTGTATTGAATGTTGAGTGTTAAGTGTTGCGTTTATACGGCAAGCTGTCGCTTTATGTAGAGGAGATTGTGGGAAATTATAAGCATCCTGTAAATCATTTCATTCAAAAACATCCTGGTTTAGATAATTAATCTGCGCATCTGCGGCTAAAATATTGTGTTGAGTGTTGGGTGTTAAGTGTTGAGTTTATTCGGACGTGTGGTCCACTAAAAACATTCTGTAAATCATTTAATATTAAAAATCCTGGTTCAGACAATCAATCTGCGCATCTGCGGCTAAATATTGTGTTGAGTGTTGGGTGTTAAGTGTTCAGTTTATTCGGGCGTGTGGTCCACTAAAAACATTCTGTAAATCATTTAATATTAAAAATCCTGGTTCAGACAATCAATCTGCGCATCTGCGGCTAAATATTGTGTTGAGTGTTGGGTGTTAAGTGTTGAGTTTATTCGGGCGTGTGATCCACTAAAAACATCCTGTAAATCATTTAATATTAAAAATCCTGGTTCAGACAATCAATCTGCGCATCTGCGGCCACATATATTGGTTCACTAATACGGGCGGGGGGTGTATTTGTTCCCTAGGAACATTGTATGGGTAGCAATGGTGCGTAGTAAATGTGCAGTCCGTAGGACAGCCCTATGCATTAGCCCGGTAAAAGCATAACGCGTACCTACGGCACGCGATTGATGCGGATATCTTTTCTACATGTCCTTACCGGACGTATCCCCGCTGTCAAAATAATCTGCACATCTGCGGCTAAATATTGTGTTGGGTGTTGAGTGTTGAGTTTATTTGGGCGTGTGGTCCACTAAAAACATCCTGTAAATCATTTAATATTAAAAATCCTGGTTCGGACAATTAATCTGCGCATCTGCGGCAACAATATCCTAAAATTAAAAAGCCCCCGTTAGGGGGCTCTTTAGTTAGGCGTCATTCTGTACCAGCCTTCTTACAGCAAGCGGATCAGATTTTCAAAAGGTAAGGTGGAGGGCCAGAATGACAATAATTTTACATTGCTGATAACGTAAATGTAAATATTTCTTCAAATCTAATGGTAATAACAGTGTTAAATTTTCCCTTACAATAAACAGCTATTATAAAGAAATTTGTTTTTCCTGCATCATCTTTCTAAGGTTGATGAGGCCATAGCGCATTCTGCCCAGTGCGGTATTGATACTGCAATTGGTAAGTGCGGCAATTTCCTTAAAACTTAATTCTGCATAATGGCGCAGAATAATTACTTCACGCTGATCTTCGGGCAAGAGGTCGAGCATACGACGTACCCTGTCGTGGCTCTGGCGTTTCATCATTTTTGTTTCGGCGCTGTCTTCAGTAAAATTCAGCACTTCAAAAATGTCACGGTCATCGCTTGTTTTAATAGCAGGGGTTCTTTTTACTTTGCGGAAATGGTCTACACAAAGGTTATGTGCAATACGCATAGCCCATGGTAAAAATTTTCCTTCTTCAGTGTAGCGTCCACCACGAATGGTGTCAATGATTTTAATCAGTACATCCTGGAAAATATCTTCGGCCAGATATTTGTCCTTTACCATAAATAAAATGGAAGTGTACAATTTGTCCTTGTGGCGTACAACCAGGGTTTCAAGGGCATTCATGTCTCCATCCATGAATGAATGGATCAATTCATGATCGGTGTTTTTGCAAAGTGATTTCATAAACTCTACGGGTTTTTAAAAATTATTGGATATTGGTTACGATGTACAGTGTTGGAATTTTCTAGCGAAGTATATATTTGCTATAGGCGGGAAATTTTAAGGTTATTCATAGTTTGATAATTGGTATTTCGAAAATAATACTTTTTTTAAAATAAAGACACTTTCAAAAAAAAATATTGCAACAGATTTCATAATTGGGTGTTAATACGTAGTAAGATCGTAGTTCTTCTATATATTAATCCATTTTTTCCTATAACATGACAGTAATTTCCACAAAAAAGACGCCGGCAAAGGCGGAAAGTATTCAGGCCCAGGACAATTCTATTTTTATAAAGGGTGCCCGTGTGCACAACCTCAAAAATGTAACCGTATCTATACCTCGTAATAAGCTCATCGTGGTAACCGGGGTTTCCGGTTCCGGCAAATCTTCACTTACCATTGATACCCTGTTTGCAGAGGGGCAAAGACGCTATGCAGAGAGCCTTAGCGCTTACGCCCGCCAGTTTATGGCGCGAATGAATAAGCCGGATGTGGATTATATTAAAGGTCTCTGCCCCGCCATTGCCATTGAGCAAAAAGTGATTACGAGAACCCCTCGGTCTACAGTAGGCTCTATGACAGAATTGTATGATTACCTGCGCTTGCTCTACGCCCGGGCTGGCAAAACCATTTCTCCCGTTTCAGGCCGTGAAGTAAAAAAAGACGATGTTGCAGATGTTGTGAACGCCATCACCGCATTGCCAACAGGCGACAAAGCGTTGTTGCTGGTTCCATTTAAAATTCATACTCATCGCGACGCAAAAGAGGAGTTAAATATATTGCTGCAAAAAGGATTTTCACGTTTGTACGATGGAGAAGTAAAAAGCATCGAAGATTTACTGGAAGACAGTAAATGGAAACCCGCCGCGAAGAAAAAATTGTATGTACTCATAGACAGGCTGGTGGTAAAAGAATTTGATGAAGATGATAAACATCGTCTCGCAGATTCAGTTAACACCGCATTTTATGAAGGCGAAGGCGAAGTGTATGTAGAAGTAAACGCCGACCGTCTGCTCCACTTCTCAAACCGCTTTGAACTGGACGGCATTACATTTGAAGAACCAGTTCCCAATCTTTTTTCTTTTAACAACCCCTTTGGCGCATGCCCCACCTGTGAAGGTTTTTCAATGGTGCTGGGCATCGATCCGGATCTGGTAATACCCGATAAACGGTTAAGCATTTACGAAGGGGCAGTAGCGCCATGGAAAGGTGAAAAACTTGGCCTGTGGAAAGATGCATTTATCAAAGCTTCGCGCAGATTCGATTTTCCTGTACACAAACCCATCATCGACCTAACCAAAAAAGAATACCAAATATTATGGGAAGGCAATGAATTCAGCAATGGTATCAATGATTTTTTTAAAGAAGTAGAGCAGAATTTATACAAGGTTCAGTATCGTGTATTATTATCGAGGTACCGCGGCCGCACGCTCTGCCCTGACTGTGGTGGTTACCGTTTGCGTAAAGAAGCCCTGTATGTAAAAGTGGGTGGAAAACATATTGGCGAACTCTGTGAAATGCCTGTAAAAATTTTACAACAATGGTTTAATGATCTGCAACTGGGCGAGAGTGACAGGCAGATAGCAAAAAGAATATTAATAGAAATAAGCCACCGCATCAAAACATTGATGGATGTTGGCCTGGGTTATCTTACACTGAACCGCCTGGCCAATTCGCTGAGTGGCGGAGAAAGCCAGCGCATACAGCTTACCCGCAGCCTGGGCAGCAACCTTACCAATTCGTTGTATATTTTGGATGAGCCCTCTATAGGCCTGCATTCCCGTGATACCGAAAAACTCATTGCGGTATTAAAAGAACTGCGCAACCTCGGCAATACCGTAGTGGTGGTAGAGCATGATGAATTGATGATGCGCGAAGCAGATTATATAATTGATATGGGGCCGCTCGCAAGCCACCTCGGTGGTGAAGTAGTAGCCGCCGGCAATTACGATGAATTGATTGCCAATGAAAAAAGCCTTACCGGTAAATACCTGAAAGGAGAATTTTTTATTGCACCGCCTAAACAGGTACGCAAATGGAACCGCCAATTAAAAATTGAAGGTGCCCGGCAAAACAACCTTAAAAATATTGATGTAGTATTTCCGCTGAATGTTTTATGCGCCGTAAGTGGCGTAAGCGGCAGCGGAAAAACAACACTGGTAAAACAAATTTTGTATCCTGCGCTTCGGCAATTAAAAGGCGAGGCGGGCGATAAAGCCGGCAGCTATAAAGCCATCAGTGGTGATGTGGATTACATTAGCCAGGTAGAACTGGTAGACCAAAACCCTATTGGAAAATCATCGCGCAGCAACCCGGTTACTTATATAAAAGCCTATGACGAAATCCGCGAACTGTATTCTAAACAGCCGCTTAGTAAAATGCGTGGATTTTTGCCCAAACATTTTTCTTTTAACGTAGATGGTGGCCGTTGCGATACCTGCAAAGGAGAAGGCGAACAAATTGTGGAGATGCAGTTTCTGGCAGATGTGCACCTAACATGCGAAGTATGCGGTGGTAAACGCTTTAAAGATGAAGTGCTGGATGTTAAGTACAAAGACAAAAGCATACACGATGTACTGGAGATGAGTGTGGATGATGCGATTTCATTTTTTGCAGAAGAAAAAGAAGTCATCGGAAAAATAAAATCTTTACAGGATGTAGGTCTCGGTTACGTTAAACTCGGCCAGTCGTCTGATACACTTTCCGGCGGCGAAGCCCAGCGTGTAAAACTGGCTTCGTTTCTGGGCAAGGGAAGGGCGCAGGGACATATACTTTTTATTTTTGACGAGCCAACTACCGGTTTGCATTTTCATGATATCAAAAAATTGCTTGCTTCATTCAATGCGCTTATTGAACAGGGGCATTCCATATTGGTAATTGAACATAATACTGATGTTATTAAAAGCGCCGACTGGGTGATTGACCTGGGGGTGGAAGCAGGCGATGAAGGCGGAAATATTGTTTTTGCAGGCACGCCCGCAGATCTGAAAAAATCTAAGATTAGTTATACTGCCAAGTTTCTATGAGGCGAGTGGGTAGTGGCAAGTAGCAAGTGGTTAGTAGTAAGTGGGGGCTAATAAATGAATGATAAATAATTAGGAAGGGGTTGGCGTTTGCCCACTTGCCACTAACCACTAACTAACAGCAAATGACCGCGGGCTCAACAAGCGCCCACTTGCCACTTGCCACTAGCTAACAGCAAATGACCGCGGGCTCAGCAACAGCCCACTTGCCACTCACCACTCACCACTAGCTATTCTTCAATCATAAAAAACATGTACACAATGCCTAGCAGCAATAATACAAACATGCTGGCATAATGAATCTTTAAAAACATTTTTTCGCGGGCTTCCTGTTCTTTCATTCTTGCACGGCCATACAGCACAAATGTGATGATGGCAATGGTAATGGCCACAATGGCAAGCGATGAAAGTATGGGTACCAGCAAAATCAGATTTTTTTCGACAATGTGTAACCGTTCTTCTGCAGCCATTGCAGTACTTTATCGCGGTGATCTCCCTGCACAATTATTTGTCCGTCTTTTACCGCTCCCCCGCTTCCGCAATAATTTTTGAGTTGTTTGCCCAGGGTATCCAGGTCTTCAGCCGTACCTGTAAAACCAGTAACCAGGGTAACTGCTTTGCCCGCGCGGTGTTTGGTGTCTAAGCGTATTCGCAGGTTTTGCTGTTTGGCCGGCAGGGTAACTGCAGCCTCATTATCGTTTCCTTCAAAAGAAAAGTTGGGGTCGGTACTGAATACAAAGCCACGCGCATCGGGCTTATTTTTTTTTGACATAGCAAATGGTTTCACAAAAAATTTATCCGGCTATTACGGCTTTCAAACTCAAATCTACGCTCTTTGCCTGGTGTATAAGGGCACCGGCGCTGATAAAATTAACGCCAGTTTTTGCATATGCTTCAATATTATCAAGGTTAATACCGCCACTGGCCTCTGTTTCAAACCGGTTATTAATGAGCGACAACGCCTGTGATACCAGTTCGGGACTGAAATTGTCAAGCATTATCCTGTCTACCTTTCCAACGGCCAGTACTTGCTGTACATCTTGCAGGCTTCTCGTTTCCACTTCAATTTTCAGTGCAGGTTTAACCGTTTGCCGGTATTGGTAAGCGCGTTCAATGGCCTGTTGCAAGCCGCCGCAGTAATCAATATGATTATCTTTCAGCATTATCATATCATACAGACCCATGCGGTGGTTCATACCGCCGCCAATGCGCACGGCTTCTTTTTCAAGCAAGCGAAAGTTGGGCGTTGTTTTGCGGGTATCGAGAATTTTTGTGGTATATCCTTTTAATTTGTCAGTGTACTGCCGGGTAAGTGTGGCTATGCCGCTCATGCGCTGCATGCAATTCAGCACCAGTCTTTCGCATTGTAAAATAATGTGAACGGAAGTTTCGGCTTCAAAAGCAATTTCACCGGGATGCATGGCATCGCCATCTTTTTTATGCGCAGTAAACAATACATCCGGGGCAGCGTACTGAAAGATTTTTTTGGCTATTTCCATGCCGGCCAGCACGCCTGTTTCTTTTATTTTTAACACCGCTTTTCCTTTTGCATCAGCAGGTATGCAACAAAGGGTAGAATGATCTCCGTCACCAACATCTTCTTTAAAAGCTGCTTCAATCAACACGATCAGTTGTTCATCAAATGTGCTCATAAAACAAAGATAGCAGCAACAGCCAACACAACAGAACATAAAAAAAGGCCTGCAATGTACACCGCAAGCCTTAGGTCTTTCAGGGGTAATATGTTACTCAACGGTTTGAAATGCTATCTCCTGCAGTACCTGTTTGGTATCCCGTTGTTTCATGAATAATTTGGTGCGGTAGTTTCCGTTCTTAGTTTTGAGCGTTCCAATGCAATATTTTGATCCATTGTTCTCTCCCTTGTATTTCATTTCAAAACTCCGAACGTTGTTGTAGCTAAAAAAATCGCGGATAATCATTTCAGCCTGGGCTCGGCTGTAGTTGTCGCTTTTATCAGGAAGGGTGATGTCTACACGAATATCAAAATACCTTGATAACTGGGTGGCATTTCCAGCCTTCAAAGCCCCCACAATATCTTCCATTTCCATTCCGGTCTCAAATGAAGGAGCAGTAGGTGTAAATGAAGCAGTCAGTATTAATGAGCATGTAAGCAATACAAGCCACAAAGCGTTTTTCATAAATCTTTCCTTAGGTATTCATTATGGATGATGGATGCAATATTTGTCGTCAACAGGCTGGATTGCAAGCGCTCATAGCACTAAAAATATGCCAACTTGCTTTATGTGTAAAAAAAACGCTTATCCGGGTTCATTTTCATAACCCCGGTCATCATTAGCCGTAAAATCTGTAGTTTTGAATGCATGGAAAAGAAAAAAATTATCCTGATAATCATGGATGGATGGGGCCTTGGCCAGAAGAAATCTGCCGATGCCATTCAAAATGCTAATGTTCCTTTTGTAAGTAGTTTATATAAAAAATATCCTAATACTACCCTGGTCACCTGCGGCGAAGCGGTGGGCTTACCAGACGGCCAGATGGGAAACAGCGAAGTGGGTCATCTTAACCTCGGAGCCGGCCGCGTTGTATACCAGGAGCTTCAGCGCATCAATGTTGCGGTGCGGGATGGCTCGTTCGCAAAAAACGAGATCCTCCTGCAAAGCATCCGCCTGGCCAAAGCCGGCAACAAAGCCCTTCACCTGCTGGGCCTGGTGAGCGATGGAGGAGTTCACTCGCACATTAATCACCTTAAAGCACTTACAGATGTTTGCCATAACGAAGGGCTTACCAATGTATTTATCCATGCTTTTACAGACGGCCGGGATACCGACCCCAAAAGCGGGCTGGGTTTTATCACTGAACTGCACAACCATCTGCAACACTCGGCTGGCAAAATTGCTACTGTAAGCGGGCGGTATTACGCTATGGACCGCGATAAGCGCTGGGAAAGGGTAAAGCTGGCTTATGACGCACTGGTGAACGGCGTGGGAGACAAATCTACCGATGCCATAGAAGCTGTGAGGCAGTCTTATATCAACAATATTACCGATGAATTTATTAAGCCTACTGTAATTACCAGGCCGGACGGAGCACCGGTAGCCACCATTCAGGATGGCGATGTGGCAATCTGTTTCAACTTCCGCACCGACCGCTGCCGCGAGATTACCGAAGTACTTACCCAACAGGATTTTCCTGACCATGCCATGTACAAACTGAATATTGATTATACCACCATGACGCAGTATGACCATTCATTTACTAACGTGCATGTGGTATTTGAAAACGATGATTTAAAGAATACACTGGGCGATATAGTTGCCCAGCACGGGCTGCAACAAATACGCATCGCCGAAACTGAAAAATATCCGCATGTTACCTTCTTTTTCAGCGGCGGCCGCGAAAAACCTTTTGAAGGCGAAACAAGAATCATGGCCCCGTCTCCAAAAGTGGCTACTTACGACCTCAAGCCGGAAATGAGCGCCTACGAACTGACCGCTTCCATTATTCCTGAAATTGAAAACAAAGCCGTAAGCTTTATCTGTCTCAATTACGCAAATACCGATATGGTTGGACATACCGGCGTTTTTAGTGCGGTGGTAAAAGCGGCTGAAACAGTAGACGCGTGCGTGGAGAAAGTGGTAACAGCTGCCCTGAATAATGGCTATACCGTTTTTCTTACCGCCGACCATGGCAATGCCGATTATATGGTGAATGATGACGGCACCCCCAATACGGCTCACTCACTCAACCTGGTTCCGTTTTTTATCATAGACAAAGAATGGAAAGGTACCATCCAGCCGGGCAAACTGGGTGACCTGGCTCCAACTATTTTAACCATGATGCAATTGCCGGTTCCAAAAGAAATGACCGGTAACATTCTAATACACTAACGAGGTGTAAGTAAACGCTGAAAAACTTTATTACTGCCACCCAATCCAACCCAATTTGTAATTACATGATAAGAAAAGTATTGGTTGCCCTTTTAGTTGTCTTGTTGATACTGCAATTCTTTCATCCAAAAAAGAATATCAATGCGGTAACTGCCGGTCACGCCATTGCGGCCGTACACCCCGTTCCCGATGGGGTAAAAAAAATATTGGCTGCCAGCTGTAATGATTGTCATTCTAATAATACCGTATATCCCTGGTATGCAAAACTGCAACCTGTAGACTGGTGGTTAACACATCACGTAAACGAAGGAAAAGCCGAATTGAATTTTGATGAATTTGCTACCTATAACCTGCGCCGGCGATATCGCAAAACTGAAGAAATCATTGAACAGGTAAAGCAGGGCGAAATGCCATTAAACAACTACACCTGGATACATAAAGATGCTATTCTTGATACGACCCAGAAACAAGCATTGATCGATTGGGCCACCGGCATCCGTACTGCCATGCAACAGCAATACCCCAAAGACAGCCTGGTTAAGAAGAAGTGATTCCGGTGACCCTTTAACCCCAATCAATAAATGCCGAAATATTCATTGGCTGAAAAATAAATTTATAGGCCCAGTTTGTCTTTTTAACTAAAATTTTCCGGGTTATTTGAATTTTATCTATCCGTTTGCCATTCCACGAAATAAAATCTAACAAAAAACAGCGTTTGCTGTTTTTTCTTGAATTCATTCCAACTTTATTTACATAAGCCAAGCAGCAACCCGTATTAAAAATTGTCTTAAATTACGGGTTACCAAACGTCCACAATGACAGAGGAATCCATTTTAAAAGGTTGTTTAAGAAACGATGCCGTAGCACAGAAAGAATTGTACAACAGGTACAGTCCAAAAATGCTGGCAGTTTGTTACAGGTTTGCCCATAACAGGGAAGATGCAGAAGATATGCTGCAGGAAGGTTTTATAAAAGTATTTTCACAAATACACACCTTCCGTAACCAGGGTGCATTTGAAGGATGGGTAAGACGCATCATTGTACATACCTGTATCAACAACCTGAAGAAGAATAAGAAGTTTAATGAAAGCGTAGATATCATACACGCTACCTCTATGCAGGTGAGAGAAGAGAGTGTACCGTCTATTGTGCAGGCTAAACAGGTAGTGGAGTGCATACGCATTTTACCAATAGGATACCGTACCGTTTTAAATCTGTATGCTATTGAAGGGTACTCGCACCGTGAAATAGGAACTATGCTGGATATTGAAGAAAGCACCAGCCGCTCTCAATACACACGTGCAAAGCAAATGCTGGAAGATATTTTAATAAAGAAGAAAATACTGCAGCAGCAACCGACGAAAAAAATGAATATTTTATCGTCTTATGGAAGTTAACAAGATTACTTAAAATATTGAACCATTCAGTTACACCTATATAGAACCAAACTAACATCCGTACACAAAATACCCTTGCTTACATGGACCGCAATTTTTACGATAATGATTTTGAAGAGTTTCTGAAACAGAAATCGGATCAATACAAAATGTATCCATCTGACAGGGTTTGGAATAATATTTACAGTTCTATTCATGGCAGAAAAAAATGGTGGGCACTGGGTTTTACTTTATTTTTTCTTGCAACAGGTTTATTGGTAGGCAAACAGATGTTGTTGGCCGATTACAATAAAATGGCAACACAACTTAATCAGGATGCCGACACCATTGCTTCAACAACATTGCCAGAGACAACTTCACCGTTGTCGGCTGCTTCCACTTTAAATAACCGCGCTATTCCGGCAAATACAACGCAGTCATTATCGCCTGCTTCCCCCGATAATCAAATTGTATCAAATACACCGCAGCGTAATTCAGGCGCAAAACGGTCAGCAATGACAGCAGTACCTGAAAACAGTACAGTAGCGGTGGCTGCCCCAACAACATTGACAACCGGTTTTGAAACTGCCCCTGTGATTGAAAATACATTGGTACCGGCTTTACCTATGTTAAAGGATAACGACGCTGCAACGTATTCAATACCCCAGAAAAAATTGGTTACAAAAGATATAGTTGCTCCAAAAACAGCTGATGCCAAAACAGATACAGATAAAAAGTCTATTAACCAACTTGAACAAAAAGCTGCTGCAACTGCAATTAAGTATTCCAACTGGTCGCTGCAGTTGTATGCAAGCCCAACCATAAGTTACAGAAGGCTTACCACGCTTAACCAGCAAGGTGATAGTTATATTCCGGTAGCTGCTACTAATGGTGGCAATATTAATAACTACGTGCACCACTTGCCCGCCACGGGTTTTGAACTGGGTAGCAACGTGCAATATCAATTGTCTAATAGCCTGACTGTTTTTGCAGGTGCCCAATTAAATTATTCAAGGTATTATATTGATGCCTTCAAATACCGTACAGAAAAAGCATCTATTGCTTTAAACAGCGATCAATTGCATGATACACTTTCAGGCTACACCAATATCAGGAACTTTTCAGGATATGCACCGGAGCAATTGCAAAACAAATACCTGCAACTCTCCTTACCAGTTGGTATAGAAATAAAATTGCTGGGCAATAAGAAGCTGCAATTTAGTATTGCGGGTGGTGTGCAACCAACCTTCTTGCTGACCAGCAACAGCTACCTGATATCTTCCGATTATAAAAATTATATTCAAAGTCCTGATCTGGTACGCGGCTTCAATGTGCATACCAATTTTGAAGCATTCATTTCTTACAAAACCGGCGGGTTGAAATGGCAGGTAGGGCCTCAGTTCCGCTCACAACTTTTATCAAGCTATACAAACCAATATCGTGTTCGCGAGTATCTTACAGAATACGGCATCAAGTTTGGCGTAAGCAGATCTTTCTGATAGCTAATACTTTTTTTACCTGCCGCTGCACATGCAGCGGCTTTTTATTTTAGCGTATTTTTAGGCCATGAAATATATTCTGTTTGTACTTGCTGCAGGCCTTATGGCAGCGTGTAATAACCCATCAGCCAGCACCAGCCCAGCTAAGACTGCCAGTAAAGACAGCGTAGCCGCCCCGGAGTTTTTTTTCCCCGTACCCGATTACATTGGCGGACAAATAAAAATGATAGACTCTTTGCAACTTCCCATGAGTAAAACTGTTACTATAAATAGCAAACCGACGCTGTCTGCTGTAACCGATGCAGAAATGCGTAACCTGGCGCAACAGTTCAGAGAACCAGACATCAACAATCCGGCGCTTAAACCAAAGTATACCCAAACCAGTATAGCAGATCAAAGTGTTCCTTCTGTAACGCTTATTTTTTCAACTGCCGATACCACACTGGAACTGCAAAAAATAAATGTATACATTGAGCCAGACCCGGTTAAAAATGATAAAGTAACTGGCATCTACATGGAAAAACATTTTGTCCGCAATGATACCATTATCAACCAGAAACTTTATTGGAAAACCGATAAGAACATGCAGGTGGTAACAGAGAAGCGTGTAAACGCTAAAACATTGCCAGTGGAACAAATAAAAATCACCTGGGGATATTGACATGAGCATTGAGGCGTGAAGCTTGGTGATGCAACTTGTTGGCTTAACCTACCTGGTCTCACGGCTCACAATAAAACACTATTTACCATTCATGACGGCACCTGAATTTCAGCAGATCGCCCATACCATACCTGTTAATCCGGGCATCTATAAATACTTTAATAAAAGCAATGAGCTGATTTATGTGGGCAAGGCCAAAAGCCTGCGCAAACGTGTCAGTTCTTATTTTAGTAAAACGTTTACCAATTATAAAACACATGAACTTGTAAAACATATTCACCACATAGAATTTACTATCGTTGATTCTGAACAGGATGCACTCTTCCTTGAAAATTCGCTGATAAAAGAATTTCAGCCAAAATATAATATTGATCTTAAAGACGATAAAAGCTTCCCTTACATAGTCATAAAAAAAGAGCCTTTTCCAAGAGTATTTCTTACCCGAAAAAAAATAAATGACGGATCAGAATACCTGGGCCCGTTTACCTCGGTAGGCAAGGTGCGCGAATTGCTGAATTTCATCAAGCAAAATATTCAATTGCGTACGTGTAAACTGCAGCTGAGTCAAAACAACATCCAAAAAAAGAAATTTAAAGTATGCCTTGAATATCATTTAGGTAATTGCAAAGGGCCCTGCGAAGCATTTCAAACGGAAGCAGATTACCAGGAGGGATTGTTACGCCTCAAAAGTTTACTAAAGGGCAATCTGGCACCCGTTATTCAGCATTATAAAAAAGAGATGAACCAGTTTGCAGTAGACATGCGGTTTGAGAAAGCAGAAATAATACGCAAAAAGCTGGAGCATGTTGAAAATTATCAATCCAAATCGGTGATTGTAAGCAGGCACCTCGGCAACCTGGATGTGTTTACCATTTTAAAGGATGGCGATATTGCTTATGTAAATTACCTGATAGTTCAGAACGGTACCATTGTACAAACGCATACCATACAGTTAGAGCCGCACCTGGAAGAAGATGATGCCGAAGTGCTGGCATTTGCAGTAGCGCAATTACGCCAAACGTTTAACAGCCAGTCTGCAGAGATCATTGTGCCTTTTGAAATTGATTACCCTGAACCCGGCACCGTGATAACAATCCCAAAAGGGGGCGAAAAAAAGAAATTGCTTGAATTGTCTGAAAAAAACGTGGCTTACTTTACTGAAGAAATCAGGAAGAAAAAAACGCTTCAGCTGGAAGGGCATTCAGATATGGATCGCAAACAGGTTTTGTACAAGTTGCAGGAAGATTTGCAACTGGCCGATGTTCCGGTGCATATTGAGTGTTTTGATAATTCCAATTTTCAGGGTAGTTATCCGGTATCTGCCATGGTATGTTTTAAAGATGCCGTGCCCAGTAAAAAAGATTACCGGCATTTCAATGTAAAAACGGTGGAAGGTATCAATGACTTTGCCACTATGAAAGAAGTGGTTTACAGAAGGTACAAACGGCTAAAAGAAGAAGGCCAGGCATTGCCGCAGCTAGTCATTATTGATGGTGGCAAGGGCCAGTTAAGCGCCGCCATCGAAAGCATTGATGCATTAGAGTTAGGGGGAAAGATGACGATAGTAGGACTGGCAAAAAATGAAGAAGAAATCTTTTTTCAGGGCGACAAGCAGTCTGTGAAATTGCCTTACAACAGTGATAGCCTTAAACTAATCAGGCGTATACGTGACGAAGTACACCGTTTTGGTATCACATTTCACCGCAGCCAGCGCAGCCGCGGAACCTTTAAAAATGAATTGGAAGGCATAAAGGGCATTGGAAAAAGGACAGCAGATTTGTTACTAAAGGAGTTTAAGTCTGTAAAAAGGGTGAAAGAGGCAGGCGAAGGTGAAGTTGCAAAAGTGGCCGGGGCGTCTAAAGCAGCCATAATCAGCAGTTATTTTGCTGAAAAAGAAAAGGGGCCAGGATAAAAATCCAGCCCCGTTTTTAAAATCCAATATCCTATGAAAAACCGTTGTAAAAATAGTAAACATATTTCACAATCCAATACCTCATTAAGGGTATTTTTTTAATGTTTCTAAGCGGTAGTATCATTATAAGCATAAAAAAAAGCATCGTAAAAATACGATGCTTTTAAGTGTATAAACAAGTTGATTAATAGGACCAAAGGTCTTGTTCGTAGTTAAAGATTTTCTCTTTAATGTTATCGCCTTCCAGCAAACGTAAAATCGGGTCTTTTACATAACCTTCAATGAACAGGTCATTGGGGTTTTCAACGGTAGACTTGATAATACGGCTGGCGAACATACGGCTTTCGAACATTTCTTCCCAGCTTAAACGGGCGCCAAAGTTTTTGCCGTTGTAAGCTTCATATTTTGCCAGCATTGGGCGCAGATCTGGATAGTAAACCCAGAACAACGGGGTTACAGCCCTAAATGAACCATCAGGATTTTTGATGCTCATCATGGGAGCAATACCCAGGATGCGTGTATGAAGGCGGGAAGATTCTTTATCAAAGATTACATCTTCTTTAATCCAAAACTTTTCTACTGCGTTGGGATCAAATTCTGGAGTAACAGTTGAGTCTTTCAAAGTAGCGCCGGTGGGATCTTTAACCCAGTCTGGCACCTGGATGATGGTTGTTTCGCCCACCAGTTTGCGTGCAATGGCACCAAACGGAAGTGGAGTTGTAAACCTATCATCATCTGCATTGAAGGCAGTTACTTCACCGCTTTTGATAGCATTCAGCAAAATGATTACAAAACGCTGATTACCATTATCGCCGTCGGCTTTGTACACAAAGGGAAGGTTCATTTTTTCATGAACATCAATTTCCCTCCATAAACGTTGTCTGTAAACGGCATCATCCTCGCGGATGTGCTCATAAGACAATGGCGTTCTTTCTTTTACCAGGTTGCGTTCGATACCATCATCATTACGCAGGCTTTTCTTAATGATACCGAGGTTTATTTCGGGATCAACCGGAACAGGCTTGCTGGTGTCTTTTGCCGGGGCAGCTATGGTAGCCGTAGCATTGCCCGCATTTTTATTGGTGCTTTTCTTGGCAGTTGTTCTTTTCTTGGCTGTACGTTTCTTATTGGTCTGCGCGTCTGCATTACCTGCACAAAGTGCCAGCACGGTTACCAAAAGACACAGTTTAATGATACGGTTTTTCATTGCTTTCAACGTTTAATCTGGTTATTATTTAAGGCTATAATAAGTTCCGTCTATAGACCTGATTTTACCACCGGGTCCTTTAACTCTGATTTTATCAAAATATACTACAGAACCGGGTGCCTGAGATTTAATCAGGTTATCAGCAGCAGTCCAGCGTGGGCCGTCTACGTTTACAATCTGATAGATACCACTTGGGTTTCTTGCGCCCAGTTCATATCCAACTACCTGGTAAGGGAAATCGAATTCAGAATCTTTTAATTTAACCTGCAGGCCACCCATTGCTTTAAATGTAGCAGAAGGTATACCGCCGCTTGTTACTGCACCAACCATTGGTACGGGGCTGGGCAACTGTTTGCAACGAACTTCAAAAGGCGTTGTTTTTCCGTTTACGTTGATATTTACTTTACCAACACCGGCAGTTGTAGGAACAATCATGTAACGGTCGCCGCCAGCTGGCTTAATGCTACCATTAGAGAAGCTTACGTTCATTTTTTCTTTACCACCAGAACCGGCAGAAATAGTAACCGGGTTTTCTACATCCAGGTAAACCACGTTCATTTTTTCAAGGAACATAGAAGCGCCTGAAGGAGTACCTACGGTATATTTTACAATTTCGTCTTTTACTTCTTTCTTGCCATCGGGCGTGGTGTATTCAATTTTTACAGCAACTGAATGCTCGCCGGCACCACTGGCAGTTGTTTTGAAAGATGCTTTACCATCACTCAAAGACATACGCTGACCATTGATGGTGATATTGGGTTGTGCTGCATCGCTAAAAGCTCCAATACCTGCAGTAACCTCAATTTCATCTCCGGGCATAGCATATGTTCTGTTAGCTTGGGCAATTGCCGCAAACTTATTGTATACTACTTTTACCTGGCCTACTTGTGAATGGATATAATCCACCAGTTGTGATTCAGAATTCTTTACATCATTCTGAAATTTGCTAAGAATAGTTAAAGATGCAATGGTGGGCGTCATGTGAAAATAATTAAACGTCCAGTCTTTGCCTTCATCGCCTGATTTTTCAGCATTTGCTTTTTCAGGTATTTTCAGATCCAGGGGCAGTGTTCTTTCAAATTCTGCTCTTTTAGCAGCAATTGACTTAGCCAGATCTGGATTGTCTTTAAATTCATCAGGGTTTAAAACTGACAGCATACTCTTCTTGTAAGCAGACAGCTTTGCATACATATTCTTGCCTTCGCCTTTTTCAGCAAATAAGCGGGTAGCAGCATCCAAATCGTCTTCTTTGAATTCTTCTTCGCCTTTTGCATCTTTTCTTAGGCCAGACTCTTCTTTCAATTGCTGTTTCATGGTAGCGAGGTAGCTATCCATATCTGCAGACAATTTTTTAACCTGGTCAGCTTTGGGCGACCAGATAGCGGCTTTTGCCTGTGTTTGCGGGTCCTTTAATTCGGCGCCAAAGGCATCGTACAGAACTTTATTTTTTGTATCTAGAGATTTGTTGGATGTTACGATACTTTTATCAACGGTCTTGAAGGCTTCCAATACTTCATTAGATACATTAAGTGCCAGCAATGCTGTAAGCACCAAATACATCATATTGATCATCTTCTGCCTGGGCTCTTTTGGTAAAGACATGGGTGAGTGAATTAATTTTAATTAAATCAGGTTTTTCATTTTCGCTTATAGGGTACTGGATATCGACTAAAACAATGGCTGTTCTTTTCTCTATCCGTTTAACTTACTGCTTACCCTGCATGGCAGTTAACATGTTGCCGTATACCTGGTTCAGATTGCTGAGGTTTTTAGCCAGCAAACCAATCTGCTCCTGTGTTTTCTTGGCATCTGCTACGCTACCCTGCATGGCCTGTGAGGCAGTGGCCAGGTTGCTATAGAAGTTGTTCATAGCCTTTAAGTGATTGTTGGTATCCTGTAATTCCAGCTCATAAATTGTGTTCAAAGAACCCAGGTTTTTGGTTAATACCTGTACCTGGCCATGAAACTGTTTGGTTGATTCAGAAGCATCATTGAAAGACTGCATGGTAGCAGCTGACTTTGTATACGCATCTTTCATCAAAGTAAGAGACGCTGTTGCTTCTTTTGTTTTTGTTGTATAATCAGAAGTAGCGGTAACCACTTCAGAAACGTCTTTAATCTGGTTAACCTGCGTTCCAAATTTCTGGAAGCCTTCGCTTAGTTTTTTCAGGTTAGTTGGGGTGATGTCTGCTTCACTCATCATTTTGTCTAAAGAGTTCAATGATGAATTACTGCCTGAGTTGCTCATTTTAGGAAGCGCTTCTGCCAGTGCAGCCATTTCCTGACCGGGAGGCGGTAAAAACGCATATATTAAAAATATTGCAGCTTCTGTTAAAAGACCAATTGTCAGCATTTGATTAGCGAATGTAAGGTGAAGGATTTTTGCCCATGCACCAAAGATTACTACTGCAGCGCCTACGCATACGAATACATTTACTAATTTGTCTGTTGATTTGCTTACTCCAGCCATAGTTTTCGTTTTTTTAGAGTTTTTTAAACGGGTTTTTAGAGAAAAGGATATAATGTTGATTTGTTAAACCAATGTACAAACGGGATTGTCAGTAAAAAATTTTGTTCAATTTGTTAAATATCAGCGCTTGCCTTGTATTGATGGTAAGTCAATAACTGTGCGGAAGCCGATATATGATTTAGCAGTGTCCTGGTATTCATATGCACGGGTACCAGTTTGCAGGAAATAGCCTACGTCTTTCCAGCTACCACCACGGATAACTTTCCTTTTCATACGCGGAGGATCTGCATCTTTAGCGTTGTAACGGATATCCGGGTTCATATCATGCTGGAAATTATAGCCACCTTCGTAATAAAGAGAGGAAGTCCACTCAGAAACGTTACCTGCCATGCAATACAGACCAAAATCATTAGGCCAGTAGCCATCTGCACGAACTGTGTAGAAACCACCATCTTCAGGATAGTTACCACGACCGGGTTTGAAGTTAGCCAGTAAGCAACCTTTCTTGTTTCTCAGGTAATAGTTACCCCAGGGGAACATTGATTGTGAACGGCCGCCACGTGCAGCATATTCCCACTCTGCTTCTGTAGGCAAACGGAAATCAGATTCCTGCGCCCTTTTCTTTGATTCAAGGAAAGAATTCAGGTAATGCGTTCTCCATTCGCAGAAAGCAGTAGCCTGGTTCCAGTTAACACCCACAACAGGATAGTTACCGGTAGCAGGGTGAGAGAAATATCTTTTGGTCATTGGCTCATTATAAGAGTAAGAGAAATCCCTTATCCAAACCAATGTATCAGGATAGATACGAATGTCTTTCTTTTCGATGAACTGAGAACGGGGTTTGCCGGCATTTTCCCTGCGGGCAGCTTCTTTGGTATTGAAAGTTTCAGAATGATACATCAATTTGTTTGCATCAATCTCTTTTTTACCAAATATGCGATTCTCCGGAGTTACTATCAACTGATCAATTTTTTCTACAGTTGATTTGTCATTCCATTTTATGGTAGTAGCTTTTTTCCAGTCAATTACATCAACACCGTCAACACTTTTTACAAAACCCATCAGTTTTGCAGCAGTTGAGTCTCTAACCCACTGTACAAACTGGCGGTATTCATTGTTGGTGATTTCGGTGGCATCCATCCAGAAGCCATTGATAGACACCTGCTTGTTACGCGCAGTGTACGCATAGTTCACATCCTCATCACTAGGACCCATGTGAAAGGTTCCAGGTGGAATGTACACCATGCCCGGAGGCTTTGGAAGTTGATACTTAGAAGCGGGAGCTACACCATGCAGCTGACCGTCGTTGGGCAACCCTTTGGAGGACTTTCCGGATTTGCCGCAGCTTGCTAACAAAATTGTAGCGGCTGCTAAGAGAATGGACAGGTTTTTCATTTTCATAATATTAAAGGGTAATCGGCAAATTGAATGTTTCGTGAACATTAGCTACAATTTTAGAAATTTTTTCTTAATTATCAAATCGTAAAAATCCCCGTAGGTATTAAACGAGTATTATTATTGATTTATTGTACAAATAAATAACTTCCGGCATTATTTTGTAATATGTTGGCTGTCAATTTGCTGAACGAATAAGGCTAAGCTGTTAACAGGAGGCTGGCAAGCATGATTTTGACACACATAAATAAGAAATGGGTCCAAAAACTGCTTACCTTTTAGCAAGGGAAAATTCTCATTGGGGACAGAAGAAGACTGTAGAATACCAGCCGGGTTAAAAATATGCAAAATCTCAAAAAGAATTTCGTTAAATTTTTGCCCTGTAATTACTATTTCTTTAAGTCCATTTGTTAAAATTATCGCCTGATTGGCCCACATGCCAAATGACCCTGGATACCGTGTGGTTAACCCCAATAATGTGCCAATCATTTCTATGGCCCTGCTATTCCAATCTTTATTATCGAATACGCGCGATAAATACAGCAGGTTGCCAGCCATTACCGAATTACCGGATGGAACAGCACTGTCGTATATCTCTTTTTTCCGGATAATAACGTCAGTCTGGGCACTGTTGGTATAAAAGAAAAAAGGACTTTCCGTGTCAGCAAACTGCTCAAGCACTTGGCCGGTCAGCTGGCTGGCCTGCTGCAAATAGGCTGGATCTCCCGTAATTTCCTGAAGGCTGGTCATTGCCCAGATCAGAAAGGCAATATCATCCAGAAATGCCCGATGTTTGACTGCACCGTTTTTGAAGCTGTGGAAATAACTGCCATTTACAGAAAAGCTGCTGGCAATAAACTCCATGTTGCTGATGGCCAGCTTGCGGTAATTTTCCACGCCTGTGGCCGCATACGCTTTTGCGCATGCAACATTCATGAGTGCATTCCAGCCCAGCAGCACTTTATCGTCAAGCAAAGGCCGGGGCCTGCTGCTGCGCTTCGCCAATAATTTTTGCCTGCATGCGGCCATTTTGAGCATAAATGCTTCCAGTTCAATACCGTGCTCTTTCACAAATATTTCGGGTGGTATGGGCACGTTCAGAATAATCTTTCCTTCCCAATTGCCCTGGCTGGTTACATCGTAATAAGCAGCAAACAAGGCTGCATCGTTTCCCAGTGTATTGTCAATTTCTTGTTTGCTCCACACGTAAAACTTTCCTTCCTCGCCTTCGCTGTCTGCGTCCAAAGCAGCATAAAATCCATTCGCGGCAGTCATCATTTCCCTTTCTATAAAGCCAATCGTTTCAGCAATGGTGTCTGCATATCTTTTGTGATGCGTAATCTGGTATGCTTCGGCCAGGGTAATTACTAACAGGGCATTATCATACAACATCTTTTCAAAATGCGGTACCAACCAACCGGCATCCGTTGAATAGCGTGCAAACCCACCCCCTACCTGATCGTAGATACCGCCATAAAGCATCTTGTCAAGGCTAAGGCAAGCTTGTTTCAGCGCCTGCTCGTTTTTGTAAAAATGGTAATACCTGAGGAGGTATTGAATAGAAAATGTTTGTGGAAATTTAGGTGCCCTGCCAAACCCGCCGGCAACTGTATCGGCAGATTTCATCAGGTTTTCAAAAATAAGCTGTGTATTGGCATGGGTAAAAGCGGATTTGTCATCTGCTACCGGCTCACCAAATACATTCGACTTTAATAAATGGGCTGTTAGATCATTTGCCTGGGCTGCTATCTCGCTTCGCCTTTCTGCAAATGCGCTGGCAACTCCTTCTAATACATCAGTCCAGGATGCACGGTTGAAAGCTTTCACAGGAGGAAAGTAGGTGCCGCCATAAAAAGGCCGCGCGTCGGGCGTTAAAAAAACATTGAGGGGCCATCCCCCGCTGCCGGTCATTACCTGCACCGCATCCATATAAATATGATCGAGATCTGGCCGTTCCTCCCGGTCAATTTTTATATTGACAAAGTGTTTATTCATGATGGCTGCCACTGCGTTGTCTTCAAAACTTTCGCGCTCCATTACATGGCACCAATGACAAGCGGAATAACCAATACTGATAAGAATGGGTTTGTTTTCAGCAACAGCTTTCTGTAATGCTTCGTCGCCCCAAGGGTACCAGTCTACGGGGTTATGGGCGTGTTGCAAAAGGTAAGGACTTGTTTCATTAATCAGCCGGTTTGACATGGTTTGTGTTATGTGTTATGTGTTAAGTGTGAATGCGCATGCTGAGCATATAGTTATATACAATATGCGCACCAGAGGTGATATAAATGCAGCCGCTTATTTTTTAGGCAGATTTTTGTAGCGAAGAATCAATAATTAGCCGTGCTAGAACGCACAGCACTCAAACAATACTAGCCTCAAATTATTTTAGGGCTGGTTAAGGCCGGCCAGGTATTTATCAAGCGCAGCTACCATAGAAGGAGATTGAGGAAGCGGGGCTTTAATATCGAGCAGTAAACCGGCTTCTTCTACTGCCCTGGATGTATTACTGCCAAAGGCACCAATTTTGGTTCCGTTTTGCTTAAACCTGGGGCAATTGTCGAAGAGACTCCTGACGCCGCTGGGTGTAAAAAAACAGATCACGTCAAACTCCTGGTGCACCAATACTTCTTTTACATCTGCGCTGATAGTGCGGTACATATAGGGGGTGGCATACTCGCAATTGTGCTGTTTTAACCAGCCTACAATTTCGTTATCCTGCTGATTTTCAGACACCGGGTAAAGAAATTTCTCGTTCTCTTTGTGTTTATTAATCACATCAAACATGCTTTTGTTGGTACCATCGGCGCCATAAAACACTTTACGTTTGCGGTAAAGAATAAATTTCTGCAGGTAGAGTGCTACCGCTTCAGTAATACAGAAGTACTTGGTATCCTGCGAAATATTCACTTTCATTTCTTCACAGGTGCGAAAGAAATGATCAATAGCATTGCGGCTGGTAAAGATAACCGCCGAGTAATTGGCAATATCAATCTTTTGTTTTCTGAATTCCTTTGGTGGGATGCCTTCCAGCCTGATAAAAGGGTGAAAGGATAATTCAATACTATATTTTCTGGCCAGTTCGTAATACGGGCTTTTATCCGTTTCCGGTTTGGGCTGGGTAATGAGGACTTTTTTAACCTTTTTTACAGCAGCTGCTGTATTTCTTTCACCGTTCTTTACCATTTCTTACTGGATATGGTTTCGCAATTTTAGAATGTATCTCTTACAAAAAATCGTTATAACACTTAGAAAAAACTCATTAATACTTTATAGATCAGCAAAAGTGGCACTACTTCGAATGCGCAAAGGTACATAAAAAAGTGAAATTGACTAACTTTAACTTCCCTTCTTACCGGTGCAAACGAAACAATATACCTGTATGCAAAAAACACTGCCACCATAATATAAGACAGGGTGAGCAGTACATTTGACCAGGAAGACATGGAAAAGCTCATGATTATCAGCAATGGCAGCAGAAAGATCGCCAAGAGCTTGTTTACAAGAAAGACTATAAAGATGTAAGTATCCGCGGCCTCGCGAATGTTAAAAATCCAGCCGGTAAACTTCAACACAAGAAATTTAACAAGATAAATAAGTCCTACAGCAACTACACAGTAAAATAGCAACAGCCAGAAACCGGACACAGGAACAGTTTGGTAATGCTGGAGCAGAAAGAAAATATACAGCCCCCCCACTATTACAAAGAAGATGTTGAGAAAAAGCGAGGGCAGTGGGGTTTGCAATAATTGCTCCCGAATCTGTTTCTGCCGGAGTGAGCCCCGGAATACCAGGCCGATTAAATTGCCCACGTATTTGCTGAACAATAATTTTACCAAGGCAAAGAAAAACAGCAGCCCGGCCATAATGTAGAACAACGCTTCTTTACCCGTTGTCTTTCTTTCTTCTGATACCCGGCTTTCCGGTTTCCCGAAAAAATTTAACCAGGGATGTATTTTCAACACCGTTCCGTAAGAAAGTTTTTCTTTATTGGCTGTAAATGGCAATGCCACTACTGTATCCTGTGCAGGCCGCACCGAATCTGTTGGTAGCCGCCCGGCAGGCAATAAAACTGTGTTTACCGCAGCTGGTTTGGCCGGTAGCGGTTGCACAATACCGGTATCTCCGGCAGGGGACTGCGCCGCCAGCGATGTGGTATATAAAACAAATACTGCAAATAGAATGTACTTCACAAATGCTTATTACAAGGCAAAAATAACAAGAGTACCCGCTCAACCCACAACTATATTTGATAACGGCATCAACTAAAAATAATTAAGGTAGCCGATATGAATTTTCGACTGCCGCAAATCAAACTTTACATCATTTCTCTTACCATTGGCATAAGAGATATTAAAGATGCCTGCTTTGGTTTCAAAAGCCATACCCAACCCCACACCCAAAAATGTATTGTTCACTTTTATGTCAACGCTGTTGTTTTGCGCCCAGCCATAATCGCCAAAAACAAAAAAGTAAGAGTTTAGGCCAACCAAATACCGGTATTCGGCAGTGGTAACAGCATATGCAGAGGCAAAAATGCTTTGCTCATCAAAACCCCGCATGAGTTTATACCCACCCAGTTGAAACAACTCATTGCGGAATATAGAAGGACTTTGTAACCAGCCGCCGCTGAATGCTGTTTTGATGGTTGATTGCCTGCCCAGTTGAAAATATTTTGCCAGAAAGCCCTTTATCGTAAACTGGTAGGTTTTTAGTTTGATGGTGTCATATAAAGATGAATAAGCAAAATCGGGGTCAGTCATTTTTGCAATAACCGAATTCTTCTTAATGCTTCTTGTACCGGCAGTGGCCACCAATTGTACATCAATACCACTGCGGGGGTTTAGCCGGTAATTTGTTTTATTGATGTTGTATTCTACTCCCACATTGAAAGAACTTACATCGATGGCGTTGGGCAGTTTTCTACTAGCCCTCAGTGCCAGCGTATCTACGTTTAACAGGTTGGTACCCAGTACCTGGAAAAACAATTTACCCGTTTGATTAACCGACACGGCATATTGTACACCTGCCAGGAAGTTAATATTCAAATAAGAAGAATCTTTCTTAAATAAATCAAACGAAGTAACAATACCAAAGGGCGAACCAAACAGGTAGGGTTGCTGGTATTGAAGATTTAATTTGGGCGATTTTTGCTGCAGCTGCTGCCAGTCCAGGCCAATTAGTTCTCCATTACCCAGTGCATTTTTAAGGTTGATGGTGGCTTCACCGGTAAACAACAATTTGGTACGCACCTGCTCATAACTATTATTAGATACCTGGTTAGCCGGTAAAAAGCCCACCAGCACATTAATCTGGCTGCTTTTTTTAGGCAGCAGGTAAAGATTAAGAATGGAACCGGTGCCCAGCATGGTCATATCCCACGATTGCTTTTGTTCAATGTAGGGGAGTTCCAGTAGTCTTTTATTAATGTTTTGCATTTTGCTTTTCTGGTAATAACTCCCGTCTTTGATGTCGAGGTAGCGTTGCAGAAAAATACTATTGATGCGGGCATTGCCAAATACGCGCAAACTGTCTATTTTATACAGGGGCCCTTTGTCTACTTTCAGTGTGGCGCCGGCCTGATCGTTGTTGAAATGAAGGCTATCAAACTGAACTTTCGCAAATGGGTAACCGTTTTCTTCATACCATGCCAGCAGGTTCTCCTTCAGTAGTTGCAGGCGTTCAACATCGAATGGTTTATTGAGTATGCTTTTTTCGTTCCACCCGGCTTGTTCCAATTCATGTTTATTGACTGTACCGGTATTGAGGTAGGTTAGTTTGTATGTTGGCCCCACATAAAGTTGAATGATTGCCATGGTGGAATCGTACGCCACGCTGTCTATAGACGCGGAACCATACCCTTTTTGCTGAAGGGTGGACGGCAGGGTGTTGATGTATGCAACGCACGCCAGCCGGCTGGCAAAGTTTTGCTGCAGACCAAGCGTCTGTGCAATAAACACCGTGTCTTTGTCTACCGGCACAATTTTGAGCTGGTATTGCGCAAATGATGATGCCCCAAAGGTTAGCATCAATGTGCACAGTATCAATTTTCGCAGGCTGTATCCGCTTACCTTTGGCATGTAGATTTATTACGCTGTAATTTCCGAAAACTATTTCTATGGCCGGCATTTATGTACATATACCCTTTTGCAAAAAAGCCTGCCATTACTGCAATTTTCATTTCTCTGTTTCGCTCAAAAATAAGAACGATTTTACACTGGCTTTATTGAAAGAAATATCGCTGCAGCAGAATTACCTGCAACAAGAGCCGATAAATACCATCTATTTTGGTGGCGGAACACCCTCACTACTCAGCCAACAAGAGCTGGAGCAGATCATGGCACAACTGAGGCAAACTTTTCAAATTGCACCCGACACAGAAATTACGCTGGAAGCCAACCCCGATGATATTTCCGCAGTTCAACTTGCCAACTGGAAGCAGGCGGGCATTAACCGGTTGAGCATTGGCATACAATCTTTTTTTGAAGAAGACTTGCTTTGGATGAACCGGGCCCATAGTGCCAGCCAGGCCCGCGCCTGCATTGAACTGGCAAGGGAGGCGGGTTTTTATAATATCAGCATCGACCTGATCTATGGCACGCCAGGGCTTACAGATGAAAAATGGCAGCAGAATGTAGTCACTGCACTCGCCTTTGATATCCCGCATCTTTCGTGCTATGCATTAACCGTGGAGCCCGGTACTGCCCTGCAGAAAATGATTGATCTGCACAAGAAAGAAGCGGTAGACCCCGACAAACAGGCCCGCCAGTTTTTGTTATTAATGCAATGGCTGAAGGAAGCGGGTTATGAGCATTATGAGATTTCTAATTTTGCCAAACCGGGTTATACAAGCCGCCATAATGCATCCTACTGGGCGGGTACAAAATACCTGGGGCTGGGCCCTTCTGCACATTCTTTTAATGGTACCAGCCGTCAATGGAATATTGCTAATAATGCACTGTATATTCAATCCATGGCTGGGCACAAACTGGCGTTTGAAGAAGAAAACCTTACCGTAACACAGCGGCTGAATGAATACATTATGACCGCACTGCGTACCCAAACCGGCCTTGATACCGGATATGTTGCCAGAAGTTTTGGCGAGGCGGCCGGCTTACAAATCAATAAAAGCAGCAGTAAATATATCGCCAGCGAAAAATTACTGCGCAAAGGCGACGTGTTATACCTTACCACGGAAGGAAAGCTGTTTGCGGATGGCATTGCAGCAGATTTGTTTTTTACGGAGGATGAATTGTTCGCGAAAGGCTTCCCGCAGCAGACAACAGCGAAACAATGAGTTGTTTTTATTGCCGTCTTAAATCAGGCTTTCTTCAATAATACTAAAGGCGGCCCTGGGTGCCACGCCTTCCCATAAAACCTTGTAGATATTATCGGCCACGGGCATCACGGCTTGTATTTCCTTATTAAGAATGTGAATGCATTTGCTGGCATTGTACCCTTCTGCCACCATGTTCATTTCTAGCAAGGCGGTTTTAACAGCGTATCCTTTGCCAATCATGTTGCCGAATGTTCGGTTGCGGCTGTAGAGTGAATAGCAGGTGACCAGCAGGTCGCCCAGGTAAACAGAAGCGGCATAATTGGGCGTTTTTTTATGAAAGGCATCTCCCTCCTCTTCATGTATGCCGGGTTCAATATTTGCGATGCCGGATTTTCTCAGAAACCCTGCCATTTCATCTGCGCAGTTAGCAATCAGCACGCTTAAAAAATTATCACCGTATTCAAGGCCGTGCGCAATGCCTGCACCGAGCGCATAAATATTCTTCAGTATAGCAGCATATTGTACACCATATACATCCTGATTGCATACCGTATTTAGGTAAACCGTTTTAAAACATCCCGCCAGTAAAGGCAGCTTTTGCTCGTCTGTACCGGAAAAAGTGAGGTACGATAGTTTCTCGGCCGCCACTTCTTCTGCATGGCAGGGGCCCATTACCGTAAAATAATTTTCGAGCGGCACATTGAAATATTGCCTGAGGTAATCGTTGAGTAACAGGTTTTGTTCGGGTAAAATTCCTTTTACGGCAGAAATTACTTTTTTATCTGCAAAAGCCCCGGGCGACAATTTTTTAAAGGCATCCGTAACATAGGCAGATGGCATGGCAATGATCACGCATTCGCTGCCGGCAATTACTTCATTAATGTCTGTATTAATGGTGAGCAGGGCAGTATCAAAATAAACAGAACTCAGGTAATGCGGATTGTGATGCCTTTGCTGTATATGCAGCATCACCTGCTCGTTGCGTACCCACCAGTTAACGGGCAGTTTATTATCAGTAAGAATTTTTACCAGGGCTGTTGCCCAACTGCCGCCGCCAATTACTCCAAAACGAAACATAGTGGGATTTTGAAATTTCGAGATTGCGGCATTTTGAGATTGCGTGTCAATACCATTCACAAACGTTGTTTTGAAATTGCGGAAGCCTGCGTGGTCATGTAGCCGCACAAAAACAAATCTCAATATACCGCAATGCTCAAATCAGCAAACGTTTGCTTATTTTTTTGTTTCAAAGACTTTGTCCTTATCCACCACGTTTACAATACTACCTTCCTTTAGCGTTTTACTTACCGTGCCATACGGACCGGTTATTACCATGTCCCCTTCTTTGAGCCCGTTGGTTATTTCAATGTTGTTGATATCCTGGATATCGGTTTTAACTACTACTTTTTTTACTTTTTTATCGGGTTGCAATACAAATACCACTTCGTCTAAATCTGCTACCGCTGCTTTTTGATCGGGGTTGGTGTTGTTATCGGTATTTCCGGCTGGTGCTGCAGCATCTTTACCGCCGGCTACTTTATCGCTTCCTTTTTCCCTGGTGGTTACGGCATTGATGGGTACAGAAAGTTTGTCTTCATGACGTTTGGTTTGTATATCTGCACTGGCGCTCATACCGGGGCGAAAAGGAAAGCTTTTTGGTTTGGCAGGGTCAAGTAAATCTTTATAAGAATCGGCCAACAGTCGTATACGTACTTCATAGTTGGTAACATCATTGGTAGATGTGCCGGAAGAAAGCTGGTTGGCGGCGCCTTTATTACTGCTGGCGATTTGGGTAACCAGTCCTTTAAATTTTCTTTTATTGTAGGCATCCACTTCAATCAGTGCAGAGTCTCCCAGGTGTACTTTGGGTATATCATTTTCACCCACATCCACCCTTATTTCTATTTTGCTCATGTCTGCAACGCGCATCATTTCTGTACCCACATTGAAACTGTTACCTGCCACGCGTTCGCCTTTTTTTACACTGAGCAATGAAATAACGCCGTCCATCGGTGAAGCAATTACGGTACGTCCTAAATCTTTATTGGCCTTGGTAAGATTTGCCTGTGCGTTTAGCACGCCCGCCTGTCCGCCGCGTATGCCCTGTACGGCAGCAGCATAGTTTGCTTTGCTGGTAAGATAAGAGCTTTCAGCGGTTTCAAATTCGGCGCGGGAGATAACCTTGTCCTCGGCCAGTTGTTTCTGGCGGTTATATGTTTTTTCGGCGAGGTTCAACGCTGCTTTCAATGCATCCAGCTGCGCGGTGCTGTTAGACACTACTGCCTGCTGCTGGCTAACAGTGGCCGATGCCTGGTCGCGTTGCGTGGCATATATATCAGCATAAATTCTTGCCAGTACCTGTCCGCGACGCACACTGTCTCCTTCAGCCACCATGAGCTCTGTAATTTCACCGGAAATATCAGGACTAACTTTTACTTCTATTTCAGGATATATTTTACCACTGGCGGTAACTGTTTCTATGATGGTGCGTTTCTGCACTTTCTCGGCAGTTACCTTGATGCCTTCATCTTTACCGAAAGCACCGCTTTTTTGCGCTACCACCAATAAGATAACCAGTAGGGCAACGCTTACCAGTATCCAGATTAATTTCTTGCTCATGTCAGAAAAAGTTTCGGTTGTTTGTATAGTGTGTATTTAATTATTGCAGTTTTATTCCTTGTCCTTTATAAAACTCCAGCACTTTCATTTTAAAAACATAATCGTAATGAGATGTCACGAGGTCGAGTTTTGCTTTTGTGAAATTTGTTTGTGCAGTAATCAGCTCAAATGTACCCAGCAAACCTAAGTCGTATCGTTTTGTTGCAAAATCAAAGGCCTTTTTAGTGGCATTTACGGTAGACTGGTTGGCATTAACCTTTTGCAAAGCCGCAATAGCGCTATTGTAAGCCTGGTAAATATTTTGTTTCAGTGTCTGGTCGATTTGCTCGCGGTTTACCTGGGCATTTTGCAAGTTTAGTTTCGATTTTTGATAACTGACTCTTGACTGCCCACCATTAAAAATGGGGACATTTAACTGCAGGCCGAAGTTTTGGGAAAAGTTATTGCTTATTTGGTCACTATAGCCTTTCCATAAGCCGCCAAAAGTTTTTCCACTTTGCGTAAAGGTTGCAGTGGGTGCAACAACAGGATAAAACGTACCATTGGGTCCAACGGCTACTGGTCCATTGGGATCTACCTGGCTATACCCGGTATAAGTAACACCGGAAACTGCTTTAAAGGCGTTGGAAAAACGGGTGCCAAGTCCACCAAACGCAGACAGTGTTGGATACAGTAATGAGCGGGCCGCCTTTACCCCAGCTTCCAGTGACTTAATGCGCAGCTCGCTTGATTTCTGGGCGGGCTGAAATTTAAGCGCCATGCCATAAACAAATTCGGGTTGCAATTCTGCAATTGATTCTACCGGTATCATATCCACTGGTGGCGTATCCAATTCAAAAGGCGCAGCGGCATCCAGGTAAAGAAGCGCCTTTAAATTTAAAATATTTTGGGTAGCATTGGCTTTGGCGGTAATTAAGTTCGAACTGTCGGTAGCCAGCTGAGCTTCCAGCTGTACAGCATTTAATTCTGGCAAAGAGCCCGCATCCACGCGTTTACGGGTATCCTGTAATTGACTTTGCGTTTGATAAACCTGGGTTTCTGCCACATGAATCTGCTCTAACGACAACAATGCCTGCAGGTAAGAGGTGGCTACATTTAATGCCAGATCGTTCTTAGATTTTTCGATATCCATTCTGGATGCCGCCGCGGCGTAGCTGGCCGAAAGCACATTGTTTCTAATATTGTTCCAGTTAAATATGGTAATGTTTGCCTGGAAATTATATTGCTGAAATAATAATTGCGTGGTTGTAAACTGGTTGGTGGTAGGGTCAATAGAACGGCCAAACTGGAGGCCCAGATTAGAGTTACCACTTGCAAAACCATATTGATTCAACCGGTTTTGCCTGAGCGTCAATGAATCAATACCAGCTTGTATGTTTGCTTGCTTTACGGTAACGTTATGCTCCCACGCATATTCTACTGATCTTTTGAGATCCCATTTGTCCTGCGCCAACACCGGCATGGTAAAAAGAAAGGTAAGGATAGTAGTAAATCGCAGCTGTGTAAGTTTCATGCGGTAAAATTAAACAGTGGTTAAGGTTGTATAATGGTTTTATGATAAACGGCTCAGGTTCTTCTACCGGGTAGTAAAAATAAGGTATTCGGATGTTCCAAAAAAAGGAGGACGTATAAAATAAACGCTAATTTATGCGTTCAAAAGCCTGATCTATATCGGCAATAAGGTATTCAGGTTCTTCCAAGCCAAAGTAAAATCTTACCATCCTGTTTTCGCGGTTGTGCTTATCAAACTGTTCGGGCCGCAGGGATGCGCATTTGGGAAGCACCAGGCTTTCATGACCGCCCCAGCTAACAGCCATGAGTATATGACGAAGCGATTCACAAAATAATACTATTTCCTGCATGGTATCTGCTTTCATTACAATGGTAACCAGTCCGCAGGCGCCCCGCATTTGTTGTTTGGCCAGCTGGTATTGCGGAAATGACGGATCCAACGGAAATATCACTTCGTCTACTCTTGCATGTTGTTGCAGGTAAGCCAACAGTTTTTGAGTGGTGGCGGTAATGCGGTCCAGCCGGGCAGTAAGCGTGCGCAAACCCCTAATCATTAGCCAGGCATTGAAGGGTGTTGTACCGATGCCTATGTTCAGGTATTCGCTGTCAAATATTTTCTTCATCATGGCACTGGTACCGCAGAGCACTCCACCCACGGTATCGCTATGGCCATTGAGGTATTTGGTAGCAGTTTGCATGGCAATATCAATACCTAATGCCAGGGGCTGCTGGTAGATGGGCGTACAGTAACTGTTGTCAATAATAGTAATGATGCCGGATGCTTTGGCCAGTTCGCTCACGGCCTTCAGATCCTGCAATTCATAGGTAAGACTATTGGGCGATTCAAGATAAATAATCTTTGTATTGGGAAGAATGGCCCTTTCAAAATTTTCAATCTTGGTTCCGTCAACATAGGTGGTGGAGATGCCAAAACGCGGCAGTATATTATCAAACATTTTCCAGGCCCAGGTATACGGTTTGTTTACAGATACAATGTGGTCGCCACTTTGTACATTGGCAAATACCGAGGCAAATATGGCCGATGCGCCACTGTTGAATACCAGGCAATCTTCGGCGCCATCCAGCGCGGCCAGTTTTTTGCGGAGGATATCTATGGTGGGGTTAAGTCCGCGACTGTATAAATAACCACTCATCTCATCTTCAAAAGCGAGGCGCAGATCCTCAACTTTTTTGAATGCAAAATTGCTGGTCTGAATGATAGGCGGTGAAACGGCATTGAAATACAATTCCCTTTCTTCGCCCAGTTCATTTAAAATATAAGAGATATCCATGATTATGTTTTCGGCTTTTTAATGGCATTCACCAAAAAGTACAGCCCAATAAAAGACGCCAGTACAAGAATACCGGTACGGGCCGCATAGTCGTTGTCTTTGTAAGCCAGCGCTATACTGATGCCCACAAATATGTATGCCGCTATAAAAATGAGCGGCAACAGCGGGTACAACTTCATGGTGTAGATACCGGTGCCATTGAGGTGTTTTGTTTTCTTACGCAGTATAAAAATGGTGGCAGCAGACAATACCATTCCAAAACAATCCAGAAAAATGGTAAAGTTCAGTATTTTATCAAATTCGCCTGCCCAGAAAACGATTAAAGCGCAGAGGCCGGCAAAAACACTCAGTGAAACCGTGAGCACATCTGTTTTTTCGTTGCGCTTCCTAAATACAGGCGGTAGAATTTTATCTTCGCTCATGGCATACATTACCCGTGGGTTGCTCATCAGCAATACGTTTACATAAGCCAGTACACTCAAAAAAAGAAAGCCTGATAAGACCCTTTCTGCATTCACACCAAAAATTTTGGAAGCCATGATAGCGGCAATATTCTTTGTTTGAGGCAAGTGCATGGTATTAAATCCAATTACTTTTATATAGGCGTAGTTAATGGTAAGGTACAGCAGTATAATAATGAAAATGCCCTGGAAAATGCCCCGGGGAATGTTTTTTGCGGGCTCTTTTACTTCTGCCCCAAAATTAATGGTTTGCTGATAGCCGCCATAGGTAAAGCTTACAGCCACCAGGCCTATTCCAAATGCTTTGATATACTCCTTCATGCCGGCGCCGGCAGTTTGTACGGCAGGCGCAATATCTTCAGTTACCGAAAAGAACACCGGTGCTATCAAAAGTAAGATTAATACTATTTTAATAATAGTGAGCACGTTCTGCGTTTTCGCGCTCATTTTCAGTCCCATTAAATTGATGCCATAAAAAATAACGATGGCCGAAATGGCGATGCTAATTTGTACAGATTGCACGTAACTGGCGTTGGCAGCCACTTTTATCCAGCCAATTTCTTTTGAAAGCGGAATGAATATACCGGTAATGTATTCGCCACCCACCAGGGCCACTGCTGCCAGCGAAGCAGCATTAGACACCAGAATGATGCAGTTGATACCAAAAGCAATAGAAGGGTGATAAGCGTACGAGAATACTTTGTAATAACCGCCGGTAACCGGTAAACGGCTGCCAATTTCTGCATAAGTAAGTGCGCCGCAATAGGCCACCAGCCCGCCCGCCAGCCAGGCAGCAAAAAAAACGCCTGTAGTAGGTACTGCCTGGGCCACATTGAGCGGGGCACGAAAAATGCCCATTCCTATTACAAGACTTACCACAATCATGGTAAAATCGAACAAGGTTAGCCTGGCAGTTTTGCTCATGCAATGAAGATAATGAATAAACGTTTTAGCTTTACAGTGTAATCATCAACATAAATGAAAAAAACTACCTGCCTTTTTACAGTTATTATTTTATTGATCCAATCTTCCTATGCACAGCAACAGCCGGCCATTGATTCTGCCAAAACCCTGAATGAAGTGGTTATTTCAGCGTTTGAGCAGAAAAGGGATATTGCCAACGGTACCATTGTGAAGCTGATAGACAATAGCAATGCAGACCGCTATAACAAGACTTCGCTGGTGAACAGCTTTAATACCATAGCCGGTGTACGAATGGAAGAACGCTCGCCGGGCAGTTACCGCATCAATATCAGGGGAAGCTCGTTGCGGTCTCCCTTTGGCGTTAGAAACGTAAAGGTTTACTGGAACGATATACCGGTTACAGACCCGGGCGGCAATACCTATATCAACCAATTTGCGTTTAATAATTTTTCTACTATTGAAATATTCAAGGGGCCTGCCAGCAGTATGTACGGCGCTGGTACAGGCGGGTTGCTGTTGATGCATTCTCTCAGCAACAACTGGAAGCCCGGCGTACAGTTAGAATACGCAGGCGGCAGTTATGGCCTCCAGAATATACTGGGCTCGGTAAGCTTTGGTAAAAATGAGAACCGTAACGTGCTTACCTATGCGCACAATGAAAGCGATGGTTACCGCAGCCATACCAACTCCAAAAAAGACAATGCCAGTTTTGTATCGCAATTAAAAATTTCTGATAAACAGCAAATCACTGCCAGCATTTTATACTCCAGCCTTTTTTATGAAACACCGGGCGGTTTAACACTGGCCGAGTTTACCGCCAATCCACGCCAGGCAAGGCCAGCAGCGGGGGGCCAGCCCAGTGCCGACCAGGCAAAGGCCACTATTTACCAAAAGAACTTTATGGCCGGCTTCAACCATCAATACTATTTTACACCAACTTTTAAAAATACCACTACCCTGTATGGCATGTTTGCACAGGTGCAAAACCCTACTTTCAGAAACTATGAACGCCGTAATGAGCCCAGCTTAGGCGGAAGAACATCGTTTGTATACGAAAAACAATTGCAGGCATCCAAACTGCAGGTGGTAGCCGGCGGGGAATTACAACAAGGATTTTTTAATACACAGGTATCAAAAAATAAAAACGGCCGGCCAGATACATTGCAGACCAACGATGATATACAATACCGCACGTATAGTATTTTTGCCCAGGCCGACCTGGCCATTAACGACAGCTGGATAATTACCGCAGGTGCCAGCATCAATAAATCTACTGTTGATTTTACCCGGCTGAGCAGCTATCCTACCGCAAAACAATCGCGCAGCTATAAAGGTGAAATATCTCCACGCATTGCCCTGCAAAAAAAATTCAGGGGTGGCAGCGCTGTTTTCGCCAGTGTATCCAAAGGTTTTTCTCCGCCCAGCGTAGCGGAACTGTTACCTTCTACAGGAGTTATCAGTACCTTCCTGGAAGCGGAAGAAGGTATTAATTACGAGCTGGGTGGCAGGCTTTCTTTACTGCAGGGCAAACTGCGGCTGGAAGCTACCGGCTTTTATTTCAAACTCAATAATGCACTGGTAACGCGTAAAGACAGTACCAATGCAGATTACTACGTAAATGCCGGCAATACAAAACAACAGGGTATTGAATTAAGCGCCGATTATTCTGTGCTTTTTAATCATGGCTTTATCAATTATATAGTTATACGCCCTGCATACACCATCAGCCAATTTACTTACGGCAGTTTTATAAAAGGCACTACTGATTTTTCTGGCAAATACCTGCCCAGTGTACCTAAATATATTTTCTCGCTGCTGGCAGATGTGCAAACTTCTTATGGCGTATACCTCAATACCACTTATTACACCGCCTCACGCATCTATTTAGACGATGCCAATACCGCCGCTGCGGGTGCATATCATTTATTGGGATGCAGGGTGGGATGGAAAATACCGGTAAAAGCCGGCATCCGCGTGAACGTGTACGCGGGTGCAGATAACCTGCTCGATGAAACGTATAGTCTTGGTAACGACATTAACGCAGCAGGCGGAAGGTATTACAATGCAGCACCCAAAAGAAACTATTATGCGGGTGTAGCATTTCAATGGAATAAAAAGGAGAAATAATTAGTTTATAGTTTTTGGTTTTTAGTTTCTTTTGCGGGACTTCTTTTACCAGGAAATAGCTTTTAGTTTGTAGTTTGTAGTCTTTTTTGCGGGAGTTTTGTTTACCAAACTATAAACTAAAAACTATAAACATTTCCACTCGATTCTTAACGTCCTGATCAAGACAATCTGTGCATCTGCCGCTTTTTCTTGTTACATTTGCCACCGATAATGGTTTCCCGGCGTCAACACCGGGAATTAAAAGGGAATCCCGTGTAAATCGGGAGCTATCCCCGTAGCTGTAAGATGCTGCCATCCGCCTGCCGGATGGACGCTTTCAGAAAACTTCAAACCACTGTTCCGCTAAAGGAATGGGAAGGTACGCTGAAAGTGGCATCGAGCCAGAAGACCTGCCAGCATCAATTAATAAATATTCAGCTTTCGGGTGAAAGGCATGAGGATTTTAGGATGCGGGTCATTCTTTAATTTTCTTTCTTTTTTTATTTTCCGGAAGCAGTCATCAAAAAAAAACTTCTAAATGAGAAAGGATTTTTTTGTTGTGGCTGCTGCATTTATCAGCAGTTCCCTTCTGGCACAACAGCAAGACAGTAGTAAAGCAAAACAACTAGACGAAGTTGTTATTACCGCCAACAAGTTTCCGCAGAAGCTCAGCAGCACCGGAAAAGTGTTAACCGTTATCAACCGCGATTATTTGGAAAAGAATACCGGGCGTACCCTTGCGCAGGTATTGAATGAACAGGCAGGGCTGGTGGTAAACGGTGCACAGGCACCGCTGGGCACTAACCAGCTGGTATACATGCGTGGCGCAGGCACCGCCAATACACTGATACTGATAGACGGTGTGCCGGCCAATGACGCATCGGGTGTTACCGCAGAATTTGATATCAACCATTTTGCCATCGACCAGATTGAAAGAGTAGAAATATTAAAAGGCGCGCAATCGGTATTATATGGATCGGATGCGGTGGCCGGCGTTATCAACATCATTACAAAAAAACAAGGCAGCAATAAACCAATTGGTGCCAATGCTACGCTTGCAGGTGGTAGTTATGGAACGTTTAAAGCGTCTGCCGGTATTGGTGGTAGCACAAAAGCGTTTAATTATAATCTGCAATATACCAGGCTGCAATCGGATGGTTTTTCAGCAGCGTATGACGAAAGCAAGAACAAACATTTTGACAACGATGGTTTTAAACAAGATGTAGCAGCAATAAACCTGGGATGGCAGGCCACCACCAACTGGCAACTGCGCGCATACGGACAATATGGAAAGTATCAGGCAGATATTGATGATGGCGCTATGGCCGATGATAAAAACAATACGCTAAAAAATAAAAACCTGCAACTAACGCTCAGTTCTCTAAACAAGTTTACAGCAGGCAGCCTGCACATTAACCTTAACCTTAACAATACCAGGCGGCAGCTGGATGATGAGAAAAATGTACCGGCAGACCCCAATGATTACGACCCGTTTAATGGGTTGTACAAGGGGAAAACGTTGTTTGCAGAAGCGTATACCAACCTAAACCTGGGTACGCATGCGGGTTTGCTGGTTGGCGCTGACCTACGAGCACAAAAAGCAAGTATTGAAACAACCTATGGAACATTGGGCGATGATAGCCTGAAGTCTGATCAGACAAGCGGGTATACGTCTTTTTTTCTGAAAGACCTGGGCGGTTTTAATGCAGAACTGGGTGCCCGTTATACCCATCATTCCGTTTTTGGTGCTGCCTTTACGTATTCCATTAACCCGTCTTTTGTTATTAATAAACAATTAAAACTGTTTGCCAGCATGGCTTCCGGTTTTCGCGCGCCTTCTTTGTACAACCTTGCCTCTGAATACGGCAATGCAGGGCTGAAACCAGAAAAATCAATGTCGTACGAAGGCGGCATTCAATTCATCAATACCAATAATACTGTAAACCTGCGCGTAACTTATTTTAACCGCATCATTAAAAATGTTATCATTTTTAAATCATTGTTTACCGCACCTTACGGGCAATATGACAATGCAGATAAACAAAAAGATCACGGCTTTGAATTGGAAGCAACCGTATTGCCTGCAGCCGGCTGGAGCATCAGGGCCAATTATACATATAACAATGGCAAGGTAAGTACCTTGTCTGCCGCTACTGCAAAAGACACCAGCTTTTATAATTTGTACCGCCGGCCAAAAAATACGTTTAATACAACTATTGGCTACCAGGCCACTGCTAAATTGTATACCAGCATTGGTGTAAGATGGGTTGATAAGCGGGATGACCTTTTCTTTAACTCCAACACTTTTGCTACCGAAAAGAAAGTACTGGCAGCGTATTATAACCTGGATGTGTATGCATCTTACCAGGCTGCCAGCTTTGTAAAAGTATTTGCCGACCTACGCAATGTTACCAACCGGCAATATTTTGATCTATATGGTTACAACAACCGGCGTTTCAATTTTATGGCAGGTGTTATTGTTAATTTATAATTGGCGCTTTATGACAATGCAAAAAAATAATTCGTTTAACCTGCTGGCTGTAATTTTTATTGTACTGATTGCAGCCTTGCGCGTAGGTATCAATATCAACGGGCAACTGCACCCACTCACCAACTTTTCGCCTATTGGCGCCATGGCCTTGTTTGGTGGCGCGTATTTTAAACACAGGCCCACCTCATTTGCCGTGCCACTGCTTACCCTGTTTATCAGCGATGTTGTGTTGGCGCTTACGGTTTACCGTGAGTATAGCCATGGTATTTTGTACAGCGGCTGGTATTGGGTATATGGGGCATTTGCGCTCATGGTGCTCACGGGGCGGTTACTGCTGCGCACCGCAACATTCAGGAATGTATTGCTGGCTGCATTAACCATTACGTTTGTACACTGGATGGTGAGTGATATAGGTGTATGGCTCAATGGTACAACCTATCCTACAACAATGGCCGGCTGGTGGGCTTGCATGGCTGCTGCCATACCATTTGAAAGAAATTTTTTA
Source organism: uncultured Chitinophagaceae bacterium (assembly GCA_963705285.1). Taxonomy (GTDB): domain Bacteria; phylum Bacteroidota; class Bacteroidia; order Chitinophagales; family Chitinophagaceae; genus JACMLD01. The sequence goes on from OY970066.1 coordinate 255,846, forward strand.
CTGGGCACGCTGTTTTATTGTGCCATTATGTTTGGCGGTTTTGAATGGGTAAAGAAAAATTGGCTGGCAGTAAGAATGGCATAGCGCAAAATCTGTTGACATAACTGAAGGATGCCGACATGTAATAACCGGCATCCTTCATTTTACTCCGTATACCTTCCTTTGTTTACCTCAATTAAATCAATATGAAGGTTTGTTCTTTTTTACCGGCGGCTACACAAATGATGTACGATATGGGACTGCAACAATACTTGTGCGGGGTTACATTTGAATGCCCGGCACCGGCGCTGGCAGAGAAACCAAAGGTGGTGCGTTGTGTAATGGAAGGCAAACAATACAGCAGCAAAGAAATTGACACCATTTTTTCTGCATCAAAACAACAAGGGAAAAACCTGTACTATGTGCAACAAGATTTATTGGAGGAACTGGCGCCCGATATCATTTTTACGCAGGATGTTTGCGATGTATGCCAGATAGATACCACCTGCACCACTGCGGCAATTGCACATTTAAAAAAACAACCCCAGGTAATTGCATTAACACCGCAAACCCTTGACGATGTATTTAACTGCGCCAATACGGTGGCAGCGGCAGTAGGTAAAGAAGCAGCAGCGCACAATTATATATCCGCCTTAAAGAAAAGAACGGATGATATACTGGATGCATTACATTTTTATAAAATGCCGCTTAAAAGAGTGATGCTGCTTGAATGGATAGAGCCGGTATACAATTGTGGCCACTGGATTCCGTACCAGGTGGCAAAAGCCGGCGGCATAGATATGCTGGGCAACCCGGGCGGCGATTCTATGGTTACGCCGTGGGACAAGATTTTCAGGTACAACCCCGAAGTGCTGGTGGTGGCAGCTTGCGGGTTTACCATTGCAAGGGCCAGGCAGGAAATGCATTTGCTGAGCGACAAAATTGGCTGGAATAGCCTGCAGGCGGTAAAAAACAACGCTGTATACCTGGCCGATTATGATCTTTTTACACAACCCTCGCCCGGTGGATTAACAGATGGTATTGAGTTGTTGTCGGCATTATTCCACCCTGACTTATTTACTGTGCCCATTCACCTGCGACATAAATATTTTTCTTTGTACCAAAAAGAGGATTCTTATGCATCAGCATCAAAATAACCCTGGGTGCAAGCATGAAATGAAGACCTGTCCACGGTGTTTGGCAGTATTTGAGTGCAAAGTAGGCGATATAACCAAATGCCAGTGTTTTGCGGTACAGCTCAATGATGCGGGGCGTGAATTGATTGCCCGCACTTATTCGGATTGCCTTTGCGCTGCCTGCATGGCGTTGGTAAAAGCCGGTTAATAGTTCATCAGTTGATTGGTGATTAGTAGCAAAGCCGCCCAAACCAATTACTTTAGCTAATTTTGCCAGTATGGTATCAGTTTATCAACTGATCAACTGATCAACCGATCAACCTATCAACCGATCAACCGATTAACTGATCAACCAATCAACCAATCACCCAACCAACCCACATGGATTTCAATTACAGCGAATTGCTGACGGTTACCTTTACTTTATTTGCCATTATAGACATAATGGGGTCTATCCCTATTTTGATAGGGCTGAAAGAAAAAATGGGCGGTATTAATGCAATGAAAGCAACGCTGATATCGGGCGCATTGATGGTATTGTTTTTATTTATTGGTGAAAATTTCCTGCATATTCTTGGTTTGGACAAAAAATCGTTTGCGGTGGGTGGATCGATTGTCATTTTTATTCTTGGGCTGGAGATGGTGCTTGGCATTGAATTTTTTAAAAGCGATAAAAATGCCAAATCGAGCGTGGCGGTTCCTATTGCATTTCCCATTATTGCGGGGTCGGGCACGCTCACCACCATTATGTCTTTAAAAGCTAACTATAGAGATAATAGCATCTTGCTGGCCATTCTTATTAACCTGGTGGTGGTGTTTATTGTATTGAAATCGCTCAATTTTTTAGAAAAAATACTGGGTCCGGCGGGATTGATTGCCATCCGAAAATTTTTTGGCGTAATATTGCTGGCCATTGCCGTAAAAATATTTGCCAGCAATGCACCCGGGCTGATAAAATAATGTGGAAATATGGTGAATGTGAAAATGCCTTTGCCGGTTAGTTCTTTGTTTGAAGTTGATGTTTTAATAGACGTTGTGTCTTGCTTCTATTGTACTCTTTCGATTGCCTTAGCGAGAGCATTTACACAATCGTCACATTTATCACACCTGCCTGCCGGCAGGCAGGTTTACACATTTATTTCTCTGGTCTCGTAGTACAATGGATAGTATAAGGGTCTCCGAAGCCCTGGATTCAGGTTCGATTCCTGACGAGACCACTTGTAAGTTTGGCAACCCGTGTGGCGTATAGCAAATTGAAAATTTTCATCGTTTAATTCGTGGGCAATAGCTCGAACAATAGTAAAATTATGCATGTGGGATTATAATATCAAGTACAAAACCTTTGCCCGGTGCTGTTGTAACTTTTGCCGTACCGTTGAATATGCTCAGGCGGCCAACTATATTCTTTAGTCCAATGCCGGAAGTTATTTTATCAGTTTTCATACCTTTTCCATCATCTGCAATAGTCATTTTGAACGCTTTTTTGGTAGAAGCAAATGTTATCCGTACATGTTTTGCTTCTGCATATTTCGTGATATTCGTACATTGTTCCTGTATGATTCGGTAGATATTTATCTTTCGGTCTTTATCCAGTAAATCTTCCTTAAATGTGGCAAATGACAGACTGGTTTTGATGCCGGCATTATCCAGCATACTGGCAGCCAGTTTTTTCACTTTGTCCACCAGACCGGTTTCGTCAATATCCGGAGCTACAAAAACATGTGCAATCTTTCTGTTTTCACGAATGGCATCTTCCAGATTTTGAGAGGCAACCGCGATCATTTCCATTGCTTTTTCTGGTCGCATGGCAGCAACAGAGAGCAATAATTTAGTTCCTGCCAATATCTGGTTCACGTTGTCATGCAATTCTATTCCTATCGCATGCCGTTCTTTTTCTTGTGCTTCCAGTGCGGTAGCGATTATTTTGAGCTGTTCTTTTTTCTGCTGTTCGAGTAGTTCGGTTTGCAACTTCTTTTTATCGGTAATATCCGTAATAGCGCCAAAAACCCTCAGCGCCCGGCCTTTCTCATCCCTGATAAAAATGGCATGATTCACAATATACAGGGTCGATTTACCAGACGCATAGATCTTATACTCCATTTCCCATAATTTCCTGGAAATGTCTTTTTTTGCCGCAGCAAAACTATTACGCACTTTTTCCCTGTCTTCCTCAGGTATATATTTTCCCTCTGCAGCCAGCGCCCAGTTGATCACTGTTTTTTTTCCAAAAAATTTTTCTTTTCCTTCATGTACCTTGAGTTCCCTGGTTGCAAAATTGAGTTCCCATATAATATCGGAGGAAGCCCGGGTGGCGTATTCAAACCTTTCACTTGTTTGCTGAACCAGTTGTTCCGCTTCTTTGCGTGCGGTAATGTCCTGCAAAATGCCAAAAAGTCTTACTGGCTTCCCCTTATTGTCAAATTTAAATTTCCATTCCGTATATCCATAACGTATTGCGCCGTCTTTGCGAATGAACCGGAATTCAAAGAAAGAGTCAGTAGCTGAAAGAAATGCCTCCTGCATTTTTTGCTGCGCCAATGCTACAGACTCGGGATGCATCCTTGAAATAAAAAATTCTTCGGAAGGTTGCACCTCGCCTATCTTTAAACCGTAAATCCTGTAAAATTCATTGGACCAACTATACACACCTTTTATCATATCAATCTCCCAATTACTAATATGGGCAATGGCCTGTGCTTCGTTCAGTCTTATTTCGCTTTGCCGCAAATCTTCTTCCGCTTGTTTCCTTTCGGTTATATCCTGCACCAGTGAAAGAACCGTTTCTACCTCTCCGTCGCTATTTTTCAAAACCGAATTGAACCATTCACACCAGATAACGGTACCGGATTTAGTGTAATTCCTATGCTGCGCACTGTTTCTCTCTACACTGCCAGAAATCAATTGCGACGCAATTTCCATGGCCGCAGGCAGATCTTCTTCCCAAACCTGTGTATACCCGTTTTTCTGTTGACTTATGAATTCTTGTTCCGTCCATCCAAATATAGCCTCCGCCTGTTTCGACCAGCTTTTGACATGCAGATCCCGGTCCCATTCAATAAAACCGAGCGGCGCGTTTTCTATATGAAACGCCAGCCTTTTATAGGCCAGTTCAAGTTGCTGTGCTTCTTTTTTGCGGATGGTAATATCCCGAAAGAACACGGAAAGCCCTTCAACGGATGGATAAATATTGCTTTCGATCCAGTTATCTAAAGGCAGGAAATACGCTTCCAGGTGCACATATTGTTGCATTTCCATGGCCGTATGAAAGGCATCGTAAAAAGGCCTGACCATTGGTTCGGGAAATTCAGTCCAGGTATGCCTGCCGGTCAATACAGATGGGTCCCGGTTCAAAATTTTTCCGGCTGCCTTGTTTACATAAGTATAATGCCAGTTCTTGTCAATAGCCACAAATCCATCTGATATTCTTTCAGTGATGGCACGGAAACTTTCCTCGCTTTTTTTCAATCGTTCCGTAGCCGCGATATTTTCTTTCTGTACCCGGCGTTGTCTGAGCGCAGCTTCTATTGCGGCGGGCAGCCTGGCCATCCGATCTTTGAGGATATAATCATCTGCTCCCTGCTTAATCATCATCACTGCATATTCTTCTGATACAGCGCCGGTAACAACGATAAAAGGAGTTAAAATTGAATGCTGCCGCACGATGTTCAAAGCCTGGCCCCCGCTAAACTGTGGCAAAATATTGTCAGAAAGAATGATGTCAGGAACAAAGTCCAGCAAGGCTTTTACAAATTCATGTTCATCCGACACCAGTCTGTATTCCCAATTTTTTAATTCAGTCCCCAGCAGACTCAGAATAAGTTCCGCATCGTTGTGGTTGTCTTCCAGCAGTAATATTTTTAACGGGCTTGTCATTATTCACGGGATCAATCACAGGCAGAAACTAACTTTTCATAAGTTACCGAAATTCTACCAAAAGAAATAGAATCTTTTGCCCGGCGTGGAACCGTATTCCTTGCTTTGTCTTCCCGCATGAAGGCACTTTTTGTTGCGATCTATTTTTTACACCTGAAACGCCGGTGTTAAACATTAACTGGAGCAGCCCTATTGATAAACAGCGTATTTTATCAAAGCAAATCCGTTAGCCAAAGCTTATGAACTGCAGTGTAAATATCCGCAGCATTTTACAAGACTCTTCAAACAAAAAGTTGGGCAATCACCTGATTACAGGTTGTTGAATTGATGGCACGCGCAAAAAAAATCACAAGCGTATTGAATGGCGCGGAAACGCACTTATGCAAAAGTCTTGGAAAGAGAAGTATGATCTAAAACTGAAAATCAATTACTCCCGATGAAGAACACTGTTAATGTTTCCATCCGCAAATTCCATTTTCAGGTTACCTGAACCATTGCCTGGTCTTCTACAATATTTTGTAAGCGTTTAATTGAGATAATACAATTCCTAAACCAGTTAGTACAATTACCGCCAACCCAACCCCGGTGCTACATGTTTGAGGATAGAAGACAGTACATGTACATTGTAGTCTACCCCTAATGTATTGGGTATCGTCAACAACAGCGTATCCGCTTCCTGGATAGCTTCATCCTGTGCCAGTTCTTTTATTAGTTGATCGGGTTCTGCGGCATAGCTTCTTCCAAAAACCGCGCGCTTGGTAGGTTCAATCATTCCGAATTTATCGGTCTTGTCAGTTTCCCGCCCAAAGTAAAGCCGGTCCTGGTCTGTTACCAATGCAAAAATAGATCGGCTTACAGATACCCGCGGCGCACGCTGGTGTCCTGCTTTTTTCCAGGCCTCTTTATACAACCTTATTTGTTCGGCTTGCTGTATATGGAAGGGTTTACCACTTTCGTCAAATTTCAAAGTAGAGCTTTGCAGGTTCATACCGTTCTCAGCGGCCCACACAGCCGTAGCGTTAGAAGCAGCACCCCACCAGATACGCTCACGCAATCCCTGTGCAAACGGCTCCAAACGCAGCAACCCCGGCGGGTTAGGAAACATGGGGTTGGGATTTGGCTTTGCAAACCCTGCTCCTTTTAATTTATCCAGAAACTCCATCGCTTTTCGCCTGCCCATTTCGGCGTCGGTTTCTCCTTTGGCAGGCTCGTACCCAAAATATCGCCATCCATCTATTACCTGCTCAGGCGATCCCCTGCTAACCCCAAGTTGCAAGCGACCTCTGGCTATTAAGTCAGTAGCCCCCGCTTCTTCTACCATATACATCGGGTTCTCATAACGCATATCAATAACCCCGGTTCCCATTTCTATGGTACTTGTTTTGGCAGCAACGGCCGCCAGCAACGGGAAGGGCGACGCTAATTGCGCTGCAAAATGATGTACCCGAAAGTATGCGCCGTCTATACCGATTTGCTCCGCAGCAACAGCCAAATCAATTGACTGTAACAAGGTATCAGCCGCACTGCGGGTTTTATAGGCGGGATGGTCTGCCCAATGCCCAAACGATAAAAATCCTATATTCTTCATACCCTGTTAAACACACAATAGCGCAATTTGTTCCGTGCCTGATTTCAAGAACCCAGAACCCTGCATTAACTATCAAGCCACTTTGCAATCTCTAGTATGCAACTGATTTATTTACCTACTCTTGCCTGCATTGCCGGCGGATACCTTGCCCCTACCACTTCAATAGCTGCAGCTGCTGCTTCCATTTTTTGCACATCCCCTGTCGATAATTCAACTGCTACAGCTCCCAGGTTTTCCTGTAAACGATGCAGTTTGGTGGTTCCGGGTATTGGTACAATCCACGGTTGTTGCGCCAATAGCCAGGCCAAAGCAATTTGTGCGGGCGTGGCATTTTTTTCTGCAGCAATACCCTTTACCAGGTCAACCATTGCCTGGTTGGCTTTTCTGTTTTCTTCTGAAAAACGTGGCACAATATTTCTAAAATCTGTACTGTCAAACTTTGTGTGCTCATTGATGGCGCCAGTTAAAAATCCTTTTCCCAACGGGCTAAACGGCACAAAACCAATTTCCAGTTCTTGCAGCAGCGGTAAGATTTCCTTTTCCGGTTCACGCCACCAAAGAGAATATTCGCTTTGCAACGCGGTAACAGGTAGTACAGCATGCGCTTTACGGATGCTTGCTGCACCGGCTTCGCTCATGCCAAAATGTTTTACTTTGCCTTCCTGTATCAAATCTTTTACCGTGCCGGCAACATCTTCCATGGGCACATTTGGGTCAACCCTGTGCTGATAAAATAAATCAATCACATCAGTATTCAAATGTTTTAAAGAAGCTTCGGCAACAGCCCTGATCCTTTCTGGCCGGCTGTCAACACCTTTTAACGCATCGCCGTTTTGAAAACCGAATTTTGTGGCAATAACTACTTTGTTACGGAATTGCTTAACAGCTTTGCCCAACAATGTTTCATTGGCACCCTGGCCATATGCCTCGGCAGTGTCAAAAAATGTAACACCCAGCTCGTAAGCTTTCTGAATTAATAAAATAGCATCTGTTTCGTTGGTAGCTGGTCCATACCCAAAGCTCAGCCCCATGCAACCCAAACCCAGTTCAGAAACTTCCAGTCCGTTTTCCCCTAATATTCGCTTTTTCATTTTACAAAATTTTAAAGATTAAAACATTTGTGGTAACTGATGATCAAAAAATACCTTTGGATTTCCGTGTTTGACAATACAAAGATGGCCTATAATAAGGAGCATGCGTGTACACCGATTACTGCTTTTCTTACCATTATTACTGATCTGTTTTGCACGATACTGAAAGCGATGCGGGAAGTTCTACTTTTGTGTAAGCAAAAACAATGTAACGATGGGTGAAATAGTAAAACTGAATACCGTGGCCGCCTGCAATCAATTACGGGGCGTGCCAACCCTGCATCCGCTGGTCACAGTAATTGATTTGTCTAAAACCAAACCGATGCCAGCGCAGGTGTTTAATTTTGGTTTGTATGCGGTGTATTTAAAGGAGTTGCAATGCGGTGAACTAAAATATGGTCGAAAAAATTACGATTACCAGGAAGGCACACTGGTGTTTATTGCTCCTGGTCAGGTATTGGGGGTACATCCAACCACCACCACATTTGAACCAAAAGGCTGGGCTTTGATCTTTCACCCAGACTTGTTAAAAGGAACGCCACTGGGCAAGCGCATGCAAGACTATTCTTTCTTTTCTTATGATGTAAATGAAGCATTGCATTTATCTGAAAAAGAACGCCAAATTGTTATAGACTGTTTTTTAAAAATTGACTATGAACTGTACCAGTCAATTGACAGGCATAGCAAAACGTTGATTGCTTCAAACATTGAATTGTTCCTGAATTATTGCACCCGGTTTTACGACCGCCAATTTATTACAAGAGACAATAGCCACAAAGGCATTTTAGAACACTTTGAAGCGTTGCTAAATAATTATTTTTCATCCGGAAAGCAGGGCGATATTGGTTTACCATCCGTAGCATATTGCGCGAATGAACTGAATTTATCAGCCAACTATTTTGGGGATTTAATTAAGAAAGAAACCGGACAATCAGCCCAGGAATACATTCAATCTAAAATAATTGACGTAGCAAAAGAAAAGATTTTTGATAGCAGTAAATCTGTAAGCGAAGTGGCATACAACCTTGGATTCAAATACCCCCAGCATTTCTCAAGGTTGTTTAAGCAAAGGGTGGGTATGACACCGAATGAATATAGAAATCTTAATTAACAATTCAATATACCCTTCCTATTATCTTTCATTTGTGACACCCTTGTTCAAAAATCTCAAAGCAGGTATTCGTCCACGTTATACTATTAGCATGATTGCTATCGTGCAAACTAAGAAGGCTGCCTCAATATTATTTGAGACAGCCTCTTCATGTATAATAGATGAAATTTATACATCGCAAAAGTTGTACATCAACTAATGCTTTAATAAATTTCAGGAAGATTAGGTGGATATTGAATACTTCTTTTTTGTGGTAACAAAATGAAATATTACAAAATCGTGCCAATTTTTTTTTGAAGTTTCCCGCCTGTCTTTTTTAACCCTTTGGTTTATTTTCACACTGCGTCGGCATTGCTACCACAGCAAATTTGCAGCAGCAGGCATTTCAGTAAAGTGCGCTGTTGAGTAAAAGTGACTGCATTAAATTATTCGCTTCGAAGTTTCCAGATCGGCCGCCAATAATGTTACGCCCGGCTTTTTTCCTTTTTCAAAACTACCCAGGTCTGTATCCCATTGTAATGCTTTGGCTGCATTGCTGGTGGCCCATTGCAAAATAGTGGCCAGCGGCACCAATGGAAAGTGCCGGTGCACCGCCTGTATTTCTTTGGCTATGCTTAGCTGCCAGTTACTGCTGTAGCTGTCGGTGCCCAGCACCAGCAGGCATCCATTATCCATCAGACTTTCCACGGGGGGCAACTTGTTTTCAATATACAGGTTGGCATTGGGGCAAAGACAATACACCAGTTGCAACCCCTGGCGGTTTGCATAGGCGTTGGCAAATGCAATATCTTCCTGCGGGGTATATGTATTGTGAATGAGCAATATGGTTTGCCCATTGGTAAAATGCGGCAGGTATGATTGAATACTGCTTTTGCCTGTTACCGGAAACGGCGAGGCATGTACCCCAAATATGTTAAACAATTGCAGCAAACCCCCACCGCCGGTTTTGTACAGTTCATCTTCCGCCGGATGTTCCTGGTTGTGAATAGAAATGATGTTGCCCGCGGTAGCGTCATTCAGTAACTCAAATGTGAGTGGGCTGATACTATAGGGCGCATGCGGCGTAAGTACGCTGCGGTTGGGGGCGGGCAATGCATCTGAATGCGCGTTTAATACCGTTCTGTAATGCGCTATGTTTTCGGCAGCCCTCGCATCGGTAAAACTCAATACTTCAATAAAATTCTGCCACCGTATCTGGCTGCTGCTTTTAACCGGCACTGCATCCGCCGTATTGCAAATATCCCCTACCGCCACAATACCGTTATTGAACATCTCCTGTTCTGCCCTGATGATTTCCTGCTGCACCACGGAAGGGTCAAACCCCCGTTTGGTAACTACACTGCAAAGAAAATTAACGAGCCCGGTATGCGGGGGAATTACATTTTTAAGGTGGCTAAGTTCAATATGGCAATGGCAATTGATAAGGCCGGGGGTCAAAATACCCTCCAGCTCAAGTATATCATCCCCCGCATTTTCGGTGGTAATAATGTCTTCTATTGTTCCATCGGCGCGGGTAACCAGTACGTCATTGTTTTGCAGCAATGCATAGCCGTTGAACAACTGCTGCGCCCTGAATTTTTTAAATGCCATGGTGTTTAGAAATGCTCAGCGGCGAAGGTAAATACATTTACTGCTGTCGCAGAATCCGCAGGTTGTTTGGTTAAAATGCTGCCGATGGATTAATTTTGCGGCTTCTCAAAAGCACTGCAGAGCGCGGATAAAGCCGGGGCAGCATCAACAACGGCTAAAAAAAGTATACATGTTAGACAAGTTAGAAGCTATTAAAGCAAAGTTTACAGATATGGGTGTGGCCCTCAGTAACCCAGAAATTGTGAGTAATAACCAGCGGTTTGGCGCCATGAGCAAAGAATACCGCAGTTTGGAGAAAATTGTACAGGCGTATGAGGAATACAAACGGCTATTGGGCGATATGGATTTCAACAAAGAAGCGTTGAACGGCGATGATGAAGAACTGCGCGAACTGGCAAAGGCAGAAGTAAGCGGACTGGAAGAAAGAAAGGAACAAATGGAAGCGTCCATCCGCCAGATGCTGATACCCAAAGACCCGCAGGATGAGAAAAATGCCATTCTTGAGATACGCGCAGGTACGGGCGGCGATGAAGCCAGCCTGTTTGCGGGCGATTTGCTGCGCATGTACATTAAATTTTGTGAACGAAAAGGCTGGAAAACCGCCGTGCTTTCTGAAAGCGAAGGAACCGTTGGCGGCTATAAAGAAATACAGGTAGAAGTAGTGGGCGACGATGTGTACGGCACCCTGAAATTTGAAAGCGGGGTACACCGTGTTCAACGTGTGCCCGATACAGAAGGCAGCGGCCGCGTACATACAAGTGCGGCTACGGTGGCCGTTATGCCCGAAGCAGATGAAGTGGATTTTGAATTGAAGGAAAGCGATGTAAAAATGGAAACTGCCCGTAGCGGTGGTGCCGGCGGACAAAACGTAAACAAAGTAGAAACCAAGGTATTTCTAACGCATATTCCTACCGGGGTGGTGGTGGTTTGTCAAACAGAACGCAGCCAGTTGGGCAACCGCGAAAAAGCGATGACCATGCTGCGTACTAAATTGTATGAAGAACAGGTGCGCAAGCAAGAAGATGAGATTGCCCGTCAGCGTAAAAGCCTGGTGAGTACCGGCGACCGAAGCGCCAAAATACGCACGTATAACTTTCCGCAGGGCCGCGTAACCGATCATCGCATCGGGCTTACCTTATACAACCTGGACGCAGTGCTGAATGGCGAAATAAGAGAACTGATAGACAAACTGCAATTTGCAGAAAATGCAGAAAAAATGACGAAACAGAATTAGAGTATTTAGTATTGAGTATTTAGTATCAAGACCAGGCGGCGGAGTTGCGCACTAGTTAAAGCTGTGCACACAACCCAATATTGAACACAATTCCCCGTCAGCCCAGGAGGTCAGACGAGCATTCAACACTCAACACAATTCTACGTCAGACCGGGAGGTCAGACGAACATTCAACTCAACACAAATCTCCGTCAGACCGGGAGGTCAGACAAGCATTCAACACCCAACACACAACACCTAACACAATTTTTCGTCAGACCCGGAGGTCAGACGAGCATTCAACACCAACATAATTCTACGTCAGACCAGGAGGTCAGACAAGCATTCAACACTCAACACCCAACACTCAACACAATTCCCAGTCAGACGAGCATTCAACACTCAACACCCAACACACAACACAAAAAAATTCCTCAACACACAACACAAAAAAATTCCTCAACACACAACACAAATTAGCGTGGCAAACGCCCACTAGCCAATTACCACTAACCACTAGCCCGAAATGTTAATATAAATAACATTGGTATAATGCAACCTTCCAGATTTAAATTCTAACTTACTAATTCTAAAATTATTTTATATGTTAGACAATCTATTAGACCTGATAAAACAAAATGCAGGCAGCAGCATTATTAATAACCCTGCCATTCCTAATGAACAGAACGAAGCTGCAGTTTCTTTGGCCAGCAGTTCTATCATGGACGGTTTGAAAAACATGATTGCCAGTGGAAATGTGCAGGATGTGGCAAGCCTGTTTAACCACCAGGGTGGCGATATTGCCAATACTCCCGCCGCCCAGCAGATCTCCGGCGGCTTTGTACAAGACCTCATGAAAAAATTTGGGTTGGGCGAAGGTGCTGCCAGCGGTATTGCAGCCAGCCTTATACCAATGGTGTTGCAAAAACTGGTTCATAAAACCAATGATGCCAATGACAATAGTTTCGATATTACCAGTATTATTGGAAGCCTGGCAGGCGGTGGTGGCCAGCAAACAGCTGGTGGTGGCGGCCTGGATATTCAGAGTATTGTAAAACAATTTACCGGCGGCGGAAATGCTGCCAATACCGGTGGTGGCGGTGGTATTTTAGACTCACTTAAAGGATTGATGGGAAAATAATTTCAGGAATGGCGTAGAACAATCTCCCCAGCAAAAGCACTTTTGAGAAGTCCTTTTTTTTTACTGTAACACTAAATTTTGTATAAAACCGACTGGCTATTTTGCATCAAATACAAGCTGACAGAGCGTTTCAGCGAAATATATATCTTTAAAAGCCCATGGGCCATTGGGACGGCTCCACTATTTTTTAAAGGCCTTTAAACCTTTTTTAACCAAAAGCATCATACTAATGGCACCTGTTTTGCGTTATAGCATCAGAAGTTATTAATTAACTCTCTCTCTCATAAGCAGTCAATTTTCTCATAAGCAGTTAGTTTTGGTTACGGCCCCTGTTTCAACAGGGGCCTTATTTTTAGCTGGTCGTCCTGATTAATTTGATGGAACAAATACCGTAAGCAATACTACTGGCAATTACATCTGCTATAATATCTCCTTCATCAAAACTTCTGTTAGGAATGTAATTGCGCTGAACATACTCCAGTACAATACCGTTAACAGCCGCCAGCAGGTAAATCACAAAAAATATTGTTTTAAGGCTTTCGGGTGATTTTCCTTTCAGGTAGTAATAGTAGCACCATACACCTGTAAAACCACCAAATAAAATAACATGCACAATTTTATCGAGATGCGGAATACTAAACAGCCCTTCTGAAGGCAGTGTAGAACCGGGCAGGCATAATAAAACCTGGATGGCGATTGTCCAGGCAATGGGGTAAAAGATGTTGCTTAATAATCGCTTGATCACGCGGTAAAATTTCCGCTAAACTAAATCATTTGAAAGTAAAATGAAAGTCGGTGGCATTAGGTTTTACCTACCACATAGATGGGCATAGTTGGTGTTTTACTACCACCTGTATTTTCAAGGGTAATGGCGAAAGCCTGGGCTTTGGGAATATTTTTCATTTTCACCAGGCCGCTGGTCAGGCTCATGTCCAGCATACCGGCATCAACGGGCACACCATCTACAATTGCCCATAACTGGTATTGTTTACCACTCACCGGTTGCGGAAGACCGTTTACCAGCAGGTATACATCGCGGGTTTGCTTGTTCCAGTAAACAGTGGTGGCGCTTTGAGGTGCTACTGCCTGGCCCTTCATGGCTATGATAGCCATGTTGGTATCTTTAATCATTTCAAAATTTCTCTCAAACTGCTGCAACTTGGTCTGCATAATGGTATTGTTGCTGGCCATTTGCTCATTCTGGGCAATCAGATCGTTTAGTTGTGCGGAAGTGGTTCTATACTGATTGTAGAAATAAAAATTAAGCAACGTGCTGCCTACCAGTAAAATAATGGAAGCAGCCGCCAGCAATTTTGCAAAGCTGAGTGAGCGTACAGGGGTTAATGGTTGTGTAACCGGGTTACCTGTATTTGCAGCTGCCACAGAGGAGCCGGAAGTATTAATATCTAAGCTGCTCCAAATTTTTTCTTTTAAAGCTACAGGAGGAGGCACAGCATTGGCAAGGGCATGCTGTTCGAGGCTTAATTCAAAAGCTTCTTTAGCCTGCCTTAACTCAGCATGCAATGCACAGCGTTGTTCAAATTCAGCTCTTTCTTCGTTACTGGCCAAACCCAGAACGTAGCTTTCAATGATGCCGCTCGATATGTATTCCTGTATATTCACTTTAAATAATCTCTCAGTTGAGTTAATGCGCTTCTGATTCTTGTTTTAACCGTTCCTAACGGCAGGTTTTCAATTTCGGCAATTTCTTCGTGGGTATACCCTTTAAAATAAGCCAGGTCTATCAATACCCTGTGTTCTGTTTTTAACCGGTGCACAATTTTTTTCAGTCCTATATTATCTATGCTTTGTTGTGTAGTGGTTCCGGCTTTGTCAAAATAAGTTGTTTCCGGCATTTCCTGGTTTTTCTGGTTGTTCTGGTATGCCTTTGATCTAACCATGTCAATGGCCAAATTGCGGGCAACATTCAGCATCCAGGTAAACAGCCTTCCTTTGGTGGGATCATAGCTCTCAATTTTCCGCCAGATATTTACAAACACCTCCTGCAATACATCGCTGGCCAGTTCCTTGTCGGGAACCACCTGCAGTACAATGCTGTACAAAGCACCGGCATAATTGTCATACAGATAGCTGAAGGACTGTTGATCCTTCGCTTTCAATGACAACACCAGTTCCTGTTCATTGTATGTAACAGTATTGTTCAAGGTCAGTGTTTGTGGAAGGTGGGTAAGAAAAAGCTATTTCAAAACCCGCCATTCCATGTACGAAATATTGATTACCGCAGATTTAGCCAATAACCTCCTGGTATGCAGCTGCATCCAGCAGTTGTGCTACATCAGAAGGGTCAGTGACCGTCATTTTAACCATCCAGCCCTGGCCATACGGGTCAGTATTTACCAGTTCTGGCTGATTGGCCAACAGGGGATTGACTTCATTAATTGTACCAGAAACCGGCAAAAACAAATCGCTCACGGTTTTAACCGCTTCCACTGTTCCAAAAACTGTTTCGGCCTGGAGTGCTTTACCCACCGTTTCTATTTCCACATACACAATATCTCCCAGCTCTCCCTGCGCAAAATCTGTAATGCCAATGGTTGCGGTATTGCCTTCCAGGCTGATCCATTCATGGTCTTTGGTATACCGTAAATTACCGGGTAAATTCATACTATACATTTTTATGGTGCAAAGATTAGGAAAACTGGCTGAAATACCGGCAACTCTTTCTACAATGCCGCCCCGTATAGTGTTTCAACCTGCGGTTGCCCCTTTTTTACTTATTACTTTTCAGTTTTTCCTACCTTCCTGTTTATGAAGATAGAACACCTGGCGGTATGGACAACGCAACTGGAAGCATTAAAGGCTTTTTATGTGAAATACTTTGAAGCGGTTGCCAATGAAAAATATTACAACCCATCCAAACAATTCAGTTCGTATTTTCTTTCTTTTGATAACGGCGCGCGGCTTGAACTGATGGAAATGCCCGGCATTCCCGCCAATGCCAATGATGTGCTACGGCAATACAGTGGGCTTATTCATTTTGCTGTGAGCACGGGCAGCAAAGAAAAGGTGGATTCACTTACAGAAACACTGAGGCAGGCGGGTTGTGCTGTGGTGGGTGAGCCCAGGGTTACGGGCGATGGATATTATGAAAGCGTTATTCTTGACCCCGATAACAACCGCATAGAAATAACCGTTTAGCGACCCTACATTCATTCAACCGCCAACTGCGCGCAGCAGTTGTATACCTTTTGAATTTTTACTTTTACCTATAACACCTCTATTATGCAGCCAATAGAAATTTTGGGATACGTTGCAGGCACCATGTCTTCGCTGGTTTTTTTACCACAGGTCGTTAAAACCTGGAAAACAAAATCGGCACACGATATTTCGCTGGTTATGTTTCTTTTTGCCACCGCCAGCGTTGTACTGTGGCTTGTTTATGGTATCATCATACAGAATGGCTCAATTATTTACACCAACAGTACGGTACTTTTTCTCTCCTGCATCATGCTGTATTTTAAACTTAAGTATAAGTAAAGCGCATGTTCAGCAACCTTACTTCATTTATAAAACACAAACCCGGTTTTACCATGGGTTTCCTGCTGTCTGTAAGCAGCCTGTTGCTGGGCATATGGGTGGCAGCATTGCCTGCCATTAAAGAAAGACTGGGTCTTACAGATGGAACGCTGGGTTTATCGCTGTTACTTTCGCCGGTAGGCTCATTAACGGGCGTTGTATTATCATCCTGGGTATTTAGCCGTATTAAAGTGGGCAAATGGTTGCTGGCAGGCCCTGCTCTGCAATGCCTGTTATTTATTGTAATGGTAACAGTAGAGCACCGGCTTGTTTTCTGGTTGGTATTGTTTGCTACCGGTCTGGTAGGTTTTTTCAACGGTGTTTCTATTAATGCAGTCATTGACATGATAGAAAAAAAATACCACAAACGAATTATGAGCAGCTGTCATGGCATGTACAGCCTGGGTGGCGGTATCAGCATCGGACTGGCAGCTATCTTTTATAGTTTGCACGTGGCGCCCTTGTGGCAGATACTGTTTGTGGCCGTTGCTATCATATTTACTTTGGTAACCATCAGAAAGCACCTGCTGGTGCACCGCTCTTATATTCACTCCGGCTCGTCGCTGGCTGCGCCACCTGTGTCTGTTATCGGGCTTGCGTTTATCTGTTTTGTAAGTTTTATGGGAGAAGGCAGTGTTGCCGATTGGAGCGCCATCTATATGAAAGAATCATTGCACAGCAGCGTTGCCGCGGCAGGACTTGGCTATGGAGGTTTTTCGGTTATGATGGCCATTGGTCGGTTTAATGGAGATGCGCTTATTCCAAAAACCGGCGCCAAAAAAATAGTAATAGGGGGAACACTTATTGCCGCCTGTGGCTTTTTGCTGGCTATTGCTTTTCATAACAAAGCCACGGCTATTGCAGGTTTTAGTCTGGTGGGCGTTGGCTATGCGTGTGTAGTTCCTATATTATTCAGCGCAGCTGCCAATGTACCCGGCATCAGCCCGGCAGTGGGCATCTCGGCTATCGCCAGCGGAGGATTGATAGGTTTTCTTACCGGTCCTTCAGTGATAGGGATGGTATCCGAAAAACTAAACCTGGCAGCAGGATTGTCATTGCTACTGGTTTTAAATCTCATTGCTTCATTTGTAGCTACCCGCAATAAATTTCTGGCATCAGATACCAACGCACCTTTTGTAGAACTGTAATTGCGTCTTACATACGGGTGATGGAACACGGATGCCACGGATCGAAAGGATTTGTACTGATTTTTTTTTACAGTTATCTATAGCTTGTCTTTCGCATACAACAATGGTATGAGATGTCCGTCTAACTCGCCCAAATTTTTCCGTAATTCCTTTCAATCCTTATTTAACCATCTAATCCGTGCTATCCGTGTTCCAATATACAAGCGAAGCGCTGCAGTAATTATCTTTACCCATCATTTATAAAAGTATCAACTCTATGGCGCAAGCAATAAAAACCATCATCTTTGATTTGGGTGGCGTTTTGTTAGACTGGAACCCACTCTATGTGTACGATGATACCTATTTTGAGAGCCAGGAAAAAAGAGACTATTTTTTTGCAAGGGTGTGTACCGGCGAATGGAATGAAGAGCAGGATGCCGGCCGGCCCATTAGCGAAGGCACCGAAGAACTGATAAAAAAATTTCCTGAATGGGAACAACCTATTAGGGATTATTACGGCAGATGGACGGAGATGCTGCGCGGCACCATACCAGAAACGGTGGAGATATTGCGCAAACTAAAACAAAGCGGTCAATACAAATTGTACGCACTCACCAATTGGCAGGCAGAGCTTTTTCAGATTGCATTGGTACGTTATGCATTTTTATACTGGTTCGATGGCCGCCTGGTCAGCGGTGTTGAAAAAACGAGAAAACCATTTCCCGAATTCTATCAACTTTTATTAAGCCGGTTTAATATCGACCCATCAACCGCTATTTTTATAGATGATAACCTGCGCAATATAGAAGGCGCTGAAGCAATAGGAATAAAAAGCATCCACTTTCAATCGCCTGCTCAATTGTCTACAGCATTACAGCAATTAAAGATCAATATATAAGTTTCCCCATCTCTTTTAATATCCGGTAAAAATAGATATTTTGAGAAAAATTACGGAATGGAAGAATTACAACCCCTGCCTATTGCCGCAGTTGCCCAGGAATGCAAAAGCTGCTTTGTAAAAGTAAATGACATAGATCAATTTTGCCAGACATGCGGTTTCCCTTTAAAAGGAACAGAAGAAGAACAAGGACAGTTTTTTTATAATCGCAATTACCAACAAATGGAAATTGACGGTTTAACCCAAAAGGTAAAAAGTGCTCGCAACACGCTCTTTGTTTTATCAGGCTTTTTCCTTTTGTTTGGCTTGGGATATTTTGCTATTAACAGCCGCGACGAAAATGTGTCTGCCATATTAATTACCAATGCCATTGTAGCTGTAATATTTTTACTACTAGGTTGGTGGGCACCCAAAAAACCATTAGCCTCTATTATTTCAGGAATGGTATTGTACATCATTATTATTTTAATGTCAGCAATAGATGACCCTGTCACGCTTGTGAAGGGAATCATTGTTAAAATAGTCATCATCAGCTATCTTGTAAAAGGGCTTATGTCTGCCATGGAAGCAGAAAAAATAAGAAAGCAATACAATTTGTAATGGAAGAGAGCGGGGGCGAAATAACAAATTTACAGGAGTGCATGCATTGCCAGCAGTTTATTGCACCAGAAGCGCGGTTTTGCAATCATTGCGGGGTAATACAAATATCCATTCCGGATATTGATGATGCCGAACGAAAACAACGACTGCTGGTAAGCCTCGCTATTTTTTTTGGTGTGCACCTCGCCATTTGCCTGTTTTCCAATTTTACGAAATACACACACGGATTGGTGCCGTTGCTGATTGTTGACGGGGTATTGTCTCTTTTCACCCTCGCATATGTTGGTTCATATCTAAAAGATCTGAAGCCTCTTTTTAGATGGCAAAGTTTTTCTGTAGTGAAAATCGTATCGTATGCTTCTATTGCGATAGTTGCTGCTATTGCGGTTAATTATACTGTGAAGTGGCTTAACCGAACCATCTTTGACACAGAATCTTATTACTATTACGCATTCAGCCATTTGAAATATGCAAAGCTGGTTACCATTCTTACGGTGGCATTACAACCCGCTATCTTTGAAGAACTGGCATTTCGTGGGGTGATGCAGCAAGGGCTTAATAAAATAACAGACACAAGACAGGCCATTATAATTACCGCTTTTCTATTTACCATTCTGCACATGAGCTTTATTTCTTTTTTCTGGATGATGCCCTTTGCGCTATGGCTGGGCTATGTTAGAATGAAAGAAGAAACCATCTGGTATGGCGTTGTCATTCATTTCTTTTTCAACACTACCGCTTGCTTTTTTGAGTTTTTTGAACTGAATTTGTTCTGATACCGGCATCCAGCAGCCCGGTCGGTACCGCAGGTCAGACCGCTAAGGTATCCCGCATAAAACACCAGAAGTCTTTAGTACTCACAAACACCCGAAGTCTTTACTACAATGGCAAAAGACTTCGGGTGTTTTGATCATAGCGACCTGATCTTCGGGTGCCGACCTACAGTTATTGCTTCTTGCCTGTATTAAATGTAAGCCCCAGGCTTAAAATAATTTCCGCAGTGCCAAATGCCTGACTGGCAGATCCATTGTAGATGTGCAGGTTTGAATAACGGGCATAATCAAATTTACCTGCCAGCTCAAGATAAACATGTTTATAAAACGTAGAGCGCAGCGCACCCTCAATACCGGTATTCCATCCGCCCAGTTGAAAGTCTGGCTGGTTTTCAGGCTGGTCAAAAAATTTATTCTGTACATGCGGAATCAATGGGCCGATACCAAATTTAGAAATACCATCAATCATGATAGTGCCCTTTTTATTGGCGGCCAGGTGCCAGCGTTTCATTACATTGAACAAAAGAAAATTGGCGCCATTGTTCAGGAAGTAATAGGAGCTGCTGTCGGCACCAGGCGCATCATTTTGCCTGAAACGAACATGCGTGTCTACTGCTTTATTGTTGAGGGTACCTTTTATATGCACCAACTGATCATCGCTAAAAATAAATTTTGTATGATCAAAGTTGATCTCAATACCCCAGTCTTTTTTATTGCCGAAAAAATACCCGATGCGGTAATTGTATTGGGGAATGGTCAGTGCTTTTGAAAACAGGCCTTCATCCCAACCGCGGTGGTCATGCCCTTTGATTCCTTTAAAAGTATAATCATTGCCCAGGGATGGTTGTTTTATTTTGAGGTTGCTGTTGGTATACCATTCGGTATTGTATCCCCATGAAAAATAAAACTCTCCGCGGCGGCGGGGCGTTTGTTGCGCCTTACTGCTGTAAGCGCTCAAAAGAAAAATGGTAACTGATGCTAATAAGAGCCTGGTTTGGGTCATACTACTTGCTTGTGATTCTTCTAAAACGCCGTTGGTGATTATTTATGACAACTGCACGCAAAGATATTTTGTTTTCTGTTTCCCGGTTGCCACGGCTTTGTTAAGGGTGTTTCATATCAAGACAATCCCGTCAACACATATAAATTATAAATTCATAAATACCATTGTTATCAGGCGTCATAATCCAGCACAGGCCTTAACCATCTTTCTACTTCAGCCAGTGGCATATTCTTTCTTTTCGCATAATCTTCTACCTGGTTCTTATCAATTTTACCAACGCCAAAATACTTACTTTCAGGATGCGCGAAATACCAGCCAGAAACCGAAGATGCGGGGTACATAGCCAGCGATTCAGTTAAGGTAATACCGGTTGATTCCTGACCACCCAGCAGGCTAAACAATTTGTATTTTTCTGTATGATCAGGGCAGGCCGGATAGCCAGGTGCAGGACGAATGCCCTGGTATGATTCCTTTATTAATTCCTCATTGGTGAGGTGTTCGTTTGTGGCATAACCCCAGTACTCTTTTCGCACGCGCTCGTGCAATAACTCAGCAAAGGCTTCTGCCAACCGGTCGGCAAGCGCCTGCAGGGTTATCTTATTATAATCATCCAGCGCTGTTTCAAAACGTTTGATATGCTGTTCGATACCCTGTATGGTTACTGTAAATGCACCAATGTAATCTTGTTTACCGGTTGATGAGGGTGCTATAAAATCTGTGAGTGATATATTGGGTTGCCCGTCTGCTTTTTTTATTTGCTGGCGCAATGATTCTAGCTGTACCTTTTCTGTACCGGTGGTAACCGTAATGGTATCTTTTGCATCACTATTAGCCTGCCAGAAACCAATTACACCACGGGGTTGCAGCCATTTTCCTTTTATTACCTGCTGCAATAATTTTTGCGCATCGTTGTATAACTTGGTGGCTTCTTTACCCACTTTTTCATCGCTTAGTATCTGCGGAAATTTACCATGCAGCTCCCATGCAATAAAAAACGGTTGCCAGTCAATATATTTTGCAATTTCCTCCAGCGGAACATCAGCAAAAATTTTTGTACCGGTAAATGTTGGTGTAACCGGCGTAAAGGCGTTCCAATCAATTTTCACCTTATTGTTTTGCGCTTCCTGCAGGGTAAGAAATTGTTTCACTGATTTCTTATTGGCAAAATCTTCTTTTAGTTTATTGTATTCTGTTTTAAGGTTGCCCAAAAAAGCCGTTTTCTGATCATTCAACAAAGAGCCGGCAACGGTTACACTTCTTGATGCATCCAGCACGTGCACCACACCTTCATCATACTGCGGGGCAATCTTTACAGCCGTGTGCATACGTGAGGTGGTGGCGCCGCCAATAAGCAAAGGCTGGTTCATACCGCGTCTTTTCATTTCATGGGCCACATGTACCATTTCATCCAGAGAAGGCGTGATAAGGCCGCTTAAACCAATAATGTCTACTTTTTCTTTTACGGCGGTATCCAGAATTTTATCGGTTGCCACCATTACACCCAGGTCTATAATATCATAACCATTGCAACCGAGTACCACCCCAACTATGTTCTTACCAATATCATGCACATCGCCTTTAACAGTGGCCAGCAAAATTTTTGCAGCACCTGCACCTTCCTCATTTACTGTGCCCGCAGCGGCATGGGCCTGCCTGCGCAATTCTTTTTCTGCTTCAATAAACGGGGTAAGCACGGCCACCGATTTTTTCATTACGCGGGCGCTTTTTACAACCTGCGGCAGAAACATTTTACCGCTTCCAAACAAGTCGCCCACCACGTTCATACCTGCCATCAGCGGGCCTTCTATAACATCCAGCGGTTTGGGGTATTTGAGCCTGGCTTCTTCTGTATCTGCATCAATATAATCTGTAATGCCGTTCACCAGCGAATGCTTCAGTCTTTCTTCAACACTGCTATTTCTCCAGGCATCATCTTTTACTGTTTCTTTTCCTTTTGCTTTTACGGTTTCAGCAAAATTGATGAGTCTTTCCGTGGCTTCATTATTATCGTTATTCCGGTTCAGGATAACATCTTCGCACATTTCTCTGAGCTGCGGTTCTATTTCATCATAAATAACCAGCTGGCCGGCATTTACTATACCCATGTCCATACCGGCTTTGATTGCATAAAACAGGAATACACTGTGGATGGCTTCGCGCACATGGTCGTTACCGCGAAACGAGAATGATACATTGCTTACACCACCACTTACTTTTGCCAGCGGCATCAGTTTTTTTATTTCTTTTGTGGCTTCAATAAAATCTACCGCGTAGTTATTGTGTTCTTCAATACCGGTGGCAATGGCAAAAATATTTGGGTCAAAAATGATATCCTGTGGTTCAAAGCCTACCTGTTCAGTCAGTATTTTATATGCACGATGGCATATTTCTATTTTCCGATCTTTTGTATCTGCCTGTCCTTTTTCATCAAACGCCATTACTATAACGGAAGCACCATAGGCCTGGCATATAATGGCCTGTTCTATAAACTTCTCCTCTCCTTCTTTCATTGATATGGAGTTAACAATGCATCTTCCCTGCACGCATTTGAGACCGGCTTCTATGATCGGAAACTTGGAACTATCCAGCATAATCGGAATCTTGGCAATATCCGGTTCGCTCTGTACCAGGTTGATGAATGTGGTCATGGCTTCCACTCCATCCAGCATGGCGTCATCCATATTTACATCAAGAATCTGTGCGCCGTTTTCTACCTGCTGCCGTGCTACGCTCAATGCTTCTTCATACTTGCTTTCTTTAATCAGGCGTGCAAACTTTTTTGAACCGGTAACATTGGTTCTTTCACCCACATTAATAAAGTTGGTTTCGGGGCGAACAATCAAAGGTTCCAGTCCGCTTAAACGGAGATAGGGTTTTATGGTATTGCTTGTTGACATAATTCGAGGAAATTGCTGATTTTGTGATTTGGAGATTTCGTGATTTTTTCTACCGATCATGCTTCAAAATTCCGTCATCGCTATCTTGAAGAAATTGGTGATTTTTTGATTTCTGGATTTCTGGGTTTGGCAATCTCGCGTTTTCGCGATTTTGGATGTAAGACAGTTGAGATTTATCAAAACTGTCAGAAAGAAAGCAATCGCAAAATCTCAAAATCCCAAAATCCCTAAATCTCTAAATGGTTTCATACACCGGTAACTCCCTGGGTGCAAATTTTGCCACTTCGTCTGCAATGTGTTTAATGTGATCCGGGGTAGTGCCGCAGCAACCGCCTACAATATTCAGCCAGCCATTGGCGGCCCATTCTTCAATGATGTGGGCGGTTTCATGCGGCTGCTCATCGTACTCGCCAAATGCATTGGGTAACCCTGCATTGGGATAGGCAGATGTATAGCAACCGGCTATATGGCTTAGCTCTTCTATATGCGGCCTCATTTCACGGGCGCCCAGCGCACAATTTAAACCAATGCTCAGGGGCTTAGCGTGCATTACTGAAACATAGAATGCTTCCAGTGTTTGTCCGCTCAGTGTTCTTCCGCTGGCATCTGTAATGGTACCAGAAATCATGATGGGTAATTCGGGCAATTTGTTTTCACGGAAGTATTTCTTTACAGCATAAATGGCTGCTTTTGCATTGAGGGTATCAAAAATAGTTTCAATCAGCAAGATGTCCACGCCGCCTTCCACCAATCCTTTTATTTGTTCAAGGTAAGCTGCCACCACTTCATCAAAAGTTACGGCACGGTACCCGGGGTTGTTTACATCTGGTGATAACGACAATGTTTTATTGAGCGGGCCAATAGCGCCTGCCACAAAACGGGGTTTTGATGGGTTCTTTGCGGTGTATTCATCCGCAGCAATCCTGGCGCATTTGGCGGAAGCCACATTCATTTCAAAAGCTATGGGCTGCATATCATAATCTGCCTGCGCAATGACGGTGCTGCTAAACGTATTTGTTTCAATGATGTCTGCTCCCGCTTCCAGGTATTGTTTGTGAATATCAATAATGATATTGGGCTGGGTAATACTCAGCAGGTCGTTATTGCCTTTTACATCTGTATGCCAGTCTTTGAAACGTTCGCCGCGGTAATCACTTTCCTGCAGTTTGTGACGCTGTATCATGGTGCCCATGGCGCCATCAATGATGAGGATGCGTTTTTGTAATTCTTTTCTGATATCTGTCATAGCCTGAAGTTTTTGCGTTGCAGTAACCAAAAGCATTACTGTTGAACGCGTTGCTAAATAATATAACCAGCTGGCAGGCACCTATACGTAAAGCCGGCAA
This sequence comes from uncultured Chitinophagaceae bacterium, assembly GCA_963705285.1. Taxonomy (GTDB): domain Bacteria; phylum Bacteroidota; class Bacteroidia; order Chitinophagales; family Chitinophagaceae; genus JACMLD01. The sequence continues at coordinate 280,749 of OY970066.1, forward strand.
ACAGTTGGGTATATAAACCTTTCTAAACTATTAACGAGGAAATTTTGGAGAACCTGTCCAGAATAATCATCGTTTATTAGTTCAGTTTTTTGAACAGGCTGAACAATAAACAAATCGGCCTGTATTTGCGGGGCAAAATTACAACAAGTACACGTAATAACAAAGACTATCGTTTGATTAATAGGTGGCTGGCAGGTTAGCGGCCAGATACATAGCTTTCAACGGGGAGGCGGCTTTGCAAGCTGCGCGCGAGGGTCATTTCGTCAGCATATTCCAGCTCGCCGCCAAAGGCAATACCGCGTGAAATGGTGGTAATGCGGAGGTTATGGCCGGTGAGTTTCTTTTGCACATAGTAAATGGTGGTATCGCCCTGTATAGTGGGATTGAGGGCAAAAATGAGTTCTTCTGTGTTTTCTTTGTGTACCCGGCTCACCAGCGACTCAATATTAAGTTGATCAGGGCCGATGCCATCCAGCGGCGATATGATGCCGCCCAGTACATGGTATACCCCGTTGAATTGCTGCGTACTTTCGATGGCAATTACATCGCGGATGTTTTCTACTACGCAAATCATTTGCTGCTGGCGCATGCTGTTAGCGCAAATGGAACAAATATCGGCATCGGCAATATTGTAACAGCGCTGGCAGTATTTTATTTGCTCGCGCATTTTAATAATGGCCTCGCCAAACGCGGTTACCTTTTCGGGCGCCGTTTTTAACAATTGCAACACCAGCCGCAGTGCCGTTTTTTTACCAATACCCGGCAATTTGGCAAATTCATTCACCGCATTTTCCAATAAAGAAGAAGAGAATTGCATGACGCAAAGATACTATGAAAATGCGCTAATCTAGAAACCTGCTTCCGGCAGGCGGGTGCTCCAACGCGCTTTATGGAACGCAGATTTTGATGATTTTGATGAGCAAATATGATTTGAAACCTACGGAGGACAGGGTTAACTAATCATAATTAGATGCCTCCACGCTTTTTGTTTGTTGGTGAAAACAGCAACAATGGCGGGAATGGCGGAATGTCCGCATTATGCTTACGCCCCTTCAGGGCTGTTCCGCTGTTGTTGGTGTTCCGCCGTTGTTGGTGTTTTCACCAACAACAGCGAAGTACGAAATGTGCTGGTTTTGAAATGTTCGTACACGTTGATGGAAACCAGATTTTCACGATGGTTATTGTCAACTGTTATTTGAAATTTATGGAGGGCAGGGTTGACTAATCATAATTAGATGCCTCCGCGCTATCTATTTGTTGGTGAAAACACCAACAATGGCGGAAAATCAACGACGCATTTTATGGAACGCAGATTTTTATGATTGTTATGAGCAAATATGATTTAAAACGCATTTAGACCTTGCCGCGCCAACTGGATTACTAATCCTGTATTTTGCGCCGCCACTACCATCAAATCAGAAATCAGAAATCAGAAATCAGAAATCAGAAATCGGAAATCGGAAATCGGAAATCAGACATCAGCCATCTACCTCACATTATTAATACTATTCTTTACCGTATCGTGCTTTGTCTTTAATATGCCTGTGATCACTGCTTCGTATACTATTCCGTCTGATTCTACCAGGGCTTCAACTGCGCAGGTGCCATTGGCGCAACGCATTCTGTCTATGCGCTGTACAATAGAGCCGCCTTTTACCGTACCATCCCAGCCTTTACGTGCCACACCTGCTGCCGGGCTATCTTCACCACTGATATTTTTTCCGCTTCCTTTTACCGTACCATCCCAACCTTTACGTGCTGCACCTTCTACCGGGCTATCTTCACCACTGATATTTTTTCCGCTTCCTTTTACAGAACCGTCCCAGCCTTTGCGCGCTGCATTGTTTTCTGCGCCGGCGGCTGTTCTCTTAACACCTTTTTCGTTGATGCTTTTTCCGGCTGTTACACCTGGCAAGCTTTCAGGCGCCATCCATCTAATGGGCGCTACACCGTAATCTGAATAAGGGGTTAGGCCGTTTGCGGTGCCGGGCTGTATAACAATATTGTCGGGCATAAAAATAGTGTGCTCTTTACCGTTACTGCCTGTTACCCGCAAATCGCTTTTGGCTTCAAACATGGGATTGGTCCCTTCTGCACCACTTTGTTCATACAATGGGTTGCTTACCACGCCTTCATCGGCGGCATCATTATCCCAGGGCTGGTAAGCATCTGTTTCTTTTCTTGTTCTGTCTGTTGTTGCTGATTCATCCATACTACGTGCAGCAACATCACGATGTACTATGCGGTAGGTGGTTACTTCCTCGCCATTCTCTGTACGATTGATTTCTTTGGTAATCACCATGGGTTTGTGCATGCGTCTGCCCGTGGCCAGCCCGCTTGCAGCATCGCGTGGCGACACCACTTCATAACTGTCTTCATCAGGATATATTCTGATAACCAATGGCTGGTATTGGCGCCTGCCGGTGGCCATACCACTGCCTGCTTCGCGCGTTGCCATCAAATCATCTGCATCTTCATCATCTAATCTTATAACAAACGGCTTGTGCATTCTTTTGCCGGTGGCCATACCACTTCCGGCGTCACGCAGTGTAACCTCGTCATCTTCTTCCACCCTATTCAACTCTTTGGTAATGACCATTGGTTTGTGCAAGCGTTTGCCAGTAGCTAAACCAGATGCGGCATCGCGCGGCGATACTACTTCATACCTGCTTGCTTCCAGCTCTTTTGTTATAACCATGGGCTTGTGCATTCTTCTGCCGGTGGCCAAGCCACTGGCTGCATCGCGTGGCGCTACTACTGCATATTCATCCATTCCGTCGCCATCCACATCGCCTGTAATAATGGTGCTGCGCCGTCCGCTGCCCATGCCACTGCCTGCCTCTCTTGAGCTAATCACTTCTGCATAAAATTTACCATCATTGCTCACAATATTGTCTGGGTTGATATCAAAATCTGTATCGGCTACCCGGTAAGGTTTGTGCATGCGTTTGCCGGTAGCCAGGCCAGAGGCCGCATCACGCGGTGCAAGGGCTTTAATGTCTTCGTATTTTACATTGCCAATATGCCTTTTACCGGTGGCCATACCGCTGCCTGCCTCTCTTCCGCTGATTATTTCTACGAATGTTTTATCAGGCGTGGTAATTATATAGTTTTCTTTGGTATTGCCGCAGCTGCCGCCCATAATATCGAGTGTTCTGAGGGCATTGCCGTTATTACTGTTAACCCTAACTATAGTAGCCATTTTACCTGCTTCTGCCTGGTAATCACCCGGCGCAATATTATTAAAGGAAAAACTACCGTCTTTATTGGTACGGGTAGCAAGCACATCATTACCTGCAGCACCCAGTCTTCTCAATTTTACATCAAGTCCGGGTATGGGATCGCCGGGCATGGCATTGCTACCGCACTGGCTGATAACAGCGCCGCGGTCTGTGTTGTACACAAAACCGGTCAGGTAATTGTCTACCGATTGAAGCCTTGCATGGTTTTGACTACTACCGCCAACCATTGAACGCAATTCTATTTTTTCAGGAGAAAAAAACAATGAATCGCTCAACTCATTCTCTCCGCTTCCGGAACCCGCAGCCATACGGTCGTTCTTGATATTGCTTTTTGTTTTGATCTTTTGATCCATCCTGGCGGTTGCAGGCCCATTGTCTGCAGGTGCAGCTACCCGGTCATTCTTAATATTGCTTTTCGTTTTTATTTTTTGATCCATTCTTGCCGCCACAGGACTTCCGGTATCTGCTTGTGCTATACCCATACTTTTTCTACCTGTATTGCCAATGGTAAACTGCAAACCTGCAGACGCCTGTACAAACTGGTTGGTACTGGTAAAATATTTGGCGTTGGTGCCTTTTTCGCGATCGTAATTATAATTTACCTGGTCTGTTTGCGTGCTAAAATATCCTGCTGCCAGTTGAAGACCTACATAGGGTGATATAGCCAGTTTAACGCCTGCTCCTGCACTGTAGGCAAGCCCGTTTTTGTTTTCTCCCGCCTGGTTAATATAGATGTTGTTAACGATATTACCTTCTTTATACAACACGGCATACCGCGATGGTTCGTTTAAACCATAACCGCCTTTTGCCCACAGGTTAACCTTGAATTTTGCAGAACCAAAAGAAGCCACCGGCCCTAATAGTATATGCGTGCTTTTGAAAGATGTTGAACTAAAGTTGAGTTGTGAAGTAGCAAGCCGGTATTTTTCTGCAATGGCTTGCCCCACCTCTTTGTATTTATTGTCTGTACCAGTGGCATTGATAAAACCAATATAAGCGCCCAGCCCAATACTTACCGTTTCACTACCAAATGAATAATCAAGATGGTTGCCAAAATGAATGGCTTTACCTGTATGTACACCATCAATAGTGTTACTACTGACTGGCAATGAAATACCCGCTTGTAAAGATGTTTGAAAACCAGGTTGGGCAGGCAATACACATGCGTACAGCATACCTGTGCAAAGAATGCAAAGTTTTTTCATGTTGGTTAGGTTAGGGTTAAATGAATATTGGAAGGATACGGATGTACCCTATAACGCTAAAAAATAGATATTATTGGAATGCTTAAGCTGCTTTGAACCAGGCTGATAGAAGTCTTGGGAACGAATTAAATAAGAGCCTTAGGCTACCTGTATTGTTTTTACTTTTTACTTTTTAAATTCACTTTTACAAATCAATCGTATTGTCGTTATCCCAGTTGGCTTTCACCAATAGCTTACGTTTAACGGCCTGCACCATTTCCGGCTGGCGTCGCTTGCCAAAAAATTCGCCGGCGTCCCAGGTACCGTTGCCATTGGCATCATATAAAATACGCAGTTCATACTCGCCCGGTTTGAATAATTTGATCCTAAAATCGCGCGATACCAGAACCGCTGAATCTTTTACCGAACCCGATTGCAAAATTTGCAACACAGGTTTTTTTGAAAGATCCAGGTTATTAAAACGGATGCTTACATTGCCATAATCAGACTCTTTAAAAGTTTTAAACCTGAGGGTATCTGTTCTGGGAATTTTGCGGCCGCTTGAATCTTCTGCAAAATCTCTGTCAACAATCAGGTTGAATGCTGTATTCTCGGGCCACTTGTACGTAAGGGTAATTTTTTTATGACTCGAATCTTCTGTAAGCCTGTAATTAGATACGGGTTTAAACGCCTCGTCTGTAAACCTCACTTTGGAACTATCAAAAGTCTTTAATGGATCTGTAAAAGTAATCTCCAGTTTACCCAGCAAATCCTGCTGTCCATTTTCGAGGTTGATGGAAAACTTAAGCCGTTTATCTTTTTCCTTGTCTTTATCGGGTTTTGCCCCTGTTGGTTTTACCACCTGGGTAGCAAATGGTTTGGAGGTATCCTTTTCCAGGTAAGCATACATGGTTATGGGCTGGTTGGTAACCGCAATGGTAACAGGTTTGTCAGCAAATGCAAACAATTGTTTTTTGGAGAGGTATTTTTTCTGACCGCCATCATCTTTAAGCGCATACACATAAAAAAGCCCTGCGGGCAGGTGCCTGAAATGAAACCTGCCCATGCTATCCAGCTTGGCAATAAAACGGGGTTTTTCTTTTATAAGCGCTGAATCATCTCCGTTACGGTGCAGCATTACAATTAGGGTACTGTCGGCTAACCCTGTTTCGGCCAGCTGTACCCGACCGGTTAATTCAAGACTGTCTATATGATCACCGGTAGAAAAAACATAGGTAAAGTTTTTGAGCACATTGCCTTCGTTGATATCCTTAATGGCATCCCCAAAATTATATGCGTAGGTGGTGTTGGGTTCCAATGTGTCTTTGATGCGCACGGTTACCGTTCTTAATTTGGATTCTACTACAGGATCCATTTTAGGTACCGGCGAAACAATAAGGTTTTCACGCACATTGGCCACTTCAACAAACTCATTGAATGAAAACGTAATTCTTTTGGCGTTGAAATTTTCTGAAGAATCTTTTGGTGTTACTGCTATCAGCAGTGGGGGCAATGAATCTCTCGGACCGCCAGCCGGCGCTATCGGATTGGCGCAACCATTGCCAATGACTGTTATAACAAATACAATGATCACCAAAACTACAAAAGGCGTGCAGGCTGTGCGGTTCATACGGCTGCAAACATAAGTTGTTTCGGTTATTTTGGATGATGGGTGTTGCTAATAATGGTATAAAATTGGCCGCCGCATACTGTATGGGAACACAGATGTAACGGATTCAACGGGTTTCCACGGGTTCTGTTTGAACGCTGGCATATAACAACCCCATGTATATTTTCCGTACAACAAAAATCGTGTGAATGCTTATTTTCCGTGTCATCCTTGTTCAACAAAGGTTTCCTCTTCTTCCTGCGGGTGCAGCATTACTGCCAGGTTGTTCGATTTTACAAAATTGCACCAGTCGCAATCCGGTTTACCACATCCTGTTTTAAAGTCTTTTGCCTGTATTTTTTGCCAGGTATCTTTTATCTGGTGGGTAACTGTAGTAATATCAGCCTCTGTAATGCGGATAATTTCAGTTTTATATTGATCGTTCACCGGTTCAATAAAATCAAACTCTGTACTAACCACTTCCCAGTCATTCGTTCTATCATTATCAAGCAAAATTTTATAAAATACTGCCTGCCGCCAGTAATCGCCGCCGTTGGGTTCTTTCTCATTGGGGGGCACCAGTTTCTTTTTAGCATTGGCATATTTACCCGTTTTATAATCTACAACATTTGCCTGTTTGCCATCAAACTCAATTTTATCCAGCTTACCATTAATGGGTATGTTTTGTACGGCCACATTACGCACCGCTTTTTCGGCAATCACAATTTTGTTCCAGCGGTTGATGTGGTAGTCGTAATAAGCCGGTAATATTTTTTCTCCGTAATCTGTTTTTAGTTTGAAAGATTCTGGCGTAAACGCTTCACGGTTATTTTGCATGTGCCAGTTAAAATCATCTACCAGTTCATTCTTCATCGGAAATACGTTACCGTTAGCTCTCATTTTTACAAAAAGTCTTTCTATTGCCCAGTGTATGGCGCTGCCAAAAGCCATGCTTTCATTTTTGGCGGCAGGCACCCTAATCAGGTTCTGATAATAAAACTTCAGCGGGCATTCCAGAAAATTGTTAAGGTGGGTTACACTGAGCGTATATTTTTTCAGCAGGTTGTCAAGATATTCATCTTCTACCAGTTCTATTTCGGGCCTTGCTTTTTCTTTAAATTGCGACAACAGGTAATCTGCCAGTAAAGTATCGGGCACCTGTTTGGGGGAGATGCTCAAATCACTGTCACCAAGCAACTCAGTAATAAAAGTGCTTTTTGTTTGCTCTTTGTCTTTATCATCTTTTAAAGGGTATGATACCTGCAAATGGGTTTTTGCCCGTGTAATGGCCACGTAGAAAAGCCGCCTGCTTTCTTCCAGGTCAGTTGCCGCCCTGTGTACGCTTACCAGGTTATCTGGCAGCTTAAAAGTAAACCTGCCGGAGTTATTGTTTTCATCCCAGATATTCTGCGTGCAGCCAATAACAAATACATGCGCATACTCAGATCCTTTGGCACCATGCGCGGTAACCATGTTCACCCCTTCATCACTGGCGCTTAATTTATACAGCGATACCGGCAGCCGGTTCTTCTTCATGATCTCAATATTAGCCAGCCATGTGGCAAGACTCAGATCTGGGTTACGTTTGTTTTCATCTTTAAGGTGATTAAAAAAAGCACTCAATACCTGCATCAGCCAGGGCTTTTCGGCGCTTGCCATTATATAAGAAAGCACACCGGCCCTTTGGATAACACGCTCCAGCAATTGTTGCAATGTACTGTTGGCAGCCGTTTTCAAAAGATCTTCAAGCATGGTGCTGACTTCTTTTGGAGACTGCCCATTGGGCTGATGAAATAAATCTGCTTTTGGCAGCGGCGTTTCTGCCAGCAGACGGCGCAGCGAAAATACTTCGCCTTTGCCTGCGCGCCTTTTTGCATCAGCTACCATACTCAACTTGGCTATTTCCAGCGGGGGAATAGAAAAAAAATCGCTGTGCAGCAATTGGAACAAGACATCATCTGCACTGTAAGGAATATACATTTCGCGGCTTATCCAAGTGAGTATCGATATAATATTCTGAATAAAGGGCAATTGAAGCACATCTACTTTCCGGCGTGTATTAACAGGAATCTTTTTTTCTTCGAGCATGGAAATAATTGGGGCAACCTGCGCGTGATTGCGATAAATAACGGCAATCTGTTTTCCGCTGATGCCCAGTTGTATAAGCGCTTCAACCTGTATAACCACATCAATAGCTTCCTGCGCCGGATTGGCGTATTCTGCAATCACCGGCGCTATAGATATACCTGCCAGGTTAGCGTTGGAAGCAATCAGCGGCTGGTCGTTTTGCGGCAGTACCGTACGCAGGTTATTGTTCGCAATAACACGGTGGGCGGCATTAAGTATGTCCTGCGTGGAGCGATAATTATTTACCAGGTCAATCTTGGTTATGTGATCGGCATATTTTTTTTCTACCTCAATGATATTCTCTACGTTGGCATCCTGAAAAGAAAATATACTCTGGTCAGCATCGCCCACCACAAAAAGATTGGGACTCTCCCAATACCCGGTGAGGTATTGCAATAACAGGTTTTGAGACCGGCTGGTATCCTGGAATTCGTCTACCAGGAAATACAGAAACCGTTCCTGGTAATCGAGCAGCATATTTTTATTCTTACTAAATGCATCCAGCACCCACAATATCATATCATCAAAATTATAACGGCCAAGGTTGGCCATCATTTCATTGTACCGCGGGTACAGGTTTACGGCCGCGCGCAACATCTCCATCTTCTCTTTTTCATCGGCAATGGCTGCAGGTTTTGGATCGCCTGCATTGAATTCTTTGTATTTTCTTTTGTAAAAAAAATTCTCTTTGGTAGGCAGTTCGCTGATATAATCGTTGATGCGCGCGTTGAGAAATGCCGGATCCCAGGCTTCTTTTTTCATTAGGCTGTACAACGATCTGAGCCTGTCTTTCTCATAGTATACTTCTCCGCGGAATCTTTTAAGCGGATTATCCTTTTCAATACCATCAATCAGTTTATAAAACAGGTCAATTTCTTCCAGGTCGCCCAAAGGCGCCAGGTTTAGTTTACCAAAATAAGTTAGGTTGTCTTGTATTACTTCGTTGCAAAATGAATGAAATGTGTGGATGCGCACATTGTATGCTGCGGCGCCTATGATTTTTAATAAGCGGTTGCGCATTTCAATAGCACCATTGTCTGTATAAGTTAAACAGAGAATATTATTGGGGTTGGTATCTGTTTGCTGTAAAATGCTGCCAATACGCAGTGCCAGTATTTGCGTTTTACCGGTTCCGGGGCCGGCGTTTACCATTACCGGCCCTTCAATAGTGCTAACGGCTTGTTGCTGACGCGTATTGAGTTGATTGAATTCATAGTTAAACTTATCTGCCATCTTATTTTTGGGTTCCTGCATATCCCCAAAGATACATATTCACCCAATCGCCGTGGGCTGGTCTTATAAGTGGAAATATTTATGTGCTGATAATGAATTATTTGAAGCCCAAAATCAAATTAATACTAAAAACAGGAAGCTTTCCTCATTTGGGAATAATTTTCAAAATTCTGCGTTATAAGCATAGAAAATCCAAAATATGAAAAACCGGTCTGCATTTAAGATCTTCATACTGGAAGACGATGTTTGGTATGGCTCAATGCTGCAGCATTATCTTTCCCTCAATCCAGACTATGAAGTGAGGCGATTTGAAAACTCCGCTGCTTTTTTTAGCGCGTTGCACGAGAACCCCCAGGTAGTTACGCTCGATTATTCTTTGCCGGATTGCGACGGCGGCGAAGCGCTCAAAAAAATCAAAGAACATAATAATAATATACAGGTGGTTATTATCTCCGGACAGGAAGATATTGCCACTGCTATCAATCTTCTCAAGAACGGCGCCTTTGATTACATTGTAAAAGATGATGATACCAAAGACCGCCTCTGGAACACCATTCAGCATTTGCAGGAAATCAACGGACTGAAACAGGAAGTAGAACAACTGCGGAAAGAAGTGGGCCGCAAGTATGATTTTTCAAAAACAATGATTGGCAGCAGCGACAGCATGCAAAAAGTTTTTAGCATGATTGAAAAAGCGGTGCAGACCAATATCAGCGTATCTGTGTATGGAGAAACAGGTTCTGGTAAAGAAATGGTGGCCAAAGCCATTCACTATAATTCTGACCGGCAGAAAAAGCCGTTTGTAGCTGTAAATGTAACCGCCATACCAAAAGATCTTATTGAAAGCGAATTATTTGGCCACGAAAAAGGTGCCTTTACCGGTGCAGTAACACGCCGCATCGGCAAATTTGAAGAAGCCAATGGCGGTACCCTTTTTCTTGATGAAATTGGCGAAATGGATATCAACCTGCAAACAAAATTGTTGCGGGTATTGCAGGAAAAAGAAATTACCCGTGTGGGAGATAACCAGGTAATTCCGGTGAATGCACGCATTATTACCGCCACACATAAAAACCTGCTAGAGTCTGTGCAGGCAAAAACTTTCCGGGAAGATCTTTATTACCGGTTGTTCGGCCTGCCCATCAACCTGCCACCACTCAGGGAACGCAGCGGCGATATACTGTTGCTGGCCAAATACTTTATAGACCAGTTTTGTACAGAAAATAAAACGGAAAAGAAATCATTGAGCAATGAAGCGCAGCAGAAACTTTTGAATTATCGTTTCCCCGGTAATGTGCGCGAGCTGAAATCAATCATGGACCTGGCAGTTGTAATGAGCGATGGACCTGTTATTGAACCGGACAATATTACATTGAATAACGCCGCCAAAGTAACAGACATATTTGCCAGTGGAAAAACATTGCGTGAACACACCAATTTTATCATACAACATTACCTGGATAATAATAAAGGCGATGTATTGCTGGTAGCCAGGTTGCTGGATATTGGCAAATCTACCATCTACCGCATGATTCAAAGCAAGGAACTGATGATTAACTAAAGCACGGTACAAGCAATCCAATATGAATACTGATCACGAATTTCAGTTGTTGCAACGCAATTTTTACGAAGAGATACTCAACTTCATCCCTTCTGATATTGCCGTGCTGGACACAGACGGGCGTTACCTTTTTCTGAACCCCGTTGCGGTAAAGGATCCTGCTATGCGCAACTGGATGATAGGAAAAACAGACGAAGAATATGTTGCCAAACGTGGCAAAGACAAATCCATAGCAGAACGCCGCCAGGCGTTGTTACGTCAATTGATGCAAACCAAGCAACAGGTAGAATGGGAAGAAGAGTTGATCAATGGCAATGGTGAAAAAGAAAATTTTTTACGCAAATATTTTCCGGTTCTTGATGAGCAGGGAATCATTAAAATGGTTATTGGTTATGGTCTCAATATTACAGAGCGGAAAAATATTGAAGAGCAGGTATTGATAAGTGAAAAGCGTTACCGCGATATCTTTAATTACAGCCAGGCGTTAATCTGCACACATGAGCTGAATGGCAAAATACTTACCACCAACCCCGCTATACTGCATGCATTGCAGTATTCAGCACCGGAGATGATTGGTAAAAGCATAAAAGACTTTATACCGCTTGAACAACAAAGCCAGTTTGAAACTAATTACCTGGATGTTATTAATAAGAATGGAAGATCCCAGGGCGTTTTCAGCGTAGTAAACAAAGCCGGCAAAAAAATATACCTCCTTTACCAAAACTACAAGGTAGAAGAGCCGGGTGCAGAACCTTATATCATTGGATTTTCTCAAGATATTACCCAGCGTATACTGGCGGAGCAGGAACTGATGCACGCCAAAAAAACTACAGAAGACTCTGCAGCCGCCAAAAAAACTTTCCTGGCCAATATGAGCCATGAAATACGTACACCCATGAACGGTATACTTGGCCTGGCCGCCTTGCTGGCAAAAACATCGCTCGATAAAGAACAACAAAGCTACCTGGCCATTTTACAAGACTCTGCCAGTAACCTGCTGGCTATTGTAAATGACATTCTTGATCTTGAAAAAATTGAAGCCGGCAAAATGCAGCTGGAAGAAATTCCTTTCAATGTTGCTGATAAAATAAATACCATCATTCATTCATTCAGTTTTAAGGCTGAAGAAAAAGGCATCCGGCTGTCTCATAAAAATGGTTTGCCCAAAAGTCTGCATGTAAAGGGCGATCCCTACCGGCTGGTGCAGATACTCAATAACTTTCTAAGCAATGCGGTTAAATTTACCAGCCGTGGCAGTATTACGCTCGAAAGCAACATCAAGTTTGATAAAGAAGATTGGATGGCTATTGAATTTATTATACAGGATACCGGTATCGGTATTCCGGAGGATAAACTGAAAGCCATCTTCACTCCATTTGTACAAGCCAGCAGCAATACCACCCGCAAATATGGCGGTACCGGGCTGGGGCTATCCATTTGTAAAAACCTGATAGAAATGCAGGGAGGTGAAATATGGGTAGAAAGCCGCATGAACGAAGGCACCACTTTCCGGTTTATTTTACCTTATAAGAAGCATGAAGAAGCAATGCCCGAAGATGTTTTGCCCGGCGCTACCAATTATGCTTCTTTAGGTAAACGGCATGTACTGGTGGCAGAAGATGTTGAGCTGAACCAGTTTTTGGCCAGGCATATTATGCAGGGCTGGGGTTTTGACGTAACCATTGCAGACAATGGGCGCAAAGCTGTTGATATATTGCTGGAGCGTGATTTTGATCTTATTTTGATGGATATACAAATGCCCGAAATGGATGGCATTACCGCCACCCAACAGATACGGCAACTTTCCGATCCTAAAAAGGCCGGCATACCAATTATAGCGCTTACCGCCAACGCGTTGAAAGGCGATAGTGAAACCTATATCAACGCCGGAATGAATGATTACTTATCAAAGCCATTTACAGAAGCAAATCTTTTTGACGTGATTAAAAGAAACCTTTCTTTACAAGATGGGGTTGTACCGGTACCTGTTACCGCTGTACCATTACCCCCAGCCACAAACGAAAATGAGGTTGCACCCCTCTATGATCTTTCTATGGTAAAATCAGTGTCAGGTGGCGATGATGCGTTTATTAAAAAGATGGTGCAGTTGTTCATTGAAACCGTACCGCCCGGCCTGTCCGACTTGCATGATGCATTTCAAAAACAGGAATGGCAGCGCATGGGGAAAATTGCTCATAAACTGAAGTCAACTATCGATTCTATGGGAATTTCAACCTTAAAAGATGATATCCGCCTCATAGAAAACAATGGCAAACATGAACAAGACACGGCCGGTATGGGGCCATTGGTAGAAAGGGTGGCCAGCGTTATTAATGCGTGCATCGGGCAATTAAGGGTTGATTTTGGCTTATAAAGTTCCCGACACGATAATAGATTCCAATACTGGGACAAATAAATTGGTCGAAAAATCTATATTCGCTGGTAACCAATGCATTGGTGAAAAGTACCGTTTGGCAGTATTGTTGAATAATGTACCGCACAAGATGAACACCATGCAAAAAGCACAGCCAACCATATTTGTAGTAGAAGACAATCCTGTTTACCAAACACTGGTATTAAAACAGTTGGAAAACATTAGCGAGGACATTCATGTATTCAGCTCCGGAGAAAATTTTTTGGCGGCATTGCACGGCCAACCGGATATTATCATACTTGATTACAATTTAGATGGAGCTTTTAATGGCTATGATGTGCTGAGAGAGCTCAAAAGGCAAACGTCTTCTTCACCAGTGATATTTTTTTCCAGCAACCTGGAAATAGCCGTTACTTCTTCCATTCTTAAACTGGGCGTGGTAGAATACATTGAAAAAACCATTTTTACTTTGCCGCGTTTAAAAAACACCATTATACGTGTATTGGAAAGTTCAATTGGTTTGCGCGCAACTGCATGAAATGTTGACCAGCGCAATAAACAGTAATTCTCCTTGTAAATAATGAACCTTTATTAGTGCAGGCCGTTATGTTTGGCAAACCAGCATAACACATGGCCGTTTATTCTATAAAAACCATTCAGCGCATACCTGCCAGTCTATCAGCTGTGTGGGCTTATTTTTCCAACCCGGCCAATTTAAAAGATATTACCCCCTCGTCGCTCAATTTTCAAGTAATCTCCAAACACCACGGCAACAAAATGTACGCCGGTCAGATTATTGAATATAAAGTGAGCCCTTTGTTGGGTATACCATTGTATTGGATGACGGAGATTACCCATGTAAAAGAACTGCAGTACTTTATTGATGAGCAGCGCTATGGCCCTTACAGCCTTTGGCACCACCAGCATCATTTTAAAGAAATAGCAAGCGGGGTTGAAATGACAGACATTGTACACTATAAATTACCGTTATGGTGGCTGGGCGATGCTGCCAATACCTTATTTGTACGCAAACAGCTGGAAGGGATATTTAAGTTCAGGCATGAAAAAACAGAACAAGTTTTTGGCAAATGGAAAGACATTGCTGAGGTAGAGATTTTGGGATTTTGAGATTTTGAGATTTTGAGATTTACCATACGGTTGAACGATCTTTCTTATAACTGCGGCATCTGAGCAAACGAAATCGCAAAATCACGAAATCTCGAAATGGTTGTAGGATGTTTCTACAGCTGCAGCATCTGGGCAAACGAAATCTCAAAATCACGCAATCTCAAAATCACGAAACGGTTGTAGGATGTTTCTGACATCTGCAGCATCTAAGCAAACGAAATCGCAAAATCACGAAATCACTAAATAGTTGAAGGTTGTTTTCTACAGCTGCAGCATCTGAGCAAACAAAATCTCAAAATCTCGCAATCGCAAAATCACGAAACGGTTGTAGGATGTTCTACAGCTGAAGCATCTGGGCAAACGAAATCTCAAAATCTCGCAATCGCAAAATCACGAAACGGTTGTAGGATGTTCTACAGCTGAAGCATCTGGGCAAACGAAATCTCAAAATCACGAAATCACGAAATCACGCAGTCTTACCCCGGTATACGGCTAATATATTTTTCTACCTGTTTTATCTGGTCTACAATCTGTGGTGTGGTAGGCTTCAATCCTTTTGCTTTGCGGAAATATTCTTTGGCCGCGCGAAATTCTCTCTTTGTCATCATGATACTGCATAGCTGCAGGTAAGCGGCGGCTTCATTTTCTTTATCGGGCAGGCCTTTGCGAATGGCGGAGCGAATGAACCCTTCGGCCTTTCTGATATCATTTTTTTGCATGGAGAGCATACCCATTTGCAGTAAGCTGGCGCCTTCTGCTTCTTTCATAGGCATACCCAGGTCGAGGCCTTTCTGCATGTTTTTTTCGGCGCCATCAAAATCCTGTTTCATCATGGCGATATTGCCCTTGAGGGTATAATAAACAGAGCGGATCGGTTTATACATAAGGCCAGGAAATTTGATGGAGCCTAATATTCTTTCGGCGCCTTCCATATCGCCGTTTTCCATGTATTCTTGTATCAAACGCAGGGGGCCAAAAAAGAAATGACCGAAAATTAGTACGATACCTACCAGGTAAAGGGGAAAAGCAGCCCAGAAACTATTGCCCCAAAAATTTACGATCAATCCAATTACAATCAACGCGATACCAATCTGAAGGCGAAACCTGATAATGATATTATAAAACTTCATAGATACCGCAAATATAGTGGTAAGTTTTAAGTTCCAAGCCTGCGCGGTGTTGCGCCTTTAGTTGGGCGAGATAGGCGACTGCACTGCACGTATCGAATGCTGAGCCACGGCACTTAAAACTTACAACTTAACACTTACAACTATTCTCGTGCGTCATTCACTTCAATCCAGTAACCATCGGGGTCTTGAAAATAGATTTGTTTTACACCGTCTACCCGTTTGGTAAAGGTTTGTTTCTCGCCTGTCCAGCTCTCAAACGGCACATTGTTTTTAGTAAGGCGCGGAATGAAATCTTCTACCGAGGCAACGGTAAAACAGAGGTGGGTATTCTTTTCTTTTGGCAGCGGGTTTTTTACGCCAGATATGATGTGCAGGTGGCTTTTGGGGCCAATGAGAAACCAGGTGTGGCGGCCGTCGTGAAAAGGTTCGGGAATAGTATCGAGGCCGACTATTTTCATATAAAAATCGGTGGATACTTTGAGGTCGAGCACATATTGGGCGATATGGTTAAGCCGTGCGCCAGACGATTGGGCGTGCAGCATACCAACGGATAAACAGCCGGTAAATAATACGACGATAGCGCGGAACAGACATACTTTTTTCATGACAGCAACATGTTTAAGAGGCGGAAGTTAGGTATTAAACCGCAGCAATTTGCCGTATGTAGTTTAGCCGGAAACGCTTATTTTTGCCGCCCCGGAAGGGATTTTGAGATTTTGAGATTTTGAGATTTTGAGATTTTGAGATTTTGAGATTTTGAGATTTTGAGATTTTGAGATTGAGGTGATGAGGGTAATTAGCACATTTTCACATTTATCACATTAGCACATTTTACTGGCCCCGTAGTTCAATGGATAGAATAGAAGTTTCCTAAACTTTAGATACAGGTTCGATTCCTGTCGGGGCTACAAACGGGATACAATTTAGTGATTACAGTCTACGCTATTAAAAGTGAGGTTAATCATTACATCTATGTTGGGATTGCACAAGATGCTGACAAGAGACTGAAAGAGCACAATATGGGAAAAAGTCGATATACGAAAGGCTTGAAACCATGGGCTACCATCTATAGAGAAGTACAACCAGACTGGAAAGCAGCCCGCGCAAGAGAAAAATATTTGAAATCAGGAATTGGGAAAGAATTTTTGAAATCGCTGGCGCCGTAGTTCAATGGATAGAATACCTGCCTGCCGGACAGGCAGGGAAGTTTCCTAAACTTTAGATACAGGTTCGATTCCTGTCGGGGCTACAAACGGGATACAATTTAGTGATTACAGTCTACGCTATTAAAAGTGAGGTTAATCATTACATCTATGTTGGGATTGCACAAGATGCTGACAAGAGACTGAAAGAGCACAATATGGGAAAAAGTCGATATACGAAAGGCTTGAAACCTTGGACTACCATCTATAGAGAATTACAACCAGACTGGAAAGCAGCCCGTGCAAGAGAAAAATATTTGAAATCAGGAATTGGGAAAGAATTTTTGAAATCGCTGGCCACGTAGTTCAATGGATAGAATACCTGCCTGCCGGACAGGCAGGGAAGTTTCCTAAACTTTAGATACAGGTTCGATTCCTGTCGGGGCTACAAACGGGATACAATTTAGTGATTACAGTCTACGCTATTAAAAGTGAGGTTAATCATTACATCTATGTTGGGATTGCACAAGATGCTGACAAGAGACTGAAAGAGCACAATATGGGAAAAAGTCGATATACGAAAGGCTTGAAACCTTGGACTACCATCTATAGAGAATTACAACCAGACTGGAAAGCAGCCCGTGCAAGAGAAAAATATTTGAAATCAGGAATTGGGAAAGAATTTTTGAAATCGCTGGCGCCGTAGTTCAATGGATAGAATACCTGCCTGCCGGACAGGCAGGGAAGTTTCCTAAACTTTAGATACAGGTTCGATTCCTGTCGGGGCTACCAACACGCATTCAAACCAGCATCAATGCTGGTTTTTTAGTGTCTGTTACATCAGCAGCGCGGTTCAATGTATGCTTAGTAAAGTTGCAAAAAGTCAAGGCTCAAAGGGACTTGTTGGTGAGAACACCAACAAGGGCGTGTGCGTAACCGCAGTTGCAACCTGCGGGATCAGCAAATCCACTAAACACCGCTTACAGCATTAGGCTTCCCGAGGTTGCGTTGTACAACCATATTACATGCAGCGCTTCCCTCAACTCAACACCTCCTGCAATACCGGCAAGGTCTTCATGGTACCGAAATCATGAATGTGCAATGCATAAAATTGCTGATAGGCAGTCATCAGTATGCGGCGGGTTTCCTGGTTGAGCTGAATGCCGGTAAGTTCGTCCGGTTGCATGGTCCTTAGTAATTGAGAGGTAATATAACTGTAAGGCTCCGCAAGAAAATACGGATGAACCGGCTGCTCGGGTACAAACTCGCCTTCCTGTAAATCGAGGTAACAGTTTTGTGGTGTGTATTCATCAGAAAGACGGAAGCCATAGATAGTGGCCAGGTGCAAAGAGAAATACAACGGAAAATTGCCTACCATCTGCTGTTCCCCTTTATCGAGGTGCATAAAAGCATCTTCAATAAAATAAAACAGGTCTGTGTTTTGTTCGGGCTGTTTAATGGTTTTGGATAACAGTTCAACCATAAACAATGCCACGGAATTTTTAAAAATATCTGAAAAGATGTGTTGGTAAAGATAACCCCATTTAAATTCTTTAATGCGCTGCAGGTTTTTGAAATCATTATGGTATACCACCATATCCAATATCGCCCCTGGTTGAAACAGGCTGGCTTTACCCGGACCTTTTTTTGACGAAGTTCTTACGCCGTTGACCAGGTACGATTGCAACCCGAACAACTCGGTATAAATAGCGGCAATAACGCTCGTTTCACCGTATTTAACAGTGCGTAGTACAATCCCTTTTGTGTTGTGTACACTTGCCATTAAAAAATAGATGGCTTTTCCGGGCGGTAAATACGGGCTTGTAACATGGACTGGATAACAGCAGTAGAGAAATGTTCAGATAATCGCGGTTTCATCTGCTCCAAAGTTAAGCGCTTCAATTCATTTGTTAATGCCGCTGTTTAACGCATGGCCGGTTAAACCCGGCTCCTTTATTGCAGTCTTACCTCTTTAACCCAAAATGAAAATGCATGGGTGCATCCAACAGGCAGAAAAACCTTCATTTGTTATGGCGTGCCGGCTTTGGCCCGTCTTCAGCAGACCTCGCTCACATAGATGCAAAGCAGCCCGAATGGTATTACAAAAACCTGTTGGCGGTATCCTCCCAACAACCAGCTTACATAGCCGTGGCCGATGATGAATTGAAGCAGCTGGTGATGGGCATGGACGAAATGAACGGCATGCAACGGGCACGGCTTTCCGACGAACAAAAGAAAACACTCCGCATTAAATCCAGGGATGGCTTAAAAGATTTAAATCTGGCCTGGATGACGCAAATGATAACCAGCCAGCAGCAATTGCGCGAAAAAATGAGCCTTTTCTGGCATGGCCATTTTGCTTCTCGCACAGTCAATATTCTCTACCAGGAAAAGCTGCTGGATATCATTCGCACCAATGCACTGGGCAATTTTGCCGATTTGCTGAAAGCGGTCAGCAAAAGTGCTTCCATGATCAACTTCCTCAACAACAACCAGAACCGCAAAGATCATCCCAATGAGAATTTTGCGCGCGAAGTAATGGAACTCTTTACCCTTGGCCGCGGTAATTATACAGAAAATGATATCAAAGAAAGTGCCCGCGCATTTACGGGCTGGGGTGCAGCCATTAACGGAACATTTCTATTCAGGGAGCGCCAGCACGATGATGGCCAAAAAACATTCCTGGGTAAAACAGGCAATTTTAATGGCGACGATATCTTACAAATACTGCTTGAGCAAAAACAAACAGCCCGTTTTATTACACAAAAAGTCTACCGGTATTTTGTAAACGATAATGGCGGTGCGGATAAAATAGAATGGCTGGCTGCCCGTTTTTACCAGCATTACGATATCCAACAACTCATGACCGATATTTTTACGGCCGACTGGTTCTACGACCAAACAAACATCGGCGCAAAAATAAAATCTCCTGTAGAATTGTTGGTAGGCATCCGCAGGATGTTGCCTATGCAAATTGACAATGAGGCATCTCAACTCTTATTGCAGCGCCTGCTTGGGCAAATACTTTTTTATCCTCCCAATGTAGCTGGTTGGCCGGGCGGTAAAAATTGGATAGACAGTTCAACGCTGATGATGCGAATGCGCATACCGCAATTAATTTATGCCGGCGATGTTTTTTCTATGAGGCCAAAAGATGATGACGACCAAATGATGGGTATGAAAGACAAAGATGCCCCCACCGGCAATACCGCCCTCCCGCCAGGTAAAAGAAACAATGGAAAAGGCCAGCAGATTATGGCCACCATCAACTGGGATAACTATATTAAGCAGTATGAAAACATTAAAAGGGAAAAACTGGTGCAGGCCATAGCCGACCTGGTATTGCAAACAAAGGCAATAAATGCAGATACAGTTAACCGTTATACCGATGCCTCCAGCCGGGAAAGTTTTATAAAAACAGCTACCATACAACTGATGAGCACGCCGGAGTACCAATTATGTTAAGCTAATGGATAGATATGTAATTAACATTGCCGATTTCGAAATTGCTTGAGTTTGAGATTTCGTTTGTGTAGCAGCCTGGCGAAATCCCAAAATCCCAAAATCACTAAATCAGAAATTAGAAATTAGAATTATGGTAATTAAACGCAAACAATTCATACAGCTCGGTTCACTGGCCACAGCATCCCTCTTCCTGCCAAAGTTTATGAAGGCGTTTGAAGCGCCGCGCATGGTTCCGGCAGGTAATAAGGTGCTGGTGGTATTGCAGCTAAGTGGTGGCAACGATGGGCTCAATACAGTAATACCCGTGCGCAATGATATTTACTACCGCGCCCGTCCAAAACTGGGTATCAAAAAAGAACTTGCCTTAGCATTAGATGATGAAGCAGGCTTACACCCTGGCTTAACTGCTTTTAAAAATTTGTATGACGATGGCAGCCTCGGTATTTTGAATAATGTAGGCTATCCCAACCCGGACAGATCGCATTTCAGGAGTATGGACATATGGCAAAGCGCCAGCAACAGCAATGTCTACTTAAATAATGGTTGGCTGGGCCGATACCTCGATGCACAATGTAATGGCTGCGATAAACCGGTTCAGGCGTTGGAAATTGACGACGTGCTTAGCCTGTCGTTAAAAGGATCGAAAATGAATGGTATTGCGATGCGCGATCCCAAACGGCTCTACAATACCAGTCACGAAAAATATTTTAAAGATGTGCTGCAACAGCATGTAAATGAACCTGGCGACCAGCCGGTTGACTACCTGTACAAAACCATGGCTGATACCCTAAGTAGTGCCGACTATATTTTTGAACAAAGTAAGCTGCGGCCCACTACGGCACCGTACCCTGCTACCGGCCTTGGCCAAAGCCTTAAAACAATAGCCTCATTGGTGTTTTCTGATATCAATACCAAAGTATATTATGTGTCGCTGGGCAGTTTTGACACGCATGTGGGGCAGGAAGGCCAGCAAAAGAAATTGTTTACCGAAATGAATGATGCGGTAAATGCGTTTGTGGCCGACCTAAAGACCAATAACCGTTTTGAGGATGTAATGCTGATGAGCTTTTCAGAGTTTGGCAGGCGCGTAACCCAGAATGCAAGTGGTGGCACAGACCATGGAACTGCTAATAACATGTTCTTTATAAGTGGAGCACTGCAGAAAAAAGGTTTACTGAATGGTATGCCTAATTTAACCGATTTGCAGGAAGGCGACCTCCAGCATACCGTAGATTTTAAAGATGTATATGCTACCGTATTGAAAAAATGGCTCTCAGCAGATGACCAGGCAATTCTGGGCAAACAATCAGCTTACCTGGATTTTATTTAGCAGCTTCTGATTTGCAGATACCCTAACCCCATGGAGAGGAGTAATAGTCTTATAAAAAGTGAGAACTAATATAGGCGGGTAACCGTCTGACCTCCTGGTCTGACGGATTATTTTATGCCGTGGGCGTTCAGACGAGGACGTGAGACCGTATAGTTAGCCGTCGGACCTCCCGGTAGGACAGATTATTTTAAAGCCTGTCGGTCAGACGAGGACGTCAGACCGTATAGTTAGCCGTCTGCCCTCCTGGTCTGACGCATTATTTTAAGCCGTGGTCGGTCAGTCGAGGACTTTAGACCGTATTATATCCTTCGCACGAACTGACGCCCTTGTGGTTGCCATTTAGCAATAACAAAACGAAGCCCCGCTGGCTACAGCAGGGCTTTAATTTATTTGTGGGCAATCAATCTCTTGTTTGTGGCAATTTATTCCCAACCTTGTTTAGCTATTCCTGCCTTAATGGCTGCAAGCGCTTTTTCTGCTCCCAACAAGGTAGTCAGCTTATTGCCTTTGCCATCATTTCCCTGTGCCATATAAGCTCCTTTAGCGGTTTTAGTAATCACTGCATCAAGAATTTTGACACCCTTTTCTTTGGTTTTTACGTTGTAGGCGGTCAAGGTAACTTCTTCAGACATAATTAATTTATTTTAAATGGTTAGTAAATCCTGTGTTGGGTAAACGGCAGCTTACCCGCAAACTGCGTTTAAAGGTAAATAGAATAATCCAAATAGCCTGCCAAGCTGCCGGGCAAGGCCATCTTTTGCGGCGGGGTTTGCTATAACTCGTTAAACGTCAATCCTTGCGTATTTTGCATGGGATTCTATAAATTCTCTGCGTGGGGCCACTTCATCGCCCATCAGCATACTAAAAACCATATCTGCTTCGGTAGCGCTTTCAATGGCTACCCGTTTCAGGCTGCGGGTGGCGGGGTTCATAGTAGTTTCCCAGAGCTGTTCTGCGTTCATTTCTCCCAGTCCTTTATAACGCTGTATGGTAACACTGTCCTCTTTTCCATGGCCAAATTTTTCTATCAGCAGTTTGCGTTGGTCTTCGTTCCAGGCATAGCCCTGGTCTTTGCCTTTTTTTACCAGGTACAACGGTGGTTGGGCAATAAAAACATAGCCTTGCTCTACCAGCTCTTTCATGTACCGGTAAATAAAAGTAAGAATAAGGGTGGCTATATGGCTGCCGTCTACGTCGGCATCCGTCATAATAATGAGCTTGTGGTAGCGGAGCTTCTGAATGTTAAGCGCCTTGGGATCATCTGGCGTACCCACGGTAACACCCAGGGCGGTATACATGTTGCGGATTTCTTCGTTCTCGTAAATACGGTGCTCCATGGCTTTCTCCACGTTCAGAATTTTACCGCGCAGGGGTAATATGGCCTGAAAGCTGCGATCCCGCCCCTGTTTGGCCGTACCGCCCGCAGAATCACCCTCAACAAGGTATATCTCGCAACGCTCAGGATCGCGGTCAGAGCAATCGGCCAGCTTGCCCGGCAAACCTCCACCGCTTAATACGCTTTTGCGTTGGATAAGTTCCCTAGCTTTCTTAGCCGCCGCCCTTGCCTGTGCGGCCAGTATCACTTTACTGATGATGTTTTTAGCTTCCTTGGGGTTTTCTTCCAAAAAGGCAATCAGCACCTTTGATACGGTGGCATCTACCACGCCGCTAACATCGCTGTTGCCCAGTTTTGTTTTTGTTTGTCCTTCAAACTGCGGCTCGGGCACTTTTACAGATATAATGGTGCTGAGGCCTTCCCTGAAATCATCTCCTTCAATTTCTACCTTGGCTTTCTCAAACATGTTCTGCTCATCGCCATATTTCTTAAAAACACGGGTCAGCGCCCTGCGAAAACCGGCCACATGGGTACCGCCTTCAATGGTATTGATGTTGTTGACGTAAGAATAGATGTGCTCGCTGTAGCTGTCGTTGTAAGTAAGTGCTACTTCCACGGCCACATTGCTGGCAGCATCGTGGCCTTCAACAAATATAACCCGGGGAATTAGTGGGCTGCGACCGGCATTTTTATCGAGCATTTCCACAAATTCTGTAATGCCGCCTTCGCTGTAAAAATCTTTTGAGTAAAAACTGCCGTCATCATTTTTTTCGCGCAGATCATTTAGTTTGATACGAATGCCGCGGTTGAGATAAGACAATTCACGCAAACGGCTCTCCAGGATGTCTTTCTTATAAACGGTTACATTGAAAATGGTATTGTCGGGCCAGAAATGCACAGTAGTACCCGTTGTATCGCTTGCCCCAATTTCTCTTACGGTGTATTGCGGAACACCTATTTTGTATTCCTGCTCAAATATTTTGCCTTCCCTTCTAACGGTTACGTGCAGGGTAGTGCTCAAAGCATTTACGCAGCTTACGCCTACCCCGTGCAAACCACCGGATACTTTGTAGGTGTCTTTATCAAACTTGCCGCCGGCATGCAGTACCGTCATCACAATTTCCAGTGCCGATTTTTTTTCTTTGGTAGTAATGCCGGTAGGGATGCCACGGCCATCGTCTTCCACCGAAATGGAATTATCTTCGTGAATAGTAACAACGATATTTTTGCAATAGCCTGCCAGTGCTTCATCAATAGAATTGTCTACCACTTCATAAACCAGGTGGTGCAATCCTTTCTCGCTCACATCACCAATATACATGGCGGGGCGTTTACGTACCGCCTCAAGACCCTCCAGCACCTGTATATTATCTGCCTCGTAACTATTGTTTTTTGGAACTAGTTTTTCTGAAGTTGCTATGCTCATTGTGGGGTATTAAAAAGCCGTTTAATAAACTTAAAATAAAGTGAGCAAAGTTACGGGAAATTAAGGGGTTTAAGGTCAATAAAACGAACCAATTTTACCCCATTTTTATCCCATTTTTCAAGCAATTTTGGGCATAAGAACGAATTGTTTTGCACGCTACCTACATTTTAAAAAAAGGGAGTCTCCCGTCATCTTTTTATGTCCCCATACCCGTTTAGGAAAATTAATGTTTGAACAGTACATTTGCATCCAGTTTATGATTCAACCCCAGGATATATTAACGCTGGCGCACAAACAACCGGTTATGCACGAGCAACTGGTGATGCTGCATGAAAAAGAGCAGCAGATGCCAGGGTCTGTGCAATATTCCATTAAACGGTATAACAAACAGCCGTTGTGGAATATGGAAGACGTGGGTATGCTGGTGTATCATTACAAAAAAGACCAGCCTGCAGACAATCACCTGGAACTGCGTTTTTGCATTGCCGGTAATGTATATTGCCGCAAGAAAGAAACAGAGTGCGATAGCTGCAAATTAAACACTTCCAAAGCCTGCGAAGAAAGAATGGAAAGTGTGGACGTAATGAGTTTCCGGTTTTCTCCGGTACACTTATCGCAGTTTGTAAAGCCTGTTAAACTCAACAGTAAGCTTACAGAAAACATTCTTGGTTTTACCCATAATTCTTCTTTTTCAAAAACATTGTCTTTGTGCAGCCGAACCCGTATGGTGCTCGAAAGCCTGCTCAATCATACTTATTCAGGCTCTCTGGAGAATATCTACATAAACGCCCAAACGCAGATGCTGTTGCTGTACAGCCTTGAATGTATGCTGGGCGATAAAGACGTAGAAGCATTTCAGTGCAAGTTTTTGGCGAACGACCTTGACCGTGAGAAGATCATCAAATCAAGAGAAATTTTGCTGCAGCATATTGGCGAGCCGCTAACCATTAAGGAACTGAGCCGCAAAGTGGCCATCAATGAGTGCTATCTTAAAAAGGGTTTTAAAGAATTGTTTGGCACCACCATTTTTGATTTTTACCAGAGTCAGCGCATGGAACACGCCCGTTATCTTTTATATGAGAAAGGGCTGAGCGTTACCGAAGTTTCTATGCTGCTGGGCTATTCTTCTATC
Source organism: uncultured Chitinophagaceae bacterium (assembly GCA_963705285.1). GTDB lineage: Bacteria > Bacteroidota > Bacteroidia > Chitinophagales > Chitinophagaceae > JACMLD01. Next base: position 306,168 of record OY970066.1, read on the forward strand.
TCGCATTTTTCCACCGCATTTAAAAAGCATACCGGGCTGAAGCCATGTGAGCTTTTACTACATTAGTGTTGCTGATTGAGGGATTGTGGGATTTCGCGATTGATCGCCGCAATCGGGCCGCAGGTACAGCATCGCACAAACGCATAATCCCGACATGATGAGGTCTCCAAAAATTCGCTGCCAGATACCGCGGCGGTAAAACAATCTAAAAATCTCAAAATCACGCAATCCCGCAATCAGCAATCATCATACAGGCTGTTTACTTAGATGCCACCTGCCTTGTATCAGTTTTATCAATGTATTTGCCTAGCAGGACTTTTACTTTTTCTTTTAATTGTACCGCGCTGAGTGATTCTTTCTCAAGTGTATCAAATTGCTGGTACAGCAACAACCCGTCTGCCTCGGGTACCAGGCGAACAGCGGCCTTTTCCTTCAACACGTCTTGCCATGCCTGGCGAACAGTAACCCAGAACTGTTTGTGTTTTTCCCAATAGGCAGCGGCCTGTTTGCATTTGGAATCGTCTGTCTTTTTATAAATATTAAATCCTTTTTCTTCCGCCAGGTAGCTGTCTGATACGCCGTCTTTGCGCACCAGTTTTTTATTATCCTGTTCATGTACCCAGCCGCTTTCAGATACAATAATGCGGTTGGTGCGCTGCATTACATTGTAATCGTTCCGCTTGGTATATTCGCGGCGCGGTAAGGGTGCATCGGCTGTATTCTCCCAATAATATTTACCGTTGCTGGCCACCCAGTTGCTGCTTCCCTGGTAACGGGGCGCATCATCTACTTCCCAAACCGTTTGTGTCCACTGGCCTTTTGTTTTTTCTTTGTTGCCGTTTACCTGTTTCCAGGTAGCATCGTGGTTAAACACCAGCCAGTCGCTTTTTTCATACTGCCAGTCTTCGCGCCAGTGTTTGACCACCATGTTATCATCTACCACCAGTAAATGTTGTAATACAAATTTGTTGGGTGCACTTTCTTCTGCCACCACCCATTCAAGTCCGCTTGCCTGATAGCGGGGGTAAAACTTATAAGCCGTATCTGCAGCAAAAGTTTCGGCATACTTAAAATCCACTTCAAAACAGCCACATAAATTTTTAATGGCTTGTTGCTCATTGGCCGGTTGCGCAAATGCATTGCCCGTAACAAAGAGAACAACCATTGCAAACCATATTTTTTTCATTGCTGTTTATTTAATGTCAAAATTGTTATGAAAAAGTCATTAGCCTATACCAAACAGGGAATTTGATTTACGATAAAAGGAAAACGAATTACCAACATTATTTCACCAGTTTGTATTCAAATTGTGGCTTGCCCCTGGTGCCTCCATCTCCCGCACCCATGGCCAAAAATTTTATTTTGTACGCGTTGCCCAGTACATCTTTGATAACATAAAAACGGTCGGTTCTAACACCCGTAGCCGGGTTTGTACTCCTCCATTTTGAACCAATAGCATCCATTGCTCCGCTGAATGGGGTGGTGGCTACATTGGCCATAGAATAATTATCATAACTCACGGTGCTGTTTAACACTTCTGCAGCTTTCACACCGGCCAGGTGGTTAATCATAATCAGATCCGAAAATGGGTAAGGAATCATTTCTGTTCCAATGGATGTTTCGTACATGAGGTACGACCATTTAAAATCCCACAACTCCTTTGCCGGCTCTGCGGCAACTGCAGTGCCGCCTTCAAGCGTTACGTATTTGAAATTATAATTATCGTCTTTGGCAATATCAACAGCAGTAAAGGTGGTAGCGGCTAATTTGGCAAATTGCAACTTGTAGCCTGCGGCGGTGCGCAAAATCCTTATTTTATACCAGTCCCTTGCAGCAACGCTTCCACCATTGCCCGGGTTTACAATGATCACTTTATTATCTGCATCGTTTACTGCTATGGCAGGTATTACTGTTTTGGTGAGCAAGCCTCTTATTTCATCTACCAGGTTGAATGCACTGGCTTCAAACCCTAAGGCTAATTTATTTAAACCTACAGTGTCTGCAGCACCTACTTGTGTAAGATCATTTTTGGTAAGCACCTTTGCAGTAGCCGAAGTAGTATTGTTAATGATAACGCGGTAATCGGCATCACCATAAAAACCAAGATCCCAACTGTTGCGGGCAACCGAAGATTGTTTATCGGTACTGAGGTCTATAAAAACGGTATTGCCGGCACTGCCTCCCGCTTCATTCGCAATCAGCCCGTTTAACTGTACGGTAGAACCACTTGATGCAGGTACAATAATGATCGGGTCTTTATCTTTTTTGCAGGCGGTACATAACACGGTCAATAGAATCGCTGCGGTGAATTGTTGTATATACTTCATGTTGTTGAATGATTCCGGTTAATAACATTTTCTATCTGGTAAGCTGAAAGGCTACACCCAAAAACCAGGAGCGCCCATATGACAACGGAAGCGGGCCACTACTGCTGTGCGCACCGCCAGCGTCATTGGTGTTGGCTAAATCGGTGACGTTAAATATATTTTTTACTCCGCCTGTCAATGTCAGGTAACGGAGTACGGGTTGCGTAACGGTAGCATCTGCCCAATGAAAAGTAGCAATTTTAGTGAGTATGACCTCTTGCTGGGTGGTAGTGTTATTATATGATACCAGGTACCAGGGACGCTTGCCGGTAAACTTGTAAAAGAGCCCGAAGCTGGTGCCTGCTTTTGGCAATTTGTAGGTAATGTTTGAGTTGATTTCCGGCGTCCAAACAAAACCAGGCAGCTGTTGGTTGCTGTATGTTTTATCTGCAGACAAAGAATTGTACCGGCCAATGTAAGAAAAGCCAAGGCTGGCGCTTATATTCTTCCAGCTTATCTTATTCTCCCATGTACCACCGGTGGTTTTAAATTTATCTATATTGATATAAGTGTACAGGGTAGCATTCGGCGCTGTTTGCGCAGTATTAATCTGGTTGGCAAATAAATTATAGAAACCGCCCAGGGTTGAAATAAATTGTACGTCGCCATTGCCGGGGCGTGTCCAGGTGATCGACCCGTTAAAACTATTGGAATGCTCTGCTTTCAGGTTAGGGTTGCCGTCTATATCGTGGTTGGCATCATGAAAACTAAAATACAGTTCACGCAATGCGGGAGACCGAAAACCATAGGCATAAGCCAACCGCAGATCCAATGATTTGCTGAGTGCCAGTTTTGTGTTGATAGAAGGAATGACCGGCGGCGCATCATACACAGAATTTTTTATGAACCTAAGGCCGGGCCGGATATTAACTACGTTGCCCAGTTTTAATTCTGAAGAAACAAACAACGCGTAATCTGTAATAGAAGGCTTTCCAGTAATGCGCTGGCCACTGGCGGCTTCCCGGTTTATTTCGATACCCGTCTGCAATGAAACAACAGAAGAAACACTGTATTGCAATACCGGTCTGAACACCAGGCTGCTTAGTTTGGCTATATCCTGCTCACCTGCGCCTGTCGTTAGCTCTTCTTTGCCATTGGTAAAATCATGCCTTACCGTTTTTGTTTCTCTTTTATAATCAGTATAAGAAAGGATGCTGTTGAGTTGCATTTTATCGCTGATGCGCCAATCCTGTTGTAGCTGGTGCATAAACCGTTTGGTAAGAAACTGGACATCAATCGCCTTATAAGTATTCATGTTGATTTTGCCCCTGGTGGTAATGTCTTCATGCAACCCATCCAGCCGGTAATAAATTCCAAAGCTGTTGCTGCGGTAGCCTATGCGCGTATTACCGAGCCATTGTTCTTTCGGCCGCCATGTTTTCTCGCGGCCGTATTCATTGCCACCAAAGCCGTCAAAGTCGTTGTGCGTGGCGCCTGCACCAATACTCCAGCCATTCTTTTGCCAGGTAACACCCAGTTGCTGCAAATGCACACCTTTATAACTTAATGGATGGTATTCACCGCCAACTGATTCTTCCTGTGCCCTGGCGGTAACAGACAATGTTTCCACGCCCGGCTTTTTTGTAATGAGGTTTATTACTCCCGCCAGCGCATCTGAACCATACATTACAGACATAGGGCCTTCTACAATTTCAATTCTTTCAATGGTATTAATATCTATCTGGTTGAGGCTTTCTCGGGTATCGCCGCGATCTGCTAGTGGAAGGCCATCCAGTAATATTTTTACATTGCGGCCACTCATGCCCATTACTTCAATATCTGTTGTACCCAGCGTATTATCGTTGAAAAACCGAAAACCCAGCTGGTTATTCATTACCTGCTGCACATTGGTAGCACCGCTCAGCCGTATCCGTTGCTGATCTATGACCCTTACCTGGTACACCGAGTTTTTTACAGACTGGGGTTTGTGCTGGCCTGTAACAACTACTTCGCTCAATGTTTTTCTGCCAATAGAGTCGGTGGCTGTTTGCGCCTGTATGGGCATTGCGATGAATACTGCAGCCAGCTGCAAAAGAAAAATAGAAATCAGTTTGGGCATTGGAGCTAACAGTTAGTGTGAAGAATATAAATGTTTATTGTTGTACAAAACTACGCGCGCACTTACCAATAGTCTTTCTTAAACGGGAAAATGGTTTACGCAAAACGGAAACACCTGCAACCATAAGGTTTGAATTTGCAGCGCTATCTTCAGGAAAAAAATTGAAAGCATAGCACTACGCAATATTGGTGCCGGTACAGGCAAAAATTTTCATGATCCACAAATATGTTTCAGACAAGAAGATCCATTCCACCTGAACATACAAAGCAAAATCGAGTACGCAAAAATACCTGTGCGGTTGCCGCAACTACCGGTAAACATTATACTAGATAAGATAACGCTTAGCTATACCCTAATTTCGAATGGCGGCCTGCTGGTATTATTGTGACTGTTGCTTGTTGCTTATCTAGTCTCAAACAATTCAAGTAGCTGCCGTGCTTTTATTTCGGTGTCTGCTTCTTCCAGCATCTCATGCAGGCCCGCCAGATCATTTCGGCTTAACAGCAAACGCACATTGTCTGAAGGTGTTGGTATTACAATATGTTTAAGCTGCCTGCGCTCTTCGGGTTGTTGCTGTGCATGCAGATCTGTTACCAGCCGGCGGAAAGATTGAAATTCTTCGTGATGAAACACTACCATAATATTACCATAGCCCATTTGCAGGCGGCGGCATTTTGTACATTGTACAATATAGCCGCGTTCGTCGTTTTGATAGCAGGTATGGTAAGTGCACATAACTAGTATAGTTTTTTTTTATAATCAAATATCTGTTGCCGGTTTTCATTTGGCTTACGTTTTCAGAAACACATGTTACGCAATACGGAAACTGACCCTGCCATGACAATCAGAATTTTCAAATACGGTGGAAACGAGTACTTTTAATTTCTAAAAAAGAACCACTATGCTACTTAAGAATATTCAGGAAGGGCTCAATAACCAGGTAAAGCTGGAAGCGGCTTCTTCCCAGGCTTATCTGGCCATGGCCAGTTGGGCCGAAATACAACCGGGGCTTGATGGCGTAAGCGAATTTTTCTTTCAGCAAAGCAATGAAGAGCGGGTGCACATGCTCAAACTTATCCGGTTCATTAATGAACGTGGCGGTTTTGCGCTGATACCCGCACTTGACCAGCCTATTGTAACTTTTAAAAGCCTGAAAAGCCTTTTTGAAGAATTTTTAAACCACGAGATCAACGTCTCCAATAGTATTAATGAACTCGTTGATCTGGCATTGAAAGAAAGGGACTATGCCACGCATAATTTTTTGCAGTGGTATGTGAGCGAGCAAATTGAAGAAGAAAAAACTGCCCGTATTTTAAATGATAAACTGGAACTGATCGGCGAAGACAAAAGCGGTTTATACCTGTTCGACAGGGATATCATGGCCAGGCGTGGTAGTGGTGGTAGGGAGAAACACTAAGAGAGAATCTCTGATGTCTGATTTTTTTATGTCTGATTTCTTTTTATGCAATACGCATTTATCAGTTTATAACTGCGTCATACAAAACTAAAAACAGCTTTTGCAATAAAGAAAAAGGATTTCATCCGCCGTTTATTAACTGCTCAACAGATCAGAGATCAGACATCAGAGATCAGAGATCTTCACATCAGAGATCAGAAATGCTAAATTGTTACACGCACAGAATGTATAGCTGCGCTCATTTCCTTAATAAGTGAAATATCTTTTTCGATGGCGTTGCCAATAACCAATACGTCTGCACCGGCTTTGCAATTAATGTAAGCTTTTTCGGGGTCGGTTATACCACCGCCTACAATCAGGGGAATGTCTATGCTGGCGGCAACTTTTTCAATCATGCTTTCAGAAACGGGCCGTTTGGCGCCGCTGCCCGCATCCATATAAATTACTTTCATACCCAACATTTCGCCGGCCATGGCGGTGCACATAGCAATTTCGTTCTTGTCTGCCGGAACGGGGGCGGCATTGCTTATGTACGAGACAGTGGTAGGAGCGCCACCGTCAATAACCATATAACCGGTAGAAATGATTTCTAATCCACTTTGTTTTACTGCCGCTGCCGAGATAACGTGCTGCCCAATGAGCAGTTCCGGGTTGCGGCCAGATATCAAGGATAAATACAATAACGCGTCTGCATGTACTGAAATCTGAGAAGGACTGCCCGGAAACAATATTACCGGAATAGCACATTGCGCTTTGATGCGCTGCACCACTTTATCAAGATGGTTAGAGATAACCAGGCTACCACCCACAAAAAGGTAATCTGCTTTTGCAGCAGTAGCCAAATCAGCCAACTGATCTATTTTTGCTTCATCTACCTTATCGGGGTCAATGAGTACGGCAAAGGACTTTTGTCCCCTGGCTTTCTTTTCTACTAAATGCTGATACAAACGAGTCTTCATCAGGCTATTGTTCCGTGTATTGCAAAAATGCAAAAACTTTTCCAAAAGGGCTAACTTTTAAAGGTTTACAGTTTTCAAGGCCATTTTTTAAAGATCAAAGCAGGTATTACTAAGGCCATTTCATTGAATTGACTGTAAAAACAAGTGTTCGGTTGTGTTACGGGCAAATATAGCCGAAGGTTTGTTTGCTATCTCTGATCGCGGATTTGCTCATTGATAGTCTGAGTATTTTGGTAAATGCCTTCTGTTTGGGCACCAAATACCGTTTGAACGCCAGCTTTCGCCGGATACTGCGCCTCGTCTATTATCTCTTATTTAATTACTAAAATCTCTTTATACCATTTACCTTTTTTTTTAATATCTGCCAAAAAAACTTCTTCTTTTTCGCTGTCTAATTGTGCAAAAAATCCGAAAGCCAATACGGGCGCGCCATTCGGTTTATTATCCACAAAATGGGGATATCTACCACTATCGTTTTCGTATGCAAAAGATATTTTCGTTTTCCTCATTTTTTCACTAACCCGAAAATTTAAACGCTCCATGTCAAATAAAAAGAAACCCGTAAACGGCCTCACATTTAGTCGCCGTTTCACAAAAGATACAGTACCTGTATTTGATTTGTTTGAGTACGATTACCGTACTTCTGTTATCCGCAACCCCAGCGGCGAAGTAGTATTTGAGATGACCAATGTGGAGGTACCCAGACAATGGAGCCAGATAGCAACAGATATACTTGCACAGAAATATTTTCGCAAAGCCGGCGTGCCCCAGCCCGATGGTACCGTGGGCCGCGAAACTTCTGCCAAACAAGTGGCACACCGCATGGCCAACTGCTGGAAAGTTTGGGGCGAGCGGTATAATTATTTTGCTACCGAACAGGATGCTACCATCTTCTACGATGAAATGGTATACAGCATTCTTAACCAGGCTTGCGTGCCCAATAGCCCGCAATGGTTCAATACCGGTTTGTATGAAAGCTATGGCATTAAAGGAAAGCCGCAGGGACATTATTACGTAGACCCGGTAGATGCAGCATTAAAAAAATCAACTTCTGCCTATGAGCGTCCCCAGCCCCATGCATGCTTTATTTTGAGCGTTAACGACGACCTGGTAAACGATGGCGGTATTATGGATCTATGGGTACGTGAGGCGCGCATCTTTAAGTACGGCAGTGGCGTTGGTACTAATTATTCCAATATACGTGGCGAGGGAGAAAAATTAAGCGGTGGCGGCACATCCTCAGGGCTGATGAGCTTTCTGAAAATTGGCGACCGCGCAGCCGGCGCTATTAAAAGCGGTGGCACCACACGTCGTGCTGCTAAAATGGTTTGTCTTGATCTTGACCACCCGGAAGTGCTGGATTTTATTGACTGGAAAGTAGAAGAGGAAAAGAAAGTAGGCGCATTGATTGATGCTGGTTATGCCAGCGATTATGAAGGAGAAGCTTATAAAACAGTAAGCGGACAAAACTCCAACAACTCTGTTCGCATACCCAATTCTTTTTTTGATCAGCTGGAGAAAGATGAAGACTGGGAACTGAAAGCAAGAACAGACGGAAGGGTGATGAAAAAAATACCTGCCCGTGAATTGTGGAATAAAATTGCTTACGCCGCATGGCGTTGTGCAGATCCCGGTGCTCAGTATGATACCACCATCAACGAGTGGCATACCTGCCCCGAAGGTGGCCCCATCAGGGCGTCTAACCCTTGCAGTGAGTATATGTTTTTGGATAATACAGCCTGCAACCTGGCTTCGGTAAATCTCCGCCGATTTTTTGATGAAGATAAAAACCTGTTTGATGTAGAAGGCTTTCAGGATACCTGCCGCTTATGGACAGTGGTGCTGGAAATTTCTGTACTGATGGCGCAGTTTCCTTCAAAAGAAGTGGCGCAGCTTTCTTATGATTACAGAACGCTTGGCCTGGGTTATGCCAACCTCGGTTCTATGTTAATGGTAAGCGGTATACCCTACGATAGTGAAGAAGCCCGCGGCATTGCCGGCGCCATTACCGCTATTATGACCGGTATTGCATACAAAACTTCTGCAGAACTGGCGTCTATACTGGGGCCTTTTGCCAAATATGAAGAAAATAAAGCGCATATGCTGCGGGTAATGCGCAACCACCGCCTGGCAGCTTATGATGCAGATGAGTATGAAAACCTGAGCCTGAAGCCACAAGGTATCAAAGCCAGGTATTGCCCCGATAATTTACTGAAAGCTGCCACCAAAGCATGGGACGATGCCGTGCAACTGGGCGAGAAACATGGTTACCGCAATGCACAGGTTACGGTAATTGCACCCACCGGTACCATTGGTTTGGTAATGGATTGCGATACTACCGGCGTTGAACCCGATTTTGCACTGGTTAAATTTAAAAAACTGAGCGGTGGCGGATATTTTAAGATCATCAACCAATCGGTGCCTCAGGCGCTTAGAAACCTGCAGTACGATGAGAAGCAGGTGGATGCCATCATTAAATATGCCGTTGGGTCTGGCAGCTTTGCCGGCGCACCACACATCAACCATCAAACACTAAGCGAAAAAGGATTTTTGTCTGATGAAATAAAAAAGCTGGATGCAGCCGCTGTTGCCGCCTTTGAAATAGGCTTTGTATTTAACGTGTATACTTTGGGAGAAGCTTGTTTACAAAGACTCGGCTTCAAAGCAGAACAATATTTCAATTTTGAATGGAACCTGCTGGAAGCATTGGGCTTTTCTGACGAACAGATAGAGGCTGCCAATGACTACGTTTGTGGCACCGGTACTGTTGAAGGCGCCCCCTATCTTAAAAATGAACACCTGCCCGTTTTTGACTGCGCCAATAAATGCGGTAAAAAAGGCGAACGCTTTATACATGCTTATGGCCATATACGTATGATGGGTGCTGCACAACCTTTTCTGAGCGGCGCTATTTCCAAAACCATCAATCTGCCCAATGAGGCCAAGGTAGAAGAAATTGCAGATTGCTATTTCCTGAGTTGGCAGTTGGGTTTAAAAGCCAATGCGCTTTACCGCGATGGTTCTAAACTGAGCCAGCCGCTGAGCAACAAATCAGACAAAAAGAAAAAAGAAACGGATACCGTTTCTCAAAATGAACCTGCAGTGGCTGAAGATGTACATGGCCCTTCCAATATTGTTGACATGAGTAAGTTAACGGTAGAAGAATTACTGGAGGAAGTGCAGAAGCGTGTGCAATCATCGCCCGATACCAAATTAAAACGGCAACTGGCCATGATTGTGGAGAGAAGAACATTACCTGCCAAACGCCGCGGCTTTACACAAAAAGCCAAAATCAACGGACAGGCATTGTTCCTGCGCACGGGAGAATACAACGATGGTACGGTTGGGGAGATCTTTATAGACATGGCAAAAGAAGGCGCCACCATGCGCAGCATGCTCAACTGTTTTGCCATTTCTATTTCCATTGGCCTTCAGTACGGCGTGCCATTGGAAGAGTTTGTAGAAAAATTTGTGTTTACCCGGTTTGAGCCATCCGGCATGGTAGACCACCCCAATATTAAAACCACTACTTCTATTGTAGATTTTATATTCCGTGCACTGGCGTATGAATACCTTGGCCGTACAGACCTGGTACATGTGCTGGATAAACCGGAACTGATGAATACCGGTACAGATGATTGGGACGAGATACCTACTTCGCTTGAGTACGATAAAAAATTACCCGAGCTCAGCGATGTAAGAATTGTGGCAGCTGTTGGCGGAAAAACCCCCGACGTACAAGCTTCACCACGGGCAACAAACGGCAAATCTTCCAACGCATCAAGAATGGATGGCAATAGTTTAAACGCGGTAAATGCGGCAGCTAAAAGTATGCAAAGCGATGCCCCTGCCTGCAATACCTGCGGCCATATTACCATACGCAGCGGCACCTGTTATAAATGCCTGAATTGCGGAAACAGCATGGGCTGCAGTTAGTAACGCACGTAAAAGAGAATAACATGGACGGTTATTAATATAACAAAGCCCGCTCATTTAATTGAGCGGGCCTTTTGTTTTAATGGGTATTATTTATGGGCGGTTAACTGTGCCGCAGTTATTTAATTTTATTTTTTACAAATTTTCCTAAAGCTTTTCCGGCATCTGCATAACATTCTGCAATTCTTTCGCCAGATGCATAGTCGTTACCGCCAAACGTGCGGCCTTTGGCGTTCTTCACTTCCAGTTTAGCAATTACTTTTGATGGATTGGCAGATTCAACAATCCATACTTCGGCATCAGTTTCTGCATTTTTTCTGGTAATGTAGATATTGTAACCTGGCTCTGTAAAATATGTTTTGTAGATCAAAGTGTACTTGGCATTTTTATTGGCGCCGGTTACCACCATGTCGCTGTACTTCTCAAACAATTCATTGAACTTACGGTCAAAATTCCCTGTGCGGTCGGCTACCCAGTCCTTAGCCCATTTGTCTCCTTTACCGGCTTCTTTTTTGTTGTATTCTTCGGTTTTTTTTGACACATATTCGGCTTCGGTTTTAAATTTTCCCACACTCATGTTGTCATACGTAAATTCTGTGTTGATGTTTTTCTGGCCGCTGAGTGGTGTAAGATCACCTTCCAGAATATTTATTTTCTGTGCATACGCACCGGAAAATAACGATACCATTACAACAGTTAAAATACAAGATGCGAAACGTTTCATATAGAGGTTGTTTTTTTGATGTACAAAATTGCTGCAAAATTTTAAAAACCAACAGTACATGCGGATGAACTGATTAAAGTGATGAAGTAACTGTAATTACATCAATTACGCAAGCGCGCCGGCTTTAAAACATTACAGAAACAAAGCAACGTTTTTTCGGTTGATTCATTGTTTATCATCCCTAAAAAAAAATAATATAGTCTTTATAGTAATATTATTCAGATTTAATCGTTTACACTTATTAAAATCCTAACAAATGAAAAAACTCCTGATTTTTATAGTAATTGTAATTGCATTTGCTTCCTGCAGCCGTGCACTTACACCCAGCGAAGCCGCCAACCATCATTACAGGAAATGCAGAGACATCAGGTAGTTAACGATATACTCCCAACACCAAATTATACCCGGCAGTAGCTCACTGCCGGGTTTTTTATGTGCTTATTTATGGCACAAAGCGCATGAAACGGGTTTGTGTTTTTACGCAATGCAGGTAGTTTGCAGTAGTAAAAAAACTGTCATTAACAGATTGGTTCATCATTCAGATATTTATGCTAAGGGTTTTGCCGGCAGGCGCCAACTGGCAGTGCTTATTAACCGGCAGGCTATCACTATGGCCGGCAACCGTGGATTGAAAATCTATGGAACACTCTCCTGCCGCTCTGGTTTAAGAATGAAAATTACCAACAGGGTTTTCTTTATCAACGAGCAGGAAGCGATAGCAAACGGCTACCGGCCGTGTGCGCATTGTATGCACAAAAGCTACCTGGCATGGCGCGAAAATATATGATGAAATTGCGCCGCAGTCATTAGCTTTATAGCTTCAATAAACCTTCTGCAATGACCATAGAGTTTGGTTACGATAAAAAACAGGTACTGCAGGCACTGCGGTACCATTTTCTTTCAAGGCCCGAAATAAAAACACTGATTATACTGGTTAATGTATTTGCCATTGCCTCTGCCATTTTGTTTGCTTTCAAGAAAATACAGGGCCTGTCATTTGTTATTTTTTCATTCTTATGGTTTACCCTTATGCTGGTTATCTGGCGGGTGTTGCCTTCCAGCATTTATAAAAGGGCTGCCACCTTTCAGGATAATTTTTCCATCCGCTTTGAAGATGACGGACTTGAACTAACCAACCAGAGCGGTTCAAAAGCCTGGCCATGGGCGGCGTTCAGCAATTACCTGGAAAGCCCCTATTTTTTTCATCTTTATTTTGATGCACGTTCATTTTTCCTGGTGCCCAAAGATGCTTTTACAGATGTAACGCAGATGCAGGCGGTGCGGCAGTTGATTAAAGAAAAAATTGGGCGGTAATGGCGTGTTTGCCACAATCATAAGGATTAGCCAATCTACTGCTTAAAAGCGCTAAAATAGCCTTAAAAAGCTTATCTTGCAGCCCTCCTGGTCTTCATTAAAAACAGTGTGTAACAGAGGAGCTTGTTTTTCCTATAAAGAACAAACATATCCACCAGTATCATCCTGTTTTTTGTAAAGACATAGAACAGGTACATCCATATACAATGCCTAAGGTAACCTTTAACAATAAAAACAAAGTTTTCTACAACGCACTTAAGCTTAATGTAGATCAGTACTTTCAAACCAACAATATTAAACCCACGGGCAACTGGGCATTGTATTCAAAAACACTGGTACTGGTACCTTTGGCCATTGGTCTTTACATTTTACTTTTATCAGTAACCATGCCCGCGGTATTGGCTTTAACACTTTGTACAGTGCTGGGTTTTACACTGGCCAGCATAGGGTTTAATGTAATGCACGATGCCTGTCATGGAAGTTACTCCAGCAAAAAATGGCTCAATGACCTGATGGGCCTCAGCTTAAATGCACTGGGCGGCAATGCATTCATCTGGAAGTTTAAACACAATATAGTTCACCATACTTATACCAATGTAGACGGTGTGGATGATGATATTGCCAAAAGCCCGCTCATGCGCCATTGCCCTTCACAAAAGTGGGTGCCTGCACACCGGTTTCAACACATTTATGTTGTGCTGGTATATGCCATCTCTTCTGTTGCCTGGGTAGCGTTGATGGACTTCAACAAATATTTTCAGCAAAAAGTATTTACCACGCCTTTGCAAAAAATGAGCGTAAAAGAGCATATTATTTTCTGGGCCAGTAAAGTATTGTACGGAATTTTCTATGTAGCCATTCCGGTTTATTTTGTGGGATGGGGCCCGTGGGCATTGGGTTATGGCATTATGCAGGTGGCAATGGGTTTAACACTGGCACTTGTTTTTCAGCTGGCACACGTGGTAGAACATGTAGAATTTGTGGCTGCAGCAGGTATGGAGCACAAGATGGTAGAGAATGAGTGGGCCATTCACCAGATTAAAACCACCGCCAACTTTGCACCAAAAAATAAATTTATTAACTGGTATGTAGGTGGACTCAATTACCAGGTAGAACATCACCTGTTTCCGCGTATCAGCCATATTCATTACCCCGCTATCAGTGGTATTGTAAAGCAAACATGTGATGAGTTTAATCTTCCTTATAATAGCTTTTCTACCTTTACCGGCTCACTGGCTTCGCATTTTAAAATGATGTACCAGTTGGGAAGAAAACCAGTCGATATGCAAGTAGCTTAGGGAGAGTATTAAGTAATAAGTAGTAAGTAATAAGACGTCGCGCAGGAAAGTAATAAGTAGTAAGTATTAAGACGGCGCGCAGGAAAGTAGTAAGTAGTAAGTATTGAGTATTAAGACATCGCGGAGAAAAGTAAGTAAGTAGTAAGTAATAAGTCGTAAGTAATAGCCGCCGAGGCAAATTTGGTTACCGATAACGCATTAGCAATAGTTGGATTTCGCATAAGCCCACTCGCCATTTCCCACTTGGCACTTGCCACTCGCCATTTCCCACTCGCCACTTCCCACTTGCCCTATCTCGGCTTGTATTTAGCCGCTTCCAAAATTTTCTTTGCATCTGTATTCAAAACCTGTTGTACAGAAAGCCCTGAATTGCTTGCAAATTTTTGCACAATCTGCCAGCCGATCCATTGGCCGATATTACCAGGCGATGCATCAGGCATGCCATCGGTTTTTGGCGCCTCGCCAATAAAATTCTGTATGATGGTAGGCTCTGTGGTATAGATATCGTTGTTTTGAATGATGTAATTCCAGACCAGTCCTTCGTTTTTCTGGCACCAGTCGATCTGCGATTGTGTAAAACCGGTTTTCAGACTATCTGCGGTTGCCGGTAAAAATTTATCTGTAAGCCACCATTGTTTACCTTTTTCTATCATTTGTTCAATGAGGCTAAGTCCCTGTAGTTTTTCAGGATAAATATCCTGTGCAACATTCTGAAAACAATTGACAGGTATATACAACGGGTCGAACCTGCGGCTGATGTATTGCGGAAATTTATCAATGGCTTCAAGTGTATTATAAGCGCTGAAGTTTTTGCCCAGGTACATCTGCAGGCCAATAGCCATGGCATCTTTTGTAAGCGCCACCTGCGGGTCGCCAATCAGGCCGGTGTAGGTAAGTACCCTGGGTATCCGGTACTCCGGGAAATAATACTTCACATACTGAAATCCGTGTTTCAGTTGCGCATCCAGCTTGCCCAGATTACTGAACTGCAACTGCACAGAATCATACAATGGGCGGCTATGGCTTATATACGCTTTTACAAGCACCGGTATGTCACGCACAGTATCAGTGGCGCCTTCCAGCACAATGTGCTGAATAAAATCAGTAAAGAAATAAGGATACTTTTTTTCTACCGCATCCAGGCTTTCTACAATGCGGTTGGTATCGGCACTAAAAAAATCTTTATCAAAGCGGCCGATGGGCACATCCACTTTTATGGCAGACACATCTGGCGCGTCGTTGTTGCTGCAGCTGCTCAATACCACCCACATTAGTAAAAACGTACTCAGTTTATTCATAACTAGAAAACGACGCCCTGTGAAGAATGTTGTAAATATATTGCTGTTTGTATTGCTGATTGCTGAATTTTGAGATTTTGAGATTTCTTTCAATATTGCCCTCTAGATAAATCTCAAAATTCCTAATTCGCAACATCTCAAAATCAGAAATCGTAAATTCGCACTATGAAGATAGCACTGGCACAGCAAAATTATCACATCGGTAACTTTGAACACAATGTAGAAAAGATAATCAGCGCAGTAAACGCGGCAAAACAGCAGGGTGCTGATCTGATTATGTTTACAGAACTTTGTGTGTGCGGCTACCCACCAAGGGATTTTGTTGAATTCAACGACTTCATGAACAAATGCTACGCTGCAATTGATACCATTAAAGAACACGCAGTGGATATTGCCATTGTGGTAGGTAGCCCGCAACGTAACCCGGTTGCGCAGGGGAAAGACCTCTTTAATGCCGCATGGTTTCTGTACGATCAACAAGTTGTAGCCACTGTACAAAAAACATGTTTGCCCACCTATGATGTGTTTGACGAGTACCGGTATTTTGAACCAGCATACGAATGGCAGGTAATACCGTTCAAAGGCAAAAAGATAGCGCTTACCATTTGCGAAGATATCTGGAACCTGGGCGATAACCCGTTGTACCGCACCTGTCCTATGGATCAGCTAATTCAGCAGCAACCAGATCTGATGCTCAATATATCAGCATCGCCATTTGATTACGACCATGATGACGACCGAAAAGAAGTGATACGAGTAAACGTACTGAAATACGGGTTACCTATGTTTTATTGTAATACCGTAGGCTCGCAAACAGAGATTGTTTTTGATGGTGGCAGCCTGGTAATGGATGCCGGCGGCAACATTTTGAAAGAGATGAAATATTTTGAAGAGGATTTTGCGGTGGTGGAATTGCCCGAAAGAAATTTGCCGAAGGAATCAGCCACTATTGTACAACCGGTTACCACCACCAGCCATTTTGATAAAGACATGCGGGTATCAAAAATCAGTAATCCCAATGCTATTATTGATTACCTCACAGCCGCCAAAAATATACAGGAGATACACCAGGCACTGATACTGGGCATCAGAGATTACTTCAGTAAAATGGGTTTTACCAAAGCCATCTTGGGTAGTAGTGGTGGTATAGACAGTGCAGTGGTACTGGCCCTGGCATGTGAAGCATTGGGCCCGCAGAATGTAAGGGCTGTACTGATGCCTTCTCAATATTCTACGGGGCATTCTGTAACCGATGCGGAACAGTTGAGTAAAAACCTGGGCAACCCGTATGATATTGTGCCCATCAAAAATATCTATACCTCTTTTATTGATGAACTGAAACCCATTTTCAACAACCTGCCTTTCAGCCTGGCCGAAGAAAACATACAAAGCAGAACCAGGGGCAACCTTCTGATGGCCATTGCAAATAAATTTGGATATATACTGCTCAACACGTCGAACAAAAGTGAATTAGCCACGGGTTATGGCACTTTGTACGGAGATATGGCAGGAGGCTTAAGTGTATTGGGTGATGTATATAAACTACAGGTATATGCGCTGGCGAAATTTATTAATAGTAAGAAAGAGATCATTCCCGCCAACATCACCACCAAAGCACCTTCTGCAGAGTTACGCCCCAATCAGAAAGACAGTGATAGCCTGCCCGAGTACGATATACTGGATAAAGTATTGTACCAATACATAGAACGGAGGCAGGGCCCCAATGAAATTATTGCGATGGGCATTGAAGAAGCGGTGGTAAAAAGAATCCTGAAGCTGGTAAACACCAATGAATATAAACGCAACCAGTTTTGCCCCATAATTCGGGTAAGCTGTAAAGCATTTGGAGTTGGTAGAAGAATGCCGATTGTTGGCAAATACCTAGCCTGATCGCTCACCAAATTATTGTTTCTCTCGCTAACACACAAAAGCCTTTCATTAATAAATGAAAGGCTTATAAATATGGTTCCAGAGCCATTTGTCTGAACCTGGTTTGTCGGAAGAATTGGATGATATCTTGTAAACCTGCTACCGGTTTTTGCTGGAAGGTAATCGGAATTTAAAAACGGGTTATATAAACACTAACATCTTCACTTTTTTAAAAAAAGGAAGGGGAGTAGGAATACTCCCCTTTTAACCCCTAAACCCTAAACCGTAGAAAAATTTATAATACTCTATTATTTTTATCGAGTTGAAAACTATGTGTATCGTTAATCTACTAATTTCTAAATCGTATAATCAACACCTTGATTCTCACTAACCAGTGACTATTTTTATTCTGCGCTTAAACTTTCAGAAACTATGCCAAAGCTATTAAATGTGGATAATTGAGGCAGGTGTACAGGCAAATCAAATAAATATTTAAGGTTTTCTTTAACAAATAATAAAGTGTTCTGACCATCTTTATTTTTTGATGATGCACACCATTACTTGCTACAGTTTTAGTGCCAGAAATAACAAATGTTGGTTGCATATATGCCTACACAAAATGAATATTTCGCCTCTTCCATTTCACTTTATATTTATCGTAACTTTGCAAACCGTTAAAAATCTGGTTCCCAAACCCGTTTACTGACTTTGAGACAATTTATTTATGGCATCCAAATACAAAGAATATAAGGGTTTACATTTACCCACTATTGAACAGGAGATACTGGCAGCATGGGACCATCACCAGGCCTTTGAAAAAAGCATTTCACTAAGAGAGGGCGCCACACCTTTTGTTTTTTATGAAGGACCTCCCAGCGCCAATGGGTTGCCGGGTATCCATCATGTTATTTCAAGAACGCTTAAAGACCTGGTGTGCCGTTACAAAACCATGAAAGGTTTTCAGGTTAAAAGAAAGGGCGGATGGGATACACATGGCCTGCCCATTGAACTGGGTGTGGAAAAAGAACTGGGCATTACTAAAGAAGACATCGGTAAAAAAATATCTGTTGAAGAATATAACCGCAAATGCCGCGAAGCGGTCATGCGTTACAAAGACAAATGGGATGATGTTACCAGAAAAATGGGTTATTGGGTAGATCTCAACCACCCCTATGTTACTTTCCAGAATGAGTACATTGAAACACTCTGGTGGATTCTAAGTGAACTGTACAAAAAAGGCTTTTTGTATGAGAGCGTAAGCATTCAACCCTATTCGCCTGCTGCCGGTACCGGCCTTAGCTCACATGAGCTGAACCAGCCGGGCACTTATAAAATGGTGAAAGATACCAGTGCAGTGGTAATGTTTAAAGCGCTGAAAGATCAAAAAAGCAATTTCCTGTTCAATGCTTTGGAAACTGCTGCGCAACTACCCCAGGGTTCCAATACCGTACCTGATGAAATTTTCTTCCTTGCCTGGACTACCACGCCATGGACACTTCCTTCTAACCTGGGCCTTACCGTGGGCAATAACATTGATTATGTATTGGTAAAAACGTTTAACCCCTACACACACTTACCCATTAATATCATACTGGCCAAAACATTACTCGGCAAATATTTTAAGCCCGAAGCAGAGAATGGTGATTTCGATGCGTACGATGCATCAACTAAATTGTTGCCTTGGAAAATACTTACCCAGTTCAAAGGCGCAGCATTGGAAGGATTGGAGTACGAACAATTACTTCCTTTTGAAGCCAATTCACCCGCACGCATAACCGAAATTACGCCCGGCGCCCAACCATTCCGCGTAATGCTGGATAGTTTTGTTACTACTGAAGATGGTACCGGTATTGTGCACACTGCACCGGCTTTTGGAGCCGATGACTATAAAGTGGGCAAGAAATATAACATCGGCATTCTTACACTGGTAGACCGGCAGGGAAAGTTTGTAGAAGGGTTGGGAGAATTCAGCCACCGCTATGTAAAGAATTATAAAGACGATGCCAATTATGTGGATGTAAACGTAGACATCAGCGTAAAACTTAAACTGGAAAACCGCGCATTTAAAATAGAGAAGTACGAACACAATTACCCGCATTGCTGGCGTACCGATAAACCCGTTCTCTATTACCCGTTGGATGCATGGTTTATAAAAACCACTGCAGTAAAAGACCGCATGGTAGCGCTTAACAAAACCATTAACTGGAAGCCAAAATCTACCGGCGAAGGCCGTTTTGGCAACTGGCTTGAAAATATGGTGGACTGGAACCTGAGCAGAAGCCGTTTCTGGGGTACACCATTGCCCATCTGGAAAACTGAAGATGGTGCCGAAGAAAAATGTATTGGTACCGTTGCAGAATTGAATGCAGAAATAAGAAAAGCTACGGACGCCCTGGGCGGAGACACCAACAAAAATTATTTTCACGATGGCATTCTTGATCTGCACAAACCATATGTAGATGAAATTATTCTGGTGAGCAGCAAAGGGCAACCCATGAAACGCGTGCCCGATCTGATTGATGTTTGGTTTGATAGCGGCGCCATGCCCTACGCACAATGGGGGCTTGATCATGAAAAAGTAAAGGCAGGCGATAAACGGCCTTTCAAACATCCTTTCAACCAGAATTATCCTGCCGACTTCATCGCCGAAGGTGTAGACCAAACCCGCGGCTGGTTCTATACGCTGCATGCCATTTCAGCATTGCTGTATGATGAAGTAGCGTATAAAAGTTGTGTATCCAACGGCCTGGTGCTCGACAAGAACGGCAATAAAATGAGCAAACGCCTGGGCAATGTGGTTAACCCGTTTGAAACCATTGAGCAATTTGGTGCCGATGCCACCCGCTGGTACCTGATCACCAACGCATCGCCCTGGGACAACCTGAAGTTTGACCTGGAAGGGATCAAAGAAATACAACGTAAATTTTTTGGCACTCTTTATAATACCTACCAGTTTTTTGCTCTCTATGCAAATGTGGATGGGTTTTCTTTTACAGAAGCCTATATACCGCTTTCAGAACGGCCGGAAATTGACCGTTGGATTTTGTCATCGCTCAATACACTGGTTAAAAAAGTTACGGAGAGTTTCGACGATTATGAGCCTACCGCCGCCGGAAGGCTGATTGAAGATTTTGTGGATGCGCACCTGAGTAACTGGTATGTGCGGTTATGCCGCCGCCGTTTCTGGAAAGGAGAATATGAGCACGACAAAATAGCTGCCTACCAAACTTTATATGAGTGCCTCGAAACTATTCTGCGCCTGATGGCCCCTGTATCTCCTTTTTTCAGCGATGCTATTTTCAGGAACCTCAATGCGGTTAGCCAGCGCTTTGGTGTGGAGTCTGTGCACCATGCAGATTTTCCGGTGGCCGACCCTACGGTTATTGACCAGCTATTGGAGGAAAGGATGCAACTGGCACAGGATATATCATCGCTGGTATTATCGTTAAGAAAAAAGATAAACATTAAAGTAAGGCAGCCCCTTCAAAAAATATTGATACCGGTTAGCGGCACCGCCAACAAACAACAGTTTGAGAAGATTGAAGACCTCATCAAATCTGAAGTAAACGTAAAAGAAATTACCTACCTGGAGGGCGACGACAACGGCTTTATCAGTAAAAAGATAAAGCCCAATTATGTGGCGCTCGGCAAGCGGCTGGGGCCTAAAATGAAGGCAGTGGCCAACGCACTTGCCGGCTTTACGCAGGCAGACATCAGCAAATTAGAAAAAGAAGGTTCTTATTCATTGCTGATTGAAAACGAACCCGTAATATTACAGGTTACTGATACAGACATCACCAGTGAAGACATTCCGGGGTGGATGGTGGCCAACAAGGGCAGTCTTACAGTGGCATTAGACGTTACCGTAACGCCTGAGCTGGTAGAAGAGGGCAACGCCAGGGAAATCGTAAACCGCATTCAAAAGATACGCAAAGACAATGGTTATGAGCTCACTGACAGGATATTGGTGCAATTAAGCCAGCATAAAGAACTGGCTGCATCTGTCAATAAGTATAATACCTATATTTGCGCCGAAATTCTGGCAGATAAACTGGAATTTGTGCCTGAAATCAGCAATGGCACCGAAATTGAAGTGAACGACATTCCGCTGAAAGTGTTTGTCACAAAAAAAGTATAATAAGTATGGCAGTTAAGAAGAAAGCAGCCAAACCGGCAAAAAAAGCCCCTGCTAAACCTGCTCCGCACAAAGCGGGTAAGCATGCCCCGGCAAAAAAAGCAGTGGCAAAAAAACCGGCGCCAAAACCCGTACCTGCACCTAAAAAAGCTGTAAAGCCTGCCGCCAAGCCCACGCCTGCAAAGGCTGCTCCTTCGGCAAAGCCAGCAACCAAGCCTGTGACCGCAAAAAAATCAGTTCCGCCGCCAACTGCTAAATCTGTTATTAAACCAAAAGCAGATTCAGCGCCCGTTAAGAAGCCAGACGTAAAGAAACCGGAACCTGTAGCTGCTGCTCCGGCCAAACCTTATGTACCGCCGAAACCAAGTTTTAAACCTGTTACCAATACGCCCCCGCCGGTTCCAAAAAAACAGGCAGTTACTGACAAACCGGCAAAAGTGGTAATGCCAGAAATAAAAACAAAAACCGTTCGCAAATACCAACCAGATTTTACAAAATCAGTATTAGATCAACCTTCTGAACAAACTTCCGGACCAACTATGAGATACAGCGATGCAGAATTGACAGAATTCAGGGAAATCATCACCAAGAAACTGGATGCAGCAAAAAAAGAGCTGGCATACCTGCAGGGTTTAATTACCCGTAAAGATGAAATGGGTGGCGATAATGATGACGGCCGTTACATGACCATGGAAGACGGTGGAATGAGTATGGAGCGTGAGCAACTGAGCCAGATGGCCAGCCGCCAGATTTCTTTTATTGACCATCTTGAAAAAGCAATGATGCGCATAGAAAATAAAACGTATGGCATCTGCCGGGTAACCGGTAAATTGATCGACAAAGCCCGTTTGCGTGCGGTACCTCATGCCACACTGAGCATTGAGGCCAAGCAAATGATGAATAAATAGTTTTTAGCTGTAAGCTATTAGCTTTTAGCCATTAGTACGTTTGCGATCCCGCAGAATTGCTAATGGCTTTTTAGTAACTTGCTGGGTCGACAGCTAACAGCTAACAGCCAATAGCTAACAGCCAATACCCAGCAGCATACAAACTACCCTTTTGTAGGAATAATGAACAACGGTATGGCACTGTGGTGCAATACTTTCTCTGCCACGCTTCCCATTAATATTTTATCAAGCCCGCGCCGGCTGTGAGAGCCGAGTACAATAATATCAGCCTGCATATCTGCAGCTGTTTTTACAATGGTATCTGCCACCCCTCCCTCTTTTACTACTATTTGTATACCTGCATCGCCCAGATGCTCTTTAGACTTGGCCAGAAATTCTTCTGCCGCTTTTTTCAATTCTTCGCTATCATCTGGCGGGAGTGTTTCCGGCCCGATAAAATTGCTGTTAAACCCCATGATGGGCGAATATTCATACGCCGCATAATAAGCGGGGTCTGCCATAACATGCAGTAAAACAACGGTGGCCTGCATTCCTTTTGCAAGTGCATATCCTGTTTCTGCTACTGTTTGCGCACTGGGGTTATAATCCAGGGCTACGATTACTTTTTTCATATTGGTATTTTAAAACTTACGGGCCAATCTGAACCTTATCAAATAAATGAGCACAGAAATGATGCCTTAAACAGCGGCTTCTTATCTATTGCCAAAAATTAGCAGGCATTTCTTTCTCCAGCAAATATTTATAATAAAACGCGGCCGCTTCCGTATTCCGGTGCAGTCCCTTACTGCCCGAAACCCCGTGGCGTTCGCCAGGGTAAATCATCAGCTCAAAATGCTTTTTCTGGTCTTCAAGCAGGTTAATCAATTGCAGGCTATTTTGCAAATGCACATTATCATCTGCCGAGCCATGCGTTATGCGCAGCAGCCCTTTATAATTGTTTGCATAGGTAAGTACGGCGGTATTTTTATACCCCTCCGGATTTTCCCCGGGCGTACGCATAAACCGCTCGGTATAATGCGAATCATATAGTTGCCAGTCGGTAACCGAAGAATTGGCAATACCGTAGTCAAAAACCGCCGCGCCGTATGTTAGTGCCATACAGGTCATATAACCGCCAAAACTTCCACCGGTAATGCAGAGCTTGTTTTCGGCTACCCATGGCTGTTGTTTCAGCCATCGGCCGCAGGCCATGTAATCTTCTATTTCATATTTACCCAATTGGCGGTAGATATAATTCATTCCTTTTTTACCAAAATGGCCGCTGCTACGGTTATCAAACGCCACTTGCACCAGCCCTTCCTGCCCCCACCATATGTCTGAAGGCAGCATGCGCCACTGATCATACACAGTGCCTGCATTCGGTCCGCCATATACATTCACCAGCACGGGGTATTTTTTTTGCGGATCAAAATTAATTGGGTAGGTAATCAATACCGGTAAATCAAATAAGCCATCGGCAGATTTTACAGTTACCAGCTTTTTTTGCGGCAATGCGTATTCGTTAAATGCCGCACCTTTTATATCTGCAGTTTCCCGCAATACCTTGCCAGTGGCAGTCATCAACACGGTGGTGTTGGGGGTATTGATGCCGGAATAGGTGGTAATAAAATATTTTCCATCTGGCGAAAAATTCATGCTGCCGAATGAGTAGTTGCCGGTAGAAAGACGCACCATTTTCTTTCCATCCAGCGATGCGCTGTACAAATCCCAGCGCGCGCTGTTTTCCCTACGGGCAGCAAAATATACCAGTCGCGCTTTTTCATCCACCCTGAAAATCTCTCCGGTGGTATAGTCGCCGGTGGTAATGGCATTCACCAGTTTGCCATTCATATCGTGCAGGTATAAGTGCTGCCAGCCGGTTTTATCACTTTTCAAAATAAATCCTCTGCCGCTTTCCAAAAAACGGATGCGTTCGTTTTCATCAAGGTCAATCCAGGTAGCCTGCTTTTCATTATACACCGGTGTTTTACTACCCGTTGCGGGGTCAACATTATAAACAGTCAGTTCATCCTGTGTACGGTTCATCCATTGCACCCAAAACTGGCCGTTGGGCGACCAAAAAGGCATTCCAAAATATTGATCATCGGCGGCATTAAAATCGGCCCAGATGGTGTTATTGCCCGCAATGGTGGTGATGCCGATTTTTACCTCAGGGTTTTTATCACCGGCCTTTGGATAGCGCTGGTTTTCGAGGAACCCGTGCTGTCCGTTGGGCCAATAGATTGGAAAAACGGGTACTTGCGATTCATCAAAACGCATAAAAGAAAGATAGCGGCTGTCGGCGCTCCACCAGAACGCGCGGTAACGGCTTGCACGGCCCAGTATTTCTTCATAATACACCCATGAAGCATAGCCATTTAAAACAGTTTCGCTGCCATCTGTAGTAAGCCTGGTTTCTTTTTTTGAAGCCAGTTCCATTACATATAGGTTATGGTCTTTTTTTGTATACGCTACCCATTGTTTGTTGGGCGATAGCGTTACGTTAATAGCATCGTATATGACCGGGGTGCCTGTACCTGCCTTTTCTTCGCCGGAAGCGGTATTAACTATTGCTTTACCTGTTAACACATCAACCGAAAAGGTTTTTACCTGTCCGTCGGTCTCATCTTTTTTTGTTTCTGTATAATGCGTGTTGTCGATCCATTTTCCATAAGAAGGCAAAGGCCGTATAATGTTGGTAGCAATTCCTTTAAAAGCCTGGTCGTAAGTAATGGATTTTTTTTGGGCATATAAACCACCAAGGCAATAGAATGCCACCAGCATTAATACAAATCTTCTCATGATAATGTGTTTGCAGCGATGAAAATACGAAGGTTTTTTCATGAGCAGCTGCGATGCGGATTAAACGGATTTGCACGGATGATAGAACGCAGATTATCATGATTGTTATGATACATCGTGATGGTTGGATGAAAAAAATCTTGTTACATCTATCTAATCCGTGTCATCCGTGTTCCCAAGAATAGAACGCAGATTATCACGATTGTGATGATAGAATCCTTTAACATCCTACTAATCCGTGTCATCCGTGTTCCCAATCGACCAGCAAACCACGAAATCATAATAATCATGAAAATCTGCGTGCCATACCAAGTGAAGCGCCCAATAAGCCGTAAATTTGCCATTAATAGCACCGTATTATGGAAGAAGGAAAACGTCAAAAACAGGTAGCCGGGCTTTTACATGAGTACATCACTGATATTTTTCAGCGCTTGGGATTAAACATGCTCAACGGCGGCATGGTATCCATTTCATCTGTTAAAATTACACCCGATTTACTGGAGGCCAGGGTGTACCTAAGTTTTTTTCAGGTAAAGGATATAGAAGCCGCCATGAAAAAAATTGATGACAGGACCTGGGAGATAAAAAAAGAATTGGTTACCCGCGTGAAACACCAATTACGCCGCATACCTGAGATTAGGTATTTTACAGATGATACGCTGGACAATGTATTTAAAATGGAGGAACTGTTTAGAAAAATAAACGATGAGAAGAAAGGAGAATAGCTATTAGCCGTTAGCTACGAGCTATTAGTCTTGTATTCTTCAATTGTATGTTTCATTTGTAAAAAACGTTTGATCAGAGTAACGCTGGTTCTTTTCAGTCTTCAAATAAATCTGCCGAAGGCTATGACCGACGGCTAACAGCTAAAAGCTAATCGCTAACAGCTCAACCATGAACTTTCTTTTTGCCTGGAGATATTTTAACGCAAAAAAATCTACCAATGCCATTAACATCATTGCATGGGTAAGTGTGCTGGCTATGGGTACAGGCACCGCAGCCCTGATCATTTTGCTGAGTGTGTTCAATGGTTTTGAAGACCTGGTAAAATCGCTGTACGCCGATTTTTACACAGACCTGCGGGTAATGCCTGCTTCCGGAAAAATTATACAACTGACGAGCGAACAAAAGAAAAAAATAAGTGAATGGCCTGGCGTAAAAGCCGTATCAATGACTGTGGAAGAAAAAGCATTGCTACAAAACGGCGATTTTCCTGCATTGGTTTTGGTGAAGGGTGTAGATGAAAACTATGAGCAGGTTGCCAATGTGGCCACCCGTATGGTGCGCGGTAAATTTGTATTGGGCGATGCCGAAAAGCCGGCCGTAGTGATGGGTGTGGGTGTAGAAAATTCGCTGGGCACAGAAAGCGACAGGGCCATCCTGCCTTTTACGGTATATCTTCCCAAAAAAGGCGTAAACAGTGTAGAATTTGCAGACCCCCTGCAATCGCTTAGTGCTGACAATGTGGTGAGCGCCGGTTCATTTGCCATTCAGCAAGATTTCGACAACAATTATGTAATTACCAACCTGGATTTTGTAAAACGTATGATGGGCCTGCAGCCAGATGAATACGGATCTGCAGAAATAGCCATTACAAATAAAGAGGAGGCGGAAACTGTGAAAGCGGGGCTGGCAAAAATGCTGGGAAAAGACTACACAGTTCAAACCATGTACGAGCAAAACCGCAGCCTTTACACCACCATGCGCAATGAAAAATGGTTTATATTTTTATTGTTGTCTTTTATACTGGTGGTGGCGGCCTTTACCATGATTGGTGCATTGACCATGCTGGTGCTGGAAAAACAAAAAGATATACAGATATTAAAGGCCATGGGCAGCAGCAGCACGCAGGTACAAAAAATATTTTTAAGCGAGGGATTGTTGCTGGCAATTATAGGTGGAACAGGCGGGGTATTGCTGGCGTTTTTAATTGGTTGGTTGCAGGTAAAATTCAAACTGATTAAACTAGAAGGAAGTACTTTTTTGATAGACTATTACCCCATAAAATTTTTACCGCTCGATGTATTGCTGGTTTTTATCACCGTTGTGCTGATTGCCCTGATTGCTTCGTGGTTTCCTTCTCGCAAAGCCGCCGTGCAGGCCATTGCGTTGAAAAGCTAAACAGCTATTTCTGATGTCTGATGTGATCATCTCTGATTTGAACCAACAACCAAAGTGTTGCAATGCTACCCGGTTCCGAACTCAGGAACTTTCGAACTCAAGAACTTTCGAACGTAGAATCAATAATCGCCGAGGGTGGTCTCCGGTAATTGTGCCAGTGCCTTGGCCAGTTGGTCGTCGTTCGGCGCTACGCCATGCCATTCGTGGTGGCCTTCCATAAAATCTACCCCGCTGCCCATGACCGTTTTCATTAAAATAACGATGGGCTTGCCTTTTCCAACAAAACCCTTTGCTTTTTCAAGGGTATCCAGTACGGCTGTGATATCATTTCCATTTTCCAGGTGAATCACCTCCCAGCCAAAAGCCGCAAATTTGATATCGAGATTACCCAGGTTCATTACATGGGCCGTGGTGCCGTCTATCTGCTGGCCATTCCAGTCTACAGTTGAAATTAGATTATCTACTTTATGGTGGGCGGCAAACATAATGGCTTCCCAGTTCTGGCCCTCGTCAAGCTCACCGTCTCCATGCAGCGAAAAAACCACGTTTTTCTCATTATTGAGCTTTTTAGCAAGTGCGGCGCCAATAGCTACGCTCATACCCTGCCCCAGAGAGCCCGAAGCCACCCTGATACCCGGCAGGTGTTCGTGTGTGGCGGGGTGCCCCTGCAAACGGCTGTTCAGCTTGCGGAAGGTGGCCAATTCTTTTATATCAAAATAACCTGAGCGTGCCAGCGTTGAATAGAAGACCGGGGAAATATGGCCGTTCGACAAGAAGAAAACATCTTCGTTGGTGGCATTCATATTAAACTCCGGGTTGTGTTTCAATACTTTAAAATACAAAGCGGTAAAATAATCCGTGCAACCCAAAGAGCCGCCGGGGTGGCCACTGGCTGCGCCATGAACCATGCGAACAATATCTCTGCGTATTTGGGTAGCAATTTCTTTCAGCTCTGCCATAAAATATAATTTCTTGAGTGCGGGCAAAGCTAACTGAATTTTAAAAAGAAATTGAAAATTGGCCCAAACTTTTCTCTTATAAAGACGCCTGTTAGCACAATAATTGGGCGTGTTGGGAAACACGGTATTTCGAAAAGTTGCGGTATCTTGCACGCCGGTACAGATTTTTATCCGGTGGAACCATTGTGAATGTTTTATTCAAGAACCACTAATCCTTTTTAATGTTTGATATTTTACTTTCTATATCGATAGCTTTTACAATAACATATCTGTCTATACCTGTTATTATTTTTGTTGCCAACAGTAAAAAGTTATACGATGTTCCGGATGCGCGCAAAATACATGATGTGCCTATTCCGTCGCTGGGTGGCCTGGGCATTTTTGCCGGGTTTGTAATGGCGGGTCTTACCATTATCAACTTTACTGAAGGAATAGAATTCCAGTATTTTTTTGCTGCTTTTTTTGTAATCTTTTTCCTGGGACTGAAAGATGATATTCTTGATATTACCCCCATCAAAAAGTTTATTGGCCAGGTAGGAGCAGCTTTCCTAATTATATACAAAGGAAATATACAGATTCAAAGCATGCATGGCTTTCTGGGTATTGATCAATTGCCGCCATTATTCAGTCTTATTTTTACCTACCTGACGGTGATTGTTATCATCAATTCTTTTAACCTTATCGATGGTGTAGACGGCCTTGCGGGCTCGCTGGCATTAATGGCTGTTACCATATTTGGCTTTTACTTTTACCAGGCAAACATGATGCCTTATGCTGTACTGGCTTTTGCCACCGCGGGAAGCCTGATAGCCTTTCTTCTTTTTAATTTTCAACCGGCCAAGATTTTTATGGGCGATACCGGGTCGTTGCTGCTGGGGCTTGTAAACGCTATTTTGGTAATTAAATTTATCAACGTGGCCAATCTGCCAAATGTATCAGTGCCAATTGCATCTGCACCAGCTGTAGGTTTTGCCATACTCATGATTCCGCTGCTGGATACGCTAAGGGTATTTGGCATACGCATCGGCCACCGTCGCTCTCCTTTCAGTCCGGATCGAAACCATATCCATCACCTGTTGCTCGACCGGGGGCTCTCTCACCGCACCATTACCGTTGCCCTGGTAGGGGTTAATCTTATTTTTATTATTGTTGTATACATGCTCCGCTCGCTTGATTGCACATTGCTCATACTGGGCATTTTTGCTATCTTCTTTTCTGCCATTGGCATGTTGTATTACAGCCGCCGGCGGAGCCGCCTGTTTGTGACTAAAACAGTGAACAATAATGTAAAGGGCTCCTCTAAAATTGTATCTATCACAAAAGACGCCGTGTACGAGCAGAAATAACCGCCTGCAGCCATTCTTTCTTTAACCAACTATTCAGGCAATTTACCCTTCTTATTTACGCCCGGGTTTGCGTAGATTTGCCACCGTTTAATACCATACAGTTATGCCAGAAACAACAGACACCATTTTAGCAGGCACGGAAGATGCGATGAAGAAAGCCGTTAACCATCTGGAAGCAGAATTGGTAAAAGTGCGGGCAGGAAAAGCAAATCCAACTATGCTGGATGGTATAGTGGTTGACTATTATGGCAGCCCTATGCCCATTAGCCAGGTAGGCAATATCTCTGTGCTGGATGCCCGTACATTGTCTATTCAGCCTTGGGAAAAGAATATGCTGCAACCCATGGAGAAAGCCATTATGGCGTCTAATATTGGTATTACCCCGCAGAACGATGGTATGAACATCCGTCTTTACCTGCCGCCGCTAACCGAAGAAAGAAGAAAGGAATTGGTAAAGCGTGCCAATGCAGAAGGAGAACAATCAAAAGTGGCCATCCGCAGCATTCGCCGCGAAGCTATTGAAGGCATCAAAAAATTACAAAAAGATGGTTTAAGTGAAGATGCGGGTAAAGATGCCGAAAAAGAAATACAACAGACTACAGACAAATATATTGCCGCTATAGAAAGAACACTGGCCGCCAAAGAAAAAGAGATTATGGCGGTGTAAAGGCAATTTTGTGATTGCTGATTGCGTGATTTCTGGATTGCATCAGCGTAGTTCCACAAACCAATTCAATTTTGGGATTGCTGATTGCGTGATTTCTAGATTGCATTAGCGTACTTCCACAAACCAATTCAATTTTGGGATTGCTGATTGCGTGATTTCTAGATTGCATCAGCGTACTTCCACAAACCAATTCAATTTTGGGATTGCTGATTGCGTGACTTCTGGATTGCATCAGCGTACTTCCACACACCAATTCAATTTTGGGATTGCTGATTGCGGGATTTCTGGATTGTATTGAGCTCATTACTTTTTAACACGTCATTAGAAAAGACAATCTACCGCAAAAAATCCCGAAATCTCAAAATCCCAAAATCAGCAATCTTCCGCCATCTCACAAGCCTCCAATATAATCCTGCAAGCCTTTTCTATCTCTGCCGTGGTAATTGTAAGCGGAGGGGCAATGCGCAAACAATGCGGGGCAAATAAAAACCAGTCTGTAAGAAGCCCTTTTGCCAGGCAGGCGTCAATTACCTTCTTATTGTTATCAAAATTGCCAAAATCAATGGCCATCCATAAACCTGCCGAGCGCACCTCCCGTATTTTATCATGAACCAGTAATTTCCTGAACAGTGTCTCTTTTTCTTTAACTCCGTCTGTATAACGCTCTTCTATAAGCGCTTTAAAACCCGCCAGTCCCGCGGCACAGCTTACCGGGTGGCCGCCAAATGTAGTGATATGCCCCAGTACAGGTTCATATGCAAGCGTACCCATCAATTGTCTGTCTGCAATAAAAGCACCCAGCGGCATACCCGCGCCCAATGCTTTGCCCAGCAATAAAATATCGGGTACGATAGCAAATTGTTCAAATGCCCAGTTGTACCCGGTTCGTCCAAACCCTGCCTGTATTTCATCCAGCACCAGCAATACGCCATGTTCATTGCATTTGTTGCGAAGTGCCTGCAACCACTCCTTGGTGGGTGCTGTAACGCCGCTTTCGGCCTGTATGGTTTCGGCTATTACACAGGCTGTTTTACGACTGATGAATTGCAGGGCAGCTATATCGTTGTATGGCAGGTGCCAGGTATCGGGCAATAAAGGGCGGAATGCATTGCGCCAATATTCATCTCCCATAACGCTCAGCGCACCTTGTGTAGAACCGTGATATCCGTTTGTAAAAGCAATAATCTGTGTGCGGCCGGTAACACGTTTGGCCAGTTTCATGGCGCCTTCTGTGGCTTCTGCGCCAGAATTGGTGAAGTATACTGAATTTAATGTAGCCGGCAGATTGTCTGCCAGCAATTTTGCATATTGAACCTGGGGTGATTGTATAAACTCACCGTATACCAGCACGTGCAGGTATTTATCTGCCTGTTCTTTAATGGCAGTTACCACTGCAGGATGCCGGTGCCCGATATTGCAGACACTGATGCCGCCAATTACATCAAGATATTCTTTGCCGGCAGTATCATATAAATAACACCCGCGGGCTTCCGCAATTTCCAACGCCAGTGGTGCAGGAGATGTTTGGGCAACATGTTGCAAAAAGATGGCGCGTTGGTTCATGAACAGAAAAATATTTACTACAAAGAACGCAAAGCCGCCGCAAAGCCACAAAGAATTTTGATATTTGCAGCAGGCCGCAACAAATACAACTATTTGTTTCCCGCATACATACAATTGGTGCAATGTATAAAGGAAGGTATAACCAATTAAACTTTTTTTATGGCGGTAATCATGCATGTAGACGGGGTATATCCAACTTTTGGCAATGATAATTTTATTGCACCCAATGCTACGGTGGTAGGTGATGTGGTAACGGGCAACAGTTGCAGTATCTGGTTCAATGCAGTGGTGCGGGGCGATGTAAACAGCATTCGCATGGGCAATAAAGTAAATGTGCAGGACGGCGCCATTATACATGCCACGTTTGAGAAAACAAAAGCCATTATTGGCAACAATGTATCTATTGGGCACAATGCTATTGTACATGGATGCACGCTGCATGATAACGTATTGATAGGAATGGGTTCCATAGTAATGGACAATGCGGTAGTAAACAGCAACACCATTATTGCGGCAGGTGCCGTAGTACTGGAAGGCACTATTTGCGAGGCAGGCAGCATTTATGCAGGTGTGCCTGCAAAAAAAGTAAAAGATATTTCACCCGAACTGGTGAGCGGCGAAATTGACCGCATTGCCAACAACTACATACGTTACGCTGGTTGGTTTAAAGATCAGCAACCCCGCTAAAATAATTTATTGCTCCTTTCTATTACTTCACTGGCAATCAGCGAATAAATGCGCCTGTTCATCGAAACAGCGATTGTTTGCTTGCATTGTCTGAATAATATTTATAAGTTTATACCGTTGTAAAGAAAAGGAAGTCCTGCTATGAAAACCAGTTCAGTTATTAAAGCGGTTTTATTATTAACCATTGTTTGTACCATGAGTTCCTGCAGTGTTTGGAACAAGGTATTCGGGCCCAAATACGGTTGCCCCGCCAATGGAAAAAACGCAGGTGCTGAACGTGTTTTAACAGGAGAAAAAGTACCAAAAGCGAAAAGGTTCAAAGCTTAAATGAAATTGTCCTCAATAACCAGGACTATTTATATACCCTAAAAATCCGTACATATGAGCCTTACCTTACGCACCGATTTCGGTTGCACCGAAGCGGTAATTGACGACGATTGCGGCCTGAAACGTTTTTACGAAGTTGCCGATATATTATGTGATGATCTGGACATTCGCTTTTTAAATAAACTGGATGATTTTGATTCACTGGTTTGGGACTTCAGTTATAAAGGCAGAACATTAACGCTCCACTATAATATCTACACAGGTATTTCAATTTATCCAAACAAATTTAGGGAAGCACCACGCCGCGACAATGACGCAGTAGTAGAAGTTGCGCAGTTCCTGGAAACAAAACTGATGATTAACACCGCTAAACGATATTTGTCATAAACGATTTCTTTAATCCGTACTCTTGGTTTTTCATTGCAAACCGCTCATTAATTGAGCGGTTCTTTTTTGCAGTGAACTCAGCGCGCACGTTGTCAAAGCGATGATCATATTTCAGCAATGATAGTTTGAATGAGGTTATTCTTCCAGGAAATTACTGCGTCAATACTCCTTCTCATTAATTGATTCCAGAATGTTATAATAGCTAACATACCGGTCTTCAGTAATAGTACCTTCTGCTACTGCTTCCTTTACCGCACAACCCGGTTCGTTGGTATGCAGGCAGTTGTTGAACTGGCAATCGTTAATCAGCGGACGCATCTCAGGGAAATAGTGCGACAGCTCCTGCTTCTCTATATTTACCAGTCCAAATTCACGAATGCCCGGTGTATCAATAATTTTTCCTTCAAACGGAAGGTCAAACATTTCAGCAAATGTAGTAGTATGCAAGCCCTTGCCGCTCCATCCGCTCACCTCTTGTGTACGTAGGATCATTTCCGGGAAAACCGCGTTGATGAAAGATGATTTGCCAACGCCTGAATGCCCGCTCATCATGGTAATATTATTGCTGAGCAATTGCTTTACTTCCTCCACACCCACATTTTCTTTTACACTCATGGCAACTACTTTATAGCCGATGGCTTCATACATGTTGCGCAAAACCTGCAGCTTTTCCTGTTCCTTTTTTTTGTACACATCAATCTTGTTAAATACAATAATGGCAGGCACATGGTAAGCTTCAGCGGTAACCAGGAAGCGGTCAATAAACCCTTGCGAGGTGCGCGGCTCTTTAAGTGTGGCAAACAATAACGACTGCGTTAAATTAGATGCTACAATATGGTGGTGCATCTTATGAGAGGGCGATTGCCGGTTGATGTAATTGCGCCGCGGATAGATTTGGGTAATGGTAGCCGTGTTTTCCAGTTCATTCTCCAGTTCCATTTCCACTTCATCGCCAACGGCAATGGGGTTGGTAGAAGTGATGGCATCATCCATTTTAAAAATGCCTTTGATGCGGGCATTGAATACCTGCCCGTCAGACGTTTTGGTAACGTACCAGCTACCCGTAGATTTATATACCAATGCTTTCATGACACCGCTAAATTAGTTCATAGTTCATAGTTCAAAGTTTATAGTTTATAGTTTAGAGTTTGGCCTTTGCCTACCCTGCAGACCCTAGTGCAACCTTCGCCACCTACCGCCAGACAAAATCAGTGTAAACGAACTAAAAACCAGAAACCAGAAACTAAAAACTATTAAGGAAATTTTTTAAACAACGTAAACCGCAATACCAGTTCGGTCATTAAAAAAGCAAGTGCTGCTATGGCAAAAGGAAAGAATTTTTCTGAATACCGTTTTAAGGCAGTCACCTCTATTCTAGATTTTTCCAGCTTATCAATTTCTGAATAGATGTTTTTGAGGCTTTCATTGTCTTTGGCCCTGAAATATTTTCCACCGGTTTCCTCGGCAATCTGGGTAAGCAGTTTTTCATCTATGTTTACCTTTTCGCGCTGCATTACTACGGCACCGGTTTGGGTTTGCATGGGCGTTTGTGCATAACCGTCAGTGCCTACCCCAATAGTATACACTTTAACGCCTGTTGCTTTTGCCAATTCTTTGGCCGTCAGTGGTGGTATTTGTCCGCCATTGTTCTCGCCATCGGTTAACAAAATCACTACTTTGCTTTTAGATTTTGAATTGCGCAGCCTGTCTACACTGGTAGCCAGGCCAGAGCCAATGGCCGTGCCGTCTTCCAGCAATCCGCTTTGTATATTGTATATCTGTGTTTTTAACACCTGCTGATCGGTGGTTAACGGGCAAAGGGTAAAACTTTCTCCAGAAAAAATAACCACGCCTATTCTGTCTGTAGGCCTGCTTGCAACAAAATTGGCGGCCACCTCTTTTGCGGCTTCCATGCGGTTGGGCGAAAAATCCTGCGCCAGCATGCTTCCGCTTACATCTATATCCAGCACAATATCTACCCCTTCGCCACTCACCAGCTCCTCATCGTTTCTTGTTTGCGGCCGCGCCAGCGCCAGTATAATACAGGCCAAACAAAGCAGCCTGCAAAAAAATGGCAGGTGCCGCAGCGTTGTTTTCCATGAGCGAAGGCCCTTTACTTTACCAATAGAAGAAATAACTACACTGGCCTGTTGTTTAGATTGATAGCTGAAATGCCAGAAGGCCAGCAATGGCAACAAGCCCAGCAGCATCAGCATCAGCGGTTGCGCAAAAGTTATATTGTTGAAATAGTCGAGAACCAAATGCGTATAATTAATTGTTTTGTTTCGGAATTATTGTATCCAGCTCCTGTACAGATTTCTTAATGGTTTCCAGCGCCTGATCATTGTCGTCTGCAGAGGGCTGGTACTTAGCAAACTTTACTGCATCATTCATTCTCAATACCTGTGCCAGCCGGGTAAAATCTTCATTGCGTAAATTAAGCCGTTGCAGTTGCAGCATCAGCTCGCCACTGGTTTTTTCCATGGTGGCAATGGCAGTTCTTCTGTACAGAAACTCACGTAACACATCATTAATACCCGTATGAAAACCTTTCACCCCCGCAGGTGATGACACGCCACGCTGCCGCAATGCCTCCAGCGCCTGCATGGCTTCTTCTAACGGCGATAACCGCGATACAGGTTTTTTTATTACCGGCACTGCTGGCTTAACACCTTTTTTGCGAAGGAAGTAGACAACGGCCGCCAATGATACAAGCGCCAATGCCAGCAATACCCAGTTGATATACCGGGTATCGGCTTTGTTTACTTCCAGGATATCTTTTATATCGTGGTATTCCTGGTTAGGGTCAAAGTTTGAATAGGCAACCGATACCGGCAATGAATCTGTGAGGTATTCGCGGTTACCAACAGATAAGGGTAATGAAGGAAGCGCCCACCGGCCAGAATCAAAACTGGTAATAATAAGTGTTTGGGTATAAGTGCGGGTATCACCTGCGGCCACTGTATCAATGGTGCCTTTTTCAATAAATTCAAAGTGCGATAAAGAATCCACCGGAAACCACCGGGCATCTGTACCTACAGGAACACTGGCTTCCAGCTTTAGTTCTACAGGCTCACCAATGATGATCTTATCCCTGTTAATGGATGCCTTTACAGAAATACCTGTTTGTGCAAAAGAAACAATGCAGGAAAAAAGACAGACGATGTATGTAATGATATGTGGGGTGGTTCTGCTCATTCAGTAATTGCGCTGCTACAGTTTCATTTTATGATCGGCCAATAAAAAATTTCTGCAGAATCTTTACATAATCATCGTCTGTACGTACATGTAATAAATCGCTGCCGCTTTTCAGGAAAAGGTTTTTGCACCATTCCGTATGTTCAAAAAAACGTTTTTCATATTGCTGTCTTATCCAGTAATCGCTGCTGTCTATCCATTTGCTGGTTCCTGTTTCGGGATCGCTCACCTGCAAAAGCCCTGCATCCGGCAGTTGCACATCCATTTTATCATACACTTTTATACCGATGATATCGTGCTTTTTGCCAGCCACCTTAATGGATTCGGTAAAGCTGTCATCTAAAAAATCACTCAGGATAAACGAAATGCTTTTTTGCCGGGTAGAATTGCTGAAAAATCGCAGTGCATCGCCCAGGTTGGTACCTTTTCTTTTTGGTTCGGCAGTAAGCAGTTCACGTACAATATACAGTGCGTGCTGTTTGCCTTTTTTCGGCGGAATGTATTTTTCCACTTTATCACTAAAAAAAATAACCCCCACTTTATCGTTATTGCTGATGGCCGAAAACGTAAGCACAGCGCCTATTTCAGTAACCAGGTCCTTTTTGCGTGTATGCACCGTACCAAATAACGAGCTGGCGCTTACATCTACCAGCAGCATTACAGTTAGTTCGCGCTCTTCTTCAAACAATTTCGTAAAGGGTGTAGAAAACCGTGCGCTCACATTCCAGTCTATAAACCGTACGTCATCTCCGGGGTAATATTCCCGCACCTCGCGAAAGCTCATACCACGCCCTTTGAAGGCGGAATGGTATTCGCCGGTAAAGAGATGCTGGGTAATCTTCTTACTTTTTATCTCCAGCTCCTTTACCTTTTTTAATATTTCGGCTGTTGTAAGTACCACGGGTTGTTTTTACAAATATTATTATTGATGATCAAAGATGATGTGCCGCGCAATTTATGGAACGCTGATAGCCTTCAGTATATCATCAATTACGTTTTCTACATTTACATTTTCCGCTTCGGCTTCATACGTTAATCCAACGCGGTGGCGCAACACATCTTTTGATATAGCGCGCACGTCTTCCGGTATCACATAACCGCGTTTATTTAAAAATGCGTTGGCTTTGGCAGCCAGGGCCAGGTTAATGCTGGCACGCGGAGAACCGCCATAAGATATCAGTGGTTTTAATTTCAGCAGGTTGTACCTGTCGGGGAAACGCGTTGCAAAAACAATATCGAGAATGTAGGTTTCCACTTTCTCATCCATATAAATGCTTCTTACCAGTTCTTTTGCCTGCAGAATTTCATTTACAGATACTACTTGTGTTACTTCTGGTGCTTTCAGCCCCTGCACATTCTGGCGTATAATAAGTTGCTCTTCACTTTTGGTGGGATAATCTACTACTACCTTCATAATAAACCTGTCGGCCTGCGCTTCGGGTAGTGCGTAAGTGCCTTCCTGCTCCAGCGGGTTTTGAGTAGCCAGTACCAGAAAAGGATCTTCCAGCTTATAAGTAGTATCGCCAATGGTTACTTGTCTTTCCTGCATGGCTTCCAACAAGGCGCTTTGTACTTTGGCCGGGGCACGGTTAATTTCATCCGCCAGCAGAAAGTTGGTAAATATGGGGCCTTTTCTCACCACAAATTCGTTGCGTTGCTGCTGGTAGATCATGGTGCCCGTTACATCGGCAGGCAATAAATCCGGTGTAAACTGTATACGGCTGAATTTTGCATGAATGGCCTGTGCAAGCGATTTAATGGCCAGGGTTTTGGCCAGGCCTGGTACACCTTCCAGCAATACGTGGCCATTGCTGAGCAGGCCTATCAGCAACCTGTCCAGCATGTATTGCTGCCCCACTATGATCCTGCCTACTTCATCACGTAGCCGGTCTGTAAAAACAGCCTGGTATTGTATTTTTTCGTTTAACTGCCTGATGTCTTCCGCTGTTTGAAGCATAAATGTGTAATTAATATTTATTTTAGTGCGCTCTTCGTATTACTACTAGTAACGCCGGCTAACTCTTTCAACTTATTATCAGTCAACTGCCTTCAATTGCTGGTAAAAATACGAACAACCAACTTGCAATTCCTTTGCCAAGATAACCCATCCCATAAAATTTTGTTAAGCGAAAACCGCTCCGGGCATACAATAAAACACTCAGCATATGAGTTTATAGAAAGTACTAAAAATCCACCCATGAAGCCAACAGTACTAAAAATACTGGCCTTTATATGTTCTCTTATTGCGGCAGTTTCCTGCTCCAAGAATGAACCCGCTGCTCCGGTGGTTCCCAAATCAAAAACTACATTGATCACACAAAGCTCCTGGAAGGTGCAATCTGTAGGGATAGATGCCAACAAAGACGGCGTTACCGAAACAGATGTAACCGGCCTGGTAACCGCATGCAAACTGGATAATACCTATGCATTTAAATCTGACGCTACCGGTACCATGGATGAAGCTGCCGCAAAATGCAATGCAGCCGATCCGCAAACACAGTCATTTACCTGGGCTTTCAAAAGTACCGAAACCATATTAAGCGGCACCTTCAGTTTTACGAACGGCGATGCTACCATTCTTTCATTAACTGATACCAATCTTGTAGTGGCTTATGATGACCCCGGAACCGGCAGTCACCTGGTTGCTACTCTAAAACATTAATTCAACTTTTGATTTCATAAACAACCAACAGCCGCCTGCTATTCTTAGCGGGTGGCTTCATTTTTTTATGACCGGTACCCCGCTATTTTTTCATGCGCAGGATTTTGTACATTTTTACCGCGCCCATCAGCAAAATGATAAAAGCAATCAGCCCGGCAAGTCCCCATAAAAAGCTCAATGCCTGCTTCACCACTGCCAGCATTACAATGGCCACCAGGAAAATGGTAGCTATCTCATTCCATATCCGCAATTGCTGCGAAGTATACTTAAATACACCTTTTAGTTGCTGCCGTATGATGAAGTGCAAGGAAAAATGATACAGGTACAATCCAAGTACAAAAAATAATTTTACCAGCAACCAGTTGGGCAGATTGCCCATGAGCCACCAGGTGCTGCCCCCGAGGATTAACGTAAGAATGGCAGAAGGCCAGGTAATGATATACCACAACCGTTTAATCATTACTGTAAACTGCTCATGCAAAGCCGTGCTAACAGCAGCCGGTTTATCTTTTGCTTCTGTATTGTAAATAAGCAACCGCGGCATATAGAACAAACCTGCAAACCAGGTTACAATGAAAATAATATGCAGTGCTTTTATGTAGAAATACATTGTAGTTCGCAGTTTTTGGTTTTTAGTTCTTTTACTCAGATGACTTTTATCAGCAAGCGCTTATAGAATGAGCAATAGCTGGCGTGAAGTTTTCTGGGTTACTACTTAAACTTTCAATACCTTTTTATAAAAGTCTGCTTTGTAAAGCTTTTGTATATGGATCACCCGGCACGGACACTTAAAACTTATAACTTACCGCCTCCAATACCTTTTTATCAATCCTGTTTCGTCAAAACAAATGCTTAAGTATGACCAGGCACCGGCACTCAACATTCAACACTCAAAACTTAAAACTTAAAACTGCTCAATGTATCATTGTTTTATCGCCTGCTGCGTAATCATTGATCCAACCGGCAATGGCTTTTACCCACAAAGGGTGTGTGTTCAGACAGGGAATCATGGTAAAACTTTCGCCGCCGGCTTCTAGAAATGCTTCTTTACCGCGTTCTTCTATTTCTTCCAGTGTTTCCAGGCAATCGCTTACAAACGCCGGGCATATCACCAGTATTTTTTTTATTCCTTCTTTCGGCATTTGTTCAAAACGAATATCGGTAAACGGCTGTAACCATCCTTTGCCCAGTCGTGATTGAAAAGAGATACTGTATTTTTCTGCGGGAACATTTAACTGTTCTACCACTTTGCGGGTGGTTACAAATACCTGGTGGCGGTAACAGGTAGCATGTGCCACTGAAGGCGTGTTACAACAATCATGCACCTGCAGGCAGTGTTTGCGGGTGGTGTCGCTTTTGCGTATATGCCTTTCGGGAATGCCGTGGTAGCTAAACAGGATATGATCATACTGCTGTTGCAAAAAAGGCCGCATGTTCTCTACCATGGCAGTTATATAATGCGGTTCGTCATAAAATGGTTGAACAGTAGAGATTTTAAAAGGGTAGTTTTTTTTCTTATAAATTTCCATGGCATATTCCACTGCGGTTTCATAACTGCTCATGGCGTAGTGCGGATAAAGGGGTACCAATATCACTTCCTGCAGGCCGGGCTCCCGCGATAGTAGTTCGTCAAATGCTGCTTCGGGCGATGGGTTGCCATACCGCATGCCAATGGCTACTTTTTCTGTTACCGCTTCCTGTACGGCCTGTTGCAGTTGCCTGGTAAGCACTACCAGCGGAGAGCCTTCTTTTGTCCAGATAGTTTGGTACGCCGCGGCAGATTTAGGCGCCCTTGTAGGAACAATAATGCCCTTAACCAGCAACGCCCTTAACAGGTATGGATAATCGATAACCCTTCCATCCATTAAAAATTGTTTCAGGTAACGCGCTACATCCTTTACTTCTGTAGAATCTGGCGAGCCCAGGTTCATTAATATGACTCCTCTTTTTACTGCTTCTGCCATAACTGGTATAAATGTTTGCAAATGTAGCCACTCCCCGTTGAAAAGCGTGGAACGTCGTAAATCTCTTGTATCCGCCAAGAAATAAGATTGGCCGTTGCTTCAGCTCCTCCTTAACACAATTCATCTAAAAAAATGACAGTCTGGTGACATTGAATTTCGTTTTTTGATAGCCGCTAAGCTAATTTCGCCGTACTGATTACAGAAACTGTTTACATGAAAGGAAATGACCACAGTGATATAATGAATTTCTGCATCGCCGGCATCAATTATAAAAAAACAGACGCTTCCAAACGCGGCCAGTTTGCCGTTGGAGCCGATCAGTATGAAGCAGTGCTGGCAGCAGCACCCGGTTTCGGACTTCATGAACTATTCATTCTTTCTACCTGCAACCGCACAGAAGTATACGGCATTACAGACAATGCGCAACACCTGGTGGAGGCCATTTGTAGCCAAACCACCGGAGATGCGGCCAC
Source organism: uncultured Chitinophagaceae bacterium (assembly GCA_963705285.1). Classification (GTDB taxonomy): domain Bacteria; phylum Bacteroidota; class Bacteroidia; order Chitinophagales; family Chitinophagaceae; genus JACMLD01. The sequence continues at coordinate 347,586 of OY970066.1, forward strand.
ATTTAATCAGCTTGCTTACATAAAAAAAGGCCCTGAAGCGGTTGAGCATTTGTTCAATGTAGCCGCCGGCCTTGATTCTCAGATACTGGGCGACTATGAGATCATCGGGCAGATAAAACAATCCGTAAAACTGGCCCGCGAGAAAGGTTTTATTGGCGCTACCTTGGATCGAATGGTTAATGCGGTGCTCCAATCTTCCAAAGCCATCAAAAACCAAACTGCATTAAGCGGCGGCACCGTATCAGTTTCCTTTGCTGCGGTGCAGTATATCAAAGAAAAAATCACCGCACCCGCAGGTAAAAAGATATTATTAGTAGGCACGGGCAAAATTGGACGCAATACCTGCAAAAACCTGGTAGACTACCTGGGCACCAGTAATATTACATTGGTGAACCGCACTCCGGAAAAAGCAGAAGTACTGGCCAAAGACCTGGGCCTGCACCATGCCCCGCTGGCAGATCTCACCGCACAGATTGCACAGTCAGACATTATACTGGTGGCCACCAATGCAACAGAACCCACCATAACAACTGCGCAGCTGAGCGGTCATGGTAAAAAACTTATCATCGATTTATCTATTCCCTATAACGTTGAGGCATCAGCGCAGCACCTTGAAAATATTACGCTGGTATACGTAGACGATCTGTCTACCTTAAAAGATAAAACCCTTCAGAAAAGAAAGGCCGAAGTACCCAAAGCCAAAGCCATTATAGCCGCCCATGCTGCCGAGTTTACAGAATGGTACGATATGCGCAAACACGTGCCCGTGCTGAAAGCAGTGAAAGATAAACTGGAACAAATACATTTCTGCCGGCTCGATACCGGTGCTTATTCTACCACACCACTCGTTAACTTTACTACCGATAAGCCTGACGCCAGAATACAAAAGGTAATCACTACCATGGCTGTTAAAATGCGCCGCCAGAACCAGCGCGGTTGCCAGTACATTGAAGCCATCAATGATTTTATGGCTACAGGTACAAACTAATCTTGTTTAATGAAAAACAACATACGGATTGGCACCAGGGAAAGCCAGCTTGCAGTTTGGCAGGCAACGGCCGTACAGCAACTGCTGGCCACCAAAGGCTTTAGCAGCGAACTGGTTTTTATAAAAAGCGAGGGCGACATAGACCTGCAAACCCCCTTGTATGAAATAGGCGTACAGGGTATATTTACCCGCAGCCTCGATATTGCATTGCTCAATAACAAAATAGATATTGCCGTTCACTCTATGAAAGATGTGCCGGTGCAACTGGCCAAAGGCATTACCCAGGCTGCTGTATTGAAAAGGGCTTCTTACAAAGACCTTTTGGTGTATAAAGACACGGCTGATTTTTTAAACGATTCCCACACCGCAGCCGTTATTGCCACCAGCAGCATCCGGCGTAAAGCGCAATGGTTGCACCGGTACCCGCATCACCACATAGAAAACCTGCGCGGCAATGTAAATACACGGTTACAAAAAGTAAAAGACAGCCACTGGCACGGCGCCATCTTTGCCGCTGCCGGCCTGGAAAGGATACACCTTCGGCCCGGCAACTGTCTTGAGCTGGATTGGATGCTTCCCGCGCCGGCACAAGGGGCTATCATGGTAGTATGCCGTACCAATGACGCATATGCTGCGGAAGCCTGCAGCCACTTTAATGATGCTACTACTGCGCTGTGTGTAAAAATTGAAAGAGATTTTCTTACCACATTACTGGGGGGATGTTCTACGCCCATCAGCGCGTTGGCAGAAGTTAGTAACAACAACATTGTATTTACCGGCAACATTGTGTCACCCGATGGCGTGGAAAAAATTGATACCACCGCCACCGCACCCATGCACCAGGCTGCTGATGTTGGCATTACCGCGGCCCATGAGATACTTGAAAAAGGAGGCCGCAACATTACAGCGCGCATTCAGCATGCAGCAAAATAACATCACCATATTATCCACCCGGCCATTACCTGCCTTCATCATTGACGATGCTGCGGCACAAGGCATTGAAATAGACACTGTCTCTTTTATAGAAACCACCGCTATTCAATCAATAGAAGTGCAGCAGGAAATTGAGAATGCGCTCTTACAATCTGTTACCGTGGTTTTTACCAGTATGAATGCGGTAGAAGCAGTAGCCGAATACATGAGCGATGAAATGCCCGACTGGGCAGTGTACTGCATTGGCCAAACCACCCAGCAACTGGTAAAAAAATACTTTGGCGATTATTCCATTGCAGGTACCGCAGACAACGCCAGTGCATTGGCGGAGTTGATTGTGGCGGAAGGCGAATCAGATAACATTGTATTTTTTTGTGGGGACCAACGCCGCGATGAACTGCCTGCGCTACTGGAGGATCATGCTATTGAGGTAACAGAAATTGTGGTGTATCAAACCATTGCCACCCCGCATGTTATTACCCGGCCCTACCATGGCATACTTTTTTACAGTCCCAGTGCTGCAGAAAGTTTTTTCACCAGTAACCGGCCCGGCAATCAAACAATATTTTTTGCCATTGGCAGTACTACTGCAACAACTATAAAAAAATACAGTACCAATTCCGTCATTACCGGTAATACACCGGGCAAAGAAAACCTGGTGCAACGGGCCATCAACTATTTTGTGCACAGCGAAAGATAAAATACCATCAACACCCGCGAAAATACCGGGCAACTACATATTATGAGTACAATACAAAATGATCTGCTTTTAAAAACCCTGCGGGGAGAGCCTACTGAGCGTGTTCCTGTTTGGATGATGCGTCAGGCCGGCCGTTACCTGCCGCAGTATATGGTGCTGCGTGAAAAATATGGTTTTTTTGAACGCTGCCAAACCCCCGAACTGGCCTGCGAGATTACCCTACAACCTGTTGATATCATTGGCGTGGATGCAGCCATATTATTTTCTGACATACTGGTAGTGCCGCAGGCTATGGGGCTGGAGGTGCAATTGATAGAAAGTCGCGGCCCTGTGTTGCCCAACCCCATACAAACAGCAGCAGATTTACAACGGGTACGCGTACCCGATGTGAATGAAACACTACAGTATGTTTTTGATGCCATTGCCATGATAAAGCAGGAACTCAACGGCCGTGTGCCATTAATTGGATTTGCGGGTGCCCCCTGGACACTGCTTTGTTACATGGTGCAAGGCAAAGGTTCCAAAACATTTGATGAGGCCAAGGCATTCTGCTATACCCAACCTCAACTGGCGCACCAGCTGCTGCAAATGATAACAGATACCACCATTTTTTACCTGAAGGGGCAAGTAGCCGCAGGGGCAGATACCGTACAAATTTTTGACAGCTGGGGCGGATTGCTAAGTCCCGGTGATTTTGAAAATATTTCGTTGAAATATATTCGACAGATTGTAACTGCATTGAAAGACGAAGTGCCGGTGATCATTTTTGCAAAAGGTGCCTGGCATTCGCTCGACAGGATGGCTGCTACCGGTGCGCACGGCCTGGGTATAGATTGGTGCATTACGGCACCACTTGCCCGCAAGTTTGCAGGCAACCATGTTACCCTGCAGGGCAATTTTGACCCGGCCAAATTATTATCGCCCATACCAGTGATAAAAAAGGAAGTAACGGAAATGCTGGATGCTTTTGGCCATGGAAAATATATTGCCAACCTGGGGCATGGCATTTTGCCCAATGTACCTGTTGACCACGCAAAGGCATTTGTTGATACGGTAAAAGAATACCGACGCGCAGGCGCTTCACTTAATGTTTAGAACACGTGCTGATTAAACATCGCTGACACGGATGAAATAGATTAAGAAAGGGATGTTGTTTTGAAATAATGTAGATCAGTGTACATCCCTTACATCCGAGTTATCCGTGTGCTATCTTTGCATCACGCAGCAAAAAACTTGATCATGGAAACAACTTCTTCCTATAAAACAAATACAGCTGCATTCAGGCAGCAATGGATTGAATACATCTACCACCTGCAGGAAACCATTTGCCAGGCATTGGAAAATACAGATGGTAAAGCAACCTTTATTGAAGATAACTGGACACGTGCCGAAGGACGCGGCGGTGGTGGCAAAACAAGGGTGATAAGCAACGGCGCTGTTTTTGAAAAAGGTGGCGTCAATACGTCTGTGGTATACGGCCAGGTGCACGATAAAATGAAACAACATTTGCAATCGGACCATGCCGCTAAATGGTTTGCCGCAGGGTTATCGCTGGTATTGCATCCCAGCAACCCTTATGTACCCACGGTACATGCCAACTGGCGCTATTTTGAATTGTACGATGCCAATGACAATGTTTGCGACCGCTGGTTTGGCGGCGGCACCGATCTTACTCCCTACTACCTGTTTGAAGAAGATGCCATTCATTTTCATCAGACCATTAAGCATACCATGGATGCTTTTGGCGATGATTTATATCCGGCGTATAAAAAACGTTGTGATGAATATTTTGTAAACAGCCACCGCAACCACGAAACCCGTGGCATTGGCGGTGTATTTTATGATCACGTACGTCCTTCCGATGAACAGGACGCAGAAAGATGGCGCAAATTTCAGGAGGCCAACGGCAATGCTTTTCTCAAGGGCTATTTACCTATTGTACAAAAACGAAAAGATACATTGTACGGCGCGCAGCAAAAACACTGGCAGGAAATAAGACGGGGGCGCTATGTTGAATTTAATTTATTGCACGACAGGGGTACACTCTTCGGTCTCAAAACCAATGGCCGCACCGAGAGTATTTTAATGAGCCTGCCCCCTACCGTACGCTTTGAATACAATTACCAGCCCGCACCCGGAAGTGAAGAAGATAAATTGTACCAGGTTTGTTTGCAACCGAAAAACTGGGTGTAATCTCTGATTTCTGATGTAATCATCGCTGATTTCCTCAATGATGTCTGGCTATATACACACTATGTGCTGATTGATAGATGCTTTTACTAATAAGAGAAAAACCTCATTTTTAAATGATATTTTTCACCGGGTTTTATTTTTGATTTGCTCTAATTTCGATTGACCTTATCAAATTTCAAAACCGGATAGATGAATAGAATGCTATTAGAACAAAGGACAAAAAAATTTAATATCGATGTAATAAAGCTATGTGAAAACTTCCCGAAAAATGCCGCAGGTTTTGAGATTGCGAAACAATTGATCCGTTCTGCAGGATCTGTAGGCGCGAATTACCGGGCTACGAAAAGAGCTAAATCAACGGCGGACTTTATATATAAAATTGAAATAGTGTTAGAAGAAGCAGACGAATCACATTACTGGCTTGAAATAGTAAGGGATTCAAATTTAAAAACCGGCGACGAAGTAGATAAGCTAATTAAAGAAGCAAATGAGTTGACTGCCATATTTTCCGCAGCCGATAAAACTGCGAAAAAAAATTATCCAGCCACAAGAACAGTCAACAAAAATGACGCTACCAGCAATACAAGAAATCAGCAATCATCACATCAGAAATCAGAGATAAAATGATCTTGAACAAACGCAACCGCATTCTTCGTGCAAGTGCTTCCGTAAGAAGCCTGGTGGCCGAGACGGCGCTTTCAGCAAATGATTTTATTGCCCCGCTGTTTATAGATGAGGGCGAAAACGTGCGAACAGAAATTGCCTCTATGCCCGGCTATTACCGCAATAGTCTTGATGTGACCATTAAAGAGGTGAAGGATTTGTGGAGCATGGGCATCAAATGCATTTTGTTATTTGTAAAAGCAAAAGACGAAACAAAAGACAATACGGGCAAAGAAGCCTGGAACAAAACCGGTTTGATGCAACGCAGCGTTCGCGCCATTAAAGATGCTGTACCGGAAATGATTGTAATGACTGATGTTGCGCTTGATCCCTATTCCATTTATGGACACGACGGGATTGTAAAAGAAGGTGAAATTGTAAATGACGAAACCGTGGATGCCCTGGTAAAAATGAGCATTAGCCACGCAGAAGCCGGTGCAGATTTTGTAGCGCCCAGCGATATGATGGACGGCCGCATTGGCGCCATCCGCAAAGCACTGGAAGAAAACAATTATACAAAAACTGGTATCATGGCCTACAGCGCCAAATACGCTTCGTGTTTTTATGGCCCTTTCCGCGATGCACTGGACAGCGCCCCTGGTTTTGGCGATAAAAAAACCTACCAGATGAATTATGCCAACCGCATTGAAGCCATTAAAGAAACCCTCATAGATGTGGAAGAAGGCGCAGACATTGTAATGGTAAAACCGGCGCTGGCTTACCTGGATATTATACGCGAAGTAAAAAATGCCGTACAGGTGCCCGTTAGTGCATATAATATAAGTGGTGAATATGCTATGATAAAAGCTGCTGCCAAAATGGGCTGGATAGATGAAAACAAAGCCATTATTGAAACCCTCACGTCAATGAAAAGGGCCGGTGCAGATCTGATTGCCACTTATTTTGCGCGCGACGCAGTAAAATTATTGGGTTGAGATGAATTCTAAGAACCGGCTGTTTGTTATCTTCACCCACCCTCACTAAAAACAATATAACTATGAGCGACAGAAGGCAGTTTATAAAAACCGGTAGCCTGCTCGGCGCGGGTATGTTATTACACCAAACCAACCTTTTGGCAGGTAAAGCCACTGCTTTAGAAAGCAAACGCCCCCCGCTTGCCGACAGAAAATTTACCAGTGTACATGTGGAAGCTGCCATTGATGAAATAAAGAAAGGCCTGCCAGGTAAAGAAATCGCGGCATTGTTTGAAAACTGTTTTCCTAATACACTGGATACAACCGTTGACTTTGAAATGCTGCATGGCAAACCGGACACCTATGTCATTACCGGCGATATTGATGCCATGTGGCTGCGCGATAGTACCGCACAGGTGTGGCCTTACCTATCGCTTATTAAAGGAGATGACAAATTACAGCAACTAATAGCTGGCGTTATTAATCGCCAGGCTGCTTGCATTCGCAAAGACCCTTACGCCAATGCATTTTATAAAGATGAAAACAAAGTGAGTGAATGGAAGCATACGGATATCACCGATATGAAACCCGGCATTCATGAACGTAAGTGGGAAATTGATTCATTGTGCTACCCCATTCGTTTATCACACAAATACTGGCAGCTTACAGGCGATACCACTCCTTTTGATGCCAGCTGGAAAGAAACCATTGCGCTCATTCTAAAAACCTTTAAAGAACAACAGCGTAAAACCGGTAACGGTCCCTATACATTCCAGCGCAATACCGCATGGGCAACAGACGGTGTGCCATTGGGTGGCTATGGCTATCCCGTGAAACCGGTGGGGCTTATTTGTTCGATGTTCAGGCCCAGCGATGACGCTACCATTTTTCCTTACCTGGTACCGGCTAACTTTTTTGCGGTGGTTTCATTGAAGCAGGCAGCAGAAATGGTTAATAAAATTCACAGCGATGCAACGCTGGCCAATGATTGTTTGCAGCTTGCTGCCGAGGTTGAAAAAGCATTGCAGCAACATGCCATTGTACAACACCTGCAAATGGGCCGGGTGTATGCGTATGAAGTAAATGGTTATGGCAGTTATAATTTAATGGATGATGCCAATGTGCCCAGTTTGTTATCGCTGCCTTATTTAGATGCCAAGCCGGCTGCCGATCCCATTTACATCAATACAAGAAGGCTGGTATTGTCTGAGTTTAATCCATTCTTCTTCAAAGGCATCAGCGCTGAAGGCATTGGCGGACCACATGCCGGCATGAACATGATATGGCCGTTGGGCATTACCATGCGTGCTTTAACAAGTACCAATGAAATAGAGATAAAGAGAAGCCTGCAAACTTTAGTTGCCACCCATGCAGGAACCGGGTTTATGCATGAATCATTTCATAAAGATGATCCAAAGAAGTTTACCCGCAAATGGTTTGCATGGGCCAATACGCTGTTTGGTGAACTGGTATTGAAAACTTACCATAGCAACCTGCCGATGCTGCGTTCATTATAACACTGGCAATTAAAAGGGATTAATCCAATTGGGGAGTGGCAATCCCTGTAAACCCGCAACAATATTTTCTGCCGCCAGCCTGCTCATAGCACTCCTGGCTTCAAAGGTGGCGGATCCAATATGCGGCAATACGCATACGTTGGGCATATGCAGCAATGGGTTGCCCGGCAGCATGGGTTCGGGGTTGGTAACATCCAGCCCGGCACCCCAGATAATTTTCTGCTGTAATGCATTAAGTAGATCATGCTCGTTATGAACGCCACCGCGCGAAGTATTGATAAAAATAGCTGATGGTTTCATTTTAGCAAATACGGTTTTATTAAAAATATCTTTTGTCTCCGGTGTAAGGGCTGCATGCACAGACAGCACATCTGACTGTTGCAACAATTCATCAAAGGAAACTTTTATGGCACCCAACTCTTTTTCGGCAGCTGGATTGTTACCACGGTTGTGATAGATAATTTTCATTCCATAAGCATACCTGCAACGTTTGGCCATTTCATAACCAATACTTCCCAGTCCAAAAATACCCAGCGTTTTACCGTATAATTCTACGCCCAGGTTGGCGGCCGGTTCAAAAAATTGCCACGCACCTTTTTCAATTGTGCTGTGCATATAAAAAGCCTTGCGGCTAACGGCCAGCATCAGTAGAAAAGCAGTGTCTGCGGTAGCATTACTAAGTACGCCCGGTGTATTGCCAATAGGTATCCTCAGTTTTGTGGCAGCCGCAATATCAACATTATCATAACCAACAGAATGCAGCGCAATTACTTTAAGATGCTTGCAGGATTGTAAAAAATGTGCATCCAGTTTATTGCCACTGGCATTCAGTAAAGCATCGTAGTCTTTACAAATTGCTATCAATTCATCAGCCGGCAGCGCCCGTTTTTCCGTAAACTCTGTATAATTGATGCTGGCAGCTTGCAAAACCTGCCGGCCGGCATCAAGAATTTCCCTGGTAATAAAAACTTTCATGGCAGTTGTTTATTTATGACAACCAGTGATGGCTGTTATGCAATGTTGGTGCAATATGGAAATGACCTAATTTTACCGCCTGCAAAATAAACATTAATACAATGAACATACAGGAAAGCAAATCTCTTTTTGAACGTGCGCAGCAAGTGATTCCGGGTGGTGTAAATTCTCCTGTACGTGCATTCAAAAGCGTGGGCGGCACACCGCTGTTCATTCAACGCGCGCAGGGTGCTTACCTGTCTGATGCAGATGGCAATCAATACATTGACTATATCGCCTCCTGGGGGCCTATGATACTGGGCCACGCGTATGCGCCGGTAGTTAAAGCGATACAGGAACAGGCAGCATATTCTACTTCTTACGGCGCCCCCACAGAACTGGAAATTAAAATGGCTGAGCTGATTATCAGCATGGCACCCAATATAGACCTGGTGCGTATGGTGAGCAGCGGTACTGAAGCATGTATGAGCGCATTGCGACTGGCAAGAGGTTATACCGGCAAAAACAAATTCATCAAGTTTGAAGGTTGTTATCACGGTCATGCAGATGCGTTTTTAGTGAAAGCGGGCAGCGGGCTGGCCACCTTCAATATTCAAACAGTACCGGGGGTAACAGGCGGCGTTGCTAATGATACACTCACCTGTGCATACAATGATCTAAATGCTGTACGGCAGCTGATAAAAGAAAACAACAATGAAATAGCTGCTATCATTATTGAACCGGTAGCGGGCAATATGGGTTGCATACTGCCTGAAGAAGGCTTTCTAAGCGGCCTCCGGAAAATATGCACACAGGAAAATATTGTGTTGATATTTGATGAAGTGATGACAGGTTTCAGGTTGTCTGCCGGTGGTGCGCAGGCGACATTGCAAATTGATGCAGACCTGTTAACTTATGGAAAAGTAATTGGGGGAGGCATGCCCGTTGGTGCGTTTGCCGGCAAAAAAGAAATCATGCAGCATATTGCGCCATTGGGCAATGTATACCAGGCCGGTACTTTAAGCGGTAACCCCATAGCTATGATTGCCGGTTATACCATGCTTACCGAACTAAAGAACAACCCGGGTATTTATAAAGAGTTGGAAGAAAAAACCATTTACCTGCGCAACGGCTTGCAAAAAGTTTTTGCTGCCTGGGGAAAGCCTTTTGTAATTAACCAGCTGGGTTCTATGATCAGCATTCACTTCAGCGAAAAGCCGGTGACCAATTTTGCGGATGCTGCTGCAGCCGATAATAAAAAATTCGGTTTGTTTTTTCATGCCATGCTTAACCGGGGAATATACCTGCCGCCTTCTGCATTTGAAAGCTGGTTCCTCAACAATGCGCTTACAAAAGAAGACCTGGATAAAACCATTGCCGCGGCAAAAGAAAGCCTGGATGAAATAGGATAACAACAATCGATTGTTGCTGTGGTATACGGTCGGCTGTTTGAGCGTTTAAAAAAAACGGAAAACAAAATGGGAACAATAAGAATTTTATTGTAGGCTCGGGGTGAGATAGAAAGACCAAGCCACTTTAACTATCGCCATTCAATAATGCAGGTAATGCAAGGTGTTCATACAATTAGCTAACCGCAATCTGCTCCTTCATCATTTCCCTTACCGCATCGGCAATAGCATTGGTATCAAATCCGCATTCTTTGTGCAGTTCTTTCAGGCTGCCATGTTCAATATAATGATCGGGTATACCCAGCATTTTCAAGTGCGCCGTATATTGGTGCGCCACCATAAATTCGGCAATGGCGCTGCCAAATCCACCGGTAATGGTACCGTCTTCCACCGTAATCACTTTATTGTATTTGCTAAAAACCTCGTGCAGCATTGCCTCATCGAGCGGTTTGGCAAAGCGCATATCATAATGAGCGGGGTTCAATCCATCGTTCTTCAAATCGCGGATAGCGGCGGCGGCAAAATTTCCGGGATGCCCAAGCGTAAGCAGGGCAATATCATTTCCGTCTTTTAACTTTCTGCCGGTACCAATTGGTATGGCCTTCATGGGCGTTCTCCATTCTGGCATTACGCCTTCGCCGCGCGGGTAACGGATAACAAACGGGCTGGTGGTTTCATCCAGCTGTGCAGTGTACATCAGGTTGCGCAATTCACTTTCGTTCATAGGGGCGCTAATAATCATACCGGGTATACAACGCATATAAGCTATATCATACGCACCATGATGGGTAGGGCCATCTTCACCTACCAATCCTGCCCTGTCTAGACAGAAAATAACAGGTAATTTTTGTATCGCTACATCGTGCAATACCTGGTCGTAAGCCCGCTGCATGAATGAAGAATAGATATTGCAAAACACTTTCATTCCCTGTGTGGCCATTCCCGCACTCAATGTTACTGCATGTTGTTCGGTAATGCCTACATCAAACGCCCGGTCGGGCATTTTATCCATCATGTACTTTAAGGAAGAACCACTGGGCATTGCCGGGGTAATTCCAAAAATTTTATCATTCTTTTCAGCCAGTTCAATAATGGTATGGCCAAATACATCCTGGTATTTCGGCGGCTGCGGTATATCAAATTTCTTTTTATAGATCTCACCGGTAATTTTATCGAACAGGCCGGGTGCATGCCATTTGGTTTGATCTTTCTCTGCGAGAGAATATCCTTTTCCCTTTACTGTAACAATATGCAACAGTTTGGGACCGGGTATATTCTTTAGATCCTGTATGGTATCAACCAGTTTGGTGATATTATGACCGTCTATCGGCCCAAAATACCGCAGGTTCAGCGCTTCAAACAAATTACTGCTGCGGCTTACAAAACCCTTGATGCTGTGTTCAAGCTTGCTGGCCATCTCGCGACTGAATGTTTTACCGATGGGCAATTTCCCCAGCGCTTTCCAGATATCATCTTTTAACTTATTGTATGTCTGCGATGTGGTAATATCTGTCAGGTATTCTTTGAGCGCGCCCACATTGGGGTCTATGCTCATGCAGTTATCGTTCAGAATAATCAGCATATCTGCATCGGCAACGCCCGCATGGTTCATTCCTTCAAATGCCAGGCCGGCCGTCATGGCACCATCGCCAATGATAGCCACCGCTTTACGATCTTCTTTTTTGTATTTCGATGCCATTGCCATGCCCAGGGCGGCAGAAATGGAAGTGGAGGAATGGCCAACGCCAAACGTATCGTATTCGCTTTCGCTTCTTTTTGGAAAACCACTTAACCCGTTGTATTTGCGGTTGGTATAAAAGTTATCGCGGCGGCCGGTAAGAATTTTGTGGCCATATGCCTGGTGGCCCACATCCCAAACCAGCTGGTCGTACGGGGTATTGTAGATATAATGCAGTGCCACAGTGAGTTCTACCACACCCAAGCTGGCGCCAAAATGCCCGCCGTACACGCTTACCACGTCAATAATGTATTGCCGCAGCTCATTGCAGACCTGGTGCAGTTGTTCCTTGCTTACTTTCTTAAGGTCTGCAGGTGAGTTTATTGTCTTCAACAACGGTCCGGGCGTTATTTCCATAGCGAGAATATGAATAAACAAAGATACATATCCTGCCGGTTTTCATGACAAAAATAGGACGGGAGGCATTTCCCCCCGGTGAGCCTGTACAGGAGGCTCCAAGCCCGGAAAGGCCGCTATTTACTTATTTAACCATTCATACAATTGCCTATATTAGAGCCCGGGTTTAATAATAGCTTTGCTTATGAGCATATTAAAAAGGATTCCTACCTACTGGCTATTTCAGCTATTTGGCTGGGGAATGTTTATTGTGGTGAATGTGTTTTTTGCTTATACCTGGGACCAGGTGGATATCAAATTTATTTACCGGCTATTGTTGTACCTGGGGCTGGGTATTGCGCTTTCGCACATGATGAGATGGGTGATTTACCGCTTTAATATTCTGATAAAACCCATTGAACAACAGATTTTCGGCTTTGTATTCATCACATTTATATTCTCTCTGGCGCTAGGCGTTTCAGAATCGTTCCTGCTTATTTATCTTGATCTATTGCGGAAGAATGCTTCAGAAAGAACGGTGATGAATTTCTCCAAACTCACTTTTTACAACTTCTTCGCTTCGTTTTCTTATCTCTTTATCTGGAACTGCATTTATTACATTTATCATTACGTACAAAAAAGCCGTCACCAGCAGGTAGACACGCTCAAGCTGGAAGCGCTGGTAAAAGAGCTGGAACTGAAGACCATCAAATCGCATATCAACCCGCATTTTATTTTCAATGCACTTAATAGTATCCGCGCATTGATTGATGAAAACCCATCACGGGCAAGGGGTGCCATTACAGAACTGAGCAATATTCTCCGCAGCAGCATGCAGGCAGACAAACTGGAAACTGTTCCGTTTGAAAAAGAACTGAATATTGTGAAAGATTACCTGGCACTTGAATACATACGTTTTGAAGACCGGTTGCGTATTGAATATGCAATTGATGAAGACACGCTCGACCAGCCGGTGCCACCCATGATGTTACAAACACTGGTAGAAAATGCCATCAAACACGGCATCAGCAAACAACTAAATGGTGGCACGGTAAGAATTATTTCCGACTTCAGGTACAACCATCATGAGCTGATGGTACAGAATACCGGTCACCTCAATGGGTCTTACAATGCAGATGGATTTGGTTTAACCAGTACCCAGAACAGGCTGCAACTTTTATTTGGAGAAAAAGCCAACTTTACAATCAAAGAAATTAATGGCAATATGGTAGAAGCCAAAGTAATTTTGCCGGTTGCTGCCATTGCACAAACACACTAAACTTATGATCAGAGCAATTATTATTGATGACGAACGGCTGGCAAGAAACGAACTTAGAAAGTTGTTGATAGATTTTCCGGAGATAGAAGTAGTGGCCGAGGGCGCTAATGCCAATGAAGGACTTGAAAAAATTGAAACCATTAATCCAGACCTGGTATTTCTTGATATACAAATGCCGGGTAAAACTGGTTTTGATATGCTGGCAGAGCTGGATAAAGCCCCGCATGTGATATTTACCACCGCTTATGATGAATATGCCTTAAAGGCTTTTGAAGTAAATGCGTTGGATTACCTGCTCAAACCGGTAGAGCCAGGAAGACTGGCAGACGCCATTCAGAAACTGCACATACAGGAAGAAAAAGAACAAACCATTAACGGGGAAGTGTCGGTTAACCGCGAAATGTTGCATGAAGATGACCAGGTATTTGTAAAAGATGGTGAGCGCTGCTGGTTTGTAAAACTCAGCGAAATACGCCTGTTTGAAAGTGTGGGCAACTACGCAAAAGTATTCTTTGGCCCCAACAAACCGCTCATTCTAAAATCGCTCAATGCGCTGGAGGAAAGGCTTGATGAAAAAACTTTTTTCAGGGCCAACCGTAAACACATCGTCAACCTGCGTTTGATTGATAAAATAGAACCCTACTTTAATGGCGGCCTGCTGCTTGAAATGAAAGGCGGTGAAAAAATTGAAGTAAGCCGCCGACAAACCGTAAAGTTCAAAGAAATGATGAGCCTGTAATTAATTCAATTGCCGATTTAGAGATTTTGAGATTTTTGGATTGTTACCATCAACAATGGAAATCTCAATATCCCGCAATCTCAAAATCAGCAATCACATAAGACATCAGAAATCCTACAACAGACATACTCATACCATGAAAAAAATAATGGCTACCTGGTTGTTCACAGCAGCAACCTTTTTTTCTTTTGCGCAAGACATCAACAGTATCATCAATGCGAAGGAAGTGGAGCGAATTGAAAAGACCTTATCTTCTAACGAAATGCAGGGCCGCAATGCCTTCTCGCCTGCTATTGATAAAGCCGCTGAATTTATTGGGGCCGAGTTTAAGGCCGCCGGTCTTCAAACACTTAACAATGGCAATAGTTACCGGCAGGAGTTTACCATGGTTACGCCAAAATTTGTGAGTACTGCTGCTGTTCTGGATGGTGTACCGGCAGACAACAAAAGCGTTATTGTTGTTTCCAGTCAGCCCAGTTTGCAAATCAATGATCAATCTGGTTTTGAAAAAGTTTATATTAAACCGGGCAGTAACCTTTTTCAGGAGGCCTATCAATATGTAGGCAAAGAAAAAAATTACCTGGTGGTGGTTGATACCAGCTTTTCAAAAAACTTTGTACGCCTGTCGGGTTTTAAGCGCAACCTTTTTACAACACCTTACAGTACCATATTTGTACTAACGCCAACAGACCCTTCCAAATATGAAGTAACAGCAACGCACGAAATAATAGAATCAAAACTGGCCAATGTGGTGGGCATATTGCCTGGCAAATCAAAGGCTGCAGAGTTTGTGGTATTTTCTGGCCACTATGATCACCTGGGTATTGGCAAACCGCTCAATGGCGATTCTATATTCAACGGCGCCAACGATGATGCTGCCGGCACAACCGCCGTTATTATGCTCGCTAAATATTTTAAAGCACTGGGTAATAATGAAAGAACACTGGTATTTGCTGCATTTACAGCAGAAGAAGAGGGCGGTTTTGGTTCACAGTATTTTTCAAAACAGTTTGATCCGGTAAAAGTAATGGCCATGTTCAATATTGAGATGATTGGCACTGAAAGCAAGTGGGGCAAAAATTCTGCTTACATAACAGGCTATGACAAAACGGATATGGGCAAAATCCTGGAAAAGAATTTGCAGGGAACGCCCTTTAAATTCTATCCTGATCCCTACACTGCAGAACAACTGTTTTACCGCAGCGATAATGCCACGCTGGCCAGACAAGGAGTACCTGCGCATACCATTTCTACTTCTAAGATGGATAGTGAGCCCAACTACCATAAAGTGAGCGATGAAATTCAGACACTCGATATGCAGAATATGGCCATGGTGATAAAAGCCATTGCCAAAAGCTCCGGCTCTATTGTTAGTGGTAAAGACACGCCTACGCGTGTGAATACCGCCGACCTTAGATAAGCATTTTTCTGTGTTGTGTGTTAAGTGTTGAGTGTTGTGTGTTGAGTACTTTGGAGGCAAACGCCCACACAACACTCAACACTCAACACTTAACATAGATTAACGCGCCTCGAGAAGTAGTTGCCGCACCAGGTCTGCGCGTTGCCAGCGTATGAGGTGGCCTACACCCGGCAATGAAATAAATGTTGCGTTTTTACCTTCCAGCATTTTTCTTGCAAAGTCAAGGTTTACTGGTGATACGGTCTCGTCTGCATCACCCTGCACCACAGTAACCGGCACTGTTAACCGGCTCCACAACGGTACCAGTTTGCGCAGTTCTTTTATGTGACTATATTTTTCATTGGTAGCTACTCTGAAAAAGCGCGGCAACATCCATTTTAGTGGACCGCGATGCACGTATTTATTAAACCACCAGAATTTTTCGTGGTCAGGATCAATAGCGGCAGCCAATAGTAATACATGATAAAAAGCTTCGGGATGGTCAACAGCCATTTTTACCGCGATGGGCCCGCCGTATGAACTGCCCATTACAATACCTTTTTGATGCGAGTGATTCAGCCGCATGGCCTCATAAATAACCACTGCCTGCAAACTGATGCTGGTAACCGCTTTGCGCCTGCCTTTAAAGCGCGATTTGTTATAGCCGGGACGGTCAACCGAAATAACATGAAAACGGGCGGTAGTCAACGAATCATCCAGTATATTTCTGCTGCCATACCATGCGCCCGGTGCGCCGTGTACAATAAGTAATGGCGGCAGTGTATCTGCGCCGGCCGTGGCACAAAATAACTGCACCGAATCATTCTTCACTGTATGGTATTCCGGCTTTATCGGTTTATCCTGGTAATACGCCCTGAGTTGCTTTTCCGTTTGCACAAAGCGACGGAAGCAGCCGGTACAAGTTGTAGCAATGATGAAAAGGGATAAATAAATGATGTTGTATAAAATACGATCTCTGATGTCTGATGTTTTGAAGGCTGATTTCTTGCGATGCAATATGCAATGTTAACATTTGTAACCAGCTGTTGCAAAATTAGAACAGGTTTGGCAATAAAAGAAAGTATTTGATGTGAATCCGTTCTCCGGGCAGGGAGACCAGACATTAACAAATCAGACATCAGAGATTTAAATCTATTTACACAATGCCGATTCCTTTTTCCTGTAAAAGGCTGTATACCGCTTTACTTACATCGCTTTTGGCAATATCCAGCCGCGAAACATCTTTGCACCAAAATGAAAATACCAATTCAACCGTTTTTCCTTTCAGGTAGGTAAACATTACTTCGGGCTGCCGCTGGGATAATACATTGGCATTGTCTTTAAGAATGTCTGCAAACCCTTTCCTGATTTCTTCGGGATCCGGATGGCCTTCCACCACTACCGGCAACTCTACCCTGATGTGGTTATTACTCAGCGTCCAGTTTACAATATTGTGCGCCAACAGGTCGCCGTTGGGAATGATTACCTCAGCGCCATCAGGCGTTAACAAGGTGCTTGAGCGAATACTTATCTCTTTCACCCTGCCTTTTTTATCGCCCACCTCCACTGTATCGCCAATACGCAGGGGGCGGTCAAAAATTAATATGATGCCCGATACAAAATTGTTTACGATACCCTGCAGTCCCAATCCAATACCCACACCCAGGGCACCGAGTATAACTGTAATTTTATCCATGGGTAAACCAGATGCTGCTACTGCCAGTAAAAACCCAGCAATCAACAACACAAGACGCGTAATCATAAGCCGGGAGCGCTCGCCTTTGTTATCAAATGCGGCATCATCTCCAACATCTCCAAAAAAGTAAGCGATGTACTTTTGCAGAAAATTAGCGAGCCAGATAATTCCCAAAAACAATACAACACCTCCGAATGTAAATGAAATACTGCCTATCTCCCGCGGCGTAACCAGGAGTGACTCCAACTGGTTGTATACAAAATTGTAAATATTGAGGTTGGTGGTTACCGCTATAAGGCAAATGATCACCGCCACAATGGTAACAAGGCGGTTTACGCCTTTGATTACCGGCGACGCATCAAAATATTCAGGATAATTTTTTTTGATACGGCTGGTTTGTATTTGCAGCAAAAAAGCTTCTTCCAGCGATTTTACAAAAACCGTGAGTGTGATAATTTGTGAGAATGTATAGATAGAAGTATAACCAAAAATCTGGGTAAGCGTTGATCGGCCGAATAAATTACACACTACCGCCAGAAAGTTCAGCAAAATATATAGTGATGTGGCAAAAAATAGCACCTTGCTTTCTTTGGCCTTTTGCAGCCGTTGGCAAAAAAGAAATCCCAGAAAAATTGCTCCGCCATTAATAAACAGCACCCACCAGCGTTGCAAAGAAAAAGGCAGGCCAACAATACGTGTACCAGACAACAACACAAATAGTATCACTATGCCGCACCAGTAATAAAACATTTTTGGCGGCCATCGTTTCCAGAAAAGGCCGGTTAATACCAGCATCAGTAAAAACTGCGTGGTTTCAATATAAATGGCCGGTGCATGCAAATCAAACAAAGGTGCCAGCGTGAGCATCCATACCAGGCAGGCAGCTATGGGCACCGGGTTGATATATTTGAACCGGTAAGCGTCTATCAGTTGTACCTTGTTTTTCTTTTTAAGAATTCTGTAATTGGCAAACACCCAATAGAAAAACACAATGCCGGTTAATAAAAGCCAGAACCTTTTTGAACGTGTGTTTTGAAAATAATATTTAACCGCTTTGTTTTCGTTGTTGATGGATCTCCTGAAATTGGATGCATTGCCAGTACCACCCGCACGCTGCGGCCTCGGCTCCCACAGGTAATTACGTTCTTTGGTAAATGCGCGCGGCCCTACCCTTGCCAGCAAGTTGCTGGTCTGGTGTAACATTTCTGTAACTGCTATAGCATTAGAAGATGCGTGGGCTTTCAATGCATTGATACTGGTGTTGGCGGCTCTTACTAAAGAATCTGTAGCACTCCATTTTATGCGGAGTCCTTTTAATTGTGCACTAAAACTTTTTCTTAGTGCAGAATCGCGGAAGAGTTGCCGCATGGTAGTATCTTTTCGCAGGCTCAGTACATCTTTTTTCAGCGTATCCAGTTGATTATCGTATTCTGTTAATTGAGCTGCATATTTTTGATCGCTTTCCTGAATGGCTTCCAGCAACGTGTAAAACATCTGCAGGTTGCGCAGGTTTAATGTGCGGTCGTTTACAGACAGCCGTTCGCGGATAACACCTAATGCAGTATCACTTTCATTCAGATTAGCGGCAATTTCATCCAGCTGATCAAAAGATTCCGTAACAACGGGCACTTTGTTTAATGTTTCATATATCTTTTGAATACGGAGCAGGTAATCGCTGCTGGTGAGGGTATTGTTATCTGAAAAAATTGTACTGTCAAAATATCTTCGCCTGCTGCTGTCGGGGCGGGTGCTATCGCGGCGCAGGCGTATTAACTGGTATGCTGTCTATACCGGCTGCACGCTGGCGTGTGGTATCCTGGGCACCAGCAAAATGGGATAATAAAAGAAAAATTATAAGTAAGCAGCAGCATGGTTTCCTGGTCATGGATGGGTAACGTTGGTAATACTGCAAAATTGCCTTAATATAATTAGCAATCCATTAAAATTTGAGAAAGATACACCGGGCCTTCCTGCCTGCGTATTAACAAAAACGTTCGAGCATGGGGCTTTATGGCTATGATAATTTCAACTTGCTGCCTGCAGCGGTGGCATGCATTATGTGGGATGTTTTTTTTCTTCGTCTCCCCCACCAGATATAGAAGCCTGTTATCGGCAGGCTGGCGGCAATAAGGCTGGCAAAAAAGGCCAGTATTTTTCCGGGTAGCCCCAGCACTGCACCTACGTGAATATCATAATTCATTCTTTTAATCTTATCTGCCACAGTAGCTTGAGTAAAAGTACCGCTATAAGTTCCTTTACCCGCCAGTTCTTTACCACTGTATTGATCAAAAGAGTAGTTGTCTGTATTGTAATAAGTACCAGGCCGGTGATTGATGCTTACTGAAATTGACTCACCGGCTGATTGTGCAAAAGTAAGACTCATGCTTTCGGCGGGTTTCTTTTTTTGTATCATTTGCTGCCAAACCACATCAGTAGTATTGCTTTTGCCTTTTGCTGCCAGCAATGTATCTGAACCAGGCGTATAAAATTCCGGCATTGTTTTACCGGCAGAGCTTACCCAGTAAACAGATTTAGCAAACCATTCAAACCCCCAAACCAGGCCGGTAATGGTAATAAAAATTACTACCCAGGTCATATAAAAGCCCAACACATTGTGCAGGTCGTAATTGGTCCTTTTCCATTTGGCGTTCCATTTTACACTGAACCGTTGTTTACGAGCAGCTTTATTTTTTGGCCACCAGAGTATAATGCCCGTTATAACCATCACTAAAAAAATAAGTGTAGCGCTCGCCACAAAGGGCTGTCCTATTTTGGGCGGCAGCCACAAGTAAAAATGGCCATTGAGCACTACACGAAAAAAATCGCGGTTCATGTTTTTTACCCGTATTACTTGACCGCTGTACGGATTCAGGAAAACCAATTTATAGTTATCAGCATCATAATAGTATACCAAAGCTGCACGCCCCGTTTCATTGTATTCTACACTGTTGGCCTTTTTACCCTCCAGATATTTTTCAGCGTTATTTTTTAACACACCGGGCGGCTGCAACGGCTTATCCATGGCACTGGCAAACCAATAGGGTTGTGCAAGCGCCCGAATCTCATGTTCAAATGCCAGTATGCAACCGGTGATACCGAGAAAAACAACTATAAGCCCGGACGTTAGTCCGAGCCATAAATGAATTTTTCCGATTGCTTTTTTAAACCGCATCCTTTTAAAATTTATACCCCACCGTAAACCTGATATTGGTGCCGGGTTCTGCCTGCCAGTAATAATATTGATCGCCGGGCGCACCAGAATCGTAAGGCGCACCGGAATATAAATATTTGTTTAGAAGATTATTTACCACCAGGTTGAAAGACATTTTTTCTTTGCGGTAAGAAAGACTGCCATCCAGTCTGAAATAATCGGGCAGACTGTTTTTAGAATTGTCAAAAACATACCACGGAGAACGTTTTGCCTGGTACTGGTATCCTAAAGAAATACCAAAACCATTCAATGCACCATTGTCTATTTTATAATTCAACCATGCGTTTTGAATATGCCTGGTAGAACCGGCCACCTGGTTGCCAATCACTTTCGGATCTTCATCTTTGGTAACCTTTGCTTCTGTATAGGCATAATTAATGATCACGTCCAGGCTAGGTAGAAGCTGGCCCTTAATATCCACTTCAACACCTTTTGTACGCTGCTGGCCAGATTGGCGGCTGTAGTATTGGCCATTAGCCGGGTTGATATGCGCAAAATCGGTCGTTAATACGTTGTTCCTGGTAATCTGGTACACAGATACGCCCGAGTTCCATTTTCCATTCATCCAGTCCCGCTTAATACCCAGTTCAAGATTGGCGCCTACGATGGGGTCAAAATTTTTTCCCTGCCAGTCTCCGCCATAGTTCTCCATGAAAGACTGGTCAGATACAAAGTAGGCAGCAGTATTTTTATCAATTGAATAGCTAAGGCCTATACGGGGTGTAAAGCGGCTTCTTGTATATGAGCCTGAATAAACATCACCTGTTTTTAATGTCGTGTATCTACCTGCCAGGGTTAACCGTAGTTTACTATCAAAGAAATTTAATTCATCCTGCAGATACAGGCCAGTATAAGCATTGTAATAATGCACGCCGCGTTCTCTTAACGATTTACTTCTGTCGAAAGAGTTAGACAACGGCGAAACACCATATACCGGTTTGTAGATGTTAAAAGGCGCTGTCCCCAGGGTGGCAGATTGGTTCCAGTCGTGGTAATAATCTTTGTTGCTCATGTCAACGCCGGCGAGTATTTTATGTATCACTTTACCGGTAGCCACTTCGCCATTTAAAAACATCTGGCCCATTTTACTCATTCCCAGCACATCCCATATGCTTACGCCCCTGTTCAATAAGCTATCGTTACCTGCCACAAAACCGTTTGGCCATTGCGGCCACATACTCATGCCCTCCTGCTGGTAATTAAAATAAGCCGCCTGTGCAGTAAATTTCCAGTCGGGGTTTATTTTGTGTTCAAAAATGGCCAGTATACTTCTGTCGTTCATATTGGTAGCAGGCAAAGCGGCTTCTGCATTGGTAAAATTCCGGGGTAAATCAGCATACCCTTTCTTTGAAAAAAGGTAATTAGACCCAATGATATTGACCTGCGAAAACTGGTGGGTGTATTCAAGCGTAAGGCTGGTATTATCATCCACCAGGTATTTCAATACAGGAGCAATCGTATAGCGGTTGTTGAAATCAAACTCGCGGTGCGATCCTTTCAACTGTCCCATTACATTTAAACGGTACAATAATTTACCGTCTTTTGATAGTTTGCCATCCAGGTCAACTGCTGCCCGGTATAAATCAAAACTGCCAAGTGAAATGCTGGCTTCACCCCTTGTTCTGCCGCTTGGCTTTTTGGTAACTACATTATAAAAACCGCTAGGGTCGCCGTTGGCGAGCATAAATCCTGCCGGGCCTTTTACAAATTCTATCCGTTCCACCATGCTCATATCTTCTGTAAGGGGGCCCCAGTCTGTTGATACGTTCATGCCGTTTCTAAAAGCGCCCACATTGCTGCCGCGCATGGTAATGCGTGCATAGTTATCCCAATGCTCTACGCGCGATGCACCGCTTACGTTGCGGGTAACGCCTTCCAGCATGTCAAAAATTTGCTGATCGTTGATCAATTTTCCGGTGATGACCTGTATGTTCTGCGGGATGTTAAGAATGGGAGTTTGCAAACGCAATGAGTTGGAAGTACGGTTGGTTTTAAAACTATTCCTGTTGGCCACCACTACCACTTCGTTTAGCTGTTTATCTGATAATTCTAGTTGAATGTTTACTTTGCTGGCCTGACCACTTTCTACCTGCACTTGCTGCTCAACATCTTTGTAGCCCACCAGGCTGATTACGATAAACTGGCTGCCGGGTTGTACATTTTTTAACGTAAATGATCCTGTATTATCGGCCACCACATTGCGGTTTTTATTTTTTAGCAACACGGTTACACCTTCTGCCGGCTTGTTATCTGCTGTTATTACTTTTCCTTCAATAGTGCCGGTGGTCTGCCCTTGCGCATTTGCGCAAGTGATGGCTAATACTATCACAACTATACAATTCAAAATAACTCTCATACTATAAAAAATTAGACACTTGTTTTGGCGGGCGCATTATGGAAAAACTTTTTTGCGCTGCGCATTAATCAAAAGCAAAAAAGAAAACCAGCAATGGCCCTTAATAATTTTTTTTGTACAGCGGCGAAATTACCCTGTCACTACTTTCGTGGTTATCAAAATCGGGAAACTGTTTTACGCAAAGAGGAAACTTACAAAAGAATGACAATCGACTTGTGTGAGCCAAAAGTCAAAATTCAAAAATCAAAGATGGCCGAAGATTGCAGATTGCTGGTGAGAGAAGATCGATTAGCGCAGATGATGCAAAGCAAAATTTAAAATTAAAAAATTGCCGCAGATTCGCAGATTACAAATTCAAAATTTAAAATTCAAAATAGTCCTGAGCTGCCGCAGATTCGCAGATTGCTATTGAGAAACGATCGCAAGGCAACTCATAATTCATAACTCTTAATTCTAAACTAACTTAAAGCTAACTTACATTTCAACTCTTCACTCCTTATTGCCTACCAATAAAAACGCCGGGAAAAACATTGGTGGCTTTGTTATCGCGGTAAACAATTTGTCCGTTTACCCAAACAATAGCGATACCCGAAGACAATGCTTTTGCATCCGTCATGGTTGAATTGTCTCTTACTGTGGAGGGGTCAAACAACACCAGGTCGGCATAATAAGATGGCTTTATCAATCCTCTGTCGCCTATACCCAGGTGTTCTGCGGTAAGCCCAGTCATTTTATACACGGCAGTTTCAAGCGGCATTGTTTTTTTATCTCTAACATACCTCCCCAAAAAACGGGTGAAGGCACCATAGCCCCGCGGATGGCCACCGTTAGCGCCATCTGAACAAATATTGGTTTGGTTCCATTGCAGCAGATCTGTTACGTCATCATCCAACATGGAAGCGCCGGCGATAGCGGCACCCTTTTCACCGGTTTCTTTTACAATACGCATCAATGCTTTGGCAGCAGTTTCATGGTTCATAGTTGCAATTTCACTCACCGTTTTTCCTTCATAACTTTTGTTTGCCGGAAAATAGGTGATCATAGACACAGCAGGGTCAAACAATTCCTGCACGGCATATTCAGCACTGGCCTCATTATCAAAATCCTTTTTTGGAAATAACACCCTGGGCGTAGAAGACCACATGGTATACGGGTAGCAATCTGCTGTAATATTAATTCCTCTGGCACGCGCTGCCTGTAGCTTTGCCAGTACTTCTTTTGCACTGCCCCATTTACTGCGCATCGCAATCTTAAAGTGGGATATCTGTACCGGCAGTTTTGCTTCACGGCCAATGGTAATGATTTCATCCAATGCAGTTTCCAGGTTTACATCTTCGCTGCGTATATGACTGATATAACGGCCACCCGCAGCCGCCGTTGTTTTGGCCAGTTCAATTACTTCATCTTTGGTAGAATAAAAGCCTTCTTCATATTCAAGACCGGTAGAAAGACCCAGTGACCCTTTTTTGATATCGTTTGCCAGCAGTTGCTGCATAGCAGTTATCTCAAACGGGGTTGCAGCCCGCAGCAGGTTATCTTTCATCACCATCTGGCGTAAGCTTGCATGGCCGGTATAGGTGGCAATATTGATACTTACAGGATGGTTTGTTATTTGCTGTTTCAATGTATCTACCAGGTAAGAGCCGCCATCCTGTCCGGTTACAATGGTGGTGATGCCCTGGTTGGTGGCAGCCACGGCAGTAGCATCATTGCGCAATCCTCTTTCATGGTGACTATGACTGTCTATAAAACCCGGCGCCAGTACAAAACCTTTTCCATCAATTACGCTTTCATCTTTAAACGGTGTAAGCATGCCAATATCGCGAATGCGCTTGTCCACAATACGCACGGCGGATGGTATAGCCGCTGTACCGGTGCCGTCTATCAAACGCACATTGGTAATTAACTGGGTTTGCGGCAGCGTATATGGTTTATTGAGTAATATATTTTTTACGATTCCCCGTGCATTGCCATTGCCGGAGTTATCCAGGAAAATAAAAGTTTGGTTGCCGGCAATAAACCTGTCTATATAAGTTCCAAATCCTGCCCAGCCGCCCGAATGGTCAACTTCCGAATCCTGCTTTTGAACAAACCATCCAAATCCGTAATTGCTGTTGCTACCATCATTTAATTTTCCGGGAGTGATAGCTTCTTTAAATGTGCTTTGTTTCACCAGCTTTTCTGTATACAGTGCCTGGTCCCATTTGTACAAATCTTCAACAGATGAATACACGTTGCCATCGCCCACAATACCATCCAGCCATTGCAAATCGTCTGGTACCGGCTTTCCATTGGCGTAGTGAAAACCAAACACCCGCGATGCGGGAAAGGTCTTCATGGTGAGGTTGTAGATATACGTATTACGCAGGCGCAACGGCTGCACAATTCTCTGTGCAAAGAATGAGTCGCAGCTCATGCCCGCAACCTTGGCAATTACAGAAGCTAGGGTGGTATAATTGGTGTTGCAATATTGAAAGCGCTGGCCGGGGGTAAAAACCAGGGCAGGTTTTTTTGATGCCAGTAAGGCCAGCATAGATTCGTTGGTGAGTGTATCCAGCAGGTTGCGGTACCGGTCTGCTATGTCAAAATATTCAGGCAGGCCAGATACCTGGTTCATTAAATGCCGGATGGTAATATTGGGGTATGGAAAGCTGGGAAGGTATTGTTGCACGGCATCATCGTATTGCAGCTTGCTCTGCTCTTTCAGCATCATCACCATCATGGCAAAAAACTGTTTTGAAACAGAAGCCAGGTTAAAAGCAGCATCCACCGTTAACGGTTTGGCATTGGCGCCTGCTATGCCAAAAGCTTTTTTGTATAATACCTGCCCTTTCTCAGCTATGAGTACAGTGCCGTTAAAGAGTTGTTTATCATACAGGCCGGTCAGCACTGAATCAACGGCTTTAATGCTGGTACGCCATTGGGCGGCCGCCATTAACGGGCAGATTACTACCATGATCAGGGTAATTTTTCTCATGCTGTTTGATTTTGATGGCAGACGGGGATATATTCGTTTAAAACTAAGGAAAAAATCTATTCTTATCAGCATATAGTATGCGCAATAACATGGAAAAAGCAATCATTATTACCAATGGCATTCTTGCTACGGAAGATGCCAAAACAGCGCACGGACTTATCCGTGAAAGCAACCGCTATCACATTGCAGGTATTGCAGACCATGTGCATGCCGGTAAAGATGCCGGCGAAGTGCTGGACGGGCAACACAGAAACATACCTGTGTTTGCGTCAATAGAAGCGGCTATGCAAACCCAACCCACGGTTTGCATTGTGGGTGTGGCTACGGTAGGCGGCGTGTTTCCCGGTGAGCTGATTGAGCAGGTAAAAACAGCCATCCGCAATAAGTTAACTGTTGTGAACGGGTTGCACGACCACCTTTGTGAACGGCCCGATATCCAACAACTGGCAGCAAAACACGGTGTTGCACTGATAGATATCCGGCTGCCCAAAAAACGGAAAGACCTGCATTTCTGGACAGGCAAAATTCTGCAAATGACAACGCCTGTAATTGCAGTAATGGGTACCGATTGCGCATTGGGTAAGAGAACTACTACCCGTTTTATAATGAATGAATGCAATAACGCCAACATTCATGCGCAAATGATTTATACCGGCCAAACGGGCTGGCTGCAGGGTGGCCAGTACGGTTTTATATTAGACAGTACGCTTAATGATTTTGTGTCGGGAGAACTGGAACACGCCATACTTAGTTGCCAGGCAGCCACCAACCCCGATGTTATTTTGATTGAAGGGCAATCTGCTTTGCGTAATCCCAGCGGACCCTGCGGCTCAGAAATGCTGGTATCTGGCAATGCCAAATCGATCATACTGGTACATGCACCCAAAAGAAAATACTATGAGCATGATGCCGCATGGGGCGCTATCCATTCTATTGAAACAGAAATTGCGCTGATCAAACAATATGGTTCTTCGGTTATTGCGGTGGCACTGAATACAGAACATTGCACTAACGATGAGGCATTTGCGTTGCAGGCCAGTTATGAGGCATTGTTACAATTGCCTGTAATGCTTCCCTTGCAGGAAGGCTGCCAAAAAATTATACCGGTTATCCAACAACTGATCCGTTCCAATAAAGCAATCGCTTCATGAAAATAAAATCGATTAGGGCCTACCGCAAAAACCTGGCTTTGCAAAAGCCTTATGTCATTGCAAGGGAAACCATCAGCGATGTTGAAAATATTTTTTTTGAAGTAACGCTGGAAAATGGCATCCGAGGTACGGGTGCAGCCAACCCAGACCCATCTGTGGTGGGTGAAACATGTGCGGAAACACTGCAAAACCTTGAATCAGATTTTGTACAAATACTGGTGGGAAAAGATATCCGCCATTTCCTCCATCATATTTATACCTGCAGCCAACATTTTGGCAGCATGCCGGGCACACAAGCCTGCATTGATATTGCGTTGCACGATGCCTTCTGCCAGTACCTGGGCATTCCCATACTTGACTTTTATGGCAGGCAGCATGAAAAAATGCTTACTTCTGTAACCATTGGCATTAAAGATGTGGCCGACACCATTGCGGATGCCAGTGATTATTATTCGCAGGGCTTTCGTGTACTGAAAATTAAAACCGGCCTGGATGCCGATGCTGATGCCGAACGCATTATCAAACTCAAAGAAAAATTTGGAACACATTTCACCATACGGGTGGATGCCAATACCGGCTATGACCTGCAACAGCTGAAAGTTTTCCTGGATAAAACAAAACCTGCCGGTGTTGAACTGATAGAGCAACCATTACCGCCCATGACAGATATGGATTTGCTGCAATTGCCATTGTCGGCAAGGGCTATTCTGGCTGCAGACGAATCGCTAAAAAATGCGGTATCAGCACTAACACTGGCGCAGGAACTGCAGTATGGTATATTTAATATTAAACTGATGAAATGCGGCGGTATCAGTGGTGCATTAGAAATTGCTACCATTGCCAAGCCTGCAGGTATTGATCTGTTCTGGGGCTGTAATGATGAAAGCTGTATCAGCATTACTGCTGCATTGCACGCCGCTTTTTCCTGTACGCATACCAAATACCTAGATCTGGATGGAAGTATTGACCTGGCAGAGGATGTGGCAACCGGCGGGTTTGTGATAAAAGACGGCTACATGTATCCGTTGGATAAACCCGGACTTGGAGTAACGCTGTTGTAAGAAATTATTTTTGCATTCCCGTTGTTTACCTCCTGTATTTCACAATTATTGAGAGTAACCCAATTTTTTCGCCTGTTATAGCAAACGCTCAGCATCAGTCTTTATTTAATAGTAAGCGATTTGAAAGGAAATGACAATACCCGCTGGTCGTTGGCATCGCCTTTTATTGTGTCAGCCAATAATTGAACCGCCTGCACCTTTATGGGCGTCGAAAAATAAAATACAAATTTGAAAACATCACCTTCTCTTTTTGATGCAACGGGCATGTATATTTTTTCATCGTAGCCTTTGATTGCCACCACCGGCGTAATATTTTTACAGGCTTCGGGCATATACGTATTTAGTTCTGCATACACAGAGTCACCCAGTGCTTGCCCATCGGTAAACTCAATAGCCGCCTTGCCATTGGTCCAGCGGATGCCATTTTCATTATCATAAAAACCGGTAGTGGCAAACTGACCAATGTTGGCGGCAGTAACGTGTAATTGTTTGCCAAAGAATTGATGCCTGCCTCCTTCCTGTGCATGCAGCTGCCTGCTGAATAACTGCAAAGAATCTTGCAGAAAATGACTGGTAATATCAACGATGTTACTATCAATATACAGTACCTGGTCGGTTTGTTTATTAAAATGCGCAAGGGCAGTATCAACCAGGTGATGATCTTTATACACAGAATCTACAAAGCTTATATTTTTACCATGCTGCTGATAGAAGTTAAAAAAATACCCATCCCCCAAATCCCAACGGATAGCGTTTTCGGTATTAGGATCCCTTTTTTTCTCCCATATGTACAAGTTATTTGTACCGCGTTTTATGACCCCCTGCTGAATGGCTTCTTCAAACTCCGTTGCGGCCGCTTCTGAATAATTGAGATAAATATATTTGCCGCCCCTGGCCAGGTAATTGGCATCTACCCAGAGCAACAACAGACAAAATAATAACATCCATCCATTCTTTTTAAACGACTGCTTAGCGGGAACAACGGTAGCCGCAATGATGAATAACAACACAAAAATACTCCAGGAAGCCTGCAACCATCTTTGTTCAAGCCGTATGGTAAGTACAGCCGGCACCAGGAAGAGGCCGCACAATATGATTAAAGAAAGGAATAGCCAGATGTGTGTGGGCTGGCTTTGTTGTTCGGCATTGCCTGATTGTTTTACCTGGCGCAGGTAGTAAAACAATACCCATACTATACCTGCAAATACCAACAATACCAGCAATTTTTCCGGTAAGGGTATAGCAGTAAAAGGAATTCCCACTAAAAATTCGGGCCCGTTGTTAAATTGAAACAATGATAGCATTCCTTCTTTCAAAAAACCCAGTGCTGAAGGCAGTGAAAATACCATGCCCGCACTGGCGGTACCCATAAAAAAAGGCATGTCATACAGTTGCTTTTTGAGCAGCACGTTTACAATGATACTGGCTACGCAAAAAATGATGAGACCTGCTTTTTGCCGACCATTCAATTTTCGTAAACCCGGATACAATAATGCCAGTAACATAATAAATGGCAACAGCACAATATAGCGCTCATGGGTATACATGGCCAGGTTGGCAAATACAATACTCCAAAAAAGATCGTTACGGTGTTGTGTGGGAAGGCGGTGCTCGCCGGCTAACGACCGTACCATAAAAAACAGCGCTGCCAGAAAAAAACTCATGGCCATTCCTTCCAACGCACCACCGTTTAATAATTGCACTATGTTAAACAAGGCAAACCTTGATAAGCCCACCGTTAGTCCAAATAAAAGGGAAAGCGAAACAGACCGCAAAAACAAATGGGCAACCAGTGCAAACAACAGCGCATTGATAGCCTGTATGCAGATATTAAAATAGTAATAGGCAGCAATATTTTTTTGAAACAGTTCAATCAGCAGGTGCATATTCATACCGTGTACAGGCCGGTATTTGCCAAAAGACAGCGGCATGCTTATTTTGTCTGCAACATGCTGCAATGAACCATGGTATTGAAAAATATAGAGGTCATCGCCATAAGCCGTACCCGTTTTCCATTGCAGAAAGTAAAAATAAATAATAACCGGTACCAGCGCTGCCAGTAACAGGTGGTAATATTTAAAAGAGGTCTTAAAAGAAGATTGCCTGGTAAACGACATTGGTATGTATTAGCAACAGCTCTTATAATTGATACCTTGGTGTAACATGTTGATTAGCTTTTTTTCACAGCGCTTATCAATAAAGACTGGCTCACAATATCAAGCGGTGTTTTTTCCAGCACATTACCTATGGCAATGGATGGTTTGATTAACCATGATGGAATACCCGGCAGCAAAAAATCTTTATAGCTAACCTTAATATCTGTAAAATTGGCGCTCGTTAATTTGCGGCGGATAAATTTTTTTGAAAACGCCATCTCATCTGGCTCAAGGCTTGCTTTTTTGCGGAGGTATTTATTTTTAAAGATGGCTGCTACATAGGGGTTATACAGGTTGGGTTCCATAAATATTATTTTACCACCGGGTTCAAGCAATTTCCTAAAGGTTTGAAAGACCTCATCCAATGTATAATAAAGATGGTGCAGTATGCCATTGCCAATAATATAATCAAAGGTATGGTGCATGCTTTCGGCTGCCTTATTAAAATCGAGCACTTCAAACTGCAGCTGAGGGTGCGAGTAATTTGCTCTTGCTTCTTCAATAAAAGGTACGCATAAATCTGAACCCAACACCTGCATATTGGTTTGCTTCGCAATATTGTATGCAACATAACCGGTTCCACAACCAATTTCGAGCACCTTCTTACCGGGCTGTATATCCATTTCAGCAATCATCCAGTCAGCCCTTCGTTTCAACCTTACCAGGTTGCCTTCACTTTGCTCAAAAATCTGGTTAAAGCCCCTATCGTCTTTTATAGCAGACATACTATATTATTATTGTTATTTTTTTATTACAACCGTGTATCCCAATGGATCTTCTTTTGAGCCTATCCCAAAAGCAATGGCTAAATGGGCCATCAATACTGCCAGCATCAATAAAGGCAGCCCTGCAATGTACAAGGGCAGAAAAATATATTTCCACAATCGCGAAGGAAAAAATCCGCCAACAAACAACACAATCATTTTAGAACCGATAACGGCAATGTCTGTTCCGCGCGGCAAAATGGTAACTTCTGAAAATCTGGAAAACATGGTAGCCAGGCTGCTGGGCGTATACCGAAAATAATCGTACGGTATATAATGGTACCGTGCAGACCAGGGTATGGTTACAATGAGCACACCATTTTTCTGGGTGGTTCTGTACATTTCGTTTACCAGGTACTGGTAGTCCTGCACATGCTCCAGCACTTCTGTACAAATAACGCCGCTGAACATATCATCTGCAAAGGGAATGTTTTTTCCATCAAAAGAAGTGATATCCGGATTATCATAACCAAATGCACCGGCCTCAACAATGTCTATTCCGTAGTAACGCGTATTGCTTTTGTTCAATAAAAATTTATAGGGTGATTGCCCGCAACCAATATCCAGTACATTACCGGAAAAAGCAGGCAATACTTTTTTTACATCTTTATAAATGGTTAGTATCTGCAAATCGAGCAGCATTCTTCCATAGAACTTAACCGTGCCTGCAAAGCCTACCGGCGGCGTATTGGAAACGGGTTGAAATTTTTCACTCATATTCTGTCATTGGAAGATTGAATGATCCTGCGCCTGATAAATTTGGGCCGTTTTTTTACCTCTTCTAATATTTTTGCCTGGTATTCTCCCAGTACAGATACAGCCAGCATATTTAAGCCTCCAAAAAATAAAACAAGTACAATAATAGAAGTAATACCATGGGGCACGGGTACACCGGTAAAGTATAAAACAACCTGCACAATAATGGCCACAAATGAAAGCAGCGTCAGCGTCCACCCCAGGTAGGTTAGTAACTCCAGCGGCACGTAGCTAAAAGAGAAAATGGCTTTTCTTGCCCATCCAATATTTTTTCTCCAGTTATTGGTGGTTACGCCAAACATTCTTTCGGGCCTTACATAGGGAACGCCTGCCTGTTTAAAACCTACCCAGGCCCTCAAACCCCGCAGAAACTGATCTGTCTCGGGCAGTTTTACCAATTCGTCCACCACCTTTTTATCCATCAGTGAAAAATCGCCGGCATCCAGTGGTATGGGCACGTACGACAGATTTCTGAACACACGGTAAAATATTTTGTACAGCCTTATCAAAAAACGGTTGCCATCTCTTTTTACGCGCTGGCCGTACACCACATCATACCCTTCCTTCCATTTTGTATAAAACGATTCAATGAGTTCGGGCGGATCTTGTAAATCCCCATCCAGCAATACTACTGCATCACCCGTGGCAATTTCCATACCGCTCATAAAGGCGCTTTGCGATCCAAAATTACGGGAGTGTTCCACACCGGTAACGCGACTGTCTTGTTGTGCCAGCACCATCAGTACTTCCGACGTATTATCGGGGCTGCAATCATTTACAAAAATGATTTCGTAATCAACATTCATTTTATAGAATGTTTTTACCAGCCGTTCATACATAATAGGCATTGCCTGCGCATCTTTATAACAGGCAATAATAGCCGTAATTTTGTGCAGTATCTGGTCCTGGTAGATTTTTTTCTCGTATAATGGTTTTGAATAAGCCGCCTGCCACTGGTAGGTTTTGATCAGCCCTTCTTTCAACGGTGTGACAGACTCCCAGTTGAGCAGTTGTTTGGCCAGCCCGGCATTTCCATACCATTCCTTAAGATCCCATTTTCGGTTGGCAAAATCTCCCCATGTAGGCTCATGCTCAATAGCAAAAATATCTTTTGCTATGGCCGCCAGATCGCGTATGGTGGTTTTAATATTGGAAGCTATATTGATGGATTGCCCGCCGATAGTGCGCAAATCGGCATTGGCTGCCAGCAGTGTTGCATACACCGCATCGTCTATGTACACAAAATCGCGCGATATATCTGGCTGTACCAGCGGCGGATATTCTTTCTGCATACCCTTTTCTATAATGCGGGGTATGAGCCGGTCTGGTTCTTCATATTCTCCGTAAATAGAGTAGTACCGCAGGTTAACAATGGGGTATTGCAAAATGGTACCGTAGTATTTTATCATGTTGGCCGCAGACGCCTTTGTAACAGCGTAATGGCTGTTGGGGTGCAGCGGTTCATCTTCCAGCGGTGCCTTACAGTTGATACCATACTCAGATGAACTACCTGCATGCACAAAAGCTTTTATGCTAAGGCCGGCTGCAACCTCCAGCAAATTAAGCAACCCAATAATATTGGTTTTATAGATCAGTTTTACATCGGTTTGTTTTGAATAAGCTCCGTATGCGGCCAGGTCAAATATGGTTTTAAATCGGTGCTGCCGGAAGAGGTTTTCCAGATCATTCCTGTTAGTGATATCAGCTCTTATAATGCGGTCTTCGCGCAAATCATCTATGCGCCATGGTACAAATGAGGTAGAGGTAATGGCAAACACATCATCCCGGTATTGTAGTATCCACCGGAACAAATTGCTTCCAATAAAACCGCCGGCACCAAATACTACAATGGGTCCCTCGAGTTTTTGTACCTGTTCTTTTATTTTTTCTTCCAGCATATTAAGGATGTAAGAATTCAGCTATCCGGTTTTGTAAATTGGTACCGGCAAGATTATTTTCTTCCTGGTGCCATTGCTGAGAACCATAATTTCCACTGGGGTAACCAGCTGCAAAAAGCGTGTTGTAGGTAATGGGTACTTTCAGCTCTTTCAACAACAGGCTGGCCAGTGTTTCATGCAGCCCGCACTGTCCCTGGTGTTCTTCCAACGTTATTACACGTTGCACTGCAGAAATTTGTTGCAGCAATGCTGCCGGAACGGCCGCAACAGGAAACTGGCTGACCAGCCATATTTCCAGATCATTCAGCAAATGCGCAGGCAGCGTATATAAGTTATCGGTTACGGCGCCCGTGGCTATTACAACGGCTTTGGCTTTGCCCGCTGCAGTTTTTATTTTTCTCCAGGGTGCAAACGGAGTAATACCCGGCTGCGCCGATGCCAGGTTTAACCTTAAATAATTGGGCGATGGGTCTGCTATCATTTGTTGCAGTGACTCCTGCACATCATCGCCCGTAAAAGGCACGTATACTTTCATATGGGGGAGAATACGCATGGCGCCGATGTCTTCAATATTGTGATGGGTGCTGCCCATGATGCCATATCCATACCCACCACCATTGGCAATGATTTTTACCGGCAAATGATGCAGGCATATATCGTTCCTTATTTGTTCATAGGGGCGCAGTGTAATAAAAGGTGAGATGCTGTAGATAAAAGGAATAAATCCTTCGTATGCCAGCGATGCCGCCATCGCCGCCATGTTCTGTTCTGCCACGCCGGCGTTGATAAATCTTTCACCCATTGCTTCACGCACACCTTCCAAGGCCATAAATCCTAAATCGCCCGTAAGAAAAATTATTCTATCATTAGCCTGTGCCAACGTGGTGATTGCCTGCGCAAATTCTTTTCGCATGCTATGGCTGTATTAATTTGTTATAATCTGCCTCTGTCAGAGGCAGGTAATGGCAATCAACAGTATCCTGCAGCGTAAGATCTTTTCCTTTAACCGTATTACAAATTACAGCAAGCGGCTGTTCGTTTACAAACAATGAAACTGCTTTCTTCAACGCGTCAAAATTGTGACCATCTGCCGTCACTACCTGGAAACCAAAACTCTCCAGTTTTTTATCGAGCGGCTCCAGTTTGAGTGTATCTTCTGTTCTGCCAAAACCCTGCAGCTGGTTCCTGTCTATAAACCACACTATATCTTTTAAACAATGGTGCGCTATAAAAAGTGCAGCTTCCCAGGTACTTCCTTCATTCAGTTCTCCGTCTGAGGTAACACAATATATTTTCCTGGATTGTTTTTTCAATCGTGCTGCCAGCCCAAAACCTGCAGCCAGCGAAAGTCCGTGGCCCAGGCTGCCGGTAGCAAATGGAATGCCGCTGATCTTATTTACCGGTGGGTGCGCCGGCAGGCTGGTATTGTTTTTATAAAAAAGCGAAATAGCTGTTTCTGGTATCACCCCTTCTTCAACAAGCGTACTGTATAGTAACGCAGCTGCATGGCCTTTCGACAAAATAAATTCATCGCCTTTTTCAAACAGGTGGAACTTGATAAATACCATTAATTCAAGGCACGACAAAGAAGAGCCCACATGACCGGCATTGGCCGTCTTGTACATTTTTATGAGCCGATCTTTTATTGCATCTCTTCTGGCCTCAAGCATTGGATGACTATTTTTCCAACAAAACACATAAACTGCCGCAAAATTAAGGCAGTATGCCAACAATTATACCGGAAATCTTACCCCGCAGGCGCCTGGCCGCCGCCATTGTAATCAAACTGACAACTGTTTAACCTGTTTCGTTACGCGGAGCCATTATTTTTTTGTATACGGGTTGCCATTTCCGCAATCGGCTGCAGGACAACAGATCATTAATTATTGTATTCATTTATTTGGCGGAATATATTATCGAGTCTATTTATTCATGGATAGCCATACCACGTTTATGGTATAGGCAAAAAAGGGGCGTGTACCTATTTTTATTGGCTAATAATAGAACCATGAAAGTATTGTATACACTCCTGCTGGTGATGATGGCTGGCATATCGGCCCATGCACAATCATCCAGTAATGATTCTTTGCACAATAGCATTACTGCAGATAAAGACGCAGATTTTGATGGCGGCACAAAAGCATGGACATTGTACCTGATGAAAAATCTTACCTACCCGGAAGATGCCCAAAGAAAAAACATAACCGGCACCGTTATAGTACAGTTCCAGGTTGATGAAAAAGGTAAAGTAAGTGAAGTGATGGCATTGTCTGGCCCCGAGCAACTTAAGAAAGAGGGTATCAGGTTAATAAAGCATAGCCCACGCTGGATACCTGCTATGAAGAACGGTGAGAAGGTTAGATCGTTCAAAACACAACAAATCAGCTTTAGGCTTAGTTGATCAGTTGATTGGTAAAAGCCGGTTGATTAGGCAATTTTGTTACCTTCATTGATCAACTGATCAACTGATCAACTACACCTTCAGCCAGCTGGGAGATTCCCTGGTAGGCTGATTGATCCTGATAAAATTGCCATCGGGATCCTGTAATGTAATGGAGAGCATGCCAAATTGAGAAGTAACGGGGCCTTCAAATACTACCCCGGTAAGCTGAAGCCTGTCAATTAATTTCTGCAAATCATCGGTAAGAAAACTGGTGGTCACCGATCTTGCCGGCTGGTGTTCAGAAACATTGAAATCTACACCTGCCACTCCCGAATTAAACACCTTCAACTGATCCTGGTCAATAATGGGGTCGAGCCCCAAAATAGCCTGGTAAAAGCCTTTGCTTTTATCAGTATTACCAGCGCCAAATTCAATTTCGTGGAGTCTTATTTTCATTTAACACAGGTTTTGTAATAAGTAGAGACGTTACACACAAGCCTTATGTTACAACAGGGCTGCAAAAAATGAAAAAAAATCCAAAACCCAACGCCCCAGGCTACATTTTTCTACGAAAGTTGCCGTATTTAACAAAACCAACACATTTACAGCCATCTATCTTCAGTATCAAGATAAGTTAAGGAATTAAGTATAGAGTATTTAGTATTTAGTAGTAAGACCCGGCGCTGTCCTGGTCTTTGTGTTTGTAGATCATATGAATAAAACTTTCTTTCATATGAAAAATATTGCCTCTTCATATCTCAAATAATGTCATTAAAAAAAGGCTATTACAAAATCTGCCAGTATTTTAGTCGCCTACTACATGACAAAAAGAAAACAACAAAAAGGCATAATTCCCAAAACATTGCTGCTTACATGCATTATCAGCGGCGCGGCTACTTTAGTATTTAGGATGCTTAACCGCCGTTTGCATGTTGGCGAACTAGCTGAAATTACCGGTTGGATGGGCACCGCTTTCGCCATTTCACTCGTTATCATTATTGCATTGATCATTGTTGACCAGGTAAATTCCCGTTGATCGTATCCATTCTTTATAATTAAAGCAAGAATTTTTTCTTGAATGAATCACAACATTATGGATTCGATAATGTGCGCATCTGAGCTCATAGTTCAGGCGGCATTGTGCATATTTCTGTATGTGTTTTCAAAAACGGCTGCGGGTCTGCGCGTTATAATTTGCGGATAATAAAGTTAAGGCCTTCCAAAAAATCGCCTTCTTTGCTGGCAGTAATGGTAAACGGCAACGACCATGGTATTGATTGCATGTGCAGTTTCTCCATTTGCCCTGCATTTATCTGTATAGTATAAGCGCCGGGCATAAGGCCACTGTAATTGAAACTGCCATCCGCTTCAGTCATTACCTGTGCCGCCAAGGTAAAATCGCTTCTGTAAATATCTACCATAATTCTTGCCAATGGTTTTTTGGTGCTGTCTTCAGCAAGATATACGGTGCCAGCCACCTCACCATCTACCGTAACGGGTATCTCCAGCAATGTAAATTGGTTGGGGTTAATTACAATGCTGATAACTTTATTGCGAATATGCCAGGCTACATTTTCAAATGCCTCATTTATTTTTAGGGTATAAGTGGCATAGGCCTCCAGATCGGTTACCTGTATGCTGTTGTCTGATTTGTTGTATGCGATACGTCCGCCATTCATGCTGATATTAATACCGCTGACACCGGGTTCATTGCGGTCGCGCTGTCCGTTGCCATTCATATCGAGGTAAGGTTGTACAGATATTGCACCTTTACCTACACTACTCCTGTTAGAAATTGTAGTACGCCTGTTCTGACCATTGTACAAAAGGCTTCCGCTGGCAGATTGCACCAGTGCGGTAGAACGCTGATTGCTTTTTGTGACCGATAAACCGGTAAGCGCAAAAGAAAGATCATACCTGAATGTTATACCCGCATTACGAAAACCGAGCTTGAAATTATCTTCATAAAAAGCGTTGATGTATGCACGTGAGTTCAGGTATTTACCCCCTTCCGCCCGTACCGACATCAGTTTATGCTGGCTGTATTCGTACTGCAATTGTGGCGTAAAAATAATTTTTCCCGGCAACCTGAAGCCCATTGAAAGAGTGCTGTATACAACTGCCGGCTGCTGCTGTGCAAGCAAGGCATACGTAGTAAAATTTGTATTAATGCCCAACACCACGCCAGACAACAGGCCTTCCATATTGGTATATTTTGTATGCGGTAGTATTACCTGGTACACTGAGGCCCTTGAAAACAACGTAAATTTTTTTCCACGAAACGGATACGACACAATCACTTTGCGTTCTTCATTGAATGTATTATTGATAGCTTTTTGTCCTTTTTTATAACGGGTATAATTGAATTCAATCTGTAAATCGCTGGGCAAATGATAACTGCCCGTTATTTTTGATTTTACACCGTAAGCATATTCACCAGCCAGCAGAAGGTTAGAGCGAAGCCTGAGCGACGCATTTACAAAGGGAATGGCCCTGCCCGTGGCAATAGAAGATAAATATTCGGCACCTGCGCCAATAGTCAACCGTTTGTTGAAACCATAATTGGCACTTACCCGCGCGAGGCAGCTATTGACACTGTCTTCTACCACACCTGCGCTGGCAGTATACTCAAATTCGTGGTAAGGAAGAAAATTAAATGGTATCTGAATATTTTGTTCGCTGGTACGCTCTTCGCCCCACGGACTGTAAAACCTGATCTTTACAGCGGAATTGCCATATACCAGCGGCACCTGAAAATGCGCCAGTCCGGTGGCTTCCGCTTTTGAATAATCTACCAGTGTATTGTTTACATACAATTCGGCAACCCATCCGGCTTCATTATAATACGTAAGGGTATAGGTACCAAATGAACGGCGATACACAGCGGGTGTATTGGTAAATTGAACGCCCACTACCGGCGAAAATATGGAAGATACGGTGGGTGTAAATATTTTTCCGGCCATTACCTGCCGAAGTGCAGTATGTTCATTGTCTACAAAACGCCATTGATAAAATTGCTGGCGTTCCTGGAAGGGCATGTTCTTCTGGTAATTCAGCAATACATTGGTTTCGCCACCGGCAATTACGCCACCCAATCCCAGGTTCACACGTGTATCCTGCAATGGTTGTTGTAAATCACGGGTGTGTACAATGGCCCAGTCTGCCATACCAAATTTAAACAACGGGTAATTTCGGTAGATGGTGGTATCTGCCTTTATCTCTCCCTTTAATCGTCCCAGGTTAGTGCGCATAGCCTCTTGCCGCATTTCGCGCACAATGGGCAGTTCCAGCTCAGTACTCAGAATAACTGAAAGGCTGCGAAAATTAAATTTGCAGTGCAAACCAAACACCTGGCCGAAAAAATCCGTTCGGAGGTAGAGGCTGGTAGCAGTACTAATAAATGCATCGGCCGGCACATCAATTTTCTTTCCCTGGTATTCGATGCGGTTATTGGCCCTGTCAATTACAAACACTGCCTGCGGCGAAATAAAAAAGCCCGATACAGAATCAAGGTTGACGGAAGCCGTGTTCCTAATCTTTAAAAAATCAAACACATCAGTAATAGCGAGATATGCCGATTCATTACGTATAGCAGCAGGTACCTGTACATTACCCACGCCCTGTACACTCATAAAAACCAGGATCTCATCATAGGGAAGTATGGGATCAGGTTCGCCATCAGCAGCCGTACTGCGCAATGGAATGATGGTCAGTAACAAATACACCAATGCCAGTACGGCAACCCTGTAATACGGTTGATGGTGGCAGTTAGGATATTGGTGACGAACTTTCATTACTGGTTAAAAAAACTTCTTATCTATTCTATTGCTGTATAAATGTTACTGCAAATGTGCCGCTGTAATTACCTGAAGGGTTGGCCAGCGGGTTACCTACGGTAAGCGTACCGCCAATTCTTACCTGCGTACGAGATGGCGGCGCTGCCGTTGTTATAAAAACAGCACCGGTGCTGGCAGTACCAATGTGTAAACTCATAGTGCCGCCGTTACTGCCGGTGAGCGTAACGTCGGGGCCGTTCATAATAGATACCACCGTGCCCTGGTTTGCATCCACTTCATAAATGGCGGGCGAAAACGGGTAGCCAAGATTGGCCGGTACAAGACTACCGGTAACGGACCGTGACCCATCAGGATGAACCACCACCGAACCACCGGAAACACCCTGAAAAAATGCTCCGAAAATCAAACCCTGCGCCGGGTTTACATAGATACTTAATGGTCGTGGTGGTGGCGGTTGCGCATTTGCCAGGCAACTGCAACACAACAGCACACTCACGCAGATAAGTAAGCGCAATTTGTTAAGGTGGTATAATATGAGATGCAGTATACTCACCGGGCAATTACTATTTTTTTAGACTGGTTAATGTTGCCGGATGCGTTTACTACGTACACCCCATCTGTAAAAACTGCCGGTAGTGCCACAAAAGCATTTCCGGAAATATCATACCTGCAAACTACCTGGCCCAGCATATTCACGACGGTTATACTGGCTTTCTCGCCGGCAGAAAGCCCGGCATTCACAAACAGTTTACCACCGGTACTGTATGTTTTAAAAATATTGCTGGCGACTGGTGCCGTAGTGATTTCATTTTTGCTGAACTGAAGAAAGAAACGGTTTTCATACACACCATGCACCAGGTGAAGGCGGTATTGCGGGTCCTTTTTTAGATCCTGGTTTTTACCTGTTGCCTTGTCCAGCAAATAAACATGTATGTCTGAAGGAATATCCAGCATATCAGCAGCTGTAAAATTTACCCATTCGTCTTTTTTTGTTACCAGTCCCAGCGGCACTATTGTCATTGTATCTGCGGCCACCGCCTTTATAGACAACTTTTGCGCATCGGCAGATACCGCATACAAGCTGGGTGTCAGCGAATCGGTGTTCATTAATTTCAGAGCATCCAGTTGTTTATTGAACTTGTTGCCTGCAGCATCATTAAAATATAACACAACGGGGTCGGTGCTGTTGGGCACACTGGCAAAACCTGCGTTCAGCCTAATCAGTGATTTGCTATCCTGCACATCGCCCACCCTAAAAAATTGAGCGGTATTATTAAGCATTCTTGCATTGTTGTTGATACCCAGTAGCGCATTCACCGGGTACGACCCGTTAGAAACATGCACAAAAAAACCCTGCATGGCGGCAATGGTATTTCCGGCTATACCATCGCTGGATACGCCATTGATATAACTGCTATACACACCCGTATATTGATCGGAGCTACCCGCATTGAAATAATATACGGCATTGTCTATATTGGTTTTTGTCCAAGCCCCCACCGCATCCCAATTAATGGGGGAAGGATAAGGATTGCCCACGAGGTTAAAACCCTGCGTATACGCCATGTTATGATTGTATAGCGTAAGCGAGTAATTATGATTGTTTACCACGCCTTTCAAATCAACTGTTTTGGCCGCGGTGGCATTGCCCAGGTTGGCTGCGTAGCCACGCATGGGTGATAATACCCCTGAGCCGGCGGTATAATTAATCCATCCGTTGGATGCCTGGTTTTCATCGTGCCGGTAAAAAGCCGGGAAGCTGGCAGCGAGATTGATATCGTTTGAAAAATCGCCTACTGTATCTGCCTGAAACGGCGAGCTGAAATATTTATACCCAAATCCGGAACTGATGTACCGTTGTATAGTTACATTGCCCAGCACCTCGCCCGTGCCACTGCCATCAACAGCCGCAGTTTGCGCGGCGGTAGACAACAGTGTTAGATTGCCGTTGGCGTTGAGTGTGCCATTGCTTAGTAATATATTTTTTAGTGTTTGGCTGGTAGCCGAAATAGTGGTAGTGCTTCCGTTTGCTATGGTAAGGTTATTAAAACTGGTGGGCGTACTGCCCCCAATGGTTTGCGCGGTACCTGCAAATACCACAGCGCCACTGTTGTGCACAAAGCTGCCGTTGTTGACAAAGTTTTTACTAACCACTATATTGCCATTGCCAGATACCACATAGGCGCCCGAAGGAATTATCAACCCCTGCGCTACCATTGCATATGATTGCAACAGCAAAACAATACCTGCTATGTATTTCTTTGATGACAAATGTTATACTCTTTTTAACGAACTGCGAATGGCTAACGCCATTAATATTTTATGATAACCACACGAAAAGTTGCGGCAGCTGGGTCTGATGCAAAAAGTCCGTTGTTATTATTATATCTTACTGTTATCGTGTTGGCCGAAGACACGTACGCTGTAAAAACGTTGTTCGCACCCGTCACAGCGCTGGGCACCCCCAGGTCAACTACATCGCCGTCTGCAGCACCGGTAACCGTCATTGTTAAAGTGCTTGCACCCCCTGCACCCGTATTCGGAAAATTGAGGGTAGCTGTAGCCGTTAGCGTTTTTGCCAGCGTATAACGCACACCACCGGTGGTAGCAAAATAATTGGTACCATCGTATTCTACCGCTCCGTTTTCTACTGCAGATAAATTAGTACCGGCTGTAAATTTTAATGGTGCACCGGTGGCCGCGGCTGTACCTGCTTTAAGATGCAATACGGCTGTAGGGCTGGTAACGCCAATACCCATATCGCCATTGCCGTCTATACGCACTCTCTCGTTGGCCGATTGTGATGTGCCCCCTGTCATAAATACCAGTGATTTGGCGGCGGTGCCGGTTCCAATCAACAGGTTATTGC
Organism: uncultured Chitinophagaceae bacterium; assembly: GCA_963705285.1. Taxonomy (GTDB): domain Bacteria; phylum Bacteroidota; class Bacteroidia; order Chitinophagales; family Chitinophagaceae; genus JACMLD01. The sequence goes on from OY970066.1 coordinate 390,423, forward strand.
CGGTTGAATACAGGTATCCGTCATTAGCTCCTCCCATAATACCTTGTGAGTTAGTGCTGCTGTTGATGCCCATATCAATAAAATTCACGCTTTCGGTACCATTGTCAGCAGTGGCCACTATATCTGCAGATGCGCTGGTACCGGCACTCTTGTTCTGTATGTTTAATTGAAAATAATTATTGATGGTGCCCCTGGCCACTATAGCATTGTAAGATGATGTAACACCGGCATCTACCAGCAATTGTTCCTGGTAAGCACCAGTTGTAAATGCAGGCGCTGTGCCAATGCCCACATTGCCCAGGCTATCCAGCACCATGCCCTGTACGTTATTGGTGCGGAATTTAAGGCTGGTGTTATCTGTTGTTCCAATAAAATTAGTACCGGAACCAGTGCCGTTGTTGCCTGTAACAGACCATGCCGTATTAACCAGCGAAGCAAATGACAGCTTTCTTACAATGCCTGCTCCAATGGTTAACATACTATCTGCCAGCGAGCCTGTTTGCACACCACTTAATGTAAGCGGATTGGTACCCAGTACATGCAGCGCCGATGCAGGAGCGGTAGTGCCGATACCTACCCGTCCGTTGCCGTCGATACGCATCCGTTCATTAGAAGATTGCGTGGTACCGCCTGTCATAAACACCACAGATTTGGCGGCGGTAGCGGTACCCATCAGCAAGTTATTACCGGTGGTATACAAGTAAGCATCATTGGCCGAACCCATAATATTTTGTGTATTGGCGCTGCTGTTGATACCCATATCAATGAAATTGGTGCTTTCATTGCCGTTGTCTGCTGTGGCTACAATATCTGCGGAAGCGCTAGCACCTGCTGACTGATTTTGTATATTGAGTTGTAAATAATTATTGATCGATCCTCTTGCCACAATGGCGTTATACGAGTTGGTAGTGCCCGCATCAACCAATAATTTTTCCTGGTAGGTACCGGTGGTAAACGCCGGCGCTGTGCCAATACCGGCATTGCCTAAACTGTCCAGTATCATGCGTTGAATATTATTGGTGCGAAATTTTAGACTGGTATTGTCTGTAGTACCCAGGTAATGTGTACCTGAAGTGGTACCGATGTTTCCGGTAAGCGACCATAATGAGGCGCCTGTTACAGCAGAAAAAGGTAATTTTCTTACCACGCCTGAAGCAATGGTGAGCAGGCTGTCTGAAGCAAGGCCGGTTTGTACGCCATTTAATGTTAGCGGATTGGTGCCCGCCACGTGCAATTTTGCAGCAGGCGCTGTAACACCAATACCAAAGTTTCCATTTCTGTCAACTACACTAATGGTGGCGGCATTCGATCTCCACTCTGTAAGATTAGCGGTTTGGCTGGCAGAGTTCGCCTGCACGGCTAGTGGAACACTTGCATCGCGTTGCGCCAGTATCAGTACATTCGTATTGGCCACACCGTTAGCAAAGGAAGGAATAGTAGCCGATTGCCGATCACCAGAAAAAACGATGCCCCAATAGGCGCCCATTTGTAAATTTCTTCCGCCGCCGCCCTGCCAGAAAATATCTCCACCATCACCGGCAATACGAAAATCGCCGCTGCTTGCGGTATTGGAGAACAACAATTGAGACATAGCGCCGGTGCGCCTTATTTCCATGGTGTCTTTCACGCTTAACGGAACAGTGGGGTTGGTAATACCAATGCCTACATTGCCGGTGCTGTAATAGATATTATTGCCAGCGTTGATCCATTGTGTACCGGCGCCAGACGACAGTATCGTCCATACAGATGATGTATAGAAATAAAATCCTTTGATACCATCTGTCTGGTACACCAGCAATCCTTCGGCCGGGCTGCTGATAGCAATTCTTTGTGCAGCCGTCATGCGGGGGGCAAGAAATCCTTTGGAGGTTGATTTAACATCCAGCACAGATGATGCCTGGCCGGTGGTGTAAGCATTGTCATCGGTAACCACCACTGTTTGCGCACTAATTTGTATAACAGCAGCCAGTAACGCCAACAATACAATGCCGTATTTCGTCTTCATAGAATATTTTTTTCACAGATCAGTGTAATAGTAATTCCGTCTCTGCAATTTTTGCTGCACCCGCTTCAAACGGTGCAGAATAGGTGATGCGTAATTTGCCGCTGTGGTAATCAATACCGTGATCTTTGTCGAGTATAAATTTGATACGCCGGGCGGGATTGGGTGCGTACACGGCAATGCCTTTGATGGCGCCTGCCGGAATGGTTTTACCCTGCATAGAAATATAGTCTACAGACAAATCTCCATATACAGACATATTGCCTTTGCGGGCAAACGTCATATTTAATACTGGCAGGGTATCTTCTGCCATCACCAATGATTTATCGGTAAGGTCTATTTGCGTACTGTCATTGCCCACCCGTATGATTACCGGAATGGAAATACCAAACACGGGTATCAGGCGAATGCTGATAGAAGAATCAGCAACAGGCATTGTTTCACCCAGTGGGAGCTGGTTTGGGATAGCCCTGAAATATATATGCGAACGGTATTCGCCGGCAGTGAGTTCATTTGATCGGTTGAGTTGTATTTTAACAACCTGCGATTCGCCCGGGCCAAGGGTAACGCTTCTCGGAAAAAACCGGATGTACTTGTCTGCAAAGTTTTCGCCGGGTGCAGGCTCGGTGATTTCCTGAAAGCTGCCATCTTCTTTCATTCTTACATGCATGAGCGAGATAGCGTAACGTGCAGTATCCTTGCCGGTGTTGGCAAGATTAAGCTCTTCATATCTTTTTGCGCCTTCAAAAACAACCCTTCTTGGCATCAGTAATAAATTACCCTGTGCGCAAAGGCCTGAAGGTAGTATACACTGAATAGCCAACAGAAAAGAAACAATACAGGTACAATAAGTTAACCTGTTTAATATGGTGGATTTCATAAACAAAATTGGATGGTTAGTCATGCATTGGATAGAAAAGAAAACGTTGCACTATTACAACGCTTTCTTTAAATGGGCGGCCAATTAATTATAATTTACCGTTACGTTGAATGGCGTACCAGAAACGTATACACCTGCAGCTTGTGCAGCAGATACATTCAGAGTAGCACCTACATTCAGGGTTTGCGTACCAGCTGTCAGCGCGCCGGTAGCAGAAGGCGTACTGGTGAAGGTGTTTACAACCATGGTGTTTGAACCGCTGCTGATGGTAAGGTCGGCAGAGGGCAGCGTAATGGCATAGGTATAGGTACCTTGTCCATCAACGGTAAAAGATGCAGCAGTAACTGTTCCGTTTACAGCAGGCAGCGTTACACCACCTGTGATAGAACGTGCACCAGCTGGTGTAAGTACCACTGTACCACCTGTGCTGGCCTGTACAGCCACGTTACCGAAGTTCATGTCAACGTCTTTTGTAATGCTGATAGGCGTTACAATTGTTGCTGTTGCGGTAGCCGTTGCAGTTGACTGACCGAACGAGCTTGACGCAGACACTAACATGATAAGTGCAGCAAGCATCAATTTTGTTCCTTTTTTCATTTGTTTGGATTTTAATTTTTAAATGTTAACAATGTAATGAGCGCGGTTTATTGCCATTGTACTAATAGTAAAAAACTATTTGTTTAGTCTTATCAGGTGGTTTTAACCACAACGGCAAACGGATATCAATAAACCTTTATTGCAGTTTTTTTAACTGATACGTTCATTTAAGTATTAAACCTTAGAAGGCTGAAATCAGACGCTTACCGAAGGCCTTTATCGCTACTACAACTAGGTGATGTGTTTTATAAGTTGGTTGACTGTAATCAAGGAGAATGGCGAGTGGGGAGTAGCGAGTGGGCGATTACTCAGACATCGTTATTTAAAATAAGGTCATGCATTTTTACAAGTTGGTTGATTGTAATCAAGGGCAAGTGGTGAGTAGCGAGTGGGCGATCACTTAGACATTGTTCTTCAAAACAAGTTAATTCGTTTTTATAAGCTGGTTGATTGTAATCAAGGGCAAGTGGGGAGTAACGAGTGGCGAGTGGGCGATCACTTAGACATTGGTATTCAAAAGAAGGTCATGCGTTTTTGTAAGTTGGTTGATTGTAATCAAGGGCAAGTGGTGAGTAGCGAGTGGCGAGTGGGCGATCACTTAGACATTGTTATTCAAAACAAGTTAATTCGTTTTTATAAGTTGGTTGATTGTAATCAATGGTCAATGGGGAGTGGAGAGTAGCGAGTGGGCGATTACTCAGACATCGTTATTTAAAATAAGGTCATGCATTTTTACAAGTTGGTTGATTGTAATCAAGGGCAAGTGGTGAGTAGCGAGTGGCGAGTGGGCGATCACTTAGACATTGTTATTCAAAACAAGTTAATTCGTTTTTACAAGTTGGTTGGTTTAATCAATGGTCAATGGGGAGTGGAGAGTAGCGAGTGGGCGATCACTCAGACATCGTTATTCAAAACAAGTTAATTCGTTTTTATAAGTTGGTTGGTTGTATTCAAGGGGCTATTGTTGAGTGAGTAGTAGCGAGGGGGCAATTAGTGAGACCTGATAGCTGGGCAACAGCCCACTAGCCACTTGCCACTACCCACTAGCCACTCGCCACTCCCTACTCCCTACTCACCCCTTGCTACTCCTGCCAGGAAAACATTTCTCTTATCAATTTTTTCCCTACTTTTATTTCGTTGAAAAAGACCATTGCCATACTGCTGCTTGCTGTTTACCTGTTTAACCTGGGCGGATACTCATTTGTATTCGGCTATTTTATACAGCAATCAGATGACACCCTGGTGCAGCAGCTGGATCAAAATAATTACAACGAGGCGCAACTGTCTACCATCAGCATTCCCCTTCATGTGCCTTACATACAAAACTCCGGCGGATTTGAACGCGTCAATGGCTCAGTAGAATATAAAGGCATACAATACAACTATGTTCAACGAATGGTAAAGAACGATACGCTGTTTATACAGGTGATGGCCAACCGGCAAAAAACCCATCTGGTAAAAGAAAAATCTGCTTTTGCAGGCGCGGTAAACGATTTTGCGCCTGGCAAGAAAAATAACACACCGGTTGCCAAAAAATGGAATTGTACAACAGAATATAACAACTGCATCGCCCAATACAACCTTTCAATACCAGTCATCCCCCAAACCCCAAAATATTACGGTGTAACACGTTCTCTTCAATTTGTCGATATTGCTACACCCGGCCATCCTCCCCGGCAGGCCTGAGCGCACGTCCATTAGCCCGCTACACTGCGGCACACCCGCTACTATTCATAGCTAACCAACTGTTTTGGCAGGCAACTGTTGCTTTACACAGTTTTGTTTCAATACACAACTGTAGGCACGCTGCTGGCTAATTACTGCTTAATCCAATTTTTTATATGCCGCATATTCCGCTGGAAGCGCATTTGCCGGGTATTACAGGCCTGCTGGAATACCGCAAAGACAGCGCAGCACCTATTCGCGAACTAACACAAATTTTGTTGCGCGGACCTTCTTCTTTAACAGAAGGGGAAAGAGAACTCATCGCCACCCTTGTTTCTCACCGCAACCAATGCAGTTTTTGCGCAACCGCCCATACGGCGGCAGCCGACATACTGCTAGAAGAATCTGACACCGCACAAAAAGTAAAAGAAGATTTTCAAACAGCACCGGTGAGCAACAAAATGAAAGCGTTGCTGGCCATTGCCGCGCAGGTGCAGCAAAGTGGCAAGGCTGTAACGGAGACCACTATACGAAATGCAAAAGAGGCTGGTGCTACGGATATTGAAATTCATGATACCGTTTTAATTGCCGCACTTTTTTGCCTGTACAACCGGTACGTAGACGGACTGGCCACAGTTACACCTGCCGATCCTGCTTTTTACAAAGGCCTGGGTGAGCGGCTAAAAAACCATGGCTATAACAGGCTGCTCCAGGGGTATGACCATTTAAAAAAGACATCATGAACATGCAAGAAAAAACAACATCTTATCACTGGATTTTATTTGTCATCTGCTTTTTTGCCACCGCCTTGTCAGGTGTTTCTTCTACACTGATGTCTGTATACCTGCCTGTGGCGGTAACAGATTTGCTGGGTAATAAAAACGATGCTGAGCTCAACAACATCAGTGCGTACATCAATTCAATTTTTATATTGGGCGGCGCTGCCGGCGGCTTTCTTGCAGGCATTTTTTGTGACAAGGCCGGCAGAAAAAAAGCGCTTGTTTTTTCTGTTGGCACACTGGGTTTATTTACCCTGCTTACCGGGTACATGCCCAATTGGTATACGGTGGTTATTTGCCGTTTTTTCACCGGCTTTGGCCTGGGCGCTGTGCTGGTAGCCACCACTACCATTATGATGGAAGAATGGCCGCAAAAAACAAGGGCTATTTTCATGGGATTCTTATCTATCTCCATGCCCGTTGGTATTTTTTCGGCAGGCGTTATAGACTTCTTCGTTTCATCATGGCGGCAGGCGTTTGCGGTTGGCATCTTTCCGGTTATGATTGCATTACTGGCAATATGGCTGGTAAAAGAATCAGTTACCTGGCAGGCAACCCGCCATACACCCGGCACGCACCCATCGAAACAACCCAGTATTTTTTCTTCCGACCACCGCGCCAATGTTATAACAGGCTCTATTATTTTCGGAACGATGCTCATAGGTTTATGGGCTATTTTCTCGTGGTTACCCACCTGGGTACAAAGCCTGGTTACTACCGGCGACGCACAAAAACCAAGAGGCATTGCCATGATGATGATGGGTATTGGTGGACTGGCCGGTGGCTTTTTCTCAGGCTGGCTCATCAATACATTGGGCTTGCGCAAATCTATGCTGTTGTGTTTTTCAGTAGCGGCAGCCATGTCTTTTGTGCTGTTTAAAATAAACACTGTGTTTTCACCTATTATCTATGCAGAGATACTGGTGCTCGCACTTTTTTTTGGGGCGAGCCAGGGTGTGCTTTCCGTATACATTCCTTATTTGTTTCCGGTTACTATCAGGGGCACCGCCACGGGCTTTTGTTTCAATATCGGCCGGCTGTTTACCGCATCAGCAGTTTTATTTGTAGGCGTACTGGTTACAGAACTGGGCGGCTACAGCAATTCACTATTCATCTTTTCGCTGGTATTTGTAATTGGATGGGTGGTTACTTTTTTCGCGAAAGACAAACTGGTGGAAGAAGAAGAGGAAGTAAGCGCGTTAACGGTGGATGAGCTGATTGGGTGATCAGTTGGGTAGTTGATTAGTTGACTGGTTGATTGGTGTACGAACTAAAATTACATCCGAAATCGGGTGATAGCAATCAGACATCAGCAACCTAAACCCCGAAATCATACGCCGAAAGGAAATCGCAAAATCAAAAAATCAGCAATCAAAACATGGCATACATCGAAGTAGAAGAAGGTATACCGGGGATACGCAGCCTGGTAATGTTCAGGCCAGAAACCGGCAAGCCTTTATATGAACTGGCGCAGGTATTACTGCGCGGCGAATCGCCTTTACCGGCTGCAGACCGTGAATTAATTGCGGCATATGTTTCTTACCGCAACAACTGTGTTTTTTGCTATAGCAGCCATGCAGCCGCAGCCAGGTGTTTGTATGAAGATAACAAACAGCAGGTAGATGATGTGCTGCATAATATGCAACGGTCTGGTATAACCGAAAAATTAAAAGCGCTGCTGCATATAGCCGGCAAGGTGCAGGTGTCGGGCAACGAAGTATCAGCAGCAGACATTGCCGTAGCCACTCAACTCGGCGCCACCGACCGCGAAATTCATGATACCGTATTGATAGCGGCTACTTTTTGCATGTTTAACAGGTATGTAGATGGATTGGGCAGTTTTACGCCAACTGACCCTGCAGTGTATGCAGTCATGGGCGAAAGAATGAAAAACGGATACACATTACCCAACACCAAATAAAAAGCAATGGCCTACATTGATTTACAAAACGATCTCCCGGGCATACGCGGCCCCATGGCTTTCAGACCAGAAACCGCCCAACCGCTCAATGAGCTGGCAGAAATTTTACTGCACCAGCCGCATGATACGCTTTCAATGGGCGATCGCGAAATGATCGGCGCCTATGTATCGTCGCTCAACGATTGCTTCTTTTGCCAGCATGTGCATGGTGCCATGGCCCGTCATTATTTTGAATGCGACAGCTCGGTGATAGATGCGATCAAACAAGATTACCAGTCGGCACCTATACCCGACAAACTAAAATCGCTGCTGGCTATTGCAGGCAGCGTTCAAAAAGGTGGCCGGTATGTAACCGCCGAACAAATTGAGCACGCAAAAAGCCTTGGCGCAACAGACCGCGATATACATGATACCGTACTGATTGCGGCTGCCTTTTGCATGTTTAACCGCTATGTAGACGGACTGAACACCTGGGCGCCACAAAACCCCCAGGTATATGCAGACCGCGCCGCCATGCGTGCTGCAGACGGTTATGCCAACCTCGATGCACATAAATGATCAAACTTCATAACAATTAAGACAGCCTGTATGCCTTATATAGATGTAGATGAAAATTTACCCGGCATCCGTTCTTTGCTTGCTTTCAGCCCTGCCACGGCCGAAGCTATGGGCGCACTCACCAACCTGCTGCTGCGCGGCAATGATGGCCTTAGCATGGCAGAGCGCGAACTAATTGCCACGCATGTCTCTTACCTGAACGACTGTTTTTATTGCCACCAGTCGCACGGCGAAATCGCTGTTTGTTATTTAAATGGAGACCGGCAACTTGTTAACCAGGTAAAGGCCGACTATCCTAACGCGCCGGTGTCAGACAAATTGAAATCGCTATTGTCTATTGCTGCAAGCGTGCAGCAGGGCGGTAAACATGTGTCGCCACACCAAATTGAAATGGCAAAAGCCCTCGGCGCTACTGATAAAGACATTCATGACACGGTATTAATTGCTGCTGCCTTCTGCATGTTTAACCGGTATGTAGATGGGCTTGCTGCCAATACCCCAACAGATTTGTCTACCTACCCGCCAAGGGCAAAACAGGTGGCAGAACATGGCTATGGCAATCATGTTTTTTCTACTACCCAGCCAGCTTAATACAATCATTCCACACTTTTACAACAACCCGCTTTTAACCAAATCTAAATTGCTCAAATGAAAAATTTAATTACCAGACTAGCAGGGGTTATCATAATAGCCCTGCTGCCTGCTATGCTGATTGCACAGTTGCGAACTGTTACCGGTAAAATTACCGACAACAAAAATGCACCCATTCCCAATGCCACCATCACAGTTAAAAAAACATCCCAGTCAACGGTTACCGATGCAGAAGGCAGGTTTAGTGTATCAGTACCTGAAAACGCCCAACTCATCATCAGCTCTATTGGCTTTACCACACAAACCATTTCCATTAACGGTGCTGCCACGCCGCTGCAGGTGCAATTGAGCGAAGATGTGGCCAGGCTGGATGAAGTGGTAGTAACAGGGCTTGCTACCAGCGTAAAAAGAAGAAACCTTGCCAATGCCGTAGCCACCATTTCATCTAAAGAACTCAATGGTGTGGCACCAGCGCAAACATTTGACGCCGCACTAAACGGAAAAATTCCAGGCGCTTATATCAATGCAAATACCGGTGCGCCCGGCGGCGGCATATCAGTTAAGTTACGGGGTGTTACCTCGGTTTACGGCAATACCCAGCCGTTGTACGTAGTAGATGGTGTGTTTGTCGACAATACCGCTACTTCAGCCGGTATCAATGCCATTACCAATTCTACTGCCGGCGGTTCACCTACTTCTGCGCAGGACAACCCCTCCAGCCGTATTGCAGACATACGTGCAGAAGACATTGAGAATATTGAAATACTCAAAGGCGCATCGGCAGCTGCTATTTACGGTTCCAAAGCTGCGGCAGGCGTTATACTCATCACCACCAAAAAAGGAAAACAGGGCAGAACACAGATAAGTGTTGCACAGGATGTGGGATGTATTAAAGTAAGAAAATTGTTGGGTGTAAGGGATTATACTGCACAAACTGCTGCCAGCTTATCCAGCGATCCTGCTACCGGTGCCGCCTACTCGCAGCAATACACAACTGCAAAAGCGGCGGGCAAAATTTATAATTACGAGAAAGAAGTGTTTGGCAACACAGGCTTTACACGCAATACCGTGCTTAGTTTGAGCGGTGGGGGAGAAAAAACAGGCTTCTATTTTTCCGCTGCACAAAAAGATGAAGGCGGTATCGTTAACAACACCGGCTACCGCAACAGCAGCCTAAGGTTTAACATGGATCACCGCATTAACGATAATATTAAAATAGGTATCAGTTCCAATTTCATCAATTCCTCTGCCGACAGGGGTTTAACCGGCAACGACAATGCCGGCGTAACACTGGGTATCGCACTATCCTCTACCCCTTCTTTTGCAGAGTTGCACCCGGATGCTTTTGGCAATTATCCTAACAACCCGTTTGCTGCATCCAATCCATTACAAACTGTTGCACTCATGCGCAACAATGAAGCGGTAAACCGTTTCATCAGTGGCCTCAACCTGGATGCCATTCTGCAAAAAAGCAACAGCAGTACCACGCGGTTTATTGCCAGGGGCGGCTTTGATTTTTACAATCTTGAAACCAATGCATTGTTTCCGGGCACGCTGCAGTTTCAGTCTGTTGCCAAAGGAACTTCCATACAGGGTGCTACAAAGAACCTGAGCACTAACTATATTCTTTCGCTGGTAAATGTATTTGCAGCATCTGATAAATTATCCTTCACTACCTCTGCCGGTATTACACAGGAAACGGGCGATTATAACAACCTGCTCAACGTTGCCACCCAGGTAATTTCCGGCCAGTCTAATGTAGACCAGGCCGGTGCATTAAGCCCAACACAATTCAGATCAAAATACCAGAACAACGGCATCTTTATACAGGAAGAAGCCTTTATTGCAGACGCCATATTGCTCACCGCAGGCGCCCGGTTAGACCGCTCATCTAACAACGGAGACGCGGGTAAATATTATGTATACCCCAAGGCAGGTGTTTCATGAAACCTTACAAGAATGGGTATTGTGAAGGAAGGTTTTTTTGACAATGTGAAATTACGCGCTGCCTATGGCCAGGCCAATAATGTACCTGCTTACGGAAGCAAGTTTACTTCACTGGTGGTGTCCAATATTGCCGGTAACCCGGGTGTTATCATCGGCACACAGGAAGGCCAGGCCACTATAAAGCCCGAAAGACAAACAGAACTGGAAGCCGGCATCGACTTCAGTATACTAAAAGGCAGGGTTTCATTTCAGCTCACTTACTATAACAAGAATGTGTACGATTTCCTGATGCAGAGCAACCTGCCATCATCATCTGGCTTTACCAGCAAATGGGTAAATGCGGGTAACCTGCGCAACCGCGGCGTAGAGTTGGGAGTAAATGCACGGCCTGTTTCTTCAAAAAATTTCAGCTGGAACACGTCGGTGAATTTCTGGCTCAACAGATCACTGGTAACTAAACTAACGATACCTTCTATTCCGCAGGGCTCATTTGGCTATGTGCTGGGTTCGTTTCAAATACAGCAAGGGCAATCTGCCACACAAATACTGGGGCTTAACGGCCAGGGTGTAGGCAAACTGGGCGATGCTGAACCAAGGTTCCAGATGAATACGTACAATGAACTAACGTTAAAGAACAAACTAAGTTTCCGCTTCCTGATGCACCTGAAAGCTGGCGGCCAGAATGTAAACCTCACTACCCTTCAAAATGACTTTGGCGGCACGAGTGCAGACTTTGACAAGGTTACCAATAAAGCAGGATTACCCGATGGTGTATACCGGATAACCAAGGTAGGCACCACTGCAGAAGAATTTGTACAAAACTCAGGTTACCTGCGCCTGCGTGAGGTGGGATTGTACTATTCATTTACGCAGTTACCGGTTAAATTTATTAAAGGCATACGTGCAGGTGTATCGCTCACCAATTATTTCACCGTTACCAAATACAAATCTTACGATCCGGAAGTGTCAAATTTTGGAACCGGCTTTTCTACCGGTGTGGACGTAGACCCATACCCTACAGTAAAAAGAGCCGACTTTCACCTTACTGTTGATTTTTAACAACCATTACGAAGACAGCTTATTGACATGATCGTTTAAAAAAAATTACATGAAAAAAAATACCATCATACTAATACTTCTTGTTGCCGGCACCGGTCTTCTTTTTAGTTCCTGTAAAAAAGATTACGGCAACCTGAACAGTCCTACTGTAGAAGATTTTTTAAAGGATGCTACAAAAGACGAACTCAACAATCTGGTGAGCGGCACCGAATCCGGCATGCGCAATGTATTGAACATGTACCTGGATGATGTGGGCACCATTGGCCGGGAGGGTTATCGCTTTTCTGGCTCTGAACCCCGGTATGTAACAGATTTGCTGGGCGCCAACAATGGTACGTTAAGCAGCAGTAACTTTTATATTACCCAGCCATGGGCAGCCCGTTACCGCGCCGTTAAAAATTGCAATGTACTCATACAGGCAGCAGACAATGCCACTACCATTTCCGCAGCCCAAAAAAGCGGATACAAAGGCTTTGCAAGAACCATTAAAGCGTACCAGTTATTGCTCAACCTTAACCTTACCTATACAAACGGTGTAAGAATAAACGTAGACAACCCAGACAACCTCGGCGCATTTGTGACCTATACAGACGGACTGGCTGCCATTGCATCATTGCTGGATTCTGCCAAGACTGATCTTACCGGCGCTACGGTGTCATTTCCATTGGCAGGCTTTGGCAATTTGAACGATGCAGCCGGCTTGCTGAGTGTAAACCGTGCACTGGCAGCGCGGGTGGCGGTCTACCAAAAAAACTGGGATGCCGCATTAACTGCACTCGCCGGTTCATTTTACGGAATTGATAAAAGCTTTAACCTGGGTGTCAGCCATGTATTTGGTACTGGCTCGGGCGACCAGCTCAACCCTATGTTTATACCGCAAAACCAGTCGGGCGAAATAAGAGTGGCGCATCCGTCTTATGCAACAGATATAGAAGCAAACGACGACAGGATCAACAAAGCAACGTTGCGTACGGCTACTGCTTCACTGAGTAACCTTTCTTCTAACCGCGATGTGTGGGTATATACTTCCAGCACCGGACCCATACCCATTATCAGGAACGAAGAGCTGATACTTATTTATGCCGAAGCCAACATTCAAAAAAATGTTCTGGCAGAAGGCGTGAAAGCCATTGATAAAATAAGAACCGGGCACGGATTGGCGCCATACAGCGGTGTTGTTTCACAGGCAGCGCTGCTTACCGAAATGCTGAAACAACGCAGGTATTCTCTTTTTTATGAAGGCCACCGCTGGGTAGACATGCGCAGGTATAACCTGCTGGCGCAATTACCAATTGACAGGGCAGGTGATGATGTATGGGATAAATTTCCATTACCGGTAACAGAACAATAAACAGTGTTTGACAGGCTAACCATTGGCCGACCTTCAATGGAAAAAAAATAACCATGAAACGTTTCATATTAATTACCGGTTTATTGCTGTTGTTTGCAGCAGAGATTGCAAGGGTATATTTTATTATGCCCTTCCCCGGCAGCCAGAAAGCCGAAACCATTGGTTTTGCCTATTGGCTGGGCAGAAACATTATTTGGCTGAGAATTGTATTGCTGGTGTTGATTGCAGTGCCACTGGTACAAACATTCCGCGGCAAAAAACTTTGGAAAAAAATAGTACTGGCATTGGTGCTGATATTGTTTGCGTTTATCTTTTACAATGTCAACTTCCGGTTTGAAGCAGATAAAATGTTTTACCAGCCGAAAAACAAAAACTTTGCAGCTGCCAATCTATCCGGGGCAGATACAGTGCTGGTAATTGGCGTGGCCATTAATGGCGAAGCAAAAGCATTCCCCATTCAGATTATAGGCTATCACCACCAGGTGAGCGATACAATTGGCAACACACCGGCCATCATTACCTATTGCACGGTGTGCAGAACCGGCCGCGTGTTTAGCCCGGTAGTAAATGGAAAGCCGGAAACGTTCAGGCTGGTTGGCATGGATCATTTCAATGCCATGTTTGAAGATGCCACCACTAAGAGCTGGTGGCAACAGGCAACCGGTATTGCCATTGCAGGGCCGTTAAAAGGAAAATCATTATCAGAAATTCCATCGCAGCAATTAACGCTGGCCGCCTGGATGCGTTTATACCCCAATTCTACCGTGCTTGAACCAGATACCCTGTACAACAAAAGGTATAAAGGCCTTGCGGGTTATAACAAGGGCACCATTAAAGGGTCACTTGAAAAAAGGGATTCAGCTTCCTGGCAACCAAAATCATGGGTGGTTGGGGTAGTGCACAATGGCACTGCAAAAGCATACGACTGGAACACACTAGTGAGCAAAGAGCTCATTGCAGATTCATTGCCCAGTTTACCGCTTGTAGTTGCACTGGAAAATGACACCGCATCATTTCATGTATGGAGCCGGCAGGTAAACGGGCAATCACTTCAGTTCCAAAAAAACAAACCGAAAAATACACTTACCGATACCAATACAGGTTCAACCTGGAATATGAACGGTACATGTACAGACGGCGCGTTAAAAGGAAACCAGTTAATCACGGTACAATCGTACCAGGAGTTCTGGCATTCCTGGAAGAACTTTCATCCAGCCACCAGTTCATACAAATAAAAACCATTAGTATCCTTTCCTTTCCCAATCAACACCGTAGCCTGGATGGTTACGGTGTTTTATTTAATTGAACCAGGCGGTTCCCAGCAATTCATCCTCCAAAAACAACAATTCATCTCATGTACAGCAATGTTGCGCACAGTTGATGAATAATTTTGCAGTTCTATATCATCAAATCGCTTTGTTATGAAATTGAATACTGTAATAGTAGTGGCATTATTGGCAGCAGTATTGCCATCATGTAAAAAAAATACGGATAAACCGCCGCACGGTACACCCACTGAAAGAACTGTGCGGTATGCGTTATTTACTTCTAAAGATTACACCAACAACAATACGTTGGTAACAGTGAAGCTACGCATGGTGGCTGGCAATACACCTATCTGGGATTCAGTTTTGGCACCCATCGCGCTCAAAAATTTGCCCACCGCCTCCAATAAACTGGTTATAGAAAAAAAAGTACCGGGCAATAACAACACAACACTTAGTACAGGATTTTATTACACGCTGGAGAACGTTGGAGAATCGTGGTATTATGAGCCGTTTACGGCTGGCGAGTCTTTAAAAACCGTTAGTCTCAATTTTTAAACAACCCACACAAAAGCGGATTGTCTTTTTACGACAAAAAAGGAAGCCTATGGCCTCCTTTTTTTGATAGTATTAGTGTAATGATACCATTATTACTCAAGCAGGCTGCACATAAACCCATGTTGTTCTACGAGTGTCATAATGCGCGCCGGTACAAAATTACCGCCTTCTATGCGGAGTACTTTATCGCAATCGTGCAAGTCTACATTGATGCGGTGACCCGGGAAATGGTCAACCAGCAATGCAATTAACACTTCGGCCTGCGACCGCTCTTCAATATTTGTTTTAAACACTTCAATCATATAACCGGTTTTTAGACCCCGGCTGTCAGCGCCCGGGCTTTTAATCTTTTGTGATAGAAGAAATAAGAAAGGCCCAATACCAGGAAAAAAAGCAGCATGGGCAGCCAGTTTGTTATAGGAATACCAATGGCAATAAAAGAATAAACAGCGCCTATTAAATCAAATGTTAATCCGGCGTATGCCCACTCCTTTATACGCGGGTAACCAGGTATAACCAAAGCAATTGCACCCAAACATTTGGCTACGCCAATAAATGGAAGAAAATACAGGGGATAACCCAACTGCTTTACAATTAACTCAACAGATTGTGCATTGGCCATTATATTGGGTATAGAAGTGACGAATATAAAAATGGCATAGAGCCCGGTAAAAACCCAGTAAAGAATATTCAGCTTTTTCATATTGTATTGTTGTTTTTAATTTTTTAAAATGAATGTAAGGGTGGACGCTGTTTGACTATTGCGGCTTTGCGTAGTTGACCATCCAGCATACGCCAAATTTATCAGTAAAGGAACCGTAGTAGGCACCCCAGAAAGTATCCTGCAGTTCCATTTCAATTTTTCCGCCGGCTGAGAGTCCGTTGAAGATACGTGTGGCCTCTTCTTTACTGTCTGGGCTAATGGCTATATAACAATTATTACCCTGTTTAAGTGAAAAACCCATTTCGGCAGGTGCGTCGCTACCCATTAAAATATAGCCCTGGCCTATTGGCAGTGATACATGCATGATCTGTTCTTGCACTGCGGCACCCAGTTTATCACCTTCTGGGGTGTCTTTAAAGCGCTGCAATGTGGTAAACGCTCCCCCAAATACTGATTTGTAAAAGTTAAACGCCTGCTCAGTAGTACCGGGAAAATTTAAATAAGGATTGATATTCATATTGCGTTGTTTTTATTGTATTGAGTTGTGGTTATTAAATAACGTTGCACGTTGTCTACTTTTCAAGAATGTCTTTCAGGTTATTAAGGCCGGTGGCCAGATCTTTGCCCAGCATGTTTTCTATATTCATGAGCAAAAGCATAATATTCATGGGGTAGTTCATTTTGCTGGCAAGGCCCCATTGTACTTTTGTTTGCGTGGCAGACAAGGCAGTGGTTGTCATATGCACATCCGCTAATCCCTCAAAAGGCTTTATGAAATGAATGGCCATGCCTAACTTTTCATTTGGCTGAATGCTGGTAATTTGCTGTTCGCCTTTCCCTGCCTTTTTATTGGCGCTATCCCATGCATAGGTAAAACCAACAGTTCCATCGGTACCGGTATAGGTTTTTTTCATGGCGGGGTCAATCCTGTTCCAAACGCTGTAATTATCCTGGTTCTTTATAAATTTGATGTAATCAAATACGGTTTGTACCGGTTGGTTGATTACTACATCCCTTTCAATTACATAGCTTTTTTTTGTAAACAACGCAATGATCAGAAGCAATATTACCAGGGCGGCTACTCCGCCAAGAATGCCCAATAGAATACTCATATATGTTTGGTTTAGTTGTTGACCTTTTTATGCTGATGTTTTTGTGCACCTATTCTTCTTAATGGGCATTGGACACCTTCCTTTTTCGAATCAAATTTTTTTTCTGCTTCGGTTCATTGTTTCCGCGGCCGGTTGCTTTTTGTGCGGCGCGCATTTGTTTCAGGTACAGTTCAAGCGAATGAAGGCGCGTATACCAATAGACGCTGTATTGGTCTACCCAACTGGATACTTCATGCAATTTCTCCATTCTGGCCTCGCAATAACGCTCACGGCCTTGCTGTTTTATTATTATGAGTCCACACTCCGTTAATATTTTAATATGCTTATAGATAGCAGTACGGCTGACGTCAAAATTTTCTGCCAGTGCATTAATATTGAGAGAGCGATTGGCTACTATGCTTAAAATCTCTCGACGGGTGGGGTCGGCTATCGCCTGGAACGCATCTCTTCTCATAAATAAATATATACAACCTTACCATCTCAAAATTATATGAAACGTTTTGGTTACATGGGTTGCAGATGCGACATATTAAGGGGAAATTGCGACATTTTCTTAGCAGCTATACAATGCCATGCATATTTGATCTTTAACTTATCATGCAATCATATCTTCTTTTGAAACCCGGATACTGCGTATGGCAGTTTTATCAATGCCGGCCCTGCCCACAGATAAAATCAACAACGCCACCAATGATGAGGCCAGCATGGTAATAGCAGTGGCAATGCTGCCTTTAAATGGCAGAAAGCCCGCGCCGGATGAAATTAAACCGCCAATGCCCAACTGTATAAAACCTAGCAATGCCGATGCGCTGCCTGCATTTTTAGAAAACGTCGCCAAGGCTATTGCCGCTGCATTGGGGTAAGTAAGGCCAGCGCATGACAGCACTACAAACAGGCAGCCGATGGTTGCCGGCAATCCAAACCATCCATTGTAGGCCCCTGTAAAAAATACAATAGCACTACAAACCTGTATAATAAGTGTGGTTCTAAAAACTGTTTCGCCCGACCAGTGACGTGATAATACATGGTTCAATTGGCTTCCGCCGATAAAGCCCACAGAAAGTAACGCAAAGATGCCGCCATAGACATTGGCACTTACATGAAACTCATCCATAAATATGGCGGGTGACCCTGCTACGTACACAAAAAGACCTGCAAACGAAAACGTACCCGCCAGCGCGTAAACATAGAACTGCTTTTTCTGCAGAATTTCCCGAAAGCCTTTTATAATGGGCTCCGGCTTTAAAGAAACAGTTGTATCTGGCGGATGCCCTTCCGGCAAAAAGAAAATAATCACCAATAGGATTAGCAATACAATGAGCGCCAGCAAAACAAATACCCAATGCCATCCCAATGAAGTAATAACAAACCCACCAATAGTAGGTGCCAGTAATGGAGATACCCCAAGTATCAGCACCAGCAACGAAATAATTTTAGTGCTTTCCTGCACCGGAAAAAAATCGCGCACCATGGCCATTGCGGCAACTGCGGCCACGCAACCGGTAAGCGCCTGTAAAAAACGGAAAAACAAAAACAGGTTAATGGAATCAACTGCAATACACGCAAATGAAGCGGCTATATAAAATGTGAGGCCGATATACAGCGGGCGTTTTCTGCCAAACCTGTCGAGCAGGGGGCCGTACAGCAACTGCCCTACTGCAAAACCGAGGAAGTATGTGGATACAGACAATGCCACATTGCCAATGGTGGTATGCAAATCGCGGGCTATCTGCGGAAAGCCGGGCAAATACATATCAATTGAAAACGGCGTAACCGTGTTTAATGCGCCGAGCATTAAAATCAGAAAAAAATCCTGTCGTTTGGTTCTATTGTTTTTTGCAATCATAATACGCCCATTGGGTTGCAAAAATACGTCAAACCAGTGGCCGCCGATGCGCAGATTATTTTGGAATTGTCCGCCAACCTTCAGCGAATGTTACGCCGATGGCCGGAGGTTTTAACCGACGTATGCTAAGTGAAAGGCGGTTTTTACTGTTGACTTTTACTTTCTGCATTTAAATACCCAACTATATTTTTTAACTGGTGAATATGTCGCCGGGTATGAAACAATACAAAATAAAACAATTCAAGCCTGCTAATTTGCCCAAAGGCTGAATATTCAATTACTTCCGACAGGTTTACCGCTGCGCGTTTCTGCTGCAATGCACTATTCGATTTTTGCAATGCTACCAGCATAGTTTCTTTGTTGTATACACCAGCGGGTGGCAAAATAAAATCAGGCGACTTGAGCTTATGGCTAAAGTCCAAAAATATTTTTTTTAGTTCGCCAATACGCTCCGTTGGTTTTCTTGCGGCCGTTTTTCCTTCCATATCCATTGCCTGCAAAATGGCATTGTTTGATTTGGTTATATGCGTAGCCAGTTGCGCGGCCGTCCAGCTGTCTTTAAACGGAACCACATTAATTTGCGCCTGCGTCAGCGGCAGCAACAACTCCATCAATTCTGTTGTTGCCTGGTCTACTTCCAAAAACAATTCTTTTACCGGGTCTATCTGCAGCAGGCAGAACATTTCATGATCATCTTTATACCATTCTATGCATTGCCTGCTCAGATCGGCGCGGGCATCCTGCATCATGTCATGAAAAATATCTTTTATGCAATGGGTCTTGCTCATCCAGTCGGTCAGCTTTGCTGACAGGTAATGCCCCTTTGGAATCATAAATTTTTCATATCCATAACGCTCCGCTTCGCCCGCAGTTTTTTCTTCTGCTGTGGCAAAATAACATACGTTGCCTTTTTCATCCATATGACTGAGCCCGTAGTAAGAGCGGGGTTGCTCTTCGGACAGCTGTTGCATCATGGCGGTGAAGGCCTTTTCTACTCCTTCCGGAAATGTTGCTACCTTACCACCAAACAATGCCACATCGTGCAATAATGTATATGTATCCATAAACGTGTTTTTGATACGTTGCAAACGTACATCGGCAGAAAATAGAATCAAGGGTGTAAGTACGCCAATAAAGTGGGGCGTTTGCGACAAGTATTTTTTTTATATTTACCACATGAAACATGTTTCAATCATTGTGCCGCTTGGCCACAGCAGTTTGAGTAACATTGATGGCACACATCACATACTGATACAGGTAAACAAGTTCCTGGAGCTGATGGAAAGGCCGCCCTTGTTTGATGTACACCTGGTTGGCATTGAAAAAGAAACCAAACAAACCAGCGGATTGTTTACCATCAATCCTGACCTGTTGCTTAAAGACGTTCCCAAAACGGATATGATTTTTATACCGGCCATTCACGGCGATTTTAAACAAGCGTTGAAAGACAATGCGGCTTTTTTACCGTGGATTACTGAGCAATACAACAACGGCGCCGAACTGGTAAGTTTTTGCATTGGCGCATTTTTTCTGGCGGCTACCGGTTTATTAAAAGGAAAACAATGCGCCACGCACTGGACGTCTGTAAATGAATTCAGGGCTATGTTTCCGGATGTAAATTTGGTAGATGATAAAATTATTACCGAAGAAGACGGCATCTACACCAGTGGCGGGGCTTACGCATACCTTAACCTTGTGTTGTACCTGGTAGAAAGATATGCTGGCCGCGATATTGCCGTACTTACTGCTAAAGCATTTATGATTGATATAGACCGCATCAGCCAAAGCCCCTTTCTTATTTTTCAGGGGCAGAAATCACATACTGATGAGCCGGTAAAAAAAGCCCAGGAATTTATAGAAAACAATTTTGAAGAGAAGATAACCGTAGATCAGCTGGCGTCTATGCTGGCGCTTGGCCGCCGCAACCTGGAACGCAGGTTTAAAAAAGCCACCTCCAATACAGTGGTAGAATACATTCAGCGCGTAAAAATGGAAGCCGCCAAAAAAGGCCTGGAGTCATCGCGTGAAAATGTAACGGAAGTGATGTACAATGTTGGCTATACAGATACAAAAGCATTTCGCACTACGTTTAAAAAAATTACGGGCCTCTCTCCTGCCCAATACCGCAATAAATACAGCAAGGCGTTGTCTGTGTAGCGGTACAGACTTTATTTTGAATGTTGAATTTTAAATGTTGAATTTGCGACAACGTATTGTTGGTGAAAACACCAACAATGGCGCGAAAACACCAACAAAGGCGCGAAACACCAACAAAGGCGCGAATGAGGCATCTCCAAGCGTACTGGTATCAAGTTTTACAATTGCAAGCCTCCACTTGTGTAAATCACTGAAAACCTTTGCTGCAACTGGGTCTTTGGAAAGTAAGATAGTTTTTCCCGCACACCAATAATTTTAAATGTTGAATTTGCCACACAACGTATTGTTGGTGAAAACACCAACAAAGGCGCGAAACAACAACAAAGGCGCGAATGAGGCATCTCAAAGCGTACTGGTATCAGGTCTTACAATTGCAAGCCTCCGATTGTGTAAATCACTGAAAGCCTTTGCTGCAACCGGGTCTTCGGAAAGTAAGATAGTTTTTCCCGAACACCAATAATTCTATATGTTGATTATGTACCGGGCTAATCTGCGGCTGACTGGCTTTTGTTTTGCAGTGCCCACTCCCCCACTGAGCAAAAGAATTATTAATTATTAATTCTTAATTATTAATTTGTTTCATGTTCTACAAACGCATGCCCATAGAAAAGGAATCGCCCGAAGAAACCGGGTACGATACCATTTTATATAACCTGGCAGAAAGCTCCGTTACTGATTTGCATTTTCATGAACTGAATACCGATCTTACCCAGCTAAAGCTTGAATACGTTGCCCACCGCGGGCATGCCGGTTTAAGAAAACTTATTGCGCAAGACGCGCGACTATTGCATGAAGACCAGGCATTGCTTACCAATGGCGCTGCGGGCGCACTTTTTATCATTAATACCGCATTGCTTACCGCAGCAGATCATTTAATAGTTATACAACCCAATTATGCCACCAACATTGAGGTGCCGGTAACCATTGGTTGCGCCATTACCTATATACGCCTGCAGCAGGAAAGCAACTGGCGTGTACCAATAGCCGATATTGAAGCCGCCATACAGACCAATACAAAACTAATCAGCATTACTACGCCCCATAACCCCACCGGTATGCTGATGACCGAAGCAGAACTGCAGGCAATTACAGCCATTGCCGAAAAGCACAACGTTTGGTTACTGGCAGATGAAACGTACCGCAACGCAGGGTTTGCAACACTTTACCCGGTTTTGGCATCGCGCAGTAAAAAAATTATTAGTGTGGCATCATTGTCAAAAGCGTATGGGTTGCCAGGCTTACGAATTGGCTGGCTGCTTACGCAGGATGCACAATTGATGGAACAGTTTCTGGCGGCAAAAGAAATGATCTATATCAGCAACTCTGCCCTTGATGAAGCATGCGCTTACCAGTTTTACCTGCAAAAAGAAAAATTTGCATTAGCTATTAATGAAAAGGTCATGAAAAACTTTGAGCTGCTTTGCGCATGGCTACAGCAGGAAAAACGCCTGGCGGCTGTGGTGCCGGAAGGCGGCGTGGTTTGCTTTCCATGGTTTGCAGACCCGCAGGCAATAGACACCCCGAAATTTTACCGCTTACTATTACAGAAGTATAAAACCATGGTAGGGCCCGGCCATTGGTTTGCCATGCCAGATAGTTACATGCGCATTGGCTTTGGCTGGACGGATGCAGCAACTTTTGAAACGGGTTTGCAAAATATCAGCAAGGCCATTGATGAAAGCTTATACTGATAACAAATAATTACATCTCCTCTACCTGCACAATATCTTTTCCGCTGGCAGCCACATCGGGAAGTTTGGACACGTTGTAAATAATAATAACAGACATTGCTGCTATAACGGCAAAGGACCATTGCAAATTGGTGGCCTGTGCAATAAAACCCACCATGGGCGGCACCAGTAAAAAACCCAGGTAACCAATGGTGGAAATAGCTGCCAGCGACTGGCCGGTATTTGCGCCCTTAATCTTTCCGGCAATACTGAACACCAGCGGCACAACGCACGATACACCCAACCCCACTAAAGCAAAACCGAACCCGGCGCTAATCTGAAAGGGCAGCACCACCGTTATCAGCAGCCCCGCAAAAATTAACCAGCCGGAATAGGTCAGTAATTTTTTTATACCGATAACATCTACCAGTTTATCGCCCACAAAACGCCCAATGGTCATCATAACCATATAGATAACATAAGCACCAATAGAAGCAGCTTTAGAAGAATGCACCACCTTTAAAAAATAAATACCACTCCAGTCGTACATGATGTTCTCGCACGCCATTACGCCAAAACAAGTCAGGGCAAATTTCATCATTTGCTTATCCGGCAAAGAAAACACCGGCTTTTTTGTTTGTGGCGCAGGTTTTTTTTCAAGAGTGTACGGGAAAGAAACTGCAGCAGTTATCATCATAACAAGGCTAACCGCAAGCAGGTGCCATTCCGTAGAAATAGAAAACAATACCATCAGGTAGCCCAGACCGGCACCGGCAAAACCAGCCAAACTCCAGATACCATGCATGGTGGTTAGTATCGACCTGCTATACAGGCTCTGTACATCTACTGCCTGGGTATTCAACGACAGGTTCATGAGATTGCGGGCAGAGCCAAAACAAAATAATACCATTATCAACTGCAGGGTATTAATCACAAACCCGGGCAACGCCAGCAGAAAATTAAAGGCTAATGCTCCTATAAACATTATCCAGCGGCTTTCAAAACGGCCCAGCAATTTGCTGGTAACAGGTAGTGTTACCACCAGGCCCGCAGGCATTGCCAGCAACACAACGCCCAGTTGCGCTTCATTAAGATGCAAATGCTGTTGTATGGAAGGTATTCTGGAAGCCCAGGTAGAATAACTGAACCCCGAAATAAAAAAGTAGATACTGGTAACAATTCTGAGTTGCCGGGGAGACTTATTGTTCGGTAAGACCGCATCCATATGGCGGAAGATAAATAATTTTTATCGTTTTATGCCTTTGCGCACTACGGTTGATTACCATAACCGTAACTGAACCGGCATAAGAAAGTTAGTTGCACACCGTGCGCGCTCTTATGGAGCCGATTCGTTTATTTATTTTTTCTTGTTTGCAATAGTGCAATCGCCCTACTGAGTTTTTCGGGGTTGTGCATGTAGCGTTCCAAATTATACACGGCAACTTTTCTGAATTCAATGGGATGGCTTTCGCTTTGTAAAGAGATATAGCCTTCTTTGATTAAATCGCCATTTTTATAGCCTGCCTGTTTTACCCATTTATCGCGGCCATCGTATTGCGGTTTTTCATACACCAGCACCGTATCTGTGCCTGCAATATGTTTAATGATTGAATCGCCCAACACAAGGGCTTCAACATGCACCCACTGGTCTCCGTGGTATGTTTTGGAGCGCGAGTTGACGCAGTGCTGTGTATAAAGCGATTTGTCCAGCACCACATTAGTGCCAGGCGTACAAAGATTGGCGGTCGATCTTTCATCTTTACCATTGCCGCCCAGGTATTGTTCTTCAAGCGAGATCGGAAAATCCTGGTGCAGGTCCATTGTTTCCGGGGGCTGGCATTGCAGCATGGCACCGCTGTTTCGGATGGCCCAGCCCGGCCCGTTTTTTACTTGCTCGCCGGTAAACCGGTACTCCACTACCAGTAGGTAGGCAGATAGTTTTTTATTGGAGAATATATGTCCGTATTGTTCTTTGAAATCATCATACTGGTCATAGCTCACCTTCATAACACCATCTGATACCCGAAAAGTATTACCATAGTTCTCGTTCAGCGGATGATCTTTTATTTTGATAGTCCAGTTACTGAGATCTTTTCCGTTAAATAAAGCGGTGGCTTTCGGCACTTTATTTTGCACAGAACAACTGGTCATTGAAAAGGCAATCACACCCACAAGCAATATATATAGTCTCATAATATTTTTTTACTTATTACAAACATATCGCATTTGCCACATTTAATACTTTCAACCGTTATTACTTACACTATGTTATGAGATACCCTATAATAATGATTGCAAGTAGATAATAATCATGCAGATAATTCCTCGCTACCCACCTATTTGAATATTTATAGTAATAACTAATATACTACCTAATAAATCACTAGGCTTCCACTTAATTTCTACTCATCGTGCTTTTGCTTCGCTTCGTCGAAAACCATCCCTGCCCGCTCATTTTTAACAACCTGCAATACAATTGATTGTGCTTTACGCGACAAACCGAGCAGTCTGATTATCTAAATAGCATTGTGCCGCAGGCGTATTGCTACTAATATTACTGCAGAAAATACGGTACACCCAATTAAGTATATATCACTTTTTTACAGAACAATTCTAAATACTAATAAAGATAAATACTTATCAGGGTTAAATAAAAAACGATGCTATGAAACAATTCTACTCTTTTATCACTTTGTGCAGTATTATATTACTGTGCTTCTTTACAGAAACGCTGCGGGCACAAACCTGCCAGTTGAATATTTCTGTTACCACAGCAGATTCACGCTGTAAGGCTACCGGCGTTATAACGGTCACCATTACGGGCGGATCGGGAAATTATAATTATACTGTAACTGGCGGTACTTACAACAGCAGTACGTCTTCTAATATTATAGACGGGTTACAGCCTGGCACCTATTCAGTTAAAGTAAAAGATATATCAACGGCCTGTACCGCCGAACAAACCGGTGTGGTAGTAGGCGGCAACTACCAGGATCCCCGCTTTAACCTGAGCGCCACTGATGTAAGTTGCTTTAATGCGGCCAACGGCAGCATTACCGTTAGTAACCTGCAGTATGGCAGGGCACCTTTTAATTTTACTATAGTGGCGCCTTCTGCGTCCAATACCGGCGTATCTAACACTACCGGTGTTTTTAATAACCTTACTGCAGGCGACTACTATATACAACTGAGCGATTCATGCGGCGGTTTACAAACCAGGGTAATGACCATTTCAAACTATAGCTGGACCCCATCGCTTTCCGCAGTATTTAAACCTGCCTGTGATAGTGCTGCGGTAACCATTGCCGCATCTGATAACAGGGGAAATACAAACGCTTCGGGTTCTGTATTCAATACATTTACATACGGTGCCACCCTTACACCGGGAGATACTATCTGGTCTTCTAACAGGTCGTTCACTTTTTACAAAGGCATCGCACGCCGTGCCACGTTAGTGGTAAAAGACGGTTGCGGTAACATCAGAACACTTAACTATTCAGATGGTGCCATCCCTAATGTAAACGCATCGGTAACCACCAATAATTACCAGTGTACTGACTTTACTGCTACCGTAACGGGGCAACAAAACCTTACCAGCCCGCAATATTGTTTATACAATAGCGCAAATACGCTGATAGCGTGTAACGCATCAGGGGTATTTAATAATGTAGCATACGGCGCTTACTGCATTACGGTAAGAGATAATTGTTACGATACAACTTTCAGCCGTTGCTTTACGGTTGCACAACCTGTTCCTGCTGTTGCCGCCACCGTGGGTATTAGCAATATGGTATGTACTGGTTTTACTGCCACCATCAGCGGTCAGCAAAATTTGGCAAGCCCGCAGTACTGTTTGTATGACAGCACCAATACACTTGTTAATTGCAATACAACCGGTGTGTTTGCAAACATCCCCTACGGCCCCTATTGCATTAATATTACCGACGGCTGTACAGGAACAGTCATTACACGTTGCTTTACACAAAGAAAAGCGAGGCCGCTGGTAGGCACCACCATCAGCTACTCAAACCTTACCTGCGCCAGTTTTACTGCCAGTGTTACCGGGCAGGCCAATATGGTAAACCCGCAGTATTGCCTGTACGACCACCTGGGTACGGTAATAACTTGTAACACTACCGGTGTATTCAACGGCCTGGCTTATGGAACATACTGTATGCAAATACAAAATGACCCGCTTTGTTACGATACTACCATTCAACGTTGCTTTACCGTTGGTGCCCCCACACCTGCCATTGGCAGCGCGGCCGTATCAAACAGAACCTGTGCCGGCTTTACAGCAAGTATTACCGGTCAGCAAAACCTTACTGCACCCAGGTACTACCTCATTGATAACAACAGCGTAATTATAGATAGCAACAGCACCGGTCAATTTAATAACCTGGCGTATGGCAATTACTGCATACAAATGAAAAATGATGGCAGCTGCTATGATACTACCATTCAGCGTTGCTTCAGTGCCACCGTGCCTGTGCCCGCGGTAGGAACAACAGTTACTATCAACAACAAGGCTTGTACAACCTTTAGTGCCAGTGTTACAGGTCAGTCTAACCTTACCAATCCAAGGTATTATCTGTTAGACAATAGCAGTACTGCTATCGACAGTAACAACACCGGTGTGTTCAACAATATACCCTACGGCGCTTACTGCATACAAGTGGTTAATACTTGTTATGATACCGCTTTTACACGTTGCTTTTCAGCCAGTGCTACGCCCATCAGCGTTGGCCTTAGCTCAGCAGCTTCCTGCACCATTGGCAGAACCAACCTTACCGTTAGTATCAGCAATGGTATTGCTCCTTACACTATTAATGTATACAATCCATGGGGAGCCCTTGTTAGCGCTACCAGCTCTGGTACAGCCGTTACCACTATCTCAAACCTTGCCGGTTTGCCCACGGGTTACCAGTACAAGGTAATAGCTTATGGCGCCTGCGCCGGTATAGATTCTGCCAACGTTACACCGCTTACTTATACATTGAACAAAAGCGTTAATGCTAATTCAAAATGCCCTGGCGGCTTATGGCTCAACGGTTCAGGTGATTTACTGGTGAATGCACAATTCAGCGGTGGTGCGGTTACACCTTCCATCATTAGCAGAGATGGTACACCGGTGGCTATTAATTTTACAACGCAAAGCGGTTCTAACTTTACATTCTCAAATATGCAGCCTGCAGACTATGTTATCAGGTATACATTGCAGGGATGCGCCACTATTGTGTATGATACTTTCAACTTAAGGCCATACAATTACCCTAACCTTGATCAGAGTGCGGTATACCAGTGTAACAATAATAATTTTAGTGTAAGTGCAGCAGCGTCTGGTGGATTGGCCCCTTTTACCTACGAGATAATAGGAAGCAGCCCTTCATTTCCAGCTATTACACAAGCGCCGCAAGTGGGTTCTACATTTGGCATCAACAACGGTACAACATATTCACTGGTGCGCTTGCGCATGACTGATGCCTGCGGTAATGCCACTATTAACGATGCAAGTATTCTGCCGCTTGCCAATACCATTATTACGGCATCGTCAGATTGTTATTACAATGATATCAGCCTTTCCGTAGACACTATTGCCAATGCCAGCTATACATGGTATAAGAAAACGAGTGATACCGATAGTGTATTGGTATCAAACAATCAAACGCATACTATACCTTACTTACTCCCTTCAGACACGGGCATGTATGTAAACGTAATGTCTGTAAACAATGGTTGCTTGCAAAAGGTATCAACTTTTCATGTAACGGGTATGTGTGGCGGTCTGCTGGCAACAAATGGTTTGTCGTTCAATGCATTGCTTGAAAAAGAAAATGTACAACTGAAATGGGCAACTGTAAAAGCCTTTGATGCAAAATCATTTATTGTGGAACGTAGTACAGATGGCATCAACTTCAAAGAAATTGGCAGCGCGGTGGTTTCTTCTAATAACCGTTTTGCATCCAGCCAGTATTTCTTTTCAGATATCAGTGCTGTAACAGGTAAAAATTATTACAGGCTGCGCATCATAAAGCCAAACGGTACAATTGCTTACAGCGATGTGGAAACCGTTACCAAACAGGGCAAAGTATCTGTTTCTGTGATGCCAAATCCTGTAGCTGCGTCATTTACCATACGCTTCCGCCCGCAATCGGCCGCCAATTACCAGGTAAGCCTGGTGGGTGCAGACGGAAAAATGATCCTGCACAATACATATTCAGTAAGACCGGGCGATACCAAAACCATAGACCGTCCTGCAGCAATAGCTTCCGGCGTATACTATCTGCTTGTGGTAAACCAGCAGACCAATGAAAAGGATATCATCAAATTATTTTTTAAATAGGTATAGTTTTAGCTGTTTTTACAAACCACTGGTGTCTACCAGTGGTTTTTTTGTGTTTTTCAGAACATTTTTATGCGGCAAATTGTCTTACAAAATGTTAATAGTCACACCATTAAAAGGGCCTTAAGTATTTTTGAATTTATATCGGTATCTTAGCGCACTTTTCAACATTATACTATTACTACAATGGGTAGAAAATTTGATTTTACGCACTCAGATAAACAGGAACCACACCGTGCGCGCACCAAGCAGATCTTGCAGCAACATCCTGAAATGCGTAAACTGATTGGCAAAAACCCCAGAACCATTTTTGTAATACTGGGCATTGTTGCTTTTCAGGTTGTGATGGCCTGGCTGTTGAGAGATCAGTCGTGGTGGCTGGTGGTAGGCGGCGCCTATTTACTCGGCGCTTTTGCAGACCATGCCTTATTTGTAATGATACACGAGTGCGCCCACCATTTGCTTTTTAAAAATCGGGCTGCTAACCGCTGGGCTGGTATGGTGGCCAATATGCCGCAACTGTTTCCCAGCTCTATTTCTTTTGAACGGTACCACATTAAACACCATTCCTTTCAGGGTATACATGAACTGGATGCAGATCTGCCCAATAAATGGGAAGCAAAACTGATCAATAATTATTTTATTGGCAAAGTGATCTGGTTGCTGTTCTACCCCATCTTTCAGTTATTCCGTATTTCCCGGTTAAAAGAAATCAAGCCATTTGATAAATGGGTGGCTGCCAATTTTGCCCTGCAGGCTATTTTTATAGTGGCCATTTGTTATTTCTTCGGATTGAAGGCTATCATGTATTTATTGTTCAGCTTCTTTTTCTCCATTGGTTTGCACCCGTTGGGTGCCCGCTGGATACAGGAACATTATCTTACCAGCGGCGAAGAACAGGAAACACACAGCTATTACGGTATATTGAACACCGTGGCTTTTAATGTGGGTTACCACAATGAACACCATGATTTTCCATCTGTACCATGGAATAGGTTACCGCAGATAAGAAAAAATGCCGGCAGCTTCTACAACGGATTGGCTTACCATACTTCATGGACCAAATTATTCTTTCGCTTTTTGTTTGATAAAGAGATTTCCCTGTTTTCGAGGGTAATCAGAAAAGAAAGAGGCAAAGTAAAACTGACTGATGTCTCTATACCCGACCGCGAGCTGGTAGAGAATAAGTCGCTGCAGGAAGCGTCTTAAATTGTTTTGAGTGTTAAGTTGTAAGTGTTGAATTGCTCAGCGACTATTGTAAGAATTGTTTTACGCTATAAAAAAAAGGTGCTAATTGTTTAGCGCCTTTTTTTATTCTTACGAAACTATACGCACCATGAAAAACTACGCCAAAGAACTCAACACACAACACTTAAAACAGATCAGGCATAGATCCGCTCAATAGCATCCCTGTATTTTTCGAGTACTACTTTTCTTTTGATGCTCATTTTTGGCGTCATTTCGCCGGTATCGATGCTCCATTCATGTTCAAGCAGTTGAAACTTTTTGATTTGTTCTACGTGGTTAAAGAATTTATTGAAACTTTCTACCAGCTCTTTAAATAAGGCGATTACCGCGGGGTTGTGAATGATTTCTTCATTGGTGGTATAGGTAATATTGTTTTGGCGGCACCAGTCTTTCAGGTTAGGAAAAGAAGGCACAATTAACGCCCCCACAAATTTTCTTTCGGAACCCACCACCATTACCTGTTCCACATACATTGATTCTTTCAGTTTATTTTCTATGGGCAATGGGGCCACATATTTACCGCCACTGGTTTTAAACAATTCTTTTTTCCGGTCAGTAATTTTGAGGAAGCGTCCGTCCAGCATACCAATATCGCCGGTATGGTACCAGCCCTGGCTCATGGCTTCAGCGCTAAGGTCGGGCCGCTTGTAATAGCCCATCATAATATTAGGGCCTTTGGCAAGTATCTCGCCGTCTTCCGCAATTTTTACTTCTACATTATTGATGAGCGGACCTACAGTTCCAAACTTTCTATCTGCTTCTTCAAAACGGTTTACACTAATAACTGGTGATGTTTCGGTTAAGCCATACCCTTCCATTATCGGAATTTTTGCTGCGGTAAAAATGCGTATCAATCTTACCTGGCAGGCGGCACCACCGGTTACCACGCACATCAGGTTATTGCCCAACCCTTCCCTCCATTTGCTGAATATAAGTTTGTTGGCCAGCGCCAGTTGCATGCTGTACCAGAGCCCCTGGCTTTTATTGATTTCAAATTTTTCTGCGAGTGCATGTGCCCAGAAGAACAATTTCTTTTTGGTACCCGTTAGCTCATTGCCTTTTTGCATGATGCGGTCGTACACTTTTTCAAGCAACCGCGGAACGGTTGTAAACAGGTTAGGTTTTACTTCTTTAAGGTTATCGCCAATGGTGTCCAGGCTTTCTGCATAATAAACTGCTGTGCCGCGGTAGAGGTACAGGTAGGTAACCATTCTTTCAAAAATATGATTGAGAGGTAGAAAACTCAGCGCCCGCAAGTGATCGCCCGGCGGAAAACAAGGCATACTGTCCATTACATTGCTGAGTATATTCTGATGACTGAGCATAACGCCCTTCGGCGTACCTGTTGTACCGGAAGTATAAATAATAGTGGCCAGGTCTTCATACTTTATTTTGCTGGCAATAGATGGTATGGAGGCGATTGATTCCGCTGTAGCGGCATTCACTACATCTTTCCAGTGGCGGGCGTTGGTTACATGTTCAAACGAAAAAACGTCCTGCACAGAGGGCAGCCTGTCTTTGATGCTCATTACTTTGTGATACCCATCTTCATCGTTTACAAAAACAACTTTCACCTGGGCATCGTTGAAAACAAATTCCAGTTCATTCACATTAATAGTAGGATATACTGGTATCAGTACGGCGCCAATTTGCTGCACCGCTAAATCGAGCATTATCCATTCTGGCCGGTTCTTGCAGAGAATGGCCACTTTATCGCGGCCCTGTTCTGTCATGTCTCCGCCATTAACGCCCATGTTAAGTAAACCGCCTGCCAGCTTATCGGTAATGTCTTTTACATCCTGTGTGCTGTAAGTATGCCATTGGCCGCTTTCTTTGGCCGCCAGCATATCTGGCAATGGCTTTCTTTCAAGGTGGTACTCAAGGCAATCGAATAATCTTGTAGGTTCCATGATGTGGCAATCGTTATTTGTTTGTAAACCTTTGTACCCCGGGCCGGTTGCTGCAGGTTGGTGCGGCAGGTAATTTATTTTTTCTACGGCGCGGTATCAGTACCATCATGCCCAAATTAACCAAAAAAGCAGGAATAAAAAAGCCCGGCGTTGTAAACCGGGCCAATGAATGCTACATGCAGCAATGTTATTTTGAAGGGGTCTGATAATATTGTCCTTTGCCCGATTTAAACATGCGGCTGCTTTGGGCAGCAGTAAACTGTTTGTACTCGGTATTGTGGGCGGTAGTCCACGCTTCAAAAGCGGCTGTATTTTGTACGCTGCCAAAAAGCCACTGGTTGTAAGCGTTATAGCTGCCTTCTTTGAGCAGCTGGCGCTGGTAATCAAACAATTTAAAAGGAAATTTGGCGGCATCTTTTTCAAACCAGTCGAGAATGAAACGCGTGCGTATCATGCTAAGTGTTTCAGGCGTAATGCCGTTTTTTGCAACGGAAGCCTGTTTATTGAGCGCTGTCAGAAAAGCCAGTACAAATTCATTTTTAGTATCCTGGTTTTTCATCATGTCAGCATCGGTATACAATTTTTTATATCCTTCCACCAGCATCTGCTTTATCTCCACGGTGCGCCGGCTGAAGCTTTCCATGTTGACGAACATTTCTCCGTAGATAAGTCCCCAGGCTTTATCGCGCGTGAAATAATAGTACCGTGCGGCATTGTAATAGTTGCCGGCGTATGATGGGTCTACCTGTATGCCATGTTCCCATTGTTTTATGGCGCTGTAATCCTGTTTGGCATAGAGCAATTCGCCATAATCGCTCAGCAGCGGGCCGCTGTCCGGAAAAGCTTTCAATCCTTTTTTGTATATGCGTTCACATTCCTTGCCATCGGCCAGCGCTTTGTACAACATACCGGCCAGCTGGTACACATCCACATCTGCATCGGGTCTTTCCAGCAGGCCTTTTATCACCGTTTGCATTTTTGGATAATCTGCCTTTTGGTAATATACCAGTGCCAGGTCTTTGCTTATGCTGAGGTTATTGGGTTCAAGGTCGTGCGCTTTATTCAGCACCATTACGGCATTACTAAAATCGCCTTCTTTAGAAAAATTCCTGGCTGTCTCCTGCAATGCTTTCGCATCCTGTGCAAATACACCACAGGTGGCTGCGAGTATAAAACATATCAATAAGCCTGTTATCTTTTTCATGGCAATAAAGTTACTTGTTATGATTTGCCGGAGGCTGTAACCAGGTGGCTATTAGCTTTTCCTTAGCATTTATGCGGCATACATAACTATTATTAAATATAGTTATTCATAGATAAGGTGTGTTAGCAATCCATCGCGTAGTTTGGGTTCAAACCAGGTGCTTTTGGGTGGCATTACGTTGCCACTGTCGGCAATATCAAACAATTGCGGAAGGCTCACCGGGTATAAGCTAAAGGCAACTTTCATTTCTCCGCTATTGACTCTTTTTTCCAGTTCGGCCAGACCGCGTATACCACCAACAAAATCAATCCTTTTATCGGTACGCTGATCTTTTATGGCCAGTAATTTATCAAGTATTTTTTCTGACAGAATGGTTACATCCAGTACGCCAATTGGGGTGTTAGTATAACTGCTGTTTTTTGCAGTGAGTTTGTACCAGTTGCCATCCAGGTACATACCAAAAGTGTGCAATGCCGTGGGCTGGTATACTGTTTTACCTACCTGCTCCACATCAAAATCATCTTTCAGTTGCTCTAAAAAATCAGCCGGCGTGTGGTTGTTCAAATCTTTTACCACCCGGTTATAATCCATAATGTGTAATTGGTTACTGGGGAAAAGGGTGGTCAGAAAATAATCGGCGCCTTCAGTGGCGGCGGTACCCAGCGCCTTGCGCACTTTGGCAGCAGATGCAGCGCGGTGGTGGCCGTCTGCAATGTAAGTGAATGGCACTTTGGTGGCAAAGAGTGCGGTAATAGCGTTGATTACTTTATCGTCGTTCACCACCCAAATAGTATGGGTAATAGCATCAGCGGCAACAAAATCGTACACCGGTTCATGACTTGTTTTCCATTTCTCAATAATGCTGTCAATCTCTTCTATATTGCGGTAGGCTATAAAAACGTTACCTGTTTGGGCGCCGCTTGTTTTTATATGATTGATGCGATCCTGTTCTTTTTCAGGCCGCGTAAACTCATGTTTTTTGATGATGTCTTGTTCGTAGTCGTTTACCGTACTGCCGCATACCAGTCCGGTCTGGCTGCGACCGTTCATAATAAGTCGGTAGATATAATAGCAGGGTTTTAGTTCCCTGAACAAGACTTCTTTCCTGATAAATGCATCCAGGTTTTCTTTTGCTTTCTGGTAAACATCCTGTGAATGTATATCGACGCTTTCGGGCAAATCAACTTCTGCCTTGGTGATGTGCAAAAATGAAGCAGCATTGCCTTTTACTTCCTGCCGTGCTTCAGCAGAATTCAGTACGTCATATGGGGGCGATGCCAGTTTTGATGCCAGTTCTGGTTTTGGTCTGAGTGCTTTAAACGGAACAATTGTAGCCATGCGGTAATCGCTGATTTATTAATTTGAGATTGCTGATTTTGAGATTTCGAGTACTATTGCTGATTGCTGGATTTTGAGATTTTGAGATTTCTGGTACCCTTGCAACATCCACCAATCTCAAAATCAAACAATCCCGAAATCCCGCAATCCCAAAATAGCCAATTATCCTTTACGCTTTGCAAAATCTGTCATTAAGCCGGTTAATGCCTGTACGCTATCTATGGTTAGCGCGTTGTACAGCGATGCGCGGAAGCCGCCCACACTGCGATGCCCTTTGATGCCCACCATACCGGCCGCCTTGCATTCTGACAGGAATTGTTTTTCCAGTTCGGCATCCTCCATTATCCATACCACATTCATCAGGCTTCTGTCTTCACGGGCTACCTTAGGAATAAACAATGGCAGCGCATCCAGCGTATCGTATAACAATTTGGCTTTGGCCTCATTTTGCTTTTCTATAACGGTAACGCCACCCTGTTTTTTTAACCAGCGCAGCGTAAGCATACACACATATACTGCAAATACCGGTGGCGTATTGAGCATAGAACCATTTTCTATATGGATGCGGTAATCCATCATAGAAGGAAGTTTACGGCTCACTTTACCCAGGATGTCTTTTTTTACAATCACCATGTTTACACCTGCAGCGCCGGCATTCTTTTGCGCACCTGCATAAATAAGGTCAAACCGATTGTAATCAAGGGTTCTGCTTAAAATATCACTGCTCATATCTGCTACCAATGGTACGCTGGTCACCGGTATTTCATGCATCTGCGTACCCTCAATAGTATTGTTGGTAGTATAATGAAAATAGGCGGCGTTATCTGGTATGGTATATCCTTTGGGAATATAAGTGTAGTCTTTGTCTTTTGAGGATGCCACCATTACCACATTGCCAAACAATTTTGCCTCTTTGATGGCCTTGGTGCCCCAGGTACCGCAATCGAGATAGGCGCCGGTAGCTGTATCATCAAGCAAATTCATAGGCACCTGAAAGAACTGCGTGGATGCTCCTCCATGCAGAAATAATACTTCGTAGGCTGCATCCAGCTGCATCAGTTCTTTTGCAAGCGCAACCGCTTCATCCATAACCTCCTGGAACCAGGTGGTGCGGTGGCCAATTTCCAGAATGGAGAGGCCTGTGTTGTTGAAATTAAGAATGGCCTGGCTGGCCTGTTCAAATACTTCTTTAGGCAAAACACTGGGGCCAGAGTTAAAATTGTGCATTACGGGAAAAGTATTAATTAAAATGAAGCGCAAAGGTAATGAAAGGCATTGATTGGGTAAGCAGTTGATTGGTTGATCAGTTGCCTATTGCGGCTGTTGGCCAGTTGACTGGTTGGTTAGGTTAGCCCTGCTGGCACCTCCTATTACTGGTAACGGCCCAAATCACTCCGTCAACCGATCACCCAGTCAACTAATCAACCATTTCACTGGTGTTCCTGCACAGCACCGCCTTTGTTTTTCCATTGTATGTCAAGCTCAGTAAATTCTTTCAAGTCTGCTTCGCTGAAAGCTTTTCCGCCCAGGTTGGTAAGATCCGGTTGGCCCGCATTTACCCAGGCGGTATACCAGAAACTGGCTACGGCGTATACCGATTGGCGCATTCTTCGTTCTACCATGCCGTGCATCATACTATCGTACGCGCGGGCATAACCGGTTGCATATTGGCGCACTAGTATGCCGTTTCTTTCTTCAAAGGCAAAACGGCGGTCGCTGCCTGTATTGGCAGACAATTGTTTTTCATCCCGCAACACCGTATCGGCAGCGGCGGCGCTTTCAGCCACTCGTTTCCAGATAAAAGAGGCGGGGTCTGGTATATAATCGGCTTTACCAATAAAAAAGTCCCATTCCTTTGCTTCCAATAATTCTGGTAAGCGGCTTTCCCAGAAACCATGAATGCCTACCTGGTTAGTGCGTTGCCCGTTGTGATTGCTGCTGGCATGCAGGGGCACATGTGCATCAGCAATATAATGCCCCAGTTCTGCCGAAAATTTCAAAATCTTTGCCTGGTCTTTTTCTTTAAATGCTGCGGTAAGTCGCTGCAGCATGGTTTGTATCCACCAGGGCACAATGCCATGGGCATTTAATGTTTCTGCAGAATATTTGGTTTTGGCACTGTCCCATTTGCGGGGCAACTGCGCAAAAGCATCGGCGCCATAGCTGTCAATGTCTATATAATGCCTGGGTGCTTCGGCAGGCAGAATATATCTTCTTTTATCGGGGTCAACGGCATGCACGGTTAGAAAATCGATCTGCGGTTTGTACAAAACCATCATTTGCGGGGGCAGTAAAAAAACAGCGTAGTAATTTATCTGTTTGTGCGCATAAAATCCCCAGCAGTAAGCTGAGTGGGTGCATAGCAGTAGCAATAAAGCAGTTGATAGCTTTTTCATGATAGTATAAGGTTTAATTATTGTGTTGAGTGTTAAGTGATAAATGCTGAGTGCATTTGCAAAGCAAACGGGCATTTTCTAGATCAGCATTTAGCACCTAATCAATGAGGCTGTCAAATTAAAGCAAAATTTTGAATGGAAGATCTTACTGCAGATAGGTCAGCAGAAATTTAGATTATTATAATATGAAGGAGAGTAAACATATCACACGCAAAAAATAACGGTCAATACACACTGTACAAAAAGAGAACGATCATTCAACACTCAGCACTCAACACTCAACACAATTAAGGATGCTTCTCTTCCTCTACTTCTGATACACCGCCGCTAATAGCGTATTTAAGCACATCGGAAGAACTCACGTCTTCCAAAATACGCACCTTGTGTTTGGGCACTATATACAATTGCCCCGTCACTGCATAAGAATTGGGCACATACACAGAAACGTAGTCAGTTAAACCAAATTCGCTGGCATCTTCATCAGTAATAAAACCGAGCTGAAAAACATCTGGTTGAAAAATACTTACCAGCACTGCTTTTTTAAATTTCCGTTTGTTACCGGCAAAAGCTTCAAAAAAATCTTTGATGGATGAATAGATAAACTTTACCCCGGGCGTACGTTCCAGCCATCTATCGAACAAGCTGAAAATACGGCTGGTGAGAAAATTAGAACTTAAAAACCCAATGACAATCAACGCCACAATAATGATTACAAAGCCCAATCCGTAATTGCGGTTAACAATGCGCCCGTCAAATTCCTTCACCGGAAAAATGGGCAACCAGCTGTCTACAGAAGATACAAACCAGTAAATAAGGTAAATCGTAATGGCTACCGGAGCAGTTACCAGCACGCCTTGAATAAGATACTGCAATATTTTACGCCAACGCCATTGGTTGCGGGCCGATAAACTCATAAACTTTTAGATAATAAGGGTGAGCGGCAAAGATCAGACAAAAAAATCATTTTTGCAGGTCTAAATTACTGGCAATCAAAGCCGCCGTATGGCCCTCCCCCATGTAAAAAAACTGGTTTGCTCACTAATGGCTGTTAGCCTAGTTTGGATGAATGGCAAAAAAAAAGCCATGGAAACTTCGGTAACAAAAATAGTTTCCATAGTTTTGTGCCCCAAATATGACAGAGATAGATACCAAAGCAAGGATCAAATTACAGGCCACCGACCTCTTTATGAGGTATGGCATCCGCAGTGTGAGCATGGACGATATTGCCAACAACCTGGGCATGAGTAAGAAAACCATTTACCAGT
The DNA here is from genome assembly GCA_963705285.1 of uncultured Chitinophagaceae bacterium. Classification (GTDB taxonomy): domain Bacteria; phylum Bacteroidota; class Bacteroidia; order Chitinophagales; family Chitinophagaceae; genus JACMLD01. The sequence continues at coordinate 428,749 of OY970066.1, forward strand.
ATTATGCAGACAAAGATGAACTGGTAGATTCAGTAATAGAAGAAGAAATCACGCACAATGAAATGTGCTGTCAAACCGATATCAACGAATCGGACAATGCAGTGCACGAACTTTTTCTGGCCATGGATATGGTGCTTGAAATGTTCCGGTCTATGAATCCATCCGTTTTATACGATATGGAAAAATACCATCCCCGTGCATACCAGAAGTTTCTTAAGCATAAAAACGATTACCTGTACAATGTTATTCGCGAAAATCTCATCAGGGGTATGCGCGAAGATCTTTACCGGGATGATATTAACATCGATATTATTTCGCGTTTCCGCGTTGAAATAGTGATGCTTCCTTTTAACCCCGCTTTTCAGGCCAAGGTAAAGCACAACCTGGCAGAAATTGAACAGGAAATTATTCTGCACTATTTGTTTGGCCTGGTAAATATGAAAGGATACAAACTGATTTTAAAATACAAACAAGAACGAACCAAAAAAACAGTAAGTGATGCAAAGACTAAATAAAATAATAGCATGGATTGGCTTAACGGCACTGGCATTGCCGGCCCTGGCGCAGGAAAAGCATGCATTTACCATTCAGCAGGCACTGGAGTATGCGAAGAAAAATAATGTACAGGTAAAAAATGCGCTGTTGGGCATCCGCCTTCAAAGAGAACAAAACAGGGAAATTACCGCGGCTGCTTACCCGCAACTTTCCGGTACGGTAAGCGGCACTTACAACCCTTATGTGGCCACCCAGGTATTACCCAACTTTATTTCGCCCTCTGTTTACCAGGTACTGATTGACCAGAATGTAAAAGACGGCAGCGGCAATCCTATTGTACAGCCGGGCGACTTTGGCAATATTGCCGCCCAGTTTGGTACAAAATTCAATGCCACCGCAGGCGCAGACCTCAGCCAGCTGTTGTTTGACGGGCAGGTTTTTATTGGACTGAAAGCCCGCAGTACATCAATTGACTGGCAAACCAAATACGCAGAAGTAACAGAGGAAACAGTAAGAACCAATATTTATAAAATTTATTACCAGCTGCTGGTTGGCAAAACTCAGATAGAATTGCTGGATTCAAATATTGCGCGCATAGAAAAGCTGGCCCACGATACCAAAGAGCTGTACAAAAACGGTTTTGCAGAACAGCTGGATGTAAACAAAGTGGAAGTACAATCGGCCAACCTGAACACTGAAAAACTAAAAGCGCTGAACAGTATTTCCAACGGCTACCTGGGTCTCAAATTTTTAATGGGCATGCCGGTGAAAGACTCGCTGCTGCTGACAGACAGCCTGGATGAGCAACAGATCAAAGACGGTGCATTATCACTCAACGATTATAATTACAAAGACCGTAAAGATTACCAATATGCAGAACTGGGAAAGAAACTGAACGAGTTCAATATAAAACGTTACCAACTCAGCCAGATACCCACGTTTAGTCTATCAGGCAACTATTATAAAAGTGCCCAACGCAATAAGTTCGACTTTTTTGGAAAAGGCGACTGGTTCAATATTTCTGCTATCACCGTAAGAATGTCTGTTCCTATTTTTAAAGGTTTTGCTACAAAAGCAAGGATTGCCCAGGCTCGGATACAGCTAATGCAAACAGAAAACCAGCTCACCAACCTGCAAAACCAGATAGACCAAGAAGCGTCAACTGCCAAAGCCAATTTTACAGTGGCCGTAACCACGCTGGATTACCAGAAGAAAAATATGGAGCTGGCAGAAACCGTATACGAACAAACCAAAAAGAAATATGAAATAGGTACGGGTTCCAATACAGAAATAACTACTGCGCAAACCGATCTTAAACAAGCGCAAACCAATTACATCAATGCGGTGTACGATGCCATCATTGCAAAAATTGATTACTTAAAAGCAACCGGTAAACTTTAAACAACCAACCATGACTACAAAACTTAAATATATGCAACGGATTTTAACGGCTTCCCTTCTCGCCGCGTTTGTTTTAACAATGGCAGCGTGCGGAAGCAGCTCAAAAGATGGTAACGCAGCTTTAACTGAAAAGAAAGCGCAGCTGGAAAAATTAAAAGAACAGCAGAAAGCATTGGAAGCGGAGATTGCAAAAATAGATACCGCAGCCGCTAAAGCAGAAAAGCCAAAACTGGTAACGCTGGAAACTATTGCGCCTTCAGACTTCACGCATTTTCTTGACCTGCAGGGTAAAGTAGAATCGCAGAATATTTCTTACATAGCCCCCCGCAACGGTACTGGTGGCGTGGTAAAACAAGTGCTGGTTAAAAGAGGCGATAATGTAAGAAAAGGCCAGTTGCTGTTAAGATTAGACGATGCCATACCCAGGCAGAACCTGGTAGCAGCCAGGCAGGGTATTGAAAATATAAAGACCCAGCTTTCTTATGCACAGGATTTATACCAGCGCCAGAAGAATTTATGGGATCAGAAAATTGGTACCGAAGTACAACTGATCAATGCAAAAAACAATGTACAGAATATAGAGAACCAATTGAAAAGTGCACAGGAATCATTAAAAATTAATGACGAGCAGTTGTCATTTACCAATGTGGTAAGTGATGTGGACGGTGTGGCAGAAATCGTAAATATTCGTGTGGGTGAAGTTTTTACAGGTGTACAGGGAACTGCTCCACAGATTTCCATTGTTAACAATAGCAATTTAAAAGCCACTGTCAACATTCCTGAAAACTACCTGGGTAAGGTAAACGTTGGCAGCAAGGTAAAAATCACACTGCCCGATTTGAATAAAACACTGGACGCAACGGTAACCGTAACCGGCAAATCGATTGACCCCATTAACCGCAGCTTTTTTGTGGAAGCAAAATTACCGTCAGACAAAGATCTTCGCCCTAACCAAATTGCCATTGTAAGAATCCAGGATTATAATATTGGCAATTCAATTACAGTACCTGTAAACACCATACAGAGCGATGAAAAAGGAAAATTTGTAATGACCGCGGTGAAGGAAAATGGTAAAACCGTTGCAAAAAAGAAAACAGTAGTGATTGGACAGTTTTACGGAGATAAGATGGAAATAAAAAGCGGTTTACAGGCAGGCGATGTAGTAGTAACAGATGGCTACCAAAGTTTGTACGAAGGACAATTATTAACAACAGATTCAAAATAACGTAAGGCGTAAAACGTCGGTCGTGGGCACGCTCACAATTGACGTATGACGACTGGCGATTGACGACGGACGAATTTAAATCAACTGTAATGAGCTCATTTGAAAATATTAAAGATAAGATGAAGGAGTTTGGCCCAACTACCTGGAGCATCGGCAATAAAGTTTTTATTTACCTGGCTATGGTTTTTGTGAGCCTGATTGGTATCTACCAATTTGTTACACTCCCCAAAGAACAGTTTCCTGAAATTGTGATACCTACCATTTACGTACAAACGATTTATGTAGGTAATTCGCCCAAAGACATGGAAAACCTGGTGACCAGGCCCATTGAAAAACAAATCAAGGGTATTACAGGGGCTAAGATCAAAAAATTTACCAGTACTTCGCAACAAGACTATTCTGCCATTATTGTAGAGTTTGATACAGATGTAAAAACAGAAATAGGCCTGCAGAAAGTAAAAGATGCCATAGACAAATCAAAACAGGATTTGCCTACTGATCTTACACAGGAACCCACAGCGCTGGAAGTAAACCTGAGCGATCAGCCGATTATGTATGTGAACCTGAGCGGTGATTATGATCTGCAAAAATTGAAAAAGTTTTCAGATGATTTAAAAGACAGGCTGGAAGATCTGCCACAAATCAACCGTATTGACGTGGTAGGTGCGCCAGAACGTGAGTTTCAGATCAATGTAGATAATTTCCGTATGCAAACTGCCGGCGTAACTTTTAATGATATCAGCAACGCCGTAGCCAGTGAAAATCTTGATATCTCCGGCGGTTTACTTGATGTGGGTAATATGAAACGTACCCTGCAATTGAAAGGGCAACTAAAAACAGCCGGTGATATCTCTCAAATATTAGTACGCAATACCGGTGGCGGGCCTATTTACCTTAAAGATATTGCCACCATTATAGATACTACCAAAGAACGTGAAAGCTACGCGCGGCTGGATGGCAAAAATGTAGTTACACTCAATATTATTAAACGAAGCGGTGAAAACCTTATTGAAACCAGTGAGGCAGTAGAAAAGGCAGTAGAAGAATCAAGGGGAGTCATATTTCCCAAAGATTTGAAAGCGGTAGTTACCGGCGACCAGAGTATCAAAACAAAAGCATCTTTTAAAGACCTGGTAAACTCAATTGTAATCGGGTTTTTACTGGTATTGATTGTATTGATGTTCTTCATGGGTGTTACCAATGCATTCTTTGTGGCCCTGTCGGTACCATTAAGCATGTTTGTTGCGTTCTTGTTTCTTCCGGCGGCGGATTTAATTATCGGCTCGCATGTGACGCTCAATTTCATGGTGCTGTTTGCATTATTGTTTGGGTTGGGTATTATAGTAGATGATGCCATTGTGGTAATTGAAAATACCCACCGCATTTTCACGCAGGGACAGGGCAAGTTCAGTGCCTCTATTGCTGCCCGTATGGCCGCCGGTGAAGTATTTGTACCGGTATTGGCGGGTACATTAACCATGCTGGCGCCTTTCTTTCCATTGATGTTCTGGCCGGGTATCATTGGTAAGTTTATGATTTACCTGCCTACCATGCTCATATTTACACTGGCAGCATCGCTGATTGTAGCGTTTATTATGAACCCGGTATTTGCGGTAGATTTTATGAACCATCCGGAAGGGGAGCAGGAAGCCAAGAATGCTATTTTTAAAAAACCTTCTTTCTGGATTCCCATTGGCGCAGGCATATTGCTCGACCTTGCTGGTGCAACTTTCCTCGGCAACTTTTTAATCTTTTTCATGCTGATGGTGTTGCTCAACCGGTATGTATTAGACGGTGCCATTCATGGTTTCCAGCACAGGGCACTTCCCTGGATCATGGGCCATTACGAAAGTTTATTAAGATGGGCCCTTAAAGGATGGAGGCCTGTTGGTTTACTTCTTGGAACTTTTGGTTTGCTAATATTCTCCTTTATTGTATTTATAGCCGCTATTAATATGGGCCGTGTAGGTGTTGTGTTTTTTCCAAAAGCAGATCCCAACCAGATATACGTGTACCTGAAATTGCCGGTGGGCACCAATGTAGAATATACCGATTCTATCACCCGCATGCTGGAAGGACGGGTAAATAAAGTGTTGGGCACCGAAAATGGCAAGCACAACCCGCTGGTAGAAAGTGTTATCAGCAACGTTGCCATCGGCGCCAGCGACCCCGCAAGTGGCGACCGCAGTACCCGGAGCGAACTGGGCCGTGTGCAGGTATCATTTGTGGAGTTTGAAAAAAGGGACGGTGTTTCCACCAAACCCTACCTGGATAAGATACGGGCGGTGATGACCGGTATCCCAGGAAGCGAAATAAGTGTAGACCAGGAAAGTGGTGGCCCTCCCACCGACCCCCCGGTAAATATTGAAATAGCCAGTGAAGATTTTGATGCACTTATTAAAACTGCTACCAGCCTGAAAAATTATCTGGATTCTATACAGGTACCGGGTGTAGAAGAATTAAAAATGGACGTTGATTTAACCAACCCAGAGATTACGCTTACTGTTAACCGTGAGCGGGCGCTGATTGAAGGTGTATCCAGCAGCCAGATTGGATCACAGGTTCGCACTGCCTTGTTCGGACGGGAGGTATCTAAAATAAAAGAAGGTAAAGACGAGTATAAAATTCAGTTGCGCAACAATGAAATGCAACGCCAGAGTCTTACCAACCTGCTGAACATGCGTATCTCTTTCCGCGATATGGCCAGTGGTGGCGCTATCAAAAACATACCCATCAGTTCGCTGGTAACGGTAGAACCCACCAGTACGTTCGGAAGTGTAAAAAGAAAAAATCAGAAACGGGTGATTACATTGCGTTCAAACGTTTTAACAACCCAGGGCTACAATGCCACTGCTGTAAACGTGGAGATTGCCAAAGACATCGCCAACTTTAAAAAGAAAGCAGATGGTGTAACCATCAAACAAACCGGTGAAGGTGAACAGCAGGCAGAAACAGTAGCATTTCTTGGAAAAGCGCTGGCCATTGCACTGATGATCATTCTGGGAGTACTGGTATGGCAGTTTAACTCTATCAGCAAACCGGTTATTATCCTTACCGAGATTGTGTTTAGTATTATTGGCGTATTACTCGGCTTTGCCATTACCGGCATGGAAGTATCTGGTTTAATGACGGGTCTTGGTATTGTAGGTTTAGCGGGCATAGTGGTGAAAAATGGTATCCTCGTGATTGAATTTACAGACGAGCTCCGCGGGCGCGGTATGAAAACCAGGGAAGCAGTTATTGAGGCAGGTAAAACACGTATCATTCCGGTATTGCTAACTGCAGTAGCCGCCATACTTGCCTTCATACCCATTGCGGTGGGTTTCAATATTAATTTTGTTACACTGTTTTCAGAATTAAACCCACATATTTTCTTTGGCGGCGATAACGTGGCTTTCTGGAAACCACTCAGCTGGACAATCATCTTCGGTTTGGCATTTGCGTTCTTTATGACCTTGTTTATGGTGCCAGGTATGTACCTGATAGCTGAACGCCTGAGAAGACCCATGCGCCGTATGTTTGGTGGCAGATGGATTTCTTTTATGGGTATACCACCGTTAATATTCCTGTTTATGCCGCTGATGATTGTGACATGGGTATCGCATAATATAGATGTTAACCGCAGACGCAGGAAACTGAAACAATTGAACCGGCCGGCAAATGATGCCTTTACAGGCAGCTGGTTTTAAATATGTAGACGAACATTTGACCCAAAGACTGGAATTAGTAAAATGCCCTTCGAAAGAGGGGCATTTTTGTTTTAGTAATGGCGTGCGGCAAGCGGGCAAAATTCGTGCTGGCGCTTACCAATGACGACGCGGTGGGCGTTTGCGACATTTTAAGCGGCGTCATTGTGAGCCGGCGTCTAGTGATTGAATAATTAGACACTAATGCGGCGAAGCAATCCAGTGTCACCACAACAGCGTGTAACATAAAAGCGCAAACGCAGCATGCACAATAAAACGCAGCAGACCGCTAGGCTAACATTGAGATTGCTTCACCGCCATAACTTTCTACCGATTAAATGTTCGTGCTGGCTGTTCGCAATGACGACGCGGTGGGCGTTTGCGACAATTTAAGCGGCGTCATTGCGAGCCGCCATTTGAGCGGTCAAATAATTAGAGACTAATGCGGCGAAGCAATCCAGTGTCACCACAGCAGCGTGTAACACACAAGTGCAAACGCAGCATGCACAATAAAACGCAGCAGAACGAGGTCATAAGATTCATATTGCTTCACCGCCATAACTCTCTACTGATTAAAAATTCGTGCTGGCAGTTCGCAATGACGACGCGGTGGGCGTTTGAGACATTTTAAGCGGCGTCATTGTGAGCCGTCGTCTAGTGATTGAATAATTAGAGACTAATGCGGCGAAGCAATCCAGTGTCACCACAGCAGCGTGTAACACACAAGTGCAAACGCAGCATGCACAATAAAACGCAGCAGAACGAGGTCATAAGATTCAGATTGCTTCACCGCCATAACTCTTTACTGACTAAACATTCGTGCTGGTGGTTCGCAATGACGACGCGGTGGGCGTTTGCGACATTTTAAGCGGCGTCATTGCGAGCCGCCATTTAGCGATTGAATAATTAGAGACTACCGCGGCGAAGCAATCTGGTGTTACAGCAGCAGCGTGTAACACACAAGTGCAAACGCAGCATGCAGAATAAAACGCAGCAGAACGAGGTCATAAGATTCAGATTGCTTCACCGGCATAACTTTCTTCCGATCAAAAGTTCGTGCTGGCGGTTCGCAATGACGACGCGGTGGCCATTTGAGACAATTTCAGCGGCGTCATTGCGAGCCGCCATCGTAGTGATTGAATAATTAGAGACTACCGCGGCGAAGCAATCCAGTGTAACCACAACAGCGTGTAACACAAAAGTGCAACCGCAGCATGCGTCATAAAACGCAGCAGAACGAGGTCATAAGATTCAGATTGCTTCACCGCCATAACTTTCTTCCGATCAAAAGTTCGTGCTGGCGGTTCGCAATGACGACGCGAGAATTTCTCCAGCATTAATCAACACTTGTAAGCTTGGTAATATGCAAGTATACTCACCATTTCGATAATTCATCCTCCCATAAATCTTTCCATTCCGGATTAATTGAGTTGATAAGTCTCAGCTTGTGTTTTCTATTTCCAGCTTTGATTCTTTTCTCTTCGTAAATAGCTTCTGCAATACTCGAAAACCCTTTATAATAAACAAGGTAGATGGCATTATACCTTGCAGTAAAGCTGCTAGGATAAAATTTGGTTTTATGTTGCTGAACTCGGACAATTAAGTTACACGTTACCCCTGTGTATAAAACCGTTCGGTGTGCGTTTGTCATAATATAAACCGCTCCCCCTCTTTCCATGCAACAATTTACCCTGTTTTAAACTTTAACCGACCGCTATCGGCAATGATATACAGATATTTGTTTATTTAATATTCAGACGCTAGCGCCCTCTTATAATAAGATTGCTTAACCGCCATAACTCTCTACCGATTAAAAATTCGTGGTGGCGGTTCGCAATGACGACGCGGTGGGCGTTTGCAACATTTTCAGCGGCGTCATTGCGAGCCGCCATCGTAGTGATTGAATAATTAGAGACTAGCGCGGCGAAGCAATCCAGTGTCACCACAGCAGCGTGTAACACACAAGTGCAAACGCAGCATGCAGAATAAAACGCAGCAGAACGAGGTCATAAGATTCAGATTGCTTCACCGCCATAACTCTCTCCTGATTAAAAGTTCGTGCTGGCGGTTCGCAATGACGACCCGGTGGGCGTCGGCGACAATTGCGGTAAGGCGCAAAAAAAGCGCTGCATTACTGCAGCGCTTATACATAAACGATATCATTGTCAAAATCCTTTCTTCTGCTGAACAACATTACCATCGGTATCCAGTTCCACAATTTCATAACCTGTTTTTTGCAGGCCGGGCAATATTTTTGTTTTATCGCCTACCAGTAAAATGGTAACCTTGCCGGGTTTTACCCATTTCTTCGCCAGCGCATCTACCTCTGCTTTGGTAATACTCGCCAGTATCTTGTTTTGTTTTTCAACATAGTCGGCCGGCAGGTTGTATTCCAGTATCCGCGAAATAAACCCTGCTTTTTGTATGCCCGTTTCATAGCGCAATGCATCACGCTGGCCAATTGCGCTTTTTGTAAACGACAATTCATCAGCGGTAATACCTTCAGCCTCATATTTGGTGAATTCTTTCATCACTTCATTCAATGCACTGTCTGTAGCTGCTGCTTTGATGCCAGAACTAAAACCAAACTCACCCGAATAATTATCGCCATCAAAACCAGAACGGGCGCCATACGTCCAGCCCTTGTCTTCCCGAAGGTTTAAATTGATACGGCTGTTAAAAGCGCCACCTAAAATATAATTCATAAGGCCAGCCCTGTAATATTCGCCGGTGGCATCATACTTAAGTCCGGTGGCATAGCCCACCCTGAATTCTGTTTGCGCTGCTTTGGGAATATCTACAATATAAATTTTTGGCTTGCTTACTTCAACAGGTGTGGCATTTACTGCTGGTATATCAATTTTTTTATTCGGTAGATTATTTAAGAAGGCGAGTTTCGGCAAAATTTCTTCCTGCTTTAGATCACCCACTATCACCACTTTTGTACCCTGGGTGGTCATGTAGTTATTATAATACGCCTGTACATCATTAAGGGTAATATTATTTAACGAACTCTCTGTTCCGTCTTCGCTCATGCCAAGAATATTATTGCCGCCGTAATTTACACGCGACACAACTTCCGATGCAACTGCAGCGGGTTGTGTTTTTGCCTGTTTAATGCCTTCCAGGTTTTGTTTCTGGTTACGCTTAAATGCATCGGCGGTAAAATTGGGATTGAATAGTCTTTCCTGCAACAGCGCCAGTGTTTTATCTGTATTCTTTTTCAAACACTGCACTGTAAATACAATGCCGTCTCTGCTGCTGCTGGTTGTAATGGAGCTACCCAGTTTTTGTAATTCAATCGCCATTTGTTCGGCCGTATAATTTTTTGTGTCTTCATTCATCATGTCTGCAAAAAAACTGGCGAGGCCCAGTTTCGCGGTATCTTTTGCTTGCAGCAAATGCCCGCCAGGTATGGTAATAGTAATGCTTACTACAGGCAACTCATTATTTTGCGCGCCAATCATTTTTATACCATTGGGCAAATCTTTTTTCCAGAAAGCGGGCACCTTAACAACTGGGTTAGCGCCATTGCCGGGAAGCAGGCCTCTGTCGAAATTATCAGTAGCTTTTGCATAGCTAAGTTTGTCATATCCGTAATCGGGTGCCGTATAATGTCCTGAATCTATTTTGTAATTATCTGCAGCGGCAATCATATTGTCTTGCGCTTTTGGCAGCACGCTTACTATTACAGGATGTTTGGTTTTAATGTACTGATTGTATACACGCATTACATCTTCTTTGGTTACGGCTGTATACATTTTTATTAGTTCGCCAATTTTATTGGGTGTTCCGGTAAATGTTTGAAAAGCCGCCAGCTGGCTTACTTTACCTGCTACGCTTTGCAACCCGTTGATGTATTGTGCTTCAACTCCGCCTTTAAATTTGGCCACATCTTCATCTGTTACACCGCGTACTTCAAAACTGTCGAGTGATGCCCTTACCAGCTTCTCCATTTCTGCCAACGATTTACCGGGGAAAGGCACAGCCGTTAAAAAAAATTCGCCGGCCAGTTCACTTAGTTGGTTATTGGCATTTGCCTGTAGTGCCAACTGGTTTTTTACCATTTGCTGATACAGTACCGAGTTTTTTCCTTGTCCTAACACCTGCGCAAGGCATGCCAGGGGCGCAATGTCTTTGTGATAATTGGGTACTGATGCATATACCACGGCAAGCAGCGGCAAACGCGCATAGTTATCTGTATATGATACATACCTGTCTTTATCGAGCTGGGGTGCCGGCACTATAACTTTTTGCACATCTGGACAGCGCGGAATGTTGCCATAATATTTCTGTACCAATTTTACTACATCGGCCGTTTTTACATCACCACCCACTGTGAGTGTGGCATTGTTAGGACCATACCAGCGAAGAAAAAAGTTTTTCAGGTCGCTTACGTTTACCCGGTTTAAATCATCAACATAACCAATAGTAAGCCATGAGTAAGGATGGCCGTAATCGTACAAATTTTTAGCCACCACTTCTCCCACCAAACCATACGGACGGTTATCATAATTTTGTCCCCGTTCATTTTTTACGGTAGCCCGCTGTATTTCAAACTTTTTTTGGGTTACGGCATCCAGTAAGAAACCCATGCGATCGGCCTCCAGCCACAACATTTTTTCCAGCTGGTTGCTGGGCACGGTTTCGTAATAATTGGTACGGTCGCGGTTGGTGGATCCATTCAGTGTTCCACCTGCTGCCGTTACAATTTTAAAGTGCTGTTCATCTGCTACGTGATCACTTCCCTGGAACATCATATGCTCAAAAAAATGAGCAAACCCTGATTTGCCAATTTCTTCCCGCGCAGACCCCACGTGATAAGTAACATCAACATGCACAATGGGATCACTATGGTCTTCATGCACCACCAGCGTAAGGCCATTTGGCAACACATATTTCTGGTAAGGTATTACCACTTCGTCGCCATTCTTGGTGATGGTTTCTACCAATTTGGCCTGTCCGGTAACCATTGCAAACACATGGCAGAAACATGCCACCACTAAACAGTATTTCAGCTTCATCATATCAACATCATTTTTGTGTAAAAGAAAGCGACAAGGTAATGATTTTGGTGGTTCAACATTCAACCGCCCATCATTCAGGAATTAGGAATTGGGAATTGGGAATTAGGAATTAGGCACCAGCTCAACCGCCCGTCCTTTTGGAATTGGGAATTAGGAATTAGTAATTTGGCCTCAACTCGGTAAGGCACAACCCATCCACCAAATCCCCAATTTTTAATTTCTTCATTGTCGCAAGTACCCAGTACTGCCGCCACACCCAATTCCCAATTCCTAATTCCTAATTCCCAATTCCCAATTCCTACTTCTTCCTACCTTCATGAAAAATTATTCAACATGAGAACGAATCATGAAATTGATTACAAAATTTATGGTGAAGAGTTACAGTTTGTGGAAATAGAACTTGACCCTAATGAAACTGCCATTGCAGAAAGCGGTGCGTTTATGATGATGGATGATAACATTGTAATGCAAAGTATTTTTGGCGATGGCTCCAAACAACAGGGCGGTGGCCTTTTAGATAAATTGTTTTCGGCCGGCAAACGGATACTGGTAGGCGAAAGCCTGTTTATGACAGCATTTACCAATACCGGTACGGGCAAACGCCGGGTAAGTTTTGCCGCTCCTTATACCGGCAAGGTAATACCGCTCGATTTGCAGCAATTGGGTGGCACTATCATTGCCCAAAAAGATTCGTTTTTGTGCGCAGCAAAAGGCGTAAGCATTGGCATTGCCTTTCAGCGCAGGCTGGGTACCGGTATATTTGGCGGCGAAGGTTTTATTATGGAAAAACTGGAAGGCGATGGTATGGCCTTTGTACATGCCGGCGGTTATGTGGTAGAAAAAACATTGCAGCCGGGAGACCTGTTGCGGGTAGACACGGGTTGCGTGGTGGCGTATACGGGAAATGTTGATTTTAATATTGAAATGGTACGTGGCGTACGCAACTGGGTATTTGGTGGCGAAGGATTGTTCTTTGCCGTATTGCGCGGGCCTGGTAAAGTATGGTTGCAATCGCTCCCTATTAGCAGGCTGGCCAGTAAGATTATCTCTTACAGTCCCCAGTTTGGCGGCAGAAAAGAAGAAGGCAGCATTCTTGGAGGATTAGGCAATCTGCTGGATGGTGATGGCAGATAATGAATACAGGTTGCTATACTTTAATTAATAAAGCCGTTTCTTCAAACGGCCTTATTAATTAAATTTTGTCAAACATATTTTATTTCGGAAGAACATTCTTTAGCTTACCCAATTGCTTATTAGCTGCTTTTAGCTTTTCAGGCGCCAGTACTTTTCCTTTGAGCTTATTGAGATTTTCATCTATAGTTAAAGTTACTCCCTTCCGGAATGAATCATTATATTTTGTTACCTTTTGGCCCATGTTTACAAAATTAATTGTTTTTTTTCTTAATTAAAAAGCCCACTGCTTCCATATTCTTTCGAAATGGCATTATCTCGTTTGTTCCCACAATGTACATTTCATAGATTAATGAAAGTTCATGATAATTAACAGTTATAGCCATTTTGTATAATCTCATACGTTGTGGCGTGCTTCCGCTAAAATAAATCCACCTTTTTGGATATTTATTCAAATAAATATTGACAATGCAGGCTATAGTTGCTAAGACCTTATCCCGGTCTCCGTTAGCACTGATAATAACATCATCAATCTGCCCATTAACATCAACATCACCAAAAGCGAGATTATAAAAATCGGGGATGTCCATGGGTGTAAATTCTACCCTTTTTGACACAGAACCTTTTTGTCCAACACTGGTAAACTCAAAGATGCTAAGGTCATCAGCACTGCGGAGACTATTTTAAACAGGATAGTTCATTAATGGCAAGGCAATAGGTATGCAAGCATAAGCCTATTTGCAAAGAACGCTGTCGACTTTCAACATAACGAATATATTTTTTTTACATCCCCATAAGCCTTTAAATAAAACTGCCCCACAAGAGTGAGGCAGCCATTGATTTTTAATATCAAAAAAAATTAATTCCTGCTGTTCAGTTTTGCCAGCAAACGCAGTATCTCCAGGTACAACCACACAATGGTTACCAGCAAACCAAACGCACCATACCATTCCATGTATTTGGGTGCGCCCATAGCTGCACCTTCTTCAATACGGTCAAAATCAAGAATCAGGTTAAGTGCTGCAATACCCACTACCACTAATGAAAATACAATACCCAGTGTGCCGCTTGAATGAATGAGGGGCATATCTACACTAAACATACGCAAAACCATTGCCAGCAGGTAAAACACCGCAATGCCTATAGTAGCAATAATGATAACCGACTTAAATTTTTCAGTGGCTTTAATAATGCGGAAACGGTATAAAGCAAACATGGCAATTACCACGGCAAAAGTTAATCCTACCGCCTGCATTACGATACCGCCGGTTGCGCCGGTGTCAGCTCCTTTAAAAGCAAAATCATACACCGCAGAAATAGCACCTATAAATAATCCTTCAAACAAAGCATAAATAGGCGCCAGAAAAGTAGCCCATACAGGTTTAAATGTAAGTACAATGGCAGTAATAAATCCGCCTATTACGCCAATCCACATCCAGGAAGTAACGTCTTTGCCCTGGCTAAAAGCATTCCAGGTAATAGAAGCAGTACCCATTACCAATAAGAACAGGAGAAAAAATTTATTCAGGGTTCCTCTTTCCGTCATTACCTCAGACTGGTTTACCACCACACTCTGCTGAAAAGTTTTTTCACCTAACGTAGGATTACCAGATTTAAAAATGGCCATATTATTAAGTTTTTAGAAGCTGCAATTTACAAAATCATTCCGGCAGCAGATAGTTAAAAATTATTGTGTCAGTGGCCTGTTATTTACCTGTTGGCAGGAATGCTTTTGCTGGTGTTTTGGCGCAATAAAACTTTAGCTTCTTGGTGTGAAACTTTTTCCTGCCCTTATCTTTGCGCCCATGCAATTCAGCAACATTATAGCGCAAGGTGCCGCCAAACAACAACTGGCAGAGCTGGTACAACACAACCGGCTTAGTCACGCATTGTTGTTTCTTGGAAAAGAAGGCAGTGGCGCCCTGCCGCTGGCCCTTTCTTTCGCTCAATACATTGTTTGTGATACCGTAAATGGAAAGGCCCCCGCGGCGCCGTCGCTGTTTGGAGATGAAGCCCCTGCCGCCACAGACAAAGCTCTTACCGCCGATTCATGCGGCAACTGCCCCTCGTGCAGCAAGGCACAAAAATTTGCTCACCCGGATATTCATTTTTCTTACCCGGTAATACCCAGAAAGCCGGGCGATAAACCGCTGAGTACCGATTATATCAATGAGTGGCGCGAGTTCATTCGCCTGTCGCCCTACGGCAATGCATTTGATTGGTTGCAGTTTATCAATGCAGAAAACAAACAGGGTAATATTTCTGCCAGCGAGTGCAATGATATCATTCACAAACTAAGCCTGAAAAGTTTTGAAAGTGGTTATAAAATTCTCATCATGTGGATGCCTGAATACCTGGGTAAAGAGGGCAACAAACTACTGAAACTGATAGAAGAACCCCCGCCAGACACGTTATTTATACTGGTGGCCGAATCAGAATCGCAGATACTGCCCACTATTTTATCAAGGTGCCAGCTGGTAAGAATTCCTGTTTTGGGTACGGCTGACATTGCCGGCGCGCTGACCGAAAGGGCCAATATACCGCCAGACCAGGCCCGGCAGGTAGCCAGCATCAGCGAAGGCAATTATCGCGAGGCCCTGCAACTGGTACAACATGCCGAAGAAGACTGGCAGGATCTGCTGCGCGAATGGCTGAATGCCACCCTTAAAGGCGGCCCGGTAGCGCAGGTAAAATGGATAGACGAAATCAGCAAACTGGGTCGGGAAAAGCAAAAACAGTTCCTGCGCTATTTTAACCACCTGCTTGAACAAAGTATACGCCTGCGCAGCCTGGGTCCCCAAAGTGCGCATGCACAGCTCATGCCCGAAAAAGAGCGCGATTTTGCCGCCCGACTAAATAAACTGGCGGATACCAGCCAGCAACAGGCTATTATTGAGGAACTTGACAAGGCCTCTTACTACATAGAACGCAACGCCCACGGCAAAATGCTGTTTCATGCCCTCACCATTAAACTACTTCACATCATTGCCGATAAATCATTACTTTTGGTTAATTGAGCTGAAAGGTGGATAACGTGTGAATGAACAAGTGCGGACATGCGTGGCTGAAATGTTGTAGAAAATTGTTGCAATTGCCTTTATACTCATTGGCTGTTTACTTTTAAGGCAATTATATATATCGATGTTTTGACGAACTACCATTCCGGGGCATTTTACGCATGCACCCAGCAACAGGATTCTATCAAAGATTACCAGCCCGCGCCTGTTACTTCCCCTTCGCAGCTTTTGACAATAGTTATCGGCCGCTGCCAGTAAACGGCAGCACCAATAGCATTTCTTCATTTTTAATTGATTATCTATATGGGCTGTGGAAGCTGTGGTACCGGCAAACCCAATGGCTGTAAAAGCAATGGTGGTTGCAGCACAGGTGGCTGTAATCGTTTAAATGTGCACGACTGGCTGGCAAACCTGCCCTTTGCAGACCCGGAAAGCTCCTGCAAAGTAGTAGAGGTAAGTTTTAATAATGGCAGCAGGAAAGATTTTTTCCGCAATCCGTCTTTGCAGTATTATGAAAAAGGCGACCTGGTCAGCGTGGAAGGGGTAAGCGGTTTTGATGTGGGAGAAATTAACCTTACCGGCGAAACCGTTCGCCTGCAATTAAAGAAAAAAGGGGGCGATGAATTCAATCCTGAAATGAAAAAAATATTGCGCCGCGCCACCGACCGCGATATCGATATCTGGAAACAAAACAAGGCCAGGGAAAAAGATGCACTGATACGCAGCCGCGCCATTTCCAAACAGCTCAAACTAAACATGAAGCTCACAGAAGTGGAAATACAGGCAGACGGCCGTAAAGCCACTTTCTTTTACATTGCAGATGACCGGGTAGATTTTCGTGAACTGATACGCGTATTTGCCAGCGAGTTTAAAGTGAAAGTGGAGATGCGGCAAATTGGCGCCCGGCAGGAAGCGGCAAAAGTTGGCGGCATTGGCAGTTGCGGCAGGGAACTTTGTTGCAGTACCTGGCTGAGCGACTTTAAAAGCGTAAACACCACCGCAGCGCGTTACCAGAATCTCTCTATCAATCAAACCAAATTGAGCGGCCAGTGCGGACGACTGAAATGCTGTCTTAATTATGAGCTGGATACCTACCTGGATGCACTGCAGCATTTTCCGGACAATGCAGACACACTGCAGGTAGCCCGTGGTAATGCCTTTCTGGTAAAAAAAGATATTTTCAAAAACCTGATGTGGTATACGCTGCCAGACAGCAATAAGCAATACCCCGTAGCCATTGAGCGTGTGCGCAAAATAAAACAGCTCAATCACCAGGGCGTAATACCGGAAGAGCTGGAAGCCGTTGACATCACCACCAATAAACCTAAAGAAAGTGAAAGCGGATTTGTGGAGCTGGTGGGCCAGATAAGCCTCAACACCTTAGAAAAGGCAGACCGGCGCGGTGGACGCCCGCAACGCGGCAACAACCAGCCGCAGCGTGGCAATGGCCCCCAACAATCAAGAGGCGGCAATAATCCGTCGCAGCAACAGCGCCCGCAAGGCAATACCCCAGGCAATAACCCGGCAAACCGCCAGGGTGGTGGCAATTCGCAAGGGCGTGGCAATAACCCACAACCTCCGCGTGGACAAGGAGGACAGCCCCCGCGCCAGGGCGGTGGAAATAACCGTCCTCCGCAGCAACGTGGTAACCAGCCGCCGCCAAACAGTGGTGGTCAACCTCCCAAAGGCGGTGATAACAATCGCGGCCCGCGCCCCGGACCTCCTGTTAAAAAGAAACCAGAATAATGTTGGTTGTTCTATCATATCACAAAACCGTTCTACCTTAGGAACGGTTTTATTTTTTTATAAGGAAACCAACCAATGTATAATCAACGTAATCATGTGAGATGAAACGGTTTCTTATGAGAACATTTTTTATTACGGGCATCATACTAACAATATGGGTGATAATGGCGCAGAGTTGTTTAACCTTCAGGATAAATGATGCGGAAGCCCGGAAAAGATTTAAAGAGAAAGAGGTAGCGGTAACCATTAACACCATTGTTGTTAATAAACGCAACCTGCATTATGTACAAACCGGCAATGATACCCTGCCTACCATTGTATTTGTACATGGTACGCCGGGTAGTTGGGATGCCTTTGAAGGATACCTGCAAGATAAAGACCTGCTGCAAAAATTCCGCCTGGTGTCTATAGACCGGCCTGGATTTGGCCATAGTGACTATGGCAAGCCGATGAACCTCGCACAACAATCGGTTATCATCAGCCCTTTGCTTGAATATATCCGCAATAACAAGCCGGTTTACCTGGTGGGGCATTCACTGGGCGGACCTATGATTATTAAATTGGCAGCAGATAACCCTGGCCGTATTGCCGCACTGGTACTACTGGCAGGTTCTAATGATCCTGCATTGGAAGAACCTGAAAAATGGCGGCCTGTTTTATACAAAAGCCCGCTCACCTGGCTGGTGCCCGGCGCACTGCGGCCATCTAATGAAGAACTTTGGTACCTGAAAAGGGATCTCGTTTATTTAAAAGATGATTTCCCAAAAATTACCTGTCCCGTATACATTGTTCATGGGTTAAAAGACGATATGGTACCGGCAGCAAATATCGAATACGATAAAAAAATGCTTACCCATGCCGCACGTATTGAAGAACTGATTTTTCCGGATGCCAACCACTTTATACCCTGGACGCGTTTTAATCAGATAAAGAATTTGTTGCTAAAACTTTATTAATGGTAGCCTAGGAAACTCGGCCGATCAACATAAATCGATCATTCCAGTATCGCCTTTCTACTTTTCAAGTTTTCTAATTTGTTTATTATTCACCAAAGATTTCATTTGAGTAATAGCGATAGCGTTCAATTGAATCAGCCTTTCAGATTGATTTTTTCCCTGGTGAATTAGAACTGAATTGATGCTTTCGAGATTCGACAAAACAACCAATTGTTCCAGCGTAGCCGCATCTCGTAAGTTACCGTTGGCCGCAGGGTATTTTTCACGCCACTGCCGCGCTGTAAAACCAAACATGGCAACATTTAATACGTCTGCCTCATTTGCATAAATAATTGCAATCTCATTTTTCCCTATTGTTTTTGGGATAATATTTTCTTTTATAGCATCTGTATGTATGCGGTAATTAATTTTAGCCAAAGTCCGCGTAAGGTTCCAATCGAGCTGCAACCTGTCGTTTTCTTCCTCTTTGAGCCGCTGGAACTCAACAATCAGGTATAGCTTAAATTCAGCTGATACCCAGGAAGCAAACTCAAACGCAATATCCTTATGTGCAAACGTGCCGCCATACCTACCAGATTTTGAAAAAATTCCAATTGCCTTTGTTGTTTCTACCCACCTTTGTGGCGAAAGAACAAAGTGATTACTGCCGGCTTCATTTCTAAACCCCTCGAATTCGAGAGGTTTAAAATCTGGGTTATAAAGCGTTTCCCAAAGACCAATAAATTCAAGGGTATTTTTATTGCGGAGCCAATTATTGATAACCGAAAAAGGTTCTGAATGCTCCCTGGATTTTGCAATATCTGTAAGCGAAATATAGTCGCTTAAACCCCTGGAAAAAATCGTTACATTATTTCCTTTTACAATAAGTTTTGTATTTTTTACCATTAGACGATTTAATCAGCTTTTATTGCGACCCATGTTTTCACAAAACTGTTTTCATCTATGAAAATAAAAATAAAAATAAAATGTACAGGATGCATTGTGTAACATCCTGTTTTTACACCAATTATTTTTGTTTTTTTCCCTGGAAAAATGAAGATTAAACAGGAGAGATTCAGTTTTTACCGGGTTTCTCCACCAGTATAAAACTATGCTGAAGACCTTTGAAGGTATTATAAATAAGTATGCGGCTGATGGGTACAGCATTCACATCGTACTTTATCATATGCGGCGGTATGCGTTGTTGTTGCAATATGGTACCCGCCAGCCACAGCGCAGCAGCAGAAGAGGTGGCGTACTCGCCGGTCATATGTTTATATCTTGCAACGGTTGCCTGTTGGCGCAGTATTTCTTCACAGGCAATGTAATGATCCTTCAATCGGCTGTCGCCATTTTCGCCAGAGAGCAGAATATCAATTTTTTCACCAGCCGGTAAATGCTTTTGTAGGAACAATTGCAATTGTTCTTTTACTAGTTGGCTATCTTCTGTATGTAAAAAATGCAAGCCGGTTACAGCCGCTATGGCATGTTGTGGCCAGTTGTTTACCAAAAACATGGCCGCGCCTTCTCCTGCAATACTTGCCTCAGTAACTGAGCTATACAAATCAGCCGCTGCAATCGGTTCTTTTTTGAACCAGCCGCTCAGATAATCGATATTATAGTTATAGGAGGATATTTCATCCACACCGCCTACCAGGTATTGATTGTTTGTATTTTCCTGCAACATCATACCGGCATCCAGCAGTGCGTTTTCAAATGCCAGTCCGCGGTGAACGTGCGTGGTATTGTATTGCTTGTTGGCGCTCAGTAAACCAATTTGTGCCGCAATGGCATTGGTGGTACTCTGTACAAAATTGGTTGGCGTAAGCATCCCCTCATCAAAATCAATGATCTGGTTGAGAAACCTGATGCAATCTTCCATGCCGCCATCCGCCGTGCCAATAATGATTCCGTTGATGGGCGTATCATTTCCTTTTACGATTGGCAATGCAGTGCCCACACCTATCCTGATGGCTTTGCCCATGCGGCGCAGTATACCGGTAGGGATGCCTTCGTAAGAAGGTTCAATTACCTGCATCTTATTGTTTACCGCTTCATGCAGATGGTCAATGTCTGCATTGGTAAAAGTTTGCTGCGCAGAAACGCAGGTTGCCTGGTGTATATAAAACATAATTTCAAACGCCAAAGTAAACATTCAATAAAAAATAAGCCGCACAAACGTTACTGCAAACTAAATATCAACGACGCACAATTACCGCCAAAACCAAACGAATTTGACATTACATGCCGCAACGCGGTTTTTGTATATGATTGTACCGGTTGTAAGCCGGTTGCAGCCATGGGCTGGTTAAAATGAAGGCTTGGGTACACTTCCTGGTGCACCAGGTTTAAGATACTGTATACAGCTTCAATAGCACCGGCAGCACCCAATGTGTGGCCTGTATTTGATTTGGTGGATGCAAATGCCGGAACATTTTCAAACAGGCGAAGCATAGCCCTGCTTTCTGATAAATCATTGTTTTCTGTACCTGTTCCGTGTGCATTGATAAAACTGATATCGCCTGGTAAAAGACCGGCCATGTTCAGCGAGCCTTTCATAGAAAGATAAGGGCCATCGCCTTCCTCAGATAAAGAAGACGCATGAAACGCATCATTGGTATTGCAGTAACCCGTTAATGCTGCATACCTTTTTCTACCAGCAAGTGCATCTTCTTTTTCCAACACCAGAAAGGCAGCGCCTTCTCCCAAATTGAGGCCTTTGCGTTGTTCATCGAAAGGTGTGCATTTGTCAGCAGAAAGTATATGTAAAGAATTAAACCCGTTGATGGTAAATTTTGCCAGGCTGTCTGTGCCGCCTACAATAGCCCTTTCTGCCAGGCCGCTTTTAATAAGCCTTGCCCCGTATAAAATAGCATTGGCAGAAGAAGAGCAGGCGGTATTGATAGTGTTGACAATGCCATTAATAGCGTAACGCTTCTGCAGGTACATGTTGATGGAACCGCAATCGTAAGACGATAAATAATCAGAGCCATCTGCTGTTTTATTGGCATCCCGGTATAACTCATCAGTAAGACACATTCCCCCAACAGTGCTGGCACCAATTAATGCGGTATCAAACGATTGAAGTTGCGAAGGCGTAAGACCGGCATCGGCAATGGCCTCATCAAATGCATGAAGCGCCAGCAACGTGGTACGGGTAACGCCCGGCTCGTTGGCATGTAATGATTGTTGTAAGGTTGGATTGCTGATTTTGATCTCGCCAAAAGGAAGCAGGTTGGCGTACCTGGTGGGGAAAAGTTCCAGCGGACCGATGCCGCATTTACCCTGCATGAGCGCCATACGGTTTTCTGCTACGCTATTGCCAATAGCGCTGATACAACCCATACCCGTAACTACAATCCTGCTGCTCAATGAAAAGAATTTACTTCGTCCTGTGTTTTTCAATGTAATCTGCCATTGTATTAATATCCACCAATACCTTACGGCCCTCTTTGGGATCCTGGATACTAATGCCATACTCCCTGCTAAGCAGCACAATCAATTCAATGGAATCTATAGAATCGAGCCCAAGACCCGTGCCAAACAACGGTTCATCATCTTTGATGTCTTCCGGTTTTACATTGATGAGGTTTAAAAATTCTACAATCTGTTTCTTTAATTGTTGTTTAAGTTGTGCTGTTTCCATTGTTTGTATTTCAGATCAGGTTTTTCCGTTTTAAGGTGTACAGTGTTACCAGTTGTATCAGCAAAGTAATGCCTAATAAAGGTAAAATATTCAATACAACATCTTTCAATTTTCCGCCTTCCAAAAATAGGCCGTAAAAAGCCTCCAGGCACCAGTGCAGTGGCGATAGCTTCATAATACCCTGGAATGATGCGGGCATGGCAAAACTGGGTACTAAAATACCGCCGATAGCTGCCAGCAGTACTATAGAAACAGCGCCAAAACCATTGGCCTGCTCTTGCGTTTGGGCAAAAACACCAATGCAGATGGCATAGCTTACCGCACACCAGCCGCAAATAATTGTTACTACCAATAAGCCTGCTTTATCTGCTGGTATATTTAATGCCGGCAACCCTACTAACGGAAACAGCCACACACCAATAGAAAAGATGGCGGCTGTTTGCAGCATGGTAACCGCCAGGTAAGCAAGCTGCTTAGATAACAGTGCAACAAGATAGCTGGTGGGCAATGTTTTGAGGCGTAGAAAGCTACCATTCATTTTCTCCCTTACCACCCCGGCACCAAGAGAGATTACAATAAAAAACATAGCAAAGATTGTCCAGGCAGGTATGTTGTGTTGCGTGGCATTGGGAATATTCCTGCTGCCGTTACGCGATATAGGCACCTCATGAATACCTGCCTCGTTGTTCATCATTTCATTTTCAAATGATGCGGGCAATTCTTTTTCGTTTAGTGAGAAATAGAGGCTTTGTAAAATCTGTTTGTTTTCTACAATCTGCAATGCACTGCGCAAGGCCCCCTGTATAGATGCCCGGAAAGACATTTGCAACACCGGGTGGTAGTACAAGGTAACCGGCTCTACACCTGCCGCTTTATTGTTTCCGGAATCATTTTGAAGGCCGAATTCATTGAGCGCCCTGCCGGAAACATTTTTTGCTTTTGCGCTGATGGTGGCAGAAAAATGTGAAGGTACCACTATTGCCACCAGCGCGTCTTTTGCATGCATACGGTCTGTTATCTGTTTTTCAGATTCATCCTTTGTTACCTGCTTTACATCAAACATGCCTATTTTCTCAATGGCTTCTACCAGTTGCCGGCTGGCATTGCCGGTGTCTTTGTTGCAAAGCAGCAACGGCACTTTATTATCGTTCACCAGTTCAAACGTACTGTTTTGAATGGCGGTAATTACAATGGCCAGTACAATGGGCATCACAAACATTAGTGTAAGCCCCACTTTGTCGCGGGTTAAAATGCGGATGTCCTTTATTATAGTGGCCCAGAGTTTATACAAAATGGCGGTTGGTTTAATTGAAAATTCAAAAACTTTGGCAGGAGAATGATTAAAAGTAAAAATTAAAAAACTGCAGTCACATACAGCATTTGACTTTTGAATTTTTACTTTTGATTTTGTAATCACCCACTCGCATCACGGTATGCATGCCCGGTTAACTTTATAAACAATCCTTCCAGGTGTTGCTCGGCGTTGGCGGCCAGTAAATCAGGCAATGTACCGTGTGCAATTATTTTTCCTTCATCAAACAATGCAATCTTAGTACACAAATCCTCTGCCTCTTTCAACTGGTGAGAAGTGTATATTAAGGTGGTGCCGCTTTTATTGAGTTCCATGAGGTAATTAATGATAGCATGGCGTGTCTGTACATCTACGCCAACGGTTGGCTCGTCTAGAAAAAGTATGCGCGGTTCATGCATCACACCAATGGCCAGGTTTACACGGCGTTTCATACCGCCCGAAAATTTTTGTACCTGCTTTTTACCAACATCTGTCAACCCTAGTACTTCCAGAAGGTGGGTTGTTCTTTGTTTAATTTGTTGTTTCTGCAATCCATACCACGCCCCAAAAAATGCCAGGTTTTCAATAGGGCTTAGTTCCTGGTAAAAAGAAAAATCTTGTGGCACAAAACCAAATAAATGATTGAATGATTTTTTGTGCGGCAATACCTTGTTGCCCAGCAGTTCAATACTTCCTTCGTGAAATGAAAGCAGGCCGGTCATACAGTTCATTAATGTTGTTTTGCCTGCACCGTTAGGCCCAAACAAACCAAACCGTTCACCCTTGTCTACATTCAAATCAAGATTTGTAAAAACAGGCTGTGCCTGGCCGGCATATTGAAAAGCGAGGTGGTGAATGCTTACAGCTGCGTTGCTCATGTACGCCATTTAATGGTAGAAAGGGCTTGAAACGCTTTTCTCTCTATTTCAGATAATTCAATCAGGTAATCGCCCATGGTATTATAATCTTCCTGGCTGCCAATTCTTCCTTTATAAATACCGGCTGCCTGCACGGCGGCAGTACGCCATAGGTCGCCGGCACGGGTAAACGTTGCTGAAATATCCATTAAGGCATCAATGGGGTGAAAGGCATGTGCCTGCTGCAGAAAGGCGCCATATATATAACGGAAGCCGCCGCCGCCAGTGCCTATCTCTTCCTGCATGCGCACCAGTTGTGCCAGGTAAAGGCCGGCTTTGTGAGGGCCCAGCTTATCGCGCCATTTTTTTATTTTTCTTCCCGTGTAGGCTATTCCTTTTACCCCGGCAAAACCACCGGGTATGCGCAGCATATCGCGCACATTTCTTTTTACACCGGTAACAATAGCTTTTCTTATCTGGTCGTCTGTAATAACGCGCTGCTCTTTTGGATAATAAATCTGCCCTCTTGGCGCCAGTGCGCCTTTTGCAAAACGCACCCGCTCCAATTCATACGCAGACAGCGTGGTAACGTTTTCCATTACCGGATCGCTCACTAAAAAATTATCGCCTTCCCTGCCGTACACTATTAAATTATGTGCGTTGAAATGAAACCGGTATTCTTTGGGAAAATAAGAAAGATAATAAACACCTACCTGGCAACCAACCGGATGGCCCTGCTCAAGACATTCCATCAAAAACTTTTCAGCTTCCTGTTTGGAACTGAATTTTTTTCTGACTACCGGAATACCCAGCGATTTACAGGTTCTTTTAAAGATAAGCCCGGGCTGTGTGCGGAAGGCGATGGCCGGGCCATTATTGATTTTCAGCAATGGAATATAAATGAAAAAGAGCCCGGATCCAATACCAAATACCATGGGCTCTGTCATGCTTCTGATGCCAATTGTTTTCAGCAGGTTGGTGGTAACGCCATTTTCGCAATGTGCAGCCTGCAAATGTTCAAAGTTAACCTTCATGCACTTCCATGGTTTTAAGTTCCGTTATACTCACGTTGAATGCAGTGGCGTACCGCTGTAATTTCTTTTCTGATAGTTTTTCAAACACGGCGGGTTTAAGATGTCTTTTTACCTGCCACTTCCAGAAACCTGTATATGCGCTTACTATACCGGTATCCATTAACCGCAGTTCCATAAAAAACAGTACCGGACTTGCTTCTTTGTTCTGCACTTTTTGCCTGGCCACGGCAATGCGCTGTTCAATATCTTTCCACGCCACATCAAGCGCGGTGGCTTTTACTTCCCACCCGCGGCTTAGCTCGGTAACATAATTGCCTGAGCTGTCTACTGCATAGCAAACTTCTTTGGTGAATTTATCAAGGGCGCTGGGGTCTTGCGGTATATTCTCTTTTTTCATACTACTCTATTTTGGTGCAGCATATTTTGAATAAACATCAGCCCCGGCAGTCATCAGCAAACGGTCAGCAGGGCATACATATAAGAGAACCTGGAACTTTCCGGTACCAGCAACAAAATCTTTTCGCCTTTTTTCAGCCGGCCGCTTTTAAACAATTCATCAATCATCAGGTAAACAGAGCCTGCGCCTACATTGCCCATACTATCCAGGTTGGTAAACCATTTTTCACTGGGTATGGCATTGTCATTAAGGACCAGTTCATCCGCAATTTTGTTCCTGAAAAACTCGCTCGACATGTGTGGTAAAAAATAATCTATCTCAGATGATTTGACTCCTTTTTCTGCCAGCAGCGATTTCAACCTGATGCCACCCAGCTTAACAATGTTTTCACTCAGCAGTTTTACATCCTGCTTAAGACTTAAAATAGACTGCGCGGCTATTTCTTCGGGAGAATAATCCATATAGCTTTTGAGCGAACCATCTTTTAGTTTCTCGCTGGCCATATACATACATACATCCATGTGATTGGCATACGATACCCCTTCCAGCCATTCTATACGCAGGTTAAGCGCGTTGTCATTTTTTTTGCTGGATAATAAAAATGCGGCCGCACCGTCTGACAACATCCAGCGTAAAAATTCTTTTTCAAAACTGATGTAAGGATTCTCTTCCAACTGTGCCAGCTTCTGCGCTTCTTCTGCAAATGCTTCTGCACGCATGGCGCGCGAGAGCCGCTCTGAGCCAGAGGTAACCGCCGTTTCCACATCTCCGGTACGGATAGCCATAAATGCATACTTGAATGCGTGCATGCCCGCGCAGCATACACCCGAAGGAGATACTACTTCAATGGCATTGGTTTCCGGCAACCATCCGTGCACCATTACGGCGTGCGAAGGCATCATCTGGTCTGGAGACGAGGTGCCGCAACTCAGTAGTTGAAAAGATTTAAGTCCTTCCGGCTGGTTATCAAACAAAGCCCTTATTGCCAGGGCCGTCATTTCTGCGTTGGTATGCGTGGGCTTGCCTTCTTTAGTAAGGGCATAAAACCGTCTTTTAATTCCATTATTGCGCAGCACGATCCTTCTGGATTTGGAAGGCTGCGCATTTATCAACCCCAAATACTCCTCCATCTCCTCATTTGAAATAGGTTCGTTAGGTAAATAGCTGGCTGTTTTTGTAATATAAACTTCTTTAAACGACATCTACAAAAATGGTTAATTAACTGCTAGGTAATATTGTTTCTTTTTCTCTATGCTTTTAATCAAAAATGGTTTGAAGAGCAATGTATTAATGAGCAGCACAACGGGCGCTATAATAAATAGCGCAATCAGCAGGTAATATTTAAATACCACCAGCCAGGCAGTCCGGTTTTTTCTTTTAATGATAAAATTTGCCCAAATTGAAAACAATTTGGTAGCCCTTGGCTCAATAAACATGAGGTTGGATTTTACCTCTACCGCTTTTTGTTTTACCAGTGCCGGTTGCAATGCTTCCCAGTTTCCAGTGAGCAAGTGTTGCAATGTGGTTTCACCAAAAACTTTTACATGTTCAATATCTTCGTCTGCAACGCCCGGTGTTGGAAATATACCCCACATACTATCTTTTTTTCCTGTCAGCATCCAGTAAAGGATGGTTACGCCGCTTACCAGGTTACTGTTTTTATCTACCAGGGCAATATTGCCTGCTAAATTTGCACCATTATCATGCAGCATTTTTTTTACGCGTTCCTGGGCCTTCAGCCACATATTGCGCGCGCCAATTATGGTTACCACCGGTGTGTTTTTTACAACAGCTTTTAATGTTGGATGCTGTAAAAGCGCATTTGCTGGTATACTGGGCGACAGATACCATGGTTGGTAAGCAAAAATAATCAAATCATAAGAATCTTCTTTTAATTCGAAAGGGGCTAATGGTGTGGGTATGCCTAACACCGACTCTGGCATGGCATCAAAAAAACGTTGCGCCGTCCAGGGAAAGTTAAAGGCCTGCAGCGGTTGTACCACCACTTTCTCAACCACCATACCTGCTGCAGTAAAAACACCGGTAAAATTGTCAACAATCTGTCCAAGCTGGCCAGACTGTGTATAATAAATAGCTAATATTTTTTT
Organism: uncultured Chitinophagaceae bacterium; assembly: GCA_963705285.1. Classification (GTDB taxonomy): domain Bacteria; phylum Bacteroidota; class Bacteroidia; order Chitinophagales; family Chitinophagaceae; genus JACMLD01. Next base: position 456,745 of record OY970066.1, read on the forward strand.
ACTCATACCGGGCAACGGGTTACAGGTCTGCTGGTGTTAAAATCTTTGATTCTTTTGCATAGTCCTGCACGGCTTCGCGCACCACGGGCTGCAATTTTTTAAAATTATTTTTGATGTATGCTTTATCGCTTTCCATGTTTTTTTTATATCCTAAAATACCGGGTGCATGTTCCTGTATCATCAGCCGCAGAAAACGAAACTCGGCATTGGAACTATCTTTCTCTAGAACTGCTTCTAATTTTTTATGACCCTGCTTAAACAAATCCAGTTTCTTTTTTGGGCCAGATGCAAACCCGGCCTTTTTCATCAGCAATGCCCCTTCGTACGCACTTTTATCTGTTACGGTTTCTGATTGCAACAGGCCCAATTGTTGGTCAATGGCTTTTTTATCTTTACCAGCCATAACGGTATAAAAATCTTTTTTTGCAAAGGCGTTACTGTTAGCCTGGGCAAAAAGCCCGCTGTTTCCAGAAATCCATACAACCACGAGGCAGACTGCAGCAATATATTTCATGGATATAATTTTAAAGTTTCAAATATAAAGAATAAACAGAAGGAGCAAAATCATGTTTAAGGGGGCTTTGCGCAAATAAAAAACCGCCCCCAAAGAGAGCGGCTATCATTAAAAGGTGTCCGGCTTCAATGGAACCTTATATTGACGGAAATGGCAACCTCGTTTAATTCAATGTCCAGTTTGAATTATTACCCTAAGCTCTTCAAAAAAATGCTGAACGGGATATTTTTTCGGGCGCTGGCAATGTTGTTTCGACCAATGCATGCATTTGCCAGATAATATAAGAGACATTGTGGTAAAAGCTATCATTGCCCGGTTTGTTGCGGAATGGGTAGGAAACAAAAAAATAAAACCGCTCATTGAGCGGCTTGTATTTATAAAAAGATAGATCCGGGTGAATGCCCGTATTGACGGAAGATGTGCAACCTCATATCAATTCAATGTCCAGTTTGAATTTGATAGTGTAAAGCTCTTCATTTCAACTGAAATGTTTATATGATTTCGCGTAAAGCGTCAATAAACCTGCTGAATGACCATTTTTAAGGGATAAACCGTTTGGCAGGCATAAAAAAGCTGCCGCTTTTCAGCGGCAGCCCGGTATAATTGATGCCTGTACGGCCTTAATTCAGGTATTTTGTAACTGCATCGGTCAGTTCCTGCCCTTTTACCCTATTGTCTATTACGGTTACCAGTTTACCATTTTCATCTACCAAAAACTTGGTAAAATTCCATTTTACCGGGTCTTTGATACCCATTTTTTCTGCCTCCTCTGTAAGGTATTTAAAAAGCGGGCTGATATCATCGCCTTTTACAGATACTTTCTCAGACATGGGAAAGCTTACGCCATAATTTTTTTTACAAAACTCCTGTATTTCCTTGTTTGAGCCTGGCTCCTGCTCGTGAAAATTGTTGGCCGGAAAACCCACCACTACCAGTTTGTCTTTGTGTGCCTCGTATAATTTTTCCAGCGTTTCATATTGTGGGGTATTGCCGCACTTGGAAGCAGTATTTACAATCAATACTTTTTTGCCCTTGTATTTTGAAAGGTCGATGGCTTTACCATCGAGGCCGGTAACTTTAAAGTCGTAGATACTGGTAAATGTAGCAAATGTTAATGCCAGAAGTGCGATACGTAACATGGTAAATAATTTTTGGTTTTGGAAATGTAATGGAACCAACAAATTTGGTGCAAAGAATGTTGGGTTGTAAAGTTAATTATTTTTTTACCGGGTTACTGCATGTTAACATGCGGATTACTTTTCGTACGCGCCCAGGTCGGGCAAACCGGCGGGTCTTGGCCTGCCATCCAGGTCGGTAGAAATACCGGTGGCTACACCGGCATTGATTGCGGGAGAACCATCTTTTAACCTAAAGCTGAAATAATTCCTGGCTACATTGATACTGTCAAACAGCGGATTGTTATTGTTGATGATGTTTGTAGCGGTGCTGTTAGCGGGGTCTGTTTTTACTTTCCACAGACAGTTGGTAAAATTTACGGCAAAAGTGCCCGTACCCTGTTTGGCGGTAACCACTTCATTATCTGCTGTACCGTTTTCTGACCACATAATGCAATTAGAAAAACTTGCCGACAGGTTATTTGTGTACACGGTGCCGCCAGACTGTACAAAGTTGCTTACATACAGAACGGGGTCTTTATGGGTGATATAATTATTGCCGATGGTGGGCATGGTACAATGAACAAAATTGTAATTGCCGCCATATACCAATTGCACATTTTTTCCGCAGTTGCTGATAAGACAGTTGGTAGCATTTACAGAGGTTGCTATTGCATACAGGCCTGCATCGTACATATTATCTATGATGCATGCGCTAAGGGTTAATTTAGGATTGGCATTTACGGAGGGTTCCTGCGCCACCACGCCCTGGTAAGCATTGGTGATAACGGCATACTGAAGCACATTGTCTTTACTGTCGGTTCTGAAATAAATACCGGGCCAGGCAGCAGGGTATTCATTATACGGATAGTCTGTTCGGTCTCCGGTAAAGTACACCCTGTTGATGGCTTCTTTCTCACCGTTTACGCGCAGGGTGCCATCTACCAGTAAAGGCGCATCTGCATGCAGGTATACCCTGCACCCCTTTTGAATAGTAAGCGTGGCGCCGGCATCCACCTGCAAACCACCCAGAATTACGTAGGGAAGATCATTTGTCCATACTGTATTGGCGCTGATTTTTGTACCCCGCAGAAAATGCGCGTTTTGCCCCCACGCCTCCAGTTGCACAAAATTCTTATTGCCATTACTTTCTACGCTAATGCTATCGCGTATAATAAAGGGTTGCGCTACCAATGACGGATTGATGGTAACGGTAACAAAAACAAACATGCTGTCGTTGGCAGCCAGTTCAATATTTTGTATTGCCGAACCCGCAACGCCATCAACATTCATTTTGAAGGCCGAGTTGGCGCCACCCGCCAATGAAATGTTGTCGATTTTCAGTTTTTGGTTATTACCATTGTTAATCTTGAATAGTTGTGTAACCGAGCCCGTAGTAGTAAATACCGTGTCAAACCGCAGGGTATCCTGGCTAAAATGCACCACCGCATCTTTGCTGGTTATAAAAGTATCTTTTCTGCATCCGTAAAAGCAAATCAAAAAAAAGATACCGGTATATAAAAAAACCTGTTTCATGTAGTTGTAAAGGTCGATCTTCTGTTAAACGCTTTTTTTATCTAAACAGTATACGCGAGGGTGGCAATACTTAATTGGGTGCCAGCGCCCTGTAATAATTCATGTCCGCAAGCTTCCAGGGTGGCGCCGGTTGTAATTACATCATCTACCAGTAAAATATGTTTTCCGGCAATTGCCCCGGTGTTAACCAGTTCGAATTTACCTTCCATGTTTGTCCATCTTTGCATGCGGCTTTTACGCGTTTGGGTTTCTGTGGCCGATAGCCTGATGACCGCATTGCTGATAACTGGCAATTGCAGCGTTTTCGCCATACCCTGGCACAATACTTCTGACTGGTTATACCCGCGCCTTCGTTCTCTTTGGGCATACAAAGGCAGTGGCACCAGTGCATCAATGGTCGCAAACCGACTGGTCTCGCGCAATGCGTTGCCCATGAGCGTACCAAGCAAATAACCCGCCTCTTTATTGCCTTTGTATTTAAGCTGGTGCAGCAAATGCTGAATCAAAGAGCCACCTGTAAAATGACAAAGGGCAGTTACCGCAGTAACGGGCAAGCGCCCCCAAAAATGTTTTTCTACCACATTGTCTGCGTGCATATGAAAATTGGTAAGCGGCAGCTCATTCATACATTGAATGCACAACGGCACCTGCAATGGCAGGCTGTCTGTACCACAACCGGCGCACAGGTGCGGGAAAAACAAATGCGAAAAATCTTGCCAGAGGGTTTTCAATTGCTGCATGGGGTCAAAATAATAAAGTGTAAACTTCTTCTACTTTACCAACCGTTACAATTTCTATATTAAACTTTTGTTTGGAAAGATTTTTCTGGTTGTATTTTGATACGATGATTTTTTCGAATCCCAGTTTTTCTGCTTCTGCAATGCGTTGTTCAATACGGTTAACAGCTCTTATTTCACCGCTTAAACCTACTTCGCCGGCAAAACAGATATTCATGGGCACATTGGTATCATCATAAGAACTAAGCAATGCACAAAGCACGGCCAGTTCTATAGAAGGATCTTCAATTTTAAAACCACCTGCTATATTCAGGAACACATCCTTCACGCCGAAATGAAAGCCGCCCCTTTTTTCAAGCACAGCCAGCAACAACTGAAGGCGCCTGAGGTCGAAACCGCTTACGGTACGTTGCGGCGTGCCGTATACAGATTGTGTTACCAATGCCTGTACTTCTATTAATAATGGCCGCATGCCTTCTATAGCGGCAGCAATGGCTATTCCGCTTAACTGGTCTTCTTTTTGTGTAATGAGTATTTCGCTGGGATTGATAACGCCGCGCAAGCCGTCCCCATTCATTTCATAAATACCTAACTCTGCTGTACCGCCGAACCTGTTTTTCAGTGTTCGCAAGATGCGATAAGCATAATGGTGATCGCCTTCAAACTGAAGCACGGTGTCTACCATATGCTCCAGTATTTTTGGGCCGGCTATATTTCCATCTTTGGTAATATGCCCTATGAGAAACACCGGTGTATTGGTTTCTTTGGCAAACCGTTGCAGTTCCGCAGCGCTTTCACGTATTTGCGAAATACTTCCCGGAGAAGATTCTATGTAAGGAGTCTGCAGTGTTTGTACAGAGTCTGCAATAACCAATTGCGGTTTTAGTTTTTTTATTTCCTGAAAGATGGTTTGGGTATTGGTCTCCGTGAGAAGGTAGAAATTATCATTTTTAATCCCCAGCCGGTCTGCGCGCATCTTTATCTGCTGGGCGCTTTCTTCTCCGCTTATATAGAGTGTAACAATATCTTTTAGCTGCAACCCCACCTGTAAAAACAGCGTAGATTTACCAATACCTGGCTCACCTGCCACCAATACTATACTGCCTGGAACAATACCGCCACCCAGTACGCGGTTGAGTTCTGTATCTGCTGTTACGATGCGTTTTTCTTCGCTGCTTTTTATATCAGTTAATAAAACCGTTCGTTCACTTTTTTTACCGTTGTATTCCTGCCAGTTATTATTGTTTGCTGTCTTTGTATTTTCTTTCTGAATAATTTCTTCAGCAAACGTATTCCATTCATTGCATGACGGACATTTACCCAACCATTTTGCACTTTCATATCCACAGTTCTGACAAAAGAAAGCTGTCTTTACTTTACCCATGTATTAAAGATAAGATGAGCGCACATCACATAAACGCTGCGCTATAAACAAAAAAGGAAATTGCACTGATGCCTGCACGGTGGAGATGATGGATGAAACGTAGAGAGGTTAAGTAAAAAGATGATGAAGAATGCCCGTAAACAGTTGCATCGATATTGTAGCGCGCAAAAATTTGCTGCGTGATCAATGGTAAAATAAAAAATTGCAAAGCATAACAACTAAAAAGCGCTCAACACACAAAACACTGGTTTTTAAAAAGTAAAAGGGCCAGTATTTCTACTGGCCCTTTACTTACTAACCCATTAAATTCTTGCACTAAATTACAAATATGCACCACACTACAAAATTATTTTTTGGAGCTGTGAATAACTTTTTCGGTTAGGCATTACCTGTAACAGTTTAAGTTTTTGCCTTTCTAACATATTGATTATTAATTAATTGTGGACAATTTTTCCGTTGTAGTCTAACAGCATGTTTGTTCTACGGCAGAAACACAAGTGACTGAAAATCTGGGTTATGGCAGTAAAATTAAAAACTTACCCCAAAGATAGAATGACCAAGTTCAGAGCCCTTTTTTAGGTCGATAGGGGTTTCCACCTATATCCTCCACGATACACATTAAAAATAATTACATGTGTGCACACGAAGTTAAAATCAATATATTCGCAAAGTTGGAATAAATGAAAAAACATATTGAATTGTTTTTAATACGTTTTATCGGCAATTTCTGTTTTATTTCCCCGCGTAATTTGTCGATTGCTGTCTGCTAAATAATTGCATTCAATTACCCGGACCGTTCATAACATATTTTTGCTGTTCATCTATTTTAACATAGATTTAATATCTTCTTTCACTAAATCAAAACAACATGAGAAAACTGCTAAGCTGCTTAGTGGGACTGGCGTTGCTATGCCATACAGCCGTCTCACAAAATGTGGAAGTGTCCGGTAAGGTTTCCGACGAAAAAGGAACCCCCATCGGCGGAGCTTCCGTTCAGGAGAAAAATTCAAAAAAAGGTACCACGTCCGATGCAAACGGCCTTTTTAAATTGTCCACCAAACCAGGCACTACACTTATTATTTCAAGTATTGGTTTCGACAAACAGGAGGTAACCGCAGGTAGTGGTGCGCTTACCGTTGTAATGACTGCTTCTAACCAGGCCCTGAATGAAGTAGTAGTAACTGCCCTGGGTGTGAAAAGGGAAAAGAAAGCCCTCGGTTATGCAGTGTCCACAGTAGGCAAAAAAGACCTGGAGCTGAGACCTGAAGCAGATTTGGGAAGGATACTTAGCGGAAAAGCCCCCGGTCTGAATGTACTGGCTACAAGCGGACTAAGCGGTAGCGGTACCAACATTAACATCAGGGGTATCAGTACCATCACCGGTACATCAGACCCACTGTTTGTGGTAGATGGCGTTCCATTCAACAGTTCTACCAACTCCAATTCAGACTTTACTTACGGCACTCAAACCTCCAGCCGTTTTCTTGATCTTGACCCCAACAATATTGAAAGCGTAAACATTCTGAAAGGATTAAGCGCGGTAACATTGTATGGCGAACAGGGAAGGAACGGGGTTATACTGGTAAGCACAAAGAACGGGAGCACCTTAACGGCAAAAAAGAAAACTGAAATCACCGTATCGCAGTCACTTTTTGCAACAAAAGCGGTTTTGCCCGAATACAACGAATCATACGGTGGTGGGTTCGACCTCAGCCTTGGCCTGCTTTTCTTCAGCAACTGGGGCGCTAAATTTACCAACCCTGCCACACCAGTTACACACCCTTACGACAAAGCTTCATTAAACGCAGATTTTCCGGAGTACAAAGGCGTGCCGTATGACTATAAGTATTACAACAGCGTTCCCCGGTTTTTCCGTACCGGCACCACCAGTAACACGGCGGTTAATCTGGGCGGTTCTGCCGGACCTGTAAATTATAACATGAATTACAGCCATACCGATGAAAAAGGTTATATACCCGGCAATTCACTCATCAAAAATAGTTTTGGTGTAGGTGGATCGGCTAAGTTGTCTAATCGGTTTACCATCAGCGGTACCATGAACTATGTGGGAACAGATGTAAAATCTCCTCCCACCAGTAATAGTTATGGTAACAATGCTACCAATACTTCTGTATTCGGAAACGTATTGTATACGCCTACTGCAGTTGACCTGATGGGCCTCCCTTATGAGAAACCATCTGATCACTCACAGGTATATTACCGCAATGATAATGGTATCCAAAACCCCAGATGGACACTCTACAATGCATTTACTGTAGATAAAGTAAAAAGAGTGTTCGGCCAGGTAACAACCAAATATGATATCACAAAAGGTCTTAACCTTACTTACCGCGTTGGATACGACAATTACAGCGAATACCAGGAATATTCTCAAAACAAAGGCGGCGTGGCTACACCAACCGGTATATTGAGAACCTCTACAGGTATCAACACAATATGGGATCATACTTTACTGCTGAGCTTTAACCATAGCCTGGGAAGTAATTTTAGCATCAATGCAGATGCGGGCGTTAACAGAAGACAAGATTTGTATGAGCAAACCGGTATGACCAGTACACAACAACTGGTGTATGGTTTAATGAACCACGGAAATTTCATTAACCACACAACTACCAGTGAAAACGGAAAAGTGCTTAATTACAAAGAAGAACTGCTGGTATTAGGGGCTTTTGCAACCGGTACCCTGGCGTTTAAAGATTATGCATTTCTTACTTTAGGCGGCCGTAACAGCTGGAAGTCTACAGTGGAAGATGCCAACAGAAGCATTTTTTATCCCAATGCGGCTTTATCATTTATTCCAACGTCGGCCATTCCGGCTTTACAGAATAACAAGAATGTTAATTACCTGAAATTGCGTGTTGGTTATTCAACCAGCGCCAATTTTCCGCCGCCTTACCAAACACGTACATCATTGTTCATTTCATCCAGGAACTTTGTAAGTGCTACTGGTACTGCCATCAACGTAAACTCTATTCCCAACCTGTTGCCGAACTCAAATCTTAAACCAGAGTTGCTGAAAGAAACAGAAGCAGGTTTGGAAGGAAAATTCTTTGGCAACAAATTATCAGTTGATCTTACCCTGTACAAAAGGGTTGCGAGTGATCAAATTTTGAGAAGAGATCTTGACCCAAGCACTGGTTTCACTGCACAGCGTATCAATGCCGGTAAGGTTACCAATAAAGGGATAGAAGTACAACTGGGCGTTACCGTATTTGAAAACAAAGACTGGAAATGGCAGGTAGACGGTTTGTATACACTCAACAAAAGCATGGTATCTGATATACCCGATGATTTGGCTCAGGTGAATACTGCTGGTTACTCCAACGAAGGAACCTTTGCAAAAAATGGCTATCCGCTTGGTGTGCTTATGTCTAATTATTTTCAGCGCGATCCTAAAACAGGACAGCGCCTGGTTGGAACAGACGGCAACTATATCAATTCAAATGATATTGCCGTGGTGGGAGATCCCAATGCTTTGTATAAAGTAACCGGTATCAGCAACCTTAGCTATAAAGGTATCAGCTTCAGAATGCAATGGGATTATACAATGGGTGGTGATATGTTTTCTGGTACAGCCGGCGCGTTGCTTGGCCGTGGTGTAACAAAAGATACAGAGTTTGACAGGGCCGCTTCTTATATTTTGCCAGGCGTTCTGGAAAACGGACAACCCAACAACATTCAAATTTCATCGTCTCAGGCGTATTATGGCAATAGCATTACCAATGGCGCCGCAGATGAAGCAGCTATTTTTGATGCCACCTGCATCAGGTTGAGAGAGGCTTCATTGTCTTACAGCCTTCCCACCAGCTTGCTTACAAAAACACCATTCGGCGCTATTTCTATTAGTCTTTCAGGAACCAATCTCTGGTACTATGCTCCCAACTTTCCAAAATTTGTTCATTTTGATCCAGAAGCGTCTGGTCTGGGCGTAGGAAACGGACGTGGCTTTGAATTTCTTTCAGGACCGTCTGCACGCCGCATGGGTGCGAGCATCAGGGTAACTTTCTAAATATTAAAAACTATAATTATGAAGTATAGAAAAATATTAACGGGGCTAATGGGAATACTGTTGCTGACAGTTGTCTCTTCGTCCTGTAAAAAACAATTTGAAAAGTTGTTGGACAATCCAAACTTTCCAAACGCATCAACAGCAGATGTTGATCTGTACCTGAATGAGGTGCAGCTCGATTTTTCTTATGTATGGACGAATGCCGGAGATTATGGCGGACAGCTCAGCCGTATGCTGCACTGGAACGGGCCTTTCTACCGCAATGGGTATACACCCGCCAGTTTTGATAATACATGGACAACGGCATATGCTGGTGTGCTCACCAACGCCAATGCACTCATACCACTGGCACAATCTCAAAGAAAATACCTGGCCTCAGGTATTGCGCGTATTTTAAAAGCCTACACCCTCAGTTTGCTGGTTGATAATTTTGGTGATGTGCCTTATTCAGAAGCTACACTGGGCAATGAAAATACAGTACCTAAAGTAGACGGTGGCGCGAGCATTTATGCGGCTGCGCAACTCTTGCTGGATAGCGCGATAATTGATTTCAATAAACCCAATGCAGCCACTTTTAATGGCAACGATTTATTTTATGGTGGAAGCAAGGCCAACTGGATTACACTTGCAAAAACGCTAAAGTTTAAATTGTACATGCAGGTGCGCCTGGTAGACAATACCGTAACGCCCAAGATTCAGGCGCTGTTAACAGAAAACAATCTTATCAATACTGCTGCACAGGATTTTCAATTCAGGTACGGAACGTCTGTAACTTCTCCAGACAGCCGTCATCCGCATTATGGTACAGACTATTCCAACACCGGAAACGGCGAGTATCTTTCTAATTATTACATGTGGTTGATGACCACTCAAAAATATGCGGGTGTTACCAATCTTACCGGCGACCCAAGAACACGTTATTATTTCTATCGCCAGGTGGGTTCTTACTCATGGGCCACTTCTGCCACCTGCCCCTGCTGCGCCAAATCGCAATTGGGCAATTCGCAGTTCCCCTCGTGGTACCCGGCAGTTCCTGATCAAACACCTTATTGTACAGTTACAAGAGGTTATCATGGCAGGGATCATGGCGATAACAGCGGAGCACCACCCGATGGAAGTTATACTACTGCCTGGGGCGTTTACCCTGCAGGCGGCCAGTTTGATGCCAATCAGTTTGCAGCGGTTTCGTTGGGCCTTGGCGGACAAGGTTCTGGTATACTGCCTATCTGGTTATCTTCTTACACTGCATTTTTGCAGGCCGAAGCAGCGCTTACATTAGGCATTACCAGTGCCGGCACGGCAAAGTCTTTATTACAGAAAGGTGTAACTGCCTCCATTGATAAAGTGATGGCATTCCCTGCCACCACCAATGTAACACCGGACCCGGCGTTTGTTCCTACTGCCACGCAGATAACCAATTATGTTAACCTGGTATCAAATAATTACGATACCGCTACTACAGCAGATTCTCGCCTTAACCAGGTAGCAACAGAATTTTACCTGGCCCTTTGGGGAAATGGCAATGATTCGTATAATCTATTAAGAAGAACTGGTAAACCCGCAGGCATTCAACCAGCAGTAGCCGTACCCAATCCTGGTTTCTTTATGCGGTCTTTCTTTTATCCTTCGGTGTTTGTTAACAGAAACTCCAATGCACCTGCCCAGAAAGATCCAGGCAATGCAGTGCAGAAAGTGTTCTGGGATAACAATCCGGATAATTTCATTAAATAAACTAAAAAAAGAAACTATGAAGAAATTTTCAATCATACTGCTGGGGGTGTTCGCAATGTTGGCGGCACTAAACTCCTGCAAAAAAACAGGCGGCAATATCAACCCGCTTACAGACGTAAAAAATCTTACTGTTGGTTCTTACCTGGTGATAGATAGTACCATTAATGCCAACCTGAATGCATTAAGCGGCACATCAAGAGTTGGTGTGGTGGTGCATCAATATCCGTTGGGAGAAGAAGTAGAAAACATCATGTTGTATGCTACATTAGGCACATCTACGGATACCGCTCAATGGAAGCTGGTTAAAACAGTACCTTATACAGCCAACAGCAAAGTGCAGCTGGCTGCTACTACTGCAGAACTGGCCACAGCATTTGGTGTACCCGCTACGTCTTTTGCACCGGGCTCTTTGTTTACATTTTTTCCGAGAGCTGTTACTAAAAGTGGTAAAAGGTACGATATCAACAATGCAGGTGATAACGGGGGTGGGGGTTTAATTACCGGCCCCGCCTATGCATCCGGCTTTTCTTTTACCGTGTACGTGGTATGCCCTTTTACAGGTGGTATGAGCGGTAATTATAAAGTAGTAAGAGACGACTGGGCCGATTGGTCTGCAGGCGCTACGGTGCAGGTTACTGACGGACCTGGTGCTAACCAAATCAATATTAGTAAAGTATATCCCGGCGGCGGAACTATCATTACTCCCTTGTTGGTCAATGTTGACCCTGCTACCGGTACGGCCACTATTCCTAAAGTAGTATATGGAAGATATGGCGGCGCTACTTCCACGCAATACTCCGGCGAAGGTTCCGGCGCGGGTGGAAATGCAGGATATGTTTTCTCTTGTACCGGGTTTATTACATTAAGCATTACGCATACAGATAATGGCGGCGGCAACTACGGAGCCAACAAACTTATCTTGCAAAAACAATAGCATATTTTTTTGTTTAGTAAAAGAGGCTGTCTATCAAGACAGCCTCTTTTTTTGTCGCACCATATTTTTATAACAAGACTATTCATGTATCGCTATGGCACAATTTAACTTGTTGAGCACAAAAATAAATTAGCGCGTCTAACATTTGCTACATCTATATTGCATGATTAATATTTTTTCTATCTCCCATTTTCTCAATTATCTATTAATCTCTTTTTAATCTTGTGCAAATTTTTCTACAGTTCATTGGTTGAATAATTTGAAAGACACATTATAAAAAAATCCATCCAAATCTAATTTCAACCGCTTAACAAGCCAATAACATTTATTTTAAACGTGAAGGTTATCTAGTGGCTAAAAAAAAAGCAGCTTTTTCAAATTTGCATTTGTCATGCTATAAGCTAAAATAACTTTAAGATTTTTTTAGCAAGTATATGAAAAACTGTATGAATGCATCCCCGGCATATCATTCCATTCAATCAACGAATACCCAGTTATTAAAGGCTGATTGCATTTGCCATGCATCGCTCAATTGTTTTTTTGCATGCTCCCTGATATAGATTAATTAATGAAACCAAAAAAGTGAATTATGAAAAGACTGTACGGATTACTCTCTATGTTATTTATTTTTTCCATGCACTCAGTGATGGCCCAAAATGTTGAGGTGCGCGGAAAAGTGACCGATGCTACTGGTGCTGCTGTACCGGATGCATCGGTAAGTATAAAGGGAACTAAAACTGGTGTGCGCGCTACCAGCGAAGGCAACTTTACCATCAACGCAAAATCTGGCGCAACACTGGTAATTAGCGCCGTTGGATTTGAAGCCAAAGAAGTAACTGCTTCTGCCGGCGAAATAAATGTAACCCTAGGCCAGGATGTAAGAGGTTTAAGTGAAGTAGTAGTTACTGCGCTAGGTATAAAGCGAGAAAAAAGACAACTGGCAACTGCTACACAAACAATCAATGCCGACCAGTTAAATAAGTCGGGCTCGGGAAATGCATTGAGCGAACTAAACGGAAAGGCGTCAGGCCTGACCATTATAAATAGCGGTGGAGAACCAGGTAGCGGTACTTATATGCGTCTGCGGGGTGTAACATCTATTACTGGTAATAACCAACCACTCATGGTAGTTGATGGCGTACCAATTGATAACTCAGTTAATAACTATGATGCCACATCTGCAACACCCAATGTTTCTGGTGCCAGCAGTAACCTTACCGGTGGCGTACAACCAACCAACAGGGGCGTTGACCTTAACCCGAATGATATTGAATCCATCACGTTATTAAAAGGACCCGCCGCTACTGCTTTATATGGTATTCAGGCGGCCAGTGGTGCCATCATTATTACCACAAAAAAAGGAAATAGCGGTAAACGCGGTACCAGCATCACATTCAATTCTTCATTAACATTTGACAGGGCCAGCCTTTTACCAGAGTTTCAAAAACAATATGCACAGGGAGGCAGTGGCGTGTACCAGGGCCCAACCGGTGGCGGTGATAAACGAACTACCTGGGGACCGCGAATTGACACACTTTTTTGGGATGGCAATTCAAATATCTGGGATCCGCATGGCAATATTGTAGGTGCATCAAACCCTGCTAAAAAAATTCCGGTGTATGCATATGACCCGTATGAATTTTTTCAAACAGGTACTACTTACAACAATAATATTGCTTTATCTGGTGGTACGGCCAAATCTGGCTTTCGTGTTTCTTTAGGTAATATCAACCAGACTGGTATTATTCCTAAATCTAAATATGAGAAATATACTTTCAATGCCAGCGGGCAAACACAGATTACTGAGAAACTGAGCGTTTCCGCTGGTGTTACTTATATCAAATCTGCAAATGATAAAGTACAGCAAGGTTCAAATACTTCCAGTATCATGCTGGGCCTGTTACGTACACCTACAACGTTTGATAACTCATATGGCCTTAGTGATGCGGCCAATAACCCCGCATCGTATATTCAACAAAACGGTACTGGCCAGCAAAGAGATTACCGTGGCGGACCTGGTTATGATAATCCTTACTGGACGGTTAACAAAAATCCGTTTCATGAAGATTTGAATCGTGTATTTGGTTATGGACAGGCCAATTACCAGTTGTTTGATTGGATATCATTTACTTACCGCCTGGGTGGAGACGTGTACTCGCAGAATGCAAAAAATGCGTACGACATTTATTCAAATGCATTTCCTGCAGGTGCCATTCACCTGCTTAATTATAGTAACCAGCAATTCAATTCTGACTTTACTGTAAACATGAAGAAAACATTCTCCAGTGATTTCTCCGGTTCTTTGCTGTTGGGTCATAACTATTTTACTTATCAGAACAGGGCAAGACTGGCACACGGATCGGGGTTTGTTTTACCTGCATTTCTTGATATGTCTAATGCCACATCGTTTACCTCCAGCGAAGGCGAGCAAAGAAAACGCACCATGGCATTTTATGGGGAAGCCCATTTGGATTACAAAGACATGTTATTCCTCACCTTATCAGGTAGAAGAGAAACCTCTTCAACACTGCCTGCACAGAACAATAGTTTTTTCTACCCATCAGCAAGTTTGGCTTATGAGTTCACCAAGATACCAGCATTGTCAGAAAGCAATGTGCTGAACTATGGTAAATTGAGGGTATCTGCAGCACAGGTAGGTAAAGATGCGCCTATACAGGGATTGCAAACTTACTTTACCCAGGCCGTTATCACAGATGGTTTCACACCCGGTATTCAGTTTCCCATTAATGGTAATGCAGGCTATCAGTTGAGTTCTACTATAACTACCATTGGCAATCCAAACTTAAAAGCAGAAAAAACAAATTCATATGAACTGGGTGCCGATCTTGGTTTCTTCAAAAACAAGGTTACGTTAAACGCAACAGCGTATTACTCAAAATCAACCGACGTTATTCTGGTGGTGCCGATTGCTTACTCCACCGGCTTTGCTGCCCAGTTACTAAATGCAGCCACTATTTCTAACAAAGGTTTAGAAATCACCATTGGTGCTACACCCTATAAAACAAACAACTTCAAATGGGATGTAAGTATTAACTGGTCTAAAAATAAAAACAAAGTGGTATCGCTGGCAAACGGTGTTCCCAAAGTGTTGATTGCCGGTTTCCAAAACGGAGAAGTAGATGCTATTGCAGGAAAGGCCTTTGGACAGATATATGGAAGCGTTTACCAACGTTCAGATCCTAATGACATGAACAGTCCATTATTGATAAACGATACAAAGGGAGATCCCGGTTATGGTATGCCGATAGTGAGCACCCAAAATGCTGCTGTTGGTGATGTTAACCCCGACTGGACAGGTGCTATTATCAACACCTTTACTTACAAACGCCTTTCGCTGGGCATACAGCTGGATGTGCGCCAGGGTGGCGATATCTGGAATGGAACAAGGGGTGCCATGTCTTACTTTGGTACTTCTAAAGAAACGGCTAACAGAGGACAGGCAGTTACTTTTCAGGGAGTGCTCGGTCACCTGGATGTAGATGGAAACGTTGTTCACTACGCAGACGACGGTGTTACAGAAATTGCAAAACCTGGCGGTGCCAACACTAATGCTACCACTTACAGTCAGGATTACTGGCAAAATATAGGCAGCAGCTTTATTGGCCCTGCTGAAGCAAGTGTTGAAAAAGGCTCATTCGTTAGAATCAGGCAGATGAGCTTAACATATGATTTCATGAAACCCGGTGGTAAGTCTGCCCTCTCAAATTTATCTGTAACCGTATTTGCCAACAACGCATTTATCTGGACAAAATACAAAGGTGTAGATCCGGAAACAAGTCTTGCAGGACCGGTAAACGGCCAGGGTCTTGACTATTTCAACAACCCCGGCACCAGGAGCTATGGTATCCGACTATCACTAGGCCTGTAATTTATTTATTGAAAATTTGAAAATACCGACATGAAAAATTATAAGAATAAAATATTCATCTATATACTGATTGCAGGTATGGTACTGGGCTCATCCTGTAAAAAAACATTTTTTACAGATGTTAACATCAATACCAATTCACCAGACTCATCAAGCATCATTCCTTCGGTAATGTTATCTACCGTAGAAGGAACACTTGGCTATACACAAGGTGGAGACTTATCGCGTTTCACTTCATTGATAACCCAGCAAACGCAAGGTATTTCGCGGCAGGCAAAAGGGTACTACATATATACTTTCACGTCTGTTGATTTTGACTCCCCCTGGGGTAATTTATATACCTCTGTAATGAAAAACAACCAGGTACTGATGCAAATATCTGATGCAAAGGGAGACAATGCGTATGGTGGTATTAGCCGGGTGTTAATGGCCTATACATTGCAAATGGCAGTAGATATGTGGGGCAGTATACCTTACTCGGATGCTTTCAAGGCCTCGGCAAACCTTCAGCCCAAATATGATAATGACAAGGCATTGTATGACACCATCAATAACATGCTCAATACCGCAATAACAAAACTTAGTGGTGCAACCGGACCAGACGAACCGGGTAGCGAAGATGTTATCTATGGTGGAGATTTAACCAAATGGATAAAATTTGCCCATGCCGTAAAAGCAAGATTGCTTATTCATCAAAGCAAGGGCAATGCTGCTATGGCCACCAATGCATTGGCAGAAATTGCCTTGTCGTTTACTTCTAACGATGACAATGCGGTATACATGTTCGGCAGTACTGAAACTTCATCCAATCCATGGTACCAGTTCAACCAGCAGAGAGCAGATATTAGTTTTGACGCAAGTCCGCTCGGATTAAAAATGCAAGCTGCCGATGATCCAAGGTATTTAATTTATACTGACCCAGGCTTTAACGATGTAAATGCTGTTGGAATGGGAGAATACTACGGAGACATCAGTGCACCGGTTGAATTTATAACGTATGATGAACTGTTGTTTATGAAAGCCGAAGCCACGATAACTGCTGGTGGAGCAGTTGCTGCAGCACAGCCAATTTACCAAAATGCCATTACTGCTAATATGCAAAAGTTGGGAGTAGGCGCGGGTGCCATTAATACGTATATCGCGGCGCACGGCAGTTTGCCTGCAACTGCTGCAGGTGCAATTGCGCAGATTGCTGCTGAAGAATACATTGCATTGTATCTGAACCCTGAGGCATTTACATTGTGGCGCCGCACTAATAGCCCTGCTTTAACACCTGTAACCGGTGCCAATGTGCCCAGAAGGTTTCTTTACCCGCAAACCGAGTATTCTTATAATAAGTCGAACGTTTCCACTTCAACCATTTTTTCACCAAAAGTTTTTTGGGATAACTAGTTGGCGTTAGATTTTTAAACATAAAGAGGTTGTCTCCAATACAGAGACAACCTCTTTTACTTTATAACCAACCATTACTAATTACAAACTACCTAAATTAATATAGTCCCGTTCTGTGCCGGCTTGTACACTTTTGAAGGTTGTACGAAAGAAATCCAAAAACAGGGGCTGTCCTCATGAGCAGCTATCTTATAACTCAATGTCGCGCGGCTTTTGCTTTACCTTATAACTTCACCAATGAATCTTCTATCACCATCTATCTAATTTTGTTACACTAGATAAGTTAATGATTTGCTCTAATGGATTTAATAACTTATTAATGGAGTTTACCTGCTATTTTTCCCTTCTTTTACTTATTAAATAAACAGTCCGGGTAATTTATTAGTGCGCAAATGCCTCCCTGGTTATTATTTTTTGTAGGACATATGTTTCTACAAATTAATTATCCCCAATCAACTTATCTAGTTTTTGGCCGTTCATCATTTTTAACTTAAATTTAGTTTCTTCAAAACAAACAACTAGAAACTAACATGAGAAAACTACTAATTCTTTTAGTGGGAATGGTTGCGTTTATGCAGTCAGCCCGCTCCCAAAATGTTGACATCTCAGGTAAGGTTGCCGATGATAAAGGCAATCCAGTAGCAAACGTTTCCATCCAGGAAAAAAGCTCCAAACGCGGTACCACCAGCGATGCCAATGGTCTCTTTAAATTATCCGTTAAACCAGGCGCTACACTCATATTCTCCAGCGTTGGGTTCGACAAACAACAAATCACCACAGACAAATCGTCTACCTCTCTCACCGTGGTGCTTACCGCCACCAACCTTGCCTTGAGCGAAGTGGTAGTAACGGCACTCGGTATTAAAAGAGAAAAGAAAGCCCTCGGTTATGCAGTAACCACCGTTGGCAACAAAGACCTGGAACTAAGACCAGAAGGCGATATTGGCCGCGTACTCAACGGCAAAGTTGCCGGCCTCAGTGTATTAAATACCAGTGGTATTTCTGGTAGCGGTACCAACATAAATATCCGTGGTGTAAGTACTATAACCGGTGGCGCAGCAACGCCTCTTTTTATTGTTGATGGCGTTCCGTTTGATGGTGGCAATAACGGCAACGATAATTTTCAATACGGAGGCGGCACCTCTTCGTCCAGCCGCTTTCTTGATCTGGATCCAAATAACATAGAAAGTGTAAACGTGTTAAAAGGCTTAAGCGCTACTACGCTTTATGGCGAAGCTGCCCGAAATGGCGCTATACTTATTACTACCAAAAATGGCTCGGGTCGCAAGATTCCCAAAAAAATGGAAATCACCGCATCGCAATCCATCTTTGCTAATAAGGTTGCCAACCTGCCTGATTTCCAGGATAATTATGGCGGCGGCTTTGACCTGGTACCTTCTGCAGCCTTTAGTAACTGGGGACCAAAATTTACCAATCCCCCATTGCAGGTAGCCTACTCCCCATCTCTGGCGGCAGCTTACCCAGACTTGTACGGCGCAGGTAAAACGCAGGATTACAAAGCTTATAATAATGTACCTGCATTTTTCAGAACAGGTATTGTAAGCACCAGCTCTATCAACGTGGCAGCATCTGGTACCAACTCTACTTTTAATGCCAATTATAGTTATATGGACGATCAGGGCTTTACGCCCAATAACAGGGTCTATAAAAATAATTTTGGCCTGGGCGGTACCGCCAAACTGGGTAATAATTTTTCTTTGAACGCTGTATTAAATTTTGCCATCACCGATTTTCAAACACCCGTAGTAGGTGCTAACGGCGGGGGTGGTGGACCAGACGTTACTTCTGTATTTGGCTTTCTTATGTTTACCCCACGCAGCGTAAACTTAATGGGACTGCCTTATGAAAACCCGCTTACACACGGAAGTGTTTATTACAGGGGCGGTAATGATATTGAAAACCCCAGGTGGACTGCCGCCAATGCATTATCTAAAGATGCTACCTACCGCAGTTTTGGTACGTTTGGTTTGAAATATGATTTCATGAAAGGCCTCAGCGTGAGCTACCGTTTTGGCCTGGATATTTATAATGAAACACAAAAACTAAATATTAACAAAGGCGGCATCAGCGGAGGTGCCGGTTACGTAAACGGGTTATACAGAACCATCAATTCTACCAACCAGATTTTAAATCATACCCTGATAGCTAACTACGCAAAGGACTTCGGCAGCAATTTAAATCTTACTGTTGATGCCGGTGCGGATGTAAGACAGGATAACTATTCGCAGAACGGATTAAAAAGTACGCAACAAATTGTATACGGCCTTTTTGACCACAGCAATTTCATTAGCCATGATATCAGGAGCGAAGGTGGAGTAGACCTCGACTACCAAAGAGATAAAACCAGGGCGGGTGTTTTTGCCCAGGCAACCCTGGGTTACAAAGAATACGTTTATTTGAGTTTAAACGGCCGTAACGACTGGGTATCTACACTGGAAAAAAGTAACCGTACTTTATTCTATCCCGGTGCAAGTATTTCGTTTGTTCCTACCTCTGCTATTGAAAAATTCAAAGGCAGTTCTGTAGTAAATTATTTGAAACTGCGTGTTGGATATTCTACCAGTGCGCACTTTCCTGATCCATACAATACCCGTTCTTCTCTTGACCTTGCCACCAATGTATTTGTAGACAGAACTGGCAATGTCATCAACATTGGCGCCATTCCTAACCAGGTTCCTAATCCTGACCTGAAACCAGAGTTGATAAAAGAAGCTGAAGCCGGTATTGAGGGAACATTCTTTAACAGGCGCCTTACATTAGATGTGTCTGGCTACTTCCGTACAGCCAGCAACCAGATTTTGAACAGAAACCTGGATGCATCAACAGGCTACCGGTTTACCACCATCAATGCAGGTTCTGTAGATAATAAAGGTGTGGAACTAGCATTGGGTTATAAAATAATCAGCAACAAAGACTGGACCTGGCAGATAGACGGAATCTATAGCATCAATAAAAGCAAGGTGCATGATTTGCCGGAAGATATCAAACAAATTCAGATTGCAGGTTATGGCGGTGGTGTAGGTACTTATGCTATCAACGATCAGCCGCTTGGCCTATTGCAGGGCAACTATGTACAAAGAGATCCAAAAACGGGGTTGGGCATTGTAGATGCCAACGGTTATTTTCTTGCTTCTTCCGGCATTGGCGTTATTGGAGATCCCAACCCATTGTATAAAGTAACCGGGGTTAATACGGTAACCTACAAATCGCTTTCTTTCCGCATGCAGTGGGATTATAGCCGCGGTGGCGATATGTGGTCTAATACTGTACGCACCCTGCTTTCTCGTGGTATAACAAAAGATACCGATTTTGACAGGGCACTTCCTTATATCATTCCCAATACAGTTAAACAGGATGGTACTCCCAATGACATACAACAAAGCGTAGACAATATTTATTTCAATGCATATGGCTTTGGCCCTAATTCAATAACCGTATGGGATGCAACGGTAATCCGTTTGCGCGAAATTTCATTGGCTTATGCACTGCCCGCCGCATGGTTAAGAAAAACACCATTTGGTGCTGCATCACTGAGCATATCTGCCAACAACCTCTGGTACCTGGCACCTAATTTTCCAAAATACACCCGCTTTGATCCGGAAAGCAACAGCCTTGGTGTAAGCAATGCCCGTGGTATCGATTTATTTGCCGGCCCTTCTTCACGCCGCATTGGTGCAAGTTTGAAGATTCAGTTCTAAAAAAAACTAATTATGAAAATGAAAAAAATATTGATACTGGTTGCCATTATTTCTTTGGTCGCCTGTAATAAACTAAATGATAAACTGGATTCGCAATTAAATAATCCCAGCGCTCCCACACCAGATGCAGCTGATATTGATCTCTATTTAAACAATCTTGAATTAGGATTGATACAGTTTTACCAGCAGGCTTCTGATCTAACAGACCCGCTGATGCGCATGGAGACGATGTTTGGACCTACTTATTACAATGCCTATTCTGCCAATAGTTACGACGGGTTGTGGAATACTGCTTACACAGGCATATTTAAAACCGCCAATACAATGATACCACTGGCGGCAGGTAAAAGCCAGTTTATTCATTCTGGTATTGCCAAAGTAATAAAGGCCTATACCATGATTACGCTGGTTGATCTTTTTGGCGACATTCCTTACACAGAAGCCAACCTGGGCGTTACCAACACCAATCCCAAAGTTGATAAGGGCCGATTGGTATATGATTCAGCCCTTGCATTGCTGGATGCAGGAATAGCAGATTTTGGCAAGACCGCCTCTTCTACCCCGGCCAGTGATTTGTACTACTCAGGCAGTAAAACCAAGTGGACCACGTTTGCAAAAACCATCAAACTAAAAGCGTATGTGCAAACAAGACTGGTAGACCAGGCGAATGCTACAGCTAAAATCAATGCGTTGCTAACAGACAATGATCTAATTGATACCCCGGCCGAAGATTTTGTTTTCAACTTTGGTACAAAAGATCAGGCACCCGATAGCAGGGCACCGCATTATGTTAGTAACTACGGCACTAATACCGGTACAGCAGATTACCTGGGCAATCATTTTATGTGGGCGCTTGTACAGGAAAAAGGAATCGTTGATCCGCGCGCCAGGTATTATATCTACCGCCAGATAGTAAACATCAACAGCGACAGCAGGCTGCCCGACCAAACCACTACACAGTTTGCACTGGCATGTTACTACCGTACTTCCCCTTATCCAAATGGATCACCTTATTGCATAGTGGGTACCGGATACTGGGGCAGGGATCATGGAAATAATGAAGGCACCGGGCCCGATGGATTGCTTAAATCCACATGGGGCCTCTACCCCGTGGGTGGAGAATTTGATGCCGACCAAAATACATCTACCGGCCAGGGCTCTGGCCGCCAGTCAGGCGGTAAAGGCGCAGGCATTGCACCCATCTGGTTATCTTCCTATACTTTCTTTCTGAAAGCAGAAGCTGCATTAACACTGGGTACAACGGGTAGTGCAGAGGCATTCCTGCTGTCGGGTGTAAATGAATCCTTTAATAAGGTAAAAAACTTTGGTACAGCAATAGGCTATACATTGCCTACCACAGATACCAACAAAATAATTACCACCTTCAAGCAGCAGCAATATGTAAATAAAGTGCAATCGCTTTACCAGGCTGCCGCCAGCACCAGCGACAAGTTAAACGTACTGATACGTGAATATTACCTGGCCGCATGGGGCAACGGGCTTGAACCTTATAATAACTACCGCAGAACGGGTAAACCAGAGAACCTGCAACGTACATTGCTGCCTAATGAAGGCGATTTTATACGTTCGTTCTTTTACCCGTCTATCTATGTAGACTTCAACAAAAGTGCAGTACAGAAAACAGTTACTTCGGTTCAGGTATTCTGGGACACTAACCCAAAAGATTTCATCCATTAAAATTTAAACCATGCAAAAAAATATAATTGCTTCTTTATGTATGGCCGTCTTACTGGTAAGCGGTTTATACTCCTGCAAAAAAGATGTGATCAACGGAGATGCCAAAGACCTGGTACTCGGTTCATACCTTACATTGCAACAAAAAATAAATACCAACTTAAATTTTAGTGTACCAACTGCAACTGTTTCTATACGTACCGGGGTCTATGGCAGTCCTATTGCCAGCGTCAATATTTATTTGGCTACCGGCGACGCGTTGGATAGCAAAACGTGGAAATTGATCAAAAACGTTCCATTTACTGATAGCGCCACGCTTGTTGTAACCACGGCAGAAATTGCAGCTGCATTGGCCCCCACCACCATTCAGCCGGGTAACCAGTATGTTTTGCAAAACGAAGCAGTAACAAAAGATGGCAGAAAGTTTTCTGCCGCCAATACACCTACCAATTTCACTTCTTTCCCGGCTTATAATTTTGCTTTCAGCTGGACAGCCACCGCGGTTTGCCCCTATTCTCAGGCAAACACGGTAGGTACTTACAAAATAACCACTGATACCTGGGTTGATTATGGAATTGGAGAACCTATTGCAGTAGCTGCCGGGCCTGGTGCCAATCAAATCAATTTTCAGATGTACCCTGGCCCAGGTGCAGGTGGGAGTGCCATTGTAAACACAGTAGTAGATGTTGACCCAGCTACCGGCACCGCCACTATAAAAGCACAAAAAACGGGTTACTATGGTGCCAATACGCCCGGTAACCTGGTTACGGTTTCAGGTACCGGTTTTGTATTCTCTTGCACCGGTGTTATTACGCTTAAAGTAACTATCAATGTAGGCGGAAGCGACTACGCCGGTTATTCATTTGCCCTAAAAAAATAGTGCAGAAAAAATCCGGTCATTATAAAATAAAAAAGCGCATCAGACTGATGCGCTTTTTTATTGCCCTGCAGTTTTAATTATGCATAACAGATAAGCGTTCAAAAAAATAAATTATTTAACTGTTACGCCTAACCAATACCGGCTATTTTTGTTACTCGTTAGATAACAATTAATATCATTTACAACACGTTTTTTCCATATGCCAAAAAAACCATTGATACCGCTCGCCTTTAGCAATGCATTTAAAAAAACAGACGCCGCCATTACCATTCTTGCGGGTGACGTGGGAGGTACTAAAACAAACCTGGCATTGTACCGGGTAAATGCTGATGGCGTACTATTGTTGCGCGAAGCGCGGTATGCATCGCAGGAATATAAATCGCTTGCAGATATCATTATACAGTTCACCGGCAAAGAATGGCCCAACAGAATTTGCATTGCAGTAGCCGGCCCGGTTACAGATGGCAAAGTACAGCTTACCAATTTATCATGGTCGTTAGACAGTCGTGCAATGGGCACTGCTTTAAAAACACCGGTTGTTTTTATCAATGATTTGGAGGCCAACAGCTTTGGACTGGCGGGTTTGCAAGCCAATGAATTAGCGGCTATTCATTCTGGTAACATAAAAAGTTCTGGCAATATTGCTATTATTGCGCCTGGCACGGGGCTGGGTGAAGCCGGGTTATATTTTGATGGAAAAAATTTTCATCCATTTGCCACAGAAGGAGGCCACAGCGATTTTTCGCCGCGTACCGAACAGGATATTGATCTCTTTCGTTACCTGCAACAGCAATACGGGCACGTTAGCTGGGAGCGCGTACTGTCGGGCCCGGGCATCCACGCCATATTTTCTTTTCTTACTACGGTGGAAAGAAAACAAATACCCGAATGGCTGTCAGAACAATTACAGGATGGCGATCCTACACCTGTTATCAGCAATGCGGCTATCCATCAGCGTGAGCCGGTTTGCCTGGAAGCGATGCAACTTTTTGTACGTTTCCTGGCCATGGAAGCAGCCAGTCTGTGTTTAAAAATAAAAGCTACCGGCGGGTGTTATATCAGCGGCGGCATACCCCCAAAAATTTTGCCTTTGCTGCAAACAGGCGAGTGGTACAAACATTTCCTTGATATGGGCCGTATGAAGCCGTTGCTGGAAAAAGTGCCAGTGTACGTAGTACTCAATGATAAAACAGCCTTGCTGGGTGCTGCGTACTATGGTGCCTATAATATGTAAATACGAATTGAAAGACAACCCGCCGTCAACCACATTTAACGCCGTTGGGGTTGTGCACTAACACATTTTTTGTAGCCGCGGGTTTCACCCGGGGCTACATATATTCAACCCCGTTGGGGTTGGCGCGCACCACGTATTGATAGCCCACGTATTGGCTTGCCCCCTGTATTGCCCACCAAATTATGCGTCCAACAATTAGGACATGTTAATTACTCATTATGCCCAAGCCCAACGGGCTTGAATATGCGTAACCCAGGTGCAACCCGGGGATGCCTATACCACCGGAGCACCCTGGCGATGCCCACACCACCGTCGCCCTCAGGGATGCTTACACCACCGGCGCACACTAGCGATGAGCACACCCTGGCAATGAGCACACCGCAAACCGGCGCACCACGGAGATTACCACAATCAATATTGCACCTGGCAATTATCACAAAAAAAACTCCTGCGTTTCTTTTTGCCAGGATATTCTTTCTTTAATGGAATATTGCAACGCGGACATTTCTTTTTAGCATAGGCCAGCCAATGTTTTTTTAGTTCGAAAGCTTTTTTCCAGCGCAGGAAATCAAAACTATAGCTTACCGCCTCCTTTAGCAGTGCCTTCATTCTTGCCGGTGGTATATTACCTGTGATGCTTTTGGGGTGAATGCGTGCATTAAAAAGTATTTCATTCTTGATGATGTTTCCCACCCCTGAAAAAATATCCTGGTCAAGCAGCACATCGCAAATCATTTCGTCGGCATACGCTTTTATTTTCTTAACAGCCTTACGCTCATTCCAAGTATCGTTCATCACATCCGCACCCCAATCGTACGTTTCATCGGGGTTGCCTTCTATGATTACAATCGATGCAGTATAAAAATTAAGCGTGTCTTTCTTAAAAGTTAAGCCCAGCTTGAGTGGCGTAGTCTTTTTCTCGTTAATGAGGTAGGTGCCAAACATAAGTAAATGCACACGTATGTAAAATCCATCAAATACAATAAGCAGGTGTTTACCCCAGCTTTTGATGCTGCGAATGGTTTTGTTGTGCAACCGCTTCATATCTATTTTGGCATTGCCGGTAGCTTTTAACACCTTCTTACGGTTAAAACGTGCAATGGCTTCTCGTAAAATTACAATGGAAGGACCCTCTGGCATAGTAAGCAGGTTACAAAACACATACCAACCCACGCCTATCTGCAATATGGTTTTATTTTTGATTTACTGCATGTATGAAGAAAAAAACACTGTGGCGTATTGGCTGTTCAGGCTTTCATTATAAAGAGTGGAAGCGTATTTTTTACCCGCCCTTGTTAAAACAAAAAGATTGGTTTTCATTTTATACCAAACATTTCAATACGCTTGAGCTGAATGTAAGTTTCTACCAGTTTCCTAAACTGGCATCGCTGCAACAATGGTTTGCCGCCAGCCCTGATGATTTTGTTTTTTCATTAAAAGTACCCCGTCTCATAACACACTATAAAAAATTTAAAGGTGCAGAACAGTTGCTCACAGATTTTTATACTATCGCCAGGCAGGGGTTAGGAAATAAATTGGGACCCGTATTGTATCAATTGCCACCGCAATACCAGTATACAGATGAGCGCCTGCAATTATTGGTTAACAGCATTGATAAAACTTTTACCAATGTAATAGAGTTCAGGCATAACAGCTGGTGGCAACAACATGTATATGATGCGTTGTCTGCTAACGGCATCAGTTTTTGCGGCAGCAGTCATCCGTTATTACCCGATGAACCGGTGGTTAATACCGGTATTGTGTATTACCGTTTTCATGGTGTGCCTGAATTGTTTCGCTCTCAATATGACAATGAATACCTACAAGCAATAGCAGACCGCATTAAAATGGCAAAAAAGGTGACCGCTGTCTATATCTATTTCAATAACACTGCAGGCCCGGGCGCGCTCAACAATGCAAAGTGGTTGCAGCAATACATTGCAGGCAAATAACAGCAGGCAGATGAGGGCTTTGTAGAAGTTTGTCAACATAAGGATGCAGATTGTTCCATTTACCTAACAACTTAGCAGTATTCATCCACTATTTCAAATGGTACGTTTTTGGCTTCACCTCCTGTAAGAATAAAGGATCTCTTTATATAAAATTTCAGCTCATGCCCACACTTACAGGAAAAAAAGTAGCCATTCTTTCAGATAACGGTTTTGAAGAAATAGAATTAACCAGCCCAAAAAAAGCGCTTGAAGATGCGGGCGCAACCGTACACATTGTATCTGCACAAAAAAACACCATAAAGGCATGGGATCATGATCACTGGTCTATTGAATTGCCTGTTGATACACCACTTGAAGCCGCCAAATCAGAAAATTACGATGCATTGATGATACCCGGTGGTGTGCTTAACCCAGACCAGATGCGCCAGCAGGTAGCCTATATCCGTTTTGCAGAAGAGTTTTTGGAAGCCGGCAAACCGGTTGCGGCAATCTGCCATGGGCCTCAATTGCTGATAGAAACGGGAATGATCAGCGGCAAAGAGATGACGTCTTATCCATCCATAAAAACAGATCTTATCAATGCCGGGGTAAACTGGCAGGATAAAGAAGTGGTAACAGACAATGGACTGGTGACCAGCAGGAGCCCGAAGGACCTGGAAGCATTCAACAAAAAAATGATTGAAGAAATTGCAGAAGGGCAGCACAAAACACGCAACGCATTCACACAGCCACGTGCAGCAACACATTCATAAGATACCATGAAAAAACCACCGAAAAAGAAAGTTAATCCGCCGCAGCACCAGCAACGGCCAGGTATTGGCAAGAATATGCACCCACAACCAGTAGTGGAAGACCATAGCAAATTGGGCTCAAACAAACTGCTGGGTAAAATTGCGTTGATTACGGGTGGCGATAGTGGCATTGGCAAAGCTGTTGCCATTTTGTTTGCCAAAGAAGGCGCCGATGTAGCCATCTCATACCTCAATGAACACAAAGACGCGGCAGATACAAAAGAACGTGTAGAACTATTTGGCAGAAAATGTTTGCTAATATCCGGCGATATCAGCAAAGAAAAATTTTGCACTTCCATTGTAGATAAAACCATAAAAGAATATGGCAGAATTGATATATTGGTAAACAACGCTGCCATTCACTACGAATGCAAAAAGCCCGAAGACCTCGAAACCAAAAATATACTGCATACTTTCCAGGTTAATATTATATCGATGATCTTTATTACGAGGGCTGCAGTGGCGCATATGACTGAAGGGAGTGTCATCATCAACTCCTCATCTGTTACTGCTTACCGCGGCAGTCCGCAGCTGATGGACTACGCAGCCACCAAAGGCGCAATTGTTGCATTTACCAGGAGCTTGTCTGCTAATCTTGCTGAAAGAAAAATTCGGGTAAACGGCGTAGCGCCCGGGCCAATATGGACGCCGTTAATTGCATCCAGTTTTAAACCACAAAAGGTAGCAGCTCATGGCAGTACAGCACCCATGGAAAGAGTGGGAGAACCGGTTGAAGTGGCGCCTTCCTACCTTTTCCTGGCTTCAGACGATAGTTCATATATGAGCGGGCAATTTTTACACCCCAACGGCGGCGAAATAGTAAATGGATGATGTAGAATTTAATCCCCAACAATAATGGCTTTCAACCTGCTTACAATGTGGTATGTTTTTTACTCTTGTACGGGAAAGCACATACAATGAAAAACGATGAAAAATACCCTGTAAGAGAAGGCAAAGAAGAAAGTTCAATTTTGCACGATAAAAAGCCGGTTGCAAAAGATGCATATCCTAACCCTCCGGAAAAAGACAAACAGGTAAAAAACCAGCCCGAATTTACAGAAGAGCAACCCAACCGTAAAAGCCCTTCAACTCCTGAATAATTATTTGTTCACCTTAAATCAAATCATATGCGTTCAATATGGACAGGCGCCATTGGCTTTGGCCTGGTAAACATTCCCATTAAACTATTTAGTTCTATTACCGACAGCAGTCTTGATCTTGATATGCTGGATAAAAAAGATCATTCCAATATAAAGTTTAAGCGGGTAAATGAAAGCACCGGCAAAGAAGTAGCCTGGGGCAATATTGTAAGGGCATATAACTTAGACGGAAAATATGTGGTGCTTGACGAGAATGATTTTGCAGAAGCCATGCCCGAAAAAACAAAGACAATAGGTATTGATGCATTTGTGGATGAAGCAGAGATTGACCCCATCTTGTATGAATCATCCTATTATATGGAGCCCGAGAAACAAGGGAAACGCGCGTATGCATTGCTGAATGCAGCACTTACCAAATCAAAAAAAGCCGGGTTGGGTACATTTGTACTGCGCAATAAAGAGCACCTGTCGCTTATTAAGGCTGCAGGCCATGTTCTGGTATTGCACCGCCTGCGGTTTAGCCAGGAAATAAGGGATACCAAAGACCTGGACATTCCGGAGGTTACGCCCAAGCCTGCAGAATTAAAAATGGCTTTATCGCTCATTGATCAGCTGTCAACAGAATTTGACATCAAAGATTACAAAGATACCTACTCCGACAAATTAATGAAGCTTATTAAAGCAAAAGCGGCTGGTAAACGTGCGCCTGTACACAAAATGAAAGTAGTGCATTCAAAAACTCGTGACCTGATGGAACAACTGAAAGCCAGCCTGGATACGAAAAAGAAAAAAGCTTCTTAAATGCTGCAGCTGTACAATAAAAAAAGAAATTTTAAAAATACGCCAGAGCCAGCAGGTGTAAAACAAAGCGGTGCTACTACGCACCGCTTTGTTGTGCAACGGCACCAGGCATCGCGGCTGCACTATGATTTGAGGTTAGAAATGAATGGTGTATTAAAAAGCTGGGCGGTGCCAAAAGGCCCATCCATGAATCCATCAGATAAGCGGTTTGCGGTACAGACAGAAGATCATCCGGTGGCTTATCTCAATTTTTCAGGAACCATTCCTGAGGGCAATTATGGCGCAGGCGAAATGGAAGTGTGGGACAAAGGTGTTTTTACACCTATTGATGAAAAAGGGAAGAAGTTGAATGATAAACAGGCCGCAGCCTGGTTAAAAAAAGGGGAATTTAAATTTAGACTAAAGGGAAAAAAAATTAATGGTGAGTTTGTATTGGTGCAATTAAAAAAAGAACCGACAAATTGGTTGCTCATAAAACACAGGGATAGTTTTGCCGTTGACGGTGTATATGACCCTGATAAAATAAAACCGGTAAACCCTAAACAGGCTAAAACAAAAACTGTATCGGCACAAAAAAAGGTAACGCCCAAAACCAAACCCGCTACACCACTAGCGCACTCGTCAGGCAAGCAAAAAATAACAGATTATCACCAGCCTATGCTGGCTACTTTGTCAGACCAGGCATTTGACGATAAAAACTGGGTCTTTGAAATTAAGTGGGATGGCTACCGCGCAATAGCAGAATGCGGTGGAAAGAAACAGCAACTATACTCCAGAAATGGATTGTCTTTTTTGCAAAAATATCCCGTGATTGCAGAAGCGTTGCAAGCTGTTAAACATGATATGATAATAGATGGTGAAATTGTTGTGCTGGATGAAAAAGGTCATCCGAGTTTTCAACTATTGCAGCAATATGACGCGCAGCCCGGCAACCCCATTCTTTATTATGTATTTGATATACTTTCTTTAAATGGAAAAGATACCCGCGATTTACCATTGTTGCAACGAAAAGAACTTCTCAAAAAAGCATTGCCCAAAGGCAAAAAAAGCCTTATCCGGTATTGTGAACATGTGCCAACAAAAGGAAAAGATTTTTTTAAGCAGGCGGTTGCATTGAATGTAGAAGGCATGATAGCAAAAAAAGCGGATAGTGTTTACCAGGAAGGCGTAAGAACCAATGACTGGCTCAAAATAAAAAATCACAACAGCCGCGAAGCAGTGATTGCCGGCTTTACTGCACCAAGGGGTGGACGCAAACATTTCGGTGCACTTATACTGGCGGAGCAACGGGGTAAAAAACTTACCTACATCGGTCATACTGGAACCGGATTTACAGAAAAATCGCTCAAAGAATTATGGACGCAGCTGCAACCCAGTATTACACCCGAATCGCCCTTTAAAGAAAAAGTTAAGGTAAATATGCCCGTTACCTGGGTAAAGCCGAAGCTGGTTTGTCAAATAAAATTTACCGAGCAAACGGAAGGCGGTATGCTGCGTCATCCTGTATTCCTTGGTTTACGCGTAGATAAATCCGCTGCTGAAGTAAACGCAGAAAACGAATCACCCAAGAAAAGAAGCTATGCAAAAAAATAACGCCACACCAGAAAAAGAAAAGACTGTAAAGGTTAACAGCCAGACCCTGCAGCTCACCAACCTTACAAAACTGTATTGGCCCAAAGACAAAATAACAAAGGGTGCGCTTATCAATTATTATAATACTATGGCGCCTGTGATATTGCCGTATTTGAAAAACAGGCCACTATCATTGAAGCGCAATCCGAATGGCATAGATGATAAAGGATTTTTTCAAAAAGATGCCGGGGCCAACTTTCCAGCGTGGATACAAACCGCGCCATTTTTTGCTGAGTCTACCGGCAAAACAGTCGACTATACTATATGTAACAATAAAGCCACGCTGCTGTACCTCGCCAACCTTGGCTGCATAGAAATGAATCCCTGGAACTCCACCATTAAATCTCCGGATAACCCCACGTATCTAATTATGGATATTGATCCATCTCCAAAAAATACGTTCGACCAGGTAGTGGAAGCGGCACAGGTAATTATACAGGTACTGGAGAAAGCAGGTGCTACCTATTATTGCAAAACCTCTGGTGCCACCGGCCTCCATATTTTTATTCCGCTCAACAATAAATATCCATATGAACAGGTAAGAAATTTTGGCGAAATCATCGCTACACTTACCCAGGAGCAGTTGCCTGCTTTTACCAGTGTTGAGCGTTCATTAAAAAAAAGGGGCAATAAGATTTATATAGACTACCTGCAAAACAGTAAAGGCCAAACTGTGGCATCAGCGTATAGCGTAAGGCCGGTTGCCGGCGCTCAGGTATCTGCACCTTTACTGGCAAAAGAAATAAAAAAAGGTTTGCATCCTTCTAAATTCACCATTTTTAATATAGAAAAACGTGTGCAGCAACTGGGCGATGTGTTCTACATGGCATTAAAGACAGGTAATAACCTGCATAAATGTTTAAAAAAATTGGGCTATTAACATCATTTAGCTACCGGGGCTTTCCTAGTAGACTTAGTTCTACACAACACGGCGTCATTTACACATAACCATTATTATTTTGCTCACAACTGGCTGATAGTAAGCAAATACAGGTTCGGCATCATTTTGACAGCATATAGGGTGTTAACTTGTTTATTAATTTAAAACGATGCGATATGAAAAATGAGCAACAGAATAATCAAAATGGCAAACAAGAGCAACCATTAAAGCAGTCTCCTGCTAGCAGTAATCAAAGTGATCAATCCCAGCAACGAAATATTCCACCGCAAGGGGGTCAGCAGCAACCAAAAGGGCAATCACAACAACAGACAGGGAATGAAAAAAGCAATATTTCAGTAAGTAATGACGGTAAGATTGGAAAGGCCCATGATCAATGGAATAATGATAATGATAACAGAAACAATGATCAGAACAGTGATAAAAATAATGAATGGCAAAAAGACAAGCAGGCAAGAAATGAAAAAGCAGTAACAGAGCCAGACACAGATACACCCATCTCTGACCCTGCGAAGACAGACAAGAAACTCCCTCAAATGGGAAGCAACAAATAAATCTGGATGGCTATATGAAACAGACTTATTACCTCTGACTATTTCATCCAGATAGTACAAAGCCCCGGCGTAAAGCTAGGGCTTTGTTGTTTATGTCCTGTTACAATGACTCTTAGAATGCTTTTCTACAAATCAGACATCCAAAAATCAGCGATCAGAGATATCTGTCTGTTAGCCTCCAGATCAGAGATCAAAAAATCAGCAATCAGAGATTCTAGTGGTTGGCGCGGTAATGTTCCAGCAGCACATCACCCCCAAAATCATTGGTCAGATCTCGAATAACCGTATGAATATGATTGGCATTATTCTGAGAATTATCGTATTCAATAATCAGCGTTGGCCCCTGTATACGGTAGTAATACGGTTTACCCAATACATGCTGGGTATGCCCTGCCCACGTAAACCATACATTATCCAGCCCTGCTGTCTGAATTTGTTTGAGCATGTTATCTGCAAACAATTTGGTATAGCGGTGCACATATAGGTTGAGCAATTGCAGCAGTAATTGTTTGTTGGAAGCAGATAACTCGCTGTAGCGTATACCAGCCGGGTGTTCAATCATAGCTTTTCGACTGGCAGCGGTAATAATTTCTCCGGGCGCTACAGAATCGATGAGCGCCTTTTTTAATTCGGCCGCAGAAAGGGCGTGCAAGAGCGCAAAGCCGCGATCAGTTTCTTCTTTTAATATTTCTTTGTTTTTTTGCGGCCCGGCCAAAACTATAGCAGGGTTAGAACCCAGAAATGAAGGTGTACCGGCCACCAGTTCTTTTTTATTGGCAGAAAAATGAAATGCCACATGGTGCCCTTCAAAACGCCAGCCCCAAATGGTGGTGGCGGCAGGAATTCCAAATATGGTAAGAAAGTATTTACCGGGATCCCTGTAATGGTCATTTTCTTTACGATGTTCCAGTTCTTTCAATACCGCATCCAACTGCATAATGGATTCCACTTTTTGTACTGTCTCCTGGCTAAGGCTGGTTTTTAACAGGTCGGTAACCGCAGCGCGTTGTGTGGCATTCAGCTCATTCATAGATATGCCTTTTCGGTCTTCCAGCGGCACATACATAAACCGAAACCTTTCTGCTGTATCAAACGGATAAAGCGCTTTTACTTTTTGAGCTTCATTAAGAGAGTTGATAACTGCAGTGGCTTTTTCTACCAGGTTTTGAGCCGCCAGTTGCCGGCTAAGCACAAGGCATAACAAAACAAATAAAATAATACGGGTCATATGGCAGGTGTGTGAGTGGTAATAAAGATAGGGATAAGTTGGAAAGCGAGTTTGTTAACCATATCGACATCCTATTACCCCGGCCGCCGCAAGGAAGTCTTTGCAGTGGAGGATTTTCCCCAATAACTTTTTTATAAATAGGCGTCCCTTTCTAATTGGCCGTTAATCAAGGCGATGTATTCAGGCACCATTTAAGATGTAGTAAGCCAGCAATCCAATGCATTTTTACAACCACCTAAAAATTTACGATGAAAACTATCTATGTATTGCTGTCTGCCCTGCTGATAAGCACAATGTCCATTGCACAGGCAACGCCCCATGAAAAAACAGTGCTCAAGAATGACCTGGTAAAAGAAAGAAATGCACGCCATGCCGTAGCACGGGATGTACTGACCGGACATCCTAAAAGAGCTAAAGCGCACCATCGCGCAGCCGTTGCTTATCATAAAAGAATACACCGCGATGCGCGCGTTATACACCATAACGATGCAGTGCGTGCTAAAAAAAGACATTACGCGCGTAAGCATCGATAATACATAATGCCGGTACACAGCGTAACAGTTAGCTCATTTTCGCTTTGTGCGCTTAGCACTTTGTTTCTCTTAGCCTTATTCTCTCAGCCATTTGTATCTTTAATACATGGATACCAAAAAAGATCTCCGGCTGGCAGTGCTCATAGACGCCGATAATATTCCTTACAGCAATGTAAAAGGCATGATGGAAGAAATAGCCAAATACGGTACGCCCACTTTTAAACGTATTTACGGCGATTGGACCAAGCCCACCCTCAGTGGCTGGAAAACCGTATTACTGGAAAATGCCATTACACCCATTCAACAATACAGTTATACCTCAGGCAAAAATTCTTCCGACTCTGCTATGATCATAGATGCCATGGACATTTTATATTCTGGCAGGGCAGATGGTTTTTGTATAGTGAGCAGCGACAGTGATTTTACCCGTCTTGCCACCCGACTTCGCGAGGCTGGTATGCAGGTAATAGGCATCGGACAGAAAAAAACACCCCACCCCTTTATTGTTGCCTGCGATAAATTTATTTACCTGGAAATTATTGCGTCGTTCTCTGCTGAAACGGTTACGGTAACCAAGGAAGCTACCACGCCTGCTCAACCGCCGGCACCACCCAAAGCCGGTAAAGAAGTAATACAACTGATTGCTGCCACCATTGCAGATTTGGCCGATGAAAACGGCTGGGCTTTTCTGGGCGAAGTAGGTGCACTGCTGTTGAAGAAGAAACCAGATTTCGATCCGCGTAATTATGGTTTTGTAAAACTAACCCCATTAATAAAATCACTCGGTCGTTTTGATATTGATGAACGGGAGACCGATAAAAAAAGTATCAAGCTGATTTATATAAGGGTGAAGCAAGAGGTAGGGAAAGGCTAGTGGTGAGTGGTTAGTGGGGAGTAGTGAGTTGCTAGTGGGCGTTTGCGGAGATATTGCAATAAATTTCTCATTACAATCATAAATCTTTAAAGCTGCAGAATTAATGCATAAAACTTTTGTTTATAGTTGCAACCATCCAATTGATTGGCTCCCCAGATAGTAATACAAAAAATAGATTGCATGTACTGTTTATTCAAACATCAATACAATAAGTAATACGTTTTCCATCGCTACAATTTCACGTGTGTAGTTTCTTGCAGTATATTGCCGCACAAAACAGCGTGTATATATGAAGCTTATTTACTGCCTGGGAATACTGTTAGCAACCTTCGAGGCATTGGCGCAGAAAACAGAAAGCTATTATGATTGGCAATGGAAACCTTGTGAATCAATAAAGGCGCGTTTTTACAGTACATTAGAAAAAACAGATAGTGGCTGGTTGCGCTTCGACTATTTTCTGAGCGGGCCGAAATTGCAAATGAAGGCATTGTTTGCCGACAGCACTTGTGAAATATATAATGGCACATCTGTTTTTTTATTCCCGAACGGACAGGTATCGCGGATGGGCCGTCAAATTCATAATAAGAGGGAAGGTGTTTGCCTGCGGTTTCATTCAAACGGCATGATGGCAGATTCAGCTTTTTACCATAATGATGTGCCTCAGGGTATCAATATGGGTTGGTGGCCTAACGGAACCTTAAGGGATTCCATTGCCCATGTAAATGATAGTATGGATGTGCAGGTAAGCTGGTTTGATACCGGCGTTCCTTCTGGAGCCGGCTACCTGTTACATGGAAAAATGCATGGGAAATGGCAATTTTTCCATAAAAGCGGACAGATAGCCGCCATAGAATCATATGACCACGGCAAAGCGCTGGCTAAACAATTTTTTAAAGAAGATGGTACCCCGCAGACAGACACTTCTAAAGGACTGAGTGCCGCTAGTTTTAAAGGTGGTGGCAATGCTTGGCAAAAGTGGTTATCAAGCAAATTGGTTTGGCCTACTGGGTATCAGTTTTCAAATGGAGATATGGCTGTCACGGTAGTAGATATCGTAATTGATGAAGATGGTAAAGTAGAATCAGCAGAAGTATCCACCCCATTTCACCCGGAGTTTGACAAGCTGGCGATCGCTGTTATTCGGCATAGCCCCAACTGGACGCCAGCCATTCATCATAATCGGCGGGTAAAATCTTATTTCAGGCAGCCGGTGACCTTCAGGCAAGAGGAATAAACACATTTTAATTGGTGCTTGGGCCCGGCTATTCAGAACAGGGCTTCCTGTTTCATAGATGCAACGTTCTTCGGTTGCAGCATGTCAACCACTTCAAACCCCCTATTCATGCGTAAACTTATTAATAGCATCTGCCTGGCCCTGGCTATTCTGGCCATTGGCTGCTCGCGCTCTAATGACGCAGCGGATGAGTCTCTATTTTATGGTACCTGGATAAAAGGATCCGCAGCCGGCGACACCCTGCAGTTTGGAAGAAAAAACAATCAACATATTTTACGCAGGAACATGTCCTTCAATCCCAATCTGCCCAGCTACCAGGAGGTAGCATACCAATATAAAAATGGAAAGCTGCTGGTAGAATTTGCCGGCGCCGGTTCGGGGCTTAGAGAGATAGACAGCTTTGGCTGGAAGACTGTAGGCAAAGTATTTGAACTGCAGGGTTACCAAATGTATTTGTTTATGTCTTCTACACAAACGCGGTTTACTTATACAAAGATTGACTAACTGCCCACGCCTCCTATAAAGTGATGGATTATTGAAGTGCCTACCAACAAACACCTACAAATAATTTTTTGAATTTTCTTTTCGGTAATTATTATTGGCTGAGTATGTAAAGAACGCTGAAACCGTAAAAAACAAAAAAAAAGGGACCAGGATAAATATCCAGTCCCGGTTATAATCCAATATCCTATGAAAAACCATCTATTTGTTTTCAAATGCTGTGCCAATAAATTCTCCGCTTGCAATAACGATTGATATATTCTAAAATTCCCTTTGATGGAAAACTTAACCCCAGTACGGGAAAACAGCGGATCTACGTTGTAACTTTAGTATACTAATGGTTATGGCTTAAAACACACTAAACATTATTTAATGCATTTTTAAGGCAGTCCGCTAAATGGCTTCATCAATTCATAAACCAAGCGCTCACCAAATTGTAAAACAATGGCAGCTTTGTTTCGAATTATTAAATATGAAACAAACTAACGTGCCCATTATACAATACTGTTCTTTACAATGGTACTTGCATATTGCAGCAGTTGCCAGAAAAAAGATTTTACACAGTTGCGGATAACAAACAAATATCTACTGCAACAATCGAAGGAAAATTTAGATTAAAAAGTTATTGAATGTGGGTTGATCATGCTTCATGGGCGAATGGCTGTTACGGAGTGGTAGATATCGTCAACAGGAAAAGAAAATTGCCTTTTATCTCAGAATCTGCGGCAAATTACCACAGAGGAAGAAGAGGTTTTTCACAGAGTACAAGAGGCACATCCAATTTGCTGAACTATTTTAAATTTTGAATCTGCGTTCATCTGCGAATCTGCGGCAAATTACCACGGAGGAAGAATAGGTTTTTCACAGAGTACAAGAGGCACATCCAATTTGCTGAACTATTTTAAATTTGAATTTGCGTTCATATACAAATCTGCGGAAAATTACCACGGAGGAAGAACAGGTTTTTCACAGAGTACAAGAGGCACATCCAATTTGCTGAACTATTTTAAATGTTGAATTTGCGTTCATCTGCGAATCTGCGGCAAATTACCAGAGGAAGAAGAGGTTTTTCACAGAGTACAGGAGGCACATCCAATTTGCTGAACTATTTTAAATTTGATTTGCGTTCATCTGCGAATCTGCGGCAAAAAGATTTGTTGATGGTGGAGGGTACCGTGGGGCTATCAATCCCAATATCCTCAAATCTCTAAATCATCAATGCTGCCCTACAAACCTTTTACCTGCCGTTTTGTTATTTACCACATGCAGATACAATTAAGCGTACTTGATCAAACACCCATACGCCGCGGCAGCAATGCAGCCGAATCTTTGCAGGAATCTGTGGAACTGATAAAATGGGCCGAAAAACTTGGGTATACGCGTTACTGGCTAAGCGAGCATCACAACACCCTCAGCCTGGCCGGCGCCGCGCCTGAAATACTTATTGCCCGCCTGGCAGCAGAAAGCAAAACCATCCGCATTGGTTCTGGCGGTATTATGTTGCCCAACCACAGTGCCTTAAAAGTGGCCGAAAACTTTCGCCTGCTGGAGGCGCTTTATCCCAATCGCATAGATCTGGGCATAGGCCGTGCGCCGGGTGGCGATAGGTTAACCTCCAGGTTGCTCAATCCCTCCAATAATTTTGATCCCAAAGCATACATACAACAGATTGAAGACCTGCAATGTTTTTTAACGGATACACCGGGCGAAGGCAATGCCCAGGGGAAAGTGCGGGCCATTCCGCGCATTGATACCGTACCAGCATTATGGATGCTTACCAGCAGCGGCGAAAGTGCTTACCTGGCCGCACATACCGGCATGGCACTGGGCTTTGCGCAATTTATAAATCCTATTGAGGGTGCCGAGGCAATAGCTGCGTATCGTCAACGGTTTCGTGCTTCTGCACTATTGGCATCGCCGCAGGCCAATGTAGGGGTATTCATTTTTTGTTCAGAAAATGAAGAAACCGTAGCCCGTACACAAGCCGTGATGGATTATCGTTTCCTGGGTTTTGAAAAAGGCCGAATTGATGACATGCCTGATTACGCCACCGCCAGCAAGTATGATTATTCACCGGCAGAATGGCAACGCGTTTTGTTTAACCGCCAACGCACCATTATGGGTACGCCCGATGTGGTAAAAGAAAAAATACTGGAACTGGCAAATGACATGCAGGTATCAGAAATAATGGCCGCCACCTTTGCCGAAAGCCGCGAAGACCGCTTCCGCAGTTACGAACTATTATCAGAAATGTTTGCAGTGCCTGCTGATGAAGCAGCAATGGAACACGGATGACACGGATCAACAGGATGAACACGGATATATAATTTGCGATATAAAAATCCTTTTCATACATCTAATCCGTGGTATCCGTGTTCCCCCAAAAGGGCCACCTATTTTGCAATAGTGTGGCCCAGGGATTAGGGGGTTCTCAAACTGTACGAAAAAAAACGCTCTTTATTATCTTACAAAAATGATTTGCTTGGCCATTTGCCCCTGGCTGTCTGATACGCTCACTATATAATTACCAGTTTTTATTGCTGCGTTTAACTGTACCTGCTGGCGGCCCTGTACATTTTGTAATACCTGCTCAGCCAGTTTTTTTCCGGTCATGTCAAATATCATGGCCGTTGCATGCTGTACTGTTTTGCCTGATTCTATGTACAGGTTATTGCCTTCAACCAGTGTAGGGAAGATTTTTACTTCGTTACTAACGGCGCCCTGTAACCGTAGCACATCAGAGTATGTAATGGTACCATCCAGGTCTGTCATGGCAAGGCGGTAATACATGGTACCTGTAAATTGCAGGTCTGTATAAGCATAGGCCTGCTGCAGGCTGCTGTTGCCATTTTGTGCAGCGATGGTCTTAAGATTTTTGAAGTTTACGCCATCTGTACCACGTTGCACGGTAAAGTTGCTAAAGTTAACAGCGTTGGTAATGGCCCAGTTGAGTTGTGCTTTAGACGGCGCAGCGGCAACCGCTGTAAAGCTGGCCAGTTTTACCGGCAATATAGAGTTAACCGCTAGGTTAAAGCTGATGCGTGAAAAACCACCATTCTGATAATACTCAAGTACCATATTGTACGTACCGCTTAAATTAACGGTATAGGTAGTGATGCTGTAAGACTGGTCGTTCCATCTGTTTATTACCCAGGTAGCACCGCCATCAAGGCTCAGGCGGTAACCGTCATCTCCACCTACGGTGATCATATAATTGCCGGCAGCAAACGTTTTTTGCAGGCGGTAACGTGCACTAAAAGTTTGTGTCTGAATGGAGCAGTTGCTGGTGTTTACAGTAACAGGCGTGCTGCCACCACCAAAATTATCATCAAAGTTGGGGTTATTGGTGCCACCCTTATTTATATAGCCTTTGTACGTTTCAAAATTCATTCCCTGGTAGAGGTAGCCAATCCATGTATTGGTGGTACCGTATTCTGCAGGGTTGCCGTTGCCTGTACAAATAACTTCGGTGCTGAATGAAATGCGGTTGTCACCAAAATTTTCGTAATACTCTAATACAAGGTTGTAAGTGCCGTTCAGATAAATATTGTAAGTAGTGGTGCTATAAGACTGATCGTTCCATCTGTTGATTACCCAGGTAGCTCCCCCATCAAGACTTAAGCGATAGCCATCGTCTCCACCCACGGTAATGGCATAATTGGC
The DNA here is from genome assembly GCA_963705285.1 of uncultured Chitinophagaceae bacterium. Lineage (GTDB taxonomy): Bacteria > Bacteroidota > Bacteroidia > Chitinophagales > Chitinophagaceae > JACMLD01. The sequence continues at coordinate 497,296 of OY970066.1, forward strand.
TGCGGCAAAAGTTTTGGCAAGCCTGAAGCGTACGCTGAAAGTATCGGTAAGAACGGGGCAACCATTGGTAACAAAATTGGTTTGTGCGCCACCAAAAGTTTCGTTGAATATAGCGTTGCTGTTTCCTTCGGTGATGTACCCTTTGTAAGTATTAAAACTTTTACCCTGGTACATGTAGCCTATCCAGCTATTGCCTGAACCATACACCGCCGGATTACCTTGCGGTGTGCAGGTTTGTGCCTGGATGTTGCCTGCCAACAGTAAGCAAATAAATGCTATCAGGGCTTGTACGGGTGTTTTGTAAAGTTTTTTCATAAGTGTACGTTCTTGCCGGGATATTTTCAATCTTGGTACCAATTCATATATTCTTGATCAACAATATTTTATGGATGTCCAAAATAACTAATCATTCCCGCGGTGGGAAGCATGATGTATTTTCTGGAACGGCCTAAGTGGATCCGTGGGTCTGGTACTAGGGAAGTTTCATGCCTGGCTGAAACTGGGCAGGTAGTAAATTGAGCCATTGTATTTGGTGTGCTTCCATTGCACAAAAAATAGCCGGCACAGGGATTTCATGATTAGCGCACGTCATTGCCCGTAAGAAAACTATCATTCATTCGTGCCGCGCACGGCCTGCAGCCAACTCACAAAATCTAAAAATCACACCATCATGAATAGCTTCTTGTTTTATCTTCATTGCATGAAGGCAATTTTTTTTATGGTAACATTGTTTTGTTGCTGGCAGGCAAAAGCGCAGGATACAGCACAAAAATATTTTCTGGCGAAAACAACCGGCGCATTACCTTTTATTGAATACGGACTGGGAGACGATCGCCTTGGTGGCGCCAAAATGGGCTACCTGGATTCTAATATTGTATTAAAAGTAGTAGACTCTTTCGGCATTGATTATAAAGTACAATTGTCTAAATACCATGCTGCCTGGATAGATAAACACAGCGTACAACGCCTGCCTGGCAAAAAGCCATTGCCTTATTATCTTACCGGCAGCTGGAAGGTGTATGGCGATACGGCTTACGACTATGTAAGCATCAACCTGGATGAAAAATTGCCTTACCGAAGCCAGCAGCAAATCAATCCCTCAAAAATTGTATTGGATATTTATGGCGTTACCAGCAATACCAACTGGATTACCCAATTGAAAACAACCAAAGAAATCAAAAACGTGTATTACGACCAGGCGGAGGATGATGTTTTTCGCGTTACCGTTGAGCTTAAACACAGCCAGCATTGGGGCCACCAAATTTATTACGACAGTACCAGCAGACGGCTGGTATTGCAGATAAAAAGACAACCGGCTGTATTGGATCTAAAAAAATTGCGCATAGCCATAGATGCAGGCCACGGCGGAGAAAACAGTGGCGCTTCGGGCATCGGCTCGCATATAACTGAAAAAGAATACACGCTAAAAATTGCAAAACAACTGCAACTGGTTTTAAAGAAGGCAGGTGTCACTAATATTTTTATGACGCGTACCATTGATACAACATTGGATATGCCGCAACGCATACAAATGCTCAAAACCTGGAAGCCGGATGTTTTAATCAGCGTGCACCTCAATTCTGCCGGTATTGATACCGTAAAAGGTACCAGTACCTATTATCGGTATATTGGTTACCGCCCCTTAACAGTGGCTATATTAAACCAAATGCTGGGCCTGGGTTTAAAAGAATATGGAAACGTGGGCAATTTTAATTTTTCGCTGAGCGGCCCTACTGCTTATCCCAATTGCCTGGTAGAAGTTGCATTTTTGAGCAACCTGCAGGATGAGAAAAAAATATTGGATCCCAAATTTCACAAAGCTGTGGCGGGAAAAATATATCTTGGTATTAAAGATTGGTTAACCGGTATTAAGTAATTTTAAAAAAAAGAGGAGACATGTTCATACACCACGTTTATTTTTGGCTAAAGAATCCGGATTCGGCAGAAGATCTTGCACAATTAAAAGCAGGTTTGCAAAAACTTACAGGTATAGAAACCATTGGCATGTACCAGATTGGCTGGCCTGCTTCTACCAACCGCGATGTTATTGATACCACCTACTCCGTATCATGGATGCTGATGTTTGACAACCTGGAAGATGAAGAAGTTTACCAGCATCACCCGCTTCACCTCAAATTTGTAGAAACCTGCTCGCATCTGTGGAGCAAAGTAATTGTATACGATTCAGTGGATGAATAATGAGCCAGTGGCCAGTAAGTTTTTATGGCGTCTTTTTAGGCTGAGTAAATTATGAAAGGTTATCTTCTTACAGAACAACAATTTACCGTTGGTGAAGCAACCTTTGTTGAAAGTATATCTTCTGAAAACAGTTATGCCGTGGTTTTTGAAGATGATACAGAAACTGGTTATTTCTACGCCATGGAATTAGATGCAGACGGCGGGCAGCAAATACTCGATGCTGTACACGTGTATGAATGCGACAACATAGAAGCAGGCAGCCGGCCCGGCATCATTAACATACTCTGGTCTACGGATTGGTTGAAATGCGGTCTGCTGATCAACAATTACTGTCACGCCGTATTTGATTTTGCCCAACATGGCGGTTATTGCCGCAATGCATTTCCACCACCCAATGAAACCTGGACAAAAGGAGATCGTTTGCTTACCGATGCTATGGTAAAAACTTTTTTTTCATAACAACATTCTTAATAAAATACTATGTCAAAACAATCGCGCCGCCAGTTTATTACCAGCACCGGTAAAGTGGTGGCTGCTGCAGGACTTTTAAGCGCGCCTGCTGCCGCTGCCAGCGCAGCCGCCATTCCAAAAAAAGTTTTTATCCATCATGTATATTTTTGGCTCAAAAACCAGGACAGTGCCGCAGATCGTGATAAATTAATAGCCGGTCTGCGAAAATTGTCTGCTGTAAAAACCATCAAACAATTTCACATTGGCGCACCTTCCAGCACCCGCCGCGAAGTAATTGACAGTTCTTACAATATATCATGGTGTTTATTTTTTGATAACAAGGCAGACCAGGACAGCTACCAAACAGATCCTATTCATCTTAATTTTGTGAAAGAGTGTTCAGTCCTATGGACAAAAGTGATTGTGTATGATGCGGAAGACATTTAAGGGATTGCGTGATATTGAGATTGCGTTCAAAGCAGCAGGAGAGATTGCTGATTTTGAGATTGCGGGATATTGAGATTGCGTTCAAGGCAGCAGGAGCGATTGCTGATTTTGAGATTGCGCGATATTGAGATTGCGTTCAAGGCAGCAGGAGAGATTGCTGATTTTGAGATTGCGTCATATTGAGATTGCGTTCAAGGCAGCAGGAGAGATTGCGTGATTTTGAGATTGCGCGATATTGAGATTGCGTTCAAGGCAGCAGGAGAGATTGCTGATTTTGAGATTGCGTTCAAGGCAGCAGGAGAGATTGCGTGATTTTGAGATTGCGTGATATTGAGATTGCCTGGCTAGCAGCGCAATATTTGGACATTACCATACTTGCTGGCCAGCACGCAGGTTTTCGCATTCTTACATTTCCACATTAGCACACCTGCCTGCCGGCAGGCAGGTTTCCACATTTCCAAATTTCCACATTTCCGCATTATCAATGCAGACCAGAGGCGGCGGCCTTATCCAAAAACCAGTATACTTCACCGTTAGCAGGCCGTATTACCTGCGAGGGATATTTGTCGGGGTTATAGTCTCCTTCAATCACCTGCTGCAATGCTTCTGCCTTACCGGGGCCCGTTACCAGAAATGCAATGCGTACTGCCCTGTTTACCACAGGTGGTGTTAGGGTAACCCTAAACATATCTTGCTGTTTCAAAAACAGTGAAGTAGCCCATTTGTCTTCTTCATGCATCACATGCGTGCCCGGAAAAAGCGAAAGCGTATGGCCGTCATCGCCCATGCCCAGCAATACCAGATCAAATGTAGGAGTGGGTGGTACATCAGGCGGAAAATATTGCTGCAAAACAACCGCATACTCACTGGCAGCTACCTCCGGAATAATATTTTCCGTTTTCATACGGTGGATATGCGAGGCAGGTACCGGCACATGATCAAGCAGCGTATCAAATGCCATCTTAGCATTGTTGCGCTCATCGGCGTAGGGCACAAATCGTTCATCGCCCCAAAAAATATGCAGGCGGCTCCAGTCAATTTTTTCTTTATAGGGCGATGCTGCCAACAGGCCATTCAATTTTTGCGGAGTGCCGCCACCCGACAATACGAGTGTAAACCTATCCTTCTTTTTAAGGGTGTCAACAATATATTCCACCATCCATTCGGCCACTGCTACACTTAGTTCATCATTGTTTTTATAAATATGCACTTCCATATATCAGTATGGTTTTTAAGTTGATGTAGTTGCATGGCCTGTGTATTGCCATGTATTACTTTGTCAGAAAGTAATCCAGTTATGGCCGTCTTTTGCAATCAGGGCTTCCGCAGCTTCGGGCCCCCAGCTGTCTGGTGAATAATTGGGAAAATCAATGGCTGTTCGGTTAGCCCAGGTATCTAATATGGGCATTACAATCTTCCACGCCGCTTCTACCTGGTCTGCGCGCATGAACAAGGTAGCATTGCCTTCCATTACATCCAGCAACAATGTTTCATATGCTTCCGGCTCCTGCCCTTCATAAGAATCCTTGTAACTAAAGGCCATGTCAACAGGGTCTAGTATAAGCGATTGCCCCGGCTGTTTGGCCTGAAAGCGTAAGCGTATGTCCATCTCCGGTTGTATGCTGATGGTAAGGCGGTTAGAGCGCCATGTTTCTGCAGCTTCGGGCGGAAATGCATAATTGGGCGCCGCTTTAAATTGTATGGTAATGGTGGTGGCTTTTTCATGCATACGTTTGCCGGTGCGTACATAAAAAGGCACATCCTGCCAGCGCCAGTTATCAATATAAAATTTTACCGCAGCAAATGTGTCATTGAACGAGTTGGGGGCCACGTTTTTTTCTTTGCGGTATTCGTTTACTTTTTCTCCCTTCATCCAGCCATCTGAATATTGTCCGCGCACGGCATACTGCGGCACCTGCTCATTGCTAATCTTGCGGATAGCATGCAGCACATCTACTTTTTTATTCCTGATTTCATTGGCATCAAACGATACGGGTGCTTCCATGGCCACCATACACATCAATTGCAAAATGTGGTTTTGCACCATATCGCGCAATGCGCCCGATGTTTCGTAATAGGCCCCACGGCCTTCCATGCCTACCGTTTCGGAAGCGGTTATCTGTACATGTTCAATATAATTTCTGTTCCAGATGGGCTCAAACAATGCGTTGGCAAACCGGAGTGCCAGTATATTCTGTACCGTTTCTTTTCCCAGGTAATGGTCAATGCGGTAGATCTGCTGTTCATCAAACATGCTGGCCAGTAGCGCATTTAGTTCGTGAGCGCTTTTCAGATCATGCCCAAAAGGTTTTTCTACTACAACGCGCGTGCACTTTGTATCTGAGCAAATATTGAGCGGGCCTAATTTTTTTAAAATATCCGGTACCAGCCAGGGCGCTACGGCCATATAAAAAATAACGTTGGGGTGCTCACCAAACTCCTTTTCTTTTGCTTTAACTACTTCTGCTATTTTCTGGTACTCTTCTTCTTTTTCTGCATCCATTTGCAAATAGCTCACATGCTGAGAAAACTCGGCCCACTTGCCATTCTCTTCTCCCTTTCTGCGGCTAAATTGTTTGATACCTTCCAGCAGGTGCTCCAGGTAACTATTGCCTTCGTAAGCTGTTCGCCCAATACCCACAATGCCAAATTGTTCGGGCATCCAGTTATCTATAAATAAATTGAATAAAGCGGGCGATAATTTGCGGTAGTTCAAATCTCCGCTGCCACCAAATATAAATAGAAGCGAGGCTGGTGGTCTTTTATGATTTTGCATGATTGTTTAATTAAGTTTATTTAATGGCTAGTGGTAAGAGGCTACTGGGTAGTGGGCTTTCGCCATTTTTTTTCGGCCTATTACCCACAATCATTTTAATGTAAGGGGTGGGCCAAAGAACCGGATTCTCCTGGCACGTATGCCCAGCAAACGCCCACTTGCCACTCGCTACTTTCTACTACCTGCTAGCTACCAGCTCCCCATGCTGTATGAAAGGTTCCTTCCATATCTGTACGCTGGTAAGTGTGGGCACCAAAATAATCTCTTTGCGCCTGTATTAAATTTACGGGCATTACGGCGGTGGTGTACGCATCAAAATAACTCAGGGCATTCATATGGGCACCAGCAGGTATCTTACTTTGCAGGGTTGTTTTTAATACGGCCCGCAGGTTTTTCTCTTTTTTCTTTACCAGTTTAGCAACAGCTTTATCAGCCAGAATGTTTGGAAGCTGTTTGTTCTTTTTATACGCCTTATAAAAAACTTCCAGTAAACCGGAACGTATGATACAACCACCCCGCCATATTTTTACCACGTCATGCAAAGGTATCTGCATATCCAGTTCGGTAGAAGCGTGGTGCAGCATGGCCAGGCCCTGGGCATAACACATCAGCGTGGCAAAATACAACGCATCATGGGCCTGCTTGATAAACAATTCTTTTTTAGCGGCAATGGACTTTATTACCGGGTTATATATGGCGGCCGCTGCCACTCTTTCTTCCTTAAAAGACGATATAGTGCGCATGGCGACGGCCATATCTATAACAGGTATGGGCACTGGTAAGTTCATCGCATCCTGCGATGTCCATTTGCCTGTGCCTTTAGAACCGGCTTTATCCAGTATCATATCTACCAGGCGGTTGCCGGTTTTATCATCGGCCTGCTTAAATATGTCGGCGGTGATTTCTATCAGGAAAGATTGCATTTCACCCTCATTCCATTGCTTGAATACCTGGTGCAGCTCATCATTGTTTAAACCCAGGCCGCGGTGCAGTATATCATAGGTTTCACTGATGAGTTGCATAATAGCGTATTCAATACCGTTATGAACCATTTTTACATAATGACCCGCAGCGCCTTTGCCCATATACGCCACGCATGGTTCAGCATTTACTTTGGCTGATACAGCTTCCAGCATCGGCTTTAAGTGCGGGTAGGCTGCTGCATCGCCGCCAGGCATAATACTGGGACCCCGGCGCGCACCCTCTTCTCCGCCAGATACACCCATACCCGTAAAATGAAGATCTTTACCCTGCAGGTAACTTACCCGGCGGAGTGTATCGGTAAAATGCGAGTTACCGCCATCTATAATTATATCTCCCGGCTGTACAAAAGGCAGCAAACTTTCAATTACATCGTCTACTGGTTTACCCGCCGGCACCAGCATCATTATTTTGCGGGGTGTTTCCAGCAATTGCACCATTTCCTGCAGCGTACTTACGCCCTTTACCGTGGTACCCGCTGTGGCTGCGGCTTCCAGGGCGGTAGTTTTGGTATTGTCTTTATCAAAGCCTATCACTTTATAGCCATGGTCGGCCATATTTAGCAAAAAATTACGTCCCATAACGCCTAAACCAATCATTCCAAACTGGTAAGTAGTACTCATAAATTAAAATATTAAGGAGGCGTAAAATTAGGTAATTATTGTAAAGCGGGGATGGTGCCCGTGGCAGCCACCTGTTTTCTTTCTGTTAAGCAAGACAAATAGCACATAAGTTTTGTACATTTAGTGATACGCAAATCCCCTCCCTGTATCTTCCGCATTTATTTTTTTTATTCACCATAAAACCTTTGTTATGCCAATTGTAAAAGTTATAGAAGTCATTGCCCATTCAGAAAAAAGTATCGATGATGCTATCCGCTCGGCCGTTACAGAAGCATCTAAAACCATCCGCAATATTGACTCAGTGTTTGTAAAAGACATAAAGGCCCATGTTAAAGACGGACATGTTACTACGTTTGGTGTTATATGTAAGATTTCCTTCCGGCTTGATTAAGAATTGCGGGATTGCTGATTGTGGGATTTTGAGATTTTGAGATTGCGCGATTTTGAGATTGCGCGATTTCTCTGCAGTATTAAAATGAATCAATGGAATTGTTTTGAAACTTACAGGTAATTGTAAATAGCTCAGTTTATAATTGCTTACCATGTTACATTAAGTGAAATCGAAAAATCTCGCAATCAGCAATCCCAAAATGTTAAGTGAAATCGCAAAATCTCCCAATCAGCAATCCCAAAATGTTACTTGAAATCTCAAAATCCCGCAATCAGCAATCCCAAAATGTTAAATATTGACCTTACTTTGCAGCAATTTTGCAACATATGAAAGACAGGAAATCAGCAGCCATCGGTTTTATTTTTATTACCGTATTGGTTGACGTTATTGGCTGGGGATTGATTATTCCGGTAATGCCCCGCCTGATTGCGGAAATGAAACATATACCCGTAAATGAAGCCAGCAAAGAAGGCGGCTGGCTGCTGATGGTGTATGCCATCATGCAATTTATTTTTGCTCCTGTGTTGGGTAACCTCAGCGATAAATACGGCAGAAGACCGGTATTGTTGTTTTCCCTTTTCGGTTTTGGTATAGACTACCTGCTGGTGGGGTTTGCACCCACCTTTGCCTGGTTTTTTGTGGCCCGTGTTGTTTCAGGCATTACCGGTGCCAGCTTTACCACGGCCTCTGCTTACATTGCAGATATCAGCACTAACGAAACCCGTGCAAAAAATTTCGGTATGCTAGGCGCGGCTTTCGGCCTGGGATTTATCATTGGCCCTGGACTGGGTGGCTTATTAACCGGTTTTGGCATTCGTGCCCCATTTTATGCCGCCGCCATACTCACGCTGCTTAACTGGCTATACGGCTATTTTGTGTTGCCAGAATCGCTCAGCAAAGAAAACCGCCGGAATTTTTCATGGAAGAGGGCCAACCCGGTTGGCTCGCTGCTGCATTTGCAAAAATACCCGGCCATTGGCGGATTGGTAGTGGCCCTGGTATTGGTGTACCTGGGAGCGCATGCGGTACAAAGTAACTGGAGCTTTTTTACGGTATACCGTTTTCAATGGTCTGAAAAAATGGTAGGGCTTTCGCTTGCACTAGTAGGTTTACTGGTAGCCGTGGTGCAGGGCGGACTGATACGCTATATCAACCCGGCATTGGGCAACGAGAAAAGTGTATACATTGGTTTGTGCCTTTATGCAACAGGTATGTTTTTGTTTGCTTTTGCCACACAAAGCTGGATGATGTTTGCATTTTTATTACCGTATTGTTTTGGGGGCATTGCCGGGCCGGCGCTTCAGGCGCTCATTTCGGGTCATGTGCCGGCCAATGAACAGGGAGAACTGCAGGGAGCCCTTACCAGCCTGATGAGTTTAACTTCGGTGATTGGCCCGCCCATGATGACCGGATTATTTTATTATTTTACAAAAAGCACCAATCCGGTTCATTTTCCGGGTGTTTCATTTCTTTTGGGCGGTTTATTGTTCCTGGGAAGTGCGGTAATTGCTTATTACACGCTAAGGAATGAGAAACATGTTGCAAAGGTTGAATGATGTCATTAACAAAATGTTTTAAAAATAATACGTTTACTACCTATAAAAGAGCTATCTTTGCATTGCAACATTTGAGTTAGTCAGCATTTGTAATTGAACGATTTTTTCTGCTACGCATTCCCTGCTATTAGTTAGTCTTCTTTACGCTGTTTTTTCTCAGATCATTTTTAATTATAATTTATTTATCAAGCATGAACATTTATGTTTCAAATTTAAGCTTCAACGTACAGGATGAAGACTTAAGAGAGTTTTTCGCAGAGTACGGAGAAGTTACATCTGCTAAAGTTATTTTAGACAAATTCACTAACAAAAGCCGCGGCTTTGGTTTTGTTGAAATGTCTGATGACACAGCAGGTCAAAAAGCTATTCAGGAACTTGATGGCGCACAGGTTGAAGGTCGCGCTATTACTGTAACTGTAGCTAAACCAAGAGAAGAAAGAACAGGCGGCGGCAGCAATGGCGGTGGCAGACGTTCTTTTTCTGGTTCTAATGGCGGTGGAAACAGCCGTTGGTAATCCAACACCGTATTAAACAACAGTTTTGAGTGTTTCAATACAACAAGAAGGGCCCATTTGGGCCCTTTTTTATTTTACAAACTGCGCCATGCAGATTCGAGGTGTCAACATCTCACGAACTTACAATACCGCAATCCCAAAATCCCGCAATCTCGCCATCTATCTCCAGCGTCCGCGGTTCCATCTCCATCCGCGGCGGGTTTGTTGCCAGTTACCTTCATGCCAGTTATGACCAATACGGCCACGGTCCCAACGCCCTTCGCGCCAGGTATAACCGCCACCACCCCAATACCAATCGCCGTTCCGCCAAATGTACCCGGGGCCTGGTGCTGCAGGGCGGGTATACATTACATCTGCCGGTCTTGTTGCCACCACATGTGTTGAACCGCATGAACCAAACAACAATGCCGAGGCAAACAACAGTATTATTAGATACGTTTTCATGTTGAATTATTTAATGTAAATGAATAATACCTGAGTAATAATAAAATTATGCCGTTTACTGTAGCACTGATGTGGCCGGCAATAACGGGCGCACAGGGAGGTATTGACGAAATAAAAAACCGGTTGTAGAAATCCATCTACAACCGGTTCTTTCAGTATTAAACTATGAGTGCTATTTGCGTTCTTTTGGTTCTTCCGGGTGGGCTTCTCCATGGTGGCAGGTTATGCAGGAAACTTCCATTGATTCGCCAAACACCGGGTGTTTCTGACTAAAGAATTTTTTATTGATTTTTATCGTCATTTTCATCATTGACCGGGCAATTTCTTTTTCCGGTTTTTCATCGCTGGCAAAATCAGGGTGGTGTACTGCCGTATCTTTTGATGGTGCATGGCAGAAACCACATTTAACACCCAATGCATCATTAAACTCATGCATCACTTTGTCCAGTTGATCTTTGCTGATATCTTTTGGTAAAATTTTCAAATTTTTATACCCGTTATTATCATCTGGCGGCGCGGTAAAGGCCACTGCGGTAGTTACCATTGCGGTCATTGCCACTATTGTTATCAATTTTCGGTTGCGTTGCATAGGTTTCTTTTATAGTACTAAATGTATAAAATATTTGGGTAGATCTTTTTTTATTACACCAAATGCTGTTATGGTTATTGCAAAATTCAGCCAATGCTAACAGCAACATACCTGCATTGCCAATTATTGTTTGATATACCTGTTAAAAAACTCCCAGGTACGCAGCATTTGATCGATGCGCTGACGGTTGTTGCCGCTGCGGGTAAGCTCATGTGTGCCGCCGGCATGCCGTACGTATTCTACCGGCCTGCCTAATACTTTCAAACTTCTATACAACATTTCACTTTGCACAAAACCCGTGCGCCTGTCGTTATCACCATGAAAAATGATATACGGTGTAGTAATGTTTTGTACATAATTGATGGGCGACTCGCGTTCAAGGTTTGCTTTAGCAGCGGCATCCCATGGATAACCACCAAAATAATTAGGCACCAGCCGCCATGCATTACCTTCTCCAAAAAACGTGGCCAAATCATATACACCACGTTGGCTGCAGGCAGCTTTAAAACGATGGTCGTGCGCAATAATCCATGCCACCAGGTAGCCGGCATAAGAACCACCGGTAACCACTAAGCGCGATGTATCGGCCCATCCCTCTGCCACTGCTTTGTCAAGCGCCGTCAGCACATCACTGGTAGGGCCCGCCCCCCAGTCGTTTACATTGGCCCGTAAAAAATCAAGTCCATAACCACCACTGCCGCGCGGATTGCAGTACACAACACCATAGCCCTTGCCGCACCAGTACTGAAACTCATGCCACATACTGGTTTCTCCCGGTCCCCACATAGCAGACGGACCGCCATGTATATTGAGCAGCAGCGGAAACTTTTTCCCCGCCTGGTAGTTCACCGGTTTCATTACCCAGTATTCAATGGTTTGCCCCTTGCTATTGGTAAATGTTTTCTTTTCAGGAATTGACAATTGTTTTTTCTGCAACCAGTCAGTATTAAATGTGGTAATGCGTTTCGGCGTTTTTGCAGTGGCATCCGACAGGTAGATTTCAAATGGGTTGGCGGGCTCTGTTTTCACAAAAACCAGTTTGTTACCGGCTATATCAAAACTGATAACGCCGCTGTTGTAATCGGTGAGCTGATCTACCTGTTTTGTTTTTACATCTGCCCTGTACAGGGGTTGGCCGCCATTGCTGGGCGAAGTAAAATAAATATACTTGTCGTCGTTGCTCCAGGTAAGGCCGGCTTTGTTTCTGTCGGCCGGTATGGTAATGATATCAGACGCAGTTCCGTTGAGCGGCATAATACCCAGGGCCGGCACATTTACAAACGAGGTATTGCCGTATAAAAAAGCCAGCCATTTACCAGATGGTGAGATGACAGGAGCTACAAAATTCTTTCCTTCTTCTCCTACAATTTTGCGCAAATGTGTACCATCGGCATTCACCAGAAAGATTTCATTCTCCAGAGAGCGGTCGGCGTTTTGTACTGAGTCAACATCGCCGGCCACCACCAGTTGTTTGCCATCTGGCGTAAATGCAGCGCTGTTAAAAGAGTAAAAACCATGCGTAACAGCTGTTACAGGCGCGCCGGGCTGAATGCCGGTAATAAAATAATGATTGAACCTGCGTTCCGCAGACACGTCTGTTTCATCCTGCAGGTCAAGCTGGTTGAGTACTTTTGCTTTTTTATCTGTTACATTGTTATCGAGGTAAGCACGCACTTCATCAGCATTGCCATTGGGGTCTGGTTTGGCGGAGGAAGCCTTTAATTGCTGGTTGGCATCAAAGCCTGGCTTTTCAAATGGCCATAATGGTATGCTGTGTTCGGCGTTGAGTATGGAATCTTTCAGCATTTCTTTTAATGTCAGCGCCGAAGAAAACAAGATCTGTTTACCATCCGGGCTCCATTTGGGTGTGCCGGCTCCGTATTTGTATTTGGTAAGCTGTATGGCTTCACCGCCATCTGTGGCTATCAGAAATATTTGTGGCTTTCCATCTGCCATACGCACAAAAGCAAGCTGTTTACCATCCGGGCTAAACACAGCCTGCGAGCTGCTTTCTTTACTGGTGAGTTGTTTGGGCGAAGCATTGGCATCGGTACCGGTTATCCAGATTTGATTGACGTACTTATATTCCCATTTGGTATCTCCATCCGGTTCAATATTAGTAACTGTAAATGCGGCTTTGCTGCCATCATTGGTGAGCGTTACACCAAATGCTGATTTGATGTTGAGCATGTCGGTTACCAAAACCGGTTCCCTGACGGTCTGCGCAAATGCGGCGGCGGGCACCAATAATAATAATAGCAGGTATCCATGTTTTCTCATAATGCATGTTTGAAAACGGAATGTACGAATTGATCACCGTTTCCGGCATTGGTAAATGATGGCAGGCCGCGCTTCATTATTTTTGGCAAATAAATATTCTACCATGAGCAATCTAATAAACGAATTCAACGACTACCGGGCAAAGATGAACGATGTAATATTAAGCAAAGATAACCTGGTCATTAAACGCCTCTGGAACCTTGATACCAATACCTATGCAGCGGGCGCACTGGATACAAAAACCAAGGAGATGCTGGGCCTGGTGGCCAGTATGGTGCTGAGATGCGATGATTGCATAAAATACCATCTTGGTAAATGTCATGAACAGCAAGTGAGCACAGAAGAAGTGTACGAGGTGTTTGCAGTGGCCAATATTGTTGGAGGCACCATTGTGGTGCCACATACCAGGAGGGCAGCAGAATACTGGGAAGAATTGATAGCCTAAGTGAATCCGGTATTAGTTCCAAAATATACCCGCACTGCCTCCAATTGATGTGTTTTGGGTGTTAAAACCTATTAAAATACTCCGTCAAAGTTTATAATTATTAGCGAACTTTGTACATTGTAAATAAATAATGCCTGTTTGAAAATGAGCGACACAACTACCCCGGTTCTTCCTCCCCTGACCGCCAAAGATTTTGCCACCGACCAGGAAGTACGCTGGTGCCCCGGCTGCGGCGATTATTCCATTCTGGCACAGGTACAAAAGATAATGCCGGGTATTGGCGTACCAAAAGAAAACATTGTTATCGTATCTGGTATCGGCTGCAGCAGCCGGTTTCCGTATTACATGAATACATATGGCATGCACTCTATCCATGGCCGGGCTACCGCCATTGCCAGTGGATTGAAAGCAGCCAGACCAGAGTTGAGCGTGTGGATTGTAACCGGTGATGGCGATAGCCTGAGCATTGGCGGCAATCATACCATCCATTTGTTGCGCCGCAATTTCGATGTAAACGTATTGCTGTTCAATAACCAGATTTATGGTTTAACAAAAGGACAATACTCGCCCACATCAGAAGAAAAGAAAATTACCAAGTCTACCCCTTTTGGCAGTATAGACCATCCGTTTAACCCATTGGCGCTGGCCATGGGTGCCGATGCCACCTTTATTGCACGCAGTATGGACCGTGATCCAAAACACCTGCAGGAGGCGCTCACACGCAGCCACCAGCATAAAGGCGCTTCCTTTCTGGAGATTTACCAGAACTGCAACATCTTCAATGACGGTGCTTTTGAAATTTTTACAGAAAAATCTAGCAAGCCTGAAGAAACATTGTTTGTTGAACAGGGCAAGCCACTCATTTTTGGCGCCCAGAAAAATAAAGGTATCAAGCTGGATGGCTTTCACCCGGTGGTAGTTGATTTAAACAATGGCGCCAGCACAGATGATCTCTGGGTGCACGATGAAAAAGATTTTTTTAAAGCGCAGACCTTAACCCGCATGTTCGACAATCCCCGCCAGGATGGCCATCTACCGAGGCCATTTGGTATCTTTTATGAAGCAGACCGCCCCTGTTATGAAGATGTAATGGCCATGCAGATTGAAGAAATACAGGCCACCAAAGGCAAGGGCAACCTGGATAAACTGTTGCGCGGCAATGAAACCTGGACGATTAATTAGCAGTTAAAAGCATCAATAAGCTATACAGCCTCCTTTTCGGGGGCTTTTTTTATGCTAGGAGAGGCTAAGAGAAAAGGAGGCAAAATGAGCTTTTGCTGAGCGCGGTTTCGCGCAGAGCTGTTTCGCGCAGAGCTAACAGAGCTAACAGATAACGACCATAACTTCATCGCGAAGAGGGGCTAACAGCGGTGTAGTAGCAACTGATGGAAATGTATTCATCACAAAAATATCAGGCCGATCATTCTCCGCTGACTCTGTTAGCTCTGCGCGATAAAAAACAGCATGACAAACGCTCTTTCATCCTCCTTTGCTCTTATTGCTCTTAGCTCCAAAAAAAAGTGCCGGCGATAGAAATCGCCGGCCTGTGCTTACCTCTGAAACCACAAAAAGAAAGCGTTTATGCTGATAGTCAACAATTAAATTCAATACCTGTTAATGGATAATTGTACTACAAAAAGTAGTGATAAGGTTAACAGGGTTGTGTAAGAAGGGCGGTTGGCTTATCGGGGATATTGAATATATATGATATAATAACAGCAATAACTGCTGAAAAATACAATTCATTATATTGGTGGAGGAGATTTGGAAATTAACGTTCTACGTTATGGAAATTGGATGATAGAAGGGCGACCTGGGTTATCAAGCCGTGCTTGAAAACTTACATTAAAATTATTCTTTCTGTAAGCGGGCTTAAAAGTAAAGACTGTAATCGTAATAAACAATATTTTGGCGAAATTTTTATAAAATAATCTTCAAAAAATCAGTTTGTCTCTTGCTGGTATTGGCTTTGCCACTTATTGGCGGCATCAAATGCTTTTTCTTTTTTATTATTATGCCACCACTCAGGAAAGCTTTTTTTCATTAGCGTATCAATATGCCGCATGGCAAACAAGTTCCAGGCACCTTTTAGTTTGCCGCTCACAGAACCCTGTAAAGCCCTTAGGCTCATAGCAAAACCACTGTCCAGGTATTCCATATGATGCCAGTAACCGGCAGGCATGAAAAGTGTATCGCCATGCTCCAGTATAATTTCATAGCCCTGTGCCTGTTCAATAGCCGGAAACTGTGTTGTATCCAGCTGGCTTTTACCGGGGTCTGCATAATGGGCAAAATTGGCGAAACTCATCACTTCAAATGGCTTGCGGTACAATTTGTACTGCTCTTCATGCGGAAAGAGCAACACCCGTTTTCTGCCCATAAACTGCGTATGCATGATGTGGGAAAGATCGATATCAAAATGCATATGGGTAATGGCGCCGGCACCCCCTGTGAAAAGCATGGGGAAGCGTTTTACATAACCTTTCATCAAATCTTCGGGCCAGGTAAAATCTGCTACCAGCTCAGGTGCATGCTGAAAAATATTAAAAAGAAAAATCCGCAACCCCACAGGACCTTTTCTGATCATGTCCAGATAATCTCCAAACTTCATATAATCGTCTGCCTTGTTTACCGGTGTATAGGCATCGCTCTTAACATTGTTGTAAACCCCCACTTCAGTATTGCCTACTACCGACTTGAAATAATCCCAGGTCCATTTGGTGTACGCCGGCCATTGTTTGGCAAGATCTGTAATCACCACAGGTTTCATGGGGTCATAATATTTTTGCCTGAACACGGCGGGGTCAATGGCAGCCACTTTATCAACCGGGGTCAAATTCATACTGGTAGCATTTGCTGCAAATTTACTATGAATTATATGTTAACAGAAAGTTGTTTGTTGGATTTATAACCTATTGCCTGGCGGCATCAATACTCTACAGCTGTTTATACTATTCATTTGCCTGTAATGGAATAAATTATTTTATTTCCTGCAGGGCATCAACTGCGGTTTTATGTTTAATTTTCAGGCATGTTGTTATCTGTGCATCCTGATAATCCACAACCAAGAAACCTGCGAACAATTACGGAATGTTTGCTGGATGGCGGTATTGTTATTTATCCCACAGATACCATTTATGGCCTGGGTTGCGATATCTTTCAGCATAAAGCCATTGAGCGCATCTGCAGAATCAAGAACATTGATCCGCGCAAAGCGCAGTTGTCTTTTGTTTGTCACGACCTGAGCGATCTCAGCAAATACACCAAGAGTATTTCAACACCCTTATACCGCATGCTCAAAAACTATTTGCCCGGTGCTTATACTTTTATTCTGCCAGCCAGCAAAGAAGTTCCTAAAATTCTAAAAAGTAAAAAAGATACTATTGGCCTTCGCATACCAGATAATAATATTGCTAGCACCATTGTAAAAGAACTGGGCCATCCGGTATTAAGTACTTCATTGCCCGGCCAGCAGGTAGAGGATTATACAGACCCGGAAATTATTTATGAAAATTTTAAACAGCTGGTTGATATTGTTATTGACGGCGGTATTGGCGGCATGACTCCTTCAACTATTATAGATTGCACCGAAGAACCCCCATTGCTGATACGCCAGGGCCTGGGTGTTTGGCCGGTGTCAGATTAAACCCATTTGATTTATTATGCAACAAGAGTACAACAAATTTTTTCCAGATACCCTGCAACTAGAAACTCCCAGGGTGATACTGCGTTTAATGAAGCTAACAGATATGGATGCACTGGCTGCCATTGCCGGTCCACCCGAGATCTGGAAGTATTTTACGTTTGAACTAAACAACAAAGAAGCACTACAGCAATGGATAGAAAATGCGCTGCAGGAAAGAGCGGAGGGAAAGCGCATGCCCTTTGTAATAATTGATAAATCCACCGGTGAAATTTGCGGTTGTACCAGTTTTGGCAATATATCTTTTTACGATAAAAGAATAGAAATTGGATGGACATGGCTGGGCACAGCTTCTATGGGCAGTGGTGTGAACCACCATGCTAAATTTATTTTACTCAGTTATGCTTTTGATGCACTGCGCTTTGAGCGCGTTGAAATAAAAACAGATAACCTCAATGAACGTGCTAAAAAAGCACTGGTACACATTGGCGCCAGGGAAGAAGGCGTATTGAGAAGTCATATGCTGATGCCTCACGGCAGGCGACGCGATAGCGTTTATTACGGCATCTTAAAAGAAGATTGGGATACCATAAAGATGCTATACTTTGAAGATTTGGCATAACAAGCTGTTCTATCAAACTTATTTATAAAAAATAAACGGAGTTCAAATAACGATACTGCTATGCAGCAGCGTTATCAGACTCCGTTTATCGCTTAAGCCAAAACACCCATCAACTGATTAGTCAATCAACTATTCGCCCACAATCTCAGTACGCTTGCCCCAGCTTCTGTGTTTGGCGCCATCCATCTTTACAATTTTGGGGGTAAACCTGCCCACGGCATCCACCAATGCTTTTTGTGATTGCATTACTTCATGGATGTCTTTATAGGCAAATGGCGATTCATCAAGCCCGCCACCCAGCAATTTGATACCAAATTTCTTCAGTTCATCTTTAAATTGTTTATCTGTAACCGATGCAATGGCCTTGGTACGGCTCATCTTTCGGCCAGCACCATGCGCAGCAGAATTTACTGATGCCGCTTCGCCTTTGCCTTTTACAATAAAACCGTCGGCAGTCATAGAACCCGGAATAACACCCAGCACATCCTTACCGGCGGGTGTGGCGCCTTTGCGGTGTACAATTACATCTCGGCCCTCCCATTTTTCTTTCCACGCAAAGTTGTGATGGTTCTCCACCATCTTCAACGGTTTACGGCCCAGTTGTTTGGCAATTTTTGCATGAATCACATGGTGGCAGGCAGCTGCATAATCACCCGCCAGGTTCATGGCCAACCAGTATTCTATACCGGCTTCTTCGTCAAGTGTTAACCAGGCCAGGTTTTTTGCTTCCTGCGGCAGGCGCCTTGCGCTAATGGCAATCTTTGTATAGTAATTCGCAATGTTTGCCCCCAATGCCCTGGAGCCGGAATGCGATAACAGCCCTACATACTTACCTGGTTCAACCCCCAGCACTGCGTCTTTCTCTGTAATCTCCACTTCGCCAAATTCTACAAAGTGGTTGCCAGAACCCGAAGTGCCCAGCTGCTTCCATGCACGGCCATGCAATTTTTTCAGCCATGTTAGCTGGGTAAATACTTCGTGATCCATCACTTCATGGTTAGCAGCGCGGTCAAATTGTCCGCCGCTTCCAAACAAAGTAGCTTCATTGATTTCCCTTGTAAAGTAGGCCTCTTTATCTGCCAGTTCTTTTGGGTTGATATCAAAAATGCTCAAACACATACGGCAGCCAATGTCTACGCCTACGCCGTAGGGTATAACGGCGTTTTCCGTTGCCAATACACCGCCTATCGGCAATCCATAACCGCTATGCGCATCGGGCATTAATGCACCGGCCACGCTTACGGGTAGTTTGGCTGCCTGGTACATCTGGTGCATGGCACCTTCTTCTATATGCTCCTGTCCAAATACACTAAACTGTATACCATTGTGATTAAGTGATATCTCTGCGCCCTCTGCCATGGGCTTTGGTATCAGTTGTTGCGCAATTAACCCCAGCACCGCGTCATTTTCATATTCTACCGGTGCCGCCAGTATGTGCTTTAATATTTTCATCGCTTCTGTCTTTCCGTGGTGTTTATAATTTTTTTCCATTACGCCCATGGCAATGCTTATTACCGGTCCTTCCGGGTAGCCGATGGCGCGCAATTCCTTACCGGTTAATTTTAACTTGCTCATATTTGTTTACCCCTGCGGGGATTTTTTTATGCTGATGATTTAATTTTCGATGACATTCATGTAAAATGTCTCATCAAAAGTTATTGTATAAAGTACTAAACATCCGGCACCAACCGGTACCGGATGTTGTTGTTACCGTTGATTAGCGGGTACAAAGATCTGCTTTAACTGTTCCACCAATGCGCTGTTGCCACCTACGCTGATATGGCTGATTTTATCTGCAATCTTTTCTACATATTCCATTTCTTTCAGCTTCCAAAGCATTGCATTTTCTTCCATCAGCTTGGCAGTGTTCAGCAAGCTGCGTGTTCGCCACATTACTGCACAATCTTATTGGCACAGCTCGAACTGGCAAAGGCATCCGGCTTTGCTTTGAATACAAAACCCATTCCCATGATATACCCCATAACTTCTTTCAACGCATCATTGCTTTTAAAGCTGGGGCTGGTGTTGATGTCTGCATGCACTTCCATGTCTACATTGTACAGAGTGAACAACCTGCACAACTGGTAAGCCACGTCAATACTTTTTGATACTTCCACCAGCATCCTTTCTTTTACGCTCATCTTTTGTTTGGTCATTTCATTGTGGATGTACATAAAGCCGCCTTTACCTTTTCTGATAAAAACGATGACCGTAGCAAATTCGGTTTCTTTTCCTTTTACCTGGCTATCGGTTCCAATGCACACTTTCAGCGCGTGGCCCAATTGTTTCTCGCGTACAATGGCTGCACGCACTTCATTTATAATTGATTGCTGCAACTTTTGCCCATTCAGCTTTCTCCATTGTTGTTGCTGTTCCATGTTTTTAATTTTTTAAAAACGGGCCTTCGGGTTGCGGGCGAAGGCCCGTTTCTGTTTAATCGCCTTAGTTTTCTATCACCGGTCGCCGAAAGCCCATTACTTCTATCCGGTCTGTTGCTTGTTCCTTTTCGTGCTGGTTGGCAATTTCGGCAATGGTCATTGGCTTATGAATAATGGTATCAAATCCTAAATGATTGCTTAACCGCTGGGACTTTATTACGCCCAGCTTACCAAACTCGTATTTCGCAATCAGTCTTCCTTTCCGCATCAAAGCGCTGTCTATCAGCGTAAGCGAACTGTTAAAGGTGCATATGAGCTGCACATTTAAAAAGTCTGCCAGTAAGCCGTCAGAAATATTCAGCAGGTTTGAAACTGCCGAGCCCGGATAGTGCTTTCTGTCCATAATAATGTTCTCTGCATCTTCTATCACCACCACTGTATCAGGATTGTTAATCAGCAGCTCAATAAAATCCGGGTTCATCAAATTGCCGGCAATAGCAGGTGATAAAAACAATACCCTCTTTTTTATTTTCCCTATCAGGTACCTGATATAGGTTGTTTTACCCGACCCGGGTAATCCGTGCAATAACACAATCCCCTTATCTTTTTTACTGTTTAACCGTTTTCTTATTAATTCATCTGTTTCTTTAAAATCATCTTCATAAAAAAGATTCAAATCAAGCTTAGTTCGTTTAATCTCCATTGCTTTTAGTTCCAGCCTGCTTCTGTTTTGTACGATAAGGTTGATTTCTAAAGGCTGCCGTCTTTGTCGCTCCTTAAATTGATTGGCGAGTACCGTAACCTCCTGTACAAAATCAGGATTGCTGCCATCGTGCAATAACTCACAGTAATCATTGTCAAACTCTATCAGGCAGTTGTTATTCAGCACCACCACCGTTTTATCGAACTGGTATTGTTTCCGTTTTGTTTTATACCAACGGTATTGGTGCGTGTTAACAATCAACTGTCTGTATCGCTCAACAAATACCGCATAGGCTTTTTCTCCGTCTATATGACTCATAAAACTGAGGCTTGGCAGTGTGTTAAAGCAATAGAGATATAATATTTTAACATCCAGGAAATGATCGCTAAACACATTGTTTGCGTTTATTATTTTCTGGCTATATAAACTGTCCATATTTTTATTATTAATAGTTAATCAAATTTTATCGCTCGTCGAAATATCCGTTAACTATCTAAGCACAAGAGTGAGCATAGCTGTAATTTTATTGTTTTCTAATTTTATTTGCACAGGTTAAAAGAGTCGAACCCTCATTCACGGCGTTGAATCCGCGTTATGGCCGTTACAATAAACCTGTATGTGGTGTCTCAAGGAATCGAACCTTACTAGCTGGTCTTTCAAACCAGTGCAATAGAACCATCTCTGCCAAAACACCAGCAGATGAGCGGCGCGTTATACACCCCAATTGCGGGAACAGAATGATTTGAACATTCATCTGCAGGTTAACAGCCTGCTGTTCTTCCCTTGAACTATATTCCCAGGTAGTTCCGCTGGGATTCGAACCCAGAACCCCCCGGTTAAAAGCCGGGTACATCTAATCCAGTTGAGCTACGGAACTAAACTCATTCATCGGTACGGCCTCCAGATTCGAACTGAAAACAACCATCTTATATTTACCTCTCAGAAAGACAGGAAGATGGCCATGTAGCCTTTACACCAGGCCGTATTAATATTTAGTGTTGACCCAAACAGATTTGAACTGTTATCCCCGAACGTATCAGGTTCGTGCTCCACCATTGAGCTATGGGCCATGGTTATTGGGTTGACCCCGGGTCTCGAACCCTGATCTTCACATTCACAGTGTGTCGCTTTACCGGTTAAGCTAAGGCCAACATCATTGGTTACCGGGCCCGGCTTTGAACCAGGATTACCAGAATCAAAGTCTGGTGTGTTGCCTGTTACACCACCCGGCAGTATACAGTTAAACAATCAGGCTGTTTGTATAGCAGGCCGGACTCGAACCAGCATCCTCTCCGTTCCAGGCGGAGTATCCAACCATTGGAATGCTGCTATAGCTGGTAGCATTGCTGCTACCTTTCTCATAGTGGTTTAATGGTAATAAAACTTTGTTGGTGGTGCTACGACAATATCCTGTCTCATTCAAATGGTGGTGCCAACACTACTGGAAAAGCATCCCCGCTGCATCTCACGGGGAATGCTTGTTTCCCTCCTTCCTGCAACTAATATTTTACATTGTTCCTGTTTCTTTTTGCGGCTTTAGTGATCAGTTCAATGGCAAACCTGATCATAAAAACCATTACTATAAATTTCATGGTCCGGTGTTTTATTGATTCTCAATTATTGCGGGCATAAAAAAACCCGGTCGATTGTTGTGCGACCGGGTTTTGTTCAGGCATAATGATACACCTATGTTTGAACATTGCGTGGCCGCATATTTTGTTGATTGCTTCTACCATTCATGGGCAGTGTTTGCCGGCTTGTTTGTACACGCCAATAGCATACTGTTAATGATAGCAGATCATTTTTCATTGAAATGATAAATCGCGTATGTTGTTGTTGTTGCTGCATGTACATTTTTAATTGACAAAATTGTTTACAAACGCAAACCACATAATATATGTACTCGCGTGAACAAATAGTCACTTTTTTCCTGGATATACAATAAATAAAAAACCCCGCAATCTCTTGCGGGGCCTGCGTTGTATTGAATCAGTTTAAAACTTCTCCATTGAACAAAACGCCCCGCAAACAGCACAGCCTCCTTTGGGACTAAACCGGTTTCCTTCAATATGTATCAGTGTCTGGCGCATTGTTATTATTTTTTTGCATTGCAAAGATGCGATTATTTTTTTGATGCCACCAAATGTTTTAACAGAAATTTTTAAAATAATTTTTTCGAGATTGTTTCTCGCGGCGGGAGGGCGTGAATTATTTTGAATTCTATATTTTAAATTTTGAATGCTTTATCGGCGAATCTGCGGCTATGTTTCTCGCAGCGGGCGTGGGATTATTTTAAATTTTGTATTCTAAATTTTGAATTATAAATCTGCGAATCTGCGAATCTGCGGCCGTTTTTACCACAGAGGACAGGAGGTCTTCACTGAGGTATACAGAGGGTTAAACTAATTTCAATTTTGACTTTTGAATGTTGAATTATTAATCTGTACATCTGCGGCGAAAATTATGTTGCATTCATTGATTGCATTCCTCGCTTCGCCCATCGGTTGGGAGAAATAAACGCGGAACGCGTCATGGAAACAACGCTTCGGCCGCCGCTATAGATTCCGGCTTTCCTACGTCTGCAAATTTGTCGCCGGTATGATCGTACCCCAATATCAGGTTATCTTTTGCAAGTGAAAGATAAGTTTCTACCAAAGAAAATTTTCCGCGTTGTGGTATGAGTGAAAATATGCGCGGTTCAAATACTACTACGCAACTATAAGCACGTTCCACCAAATCATTAGTAGGCACAGCAATAATTTCTTCATCTGTTTTTTTATTGCGCCATCCGCACAAACGGTCAAATTCATCAAACAAAAAATAGCGCGAGGTTTTGCGGCTGGTTACCCCAAACGATATCAGTGGTTTGTAATCTTTATGATAGTCGAGCAATCTTTTTATACTAAGATCCGTGAGTATATCTGCATTGATGGTTACAAATGGTTCAGGCCCGTCTAACAGTGCCGCAGCTTTTAGCAGCCCACCGCCTGTTTCAAGCACTTCATCCCTTTCATCGCTGATAATAATGGTACTACCCCAGCCGTTGTTGTCATTAACTGCTGCTATTATCTGATCCGCAAAATGGTGCACGTTCACCACCACTTCGGTAATACCATATTTTTGCAGGTATTCTACATTGCGCTGCAAAAGGCTTTTACCATTTACCGGCGCCAGGGCTTTTGGGTGCTTGTCTGTCCATGGTTTAAAGCGGGTGCCCAGTCCAGCCGCGAAGATCATTCCTTTCATAGAAACCAGATTTTACAAGTTATTTTTTGAGCCCACAGGTTATTCATTCAACCAGTTTTTTTCATCCTGTATTCTATGGTGCAAATCAATTTTTACATGAAACTTGTTTTTTAGATGCCTGGCCAGTGCGTCTGCTGCGTATACACTACGGTGCTGTCCGCCGGTGCAGCCAAAATTGATCACCAGGTGACTAAAGTCACGTTTAATATAATCGGCCACAGAAATATCTACTATGTCAAACACGCTGTTGAGGTAGTCGGGCATTTTGGTTTGTTGTTCCAAAAAATCTTTTACAGGTTTATCACGGCCGGTTAGTTTTTTAAATTCATCAAAACGGCCCGGGTTCAGGATGCCGCGGCAATCAAATACAAATCCGCCACCGTTGTTTGTTTCATCTGGCGGTATGCCTTTGCGGTAAGAAAAGCTGTTGATTTCAACCACCAGCGGGGTACTGTCGCTGGCACGCAATGGTTCAAACCTGTTTACTACCTCATCGCTTACACAAAACAGCAGGCATTTTTCAAAGGTGGGTACAGCAATGCCCATCCGTTGATTTACGGTCAGCGCTTTTAAGTTGCGCAGCGCCAGGGGTATACTGGTCAGAAACTGGGCCTTGCGTTCAAACAATCCGCGAAAACCATAGGCTCCCAACACCTGCAACAACCGTATTAGCACATAGCCATTGTATTGTGCAATGAATATGGTTTTATCTGCAGGGGTTTTTAATAATTTGTTGGCTTCGTCTATATAATAATCCAGTAAACTGGTTTTCCAGTCTTCCGGCAACTCTGCACGGGCCTGCCATAGCAGTGAGGCCACATCATATTGTAAGGCGCCGCGCATACCCCCCTGGAAGTCTATAAAGTGCACTTTGTCATCTTTAATCATCACATTGCGGCTCTGAAAATCGCGAAACATAAAATGTTTGTTTTCAGTATGTGTGAGGTAGTTACTCAGCGCTTCAAAATCATCCAGCAGGGCTTGTTTATCGTAGGCATATTTCAGGGTATCCAGAAAATAATATTTGAAGTAGAGCAGGTCAGATAGTATAGCCTGTTTGCCAAACTCTTTTGCGGTTAAACTATAACTGTAATCCATGCCTTTACCGCCTTTGATCTGTAACCAGGCCAATGCCTGCAGGCTTTGCTGAAACAATGCGTATACATATTCGGTATAACCATGTTTTTCAAGCTTATTGAGCAATGAAACATCGCCAAAATCTTCCTGTATGTATATGGTATGGTCATCGTTTACACAAAAAATTTCAGGTACGGGCGAGCCGGCTTTTTTAAAATGCCTGCTGAAATAAATAAAAGTGTCATTTTCTTTTATATTATGGCCCCAGGTGGCAATGTAGTTTGTGCCCGGCGTGGTAATGCGGAAATAAATTCTGTCGCTGCCCGACTGGGGTATTTTTTCTATCTGCTGAACCGGTTGATGTATTGTTGATATAAACAACGCTTTGATGTCTTCAATAATTCGCTGCATAGGGGTAAAAATAAAGTAATTTTTTTGATGCCCGAGGCGCGATTTCCGGTGGTAATTCGCGGCTGGAAAAGTTTACCGCCATTAAACGCGTAGGTTTCATTTATAGGGTTTATATTTGGCAAACAGAGAGCTTCGCCTTTATAAATTTGTTACCTTTTTTTATCCTGTTCCCAACCCGTAGTTCAGCAAACTTTATTTAAAAAATCCTGCTGCAAGCCGGCAGGTGTATACTATCACCAAAACTGCATGTATGAAGCTTCTAAAATCTCTTTTGCTTATTGTGATGATTGTTTTTTCTTCACAACTCCTCTTTGCACAAAAACAACCCATTTCAGGCAAGGTTACAGATGCCAAAACCGGTGAACCGATCAGCGGCGTATCGGTTAAAAACAAATCCGTAAAAGGCGGTGGTGCGGTTACCAATAAAGAAGGTGTGTTTACCGTTAGCGCTGCACCAGGCGATGTACTGGAAATAAGTTCCATTGGTTTTAAAACAGAATCTGTAACGCTGGGCACCGAAACAAACATTTCAGTAAATCTGATAGTAGCCTCTGCAGAATTAAACGAAGTAGTATTCGTTGGTTCGCGTGGTGCTGCCAGGGCCAAAATTGAAACACCTGTACCGGTAGACATCATTAAAATAAACCAGATTGGTTTACCTACTGCAAAAATGGATCTTACTTCGGTGCTTAATTATGCCGCCCCTTCTTTCAATTATAATAAACAGAGCGGTGCAGATGGTGCCGACCACGTAGACCTGGGTACGCTCCGCGGACTGGGCCCCGATCAAACCCTTGTTCTTATCAATGGTAAAAGAAGGCACCAAACTGCATTTGTGGCCTTGTTTGGTACCAGGGGCCGCGGTAATTCTGGTGTTGACCTAAATGCTTTTCCCGAAGCAGCCGTTGACCGCATAGAAATTTTGCGCGATGGCGCTTCTGCGCAATATGGTTCTGATGCCATGGCCGGCGTTATCAACATCATTCTTAAAAAAGATATCAATCACTGGACTATCAATACAGGCTGGAGCGGGTATTACGATACTAAGAACAATGCCCGCAAATTCAATGCTGGCAACCAGTATTATTCGGGCAATGCTATTGACGGCAATACGTTTACCTTTTCTGTAAACAACGGCTTTGCCATTGGTAAAAACGGTGGCTATATTAATATTTCTGCCGATATTTTAACCCAGGGTAAAACTTACCGCCAGGCAGATACTACTAACCCGCAACTGAATAAAAATTCGCTGGTGTATATCAATAATGGCCGCCGTGCGTTTGGAGACGGATCCATTACCACCGCGGGCGCTATGTATAATATGGAAATACCTTTCAGCCCCGGTAGCAAAACAAGTTTTTATTCATTCGGCGGGTACAACTACAAATCTTCTGACGCATACGCCTATTCAAGAAATTACAGCGCCAAGCCGGAAAGGTTTCCTGTAACCACAGGCGGCGCGCTGATTTTTGTAGACGATATCATGCGCAAGAGCAACGATGGCGAAACCTATTACAACCCGCATATACAAACCCACATCAAAGACATTTCCTTTGCCGCAGGTGTTAAAGGCGATGTTGGCAGCGGCTGGGGATGGGACCTGAGCAATACCATAGGAAGAAATGATTTCCATTATTATGGCGACAAAACCTTCAATGCTTCGGTAATAGGAAAATCAACCCCCAATCATTTTGACGATGGCGGTTTTAACTTCTTGCAGAATACCACCAACCTCGACTTTAATAAAACTTTCTCTTCGGTGGCTGAAGGGCTTAACCTGGGCCTGGGTGCAGAATTCAGGTATGAGAAATATAGCATTTACAGCGGAGAAGAGCTGTCCTATAAAAACTATGATCCTAATGGTGTACAGGCCTCGGGCTCGCAGGGCTTTCCTGGTTTCAGCAATACTGATGCTGTTAGCGCTAACCGCAACAATGTGGGCGTTTATGCAGATGCCGCAATAGATATCACCAAATCGTGGCTGGTAGATGGTGCGGTGCGCTTTGAAAACTATTCAGATTTTGGTTCGGTGCTTACGGGTAAGATTGCCACACGGTATAAAGTCTCTCCAGATTTTAATATAAGAGGTTCTGTAAGCACGGGTTTCCGCGCACCGTCGCTGGCGCAAATTCATTTTAGTAATACACTTACTTCTTTTAGCGGCGGCCAACTGGTACAATCGCTGATTGCACCCAATACCAGTGTAATTGCCAGGGCAGCAGGCATTCCTGATTTGAAAGAAGAAACATCCGTTAACGGAAGCCTCGGATTTTCATGGAAGCCCATTAAGAATTTTACGTTTACTGCAGACGGTTATATTGTGAAGGTAAAAGACCGGATAGTACTCTCAGGTTTATTCAGTAAAGATGACCCCACGCTACCACCTTCTTTTACCGGCCAGTTTCCTACAGATGTATCTACAGCACAGTTTTTTGCGAATGCTGTAAGTACTACCAATATCGGGCTTGATATTGTGGCCGACTATTCAGTAAGATGGGGCAAAAACAACAACCTTAAAATATTGCTGGCGGGCAATATACAGAAGATAACGATAGACGATATTCATGTGCCATCTGCACTGAATGATAACCAGCTGCACCGGAAAACATTTTACAGCGATCGTGAAGAGGCGTTCTTAAAAGCATCGGCACCAAAAGGCAAATGGTCATTGGGCCTTGACTATACCAAGAACAAACTGGGCTACGGCGCGCATATTACCTATTATGGCAAAATTATGCTGATGGGCTTTGGTGATGGGTCTGCACCAGACCCTAACGATCCGCTTGGCTTTGATAACCCTAATTACTCAGGCATTAACCCAAGAGTTCCTTCTGATGCAGATGGCAGCGTTTATTTACCCGAAGTATTTAACTACAACAAAAAAGTAACCGTTGATATTTATGCGTCGTATAAAATTTGTAAAAGCGTAAGCCTTTTTGTGGGTGCAGACAATGTGTTCAATGTGCACCCCAACCTGGGCGTAAATCCCCTGGCCAAAGGCTATGCGCAAGATAATGAAAGCGGTGGCGCATGGGATTCTGTGCAAATGGGTTTTAACGGAAGAAAACTGTTTGGAAAACTGGCGTTTAATTTTTAGGAATTGGGAATTAGGTTTGCGCGTTATTTAGGTTCGATACTCATAACATAATAAATGTAGATAAAGAGCCGGGAGCATTTCCCGGCTTTTTTTATTGAAGACTGTTTTGTTGTGAGGGAGATGGTCTTCATTCGGCCGCAGATTCGCAGATTAATAATCAACATTCAAAAGTCAAGATTGAAATTAGTTTAACCCTCTGTATACCTCAGTGAAGACCTCCTGTCCTCTGTGGTAAAAACGGCCGCAGATTCGCAGATTAATAATCAATATTCAAAAGTCAACATTGAAATTAGCTTAACCCTCTGTATACCTCAGTGAAGACCTCCTGTTCTTTGTGGTAAAAACGGCCGCAGATTCGCAGATTAATAATTCTGCATTCAACATTCAAAATTTAAAATAACGCACGAGCAACTTCGCCGTAGATACGCATTATGCTTTTGCCGGCTACCAGTCATTCATTAGAAGCTATTTTACGGCGGCGGTATAGAGATCGTTTTTAATTGCGTAGATAATGATGCCAGCGGTATTTTTAGCATTCATTTTTTCGAGCATTTTCATACGCAGCCCTTCTACTGTACGTACGCTCAGAAAAACTTTGGCAGCAATTTCTTTATTGGTAAGGCCATCGCAGATGTATACAATGATTTCTTTTTCGCGCTCGGTAAACTCGGGCTTTACCTGGTGCTTGTACGGGTTAAATTTACTGCGCGCTACCATTTGCGCCAGTTTGTGAGAGGTGTGTTTACAATAATAGGGTTCGTTATTGTATACAGATTTTACAGCATCTACCATCTCGTGCTTATCGGCATTCTTAAGCAGGTAGCCTTTGGCGCCTGCTTCCAGCATATCAACAATCAAATCATCTTCATCAAACATGGTAAGGGCTATGATACCAATGGTGGGGTAGTGCTCGGTAATGTGTTTGGCAGCGGCAGTGCCATCCATGCGGGGCATTTTTATATCCGTTATTACCACATCTGGTTTTAGCAGTTTAATGTGTTCTATCAGTTCTCTGCCATCTTCTGCTTCGGCCAGCAAATCAATCTCTGGCTGTTTTTGCAGCATCAGGCGCAGACCATCCCTGAAGATTTCATGATCGTCTGCAATAATAACTTTGATGGTGCCATAAGTATCCATAAGAATAAGTTTCTAAAGTGGAATTTCAATGGTGTATGCCGTTCCTTTATCGGAGGTGGAAACGCAGTTAAATTCCCCGCCCATCACTTCTGTTCTGCTCTGCAAATTACGAAGTCCCAGCCCGGAATTGTCACGAATTTTGGAAAAATAGTCAAAACCGATACCGTTATCGGCTGTCATCAGGAAAAGGCGGTCATTTTGAATACTTATTTTTATGATAAGCATCGAAGCTTTAGCATGTTTAAGGGTATTGTGGGTTATTTCCTGCACAATGCGGTAGAGGTTGATTTCTTTATCCTGCGCGAGCTGCAGCTCCTGCTCGCAGATAAATTTCACCGGCAGTTTATAAGCATCCTGGCTGTTGTCTATAAATTCTATGATGGCGTTTTTGAGGCCTTTGCGCAGTAGTGTATTGGGCATGAGGTCATTTGAAATTTCGCGCAGCTTAGTAATGATATTGTCTATATACTGGCTCGATTTACCAATAATGTGCATGTCGCCGGGGTCGGTGGTTTCGAGGTTGTTTATTTGCAATTTTACAGCAGACAGCAGGGGGCCCAACTCATCGTGCAGGTCTGCCGCAATCCGCTTTCGTTCATTTTCCAGGGTATCAATTTCTGCCTGTATACGCTCTTTGTGCATGCGCATGCTGCGCCGCTGGTAGCGGATGGCCGTAATAATAAAGTAGGAAATAACGATACCTACTATAACTACTACTGCTATAAGAGCGTCGTAATATTCTTTTTCCGGGGTATCCATATTACTGCAACTGCGTACAAAAGGTTAACCAAAAAATTTGAGTAGGTATTAATAAGCTGTAAATTGTCTTTGAATGATTTACTGACATGCCTGAATACGCCGGTAGACAAATCAGTGGCCCGTGTTAGTATAAAAAACGAATAAAAAATAATGATGCCGATACATATCCAGAAGCGGGCATTGGTAAAAATGTTGATGCGCTGGTGCACTACTATTTTATTAAAGGTGGTAACGCTAAAAAAAATGAGCGCAGCCGAATATACCAGCAGGTAAGGATTGTTCATATTACCAAACCCGGTTACAAAGAAGGTAATGTATATCCACAGTGCCAGCGCTCCGGTTATAATCAGCAAGAATATTTTTTTATTGCCATTAAAAAGCCCCCAGTTATGAAACAGCCACGCAAACAGGCAAAAATCTGCCAGGGAAAATATATTGACCGTTTTTACAACGTCAGTTGAATTGTTCAACAATTTAATAATCACTTCCACCAGCAGCACTGCAATAAGATTATAGACAAAGGGATAGTAAGACGTGTCAATCACTTTCCATCTTACTATCCCAATAGACAATGGAACAATAATACTCATGCTCAGTATAAACTCTACTGTAGGATTCATTAATGGACGGCGCTTTATAAAAATAATAGGTAGGGCAATTGGTTTAGTTTTCAGCCGGTTGTCCATGGCAGCACTGGCCATATTCAAGACCCACTTCATCATCTGTAAGGCGGGTGCCGGCTTTGCTGGTGGTATGGGTAAAGTAAAGGTCTTTGCCGTTGCTGTCTGTACCTACCAATATCAGCCGCAAATCTTTTTTCTTGTTAGTGCCTGGGGCTATGCCGTAATAGATGCGGATGCCCACACATTTAGGGTCTTTCAGCAGTTCAAGCAGGGCCGATTTATTGAACCCTTCAGATTCGGTAACAAAAAGCTCGGGGTTGCGGGCGTTGATGCTGTCTGCATTAAAAGCCCGGCGAAACCGCATGATCTCACCTTTGGGAATATAGTGTTCTATTTTAGCCAGGTCGGAAGAATCGGGCAGATTAGGAATAAAAACGCCACTGTCTTTGCCGGTACCGCCTCCCCCGGGGCCATTGTTGCAAGACGCGGTGAATAATACGGTGGTGATGCAAAAAGCGGCGAAGACAATAACAGCAGGTATAGCTGGCTTTCTAATCTTAAACATAACGGTAGTTTTTAAAGTTAATATTTGCTAAAAATACCCAGGCCGCCAGTCATGCTGATGCGTAGAACTACCTAAATTATCGAGTGTTGCTACCCTTAAGTTTCAGTAATAAAATCCTTGCGGAATCATTGTAAAATGTGCAACTTTGAAAAAGCATAACGGCAACCACCCTGTTGAATATGCTGGTCTCTAACCCACCCCCATTGAAAAGCGCATTCACCAGTTTTTGAGTAAACCTTTAAAATTTTTCTTTTATGAGACATCAATCACCTGCCGCTACCAGAAGAAACACCGCTAAAACCCCTACACCGGATTACCTCCGCATGTCGTCCAAACCTGTAATGGGAGATTCTGTTGAAGTGATGGAATTGTATTACACGGAACGAGTACAATCTTTCAACACCATGCTTGAACACCTGAATGTGCTGGAAGATGCCCCTGAAATTGAGTTTTTGTGCCGCGAGATTATTGAAGGTCGCGCCATGTTGCTGAAACTGGCGGGCAAGAAAAAATACTCAGCCTGATTGCAACGCCTCTTTTAACCCGCTTACCATACCTGAATCACGTCTTGTTTCCCTTTACCCATTTACCATAACGCGCCCGGTTTTATAAACCGGGCGCGTTGTTTTTTGGGAGGGTATTTGCCGCAGATGCGCTGATTAATAATTAAAAATTTAAAATTTAAAATTTAAAACCCTCGCCCGCTGTCTCGCTGCGAGGAAGCCTAGCCGCAGATTCGCAGATTAATCATTCAAAATTTAAAATAGAATTAGGCATATTAAGCTCTTCGTAAAGGTAATGCTTTGTTGTAACTAAATATTGTAGTATTTTCATGCTAAATATATTAGGTATGTTTCAAGGTATTAACGCAATAGAATTTGCGCGTTGTTTTCCTGATAACGAATCTTGTTTGCGTTATTTGGATGACCATAAATGGAAATTCGGCTACCAATGCAAGCACTGTGGGTGCGAGAAATATATAAAAGGTAAAACAGGATTTCATCGCAGATGCCAGCAGTGCGGATATGATGAAAGTGTGACGGCAAACACGCTTTTTCATGACATCCGTTTACCGTTATTAAAAGCGTTTCACATGCTGTTTCGCCTTACCACCAAAAAGAAAGGGATGTCTACAGTAGAACTGGCGGGTGAGGTGGGCGTTCAGCAGAAAACTGCCTGGCTGTTTAAGCGCAAAGTGCAGTTAGCAATGAGTGAAGCCGCTGCGTTACAAAACAATGTTGATGTTGACGAGTTCATTCTCGGGGCCAGAAATAAGGGGCAGCACGGCCGAAAAATTGATAAAAAAAAAGCCGCGTTAATAGCCCTTGAACTGCTGGGTAATGGAAAAGTCGGCAATATATTTATGAACCCGATAGAAAATTGCAAAGCTGACACTTTACGATATGCCCTGAAAAAAGGGGTGTCGGCATCAGCTAAAATAAGAACCGATGACTATCAACCTTACAAAACTTTAAGCACGGAAATGGACATCACGCAAATAAGGTCATTAAAAGGAAGAAATTTCAAAGAACTGCATATTCAAATCATGCTTTTCAAAAGCTGGATGCGAGGAATACACCACAAATGTTCTAATGACCACTTTTTTGCATACTGCAATGAATACAGTTATCGGTTCAACAATAGAAACGGTCGCAAGAAAATATTTGAGGTATTGATCAAAAGAATGCTACACATAAATCCGCATCCTTATCCAATACTAAAAACATTAAGCGCTTATTCTACCTAATTCTAATTTAAAATTCAAAATTTAAAATAATCCTCGACCGGCTATCGCATAGGGCTGTCCTACGGACTGCATCGTTTACTGCTCATGTTTGCTACCCATATAATGTTCCTCCGGAACATGAGATGGCAATAACATTTACACGTATAATGTTGCCGCAGATTCGCAGATTAATAATACAAATTGTAAAATAACTCTGCAGCCCGCTGCCACGCTTACACGCTGCGAGAAACATCGCCGCAGATTCGCAGATTAATCATTCAAAATTTAAAATTCAACATTTAAAATAACTCTGCAGCCCGCTGCCTCGCTTACACGCTGCGAGAAACATCGCCGCAGATTCGCAGATTAATCATTCAAAATTTAGAATTCAACATTTAAAATAACTCCGCCCCCGCTGCGAGAAACATTGCCGCAGATTAATAATGATTCAAAACAACTTTCCCTGCTCACCCGGCCGTCTGAAGAGTTTGGTATTCAGGCTCCAGTCTTCCGCATTCATTCCATACAGCTTGCCGTATTTTTTGTATTGCTGTGCCACCATCTGGGCAATATTGCCTTCTCCGCGCATGCGCACGCCCCATCGCGTATCGTTTACTTTGCCGTCGTGACTTTGTTCAATAAGGTGCCATACTTTGTCGGCCCTATCCGGAAAGTTTTTATATAGCCAGTCGTGAAACAATAATTTGATGGCGCCATTTAAACGGATAAAAGTATACGCGGTAAAAGTGGCCCCGCTATCGCGCGCGGCCTTCATGATGCGTTGCATTTCATGTTCATTGAGGCCGGGTATCATGGGCCCCATCATAACACCCATTCTTACCCCGGCATTGCTCAATTCTTCTATCACTTTTAATTTTTGACGGGCGGTAGTGGTACGCGGTTCCATTATGCGGCGCAGATCTTCGTTAAAAGAAGTAATGGATACCATGGCGGACACCAATTGCTTTTTGGCCATCTCCTGCAGCACGTCTTTGTCTTTCAGTATCCACGAGTTTTTGGTAAGTATGCCCACAGGTTGGTTAAACTCGTTGCATACTTCCAGCAATCCGCGGGTGAGCCGGTATTGTTGCTCTGCAGGCTGGTAGCAGTCTGTATTGCCGC
Organism: uncultured Chitinophagaceae bacterium; assembly: GCA_963705285.1. GTDB lineage: Bacteria > Bacteroidota > Bacteroidia > Chitinophagales > Chitinophagaceae > JACMLD01. The sequence goes on from OY970066.1 coordinate 532,101, forward strand.
TAAGCATGATGGGCGCGCAATTCCATTTGGGATGCATTAAAAACTTGCGCAGCAGTTGAGGGGCATTCTTTTTAACGATGATTTTTTGTTCAAAATCCAGCCCTGCGCTATAACCCCAGTATTCATGCACATTACGCGCGTAACAGTAAATGCAACCGTGTTCGCACCCTGCATAGGGGTTCATACTGTAACTCATGCCCACATCCGGACTTTCCACTGCGTTTACAATTGTTTTTGACTGCTGTTCTATATACTGGGTGGGCAGCGTGGCTTCTTCCCAATCATCAATACCTTCTACATGATCCCTGCTCAGTTCAGTTTTCAGGAACCGGTTGCGCGTATTGATTTGCGCGCCCCGGCCTGCGTGGTACTGCACACTATCTTCTTTTTTTATCGCGGATACTTTATAGTGATCCTGTTTTAATTTGTCTGGCATAGAAATAATTTGGTTGATGATCTTAAAAAAAACGACTGTAACACGTAGACACAGATACGCATCCTTTATACTGGTTTTCTTTTCTGGGAAACACACAGTGATGGCGGCGCATTTGCTTTTTGCAAACAACATTTTTGAAAATACGGAGACACGGAGACACCAGCCATTGACTGGTATTATTAAGATGATACACGGAGATTGCCAGCTATTTGTTTTGCCAGCTTACAGTAAAACACAGAGACACAAACAGGCCAGCTGCTTACTGGCTTTTTTAGAAACACACAGCAATTGCTGCTCATTTTAATGCAGTGCGGAAATTTCTTCTGTTTTATCGTTTATGCGAATTAATTATTGAGGTACTGCTATCTTGCCTGCTAATTATATATCATTCTTTTAATTCCGTTTTTCATCAATGGAACATTAAAATTTAAAATATAGCCCAGCCGCTTACCGGTCAACTTTAAGTAGGTGAGCAGTTGCGCATCCCAAACAGCATGATGGTTTTCCTCTGCCTTTAACTCCACAATAATCAAATCGTCTACAAGCATATCAATAGGTAAAGTTTCATCAATTGCCAGTATGCCATACATAATTTTAGTGGTTGCCCGTTTAGTAAATGAGATACCCCGCTGCTGCAACTCAAAACAAAAACATTTCTCATAAACGCTTTTTTGTAAACCGGGACCCAGCTTTTTGTGTATGGCAATGGCAATTTGAACAATCTGTTCTGTTAACCACCTTTCCCTTGCTGAAATTGGTTCAAACCCTGTTTCCTTCTTTGCACGCGTCATAATACATTCATGGTTTAACCTGCCAATTTAAAATATCATCCGGGCAAACCGTTATTGCTCTTATTGCCATGGCACAACACTTTGCTCTTTTATTTTTTGCCAATTACTTCCTTCTTACCAGCATCAACCGACTGGTATAAGAATTCAATCTTTTCTACCAATTGGTAAGCAGCGGTAGTTCCAGCCGGCCTTCTAAACAACAGCATACTATCTGCCAACCACTCGCCATCAAAAGTCATTTTGTTATAGCCCGGCCACTGCGAATCAAATTGCCCTTTTGATAATTGCTGCGCTATTGCTGTACGGGACATATCGCAAAAATGTGGCTGGCTTGATGGATTCAAAGCCATACATTCATGTTGCAAACGAATTGCCTTCACTAACTGGCGCACCGGTTCTTTCTTGGCAACATCCATATCAATGGTGTGAAAAGCAAAGCTGCCACCATGTTTCAACATTACCGTAAATGGTTGCTGACCCATACCTGTTGCTTTCAGCTTGCTCACAATCCGCGATTCCATCATTGCATACTGATTAAATGTAGCCAGCGTAAAATACGGTTCATCCCAGCCGTCATTTTTCGCCTGGCCAGCTTTATAGCATTCTTCTTTTATCGGCAGTACATTGTTGCGCAATATTGGTTGCAGACTAAGCACCAGCAAGTATTGATTTATTTTATGGCCCGGAAAAGCCAAAGCAGATGGTTTCATAATTAATTGTATTTTTTTACTTTACTACATATTCATGCTGCCCCACAGAATGAATTACTACCGGCAGGCCTTAAACGAAATACCTGGACGGTTTTACAATTGCCGAACGGATGCCGGCGCCGCAGCAACACTAATTCTTCCATTATAAAAGAAGTATGAAATACTTTGCCGGCATAAGCTGCTATTGCTTTATTATAAACATCCGCAGGCAAGCTATCGGCAATGCATAAGTGCGGATGAGCAATTACCTTTATGGGCGGACAATCAGATGCACGGATATACTCATCTACCGGTTGTAATTTTTTTGACAATTGCTGAAAAGGGGTTGGATCCTGCACGCGCATGCAAATGGCACCCGTGGGTGAACCGCTATACACCAATGTTACCATAAACCCTGCTTCAACGCTAATAATTCGCTGCAGCCACCTAATGATTGTGTCTTCCATGCCTTCGCCAGCAAAAAAATGAGCCACTTCCATATGCGGTGTTTTTTTGCTGACGCCTTCTCCAAAAGCTTTTATAAAATGCGCCTGCGCCTCTATTATCTTATTACTCACATCATTACCGGGGTTTCCTATCAGTATATATTCAGATAACCCCTGCGGGGAACAATTATCATTAGCAATTTCCTGGAAGTAAGCATGCATAAAAAAATATGTGATGATTAAATATTTAGCATAAATTTACTAATATATTTAGCATACCAGCAAATCTTTTTTCACCTTCATTTTCTGGTGGGCACATCCAGAAACATAAAAAACCAACGTATATGGACGGAGAAATTTTTTACGGCGCAGCTTATAAAGGTTCTAAACAATACGGTCAGCATCAAATTAAAACCGCAGATGCCACCGGCTTTGGTGCCGCGGCAGATGACTACGCAGAGCGGGGCATCGATCTAAATGAACAATTGATAGGCAACAAACCGGCTACATTTTTTATGCGGGTTCGCGGAGATGCCATGGTAGGCGCCGGCATACACGATGGCGATATTGTAATTGTAGATCGGTCGCTCAAAGTAGCGAGCGGAAAAGTAGTGATTGCCGTATTGAATGGCGAGATGTTGATCCGCAGGCTTGAAAAAACATTTAATAAAATCAGGCTACTGCCAGAAACCAGTAAGCTGGCTCCAATTGAAGTGGATACGTTTAATAATGAATTTGCCATTTGGGGTGTAGTAACGTATTCTATTCATACCCCCTAGCTGGTTTGCCACAGAGGAAAAGAGGTTTTCACGGAGTACAAGAGGCCATAGGTAGCAGCTGAATAAAAATGTCGTATGGAAGAGTTAAATATGTTAAGCGAACAAATATTAAAATATGCATTTAGGGTGCATACCGAATTAGGACCTGGTTTGTTGGAATCATCGTATAAAGAATGTTTGTTCTATCTGCTGAATAAAAATGGCATTTTTACTCAAAAAGAAAAGCCAATGCCACTTTTGTTTGAAGAAGTTAAAATGGACGTGGGATATAGGGTTGATCTACTGGTGGAGCACAGAGTAATAGTAGAAATAAAAACAGTTGACTCCTTTTCATTAATACACACTGCGCAAGTGCTCACTTACTTAAAATTATCAGGATGTAAACTTGGCTTACTATTAAATTTTCAGACTGCCCATTTGAGAAATGGAATCAAGCGTTTAGTTTTATAATGATCTGCGACAACCTCTTGTACTCCGTGAAAACCTCTTTTACCTCTGTGGCAAAAAAGTCAATATGGTTATAACAAAGAATGAAAGAATGCCCGATCCAGGTTCCCCCTTCAGGGGGGCAGGGGGTCTTGGGACAGGGGATACCTCAGGAACCTTATGCGCCATTGTAGACTGCAACAGTTTCTATTGCTCTGCCGAGCGCGTGTTCAGGCCCGATCTGTGGAAGAAACCCGTAGTGGTATTGAGCAATAACGATGGTTGCATTATTTCGCGCAGCGATGAAGCCAAAGCATTTGGTGTAGGTATGGCCGGGCCTTACTTCCAGGAAAAACACCTGATAGAAAAACACCAGATAGAAGTTTTCTCCTCTAACTACAATTTGTATGGCGATATGAGTATCCGGGTGATGGACACCCTCCGTACGCTCTCGCCTGCTGTAGAAGTGTATTCTGTTGATGAAGCATTTCTTGATCTGGGCCATATACCGCCGGAAGACATCACCGCTTACAGCAGGCATATAAAAGAAACCGTAGAACAATGGACGGGTATCTCTGTGTCTATTGGCGTGGCGCCTACCAAAACCCTGGCGAAGCTGGCTAACAACCTCGCTAAAAAAAACAAACAGGCAACAGGGTGTGTATATATACTTGCTACAGAACAGGAACAGCGCATAGCCTTGCAACAAACACGTGTAAATGCTATTTGGGGTGTTGGCGGTGCCTATGCCGGCAAACTTATCAATATGGGAATTACCAGTGCGTGGGAGCTGCGCAACATGAGCGAAGAATGGGCACACAAACACCTTGGCGGCGTAGTGGGCACCCGGTTGATAAAAGAGTTGAGAGGCCAGCCCTGTATTGAGATGAAAAATCCGCTGGACGTGAAAAAAATGATCGCCACCACGCGCATGTTTGGTGAACCTGTTAACAACATCACCGACATTAAAGAAGCAGTGGCTACCTATACTTCCAGGGCGGCAGAAAAATTGCGCAGGCAACAAAGCGCGGCCACAATGGTAAGTGTTTTTATTGTTGCGCGCGGACAAGACCACCAGGCCGATTTTAACCGCGGCGCCACTATTAGCAGCTATGTTACATTACCCGCAGCTACTTCTGTTACCAATGAATTGATTAAACCGGCTGTACAGTTGATTGATCAGTTATATGAGCCTGGTACCTTTTACAAAAAAGCCGGTGTGCTGCTCAGCGGGCTGGTGCCGGATAGTTCTATACAAGCCAATATGTTTGTACCTGAAACAAAAAACAATGGCCGCATGCTGATGGGTATGATAGACAATGTAAACTTTAGTATGCGCGATGATGTGTTGAAATTTGCCACCTCGGGTACCACCCGCAACTGGAAGATGCGGCAGGAACTGCGCAGCCAAAGATATACCTCCAGGTGGGAAGAACTGTTTGAAGTAAGATAAGTGATGTACGATGTGTGTGCTTATGGCGCAGTGCTTCAATGCACCATTCCGCCATGCCGTGTAAAGGCATTTCTTCATGATACATCATAACAATCATGAAAATCTGCGTTTCATTGGCCGTTAATCGGCCTTTCACCGGCCCTACCGGGCGTTTCACCGGTAATTGCCTGAATATTTCATGGTACCTAAAATATAATACCTTGCCGCCCGTCTACCTCTTTATACATGGACGAGCTACTGACCATACCGGCAGACATGACAACAGAACAAAAAGGTAATATCACCCGCGTCATTAACGACTACAGCAGGCGCCTGCTGGGTTTTATACGCAAACGCGTGAACAATGAAGCAGATGCAGAAGATATTTTGCAGGATGTATTTTACCAGTTCATAGGCAATACACAACCCATAGAACAATTAACCGCATGGCTGTTTACCGTTGCAAGAAATAAAATAACAGACAAGCAAAGAAAAAAGAAACCAGAAGCGCTTGAAGACGTGTATGCATCAGCTGAAGAAGATGTGGCTTTTGACTGGACAGAAATTTTCTTTGATGATACTGATAACCCCGAAACAGCTTACCTGCGAAATCTTTTCTGGGAAGCTTTGGATAATGCATTGAACGAGCTGCCGGCAGAACAACGGGAAGTGTTTGTGATGAATGAAATTGATGGTATACCTTTTAAAGAGATTGCTGAAAAGACAGGCCTTACCGTAAACACCCTGTTGTCTAGAAAACGGTATGCAGTATTGCATTTGCGCGACAGGCTGAGTGTATTGAAAGATGAATTATTAAATTATTAAAATAAAAAAAATGAGAAAGGAATTTATTGTGAAAAAGATCATTGGCATTATCATATTTGTGTTTGCCTTTATTGTGGGTTTAAGTTTTGCAGTGATGGCATTATGGAATAATATACTGGTAGGTGTACTGCATGTAAGCACCATCACCTTCTGGCAGGCGCTGGGCATCTTTGCCCTTGCTAAAATATTATTCGGTGGGTTCCCTGGCCCCCGTGGCAGATGGGGTGGTGGCCCGGGCCGATGGAAACAACATATGGGCGAAGGCATGAAAGAAAAATGGATGAACATGACACCGGAAGACAGGGAAAAATTTAAACAGGAATGGAGAAACCGTTGCGGTGGCGGATGGAGAAGACCGGCCCCCGAACAAAAAAATACTGCAGAATAATTCAACAGTAGTAACAGGTAGATGATGGCCGTTTTGAAAGGCTAATTTGAACAACAGATTGATAGCCAGGGATGCGTTCAGGGCTGACAAGCCATTTGGGATAGCACATATATCTACTTCAACTTACTACGCTGCACACGGGCATTGTTGCCCTGGAACAAAACTAACAAAACACCGAGCCATGACTATTCATGTTTTTAAAACCGATGTACGTAACAGGAAAAACGTCAGTGCACTGGCGCCCCACCTGCAGAATATAGAGGGAATCATACGTTGGAATGTAGACCTGCAGGATATTGACAAAGTGTTGCGCGTAGAATGTGCCAGTGTGCCTGCTACCCTTATTGAAAAAAGCGTTCGCAAAGCGGGTCATTTTTGCGAAGAACTACAATGAATCAATCAATAGAAACAATAAAAACGAAAGGATATGTTACTGATCAGCTTTATTACATGGGCGATGCACAAACTTAAAAAAAACAATAAGGTAAATCCCTACCTTATTTACTGATACTACTTCACAACGGCAGCCGGGGTCCCGGCTGTTTCGTTTAGTACTTTTTCTCCTGGTTGAACACCTGCATTTTTCTTGTTGCCATATTCGCTGATAAGTTCGGCAACAAGGGCCGTCCAGCCTGTCTGGTGATTGGCGCCGAGTCCTTTGCCACTGTCTCCATGAAAATATTCATAAAACAATACCAGGTGCTCATTACCGGGTTGCTGGTAAAACCAATTGTATTCTCCGTATAAACGCCGTTTGCCATCTTTGTCTTTTTCAAACAAAGAAATAACGCGCCGGGTCAGTTCATCGGCCACTGCATCCAGATTCATTTTATGGCCGGAGCCGGTGGGGTATTCTACCAGTAAGTTATCGCCATAAAACTCACCGTATTTGCGAATAGATTGTATAATAAGGAAATTGATGGGTATCCAAACCGGGCCGCGCCAGTTGCTGTTACCACCAAACATATCAGAAGTAGAATCACCGGGGTCATAGTGAATGCTGTATACAATACCTTCAACCGTTACCGAGTAAGGATGGTCTTCATGGTATTTAGACAGTGCGCGTACGCCGCCCTCAGATAAAAAACCTTTTTCATCCAGAATCCTTACCAGTAAAGCTTCCAGGCGGTCTTTGGGCACCAGCGAAAGCAGCAATTCCTGTCCGTCTCCCCTTTCTTCATTGGGCCAGAACTTTTTATTTTTTTTGCGGTATTGTTCAAACCAGGTAATGCGTTTTTTAAAATCCTGCAGTTTATTCAACACTTTTCTGCTGATGGTAGACACGGCATACAAAGATGTAAGTCCTACAATAGATTGTATGCGCAGGGGTAAGGGATCAGCACCGGTTACACAGAGTACATCATAAAAAAATTTGTCTTCAGTGTTCCAAAGGCCGTGTTCGTTAAGTGCTTCTGCCACCAGTACAAAGTGTTCAAAGAATTTGGTAGCCGTGTCTTCAAACGCATCATCGTGCATGGCAATTTCAAGGGCAATATCCATCATGTCCAGCGCATAGGTACCCATCCAGCTGGTGCCGTCGGCCTGTTCGAGCTGCATTTCGCCAGAAAAATGAAAGCTGCGGTTAAACACACCAATATTATCCAGTCCAAGAAAGCCGCCTTCAAATATATTATTGCCGTTTACGTCTTTACGGTTTATCCACCACGTAAAATTGATCAGCAGTTTCTGAAAAACTTTTTTCAGGAACACGATATCACCCACGCCGCCTTTTTGTTTTTTCTCGATGTTGTATACCTGCATGGCAGCCCATGCCTGCACGGGTGGGTTTACATCGCTAAAGTTCCATTCGTAAGCCGGCAATTGACCATCGGGTTTCATATACCACTCGCGCATGATCAGCAACATCTGGTGTTTGGCAAAAGTGGGGTCGGCCACCGCCATCGAAATACATTGAAATGCCAGATCCCATGCAGCATACCAGGGGTACTCCCATTTATCGGGCATAGAAATAATGTCCTGGTTTTTGAGGTGCTTCCAGTCGTTATTGCGGCCGGTCATTTTACCCACGCTTACAGGGGTGATGCCATCATCAGTAGCCAGCCAGCGTTCCACATCAAAATGATAATACTGTTTGCTCCATAATAAACCCGCCAACGCCTGTCGCTGAATATTGGCCATGTCATCGCTCATCCCCTTTGGCAGAATGGCTGCATAATAATCATTCGCTTCTTCCTTCCTGGTAGTAAATATTTTTTCAAACCCGCTTACAAATGCATTGTCCATGTCTTTATTGCTAAGGCGGCAATAAATGGTTTTTGTGGCACCGGCGGCTATCTTCATTTTGTACACCGCGGCGAACTTGGTGCCCGATTTTTTATTGCGCAAAGCCGGCAAATTCTCGCCTTTAATAATGGCATCATGAAAAGCATCTTTCACAAAGATGCTTTCATTGGGTGTATTAACTATTTTCTGGGTGTTGGTTTCGTTTTCGGTAAAGAAGCGGTCGCTGGGCGGTTGAAAATAAAAAAAGTAGTTGTCCAGGCGTTCATGTTCTGCCCTTACTGCAGTTTTTCCTGTTGCGGTAAGTACAGGTTTTTTATCAACACCGCCATAGTTCCAGCGGTTGTAAAACCATAGTGTAGGCAACACCGTTATATCTGCTGCCCTGGTATAGCGGTTGGTAATATCAATCTTTATAAAAATATCCTGCACGCCCTGTTTGGCGTAGGTAACCATTACATCAAAATACTGGCTGTTATCAAAGATGCCGGTATCCAGAATTTCATACTCGGGTTCATTTTTACCGCGTTTGCGGTTTTCGTCTTTCAATTTGTCATACGGAAAAGCCTGCTGCGGATATTTATAGAGAAACTCCATATAGGAGTGGGTAGGAATATTATCCAGGTAATAATACAATTCCTTTACATCTTCACCATGGTTTCCCTGGCTGTTGCCCAGGCCAAAGAGGCGTTCTTTTAGTATAGGGTCTTTACCATTCCAGAGGGCGATGGCAAAGCAGAGGTTTTGAAAATAATCAGAAATGCCGGCCAGCCCGTCTTCTCCCCAGCGGTATACCCTGCTATGGGCGTGGTCAAATGGAAAATAGTGCCATGCATCGCCATTGGTACTGTAGTCTTCGCGCACGGTTCCCCATTGGCGTTCGCTGAGGTAAGGACCCCATTGTACAAGTGGTATATCGCGGGTTGCGTTAACTGCAAGGCGTTGGTGTTCTGCTGTCATGCTGCTGATTTATTACAAACAATGGCGCGCAAAAGGCCGGCAAACGGCGGCAATATGCTTTCAATAAAAATAGGGTCGTGGCAATCAACCACGAATGTAAATAATAAGCGGCAATAGAAAATGATTCGTTTTTGTAAAGTTAAATGCTGCGTCTGTTACCTGCTGATATTACAGACTTAGATTATTTGATATGCGCAGCCTTGGTGATGGACGCGGTTATAATAAAAAGATAACCGAAGTCTGATTTCGCAGTTACTATCAAGCAAGGTGTTGCAGGCTTCGGTTATCTGTAGGTTATGCAGCAGCAAGAGCAGATACCCGAAGTCTGATTCACTATTCCTCAATTACCGAAAACTTGTAGACTTCAGGTATCTACCAAACTTAGGGTCTCTATCATATCTTCTATTGATACTTGTTCATTAAATCAAACAATATCTTTTTATCTGCATCAGAGATCATTTTTGAAGAATCTGCTTGTATAAAGTGAAGTTTAAAAGAATAGACGGCGGATGCACTGTCTTGTATATTATAGCCAATGATACGCAAAGCCTGCATGGCATTAAAATTATCTGGCACCTGCACATTGGTGGTATCATACCAAAAGCCAAAACCGTTGGTGGCCAGTTGTTGCCAGGGAAAATTCCGGTTGGGGTCTACTTTTCTGCCAGGTGCTATATCTGCATGACCTATAAAGTTGGCAGGCGGAATATTGTATTGTTTTTTTAATGATGCCAGTAATCGAAGCAGGCTGTTTACCTGTGCTTCTGTAAAAGTTTCAAACCCGTTGTTATCTATTTCTATGCCGATGCTGTTGCTGTTAATATCTGTGCTGCTGCCCCATTTGGCGGCGCCGCCATGCCAGGCACGCAGGTAATCGTTGAGCATATGGTGAATGGTGCCATCTTTACAAATTACATAATGTGCACTTACCTGGGTTTGTGCAGTAGTAAATGTTTTGAGGGTTTGCTCACAACTGTTTTGCGCGGTATGATGTATGATTACAAAATTGGGTTTGCGCAAATTAAAGTTGGTGGTAGCTGCCTGGTATATGGGTGGCTGCACAGAATCGGGTAACGGAAAACCGCGCAATTGCGTGGAGAGTTGCTTGGCATGCTGCCGGTAAATTTTATTGGTGCTTTTGTACGGATTGCGCGAGCAGGCTGCTGCAACACAAATAATCAGCAACACGGCCCAGTACTTGTTTAATACAGAGAATAAAGAAACCCTCATCAGCTTTATTTTTTTGTAAATATAGCATGAAGCGGCTAGGGAGGAAGTGAATGGCTTTTAGCTGTTAGCTGTTAGCTGTTAGCGCCTGGCTATGCGCATTGCAAGCCAATGTCTGATAGCTACAAGATGAAGCCGTTAGTTAATAGCTGTTACCAAAGAACATTTCTGGTTAACAGCTAATAGCTAACGGCTAATAGCTAACAGCTCTCCTACAGCGGGTATTTGTTTTCGCTCAGCAAACGCGCAGCAATTCTTCTCCGTGATTCTTTGCTGTTAAATGCATCTGCTTTAGTAAATCTTTTAAGTCCCAGCAGCATCATGCGCTGTTCATCGCCTTCCGCAAAAGAATTGATGGCGTCTTTACCGTACTTATTTATTTTATCAGCTGCATCATAAATATAAGTTCTGGTAATATCCAGTTCAAACTGGCAGGCGGCTTCTCCGCGTTGGTCAGATAATTTCATGGCGCGTAGCAAAGCGCTCTCTGCATTGTAGGTCTCAATGGCCATATCGGCAATGTTCATCAATATTTCCTGCTCGCCTTCAATTTTGGCCATCAGCTTTTGTACGGCAGCGCCGGCCACCATTAAAATGGCCTTCTTAAAACCGGTAATGGCTTTCTTTTCTTTGGCAAATGGCGCATCATCTCCGCTGCCAAAATCTGGTATTGCCATCAGTTCTTTTTGCACACCCATGGCCGCGCCCATCAAATCAAGTCTTCCTTTCATGGCTCTTTTCAGCACCATATCAACGGTGAGCAGCCGGTTAATTTCATTGGTGCCTTCGTAAATACGGTTGATGCGGCTATCGCGGTACGCTTTTGAAATGATGTATTCATCGCTGAAGCCGTTGCCGCCGTGTATCTGCACACCTTCGTCCACCACAAAATCAAGCACCTCACTGCCAAACACCTTCAGCATGGCACATTCAATGGCATATTCTTCTGCCCCGCCTAGCAATGCTTCGTAAAAAGGTTTACCCGCATCCATCAATTCATGCTCTTTATCGTCTATCCATTTGGCGGTGCGGTACAGCGCCGACTCACATACCCATATTTTGATACCGATGTCGGCTATCTTATGTTTAATGGCGCCAAAATTGGCGATGGGGGTCTTAAACTGTTCGCGCGTATTGGCGTATTCAATAGAAGTAGTTGCAGCTCTTTTTGCACCACCCATGGCAGCAGCGCATAATTTTAAACGGCCGATGTTGAGAATGTTGAATGCAATGATATGGCCCTTGCCGGCTTCACCCAGCAGGTTTTCTACCGGCACTTTACAATCCTGGAAATACAATTGCACAGTAGAAGATCCTTTTATGCCCATCTTATGTTCTTCGGGCCCCTGGGTAAAACCTTCAAACCCACGTTCAACTATAAACGCAGAAAATTTATCGCCATCAATTTTCGCAAAAACTGTGTATACATCTGCAAAACCGCCATTGGTGATCCAACACTTCTGGCCGTTAAGTAGATAATGCTTTCCATCTGCGCTCAGTTTGGCAGTGGTTTTCGCACCCAGGGCATCGCTGCCGCTATTGGGTTCGGTTAAGCCGTAGGCGCCTTTCCATTCGCCGGTCGCCAGCTTGGTAACATATTTTTCTTTCTGCGCATCGGTACCAAAATACAATATGGGCAGTGTGCCGATACCGGTGTGTGCGGCCACAGCCACAGAAAAGGAAAAACCGCCACCCAGTGCTTCGTTAACAAGCGTAGAAGTAATAAAATCTTTACCAAGGCCGCCCAGGTTTTCCGGAATGGATACACCCAGTAATCCCTGTTCACCTGCTTTTTGCACCAGCCCGGGCATCAGCCCAGGTTCCAGTTTATCTATGCGGTCAATTACCGGCAGCACTTCTGCATCAAGAAATGTGGCGCACATATCTTTTACCATTTGCTGTTCTTCATTATAATCTTCGGGTATAAACGTATCAAATGGAACGCTTTCCTTTACCAGCCATTCACCACCTTTTAATCCAGTTGTTTTTTGTGTTGTTGCTCCCATAAAAAAGGTTTTATAATTGAAAGATGATTAACTAATATAACTGACCTGTGACTGTTTTTTATTTCAGGTTATCATACACTACCTGTAAAACTGCTTTACAAACATCTATCTGGTCTGGCGGCACCTGCTGCAAAGCTTCATTCAGTGTTTCTTCTGCCAGCGCCATGGTTTGTTCCTGCAGGGTGAGGGCATCGGGCGTGAGATAGATCATATTGATGCGCCTGTCTTCTTTAGAGGATACCCTCTTTACCAGGTTCAATTTTTCCAGGTTATCTACCAGGCGGGTAATACTCGGTTTATCGCGAAAAGTGCGGTTACACAGTTCCTGCTGGCTTTTACCATCTTCTTTCCAGAGATGGTACAGCACACTCCATTGTTCAATGGTGATACTGAGCCCGGCGGCATTGAATTTTTTCTGCAAACGGCGGGCAATGGCGGTGGAAGCCTTACCAGTGATAAAGCTGTATAATTCTCCTTTTTTAAATTGGTTGTTTTGCATATAGTTAGATAAACAACTATATAAATGTAAAGCTTAGTTTTGGTATTTGAAAATATCCGGGAGGATTTTTTCTAAAATTTTCCGGAGAGTGAAATCTGCTGTTTACAGATTAGATATATTTGCTATCTGCTTAAGTTGCCTTTCTGAAACTTTGTTTGATCTGCCTCCAAACCGCCAAAACACTATTTATGAGATATCTTTTTGTTATTACATTACTTGTAACTGTATGCTCCGTGGAGGCCCAAATAAAAGTGGCCATTATAGGGTCTTCCACTTCCAATTGCGCCACGGTTAACTCTACCACGGAATGTTATGTTGGGCGGCTTCGTTCGTTCTACGACCAGGCGGCGCCAACAGATACAATGGTCCGCAGCGAGTTCGCCCAGTCTGGCCTCAATGTTTACCAGGGCATGCCAACATCTTACACTACGTCTCCTTACCCCGCCCCCTACCAGCCTGCACCTGGTAATAACATCAGTGCAGCCTTGGCCATTTCCCCCAATGTCGTGATTGTTAATTATCCTACCAATGGGTACGACGTTTTGCCAGTAGACAGTATTCTTTATTGCCTGCGCACCATCAGGGATTCTGCCAATAAAAAAGGCGTACCGTGTTTTGTTACCACCACCCAGCCAAGAACTGGGTTTGACGCGGTAGCCAGGTTAAAATTAAGGGAGTTAAAAGATAGTATTTTACTGGAAATGGGGGCTTTTGCGATCGATTTCTGGACTGGCCTTGCAGACCCTGCCGATAATACCATATTACCCGCTTATCGCAATGGTATAGATGATATTCACTTTAATGCGGCAGGACATGATATTTTGTATCAACGTGTGATGGCAAAAAATATATTTCTCGCTACACTTCCAGCGCATTTTGTACAATTCAACGCTCAATATCGCAACAACGCCAATATTGTAACCTTTAATACAGATAAAGAAACGGATATAGACAGTTATGAAATACAACGCAGTTCAGACGGCATTCACTTTACACAAATCGGCACCGTGGCGCCCAATAATCTGCCTGGCAGCCACCAGTATAATTTCAAAGACGAGCAACCGATACAGGGATTGAATTATTATAAAATAGTTATTGTAAACAAGAACGGCAGCAAGCAGGCATCACCTGTTATGACGGTTCGTTTAAACCAAAACAAGTTGTCGCTTGAAAGAGTGCTGGCACGTTCCGGAAACCAGGTGGTAGCAGAAATACAAAACAACGAAGCGCAAACCATGCATTTGCAATTGTTCAATAACCTGGGTATGCTGATTGCCACAACCACCCGCAAACTGGAAGCGGGTTCTACCAGCATTTACCTGCAAACACCCGAAATGAACAGCGGCGTCTATCACCTAAAACTCACCGGCGCCAGGGGAGAAACCATGACGAAGTCTTTTATTAAAAATTAAGTGGCTGATTAATGGAGCAGATGCGGTCTGACCTGCGGTACCGACCGCATCTGCGCCATTTAAAATACTATCTTGCCATCTATGATGGTTACCTTTTACATAACCATTGCACTGTTGTTAGTGTATGGTATCTTGTTTCAATATTATGGCAGTTGGTGGTCTGCATTTGAAGTTTTTACCACAAATAACAACACGCCTTCTACCAAAATATCTGTAATTGTTCCGGCAAGAAATGAAGAAGGCAATATAGCAGCATGCTTGCATAGTATTTGCGCACAACAATATCCATCGCATCTTTTGCAGGTAATAGTGATGGATGATAATTCTACCGACCGTACCTACGAAATTGCCAGCAGCATTCATTACGAAGGCATACAAATTATCTGTCACCGGTTAAGCCCGGCAGCTGCCGGTACAGCCCCTAAAAAAAGGGCCATTGAAGCTGGCATTGCCATGGCCAGTGGCGATTTAATAGTGACTACTGATGCGGACTGTATTGCAACACCTGAGTGGCTGCAAACCATTGCTGCCTATCATGAGCACACAAAAGCTGTGTTTATTGCTGCACCGGTAAAAATAAAAGAGGGCGCATCTATACTCGCCAAATTTCAGGCGCTTGATTTTTTAACCATGCAGGGCATTACTGCTGCGGCCGTTTTTAAACGCGTGCATCATATGTGCAACGGCGCCAACCTGGCGTATGAAAGAAAAGTATTTCATGAAGTGGGTGGTTTTGCAGGCATTGATACTATTGCCAGTGGCGATGATATGCTGCTCATGAATAAAGTAGCCGCCAAATATCCCGAAGGGTATGGCTTTGTAAAATCTACCGCAGCCATTGTTACTACTGCACCTGCAGCCGGTTGGAAAGCATTTTTTCAACAACGCATCCGCTGGGCCAGCAAGGCAACCCATTACAAACAACCTGGCATTATCTGGGTGTTGTTGCTGGTGTACCTCACCAATCTTTTTATTTTTTGTTTTTTATTGATTGCCATATTTCAAAAATTTGCACTGGTATTATTTGTATTGCTTTGCGTGGTAAAATTTTTCATGGAATTATTTTTTGTAAAAGAGGTGGCTGCATTTTTTCAGCAGCAATATCTGGTACCCTGGTTATTGTGGTTGCAGCCACTGCATATTATTTATATTGTGGTGTCGGGCTTTTTTGGCCAGTTTGGTTCTTATGAATGGAAAGGAAGAAAACTGAAATAATATTTGTGTTGTGTGTTAAGTGGTGAGTGTTGTGTGCTGGATGATAATTGTTTACCTGCGGTATATTGAAAGTGATTTATTGATTTTTATGCTTCACTCAACACTTAACACTCAACATTTACAACAAAGTATTTTACAACACTTACAACAAAATTTTGCTTACCACACAACACTTACAACAAAGTTTTGCTCAACACTCAACACTCAAAACTTAACACAATTTGTCAGAGTCTATACAACAGGCGGCATGGCGCAGGCTTAAGAAAAACAAAGCCGCTATTTTTGGTATGGTGGTCATTGCGTTAGCATTACTGGTAGCTATACTGGCTTATTTTATTGCACCCGATGATACACCATATGCCAACCGTATGACCGTTGAAATTGGCGGACAGCAACCTGGTTATACCCAGTTATTTTTACTGGTTAAAAAAGAGCAGCAGGTTAATAAGACCGGGCTATTCACGCGTTTGTTGTATGGCCGCAGCGATGCTAATAACTGGTTACCCATTACCCGGTTCAGCCAGAAAAAAGACAGCATGGTAGTACAAAAATTTATTGATGAAGGTATAGAAGAACGGATGGCATTTGCGCAGTCGCAATTGCCGGTTAACCCGGTGGTATCAAAGAAGTTTTTGCTGGGTACTGATAAATATGGAAGGGATATACTCAGTCGTTTAATTATTGGCACACGGGTAAGCTTAAGTGTGGGCCTGATTGCAGTTATTATTTCGCTTAGTACCGGTATTCTGCTTGGCGCACTGGCTGGTTACTTTGGCGGCAAAACAGATGATATCATTATGTGGTTTATCAATGTAATCTGGAGCATCCCCACCTTGTTGCTGGTATTTGCCATCACATTTTTACTGGGCAAAGGGTTCTGGCAGGTCTTTATTGCCATAGGATTAACTATGTGGGTTACCGTGGCCAGAATTGTGCGCGGGCAGGTGCTGGGTGTGCGTGAACTTGAATATGTTGAAGCAGCACGTGCATTGGGTTATACCCATGGCAGAATTATCTTCCGGCATATACTCCCTAATATTGCGGGACCTGTTTTGGTAGTGGGTGCATCTAATTTTGCATCGGCCATTGTAATTGAAGCGGGGCTTAGCTTTTTGGGGGTGGGTGTACAGCCACCACAACCCAGCTGGGGTTTGATGATAAAAGAGAATTACAATTTCATCATTACACATAATCCGATGCTGGCACTTGCCCCGGGTTTTGCCATTATGCTGCTGGTACTTGCTTTTAATTTATTGGGCAATGGGTTGCGCGATGCGCTGAATGTGAGGTCGTGAGGCGTGAAGCGTGAAGCGTAAGACTTCAGCCTTTAGCTTTTAGCCATTAGCTGTTAGTCGTTAGATATTAGTCGTTAGCTGTTAGTTAACAGCATTTTCAAGCATTAGCTTTTTTGGAATTCCTCTTATCGCTCACGATTGACGATGGACGATGGACGTCTCACGTCTCACGACTGACGTTTCACGATTGACCTCTCACGTCTCATAACCCATCAAACGCCCACTCGCCACTAGCCACCCGCCACTAGCCACTCGCCACTAGCCATTCACCACTCGCTATTTTTTCGAATACCGGTAAGTACCTGTCCATACCCGGCTGGCCGTGCTGAGCGATGTAACGGTAATGGTAACAACACAGGTAGCACCATTGGGTGTGTTGGTAATGGTATAATTATTTTGCGGTGCCATACTGCTACTGGTGGCGGTGAAAAAAGCGGTAGCACTGCCTTCTGGTGTTGCTGTAACATCTATTTTTACGCCTTTTGCCGGCATAACAGAAGTGATTTCCACCGTAACGGGAAAATCCGGACCCAGGATGTTTAAATTGTTTGACTTATTAGCGGGTGTAGTTTCTACGGTGAGAACGGGCTCGGCTTCCGCCTTAGTTTTTTTGCAGGAAAAAAATGCCGTACATACAAGCAACGCCATGATACAGGCAACAACTAGATTTTTCATAGTTTGATGGGTTATTCGTTTTTCAGAGATTTGGATATAATAGCCGGGTTACCGCCTGTTCTACAACGTTGGGGCAACCAATTTATTTTTCATCGTGCACATGCACATTGCGCATAAAACTTTCTTCCAGTGATATAAAGGTTTCCGTTCGCTCAATGCCTTTGATTTTCTGCAGTTCATCGTGCAATACAAAACGTAACTGGTTGATATCCTTGCATACTATCTCGGCAAACATGCTATAATTGCCGGTGGTATAATTGAGCCGTACAATCTGGGGTATATTACGCAATTCTTTTGCCACAAAATCGTACAGCGAGCTTTTTTCAAGGTAAATTCCGATAAAAGCAATGACATCATAGCCCAGTTGCTTTATATCTACGTTGAGTTTTGTACCTTTAACTATACCGGCGTCCTGCAGTTTTTTGATGCGGACATGAATGGTTCCCCCGGAAACAAAGAGTTTTTTACCCAAATCCGCATAGGAAATGCCTGCATTTTCCATCATTTCCTGGATGATTTGCAGGTCAAGTTTGTCAAGATTTAATTTTGCCCCCATTTGAATTTGTTTTTTGAAGTTATTTTACAATATACCCAAAAAAACTATACAATATCTAATTTTATGAAAAAAAACTTAAAATATTTTCAACGTATTGGGTATTTTCTTTAATATTGCACTGTCAACGTTCTTATATACTGTGGGGTGATGAAACTTTTGGCAGACATGCCCTCTTGTCTCGGGGGTGGGGGTCACAGAACAAACGTAGCATAGAGCCGGGCAGGTAGCAATACCCGCCCGACCAGGGTCGACCACTGAACTTTGTGCTATAGCTAACTGCCCCGTGGAGGTTCGACTCCTCCCCCTACAGCTAAAATGAAAGCCTGAAACACAGTCGGAAACTGCATTTCAGGCTTTTTTGTTTCGTAGTTGGCCGACTGGTTGGCTTTTTATTGTTTGGACCGAATATTTATCCATCTACCAGTCCTGGACGGATCCATCTTTAGGGGGATCCGCTTCAACATACCGCTTGGCTTGTTTTTCAAAAATAGTTTTAACCTGTTTCATTGTTAAAGTGACTTCTTTAAATCTTATCGCTTCATTATTATCAGGTAACAGGTCAGAATAGTCGCACGTATAATTCTGATCATCCAAGCACAATGAAATTTTTTGCCGGTTAAGGCTATCGGTATAAAGTAATATGATTGCCCATGTATTGTGGGTCCATCTTAAGTCTTTAGCCTTATTCGGAAGCAGGCTATTACACATTACTGGTCTCGTCCAACTAGGGTTATTTATATTCAAATTAGTTGCAGAAACCCGACTTGACAATACATT
This sequence comes from uncultured Chitinophagaceae bacterium, assembly GCA_963705285.1. Taxonomy (GTDB): domain Bacteria; phylum Bacteroidota; class Bacteroidia; order Chitinophagales; family Chitinophagaceae; genus JACMLD01. Next base: position 551,176 of record OY970066.1, read on the forward strand.
AATTGCGGCTCCCTGACCAACGTTTATAACTTCATAAATTCTTTTTTCGTTATAGTGAGATCCACTAACGGAAAGAACAAGTAAAGGAGTTGTGAGTCTATCTTCTTTTTCATCTTTCGCTTCATTGTATCGATGAACAAGCAGAGACAACCAAAGAAAAACGATGAAATTTGCAGCGCCAAGCGCCATACCCATGTAGTCGCCTAACACACCCCAATCAGCGGGTTTTTCCGACCAATGACTGCTTCCGAATTGCCACCAATATGCACCAAACCCTAAAAGTATGATGATACCAGCCGCCGCGGCCGGCCAATAACGGGATATCCACCTCATAGTGCTTTATTTCTTGATTTAAAGTTGTTGTAGTAGTCCGTGTTGAATCTGGTCCGATCGTTTATACTAAAATAGTGATTTCGCAAATGCAGAGACACAACCGACGCAAGTATAAGACTGCATAAATTGGAAAATCCATCAGGAATCGGACCTTTATATCTTGAAAAATTGAGAAATCTATGACCGAATCTTAAAATACCATTATTACAAAGAAATATGGAAATCACGTTTCATTATCCGAAAGAATATGAAGAAAAACAGAAAGAGTTCGAAACACACTACGAAATCAAGCGGATTTTTGTTTGCCCGTCAACCCCAATGAACTTTGCAAGTAAGGAAGAGGACCGGGTCTGTAGGTTTTGCAATAAAAAAATGCCTGACGTTACATTCATAAAACAAGCACATGTCATTCCTGAATTCTTGGGTAATAAATATTGGATTGGTGATGACGAATGCGATACCTGCAACCATCTTTTCGGAACAAGAGAGCAGCACCTATCCAATTACCTGGGTATTTCGCGCACGCTTAATCAAACTAAAGGAAAACGAGATATCCCTACATTTGAATCAGTAGGGGGTGGTGTTGTTGCCGGACATGGCTCATTTCTAAATCAAACAGACTGTATAATTATAGAAGGTAAAAACGCGGCAAAGGAACATTTTACAAAAGATATCGCAACAAGTCAAATACGTTTTAAAACTAAGAAACATGGCTATGTACCGGTTTACGTTTACAAATCGCTTTTAAAAATTGCTTTATCCATCCTGCCAAAAAGAGAAATAAAAAACTACGCCAATGCACTTCTATTTGTATTCTCTGAAAACGTCTCGCATAACCATTTAGATCCGTGTATTATGAACGTGTGTAAATCAGAATTTGGTGTCGGTCCTGCATTCCCAATAGTATTGCTCTATGAAAAAAAAGACCCTCAAAGCTCGATACCAACGCACTTTTATACATTACTATATAAAAATTATTCCTTCAATTTTCATGTGCCTCTTAACGAAAAAGATATGTGGACGTACATTAGGCAGGTGGAGGTTCAATATCATTATCCTGCCCCATTATTCCTGGAGTCATACGAAGAAAATCCTAAAGCCTTTGAATCTATTACAAAAAACTTTTCATCATACGAAAAAGTCAAAGGCGAGGTAGAGGAGTTAATCCTTACTAGTCCCGACTTCACGAATTCTAGAACGGCTATTAATCCGGAAACACTTGAGGTTATTGAGAATCCTATTGACAATACCGGAATAAAACAGCTGTACCTGATTACAAACCCTGATTTTGTTTTAAAGGTTAAAGAAAAGAATACACCGACTATAAGCGATCAAGAATTATGACCATTGCCGGCACGAAGAAACCAAGCGAATGCCATGTGATTGAAATTGATTTGCTGAACGGTAGATAGCTTGATGGCGGCCATTGTGATTCAGCTGATAATGATAAACGGATATGCAACATTTGAAGATGACGAACGAAGAATATTTAAATACACATTGATTGCAATTGGGGCGAAAGGTAATTTCATCGCCTGCTAGCCCGGAGCAATGCCGTCAAAGTATATATCTCGGTAAAATTGGTATTTGGTTATAGGAAGCCCTTATCCAGGTTTTGATCGCTCTAAATCCATCTGGAGTGGATTACATACATAACACCATTCGTCGTAGTATAACCTTTGAAGCCGGCTTTATGCGGTTTGACGTTGTTCTAAATTATTTCTGACATCCTCAAATTGCTTTTTTACGACCTCAATTAAGTGCTGTGAAACTAATTCGGCAATTTCTTGGGGTGTCATCCCTTGCTTTATTTCTGTACCGTGACTTCCTTGGGATTTTATAATAGTATGGGGCTCACTGGCTAGCCCTAAGCTCTGGGGATGGGAAGTCGATAGCAAGTTCATGATTTCAGTCTTTAATAATTATCAAAAAAATGTTTGTTCAATTCAGGCTGAAAATAATGTTTACGTTTCATCCAAATGAACCCATCGCCCTTAGATATTACGGCGACATCTACAGGTCCACCAACGCTTTCTTCGGCAAAGGTAATCCTTCTTTTTAGATATGTCAAGTATATCAAACTTTCTGCCATTTCAGCTAAATCTTCCTTAGAAAGGTTACTGACAGCATTCATTAACGGAAAAATATAGTTAGACTGCTTAGTTTCAAGATTTTTAGCATCATATTCCTTAACCAATGATTTTATATCAAGCCCATTTATTTGCGCGACGGCGGCCGGATTGGACGTACCAATTATCTTCAGAATTTCGGCATTATATTTAACGAAAATTGCTTCAAAATTGTTGAGATATATTTTGTCTAATGTAGGATCTACACCTGTTAAAATTGTCTCAATTACATCTGTTTGCGCAAATGGGCAAATCTCGCCTTCATTATTATTGGATATTTGAGATTGTTTATTAGTGTCAATATAATATCGCAACCTCCCGCAAATAGCAAAAGAAATATTTACGGGTATAAGTGCAGGATAAATTTCATTCTCTCCGAAACCAGTAAAAATAACTCCAGTAAATGTATTTAATTCTTTCTTAGCTTTTACCTGAATAAAAACCAACTCCTTTAAATTGTCTTTTAAAGAAGGGGTAGGAGTATACCCATGTTGTACAAAAGAAGCGTCAAAAATCTCATCAAAGAGACCAGAAGAAGCGTTATTAAATTCAGACTTGGACAAATCCTTCATCTCATCGCAAAAGTCTGTTGCCGAAATCCAAGTTGATATATAAGCTTGGGCTATTCCATCAATGGCATTGACCAACAGATCTTTGTTCTGAGAGGTAGGATTGTCAATTAACGGCTTGTTTTTTTTCACGCCCTCATTGACTACAATATCAATAACTGAACTTGCAAAAGACTTCAAAAAAACACGTTGATCCTCTATGGTTGAGTAATAGCTTTTTTTCTTTAAAAACCTGATAAAGTCAATTTGGTATTCTCTTAGAGTATTGAAAGATTTTTTTCCCAAAGACTTGCGATATATCTTAATTATTGTCTCCCATGGCGTGGACATAAAGGTTGCGGAATTATATATCATGATCGCAACCGGATAATACTTGGAAAGAGTAAAGACTTTATTTGCACGATTAAAAATCTTCCGAGAGTCTGTTCCACCAATAGTAACTGCGCTATCGGCCGCAATTGCAACAGCTTGTTTATTCAGAATTCCAACAACTGCAGTCATGAGTTTTTAGGGGGAAAGGTTAAAGGTTAGTTGAAATTATACTTTTTCATGAATATTAAAAATTTATTTACTTCAAAACTCTTCCATTATAGAAGTCAATACATTGCCAAGGCGTATCCTGCTCTCTACTGACAGCAAATCCGTTTATTCTGGTATCTTATTAGGTATTCCTTGACAGTTTTTGGGGAATCCGTTATACCCCCGCCCTTTTCGGCCCAGGCCTCAACGGCCCATTCTTCTTCTCATACTTTACTTTGCGATCTTGTATAGCTTCTTCGTATACATCTTTAATATTCTGGCGCTCCCAGTAGGCAATATCTTTCATAGCCTGTATTGATTCGGACTTGCCTATAAATATATAACGCTCCTCGCCTGCCTTTGTGGTATTGGCCGCTGCTTTAGGCGGTACGTGTGTCCTTGTTTTGGGCCTGCCTGGGCTTTTAGATTTGACTGCTTTAGACATTTGGTTCTTTTTTGATAATACTAAGTTATATCAAATAATCCTAAAAATCAAATAACTACGTAAGAATTAAAATATATTTTGAATATTTGATGAAATCCAGCATCGCTGGTGTATCACAAGTACAAGCCAATAAAGCCTAAGTACCCCAATAACAAAAACCTATAGGTCACCTTCACCGGTGGCTTCTTATAAACTTATACACTTTGATAAGGATTTCCCAGTTAGACTGTTATCGACCTCAGCTCGTTTCCTTGTTTCACAAGCTCATCGATAAATACATCAAAGCTTTTTGTCTCAATAATGTTTTTTAGATTTTTGACCAATTCAAGCCGGAGTCTTATAACCATATTAGGCAAGGTAGCGGCTAATTTTGCTTTAGCTATTTCATTTTCCAGACCCTTATGAACATAAAAATTGCGATGTCCATAAGCTTCGGTTAAAATGTTTTGATAATATTGCCTGGCAGTATTATAATAATTAGCATCAAGTTTCGCATCAAATTGCGCCACCAATTCTGAGATGAATGGATAATCATCTCTAATTTCTGGAGAAATTATCCCTAATTCGAGGTCTGTAAAAATTTCTTTTAATCTGTCATGTGTTACATTAAGAAATTCCATGCCAGTAAATGGAGCGCAGAAAATGTCAAAAAGTGTTTGTAAAACTCTTCTATTTTTAACAAAGTGCTCATTAATCAAAATTATGGACGATACGATTCCCTTTACTTGTTTACTAGCCCGATTAAAGGATAGCAAAGTTTCCAGATAAAGCCAATAGTCTGAAACAGAATTATTTTTGTTGGCCCAAACAAAAAGCGGTTCGCATTTTAGAAACCAGCTAACAGCGCCCCCTCTAACGTCTCTTAAAGCCTTAAAAGGGTTGTCATTTAGTTCATTTAGCAGAGACTCGGGAATCATGCTTTCATATATCTGAGAACTCCATGCCATGTTAATATACTTAAACTCAGGCGATAGAATTAGATAATTACTTGTGCTATCAACACTAAAGTCTCTTCCAAGAGTACTGGATAGAAATATCGCTTCGGACCTCACGAGGGCTAGAACTCTGGATAATAAAGACTCCGCGGACCACCACATTACCTCCACTGCAGCAAGCATATAGATACCGTCATGAAAGAAATAATCTATATCTGATTTTGTCATTTTTTGTTTAATCGACAAGATATTTTGATGCTCTTTCCCAAAAAATGTTACGTTGTTATACTTGAAAATGAACTCATTTGGCACACAGCCGCCGTAAACTTTTATTATAATTATATGCCGTATTGGCTCTTGCTCAAAAGCATTCGCAAACCCGTGAAGCTGATTGTCTAGTGCTTTTTCCGCCAAATGCTTCTCTCTATCCTCAATTTTAACAACATTTGCTGGAAATGGAAAAACGTTGATTTCTTTACTAAACACGTCGGATATCACTTGAAGGATTTCATTTCTATTGAAACCATGAAAAAAATATTGAGATACCAATACAAGTGCTATACTAGTAAAGAGCGATGCATGTGTCTCCGCTCCACCTTCCACAATGTCAGATAAGGTATGTTTACATTTTACAATATCCAGAATTCCAATTAATAAATCTTTCGACATACTTGTTTTCAAATGCTTGTAAAATACCTCCAGGTCAGTTAAGAATTGGGGGTCTCTGATAATTTGGATTTTTAACTGTTCATCCTTTTTTGTCCGGCCTAACTTATTATACTCTGCAACAACTCGTTTTACACTTAAATATGAGCTATGATCATTCCAGAAAGTATCACTGGCAAAAAAAGGCCGCTTAAAATAATTGTCAAAATAGACTACCCTGTCTTCCGTGTCGTTTTGAAGTCTAAATAATACTTTTTCCAGAAGCGATAAAGGTGTTTCAAGTTCTAATTCCCATTGCCAACCAGCAAATCGTACCGCATGATTTATTTTATCTAAAAAGTAATTTACCTTTTCTTCAATCAGTGGATCTTTGTTGGTTATTCTTTTAATGTATGCCATATATCAAAAATTATCTTGCCAAAATGCTACTTTTTTAGTCGGTTACAACACTCTACCAGAAATCGGAGGTCATACAATGCAATTGCTGTATTATTCATTGTTGGATCGGTAATCAAATGAAGGAATGCACTTTTCTAGTTTTCATGGAAATATATGTGCTTTTGTTCTCGACACTGTATTAATTTGCTGCTTCCAGTTAAAAAATCCGTAATAAATTAACTATTTTTCCTTAAAATAATGCAAATCCTAACCATTCCAACAAAGCCAGGTATGTCTGGTCAAATGCTGTAGCTTTTTTATAAGCATACATTTTATTGTAACTTTCTGTACGCAAATTGGCAATGGTACCCTCCGCCATTAAAGCATCTTCTCCTGCCCGCAAATGCTTATTCATTTTTAAAAAACCTTACCATGGCAAAATTTATCGACTGTAAAGACAACAACAACATGTCTGTAAGCATCAACATTGATCACATTATTCTGTTCAGGCCATTCGGACTGCAAGGTGTCATGCATACCCAAATATTTCTGACCGACCCTACCTACAATACCAATAAAGAAACCAAATACCTGTATGTGCAGCAAACCTACCCTGTTGTGAAAAAGGCCATCAGCGATGCATTTAAGTAATGGCAGGATAATCTGCTTTTGCCATTTTTCTGCAATTCAGTAAAAAACACCATACCACCGGTAAACGGCATTGTAACTGCAACTGCACGCTTTGTACCTTTGCGGATAGAATGCCTACTCACTATGCATAAAGAAAAAATACCGGTGTATGATATTTGCAGCCTTGCCGGCAGCAGCTTTCAGCAACAAGACTTTTTGTGCGAACGGTTCGGGCATTACTTGCAGAGGCATTCTCCGCAACTACACCGTGCGCACAGGCACTCATTCTACCACCTGGTATTATTTACAAAAGGTGCAGGCAGCCACACCATCGACTTTACGCGCTTCAAAGTAAAACCCTTCGATATTTATTTTATGGTTCCCGGCCAGGTGCATAGTTGGAATTTTGACAACCGGCCTGATGGCTTCATTGTTAATTTTTCAGAATCATTTTTCCGCTCTTTCCTGCTCAACCCAGGCTACCTGGATCGCTTTTCTTTTCTCAGCGGCAATAGCCAGGATTGCGTTTGCCATTTGCCCGTAAACACCCACCGTAAAATAACCCAACTGTTTGAAGACATGGTTGCACAAGTGCAGGACAAGCTGTTTGATGCTGATATTATCAAACTAATGCTTTTGCAAATTTTTATGGTTACTGCTGCATCTTGCAACAACCACCGCAGTAAATCAATTCCCCAGCAAAAACAGCTGCTGCTTAAAAACTTCAGGCAGTTGATTGACCAGCATTTTCTATCGCTTAAGCTGCCAAAACAGTATGCAGACCTATTATATGTTACACCCAATCACCTGAACGCACTAACGCAGGACCTGTTGGGCAAAACCGCCGGCGAACTGATAAGAGACCGCGTTATACTAGAGGCAAAACGCCTGCTTACCAATGCAGCTATGAGCGTTACAGAAATAGCTTTCAGCCTCAACTTTCAGGATAATTCTTATTTCAACCGGTTCTTTAAAAAAACGGAAGGGGTTACGCCAGAAGAGTTTCGCAAACAATTTATTTTACCCAACCAACAAGATGTTACTCATTCAAAAAAGAAATAACACCCATATGAGCACCGATACCAATGCAGAACATGCCAGTATACTGAATTTACTAGCATGCAAATGCCCACGCTGCAGAAAAGGCAATATGTTTATTGATAGCAACCCGTGGCGGCTTAAAAATACGCTCAAGATGAACAAGACATGCCCCGTCTGCGGCCAACCTTTCGATATTGAAGTAGGTTTTTACTTTGGTGCCGGTTATGTAAGTTATGCGCTTACAGTAGCTATCAGCGCACTCACATTTATTGCCTGGTGGCAGTTTATTGGGTTTGAAAACGAAAACAACCTGCTATACTGGCTAATTGTGAATGCCGCATTTATGTTATTGATACAACCCTGGCTCATGAGAATTTCAAGAACCGGCTGGCTGGCATTTTTTGTACCCTACAACCCGCACTGGAAAACACAACCACCCAAAAAACTGGAAAGAACGAATAAAGACCAGGAGAATAACTGGTAAGAAAGTAGTAAGTTTTAAATCATTACTGTCCGGTTAAATGGTACAAACCTTTTGATACGATGGCCTCAGGCCGGCCGGGCGCTCGTACGCTTTTCGATGCTGCGTTTTCCTTTTCCCCTGTAATTGAACAGCAGTAGGTCTTTCGGCCATCGCATCATTCAGCTTCTGTACAAAGCTCACGGAAAACGAGGCATCTCCAAGCGTACTGGTATCAGGTCTTACAATTGCAAGCCTCCCCTTGTATAAATCACTGAAAACCTTTGCTACCACTGGGTCTTCGTATAGTGAGATAATTTTTCTCGGACAACAGTGGTTTTAAGTAATAAGTTATAAGTACCTTTTTAGAATGAGCACATACAACTATCAACCATTCTTTTTAGCGATAGTGGTAATATAGGCAATGCCAATATTGTTCTTGTTCTTTACATTGAGATAATTTAATCTTCGTCTACAATCGGGATTTCTTTCTACACATTTCCATTAAATGATAGATAAGCACTGTTTGGTTCTGCCAAATAACACCGGCACAATCATTGTAAAAATTAAATGAACTGGCCAGCCGGCCGGGGGTTAACATCTTCTGTAAAAAATTATACAACCCATTTTATCATTATCTATCTTAATTATGGAAAAGCTTAGCATTGAATACCACAATGAATTAATCAGTGTAACACCAGTTGGACTTGAATCAGCCGATAAATACCAGCTTACTTACCAGGACGGCCGTTGGCTGGTAATGGAAAAACGCCCCGATGATACAAAAACAGTAGCCACCTTTAATGCCAATATCAGTTACAGCACTGCTACCGTGTGGGCAATTGAAAGTAAATCAGAAGGCCCCGACTGGATAAATGCAGAGCAGTTGCAGGTTATAGGAGAGATCATTGCGCGCAAATCTAACGAACTTGAGCATGCGATTGCAGTGGCTACGCAAGAGTAATGATTGTGCATTGAGCGAGTGAGGCTTAGTAGTGTAATTCGATGGCTTTTTTATTTCTGGCCAATTGCCTTTCTTTTTTCCAGGTGCGGAGATCATCAAACATCCTGTCGAAAAACAGCGCACCACTCAGGCTCCAGTATGCGGCATCATAATCAGTTTCCTCATCTTGCTGATACAATGTAGTGCGGTAGCCGCTCATGATATTGAGGCCTATCCATCTGAACCCACGGTGATGAAAAAGGACTGGCAGTTTAAAATTTAAAGACATACCTAGACCTGCTGGTATAAGTATGGTATTACTTGCGGTAGCATCTTTATTGACTGTATTATCAGTACTGGCATTTATGGCCCTGCCATAACCAGTTTCAAACACTATGCTCGCTTCCCATAAACTTCGTTGCATCAGGTAGGGTTCATAGTAAATGGTGCCGAGGTATAATTTTTTATTGATGGTGATTTCATCATTGGTTGTTCCGGAAAATGCGGTGGCCGATTTAACTGTGTTTGATTTTCTCATATAGTAACCGCCTATGCCAACCTTGTAGGCATCATTGATCAATACGCCTGCCCTGTAGCCCCATACATTTTGTGTTTCCGCGGGTACATAGTAAAAGCGCTGATCAAAATCAGTAGTGGGTTTTACAGACCTGAACCAGGTTTTATTTTTTTGTTGCGCCAACCCCGATTGCATAGCAGCACCCGCCAGCAACAATACAAGAAAGAGTCGTATGTGGAATTTTAAGGTCAACGGATACCGGATTTTAGCTTTATTGCATTAAAACGACGCAAATGGTCATTTTAGTTTGTGCACCGGCAGCCATCATGCCTTTGAACTTAATTCAGGATTAAAAACCACGGAATTTGGGTGCCAAATTCAATAATTTCTGTCAACGGCGCCAGGGTTTTACATTTGCGTGAATTATGGGACATAAAAAACTGATTCGTTTTGAAGCCATTAAAGGCTTTCCCAACGTACTGCAATACCCGGAGGGCATGCCTGGCCAGTGGCATGGTTTCTTCAAAAACAACGGCCCGATTACGTTAGAACTGGCTTGCGGAAAAGGAGAGTACACCGTAAACCTTGCCAGGATGTACCCGCACCGTAATTTTATTGGTATAGATCTCAAAGGTAACCGGCTATATGTAGGTGCCAAACAATGCCTGGCCGAAGGCTTGTTCAATGCTGCATTTCTGCGCTCGCAGATTGATAAGCTGAGCAATTATTTTGCAAAAGGTGAAGTGGAAGATATCTGGATTACATTCCCGGATCCGCAACTGCGTACATCAAAAGCAAAAAAACGGCTTACGCATCCTAAATTTTTACGGCTTTACCAACAGGTCATCAGTGCACACGGATGCATTCATCTCAAAACCGATTCACCTGATTTATATCATTTCACCAAACGCGTAATTAGCCTGTACCAGCTGGAAGTAATAACAGACTACAATAATTTATACGAGCAGCAAAATATCTCACCTGAACTTTCCATAAAAACGCATTATGAAGGGTTGGATATTGCCCAAAGCAACCGCATTCATTATTTACAATTCAGGCTGCCCGCAATGCCGTTGCCAGATATAGATGATGAATTGCAGCAACAACTAAAAACCGATGAAGCCAGTACCGGAAGAAGGGATTGATTTTTATTATACACCCGAAGGCTACATGGTATTTACAGCAAAATACCTGCAGGAAAGAGGTTACTGCTGCGGCAACGGCTGCCGGCACTGCCCGTATAATTATGAAAACGTACCGGAACCTAAAAGAACGGATTTGTTGAATGAACGGCGGTCCTGAGTTCGGGAGTTCGTGAGTTCGGCAGTTTGAAAGTTCGGGAGTTCGGCAGTTTGAAAGTTCGGGAGTTCGTGAGTTCGCAAATTCGTGAGTTTGCAAGCTGATAGTCCAATTAATCAAAACTAAGACACTTAGGAAGCGAGAACTTTGGAACTTTCGAACTTTGGAACTTTGGAACTTTGGAACTTGCGAACTTTGGAACTTACAAACTTTGGAACTTGCGAACTTTAAAACGCTCTTGTAATGCCCATCAAAAAAAGACCCGTTGTAAAAAAAGAAAAACTGGCGGCTGTCAATCCTTCTGGTGCAAAAGAAGCTTCTTTTTTTGAACTGGTGTATGAGGTGGCACGCCAGATTCCGAAGGGAAGGGTTACTTCTTACGGTGCCATTGCCAACTGCCTGGGTACAAAACTTTCGGCGCGTATGGTGGGTTGGGCCATGAACGGCGCGCATCAGGTGACACCAAAAATTCCTGCACACCGGGTGGTAAACCGCAATGGCATGCTGAGCGGCAAACATCACTTTGGGGGCAACAATATGCAACGCCTGCTTGAAAAAGAGGGCATCAAAGTAAAAGATGATATAGTAGTAGATTTTAAAAAACTGTTTTGGGATCCGGCCGAACAGTTATTGTAGTGCGTCTGCTTCGTAATCTGTTAATTGCAGCTGCAGCATAATTTTCAACCTGGTAGGCGCCAGCAATATGAAAAACACTATTAAAGCAACTGCCAGCGCACCAAACGCATAATTAGCGGTTAATAAAAAACAGATAATTACAAATAGCGACGCCCCTTCCAGCATTGCCCATTGGACAATATTGATCATGCGGTACTGATTGGCTTTTTCTGCCAGGGTTTTATCAGATGCATTGATAACAGCCAGTTTTTTCTTCACCATAACAATAGCCGCGTATACACCGGCAAATGAAATTGTCAACGCTATTACCTGTAATATTTTATCCAGCGATTTATCAGCCGGCGGCATTGCTTTCTGTATGACCAGGTAAAGCACTATTGCCAGCATGATACACTGAGTTGCCAATAATGCCAGGTGTATGATGCGCAATGACTTGAGGTAGCCAGATTTTTGATATTGCATGGAACCTATTGGTAATAGGGGCTGATAAATAAATACACCAACACACCCGTCATAGAAACATAGAACCAGATGGGCCATGTAATGCGTGCCAGTTTTCTGTGCCGCGGAAATTCAGCTATCAAGGCGCGGTAGGCGGTAAACAAAACAAAAGGCATGATGATAGCCGCTAAAAATATATGGGTGGTTAAAATAAAAAAATATAGGTACCGTATGGCGCCGGTGCCGCCGTATTTGGTATCTCCGGCAAACAGGTGATGACAAACGTAAGATAAAAGAAAAACCACAGACAGCATCATGGCCATTACCATCAGCCTTTTGTGCAGCAACAGTTTTCGCTGTTTAATAGCTATCAATGCCGCCGCCAGCAGCAATGTTACCATGGTGTTGATTACTGCGTTAACCGTTGCAAATATGTGTACATTAAAACCCAGGTCAACTTTAATATGGATGGCACCCATGGCTGCAATAGCCGAAAAAATGACAAAGCTGAAAATCCAAATGAGTGTTTTTGCTTTTTTATCATTCTTCTCTAAAACCGGCTCCAGCAAATTAGTGTTCATTATAAAATTTGGGTTTTCTGTTAATGAATAAAAATAATGCCACTGCAACAATTACAATGATAAAGATGGGCCATATGTCAGCCACCTCCGTAAAAAGCAACGATTTTTTCTTTTTGTTTGTTTCCAGCATCAGCAGCACAATATCATTGCTGAGTTTAGCCAGCGAAGTATCATCCAGCCCGTTGTAATAGCCTCTTACAATGCGGTCTTTATCCAACAATGTAAAACGACTGGTGTGTACAAAGGATGAATCCACTACTTCATCATTGTATTTGTCTACTTTCAATTCTTCAAAAGCAAAATCGTATATTGTTTTTTTGGGGCCGGTTAGCATCCACCATATATCGTGGTTTACGCCGTATTTATCAGCGTATTTTTTTATCACCGGTACAGAATCCCGTTCAGGGTCTACAGAAAAGGAGAGCAGCTGCACAAAATTGGTATCGGCATATTTCATGTTATCCTGCCGCTTAATGGCATCCTGCAATTTTTTCATATTGCGTGTAAGGGCAGGGCATATGGAGCCGCAATGGGTGAAAAAGAAATCCATTACCAGTACCTTCCCTTTTAACTGTTCAAGGGTAACGGTATCGCCCAACTGGTTAATCAGTGAAATATTTTTTGCCTGGTGCCAAATGGTATCGGTGGTTTCTTTTCCGTCTTTTACCTGGGTAATAATGGAATCGTCGTAAAACCTGCGCGGCATTACCACGGCCTCATCTCCATAATGTTTTACCAGCAGGTAGCTAATCACCGGAAGTGCAATGGCTAAACAAAGCGCCAATAATGCTTTCTTGCTCACAGTTCGTTATTTTATAAAAAAACCATCGCCGTTGGGCAATGGTTCGTGAAATGAAAAAAATATATACAGCACCAATGCAGATTATTCTTTAGAACCGTGCTCCTTTGCTTCATGCGCCCCGTGTTCTTTCACAGGTGCTTTTTCTTTGCTTTGCTCCAGGTGGTTGCGATCGTAATTATTGCGAAGGTTTTTATAGGAGTTGCCATCCCATAAAAATGCGCCAATAAACCAGAGAAACAATAAGGCAGGTATAGCGATGGTCATAATAAGATTTCTTAACTCGTGGCCAAGGTGCATGAATTCAGCAACAATGAAAAACGCCTTTGCCAGTGTTAGTATAATAAATACGCCATTCAGGATATACTTTACCAGGTGAATGTTGTTGCCCAGAGAGCTTTCCATAGAGTAATAGCCAATCGCCAGCACCAGTTCAAACAGGGTAATGTACAACAGTATCCTGAATGTTTTCCAGATGGCCTTGGTATCAAATGTGTGCGCATCATCGTGATGTACTTCCGCGGCTCCGTGTAAATTTTCCATAACTACTTTATTTTGAACGCTAATAAGAACGAATGAAACGAATAAACACTAATCTTATGACGCTAGTAAATTAATATACTAGAACAAATAAAAACAGGTAAATACAAATACCCATACCAGGTCTACAAAGTGCCAGTACAAACCGGCTTTTTCTATCATGAGGTAGTGGCCCCTTCTTTCAAAAACGCCCTGCCAGGTCATGATGAACATAATGATATTAATGACCACACCAGAGAAAACGTGAAAGCCATGAAAACCGGTGATGGTAAAAAAGAAATTGGTAAAGTTGGTGGTCGATTGTGATCCATCGATATTCATAAATGGATTTTTTCCCCACCAGGCGCCTTCACCATGCAGGTGCGTCCACTCCCATGCCTGGCAGCTCAAAAATGCAATACCACCCAGGATGGTCCAACCCATATACACCAACACTTTCTTTTTATCGTTGGCATGACCGGCGCCTACTGCCAGTACCATGGTTACAGAGCTCATGATCAAAATAAACGTCATCAAACTCACAAACGCCAATGGAATGGGCATGTTTCCTTCAACACCGGGGAATGTGCGGAACACTTCATTGGGGTCGGGCCAGCTATTGCTTGCAAACCGAATGGTACCGTAAGAAATAAGAAAGGCACCAAAAGTAAAGGCATCGCTCATCAGAAAATACCACATCATCAGTTTACCATACTCCACATTGAAAGGGCTTTTACCACCGCTCCACCATTTTCTGTCTGCCGTAATTGTTTGTGACATGAGAGTTGTTTGAATAAGTTCGCAAATTTAAAATATCATTCAGCTAACCAATATATTTTTACTACCACCAGCCGCCTTTTTTATTGTATTAGAATAAAGAAAACAAACAGGTATACCCAAAGCACATCAACAAAATGCCAATAGGTGGCTGCTACTTCTACGGGCACCGAATTGTAGTTTCTAACCCTGCTGCTCAATGCCCTGAAGAATAAAACTATCAGGGTAATGATTCCTCCCAACACATGCAGCGCATGCAAACCAAAAATGATAATAAAGAATACGCCGCCACCAGAACCTTCTACTTTAACACCCAGGTGATTTAATTGCCAGTAACCTATTACCTGCAATACCACAAAAAGAATACCCAGTCCGGTGGTAACGGCTATCAGGTTCCGGTATTTACCCATATCGCGGTTGCGGAACACAGACAAAGCCATTTGCATGGTAATACTGCTGAGCACCATTACCGCAGTGGAATACCAGAATATAACGGGCATGCTAAAACCAATCCAACCAGGCTGCTCGCGCTTTACGATATAGGCACTGGTAAAGCCGGCAAACATCATAATGATACTGCCAATACCCACCCATAAGGTAAATTTATACGGATGAATCTTTTTTCGCTGGCCCTCATTACCAGATGGGGCATTCTTATACTGCTTCAAAATACTGTTTGTCACCATTTTTTTAATCCGTTAACTTTTAACTGACCGCCATTTGTACCAGCTGCATCATGTCTGCCATGGCTATTCTTGCCGGGTGCAATTTATCTGCCAGCAATGCCAGCAACACAATGGGCAAATAAATATAGCTGCTAAACATCACTCTTCTTGCCGCTTTCAGTTCCATTTCTTTATACAACCTTACGCTTTGCCATACCATCAACACGTTGGCTATAAACACAATTACAAAACTTACCACCCCGCTCATGTCAAAAACATATGGCAACACCCCAACCGGTATCAGCAACAGTGAATAAATGATGGACTGTATAGCTGAATATTTAGTAGGCCCTTCTACACTTGGCAACAGTTTGAAACCAGCTCCTGAATAATCTTTGTGCGCTATCCAGGCAATGGCCCAAAAATGCGGAAACTGCCAAAAGAACTGTATGGCAAACAATGCCCATCCACCTGCACTCAACGCATCGTTACCGGCTGCCCATCCAATTAAACAGGGCAATGCACCGGGCACGGCACCCACCAGTACAGAAATAGAGTTTACCTTTTTCAGCGGTGTATAGATAAATGCATAGAGAAACAGGCTAAATGCGGCCAGGCCGGCAGACAGTGCGTTAAAGAAATACCATAATATAAAAACGCCCAGTACACCTGCCACAATCGCAAATGTCCATCCTTCTGTTACGCTCATTCTGCCACTTGCCAGCGGTCTTTTTGCTGTACGTTTCATCATTGCATCGGTATTGCGCTCAACTACCTGGTTAATGGTATTGGCACTACCGGTTACCAGAAATCCGCCTGCAAATAACAGCAGGATCATCTTTGCATTAAATCCTACAATTTTCGGCGCCAGCAGGTAGCTGATTACGGCTGAAAAAACAACCATGAATGTAAGGCTGAATTTTACAAGCATCATATAATCGCGCAGCTTGCTGGCCAATGTAAAAGAACTTGAAGTATTGCTGATTTCCTTTTGCATTCAATAATTCCTCATGGGTTTGTATTATCCTGCACACTTACCAGACTCTACCCACAGTATTAGCCTGAACCCGATTATCTTATTATCAATCTTGCTGTACTTTAACAAAATGCCCCGATAATCAAACATCAGGGCAAGATTGTTTATTTACATGTTATTTCCTTTCCCTTGCAGGCAATTATTTAAAAAATCAATGGTTGCTTTCATTCACGCCTACCGGTTCGGTTTGCGGTATGAATTCTCTTCCGTCTTTACCGTAATCATATGCCCAGCGGTGCACTTCCGGAATTTCGCCGGGCCAGTTACCGTGGCCTGGGCGTATAGGCGTTGTCCATTCAAGCGTGTTTGAACCCCAGGGGTTAAGTGTGGTAACCCTTCTGCCCTTAAAGATGGAATAGAAGAAATTAAACACAAACAACAACTGTACACCAAACACAATCATGGCCACAATAGAAATAAACCTGTTTAAGCCGCCAAATTGGTTAAAGCTTACCCAGCTGCTGTAATCGAGGTAACGGCGGGGCAAACCTGCCAATCCCTCGTAGTGCATGGGCCAGAAAATAAGATATGCTCCAACAATGGTTACCCAAAAGTGGATATAAGACATGGTATTGTTGAGGTAGCGGCCATACATTTTTGGATACCAGTGATAAATACCGGCAAACATGCCAAAGAACGATGCCACGCCCATTACAATATGGAAATGCGCAATTACAAAATAAGTATCGTGCAGGTGAATATCCAGTGAAGAGTTACCCAGCCAGATTCCGGTTAAACCACCTGAAATAAACAGGCTCACAAAACCAATAGAGAATAACATACCGGGCGTAAAGCGGATATTACCCCGCCACAATGTAGTTAACCAGTTGAATACTTTGATGGCACTGGGTACCGCAATCAATAAGGTAAGCAACACAAATACAGAACCCAGGAAAGGGTTAAGCCCGGTTACAAACATATGGTGCGCCCATACCAGGAAGGCCAGGATGGCGATAGCAAACAACGAGCCTACCATTGCCATATATCCGAAAATGGGTTTGCGGGAATTGGTAGACAATATTTCTGATACCATACCCATGGCTGGCAATAAGATAATGTATACTTCAGGATGACCTAAGAACCAGAACAAATGCTGAAAGAGAATGGCACTACCACCTTCATTGGGCAGGGCCTCGCCGGAAGCCAGGTAAATATCTGACAAATAGAAACTGGTACCACCATGACGGTCGAACAACAACAGTATGAAACCGCTCAACAATACGGGGAACGACAGTACACCCAACACCGCTGTAAAGAACAATGCCCAGATGGTAAGCGGTATCCTGGTCATGCTCATACCCTTGGTACGCATGTTAAGAATGGTGGAAATATAGTTCAAACCTCCTAACAGCGATGATACCACGAAGAGCGCCATACTGATTAACCAGAGGTCTACACCCATTTTTGAACCTTCTGAGGCCCCACCGAGTGCACTCAATGGCGGGTAAGAAGTCCATCCCCCACTTGCCGGACCGGTTTGCACAAATAAAGAAGACAACATTACAATACTGGCCAGCCAGAAAAACCAATAAGAAAGCATATTAAGGAAAGGCGATGCCATATCCCGCGCTCCTATCTGCAGTGGAATAAGAAAGTTGGCAAAGGTACCGCTCAATCCGGCCGTTAATACAAAGAACACCAACACCGTACCGTGCATGGTTACCAGGGCATAATAAAATTCTGGTTGAATTTTACCGCCTTTTGCCCAATGACCCAGTATATCTTCTAACCAGGGAAAAGACTGGTCTGGATAACCCAATTGTAAGCGGAACAATACAGACATCAAACCGCCCAAAAACGCCCAGATGATACCAGTAATTAAAAATTGCTTGGCAATCATTTTATGATCCTGGCTGAATACATACTTGGTAATAAACGTTTCTTTGTGATGGTGTACATGGTGTTCATCATGATGTGCATCATGTGAAGTATGTACCTCTGCTCCGTGTATTATGGCTTCATTACTCATATCAAAAATTCATTTATCGGGTAACATAATCGTTCGCCCCTTTTATTGGATCGTATTTATTTCTTAACCGCTACCGCATCGGGCCCCATATTAGGTGCAGCAGCCGTTTTTGCAGTATCTGCCGCCGGTTTAGCGTTTTTTTCATTTTCTTTATCCACTACCGCCGTCTGGTACTTTGGTTTTTGCGACATCAGCCATACATCATACTCTGCCTGGGTAACTACTTCCACCTGTCCTTTCATTGAGTAGTGGCCCTTACCGCACATCTGGTCGCAGGAAATTTCATACACAAAATCAGGATTGTTGGTTTTTACCTTCATCTCTTTGGTGGTATACAAAGGTGTAAACCACATGGTGGTGGGTGTACCGGGTACTGCGTCCATCTTCATACGAAAATGCACTAGTCCCACATCATGAATAACATCTCTTGAATTGATAACCAGTTTTACCGGCTTACCGGCTACCAGCATCAGCTTATCTGTAACAATATCATCCTGCGCAAACTTATCTGCCTTCAGGTTTAATGCAGGCACATCTGTCCAGATAAGGCCAAGCGTGTTATCTTCTGCATCGCTGATATTCTTATAATATTTTCTGCCAAACTCGTTGTCTTTACCCGGGTAGCGCATTATCCAGTTAAACTGTTTGCCGGTTATTTCTACAACCATGGCGTTTTTGGGAGGATCGCCGGTTATTTTAAACCAGTAGAATAAACCATAACCCACCAATACCGTAAGAAATATAGCCGGAACAACTGTCCAAATCAACTCAAGGGTATTGTTGTGGGGCAGG
Organism: uncultured Chitinophagaceae bacterium; assembly: GCA_963705285.1. Classification (GTDB taxonomy): domain Bacteria; phylum Bacteroidota; class Bacteroidia; order Chitinophagales; family Chitinophagaceae; genus JACMLD01. Next base: position 570,255 of record OY970066.1, read on the forward strand.
TAGTATACTTTTCTTTTTTCTGAATACTGGTATTTAAACGCAAACCAGAACAGCAATACCTGGGTAAGTACAAAAACGGCACCGGTAATGATAACGGTCAGGTGTAGCATTTTATCTATTTTCTCACCGTGATCGGAAGCGGCATCGCCCAATATTTTTCCTTTAAATAATTCATGGCACCAGTATACACCAATAAGCCCACCCACCATAAAAAGCACCAGTAAAAATGCATTGATACGGTTATTCTGCTCAAGTGTTTTCTTTTCTCCTTTCAATATCCCCACATACTCACTTGCCTTTGCTATCTGGAAGGTGATAAGAAATCCCAGCAACAAAATCGTCAATATAAAAATGGTTGTTAAAGACATAACCGCTTAATGATTTATACAAAGTTTTAAAATAAATATTCCCGCTGGTGTTTTTGTTTAAGTGTTCCGTTCAATTCCGCTGCGGGAAATCAAATCGCTGCCGTATTTTAATTATGTATGGTGAATAATACTTTCTTTATAAAACGGATGGTTTTTAGCAGCCATCGGCGCTTTGGTAAGTGCCCTGGCGGTAGAAAACATAATCAGCCCTACAAAACCTGCAGCCACACCAAAATCAAAAAAGTTAAGGTTGGCATGTGTTTGTCCGTTGGCATCTTTTGTAAGTGCCGGAAATACCATCTGGTAAAAATCGAGCCAGTGGCCAAAAATAATCAGGGCCGCCATAAACGTCATCGTGGTATAATTTCTTTTTGAACCCCTGCGCATCAGTATCAAAATAGGGCAAAGGAAATTAATGATCAGGTTGAGGAAGAAAAGGCCTTTGAAACCATTTCCATGTTCCCTGTTGCCAATCCTGTCTATAAAATAAATCGTTTCTTCTGGCTGGTTACTGTACCAGATCAGCATGTACTGGCTAAACCACAGGTAAGTCCAGAAGATAGAAAATGCAAACATGAATTTACCAATATCGTGCAGGTGCTCTTCAGTCACCAGCTCCAGGTAACCTTTGTTCTTCAGGTAAATAACAAAGATGGCAATGAGCGACATACCGGCTACAAACGTGCTGGCAAAAGTATACCAGCTGTACATGGTAGAATACCAGTGTGCGTCTATACTCATGAGCCACAACCAGGGAATGGTGGATGCAACTGTTAATGCAAACCATACCAGGAACAATGAAGCCCACACCGTATTTTTAAAAATGTATTTTTTACCGCTTTCCACATCAGGTAAAGGATTTTCATCCAGCTCGCGTGAGAGGCTTCTCATTTTATAACCCAATACAATCCAGAGCGCAATGGTTAGTATCGTCCAAATGACAAAGAAATTGGCATTAAGGAAAATGCTTTTGCCTTTTATTATTTTGTCGTCTCCGGGTGTAAGCCAATGATAAATATGATGTTGGTGGCCAAAAATAAGCGACAGTAATACTATCAGCGCAATAACACCCAATGGAATCACCGCTACAGAGATGGCTTCGGTAACACGGCGGAAGGCCATCTGGAAGGCGCCCATACCCAGTGTGGTAGCGCAAATAAAGAACATGGCGGCATTACAAATCAGCAAAAAATAAACACTGTTCTGCAACATGGTTCCCCAAAAACGGGCCTGGTGTTCTTCATCGCCGGTACCATACATTACAAAACCCACTATTACAGACAGCACACCAATACCCATGAGGGCCATTGACCAGGTTTTGTACTTAGAAGGAATCTCAAAATGCTCTTTAAATGACGACATGCGCAATAAATTTATAATCGTTCAATCTAGATAATAGGTCTCTTATTTTGCTGCAACCGGTTTTTTTGCGGCTGTGGAATCGGCGCCTGCTGCTGCCGGCTTTTTTGCACCTGCCGAATCTGCACCTGCAGCTGCAGGCGATGCCGCACCGCCTTGTTTTGATCTGATATAGCTCACAATCATCCAACGTTGTTTGGGAGATACCTGTGATGCATAACTGCCCATGGCACCTTTTCCATAAGTAATAGAGTGAAACATAGTACCATCGGCCATGGTTACATATTTGGCATCGCTTCCGCTGAGGTTAGCAGGCTTTGCAGCATATGGGCCATTGCCATCTTTATACAGAGGGCCATTGCCATCTAATTTTTGCCCGTGGCAAATACCGCAGTTTACCAGGAACAGCCTTTCTGCTTCCACTGCCTGTTCTTTATCTAACGCTCCCAATAGGTTTTTGCGACTTGCTGATGTATTATAACTGCCGGTGGTATCTTTCAACATTTCATAATGCACCTCTTCTCCGCGTTTCACGGTACCATCTACCGGCCTGGCATTGTAAAAAATGCCGGAATCTGCCAGCCTGCTATGATCAGCATATGTTTCCACTGCTACGCTGTACGCCATATCGGGCATATACACCCGGTTAGGTTTGCGTTTAACATCGCTGCAGCTTTGTATAAGTACGATACCCGCAGTTACAATTGCTATGATTGATAATTTCTTCATCTGTGTTGAAATAAAAAATCGTTTCAAATTTGTGCTTATACGTTTGCTTCCCTTACTTCAAAAGGCAGGCTGTCGCGGTCGTACCGGCCCAGCCACCAGCCACTTTCTGCTTCCTGTACATTTGTTTCTACCGCACCTTGTTTCTGCAAAAAAGAAAGCACATCTGCTTCATTTGTTTTGGCAGTAGTTTCAATAACCATTACAAACAGATCATCTGTAGCGCGCAGGTGAAAATGGTGTTTTTTTACAAACGGTGCCAGCTGGCAGAGATAACAAAATGTAAGCACCATACCTACTGCAGAAAACAATACGGTAAGCTCAAACATAATGGGTATCCAGGCGGGTAATGCAAAATGCGGTTTACCCCCAATATTCAACGGCCAGTCTTTTGTAAATACCCAGCTGATAAAAGACAGCGCGGTAGACGTACCTGTAATAGCGTATATAAAACCCGCGGTATGCAGGCTGGTATCGCGCAAGCCCATTACTTTGTCGAGGCCATGAATAGGGAATGGCGTATATACGTCGTAGATCTTATAGCCGCTTTTGCGTACGTTCTTCACTGCAGAGAACAACGCAGATTCTTCATCAAAACAGCCAACGATAAATTTTTTTACACTCATATTGTTGCTTTTAGCTGATAGCTTTTGGCTATTGGCCATGAAACGATTTCGTATTTGTTATACCCCGTGGTCATGCGCATGCTCATGAGCAAACTCATCAGCGGGTTGTGCATCAATGCGGGTCATATTATTCTTATAGCTTTCGCCATTCTTCTTCAGGATATGTTTGATTTCCGCCAGCGCAATTACCGGGAAGAATTTAGAAAACAGGAAATAACAGGTAAAGAACAATCCAAAGGTTCCCATGTAAAATCCTACTTCGTAAATACTGGGTGCGTAATAAGTACTCCAGCTGCTGGGCAGGTAATCGCGATAGATAGAAGTTACTATAATTACAAAACGCTCAAACCACATACCCACGTTCACCAGTATACTCATAAAGAAAGTAAACAACAGGTTGCGGCGTAATTTTTTAAACCAGAAGAACTGGGGCGACAATACGTTACAGCCCATCATGATGTAGTAGCTCCAGGCATACGGTGTAGACAAATCCCAGCGGTTTCTGAACGCAGCTGCTTCATATGGGTTTTGGCCATACCAGCTGATGAACAATTCTGTGATATATGCCACACCCACTATAGAACCGGTGAGCACTATTACCTTGTTCATTACTTCAATATGTTCCAGCGTAATATAATCTTCCAGCTTTAATACTTTGCGGGTAATGAGCAACAGTGTTTGCACCATGGCAAAACCAGAGAATACCGCACCGGCCACAAAGTAAGGAGGGAAGATGGTGGTATGCCATCCGGGAACGATAGAAGTGGCAAAGTCAAACGATACAATGGTGTGTACAGACAATACCAGTGGTGTACTGAGGCCTGCCAGTACCAGCGACAAACTTTCATGACGCTGCCAGTGTTTGGTAGAACCTGTCCATCCAAAACTAAGCACACCATACATCATTTTTCTCCATTTCAGTTTCGCCCTGTCGCGCACGGTAGCCAAATCTGGCAGCAAACCTGCGTACCAGAACAATAATGAAACGGTGAAGTAAGTAGATATCGCAAATACGTCCCAAAGCAACGGCGAGTTGAAGTTTACCCATAAAGGACCTCTTGTGTTGGGGTAAGGCATTACAAAGAAAGCCATCCATACACGGCCCATGTGCCATATTGGAAACTGACCGGCGCACATTACTGCAAAAATGGTCATGGCCTCAGCGGCGCGGTTTACACCGGTTCTCCAGCCCTGGCGAAACAATAACAAGATGGCCGAAATCAGCGTTCCTGCGTGACCGATACCTACCCACCAAACGAAGTTGGTGATATCCCATCCCCAACCAATTGTTTTACCAAGGTTCCACTGCCCCACACCGTAGGTAACCTCCATGGTTACAGAGAAGATACCAAAACACAACAGTGCCACAGAGATGAAAAAACCAATATACCATAAACGGCTTGGGTTCATTTCTATGGGTCTGATAATGTCTTCTGTAACCTGGTGATAGGTTTTTGCGCCTGTCACCAATGGTTCGCGTACCTGAGATTCGTATCTGAGTAATGACATATTTTAAAAGCTTTGAGCTGTTAGCTGTGGGCTGCGAGCTTGTAACGATTTCAAAAATGAACTTTTATCTATTCCTGTTAACTTTTATTCGCCTGGTATTACTTGTCTTTTTTATCGTGTTCTGCAGCAGGTCTTGCTTCGCCAGCGCCACCACCGCTGCTTTCAGTATCAAAACTCTCGGTTACGCCTGTTAGCAAATCTGTATTACGTATTTTGGCCAGGTAATTTACATTGGGCAACACGTGCAACTGCTCAAGCGAATAGAACAAGCGGTGTTTGTTTTCGCGGCGTACGGTGCTTACCTGGCTGTCTTTATTGTTTACATTACCAAACACAATAGAGTCTGCAGCGCAGGCCTGCTGGCAGGCTGTTTTTGCATCTTTATCAGTTAGTGTACGGTTTTCTTTTTTGGCTTTTAGTTTACCTTCCTGCAGGCGTTGTACGCAGAAAGAACATTTTTCAATAACGCCGCGGCTTCTTACGGTTACATCGGGGTTGAGCACCATGCGCGTAAGGTCATCGTTCATCATCAGCACGGTATCATCCAAATGACCTACCAGTTGCTGATCCTGGTTGTGCGGAAAGCTGTCTGCGCCGGTATAATCGGCCCAGTTAAAACGGCGTACTTTATATGGACAGTTATTGGCGCAATAGCGGGTGCCAATGCAACGGTTATACGTCATTTGGTTAAGGCCTTCGCTGCTGTGGTTGGTGGCAGCTACCGGGCAAACGTTTTCGCAAGGCGCATTATCGCAATGCTGGCAAAGCATGGGCTGAAAAATAGTCTGAATGCTATCCGGTTCTGCAGGGTTACCGCTAAAGTAACGGTCTATGCGCAGCCAGGCCATATCGTGAAAACGCAATACTTCACTTTTACCTACCACGGCAACATTGTTCTCTGCCGTACAGGCCACCACACACGCACCGCAGCCAAAGCAGCTGTTAAGGTCGATGCTCATGCCCCATTTAATACCGGGCTTTTCAAAATTGGGGTAAATGGTACCTTCTTCGGCAAACTTCTCCAATCCGCCCCAGGGTTTCAGTTCATGTTCCCTTTCTTCCAGTATCTCGGTAGGTCTGCTTTTAAAATCCGCCAGCCTCATTTCTTTCACCACTTCCACACGGCCTTCGTAAGAGCTGTGGGTTTGGCCTTGTGCAACTTTATAACTTTCAGTAGTTTTTTCAATCGTTACATCGGCCACATTAAAATCTCCGCCCAATGCAAACTGGTATACGTTTTTACCGGCGCCAACAGTAGCGCGGCCCGATTTAGCGTTTCGTCCGTAACCAACGGCAATGGCAATGGTATTGGCTTCAACACCGGGTATAATTAATGCGGGCAACAATACAGGCTGGTTTTTGCCAACCGTAATCTTCACCACCGGTTTATCGGGATTTACTTCAAATGTATCTGCCTGTTTGCGATCAGCTATATCAACGCCCAGCAATTCTTTACCGAGCGATGGGGACATGATCACATAATTATCCCAGGTAGCCCTTGTAATGGGGTCGGGTGTTTCCAGCAACCAGGGGTTATTAGCCTGGCGGCCATCGCCCAATACCGGTTTTTGATACAATACCAGTTCGTATTTACCACCTTTCTTAGCGGTGCTAACTGCGGCAACGGCTTCTGCAGTTTTTGCGCTGCTGAAAGTACCACCGGCCGGTGTAGCCACTGTTTCCTGCACACCGGTCATCAACGCTTTTTCATAATTCTCTTCGCTGCCCAGTTTGGTTACCCAATAATTTTTGAAATAATCGTGGTAACCGGTTGTATTGCCAGACCATTTTAATAAGGTGTCTTGCAACTGGCGTGTTTTAAACAGCGGGTTGATGGTTGGCTGCATCATGCTGAAAGAACCGGGCTTTATTTCTGCATCGCCCCAGCTTTCCAGGTAATGGTGGGCAGGTAAAACATATTTAACCAGTTCCGTGGTTTCGTCGAGCCGCTCGTTGAAAGACACGGTAGTTTTTACTTTTTTAAGAGCCGCTTTAAATCGCTCGGCATCAAAATAATCGTACGCGGGGTTGGCATCGTAAATCAGCAGGGTGCCAATTCTTCCGCCTTCCATATCTGCCAGCAGGGTAGCCATATCTGCATCAATGCCTTGTTTGGTAAGCAATGGTGCCGCCCAGTTGATGGTGGTACCATTTGCGCCGATGGCCTCGTTGATAGCGTTTACAATGAGCTGGATATTTGTATTATTACTGCCACTTACCACAAGGGCTGCACCTTTGCTGGCAAGCAAATCTTTAGCTGCTTTATCAATTCCTTTTTTTACGGATGCACTTACCCCGCTTGCTGCCTGACCTGTGAGGGCGGCCAGTAAAGCTGAGGCCACTGCACCGCTTTCTGAAGGTTTGTGGGTAAAGCGCTCGTCGGCATTGGCACCAGTCATGCTTATCATGCTTTCAAACTGGTAATGCTTGCTCATCTCAATATTCTTCTCGTCTATCTTGCGCAGTTTGGTATAGCCACGCTGGTATTCTACCGGGTTTATCCAGCTGCCCAGAAAATCTGCACCCAGGCTTACCACCACTTTTGCTTTTTCAAAATGATAAGAGGGGATGGCGCGTTTGCCGTATGCTGCTTCGTTGGCGGTTAGTATGCCGCTGTACGAAATACCATCGTATTGAACGTGGCGGCTACCGGGGTATTTGGCCAGAAATTCTGCAATAATTTGTTTAGTAGTGGGCGATGTGATGGTAGGAGTGAGCAATGCAATGGCTGAACCGGCTATAGCGCTGGCCACCATTTTATCAAATGCTTCTAACGAACTTACTTCTTTGCCGTCTGCCAATGGAAAACGCAAACGGGCTGTATCGTACAAATCGAGCACGGAAGCCTGCACACGGGCAGAAGTACCGCCACCAGTTATTTCAGACAATTCATTTCCTTCAATCTTTATGGGTCTTCCGTCTCTTACTTTGGCAACAACAGGTATTACATCGCTACCAGAAATATAGGTGGTGGCGTAGTAATCAGATATCCCGGGGGTAAGATCCTGTGGTTTATTTACGTACGGAATCACTTTTTTCAGGGGCACTTCACAACCAGCGGCTATGGCAGCTGCGGCGGTGCTAAAGCCTACATATTTTAAAAAATCCCTGCGGGGAGTTTTGGCATCGGCTAAGGCTTCGCCTTCAAAAGGCAATGCAGAAGGAAACTCATCTTTGGCCTGCTCCTGAAAAGCGTCTGAATTGTTAAACTCTCCGAAATTTTGCCAGTACTTTTTACTCATAATTTTAGCCCCTTATCCCACATGATGCGGGATTATTTGTGATTAAGTATGAATTCTTTTAAAAATAGCCACTGATGACGCTCTTCTCAGCGTTGGGCTTAATAGTGACATTTCTGGCACTCTGTTCCGCCAATCATTTCCACGGTTACGCTATCTACTTTTTTATTTTTCAAATCGTTGTGAAAGCTTTCGTAGATGCTGTAAAATTTGTTGCCCTCACCGGTTTCCGCGTTGTAAAAGTTAACCTTGCTTTCGCGGTGGCAGTTGATGCACCAGCCCATGCTGAGGTCGGCAAACTGTTTTACTTCGGGCATTTCCTGTATGGGACCATGGCAGGTTTGGCATTGTACTTTGCCTGCGCGGGTATGCTGGGAGTGATTAAAATAAACGTGATCAGGCAGGTTATGAATTTTAACCCATTCGATGGGCTTTTCTTTACCGGTATATTTTTTCAGTTTGGGATCCCAACCGGCCGCGGCGTAAATTTTCTGAATTTCTGCGGTACCGTTTACCTCTGTACCGTCTTCGCGGTAGAGTTTCTCGCTAGCTGCACCGTACTCATTAATGGTCATATGACAGTTCATACACACATTTACTGATGGTACGTTGGCATGTTTGCCTTCATAAGCGCCTCCATGGCAATACAAACAGCTTACCTGGTTTACGCCGGCGTGTACTTTATGAGAATAATAGATAGGTTGTTCTGGCTGGTAATCTTTATTTCTGCCAAGGCCAATGGCGCCCTGAATGGTATAATATCCGCCGATGATAAACAACACTACTGCAAAAGTGGCTATATAAGCTTTGTTGCGATAGAAAGGCACCGGCTCATGGGCGGGAACGCCTTCTTTATCGTCTGATAACTTTTTGAGGTTGGCGTTTACCTGTAATAAAATAAGGGTGATTACGGCTAAAATAAGGGTAAGGATGCCGTATAATAAAGAGTTATCGCTTTCTTCCTGTTTGCCGCCGCCGCCCTCGGGGGTAGCAACTGGCGCCTTGTACGTTTCAACATAACCGATAATATTTTCAATCTCAGCATCACTAAGGCTGGTGAACTGATTCATCGGAGTTTTGTTCCACTTATTGAACAGTGCGGTAAAGTAAGGGTCTCCGGAAGCTCTTACGGCGTTGTTATTCCTGATCCAGGCGTGTAATTTTGCTTTATCAGGAACACGCTGAGAAACACCTTGCAATGCAGGCCCGGTAGCATCTTTAATGGGGTTGTGGCAGGATGCGCAATTATTAGAAAACAGCGTTTTTCCGGCAGCAATATCTGCCTGGGCTGATGAAGTGAAACCTGAAACTAAAAATAAGAAGAGGAAGACATTGAGGTATAGAAATTTTGCGGTTGGTCTATGATAAATCATAAGCTCTTTGTATCAGGTAATTATGTGGAAAAACTTGCCTTACTGGTTGCAAAAATAAGTCAGGATTTTAACAAAATACCAACATCCCAAAAATTTTTTTTTCCGCTACTGGCGCGGGTTTCAGCCGATTTTTACTATCGTCATTTGATCAGTGTCATGTATTTGTCACCCGTTTTATAACACCTTAACACGTGTTAGTAACCTTGATTTTTTTGCTCATCTTTGCGCCACCTCTATTAATATGATCAGGCGCCTACAACAAAAATGGAATGTAAGCGGATGGCAATTGTTTTGCATTCTGCTGGTTTTTGCCATCACCGGCACCGTCACTGCCTGGGTTTCACGAACCATTACTGCGTGGGCCGGTATGACCGATGCCACTTTTTGGTTATGGAAACTATTATTACGCCTGGCCGTGCTGATTTTTGGTTACCAGGTTATCTTATTAGCTACCGCCTTCCTGCTTGGCCAATTTGCTTTCTTCTGGCGCTTTGAGAAAAAAATCATCAGGAAAGTTCTAAGTTTTAAGTGGTAAGTTTTAAGTCCTTTTACCTGATGGGTTTTGAGTTATCTGGAGTTCAACACGCATGCTTTCATAAGTCATAGTTCCGTGCGTTGCATTACGGTAGCATGTCTTCGCCTCTTCTCCTGGAAATACAGCGCGCACGCACTTACTAATTATAACTTACAACTTAAAACTTATTTTTGCTGCCTATGATTCAAATGGCCGTTTTTGCCTCAGGCACGGGTACCAATGCGCAACAAATCATCCAGCATTTTAAGGCACACCCGGCCGTGAAAGTAGCGTTGATTGTTTGTAATAAACCGGGTGCGGGGGTTATTGATGTAGCCGCCCGCGAAAACATACCTGTCTTATTAATAGAAAAAGAAAAGTTTATGCAGGGCAATGCGTATACAGATGAGCTGAAAGCCCTGGGCATTCACTTTATTGTACTTGCCGGTTTTCTCTGGAAGCTCCCAAAACCCCTGGTAAGCGCTTTTTCTAACAGGATCATCAACATACATCCCGCGTTGCTACCAAAATTTGGCGGCAAAGGCATGTACGGCAATTTTGTGCATGAGGCGGTTATTGCCGCAGGTGAAAAAGAAAGCGGCATCACCATACATTTTGTAGATGAATGGTACGACCATGGCAATATCATCTTCCAGGCCCGCTGCCCCATAGAGGCCAATGACACCCCCGCCACGCTTGCGCAAAAAATTCATTTGCTGGAACATGCCAACTACCCCTCCATTATTGAAAAAACAGTGCAAACTGTAAAAACCTAGTTAAAAGCACCCTTGCACGGTAATTGTTGATTACATTATCTTAATATCACACCAAATCCACCACTTGCATTTGAAAAGCAAACATAGCCTGTTGGTATTCTTTTGTTTTGTTTTGTTGTTACCATGCCGGCAAGCTGCTGCCCAGGTAATTATAAAAGGAAAAGTGTATGATATGAGCCGTACCCAGCCGCTTTCGGCGGTAACCGTGCTTAGCACGTCCGGCGTTGGTACCGTAACAGATTCTACGGGCGCTTACACCATCTTGGTAAACGAAACAGATTCCATCTGGTTCTCTTACCTCAATAAGCCCACGCCTAAATTTGCCGTAGCCGGCATCAATGCATTTAATGGGTTCGATATCTCCCTGCACGTACCGGTTACCGAACTTAAAGAAATTAAAATAATACCGCGCAGTTATAAACGCGATTCCATTCAGAACCGGCTTGATTACGCAAAAGCTTTCGATTTCCAAAAACCAGGTATTTCATTATCTAACCCGGCTTCCGGCTCTTTTGGTGTGGGGCTCGACCTGGATGCATTCATCAACATGTTTAATTTCAGGAAGAACCGCCGGATGGCGCATTTTCAGCAGCGATTGATACAGGAAGAACAGGATAAGTTTATTGACCACCGGTTTACCAAGCCACTGGTAAAGCGGATTACAGGATTTACCGGCACCACGCAGGAGGATTTTATGAAAATTTACCGGCCCTCACTTGAATTTACCAGCACTTCTACCGACTATGAATTTGCCGAATACATAAAGCTGGCCGGTAAAGAATACATTGTACGCAAAAAACTGCCCCCGACTATTAAATAGTGATAAGTTTTAAGTGGTAAGTTGTAAGTGCGTTTGCTCCGCCTAACATTACTGATCTTCATTCTCTTTATCAGAATGATGTACTATCCGCGGAGTCATACGAATCCGCATTCCCTCAGCGCATAGCGGCAGTGTCTTATCATCCTTCATCTGCCCAATCATAACAATCTGCGTTCCATCAGTGCGTCACGGCATTTCCACACTAGCACATTTTCACATTAGCACATTTACACATCAGCACATTTCCACATTTCCACATTTACACATTTACTCATTTTCTTCTAACTTCCCTCTTCCTTTCACCCAACTAGTTAAAAACATGAAACAATTATTATTACTGTTTTTATTTTCAGCAGCACTCGAATGTACCGTAACAGCACAAGAAGCACAACCTGCCGCCGCAGGCATGCTGCCAGAACGCCTTAACCGCATCGACCAAACCGTACAGGAATACGTAAACAAACAATGGCTCAACGGCGCAGTGGTAATTATATACCGCAATGGCAAACTGGCTTACTACAAAGGCATTGGTTTTGATAATGCAGCGAAAAAAACGCCGATGAAAAAAGACGAAATTTTCCGCATTGCCTCGCAAACAAAAGCCATTACCAGCGTAGCAGTAATGATATTGTACGAAGAAGGAAAATTTTTGCTGGATGATGCCGTAAGCAAATACATTCCGGAATTTAAAAAACAACAGGTGCTAGACAAATTCAATGAAGCAGACAGTAGCTATACTACCGTACCTGCCAGGCGCGAAATAACCATCCGCGACCTGCTTACGCATACTTCCGGTATTGGCTATGCGCAAATTGGCAGCAAGCCCATGAATGCCATTTATGCCAAAGCGGGCATTATTGCAGGCATTGGCATGAGTGGTAAACCAGTGTTGGGTGATATTATGAAAAAACTGGGGCCGCTGCCCTTGTTTCACCAACCCGGCGAAAAATTTACATACGGCCTTAATACAGATCTGTTGGGTTACCTGGTAGAAGTGGTATCGGGTAAATCACTGGCTGAATTTTTTCGTACCCGTATTTTTGAACCGCTGGGTATGAAAGACACCTATTTTTACCTGCCCAAAGAAAAATACAACCGGCTGGCCACGCTGTATACATCAGACTCTATGGACCTGGCAATACAAGCGCCAGAACAATCAAGCGTAAATGGCGAATTTCACGGCGATTATCCCAATACCGAAGGCACGTATTTTTCAGGAGGCGGCGGGCTTTCTTCTACCGCTTACGACTATGCGCTGTTTATGCAAATGCTGCTAAATAAAGGCGAAGCCAATGGCAAAAGAATTTTAAGTCGCAATGCCGTACGCATGATGACCAGCAACCAGGTTGGGGCAATTAACCTTACACATGGCGATAAGTTTGGACTGGGTTTTGAAATTGTAACTGAAGAAAGCAGCGCCTATACGCCTGTTTCTGCTGGTACCTTCAGCTGGGGCGGCATGTTCAGCTCCAGCTACTGGATAGACCCCAAAGAAAAAATTGTTGGGCAGGTATTTCTGAATATTTATCCTAACCGCCATGGTGATCTGCACGACAAAATTAAAAATTTTGTTTACCAAGCCATCAATAACTAACACATGTACATGACCGTTATGAGAAAAAAATATGTAAGCGTTGTTTTATTGTTGGCGATTACCTGCATGGCTACCGCCCAGGACAAGCTGCCTTCATTTGTAAAAGACAGTCTTGACACCTATACCAACCGAGCGCTTAAAGAATGGCAGGTACCCGGTGCTGCAGTATGCATTGTAAAAGACGGGCAGGTAGTGTGGATGAAAGGCTATGGGGTAAAAGAAATGAACGGTAATGATAAGGTAGATGAGAATACGCTGTTTATGATAGGCTCCAACTCAAAAGCCTTTACCGCCACCGCCCTTGCCATGCTGCATACAGAAAGCCAGGCAGGAAGCTTGCCCGCAACATTTTCGCTGGATGATAAAGTGACCAAATGGCTACCGGCGTTTGCGTTAAATAATACTGCCGCGGGCGAACAGGCTATTGTGCGCGATTTGCTTTGCCACCGACTGGGTTTTCAAACTTTTCAGGGAGATTTTACTTACTGGACGAGCAACCTGAGCCGCGCCGAAGTAATAGAAAAAATGAAACACATTAAAGCGGTTTATCCGTTTCGCACCACGTGGGGATATACCAATGCAGCTTTTCTGGCAGCAGGTGAAATCATACCAAAAGTAACCGGCTTGCAGTGGGAAGATTATTTAAAACAAAAAATATTTATCCCGTTGGGGATGACTAATACGCTTGCACTGAGTAAAGATTATCCGGCCGCACCCAACAAATGCCAGCCACATACCATAGACAATGGCAAACTGATAAAAATACCCATATGCGCCATCGATAACCTGGCACCTGCCGGCAGCATTGGATCTTCTGTAAACGATATGAGCAAATGGCTACTGATGCAGTTAAACAACGGCAAGGTGGGTGATAAACAAATAATTCCTGCTGCCGCACTGGCGCAAACGCGCTGGCCGCATTCTATATTAGGCAACGGCGGCCACATGTTTAACAGGGGGCACTTTACTTTATACGGGCTGGGCTGGATGCTGGAAGAATACAGTGGGCGCAAAATTATATCACATACCGGTGGTGTAAATGGTTTTGTAACCAGCGTAACCATGCTGCCAGAAGAAAAACTGGGCATCATTGTATTTACCAATACCGACCAAAATTCTTTTTATGAGGCATTAAAATGGGAAATTGCCGACGCTTACCTGGGCAATCCCTACCGCAATTACAGCGATGTATACCTGGCGAGGTATAGTGCCGGTAACGCCGCAACAGCCACCCAAGACAAGGCCCTGCAAGACACAGTTGCGTTGAAGAACGCCGTGGCACTACCGCTCAGTGCTTATACCGGCACCTATTTTAATGACGTATACGGCAATATGAGCATGGCTTTGGAAAATAAAGAACTGCGCATGCATTTTTCTCATCACCCCAATATGTATGCGAAACTTGAAACACTGGGGGGCAACCGTTTTTACGTTACTTTCTCAGATCCTATCTTCAGCAAAGCCGTATTTCCATTTAAAGTAGTGGGAGGAAAAGTTACGGGCGTAACGGTAAAAGTGGCAGATTTTGTGGAATACAATCCGTATGAATTTACCAAGAAGTAATCGCCTCAATACAACAGGCGGTAAAACAACGTATCATCTTTCAAATTAAGTTAACAGTATGGAAGAACAGCAATTAACATTGGGTATTGGCACACGCCTGCAGCATACACAACATGGCCCGGGTGTAATAGTGGGCGTTAAGTACGCCACCTATTTAATTTCTTTTATCAATAGCGGTATCAAGGAAATTGATAAAACCGACAATAAACTGGATGAGATCATTCCTGAAAACATAACTGTGGAAGTAGAAACCACTTCAGCGGTAGAAAAATCGCTGCTGAAGATCCTGCGCCAATGGAGCGATACAACAGAACTGGTGCCGCTGGGCGACCGTTGGCAAAACGGCATGATGCTGCTGCAACCGGCCGATAAAACCCAAAAGCCAAAAGAGATACCTATCGATATTTTCTTTCATAAAATTGTGATGCTGCGCGACCGGTTGCGGGTAATGGAACAGCAAATCAATGCACACAAAAAGCTGAGCGATGAAGAAAAAGTAAACCTGCAGCAATACGTTACCCGTATTTATGGCTCGCTCACCACCTTTAATGTATTGTTTAAAAACAAAGAACAGTGGTTTATTGGGGATAAGGGAAGTAAGGAGGAATAGTTTTTAGTTCTTAGTTCTTAGTTCTTAGTTCTTAGTTCTTGGACAAAGTTGCAACGCCAGGCATTGCAGGGTACCAAAAAATATTTTTCAAATATAATAGGGCTGGGCAAGCCCAGCCCCTACTTACGTTTTGCCATAATTGGAACAAAGTAGTCTTACAAGCTTTGATAAAAATCATAACCTTTCATTACCACCATGAAAATCTGCGTTCTGTAAAACCACGCAAGGGCATTAGCACATTTATCACACCTGCCTGCCGGCAGGCAGGTAAGCATATTCATCACATTACGCTTACTGTTTCACAAACCTGGTTAACACATTTGCACTGCCACCAGCAATTCTGAGCGTATATACACCAGCAGACCACCGACGTACCGGAATGGAATGTTGCGTACTGCCCGGCCGCACATCGTACACAAGCTGGCCATTGCTGTTAAAGCATTGCAGCCGCGTCATGGCCTGTCTGTTTTGCACATGTACTGTACTTACGGCAGGGTTTGGCCATACAATATAATCATTGGTAACGCTAATGCTTACCTGCATAATTCTGCTGTAGGTTCCACGCCCATCTTTTGCCGTTTGCCGTATGCGGTAGTAATTAGTGCCTTTTTGAGGAAGCCTGTCTGCCGATTCATAATTTTTTTCTGCTGCAAACCCTGCAGTGGCTTGTACAGTGGTAAGATCTGTAAATGATACTCCATCTGCCGACCATTCCACTGTATACTTACTGATATTTACTTCATTACCAATTTTCCAGCTGAGTTGTATTTGTTTTCCTGCCAAGTTTGCATCTGCCTGCAGCCATCTTACTATAAATGCATTGGTGCCGCCTGTTGCATTGGCCAGTACAAAATCTCCCCAGGTATTGATATCTACCGTGGTGGTCATAGTGCCTGCTCCTGCTACGGTATCTGTTCCGCCCATATCAAGCCATGCGCTACCGCCATCGTCTTTGGCAATGCGCAACGCCGCAAGGTCTGTTACAAGATCAGCTGCAACATACCGCAGCGTAACTGCACTGCTGGTTACAGGTTGCGAACCCATATTGCTGATGCGCACAAAACCTGTAGTGCTTACAGCATTGATGCTGGCCGGTAAACTGCGGCTAGCCGGCGCCGCATTGAATGCTTCTGCCTGGTAAGCAGATGCCCCGGCCGAGGCATGTGTTACTTGCAACCGCACTGGCGTATATAGAGCAGTGCCAACAGGGAAAAACAACGTACTCAACCCGGCCACATTGGTATTGCAACGCACAGGCCCTTGCGCAAAGCTGCTATCATTACCCCCACGCACCACGGCAGAGGCTGCCATGTTTAAAACTGCGTTGTCAGTTGCCCGTATTTTTCCATGTTGCAGGTAAAGAGAATCGTTAATAGTAAACATGGCCGGGCCGCTAACACTGCTAATAGTTACCATACCTGTTCCGTTATTGATGGTTACAGAATCAATGGCAATGCCGGCAGCCAGCCCTATGTTTACGGCGGGGTTGGTTATATACAAACCGCTAAAGTTGGCCCCTGCCATTATAGTTTGGGGCATGCTTCCGCCAATGGTTACGGGCACGTTTACCCGGCTGTTAACGGAGGCAGCATTGTTAAAATCACCATTTACCAGTATGGTACCGGTGCCACTTATATTGCCTGCCGCACCAAGCACCACCGTACCATCAGATTGCAAATCGATGCCTGCGCCGTTGTTGAGTGTAAGGGGTGCATTAATATTCAGCGTTGCCCCGCCTTTCACCAGAAGCTGATCCAGCTGAACTACTTCATCTATGCTAACGGTGTGGCCTGGTTGCACAATAATGCTGTCATCGTACACATGGGGTATAGTAAATGCATCTATAAAATTGCCCGCCCATTTCATCTGCCAGGTGCTGGTGGCACTGGCATTGCCGGAAGCACGACTGCGATACACCGTTGGCTGGTAACAACCCAGGCTGCCTGCCCAGCCGCTGCTATTAACAGTGCCGTTGCTTATAAATTGTATAGTAAGGGCGCCGGATGTGCCGGTAAAAGCAAGCGGAAGCACAGGCGTACCACTCAGCACCGCCAAGACCGGCGATGATGTATTGGGCCCGTCAAATACTGTAACTACATCGTTACCTGGTTCTGTGTTAAAATCGGTCAGTGTTAACTGTGGCAAACTGCCGGGCGTTGACGCAGTAATAGTTTTGGAAAATGATTGGCCGTCAGCATAATTGCCACTGGGGCCGCCGCTATCGTAAAACCAGGTAGCGCATAGCGATGCAGGTGTGCTGTTGTTGAGCCTGAGCTGGCAGGTTTTTACTGTAAAAGGAAGAGATAGACTATCACAAGCTCCGTTTACAATTCTTACTGCATACACACCACCATTGGTTGCCAGATAAAAACTATCTGTGCCACCAGCTATGGCTGTGCCATTTCGGTACCACTGATATACATAATTGGTATTGCTTTCTGTAATCAGCCTAACGCTTTCGCCTACACAAATACTATCCCTTGCTGCAGTAATGGCAGCTAAAGGCTTCGCGCTTACATGCACGGTAACCTGGCTGGTGGCAATATTGCCGCACATATCTGTTACACTAAGCGTATAGGTTGTTGTAGTGAGCGGAGTGGCTACCGGCACCGATACTGTCGCACTGCTCAGCCCGGTAGCGGGCAACCAATTGTATTGATAGCCAGCACCGGCAATACCGGTGGCATCTATTTCAGACAAACTGCCAAGTGAGCCTATGACAGTAGAAACGCCTGTTGTGGTATTAAGTGTTCTGAGATCGCTTACAAAGGTTTGGGATTGCATCAGCACAGTCATGTATAAACTATCGGTGAGCGGGTCAAAATCTGCATCCTGCTCAAATAATACATCTGCGCCAACGTGGTTGGGAAATGCAACGGCTGCTCCTGTTTGCTTATCTACTTTGTATACGTAATTGTTATCAGACATAATATACAACTGGCCGCCATTGCTGACAGAGAGCCATTCTGTAAGGCCTACTGCAACGGGTATTGTTTGAACAACTGCAGCAGTAAGCGGGTTAATAACGCAGAGCCGGCTTGCCGCGGCGGAAGATGCCAGTGCATACAATGTTTTTGTAGATGCATCCCACGACATACCACACCATACAAAACCGGCTGGTGCAGCGGCAATGCCAATTAATTGCTGCGCGCCGGTTGCCGTATCAAATTTTATTAGCCTGTTGGTTTTTGCAGTAATGGCGTAATAACCGTAAGGTGTAAAATCGCCGCCGGTAAAAAATGCCTGTGCTGTGTAATCGGCGTTGCTGACTATATTTCTGGCAATGGTATCCAGATGCAGCGGATCATTCAGGCTGAATTTTATAAAACTGTTGCTTTGCCAGTCCATACCAAATGCTCTTTTCTCTGCCAACCAGGGCGCTCCGTTTACTGCCGGGGCAACCCCACCCAGCTTTACAGACTGTCCTGCGCAAATAAATGTATCAATACCGGCGTTGGCCAGCAAGGGCTGCGTATTGTCGGGCACTGTAACAGCCACCGGTGCAGAAACGGCTACACAACCGTTAACCGCGGTGGCCACCACCTCATAACTTCCGGCGGTTGTTGCGGTAATCATTGTACCCGTGCTCAAATTAATGCCGTCTTTTCTCCACTGGTAAACGGTTCCCGCTATAGGGTTTATAACGGAGATGCCTACACTGCCGCCGGTGCAAAAACGAGCTGGCCCCTTAGCCTGCACCTTTACATTACAATATCCACCAGACAAAGCAGTTTGTATAGCTGTAAAAGCATTTACCAGTCCATGCCCTGTCTCGTTGTTCCAGCTGCCGTTTGGCTGGCCGGGCACCATAGCATAATTGTAAGAAGGCAATTTATCGCAGGTGCTTTCAAGCACATTGCGAAGCTCGGTGGCCGTTAGATTATTATTGGCGGCCAGCACCAGCGCTACCACACCTGCGGTATTGGGCGTTGCAGAAGAAGTGCCATTGAAACGAAGGAAATAGTCTCCCGCACTGCCGGCCGCAGTATTGTATCCACCGCTGCCGCTGATGTCTGTAGTAGCAATTTTTACGCAGGGTGCCACCACATCCAGGCCGGTACCAAAACTGGCGCCCCAGCCTTCACCATCACACGCAGCTGAGGCGGGCGATTTACGCCTTCCGCACATATTAACACCGCCAACGCTGATAACATTTTCATTGGTGGCTGGGTAACTAAGGCCGGCATTGTTATTACCGGTAGCAAACAATACTACAGAACCTTTTCCACCACGGCCCAGGGTAACAGCCCGTAAAATAGCATCATCCAGCACACTGCTGGGTGTGCCGCCGCCCCATGAATTGCTGATCACATCTGCGCCGTGCTGCCATGCATAATCAAAACCGGCGGCAATATTTGATTCTGAAGTAAAATTTCCGTTGGCTGCTGCCAGGTTAATGGGGATGATCTTGCTGCCGGGTGCCACCCCTGCAATACCCGTACTGTTATTGGCAAGCGCCGCAATAATACCTGCGCAACAAGTACCATGTCCGCGGGCCGGACCGAGTGGTCTTCCATCGCCCAGATTGGCTGTGCCGGTTAGGCAATTAAATCCCTGTACAAGATTGGCTTTTAAATCTGCGTGGCCAGTATCAACACCTTCATCCAGCACGGCAATGGTAATACCGGCACCGGTAGTAATGCCCCAGGCCTGCTGCACTTTCATATCTGTGGCAGGTGAACCACTATATTGAATGGCAGAACCAGTATTGGTTTGTGCCCACTGGTAGCCGAACAATGGATCGTTTGGGTCTGTAAAAAGTGCATCCAGCAGGGTAAAATCTGGCTGTGCGTATTCAAATAAACCGGTTTCAAAAAAACGATTGGCTACAGCAAGGGCATCATACCCATTGGCTGCGCCTGCACTAATTATAAAAATGCCCGGTGCAAACGCGTATGTTTTTACAATACTAGAACCCGCTTGTTTCAGTAGGTTATCGAACACAAGCTTTGTAGTACTGGTTTTTAACTTCACTACCAGTTCGTCTCCATAAGACACATCTTTACCGTAAGTGCTTGTAATACATGGATGCACAAACTGCAGGTAACCCTGGCTGCGCAGGGAGGATAAAAGCATTTTCATTTTTGCGCTACCCAAACCGGCAGGCAGTTTTGCTGAGGCCTGTCTGGCACCGGCCAGTGGTGTTATGGCAGAACCAGGCACTTTCAGCAAAGCGGCTAGTTGCATCCGGCGGGTATCGGGGTTTTCGCCGCCCCTGAATTGCATAACCAACCGGCCATTGTTTACCGGAAATGACACTTTCTTGCCGCGGTAATAATAGGCAACTCTATCGCCTGTCTGAGCATATGTTGAGCAATAAATAAGCAGCAAAAGAAGCCAAAGCAGATTTTTCATAGATGGATTGTTAAGCACGCAGCAGCCACAAAAGCGGGTGCGCATGAAAAAGCCATCTACTAAACGGATTTTGGAGCATTTAGTGTATACAACACCGGGTAATCAAAGGCAGATTTGGACTATCTGTCGAAACTTTACTGAAAAACCCTTAGGGCGGCAAATGGCACAGGGCTGAACCCATGGTTACCGGGTTTTTACAAACCTGGTGGTGGCCACTTTTCCGCTGCTTATCATTTTGAGGTGGTACACACCCGCAGCCCAGCTTTGTACATCTATGGTGTGCCGGTTTGCAAGGTGTCTTGCCTGGTATACCAGCTGCCCGCTGCTGTTATAACAATCCAGTTGCTGAACTGGCGCATTGCTCTGAATTGTGACGGTGGTAGTGGCCGGGTTTGGCAATACCGTAAACGAGGCGGCATCAGTTACAGTTACCTGTACAATTTTACTGTACGTATAACGGCCATCCTTATCCGTTTCTCTGATGCGGTAGTAATTAACGCCTCTCAGCGGATAGTTATCAATGGCTTCATATTGCTTTTCAGCTGCCAATACCGTTGTGGCATTTACGGTTGTGATAGTACTAAAAGAAATTCCATCGGCAGAATGTTCTACGGTATATTGGCTGACATTGTGTTCCTCGCTAATCTTCCATGATATTAATACCTGTTTGTTTTGTGGGGTGGCATTTACCTGCAACCATTTTACCGGCAGCACATTGGTTCCGCCTGCAGCATTGGCCAAAGCAAAATCGCCAAAACTGGTGAAGTTTACATTCGATATAATGGTACCGGCTCCATTGCCCGAACCAACACCACCCAAGTCTATCCAATTGGTAAGGCCATCATTCTTCACCATTCTTAGAGATGCAGCATCGGTTACGCCATCGTCTGAGCCGTACGTAAGTACCACAATGGCGCTGCTTACCGCTGGTGCACCCACGCTGGTAATTCTGTAAAAGCGCCTGGCACTTACGCCTTTTATGGTGATGGGTAAACTGCGGCTATCCGGTGCCGTATTAATAACCTCGGCCTGGTAGATGGAAGTTCCCGCTGATGCTATATAAACGCCCAGCTGAACCGGCCGGTACACTTCTTTGCCAATAGGAAAGTCCATAGACACCACACCCATCTGCCCCGCATTCATACGTACCGGACCTTCTACAAAACTGGATGCGCTTGCCCCCTCTACCAATACACCTTTTGCCAGGTTTAATACGGTATTGTTGCCCATTGCCAGCCGGCCATAGAGCAGGCTGAGCTTATGATTAACGGTAATGACCGATGGCAGGCTGGCATTCATCTTCATGGCACCATTGGCAACATCAATGATAAGCGTGTCGATACTTACATCGTTGCCCGTGTTAAAGGTGACCAATGGATTACTTACATACAGCGTAGTGAGGCTGCCGGTGGTGGAAATTGTTTGTTGTGTATTGCCGCTAACCTCTGTTCTTACAGAAATATTTTTAAGATGCACGGTATTGTTGAGGCTGCCGCGTATAATAAGCATTCCCTCGCCGTCTATACTGGCTGCATCTTTCATTTCCAGCGTACCATCTACCAGTAAATCGTTGCCGGGGCCATCGGCCAGGTCGAGAAAACCGCTCTGCGCTATCTGCAACACGCCGCCTTTTTGTATGGTTATCTGGTCAAGTTTGGCCACATCTGTATGGGTAACGGTATGGCCCGTTTGTATAATGATGCTGTCATCATATACATGCGGCCTGTCTGATGCATTGATAAAGCCGTTGGGCGATTTTATTTCCCAGGTATTCACATCGGCCAGTGGCCCAGAATTTTTACTGCGATATACTACAGGTTTGTAACAACCGAAAACAGCTTCCCAGCCGCGCATGTTCACGGTGCTGTTGCTGGTGAAACTAAAGGTGAGCGAACCAGACGAAGCAGTATAGGTAAGCGGCAATACCGGAGAGCCAGACAATACCGCCAAAACCGGCGATGTAGTACCTGCCCCATCATAAATAGTAAGCACATCCTGTCCCGCTTCTGTATTGAATGCATTAAAGGTGACCCGTAGCATATTACCGGTTGTAGCGGTAATGGTTTTGGTAACATTTTCATTGGCGCCGTAAGCAGTCAGCCTGCCCCCGCTATCGTAAAAATTACCTGCGCAGGCAGATACGGCATTATTGTTATTTAATCTAACCTCACATGTTTTTACGGTGAAGGGCAGCGATGTGTTGTTACAAACATTCATCATGGCCCTTACAAAATAATTACCGCCTTCTTTAGCCATATAAAAACTGTCTGTTGCACCGGCAATGGGGCTATCTTCATAATACCACTGGTAGGCATAACCGCCGTTTTGGGTAGCGCTAAGCCTTACAGTTTCACCAATACAAATACTGTCTGTTGGTGCGGAAATCGCCACCACAGGTTTTTCTGTATTAACGTGTACGGTTACCTGGCTGGTGGCCATATTGCCACACATATCAGTTACATTAAGCGTATAGGTGGTGGTAGAGAGCGGGGTGGCTACCGGTACGGCTACAGTTGTGTTGCTGAGGCCCGTGGCGGGTAACCAGTTGTATAGATACGCGGGGCCGGCAATACCCGTAGCGTCTACCTGTGATAACCCATCGCCCAGCGGGCCAATAACAGTTGAAATACCCGTGCTGGTATTGGCAATACGCCATTCTGCGGCGGGTTGTGCAGAATATATCTTGGCTGTAAGGTATAAGCTGTCTGTTACGGGGTCAAAATCTGCATCCTGCTCAAAGCCGGTGCTAAAACCAGCCGGGTTAGGGAGTTTGGTGGCGGTTCCGGTGAGCTTATTAATTCTGTAAATGTATTGGTCAGAAGACATCGCATACATATCACCGTTATTTCGAACTTTTATCCACAGCAAACCTTCCAGGGCAATGGGTGCCACCAGCGTGGTATTGGCGGTAAACGGATCAATAATAAACAGTTTGCTGCCACTGGCCGAAGTAGCTGCGCCATACAGGTTTTTGGTATCGGGGTCCCACGAGAGGCCCATCCAGAAGAACCCACTTTCGGGTATGGCTTTACCTATGAGCTGCTGGCTACCATTGGCAGTATCAATTTTTACCAGGTCGTTTGTTTCGGGGGCAATCACGTAAAAACCATAGGGCGTAAAATCGCCGCCGGTAAAAAAGGCATTGGCATTCACTGCCTCATCGCTTACCACATGCATTGCTATGGTATCAAACTGCAGGGGGTTGCCCATGCTGAATTTTATAAAACTATTGCTTCGCCGGTCTATTCCAAACACACGCTTGCGTGCCAGCCACGGCGCACCGTTGGTGGCTACTGCCAGTCCGCCCAGCTTAACCGACTGTCCAATACAAATAAACTGTTCAATACCGGCGTTGGCGGTTAATGGCGGGGTGTTGGTGAGGCTGGTAACTAAAATTGGGGCAGACGTGGCCACACAGCCATTGGCTGTTGTTGCCACCACGTCATAACTACCACTTGTTGCAACGTTGACAATGTTGCCGCTGGCAAATGCCACACCATCTTTGCGCCATTGATAAGTTGTACCGGCAGTGGGGTCTGTTATGGAAAGATTTACACTTCCCCCGGGGCAAAACCTAATGGGGCCATCTGCTTTTATTTGCACATTGCAATAGTTGCCGGATACAGCAGCCTGTACAGCCCGGAAAGCATTTATCAGGCCATGCCCGGTCTCAGCATTCCATGAGCCATTGGGCTGACCGGGTTCCATGGTATAGGTGTAAGACGGCAGCTTGTCGCAACTGCCTTCCAGAATAGTGCGTACTTCCGTTACCGTTAGATTGTTGTTAGCGCCCAGTATTAGTGCAGCAACAGCAGCCGCATTGGGGGTGGCAGCGGAGGTGCCATTAAAAACAAAGTTATAATCGCCCGGATTGTAGCCACCTGCCCCGGTAATATCGGTAGTCAATATTTTAACGCAGGGTGCAGATACATCAAGGCCAATGCCGTAATTGGCGCCCCACCATGCTTCTCCATCGCACGAAACAGGTGTTTTACGCTGGCCGCACATATTTACACCGCCTACTGCTATTACATTATTGAGTATGGCGGGGTAGTATACAATGCCGTTTTCATTTCCGCTGGCAAACAACACCACGGCGCCCTTTCCATTACGGCCCTGTGTGGTGGCGCGGTTAATGGCATCTTCTAAAATACTGCTGGGGCTGCCGCCTCCCCATGAATTGCTGATCACATCTGCGCCTTGCTGCCATGCATAGTCGAAGCCGGCGGCAATTTTAGAAAAAGAGGTAAAAATGCCATCGGCTGCAGCCACGTTAATCGGAATAACCCGGCAATCTGGCGCAACACCCGCAACACCTGTATTGTTATTGGTAAGTGCGGCAATAATACCCGTGCAGGAAGTGCCATGGCCATTGTTGGGAGAAAGCGGTTTACCGTCTCCTGTATTGGCAGTACCTGTGGTACAATCAAAACCCTGTAACAGGTTGGCTTTTAAATCAGGATGGTTAATGTCAACGCCTTCATCAAGCACAGCCACCTTAATACCACCACCGGTACTGCGTGTCCATGCCTGCTGTACTTTCATATCAACCCCCGGTGCGCCATTGTATTGTATGGAAGAGCCGGTATTGTTGTGCGCCCACTGGTAATTAAACAGCGGATCATTAGGATTGGCCGAAAGGCCATCAAACAGCGTAAGGTCTGGCTCTGCATAAACAAACAGGCCTGTTTCAAAGAAACGGTTGGCCACCGCCAGGGCATCATAACGGTTAGCAACACCTGCACTTAAGATGTAGGTATCACTGGCAAAAGCATATTTTCTTACTATACTGCAATGCAGCTGGTGTACCAGGCTATTAAAAACCGCCAACGTTGTACCGGGTTTCAGTTTTACCACCAGTTCATCGCCATAGCCCATATCTTTCCCATAAGGACTGGTAAAGCAAGGATGCACAAAATCTACATACCCTTCTCGGTTTAACTGGCTGATCAATGCGCGGCTATTGGTGGCAGGTAGTCTTGCAATGACACGTCTGGTATGCCCGGTCATTTTAATAGCGGTATCGGCTATACGCAGCAAAGAAGACAATTGGGCGATGCGTGTGCCCGCCGTTTCACTGCCAGATAGTTGTATAACCACCCTTCTGCTGTTTTCAGGAAAAGAAATTTTTTGACCCTGGTAGTAATAAGTTATTTTTCCGCCTGTTTGGGCATGTGACGTAAAAAAAACAAGCAACAAAAGAAAAGAACCTATTCTTTTCATACAAGGAAGGCTAAGGCCAATTAGTTAAGGAACAAAAGGTATTGTTTTTTCGCATCACACGTATAAAAAATTAATTAAATATATTTTGATATGTAGTCCGGCAAGCAAGTTATCAACATTTCCACTCTATAAACGACTGGTTGTATTTGTTTAAGATAGAAACTCCATATTAATCATTGTTGTTTAAACCACTGCCATCATGATTTTGAGGTTTATTTTATTGTATTTCTGTATAATGCCGCTGGCGGTACAGGCGCAGTCATATAAAAAAATCCACCGCAAGGCTATTGTAACAGATACCCATAATGATGTACTGTCATCAGTTACTATGAAGGGTTTAGATATTGCAACCGATTTAACTGGTAAAACACACACAGATATTGGGCGGTTGCAAAAAGGAGGCATTGACGTGCAGGTTTTTTCCATTTTCTGCAACGAAAGTTTTCACAACGATACCGCTTTCCGTTATGCCAATGCAGAAATGGACTCACTGCATGCCATTGTACAACGCAACCCCGGCAGGCTGGCCATTGTAACCAGCCCCACTGAACTTTCAAAAGCGCTCAAAGAAAAAAAATTGGCTTGCATGATGGGTGTAGAAGGGGGCCATATGATCAATAACCGCATGGATTATCTTGACAGCCTGTTTGCAAAAGGGGCAAGGTATATGACGCTCACCTGGAACAACTCTACCCCCTGGGCTACCTCTGCGGCAGATGAAACCAAAAATCATTTGCCCTTTGGCAGCAAAGGCCTCACTGCTTTTGGAAAAGAGATTGTTCAGCATATGAATGCCATTGGTATGATAGTAGACGTATCGCATGTGGGCGAACAAACTTTCTGGGATGTTATGCATACCACATCCAAACCTGTAATTGCATCGCATAGCAGTGCATGGAGTTTATGCCCGGTGCCACGCAACCTGAAAGACGAACAAATTACAGCTATTGGCAAAAATGGCGGTGTAATAGATGTCAATTTTTATTCAGGATTTCTTGACAGCAATTATAACCGCGATAAAGCCATGTTTGTGCAAAGGCACCAGCAAGAACACGATTCATTGCAAATGCAGAAATGGCCGGCAGATGATATAGAAGAGTGGCTGCTGAAAAAATATATAGCCGAAGCCCACGACCTGCGCCCGCCATTGCAGTTGCTCATTAACCATATAGATCACATTGTAAAGTTGGCGGGCATAGATCATGTGGGGCTGGGTTCTGATTTTGACGGTATTGAATCGGCGCCAAAAGAACTCAATGATGTAAGTAATATGCCCGTAATAACAAAAGCATTGCTTGACAAAGGTTATTCCAAAACCGATGTAGAGAAAATACTGGGTGGCAATTTCATACGCGTTTTTACAGCCAACGCCCCTTAGTACAGACATCCGCATCTCAATTATTTGTGGCATTATAACAATTAGCTCAGCATACACACTTCCGGTGAGGTTTTTCACGTGTTTGGGGTATTGCCGGGTATAGCAATAATGGCAATTTTGCACTACCCAACTAACTGCAATCATTTTAAAAGAATTGTTATGCAACCCCTTTCCGCTAACCGGCCAAACAGAATTGAATCTATTGATGTATTGCGTGGTATTGTAATGGTAATCATGGCGCTTGATCATGTAAGAGATTATTTTCATGCTGAAGCCAATACAGATAACCCCTTAAACCTGGTTACTACCACACCGCTTTTATTTTTCACACGGTGGATTACTCATTTCTGTGCCCCCATTTTTGTTTTTCTGTCTGGGACCTCCATCTATTTACAAAGCCAGCGAAAGCCCGTAAAAGAACTGCGTGCTTTTTTAATTAAACGCGGGCTTTGGCTGGTGTTTGCTGAAATAATGATTGTTTCGTTTGCCTGGACGTTCAACCCGCATTACAATCTTGTTATTCTGCAGGTTATCTGGGCCATCGGCATCAGCATGATCATATTGGGCCTCTTGGTACACCTTCCTTTTAAACTGATATTGGTATTGGGTCTGGTGATTGTTTTGGGCCACAATCTTTTAGACATTCCGGAGTCAGTACCCGGTTTTACTGCCGGCTTCTGGTGGAATGTATTGCACCATTGCAATTTTTCGGTATACAGTTATGAAAAGCATCATGCAGCTTTGGTGGTATATGCTTTTTTACCATGGACCGGCCTCATGCTGCTTGGCTATTGCACCGGCAGACTTTTTACGCAGCAATTTACTGCTGCGCAAAGGCGAAAAGGTCTGTTACTGGGTGGAACAGGTATGCTGCTGCTGTTTTTAATAGTGCGCTTTATCAATGTATACGGAGATCCGGTGCCTTGGCATTTACAGCGCACAGGTTTTTATACCCTGTTGTCTTTTGTTAACGTAAATAAATATCCGCCGTCGCTCGCCTATATGAGTATGATTATCGGATGTGCGTGGCTGTTTTTATTATTTATAGAAAACACAAGAAATGCTTTTACCCGCATTATGATAATCTTTGGCAGGGTGCCTTTTTTCTATTACATTCTGCATCTTTACCTGATACATTCACTGGCGGTGATAGCTTTCTTTGTGCGCGGGCATACAGTAAATGACATTGCAAAAATTGGCGAGAGAATGCCATTTTATTTTGTGGTGCCCGGAGAAGGGTTTGGCCTTGGCGCTGTTTATGCAATATGGCTGGCAGTAATTGTTATATTGTTTCCCTTGTGCAAATGGTACAACAATTATAAAACCATGAACAAAGAAAAATGGTGGCTTAGTTATTTATAAGGAGTGCTGCAATAACCAGCACTTGCAGCGTTAGACAAATCAGTCAATAGCAACTTCTTCAGGCAGAATATTAAAACTTTTACGGTGGTGGATGCACACGCCATGTTTTTCTATGGCCTTGCGGTGTATTGGTGTGCCGTAGCCTTTGTTGCTGTTCCACCCATAATGCGGAAAAGCATCGTGCAGTTTTACCATATGATCATCGCGGTAAGTTTTTGCCAATATACTGGCAGCAGCAATTGAGGCATACAGGCCATCTCCTTTTATAATACACTGATGTGGTATACGCCTGTATTTTTTAAAGCGGTTGCCGTCTATTAACAGCAGTTGCGGTTTTGATTTTTTTAGCTGGCTGATGGCCAGGTGCATGGCTTTTACAGATGCCCATAAAATATTTAGGGTGTCAATTTCCGGTTCGTGTACAATGCCCACCGCATAGTCGAGGGCTTTTTCTTCAATCACCGGCCGTAGTTCATATCTTTCTTCTGCGGTCAGCTGTTTAGAATCCTTGAGCAACGGGTGGTAGAAATCTTGTGGAAGAATAACTGCTGCGGCAAAAACAGGCCCGGCATAGCAGCCCCGCCCTGCTTCATCGCAGCCAGCTTCCAATATGCCATCACGGAAAGAAATTTTTAGCACGCAGTCATTCTTTTACCAAAAATAGTACACCATGCATTGCAACAAATGTTTTTTTATCCCCGTCGGGTATTTTTTTGTCAATAAAAACAGGTAATTGCTGTATTGCCGTATTGCTGTAATTAATTATCCATTTTATTTTTCAATCTTTGTTTATCATGGCGCAGCTGGCAGCTTATATTATTGCAGTATTAATAGGTCTTTCTCTGGGCCTCATTGGCGGCGGCGGCTCCATTCTTACCGTGCCCGTATTGGTATACCTGATGGGTGTTAACCCCGAGCTGGCAACTACCTATTCTCTGTTCATTGTTGGTGTAACCAGCCTGGTGGGTGGTGTAAAGGCATATGGCAACAGGCTGGTAGATTTCCGTTCGGTATCATTGTTTGGCATTCCATCTATTCTTACCGTATTTATTGCCCGGCATTTTATTTTGCCCCTTATACCCGGAACACTGTTTACCATTGGCAACCTTGCCATTAAGAAAGGCAGTTTCTTAATGATGCTGTTTGCACTCCTGATGCTGGTGGCAGCGGTGTCTATGATGCGCAATTATGATAAAGAAAACATGGCGGACAGCAATGCCCCTACCCGTCACGATAAAGTATTGCCCTTATTAATTCCGGGCCTGGTAACCGGGTTGGTAACCGGCTTACTGGGCGCAGGTGGTGGTTTTTTAATTATACCGGCATTGGTGCTTTTTGTAAAACTGCCTATGAAAACCGCAGTAGGCACATCATTGGTTATTATAGCCATCAACGCCTGTTTTGGCGTAGTATTCAGCATCGGTCATTTTTATTTTGATTGGTGGCTGATTTTATCTTTTACAATGCTTGCAGTTATAGGGGTTTTTGTTGGCGGTAAGATTGCGGAGAAAATGGACGGCGATGCATTAAAAAAATGGTTTGGCTGGTTTGTGCTGTTTTTAAGCGTGCTTATACTGGCAAAAGAGCTATTAGTGCCGTAATCCATCTGTGACTGGCTGAAACGCATGTTTTTGGTATAATCATTGAATCCTTTATGGTGCAGGCGCTGCAAAAAAGCCGCAGCATGTAAAATACTATGAGCAGTTTCAAAGAAATAATCACCTCTGGCAAACCTGTACTGGTTGATTTTTTTGCAGAATGGTGCGGGCCTTGTAAAATGATGCCGCCTATTTTACAGGAGCTTAAAAAGACCATGGGAGATGATATAACCATCATCAAAATTGATGTAGATAAAAATCCGCAGGCAGCCAGTGCCTATAATATACAGGGTGTACCCACATTAATAGTATTTAAAAAAGGAGAGATAAAGTGGCGGCAATCAGGCGTTGTGCCTGCCAAACAATTGCAGCAGGTTTTGCAGCCATTGGTAGACTAATGTATACAGCAGGCTTAACATGTTTATATTGCGTTGGGTTGCCAGCGCAATTTTTTTTGTTGGAACTTTATAGCGCAATCAATTTATTGGTAATAAACAGAGCTGCATGCACATCATAGATTTTATTAAACAACCATGGCCCTGGTATGTGGCGGGACCATTAATCGGCTTAACGGTACCATTGTTATTATTGCTGGGCAATAAAACGTTTGGCGTGTCTTCTTCTCTCCGGCATATTTGTGCGGCGTGCTTTCCTGCCAATATCTCTTTCTTCAGTTACAATTGGAAAAAGGAAGCATGGAACTTATTCTTTGTAGGTGGCATTGCTGCAGGCGGGTTCATTGCGGCTACCTGGTTAAATAACCCGCGGCCCATGCAGGTTGACCCCTCCTTACAAATAGCGCTGCAACAGTATGGAATAGTTGATTATTCATCGCTGGTACCGGCAGATGTGTTTAACTGGCATGCACTATTCACCACAAGGGGATTCATTATTATGATTGCAGGTGGCTTTTTGGTTGGTTTTGGTACACGGTACGCGGGTGGCTGTACGTCGGGGCATGCCATTATGGGTTTATCGAACCTTCAATGGCCTTCACTGGTAGCAACCTGCTGTTTTATGGCGGGAGGATTTATCATGTCGAATTATATACTTCCCTTAATCATGCGTTTATAAATCAGCTATATGCGGTTAACAGAAATAACAGAAAAAGAACACCGGCAATTTTTGCAGCAGAATACAGATTTTGAAGTGCGTTCGCTGGATGCAGCGGTGAATGAATCGCAACTGGCGCACCCGTGGTGGTACAACGTTAAATATGCAGTCGCCGGAACATGGTTTGGTATTGTGTTGGTAAAGTCGGAAGTGATTTCATGGTTCCGTATACAGGAAATGTTTCACCTGCAAAGCTTCCACATGTATGGCACCATTGGAACGGCGGTGGCAACCGGCATCATAGCTGTTTTGATCATTAAACAAAGGAAACTAAAAACCATACACGGAGAGCCCATAGTTCTATTGCCCAAAAAATTTCATAAGGGGCAGGTGTATGGCGGATTATTATTTGGTTTTGGATGGGCATTAACCGGCGCATGCCCCGGCCCGCTGTTTGCACTCATTGGCAGCGGTGCCTCAGTAGTATTAATGGTTTTGGCAAGCGCTATTGCAGGCACATGGGTGTATGGGTGGCTGCGCAACAAATTACCGCATTAGAGTATGTAGACATTAGTATTTAGACATCAGTATTTAGATAATAGTATTTAGATAATAGACCACGCGGCATGAGAGATGATGGAAAAACTATAAACCCAAACCTCTGCGAGCTCTGTTAGCTCTGCGCGAAAGAAGTCAATAGCAAATGCTCCTTTTCTCTTTGTTCTCTTAGCAAATGTCTCCGTTAGCGCTGCGCAAAAAAAATCCATAGCAAAAAGCTCCTTTTCTCTTTTGTCTCTTAGCAAATCCCCCTGCTAGCTCTGTTAGCTCTGCGCGCAACATTGACTCCAAAGCAAATGCTCCTTTTCTCTTTGTTCTCTTAGCAAATGTCTCCGTTAGCGCTGCGCGAAAAAAAAATCCATAGCAAAAGCTCTTTCTCCCTTTGTTCTCTTAGCAAAGTCTCATGTCTTTTTCTTCTTGTTCTCTTACCCCCTTAACCTACCTTTGCACAAACATCGTTACTACCTATGGATGTTGAAATACTCGCCCGCATTCAATTTGCCTTTACCATTGCTTTCCATTACATCTATCCTCCGTTAAGTATCGGCCTTGGCCTGGTGCTGGTGATCATGGAAGGCATGTACCTGAAAACAGGCAATAAGCTCTATGAGCAAATGACCCGTTTCTGGATCCGCATTTTTGCACTCATCTTTGGCATTGGCGTGGCCACGGGTATAATTATGGAGTTTGAATTTGGTACCAACTGGGCTACTTACTCAAAATATGTAGGCGATATATTCGGCAGTGCGTTGGCGGCAGAGGGCATCTTTGCGTTCGCGCTGGAATCCGGCTTCCTGGGCATTTTATTGTTTGGCTGGAACCGGGTGAGCTCTGGCGTACATTTTTTTTCTACCATCATGGTATTCCTGGGTTCCATGTTTTCTGCCGTATGGATAGTAGTAGCCAATTCATGGCAACAAACACCTGCTGGTTTTCATATTGTGGGTGAAGGCATGAATGCCCGTGCAGAGATTACCGACTTCTGGGCAATGGTCTACAACCCATCGAGCGTAGAACGCATGTGGCATGTATGGATAGGCGCTTTTCTGGCTGGCGCGTTTTTAGTACTCAGCATCAACGCCTGGTACATCATAAAAAACAAGCACCTGGCTATTGCAAAACCTGCTTTTAAAATTGCACTGGTGGTAGCCACCTTTTTTTCGCTGGCACAGTTGGTGGTAGGTTCCAAAAGTGCGGAAGGCGTTGCAAAAAACCAACCCGCCAAGTTAGCCGCAATGGAAGGCCATTACGATACAGCTGCCAGGGCAGACATGTATTTGTTTGGATGGGTGAATCAAAAAAAACAAACCACTTACGGCGTTAAAATACCAGGGGCGCTTAGCTTTCTTGCCAAAGGCGATTTCAATGCGCCCATCAAAGGATTAAATGGTTTTAAAAAAGATGAACAGCCACCACAGGTAAATGCGGTTTTCCAGTTTTATCATATCATGATTGCTGTAGGCATTGGTATGATTGTTATCACTTTACTGGCCTGCTGGTATTGGAAACGAGGAACGCTCTTCAATAAAAAATGGTTGTTATGGATTTTTGTATGGTCGGTGTTATTGCCGCAAATAGCCAATGAGTGCGGATGGTTTACCGCAGAAATGGGCCGGCAGCCATGGGTGGTGTACGGATTATTAAGAACCAGCGATGCGTTATCCAAAACCGTTACCGCTAACCAGGTGCTATTTTCATTGATAATGTTTGCGGTGGTGTATGCATTGTTGCTGGCATTGTTTTTATTTCTGTTGAACCGTAAAATACAGCACGGGCCGGAAACTGCTGCAGATGACGATGATGAACTGGATGCAAATACCAAACGCAATAACCCCATCATCAGGCATCCATCGACTTAACACTAAAAAGAATGTATAGCAACCGGCAAATAATTAACCTCATTGAAATGAATACAGTACATGGAAACATTTCTTGGCATAGACTATAATGTATGGTGGTTCCTGGTATTTGGCGCCGTTATTAGCGGGTATGCCATTTTAGATGGCTTTGACTTAGGTGCCGGCGCCCTTCATTTATTTTTAAAAAAAGAATTGAGCCGGCGTATTGCCATCAACGCCATTGGGCCCATGTTTGATGGTAATGAAGTATGGCTGGTTATCGGTGGTGGCGCATTGTTTGCCGGCTTTCCTGTTGCATATGCAGCTATCTTTTCTGCTTTTTATGTTCCATTCATGGTGTTTCTCATGGGCATTATCTTTCGCGCCATTTCCATTGAATTTAGAAGCAAAGAGCCGATGCTTTGGTGGCGCACCGCCTGGGATATTGCCTATTGTGTATCGAGTATCATCATTGCACTCAGCCTGGGCCTTATGCTGGGCAATATTGCACTGGGCATGCCACTCAATGCAGAACATGAGTTTAGCGGTAGCTGGCTGTCATTCTTTAACCCGTTTGCCATATTGATTGCCATTACCACTTTATCATTGTTTATGCTGCACGGGGCTATCTACCTGGGCATGAAAACAGAGAACCGGCTTTATACAAAGCTTACCATACTCGCCAAAAACTTTACGATCTTTTTTGTGATCAGTTTTGCATTGTCTACGTTTTATACCCTGTTGTATATTCCTCATTTGAGCGACGAAATAAAAGGCCGTCCGGCTTTATTTATCTTACCGCTTATTATGACGCTGGCGATTGCCAATATACCGCGCTGTCTTAAGAAACGAAATTTCAGGGTGGCGTTTGTAAGCTCATCCATTACTATTGCAGCGCTGCTCATACTGGTGGCAGTAGAAGTATTTCCTTACCTGGTGTATTCTCCCCAGTTTCCGGGTAACAGCATTACGGTACAAAATGCGGCCGCATCGCCTAAAACAATGGGCATACTGCTAACGATAGCGCTAATAGGTACACCACTTGTTTTGCTGTACACCGTGTTTGTGTTCTGGACTTTTAAAGGAAAAGTAAAATTGGATGAAATGAGTTTGTAGGCTAAGAGACAAAAGAGAAAAAGAGCGTTTGCTTTTTTTTCGCGCAGCGCTAACGGAGCTAGCAGAGGTATTGCTAAGAGACAAAAGAGAAAAAGAGCGTTTGCTTTGGATTTTTTTTCGCGCAGAGCTAACGGAGATAGCAGAGGTATTGCTAAGAGACAAAAGAGAAAAAGAGCGTTTGCTTTGGATTTTTTTTCGCGCAGAGCTAACGGAGCTAGCAGAGGTGTTTGCTAAGAGACAAAAGAGAAAAAGAGCGTTTGTTTTGGATTTTTTTTTCGCGCAGAGCTAACGGAGCTAGCAGAGGTATTGTTAAGAGAGAAAGAGAAAAAGAGGCAATTGCTAAGAGAAAAAGAGCGTTTGCTTTAACATTAAAATTTTCAGCTTCAGTTATAGAGTACCCACACGCTGCAAGAATTGAAAGGAACAGGCTTTGTACGCAAAGATCTCTGTTTGCTCTGTTACGTCTGTTAGCTCTGTCCGCAAAATACAGCGCTCATTTTCTCCTTGTACTCTTTGCGATCTGTACTGTACTTAGCCATACCTTTGCGGCGCTATGATAAACGCAATGCCCAGGGCACAAAAAGCAGTGGCTACCTGGATATATATTGGGGTGGCCATGTTATTGATCCAGGTAATACTGGGTGGTATTACACGCCTTACCGGTTCGGGGCTCTCCATTACAGAATGGAATGTACTTTCCACCAAGGGCTGGTTGCCCCCATTAACTGAACAGCAATGGCTGGTAGAGTTTTCAAAATACAAACAAACGCCGCAATACCAGTTGCTGAACGCAGATTTTACCATTCACAATTTTAAATTTATTTATTTCTGGGAATGGTTTCACCGCGAGTGGGCCAAATTGATAGCAGTGGTTTTCATTGTGGGTTTTGTATACCTGCTGGTAAAGAAATACATGAAGGCCGCCATGGTAAAGCCGCTGCTCATTCTTTTTTTACTCGGCGCGGTACAGGGCGCCATTGGCTGGATAATGGTGCTAAGCGGCTTAACAGATGATATGGTATATGTAAAGCCACTGAAACTGGCCCTGCATTTTGTTTTTGCCCTGGTGCTTATTTGCTATGCGTGGTGGTTTGCATTGCAGTTATCCGTACCTGAAAAAGCGCTGGTGAGAAATACACCTGCACGCAACTATACCTGGGTCATTCTTTTGGTATTGTTTTTTCAACTTATATACGGGGCTTTAATGGCCGGTCATAAGGCAGCTACTGCAGCCCCCACCTGGCCTACCATCAACGGTAACTGGTGGCCAGCACAATTGTTTACCCCCTTTGTAAACATTGTAGAAAATAAAATTACCGTTCATTTTATACACCGCGCGCTGGCTTATATATTAGTGGTGTTAACTTTTTTATGGACATTCAAAGCAAGGCAAACACGCACTGCCACACCCATGTTTGAGAAATGGAAATGGTTGCCTGTTTTTTTTATTTTGTTACAGGTATTGCTGGGTATCTCGGCGGTGATGGTGAGCCCATCAATTGTGCCCAATCATTGGGTGGCGTTTGATTGGCTGGCACAGCTGCACCAGGTGGTGGCCATGTTTTATTTACTTACCATGGTTTGGATGCTATACATGACCGGCAAAAAACAAATTAGCCTGTAGCTTCACGCAGTGAAATGCTCAAAGGCTGCCGTACATTTTGAATACCGGCAAATTTTTGTACTTTACTATTTTATTACTTACCATGAAGCAACGAGTGCGGGCCATATTTTACTCTTTTCCTGTGCAACTGCTATTGCTTCATTTCAAGAAATTTCAAATCTTACTGGTATTCTGGTTTATTTTATTCAGTGCCGTAGGCGGTGGTTTCATGAAGGCATATGGTGTAGATTCTCTGTACCTGTCGCCTGAATACCTCGGCAACGTAAATTCTGTCAGCGCTGCCATCGTGGGCTTATCGGCCGGTGTCTTTATTATGAGCTGGAACATTACCACCTTCATACTTTTTTGCCGCCATTTTAAATTTTTAGCCACCACCACGCGCCCCTTTGTTAAATACTGCATCAATAATAGCTTGATTCCGCTGCTGTTCCTGGTTTTTTATTTTGGCCATGCTGTGTATTTCAATAAGTTTCGTGAGCTCAGTACCAACTGGGAGATATTTGTTTTGATTAGTGGCTTTCTGTTTGGCTTCATTTTCATCATTGCTATTTCTTTTCTCTATTTCTTCAGGGCCGACCGCAGCATTACGCAGCGTATGGCCACCATTATCAATAACCCCACAGAATTTAAAACGGCCTTTCGCCCGCAGGTTGCCCTTACAAGCGGTGGCAGCCGGTTGATAAAAGTTACATCATACCTAAACAGCCCGTTTACGGTTAGGCCTGTGCGTGATGTAGCCCATTACAGTGCCCTATTTATTGATACCGTATTCAGCCGCCACAACTTTGCAGCCATGTTGTCGGTTTTCATTGCATTCATATTCCTGATTACGGTTGGCTTTTTCTTAGACCATCATATGTTTCAGTTACCAGCAGCCGCCAGCATTACTTTATTTTTTGCCATACTGGTGTCAGTAGCGGGCGCATTCTCTTATTTTTTACAAAGCTGGAGCGTACCATTTTTTGTACTGCTCATAATTGTGCTCAATATTCTGTATAAATATGAAGTAATAGACCCTACCAATAAAGCATACGGGCTCAATTATTCAAAGGCCATTCAGAGGGCAGATTACAGCAGGGAAGGATTGCTGGCACTTTGCACGCCCGAACTAATGGCACGCGATAAAAAACAAATGACACAGGTGCTTGTCAACTGGAAGAAAAAACAAAAAGAAGACAAGCCCTATTTGTACATTGTTAATGTAAGCGGCGGAGGAACACGCAGTGCTACTTTTACCCTGCGTGTTTTGCAGCGGCTCGATAGTTTAGCGGGTGGAACGCTGATGGACAAAACCTTTCTGATCACCGGTGCGTCGGGCGGTATGCTGGGCGCAGCATATTACCGTGAACTGGCCAGGGAACGGGCAGAAGGCAAAAAACTATATCTCTACAGCAATAAATATGTAGACGATATTTCAAAAGACTTATTAAACCCAACTTTTTCTTCTTTTGTTGCAAGGGATATGGCCGCACCCGCACAGAAATTTAAGATTGGCAATTATTTTTATATCAAAGACAGGGGCTATGCATTTGAAGAAAAACTGCGTGAGAACACCCGTAACCTGCTGAACCGGCAATTAAAAGATATTGCAAAAGATGAGCAAGCTGCCAAAACACCGCTCATGATGTTTAATGCCGTTATAG
Organism: uncultured Chitinophagaceae bacterium; assembly: GCA_963705285.1. Lineage (GTDB taxonomy): Bacteria > Bacteroidota > Bacteroidia > Chitinophagales > Chitinophagaceae > JACMLD01. The sequence continues at coordinate 608,080 of OY970066.1, forward strand.
TAAGAGACGGCAGAAAAATGGTCATCAGTACCCAACCAGTCAGTTTTTTGATGATGCCCCAGGCAGACAGTACACGTGCCGCTTTGCCTGACCCGGATGAAATAGATTTTGCCGCACTTTTTGCCAAACAAGACCCCATGAATATGCGCCTGCTCACCGCATTGCGTATGAATGCTACCTTTCCTTATGTATTGCCCAACGTATGGCTGCCATCTAAACCGGTAATTGATGTGATGGATGCAGGCCTTCGCGATAACTACGGGCCCGAAACAGCATTCCGCTTTATTGATGTTTTTAAAGACTGGTTAAAAGAAAATACTGCCGGCGTGGTAATGCTGCAAATCCGCGATCGTACATCTGGCGGATGGGATGACCCGTTTGAATCGGGCGATATTTCTGAGCTGGCCACCAAACCAATGCTGCTGCTGCAATACAACTGGTACAAAATGCAGGAATACAACCAGGACAATACCTTTGCTCTTACGCGGGAACTAATGGGCAATAATCTTTATAGGATCTCATTTCAATACGCAGCAAAAACGGCCGATGCCAAAGCGGCACTCAATTTTCACCTCACCCAGCGTGAAAAAGTAAACATACTGGAAGCATTGGAAAATGATGATAACACCAGGGGATTTGCAACGTTCTCACAAATGCTAAAAAAAGACTCAACGCCATAGCTTTTCTCCAAGTGCAACACTATTGTAGCGAATGCAATCCAAGCATAAAAGAGGAACACTCACTGCAAAATCACACAACACTTAACACACAACACTTAACACAATTACTTACTCCGGTTGTATCAGCTTAAAACAATTGGCAATAATGCGTATGGTAAATTGCCTGGCGGTTTCCCTGGGTTCTCCGTCTACATGCAAAGGGGCTGCATCGGGGTTTTTAATAGTAAGCTTATCCGCCTGTAAATAAATAATGCCTGATTTTTTGAGGTGGTGCGGGTCTGCAAGGCGGTTTCGCCCCGCAATTTGATCCAATATAGACAGCGGCAACTGCGCTTTACTCATTTTTCTAACTATCACTATGTCCAGCAGCCCATCGCACAAACTTGCCTTTGGTGCTATGGTAACCTGGTTACCAAACTGGTTGCTGTTGGCTATGCTGATAAAATAGGCTTCAGTGGTAAATTCGGTTTCGCCCAGGTCAATCTCAAACGAATAGGGCTTTGCGGCAAAAAACTGTTTAATGGATTGTTGCGCATAAGTAAGCAATCCCCGTTTTTTCTGTTTGGCAAAATCATGCGCCACCTGCGCATCAAACCCCAGCCCGCACAGCATACAGGCAAAAGACTGGTTAATCAGAAAACCATCTACATAGGCAGGTTTTCCTGTAAAAACCACGTCAAGGGCCTTTACAGATGATTTGGGGATTTTAGCAGTTAGCGCAAGCCCGTTGCCAGAACCCAGCGGCACAATGCCAAAGTTTACGCCGGTTTCTCTTACATCCTGCACCACGGTGTTTACAGATCCGTCGCCGCCGCAGATAATAACATCGGTAAACTTTTCTTCTCTTATTTTTTGTTTTACAAAATGGTAATCGCCGCTGGCCACTGTAGGTAACAATTCATACACTGCATTGTATTTTTTGGCTGACGCGGCAATCAGTTCGGGCAACAATGTTTTGGAAGCAGTACCTGAAATAGGGTTTATTAAAAAGATAAATTTTCGCTGCATTATTTGCAAGGTCAAAATTAAAAAATCAAGTCCACACAACACTTAACTCACAACACTCAACACAATACGTTACCATCTCAGCAATGCGCTTGCCCAGGTAAATCCGCTGCCAAATGCTGCCAGGCAAACCAGGTCGCCTTCTTTAATCTTTCCTTCCTCCCACGCTTCGCATAAGGCAATAGGTACAGACGCGGCGGTGGTGTTGCCAAATTTTTGAATGTTGTTGTGTACCTGGTCGTCTCTCAACCCAAGTTTTTGCTGCACAAACTGGCTGATGCGCAAATTAGCCTGGTGCGGTATCAGCATATTAATATCGGTGGGTTGCAGTCCGTTGGCCGCAAGCGCTTCCATAATTACCTCCGGAAATTTCACTACTGCTTTTTTAAACACGGCCGGGCCATCCATATTCGGAAAATTCTGCGCTTTTTCTACCATGGCCGTACTCATAAACATATCTGCTATTTCTGCCTCATTAAAATCTGCCAGTTTTTGCTCCGTCCAGTGGTTGGCGTGTGTACCGGGGTTGAACATGGCCAGTATTTCCGCGCTTTCGCCATCGCTGTGCAAATGTGTGCTCAGTATTCCCTGACCGGCTTTGTTAGTGGGTTGCAAAACCACGGCGCCAGCGCCATCGCCAAAAATAACAGATACATTTCTGCCGCGGGTACTAAAATCAAGGCCAAAAGAATGCTTTTCGCTGCCAACCACCAATATGTTTTTATACATGCCGGTTTTGATGAATTGATCCGCCACGCTAATAGCATACAGAAAGCCGCTGCATTGGTTGCGCACATCAAGCGCTCCAATTTCTTTCATCTTCATGGCCCTTTGTAACAGTACACCACAGCCGGGAAAATAATAATCGGGGCTCAACGTGGCAAAAACAATAAAATCTATATCCTGCGGCGTAATGCCCGCGCGTTCTATGGCAATGGTGGCAGCCGCTACGCCCATAGTAGTGGTGGTTTCGCCCGTTCTATCGGCAAACCTGCGTTCTTTTATCCCGGTTCGCTCCTGAATCCACGCATCGTTGGTGTCCATGTACCGGGTAAGATCAGTATTGGTAAATACGTTTTTAGGCGTATACATACCAATACCTGCAATTTTACTTAGGCTCATATAACAAGCTTTTGAAGACAAATTAACGAAAAGATGCCGGGCCAGTGCAATTATTATAACACTACAATGTTGGTCAAATACAAAAACCAGGCAGCTGATAATCTGATGCTTTGGCACAACATGAAGACAAAACTTTTGCTTCTTCAAAACATAGGAATCGTCAGAATAGGGTATACGCATTTTTTTGGGGGAATACCGCGTTGTCGATTAGCGCATAGCCATGGCAGGCCGGAGGACCGCAATTTCATGTTACCGTATGCTGAATTTGCGTGCAGCACTACCGTCAACGGGCTGTTTTTTAACGGTAAACACCCTTTTTTCTAAATCAAATATTATTTTTATGCCATAACAGCCAACCCTTTGCATAAAATTTTCGTTTAATATTATCAAATTTGTTGATGGATGCTTTTGATCTTTCAATTTTATTTATAGCTTTACCCTCCCAATATCTATCTGCTTTTACGTATTCACCTGCGTATTTGCCATTACCAACAAGGTAATGAACTGATAACCTCCATTAATTTTCCTGCAAACAAAGCTTCATATACACTTTGTTTAATATCCTCTAAAAGCTGGTTTCTTCTAATTCCACATCCTTCCGGATCACCGCTTACTTATTACTTACTACTACATCTGTAATTATTAAAAGAAACAATTAATCAAATTAGTTATGTACCAGCGTTTACTCCTACTCTTAACAATCCTGACCATTTCAGTCATGGCGGTAGCCCAGGATGTAATGACACCTACTGATGGTGACTACATTTACAATCCCGCTGCGCCAGCAGGTTCTCAAACCAACCCAACCGCCCTTGGTGGTGTTATACAGAAATGGGTGCACGACCCGGTTCAAAACCCCGGCAGGATAAATTTTGTACAAACCGCCTACAAATCGTACCGTTGGGGTATTACTTCTTATAGATTACGTTTCCCCAATAATTACAACCCCGCAAACAAATACCCCATTATTATATTCCTGCATGGACAGGGTGAGGCCTCAGACATTGCCAACGCTCGCAATTCAGGCGCAACTATAAATCGTGAGAACCAGGATCAGCTATTCTGGGGCGCGGAGCTTTTTGAGCAACGCATCAATGCAGGCCAATGGAATGGATTTCTGCTTTTCCCACAGTTAATGGTTGATAGAAACAACGCTGGTGGTATTTGGAATTCAACTACCATTACGCCCATTAATAACATTTTAGATACGCTTACCAAATACAATGGCATGGACCCCGACCGCGTGGTGACCATGGGGCTTTCTGCAGGTGGTTTTGGCTGCGTTAACTACGCCAACCTTTTTCCGCAGCGTATTGCCGGCGTAGCCAGCTCCAGCCCGCGGTTCATACAAGATGTAAACGGATCGCTGGATGGATTCATTCATGTACCCCTCTGGATTGCTACCGGCGGTACAGATACCCAACCCGATCCATCCACTACTATGACCACAAGGGATTTATTTGCCGGCAAGGGCGGTAATATTTATATGAGCTATTACGCCACAGAGGCGCACGATACCTGGAATACACAGTGGTCTCAAGCTGATGTTTCTGGTAATACAATTTTAACTTCTTTCTGGAATTCGCATAAGGCGCAGCTGTTACTCTATTACCAGATCGATAAATTTTGCGAGGGGCAGCCTATCAATGCTAAAATGGGGCTTACAGCAGGCTTTTTTGCATACGAATGGCAACGCGATGCAGGTGGTGGATTCGTTAATATCCCAGGTGCTACCTCAAACATATACACCGCTACGCAGGTTGGCACCTACCGGGCACATTTTAAAAGAACATCTACCTCCAACTGGTCAGACTGGTCTCCGTCGCCCATTGTTATCAGCACAAAAAAATGCGCTACCGATACAGTGTTTGCAGAAAATTTTGAGAAGACGCCTGCCGATAACTACTCCGTTTTTGGCGGTGGCGGTACCACCTCATTCTACAATTACCAAAATTATAATTGTCAGAATGGTGTATTCACCAACTCTTCTGAATCAATTACCATGGATGCAACCGGCCGCCGTGGAGGCAAATTCCTGGTGCATACCACGGGATCCGGGCTACAAACTGCCTGTGCGTATCACGTAAACGACCAGGTATGGCGTCCTTACAATGCCTATCCGGTTACCCCCAACACCAATTACATCTTTACGTTCTACATGGCATATGAACAAACCAGCCAAAATGGATCTAACATATCCAATCCATCTGCTTTGTCTGTAACCATTAATGATATTGCCTTAACACCAACCGGGGTGCAAACCGTGTCTTCAGGAAACGGCAGCTGGAAGAAACTTACTTTCAAATGGAACTCTGGTGGCAATAACAGCGCTTACCCCGCTATACTTAACACCACGCCCAACACAACCGGAAACAGTTTTGCCATTGATGAATTGTCATTAGTAAAGGCGGCCACCATACCTATGCCAGGTAACGCACTGAGCAACGTGCAACTCTGGGCTAAAAGTGGCAGTATTACAGTAAGTGATGGCAACAAGGTAGGGTTATGGCCTAACAGTGATATCAACGGCAATTCGCTTTCACAGACGATTCCATTCAGCAAGCCAACGTTTGAAACGGTTGGAACAGACAACATCAATTTCAACCCCGTAACTTCTTTTCTGTCGCAAAACAGCTCATACATGACCGTTCCCGGCGGTTTTGCAGGAACTGCAGTGCACAATGCTGTATATGCATACATTGTAATGAAATCAATCGACAATTTCCAAAATGCCACCTATTTGCGGGAAGGCCCAACAGGCAATAAGCTGGTGATGGCACAATCAACAGGCTCCGTTATGAAGTGGAATGGTGGTGAAGACTCTTCCAACATTGTCGCAACCCCTTCTGGCGCTATTGATTTCAAACCCACCGTTTGGTCTTTCAGCAAAAACACACTCAATACACCCAGCGGCAATAAAAGAGATATCCGTAAAAATGGTGTAGTGTTGGCCTCATCTGCTACAGCCACAACTTTTACCGGTACTGGTGTACCATTTTATCTTAGTGCAAACCAACCACTGGTTAACAACTTCCAGGGCAATTTTGGCGGTAGTATAGCAGAGGTGATTTATATACTCGATTCAAACATCACCGCCAACAGGCAGAGCAATATTGAATCTTACCTGGCGATAAAATATGGTACCACACTAGGCACTCCGGCATCACCAATAAATTATACCGCGTCTGACAGTACTGTATACTGGCCTGCCAGCGCTACCTTCCAGAACGATGTGTTTGGTATTGGTACCGATAGTGCCTCCGGCCTTGTTCAAACCATGTCTAATAGTGTGAACACAGGTAATGGAGACGGTACCGGCCAGTTTGCAGCAGGAAACCTGGTACTTTCTACACCTACTGCTTTGCTAGACAAACGCTATTTGGTAATAGGCAACGATGCTGTTGCGCCTACCCAATCTGTAATTGCAGCCGGCGGCGGACCTAACGTTGTAGTAGGCAGCACCAGAATCAACAGGGAATGGAAAGTAGCCAACAAAGGCCTGGTAGGTGCAGTAAACCTCAGCTTTGATACAACTGGTCTTGGTAACCAGGCAGGTGGTTCAAACGTAAGCAACTTTGCATTAATGATAGACAATGACGGAGATGGTAATTTTAATACCGGCACCCTCACATTCTTTGGTGCTAACAGCGCAAGTGGTAAAAAAATAAACTTCAATGGTGTAGTACTCAATAACAACGTTGTATTTACCATCCTCACATTTAAACTTAATTCGGCACTGCCTGCTATCTGGCTTGGCTTTACTGCAGAAGCAGTAAACGGCAACGGCTTGCTGAAATGGAAAACAAGCGATGAAATAGATGTAGACCATTATGTAGTAGAACACTCTTTCAATGGCATCAGCTACAGTGCAATCGGCAGCGTAACTGCCAATAACAACTCAGGCCAGAACAATTACACCTTTACAGACAATGGCCTCGCTGCGGGTGTTCATTACTACCGCATTCGCCGGGTTGATAAAGACGGCAAAACAGAATTGAGCGGCGTGCAGTCAATTAAGATTGCAGTAAGCGGCGCCAATGTGCAAATAAGGCCAAACCCTGTAACCGGCACAGCACTGGTACTGGCAGTATCTGTACAGCAGAACATCAAAACAACCGTGCAGGTAATGAGTGTAGACGGAAAGGTATTGCTACAACAAAATGTAACATTCAATACAGGCAATAACCTTCTTAACATGGATGTAACACGCGTACCTTCCGGCGTGTATATGGTACAGGTACAGTTGAAAGACGGCCTGGTAACCAAGAAATTTATCAGACAGCAGTAGTAGAGTAAACGCAACAATAAGTACACAGCCCCGGATTGTCCGGGGCTGTTTTTATTTGTAGCAAGAAGAGATGCTGATGCCTTTGTGCGCGATTATAAATATTCCATCCAATTATAAATTGAATGGTGCACGTTATCATCGATTGTATTATCTTTTCTGTAATGGGGTAAGCGGCAGCTGCAATACTTCCTGTAAAAATAATGTGATGGCCTGCTGCACACCTTCCACATCATGAGATTTTATGTAAGACCCCAATACATGGTCACCTGCATTGGGCATAGCCTGTTTGCGTTTCAATGCTGCCGGTGTTGCCAGTTCATCAAACATTTTCAGCATGGCATCTACCCTAACCACATCATCCTGGTGGGTGGAATCTTTGTAGTAATACAACATCAGTACAGGTTGTTTTATTTTGGCAAACGTTTCGGGCACCATGCTGGTAGCAAGAATCTCCTGTAACGCGGCAGTACCTTCAAACGGATAGCGGCTATACCAGTATTGCCGGTATACCGCAGTGGTGTCGGCAGATATTTTATGATCATTGCCCGTAACCCATTGTGCCACCTTTACACCCCAGTGCTTATTCAATACCCACGCTTTGTCATTGTTGATGGCAATATTGGGCGACAATAAAACTAATCCTGCTACATCACCCGGATAAGTGGCCGCCAACTGCAGCGCATTGGTGCCACCGGTTGACGTACCCATTAAGATCACTTTTTTGCCCAGTTGTTTTCCTATTTCAAGCGCCTGCTTGGCAGATGCCCAATTGTCTTCTGCTGTAAGCGTCATCATAGGCTCGGTAGTGTCAATGCCATGGCCGGCAAGCCGGCTCAGGTATAGGTTGCATCCAAATGCTGCTGCAATGTTTTTATGTACGGGGTTGCCCTCTGCCTGTGATGCGGAGAAGCCATGCAGGTAAACCAATGCATAATCGGTTTTGCTTTTTATACTGTCGTTCGCCCAGATAATCCTGGCTTCATTATCTGGTTTTAATTTGTGTGCCGATTCATTTGCCTGTACATACGCCTCCAGCGAAGGTGGTGCGGCAGGAACCTGCGGGAGTTCTTTTTTGTATTCGGGCGTTGCGGGACTGGGCCCGGCAAAATAGGCCGCCACCAGCACTGCGGGAACGACCAACAACCATTTCTTTGTCATGATAAAGGATTATTGTCCCAAGGTAAAGAGATATTTGGTTACATGGTGTGATTGCCAAATGAACAGTTGTCATTAACATATATAAACGTGGTTGTAATTGCCTTCTTATTATAAAATGAGTACATTCGGTTCCATAAAAATCTCCCATGTTGTCTTCTCAAAGGTTCCTGGCCCTGGATGTTTTCAGAGGTATTACCATTTGTTTTATGATTATTGTAAATACCTCGGGTAACGGGCCAACCACCTTTGCTCCATTAATGCATGCTTCCTGGCATGGGTTTACCCCCACCGACCTTGTTTTTCCTTCTTTTCTTTTTGCCGTAGGTAACGCCATGAGTTTTGTTATGCTTAAGTGGCCAGAAAAATCACAGGCCGCCGTTGTTGGCAAAATCCTGAAACGTACCCTGCTTATTTTTTTACTGGGTTACCTGATGTATTGGTTTCCTTTTTTCAAACTGGATAAAGACCATCACATATTGTCGTTCCCCATGGCACAAACCCGCATATTGGGCGTTCTACAACGCATTGCGCTTTGTTATGGCATTGCAGCATTATTGTTTTATTACCTGAAACCCAAAACTGTCGTATACATAAGTATCGGCTTGCTGCTCTTGTACTGGGCACTGCTGATTTGGTTGGGCGATACGGGCAATGAATTGAGCATGACAGGCAATATTGGCCTGTACTTCGATAAATGGCTGATGGGCGATGCGCACATTTACCATGGTGAAGGCATTGCCTTTGACCCGGAGGGCTGGCTCAGTACTTTGCCCGCCATTGGCAATGTGGTGGCAGGCGTAATGGTGGGCCGTTTTATTCAGCAAAAAGGCAACACGTATGAAGGGGTTACCAAATTGCTGCTGGCCGGTGCATCGCTGGTATTTCTGGCTTATTGCTGGAATTACCTGTTGCCCATCAATAAAAAATTATGGACCAGCTCTTTTGTAATATATACCGTGGGGTTAGATTGCCTTATTCTTGCCACGGTGATCTACATTATTGAATTTATGAAAAAACGTGCCTGGACACCTTTCTTTGAGGTGTTTGGCAGAAATCCTTTGTTTATTTATTTGTTGAGCGAGGTAGGCGCCACCATTTTGTATATGGTGCCCGTTGGCAAAATATCTTTATTCAGCTGGTTATACCTGCATATTTTTAAACCGGCCGGAGACTATACCGGTGCGCTGTTGTTTGCTATTGCGTGGATGCTCATCTGTTGGGTAGTTGGGTATATTATGGATAAGAAAAAAATCTACGTGCGGGTGTAGCTGGACTATTTTGAATTTTGCATTTTACATTTTCAATTAATAATCTGCGAATCTGCGGCTATTTTACTCGCAGCGATCAGCGGCGGGGTAGCGGACGCGGGACTATTTTGAATTTTGCATTTTACATTAATAATCTGCGAATCTGCGGCTATTTTTCTCGCAGCGACCAACGGCGGGGCAGCGGACGCAGGACTATTTTAAATTTTGCATTTTACATTTTGAATTACATAATCTGCGAATCTGGTGCTATTTTTCTCGCAGCGATCAGCGTCGGGGCGGCGGACGCGGGACTATTTTGAATTTTGCATTAGAATTAGGCATATTAAGCTCTTCGTAAAGGTAATGCTTTGTTGTAACTAAATATTGTAGTATTTTCATGCTAAATATATTAGGTATGTTTCAAGGTATTAACGCAATAGAATTTGCGCGTTGTTTTCCTGATAACGAATCTTGTTTGCGTTATTTGGATGACCATAAATGGAAATTCGGCTACCAATGCAAGCACTGTGGGTGCGAGAAATATATAAAAGGTAAAACAGGATTTCATCGCAGATGCCAGCAGTGCGGATATGATGAAAGTGTGACGGCAAACACGCTTTTTCATGACATCCGTTTACCGTTATTAAAAGCGTTTCACATGCTGTTTCGCCTTACCACCAAAAAGAAAGGGATGTCTACAGTAGAACTGGCGGGTGAGGTGGGCGTTCAGCAGAAAACTGCCTGGCTGTTTAAGCGCAAAGTGCAGTTAGCAATGAGTGAAGCCGCTGCGTTACAAAACAATGTTGATGTTGACGAGTTCATTCTCGGGGCCAGAAATAAGGGGCAGCACGGCCGAAAAATTGATAAAAAAAAAGCCGCGTTAATAGCCCTTGAACTGCTGGGTAATGGAAAAGTCGGCAATATATTTATGAACCCGATAGAAAATTGCAAAGCTGACACTTTACGATATGCCCTGAAAAAAGGGGTGTCGGCATCAGCTAAAATAAGAACCGATGACTATCAGCCTTACAAAACTTTAAGCACGGAAATGGACATCACGCAAATAAGGTCATTAAAAGGAAGAAATTTCAAAGAACTGCATATTCAAATCATGCTTTTCAAAAGCTGGATGCGAGGAATACACCACAAATGTTCTAATGACCACTTTTTTGCATACTGCAATGAATACAGTTATCGGTTCAACAATAGAAACGGTCGCAAGAAAATATTTGAGGTATTGATCAAAAGAATGCTACACATAAATCCGCATCCTTATCCAATACTAAAAACATTAAGCGCTTATTCTACCTAATTCTATTTTGCATTTTACATTTTGAATTACATAATCTGCGAATCTGCGGCTATTATTCTCGCAGCATGCAGCGGCGGGGCAGCGGACGCGGGACTATTTTGAATTTTGAATTTACATTTTGAATTACATAATCTGCGAATCTGCGGCTATTTTTCTCGCAGCGATCAGCGTCGGGGCAGCGGACGCAGGACTATTTTAGATTTTGAATTCAACAATCTTCAAATCTGCGGCTTAGCGCCCGCTTCCCCGTTTGAGCGCTGCGTGAAACTGAAAAATAGCTATGGCTTTTTTTGCCGCCTAGCCCCGAAAACTGTTTCTTTGTGGGCCAAACCGTGCCCCTTCCTTCAAAAACAAAGCATACAAAAAAATATTCACCACCATGAGTTACATTTCTGAGGTTCACGCCAGACAAATTTTAGACAGCCGGGGAAACCCCACCGTTGAAGTAGACATTGTTACCGATGAAGGTGCCCTGGGCCGGGCTGCCGTTCCAAGCGGTGCCAGTACCGGTATACATGAAGCAGCAGAACTGCGCGATAACGACAAAAAAGTATACGTTGGCAAAGGCGTGCTCAACGCAGTAAAAAACGTAAATGATATTATTGCTGAAAAATTATTGGGCTATGACATTACCGATCAGCCGGGCATCGATAACCTGCTGATTGAGCTAGACGGCACACCCAATAAATCAAAACTGGGTGCCAATGCGCTGTTGGCCGTAAGTATGGCGGTAGCCAAGGCGGCTGCCATGGAAGCAGACCTGCCATTGTACCGCTATATTGGCGGCACCAATGCCCGTACGTTGCCCATACCCATGATGAACATCCTCAACGGCGGCGCACATGCAGATAACAAAATAGACTTCCAGGAATTTATGATCATGCCGGTGGGTGCCACCAGCTTTAGCGAAGGACTGCGTTGGGGCGTTGAAATTTTTCACCAACTGAAAAGTGTGCTCAAGAAAAAAGGGTTCAGCACCAATGTGGGCGATGAAGGCGGTTTTGCACCCAATATTCAAAGCAATGAAGAAGCCATAGAAACCGTGTTGGAAGCCATTACCGCAGCTGGCTACAAAACAGGCAGCCAGATTGCAATTGCCATGGATGCTGCCAACAGCGAACTGTGGGACGGTAAGAAAAAGAAATACGTTTTTCACAAAAGCAGTGGCAAAGAAATGAGCAGCGAAGAACTGGTGGCTTTCTGGGCCAGCTGGGCAAAACAATACCCCATTATTTCAATAGAAGATGGCATGGCCGAAGACGATTGGGACGGCTGGAAATTACTGACCGAAACCATTGGCAGCAAATGCCAGCTGGTGGGTGATGACCTGTTTGTAACCAATGTAACCCGCCTGCAACAGGGCATCGATAAAAATATTGCCAACGGCCTATTGGTAAAAGTGAACCAGATTGGCACATTAACCGAGACCATCAATGCGGTAACACTGGCACAGCACAACGGCTATAATACCATTATGAGCCACCGCAGCGGTGAAACCGAAGATACTACCATTGCCGACCTGGCCGTGGCACTCAATTGCGGACAAATAAAAACAGGTAGTGCATCCAGAACAGACCGCATAGCAAAATACAACCAGCTTATCAGAATTGAAGAGCAACTGGGCGCAACAGGCGTTTTCCCGGCAGGAAAAATTAAGTTCGGAAAATGATGATGCTGGAATGCCAAGTTTAAAACAGCCGCAGATTATTCAATTCAAAATGTAAAATGCAAAATTCAAAATAGTCCCGCGTCCGCTGTCCCGCCGCTGACCGCCGCGAGAAACATACAAAATAATCAGTAAGAAGCCATCACTCTAAAGCAATGGCTTCTTATTTTTATGCCATGGATATCAACACACATTCCATGCGCGGCAAACATGTTTATCTCGAAAAGCTGTTGCCCCAACATGATAACATATTGCGGCAACTGGCCAAAGACGAGCGTATCTGGGAGTTTACCAAAGCGTTTACCATCAACGAAAATTTTGATACGCAGTTTGATGCTTATATCAATGCAGCCCATGATAAAAATGCCCTGAATAATCAACAAGCGTTTGTCATTAAGAAAAAGGCCGATGATACCATTATTGGCATGACGCGTTTTTACGACATCAACCCAAAAGATAAAAGACTGGCCATTGGTTACACCTGGTATATACCTGAAATATGGGGTGGTTCGCACAACAAAGAATGCAAATTGCTGCTGCTGCAGTATGTATTTGAGGAGCTGGGTTTCAACCGCACAGAGTTTCATGTGGCACATCAGAATATACGCTCACAAAAAGCAGTAGAAAAAATTGGCGGCTATAAAGAAGGTGTTTTAAGAAACCATGGTTACCGCAATGATGGGTCGGTAAAACACACCGTTATGTTTAGCATCATCAAAGAAGAATGGCCGCAAAAAAAAGAAAATCTGCAACGGTTGCTTGCGGCAAATGAAAATCAGTAACTTTATACAGGCCATTAATAACCTTTTAATACCAATGCAATGATGGGTTTACTGAATCGCATTCCACTGTGGCTAAAAAATAAATATGTTATCACCATTGCCGCTTTTGCTGCATGGATGTTATTTTTTGACGACCGCGACCTTTTTGTTACACTTGTCAGGCAGCGGCAGGAATTAAGCGATCTCAGAACCAGCAAACAGTATTACGAGCAACAGATTACCGGCACCAAAAAAGAGCTTGATCAGCTGAAAATCAATGCTTTCACTATTGAAAAATACGCCCGCGAGAAATACCTGATGAAACGGGATAACGAGGATCTTTTCATAGTAACCCCTGCCGCTAAAGCCAATTGAAATATTGCCTGAATTACCCTACTGGATACGTATTGTTACGTTATCCCCTATTATTTTTACACTAAATAATTTAGATCGGATACAATAAGCTATCTTAATGGCCGTTTCTATTACGGACGTTCCAAAGCTGGACACTTTGGAAAATTTTTAAATGGACAAAAATGGTTTGCCTATGTCAATCTTTACACCGGAAGATTTGATCTTATACCTGTATCAAGAGACTTCCCCAAGCGACACTACCGCAATAAAAGATGCATTAACTAACGATTGGGCTTTGCAGCAAAAATTTAATGTGATTGAAACTTCGGTTGGCCAGCTTACAACTGAGTTGTATGCGCCCCGTGCAGAAGTTTTATTGAATGTATTGAATTATGCGCGCGATACCATGCCTGTTACTACAGAATAATATTTACCCAAATAGAATGGTTTACTAACCGGTATGCAAATTACCGGTTATTTATACTGCTGCATTACCGTGGTACAAACACGGCATGTTAGAAGTCTATGCCAAACCATTTTTTTCTTTCCTTCTGCTGGTATTTCTCGTAATTGAAATGGTACAATTTGCCTGGTCGGTGGGGCACGTCTGTCTCATACTGGCCTGTGTCTTCCAGCAAATCCATAGAGAAGAATTTCTTTCTGAAATTGCGCCTGTCTAGCTTTACACCCAATATAGCCTCGTACAGGTTTTGTAATTCGCGCAGCGAAAATTGTTTGGGAAGAAGGCTAAAGCCCAGTGGATGCTCCTGGATTCTCTTTTGCAGCCATTGGTAGCAAGCATCCAGTATCTTTTTATGGTCGAATGCCATTTCTTCAATATGCCTTACGGTATGCCAGTGCAGTTCGTTATCTGGCTTCTGCAATTGATGGTGTTGTACATTTACCAGCGAGCAGTACGCCACTGTAATGACCCTCGCCGCCGGGTGCCGGTCTATTTCGCCAAAAGCTTTCACCTGTTCCAGGTACACATCATCCATGCCGGTACGCTCTTTCAATACGCGATACGCCGCACCGTCGAGTGTTTCTTTGCTATCTATCAAATCGCCCAGCAAAGACCATTTTCCCTCAAAATTCTGAAGATCGGATTTGATTAGCAGCACCTTCAGCTCGTCTTCATCAAACCCAAAAATGACGCAATCCACCGAGATGCCATTATAGCCCTCATTCTCAAGTTGACGGAGAATAGTTTTCACATTTTTAGCGCCGGTGGCTGTAGCAGACATTCGTTATTGTTTAGCAATGAAGCAGGATTATTACAAAATTAATACGTTCGGCAGCAAGTACCCTAAATTTAATCATTGAAACTTCACTGCCGCATATTTTATTCACCAATAAACGGTACTGGGTCGGTCATTTTTTTGGCAATAAAGGTGCACTAGCATTTACGAAACCCTGGTGTTTTACAGGTCTTCATTCGTATTTCTTCGATGCTTTTATTCCGTAGCAGCACAACCAACAAAAAGTAGTTCTTCGATGCCTAAATAAATACACTTATTTACTTCCAACCGGTAACATATATATTCAAAATTTTAGAAAATTTATTGGGTTTTTTACTAAAATAATTGAAAATTGATCCCGTTGTTTGTGTTACCTAAACTCCAACATATGAAAAGACTTGCCCTGTTACTGCCGTGGTTTTCGTTCTTTTTACGTGAGCAATATTTAAAGGGGTATATCTGCCTGGCCCTGCAGATTACAATTATTGGATGGCCTGTAGCCGCTTCATGGGCATTCATTACTGTATTAATCTCTGGCGCAAAGACGCGTAACAATGCCATTTTGCAATCTTTACAACCATCGTTTTACAGCAGCGAGATGGCTATGAAAAACATAGCCTGATAATAAAATGCCGGTCAGCTGGCAGTAGTTATTAATCGCTTTCAACTACTTCGCCATACCGGCATGTATGTATTGGTGCTTATGGCTTCAATTTGGCCATAAGTGCAAATACAAGCCTGGCCGAATTGCGTGCGGCTACTTCATAAAAATTTCTGATATCGGCGGAGGCATTATTACCTGCATCGTCGCTTAAACTGCGTATTACCACAAAAGGTGTTTTTTGCTGCCAGCATGCCTGCGCCACAGCTGCACCTTCCATTTCAGTGGCATCTGCACGCAATGTGTTGCGCAGTTGTTGCGTGGCTGCCGATGAGGCAACAAATACATCGCCGGTTACTATTATTCCTGCAATGATCTGCGGCGTACGAAGGCCGTTTTTACCTGCAATTTGTTCTAATGATAATGAACTGCCCGCTGCCAGTGCGGCTTTGACCAGTATACTGTCGCAGATAAAAAATTCAGGGTTTTCCTGCATGGTAAACGGATTACGGGTGGCCCTTCTTTTTATGCTGTCTGGTGTAAGGGTACCATAATCGTGGTAAGCAGTTTGGGTACCCACTACCAGGTCACCGGGCGAGAGTGCGGTATTGATGCCGCCCGCTATACCGGTAAATACTACTTCCCGCGGCATGAAATGATCCAGTAACAAGGTGGTAGTAATGGCGGCATTTACTTTACCAATACCTGTTTGCGCCAGCACTACGCGCCTGCCGTTTAACAACCCTTCTGTAAAATGAATATGTTGTATTACTGTATCTTTCTTTTCCTGCAATTGCGCCTGCAGCAATACCAGCTCTGGCGGAAAAGCACCAAGGATGGCCGTTAGTTGCCGGTATACACGCGGTGCATGACTACTGTCTTTTAACTCATTAAAAATAGGCGCCTGCGCGTGCAGCAGTTGCATTCCGGCAACAGTAATAACCAGTGTAATAAGTATTGTACGTATCATAGTATCAGCCTGCTGTTTTATGGATCACTTAATCTGAAAAATTGTTTGGTTGCTGCATGGTTATTCCAATACCAGCGCCAATATGGCAAAAGCATCGATAATTATTAATGCAGGACTAATAACGGCCTTTTTACCGCTGACCAATTTTAATGCAGTGAAACTTAAAAAGCCCCAGATAATGCCCTGCGTAATGGAATAGGTAAATGGAATAAGTACCATGGCCAAAAATGCGGGTATAGCATCATCCATTTGTGCCCAGTTGATCTTTGTAACGGGATGCACCATAAATACACCCACCAGCACCAGTGCCGGCGCGGTGGCTATGGCCGGCACTACAGACAGCAGCGGTGCCAGAAAAAGAAAAGGTAAAAAAAGCAAAGCGCCGGTAACGGCGGTTAAACCTGTTTTTCCACCTGCTTCAATACCCACGGCAGATTCTATGTAAGCTGTACCCGGGCTGGAACCTGCGAGACCTGCAATAGTAGTAGACATGGCATCTACCAGTAATGACTGCCTGATATTCCTGGGTTCGCCGCGTTCATCCAGCATACCAGACGCTTCGGCCAAACCAACAAAGGTGGAAAGGCTGTCAAACATATCAGTAAAAACAAAAGCAAAAATGACGGGCCATACAGACCATTGCAATGAATGCACCAGGTCTAGCTGAAACAACAGGCTGAAATCTGGCGCGGCAAAAAAACCTTTCCAGTTCACCAATGGCTGCACGTTGGTACCGCCCCACCAGCGGCCGATAGGATAAGCTGCAAGTGTAGTAAATAATATACCCAGCAAAATGGCGCCTTTTACCTTTCTGCTTACCAGCACAGCAGTAAGCAACAAGCCTGCAATGAACGTAAGTGTTGAGGGCGAGAGTGCCCCGGGGCCAATAATGGTGGCGGGCTGGTGTACAATAAAACCGGCATTGATAAAACCAATCAGCGTAATAAATAAACCAATACCCGCAGCAATGGCATAGCGCAGTGTTTTTGGAATGGCCCTTACAATATAGGTCCGTATATTAAATGCCGACAATAATAAAAAAATGATACCCGACCAGAACACGGCACCCAATGCAGTTTGCCATGGTACCTTCATACCCAATACCACCGAAAATGTAAAGAATGCATTAAGACCCATGCCCGGTGCAACCAGTACAGGGTTTTTTGCATACAGGCCCATCATAAGGCTGCTGAAAAAACAAACCAACACCGTAGCCGTCAGCACGCCTGCAAAAGGCATTCCTGCCTGGCTAAGTATAGTTGGGTTTACAACAATGATGTAAGCAGTGGCAAGAAAAGAAGAAAGACCAGCAATAATCTCTGTTTGTGCGGTAGTATGGTTTTTTGCTAATTGAAAATATGCACGCATGACAGCTGGTAATGGTTAATACTTTATCATACGGCAGCAGTATTTGGCAGGGAAGGTTCCACAATCCTCTATTCAAATATAAGTTTCTTGCAGTTACTTTTATTGCTGCACCTATACTATTTGAGAATAAATGTTGCTTAAACTGTAGCCGCCATACTGATCAATCGATGATCGTGTCACGCATCAAAAGGCCGGTCGTCATCGCGGTACTGGCCCTTCAGCGATTTTAGAATAAGCCGGGTACCAACGGTAAGGCCAACCAGGGCGGCCAGCGCTACCAAAATAGGTCGTATGATTACTCCACCGTAATACAGTACATAAACAATATAAAAAGCGGCAGACAGGCCCAGCACCAGCATAAAGCCCCCAAATACGTAACCGCCACGATTTTCTTTTTTAAATTCCCCGCCAGATACATTGTAGATATCTTCCAGCAATGCATTGCCTTGCTCTTGGCTCATGCCGCGGTAATCTGCGGTTAAATTCTCTAGGATATGCTCGCGCCGTACACCGTCTTTTACAGCATTAATGGCATATTCAATATTGGGTATACTAATCCCTTGTTTATGCTGCCTTTGGGTGAGCGCTTCAAACATGGCCATGATTACGTTGGTTGATGTGGTGATGTAAAATAAAACTGCCACAAAACGCAACCAAGATAATCACGCGAAGGCTGTTATGCAAGCTGATGGATAAAAAGCTAAGAGATAAAAGGAGAAAAAGAGCTGTTTACGTGCCGTATCATTAATAGCTAAGAGATAAACGAGAAAAAGAGCTGTTTACGCGCCGTTTATCAATAGCAAAGAGAATAAAAGAGAAAAAAAGCTTTCTCCACGCCGGTTATCATTAGCTAAGATAACAAGAGAGAAAGAGAAAAAGAGGTACTATGCACGCCATGCGTAATTCTTAATTTTTAATTATTAATTCTTAATTACAAAATCAACGGTTTCACCTTTGCGCCAATGAGTTCAATGGACTGCATCAATTTTTGATGCGGTAGATCGGCACTGTCCATCTGAAAACTCAGCCGGGTTATACCACCCAGCGCTTCACTATGCCGTAATACTTTTTCGGCCACTTCTTCCGGGCTACCCACCAGCAAGGCGCCTGTGGGGCCGGCCTGTGCCTCAAATCTTGCTTTGGTCATGGGTGGCCAGCCGCGTTCTTTTCCAATCTTGGTCATGCTGGCAGCATAGCCAGGGTAAAATTGGGCGATGGCTTCTTCATGCGTGTTGCCCACAAATCCCAGTGAGTGCAAACCTACTTTTAATTGTTCCGGAGCAAACCCGGCTTGTTTACCTGCCTGACGGTATAAATCAATGAGTGGCCTGAAACGATGGGTTTCTCCGCCAATAATGGCCACCATCAACGGCAGGCCCAACATACCCGCACGCACAAATGATTCTGGTGTGCCGCCTACGCCCAGCCATATAGGCAACGGATCCTGCAATGGCCTGGGGTATACCGGCTGGTTTTGTAAAGCAGGCCTGAATTTACCAGACCAGGTTACAAACTCGTTTTGCCGTATTTGTAATAACAGCTCCAGCTTTTCTGCAAACAGCGCGTCATAATCGTTGAGGTTAAAACCAAACAACGGAAAGGCATCGGTAAATGAACCGCGGCCCACCACCATTTCTGCACGGCCTTTCGAAATCAGGTCCAATGTGGCAAAATTCTGGAACACCCGTACCGGGTCTGCAGAACTCAACACCGTAACCGCACTGGTAAGGCGAATATTTTTTGTTCTGGCGGCTGCTGCTGCCAGTATCAGCGTAGGTGCAGAATCAAGAAAACCTTTGCGGTGGTGTTCGCCAATACCAAATACATCCAGGCCGGCCGCATCTGCCAGTTCAATTCTTTCCAGCAATTGCGCCATGGCAGTGGCATCATCTGTGGCATTGGCCGTGTTCTCAACAAATTTGGCGGCAAAACTGTCTATTCCTATTTCCATATAATTCTATTTTTTGGCTAAGAGGTTAAAAGAGAAAAATGGTTTGTGTCATTCGAAAATCAGCGATAATTACATCAGACATCTGCGATTCCTCCACTTTCTCTCTTTTACTCTCTTTGAAATACAAAATTACTTATCTTTACTATCTAAAAGATACTAGTATCTAACAGGATACTGGTTTCTCCCCAGATACCATTAAAGCCTAAAGTGATGAAACACCAGCAACATGCACAAAAATCTGAAGCCTGCCTGCAAAGCATTGCAGCCGTACGTGACACTTTGTATGTGCTGAGCGGAAAATGGAAGCTACCCATTATCATTGCACTCAGCAGCGGTGCCATGCGTTTTAAAGATTTGCAGCGTTCACTGGAAGAAATTACGCCTAAAATTCTATCCAAAGAATTAAAGGAATTAGAATTAAATGAGTTTGTTACCCGTACAGTCTATGCTACCTCGCCGGTAACCGTAGAGTATGCCCTTACCAAATACAGCGAAAGCCTCGACAATATTATTGCAGAAATGCGCGAATGGGGTTTACAACACCGCAAACGTTTAATGAACAGCAGCCGGAAAAATAAGAAAAAGGAACTGGTGGAAGCATAAGATCAATACGGGCTTTTCATGGTTTTGGCCCCGGCCGGTAGCTCAAAAAGCGTTTTCTCCAGTTTACCCGGTTTTACTTCAACCGTTACGCTTTGCATGGTGAACTGTGGCGTTTCTATGATTGTTTTTAATGGGATGCTGTTTGATTTTGAAACAAAATCATACCAGTTACCAAACTTATGCGCCGCAAATAATTTGGGATCCACTGCAAGTTTTGAACTGTAATAATACTTTTGCACTCCGGTCTTGCAGGTTAATACCAGCTCGTCGCACATATAACCCAGTATTTCAATTACATCTTTTTTTATATCGGCCTGCAATACGCTATCAGCATTTACCGCGGCATCGTTCCATAAAATTGTTTCACTATTGGAAACCTTGGTATAAATTTTATTATCGGCATTAATATAAAGCTGCCATTGAAACGTGGAACCATTGGAAACCGTTTTATAATTGCCGTCTTTAATATAGTATTCCAATACAGTACCCATCATAGTGCTGAACTGCTCATCGGCCACCGCCGCCATTTTACTTGTATAAGTGTTTTTATAGATGATTTGTCCCTCAAAAGGCTGTGCATATGCTATAACGGTTACCAGTACCGCAAGAAAGGAAGCAATTACTTTTTTCATACTGTCTTTGTTTTTTATTGCCATGCACAGGCTCCTTCCATTTTTATGTCTGCCTGCCATGTTGAAGCACCGGTTGCAACACTAATCCAATTCACCCGGCAAAGATGGTGCATCTTATTGAAATTGCATGATGCTCTTTGCAATTATCCCTTTCAACTCATTACAAGTTCCCTTAATTTTATAGCCGAAATTACCAACGCTATGTATTCTGGCACCCAGACAAAAGATCTGCAAAAACTCACCAAAAAATTAATGGATGAGAGTACTAAACACGCAATTAAACCAACCGAGATTGAGGCGCTGCGAAGCGTGTTGCGTTTTCATGAATATAGATATTATGTTATAGATGACCCTTTACTGGCTGATGCTGAATATGACCAGTTGTACAAAGCATTGGAAAAGATAGAAGAAGATAATCCTGCCCTAATCACAGGCAATAGCCCCACCCAACGCGTAGCCAAAGGGCTTACCAAAGATTTTCCTACGGTACAACACCTGGTAGGGATGCTTTCGCTGGAGAATTCTTACAATGCAGAAGATCTGCTTGACTGGGATCGCAAGGTACGCGAAGCCAGTGGGCTGGGTACCATAGAATACTGCGCTGAGCCAAAATTTGACGGCGCCAGTATCAGCCTCATCTATGAAAATGATATGCTGGTACGCGCAGCCACCCGCGGAGATGGGGTGCAGGGAGATGATATTACCACCAATATCAAACAGATAAAGTCTGTACCACTATCCGCCGCTTTTTCAGATTATGGTATTCAGCAGATAGAAATACGGGGTGAAGTGCTGATGACTAAAAAGAGTTTTAAAGCGTACAATGAAGGGCTGGCGGCAGCCGGATTGGCGCCCCTGGCTAATCCGCGAAATGCGGCGTCTGGGTCTTTGCGCATCAAAGATCCGGCAGAAGTAAAAAGGCGCAACCTGGAAGCCTTTTTATACCATGTTAGTTTTTTTATTGCAGACGGACTTGATCCTGCAACCGGTGAAAAAGGAGATGCAGCATTAAGCACCCATAGTGGTGCCCTTGAGATGCTTTGGAACCTGGGTTTCCGAAGCCCGGTAAAAGAAAAGAAAGTATTTAAGACTATACAACAGGTAATTGACTATGCCAATGAGTTTGAAACCGGGCGTGATGATATGCCCTATGAAATTGACGGCATGGTTATAAAAGTAAACAGCATAGAATTGCAGGATAAACTTGGCCAAACCACTCACCACCCCCGCTGGGCAATTGCTTACAAGTTTAAAGCGAGGCAGGGCACGAGCAAGTTGCGTGCTGTTGAATTTCAGGTGGGCAGAACAGGATCAGTTACCCCCGTGGCAAAGATTGACCCCGTACCAATTGGCGGTGTAACGGTAGTGTCCGTTTCGCTGTTCAATGAAGATGTGATAAAAGAAAAAGATTTGATGATTGGCGATACGGTACTGGTGGAAAGGGCAGGAGATGTAATTCCCTACATTGTAAAATCCCAGGCCAGCCTGCGCGATGGTTCGGAGAAAGCAATCGTATTTCCCAAAAAATGCCCTGTGTGTGCGCACGCATTGGTAAGACCGGCAGAAGAAGCGGTATGGCGTTGCATTAACCCGCAATGCCCTGCACAGGTAGTGGAACGCATCATTCATTTTGTGAGCAAAGATGCCATGGACATTCGCAGCTTTGGTGAAGCCAACGTAAAAAAATTCTACGAACTGGGTTTACTCAATAGCATCCCCGGTATTTATCATATTGATTTTGAAGCGGTGGGTCAACTGGAAGGATTTGGCAAAAAATCAATTGATAACCTTACTGCTGCCATTGAAAAATCTAAACTGCAACCATTGCACCGCGTTATATTTGGTTTGGGGATACGTTACGTAGGTGAAACCACCGCCAAAATACTGGCCAATGCAGTTACTTATCTGCCTGATGTTGGCAAATTATCTACTGAAGATCTGCTTAACCTGGAAGATATCGGTCCCAAAGTGGCCGGCAGCATATATGAATTTTTTCATAATAAAGACAACCTGCAGTTATTAGCGCAATTGGAAGCATCGGGCGTTAATATTCATAATAATAAAACCCATACCGCCACCGGGCAGGGCAACCTTGCCGGACAAACGTTTTTATTTACCGGTACACTTACCCAGTTAAAACGTAGTGAGGCAGAAGAATTGGTGGAAGCCAACGGGGGCAAGTTGCTGGGCGGCGTAAGCAGTAAACTCAATTACCTGGTAGTGGGCGAAGATGCCGGCTCCAAACTTGAAAAGGCAAAGAAAATTACCAGTGTAAAAGTTATTACCGAACAGGAGTTTTTAAACATGACCGGTAAATAACACCCGCAGCCTCTTGCTGCAACTATCTAACGGTAAGCCACTCCCCAGCTTAGGTATTTTTTGTGCGCAAGTGCCGCCCGTTACCCCGAACTTGTTCCGGCGGTACAGGGTATCATATCGTGAAAAAAATAAGAATAAAAATAAAATAACAAAGCTGTAATATTTCTGTAACTTTAAAAAAATACAAGGCATGATAAAAGCACTGTCCGCCGAAGTATGGAAACCGCTTCAGTTTCCCGGATGGAAGCAGCTCAGAAACAAGTACGCCTTATCATCTCATGGGCGTATTGCCAGTTACAAAAACGATGTGCTGCAAGATGGAAAACTATTGCAAGGCTCCATTACTACCGGTTACAAAACCCTCAACTTACACCGGCCAGAAAACAATGGCACGCTGTACATTCACAGGGAGATTGCCAGGCTCTTTAACAAGAAGCCGAGTAACAAACACAAGTATGTTATCCATGTTAACCACAACAAAATGGATAACAGCAGTAAAAATCTGCAATGGTCGTCATTAGAGACCATGATTGACCACCAGCAAAAAAGCCCCGCAAAAATTGCCTACAAAAAAGTACAGGCAAACCGCACGGTGGGTTTAAAGCTGACAGCCGCCCAGGTAAAGTCTATTAAAAAAACACTCACTGATCCCAAAAGAAAACTCACCATTAAAAAAGTGGCTGAGAAGTATGGTGTGAGTGAGATGACCATGTACCGCATCAAAAGCGGTGAAAACTGGGGGCGGATAAGAAAATAGCGTATTGCATGGCCTAATCTGATTTAAAGGGTAACTGTCTTAGTTACCCTTTACTTTTTTTACACCAGCCAGCCCTATTTATTTTATGACTCCAAACACTGCACCAATACAGATCTTTCAGATATTTGCTGCTGCCACAAACATTAATTACTTTTTTATGCTTCAAGCTGCTACCCTTAAATTTCTAAAAGACCTGCAAAAAAATAATAATAAGCCATGGTTCGAAAAAAACCGTTCGGTATATGAAAACGCCAAAGCAGATTTTGGAACGTTTGTACAAACCATTATTGATAAACATGGCAAAAAAGATGAATCCATTAAAGAACTGAAAGCAAAAGAGTGCATGTTCCGCATTAACCGCGATGTACGTTTTGCAAAAGATAAATCGCCCTATAAAAATAATTTTGGCGCCAGTATAAACCGTGGTGGTAAAAAATCTATTTATGCCGGTTATTATTTTCACTGCCAGCCCGGCGAAGCATTTGCCGGCGGCGGTTTGTGGGTGCCCATGCCGGCCGATCTAAAAAAGGTAAGACAGGAAGTGGACTATTGCTATGATGAATTTAAAAAGATCGTCGGCTCAAAGAAATTTAAAAAAGTGTATGGAGATTTGATTAAAGATGGTGAAACCAGCCTGGTAAAAGTGCCGCAAGGTTTTGAAAAAGACAACCCCGCCGCAGCATACATCAAACTGAAAAGCTTTATTGCCATGAAAAAGCTGAGTGATAAAGAACTTACTTCAAAAGATCTCACGGGCATTACCCTGGAAGCGTTTGACACATTGCAGCCTTTACTTGCTTTCATTAACAGAAGCCTGGAAACAGAGGCCTCCTGACGGCTGGGGTTTCACGCAGCGGGTAGGCGGGGCAGCGGACGTGGTGTTTGTTTCATTATGGCAGCGTTCTGTTGCGTTTTATTATGCATCCTGCGGTTGCACTTTTGTGTTACTCGCTGCTGTGGTGACACTGGATTGCTTCGCCGCGCTAGTCTCTCAATATTTGACCACTCAAATGCACCAATTTTTAATGAATAGACAGTTATGGCTGTGAAGCTATCTGAATAAACGTTTGTACCGCCGTGTACGCCGCATCTTCGGGCTTTAAGCGTGCTGCGCCGACATCCTTTATCTGCCATTCCCGTCCATTTATCGAAAGAAAATACACAAAAGCCGAATAAGTTTCATTAGCGCCTGTTCGCGCAGCATCTTTGTATCAGCAAAACGAACGAACCCCAATATCCCCTGATTACTCCTAACCACCCAAGCCTGTAGAAAGACCCGTAATATCCCTTTTATCCCTGAAATACCCAACCGCAGAAAGCACATCCAAATCCCCTGTTAACCCCCGAATCCTTTACCCGTAGAAAAACCAGACGCATACCCTGTAGAGAGACCACCTCCTATCCCTTGAAAAACAAATAGAGCCCGTATCCTTGTCAGAAAAACATTGATGGCATTATCCAAATCCTGCTGAAGTCCAAATCGTACTCAGAAAACCTTCTTGCCTTCCTTCAAACAAATTATTTTTCTGAGCATATCACTAACAAGTCCTGCAGCTGTTTGCGGGATTTTTTTTTGCCCTGCCTACCGCCCTCACTATTGCAACTGCCTATTTTGTATATCCATCTGCCTGTGCCCTGTAATCAATATCAGTATTAGCTAACGATCATGTGGAACCGCGCTTGCTGGTGCGAGATTAATAATTTACGAGAACAAGCGTAGTACCCTGCTGCTGCTGTTACAGTGTATTTGTCAGAAGACGCCAGCTTGTAAACCCGCGGGCAAAAATTTATTACGGATAACAGGTTCTACTCCCCAGACAAAAAGACCCATAAGTAAGCTTAAGGTATACCAACCGTTTGGTTTGTTTGACAATGAAATAGTGATTGTCAGCTGGCGTAAGTAAAAAAGATCGCCGGCGTGGTAATTGAAATTATTATTGGTCCGGCAATGTGTGCCGCCGCCTTGATAAATATAAATGATCTCGTAATAGGTATCGTTGTGCCTGGGTAAAATATAGATCCAAATCAAAATCTGAAAGAATAAACGGTTCAACCTGGCGCTGTCTTTTCGTAACCGGAAATTACCAGTTAATATGCTGTTTATACAATATTTGTAGGTGAATGTTAGATACATTTGCATAGCTTTCGCTTGCTGCAGTTTCGCACCCGGTCAACATTGGTCAAGGTTAAAATTCAATTAAATGTACTTAGGCGTAGCGCACATTTCATTCATACTTCAGGCAACGTTTTACGCAAAACAAAAATCAACAGTGGCATTTTGCTGCCTGTTATTATTGTTAACCAGCCAACCTGTTTTCTCCCAAACAACCAACCCACTTTTTTTATCAGACGCCGTTAAAACTGGTCTTAATAATTACCAGAGTATAAAAGCCAGGGCCAATTATATAAAGGCATCGGCTGCATTGGTAGAAAATACAAAGAACCAATACCTGCCAGATGTTACCGTGGCTTTGCAGGAAGCGTATGGTACGGTAAACGGACAGTTTGGGCCTGCCGCCGCATTTGGTGGAGCAGGTTTGGCATCTGCCGGGCCCGGGTTCAGCAAGCAGAGCTGGAATGCTGCATTTGGATCTGTGTATCTGCTCAATGCCAATTGGGAGTTTGTTTCATTTGGGCGGCTGCGCTCGCGTATACAGGCCGCCCAATCTCAAGTACAGCTAGATTCTTCCAACCTGTTGCAGGAACAGTTTGTGCACGAGGTGCGTATTGCCGGCACCTATCTTAACCTGCTGATTGCCCAACGCTTTATACAAAATGCGCAGGCCAATTTAGAACGCGCCGCAACGGTACAGCAATCGGTGATTGCCAGGGCAAAATCGGGCCTTATTGCCGGAGTGGATTCTTCTATTGCCAATGCAGAAGTGTCTGGCGCCAGGCTGGCGTACCTGCAGGCGGTTTCAAATGAACAGCGCATCCGCAACCAGCTGGCACAATTGCTCAATGCAGCACCCGATCCTTTTTTGCTCGACAGCAGTTTCTTCAACCATACACCGGTTAACTTCAACACCAGTGTGGCTGTTTCAGAAAACCCCCAGGTAAAATTTTATGAACAACGCATTGCACAAAGCAACGCCACAGAAAAATACCTGAAAAAAAGTATCAACCCGGGCCTCAATCTTTTTGGTACTTTCCAAAGCCGAGGTTCGGGCTTCGATTATAATTATACGCCGGATTTTGCCGACCGGTATAGCAAATCTTACCTGGATGGCATCAAACCCGAGCGCTATAATTACCTGGTGGGCATTGGCATCAGCTGGAACCTGATGAGCCCGTTTAAAATAAAACAACAGGTAAAGTCGCAATCATTTCTTTCTGCAGCGTATAAAGATGAGTATGATTTAATAGCCACTCAATTAAAAGATCAGCTGGTGCTGGCAGATCAGCAAATAGAAAATAGCCTGAAGAGCATACAGGAAGCCCCCTTACAGTTAAAGGCTGCCAGTGATGCCTACGTACAAAGAACGGTGTTGTATAAAAACGGGCTTACCAATATTGTAGATGTACAACAGGCATTATTTACATTGTACAGGGCACAAACAGATAACAGTGTTGCATACATCAATATCTGGCAGGCATTGTTATTAAAAGCGGCTGCTTCCGGCGATTTTGATTTATTTATCAAACAGGTGAAATAGCAGGTATGAATCTTATCAGAACAGCATTAAGAAAACCCATTACCATAATGGTACTGGTGGCGGGGTTGTTTTTCTTTGGCATTAAGGCAGTCAATACCATTAAGATTGATATTTTTCCTGCAATGAACCTGCCGGTGATTTATCTGTCGCACCCGTTTGGCGGTTATTCGCCCACGCAAATGGAGTCTTTTTTCGGAAAGCAATATGTAAACATCTTACTCTATGTATCCGGTGTAAAAAGCATTGAAACCAGGAACATACAGGGCCTGAGTTTATTGAAGCTGACCTTTTATGAAAATGTAAATATGGCACAGGCCGCTGCCGAAGTAAGCGCCTTTGCCAACAGGGCACAGGCCATTTTTCCCACGGGTTCGCAACCACCTTTTGTAATAAGGTTTGATGCATCTACACTGCCTGTTGGACAGCTTGTACTCAGCAGCGCTGTAAGAACCAATAATGAGTTGATGGATATGGCCAATGTGTACATCCGTTCTTCATTTACATCTATACCCGGTCTTATTTCATCGGCCCCGTTTGGCGGAAACATCCGAAGCATCGTTATAAAAGTAGACCCGGAAGCATTGCGCTCGCACAACCTTACTGCAGACCAGGTGGTAGAGGCATTGCGCATCAATAACCAAACATCGCCTGCGGGCAATGTAAGAATTGGCGATACCAATTACATCACCCCTGCCAATACGGTGATAAAAACAGTGAAAGATTTTGAAAGCATTCCTTTGTTTAAAGGCAGCGTTCCCAATGTGTTTCTGCGCGATGTGGCCACCGTGGAAGATGGTGCAGATATTACGGTAAGCTATGCGCTGGTAAATGGCAAACGCTCGGTATACATGCCCATTACCAAATCGGCCGATGCCTCTACCTGGGAAGTAGTGCAAAACCTGAAAAAGAATTTGCCGCGTTTTCAGGCGTTGTTGCCTGAAGATGTAAAATTATCGTATGAATTTGACCAGTCAGTGTATGTAATCAACGCAGTAAAGAGCTTGTTGAGCGAAGGGGCCATTGGTGCTATTCTTACCGGGTTGATGGTATTGTTATTTTTGGGCGATGCGCGCGGCGCGCTGATAGTAATACTAACCATTCCTACTTCTATTATTGCCGGCGTATTGTTTCTTTCGCTTTTCCACCAGACCATCAATATCATGACGCTGAGCGGCCTTTCGCTGGCCATAGGTATACTGGTGGATGAATCTACGGTAACCATTGAAAATATTCACCAGCATCTTGACATGGGCAAGCCAAAAGCCCTGGCCATTTGGGATGCCTGCCAGGAAATTGCGTTTCCCAAGCTGCTGATCCTTTTTTGCATACTGGCCGTATTTGCACCCGCATTAACCATGACGGGTATTACCGGTTCATTGTTTTTACCACTGGCGCTGGCCATTGCATTTTCAATGATCGTTTCTTATTTACTGGCGCAAACCTTTGTACCGGTTCTGGCCAACTGGATTATGAAAAGCCATGGCAACAACAAAGAAACGCCTGCAGATTATAAGAACTACCAGGTAGATGCGGCAGCAGAAAGCGATACCTGGGATCAGAAAAAAACATTGCTGGAAGGTGGCCACGGACAGGGCGGAAAACTTACGCGTTTTGAAAGGTTCAGGGCGCGTTATATGCGGTTTATGAATCGCTTGTTTCCGTACAGAAAATTGATTACCACGCTGTATATTATTGTGATTACGGGTATTGCGTTCTTTTTATTTACGCGCATAGGTCGGGATGTGTTGCCAAAAGTAAACTCCGGCCAGTTCCAGGTACGTTTCAGGGCGCCCGAAGGTACCAGGCTGGAGCGTACAGAAGAAAAATTATTGACGGCGCTGGACGTGTTGAAAAACACGGTAGGCAAAGACAACATTTCTATTACCTCTGCATTTGTGGGCCAGCACCCCGGCCAGTTTTCAAGCAGCCCGATTTATCTTTTTATGAGCGGCTCTCACGAGGCAGTACTGCAGGTGGCATTGAAAGAAGATTATAGGGAAAACCTGGATGAACTAAAGGAACGTTTCCGCAAAAACATCAAGGAAAAGATACCAGATTTTTCCATTTCTTTTGAGCCGATAGAGCTGACCGATAAAATATTGAGCCAGGGCTCTCCCACACCCATTGAAGTAAAGGTGAGCGGCAAGAACAAAAAACTAAATGTAGAGTACGCCTATAAGATGGTGGATAAATTAAAACAGATAGCGTATCTGCGCGATGTGCAATTGGGCCAGTCTGTAAAATACCCCGCCATCAATATCAATATCGACCGTATTAAAGCGGCACAACTGGGTGTAGACGTAACTGATATTTCACGATCGCTAACAGCTTCCACCTCATCCTCCCGGTTTACAGAAAAAAATGTGTGGATAGATGAACGCGCGGGGCTGGGGTATAATGTACAGGTAGAAGTGCCGGAAAATAAAATGAACAGCACTACCAATATTGGCGAGATACCGGTATTGAGAAATGCCGCACGCCCGGTGCTGAGTGACGTGGCCACTTTTCAGCGCGATACCACCTTTGGTGAAAACGACAATATTGGTTCCATACCACAGGTATCTGTAACCGCCAACCTGTACAAAACCGATTTAGGCACAGCGGCTAGCGAGGTAAAAAAATCCATTGCTTCGCTTGGCGAGCTGCCAAGGGGTGTAACGGTAGAATTAAAAGGATTGAGTACAGTTCTTACAGATACGCTTAGCAGCCTTCAGAGTGGACTGCTGGTAGCCATCATTGTAATATTCCTGATGCTGGCGGCCAACTTTCAATCTTTTAAAGTATCACTGGTTGTTTTATCAACCGTACCGGCGGTGTTGCTTGGGTCGCTGGTGTTACTGCTGCTGACAGGTTCTACACTCAACCTGCAGTCATATATGGGTATGATTATGTCGGTAGGGGTATCCATTGCCAATTCTGTTCTGCTAATCACCAATGCAGAACACCTGCGCCTGCACAACGGTAATGCTACGGCGGCCGCCAAGGAGTCTGCGGCTTTGCGTATCAGGCCCATTCTTATGACCAGTGTGGCCATGGTAGTAGGCATGATACCCATGGCATTGGGCATTGGCGAAGGCGGCGACCAGGCGTCTCCCCTGGGCCGGGCGGTAATTGGAGGATTGATTGCTTCTACCTTTGCCGCGTTATTAATTTTACCGCTGGTGTTTGCCTGGGTACAGGATAAAACCACCACAGATTCTGTGTCGCTTGACCCGGAGGATAAAGAAAGCAAATTTTATATACCATCATTGTATGAAGCACATCACAAATAGATTACGCAACAGTTGCACATTATTGCCGGCAGCGTTGTTCATAACCGTTATACTGGGCAGTTGCGGTGCAGCAGAGAAAAAAGAAGAGGAGCAAGAAAAGCTGGCAACGGAAACAGTTCCTGCCACCGAGGCATTCATTTTACAAAAAGGCAGGCTTTCATCCAGCATACAGATACCGGGAGAACTGATTCCTTTTCAGCAGGTAGACCTGTATGCAAGAGTAAACGGCTTTGTAAAAAAACTGTATGCAGATGTGGGTACAGAAGTGAAGGCCGGTCAGCTAATGGCGGTAATGGAAGCGCCTGAGCTGGGTTCTCAGTTAGCGGGTGCCGACTCCAGACTAAAGGCACAGGAAGCCATTTATACCGCCAGTAAAGCAACGTACGACCGGCTCATAGAAACCAGTAAAACACCGGGTACCATCTCCCCCAATGATATTGACCAGGCAAATGCGCGTAAGAATGCAGATTATGCGCAATGGCAGTCGGCAAGGTCTGCATATAAAGAAATTGCCGATAACAGAAACTATCTTGAAATAAGGGCGCCCTTCAGCGGAGTTGTTAGCACACGCAATGTAAATACCGGGGCTATTGCAGGCCCAGCAGGTAAAGGCTCAGAGCTGCCCATGTTTGTATTGCAGGATCAGCGCAAGCTAAGGCTGGCGGTACTGGTGCCGGAATCGTCCACCGGGTATATCAACAACCAAACAGTTATCAGCTTTACTGTGAAGGGGTTGCCCAATGAAAAATTTTCTGCTGCTGTAAAACGTTCATCGGGCTCGCTGGATGCAAGGCTGCGTTCAGAAAGAATTGAAATGGATATCATCAACAACGATAAAAAATTGCTACCCGGTATGATTGCCGAGGTATACATACCCATTACAGCAAAAGACAGCGGGTTTATTATACCTAAATCTGCGTTGGTAAATTCTACAGAAAGGGTATTTGTAATAAAAGTAACCAATGGCAAAGCGCAATGGATAGATGTAAAAAATGGACGTGAATCTGATGGAAAACTGGAAGTATATGGCGCACTTACAGCGGGTGATACATTGGTTACTACCGCCAATGAAGAAAGAAGAAATGGATCTGAAGTAAAAAAAATTAGGATAGGCAACAAATGATTCACTGCAAGAAAATCAATTAGCCGGAGATGCGCAGATTGTCTGAACCAGGATTTACAAGATTGTAAAGATTATAAGGATATTGCGCAACTGTCCTGTAAGGACGTAATATAGGTAGAACGTGCAGCCATTTTATGCAGCGTGCCGTAGGTACGCGTTATGCTTTTGCCGCACTATTGCATAGGGCAGCCCTACGGACTGCATTGTTTACGAAACATCTTCGCTACCCAGAAAATGTTCCTCTGGAACATGAGTTGGCTAACCAAGTTGCACGCATTATGTCGCCGCAGATGCGCAGATTTATCTGGATGAGATTTTGCAGGGTTAAAAAAATGTATCAATCTCTGTTAGCTCTGCTGGCTCTGCGCGATACCATGTCCTCTTGGGTCAACATCTTCTGTCCTTTCTTATAAAAAAAGCCGCAGATTCGCAGATTCTGAATTGGATTTATAAAATACCAACTCATTACAAAAAGCATTCAACATATAAAAATTCAAAATTTAAAATAAATCTTCTGAATAATCTGCGAATCTGCGGCTAAATTGAAACTGCGTTAACGCTGGTTAGAATATACCTTTACCATTTAAATATTCTGCAATCTGCACGGCATTGGTGGCAGCGCCTTTGCGCAGGTTATCGCTTACTATCCACATGTTTAAAGTTTTGGGTTGCGATTCATCCCTTCTTAAGCGGCCTACAAATACTTCATCTTTGTCGTGTGCATCTTTGGGCATTGGATACTGCTGGTTGGGCAGGTCGTCTACCACCACAACGCCGGGGGCATTGCGCAATAATTCTTTAACTTCCTCCAGATCAAAATCTTTACTGAACTCAACATTCACTGATTCGCTATGCCCACCCATTACCGGTATGCGTACAGTGGTAGCTGTTACACGGATGCTCTCATCGCGCATGATTTTTTTGGTTTCTTTCACCATTTTCATTTCTTCTTTGGTATAACCATTCTCAGTAAACACATCAATCTGAGGTATTACGTTAAGGTCAATCGGATATTTATAGGCCATCTCTCCCTGAATACCTTTTCTTTCATTCATCAA
Source organism: uncultured Chitinophagaceae bacterium (assembly GCA_963705285.1). Lineage (GTDB taxonomy): Bacteria > Bacteroidota > Bacteroidia > Chitinophagales > Chitinophagaceae > JACMLD01. The sequence goes on from OY970066.1 coordinate 641,221, forward strand.
TTGTGTGACCGCTTTTACGCCGGTACCCGTAACGCTTTGATAGGTGGAAACCACAATTCTTTCAATATTGTATTTTTTATGCAATGGGTTCAATGCCACCACCATTTGTATAGTAGAGCAATTAGGGTTGGCAATTATTTTATCCGCCGCCGTTAAAATATCTGCATTGATTTCTGGTACTATTAACGGCTTGGTGGGGTCCATCCTCCAGGCAGAAGAATTATCAATAACAGTAATACCGGCCGCTGCAAATTTGGGTGCCCATTCTGTTGAAGTTCCACCACCGGCAGAAAAAATAGCTACATCGGGTTTGGCAGTAATGGCATCCGTCATGCTCACTACCTTGTATTTCTTGCCCTTGTATTCAACTTCTTTACCCACTGATCTTTCTGAGGCTACCGGAAGCAAATCAGCCACCGGGAAATTACGCTCTGCCAACACTTGTAACATTTTGGTACCTACCAGTCCGGTAGCGCCTACCACTGCAACTTTTAACTGTTTCATAATTGTTTTTTTGCAACCAGTTGAAACGGGCTCACCCGTGTTTTTGCTGTTTTTGTTTTTAATGATGATATAAAAAAAGCCCCCGGTATACCGGGGGCCCTGAATATTTTGTAACATACAAAACGATCATAAACCTCCCGCAGTGGAATGTTTCTTTATGCGCTTTGTATAGGTCTTTGTTATTTTCACGGGGCCAAAAGTAATGCAGCGGCGTTATTAAACCAAATTATTTGGTGAAAAAACGTTGTCTTTGATTGCTATCGCCCGCCTTTTCTATTTTACCTTTCTGCAAACCTTATCATGAAAAAGAAACTAACAGTCGTTTTGCTGGTGTTACATCTATGTGCCCATTCGCAAGTACCATTTGCTTACAATGTTGTTATCAGTGAAATAATGGCGGATCCATCGCCGGTAATAGGTCTTCCGCCTGTAGAATACATTGAATTAAAGAATACATCATCACAAACTTTTAATCTCAATGGCTGGCAAATAGGCGATGCAGGCGGTATTGCCCCTATTACCACCAATTTTCTATTGCAGCCAGACAGCCTGGTCATCATCTGCGCCAATAGCTCCACGTCATTATTAGCCGGGTTTGGTGCAACAGTAGGCATCAGCAATTTTCCTTCTTTAGACAACGATGGAGAGTTGTTATACCTGCGTTCAAAAGAAGGCCGCATCATTCACGCGGTGCAGTATGCCATTGCCTGGTACAAAAATGCAGTAAAAAGCGAGGGTGGATGGAGCCTCGAAATAATTGATGCAGCCAATGCATGCGGCGGTGCCGGTAATTGGACGGCAAGCATACACGCGCAAGGCGGCACACCTGGCAAGAAAAATTCTGTACTAGGTATCAATAAAGATATACTGCCTCCTGTTTTATTACAGGCCTATGCTGAAGACAGTGTACACCTGTTGCTCAATTTTGATGAACCGCTTGATAGTATGCAGGCTGCCGCCATTATACGTTATACTATCAGCGATAATATTGGTAAACCAATATCAGCCACTGCCATGGCACCATTGTTTAATACAATAGTGTTGACAACCGCAGTGCCGTTAGAATCAAATAAAATATATACGGTTAGTGCTAGCGGCATCATGGATTGTGCTGGTAATGCAATCGGCGAACACCATACTGTAAAAATGGGGCGGGCTGTTGCGGCTGAGGCCGGCTCGGTAATCATTAATGAAATATTATTTAATCCTGCACCGGGAGGCGCCGACTATGTTGAAATTTTTAATAGCAGCCACAACCTGATAAATTTGAAAGATTGTTACATCGCGAGCCGGTCTGCTACCGGCAGTATCGGTATTGTTAAGCAAATCAGCAGTACCCACCGCTTGCTTTTTCCGGGAGATTATGCAGTAATCACCGAAGAACCTGTTGCCATACAACAACAATACCTGGTCAAAGACCCTTCCGTATTTGCGACTATAACAACAATGCCTTCTTTGCCAGATGATAAAGGCAACCTGGTATTGCTGAATGCACAGGCTCAACTCATTGATGAACTTAGCTACGATGCGCATTGGCATTTTAAACTGATCAATAATGACGAAGGTGTATCGCTGGAAAGAATCAGTTACCAGCAACCCACGCAAAATTCTTCTAACTGGCATTCTGCGGCTACTACTGCAGGGTATGGAACACCGGGCTACATCAATTCACAATACCAAAACGATACGTCGTTTACCGGAAGCATTACTATAACTGCCTCCGTATTCTCGCCAGATAATGATGGGTTGGATGATGTGCTTACCGTTGCCTACCAGTTTCCGGAACAGGGATATGTGTGCAACATGACAGCATTTGATGCAACAGGCAGGCCCGTCCGTTATATTGCCCGCAACGCACTTTGTGGTATGCAGGGTTACTTTCGCTGGGATGGATTGAATGAAAACAGTGGCCGGTTGCCAATAGGTGTATATGTTATCTATTCCGAAGTATTCAATTTAAATGGCTCCACCAAACGATTTAAACAGGCAGTAACATTAGCAAGACGGTTAAATTAAAACAATAACGAATCCCGGAAAACTATACAAACAGCATCTATTATGGCAAACACGTATTCACAAATCTATATACAAGTTGTATTCGCAGTTAAAAGCAGACAAAATATGATCCTTCCGGTTTTTGAAGAAGATCTCTACAAATATATTTCAGGTATCATTACCGCTAAGCATCACAAATCACTGGCCGTAAATGGCATGCCTGATCACATTCATTTATTGGTTGGTTTAAACCCTGCTATGTGCATTTCCGATTTGGTGCGGGATATAAAAAATAATTCAACCAATTTTATCAATGAAAATCGGTGGTTGAAAAATAAATTTTGTTGGCAGGAAGGTTATGGCGCTTTCTCCTACTCGCACTCCAATTTTGGAAAGGTGATTGATTATATAAAGAATCAAAAACATCATCATCAGAAAAAGAGTTTTCGCCAGGAATACCAATCTTTTTTGAAAAAATTTGACGTACCGTTTGATGATAAATATTTGTTTGAATTTTATGATGGATTATAATGGCAGCGGCATCGTTTTTCTAATGCCGCCGTATTAATGTCATCCCTACGGGATTGTTTGACGCACCCGTATCGGGGCTATAGTAATGTCATCCCTACGGGATTTTAAATGTGCGCATAGGCTTTACCCATAGGCAAAAATTACAAACGCAAAATCCCGCAGGGGTGACATTATCTAACCGTGACAAACGCAAAATCCCGTAGGGATGATATTATCTGACCAATACAAAACGGGAAAATCCCGTAAGGGTTCAATTATATGATCAACGCAAAAATCCCGTAGGGATGACATTAATATAACAAACCAATCAACAAAAATTGTGCAACCCCCGTAGGGGTGACATTACCGGATCGATGCTATCGCAAAAATCCCGTAGGGATGACATTACTATAACCAATCAACGGAAATTGTACAACCCCGTAGCGGTGACATTAATTTACCCGGCAAACGAAAAATCCCGTAGGGATGACATTACTATTACCGGAATGGAGATACGCGTACAACCCCGTAGGGGTGACATTAGAAAAACGGTCGTAAACGCACGATTACAACTTGACAAAAATTCCCGGCTTAATGCAGTAACACACGCGACCTTACCAAATCTTAATCCGGTCTTTTTCCGGAACAAACATCTTATCGCCCTCCTTGATATTGAAAGCTGTATAAAATGGGGTGCAATGCATCAACGGGCCATTAACGCGGTGAATGGCGGGCGAATGCGGATCAACATTAATCAATTGGCGCACCAGTTGCTCTTTGTATTTGCTTCTCCATCCTTGCGCAAAGGATAGAAAAAACCGCTGATCGGGTGTAAGGCCATCAATCTTGGTAGTGTCCTTACCCTGTGGTGTCATCTTAAATGCATCGTAGGCAATGCTGATGCCCCCTATATCTGCAATGTTTTCACCCGTTGTTAAGGCACCGTTTACATGCAGGCTGTCGAGCACCGTAAATTTATTATACTGATCAACCACCAGTTTGGTTTTCGCTTTAAACTTTTCGCTGTCCTGGCTGCTCCACCATGTTTTTAGATTGCCGTCCTTGTCATATTGCGAACCCTGGTCATCAAAACCATGGGTAATCTCATGACCTATTATCATACCAATACCGCCATAGTTGATAGCATCATCTGCGGTGGGGTCAAAATAGGGCGACTGTAAAATACCCGCCGGAAACACAATTTCATTAAACGAAGGATTGTAATACGCATTAATGGTGGGAGGGCTCATTCCCCATTCTGTTTTATCAACTGGTTTGCCCAACTTGCTCAACTGGTACTGGTATTCATTTTTTGCGCAGGAAACCAGGTTGTCAAAATATTTATTCCTGTCGATGGACACCTTACTATAATCCCTCCATTTATCGGGGTAACCAATTTTTTTGATGATGGCATGCAGTTTATCAATAGATACTTTCTTGGTGCTATCACCCATCCAGTCCAGCTGTTTAATTCTTGCTTCAAAGGCCGCCTGCAGGTTATTTACCAATACAAGCATGCGGTCTTTGGCGTCCGCACTAAAATATTTTTTTACATACAGTTCGCCCAATGCTTCGCCAAGGTTGGCATCGGTTGCCTGATACATTCTTTCCCAGCGGGGTTTTATTTTTGTGCGGCCGGTTAAGGCGCGTCCGTAATCAAATTTTGCATCTACAAATTTACTGCTTAATGCGTTGGCAGCATCATCAAGTACATGAAAACGCAGGTAGGCCTTCCAGGTATCAACAGGCACAGCCGTTAGCAGCTCATTAAGTTTTGCATAATATGCAGGTTGCTGCACGTTAACAGAATCTACTTTAAACCCTATGTTGGTGAACAATGCAGACCATCCCAGCACAGGCATCTGTTTGTTAAGATCTGCCAGTGCCATTTTATTATAATTCTTCTGCGGGTCGCGCAACTCTACATTGGTACGGTGGCTGCCGGCCATTTGCTTTTCCAGGTTATACACTGCCATCGTTTTCTTGCCTGCAGTTACAGAGTCATCTCCGGAAATACTAAATATCTTTTTGATATATGCCTGGTAAGCTTTTACAACGCCAATAGTGGAAGGGTCTGTATTAAAATAATAGTCGCGGTCCGGAAGGCCAAGGCCTGCCTGCAAAAATATGGCGATGTTGAGGGCACTGTTTTTATCGTCTGGCGCAATGCCAGCGGCAATAACTATATTGTTACCTTCTGTGGTTTGATCGGCCACAAATTGCATCACCGAAGCAGGATCTTTTATGGCATCAATTTTTTGCAGCGTTGGCTTTATGGGGTCGTAATCCAATTTTTCAATGGTAGCCGAATCCATGCCCGATGCATAAAAATCTCCCACCTTTTGTTCAATACTGCCATTGGCTGCTTTGCCGTTGGCCGCGCTGTCTAATATAGCGTGCAGGTGTTCTTTAGTGCGGTTGTACATATCCAGTCCGGCACCGGCACTGCTTTCTGTTTCAGAAATAGTTGTTCTTTGGTACCACCCACCATTTACATACGCAAAAAAATCATCGCCTGGTTTAACCGCCAGGTCCATGGTGGAGGTGTCTATAAAATGAGTGGCTACCGCTTTTTCTGTAGCGGGGTTTGTTTGGCAACCATATATTACCATGATCAACAGCAGGCAGGCACCGGCTGCATAGAAGATTTTTTTCATGCCTTAAAATTTTAGGTCAGGCATGAAAATACTAAAACTTTACGCGGAAGATGTGATTATTTGATAGATAACCCAATCAGAAGATAAGCGGTTAACTAAGTTCAATATCAAAACTTACCAGGCTTACAAACTCCTGTATGCGGTTATCTATTTCTTCTTTGTTGATTTCTTTAAGCCTGTCTGGCCCAAATTTTTCAACGCAGAAAGAAGCCATAGCAGAGCCCACAATGATCGCCGTTTTCATATTGCTAAAAGAAATGTCATTGGTTTTGGCCAGGTAGCCAACAAAGCCGCCGGCAAATGTATCGCCGGCACCGGTGGGGTCAAAAACTTCTTCCAATGGCAGGGCAGGTGCAAAAAATACTTCGTTCTTATAAAACAGCAGGGCGCCATGTTCACCTTTTTTAATGATCAGGTATTTGGGCCCCATGGCCATGATTTTTTTAGCTGCTTTTACAATAGAAAATTCGCCGCTCAGCTGGCGCGCTTCGCTGTCGTTTACCATCAGTACATCCACCAGTTTGAGCACTTCCTGCAGTTCCGCCATTTTAATGTCCATCCAGAAATTCATGGTATCCATTACAATCAGCTTGGGACGCGGTTTCAATTGCTCAATTACCTGTTTTTGAATTACCGGGTCAAGATTGCCCAGCATTACAAATTCGGCGCCCTGGTAACTGGCAGGGATTGACGGGTTGAAATCCATCAACACATTCAGATCTGTTACCAGCGTATCGCGGCTATTCATATCCAAGTGGTATTTACCACTCCAGAAAAACGACTTTTTATCAGGCACAATCTCAACACCTTCCAGCTGAATGCCGCGGCGTTTCATTTCATTCATTTCAGCTTCCGGAAAATCATACCCAACAATAGATACCTGTTGTACCGGCTTTACAAAATAGCTGGCTGCATAGGCTACATAAAGGGCTGAGCCTCCAACAATTTGATCGGTTTTACCAAACGGCGTTTCAATGGCATCAAAAGCCATGGTACCTACTGCTATTAAAGACATATTGTTTTTTTAAGTGCGTGAAATATAAGATGAACCTGTTTAAAAACCGGCGCAAACCTACGGCTTTTTGCTTGCTATTGATAGCTTGCAGTAAGAAAAAGCTGTAAAGTGCTGCATAACTACTATAGAAGCCGGGGCGGTATGATAAAATGAAGCATTCTAAAACGAGCGCATGCGGATAAAACCGGTGTAATTAAACAGCATAACTAACATTTGTTACCAGTTAGTGTTAATTTTGCAGCCTAAGTTTTTATTATGGCTAAAATAAGACAGCGGAAAAACAGTACCCGCAAAGAAACCATTATTGAAACGGCAGCCCGCCTTTTTCGTGAACGTGGTTTTAGCGCCACTTCTATGCGCGACCTGGCCGAGCAGGTAGGGGTGGAAGCCGCCAGTTTGTATAACCACATTAGCTCAAAAGCAGAAATTCTGCAGGAACTCTGCTTTAAAGTGGCCAATAAATTCATGAGCCATATTGATAAGGTAGATGCAGAAGATATTCCGGCCATTAAAAAAATAGAGGCGGTGCTACGTTTTCATATTCAACAAATGGTTCACCACTATGAAGAGGTTTATGTGAGCGATCGCGAGTGGAAGCACCTTACAGACCCTTACCTGTCTAACATACAAACCCAGCGCCGGGTGTACCGCCAGCGCATTGCATCAATTATAGAAGACGGCATCAGAAAGAATGACATCAAAAAAATTGATGCCCCCACGGCAGTATTGATTATGCTGCATGCCGTGAGCGGTATCGAAAGCTGGCACCGCAGCAAACAGAAAATTAGCGGTGAAGTATTGGAGGAAAATATGATTGCCATACTTATTGGCGGCCTGCAAAATAAATAACCGTGGCTACGCATTTTCATCCGCTCCGGGTAAAAGACGTGCGCCGCGAAACGGCTGCCTGTATTTCAGTTGCGTTTGACATTCCACCACAACTCGAAAACGTCTTTGCCTTTACGCAGGGGCAAAATATCACTTTAAAAACAATTATTGACGGACAGGAACTGCGCAGATCCTATTCTGTTTGCAGCAGCCCGCACGATAATGAATTGCGGATAGCCGTTAAAAAAGTACATGGCGGAAAATTTTCTGCCTGGGCGGCCACGCACTTACAACCCGGTAGCACTATTGATGTGTTGCCACCCACCGGTAAATTTTTTACTGCGCTGCATAATGCTAACAAAAAAAATTATGTAGCCTTTGCTGCGGGCAGTGGCATTACGCCCATTTTATCCATTATAAAAACAACCCTGATAGCAGAACCCGGCAGCAGCTTTACACTTTTCTATGGCAACAAAAACAGGGCATCCATCATATTTAAAGAAACACTGGAGGCATTAAAAAATACTTTTATCAACCGGTTAAGCATTCATCATATTCTTAGCCGCGAAAAAACCGAAAGCCCGCTAAACGAGGGAAGAATTGATGCGGATAAATGTGCTGCCATTTTTGATCATGTGCTGAAACTGGAGAGCTGCGATGAGTTTTTTATATGCGGGCCGGAAGCAATGATTTTTTCTGTAAAAGATTTCCTCGAAAGCAAAGGCGTAAGTAAAAAAAAGCTGCATTTTGAATTGTTTACCATTCCGGGCAAGAGCAATGCCGTTACCAGTACAGCCACCCATGAAACAGAAAACAGTGTGCCCTCAACAGTTAGCAGCATCACCATTCAGCTGGATGGCATTGCTTTCGATTTTAACCTGTCGTACAATGGCGACGCCATCCTGGATGCCGCGTTGCAGCAGGGCGCTGATTTGCCTTATGCCTGCAAAGGCGGCGTATGCGCAACCTGCCGCGCAAAACTTATCGCCGGAAGCGTAAGTATGGATAATAACTATGCACTGGAACCTGAAGAAATAGCCAATGGATTTATTCTCACCTGTCAAAGCCATCCGCGCAGCGAAAAAGTACATATCGATTTTGATCAAAAGAGTTAGCTAAGAGAAAGGCTAAGAGATTAAAAGAGTAAAAGAGCGCTTGCTTTGTTTTGTTGCTAAGAGATTAAAAGAGTAAAAGAGCTGCTGCATCGTTTTGTTGCTAAGAGATTAAAGAGTAAAAGAGCCGTTGCATCGTTTTGTTGCTAAGAGATTAAAAGAGTAAAAGAGCTGCTGCTTCATTTAATGCTAAGAGATTAAAAGAGTAAAAGAGCCGTTGCTTGGTTTTGTTGCGCTTACGGTTAAAAGAGAAAAAGAGCTCCTTTTCTCTTTTAATCTCTTAGCTAACTCTTTTATTCTCTTAGCTAACCCCTTTTCTCTTCCATCTCTTAGCTTCATCTCGTAGCACTACTTCGGCCAGTTTTGGTGCTGCTTAATCTTTTGTATCTGCCGCAGGTGACGTGCCGTATGGCCAAATGTAGTAATGTACACCTGGTGCACACTGCCCCTGCCCGCACGCTGAAAATAAGCGCGCAAATCATCTTTTGTTGTTGCCAGGTAGCCAATAGACTCCTCACGCATTTTTAAAAACCACGCCATATTGGTCTTTCCATCGTTCAAACCCATGGGCACCGTAAAGGTGAACGGCTTTGTATACTCTACAGAAATATGCTGTTTTTCTTCCATAATAAATGCAAGCTTCAGACTATCCGGTTGGGCTGTTTGCGCCAGTTCTGGTTTTGGTCCCCAACTGAGTGCCATGCTTACTTCGCGTTGCAGCAACAGCTCCCACAAATCAATATGCTCTACTACTTCCTTAATTGACCACCTGTCTGGCGATTCTTTAAAACTCCATTGGGCTTCGGTCAGGCCGGTGGTTTCTTTAATAAGTGCATCCCTGGTGCTTTGCAGGTTAGTAATTAAGTATTTCCGGTCTTCGTCTGTCCAGCGCTGTGGCTGCTGCGCAAATGCGTGAAATGTTACAATAAACAAAAATGCTGCTGATAAGAATAAAGGTTTCATGTGTTTTATTTAAGAGCGCAAAACTATTACACCATGCTATCGGGCCGTTGTAAAAAAGCGGCAATCATTTATTCCGAGATGGGTACAGGCTGAAATGAAACCTCCTACAAATGGATATAGCAAGGATGCAATACCCAAGTTATCTTTAACTAACAATTGTTAGCTGATGTGTAAATAATTTTTATCTTTGGTAAGAGCAAAATTGTACATGATGGAGCTAGCCGAACTGGAAAAAAAATTCCAGGACAAGATCGATAATGAAATCAGGATAGAGCCGAAAGACTGGATGCCAGAAAAGTACCGGCAAACCCTGATCAGACAAATCAGCCAGCATGCGCACAGCGAAATTGTGGGTATGTTACCAGAGGGCAACTGGATTAGCCGCGCACCCACCTTAAAAAGAAAAGCCACCCTGATAGCCAAAGTACAGGATGAAGCCGGCCACGGACTCTATTTATACAGTGCCGCCGAAACACTGGGCATCAGCAGGGACGAAATGATTGATCAATTGCACAGCGGTAAAGCCAAATATTCTTCCATTTTCAATTATCCCAGTCTTACCTGGGCCGATATGGGTGCCATTGGCTGGCTGGTAGACGGTGCCGCCATCATTAACCAGGTGCCTATCTGCCGTTGCTCACACGGTCCGTATGCACGGGCCATGACGCGCATTTGTAAGGAGGAAAGTTTTCACCAGCGACAGGGATTTGAAATTCTGTTAACACTGAGCAAGGGCAGCGATGCACAAAAAGCCATGTGCCAGGATGCTATTAACCGGTGGTGGTGGCCCAGCGTAATGATGTTTGGGCCAGGTGATGATGCGTCGCCCAATAGCGCGCAAAGCATGCGCTGGAAAATAAAACGGTTTAGCAATGATGAACTAAGGCAACGGTTTATAGATATGTGTGCCGAACAGGTGCAGATACTGCAGATGACCATTCCCGATCCCGATTTAAAATGGAATGAAGAGAAACAGCACTACGATTTCGGGGTTATCAACTGGGAAGAATTTTACCAGGTCATCAATGGCAATGGCCCATGCAACAAAGAAAGAATGGCGGCGCGTATTACAGCGCATGAAGAAGGTGCCTGGGTAAGAGAAGCAGCAGTGGCTTACGCACAAAAAAAACTAACCGCCACTGCTATGAATGCCTGAACTAAAAAAACTTTGGTCTTTAAAAAAATATTATCTCAATGACCATCAGCACCAGAAAATTTTTTTACGGCGCTTGCGGCGAGAAAGAAAATGCCGGAACGCCCGGCAACAACAACCAACCAAATAACCCGCAAAATGCATGGCCGTTATGGGAAGTATTCATTCGCAGTAAGCAGGGGTTAGATCACAAACACGTGGGCAGCCTGCATGCCAGCGATGCGCAAATGGCCATACAAAATGCACGTGATGTGTACACCCGCCGCCAGGAAGGTATTAGCATATGGGTAGTAGAATCAAAATACATTCACGCCTCCAACCCGGCCGATGCCGGCATGCTCTACGATCCTGCCAATGACAAAGTATACCGCCATCCCACTTTTTATGAATTACCCGATGAGCTGAGGCACATGTAGTGTTCTGGGGAATTAGTAATTAGGAATTGGTAATTGGGGGCGTACAATGATTATTTTATGAGTGATTATAAAGGGTATAAAGATTTAGATTGCTACAAGAAATCAAGGGAGTTAAGAATTTTCATTTCTGACCTCGTGAAAAAATTTCCGATAGAGGAAAAGTATTTGCTGGTTTTGCAAATAAGAAGAGCTTCGCGATCAGTAACAGCAACTATTGCTGAAGGGTACGGAAGATTTACGTACACCGATACAAGAAATTTTTTTATTATGGCCAGGGGATCTGTAACTGAAACAATGGAGCATTTAACCACAGCCTTTGACGAGAAATACATCACTGATGAAACGCTTAGAGAAGGAGAGGAAAAATGTGAAACCTGTTTCAAGTTGTTAAACGGATATATTGCCTGGTTAGACAAATCGAAAGCAAACAAAAAAACGGCAAACAGCCCAATTCCCAATTCCTAATTCCCAATTCCTACACATGAATCAACTGATCAACTATGTACTAACCCTGGCAGACAATGCACTGATATTGGGCCAGCGCAATGCAGAATGGACGGGACATGGACCCATACTGGAGCAGGATATCGCCATTAGCAATATTGCGCTTGATTTAATGGGACAGGCAAGAAATTTTTATCAGTATGCTGCATTGCTGATAAACGAAGCTGGTGACGGTGCTGATCCATTGCCCGCTACAGAAGATACCCTGGCCTTTCTGCGTAATGCAGAAGATTTCCGCAATTGCCTGTTGGTGGAATTGCCAAAAGGAGACTGGGCCGTAACCATATTAAGACAATTTTTTTTCAGCACCTGGCAGTTGTATTTATACCGGCAACTGCAGAACAGCAAAAACATTCAACTGGCTGCCATTGCACAAAAATCAGTAAAAGAAGTAGCCTACCATGTACAGTGGAGCGCAGAATGGGTAATTCGTTTGGGCGATGGTACACCAGAAAGTCACACGCGCATGCAAACCGCCCTGCGCACATTATGGCCTTACACCGGCGAATTAACCACCAATAGTGCATACGAAACCGCTTTACTGCAGGAAGGTTTTTCCGCCAACGCCAACGCCTTGCAACAACCATGGCTGCAAAAAATAAATGAAGTATTAATAACAGCTACGCTGCCCTTGCCTGAAAATACTGCGATGCACAGCGGCGGCAAAGAAGGCCTACACACAGAACACCTGGGCATGATGCTTAAAGAAATGCAATACCTTCAAAGAACTTATCCGGGTGCTGAATGGTAAATGTTATGGAAACCGGCAAACAACAAATATTATCATTGCTTGAACAGGTGCCCGACCCTGAAATACCGGTATTGTCAGTTACAGACCTGGGTATTGTGCGCGATGTGCAGTTACACAACAACGAAGTGGAAGTGTTTATCACACCCACTTACAGCGGTTGCCCTGCCATGGATGTAATCAGCATGGAAATAAAAATGCTGTTGCTGCAACATGGTTTTCAAAAAGTAACTGTTACCAGCGTGTTATCACCTGCATGGACAACCGATTGGATGACAGAAGCCGGCAGAGAGAAATTAAAGGCATTTGGTATTGCGCCACCCAACCCCACCCGACCCGTTTGCGATATAGAATTGTTTGCAGAACAGGAAGCAGTTCAATGCCCGCACTGTGCATCTTACCAAACCCGCATGATAAGCCAGTTTGGATCTACCGCCTGCAAAGCCCTGTACAAATGCAATAATTGCCAGGAACCGTTTGATTACTTCAAATGTCATTGAATGGAAAGTAGAAGTTCAAAAGTAAAAAGTAAAAAATGTTCCCGGCAAACCTGCGCTTACGCACAAACAAGCATTTCAAATTTAAAATTTAAAATTTAAAATAAATTATTCACACAACACTCAACACACAACACTCAACACAAAATACTATGGGTTCAATACTTCTTGAAGTGAAAGATAATATTGCGTTCATCACTTTAAACAGGCCGGAAAAATTCAATTCGTTCAACCGGCAGATGGCACTGGTATTGCAAAAAGTGTTGGATGATTGTGCCGGTAACAAAGAAGTGCGGGCCATCTACCTCACCGGCAACGGTAAGGCATTTTGCGCCGGTCAGGATCTGAGCGAGCTAGCGGCTCATGACGCACCAGGTTTTGATAAAATATTGTCAGAACATTACAATCCCATTGTAACGCGCATAAGGAGTATTGAAAAACCGGTGGTGTGTGCTGTAAACGGTGTAGCTGCAGGGGCAGGCGCCAATATTGCGTTGTGTTGCGATGTTGTGGTGGCGGCACAATCCGCTTCTTTCATACAAGCTTTTTCTAAAATAGGATTGATACCCGATAGCGGTGGCACATTTACGCTGCCGCGTTTAATTGGCTGGCAGCGCGCATCGGCATTAATGATGATGGGCGATAAGGTAAGTGCAACAGATGCCGAAAGGTTTGGTATGCTGTACAAAGTATTTACGGATGACAGTTTTGCAGCGGAGTCTCTCAAAATTGCTGCCACGCTCGCTGCCATGCCTACCAAAGGCTTGGCGTATACCAAACAGGCATTGAACGCGGCTTTTAGCAATTCGTTTGAAGCACAGTTAGCAACCGAAGATCGACTTCAATACGCTGCCGCCCATACGCAAGATTACAATGAAGGCGTGCAGGCATTTCTTGAAAAACGTAACCCTGTTTTTAAAGGCGAATAATAAAATTGGTGTAAAAAAGCCATCAGTGAATACGGTTTTTTTTAAGCAGTATAACAAGTTCTATCATTTATGGCAGTAGCCATTAGCTTTATGGTATGATATATTCTTTCAACAATTTTATACCGGTTGTACATCCATCTTCCTTTGTGCATCCGCAAGCCGCAGTAACCGGCAATGCCATCATTGGTAAAAATGTATACATTGGTCCGGGTGCGGCCATCAGGGCAGATTGGGGACAGATCATCATTGAAGACGGTTGCAATGTGCAGGAAAATTGTACCATCCATATGTTTCCGGGTACAACGGTTGTGTTGGGAGAAGGGGCACATATTGGCCATGGCGCTATTGTGCACGGCGCCACCATTGGTAAAAATTGCCTGATAGGTATGAACAGTGTTGTTATGGACCATGTTGTATTGGGCGATGAGTGCATTGTTGGCGCGCTCAGCTTTATCAGGGAAGGCGAAATATTTGAAAACCGCAGCCTGATAGCAGGCAATCCTGCTAAAAAACTAAAAGACGTAAGTGATGAAATGATTTCCTGGAAAACAGCCGGCACTGCGTTGTACCAGGCACTGCCAAAAGAAATGTTCAGCCATTGGAAACCATGCGAGGCCCTGGCATCAATTGAACCTGGCCGGGCTGAACAGGAAGCCCTGTATAAAACCTGGCAGCAAATAAAAAGGGATAACCAGGTTTGATTATCCCCTTCAGCGGCTTTGCGCAGTGCATTTCTTAACCTTTATAATCCATTCCTGTTACTGCTTCTGCCAGGCGTGCTTTCTGCCTGGCAACCCTTTTTCCCCTGAAAAAAAGATAGAGATTGAAAAAGAGCATAATACCCAGGTAGATACTAAAGCCGCCAATTTTTGTACTCAGTATTTCCATCAGTCCCCTGTTGGTGTCAATATCATTTGCTATTTCCATTATTTTAAGCGCAAAGCCCAGGTTGAGTAAATAAAAACCCGTTTCAAACAGCTTGTTGGTAGAAATAGCAATCTCTGCCCTGCCATTAAAAATATCAAGCATAAATACTTTGCTGTTACGGAACAGCACATGCGCTACGTACCACGTTAATACAATTACAACAGGCAAATAAATAAGGTAGGCGGTAAAGTTTAAAGACGTTTTCATAATGTCATATTGTATGGTTTATAAAATGTTGTTTGCTTCTTTTGCTAAAAAAATAAATAGCCAGCATATTCATAAAATGGATCACTGCCAGTGTGAGCATAATCCTGGCCGTCATGCCGGCAATACTGGCAATCAGTTCTGTAACACTGGTAATATTTTTCCAGCATGCCATCATTACCGCCGCATACCCCAGGTTGAGCAGGTAATAACCGGTAAGCAGCATTTTATTAATGGCATCGGTAAGGTGGCCGTCGTCTTTGAGTAGTGTTACAATGTATACGCGCCCATTTTTGTAAAAAAGCCAGCCGGTGCGTACGGTAATAAAAAAAGTGAGCAGGAGATAAAAAATATATGCCAGCGTATTCATAAACAGGTTTTTAACGCTTTCGTTTCACAAACCTACAATAAATATTCTGTATTTTCAGTATTTTCTGAAAATATAATTATTAAAAAAATTCATTATTCTGTACTACATAATTCACCTTAGGAAGGGTTAACACATTGTAAAAGCCTCATCCATCAAGAATTACATTAGGTTTTCCTTAAGAATAGTATCAGGTCTGATTTGTAATTATGTGGCAGGAATCATATTACTCATTAAAAATGTACCCCCATGAAAAGTTTCCTGATTGTATTCATGCCCTTACTGATTGTAGCTACTTTAAGTTCCTGTATTCATTTTATCAACGTGCATTACCAGCTAATGACTGTTGTGCTTTATTTCGCTTGCTGGGTCTCTGCCAGTTTATGGATTGCAGCCGTCACCACAAAAAAATGGGCTGAATAAAATTTTTGTTTTGTTGTAAACGGGTTTACAGCAACAGCATCTATAATCAGGATGTTGTTGCTGTTTTTTTTTGTTTTAACTGGTGTTTTAACCCCGCAATAGAAATTCTGCCTGCCCGTGGTATAACAATTATCTTTGCGCCCAGCAATGGAAAAGACAAACTTTATAGATTACATCCGCATATTCTGCAGAAGCGGGCATGGTGGCGCAGGAAGCAAGCATTTTATGCGCAATAAGTTAACTGCCAAGGGTGGCCCCGATGGTGGCGATGGCGGAAGAGGTGCCCACATTATATTAAGGGGAAACAAAAACCTTTGGACGCTGTTACACCTGCGGTATTTTAAAAATGTACTCGCCGAAGACGGTGAAGCTGGTAGCAAGAACAACAGCAGCGGCAGAAGCGGTAAAGATATCATCATTGAAGTACCATTGGGTACCGTGGCCAGGGACGAAGAAAGCGGCATGCAGGAATCTGAAATTTTAGAGCATGGCCAGGAATTTATTTGGCTGAGGGGCGGCCGCGGCGGACTGGGTAATTCTAACTTTGCCACTGCCACCAACCAGGCACCAGAACATGCCCAACCAGGCGAACCCGGCCAGGAAGCCTGGAAGATTGTAGAACTAAAGGTATTGGCAGATGTTGGTCTTGTTGGCTTTCCCAATGCCGGCAAATCAACCCTGCTCTCATCTGTTACTGCGGCTACACCTAAAATTGCCAATTATGCTTTTACTACACTAACGCCCCAATTGGGTATAGTGGCGTACCGCGATGGGCTAAGTTTTTGTATGGCCGATTTGCCTGGCATTATTGAAGGTGCGGCCGAAGGTAAAGGCCTTGGGCACCGCTTTCTTCGGCATATAGAACGCAATCCGGTACTGCTGTTCCTGCTGCCTGCAGACAGTGACAATCATAAAAAAGAATTTGATATTCTTGTAAACGAACTAAGGGAATACAATCCTGAATTGCTGCACAAACAATTTGTTATTGCTGTAAGTAAAAGCGATATGCTCGACGAGGAACTGAAAGCAGCCATTGAAAAAGAACTGCCCGAAAACATTCCGCATGTATTTATTTCTTCGGTTACCCAACAAGGTTTGCAAGAACTGAAAGACCTGTTGTGGAAAGTGCTGAACCAATAAAAACCGGTGGGTTTTGGTAAAAGATGTATCTTAATGCAACCCTTTAAACATACCAAACTTCTACCATCATGCCCTCCACTAACCAACCCTGGCTGGTTAAAACAGCTTATGCTGTACTCAGGTTTATCTCTAATTTGTTGAAATCTATCTGGCTTTTTTTTCCAGCCATTCTTTTTATCATGCTCACGTTTGCCTGTTTCATTAAACTGGGCCAGGGAGAAGATATCATTATATCATTTACTGAAAATACACACCCCGGCAATGGCCTTCCGGCAGTGCTGATAAACATTCTCATTAAACTTACTTTTTTTATAGCCATTGCATTCTGGGCATATGTAAGCTGGTACTCATCGCGCATTGTGGCTTACACCAAATTATACCGCCAGAAAACGTATGCCAACCAGTTCAAACCGGGTATACCCGAAAAAGAATTTGGCACCGCGTATGAAGTACAACAACTTTTTCTGGACAGGTTTCCCAGGCTGGTAGGATATGCCTGTTTTATCATCATACTGTTTGCTGTTAGCAATATGATTTTTCCGGATGCCTGGGTAAAAAAACAGCCGATACCCTGCCTGGCGGTATTGCTTTTTGTGGTGGGCATAATAGACAAAAAGCTGATAAAATTTACTGATAATGAATATAGCAGCAAACGACTGCGCAGGTGGTTTGTCATTGCTGGCATTGGCTTTCTGTTGCTGTTTGTCATCTTACAGGTAACCGGCATTCTCAACAGCCCGGTAGTGTTATTTTTTATGATCATAGCGCTGCTCATTGTATACATGCTGTATATTAACCTGCGTAGAAAAATGGTGGATGAAGATGCAGCAAAAAAAATGGCTTCGATAGCCGGCAAAGAAACCGGTCTCATAGGCTTCCTCAAAAAAGTAATGAACTTTATTCATCTTGATCATAAAGAGATAGGATATTTCTTGTGGTTCAATATTATTTGCGGTATTGGGTTGGTGGCCTATATGCTGGCCATATGGAAGTTTAATGTATCAGTAGCATTTGGGCCGCTGCCGCTGGTGTTACTGGCATTTGCGGTGCTGCTGGGGTTTGGAAATTTAATTACCACCCTATCTGTAAAAACTGGCATCAACCTTCATTTTATCATTTTTTTAATTGCAGCCATTTTTGCAACACCAGAAAACCATAATGTTCGCACAGCACCACTGAGTGCCCGGCAGGCAGATGCCGGCATTTTTAAAAACCGGCAAAACATACAGGAGTATTTCAATAAATGGATGGATCAGCATGCAAAAGCTATTGATTCCACCACAGAATACCCGGTTTATTTTGTACTGGGTAATGGCGGCGCATCCCGTTCTGCTTACTGGGTGGCCAGTGTATTAGGCAGGCTGGAAGACAGCTCCATAAAAAAAGGTAAGGAAAGATTTTCTGAACATGTTTTTTGCTTATCAGGTACTTCTGGCGGCGGCGTTGGTGTAGCCGCATTTTATGCATTGCTGAAACATGCTCCTAAAAATGACACTACCATTGGCTATGCAAATGCCGCGAAAGATTATCTGAAACAGGATTTTCTCACCTACACACTGGCAAGAATGCTGGGGCCAGACTATTTCAATTATATGCCGGTGATAAACTGGGTAATCCCCAATCCAGACAGGGCCGATGCGCTTGAATCTGGCTTTGAACAAGCCTCGGATACCAATCATTACAAACTACATTTCAATAACACTTATTTTGATCAATGCATTACGCAGAAGAATGTGTACAGCAACCTGCCGGTATTGTGCATCAATACAACACGCGTGCAGGATGGCAGCCCCGGCGTGGTATGCAGTATACAACTGGGCGACTCATTGTTTAATAAGCGGGTAGATGTAACGGGCCTGCTGCCTGCCAACACTACCATCCGGCTGAGCACTGCCTCTATTTTAGGTGCCCGCTTTCCGTATATGAGCCCTGCCGGAAGAATTGAACAACACTTTCGTAAAAGAGATACTTCAAAAGGAAAAACAGACAGCATTAAAGCGCATTTTTTTGTGGATGGCGGTTACTTCGACAATTCGGGGGCGGGTATTGTGCAGGAAATGATCCGTTCTATTATAAAGATTGCCGATACCACTACCAATGCAGACAGGCGCCGGCAGATGAAAAAATTAAAAATGGTGGTGCTGCATATTACCAATAGCCCACAGGGTGATGCACGCGTAACGCCTATAACACCGTTTAACAATGATCTTGTTTCTCCGCTGTTAACAGTTTTGGGCGCGTATGATATGCAAACCACGGTAAACGACGTGCGCCTTTCCAACTACACATCAGATGTTAACCAGCGGCCAGATTCACTGCCCATCAATAAAGCACAGTATTACCCCATTCACCTGTACACCGACCCGCAAGAAAGAGGCGACCGCTCAAAAGGTCCTTATGCCATGAACTGGTTTATTTCGGATAGCGTACGTAACCAGATGGACAGGCGCCTGCTGAATCAACCCAAACTAAACCGCATGATTGCCAATTATAAATAGCATTTATTTTTTATTAAAGCCGTTTTTCTCCTGTATGATGCAGCGGTTAAGCAGTGTTCAGTTCCCATCCTCCTTAACGTCTTTTCTCTTATTTCTAACAACAACAAATTTCAAAATTCAGTAGGTTTGCCGCTATAAAATTGCAGGCAATATGAAGAAGTATGCTGTAACTGTTGTTCTTATCCTGGGCATTGCTTTTAAATCACTGGCCGACGAAGGAATGTGGCTTCCCCTGCTGCTTGGCCAGCAGGTGTACAATGATATGGTAAAGCGCGGGCTAAAGCTTACCAAAGAGCAGTTGTATAGTGTCAATAAATCATCTATTAAAGACGCAGTTATACTTTTTGGTACTGGTTGTACAGGAGAAATTGTAAGCAATGAAGGATTGATTTTTACCAACCATCATTGCGGGTATGATGCGGTAGCCAGTGCCAGCTCTGTAGAACATAATTACCTGCGGGATGGGTTTTATGCAAAATCAAAACAGGAAGAAATACCATCTGCCATTACCGTACAATTTTTACTGAAGATAGAAGACGTTACCAAAGAGGTTGATTCTTTATTAGGCAACCTGGCGGGCGCTGAGCGTTCGCAGAAACAGTCCGAAGTCATTGCCGCCATCAACAAACGGTATTCAGATCCTGCACAAAGTACCGAAGCACGTGTAAGCGCACTATTTAAAGCTAACCAGTTCCTGGTATTTGTGTACCAGCGTTACAGCGATGTGCGCCTGGTGGGCGTGCCCGCAGAAAGCATTGGCAAATTTGGTGGCGATACAGACAACTGGGAATGGCCGCGCCACACGGGCGATTTTTCTGTGTTTCGTGTCTACATGAGTAAAGAGGGTAAACCCGCGAACTATGCGGTGGATAACATACCCTTAAAACCAAAGTATGCCCTGCCCGTTTCTATTAAAGGATATAAAGATGGCGATTACGCGATGATCTATGGTTACCCCGGTAACACCAACCGCTATGAAACTTCTTTTGGCATCAAACAAAAAACCAGCATCGATAATCCTTCGCTGGTAGAGCTGCGCGATATGCGCCTTAAGTACATGCTTACCGAGATGAAAAAAGATCCTGCCATCAAGTTACAACTGGCCGGTTCCTACGCATCCATTGCCAATTACTGGAAATTTTTTGATGGTGAAAGCAAACAACTGATAAAGTACGATGTGTTTGGCCAGAAGAAAACAGCAGAAGCCGCCTTTCAGCAATGGGCCAATGGCAAACCCGAATTTCAGAATATTCTAAGCACCTGGGAAAAAGCATACGCGGCATGGAAACCGTACAGCAAGCAACGGACGTACATTAATGAAGGCATATTGGGCTCGCCCTTACTGGCCTATGCATCAACGTTACAACAGGTAGAGATAGCGCTGGTAAAACAAGGTGGCACCGCTGCTGATACCAGAAAGGCCATTGAAGCTGCTGATAAGGCAAGAAAGACTTTTCTAAAGGCTGAAAACAAAGCGTCTGATCAAAATATTGTGGCGGCAGTGCTCATGAAATTCTATACTGATATTGATAAAAGCCAGCACCCCATTTCCTTTTATGAAGGAGTTAAAGGAAGTTTCGGCGATCTGAAAGACGAAAACACCTATAAAAAATATGCGGCAGACATCTTTAAGAGTACCATGATTTTTAATGATGCTAAATGGCAGGCGTTTCTGGCAAATCCTGATGCCACCGTGCTGCAGGGCGACGCTGCCTATGCTGTAGCCAGCAGTTTTATGAAAAACTGGCAGGGCAAATTTTTACAACAGTTCCAGGTTTTCACCACCACCAATAATGAATTGGGCAGGCTGTACTTAAAAGGCATTATGCAGATGGACACGGTGAAAGCAAAAAAAATGTACCCAGATGCCACACTGACCATGCGCGTAAGTTTTGGCAATATCAAAAGTTATAGCCCGGGCGATGCCGCGCGTTATGATTATGTAACCACGCTGAAAGGCGCCGTGCAAAAATATAAACCGGGCGATTATGAATTTGATTTGCCGGCCAACCTGATTGAGAAATCAAATACCAAAGATTATGGCCAGTACATCGACAAAACAAAAAACGACCTGGTAGTATGTTTCATTACCACCAATGATATTACCGGTGGCAATTCCGGCTCTCCGGTGCTGGATGCTTTTGGCAACCTGATTGGTTTGGCGTTCGACGGCAATTACGAAGCCCTGAGCCACAAAATTGCTTTCGATAAAGATTTGAACCGCACCATTTGCGTAGACGTTCGGTATGTGCTCTGGTGCATTGACAAGCTGGGCGGTGCTTCCAATATCATTCAGGAACTAAAACTGGTTAAATAGCACCCTGCTTCGGCAATAGCGAAAACCGATGGTTAAACCTGCAGATAATTTCTTCCTGCAATTGGAAGAGCCTGACAAAAGCTGCATGCTGGCACTCAGGCAAATCATACTTGGCTATCACCATGAAATAACCGAAACATGGAAGTACGGAATGCCTGTGTATTGTTTGCGCAATAAAATGTATTGCTATCTATGGATACACAAAAAATACAAACAGCCGTATATTGGTATTGTTGAAGGTGGCAAAATCAACCACCCGGCACTGATTACCGAGAAAAGAGCAAGAATGAAAATTATGCTGATAGATCCTTTAAAGAATATTCCTGTAAAAACTATCAACAGTATTTTAAAAAAAGCATCAAGCTTTTACGAGGGATAGCTGTATCTTATACCTGCCACAAAATCTAACCTATAATGGCGCGGCGTTAACTGTAAATAAATGAAAACAGCTTTACAGCTTGTCAAAATTATTGCTATCAGTTATGTAATTATTTGTGGACTGCTGTACTTTCTGCAGGAAAAACTTATTTTTTTCCCCCAAAAACTACCGTTGAATTATACGTTCGTATTCAACAATCCATTTGATGAAATAAATGTTACTTCAACAGATAGCACGTTGCTCAACGGTGTTCTTTTTACAACAGAAAAGTCGAAGGGCCTGGTTTTCTATCTGCATGGTAATGCAGGTTGTTTGCAATCATGGGGGGAGGTGGCAACCGCCTACACGCGTTTGCACTATGATGTATTCATGCCTGATTACCGCGGTTATGGAAAAAGCGGCGGAAGTATTTACAGCGAGCAACAGTTTTATGACGATATGCAGTTAATGTATGACAGCCTGAAAAAAAGATACCAGGAAAAAGATATTGTGGTGCTGGGCTATTCTATTGGCACGGGCGTTGCCACACGATTGGCAGCAGTCAATCACCCGCGCCTGCTGGTACTGCAAGCCCCTTATTATAGCTTAAGTGATATGCTACGCCATCGTTTTCATATTTTACCAAGTGTTATTCTCAAATACAAGTTTGCAACCAATAAATGGCTGCCGGCATGCACCATGCCTGTTATTATTTTTCATGGAGACAAAGATGAAGTCATTTATTATGGTTCTTCTCTCAAACTGCAAACGCATTTTAAAGCAGCAGATACATTGATCACTTTACAAGGGCAGGGGCATAATGGCATTACTGATAACCCGCACTACACGGCCGCACTTGAAAAAATTTTACAATAATCGGCAAAAAAACCGGCAGATACCTATCCGCCGGTTGATACATGTCTTCTAAAAATTAATTAATTTTTGAGATGTCCGGCTTCATTACAAACCACACCTTGCCAACGCCCTCGCCTTTTGCCACGCCGCGTGTATACGCATCGGGTGTATAATAATACAAGGGCCTTCCTTTATAGGTTGATTGTTTACGTGTAGTACCATTAGGCCCATCGTTGCGTATTATCTCGCCAAAGTCGGCCTTATTAAGCAGCGATGGTATATTCTTATTAGAAGTATAAAATACCGGCCAGGTGGCTATACAACCTGTAATGCAATTGGTGGGCAGTGTGGTTGGGTTGAGTGAATCTTTAGTAAACAGGTACAGGGTATTGCCGGCACTGTCGGTTAAAAATTCTTTGGTGGTGCTATCGGTAGTACCTGCTATACCCACTTTCTTATTGCCTAAAAATACGGAGTAGTTAGTTTTTACCACAAACCAGATATTGCCTACCTTCTCGCCCTTTTTCTCGCCGGGTAGCTCTCTTACATTAGTGCCGGCCGCGTCTCTGGGTGCATAATAATACAATGGCCAGCCCTTATAGGCATTTTGTTTAACGCCGGTGGGGTGAATAACCGTGGTAAAATCAGCCGCGTTTAAACCAGAACCTACCGTGCTCGCACTCAGCAATGAATCATAAAATACCGGCCAAACCGCGAGGCAGCCACCGGTGCATTTGCTTATGCCCCCGTCTACATCATTAGAAAAATAATAGAGCGTGTAACCTTTTCTATCTGTTAAAATAGAACCCAGCACGGGGTCTGAAGACAGCTGTACAGAGGTAATTTTTTCGGGGGTAGTAGCTTTTGCGCAACTTTTAAATAACACCGGCAAACATATCAGCGCCAGTAACGGAATTACATAGGAAGGCAGCCTGAAAGGCAGATGCTTTTTCATAAAAAAGTTTTTTGATTATAATAATTTCCCCCCTGCCTGATTAAGATGGCAGTTGATGGTATGCAATAACATTGCACGAATTCATATGGTTATCAATCTATCAGTTTGGGAACAGCAGGCACGGATATACACTGTACGAAGGCTTTTTAAAGAAGGATGCCTGTTCATTAAAAAAAATTAAGCCCCTGGTATGCCTGGGATGGCAACCATGGTTAATGTGCAGCATACAGTGAGGTATACAAATGAAACTTGCAGTGTTGTTTTTTTACCGGATAGTATTTTTATTTCGCCGGACTATTATCTTTCCAGTTCCACAAATGCAGACAGGCATATGTTCGGTAAGGACTCCATTTTGCAGAAATGCGGAGCATATCTTCCCTAAGTTGTTTTTTATTGGTGTTATCCAGTTTGTATAGTTTGATCATAGCATTCTGGATGCCCAGGTCATCCACAGCAAAAACATCTTCGCGACCAAGTGCAAACATCAGCAACATTTCGGTAGTCCACCGTCCTACCCCCTTTATATTAATCAGGTGTTGTGTTACTTCTTCGTTGCTCATTGTTTTCAATTGTTTCCATTCCATACCTTGCTCAAGCGCAAACCTGGCAACATTTTGCACATAACTTACTTTGGCATTGGAAAGACCGATACCGCGCAACGTGGCAAACGGTGTGTTGATAATTTGTTCGGGTGTAGGCTGCTTATCATACAAGGCCAGAAAGCGTTTCCAAATTACATCTGCCACCTTGGTAGATAATTGCTGGCTCATGATTGATCCGCAAAGATGCAGGTATACGCGCCTGCGCCGCTTTAATTTGTAAGGCGCTTTACCTTCAAGCAGTTTTTTTAATTTTTTGTCTTTGGTAAGGTGTTGCAGGTAATGCATACTGCAATTTAAGATCAACTACGCACATGCGTACCGGTCGGTTATCGTTAATTTCGTGGAATCAGTTGGTGGTTAATTACAACTTTCTCTTGTGCAGAAAAGCAGGAGTTTTCCAAACCATTGCGTATGGCATTAGTATGAACAGGGAAATTATTATTACAATAGACGGCTCACACAGCATTGCTATTCCGGCGATGGGTGTTACTTATCACTCAACACATGGCGCCATACAGGAATCTATGCACGTGTTTATTGAATCAGGATTGCGCTACATTAATAACCTAAACACACCACCCCCTGCAATATCCATTTTTGAAATGGGATTTGGTACAGGTCTCAATGCTTTATTAACCATGATTGAAGCGGGCAACAGGCACCAGCCTATTTATTATGAAACCATAGAATCGCACCCACTAGAGTTGGCCATGGCGCTGTCTTTAAATTACTGCGAACAATTGCAGCAACCCGGTCTTGAACCTTTTTTTGCGCAAATGCACCAATGCAACTGGAACAGTGAAATAGCATTGACGCCTTATTTTACATTCAAAAAAATACACACCACGCTGGAAGAATATACACCCAACCGCAAGTTTACCCTTGTTTATTTCGATGCCTTTGCACCCGATATTCAACCGCATGTATGGACAACAGGCGTGTTTCAAAAATTATATGACACAATGAAAGAAGGTGCATTACTTACTACCTACTGCTCTAAATCTATTGTGCGCAAAGCCATGACTGCCGCCGGTCTGCAGGTAGACAAAATTCCGGGGCCGCCGCATAAAAGAGAGATGGTAAGGGCTGTTAAAAAGCAATGATATCGAATCGTTCAATTAGGCCGCAGATTCGCAGATTAATAGATTGTACCATTGCTTTGATGAATGTGTGTGCGTATGTATAACATGGCCTTATGGCGCAAGATCCCAATGAGTATATGCTCACTATGCAACCAGCATCGATTTAATCTTCCAATCTGCGGCCAACTTTGTGCTTAGGCAATACTTATCATTTCATACCTGGCTGTATGATCTTAAAACAGGCTTGGCCCTTTAGGTGCACGATGTACACTTAGTATTTTATCGGGCGCAATCAGCATGAATTTAATCTGCGAATCTGCGGCCAATACTTTCAAGTAGAGCAATTATCATTGCATACCCGGCTGCGTAATCTTAAAACCGCTTTTTGCCTTTTCTGCTTCCACCATTTTCTTTACATCTTCCAGCAGTTTTTTTGCATCATACACAATACCGTCTTTTATGGTATAGCTAACGCCGCCCTTTCTTACAATATCATTTTTATCGGTGAGTGCAATCACTCCCGTACCATATAATACGGAGAGGTTCTCCAGCGGATTGGCGTCTACGATGGCAAAATCTGCCAGCTTGCCTACTTCCACGCTGCCAATTTCTTTTTCCATACCCAAAGCCTGTGCGCCATATAGGGTGGCACTGCGTATTACTTCCAATGGGTGAAAGCCAGCTTCGCGCAGCAGTTCCAGTTCGCGCACGTAAGAAAAACCGTACAGCTCATAAATAAAGCCCGCATCAGTGCCCACTGTTACGCGGCCGCCACGGTTTTTGTATTCATTGATAAATGTCATCCACAGTTTATAATTCTCTTTCCAGCTAATCTCCTGTTCTGTGCCCCAGTTAAGCCAGTAAGAACCATGTGCCACGCGGCTGGGTTCATAAAATTTCCACAGCTTGGGCATGGTATAAGCTTCATGCCATTCTGCACGGCGTGCGCGCATCAGGTCACGGTTGGCTTCGTAAATCTCAAAGGTGGGGTCCAATGTAAAGTCAAGCGAAATCAATTCATTCAATACTTTATTCCAGTGCTCACTGTAAGGCTTAGCCGCTTGTTTCCATAAACGGCCGGCTTCTTCAAAACGGTTTTGCTCATTGGCATAATTGTAGGTAAGCGGGTAGTTCTGTATGGTTTTGTCTTCAAACAATGCTTCAGGTAAACCATACCAATGTTCCATTGAAGTCATGCCGGCGCGGGCACTGTTCAATACATTCCACCGGGCAACATCCATTTGTGCATGGTGGCAGCATGAACGCAATCCAATTTTTTTGTTTTCTTCTATTGCCGCCTTCATGATCTCTGGTGCAGCACCAAAAAATTTAATACCGTCAGCGCCCTTCTTTTGGTTTTCCCTTACCCATGCCACGGCCTGCTCTGGTGTGGCAATAGGGTCTTTGGTGCCCTGGCCAAAAAATGAATAAGCTTTTATGCGCGGCGCTGTAATGGTGTTGAGTTCGCTTTTCTTTTTCTCGTCCAGCACCCAGTCAAGGCCATTGCCACAACCGGGATCCCGTACGGTGGTTACGCCGTGGGCCATCCATAATTTGAAGACGTATTCTGCATCGGCACCTTGTTCTTCTCCGCCAATATGGCCATGCATGTCTACAAACCCGGGCAGCAAATACATGCCTTCGCAATTGAGTTCTTTGCCGCCGGCCGCCAACTTAGGTCGCCGCGCGGCATTGATGGCAATGCCGGGCGGACCTACGTTTACAATATTTTTGATGCGGTTTTTTTCTACCACTATATCAACCGGGCCAATAGCCGGAGCACCGGTGCCGTTAATCAATATTACCCCGCGAATGATCAACTGCGGCCAGGGGCCTTCGCCCTCTGTACGATCTGGCGCTTTTTTTACTTGTGCAGTAATATGAAAAAAAAGAAACAGGCTGGCCGTGAGCAGCAGAAAGGTTTTTCTCATGAAACATGTGTTTAGGTGAAAACAAGTTACTGAAAAAGTGGTTAATGGGGCCGGGTGAAGGAAACCACCGGCTTTTCGGTCAGACGAGGACGTCAGACCGTGGAGCAACCTTCGGTCAGACGAGGACGTCAGACCGTGGAGCAACCTTCGGTCTGACGAGGACGTCAGACCGTGCGCAGCCTTCGCTCAGACGAGGACTTCAGACCGTGAGGCACCATCGTCTGACGTCCTCGTCTGACGATTTCTCTCGGGAATTGCCCATCTGACGTCCTCGTCTGACGAGTATCTCCCCGGTAGCGTACATCAGAAATACAATCAAAAGCGCGTAGAGATATACGTTATTCAAATGAAATGCTCACATTGCCGTCTTTCTCATCTTTGAGCAATATGCCCAGCCGGGTCAGTTGGTTGCGGATAGCATCCGAAGTAGCATAATCTTTTCTCACCTTCGCTTCTTTGCGCATGTCTACCAGCAATTGCAATACCCCGTTTAGTTTACCATTGTCTTGCTGCAGTTCGCTTTTAAGGCCCAGTATATTTTCCAGGTAGCTTTTAAAATACGTTTGCAGTAATTGCAGGGTTTTACCAGACAACGCGGTTATTTTAATCAACCCATCTTTCAATGAATTGATAACCGGTACCAGTTCAAACATATTGGCCAATACGCGGGCGGTATTAAAGTCATCGTTCATACAATCGTCCATATCAGATAGCAATTTGTTAACCGTGGTTTCCAGTGTGGCGTCTGCTGCTGAATGGTTATCCGTAAATGAAAATTTCTGCAATATTTCGTAGGCTTCCCAAAGGCGTTTGAAACCTTTTTCTGCCGCCTGCAATGCCTCATTACTAAAATCAAGCGTACTGCGGTAATGCGTTTGCATCATAAAGAAACGCACCGTCATGGGCGAATATGCTTTCTCCAGTAAAGGGTGATTACCGGCAAACAACTCTTCGGGTAAAAAACCGTTGCCGGCACTTTTGCTCATGCGGGTACCGTTTACTGTAAGCATATTGGTATGTATCCAGTACCGTGCGGGGTTTACATGGTTGCAGGCCTGCGATTGTGCAATCTCGTTGGTGTGGTGGGTAGCGGCTAAATCCATACCACCACCATGTATATCAAACTCGTTGCCCAGGTATTTTTTGCTCATGGCAGAACATTCAATATGCCACCCCGGAAAGCCCATACCCCAGGGCGAAGGCCACTGCATCAGGTGTTCAGGTTTTGCTTTTATCCAGAGAGCAAAATCAAGCCGGCCTTTTTTTTCATCCTGCCCGCCCAGCTCGCGCGTATTTTCAAGCAGGTCTTCCAGTTTGCGGTTGGTGAGTATACCGTATGGTTGCTCCAGGTTATATTTTTCTACATCAAAATAAATAGTGCCGTTTACCTCGTATGCGTACCCGTTTTGCAGGATGCGTTTTACCATTTCTATCTGTTCCGCAATATGCCCGGTGGCGGTGGGTTCAATACTGGGCGGCAGGGCATTGAACAATTGCATTACCTTATGAAAACCCAGGGTATAACGTTGCACTATTTCCATGGGTTCTACCTGTTCCAGGCGGGCTTTTTTAGAAAACTTATCATCTCCTTCATCCCTGTCTCCTTCCAGGTGACCGGCGTCGGTAATATTTCGCACATACCGTACCTTATAACCCAGGTGCAGAAAGTAGCGGTAAATCATGTCGAAAGAAATGAATGTACGGCAGTTGCCGAGGTGCACATCGCTATACACGGTGGGGCCGCATACATAAATCCCCACATGCCCGGGCGTAAGCGGTGTAAAGACTTCCTTTTTCCGGCTAAAAGAATTGTACAGGGTTAATGAAGACATAGTTGGCAAAAATAAAGAAAAGGCGGAAGGTTTACAGCGCGGGAGTGGAGTAAATAATGGGAGGCAGCTCTGGGGTTACACCCATAGGGCATCGGCGGTTATTCTTTTGCGGGCAATTGTATATCGGCCACCAGCGGATAATGGTCTGAATACGGAAGCCTGGTTTTTTTGCATTGCAGCACCTTCATTTTTTCATGAGCAAATATATAATCAATCCGAAGTGTGGGAGAAAGTGAAGCAAACGTTCTTCCTATGCCAAATCCACATTGCAAAAATGCATCATGGTCGTCTCCAATGATACGGGAATAAGTAAATGAGTTCGGTACGTCGTTAAAATCGCCACAGGTAATGGTGGGGTAAGGACTGGCATCTTTTTCCCTTCTTACAATTTCTGCCTGTTTACTTCTTAAGTAGTAAGCCAGCCTGAATTTTTTAAGAACGCCTTTAGATTTATCCATGGCATCGTATTCGCCCTGGCCCAATGTTCTGATAACGGTATAATCGTTTCCATCAAAACGCAGCGATTGTAAGTGGGTGGCAAATACCCTGATGCGCTGTCCATTTACGTTTACATCTGCGTGTATCAGGCTTTCGGCAGATTTTAAAGAATCCGGGCCTGAGTAGCGGATACGCAATGTGTCTATGATGGGATACCGCGAAAAAATAATGACGCCATGTTCATACACGCCATCTGCACGACGGTGATCGCGCGCAAAGAAATGATAAGGATATTTAAGTGTGTTGGTAATGTAGGGGATGTTCTGCTTAAACTCACGTGGGTTGTTCGACTCCAGGAATTCTTCGAGGCAAAGAATATCCGGGTCAAGTTTTTTGATATGTTCCATGATCGGCATCCGGAAAGATCCACCCGGCCGTTTCAGGTTCATTTGATCAAATCTTGACACATTCCATTGCATAATGCGCAATGAACCTTCCGGCTTTTCATCGTTAAACGATGTAAACGGGTGCAATGCAAACAATGCATGCACCTGCCACCAGCCAATCAGCAATGTTACCAGCGAAAGAAAAGCCCAGCGTGATTTGAAAAACCACCAAAATAAAATAAAGAGTAACAGCGTCAATACAATAAAAGGAAAGAGGATGCCCAGCAGGGCAATGATCCAGCTTCGGCCGGGGGATAGAAACCCTGTACAGCATACCAGTAAAAAACTGATAACCGCAATGATATTAAGTATAATAAAGATTTTTTTAGAGACCTTTCTCAAAATACGGGTCATGCTTAAAATTACAACTCATCTTCAGATGATGCACGGCGGAGAATGTCTTTTTCTTCATCTGTAAGCAAGTGGTAGCCGTCTGTATTTATTTTATCAAGTATTTCGTCAATACGTTTCTGCGTAACATTCGGAATACGTTTGTAAGGATGGGCGCCATGGACCTTGTAAAAAAACTCATCCCTGATATGTTTTTTCCTGGCAGTTTTATTGGGGTTGAAAAGATCGTTAAACCAGTCGAAAAGATTATTCATGCCCACGCTCCAATCGTGCCCTTTGCGCAACTGGTAAATAAAAATAAACCCAAATGCCGCGCCGGCTATATGCGCCAGGTATTTGGCCGGGTCTGACACGTTGATAGACAAAATATCGATAATAACAAATGCAAAGGTTACTATCCAGAGCGGTATGCCTCCATTTATCATGGGAAAGAAGCGATAGTCTGGCTTTACGGTAGTAGTAGCAACAGCAACGGCCATAATAGCAGCGTTGGAGCCAAAGAGCGCGGCAGCGGGCAAACCCGGTTGCAACCGCGGCACCAGGTTGTAAGTGGCCACATATACCACCGCACCCAACAGGCCGCCAAAAATATAAATGGGTATCAGTCTTTTATTACCTGTAAGATCCTGCAACACATAACCAAAAACCCATAGCCAGAACATAGCCGGCAAAACGGCCCAAACAGAATCGTGCACAAACATATGGGTGATCAGGCTCCAGGGCCGCGCGCCCAGCCTGGAAATATCCGCGGGTAACATAAACCAGTTAAAAATATTGCTGTAGAAAGCGTCTGGATTGAGATCAGACATCTGGTAAATTACATAAATGAACTTCAGAATGGCAAATACCAATGCATTGATAGCAAAGAGCATAACCAGGCTATTGTTGCCCTGGCCCAGTAAAATTTTACTTGTTTTTTCTTCTTTTACTGTCATAATGTATAAACCTTGTGGTACGCACCTCTACTACAAAGAAACAGCCTGTAAAGTTTAGATTTATTAAATCAATAAAACTTGTTACGGTTGGTTTTGTTCCAGATAATAACAATGATCAAACCTGCCAAAGCTCCGCCAAGGTGGGCCCAATGGGCTACATTGTCACCGGCTTTTGGCGCAACGCCGCCAAATAAGTCATAAGCCATTATCAATGGTATTAGATATTTAGCCTTTATTGGGATAGGCAGGGGCATAACCATCATTTGAGTATTTGGAAATAGATAGGCATATGCCGCCATGAGGCCCATAATTGCACCGGATGCGCCCAAAGCAACACCTGCCGGTTGTGTTAATACTTGAGCCACCCCGGCAAAAATGCCGCACAAAATATAAAACGTCAAAAACCGTTTACTACCCCAAAAATTTTCGAGTGTTGTGCCAAACATCCATAATGTAAGCATATTAAATGCAATGTGCAAAATGCCCCCATGCAAAAACTGGTACGTGATAAATTGCCACACTTTCAAATTGCCTGTAGCAGGTCCCCACAATGCAGCCCATTCTTCAATATAAATATTGCGCCCCTGGAAAGCCATTTGTGCCAAAAAAATCAATCCATTTACGATTAATAAGTTCTTTACCACTATTGGAACGGGGCCCGGACCAAAACCACCCCTGCTATAATTCGCCATTACTTATTTTTTTGAATCTTTAATATCCCGCCAAAGATAAACTTCCACGCGGAGCCATTGCCAAAACGAATGGTAAGTTACTGTAAAAATAACTGCCTTCTATATCACAAATACAAACGGTATTTGTTCAGGCCTGTGCGGTGATCATGCGCCGACCGGTAGCAAAACATGATACTCATGACCAACCGCGTTGCATGCACGTGTAACAGGCATTAGCACATTTGCCACACCTGCCTGCCAGCAGGCAGGGTTTCACATTTATCACATTAATTCCTCAGCTTTAGCTGTACCACATTTTCTATATGATGTGTTTGCGGAAACATGTCTACCGGCTGCACTTTTGTTACGCTGTATTTTTCATCCAGCAACTGCAGGTCTCTTGCCTGCGTGGCCGGGTTGCAGCTTACATAAACAACAGTAGGTGCCGCTATATCCAATATTTTTTTTACCAGTTTTTCATGCATGCCTGCGCGCGGGGGATCGGTAATAATTACATCCGGCCTGCCATGCACCGCGAAAAACGCATCGTTACACACATCAATCACATCGCCTGCAAAAAATTGGGCGTGGGCAATGTTGTTGAGGGCAGCATTTTCACGTGCGTCTTCAATGGCTTCCTCAATTAATTCCACCCCAATAATTTTTTTTGCCAGTTTACTTACAAATATGCCAATGCTACCGGTACCGCAGTACAAATCATATACGGTTTCAGCACCGCTGAGCTCAGCAAAATCCCTGGCTACACGGTATAGTCTTTCGCCCTGTTTTGTATTGGTCTGAAAAAATGATTTAGGGCTGATTTTAAAGCGAAAATCTTCCAGCATCTCCAGCGCATAGCCATTGCCGTAATACACTTTCGGCTGCAGATCATAAATACTGTCGTTCTTTTTTGGGTTGATGGTATACAACAGTGTGGTAATTGAAGGCACATGTGCCAGCAGGTGATCAAATAATTTTTTGATAGCCGGCTGGTCGTCATATGCAATACACAGATTCACCATTACCTCGCCGCTGGTGCAAATACGCAGTACCAGTGTTCTCAGCCAGCCGGTATGGTTGCGGATATCATAAAAAGAATAATCATGCTCCAGGGCAAACTGCCGTATGGTATTTTTAATGCTATTGGTGGGTTCCATCATCAGGTGGCAGGTATTGATGTCTATCACCTTGTCAAAAAGACGGGGCACATGAAACCCAAGGGCGTTGTGTTGCAGGCTGCCTTCCGCGGCGCCCATTTCTGAAGGCAATAAGTAACGTCGGTTGCTAAAGGTAAATTCAAGTTTGTTGCGGTAACGCGCCACCGTGTTACAACCAATAATGGGCATTATTTCCGGCAGGGCTATTTTACCCAACCGGCGTAAATTCTGAGCTACTTCATTCTCTTTGTACTGCAGCTGTTTTTTGTAGGGAAGCATTTGCCATTTGCAGCCGCCACATGTACCAAAATGCTCGCAAAAAGGGTCTACCCTGTCTGGTGAATAAGCATGGAACTGCACCGCCTTTCCTTCGGCCCAGTCTTTTTTATTCTTGCTCAGCTGCACGTCTACCACATCGCCGGGTACTGCGCCCGATATAAAAACCACTTTACCTTCCGTTCTGGCCAATGCCTTGCCTTCTGCTGCGTAATCTTCAACAGTTAACTTCTCCAGCACCATATTCTTTTTGCGCATGCCGCAAAAATAAGTGGTAAGTGGTAAGTTATAAGTTTTAAGTCCTTTTGACCGTTGGATAGCGAGTGGCTAGTGGCAAGTGGCGAGTGGCCAGTAGGTCTTTATACACGCAGGGGTCTGATGTAACTACCGAAGTGCTGCCGCACATTTGGCATTAAACACAAATTGGCGCCTATCTCACTAATTAACAGCAACTTAAAACTCAAAACTTAAAACTTACAACTTCTCTCTATAGTATGATCCGGGGTCGGTAAGTACTTTTTTCCATTGGCGCTGGTGGCTTTCCTGCCATTTTTTATCGCCTGCCACCAGCCAGTTTACGTGTTGTAATTTTTCCCGTATAAAATCGCGCTGCTCCGGGTGTATAAACAAGGGATGCAGGTAAAACCATTGCTTGTCGGCAGTAAGGTATGTCCAGAAAGCAGCGAAATCGGCAAAATGGTTTTCAAAAACTTGCAACTCATCGGTATCACTGTTGTATGTACTGTGGTTGTAATAAAAATGAACGCCGCCATTGGGTTCCGTGATACGGTACAGGCTGCCCCCGGCGTTTTCGTTGCTGATATCTATGTAAAGCTCTTTCAAGAGTATTTAGTATTTAGTATCTGGTATATAGACCCGCGGCGAAGAGAGTATTTAGTATTTAGTATTTAGTATACAGACCCGCGGCGAAGCTAAGAGAGATTTTAGTATTTAGTATATAGTAAAAAGACCCGCGGCGAAGAGAGTACTCAGTATTTAGTATTTAGTATACAGACCCGCGGCGAAGATAGTACCCAGTAGTTAGTACACAGTATTTAGACTTCGCGGCCGGTTCTGAAAAACATATGCCAACAAAGCTAAGAACTGTGTTTCGTAACCGACTCCGCTACAATGTTTCCGCGAAGTCTAACTACTAAATACTCAGTACTAAGTACTGTATCTTTCAATATATTCGCCTCTTAAACCGTTATGGTTGTACCATGAAGAAATTATTGCTATTCGCTGTTTTGTTAACAGGCGTCCGCCTCGGTGCGCAAACTTCGGGTTATTCAATCAGTATTACGCTGAAACCCTATAAAAATCAATACGTTTACCTGGGTTACTATTATGGAAAAATAAAAGCGCTGGCCGATTCGGTTCTGGTAAACAGCAACAGTACCGGCGTTTTCAAAGGAAAAGAAAAGCTCAACGGAGGCATTTATTTCATTGTTTCTCCGCGTAAAGAAATCCTTTTTGAGCTCTTGCTGGATAAACAACAAAACTTTAGCATACAGGCAGATTCTGCCAACCTGCCCGCCAGTGTAAAATTTACCAACTCGCCCGAAAACGTGTTGTTTCAATCGTATTCAGCATTTGCCGGCGTTAATGGCAAAACAGCCTCAGTCTATATGGGCGAAATGGCCGCCGCGAAAAACAAAGCAGACAGCAACGCTGTTTCAGAAAAACTGCGTGTGCTCAATGAAAAAATGGTGCATTACCGCGATAGCCTTGCTGCAAAAAACCCCGGGAGCATGCTGGCGGCATTGTTTAAATCGCTGAAAGAGCCTACCGTACCACCCGCAGCCAAACAGCCCGGCGGAAAATATGATTCGCTCTATGCCTACAGTTACTTTAAAAACCACTACTGGGATGGTATCAGCTTTACCGACGAACGCCTGTTACGCACCCCCATATTTGAGCCCCGCCTGGATAAATACTACAAAACCCTGGTGGTACCTGAGCCGGACAGCATCAAAAAAGAAGTAGACCTCATGCTTGCCAAAGCGGCTCCTAATAAAGAAATGTACAAATACCTGCTTACCTATTTTGTACAGCAGTACATTACCCCGCAGTACATGGGGCAGGACGCCGTGTTTGTGCACCTTTTTGAAAAATACATCAACAATAACCCCGAAGTTGACTGGTTTACTGAAAAGTACAAGAAATACATGACCGACAGGGCCTACAGCCTGATGGCCAACCTCATTGGCGCCCCTGCACAAAACCTTGAGCTGGTAGATACGCTGGGCAAACCCCACCCGCTGTACGATGTTAAAGCACCTTATGTGGTGATTTGCTTTTGGGACGCCACCTGCAGCCATTGTAAAGAAGTAGTGCCAAAAGTGGATTCCATTTACCAGGCAAAGTGGAAACAGCTGGGAGTGGTAGTATACGGCGTAATGGTAGACGGCGGCAAAGAAGCCTGGACCAGCTACATTCGCGATAACAATTTAAAAGACTGGATACACGTTTATGAGACCACCGAACAGCGGGATGCCGGTTATGCGGCCGGTAAGCCCAACTACCGCCAGTTGTACGATGTGTACCAAACGCCCATTTTGTATTTGCTGGACAAGGACAAACGGATTATAGCTAAAAAATTAACGTACGACCAGATAGATGAAGTGCTGAATGTAAAAATTAAGCAGGCTTCCAAACAATAGAACCATCGCCCATGGCAACAACACCAGGGGCATTGGCGTTGTAAAACACCTATATTTATGAAACAAACCTTTGCTGCATTATTGCTTTTCATGGCCTGTCATGTGCAGTCGCAAACTATATTTACTTATGGCCCTAAACAGGTAAGCAAAGAAGAATTCCTTCGCGCGTTCAATAAAAACAATACCTCGGGTAACAATACCGAAAAAGCTTTTCGTGATTACCTTGAACTCTATACCCGGTTTAAACTAAAAGTACAGGCGGCTTATGATGCCAAGCTGGATACGCTTGCAGGCCAGGCCACCGAACTGCAAAATTTTCGCAGCCAGATCATTGAAGGTTTTATGAACGATGAGAGTAGCGTGCAGATACTGGTAGATGAAGCCTTTCAGCGCAGCCAGAAAGACCTGCGCGTGGCGCATATCTATATTCCCTTTATTGGTGGCGATACGCTGGCAGCATATAACAAAGCAATGGAGGCATGGAACAAGATTCAATCGGGTGCTTCTTTTGAACAAACTGCTATTGCTTATTCAGCTGACCCATCTGTGGGTGTATCAAAAGGCGATCTTGGTTATATCACCGCATTTACGCTTCCTTACGAATTTGAAACCATTGCTTACAACACACCGGTTGGCAAAACAGCTAAACCATATCGCAGCCGCATTGCTTACCATATTTTTAAAACAATGGCAGAGCGCCCCGCCGCGGGCAGAATGAAAGCTGCACAAATTCTCATTGGGTTTATGCCCAATGCCGCAGGTGCCGATATTGAAAAAAAGAAAACCCTTGCTGATTCTATTTATACCGCGCTCAAAAACGGCGCAGCATTCTCAGACCTGGTAGCCAAATACAGCACTGATAACATCAGCTACCAGGCAGGTGGCACCATGCCCGAATTTGGTACCGGGCGCTACAGCGAAGATTTCGAGAACGCTGCGTTTGCACTTGCTAAAGATGGCGATATCAGCCAACCAGTGCAAACCGCTTATGGCTTTCATATTATCCAACGGCTGGAACGTATTCCGGTTAATGCCGATAAAGCAAACGCAAGTGCCATGAGCCAGCTGAAACAGGCGGTACAGGCAGACAAACGCATACAGGTAGCCAAACAAATGTTGGCGAGAAAGGCCATGAAAGCTGCCGGTTATAAAACAGGTGTTTATAAAGAAAAAGATCTTTCATTGTATGCTGATAGCGTGTACGCAGGTAAAAAAACACCCCAGCTGCCATCCATGAATGATAAGACCCTGCTTTTTTCTTTTCCGCAACAAAAAATAACCGCTTCAGATTTTGCCAAATACATTAATTCATCAAAGGCTACGCCCGATTTATTGCGCGGTAGATCTACCCCCCAGTTATTAGAGCAATATGCCGAAACGGTGGCCATGGAGTATTACCGCAACAGGCTTGAACAATTCAATAAAGAATTTGCCAGCCAGCTGCAGGAATTTAAAGACGGCAACCTGTTATTTGAAATTATGCAACGGCAGGTGTGGGATAAAGCTGCGGCTGATTCATTTGGGCTGAAAACTTATTACAACAATAACAAAAATAAATACTGGTGGGAGCCTAGCGCCGATGTTATCTTATTTACCAGCAGCGATTCTGCCAGCGCTGTTAAAGCAAAAAGCAGCTTTACCAAAAATACGGCCGACTGGAAAACCATGGTGCAAAATTCAGACGGTACGCTGCAGGCAGATTCTGGCCGGTTTGAAATATCGCAACTACCCGTATCCGTTAGTGGCCATATGCAGGCGGGCTTTGTATCCGACCCCGTTAAAAGCGGTACTGATAACATCACTACTTTTGCCCATGTGGTTAAAGTGTATACCGACCGTGCACCACGCAGTTTTGAAGACGCCAGGGGCTTTGTGATCAACGATTACCAAAATTTCCTGGAAGACAAATGGATAGATGCACTCAAGAAAAAATACCCCCTAAAGGTAAATGAGCCCGTATTGCAAAGCTGCTGGAAATAATTTACTTCTCTAATATACTGGTTAACAATACATCCTGCCAACTTCAACGGATGAGCGATGCTATCCGTTAAACCTTACCGCCCCCATTGCTTCTTACACAAGTGCCGGCACTTATTATTGCGGCAACCGGTAAACGCCCAAATTCGCGGGTGTTTCATAAATTAATCAATTCCTCACCCTTAAAAATTGTTATGAAAACAATTCTTTTTACACTTGCAGCCATTGTTATAACAGTGGGTTCTTATGCACAATCATCCGGCGCATTTCTTAAAGGCGGCTTTAACATGGCCAATGTTTCTGTAACCAGCGATGGCAGAATTGAAGAGGCCAGATCATTACCCAGTTTCAATGTTGGTATTATAGGCGATGTGCCGGTGGGCAGGTTCCTGGCCATACAACCGGGCATATTATTTACCGGCAAGGGTACCAAAACACAATCTGGCCAGCCCACAGATGCTACTTATTTCCGGGCTACATCCAATCCATATTATATTGAAATGCCGCTGAACCTTGTAATAAAACTTCCGCTTGCATCAAAATCATCTTCGTTGTTTTTTGGCGCGGGACCGTATGCAGCAATAGGCATTGCGGGCAAAAATAAAACGGCTGGTAAAGTGTACGGCGTAAGTTTCAACAGCAGTGAAAATATTGCATTCAGCAACGATGACCCTACCACATTTGATGAGCAGGAAGGCGCGGGCTTTGGCATCATGCGCCGGTTCGATTTTGGATTAAACGGCACTGCCGGTCTTGAATTGAACGGGCTGCTGTTATCTGTCAACTATGGTTACGGCCTTAGCAAAATCAACTCTGTAGAAAGCAATGATAACGATCAAAACAAACATCGTGTGCTGAGCTTTAATATCGGATTCAGATTATAAGCTGTTAGCTATTATGCTACGGTAAACATGTATTAATAAACAAACAACCGAAGCCTTGAAGACTTCGGTTGTTTGTTTCATCTGCTTTATGAACGGCGAACTTTCGAACTATGAACTGTTGAATTACGAACTCTACACTAATTCCTTCACCACATTATAAATTACTTTTGGTTTGCCCAGTGTATAATAATGCAATACGGGTACGCCAAACTCACGCAATTCCTTGCTTTGCTGAATCAGCCATTCGGTACCAATTTTTTCTACTTCATCGTCTGTTTTTGCTTTATTGAAAGCATTGGTAAGATCTGTGGGTATATCTACATGAAATATTTTAGGGAGTATATTGAGCTGCTTTTTGTTGGTAATCGGTTTTAATCCCGGAATAATAGGTATTGTAATACCATTTTCACGGCAGATCTTTACATACTCAAAATACTTCTGGTTGTTGAAAAACATTTGCGTCATTATGTATTCTGCACCGGCATCTACTTTTGCCTTCAGGTAACTCATATCTGTTTCCAGGTTGGGCGCTTCAAAATGTTTTTCGGGGTAACCAGCAATGCCCATGCAAAAATTGGTTTTACCGCCGTTTTTAATGTCTTCTTCCTGGTAAATCCCATTGTTGAGGTTAGATACCTGTTTCAACAAATCGAGCGCATAGCGGTTGCCATCGGGGTGTGGTTCAAACGCCGCTTCATTTTTGGCAGCATCTCCCCGTAATACCAGTACATTGTCGATGCCGAGGAAATTGAGATCAATCAAAGCATCTTCGGTTTCTCTTTTGGAAAATCCGCCGCAAATCAAATGCGGCACGGCATCTACCTGGTAATGGTTCATAATAGCGGCGCAAATACCTACTGTTCCGGGGCGTTTGCGTACTTCCACCTTTTCAAAGGTACCATCGGCCTTTTTTTTGAACATGGTTTCACTGCGGTGGTAGGTAACATTGATAAACGATGGCTTGAAATCCATCAACGGATCCAGGTGATCATATATGGCATTGATGCCCTTACCCTTAAGTGGGGGCAATACTTCAAACGAAATCAGTGTGTTTTTGGCGTTATTTAGGTGGTCAATTACCTTCATTTGGATAAAATATAGGCGCAAACATACTCATGGTTGGCTACATATCAAAAACCTGTTAAATAAATTACCCCGGGTGCAGATTGCAGCAGTTCCGGTATTTTTGTAAAAAGCTGTCCCATTGAGTTTAACCATACATACGCACGATCTTATTAAAAGCTATCGCAACCGCACGGTAGTAAACCATGTATCTGTAGAAGTAAAACAAGGAGAGATTGTAGGCCTGCTGGGACCCAATGGAGCTGGTAAAACCACCACTTTCTACATGGTGGTTGGACTGATACGCCCAGATGAAGGCAAAGTTTTCTTAAACGACGAAGATATTACCCGCCAGCCCATGTACAAAAGGGCGCAAATGGGTTTGGGTTACCTGCCACAGGAGGCCTCTGTTTTCCGTAAACTTACCGTGGAAGAAAACATCAAAGCCATACTGGAAATGACCAAGCTTAAAAAACAGGAGCAGAAAGACAAACTGGAAAGCCTGCTGGATGAGTTTGGATTGCAGCATGTAAGAAAAAACAATGGCGACAGTTTAAGTGGTGGCGAAAGAAGACGTACAGAAATTGCCCGCGCACTTGCGGTAGATCCTAAATTTATTTTGCTTGATGAACCCTTTGCCGGCGTTGACCCTATTGCTGTTGAAGACATACAAACGGTGGTGGCCCGCCTTAAAACAAAAAACATCGGCATTCTGATTACCGACCACAATGTAAATGAAACACTTTCTATTTGCGACCGCGCCTACCTGCTGATTGAAGGAAAAATATTCAAACATGGAACCGCGGAAGAGCTGGCAGACGATGAACAGGTGCGTCGTTTATACCTCGGCAGAAATTTTGAACTCAAGAGAAAAGACTATTTGCACGAAGAAGCAAAGGCCGGGAAAAAGCCGGATCTTCAAAGTGTAATCTATTCCGTAGAGACATCCATAAAATGGGCGGAAAGAATCAATAGCGCTCAGGTTGAAAGAGGAAAATCATACGGCATTGGCTACAACAGTCACTTTACCACAGAGGATTTGGGCTTGGACGATTATGCAAAAAATATTCAAGAACTGCACTTTGCATTAACGAATTATGCAAAAAAACATCAGCATACAGAAATTTTGCAAAAGGCAAATGCATTGATAGCCCCTGATGCCGATTTGGATACTATTTCCAGCGATTTAAGTACCATTCTGCTATATTTAAAAAGCGATGCGTTATAGTGGCACAACTGGTGTTGATTAATGTATTTGTTAAGCACTCTTACAAATAGCTGTAATGCGTTGACAAGTTAAAATGAGCTGTATTAAAATTCCCTTTTCAAAAACACTATTTACTTTTTAATTATACAAGTATCATTGCATTTGTTTATTTTGCCGTTTAGGTATGAAACTACTATCGCCTGCTATATCCAGACTTGCCCGTTTAAGGCTTCGCCTGATTGAACTCTGGACTTCTGAACCGGTAGCAGCCCAGCGTGAAGTATTGCAGGATCTTGTTACTGCCGCCCAATACACAGAGTTTGGCAGACAATATAAATTCAACGTACTCTTCTCCGTTAAAACATTCAAGCAAACCGTTCCTGTACATGAGTACGATGATCTGAAACCATACATTCAGCGTATGATGAATGGCGAAGAAAATATTCTGTGGAACACACCCATTGAATGGTTTGCCAAAAGCAGCGGCACCACCAGCGATAAAAGCAAATTCATTCCCGTAAGCAAAGAAAGCCTGGAACAAAATCATTTTCAGGCATCCAAAGACGTGCTTACCATGTACTATAAAAACTTTCCTGACTCTGACTTACTAACGGGTAAGGGCCTTGTCATTGGTGGCAGCCACCAGGTAAACAAACTCAATGAAACCATTCAGTATGGAGATCTGAGTGCCGTGCTCATGCAAAATTCTCCCGTATGGAGCAGCTGGATACGCACACCCGAACTCAGCATTGCCCTCATGGATGAATGGGAAGGAAAAATTGAACAGCTTGCCCAGTCTACCATGCGTGAAAACGTTACTTCTATTTCTGGAGTGCCCACGTGGACGCTGGTACTTATCAAACGCATACTTGAAATCAGTGGCAAACAATATTTAACCGAGGTATGGCCCCACCTGGAATTATACCTGCACGGCGGTGTTTCTTTTATTCCTTACCAGGAACAATTTAAAAAACTAATCGGTAAAGACATCAATTACCTGGAGACCTATAACGCCAGTGAAGGTTTTTTTGCTGCGCAGGAAAGTCCGTCAGAAGATGGCCTGCTGCTTTTTACACAACATGGCATTTTTTATGAATTTATGCCCATTGAAGAGTACGGAAAAAAATTTCCGCACACGGTTGGTCTGGGCAAAGTAGAGCTCAATAAAAACTATGCACTCATCATCAGTACCACCGGCGGCCTGTGGCGGTATATTGTGGGCGATACCGTGCGATTTACATCGCTGCACCCATACAAACTGAAAGTAAGCGGCCGGTTGAAACATTACATGAATGCTTTTGGTGAAGAAGTAATTGCAGACAATAGCGATAAGGCCATTGCCATGGCATCGGCCAAAACAGGCAGCATTGTAAACGATTATACTGCCGCCCCTGTTTATTTTAGCAGCAACAGTAATGGCGCACATGAATGGTTGATAGAATTTGAGAAAGCGCCTGACAGTCTATCAGAATTTACAAACGAACTGGACGATGCCCTCAAATCGCTCAACAGCGATTATGAAGCCAAACGGTATAAAGACATTGCCCTGCGCCCACCTATATTGCATGTTTTAAAAAGCGGCTCCTTTAATGCATGGCTGAAAAGCAAAGGTAAACTGGGCGGGCAACATAAGGTGCCCCGGCTTAGCAACGACAGAACATTGCTGGAAGAAATATTGGCATTAAATCAATGATGCGGTATTTGTTATCATAAAATTTAATTCAGTTACTTTGCCTATTACAAAACTTACCAATGAAATTACTGGATAACAAAATTGCCATTGTAACCGGCGCAGCACGCGGCATTGGCGAAAGTATAGCCATTAAACTGGCAGAACAGGGCGCCCATGTTGCCTTTACCTATGTAAGCGATAGCAGCGCC
Source organism: uncultured Chitinophagaceae bacterium (assembly GCA_963705285.1). Classification (GTDB taxonomy): domain Bacteria; phylum Bacteroidota; class Bacteroidia; order Chitinophagales; family Chitinophagaceae; genus JACMLD01. Next base: position 684,491 of record OY970066.1, read on the forward strand.
GTGAAAGCTAAAACACTGGAAGAAAAATTACAGGCAATGGGCGTAAAAGCAAAAGCCTATCAAAGCAATGCCGGAGATTTTGCAGCCAGCGAATCATTTGTAAACGACGTAGTAAAAGAATTCGGCACTATAGATGTATGTGTAAATAATGCGGGCATTTCCAAAGATAACCTGTTGTTGCGCATGACGCCCGAACAATGGGACGAGGTAATGAACATCAACCTGAAAAGTGTCTTCAATATGACCAAACAGGTTATCCGCCCCATGATGAAAGCAAAAAAAGGAAGTATCATCAACATGAGTTCCATCATAGGTGTGCGCGGCAACGCGGGCCAAAGCAGTTATGCCGCCAGTAAAGCAGGTATCATTGGCTTTACCAAATCTATTGCCGCAGAGTTGGGTAGCCGCAATATCCGTTGCAACGCCATTGCACCCGGTTTTATTGAAACAGATATGACGCATTATCTGCAGGAAGGAGAAACTTCCAAAGCTTTTCTGGCAAAAATCCCCCTGGGACGGTTTGGCACTGCCGAAGAAATTGCCAACACCACTTTGTTCCTTGCCTCAGATATGAGCAGTTATATCACCGGGCAGGTGATCAGTGCATGTGGTGGGCTTAACATCTAGCTAAGAGCACAAAGAGGAAAAGAGCTGCAAGCATGTGTAGGAATATGTTATAGCAAAAAAAATTGCAAGAAAATCAGACATCATCACATCAGCGATCCGAGATTATAATTTTATGTTTCTTGTTTTAATATAATGGTGCCACAGCAACATGGTTGCCAGCGAGCGGTGCGGCCGCCAGGCTTCGGCAATGGATAAAATGTCTTCTTTGGTGGTGTGTTTTGCCAATTGCTTAATACCTTTCAACGCGTTCATCATAGCTAAATCGCCGGTAGGAAAAACATCTGATCGCTGCAAAACAAACAACAGATAAATATCTACCGTCCAGTCGCCAATGCCTTTTATTTTTTTTAGTTCGATGCGTACATTATCGTCGGACAATGCAGCTAATTTTTTCAGATTTAATTTTTTTGATACGATGGCTTCTGCCAGGCACCGGGCATACACTGTTTTTTGCCGGCTGAAGTAGCATGCCCGTAGTTCTTCATCTGACAACAGCAATAATTTTTGTGGTGTAATGCTGCCCAGTTTACCGCGCAGCTTTTCCAACGCTGCTTTGGCAGATGCCAGTGAAACCTGTTGCTCAAGAATAATATGAATAAGCGATTCAAATGTTGCAGGCCTGTTCCACATGGGTGGATGCCCGTACTGCTGCACAATAGCTTGCAGGTGCGGATCTTTCTTTGCCAGCTGGTTGCAATACTGTTCGAAATTATTTTTATTGAATTGTTGTATCATGGGGCTGAGCGCTAAGAGAGGCTAAGAGAAAAAGAGGGCAAAGAGACATCTCTTAAAAACTTAAAGCATGAACGGGAATATTGATACCAAAAATAAGACATGTCATTTTGTATCGGTTATGTTACCCCGCAGCAAAATCTAACCAAGCAAGCGCTCCTTTTCTCTTTTAACCTCTTAGCTTCTTTTTGCTTTAAACTTTGCAATCGCATCCTTGGTAAACCTGCTTACCACCAGCCGGCCACTGATGGCAGCCCGTTCGGCAAGCAATTGATCCCAATGGTCGGTTCCTTTCCAGAATATTTTTTTCATCTCTGCCAGTGCTTCCGGGTTGGAATGCGCCAGCATAGCAGCCAACCGCGTAATGGATTCATCCATGTCTTCAATGGTATTATGAACTTCTGCAAACAAGCCTTTGCGTTTGGCCCATTCTGCATTGCGCCACATGCCTGCATCTATTGCCAGGTGACTGAAAGCCGCACTGCCCGTTTTTCTTTCTATCACCGGCCCCACTACAAACGGCCCAATGCCAATTGCCAGCTCACTCAGTTTTACTTCCGCTTTTTCAACGGCAATGGCATAATCTACCGCTGCCAGCAAACCAACACCGCCACCCACACACTTGCCTTGTATGCGGCCAATGATCAATTTACCACAAGTACGCATGGCATTAATAACCCTTGCAAAGCCGCTGAAAAAAACCTTGCCTTCTTCTGCATTGGAAATGGCCGACAGTTCGTCAAATGAAGCGCCGGCACAAAATGCTTTATCGCCGGCTGAGCGTAGTACAATTACTTTGGTGTCTATGTTTAATCCGGCATGGTGAATTTCCTGAGCCAGGTCATTGAGCATCTTGCCGGGTAAAGAATTACTTTGCGGATGAAAAAATTCAATAGCAGTAATGCCATTCTGATCGGTGTGTGTACTGATGTAATGCTCCATCATGATATATAATTTTTTGCGCGCAGAGCTAACAGAGCTAACAGAGGCTTTAGCCAAAGAGTTTTACAATGCTTCCTTATTATACAACCTGGTAATGCCATTTTTGAGCATTTCCTCATTAAAGTTAATTAATAAACCAATTTGTAATTTCGAAAGCCTTAAGTACGTGAGTAATATTTTTTTGAAAACAGGGGTTACAGATTCCACTGATTTTAATTCTACGATTATTTTATGTTCTACTATTAAGTCTACCCTAAATCCAACTTCCATCTTAAGAGTATCATAATATACCGGCAGCGCTTTCTGTCTTTCACACGTAAATCCCCTTTGCAATAACTCGTGATGTAAAACTTCTTCATAAATTGATTCTAAAAGGCCGGGACCGAGTAACCGGTGCACTTTAATAGCTGCGTCGACAACAGCTGCAGTGATAACATTCTGTTCCATGACAAATAGTTTGTGTGTGTCTTACTTTTGCAGACTCACAAACTTCCCAAAATACCTGTATGATGCCATAGTTTTTAGCCCACGTAAATAGTGTTTTTTACCCTTTTTTTTATGTGTTTTCACCCGACGGATGGTAAGGCTATCTCTGCTAGCTCCGTTGGCTCTGCGCGACATTTTTGTTAATATGGTATAGCCCGCATTTTTACCATGGTGAGTATGGTTGCTATGCCCACATGCTCGTCTGTTTCGTCCAGTATTTCCACATACCATTTTACAATGCCCTTGGGTATATCATTTTCTTCTTTGCGTTCCTGTGCTGTTTTTTCTTTGCACGTTAGCCTCACATAGATAACGGCACCTGGGTATACCGGTTTGGTGAACCGCAATTCATCAATACCATAGTTTAATAATACTGGGCCCAGATCGCTACCGTCTACAAACAAACCGGCGGCAGCACTTAAAATAAAATAACCATGTGCCACCTGTTTGTCAAACATGGTGCCGGCAAAATTGGTATGTACTTTATGCGCATAAAAATGATCCCCGCTCAGCGCCGCAAAATCATCTATGAGCTGGCTGGTGATCACTCTTTTTTCGGTGACCAGTTGATCGCCCACCTGCAACTCGTCAAAATATTGTTTAAATGGATGCACGGTTACCGGGTTTCCTTTTGCAGCCGGTTGGTATACATGAGTAATGGCCGTGAGTGTTGTAGGTGATCCCTGCACGGCAACACGTTGCATATAGTGTTTGACACCGCGCAGACCACCCATTTCTTCGCCACCTCCGGCGCGGCCCGGGCCCCCGTGCACCAGCAATGGCAAGGGCGAGCCATGCCCGGTACTTTCACCGGCACAGTCTTTATTGAGCACCAATATTCTGCCATGGTGTGTGCCTGCACCCAGTACATACTGGCGGGCAATGGCATCACTGGCAGTAACAATGGTACTGCACAAAGAACCTTTTCCTTTTTTGCTCAGTGCAATGGCATCATCTGTATTGTTATACGGCATAAGCGTGCTTACCGGACCGAATGCTTCAACTTCATGCGAGGCTTCTGTTTCAAAGGGTTGATGGTTGATGAGCAACAGCGGACTTATAAATGCGCCTTTCTGTGCATCGGCATCTGTTACCTGAACACTTTCTAAGCTGCCATAAATTATTTGTGATGCTGCCAGTAATTTTTGCACCTGTCCTTTTACTTCTTCTCTTTGAGATTGGCCGGCCAACGCGCCCATACGCACCTTTTCACTGAGTGGATTGCCGATAACGGTTTGCGCCAATACCCGGGCAATGTCGGCAGCCACAGTGTCGATTTTATTTTCGGGCACAAAAATGCGGCGAATTGCGGTACATTTCTGCCCGGCTTTTACCGTCATTTCCTTTCTCACTTCTTTTATAAACAGATCCCATTCAGGTTGGCCAGGCACTACATCGGTACCCAGCACAATACAATTGAGCGAATCTGCTTCCATGGTAAAAGGAACACTCTCCCGGAGGATGACCGGGTTTGATTTCAACAGCAAACCGGTGGAGGCAGACCCGGTAAATGTAATGACGTCCTGCGATTGTACGTGGTTCAACAAATCACCGGCACTGCCACAGATTAATTGCAACGCACCCTTGGGCAGTATGCCGCTGGCAACAATTTCTTTTACTACCGCCTCAGTGAGGTAAGAGGTAATGGTGGCGGGCTTAACAATGGCCGGCATACCGGCCAGTAAATTCACTGCAATTTTTTCAAGCATGCCCCACACGGGAAAATTAAAAGCGTTGATATGAACGGCTACGCCTTCTTTGGGCACCAGTATATGCTGGGCCATAAAACTATTGGCCTTGCTAAGATTATGGCTTTCCCCATCGAGGCAAAAGAATTCATCTGGAAATTTTCTGCGCAAAGAGGCGTTGGCAAATAAATTACCAATGCCGCCTTCAATATCTATCCAGCTGTCTGCGCGGGTTGCGCCGGTTTGATAACTGATGGTATAGAATTTTTCTTTGTGTTGTGTAAGGTGCAGGGCCAGTGCGCGCAACATACGTCCTCTTTCAGGAAAACTCATTTTGCGCAGGGCGGGGTTGCCCACCTGCCGTGCGTACTGCAGCATACCTGCAAAATCAATTCCTTTAGAACCTGCTTTGGCAATGACTTCTCCTGTTACCGCATTAAAAAGAGGCTGACCTTCCCCGTCGCCGGTTATCCAGCGGCCCATGGCAAAATTTTCTAGTGTGTTCATATGGCTGACATGCTTTAACAGTCATGCAAATTACTTTAAAACAATGTAGAACCGAATGATTCCAAAGCGGGTTGCCGGCACAAAAAATGCCGCCTTTCGGGCAGCATGCAATTAAATTACCGGGAAATTATTTTAAGCAGCCTGTTTTTTATCAATGGCATCGCAGAGCAGGGTAAAAATTTCTTCTACATTGCCTTCTCCCTGCACCATCACCACTTTATCAAACTGGTTGTAATGATCCGCTACTGCAGATGTTTTATTGTGGTATTCAATGATGCGTGCGCGTATCACGTCTTCTTTACTATCATCGCTCCGGCCACTGGTAAGACCACGGTTCAGTAAACGCTTCACCAGTTCTTCTTCGCTTACTTTTAATGCCAGTACCACATTAATGCAGGCCTGGTATTGGGCAAGCAGTGCGTCCAAAGCTTCAGACTGTGCTTTGGTACGGGGAAATCCATCAAACAAAAACCCCTTTGCCTGTGGATTATTGGCAAGGGCAGAACGAATCATACCAATTACCACCTCATCCGGCACCAATTGACCCTGATCCATTAATTTTTTTGCTTCCAGGCCCAAAGCGGTCTGCCCGGCAATTTCGCTGCGCAAAAGGTCACCGGTAGACAAATGTTTTAACCCATATTTTGCCATCAGTTTCTCAGACTGTGTGCCCTTTCCGCTACCCGGAGGACCAAATAAAATTAAATTGAACATAATTACTACTTAACCTTTTGGAGAAGAACAAATATAAAGGAAGAGCCTTAGAATTCCCTTAACAATTTTGGCCTCATTTTTAGAGATTTACTAATTTTCTAAATTGTTAAAGCCGTGCGGTTGAAGTAAATGCAACAATCTGCGCAAACCATTGATCCGTAGATTTGTTATAGAATTACATATATGAATAAGATAATAAAATTTGCCCTGGTATTGCTTTTACCTGCAGTGTTTGCACAATGCAGTTATTCACAGCCATCCACTACAAAAAAAACAACCAATATGGACAGTATCAATAAAAAGAACCCGGTGTTTTCAAGAACTGATACCAAGCCGGTGAACGTAAGCGATGAAGAATGGCGAAAAATATTGCCAGCCGAAGTGTATAACGTAGCAAGGCAAAAAGGCACGGAACGCCCATGGACAAGTCCGTTTGAAACGTCTAAAGAAATAGGAACTTATTATTGCGCAGTTTGTGGCAACCCGTTGTTTAAAAGCGATACCAAGTTTGAAAGCGGTTGCGGGTGGCCGAGTTTTTATGAGCCCATCAGCAAAACCAGCATCATTTACAGCGCAGATAATTCATTTGGTATGAAAAGAACGGAAGTAGAGTGCGGCAGGTGTAAATCTCACCTGGGACATGTGTTTGACGATGGACCTAAGCCCACGGGTTTACGGTATTGCATCAATGGTGTGGTGCTTGATTTTGAAAAAGCGAAAGACGCCGAAAAAAAATACAACGATAAGAAAGGGTAAACAGGCATAGATTTAAAAGAGGTAAAGGCCGCAGATTCGCAGCATAACAATGCGGATTTGCGGCTTGTTTTTATGACCCTACCGATAGCCCCAGATTCGCAGATTAATAATTCAACATTTAACATGTAAGTTTCAAAATAATCTTCTGCCTGGCTATTGCATAGGGCTGTCCTACGGACTGCATCATTTACTCGTCATGTTTGCTACCCACAAAATGTTCCTCCGGAACATCAGATGGTCAGACCATTAATCCATTCTATTCCGCCGCAGATGCGCAGATTAATGAATTCAAAATTTAAAATTCAAAATAGTCCCGCGTCCGCTGCCCGCCGCTGATCGCTGGAAGAAAAATGGCCGCAGATTCGCAGATGATGTAATTCAAAATATAAAATTCAAAATAATCTACGCCCGCTGCTTCGTTTACACGCTGCGAGAAACATTGCCGCAGATTCGCAGACGATGTAATTCAAAATATAAAATATAAAATTCAAAATAATCTGCGCCCCCTGCTTCGTTTACACGCTGCGAGAAACATTGCCGCAAATTCGCAGACGATGTAATTCAAAATATAAAATATAAAATTCAAAATAATCTGCGCCCCCTGCTTCGTTTACACGCTGCGAGAAACATTGCCGCAGATTCGCAGATTACGTAAAGGCCTGAAGGGCGGACACATCTATAGCGACGGGTGCAACCCGTCGATTATAGATCGATGTGCCAATAGCCCTGTAAGGGCGAAACCCATAGCGAGTACAAATACCCGCAGATTCGCAGATTACGTAAAGGCCTGAAGGGCCGACACATCTATAGCGACGGGTGCAACCCGTCGATTATAGATTGATGTGCCAATAGCCCTGTAAGGGCGAAACCCATAGCGAATGCAAATAGCCGCAGATGTAGAAACATACAAAAGCCGCAAATGCGCAGATAAACAGTGCTCATTTGCGGCTATGCTTATACGTTGTGAAGCTGCATCTCACAGATTCCTAATCATTGTGCATCTTACGCCTTCTTTACGTCTATATTAAGGGTAATCTCCACTTCCTTGCCCACAACTGCGCCACCTGCTTCTGTAGCAGCGTTCCATTTTAAATTGTAATCAAAACGGTTAATGGTTGTTTTTGCTTTAAACCCTGCATGCGTACCACCCATTGCCGCAGAAGTAACGGTGCCGCCGTAAGTAACATCAAAAGAAACTACTTTGGTAATATCCCTGATGGTTAGGTTACCAGTCAATGTATATTTATTATTACCGAGCGGCTTAAAAGATGTGCTGGTAAATTTAATTTGCGGAAATTTTGCAGCGTTAAAAAAATCGTCAGATTGCAGGTGCTTGTCCCTGTTTTCATTATCGGTGTTAATAGAATTTACGTCAACAGTGAAGTTGATAACGGCATCGCTAAAATCTGGTTTGGCGCTGGTCATGCTTCCATCAAAAGATTTAAAACTGCCATCTACGTCAGATACCACCAGGTGAGATACAGAAAACCGCACATTTGTGTGGGCTTTATCCAATACCCATTTGGCCGGGGCCTGTATGAGCGTGGTGTTGTTCTGCGGAATGGGGTCTGCGCCATGGTTCGCTACTGTAAAAGAAGAAGTTGTAAATAAAGTGCCGGCAATTGCCGTAAAAAAAGCCATTCTTTTCATGATTATTATTTTTTAATGTTTAAACATTAAATAAAGGTAGTGATTAGTTTTACATCTGCCAACACATTGCATCAATTTGCTTTTTTGTTAACAAGAATCCGTTTAGAATTGAAAACAACCGTCTCCCGCTATAACTTTTGCGGCTGCAAGGCTTAATCCTATTTTTGTACAAATCATTGTATTACATGAGCAATCCCATTTTATCTCAGTTAGCTGAAACCCTGGTGGGTTCTGAAATAGTAAAGTTGGGAGGCGAGATTCGCGACCGGATTCGTAACGGCGAGAAGATTTACAACTTTACCGTAGGCGATTTCGATCCAGCCATTTTTCCCATACCGGCTGAACTGGAGGATGCCATTGTTGACGCCTACAGAAAACATTTCACCAATTACCCGGCTGCCGAAGGCAACCTTGATCTCCGCGAATCAATCAGCCATTTTATGAAAGAAAGGCAGCAGCTGAATTACACGCCGGCAGAAATTCTGGTAGCCGGAGGTGGGCGGCCGCTTATTTATTCATTGTTCCGCGCAGTGTGCGATAAAGGAGACAAGGTTATCTACGCCGTCCCCTCCTGGAATAATAATCACTACGCCAATTTTGTAGGCGCTGTTCATGTGGTGGTTGAAGCTGGTAAAGAAAATAATTTCATGCCCTCTGTAGAGCAATTGCGGCCTCACATGAAAAGTGCCACCCTGCTGGCACTTTGCTCTCCGCAGAACCCTACCGGCACCACCTTTACCAAAGAAGATCTGCAGGCAATTTGCGATATGGTAGTAGCAGAAAATAAATTGCGCGGGGCCAATGAAAAGAAGTTGTATGTGATGTATGATCAAATGTATTCGTTGCTAACGTACGGAAAGATTGTACACTACAATCCTGTGTCGCTGCAACCGGAAATGCGGCCCTATACTATTTTCATAGATGCAATCAGCAAAGTATTTGCAGCCACGGGTGTGCGCGTAGGCTGGTCTGCGGGCCCTGTTGCAATCATCGACAAAATGAAGGCCATCATGACGCACCTGGGTTCATGGGCGCCCATGGCAGAGCAAAAAGCTGTGGCCGGTTACCTGCACCAGCATGAGAATATCGATCGTTACCTGCAGCAGTTTAAACAAGAACTGGAGATACGCTTAAATGGTTTGTACAACGGTTTACAACAATTAAAAAACGATGGTTATGCGGTGGACGCCATTGCCCCTCAGGGAGCGATTTATCTAACTGTTCAATTTAATTTTACCGGTAAAAAAACATCCACCGGAAAAATATTGGAAAAACAATCAGACACCACTGCTTACCTGCTGGATGAAGCGAAACTTGCAGTAGTACCATTCTATGCATTTGGTGCAGATCCAGGTTCAAGCTGGTACAGACTGAGTGTGGGTACCTGTAAAAAAGAAGAGATAGCAACTGTGCTTACCCAATTGCGCCAGGCAATGGATAAATTACAATGATAAAAAATACATGGTGAAAAACAAAAGCCCCGCTGAGCGGGGCTTTGTAATAAGGTTATCTGGCAAGATTAATTTTTGTTACAAACAAACTGGAAGGGTTTTAATTCAGGTTGGTGTATGACCTGAACAATTTTTTTACGGTTATGTACTACCTTATGCTTTGTAATATCAAACACTTCGTGCGCGGTACAAAAACTTTCTACTGTTTCAAGTTGAAACAATAATGAATTGAGTTTTTCTAGTTCCAACTCAATCTGGTGCTGGTTCATAGATTCATCTTTCACCAGGACAAGCAAATCCCTGTTAGTAGCCTTCATGTCTTATTAGATTTTAATATCCAACGTAACCTTTATGTATCCCACAACCACAATTTTTTCCTGATACACGGCGCTCGCTGCTACAGCTTGCTACCAGTATCGTTACAATCAATAATAAGAATAATAAACTATTGGTTCTATTTTTCATGGTTTGGTATTTCTAAATTAAACTATTTTGCTTGAAAAATAGTATTTCTGCACCCCCCAAATTTAAATATTAACAATATAAATAAAGTGCAGTACACTGCGCTGATAGCCCCGCTGGACTGGGGTCTTGGCCATGCAACCCGTTGCATTCCGGTGATCCAAAAACTCTTACTTGCTGGTTTTAAAGTCATTATAGCCGGAGAGGGGGATCAGAAAATACTAATTCAAAAAGAATTTCCGGAGCTGGAATTCGTGCATTTGACAGGATATAAGTTGCAGTATAGCTCAACAAAACTCCGCACAATAGCTAAAATTATTTTACAGATTCCCAAAATATTGATAGCAATCAACAGTGAAAACCGTTGGCTGCGTCAATATGCTAAAAGAAAACACTTAGATATTATTATAGCAGATAACAGGTATGGGCTTCATCATCCAGGTATAATTTCTATTTTTATCACCCACCAATTACTTATCAAAACTTCCTTAGGCAAAGTAACGGACACGCTGATTCAACAAATTAATTATAGTTATATCAAGCGTTTTAATGAGTGCTGGATACCAGATATGGCTGGCGAAATTAACCTGGCAGGTGATTTATCTCACCCGTCTGTACTACCAGTAACACCGGTAACCTATATAGGTATCCAATCCAGGATAGTACAACAAAGTATACCGCTTACGCTTCCGCTACTGATCATATTATCAGGACCTGAACCACAACGAAGCATTCTTGAAAAGATAATGATGCAACAACTGGCAACCTACCAATTAGTTGCTGTAGTTGTAAGGGGCTTACCTGGAGAAGCACCAGCCATAAATGCACCGGCCGGCATAACGGCTGTTAATCATTTACCTGCAGCACAGTTACAGCAAGCCATCAATGCCGCCGAGATAATCATCAGCCGCTCGGGCTACAGTACTATTATGGATCTGCTTCCATTGGGTAAAAAATGTATACTCATTCCAACGCCGGGCCAGGCAGAGCAAGAGTACCTGGCCAGCTGGCTTTCTTATAATCGTTTAGCGTGTATTGGATACCAGCATAATCTTGTTTTGCCTACCCTCATTGAAAAAGCAAGGCAATTGCAATTGCCTGATCTCAGCGCGATGAAACATAACAACGCCATAGACAGCGCAATCTCATTATTAAAAAAGAAGTTGGATACCAGCCATACCGGGTCTAAATAACCTCTTGGGCATTTGCGTAGTAAATTTTAATTGTGCAGTTTGGGATAGTCGAAAAACAGCAGCTCTTTGGGTGCGGTTTCAAAATCTTTCCACTTGTTAATGTTGATGCTTACTGCAAATATGCCGCAGGTGGGAATATTATCCGTTTTTACTTTGGTAGCCAGGCTGTTCGCAAAGTCGGTGATGCCGGGGTTGTGTGCAAAAATAGCAACTGTATCAAGCCCATCATTAATGTCATTGATACAAGCATAAAAAAAAGATTCCGGGGCAAGGTATAATCCCTTGTCAAAGATCAATTGATCTGTACCGGCTTTATAAGCTGCTGCAAATTTTTCGGCAGTGGTTTTTGCGCGTTTAGCGGGACTTGACAAAAAAATGTCTATAGAAGCTACCTGCTTCTTTAAACGTTGCGACATACTGTCTGCATCTTTGGTGCCGCGTGCATTGAGCGGACGATCAAAATCCGACAGGCTTGCATCGTCCCAACTACTTTTTGCGTGGCGTATCAGCAAGACTGTTTTCATATGTGAAGGAATACAAGCATTATGAATGTTTCAGATTCAAAAATACTGTGGTTGTTGGTGAGAAGTAAAACAGGCCTGTTTTATGGTGGTTTTTATAAAAGGAAATCAGTTTAAAAACGGTACCGCAAAATACGCATAGTTTTCCCAAAACGGGAAGAATTAAAACAAAAATGATAAATTTTAATACCCGCGTACGTTTTTCTTTTCTACATAATTGATAAAGGCTTTATTAACTACGCGGTTACCCCCCGGCGTTGGATAATTGCCTGTAAAATACCAGTCGCCTGTATTAGTGGGGCATGCATTGTGAAGCGATTCTATGGTTTGATAGATCACCTGCACCGGTATGTCGAGCCCCTCCGGTGTAATCAGTTCGGCAATTTTATTAGAAATTTCTTCGGTAGTAAACGGTTTGTAAATCTGGCGCACCACATTTTCAGTATGTAACTGCCCTGTTCTCGAAAGTTCCAGGCATCGCTCATATAGTTCCTGCAGCAGGTCTTCTTTATCATGTTCTTTAAGTAATTCCATAGCTGCGCGAAAGGCAATGAAGTCACCCAGTTTGCTCATATCAATGCCATAACAATCCGGGTAGCGTATCTGCGGTGCCGAAGATACAATGATGATTTTTTTTGGCCGCAGCCTGGAGAGCATGCGCACAATGCTTTCTTTAAGCGTGGTGCCTCTTACAATTGAATCATCTATCACCACCAGTGTGTCTTCATCTTTACGGAGGGTGCCGTAAGTAATATCGTACACGTGTTGCACCATTTCATTGCGGTTGGAATCTTCCGTAATGAAAGTGCGCATCTTTACATCTTTAATGGCTATTTTTTCGATGCGGATGCGGCGGTTAATCATTTCCGTTAGCTTCTCATCATCGTAATTTTTACCCCATGATAAGATCCGCTGCACTTTTACTTTATTCATATAGTCTTCCATCCCTTTCTGCAGGCCGTAAAAAGCAACTTCTGCGGTATTGGGTATAAAAGAGAAAATAGTATTCTTAAGGTCGTGGTTAATAGAGTTCAGCACAGCATCACTCAGGTTGTACCCCAATGCATTGCGTTCGCGATAGATCTTCTCATCGTTGCCGCGTGAAAAATAGATGCGTTCAAAGCTGCAAGCCCTTCTTTCCTTTGGTGCCAGTATCTGCTCAATGCTGTAATCGCCATTGGCGCGTATAATGAGCGCCTGGCCGGGCATCAATTCCTTTACTTCGTTTTCACCTACATTAAAAGTGGTGCGGATGGCAGCGCGTTCTGATGCCGCTACAATCATGTCTTCACTGATGTAATAGTATGAGGGCCGTATGCCGTGCTCATCGCGCATTACAAAGGCATCGCCATTGCCAATGAGACCGCCGATGTGGTAACCTCCGTCGAACAATTTAGCTGCCTTCTTCAACACATTCACAATATCCAGGCGACCGGGGTCTGTTTCATCTTCTTTTACCATAAAATGGTGTACAACTTCCATCATAGCTGCCAGATCGCTCTGCCGCTGAAACTCGCCCGGGTCAATGTTCACCAGCGAAAACAGTTCTTCGGTATTTACTAAATTAAAATTCCCGGCCAGGGCCAGGTTGCGTACAGGTATGGTGTTTCGTTTAATGAAAGGGTGACAGAAATCTGCGTTGTTTTTTCCCTGCGTGCCATATCTCAAATGCCCCAGTAACAATTCTCCCAGAAAGCGTACATGGCCTTTTAAGAGTCCGGGGTGTTTTTTTATATCGGGTTGGTACTTCTCGAGGTCAGCTATTTCTTCTGAGATTTGCCTGAATAAATCGGCAATGGGTTGGGGGGCTACGCTTCGCAGACGGTGCAAAAAAGGATAACCAGGTTCAACATTTAATTTTACAGAGGCTATGCCGGCACCGTCCTGACCACGGTTATGCTGCTTTTCCATCAGCAGGTATAACTTATTCAGGCCGTATAAAACAGTACCATATTTTTGCTGGTAATATGGAAGGGATTTACGTAACCGAATGAGGGCCAGCCCGCATTCATGTTTAATATCGTCGCTCATGGTAGGAAATGAGGCGCAAAAGTAAGCCGAGTTTGCCAGATAAAAAACCTTTATATAAAGGCCCGCCGTTGTTTTATTAAAAAGGTCAGCGGGCACAGGTTTATTTCATCTGTATAGCCTTCATATAAGCTAATAGTAATCAATGGCCCGTAAAAACGGTGGTGGTGACAAAGCGGTGTTTGCCGGGTGCTTTTTAAAAAACTGTTAAACGTAACCAGCCGAGCTATTGATAAAGTTTACCAGTGAGGCAGAATTTTTGAGTTTCAGTTTTTTCAAAATATTGTGGCGGTGTACCTCAACTGTTTTCAACGAGATATCCAGCTGGGTGGCAATCTCTTTGGAAGAATGACCTTCGCGGATGTGATGAATGATTTGCATTTCCCTTTCGGTGAGCGAGTTGATGCTGGGCGTATCCTGGTTATCATCCAGCAACTGGTCTGAAATAATGGTCTTTATTTCATCGCATACATACTTGTTGCCCCTAAACACTTCCGTAATGGCGTTAAACATCTCTTCTTTAGAAGAATTCTTGGTAACATAACCGCGGGCGCCTACCTGCAGCATCTTCTTTGCGTAAGCCGGTTGAGAGTGCATAGAAACGCCTATTATTTTAGAGTCAGGCGAGCCCTTGCGTATTTTCTCCGTGGCCTCAAAGCCATTAAAAGGCGCCATGTTGATGTCCATCAGCACAATGTCTGGTTTTAGTTCTTTGGCAAATTCTACCGCCTGTTCCGCGTCGCCACATTCTGCCACCACTTCAAAGCGTTCATCGCTGTTCAGAATATACGTCCAGGTTTCACGGATGAGCTTATGATCGTCGGCAATTAAAATTGTAATCTTTTCCATACTCCGTAGTTTAAATGTTATGAATTGGTACCTGTATAAAAAGTTTGCAGCCTTTGCCCGGTGCAGTAGTAATGATTACCTCGCCGTTAAAAAGATGCGCCCTGCTCTCAATATTTGAAAGGCCTACGCCTTTTTTGAATTTTACCTTTTCCAGCTCGAAGCCCTTGCCATTGTCAACAATTGAAAGGTTAATAAGTTTTTGGTTCAATGTAAGGTCAATAACGATGCGGGTGGCAGCTGCATGTTTTAGCACGTTGCTTACCTGCTCCTGGATAATACGGAAAAGCATGAGTTTCTGCTTATCGTTGATAACCTTATCAAAATCACCAGTATGGGTAAATTGTACCTGCAGGGCAGTGGTCATACGCAATGATTCTACCAGGTCGTTAACAGAATCAATAAGGCCAAGATCTTTTACGCTGGGCGGTACCAGCGCCTTTGAAATGTGCCTGATTTCATTGATGGCGGTAAATATACTGTCGGCACTTCTCTTAATCAGCGCATCCTTCTGCCGGGTATCTGTTTTGGCCAGTTCCAGATAGAGTTTTGCAGTAGAAAGAATCTGGTTTACATTATCGTGCAACTCTTTACCTATTTCCGCCCTTTCTTTTTCCTGTGCATCTACCACCGCCTGTGCAATGGTTTTTTGTTTATTGATTTCTTGTGTAAGCAGCTGGCCTTCCAGCTTTTTACGGTCTGTAATGTCTTGCATAGAGCCCACAAACCTCACCGCATTGCCGTCGTTATCCCAAACAATAAACGCCCTGTCTGCTACCAGCACGTAACTATCGTCTGCTTTACGGAAGCGGTATTCTGAATACACTACACCCCTTTCTTTATTCTTGATAGCGCTGCTGTATATTTTTTTTGTTTTTTCTTTATCATCCGGGTGAACCTTGCTTTCCCAAAAACCATGTTTACCCGGGTGGTGGCCAGATGTATAACCAAAAATGGTATAAAAGCTCTCGCCAAAGTATAAGCGCTTATTTTTAATATCGTAATCCCAGATGGCATCGTTGGTGGCTTTGGTGGCCAGCAGGTACCGCTCGTTACTGATATTGATTTTTTGTTCGGCCTGTTTGTTTTCTATTATAACTCCCATTAACGTGGCTACTCTTCTAAACAGTTCAATCTGCTCTTCTGAAGGCGCTATTTTTTCATGGTAATAACCGGCAAATGACCCGAGCACTTTATTAGACGAGGTAACAATAGGAAAAGACCAGCAGGCGGCTAATTTGTATTTACCTGCCAGGTGCTTATAGTTCTGCCACAGCGGGTCGGTTTTGATATCGGAAACAATGACTGTTTTACGAAGGTAAATAGCCGTACCGCAGGAGCCTGCTTCGGGCCCAACCTCAAGACCATTTATTTTATTGGTAAAGCCGGTGGGTAAAGAAGGTGATGATAAATGTTTTACTGATTTGCCATCTTCATCCAGCAACAACACAGAGCAAAACAGGCCGGGATTGAATTTTTCCATGCCGGAAATAAAATAATCAACCGTGTTTTTTAAGGAAGTATCTGCATTGATGTTGAGTTCTAGTACCTCTTTCTCCAGCGACAAAAGCATTTGCTGATTCTTGCGGTGAGTAATGTCTTTAAAATAAATGAAGAGTCCCTGTTGCGAAGGATAAGCACTTACATCAAAATACACTTTCAGTTTGCCTACATACAGTTCAAAAGAAAAAGCTTTTTTTGCGGTAATGGCTTTCTGGTAACGGTTAAGGTGTTTAATTTTTTTCAGTTCCGGAAAAGCCTTCCATAAATTCTTGCCCAGCACTTCCACATCTTTTATACCGGTAAGCTGTTCTGCAATGGGGTTCCACCATAAAATACTGTATTTATGATCCAGTGCTATAAACCCATCTGTTATGCTGTTGAGTATATTGGTAATATGGCCAGAGTAAGCCTGCAGCTGCTGTTCTGATTGTTTGCGTTCAGAAATATCGTGTATGCTGATGATCACCCCGTCAATAACGCTGTCTGCAAACCGGTTGATGCCTTTTGCTTCTACCCATGTCCAGCCCTGCTGCCTGTTTTTTAAACGCACGTCTGTTACAATGGTTGCATTGGGGTTTGACAGTAATTCGCCAAACAACTTCTTGCATCGTTGTACATCTTCGGGATGCAGAAAATCAAAAGCATTCTGGCCGGTCAGTTCTTCTTCGGTATAACCCAGCACCGCCGTAACAGAAGGTGTTACATATTTTATCAACGCGCCGTTATCAAGTACAAACACCACATCCATCAGGTTCTGCAAAATGGATTTGAATTTCAATTCATTTCTGCGAATGGCCTCTTCGGCTTTTATTTTCTCCGTAATATCCCTGTTTACAGATATATAACCAGTGATCTGGTTATTGGGATCTTTTAAGACAGATACCATGCACAACAAGTGGATGGTGGTGCCGTCTGCTTTGGCGTACACCAACTCGCGCTGGCAATGGCCTTTATCGCGCAGTTGTTGTACTGCCTCAGGTGCTGTATGAAGAAACTCGTGCGGCAGTATGCCGGCAATGTTTTTTGCCACAGCATCTGCTGCGGCAATGCCGTACACTTCTTCGGCTTTGTTGTTCCAGGTAACTATATTAAAATGAACATCGGTAGAGATGATTACATCGGAAGCATTTTCAATGAGTTTTGCCTGGAAGCGGATTTTTTCTTCCGCCATTTTATAATCATGAATGTCTACCAGCGAGCCTATGTAGCCGAGAAAAGTGCCATCGTCTAAAAATCTCGGTATAGATTTATCCAGCACCCAACGATATTCTCCGGTACGGTATTTTAAACGGTAGATAAGCGACACGGGCTTTTTCTCCATGAACCCTTTTTTGTATTCGCCAATACCGATATGAATATCGCCGGCATGAATTACCTTATTCCATCCGTCTCCCCAGGCCTCGGTTGCGCTGATGCCGGTAAAATCTGTCCAGTATTTGTTGACGTAAATTGTTTTATCATCTTCATTGCTTACCCAAATCATTACGGGTGCGTTATCGGCCATATTGCGGAAGCGTTCTTCACTCTCCAGCAAAATGTTTTGTATTTGTTCTTTGCGGGTAACGTCGTTTATAGTAACCAGCCTGGCAGAGCGGCCCGAATGATGAAAGTTAAAAGATTGTACTTCTACCATCAGTTCTGTACCGTCTTTTTTGCGGTGTATCCAGGGTGTTTTATCTGTTACCTTTACCGGCTTCAGCATTTCGAGGTGTTGCAGAATTTTTTTTCTTTCAGCCTCGGGCCTGATGTCGAGTATGGTCATCTGTAAAAACTCCTGCTTGGAATAACCATAATGGGCAATGGCAGCCGCATTTACATCCAGGAACTGGAGTGTTGACTTATCATAAATCCACATGGGTTGCGGATTGTCGTCAAACAATGATTTGTACATTTCATGACCAGACGGGTCAACGCCGTTCTTCTGAATTCCTGCGGCCAGCGGTACGCCAGTCCATATCAACTGCGTGTCTTGAAGATTCCTGGCCTGAAGCCGGGTAACTGTCCATTTAACCTGCGCCTCTGCACCGTTTGCAGTAATGAGCACAGCATCAAATTCAGTTAAACTATGTTGAGAGAAAACGGGTGGAACAATGGGGGCGGGCAATACTGGTTTCTTGCTCCGCAAAAAAGTGGTAAGTGGTTGATGAAAAAGCTTTTCGCGCGGCATGTCCATCGCAAGTAAAAAAGCATCATTCACAGATAAAGCATTTCCGTCCAAATCTGTAATCACAGTAAAAACCTGTGACAGGGATTGATTAATTTCAGGTGTCTTTTCCGCTATAATACTTCTCATAATTACCTGGTTAAAAAAGCCTGCTTGCGAATTCTACATCCTAATAAAACAATATCATACGCGTTGTTTGTATTTAAAATATGTACTACCGCTATACACTTACTTTAACTGCATAATAAATGTAAACAAAAAAGCACTGATAATTCAGTGCTATAAGTATATTTGAAATTCAATAAGTGTTAACCCCTACCTTAATGCGCTTGTTGCGTTTTGCATCCATCTCTGTAATGCTGCGCAGGATTTGTAATCATCATCAATCATGATGTAATAAGTGGCAATTTTTGAGTTGAACCACTTTTCAATGGCATCGCCTTTTTTCTCTTCAATGGCACGTTGGGCAATGCGGTTATAATCGTCTTTCATATTTTCCCGGTGGGGTTCTGTGCGCGTTTTGAGGTACACGATGCGCACGCTTTTTTTACCACGTTCATCTGTAAATGTTACCGGTTTAGAAAATTCGCCCACCTTTAATTGTGGCAGCAATTTCACCATTTCCTTGTCGAGCATATCAATGGTTAAATAATTTCCATTGGGGCCTTGTCTGTTACCGGCTGTATATTTTGAATTTTCGTCTTCACTGTAACGGGATACCGCATCACCAAAATTCATGGTGCCGGCAATCAATTTAGCCCGGATAGAATCCAGCTTCTCTTCGGTTATTTTTATTTCGTCGTCTGTAATTGTAGGAATTTTCAGGATGTGCCTGATGGTGGCATCATCGCCCGAACGGCTTACCATCTGAATAATGTGGTAACCAAATTTTGATTTGATAACCGGCGACACCTGGCCTTCTTTTAGACGGAAAGCTGCTTTGATGAAGTCGGGGTCCATTACCTTTTCAGTACGGTTAACATTATACATACCACCCGTGTTTTTGCTACCCGGGTCATCTGTATACAGGCTGGCCAGCGTTTCAAATTTTCTTGTTCCGGATTCTACTTGTTTTTTAAAATCGGTGAGCTCGTCTATAGCGTTCTTGTCAAGATCTCGGCTGGCTTTGGGATACACTACAATTTCACCTATTTCCACTTCGCTTTCCAGAAAGGCAACACTGTCTTTGGGAATTTTATCAAAGTATGCTTTTACTTCTGTGGGTGTAATTTTGATGCCTTCCACAATTTTGTTGCGCATCTGTTCTGCCAGCTTTCTTTCTTTGAACGACTGCCTGAAATCTTCTTTGATTTGATACACCGTTCTGCCCGCAATCTGTTCCAGCGCTTCTTTTGAACCGTATGCCTGCACAAAGCCCCGTACCTGGTTATCAAGCAATGATTCCAGCTCTTCTTCGCTTACCGTTAATGAATCTTTTTCGGCCTGTAGCACCAATGCTTTTAAAGTGAGTGCCTGTTCCATTACAATGCATTCTGCATTTTCTGGAATGGCTTCGTTGCGGCGCACGCGGTCTAGTATTTCATTGCTGATTTCTGATTTCAGAATGATTTTATCGCCCACTATTCCTACCACTTTATCTGCTACCACTTTTTGTGGTTGTGCAAATGCAGCGGCTGCGAACAGTAAAAAAATAATAGAAAGTGTAATTTGTCTCATACAATAAGTGCGTGTGGATGACCCAAAAATATTCTGTGTTTCTGTTAAAAGAACGTATAGGCGGGGCTTTTAACAAAAGTTTGTTCTAAGAAGTTCTAAAGTTCGAAGTTCCAAAGTTCATAGTTGATCCGATAAACGAACTACGAACTTTGGAACTTTGAACTCAGTTTATAAAGTTCTCTTTACTTCTTCTTCTTCAAAAGCTTCTACAATATCGCCTACTTTAAGGTCATTGAAATTCTTGATGGTTAAACCGCATTCCATTCCGGATGGTACGTCTTTCACATCGTCTTTAAACCTTTTCAGACTGGCCAGTTCTGCGCTGGCGCCTTCTCCTTTAGGATATTCCACGATGCCATCCCTGATGATGCGTATACGGGCGTTGCGGGCAATTTTTCCATCCATTACAAAGCAACCGGCCACGGTAGCCTTGTCGAACTTGTAGACCTCGCGCACTTCCACGTTGGCCAGTATCTTCTCCTGTATTTTGGGTTCAAGCATACCTTCCATCGCGCTCTTGATCTCCTCAATGGCGTTGTAGATGATAGAGTAGGTCTTAATTTCCACCCCTTCATTATCGGCCAGCCTTCCTGCCTGCAGCGAAGGACGGCAGTTAAAGCCTACAATTACAGCGTCTGAAGCGGCTGCCAGCAACACATCGTTTTCAGTGATGGCGCCCACGCCTTTCAGTACCACGTTAATGGCAACTTCATCTGTAGACAGTTTCTGCAGTGAATCGCTCAATGCTTCCACCGAACCATCCACGTCTCCCTTAATGATCAGGTTCAACTGTTTGAAATTGCCCAGTGCCAGTCGGCGGCCAATTTCATCGAGCGTAATGTGTTTCTTGGTACGTATACCCTGTTCACGAAGTATCTGTGCTCGTTTGTTGGCTATTTCTTTTGCTTCGGCCTCATCTGTATACACCTTGAATTTTTCACCGGCCTGTGGCGCACCGTTCAACCCCAGAATCTGTACGGGTGTAGATGGCGGTGCATTGTCCAATCGCTGGTTGCGTTCATTGGTCATAGCCTTTACACGACCGTAATACTGACCGCTCACCATGAGGTCTCCGTGGCGCAAAGTTCCGTTCTGTACCAGCAGGGTGGCCACATAACCACGGCCTTTATCAAGCGACGCTTCAATAATAGAGCCCGAAGCTTCTTTATCAGGATTTGCTTTCAGTTCAAGTAATTCTGCTTCCAGCAGCACTTTTTCCAGCAACAGGTCTACATTCAGCCCCTGTTTGGCACTTAGTTCCTGGCTTTGAAATTTACCACCCCATTCTTCCACCAGTATATTCATGCTGGCCAGCTGCTCATAAATCTTTTTGGGGTTGGCGCCGTCTTTATCAATTTTATTGACCGCGAATATCATGGGTACGTTGGCGGCCTGTGCGTGGCTGATGGCCTCCTTTGTCTGGGGCATTACCGCGTCATCTGCAGCTACCACAATAATGGCAATGTCTGTTACCTTGGCACCACGTGCACGCATAGCCGTAAATGCTTCATGACCGGGTGTATCAAGGAACGCTATTTTCTTACCATTGGGCAGGGTTACTTCATAAGCGCCAATATGCTGGGTAATACCACCTGCTTCGCCCGCTACCACGTTGGCGCTGCGGATATAATCGAGCAGGGAGGTTTTACCATGGTCTACGTGGCCCATGATGGTAACAATGGGAGCCCTTGGCTTTTGTTCTTCCGGATCATCTTCTTCCTCTTCTTCCTCCATCTCGGCCTGTTTGTCCATGTCTATGAATTCCACATCAAATCCAAATTCACCTGCCACCAGTTCTATTACATCTGCTTCCAGGCGTTGGTTAATAGACACCATAAGGCCCAGGCCCATACATTTACCTATTACTTCGGCATAGCTCACATCCATCAGGTTGGCTAGTTCGCTTACGCTGATGAACTCGGTCAGCTGCAGTTTGTTGTCCTGCATGTCTTCCGGGTTCTGATCGGCGCTTTCCTGGCGTTTTTCGCGGCGATATTTCGCCTTAAGGCTTTTGCCACGGCCACCGGCACCGGCCAATTTCGCCTGGGTTTCGCGTATTTTATCCTGTATTTCTTTTTTATCGATTTCTTTTACTTCGCGTCTTGCAGCTACGCCACCTCTTTGCGGCGCATTGCCTCTTTTAAAGCCACCTCCGGCACTACCACCACGGTTTTGCTGACCGGGAGGTGCATTGGGGTCTCTTTTAACGATGCCCAGTCCTGGCCGTCTTGGCGGTTGTCCGGCACCCTGCTGTCCGGGTTGTGCACCCGGATGGCCCTGGTTTTGCCCGGGCTGGTGGCGGGCCACAAAAGGCTCTCCTTTTTTATCTATGGGGATGCGTTTGCGCTTACGTTTTTCTTCGTTTGGTTTCGGCCTTGTGTCGCTGTCTACAGGCAGTTCAATTTTACCAAGAATTTTGGGTCCCTCCAGCTTTTCCGCCCTTATGTTTTCTATCAGGGGTGCGGCCGCATCATCCTCTTCTGCTGCCGGCGTAGCGGGTACTTCTTTTTGAGCGGTATTGTCTGTTGCCAGCGCAATAACAGGCGCTTCTTCAGCTACCGGTTTTGTTTCAACCGGTAGTTCGGCTGCAATTGCCGGTTCTTCTGTAACGGCTTCTTCTTTTTCTTTGACTTCTTCTTTCTTCCTGGTGCCTTTTTTAGGCCGGGAAGAAGAGTCGATAGCAGACAGATCTATTTTATCCAGTACTTTGGGCCCTTCAATTTCGGGGGCTTCCACTTTACTGATTTCAGGCGCTTTTTCTTCTATTATTTTCGGTTCTTCTTTTGGCGGTACCACAACTGGTGCGGTGACCACTACGGGCGGCGCTTCAGGTTGTTTTACTTCTTCTACCACCGGTTTTTTAGGAACGGTCGTTTCTTTTCTAAAAAGAATTTCTTCTTCGTCTTTTTTCTTACGTGCGTCTGCGCTGCCACCTTTGGGCAGATCAATTTGATCGCTTTTGATTTTAGCAACTTTATCGCCAGCAAACTCCAGTTGCAGAGAACGGTACATGTCTTCAGACAGCTTGGAGGTTGGCTTCAGGTCATCTTTGCTAAAACCTTTCCCAGAAAGAAATTCAATAAGGGTATCCTTACCAATATTAAATTCTTTGGCGGCGGCCATTAATCGTGGTGTTGTTGTTTCTGACATTCAGTATTTTAAAATAATAATAATGGTTACCTGTTTTACCATAGTGCCTTTTGCAAATCAAGATTGTATTGTTGTGCAAAAACTATCTCATAAAAATGCGACCAGGTAATGTGCTACTCTTTTTTAAATTCGTTTTCCAGTACTTTTCTTACATCGTCAATGGTTTCTCTCTCGAGGTCAGTTCTTCTTTCCAGTTCTTCAGCGGTCAAATCAAGTACGCTGCGGGCGGTATCACAACCAATGCGTTTCAGTTCATCTATAATCCAGGTTTCAATTTCATCGCTGAATTCTTCCAGATCTATATCAAATTCTTCTACTTCGCCTTCATTATCGCGGAACACATCTATGCTATAACCAGTCAATTCCTGCGCCAACTTAATGTTCACCCCTTTTCTGCCAATGGCCAGCGATACCTGGTCTGGTTTAAGATATACATCGGCCTGCATATTATCGTTGTTCAGGTTCATGGTAGTAATCTTTGCAGGTGTAAGCGAACGCTGGATGAGCAACTGTGTATTGGCTGTCCAGTTGATAACGTCAATGTTTTCATTTTTCAGTTCGCGTACAATGCCATGGATACGGCTTCCTTTCATACCTACGCAGGCGCCAACCGGGTCTATTCTATCGTCAAATGATTCTACGGCAACTTTGGCTCTTTCACCCGGGTCTCTTACAATTTTTTTAATTACAATAAGGCCATCAAAGATCTCAGGTACTTCAATTTCAAGCAACTTAGCTAAAAATTCCGGGCTTGTTCTGGATAATATAATTACCGGACTATTATTTTTTAAATCCACCCTTCTTACTACGGCGCGGATGCTTTCTCCTTTTTTAAAATAATCTTGCGGAATCTGCTCGCTTTTTGGCAATATCAGCTCATTTCCGTCTTCATCTAGCAGCAGAATTTCCTTTTTCCAAACCTGGTATACTTCGGCATTGATGATATCGCCAATGCGATCATGGTATTTCTTAACGAGTACATTCTTTTTTAAATCGCCAATTCGGCTGGCCAGTGTTTGTTTGGCGGCCAGGATGGCCCTGCGGCCAAAATCCATAATGTCTATGCCTTCATACAATTCTTCGCCCACTTCAAAATCCGGTTCAATTTTAGCAGCATCCTTATAGGCAATTTCTGCCAGCGGGTCATTCACTTCACCATCGTTTACAATCATACGGCGGCGCATGATTTCCAAATCGCCTTTTTCGGCGTTTACAATCACGTCAAAGTTGTCATCACTCCCGTACTTTTTACGCAGCAGGGTTTTGAATACATCTTCTACCACTTTCATCATGGTAGGGCGGTCTATATTTTCCGCATCTTTGAACTCCTGGAATGCCTCAATTAGGTTAATGCTTGCCATATTCCTGTGATTTAAAAAGCTTGAATTACCGGCCTGCAGCGGGTTTCATCAAAGTGCCCGTTTACCTGCCTGTTATCCACGGCTAAAATTTAATTTGAATTTTTGTTGATTTAATATTAATAAATGGGATAGTGTGCTGAACCACTTCCTTTTTTTTATTTTTTCCAATAGTGGCTGTTACCTCAATATCATTTTCATTTACTGCCGTTAACAGACCTTCTGTTAACTGACCATCCAGTTGCAACACTTCTACATTGCGGTTGATGTTTTTAACATACTGGCGGTGCATCTTCAACGGTTCATCCAAGCCGGGAGAAGACACTTCCAGCGAAAAGTCACCGTCGGGGTATAAAGCCGCTTCTTCTATCTTTTTGTACAGTTTCCGGTTGAGCGAAACACATTTTTCAATGGGCAGCCCGGCATCGGCATCCAGCGCCACCCGAATATTATTGGTGGGTTTAATCCAGCAATCCACCAAAAAACAATCGGGGTCTTGCTGCAGCAGTTCCTGCACCATGCCTGTAATCACCTGTATTTGCGTTTCACTTGCCATTGCTATAAAGGAGAAGGGAACGTTTCCGTTCCCTTCGCTGATTCTTTGTCCGGTACAAATGTACTACAATAAACATATTCCATCCAAATTGTGACTTTGTCAAAAGGTTTTTTTAATCTGTTTGGGCAATTTGGACGATGATTACCGGCCGTTTATCAAAAAAGGATGGCATTAAATAAACATTAACAGGTTTCGGCTGTTCCTGGTTGTACTTTTACCCCTGTTATGATACTACGTTTTATACTTTTTGCGCTGGCATTGTATTTTATTTATAAACTGGTTTTCGGCCTGGTGATCCCTATTTTTCGCACCACGCAGAAGATCCGTCGCCAGTTTGGCGATATGCAGCAGCAAATGCACGAACAAATGAATGCTACGCAAAATGGCTACCCCGGTCAACGCCCGCCACCACCACCTGCAGAGGAGCCTCAAAAAAGCAGGACCGGAGATTATATAGATTTTGAGGAGGTGAAGTAGGGTGTGATAACCCTTCAGTTCAACAACAACAGTCATTATATTTTGAGTGAACGCTTTGCGAATAACGGCAGCGTTAAACGCGGATGTATAAATTAAAAAAAGGCTCAATAATGAGCCCTTCTTTTAAAATCGTTTCGTGCACTAATCTAATAATGCCAGCTAATCCACGCTCTGGCGTTTAATACATTTACCATATCGTAAGAAGTGGTTTCATCTGAGCCACCGCTTGTTTGCACAAGATAGTATCCCTGTGCCTGGAATAGTTGCGTAAGAAAAGCAACATAGGTAGTTGTAGCCGCTGCGGGAACTGTGCCAAACTGCAGTCCGCTATTTGGAAAAATAACTCTTCCATCAATCGTAAATGTAGGTTTGATGGCAGGGCCATAGCTGGCGGCAGCTATAATTCTGCAGGCGTCGTATCCGCTGCTTGCCAATGGACGGTATTCTAAATACTGAAAGCCTGGGAGCGATCTTATTTTTTGTGCATCATCTACTCCATTGATGTGAAAACCATAGTCAGACACAGCAAAAAAGCTTGATAATGCCCAGTTCCACCATCTCTTTGGAGATTCCAAATCAACTTTTAATGGTTTAATAGCGCCTGTAATATTGTATACGGTACCGTTAATGGTGGCTTGAAGTGTATTGGTAGCAGCAATAAAGTTGACATTGGTAAGTTCTTTTATAACAATGGTTCCTGTATTGAAAGGTGCCAGCAGGCCAATGCCAGAAAGCGTGAAATAAAACCTGGTAGAAAAATTTTGCACATTTCCATTGGCATCCAGCCAATTGAAAACAATTGTCTTGGTAGTTGGGTTAATCAGTAATTCATAGTTTTGTGCGCCAATCGTGAGCTGTTTAAAATACTCCAGTATCTTACCATAAGCATTGATAAATTTACTGATATCAAACTGTCCGGTAGAATAAGCCGTAGCTTCAGCTGCTGTGGCTTTTGTTAAATAAGCTGTGCTTCCGTTCATTCTTCCCACCAGCTTAATGGTATCAACAGAAGTACTATCGTTAAAATAGAATTCAAAGTCAGATCTCAGTCCTTCTCCATCTG
Source organism: uncultured Chitinophagaceae bacterium (assembly GCA_963705285.1). Classification (GTDB taxonomy): domain Bacteria; phylum Bacteroidota; class Bacteroidia; order Chitinophagales; family Chitinophagaceae; genus JACMLD01. Next base: position 711,042 of record OY970066.1, read on the forward strand.
CGCCGCCATTTACCCTGCCGGTTGGGTCAGCCAGTAAATGAAGATGGGTGTATGTATCGAAAATAAGACTAGGCTGCTGCAGCGCTTTCAGTCTGTAACTGCTTTCTTTTAGTGTAACGGCGGAGGCCGAATCAAAATCGAGCACCATCTTTACGCGGTTACTGTCGTTGAATTTACAGTAAAAACTATATACACTTCCGCCTGCCAGATTTATGACACCTTTCCACCCATTGGCAGCACCAGTTAACTGACTCTGGTAGGTAGCGAGTGCTTTATTTAAACGGGCATCGGGCGATTCATCAAACAAACGGGTGGTGTCTTTTTTGCAAGCACCAAGAAATCCTGCCAACAGTAAAAATATAAATAAGCGTTGTTTCATGATAGCTAAATAAATGTGATTAAATTTTTCCTTTATCAATATATCTGTGCTTCAACAGCTGAACGTGTTCTTGCCTGAAGGCTATAAAAATCGATACCCCATACCTGCTTGAAATAGGTAACAATAATAGATTCTTTTGCCCTGAGCCTTGCAATGGCCTGCGCTTGTGTGGTACCCCTGTCGGTTATCCCGGCCGGAATGGAAGCCAGCATTTTTTCATATTGGGCTTTTCCATTTACCAGCATAATAGCAATCATGTCAACAAAATCATCATCAACCGTATTCATTGAATAGGCCGAAATAAAACCGTCGCGCAATGCATCGGCATCAGTATAATCCGTCCAGGTAGAAGTAATAAGGTTTGGGTTAAGCTGTTTCCATTCTACAGGATAGAGCACGTGTTGGTGAAGAATGTGGCCAAACTCGTGTTCAATAGTTTGAAAAACCCTTTTTATACCAGTGGAATCACTTAATTTATATCCCGCCATGCCTTTTACGCGGGTATCATTGAGGGCCAGCAGAATGATTTTGGTTCCACCTTCTGCCTGACCCAGCTTGATGGTATTATTATCATTATATGCCGGACTTCCGATAAGGTAGAAAAACTTGGGGCAGATATTCTGGAAAAAGCCTTTGCTTGCTTCGGCTATATAAGTCTTTATCCAAACATTATTGATGGCGCCCATAATGGGTATTACTATTTCCTCTTTTACAGGAACAAGAATTTTAGTAACATCGCTGATATCTTCAAACTGATCCCATTTATACTTTACGGCAATATTATACGGCGTAGTAAGTGTATCGCGGATCCAGTTATCAATGGGGCCTTTTGCCCAGGTATCTCCGCCAAGGCCATTAAGGTTATCCGCATCTGCAGGATTAAAGTTGTCTTTTTTACAGGCGGAAAAAGCTATTGTTGCTAGTAATACCGCCAGAAATAATTTTTTCATTTTCATAATTGTATGATTTATACGAATTATCTGTTCAAATCTGTTATGCCGGATAATTTTACACCATCTGGCAATTTCAACTGCCTGCGCTTATCGGTTGCCGTAATGGTTACCGAGCCTGTTGAAGTTCCTGATCCATCTGTGAAAGAGTGGGTAACAGGTATATTGAAACGAAGCATATCAAACCAGCGCATGCCTTCATGTATAAAATCAAGACGCTTTAATTCCAATATATATTGAATAAGCGCATCTTTTATAGGTAAAGCGCCGCCATAGTGGGCAACCACTTTTGCCTGTGTAATCTGGCGTGCGGCAGGCAAGTTGCCGGGCGATATACCATTGGTGGCGGTACTGGTAAGCCTGGTGCTCACAAACGTATTAAGGTCTGTAATGGCTGCATCATAATTGCCCAGGTTGGCATTGGCTTCGCATTTATTAAACAATACTTCTTCCACAGAAAATAAGGTAATGGTACCGTATGGTAAACCAAAGTCTGAAGACGGGCTTGAATAAGCAAAATCACGACCATATAACTTTGGAATGGCCGGATTGTTTTGCGAACCAACAAAAGCACTGTTATAAACCCAGGTGCCGCCTGTTACTGCGATAGAAGTATTAAAAATTTCATCTTTTGTAGTAACCGTTAAGCCATAACGGGTAGTGGCATACGCATAATTATAATTGTAGTTTGAAGGACAACTAACCAGCAGCAGGTTTGCCGGTTCAGATGTTTTCTGATAAACTGCGGGCAACTCATTTAACCCTGTTGCCTGGTAAGTAGTATTCCATTTTCTGAGGTTAGGCAAAAAATTGGTTACCGAAGCCGTGGCATACTGCACTGCTTTATCGTATTGCTTTTTGTACAAATAAAACCGCGCAGCAAAGGCATTGGCGGCAGAACGGTTGAAATGATACCGTACAATACTATAGGCAGCATCGTCGATCAAGGGCAAACCTGCAATGATATCCTTTTCAATCATCTCGTACACATAGGCTACGGTTTTACGGTCATATTGCTTTATAATGACTGTTTCCGGCTCGGTAACGTACGGAACACCAGGGTCAGATGCAGAACTGGTGGCATTAAAAGGTTTTGCATACAGCGTAACCAGCATAAAATGATTATACGCACGTGTAATTAATGCCTCGCCTTTTTGTTTCAGGTAATCCTGGGGTCTGTCTGCAGTTACGCACGCCTGCAAGGCTTCATTTGATGCGGCAATAGCAGCATAGCAAGCATTCCAGTAATTGTCTGGTGAATCCTGGTCTACGCTTCTTACATCTTCAAAATAATATGGGTCCCGCATAGTAGGATCTACGTTTCCGGAACCTTTGTCGCCGGCCACATCAGACATGGCTTCTGTAAAAGCCATATAGTTTGCCTGTGGATAGGCCGAACCTAATATTTCTGATACCTTATCAGGACTGGTAAGTTTTGCCCTGTTATCAGGCTCTTTGTCAAGGTATTTATTACAACCCCCCAGTGTAAACATAGTTACTGCGGCTGCGTATAAAATTATCTTTTTCATAATGATCTTTCTTGTTGAGTAATGCTTATAAACCTGCCCGTAAAGTGAATGTAAGCTGCCGCTGAATGGGCTGGGCCACACCACCACTGTTAAAGAATTCAGGATCCTGGCCTTCTAATTTTTTGTCTGAATATATTAACCAGGGGTTGATGGCCGCCACCATAATAGTCATATTCTTCAAAAACCCTGTTCTTACAAGCAACTTTTCTGGCAGCTGGTAGCTAAGCGATACTGTTTTTAATCTTACAAAATCCCCTTTTGCTATACGTTCTGTAGAATAGTTATAGTTGGTGTATGGGTAATTTCCGGATCCAGACTGCCTTGCCTTGTAAAGCCCGTCAATGATAGAGGGTACATTGGTGGTGGTTTGGTCTCCGGGTTTTTCCCAACGGTCATAAAATTCTTTTGGCGTGGCATTCCATTCAGAATAATTATCTGAGAAAGCTGGGTAAAGCCTTATTTTATTGCCCGCCTGGTAGGTAAAGAAGATGTTTAAAGCGAAAGCTTTGTATGTAAAGGTGTTGTTGAACCCGCCGGTAAATTTAGGTGCAACGGAACCTTCGTACTGAAGATACTGGGTACTGTCTGACTGCATATACACGCCGGAAGATGTTTTGCCATCATCACTTGTAAATTCAGGTATACCGGTTATTGAATTCAGCCCTTTAAATTTAATGGAAAACAAACTGTTTACGGGATAACCCTGCAGATTGCCTCCTTCGGCTTTAATGAGATCAAATATTCTTGGAATGGCCCTGGTCCGGGTAATCTTGCTGGAGTTGTACCCGAAAGTAAAGTTGGTACGCCAGCTGAGATCTTTGCTTTTATAGATCTGACCGCCCAGCATTACTTCTATACCATGAGATGTCATGTCAGAGTTGTTAGCTGCTTTATCAGACTGACCGCCAATGCCGGATGTTCTCAGTACTGAAATAAGATCAAAGCTTCTGCGCGTATAACCATCAATGCTGAAATTCAGTTTGTTTCCAAAAAGGCTTCCATCTATACCCACGTTACTGGCGTAGTTTTTTTCCCAGGTCAGGTCATTGTTGGCAAGATTGGCAATTTGAATGATGGTTTCTATGTCTGTGAGGTACGGACGGTGGATGTTAATGTTACGCAACTCAATATTTGAGTTGGTAGCGGGTCCCAGGCTTGCGGTAAGACCATAGCTACCGCGCAATTTCAGAAAATCTACAAATTTTACATTCTTCATGAAATTTTCCTGGTCAATGTTCCAGGCGGCGGCCAGCGTCCAGGTAGGTAGCCAACGGGCTGTTTTTGAAGAACCCAACTGGTTAGATCCGTCGTAGCGGGCAGTACCAGAAAAATTGTATTTCTGATTATAGGTATACTGACCATTGAAATAAAAGGCAGCAAAACGATCGAAGTTTTTGTACATCCCGAAATAAGGGAAATTGTTTTCAATGGTTTGTTTTAAAATTCGAAAATCAGGACTGGCTACGCCGCCGTTTTCATACTGGTAGCCGTAACCATTGGAAGATGCGTTCTGCCTGTCGGAAAATTTTATTTGCTGGCCGGCAAGCAGGCTAATGTTGTGTTTGTCTTTAATGATGGTATTGTATTCCAGGTTATTTCTGATATCATAACTGAGCAGCTGATCTTCAATTCGATTATAAAATCCGCCATAGGGCAATACCACTACTTTTTCTGAAGCAGGTTTTTCAGGGTCCTGGTAGAGATACGGATTATTTTCACGAATGGTGGAGTTGCCGGCTGCTCTGTACGCATTTGCCATGTTGGCGTTCTCTGTTATTTCATGTTCCCGGGTGGAGCGTACATAACGGAAGGCCCCAACAAACGTATACTTCAAATCCCGCGTTAATTTATACGATAGGTCGCCCTGCAGTTTCAGATCAATTACGTTAATGTTTAACCGGTTGTTTTCAAGTTCTGTGAGAATATTAAATGGTGCAAAGTTGCGGGTGAAATACTCCCTTTCGCCATTTTCCTGAAAAGCCGTGATGGCACGATTGGTATTGAGTGAATAACTGAATGGGTTGATATCAAAGTCGCGGGTAAAACCGCCTGTAACCACGTTGGCGGTACGCTGTACGGTGCCGGGAGCGTGCTGAGAGCGGTAAGAGCCGGTGGTGAGAAACCCGGCCGTTAGCCTGTCTGAAAATTTATAGTTATTACGGAAATTAAGGGTAACGCGTTTTACGTTATCGGCTACTGTCCAGCCATTATCATTATAAAAACTGGTAGAAAAAAACGATTGTGATCTGTCGCTACCTGAAGAAAGGCTGAGGGAATGTTCCTGAATCAGAGATTGCCGGAACAACACATCAAACCAATCTGTATTGGCCCTTGCATAACGCATTAGGTATGCTTTTTTGGCTTCAGGCGTATTGGGAATGGCGAAGCCACCGTTAAGTGTATCGTTTACCATATTATAAAACTTGCCGTAAACCGCATAGTTGCCACTGTTGAGAATGTCTGTATTGAGAGAACCTTTTCTTTCCAGTTCGGCAAAAACAGACATTTGCTGGGCAGAGTTCATGATATTATAATCGCCATATACAGGTTTGAATTGCGAGCTGAAATTGCCGGTATAACTTACTTTCGGTGCACCCGCCTTTCCTTTTTTAGTAGTGATTACCACTACACCATTCATGGCCCTTGCACCATACAAGGCAGTGGCAGAGGCATCTTTCAAAATGTCGAAAGTTTCTATATCATTTACGTTAATACCTGCCACAGAAGAACCCAGCAATGTGGCGGGATCGCCGCTCGATAACTGGTCATTTGATATATTCACCAAATCCTCCAGTACCACACCATCTACTACCCATAAAGGTTTATTATCGCCATTAATAGAAGTTGCGCCCCTGATACGAAGGATTGGCGCAGTACCAAATGTGCTTGACACAGTTTGTACCGATACACCAGCTGCGCGTCCTTCCAGCATTCTGCTTACGTCTACCACACCATCCAGCTTTACATCTTCCGCCCTTAGTGTAACAGATGCGCCGGTAAATTTTTGCTTTGCGATGCTTTGAAACCCGGTAACAATTACTTCATCAAGACTGGTAATGCTGGAAAACAGCTGAACTGCTGTGTTCTCCGAAGCCCTTACCTGCACATTCTTGTAGCCAACCATTGAAACAGTGAGAATACTGTTTTTCTTGATACCGTTTAACTCAAACTCTCCATTATTATTGGTGGTAGTAGATTTCTTGGTGCTGTTTTCAGAAATGGTTACACCTGCAAGACGGCCGCCAGCCGAGTCTGTGATGGTTCCTTTCGCATTTATCAAATCCCCGCTTTTGCTGGCCGGGTTCTGGCCAAAACTGTATGAACCCGCGAACAACAGCAGCATAATCAATAAGCTGTTTGTAAAATGACTGCGCCTTTTCTTCGTGATATTCCAGCTTTGCCCGGAGAAAATAAAGGGCAAAGCTTTGTACTGAGCTCTCACACGCATAGTTAATTTGTTTTTGGTTTTAATAATATTCGGATCGGTTCCCGGGGAAAAAATTGATTGTAGCAGCAGAATCCGATTTAACAAAAATATACAAAACACAGCATCAACTTGGGCCAGCTTGTAAATTTTAATTGACTATTTTTTCAAGTTATGATGCAGCGTTTTCAAAATACCCAGTTTCATTAAGCCCTTGGCTAAGCCCATTACCGTCAGCCTGCAACCTGCGCCGGACAAGTGATACAACGTAATAGCCGATATTTTATCTTATCGAGTGGCGGCTGTTGTATTGTACAATTTCTTTCAACTATACTGGAATGTTACTTGAAAGGTTGCTTTAAAAACAATATTTACGTTGAACAACGGTAATAGGAAACGCCTATCAATGAATACCATTGATTAGTCTACCAGATCAATAAGCAACTACCCGCGAACATCTACTGCCCTGATCAACTATTCTGAAACAATGGAACGTCTAATATGGTTAAAGGCGGCTCCAGGAAAAAAGTTTGTATGCCCACTTCTTCTGCGCCGCTAAAATTGGAGGGGGTATCATCTATAAACAAAGTTTCAGCAGGGTTTAAATTGTTTTCATCAAGCACCAGTTGGTAAATAGCCGCATCTGGCTTGCGTAAATGAACGGCGTGAGAGAAATAAGCTTTTTCAAAAATATCTTCCAGCCGCTTACCGGTTTCAGCAAACAACTTCTGCTGAAAAAACTGGTGATGCAGCGCGTTGGTATTGCTTAGTAAAAATATACGGTACTGCTTGCCCAGCTTTTCCAGCAGTTGTATTCGCTCAGGCGGAAAGTCGAGCAGCAATGCATTCCAGGAGTTAATAATATCCTGCCCGGCAATGGGTGCACCGGCAATTTGCTGTATACCGTTTATAAAAGCGGCGTCATCAATCTTGCCGGTTTCATACTCTTCAAAAAAAGGGGTGATATGAAACTGGGTCATGTATTGTTTAAAATTGCTAAACCCAAGGTCAGCAAAGGCATTTTCTGTTAGCTGGAAATTGATATTGAGGATGACGCCACCGAGATCAAAAATGATATTTTTTATTGCAGGCATGGAACGAAAATAAAGCTTTTAGTTTTTAGCTGTTAGCTTTTAGCAATAGACTTCAAATTTTGTATTGGCCTAACAGCTTATACCTAACAGCTAATGGCTTTCCTTAATTTACGATTCTCATATTGCGGATACCGCGTTGAAACTGCCTGGGTATTGGCATGCCACTGCCCTGCTGGCTGCCTTTTTTGATGTTGTAAGTAAAGCTCAGCAACAGGTACCGGTTCAGCACATTGGTACGCGTATCCTGTAAATAATTGTCGCCGGTACTGCGCGTAAAACTTTTATTCTGGTTCAGTATATCGTATACACCCAGCTTAATTTCGCCATCACGCTTTTTAAATATTTGCAGCGCAAGGCTGGCATTCCAGTAAGCTACTTGCTGGTTATACCCTGCAGACAGGCCGGAATTGAGGGTGTAATCAAGGTCGGTAGAAGCTACCAGGCGTTTAAAGAAAGTATAATTGATCTCGGGCGAATAGGTTTGCGTATAGTATTCACTGTTGAGGTTAGATTGCAGGCTATACCGGAACGTATTGTAAGAAACACTGCCGTTGAAACCAAGGTCTAACTGCTTACGGTTATAGTTGATGCCCAGCGACTGGGTAACAATCAATCCATTGGTATAGTTTCTTTGTTTGTAGAGCAGGCTTACATCTTTGTTATAAATAATAAACGTGGTGGCATTAATGTTACCGCCTTTTAATTTATTAATTGTTTTGCCATAGGTAAAAAACAAGGATGCATTGTATGCCCCATTGAGATTAACCGGCCGGGTAAGCTGTACGCCGCGCCCCAGCGTATCTATACTGTTGGCTATTTTGTTTTGGGTTACTGAAGCATTTATATTGAAAGCAATAAACTGAAAATTGGCCAGTATAAACCGGTTATACCCCATATTTAGATTGTGTATGAACTCTTGTTTTAAATCTGGGTTGCCGGTGCGGATATTCTGCGGATTGGTAACATCCTGTACGTTTTGTAATTGAGAAGTTGATGGCTGGTTGGTGCGGCCGCGGTAATTCAACCTTACATTCTGGCCTGCCCTGGGAGTATAATTGAAACTTGCATTGGGATTGAAATTGATATACTTTCTTTTAATGACAGAATCTTTGCTGCTGCCATTGTTAAACACATGGCTTTCCAGCGATGCAAATTGTATGGAACCCCCTAACTGGTAATTGTATTTTTTTTGCTGTACCCTGAAATTGGCACCCACCCGGTTGGCAATAAAACTGTTGGTGAAATAATTGGTCTGCAACGGGTTCGGCTTTTCGTACTTGCCGCTCAGCGTATCAAAATTGTTGGTTCGTTTATCAGCATTGTTCTGGTTATTGGTATAGGCGTAATTAAGCTCTATCAACTTGTTTTTACCTACCGGCTCTGTATAGGAAGCGCTGAGGACATTATTATTGGAAGTTGTTTTTTGTGCTGACCGGTAATGCTGGCTCAGGTATGAGGATAACGTATCTCCATTGGGGGTAAACAACACCTGCGGAGAAATATTGAGCCCTTCTCCTGTGCTGTGGTTATAATTATTACTAAAACCCAATGTAATTGTGCGGCCGGTTTTATTGAGCCGCCGCCGGTACAGTAAATTATTGTTAAGGCTGATACCGTCTCTGTCGTTGGAATTGTAACTATTGCCTGCCAGTGCCAGGTATTTTTGCGGCCCTTTTACTGCATACACAGACGATGTATCATTACTAAAGCCCTCTGAATGCTGCACCGTAAAACTGGGGGTGTATAAAATGGAGTTCATTGAATCTATTCGGTATTCAAACCGCAAGTTGAACCGGTGGTTGGTATTCTGGTTTTCTGATACCTTATCGTCATTGCTGTTAGTAGTAGAATCGTTGGGGAAAAAAGTTTGCCTGAAAATATTCTGCACAGCTGTGTTTTTTGTGTGCGATAAAAAATAGCTGCCGCTCACATCAATTTTACTGCCCCAGCTATCGCGGTAATTGAGTCCGCCGGAAATGCTGGAAGTAATACCATTTGATGAACCGCCAAAGCCCAGGCCTGCTATACCACCCCTGGTGGCTACCATTTGGCCAATGCCACCCAGCATGCCGCCACCGGGTGGCCCACCGCCACCAGGTGCACCACCTGGCGCGCCGCCACCAAAACCGCCTCCGCCGCCACCAGGCCCGCCGTTGCCCAACCCACCCATGGAGCTAATGATATCAGAAAATGAAAACCCCTGTTTATTGGTATTGTTTACAGCTCCTATAAGTGATAGCTGCCTGCTGCCTTTAAACTTGTTAAAGGAAAGATTGTTATCATAACGGCCATCAGTACCCGTACCCAGGTTTATTTTGCCAAAATATCCATTCTTTTTATCTTTTTTCAATTTAATGTTCATGGCTTTTTGCCGGCTGCCATCGTCAATTTTTGTAAACTTTGCCTGGTCGCTCATATCATCAAACACCTGCACGCTTTCTACCATGTCTGCTGTAAGGTTTTTAGTGGCCAGTTTGGGATCGGTACCAAAGAATTCTTTCCCGTCTACATATACTTTTTGTACCGTTTCGCCCTGGGCTTTTACCGTGCCATCTCTGTCTACCTGCACACCAGGCAATTTCTTTAATAAACCTTCCACATCTTCATTGGGTTTTGTTTTGAAAGAGCTGGCGTTGTATTCTACCGTATCTTTTTTTACGCTGATGGGCGGCCGCTCCACAATTACCTCCTGCAACATGGTACTTCTTCTTTCCATAAAAATGTTGCCGAAATCAGTCACCGGTTTTTCGCGGGTAACAGAAAACAATTTGCTCACGTTTTGATAACCTCCAAAACTGATCAGCAGGCGGTAGCGGCCTTCATCAATGTCTTTTATTTCAAAAAGTCCTTTATCGCTGGCAGTGGTGAAAGCGTTAGACGTAGAATCTTTCAAATCCATAACAGAAATGGTGGCTTCTTCCATTGATTGTTTACCAATGGTATCTACCAGTTTGCCGCGTATGGTGCCGGTTACCGGTCTCTGTGCTACGAGCGACACGGTATAAAGAAGTAGCATTATCAGCAGCAGGTACCGGTTCATAACAACAATTTGTACCTGCGAAAATATCCGTTTGTTGCCTATACCCGCCTAAAAACATGGATAATCGGTGAATGGGAAGCCGGCAGAGGTGAATGATGTTGTTTGTTTTTGCGCATTAATTGCCGCGCGCTGTGGTCTATAAGACAAAACACCGTACAACGCTTCCCATAAAAAAAGCGAAGCCCGTTGCAGGCCCCGCTTTTTTGTATGAAAGATTTTTTCTGTTAACTGAAAAGGTATTCGACGTCGGCACGGGTAAGGCTTTTCACAAAACCTTCATCATCTGTAATCAGATCCCTCGCCAGTGAGCGTTTTCTATCTTGCAACTGCAGAATTTTATCTTCAATGGTATCTTTACAAATCATACGATAGGCAAAAATGTTTTTTGTCTGCCCAATTCTGTGGGTACGGTCAATGGCCTGCTGCTCTACGGCCGGGTTCCACCAGGGGTCAACAATATATACATAATCTGCCGCGGTAAGGTTAAGACCCACACCACCCGCTTTTAATGAAATCAGGAATACACGGCACTCATCATTGTTCTGAAAATTCTGAATGGCTTTCTCCCTGTCTTGTGCAGAAGTGCTGCCATCAAAATATTCATACTTAACATCCAGCTCCTTTAATTTTTCTTTTATCAGTGCCAGCATACCCAGGAATTGCGAAAAGACCAGTGCCTTATGGTTACTGATATTTTCAGTAATCTCCCTGGCCAGTTCTTCCAGCTTAATGGAGTGGTTTTCCAGTTTCTCTGATTCATTAAGAATGGCAGGCGAATCGCATATCTGCCGCAGTTTCATTAACCCCTGCAAAATGGTCAATTGAGATTTCTGGATGCCCTGTTCCTGGATGGTGCCCAAAATTTTATCGCGGTAATCATTGCGGTACGCATCATAAATAGTTCGCTGCTCGTCTTCCATTTCGCAAAACAATACGGTTTCCACTTTTTCCGGCAGATCTTTGGCCACCTGTTCTTTGGTGCGCCTGAGTATAAAAGGAAACAGCAACTTGCGCAGGTGGTCTTTCTGATCTTTTTCTCCGAATTTGTCAATGGGTATGGCAAATTCATTCCTGAAAAATTCTATACTACCCAGCATACCGGGGTTAAGAAAATTCATTTGCGCAAAAATATCAAATGTGTTGTTCTGCAGCGGGGTACCGCTCATGCACAAACGGTTTTTTGCCTTCAACAGGCCTGCAGCACGCGTTACTTTGCTGGAAGGGTTCTTAATGGCCTGGCTTTCATCCAACGTCACATAATCAAACTCGTTTTCTACAAACAGTTTTATATCGCTGCGCAGGGTACCATAGGTGGTAATAATAACATTGAATTTTTTAAAATGACCTTTTTCGCGCGAGCGATCGCCGCCATGGTGTATATGATAGGTGAGCTCAGGTGTAAACTTTTTGATTTCATTCTCCCAGTTAAACATCAGTGTTGTGGGGCAAACCACCAGCGCATTCAGGTTGCCATGCACATCTTTATAATGCTGCATAAACGTGAGCGCCTGAACGGTTTTACCCAAACCCATATCATCTGCCAGAATGCCGCCCCATCTAACTTCCGTTAAATAATTGAGCCATTGAAAGCCAAATTCCTGGTAAGGGCGCAACACCGCCTGTAATGATTTGGGTGGCGGAATTTCTGTAATGCTTTTAAAACCACGCAGCTTATCATATTTTTCTTCCAGCTGAATAAATAACTCTTCTTCGTTGCGGTTCTCGTACAACTCATCAATCACACTCATGTGGTATTGAGAAAGCTTCAATGTTTCCTGCTTGCCTTCGCCCACCCTGAAAAGCAATGAATATTTTTTGATCCATTCTTCGGGTAAAATACCCAGCGTGCCATCGTTCAATTGAACAAACTGTTGTTTATTTACCAGTGCCTTTTTCACTTCTGCAATGGTTACTTTCTGGTCGCCAAACACAATGTCCACCTTGGCATCAAACCAATCTGTGTGGCTACTGATGTAAATTTTCGTTTGTGGCTTGGCAGTATTAAACCTGAAGTTTTTGAGCGCTTCAAAACCATACACGGGTACTTTCTGATCTTTCATGGCATCCACAAAAAGAAAGAACCAGTTATTGCGTAATACATCCGCGCCTTTTAATACAAGGTTGTAAGAACCTTCGGGTTTTATAAAGTTAGAATGCAGGGCTTCCAGCCTGCTGATAAATTCCTGCTCGGCTACTTTATTGCGGTGAACAATCAGCACCTTATCTCCGTCCGGAACAATGATTTCATCTTTATCGCCGGTTCTCACCTCAAAACCCTTGTACGTAAATACCGGTTGAAATACCAGGTAGTCAGATTTTTCCTGCAACAATAATTTTTTCTCCGGTTCGCCATCTTTGTAAGAAGACACCAGTGCCGGGTCGAACTCGACATGGTATTTTTTGGCGAGTGGCAACACATAACTGCGCACCTGTTTGGGCCACTCTGCCTTTGAAATAATCATGCTGCCTTTGGCCGTATAGGGATTTGTTTTCTCCACGTCTTCCGTATCCTTCCAGAGGTACAGGTTTTCCTCGTAGAAAAACATCAGGTTGCTATCTAGCTGGTTCTCCTGCAATGACAACTCTTTGCCGTTGAGCTTTACCCAGCAGGTAATTTCATAATTGTTTTTTTTGGGTGCTATTTTAAAAAACGGGGCAATGGGTTCGGGCACAATGCCTGCCAGTTTAAGATTATCGGTCTTAAAAGGTTTGTGGCCATTGAGGTAAAAAACAAAAGGGTTTACCGCAATATCAACAAACAATTTTTTTAGCTTGGGATGCAGGTACTCAATCATGAGGTTCCTGGTTTCTTCAGGCAGCTCATCTGTATCCTGGTGAATGATGTTTTCCCAGATACCGCTAAAGGGCGAATTGCGGTTAAGGTACCGTGTTACCTCGGCTTCCTGCATACGTCGAATGGTGGGTACCAGCAATTTGTCTTCATCGTTCAGCACATCAATATTTACAAACTTGCTGAGGTCAATTTTCTCCACCTTAGAAACAAATTTCTTCTGCTCACTATCGCTTTCACCCTGTACCACCTCTACCAGAAAGAAAGGATATGTTTTATGATTAAAATTAAAAACAATGCCCAGGCGTTGCGCGGGACCGGCGGCTTTGCGTTCTTCTTCAGCAATAACTTCTGTTGGCTCATCTATCAATACCGGCTTGGGTTTACTAACTGCCAGCGGATTGATTCTTTTAATAGACGTATCCAGTACGCGGAGAAACGGTTTACCTTCTTTATAGGCAAACTCAAATTTCCCTTTCAGGTCGTCGCTTAAAGTATACCCGTATGCCTCCAGCAATTTATTTTTTTCATTGTCCCAGTTGCGGATGGTATCAAAATAATGGGCGCCATGTTTGTTGTACAATTGCAGCAGTACAATTACCTTGGGCAGGCACAGCGGGTGCAGGGTATCTTCGTAATCGCAGCTGGTATCAAGGTTTCTCTCTTCATTTTTTTTGATGACCACTTTGTACACGGTGCCATCCAGATCTACCGACGCCTTTACCATTTCGTCTTTGGCGTACTCTATTACGGCTTTGTTAGCGCTCAGGAATTTTTCTGCGTCTGCCAGGGTTTGTTGCGAGCAAAGCACACGGATGGTCTTCAGATCGATGGTTTTCATCTTTACCACAGTGTGCCGCTGGTCGTATACCACTTCTTCGGCTTTCAGCATGTTCCTGTCCAGCAATTCCTGCAATTGTATCAGCGCGCCGGCTTCATGCCTGCAGATATCGCCCAGGTTATAAGGGCAACTGCACCGCACCGACATGGTTTTGGGGTCTTTAAAATGCTGTACGTATACTTTATAGTAAGTGCTGTAGCTATCATCTTTTACCCTGAAGGTAACAGAGCCCATCAGTTCATCGTATTCTATCAGCTCTACAAAGCCGATGGCATGAATTTTTTTGCCCCTGCGGATGACTTCGTCCGTTCCGTTGGTGTACACATATTTAATAAGGTGCGGTAACGCCATGCTTATAATTAATTTACCGGCTCAGAACCGTTTTTCATACAAATTTTACCCTGTTTCCGCGGCCTGTAATGCGCACAGGCCGATCTGCAAAAGTAAAGGAAAAAAACCGAGGTTTGGAAACAAAAGCGCTATTATTAATGGCAACTTATTTTGAAAGAAGCCAGCTTTGCCAGCAGTGATTCTCGCTATCAGCAGTTACCGCCCCATCCATCTGCAAAAGCCTGGTTTTTAGCCCGTGTTGACAGGCGTGGTTATTGCACCAGGAGGCGATAAGACGGCTGTCCGGCCCGTGGCCATCGTATCAAAATTATTATGGATTTAATTGTACCACAACGATAAACTAATTGCAAAATTTATGGCATAAAGGCTGGATTCCCATTTGCTCATATACCTTTGCGCAGAGACCAAACTTTCCATATGTTTCGAATTATTATTGCCAGCGTTGCTTTAGTTATTGTAACTACAGGCAGCACGTTTTCCCAAAAATTAAAAAAAGCCGATAAAGTCGTTATCAGCAGCCTTCAGGCGCATGTAAGCTACCTGGCAGATGACAAGCTGGAAGGCCGCCGTGCCGGTTCAAATGGTGAAAAGCTGGCTATGGAATACATTGCCGCACAATTTGGGAGTGCTGGTCTCTTGCCCAAAGGCGATAATAATGGCTGGTACCAGTCTTTTGATATTGCCGACGGTAAAGAAATAAGTAAAGAAACTTACCTGCTCATTAACGGGGGCGAAATAAAACCGGCCAATTATTTTCCATTTATTGGTTCTCCCAATAAAGCCATTGAGGCCGCGCCGTCTATTGGGCTGCGCGAGCCAGGTATGCCCTGGTTCCTTAACCTGAAAGACGAGCTGGAGAGTAATGCCACCAATCCGCATTTTGATTTGCCCGCATACATTCAGCAACAGGCAAAAGATGCAGCAAAGAAAAGAGCCATTGCACTGATAGTTTACAACAGCGGCCCGGCAAAAGATGACATACAATTTAACGGTAAAGAAAAAGCCGAGCCACTTGCTATACCAGTTGTGTATGTGCAAAAAGAGATTGCCAAAAAATATTTCACCGACGAAGGCGCCACTGTTGAAATAAAAATGAAAGCGGTATTCACCGATAAAAAAAGAACCGGGCACAATGTCGTAGGTTTTATAGATAACAATGCGCCTTCAACCGTTATTATAGGCGCTCACTTTGATCACCTGGGTTACGGAGAAGACAATAATTCGCTCTACCGCGGTGCTGAAAAACAAATCCACAATGGTGCGGATGATAACGCCAGCGGCACAGCAGCATTGATTGAACTGGCCAAATTGTTGAAGAACGCAAAACTTAAAAAGAACAATTATTTATTTGCTGCATTTTCCGGAGAAGAAATGGGCTTGTACGGGTCAAAATACTTTACTGAACATCCTTCTATTGACCTTGGCAAAGCCAACTATATGATCAACCTGGATATGGTGGGCCGTTTAAACGATAGCACCAAGACCTTATCTATTGGGGGCTATGGCACATCGCCCGGCTGGGGGCCAATGCTGGCGGGCATCAGTACAGAACAAAATTTCATTAATAAATACGACAGCAGCGGCATGGGCCCAAGTGATCATACATCATTCTACCTTAAAGATATTCCTGTGTTATTTTTCTTCACCGGCGGCCATGCAGATTATCACCGCCCTACAGACGATATGGATAAAATTAATTACACCGGTGAATACCGTATACTGAAATATATTTATAAAATAGTGGAGGTGGCCAATACCAAAGGTAAACTCGCTTTCACAAAAACCAGGGATACCCAAACCGCAGGCAACACGCGGCTAAATGTAACCATGGGTATTATGCCCGATTATACTTTTACCGGCAACGGTGTACGCGCTGAGGCCATAAGCGATGGCAGGCCTGCGCAAAAAGCAGGATTGAAAGCAGGTGATGTAATTGTGCAATTGGGTAACTATCCCGTATTGTCTGTTGAAAATTATATGCAGGTGCTCAACAAATTTGCTAAAGGCGATAAGACAAAGGCGAAAGTGAAAAGGGGTAATGAAACAATTGAGGTGGATGTGCAGTTTTAAAAAAGCTATTAGCTGTTAGCTCTTAGTTTTTAGACTTTACGATTTATAAAACATTGCGCATTGTACGGTTTTTTTCTTACTAAATTTTTTCAATTGCATGCGTTAGCGCTAAGAGCTAACAGCTAATGGCTAAAAGCTAGATTACCATGAAGTTAAAGCTAGACATGGAAGAAATGGCGGAAGCCTTTTTTGAAGATACCCGTCTGGTGGGTATTGTTGCGCCCATTAAAGATTACCAGTTTTGCTGGCACCTCAACAGGTTGTTTCATTTCAACTTCAGGCTTAACAATGCCATTGAAATTCAACTCACCAAAAAACTCATCCGCTTTGCTTTCCCGGTTTTTGAATATCCCGAGCCCAATAATTCATTGGTACACTACTTGTACAACAATAAACACAACGGCGAATACCTGTTGCCCCAGTTTAAACACAATGATTTTCTGTGGCTGATGAAAGGAGACGCCGTGGACGACAATAAATTTGAAAACATCAGTAAATCTATACGGGAGATAAATGGTGTACAAATGGTTACCGAACTTACTCATGAAAAAATAGCCCACAAAGGCAACCTGATGTTTTAACTGAAGGTTTACTATCTTAAATTATTTATTATGAAACAAGATTTCACTATTAACAGACAGCACAATGCATCAACCAGTAATGCTGCCAGCGGCGCCGGCTGGAAAGAAGCCGATAATAAATTATACCGTAAAGTAGAATTTAAAAATTTCTCTGAAGCTTTTGCCTTCATGACCAGGGTGGCTTTGGAGGCGGAGAAGATGGACCATCACCCGTTGTGGACCAATGTTTATAATACGGTTGAAATCTGGTTATCTACACATGATGCGGGAGATATTGTTACTGACAAAGACAGGAAGCTCTCCAAAAAAATTGATGCTATTATTGGCTGATGGTTCTTCTTGCTGTAAGCATTTTTACCAGCGCAATTAATGATACCAACATCCAGGTGCCCTCTAGCAGAACAAATGGCATGTAATGGATTAAATAGGATGCCAGGCAGGCAAGTCCACCACCAACGGCATTCATAATAACATATAAATATCCTTCTTTCGAAATTTTTCCGAGCAGGTTAAACAGATAGGCAGCCAATAACATGGTAACCCCGGTAAATCCTAACGCATCGTTGAAATTAAAATTCATAGCTTTCTTTTTACCACAGAATAATGGGCCTATAAAGGTACACGCGGCAGTATATTAACTGTCAAATAAAAAAGCCATTCTGCGCTGGCAGAATGGCTTATGGTAATGATAGCTTTTTTATAGTACCCGAACGCCCTTTGCGGTAAAGATCAATTCTTTTTTGGGTGTTGTTATTTTACTGATTTCCTCTTTGCTTTTACCGGCGTCTTCTGCATAATGTTTTAACTGTTTTACAGAAGTTTCTTTAACGGTAGCGTCTCCGTCAAGCACCACTTCTTTGCCAACAATATCTTTGGGCATAAAGAAACCATAGTCTTTAAATTTTACCATCATGGCTTCTCCATTTGCTTTTTCCACTTTCATCCAGCAGCCTTTCTCCTGGCAAACAGAAAGTACTTTGCCGGTTGCTTTGCCGGTAAATTTTGCATCTTTCATGTTGGCTTCAATCTGGCTTACGGGTACAGCGCCTTCTTCGGTGGCACCGGCACCATAATTAACACCTTTGGCAGCGGGGGTGGGTTCCTGCGCAGCAGCAATAATTGTACAGCCAAGTATGATAGCAGATAAGAGTAATTGTTTCATAAAATGTTATTTACTGCAAAATAAATCAATAAATCTGAATATTATGGCAAAAGCTAGCTCAAGATCGCGCCGTCGAAAAATCTGCAATCGTATTTACTGTACCACGTAATAGATGACGCAGGGCTTACATTTCTTGTTACCACAAATGGGCGTAATCTCCAACCTGAACACACCGGCCATGGGAAAATTGTACGTAAAGGGAAAGCTAAATGCCGGAAAACTTTGTACCACTGCGCCGGTCGCATTGTTTCTGAGCACAGCAGCATACTTGGTGGTGCAGCTGCCTTTGCAGGTGTATTTGCCATTTAATTTTGCAGGCGCGCCTTTTTTAACGGCCACCTTATCGCCACATTGCAGGGTTTTAACACCCGTAGCGGTAGACAATTCAAATTTCGTCCATCCATTGGGGTTACAATCGCAGGCAGTGTCGCAATTTCTTACTGTAAAAAAGAAACGGCAGGGTGTACATTTTGCATCTCCGCAAATAGGTATTATTTCCAGCGTGTATGTACCTGGCGCGTTGAATTTATAATTCCATGGAAAATTAAAAGGTGAGAAATTTTGCACTACTACGCCTGTCGCTGCATTTTTTAATACGGCTACATATTTTGCTTCGCAATTGCCAATGCATTTGTACATGCTTTTCAATGAAATGCTGTCTGCACAGGTTAGTCCAAACTGGTAACCGCATTTCACCGTTTTTGGTGTTCCGTTAATGGTGGCAACAATAGCTCCCCATCCCGCGGGGTTACATTTACAACCGGTATCGGTACAAGGCGGAAATTTGTCTGACTGAATTTCAATCTTACATTTCTTATCGCCACGGGTAAACACCAGTATAAAATGTGCGGTGTTGCCGGCGCCGATAAACGGTGGGTGATCAGTAAAAGTAAACGGCACATTTACTATTGTGTTGGGCGGTACGGTTAACGGCGCAATACTAACATCTCCCGCTACCTGTTGCATAAACTCCTGCAACTTAAAGGTGCAGCCCGGGCCATTGCCCACATTGAGTACGCCGGAGTATACCGGAAAACCGCTGGCATTTTTGCCCTGGCACTTCCATTGGCCAATTAAAAATTTGATGCTGCCGCAATTACAATCCTGGGCTGCCATACGTGCCACTGCAAAAACAGCGGCAAAGCTGAGTAATAAGATTCTTTTCATTTGGAAAGGTTTAATGATGTGTTTACAATACAGTCTTTTCAAAGGTAAACTGCTTGCATACCCTGTAACAATACCACTTTGTGGGGCTTTTGTGAAGCATAGCTGATAATGATTGATGAGTATATGGTCGTTCTGCAAGTATGAACGGTTAACAGTTACAGGCAAATAGCTCACTGCTATTTACTAACTTGCTAATGCATGAAACTATTTTGCATGTACAAACGATCTGCTGTGGCCATTTGCCTGATTGTATGCTGCGGGCTTTTATTGACACGTTGTATCAATACCCAGGAAGAAGCAGCAGTGGCGCAAAAAAAATTGCAATTTCAGCAGTTTGCCGGTTCTGCCAGTTGTGCTGGTTGTCATAAAAGTATTTACGATTCGCATATCCATACTGCGCATTATCTTAGCTCGCAACCAGCTGGCGAAACAACGGTTAAAGGCAGTTTTGTACCCGGCAACAACAGTTTTTCATACAGTGCACGCACGCAGGTGAGAATGGAAAAAAGAGACAGTGGCTTATTCCAGGTGGCGTATACAGACGGTATTGAAAAAGCGTTGCACCGGTTTGATATGGTAATTGGCTCTGCCACCAAGGGGCAAACATCTGTTTACTGGCACGAGAACCGTTTGTACCAGTTACCTGTTTCTTATTTTACAGCAGCCAACCAGTGGTCTAACAGTCCCGGTTATCCCATGATGGTTGTTTTTAACCGGCCTATAACAGCCCGTTGCCTCGAGTGCCATAGCACTTATATCAATAGCATATCGCCACCCGGTTTTGAACCCGAAGCATTTGACCCCGGCACCATGATCTATGGAGTGGATTGTGAGAAATGCCATGGCCCGGCGGCTGCGCATGTTGCCTATCAAAAAGAAAATCCCGCAGCTGCCAACGCAAAGTATATTACCAACTCTTCCACCTTTACGCGGCAGCAACAGTTAGATGCCTGCGCCTGGTGCCATGGCGGAAGATTGCAAAAAATAAAACCACCGTTTGAATATGTGCCCGGTGAAAAGCTGTCTGATTATTTTATGGTAGATACCACGCCTCCCAACCTGGCAATGGTTGACTTACACGGTAACCAATATGGATTGTTGCGCGCAAGCAAATGCTTTATCAACAGTGGAACGCTTACCTGTAACAGTTGCCATAACCCCCATCAGAATGAAAAAGGGCAATTGGCCATGTATTCTCAACGCTGTGCAGGTTGTCATAATACAGGCGAAAAGGGTAACCACAAACTTTGCAAAATGACCAACCAACTGGGTAGCACCATTGCTGCCAATTGCATTGATTGCCATATGCCCGCTATGGCATCGAGGGCCATTGCAGTAAACCTGCCCGGGCTAAGCAAACCGGTGTCAGCTTATGTGCGCTCGCACTTTATCAGTATTTATGCCGATGAAACCAAAAAGTTTATGGAAGAAAAGAAAGCTGCTAGCCATTAGCAGTTGGATGATGTAGTCCGGTACCGGCGTCAATTCTTACAAACAGGCATCGCGCAGCATTTGCATATGTGCAAGGCCTTTCAACCTGGTAAAAGCAATATTGCGTTCGGGTATTTTTTCAGGATGCGGGTAAGATTGTAATGCCTGCTCAATGCTTTCTTCGCGCAGGAGGTGAAGCATAGGATAAATAGAACGGTTGGTATAGTTGGCCGCATCATTGGCAGGTGCGCCGGCAAAGACATACATTGGGTGGAAACTGGCTACCTGGTAGATGCCTTCATACCCATGCTTTTTCAGTACATTTTCTGCAAGCTCCACCAGTTCAAGATAATCTTTGAAGACCGGAAAACCATTTGGCAGTATAAGCAGCGTGGTAGCAATACTTTTTGTTTCATCTAACCGGATGCACTCATTTAAAAATGATTGCAGGCAAACCTTTAGATCGGCAGACTCCTCTACCTGGTAATGGATGCTGTTTTGTTTGATTTCCCTGGCAACAAAAGGACAAAAATTGCAGGCCGACACTACATCAGTAATCCATTTCTTTGTTTGTATAATTACCTGTTCGCTATTAATCATGATGTTACTCTCGGTTACCCGGCAAATCTAGACAACTTTTCCGGGTTAGGTTTCTCGCGGCGGATGGGCGGAGCAACGGGCGCGATGTTGTCTTAATCGATACATGTACTATGTCCGCAGTTCTCTGCTTCGTTTCTCGCGGCGGACAGGCGGAGCAACGGGCGCAACGTTGTCTCAGTCGGTACATGTACTGTCGTTTCTCGCGGCGAACGGGCGGAGGAACGGACGCGATGTTATTTCAAAACGAAATAGGTGCTGCGTCCGCCGCTTCTTTGCCGTTCGCCGCGAGAAACCAGCCGCCGGCGCACAAAACAAACTAAAAAAATACCCACAATAGGGTATTGCGCATGTCTTTTATTTATTGTCACTTTGAGTATTGTTTAGCAGCAATCGTTTTAGTTTTTAGTTACTCTCCTCGTCCGCCCGGACAACCCCCGGTCGGACACAAAGTTTTCTCATGTTAACCCTGCCGCTCTCCTCCTGGCAGGGTTTTTTTTGCGCCTTTCCCAATCAGCGTTCAAGCATGTAATCATTCTGGCTCAATGCGCCAACGTTTTTTCACCGCCGCCGAAACGTTTTTTCATCACAAAAATCGGTCTAAAAAAATTAGCTATTATTTACTAATAAAATTAGTGTTGATAACAACTTTTTACCTACATTTGACATTATATTACCTTGATTAAAAAATTAACCCATTATGTCAAATACTGAAAAATTAAAAGCGCTAAAGCTTACCATGGACAAAATCGACAAAGATTTTGGTAAAGGCAGCGTAATGATGATGAATGAACGCAGCCAGGATCCAATAGAAGTTATTTCAACCGGGTCTATCGGTCTTGATACAGCGCTTGGTATCGGCGGTTTACCCAAAGGCCGTATCGTTGAAATTTACGGACCTGAGTCTACGGGTAAAACCACCATTGCTATTCACGTTATTGCTGAAGCGCAGAAAAAAGGCGGCATGTGCGCTATTATAGATGCTGAACATGCATTTGACAGCGCTTATGCTAAAAAGCTGGGCGTAGATGTGGACAATCTTTTAATCTCCCAGCCAGATTATGGAGAGCAGGGCCTTGAAATTGCAGACCGGCTTATTTTATCCGGCGCGCTAGACGTAGTAGTGATTGACTCTGTAGCCGCTTTGGTACCAAAAGGAGAGCTGGAAGGAGAAATGGGCGATAGCAAAATGGGATTACAGGCGCGTTTAATGAGCCAGGCACTGCGTAAATTAACGGCCACTATCAGCAAGACCAATACCATTTGTATTTTCATCAATCAGCTTAGAGAAAAAATAGGGGTCATGTTTGGTAACCCCGAAACCACTACCGGTGGTAATGCATTAAAATTTTATGCGTCTGTACGTTTAGATATACGCCGCGTAAGCCAAATTAAAGATGGCGATGCAGCAGTAGGCAACCGTGTAAAAGTAAAAGTGGTAAAAAATAAAGTAGCGCCTCCTTTCCGTGCTGCAGAATTTGACCTAGTATTTGGAGAAGGTATTTCCAAAGCAGGTGAAATTGTAGACATGGGTGTTGAACTGGGTGTAGTACAAAAAAGTGGCTCATGGTTTAGTTATAACACTGATAAACTGGGCCAGGGACGTGAAACCGTAAAACAACTCATGCTGGATAACCCTGCACTGGCAGATGAAATTGAAGCAAAAATCCGCGAAAAGATAAAAGAAGTAGAAGCGGCATAACGTGTGTTTTTTGGATCATGGAACATAAATGGTTAGTAAGTAAACAGCCCCGCTTCCGGGGCTGTTTTTTTGTTACATTCAATAACCGGCATTTTAGTTGTATCACCTACATTGTAATAAAACTGACATTTTATGAGAAAGCTCATCATGGAACAATGGCTATCGCTCGATGGTTTTGCCGCTGACAAAAACGGACAGCTGGATTTTTTTCCTTCGGGTGATCAAAACCGGTATTCTGACCAGGACCAGCTACAATTCATGGAAGGTATCGACACTATTCTATTGGGCCGCAACACTTACCAGCTATTTGCCGAGTTCTGGCCAACGGCTACTACCGATAAAGAAATTATTGCGGATACATTGAACAGCACCAAAAAAATCATATTCTCCAACACCCTGCAACATGCACCGTGGGGCAAATGGCCCGATGCGGACATTATGAAAGGCGATGCTGCAGCGGCGGTAAAAAAACTGAAACAACAAGCGGGTAAAGACATGGTGTTGTGGGGAAGCATCAGCCTGTCGCAATCGCTCATGAAAGAAAACCTGATAGACGAATACCATATACAGCTTTGCCCAACAATTACCGGTGGCGGCAGGCAGCTGTTTCCTGATTTGGATGCCTATAAAAATCTGCGTTTGATTAATTTCAGAAAATATGATACAGGCGCGCTGTTTCTGCATTACGAACCGTAAAAAAACAGTACCTTATTGTTCACATTGATTTTTCTACCCTGTAAAAAGTTGATGCCATACCCAGCTTCATTGATACCTTATAAATTTCGGGGCAATGACAAACAATCGCAGGACATTTATCAAAAAATCTTTGCTGCTCACAGCTTCAGCAGCCGTTTCCAATTCATCTGTGGCAGAACATACCACCACACGCGGGGCAGCGGGTGATAGATTGGTGCTTTTAGGCACACAGGGAGGTCCTTTTATCCGCTCTTACAAACAAACGCCCTCCGCCAGTCTCATTGAGTATAATCATATTCCTATTGTAATTGACACAGGGTATGGGGTTACTTTTAAACTACTGGAAGCAGGCATCAATCTGTCTGCCTTGAAATATATTTTTATCACACACCACCATTCAGACCACAATCTTGAATTGGGCCCATTATTGTACAATGCCTGGATAGCAGGGCTTGCAACACCCGTGCATGTCTACGCACCCGCCGGGCTAACGGCAATGCTTAATGCCTGGTGGTTGTGCAATGAATTTGATATTACTACCCGTATAAAAGATGAGGGACGACCAGATATCAGGCAACTGGTGATGGCACATGAAATTGCTGAAGGAACCATACTATCCGCCAATGGTATTGAAGCAAGCGCGCTAAAAAATATGCACCCGCCTATCGACAACAGCTTTGCATTTAAATTTAGGCTGGGCACCAAGGTCATTGTTTTCTCTGGCGATACGGCGTATTTTCCCGCTTTGGCCAACTTTGCTGCCGGGGCTGATTACCTTATTCATGAAGCCATGTATGTGCCAGCCGTTGATAATATAATTAAGAGAAGGCCCAATGCTACCAGGTTAATTGCCAGTATAAAATCTCACCATACTTCAATAGAAGATGCGGGGCGTATTGCAACGCAAGCCAATGTAAAAAATCTGGTTATCCAGCATTTTGTTCCGCCAGATGACAAAACCCTATCAGATCAAACCTGGTTAGATGCCGTACGCACTACTTTTGCAGGCAATGCCATAGTGGGAAAAGACATGCTGCAGTTTGCCCTATAACACGCACTTGCCTGCTGACCGCTCATCAAACAGGTTAGTTACTCAATACACGTTTGCAAAAGGCAGGTGCCATGGTAGCTTTACTCAATGAAATCGAATAAAGAATTAAAAGATGCCTATAAACAAAAGAAATTCACAATAGGCGTTTTTCAAATAAGGAACACTGTTAACGGTAAGGTGTTTGTTGGCAGCAGTGTTAACCTGGATGCTGTCTGGAACCGTATCAAATCTGAATTGAAATTTGGGGGCCACCGCAATGATCAATTGCAAAAAGAATGGAAAGCATTTGGCGAAGAAAAGTTCAGGTTCGAAATTTTGTCAGAAATTAGCCAGGAAGACAAGGATAACAAAGATTATGAATACGAATTAAAAAAACTGGAAGGAATGTTTATAGAGGAAATTCAGCCGTTTGGAGAAAAAGGATACAATACTTTTAAAGCATGATCGATTGCTGAGTTCGATCTAAGAACCCATGAAAGCTAATACAGCGTATACAACACTAGCTATTGCAACTTGCAATTGAAATAAGTTGTTTACTTTTAGTGAGCATTATTATCAAGGTAGCAACCAATGGTATCCATTCAAACCTATACACCCAGGCAGCTGTCGCCTTACATAAAATCATTCTGGCGGCTGCAGGTACCCGCCGGTTTGAGCTATGCTTATGCAGAAGAAATTTTACCCGATGGCCATCATGAAATAATTTTTCATCTTACTGCTGCACCGGGCCGCAAAAGACAGGGTTGCAACAACTGGTGCGCAGACCCCGCTGTTTTCTTTTCAGGACAAAATAAAAAAAGTTATAGCCTGCAACTGCAGCCGGGTGCCTTAATGTATGGCGTTCGGTTTCACCCGCATACCCAGGCTTTGTTGTATCCATTTCCCGCGCACCTCTCAACAGATACATTAATTCCATTTGAAGCCATCGCAGGTACGGATCGTCTATCTGCCTGTGTTGATGAATGCGCGCAAACAACTTTCGAAAGGCTTGAACTTGCATTCAGTAAAAAGATAGCCGGTTTGCCGCGGCCAGCTGACGCTTTTGCATATGTGGAGGCAGCGGTACGCCGCATTCTACAACAGAAGGGTAATGCAACAATGGCCACGCTTGAAAAATTGACTGGTGTTACCTCCAGGCATATAGAAAAATCTTTTCAGCATTATGTTGGTGTTAGTCCAAAACAATTTTGCCATATCATTAAGTACAATCAATTTATTAATTTCCGGAAAGCACATCCCCATAAGTCGCTTACCGAATGCGCCTACGAAAATTTGTTTAGTGATCAATCGCACCTGATACGCCTTTCGCAACTTATTACCGGTCAATCGCCAAAAGCTTATTTTGGGAAACCCCATTTCATCAACGATTTTTTTCTGCACCCCTGAGCGCTGTTCGCATTTTCACAATTTTACTTTTTTTGGTTGCGCTACTTTTATTTTATAAAGCGCAACTATTATGAACCTCTTGTACAAAACAGATGTGTGGCCTTCAGCAGCACAGGTAATAGACCTGTATAACCATGCCGGCCTGCCGCGGCCTACCGGCGATGCAGAAAGAATACAGAAAATGTATAACAATTCTAACCTGGTAGTAACAGCCTGGTACAACGAACAATTGGTAGGGGTTTGCCGGTGTATTACAGATTGGGTATGGTGTTGTTACTTGTCTGACCTGGCAGTGGACCCGCAATACCAAAAAAATGGCGTGGGTAAACAATTAATTCAATTGGCCAAGGAAAAGGTGGGCGATGAAACAATGTTGTTACTGTTATCTGTGCCCTCGGCAATGAACTATTATCCAAAAATTGGTTTTGCAAAAGAAGACAGGGGCTTTATTATTAACCGAAAAAAATAGCGTTACAATGAGAAAGATTGTATTAAACCTGGCCGTAACACTGGATGGATATATTGAAGGACCCAATGGTGAGATTGACTGGTGCGCCACCATCAATAACGATGAAATGGGTGACGGTTCTGTGTTTGATCAATTTTTAGACAGTATAGATACCATTGTGTATGGCAGGGTGAGCTATGATCTTTGGGGCCAGTACCAGCCTGCAGCCGCAGCTCCCGACATAGAGAAAAAAATATGGGAAAAAGTACACAGCAAAAACAAGTTGGTGGTGTCTGCTACACCCACCCCTGACGGCAGGGCAAACTTTAT
This sequence comes from uncultured Chitinophagaceae bacterium, assembly GCA_963705285.1. Lineage (GTDB taxonomy): Bacteria > Bacteroidota > Bacteroidia > Chitinophagales > Chitinophagaceae > JACMLD01. The sequence continues at coordinate 738,062 of OY970066.1, forward strand.
CAGCCATGATATACCGGGTAGTATACGGGTAATGAAAAACATGCCTGGCAAAGACATCTGGTGGTATGGAGGTTCGGGTATCATTACCAGTTTTATGAACGAGAGACTTGTTGACGCCTATTTGTTGGCAGTGTACCCGGTTATACTCGGGGCGGGTAAACCGTTGTTTACAGGCATTCAACAAAGGGTTAACCTGCAATTGACCGGCACCACTACTTCAGCGGCTGGCGTAACATTATTAAGATATGAAAAAGCACAGTAACCATTGTTGATGTGGATGCAGGGCACGATGGCAGCTGCATACTACTTTTGTGTTATTGCAATAAAATTGTTCGTAAATATCTTCGCGTGGTTTTACAAGCCATCGCCGCTATCCCCGGTTTTGTGTTTACATCAAATTTTCGTTTCTTTAATTACGAGTTTCAAAACCGAAGAAAGGCATTTAATTCCGCAATACCCTGATTAGTGGTAACCTTATAATCACAAAAACTAAAATCAGGAACAGTATGCAAAAAGTATTGCAACCATCTTTGATCATTTTATTGAATTTTATTTGGCCAATATTGTTTGCATGCAATAACAATGGTAAGCCCCCTTCAGATGATACCATTAAAGCAGTAAACTTAAAAAAAGGCGAAGTAATAGTATGCGGCCCGCCAGATAAACAATTTGGCCAGGTAAGCTTTGCCACTTCCTGCGGCGAAGACCTGAAGCAAGAATTTAACCTTGCCATTGCATTGCTGCATTCATTTGAATATGATGAGGCCGAAAAAGTATTCGCCAAAGTGATTGATAAAAACCCGGCCTGTGCAATGGCCTGGTGGGGTGTAGCCATGTCTAACTTTCATCCGCTGTGGGCACCGCCTACCCAGCCCGAACTACAGAAGGGCGCTAAAGCGATTTCCATTGCGCAATCATTGACTAAAAAATCGAAAGAAGAATCAGCATATATTGAGGCCCTTGCCCTATTTTATAAAGACATAGACAAAGCAGACCATCTTACACGCTGCCGCAGCTTTGAACAAGCCATGGAAAAAATTCATGCTGCCAATCCCAAAGACATTGAAGCGGCTACCTTATATGCATTGTCATTAGATGGTGCTGCAGACCCTGCTGATAAAACATACGCGCGGCAAAAAAAAGCAGGCGATATTTTAATGGCATTGTACCCCAACCAACCTTATCACCCTGGCGTGGTTCATTACATTATTCACAGTTACGATTATCCGGAGTTGGCGAGCCAGGCGTTAACGGCAGCGCGCAAATATGCGTCTATAGCACCATCATCTGCCCATGCGCAACACATGCCCTCGCATATTTTTACCCGGCTGGGTTTGTGGGATGAATGCATCAGCTCAAACCTGGTGGCCACGGCTGCCGCAAAATGCTATGCAGAAAATACCGGTATCAAAGGCCACTGGGATGAAGAACTGCACGGGCTGGATTACCTTGAATATGCATACCTGCAACAGGGCAACAACAAACTGGCAAAAGAACAATACGATTACCTGAACGCCATCAAAGAAGTTCACCCGGTAAACTTTAAAGTAGCGTATGCATTTGCGTCTATACCAGCGCGTTATGTGCTGGAAAACAAATTGTGGAAAGAGGCGGCCAACCTGCCATTGCACGATGGCACGGTTGACTGGCAAAAATATCCCTGGCAAAAAGCCATTGTGGATTTTGCCCGGTTGCTGGGCGCTGTTCATACTAATAATACGCCTGCCGCTACCGCCGCATTGAAAGAATTACAAACCAGTTACGATACACTTGTTGCACAGAAAGATTCGTATAAAGCCAACCAGGTAAAAATTCAACTCACTGCAGGCGAGGCTTGGATAATGTTCAAAAAGGGCAATAATGATCAGGCCATTCAGCTTATGACAGCTGCGGCGGCTATGGAAGATAAAACGCAAAAACACCCTGTTACACCGGGTGAGGTAATACCTGCCAAAGAATTATTAGGAGATATGCTATTGCAAATGAACCGGCCGGCCGAAGCCCTGGCGGTTTATGAAGCAGATTTACAAACGCATCCCAACCGGTTCAATGCGCTGTACAATGCAGGTTTGGCGGCTGAAGCTGCTAAGAATCCCCAAAAGGCTACCGCATTTTATAAGCAGTTAACCGTTATAGCAAAGGATGCTGTTGCTGAAAGACCTGAACTGATACAGGCAAAAGCCTTCCTTAAAAAAACAACTACACTGGCAACGGCCAGCAGGTAAATATGCATCATTGCGCTGCGTATTTTGCAAAACCAACTTTACGGCTTTTAATGCTATGGGTACAGTGTAGCATTTAAAGGCGATGAAATACACTTACCTGATAAAAAATTCACTACATTCAAATTGCCAACCATTTAACACCCACTGCTGAAGCAACAGGTTATTTATGTTATCGCCAAAAACCAAAAGAAATATCTTACAGATCATTCCTTTCGGGTTGTTGTGGTTGTTTTTCAGCACTGTGTACCTGTTACTGGAACGTGGCTTGCTGGGCAAATTAAACTACTATCCAGCAACCGGCAACCCGTACAATTTTAGCAGTAATGTTGCCATAACTCCGCTAACCGCCCTGATTACCGGGTTGCTGATGGGCATCATTGAAGTGCTTTATATTAATCAGGTGTTCATTCACAAAAGTTTTACTAAAAAGATCCTCTACAAATCTTTTATTTACCTGGTCATCATTTTGTTTTTTCTTATTGGCTTAACGCTCATCGGTAATAAAGCACAACTGCATACCAGCATTACTGATGCCAGGGTTTGGAATAATATGTGGCAATTCTTCATCAGCTTTTCATTTTGGAGTGTGGTGGTATTTATTGCCGCCATCATTGGTATATCGCTTTTTTATAACGAGGTAAGCAATAACCTGGGACATGCGGTACTAATCAATTTTTTTTCAGGCAAATACCATACACCTAAAGAAGAGGAAAGAATATTCATGTTCCTTGACATGAAATCATCTACTACCATTGCTGAGCACATCGGCCACCTTAAATATTTTGATATGCTCAGAACATATTATGCTGACCTTTCTGACCCTATAATTGCCCACTCAGGAGAAATTTACCAGTATGTGGGAGATGAAATTGTTGTATCATGGAAATTGGTCAACGGGCTTCAAAATAACAATTGCATCCGTTGTTTTTTTGCTATTAGGGAAGCCATTGCGCGGCAAGACAATAATTACCGGCAACAGTTTGGCATTACGCCGCAGTTTAAAGCGGGGTTTCACCTGGGCAAAGTAACAACGGGAGAAATTGGTGTTATTAAAAAAGAAATCATCTTCACCGGCGATACATTAAATACAACGGCAAGGATACAGTCGCTGTGCAATGCATACCATACCGACATGCTGGTTTCAAACCATCTCCTGCAAAAGCTATCCCTGCCTTCACACACCCGAGTGACCCCATTAGGCGAAACAGAACTCCGGGGAAGAGATGAGAAAATAAAACTCTTTACCATTAGCCAGATAGATTAAATGACAACTATCGGGCGGCAGAAAAGGACGCCGCACCCAATTTATCCCACTGTTGGATGGAGCAATTCGATGAAATCGAAAAAAAAAACGGGTGAACCTGTGATTTTTTAAAGACGGCTGCGAATAATATTGTAAGCAAACAGTAAAACAGATAACCTGACCATGCATGCTGCCGGCCATCAAGCAATATTTTTAGATGTTATCAATACCCATAAGGGCATTGTTTACAAAATTGCCAATGCTTATTGTGCAGACGCAGAAGACAGGAAAGACCTGGTACAGGAAATTATCATTCAGTTATGGAAGTCGTTTTCTAAATATGATGCGCAATACAGATATTCCACCTGGATTTACCGCATTGCATTAAACACAGCCATCTCTTTTTACCGGAAAGAAAAACACAGGAAAGCCGTGACCTATCCGTTTTCAGACGATCTGCTACAGTGGGCAGATGCTGGCTACAACCCTCAAAAAGATAACCAGCTGGGGATGCTGCAACAATTTATTGCATCATTAAAAGACCTCGACAAGGCCCTGATGTTACTTTACCTCGAAGAAAAAAGCCTGAAAGAAATAGCCGCTATTATGGAACTATCGGTAACCAATGTGGCTACAAAAATTGGCCGGATCAAAAAAAAATTACACCAAAAATTTCTAACCATACAAAACTAATACCATGGAAGACAAAAGAATTATTGCACTCTGGCAATCTTATACGCAAAAGCTTGACGAAAACCTGGCGCTCAACAAACAAAATACCATCGCTATTACCCAAATGAAAGTGGGTTCTTTACTGGCGTCTATGAAACCCATAAAAGTGATCACGATTATTGCCGGCCTTATGTGGGTGGGTTTTATAGATACGATTATCATTGGTGTTTTTCACCTGGCAAATCCATTTTTTCTTGTGTCGGCCATTGCACAGGTATTGCTTACCAAACTGGCCATTGGCATTTATGTCTACCAATTAATATTGATTCACCAGGCAGATGTTACCGAACCCGTGTTGGCTACCCAGGAAAAATTAGCCCGTTTGCGGGTAAGCACCCTGTGGATACCGCGACTATTATTTCTGCAACTGCCGTTATGGACTACATTTTACTGGAACGCCTCTATGCTCATCAATGGAAATATTTTTCTGTACCTATTGCAGGCAGTGGTTACGCTGTCATTTACTTACTTGGCTGTTTGGCTGTTCGTGCACATCAAATATGAAAACAGACATCAGCAATGGTTCCGCCTACTATTCAACGGAATCGAATGGGCGCTACTAATGAAATCGGCCGCGCTATTGGAAGAGCTTGCTGAGTACAGAAAGGAAGAAAAAGCAGTTCATTAGTTGCCGGCATGGTCAAGTCTTTACGTCGCACGTATGAACACCGCCATTAAAAAATTACCAGTATAGCGGCAATACAAAAAAAACAGGCAGTAACCAGCAAGCCTTTAAATGGAATACTAAACCAGTACTTTTTTGCCAGCCACAGATAGAACAATATGACTATGCTATTCAGCAATAAAAATGCAGGCCGGGCAACCAAATCAAAGTACCAAATAGCTGCCGCCAGGTTAATGATACCAATGTATAAAACACCCATGCTATGGCTGGCGTTGAAACCAATCCAGGCTTTCCACATAGTGGTTTGTTTGGTGAGTATGGGAAACGCGGTTTCCATTTCCGCTTGCAACGATTGATTACGGCTTGAAAACTTATTGGTAAAAAAAGTATACAACAAATGAATAGTGCCTAAAACTATTAAAGGTATGGAGCCTGCTATCCAGAAATATTTTTCTATCATAAGATGCTTTTGCTTGGTTTGTTTTCCAACCGGCGCTAAAACTTTGAAAACAACTCTAGAAAGGCCTGCTTTTTAGTGCGCGATATGCTTACCATGGTATCATCATCCATCATTACGTAACCGCCCTCTCCACGTACAAACTTTTTAATATGGTTGAGGTTGATAAGGTAAGAATTATGAATGCGGTAGAAATCAGGTCCTGCCAGTGTTTCATCAATTTCCTTCATTGTTTTTGATACAAGAATTTTATTACCACCCGCCATTTTTACGTGAGTATAGTTATTATCAGACTCGCAATAGATAATGTCTTTGGTGTCAGCAAAAAGCATTCCGTAAGAAGTTGTTAGGGCAATGCGTGTAATGGTTTGGCTTTCGCGGTTGTGTACGCTTTGCAGCAACAATTCCATTTGCTCTTTTAATGGAGGCGTTCTGGATGTTTCAATGCGCCGTATGGTTTCTTTGAGATCGTCTGCATCCACCGGCTTCAGCAGGTAATTCAATGCACTGTACCGGAAGGCGCGTATCGCAAATTGATGATAGGCGGTTACAAAAACCACGTCAAAAAATAATTTGTCAAATTTCTCCAGCATATCAAACCCATTCATATTTGGCATTTCAACATCAAGAAAAACCACATCTGGCCGGTAATGGTTGATGGCGCTGATGCCTTGCTCCGCACTATGGCATATCGCGGCTATTTGCACTTGCGGGCAATGCGTTTTTAGCAACATTTCCATTACTTCAAGACTATCGGCCTCATCATCTATTAAAATACAACGTATCATGATTATGCTTTTTTCAGATTGGAATGGTTAAAATCACTTTTGTGCCGGCTGCATCACCATTGATTATTTCCAGGTCAATGATCTGTATGCTTGCATTAAGTGCAGTATATTTATTAAGCATGGTTATTCTTTCTTCGGTTAGTTTCATGCCCAAAGATTTATTGGTAGTAGCAGATTTACTTTTCAACTGGTTGGCCCTTTTGCGGCCGATACCATTGTCTTCAACAGTACATTTTAGCAGGTTATCAGAAGTAGTGGTGACCGATATCTGCAATCGGCCTCCACTTTCTTTGTGCAGTAAGCCGTGCCAGATGGCATTTTCTACGTATGGCTGAATAATCAATGGCGGAACCTGCAGGGTGCTGGTATTAACATGGTCATCTACAGTTATTTCATACACAAATTTATTGGTAAAACGGAGCGATTCCATTTCCACGTACAACCGCAGTGCCTCCAGTTCGTCTGAGAGCGCTACTTCGCTGCTGTTGGAATTATCCAGAATCAGCCTGATCAGTTTTGCAAACCGTGTAAGGTAGCGGGAGGCATTGGCCGGCTCGTTTTTAAGAATGTATTTATTGATGGAGTTAAGCGAGTTAAAAATAAAATGTGGATTCATCTGCGCCCTTAAAGCCCTCATTTCAATTGCTGCCTGTTCCTGTTTTATTTGTACCAGCTCCATTTCTGTATTTCGTTTTGCCTCTTCGGCTTTTGCTTTTTCTTCTACAGATGTTTGCCATTGTCTGAAAAAGAAACCGGCTGCCACTCCCACGTTCATTAATACAATCACCACAAAAAGCAGGATGCCGGTAAGTGCAATAAACTGGTTGGAAAAAAATGAAGGCAGCGATGTTCTTACCAGCGCATACAACAACCAAACCGGCGGCACCAAAATAACAAGCGAAGCCATAATCTGAACAAAAACGCGCCTGGCAAAACTTCTGTTATAGGCCAGCCGTTTATCAAGCACCGCAGCAATACCCCTGATGGTATACCAGTAAAACAATAGCAGGAGATACTGAAAAACCATCCACAATACGTGTACCACCACCGCCAGCTCTGGCATGTAGATATAGCGTACCATGCCGGTGAGCAGCGTGAAAAGCAGGAATCCCGCAAAAGGCACATATTTCCAGTGCATAGTTAGTTTGTTTTGCATTAACCGGCTTGCCGTTTTAGCCATTCACTAAAGTAAGGCCATCACTTTTACTGGCCATCAATTAATGAGCAAACGGCACAGCGCATGAGTGATTGGCACCAACAACCGTAAATGGTTGGCCGCCGTTATCGCCGGCCACCTCTTTGAACCACTTTGCCGTATATTTATCTTCTATTTATTTGCTGCATGCAGAATACGCCAATGCCTCCTCAACAGACACCGCCGCCCGTTAAAAACGATACCGCATGGCGTATAAAAGCCGTATTGGGTGGCTCGGCCGGCAACTTGGTAGAGTGGTACGACTGGTATACCTACTCTGCGTTCTCCCTATATTTTGCCGCTACATTTTTTCCCGGTAGCAGTGCAACCGCACAGCTTATTAATACCGCCGGTATTTTTGCTGTTGGATTTTTAATGCGGCCTTTTGGTGGATTTCTTTTTGGAAAACTGGCCGATAAAAAAGGACGCAAAGGCGCCATGACACTTTCTGTTTTATTGATGTCGTTTGGCTCTTTGCTTATTGCCATTTTACCCGGCTACCAGTCTATTGGCATTGCCGCTCCGTTGTTGTTGCTGGTGGCCCGCCTGTTGCAGGGTTTAAGCGTGGGTGGAGAATACGGCACATCTGCCACCTACCTAAGCGAAGTGGCCACACCGGCACGTCGTGGTTTTTATTCAAGCTTTCAATATGTTACACTGATAGGCGGCCAGCTAATAGCGCTGGGTCTGCAACTGCTACTGCAACATGTATTTCTTACAGACAAACAATTGCATACCTGGGGCTGGCGCATACCGTTTGCCATTGGTGCCATACTATCGCTGGTGGCACTGTATCTCAGAACGCACCTGCGCGAGAGTGAGTCGTTTGAAAATAAAAAGGAGAACAAACCAGGTAAAGGAACACTCAGCGAATTGCTGAAACATCCAAAAGCCATTGCAACAGTGGTTGGTTTAACGCTTGGCGGCACACTGGCTTTTTATACGTACACTACCTACATGCAAAAGTTTTTGGTGAACACCGTGGGGCTCAGCAAGAACCAGTCTACTTTTCTTTCATTTTGTTCACTGTTGATCTTCGCGTTAATACAACCGCTGTTTGGCATGCTGAGCGACCGTATTGGCCGGCGCCCGCTGCTGTTGTCGTTTGGTATATTGGGTACGTTGTTCACCATTCCATTACTCACAACGCTTAGTCATACCACGCATATGTGGACAGCTTTTGCACTTTTAATGGCGGCATTAATTATTGTTAGTGGTTATACCTCCATCAATGCAGTGGTAAAGGCAGAAATTTTTCCGGTAGAAATCAGGGCATTGGGCGTAGGCCTCCCATATTCGGTAACAGTAGCGGTTTTTGGTGGTACAGCAGAATACATTGCACTTTGGGCAAAGCAAGCCGGTCATGAAAGCTTCTTCTATTGGTATGTTACGGTTTGTATTTTTATCTCGCTGCTGGTGTATTTTCTGATGAAAGACACCAAAAAAACTTCTTTATTGGATGTATAATAGTTCTACAACCTGCTCACCAATTAAAAAACATACAGGAAGACTGCTTTTTAGATAATTGGTTTTATCAATTACCTGTTTCGGCTTACTTTCCGTTTCTAAAACGAGCGGCATGAGAAGTCTTTTTCTGTTAATCATTGTTTTTTCTTTTAACGCACTTGCTGCACAACAGCCATTACCCCCAAAGGCCAATTATCAGCTGGCTGCAAGGTTCTCTCCCAAAAAACAGGATAAACTTCTTTTTTCCACTGCCGTAGATGCGCACTGGCTAAAAAAGAGCAGTCGTTTCTGGTATAGTTATGAAACCACCGATGGTAAGAAATGGTACATAGTAGACCCTGCAAAAGCAGAAAAAAAATTAATGTTTGATAATGCCCGGCTGGCGGCAGAACTCACCAGGATTATTAAAGACGCTTTAGACGCGCAGCATCTTTTGATAGACAGCATTCGTTTTATAAAGGATGAGCATTCCATTCAGTTTGAATTTAAAAGCACCGCCGATGCTGAACGAAAAGATAGTGCCGAAACAGCAAAAAAAGATTCGCTGGCCAAAAAAGCTGGTCTGCCCGTTAAAGAGAAAAAAATATTTTACTTCGAATACAACCTCGATAACGGTGTATTAATTGAACTTGCCGATTATAAAAAGCCAAAACGCAAACCCAATTGGGCGTCTATTGCGCCAGACAGCCAGACAGTGGTGTTTGCAAAAAATTTCAACCTTTATTACATGGATAAGGCCAATTATGAAAAGGCGGTGAAAAATGAAGATGATACCACCATTGTTGAAAAAAAACTCACTACAGACGGTGTTGAAAATTATGCCTATGGCGATTCTTATAATGAAACCAATGTAGACAGGGAAAAAAATAAGAACAAAAGAAAGCCTGCTTTTATATACTGGTCGCCAGATGCAAAGCATTTTGCCATGACAAGATCAGACCAGCGTCGGGTAAAAGACCTTTGGGTTATCAACAGTATTGCAGAACCCCGCCCCACGCTGGAAACCTATAAATACCAGATGCCCGGAGAAAAAGAAGCGCCGGAAGATCACCTGCTGTTATTTGATATGGTTACTAAAACACAAAAAGAAATCAATGTTTCTTTGTTTAAAGATGAGGACGTAAGTATTTGGAGCGCCACCGCTTTGCCCAGCAGCCGAGACAATGACTGGCGTACCCTGCAGTGGCTGGGCACCAACGATAAATTTTATTTAACCCGCACCAGCCGCGATTTAAAAAAAGTAGACATACTGGTAGCTGGTGTTGCCGCTGCCGACATAAAACCGCTGATACAGGAAAGATTAAATACCTATGTAGAAACAAGGAAATTGGGTTTGGTAAATGGTGGTAAAGAACTGATTGAATGGAGTGAACGCGATGGCTGGGCGCATTTCTATTTATATGATGAAAACGGAAAGCTTAAAAACCAGATCACCAACGGTGCTTTTCATTGCGAAGACATAGTGGGTATTGACGAACAAAAAAGAATTTTGTATTTCTCCGCCAATGGCAAAGAAGTTAGCGAAGACCCTTATTACCTTCATCTTTACAAAATTAACTTTGACGGAACAGGTATGAAACTGCTCAATGCCGGAGAATTTGAACACGGCATGAGCATGGACGATAACAAAGAATTTTTTGTAGACAATTACTCAAGGGTAAATGCCATTCCAAAATCTGCACTATACAATGCTGATGGTAAAAAAATAATGGAATTGGAAACATCCGATTTTTCGTCGCTGCTGGCAACGGGGTATAAGTTTCCGCAAATTTTTAAAGTAAAGGCCGATGACGGCATCACCGATCTCTATGGCGTTATGTACAAGCCTTTTGATTTTGACAGTACCAAAAAATACCCCGTGGTAGAATATGTATATCCCGGCCCGCAAACCGAAGCAGTAAACAAAGCATTTGCCAGGGCCGCAGACAGAACAGACCGGCTTGCCCAAATTGGATTGATAGTTATTACAGTAGGCAATCGCGGTGGCAACCCCAGCAGGTCTAAATGGTACCACAGTTATGGCTATGGTAACTTACGTGATTATGGATTGGCCGATAAAAAAGCCGCCATAGAACAACTGGCAGATCGTTATTCTTTTATAGACATCAACCGGGTTGGTATTCACGGCCATTCAGGCGGAGGTTTTATGTCTACTGCGGCCCTATTGGTATATCCTGATTTTTTTAAGGTAGCCGTATCGTCTTCAGGCAACCACGATAACAGTATTTATAACCGTTGGTGGAGCGAAAAACACCACGGCGTTAAAGAAACCATTGGCGAAAAAGGTGATACCAGTTTTGTATACAATATTGAAAAAAACCAGGACCTCGCAAAAAACCTGAAAGGCCACCTGATGCTTACTACCGGCGACATTGATAATAATGTAAGCCCGGCCAATACCATACGGGTGGTAAACGCATTGATAAAAGCCAATAAACGTTTCGATTTGATGGTATTGCCCGGTCAGCGCCATGGTTATGCCGATATGCAGGAATATTTTTTCTGGGGCCTGGCAGATTATTACAGCAAGTGGCTGATCGGCGATTTTGCCCAGCCGGTAGACATTGTTGAAATGAACAGGGAGATAGAACAAAGCGGCAATAAAAGACGATGATGGAATGACCGGGAAGCTGACTTGTTCAATGCTAAATAATGGCCATCAATTATTGATTAACTGGGTTATATAACTGCGATTCCAATAAGCCATGCCGGTGCTATTTTCTGGTTATCTTTAGGACGGTCAAAAACATGGCTTGTCTAAAATCTAACGAATGCAACACTGGAGAATTAAGCTCTCGCTTTTTATCAACTACTATGTATTTGCCATTCTGCTTAACAGCTCTGGCGTGGCCATATTAAACGTACAGAACAGTTTTGGCGTAACAAAAAGCGCCGCCTCGTGGATAGACCCCTGCAAAGATCTCAGTATTGCCATCGTGTCATTTCTGGTGTCTTCTTACATTACCAGGTTTGGTTATAAAAAGGCCATGATGGTTTCTTTGGGCGTTATTGCCATTGCGTGTTTCATTATTCCCAATACACCCGGCTTCTTTGCAGTAAAGGTATTGTTTGTAGCCATCGGCTCGTGTTTTGCGCTTATCAAAATGTCTGTCTATAGTATTATCGGAATCATTACCAAAGATCATAAAGAGCATATCAGCCTCATGAATTTCATTGAGTCATTCTTTATGATTGGCAACCTTACGCTGTATTTTTATTTCAGTTCATTTGTAGACAATGCCAATCCGCAATCCACTTCATGGCTAAATGCATTCTATTTACTCGGGGGCCTTTCATTACTGGCGGTTGCTTTACTGGCCGGTGCTACGTTAGACGAATCGGCTGCAAAGTCTGAAAGCAAACCACTGGCGGCAGAATTTGGAGAAATGTTTACGCTCATGTTCAGGCCGATTGTTCTGGCATTTATTGCTTCCGCCTTTTTTTATGTATTGATTGAACAAAGCATACAGAATTTTTTACCCACTTTCAATAATAAAGTATTGATGCTGCCCGCCGCGTTAAGTATTCAAATGAGCAGCATATTGGCTGGGTCTACGGCGGTGGGAAGATTCCTTGCAGGACTGGTACTGAAAAAATTTAATTGGTTTTATGTATTGCTGGGTTGCCTGCTATTATCGGCTGTTCTTATTTGCGTTGCTTTACCCCTTGCAAAAGACACCGTTGGCAAAACGTATACGGGCTGGGGTGATGCGCCATTGGCCGCATTTATGTTTCCTTTGATTGGGCTTTTCCTGGCGCCGGTATACCCTTCCATCAATTCTGCCATCTTAACCTCTTTGCCAAAACCCAAACACGGGCTGATGTCGGGCTTAATCATTATTTTTTCTGCACTGGGCGGTACCACCGGTTCGCTTATTATGGGCAGTGTTTTTGATGCAGACAAAACCGGCGGGCAGCAGGCGTTTTATTTTTCACTCATACCCATTGCCGTTTTAATTGTTTGCCTGTTTATGTTCAGAAGATTGCAATCAAGGGCAGTAGTTACCGCACAATAGTTTAAACGTACCATTCTATTTGTATGCCAGCACCACCAGTTTTTTTTATTGATAGCCTTGGCGCCTTGTATAAAGATGTACAACAGCAAAAGGTGTTTCCTGATTCAAAGTTTTTTGTTGACTGCATACCCAACGGCGATCCCGTGGCCATTGCAGCTATGTATGATACAGAAAAGAACCGGCCTGGTTTCAACCTCAGCGCATTTGTGACCAAACATTTTATCTTGCCGGTAAATACCATCAGCCTGTATAAGTCTGACAATAAAACCATACATCAACACCTGGAAGCACTCTGGCCAGAACTTACCCGCCACCCGGATGCTGTGCATGGCGGCACGCTCATTCCGCTTCCCTATTCTTATATAGTTCCGGGAGGACGCTTCAGAGAGATATATTATTGGGACAGTTATTTTACCATGCTGGGCCTTCAGGTAAGCAAACGCATTGACATCATAGAAAACATGGTTGCTAATTTTGCTTACCTCATAGATACCTTTGGTTTTATACCCAATGGCAACCGCACTTATTACCTCAGCAGATCGCAACCGCCTTTTTTTACGCTGATGGTTGAATTGCTGGCAGAAGAAAAATCTTCGTCCATACTGTTGAAATACCTGGCTCAAATAGAAAAAGAATATGCTTTCTGGATGGATGGGGAAACACAATTGGCACCGGGCAATGCTTACCGGCATGTGGTAAGGTTGCACGATGGAAGTATACTAAACCGCTACTGGGATGATAAAGACGGCGCCCGGCCCGAAGCCTATCGTGAAGACAGCAATGCCGCAAAAAAATCTGCCGATACCTTACTGGCCCACCGTCATATACGTGCGGCCTGCGAGTCTGGCTGGGATTTTAGCAGCCGGTGGTTTAAAGACGGTCATAATATGGCCACCATTCAAACGGCACACCTTATACCGGTAGATCTTAACTGTCTTTTACTTCATACAGAAGAAGTATTGCTGCAATTGTATCACCTCACCGGCAATACCGCGCTGGCCACCTCCTTTCAGCAAAAAATCAAAAACCGCAAAACGGCCATTCAGCAATATTGCTGGAGCGATACCAAAGGATTTTATTTTGACTACCACTTCATTGACCAGCAAACCACTAGTCAATGTACATTGGCTGCATTGTACCCGTTGTTCTTCTCTGTTGCTACGCTTGAGCAGGCAGCATCAGTGGCCAACCTCGTAGAAAAAGAATTTCTGCAGCAAGGCGGAGTAGTTACCACCATCAACGCCACGGGCCAGCAATGGGATGCGCCCAATGGGTGGGCGCCATTGCAATGGATGAGCTATAAAGGATTGAAAAATTATGGTCACCTGCAACTGGCTGCAAAAATCAAAGACAGATGGATGGCTGCCAATGAAAAAGTGTATGCCCACAGCGGTAAAATGATGGAGAAATATGATGTTACTGATACCACGTCTAAAGCCGGCGGCGGGGAGTACCCTAACCAGGATGGTTTTGGCTGGAGTAACGGCGTATACCTTGCTTTCACTCGCGAAACCACAGCACCATCCTGAAAAAACTGACATCTTATTGTCGTTACTGCCAATTACGCCATAATTGCAGCCCCTAAATTTGGTGCGTAGTTTGATCTGATAGATGAAACTAAAATACCACCATGAACAAACAACTTCCTTCTTTGGCGTTCTGCATTGTGATGGATGTTTTGGGTTATGTCACCTATGCCATTCCCGGGCTGGGCGAATTGGGCGATATTGTATTTGCTCCGATTTCTGCCATTGTATTCTATTACATTTTCGGCAGCTGGAAAGGCGCAATGTTCAATTTTACAGAAGAGCTAATCCCCGGCACCGACTTCATACCCAGTTTTACCATTATGTGGGTTTGGAAATATTTTGCCGAAAGAAAAACAACCACCTTGTCAAAGCTGCGATAGATGTGATGCACGGAATGAGTTTTTAGTTTGGAGTTTGTGGTTGATAGTTCCATTGCTCAGCATTTCATGTGCCTCTCTTACTCAGTGAATACCTCTTTTTTCTCCGTGGTAATAATTTGTCTGAAGCGAGATTGGTGGGATGAATGGTATTGAATAGCAGACAGCATTCCATATCCTATTCAGTCATCTTACCTCAACACACAACACTTAACACTCAACCCAACACTACGCCACCACAAACCGGTAACCAATTCCTTTAATGGTTAAGATTTCCAGGCTCTCATCTTCTTTTAGGTAAGTCCTGATCTTATTAATGTACACATCCAGGTTTCTGCTGTTGAAGAATGAGTCATTGCCCCACAACAGGGTAAGAATATTTTTACGGTCGATAATACCTTCGCGGTGTTCATATAAAATTTTCAACAACTCGCTTTCGCGGTATGATAATTTTTTTTCTTCCTTGTCTTTGACCAGCAATTGCCGGTTTATATAAAACCTGAATTTGCCCAGCTGTATACTATCTGCAGATATGGTTACCGGATGTCCGTCTTTTTTACGCAGCACGTTTTCTATTCGTACAATCAGTTCTTCCATACTGAAAGGTTTGCGTATATAATCGTTACCGCCCAGTGTAAAACCTTTCACTACATCCTCGGTTTGTGTTTTGGCTGTCAGAAACAAGATGGGCACTTTTGTATCTACTGCGCGAATGGCTTCCGCAATTTCAAATCCGTCTTTATTGGGCAACATAATATCCAGCACGCACACATCGGGCTGTACTTTAGTAAAAAGGTCAAATGCTTTTGCACCGTCGGTTTCCATGTGTACTAAAAATCCGCGGCTCTGCAGGCTTTCTTTTACAATTTTGCCCAGGAACACTTCATCTTCTGCATATAAAATTTTAATGCTCATGCGTTGCCAATTTTAAAAGCCTGCTTGATTACTTTACGCCCATTGCCATAATCAATTACAGGTGCTTCCTTAAACGGAAGGTTCACCGTAAACTTACTGCCTTCATCCAATTTGCTTTTTACTTCTATAAAACCCTGGTGCCGCTGTATAATATGGTTTACATAACTAAGGCCCAGCCCGTATCCTTTTATATTGTGCCGGTTGCCACTAGGTACCCTGAAGAACTGTTCAAAAATCTTTCGCTGGTATTCGCTGGCAATACCTATTCCGTTATCGATTACCATCATTTCAATATATTGTTTACGATCGGTAATACGAACTTCAATAGACGGGCTGTCTTTACTGTACTTCAACGCATTGTCGAGCAGGTTGTACACCACGCTGGTGATGTGCAGGCGGTCGGCTTCAATGACAAAATTGTCGCCTTCGGTCATTATGTTCACCACGGCATGCTGTTTATCAAACTGTAATTTCATAGATGCCACCACATCTTTTACCAGCGCGGCGAGGTTGAATTGTTCTTTTTGCAATGCAATCTCCCTGTTTTCGTACAGCGAAAGTTTTAATACTTTATCTACCAATAACCCCAGCCGTTGCATTTCATGGGCCGAAATATCGAGGTATTCTTTGGTACGTTCCGGATCATGCAGGGCATTAAAATTTTTCAGTGCTTCTATGGCAACACTTACCGTGGCAATGGGTGTTTTTAATTCGTGGGTGATGTTGCTGATAAAATCATTTTTCAGCAATGTTAGTTTTTGTTGCTTCAACAGGTTGCGGTATAATAAAAGTAAAGAGGCGATGGTTACCCCTACCAGTAACAACGAAACTAAAATGGGCTGCCAAAGCTGTTGAAGAATATACCAGTTGCTGTTGAGAAATTGTAGCTGGTAAGTGCGTGGTTTCATAAATCCTACTACCACGGTGTTTCCTTCCATATCTGGCAACGGGCGCTGTTGCAGCGAGCCCGTATCCGTAACACTGATGGCAAATGGCAATTCTATTTTTTGTTTGTGGAGCGCTTGCTGGTAGCGAGTTGTTACTTCGGCAACAGTTATCGAATCATGCAATGAATCTACACCCATTAGAAAATCGACAACCGGCCCGTTAGGGGCGGTACGCCTGAACTGGTAATGCACATTGGAATCTTTTGCCAGACCCGGGTTACCGTGGTCAACCGTTACCATCATTGTTGTTTGCAGTTTTCTGGCAGGCAAGGCAGAATCCCTCACCCTTTCCTGCAAAATATTGGTCATGTTGATAATGCCCTCTTTATCCCGCACCGTTATGTTAATGTTAGAATCCAGGTGCAGTTTGGATGCCTGCAACCGCATAATGGTTTCACGAAAAAGTAGGTTGGTGCGTACAGTAAACAGGTGTTGCTCTTCCTTAAAATTCTTTCGCAGCCAGTATACCTGAAAGGCACTTATGACCAGTATGGTAATTACCATTAAGATAAGCGGTATACGCATTTTGCTTTTCATACAATGCCATTGGCCATTGTGGCTTTCTACAAATGTATTTCTTTCCTGCTGCAGCACCGTATAGCATTAACCTTAATTAACATTAAACCAAGCCAGATTAACCTGCTTTGGCAGCGCTGGTTGATAGTTTTGGCAAAACAATTTAATTATGAAAAAAGTATTCATGGTGGTTACAGCAGCATGCTGTGTTCACCTGGCATTGGCGCAGGTAAAAGAAGGAAAAGTTATCTATGAGCGCAAAACAAATATGCATAAAAGGTTGCCGGCTGAAAATGACAATATGAAAGCCATGATACCTGAATTCAATACCAGCAAACAGCAGCTTGTGTTTTCGGGCGATGAATCCATCTTTTCCGCGATCCCCGAAGATGAAGATATCCGTGACCAGGCAGGGCAGGAAGGCGGACGCGTAAACATTCGCATGAACACCGGCAGGAACGAAACCTATAAAAATTATGCTACTGAAAAAACAGTGGAGCTGAGAGAACTGGGCCCTAAAAAATATATTATTGAAGATACACTCCGCAAGCTGGCCTGGAAACTTTCTGATGATACGCTGCTGGTAAAAGGTTATCACTGTAAAAAGGCCATTACCAAAAACAGGCAGGGCGATAATGTGATTGCCTGGTATACAGAAGAAATTACGGCACCCACTGGCCCCGAACAATTTGGCGGCTTGCCCGGTTTGATATTGCAAATGGATATTGGCGACGGATGGATAGTGTTTTCACCGCTTGATATTACTGCAGCAAACAATAAACAAGTGGTAAAAATTCCTTCAGGGGCCAAAAAAATAACGCGTTCTGAGTTTCAAAAAATGCAGAAAGAAGCCTTTGGCCCTTCTACCGGCGGACCGCAAATACGTATCATTACAAGAGACGGCCCACCACAACATAATTAATTGACCAGCCACTAATTGTTACAAAAGCCCTGCGGGGCTTTTTTTATGGAATATTTTACTGGCTGGCCAAAGGCGGAGTGAGGGATAAAAAGCTAATTGGACAATTTTAAGCGACTACCGGTATCAACCTATTGTTGTAAGATTAAATTACTCGCCCTGCTGCATGCAACGCAGTAATAAATGCCATGCCTGGTCGGTAGGAAGCGTGTGATTAGCGTAATTCCGTATTGCTGTTGCCGGCTTGTTGTTGTTGCACTGCCTCCCGGATGTTATATAACAGTAAGCGGTCAGGCAGAAACATACTATGCAACCAAACGCAAACAGCATGGCTGCCATTTTATTGCGTGTATGATAGAACGACTGTATCGCGTAATTTCCTGCTGTCATTGTTAATATGCTTTTTACTGTCTCCTTCCCTGGTCAAGTATCTGTATGTTGCTGTTTTTACTGCCCGGTGCTGCTATACTTTTACCGGCAAACCGGCTTAGGTTATACGTAAAACTCAATTGCCAGAAGCGTTTCAGCACATTGTAAGAAAGGTCTTCAATATAATTCTGATTGCTGCTGCGGCTAACACCAATGTTCTGGTTCAATAAATCGAATACCTGTAAACGTATTTGTCCTTTTCTATTTTTGAAAACCTGTTTCGCAATACCTGCGTTCCATAAAACAGCACTAAGGTTATAGCCCTGGGTAAGACCGCTGCGGGTGGTATAATCAACATCGCTGGCAATGCTAAACCCGGCAGGCAGATATACATTTACTTCTGCAGTGTAGCGTTGGTTCCAGTACTGCAGGTTCTGTTGTTGTTGCAGGGAATATTTGACATCGTTGTAAATAATTTCAGTGCCGGCGCTTAGATCAAGTATTTCTTTATAACTGTAGTTCCATACAATTTCCTGGGCTGCCATCCACACATTGCTTTTGTTTTGAGCGCCGTTGATAAACCCGATAGTATGGTTCTTAGATATCTCTGTATTAAGGTTAAGTTTGCTTTTGAAAATTTTTACTGGAAACCCCCACGAAGTATTCAGGCTCACATTGTATACACCGTTTACATTAACAGGCCGGGTAATACGCTGTCCCTGGCTGCTTAACTGATCTGCATTCACTATTCTGTTACGGGTAAGTCCGCCGCTCAACCCGGCAAAAAAGCTGGTATGCCGGTATGGGTCAAACGAAATATATTCCGCCTGCAAACGGTGGTAGTATTCCTGCTTCAGATCAGCGTTGCCTATTTTGATGTTCAAAGGATCGGTATTGTCTGCCAATGGCTGTAATTGTGTTACTGATGGCTGCCTGGTAAATGTATTGTATGATGTCCTTATATTTTTAAACTGGTTAATACTGTACTGCAGCGTGGCCCTGGGCAAAAAATTGAAAAACGATCTTTTCAGCGCGCTGTCTGCTGCTATTAGGTGGAACTGGCTTTGCAACGAGGCCTGTTGTGCCGCGGCCCCAATGGCAAAGTTGAATTTTTTTTGCTGGTAACGCCAGTTGATGCCGGGCCGGTGATAAATATAATCGTTCACAAAATTATTGGATAGCGCATTATTCAAGGCTGAATGCTTGCCACTGAATCTGTCAAAGTCAAAAGTAGCTTTATCGGCAGTACTGTGCAGGGCATTGAAATTATAATTGAATTCCAGCAATGATTTTTTAGACAATGGCTCGGTGTACGACAATACGGCGCCGTAGCTGCCGCTTTTATTAGCCTGCTCATTTACCTGGTTAATGGTATCGCTTTGCTGAAGACTGCCATTGGGTTGGTAATAATTATTGAGCGATGTTAATGCGCCGTTGCTGCTGGTATTGTTGAGGTTGGCAGACACGGTAAGTGAAAAAGTTCTTCCTTTTTTTGCAAACCGGTGCCTGAAAAGGGCACTGTTGTTCCAGCTATAACCTTTCCCTTCAACAGATGAATTGGCGTATCCGTCGTTGAGCAGGTTGCCTGCGCCTGCCACAGCATTGTACCGGCTATTGACGCGGTAAGCAGATTGTTGCCAGTTTACTGTTGAGGTGAGTTTGAGTGAATTGGCTGTATCCAGTTTATAATCGCCGCTTATATTCACCCGGTGGCTTTCAGTAACATTGTTTGAGTTATTTGTTCTGGTAGTATTGTAATTGTTACCGGGCAGCAGCCACTGCTGAAAAGCGGTTTCGTTTTTATCGGTTTGCAGGCGGTTATAAAAATAACTGCTCATCAATTCAAGATTTTTTTGCCAGGTATTGTTGTAGTTAATTCCACCGGCTTTGGTGGTGGTAATGCCCTGGTTATTGGAGGCCCCCTGAATGGGCAGTCCCATGCTGTTCATATCCAGCTGCACGCCACCACCACGCCCCATATTGGGCAGGCCGCCGGTAAAATTTAAAATGTCCATAAAAGAAAAGCCCTGCTTATTGGTATTGTTGAGCATCCCAATAGCAGATAACTGCCTTTCCTTGCTGAAGCTGTTTACATTGAAGTTGCCCTGGTACAATCCTTTGTCGCCCGCACCGGCAGTAGCTTTTCCAAAAACACCATTTTTCTTCTCGGGTTTAATGGTGAGGTTGATGGTCTTCTCACTGTTGCCATCATCAAAACCAGTAAACCTCGACTGATCCGATTTTCTATCAAACACCTGCACTTTATCAATGGCATCGGCAGGTAAATTTTTTGTCGCCATCTTGGGGTCGTTTCCAAAAAATTCTTTTCCATCTACCAGCACCTTTTTTATTTCTTCGCCGTTGGATTTTATTTTTCCGTCTTTATCTACCTGCACACCGGGCAGTTTCTTTAGCAGGTCTTCTACTACTGCATTTGGTTTTGTTTTAAATGAGCCGGCATTGAACTCAAGGGTATCGTTCCTGATGACAACGGGTGGTTTTTCCTGCGTAACAGTCACTTCCTGCAGCAGGTTGCTTTTATTGTTAA
This sequence comes from uncultured Chitinophagaceae bacterium, assembly GCA_963705285.1. Classification (GTDB taxonomy): domain Bacteria; phylum Bacteroidota; class Bacteroidia; order Chitinophagales; family Chitinophagaceae; genus JACMLD01. The sequence continues at coordinate 758,930 of OY970066.1, forward strand.
TAGAAAGTGTGCCGAAGTTGATCTCCTGCAAACCAGCGCTAATGCTAAATAAACGGCTGATATTAACATAGCCTACGTGGGTAACCAACAGGCGGTAATTTCCGTTGTCTAATTGCCTGATCGTAAAAGCACCGCTGCTATTGGTGCGCGAAAAACTAACCAGTGATGAATCTTTTGCCAGAAAAACGGTGATGGTGGCGTTATTCAGCGGCTGGCCGCTGAGGGTATCTTGCACAATGCCTTTGATACTGCCTTCTCGCTGGGCATTGGCTATTGCAATTGACTGGATAAACACAAACAGCAGCAGGTATTTTTTCATAGCCTTTTTTTGAGCTACGAAACTATTTACCGGCTGTAACAAAGCAGGTTAAGGCGGGTTGCTTTAATGTTAATGAAGGTTAACAAATGATGGAGAAGGAGCCTGAAATTTATTTCACCACTGCGCCGGCGTTGCTGTTGCGCTCCTTGTCATACACACTCAAAACTATTTGCCATTGCGTGCCGGTATTTTCCATTGCCAAATCTATATTTACTTTCTGCATGAGGCCGGAGGGGGGCAGCAGATCAAATTGAATGATGGTATACGTTTGATCGGCAGATGGATTAATGAACATACCGTTTACAATAACAGCTTTTTCTCCCTGTGCCCTGATGATGGTATTTTTTATCTGGTTGAATGTTTCTTCAAACCGGTTGCGGGCCTGTTCAAAATCTGAAACGGCATATACTACCGACTGCCAGGAGAGCAACTGTTTATGTTCAACCGCAAATTGTGTAATAGTAGTTGAAATGGCGCCTGGTATAACAATGTTTGATTTGAATGCAATGGCGCCCTGTGCCTGTGAAACCTGCTCGCCCCTGATGTTTTGGAACTGGCTGGGGTAATCCTGTATCACTTTCTCCAGCGTATTATTTACCTGGTTGCGAAAAACGCCCTGCGTGTGGCCAGCAAAGGATAGCAAGACAATCAGTAACAGAATTACAGTGGTCTTCATAGTATGGGATTTGGAAAAACAAGATAGCTATTAATGACTTGTTAAGAAATAGAAAAACTACTGGGTATAAATACAATTATGCAATAATTATTGTGGTTGTGCGTTAATTTTAGGATATTTAATGTTCAAACCAAGCCAATACCAATGGAAAAAAACAACATGTACTACGATGTACGCAAAACAATGATACACAAAAACGTGTATCGCCCTTCTTCAAACCTCAGTCGTTTTGCAAAATTTCTGTTTAGTATCATCATTGTCGGACAATCGCCTATTCAACACCGTCCAGATTACGCGCGCAGACCTAAATAACAAGCAACTAGCCCTTTAACATACTAGCACTTACCTCTGAAACCACAAAGTTGGTGCTACGACCCCACGTTATGTGGGGTCTTTGTTTTACAGGCATTAACCGAAGTTGGTTTTATGCATCATTATCGCGCAGCGCCTCGGCGCAGTGTAAGGAAGTAACCGCTGTTGATTGTTGTGTTGTGGATAATGCTGTTATTTAACCAGCATGGGTGCCAGTACCTTTTGCCAGATGGCATATCCTTTGGCGTTCATATGCAGTTTGTCTGCCAGAAAAATGTCTTGCAAAGGTTCGCCAGACGCATCGAGCATGGGCGAATAAACATTGGCAAACGCACCATTTTTATCTTTGTGTAAAAACGCTTTCACCTGCGCATTTACTTCTTTCATTTTAGGAAAAAGGCGGCTGCGGCTCGGGCTTGGCTTTAGCGAAACAAACAATACCGGCACATTGCCCAGGTTTTGCCTGATCATGCCTACCAGTGTTTTAACGCGTTGCACAACCATATTAACAGTAACCGTGTCCGAAGAAGCAAGATCATTCTCTCCGCAATAAATAACCACCTGTTTCGGCTGGTAAGGAAATATCACATCTCCGGCATACCTTATTACATCGGGCAGGGTTGAGCCACCAAAGCCCCGGTTAATAATGGCATACCCGGGAAAATAATCCTGTACATCCGTCCACTTTGTAAAAGAAGAACTACCCACAAACAATATGGCGTGCGCGGGCGGCTGCTGTACTGAATCTTTCTTTTTAAAAGCCTGTATATCATTATAAAAAGCCGGCTGCTGCGCCTGCAGTGCGCTGCAAGCAAGTACAAAAGACAACACAACAACAAAATAGGTGCAGAATTTCCTCATCATGAATTACCATTTAAATTAAGTAACTGGATTGTATACCCGAAATTACCGCTTTCATTGCTTCGATAAATTATTAGCAACAATGTTAACTATTCCGTTTTAATGATAGCTGTCTTGGCCGATACGCCATTTTCGTTTACCGCCTCTATGGAAAAATAATACGTTTTCTGATTGTCCATAGCTTTAAACCAATACTCGTTGGCGCTGTGTACCATGATACAGTTGTACAGTTTGTCTGGCGCAGTGCCGTAATAAATATTGTACGCAAATGCGTTGTCCACCGGGTTCCATTTCATGTAAGCGCTGCGCTTGTCCTTTTCTGTTCTTAACACAAAAAATTGTTGTACGGCATTGGGCTTGGCGCCGTTACCGTTGCCAAAAACACGCAGGCCGCTGATGGCAAATTTACCGGTAGGCATATGAATGTTTTCCAGCCTTATAAAACGCGCTTGTACAGGTGTGGCCAATTCAACATACTCATGCGGAATGTCTGTTTTGTTATTGCTCTTGTCTACCAATGTAGTCCATTTTTTGCCGTCTGTTGAGTAATACACTTTATACTGATGATATTGGCCCGGCCATTTACCCAACCGGTTGCTATCCACATCCTGGTCGGCATAATTAATTTGCAGGGCATTCACCTGGGCGGTAGTGCCAAGATCAGTCTGTATCCACTCTCCTTTATTGGCGGTGGCCGCGCTCCAATATGTTTTGATGTTCTCGTCTACGGCATAGTTGGCGTAATAGGCCGCGAGTGTTGAAGATACCTGCACGGGTTTGTTATAATTCAGCAGCATCCATCCTGTAAAAGATCCAGGTGTTGCTGCTGGTGCTGCCGCATTGCGCGCCACACCCACCCCGGGCAGGTAATGCGGGTAATCGCCAAAGGCGGTGTTACAATACATCACATCGTCTTTATCAAATCCTGCGGGCCAGATGCCCAATCTTCTTTCAAAAGTATTTTTTACGGTAACAATGATACTGCTGGTATGCCAGTATTTGCCCTGGTTGTCTTGAAACGTAGCGCCATGGCCCGCGCCCCGCGCAAACCCACCTGCCTTGAAGCTCAGCGGATCTGATTGTGGTGTAAACGGGCCCAGGGGTGTGGTGCCTACTACTACGCCGTCTGCATAGCCGCTGAATTCAGTACCCGGTGCACCGTACTGTAAATAATATTTTCCGTGGTGCTGTGTCATCCAGGCGCCTTCAATAAACGGATCCAGAAATGTATTGTCCATGTATTCGCCAAAACGCTGCCATCCATACCTGTCTGGTTCCAGCAGGTACATTTCCTTTCTTGTGCCAATGGGTTTGAATGTTGTGCGGTTTAATTCAATGCCATATAACGGGTAACGGTTACTACTTCCATTGTACATATACAGTTTACCATCCTGGTTGGTAAAAAATGCAGGATCCCACCCGCCAATTTCAAATGAGTCTACCAATGGTTTCCATTCGTTGGCTTTGGGGTTGGTGCTCATCCATATACTGAATGTACTGGTATACGTAGAGCCGAAAACAATCATGGTATCGCCTACCATTCCTACGGCTGGTGCGCAGAGTTCATCATATACACCGGCATTCCAGGGGCGCAGAAATTTACGTTCAATAAAAGTCCAGTTCAGCATATCATGGCTCCACCAGTAACCCCATTGATTGGTAGAAAATAAATAATAGTCGCCTTTATAGTTTACAATCACCGGGTCGGCCGTGGCGCGGTGGCGGCCCCACTCGCTGAAATTAGGAATCGGAGTGTAACCATAATCTATATTAATGGGGTTGCAGTAAGTGGACGACTGCGCAAATGCCGCTGATGCTGTTAAAAGGGATAATAGTAAAATGGCAAGTTTCATAATTTCGTGAGGTTTTATATTGGTTGCTGATTCGCCGGTTATTAATTCTGCTTTCACGGTTTGACCAATTGGCCGCAGATTCGCAGATTATTCAATTGCTGCTCATTTTGTCGCAATCGATTGGCCGCAGATTCGCAGATTATTCAATTGCTGCTCATTTTGTCGCAATCGATTGGCCGCAGATTCGCAGATTTTCAATTGCTGCTCATTTTGTCGCAATCGATTGGCCGCAGATTCGCAGATTATTCAGTTGCTGCTCATTTTGTCGCAATCGATTGGCCGCAGATTCGCAGATTATTCAGTTGCTGCTTATTTCGTTGCAATCAAGTGGCCGCAGATTCGCAGATTATTTTACTTGCTGCTCATTTTGTCCCAATCGATTGGCCGCAGATTCGCAGATTATTCAATTGCTGCTTATTCTGTCGCAATCAATTGGCCGCAGATTCGCGGATTATTTACTTGCTGCGGATGTATTCCCGGTTAATTATTTTGTTAGGACTATTCTTTTATGTTCTAATGATTTCTCATGAAAGTTGATGAGTAGTCCGACCTGCGTTTTTGAAATTGCCAGATAATTCATTACTTGTGCATAGTGTTCTTCAATAATTCCTTTCTTAGATTTTATTTCAAGAATGATTTTACCATCTACCACAAAATCCGCAAAGAAACGATGGGGAAGAATGACCCCTTTATAATTCACTTTAAATTCCTTTTCCCTTTCAAAATTAATATCCTGACATTTAAATTCATACTCGAAGGCATCCTTGTACACAATTTCGGAAAAGCCTTTTCCCAGGGTACGGTGTATCTCCATGGCAATTCCGATTATCTTGTATGTTTCCGCCTGCAGCGGATACTCCGTATTTTCGAACAATGGCATTGTCTGCAGCTTTAATCTGCGAATCTGCGGCTATTTCCTTTTTATAACGAATACTATTTCTTTTAATATCATGCCATCATACAATCTGCGAATCTGCGGCAACATTCAAAATTTAAAATTCAACATTTAAAATAAATACGCCTACAAGTTTCCCCGCTTCATTTCTTCCACGGCGTGCTGCACGGCCCTGGCAGTAAATGCCATGTACAATATAGATGGGCTCTGGCTGCCGGTACTGGTCATACAGGCGCCGTCGGTAACAAACACATTCTGGCAATGATGCAGTTGGTTCCATTCATTGAGCAGTGATGTGGCAGGATCTTTTCCCATTCTTACACCGCCCATTTCATGAATGTCTAATCCGGGTGCCTGGTGACTATCCCATACATTGATATTTTTTACACCGGCGGCCTCCAGCATGGCGCGGCCCTGTTCCAGAAAATCTTTTACCATTTTATCGTCGTTATCATCGTACCCAACTGATGTTACCAGCAAAGGGATGCCCCATTGATCTTTCTCGGTAGTACTCAGCCGCACATGATTGGATGCTTTGGCAATCGTTTCGCCCTGCATATACATGTAAGCCGTCCAGCCGCCCGGCGCGCACAATTCCTCTTTAAATGAGGCGCCAATGGTGGGTTGAATGTTATTGTCATTCAATGTTTGCCGGCTGGCGCCGGAGTAAATGACATACCCACCGTAAAAATCAGTATCTCTTTTTTCTACATTCCTGAAATTGGCAACAATGCATTCGGCCGGTTTGGCTACTTTATAGTATTTATCAGTGAAGCCGTCTATATCTCCGTACATGCTTCCCCGGTAGTTGTGAAAGCATATGTATTTACCCAGCATGCCGCTATCATTTCCCAATCCGTTGGGAAAGCGTGCAGACGTTGAATTTAATAAAATGAGGTTGCTGTTCAACGCAGAGGCATTGACGAATATAATTTTTGCAAAGAAATCGGTCGTCTGTTTTGTAATAGCATCAATCACCCTTACGCCGGTTGCTTTCTTTTTCTGTTCATCGTAAATAATGGAATGTACTACAGCATGCGGCCTTACTGTAAGCCGGCCGGTTTTCTTTGCCCAGGGCAGCGTACTGCTTACCGAGCTGAAATAACCGCCCAGCGGGCATCCACGCACACACAGATTTCTGTTGAGGCATTGGGTGCGCCCCTGGTCTATATGAATTTGTTTGGCTTCTGTAATATGCGCCCACCTGCCAGATACATAGTGCCGGTTGAATTTTTCTTTGATGGTTTTTTGCAGGTGCTGTTCAACACAATTGAGTTCGTAAGCAGGCAAAAACTCGCCATCGGGCATTGAAGGAATGCCATCTGCGCTGCCACAAACACCAATGAATTTTTCTACATGGCTGTACCAGTCTTTCACATCATTATAGCCAAGCGGGAAGGAGGCGCCATAGCCATAACGTTCCGGCGCGGTAAAATCATACTCGCTCCACCGGGCGCAGGCCCGGCCCCATGTTAACGACTTACCGCCTACCTGGTAACCGCGTATCCAGTCGAACGGTTTTTCCTGCACGTACGGATGATCCGCATCTTTCACAAAAAAATGCTCCGTATCTTCTCCGTACCCGGAAGCTTTGCTTATCAGCGGATTTTTATTTTTTTTATCAAGCGTAATTTGTCCGCGGTGCGGCAGCTCCCACCTGGTAAGATTGGCGGTGGGATAGTCTTTGATGTGTTCTACCGGGCGGCCGCGCTCCAGCACCAGGGTAGTAAGGCCTTTCTCACATAGTTCTTTGGCTGCCCACCCGCCGCTGATACCACTGCCTATCACAATAGCATCGTACGTATTGGCAGCCATACCTTTGCTGTTTATATTTGGTAAGCTATCGCCCATCAGTAGTTGATTTTTTCATTAAAAACACGGCCGTCTACGCTCCACTTACCCGGGCCACAAAATATAAATACAAAACCCAGTAATACAAATAGAAAAGGATGCTGATCATCATACCATACTTTACCATGGCCTACAAAAAAAGCAATGTATAACATGGTTAGAATTAGAATTACGGCAGCCGGCCTGGTAAACCATCCTATGGTAAACAATATGCCAGCCAGTAATTCTGCCCCCTTACCGGTGTATACAATGGCAGCCGGCGACGGCATTTCTTTAAATTGCGCCCAGGTGGTATAGCCCATCATGGTTTCTTTATCAAAGATTTCAAAGCCATGGTAGATCATAAACAGGCCTACAATAATGCGGATGATGGCCAGGCCTTCCTGTTGAAATAGGGGCGAAGCAGAAAGAAATTTATTCATGGTAGAAAATTCAAAAATTTAAAAGTCAAAATTTACAAATTGCCGCAGATTCGCAGATTATCAAAGTCAAAATTCAAGATTCCGCCTGTGTTGGTGTTTTCACCAACATAATGTTGCCGCAGATTCGCAGATTATCAAAGTCAAAATTCAAGATTCCGCCTGTGTTGGTGTTTTCACCAACACAATGTTGCCGCAGATTCGCAGATTATCAAAGTCAAAATTCAAGCTTCAAAAAATGCCACAGATTATCAACTGATACGCAAGAGCAATTCAAAATTCAAAATATAAAATTCAAAATAATATCACCACTCAACACTCAAAACAATTATTTCAGCGCTTCATCTTTTTCTTTTTCCAGAAAATTAGCGCTGTCTCCCAATCCTTTTGTTTCCCATTGCAGCAAAGCTTCATCGGGCACCGCCTCTAAGGGTATGGTACTTGACTTGGAGGGCTCGTTGTATGGCACATTGCCGCTTCTGTTATAACAAGAAATAAGCGACCACCGAGAATTGTCTGACAAGTTAGCTTCTGACCGGTGTAATAAGTTACTATGAAAAAACAATGCATCGCCCGGCATCAGTTCCACATAAATAAGATCCATGGTTTTCAAAGCCAGGTCTACATAGTGTTGCGAAGCGCCCACCTGTTCGCCTGCAAAGCCATGTTCAATACGGCCCATTTGGTGCGATGACCTGATTACCTGCAGGCAACCGTTTTTTTTATTGGCTTCGGTAATGGCCACCATTACAGACATCATCTGGTTGGGGAATAGAAATTCATTCTTGTACCAGTAGCCATAATCCTGGTGCCACTCCCATGCACCGCCTACTTTAGGTTCTTTCTGCATGAGTTTACTATGAAAATGACACACTTCACTGTCGCCCTCCATCAGTTTATTAACCGATGTTATCATTCGGTTGCTCTTGGTAAGCAGGCCATAGGCATCATTGCCCGGCGTATACCACAAGGCCAGTTTGGTTTTTTTTCCGGTCTGATCGTTCAAATCAAAAGAATGCTTTCGCATGGTATCGTCTTCTATAGCTATTGCGTACAATTTGTTTACTTCTTCCTGCTGTAAAAAATTTCTCACAATTACATAACCATCGCGGTTATAATCTGCTACCTGTGCTGAAGAAAGTTGAAAGTTTGCCATGAGAGTTGGTTTTAGCGCTGCAAGCTGTTTGCTATTAGCCGTTACATAATACTTGTACAGGTTGATATGGAATCATAATTATTCACTTATTACTGATTTCTTTTGCAAGACGGCCTCAGGCCGGCTACGCTTTTCGATGCTGCGTTTTCCTTTTTGGCTTTAACTGAACAGCAGTAAGCATTTTAATGCCAAAATTGAATAGTAAGTTCCGTTATTTTTTTAATGCTTTGTTCAAAGAATACGCATTTTAATTTCATACCATTGGCCAGGTAAAACTTGATTGCAAGGCAATTTTTTTACCGCTGGCAGAGGACGCCCGTGCAGCTTCAATGATCTCCAGCACATGCAATGCATGCTCGGCAGCAATGCGGGGTTCAATATTATTTACCAGCGACTCGCCCACTTTGGTAGCACCTTCCTGCCATTGAAAGCCTTCCGGATTTTCATGGTACAATTTTGCCGGCTCCGTCCACGATGTATCCAGCCACACACCCAATGGTTCCCAATCATAACCCACCAGCCGCATGTTTCCGTAATCGCCAAAAATTTGGATAGAATGAAGGGTTTGTCCTTTTGCCTCATGGCCATGCGGGTCAAAATAATTGAAACCGCACATCACGTGAGAGATGGCGCCTTTATCATGTTCCAGCAATATATGCGCATTGTCTTCGGCTTCCACTTTAACTTTGCCTTTATCGTCTACGGTGCGTTCCGGATTCACAATGCTGGTCATGGCCATTACGTTTTTAGCAGGCCCCAGCAAACCGGTGAGCGTAGCCATATTGTAAACGCCAAGATCCGGCATACTGCCGCCACCTTTTTCATAAAAAAAGGCGCTCCACGTGGGGCCGGTATGGCCATATTGCCCGTGGGCGCTGGCTACACGGCCAAGTTTTTTTTCTTGCAGGCATTTGTTCATAAAAGCAAACTGCGGGCTGTTTACCACAGCAGGTGCACCCCAAATGCGCAGGCCTTTTTTCTTTGCCAGTTCAAATAATGCACGGCCTTCTGCATAGGTATTCGCCATTGGCTTTTCGCTCCACACATGTTTACCGGCCAGCAATGCTTTTTTATTCAGTTCGCCATGCAGTTGCATATCGGTAGTGGTAATCATCATATCAAACGGAACACCGGCGAGCATTTTATCAATATGTGGATACGTAGCGGCATGTACGTTGTATTTTTTATTTTGTTCCTGTGCGCGCTCATATTTAATATCGCAAAGGCTTACTATTTCAATCAACGAAGAAGTTTGCAGGTGCGGTATATAGCGATTGCTGACACTTCCGCAGCCAATGACCGCTACTTTTAGTTTTTTAGCGGGTGCCGCCAAACTTTCCAGCGATGACAGCATGGCTGCGGCTCCCGCAAAAGCCGTGTACTGTAAAAACCGTGCGCGTGAGATTTCTTTTTCCATTGTTGACAATTTTCAAATGTTGCAAAAGGTTGAATGGCAATCTGAGAACCACACCCGTGTCACCGGTAGTGAAAGCAAATTACCTTTTCCGTTATTTTATGTCAGGACTTTTAAAACCTAGTTTCTTTAAACCGCCTTGCACATCGGGTATCTTCATAAATAAATTCCACAGCAAACCACTCCGGTAATTTTCTATCATTACAATGATAGGCCCCTGGTCTATGGCCAAATGCGTTTTGGCATACCAGTTATGCGATTCACTGAACCCATCGGCAAAACCATACTCGCCCCAGATTTTATCGCCCAAATCATCATAGAAATGCCGCAATGCCTGCATGGAATATTCTGGTGTATAAGGGAAAGAGGATAAGGCAGCGGTAGGTTGTATAACCCCCATATCTTCCTGCGGGCAATGGGCTACATAACCTTTATAGCTATCGCCCGCTGTTAACCCCCAGCAGTTTGCGCCATAGCCTTTGAATTTTTTTGGGTTATCGATACAGTAATCGCGGTTGATCAGCGTGTGGTTCAGATTTTGTTCCCAATAGTTTACCTGGTAGCTTTCCAACCCGCGCGGATTGACGCCCATAAAAGTATAATGTGCAAAGAACAACGGGCCACCATACTCAAAGCCCAGCGGTAGTTTGTGGCCGTAATATGTTTTGCCGTTGTTGTAGGAAGCGCTGTTTACAAAACTGTTGAAATACACATCGGCGGGTATAGCATGTGTGGGCGATGATGCAGACATAATAAAAGTGATCAGGCATTCATTCCACCCGCGGATGGGGAAGTTCATATCAAAATCATTCCATGGGCTCCAATGCCAGTATAGTAAGGTGTTGCCTCCTTTGGCATGCCAGTTCCAGTTGGCGGTGTTCCAGAGTTGTGCGACCCGGCTGCGAAAATATTTTTCTAAGGGCGTATCGCCATTGAAGTATTCGCGGGCGCAAAGAAAACCCATGAGCAGGTAGCTGGTTTCTACCAGGTCTGCACCGTCATCCAGTTTACCGAATGCAATGGTTTTGCCGGTGGCGCCATTCATAAAATGCGGAAAAATGCCATGGTAACTATCTGCCTTGTTCAAAAAATCAATCATCTTTACCAGTCGGCGCAACGCTGTATCCCGGCCAATCCATTTTCTTTCGGTGGCCACAATGGTGGCCATAATACCAAAACCTGTTCCACCAATGGCGCATGCCTCGGGGCCATACGTGCCGCTACTAAAGTTGGGCTCATCATATGCTTCGTTGATAAAATCCCAATAATAATCGCCTCTTACTGTATTATCCCGCTCTCTTGCCAGACCACTTATGGGATGCGCGTAATGCCAGAAGAAACGAAAGGTTTGCTTTTGCACCAGCTCTAATAACGCAGTATCCGACAGGCCTTTTATGATGCCTACCGGTGCAATGGAATCCGGATAAGTAGCCCCCGGCTTTTTTTTGTTCTGGGCATGTACAGAATAAATAAATAGAAAAAATGCAAAAAGCACCATCAGTTTTTTAAGCATAGCAATCGTTTGTAATAGTCATCAGTAAGTGGCCATATCAATGCCTGCAGTTGCATCCAACAACCATTTTCATCATTTAATTTTTCAACCACGGACTTTGAAAACCCAGCTTCTTCAACCCATGCTGAATTTCCGGGCAGCTCATAAAAAGTTTCCAGCATAAACCAGAACGGTAATTTTCAATCATGGCCACAATAGGTCCCTGATCTATGGCCAGGTAACTTTTAGCGTACCAGTTTTGTGTTTCATTAAACGCATCGGTAAAGCCGTATTCGCCCCATATTTTATCGCCCAGGTCATAATAAAAATGTTTCAGCGCTTGCATTGAATAGTTAGGCGTATACGGAAAAGCCGATAATGCCGCTGTAGGCGTTATAGTTCCTTCATCATTGGTAGGTGAAAATGCATTGTACCCATTGTAAGTGTCTGATGCCGTCAACCCCCAACAATTCTCGCCATAGCCTTTAAATTTTTTTGGATTATCTACACAATAGGCGCGATTGATCAGCGTGTGATTTTTATTCTGTTGCCAGTAATCGGCATACCGGTCTTTTAAACCGCGCGGGTCAAGCCCCAAAAATGAATATTGAGAGAAGAACAAGGGCCCGCCATAGTCAAAACCTAGCGGCAATGTATAACCGTAAAACTGTTTGCCATTTTTAAAGAAATTGCTTTCTGCCCAACCACGGTGGTATACGGCTGCGGTTACCGGGTATTGCTCGGCACTTGCAGCCAGCACATACATGATCATGCATTCATTAAACCCACGTACCGGAAAATTCATCGCCCAGCCGTTATTGGGGCTCCAGTGCCAGTACAATACTTCCTGGCCCTGGGTATACCAGTTCCATTCAATACCCGTCCATAACCAGTTAAACTTATTCCTGAATTCATTTTCCACCGGGTTATCGCGGTTAAAATATTGCCGGGCGCAAAGCAGTCCCTGAAAGAGGTAAGAAGTTTCTACCAGGTCCCCGCCATCGTCTTTGCGACTAAAGGGGATTGTTTTACCGGTAGCACCATCCAGCCAATGGGGAAAAGCACCATGGTAGGCATTTGCTTTCAATAAAAAGTTCACCATCTTACGCATGAACCGCGCAGCTGTATCGCGGGTTATCCAACCTCTTTCTGCGGCCGTAATAACTGCCATGATGCCAAACCCCGTGCCGCCAGTGGTAACGGTTTCATGTCCATATCCCGCATCCGTATTACTTCTTTCTCTTGCCAGCCCGCTTACGGGGTGCGCAAAGTCCCAGAAGTAGCGGAAGGTTTGTTGCTGCACCAAATCCAGCAAGGCAGAGTCTGATAAGTTCATGGAACGCGCCTGGGTTTTGTTTGCCACAGGGGCAGGCTTTTTTTGTGCACAAATACCCGTGCAGCTACCTACTGCTATTAACAGCGTCAATAAATAATGTCTCATACCGGCAACTTTAAAACAGTTCTTTAATTCGAATTCTATTGTTATGGAATCTTTTATTTAGTCATTGTAAAAAACAATAAGGGTTGATTGTTCCTTGCTATTACCAGTACATCGCCCCGTTGCGTATTGTGTATCCATTTTGCATCGCGCACCTCGCCTGTTATGTTGGGTAAGATGCCTTGTGTTTTGATTGCAGTGCCTGTCCACCCGAACCATGTCGGTTGCAATGCGTCATAGCGTCCTTCGTATGGTAACACCCCATAAAAGTTACCAGCCCCTAGCCATTGATTGGGTGTAAGTGCGGTAAATGCAAACACCGGTGCCAGTTGTAGTTGCTCCGGCAGATCCGTCCTGGTAAAGCCACCCCTGCCATCGCCTGTAAATACTGATGAACTCAAGGTTTCAGCTTTTAGTTCTGTATAATCTTTAAACAGGTCATCAAACAGGTATTGCACCGTTTTGCCGGCTACTTCCCGGTAAGTGAGGTAACCTTTCTTTAGTACCGGTAGCGCCTGCTCCAGTTCATCCTTGGCTAAAAAAGTATATTCCTGGTTGTTGACCGTGTAGCACATCACCTGTTCGGTTGAACCATTCTTGTCAAAGTCTTTGATGTATAATTTTAGCGGACCCTGTTTGCCCGACCATTGCTTGCTGTTATGGCCCCAGTTGCCCGCCAGTATATCTATATTGCCATCGCCGTTCACATCCGCTGTTTGTATGGTTTGCCACAGACCCGTGGATTGAGGGAGGTCTGTTACTGTAAATTTCCCTTTGTTGTTGAGGTAGACTTTGAGCGGCATCCATTCGCCGGTGACTAGTAAATCGGGCCAGCCGTCTTTGTTGATGTCAGCAAATGAAGCAGTGGTTGTAATGCCGATGCTATTCAGGTTGATGATAGTGCTATCGGTCTGTTGGTAATTGCCTTTGCCATCGTTGAGTAACAGGTAAGAACTTTGGGCGATGCCGTATTTGCGTGCATCGGCCAGTCCGCCGGTAAAGATATCCATGTCGCCATCCTTGTCTATATCTGCCACCGCTACCGTTGATTTGTTGACCAGTATAGCGGGAAGGGCATTGATGGGTTCACTGAACCTGCCTTTACCGTCGTTGATGTACAAATGATCCTGCAATGCAGGGTTGCCATCTGCATATTCATTGCCGCCGCTTACCACGTACAGATCCAGGTTACCATCGTTATTGGCATCAAAGAATACGGCATCTACCCCTTCATTGCTTTTAGATTTGCTGAACACGGCGGTATCTGTTGCTATAAAGTTGCCTTCTTTGGTTTGCATTAGTAAACTACCGCCCTGGCCAATGGCGCCGCAGACATACATATCTTCCAGGCCGTCTTTATTTACATCGGCCACTGCCAGTTTGGGGCCACGGGTACTTTGTTCGTGCGGTATCAGGTACTGGCTGTTAAAATCAGTAAATGCATCTTCTTTGTGCTGCCAGTTGCAGGTGATGCTGCCGGTAATATCAGTAAGTATGGCTTTGGGCAATGGAAAACGCGTGGCGTAATCAAACACACCCGCTGCATCTTTTTGTTGGATGATGAGTGGCTGATTACTCTTCACCTCTTTTATGACCTGGTACTTCTGATCTGGCCATACAATTAGTATACTATCGGCTTTAACCGCAGCACCCAGCCCAATATGCAGCCGTGGTTCTACAGACGATTGAAAGCCGCGCGTAAGCATCAGTTCCTGGTATTGCATGCTGCCACCTGCAAACACCCAGGCTTTAGCCCCGATGCCGCTGGTGTTCATACCATCGCCCTTAAAAGATAAGCTCAGCCAGTTGGTAGCCACTGCATTGTTCTTAAACAACACCGCAGGGCCGTTCAATGCGTTTACCACAATATCCAAATCGCCATCATTATCCAAATCCGCATACGCAGCACCGTTATAGTAGCCTTTTTTGTCTTTAATGCCCCAGGCGGCGGCGTAGTCTGTAAAGCCGCCTGTTCCATTGCCTGCATACATGTAACAGTAGGATGAACCTTCAGGAATGGCATCCAGCATTTTTTTATCTACGGACCTGGCGTCGGTTAATGATTTTTGATCGCCTGCGTTATTGCGGTATTTGGCATAATCAAGGTCGGCTGTTCTTTTTATGATACCGCTGGTGATGAACAGATCTTTGTTACCGTCGTTGTCAAAATCTGCCAGCAGCGGGCTCCAGCTCCAGTCGGTAGCGGCTACGCCGGCGGCCAGTGCCACATCGCTAAAACTCTGGCCGTTGCCATTGTTGTGCTGCAAACTGTTTCTTGAATACTGGTATTGATAACCGTTGCCGATGATTTTATAATTATAAATATCAACGCGCTCATCGCTTCCATACGTCTTTAAAACTTTTTCTTCGGCGGGCAGCATGTCTGCTGTAACAATATCAGGTTGGCCATCGTTATCGTAATCAGCAATATCATTACCCATACTAAAGCGCGAGAAATGCCTGAAATGACTATAACTGCCATCCGTAAAACTTCCTTTACCGGTATTGATATAGTAGTAATCGTTCTCATGAAAATCATTGCCTACATAAATATCATCCCAACCGTCGTTGTTCAGATCTGATACGGCAAGACCGAGTCCAAAGCCAAGTTTGCTTTGGTAGATGCCGGCTTCGGCAGATACATCAGTGAATTTACCTGTGCTACTGATATCATTTCTAAAAAGGTGATCGGCAGCGTTGGCATCAAAGGTGCGGCGGGCAGCGGTGTCAATGATAGCGGCATTGTGTTTGTCTGACTGGTTAAGTACGTAGCAATCCAGGTCGCCATCGTGGTCGTAATCAAAAAATGCGGCCTGGCAGGAAAAGCCCTGTACCGCCAACCCATATTTTTCTGCACTTTCAGTGAACGCTACCGTACCCGGGGCCGCACCAACAGCGGGGGTGGAAGCGCCCTTATTTATATATAATTGATTCCGGCCCTGCAAACCCAGCTTATTGCTAACGGCGCAAATATATATATCCAGAAAACCATCGCCATTTACATCGGCCATGGTTACACCGGCACACCAGTCGGAAGTACCACCCACACCGGCTTGTTGCGTAATGTCTTCAAACTCAAAATTGCCTTTGTTGAGATAGAGTTTGTTGTTGCCTTTGCTGTTGGCCGTAAAATAAATATCGGGCAACCCATCGTTGTTGATATCGCCCGTGGCTACACCGCCACCGTTGTAATAATTGGCAAAGTAAAATGCATTGAGTTGTTCGTTCTCGGGAAGCGGATTTGTAAACGTAATGCCAGAGGCGCCTGCACTTACGGTTTCAAACATAGTGTTAGCTTGTTTGCACGATGTTATTGCCAGCGCAATAAAAATGACAATAACTATTTTATACCAATGATTCATATCATCTATCAAATGATAATTAAATGTTCTTAGTAAAGAACTTTTATAAAATCGCCTCCTGCCGGCCGGACCCTCGTATGCTTTTCGATGCTGCGTTTTGCTTCTCTCCATAACCGCCGGCATTAAGACAATGCTTTTCGTTTACTTATTTACTTTAAAAAACAATAAGGGTTGATTGTTCCTTGCTATTACCAGTACATCGCCCCGTTGGGTGTTGTGTATCCATTTTGCATCGCGTACCTCGCCTGTAATGTTGGATAAGATGCCTTGTGTTTTAATTGCGTTGCCTGTCCACCCAAACCATGTCGGTTGCAATGCATCATAGCGCCCTTCGTATGGTAACACCCCATAAAAGTTGCCGCCCGCCAGCCATTGATTGGGTGTAAGTGCGGTAAATGCAAACACCGGTGCCAGTTGTAGTTGCTCCGGCAGATCCGTTCTGGTAAAGCCACCCCTGCCATCGCCTGTAAATACTGATGAACTCAAGGTTTCAGCTTTTAGTTCTGTATAATCTTTAAACAGGTCATCAAACAGGTATTGCACCGTTTTGCCGGCTACTTCCCGGTAAGTGAGGTAACCTTTCTTTAGTACCGGTAGCGCCTGCTCCAGTTCATCCTTGGCTAAAAAAGTATATTCCTGGTTGTTGACCGTGTAGCACATCACCTGTTCGGTTGAACCATTCTTGTCAAAGTCTTTGATGTATAATTTTAGCGGACCCTGTTTGCCCGACCATTGCTTGCTGTTATGGCCCCAGTTGCCCGCCAGTATATCTATATTGCCATCGCCGTTCACATCCGCTGTTTGTATGGTTTGCCACAGACCCGTGGATTGAGGGAGGTCTGTTACTGTAAATTTCCCTTTGTTGTTGAGGTAGACTTTGAGCGGCATCCATTCGCCGGTGACTAGTAAATCGGGCCAGCCGTCTTTGTTGATGTCAGCAAATGAAGCAGTGGTTGTAATGCCGATGCTATTCAGGTTGATGATAGTGCTATCGGTCTGTTGGTAATTGCCTTTGCCATCGTTGAGTAACAGGTAAGAACTTTGGGCGATGCCGTATTTGCGTGCATCGGCCAGTCCGCCGGTAAAGATATCCATGTCGCCATCCTTGTCTATATCTGCCACCGCTACCGTTGATTTGTTGACCAGTATAGCGGGAAGGGCATTGATGGGTTCACTGAACCTGCCTTTACCGTCGTTGATGTACAAATGATCCTGCAATGCAGGGTTGCCATCTGCATATTCATTGCCGCCGCTTACCACGTACAGATCCAGGTTACCATCGTTATTGGCATCAAAGAATACGGCATCTACCCCTTCATTGCTTTTAGATTTGCTGAACACGGCGGTATCTGTTGCTATAAAGTTGCCTTCTTTGGTTTGCATTAGTAAACTACCGCCCTGGCCAATGGCGCCGCAGACATACATATCTTCCAGGCCGTCTTTATTTACATCGGCCACTGCCAGTTTGGGGCCACGGGTACTTTGTTCGTGCGGTATCAGGTACTGGCTGTTAAAATCAGTAAATGCATCTTCTTTGTGCTGCCAGTTGCAGGTGATGCTGCCGGTAATATCAGTAAGTATGGCTTTGGGCAATGGAAAACGCGTGGCGTAATCAAACACACCCGCTGCATCTTTTTGTTGGATGATGAGTGGCTGATTACTCTTCACCTCTTTTATGACCTGGTACTTCTGATCTGGCCATACAATTAGTATACTATCGGCTTTAACCGCAGCACCCAGCCCAATATGCAGCCGTGGTTCTACAGACGATTGAAAGCCGCGCGTAAGCATCAGTTCCTGGTATTGCATGCTGCCACCTGCAAACACCCAGGCTTTAGCCCCGATGCCGCTGGTGTTCATACCATCGCCCTTAAAAGATAAGCTCAGCCAGTTGGTAGCCACTGCATTGTTCTTAAACAACACCGCAGGGCCGTTCAATGCGTTTACCACAATATCCAAATCGCCATCATTATCCAAATCCGCATACGCAGCACCGTTATAGTAGCCTTTCATACTACCGGTACCCCATGCATTGCTTACATCTTCAAAATGGTTCTTGCCATCTCCTTTAAAAAAGAATGGGTGCGAAGCGCCATCGGGCATTTGTTTTAACGCTTCTTCGTCTTTGTCGCCCGCTGTATTTGCACGGGTATTGACAAGGTTAGAAACAAATTTAATGTAGTCCAGATCTACCGGCCGTTTTACAATACCACTGGTAACAAACAGGTCTTTATTACCATCGTTATCAAAATCTGCCAGCAGTGGGCTCCAGCTCCAGTCGGTAGCGGCCACGTCAGCAGCCAGCGCCACATCGCTAAAGCTTTGACCATTACCATTGTTATGCTGCAAGGCATTGCGCGAATATTGGTATTGAAAACCATTTCGTATTATTTTGTATTTGTAGATGTCCATGTTCTCATCGCTGCCGTAGGTCTTCAATATTTTTTCTTCACCAGGCAGCATATCCACCGTTACCACATCTGGTTGGCCGTCGTTATCATAATCGGCAATATCATTACCCATACTAAAGCGTGAGAAATGCCGGAAATGACTGTAACTGCCATCCGTAAAACTTCCTTTACCGGTGTTGATGTAGTAGTAATCGTTCTCATGAAAATCATTGCCTACATAGATATCGTCCCAGCCGTCGTTATTAAGATCTGATACGGCAAGGCCTAAACCGTATCCAAGGCTTCCCTGGTAAATACCGGCCTCGGCCGTTACATCGGTAAACTTTCCGGAGGTGCTGACATCGTTCCGGTACAGCCGGTCGCCCGAATTGGCATCCACCTTACGGCGGTTAATGGTATCCGTTATATTCTGATTGGGCTGGTGCGATTGGTTGAGCACGTAGCAATCCAGGTCGCCATCGTGGTCGTAATCAAAAAATGCGGCCTGTGTAGAAAATGCGGCCAGGTTCAAACCATATTTTTCTGCGCTTTCGGTAAAAGTTACCGCACGCCGGCCCGCGCCAACAGCGGCTGCCGAAGCGCCATTGTTTATAAATAACTGGTTGCGGCCCTGCAGCCCGTATGCATTCTGTATAGAGCATACATAGATATCCAGGAAGCCATCCCCATTTACATCGGCCATGGTTACACCGGTACACCAGTCGGAAGTGCCAGCTACACCGGCCTCTTGCGTAATATCTTCAAACTCAAAATTGCCTTTGTTGAGATAGAGTTTGTTATTGCCTTTGCTGTTAGCAGTAAAATACATATCGGGCAACCCATCGTTGTTGATATCGCCCGTGGCTACACCGCCGCCGTTGTAATAATATAAATAATACAGAATGCCAAAGCCTTTGCGGCTTTCGAGGTTGTTGGCAAAATTAATATGGGAAGCAGTGGCTGGCACCGTGGTAAATGTTTTTTTATCATCTGAGCAGGCAATAAAAAAAATGCAGGCAGTAATGAACAGAAAAAAATTTCGCATTCTAATCATACATGGTGCTTTACCTGTTGTAGCTGTTGGTGAGCGTTGGGTTGCGTTTATGTATAAAGGTTGTGTAATGTACAATGCTTTTCTTGTCTGACCTGCGGTAGCGAGCGATGCTGCTTTGGCGGTCTGACCTGCGGTACCGACCGCATGTGCTTCGGCGGTCTGACCTGCGGTAGCGAGCGATGCTGCTTTGGCGGTCTGACCTGCGGTACCGACCGCATGTGCTTCGGCGGTCTGACCTGCGGTGCCGACCGCATGTGCTTCGGCGGTCTGACCTGCGGTGCCGACCGCACGCTGACCGCGGGTGGCGACATTCGCTATAAAATTCAGTCGCCCGCATATTACTGCAGGCGACTGAACAAAATAGTTGATTAATAATTCGGGTTTTGTTTTAGCACCCCATTCGATTTATCTACTTCAGGTTTTGGAAGCGGGTAGAGTTCATTTTTAGGTTGATACCCCAATGGACCCAACACCGTTGGCGCATCGCCCCATCGCACCAAATCAAAGAAGCGGCCGCCCTCCAGGGCCAACTCTACCATGCGCTCGTGTTTGATAGCCGTTCGCATCTGGTTTTTATTGGCAAATATAACTTTCGGCAATACGGCGGCGTTGCCATTCCTTGCCCTGTTTCTTACTTTTTCCAGTGATGCTTCTGCGGTAGGCACATCGCCCGTTTCATTGGCGGCCTCGGCGGCCATCAGTAATACATCTGCATAGCGCACAATGGGCTGGTTAATATAAGCAGCGCCTGTTACGTCGCCCACCAGCACCTGGTCGGCTGGGTTGGCATAAGTTTTCTTGGGCCAATAAGGCACGTTCAGTGTACCCGGGTAACCAGGCAATATGCGGCCATAGCCACGGCTGCCTGCAGTATCATCGCGCGCACCGGAAAATAAAATGGTTTCAAACTTCCTGGGATCGCCTGGTTCAAAAGCATCCACTAGTTTTTGTGTAGGAATGTTATAACCCCAACCAAGGTTCCAATCGCCAGGTCCGCGGATGCCCTGCTCTGTTCCCCACCAGCTCCAGTAATCATCTTTACGGCCGGCAGTCTGATAGGCCTGTATATCAAAAATGCGTTCTTTGGAATTTTCTCCGGCGTTGGTCCAGAGTTGTCCAAAGTTTGGTTCCAGGTCGTATTGGTTTGACGCTATCACATCTTTAGAAAGTGTGAGCGCTTGGGCAAACAGTCCGCGTTGCATATATGTTCTGGCATGCAATGCTTTTGCTGCACCTACTGTTAAACGGCCGGGGTACTTGTTGTCACCAGTAGAAGTAACCCAGGTTACCGGCAGGTGGGCTTCGGCAAATGTTAAGTCTGCATCAATGGCTGCATAGATTTGTGCGGCAGTTGATTTAGGCACATTGGCGTCTGCAGGATTGTAAATCCGTTTCAGGATCAATGGTGCTTCGCCATATACCCGTACAATATCAAAATACGTAAGCGCGCGGAAAAACATGGCTTCTCCTTTTCTGCGTTGGTTATCTGCATCGGTCAAATTCAATGAGTCAATGGTTTGAATAGCGGTATTGGCGAGCGCCTGCAGTTTATAATGCTGCTCGTAATAGGTGTTGGGCCCCCAGTCGTCTACTGCATAGTTAAACCGGTCAAATATATTCGCATAGCCGGTACCGTTAGGGTCAGCGGTGGCATCTGCATCTTCGCTGCGGATGGCGTGCAAACCCAGCCACATAATACCGCCAAAGCCGTTGCCTGATGCATCAGGAAAACGAATGGCGCCATATAAACCTAGTATCTGTCCTTCTACACCACCACCTGGTATATCATCCAGTGTTGCAGAGAGTGGTTTGCGGTCTAAGAATTTCTTACAGCCTGCAACCGTTGCCACCAGCAAGACCAGCACAAGCCCCCAAAAAACGGTTTTGATTCTTTTCATATAAAAATGTTTTAGCTAATTAAATTAAAAAGTGATGCTCACGCCTCCGGTGAAAATACGGGGCAATGCGCCCTGTGCATCTGCATTGTCTAAACCAAATGAAATGGCAGCGGTTTGTGCGGTTCCGCCAAACTCTGGTGAATAACCTGCATTCTTTTTAAATGTTTTCAGGTTCTGCACATTTACAAATACACGTACCATTTTAATGTTCACTTTGGTCAGCAACTGTGCCGGCAGGTTATAACCCAATTGCAGGTTACGGATGCGGAAGTAGCTGCCGCTTTCAATACCCAGTGTAGACGGAAGACGGTTGATCTTGCGGCCGTTGTTCAAAATAGGAATGGTATTAGATGTACCTGCTCCGTGCCAGCGATCCAGTTTGTCTATTGCATAGTTATACAAAGAGAACTGGTTTTCTGAAATACCCCAAATTCTGTAAATCTGGTTGCCTGATACACCGCCTACATCAACACCCAGGTTAAAATTCTTGTAGTTGATACCTACTGATCCACCATACGTAAATTTGGGTGTTGGGTTGCCAATGATGGTACGGTCGTCATCGGTTATTTTTTTATCTCCGTTTACATCTTTAAATCTTAAGTCTCCTACCGCAGGTGTGCCTCCTGAAAGGCTTACCGGAACAGCAGTGAGCTCTGCAGGTGTTTGATAAACGCCATCGGTTACAAAACCATAGAAATAGCCAATGGGGTATCCTGCTTCAGTTTGGTTGGGGTTGGTTTCTCCCGCTGCCAGTTTATAACCGGTATTGCTCAGCGCAAGCACTTTGTTTTTTATGGTGGACAGGTTACCACTAACTGTAAAGGACAAGTCTTTTGTGATATTCTGGTTCCAGCTGGCTGAAAATTCAAACCCTTTGTTTTCTATATCACCCGTGTTGCCCAAACCTCCTGTTGCACCGGCAATGCCGGGTACCTGCACCAGAAAACCTTCTGTTTTCTTTTTGTAATACAGGGCTTCAAAATGCAGTTTGTTGTTGATGGCCTGAAATTCAAATCCTGCTTCCATCGCTTTCACGTGTTCCCAATGTAAATCGCCAAACGGCAAATAAGCCTGTGAATAAGCGGGGTAAACAAACTGGCCGAATATGGGTGACGTGTTGTTAAGCAATGCAGGATACAGCGGGTAGTTGTTGTTCTCATCATACGTACTCTGGTTACCCAGTAAACCCCATGAGCCTTTCAGTTTGAATTCATTAAAGAATGTCTGGCTGGCCATGAAGTTTTCTTTTGCAAGATTCCAGGCGGCACCAAAGGCATAGAAATTATCCCAGGTATTGCCATTCTTAAAAAAGGCATACGATCCATCTCTTCTGAATGAGGCGTTGAAGAAGTACTTGCCCTGGTAGCTGTACAGCACACGCGCCAGGTGTGAAGCGGTGGCCTGCTCATATTGCGCAGAGCTGGATACCTTGCTGGAAGGGTCACCAAAACCATTGTCTATATTCCAGAAACGTTTGTCGTTCGGAATAGGATCGCCGTTTGATTTTTGTTCTACCTGGCCGTGCAGCTTGTTATAGCTTTTGAAATACGTTTCAAATCCATAAGTAGCGGTGAGGCTGTGCGCACCAAAATTTTTCTTGTAGGTCAGCACATAATCCTGTTGCCATTTTTTGGTATCGTAGCGGTCGTCGCTCACTTTAGATACTACAGATATTTTATCAATGGATGGCGTGTTGTTGGCGCCGTCAGGATTGTATGCATTGAAGATGGGTGTATATAATACATCGCGCTGGCTGGTCCAGTCGCCATACCACGTTGCGCGGGCGGTAAGGTTTTTTAAGATGTTTACCTCGGCAAAAATGCTACCTACTACCCTGTACCTGTCTTTTGGATTGGCGTTGTACTTGTAATCGATCTGCATCAACGGGTTAGACAAGGTGTTCTGAATGTTGGGCAGCGTAGAATAAAGGTCTTGTTCAGGAAAGTAGGGCTGCACAACAGGCGCAATTCTTCTGGCATCACTAAATTGCCCGTTGGCATCAAAAGGCAGTTTTTCTTTTGATGTATTAAGGGTAAAGCCAACTTTAATGATGTTGTTTACTTTGTATTCATCGTTGATAGAAAGCTGAATTTTTTCGAGCTGTACATGTTTTACAAGGCCCTGGTCTTTTGTATAACCTACACCCATATAAAATTTGTTCTTTTCGCTGGCACCAGAAACGCTTACGTTGTTAGTGTTAAAGATGGCTGTTCTGGTAATGGCTTTCTGCCAGTCAGTATTACCCGTCCATTTGGATATGTGGGTGTCATAAAAACTTCTCAGCCCCAGGTCACCTGCATTGTCGATGATCCTGTTATTGGCTTCTTCATTCAACAACAATTTAAACTGCGGACCGTCGGCCACTTTTACGGCATCCACCAGTTTCTTTGCACCAAAAGTGCTGTTTACGTTTACGGTAATTTGCCCGGCTTTTGCTTTTTTGGTGGTTACAATAATTACACCTGCAGCACCACGAACACCAAAGATGGCCAGTGAAGAAGGGTCTTTTAATACTTCGATGGACTCAATATCGTTGGGGTTTAAGAATTTGATATCATCGTTCAAAATTCCGTCTACCACATACAGCGGGTGAACCGAGCCAATGCTGATGGTACCGCGGATGCGGATATCTGGGTCTTCGCCTGGGCGACCGTCGTTCACTACTGATAAGCCGGCTACTTTTGCCTGTAAAGAAGAAACAGGGTTGGTATTGGGTTTGTCTGCAATGTCTTTACCCAATACTTTTACGATGGATCCGGTAAGGTCTCTTTTGCTGGCAGTTCCATAACCAATTACCACTACTTCATCCATTTTTTGGGTGGATGCCACCAGGCTGATGTTGATGCTGGTGCGGCCGGTAACCGGTATTTCCTGGCTTACATAACCAACATAAGAAATAACCAGCACTGCATTGTCTGGCACGGTAAGCGTAAAATTACCTGCGGCATCTGTTTGCGTGCCCAGGCTGCTGCCTTTTACTGAAACCGTAACACCGGGTAATACTTCACCAGTAGAGGAAGTTATTTTACCCGACACTTTTGTTTCGGTTACTTCCATATTACGATTGGTAATAACCACCAGATTGTTTTCCAATATTTTATAGGAGAGCAGGCGATTGGCAAACAATTTATCGAGCACATCGGTAACCGGTGTATTGTTGGCTTCCACATCTACTTTTACCCCGTTTTTTACCGTCTCATCTGTGTACAAAAAGCGGTAACTGCTTTTTCTTTCAATGATAGACAGTACTTTTTTGAGTTCGGTAGATTGGAGCCGGAGTGTGATATTGTTTTGTGAAAACACCTTAGCCGACACCTGGAAGCATGTGAGCAAAAGCAAGGCCGTCGTTAATTTCATAATCAGGATCGTCTTTAAAAAATTGTGCCTCCGGTACCCCCGGAAGAATAAAGGCACCAAATGGTTTTTTTTCATACTTTTAGTTGAAAGGTGAAAGATGAGAAGCCCCCGATGAAAAAGGGGCGTCAACGCAATTGTCTGGTTTACCTTACAGGGTTCCGCGCCAACGGTACCCTGTTTATTTTTACGTGGGTTTAGTTTGTCTCATACAGGAAAGTTTAGTTTAAGCAATTGGTTATTATTTAGACGAAATCACAATCTCGTTTTTATTGATTTTGTAGTT
This sequence comes from uncultured Chitinophagaceae bacterium, assembly GCA_963705285.1. GTDB lineage: Bacteria > Bacteroidota > Bacteroidia > Chitinophagales > Chitinophagaceae > JACMLD01. Next base: position 783,960 of record OY970066.1, read on the forward strand.
GAACGGGGTTACCAGCTGCAAAGCTTTCAACGCCTGCTGTATGGTTTCGTTTTCAAAAACGCCGTTCACTTTTTTGGGCTTCATGGCATCATCTGCAAAGCGGATGGTTACGCCATACCAGCGTTCCATTCTGATGGCCAGGTCTTCAAAACTTTCGCTGCGGAAAATCAGCTTGTTTTCCATCCACGATGTTTCAATAACCGTACTGTCTATATTGGTGTAAGTAAGGTGGCTTACCAGCACAATTGGTTCTGATGGTGAAGCTGGGTTTTTTGCTGCTGCAATTGGTGTGTTGTTGGGTGCGGTGGATTGGCGGGCGGTGGTATCATCATTGGCGGTTATCAGCTTCTCATTTGGTTTGAGAATGATTTTTTCTGCCGGGCGGTTACGGAAGGTAACTTCAATACTGCCGCGGATGAGGCTTGTTTCTGTATTTTTCTCTCCGGGAAATGATTTTACATTGAAGGCGGTGCCGAGTACTTTAATATCAATGGCGTTGGTATGAATTACAAAGGGGTGTGCGGCATTTTTTACCACATCAAAATATGCTTCGCCGGAAAGCATAACTTCTCTGAGGCCATTGCCATAGGTTTTATCATACGACAATTTACTACCCGAGTTTAACCATACCTGGGTACCATCTGGCAACTGCAGTTTGGTGCGCGAGCCGTATTTGGTAGAGACTTCGCTTTTGTCTGCCTCAGGTTTTGCCGGTTTTGGGGCAATGGGCGAAGACCATAATGAATAAGCAAAATAACCGCTGACCAATACGGTCATGATAGAAAGCGATGAGAGCAGGTATTTTCTTTTTTTATTGGCGGGTGATGCGTAAGTGACTGGTTCCTGCGCGGCTACATCAAGACCCATTTCTTTCATGCGGTCTGTATGGCGCGTGAAGGCGAGGTGGGCATCTTCGGTATCTGGGGTGGCATGGTGCCAGAGATCGGCCACTGTTTGCATGGGATAATGCAGGTCTGCATTCACCTTTAACAGGCTTTCCAGTTCGGCCAATTCTTCCTCGTTGGCTTCGCCGGATAGTTTTTTTGCGGTCAGTTCCCAGATCTTATTGTTTGGCATGCAATCAGTTAGTAATAAAAATGGCTGTGTATTTGTTAAGGACAAGCAAATGAGTAAAAACCCCTAAGGCATTCTTAAATAAATTTTACAAAGTCAAAATTTCAAAGTCAAAATTCAAAAGTTAAAAGTCAAAAATGTTTGCGGTGGGTTTCTCGCAGCGGGTGGGCGAGGCGGCGGTTTCTCGCGGTGGGTTTCACGCGGCGGGTGGGCGAGGCAGCGGGCGCAGCGGTTGGCTTGTTTTGCCGCCATTCTTGGTGTTTTCACCAACAATATTCTGCCGCAGATTCGCAGATGGTTTCTCGCAGCGGGTGGGCGAGGCAGCGGTTTCTCGCAGCGGGTGGGCGAGGCAGCGGGCACAACGGTTTGCCGCCGTTGTTGGTGTTTTCACCAACAATATTCTGCCGCAGATTCGCAGATGGTTTCACGGAGCGAACGGGCGGGACGGCGGGCACAACGGTTTGCGAAATTTAACCGTCAAAACTATAAACTCCGGAACTCGGAACTCCTGAACTTTGAACTACCGAACTATAAACTCCGGAACTCGGAACTCCGGAACTATGAACTCCCGAACTCCAAACTAAAAACTATCACCTCGCAACAATCGCCTTGCTGGCATCAAAATGAATGGTGGCGCCTATCTTTTTTAAGGCGATGGCTATCTGGCTTTCCACGGTTTTTACTGATACGCCCAGTATCTCTGCCACATCGCGGTATTTGAGTTCTTCTTCTTTTATCAGCTTAAAGATGAGCTTGCATTTGGGTGGTAATTGCTCAATGGCATTTTTTATGCGTGCCACCATTTCGGCCGTGACCATCAACTGCTCGGGATCAAAATAAATGCTTTTGAATTCTATACCGGCTTCGTCTACGTTATCAGTAAGGTTTTTGTTTTGCCGGCTTAGGTAATTAAGTGCGGTATTTTTAACGGCAATGAAGAGATAGACTTTTAAATTGCTGATGCTGTTGATGCGTTTTCTTTTTTCCCACACGTTTACAAACACATCTGATACTACTTCTTCTCCTTGCTCTTTAGATTTTACTAATGTGATGGCGAAACGCAGTAATGGATTGTAGAACGATACAAACAGCTCTTTATAAGCAAAGGTATCGTCATTGCGGGCAATCTGCTCCTGGAGGTATTTTACTTTGGCGGCGGCAATCATCAGCAACGCTTTATCTGGCACAATGTATATGGTACACAATGTACCACTAATCAGTATAAACAAAAAAAATGGGTGGTATGCTGCTTTGGCTGCTAAAAAATTGGCTGCCAGGTGGCCAAAAAATTAAAATCTAAAATCGATTCGCTGTTTGTGGTAACTACTGCTATTTTTTTCTATTTTTGCAGCGCTTTTTACCAAAGCTGGACCCTTAGCTCAGTTGGTTAGAGCACCTGACTCATAATCAGGGGGTCGTAGGATCGTGCCCTACAGGGTCCACTAGACTAAGTCCCGGCAAAAACCGGGGCTTAGTTTTTTACAAGATTTAACAAATACAACCTGTCATTAACTTACAAGCAAGATACATTTGCTTCTCACAACTGTATTATGAAACAAATTGCGTTACTGTTATTCGCTGTATCTCTGATTGCTACCGGCGCCGTTGCACAAACTGATTCTATCCCTAAAAAGAAGAAAAGAGACTGGAATATTACTAACCGCGCCAACGATCATTTTATGGTACAGGTTGCCTACGATGGCTGGGCATCTATGCCAGACAGCATCAAGACCACCGGTTTCTCGCGCAGTTTGAATTTCTACCTGATGATGGATTTCCCTTTTAAATCTGACCCGCGTTTCAGCGCCGCTATCGGTATTGGCATTGGCAGCAGCGGTATCAAGTTCGATAAAACAGAACCCAATATTATCAGCACCGCATCTACCCTTCCGTTTACCAACAGGGCCGATACCACCCATTTTAAAAAATTCAAGCTGGTATCCACGTATGCGGAAGTTCCCGTTGAATTGCGGTTTATCACCAACCCGGAAAACAGCGATGCGAGCTGGAAGATTGCCATTGGCGTGAAGCTGGGTGCCTTGCTGGATGTGCATACCCGTGGAAAAACGCTGGTGAATTCTGCGGGCAATACATTAAATAATTATTCGGAGAAGGTAAAATCTAAAAACTTTTTCAGCGGCACCCGCCTGGCTGGCACTGCCCGCATTGGTTACGGACATATTAGTTTATACGGGCAATACGCCATTACCGGGTTTATTAAAGACGGCCGCGGGCCCAATGTGCATCCCTATAGTATTGGGTTAACGTTTAGTGGGTTGTAACTACCTCACCCCGGCCCTCTCCTGAAGGAGAGGGAGCGCCATCACACAGCCCCCGGCCGCCTTCCGACTTCCCAGACCTCACCCCAGCCCTCTCCTAGGGGAGAGGGAGCGCCAACACACAGTCCCCCACTTTGCGGAGTCGCTAATTTATTTTGAACATACTTTATGTGCAGCTTCTAATGCACCGCATGGGAACTTATAAATCAGCCATCCTCACATCAGAGATCAGAGATTCTGCCTGCAACCGATTATGACTGACACAACGCCAACAAATCAGAGATAATAACATCAGAGATCAGCGATTACTACAAGGTTTTCTTCGACATTTCTTTCAATACATTGTCCAGCTGTTCCAGCATATCGCGCCAATTTTGCGTAGTGGTTTCAGGCGGCACACCGGTTTGATGAAGTATGAGCAAACACCCACCGGGTTGCTCGGTTATGTGGATGCTGACTTCTGTTTCTCCGGGAAAATGTTTGGGTACCGATAGCGTAAACGCCAATTCGTGCGGACGGTCCACCGTTTTGTACACGCCAAAATGTTCTATTTTTTCGCCTGAAGCCGTATCCTTTTCAACCAGTGAGAATTTACCCCCGGCCTGCGCATCCATATTAATTGCTATTAAAGTGCTACCGCGGCCGGTAAACAACCACTTCGCCACCATTTCAGCATTGATAAAGGCATCAAAAATAATGTCGGGGCAGAATTTATAGCCGTGCTGTACCTGCACAGGTTGAAAAGAAGGGGTTCTCATGTTATTGTTTAAGGTAATAAATCAATTAGGGTGCCAATAAGACCTGTGCCAAAACGCCGCCGAGAACGGCCCCCATCCGACTTCCCCCAGAAGGGGGAAGCCATCAGCACACAAGGCCAGCTTTTGCAAGACACTGAATATATTGTATCATCTCTCCTTTTTGGATGCGGGGAAACACCGCTCATAGCCAACGTAATTATGGTTTATCATCTTTGCTCCGTGGATGCCATCAGCATTGCCGCTGCACAACCGATTGATCGTTTCATCTTCTTTTGGAAGGAAATTACTAATGGCATATAGAGTATGTTCTGATTGACGAGAAAGCTAATACATGCACGGAAAATGCGGTGTGCATTACGTACCTTACCTTTGCCATCCTAAATTGATACCCAATAGTGCTCGACAAAAAGAACGTAATACAAACAGATGTAAGAACCGTGCTGGTAGGTGTGGTGGATAAAAACCAGACCGAACAGCAAACGCATGAATACCTCGACGAACTGGCTTTTCTGGCAGAGACCGCCGGTGCCGTGGCGGTAAAACGGTTTACCCAGAAACTACCGCAGGCGGATAGCCGCACTTTTGTGGGCAAGGGTAAGCTGGAAGAAATAAAGAAATACATAGAAAACCGCGATATACAGCTGGTGATTTTTGATGATGAACTGAGCGGTTCACAAATTCAGAATATTGAAAAAGCGCTGAATACCGTTACCATAGATCGCTCAGATCTTATCCTGGATATTTTTGCCCGCCGCGCAAAAACGGCGCAGGCAAAAACACAGGTGGAACTGGCGCAGTACCAATACCTGTTACCCAGGTTGAAAGGTATGTGGAAGCACTTGGAAAGACAAGGTGGTGGAATAGGAAGCCGGGGACCGGGTGAAACCGAAATTGAAACCGACCGCCGTATTGTAAAAGATAAAATTTCTTTACTGCGCAAACGCCTGGCCGAAATAGACAAACAGGCTTTTACCCAGCGCAAAGACCGCGGCGAATTTATACGCGTGGCATTGGTGGGCTATACCAATGTGGGCAAAAGCACCATTATGAATGTGCTGAGCAAAAGCGAGGTATTTGCCGAAAATAAATTGTTTGCTACGCTGGATACCACCACGCGCAAAGTAGTATTTGAGAACACGCCATTTTTATTGAGCGATACGGTAGGGTTTATTCGCAAACTACCTCACCACCTGGTAGAGAGTTTTAAAAGCACGTTGGATGAAGTGCGCGAGGCAGACATTCTTTTACATGTGGTAGACATGAGCCATCCGCAACATGAAGACCATATTGCTATAGTAAATAAAACCCTTCAGGATCTTAAAGCGCAGGACAAACCGGTGATTACCATTTTCAACAAAATGGATGTGTTTGAGAAAAATCATTTTGACCCCTGGCTGGAAGACGAGGTAAAACAACAGATACTGGATGAATTGAAGCAGCGCTGGGAGAATGAACTGCTGGGCAATGCCATCTTTGTATCGGCCACCGAAAAAAGGAATTTCCAGGAGCTGCGTGCTACCATACTACATAAAGTACGCGTACAATACCAGGTGCGCTACCCTTACAAATCAGAATTCCTCTACTGATGACCGGTAGTATCCACGACTGGCAAAAAATTGCCGCAACTGCAGTGGACCTGCCGTTTGCAGCAAATGACATTGCCGTGGTGGAAGTAAACGGCAAGAATATTTGCATTGGCAGGCACAAAAACAACCTCTACGCATTTGCGTACCTGTGTCCGCATGCAAGTGGTATTATGGCCGATGGATATATTGATGCGGTGGGCAATGTTGTTTGTCCGCTGCACCGGTATAAGTTCAGCATGCAAAATGGCCGCAACGTTACGGGCGAAGGATATTATTTAAAGCACTGGCCTGTAGACTGCCGCGCAGATGGTATTTATGTTGGTCTGTGAGAAATTTGCCGCAGATGGTTTCACGCGGCGGATGGACGAGGCAGCGAACGCAGTGTGAATTTTGAGATTGGGGGATTTCGAGATATTGAGATTTGATTGCCGCCTTCCGCCAGTGTTTGTGTTTTGTTGCCGCCATTGTTGGTGTTTTCACCAACAATATTTAGCCGCAGATGGTTTCACGCGGCGGATGGCCGAGGCAGCGAACGCAGTGTGAATTTTGAGATTGCGGGATATTGAGATTTGGCCCCTTTGATTTTCACCAACAATATATAGCCGCAGATTCGCAGATTTATTTTACGCATCGTTACCTGGTAGCTGCCCCCCGCGGCCCCGTTGCCGTTCGCCGCGAGAAATGTTGCCGCAGATTCGCAGATTTATTTCACGCATCGTTGTCAGGAGCCTCCGTGCCCGCCGCCCCGCCGCCGTCCGCTGCGGGAAACATCGCCGCAAAGCGGCAGCCTCTACTCCAACTCCTTCATATCTTCTTCAGTCAATGGTATATCTATCGCTTTCAAATTTTCTTCAAAATGCGCTAATGAAGAAGTGCCGGGTATGGGCAATATCCAGGGCGATGCATGCAGTAACCAGGCAAGATTGATCTGCGCAACGCTGACATTGTATTTTTTAGCGATGCCGGCAATGCGGTCATCTTTTTTGGGCATGGCGGTAACAAGTGAGAAGTAAGGTATCAGTGGCATTCCATGTTTCTCACAAATATCCAGCACTTCCCCGCCGCCGCGGTTTTCGCCATAAGGGCCAGTGAACGTGGTGCGTTGCGCATGGCCAAACATGTTTTCTACCGTGGCAATCTTGCCCATGTTCATAGCAATTTCTAACTCTGCACGACTTACATTGCTAACGCCGATGTGCAAAATTTTGCCTTCTTTTTGCAGGGCAAACATGGCGTCCATAGATTCTGCAAAGGGCACGCCGGCGCCGGGCATTACCCTAAAATGGACCAGGCTGATTTGCTCTTGTTGTAATGTGCGCAGGTTATTATTGATACTAGCGCGCAGATTTTCTGGCGTGTTGTAGACCGTCCAGCTTTTATCTGGCAGGCGGGTGGCACCTACTTTTGTGCAAATAACCAGGTTATTGGGGTATGGGTGCAGGGCTTCTGCAATGAGGCGATTGGTAACATCTTCTCCATAGTAATCGGCGGTGTCTATAAAGTTGATGCCGCTCTGCACGGCCTGTTGCAATATCTTAATAGCGCCGGGCCTATCGGCTGGTTCGCCCCAGATATGCGGACCGGTGAGGCGCATGGTACCATAACCAAAACGTTTTACGTTTAAGGGTTTACTGGTATTGGCGGCGATGGTGATGGTGCTGGGTAGCTGCATGAAAAATAGATTGGTGATGTGGAAGTTACCAATAAAACAAGCGGCAACGGGCCTGATTATTGGTAATTATTATTGCAGGCAAGAATAAAACCAAAAATGACTTTGTTGGAAACCAAAAAAGCTTATTTTTGCCACCCCTTTGGGGATTGTGGGATTTTGGGATGGCGTGATTTTGAGATTGATATTTGCGGTCTTGCTACAATAGCTGGGCACTAGAAATCTAAAAATCCCGCAATCAGCAATCTCACAATGGTATTCACACTCCTCCTTAGCTCAGTTGGTTAGAGCATCTGACTGTTAATCAGAGGGTCTCTGGTTCAAGTCCAGAAGGGGGAGCTAAACGGGGATTTTTAGAAATCTCCAAAATCGTAAAAATCGTTCAAACCCACGCTAGCACTTGCTTTCGTGGGTTTTTCGTTTCTGGCTGGTATCGTTAATTCTCTCCAATTCCCGTTAATTTTCTTACACTTTTACTACGCTTTTTCTTACGAAATTGCAGTTTGAACCTACTTTTTGAGGTAAAGTGTGAGAGCTAAAATTGTGGAGAATGATACGAATACCTACCATTTCCGTCAAGCATAACTGGCGGAAAGCAAGAACCAGGAATGGGCTATTTCCCATTCACATCAGTGTATACCTGCCCGGCGAGAAAGCCCGGTATTACCCCGTTAAATTACCTAAGAAAGTAAGTTACGAGGACTGGTCGGGCGAGCACAACCATTGGGTGAAGCCTACCCATATTTTCTATTTTGAGATCAACTGTAAGATTGCTGAGACCATTCACAAGCTCAATGAATTAATCAAGCGGCATTACAACCAGGACAAACCGGTAACTTATTATTCCATTGAAAGAGAACTGTTGATGCGGGGTGAACGCAACATTTTTAATGACTATTTCAAGAATTTTATTCGTTTCCCGCCTGAAACGGTCATACTCGACCCTGTAACCTGGGAAAAATACGTTGCATGCTTGAAACACCTGGATGCATTCCAGCCTCGTATCGCCTTTGCCGAAATTGATGAAACATTGATTGCAAGGTTTAAGAACTATCTCGGAAACTTAAAAGGGCAAAAAGGTAAAATGGATCCATCCACCATTAAATCTTATTTCGACAAATTGAAGGTAGTGCTAACGTATGCCGCCAAGAAAGAACACTTTCTAGACCCCATCGAACTGGAGCGGAATTTTGAAGAAATCAAGATCAGTGTACCGCAGAAAAAGGAGGGGCAGCATTTAGAAATCGAAGAATTACAGCGGCTTCGCAAACTGCAATTTGAAAAGAAAGATGAAAGCCTTGAACGGGATCGGGACCTTTTTCTATTCCAGGTTTATACCGGTTTTTATTACAATGACCTGCAAATACTGCGGAAAGTTCAAGTTCATACCGATGTGGAACATGGCCAGTACATTATTTCTGAAAGAGATAAAAATGATAACCCGACCATCGTGCCGCTTTTTAAATTCCCGTACGCTAAGGAAATCATCGCTCGGTATATGAATCCAAATCCAGACAACCCTATGCTTTTCAAGAAGAGCGTTTTTATAGAAGTGCAAGTGTATAATCGCAATTTAAAGCTGCTGGCAAAGAGAGCGAATATTTTAAGACCGTTAAGTAACAAAACTGGCAGGCATACCAATGCGCAAATGTGGATTCGATTTGGAGCGGACCGGCCAATTCTTTCAAAAATGATGGGGCATGAAAAAGAACAAACTACTCAAAACTATTATAAGGTGGGGTTGAGAGAAGTGATTGAAGGGACGAAGGGGATTGAGTTTGGGAACTTGCATATTTAACCGTGTTTCCGGAATGTATGTTGGAGATACCATGAACTCAGGGCGGACGTTCCCTACAAATGACAGTTTGCTTCGGAAAGTATGGTATGCACACCCTGAATAGAGGAGATTCTATTTTCCCATCCAGAGCTTTCCAGCAAATATACCCGGACTTTTGCACCATCACCACCCGCAACAGGAACATGGTTAGGATTGGCTATTTTCAGGCTATCAGTGAAATCAAACTTGCTGAAAAGCCCTTGCCACACTGTGTTTGACTTGACCTTCCATGATTTGATTTTGATTTGCCCGCCTGCCACAAAGCAAACAGGACAGTTAATTGGCGGTCTAGTTAAATAGTTACAATATTATTTTTAATTGCATACACTGCCAAACCCACCCTTGTTTTGACATTGAGTTTTTCGAATAATTGGTCACGATAACCATCAATCGTTCTGTGACTCAGGTGCATTACATCAGCAATACCCCGATATGTCATCTCTGTAACAACTAACTTCAGAAAAGCAATTTCCCTATCATTTAATTGAAGAATCCCACTACTTTTCGACCCACCATGTAGGACAACATTCAAAATCCTACCACTTACATGTTCACTATAATGATACCCGCATCTTATGAGATTTTCGATTGCATTCATCAAATATGCGGGATCTGCGTCTTTTACGATATATCCTCTTGCCCCACTTCGCAGCATCCTTATAATGGATAGTTCATTATCATACATACTCAGTGCGATGACTTTTACCAGCGGATGATGCTCGCCGAGCCACTCAGAAGCAGCATATCCGTCCATTTCCGGCATTTGAATATCCATTAAAACAATATCAGGTTCTTCATGAGTTAACATTAAGTTGATCATGTCTTTACCATTACTTGCTTCAAATATCATTTTAAATCCCATTCCCGTCAGCAACGCGGCAAGGCCATTGCGCAATAGCACATGATCGTCAACCAGCGCCAATTTAATTTTATTCATGGTTTATGGCTTAAAGGAATTTCTAAGATTAAAACGTGTTTATTTTTTCCAACATTCTTGTACGACAACTTACCGTCCAGCATTCGAACCCGTTTCTTCAAACCTGAGTCCTTAAACACTCTTGACTTGGATTCCGCCGCTGGTGCGAAAATAGAAAAGATAAGTTTTCTGGGTTCGATAACTAATTTTGGATCCGTAGTGAATCTTTCTGGTAGTTGCTTATGGTCAGGAATTAATTTAAGTAATACAGAGAAAAGGATTAGTGTTTGGTCATCGGATAACCAGTATAAGTAGCCGGAACTTGGTGTTGCCTTGAAAATTACACCAGGAAGCCGGGAGTGCAGCAGCCGCTCAAAAGCTAATAGCCACTTCTTTTTTTCAGATAAGATACTTTCCGGCAAGTAAAAGGCTGTCATTCTGCGTAGTTCCCGAATAATATGTCCAACTGTCTCACCAGTGCTGTCCAAAAGTATAATTGACTGTCCGCTACAAGGATTTTTTTTTACCAGCGTTAGATTGACTCTTACCAGACTCAGCAGCTGTCCTATATTGTCGTATACACCTCGGGCAGCATATTGAAGAAAATGTTCTTTCAATTCTAGTCTGGCAGCCGCAAACTCATACCGGTAAGGGCTTTTCATATGGTCGATGTTTACATGCATTCACTAATATTACTCATTTCTAGTATTCAAGAAAGCGTGAAAAGACTTAGTTTTGAAATAGCGGAATCTCATTCTGTTATCTAGGACTTCTGCGCTATTCTGCTTATAGAAAACGGTTTTATAAATTATTTTATGGGTCCTACAACAGTACAACCATAGTGCGGGTGTAGATTGTTAACGGCTCGATGATCACTGCATCAATAAAGTTAATCTGCACTGGTTTCCATAAAATACGTGTTTACACGGTATTTTCATTAATGCGTTGGTTGTAACTTATTTACTTTAATAGAAGTTTTATTTGAAAATTGTACAAAGTTTTTTTTCGGCTAACAGGAAAATTATTTGCGGAAAATTTGGGTGGTACAATTCCAAATTTCATCTGCAGTCTTGGGCATTGAGCAGTCAACTACTTTGCAGGCATTATAAAAATGTCCAGCTTTATACTGATAAACAAGGATACGAAATCCTGATTGATAAGCTACAACTTCCCTATACAGCCGTTCATGTGGAGCTTGACGGCTTAGTTGTTTATCCTAAGGAATTGTGGTCGCTGGCTAAATTAAAAACGTACAGTCTGCAGACGACGCCTTTTTTGCATGTTGATGCGGATGTATATGCATGGAAGGCATTTAATCAACAGTTATTCAAAGGAAGTCTTATTGCCCAAAACGCTGAAAAACAAACAAAATTTTACCGCCAGATGATCGGTGAAATTATACCAGCACTCTCCTATATTCCTCGGGTAATTAAAAGGCAGTTCGAAGATGATAGACCTATATCGTGCAACGCTGGTATTCTGGGTGGAAGTGACCTGAACTTTTTCAGGCAATATACATCCAAAGCTTTTGCTATGTTAGAAAGAAATCAATTAAATGGATTACCATATTATATTCTGACTAACATGAATCTGTTCATCGAACAAATATTATTTTTTCAACTAGCAAAACAACAGCAGGTTCCTGTGAGTTATCTTATTGATGCTATTTACGATGATTATGGCTATCGAGCGAGCGAATTTGCCAACTTCCTTGATCCTCCACGTTTGCATAAATATATGCATCTCATTGGTGGACATAAACGAACCCGATCGACTTGTTTCCAAATGGCCAATGCCTTGAGACTAAATTTCCCATCCAGTTACAAAAAGGTTGAAAAACTTTTTCATTGACAAGGTCAGGTTGATGCAGTGAGGTTGATACGTAAGCCTCCGGGTGACTCATTGGCAAAATTGACTGTATATCCTACTTCCCTAGCCCTGTGCTGCATATTTTTCAAGCCATTCCCGCTGTTACCTTTTAATGGATCTAGACCGCAGCCATCATCGGCAATTTCCATTTCCATCTGCTTAGTATTAGGATTTTTTCGCATTGTAAGGGTAATTTTGGTTGCCCCAGAATATTTTATGCTGTTATTAACCGCCTCTTTTGCAATCAGGTAAAATGCGCGTTTAACGGGCTTGGACATTTTTTCAGTACTTAACTGAGTTCCTGCAATCGTTCTAAACTCCATATTATTTGCGCTGGTAACGGGAAGGGCGAATTTACCTAGCCGGTCGAAAAAATCATTCACTGTATCTCCGGCATCATCCAGTACCCAAATAGTGTCCCTCAATGCGGCAATAGCATCGGAAATAGACTGACGTATCATGATGAGTGCTTTTTCAGATTGCCCTTCAATTTCCATCAGGTGCGTAAAAACTTTGGCAGAATTTAGCGTACCGCCTAGATCATCATGTAAGTCCGAGGCAATATCTTGACGTATCTTTTCTTGCACCCTGATATGATAAATCCTGTAACGATAGAAAGTATACAGCATTCCGGAGATCAATACAGCCAAACTTACTTTAAAAAGCATGGTCTGGTACCACTTCGGCAGGAAAACAACTGTGATGGTGGAGGGAGCAGACCAGCTACCGTCAGCTGCCGCAGTCCTTACCTGTAATGTATAGCTGCCTGGCGGAAGACCAGTGAAGCTGACGTAATCCGATTTGGTATTTACCCACTGATTATTTACTTCATTTAATTTGTAAGAAAAAATACCCCCCTCGACGGGAGGAAACGACATCGATGTAAAGTGAAATTCTGAATTGAGGGCATCGGCGGGAATTTCAATGGAAGACATAGATAGATTTAAGGTATCAGTTATCTTATTCAGAGTCTCTGTGCGAATGCTGGTAAAAAAGACGATGGACTTTTTGGGAGATTTGGGCAATAGGTTGGGCTTTATTATACTAAAGCCAGCCTCGCCACCGAAATAAATACCTGTAGCTGAAGCTGCTCCACAGTTTTCTTCGAAATAATTTGTATTAAGTCCATCAGTCGCCAAATATTGCTTGATAATGCCATTGTTAACCCCAATAGAATATATACCAAAATTGGAAGAAACAAAAATCAAACTGTCTTTATAAGGAAACACCTTGTAAACACCTGTATTATGCAGCCCATCAGGCTGAGAGAAAATACGTACTAAGCCGAGGTCTTGATCCAATTGCACCACTCCTTTGCCATAAACTGCCAACCAGAAATAACCCCCAGCTTCACAAACGTCCATAAATATATTCATTGGAAGACCTACCGCGGAATCGAGCAACTGGAGAACGGAACTTTGTTGAGATACAGGGTCATAAAAATGAATCGCATTATCCGACAAAATCCACGCGCGCTTTTTTTTGTCCCTATAAATCGTATTGATGATAGTACCCTCTTGGAACACCCTATCAGAACTGATGGGTTTTATCTCGTGCTTGGTTAGGTTCCAAGCATATGCACCTCGATTCGATTCAGTTCCCAGGATCATCAATGAGTCCCCAAACGCAACCGCGCTGTTGATTATGTCATGCTCAAAAATATCCAGTTCAGGATAGGCTTGGGTGGCCGGGTAAAAGATATTATCCGCCGTCCTTGCCAGTAATCCTGCCGCAGTGGATAAAATAAGTGTTTCTTTTCCAGGCAATTTGCAGATAAACTGGAATTTAACCCCGCTACGAACGGGCACAATATCTGCGGTCAAGGAATTGCATTTATATAAACCCTCCTGCGTACAGACGTAGACTATTGAATCATCAGGCAACGGGTAAATATAAAACGCATGGGCGATTTTGCTGGATCCGCTGCTATTTTTTGAAACTGGGAAGATTGCAGGGGGCTGGTTTTGACCATATGCAACTCCATAAAGACCACCCATCCAAATATTATTGCTTCGGTCCAAAAAAATACTCATTACAGAATTCAAAAAATTATTTTCCGTGGTCAAAGCAATATCCTTGACCTTTTCGTACTTACTTTCATTAATTATACAGGTATAAACGGCTGAAAAGGTCGAAAACCACAGCCGCCCATTTCGATCCACCGCGCAAGCATAAATTGCCTCAGTTTTGAAATGTTTATTAACGGGTACATCAAAGCTTTGATTGACTATATCGCCCGCTGCGTTGAACACAATTTTTCTTAACCCCTCATCGGTGGCCCAGATAAAGCATGAGTCATTAACATTAGCTATTCGTCCATTGAATTGGAGAAAGGCCGTTCTTGATTTGGTTAAAGCAAACTGATTATTGGTGAACTTTTGCAAAATTTTTAATGAGGCGCCGTCATATACTGTAATACCAAAACCTGGGGAAAAAACCCATACATGCGAAAATTTGTCGACAAATATGTTGTTAATATTTGTAGAGTGTGGTCCGTTTGATTGGTTGAAATCCACCTGCTCCGGTTGAAGAAAAGTTTTTGTATTTATATTGTATACTACCAGCCCCTCATAGGTTCCCAACCAAATATTTTCCCCGCAAACCGCGAGGCATTTCAGCCATTCATTTTTAAATACCTTACGGCTATCGCCCGTTTTCAAAGCGTGCACAACACAGCCAGTGACGATGCTGATTGCATTAAGTCCTCCATAAGATGTCGTTACCCAAATCAGGTCCCGGCTGGTATCCACTAAAAGATTGTTTATGACATTCCCTAATAGTTGGTGCCTGGGATCTCGGTTACTTTTATTGTAAATAATAAAATGTTTACCGTCATACCTGTTGAGTCCGTCCTGGGTGCCTATCCATTTAAAGCCAAAACGGTCTTCAACAATGGTGTTAACATTATAACTGCTCAGGCCCTGTAACCCGGTTAGTTTGTTATTCAGGGAGATATTTTTAAACCCCTGTCCCAGGCATGTCCAAGTCAGCAACGTTAATAATTGTGTCAAAATAAGTATAAACACGATCCTGGACATGCGCATAAAAAATTACCTTGAATGTAAATTTATTTTATGAAAGGATGGACAATATTATTTTTTATCTACGTAGAAGACGATGAGTCAGTAGAGTATTCCAATAATTTATTTAAATCACTTACCAGGGTCACTAATGGTGAAAATTTTAGTCTGCTCTTGTATGAAACCCGTTTCAATGCAGCAGCACAGAATACTATTTCGGGGCAACTTTTTGAATTTATAGCTGCCGGCCCAAATACGCACAGAAGAAAAAAGCTTGTGCATGATTTTGGAATTGTAAACCCGGGAAACACCAATGTTTTAGGTCAGGCACTGAAATATCTGCAAGCTGAAAATTTGATTAGAGAAAAATTCATGCTGTTTACCTGGGCTCATGGATCCGGGTTTGGTATTTTTGATAATGACCCGACGCCTGTAGATGAAAAATTTAATGAGTTTATCAGGGGTCCAATAGGAACTCATGAAATTTTATCAGACATTGAGGGTAATGACCAATCTGCTACCGGGTTTCGGGTGATTACTAACCGCCGCACCAGGGCAATAGAAGGACTGCCGATGGAAGCAGAACATTTTAGAATGAATCAAAAACATGTCGGTTCCAATAATTTCCTGCTGAACAACGAGGTAGACCCCAGGATTGATATGCTTACAGCAAATGAAATCAACAGGGGCTTAGAAACGCTTGAAAGGAAGACAAACATTGTGATTATGATGAATTGTTGGGTAGGTATGCTCGAGAATGGATATGAACTCGCCAATACTGTTAATATTTTAATCGCTCCCGAAAGTGTTTTCTTTTACGCGGGGTATGACTACGAAACCATTTTAAATGCAATGGCTGTTGATCATACTATTGGGGAAAAAGAAGTTGCGAAACTGACAATCAGCACCATACCGTCTAACTTTAATGCAGTGCCAAAATGGCGTAAACATTTGCGAGAGATAAATGTCGCTGCAGTGTATCCTGCAAAAGCTGGGATCCTGGTGAATTCCCTTAACCAGATTTGCATTGAGGTAAACGAGAATATAAACACAAATATCAATCAAATACAATCTGTACGTAAAGGTGTAATTGATTTTACCACAGGTTACATCAAACAGACTGTTAATCATGTAGAAATAATCCATGAAGATTTTTTCATCGACTGCATCGATTTTTTGAACCGCCTGACAGCCATCAACCTGATTTCGGCAAATAGTTTTGAAAAATTATTACAGGCGGCGCAGGGATATGTAAGTTATTCATTTCGGGGTGATTGGTTTGTTGGGCCTGACACTTTAACTCAAAAACCCCTCGCCCATGGGTTCTCTATTTATCACCCGCCTACAAAATCTGACTTCAGCAAATGGTTATACTATAGCTTTTTTTATCGGGATCAGGCTACAAAAGTGAAGCTGGCGGATTCAGGATGGGGCGACTACCTTGTCGAATATAAAAAAAAGAGTCACTAATTATTTCTTCACCATTCGCCTGCCAACTAATTAAAACCCAAGAAGCCAGCATGTAATTGAGCATCTTGGGAGGCGGCAGATGTGGAAAATAAAATCCTGAATGGTATAACCTGAATTAATTGATATTTTTTTGCTGCAGCGTCTCTGGGTCCCGTGATTTAGTCACAGTTTTCTTCGTGGTAACAATTGTTTTCTGTTCTGCACGAATTTGTTCCGGTATCGTGTGATGTATTTTTATCCGGCATGAGGCATTACCAGCAGTTACAGAAACCATTAGGATCTTCAACAATTCCTGCGTTGTTCAGGAACGCAGGAATTGGAATTGTCCCAAACCCTTTTCCGCCAGCTATTTCTTTTTCGCTGGCGAACCTTTCCCGCCGGTTGTACCGGAAGTCTTTCCATCGGCAGCCATATTTGTAGTCCTTGCTGGAGAACCGCTGCCACCTGTTGTGCCGGAACCTTTTTTAACAGCGTGGGCCTTTTTGTTAAACTTTTTTCGTGAACTCTTCCTGGAGGTAGTAACCGGGGTTTTTACTCCATCCAACAGTTTCCCGGATGCGACGGGGGAGCCTTTACCACCGGTAGTTCCTGAGCCTTTCTCTAAAAATTTCTTTTTTGACCAATGCACTGTCTTGCCTGAAGTTTTGGATTTTCTTTTCCTTTTTACGGCCTCGGACGTTTGGGTTATCGCTTTCTTACGTTTGCCACCTAAAACTTTTTTTTCAATTGCATTTTTAATTGCCATGTGATTAGGATTTAGTATTAATGTCAAGTAATCTTTGGATATTAAATGTTCTTTTCTTGTTGATTCATTTCATTCGGAGGGCTGTGTTAAGTCACTTTAAATTTGTCGAAACCATCCATTAGCCGGCATAATAAGAATTGGTTCAAATAAATTTCGCAAAAATCCACAACACCACCGATTTTTAATCAGCTGTGCCGTCAGGATCAAATTTGGGCACAGCTCAGCCTCATCAGGGGTACGCAAAGTTGCGGTGAACATAAAAATAAGAAGCTGGAGTCACTGAATGTATTAGCTACTAATTATCTAATTGCGTTTCGTATTGACCAATCAATAAGTGTCTGTTGTTCTCCTCCGCGATCTTGTAAGCATCGAAAAACTGGCTGCGTAACGCACTAAGATCGGCTGCGTTCTTGACTGCGTCGGTCCGCAGGTTGTCCAGGTGGCCGCTGGTAAAATTGCCAATAGTGATCAGGAAAGCCATAAATGCCACAATGATGGTAATACGGTGCGCATATTTATCATCCTTCCTCGACGCCTGGATTGACAATATCAGGGTGGAAGCAGCGGAAATAACAGTCACCAGGAATGTACACCAGAAATAGTTCTTCTGCTGCCGGCGGCCTTCTGATGTATACATTTCTACTTTCTTGCGAAACTTTTCTATAATCCTGGTATAATCCTGGTCCGGGTTTGCCTCTCCCATAGCGGCTATCTCCGGGAAAGAAATAAAAGCCGGGCGTGTGACTTTTTGCATGAATTGGACAGAACTAATGACAAGAACCACCAGAGCCACAAAAGCTATGACGTAAAAAATATTTTTCATATCACATATGTTAATGTTTACGGCTGACGGCCAATATTCTGGTCGGTAAATTTTATTAAAAACTTATCGGGATGGCCAGCTTCGTTTTGGGCTGCTGGATGGGTAAAATATGCTGGCTTTTAAAACCCGGCCCAAGAAACTTAAAAAAATCATTCATGCTGCTGACAAAATTGTTGGTATAGTCAATTGATTCCTGTGACTTAATCAAAAGATACTTTTTAATAGTAAGCACTTTATTTCGATTAGCGAAGCGCCGTGCTTTTCCCACCTTTCCCATTTTGAACCAACAAAGACCCTTTTCAAGATAAACGGCCTTATCACTAAACTCGTAATCGCGCAGGTGAAAGAATCGTTTGGCCCTGCTAAAACCTTTTGGCGTGTTAAGATCGAAATAAGCCAGTGCACGCAGCCTGTCGTTCTGCTGCACCTGGAAAATTTTCATTGAACGAAGACTGTCTTCCACATCAGAAAGATCGATCACCTTAGCGGCCAGGTTTGTGTACATCTTTACACTGTCAAATTGATTGGTCATGTAAAAGGTTTTTCCCATCAACAAGAAAGCATCAAAATCATCTGGGCTGACTTCCAACGCGGTCCGGAAATAGTCCCTTGCTTCCTGGTAATCCTGTCTTTCTGCTGCAAGCTTACCCATGTCAACTAATTCCCTGTAAAATCCTGAATTATACCTTAAATAGTCGTCGTCTTTCATGGCTTGTTTCAGGAATTGATCAGCGTCTTTATCCTTGTACAGCATTCTCATTAATTGATAGTAATTATAGTCGGCCACGGCATAGTTGGGAACTTCCTCGCGCAGGAGTTTCAGATAATGGACTGCGCTGTCAAGAGCTTTGCCGTAAAAAAGTGAATCGGTTTTGTAATGCTTCAAAAACAATTTTGCCATCGCAAAATAGATCGAGGGACTATTGTTAATATGGCGTAGCCCGTTTCTCAATACGTCAATAGCCGCGCGTATTGAATCAATACTCTCCAGCTGGCGACAGTGTTCAATAAATATTTGAGGGTCCTCGGAGTTGATTGCGACAATTTCGGTAAACATAGCACGGGCGGTAGCGACCGATTGGTTAAAAGTAACGTCCCGGTAAGCCGCGTATATTTTATAATCGTATTTAGTAGTGTCAAGCGTCTTCAAAAACATGGAGTCGGCTGCCGTCGGATGACCAGTATTGATCAAAAACCTTGCATACGAGCGAAGGGTATTTTCATTAAACCTGTTGAGGCGGAGCGAATGGAGATAATATAACCTGGCTGAATCGCAAAAAGCCGGCCCCTTCGATTCATACGTTTCACCTATCATCGTCAGGCAATTCTCGCTCAGGAAGCTACCGCCTTTTTGCAGGTATTGCATGGATAATTTAAGATTGGCATTCCTATCCTTGAATATCCGGGTATAGGCGACGCCAAGATTTAGATAAGCCGATGTATTGGTTGAATCCACCAGCAATGCTTTTTTATTCCATCTAATGGCTTTAGCAAAATCGCCGGATCCTCTCAATGTCTCAATAGCCGCATAATTTTGTCCAATCAGTGAATAGGCACGGGAATAATCGGGGCTCAGTGAAATGATTTGAATACATTGGTCAATACTTTTATCATATTCCTGAATACGCGTGAGGCATTGAGCCCGGTTATAAAGCGCATATATCCATTTAGGTGCAAACATTAAAGCTGTGTCCAATTGACGGAGTGCAGAAAAATACCTGCCTTTATTGATGAATAGCATTCCGCGTGTATGGTGAATCAGCGCATCTTCCGGAGACTGGGTTCTCAGCAGATCGAGTCCTTTTTGCCAATCCGTCGGATTTCTGGAGCCCGCGAAGTATCTCGACTGCAGAAAAATTTGCTTTGAGGAATACTCCCTGGCAAGAATAGTATCTTTGGGAGCCAGCGAAAGCGCGACAGAAAGTTCCCTCCCGGTGGTGTTAAAACGGTCATTGCGTATCTCGTGCAATGTTCCGTCAACATAGTCTCCTATAAATTTATTCACATCGTCAAGTAGGCCAATAAAAAGTCTGCTTTTTATGTCCTTTTTCAGTTTTTGATCTATGTCTGACGAGTCGATTCGTCGGTAGAAATCGAAAGCAGAAGCACCCTCTGGTTCAACAAGCCTTTTTCCCTGAAGCGCAATAGAAAAATTGCTTAGTAATGAATCCCCGACGTAAAATAGCGTGCTATCATATCTGGCAATTTTGGCATTGATACGCGTTCCTGGCTGGAGCTTAGTTATTCCGCGAACACCCGCAGGAGATACTTTAAATTTTCGACTAAACTCAGAATAAAACGAGTCTGCCTCCACTACCCTTCTTTTGGTAATGACCGGATCCATTGATGTGAGGATTGTTCTATCCCAATCCCTTGTCCGGAAAGCAACTGTTGCGGGGTCTTGCTGATTGGGAAAGCTTAAATTCCTGGAAACTCTTTTCTGAACATATGTACTGACGTTATTGAACAAATACTTATGTAGTTCCTTTAAACTTATATTCCCATCCGGGTAAATATTGTCAGCGGCCCCGCTCAGGCCAGACAAAAGGAAATGAGTGAATACCCCTCCCTCAAAATCCTTGCATTCGAACGAGGATTGAAATATCTCACAGGAAGAGAGAAAAATCTCATCGTCTGCATAACAGGTTTTCAAATCATCCGGCGGCTGTTTACTGGAATCGACGGGGTTCCAGTAATCCCGGCAGGCATCAATGATTAGGTATACTCTGATGCCGGCGCCATTGGAATATGTTTTTAAGTGTTCCCTTAAGAGCGGAACTGTAAAATCTGGATAATACTTTCCTGGCTTGTCACCGCTTGGCCCGGTGTCATGACAAATTAATATCTGTCCGTCTTTGCCGATTTTCCCATGGCCGGACCAATAAATGTAGAGCTCGTCCCCCGGCCGGATATCTAAATCCGTCAACTTATGCGAAAAAAAATCTGCAATGTTGCTTTGCTTCGCGCTGTCATTCAGGTAAACAAATATATTACTGTCGGATGTTTTCTTACCTGGGATTCCGCTTTTCAGGTAATCTACAAATTTTTTTGCATCAGCGGCAGCGTAGTTCAGCGAGTCGAAGTTTTTCTTCAAATATTTATCAATCCCAACGACCATGGCGAAGATTTGGGGTTCTCTCGGTACAGCGTTCTGAATGGTTTCTTGTCCATTTGCATGGATTGACAAAAAAAGTGCACCGATCAGTATAGTGTACCAAGAAAACAAGCTAAAAATTTTGAACATCGTGGACATTTGAATGTTTTATGTAAGTTCTTACAAACCGTAAATGGTCCTGAGTGCAGTATAATCCTGCCTATGTATATAGCTCCGTTGACCAGGAACGCCGGCAGGAAGATGCAACCATGCCTTTTTAATTACTTCCATACAGGGTGTTTCCGGATAATGCATAATTGAAAAGAGATTATATGGGCCAAGATCCCTGGCAGAAGGGTCGCCTTTGTATGCATGCCTGTAATTAATATCGGTTGCACACAAGATTTTTACAGCACTATCGCGGTCCTTTCGTGTCATTTCATGATAGAGACCTAACGAATGGCCGATTTCATGCGCTATATTAAATTTCCTGGCCCAGTCTGCAAGCTCAATGGGCTGCATTCCCCTTTTGATACATCCAACAAAACTTTGAGTGGCGCCAGATGACACAAACTCAATATAATCCAGCCGTCCATCACCAATTTTTTTCTTTACAAAACTGACGGCAAGGCCTTTTTCCCATTCCCTTATCGCCTGCATAACGAGACCAGTATCGGTGTAATTGGTATTGATAGTATAGGTAACTATTATCTTCTTGTTTTCTACTGGCCACAACCTGGAGGTTGTAGCTACCCCCCTGGCACCTTCTTCCGGATATAGCTCCATGATATCACCTTCTACATGCAGGGTATCATTACCAGGCTTCCGGAGACCAAAAATCGTATCATTTACTTCGAATTGTTGTGCGTTGAAGTATACAATTTTCATAAACGCTGTATCATATCCGGGAAAGCTATTTATTTCCGCTCTTGCCGACATATCTGCTTCGGCTTGACTTTCAGCCGCTGTAGAGTTGCTGGCGGAATTTGAATCTTTTGAACCCGCAGAATCGGTCGTAGTCGCGTTGGTATCGGCGGCGTTATTACAAGAAATTACGAATAGAGCTGACAGTAATAAAACAAATAGCTTTTGCATGTGGTCATTTTTATTTTATAATAATATTCACTTACAAGCTGCGATCAGATTCCCTGTCAGATCACTATGAATGCTGACGAAGAAATTTATCATCTTTAAGACAAAATCAATCTGGGGATATGAATCTTGAAGAGGTTAACCAGGGTGGAGTGTAAGTTGCTTGACCAGGTTTATTAATCATTATTGTATCCAAACCTTCCCGTGAGCAACCTGGTGAGGGGGCGCGCTGCTCATGCAATGTAAGCCGGCAATTCTATCTGTGTACCCGTATTTTCACGGTATTTACAGGGAGTAAACTGTTTGGCCCGTATGTCTGCGTTTCGCAAGTAAAACGAAGGCATCCGGCTGGTAATCTATCACCAGCCTTCTTGAAGTGCGACCATGAAAACTTCCTTCGGCTCAATTACTTCAAAATAGCAGATTTCTTAGCCCCACATCTAATATTTCAAGTTAAAAACCATTGTGTCCTTGATAACCGTCCCTTTCAGATCTATTGTTTCCTTAGAATAGAAAATTTGCTTCCCTTGCTCGAAATGTCCATAGATGTAATATTTCATCTGCTGCAGGTCAGCTTTCTCAGCCTTTCCGTTGATGTCAGC
The DNA here is from genome assembly GCA_963705285.1 of uncultured Chitinophagaceae bacterium. Classification (GTDB taxonomy): domain Bacteria; phylum Bacteroidota; class Bacteroidia; order Chitinophagales; family Chitinophagaceae; genus JACMLD01. The sequence continues at coordinate 806,794 of OY970066.1, forward strand.
CTGTACCTGGAAATTACTTCCATCGCAAGTGTCCTTATAGAGAATCGAACTGGTAAAAAAGCAAAACGTTGCTCCACCAATTGGGGCACCAAGCTGGTCGACTGCAAAAATGGTAATCCCGTTTTTTGTATTTTGAGCTTCGGACAAGTTCCGTTTCCTAAATACAACGGTATCTTCAATTTTTACGGTGTCCTTAAAGATGTAATCTGTAGCGTTAATTTTGACTGAACACTGGATATAATAGATCCCTTTCGACATGTCGATTTTATAGGCGTGCCCGTTTTCATCTGAAGTTAAAGGATAGTTTGCATTGTCACAATTACCGGATGAGTAGGCAGTAGGATTGGAAAATACGCAGACTTTAACGCCCTTTATGGCACCTCCGGATGGATCGGAAACATAATAAAATAATCCATTTTGCTTTTTCAAAGCCAGTGAGGCATTCAAATGCAAAGTATCGACCGGCGCATTTGTTCTTGCTACCGCAGAGTAATAAATACCATTTACCTTTTCCTCGTAATATATCCGGTACGGCTTATCCTTTTTCAGGTTTTGAAAAATGAAATAGCCCTGGTCGTCTGTCTTAACTGTCGTAAGATAATTAAGAGTATCTGATACATTCCCATAAGAAATATTAATCAATTTTGCGGCCTGCGGAACCGCAGTTACACGTTGGGCAATTGTGTCTGTTAAAAAAAGCCTGCCCCTTATATATTCTTTACCGGACAAATCTCCTTCAACACTATTTTTATTGCATGATAGAGAGATGAATACGATTGATACGAAATAATATATCCGTTTCATAGAAATCATTTAAAAATACTGGAACTTAAAAATTTGACAAACGTTGCCGGATCAATATTGATAGCGGTAAATGTGCCATTGTAAACATATTTTGAATGCTGGTCACTAATCTGGCCGTTGAGAATTGAATAATCAGTGAACCGGTAAAAATGAAGGCCTGTACTGACCTTAACGCCGGTCCATATATCCGCAGCAACTCCCACATGGGGATTATAAAGCGGTTTTGGGAAACTTAGCCCAACCATAATGGAAAGTCTTGACTTTAATGCATCTCCACTCAACTTCCAAATAGGCCTGTCATCTTTAAGGATGATCTTTTTTAGGTGATAGTGCAGCGCAAGTAAAACCCGCACCTGTTCTTCGTCCGCTGCATTTGTGATTTTATTGTCAGCTACCGTCACTTCACTTCGCCTGAATGGGCCAAATACGTAAGCAAGGCCAAGACTATATGTCATTCGCTGACTTGGGGCAATAAAATAAGAATCAGTAACTTTAATTTCCTTTTTTGTCTCCGAGTTAGAAAGTGTTATCAAGTTGCTTTTTTCCACAGATTTTTTTTCCTCCCCGAACGTGTAAAATTCATTTCGGTATTTCGGGTTATCGGTATCAGGGTCTTTCGCGTCATATGATTTTGGAGGTAAAGTGAAAAATTCCGGACTGCTGATTAAATCAGATATTGCTATATATGTATCCAGCTGTTTTAAAATTACGCTTTTCTCAAAACTACGCATAACAGTAGCCATGCTCATTGAAATAGAATCAGCCTTAAACAATATAACACTTTTTACTTTGTTAAATTCTGCCCTGATGTCGGGATAGCTCTTATTCCGAAACACCTTTACCTTGAAATCCAATGCGTCAATTTTCCTCATGTAAAGACTGAACAAATAGTCGCAACTTTCATTGTATTTGTAAAAGAGTCTTCTAATTTCAGGTAACAGGTTTTCCGTTACCGCTTTTCTCTTGTAATCGATCAGCGATACATTAAATTTGTCATCAAGGAGAGAAGATCGTATAAAATAGTCATTTACTTTTAATTTCGATTGACCGGCTCCAATTACAACTACGTCTTCAAGGACAGATCGGGATGGGATAAAGTTATCAGGATTACGGAAAGACAATAAGACATTGCTTAGAATGGCAGGTAACGGTCCTGCTTTTGAAAACAAGTCACTCACTCCATCCGCAGCTGTATTAAGTTGGGTAATTGCCTCAGACTGGTTGGGAGTTTCCGTGGATGATTCCTTGATTGAAAAAGACTCTTTATCAGAAATATTATGGATCACCGCAACAACCTGGTACTTCGTAGGAATAGTGGGGATATCTTTAGCCTTGCTACCCGCCAGCTTGGCGGACGCATCAAAATAGCGGAAAACAATGCTATCTTCTTGTTCCTTTCCAATTGCAGGAAGTTTAAGCGTGGTAATAATGAATGCAATTTTTTGCGCTTTAGCCGCATTGCTTGTGTTATTATCTAACAAGGTTTTATTACGGGAGTCATAGCCAAAAACCTGTTTACCCATACCTTTTTGTTGTAACAGGCTATCATATGCGGCAAAATTTATTTTGGCATCGTTTAATTCCGGGGAAGATTTCATTAGTTTAAGTGCGCTTTCCCTGTACTCATCATACGCATTCGCCTTTGAGATATCATAACCTTTCAAAAAATACAAAAACTGTCTATCGGTAAATGCCAGAGGATTAATCGTAATATTTCCTTTTAAAGTCCACATCCACTGGATAAGCCAGTTTTGCAACCAGCCTTTTTTCAACTCACCCAAAAAATTAACAGCAAATGGGTCATTGCTTTCGGCTGGTGGCAAAGAAAATAATTTCGGGCCCATTTCGAATAAACTCGCAGCCTCCTCGTACTTGCTTATTAATGACCCGTCACAAATATATTTGGCCGGTTCAAGTTCCACTTGTCTTCGAATGTCAAGAAAAGTCTCTTTGAGGCGATTAAATTTTAAAGCATGCGCGTAAAACACGCCGGGTTTTAATTTGTCCAATTCATTCGCAACCTTTTTTCGGCTCTCCGTAAACAAGGCTTTGTAAAAGTTTTTCTCAAGGTCTTCCACAAAAACATCAATTTGCAGCGTGTCGGTCGCGGAAACATTCTGTACAGTAAAACTAATATCCGAGTCAAACGGACCAGTGTGACTGGCTTTCTCAATGCTCGAAGTTACCGTGAAGTTGTCCCCGAAAAGATTATCAAGTAAAAATTTTTTACTGATAAACATAGGAAAATCAGACGCACTCGAGGTAAGAGCAGATTTGGGGTCTTTTGCCTTTAGTATGTCAGATAATTCAATTATTTGGTCTTTAATTGATTTGACAGCAGCTTCTCCCCACAGATATGCATATAGGGAAGAATATTGGTAATCTGATGTGTTCTCTAGTTTATAATATGTGCTGTCCAGTTTGTCAATGATAGCCGCGATTAATTTTTTATGTTTCGAAGATGGAGCAGCTACTGTAATCGTCAAGTCGTATTTGCACCCTTTTAATATAGCCGAACCCGGCAGGATTATCACCTTGCCGCTTTCGTCAAACTTGATATCAACTTTCCCGGCAGAGATGATCGGGCCATTAATTTGAGCGTAAGATTTGATGGTGGACAAAACGCTGATCGACAAAATCACAACTGTCAGAAGCCTTTGAAGCAAGTGCCGTGTCATTTGTTAAGGTTTAAGGTCAATTAAATAAACCGGGGGATTAAAAAGGCTGCTTTCTTGGGTGGGAAAATTTGCTGCAAACTCAGAATTGCTACAACAGGATACAATAATACGTAAATACTAATACCACAAATACCGTGGAAATACTGTTTTTTTCTTTACCCGGATTATTTAGTCCAATTATTCAGTGTAAGACTCACTGCAGCGTTTAATACGTTTGCCCGCTGATTCAGGGCCATTATGATTGTCGAATCATCCTTACCATCCCCGGCCTGTACCCAAAAAAACGCAAGAAGGCATACGAAAAATTACTCGGGTCAGGATATCCCACCATTTCACAAATAACACGCAGCGGTGCATCGGTTTGTTGAAGTTGTTCCCGCGCATAAAGAAAGATTGTAAATATAATTATGCTGCATTTTGCTTTTAATCAAGGCTTCCAGTTGGTTAACCGTCATATCAATAAACCCTGCCGCTTCCATACTACCGGTCTTTTTGTCGACCAAATAGCGCAATTTCGCGTCTTCAACTAACAACGTTAAATCATCCAGGCTGAAAACCTCTTTACTGACCGCATTAATCGAAAAAAGAGAATCGCTTTCAAATCCCTTAAATATCTCCCGCTCTATTTTATAGGAGAGAAAAATGTCATAGTAGATTGTTTCAACTCCCCTGAATGCATAACCGTATTCTTCGAAAGGATAACCCGTGTGATTGACGTCTTCACTGTCCTCTGTACTGGCAATCATGATATGCTTATGTTTTAGTAAATAGCGGACGAGCATGGTTGAAATACATGTTTTTCCGAAACTTGCATAACTTAAATCGAAATAACCCACATAAGGTTGATTACATCGATGAATATGTATGAATATTCGGAAAACAATAATATCGAAATGGGAATCGGCATTGGCCTGGAAACGGACCCAGTGGTTTTTTCTAAAGCACTCTCAGAATACAATCATATTTTGGAAAACTCCGTAGCTGAACGACGGCTTTCCTTTACCAATGGGTTTACGGATAACTTAAGGGCCATCCCTACTAAGCCAGCCATTCTAGCCGCAAACGACGGCTATTGCATTCATTGTACCGCAGCCATAGATTTCAATCCTAATAAGCCATATTGTGATAAATGTTTTAACACCTGGAACCGGTATGGCAATGCTGATTACGAAGAAAATACTTGCCATGGCTGTGGTCAGGATCATGAATACATCAGCATGAATATCCCCCAATGCTCAAAATGTTATAAAGCCTGGAAAAAAGGCGAAAGAGCGGGCCGGCGTAAAACGGGTTAAGTGTTATATTACGTACTATGCAATCCCGACGAATTTATTTAGATGCGCCCGCCGACTGGAAGCAATTGCAGGCTTTCACTGCTGCAATACTAAGCGACTGCGGCTTTCATACAAGTGTAGAGAGAACAATACCGCTTGTCCGTGGAAATGCTGAAATTGATGTATACGCAGAGAAAAAAGCGGCAGTTGAATCAAAAGTTATATGTGAATGTAAACATTGGGCTTCTCCAGTTCCACAAACAGTTGTGCATTCTTTTAGAACCATTGTCAATGATTCAGGAGCGAATCATGGTTTTATTATCTCGAAAGCGGGCTTTCAAAAAGGAGCTTATGAAGCAATAGAAAAAACCAATGTTTCATTACTGAACTGGAATGAATTCCAGGAAAAATTTACAATGGAATGGCTTTCCCAAATAATTGAACGAAACTATAAGGCAAGCCGGGAAATATTTACTTTAAGCCACAAGCTCTTCGACAACATTCACAACGGAACACTGCAACTCAATGAAGAAGAAATGAATACTATCTACGAAAAAAGAGAGTCTGATTTCCATTTCTATGCCTTTAAAGAACATTACATAGAATTAGACACTGTAGAAATTTCACGCGGCTTGGTAGATATGTGTATTAACGGTTTTGAGCGGCAATCAGGTTTAAGCTTTACTTGTTATCGGGAATATTTTGACGCCATTTTTCTAACATCTAACCAAATTATTGCAGAATGGAAGACAATGCTCACCCACTAATTACCGGGCTGCGGACCAGTTAGATATTCCCTGGCAAATTTCTCATTAAACCTTCTATAGATTCGATGTAACGTAAATTAAATTTTAACACGAGAAGGGTTTTGCCCCCTATTTAATCCATCCCTTTTTTTCCCTAGTTCGCTTAAATTTTTTTCAATTTCAAGCTCTTCGCCGGTTAGAATAATTCCCTGGTCTTTAATAGCCGGAAATCGTGTTAAAGACGATGTGCTTCCTAAAATGTAGTCATCCGCACCTTCTAATTGCTCAGTATTGGAAATTGATGGGTTAATTGATTGATATTATTCACCAGGACAAATCTGGCAGAAATTTGATATACTATACCCGACCAAATTTCATAAAAAGCTCAATTGGGCATAGATTTTAGCTTATTCCGGAATCACTAAAATACCTGTCAACTTCCTCTATAGGTACATAAATCTTACGGCACTTTTTAATGACCTTGATTTTCCCAAATTTTACCAGTTCATCAAACTTGGTCCGGCGGATGCGCACCGCTGCCATAAACTCTATGGCCGTTATATGTTTGACAGCTGTTGTTCCTTTTCCATTTAGATCCTTTAGCTGTTGCTGGATATCCTGCAAACTCGTTTTTAGCAGATTCAATTCGGTTTCAGGAATCATCACCAATACCGCTCCCTGCAAATTCATACACTCATTTTTTAAAATTATAAAAATCGTTACTCTTATTAACGTGTAAATATGAAAGATAATTAGATCAATTATTCACAGCTGTTCACAGGTGTCAAAATTCAATAATTCTTTACAGTAACATTTTTTAAACCAATCAGTGTTTTAACTGTCACGCTTTGCGTATCGCGAACCAGAATAAATACGTTAGGAATATTGTCGCCACCAAAAGATAAACCGCCCATTTTTTTGCGTCTGATTCCATAAAAACGCGCAGGTTGTTCGATGGTGGCTTTTGCATTAGGATATCCAAACTAAGTTTGAGATGAGCAAAATTCCTTTCAATACTTTGCTGAATGGGCTTTAAATCCATTGGTGGAGTTACAGATTGTTGCTTTTTTATGACATCCTCAACATCCTCTATTTTAACTTTTAATTGCTGCATGGCCATCGTTGTTTCGGCCTGCGAACGGATCATTTCTTTTTGCTCTTCCAGCAATTCAGTTAGTACTGCTAATATTTGCTCATTATCCATTTCACACAAGTTTTTATTTTTAAAAAAAGGATTTATAAATGCTGGCTTCTCCGTTTTTTTCGACGTCTTCTTTCTTCCTTCAGTAAGGTCGGGTTAATGTCTTCAACAAATTCATCGGATGGTTTTAAAAGAATTTCAATCATGGATTGGCTACCCTTCTGATGATGTTTTTCCAATTCGGACTGCAGTGGTTTTATCTGCTGTCTTTCATACCTGAATCTGTTATTTATTGACTCCTCTTTTTGAGAAATATGAACCTGATGTCGCTGAGCTAAAATCTTTTCAATTGTAACCAGTGAATAACCCACCTCGCTGCCCTTGGTATACACTTTTTGTTGATCCCGGAAGGCGATGCCCCGCATTTTGATAACCTCATATTTCAGGGCCTTCATTTTCTGCTCAAACTGCTCATAGTTTTTGGAACCCGCCAGGCTTATTTTGATATTAGTTTTCAGCTTTTCTTTTCGCTCGTCAAGGCGCTGATACTGCCTCAATTCTTTTGGTAAAAATGCATTCGGACTAAGCACTTGTTTCAGCTCGTATTTTAGTTCCTGTTTCCGGCACAGCCTGGCTATTTTCTGGTAGTTGTTGCTGTCGCTTACCGTCTTCCCATCATAGCCAACCCGGTTGGCTACTATATGGATATGCGGGTGTTCAGTGTCTTTGTGAAAAACGGCTACGTACTGGTTGTTTTCAAAGCCTAAATCATGTGCGCAGTCCTGGGCCATTTCAGCAAGTTTATGCGTCGGTAAGTTTTCTCCTTTTCCCAGGCTTAATGTAACATGCAAAACCGGCTTTGCCAGCTTGGGGTTAAGCCGCCTTACTTCGTTGAATTGCTGGATCAATTCCTTATCATTTCCAAAACACTGGTTGTATAAAATAACCTCGGCCCGATCTTTCATCACCAGTTGATTTTTCTTTTCATCAGCAACCTTGTCGTGGAGGCAATATTGCAGGCATCCACGGAACGATTTTCCAGTTACAATTTTTCCAATCATAGCAGGCGTTTTTTAATGTCAATTGCCAGCTGTTTCACCTGCGCTGACAGCTCATTTAAATCAGCTCTTTCCAGGGCGTTCAGCACATCCATCCGGTTCCTTTTTTTGGCAACCTGGTTCAGGTTGGCGGCAAGGTGATTTAGTGTGCCGGTAAAAAATAAAACTTCTTTTGGAAGAGTTTTCAATTTGCTGACAGCTTGTCCTTTTAGACCGACTTCCCGCAGGTATTCTGATAAGGATAAGCCGACTATTTTCGCCTTCTGCCGGAGCACTGACTTTTCAACCAGGGAGCATTTGATACCTATGAAAGCATCCTGTTTTATGTTCTTCTTTGGCCGGCCACCTTTGTTTCGTTCGACCGTTGTAATTACTTCATTCATCACTTTGCATTTTCACGTTATTGCCAACTCATCCGCAGAATCCCGCACAGCGGGATGAGAGAGAACCAGAGTTTCGGTTTTACCGAAACATAGCTGGCTCCTGAAATTCATAAACCCAATCCTCTGCGCTGACTTTGCTTTATTTGTAGTCTCTCCAATTTTACCAGCCATTCATTTAAATCTTTACAATGCTTATAGATATGGCTTCGGTCTTTGTATTTATCTGACCATTGTGAAGCCAATGCCATCGTCTCCATTCCTCTCCTGTCCCCATCAAGAAATAAATGAATGCTGCGGTATTGTTCCATTGTTTGCCTTTGGTTTTCAAAAAAAGAAAGCGAGTTAAGAATCAAAAAATCAGACTGCATTCCTGTCAGTCCAGGAAGGTTTTGAGGTGAAGCTTTTTGTAGCGTTTGAAAAGAAAGAAAATCGAAAAATCCTTCGAAAACGGCAACACTATTTGATCCACCATTCCTGAATAAAACCGGTTCTTTTGGAGCGCTGCCTCCTTTAAAATGTTGGCTGCGTAATTCATATCCCCCTTGCTCATTTTTAAATCCAATAGCCAGTTGCTTTATTTTATACAACTCAAAGCAAACCTCACTGCAAAATTGGTTGGCAATGGCAAGCGGAATTTTCCGTTGTTCCAGGTATTCCAACAGGCCCTGATTGGTAATTTTTTCGCTGCTGATAACCTGGATTTTCCCGGCCTGTTTCAGAAACTGTTTCTGTTCGTGAATAAACGGCGGATGAAAAGAAAAGGGAATGGCTTGATGGTGCTGCAACTTTTCCAGAAATTCTTTCACGGAAGCATTATGGTACAGAATACCAAAATCTACTAGGTTGCCGCCTTTGCCGGTGCCATGATCATACCAGCAATTCGGTTTGCGATTCACCTTAAAAGAAGCCGTTCTTTCTTGCCTGAGCGGCGACAGGTACCAGTAATCATTACCGTGGATCTTTTGCGGGTGGTGACCGAGACTAAAAAGATAATCCACAAGGTCAATCTGATTGGCCTGCCTGCAAAGCATTGGTTCCGTTTTCATGGCCGGCCGTTTAAAAAATTGACCTTGCTGGTATTGATAAGCTCTTCCACATCGTTCCAGTGAAAATACCGGCGGGATTGAATTTTTACGGACTTCATTTTACCCTGCTTCAGCCATTCGTAGAGCGTGGGCTTGGAGACCTTGAAGATATCGCACACTTCAGTGGCTTTGAGAAGCGGCCTTTCGGTCTGGTTATCTACTGGCGGATGCTTCTTCCCTTCCGCCACCACTTCCACCACAATTGTTCTTAACTGTTCCCAAAAAGCATTGGGTTCCATAGGAACCAGGATCTGCACATTGTTCATACTTCACAAGTTTTTAGGCTTGCAATATGGCATTAGCGGCACGGAAAATTCAGTTAAGTATAGATAAAGTAGTAAAAAAGATTCGGGAGTTGGCTGTTTTGGATAAATACACCTGTACCCCAGCCTGCATCAGGCTTATTGCAGTATTTTATTTTGTAGTTTTTCCAGCCGCTGAATAGCCCCGACTTCAGAAAGTTGCCGGAAATGTTCCTTCGCGGTTTCAAAGTCATCTATGATTTCGGTTCTTTTACGGACGCTTTTGCGGTTCCAGTCACCTTGCAAAATAAGTTGAAGGGCCGGACTGATACTTTTCACGGAGACGCCATATTGCCGGGCCAATAATTGCGCACTCGCGGTATTGATCAATGGCTTTTCCAGGCCCGCCATTTCAGTTAAAACATGGTGGATGAGTATCAGGCTTACCACGGAATACTGTTGCTTTTTACACTCCTGGATGCCTTCCAGCTGGCTGCCTTTGTAGACTTCCACGCAGGTGTCCAGGTGAGGTAGAAATTCGCTTTGGTAAAAAGGTAAGTAAAGGCTGAAAAATAAAACGAAGGATGACAGCAACCCCGCAGGAGCTAATCCATTTACTAAAACAGCTATCGGTGGTTTACTAAACAGCAATACCAGGACGGCCGCTGGGATTAGTAATTTGAAGTAATTATTCAGGAGGATGTCAAACCAAAAATTGACAATTAATTTTCGGCGGGTGCTTTGAACGCTCCAACCAGGAATGGAAGAACGAAACCGCTCATGCAGTTGTTTAAAATCATCTTGCATCGAGAGTTGGGAGCAGGGCAGATCGGGTAAAAGCTTGCTGAATCTCATAACACACATTTTTCAATTTCACAATTTCAAGTCTCATCTCTAAGCTACGACATTTTTTAAAAACGGAACCCGCTCTGTTAAAAACACCCCATATTAGGTCTGTGCAATATTCCTTTTATTTTATTCCTTTACTTTTGGATATTGTTGATTCAATCAAATCGTGTAGACCACAATATTGTAACCAGTGAGGGATATTATCTTTTGCTGATGAAGGGGTTTTGTGATGGAAAATTTGTCAATATTTTAATCGAAATGCTGACAAATGGACATGAAAATAGTGGCCATATTAGAAGCATTATGGCGAACTCAAAACCTGCGACTATCTTTTTGCCACTTGATTACCTGGCCGTGGGAACTGCCTGCGATTTCCTCTAAATAAGCTAAGTTTATTGCGTGACAACCAAAAAACCAAAAGGCGAAGAGAAATCTGCATTGGATATTCATACGGGTCGCCTCAAAGCTATTTGCGAAAAATATGAAACCAATGAGTTTGTAACTTTTATTGCTGGTCTTATCCTGCACATCGGTGAGCGGCATGAAAGCCCTTATTTGAAAAACTTGCATTCCCCCATGCGGCAACTGTTTTACCTGGCGCAGTTGAACCTGGAGAAAACATCCGATGAAAAGAAAATAGGTATATCAAATAACGAGTGGGATGAGATCGCCCAGTTGCTAAGTGATATAGAAACAGATTATTGTAGGCTGCTGGGTTTTCCAAAATCGGGCGAAGAATTGAAAGAGGATGTCGAAAAGATTAGCGTGATGATGCCGACCTATTTCAACTATTTTTTCAATGGGCCATTGTCTTATACAGAGCAGGAGATCGAAAAGATAGAACAAGTGCTTAAACCCCATGAACCAGCCATCATCAAAAAGTTCGGTTTCAGCCTCGCGGAATTTATCCGGTTTTATGATCTGATGAATGACCGGATTAATATAAATCTCAATAAAACATTTGAGCTCCCGAAACGATGGACTGAATTCACAAAAGCCTGTATCGCCAAAGGCCTTGACGATCCTAAAGACTGGATAAATGAATCCCCGGAGGAAATGAAAGCCATGCTTGACTGGATGAAAAATCCGGGCAGCATACTTATTGTTAATCCTGATAACATAGAAAATGCTACTTTGCCAAAGGGAAAGATCAAATTGTTGCTCGATTATTTTTCGTGTGAAAAGGTTCCTAAAGCGGAGCCCAGCTTTTATACTGAACCAAACCCTTTGTTGCAGCGGCCTGTCGTGAAACTTGGTGAAAATAATTACCTGATATTTTTCATCAAGCAATTACTGCATGCAGGTTACCAGTTGCTGTTGAATGATTGGATTTCAGTTCAGCCTGTAAAGGCTTATGCAGCGCGGGACAATTTTGCCGAACAAAAAGTGCTGGATATTTTCCGACAGTTTTTTGGGAAGGAGGCTTTCTATTATGAAAACTACAGCATTGATAACAATCTATCGGAACAGGATATCCTGATACTAAGTAAAAGGCTAGCGATCATCGTTGAAGTAAAAGCAGCTGGCGTGAGGGCTCCTTTGCGCGATCCGGTGAGGGGTTTTGATAAAATAAAAAGCGATTTTGAAAAGACCATACAGTTGGCTTATGATCAGACTTACCGGGTGAAGCACCGATTCCTGCGCAAGGAAAAAATGACGGTTGTCAATCGCCGTGGTAAGCTACTGTATGAATTGCAGGCCTCAAAGTACGAACATGTTTTTTCTGTGGTTGTTACCCTTGATCGTTTCGGGCAGATACAATGTGATCTGTCTTACCTGCTGGACATTGCTGATGATGATGCTTATCCCTGGGCAGTCAACATGGATGAACTGGAAGCCTTTCTGTTGGTATTGGGCAAGCAAACAAATAAAATTCAACACCTGATCCGGTTTTTAACGCACCGTGAACATTTCCATGGCCATTTGATCTGTGGTGATGAACTGGAGCTGTGTGGCTTGTACCTGAAAAGTGACAAAGAATTTATCGGCGCAGGAATCCAGGAAGAAATAATAGTAACATACCCCGATTTAACCACACCAATCGAACGGGCCTATGCCAATGGCATGGGTTTTAAAAATGAACGTTTCCTCCAAGAGAAAAAAGATCCTGGTACTGCATTTCTGTTTGACAAAAAGTATTAAAAAATAGCATGAGTGATTGACTGCTACTTTGTTTTTGACAAATCCTCTTTGCGTACCCATCCACTTACCGGGTATCCATCTTTTTGATCCTTGCATACAATATAGGCCCAACCGGCACTTGAGTTAGTGACGTACACGATTGTTTGCTTTTGAAGTTTGCCCAGTCTTCCGGCTGAAAACTGTGGCAATTCCCGGAGAAAGGTATTGCGGTTCAACAATCTTTTGATGCTGTCCGCATGTTCTATCTTTTGCACTTCATTCAGCAGATCCTGCTGAAATTGCACGAGATCCTGTTGACTTATTCCTTCGGTAGCATCCACCGGCGGATGATAGGCATAATAAATGGTGAACAGAATCGACAAAACACTTAAGAGGCTGCCAATCCAAAATTCTCTGCTGAATCCAAGCATTTTTTTTGTTGCGAACTGTTCCTTTATGTGTAAAACAATTTCTTGTTTGACTTTTTCAAGGTCTTTTTTTGTTACCTGTTTATTTTCCTGGATTGATGAAACCAAACTGCTGGCCTTTGCAGCAATATCTTGTGCTCCGGTAATGTCTTCAGTCCTTCCTAAAAGAATGCCTGCATTGGCGATGGCATTGATATTGGATTGGAAAGCCAGCATGGTTTGTTGCACCTGTTTGGCAAGGGGGATGTCAAATGCAGCCGTAATGGATACCAATTTAAGCGTGAGTGCTTCGTTGATGCTGGCAATGGATTGTGCCAACGATTTTGTTTCAGGATTCAAAATATGATGAAAATTCAAAACCGGTTGCTGAAACAAAAGGCTTTCGCCTAAAATTTTGGTTGCTAGTTTTGCTTGTTCTGATAATGCAATAGCTGGCTCAAACACGCTCCTGCTAAGCGCGATTTGATCCTGCCATTTCATTGCATTTGCCAGCGAAGCGCCAATGCCGGACCACTGTTTTTGCATTTCTGCCATTTTCATGGCTAGTTCCAGGCCTGGTGATAATTTGAATTCCATAGTTTTTCTTCTTGAAGAGGTGAAATTAGGAAAGAAAGCAAATAAGAATAAAAGATAAGCTATGGGAAACCCTGGTAAATCATCACAAATGCCTGCCGGCACAAAATGGCTAATTTTGCCCATTCTTAAAGCATTGTCAAACAACATGTCATCCGCTGTTAAAACATATGTCAAGACGCTTCCCCGGCATTACCGGCTGCTCATTTTCGTGGACAGCAGGATAAGTGAAAAAGCATTGAGAAATGTATTGCAAGCTAACCTGCTTAATTGGGGCGGCAGGTACAACCCGGTCATTCCGGTATATGATAATACTATTAGTCCCGCATGGCTGGAAGTGATACGGCATTTTGATCCTGATTTCATTTATCACAGTAAAAACGTTGATCCGACTGTTATACAAAAGCTGGAATTTTTTCACCCGACGGAATACATTGAAATGAATGACGCGGCAACGAATATTTCTTTTCCAGGGGTTTACATCAATCATTTGTTACACGAAGAAGTGTATAATAATTTTTATCATCAGCGTCTCGCTATCCTCCAGCATACGGGTGCCTTCAATATGCCGTTGATTGCAAGGGATTTTTACCGGCTTAACCTGGGTTTTATGCCGCTGTATGCGGAAGATAAAAAGTGGCTCAACCGGTTTATGCCGGTAGCAGTAGATGAAAAGAATTCAGCTGATATCAATCAACTCATTCATGATCACAAGCCTTATTTTAAATCCTTGCTATCGGCTTTGCATGTTGACAGTGTTTGCCTGCTGCCGGATGATCATTACAGGGCAAGAGAGTTCCAATGGATAGTCTATGAACCGGCCAATTATTTTGATGACCTGATCTATTTTTGGAACCGGCAATTGTTTTTTGAACCCTCGAATAAATTGTGGCAGGTGATTTCCACTAAAGCGGAGATCACTAATCTGATTGCTGACAAATGGTTTGCGGGCCTGTGCAGTCAGCTCTGGCACAACCATAAAATAAATATTGTATCGCGGAGCCTACCGGTTGCCGAGTTTTCTGCTATTGCCACCAGCGCGCACGAAAATTGTAAACATATCCAGTTCCCTGTCATGGATATTGGCATTTTTCCGCTGGAAAAATTTCGGGCAAAGAGGTTAGAAAGCAGCTTCTTTACATGGACCAATAATCTTGTATTGGACGAAAAAGATTTTTTGCGCCTGCCTGTGCTGGCCTTTGAGAACGGTGAGCGAATAGTAAATGCTGAGCATTGTGTCGACCTGGTATTAGAAAGGGATACCAATGACGACCAAAAAGAAATTCAATTTCCATATCATGCGGTGCTCCATTATCTTGTATATAAGGGAAAGTCACGGATAAACAAGAGACACCGTGTCACTATTTTCCCGGAGAGGAATAAACAAGGAATCGAGATTGAAATCCCGGATGACAGCAGTATCATCCTCTCAGTATTACAACACAGAACGCAATTGCGTGAGCTGATTCATTTGCCGGTGAAGTACCTGGCGCACAGCAGCGATGGTCAGCAACTGTCCGCTTTTTTCAATCTGATGGATCGCAACTGGCATTACGTTAAAGAATTTATCTGGAACAAATTCTGGCTGCAGGTGTTCCGGTTTGACAGCGAACTAAAGGATAGTGCCATCAAAAAAGGAAGGGGTATTTTCAGTCAAAAGGATCTGGAAAATGAGGTGGCAGGACTGTTTGAAAAATACAGGACAGATATTGATAGTAACCTGCGACAGGATGAGGGCCTGGTAGTGGACGAAGAGCTGGTGAACAACCTGATTGAACGGGATAAACAAGAAGTGTTTGTTTACCATATCAATGAAGATCTGGAATTCCTCATCAAAAGAGGCGGACTTTTCCTGGGCATGAAAGTGAAATGTAAGCGGTGTGGTTCCAATAAATGGTATTCGCTCACCGAACTTCGTGATAGGTTCAACTGCAAGGGCTGTGGAAGTGAAATCATTCCTGGTATAAAGAGCAAAATATACTACCGGCTGAGTGACATCATCATTAATAATTTACTGAATGATTCGACCAGGGAAAGCAAAGCTTTCCACGGCAATTATGTCGTGATGAAAACCCTGCTGCACCTGAAAGCAGCGGCTGATGCCAGGGAAAGTTTTGCGTGGTGCCCGCAGTTAGAGTATATGACCAACGATGACCAGTCTAGTGATATTGATATCCTGGCCATTCAAAACGGCCGGCTGGTGATTGGAGAAGCAAAACCCAAGCCGTCCGATTTTTCCAGAACAGTGAAGGACAATATTGTCTGGATGGCAAATCATTTACTGCCCGACAAAATCATACTGGCCTGTAACGCCGGTGGAAAAGAAACCACTAGCAGGATGGAGGCCCTTGCCCAGGAAATACATGGGCGCATTACCCAGCCCCATTGCGAAGTAATCACGTATGTCGCCAGTCCGCCTTGGTACCAGTATACCGGCGTCTTCTATGGATTGCCCAATGAAAGGGAAGAAGCATGACCAGGAAGATTAAAATGAATGCTGCATTTGATCTTTTGATTAATTCAGCGCAAGATTTCTACTGAGGCTGCACCGTCTTTACAAATTTTTGTAGCTTTAGGATGCCTGGTACTAAAGGCAAGCATCTAAATGAGCACAGAAATACAAGGTTTGTATAGTCCATTTACTGTATTCTGCATTCCCTCAACTATTACAAAACCTGAAAGTCAACAATAAGGCTACAAATCTTCCCTTCGGCATTGAGTCCCCAATAGCAAGGATACACACCATCGCCATAACCCGAATGAAACATAATTACATTTAAGTCTGGTCTGTTAGGTAAATAAAAGTTTAACCAGTCTCCGATATCTTGCGGGTCATTCTGGTCAATTGCATTTTTCTTAAATTCCGCTGCAAAGAAGTCATCATAGATATTTGCTTCCGGATTTCTTTGCATAAAGTCTGTGTAAAACTCATTATACAATTGTTGTGTTTCTGCGTCGCAAAAACAACCAAGCCCTGCATCAACCGGAAAGCCAATAAAATCGTCGTCTTCAGTTAATTCTTTTATGTCCTGGTGTTCGGTTACCGCCATTTCCCATTTTATCGCTCTGTCTCTAGAAAACTCCAACTTTACAACAGCATAACGGTCGCCGGATTTCTCTGTCTTTGCAATAGATGCAATTACGGAATAGTTGCCAGGTTGTACCGTTTTTGTAAAAGCGGAAGTGTCATACAAACAAACCAAAGGGTCGCAAGCAATTATTTGTCCCGTGGATAAATGTAGTTTACCCAAATAAAGAAATTCAAGTGGTGTATTGTCAACAGTCTTGTTGTCAAAAAATTGGTTGTAGTCAATCAAAGAAAGTTTAACTGGATTTAAGTCTTTCTCTTTGTTGCCAAAAAGTCTTTTGAATATTCCCATAAGAGTTTAACTAACGCGAATTGTAGTTTGAACGAATGTAATTGTTTTCCGGCAAAAGATATTGGATATGATTTTCATCTTTAAGCAAATATCCATTTGGAAATATTAGGTATTTGGCAACCCTCTGTTGGAAGGGGTGGCCCCAGGCCGGCTTTGCGACGTATGTCTAAAGTGTTGCCAATAGTGTTTCAGTACAAGGGAGTGGCGCAACGATGCAAACATAAAATGATGATGCCAAGGCCCTGTATCAGTAGCTGCTATACGTGTAGCCCCCTGTTACGATTTCTTGTAACAGATAGCATCTTATGATGTGGAATTACATACCTTCAAAAGCGATGCCGTTTAATAAGCTTTCCCCTGTCATATACAAATGCCGATGGTCTTTGCTGTGCAATCGTATTCGTTGTATTCGGTGAATTGGCAGGTGCCTGTTGCACCGGCTGTTGTTGCGGCGCTGGTGTTGATTTGAATAGTTCACCAGATATAATATCATTTATCAAAGATTCGCGGGAGATGATCGCAAGGAGGGACGTTGTACCATTTTTCTTTGGATATAAATAGTAAAGGTGATGGCGCAAATCTTTCGGATCATTCGATAGATCATTACCGCTGAAGTCAAAAATGACTGGCACCGTACTATCCAGCCAATTTAATGGAAAACATTCTTCTGGAAAATGAATCAGGTAATGTCCTTGTTTATCCGTTTTACGAAAATCCCCTATGCTTTTTTTAAAACGCGTATAATCATTCTTGAGTCGGGAGCCGTCTAGTATCCAAATCATTTTTTTGTAAAATGCCTCACGTTTCCTTCGTTCTTCCGGGTTGATGAATGAGTGTTGAAATTCAATGACCAATCCGTGTTCGGTGCAGATGTCGGCAATATGTTTTTCACCGGTTGCCTCATCGCGCTGAACAAACTCCTGCCAATCTTTCGGAAAATTATCTTTCCATGCCCGGTGCCAGGCCGTTTCATTTTCCCACCAGGGATCGCAATTGCGTGATCCTTTATGTGCCCAGTGATGTACTTTAGCTTCACCACATTTGGCAATCAAATCTGCACCGCAAGTTGGGCAAGTGCCTATAGTGCCTTTGGCGGCTTCTATTTTGCAATTGTTGATGAGAGCGAATTTCATTTCAGTTGTTATAAAAAATCTTGTACTGTAATCTATATATGCATAGGCTAAAACTTTTTTATGTAATCTCAACAGCCCGCGTAATTCCCGACCATAGAAATAAAGGGAAGCGTGGTGTTTTCGACTTCTTCTAATAGAACAATGCCCTGTTCAATGCCTATGATCTTGAACAATGAATTAGGTTTGAACACTGCCTCATCTTCACTTGCATTATTTCGACATAATGCCAGATCAACAGCATTTGAATGGCCATTGTTCGTAGCTATTTTCCAGGTTATATTGGTGTTATCCCAATTTGACTTTGCGACCGATAGAAAGCTAGGAACTTGAATTATACTTCCCACATTTCGCGCAAACCATTCAAGTTCCTCCTTTTTATCACACATAGGCATATCCAGGCGATAAAGATAATCACAGTTGCACGCGGGCAACGCTGCAAGTGCCAATTCTAAACCTTTGGCATAATACTGCTGGCATTCTGTTAGTACGTCGCCCCTTCTTAGAGGTAAATTGATCCAACTGGAAAATGAAGCGGTATACGAAAGAATAAAGAATGCTTCTTCATCAGACAGGCTATAGGTGATCACACCCTGCACTACGGGTTGAGAAAATCCAGGTCTTAACCGTTCTGCTGTTCCAGATCTGATTTTATCAAATGTTCTTTTCCATCCATCAAAACAGTCTTTGATAGTAAGCTGGTGGTGGTTCAATGTTTGCCCGCAAGCGCTTATAAAATCGTTGAAATTTGTCATAGATCCATGGTAACGTATTGAATCAACGCGTAGACGAATTTACCACATAGGATTTGAATTTATGCTGCGACATTTCAGAACTTCACTAGGAGAATTACCCCACTGCCTTTTAACGGGGATCAAATGATTGGTTCGTTATACATTTGTATCGGCGCACTGGCAAATAATAGTTTCCGTCCATTCCATTCGTGATGTTCGCCTCTTGTTATTTTTCAAGAATAAATACTGGTAATTCATTGATGAGTACGAAATCAATTTTTGTCTTGTTGTAAAACGCTGCGAATTGCAATTCGTGGGTGACAAACAGCTCTTTTACTGAATAATCAGTTGGGTCTGCAACGCCAAAATATTGTAAGACCAAAGCTATATTTTCTTCAACGAACAATTTCTTTTTCTGAAGTTTGCTATAATAGGAGGAATTGCTCAAAAAGAACTGCCGTATACTATTTTTAACATGGTAGTTGCTGGCTCTGCGTAACGCATTCTTTACTTCCAGGACAAATATCTTTTTTGTCGTTCGGTTGATACAGAGTAAATCAATTTCTCCACAAGCAGGGTTTGTGTCGAAGTGTGACGACAAGCGTTTAAAATTTGAGAGCCTGAATACAATATCTGCTTCGGGAATAAAAGTCTTTACTTTTTCATAGACTTTTGTTTCTAGTTTTTTATCTGCCGCGTCATGAATCCCGGAAATTATTTTTGCGACAGGAGAACCTTCCGGAATTGCAAACGGAAACTTTCCACGTGTGATATTTTCCCAGTTTAGAATGGCGTTGTAAACGGTTTGTATTCCATAGACGTACCGCCCGTCTATTCGTTGAACAAGCGGACTTACTAGTATCCGTTCCTTTTTTTTAAGCAATGAACTTTGAAAGAACAAGTAATCTTTTTGATATGCGCCTTCCTTTATAGAAAGAAATGAGATAATTGTTTGAATATAACCTCTTTCCATCTTTTGTGTATCCATGTATTGAATGGATGAAATGAGCTGGTCAAGCGTGCAGCAAACTAACGGGTAAAACTTTCCGTCATCTGTGAAAGGCGAGCTTTTCATAGCATATAATACAAACATCATGTCTTCAAATCTAAAGCCAAATTCTTGCAGGAAGGCGTTGTCCATAGCGGTTTTAAATGACTGGAAAGGCGATTCGTTAGTAGCCGCATTGTCATTTTCTTCTATATCAGGAATCACATTTTCTTTGCCATAGCGAAGAAGTGTAAGGGATGCTTCTTTGGATTGGTACAGGGCCGAATCAAAATGCTGTGCCTCTGTTTTGAAACTTAACAAGTAGTCATCATCTATTTCGAGAAAGCTTTCACTTAAGCCATGGTGCAAGCTATCGTACAACATTGATATATTGCTAGCAATTTTACCGAGCGTTAACAAATAACCCCATTTTTCTTCCGACATTATCTGTATGCCCTTACCCGATGATTTGATCGCTATATGCAGTAAATAACGTTGTGTCATGGTGAGCGTCGTCAACGAAATATCATCTTCCAGGTATTGGTCTTCCAAATCATAATCAAGATTTGAATTGGCGCGTAACTGCAGTTTTATCCTGGTATAGTATTTTGAACCCTCACCTAACTCAACCTGCCGGTAGACAAATGGAATAACAGATGAATTGCTTGCTTCCAATTCATTGCCGATAATGTCCAATAATTTTTTGTATAAAAGATCACAGATATGCAAAGCATCTTTGTTTTTATAAACACCTGGCTCAATATGCTGTTCTATCAAATATGCGGAGATAAGTCTTGTTGCGAGCGCAAGATCACTGTCAGTAAAATCATACGGAGGGGGATAGTTTTCCAACCGTGCATTTTCCGTTGGAATCATCCCTGCAGAATACCTTCTGGGACCCGGTGGAATATGTTCATCCACAAACGCTGCAGCCAGTTCTTTTGAATCATCCATGGATTTTACGGAGAGCGCATAAATGCTGGTAATATAACTTTCAATGCAAACACGTTCACCGGCGTTTTCCTGTGCAGAAAACTTTTCGATTAGCGGCGTCGAATCAAGGATGGCATAACTCAACACCTGGTCCCTGTCAACGACGTAAATTGAAATACAGGTAAAATGGCCAGTTTTCTTATAGATAGGGTTCAGGTGAACAAATTGCGGTTCATCCAATTGGTTTTCGGTCAGAAAAAACAGGAACAATTCGCTGTCTGCAAAACCAGTATTAATAAGACATGAGTTAAATGCTGCCGCGGTCTTTTTAAGGTAATCCTGGAATAATGATCCAACAATATCATAAATGAATTCAAATTCAAAATCGCGGAGGCTTTGGGCTCTTCCAGGTAAAATAATCCAAAGGAAATTATTAAATAGTGGGACTAAAAAAGCGCCGGAAAAGATACTTGTTTTTGTCAGACGAAAAACACCGTTTTTCATCTTATCGATATGGGAGTAGAAACCTTTTGTTTGCCGGTGTATTTCCAGGTAAACTGTTTCGTCTTTCGCTGCCGTGAAAAGCTTTTCATGGATGTAATCATGCCAGATATGGGGCGAAAAGATTATCGAGTTAAATTGCTGTCCGGTACGCAGGAATGCATGGCTATTTTGAACATAAAAAGCAAATTTTTCGATGTATTCACCGGGATACAAGTCAGAGCTGTTTCGAATCCTTTCTTCTTCTTTTAAAAATTTTATGATTTCAATGCCTGTTTGGAGTTCTCTCCTGATGGCCTCAAAATCCAGCAGGATGAGAAAATGAATTTTAGTATGTATTGGCTTGTCCTTCTTTAGCAATCCATGCACGTTGAAAGTAAGGGGATCAATAAACACAATGGGGATAATTTCTACGACATGGAAATGTACATCATGCGACTGGCCTGTTAGTAATTCGATGCGAATATTTTTCGCTTTCCTGAGTTTAGCAATTATATCAATGAGCTCATTGGTCGCTTGCGTTGCTTGAGTAGATACGTTGTCCTGTAATGATGGTTTTGCGACTTTAATTAACAGAAGTTTGTTATTGTCAGCGAAAATGCAGTGATTGGGGGTACTTGTGATTTTCTTGCCATTTGTATAAAAAGCAATAACTGTACGGGAGATCCCAAATGCCTCGTTACACGAACTGATAACCCGGGAAGCAATATTTTCCTCTAACAATGAAAGATTGGTATTTTGCTGGATAACTTCTCTCGCAGCATCCATAAACAGCTTGATATGATAAACAGGTGGCATCCAGAACAATTTGTCGTTATGTTCAGCAAAAAAAGTTTTGTAAAACAGTTTTACACTCGCGGATTTATTCATTAAATCCTGCAAAGGGTTATTGTTGTAAATGCCAGGGTGAATGATAAATTCAGACTGTATGTTATAAAAATCTTGATTTACTGCCAGTGGTTCAGCAACTTCTTCAACAAATTTTGAAGATGGTACATAGATGTTGCCATTTCCCGTAGAGATTTTTTCATTTTCAATAATGACTTCGAGTAAATTAGTCTGGACCTGAAGGCTGGCTTCAAATAGACCTTTTAGCTGCGTCATGGCGAACGAATAGCCGGCATCATCTTTAAAATACCTGTCAATTAGCAAACAATAATTTTCATATGGCCTTTCCAGGTTGCCATAGAAAAAGTAATATCGTTCGTTGTTAAAAAAAAGAGGTATTAAATTGTATTGGGAAAATCCAGCAAAATCTTCAAAGTGCCGGAATAATTTGTTGTAAGATTGATTAGTACCACTAATTAATTTCTGCATGTCCCCCTGCGTCAGGGGTGCACCTTTGAATTCCCCTGCATTTATAGCGAAAAGCTGGGCAAAAAGGAACTCAAGCCTGTTGATATAAATAGTATTCGCGGGATGACAGATTATCGCGTTCAAATACAGGAACAGTTCCTTAAAATTATATTTCCGGAAAAACTGTTTTGCATCAAAATCCAGCATGACTTTATTTGCTGACCTAGTAAATGTAGCTCCACAACATCTTTTATATTTTTTTCCGCTTCCACAGGGGCATGGACGGTTTTGAGGAATAACTGACATAGGTCAAATTAATTTTAATGTCGGGTTAGTCAATATCCAATAATTTCCTGGCATAATGGTAAGCACAATAGTATTCCAGGTCTTCGTCAATATTTTGCTCCATGTGATCTAATTCAGCAAGGATAGCGGAGTTTCCTGCTGCATTACTTTTCATCAGGGACATGAAAAACATCCAATTGTCTATATTATCCTTACTAACCAGTTTACCCATTTCGTAGGTGTAAGATACTGTTGTGTCTTTCGGTGCTTCGTATTGCGAATCATCTGTATAGTCAATTACTACCCGGACTTTTGGATAAGCAATGGGTGGTTGTGAAAACCTGTCCTTATCCGCCACCAGTTCATCAATATCCTTTTTCATGTCTATTATTGCTTGATTGAGTTCATTTAAAAAAAGTTGGATTCCGTTTAAATACCGCGGATGTTTATCTTTTAAGTCATAGGTTGCCAGTAACAAATCTTGTTTGTACAGGTAATCGCTTTTAAAGATGTTTTCAAAGCAAATATTCAGGAATTTTACAAGCTCTTTGAAGCCTGCCTTTTGTTTGACTTTTTCTACTTCGTCGATCTTTTTCTGAAAAGCGAGTAAGATTTCTTTGAGTTTGGCGATAATTTCATCCAGGTAATTGAGTAGGAAGTCAATGTGCCGGGATAGAACATCGGACCTTTTGTGTTTGATTTCTTCAAACTTATATTTGTTTTGAAGATGATACCTGATATAAGCAATTTCATCTGCATTAATCGAATTACTAAATATGGTAGAAGATAATAGCTGTCGCTTTCCATTGATGTCGTCCTTCCTGATAGGATGTCCTATCAGTTCGTTGCGAAGCTCCCGGTTCATCGTATAGTTGCCGTCTTTTTTAAGGTCTGCTTTTGTTGACTGGCACTTGAATATATGGAGCAGTTCTTCTATAAAGTCTTGCTGTACATATACGATTTGCAGGAAACTGATGGCGGATTCCATATGGCCTGAAAATGTCTTCTTTTTATTCTTTTGAATTAAAAGGTGAAGGGTGTCTGAAAAATAACTTAATATATCACCGAAATAGTTTGATTTGACATCTGGGGTAAATTTGATACGTCGCTGGCAAAACCGGTAATTCCAGATATAATGGTTCCAGATATCGGATATCTTATCCAGTTTTTTATCTACCAGTTCCTGTTTTGACCAAGTTTTTTTAGGCATTGGAGTAGACGGTAATTTTGCTGGTTATGGATAATACAAAAGTGTTTGAATATAAAGGTAGCAGAACAGGCCGTATTGACGAGGAATTATATGGGGGACATTTACTTTTGTATTTCGTGATCCTCTTTTAATCAATATAATTATGGATATACCAGCATTTAAACAACGTCTTGCAGTAATGCATATTGATGAATACCCGGCTATTTTCGTTCCCGGGAAAGATTACCTGCGATGTAGTAGCTTATGAAGACCTGGATGCGGGGTTAAAAATATATGTTTGTAAACTTATGCTTTGCCGTAGTTTTTACGGGACGTACACAGCCTGGTATAAAGACGTTGAGTGGTTCATCAATCATTTTTTACCGATTTCAAATCTGACCTTATTAAACCGGCTTTGACAGAAACCGTCAGGGCGGCGGCTGCAATGATAATGAGTGGCGACGTTTTTAAAAAAGGTGTCATGGGTACGATGTTTATGTTTGGTGTGTTGGAATACTATGCGAAATATAAATTGGGATTCAGATCACTTGAGTTTGATTTTTTCGACAAAAGCAAGCATGCTTATATGCAGCAATTAAACCCGGCCGACCAAAAGAAGGACTTAAGTATGAACGCTGCATTTAATTATTTAAAAAAGCAGTCATTTCCGGTATCACTTGCATTGCGGGAAATTGACGCGTATACCAAACAACGATTGAGTAAAGCGAGTTTTAAATAAGAGCGCTGGATAAAGTATGCGGTAGCAGACCGGCTTTCAATCGCAAGAAATCCGATGCTGCATGGTGAAATACATAGTTTCTATGAAAAGGGACCATACCTGTTAATGTTGTATATAGTTTTTCATTTGTCCGAGTTGCAGGAGTGAGACTTATCATAATTTATGAAAGTCCCGGAGATGAATGCTGAAAGTGTCTGTAATCCCTTTTTCCGTAAAGATATTGCCAGTGTTTGGTTGCTGATATTTTTCGTATTTCTTCGTCCATTGTTCGAATTGCGTCAGTTCTGAAATGTCTGTCATCCCCTTAATCAGTAATGTATCACCGGCACCATCTGTCAATGATAGAAGATCTGGTCCGATTGTATAACTTGAGGCATTAAAGTAAAGGATGACTGCCGGCCCCCAACCATTTACAGTAAAATCCTTGTCTTCAATCGCAAAAGCGGGTTTAAAATACAGGTGGATTGCGAGGCTGTTATTTTTATTGCCTACAAATGCCAGCCACGCACTGTATATAGAATACCGCTGGCCACGAAGTGTAAAAACCATTCTGTTATTGAAACGGACAATGGCATCAGTCAGTTGGTGTGTTAATTGCTTCCGGGATTTTCTCAAAACATTGTCTTCATACAGGCCATTGATCAAATCTGCAATGTCTTCTATCAAATGGCTGCCTATTAAACCCATTGAGTTATTGGGTGAAGGGTGCGCCATGTTATTTCTGATGGTGCGTAACCCGTTAAGGTATTCATCGTTGTAAACCTCTATATAATCAGCTTTATCGAACCATTTTAATAAATCCTGCAGGTTTTTTGCCCATTCTTTTTGTGTCAGTTCTTTGTACCGTAATCTCAACGCCATCTCAAGGGTGAGCATACATTCCAAACCTGCAGTTGAAAGGAATTTATATTCATAATAACTATGTTCAATTA
Source organism: uncultured Chitinophagaceae bacterium (assembly GCA_963705285.1). GTDB lineage: Bacteria > Bacteroidota > Bacteroidia > Chitinophagales > Chitinophagaceae > JACMLD01. The sequence continues at coordinate 832,283 of OY970066.1, forward strand.
ATTTGGTAATCACCCTGAAACTTTCAACGATAGGTGCCGGCACTTCGGGTCTCAAATGGAGTTGCGGCACAATCATTTTTCTGAAATGATCCCTGTTTTTCAGGGCCTCATCAAAGATAGACCAGGTCTTGTCATATTGCATAACTATTAAAATTACTGAAAAATTTACGTGTAATTCATAGTTGTTGATACAAAAGAAACAAATGATGGATTGTGAGTTGTATTGATTAAAGACGTGTTTCAATACCAGTGGGCCCCGATCGCTCACCAGGACGCAGATTTGATCTGCTTCCGATTTCAATCCGATTTCATATAGTTTTCTATCAATGTCTAGAGTTTATATTCGTGTATTGGCGCTTAAACCGTCTGATGTTATACGTATAACAGGTTCACCTGGCGAAAAAGATTTATTTCAAATGTAGACGGACACTACTTACAATTATGATTTGTTACAAAATTACACTAAGTATAATTTGTATACAGATGTAAGAAATAGTGGCTCACCTATTGGTCTAGAACTAACAACGAATATCGAATATTGGGCGTACATTCCAGAGCATTCGGAACTTGAATGCTAGTGTTTTAATTAATGCTACAACTTATAATAAGATTGGTGAATGATGTGCTAAAGCAGGAATTACGCTATAATGTTACCCATAAATAACGAATCTGCAATAAGTGCGGTAATCAGTTCGGCTTGGAAATAATAGTAAGTACCCCTTCTAAAATCGCTTTTCATGGTATCACTAATAATCTGGACGCAATGTAATAGTTATCATGCGATCCCCAACCATTCCTGCAGACTTCCGTTGATTATATTATTAAAGACTAAAATACCATCATCTATTCCCGTTAATAATTTCTGATTAATTCGTTATTTACATATTTAATTTTTCTTTACTTTTGAGGAGGAAATTGGGGATGAACTTCCAGGTATTTTTACGTGAATGTTAAAAACTACGGTTTCGCACTAGCGAACTGATTTTCAATAGCATTATCTCCTCAGAAGGGGGAGCTCCGAAATCAAAGAATTATCAGCTAAAGTCTGATAATCCTTTTTCATTTGCGCTGGGGATCTTTTCTTCCTACCTAATTGACTTTTTCAAACAGTGAAAGTATTTATTATGAATTTCGCAGACTAAGTCGAACATCTATTCAAAAGCCCTTTATCAGCAAACGAAATATTTTTCTGATTTAAGAATAAAATGATCAATATTTTGGTGTCAGAAAACAGCGCTGTACGCTTTATTCTTTTTCTCAATTCCCCTTTGCCTGAAGTTGCTTCATAACGTTTCAACCCACTTTAACGCCAAGCTGTCGGCTATTTGTTTCCTGATCGCTATCAGGTAAAACAGCCAACAAAAGAATGGATGAATTAAATACAATGAACGCACACTTTACTAACCACCGAATAACCTAACACCTAAGAATGGCACAAACGTATACTGAAAAATGAAGTACTCAATTGAGTACTGTATAAGAAAAGAAGTACTTAAAGTTATAGCCACCCTTTTATTCAAAAGCATATCCTTAAATTAACTATTTTGTGAAAAAACTGCTGTGAAAACAATTCTTATCTTCTGCCTTTCTTTGTCTGCGCTGTCAATCATGTCTTGTCAAAAAGAACTTAGCTATACGCTGGGCGATCCGGCCGGCAGTAACAATGGTAATGGAAATACTGGTTCCTCTAATGGTGACCTGCTGGTGAAGGCTTTGCAAATATCACCAGCCACCAACGATACAAACACAATTACTTTTCAATGGGATGCATCTAAAAGATTAACCCAGTATACAAGCCAGGGTAAAGTACAGGGAATTGCCGTGGCTATCTTGCATGTAATTACCCGTGATAACAGCGGCAAGATTACCAAGATTTTATCTAAATCAGCCATGCCGAATGCTTCTGCTGATTCCGCCGTATACTGGCCTGCGTATGTAACTGGCACATCAAAGCTGGCCTATGTAAAGGCTAAGGAGTACGGAGGTTTCTTAGGCGATGTTAACGACAGCGCGGTATATGTGTACAACGCTGCCGGCCAGGTAATACAACGAGAAATATTCTCCGATTTTTTGGGTACAATGGCGCCGACTGCCAAGAATACGTTTACCTATGATGCCAATAGCAACCTGTTGGTCAATACCCAATACAACGCCGATTTTTTGACTGGTGTCTACACCCAGTCAGCCGCCACTACCAACACATATGGAACCCATAAAGCGGGCATCACCATGGGAGAGGAGGCGATGATTTCACTGGACCCGGCAAACGTTTCCAAAAATGAGATGGTAAAGCAGGTAACCAACGCTGTGCAAAGTGGATCAACTTATACTTCTACATTTAGCGAACAGCAATACAGCTCTTTTGACCGCCCTACTAAAGCTACCATAAACGTGACGCCGCAACCACCGGGGTATACCATGAAGCTTACTTATTTTTACCAGTAATCAAAATCATTTGTTTAGAAAAAGCGGCCCCTCACTATGGCCGCTTTTTATTTTATTTACAAATATGTGAAGCATGTGGTACAGCTGTAAGGCTAATCAAGCCTTTGAAGAGAAACATGATGCTGTAGTACCTCGTCTTACTCGGTCAAAAAAACAAGGATATTTTTTTCCAATAGCGTGCATTGAAAACCCCTACATGGGTTCACCCACTGTAAGGTCAATTTATGATGCGTGAAGTATTTTGGTAATCACTAAAGAAGCAAACTTTGGTAGTGCATGGTTGCAACCATTCTTTTAGTAATACATAGGCAGCAGGCTTGTGGTAAATAGAAAAGATCATGGCCTCGCCGTTACCGGCAAGGCCATAATCTTTTAAACTGGTTTGGTAGCGCGTTATTACACCGCTTTTTTAGTTGGCAAATGGTAAAGCTGGTACAACACAGCTACTCTTCTTATCAATCCCACCCCGCATTTTGTTTCAAATTAGGATTGCGCTGCAAATCATTTAACGGAATAGGATAGTAATAATTCTTTTCCAGCCAAACACGTGGCACTTCATTCATCCATATCAACTCACCGGAAGTGCCATTTTTAAGCAATTGAGAATTGATGGCAGTGCCTATTTTGGGCGATACATCTACATAGGTTACCCCCGGAACGGCGGGGCTGGGGCGCGTGCCCTGGTAAAAAGCCACATCCAGCACACCATCTTCGTTGAGGTCCATGGGTGTAACTAGGGAAGGCACATAAAATCCATTCCATTCCTGCTGCATCAATTCTCCTCTTCTCCACCGCAGCAAATCAGAAAAACGAAAACCTTCCAGGCTCAGCTCAATGCCCCGTTCTCTCCTGATTTCTAAAATAACCGGATCACTAATACCCGGAAAATAATTGGCCACCAGGTAGGGGTCTGCCACGGTTGGTTTGGTGGTAAGGCCTGCTGTAATGCCTCCCCGCGTTCTGAGTACGCCAATGGTACTGGCCCACTCTGCATCTGTTAATGTGCCCAGCTCTGCTTTTGCTTCTGCATAATTCAATAATACCTCCGCATAGCGAAACAGGGGCACTGCATTGTTGTTTAATGCGCCGGCATCATAATATGTATCATCCAGCGTGTATTTTATGGGCTGGTACCCGGTAAACGTGTAAGAGAACACCGGTGGTGCCGCTACCAGTGCGCCATTATTGACTCTTTTATAATCGCCAGAGCGGATGGTTTGTTTCAACCGCAGATCACGGTTCTTTACCTCATCTTTAAACAGCATGGTGGGGTAAGCAGGATTGTTGGTAAAAGGCGTACCGTCTATGTTAAGGTAAGTATTAACGAAAGTGCGTGTTAAGCTGGCTTTTGCCCCGTAGGTACCGCTGGTCCACCACCAGTTGGCATCGCCCAATACATTTAAAGCAACATCAGCCGCTGCTGCCTGCAACACCTCGTTGGCCAATGGTGCAGTGCTGGTAAATACCTGGCGGTAAGATACCCCGGCACCGCCGTTTGTATTGATAGAATAACCACCGTTTTTCATGATCTGTTCTGAAGCAGTCACTGCTTCCTGCAACCATGCAGCGGCGGTACTGGTAAGGTTCAAACTGGTATGGTACTTACGGAAAGTGCCTTCAAACAAACAAACCCTGCTTTTATACGCATAGGCCACCCATTTGGTAATGGTGGTGCGGCTGGGGTCATTGGTAGCAATAATATTGGTACTGGCAAAATTGAGATCTGCCAATACAGAATCCATCACCAGCTGCCTGTTATCGCGGCCAGCCGTTAACGTTGGATCATCAATTTCAAGCGGTTGCCCAATCCAGGGCACGTTGCCAAAGCGCTTTACTTTCTCCATATAAAAATAGGCCCTGAAATAGCGTGCAATACCGGTATAGTTATTCCGAATGTTTACAGGAATTGCCGGGTTGGTATTGTTGGCTATAAAATAGTTGATATTGCGGAGGTCTCTCCATGTCCACCCAGAACTGGTGTTGGCAGCATACCCGCCCGGCCTTATAAAATCCTGCACTGCTTTTACTGCCAGGTAATCAGACATCTGATCCAGCGTGGTGGTCATCTTTGGCAGAAAATCCATTCCATAAAAAGAGTTGGTATATAACTTAAGGCCATTCTCTGAACCAAAAATAGCATCCCTGGAAGCGCTTGATTGCGGCACCTGGTCCAGTTTAGAACAGGCCGTGAAAGCCAGGCCCGCCATTAGTATTGCTGTATATAACGTTTTCATCTGTTTTACATTTTTTCGTTAAAAGGTTACGTTGATTCCGAATGAGAAACTTTTTAACAACGGATAGTTGTAACCATCTCCATTGGTGGGGTTGTCGTTAAGATCTCTATCGGCAGGCACCGTAGCATTTTCTACATCTATAGTATTCTTTACAATCTTGTACATGGGCGAATAGGTAAACAGGTTTTCGCCAGAGAAATACACCCGCAGGCTGCGTGCGCCAATGCGCCTGATCCAGCTTGCCGGCAGGTTATAACCTACCTGTATATTCTTCAGTCGCATGTAGGCTACGTTTTGCAGGTAACGCGTTTGCGCAATACCCAGCGTACGGTTAGTATTGCTGGAGGCAGCTCTGGACATAGTTCTCGGGAAATAAGCATTCACATTATCCGGCGTCCACATATTACCCAGGTGAAACATGGGTACGTTATTGTAAGGCCGGTTGTATTGACCCCAGAACATTTCTGTTTCGGTACTGGGGTACCACTGTTGTTTGCCTACGCCCTGTACAAAAACAGAAAATGAAATATTGTTCCAGTCTGCACCGAGGCTAACGCCATAGTTATACCTTGGCGCCGAATTGCCAATGATGCGGCGGTCGCCGGATTTGTCCGCTTTGTTTTCTCCTACATTAATCAATCCATCTTTATTAAGGTCTCTCAGTTTGATATCGCCCGGTAACCATAAGCCTGAAGGGGATGCCCTCATCTGCGGATTTTGCTTTGCATGTGAAGCAACATCTGCTGCATCAATAAAGAAACCTTCTGTTTCGTAACCCCATATTTCACCCAGCGTTTGTCCTTCGTAATAATCGCTCAGCAATTTATCGGGGTTATTGTAGCGGTCAATCCTTGTTTTGTTGTCAGATAACACCAGGCGGATGCTGTACCGTACCGGTTTCTTTCCTTTTCCTATTTTGTCATTCCAGGTCAGCGATGTTTCCCATCCTTTGGTAGTAAGGTCGGCATAATTACCCTTTGGCACATCTGCGCCAAACACGGCGGGGGGCGTTAACCCAAACGTAAACATGTCTGTGGTTTTACGGATATACGCATCGCCCACAAAAGAAAGACGGCCACCGAGCATGGTAAAATCTAAACCGATATTACGCGTAGTGGATGTTTCCCAGGTTAAACCTTCTGGCAACACGTTGGGGTTAGTGGTAATCTGCGGTCTTGTTCCGTTTAAAATAACCCCCGACTGCCTGATGGAAAACAGTTCCTGGAAAGCATACGAAGCAATGTTTCCGTTGCCGAGCGATCCATAAGATGCCCTGATTTTAAGCTCAGACATAATATTGGGCGAAACTTTCCAGAAAGATTCTTTATTGATTCTCCAGCCTGCAGAAACAGAAGGGAAAAATCCATATTGCTGATCCAGCGGAAATTTTGATGAACCGTCGTACCGGGCATTTACCTCAATGAGATACCGGTCTTTGAAAGCATAGTTCAACCTGCCGAACCCACCCACAATAGCCCATTGCTCATAACCGCCACCGGTGGTGATGGACTGACCGGCTGCCAGGTTAAGATCAGTAGCATTTTCAAACACGACCCCGTTGCGTTGAACGGCCACGCGCTTGTAGGTTGACTGTTCGTAGTTATAACCCACCATTGCTTTAAAATAGTGGTTATCGCCAAAATGATTTTCGTACTCTGTATAAATATTGGTGGCCCAATAACGGGTTTTGCGGTTGTCGAACAACAGGTCGTTGGTGGTGGTACCCACAAATGCTGTTACCCCAACAAAATTGCTGTAGGGCACCTGCACACGTTTTTGGTTCCGCTGTTCGTCTGTATTACGGAAAGTGAAATCCAGATTAACCCGCAGCTTATTGTTGAAGAATTTGCTTCTTAACCCGGTGATGTTCCTGAATACTTCGCGGCGGGTGTCTAAGCCGTTTTTTCCATAGATAAAATCACCCACGGTATAGGCGGATGCAAAAGTGAGCGAGCCATCCGGATTGGTTAACGGCATGGTGGGCTTTCCCTCGTCTGCTATATTTCTCCAGATACCGCCACCTTCACCTACGTTGAGGGGGTTATGGTAATTCATATTGCTATAATCAGCATTGTTTTCAACAGTGAGCCAGGGAAACACATCAATAGAACCGCGTGCGCGTATGTTTTTCATACTGTAATCATCGCTGTTATAGCGGAACAGGCCGGCCTGGTTTAGAAAACGTCCTGAAACAAGAAACGTTGCTTTATCGCTTCCGCCACTTACTGAAAGATTGTTTTCAAATGCTGCCGTATTTTTTTTGTACAGTGCACCATAATAATCGGTACTGCCGTAATACGTATACTCACCCGTGGTGGGGTTCACTTCTATGGTATTATAGGGCTGACCTGATTCTGCTCTTTTTTTGAATTCATCCAGGTAGGCCTGCGAAAATTTCTGAGTTTTGTTGGCATTTTGCGGAAATGCCCCATCGCCGTTTACAAATGCTTCAGCAAACATTTTGGACCAGGTATAACCATCGGTTACAAAATCTGGCCGGGTAACGGGCGATTTTATGGCGTAGTTGCTGGAGTAAGAAACGCTGGTACGTCCCTTTACGCCTTTCTTGGTGGTGATTAACACCACGCCAAACACACCCCTTGCACCGTAAATGGCGGCGGAGGCGGCGTCTTTGAGAATAGAAACGGTTTCAATATCGTTGGGGTTTATCAGGCTTGGATCCCCCTCAAACCCGTCAATCAATACCAGTGCACTACCGCCCTGGCCGATAGAGGTGGTGCCCCTGATATTATAACTGGGCGATTGGGTAGGCTTACCGTCAGACATTCTCAGGTTTAAATTGGGCAACAGCCCCTGCAGGCCTTGCGTAAGGTTGGTAATAGGCCGGCTCTCCAGGTTTTTAGCGCTAATCTGGTCAACCGCACCGGTGGCGTTGGCCCTTTTTTGTGTACCGAAACCCACTACTACCACTTCTTCCAGGGCAGTTTTTGCCGAAGCCGTTAATGCAACAGCTATTGCCTTGTTTGTTCCGGTGTTAACGGTGTAGTTGCGAATTTCCTGCGTTTGGTAACCTACATAAGACAGCCTGAAGCGGTATTTGGAACCGGCCGCAAGGTCTAGCCTAAAAACACCCAGCTCATTGGTGATAGCACTTCTTTGCAGGGCGCTATCAGCATCATTAATGGCTACCACGGTTACGTTGGCAAGTGCCGCACCTGCGTCGTCTTTTACGGTACCAGTAACCGTAGCGTTTGTTTGCGAAAAAATTTGGGAGGAAATGCCCACCAGGAGCAGTAAAACCAAACTTGTGAAGCGAAGCCGCTGCAGTTCAATTTTCATTTTTCTGTATTTAGTTAGTAATGGAGGCGAAAATAACCTGGATGCTGATGGGTGAATCAGTACTCAGGGTGTGCAAACGTATTGCAGCAACGATAAAGGAAGTGAATTCCGGGTTTAAGGAATTGTGAACTTTGAAGTTGGCAGCAATCGCGTCACATTAATTAAATGTACAAAGTATTTGGGATTTGAAACAAATCTGTCTTATGCGGGATTATTTTTTTATGCCGGTTTGGGTGGCTGGTTTAATCTTGCAGAGGGCTTGACTTCCCTTGCGTATAAAAATTGTTCTGTTTGCCATAGCATATTTGCAGCGTACTGTCAGCGCTATCTTATCCGCATGTTCAAACAATTGCTTTTATTGAGGACTTCGTGGTGGGGAAATTGCAGTAGTACGATGACTGAACAGCGGTGATGAAGAACTGAAAGGAAATGGTTAGACGTTGTTATACATAGGGATTTTGAGCCACAGCTTATTGCCAAAGGTCAATGTATGACTGATAAACCTGAAGAGCCTATCGTAGAATGTATGGCCAGGACAGCGAACCGCACTAGTCAAGGAAAACTAATAATACCCTCTCACCTACGCTGCGTCCAGCGTCTGATAGCATGATGCCCTGATTTGATAAATTCAGTTTTCTCTCTACTTTTACCCCATGAAACCCTTCCAACCCCTTTTCCTGCTGTTGGTAAATTGCTTATTTGCCTCAGCACAATCTACCGAAAAACTCATTGATAGCGCAAGTGCCTGTATAGATGCGAAAAATTATGGCAGGGCCATAAATATCTATTCTTCCATATTGTCGGGGGATTCTATTAATGCCCGGGTTTATGAACTGCGGGGACTTGCATATGAAGGCATAAATGATTACGAAAGTGCTTTGCGCGATTATGTTCGGTCTGTACAAGCCAACCCAAGATATTGGCAAGCGTATATGCGGCGAGCCGATCTGCTAACAAAAGCACAAGCATATGACCAGGCGTTGAAAGATTACAACTACGCACTTCGATTTGTTGATAGCGCCAGTGCCTACGAGGTGCTGTATGTAAATCGTGGTATGGTGAAAAGGCGCATGCATGATTTAACCGGTGCAAAAGAAGATCTACAACAAGCATTGGTCCACAATCCTTCGAGCCTTGGCTCGCTGGTGGATCTGGCCATGGTATTATCTGACCTGGGCAACACTGAAGAAGGCATCCAATGTCTGGAAAAAGCCATTCGCATCGATTCAACTTTTGAAGGCGGCTATGGTAACTTGGCGTTTTTGTATTCGCAGATTGGAGAATACAAAAAAGCACTTGCATTGAGCAACAAACTCATTGCCATGCATCCTCAAGACGGCGTGGCGTTGAACAACCGCGGCTTTATAAAATATAAGATGAACGACCTGGCTGGTGCACTGGAAGATATCAACAATTCTATTCTGCTGTTTGCGGGAAATTCATACGCGTTCAAAAACCGGGGGCTGATCTACATTGCCCTGAAGAGAAATAATGAAGCTTGCGCCGATTTTCAGAAAGCCATTCACCTCGGCTTTTCATCTAGTTACGGCGCCGAGGTGGAAGAACTGCAGAAGATACACTGCACCAAAATAACAACTGGCAAAAGTTTATAAGAAAGAAGGAATGGACCACCCGCTTAACCAAAATAGCCAATTACGACAGAAGTGATAGAACGTATTGGCCTCCCCGATCTTTTTGCCGATAAGGTGCATTCCAAAATTTACTCGCCCATCTTGAAGGTAAATGTCCTGGTTAGTGTCCTACCGAATTATTCCGGGCTCGGTCCAGCCATCTGTGGAGGCTAATAAATACCATATTCATTACTTAGCTGAACTATTGCACCACTAAAAAGCAATTGTGTTCTACTATATTTAAGATTGTTTGGTTAAAGATATTGCCAAATACAAAATCGCGTATTCAACGGAAACGCTAATCTTTCTGCTGATTATTTAAAATATCATTCGTCACGCTCTGGAAACTGTCACCTTGAGTCAATTGAGATGTGATACTCTTACCACTTCTCTTCAACATCTCTATACATCCATCTATTATATTTATAAATAAACTACGTAGCTATAGCTGCCGAATTGCATTCTGCCTTGTATTAAACAGTAGTAAACAGCAGCTATCGAAATAGTTAAATAATCAACAAATGATATATACAAAAAAACTCGATCCAGGTTTGGTATAAAAAAATATCATATTCGATTTTGCATAAGTCAGCTGTTAATTTTAAGCTCACGTGTAAGCATACCCGAGATTGGTAAAACTATTCGCTTCACTCCAGTAAGTAATGACTTCATTAAAGCGGCGAATCAAAAATGTTTTTATCAACTTACATGCACTGTATATAGTTGACCAGCTTAACTACGCCTATTCGCTTTTTAAATACGCAGGGAAAAATATTAAATACAGAGAACAACATCCTGATTTTGGTTTTCCGCCCAACTATTATTTGTATGAAACATACAAATTAGACTTCAAAGAATATAAAGAGGATGGAGAAGTTACAGCACAAGAAATTGTTGAGTGGACATCTAAATATATTCCGGCTCCTTTAAAGATTCTGGAGTGGGGTTGCGGCGTTGGAAGAATAATCAGACACCTTCCTAACTTAGTAGACAAAGACTCAAAGATATTCGGAGTTGATATTAATGCAGCCATGATACAATGGAATGCGGCCAATATATCCAACGTACATTTTCAACAGATTGATTACTGCCCACCAACATCATTTAACAATAATCAATTTGATTTGGTTTTTGCGCTTTCGGTGTTTACACACATTGAAATTGAATTTCAGTCTGGCTGGCTGGCGGAAATGCACAGAATAATGAGTGACAAAGGAATTTTTTTGTTTACTACGCACGGTAAAAAGTATGAAATCAATTTAGGTGCGCGCGAGAAAGAAACATTACACAATCAGGGCGCATTAACCATCGACTATCAAAAAAAAGGGCATCGGATGATGAGTACGTATAATAGCTATCAACATTTTAAAATTGCTGTTGAGCGCTATTTTGACGTTCTAGAATATTACTGTGGTATGGAACACCCTGAAAAACTAGGTGGACAAGATGTATGGATAGTTAGGAAAAGAAAACTCTCTTAGTATAGAACGGCTTCGTTTACATTATTTTGATAACTTGATTGCAACTGGCTCTTCCAGCAAGATACCCACCGAATGGCCTTCTAGAAAAAATCATTGAAAGTTGCTTAAGTAGCGTCGGAGGTTTTGTGCAACCCAGCAAAAAATAAATTTGCGCAGCCGAACGGCTTCCCATATATTTGCAGCCGAACGGCTTCATAATTGTTAATCTATGAGACGCGATATTTTCCAGGCCATTGCAGACCCCACCAGACGTGCTATCCTTGTTTTGGTAGCCGTGCACGCAATGACACCCAACGCCATTGCCGAACATTTTGACATTAAAAGGCAATCTATCTCTAAACACCTGCGCATTTTAACCGAATGCGCCCTCCTGGTGCCCCGGCAAGAGGGCCGGGAGATCTTCTATGAATTGAAGATCGATAAAATGAAAGAGATTGATACCTGGCTAGACCAGTTTAGGAAAATTATGGAAGACAGTTTTAAACAACTGGATGACGTATTACACACCTTAAAAAATAAGCAGAAATGAATTTACTTTTTGATTTTACCGTTGACAAAGCAGCAAAAAAGGTATTTATCACAAGAGAATTTGATGCCAGCCTATCGCTGGTATGGGATGCTTTTACCACAGCAGAATTGCTTGACCAATGGGTAGCACCTAAACCCTTTCAATCCAAAACAAAGTTTATGGATTTTAAGGTGGGTGGACGAAGATTTTATGCAATGGTAAGCCCCGAAGGGCAGGAGCGTTGGGCCATTCAGCGGTACACATCCATTAGCCCGAAGACCAATTTTACAATGTTCAACACCTTTGCCGACAAAGATGAAAACCCTGAACTGCCCGGTTCTGAGTGGGATTACACTTTTATCGAACAGAACGGAAAAACAACCGTGCATATAACCATTTATAACGAATCGCTGGCGCGTCTGGAGAAGCTGATTGAAATGGGCTTTACAGAAGGATTCAAAATGTCTATGGCTAACCTGGAAAACCTGTTGGCCACTTTATCGCAAAAATGAGTTCACTACAATCGTAACGGCTGTCAAATCATATCAAATAAGCAACAAATTAATAACCTGTAAAATAAAAATTATGGCATCTATCAATCCTCATGTTAATTTCAACGGAAACGCCGAAGAAGCGTTCACCTTTTACAAATCAGTATTCGGCGGCGCGTTTACAAAAATTGTAAGGTTTAAAGACCTTGCGAGCGACGAATTTCCGGTAGCAAAACACGAAGAAAATAAGCTTATGCATATTGCTTTGCTTATTGGTAACGGTAGCATGCTGATGGCGAATGATGTTCCGGAAATCATGGGAAAAACAAACGAACATGAGAACAGAAGTAAAATTGTAGTAAGTGCGGATAGCAAAGAAGAGGCAGATAAATTATTCAATGGACTTTCAGCAGGAGCAGAAGTAGAAGGGCCCATTGGCGATAGCCCCTGGGGTACTTACTTCGGTTGTTTCAGAGACAAGTATGGTATTGAATGGATTGTGGAATTTGACCAAAAATAATTGCAGGTTCCGCTAGCGCTTCATCTGGTATCCGTTTGTGCACCAAAGCTCAAAGCGTAGTTGCGTCCTTTCGGCAAAATGTCGCTAGTTTTGCTCTAAAGGCCTTATCAATGAAATTGTTTATACTTGCTACATCCATCTTTTTTGCAACATCTCTCTTTAGCCAAAATAAGGCTGATACCAGAATTCTCATAAAGATTAAAGATACCTCCAATACTTACGAGAAAGTAAAATATGCGTTAGTAAACGAAGAGTTCATAGTGAAAGATAATGGAAGGCGTGATACGTTGACTACATATGCCCATGGCTTTAATGCACTGTTTTGTATTGTTCAGGCCGCGCTATTTCGAGATAGTGTAGTTATCCGCGGTTGGTATGGTGTTAAACGTTTAGATGATTTCACGGTGACTTCAGGTCCTTCAAACTACAAGCCGGTATTGTATTTTGGGGGGCGCGGCGATATGTGGAAGCATTTAATGAATGTTGCGAAAAGAATTGGCGACGAAATCAATTATGCTCCTTAAAAATAGATGCTGTCGTGTGGAGTAATGTGTAAGGTTATTGGTTGTTCAATGTTCCTTTAGGTTCGAAATATTATAAAAATTTTCGCGCCGACCTGAAAAAAGTCATTCAGTTGATCTTGACTTAATGGTGAGGGAATAATCAAGCATCAATTAGTCTTCCACATAAAGAAACAAACTATAGTATATGCAAATTAGTAAAGAACAACACCGTGCTGCCGAAGAAATGCTGGAACTTATTGCAACAGCACTTGGCAAAAACAGAGCCGTACATGCAGCCACCGCCATTGCATCCTGCGCCCGCTTGGCGGGAAGTTGTATGTTTCGTTCATTTAATCATCAAATGACAACTGCTGCTGCCGGTACGGTTGTTCTATCGGAAGTAGCCAATGAAAAAGTGCCTTTGCTAATTAACGTAACAGGGTATACGTTGGATAATCTGGGTATTACTATAGACCAAAAAGATCTTGAAAAAAGTGTTGCGGCTACTTCTAACCTGGGGTTTTTAGAAACGTTAACATTATTGCAGCATAAGGCTGCAGCCATCATGGATAAAAACAAACTGGATTATGAACAAATGGCATATGCATGCGCGCTCAGCACTGCCTTTTTGATTAAAGAATGTGAACGGGATTTGCCAGCACCAGCTGGGTTTAATACTGCCATCTATGGTTTTATTGAGGGTAGCAAAACTTATCCGCCCGAATTTGCTGATACTGTGCCAAAAAAGAAAAGCATCTTTACATTCTGGAAGTAGCGAATGCGTTTATAAGAAATTGTTATGGAACATCCCGCCTTATCCAACGAAAGGAAATTGATTCATTGTTCCTGACAGCTTTACAATAGCACAAAACCTTTCTGCTACCACACCTTAAATATCTCTCGGCTGCCGGAGACATACATATCGTTCATGTCTTTAAACTTATCCATCGCCTTTTTTTCTTCTTCACTTTGCCCCATGGTTTTCATGGCTTCTTCGTACGCACCCAGGCTGTCAAAACTGGCAGCCACAATAACCCGGTGAAACTGCCCGGTCATATCGGTCATTACCGTTACATTCTTTTGTGTGGCAACGGCGGTCCACTCTTTAAAAAGTTTTGCCAGCTTGGAAGCATTGCCCGGCTTGCAAACAAAAATATCGTGTACTGCTATCATATAACAAGTTTTATAATGATGATTGTATGAACGTCTATTAAAGGTAACACAATAATGGTACCCGTTTTGTACTGTGATAGATAACGCCGCATCTCCACCGCCCAGGTGTGGCCCGCATAAATTATTCCAAAAAAATTAAACCTGTAGATATTATCATCAACTTTATGATACAGCGCGCGATAAGTTATCAAGAACATTCTTTTTAAAATAAACTAATAATGCATGAGCGACTATAACGCCGAATTCTATGACCAATTTTATGGACCGCTTTTCTTTGAACCCTATGCATTGGAAGTTGCCAAACGCATTGACCCGGCCGTAGTGGGTATTGCTTTGGAAATTGCTGCGGGTACCGGCCGCGTTACCCGTCATATAAGAGCAAGACTGGCCCCATCAGCAACACTGATCGCTTCAGACATTAGCGATGATATGTTGGATGAAGCAAAAAAGAATTTAGGCGAGCTGGCTATTGAATGGCAACACATAGATGCACAGGAACTGCCGTTTGACAGCAACACGCTCGACCTGGTAGTATGCTGCTTTGGATACATGTTTGTTGCCGACAGGCCAAAGGCTTTTGCAGAGGCGTTTCGTGTGCTGCGACCAGGCGGCATGTTGATTTGCACTACCTGGGACAGCCTTGAAAAAAACCCGGCCTCCTTTATTGCCAGCTCCATCAGCAAAGAATACCTGCAGGCATCGGTAACTTCCACCGCTAACCTAGCCACCTCTATGAATGATGAAAGCCTTTTACAATCTTTACTACAGGAAGCTGGATTTTCAAACACATCCATAGAAAAAGTAGAAAAACATTCTGTGAGCCCCACGGCCAAAGAAGCCGCACGCGGGCTTGTAAAAGGCGGGCCATATTATGAGCAGTTGAAAAACGAACGCCCGGGCTCAATAGAAGAAGTAAAAGCGAAGGTGGAAAAAGAACTTGCTGAAAAATACGGGGCCGCACCTATGGTGGCGCCAATAAGCGCGCTGGTATGCCAGGCATGGAAATAATTCAATCATGGCTGAAATGTGGTAGCCAGGCGCAACAAATAATCGGACCTACAACACCCAGCAAACGCCACATCGCAAAGCGTCCAAGGTTCTCCTCGACGCAGGCCAGCGTATCTGCGGCAAGCTGCCAGGATACGGATTGACATACGGATCAACTGATCAACAAATCAACCGATCAACTGATCAACCAATCAACTGATCAATCAACCAATCAACCAAACCAGAAAGTCGCTTCTCACCACCCACATTGTCGCAATTGCACTGCGCTCACACCATTTGTGTTGCCGACATTTGTATTGAAATAAAAATACAACACCATGAGAAAAATAATTGTGCTCTCCATGATTTCATTAGATGGCGTATTACAGGCACCAGGCGGCCCCAAAGAAGATACATCCGGGGGTTTTAAACACGGCGGCTGGAGCGAACCCTATGGCGACGACGCTTTTAACGAAGTGATGCAAAAAGAACTGCAGCCTGCCGATTATTTATTGGGCAGAAAAACATATGACATATGGGAAGCCTACTGGCCGCAACACGGCGATTTTTGGCCGGGCATTAATGAAGGCAACAAGTATGTGTTTTCAAAAAAGCTAAAAAATACCGATCGCAAAATTACCGGCTGGCAACACACATCAGTAGTAAACAATGTGGCGGCCATTAAAAAACTGAAAGCTGCCAAAGGGAAAGATATACAGGTTTGGGGCAGCAGTAAGCTGATTCAGCTATTGCTGAAAAACGATTTGGTAGATGAACTAAAGGTTAAAATTTATCCGCTTACTCTGGGCAAAGGCAAAAAGCTTTTTACCGATGGTGCCATAGCAGCAGCCTTTACTTTAACTGAAAGTACAGTTACCCCTAAAGGCGTTATCATAGCCAGTTACAAACGCGACGGAAAAGTGAAGACCGGCAACTATGTGGTTTAACATTGATAAAAATAGATGTGCATTACGGCAACAGGCATACGCAAAAGCGTGACATGTGTAAATTTTGAACAGCATTTTTGGCCGGTAACAATTTTACAATTATAATTGTTACTATGAAATATGCATCCGCTTTGCTGCTGCTTGTAATGGCCGCTTCCTTTTGTAACGCGCAGCAGCCCGTTATTATTAAAGCAACCAGCACAAAAGCAAGTTTACGCGTAGATGCGGATTACTATAAAGACGCCTGGACCATATCGCCCGACATAAAACCTGATGTACAAACCATACCCGTACATGGCAAACCGGTATCGGTTTCATTTATAACCGACCATGACTCATTGCACTTTTTGGTAGAAGGCGGCAAACAATACAATTTTATTGTTTTGCTTAATGGAAAAGACAGCGCGTATACACAAATAAAAGGCGAGCTGTTTACCAACCCGGCTACCTTCAACAAACAATACATTGCCACGCACAATAACAAAACCTTTGTTGAAATTCCGGAAGTGTATGAACTGGTAAACATACTATATGCCATTACCTCCACCGGTAAGGCAGACCCGTATATTGTTTTCAAAAAAAGCAATTATTACCAGGAGGTAATGGCACACTTTGGCAAATACACTAATGAACCACTGGTACAGGCAATGGATTCGTTGTTGAAAAACGGCATGTACCCCAATATTAAAATGGACGGTTACTCATTTTTGTTCAATACCCGTAATAAAATTGAAAAAAGTAAGGTGTATGACAGGGTTTCGTGGGGCACACGCAACACGTTGCAACCTTTTATTGCAGACATGGAGGTATTTGCAGCCAAAACAGGCTTCCGCTCATTCTTTGCCGCACACCAGCCATTGTACCGGCAGCAAATTGCTGGCTATCGCGATTCATTAGATACGCCTGGCATGCAGGTTTGGCTCAATAAAAATTTTCCCGGTACCAGTTACAATTCCATCAAAATAATTTTTACGCCGCTGGTGGCATACAACCAGAGCGCCAACTGGTTTGAAAGCAATGGCTTTAAAGAAGCCCATGCACATGTAAACTTTCCATACCTGTCAGATTTTGCAGGCGTGGGTTTAAGTGAAAAAGCCATAAGGGTGATGCGTGGCAATATTGTTTTTACAGAAATCAACCACGCCTTTGCCAACCCCGAAGCAGAAAAACCACCATACGCAGAAAACCTTAAAAAGGCATTTGCTGATTTGGATAAATGGATCGATAGAAGCAAACCCGCCAAAAATTATTTAAATGTATATGCCTGTTTTGAAGAATACATGAACTGGGTGTTGGTAAGCCTTCGCTATGTAGACGAAGCACCCGCAGCAGAGCTGGACAGTATGCTAGAAAAGAATGAACGGAACATCACCAATGGCAGGGGCTTTAAAAAATTTACTGAATTTAGTAAATACGTTGTCGCATTGTACAAAGCCCGCAAACCAGGAGAGCCGGTTGCAAATTTATATCCACAGATTATTGAATGGTGTGGTAAGCAGTAACGCTATTTTACCTTCAGTTTTATCGGCTGCCCTATGTTGCTATGACTAGCCCTCCGCAATCACTGCAATTGAAACACTTTTAACGCGCCCTTATTTTGCCCTGCAAGCAGTAATGTTTGTTTTTTAGCATTCTTTATAGCAGCCACGCCCTTGCCATTGCCTGGTATAAAAATGCCGCTTTGTTGTATGCTGAGCGGTTGAAAATTGCCTTTGCCATCTCCTTTCAACAACAATCCATTCAATGCATCGTACCGGCCATTGGCGGGGTCTGTACCAAAATCATTGGTGCTGATGCACACATCCAGGTTACCATCTTTATCAAAATCGCCGGTTACCATGGCACCCAGGGCCGATAGCTGGGCCATCTGCTGCAGCGGCGCTATACTAAACTGACCGTTGCCGTTGTTTCTTACAAATGAACTGGAGAAATAATTGGCGGTGTATTTAATAGAATTTTTGAGTTCTTCTTTTGTGAGCAACTGGTCAAAACTGGCTTTGCCAAACGTTGCGTATGTGAGAAACTTTTTCTTGATAAACGGAAGCTGATCCACCACATCATCTCGGTTATGCGCGGTAAATTCTTTTAGTGTGCCATCTGCATGATCTTTCAGGTACAGTGTAATAATACACTGCGTGGTGTTTTGTTTATAAAAGTCGTTGGCATAAACAGACACGGGGTATTGCGCGCTGGCTTTGTAAAAAGAATTTTCTCCCAGATTGCCTATTATATAATCTTCGTCTCCGTCTTTGTCAAAGTCTCCCGTAGCTATGCTGCTCCACCATCCCGTTTTATCGTTAATGCCAGCTGATGCAGATACATCAACAAATTTTCCTTGATCGTTTTTAAAAAATTTCAGTGGCATCCACTCTCCTGCCAGCAACAGATCTGGCCAGCCGTCTTTATCAAAATCTGTAAATACCGCATCGCAGATCATACCTATATTGGTGAAACCCGCTGCTGCGGTGTTGGTAATATCAGTAAACCTGGCCTGCCCGTTTTTGCTGTCGTTTCGCAACAAAGTACTGGTTACCGGCCGCGGATAATTAAAAGGATAACAACGCCCGGCAATAAACAGATCAAGATCGCCATCTTTATCAATATCTGCCACGCGTACGCAGGCCTTACTGGTATGGTTTTGCGGAAGCGCGGCTGTATCAATGGCAAAATGCCCGCTGCCATCGTTCATCATTAATTTATCCTGGTAGGCCGTGGCACCCGGCGGCGCTTCATTACTACCGCAGGCAATGTACATGTCAAGGTCTTTATCTCCATCAGCATCAAACAATGTAATGCCCGATGCTTCCCATTGCCGGCTGGCAGTAGCAGCAAACAACGCCTGCTCAGCAAATTTTCCGGATGACTGCTGAAAAAATAAACTAAGGCCATAACCAAAAGATCCGCCCACCACCACATCGTCAAGTCCATCTCCATTCATATCGCCGGTGGCCAGCACCGGTGTATATTCTGATAGCTTGTGCGGAATGAGTTTCTGGATATCAAAATCAATAAAATCATTTTCTTTGTGCGTGTAATACAGGTTTACCCTGTCAGTAACCTCTGTAAACAATGGATGCGCTGCATGCTGCTGCATCCAATTATAGGTAGCGGTGGCATTCTTTTGTTCAAGCCGCAAAGTCTGCCCGCTGGCAACCGCTTTCACTACCTGCATGGTCTGATTGGGCCAGACTACTTTTACAGAATCTACGGTAACCACATTGCCCACACCAAAATGCAGGTAGGGTTGTACGGTAGATAAGAAACCGCGATAGGGCGTGTGCTCCACCACCTGGCGTTGCCCGCCCGTGTATACTTCTACCCATGCGCCAATACCCTGCCGGTTTAATGAATCGCCGGTTAATTGTATGTTCAGGAACTTGGCATTCTCCGTTTTCTTTTCAACCGTGTTGTTCTGGTAAATAAATGCCTTGTCATTGATATTGCTGATAACTACGTCCAGGTCGCCGTCGTTATCCAAATCAGCATATGCGGCACCGTTAGAGAAGGATGGCGTTGTAAACCCCCACTCGTTGGTTACGTCTGCAAATTGTAGCTGTCCGTTATTTTTATACGCGTAGTTTTTGATCTTGTTTTGCGGAATGGCGGCCAGCACCTCGCGCTTGGTTTTGGTGGCAAACGATTTTTGCCTGAAGGCGATAAAGTCATGATCCGTCAAATCCCTGGGAAAACCATTGGTAATAATGATATCGCGCAGCCCGTCATTATCAAAATCCTGCACCACAGGCGCCCAGCTCCAATCGGTTGATGAAATGCCGGCATAAAAACCCACATCGCCAAATACCGGTTCGCCAATAGTATCGCCGGCTGCTACACGCGCGCCCTGGTTTAGCTGCAGCGTGTTGCGCACGTACTGGTATTGGTAACCATACACTTCGTTGTTCTGGTAATCGAGGTATTTATAACCAGACATCAATACTTTTTTGCGGTAGTTGTCTGCCGGATCCATATCCATTTCTATTAGGTCTGCCAATCCATCGTTGTTGATGTCAATTACATCAGACCCCATACCGTTGGCCGATGTATGTTTGAAGTAAGCAGCCGCCCTGTCTGTGAAAGTGCCGTTGTGGTTGTTGATGTACAGTATGTCGTTCGATAAAAAATCATTGGCCACAAATATATCCTTCCAGCCATCGCGGTTAAAATCTGCAATGCAGGCGCTGTGGCCATAACCTTCAATGCCAATGCCCGCCTGTGCAGATACATTGGTAAAAAACGGATGCCCCAATGAATCGCTGCCGGTGTTGCGGTACAGGCGGCCGGTACTGGGCCACGACCCATCGGTAATAGGTTTGCGGTATACAGACGGATTGCTGTTCTCCACTATTTCGTTTACGGTAATGTATACATCCAGATCGCCGTCATTATCATAATCAAAGAACGAAGCCATGCTTGAGTAAGAATCATCGTTCAGCCCATATTCTTTTGCCAGTTCTTTAAATACCGGCACACCATCGGCATTGTTGCCCTGGTTGATGTACAACAGGTTGTTGCGCCGCACTGCATCCTGGTAAATGGTGGCGCACACATAAATATCCTGCAGGCCGTCGTTATTAATGTCTACCACTGCCACACCTCGGCACCATTTGCCGTTGCCGTCCACTTTTGCCACGGCGGTGATATCCTGAAATTTAAGGCCACCTTTATTGAGGTATAGTTGAGAAGGCACCTGGTTACCCGCAAAGTAAATATCCGGCAGGCCATCGTTGTTGAAATCCCCAATTCCTACGCCGGCGCCGTTATACATATTGGTAACGTCGAACGGGTTGATAGTATCGTTTTCTACGATGGCATTATTAAATTCAATGTGTGATTTCTCAGCTGTAACAAGCTGAAACAAAGGCGTTCTTGATTGGCAGGCCACCAACAGGCAGGCGAGGCCAACCATACATACACAATAGATTTTCATTCAGGAACATTCTGACATGATAGCAATAAAACAAATGTATTGAAAAGCGGGAGGATTTTGCCACAAAAATAAATGGTATACATTTGGATACTTTTTTTAAAACAATAAATGAATACCATGAAAAAATTACTCTTTTCGCTTTCTATTGCAGCCCTGCTTACGGCATGTGGCGATAGCGCTTCAAAAACAGAAGCTTCTGCAACCGATACCGGTTCTGCAACAAAAATAACACCGGCAGACAGTGGTGCTGCTGTGGCTGCATCTCCTGCTACACCTTTAAAAGATAGCGTAATGCAGTTTAAAGGTGGTAAAGTGTTAATCAGTGTGGGCGGCGCATGGAGCGATCTTACTGCTGCTGTAACTACTACCAATGGCAGAAAAGTAAGCCCTAATGGCGATGTGTCTAAAAACGGAAAAACAAAGAAGCTGGAAGAAGGTATGATGATTGATAAAGACGGCCAGCTGATGGACAAAGATGGCAAGCCGTTAGACAATACCGGTTGGGAATAATAGTAACAAACGTATTAAAAGTAAAAAGCCGGGAATGTTTCCCGGCTTTTTTATTTGGTGCGGTATTTTTTTACATTGGGCTGAAAATTTTCCCACGCATGCCAGAACTCATTGTATGCCTGAACTGCGTTAAGTTGTTGGCCTTTGAGGGGGCCGGCAATACACAGGCCATCCATATTCCATACAGAGTGTGTATCCTGGTCGGTAAAATGATTGTCTTCTTTTACGTTGGGTTCAAAATTCAATACAGCGCCTTTTATGCGGCGGTCGTATACATGAAAAGTAGTGGTATCGTTTTCGAGCAACAGTAATACGGGCAGTGTTTGTAATGAATCCTGTATCAATCTTTTTTGTACCAGGTCGTTCCAGTCGTACGCCATAGAGGATGATTCATCTTTTACGCCTATTACCCAGCTTTTGCGCTGCCATGAACGGTAATCTCTTTTTACCAGGCTGCTCTGCATGGTGCCGCGGTCATAATCTTCTAACCTGAAATAACGTTCGTCGTACAGCGGGTCGGGTGCCATTAGTTTGGCATCGGGATGCTCACGCATCCATACACTAGCCGTAACCTGCCAGGAAGGAATTTCCTTGAGCACGGTACCTTTTAGCGGACCGGCTATGGCCTCGCCGGTGGCCTGCTGCCACCAGCTTTTGGTGCTGGCATCTTCAAACACGGCGTTGAAATGATCCATGCCCACCAGCCTGAAAGATTCGTGACGGCCGCGTACCAGCGTGCTAAATACCCTGCCGGTGCGGCATACTGTACAATAAGTAATCATTAGGGGCATATTGCCAACGGTATCAACCACCTGGTGGTGATAGCCAATTAATTGAATGGGATAAGCCTTTGCCTCCCCGTTTATGAAAACACCAATGACCAGTTTGTTTTTATCGGGGGTTTCTGCAATGGGCACAAAAGATTTGGTAGACGGCTGCTGAAAAATGGCATCGGCCGACAGGCGGTATTTAAATGCCAGGAACACAACTGCGTAGCCGGCAAGGGCAAGTGGCAGGCAAATTTTCTCCCAGCGTTTGCCGTACCTGAAAACTGATACCAATGCAAACAGCATGATGGCGCAGATTACTATCCGTATCCAGGCAATATGCGTGCTAGTCCAGTAAGCAAAAGCCACGGTGTTACCACTTTGGCTACCGGGAAAAGGCATCACAAAGTATACGCGGCTTGCTTCGGCCAACAGTAAAATGAGCAGCAGTAATATGACAACGGTGCGATTAATGATAGGGGAAACGGTTTTCCGTACAGAAAAAGACGCATTTGTGTTGAGCGAAAGTATGGCAGCAGCAATTTGTTTCACAATAGTGTTTTGGCATCAACGCTAAACCTGAAGATACTATAAATATCTTGAATGTGGCAACGGGCCTGGAGTGGTTGAATGGTAGCTAGATAACCGATGTCTTCGATAGATAACCGAAATCTGATTTCGCAGCTGCCAAACAGGTTAGGTGTTGCAGATTTCGGTTATCTGGTGGATGTAATTTATGGGCGGGGAACCCGAAGAACAGGATCAGATACCCGAAGTCTGATGCATTATAATTTGATCACCCAGAAGTTTTAGACTTCGGGTATCTTTTGTCGCGGGTAGATAACCAAAATCTAATCTCGCAGTTACCAAACAGCCAGGTGTTGCAGATTTCGGTTATCTGGTGGATGCAACTCGGCAAGATCAGATACCCGAAGTCTGATTAACTATTCTTCAATCACCCAGAATTTTTAGACTTCGGGTATCTCTGGCGCGGGTAGATAACCGAAATCTGATGTATCACTATCAGGTAAAAGCTAACAACTAACAGCTTCCCTTACCCGAGGCTCAACGCAATAATTCCTCCTAATATCAGCACACTGGCAATAAGCCGGCGCTTGCCATCTTCTTCATTAAACACTTTTGATCCCATAAATACGCCCAGCAAAATACTCGTTTCTCTTGCGGGCGCCACAACAGATAAGGGTGCATACTTCAGCGCTTCCAACACCAGTATATAAGCAGCAGGACTCAGAATAGCAATGGCTACAATTATCCATTTGTGCATTTTAATTTCGCGCTTCATTTCATCTTTTTGTCGCATCACAAAAGGCAATAGCAACACGGTACTGAACAGGCTGGTGGCCAGTGTAAGCACCAAAGGCGAAATGGCATATTTCTTTACCGCCACCGCATCATTAAAACTGTACAATGCAATGAACAGTCCGGTAAGCAGGCCATAGCTTACCCCCGTCATTATTTTATGGTTGTTTTCATTTTTGAAACTGAGGCCTGTTATAACCAGCACACCGGCAATGATTAAAAACAGGCCGGTAACTGAAACCAGCTTCAATGGCTCATGCAGAAATACAATAGCAGCAACAAACGATACCAGGGGTGCAGCGCCGCGGGCAAGCGGGTACACCACGGAAAGATCTGCATTTCTATACCCTTTCTGCAGCACAATAAAATACCCCAGGTGCAGCACAGCACTGCTCAATGAAAACCATAGTAAAGGCTGCGAAAAAATGGGTTCGTTGTGTTGAACGATAAAAAACAAAACCGGCAAATACAAAATATTACTGGCCAGATATTGCAGCCAGATAAAAGCTGTTTTACCGTTTGTTTTTTTGGCCAGCAGGTTCCAGCTGGCATGAAGCACAGCTGCTATGAGTACCAAAGCCAAAACATATAAACTCATATTGGATCATTGAAATGCCGGGTATTACGTCTGCAAAATACAGGATTTTCGCCCAGTGCAAAATTAGTAGTTCAGTAGTTTGTTAATGACCGGGTGGTTGAAGGGTATGGTAGATAACCGAAATCTAATTTCGCAGTTATTAACCACGTGGTATTACAGATTTCGGTTATCTGGTGAGTGCAATTCATCAGCGGGATCAGATACCCGAAGTCTGATGCATTATAATTTGATGACACTGAATTTTTAGACTTCGGGTATCTCTTATCGCGGGTAGATAACCGAAATCTTATTTCGCAGCTGCTAAACAGGTGGGGTGTTACAGATTTCGGTTATCTGGTGAGTGCGACTCGTTAGCAGGATCAGATACACGAAGCCTTCCATAGAATAGCCAGATTCCCGAAGTCTGATGCATTATATTTTAATCACCCTGAATTTTTAGACTTCGGGTAACTACGGCATAGTCGAAACTAACAGCTAAAAGCTAATAACTAACTACTTCCCTTACCAAATATAATAAACACTTTGAAATACAAAGTGCTTTTCATATCTTTATTTCTTCAAGTATTTTGTCACCCATCAATCTTATCAATTATGAAACACAAACTTGCCATTGTCAGCGGCTTTGTAGTGGGCTTTGCCGGCTTTCTGCTGTTGTTCAAAGTTATCTTCCTTAATCGTATTGCGCCGTCAGACGAACTTGCGCCCGGTGTTGTAATGCTGGCCGCGAGCATTAGCGGAACCCTGTTTGCCTGGATAGGTTCCGTTATTTATCATTATTTTGCAAGGAAGAGCAATTACAAAGTGTAATAAAATGAAATGGCCATTGCGAAGCACCGGCGTTCATTTTAATCATTGATTGCTCGTTATGCATAAAAACGATTGCCATGAACCGGAAAGCACTGCTTTGCCTTTTTGTACTGCTTGTTAACCTGCGCGTATTTGCGCAGCAAACTTATCACCCCACCTGGGCATCTATCGACAGCCGGCCAATACCCGCCTGGTATACCGATGCAAAGTTTGGCATCTTCATTCACTGGGGGGTGTATTCTGTACCGGGCTGGGCGCCAACCGGCAGCGAGTATGAAGTGTATTCTAAATATGCCGAATGGTATTGGTATCGCCTGGTAGCCGATAAAGGAAAAACCGGCAATGCATTTCGCGATTACCACCTCAAAACATACGGCCCTGCTTTTAAATACCAGGATTTTGCCGGTAGCTTTAAAGCAGAATTATTTAATCCTGATGCATGGGCCAATCTCTTTGCCGCTTCCGGCGCAAAATATGTGGTACTTACCAGCAAGCACCACGAAGGTTTTACGCTCTGGCCCAGTACGCAATCATGGAACTGGAACAGCGTAGACATTGGCCCCCACCGCGATCTGGCGGGCGATCTCACCACCGCTGTAAAAGCCAAAGGACTGCACATGGGTTTTTATTACTCGCTGTACGAATGGTTTAACCCGCTCTATAAATCTGACCTTAATAAATATGTGGATGATCATATGATTCCGCAAATGAAAGACCTGGTTACCCGCTACCAGCCAGATGTATTTTGGACAGATGGTGAATGGGAACACCCCAGCGAAGCCTGGAAGAGTACACAGTTCTTAAGCTGGCTGTATAATGAGAGCCCGGTAAAAGACCGCGTGGTGGTGAACGACCGATGGGGAAAAGAAACACGCGGGCATCATGGCGGTTTTTACACCACAGAATATGATTTGGTGGGCGATCAAAATAGTAAAAATGTAAAACAAACCCGCGCGTGGGAAGAGTGCCGCGGCGTTGGCTTTTCCTTTGGCATCAACCGCAATGAGAACCTGGCCGATTACAGCAGTTCTGCAGACCTTATTCAAATACTGATAGAAAAAGTATCGCGCGGCGGCAACCTGCTGCTCGATATTGGCCCCAATGCAGACGGCAGCATACCGGTGATCTTACAGCAACGCCTAACCGATATTGGCGCCTGGCTAAAAATAAATGGTGAATCTATTTACGGCACCACTGCCTGGGAGCAGGCACCTGCTACAAAAAAAGGCGCTGAAATTTATTTTACCCGCAAAGGAAAAGATCTCTACCTGTTCTGCAATGCGCTTCCCGCTGCAGGGTTTGCAGTACCAGGGCTGCGTGCGTCATCTCGCATCAGCCTGCTGGGCTATACCGGCGCAATAAAATCTGTGTACAAAAACGGCGTATTGCAGGTTACCGCACCACCGGCTGCAGAAGCAGGCTATGTAAGCAAGAACAATCCGTGGGTGTTTAAGTTGAGCGGGGTGTTGGAGTAATGAGGTGTGAAGCGCTTGTCAACAAACTATCTTACCTAAAACTAAAACAAGTAATCGGATTGCTTCATACATCCAATTTACAGTTGCGCATCACCCAACACGCCTCAATTAATTCCTCCACCCTCCTGTAAAAAAACAACCAGTCTCCTGCATCCCTTGCAGTAAAAATTTCTGCCTGTCCACCGGCAGTAGCGGCGGTAAGCAAATGCCATAACTGTTCTCGGCAGTCGGGCAGACTGTATGTTTCAAAAAATGATTCCAGCACAGCTGTAGGATTTTTCATTTCTTCTGTAGTTAATAGACTTGGCTTGCGTTGCCATTTTGGGTATTCAATTCTCTGTGGCTTTTCACCAGCATGTACTTCTTTCATACCAAAGGATTTTTGAAAAAATGAAGATAAACTTAATTTCCTAATCTTGCCCGAACGAGCAAGATTTATTTCCGGTAAAACATCCATCTTGTTACTACAATGGATGACAAACAAGAAATACTGGAAAAATTTGGAGAACACTTAAAGCAAGTCCGAAAAAAGCAGGGGCTTACCTTGTTGGAAATTGAGGTTGCTACCGGTATCAGTGAAGGAAGTTTGTCGAAAATTGAAAATGGTAAAAAAAATCCAGCGCTTACCACCCTTGTAAAACTCTCGAAAGGAATGGGCATACCTCTTGCTAAACTGTTGTCATTATTTGATAAAGACAATAAATAATTTCCTTTAATTGTTTGGGCGCTCTCCAGAAAAGGGAAGTTCCTTTGCTTCTGTGGTAAAACTTCCCTTTTCGACGCTCCTCTTCATATTAAAATACTTCTTATATGGCCAAAAGTAAACTGGCAAACATCAAAACAAAACCTACTACCGTTAACCCGGATAGTTTTATAGACAGCATTGCAGATGAACAGAAGCGCAAAGACAGCCTGGTTATACTGGGCATGATGGAAAAAGCCACCAAAGAAAAACCGAAAATGTGGGGCAGCTCCATCATTGGTTTTGGCGATAAACGCTACAAAAGTCCCGCTACCGGTCGCGAAGTAGACTGGTTCATCATTGGTTTTTCACCTCGCAAAGCCAATCTAACTATCTATCTAATCAACTTGCAACAACATGCAGCGGCGCTGCAAAAACTGGGTAAACATAAAACCGGTGGCGGTTGCCTGTATATTAATAAACTGGCTGATGTAGATAGTAAAGTGCTGCAGCAAATAATCACGCAGGGGGTGGTAAGTGGTAAGTTGTAAGTGATAAGTCCTTTTATCCCAGTTCAGATAATTATCGCACAGAGCCAGCAGAGCTTCTGCGATCCATTGAGCAAACATCCCATTAATCCCAACAATTCCAACAATCCCAGTTCAGACAATTATCGCACAGAGCCAGCAGAGCCAACAGAGCTTATGCGATCCAGTTCAGCAAACATCCCATTAATCCCATTCATCCCAACAATCCCAGTTCAGACAATTATCGCACAGAGCCAGCAGAGCCAACAGAGCCTATGCGATCCATTGAGCAAACATCCCATTAATCCCATTCATCCCAACAATCCCAGTTCAGACAATTATCGCACAGAGCCAGCAGAGCCAACAGAGCTTCTGCGATCCGTTGAGCAAACATCCCATTCATCCCAACAATCCCAACAATCCCAGTTCAGACAATTATCGCACAGAGCCAACAGAGTTAGCAGAGATCATCCTATAAATCCATTGAATCCTGCCAAATCCGGGTTCAGACAATCTGCGCATCTGCGGCAAAAATTTTATCTCAGCTTACCGGTACACAACCGGCGCAGCAACTAAAAACTTCAAACTAAAAATTAAAAAACTAGCGAAGCGCGCATCGTTTTCAGCAACGCCTTGTTGTTAGATTTCGTTATCACCACACTGTTACATCCGTTGAACGCCGCAAAATCCCTGATGGCATCGCATAATTTTTCGGTAATAGCCGCATTCATTTTTACCGCTTCAAAATGAAGGTTGTGAATAACCAGTTTGCGTTGTTTGCGCTCGGCCTTGGCATCCATACGCGCAATAAATGTATCTCCATGTATTATTGGCAATGCAAAATAGCCATACTTTCTTTTAGCCTCCGGCACAAAACATTCCACCTGGTAATCGAAATTAAAAAAATCGCGCAGCCGGTGGCGA
This sequence comes from uncultured Chitinophagaceae bacterium, assembly GCA_963705285.1. GTDB lineage: Bacteria > Bacteroidota > Bacteroidia > Chitinophagales > Chitinophagaceae > JACMLD01. The sequence goes on from OY970066.1 coordinate 861,040, forward strand.
AATACATTCAGCATATCAAAAGGAGAAAGAATAAACACATCGCCAGCAATGCTGATCTTTTTGTTCTTATACATGGGCAGCATATACAACGGGCCTTTCAAACCTTCTACCGCCACCTGGCAAACTTCGCCGGCCTCTACCATTTTTTGTATTTCCGTTTTTATGGGCGGCTTTACAAAACGGCCGTTCCATGCAATTTCCTTCTGGTACGCAATGCCCAATGCCTTTAATGATCGCAAAATTAAATGGCGGGTATATGCTTCCATAGTTGGTGGTATTGTATCAATATCGGCCGGCACAATGTTGCGCGTAAGATCATACTGTTTGTGAAAGTCTTTTTTACGGGTAGTAAGTAATTGCCCGGTGAGGTGCAATCTTTCCAGCGCTACTTTTGATGGCCGCCAGTCCCACCAGCCGCTGCTTTTTACGGTACGGTCGTTCTCAAAATCTTTTGCGGCCTTGGGTCCTTCGCGCGCAATCTGATCAAGAATGCGTTGCATGAGGTTGCGTTCTGCCTGTGGCACCGATGCATATTTTGCAGAAAATACCTGCTGTATGGGATAAGAGAAACGATATTCCTCCATGGGCATAAAACCGCTGTCGCGTGTCCAAAACTCATAAATCCTTCCATCAGCCTGCAATTCCATCAGCCAGTCTGTTTCATAACCCGGCACACGTGCAGCAATGGCATGGTGGTGCGCGCGCTCTACTACAAAATTGGTGTCTACCTGTACAAACCCCAGGTGATTGATCACTTTAAACGCCGCTTCCAATCCTTTACCAAACTGGCCGCGTTTGGCAAGCCCTGCAGCATGCAGAATAATTGCCCGCGCTTCAGGTTTTGTAAAATGAATGATAGAAGAATGGGTCGATGCGTTCGACAAGATGGATTTCTTCATCGATATACCTGGTTTTATTGCCGTGTTAAATTGCCGGATTGATAGCTCGTCAATATTTGTATAGCCATTTCACTGATACCTCCGCGCTACTGTCTATCAAAGTCCTCCCGTTACATAAGCAATATATACAAAACTGTATAACGGTCATACCCCAATGAACAATGTGATGAGCAAACTTTCGAATTACGTACTTATGAACTAAGAACGGAGCTGTGAAACCGTTTTCATAAATTATAACACGAAAGAAACACCTAATCGGCCTATCCCAAAAGAGATTTTCCTAATTTTGGCCCTCCATTCAACATCTACCCATACATAAGAAACCTATACATTATGCAGAATCATACAGATCACAGTCAGTTATCAGAAATGAATAGCCCCAGTGTGGCTACCAAATGCCCTTTTTTAAATGGAGCCCTCAAGCAAAGTGCAGGTAGTGGTACGCGTAACCGAGATTGGTGGCCCAACCAGTTAAGGTTGAATATTCTTCGCCAGTATTCATCGCTGTCAAACCCCATGGATGAACAATTTAATTACGCTGAAGAATTCAGGAGCCTTGATCTTAAAGCCGTAAAGCAGGATATTTTTGAACTAATGACCACATCACAGGATTGGTGGCCGGCAGATTATGGCCATTACGGGCCACTGTTTATACGCATGGCCTGGCATAGCGCCGGTACCTACCGTGTATCAGACGGTCGCGGCGGCGCTGGTTTTGGAACGCAACGTTTTGCACCACTTAATAGCTGGCCAGATAATGCCAACCTTGATAAAGCGCGTCAGTTGTTATGGCCCATCAAAAAAAAATATGGCAGAAAACTTTCGTGGGCAGACCTGATGGTACTAACAGGCAACTGTGCACTTGAATCTATGGGTTTGCCAACTTTTGGTTTTGGTGGCGGCCGGGAAGATGTGTGGGAACCTGCAGAAGATATTTATTGGGGTTCTGAAAAAGAATGGCTGGGCGATAAACGCTATACAACCGATCGCGAATTGGAAAACCCACTGGCCGCAGTTCAAATGGGACTTATTTATGTAAATCCCGAAGGGCCCAATGGCAACCCTGATCCGCTTGCATCTGCCCGCGATATACGCGAAACGTTTGGCCGCATGGCCATGAACGATTATGAAACCGTTGCACTGATAGCCGGCGGCCACACGTTTGGTAAAACACATGGCGCCGCAGACCCCGGCGCGCATGTTGGCAAAGAACCGGCGGCAGCAGGCATAGAAGAACAAAGCCTGGGCTGGAAAAACTCTTACCGTACGGGAAAAGGCGGCGATACCATTACCAGTGGTATAGAAGGCGCCTGGACGCAAACACCCACAAAATGGAGCAACAGTTACTTTGATAACCTGTTTGGTTTTGACTGGGTACTAACAAAAGGACCAGGTGGCGCCAACCAGTGGAAACCTAAAGACGATGCCGGTGCGGGCACCATACCCGACGCGCACGACCCCGAAAAACGCCATGCACCGTTTATGCTTACTTCAGACATTGCATTAAAAGTAGACCCGGCTTACAATAAAGTGTCAAAACATTTTCATGAAAACCCTGCAGAATTTGCGGATGCTTTTTCACGTGCCTGGTTTAAACTTACACATAGGGATATGGGACCCCGTGCCCGCTACCTGGGGCCGGAAGTACCTGCTGAAGAACTGATTTGGCAAGACCCAATTCCGGCCGTTAACCATCCATTGATAGAGGTGGGTGATATTACTTCATTGAAAAATAAAATACTGGGGTCTGGCCTTACAATATCGCAGCTGGTGGCTACGGCATGGGCATCAGCATCTACCTTTCGCGGTTCTGATAAACGTGGCGGCGCCAACGGTGCTCGCATACGGCTTGCCCCGCAAAAAGATTGGGAAGTAAACAATCCCGCACAACTTGCTACCGTATTGTCTGCATTGGAAGGTATTCAAAAAGAATTCAATGGTGCAAACGCCGGCGGTAAACAGGTATCCCTGGCAGACCTGATTGTGTTGGGCGGAAGTGCGGCCATTGAAAAAGCGGCTAAGGATGCCGGTTATACGGTAGATGTTCCGTTTACACCAGGCCGCGCAGATGCCTTGCCCGAACAAACAGATACGGAATCTTTTGAAGTGCTGGAGCCTGCGGCCGATGGTTTCCGCAATTACCTCAACCCCCAACATATCAGCGTGTCAGAAGGCTTGCTGGTAGACAAAGCACAACTGCTTACACTTACGGCACCAGAAATGACGGTACTGATTGGTGGTATGCGGGTGCTGAATACCAATTTTGATCAGTCGAAGCACGGCGTATTCACCAACCGGCCTGGCCAGTTGACCAATGATTTTTTTGTGAACCTGCTTGATATGGGCACCACCTGGGCAGCCACTTCAGACGCACAAAAAATATTCTCCGGTTCTGATCGCAATTCGGGCGAAATTAAATGGACGGGTACACGTGTTGATCTCATTATTGGTTCCAACTCAGAACTGCGTGCTATTGCAGAAGTTTATGCGTGTGAAGATGCCAAAGAAAAATTTGTAAAAGATTTTGTAGCCGCGTGGGTAAAAGTGATGAATTTAGACAGGTTTGATTTGGTTAAATAAACAATTTCACTATCTAATAAAAAGGTGGCCCTAACAAGCCACCTTTTTTTATTGTGTGTATCTGTTAGACTTCTGAGAGTGTAAAAGGCAATTTACGTATACGCTTGCCCGTAAGATCAAAAATAGCATTGCACAATGCCGGTGCAAAGGCTGGCAACCCGGGCTCGCCCACGCCTCCTGGCTTTTCATCATTTTCCATAATATGTACTTCTATCTCAGGTATTTCAAAAATGCGGGGCATGCGGTAATTGTGAAAATTGGTTTCCACCGCCCTGCCTTCTTTAAAATGCGTGGCATGATTAATTGCGGCGCCCATTGCCATTACAATACTGCCTTCTAATTGTGCTTTTATAATACCAGGGTTTACATACCAGCCGCAATCTATTACTGCGAACACTTTATCAATCTGTACTTTTTTATTTTTATTGTACGATACTTTTACCACCTGGCCTACCATGCTGCCAAAACATTCAGTAATGGCAATACCCCATCCCTTTCCGGCTGGTTGTTCCTTCCAATGGCTTAGCTTTTCAAGCTGTTGCAGCAAAGCCTGGTAACGTGTTGATGTAAGATGTGTTTTTCTAAATGCCAGGGAATCTTTACCGGCCAGTTGCGCCAGTTCATCTATAAAACATTCGCCCGCAAACGCATCAACATTGGCCCCCGGTGCCCGCCACCACATGATGGGTATGGGAGACTTGGTACCTATGCTGCTAAAACTGAAATGCGGTATACTTTGATAGTAATCGCTGGCCATACCGTCTAACCGGCCCCCGTTATGCGGCACTTCCTTTGGTGTTGCATCTTCAAGCTGCCCCGCACCCATATATTGTGTAGCGGTAACAACCTGTAAGGCCGATATTTTTTTCTGCGCATCTATACCCCCGCGGCAGCGGTACATAGCGCCTGACCGGAAAGGCCCGCCGGTCATATCGTCTTCTCTCGTCCACATTACCTGTACCGGCCCATTTATTTTTTTTGAAATGAGAGCAGCTTCCATTGGATAATCCAGAAAACCTTTACGCCCAAAACCACCACCCAGGAAAGTCATGTTTACCGTTACCTTATCAATGGGTATCTGTAACCGTTCGCTTAGGTCTGTTTGTACCCACAGTGCCTCTTGTATCGGCCCCCAGATATCAATACTGTTTTCTTTTACATCGGCAATGCAGTTGAGTGGCTCCATACAACTGTGCGATTGGTAAGGCGCCTCATACACAGCTTCAATGGTGTTGGTGGCAGATCTAACTGCGCTTTCAAAAAGCTCAGATGGTGCAGGTTTTTGCAAATCGTGCTGCATGCGTGCTGCAATTTGTTCAGAATTCAGGTGTTCAAAACCTTCATCGTTCCACTCCACTTTCAGCAGTTTGCGCGCTTTCATAGCAGTCCACAAAGTATCGGCCACTACCGCCACGCCCTCGTATAAGTAACCAAATATTACTCGTTGCACGGTAAACACATGGCGCACCCCTCTTACGCTCCGGGTGGCCGAATCATCAAAACTTTTTACTTTTCCCCTGAAACGCGGACTGCGCTCGACCACCGCGTACAACATGCCGGGCAATTTTTTATCGAGCCCAAACACGGCACTGCCATTTATTTTTAATGCTGAATCTTTGCGCAACAAAGGCTTGCCGATAACAGCATACTCTTTTCGCGCCTTAAGGGTAACCTGCTGCGGCGGAGTAAGGCGGGCTGCATCTTTTACCAATGCACCGTATGAAAGTTTTCGGCCATCAGCTTTGTGTATTACCTGGCTGTTAGCAGCATAACAATCGGTTGGTTGTATGCCCCATTGTTTTGCGGCTGCTTCCACCAGCATTTCGCGGGCAGCTGCGCCAACGCGCAAGAGTTGCTGATACCAGCCGCGTACAGAGAAGCTGCCTTCCTGCGGTTGCGGCCCATACTTGGAGTTGGCTGCCACGTACTGCACGGTTACATCATTCATATTTACTTCCAGCTCTTCGGCTACAATTTGCGGAATGGTTTGCCAGGTACCTTGGCCCATTTCTGAACGGTGGTTAAAAATGGTGACCTTTCCTTCGTCGTTAATAGATATCCAGGTCATTAACTGTGTGGCAGATGCTTCCGTATTTTCAACATGCATGATGTTGCCGGCGGTTTTTCCTGCAGTTGCCCAATAGCTGCCTATTGTTAATGCGATGCCAGACATGGCTGCCTGTTGCAGAAAAATTCTTCTGGAAAGATGCCGTTGCTTTTTCATACAATTGATAGCTGTATATGCAAAATATACAACTAAAATGGATTACGATTTAACAACGGCGTGTTAAAGTATATTCATGAAAAGTAGGTAACTATTTGCCAGTATTGGCGGGCAACAAAAGCCTTTGATATCTAAACGAGGGCAAAATCCACAGAATTTTGCCCTCGTTTATGGGTAGAGGCAGCCTGAAGATGCATGCTTAACCCATTTACACGCCCATTTCTAATTCTACTAGTGTTCCGCTGCCCTTTTCAGACTGTATGGCCAGCCTGGCGCCCAGCTCATTGGCGCGGCGTTGCATATTGCCCAGGCCATTGCCTTTTTTAACTTTGCTGCTATCAAACCCGTTGCCGAAGTCTTTCACGCGCATGGTCAGCTGGCGCGATGCAAGCTTTGCGCTGATATCTACAACGGCAGTACCAGAGTATTTTACGGCATTGTTGATGGCTTCTTTAAATACCAGGTAGAGATTTTTGCGTTGTTGCATGGAAAATTTAATCTTTTCCAGGTCATCAAGGTGAATGGATACATCTATATTCTTGCTGCCACAGATATCATATACAAACCGCTCTATACGTTCTTTCAAACTACCGGCCTCACTATCGTCTGGCTTTATCATCCAAACGATATCACCCATTTTATCCATGGTCTCTTTGGCATTGGTACTCATGGTAGATAATATTGTAGCCCGCTTGGCCTCATTGCCCTGCTGGGCGGCCATAGCGCTCAGCATATGAATGCTGCTGATGGAGCTACCCACCTCATCATGCAAATCGGCAGCAATCTGGTTTCTTAATTGTAATTCTTTCATCTGCTGCCGCAGCCTGTTGCGGTTAATAAACAACCATATGCCAATAAGAGACAGTGCACCAATAATTACTGCCCCTGTTAATACAAAGCGCTGCTGCCGTAGGGCCTGTTGCTGCAATATTTTGTCTTTATTGAGCAAGCGTATTTCATTATCCTGCTCGTTTACCCTGAATTTTGTTTGCATGGCAGCCATTTCATTATCATACTTCTCGCGTGCCAGTGAATCGTTCAGGCGTTTGCTGATTTGTAAATAATGGTACGCATTTTTATAATCGCCCGTTTTATAATACCCTTCTGCCAATGCATCTGAAGAGGTTTCCTGTGCATATTTTGATTCGATGCCAGTGGCAATGGCAAAACTTTCACTGGCGGCTTTAATGGCGGCTTTGTTGCTGTCTATTTTCAGGTAGATGGTACTTAGCATTTTTTGCGCTTTGGTTAGCTGCAAATCATTCTTCTGCTTACGGGCATAGGCAACCGCTTTAAGGGCATTGGCTTCCGCTTTTTTCTTATCACCTTTTTTTAGCCATACATTGCTGATATTGCTGTAGTATTCTGAAAAATTGACTTCATGTTTATTGGTGGTGTTCATGGCAAGGGCTTTTTCGTAGCTTTCAATGCTCTTGTCATACTCTTTTTTCTGCTCGTATATGTTGCCCAGTTTATTTAGAATGCCGGCCATGGTAAGCGAGTCTTCTATCTTTTCATAATATTCATAGGCTTTTTCATAATACATTTTGCTTTGATCATACTTGCTCTGCAGATAGTATATATTTCCAATGGCTTTATAGGCCGATGCCCGGGGGCCCGGCTTGCCGGCTTTTTCTGAATAAGCAATAGCCGTATCGCAATCAAGTAATGATGCTTTTAACCAACCTGATTGCATTTTATAATCTGCCCTGGTTTGGTAACACATGGCCAGCCTGTCTGGCTTTCCTACCTTCAGGTACCACCCAATAGCGGTGTCTATATAATGAAGGGCCGATTTTAAATTACCGGCTAATCCATACAGGTACGACACAGTAAACATGCAGCCGGCAACACCACCCATATAATTCACTTTTTTTCCCAAAGCAATTCCCTTTTTTGCATAGTTAATGGCAGCGGAAGCATCCGTTCCGGCAGTTACAGACGCCATTACATGGTAAGCGCGCACTTTGGCAGAATCTTCTGTGCCGGTATTGATAATCTTCAGTAATGAATCAGTATCTATTTTTTGCGCAGCAGCACTCACTGCCACCAGCACAGCAAAAAATAAGGCTGCAATATATTTTTGCATATGCTACTACCTGGGGTTGTTTGCGTTGTGGAGAATTTTGTAACCTGTTGTTAAGTTACGGAAAATGAGAATGGGGAATCAGGAATTCAGCATTTGTTTTTCCGGTATAACCCGGACTACCATGCCGCCACATCAGCTACAACAGGTAGTTCCGCAAATTCCCAATTCCTAATTCCCAATCCCCATTCCTGGTTCTCCATCACCCTCTTGCTTCAAAAACCAAATTTACCAGCGTCCGCTGCGCAATTCTGTAGTGTTTGTATCCAGCTTCATATACCAGTTTTTCCACGGCTGCGGGGCCGGCCTGGGCACCCAGGGCATAACCCCCTTGTTGTGAGCGCGCATTGGGAACGCACATTACCGTTGAGCCGGCATAAAACATTCTTCCAATGGGGTTAAAGTTTTCTTCTATGTTGTCAAAAGATGCAGGCTCAACCAGCATCAGTGAGCCACCGGCAGATAATTTTGTACGTGCATACCGGATAGCCTCCAGCGGGTTACCCATATCGTGAAACGAATCCATAAAACAAATGAGATCAAAATTATCGTGTTCGTAGGCATCGGCAGTAGCCACCTCAAAAACTGCATTGGTGATGCCGGCCTCTGCAGCGCGCAAACGCGCAATGGTGATGGATTCTGCATGGTAATCGAAGCCATAGAAAAAGGAATCAGGATATTTTTTTGCCATGATGATTATCGATGCACCGTGACCGCAACCAATGTCGGCAACGCGCGCGCCAGCCACCAGCTTTTGCTCTATACCCGTTAAAGATGGTATCCATTGATCAACCAGGTTAGACCGGTAACCCGACCTGTAAAAAGATTCTACCCCGCAAAAAAGATGGTGGTGTTGCTGGTGCCAGCCAATTCCATGGCCCGTTCTGAAGGCATCTGTAACATTGTCTTTGTTTAGCCATACCGCGCCAATTACGTTAAAACCCGCCGCCAGAAATGCCGGGCTTTGCTCTTCGGCCAACACAAGGGCATGTTCAAAAGGCAAGTGGTACGTTTTATTACCGGCATCGTATTCAATATAACCTCCTGCTGCCTGGTTGTTAAGCCACTCTTGCAAATAGCGCTGGTTCATACCCGTTATAGCAGCCAGTGAATTGGCAGTAAGGGCGGTATGGCCAATCATGGCTTTGTACAGTCCCAGTTCATGGCCAATCTGGGCCATTATTGCAGACATGCCGGCCGACATATCAAGGATTACCTGCCCGGCAAATTGTTGTACTTTCTGTGCGTCTACAGAGGGTGTTTCTTTTGTTTGCATTGTTGCTGTTGTCATACTTTTTTATTTTTTTGATTGACGCAAAGCTCACACAATACCAACCACCGGGGTTGCTGAAAAAGTTCTGGTAATTGCTGAAAAAGCTCAATTATGCCATTTGCAGTGCCGGCACCTTTTTGTGTTGCTGCCTAAAGGCATTAGGAGAAAGCTGGTATTGTTGCCTGAAGGAGTGGATAAAATGCGATGTGGTTTCAAAACCTGCGTGAAAGGCAATATCCGTTACCGGCAGATCGGTCGACAGTAACTGTACCCTCGCATATTTGAGCCGCTGTTGCCGGATCCATTTTTTTGGTGGCATACCCAGCAGTTTCTCCGCATCGCGCTTAAAAGAAGAAAGGCTTTTATTAGCTATGCGGGCCAGTTCCTGCAATGATAAGTTATAGAGAAAATTATCCTGCATTATGCGGTGTAATTCTGCTTCGCGATGATTAGTTACCTGCAAAAAGCAAGCGGCCAGCTCGATGTTGTTGTTGCTTAGCAAAATTTGCAGTATAAGTTCCCTGAACTTCAATTTTAAAAGCGGGGCTGCAATATTTGTATGCTGAAAGTAGACAATCATAGAGTGAAAAAAAGCCTGCATCATGGTGTCTACCTCCAATTGAATAACGGCTGCACAGGTGGCGGGCGATAAAGCGATTACGGGCTGCAGCTCACGTACAACTTCCTGTATAAAGTTGTCGGGCATAAAGAACAGGAAACAGCAAAAATGTTCTTCAAAATGGTTTTCTACGCAGTAGGCTCCTTTTTTAAAAAATACAGCATCGCCTGCATGCACAGTAAAAGTTCTTTCGGGGGTAATGAATGTTTTTCTGCCGCTTACAATATAGGCCATATGGTTATGCTCAGACCATACATGCAGAAGTTTATCGCCCGGCAAACAATGGTATTCCACAAAAAGAAAACCATCGTATGTCAGTGTTTTATTGTTGGTACCCAGGCTTAGTTCGTAAATATTAAGCATAGCGGAAGAACAAACATAGCGCTTTGCACGAACGGGGGCAATCCCCCATAGTGGGGAGGTGTACCAGTCTAGACCGATGCAGACGATAGCCATAAGAATGGTGTAACCCCTACAGAAATATTGCTACTCTTCTTGCGGAATGAGTTTTTCGAGTTTTATTTCGAGTGTGCTGCAAATAGTCAGTAAAGTAGTTAACGAAGGTTCAACCAGGCCACTTTCAATTTTCCAGACCTGGCTGTACGCAATATCAGCACTGTCGGCAAAGCCACGAGTAGTAAAACCTTTGGCTTCTCTTTGCTTTTTGATGTTTTCCCCAAGCTTTTTCAACAATTTTTCATTTCGTCTCCTGGCCATGAAAGTAAGTTCGGCGGAAATAAAAAAATAATTGACTTCCAAATAGAAGTCTAGATATCAATTATTATTGTCCGGTTAAATCGTACAAACCTTTTAATACGATTGCCTCAGGCCGGCCGGGCGCTCGTGTGCTTTTCGATGCTGCATTTTCCTTTTCCCCTGTAATTGAGCAGCAGTAGGTATTTCAGCCATCGCATCATTCAACCCCTGTACAAAGCTCACGGAAACCGTAAGGTTCATCAATACCCCTAAAAAAATCATTGATGCATTGATAAAACAAGGCATCTCAAAGCGTACTGGTATCAGGTCTTACAAATGCAAGCCTCCGCTTGTGTAAATCACTGAAAACCTTTGCTACAACTGGGTCTTCGCATAATGAGATCGTTGTTCCCGGACACCAATATATATCAATCTAACATTAATTTAGTGTTGCACTTGGGGCGAGAAATTGACTTCTTGTATGATGGTCATTGTAAATACCAGTGAATGACGATTGGAAATCATGATAAAAATTGTAAGCAGTTTACAACCACTTGTATTAAATTATTAGAATCTCACTCAGAAAAAGAAATTAAAAAAACAAATATGTTTCGGGCATGAATATTTACTAAAAAAGTTAGTGTAGGTTTGTCATAAATTGACAAGTCAATATATGGCACGTGGGTAATCAGTTTGGTGCAACCATTAAAAAGCTCCGGGAAGCAAAACATATGCTGCAACGCCAGTTGGCTGCCCAATTGGAGATGGATACACCCATGCTTAGTAAAATTGAAAGAGGCGAACGTAAAGCAAAAAAAGAACAGGTACCGGTTTTTGCTGCCATACTACATGCAGATAAAGATCAGTTGCTGACACTGTGGTTAGCAGATCAGATCATGTATGTATTAGAAGATGAATCGCTGGCGTTGAAAGCCATGCAAGTAGCGGAAGAAGAAGTAAAATACCTGCTCTCTAAAAAGAAAAAAGGCTGATACACCTGAAATAATTAACCGGCTGATGTTTGCAGGAAATGAATGCAGCCGGTAATCTAAAATTTAATAAATAATCTTACTTGCGTGCATAGCAGGAAGCCCGGTATGCAATCATTGCCGGTATCTTTCCACAAAAGCACCCGCAAGCATATACTATCAATATAACTATTTGACCAGGCCATTGTTCTGGCCAGCCCTTGTAATTGTGCATGCAGCAGAAAACACCGTAGTGGCGCACTGCAGTGTAGCTGCATTCAATGGCTGTTACTTGTATTACAATAAAATATTCGTTTTTGTAATTACCTGAACAATTCAAAAAAAAATCCTGGTTATGCAGTATCAAATTCAAGCCAACGATCAACAATATCTTTACCGGCTATTATTAGCAGCAGACGAACAGCGTATTGTTGACCCTTATGAAGTGATTCATTCGTTTTTTGCTATTGGCAGCATTGCCGAGATGAAAAAATTATTGATGGCAGCCTGCAATGCAGCACTTACAGAAGAATACACCTGGCAACAGGGAGGTGCCGGTAACCTGTTATACTTGTATGAACAGTTAGAAACACTGATAGAAGCCTGCTATATTGTTTGTAAAGACAAAAAGCGAAAAAGAAAAATCATTAAAAAAATACGCCGTTTGGTTAAAAGAAAACAATTAAACTTTGTTGTATTACCGTCAGCACTTTCTGTAAAAGAAATCGGCAATCCTTTGACTGTCATTCATGAATTTTTTAATTTCTATACCCTCAAGCACTGGAAAAAAGCACTGTATGCCTGGTTGGAGGCCGGCTTATCTAATTACACAGTTCAGCAAAGTGTAGAGCCCAGGCCCATTTTGCTATACCATCTGCAACTTCAGCGTTTAATGGAAGCCTGCTGGTATATCAGTCTCGTTACTAATAAAGACCCTGTATAATTGCCAATAGTGGCCTGGTATAATATCGGCATCAATCTGCTACCTTAGCCTGGTTATGCAAGCACTTCTTCAATATTTAAGCAGCCGGCAAAACGATCTTCCGTCGCTCTCTGCAGCTATTGGGTTCGACGGGTTTATAGACACCATTGTGAAGCTGGTAAAACAAAAAGAAAGCAATGGCCTTCCGCCTGTTTATATTACCACCATGGCCGAATGGGGAAATTATATACTTGATAAAAAAGTTGGCAATTTTTCTATTGAGCTACAGCAATGCAGCATCAAGCAAGGCGGCAATATGCCCAATATGGCAACGGCGATGGCAAAGTTGGGTATTGCTGTCAACTGTATCGGAGCTATGGGTTATCCTGATATTGACCCGCTTTTTACAACCATGCCAGGCAATTGTCAACTTTACAGTTATGCGTCACCAGGTAACTGCCAGGCGGTTGAGTTTGATGATGGAAAAATGATGCTGTCGTCTATGGGTTCTCTGAACCATGCGGATTGGAACACTTTACAAAAGCGTGTATCCATAGACGTATTAATAAAAATATTCAATGAAGCGCGGCTGATAGGAATGCTTAACTGGGGCGAGTTGCCGGCTAGTACCGGCATATGGAAAGGATTGCTGCGGGAAGTGCTTCCCCAATGCAACAAACAACAAGCAAAAATGTTTTTTGTTGACTTTTCTGATTGCAGCAGCCGTAACAAAGAAGAAATGACTGAAGCCATTGAATTGCTGCCCGCTTTTGCTACTTATGGCCGGGTAATACTCAGTCTAAATTACAATGAGTCTGTTTTTATTCACAACCAGTTGTTTGAACCCATTGCCGGTTATGATAACAGTACGGTTTTTGCACAAAAACTTTTCGATCGGCTGCAAGTGGATACCCTGGTACTGCATACCCGCCACCAAGCGGTGGCATGCCGCAGTAATGAATTGGCAGAAAAAAGTAGTACACCAGTTGAATTGCCGAAACTGTTAACCGGTGCAGGCGATAATTTCAATGCAGGGTTTTGCTTTGCGCAGTTGATGGATTGTACTCTACAGGATAGTTTGTTGCTGGCACACATAAGCGCATCGCACTACATAGCAAATGCGGAAAGTGCCTACTGGGGCCAGCTGACTGACATTTTGAAAACAATGTAAACAGTTGTTATGCACATGACCATTTTTGATACCCCTGATATGCTGGCTCAATCTGCTGCAGCCAAAATACTTGACCTGGTAAGCAAAAAACCCAGCGCAGTCATTTGTATTGCCAGCGGAGACACCCCGCGCCTTACCAATAAACATATTGTAGCGGGTGCAAGGGCGCGCAAAATAGATTTTTCTCGCGTACAATTTATCAGTCTCGATGAATGGGTGGGCGTACCGCCCTCTAACTCGGGCAGCTGTTACCATTTTCTGCATGAAACCATTTTTGAACCGCTGTCTGTACCTGTGGCAAATATTCATTTTTTTCATTCCACTGTTTGTGATCTTACAGCCGAGTGTGAAAGGATCAATATGATAATTACTCAGCTAAATGGAATTGATTGTATGCTGGTAGGGGTTGGTATGAACGGGCATATAGGTTTTAATGAACCCGGCATTTCGCCCGGGCTATCTGCACATGTAATTGAGTTAGACCCCATCACCCAGCGTGTAGGACAAAAATATTTCTCCACAACCACGCTGCTGCAGAAGGGTATTACATTGGGTCTTGCCCAGTTCATGCAGTCGCGCATGGCTATTTTGCTGGCTACCGGCAGTAAGAAAGCGCTGGTTATAAAAAAAGCGTTGGCAGAAAGGGTATCAGTTTCAATTCCCGCAAGTTTAATACAGGAACATAAAAACGCTTTTGTGATGCTTGATAGCGAAGCGGCAGCTTTATTGAGCGCGTAAACACGTTAATCCGCCAGTGCCTTGCGCGATGCACTTACCCATTTGGCGTTTAACTGCTGTACATGTCTGGGGTGAAGATTGCGTTCCTCAATGACAGTGCGAAATTGGGCTTTCGCTTCATCGGTTCGGCCGGTTTCCTTTAACAACAAACCATAATTATATCTCCCCTCCATAGAATGATGCAGCCGTATCATTTGCTTGTAAGCATTTTCCGCTCTAACCACATCACCCGATTTATGAAGCGCTCTTGCATACAGCAAATCATCTTCTGGTTTATCAAACCTGTTATTCTTCTCGCGCAGCGCTTTATCCAACCAAGCCAGGCTCTCATTGTACGCACCAGCTCCAAAAGCATACCTGCCCATATCCAGCATCATTCCGGCATTGGTGGCATGTATCCCTTTTAGGCAAGAACCAGTCAGCTCCATAGCTTTTGTAAAATTTTGTTGCCGTGCATATTCTTCGGCCAGCCGCAACTTGTTGGTGTCTGTGTCGGCAATTCTCAGATTGCGTTCCAGTTCTTTGATCCTATTATTGGGAAACAACATTGTAACATTGTTGCTACTAATTCCCGACCCCCTCCACGCGGGCAGCATTTCTTTTATAATGTAGATGATAGCGCCTATTCCGGGCAAGAAAATCAAAAGATACAGCCAATCACGCCGGTTTGTATTCAAGGCATGAAGTATGCAAATGATTTGCAAGGCAGCTATAATATAATAAGCATAACCCCCGGAAAAGATGGAATACATAGTGTAAGGTAATTGCTGCTAAGATAATTATTTGACGCAGAAATTGTAAGCCCGCGTTACAAAATCACCTTTTTGGATCCAAAATAGTTACCGCAGTTAAATCGGACGTTGTATACCAAAATGCGATTGAATCTAGCATTTATATTGTTGCTAGGTATTTAGCTGTAGGTTCAATTTGTGTTTACGTATAATCGCGTTGGCAAGGCACTGACGTTTGCTATTTACCACCACTGCTGCATTCCATTTTTATAAGTAAAAATGCGCTCTTTATTGTTTGAGCCCGTTGCAACTATTTTGTACAAACAATTCTGCGGCACATATATAAATTGCGCACAGGCATTTGCGCCTTTAACTGTTGAGAACATAATCCAGCGCTCATCCCAATAAAATAGTGAATAGCTTTTTCCATTGGTAACAACTGACCGGTTTTGGCCGGCAGACAAGGCCTGTTGCTTCGCCGCAAAAACATTCCAGTTCATTGAATTTACATGACTGTATAAATCCTGTTGTTCCTGTTCAACAGACGACAGAAAATGAATTTTCATAGAGATTCTATTTAGTTTATCCGGTTGCAGGTAATGGATGCCTGAACTGTCGGCAATGAGCGGATACTTCCATGGAACAACAATACCGCGGGTAAAAAAAGCGGGCATATACAACTGCTTTGTGGCCATATTTGTAAATACTGCCTGTTTTTGCCGGTTAATAGTATCCCATGCCGTAGGTATCCATTGACCGTTGTTATACACACTCAGGTAAACAATTTTTTGGGTAGTATACGCCGGCGTATGTACCGTGATATTGGTCACCTTATAATACTCGTTTGTAACATCAATAACATGATCTTCTCCGAGCGTATAAGGTATATCCATATCGTCGGCTACCCATGTACGTATGGTTTTTTTTGGCGCAGAAAAAGTATGCCTGAAAACCTTGGCGCATTTTTTATAGGTGTTTCTGTTGCCCTGCGACGAGCTGTTTTCAAACAGCAGGAAGGGATTGTATTTGCCCGGGTTGCTCTCACCACCCATGAAAGGCAGCGGTTGTTTGTGCGGTTGCAATAGCACATTCCAATAGTGATTTGATCCATTAATGTTGGCCCATACGGGGCAAAAATCTATTGCAACCGGAAGGCCATAAGCTCTACCGGCAAAGCACATCAGGCGTGACATCGCCACGCAATCGCCTTTTCTAAAAGCTACCAGCTCTGGCCAGGTTGCCGGAGAGTGATGTATATCAAATACAAACCACTTTTTTACATTGCTATTGATAGTATCTGTCAACCGAATGCCAAAACTATCGTTTCGTTGTATGGGTAGGGCAAGGGCATCAAACCTGTTTCTTACTTTCAGCCGCCAGTTTTGAGAATAGCCATAAACAATTTTATAAGGTAGCACGTATTCTAAAAACACGGTGAAACTGCAACGGATACTGTCTGGCAGTTTTGTCCAGGTATCCACCGCATCCTCTATATTTTTTTTTATTAAATCATTCGAAAGCATGATTGTATCAGCTACGCACGTCCTTTTAACAGAGAGCTGCTGTTTTTCAAGGATGTTTAACCAGTGATCATAGCTATCAACCGTATCGAAGGATATTTCTTTACTCGTTGCCGTCTCCTGGTTGTAATACACCTCCTTTTCTATTAGTTGACTATGCATATGCGTTTTTAGAAACAGCGCAGATTGCAGGTAGAGGCTGTCTTCTTTTGTTTGCGCATACTTTTTGATAATAGGCGTCCAGTCTAGGCCATAGGCGTGCTTGCAAGAGTCAGTAAACCAGCAACAACCAAGTAAAATCAAACAGCTAGCGCCTCTGTTAATCATGGCAGTATGTTTTTAATATCTTCCTGCAGTGCCTGCAGCAAACTTGCAGACAGTGCTGATGTAACCTTTACAGGGTATTGCAATGTTTGTGTTGCCCACTGCCTGGCCAATTCTGTTTTACCCCATTTTTTATACAACTGTACCAATTTGTATTTAGGATAGATATGAGATGGCGTAGTATAAATGGCTGCCAGATAATTATCTTCTGCCCGTTGGTATTGCCGGGTAGCCGCGTAGGCATCACCCAGAAAAATACGGATGCTGCTCTGTGAACTGTACTGCTTCGCCTTCCCGAGCTGCTCTATTGCGGTAAGATATTCACCGGCAACACAAGCCTCTGCTCCATAGTTAAACAAGTAATCGCCATTGTAGGCCAGTGCGGGATTCGCCATCTCATATAACTGGCGGGCGCTGGCAAAATCATTCATTCTTGCTGCTGTTGCCGCGGCGGCCCATTGTTTTTCTGCTTGGTATTTCTGAATCAGCCAATATGCAACAATCATACACATCGGCACAACAAACACAGACCAATAATATTTTCTAAGCGGTATACAATGGGGTGCTGTTTTGGGTGATATAACAATTGAAACATGATATAGAACCAATACTATAACCGGGGTTACATGAAAAGGGTTAGAAAAAAAGCCTGCAATCAACACAGACAGTAAACTACCTGCGCTGCCGGTACACTGCCATGTTGATGAATAATCACTACGGCCACCTATATATACCTTAGCTACCTCATACAATATCCATATCAATAACAATAGACCAATAAAACCATACTCCGTTAATACCTGTGTAATTATGTTGTATGCTTCCAGTATGTCGCTTGCCAATAATTGTGTTGCCACTGGCTGATTGCGGGTTTTAAAATATTCCGATTGATAATTATTATACACGGCTGCAAACCTGTTAACACCAACACCTGTTAATGGATGATCTTGTATAATGTTAAGAGATACCTTGTAAATAGTTAAGCGCCCTTGGGCGGAAGCCGGTTTTAGCCGGTACAACGCAAATGCTATTAGCGGTATAAAAATGATGCAAATAAGTATTATCGATGGCCGTGGGCGCCTCCATTTTTTGTTTGAAAGAAAAAACGCTACATACACAGATCCTACAATAATTCCAACAAAAGCTGCTCTTGCCTGGGTAAATAGTACCAGCACAATTGCTGCCGTCATTAATATTGCCGCCCCTATTCTTATAAACCGGGTATTGCCAGCAGGAGCAGCAACGATGGCCAGCAACCATGGTATTGTAGCCGAAAGATAATTGGCAAACGCACCTGAATTGGCCATTTGCCCTTGTATAGGCCACGCGTCTCCATAACCGATATACACTTGCCGCAAGCCGATTAGTACCTGTACAATAATTGACAACACGACCAATAGTTGCAAAATCCATCCATACCTGGTTATAATAAAAGCATGCAGATAGCATATGATGCCTATACATGACAATAGGGTAAGAGTAGCGTTGATACTGTTATCATCTGGAAATGATGTTGAAAGGCAGAGTATACAAACATAGATACAACCGAACGTAACAGCTATCGTTAACCTTGTAAACCGCAGGTTGCTTACAAAAGAAACGGCTACCCAGCTCAAACACCCTGTAATGCATATCAAGTAAAGGTCCGTTTGATAAAAACCGGTAGTTATCCGATCCTGGTACAAGGGTGGAACAATGAAGAGTGCTGTAATAAAAAAGAATGAGGGGAGAAATTTGAACGTGCCGCTGATGGCTGAAAGTCTATTGCGACAATGATCAGATCTAAGCACAACTTCTAGCTTTAATGAAAAGCGATAGGAAAATACTAATTAATTATTTTATAATGAGCAACTACCTAATGGGTATAACCCCAGTAAATTGTTCAGCCTTTATGTAGAACTTTATACCGAGCAGGCTCCATTCCGTTGTTCCGTATACTTCATAGCTAATGCCGGTATCAACTGTATTTAACACAATATCAGTTGCTTTAAATTTGGTTCCCGAAGTGAAGCCGTTGGTATAATAATATGCCTCCACCGGAAAAATGCGGCCATTTTTTTCTCGCCGTATGTAAGCTGCCGCAACGTAAATGGAGAACATAGGTGTCTTTTTAATAATTGTAGCAGTATGGTCTGTTCTGTAAATGGCGCCGGTGTCAGTTTGAAATTTCCATTTCTGGTTATCTAGATCCTCACTGTTTCCCTGGTTGCAGATAATAGACATAACAAAAATTGCAAAAACAAATGAAATGGTACGACCATATTTTATTGCCACCTGTTTTACAGCAAGGTAGCAGACATATAACAGTGCCAGAGTAAAAAGCACGTTTAAAATAAACAAAAAAACATATGCCATATGTGGTTAATTAACGGTGTCTTCGTGAATGTATTTCAAGTGTGTATTGATAAACCGATTGAAAAAATCTATTATCTCTTTTGAGTCTGGTATTAATGGTTGATAAATCTCGAATACAAATTCCCTCTTGGGTACGGTAATGTGATATTGCGCTGATTTTTTTTCGTTAAAGAGTAATCTTACTTTAACAAGCTTCTTTCCTCGGGAGCTATCTAGAATTCTGGAAAGGGTATAATCCAGCTTATTCAAGCGTTCATCGTATATGTAATAGACAGAATCGAATGCGGTAGGGCCGTAATCGCGTTTTAAAAAGTAAATTTCTGTCACTTGCTGTTGCTCTGCGCTACGGCTGGGTATAGAATACTTGCCCCATAAACTATCAGGTAAGGGCTCGAAGTTAGTGGCGGCAAATGCCCTCTTTTGCAGCAGAGAGTCAACAGAAAACAATTCATCCTGCCACGCTTGTTTTTCAGGATAGTATAAAAAGCCTTTGTTATTGCCTTTTTTGTAAATAAAAAACTGTTCGCTGCCTTCTACCTTTTCATTCGTTTCGAGATTACGCGATTTTATAAGCTTAGACAAAATCAGATTTTTATACCGGTATATAGTAATAGTATCTTTTAGATAGGATAGCCTTCCGTTAGCCCCATCTACGTAAGGGTATTGTACCCCTAAAGCCACTGCGCTTAAATCTTGTTGAACAATTGGTTTGGCAGTGGTTGAATTGCATCCCCATGCAAAATATATCGAAACAGCAAATGCTGTCTCGATATATTTCTTAATTATCCATTGCATTGTTGCCATATTAATTGGGTTTCGCTGGAAAGATGGCATGAGCGGTATAAGGCACTGAATAAGACTGTGCAACTAATTTTATAAGAGGACAATCACAAATTGGAGCATATGTTACATTAAAATGTAGCTCCATACCCGCTACTAACACATTTCTCGTCCCTGCCACAAATGATGGTGTTCCGGATCCGTTGTCTGGAGTAACAGATCCTCCATAACTTGCTCCAGAAAAAGTGATCGACTTATGCTCCAGATACTTCCAAGACCATTGATTACTTCTGGGATTCGCAAGCTCTATTTGACCTTCTTCTTCTGATATTAACACCCAAGTCAAATTTTTAAGGCAAACCCACCTTGGCTTTTGCCACTTAGTCAGCCTACCAAAAGATCCAATCCCGTCCGAGACATCAAAGCTTACTAAATCTGATGCGACTGCCGCCTCACTAGATAGGCTCAACATGTTTGCAGTACAGTCGTTAAAGCATTGATCAGTTGGAGTTGAACCGCCGCTTGAACCTCCTGCGCCACCAAAAGAGGGTGGGTTTTCACCTTGGGGACACTCCGCCCATGTGGTTAATATTTCATAATCTATCCATTCGCCGGTTGCAAGATCGTAGTGATATCCTACCAGGTAATGGATAGTGCAACCATCAGCTTCGGTTGTGCGCTGACCGGTGGTTGATAAAACTGGTCTTTTGGATACCTGAATAGTATGCTGCAGCCTTAAAGGAGCACCTTGCAGTTGGTTAGTTACCCTAAAACCTTTCTCATACTTATATTGGGCATCATAGAACAGGATATTAGACTCCACTGCCCCAAGCATAATATTTTTACCACTATTGAAATTTTTAAACGCTGCAACCGCCACTTCCTGCACTGAACCATTAATGGGTTTACTTTTTTGCCCCACCATTTCCATAATATGCATTTGCATATTGGAAGCACCGTCTTTGTAAAAGATCAAACAGCGCGCAGCTTCGTATTCTTTGTTCGCAAATGGCCTGATGTTTTCATCAAGTGGCGTTACCAGAAAGTGAGTACCATTCAACGTATATTCCTGTGCTTCATTCCATTTTAATAACCTGCCAATTTTTTTCATCAGCCCGGGTTTGCCCATTGCACCCTCCTTCAGCGCCAATGTATCTGTACTGCGCTTCGATTCATTTAGTATCACGTCATTTTCATAAAAACTTTTTGCATCGTCCAATAGGTTTTTGCCGAACGAAGGGCCAGCTGAGTCATTCTTTTTGCAACCCGTGTATAAAACCACGGCTGACGTTGTTATGGCCATCAATAATGGCCATACGCGATAATTTGAGAACATTCTTTTCATACAAATTTGTTTAATTAAAGAAATTGATTGTGGCATTTGCTATGCAAGAATACAAAGACGCACTGCTGTGATGCCGCAGTGCAAAACAAAATGCAATCAGTTATCGTTTTCCTTCATAAACTTTACTGAGAATGTGCCCCTTTCTTCGTAATAATAAGACTGGCGTGTTTTGCAGTACAGAATGGGTGCACCTCTTTCTTTCATTACAGACAATGTTTCATATAATGTTCGTTCTGCAATGCCCAGTCGGGCTGCCAGTTGGCGGGGAGTACCGGTTCCTTTAATTTGAATGAGGCGGTCAATGACTTTTATCCTGTCCAGATAAAGCTTAAACATAATCGTCAAAAATTATGACCCGGTTACACTAGTAACGTGCACGCCAATGATGAGTAGCCGCATATAATACCGTAATGGTAACACAAACAGACACTATCCTTACAATGTGTAATAAATGGAATGCTGGATCAGCATTAATAGACGGGGGCGATAATGATTAGCTTTTTTTGACCGGGCAAATGTGCAACAAATGCACGAGTGCTGATGTAGAATTTCATCGAATTTGTTCAAATGCGTTTCTTTAAGCGGCCGCATGCGTTAACCCACTCACCGGTTTTGGTGACCCATTATCCCCGTTTAGGGCATTGCTGCACACAATCGAAATAGTGATATTCGCCGTCTTAAAATTATATTATGTTGGTAGCGAAAAAATTATTGATTGTACTGTTTGGGGTGACTGTTTTTGCAGGGGGGCTTTGCGCACAAAACGGCGCAACCAGCAAAAGCAACAAAGCCATTGTAATTGATATGAACCGGCTTTTTAATGAAAACAAACCAGATTCTGCCATGCTGTATTTTAGCGACAGCCTTACCCGTGGCGGTTCTGGTACCAAAAGCGCTTTCCGCATGATGCAGGAAGATATTGACAATACCTTTCCGGGTATACAAACTACTATTCAGGATATTTGGGATGACGGCGACTGGGTAATTGCGCGCTGCATTTTTAGTGGCAAGCATGAAGGCACAGCCCGAATGCCGCTCCACGGCGGTCTACTAGTAAATGTGGCCCCCACCCATAAAACATTCTCTGTTCAACACATCAGAATGTACAAAATTGTACATGGTAAAATTGTAGCACGGCAAGCGGTGCGAGACGACCTTGGCATGTACCAGCAACTGGGCTTACTGCCATTACCGGCCCCCTTTGTACCGCCCGGTAGCCAAAAGTCAACAGGAGGTCGGTAAACAAAGCAACAATTTATATAGCATTTTGGTAGCTCGTTTTGTGTACCTGCTGTCCCAATAAACTGCGATGGATAACACCGTCTACCGAAAACCTGCCTCCCCCAGACCATGCCAGTGAAACAGCCATTCCTATTGCCAGCAGAAAAAATTCCATGCCTTCAGTTGGCTGGTTACCAAACCAGTTCATAAAAAAGTAACCGCTAAAATTAGTAACAATAATACCTGTCATTACCGTTGCCAGGGCAATACTCCAAAGGCGGGTGGCAAAACCTGCCAGCAAAGCCAAAGGGCCAAAAAATTCGATGATTATCACCAGCAACCCCACAGGTGCAGGTAGCCCCACGGTATGAGTAAAATATTTCATGGATCCATCCAACCCAAAACCATTGAACCAGCCTGCAAGTTTTTGCGCACCATGCGGAAAAATTACCAGCGCCAGAAACAGACGCAGAAATAACGGCGACAGGCTTTCATTTGTTTTAAAAATAAGTGCTTTCATTATTGATGTTTTTAATTGCTATAAATAAATTGTTCATGAATTATTTTTCCGTCTTGCCATTGCTGTACTGACACCTGTTGATATTGGCGTACCCCCCATTCTTTATGGGTGTAATCGTATTGCCAGGTTACGTAAGAAATGTTTTCTCCTACTGCCAGTCCTTTTACCTCAGCGCTGCGGAAGTCTGTTACGTTGCCGAGAAACGCTAGTTCTCTCTGGCGATTGGCTGTTTTAGATACCGTGGGTGGGAGGTTGTTTTCCTGCATGGCCACTTCATCGTGGTAATACTTTTCAAATGCAGCTAACAGCCTTCCTTCTGTTACCATGGTATTCAAATCTTGTAAAGCGGTTTCAATTGCTGACCGTGTCATAGTTTTTATTTTTTGTTTGTTTAAAATGATTGGTTACTTCTACCAGCCGTTTGGCAAAGAGTTCTGCAGTTAGCTGATCACCTGCATGCAATGGCTGCATGGCAGTTTGGCTGTTGTTGCATTGTGCCATCAATCCTATATAGGAAGCCATCCTGTTTTGTCCGTCTGTTTGTTCATCATTGATAAACCTTGGTAATACGCCCAGGTTAATCCAATGCATACCATGTTGCGCTGCAAATGTTGCTATTGAAAAAAGCGTGTTGAGTTTATCGCCATTGGTAGTAGCGGAGATGGTGAATGCAGCGGCGAGTTTATTTTTCCATAGCTGTTGATACCAAAACGCGCCCGTTTTTTCCATGAACAGTTTAAAACCGGCCGAAACGTTTCCAAAATAAGTAGGACAACCAAAAACAATCATATCTGCCAGGTGCAGCAATTCAAAGTTTTGTTCTGCTTCCTGCACCGTAAGAAGGTGAACACAGGTGGTGGAGCTATGCAGTTGGTCTGCCAAAAAGCCCGCCAGTTGCCTTGTATGGCCTTTTTCACTATGAAAAACAACCGCTATGATAGATTTTTGCATGTGCTTAATTTCTATACAAAGGTTGTTTAAAGCCGAGGCGCTTGCCAATCACGCAGGATAAATAAAAACGTTACCATAGGGTAACCGGGCTGGGTATAAAGTCTGAGCAGCACATTTATTTTGCGTTGCTCTCAGTGCTGAAAGGCAGCCTTAATTGTTTATGATTTACTGCTGAACCGCGCCCGTATACGGCTGAGGCTTTGCGGTGTAATACCCAGGTAAGAAGCTATTTGATGATTGGGAACCCGTTGTTCTATTTGCGGATATCTGGCAACGAATTCGGTATATCGGTCTGAAGCACTTTTTGTGAGTGATGAGGCTACCCTTTTGGTGGATGCAATAAATGCGTTTTGAATAACTATACGGAAGTGCCGCTCTAGCTTGGGTACTTGCTGGTAAAGCAGTTCCTGGTTGGCGCGGGTAATCTGAAGCACCTCTGTGTCTTCCAGGCAATCGATGTTGTATTTGCTGGGTGTTTCACTCAAAAAACTGTAGAGGTCGCCCACCCACCAGCCTTCAAGCCCAAACTGTACAACATGTTCCTGGCCTTTTTCATCTACCTCATAAGTTCTGGTAAGGCCTTTGGTAATGAACGTTTCAAACCTTGTAACATCGCCCTCTTGTAAAATGTACTGTTTTTTCCTGAATTTTTTATGCGTAAACAGTGATTCCACTATTACACCTTCTTCAGGTGTAAGCGCAAGGTATTTACTAAGGCTTTTAAGAAGCATATCCCACATGGTTAGCCGTTATGCAGGCAAAATTAATAATCCAGTTGTATTGTTAGTATAAGGAGACGTATTTGGTTTATTATTTTATTGATTGGTTGTTATACCGGGGCGGTTTACTGCCCCCGCTTCGTAGGTCCCACCGTGAAAACTCAAAAAAATATTTACTTGCGGGATGTGGTGACTTTGTTTTTTTGTAGTTGCGCCTGCATACCATAACGGTCGGTCTGCAACCAGTATTCAACTATTTTTCCATTGTCTACCCGGTAAACTGCAGAAGTATATTCAATCAACGGAAGTCCTGTAGCGTCATAGCCTTCAATTTCAGCAATGTGTGCACCTTTTTGAATCCACCGTGCATACACCTTATCACCATCGGCAATTATTTCCGTTACCGTAAATTCAAATTTTCCAAACAGTTGTAAAAAACTATTGACATGCGCGGTATAGTCTGCCGGGGTTCTTTTTATGGTAACCGGGTTTTCTGCGTTAATCTGGTGGGCTAGTACTGTATCGGCCATATATAGCGCTGCCTGCTCGGGATGCAAGCCAGAACGCACATTATCCAAAAACAATTGCACTACCTTTTTTGCGCTATTCGCTTGAGCAGGACATGCTTTTGTTGGTTGAAACCCGTTTGAAGACTGGGTCACGGCAGGAAGCATTAGAGTGAAAAATGAAAACAACCATGTGTACTGTTTATTAGATCGACAAAAACAATAAACCCAGTTCATGTGTGACAAAGTTTAATTGATATTAAATGACACCGCAAAATTTCTGTGTCTGTAATCCTTACAAAAAGGAATGGGTTGCATCAATACATTACCAACGGCCGAACAAAGTTTGTAAAAAAACTGATATCAGTACAGATACAGTTTTTGCATTATTGACCAATACAGTTTACATCAAGATATAAGCATTGCAGGAGCAAATCATGTACTAAGATTACGGCCGGATAAAGTGGAATCTATTAGGAAGACCTTTTATTGTCCTTTTTTAGAAAATAACAGCTTCCTGCAACCTTCGCGGGAAAATGTAAATCCTTTGTCTGTGAACTGTAGCATATTTGCACCCACATAATCAAAAATAAAAGTATTGTTGGTTATTTTGAAAAGGGCCAGATTCATACCCGGCGCCAGTTCAAAGTAAAGGCCGTGAGGTGAAAGTCCCACGTGGTAAGCCGTTTGCAGTTCGTCAGAATGGTAATTCCCCTGCAGCGTGTTTAAAACGGTAGGCTGATCAGCAAGTTCAATTTTTTTCCATTCCCTTTTTTTTGCGCCAGTTCCGTTTGCTGTAATTGAATGGGCAGTAATCTGGTATGTTACCGGTACAGGGTCTGTACTTTGCAATCGAGTCCCTTTTCGTTTATAGACTCGTGCATAACTATCTGGTGTTTCAGCAATGGTAACGTACTGCGGATATTCTTTTACAATCAACAACTGCGGTATTTCTTCATTAAAATAGTGATTGGTTTGTAAGAGGCTGTCTGTTGCAGCAACTTTTATAGTACTACTTTTTATAGTACTACTGGCATTTCTTTCAGCATTGACCAAATCTGCAATGCTGTATAATAGTTGCGAAAGTCCATAATAACTCCCATTATTGGTGAGGCCAATAATAGACAATTTTGTTGCAGGAAAATACAATGTATTGGCCTTGAAGCCTGCATCGGCACCAAAATGCTCATACACGGTCTTGCCTTTGTACACAACCCTCTCCAAACCTCCGCCATAGTTAATGGTGCTGCTATTGTTTAGCTTACCAACAGTAAGCATGTTGGGTATAACGGGCGCCAGCAAACTGTTGCTTCCGTTTTTCTGTATAAGCTGGTTCCATTTTATCATATCAGTAAGGGTAGTAATCAGACCCGTTGAACCATAGCTTTCTCCCAGAAAGTGTGATTCTTCAAACTTCCCGTCTGTTGCCGCAATATATCCTTTGGCCTGCTCTGCGCTTTGAGGAAAGCTTCCTGAAACATATGTGTTGTTCATGCCCAGCGGCGCAAACACCAACTCTTTCATAAACGCTGGTTAGGTTTTTCCCGACACGGTTTCAATAACTTTTGCCAGTAATACATACCCTGAATTGTTATACTCAAAATGGGTACCTGGCAGATGGTTAAATGCCTGCTGTAATGTTAGGTAATGGAATACATGCTCGTTGGTATATGCTCCTTCCTGCTTACCGGATAATGCCGTAAGTACAAAGCCATCCCTGATGCCGCTTGTATGATGAATAAGCTGGTTGATAGTAACCTGTTCAAATAGCGCTGGCAATGCGGGCAGGTAATGCCGAATTGAATGGCTCAGTTGCAGTTTATGCTGCGCTGCCAGCAAATAAATGCCGGCAGCCGTAAATTGTTTCGTTACAGAGGCCACCCAGAATTGGGTGGATGCATTATTAAGCGTTCGCTCTTTGATGGCGGCGTAGCCTGCATAACGTGTATAAACGGGTTGACCGTTTTTTATTATTGCCAAGGACAATGCGGGTGCAGCGCTGTCTGCCTGCCAGGTAGGTAAAAGTTGATCGACTGCTTTACCCAATGCAATATCCTGCGCAGATATAGAAATGGTTAAAAGCAACATCGCCCCGCTTATAAATGCTGATTTCATTGCTAAAATAAATTAATTTTCTAAATGCGTTCCTGATACAAAGTTAGACCAGACTGCAACAGCCATTGTTAGCGCCGGATAACTTATATCATTAACCTATGATAATTGTTTACGTAGAAAGCAGGAGAAAGAAAATTCAGCAGCAGCCGCTACGCCGAAATAATTTGTTTTCAGATAAAAAAGCTGTGTCACATTTACTTATAGTAGCCCAGGCGAAAGCAATTGAACAGATGTACACTGCCATGTATTATCTTTTCCATTTTGTGTTGCGCATTTACCACATTGAGCATGCGCTCGTCTTCAATACGTTTCAATACAATGCCTTTTTGCGTGAGTAGTTGCATGGTGCTTACAATAGCGTCAAGATACGGGGAATGGAAGTAGTTAACCCGCTTTTTACACACCATGAAGTATGTTTCTTCTCCGACTCTTTTTGTTATTTCTTCAATTAAATGCCCATTACATGTATGATCAAATTCATAACACATACGAGTTAGTTTAGCACTGTTAATTTACCAAAATAATCTGATTCTTTTCCGAGTCCACACACATTAAAATCTTCTTAAAGGCTGGTGAAGGCGGCATATAAGTGCCTCATTTTCTTGCGTGTACAAACGCAAGACATTCTAATCGCGTATAAGGAAAACACTTTCCAACCATAAAACTGGCTAAAGGTCTGACAACTTTTGTGCGCTAAAATACCAGCCGCCTTTGTCTACTTACCACCAATACGCCTCACATTTTAATACCTTTATTTATTAAGTGTTACAATATCTCGTAAAACAAACAACATTCACACTTTTACATTTATACAGCCTTCATGACCAGAATACCTTTTGAAGAAATGAAAGCGGTTATTAAGCAAGCCTTTATTATTGCAGGCATGCCTCAAGACCGTGCCGAAACCTGTGCCACTGTGCATACCGAATCCAGCAGGGATGGTGTTTACTCGCACGGGCTTAACCGCGTTGAACGATTTGTAGACTATATCAGCAAAAAATGGGTAGATGTGCATGCCTCGCCCAGTCTGGATATCAACCTGGGTGCTATGGAAGTATATAACGGTAATATGGGACCGGGAATCTTAAACGCCCAGTTTGCTATGACCCGCGCTACTGAGATAGCAGAAAAAAATGGACTCGGACTGGTTAGCCTTAACAATACCACGCATTGGATGCGTGGGGGCGCTTACGGCTGGCTGGCAGCTGACAAAGGCTATATTGGTATTTGCTGGACCAATACAGAATCTTGCATGCCCGCATGGGGCGCTACTTCTGGCGGCATAGGCAATAATCCTTTTATAATGGCAGTACCGCGTAAAGAAGGGCATATTGTTTTAGACATGGCCATGTCGCAGTATTCATATGGCAAATTGCAGGTTACCCGTCTCAAAAACCAAAAGCTGCCTTATCCGGGTGGCTTTGATGAACAAGGTCATCTCAGCGATGACCCCGGCGCCATAGAGGCAACGCGGCGGGTATTGCCCATTGGTTTCTGGAAAGGTTCGGGCTTTGCTGTGCTGCTGGATATCATAGCCAGTTTATTAGCAGGCGGTCGCACCACAGCGGGTATGGACAAGTACGATAAAGGCAGTTGCGGTAGCTGCTGCCAGGTATTTATCGCTATCAATCCGCTAAAAATAAATACCCAGGAATTTATTGATAAAGTGCTGGGCGAAACGATTACCCAACTCAAGTCATCGGTACCGGTTAAAGAAGATGGCGAAATATATTATCCCGGAGAAAACTCAATGAAAACACGCCACGAAAACATGCAATCAGGCATACCGGTAGACGATGGCGTTTGGGCAAAAGTAAAAGAACTGGCATCCATACAATCATAAAATTTACTGCATGAAAGCACTGTGCGTACAATCGGCCAACAACATGGTTATTGAAGAGCGAACTATGCCTGTTATTACTGCGGCCAATGAGGTGCTGATTAAGGTAAAGGCGGGCGGTATCTGCGGATCAGATATTCATATTTACCATGGCGCATCGCCGGTAGCCACTTACCCCCGGGTAATTGGCCATGAAATTGTTGGCGAGATTGTGGAAACAGGTAAAGCCGTCAACAATTTTACAGTAGGTAACCGCGTGATCATTGACCCCGTCATTTGTTGCGGCAACTGTTACCAGTGCCGGAGCGGCCGCCGCAATGTTTGCAGCAAACTGCAGGTAAGATCCGTGCATGTTGATGGTGGCTACCAGGAATACCTGGTAGTACCGCAGGATAACATTTACCTTATTCCCGAAAATCTTTCATGGGAGGAAGCCGTGATGATTGAACCGTTTACCATTGCCGAACAGGTTTGTTCGCGCGCGGGCATTACGAAAGACGATATGGTTTTTATTATGGGTGCCGGACCTGTAGGCATCAGCATCCTAAAAATGGTAAAACTGTATGGCGCTACCTGTTTTATATCTGATGTAATGGAATACAAACTGGCTTTGGCACAACAATACGGAGCCGATGCAGTGGTCAACGCCACCACAACAGATACAAAAGCAGCCATACACCAACTAACAGGCGGTAATGGCGCCACGGTGGTTATTGATGCAGCTTGCACAGCCACGTCGCTTGAACAGGCCCTTGCTTATGTATGTGCTGCAGGCAGGGTAATTACATTGGGGTTTGGTACAGCGCCTTCTGCCATCAGCCAGCTAAGTATTACTGCCCGCGAAATTGATGTACGCGGTTCAAGACTGCACAATAACAAATTTCCGGTGGTGATTGATTATTTTAAATCGGGCAAACTACAGGTGCAGGATATGATTACCCACCGGTTTGCTTTTACGCAAATACATGATGCGTTGCTGCTGGTAGAAAACCCCGCCATCGAAAAAGGGAAAGTAGTGTTGTTGTTTTGATTTGAAAAAAGGATTAGCCGCAGATTCGCAGATTAATGTACTGAACTGGGATGAATGGGATTTATGAGAATTTGATTTGAAAAAGGATTAGGCGCAGATCCGCAGATTAATGGTCTGAACTGGGATGAATGGGATTTATGAGAATTTGATTTGAAAAAGGATTCGCCGCAGATTCGCAGATTAATGGTCTGAACTAGGATGAATGGGATGTATGAGAACTTGATTTGAAAAAGGATTCGCCCCAGATTCGCAGATTAATGGGCTGAACTACGATGAATGAGATGTATGAGAATTTGATTTGAAAAAGGATTCGCCGCAGATTCGCAGATGTTAGGGCCGAAGAAAACCGCTGCTCGCTCTTTGCCATAACATTTTCCTCTTGTACTCCGTGAATACCTCCCGTCCTCCGTGGTTAAATCGGGGTAAACGAACTAAAAACCAAAAACTAAATACTGCAAACTAAAAACTCGTGGCAATATCGCAAACCTTTTAAATTTTTACTTTTGACTTTTGACTTACGTCTCACACAAACCATTCCAGCACCAGCACACCCAGCAAACCAGTAACCGATACCAGTGTATCCATTACAGACCATGTTTTAATGGTGTCTTTCAGCGATAATTGAAAATATTCCCTGAACAGCCAAAAGCCGGTATCATTTACATGAGAGAACATCATGCTGCCTGCACCAATGCTCAACACCATCAGGTTAGGATTAATGGCGCCGCCTATCATCATGGGTGCAATAAAACCTGCCGTAGTAATGCCCGACACAGTGGAAGAACCCACACACACACGAATAATGGCGGCGATACTCCAGCCCAACACATAGGCGTTCATATTAGCATGCTGCAGGTATTGTGCAATAATATCAGACACTCCGCCATCTGTGAGTACCTGTTTTAACGCACCCGCACCGCCAAAAATCAATAGTAACGATGCTACTTCTTTTACCGCATCTGTAAACTGGCTGTTTACCTGTTGTTTATTGTTGGCAGAAAAAATCTTTAATGAAAACAATGCAAATAAAACGGTGATCAACAAACTGATGGTAGCGTCTCCAATAAACAAAAGACAGCTTTTTAAAAATCCTTCGGTTAAAAACGGGGTGATGATTGCACTGGCACCAATCAAAACAATAGGCAGCAGCACAGTAGTAATGCTCATGCCAGCAGAGGGCAACTGGCTGGCAGGCATTTCAGGTGCCACAAAAAACAAATTGGGCGTTGTGGTATACTTTTTTACCGTGGCACCATATAATCCGCCAGATATAGCAATGGCAGGTACTGAAATGATTATGCCATACAAGAGGGTAAGGCCCATGTCTGCATGCAATTGTTTTACCAGGAACAAAGGCGCCGGATGGGGTGGCAGGTAGCCTTGTGTTACAGACAATGATGCAAGCAGGGGCAAGCCCACATAGACCGCCGGAAGTTTATTGCGTAATGCCACTGTAATGGCAACAGGCACCAGTAACATAAAGCCAACAGAATAAAACAGCGGCAACCCAACAATAAAACCCGTTACCATAAATGCCCAGCGAATGCGTTTGACACCAAACCATTCCGTCATTTTTGTGGCAATCTGCTGCGCCGCTCCGCTAATGCCAATCAGTTTGCCCAGCATAGCACCCAGTGCAATAATGGCAGCAATAGAGCCAAGTGTGCTGCCGATACCAGCTTGTACCGATTTCATCAATGCTTCCGGATGCATGCCCAGCAACAAGCCAATGGCCGCAGACACTATTAAAAATGAAAGAAATGTATGCAGCCTGAAATACGAGATCAGCAGTACCAGTAACAGGATGCCGGCAATGGTAATAAAGATGGCCATACAGAAATAATAAACTTAAATGTCGGCAAAAGAATGGGTTTTTGGTATAAAGACGAGACTTTGCTTTGTGTGATTGACCAGGGGGCACCATGAATGCAGCCCATGCGCTCGTCTGTATGTCCCAATACAACCCGAGCTCATCCTTTTCTCCCTGTCCTAATTGTCATTATATTTGTTGCCACTAGTAAGGCATTCAGAACAAGTTGTTAGGTATTCTCCCGTCTGCGCGTTGCTTAATAAGAAATGTTTCCATTTTCAGTCATTCCACGTCTCATCTATCCGTACGCTTTGTAAAAATTACCGGCTGTTACATAAACCTTCTGTTATGAAAAAGCAAACTGTGCAAATTGCGGGTTGCCTGCATACTGCCTTATTATGCCTTTGTATGTTAGGCTATCCAACCACTTTTGCGCAAACCACGCTGCATGGCACGATTAAAGATTCTACAGGCAAAGCGCTGCCAGGCGTGAATGTATTACTGCTTAAAGCGGTTGATTCATCGCTCATAAAAGGCATGTTCTCCAATGAAAAAGGGGAATATTTATTTCGAAATATAGGTACTGGCCGGTATTTTATTACCACTACCCACGCCGGGTTCCGCAATCATTCAGGCGAGGTTATAGAAGTTACGCGTGGTGAACTTCAACTAGCAGTCATCATTATGACTCCGGAGATAAGCCAGTTGCATGAAGTAACGGTAACAGCCAAAAAACCTTTGCTGGAACAGAAAATAGACCGCCTCATCATCAACGTGGCCAATAGCATTACCTCAGCAGGCAATACAGCCCTGGAAGTATTGGAACGATCGCCCGGTGTTATTGTAGATCATCAAAACAATACTATTTCCATGAATGGAAAAGATGGTGTTGTGGTTATGCTAAACGGAAAAATCAGCCGTATGCCCGCCAGCGCAGTGGTACAGCTGCTTTCTGGGATGAGTGCCGGTAATATTGAAAAAATAGAACTGATAACCACACCGCCCGCCAATTTAGACGCCGAAGGAAATGCGGGTTACATTAATATTGTTCTGAAAGAAAACAATAACTATGGAACCAATGGATCTTTTTCTGTAACGGCGGGCTATGAACGCGGGTTTCTTACACAAAACAGCATCAACCTCAATCACCGAAAAGGCAAAGTAAATCTCTATGGCGACTTTTCTTACTCCCTCGCAAAAAAACCATTTTATGCAAAAGGATCTACGCGGTATATAAACGGGCCTGATGTTACTGAAGCCAATGTAAACGTAGACCGGTACGTAACCAATATTAATTTCAACGGGAGGGCGGGTATGGATATTCAAATGTCTGCTCACACCATTCTTGGTTTTTTATTATCCGGCTACGACAATGATTTTTCGCAACACGAAAACAACCAGAACCTGAAATATAAAAATGGACAGCTTGATACAATAATGAAACTCGGGAACAACGAGATCAACCGCTGGAGCAGTTACAGCGCCAATGCCAACCTACAGCATACTTATCGCAAAGAAGACAAAATAACATTCAACCTGGATTATATCCGCTATTCAAATCATCAGCCGGTTAACTACTTAACAGATTTTTACAACGGAAGCGATGATTTTATATACAACCAGCAATATAAAAGCACTAAAGAAACACCTATTAGTTTTTGGGTAGGGGCGTTGGATTTTACCAATACCCTATCCAAAAACATTAGTATGGAAGCCGGTATTAAAGCAACCATTTCCACCTTTGACAATGATATCGGGTTTCAACGCTTGAAAAATGGTGGTTTTGAAAAAGATTCCACATTATCTGCCCGGTACAAATTGAAAGAGAACTATTCTGCTGCGTATACCTCATTTAACATTACGCTCAGCAAAAAAACCAATGCCAAACTGGGACTGCGGTATGAATATACCAATTCAAACCTGGGTACACTGGTTACAAAAAATATTGTTGACAGGCATTATGGAAGTTTTTTCCCGAGCTTATTTATTGCACATACCGTCAATGAAAAAAATTCGGTCAACTTTTCATACAGCCGGCGTATTACACGGCCCACGTTTAATGATTTGGCGCCTTTTACCTATTACATAGATGCCAATACACTACTTACCGGCAATGCGGCACTGCAGCCTGCTTTTTCTAACACTATAAAGTTTGATTACATTTTCAGCAAATATTTTTTCTCGGTTTCTTATAGCAAAGAAGACAATGCGATTGTTGGTTTTCAGCCGTCGGTAGATTCGGTTTACAATAAGTTGGTGCTGGCTGCAGAAAACGTCATCAACCAGCATACAATAAACGCTACTGTTTCGTTGCCTGTTACCGTTACCAAATGGTGGACCATGCAATACAATTTAACAGCGTTGTGGCAACAGGTAAATGCGTTGTATAAAAAAGAGGCGGTACGCATAGAGCAATCCAATTTCCAGGTAAATGGCAATATGAATTTTGTGCTGCCAAAAGCGTTTTCCATTGAGTTATCGGGCTTTTATCAATCCAAATCTACCTCCGGAATTATTATTATGCAGCCTATGGGATCACTTGATTTTGGATTAAGAAGAAAACTGGCAGGTAAAAAAGGCAGCCTGGTATTTGCGGTGACTAATGTTTTTAATTCGATGCGATTTCGGGGCTATACAGATATTCCGGAGCACAACATCAATACAAATATAGAGTTGCAGTTTGCGCAACGGGCGTATAAGCTCACGTATACAAGGAGTTTTGGAAAAGATAAATTGAAAGAAAAGCGGGAGCGGTCTACCGGTGCAGAAGATGAAAAAGGAAGGGTGCAATAATAGTTTATAGTTTTTGGTTTATAGTTCTTTTACGCCGATTTAACCACAGAGGATGGAGGTATTCACAGCGTACAAGGGGACAATGGTATCGCACAGAGCCAGCAGAGCTAACAGAGTTTTGTCCGTCGACCAAGCAAAACATTCTATTCATTAATGTAACCTCCAAATCTACCTCGGATTTTATACCAAAGAGAACGGGAGGTATTCACAGCTTACAAGGGGACAATGGTATCGCACAGAGCCAGCAGAGCTTATGCGAGCTTTGTAGCAAACATTCCACTAATCTAATTCATCACAACAATCCCAGTTCAGACAATTATCGCACAGAGCCAGCAGAGCTTATGCGAGCTTTGTAGCAAACATTCCACTAATCTAATTCATCACAACAATCCCAGTTCAGATAATTATCGCGCAGAGCCAGCAGAGCTTATGCGATCTTTTTAGCAAGCATCCCACTAATCCAATTCATCACATCAATCCCAGTTCAGACAATTATCGCACAGAACGAACAGAACTAACAGAGGTTTGTCAGGCGTGCACGCAAAACATCCTATTAATCAATTTACCCTCCAAGACCCGCGTTTGGGTGATCTTCGGCTAATCTTATTCGCTGCGCACGCTGCTCTGCCCAACTCTTGCGTGAAACTCTTTTTGCGATTTAGAATGGCAGGTCATCATCCGACGGTGGTATATCGGCGATGTTGGGAGTTCCTTGCTGCGCGGCAGCTGGCTTGCCGCCGCCGTCTTTCCTGGCAGCATTTACTTTCCATGCTTTTACATCGGTGTACCATTTGCCATTGTACTCACGGCTTTCCACATCAAACGAAACCTCAATAGCATCCCCTATTTTAAAACTCTTCAGATCAATTTTATCGCCCCAAACCGCAATGCATACTTTCTTGGGATAAGTATCGCCGGTTTCTAAAATAAACTCCTGTTTTTTCCAGGGACCATTTTTACCCTGGCCTTCCTGTGTCTGTAGCAACTGTATAATTTTTCCACTGATATCCATAAAAACAATTTGTACAAAAATATTGATTCCTGAAGCGCAGCAGCAAATGTTTTTTTCACGTTTTTACCGGTGTTTTCCGCGGGGTGCAGGCGATAACAGTGCTATCCTCCTCAACTTTTTAATTGCCGGGGGTGGATGCTTTTATCATTGCGAGGGGTAAATGGAAGTTATTCATCAAAATTATTATCGATTAAGCCCATATTCATCAATTTTATTCTAACCCCATTTACGCCACGGCTTAACTGGGCGGCCATTTCTTTTACTCCTGACCCGGCAAAATGCGATTGCTTAAGAAATTCTTCGTCTTCTTTCGACCATTTCTTTCCGTAATTACCCGTTTTGCTGTAGCTGGTCCGTTGTTCTTTGGGCGATGTTCTTTTATCAAACAGGTCCCAATCTTCTGTATACACATTGCGCTGGTATTTTTTGGGAGATGCTGCTGCCACCACCGGTGTTGGTTGCGCCAGTACAATGCTGCGCAATGGGTTTATTTCTGCAGGAATGTGCAGCTTGGTCTTTGCACGGGTAACGGCCACATATAAAATATTAATTTCTTCTGCCAGCCTGTTACGGTCTGTTTCGGGCATTGCTTCTTTATCAAATGGTGAAAGGTATTTTTTTAATTTCTCTTCATTTATAAAATCGGCCAGCAAGGTTACTTCATCGTACTCCATACCCTTACAACGATGTACGGTGCTAAAAATCATGTCGGCTTCTTCTTTGGTAGCCGTGTGGTGCATTTTCAGTTCATTGATAAGCACGGGCAGGCGGTTGCCAAATTCTTTTACCACTTCCACCATCATGCTAAGTGAATTGTCCTCGGTTTTGTCGATATAGTCCTCCAGGTCTTTCATGGTCTTCATGCCTGCCATCAGCCTGTCTTTTATTTTATCTGGTTTGCCGTTGTACAGGTTCAGCACATCATACAATGAAGCGCCTTCGTCTGCAAACGTGTAACTGCTGATATTTCCTTCAAAATATAATTTTTTAACCGTGCCTTGCTGCCATTGCGCAATGGCGTTGAGCAATAACCCCGTATTGGTTCTGCCCAGCGTAGCCCTTGTATGGGTAATGCCCGACGGAGTTCCTGCACCGGTGATTTTTACCAGGGCGGGTTGATGCAGCTGCATTTTCCAGGCAAGAATTTTATTGGCAATCAGGGCAATTTCTTCATCAAACCTGAAACTGCTGCTAAGGTGATGTACAGGAAAATCTACCTGCTGCAGACTGTTAATAGCATAGCGCCAGCCGTAGATCTGCTGGTGGGTATCGCCCACAATTACTTTAATGGCTTTTTGTTGCAGAAATACATCCAGCATGGCTGCACTGGCATCCTGCCCTTCATCAAACAAGATATAGTCAAATGACAGTACGGGCTGGCTCAGCTGAAATTTTTTCAGATAAAAGTCGTGTGTAACTGCAATTTCGCCTTTATCCATTTTTGCCAGTGCGGCTCTTGTAAATTGCTCAATCTGTTTATAAAAATTGTCTACAAATGTTTTTGCTTTTGCGTCTGTAATTACAGCAGCATAATTCATATCCTGCACACGTGTTGCCCGGCTGTTGCAGAAATAGCTGATAAATTTGTTTACGTGGTTGGCAATGATGATATCAGTATGGTGTTCGCCGGTTTGAATGCCCAGCAAATCGCACCACTCATAACTTTTATACCCTTGTGTAACCTGGTATTGATGGTGCTTAACAATATGCTGGTATGCCAGTGAATGTGCTGTCTCTACTTTTACATGACCAATACCTGCCGCTGCAAATTTCTGTACCGCTTCTGTCTTTACGGTTTTATTAAATGCGATGTACAATATCCTGCTGCCGGCAGGTCTTGTTTTCGCGTATTCAATCAATGTGGTGGTTTTACCGCTACCCGCCACTGCATTTATTACCAGGTTTTCATTGGTGTTTATTACCGCCTGCTGCTCTGCTGTTAGTTCCATGCGCGTCATTTAGCTTAGCAAATTACTAATAAATTTAGGAATTAAAGACAGCGGCTGAAGTCTTTTATTTTGGGGGAAGGAGTTTTCGGGCATCTCTGATTAAAATAAAATAAAACCTGCATCAATGGGTTTACAACTTATTAAACATTTACTTCAGGTAAAACCTATCATACAGTTTGTGATGCTATTGCCACCGGGCGAAATATTTGGGCATGTCAATTCACAAAAATCTCATCGGTGAACAACCATCCTTTTTGCCCTTTTCCGGGATGCCATTTAGGAAGTACGGCTACCGGCACCGCCACAACTTTAATATAACTGACTTCGGTGGGTTTAAAATTGCAATCGTATCCCCGCATATAAGAAGACCGCATACTGTCTGGCTGCTCGGGTACAATATGCGAAAGCCTGGTCATGTTTTTTTCACTGCTGCCGCCCCAAATTTCTATAGATGCCGGTGGCATAATAAACCCACCAATATCTATGGCACTGCTAAGCGTTACAGAAGAAACAGTTACCGGTGTTGCATAATGCAAGACCATTTCCATTTTATTGCGCCGGAAACCCAGCCACTTACCGTTTCTGAAATTTGACTCTCCCTTCTCTCCATTAATAAGTGTTTTGGCGCCGGCAATTCCTTTATAAGTAGAATCAAGCGGCGTTAGTGCCCTGATTGAATCTGCATGAAAAGTATTTTTATAGAAAGTAGCCACAATAGAATCGCTGCCTATCCATCCGGGCTTATACGCCTTCGCTTTAAATACGCCGCTTTTGTCAATCAATACTTCGTCTTTATAAACAGCTGCGTGCAGGCTGTCGGGGTTGCTTCCATCTGTGGTGTAGCGAATGGTTGCGCCCTTGATATAGTGTTTGAGTTTTAATGCCAGCGGCGCGCCATTTACAATACGTTCTTCCGTTTCCAATACCGGCGGGTTTAATTTTAATACCAGTGTATCGTTCATAAAACCGGTTTCAAACTTCAGTGTGTTGTTTGGTTTTTTTATGGCCGTTATTTCTGCTGCCGTTACCGGCGTGCTCCACAGGTATACTGCCTGCAGTTTTGGGAACGCTGTTAATGGTACTATATCATTTTTACTAACCGTTGTACCAGACAAAGACAAATGCGTAAGCAAGGGCAGCTTGCTGAGCACGGCCAGGTTTTTACCAGGCACTGTACTAAAATTGAGATTTAGTTTTCGCAGGTTGGTGAATTGTGTAATGGCGGTAATGTCTTCTTCTTTCAGCGGCATATACGCCATATCTAACGATACCACCTGGGTTTTTACGCTTTGCAGCTCTTTCAATGCCGCGGTGGTATAATTCTGGCGGTTATAAAAATTTACTGCCAGCGCAGGAGAACCCAGTGCAATGGGGTGCACCAACCGGTTGGTGTTATTAAGTTTGTCAATTTCTTTATCATCGGCGGCAGCAAACTCATACACTTCTTCTGCAGACCTGCCAAACAGGTTATTAGCCAGCAGGCGCAGGCTATCTGTAGCCGGCAGTTCATTTACTTTTTGTGTAAAGCTGGCACCGGCTTTTATCCATTGAAACAGTATGGCTGTTTCTTCATCATCCAGTTGCGGTTTACCGGCTGGTGGCATATGTTTCTTTTCGCTTTCCGGTAAATAAATGCGTTGCATAAGCAGGCTTCCCTCTGGCTGCCCGTTGGTAAACAACACACCATGTTTGCCTCCTTTCAGCAATAGCACTTCAGTTTCCATTACCAGTTCGCCTTTTGCTTTTTTACTGCTGTGGCAGCTCATACATTTTGTTTCCAGTATGGGTTTCACCATATCTGCATATACGGCGGCTTCTTCAATATTAACTACTGGTTTTACTTTTTCTGGTGTTACCGGTGCCAGCAGGTAATTTTCGCCGTGTGTAATATTTGCGCCCTGGTGCCCGGTAAAAACAATCAGTATAAAAGATATCAAAGCTGCCAGTTGCGGCATAAACCTGCGGCGGTGTATGCTGTTGCGATACGCATACCAGAAAAACGAAAATAGCGAAATGGCTACGCCACCCCATTTATGCCACCACAACGCCTCGGCATTGTATCCTTCTTCTTTAGACAACAGGAAACCCATTAACGCAGTAAGCCCAGCAGTAAGAGCGGTGGATAGCAGCAGCCACTTACCTATTTCATCTTCAGGACCGGTAGCGGCCTGTTTTGTTTTTG
This sequence comes from uncultured Chitinophagaceae bacterium, assembly GCA_963705285.1. Lineage (GTDB taxonomy): Bacteria > Bacteroidota > Bacteroidia > Chitinophagales > Chitinophagaceae > JACMLD01. The sequence goes on from OY970066.1 coordinate 900,919, forward strand.
CCTGCAAAAAAATGCTCCAGATAATATACAGCAACAATAATACAATAGGAAAATGCAGTATAAGCGGATGCATGCGCCCTGCCACCTGCAGCCAAAAAGGCACATGCAACCGGTCGCCTGCCAGTACAAATAATACCAGTAAACAATTACAACATAAGATACAATTAAAGAGAATGTTTTTCCAGCGTTGCATGCAGTGTATGCTGTTTTTGGTTTGTTATAAATAACCGAAGCCTTAAAGACTTCGGTTACCTGGCGGGTTGCACCGGTTATAGTTGAACGGTCATGTGTACGTGGTGCAATCAGCCCACGGGCTGTAGTTTATATGGGTATACATGGCCTGAATTCCACTGGGCCACATAAATATTTTCTTCATCGTCTATACATACATCGTGCGGGTATTGAAAAACTTTTTCGGTCTGGTACATTTCTTCGGGAACACCTTTGTTGTATACAGGCATTGACCCTGCCAGGTTAGACACCACTTTATTGTTTTTATCGAGTATGGTTATAAACCCAGATTGTTTCCATTCTGCATTTTTGCTTTGCAGTACGGCAGCGTATAAATAATCGCCTTTAATTACCGGTCTGCAAACCCATGCCCCGGGCAGCGGTATGGTTTCAATATATTTTCCTTCCATTGTATACCGTTTAAAAGCATTTTGCTGGCGCGATGTTACAATGAGTGTAGGTTGTTTTTTCTTGCGGTAGTCGATGCAAACGCCATGCGCATTCAGCAGGTTTTCTTCTTTTTCTCCTTTGCCCCCAAAATGCCGGATGTATTCTCCTTTATGATTGTATTGAATAATAAAATCTTTTCCGTAACCGTCTGCCACATAAATATCGCCATTGGCTGCTATGGCTGTTTCAGTGGGTATATATTCTTCCGGCTTGGTATACATGCCGGTTTCTTTTGGGTAATCAAGCACCATCAGCTCTTTGCCATCTATGGTTGTTTTTATGACCTGGTGGCGGTTATTATCGCAAATGAATAATACCTCGTTGCCGTTTTCATTAAACAATGTTAGGCCATGCGCACCGGGATATGTATTGCCCCAGGTAGTAATTAGCTTGCCGCTTTTATCGTACACAATAACATTGTTTTTTACTTCATTGGTCAGTAATAAAATTCTGCCCTTGCTATCCTGCACCATTTCATGACAGTCTTTTACCGGGTATTTAGCGGCATCCAGCTCTCCCCATTTTTTATCGAGCCGATACCGTTTCTTTCCATTGCCCAACACTACTTCATCATTTTTATCAAAACTAAATGAAGGCGCCAGCATAAGGCCGGCTGCGGCCAGCGATGATTGTTGAATGAATTGTTTGCGATCCATAGTCTATCTCTGATTTCTGATGTATTGATGTCTGATTTGCTTTATGGCAAAATATGCTGTTATGTCTGATTTCTGATGTGATTATCGCTGATTTGTATTAACCTGTAATGAACTGATCAACCAATAAACTGATCAACCAATAAACCGATCAACCAATAAACCGATCAACCAATAAACTGATCAACCAATCAACTAATCAATCCTTTAATCACACTGCCTTCCACGTCTGTTAACCGGTATCGGCGGCCAAGGTGTTTAAAAGTGAGCTGTTCATGGTTAATACCCATCAGGTGCAATACTGTGGCATGCAGATCATGCACATGCACCGGATCTTTTATGATATTATACCCAAACTCGTCTGTTTCTCCGTAAACGCCGGGTTTTATACCACCGCCTGCCATCCAAATGGTAAAGCAACGCGGGTGATGATCCCTTCCGTAGTTTTCTTTTGTTAGCTTACCCTGGCAATAATTGGTTCTGCCAAATTCTCCGCCCCATATTACCAGTGTTTCATCAAGCAGGCCGCGCTGTTTCAAATCTGTTATCAGTGCGGCAGAAGCCTGGTCGGCGTCTTTACACTGTCCCACTATCTGTCCGGGTAAATTATCATGCGCGTCCCATCCCTGATGGTACAACTGCACAAAACGCACCCCGTTTTCAGACAGCTTCCTTGCCAGCAAACAATTGGCGGCAAAGGTGCCGGGTACCATGCATTCAGGGCCATATAGTTTGATGATCGATTCGGGTTCTTTTGTAAGATCAGTTACCTCGGGTACAGCGGTTTGCATGCGGTACGCAAGTTCATACTGCTGCACCTTGGCGTTTATTTCGGGGTCACCAAATGCATTGTATGATTGTTCATTCAGTGCGGCAATTTTATCGAGCATCACCCGGCGGTCTGCCTTGGTAACACTTTCAGGGTCGTTCAAATAGAGTACCGGGTTCTCACCGCTGCTGAATTGCACACCCTGGTGTACAGAATCAAGAAATCCATTGCTCCACAGTTTAGAATATACCCCCTGGCCGTTTCCTTTTCCTTTAGATAACAAAACACAGAAAGCAGGCAGGTTTTTGTTTTCGCTGCCTAGTCCATAACTCATCCACGAGCCCATACTGGGGCGGTTGCCCACCTGTGCTCCTGTCTGAAAAAAAGTAAGTGCGGGGTCATGGTTGATGGCTTCGGTATACATGCTTTTTACAAAACAAATATCATCAACGGCTTTGGCGGTATAGGGCATCAGTTCGCTTACCCATGCCCGTGACTGCCCATATTGGTTAAACTGAAATTTGGTGCCTGCCAGTGGAAATTTTTTCTGATCTGCCGTCATGCCGGTCAGGCGTTGGCCTTTGCGTATAGAATCAGGCAAATCTTCGCCAAACATTTCCTGCAACTTGGGCTTATAATCAAACAGGTCTAATTGCGATGGTGCGCCGTTCTGAAACAAATAGATGATGCGTTTTGCTTTGGGCGCAAATTGAGGCAACCCGGCCATGATCATTTTTTCATCGCTGCTGCTGAACAGATCGGGTATCATGAGAGAGCCCAGCGCTGCACTGCCAATACCCAGGCTCAGGCGCGATAAAAAGCGCCGCCGGTTCATGTTCAGGTTTCTTTCACGTATTTCTTTTTCCATAATCAGGTTTTAGTAATACTTTCTTCCAGGTTATAGATTGCCTGAATGGTTTTCATCAGTGCCGCCATGCTATTGGTATCGGGGTTAAGGGGCATTTTGTATTCACCGGTTTTTATGGTAACGGCAGCATCCAGCTTCTTTTGTGAGAACTGGTCAAACTGCCCTTTAAAATAATCGTTAAGTATGTCCATTTCCTTGGCGGTAGCGGTGCGGCAAACAATTAAACGAAATGCTTTTGCAATTTTCTGGCTGTTGCTGCCTTGTTCTGCCAGCAGGTTTTGCGCCAGCACCCGCGATGCTTCCAGCACGGTGGGGTCGTTCAGCATCATCAATGCCTGCAGTGGCGTATTTGTTTTCAACCTTTTTACTTCACACTGATCGCGGTTACTGGCATCAAACAAACCCATAGAAGGTGGCGGCACGGTTAGTTTGATAAATGTATACAGACCGCGGCGGTACAACGAATCTCCGTGATCCTGCTTATAAGTAGCCAGTACTCCCCGGCCGGATGTGGCTGCTTCCCAAAGGCCTTTTGGCTGGTAGGGTTTAACACTGGGACCGCCAATTTTCTTTACCAGCAGGCCGCTGCTGGCCAGTACCATATCTCTTACAAATTCTGCGGTTAACCGTTGGCGTGGGCCGCGGGATAAATACACGTTATCAGGATCTTTTTTTAGTTTTTCTTCTGATGCTTTTGCCGACTGACGATAGGTAGCGGAGGTTACCATTTGTTTGATCAATCGCTTTATGTTCCATCCGTGTTCAACAAAGTCTACCGCCAGCCAGTCAAGCAGAGCAGGATGTGAGGGCAGTTCACCCTGCATGCCAAAATCGCCGGATGTTTTCATCAACCCTCTTCCAAATAATTCCTGCCAGGTCTGGTTTACAAAAACGCGCGATGTCAATGGATTTTTTTTATCGGTGGTCCATGCGGCCAGGCCCACCCTGTTACGCGGAAAACGGGCGGTATCAAACTTCATAACTGCGCTGATGGCCGCGGGTTGTACTTCTTCGCCCGGGGCATTGTATACACCACGGTTAAGCACATACGTTTTTCTAAGGGTATCGCGTTCACCCATTACTGAAACGGTAAGCGCGGCGGTATCCGTTTTGTTGATAAAAGACAGTGTTGATCTTACATCGTTGTCTGTAAGCCTGAGCAACGGTGCTTTTGCCGGTTTAGAGACACTTACATCGCCTTCAAAACCTGCTTCCTTTGTGTTGTTGAAAAAGGCCAGCAAACGATAATAATCTTTCTGTGAAAACGGATCATATTTGTGATCATGGCATTGTGCGCATTCAATGGTAACCCCGAGTATGCCTTTGCCAAATGTTTTCGTTTTGTCAAGTAAATATTCTATCCGGTATTCTTCTGGTATAACGCCGCCCTCTTCTGTGTATTTATGATTACGAAAGAAACCGGTGGCCAGTCTTTGTTCGTTGCCGGCATCGGGCAGCATATCTCCGGCTATCTGCCAGGTAATAAATTTATCGTAGGGTATATTATTGTTGAATGCATGAATTACCCAATCGCGCCAGGGCCATTGCGTGCGTATATTATCATCCTGGTAGCCATAGCTGTCTGAGTAGCGCGCCACATCCATCCAGTGCACGGCCATTTTTTCTCCGTATTGTGGCTGCTGCAAAAGTTCATCCACTATTTTTTCATAAGCACCAGGGCTGTTGTCTGCCATAAATTTATCCATCATGGCCAATGAGGGTGGTAAGCCGGTGATATCAAAACTCACCCGTTTGAGCAGGCGTTCCTTATCGGCTGCTTCGTTGGGCTGGAGGCCTATCTGATCCATTTTGTTCAGCACAAAATGATCAATTTCGTTAACGGGCCATTTTTTATCGCTTACTTCAGGGAGTGAAGATTTTTCAGGTGCAGAAAATGCCCAGTGTGTTTCATAGCGGGCGCCTTGTTTTATCCATTTTTCAAAAAGGCTGACCTCATATTTGGTTAAAGCTCCCAGGTGGGCCTCTATGGGCGGCATGATAAAAGCAGTATCGTCAGAGGAAATCCGTTTAAACAATTCTGATTGTTCTGGTTTGCCGGGTATAATAGCAAAAGCACCTCTGGTTTCTTTCAGCGGCGCATAGGCACTATCGGCTATATCTAACCGCAATCCGGCTTCTCTTTTACCGGCATCGGGGCCGTGGCACTTGAAACATTTATCGGAGAGAATGGGGCGAATCTGGAAGTTGTAACTCACTACATCGGGCAAAACTCCGCCTTCACTACTGGTCTTATTGTTAAAACAAGATACAGCGGCAGCAACCATAACCATCAGCAGCAGGACAACAAATAAAATCCTGTATTTCATATGCTTCGTAAGAGCATTAAAGTTAAGCAAAAACTGCCCTTATCAGTATCCATTGTTGAATAAATACGGCTTAAAAAGTAATAAAGGCGGTTACAGTAACCGCCTTTATCGCTAATTATTTATTTGTCAGCTTATTGTTTTATGAGTTTAATGGTTTTGTTATAGGTTCCCTGTTTAATATTTAACAAGTATATACCTGGTTTGTACGCACTGGCGTCAAGCGGAACAATAGCCCTCGATTGGCTGATGCGTTTTTGCAACAGCATTTTACCATCAATACTAAACAACTGCATTTCTATTGGTTGCTGGTCGGCCAATGATAAATACACCCTGAATGTATTGGTAGACGGGTTGGGGTACACATCTGCTATCATGAGGCGCGCGAGCGTTTCCGTTGCCGCGGCTTCTTCTTCCATTAACCTTGCAGATGCGTTATTGCATTGGGCTTTGCTGCTGTTTTCCAAATCAATTCTGGTAAAGCCAAAGTTATCATCCCAGTCGAGTATAACCAGATTGGGTAACTGAAATCCTCCGGGGCTGTAAGTGTTGGTTGAAAAGAAAGATTCGCCTGGGGGTACCGTAATGCTGGCGTGCTGGTTAGAGCCGAGCAACAACCAGTGTGCGTCTACTTCAAACGGGTTGGGGTTGGTTACCTTCCAGTTTCGGGTGGTAGAAGGATTATCTGAGCAAACTGGTTTTAGTTTCAGATCTTTTATATACAGGTTGGGAAATTTTACTGCGCCCACAGCAGCATCTGCTTTTATCAGCCCGGCCCCGGTATTGGCATCAAAGCCTTTATCAAATCCATCGGTAAAGCTATTGTCCATATCAATGGCATGGGCAACCAAAACACCTTTTATCTGGTTGGGGGTAAGGTTGTTTAACTTTTCGGCATCAAGCATTAAGGCAGCCACGCCTGCCGCGTGCGGTGCGGCGGCAGAGGTACCGAAGAAGTTGGGAAAGGTGTCGGTATCCTCCATAATATCGCCGTTCCCAAATGGATCAAAAAACGATGTATTGCCACCATCAGGCGCGGTAATTTCTGGTTTTTGTCTTACCACCGGTGCAATGCGGTTGCCTGCCAAATCAAAATAGTTGGGGGTGCCTGCTAAAGACGAAAACCATTCTACACGCGGTGTGTCTACGCCGTACGCGGGCGTATTAAGGTAAAATGCGGCAGCTGTAGCAATGGCGCCCGCGGCCTTGGCATGGCCCACCAATGTGGGGGCAAGAATACCGGGTATAGCCGGATTGGTTAAATAAAATTGTCCATTGCCATACATGTTATATTTGAGCCGCAACGCATCAGGACCAGCATACTTCAATATCAACACAAAAAAAGTATAATCGCTGGTAAAATTGTTGAAGCCAAAAACTTCAATGGGGTCTCCGCTGGCAATATTATCTGATGCACCAAGAGCAACCACCCTGCCGTATAGATCTATCAGGTACATATCATAGTCTGTACTGGCGCCCTCGCCGCCCGCGGAAAACGATGGTTGATCCCATTGGAAAGATGCAATAAAAGTACCTCCGGAAGGAATGTATACGGGTTGTAAATAGCGTGGCGTGGCACCTGGTGCGCTAAAGTTGTGTGCGGTGCCAGCATCGGGCCCCAGTGGTGTTACCGTGGTGGGCCGATAATTGCTTTCATAAGAGCTATTATAATTGTTGCCGGCAGATGAAAAATAGGTAACGCCTTTTTTCTTGGCAACATCAACCGATTGTGCAATAATTCCATCCTGAAAAAAAGGCTCGGCATAATAAAACACATCATCGGTAATTACTTTACAGCCTTTTTTTGCAAGGTTCTGTATACCCTGTGCAAAATCTGCTTCGCCCATGAATGCGGTGTGGAAAGCCAGTTCGGCGCCAGGCGCTACATCGTGCACAATTTCTGCCATGGCGCGGCCTTCGTCGGTACCGGTACCATCATCCAAATCTGCCAGCACGTCAACTGGTTTGTTAAATTTAAATGGATTGCCTTTGCCGGGCAATTCGCCGCTTGCCACCCCTATGTCGGCAGAGCCCAGATTATTATAACTGTCTGAAAGAATACCCACCTTTACGCCCTTGCCATTTACATCATATTTTTTTCTGGCCAGGTTAGAGCGCTGTGCAGTATCGCCCTGGCTGGCAACAGGCTTTGTAGTGGCATACATACCCGCATAGCATTGCTGTATATATTTGGTGGCAGCTTTACCCTGGTGCATTGGTTTGTAAGCAGGCCGCGCAAATTGTACGGTGGCCAGCTTTCCTAAACGGGGCAATGCGGCAATGGGTACAATAGCAGATACCATGCGACCGTATTCTCCGGTAATTTTTACACCCAGCTGCTGCAACTCCAATTTGGCCGCAGTCATGTCTTTTTTTATGGTGATGTCTACCACTATGCCGTCACCTTTTATCTGCAGGTATTTATCGAGGCCGTCATTGCTTGCTGCCAGCTTTTCGGGAGGCGCCACTTTTCTTGCAATAATGGTGTTGTTATAAAGTTTTTCCAGCGCCGGGCTTATTTTTGAGCCCGATTTTATTACAGGCTGTGTCTGCGGAGCAGCCTGTAATGAAGGATCACCTTTTATCTGTGCAGTTAATTGAACACATAATAGCATAGCCATGCCTGCCCAAGCAGTGCCGAGTAAAGTTTTTCTCATAGCAAAAAAATTTTTTGGTTAATGAAAATCAAAAAGTGCGGAGAATGGTAATGCGCGGTTAGCGCTTGTTTTGACAGAGGCGGACGAATGCCCTATTAAATTACTAATATTTCTTTAGACAAGCTATAATTAATTAAGGCGCTGCAACCCACCAAAAAAAATACCCATAAACCCCATTTGCCCATCATGATGTTTACCGCCCTTGCAATTGTTAACTATTAAATGTGACATGAAAAAACGCGCCGCGCATGGTAACACATAACTTACACCAGTTGGCAGACGTTGATGCATTAATGACTTAACCAATCACATATAATTTTTAATAATATTGCATTTTAGTGTATAAAAACTTTTTACGTTTACTATCAGCTGACGTAGTTTTATCTTTAAGACCCTCACGGAAGGCAATATGAAAACTTTTTTTGAAGCAACATATGATTCAACAGGCGTTCCGGCAAAAATGTTTGAAGAATCTCTTCAGCGTTACAAACTACTATCGCTGACAAACGATGAAGGTATTTGGGATTACAACCTTGAAAGCGGTCTTACTTATTATAACAAGGGCATATCACGCCTTTTTGGTTACAATAAAGAAGATATGCGCGATAATTTTACCTGGTGGCGCGACAATCTTCATCCTACAGATAAAAAAAGAGTCATTGAACGGCTCGAAAAATTATTAAAAGGAAAAGAGAGCGCCTGGTGGGGAGAATATCTTTTTCGGTGTAAAAACGGTACGTACAAACTGGTGCTGGAAAAATTATACGTGGTTCGCAATGCAAAAGGCAAACCTTATCGCATTGTGGGCACCATGCAGGATCTCACGCGAATTAAAGCCCTTGAGAAAAGAGGCGAAGATGAAAAGATCCGGCAACAGCGCGAGATAACCAAAGCCATACTAAAAGCGGAGGAAGAAGAACGCAAGGAAATCAGCGATGAGTTGAATGAAAACATCAACCAGGTGCTGGCCACCATTAACCTGCAAATTGAACAGGTAAAAAGAGAGGCAAATAACTACGACAAGTTAGAATGGCTCAACAATGCCCAGACGTTGTTACGCCAGTCCATTGAAAAAATAAGATCCATTTCCAAACAGCTTACACCGGCAAGCCTGCCTTTTTTTGGACTGTTACCTTCTGTGGAAGAGTTTTTAACCACGGCCCAAAAGCGAACCAAAATAAAATTTTCGCTCAAGGCAGATGAGACCGTGGAAAAGAAAGCAGATAAAGAAAAAAAATTATTGCTGTACCGCATCATTCAACTTCAGGTAAAAAATATCCGCGGCCATTCTGGTGCCACCAAGGCGTATGTACATATGCAATTGCAGGATACCAAAATAAATCTTACCATTAAAGACAATGGCGTTGGCTTCGACCCCGCAAAGCTAAAATTTGGTTATGGATTTTCAAGAATCCTAAGGCTAACCGAAGCCTACAACGGTTCTTTTTCCGTTAAAAGCCGGGCCGGTAAAGGCTGCATTTTGGAAGTGATTCTGTAATTGGTTGATCAGTTCATTGGTTGATCGGTTGATCAGTTCATTACAGTTTAATACAAATCAGCGATCATCACATCAGCGATCAGAGATTCTCAAACACCAAATCAGCGATCATCACATCAGCGATCAGAGATTCTCAAAATCAGAGATAGTTACATCAGCGATCAGAGATTCTCAATTATCCGCAGCTTTGCATAATTAAGCATGATCTTTTTCTCGCCGTTCAGATCAAATTTTACTGTGGCAATGGGATTATGCGCTGATCCTTCCATTTTTACCACTTCACCAAATCCAAATTTCTGGTGTTCTACTTTCTGGCCTTCTTTCAGCGAAGAGGTGTCGCTGGGTACAAAGTCTGGTGAAGGCGTATGTTCTACTGTTTTGTTTGGTTGTTTGGGAACCACATAAGCAGGCGTGGTTTCTTTTTTCTTGTTGGGGGGAGCACCGTACCTTCTTTCTGCCTCATAGGCACCACCGCCATATCCGCCGCCGTTCATGCGTTCGTAAGCAGAATTGCCAAAACCAAACGATTGATTTTTGGCACCGCCACCGGCATAACTTTTATCTGTATACTGCTCGGGAATTTCGTTTAAGAACCGGCTTGGATCGTTCTGAACCAGGTTACCGAATTTATAACGGGTATTGGCATACGTAATCCATAGCTTTCTTTTTGCGCGGGTTATTACTACATAAAAAAGGCGTCTTTCTTCTTCCAGTTCCTCACGGGTGTTAATGCTCATGGCATTGGGAAAAAGCATTTCTTCCAGGCCCGCAGCAAATACGCAACCAAATTCAAGTCCTTTGGCGGCATGAATGGTCATTAGTTTTACGGTGTCTGCATTAGGGTCTTTTTCATCTGCATCGGTTAACAGGGTAATTTGCTGCAGGTAACTGCCGAGGCTTTTATCCACTACTTCTCCTTCTTCGGTATCCGGGCTTTCTGTCCATTCTTTGATAGAGTTGAGCAACTCCTGTATGTTTTCATAGCGTTGCACACCTTCGGTACTTTTATCGTTAAACAGTTCTTTTACAAAAGCTGTTTGTTTGCCAACATGTACGGCCACCTCATAGGCATTCTTGGTTTGCAGCATACTGGCAAAGCTCTTTATCATGAGCACAAAATTATCTATCGACTCCAGCGTACCGGCTTTGTAACCAAATTCTTTTGCCCTTTCCAGCACTTCAAAAAATGAAATATTGTGTTGGTTGGCGGCTAATATGGCCCGGTCTACAGATGTTTTGCCGATACCCCTGGCAGGTATATTGATGATACGTTTAAGCGCTTCCTCGTCTCTGGAGTTTACCAGCAAGCGGAGGTAGGCCACATAATCTTTTATTTCTTTGCGCTGGTAAAAACTGATACCGCCGTAAATAGTATACGCGATGCCCATACGGCGCAGGCTTTCCTCAAAAGCACGGCTTTGTGCATTGGTGCGGTACAGAATGGCAAAATCCCTGTTGTTGAAATGATTGCGCAGTTTCTGTTCCTGAATGGTATCTGCCACAAATTTTCCTTCTTCATTATCTGTCATGGTACGCACCAGCTTTATTTTTTCGCCTTCTGCGTTCTCGGTGAAGAGGTGTTTTTCTATCTGGCCTTTGTTATTGCTGATGATTTCATTGGCTACATTGATAATGTTTTGGGTGCTGCGGTAATTTTGCTCCAGCTTTACCACTTTTACATCGTCATAATCTTTTTGAAACTGCAGAATATTCTGAATGGTAGCACCCCGAAAACTGTAAATACTCTGTGCATCATCGCCCACCACACAAACATTCTCATGCTGGGCACCCAGTAGTTTTATGATTTCGTATTGTGCGGGGTTGGTATCCTGGTACTCATCTATGAGAATGTATTTAAACTTGCGTTGGTATTTGCTGAGTGCTTCCGGAAAATTTTTCAGCAGCTCATACATTTTAATAAGCAGGTCATCAAAATCCATTGCGCCGTTTTTAAAACAACGTTTGGCATACGCATCAAATATCTGCGCAATGGCCGGGCGGTTGCTGCGCATGTCTTCCTGCTGAATATAATAATCATTGGCATATTCTGCCGGCCCCACCAATGCATTTTTAGCGCTTGAAATGCGGTTGTATACCGTGCCGGGTTTATAATGCTTATCATCCAGGTTCAGTTCGTTTACCACCGCTTTTACCACGCTCTTTGCATCGTCTGTATCATAAATGGTAAAACTGTTAGGGTAGCCCATGCGGTGTGCTTCTGAGCGTAGTATGCGTGCAAACACGCTGTGAAAAGTGCCGATATATAAATTACGCGCTTCAGAATTGCCGAGGGTTCTTTCTACCCTTTCTTTCATTTCCTTTGCGGCCTTGTTGGTAAATGTAAGTGCCAGTATATTGAATGCATCTATTTTGTGTTCTGCCATCAGGTGGGCAATACGTGTAGTAAGTACCTTGGTTTTACCGCTGCCTGCACCCGCAATAATCATAATAGGCCCATCCTTATGCAGAACGGCCTCTTTCTGCGGTTCATTTAACCCTGCTAAATAATCAATCATGACTGCAATTTACAATTAACGGGTGGGTGGTAAAGAAGTGTTGGAAAATATTTTGACAGGCGGCCCCGGCAATAATCTGCTTACGCAACTGCCTCTTTTTGTTTACAGGTACAAAAAAACCGAAGTCCTTTACTATTTGTAAAAAGATTTCGGTTTGATAATTAGGTGTTGAGTATTATTTCACCGGTCCATCCTGCGGTTTTGGTGGCGGTGGTGTTTTCTCATCATCGCCTGCAATCTTATTCCATATTCCTTTTGCCGCAGCGGCCAGTTCATCAAATGTTTCGCCCGCCTCTTTTTTGAGGTGATCCAACTCCTCTTTTACATCTACTTTATTGATTTTTTCCCAGGCTTCTTCGGCGGCTTCTTTTATTTGTTCGCCCAGTTTGCCTGCTTCCTCTTTTAATTCGTCGAGCTTTGCACTTGCCTGGCTTTTAAAATCTGATGATTTTTCGTTTGCTGAACCGCTATTCTCTGCCATATAAATAAGGTTTACATGATTAATAAAAATCGAAACTGCCTTGGTTGATCAAACTAAGATCCCCTTTGCGATCCGCCGGTTAGTTTGGTATTGCGGGTTACCGCTTTTGTATTGGCTTTTCCCTTTGCATTCTGCGCACCTGCTTTACCGCCCGCCTGGTTTCCGCCACCTGGGCGACTATCTTTCTTATTTTTTTTGTTTGGGATGAGTGACATGATTAAAAGTTTTATTGATAAATGTAAACAAATTGGCAGTAAAAACACCCGTATGCCAAAACAAGTTTTGCTAAATTCTATAAAAGGAAATTAAAGCAAAATTGTTGGATTGCCGATTTTGGGATTTATTGATTGGTTGTTCCCGCAATTTGACACTTTCCTTTTAAATAGCTTGTCTTTGACCAACCAAAAATCAGGCTTTTTTCATTTGCATTTTAGCCGGTTTTCTTGCCCAGCGTGATAGTTCTGTGGCATCAAACATCAGTACTAATACATCGTTTTCAAACCTGAAGCGGTTGGTACGCAACAGGCTCCGTAAAAAAGCGGCTTCATCATACCCGCTGCAAAACATGCGGCTGGTGGCAATATTCTCGTTGAAAACCAAACTTGAATCTGTCTTTTGAAAGCGTCCGCGCATGGTATTACAGCCCGTATTACCGGTAAAAGTTCCAGATGAAACCTGCAGGTTTAATATCGGCGTTTTGCCCGCTGCGGTATCGGCAGCAATCATGGGTTGCAGAAACCATTGCCCATTCAGCGAAATAGTATCTGCAACAGACTTTACTGCGTGCATAGTCGGATCGCTATTTTTAGCACGGGTGGCTTTTGTATTGGTACTGCCGGCACATAAAATATGTATGGCTGCCAGAAATAGTAATGTTTTCATACACTGAATTTATACCTGGTATAATAAAAAAACTATGCCAAGAAGGCCTGCGCACATATTGGCAGGCAATCGACTGGCTGCTCAGCATGATTAGTAAATACGTTAGCGCCTTGCTATTTAGAAATTGATTAACAAGGTTTTGAGTCTATACAGCCAATAATATCTATTGCCTAAGGGTAAATGGCGGGGGACATTATTGGGTAAATACCATTGACAGCCACGGCAGGCTTTTCCTTTTTCACTTTTAACCGGTAGCGCAGTATGGTATCGTTGTTATACACAACATGCAGCCATTCTTTGGTATTATCTTCTACGGTAAAAATATAACGAAGCTGCTGTTTATTTTTATCGGTAGCCAGTGGTTCAACAAATGCCAGTGAAGGGTTTATTTTCTGCAATACGCTGTCGAAAGCTGTAATGGTATCTGCGGCCATCTTACTATCGGCCAGCCAATCAGCACTTTCCAAAAACAATTGCACGGTATCGCCCACGGCTGCTTCTATAATGCCGGTTTGCGGCATATAATTACTGATTCGATATTTTGCAAACGACCTGCTTTTATAGGGTGCATGCATCAATTCTGGCGGAGCCGTTGGTTTTTCCATGAGTGTCCACCTCAGATCATCCGGAAAATGGTCTGTTAGGAAATCTTCCGGCATAGCTAAAAAATATTTTTCATCATACCGTTTAAAGAACTGGTCGCCGCTGTAAGAAGTATAACCGCTTGCCCAAGTTACATCCAGCAAACGCCAGGCACTGTCGATGTAAACCGCATTCCAGGTATGGTTACACCGAAAAGGTGGCTGCCGACTCAGGTCTCCTTTGGCAAAACCGGTAATAACAGCGCTGCGCAGGCCGGCATAATCGCAGAGGCTTTTAAATAAACGGGCATAACCGTCACACACAGCCGATTTACTTTGCAATACCATTTCAGCCATCATATCATTGGCCGACTTCCACCCGCCGGTATCTGGTAACAATGCGCGAGTGGTAACAGTGTTTGTTTTGATGCCGGTTTTCCTTACCCGGTAGGTAATGTGCTCTGTAATCCAGCTGAAAATTGATCGTACCTTTTCTTTTTCCGATGTGTACCCGGCTGTCAATAAAAAAGCCAGTTGGGCCGGGGATGCAGGTTCTATAGATTTTACGCGGTGGTCTATTTCATAAAAGCTTACCTGTTGTTGCTGCGCCAATGCGGAAGCGTTAGCAAGCATAGCCATAATTAAAAATGGCAGGTATAGTTTTATAGAAGCAAACATAGTTCTGTAGCCGGTTGCAAATATTGAGTAGATAGATACGCAGCCTTTGCCAGTGCAAACTACGCAAAAGCATGGTGACGGGCGGCAGACCCGGTTATATTACCAATATTTTATCTACCCTCTTTTGGCCCTCAGGTACTGATCGGGCCAGGCAATATCTACGCCCAACTCTTTGGCGGCATGCAACGGAAAGTAGGGATCGCGCAACAGTTCGCGTGCCATCACAATAAGATCTGCCTGGCCATTGGTCACAATGGCATCTGCCTGGCCTGCGCTGGTGATCATGCCCACGGCGCCCGTTAATATACCTGCTTCTTTTTTTATTTTTTCAGCAAAAGGTACCTGGTAACCTGGGCCAACAACAATTTGCTGGTTAACAGACAGTCCGCCTGACGAACAGTCTATCAGGTCTATGCCTTTTTCTTTTAGTATAACTGCCAGTTTCACGGCTTCTACTTCGTTCCAGCCGCCTGGCGCCCAATCGGTGGCAGATATGCGAACAAACAACGGCAGATCTTTTGGCCAAACAGTCTGTATGCCCTCGGTTACCTGCAGCAAAAAGCGTATCCGGTTGTCAAATGAACCGCCATAGTCATCAGTGCGTTGATTGCTGAGGGGCGATAAAAATTCATGTATCAGGTAGCCATGCGCGGCATGTATTTCAATCAGTTTAAAACCTGCAGAGAGGGCTCGTTGTGCAGCCGTTTTAAAATCTGTAATCACTTTTTCTATGCCTTCTGCCGTTAATGCTTCGGGCGCCATCTCCCCTTCTTTAAAAGGAATGGCACTGGGTGCCACCGTTTGCCAGCCGCCCTCTTCTTTTGTTAATTGGCGATTGCCTTTCCATGGTGCAGGCGAACTCGCTTTTCTGCCTGCATGGGCCAGCTGTATACCCGCCACTGAACCGTGTTTATGAATAAACGACACAATGTTTTTCAATTTTTCCAGGTGCGCGTTTTTCCAGATACCCAAATCATCAGGGGAAATACGTCCTTCGGGCGATACCGCCGTTGCTTCTGTAATGATAAGTCCGGCACCACCTACCGCCCGGCTGCCCAAATGCACGAGGTGCCATTCATTGGCAAAACCATCAACAGAAGAATATTCGCACATGGGCGATACCACGATGCGGTTTTTAAGTGTTACAGATTTAAAAGTAATCGGCGTGAATAGTTGTGCCATAACAGGGTTTATAGTGCAAAAATGCGTTTTTGTAATTACATACAAAGCGGTCTTTTGTTCATTACGCTTGCGCAACATGCAATTACGGCTGTATAGGATATGGTTGTTTTCTCAAGGCTTATTTATTGTACTTACCTTCGGCCAGCAAAAGTTTTTATTATGGTAAATGTGGGCGCATACAATGCATTGACGGTACAACGCATTACACAGTTTGGCGTTTTTTTGGAAGATGGCAAAGAAGGCCTGCTGCTGCCCACCCGTTTTGTGCCACCACGTACCAAAGTGGGTGACGTGCTCAATGTTTTTGTGTACCACGATTCTGAAGACCGGTTAATTGCTACTACACAACAACCCAAAGCCATTGCCGGCGAAATTGCCTATTTACAGTGTGTAGCCATTACCAACCAAGGGGCGTTTCTAGACTGGGGGCTGATGAAAGATCTTTTTGTGCCCCGCAGTAAACAGCTCAGCGGCATGCGCGTAGGTGGCAATTACCTGGTTAAAATTTACATTGATGCACAAACTGGTCGTGCCGCTGCCACCGAAAAATTAGAATTTGAACTCAGCAATGAAACCCTCAGCGTAAAAGAAAAGGATGTGGTGCAATTAATTGTTTACCGTCGCACAGATATTGGGTACGTGGTCATTATCAATAACCGGCACACCGGCGTTTTGCACAACAACGAAATTTACCGCAACATACAAGTCGGTGATCGGTTTGATGGATTTATAAAACACATCAGGCCCGATAATAAAATTGATGTAGCGGCGGGTAAACCAGGTTACGAAAGGGTAGAAGATGAATCCGAAAAAATTCTCAGGTTACTGGCCGAAAGCAATGGTTACCTGCCTTATTATGACAAATCTTCGCCGGAAGAAATTTACGATGTATTTGGAATGAGTAAAAAAACGTTTAAGATGGTTACCGGCGGCTTATACAAACAACGAAAAATCATCTTTACAGAAACCGGTATTAAACTGGTGGACTAAAAAATAACCGGCATATCCTTTCGGGTATGCCGGTCTTGATCATTGGGACAAATCAACCTCACATCTTCCTGTGTATCTTTTTTCTTTTTGTTTTTTCTATTGTGGTTAGAGATACTATTGTGGTTAGAGATAATAAATGCACTAGGCGGCATGTTGTAACTCGGCGGCAAATTCATTCAATTTGCCTGCTATTTCCATTTCCACAACCGGTGGTATTACATCAGCCATAGTGTCTGTTTCTGCATATCTTTCAAGCCCTTCATCCCATCCAAACACGTGCACGGGACCATTATTATAACTTACCCTGTACATCATATCACCACTGGCCACTATAAACGGAGTTGCATTTACTTCATACACACGATTGTTTATAGCCAATTCAAAATTCTTTGCCGGTATACGTTGTTTTTTTGACCTGCTTGGTTTTGTATGTTCCATAAAATCAATTTTATTGTTAGTAATAAATGTCTGACTGTAGAAAAACAACAAACATGCCTTTATGCCAATTTTATGCTGCAATAACTCTTATTCACACATTTTTAGTTGGTTATGCCGCTGCGGACATATAAATTGCAAATCAAAAAATGTGGAAATCTGGGTAAATTATTGGCCTTTGGGCTTCGCCTCCACTACTAACTTTAAAACGACATTAAAATTGAGGCAAATTCGTAGATATTATTTTAACTATCTTCATCAGCAGCCAAAGGCCTTTCACTTTTAAAAGATTGTTTATCTATGTTTTCTTCTGTTATTACCGGCACAGGGTGTTATATTCCAACGGATATTCAATCTAATTCCGATTTTTTTCAACATGTATTTTATACAGATCTCGGACATCATTTGGATACACCTTCTCCAGAAGTAGTAGAAAAATTCCGCAAGATAACGGGCATCAGTGAACGCCGTTATGCAGAAGACAGTATGAATGCTTCTGACCTTGCTACCCTTGCCGCGCGCAAGGCTTTGGAAGATGCTGGTACGGATCCTGAAACCATTGACCAGATTATTGTGGCCCACAACTTTGGCGATGTAGTAAAAGAAACTATCCAGATGGACGCAGTACCGTCGCTGGCAAGCCGTGTTAAACACCGGTTGGGTATTGCCAACTTTTCATGTATTGCTTATGACATTTTATTTGGCTGCCCGGGATGGATACAGGGCATTATTCAGGCCGATGCTTTCTTTAAAGCCGGGCTGGCAAAAAAATGCCTGGTCATTGGTACAGAAACACTGTCGAGGGTAATTGATCTTTATGACCGCGACAGTATGATTTTTGCAGATGGCGCCGGCGCCTGTGTAATAGAATACAAAGAAGTAAACGGCAATGGCAGCGGCATCATCAGTGCCAGCATGCAAAGCCATACTTTGAAAGAAGTTGGTTATATAGACATGGGTAAATCTAATTACCCCGAAAGCGATGAGCGGATTCGCTTTATGAAAATGAAAGGCCGCAAAGTGTATGAATATGCCATGACGCACGTGCCCGCTGCCATGAAAGAATGTCTTGACAAAAGCGGTATCGGCATTGGCGATTTAAAAAAGATTTTTATTCACCAAGCCAATGAAAAAATGGATGACGCCATAGTAAAAGCGTTTTATAAACTCTATAATATTGATACGCCACCAACGCATATTATGCCCATGAGTATTCAATGGCTGGGCAACAGTTCTGTGGCCACCGTGCCCACGTTATACGATCTGGTGCTTAAAAACCAGGTAGAACACCATCATCTTGAGCGGGGCGATGTAATAATTTTTGCTTCTGTTGGTGCGGGTATGAATATCAATGCCGTTTGTTATCGCTACTAAGCGGTTGTACTGCATTGCGGCTACAGGCGATTCTTCTATTTAGGCTGCTACAGCTTTTACATATTGCAATATTACCCGGAACAGTTCATCCGGGTCAAAGGGTTTTACAATAATATCGGTGAGGCCTGCCGCGTATACTTCGCTTTCTACTTCTTTCGGCAGGCTGGCAGTTAACGCAATCACAGGAAGGTTTTCTCCGCGCCTCCTCAGTTCCCTGGTAGCCTGGTAGCCATCCATTACAGGCATTTCCAAATCCATTAATACCACGTGGTGGCGGGAAGCATCAAACTTGCTGATGGCCTCTTCACCGTTTACTGCAATGTCTATGGAGGCGCCGCAACGTTCAAGAAATGCTTTGGCCACCAGAATATTCAGCGGGTTATCTTCCACTAATAATATTGAAATATCCTGCAGTGCTTTAGACTCATGGGTTTTCTGTTCCTGGGCGGGCGAATTGGTTTCTATACGTTCGCTGGTCAGCAAAAACATTTGCGTAAAGTAGAATTCAGATCCTTTGCCCAGTTCGCTTTTCAGTTGCAACTTACAACCCTGCATTTCCAGAATTTTTTTGCTGATGGAAAGTCCCAGCCCGGTACCGCCGAAGCTACGGGAGGTAGAAGAATCTGCCTGCGTAAAACGCTCAAATATCAACTGCTGTTTTTCAAGTGGTATACCAATACCGGTATCAGTTACCGATATACGCAGTACAATATAATCGTCTTCTGTTTTTTCTATTTTGATGGAAAGGTGTACCGAGCCTTCTTTGGTAAACTTGATGGCATTTTGCACCAGGTTGTTTAAAACCTGGCTGGTGCGCGTTGGGTCGCCGATAACCTTGGTATTCAGCAGCGGATCAATAGTGAGGAGTAATTGCACCCGTTTGTCATCGGCCAGGTTTTGTAAGCCTGCAATTATATTTCTGGCCATAGCGGGCAGGTCCATGGCAATTTGTTCAATACTGATTTTACCAGCCTCTATCTTATTATAATCAAGAATATTATTCACGATAGACAACAGGTTGTTGGCGGAAAACAACAGCACATTAAGGTGCTCCTGCTGGTCTTTTCTTGGTTCGCTTCTTTTTAATAAATGCGCCATGCCTATCACCGAGTTCAGTGGCGTGCGTATTTCGTGAGACATGGTTGACAAAAACTCCGATTTGGCCTTCAATCCCTGCCGGGCTTCCGTGGCCGCCTGTTGCAATATATCTGCAAACCGGTGAGACAATACAAGCGATTGCAAAAAGAAAAAAGTGACATACCCGCCAAATACAACCAGCTTCAACGCCGGAATAACATTGAAATACTGAAGGTTCACCACAAAGTATACCAGCAGCATTACTCCACTGCTCATGAGTGCATACCATGAGCCTTTTCTTTTATGAATAACGGCCTGTATGTACACATAAAATGCATATACGATGTACAGGAACATTACAGCAAGAAAAAAATTGAGCAATGCTGTAAATATAACCGGCGGCGCAAGCACAATGGTGATGGCATATGCCAAACAAAACCAAATCACGGCTTTCATTACACCCTGCAGGCAATCTTTTGGATACAATAACCGGGTATAGTGTGAAAACAGCGCCACACCCAAGACCAGGGTAAGGTATTCAAGCCTGATGCAAACAAACCAACTAACACCCGGAAAAAGGGCGTGAAGCACATACAGATCTGTACCAATCATTCTGTAACTGGTAACGATGCAAAAAACAGAAAAGTAGAAAATGATTTTATCGTTTCTGCCAAATACCGACAGGCCCCAGAAAAATAAGCCACCCATAAACAAACAACCTGCAAGAATGAGATCCAGCGCTGTGTTTTGTTGGTATTTTAAGGTGAGTTGTGCTTTGTCGCCAATCAGCATTTCTTTATACGTGCCGCCCTTGGCATGCCAGAAATTGGCTACCTGTAAAATAATGTGCAACGTATCTGAAGTATTATCCAGGGCAATTGTTTTGGTTGCCCAGAATGGCCGTGAGGTAGAATCACTGGTTCCTATTTTACCGTTCTCGGCCAGTTGCTTTCCATTCACAAATAATTTATACGCGCTGTAGCCATCTGGTACTTCCAGTGCCAGCGGTGGTTTTTCTTTTGGTAATAAAACAGTAAGCCTGTAACTGGCATAACCTTGCGATGACAGCGGCGCTCCATTAACCTGTATGTTCTTCCATAATTGAGGGTAGTCGGCAAAACCGGATGCATTGGCCAAACTATCTGTGGGCGATACTAACTGCCGCCAGTTAAAAATCCATTGGCCGCTGAGTGCTATGGGTTTTGAGGAAAAGGATGAATTGCGCAGGTCTATTATTCCTTTGCGGGCGGCAGGCGCATCATCTTGCAGAACGCCCTGGGCAACACATGCATTGCCTACACACCCCAGAAACAAAAGAAAAATAACAAAAGAAAAAACGCTCTTCATAATGTACCGTAAAGCCTTGCTGCTTTTTGACTTGGCCCGATTTGTAAACGCTTCTAGTTATAAAAAATGATTTAAAAGATTAAAAATTAAGGCTCCATATGTTAAAAAAATAGTACAGGCCATGTTTTTCCTGCGATACAGTAGGGGTAAGTACCTATCACCATATTAAAGGCGTTTTAATGTTGCTGGTTTGTCATGTTGCGGCACAAAAAAACCCCCACTCAAACGTGGGGGCCAAAATTTTAAATCGAATTTTTATTACTGCTTTTTGGGTTCCAACAATTTGAAGAATTGATCAAGCTGTGGCAGAATAACAATTCTTGTTCTGCGGTTTGCCGCTTTACCATCTGGTGTACTGTTATCAGCAACTGGTTTGAATTCTCCGCGTCCGGCGGCTGCAATATGAGATGGGTCGAGGCCGTATTGTTTTTGCAAAATGCGCACAACAGAAGTGGCGCGTTTAACACTCAGGTCCCAGTTGTCAATTAACACGCCTTTGGCAAAACCAACGTTATCGGTATGGCCTTCTACCATAAATTCTATATCTGGTTGGTTTTTCAATACCAGTGCTACTTTACCCAGTACATCTTTTGCCTGGTCGGTAATATCGTAGCTACCGCTTTTAAACAGCAGTTTATCGGATATATCAATATACACCACGCCTTTATCAACTTTTATGTTGATGTCTTTATCGTCTAGGTTGCCGATAGCACCTTTAAGGTTCATTACCAGCGCCATGTTCAATGAGTCTTTGCGCGCCATTGATGCCTGCAGATCCTGTATATAAGAATCCTTGGCACCAATGTTTTCCATTGATTTTTTAATACTCTCTGCTTGTGAGCTGGAAATTACGGAGAGGTCTTGCAATTGTTTCAATGCCTGGGTATTGTTTTCTTTGAGGTAGGCAAGTTGTTTGTTCAGGCTTTCAATTTCAGCATCAGACAACATTTTCTTTTTAGCGGCATCTGCTCTTTCATCTTCGCAGGTTTTCAGAGAGCCCTGTAATGCGGTGTATTGGGTATTAAGCGCCGCGTATTTGTCTTGTTCTGCTTTAAATTTTTTGTTACTAACACAGGAGGAGAGTAGTATAGCAGCCAAAGCGGGCAGCAATAATTGTTTGGGGTGCATAATGATGGTTTTATATAATCAATGTGTATTTTATACGAGGGCGAATTTACTGTATATATCTAAATCATTTGAGAAATCTGCGTTAATAAAGCCGGGTGTTACATTGGCTTTGTTCTTCATTTGTTCATAGCTAACAATGCTCCTGCAAAGATTCGGGAAAACAGTCAAAAAACAAAAACCCGGAAAATTCCGGGTTTTTAATAATCTAAAAAAAATTATCTGTTCATACTGGCAAGAAATTCTTCATTGCTTTTTGTGCCTCTCATGCGTTTCAGTAATTCATTCATGGCTTCTTCCGTATTCATATCTCCCAGGAAAACGCGCAGCAGGTTCATGCGTTGCAGTACATCCCTGTCAAGCAATAAATCATCGCGGCGTGTGGAAGAGGCCGTTAGATCAATAGCAGGGAAGATACGGCGGTTGGCAAGGCGCCTGTCTAGCTGCAATTCCATATTACCGGTTCCCTTGAATTCTTCAAAAATTACTTCTTCCATTTTTGATCCGGTATCTATAAGCGCTGTTGCAAGAATGGTTAAAGAACCGCCATTTTCAATTTTACGGGCTGCGCCAAAAAATTGTTTGGGTTTTTGCAGTGCGTTGGCTTCTACACCGCCGCTCAAAACTTTACCACTGGCAGGTGCTACCGTATTGTGCGCACGGGCCAAACGTGTAATAGAATCGAGCAGTATCACCACATCATGTCCGCACTCTACCAGTCTTTTTGCTTTTTGCAATGCCATGGTAGACACTTTAACGTGTTTTTCTGCAGGCTCATCAAAGGTGGATGCGATCACTTCTGCTTTTACGCTGCGTTCCATATCCGTTACCTCTTCAGGACGTTCATCTACCAATACAATCATCAGGTAACACTCGGGGTGATTTTCTGCAATTGCATTGGCCACGGCTTTTAACAACATTGTTTTACCGGTCTTTGGCTGAGAAACTATCAATCCACGCTGGCCCTTTCCTATTGGCGTAAAAAGATCCATAATGCGTGTTGAGTAATCAGACGGGCTGGTAAACAAATTCAGTTTCTCGAAGGGAAACAGTGGTGTTAAATAATCAAACGGTACGCGGTCGCGCACTTCTTCGGGGCCTTTGCCATTAATGGTTTCTACTTTCAGTAAGGCAAAATATTTTTCGCCTTCTTTCGGCGGACGTACCGCACCAAAAACAGTATCGCCGGTTTTTAAACCAAACAATTTTATTTGTGATGGAGATACATATACATCATCTGGTGAACTTAAATAATTATAATCGCTGCTGCGCAGAAAGCCATAACCATCGGGCATCATTTCCAATACACCTTCACCTTGTATAATGCCATCAAACTCTATATTAAATACATCGTTGCTTCTCCTTTGCTGCTGCTGAAAATTACGTTGCGGTTCTGTGGTTGGCGACGATTGGTTGGGATTTACAGGAGTGGGCTGTTCAACAGTAGCCTGCACGCGGTTGCCCGCTTCTATTTCAGGCTGATCGTCGTCATCGTCATCATTATCTTGTTGATTGCTTTCAGGAAGTCTTTCGGGTATTTCTTCTTCTGCTTTTTTGCGGCCGCGCTTAACTACCACTTGCTTTTCTTCTTTCTTTATAACCGGCTTTTTGCTTTCTGCTTTAACCGGTTTTTCATCGCCACTTTCTACAATGGCTTCTTCATGAGAGTTGGCGGTAGTTGTTTTTACAATTCTTTTTCTTTTGCCTTTCTCTTCGGTATTTCCTTTGGCAGCACTGGCAGAAACGGCTTGTTTATCGAGAATTTGGTATACAAGAGCTTGTTTATCAAGCTTTTTGGCATTGGGGATTTTAAGCTGCTCGGCAATATCGAGCAATTCAGGAACGAGCATGTCGTTCAGTTGCAAAATGTCGTACATAATGGAGTATTAGTCATCAAAATCAAAAAAACCTGCGTCTGACCTGGGTTGTTGAAAAAATTTTGAAATGAAAATGATAGTGACGGAATGAAAAAACTGATGAGCTGTAGATTATAGGAATGAACTAACCAGCCTGATTCCAGTGCAATGATAGCATAAAAACGGAAAAAGTAAAAAATTATTTTGGAAACCTGCTTTGGCAGGGGGTTCTGGGGCAATCTGGTTTTCAAGCTGTTGATGCTTTTGTGCCATTAATAATCAATAAAAATGCAGCAAAACATTGAAAGTGGGCAATTACCAGATTTGCGAATTATGCGAGTTGATTGCAGCCGGACATCGTAAAAGAACGAGGTTTTCAAAAATTAATACGATTCGAAAAACAGTGAAAGCAAATGAGCCTTTTATAAGATTGGTTAGATGAACTATGAATTTCTCTGCTGGCTCTGCTAACGCTGTGCGATAATATGTTTGAACTGGGATGGTTCAATACCAGCATTAAAATGCTGTGTACAATTCTAACAAATAAAAAAAGCAGCGTAATAGCTGCTTTTTTCTGATGTGGTGGTATGTTACTTAGTATAGTTAAACTTCGTCCAGCCTTTGAACCAGTTGGCATCTTCGCCCGATGGTGCAATAGCGCCGAGAAAGTCTACTTTTTTTATAAATGTTCTTGCGGTAATAATGGGATCATCAAAGTAATTGTTGCTGGCGGTGGGAATTACCACAGCAGAGTTTCCAAACGGACCCCAGTCTGGATTGATATAATCAAACGGCCTGGTATAAATAGTTTGTTCCGTGGTCTGCGTAAGTATTTTGTTTTTTGTATTGTTTGTAAACCAGGTTGAAATAGAAGCACTGGTGGCGCCGGTAGGGGAAGAACTGCTGGCAGTATAAGCTACCGGCGTTTTGCAACTGGCAAGTATAATACCACTTAATTGCAGCGTGTTGTTGGTTATATTATTATCAGTAGGAGTTCCCAAACCTGCATCAATTAAGATACCTGTAGACCAGCCTACAAAAACAGAATTGAAAATTGAAAGAGAAGAGTTCCTTCTTATTTGAACTGCAGCACCAAGGTAATTGCTATTGCCTACATTGTTGGGAGTAGCCAGCGGCCCAAAAGAAGATACGTTGGAAAACACGGCTTTTGTTTGCGGGGTCAATGCGCTGCCGGTTCCATCGTTATCGCTTTCAAAACTTTCAGATTTAGAAACATCGGCAATGGATGAGTCGCGTACTATCAATCCAAATTGTACACTTCCGCTAAAGCCATTGTCTGTATCAAAATCATCATCCTGTGTTTTATACGCAATCAGGTATTTACAGTTTACAGTTCCGCCAAACCATTCAAAGGCATCGTCTTTTGCATACGATACCTGTATGTGGTCTATCACGGTTTTGTTGCCTACGCAGGCCATGGTAAGACTGTTGATTTCCTGGTTGGGTAAAAAAGCGTAACCGGCATATTCAATGCGCACATACTGCAACGTACCTGAATTATCATCATTTACCGGCGCGGGTGCAACCGCATCGCCAGAACCCGCCAATCCATCGCCTGCTGCATTGTTAAAACCGCCTTCAGGTATGTACAATCCCGGTGCGCCGCCATTACTTGCATTTATAGC
Organism: uncultured Chitinophagaceae bacterium; assembly: GCA_963705285.1. Lineage (GTDB taxonomy): Bacteria > Bacteroidota > Bacteroidia > Chitinophagales > Chitinophagaceae > JACMLD01. The sequence continues at coordinate 926,539 of OY970066.1, forward strand.
CGCTTTACCCAGCAATTCTATACCGCCCCAGTCGCCCGAGGTAGGTGTGGGAGATGCTGACGTAAATATAATGGGTGATTCCTGGGTACCTACAGCCATTATTTTAGCGCCGCGTTTTATAATTAACGCAGCCGTATTGGTACCTGAATACGCACCTTTAACAGTTGCGCCTTTCTGTACTGTAAGTGTTACGCCTGCATCTACGTATACAAGACCCGACAGTATATTATTATCTGCTGCATACAACGTTGTATCTTTTGTAATGTGGCCAGACAAGGTTACCGTTTTACCGGTATTGCCACCCGTACCGCCGCCACCAGGCACAAGAAATGGTTCACCATCTGTTTCAATCTTACGACAAGCTGTGATACTTATCAACACAACCGCAGCAATGTAAAAAATGCAATTTTTCATAATACCCTTTTATTTTTAAAAAGTTTTGTTATAGCGCGTAATTAAATGTTACACTGAAAGTGGTTCCAAACTTTCTGGTAAACCGGTAAGCATCCGAGTCTTTTTGAAACCCGGTATTGGCATCCCTGTTCTGATAGAAATATTGTTTCTTGTTAAGAATATCCGATACGTTGAACCGAACTTCTGCTTTTTTGTGAATGAATTTTTTACTTACCTGAAAGTCAAGTACCGGCCTGGGGGCTTCCCAAATATCTGGTGCGCCGCCACCGCCGCTTGCCGGTATGTCGCCTACCAGGTAGATGCGTTTTCCAATCTGGTTAAACAGCAGGGTAGCGTTAAAGCCGGGCTCTTCCAAATCATACAATAAACCAAAGTTTAAGAGATAGGGCGATTGACCCTGTAAAGGCCGGTCAATGTTTCTTTTTTCATCTCTCACATTGCTTTTAATGTAAGCAGCATTGGCCTGTACAGTAAAGTTTTTCAATCCACCGGTTATAAAGTCGAGGCGTTTGCGCACTTCAAGTTCCGCGCCGTAGGCGGTGGCCCTGTCTGGGTTTTGAAATTCAAATATGGCGCCGCCCTGTTGCAGGTTTTGTTCAATGGGCTTATCAAAGTTTTTGTAGAAAACACCGGCAGTAAACACCTCGCCAGACCTTGGGTATACTTCATAACGCAGGTCGGCATTGGTAACTTTGGTGCGCAACAGGTTGGGGTTACCCTGCACAGCCGAGTTCAATTCAAAATCATATAACGTGAGTGCGGCCAGTTCTCTTTGTTCTGGACGGATAACGGTTTGCGAGCCAGATAAGCGCAGGTTTGTTTTAGCATCGAGCTTCAGCGTGGCGTTTAGCCCTGGCAGAAAGTCTGTTTGGCGCGTACTCTTATGACGGCTATCCCATTTTTTTACAGAACCCAGCAGTTGATCATAATCTTCTACACGCAAACCCCAAACCACGCGCAGCGCGTCAGATAACTGATTGTCGAACTGCAGGAAGCCGGCATTTAAAATGGTATTGGCTAAGTAGCGGAAGTTTTTATTGTTAATTGAATTAAAAGCAAACTGGCGGCTGGTATCTGACCCGTTGCCAAAGTTTTCTGGTGCAAAAATTTTATCGATGGGCAGCTGGCGCAATGCTTCATTGTCTATTGGCAGGTAGTTCGCAAATAGCTGTGCGTCGAACAGGCGGTCTTTCACCTGCAGCATATAGCCGCCTTTTACGGCATGTTTCTGACCAAATAGATCGAAGTTATAAGTAAGATCGCCGCCACCGGTATAGATATAATCGTTCAGTGTTTGAAACACCCTGCTGCCGCTTTCTTGTGCCAGCGAGTTACCCACTAAAAACCGATAAGGGTTTTGTGTGCCGGTTGGTCTGGTATACTGGTAACGGCGTTGATCGGGGCTATAACCGTCGAGGATATTAAAAGAACCATACCATTTAAACTTCAGCGGCGCGGTAATACTGTGCTCACCTGTAAGCTGCACGGTAAAAAAAGTGTTCTCCCTGAATGTAAGTTCACCTCCATATACATCATCGCCGGTATTGTTATTGATACCACTACGGCGGATTGCATAATTGTTGGTGTTTACATTAATAATAGATTTCAGCGACACCTTGTTTCTGGGATCCAGTTGTAATGAAAAGCTGGCCAGTGCGCCGGCGGTAACTTCTGTTGTATACCGGTTATCTGCATAACTGTACTGCTGGCTGAATATGCCGCTCTCCAATGTTTGTATTTGGTTGAGGATGTCTGTGTAGCGGCTGGTTTTACTGTAATTGACACCCAGTATACCGCCAACTTTTTTACCGAAAAGGGTTCCGGTAAATCCTCCATTTGCCTGAAAAGATACATTAGGCGATACTTTGGTAGGTGTAGCTGCCCAGTTGTTATTCATTTCTTTTCCCAGTTCGTTGCGTTGCTCCTGCGTTAACAGGTTAAACCCCGACTTGGTGGTGTAGCTGGCAGGCAGCCCACGTGCACCATCGTCTATACCCAGCCAGTCGAGCCCACCGCCTTTTGCTTTGTAAAAATCTTTGCCGATTGTCTGGCTATTGAAACCAGTTCCTATTTGAATATTGAAAAAGTTTTTTGAAGGAATGTCTTTTGTATTAACCTGTATAAGACCGCCCGCCCACTCGCCCGGCAGTTCGGGTACAAAGGCTTTGTTAATAATGATATTATCGATCATGGGAGCGGGGATAATATCAAAAGAAAATGTTTTACGATCTGGTTCTGTGCTGGTAAGCAGTATACCATTGAGCATTGCCTGGTTGTAGCGGTCTGCAAGACCCCGAATAACAAGAAATTTTCCATCTATCAAACTGGCGCCGGGCGTGCGTTTCAATACCTCGCCGGTATTTCTGTCTGGCGAACGCCTGATGGATTCTGCTGAAACTACAGACGCAACCGTATTGGTATTTTTCTGAAATTGTATGACAGAATTCACCGTTTCCCTGCGGGCGTTGTTTCGGGTAGCCGTTACCGTTACTGAAGCCAGGTTTTTACCGGTAACTTCCATGGTAATGTCGAGCGTGGTAACCTGCCCGGCTGTTACCTCAATTTCATTGACGGTCTTTAAACTGTAACCAACAGTGGTGAAGCTGAGATCATATTTTTTACCTGCAGTTAATGTAAGGGTATAACGGCCTTCCACATCTGTACTGGCGCCGCCGGGTGCTCCGGTAATCTTAATGGATACGCCTGCAAGCGGTTCGTTTTTGGCGTTCAAGACCTTTCCTGCAATTTTTCCTGTTTGTGCCAGGGTAATTAAAGCAAGGAACAGTAAGGGGCTTATCAGTAAAAGGCTCTTTTTACGCACAATTCTTGTTTTTATTAGTGCCGCAAAGCTATCTGCGCAATGTTACCGGCCGGTTAACCCCAGATTAACGAAGTATGATCCCAATGTTACCGCAATGTTATGGCGGGAAGCGTGAGGCGTCAGGCGTCAGGCGTGAAGCGCTTTATTCGCAAACGTTTCCGCCGAAGGGCTCACGCCTCGCGCCTCACGTCTGTCATGAAGCTTGCCTCGCAAACGTTTCCGCCGAAGGGCTCACGACTGACGCCTCACGCCTCACGTTTCCGTATCTTTGCCGTCCTAAAAATTTTCGGTACATGTTTAACAAACGGACTAAAGTAAAAGACCTGCTGGCCAGCGAACAAACCGGACAGCAGGTAACGGTAATGGGGTGGGTGCGCACTTTCAGGAACAACCAGTTTATTGCGCTCAACGACGGCAGTACCAATAATAATATACAGGTGGTGGCTGAGCTGGGTAAGTTTGATGAGTCTGTTTTGAAACGCATTACCACCGGCGCATCGTTAAAAGTAACCGGCGAAATAGTGGCGTCCACTGGTAAAGGCCAAAAAGTGGAAATAAAAGCCAGCCAGGTGGAAATTCTGGGTAATAGCGATGCCGAGAAGTTTCCGTTACAACCGAAAAAACATAGCCTGGAGTTCCTCCGTGAGATAGCCCACCTGCGGTTTCGTACCAATACATTTGGGGCGGTTTTCCGCATCCGTCACTCTTTGGCTTTTGCTATCCATCAGTTCTTTAATGAAAAAGGATTTGTATACCTGCATACTCCCATTGTAACGGCCAGCGATGCAGAAGGCGCCGGCGAAATGTTTAAAGTAACTACGCTGCCTTTTGATAAAACACCGCGGAACGATGACGGAACCGTAAATTATAAAGATGATTTCTTTGGTCGTGCTACCAATCTTACCGTGAGCGGACAGCTGGAAGGTGAACTGGCTGCCATGGCCTTTAGCGAGATTTATACTTTTGGCCCCACGTTTCGGGCCGAAAATTCAAACACGGCAAGGCACCTGGCCGAATTCTGGATGATAGAACCTGAAATGGCATTCTGCGACCTGGAAGATAATATGAACCTGGCCGAAGAGTTTATCAAATACATTATCCGGTACGCCATGGAGCACAACCGAGAAGACCTGGATTTTCTTGCACAACGCCTGGCAGAGGAAGAAAAAGCATTGCCACAGGATAAGCGTAGCGAAATGGGTTTGATCGAAAAACTGGAGTTTGTAGTAAACAACCACTTTGAACGCATTACCTACACAGAGGCCATTGACATACTCCGCGAAAGCAATCACAACAAGAAAAAGAAATTCCAGTATCCGGTAGATAAATGGGGTGTCGACTTACAGAGCGAGCATGAACGCTACCTGGTAGAAAAACATTTTAAACGGCCGGTGATCTTAACCAACTATCCAAAAGATATAAAGTCGTTTTACATGCGGCAGAATGACGACGGCAAAACTGTGGCCGCCATGGATATACTGGCACCCGGCATTGGTGAAATTGTAGGCGGCTCTCAGAGAGAAGAAAGGCTTGATAAACTGGAAGCGCGCATGGCAGACATGCATATACCTGCCGATGAGCTGTGGTGGTACCTTGATACACGACGCTTTGGCTCTGTACCACATGCCGGCTTTGGACTGGGTTTTGAAAGAATGGTTTTATTTGTAACGGGTATGACCAATATACGCGATGTCATTCCTTTTCCGAGAACTCCAAAGAACGCTGAGTTTTAAGTAGACTGCCAAAAAGAATAGCCGCAGATTCGCAGATTGATTTGTTGCGAATCTGCGGCTTCTTTTCTTTAATTTCTTTTCTTTCTATAGCGGGTAATAACCCCCACATCGGAATTAATTTGTGGAACCGCCTGAGCGGCTTGCCTTTTATCAAAAAAAACAAGCATCAACGTTGTCTTTTCATCGTAATCCCAAAAATAAACCTGTTCAACAATATCCAAGTTTGAAAGGAGTTTTTTGCCAAAAGAACCATATAATTGTATTGACCCAAATTCTTTTGTAATTGAGTCAATAATCGCTGAACCTTTTACTTTTATGATATACGCAGTGCACTGAACTTGATTGACGCTATCAACATATAGCAAAATCTTAATGATTTCATTTCCAAAAAGTTGCTTGTCTTTATAATTTGCCGGGGAAACCTGTCTATTATACTTTAAAGAGTCACCAATTAATAGTCTACGCACATTTGCTACCGACACAGAATCGGTACCTTCTGCAAATATATTCGACATTACAGTTGTGTCCGGTCCAATCTTCAAAGCCGCGTCTAGCGCATGTAGCGTGAGGTCAATTTGACCAAATGCCTGGCTGGCGGGCATGATGGAAACAATTAACCAAATAAAAGTCTGCCTCGAAAAATTTACCATCATCTCAAAGTAAGATTGCATAATAACGGCTGCTAAAAAATGCTTTGTAAAATGTCATTTTTCGTCTCCAATCCGGCAATAAATTCAATTTGTCATCTTGAAATATTCCCACTCCATCATGCATAATATCAAGAATTTCAGTATCTATTAATGATCTTGGGAACTCGTAAAAACCCGGGAAATACTTAGAAACTTCTTCTTTCAAAAAGCTATACGCTGGTTCAAGATTTGCCTCGATTATGTACGACACATATTTATCTTCAGCCACGAAAAGAGATTCGGAAGGATTGACTTTAAACAATTCTAATGCAATTGCCGGATCAGACTGATATATAAAATATGAATCTATCAATGTACTTATGTGTAGTACTAAGTTTTTTATACCAATAGTCCCAACGGGTTCCATCGCTATGCAAGCCGAAAATGATTTTTCGTTTCCGTGAAGCAAGGACTCAAGGTTTTCTACCTTTGACTTTCCAAAATGCTCTTGAAGTGCGTATACCAGCCGGCTCCAATTAGGACTGTTTTGTTTTATTGAGTCGTTTTTCCTCTCTTTAAATCGCTTTTGTTCTACGCTGTCTGCATAAGTGGGATCTGGGCTTTCAAAAATGCCTTTTGGATAAAATTTGTATGCAAGGTTTTTTAACACTATTTGCGTATTTGAAACGGTGAATGTACTAAGGAGTTTTTGTCAGCAAAAATATCTCAAGCTTCTAAACTTATATTTCTTTGCCGGTTTCACTCTGGGATGGTTGTTCTGCCGAATTACCAGCAACCACTACCCGTTAGTTTATTGCTGATAATTTCCCAGGAAGAATTAATTATAGCTTTATTGGCAACGGTTGTTGAAAATGCAGGTGTTTGAATCTTCACATTTATTGCCCCACTATTAGGAAACTGGTTCATTAATTGCCCAATCCACAAGTTTCGTAATTCAGCTTCTAGTTGATTGTCAGAAACTGCCGAAAATTGCTCAACCGTGTAACCAAGGTCTTTATATTTTTTTATCAGTGATATTCCCGCCGCGTCTAGAGCGTCAGCCGTTCTTGCTGCAGCTTCTTCTGGACTGACCTCATATGAATTAGATTTGATCAAAGGGACTGTTACATAAAATGGGTGGGGTAGTACTCTTTTTATTTTAGAAGATCCGTCCACAGATGCAACCTCAAAATTTATGTTCAAAATACCGGCTTCCTGTGCATCTGTTAATCCGCCCCTTGCAAATTTAAAAGATCGGCAACTGACATGATTGTCATCGGACCTGGTTGTAGCTGATTGCTCGTCATAATCGTTTCCATCCGCATCACCTCCACCTCCAGAACAGTCTACCTTGAAATTTGCTGCGTTTTTGTTGAAGATTCTGTACGCCTCGCAAGGGGCATCACCAGTAGTTCCGGCACAAGTTGTATAAGCATATTCTTCTCCAACCAACATACCATCCAAATAGTATTCCCAATACCAATCTGTACAGCCAACCTGAACCCTGTTGCCAGACAAAGGCGTCGCAGGAAGCAAATTTTTACTTTTTGTTCTGATAACCCGTACACCTTTAACATTTCCTGCTTTATAATCAATCTCAGCAAATAGACGATTGCTAATAGTCATTATACTTATGACACCATTGTAACTCGTATTGTGTTGATTTAATGCGCTAGAAATCAAATTTTGGGGCGGTATTTCACCCGGCTGGCCTGGAATTATTTCGATAATCCTTCCCATTTTTAATTTCTTGTTTTCCGTCTCAATAAATACAAGGTTTTTAGATGTTTTCTGACTCGTAACATTGTTTGTTTTAAAATCATCTTTAAGTTGTACAACGAGTAATTGTTTTCCTGGTGATAGATATTCCCTTTGTATTCTATCAGAAGCAATGGCTGATTTGATTGTTTCAATATTTTTCTTATTGCCTGTGTCTTTTAAGTTGATTTGTTCTTGCTCTAACCAACTGATTACTCTATTGTAGGTAATTAAATCATCAGCCTGAATTTCGTTGTTGCTTGGCGTTACCGTTTTTTTACAGTAAAAAATTGTACCAGATAAAATAAATAAGAGCAGTGGAATTGCGTAAAAAGGTGCAAGTCGCTTTTTCATAATAAGGTTTTAATTTTTAGAAATAGAGAAAAAGGTTTTTAAAAATAAAATCGATCTGTATTCTTTACGAATATGTTTTTTAATGCTTCAACACCTCTGATGCGTACATATTGGTAGTAGAATTTGAAGTATTAAAGTCTTCTTGCGAAATCGAAAATGGTCGCCGCGTTTATGGAAATTTTTAGAGGCCACATCTTAGAGTTTCAACTCACGTAAACAATTTATTTATGGCAGAAATAACCAACAATGCCGGTAATCACCGGCAAAAGGGCGGTGCACGCCGCAGCAAAAAATTATCTACCAAAGTAGACCTTACCCCAATGGTAGATCTCGGTTTTTTATTGATTACTTTTTTTGTGTTCACCAGCGCTATCAGCAAACCAAAGACAAGAGAGCTATTCTTACCGGCAGGTGAATCAAAAGACATGGCTGTTGGACAAAGTACCGCGCTTACCATTATACCGGTAAGCAACAACAAAGTGTTTTACTACCACGGAGACCTGGTGGAGGCGTTGCAAAACAACTTGAATGGCACTACCACTTTTTCAATCACCCATGGTATAGGCGATGTGATACGGCTGAAGCAAAAAATGCTATCGCAACAACCGCCGTTAAAAAAAGAAGATTTGATGCTGATAATAAAACCGCGCATGGACGCTTCTTACCAGAATGTAATTGACGCGCTTGATGAAGTGGAGATAAACCAATTAAAGCACCACGCATTTGTGGACCTGGATGATTTTGAAAAAGAAACATTGGTGAAATTAAAAGTGCAGTAGCTGAATTATGGCCAAGTGGATTGGTGAACAAATTCTCATGCCTGGAAATAACAAAGAGCCATCGCTAGACGGCTCTTTATTTATTGCTCAGAAAAAAATTTGTGTGGATAACAGATGTAGGATGGATTTTCTGAGTACGATGACTGGCTTTTCAGGATTTGGATAATGGGTTAGTGCAAAGGATGTTTGGATGATGGTTCTTTCAAAAGATTCGGATGGGTTCTTCTCAGGATTTGGGGTTAGGGTTTCTACGGTTTAGGATAAAGGGGTTAAAAGGGTTACGAAAAACAATGGTAAGGATTTGGATGTTGGTGGTTTTCGGTGGATTTGGATATTTCGTTCTTGCTGATACAAAGATGCATCGCGCCAGGCCGCTAATGAAATGAATTCGGTATGGGAATGTTTTTTGTCGATAATTGGTCAAAAAACGGCGTTTTCCTGTTTTCCCGCTCAGTTATATTGGAGCAGCTTAGCCGTCTCTCCTGTACAAGGCTGCAATTTGCTAGGAGGTTAAAAGGCGGGCTGCTTTTTCCAGGTCTTCGGGAGTATCTATTTCTATACCCATATAGTCTGTCACCACCATTTTTAACGGTATGCCGTGCTCCAGGTAGCGCAGGCATTCAATTTTTTCGGCTGCTTCCAGCGGTGTCATCGGCCAGCGGGTAAAATCCATCAGCGCCTGTTTACGAAAGGCATACACACCAATATGTTCATAATAAACAATGGGTGGCTGTGTGCTGCGCGGATACGGCAGTACGCTCCGTGAAAACATCAGTGCATTCATTTGCAGGTCTACTGCTACTTTGACATAATTCGGATCCTGAATGAGTTTGTCTTCCTTTAACACCTGCATAAGCGATGCAACCTGTATGTTTTTTCCCTCTTCTCCTTCAAACACCTGTAATAGCCGTTGCAGTGGCTGGGCTTTTACAAATGGTTCATCGCCCTGTACATTTACAATGATGTCTACATCCATATCTGCTACTGCTTCGGCAATACGATCGCTACCGCTTTCATGTGTTTGTTTGCTCATTACGGCCTTACCACCGTTGCCGGTAATTTCGTCGTAGATAATATCGCTGTCGGTAACCACCCATACTTCATCAAATAAACCTGTGGCCAATGTGTTATCGTAGGTGTGGCGGATAACGGGTTTATTGCCCAGCAACTGCATTAATTTAGCCGGAAAACGGGTTGCCGCATAGCGTGCAGGTATCATTGCAATGGTCTTCATACAATAAAGATAAGACCACGATTATTGCAGGCGTTGAATTTTTGGAACCCGGTTCATTTAACCGGTTTTGCTCCATTACTGCTTCACCAGTTGGAAGCGACCGGCTCCTGAAACCATCGCTGGAAAAACCTTTGAGTTTTGAATATTTTATATGTGTTTGTTCTGGCCGAGCGCATTGGTTTAACTCCTCTTTACACTGGCGGTTTGAGCTTAAAAATAGCGCCGGGCGCCTGTTCAACTTATGCCCTGAATCGTTATATTTGAAAAGGAAGGTATCAACGATTGCATGTAGCATTTAACTTCTTCAAACTAAAAGCCCATGCAAGCCACCGAATTGCTTAATAACTATTTTGTAGACACCCGCACCTGGGACGAAATGTACAGCAACAGTACAGTTCGTGAACAGTATAAGGGCGCGGTAGACTTTTTGCAGCAGCTCAGCATAGATGAGCTCAATAAAAAGGAAGAGCAGGCCAAGCGACTGTTCATGAGCCAAGGCATAACCTTTACTGTGTACAGCAGCGGAGAAGGCATCGAAAAAATATTTCCATTTGATATTATTCCACGCATTATTACCGCATCGGAATGGAGTTATCTTGAATCGGGCATCAAGCAACGCCTGAAAGCCCTCAATCTTTTTTTAAAAGATGTTTACCACGAACAGTTTATCATAAAGGATGGCATTGTACCCATAGATATGGTGTACAGCTGCCCGCACTACCTGCGCGAAATGCACAATTTTCCGGTGCCGTACGATATTTATGTACATATTGCAGGAATAGATCTGATTCGCAATAACGACGGTACTTTTTATATCCTGGAAGATAACCTGCGCACACCGAGCGGCGTAAGTTATATGCTCGAAAACCGCGAAATCACTAAACGGATTTTTCCGGATCTGATCCCAAGAAACAACGTGCGGCCGGTGATGGATTATCCAACCATACTGCATAAAAACCTGGTGGCCTTGTCGCCACGGCAAATACAGCACCCCACAGTGGTGGTATTAACCCCGGGTATTTATAACTCCGCCTATTTTGAACACACCACACTCTCCAGGCTCATGGGCGTGGAGCTGGTAGAGGGGCGCGATCTGGTGGTAGACAATCACCGCGTCTACATGAAGACTACCACCGGCCTGCAGCAGGTAGACGTAATTTACAGAAGGGTAGATGATGATTTTCTTGACCCGCTGGTATTTAATTCTGAAAGTGCACTGGGCGTGGCAGGTATCATGAGCGCTTACCGCAAGGGTAATGTGGCCATTGTAAATGCTGTTGGTAACGGTGTGGCCGATGATAAAGCCATTTACTCTTTTGTTCCAGACATGATCAAATACTACCTTAATGAAGAACCGATTCTAAAAAACGTGCCCACCTTTCAGCTTGAAAATAAAGACCATCTCAAACACGTGTTTGATGATATCAGTAATATGGTTATCAAAAAAACTAATGGCAGCGGTGGATATGGTATGCTGATGGGGCATGCCGCCACTGACCAGGAAATTGCGGAGTACAAACTGGAAGTATTGAAAGACCCCAGGCAGTTTATTGGACAACCCATTATAAGCCTCTCTTCTGCACCCTGCTATATGAACGGCCAGTTGCAACCCCGGCGGATAGATTTACGGCCGTATGCATTGTGCGGGCCAGATGGTATTGAGATTGTGCCCGGCGGACTTACCCGTGTAGCACTCCGTGAGGGATCGCTGGTGGTTAACTCATCGCAGGGCGGCGGCAGTAAAGACACCTGGGTGCTGGCAACTTAATTTGCAAGTACAACGCATCGCAAGACGTTATACTTTCCAACGCAACATTGATATTTTAAACGCATTGTTTTAATCTTATACCTTTAACCATCACTATATGCTAAGCAGGGTTGCAGATAGTTTATACTGGATGAGCCGTTATATGGAACGTGCCGATGGCATTTTGCGCATGCTTAAAATCAACTATGCTTCTTCGCAAGACGACCCCCATGATTTTTCATGGGCGCCGGTGCTACAAATATTTACTTACCTGGAAGATGAGCAATACGATGTTATAGGCAATGACTCAAGAACGGTATTGCAATACATGGTAACGGATAAGGAAAACCCCAATTCGGTTTTAAATATTGTTACCAAGGCCAGGGAAAACGCCCGCAGCGTTCAAGACCATATCACCAAAGAATTGTGGCAATGCCTCAACGATTTTTACCATACCGTGCGCGATGAAAACCTGATTCAATGGCTCGACAGGGATGACCCGGTTAGCGTGCTGGACATATTAATCAGGCAAGGTCTTTTATATTATGGCACCATTGATATTACCATGAGCCGGGGCGAAGGATACGCCTTTATTAACCTGGGGAAATTTATTGAACGCGCTACGCAGTCTGCCGATATACTGGATGTAAAATTCAGCGATGAAAACTATGATATCACCACCGCTGACACAACCTATTGGAAATACCTGCTGATGTCTATTTCTGGTTACGAGCTCTATTTAAAAACCTACCGCAGCGGTTTTGAAGCCCGCAATGTAGTAGAATTAATAGTGCTCAACCGAGATTTTCCGCGTTCTGTATTATATTCCATCAACCAGATGATGCGTTATTTCACACGCCTGAAAAGCGATCGGAACGTGGAAAGCTATCAGAAAATTGAATTCTTAATTGGTAAGCTGAAAAGTAAAATCAATTATTCTACCACAGACAGCATATTGAAACAAGGTTTGCACGAATACCTGGAAGAAGTAAAAACAGACCTTAACGAAATTGGCGACACCCTTAACCAGAAATATTTTGCATACGCCTGATGCCGTTTCTTTGCACATTTAACCGCACCAACTAAATCTAATGCATGCCCCGTTTTAATATCAGACACATTACCCGGTACAGCTATGAGCAATCTGTGAGAGACAGCGCCAACCAGGTTATACTCTTTCCGATTAATGATGATTACCAGGAGGTAACCAAACAAGACCTGGTAATAACCGGCGACCCGGTGATTGAAATGTTTAAAGATTATTACGGCAACACCATTGGCGCGTTTACCTACTCCGTACCGCATAAAGAACTGGTCATTGATTCAAAAATAGAAGTGCTGGTAAAAGAAAAAGCAATGCCTGCAGACACAGTATTGAAAGAAGAGCAATGGCTGCACCTGCAACAGGTAAAGTTCACTTATCCTTATATCGATTTCATTAAGCAGGAAACATTTTATGCCATTGATGAAGTAAGGAAGTTGCCCGTTATTGCCGAAACCAATTCTTTTTCGCCCCTGGCAGCATCGCTGCAGCTGAATGAATATGTATTTACCAATTTTGCTTACGATAAAGCTGTTACCGACGTAGAAACTACAATTGATGAAGTTTGGAAATTAAAGGCGGGCGTTTGCCAGGATTTTGCGCATGTGCTGCTGGTCATGCTGCGCATGATTGGCCTTCCGGCAAGATACGTGAGCGGATATGTTTGTCCCAATAGAACCGGGCTGCGTGGCGAAGGTGCCACCCATGCCTGGGTGGAAGCATACATTCCTTTTTACGGTTGGTTGGGACTAGACCCCACCAATAACTGCATGGTAAACGATTTACATGTGCGCCTGGCTACGGGTCGAAGCTTCAGCGATGTATCTCCTGTAAAGGGAACATACAAAGGTACATCGCACCATACGCTTGAAGTGGGCGTTACTATTTCTTATGAAGACGGTTCTGTGTCTGAAGAACAGCCTGCAGTACTGGTTCCGCAACCTAATAAAATTAACGCTCCCGATTCCAATTCGTACAGAAGACATTTGGAAATGATGCAGCAACAATAACTGCCTTTTTGCGGATGTCTTTCTAATGCCACCCCTTCGGGGTTTTATCAATTTGCCCTTAATGTTTCTGTAGTAATGTCAACCCTACGGGTTTGAGACAGAGTCCGAAGTTTTGATTTTATAACATTGTACCATCCCGTAAAAATATTCATTTATCTTTTTCGTAGATAACCCTTCAAACACCGAGGGGGTCATATCATAACCAACCGAATGTTGCAGGTTTTGCACAACTCCGTAGGGGCGGAATTACTATAACATGATGTTGCAGGTTTTGAATAACCCCGAAGGGTTGACATTAGAAGACGATCCTTCAATAATCTGTTTTTGATAAAAAATATCAGCATTTGTGAAAGCTATCATCGCGGTTATGAAAAGTTTTTCATTAGACATTTCTCTCACATTACATCAATTGAAAAGAATTCCTAAACTATAATTTGGATACAATCAATCATAAAGCTGTGATCAGAAAAACAAAAAAGGAAATTTTCAAGATTGTGCTTTTAGTTTCTAATATTACACAAGTAAATTCCATTGCGCAAACGGTAATGAAATGTCTGTCCGTATGTTTTTAGGCACCTTCCATGATCTATACAGGCTTCAATATTTTTTCAGAAATAATAATCTTTAGACACCTAAAACTAAATGTATGAATCTGCTAATTGCATTGTCAATCCTGACGCTTTCATCGACAAAATTTACTCCAACAAATTTTCCGCCTAAGGACCTTACCAACTTTATTGGCAAAAGTGTTCTTTTATTCACAACGAAAGAAAACATGGAGAACCTACTCTCGTCGGCTTTGAAAAATAAAGAAACCGCCGAAAAAATAAATAAAATAATCTCTGAACAAAAACTCCCTGCTTCAGTGTGCTACGGAATTTATGACGATTCAGATACGTGGTGTTTTAAGAGTAACGACTATCTAAAAAAAAGCTTATGTAATCAATATCAGCCTAAAGTAAAAAGCTTTACCTTTTTCAGTAGATATTTGATAATCTACGACTGCTATTCTTATCAATTGTATTATTTGCAGTCTATCTAATAATTTTTATTCTTAACTTTTGGCCCGTCTAAGGTGGATTTTTAGTTTTACAGCAATAATGACTGGATACATAAAATTTTCAGCGAGAGACAATCTCTTTATTTTTTTCCTAGAGATTATTTAAATTTTTTATCGATGTACATTTACAAACTTCTGGCGATAACTTTAGTTGTGTGTTACACTGGTAACCACAATACTTTTGTTCCCCCAGGTTCAAACAATATTATCTCAACTCAAATTGGATATAGTTATAAAGATTCAAAAGAAGACTTTATGCGAATTCCGCCCCATTTTCTTCTTGAAGACACTATTTTGCCGGGACTTCCTATAAATAAAATTAAGGAAGACTCGATCGATAGCAAGCGTTCGGATAGTCTTCAACGGTTATTAAAGGTTGTTTTAGAAACTGATCCGCAAAATCGAAAAAGGCTTAAACCACGCACTCTCTGATTTATCTTCTAACGATTTATTTCTTCACAGCTCGTATGAAACCCAGCTTATTATTGATTTTATTTTTTTTATTTTCTACTGTTCTAGTAGCCCAAGATGATATGAGAGCCTATATTGAATATACAAGAATAGCAGATTCATTATTCATTGGGAAGGAATATCCAAAAGCTGTAAAACTTTATTCAGCCGCATTTGAAGCCAAAGGTGGACAGGGAAAAGTAAAAGATAGGTATAAGGCGGCCTCCTGCTGGGCAATACTGAACAATATAGACAGTGCTTTTTGGCAATTGAATCGAATTGCTTTTAGAGGCAGGTACCTCAATGTCGAAGAAATTTCGAAAGACTCATCTTTTGCGACATTGCATAACGATAAACGTTGGGCTGCCATCATAGAACAAATTAAAAAAAATAAAACCGACTTCGAAGAAGCGCCAATAATTCAATAATCTGTCTTGATATTTTTATCAAACGGAATTTTAAACAGATAACCAAGTTTTTCATCTTTCTCATCTTCCAGCACATCAAGGCCGTAGCGCAGTGTTTTGGGATCAGTATATTTAAACGTGCCAAACAATCGATCCCACAAAGAAAAAATATTGCTGTAGTTGCTGTCCGTAAAAGGTCGCTTGTAGTGATGGTGTATCTTATGCATGTTGGGCGATACAAATATCCAGCTGATGGGCCTGTCTATCCATTCCGGCATAATAATGTTGGCATGGTTAAAATGCGTGAATAACGCCGCTACGCTGCGGTATAAAAAATACAGCCACACCGGCATACCCATCACAAAAACCCCCACAATCATAAATGTTTCCCTGAACAGCCATTCACCCGGGTGGTGGCGCGTACCGGTGGTAACATCTACATGGGTATCGCTATGATGAATCATATGAAACTTCCACATCCATTTTATTTTGTGCATAATATAATGGGGAATGTACTGGCTAAACAAATCGCCCAGCAACAAACCTGTTAACACTGCTGCCCACGCCGGTAACGACAACCATTTAATCAGCCCAATATGATGTGAAGTAACAAACATGCATGCAGCAATGGTAACCAGCCCAAAAATGAGGTTGAGCACAACCGTGGTAAGCAAAAAAAGCAGGTTTACGCCGGCATGCCGGTAGCGTTTAAAAGAAAAACGGAACAACGGGTAGTAGCCTTCTGCCAGCCAGAAAACAACCATACCGCCCAGTAAAATAATAATGCGGTGCGCGCTGGGTATATGTTCCCAATACTCAATAAACCTTTCCATATGGCAAAATATGATAGGGAATGTACGAAGGAAAAAGCAACCGTGGCAGCTTTGTTAAACGCTTTCGGTGGCAACTGGTGTCTCTGGTAAATCTTTAAACTCAAAACTGCATTGATAACAATGGTATACCTGTTCAACGGCCATTGCATAACTTGAAAAAAACCAGGAGATAAGAGCGGTGGCCCAGTTTTTTACACTTTCCTTATGAATATATTCAACATTGTGGGAGCCGCATTTGGGGCAGGTCAATGATTCCCGGTAATCCTTATCGTAAGAGGCTAACAAGGCAGAAGCCTCTTCAAAATCTGCCGGTAATACCATTAGCTTAATACCGCCCACGGCATTTGACAAAAAAGGGTCTATGGTAACTGTGTATTCGTCTTTGAGGTAGCAGGTGATCCCTTCTTCATCCAGTCTTGCCAGCGTAATGCTGGCGCTGATGTAATTATCAAAAGTTCTCAGTTGCAGGTAGTCCATACCAGTAAAATACAAAAAATTATTTGGCTTCAGCATCCATATTAAGAAAAAAGCTATTTTAACAACGCGGCATAAATACCCTTAAAACAGATTAATTTTATCTATTATAAAGGGTGTCAATAATCAGTATTACAACGGCAAAAAGATTTACTATGAGATGTTATACAATTCTGGTGCTTTTATTGTTTGTGATAAATGCGGCATCCTGCGATTCAAAAAAAGAAGCCTCCATGGATGAAAAGATTCAAACTGAATTAACCATAATAGACTCACTGCTGAGGAGCGCAGATTTTAGCCTGTCTATTGCAAAATCGCAGGATACTGCCTATTACAAAGGAATCGGTGAGCCGGTGCCGCCTTTTTTAAGCCCTGCAGAAGATTCTGCCATGGTTATTAAATCAACTAAAGAAGAAAAAATTGCCATTAATATTGCTGGGTTTTACGCACTGGAGTGTGGGGTGGCCTTATTGTGCAATCAAAATAAAGACAAGCCTACCGACTGGCTGCAAAAGATCATCAATGAAAAAGCTGACAGTGCGAGTATTTTGTTGCTCAACCGTTTTGCCAATGCCACCTGGAAGGCCGGCCAGCCTTTTCGTGATTTAAACCGAATTACCCGGCCAACATTTACCATTGCCAGCAATTTGCCGCAAGAAGAAATTGTAAAAGACTATTACCAGATAAGAACGGCCGCCGCTAAACTAATGCAGAGTCTTCAACCGGTTAAAGACAGCTCGCTTAACGCACAAATGCAAAAAATAGCCATCTTGCTGCACAGCCAGTCATACGCATATGAAATGGCCGCTTTTATGGATTCTGGTTATTACGCCGGGCAAAAACAAAGCATACCCCCTTTTATCTCTTCTAAAGACGACAGTGCCACCATTCGTAAAAGCGTGAAAGATCAGAAGATTGCCACCAATGTGGCAGGTTTTTATGCGCTGGAGTGCGGTCTCAATTACCTGGTGACTACCAAAAAGCAATTACCCTCTGTTATCTTGCAATCCATTACAGATAATTCCATCAGCGCTGAAGATAAAAATTTATTTTCGCGATTTGCCAATGCCACCTGGAAAGCCAGCCAGCCCTTCCGTGGTTTAAATCGTATTGAAAGAGAAACATTCGCGCCGTTCTATTTTCTAAATGATGCCGATATTGAGAAAGACTGGGTACAGATAAAATCCGCAGCTGCCAAAGTATTGACAGCATTATAGTTTTGCGGCAGTCATTATTAGCGCCCACTTACCTCACTACTTACCACATCTCGCTCGCCTTATGCGGATACCTCTTTGATGATCTGCGCGGCAATCTGTTCCAGTTTGCTGGCATCTCCCTCGCGGCAATCTGTCCAGCTGTAAATACCCATCATGGGCGGCATAGAAACATCGTTGTATAAATAAATGGTTTGAATGATTTGCTTTCTGCTGTTGTATTCTATCAGCTTTGCGCATTGAAACTCATCCCAGCATACTAATGAATTGCTGTAATCTGGCGAAAGAAAAATCAACACCTTTTTACTTTTTTGAATGGCGTCTGAAATCTGTTTAATCCACAGCCCGCCGGGCGGTATGCTGGTTTTATCGTAAAAAATATTGAGCTTTTTGTTGCTGCGTTCCAGGCTTTTTACAAACGCGTCTATGATGTCTGCGTGTTTATGGGCATAACTTACAAAATAATCATAACCATCGTTGGGCGAAGCGTTGCCAGCAACAGTTTGAACAGGTTTGGTTGCCGCTGTTGGCTGGCTTTCTACCGGGCCGGCGGCTGGTTTTATCTGTGCAGGCGATTGGGGAATACCGCGTGTTGGTGCTTTCATACCATCGCGCGTTTCCCGCCGGCCCAATACCGGAACTTTTGCTTCATTTTCTTTTTGGGCCATTTCCTTTAACTCGGAACCTATTATCGCCATGGACTCTTCTCCGGGAAGTGCTTGGGTTTTTGTGAATTCGAATTGTTGGAAGGCATCAACACCGGTAATCATTCCATTCTCTACCGATTGTTTTAACTCATACTGTTGTTTGGCCCTGTTGAAAATAGGCAATGCGGCATTTTTTTGTTCATCCGAGAGCAATACCAGTTTTATACAGGAGAGCGGCAACCCGTTTTCCAGCCAGAAAAGGCCGGCGTCCAGCATAGCGGGCAGCATTTTTTCAATGGGCACTTTTTGCCGGCCGGTGGCCAGCACCGGCATGGCAATTACATTATTGTTTTCATTAAATGCAAAAGTATTGATGCACCTGAAAATATTACCCACCACCGCATCATGTTGTGCGTTTTGCATGGCGGGTTCAAAACAAAGTATTCTTTTAAAATTACAGATGGCCTGTTGCGCTTGGGGCAACGCAGCAGATAACCAGCAACCCAACTGCTCGCGTAAGTCTATCTCTTTGTTCTTTGCCATCACTGCAACATCAATTCCTTTATCATACAACCCGGCGATCAGCGTTTTGGGCACCGGTACATAACTGCCCGGGTAGGCGGAAATAACAAGAATATCTGCGGCGTGGTCAGGCGGTATAGCGGTAAGGTTGCCCTGTAATAATTGTATGACCGCTTCACCGCGTGCAGCACGGTTAACAATAATCTGGTTGAGCAGTTGCATGCAGGTACAATTGAATAATAAAACGATGTTGTTGTATAGCTGGCAGTAGGTTTTGGCGGGTGCCGGTGTAGTATTATTCTGTCTTCAAGTTACCGATTTTATAACAACGTGGCAGCATTTGCGCAAACACCTCGTACAGAATACATGAAGTTGGCAAAAAAAGTTTGTGGGAAGTATTTTGACCTCTAGCTGTTATGGGTAATCTGTTTTAAAAGCTGGTGCTTTAATTTGCCGCAGTTGATTTTTTATAGACTGGCACAGTGCTGCAGGGTTCGCCATACATAATGCTTTTTGCTACCGGGCGCAGCAGCCTGGTTATTTCAAGATAAGCAAAGGGGCCGGTTTCAAGGTCGCCGCAACCTTTTACCACCACTCTTTTATCGGTATAAACGCTGAGATCTATATTATTGATGTTTCTCAGGAAAAGCGTTTTGTGCAGAAAGTCTGCATCGCCCATCACCATTTCTTTGGCCAATGGCTGCAGGTAGCTGGCCACCAGCATATAGGCCCATACAGGCACAATAGCATCTGCCGTGCAGGTTACCGCCACCAGTTTGCCGCTGTATTGGCTAAAATCCTGCCGCTTCAATGCTTCCCTGAAATCTTTTTCTTTTAAGATTAAGCCCATAAACAGGTAGTCTTTCAAATCAAACACCAGCACCTCACCTTTAGGATACCATGTTTCCAGATCTATTTCTATGAGGCCGCTTTCTGCTACTTTGTTTATAATGATTTCGTTGCCCATGCTACCCTATATTTTTGACAACCGGTTTGCCGGCCTGTCTGTTGATGACAAAATTACGACAGCTATATATTAACCGCAAGAAGGTAATATTTGTTGTAAAAAAAATCCCCGGCTTTTTGCCGGGGAACTTATCGAAGTTTTTTGTCTTAGTAAATCTGGCTCCTGGTGTCTTTAATCTTGGAGTTTTTCTTGAGTGCTGCTTCAATTACACCTCTTCCTGCAGCCGCTTTCTGGTTTTGCACCATGGTCAATCGCTGCTGTTCAACATCTGGGCCGGTATTGGGCTTTGCATATACATTGTCTGTTGAAATGCAATAAACGCCAGCGTTACCCGCAATGGGTACAGATACTTTTCCTTTTGCTGCTGCATTAAAGGCATATCCGCCTACTTTTCCTTCCTGCCCTGCATTTGGGAAAAAGGGCGCAGCAAAAGAAAGGCTGTCTGCTTTCAACACGGGCTGGCCGGTAGCTGTGCTCACCGCTTCCAGGGTGGTAGGTGTTCCTATTTTCTTTTTTATCTGCTCGGCTTTTTTCTGGTTGCGAATGATGTATTCAACCATTGGCCTTGCTTTGGCGGCACTGGCCAAACCTTCTTTATTTATTTCTGTTACTGTGGCCACTACGCATTTATTGTCTATAGTAAACATCTCAGATACATCGCCCCTGTCTGCCGTGTACACCCATTTTACCAGTTGGCGGCTGCTGCCGATTGCGGGAATATTGATATCGTTTGGCTTAATGTCTGCTGCGAGCAATTTGTTATAATTTCTTTTTTTAGCATTATCATCAAATGCTTTTGCTGTGCGGCTTTCGCTGGCAAACTGGCTGGCAAGCCCGGATGCCTTGTCTTCTGTTTCCGTGCTGGGCACAATGGTTTTTGACAGGTACGCTATTTTATACGCCGGGTTAAAATTCTTTTGATCAACAATTTCTACCAGGTGGTATCCAAATTGTGTTTTTACAATTTTGCGCTCTCCCTTCTTTCCATAAAAACAAAAATCGTTGAATTCTTTTACCATGCGGCCAAAAGCAAAATAACCCAGGTCGCCACCATTTGACTGGCCTTCGGGGCTTGCAGAAAAT
The DNA here is from genome assembly GCA_963705285.1 of uncultured Chitinophagaceae bacterium. GTDB lineage: Bacteria > Bacteroidota > Bacteroidia > Chitinophagales > Chitinophagaceae > JACMLD01. The sequence continues at coordinate 947,717 of OY970066.1, forward strand.
TTAAATGCCAGGCTATCAAATATAGCACCGCGGTCGATGGCCGATTTAATGCTGTCAATTTTCTTTTCTGCGGCGCTGTCTGTTATAAGGGGCGCACCATTTCTGTCGGCCGTTGCAATTAATATATTCTTGGCTCTTACAGAGTCGGGTAAAACTTTTTCATCCAATTTTTTGGCAACCGTTAAATTTCCCGCGTCGGCATACGGACCAAAAACGCCACCATTGGGCAAGGCCATAATAGAATCTTTGTTAGGAACCTGTATGGCTGTTTTAGAAACATAGGAATCAATGAAAGAAATAGTGCTGCCGTTTTTGGCAAGAAAAGTAGGCATCTCTGCTTCAGAGGTGGTAGCCATTTCATTTTTCAAAAGGTCGAGGCTATTTAACAAAGAAGCAGTATCTGCTGCAGAAGGAGATGCATCAAACACCACATAAGCAATACCGCGACTGTCTTCCTGTTTAAATTCTTCCTTGTGGTTGTTGATGTATGCGTTGATATCTTCATCGCTTACTTTTACGGCGCTGTCTGAAACAGTGCTGTAAGGAACACTTACATAAGATACGGCAGCCATGCTGAGATTTTCGCTATTCATTTTTTCAAGCATCCATTTTGGGTAGTAACTGGAGTTGCCCAATAATGAAACAAATTTTTCATGAAGGCGGTTGCTTATTAATGCGGGCAGGTATACATTATTAAAGTTATCGGCCATAGTAGATTTCTGCTTCCGCAATTGTGCAATGGCATTCTTGGCAGCGTTTACGTCATACACGCCCTGCTCATTGGTAAATTGTTTTTTAAATTCTTCGGGAGCATCGGGTCCAAATAACATGTCATCCAGTTCTCTGGGGGTAACGGTAAGGCCCAGCTTATTTACTTCTTCACTAATATTATCTTCGCTTATGAGCTGGTTCCATGCATTTTCTCTAACACTCTGGCGCATCATATCATTCATTGGATAACCCATCTGCTGGTATTGCTCCTCCATCTGTTTTATTTTCTGATCGTAGGCCAGCGCTTCAATTTTCTTTCCGTTTACAGAACCAACAGAAGTATTGTTACCACCAAATAAACCACTTCCGGTTTTGCCAACAAAAGCATCCTGTATGAGGAAGCCCAGTAACGAAACACCAATAGCAATAAATAAGAACCAGGCAGCTTTGTCACGAATTCTCTGAATGATTGACATAATAAATAAGTGTGTTTTCCTTTTTTAAAAACAGGATGGCAAAAATAGGGTAATTTAGCATATGAACAAATTGTGGAAAAATGCCCGAAACTAGCATCAACAGCGACTTTCTGCGTTTTTTATTACAAGCTGTTTGGCGTTTTTTGGCCGTAGATTTTTGTTGCTGTACATCAATTAATAATACCCTGTATATTAAAAGGCCGCATGCGTGAATAGTTGGTAAAAGTGTACAATGTGGAAAAGCCCTTTTTTCTGTGGGTAACCGTTAGAATCTATTATCTCGGGCTGTTATTAATTAGATGAAAACTTTATTCTTTTTCCAGCGTCACAAAAATTTGTGGAAAGGCCTGTAGTTATTCATGTTCCACACAGATCTTTTTTGAGCAATAGTTTTACGGAGGTTTTTATATCAACATTAGTGAATAACCCTGCTAAAACCAATACCAGCCAAGGTTTGTTATTGTTAGAGGTATGTGGATTGATGTTGATAAGTAAGCCTTTTTGTTTTTACCTAATGTTTTTATAAAATGATATCCACCAATTCACAGCTATAGTAATAATAGATTTATATAAAAAAGAGTATACTATATATATTATGAATGTGCAGATAATAGAAAAAAAAGAAAATTTAGAAAAAGTTGGTTTTTTGGATGTCGACATTGATCCAACCATTGATTTGTTTGCGGAAATTGAACGGCTGAAAAAAGAAAAGAATGCCATCATACTGGCGCATTATTACCAGGAGCCAGATATCCAGGATGTGGCGGATTTTATTGGGGATAGTTTGGGGCTGGCGCAAAAAGCAGAAAAAACAGATGCCGATATCATTGTGTTTGCCGGCGTTCATTTTATGGCTGAAACCGCAAAAATTCTCAATCCCAACAAAAAAGTATTGTTACCCGACCTGAAAGCCGGATGTTCCCTGGCAGATAGCGCCCCGCCCGAACTGTTCAAAAAATTTAAGGATCAGCATCCTGACCACCTGGTCATTTCGTACATCAACTGCAGCGCAGGCATTAAAGCCCTGAGCGATATCATTTGCACTTCCAGCAACGCTGAAAAGATTGTGGAAAGCCTCCCCAAGGACCAAAAAATAATTTTTGCACCAGATAAAAACCTTGGGGCCTACCTGGTGAAGAAAACAGGCCGAGATATGGTACTGTGGAACGGAGCCTGTATGGTACACGAGATTTTTAGCCTCGAAAAAATAACCAAACTTAAAATCAGGCATCCCAACGCCAAATTGATAGCTCATCCTGAATGTGAGGATCCCATTCTTCGCATTGCAGACTACATTGGCTCCACTACGGGCCTGCTTAAATTTTCCAAGTCTGACCCTGCAAAAGAATTTATAGTGGCAACAGAGACCGGTATACTGCACCAGATGCAAAAGGAGTCTCCCGGAAAAACATTTATACCCGCCCCACCCAATAATAGTTGTGCATGTAACGACTGTCCGCATATGAAGCTGAATACCCTGGAAAAGCTGTATTTATGCATGGAATATGAGCTGCCGGAGATAATTATGGACGAAAACCTGCGAATAGCTGCCAAAAAACCCATCGAACGTATGTTACAGATAAGCGCCCAATATGGCTTGTAAGGATTATTTTGAATTGTATATTTTAAATTTTATCTCTTATCAATTTATTATGAAATTGCATCAACCAGACTCGCGCTTTTGTACTATTTTCCCAGGCGGGAGTAATTTAAAATTTAAAAAATAAAATCTAAAATAGCTTTACCTCCCCATAAAAATCATCAGAATCTGTACATCGCTGGGGTTAACGCCACTGATGCGGCTGGCCTGGCCAAGTGTGCGCGGCTTTATTTTTTTGAACTTCTGAAGTGCTTCGTTAGAAAGTGAATTGATCCGGTCATAATCGAAACTATCAGGAATGAGCAAATCCTCTAATTGAGCCATTTTTACCACTAAATCGCGCTCTTTTTCTATATAAACGCCATATTTCAGCTGAATTTCGGCCTGTTCAAGGATTTCAGCTTTATACATTTGCAGCTTCTTTCCAAGGCTTGGTACCGCCTTCATGAGCGAAATAAGATCGAGGTTTGGACGCAGAATCAGTTGACTGGCTTTTTGTTTTTGCAGTAATGCTGCCGAGTCTTTTTCTGCTAAAAAAGACTTTATCTCGGTGGGGTCAATGGTAAATTCTTTTAAAATCGCTTTTACTTCCTCCACCCCATTTCTTTTCTCGATTACTTTATCCATTCTTTCCTGGCTAGCCAATCCTATACGGTAACTCATTTCGGTTAAGCGCAGGTCGGCGTTGTCTTGGCGTAACAAGGTGCGAAATTCAGCGCGCGACGTAAACATACGGTACGGTTCTTCTGTGCCCTTGCTAATTAAATCATCTATTAGCACGCCAATATAGGCCTCGCTTCTTTTTAGAATGAATGGCTCCTGCTGAAAAGCTTTTTGATGGGCGTTAATACCCGCCATCAATCCCTGGCAGGCTGCTTCTTCGTAGCCTGTGGTTCCATTAATTTGACCTGCAAAAAAAAGATGGCTGAGTGCTTTTGTTTCCAGGGAATTGGTTAGCTGGGTTGGCGGAAAAAAATCATACTCTATTGCATATCCCGGCCTGAACATGCGGGCAGCTTCAAACCCGGGAATAGTACGAATAGCTTCGTACTGAACATCTTCCGGTAAAGAGGTGGAGAAACCATTTACATATATTTCTACGGTATTCCAGCCTTCCGGTTCAACGAAAATCTGGTGGCGGTCGCGTTCGGCGAATCGGTTTATTTTATCTTCTATGCTAGGGCAATACCGCGGACCGGTGCCTTCTATTCTGCCCGTGTACATGGGACTACGGTCAAATCCAGTTTTTAATATATCGTGCGTACGTTGGCTGGTGTAGGTAATCCAACAATTACGTTGGTCGGCGGCATTTATGCGCTTGCTGTCCAGGTAAGAAAAACCCACTACTTCAGCGTCTCCTTCCTGCACTTCCATTTTGCGGTAATCAAGGCTGCGGCCGTCTACACGGGGAGGCGTACCGGTTTTAAGGCGGTCACTTTCAAAGCCCAGACATACCAACTGCTCCGTGATACCTGTAGCGGCCTTCTCGCCCACCCGTCCGCCACCGAATCTTTTTTCTCCTATATGGATGATGCCATTCAAAAATGTTCCGCTGGTAATAACTACCGATTTGGCCTTTATTTCATTGCCAAGCCCGGTTACCACGCCATAGACCTGGTTATCTTTTATCAAAAGACCTACTACTGTATCCTGGTAGAAATCTACGTTTGATGTTTGTTCCAGCTTTTCACGCCAGGTACTGGCAAAGAGCATGCGGTCGTTTTGTGTTCTTGGGCTCCACATGGCCGGACCTTTGGATTTGTTCAGCATCCTGAACTGGATGGTGCTAATGTCTGACACAATTCCTGAATAGCCACCGAGCGCATCAATTTCTCTCACTATCTGACCTTTTGCAATGCCACCCATCGCAGGGTTGCAGCTCATTTGTGCAATGGTCTGCATGTTCATGGTTATCAAAAGCACTTTTGAGCCAAGATTGGCTGCGCTGGCTGCTGCTTCGCAACCAGCATGGCCGGCCCCTGCTACTATTACATCGTATGCTGGAAACATAAGCGGCAAAAATACTCTAAAACTTTTTCAGAAAGGCTAACTCTTTGGCCACCTCCGCTATTGACCTGCCATTATTTAACAAGTCGAATTCGAAGGATGAATAATTAGCTATCATGTCGAGGTAAGGTTTGTTAGCAGCAATAAAGTGCTGTTGCTTATCGATGTTGAGGGATTCAATTTTTTCAAGGGTGGCTATTTTTTGCAGTAGTTGCAGGCAAACCGGATGATTGGTAGCATCATATAACTGGTTGAAATAAGCTTTTGCCTTTAATAAATCAAGCCAGCCAGGATCTTCTTTGGAAGGATCAATGGTTTTAACCCTCATGTTCATGAAATTCCAGCATAGTCGTAATTCGCTTTCAAGTGAGAAATCAAAGCTTGCCACTGGTATTATATGATCAAACTGCCACTTAACGCCGAAATCCTCCCACGAATCCCCCCTTTCAAACTGTAGTTCAACCCATTCCCTTAATTTTTCAACGTCTAGTCCAAAGTAGGGTGCGTACATAAGAGATGGCTTTCGCTCTATCACATAGCGCCGAAACGCGATTTGCCATTTCCTTTTTTCGCGGCCCTTCAATACCTCGGGCGTGACTAATGTTTGGGAAACCCATTTTTTCCTGGCCATGTGTAAAGATACTGTGGCTAAGTGTTCCACGAATCACAGTTTCAGCCTGAAACTGTGATTCGTGGAACATGTATGGCGGCGGCGCATACTTATAATGGTTCTCAGACGCGCGACCGAATATGGTATCGGTTTAAATAGTACTCTTCCATCTGGCGCATGAGCATGATTTCTTTGGGTTTTTTGTCTTTGTAACCACATAAGTGCAATGCGCCGTGAAAAATAACACGATGAAACTCCTCCTGTATGGTCAGATGTAATTTGCGGGCATTGTCGGTAACACGATCTACACTTATATAAATTTCACCCTGTACAGGGCTCTGTGTATCAGCTAGATTGAAAGTAATAATATCAGTATAGTTATTATGCTTTAGAAATTGTTGATTTATACCTAACAGGTAGTTGTCTGAACAGAAGATATAATCGAGAGATTGTACGGCCACCTTTTCTTTTTTGAACAGTGACAAAAGAAAGTCTTTCAACTGTTGCCGATGGCGGGGGTAGCTGCTGGCTGTCTCAAAATGGAAGCGGATGGTTGGCGCAGGTATTTTAACAGGCATTTCCAAAAGTCGTAATAATTTACCTGCGATACAGCATAGATTTGCACCACATGCTAAGAAGACTATCAGAAATACCCGTAGGTCAAACAGTGGAAATTAAATCATTTGAAAACAACGATATCTTTCTAAAACTGATGGAGATGGGTTGTGTGCCTGGGGAAGAAATACGCGTAGATCAAATTGCCCCTTTAGGCGACCCTATAGCCATAAGCGTGTCAGGTTATAGTCTGAGTTTACGATTAAACGAAGCGCAAAATATTTTTGTGGAAAATAAAGAAGAGGCTTAAGCCGCTTCAACCGATATTAAATATTGATTTACAATATATTATGGAGATTGGATTGTATTTCGGCTCATTTAATCCTGTTCATATCGGCCATTGTATTATAGCCAGTCATTTTGTTCAGAACACCGCATTGGAAAGGGTCTGGCTGGTAGTATCGCCCCATAATCCGTTTAAAGAATCGGCCAGCCTGCTTAACGAATACCATAGGCTGCACCTGGTAAAACTGGCCACTGAAGACGAAGCTAAATTGAAAGCGAGTGATATCGAATTTCATCTGCCTCGCCCGTCTTATACAATTGATACACTTACCTATTTAAAAGAAAAGCACCCCGAACATCAATTCTCCATTTTGCTAGGAAGTGATGGATTGCAAAATCTGCACAAGTGGAAAAATGCTGAGGTTCTGGTAAAACAGCACACCCTGTATGTATACAAAAGGCCAGGCTATGAAATTGTAAACACAATGGGCGCTAAAATGGAAGTTGCTGATGCACCCTTGCTTGAAATTTCGTCTACACATATCCGTGAGATGATCAGACAAGGTAAATCCATAAGATACCTTGTACCAGATAAGGTACGTGAAGAGATTGATTTGTATCATTATTACAAGTAAGCTGTCTGGTATATACCATCACTGGCAAAATTATTTATTCAACCGGTATTAATGTTTGACGGAAGCCACCAAGGAGTAATTGAATTTGGTAGGTAATGGCCGCGGTAATAAATTGTACGATTAAAAAGATAAATCAAATATTCTTCCAGCGCTGATGATTCTGCTACGCCATATACCGTTTCTGAAAGCTGTTTTTTTGCACAGCATCACGGCTTTTGGCGGACCCCAGGGGCATTTTGCCATGATGCTGAAAACATTTGTACACCAGCGCAAAGATGTAACGGAAGAAGAGTTGCTTGATTTAAATTCTTTTTGCCAATTGCTGCCAGGGGCTTCATCCACGCAAACACTAACCCTCATTGGTTTTAAAAGAGGCGGCATACCGCTGGCCATTCTTACGCTGGTTATCTGGATTTTGCCTGCATGTTTTCTGATGGGAGGTTTGTCGTTCCTGCTGCAATACATTAACCAGAAAACATTGCACACAGATATATTTAAGTTTATTGCCCCTATGGCGGTGGGCTTTCTGGCTTTTGCTGCTTTCTACGCGCTTAAAATAGCAGTGAGAAACACAGCAACACAAATGATTGTATTGGTTACGGCCATTGCTTCATTTATATTTTTTAAAGCGCCGTTTATTTTTCCGCTACTTATTTTAATAGCTGGTATTGTGACCAATCTCAGCAGCAAACGCATTCCCCAAACAGCTATAAAACCGCAAAAGATAAAATGGTGGAATATCTGGCTGTTTGCACTCATTTTTATTGCCGCCGGTATAACCAGTGAAATTGCGCGTTTGCACGATTGGAAGACACGCCGCCCGGTGAACCTTTTTGAAAATACTTATCGTATGGGCAGCCTGGTATTTGGGGGTGGCCAGGTTTTGATACCGTTTATGTACGAGCAATTTGTTGAAAGGCCTAAATCGGAAATTGTTATTCGCAAAAACCAGGACAAAAGACAATCGGTGGTAAGCATTGACCGCGAAGGATTTTATACAGGCGCCGGTATCGTAAGGGCGATACCAGGTCCGGTTTTTTCCATTGCATCTTTTACGGGAGCTATGGCCATGAAAAACAGTGGCACATCTATGCAGGTGCTGGGGGCTGTAATAGGGTCCATTGCTATTTTTTTACCCAGTCTTCTGCTGGTGTTATTTTTTTATCCCATCTGGCACAACCTAAAAAAATATGCCGTGGTATACCGTGCACTGGAAGGCATTAATGCCGCCGTTGCCGGTATTATGCTGGCAGCCACACTGTATATGATGAAAGATGTATCGCTGACCGGGCTGAATACCATCAGCGTTATTAACCTGATTGTAATAGCAGGCACCTTTTGTTTATTGTTCTTCACCAAACTTCCATCGCCCGTTATTGTTATGATTTGTCTTTTGCTGGGCATCTTTATTTGACGCATTATAAAACTACCATCATATGGATCTCGGTATAAAAAATCAATTATTTATTGTGGGAGGTGCCACCAGTGGCCTGGGCAAAGCAATAGCCAACGCGTTGATACAAGAGGGTGCGCATATTATAGCCATTGCGCGAAGCGCTGAGAAACTGGATGCATTTAAAACCACGGCACCGGCGCAGGTAGAAACCATCACCGGAGATATTACACAACCCGAAATGATTGGCCAGATTACAGCGGTGCTCGGCAACCGGGAGTTGCACGGTATGCTCATCAATGCAGGCGGTCCGCCCGCCAAGACCTTTCTTGAAACCACATTGGAAGACTGGGACAATGCCTATAAAAATATTCTGCGCTGGAAGGTAAATATTACACAGGCATTTGTGCCCAGAATGAAAGCGCAACAGTATGGCCGATTGGTGTACATAGAAAGTTCATCAGTAAAACAGCCATTGGACAACCTGGTGCTCAGCACTTCTTTGCGGCTGGCGGTGGTAGGCTTTGTGAAAACACTGAGCCAGGAAATTGCAAAAAGCGGCGTTACGTTAAATATTATGGGTCCTGGTTCTCATGATACGCCGGCTATAGAACGTGTATACAATAAGAAGGCCGAACAAACCGGCATCTCTGCAGCAGAGGCACGCGTGCAGGGAGTACAACAAATTCCGGTGGGTAAGCTTGGCCGACCAGAAGATTTTGCATCGCTGGCAACCTGGCTGCTAAGCCCGGGGTCTGGCTATATGACGGGACAAACCATATCGGTAGACGGCGGAATGGTGAAGGGAATTTTTGGTTGATGGCTGATAGACCGGGAAGAAGAAAGAATGATGCGGCAAAAAATTGACACGAACAGAAAACGAAGCAATAAAATACTAACTTGTTATCAGTTGGATAAAATGATTGCCATATGAAAAAAGATACTTCATCGGGCCGCCGCAGGTTCATCCGCAATGCTGCACTGGCCGCAACAGGTTTTTATATTGTTCCCCGTCATGTGTTGGGCCGCGGCTTTACCGCACCCAGCGATAAATTAAATATTGCCGGTATTGGCGCAGGTGGAAAAGCAGAAGTGAACCTTCCGTATGCGTATAACAATGGCAGCGATAATATTGTAACCCTGTGCGATGTAGACGATCGCATGGCGGTAAAAGCCCGCCAAAAATGGCCATCTGCATCTTACTATAAAGATTTCAGAACCCTGCTGGAAAAAGAAAATAAAAATATTGATGCAGTAATTATTACCACACCGGATCATATGCATGCACCCATTGCGCTTGCAGCCATGCAACTGGGTAAACATGTGTATTGCGAAAAACCGCTTACCCATGATATTTATGAAGCGCGTATTCTTACCCAGGCAGCCGCACATTACAAAGTGGTAACACAAATGGGCAACCAGGGAAGCAGCGGACCTGATACCCGGAACGTAGAAACCTGGATTCAGGACGGTGTTATTGGCGATGTGCATGCTGTACATGTGTGGACCAACCGGCCCACCTGGCCGCAAGGTATTCCTACCCCCACCGGAAAATTTGATATTCCTGCAGAACTGGACTGGAACCTTTGGCTGGGAACAGCGCCCATGCGTGATTTTAACCCAATATACCTGCCCGCCATCTGGCGCGGCTGGAGCGATTTTGGTACCGGCTCTTTGGGCGATATGGGCTGTCATTTTATTGATGTGCCTTACAGGGCGCTCCAATTGCAATACCCTGTGTCTGTAGAATGCAGTGTTGGTTCTGTGTATTCAGGTTTTTTTAAAGAAGAAATCTATACAGACAGTTATCCCCCATCATCAGTCACCACCATACAATTTCCTGCGCGTAACAAAATGGTGCCGGTTAAATTGGTTTGGTATGACGGCGGTATTAAACCTCAACGGCCAGACGAATTGTTGCCGGACGAGCCCCTGGGCGAATGGGATGGAGGAATGATCTTTGAAGGCAGCAAAGGAAAACTGATGGCCGGTTTATTTGGCCGCAACCCAACACTGTTGCCTACTGCTAAAATGAAAACAGCCAACCTGCCCAAAAGCAAATACCCCTTTGTAGAAAATGGATCAGAAGGCCACCAGCAACAATGGGTAAAAGCATGTAAACAAGGTTATGGAGCATACACCAGTTCATCATTTGATAAAAGCGGGCCATTAGCGGAAACAGTATTAATGGGCAACCTGGCTGTACGCAGTTATAATTACCGGGAGCGCGATGCCAAAGGCGCATACACTTATCCCGGCAGAAAAAAGTTATTGTGGGATGGGCCTAACATGCGCATTACGAATTTTGAACCGGCCAACGCATTTGTAAAAAGAACTTACCGCAGTGGTTGGGGAGAGTTGAAAATGTGATCATGTGTATCAAATGAATAGCAGGAACAAGGTTTGTTGATGTATAGATGCATACATATTGTCTTAGCCAAGGCAATTGTAACTCATCTTATATTCTAAGGACGAAGATTCACATCATATTTCCAAACTTCTTAGGTGTGGTGCCGGTAAAAGCTTTGAACACCCTGATAAAGTGTGATTGATCTGCAAAACCATTTGCGTATACAATGTCGGTAAGTTTGTTATAGTCTTTCTCATTCAATTGATTCAGCGATGCATCGAACTGAATAATTTTGGCCAGCTGTTTGGCAGAAATACCGGCCTGTGCCAGGAACCTTCTTTCAAAAGTGCGTTCGTTTATTTTCAAAAGCTCGCACAGTTCGCCGATTGTTACCAGTCCCTTATTATCAATTATCAATTGTATGGCCTGGCGGATTTTGAAATCGAGTAAATCTTTTTTAAGTTGAAATAGATCATGCAGGAAATGCGTGATGATGTCTATTTTTTCTTCGGCCGTTTTTGCACCCAGCAGCATCTGCACTACTGACACAATATCAATATGTTTTACTTTCAGCAGGTCGTAGCAATCGTCGTTTAAATCTTTTGGCTTTAGGTTAAAAAAACTATTGAGCACAAACGGGTACAACTGAAAAACAACCAGGTGATAAGCGCCTGTCATCATTAATTCTATAGGCTGAATGGTTTGCCCGTACAGGAAAAATGTAGGCATCTGTTTCTGGTGCGGCATAACCCACATGCCGCCCGCCGTAGCCTGAAACATAATACCCGGATAACCATCAGCAAAAAACGGCATGGCTGTTTCGCCCGTTGTATCAGGCGCATCAAAAACCACAATGTTTTTTACAAACAATGCAATTGATTCATGTGGATTAAGGTTTCTGGTATCCATCAAAAAAAATCATTTCAATTCAAAATCCCAGATGGGCTTTACACCCAGCAGGTGCTCAACAAAATAATTCCATTTCTTTTTGGTAAAATATTCGTTGTATTTGCCGACATAACCATGGTGCTGGCTTGGCAATATAAGCATATCAAATTCCTTATCCGCTTTAACCAATGCTTCCGCCAGTTTAAACGTTGCAGACGGATTTACGTTTTCATCTATGCCGCCATGCACCAGCAACAGCTTCCCCTTCAGATTTTTTGCCATGGTAATATTAGATACCTGTTCATAAGTACTGTCTACCGGCCAGCCCATATACATTTCGGGCCACCAGTCTTTTTCCATTCTAAAATCATGATCGCCCGAACTGGCCACCGCTACTTTATAAAAATCAGGAAACTCCAAAACAGCATGGCCGGCATCATAACCGCCGGCAGAATGGCCAAAAATACCTACGCGGTTGCTGTCTGCCCAGGTATATCTTTTTGCCAGTTCGCGAATGGCCAGCACATGGTCAGTTAAATTTTTGCCCATGTTTTTATAAGATACATTGTGAAAGGCTTTAGAGCGGTTGGCTGTGCCCATGCCGTCAATGGCAACTACTATAAACCCCAGCTCTGCCAAAGCCTGGTTTGACCGGGCCATTGCAGAAACAAAATTTCGGGGAAACATGAATGTGTGCGGACCGGTATACGATTGATCTATTACAGGATACTTTTTGGTGGAATCGAAATTTGTGGGCTTCCAGATAGCGCCATAGATTGTAGTAATGCCATCGCGCGCGGTGCAGCTAAATGGTTCCGGAAAACGAAAATGCATTGCTGTTAGCGCATCAATATTGGCGGTAGTAAGCTGCGCAACGGTTTTACCAGAAGCAGTTTCGCGTAACACCGCATGCGGAACCGTGTTCATGGTAGAAATATTATCTGTAAAATATCTGCCATCGGGCGATACCGTTACATCGTGATTGGCATTTTCTGGTGTAAGCAATGTTAATCCGCTGCCATCCATGTTTATTTTATAGAGGTGAAGATAATAGGGGTTTCTGTCACTTTGCCTGCCCGAAGCGGTAAAGATGATAATAGCTTTTTTCTTATCCGTATACAATACATCATTTACATAAAACGCTCCATTGGTAACAGGTGTAACAGATTTGGTCTTTACGTTCAGCAAATACAATTGTTTCCACCCGCTTTTTTCGGAACTGATTAGTATTTGCGAACTATCGCCCACCACCTGCGAGGTGTAATTATCAATATTGGTGGCACTTTTTTCTGTGTACAGCTTTTCTGTTGATGCGTTGGCCAGGTTGTACCTGAATAAGTCTATCTGCTGGTAGCCGCGTACCCGGTTTTCAATATAAACTACACCGGGCTCTTTGGCCCATTCAAATCCTGCACCATTTACGTTGCGGAATTCTTCTTTGCGAAACTCTTCGCCGGTTTCAATATTAAAGAAAACCGGCGTGAGATAAACCATATCTGTATCGCCCGGCGAACCGCGGTAGTAAGAAAGTAATCTGGGTTTGTATAATGTATCGACGCTCCAGTCGAGCAAATACATTTTCTCTCCTTTTCGAAAATCTGTAATGTACGTGCCAATCCATTTTGAATCGGGCGACCAGGTAACATTAAAATGCGGCGGGCGTTCTCCGTTTTCACCGGTAATGATTTCACCCCAGCCATAGTCTGTGGCATACTCATTATTTTTCACCCCGGCGCTGCTCAGTTGTTTTACCTGCCCGTTGGCAACCGACTTTATAAACAGGTTGAAGTCTTTCGAAAAAGCAATCCATTTGCCATCGGGTGAAACAGCCTCCATTTCATTGCGCGCTTCCTTTTTTATTTCGGTCAAAAAATATGTAGCAAGGTTTAACCGGTATTCTTTTTCTGCTATGGTAAATTCTACCAGGTTTTTGTTGATGCATTTTACCCACGAAAAAGGAAGCGCCGACGCTTTAATGGTTGTTTTTAACGAATCGGTCAGTAACCTGGCCAGCCGCTCCTGGTCAAAAAGGGGTTGCACTTTTTTTGTCTTCCAATCAATTTTTTTGAACAACTTTTCATCGTTACTAAACAACGCAAATGCAACACCACTGCTGTCTGCAAACCAACTAAACTGCGGGTTGATATTGAAAACTTTTTTATTGAAGAGGTTGCTGCCAAGAAACGAGACAGCTCGGGCATAATCCTGTTTTGTTAGGGGTTGACACACGACCTGGTTCACAAGCAACAAACAGTAGCAGAGCAGTGCATATAGTTTCATGTGTGTTGATTTACATATTCCCATTTTACCCCTTACAGCAATGAAGCGGTGTATGCAACCGGTAGGTACTGGCCGGGGTGCTGCAATAATATGAATTGATAAAACTGGAATGTATTTTCACTCAAATTAACTAACTTTAAGAGGGTGGCGTTAAAAAATTACCAATAACTAACTCTTGAGAAAACTTTCCCGCAGACAGTTTTTATCGCAATCGGGTATGCTGGCCGGTGGCACCTATCCCGCTATGCTGGCCATGGGTATGCTGCGCGCGGCCCCCGTAACACCGTTGCCTGCAGAACAAAACGGTGCTGGAAAACATATCATTATTTTGGGCGCGGGGCTGGCCGGACTCACTGCCGCGTATGAGCTTACCAGGCTCGGTTACCGATGTACCATTCTTGAAGCCCGCACCCGAACCGGAGGCAGGTGCTGGAGTGTTCGCAAAGACGCTACCAATACAGAAACAGGTAATGTAAACCAAAAGGCGGCTTTTGATGAAGGGCTTTATTATAATGCCGGGCCCTCCCGTATACCTCATCATCACCAGCTCACCCTCCATTATTGTAAAGAACTCAAAGTGCCCCTGCAGGTGTACAACAACGTTAATGCATCCGCCTGGTATTACAGTGAAGGCAAAGGGCCTCTGTCCAATAGAAAAATCAGAGCGCGTGAAATACAGCATGATACCCGTGGTTATATGACTGAATTACTGGCAAAAGCCATCGACAGCAAACAGCTGGATCTTGCCATGACTAAAGAAGATGCGGAAAAAATAATTGAATTTTTAAGGGCTGAAGGCGGGCTCAACCCAGATAACTTATACAAGGCATCTGCGCGCCGCGGATATACCACTCCCCCCGGTGCCGGTAACAAATCAGGAACCATTGCCGATGCATGGCCGCTGGCAGCTATTCTTGGTTCAGGATTAATGGATCCTGATTTTTACAATGTGGCCGAATACACTTATGAATTACAGATGACTATGTTTCAGGCAGTAGGCGGTATGGATATGATTGCCAAAGCGTTTGAAAAAAAGGTGGGCCATATGATCAGATTTCAGTCTGAAGTAACGGCCATAAAAAATACAACGGAAGGCGTAGCGGTGACGTATAAAAATAAAACAGGCGAACAAAAATTAACGGGCGACCTTTGTATCTGCACCATTCCGTTGCCGGTACTGAGCAATGTGGATCATAATTTTTCTTCTGACGTGAGCCGCGCCATTGACTACATTACTTACATACCCACCGGCAAAATAGGGCTACAGTTTAAGCGCCGTTTCTGGGAAGAAGATGAACAGGTGTATGGCGGTATAACGCATACTAATAATGAACTCACACAAATATTCTATCCGTCTTATGATTACCTGGGCGCAAAAGGTATACTGGTTGGCTATTACAATTTTAACGACAAGGCAAAAAGAACGGGCGATTTATCAGTAAAAGAAAGAGAGCTACTGGCGCTTCAAAAGGGCAGTCTAATACATCCGCAGTACCCAAAAGAATTTGAAAGTTCTTTTTCTGTAAGCTGGCACAAAACGCTGTATAGCCTGGGGGGATGGGCATTGTATGCAGAGGAAGAGCGGCAGACATATTACAAAGCGCTGCAGCAGCCAGATAAACAGGTGTATTTTGCAGGTGAGCACATGACATACCTGAATGCATGGATGGCCGGTGCGTTTGAATCTGCAAGATCTGTGGTAACGGCAGTGCATAACCGAACCAGCCAGCAATAAGGTTGCCGGCTGCACCATTGGTCTATTACATCAATCACGCATAACCAAAACTATCGTATATGTCAAACTCCATGAATCGCCGCAAATTGCTAAAAACAGGTATGTTAATGGCGGGTGGATTGTCGCTGGCACCAGGGTTCATTAATAAACTCGGCGCCAGACCGGTCAATACCTGTTACAATGACCTTCGCATTACTGATGCATCGGTAATTTTAAATGGCCCCAAAGAACTAAAAGCAAGGCTCTTTGCCAATGAAAATCCGTTTGGCCCATCTCCCAAGGCAAAACAGGCCATACAGGATGCGATGGCTCAGAGCTATCAATACCCGTTTATGTTTGCAAAAGAATTAATGCAAACAATAGCAGACGCCGAAGGGTTGACACCAGATAACCTGATGCTGGGTGCTGGCTCTTCAGAAATTTTGCTGGCAGCTGCTATTCTTTTCAGCCAGAAACCCGGCAGTAATATTGTTTCCGGCGATCCCAGTTATGAAGATCTGCCATCTACTGCCGCTGAAATGAATGCCACCTGGAAAAAAGTACCACTTACGGCCGATTTTAAATTAGACCTGGATGCCATGGAGAAAGCAATAGACGGCAATACCAGCCTGGTGTACATCTGCAACCCCAATAACCCCACCGCCACTGTGCTGGAAATTGATAAACTGAAATCGTTTGTTGACCGTGTATCGCAACGCGTAACCCTGTTTATAGACGAAGCTTATATAGATTACCTGGACGATCCAAAAGCAAACACCATGATCGGCGCCATAAAAAATGGTAAGAATATTATTGTGGCCCGCACATTTTCCAAACTGCACGGCTTTGCCGGCCTTCGTGTTGGTTATGCATTTGCTCAATCAGATATGATTAAGAAGCTGTCTATGTATACCAGCGGTTTTGCGGGTATTTCTACTACCTCTTTGCACGCGGCCATGGCCAGTTACCACGATACCGAATTCCTGAAAGCCGCCTTACAAAAAACAATGGCCTCTAAAAACTACCTGTACAGCGTGCTTAAGAAAGAAGGGTACGATTATGTACCGTCGTCAACCAACTTTGTCATTTTTCCGCTTAAAATGGACAGCCGCCAGTTTGTAATGGAAATGGAGAAGCGGGGTGTTGGTGTACGCTTCTGGCAATTCAGTAACAAAGAATGGTGCCGCGTGAGCATTGGAAGAATGGACGAAATGGAAGCATTTGCCGCCGCATTCAAAGAGATATCATAATACAACAATCACCTTGCACGCTAATATCCGGAAAAAATAATCTTCTTCCGGAGCATTGTATAACTGAACGAATCAACTGTTTCATGAAAAAAATTATTGCCGGCATTTTGATGTTTTCTGTTTTGAATACAACTATGGCGCAGGATTCAGCTAAACTGCATGATTTTTCTATAGATGAATATGAGAAAGCAAAAACTTTTAAAGTAAAGGATCTGGATAACGACACCTACGTTAAATTTGAAAACACTTATGTGCTGGACCGCTATGAAAGCCGCAAGCCATATTTTATTACGGGCGATGACGGGCAAAAAAAACGTGTGGATCTGTACCGGCTTTTATTAAGAGAAAATAAACAGGAACTGGGCACGCTTATTTTTTATACCAATGAAAAAGGCGTATTGTACCAGGCCTGTCTTCCCAATTTCAGGGCGGGCGCAAAAGTGTGGGAGAAGTATTTTGAAGATATTCATGCCATAGACAAAACGGAGCCCAATTTTGTGCTTAAGCTTTCTTATGTTTTATCAAAAGAATTTGGCTTTCAGCTATACAAAGCCGCCAATCATGGAAAAGATATTTCCAGGGAAGCGGGTACCTATGGTATGGATATTTGTTTTCCGGGCGATATGGAAGTACAAATGTGGGATGGCAGCAAAAAAGTATTGCGTGAGATAAAGAAAGGCGACCGGGTTATTACAATTGATCCTGTTAGCAGGCAATCTGCCTCTGTGGAAGTAACCAATCTGGTGGCGCATGAAGCAAAAAATTATGCTATTACCCGGTTGGTATTGTTGTCAGTCACCGAAAACCAATCAGGTGAAGGCATGCAGGTACGGTTATTGGCCAAACAGCTCAATGCCACACCCAATCATCCGCTGCTGACAACAACCGGCGAAAAGAAAACAGGCGATGTAAAAGAAGGCGATGAGATATTATGCCTTAACAAAGTAACGGGCATCTATAACCGCTATAAGGTGTGGAGCAAAACCGAACAAGCGGGCGGCGTTCAAAAGGTATATAATATTGAGACCAAAGCGGGTAGTACTTTTGTTATGAATGAAGTGATGGTGCTGCAAAAATAAGTCGAAATGGATCGCTGATTTGTTGGTACTGTGTCTTCCCGCAGCACATCAACCAGCAGATACGGCGGCCGTCATAATTATAAGTTTCAACAACCCATGGCGCTATTGAAATTAGGCCAGCAAAATAAACATCATCATTCTACACAGATAATTCTTTTAACGCCTTTACCAGCACATCCAGCTCCCGCGGAGTAGTATAAATATTGGGCGTAATGCGGCAACCCTGCACGTTCGCCTCGGCGTAGTCAATGGCCACGGTAAAAATGTTGTATTTTTTCATGAGTGTCTCGGCCAGCAAGGCAGGCTGCATGCCTTTAATACCCACATTGGCAATACCGCAGGAACGCACATTATCAGATGGTGTATGTACTATCACCTTTGGCAGGCCGCGTACTTTGTCTGTCCAGTAACGCTGCAGCCACCGCAGGCGCGCTTCTTTTCTGCCGGCGCCAAGCTTCTCGTAATAGTCTATGGCATTGCCAATGGCAAGATCTGTATGTACAGGGTGCGTACCAATGTGGTTGAGGCGGGTAATATCATTTGGATCGCGGTCGCCTTCGGCCAGCAGCGGCCAGATTTTTTCTGCTTTTCCTTTTTTTACATAGAGAATGCCGGCGCCCAGCGGTGTACTTAGCCATTTATGCAGGCTGGCGCCGTAATAGTCGCAATGCAGATCAGAAATATTGTATTGTATATGCGCAAATGCGTGCGCGCCGTCTACCATTACCTCCACCCCTTTGCTGTGCGCCATATCGCAGATTTTTTGTACCGGAAGTATCTGCCCGGTAATGTTTATCATATGCGAAATCATCAGCAGCTTTGTTTTTGAACTAATGGCAGCAGCGTACAGGTCTACAATTTCTTCGTCAGATGCAGGATGGTTGGGCACCGACACAATTTTGTTGACCACGCCATGTTTTTTGGCTACCAGTTTAAACATTTCCAGCATGGCACCATAATCTTGCATGGCCATTACCGCTTCATCGCCGGCCGTCCAATGAAAGCCGCCAATGATCATATCCAATGATTCGGTAGTATTGCGTGTAATGATCAATTCATCCGGGCTGCAACCTGCCATAGCAGCCAGCCGTTCTGCTATAGTCTTTTTATTGTTGAACTGTACCGTACGCATATAATAGGCGCCTTCCAGGTTTACAGTGCGCACATGGGCTATAAAGTTCTCCAGCGTTTCCTCAGGTAAAATATTATAATAACCGTTTTCCAGGTTTATATAACCGGTTTTTAATTTGTAGCCGGCGCGGATGCCCGCCCAGAAGTCTTCATTGGCGGCAAGATCTGCCGGGGTATAATTCTTAAAAGCGTCTATCCATTTTGACATGGCCGTTACCGGTAGTGACATACCCGCACCTGCGGCGGCTAAACTTTTTAGAAAAACTCTTTTATTCATCATTGCAGTAAGTGTGGTTTTTTTAATCGTTTAAAGATCGGCTCAATACAACCGCCGCATTTAACAATACGGAATGTTTATTTACAATATACTGAAAAAAAAATCCCGGCCGCAGGAAGCAGCCGGGACAGTACCTATATTAAAAGCATCAATTAATCTCTTGAACGCCCGTTATACAGCATAATATAATAGGCAAGTGTGGCAATGGAAGCAAGTGCCGCAACCACATAGGTAAGCGCTGCCCATTTTAACGCATCTTTTGCTTTTTCATGTTCAACTGATCTGGTAATATTGGCAGAGTCCAGCCACTTCAACGCCCTGGCTGAAGCATCAAACTCAACTGGTAGCGTTATAACGGTAAACAGCGTGGTAACCGCAAACAAGATAATACCAATCAGCAAAATGGTTTGATTACCGCCGCCAAAACCCAATATACCAAGGCCGGCAATAATAATCCATTGAGACAAACGGGTACTTACTTGGGTAATCGGCACCAGGGCGCTCCTCAATTGCAACATAGAATAAGCCTGGGCATGCTGTACGGCGTGGCCGCATTCATGCGCTGCAATAGCGGCAGCTGCAACGCTCCTGGCCTGGTATACCTCTTCGCTCAGGTTAACGGTTTTTTTGGTAGGGTCGTAATGGTCTGTCAGAAAACCGGGCGTAGAGATAACCTGTACATCATAAATGCCGTTATCGCGCAGCATTTTTTGCGCTACTTCGCTGCCGCTTAAACCAGAAGAAGTAGGCAGTTTGCTGTATTCTGTAAACTTGCTTTTAAGCCGGAACTGGACTACCATTCCAATAAGCATAAAAAAAATGGATATAGCTATAATTCCTAGTGTCATGTTTGAGGGTTTTTGCAGTATTCACCACAAAAACTATTCCCTCCCGGCAAACTGCCATTTTTGCAATACCCGTGCAGGCAATCGCTCTCAATTAAAATCTGTGTTTACTGGTTGAATTTGTATCTTCCGGCACATCAACTGTTACCGATGCTGAAAAAGCTTTTCTACGTTATTGGCGCGGCATTGCTGCTGGTGCTGGGTATACTTATTTACAATACGGTGAGCGTGCAGGAATGGCCGCATCACAGGGCAACGCCACTGGAGCCGTTGCCAGATTCTGCCATTGCACATATGAGCGCCGCCATACAAATTGCCACGGTAACGCCAGAAGATACACTCCGCATAGACAGTGCGCACTTTAACCAATTTCGTGTTTTTATGGAAAGCGCTTATCCGTTATTGCACCAGCGGCTTTCGAGAACCATTATAAAAGACTACAGCTATATTTTTGAATGGAAAGGAACTGATACCGCTTTGCAACCTATTATCTTAATGGGCCATTATGATGTTGTGCCTGTAGAACCCTCTGCCATAAAATTGTGGACGGTACAGCCATTTGGCGGCGAGGTAAAAGACAGCATTATCTGGGGCCGCGGTGCGGTAGATGATAAGGCCGCGGTGATTTCAATATTGGAGGCCACGGAGAAATTATTGCAGCAGGGCTTTGCGCCATCCCGTACCATTCTTTTATGTTTTGGGCACAATGAAGAATCTACCGGTACGGGTGCGATTGAAATTGTAAACCATTTGCAGAAAATGCATGTGCGGGCAGACATGGTTATTGATGAAGGCGGAGAAATCAATACGGGTAAAATAAAAGATGTACAGCGGCCCATTGCAATGATTGGTGTAGGCGAAAAAGGGTATGTTACTTTTGAACTGGCGGTACAAAAGCCCGGCGGTCATTCTTCTAAACCAGATACAGAGACGGCCATAGACATTCTGGCAAAAGCGTTGTACAAATTGAGATCGGCGCAAATGCCTGTACGGCTTACGGAACCGGTAAAAGAATTTTTTCAACGGGTGAGCGGTTCCTCAGATGATTTTTTAAACAAGATGGCGCTTAACAACCTGTGGCTATTCCGATCGAGTGTGCAAAACAAGTTGGGCGCTACGCCGGAGGGAGATGCCATGCAACGCACTACTATTGTTCCAACTATTATTGAAAGTGGTATCAGGGAAAATGTAATACCTACCAACGCACGGGCCATTGTGAACAGCCGTATCCTTACGGGTGAAACCACCGCCCAGGTACAGGCATTTATCAAGAACACGATTAATGATGCCCGCGTGACCATTACTATAAAGGGTGATTTCAATACAGAGCCATCGGCGCTCACAGCTATCAATTCCGCGGCCTTTAAAAGAATGGAAGAAGCGGTGTATAAAACTTTGGATGATGTTATACCTGTGCCCTATGTAATGCTCGGCGCCAGCGACTCCAGAAACTACCGCGCCATCAGCAACGGGGTTATTAATTTTACGCCGCTTATTAACAGTAAAGGGTTTCATGGTATAGATGAGCGCCTGCCTGTAAAAGATTTTCAGCGCAGTATTAATTTTTTTACCAACATTATAAAGGAGAGTGGAAAACCTTTTTAGCGGCGGCTCCCTCACACAAACCCGGAGACCCGTTTTTAATAAGAAGAATGTAGTAACTTTCTTGTTCTATCTTATCATTAAAGCCCGCGCAGATGAAAATCTTCCTTTGGAGTTTGCTAGCACTATTTCTTATTGGCGATGCCCTGTTTGTACTGCCTTATCATTTGTCTTCAGATAATGTTAGCAGTACTTACGATGTAAATTATAAAAAGGACTCGTTTTTGCTGAAAGATATTTTCAGGGATAGTACCATACAATTAAGGTTGAACATGCCACCGCTGTATGACGGCATTTACAGAAGCGTAGACAGCATTGCGAAAAGGCCCGACCGTCAGTATTTTATTATGGTAAATGTATCGGTGTTTCACAACCTTGATTTTACCGCCCTGGCATTTCCATTTTATAAAGTAACCACTTTTAAAGGTGTTATACCTTTTTACAGTATCATCAAAGCATCTAATATGCCAGGTATGGATAGTACGGCACTCGTTGGCAATATTACCATCAATGGTAAACTATCTATTGTAGGCATTTCGTCGCCCGTGCATGCCAGAAGCCTGGTAGAAAGAGAACTGGTGAGGGTTTTGGCAACAGAGATGAATAAGGTAGAAATGAACATCAATCAAAAACCGGCAGAAGATACCGTTACTTCTGTTGTTTTGCCCGAACCGCCGCCGCTTAAAAAATCCATTCCAAGAAAAAGATAACAGATGCACGGCCAACCGGTAGATTATTTCTTTATTACAGTGAATGTTTCTGACATTGTATTTTGAGCATCACTTACACGGATGATGATAATACCTTTTGCCGCTGTCTTTGTTAAATCAATGCGCACCTGGTTAACGCCATTATTGAATTGCAGCGTTGATGCGCCAATGGCCCGACCATCTATTGAATTTACCGTATAATAATACTGGCCGGCCTTTGCGTTGTTTATTTTGATGGTAACATAATCTGCGGTTGGGTTAGGAAACACGCTTACCGATGCACTTAAGGCGCTGCCGGCAGTAACAGATTTCACAGATGAATAAGCATAAGTTCCATTGCTGTTAACCATTTTAAGACGATAGTAAGCAATGCCCGCTGTAAAAGAACTGTCTGTAAAACTGTAGGTATTGATGCCGTTGTAAGAACCGGTTGCCGCAACACTGGCAATGGCAGTAAAAGAAATTCCATCTGAAGAACGTTCTACCGCAAAATTGTTTACGTTTAATTCTTGTGTTGTTTTCCAGCCCAGTACCGCTTTGGTATTTTTTATTTCTGCAGAAAACGACACCAGCGTCAAAGGCAACAGTGCATTAGCCTGCATTTGAATAATGATATTATCAAGTACGGCAACATTTCTGCCGGTAGCATCCATTTCGCGGCCAATGGTAACATTTCCGGCGCCCGTCCAATACAAAGGCAAGCCTGCAGTACCGGTATAAGTGTATTTCAAAATGCCGTCTGCCCAAATTTTTGCAACACCGGTATTGTTATCGTAGTTAAAATGATAGTTATGAAAACTGTGATCGTCGGGAATAGCAAACACATTACCAGAATTGATGGTAATAAATGTACCACCGCTCGCCAGCTGAAAGGTTGCCACCAGATTACCGCCGTTCATACCAAAATTGAAATAACTGCCGCGATAGAAGAAGGACGCCTGCGATTCTTCACGCCTGAAATCGACGGCCACATCCAGGGCGGGAACATTAAAACTGGCGCCGTCTATCACCAGGTTGATATCGTTGCTGCCTGCTCCGGGGCTTAATCCTTTTGAGCCATTTACCCCGCCGGTAGTTATAGTGGCATAAGTGCTAATGGAAAGGGCATTAGCTCCGGCAACTGCCGCGGTTGGGCTGGTTTCCCAGGTAAACCTGCTGATAAGTTGAGCGTTTGCACCCAGTGCAATAAGACTGATAATTATAAAGGGTAGAATTTTTTTCATAGAATTGTTGCTTATGCAGGCTATAAGCCAATACGTATGCCACCATAATATTCATCTGATAATCAAAGAATTAGAGTTGGCACTAGGTTGAAAAACTCCATTTTTGGGAACTGATTCTGATTGCTGGAACCGTTAATGAACGCAAAAGCGTTTTTGAGCTGAACTATCTGCAAATGCGTTAACAAGGGTAATGACGACCAATTTTAATTTTAATTCGTTTTTGGCAGCTAAAAAGCTCATCTTTGTGGGTTGATGTGCGAAGTTTTGGATGCATTACTTATAAAAAAATATTTTCATGTATACCCATATTTGGCTTAAATACCTGCCCATTATAAAGATTTTGATGAAGCGTTCGGCAAGTGGTGATCAAAACCTGGATCTTAACAGGATTGATTTTGAAAGAGCCGGCACAGGCAGGAAAGCCGGGTATAAGTTTACAATTGAACTCACCAACGGCCGCGTAGCCAATGTTATCAGCAATTCTCCGCTTGCTCCAGATTTAGCGACTGTTATTTTGCAGGATGATGTAATAAAGCAGCTGTTAGCTACCAATAATTACCAGGTAAGCCTCAATACCCGGTTTCAGTTAAGCATCAAAAATGTTTCTCCGCAACCAGAACACAAAGATGATGTAGAAAGTGATAAGCAAGAGAAAGTGTCTTAAAACACTATTGCTATCCTTTAGTTTTTGGGAAGAATAGATTTTGTCTCATCTATCACCAGCGATTTAGACCACCTGTCGTGCCACGGACTTGGAGGCATCCATTTCATTTGTTCAAATGAAGAAGAAAATGCGCTAATCTGTTCAAACGGAAAAGGGATCATTCTGATAAGCCCACGCATAAACGCAGTTTGCGGGCTCACGGCATCCCCTGAATATTGCACCGCCCTGGTGCCGGTAACAAACTTGCCGATGGTTTTTCCCTTCAAAAAAGCTTCCATTGCCGACATATAAAAGCCGTAAAAGAAAGTGATCAACAACTGGTCGGCCAGGCCAATAGGTTGCTTATTCATTATTTTGCCCGCCAAGGGATATATCGGCGCCAATACCATCAGCAGGAAAGATGCCATTATACAAAAAAGAAAAAAATCAATCACATAATTAGCGATGCGTTTGCGAAAGCTGGCCGGAACAAGGAGTAGCCCGGGTTCTTCTTTAAGTTGATCTTCCATGTAATCTGCAACAGTGTGTGGTTAGTGCAACACGAAACTAGAGTATATCCATGTAAAAAAATTACCCTGTTCGCCGGGGTTGTAGCATGTTTTATACCAACATATCTTAAAACAAATTGTTCGGCACGTATAGATTATGCAGATGCCCTATGCGGTTTTTGAAAAACGATCGGCTTTCTTTTAATGGGTGTAACACCGCCATCGTCGGGAAAGTCTTCTGCTCCCAGTTCAATACGACGGGTAATATCTGTAAGTGAACTCAGCCGCTGTACTGTGTAAGGGATCGTATCGAGGCCGGATACAAACTTGAGAATATAATTATAAATACCAATCAAATCGCCTACCAGTATAGCGGGCACATGTGCTTTGGTACTAACGAGTAAAGAAATTCCTATTACTATCATCACCATCAGCTCCATGATACCGAAGTTC
Source organism: uncultured Chitinophagaceae bacterium (assembly GCA_963705285.1). Lineage (GTDB taxonomy): Bacteria > Bacteroidota > Bacteroidia > Chitinophagales > Chitinophagaceae > JACMLD01. The sequence continues at coordinate 972,943 of OY970066.1, forward strand.
ATTGCCTCCTGGTCAGATATTTTTATCTGCCATTTGCGGAGGTTATTGTAATGCTGCCGAATGGTGTGTATGTTGCCGGTAGAGATAATGTCTACCTGTTTTTCAAGCTCATCATTTTTTACTTTATTGAGCCGCCTCATCTTTCTGCCATAAAAATAACTGATGGCGGTTACCGGTAATAAAATAGAAAAGCAAACAGATACAATGGCCGGATCATAGAAACACAATAATATTAACGATCCCAGAAGATTATAGGCCGCTTCAATTACATAAATGAGATCATACTCCAGGAAATCTACAAATTCGCGGGCGAGGGTGGAATGCGCGCTCAGTTTGCTGATATCTTTCCGGCCAAAATGCCTTGCCAGAAAGCGGGTTACCAGTGAGGTGTAAATAGCCGAATACGTTCTGGTATCAAAACGATGGCGGATGGTGCCGATTACCAGCCACGCCATGTGAACGCCGCATAAAACAATCAATCCATGGTAACTGCCTTTAATCAGATCATTTACCGCTTCGCCTAAAAAGAAGGGGCGCAAGAGGGTGCCCAGCATTTCAACAGAAAACAGCAAATAAGTAATGATCAGCTGACCGCGGTGCTTTACAATTAATTTCTTTAACAGTTCAAAACGTGTCATAGGTTCCAGTTCAATACATTAATTCAATACAATGCCGGGCCATGCCATATAGCATACGCGCGTTTGAATGAATGGGTTAGTATGACCGGAAATAGAGGAGTCCGTTTAAGCTCCGGCGATCTCTTGCTCACGGATGGTAACCGAGTTCTCTGGTTTTCCCGTGATCAGACCGCGACAGGCGGCAGCACCGCACCGGCAATGAAAAGGCTCCATGTGTTCATCATCAAGAAAAGAGGCGTAATCCAGTGTTAGTTCTTCTCCTTTTTCAATGTTACGAAGGGCTACAATGTTGAGGCCTTCATATTTTGTGTTGGGTTCACAACTATGGTTTTGCGGAGCCCATCCGGCGGGGCTATCATCCCAGAGCAAAAATACTTCATTACTTACAGGGTATGCGTAGCGGCGGAAGATTTCTTTTTCTTCGGAGTTCCAGTTTTGTTCAACGTAGCGGCGGGTGACGAGGCGCTGTGGCTTCTCTTCACCCTTAAAAATCAGCTCATTGCAAATTACAGGGCGGGTGGCATAAATGCCAAATCCAGCGATGGCGTTGCCCTTCATCTGGTATTTTAACTGTTTCCTGGCATGGCGTGCCACGCCTTCTGCAATTATATGTTTCAGAAAGCCGGCCTGGCCAATGCCATCGTGTTTGAGTATATAATCGGCAGAACCTTCGTATCCGTCTGTATAAAATACGGAGCAGGTAAAGTTCACTTCCAGGAAAAAGAGTTCGCCATTGTCGTTTCTGCGGAAATCCATTCTTGCATAACCCACACCACCAAAGCTTCTGAAAATGCGTTGGGCGGCGCGGCGCAATTGCTGGTCTATGATCTGATCTTTGCAGGGTATATTGCTATCGGGGTGCAATTCAGATGTTTTGAGTGCATATGTTTTAAACTGATTGCCTTTTGGGAAAACAAACTCAATGGGTTTAAAGACAACAGATTCTTTTTCGTTATTAGGATCGGCTGCTACCAGTACGGTAAACTCGCGGCCTTTTATATATTCTTCAACCAGCAGTTGCTCATATTCATTAATGATTTCAGCTACTTTTTGTTTCAGCTCCTGTTTGTTTTTTACCAGGGAGTGTTCATCCACCCCCAGGCTATCGCCGGCTTTGGCAGGTTTTACAAACAAAGGAAAACGCAATTGTTCGATGGCTCTTTCAACGTCTTCCATATTTTCAACCAGTACATACGGCGGGGTAAGTACACCTTCTGTATAGGCAACATACTTCATGAGTTCTTTTGGGGGATCATATAAGAGTGATGACGGGCCGGTATGCGGCATGTTCAACAGCTCCAATGTATATACCACATCTATAGAAGGAACATCCCATTCAAGGTAACCCTCGCAGAGATTTACAAAAATATCGTAGCCCTTATTTTTTAGCTCTTTCAGTTGCCGGTAGGTATGCAGCTTACTTAGAAACACATTGTCTACAGTGTCGTTGGGCAACAGGCTGGCTATGTTACGGGGCGGGTCATAGTTTTTATAATCTACAGACGAGGCCGAGTAGTCGGGTTGCAGTACGCATATTTTCATAAAACAACTGATAAGAATATTAAGAGTAGCGTTTTGAGACAGGAGGATGGCGGTCTTTCATTATACAATTTGCAGCCAAGCCGCGGCGCTGTTTGTATTGCACAGAACTCAGCCTTGTTTGATGAGGCGTTTTTCTGTTCTTGTAACGGTCTTTTTGGTTTTGGGTACAGGTTTTCTTCCTTTTCTTCTTGCCAGGGCATTGTCAATGATAGCGGCCACCATTTGGCTAAAGGTGTTTCCAGACAAACGCAAAATAGCGCCGATAGAAGTATAATCTTCATCTTCGCTGATGCCGCATTGTGCATTTACTTCCAGGACGTACAACTTGCCGGTGTTTTTATCCATCCGCAAATCTATTCTGCCATAACCTTTACCCCCAACCGACACATATGCATCCCAGCTAAGTTTGGTAATGGAGGCCATCAGCTTTTTATCTGGATGGTGATAGGTATAAAAAGGTTCGTCATTGGGCAGGGGTGTCTCTTCATCATAAGTTTCCCAGAGCCTGTCGAACGAAAGAAATTTTTCATTGTCAGGAAGTGCGGGATGAAAGACGCGTTCAACAGGTGTATACAAAATACTTTTATTGGGCTTGTCTGCATCGCCCACAATAAACGTGGTGAATTCAGGGCCCGCAATATATTCTTCGGCTATTACCCCGCCTGCGGTAAGACTCCAGCCGCGGTAGCCATCAAATAAAATTTTTAATTGGGCAGTCAGTTCTTCCCGTGTACTTACTACTGATTTAATACCAACACCCATACTACCACCAGATACGGCGGGTTTTACAATCAGCGGTTGGCCAAGTTGTTTAAATATATTTTGAAGGGAGGCGCCATCTTCTGTGATCACCCGCCAGGCCGGTGTGGCAATGCCTGCTTTGTCAAACGCCTCTTTCATTACAATTTTAGAGGTGGTGATATCATAGAAGTGCTCATTAGCGCCGGTATAGATCATTTTTTTCTGGTGCAGGTATTTCAGCACAGAAATGCCCGGGGTGCCATTGATCTCATCGCCATCACATAAATTCAGAATAACAGGTGGAAGGGCGGTGGTATCCATTTCTATCATGTCTATTACATCCCTGTAATTCTGCATGGTAACGGGTTGCCATACCCATTCGGTAGCGAGTGCCGCAAAGGCCCTGGTATATTCTTCTATACTTTGAGAAAAATCGTAGTAGTAGTCAACATTGGCGTCTCCGGTATGAAGTTGCGGGGCCAGCACCCAAACTTTGCGTTGCTGTAAATCGCTTTTATGTAAACTTTCCGGTGACGACATAAACACAGAGACAGTTAGTACTGCTGCTTGTTTTTTAGTTTACGTTTAATAAAATCAGTTAACCTGTATTGGTCAAGTACATCATCTTTTATATGAGATGCGCCTTCAATAGTGGTTAGGCAATTGGTAGAACCGCAATAGCAGGTAAACGGTTGTACCATTTCCCATTCTGTTGAAGGGTAAAAGAAGGTAAACTCATCGCCGGTATTGATTTCGGCCAGGCAAACCAGTTGCATCAGCGTAGTATCAAAGAAAACCGTGGGGGAGCAACTGTGGTTAATGTATTGCAGAAACTCAGGTTGCAGGGTAATATGTTTGTCATCATCTATCTGAACGGTGAGGTAGGTTACAACCGACGAAGTGGTACCTGCATGAAAAGAGCAGATAACATCTCCCGGGGCAAACGATGTAGTGGCATGTAACGATTGCTGTCCGGTAGTTTCGTTTTTCCAAACTTCGGCAAAACCATTGTTGCTTATTAACCGGAGTGTCTGGGCGGCGGCTGATTTTGTTGTCATGCAGGCTTTAAAAATGGGGTTTGAAATGGTTGTTTATCATTAAAGCATTCATCAGATAAAATAACAACTATATAGAATAGTTTTTTTGTATTAATTAAAAGTAATAAACTATTCTAAATAAATGGTAATGTAAAAAAAAAATTATACACAATACCAGCCATGCATAGTGCATAACTATGGGTTAACATTCTTCTGCTGCAATCTTTGCCAATGATTCATTGCAATCCGGATGTCTGTATACGAAAAGTCATCACCCAATATTTCTTTAATGGGAGTTATTGCAATGCCGCCCACTTCTTTTACAACAGGCAGCATGGTATTCAACTGATCGGCACTTAACAATTCCAGTGCATCAATCTCCCCGGTAAGCACAAACGTGGCCAAATGCGCGCTCACAGTGCCTTCTGTAAGTTGGCGCAGGGCTGCTATCTCGGCAATGGTGTTACCCTTTCTAAACAGGCCAAGGCTTTCTGCCTGGCTGCTGCCTTTTATGGAAGTGTTTTTTGCACCCTTATTATTGGTAGACGGTGCAATGTATGCAGTGGTATACCGATTGTATGTATCCGCGTCTTTACAAAAGATGATATCGCCGTAAGCTGCACCAATCATTTTTTTAACCTGTTGTATTAGCAACCCTTCTATACCGGCCAGTTCGGTTATGTATTTACGCAACCGGCTTACATGTTTAACAGAAGCGAGGTGCTGTTGCAGTGGAAGTAAAAGTTCTTCTCCCACACCTTTTACCAAATAGGCAATGCCTGCATTAACCCTTTCTTCAAGTGTGGAGATATTGCCCGTTTCTTCTACCTGTTGTAGCAAATACCGCAACTGGTGTTGAAATTTTTCACTAATGACCGACTGTTCTCTTGCTTTACTTAATAACAGATGGCTTAAAGACAATGCACTTTGCGTATCTGGTAACTTTTTACCCGGAACCAGTTCCCTGAAACTGGCCATGGCATCGATTATCTTTTTATACTCAAAGCATTTAACCAGTTCGGCTGCCCAATATTGTTGTTGCTCTGCCTGCAATATTTCCTGCAATGCCTCGGCCGCTGCCTCTTTCTGCGCAAACGCTATTACCCGTGGGTCGGTGGCAACAGATGAACGGTGAAGCCTTGACAATAACACCATCCCTTCAAGCGAAGTACAGCGGCTAAGGGCAACATATACCTGCCCGGCCGCAAAGGAGTTGCCCGCATCAATAATGGCTTTGTCAAAAGTGAGCCCCTGGCTTTTATGGATGGTGACCGCCCAGGCAAGCCTTAGTGGATACTGGGTGAAGCTGCCCATTTCTTCTTCTTTAATGCTGTCTGATTCTTTATCATAATTGTAACGGATATTGCGCCAGGTTTCGCGTTCAATGGTGATCTCATCATGTTCATTGTTATTGGCAGTGACGGTTATTTCATTGTCGCCCATCTTTTTTATAATGGCCAGTTTGCCATTAAAAAACTTTCTGTCAGTTCCGGAATCATTTTTAATGAACATTACCTGGGCACCTTCTTTTAACGAGAGGTTGATATCTGTGGGCAGTGCCTTATCTGAGAACTCGCCGGAAATGGCGCCTCTGAATACCACCATCTTTCCGGGTAATTTTTCAAGTGCAGCAGTATTGATGGCGTCTGTGCTACGGTTATGTGTACTTAATGTGATGTAACTACCCGCTGAGGCAGGGTTAAAGCCGGGCTGGTAACGGTTGTTGAGCAATGTAAAATCGGCGTCGGTAAGCTGGTTATTTCTTACACGGTTCAATACATCTATAAATTGCTGGTCAGTTTGCCGGTAGATCTTTTTTAATTCAATGTACAGCGGAGGCTCCTCCAGCAGTGCATGAGCGCTAAAAAAAAATGGGCTTTGATAGAATGGCTGGAGTATATCCCATTCATTGTTGGCAACAACCGGCGGCAGCTGGTACATATCGCCAATATATAAAATCTGCACACCGCCAAAGGGCTGATTTGGTTTTTTACGAAAATGACGCAGTATGGTATCCATTGCATCCAGCATGTCTGCCCGCACCATACTTATTTCATCGATGATCAACAACTCAAGCTCCATCAGCAGATTACGCTTATCTGCGGCAAAACGGATGTTTTTGAAAAGGCTGTGTTTATCGGCCACCGAATCGTTGTTGTCTGTAAAGCCCCTTTGGGTGCCGGGTATGAAGGGACCGAATGGCAATTGAAAAAAGGAGTGCATGGTTACCCCACCTGCATTAATAGCCGCCACACCGGTTGGTGCAACTACTACGGAACGTTTATGAGTATGCTCCTTAATATGTTTAAGAAAGGTTGTTTTACCTGTTCCGGCTTTACCGGTTAAAAAGATGTGGCGAGATGTATTATTAACAAGATCCGCCGCCAGTTTAAATAAGGTATTAGAGGCGTCTGTTTGTAACATGGAATAAACGTTTTTACAAAAGCGGAATAACGGAGTTTTATCAAAATTAGTAATCCTGTTATTGTGCGCAGAAAAATGATTGGTTGCTGAGGCGTCCCCAAATCATAATATGATGAACTGGTAATGCACTGCAGACCTTTATAAAAGAATTACGGGTGTTTGCCTGCAAATGCTTCCAATAATGAATTATTAATATCAATGATTATGACATCCTTGATTAATAAAATTTTCGCCATGGGTTATACAAACACAGACAGTAGTTTATGATTATGTACCGGTACTGCGCCTGCAAACCCATGACGAAAATTCTTTATGGAGTATTTACTATTGCGCTCCCGCCTTTGAACCCAGCAAGAGTACTTCGTTTACCTGTATTTCTGTTGTGTAAATTTTGACACCCTGTTTGTCTTCATAGGTGCGGTGCACAAGTTTTCCTTCAATAGCAACTTCACTTCCTTTGTTAAGGTATTTTTCTGCTATTTCTGCCAGCCTGCCCCAGGCTACCAGTGTATGCCATTGGGTGTCCGACACTTTTTCGCCCTTATTATTGCGGTATGTTTCATTGGTAGCAACACGGAAGCGTGCCAGTTTTTTACCGCTCTCGGTATTGCGTATATCTGGCTGGTTGCCTAAATGACCAATCAATTGCACTTTGTTTTTTAATGCGTACATAGTTGTAAATTTCTTGCCTCCCTGTACTTCCCGTACCAGTAAGGCGGTGTATAAATTTTTTTTATTTCGGTTTGTCAACGGCGCCATTGACCAACAACACAAAGATGATATGCTGCAAAACGGTTAGCCGGTTTTTAAATATTTATGTTCGGATGTAAACGTTTGTAAACGCTTATGGATAGAAAAACTTTCAGTATCTTTCTTTACAAACCTTATCCATTGCTGATGATACAACAATCAACGGACAGAGTCTGCATGGCCTGCGGTAAACCTGTAAAAGGCCGGTCAGATAAGAAATTTTGCGACGATTATTGCCGCAATGTTTATAATAATGATCTTAAATCGGGCAGCAACAATTATGTGCGCAACGTCAACAACGCATTGATGAAGAACCGGCGTATACTGACCGGTTGCCTCGCCGCCGGAGAAGACAGTGTTAAAACTACCAAAGACAAATTGCTGCACAAGGGCATCCAGTTTAAATACCACACCCACACCTATACCAACAAAAAAGGCAATGTCTATTTTTTCTGTTACGATTATGGCTGGCTACCGCTGGAGAATGACTGGTACCTGGTGGTAAAAAGAAAAGAGGGATAGGTACCAGACTGATACCGAAATGTCAAATAGATGTAATCAACAGAAAAACCGAAGTACACAATTTACTTCACCGGGCCTTGCCATTAAGCAATACAAGACGATGACGAAGATTATGAAAAAAGGCAGTAGGAATGTTTACAGTTCTATAAAAATACTGATTGAAAATGCCCAGTCAGGTATTGTGCGGAATGTGAATTCTATGATGGTGTTGACCTATTTTCAGATTGGAAAAATTATTGTAGAAGAAGAACAAAACGGAGATCAACGAGCCGGATATTCAAAACAATTACTGATAAGATTAAGCGAAAAGCTTACAAAGGCCTATGGTAAAGGATACTCCCTTACCAATCTTGAGTATATCCGAAAATTCTACAAGATATACAGTAAAAGAGTTGCCAAGCCAAGCAGTAGAAAATTAGTGAAAAGACAAGGCACTAAGATTCCTCAATCACCGATTGAGGAATTCAAAACCTCATTTACCCTCAGTTGGACGCATTATATTCAACTGTTGAAAATTGACGATGATAGCGAAAGGAGTTTTTATGAAATTGAAACAATACAGGGTAATTGGTCGGTAAGAGAGCTGCAACGGCAGTTTAATTCATCCCTGTATGAACGTATTGCATTGAGTAAAGATAAGAGGCGGGTGAAAGAACTGGCTAAGAACGGTCAGGTAATGCTAAGGCCCACCGATGCATTAAAACATCATACCGTGCTAGAGTTCTTAGATCTAAAAGAGGAAGAAAGCTATTCCGAATCTGATTTGGAAAACGCCATCATCTCACGATTAGAACACTTCATGATGGAACTGGGCAAGGGTTTTCTATTTGAAGGGAGACAAAAAAGATTTTCACTTGAAGGAGACAATTTTTATATCGACCTAGTCTTCTATAACCGCCTGTTACGGTGTTATGTTCTTTTAGATCTTAAAATTGGAAAACTTACCCACCAGGATATTGGACAAATGCAGATGTATGTAAATTATTATGACCGAAAAGTAAAACTGAAGGAAGAAGCCAGCACAATTGGAATTATTCTTTGTAAAGAGGAAAATAAGACGGTGGTTGAATTTACGCTATCTAAAGATAACAAGACCATTTTTGCCAAAGAATACAAGTTATACCTGCCTAGCAAAAACGATTTAAAAAAGCAACTTATCTAAGGCAACAAAATTCTAAATCGGGGGGAGAGTCTATTTTTAAAAACTCGAAAAGATACCTGAGTGGTATTACCAGGTATCTTTTCTGTTCAGCGTGTACCCAATTAATTATTCAGCATGAGCGGCATTACCAGCATCAGCAATTCTTCGCCTTCTTCTGCTTCAGTTGGTTTTATGATGCCCGCTTTGGTGGGAGTGGAAAGTTCCATCCTCACTTCATCACTGTCTGCGCCACCCAGCATTTCAATCAAAAATTTGGCGTTGAATGCTATGCCCAGGTCTTCGCCATCATACTGGCATTTCATTCTCTCATTGCCTTCAAAGCTGAAGTCAACATCCTGCGCTGCCAGCTGCAGTTCGCTTCCCTGTATATTTAATACCACCTGGTTGGTGCTTTTATTGCTGAATACTACTACCCGGCGGAGTGCCCCTTGGAAATCGGTTTTATTAACCACCAGCTTGTACGGATTGTCTGCCGGAATTACCACTTTATAATCTGGGAAGCGGGCGTCAATTAACCGGCAACTCATTTGGGTATTGCCATGTTTTACAAAAAGGTGATTGCTGTTATAGCTGAGTGTAATTTCATCTTCGTTGAATGGCAAAACGCTTTTGAGCAGCGATAAAGGTTTTTTAGGAACAATAAATGAATCTGATTTAGGACAGGCAACATCTGTTCTTTTATACCTAACAAGACGGTGCGCATCTGTGGCCACAAATTGGATGAACTTCTTATCCAGTTCAAAAAATACACCTGTCATGGCCGGACGCAAATCATCATTGCTAACCGCAAATAATGTTTTGTTGATGCCGGTTACCAGCGCATTAGAAGTCATGGTAAAAGAAGTGGTATCATCTGCTGCGGGTTCTTTGGGAAAATTGTCAGGGTTTTCTCCCATTACCTTGTACTTACCATTGTCGCTGGTAATTTCTACTGCAAAGCTTTTGTCTATATTAAAAGTAAGCGGCTGGTCGGCAATGTTTTTTAATGAATCCAGTAAAATCTTTCCGGGAATACAAACTTTGCCGCTGTCTTTTGCTTCAATTTCCAGGTGTATGCGCATCACTGTTTCCAGGTCGGTGGCTACAATGGTCAATTTATTCTTCTCTATTTCAAACAAAAAATCTTCCAGTATGGGCAATACCGTGTTGGCGTTTATTACCCCGCTAATCTGCTGTAAATGTTTTAGTAGTGCCGAAGATGAAACAATAAACTTCATACGGAGCTTTGATTTGTGACGAAACTACATATTTTTAATCAATAGCCAACCTCATTTTACAGAAGGTGGATTAATTGTGAAGTGGCTGGCAACCATGCAGAAAAATGGGTTTTACTGTTGCAAAATCAGTTTGCCATCTTCATAAAAAGGCAACACCGGAGCGGTGTCTGGTGTAAGGCAATACCGGATGTCTTTTTCCAACCCATAGTTACTGAGGCGCAGGTAATGCGACGCGTTGTTTGCTTTCATAAATCCGTATGGATCTTCTGTTGCCGTTAGCCAGGTTGTTTCCGCAATGCCCGATGAGTCGCAGTTGATGGTAAACTGATGTCTTATGCTGTTAATAACTGCACCGGCAAAAAGCATGTCTTCAATATTTACCCGGTCTTTCCATGCTGCGCAGGCAAGTACCACCGGCAGGTTTTGCGCTAACAGGTAACTGCATACCCGGCTAAGGTTGGGAAAAGACCCGGTAATAATTTGTTTGGCACCCCTGTCTAGCGCCATGTGCAACAGCCGTGTGCCGTTGGTGGTGGTAAGCACCAGCGTTTTTCCTTCAATGAAGTCGCGGGGGTATTCAAAAGGAGAGTTGCCATACTCAAGGCCTTCCGCAATTCTTCCATCGCGTTCACCCGCAGTAATGCCGCTGATTTGTTTGCTGATTTCAATGCACCGGCCCACACTGTCTACCGGTATAATGGCTTTGGCACCGTTGTACAATACGGTGGCAATGGTAGAAGTGGCCCTCAGTACATCAATAATTACAACAATGGAATTGCTTACATCATATAAATTGAGCAGGGCGGGCGATAACGAAGTATATAATTCAGGCTTTGTAGTAGTCATAATTGCCGGCAAAGATAAACGCAAGTTGTGAATGGCAAGGAGCGAATGGGGCTTGGGCAAAACCGAGGGAAGGTTAATAGAACCGCCCCTTACCAGCTGCGGAAATCAGCCATTGTTTCAGCGTGCAAGGTATTATCAATGGAAATTATTTTATTTATTCAATAAAAATTTCCATTTATCGCCTTCTGCATATTCTTTTATGGCCAGGTTGCGGCGTTCGAGCAATTTGCGGAGATAGCGTTTCAGAAATATATAATTGAAGATTTTTCCTGCAGCACCATAAGGGCTTTCAAAAGAGAAAAGGTCAATCATTAAAGTGCCGTTTTTGATGGACTTGAAATGATGCTCATGTTTCATTTCTTTAAAGTCTCCATCAACCAGTTCGTCAGTAAAAGACTGCGGTGTTTGCATGCTGCTGATCTTCACTTTCAATACCCGTACTTTACCAAGGTGTTTAGCCTTCCAGGTAACGGTTTCATCTTTGTTGATTAATCCGGAGGTGGTGCCGGCAACGGCCTGCTCATTGGTATGGGCCAATGCTTTTTTGTGTACATCGATGCTTCTGCTGAGATCAAAAACGCGCTCAACGGGCGCAGCAATAAAGGTGGTGAGGTGAATGGTAGGCATGGCTTTCATTATAGATTGGATTTGCTCCATCTTCAACGCAAAAACCTTTCCAGATTATATTAACTGAAAGGAAATTTTACCACTTTGGCCGGTACCAGTTTATCGCGCACTTTTACAAATATGTTGGCATCCAGGTTAGAGAATACCGTACGCACATATCCCATACCGATGCCTTTGGCCAGGCTGGGCGATTGCGTACCTGAAGTAACATGCCCGATGGTCATGCCGCTGTAATCTTTGATCTCATAGCCGTGGCGCGGAATGGCCTTCTCAAGTACTTCAAAACCAACCAATTTGCGTTCTACGCCCTCTGCTTTCTGGCGTTCAAAAATGGCGCGCGAAGTAAAATCTTTTGTAAACTTGGTTATCCAGCCCAGGCCGGCTTCAAGCGGGGAAGTAGTATCATCTATATCATTGCCATACAGGCAATAGCCCATTTCGAGGCGCAGGGTATCTCGGGCGCCCAGGCCAATGGGCTTTAACCCATACGGACCGGCTACTTCAAAGATGGCGTTCCAAACTTTTTCTGCATGGTCTTCCTTATCCTCAAAGTAAATTTCTATACCGCCGGCGCCGGTATAACCGGTAGCGCTTACTATTACGTTGTCAACACCGGCAAACCTGCCTTTGGTAAACGTGTAATATTTCAGGTTCAAAATATCCATTTCTGTAAGCGGCTGCAACAATTTGGTGGCATTGGGCCCTTGTATGGCCAGCAGGCAGGTTTTGTCTGAGATGTTGCGCATCTCAGCATTTTTAGTATTGTAATTGCTTATCCAGTCCCAGTCTTTTTGAATGTTGGAAGCGTTTACTACAATCATGTAAGATTTATTTTCTTCCAGGCAATACACCAGCAGGTCATCTACAATACCACCTTCTTCATTGGGCAGGCAACTGTATTGTGCTTTGCCGGCGGTTAATTTGGAAGCATCGTTGGTAGTTACACGCTGTATCAGGTCGAGCGCATGTTCGCCTTTGATAATAAACTCACCCATATGGCTTACATCAAAAATTCCGGCATTGTTACGTACAGCTGCATGCTCATCATTGATGCCCGAATAGCTGATAGGCATATTATAGCCGGCAAATTCAGCCATTTTTGCGCCCAGTGCAATGTGTTTTTTTGTAAACGGTGTTTCTTTCATGATAGAAATGATTGGTAAATGCGGTGGGCAAAAATAAAGCTTGCCGGGCTGCTTACCAATAAAAGGTTAGTAGTCACTTAAATGATCGGGGTGGAGCGCAGGATTAGTTTATTGTTTATTAAATACAATGGTTTGCGAACCCTGTTTCAGCAACATTTCGTTTTGTGCTGGGTTAAACGTAAGGGTAACATTTGTCTTTTCGTGAGAAAAAATGTGATTGCCTACAGGCTCCATGGTATATAGTCTCTGGCCCTGCGGTTGTGCCAGTAAAAAATTATTGCGGGTCGAAATGTCAATAACCAACGGGCTGGCCTTGCTGGTATACCGGCCCGTATACTGGTCAAACGTATTGGCAGAAACAGTGTAAGTGTTTATTGTGGGCCATACCAAAGGCATATTATAAATAGCAGACAATGCCAGGTTGTTTACCGCATCCAGGTTACTGTTTTCTGCATTGGAGAGCAATACATAAACCGTTTCATCTTCAGGAAAATAATAGAAGAATGAATTAAAGCCATCAATGGCCCCATCGTGCATGTAGGCGGTTTTTCCTATTATATTTTTTTCAAAAAGACCAAAACCAAAACCGTCTGTTTGCGCCTTCATTTTGTTGAGCATTTGTAGAGATATTATTTTACCCTGGAAGAGGGCATTAAGTACCTTGGCCAAATCTTCAGCAGAAGATACAATTCCTCCTGCGCCCATAGGAATGGAGAGATCCGTTTCAGCATTTGCTTTCCAGCCGGCTTCAAAATAATAAGAGATGGCTTTGTTTTTTACGGCCAGTTGTTTATCGCCAAACCGGAAATGCCGTAGGTGTAAAGGCTGTGTGATGACATTGTTGAGAATACTTTCAAATGGGGCGTGGTACACATCTTCAAGTATAAATGATAATAATACATAGTTGGAGTTGCTGTACGCGGCTTTTGTACCCGGCACAAAATCACTTCCGCCTTTTGCGATGGTGTCTACCAAATCATGCCGGTTTTTAGGCTGGGTGTACCAGTTTATATAATTACCACCTGTAAAATTGTGTATACCGCTATGGTGGTTAAGTAAATCGGCAATTTTTATTTGATCTGCATGTGCGATAGATGGAAAAAATGTTTGTATGCTTTGCGAAAGATCAAGCTTTCCTTCTTCTGCCGCTTTTAAAATAAGCGTGGCGGTAATTGTTTTTGAAATAGAACCAATACGATACATTGTATTGGTATCTGGTTTTATTTTTGCCGCAATATTGGCAAAGCCGCTATAACAAGTGTATATATTTTTACCGTTTCGCAGCACTGTTGCGGCGCCCATCAGCTTATTATTATCGCCCAGGTGTTGAAAATACTGGTCTAGCTTTGATTTATCTGCCGGCTGTGAAAAACCGGCCCGCACCATCAATGCAGCCAGCAGAAGGAATACAATTTTCTTATAGCGCATGCAATATTAATTTGTGCTTGTTAATAAGTAATGACTGTTTGTTTGATCTTATTGATGCAGGTTAGCAATTTGCAGGCTAATTTTTTACAATGCCGGCCAGCCCTTCGCACATGTTTTTGATTCTTACATACGAAGCATAAGAATTTTCGCGCTTGTTTAATTTGATGACCAGTCTGCCGGGAGAAGACTTTATATAGAAACGAGTTTTATCGTTGAGCTGTGTATGCGCATCAAAATAGTCATCTGCGGAGCTAAATAATCCATTAGGGGCCAGCTGCCGGTTAATATAGCGTTGCACTTCGTCGGTTTTACTGCGGTTATAATACGCCTGCATTTTATAGGAGCTGCGCGATTCGGAAACGCTTACATCAAGACTGTGCCGGCCGCCACGGTGGCAGCCAAGCAAAACACAAATGGCAATAATTACCAGCGCAGGTGTTGATAGGTTTTTTTTCATGGCAGTGTTTTTTATGATTAAGAAAATGGTAGAAAAGTTAAGGCGGTGCGGTAAAAAAGCCCCTCATTAAAAAATGACGGGCTGTGTTCCAACTTCAACCCCGCTTGCCAACTGATGGGTTGGTGCAGCGGCATGCAGGTTTATAAAAAGATACTATTGATGAATGATGCCGGCAATCACCATCATGGGCGAAACAAAATGGCCTGCACTAAAAGCGGTTCCGCTGTTTTCGTCTTCTTCTTGCTGGTTTTTAGTGTCGGTAGTGCTTGTTTTAATAATTTCTTTTAATCGTTTTTCTCTTTTGATACTGTCCTGTACCCTTAGCTCTTCACGCAGTTTGTCTTTTGCTTTTTCTTTGATAGAATCTTCCAGTTGTTTATAACGATAGTGGTTCTTATCACCCTTGTTTTCAAAATCGCCTTCAATATGCGTCTTCTCACCATCGCTGTCGATAATTATTTTAAAGCGGCCGTTTTTTAATTCAACGGGGTCCAGTTCAGATAAGCGTTTGTTGCCTTCCGGGGTCATAATGTATTCTACATTTGGATCCCATCCATAGCTTTCATTGTTGTAATCGTCATAACCAATGTTCCAGCCCCTTCTGTTGTTAACATTAATGTTGAACCAGGAGTAACGGCCAAGTTCGGGGCTCATCTGTATTTTTTTGCCTACCGGAACTTCTACAATGATCAGTACCTGCTGCCCCCTGAATTTATCTGTACTGCTTACTGCAAAACCCTCGGCAAGGTTAAGAATACTATCTTGCTGGTCTACGTTGAAACGGATTTTCTGCGCACTGTTCACCGCTTGTTCGCGGGTGTTGCCCTGGCTAAGGCGAACGCGTATTACATGGTAGTTGCTGTCTTTGCTTTTTGCCAGTTTAATTCTTACATTGTTTAACATCAACGTGTCCATATTGGCGCCGTAAACCGGGATCTCATCATTAAAGCGGAAGCCAAACCAGTCGCCCTGGTAGTATTCCATATTGGCGCGTTCTACATTAACATATAGTTTGCCGGTGCTGGGCGGTACCACGGCAATCTTATCTTCTACAGGCATCCGTACTTTAAAATCGCGGGCAAAAGACCCAATCAGAAATACCAGGCAAAAGATGCCTACCACCCACAAACCGCCGAATGTATAACCGAGGTAATGGTTTTTAGAACGCACACCCATAATCCGCCTTACCAACCAGGTAATCAGCCCCACTAATGGCACACCCAGGAAAAGTATGAGGGTAGCCCAGGCCAGCATATTTTGTCCGGCGCCTTCCAGGAAAAAATTCTTTAGCGGAAAAGTGGCCATGCCGCCAAACAACAAGGCAATCAAAACCCCCAGTAGTGCAATGGCAATGCAACCTGCAATGAACATAAAGAACACCTTGAACAAGAGGCCAATTACATGGCCGATGCCGCTACCGGCCCTTCTTGCCAGCGGTGCCGCTTCCGATGCAAACTGACGGGCATGTGTACCTGCTGTTTGACCGAATGAGTTGGCACGGCTGCCTAAATCCTGGGCAGTTTGTTTTACTTCCTGTCCCCATTTTTCTGTTCTTGTTTTAAAGTTCTCCAGGTCTTCTTTTACTGTATCACGGATGGAGTTAAGGTCAACCCTTTCGCCGCGCATTTCCAGTTTTTCTGAGGCGGTGGATGCAAAAGGAACAGCTATCCACAGTATAATATAAGTAAGGAACAGGGTGCTGCCCAGTGAACCGGTAATAACGCGGGGCGCAAATCCGAAATCCCAGTTCCACCAAATGGCATTCATGGTACCCGATATAAGACCGATGATTAACGGCAATGCAAATACCAGGCGTGGAATCCAGCTGTCTATATTAAAGTAAGAAGAAAGGCCTCCGCATACACCGGCAATCACCCGGTCGTCTGCATTGCGGTACAGGCGTTTGGTAATATTGGTTTGTAAAGACTGCGATGGTACAATGATCCACAACAATATATAAACCCAGAAGAGCGCGCCAAACAAAATCACAAAGATCACGCGCAGAATAACGGGGTCTATGCCCAGGTAATTGGCAAGCCCGCTGCAGACACCGCCAATGATTTTATCGTCTGCGTTGCGGTATAACCGACCGCGGCCAACATTGCTGCCGTAATTGGGAGGCGGTGTTTGGGTTTGCTGGTAGCTGCCCTGGTAAGCGCCGGTAGCTTCTGCTGCTGCACCGGCTTGTTCTTCAAAGTCTTGCGGGCGACCCATACTGGTGATGACAGCATTAATGTCTTCGTCTGTAATGCAGGCACTGCCGCGTTTCAGGCGTTCAGAAAACAGTTCGGCAATACGGCTTTCAATGTCGTTGATAATTTCATCTCTA
The DNA here is from genome assembly GCA_963705285.1 of uncultured Chitinophagaceae bacterium. Taxonomy (GTDB): domain Bacteria; phylum Bacteroidota; class Bacteroidia; order Chitinophagales; family Chitinophagaceae; genus JACMLD01. Next base: position 989,808 of record OY970066.1, read on the forward strand.
CCGTCTTCATTGGCAAAATACCTTCGCAAGCTGTCTACATATTGCTTCAGGGTATCGTAGGCCGTCTCTTCGATAGGTATTACCCGGCCCTGAAAGTTTATATTGATAATTTTTTTCATTGTACTGGTGTTTTGAAGTTGAAGTTAGAAGGATGGGTTTTGGTTAGTGGTATCTGGCATGCTGTCTGTTTTTTTGGCCAGTGCATTCACCGCGTTGGCCAGTTCTTTCCAGGTAGCTTCCAGTTCATTGTAAAAAACTTGTCCTTTTTCTGTGAGTGAAAAATATTTGCGGGGCGGCCCTGAATTGCTTTCTACCCAGCGGTAGGTGAGCATATCTGCATTTTTTAACCTGGTTAGCAAAGGGTACAGGGTACCCTCAAAGATGTTAAGGTTGGCTCCCTTCATTTCTTCCACAATATCACTGGGATAAGATTCGCCCCGGCGGATGATGGAGAGGATACAAAACTCCAGTATCCCTTTCCGCATCTGGCTTTGTGTGTTCTCAATATTCATATGCGCTTTATTTAATTGCCGGGGGCAGGCAGGGAGTCTGGATAAGGTTTGATAAGGTTTAGTTTGCTCCGTTTTTGGCTGCCTGCCTCCGGCGGATTTTTATCTCTTGTCAACTTGACAACACAAACATAGGAAGATTTTCAGTACTATGCAACACAAAGTACCAACCAAAGGAAGGTAATCTTTATAGAAAGATAACCGGCTTTGACTAAGAACCTTGCCCAGTGTGACTTTCAGCGATTTTACGGAATTTAAAAATATTTGGGAGGAATGTGCAAAAGGTCTGAAATCAGGATGGATGGCAACAAAAAATCCCGGCCGTTCAGCCGGGATCCTACCAATATTCTTTAAGAGCTATTTTTTCAGCCCGATTTCTCTCAGTCGTTCATCCAGGTATTCGCCGGCAGTGGCGTCTTCATAAGCTTTGGGATGCTGGCTGTCAACCGTGCTTTTCAGGCAGGCCAGGCTCATTTCGCTCCGGGGATGCAGGAAGAAGGGAATGGAAAAACGGGATGTATGCCACATTTCGCGCGGCGGGTTTACTACCCGGTGGGTAGTGGACTTCAATTTATTGTTGGTAAGCCGCTGCAACATATCGCCCACATTTACCACAATCTGATCAGGTAAAGACACTGCTTCTACCCATTCATTCTGCTTGGTGAGAATTTGTAAACCACCGGCAGAAGCACCTACCAGTAAAGTTATCAGGTTTATGTCTTCGTGCTGTTCTGCGCGTATGGCAGATTTAGGCTCGGAGGTAATAGGCGGATAATGTATGGCCCGTAAAATAGAATTGCCATTATGTATAAACTGGTTGAAATAATTTTCATCCAGCCCCAGGTAAATTGCTATTGCCTGCAGCAATGCTTTGCCTGATTTTTCAAACGCTTTGTATGTTTTATTTAAAGTGGGCGTAAAAGCAGGTATTTCTTTTATCACTACATTATCAGGATACTCGCTTTTAATGGCATCTCCATCTTCTACCATTTGTCCGTGCTGGTAAAACTCTTTTAAATCTGGCGCATCGCTGCCTTTTGCATGCTCTTTACCAAAAGAGGTATAACCGCGTTGTCCTGCCAATCCGGCTACCTCGTAACTCTTTTTCTTTTCCAGCGGCATGGCAAAAAATTGCTGTACATATTTATACAGATCTTCAATCAGGTCTTCTGGTATACCGTGGTTGGTGACCGCAACAAAGCCAACGCTCTCGTACGCCTTGCCCAAATCATTGACGAACTTTTGTTTCAATTGCGGATCCCCACTCAGAAAATCTGCAAGATTCACTACTGGTATTCCCATAATCGTAATGTTTAGAGTTGATAAAATTGTACCTGTAAATGTAATTATTTTTTCAATCGTTTGCCTTCGGCAATGTTTCTCGCGGCGGAGGCAGGGAATATTTTAAATTTTGCATTTTGAATTTTGAATTGGCTTAATCTGCGGCAACGTTTCACGCGGCGGACTGCGGCGAAGCAGCGGGCGCAGGGATTATTTTGAATTTTAAATTTTAAATTTTGCATTTCCTCTAATCTGCGAATCTGCGGCAACGTTTCACGCGGCGGACTGCGGCGAAGCAGCGTGCGCAGGGGATATTTTGAATTAGAATTAGGTAGAATAAGCGCTTAATGTTTTTAGTATTGGATAAGGATGCGGATTTATGTGTAGCATTCTTTTGATCAATACCTCAAATATTTTCTTGCGACCGTTTCTATTGTTGAACCGATAACTGTATTCATTGCAGTATGCAAAAAAGTGGTCATTAGAACATTTGTGGTGTATTCCTCGCATCCAGCTTTTGAAAAGCATGATTTGAATATGCAGTTCTTTGAAATTTCTTCCTTTTAATGACCTTATTTGCGTGATGTCCATTTCCGTGCTTAAAGTTTTGTAAGGTTGATAGTCATCGGTTCTTATTTTAGCTGATGCCGACACCCCTTTTTTCAGGGCATATCGTAAAGTGTCAGCTTTGCAATTTTCTATCGGGTTCATAAATATATTGCCGACTTTTCCATTACCCAGCAGTTCAAGGGCTATTAACGCGGCTTTTTTTTTATCAATTTTTCGGCCGTGCTGCCCCTTATTTCTGGCCCCGAGAATGAACTCGTCAACATCAACATTGTTTTGTAACGCAGCGGCTTCACTCATTGCTAACTGCACTTTGCGCTTAAACAGCCAGGCAGTTTTCTGCTGAACGCCCACCTCACCCGCCAGTTCTACTGTAGACATCCCTTTCTTTTTGGTGGTAAGGCGAAACAGCATGTGAAACGCTTTTAATAACGGTAAACGGATGTCATGAAAAAGCGTGTTTGCCGTCACACTTTCATCATATCCGCACTGCTGGCATCTGCGATGAAATCCTGTTTTACCTTTTATATATTTCTCGCACCCACAGTGCTTGCATTGGTAGCCGAATTTCCATTTATGGTCATCCAAATAACGCAAACAAGATTCGTTATCAGGAAAACAACGCGCAAATTCTATTGCGTTAATACCTTGAAACATACCTAATATATTTAGCATGAAAATACTACAATATTTAGTTACAACAAAGCATTACCTTTACGAAGAGCTTAATATGCCTAATTCTATTTTGAATTTTGAATTTTAAATTTTGCATTTCCTCTAATCTGCGAATCTCCGGCAACGTTTCACGCGGCGGACTTCGGCGAAGCAGCCGGCGCAGGGATTATTTTGAATTTTAAATTTTAAATTTTGCATTTCTTTAATCTGCGAATCTGCCGCCATAACTTTTAATTTTGAATTTTTACTTGCTAATTAACACCCTATCTTGCCCTAATTTTAAAAAAATGCACCGATTACTGAATCGCTTCTTCTCTTTATGTTGTTTTTTATTACTGGCCAGCTGTGCACCAAAATATGCTCAATTTATTCCGCAGTACACCACCACTGCCACCAACACAGTACCCGATTACAGTAATTTATTTTATTGGGCCGCGCATCCATGGAAAAAAGATCCTTCAGATAGTGTGCCTAAACCGTTACGCAAAGACTATGCGGTAGACTCAAGTGCCGATGTGTTCTTTTTGTACCCCACCACTTTTACAGACCGCGAAGACACACGCTGGAATGCCTCCATCAATGATGCGGCCATCAATGCAAAAACAGATTACTCCCCTATTCTTTACCAGGCAAGTGTATTCAATGGCTACCGCGTTTTTTCTCCACGTTACCGGCAGGCGCACATCAGGGCTTATTTTACTGATGACAGCGTGGCCGCAAAAGCTGCGTTTGACACGGCTTATACAGATATTAAAACAGCTTTTCAATATTACCTATCACATTACAACAACGGCCGGCCGATAATCATTGCCTCGCACAGCCAGGGCAGCACGCATGCGCAGCGATTATTAAAAGAATTTTTTGAGAATACTGCGCTTACAAAACAATTGGTAGTGGCCTATGTAGCCGGCATGTATATATCCAATCAATATTTTAGTTCGCTGCGTGGTTGTGCAGATTCTAACCAGACAGGTTGTGTGTGCAGCTGGCGCACCTATAAAAGAAACTACGAGCCCGGCTTTGTGTTGAAAGAAAAAGGGAGCAGCTTAATTACCAATCCGCTTACCTGGACAACTACAACCAGTTATGCAGACCGAACGCTGAATAAAGGGTCCATTTTATTGAACTTTAATAAAACACGCACACATGTAACCGATGCGCAAATACACGACGGTGTTTTATGGATTGGCAAGCTGCACCTACCCGGCGCATTTTTGATAAGACGCAAGAATTTTCATGTGGGCGATATCAATTTGTTTTACCTCAATATCAGGGAAGATATTGCACGCAGGGTAGCTAGTTACAAAGCTGGCACTGCAACGCCTGTGCAGTAAGTACGCACTACGCGTAACATCTCAAAATAATACCTGTCTCTTATTTTAATCCATTAATCGAAATAACACCTCCAACCGCCGAATTGGTTTTATTTATCCCATTTGGCACAGCATATTTGTATCAGCAAGAGCAAAATATCAAACCCCTATCATCCAACAGTAAAATCCGTATCCTGTAAATCCCATCCAATCCATTGAACAATCAACATATCCAATAACCCTTGAAGCCGCCTGTTATCCTTTTCCTGTAAAGAACCGCATCGTACTCAGAAAACTGTTTTCCATCTGTATAAAAATTTTTTCTGAGCATTGTTTGAAAGTCCCGCAGTGATGTGGGGCTTTTTTTATAGACCTGTTCAGTCTTAAATAACCGCAGTGCAGCCAGACGTCTGCCACCACACCATTTCAATTGCCTTAAAGTTAGATAACAGGTGCCTGCACACGGAGTGCGTAAATTTGTTACCTTACTCCTTCAACCTATACACGATTGCTATGAAGCATAACAAACTTTTTCGCTGGTCTATTGTGGCCGCGCTGGCCGGTTTTATCTTTGGTTTTGATACGGTGGTTATCTCCGGCGCCAACCAGCCAATCAAAGATCTCTGGCACACTTCTACTTTGTTTCACGGCATTTTTATTATGTCTATGGCGCTATGGGGCACTGTAGTGGGCGCTTTGTTTGGCGGCATGCCTGCCGAAAAATACGGAAGAAAAAAAGTGTTGTTATGGGTAGGCATCCTGTTTGCCGTGTCTGCATTTGGATCTGCGCTGGCCACCGGGCCGTATATGTTTTCGTTTTTCAGGTTTATAGGCGGTGTGGGTATTGGCGTCTCATCGGTAGTGGCGCCTACCTATATCTCAGAAATTTCAACACCTGCAACAAGAGGACGGTTGGGTGCTTTGTACCAGTTCAATATTGTTTTTGGTATACTGGTTGCCTTTCTTTCCAACTATTTTTTGCAGGGTGTGGGAGGTGATAACGACTGGCGGTGGATGCTGGGTGTACTGGCCATACCCGCATTAATTTATACCGTTATGGTAATGGGAGTACCCGAAAGTCCGCGTTGGTTAATTACGCGAAAAAATGACCGGCCTGCTGCAAAAGATATATTGTTGCAAATGGGCATGACCAACGCCGATGAAGAAATTGCCGCTATCATAGCAGGTAATGAACTGGACGCATCAAAAGGAAATACCTCCGAATTTTTTAATTCAAAACATTCAACCATAATTTGGCTGGCCTTTATGATTGCTTTTTTTAACCAGCTCTCGGGCATCAATTTTATACTGTATTATGCGCCTGAAATATTATCAAGAATAGGTTTGGGTGCAAAAGAATCGCTGCTCAATTCAATTGCCATTGGAGGCACCAACCTGGTTTTTACTTTTGTTGGATTGTACCTTATAGACAGGCTGGGAAGAAAAACACTTATGATCATTGGGTCATTGGGGTACATCATCAGCCTCTCGATGGTGGCTTATGCATTTAAAACGCAGGCAAGCCCTACCTTCTTAATGCTGTTCCTGCTTTTGTTTATTGCCTCTCATGCAATAGGGCAGGGAGCCGTGATATGGGTTTTTCTCTCAGAAATTTTTCCTAATAAAATAAGGGCAATCGGCCAGTCATTCGGGGCCAGCGTACACTGGGTTTTTGCCGGCATCATCACCTTGATAACACCTGTTTTTCTGGATGAAAAAAATGGAATACTCAAAGACAGCCCATGGATTATTTTTGCTTTTTTGGCAGGCATGATGGTGTTGCAATTGATTTGGGTACTAACCAAAATGCCGGAAACAAAGAATGTTTCACTGGAGGAGCTGGAAAGAAAACTTATAAAAGCATAATGCCCTTAAAACGATACGCATGAAAGTATTACTCTGCCTGCTTGCCACCATGTGCCTGGCACGCCTCTATGCGCAACCCGCTACTGATTATAAAGAACAATATCGTCCGCAGTATCATTATTCGCCTGCAGTAAATTGGTGCAACGACCCCAACGGACTGGTCTACAACAACGGCGTGTACCACCTGTTTCACCAGTACAACCCCTTTGGTAATAAATGGGGGCATATGAGCTGGGCGCATGCCACCAGCAAAGATTTGGTTCATTGGAAACACCAACCAGTGGCCATTGCAGAAGAAAAAGATACCATGATTTTTTCAGGCACCTGCATAGTTGATAAGAATAACACCAGCGGCTTTGCGCGCAAAAATGCACCAGCACCTATGGTGGCCATTTACACCGGGCATATTGAGAATACCAACCAATCGCAACACCTGGCTTACAGCCTTGATAACGGCGTTACGTGGACGAAATACAACCAAAATCCGATTCTTGACTTGCATAAAAAAGATTTTCGCGATCCCAAGGTATTCTGGTATGCGCCAAAAAATTACTGGGTAATGGCAGTTGTACTGCCGGTAGAACACCAGGTACAGTTTTACTCAAGCCACAACCTCAAACAATGGACACTGCTTAGCAATTTTGGACCTGCAGGCGACACGGCCGCGGTTTGGGAATGCCCTGATCTTAGCCAGGTGCCGGTAGCAGGAAATCCTGCCCGCAAAAAATGGGTGTTGCAAACTTCGCAGAATGCAGGTATGCAATATTTTGTAGGGGAGTTTGACGGCGTTCATTTTATCAATGAAAATACCACTGGTACCGTGCAACGCCCGGATTACGGTCCCGAATACTATGCAGGTATCGTATACAATCAATTACCGGCTGCACAACTGCCAGCGGCTATTGGCTGGGTCAATAACTGGAACTACGCCAATGATATACCCACCACACCCTGGAATGGCGCCATGTCATTACCACGCACCATGCAGGTAAGAAAAGAAGGCAACCGTTGGGTATTGCTGCAGCAACCGGTAGCAGCTATTAAACAATTACGCCAAAACCCGCTGTTACAAATGACTAATAAGCAGGTAACAGGCAGTTTAGCGCTCAATGCCAAGACTACACAATGCGAGATTGAAATAACATTGCAGCCTGCTGCCGGCGATAATTGCGGCCTGCGGCTCGCAAGCGGTCACCAGCATGCTTTTGAAATTGGGTACGATGCGGGCAACCAGCAATTGTATATAGACCGGCACCAAACAGCCAATCAATCTTTTAATGGCAACTTTGCAAAACTAAGCCGGTACACCACCACTGTAGCGCTAAAAAACAAACTGCTCAAGCTGCATGTTTTTTTTGATAACAGTGTGGTAGAAGTTTTTGCCAACGATGGCGAAGCAGTGCTAACAGCGCAATTTTTTCCTGATAAAGACGACAACGGACTGGAAGTATTTAGTGTAAACGGTAAAACAAAACTGACTGCCCTGCAGGTATGGCCATTAAAATCAATCTGGTAAAAACCATTCTACAAAGATGTTGTCCTTTACCTTTGCGTCCTTTAATCAAAATTGGTTTTAATAAAAATTGAGTACATGAAGTTCAGAAACTTTAAAATGGTTGGCTATGTGGTATATGGCCGCGGTAGCTTCAACCAGTTAGATGAAATTTTGCAGCCACAGCGCAAAGCAGGCAAGCCTATGATATTTTTATTGGATCATTTTTTTGAAGGCAAACCATTGGCCGACCGCATTCCGCTGCGGGGCAATGATAAAATCATTTATGTAGATGTTACTTACGAACCCAAAACAACCTACGTTGATAAATTAGCCAACCAGCTAAAAGAAGATTTTGGTAATATAAGCGGTGTGATCGGAATAGGCGGCGGCTCTGCAATGGACCTGGCAAAAGCTGTGGGCCTTATGATGAATAACCCAGGCTCATCTGCAGACTACCAGGGCTGGGATCTGGTAAAAACCCCGGGTGTGTACAAGGCAGGTATACCAACCCTCAGCGGCACGGGTGCAGAAGTATCGCGCACCACGGTATTAACAGGGCCAACAAAAAAACTGGGTATGAACTCTGATTTTACACCGTTTGATCAGATTATACTTGATCCTGAATTAACCGCCAATGCGCCGGCAAACCAGCGTTTCTATACCGGTATGGATTGCTATATACATTGCATTGAAAGCTTACAGGGAACTTATTTAAATGAATTCAGTAAAAGCTACGGTGAAAAAGCATTGCAATTGTGCCAGAAAGTATTTGTAGATAAAGATATTTGGGACAATGAGTGCGATGAAATGCTGATGATGGCGTCTTACGCCGGTGGCATGAGCATTGCCTACTCACAGGTAGGTGTGGCCCATGCAGTAAGTTATGGCCTTAGTTATTTACTGGGCACCAAACACGGGGTGGGTAATTGCATTGTAATGAACCACCTGGAAGACTATTACCCTGAGGGCGTAAAAGAGTTTAAGTACATGGTTGAGAAAAACAAAATAGATATACCGCAGGGAATTTGCAAAGGACTGACCGATGAGCAGTTCAACAAAATGATAGACGTTTCTATGGTAATGAAACCGCTTTGGGAAAATGCACTTGGCAAAGACTGGGAAAAAATTATGACACGCGAAAAGCTGCGGAAATTATATGAGAAATTGTAATCGCTATATCTCCATTCAAAGATATCGTTACAAAATGCTCCTGTTACCGGCCGGTGTATTTTAATACGGTAACACCATCTTCCGGCATACGGAATACAATTTTCCAATTGCCGCTGCTATCGGTTGGCGCAGTAGAAAACAACAGGTAATCAAATGAAGCCATGTTGTTTTTTGGAAGTTCAAAAGAAGCGCCAATCTTAAACGGGTATTTCCCGGGGAAGGCCATGGTATAATATTTTTTGGTGACGAGGTGTTGCCATGAATCAAGCCCCACATTTTTAGCGCCTGCCTCTACCAGGTAATCAAGCGCCTCCCTGGTTTTTGGCTGTGCACGCCATTCATTAAAACGATGCAAACTGATATTTGAATAAGCATTCATTATTATGCCCGCACCAAGCAAAACCACCACGCCGTTGACTATTATTTTTTTGTAACCATGGCTAAACCACGGCTGGTCTAACAGCTCCGCCACCGTAAACACCAGGAAACAAAATGAAAAAAGCACCCTTCTTTCAGACAGGTACACAGATGTAAGAAAAACATGAAATAGAATGTTCAGTAAAAAAATCAGTCCACAGGTCCACGATACAAGAAACAATAACGACAGCTTTTTAAAAGTAAATACACCATAAGCAGACCATGCCATTGCAACCAGCACCAGCACCAGCCAGCACCAGGCGGCTATAAAAAGAAAAGGCGACGGCAGTTGATAACCCGCCATGGTAAACTGAGAAACAAACATGCCCTCTATAAAACTTTTCCCCCCCGATGTTTCTATTTCCTTTGTATAGAATTTAATAAATAGCAATGAAGCAATGGAAAACACCACGGTAATGGCCATTACAGCGGTAAGTACCCTACCATTTTTTTCTATCAGCAGTTTCCATTTACCAGCCGCAATTATATATCCCGCATACAATACCGTTAGCGAAAGAAACAGATATAATACAGAAAAATTAGCCAGCACTGCCAGCGCGGCCGGTATAAAAACCAACAACCATTGACGTGGTTTTATTTGCTGTCGATCTGTAAGCAGGCCCGCATACCACAATGATATGGTCAACAATGCAAAGGCCGGTGCATAACCCCTGGCCAGGCTAAAGTATAAAACAAGAAATGGATTTAAAATGCAACCGGTGTAAAAAAGCCATCCAACAAAACGGTTGTTAAACCGGCCCGATAATTTAATAATCATATGGGCAAATACCGGCCAGCTCAATATAGAGAGCAGCCGCAGTTTCCAAAAACTGTCTGCACCGGGCAGCCATAGTATGCATTTTATGAAAATTGAATTCAGCCAATGTGTATTGTATGTTCCTGCTATGGCATTCCAGTAATGGCGTTTGATTAGATTGTAAGAAATGATTTCATCGTGTGATATTTCAACCACCAATGCCCTGTAAATAATATATACCCACACCAGCAAAGCAAGCGCGTACTTCAGCATTACAAGCATTGTACGCAGGGAATAGGCGAATGTCTTCTGCGGCATCTCACAATTTATACAATATTAGTATAACGATGTAGCGGCACACGCATCATTAACCTTGTTGAAAGCAATTCTTTTTTACCTTTAGCCCATGCAGCAGAATAAATACCTACGCTACCTCGGGTTGCCGGTTCTTTTTGGCACGGAAAGAACCAAAGAAATACTGAGCGTTAATCCTACTGCGCCTCCTGAAAGAGAAGAACCTGATCATGTGGTGATATCTATTTTTGATTATACGGCTGAACTGGTAGAAGAACGAAAATTGGAAAGCATTGAAGCCTGCTTTGCGTATAAAAACACCGGAGGTACCGCCTGGATTAACATAGATGGATTGCGCAAGCGCGATGTGGAATCCATTTGTACCCATTTTGATGTACACCCGCTGATTACGGAAGACATTCTAAGCATTGACCAGCGACCTAAGATGGACGAAGTGGAAGGATTGCTTTTTTGCCTCCTCAATATGTTGTATTACAACGACAAAACGCGCACCGTAGAAACCGAACAGATAAGTATTGTATTGGGTGATCATTTTGTGCTCAGTTTTCAGGAAGATGCCAGCAGGGATGTGTTTGATCCATTGCGCACCAAGCTAAAAATTGCTAAAAGCCAGGTACGGCAGCGCGGAGCAGACTACCTGCTATATGCCATGTTAGATATGATTGTAGATAATTACTACCTGGTGATGGAAAAGCTGGGCGAACAAATTGAACTGGTAGAAGAAGAAGTTATCCGCAACAGCAATACCCGCTCGCTGGCTAAAACCAACCAGCTGCGAAAAGAACTCATCGTACTAAAAAGAAATATTGCCCCGGTGCGCGAACTGGTGAACGGCTTTATACGCAGCGACAGTGAATTGCTGGAAGACCGCACCACCAAATACTTTAAAGATGTATATGACCATATTGTGCAGGCGTTTGACCTTACTGAGAACTACCGTGATATGATGATAAGCATGCAGGATCTCTATATTAATAATGTTAACCTGCGGATGAATGAGGTAATGAAAGTAATGGCCATTGTAACCTGCCTCATGGCACCCGCCACTGTTATTGGGGGCATCTTTGGTATGAACTTCGATAAAATCCCTTACCTGCACAACGACTATGGCTTTTTTATTGCTGTTATACTGATGCTGGCCATACCCGTGTTCATGCTGCGCATCTTTAGAAAGCGCGGATGGTTTTAGCGGCCATTTAATCAACAGCAAGGGGCAATTCATAAAAATAATCGGAGATCCGCTTCCAGCCGTTTTTCTCATAAACAGATTGTGCGACGAAATTGTCATTGCCGGTTTGCAACATTAACCAGCGGGCATTGCTTTGTAAACCATGTTCCCTGGCAGCTTCCAACAGTTTTACCGCTACGCCCTGTTTGCGAACGGCAGCATGCACATACAAATCGTTTAGCAACCAGGCTGGTTGCAAACCTACAGACGAAAAAATGGGATACAACTGAGTAAAACCAACCAATCCTTTCTCGCTTTCGGCCACATACACCACAGATTCATCTTTCTCCATTCTTTGTTGCAAAAAATGCTTCGCTGCTGCTATATCAGACGGTTGATGGTACCACGTACGGTACAAATCAAATAATACGGTTAATGCGTCAAGATCTTCCTTTGTTGCGCGGCGAACTGAAATCATACAATACAATTATTTAAAAAAGAAATTACAATAGTTCAAAAATATCGCAATCACACCAATTTTTTTGCATCGCTGTACTGCTTTGCGGAAATGCAAAGGGTTAGGTTTAACTTTAAAGCGTGGTTATGGTGCCACTTTTTTTATGCAAAATGAATTTATCATAATTATTGTGCTGCTTGTCATCATCGTTATTTTGCTGATCTATCTCAGGCCAAGACACGTTGACAACAGCGGATCCATCGCTTCAAAAATTGATCACCTTCAATCTGGTTTGCGGGAAGATTTTCTTTTAAGCCGCAGGGAAAGCACCGCTATCTCAAAAGAAAACCGCGCCGAACTGAATGACACGTTAAAAGATTTTATTGCGGGGCAGAAAGCAACGTTTAATGAATTGATGAGAGCCCAGCAGGATACAACTGCCCGCACCATTGAACAACTGGAGAAAATAAGCGTACAGGTAGAAAATAGGCTTTTAGCACTTCAACAGCAACAAACTGCCGGCAACCAGCTGATGCGCGATACGCTGCAGAAAACGTTTAAAGATTTCCAGGAAGTATTTGATAGAAACGTACAATCATTCAACAGCCTTCAAAAAGAAAAATTTGATCAGCTAGACCGGAAGCAGGGGATGCTTATGGAAAGCAATGAAAAAAAGCTGGAAGAAATGCGGCTTACGGTAGATGAGAAACTACAAAAAACACTCACGGAAAGACTGGGCCAGTCTTTTGAAATGGTAGGCAAACAGCTGGAAAGCGTGCAGAAAGGATTGGGTGAGATGCAAGCGCTTGCGCAGGATGTTGGCGGACTAAAAAAAGTGTTGAGCAATGTAAAGATGCGGGGCGGTATTGGCGAAGTGCAATTGGCCATGTTGCTGGAGCAGCTACTTGCGCCCGAACAATATACCGCTAATGCAAAAACAAAACACGATTCTGCAGACCTGGTAGAGTTTGCCATTAAATTACCCGGCAGAGATGAAGGCAACAGCGTGGTATACCTGCCGGTAGATGCCAAGTTTCCCAAAGATATTTATGAACAGCTGCAGGATGCCTATGAAAAAGCGGATCCCCTGCTTATTGAAATCGCATCGCGCAATATGGAAAATGTAATCAAGAAAATGGCCAGGGATATAAGGGATAAATACATCGATCCGCCCAACACAACGGATTTCGCTATTATGTTTTTGCCTTTTGAGGGCATTTACGCAGAAATAGTGCGCAAAGCCAGCCTGCTGGATGTATTGCAGCGCGAATACAAAGTGATTGTAACAGGGCCCACCACCTTTGCTGCCATTCTAAACAGCCTGCAAATGGGTTTTCGTACGCTGGCGTTGCAGCAACGCAGCAGCGAAGTATGGAAAATACTGGGCGCGGTAAAAAATGAATTTGCCAAATTTGGCGGGCTGATGGAAAAAGCACAGAAAAACCTGCATACCGCCAGCAGCCAGATAGACGAACTACTGGGTAAAAGAACAAGGGCTATTAACCGAAAACTGCAGGATGTAGCGTCATTGCCGGCGCCAGATGCAGACAACTTGTTACCAGGTATAACAACGGATGATATGCCAGACAATGAAGACGAATAAGTAAACTAACCGCATCGCGGGGCTCAGTTCATAATCGCTAACGGCAGCAATGCACGTAAAACACCACCACTGATGAAAGCTTTTCTCAGGTACATATCAGCATTGATTATAATTGCATGCTTACTATTACCAGGTTATCTTACCCATGCACAATCATGGATACGCATCAACCAGTTGGGGTATAGCTGCAACAGCAGTAAGGTTGCGGTATGGGCCAGTAAAGAAAACAACATGCCCGTGAGTTTTGTATTGGCCAATGCAATAACAGGCGCAGTGGTGTATACCGGCAAAACCGGCACGGCTTATGGAGCCTATGGTCCGTTTACCCAAACACTGCGGCTTCAGTTTTCCAGCTTTGTACAACCCGGGAAATATTACCTGCAATGTGGCAACGCGCAATCGCCGGTGTTTGTAATTAGTAACAACGTGTATGATGGTGCCGCCGATTTTTCACTAAATTATTTACGGCAACAAAGAAGCGGCTTTAACCCTTTCCTTAACGACTCATGCCATACCGGTGATGGATATACGATGTACGGGCCGATGCCCGATACCATGCATATAGATGTGGCAGGTGGCTGGCACGATGCAACAGATTACCTGCAATATGTGACCACTTCTGCCAATGCAACCTACCACCTGCTGGCTGCGTACAGAGATTTCCCCGGTGTGTTTACAGACAAACATGCGGCCAACGGATTGCAAGGCCAAAACGGAACAGCAGATGTATTAGACGAAGCCAAATGGGGCCTAGCGTGGTTGCTCAAAATGCATCCGCGCAAAGACTGGTTGTTTACCCAGCTGGCAGACGATCGGGATCATGCCGGCTTTCGGTTACCCAATCATGATTCGGTAGACTATGGCATTGGGAAAGGTAAAGGCCGCCCGGTGTATTTTGCAACCGGTAAGCCGCAGGGCCTGGGCCAATACCAGAACAAGAGCACGGGTATTGCATCCGCAGCAGGCAAGTTTGCCAGTGCCTTTGCGCTGGGCGCGCAGGTGTATGCAAGCAGCGATAAAAGTTTGTCGCAATTGCTGGCCGGCAAAGCAATGAGTGCATACCAGCTGGGCATAGACAAACCCGGTGTTGCCCAAACAGCACCCAACCGGGAGCCCTATTTTTATGAAGAAGACAATTGGACCGATGATATGGAGCTGGCGGCGGCCAGTCTCTACCAGCTTACGAACAATAAGCAGTTTCAATTGCAATCTGTTGCGTACAGCGAAAAAGAACAGGTAACGCCCTGGATGGGTGCTGATACTGCACGGCATTACCAATGGTACCCGTTTCACAACTTTGGCCATTATGAACTGGCTGCACATGCCAATGAAAAAAATAAACAGCAACTGATTGCCTACTACAAAGAAGGAATTGACAGGGTGTGGAAAAAGGCTGCCGGTAATGCTTTTTACCGGGGCGTTCCTTTCATCTGGTGTTCTAACAACCTCACGGTGTCGTTTACCATTCAATGTTATCTCTACCGGCGCCTGAGCGGTGATGAAAAATATGCAGAACTGGAGCAGGCAGGTTTTGACTGGCTTTTTGGCTGTAACCCCTGGGGGAAAAGCATGGTGTATGGATTGCCTGATAGCGGAAATACCCCACGCTATCCGCATTCTTCTCTCTCCGTATTGCAACATTATGATCTTAATGGCGGCATGGTAGATGGACCGGTGTATGGCAGCATCTATAAAAACCTGCGTGGATTGAAATTGTATAACCCCGATGCCTATGCGGAATTTCAGTCAGATTTAGTGGTGTACCACGATGATGCGGGCGATTACAGCACCAACGAACCCACCACAGATGGTACCGCCAGCCTGGTATACCTGCTGGCACAAAAAGAAACCCAGGCAAAAATACCTGGCAACAGCAATGGGCAAGTATGGGATCACGGCGGTATCATACGAGGAAACATTAACGCAAAACAAATTGCTCTTGTATTTACCGGCGATGAGTTTGCAGATGGTGGCCATTTTATTGTGGAAGCATTGAAGAAAGAAAAAGTACCGGCTTCTTTTTTTCTGACCGGCAATTTTTACCGCAACCCAGATTTTGCGCCGGTGATAAGTGCGTTGCAACAAAACGGCCATTACCTGGGCGCGCACTCAGACAAACATTTGTTGTATTGCGATTGGAATAAAAGAGACAGCCTGCTGGTATCGGAATCTGTATTTACCAATGATTTGAAACAGGTATACAATGAGATGGAGAAAATTGGCATTCATTATCAACAGGCGCATTATTTTTTACCGCCTTATGAATGGTACAATGACACCATTGCCGCATGGACAAGCAAAATGGGTTTGCAGCTGGTTTCTTTTTCACCGGGCACGCGCAGCAATGCAGATTATACCTATCCTCAAATGGGCAGCCGGTATATAGATAGCAAAAGCATTTTTCAATCCATCTTACAATATGAAAACGAATCAGCGAATGGGTTAAATGGTTTTCTTTTGCTGGTGCACATTGGTACCGACCCACGCCGCACAGATAAGTTTTACAGGCAGCTGCCTCAACTAGTTGCTCAACTAAAAAAACGGGGTTACCGGTTTAAACGGATAGATGCACTGCTGCAACCTTAATACATGTATGGTTTCCGGTCTTAAAGACCGCACCCAACGTATTTAACACCTCGTGGCGTATCTTTAATGCAACACAATGCAGCAATGAAGAAAATGTATGTTGGATGGATGTTTATGGTGGTGGTTTTTATAACAGGGTTTGCGCCGGCAATTCCGGTAAAAAATAAAACCACCATTCTCCGCTTCAAGCACTGGGTGGGCGATAAAGAGCTACTGCTGTTTGATGAAACCTATACCAACCGCTTTGGCGAACCATTTATCATCAACAAGTTCCGCTATTATATTTCTAACCTGGTTGTTACAGGCGCCAATGGCGTTGTGGCCAATCAGGCGGATACTTATTACCTGGTCAATGAGGCAGATTCGCTTTCAAAGATTATAACGGTACCACTTAATACGGCCATTACATCCATCTCGTTCACAGTTGGTGTAGACAGCATCAGAAATGTTAGTGGTGTGCAAACCGGCAGTCTGGACCCTGCAAACGGTATGTTCTGGACCTGGAACAGCGGTTACGTATTTGCGAAGCTGGAAGGGCAGAGCGACTCCTCTCAAGCGCCGGCGCATAGCTTTACATGGGATGTGGGCGGCTTCAGGAAAAATGAAAATGCATTAAGAAAGGTAGAGCTGTTAGTGAATAAATCCAATGTATACACCGATACCCTTGTAATCAATGCAGATATTTTAAAATGGTTTGATGCAGTGCACCCACTGCATATTGCGCAATCACCTACCTGCCACCAGCCCGGTAAACTGGCCATGCAGCTGGCCGATAATTACAGCGCCATGTTTTCAATTGCACCATGAAAATAAGAATCGTCATATTTATTGTTGTGTTTTTACTGGCAGGTATAGCCTGGGTAAATATTGGCAATACACCCACGCCGCTAAAATTTATTGTACCCTCGGGCTGGCCGCAACCCTTGTATGATTTCAAGAAAAATCCTATTACAAAACAGGGGTTTGAACTGGGGCGGAAATTATTTTACGATGAAAAACTCAGCAAAGATTCCACCATATCATGCGCCAGTTGCCACCAGCAGTTTGGGGGGTTTGCCACTTACGATCATAATTTCAGCCATGGCTTCAACAACACCCTTACCACGCGCAATGCCCCGGCATTGCAAAACCTGGCCTGGCAAAAAGAATTTATGTGGGATGGTGGCATCACTCATCTTGATCTGCAGCCGCTGGCACCGCTAACAGCCGTAAATGAAATGGGTGAAACGCTGGAGAACGTAATTAAGAAATTAAACAGGGATACAGCTTACAAAAGAATGTTTAGAGAAGCATTTGGTACCAACCTTATCAATACCCAAAGAATGAGCATGGCACTCAGTCAGTTTGTATTGATGCTGGTAAGCAGCAACAGCAAATACGATAGAATGACCCGCGGTGAAGCTGAGTTTAACCAAAATGAAAAACAAGGGTTTGAAATTTTTAAACAGAAATGCATCAGTTGCCATGCCACGCCATTGTTTACCGATAATACTTTCCGGAATACCGGCCTCAGAATAGATACCACCCTTAATGATATTGGGCGAATGAAAATTACCCGCAACATAAAAGACTCCCTTAAATTTAAAGTGCCCTCTCTCAGAAATGTGGCCATAACAGCACCATACGGCCACGATGGGCGGTTCTTCAGCCTGCAAGGGGTATATGAAAATTACCGTAACAAAATGGTGGTTACCTCCAATACAGACTCATTGCTGCAAAACAAGATACCGCTTACCAATATTGAAACCAGCCAGTTAACATCTTTTCTGCGAACGCTTACCGACACTGTGTTTTTAAAAAACCCCGCCTATGCCCCGCCCGGTTTCGAGATAACCCCTTTCTTTATCAGGTATTAATTGATAATAGCTGATGGTAGATAGCCAAGTATCCAATAATTTTGCAAATCTTTCATTGCCTGCCTTTACCCGGCCTTACCATTGCACACATACCTAGCGTGCTGGAGATGCCACAAACAGAAAGATTATGAGCAGAACTGCCAGTAAAAACAATCCCGATATAGTGTTGATAGGTGCAGGAATTATGAGTGCCACCCTGGGCGTAATGTTGAAAGAATTACATCCCTCTTTTACCATTGAAGTGCTGGAGCGTTTAGACAGTGTGGCCCTTGAAAGCTCGGATGCATGGAACAATGCCGGCACCGGACACTCAGCCTTTTGCGAACTAAATTATACACCCGAAAATGCCGATGGCAGCATCCAGATAAAAAAAGCCATCCAGATTGCAGACCAGTTTGAAGTTTCTAAAGAGTTCTGGTCGTTTTTACTGCAAAAAAATTATATCCGCCAACCAAAAGAATTTATTACCCCGGTGCCGCATATCAGTTTTGTGTGGGGAGACGACAATGTGGAATTTCTGCGCAAACGCCACGAGGCCATGACGCAACATCATTTATTTGAAGACATGCAGTTTACAGAAGCGCATGATACATTGACCCAATGGATGCCACTGGTAATGAAAGGCCGTGATAGCGCACAACCCTGCGCCGCTACGCGTATGGATGTTGGTACCGATGTAAATTTTGGCACCCTCACCCGTAAATTATTCCGCTACCTGTTTGACTTGCCCAATGTAAAATTTCACCTGGCGCATGAAGTGCGGGATTTGGTAAAAGATGATAAGGGCAACTGGAACATTGAAGTAAAAAATCTGACTACCGGTAAAAAAAGAACCATCCAGACCAAGTTCATTTTTATTGGCGCTGGTGGCGGTTCATTGCCATTGCTGGAGAAATCAGATATTCCGGAAAGCAAAGGCTATGGCGGATTTCCGGTAAGCGGCCAATGGCTTATCTGCAATAATCCCGATGTAATAGCGCAACACAACTCCAAGGTATACGGAAAAGCAGCGGTGGGCTCGCCACCCATGAGCGTACCGCATTTGGATACCCGTTTGATAGACGGAAAAAAATCATTGTTGTTTGGCCCCTATGCCGGGTTCTCCACCAAATTTTTAAAGAACGGATCATTCTGGGATCTTCCCGGGTCTATTAAATTCAGCAATATAAAGCCCATGGTAATGGCGGGCGTACACAATCTTCCGCTTACCAAATACCTGATTGAACAGGTAAGCCAAAGCCCCGAAGACAGGCTGGACGCATTGCACGATTATATGCCAACGGCAGTCATGCAAGACTGGACGCTGGAGAATGCAGGCCAGCGGGTGCAGGTAATAAAAAAGAATGAAGAAGAAGGCGGCGTGCTTGAATTTGGAACAGAGGTAGTGAGCGCTGCGGATGGATCTATTGCTGCGTTGTTGGGCGCGTCGCCCGGTGCTTCCACCGCAGTGGCCATTATGCTTGATTTGCTGAAACGTTGTTTCCCCGATCAATTGCAAACAGCTGCCTGGCAAATGAAACTTCGGGAAATGATTCCTTCTTACGGGCAATCGCTCGCCGATAACAAAGAGCTGGCAGAAGCCACGCGCAATAGAACCAGCGAGGTGCTGCAGTTAGACAGATCTTGAAATTGCGGGATTTTGAGATTTTGAGATTGCGCTCGAACGCTGTGCGCGGTATCAGCCCATTAACTCAATATCGCTATATCCCAAAATCAATCAATTTGCGTCAAACAAATCCAGAAATGGCTTTTGCGTAGAACAAATCAAAGCAAACGAAATCTCGAAATCCCGCAATTATTGGTGTCAGGGAAAAACGATCTCATTATACGAAGACCCAGTTGTAGCAAAGGTTTTCAGTGATTTACACAAGCGGAGGCTTGCAATTGTAAGACCTGATACCAGTACGCTTGGAGATGCCTCGTTTTATCAATGTGTCAATGATCTCTCAGGGGTATTGATGAACCTGCCGGTTTCCGTGAGCTTTGTACAGAAGTTGAATGATGCGATGGCTGAAACACCTACTGCTGCTCAATTACAGGGGAAAAGGAAAACGCAGCATCGAAAAGCGTAGCCGGCCTGAGGCCATCGTATTAAAAGGTTTGTACGATTTAACCGGACAATAATGATCCCGAAATCTCAAAATCCAGCAATGGCTTTTGCGTAGAACAAATCAAAGCAAGCGCAATCTCAAAATCTCAAAATCTCAAAATCCCAAAATCAAAGAATTGCTTCCTTCAACGCCGCAACCGCTTTTTTCTCACTACCAATAAAAATTTTATTGTGGATGATGGTAACCGGCCGTTTTAAGAAAGTATATTCTTCCAGTATATAATTACGGTAATCTTTTTCTGTAAGTGTTTTGTCTTTCAGGCCAAGCGCTTTGTATTTGAGTGCGCGCCGGCTGAACAAGGCTTCGTAGCTGCCGGCCATCTTTTTCATTTCATCTAGTTGCTCAGGCGTTATTTGTTGGGTTTTGATATCCTGCATCTCCAACCCTTTTTTATCTGCACCCGTTTCTTTAATGATAGCTGCACCGGTACTGCAGGTGCCGAGGTAATACATTTTCTTCATTGCTAATGTTGAGGTTTTGGCAATAGTAGCGCGGGAGCAAGTCCGTGATCGCTACTCTACCCTTTCTTATTCATGTTCGAGAATGCCACCATCCGCAATGTCAGGCTGAATATCGCTCCCATTCTTTTTTCTGGTGATTGAATTGTTTAATGATACGGGCAGGGTTTCCGGCGGCAATGGAGTAATCAGGTACATCTTTGGTAACAATACTGCCAGCGGCAATTACACAATATTTACCAACGGTTACCCCGGCGGTAATAACGCTGTTGGCGCCAATCCAGCTGCCATCGCCCACTGTAATAAGTGCAGTAGTGCAGGGTTGATACCGAAAGCCCACAGTAACATCGCTAAAGCCATGATTGAGCCCGCTCATCACTACATTTTGTGCAGTCATGATATGGTTGCCAATAGACACCGGTCCAATAATCACATTCATGGCGCCTATGAAAGCGGATTCGCCAATTTTTACCGGGCCCATTCCATTGTTAACAAACGTAAAATCTTCAATGGTGCTGTTAGCGCCTATCTCAAAAACATTATAAGGCATGGTATCCAGCCGGGCCCGCCGAAAGATGCGGGTATTACGTCCTCTTTTATGGTAGAAAGGATTTACAAAAACCTTTACCCACCAACGCGGCCGTACCCCGCCTTCAGACGAAATCAGCCACAGCGTTAATTTTTTTAACCCAGGGCTCGATTTTATTTTCTCTGCCAGTGACATGTAGTATTGCGCTTTCTTTTTTAAGGGCTTGATTGACTGGTTGTGCGCATAGGCACGGTTAACAACAGCGCGGATGTAAGCAATACAATATTATCAAAAACTGATTCTTTTTTAACCGCATTGTCTTTCGCTTCTTTTACCTCCGGCACTTAGCACCAAACATACAATTAACCCCCCGAAATGTCAAATGATAAAGTCTGTTAATAAAACATATCAGCATATCAAATTTTCGTAATTTTCAACCCCATTCCTTCAAAACATAAAAACGCTTGTCATGCTAACACGCAGAAGATTTATTCAGCAGAGTTCAATATTGGCCGCCGCATTAATGATCGATCCTTCCGGCCTCTTTAAAATGCACAAAGATTTAGGCATACAACTGTATACCGTAAGAGACGAAGTGTCTAAAGACCTGGAAACGGCATTGGCGGGTGTTTCAAAAGCCGGTTATACCATGACCGAATTGTACGGCTACGATTATAAAACGCGCCAGTTTTTTAAACGCAGCGTAAAAGAGATGGCCGCCCTGTTGAAAAAACATCATCTTACCACGCCCAGCGGCCACTATAATATTCTTGACATGATGTATGATACCAGCTACAACTGGGACAGCTGGAAATATCTACTGGAAGATGCCAAATTGCTTGGCAACAAATATGTGGTGATACCTTATATGGATGACAAACACCGCACACCGGATAATTTTAAACTGATGGCAGAGCGCCTGAATAAAGCAGGTGAGCTTAGCAAAGCTGCAGGCATTACCACCGGCTATCACAACCACTGGTTTGAATTTGATGCCATGGGCGATGCTACCGCTTATGACTACCTGCTTAAAAATACCGATTCCAAACTGGTGAAATTTGAAATGGACCTGTACTGGTTTGCCAATGCCGGCCAGGATCCTATTGCATGGATAAAAAACTACCCCGGCCGTTTTCCAATGTGGCATATAAAAGACATGGAAGCAAAAACTGAAGGAAAAGATAAAGGACAAACCTGCGAGGTTGGCCAGGGTGTGATTGACTGGAAAAAAATCTTTACCCACCAGGCAGAAGCAGGTGTTGATTATGTATTTGTTGAGCAGGAACAGTACCGTAAACCGGTATTTGAATGCATAAAAATCAGTGCCGATTACATGAAGAAAAACCTTCTTAAATAATCTAAACATTCACATAATTATGGCTTCCAGGAAAAAATTTTTGCAGCAGTCGTCTTTACTGCTGGGTGCCGGCGCCATGGCCGCTGCATTGGATAACAAGGCATTTGCGTATTTTAAAAACCGGGTAATGCCTGCAGACCAACTTAATATTGGCGCTATCGGCATCAATGGCATGGGGTGGTCTAATGTAAAAGCAGCACTCAAAGTGCCAGGCGTAAACCTGGTTGCTGTGTGCGATGTAGATAAAAATGTAATAGGCAAAAGACTGGAAGAGCTGGGTAAGACCGGTGCCGATACTTCCAAAATAAAAGTGTACGATGATTACCGAAAACTGCTGGAACAGAAAGATATTGACGCAGTAATTATTGGTACACCCGATCACTGGCATGCACTTATTATGATACATGCCTGCGAAGCGGGTAAAGATGTATATGTAGAAAAGCCCGTAGGCAACTCCATTATTGAATGCCGCACCATGGTAGCAGCACAGCAACGGTATAAAAAAGTGGTGCAGGCAGGCCAGTGGCAGCGCAGCCAGCAACATTTCAGGGATGCGGTAGATTTTGTGCAAACCGGCCAGCTGGGCAATATACGCACGGTTAAAGTGTGGTGTTACCAGGGCTGGATGAAACCCGGCCCGGTTGTGGCCGACAGCGCACCACCCGCAGGCGTGGATTATAAACAATGGCTCGGCC
The DNA here is from genome assembly GCA_963705285.1 of uncultured Chitinophagaceae bacterium. Classification (GTDB taxonomy): domain Bacteria; phylum Bacteroidota; class Bacteroidia; order Chitinophagales; family Chitinophagaceae; genus JACMLD01. Next base: position 1,012,993 of record OY970066.1, read on the forward strand.
CGGCCGCTACCCGGCCTTTCAATGCCAGCCGCTTTCATTTTAATTTTCGCTGGTTTTGGGATTATGCCGGCGGTTTAATGACAGACTGGGGCGTACACTTGTTAGATTATGGACTGCTGGGCATGAAATCTCCTGTACCAAAATCTGTAGCAGCACTCGGTGGCCGCTTTGCCTACCCCGACCTGTATGAAGAAACGCCCGATACACTCACTACTCTCTACGAATTTGACGGTTTTAATATGGTTTGGGATTCTGCTATGGGTATAGATAACGGCTCTTACGGCAGAGACCATGGCATTGCCTATATTGGTAATAACGGTACACTCATTGTTAACCGCGGCGGATGGGAAGTGATAGAAGAAAAACAGAGTAAGAGCAAAGTCAGCAAGCCTTTTGTGAAACCTTCAGACAACGGACTTGATAAACATTGGGAAAATTTTGTAAGCGTGGTTAAATCGCGCAAAACGGAAGACCTCCATTGCTCTATACAAGCCGGCGCACATGTGGCTACGGTGGCCCAAATGGGCAATATTGCCTTTCGGAGCGGTAAAAAACTGGTGTGGGATGGTGCGAAGGAACGTTTTACCGACGAGGCTATTAATAAGCAGTACCTGCTCAAAGAATATCAAAACGGGTATAAGCTGCCGGTAGTATAGACGATATCATTTTGTTAATGCGCCTGGTGTAACCGGGCAACACAAAAAACAATAAATAACTTTCGGGTTAAATAATACATGGTATGATTAATAAGAAGATGGCTGCCGTATTGCTGGCGGGTTTTGTGTCAGCCAACCTGCTGGCGCAGCAAAAGGGAGATCCCAAAGCAACTGAATTCTATAGCCCGGTTCCAAAGGTGGTGAGCCCCGGCAATGCTGTATCGGACGCACCGGCTGACGCAGTTGTGCTATTTGATGGCAAAAACCTGGATCAGTGGACCTCCGTGAAGACGCCCGGCGACCCCGCAAAATGGAAAGTAGCAGACGGCGTGTTTACAGTGAATAAAAGCAGCGGCAATATTCAAACAAAAAAATCATTTACAGATTATCAGTTGCACCTGGAGTGGCGCATACCTGCAGACATTACCGGTACAGGGCAGGCACGGGGCAACAGTGGTGTTTTTTTGGCTTCTACCGGTCCGGGAGATGACGGGTATGAAATACAGATTTTAGACTGCTACAACAACAGCACTTATGTAAACGGGCAAACAGGCAGCGTATACAAACAAGCCGTGCCACTGGCCAACGCTTGTAAAAAACCGGGCGAATGGCAGACCTATGATATTTTTTGGACAGCACCACGGTTTAATGATGACAGCACATTAAAAACCCCCGCTTATGTAACAGTAATACATAACGGTGTTTTGCTGCAAAACCATTATGAGTTAAAAGGACAAACCGTTTACATTGGAACCCCCTTTTATAAAAAGCACGGCGCAGCCCCTATTAAATTGCAGGCACACGGCGATAAAAGCGAGCCCGTTAGTTTCCGTAATATCTGGGTAAGGGAATTATAAGAAAACAATGGAACAACTTATAGTAATAACCCCTCAGTGTTAGAAAATTAATACCAGGCGCAAATACACCAAATATAACGGGATACCATTTTAATAGAATTATATGCAAAAAAATTTGTTGTTACCCTGTGTGGCGTTACTGTTGTCAAACATATGTTTCAGCCAAACAAAAGCCGAACAAACTGAATATTATACGCCCGTACCTAAGATTATTACGCCCGGGGCAAATTTTGCCGCACCGCCTTCAGACGCTATTATCTTGTTTGATGGCAAAAACCTCGATGAATGGGTATTGGAAAAAGACTCAGCAGCCACCAAAAAATGGACACTGGCGGATAACGTAATGACCGTAGACAAAACTACCGGCGACCTGCAAACGAAAAGAAAGTTCATGGATTTTCAATTGCATATTGAGTACCGCATTCCCGAAAACATTACAGGTACCGGGCAAGGCCGTGGCAACAGCGGCATTTTTTTAGCGGCACTTCCCTGGGGCGCCGGCGGATATGAATTGCAGGTGCTGGATAACTATAAAAATACCACGTACGTAAACGGTCAGGTAGGCAGTATGTACAAACAGGCTGTGCCCCTGGCCAATGCCTGTAAAAAGCCGGGCGAATGGCAAACATATGATGTAGTATGGACTGCCCCCCGCTTTAATGATCACGGCATACTGGTGTCGCCGGCCCGTGTAACCGTTTTTCATAATGGTGTGCTGGTGCAAAACAATACTACTTTGCTGGGTGATACACCTTATATTGGTCAACCTGCCTATCGGGTACATGGCGCATCGCCTATAAAATTGCAATCGCACGGAGATAAAAGCGAGCCCATCAGTTATAAAAATATTTGGTTACGGGAGTTGTAAAAAACATTGTACAGATTACCCCTAAAAGCCGGAAAATATATGCTCCGGCTTTTTTTGTTACAGGATAATAACCTAGTTGTTTAATTATAATTGTATAATTATAAATAGAATTTTTTCCAGTAAGTGCTAACCGCCAACCTACTGCTATTGAGTTAATATAACGTTATCGTTGCTGCCTGCACCGCACAGAAATATGTGCCCGTTGAGAGCACCAATGATTTATGTGGATAACATTTTCTGCCTTCTGCCTTATTTTATCGGTGATATTCCCACCCGCTAATGTGCATAACTTCAAAATTTTGAGTTTAGAATTTATTTGATGGTGATGTTATTCCTCAACGGAAATCCGTAGATGGAAAAATTTTCCTCATTGCATATTAAAAATAGTTTGCATTGTGGCACAATCATTGACTTGTGATTCGTGGCCGGAAAATTGAACATGTCAGAATAACAATAATTTTTATTAGAAATATTTATTGGATAACAAATACATTTCACACTCTTCATCAATCGATTTAAAATTTAAAACAATGAAAACAACTACAATGCGAACCGTGGGTGTAATATTTTCTGCGGGTGTATTACTAACCAGCTGTGTATCGTCAAAAAAATATCATGCATCACAAGCCGCTGTCGCAAAATTACAAGCAGACAGCACCGCACTTGCGCAGAAGGTAAGCACTTTGAACAATGATGTTTCTTCATGGCAGCAAAAAAATGCTGATCTGCAGAAATCTGTTGAAACTGCTAATTCTAATTCAGCAGGTTTGCAAAAGAACGTTGCCTATTATTCTGATTTTGCTTCAAAACAACAGTCATCTACAACCGCAATCAGCGATGAATTAAAAACAACATTAGCCCCTGCAGGTTTAACAGACCAGGATGTAATGACTACCGATGGAAAAATCTACGTTAACATTGGCGAGAAAAGCCTTTTTAAAGGAAACAGCAGTGTTTTATCAGCAAAAGGTAAGGAACTGGTAAGCAGCCTGGGCGAATTTGTAAAAAGCAAAGAAGCAGTTGACGTAGCAGTGGCCGACCTGGAACTTGCTAACGATGGTGGCACTACCACAACAACCGAAGTAACCGGCAGTGGTGCAACCAATTCAGGAACTACTCAAGGAACTGGAAACAGTAACAGCAATGTTGGTGCAGGTAATACTGCCAGCAACAACAACGCTGATTATGCTAACACAACAACAGGTACTAGAAAAGCAAAACGCAGTGTAGCTGTGCATCATGCAAAGAAAGCACCTGCGGCATCTGGCGAAAGCAAATCTGTAACTTATTCTTCAAACCGCAGTAACAAATACACGGCAGCACGTAATAGCAGAACTGCTGCACGTGCACTTGCATGGAAACGCCAGAATGCAGTTGCTGACGCAATGCTGAAAAATGGCATTCCTAAAGTAAAATTGGTTTCTCAATTACCAGGTACAGGTACACCCGCAGCTAACTCTCAAAAAGGTGTTCAGGTAATACTTGTTAATGACATGGATAATTTTTACAAACACATGACTGAAGCACCTGCTGCCCAGCCTGTAAGTAAAAATCCTTAATAAAAATATTGATACTAAATACAAAAGCAGCGCTATCAGAGCGCTGCTTTTTTTGTAAAATCATAACAGAGGTGGCAACTGTTAACAAATGCATGACAATGAAAAATCTATGGCTTTAAGATGTCGTCCTCCCAATTCTTTGGATTACACCTGATGTAATTGAAGATATCATTGTATGATTTTGTGGTTCGAATAATATGCTCGTAATAATTACGCTGCCAGATTTTGCCGAATAATGTGTTGGGGTAATTTTTTTTAAAGGCGTCAAGAATTTTCTTCGATACCAATGATTTATATACACCAACCATATTGCCAATAGTAACGACCGTAGGGGCGGGGCTTGCCCCCGCCATATTTTTGGGTAATCCCTTTTCTGCTGCAACTGTTGATAAACTATGGGAGAAATATGTTCGTATTTTGGATTCACTAGTATTTTCTTTGTCAGAAATACTCTCTGTTACATTGTCTTGCTCGTTTCCTACTAATCGGGTGGGGGCAAGCCCCGCCCCTACATTCTTAATTGAAATAATTGCATGAATATGATTTGGCATTATTTGAAAAACATCTAATCCAATATTTGGAAATCGGAGCGGCAAATGTTCCAGTTCATTAAATGCAATATTGCCATATTCATTAAGAACCATCTCGTTGTTTTCAATGGTTCCGAATAGACAATCTTTGTTGTGCAAACAAATTGTAATGAAATAAGACCCGGTGGATGAATAATCATAACCTGCAAGCCGAATATTTTTTCTTTTATTCATGATTGATTAAGCGTTTATAGCGCAATATAAATCGATCATAACTCAGGTATTTGTCAAACACAGGGGAGAGAAAAGATATAATTATTTTGAATTTGTAAAAAAGTAAAACTTTTTTACCGAACAACCTCATTCACTAGGGCCTTCATTTTTTGTAAGCCAGTGCGCGCTACCAGCAAGGCATCCTGCTCCCAGTAAGATCTGTTGAACAGTTCAAGAGAGAGAGTTTTGGTGCCACCCATTGTTTTCAGCGCGGTAAGAATACTTTTCATTGGCGCTGCACCGTCTCCCGGGTATACGCGGTCTGCATCGGTTTGTTCTTGTACAGGTTTACCGGCAGGATAATCATTCATGTGTATAATATCAATCACTTTTCCGCTTACTAAATGGAGGCATTCAAAACCACTACCGCCGCGAAAAAGGTGGTACACATCAGGTAAAATACGTGCATCTTTATCATTAGCTGCAGCAGCAATGGCCAATGCCTGGCTAAAATTATACAGTGTGCCAGATGCACCCCAGAATTCCAGTAAAGGCATTACACCTGTTTTTCTACCCAGCTCTAGTATCTCCCGGTACCGGGTACCCGCTTTTTGAAAATCAATTGGTTGATCTTTTGATAAACCCGCGGGCGGAGCTGCAATGCGTTTGCACCCAAGCGCGGCCATTATGCGCATTTCTTTTTCAAGTGTTACCAGTGCAGCGCTCCGTTTGGCTTCATCGTCGCTCATCCATTCGGTAAAACTGATGGTGTTTTCTACACGCAGTTTCCTGGCCGCCAGAAATTTTGCCAGCTGCTCAACAGTATTGCCCTGGGCCAGCCATTCCTGGATATCTCTTATCCAAAGCTCTACGCCATCGTAACCGGCAGTACCGGCGATCTCCAGCATTTTTAGCAAACCTGGTTTCTGCCCCATAATGGTACTGGTATTAAGACAAAAACGAAAAGGGCCAATGGAAGCGGGGGCCGCCTGTATGAAAGAAGCAGGTACCAGTGAGGCTGCCGCAGTAATTCCGGTTATACGGAGCATGTCTCTTCTGTTGAGCATATACAAACAATATTAAGTTGCTGATAATTTATTCTATAAATGTAAGTGAAACAACAGAAATACAAAGTCCCCACCCAGGTTGGTGGCAAATACTTAAAACCTAAAAATGGCAAAGCCTCTTTGCTGGTTCCTGGTATATGGTACCGCAACTTCGTTGGGCGTAATTTGCAGCGACTGCTGCCAGCGTAATGATTGATCAGACTTCCAGGAGATCACTTCCTTTTCTGTAACCAGGTTACCCTGCGGGTCAAGCACCAGTGTGCTTCCAAAAAGGTCATCCTCCCTGTCTGCACTGTTGTACAAGAAGATAAGTTTATCCTGTAAAGGAACAAACAAGTAAGAAAGTGTTGGTGCATTCAGTTCTGTTACCTGTTTTTTGTTGATGAACCCGCTCCAGCAACTGTCTGCAGCACGCCCGGGAAAGTAAAAAACGCTCAGGTCTCCCCGGCTGTAGTTGCCCGCAAAACGGGTGGTATTGCCTATCCGGCTGTAACCATTATTGTTGATGCGAAACCCAACATCGGTATTGCTGGTATTATTGCTGGCAAATAAATATCCGGCATCCCACGGCGGATCGTAATTGCTTCCCTGGTACCAACCGGTGAAGGTTCTGCCATATTCTTTCAACAGCATAAAGCCCATATCGGGCACGGCAGTAAAACTTTCCCTTACCAGGTTATTGTTGGCAGATTGATTGCCGCCCATTGTACTGAAACGGTAAGAGGAGTCAAAATCAAACAGCTGGCCCGAAAAAGAATAGTGCGTAACATGCACATTCTTATGTACAGACTGGCGGTAATTGCTGAGGATGCCTGCAAATGCTTCTCCCTTTTCATTGTTAACAGACAATGCAATGTCTTCCATTTTATACAGCGGTGGCAATATGATTTCTTTGTACGCAATATTGTTTGTTCTTCCATCAAAGTGAAGCAGGAGAAAATTATTGCTCATGCGCGAGGGTGCGGCCATTAGCCATTGACCGTTATTGGCCAGTTGCACAGGGGCGTTATTAACTGCGGAAGGAAAACAAAAAAAGTCGTCTTGTATGAAAGGTTGTGTAATAAACGGATATTCAAAAACAAGGCTGGATAAAATTTTCCAGTTTTCATTAAAGATAAGCGCATGCAGTTTTGGGGCCGATGACGGCACCGATTCAAACCCCAGTAACAGGGTCTTTGATTTATCTGCCGATGTGGTGAGCAGGAAACGGTACCCCGGTTCTGCAAAAGGAAAACGGCAAACAATACTGTCTGTCAATAATTCACCTGTAACATTGTATCTGCGCAAACGCGCAACTGTTTGTTGAAGATTGGCCTGCAATATCAGTTCATCAAAATAATGGTTGCCACACAACAGGTATTTTTTAAGGGTGGATGCCGTAACCACTGCTGCCGGTATAGAATTTACAAGTTGCAGCCGTGCATCATACACATCAAAAAACTGTTCTTCCTTCATCCATTCCTCGGCGCGTTGGGGCACATGTTTTTTTCGTTTTTCTTTGTGTACCCAGTAGTAATCGCCTGTTTTGCCCGCCACATTGAAACGCAATAGCTGCCGGTTATCAACAGTGGGTGAGTACAAAACCCTTTGTGCAGTCATAGCATGGCTGATGATAAGCAATAGCAAAATCAGGTATCGTTGCTTCGAGAACTGCATGCATAAAAAATTAGCAGTAATAAGTTACGCAATTTTTGCAAATCTGTTCATTTTGTGGAACCATGAACAGCAAAGGTCATTACTTGCCTTAGCATTTATTTAAAAGCTGAACCATCCTGCCTTAAACCGCCCGGTAAATGCAAGCTGCAGTTCACTTACATAATGATTGTAAAATAAAAAGACGGTCGCAGGACCGTCTTTTTTATTGTAAACGCTTTACTCATTTATTTTTTACCCATCGCCCATTCAATACCGCCGAGCACATGTTGCAGGTAAACCGGGTCTGCAAATGATTCTTTGGTATGGCCCAGTGCGGTATAAAAGGCTTTGCCGCCTTCGTAATTATGATACCACGCCATTGGGTGATTACCATTGTTATCGCCGCCCGTGTAAGAGGTCTCATCTATCTTCATCAACACAGTTACATCTGGGTTAAGATCTTTATAATTATACCATTCGTCCCACCGTTCCCACACATCGGGCAGGTGTTTGGTAGCCGGATGGTTTTTATCAATTACCTGCAGTTTTGCCTGTTGTTGTTTGGGGTGCGATTTAAACCAGCCTCCTACCAGTTTATTATACCAGGGCCAGTTGTACTCGCAGTCTGCCGCGGCATGAATACCTACAAAACCACCGCCTTTGCGCATAAAATTTTGCAGTGCGGTTTCCTGCTCGGTACCTAATACTTTACCTGTGGTACTCAAAAAAACAATCACCTGGTATTGTTTCAGGTTGGCATCAGCAATTTGTAAAGAGTCGGTAGTGGTGTCTACCGCAAATTTATTTTGTAATCCCAATTTCTGAATAGCAGTTAAACCTTCGGCGATGCTTTCATGATGGTAACCGTTTGTTTTGGCAAAAACCAAAATCTTTTTCTGCCTGGCAGTATCCGTACTGTTATTGCCCTGCAATGTAACACCGGCCGCCAGCGCCAGTACCAAAAAGATCTTTTTAAACAGAATATGTGCAAGCATGGAATGTTGTTTTTAGACGCTAATGAGACACTAATGAGACGCGAATAAGATAATAAACATTGGTTGAGGGTCGCGCAACATTAGCGGCATATTCGCGCATTTATTCTCGGACGATTAGTGTTATAATTTTTTTATCTGGATATTCCTGTACCAAACCGCATTGCCATGATCTTGCAGCGCAATTTTTCCGGAAGTGAAAGTTGCCCAGTTAGGCATGGCTTTAAATTTGCTGCCGGCTACCAGTTTTTTCCAGGCATCATCCCACAGGGTGGTAGATACGGTGGTAACGCCGTTTAACATCAGGTCCAGCTTTCCTTTATTTACAATAATTTCTACCTGGTTCCACTCACCCACTGGTTTTACTGGTTCTGAATTGCTTTTGATCAGATCATATAAATCGCCAGCGCGGTGTTTGGTAATTTTTCCATCTGGGTGGCCGTCATTGTCGAGCACCTGCATTTCGGGGCCTGAATTGTAAGTACGTTTGTATTTGGTAGTGTCTTCCTGTATTAAAAAGATAACACCGCTATTACCATTTTTAGAGATTTTCCATTCCAGTTTAAGATCAAAATTTTCGTAGCTGTTGTCTGTTACCAGGTCTTCGCCCACTTTTACAGTAGTGTCAAGAAACAATGCGCCATCTGCTACTTTCCAGCGTGCTTCGGCAGTAGGTTTGCCATAGGTGTGCCAACCAGTGGTGGTGGTGCCATCAAATAATGATACCCAGCCGCTGTCTGTTGTGGCAGCGGGTGTGGTGATAGTAGTGGCGGCGGTGCCAGAATCTTTTGGTGTAGTAGCTGTATCAGAGGCATTATTGCATGCGGCCAGTAATGAAACGCATACGGCAAGCAGTGGAATTCTCATTATGTATTGATTTATTTGTTTTTAAGCAGGAGAACGTATTTCACCATTTGTTTGGCATCTTCTTTTGAAAGTGCAGGGTGTGGCGTCATGGGTATAGAGCCCCAGTTGCCCGAACCACCTGCAATGATCTTACCGGCCAGTGTGTCAATGGTAGCATCGTTGGCGGTGTATTTGTTGGCTACATCGCGGTAGGCCGGACCGGTAGACGTTTCATCTACTTTGTGACAGGTAAGGCAATCCGATGCCGCAATCAGCTCAAGGCCTTTTTTGTAATCGGGGTTAGAAGATGGATCATTTGAAGCAGCCGGTGTTTCTGCAGGTTTGGTTGCAGCAGTATCTGCGCCACCAGCGCTTTTTGTTTCGTTGTTGTTACACGCATAGCAGGCGGCAACAATGAGTGAAAGTGCTAAGAACTTCTTTATCATAATACAATTTTATATGTGGAAGAAAATATTTTAATTAAAAAGTCAAAATTAAAAATTCAAAAGGCTTGCCAAGGGTAATCTGCGCAGCTGCGGAAATGCAAGAATTATTTTAAATTCAAATTTTGAATTCATTTATCTGCGCATCTGCGACGGCGGTTATTTCAGCAAGCGTTGCTTTTTTAAATTTTGATTTTTGATTTTTGACTTCATTCATCTGCGGCCAATTTTCCGCGGCGAACGCTGGTATAAAACCTCCGCAAAACTACTGCAATCCTAAAATGGCGCGATTAAAATTTTCATCACTGCCGGTACCCGCAAAATCATCAAATGCTTTTTCGGTAACCCGTATAATATGGTTTTTTATAAACACAGACCCTTCTTTGGCGCCGTCTTCCGGGTGTTTAATAGCACACTCCCATTCCATGACGGCCCATCCCTTATAGTTGTATGCTGCCAGTTTGCTAAAGATCGATTTAAAGTCTACCTGTCCATCGCCCAGCGAGCGGAACCTTCCGGCGCGGTCAATCCAGTTCTGGTAACCGCCATACACGCCCTGTTTGCCGGTCGGGTTAAACTCTGCATCTTTTACATGAAACATGCGGATGCGTTCGTGGTAGTTATCTATATACTCAAGGTAGTTGAGGCATTGCAAAACAAAATGCGAAGGATCATACAACAGGCAGGCTCTTGGATGGTTGTTTACTTTTTCCAGGAACATTTCATAAGAAATGCCGTCGTGCAGGTCTTCCCCGGGATGTATTTCATAACACAGATCGATGCCGTTTTCATCAAACACATTTAATATGGGCAACCAGCGTTTGGCCAGTTCTTTAAAACCGGTTTCTACCAAACCTGCCGGGCGTTGCGGCCACGGGTAAACGGTTTGCCATAATAGTGCACCGCTGAAAGTAGCATGTGCATTCAATCCCAGGTTTTGAGATGCCTTGGCGGCATATTTCAATTGATTGACGGCCCATTCTGTTCTGGCCGTGGGGTTATTGCGGTATTGTTCGGGCGCAAAACCATCAAACAATTCATTATAGGCAGGGTGCACAGCTACCAGCTGCCCCTGCAGGTGGGTGGATAGTTCGGTAATCTCAAGTCCCGCCCCATTCACGATACCTTTTATTTCATCTGCATAGGTTTTGCTTTCCGCAGCTTTTTGCAAATCAATGCACCTGCTATCCCAACTGGGTATCTGCACGCCAACAAACCCAATGCTTTTTGCCCATTCACAAATTGTTTTCAATGAATTGAACGGGGCAGCATCGCCCATAAACTGCGCAAGAAATATTCCGGGCCCTTTTAATGTAGTCATTACAGCGTATTGAAATATTAGTATTTAGTATTGAGACTGCACGTTATCAAATCATGGTTTCTGGTCCGAAAGCTTTCGCCCCTGCAGGGCTATAACAACAACATTTATTCGCAGGGCGAAGCCCTGCTCTGGTGATGACGCCCTTTCAGGCCTGATTGTGGGAAAGACCTGCTTGTTAATTATCTCTCCTCCAACTTCGCCGCAAAACGTATTACTTACAACTTATTACTTACCACTTACAACTTATACTCCCACCATTTTTTATCACTTTGCGCTGATGCCACCACGTTATCTATAAATGCCATGCCGCGTATACCATCTTCCACACCAGGAAAATCAAGCGCTTCTTTAGAAGGTGTTGATCCGTCTATGCGGGCGCCCAGTGTCAATGCAAAGTTGCGGTAGATATTTCCAAATGCTTCCAGGTAACCTTCCGGGTGGCCGCCAGGTGTGCGGGCGTTGTGCGTGGCATAGCTGCCTAACCGATCGCCGTAGTTGCCGCCCGCGCGTAATATTTGTGTAGGCTGATCGAGCCATTTTACCAGTAACGTATTGGGTTCATGTTGTGCCCATTCTATGCCGCCTTTCTCTCCGTATACACGTATTTTCAATGCATTTTCTTCGCCTGCTGCTACCTGCGATGCCATCAAAACACCTGCAGCCCCATTGTCGAACTTCAACAGCACATTGCCATCATCATCCAGTGCGCGGCCGGGTACCATGATATTTAGGTCGGCACACAGATGCGTAATCTTTGCACCGGTAATATATTCCGCCAGGTGTGCGGCGTGGGTACCGATATCTCCCATAGCGCCGCTTTTACCACTTTTTTTAGGATCGGTTCTCCACGCAGCCTGGGCATTGCCTTCGCGCTCGCTCATTTTACTCAGCCAGCCCTGCGGGTATTCTACCCATACCTTTCTTATTTTTCCCAGTACATTGTCTTTTACCATTTGCCGGGCCTGTTTTACCAGCGGGTAGCCTGAGTAAGTATGGGTAAGGCAAAGCAACAAACCGGTTTCGTCTACTTTCTTTTTTAATTGTTTTGCTTCGTCAGATGTAAAGGCGATGGGTTTTTCAATCACTACATGAAATCCATTATCCAGTGCAAGCATGGCGGGTGCAAAATGCGCAAAGTTGGGTGTAACAATCGTAACAAAATCGATGCGCTTGTCGGCCGGTAGTGCTGCTTCTTTTTTTATCATTTCCTCGTATGTGAGGTAGGTTCTGTCTTCTGGCAGGAAGAGTGCGCGGCCGGAATCTTTGGCCACTTCCGGGTTAATACTGAGTGCGCCGCTGGCAAGTTCAATTAGTCCGTCCATATTGGCTGCAATGCGGTGGATAGCTCCTATAAAAGCATCTTTACCACCACCAATCATTCCCATTCTTAACTTTCTGTTCATTGTGTTAGCAATTAAATTATTCGGAATATGGTTATAGCAATCTTTCTATTTTGGAAACAGGACAGGAAAAGTAAGAAAGTCTTTCCAAAAAAAGTATGATAAAAATAAATTGTAGAATGGTATTTATAAAAAATAAAAATTACATTTAGCTCCGCGATTTATCCGAAGGTTACAGATAATGCAACGTACTATTTCCGGGGAGAACCGGTTACACCGGCAGGGAATGCGTTAAAAAAACGTCTGAACCAATTTACTATTTGTTTCTGCACCTAACTATTAAACGATATGCTACCTAATGTTCAACGTAAACAATTGTTTATTGCCAGTTGCATGGCTTTGCTGGTAACTTCTCTTTCTTTTGGTATCCGCGCCGGTATTCTTGGGAGGCTGGGTACCCAGTTTCAACTGGATGCGCAACAGCTCGGCACCATAGCCGCTACTGCTTTCTGGGGTTTTCCGCTGGCTATCGTTATTGGGGGCATGGTGGTAGATATTATCGGCATGAAAAAATTGCTGATAGCCGCATTTGTTTTTCACCTGCTGGGTATATTACTTACCATCTTTGCCGGCGGTTACTGGACCTTGTTTATTTCAACCCTCTGCATAGGTATCGCCAATGGTACAGTAGAAGCTGCCTGCAACCCGCTGGTGGCCACTATATATTCAGACAATAAAACAACCAAGCTTAACCATTTTCATTTGTGGTTTCCGGGTGGTATTGTAATAGGCACCCTCATTGTATATTTTCTTGATAAGGCAGGTGTGGGCTGGCAGGTACAGGTTGGTTTAATGATCATCCCCACCTTGATTTATGGGTACCTGTTCAGTAAACTTGAATTTCCGGTTACAGAAAGGGTGGCCAGCGGTATCTCGTCTTCGCAAATGTATACAGCATTGCTCAAGCCATTATTTATTTTCATGATCATCCTGATGTTTGGTACCGCTATCACAGAACTTTTTACAGGACAATGGATAGATGTGCTGCTGAAGAATGTTACAGATAATGCCATCTTATTGCTGACCATAGAAACCGGTGTAATGGTAGTTGGCCGTGCATTTGCCGGTCCCGTGGTACACAGGTTGGCGCCACAGGGCGTATTGTTAATATCTGCCATTCTTGCTGCAGTTGGTTTATATTTATTGGGTCATTCATCGGGCAATATGTTGTTTGTAGGGGCGCTTGTCTTTGGTATGGGCGTATGTTATTTCTGGCCCACCATGATAGGCTTTGTATCAGAAAATTTACCGGAAACCGGTGCGGTAGGATTAAATTTTATGGGTGCTGCGGGCATGTTTGCCGTATCAGTATACATGATTTTTATGGGCGGCTATTATGATAAATTACAGCAAAGTAAACCACCGGCAGAAGCAGGCCAGGATATCATCAACGTAACCCTGGTAATACCCATTGTATTAGTAGTTGCTTTTACAGGATTGTTTTTTTACATGAAAACACAGAAACAAAAAAAGGTGTTGGTATCTGCACCGTAAACGCCAACCCGCTTCGTCCACCTTCTAACCGATTAGTATGCCAGACAAACAAAACAGGCGCGCCGCCCTTAAAAACATGCTTGCGGGTACCGCAGCCATCGGCGCATCTTCCATGATACCCGCCATGGCCTCAGAAGCTTCAGAAAATTCTACTGCTGTGAAATTTAAAGGAAATATCAACCATTCCGTTTGCCAGTGGTGTTACAATTTTATACCCCTGGAAGAACTTTGCAAAGCCGTAAAAAAGATTGGCTTCGGCGCCATTGATCTGATGGGGCCCAAAGACTGGCCCATGCTGCAGCAATACAATCTCTTTAGTTCAATGTGCTACCATGGCGGCAAGGTTAGTTTAACAAATGGCTTTAACCGGCCCGAATTTCATGAACAATTGATTAAAGATTATACAGAAGTAATTCCTTTGATGGCAAAAGCCGGCTACAAAAACCTTATCTGCTTCAGCGGTAACCGCAACGGTATGGATGACGAAACCGGACTGAAGAATTGCGCAGAAGGATTGAAGAAGCTGATGCCGCTGGCAGAAAAAAACGGGGTGATCATTCAAATGGAATTGCTCAACAGCAAAATAGATCACAAAGATTATATGTGCGACAGAACACACTGGGGCGTTGAACTTTGCAAACGCATCGGCTCAGAAAATTTTAAACTGTTGTACGATATCTACCACATGCAGATTGATGAAGGAGATGTTATCAGAACCATTAAAGACAATCACCAGTACATAGGGCATTACCATACGGCTGGTGTGCCCGGCCGCCATGAAATTACCAATAACCAGGAATTGAATTACCCCGCCATCATGCAGGCAATTATTGATACCGGGTTTAAAGATTATGTGGCGCAGGAATTTATACCAACCGGCAAAGAACCAAAAGATAAAATTGCTGCACTAAAGCAGGCGGTGAAAATATGTGATGTATAATCAGCCGTTAGCTATTAGCCGGGCACTTCGCAAAAGAAAAGTCAAAAGCACTAACAGCTAATAGCTAACAACTAACAGCTCATAATAAACTCAATATATGCCAGATACCAATACGTACGATGCAATTGTAATCGGCTCCGGAATCAGTGGAGGATGGGCGGCCAAAGAACTTTGTGAAAAAGGCCTCAAAACCATTATGCTCGAACGCGGGCGCGATATTGTTCACGTAAAAGATTATGTAAACGCTAACAAAGACCCCTGGGACTTTCCGCACCGCGGCGGACGTACAGAACAAATGGAGAAAGACTATCCTGTGCTTAAAAGAGATTACCCGCTCAATGAAACCAACCTCGATTACTGGTGCAGCGATAAAGACAGCCCCTATACAGAAGTAAAACGGTTCGACTGGTTCCGCGGCTATCATGTAGGCGGCCGCAGCTTAATGTGGGGACGGCAAAGTTACCGCTGGAGCGATTTTGATTTTGAAGCCAATGCCAAAGATGGTGTAGCAATAGACTGGCCCGTGCGCTATAATGAAATTGCGCCGTGGTATGATTATGCAGAACAATTTGCCGGCATTAACGGCGCACATGATAATATGCCGCAATTGCCCGATGGAAAATTTTTGCCTGCCATGGAAATGAACTGCGTTGAAAAAGACGTGGCTGCAAGAATGAATGCGCATTATGATGCTAAATCTTTCCGTCGCATTATAATGGGCCGCAGTGCCAATCTAACGGTGGCGCATGGTGGCAGAACCAACTGCCAGTACCGAGATAAATGCTGGCTGGGTTGCCCGTTTGGCGCTTATTTCAGCACACAATCCTCTACCCTGCCCGCAGCCATGAAAACCGGTAACCTTACCGTGAGACCCTGGAGTATTGTTACAAAAATTTTGTACGATAAAGACAAGAAAAGAGCAACCGGTGTAGAAATTCTGGATGGCGAATCCATGAAAACGTATACCTACAATGCTAAAATTATTTTCCTGAACGCATCTGCGCTTAACTCAGCCTGGATACTGATGCAGTCTGCCACCGATATCTGGCCCGACGGCCTTGGCAGCAGTAGCGGAGAACTGGGCCACAACGTAATGGACCATCACCTGGGTGTGGGCGCCAGTGGACAAGTAGAAGGCTATGAAGATAAATACTATTTCGGCCGTCGCGCTAACGGGCCATACATACCCCGATACCGCAACCTGTTTGGCGATAAACGCGACTACCTGCGTGGCTTTGGTTACCAGGGTGGCGCCAGCCGGTCTGGTTGGGGTGCACATATTCCGGAACTCGCCATTGGAGGCGCATTTAAAGATGCAATGACAGAACCCGGCGGATGGTCTATGGGCTTTGGTGGCTTTGGCGAAACACTGCCATACCACGATAACAGGATTTACATTGATAAAACCTTATACGGCGATAAAACGGAAATTTTTAAAGACCCGATAATGGGCCGCGAAATTGAACGCCCGGTGGCGGATAAAAATGGTAAGCAACGGCTGGATAAATGGGGGCTACCTGTACTGGCATTTGATGTTGAATACAAAGAGAACGAAAAGAAAATGCGCAAAGACATGAAAGACGATGCCATTGAAATGCTTACCGTTGCCGGCGTTAAAGATGTAAAAGGATGGGAAGGCGATGGTACACTGGGCCGCGGCATTCATGAAATGGGTACTGCACGCATGGGTAAAGATCAAAAAACATCAGTGCTTAACAAGTTCAACCAGGTTTGGGACGCACCCAATGTATTTGTAACAGACGGTTCGTTTATGACATCTGCCGCCTGCCAAAACCCATCGCTTACCTACATGGCATTTACAGCCAGGGCAGTAGATCATGCAGTAAGTGAATTGAAAAAAAAGAATCTGTAAGGAAAAGGTATTAGCTTTTAGCTATTAGCTAATAGTTCCTTTTCCAAAAGCGGTGTTTCCGCTATAGCTAAAAGTTAACAGCTTAGTCCGATATACTTATTCGTTGCTCAAATAATTATTTTTACTGGCAAAAGGCTAACAGCTAATAGCTAATGGCCAATAGCTATAAAAACAACCAACATATGCCTGGAGATACTCTCAATGTTAACAACAAAGCGGTAGAACAAAACACTTATGATGCTATTGTAATTGGCTCTGGTATCAGCGGCGGATGGGCCGCCAAAGAACTCTGCGAAAAAGGATTGAAAGTGTTAATGCTGGAACGCGGCCGCGATTTAGTACATGTGAAAGACTATGTAAATGCTAATAAAGACCCCTGGGAGTTTGCCCACCGTGGTGGTCGCACCCAGGCCATGGTAAAAGATTATCCGGCGCTGAAAAGAGATTATCCGCTTAATGAAACCAATCTCGATTACTGGACCAGTGATAAAGAAAGTCCGTATACCGAAATTAAACGCTTCGATTGGTTCCGCGGTTACCATATGGGAGGACGCTCACTCATGTGGGGCCGTCAAAGCTATCGCCTCGGCGATATGGATTTTGAAGCCAATGCCAAAGAAGGTGTGGGCATAGACTGGCCCATACGCTATGCAGAAATTGCCCCCTGGTATGACCATGCAGAAAAATTTGCAGGCATCAGCGGTTCCAAAGAAGGGCTGCCGGAATTGCCCGACGGACAATTTTTGCCCGCCATGGATATGAATTGCGTGGAGAAAGATGTAGCCGCCCGTTTAAAGGAACATTACAAAAGCAGCAGGCATATGATCATTGGCCGCGTAGCCAATATTACCGTGCCTCATGAGGGTCGGACCAATTGCCAGTACAGAAATAAATGCTGGCTGGGTTGTCCCTTTGGTGCTTATTTTAGTACGCAGTCGTCTACTTTGCCTGCAGCCATGAAAACAGGTAATCTCACCGTACGCCCGTGGAGCATTGTTACAAAAATTATTTACGATAAGGATAAAAAGAAAGCAAGTGGTGTAGAAATTTTGGATGGCGAAAACAACAAGACTTACACCTACAACGCAAAGATCATTTTTGTAAACGCCTCCGCCCTCAACAGCGCCTGGATACTGATGCAGTCTGCCACAGATATCTGGCCCGACGGCCTTGGCAGCAGCAGCGGAGAACTGGGCCATAATGTAATGGACCACCACCTGGGCGTTGGCGCAAGTGGCCGTGTAGAAGGGTATGAAGACAAATATTATTTCGGCCGCAGGGCCAATGGAGTTTATATTCCGCGGTACAGGAATTTTTATGGCGATAAAAGAGATTATCTCCGAGGCTTTGGTTACCAGGGCGGCGGTAGCCGTGAAGGCTATAACCGCTCACTGGAAGAACTGACCATTGGCGGCGACTTTAAAGACGCACTCACAGAACCAGGTGGATGGACAATGAATATTGGCGGCTTTGGTGAAACACTGCCTTACCATGAAAACCGGATCTATATTGATAAAGCTACGTATGGCGATAAAACAGAGCAATTCAACGACCCCATTACCGGTAAAGATTTAGGCCAGCGCCCTGTGCCTGATAAGAACGGTAAACAAAGGCTGGATAAATGGGGCCTGCCTGTTTTGGCATTTGATGTAGAGTATAAAGAGAATGAAAAGAAGATGCGCAAGGATATGCTCAACGATGCCATTGAAATGCTGGAAGCGGTAGGAGTTAAAAATGTAAAAGGCCGTGATGGCGATGGTACACTCGGCCGCGGCATTCATGAAATGGGAACCGCACGCATGGGCAAAGATCCAAAGACATCGGTACTCAATAAATTCAACCAGGTATGGGATGCACCGAATGTATTTGTTACCGATGGTGCATTCATGACCTCGGCATCATGCGTAAACCCGTCACTTACCTATATGGCATTTACCGCGAGGGCTGCCGACCATGCAGTAAGTGAATTGAAGAAAAATAATATTTAGCTATTAGCTGTGAGCCACCACGAATCAGTAAGCGTAGCTAACGACTATCAGCTAGAATCAATAAGCTTGCTCCTCAAATTGGGGTAGCAAAAGAACTAAAAGCTATCAGCTAACAGCTAAAAGCTAGAAAAATATGCCCGGAGATTCACTCAACATCAATAACAAAGCCGTTGCCCAGAATACCTATGATGCTATTGTAATAGGATCTGGTATAAGTGGCGGCTGGGCAGCAAAAGAATTGTGCGAAAAAGGATTGAAAGTATTGATGCTTGAACGCGGCAGAAACTTTGAACACATCAAAGATTATACATCTGCTACTAAAGATATCTGGGATTTTCCGCACCGTGGCACTGTAACCAAAGCCGACTTAAAAAACCGACCCGTCATTGCCCGTACCTGGGGTAAATCAGAACCCATTATCAACTATTGGGTGCAAGACAATGACGCGCCGTATACAGAAATAAAACCGTTTAAATGGTGGCGCGCGTACCAGTTGGGTGGCCGCTCTATATTATGGGGAAGGCAGAGCTATCGTTGGAGCGATCTTGATTTTGAAGCCAATGCAAAAGACGGGTGGGCCATAGACTGGCCTATACGTTACCGTGATATTGCACCCTGGTACGACCATGTAGAAAAACACATTGGCGTAAGCGGTTCAAAAGAAGGTTTGGCACACTTGCCCGACGGACAGTTTTTACCACCTATGGATATGAACTGTGTAGAGAAAGAAGTAGCTGCCAGGATAAAAGAAAAATGGAAGGGCGATCGGCATATGTTTATCGGCCGTGTGGCCAATTTAACTGCGCCTGTACCTGGCAGAACGCAATGCCAGTTTCGAAACCGTTGCTGGGAGGGCTGCCAGTTTGGTGGGTATTTCAGCACGCAATCGTCTACGCTCCCTGCAGCAAGGGCCACTGGTAATTTAACCGTAAGGCCATGGAGTATTGCTTCAAAAATTATCTACGATAAGGATACAAAAAAAGCAAAAGGCGTAGAAGTGGTGGATGCAGAAAACAACAAAACGTATGAATTCTTCTCTAAGATTGTTTTCGTAAACGCATCGGCATTAAACAGTGCGTGGGTGTTGATGAATTCTGCCACCGATGTATGGCCCGATGGACTGGGCAGCAGCAGCGGCGAACTGGGGCATAATATTATGGATCATCATTACAACCTTGGTGCATCTGGCACCATGGAAGGCTTTGACGACAAATACTATTACGGCCGCCGTGCAAATGGAATCTATATTCCAAGATTTGTAAATGTAAACGGCGATAAAAGAGATTACCTGCGTGGCTTTGGCTACCAGGGCGCAGGCAGCCGCCAGGGCTGGAGCCGCGATGTAGCCGAAATGAATATTGGCGCAGAAATGAAAGATGCGCTTACAGAACCCGGTCCCTGGGTGATGGGACTGAGTGGCTTTGGCGAACTGTTGCCGCACCACAATAATAAAATCAGTATCGATAAAACCCGCAAAGACAAATGGGGCTTGCCAATATTGGCCATGGATGCTGTTTTGCAGGAGAATGAAATGAAGATGCGTAAAGACATTGTTACCGAAGCAGTGGCCATGCTGGAAGCGGCGGGTGCAAAAAATATTCAAACACGCGATAACGGCCACGAAGTTGGCGATGGTATACACGAGATGGGCAGTGCCAGAATGGGTAAAGATCAAAAAACATCTGTACTCAATATGCACAACCAGGTATGGGATGCAAAAAATGTATTTCTTACAGATGGCGCCTGCATGACATCCGCCTCTTGCGTAAACCCATCGCTCACCTATATGGCATTAACAGCAAGGGCCGCCAGTTTTGCAGTAGAAGAACTGAAGAAAGGAAATTTATAGCCGTTAGCTCCTAGCTGTTAGCTATTAGTTAACGAAAATATATACCGTCCAAATTACAATGCCAGATAGATTTATGGCTAACAGCTAACAGCTAATAGCTGCCTGTATTATTTTAAATAAAAAAAAGATCATTACATAAACAACCAATGCCCGGCGATTCACTCCATATCAATAACAAAGCAGTAGCGCAAAACACCTATGATGCCATTGTGGTAGGCAGCGGTATCAGCGGTGGCTGGGCCGCAAAGGAATTGTGCGAGAAAGGACTTAAAACAATCGTACTGGAGCGCGGTAGAAAAGTAGAACACATTAAAGACTACCCCACCACTAACCTGGCCCCGTGGGAGCTGTTGCACCGCAACACCAATACCAATAAGCTAAAGGAAGATCAGCATGTGCAGGTGCGTGGGTTTTGCAACGAGTCAAACAGTCATTTTTTTGTAAACGATAAAGAGCATCCGTACACACAGGTAAAACCGTTTGATTGGATAAGAGGTTACCACGTAGGTGGCCGCAGCTTAATGTGGGGCAGGCAATGCTATCGCTGGAGCGATCTTGATTTTGAAGCCAATGCAAAAGACGGCCATGGCGTAGACTGGCCTATACGTTACCGTGATATTGACCCCTGGTACAGTTATGTAGAAAAGTTTGTGGGCATCAGCGGCTCAAAAGAAGGGTTACCGCAATTGCCCGATGGCGATTTTCTGCCGCCCATGGAAATGAACTGCCTTGAAAAACACGTGGCCGGTAAAATAAAAGACAATTTTACAGATGGCAGAAGAATGATCATTGGCCGCGTGGCCAATCTTACACGTGGTTGGAACGGCCGGGGCCCTTGCCAGTATCGCAATTTGTGCGACAGGGGCTGTCCGTTTGGTGGCTATTTCAGCAGCAATTCGGGCACGTTGCCCGTAGCCATGGCCACCGGCAACCTCACACTCCGCCCGCATTCTATTGTAATGGAAGTGCTGTACGATAAAGACAAGAAGAAAGCCACCGGGGTACGCATCATAGATGAGCTGACCATGAAAACGGAGGAATACTATGCAAAAATCATTTTTCTGAATGCGTCCACCATCGGTTCCACCTATATCATGCTCAATTCAAAATCAGATGCTTTTCCAAATGGTTTGGGCAATAGCAGCGATCAGCTGGGGCGTAACCTGATGGATCACCATTACCATGTTGGTGCTGGTGCCAGTTTTGAAGGTTTTGAAGATCAATATACTTACGGCAGAAGGCCCAATGGCATTTATATACCGCGTTTCCGCAACCTGAATGCAGCTACCACACACAAAGATTATGTGCGCGGGTTTGGCTACCAGGGTGGCGCGTCGAGAGGACGAAGCAATGGCCACGAAGGGATTGGCGTTGCGCTGAAAGAATCCATGTCAGAACCAGGCAAATGGGCCATGTGGCTGGGCAGCTGGGGAGAACACCTGCCGTATGAGGACAACCGCGTAACACTCAGCAAAGACAAAAAAGATAAATGGGGTTTGCCGCTGGCCGATATTGATTGTGATTTTAAAGAGAATGAACGGGCCATGCGAAAGGATATGAAAGACAGTGCCGCAGAAATGCTCGACAAAACCGGCTTTAAAGACATTTATACGTTTGATGATGCGGAGGCCAATCCCGGCCTGTGTATTCATGAAATGGGCACTGCCCGTATGGGGAAAGATCCAAAAACATCTGTACTTAATAAATGGAACCAGGTGCACGATGCAAAAAATGTATTTAATACCGATGGTGCGTGTATGACGTCATCGGCTTGTCAGAACCCGTCTGTAACCTATATGGCATTAACAGCCAGGGCGGCGGATTTTGCAGTAAGTGAATTGAAAAAAGGAAATCTATAGCCGAGAGATAGCTTTTAGCTATAAGCTTTTAGCGCTTAGCCTTTTGCATTGTAAACTGGCAGCACAATAGTCCGGATAACTAATAGCTAACAGCTAACAACTAACAGCTCAAAAACACATATCTTTAAACACTATAAAACAAATGTATATGGACAGAAGAGAGCTTCTAAAAATGATTACCGTGCTTACCGGGGGCGCTTTTATTGGCGGTGAGCTGTTGCTCAGTGGGTGCAAGAGTGAACCCACCATGGGCGGTGCAGTTTTTAATGCAGAAGATGTTGCTTTTCTTGATGAAGTAGCAGACACCATACTGCCAACTACAAAAAGCCCTGGTGCAAAAGCTGCTAAAGTGGGCACGTTTATGACCGTAATGGTAAACGATTGCTATGATGAAAAAGAGCAGAAGATTTTTCATGAGGGTATTGGCAAGTTAAATGATGCCGCTAAAAAAGCCAATGGCAAATCGTTTATGGAATCTACGCCCGAACAACGCACTACATTTTTGACAGCGCTGGATAAAGAAGCAAAAGACTACCAGAAAAATAAAAAGAAAGAAGATCCTACGCACTATTTCACCCAAATGAAGCAGTTAACACTGTTTGGCTACTTTACTTCTAAAGAAGGCGCTACCCAGGCGCTGCGTTACGTGCAAATACCGGGTAAATATGAAGGATGTATTGAATACAAAAAAGGCGACAAAGCCTGGGCTACATAGTGCCGCAGGTGCAAAATTCACCGGTGAAGAGATATGGTTGTTTGACAATATCAAACCACTACCTTTAAGCCACAACAATGTACTGTCTATAGTCTGTATACAGCCGGGTGGTGAACAACTGCCCGGTTGAGTTTAGTGCCTGATGCCATACGGTATCGGGCATTTTTTTTGGTCAGTTTTCGCTTTCCTATCTTTAGTACATGAAAAAATACATCGTCATTATACCCATCGCACTTCTTTTCAGCACATTCCTTACAGCGCAGTCAA
This sequence comes from uncultured Chitinophagaceae bacterium, assembly GCA_963705285.1. Taxonomy (GTDB): domain Bacteria; phylum Bacteroidota; class Bacteroidia; order Chitinophagales; family Chitinophagaceae; genus JACMLD01. The sequence goes on from OY970066.1 coordinate 1,036,365, forward strand.
ACAAAGATGAAAAGGAAATTTTGGATTTGCTCAACCGGCAGACCCTTTCCTGGAACAAAGGAAACCTGGAAGAATTTATGAGCGGCTACTGGCAAAATGATTCACTCATGTTTGTTGGCAAAAGTGGCGTTACTTACGGTTATGCCAATACGCTGAACAACTATAAAAAGAATTACGACAGCAATGAGAAAATGGGAAAACTGTTTTTTGAAATATTAAAACTAAAAAAACTGGCCCCCGATTATTACTGGGTGCTGGGCAAATGGTTTTTAAAACGCAGCGTGGGCGATGTGGGGGGCCATTATACCCTGTTGTTTAGAAAAATAAACGGTAAGTGGATGATCGTTGCAGATCATAGTAGTTAATGAACCCGCCAGGTAAAAGATTATGCTCACAAAAACATTTTTATGATACTCCTTATTCTTGGACTGATAATTTTCTTTGTTGGCCAGGCCCTGCGCCGTGGCGATGTAAACCTGAAACGTTTTGGCGGCCCGGTTAGCATCATGGGTGCCATACTGATGCTGTTGGGTGTGCTTACGGCCTGCGTTATTCAGATTGAAGCGGGCCAGGCGGGTGTACAAAAATTGTTCGGCAAAGTACAAAAAGAAGTACTGGGCAGCGGCCTTCATTTCATTAATCCATTGGTTGATGTGGTAAAGCTGGATGTAAAAACTCAAAACTATACCATGAGCGGCATGACAGACGAAGGCCATAAAACAGGTGATGATGCCATCAGGGTATTAACGGCAGACGGGTTGGAAGTAACCATCGATTTGTCTGTATTATACCGGGTAATAACCAACGATGCACCTAGGCTGCTGACAGAAACAGGTGAGAATTACGAAGATAAAATTGTGCGGCCCATCACAAGAACCAGAATAAGAGACAACGCTGTTTATTATGAAGCCGTAGCGTTGTATTCTACCAAACGTGATGAATTTCAGCAAAGGATTTTCAAGACCATAGAAACAGATTTCAGCAGGCGCGGGTTGTTGCTGGAAAATTTGCTGGTCAGAAATATAACACTGCCCCAATCTGTTAAGGCAACCATTGAACAGAAAATTAACGCAGAACAGGATGCGCAGAAAATGCAGTTTGTATTGCAGAAAGAAAAACAGGAAGCAGAACGCAAACGGGTAGAAGCCCAGGGTATTGCAGATTACCAACGCATCATTAGTGAAAGCCTTACCGATAAACAATTGCAATACGAAAGTATAAAAGCCCAGTTGGAAATAGCCAAATCAGCCAATGCCAAAGTAATTATTATGGGTAAAGGAAGCACGCCGGTAATACTGGATACCAAAGACGGGAAAAACTAATTGAATAGCGTGCAGTAATACCGATATGATTTACTTACCCGTGGGGAAACTTTTTTTTCCACCATCTGATTAGCAAGTAAACGGTTCCCACACTGCTCAACAACACCCAGGCATAAAATATATAGTTACCCAGCGTTGGTGTATCATAAAAGAAAAACCAATTGCCATAGATGCCCGCTGTAATGAGGATAAGCATGTAAACAAACACCAGCGTAACCGACCAAACGATTCGCTTTAAAAAATCCGCTGCATCTGGTTCCATGCTGCTCATGAGAGAGAATGTTTGTAATTAGTATTTAGTATATAGTATTTAGTACTTAGTATTTAGTATATAGACACGCGGCGACGTTTTGCAAAATTAATCCTATGCGTTGATTTTCGCAGCATCGAACTGACGCTTGACGCCTCACGATGTTATTCCATTAAAAGATTCCTGAATGCTGCAGAATCGCCATTAAAAACATTAAAATCTACTTTATAGCCAACCCCGTTTACCCTGCCCGCTTCGCTGTGTTGCCAGAATATCCAATCGCGTTTAATCCGTGGTGTATCGTGCCGAAGATAATGTGCCACCCACAGGGGGTAATCATCAAACTGCCCGGTGAGGTATTGTTTGTAGAAATCAACATTGGTATAAATGATTGGCTTTACGCCATAGTACTGTTCAGTAGTTTGAAGAAAGGCTTTTACTTCGCGGCGCAGCCTATCTGTAGAAACCCCATAGGTTTGCTCAACATCCAGCACCGGCGGCAGATCGCCTGCTTTAAGGGTTACCACATCAATAAAGTTCTGTGCTTGTAGTTTGCCGCTTTTACTGGCCAGGAAAAAATGATACGCACCGCGGCAGACACCTGCATCTTTTGAGCGGAACCAGTTTTTATTAAAACGGCTGTCCACCCTTCCAATACCTTCAGTGGCTTTTATAAATGCAAAACCAATTTTAATGTTTTTTACCTGCATATTTTTTACGAGGGCCCAGTTAATATCATCCTGGTGGTGCGATACATCTATGCCGTGAATGGGATAATTGGATGGCACGGCTATGCCAAATTCCGGGTAAGTAATAAAGTTGGTTGCATGATACCGGTACCACAACCAGGCGCTCACACCCATGCCTGCAAAAACGATAAAGACCAATAAAAGTTTGCGGAAAAGTTTCTTCTTTTTTCGGGTTGCCATCAGGTTTCAGATGCTGGTGCAAATATATATACATGAATGTGATAATAGTGCTAATGTAATGAACCGGTCTGCCAGCAGTGTGTAAATGGGTTTGCTTTGTTTATAGCGCATAGATTGTGAAGTTGGTTAAGATGTATGATGACTAGTCTTGTTGGTGAAAACACCAACAAGGGCAGTGGATTCATCTTGTTGGTGAGAACACCAACAATGGCAGCGAACACCAACAAAGTAAGGAGACTAACAAGGTCTGGAGAATGTGTACCGCGGCGCGCGGCAGCGGAGAAGCAAACGCGCCACTTGGTTGATGAACATTCAAAATATAAAATATATAATTTATAATAACCCAGCGTCCGCGGCCCGCCGCGGGAAACCTTTCGGCAGTTTGTTTGACTTTTAAGTTTTGACTTTTGAATTAGACGCATCTGCGGCAATCAGCTTAATTTTACCATCACAATGGGGCGATTTAATTATACAGACAGCATTAACCTGTTATCAAAGCTTACACCAAGGCGGGCATGGAACGCAGCCAAGGTGCTCAGCAGCTTTTATATCAGCAAATGGCGCAACAAACCGGTGCAATGGGGCTTTCCGGTATCTATATCCATTGAGCCAACCACATCCTGTAATTTAAGGTGCCCCGAATGCCCCAGTGGCCTGCGTGCATTTACGCGGCCAATCGGTATGCTGCAAAAAGATTTTTTCAGCGAAACCATCGACCAGCTCTACAAAGAACTGTATTACCTGGTGTTCTATTTCCAGGGCGAACCCTACCTCAATCCAAATTTCCTGGATATGGTGAAGTATGCATCGGCCAAAAAAATTTATACGGCTACCTCCACCAATGCCCATTACTTAAACGATGCCAATGCCAAACGCACCATTGAAAGCGGGTTAGACAGGCTGATTATTTCAATTGACGGCACCACGCAGGAAGTATACCAGCAATACCGCGTGGGCGGCAGGTTAGATAAAGTGCTGGAAGGTGCCCGGAACATTGTAGCATGGAAACGCAAAATGAAAAGTAAAACACCGTTTATTATTTTTCAGTTCCTGGTGGTAAAACCCAACGAGCACCAGATAGAAGATGTAAAAAAACTGGCCGCAGAAATAGGGGTGGATGATGTATGGTTTAAAACCGCGCAGGTATACGATTACGAGAACGATCCCAATCAACTGATCCCCACCAACAACAAGTACAGCCGCTACCGCAAAAACCGCAACAATGAAACGGAAGTAAAGAACACCTTGCAAAATCATTGCTGGCGTTTGTGGCATGCACCCGTTATTACCTGGGATGGACTGGTGGTGCCCTGTTGTTTTGATAAAGATGCACAGCACCAGTTGGGCGATCTGAAAGGCAGACCGTTTAAAGAAATCTGGCAGAACGGAAAATACACCGCCTTCAGAAAAAAAATTATGCAAAGCCGCAAAAACATAGATATCTGCGCCAATTGCAGTGAAGGCACAAAGGTTTGGAGCGAATAGGATTGCGGGATTTTGGGATTGTGAGATTTTGAGATTGCCTTCGAACGAATTGCTGATTTTGAGATTTTGGGATATTGCGATTGGCCTTCGGCGGCAGATGGCTGATTTTGAGATTTGGCGACATTGCGATTGCCTTCGGCGGACTACAGAAGCTACACAGTTAAGTATGAAACAACAATATTGAATGTTACACCTAAAGAAATTACAAAATCTCAAAATCAGCAATCCTAAAATATCTTCCTTATGCTTTCCGCATCTATCACTGCAAGGCTAACCTACCAGCACCAAACCCTGAATGAACTAATTAAAGGGTTAACCGAAGCACAATTAAAAGAAACCGTTACTGCCGGCAAATGGACTGCCTTTGAAAACATTGTACACCTTACAGCATACCAACCCACCTTTTACCAGCGCCTGCAACTTATCGCCCATCAGGATACGCCGGTGTTTGAACGCTATGTGGCAGACAATGACCCGGTTTTTCACCAATATATGTCGCGTTCTTTACATGAGTTGCTGGAAGACTTGTCTACGCAACGGTTTTTGATCAATAGCTATTTCAGCAATATAAGTGAAACCCTGCTCAGGCGCGAGGGTATACACCCTTTATACGGCCGCTTTACCATGAACCAGTGGGCCGACTTCTTTCTTTTGCATGAGGCACATCATCTTTTTACAATATTTATGCTCACTGCCCATTTACGCAAAAAGTTTCAACATTAATTTTGACTATTACTACTTAAATTTATATTATGGGCATAGAGAAGGACATTAGTCAATCCAAATTCAGGAGCGAATACCAAAAAGCCACCATCAATCTTATTTATACTTTTAACTGGATGAACGAGCGAATTAAATTGATGCTCGATAAATACGATATTACCCCTCAGCAATTTAACATATTGCGCATATTGCGCGGCGCAGGCAAGCCCTTATCCACCCTTCAAATACGCCAGCGTATGCTGGATAAAATGAGTGATACCAGCCGCATTGTAGACCGGCTGCAGAAAAAAGGCCTTGTTCAAAAAGTAATATGCGAGGGAGACCGCCGCCTGGTAGATGTAACCATTTCCGACCTGGGTATGCAATTGTTGGAACGGCTGGATGCGCACCAGGATGATATGGACAGTGTATTCAAAAACCTGGATGAAGAACAAGCCATAACGTTAAATAACCTGCTCGATAAAATCAGGAGCGCCGAATAATGTAATTTCATACCCGTAAATACGTTTAAGCGGCATGAATAGAACCATTAGCACGGCACTCTGTTGTTTTTTTCTTCTTTTTACCATACTTTCTTTTGCCCAGCCCAAGGCCGAATTCCGCGGCGTGTGGGTAGCCACCGTAGACAATATAGACTGGCCCTCTCGTGGCAATTATAATCCCGAAAGCCAGAAAGCAGAATACATCAGGCTGCTGGACATGCACCAGCGCAATGGCATGAACGCCATTATTATGCAGATTAGGCCCGCTGCAGATGCATTTTACCCATCGCAGTATGAACCCTGGAGCCAATGGCTCACCGGCAAACAGGGCCTTGCACCGTCTCCCTTTTATGATCCGCTGAAATTTATGATTGAAGAAACCCATAAACGCGGTATGGAATTTCATGCCTGGTGCAACCCTTACCGCGCTGAATTCTCCATTGGCAGGTCTTCAATAGCACCCAACCACATTACCCGTGTGCACCCTGAGTGGTTTTTGCCTTACGGCACCGTACGGCTGTTTGACCCCGGCAACAAAGAAGCCCAGCAATACGTGGTGCAGGTAATCAGGGATATTGTAAGCAGGTATGATATAGATGCCGTTCATTTCGACGATTATTTTTATCCTTACCGCATTGCAGGAAAAGAATTTCCGGATACCGCTTCTTTTCGCAAATACGGAAACGGTATGAATAAAGAAGACTGGCGCCGCAGTAATACAGACAGCATTATTGTTGCATTGAGCAAAGCCATCAAAGAAGAAAAAAAGTATTGCCGTTTTGGTATCAGTCCTTTTGGTGTATGGCGCAATGCCGATAAAGATGCTGACGGCAGTGCATCCAGGGCCGGACAAACCAATTACGACAACCTGTACGCCGATATTGTTTTATGGCTGAAGGAAGGATGGATAGATTACGTAGCACCACAACTCTATTGGGAGTTTGAACACGCGCATGCACCTTATGGCCCGTTGCTGGACTGGTGGAGCAAGCATACCTATGGCAAACATTGTTATATTGGCCTGGGCATATTCAAGGCAGGCAGCAATGCCAACTGGAGAAACAAAAACCAGTTGCCCCGCATGATTACCGAACTGCGCAACACACCCAATGTTGAAGGAGCGATTTATTTCAGCAGTAAATCTTTTGATAAAAATCCCAATGGCTGGAACGACAGCCTTCGGTTTAACTATTACAAGTATCCCGCACTGATACCTGCCATGTCATGGATAGACAGTGCGGTATTGGAACGGCCTGTATTGGCTGTAACCAGTACCAGCCCCGCTGCCTATGGCACCACACTCAACATCCAGAATAAAGAAACCAACAAAAAGATTAAAGCATTTGTTGTTTATGGGTTTGATATGAAAGACACAGTTATGGACGACAGCAACCCACAACGGATTGTAAGGATCATTCCCGCCGTGCGCGATACGATGCAGTATGTAATTCCTGAACCGGCAGACAGAATGAAAAGGTTTGCCATCAGTTGCGTTGATTTTGAAAACAATGAAAGCGATCTCACGGTTTGGCCGCCCTATTAAGTCATAAGTGATAAGTAATAAGTGATAAGTTATTTCGGCAGGTTGTGGATATCAAGCGGAATGACAGGCCAAGCAAAAGAACTAAAAACGCTGAACTCCGAACTATGAACTTTTCTACCTTTGTAATCCCAATTTTACCATTTAAATAATCTCCCATGCCCGGTTTTGAATTATTTGGCAGCGATGAGCGGAACAGCGTAAACGATGTACTGGAAACAGGCATTATGATGCGTTATGGATTTGATGGCCCCCGCAAGGGCATCTGGAAAGCGAAAGAGCTGGAAAATGCCATCTGCCAGACTTTTGGCAGCAAACATGCACAACTGGTAAGCAGCGGCACCGCGGCACTTACCACCGCCATGGCAGCCCTGGGCGTTGGATACGGCGATGAGATTATTATGCCGGCATTTACATTTGTGGCCAGTTTTGAAGCCGTGTTAAGTGTGGGCGCCGTACCAGTACTGGTAGATGTAGACGATACCTTAACGCTCAGCCCCGAAGCCGTGCGCAACGCCATAACACCCAAAACAAAATGTATCATGCCCGTGCACATGTGCGGCAGCATGGCAGATATGGATGCATTGCAGGCCATCTGCAAAGAACATAACCTGTTGCTGCTGGAAGATGCCTGTCAAAGCATTGGCGCAACCCATAACGGCAGAAAACTGGGCAGCATTGGCGATGCGGGCACCTTTTCATTTGATTTTGTAAAAACTATTACCTGTGCAGAAGGCGGCGCGGTTATCACCAACCGCGATGACGTATACATAAAAAGCGATGCCTACAGCGATCATGGCCACGACCATGCCGGCGTAGATCGCGGGGCGGATCTTCACCCTTTTATAGGGTACAATTACCGCATTTCAGAACTGCATGCGGCCGTGGGGCTGGCGCAGATTCAAAAGCTGGATCAGTTCCTGGATATTCAAAAGCGCAACCATACCGCCCTCAAAGAAATACTGCTACAGGTGCCTGAAATTAGTTTCAGGCGGCTGCCAGACCCCCAGGGCGATAGCTGCACATTCATTAGCTGGTTTCTGCCTACAGCATCCATTACACGCGCTGTGGTGGCTTCGTTAAAAGAACAGGGCATACTGGCGGGTAATTTCTATTGGTACGATAACAACTGGCATTATATCCGCAAATGGGATCACCTGAAACAAGGTACCACCCTGCATGCATTAAGCCCCGAACACAAAGCGGCGGTGATGTACCATGCCAATAAAGATTTTGCTGCCAGTGATGCTGTTATGAGCCGCTGCATTTCTACCGCAATCGGCCTGCTTTGGACAGAAGAGCAGATAAAAGAAAAAGGCGAGAAAATGGTGAATACGGTAAGGCAGGTATTGCAGCAACAGCCGGTTACCGCATAAACAGTATTATTTGCCTTCCAGGCGGTTTACATAATCAAGGCTGCCCAGCCGTAACCTGAGCGGAATAGCGGTAGCTTTTTCAAACTGCCATTCTTTTTTGCAGAAAAATCCAAAATGTTTGGTGTAAAAATCAGCGCTTACCCCGGTGTTGGCAGCTGCCGGCAAGTAACTGCCCGTGTACAATAAGGTATGGCTGGCGCTATGGTTAATAGCTTCTTTTACAGCATACTCTGTACTATGTCTGGTAACAAATATAATAGTGGAAGGTACTACAGTCAAACGCTTTGATTGCGCATTTGACGTGAGCCACCCGATGGCAAAAACGAAGACAACAAGAAATTTATAAATACGTTTCACCGTCATATCTTATTTTGTACGTAAATTACGGCCTGATTTTTGTGGATCGGCGGAATTTTTTTTACAGTATATTTATTCAGAGGTAGTTGTTCTAAATCCTAAGCAAGTTATGTCACTGGGACAGAGTTTACAACAAAGATTGCTCCAGAAGTTGTCACCACAACAGATTCAGTTAATGAAGCTGTTGCAGGTGCCTACGGCCAACCTGGAAGAGCGTATAAAGGAAGAGATGGAAGAGAACCCGGCTTTAGAAGCAGGTGAAGATGGTCATGATGAGAGTATGACGGAAGATGTAAAAGATGAATTTGATAGCAGCAACGAAGAAGATTTTGATGCAGATGGCAGCGAAGAACAGTACGACAATATTGACGTAAGCGATTATGTGTCTGATAGCGATGATGAGGTGGGCGATTATAAATTGAGAGACGATAACTACGGCGACCCCGATGAACAGAAAACGGTTCCGGTACGGGTGGAAACATCGTTTCATGAAATGCTGGCCGACCAGTTGGGAATGCTCAACCTGGATGATCGCTCGCAGAAGATCGCAGAACAGATCATTGGAAGCATTGACGACGATGGCTACCTGCGCAGGGAAAGCTCATCCATCAAAGACGACCTGGCATTCAGGCAAAACATAGACGCCAGCGAAGAAGAGATAGAAAAACTGATAGAAAAAATACAGCATTTCGACCCCTCAGGCATTTGCGCACGCAACCTGCAGGAATGCCTGTTGTTGCAGTTGTACCGCAAATTAGGAGAAGGACGCCCGGTTGAACAGGCCATTATGGTACTGGAAGATTATTTTGAAGAATTTACCAAGAAACACTACGAGAAAATACAGCGCGGGCTGAATATAGATGATGATGGCCTGAAAGATATTATTACCCAGATTGTAAAACTGAACCCCAAGCCCGGCGGCAACGTAGGGCAAATGAACAAGGGCGAAAGTTATATCATACCTGACTTTTTTATTTTCAATAACGCCGGCAAGCTGGAGCTTACACTCAACTCCCGCAACGCACCTGATTTGCGTATTAGCGAAGGCTACCGCGATATGCTGAAAGATTATGACCGGGGCAGCAAGAAAGACAAGCGGCAGAAAGAAGCGGTGTTGTTCATCAAACAAAAGATTGATGCGGCCAAATGGTTTATTGACGCCATTAAACAACGGCAGCACACGCTTACCAGTGTAATGGGAACCATTATGGAATACCAGCACGAGTTTTTTGTGACCGGCGATGAAACTACCATGCGCCCGATGATCTTAAAAGACATTGCAGAACGTACCAACCTCGATATTTCTACGGTAAGCCGTGTGGCCAACAGCAAATTTGTGCAAACAGAATTTGGGACCTACCGGCTTAAATTTTTCTTCAGTGAATCACTCAGTACAGAAAGCGGTGAAGAAGTATCTACCCGTGAAGTGAAAAAGATTTTAAGCGATATGGTGGGCGATGAAAGCAAGAAAAAGCCATTGAGCGATGAGCGCCTTACCGAACTGTTGCAGGAAAAAGGGTATAACATTGCACGTCGTACGGTAGCCAAATACCGCGAACAACTTAACATTCCTGTTGCAAGGCTGAGAAAGGAATTATAATGATATTTGCGCCATGGAACATGAAACGGTAATAACGCTGCCAGCAACCACCAGCAATAACACATGGCCGGCGCCGGTGCGCGTGTTTGGTCATATTGTTTCATTTCTGTTTCACCCGCTTTTTATACCATCTTACATCACCGCGTATCTGTTGTATGCCGATCCTTATGCTTTTGCAGGCATGAGCGAAAAAGGCAAACTGTTTAAATTTATCTCGGTCATTTTCAGTACGGCATTTTTACCGCTATTCAGTGTGGCGCTGATGAAACAGTTGGGGTTTATCCAGAGTATTTTTTTGCGTTCGCAGAAAGACCGCATCATACCCTACATCGTCTGCATGATATTTTATTTCTGGGCATGGTATGTTTCAAAAAACCTGCACGATAGCCCGGCACTAACGGCAATGCTCCTGGCAGTTTTTTTATCGTGTATTGCGGGTATGATGGCCAATATTTATTACAAGATCAGCATGCATGGTATCGCTGTTGGGGCGCTGTTTATTCTATTTGTATGGATGGCGTCAAACGGAACGGTGGCCCTTGGTTCATGGCTGGCCATTGCAACACTTATTACCGGCATGGTTTGCACAGCGCGTTTTATAGTATCAGACCACAGCAGCTTTGAAGTATACAGCGGCCTTATGGTAGGCGCGCTATGCCAATTGATAGGTATTGCCATTGCAGGATAACCCCAGCACCAAAAGGGGCAAAGGCTCCCATCAACTTATACATTTAAAATAGTTATGCTGAAAAACAAAGCACGTCAGTATCATAGACGACGCGAGACGCATTATTAGAAAGAATAACAATTTCATTCCAAAGCATCTCATTTATAGACGTACAACTCTCCCCTTTAGGGGTTAGGGGGTACAACAAAGCCCAATCATAGGGTACGATTGAGCTTTTGTTTTTCCAAACCATCTGTATGTAAGTCCAAGCTAGCCGTTAAGTATCTTCGAGTGTTTCAAATAATTTTTTGTTGGGTGATAGATAAAAAGGCAACTGCCGTTTTTAATAGTATTGATTACATCGTCTACCTGGTTAGCAGGTACTGCGGGGCAACCATAACTTCTTCCGGTAAAAGGATTATTCTTTATATACCCTGCGCCTACATAATCTGAACCATGGATAACAATATTGCGCGCATCGGCCTTATCATTAAAGCCACGCTCAAGTCCTTCAATTTTTAAAGACAATCCATGGCCGCCAAAATAAGTAGATTCAGTTTTATAAAAACCCAGGCTGCTCATATGGCTTTCTGGTTTATTAGAAAATGCACGGGCGTACTCAGAACCTGATCTTCTGCCATGCGCTACATAGGTATTAATAAGCACCTTTTGTTCGTTCATATCTATTATAAACAAACGCTTGCGGCGGGAAGACTGGCTAAAATCGCAAATAGTTAAAATGGAAACACGGGCCAGCATACCTTTTTGCTGCAGGTATTCATACCCTTTAAATGCATAAGCAAAAGCCGCTTTTGTAAGGCCGAAACTTTTTAATCCAAGCGACTCATACAAAGCCAGCGATTTGATTTCGGTAGCTGATTTGCTGTCTACAGTATTGGTAACAGTAAGGGTGGCTTTGGGCGATGAATAATTGCCGGCATTGTTTTTAGCAGGAATGATCAGGAGCATCGAAGCAAATGCGGCTGCCACCAATTTCTTAGTACGGGTTTTCATCGTGGATCAATGGATTTTAAAACTTAACGGTGATACGTATATTCCGTTAAGGATGACAAAATATTACGATAATCTTATATCTACAACTTATAACGCGAAATATTTTCTTATGCGTGCGCAAAGGTAAAAACTTTTTTTCCCGTACGTATTTACATAAGCAAACATTAGGAATTCTTTAGTAAAAGCAGGGTTTACTATTGCTTTTCCGCCAAAAATTACAGTGAATGCCTCCGGCCAAAACAGTTACCGACGCACGCCATGAAAGCCTGATAAACAATATGCTATGACTGCATTAGACCAAACAGGCATCTTCATCGTTGCATAAACCATCAGCGGCTTGCCCTAAACACTGGGGAACTTACATAAGCAGTTCCTTATTAAATAACATCAAATCACCTATTCAGTTGTATGTATTGACAAAAAAACACCCGCAAACAAGCGGGTGATTAGAAGGAGTTGGCGAATTCATTGTTGGGGTTATTCAAAATTCTGACGCCTGGGAGCTTTGAAAACCATGCTGTTTAGATTTTTTTATGTTTCCATTTGCCCTTTTGAAAAAGCAGGTAGGCGGCAATAGCTGTGGAGGTTTCCGCCACCGGTACGGCTATAATAACACCGGCCGGCCCCATGTGCAGCACCTTAGACAATACATACGCAAGGGGTATCTGAAAAAACCAGTACGCAAAAAAATTGATCACTGTTGGCGTGCGTGTATCGCCGGCACCATTAAATGCATTCATGTACACCATGCCTATGCCGTAAAAAATAAAACCGGCACTCATTATTCTGATGGTGGTTACCGCATAACCGGCTACTGAAGCTTCTTTGGTAAAAAAAGAAGCAATATAACCTGCAAACGTCATGAAGATAACAGATACAACAGCCATAAAAATAACATTGTATTTGGCCGTTCTTTTTACAGACAACATGGCCCTGTCTGGCTGGTCGGCACCAAGGTTTTGTCCTACCAGAGTGGCGGCCGCATTGCTTAGACCCCATGCCGGCAATAAAAAAAACATAATTACGCGTATGCCTATCTGGTAGCCTGCAGATGCATCGCTATGCCCGGTCTGCGCTACCAGGCTCGCCAGTACAATCCAGCTGCCAGACCCAATGAGAAACTGCAGGGTACCGGGCCAGGCAATGCTTACCACCGAGCGGATGATTGCCCAGTTTGGTTTTAAATACTTAACGGTAAACTGCACGATGCTTTTACCATTGAAGAGGTGGTACAGCTGGTAACAAACCCCCACACTTCGCCCAATAGTGGTGGCAATGGCCGCGCCCTGCAACCCAAGCGCAGGTATTGGCCCCAGCCCGCGAATCAATAGCGGGCATAATAGTATGTTGCAGATGTTGGCCAGCCAAAGGCTTTTCATGGCCATCATAGCATCGCCTGCACCGCGAAATATTCCATTTATCAAAAACAGCAACATGATAACCAGGCTTCCGCCCATGATGATATGCGTGTATTGAACACCAGATTGTATAGCCGCTTCTTCTGCGCCCATCAGCCTTAATATCTCCTCTGAAAAAAGAAGACCGGCTAAGCTGATGGCCACCGTAAGTATCAATGAAACAAATATGGCCTGCATGCCTGCTTTGGCTGCCGCCACCGGATCTTTTTCGCCTATACGCCTTGCCACCAGGGCTGTTGCCGCCATGCTGATGCCGATGGCCAGCGAGTAAACAATAGTAATCACAGATTCTGTAAGCCCTACAATAGAAGTGGCATGTTTGCCCAGGTGGCTTACAAAGTAAATATCTACCACCGCAAATACGCTTTCCATACACATTTCAAGCATCATGGGTATGGCCAGTAGAATAACTGCTTTACGAATGCTGCCCTGCGTGTAATCCATTGCCTCACCGCTGAGCGATTGTTTAACGATTGCGTATATGCGTGAAAATTTATTAACCGGTAAAGATGTAGTAGTTGATGGAGTGTCCATTCAAAACGTTTTGAATATTTAAAAAGAGATACCGCAACAAGAGTTTGTTGCTAAAAAAAGGGAAACACTAAGGGGAGGTTCTCTACAATGGGGGCGAACCTAGAACATTTTCATAATGCTGAAATTCTAAAGAGCAGCAAAAATAGGAATTTTTTTTAGACAGGGAAAAGAATTGTGGTAGTTGTAAATTGCCGTGATGGGCGGTAGGTGCACAAGATATGGTCAGCGCTGCAGGGGTTGCAATAAAAAATTTATCTGATGAACAGAACTTTAGTTGTAGGCGATATTCATGGCGGATTAAAAGCCCTGGTACAGGTTTTTAAAAAAGCCGCTATTGACGCAAGCGACAAATTAATTTTTTTGGGAGACTATGTGGATGGCTGGAGCGAATCTGCGGAGGTTCTCAATTATTTAATGACGATGGCCAAACAACAATCCTGCATTTTTTTAAAAGGCAATCATGATGAGTGGTGCGAAGCCTGGTTGCGCACCGGGCAGGCAGATAAAACCTGGTTGCAGCATGGCGGACAGGCAACCATTAAAAGTTACTCCATAGCAGGAACAGGTACACACCACGCGCATCTTGCATTTTTTGAAAGCATGAAACTGTATGAGGTAGATGATAAGAACCGTTTATTTGTACACGCCGGTTTTACATCTATGCACGGCCCGCATAAAGAAGCGCATCCTGCTAACCTCAGCTGGGACAGAACACTATGGGAAGTAGCCATCACGCTCGATAAATCCATCGATAAAAATTCGCTGCTCTATCCAAAAAGATTAAAACTGTTTGATGAAATTTATATAGGCCATACACCTACACTTTATTTTGATGTAACCATACCTATGCAGGGTGCAAATGTTTGGAATATAGATACCGGTGCAGCGTTCAAAGGAAGACTGAGTGTAATGGATATAGACACTAAGCTGTTTTGGCAAAGCGATCCGGTAAAAGATTTATATCCTGGTGAGGCAGGCAGAAATGCCGGCTAATGTATTCGCTGTATGATACCAGCAAGTTTATAATAACTTTACCCGTTTAAAAATAACCAACCTTATTATGCAAAATATTAAGATTGCCACGGCCCAGTTTGAAAACCGTAGTAATGATAAGCAATATAATTTATCCGTTATTGATACCCTGTCTGCAAAAGCCGCTGCAGCGGGTTCGCAGGTAATTGCCTTTCATGAATGCTCCGTTACAGGATATACTTTTGCCAGGCACCTTTCAAAAGATCAGCTGCTGGCAGTTGCAGAACATATTCCCGATGGACCCAGTATTCAACAACTTACCGCCATCGCTAAAAAAAACAATATCATTGTATTGGCCGGCCTTTTTGAAAAAGATGCAAACAATGATTTGTATAAAGCCTATGTGTGCGTAGATAAAAATGGCCTTGTTGCAAAGTTTAGAAAGCTGCATCCTTTTATCAATCGGCATTTACTACCTGGCAATGAATATTGCGTGTTTGAGATCCTTGGCTGGAAATGCGGTATCCTTATTTGTTATGATAACAACATCATTGAAAACGTACGCGCAACAACACTGTTGGGTGCAGATATCATATTCATGCCACATGTAACCATGTGTACACCCTCTACCCGCCCCGGTGCCGGTTTTGTAGATCCTGCGCTGTGGCAAAACAGGGCGGCCGATCCCACTTCTCTCAGAATTGAATTTGATAGTTTAAAAGGACGCGCATGGCTGATGAAATGGCTGCCGGCCCGTGCATATGACAATGGTGTGTACGCAATCTTTTCAAACCCCATTGGCATGGACGATGATCAGCTAAAAAATGGCAACGCTATGGTAGTGGATCCTTTCGGCGATGTAATAGCTGAGTGCCGGTCTTTTGAAGATGATTTTGTAACGGCTACCCTTACCCCAGAAAAATTGAAACAGGCTGGTGGCTATAGGTACCGGCAAGCCAGGCGGCCAAACCTGTACCGCGATATCATTGGAATGGAGCATGCACCCTATCAAAAAGTGGTTTGGCTAAAAGATAGCTGACGGAGTTGCTGAAAGCTTGATTTGGTAGCAGAAGAATAGTTGCAATCCACAACTTATTTTTCGCCTGTATACATGGCCGGAATCTGCTGGGCAGGTTTTTCAACATCCCAAACCAGGGAATTGATTAACCATTTACCTTCCACTTTCAAAAACTGTATGGCATTAATTCCTTTTCGTATTTCTGTTTTGCCTTTTACGGTAAAATGAATTTGATAAGTGCTAAAGCGTTGACCGATATTGCCAAACAGATCCGTCCGTTCAAATAGTTCAGTTTCTGCCCTCCCCGTAATGGATTGCTTGCTATAGCCTTCTTTAACAAATAAAATGAATTCTGGTACCGTCCACGACTGACGCTGTTTTGCAAAATTGGCCGTCAGCTTTGCCCCTGTAACAAACAACAAGCTTATACTATCAATACCGTTAAGATTACCATTTTGATAGCTAAGCAGTCTATACAATTGCAGTGTGCATGTGTCAATGCTTTTCCGGTCTTCAGACGTTCCGGGCATTTGCGCACTAAGGGGCACAATACCAATATATTGAACACCAAAGGTGATGACAATGAAAATGCCAAATCTTTTCATAGCAGGTTCTTTGATTGTGTGAATACCAATGGAAAAGGTTTTCCCTCTGTAAAAACGAAAGCCCCGATGTAGAAACATCGGGACTTCTTGGTTAAGGCTCTGATTAGTAGCTATTTTTAATTCGTTATTTTCTGTATCAAAGATAATAGGTACACTTAACTATTCCAACAAACAGGCATACCCTAAAGCGGGTATTTTTTGTTTATAAGGCTTCCAGGTCTTTCATCTCTTTATCTACAAACTGCATCAGCTGATTGATGTTGTTGCCGGAGAAATTGAATTGTAATCCGGCTGCTTCATACAATTTGGGTAGTGTGGCAGTACCCCCCAGGCTGAGCGCGCGTGAGTAATTATCGAGCGCGGATTCTTTATTTTGCTTAAACTGTTTCCATAGCCCAATAGCGCCCAACTGTGCTATGCCATATTCAATATAATAAAATGGCACCTCAAAAAGGTGTAATTGCCGCTGCCAGCTATTGCTGCGGTACTCTTCCAGCCCCGAAAAATCAATTACGTTGCTGGAAAATTCATTCAGAATTTCTGTCCAGCGCGTGGCACGTTGTTCCAGTGTATGCGCAGGATTTTCATATACCCAATGCTGGAATTTATCAATGGTGGCAATCCAGGGAAAAATGGTAATCACACGTTCTAACTGGTGTTCCTTGGCGCGCTTCAATTCTTCCTTGCTTGAAAAATATACATCCCAGTAATCCATGCTAAAAAGCTCCATGGCCATACTGGCCACTTCTGCAATTTCCATGGGGTATTCTTTGAAAGAACTTAATTCAAGCGGGTGCGCTAAAAATGAATGCACGGCATGACCGCCTTCGTGTACCATGGTAGTTACATCGCTCATTTGCCCTGCAGCATTCATAAAAATAAAAGGGGCACCGGTTTCTGCCAGCGGGCAGTTGTAACCACCGGGGGCTTTTCCTTTGCGGCTCTCCAGGTCAAAGCGGTGCATTTCATTCATTTTGCGGAGGCAGGCAGCAAAAAACGGCCGTATCTTTTCAAAACAGGCAATGCTTTTTTCCAGCAATTCTTCGCTGGTTTCAAAAGGGCGCAGCGGGGCGGTTCCCTCGGGCTCCGCTTCCAGGTCCCACGGGCGCAGGCTGTCTACACCCAGCTTTTTCTTTTTGGCTTCGTATATTTTATCTGCCAGTGGCAGGATGTATTTTTTGACTGAATCGTGAAACTGGAAACAATCTTCTTTAGTATAATCAAACCTGCCAAGGTCGGCGAATTTATAATCGCGGTAATTGGTAAAGCCTGCGTTTATGGCCACCTGCTGCCGCTTTTCCACCAGTTGCGAGTACAGGGTATTGAGTGCGTTTTTATCTGCCAACCGGCGGTCATTTATTTTGCGGTATACTTCTTCACGCAGTTTACGGTCGTGGCTTTCCAGAAATTTGGCTGCCTGTTGCAGGGTGTATTCTTTTCCGTCTACTTCTATGGTCATTTTACCAGAAATAACACCAAACTGTTGCGCCATGACGCTTAACTCTGACAAGACCGGTATATTGATCTCCCTGAACAGGTCGATACTTTTCTTAACACTGCGCAGGTAGGTATAATATCTCTGCTCATCCAGTTCTGCCGTGTATTTACAATCTACCAGCTTACGGTTAAGTTTATCTGCGTACGGCTGAATTTTAGGTTGTATCTGCGTCACAAAAAACACAAAAGCCTCTTCCAGCGATTTGTTTTCAGTATCGCAGGTCATTTTTATTTGCCGCCAGCACGCATCTTCACTCAATACAGCTTCAATTTCGCTGGAGTCTTTCAACCAGTTTTCCAGGTCTGTTTTAGAACGCAAAGGCCTGTCGAGCAACTGTTGAAAATAAGGCTCCAGGCTTTCCCAATTGCTTACGGTAAAATTTTCCGGTAAGAATTTGCGGGGCAGCGCCTGTATATCCGCACTTGTCTGTATCATACGTTATCTTTTTAAAAAGACACAGGCTACCAGTGTCAGGATTCATGTTGAAGCCTTACTGCCTGTAGCCTGTACCAGTCAATTTTTTATTTCTTTTTTGGAGCCGCCTTTTTCTTCGGTTTTTCTTCAGCGGGCTTTTCTTTAGCCGCTTTTGTTGCAGGCTTCGCCGTTTTAGCGGCTTTGGTTGCTTTGGCGGGCTTTTCTTCTTCTACAGTTTCTTTTTTCTTAGGCGCTGCCTTTTTCTTAGGTGCTTCTTCCGCTACAGGTTCTTCTTTTTCTTCTTTGGCCGCCTTGGTGGTTTTTGCAGCCGGTTTTGCTTTGGCTGGTGCGGGCGTTTCTTCCGGTGTTATTTCTTCTGCAGTTTCTTCTGCCACGGGTTCGCTTAATTTGATCTCAATTTTATTTTTTTGCAGGATCTCAAACCATTTGATGATCTTCTTCATGTCGCTGGTATACACCCTTTCAAAATCCAGATCGGGGTAAGCCGTTTCAAAATATTTTTTGATGGCTGCATTGTCTTTGGTATCGGGCAATGCGGCATTGCTTTTTTCCATGGCCAGCAATATGTCAACCAGGTTTACATTATCCCTAACCGTATAAATTTCTATACTTTCCAGGTGAGAAAAATTATGGATACGGCTCGATACAAATTTGGTGGCCTTGTCATCCAGCGAGCGTACAATAGCGCCGTCGTTCTTACTACTGATAAGTTCATGCAAACCAGGCAATCCGGAAACGGCAATAATTTTACTATACTCCATACAGTGTTATTTTTAAAGGACGTGCAAGATACAGGAAAACCTCAAATTTAGACCACCAGGCGGCAGGAGAGCAGGAGTTGTCTTATAAATTATGGTGTGGAGCCCCGAAAATGGATGTTTTAGCCGGTAAAAACCCCTTTGAATTTGAAGAAGGTGGTATCGTTGTAAAAAATACGGGCGGTTACATTAATATCTCCGGAGGCCAGTTGGGTAAAGTTTGTATCGGCGAGTATAGTAGGGTTGATACTGGGGTCTATAACTGACAAAAATTTTAAATCGAGCCCGGTATGCAGCCTCAGCGACCGGCTGGTAGTGGTTTCCAGCAGCTCTTTTACTATTTGCATCATACAAACACCCGGCACTACCGGCTGCCCGGGAAAATGACCCCTGAAAATAGCATGGTCCGGATTTATCTTTAAAACAGCACTGGTGCTGCCCTCTTCTGCTGTTATACTCACCACCGTATAAAAATCACCCGCTAAGATCATTGCTTCAGTTTTTTTAAGCCAATGGTAAAATCAAAGTTGGTATGGCTAATACCAATGGTGTCTGGCATACCTGCTTTGTAATGCTGCATGACCGCCACCACTACCGGCTTTCTTTTAGAGGCCCTTTCCAGCCTGATTAGCTGCTGGCAGGCGCTGTCTGTAATATAATAATTATTGCCTTTGCTCTGCCGAAATCCGTAATAAAACAACCCGTCTTTTTTTATCACAAAAGCATCCTCTATATCCAGGTGCTGCATCAGCAATAATTCAAAATCTTTGCGCAGGGTAGTCAGCACTGCTTTTTTATCCATCTGCGGCAATATATAATAAACTTTAAAAATGCCCGCTGCAGAAAATTCAAAATCAAAATACTTGAATCCCATTTCATTTGAAAACACCAGCCTTGTACTGCTGTCGGGCATTGCTTTTACCAATAACAATCCGCTCAGGTGTTTACCCACTACGTCAACGGTGGTGTTGTACAATGCTTTGGTGAATACCGGTTTAAATTTTAATATGCACGATGCGTCTGCTTCCGTTTTTTGAAAGCCACGGTAAACATTGCTGCAGCCGGCTAACAAAAACAGGCAGCTACTTAATAGCAAACAACGCATCTGCAATACTGGCATTCATTTCTTTGTTTAGAAAACTGATAAGCGTATTATCCCCTGACTGTTCATACATTTCAAGCTTGCTGACCGTATAATCTTTTTTGGAAAGTATGATGTGAATATTTTTGAAATAGTCTTTCATTCCTTTGGCAACCGGCGATAATTCTATTAGGTAACCGGCTGCATTTTCAAAAACAACCACTTTAAAATCCGGGTTGCTGAGCGCAGTACCCTGTACACAGTCAACCATCATACGGTTGATCTGTTGAAACAATTTGTTTGATTTGGTAGAAATGCGGTTTTCTTTCTGTCCGTCTTTCACAAACACATTGTTGTTGTTGATGATCACCAGGTATTGAAATGGTTCTGTATACTCCATCCGTACCAGGTTATTTTTTTTGAAAAGAAATTTTCCCTTGGAGGATATTTTTTCAGACAGCAGGCTCAGGTTTTTCTCCTGTAGAAAATCTGCCTTTATGGTTTGCATTTTTTGCGCTGCAGCGGTAAACTGCGTTTTAAACGCATTCGCATCTGCCACTGGTTTATAGCCAGGGTGCTGGGCGCGTACAGCCGGTAAACAAGTACAAAGAAAAACGAATAATAAAATACTACGCATAAGGTTGCACATTTAACAACTTGTCAATGCTAACAAATTCATACCCTTTATTTCTGGCAGCAGTAATCAAACGCGGCAAAATATTGAGCGTGGTCTTACTGGTATCGTGCAACAGCACAACAGCACCGGGGTGCAACTGCGCATCAATTTTTTGAAACAGTTTCTCTTCATCTTTTATTACTGTGTCAAGGCTGCGTATACTCCAGCCAATAGCGGTATAGCCACCCCGCTCCATTACATTTCTCATATTGGGCGTGGTTACACCGTAAGGCGGCCTGAACAGTTTAGGCCTGGTGCCAACAGCCATGCTTGTTGTTTCGCTCATCATTTGAACATCTGCCAGCATTTTGCGGGTAGAAAACAAATCGAACCAAAAATGATGCGAAAAACTGTGATTGCCTATAATATGTCCTTCCTCTTTTATCTGCTGTAGCAAAGTTTCATTTCCTGCAATGTTGTTGCCTATACAGAAAAAGACAGCAGGTACCTCGTGTGTTTTCAATACCTGCAGAATCTCTGCTGTATATGCGCTGGCCGGCCCGTCATCGAAGCTAATGGCAATTTGTTTGTCTCGGCGGTTACCGCTGCACAAAACTTTCATAAAAAAATTACTGCCCACATAATAAGAACCGTAGAAAAGTATACCCAGGTAAGCCAGTAATAAAAGGGGGTACACATAGAGGGGCACATGATACCTTGTTGCCAGCGCACCAATTAGCAGAACGGCAACAATAAAAATGATATTGGTATTTCTGAAATTCAGCATGCGCTTACCAGCATTAATGAATGATGGATGTTTTGGTAATGGTTGTACACTAAAATGCGTTTCAATTGCCGGGGAGAAGATGCATTAACTGCGGCCGGTACACCGCCTTCTTTAATGCAGGCAGTTGCCAGCCATAATGCAAATGCGGTACTGGTGGGGTATTCTCCGCAAAGGTGTTTATACTGCGCCACCGGTGTATTGGTAAACACCGTATTGGTAAGTGTATCATATATTGTATCATCCGCCGCGTGGCCGTTTTTCCCGGTTATTACCAGGTCAATATCTTGTATGGTAACTGATTGTTCCTCCAAAAAAGACAGCACGGCATTTTTTATTTCGGTTACACCTGCAGGTTTGTACAGCGTGTGTATAGCATTCAGTACGGCATAATCATTGGGCGATGCCTGGCTACTCAACAGAAAAAATGCAGCACCCTCACCCGCTATGGTACCAGCCGATGACGTATTGTAGAGATCTATATTGGCAATCGGTTCTTTTTTATACAAGCCAAACCTGCTGAGAATATCATGACTGTAAGCGGTGATCTCATCTGCAGCACCTGTTAACACATTGGTGGCTGTATTTTCATGCAACAGCATTATAGCATCCTGCAGGGCGCTTTCAAACGAAAAACCACGGTGTACAAATGTATTGTTGTAATTATGACATTGCAGCAGCAATGCTATTTGTGCGCCAATGGTATTGTGCGTAGATTGGATAAATGCCGTGGGTGTAAGCATTTCTTCGTTTTGCTCCACCATTTTTTTTAAGAAGATGCCGGTATCTTCCAAACATCCGTAAGCGGTACCCATTGTAATGGCATCAGGGTTTTGTACGGATGCTGCCTGCAGGCATTCCATAGCCGCTGCAGTGCCCATTTTTATGATGCGGCTCATGCGCCTTATAAATTTTGCATCAATATATTGCAGGTAATCAGGCTCAGTACAATGCAGGCGGTTGCCGGTTTGTACCACCGTATCTGTAAGCAATGGGGTTTTACCGGGTATATAACCAAATGTTTGCTGGGGCGATATGTTGCCGGTGGCGCGGATAAATATTGTCATCTTACTGTTTTGAAAAAATTAAAGATGAACAATTGCCACCAAAACCAAATGAATTGCTGAGCACATGATCAACGGTTACGCCTTGCCGAAATGTTTTCTGCGGTACAAAGGGCAATGCCTGCATGGGTGTTTGCAACCGCAGGTTGGCATAAGTAATCTGATGCTTTATTGCCAGCGCAGAAAAAACGGCTTCTATGCCGCCGCTGGCACCCAGCGTGTGGCCGGTAAATGCCTTGGTAGAACTCATGGCCGGGTAATGCGGATCAAACAAACGCTGAATGGCCGTACCTTCAGAAATATCATTGTTAAACGTACCGGTACCGTGGAGGTTGATATAACTGATGTCTTTTGGCTGGAGCCCGCTTAATGCCAATGCGCCTTTCATGGCTGCATAAGAACCGGCGCCATCGGGCGATGATGCGGTTTGGTGATGTGCATCATTGGCATTGCTGTAACCACTCAGCCTGCAATACAATTTGTCTTTGAGGCCGGCGGCAATTTTTTCTGATACCAGCACCACATATCCCGCCCCTTCGCCCAGGTTTAAGCCACGGCGGTTTTCATCAAAAGGCTGGCACAAGGCTTTATCAAGTATTTGAAGGGTATTAAAACCATTGAGTGTAAATTTTGTCAGCGCATCTGCACCACCCGCCACCACCACATCAAGCATATTGTGTTTGATAAGGCGCGCACCAAAAAAGATACTATTAGCGCTGGAAGAACAGGCTGTGCTAATGGTGGTGATATAATTCTTTATACCCAGTCCGTCTGCTACAATCTCGGTTACCGCGCCGCATTCATGATTTACCACATCGCGCAAACGCCCACTGTTTTTATTTTTCAGGAAAGATGCAAAAAAAGATTCGGTAGTATCCATGCCCCCAACAGAATTGGCCGATACAAAACCGGTGCGCAAACCACTTAACTGTGCAAGGCCGGCATCATTCCATGCTTCCTTTGCGGCCATCATACTCAATAAAGCAGTACGGCTTACATGGGCAGAAAGGCCGGTCGTGGCGGCCAGCGCAGCGTTGTCCAGTTTTACCTCCGCCACCGGAATGGTATGTTTATGAATGGTGTTGAGTGAAGTGATGGGCCCAATGCCGGCCGTACCATTTTCAAGGGCAAGCAGGCAGCTGGCAGTATTGTTGCCAATGGCCGAAACCACACCTACTCCTGCCACATACACGGCTGCATTTTTTGAGTACATACAATTGTTACGAAACGCGCTGATTGAAAGTTGCTGTCACGGTTTGCTTATGCCTGGTGGCTTTTGATATATTCAGCCATTGTTCTTACAGTCTGAAACACCTTTGGCCCTTCTTCTGCATTGTTGAGCTTTATATTATATTGTTGCTGCAATAATACAATCAGTTCAAGAGCATCGATAGAATCAAGGCCCAGGCCCTCTACAAACAAAGGCTGATCATCTCCAATATCTTCCGGCTTTACATGTTGCAGGTTCAATTGTTCAACAATCTGTCTTTTCAAATCCGACATTAGCTTATCCATGTGTTATCTGATAAATGTGATGAATATTTTGTTCTGTAAAAGGTACTGCGTGTTCGCTTCTGTTCTGCTCTACTAAATATAATCTTGCCAGGTAATCATTGTCTATTATTTCTACCCAACCGGTGATACAGGCTTTCAATACGCCTGTGGCAAACAAATGCGCCACATATTGATGAATAAACACCGTATCGAAATCCTCGAAAATAAAAAAATCATTTTCGCCCTTAAAATTATGCCGGATGCAGATTTCGCCCATTACAATGTTTGGCAGCGTATATACAAACAATGCCGGACTGGCCATTGTTTTCACCGTATCGTAATATTTAATATCTGTATCCAGGCTGCTGCTGCGGTTGCTGAATACCAGCCCCACTTCTTCCGGCTGGTAATTTTGTTTGGAAAACGACTGATCCAATAATATTTCTGTTGCCAACCAGCCCAGCTTACTCAGGTTGTCCATTTTATAAAACCTGGGATAATTGATGGCAAAATGCTGGTACACGGAAACCAGGAAAGCCTGCGCACCCGCTTCGCTGCCTTTGTACAATGGTTTGCCATCTTTTATAACAACGTTGTTTTTAATGCTGCAACTGGCGGTTATATATAGGTTGTCAGTCAAAATAATCAATTAATGGCCTTTGCTGCATTGTATTTATCGCGCGTTTCAATTGTTTTAGCAAGTTTAGTTACAGCCGTCCGCGCATTTTTTACAAAATCGTTGTTCAAGTCCCACACATAGCCTGCAAGCACAGAACAGATCTTGTTTTTTATTTCCTGTACCGGGTTATCTGCAAAGAAGATGGTATCCAATGTACCATCATACCAGGCTTCTACATACGCGCGAAATGTATCTACTCCCTGCATAACGGGTTCCATGTATTCTTTTTCCCAATCAATGGTTTCTCCATTGAGTTTGCGAATGACCAGTTTGGCGGCTGTTTGGCTGGATACAGTAGCCAGCGTAACCCCGCTTGAAAAGATGGGGTCTAGAAATTCGGTCACGTTGCCGGTAAGCACAAACCCATCTCCGTAAAATTTGTTGGTGGTGGTAGACCATGATTCCAGCACCCTGGGTTCAAACACAAACTCCACATCTTTGAACCGCTCGCTGAAATAAGGTTGCGATGCTATTAATGCGCGCAACTGCGTTTCATTATCGCCACCAAACTGTTTAAAAAACTCAGGGTGGCCCACAAAACCAACCGAAGTAATACCGCTGGAAAAAGGGATGATCCAGATCCATACTCCGGGCGCATGCACCACAATGGTAATGCGGTTAGGCTCATCGGCCATAGAACGTTTTTTATCAACGGTATGTACAAACAATGCCTTGCGCGGGGGCTGGGTAGACGGTTTATCCAGGTTAAACAAACGCGGAATAACCCGCCCGTAACCGCTGCCGTCTACAATAAAACGGGCAGCTATTTGCGTGGTGTTGCCATCTTTATCTTCTACAGTGGTTACCGAGTCGGAGCCATTGAAATCGATGCCCGTTACCGTTGTTTCATAGCACACGGGTATACCCATTTTCTCAGCTGTATCGGCTAATGTTTTATCAAATTCTGCACGGGGTACCTGCCAGGTCCAGTTCCAACCGGGGGTGAACTGATCGGCAAAAAAGTAATCGCATATCTTGCCGTTCTTTACAAACTTGGCCCCAAATTTTTCCTGGAAACCTTTTTCTTTTACAGCGTCAACAAAGCCGGCTTCTGTGAGTGCTTCCATGCAACGCGGCAGCAGGCTTTCCCCAATTACAAAACGCGGAAACGTGAGCTTCTCCACAATTTTCACGGAAAAACCAGCTTTTTTAATAATGGCAGCAGCCACTGTTCCGGAGGGCCCGGCGCCGATTACAAGCACATCAACTTTTTCTGTTTTCATTGCAAAAGTTTAAAGTTCACTTTTATAGTTTATAGTTTGTAGTTCATAGTTTGTAGTTCTTTTGCCCGTCATTTTTACCACAGACGCATAGAAAGTTTACCGTTCACCGTTCATGGTTTGTAGTTCTTTTATCTGGCATTCAGCCGGTGTGTATTCAAGCTTAAAGAGAAAAAGCTACACGTTTCTCTCACAAATCACCTACACCCCAACGATCTCTGTTCAGACAAATAATTTGCGAATCTGCGGCTAAATTGTCAGCCAATCATTTCTTTTTTTTGCATTTTAATAATGTCTGGCTTAACCCTATATTATCTATCTGTTCGGCAATGTCAAAACCTGCGGCATGTACGCAAGCTAAAAACGTTTCTGCGCTGTACATCTGGCTGTTGCCATTGGCCAGTGCTGTAAAGTACAATGATGTTTGGTGAAGGCAGAATGCGGCAATCTCAAACCGTTGCCTGTCCCAAAAGGGTTCCAGTATAAATACATAACCATCATCGTCAATTGCATTGTGGCACCGGTTAAGAATTGACACTATTTCCGCTTCGGAGAAACAATCCAGAAACTGGCTCATCCATACCGCATCATAACCGCTGGGAAACTGCACAGTTTCATCTAGTATATTAACAGGCGAAAACGAAATGCGATCATTTAAACCCAGGTCGGCAACTTTTTTCCGGGCCACATTTAACTGGCCGGGTAAATCCATGATGGTTACCTGCACATCGGGCGAGAACCTGGTAGACGCAATGGCCCATTTGCCGGTATTACCGCCTACATCCAGCAATTTTTTTATTCCGTTATTATATACTTTAGGTAATACCAGCGGAAAGGCATCGTCAGAAAAAAAATGATCAAAGCTAAACCAGCTTTTCTGTACGTGTTCCGGCAATTGTGATAAACCTTCGTAAATGGTTGTCCATTCGCCAAATTCTTTTAACCCCACAGGTTTACCGGTTTCTATACTTTTATCCAGATCAAAAAGGCCTTTGTAATTAACATCATGAATGAAATTCATGTTGGTAATGGTAAGCGGATCGTGCAAAATAAAATACCCGGTTTTGGCCAATGTATATTTATGGTCATTCACCAGTACCAATCCCATGCTTAAACCAGATTCAAGCAATACACGCACGCCGTACAGCGGCAATTTTACTTTTTCTACTATATCTGCAATGGTTAGTCCGCTGATGCCGCTGTTTTCAATAGCGGTTAATATGCCCGAGTTTCGAAGGGTTCTGGCAGCCTGAAAAATAACCGGGCCAAATGCAATCCATTGGGCGGTTTCTTTGGCTTCAAACGCTGATTTTTTATCCTTGCTAAAAAACTTCATACAGCAATTTCTGTTTTTGATCTACAATTTTAGTTCATTGTTTTACTAAATACCAGTGCTGCATTGCATCCTCCAAAACCCGACGCCGTTTTCAGGAAGTGCTGGGCACTGATATTCATAGTTTCTTTACAAATTGTAACGGGTACCGATACACCGGGTTGTTCAAAACCGCGGGTGGCAATCATTTTGCCCCGCTGCATAGAAAGCAGGCCAATCACAGATTCTACGAGGCCGGCTGCGCCAAGCGTATGGCCATAATATCCTTTTAAACTGTTTAATGGAACTTTTTCAAGGCCAGACAATGAGATGGCCTTTGCTTCCATTTCATCGTTATAAACAGTAGCAGTTCCATGCGCTGCAATAAAGCCGATGGCCGATATGTCTACCTGCGCTTGTTTCATGGCTTTGGTAATGGCTACAGAAAGTTCCTGCCCGCTGCGACTGGGGCCCGATATATGATTGGCGTCATTGGTTACTGCGCCGCCGGTGAGCTGCACCTGCCTGTCTTGTATTTTGGTTGATAAAATAATGGTGGCGGCGGCTTCGCCCAGGTTAATGCCATTGCGTGCCGCATCAAACGGCTTGCAATGCCCCTGGCTAATGGCCTGAAACGATTGAAATCCCGAAGCGATAAAAGACGTGATAACATCCGCACCCGTTACTACGGCATGTTTGTAACGGCCTGTTTCAAGCAGGCGCTTGCCGGTGAGCAGGGCGGTTAAGCCAGATATGCACGCATTGCTTACAATGAGCGGGGCATGCGCCAGCTTATACCAGGCCGCCAGTTTTTTGGCAGATGCCGGCAACCCAATGGCCTCTTTAACGGCGGCAGTTGGCGTTGCCGTTTCCAGCAATGAGACGTTGCCCTTGGTACTTGAAATAATAAGAATGGTATCGGGGTCGCTGATGGCTACCCCACTATTCTGCAGCGCATCGTTGATAGAATGCACCAGTAACTGTTCAAATTTTGTAAAGGCTGTTGTGTGTGCGGTTTGCACCAGCTGGTTATACATTGCATCGGCAAACAATGATGCATGAATGGAAAGTTCTGCATGACCGCCGGAAAGCACCTGCTCTTTTACGCCAGACGTATTGTTGATAAGGGCATCAAAATTATCTGCAGCGGTGAGGCCAACAGGCGACGTAATATTTTCTGCAACAACATACACATCCATCATCATCGTTGGTTAATTAAATCACAGTATGCGCTTTTTTCCATGCTTCAAAAAAAGGCGGGTTGGTTAATTGCAACAAAGATTTCTCTTTGTCTAAAAACACCTGTACCGAAGAACCTTTTGCTACCAGCTTATCATTGGCGGCATTATAAATATTGTAGTGAAAAATAATTTTTGCTGCTTCGCAGGGAATGTATTTTGTTTCAACTACCATTTTATCGCCGTAGCGCAGGCTCAGTTTGTAATCGCACACTACGCTTACAATGGGCACCACATAGCCTTGTTTATAAAAATCGAGGTACCTCAATCCATGTGTATTGCCAAATGCTTCGCGCCCATCTTCAAAATAACGAATGTAATGGCCATGCCATACAATGCCCAGCGGATCTGCTTCATTAAAGCGTACGGGTATTTCTGTTCTTTCTGTCAGGAATTTTTTCATGCGTAGGTTGTTCTCAATAGGTATACCCAGTTAGCCTATTGATTTTTTTCTTTCCACTCTTTGTACTTCTTGTCTTCAATGATATCAAGCAGATTTTTTACAGACGATGCCCAGTAATTTCTGAACCCGAAAGCCATGCTGGTTTTTGCTTCGATGCGTTCTGTGAGCAATACTTTTTTTGCCTTCATGTCTACAAATGTTACCCAGAATGCAGTGGCTTTGGCAGATTTGCTCATGGCTTCTACCACAAACAAAATTCCAAGGCCCGATTTATCGCCAAAATCAAAACCTTTTACCAATGATACCACATCTGCATCTTTAAAGCGGTGAAAATCGCTGGTATTGGTAGACTTTATTTTTTCTGCGTCGGCCTTTGTGTTTCTTTTGGCTACAAAACCCAGGTCGTGGTCTATATTGGTTTTATGAAAAGCGCCGTTGAAATCGAATTTCTTTGTTTCTGTAACCACCAGGTCGTTAATTCCGTTGTATTGCCTGTCGCGTATATCCATTTCATTGGCAGTGGCATCGTCAATAAGTTTGGCCTGTGTAAAATCAATACCCAGGTAAAGCGCCTTTGTTTCACTTGAACCAAAAAACTCTTTGAGGCTTTGAGAAAAAACGGGTTGCGCCAGTGTGGCTGCAATAATAAAAAGGGTGAGTGTGCGGGTGGTTAGGGAAAGTTTCATCGCTATATTTTTTTATGGTTTTTAATGAAAATTTTCATTTCACATTTTGCTATTACCCTGCCGTTGCAGCGAATGATTCCTTTTATTACCGACACATCAAACACCTGGTTGCCGATAACAATTTCTGTTTCAATACTGCTGCCTACTGGTGGCAATTCAAAAACCTCAAAATTTTTAACCGCGCCAATATAGCCAACCCGTACCGGCGCATTGTCTTTTTTTGCTTCAAAGCCTGCCCTGGCTGCCGCGGTTTGGGCAATGTTCTCCAGCAGACCCGGTTCTGTAAGCAGGTTGTTGGCTGTAAATATATTATCTGCCCTTACCTGCAGGCGGGTACTGGTGAAATTGCCATCTGAAGCAGTAAGCTCATCAATCATCACAAATGGTGGCCGTTGCGGGATCAGGGATTCAATATCTTCTTTTAAAACTATCATTTACGCTTGCCAAAAATTATAATAATTAAACCATTGTTCCGGATATAACTTTGCTTTTTCTTCCATTGCGGCAGCAAACTCCTGCAATAACTGCTGCATCATAGCCTCTTTACCTGTTCCTTCATACGTTTTTACTTCGCTTGCATAAAGGTGGTAATGGAAATCGGTTTCCTTAAAAGCAAATACAAAAGACAGTGGCACTTTGAAAGTAGCGGCCAATACAAACGGGCCGGCCGGAAAACGTGCAGCCGATCCCAGAAAATTGGTGGTCATTGTTTTGTTGCCTGCTACAAACCGGTCTGCATGTATACAAACCAGCTCATTGTTCTTTAGTGCTTCGCTGATAGCATAGATATGCGAAAGATCTTCTTTAATAACAATTACCTGCATATTTCTTTTGCCGGTTACACCTTCCATATACCTTTTTATCTGCTGGTGCTCCCCATCGTACATTACCACATTGATCTTTGTATCTAACCGCTTTAATAAATGCCCCGCAATTTCCCAATTGCCTAAATGCGCACTCAGCAACAATCCGCCTTTTTGAAGCGCAGTTATCTTGCGCAGGTTTTCTTCACCATCAAAATTATAGGTAAACTTATTACCGATCCCAGACATTATCACCACCTTATCAATGATGGATTGACCCAAACGGTAATAATTATTATACAGTAAACCCAACGATTGTAGCCGGGTATACTGTAACTTTTTATGAAAGTAATGAAATATGAGTTTTGATGATCTGACTGAAAATAAAAAATAATACAGTACTACCACCCGCAGCAGCAAATAAGCGGGCAAAACGCCCCAGTTTTTTAGGATGTTTACAAAAATGCGGTAACCAAGTGGGGTGCCCCTGCTTTTACCCTGCCAGGAAGGCATTACGCGAGTTCTTTTGCATTAACGCGGCGGGTTACATAATCGTAGAAATCCTGGAAGGTAATGATGCCGGTAAAATCTTCTGGTTTTACTTTAAATCCAAAATTGCTTTCTACCACTACTACCAGGTCTATGTAATCAAGGCTGTCAAGGTCAAGGGTTTCCTTCAGATTGGCGGCAGGTGAAATTTTTGCCGGCTCTACCTCAAATTCTTCGGTAAGAAATTCATTTATTTTCAGGATAACGTCTTCGTTGTTCATATGCAGTAATTTATCAGGTCCACTTTTTTACAATCAGGGATGAATTGGTTCCCCCAAACCCAAAAGAATTCGACAAAAATATTTCAAAATCTTTATTAATTGTGCTTTTTACGATATTCAGTTTAGCAGAATCTTCATCAGGATTTTCAAAGTTGATATTCGGTGCTATAAAACTGTTTTGCATCATGAGCATAGAATACACAATCTCGCTGGCGCCCGCCATCCAGCATTCATGCCCTGTCATGGATTTTGTTGAACTTACGTAGGGGTGCGTTGTGCCAAAAACCTGATCAATCGCCTTTGCTTCACTGGCATCTCCCGCCGGTGTGGATGTTGCATGGGCATTGATATAGGTAACATCCCCTGCTGATAATCCTGCATCTTTTAAGGCCATGGAAAGCGCCCTCACCGGTCCGTCTACTGTTGGGTTTGAAATATGGCCTCCGTTAGACGAAAAACCATAACCCAGTACCTCTCCCAATATGGGCGCCCCCCTTTTCTGGGCCGATTCAAGGCTTTCCAGAATTACCGTGGCACCGCCGCCGCTGGGTATCAGTCCATCCCTGTCGCGATCAAAAGGGCGCGATGCTTTTGCCGGTTCTGCTTCGCGTACAGAAAACGCAGACAGCGCATCAAAATTGCCCATGGAAAATTTGTTAACCTCCTGCGCACCGCCGCATATCACACACTCCTGCAAACCGCTTTTTATAAAATGATAACCCAGGCCAATGGCATGCGATCCGCTGGCGCAGGCCGCGCTCACTGTAAAATTGATCCCCCGCAATTTAAAAATGGTAGCCAGGTTCATGGTAACAGTGGAGTTCATGGTTTGAAAAACAGAACCCGAACCCACCAGCATGGTGTCTTTTTTCTCGCGAATGATATCTATGCCATGCACGACCGGCTCTGCTGAACTGTCGTTTCCGTACAGCACGCCCACCTCTTTGCTGTCTATATAATCCTGGTCTATGCCCGCATTTTTCAACGCTTCCACTGTGGCCAGGTAAGCGTATTCTCCCTGCTCAGGAAGCATAATACGCGCCCGCCTGTCTAACACACCCTTTAAATTGGGGCGTTCCAAAAAACCGGTTAGTGCACTGCGGTAGCCAAAGGCTTTGCGTTCGGGGTCAAACACAATACCCGACTTACCCTCATACAGTGATTGTTTCACTTCATCAAGGTTTTTACCCAGGCAAGAGTAAATGCCCATTCCCGTTATCACAACTCTGTTCATGTTTGTTTAGTTGGCAACGTTCTGTTATGTTTTTTATGGGTCGTACGGCACATGCCGGCATACTTTCGCTACCAATATATGCCAACCTACGTAATTTTTTTTTATCCAGCTATCTGCGCCTAAAAATAATTCAAACGCAGAGTACCTTTCATTGTTTTAGCATTCAAAATTACATAACGCGGCCATTCATCGCACGGAGTCCGCCATTAGCTGTTAGCCTGTAGCAATGAGATGTGAAGTAGCAGGTATGAACTGTTGGTATAAATTAAGCCGGGAAGATTTGCTAATAGCTTAAGGCTTTCCTTTAAAAGCTTTGCAAATGGTATCAGGAATACAATCCACCGTTTACAGAGATAACTTCAGCGGTAATATAACCGGCTTCTTTGGCAGCCAGAAATCCAACGGCATGGGCCACTTCTTCGGGCAGGCCAAAACGTTTTACCGGAACCATGGCGGAGAGTTCTTTTTCATCGAGCCCTTCGGTCATATCGGTTTTAATAAAACCCGGCGCTACCGCGTTTACGGTAATGCCGCGGCGGCCAATTTCCTGCGCCAATGCCTTGGTGGCGCCAATAACACCGGCTTTTGCGGCGGAATAGTTTACCTGGCCGGCCATTCCTTTTAAACCAGATAAAGACACCACGTTGATGATGCGCCCATAGCGTTTCAATAACATACCGTTTAATACCTGGCGAGTAACATAAAAAAAGCCATCGAGGCTGGTTTGCAGTACATCATCCCACTGGTTGTCTTTCATAAATACCATCAGCCCGTCGTCTTTTATACCGGCATTATTTACCAGTACTTCAATATGTTTTTCTTTGTTGGCCTCTATCCATCCACCCAGCTTTTGCTGTATTTCTTCTTTGCTGGCTACATCAAACTGCAATAGTTCACCATCTCCGCCCTGGGCTTGTATCAGCGCCATGGTATTGCCCGCTTCTGTTTCATTGCCTTTATAATTAACCAGTATATAATACCCCATGGTAGCCAGTTTTAAACAAATGGCCCTGCCTATTCCCCTTGATCCGCCGGTTACTAATGCGCAATTCATGTGTGCAATACTTAATGTAGTTAAAGAGATGCTTATTTGGCCAATGCTGCCGATGGCTGTTTAGCGCCCGTTTTGCCGGAGTATATATTTTCTGATTTTTCCAGGTAGTTTTTAACCTGTCTTAATTCTTTGTACATGGGCTTGTCTTCAATAAACTTCGGAAAAATATTTCTAACCTCCTTGTATACCTGTAAAGTGTAACTTGACAGTCGGGCCGTACACTCCAGAAAATCTACTGCCTGCAACACAGCTACCATTTGTATGGCCAGTACTTCAAAAGAATTGTCAATTACCCGTTTTGTAATATTGGCCGCATTGCAGCCCATGCTTACAATATCCTGGTTATCGTTGTTATTGGGGATGCTGTGTACATACATGGGAAAAGACAGTGTTTGGTTTTCTGCCACCGTAGACGTAGCGGAGAACTGCATACCCTGCACACCAAAATTAAAACCCAGTACACCCAGGTTTACAAACGGCGGAAACTTCTGGTTGAGCTTGTCATTGAGCAGGTAATTGAGTTGTCTTTCTGCCAGCATGCTCAGTTTGGTAGTGGCTACTTTCAGCTTATCCATTTCAAGTGATACATAATCGCCATGAAAATTCCCCCCATGAAAAATGTTTTCATTCTCATGATCTATCACCGGATTATCATTTACTGAGTTCAGCTCATTGACCAATACCGATTCTGCCTGCATGATGGTATCATAAATAGGTCCCAGTATCTGGCTTACACAACGGAGTGAATAATATTCCTGTACTTTGTCTTCAAATACTTCCTGGTTGATGTTTTCGGCCTTGTATAAATGCTGTGAACGGCTGCGGATCATTTTACTGTCTTTCAGCATATCGCGCTCCATGGCTGCAATATGATTTTGACCCACATGTTTTTTTACTACATTCAGTTCATATGAATAATGGTCGTCAAACGCTTCCACTACTTCATTGGTCATAGCAGAAAGGGTGACCGACCATTCCAGTAATTTTTTGGCTTCGATAATGTTTACCAGTCCGATGCCTGTCATGGCAGATGTACCATTTAAAATTGCCAGCCCTTCACGCATATAAATGGACAATGGTTTTATACCAAGTTCTTTGTATACTTTCTCAGTTGGCTGCATGGTTTCTTCGTAAATCACCTCTCCCTCGCCTATCAGCACCAGTGCCAGGTGGGCCAGTTGTACCAGGTCTCCACTGGCGCCCACGCCACCATGTTCATAAATACAGGGGTAAACATTTTTATTGATAAGGGTTGCCAGCAGTTCAACCGTATCTGTATGTACACCAGAGTAACCCTGCAGCAGGCTGTTGAGGCGTGCCAGCATAAGCGCTTTTACCAGAATGGGCTCCAGCAGTTTACCGCCGCCCGAGCAATGGCTGCGAATGAGGTTATATTGCAGTTGGGTGATGTTCTCTTCACTAACTTTATATTGGGCCATGGGGCCAAAGCCGGTGTTGATGCCATAGATAAGCTTGTTCCGGGAAAATTTCTTCAGAAACTGGTGGCTGGCATCCACTCTTTTCAGGGCTTCCGCCGGCAGGGAAACCTGTTTGCCTTTGAACAGAATGCCGTTGCAATCCTCCAGGGTGAGCTGTTTTTCCACAATAACGTTCATAAAACTGTAAGGTTGAAAGCACCAAAAATAATATAAAGACAGCATATTATGGGTTTGATTGCTATCTGAAAAAAGCCGTTCAAAAAATGTAAGATTTCGGTGTTGTGCGGGAGATGCCTAAACCCATACCACCGATATTTTTTGTAACTTTAAAAAAAGAATTGAATGGCAAACCTTCCGGTTCACCCGCCCTTAAGTAATGTGCAGGCAGAATTGCTTAAGCTATTTTCGGCACAAATACCAGAAAACCACCTTCTGGAGCTTAAACAGGTAATGGCCAAATTTCTGCTTGACAAGGGCCGGGATAAGGCGGATAAAATATGGGATATAAAAGGTTATTCAGACGAAGAATTACAGCAAATGCTGAATAAATGATGATGCCTGCATTAAAAGTGGTGCTCGACACTAATGTAATACTTCGCTCTATTTCACGCCGTTCTACTTTTGCTATCATTCTCGATAAACTAAATGACGGCGCCTTTGAAATTTGGATTACCAATGATATTCTATTAGAATATGAAGAAAAAATATCCTCCATTTTCTCCAAGGATGTTGCAGAATTAATTATAGGGGCATTGCTTTTATTGCCCAATGTTAAAAAGACAGAAATCCGTTATCATTTAAGTCTCATCACTTCTGATCAGGATGACAACAAATTTTCTGATTGTGCTTTTGCCGCTAATGTACATTTTCTTGTCACAGACGATAAGCATTTTAATGTCTTGAAGACAATCCCTTTTCCAGCAATTAATACCATCACTTTAGAAAAATTTCGCGATTTTCTCATCAATGATGCATGATGTTTATGGATTGAAAAACATATTGCTGGAAAACGTTGCAACGCCTATGGCACCTGAATTAAAGAACTATTAGAATCTGCTACAAAATGGTGTAATGATTACGATGCTAGTTCGTTTTTCCCCGGGTATCAATAAATTTTACCGGCTTTCTTACCCCTTCAGGAAATTGCATTTTTTGCATGGCCGCGGCGGCGATGTATTTTATGTGCGGACTTACGCGCAGCCTGGCCTGTAAGTAGGCACGTATGCGGCGGTCTGTTTCTTCATTTTGCTGCGCAGGAAGAATGTGCAGCAGCACCTCGTCCATACCAATATCATTGCTGTAAACTTCTGCCACATAATCCAACACTTCTTCCATTTCATTTAGCAGGTCGAACAAAGCAGGCGGGTACAGGGTAGTGCCCTTATATTTTATCATTTGTTTTTTACGGCCAATCACCGGCGATAGCCGAAGCGTATTACGGCCACAACTGCAGGTTTCTTCTGAATGCATACAGATATCACCTGTTTTATAACGCAATAACGGCATTGCCTCCACGCCCAGTGTGGTAATGGTTACTTCGCCGGGTTCACCGGGCGGTACAGCTTCATTTTTTTCGTTTAACAGCTCTACCAATAACAAATCAGGGTTGTGATGACCACCCCGGCCAGCGCCGCATTCTGTAAAAGCGGTCTGCATTTCTGTGCTGGCATAGGTTGAATACAATTGAATGTTCCAGGCATCCGTAATTTTTTTGCCCAGTATGTTAAAGGAAAAATCTGTATTGCGGATATTTTCGCCAATGCAGATGGCTTTTTGTACCGAACTGCGGTTGATATCTATGCCATGTTCCTGGGCATACTGTATGAGCTTTAATATAAACGATGGAACACCCACAATGGCGGTTGGCTGTATCTTTTGTATGGTTTGCCATTGCAAAGATGGAACGCCGGGCCCCACGCGTATGATGCCTGCACCCATTTTGCGGATGCCAGCATAATATGCAATGCCTGCCATGAATTGCCTGTCTAGCGTAAGCATTAACTGGTAAATATCAGACGGTTTGCCATCTGCACACAGAAAAGAACTGTATTCATTGAAAGCCAGCCGCTGTAAATCATTTTCTGTTAGTGCAATGGTTACCGGGCTTCCCAGTGTGCCGGAGGTAGATGTGTATTCAATGATTTTATGTTTGGGCACACACAAAAAATCATCATTGTACTGTTGCAGGTCTTCTTTGGTAGTTACCGGCAGCTGTTGCAGGCCGGCCATGGTGTTGATGCCGGCAATATTGACTCCGGTGGCACTGAACAACCGTTTATAAAATGGGGAATGCGTTTGCAGGTACGTCAATGCCTGCTTTAATGCGGTTTCCTGCTGTTGCTTAATTACGTCTTTTGGCCGAAAGGCTGTTTCTGTAGAATAACTCATGGTGGTTGAATCCAAGGGCGTAAAGATAGCCGATCTGCATGCTATTACTAAGTAGAAATTAGCCGCAGGTGCGCAGATTATTTGTCGATGCTTTTGCAGGGTGATTGCATAGCGCAGTCCTACAGACTGCCTCTTATACCTACAAATTTGCTACCCATAAAATGTTCCTACGGAACATGACTGGTTATCGTTGACTGACGAAGGTTGAAGCGAGCTCCTCGTTTGGTTAGTAGGTAGAAATTAGCCGCAGGTGCGCAGATTTTTTATTGTTATAAGGCAGGGGCAAGCCCTGCCCCTACTTGCGTGAACACCTGCCACCGACAAACAATCAATCAGCATACATCATAAAAGTCATGAAAATCTGCATTCCATTAACAAGGTAGAATTAGCCGCAGATGCGCAGATTATTTATTGTTATAAGGCAGGGGCAAGCCCTGCCCCTACTTGCGTGAACACCTGCCACCGACAAACAATCAATCAGCGTGCATCATAAGGATCATGAAAATCTGCATTCCATTAACAAGGTAGAATTAGCCGCAGATGCGCAGATTATTTATTGTTATAAGGCAGGGGCAAGCCCTGCCCCTACTTGCGTGAACACCTGCCACCGACAAACAATCAATCAGCATACATCATAAAAATCATGAAAATCTGCATTCCATTAACAAGGTAGAATTAGCCGCAGATGCGCAGATTATTTATTGTTATAAGGCAGGGGCAAGCCCTGCCCCTACTTGCGTGAACACCTGCCACCGACAAACAATCAATCAGCGTGCATCATAAGGATCATGAAAATCTGCATTCCATTAACAAGGTAGAATTAGCCGCAGATGCGCAGATTATTTATTGTTATAAGGCAGGGGCAAGCCCTGCCACTTCCTGTGAGAACAACTGCAGCTCAAAATGAATCAGCGTACATCATCACAATCATCAAAATCTGCGTTCCATAATCCGGGCAAACGCATTTTCACACCTGCCTGCCGGCAGGCAGGTTTCCACATTGTCATATTTCAATTACCACCACGGCCGTGGCCATTGTTTTTACGTGCGACAATGAAACCGAAATTTTTCCTAACCCTTTTTGTTGCATGGTGGCAGCAGTGGTGCCTGTTAATTGCAATACTGGTTTGCCATCCGGGGTATGGCTGATCTCAATTTCGTTAAAGGCGGTGCCGTTGATCCAACCTGTACCAGCTGCTTTAAAAAATGCTTCTTTGGCGGCAAAACGAGCGGCATAATGTTCATATTTATGCGTGGCGGCTTCGCAATAACTGATTTCACCAGCAGAAAAAACCAGTTCGCGAAAGCCCTGTTCCTTGCCAATCTTCTCAGCAATTCTTTCCACTTCCACCATGTCTATGCCAATGCCGGTTATCATACTCAGGAGCTTGTTTTTTTAATGCAGGTTGCTATCTGCGCGTTGATATGATCCGTTTCCTGCTTGGTAGCAATTACTTTGGTAAGCGCTGTTTTGTAATACGGCAATGCCTCGGCGTATTTTTTTCGTTTAAACAGGTAATCGCCCGCCAATACCCAGGCGTGGTAATATTGCGGATTGGTATTTACCAGGCTGTCTGTGTTAATGGTTCCACCATCGGCAATCCGTTGTTTAAAACTTCTGAATAGTGTAAAATTCTTATAGCCATTCCCCAACAAAAAG
This sequence comes from uncultured Chitinophagaceae bacterium, assembly GCA_963705285.1. Classification (GTDB taxonomy): domain Bacteria; phylum Bacteroidota; class Bacteroidia; order Chitinophagales; family Chitinophagaceae; genus JACMLD01. The sequence goes on from OY970066.1 coordinate 1,075,273, forward strand.
CTGTCTGCAGGTATATTCAATGATGCTTCACAAATTTCTTTATTTTCTTTCATGCCTTTAAGGGCGAATACTTTTTTAAGATCATAGGCCACATACTGCCCTAATTGCCATGGACTGGTAGATACCCATACCAGTAATTTTTTTGGTTCAAATACAATGGAGTGGTGTGCAATAAGCTGGTTAATGGCTTTTTCATTACCTAAACCTATATCTGCATTGTGCAGGCCGCGCCTGTCTCTCAGCAGGTCTACTGTTTTCTGCAGCGTATTGGTTCCATTGGTGTCTATCAGTTCCATTACTCTTTTGTACCGGTAGTCTGATGCACTTTCTTTTATCTGTTCCAAATTGGCCGCGCTGCCAGCAAGGTCTTTGCCCTGGAAATGGTTAGCGCAAACAATGTATTTTTTATTGGGATCATATACATCCAGCTGTTCCGGTGTTTTTTCAATGATGATGGCTTTATTATCTTCTGCTGAGCCAATTAAAAATGATTCTGACACAAACATGGTGCGTTTGCGCGCTATTGCCAGCGCTTCCGTGGTATTTCTTGCATATTGAAGTATTTCACGCGCCACCAGTGACACCGGTGTGGCTGAGGCCGATGGCAGGCTGGTCTTGTCTGCATTAATGGTAACGGTTAGCCCCTTTTCGTTCATGCCAGAAACAGCACCAATAAAACCTCCCCAGGTAACGGTCATAAATTTGTACCCGTCAGACGGATTAAAAAAGGCAACAATCTTATCCTCTGCAAATTTATCGCCCACATAAAAATCAAAATTGCGGCCGATGATCATATTGCTATCCGTTGCAGCACCCCAGGTACCAAAAGAAGTGCAACCTACCAGCGCCATACTCTGCAGGGCATGCCCAATATCATGCGCCGCATGATAATTAAGAATGCGTTGATAATTGGAGCCAATATAATTGTACTTGTCCGATGCCGCATTGGATACACCGTAAATCTCTTCTTTGTATTCTTCGGTAACATTATCTGTTAAGTGCCGGTTGAACCAACCGATAAAATATTTTAGGAAATGCCTGTAAAAATTGCTGGGCACCATTTTAGTGATCTGTTCATTAAAATGATCTTCCTGTCGCTGCACCAGTTCCTGGGTAAGTTTTCCATTGATAACCCCGCGCTCATACGGCTTACCTTCTACATACAGTTCGTATAAACCGGTATTGCTTTTTCTAAACCAGTTATTGTTGATGGTATATAGCCCAGCTGATGGCTCGCTCCTTTGCAATTGCAGACTGGAGATATCCGCCGGTTTCGGCGGGTCTACATGCGCAATAATGGCCAGCCATATAAAGCCAATCAACAACAGGCCTATAAAGACCAGCACCGTATACAGCAACCGTTTCCGGAATTTTCCCTTCTTTTTAAGCATTGTTGATTTTTTCAATAATTGAATCGTTGCCCATTATATCCATACAAGTCATGATGCCACTGATGGTAGCGCCTAAAACGCCGTGCAGGTTAAGGTTTTGCCCGGTAAAAAAAAGGTTGGGCAATTTGGTGCGCGGTGGAATAAATGTTTTTAACGGGTCCTGGTAATCTTTCATAATGCCATACATAGAACCATCGTCATTGCCAATATAATCCCTGAACGAAAGCGGGGTAGAAGTGTAATAAGAAAAAATACAATCCCGGATACCCGGAAATTTTTTTTCTACTTCATCCAGTAATTGTTCCGCTTTTCTTTTTTTAAACGCTTCATAGTTTTCTCCGCGGTTGTTGACAGCAGACACGGTATTAAAAGTATGCTCCCATTCTTTTACCTCATCATAACGCATATACGTAAGCAGGCTTAATCCTTCGGCAAACTCAGTGGTTTTTGATGTGGCGGGTACAAAAACACAATAGCCCAGGGGCCAGTTTTCTTCGGTATAATCGGCCATATTCCAAATCTGTCCTTCTTTGTGGCAATAGTAATTATGGTTGATATACCGGAACGTGTTTTTTTTGAATACGATGTTTACAATAAATGACGATACCGAGTTTTCCAGACTTTTCAGGCGTTTGCGGTATACTTTTTTAATGACGTCTGATTCCGTCATCTCCAGCGTTTTTACAGGGTGCATATTGCTGATAAAAATACCGGCATATAAACGGTGCCCGTTGGCCAGCTCCACAAAACTAATTTTGCCGTTTTCTTCCACAATCCGTTTTACTTCACTGTGCCGCAGTATTTCACCGCCCCTTTGCCTGATGTTGGCAGCCATAATCTTCCCAATTTGCGAACCGCCGTCTACACACTTCCATGCACTTTCAATATAATGGTTTAATATCAGTGCGTGAACATAAAAAGGCGTTTTGTTGGGCTTGCCGGCATACAAATAGTTGTTACCCGCCAGCACAGCCTGTAAAGTTTTGTTGCTGGTTAAAGATTCAATAAAAGTTTTTGTGTCGATGCCCAGTACCGGTGTTTTTTCACTGTCGCTGCCAGCCCGCAAGTTGTAAAGCGGAAAACACTGGCATACTTCCTTTATCTTATTACAGTAAGCAATAATCGCTTTTTCTTCGCCCGGAAAATCAGCTATAAGCCTGCTGGCAAAATTTTCATAGCCCTGGGCATATACGTATTCTTTATTGTCACCGTCTATAATGATCTTGTCAAATACTGCTTCGTCCATTTTGCGGAGCTTCAGTTTGTCCATCAGCCCCAGGTATTTAAAAACCTGGTAAAGGTTTTGCCCTTTATCCAGCGCACCAATATAATGTACCCCAGAGTCAAATACCACTTTATCCCTGGCATAGGTTTGCAAAGAACCGCCAATCTGTTTGTTTTTTTCCAGTATGCATACCTTGTAACCTTCGCGACTGAGTATATCACCGCAAACCAGGCCTCCCATGCCGCTGCCGATTATTATGATATCATACTGCTCCATGGTGCACGTTGCGATGTTTTAATACAAAAACAATATTCGACGTAAACTTTGATTCGTCAATCTCTGTACATTCCATTTCATGTGCGGAGGCAATTTCTTTAATGATATTGGCTGATAGAAAAGAAAGCCCCTGCGCTGTTGTTTTATTGAATCCAAAAATGTTTGTAGAAAATACTTCTGTCAGTTTGGTACCGCGGTGCCGTTTCTCCAGGTCTGCATTGCCATCCCGTATAATGATAAGTCCATTGGGGTTGACACTGCGAATGCTTTTTTCAATAACAATTTTTTGCTGTTCCGGTTGCAGGTAATGCAAAATATCCATCATTACCACGGCATCGTATTGTTCAAATGCGTAAGTGGTAATATCAGCCGCTATAAAATTAATGCCGGCATCTTTACTAAAACAATGATTGGCTGTGGCAATTTTCTGCTCGTCATAATCTATGCCCGTCATGATGCGGGCGGGCGAAACAAAGCGTAGCATATAAGACATAAACCCATACCCGCAGCCAATATCAAGTATGCGGCCTGTTTGCGGCAGCAGTTCGTTAAATAACCGGTAATTTTTTTCCATACGCACTTTAATGCGCATATACCATTCCAGCACCGGCCCTTTGTAAATATAATTGTAGCGTAACTGTTCGTTAAAGTAAGCAGGTTGTTCTTTTTGTTGTTTCAGGTTTTCAAATTCGTTCTTAAAATAACGGCTGATCTTTTTTGTGCGTTCTGCATAACCGGTACCGTACTGCTCATCGCCCGGTTTTATGCGGGGTAAGAATTTAAGCGTGATTTCACCGTCTTTTACCAGAAAATCATCTTTGCTGAGTGCGTAATGCGTGCCATGAATGAGTATGGGAAGTATATCCAGTTGTAATTTTTCGGCAACATAGAAAGCTCCTTTGTGAAAGCGTTTTAGATGTCCGTCCAGCGAGCGTGTTCCCTCAGGAAACACCACTACAGAATATCCTTGTTTAACGCGGGCTGCAATTTTTTCCAGCCCCTCTTCCGCATTCTCGGTGGTAGGAAAAAAATCTGCGGATCGCACCACGAAGCCCACAAAAGGCAGGTGCCAAACGCGTTTATTAATGAACAATATTACTTTGGGATGCAGCATCATGGCCAGCATTACATCCAGCGACGACTGGTGGTTACAGATAACTACGGCCGGGGTAGAAAAATTTTCTTTGAGCGGGTTAATGATACGCTTCTTTACATTGGGCATTATATACAACAGGCTCCACGAGAACTTTGACAGCAGCTTGTGGTATATCAGTTTCCCTTTTTCTTTATTAAACGGATACAATTTTACAAATACCAATGCCGTTAACGCTACCACTACGCTCCCGGTGGCAAAAAAACAAAATGCAAAAGTAGATTTCAACAACCCCAAAAATGTCCAGGGAAACCGGCCGTTGCTAATACGGTTTTTTATCAGGAAATTAAACAGAAAGGGTATCATCAGCTGACCTATTACCACAACACATAAGATACCAATAATGGCTATGAGCGCAATGGATTGCAAGGCAGGGTGTTTGGCAAAAATGAGTACGCCCAACCCTGCAATGGTAGTAATGGCAGACAGCAGGATAGACGACTTGTAAGACGCCAGGTTTTTCTTGCCGGTTTTGTATTCCTGCAACAGGCCGTCCATTATAAAAAGGCTATAGTCATCGCCCAGTCCAAAAATCAATGCAGAAATGATAATGTTTACAATATTGAATGTAATGCCTAAAATGCCCATAATACCCAATATCCAAATCCAGCTGATAAACATGGGTATAAAAGAAACCAATGTAAGTTCTATGCGGCCATAAGAAACCAACAGTACTATAAACACCAATACAGACGACATGAGTGCAATACTGCCAAAATCTGCATTAATGATTTCAACAAACCTGCCGGTGAGGTATTGTTTATCTATGACAGTAGTTGCGCTGTTGTTTTCAAACGCGTTGTACAGTTGCTGCCTGTTTTGAGGTGTTACTTTTACCAGGGTAATAACGGTGCTCTTGCCGGGCGTTTCAGTAATATAATCATCCAGGAAGTGTGTGCGTATATCCGCCACCGCTGAGTCATTTACGGGTTCATATTGTTTGTTCAGCATGGTGCTGAAAGCATCAAAAGCGGTGGCCCTGTATTTCAAAGCGTTTCCGGCTGTTTGTAAGTTGGCCAGTAATTGTTGTTTTTTTCCGGCACTCCAGTACTGGTTCCAGCGTTGAATCTTTTGTTGCTGCATGTCACGGGAAAGTATAAACGAAGACACGCCTGAGTATTTGTTTATCACACCCTGCTGTTTCAAATCATCCAGCACGGCTACGGCCTGTTCATTTTTTTGAAGCGTTTCATCGAGGTTCTTGCCGGTAGAGATCAAATAAACCGATTGTAAAGACCATGCATTGATTGTATTGAGGCTGCTGTCTGCTTTCTTTAGTCTTTTGCTCATGTAGTTCATGCGCATCATATCCGGCTCAAACCTTACGTACCTTGCCGTGTACGCAAATACCACGGTTAACACTACAATCAATACAATGAGCTTTTTATTATGCTCCGGGCGCCAGCTGGCTACTTTATCAATCCAAGACACGCGCGGCAAAGCATTTTGATTTTCTGCTGACTTCGATACAATCAAATGCGGGAGAAAAATAAGCGAGCACAAAGAGGCGCCCACCAGGCTGAAAGCAGCAAATAACCCCAGGTCTTTCAGCATTTCTGACTGCACCAGCTGCAGGCACAAAAAACCGCCTACCGTTGTAAGGCTGCCCACGGTTAACGGCATGGTGAGGTCTGCAATCACCTGTTGTATGCTATGGGTATGCCGGTAATGATTAAAAACATGCAGCGAATAGTTTACTGCAATGCCCAGTATCACCGAACCTGTACCCAGCGCAATCACCGATATCTTTCCTTTTATAAAATACAGCAACGCCAATGAAAACAACGCCCCAAATACTACGGGTAATAACACCAGAAAGGGTGCGCGTTTTTTTCTAAAATAAAATCCAATAAACAATACCAGGAAAACAACGGTAATACCTTGTGTCAACAGCGTGTCTTTTCTTAGTTGCGCCGCGTTACTGGCAGATACAGCCGTTGCCCCAAAGTACGATGCACGTACATTGGTGTATACGGTATTGCTAAGGCTGTCACCAACAGCATCCAGGCCATTGAGCAGCACCTGGTTTTTACCGGTATTGCCGGGCGGGTACGCCGGGGTAATAAACAGCATCAGGTGCTGATGATCTTTGCTCAGTACATAACTATCGTACAATTCAAAATTATCATCGTACTGCAGTTGCTGTAATTTTTTCAAACCCAAAAAAGAAATCCCTGTTGGGTCTTTTACAATCATGCTTTTGAGTGCAATACCGGCGGGTGAACCCAGGGTACGGATATTGTTTTGCAGGTTTTGCTCTATAGCCGCAGGCTGAATAAGCGTATCAATGGCAGCATAATCTTTTTCAGTAAGGTACAGCGGTAAGTGCTCACTGATGCTGCTGAAAGTTTGCAACACCAGGCTATCATCTGCCCTGTCTTGTATTTTTGTAATATAGCCGCTGTAATTTTTTTTAATGGCGCTAGTAAAAGCATCGGCAAAAGCCACCAGGCTATCCGGCGCTGTACCTGCAGTAGTATCTTTCAGCGAAATGGTTACTACCAGCTTGTCGAGGAATTTTGAATTTTGAAAAACCTCGTTGAGCTTTTCAATCTTTTTATCGTGTGGTAATATATTGGCAATATCTTCTTCCAGCTTTATTTTAGAAGCAAAGAAGCCTGCCAGTAAGAAGCATCCCGCAAGGGTGGCCCAAAACAGCAGGCGGCGTTTTTCAAAAAAATGATACAGGGAGATAAAAATATTTTCCATGCAGGTATACCTTATGCTGCCACCAGCATTTTTCTTTTAAAAACCTTCATGAGCAAATAACTGATAAGGCCAAGCGCCACTGCGGCTACAACGGCCAGGGTAATGCTGCCGTAAATATATTGCTGCAGGTTGGTTTTTATATCCTGCAAACTAATGTTTTTGCTGAATACCAGGTGCATGGCATGATTGCCCATCCACCACGCACCCATTTTATAACTCAGGTAAATAATAAGCGGTATCATGGGTGGTATGCTGATGTTTGCCGCAACAATCACCAACCCTTTGTTTAATTTCAATACTACCGATAAGAAGATGGCAATGGCCAGCTGAAAACCCCATAATGGTATAATGCCCATAAAAACACCGAATGCAATGGAGGCCGCCTTTAACTCATCACTGTGGTGTGGGTGCAGCAAATGTTGGTTGAGAAACTCCTGCCGTGCTTTTTTATTAAACAATCCGGTAATAAAATTACGCGGTATGATATACAATAGCCTTGCAAGTACCAGTACGGTATTCAACAAGCTGATGCGCACAAAATCTTTTACCGGCCTGAAATGCGATACCCTTTCTTCTTTGGGCGCATAATAAACGGATACCGGCACCGATAGAATATCAACACCCTGCCATGCAGCGCGTACCAACACTTCTATCTCAAACTCGAACCGGCGGGTTACAAAATGGATTTTTTGAAGCGCCGCCAATGGATACAACCGATAGCCCGATTGCGTATCTGGCATTGAATGACCGGTTTCAATATTGAACCAGAAATTAGAGAACCGGTTGCCAAAGCTGCTTTTGCCTGGCACCGTTTCCTGGTTCATATTGCGGGCGCCAATAATAATAGCGTTGGGCGCTTCCTGCAATTTATCAAGAAAGAGATAGAGGTCTTTAGCAAAATGCTGGCCGTCTGCATCAATTGATATGGCGTACTGATAGCCTTTTTTAAATGCTGCATCAAAACCATTGCGCAATGCAACGCCTTTTCCCTGGTTGACGGTGTGTGTAACAATTTGCAGACCGGGGAAATTTTGCAGCAGGGCGGCGGTATCATCAGTACTGCCATCATTAATTACAATAACATGGCGGGTGTATTGCTGTACATCATTGATTACCCCGGGCAATGTTTTGCCATTGTTGTAAGTAGGAATTAAAACACAGGTACGCAGTTCCTCAAATCTTGTATAAACAGGTATCGTCTGATTCATTTTATCAGCTCATTTATCATTGAGCGGTACTGTATAATATTAAATCTGCCAGGGTTATTGTAAAACAACGCAAAATTAAGTTTAAATGAACTGACAGCGAAGCCTGTTTTTAACGCTAGCGTGCCTTTTATGAATTAACTAACAGCCCTTACCCGCATATTTTTAAAACCACAGGTTTTCGGGCACGGTTATCGTCCAATGAAAAAGAATCGCTCATTTTATGGGGAAATCCACACTTTTATTGGTTATTGTGCTGTTGTGTATGACTGCAGTCCGTGGGCAGTCTTTATTTACTGTAAAAGGAAAGCTTACAGACAGCACCGGAAAAACACCGCTGGTGAAAGCCAATATTAACCTTGTTTCAGCCAAAGACTCCCTGGTTCACTACCAGGCGCTTACAGATACAGCCGGAAGTTTTGAGATACAACTGGTAAAGGCAGACACATTCTTAGTATCTGTTACGGCGCAAGGCGCATCCCCTGTAAATAAAACATGGATAGTTACAGCTGGTACGGCAGATATGGGCACCATTGCAATTGGACCATCTGTTGGCAGGCCTGATTCTGCCACCGCTGCCGTAAGAACGGATAGTTTGCCTCTTACTGCATCAACAGCAGACAGCAATCGCCAGCCATCCATGATAGCTTTCAATCCGCCGCCGACAACTACTGCACCGGCACCTGCAGCTGCTGCAACCGGAGGCACCAATTCCATATCGGGCATATTACATGATAAGACCGATAATACGCCCATTAAAGGAGCTACTGTAAATGTGCGGCTTAAAAAGCAACCGGCTGATACACGTAACGCCATATCAGATAACAAGGGTTATTTTTCATTTAGTGATCTTCCTTCTGATACTTTGATACTTTCTTTCAGTTCAATTGGGTATGAGTTTGTAGACCGGCAGGTAAATCCATCCTCCGCTCCAATTGATCTTGGTACTATTGATATTCCCAAAACATCTAAAGAGCTGGAAGGTGTGGTGGTTACCGCCAAAACACCGCCGGCCCAGCAAAAGGCCGATACTGTGCAGTACAATGCCAACGCCTTTAAAGTAAATCCCGATGCCACTACAGAAGATCTGATTAAGAAAATGCCCGGTATTACGGTAGATAAAAACGGTACGGTAACTGCCCAGGGCGACCAGGTAAAAAAAGTAACCATAGATGGCAAAGATTTTTTGGGCGATGATGCTACAGCCGCACTGCGCAACCTGCCGTCTGAAGTAGTGGATAAAATACAGGTTTTTGACCGGCTCAGTGACCAGGCAGCCTTTACCGGTTTCGACGATGGCAACTCAGTAAAAGCCATTAACATTGTTACAAAAACCGGAATTAAAAACGGCCAGTTTGGACGTATTTATGCCGGGTATGGAACCGATAGTCGTTATGCTGCCGGTGGCAATGTAAGCACTTTTAAAGGAGACAGGCGACTATCTGTGGTAGGCAGTTTCAATAATATCAATCAGCAGAATTTCTCATCGCAAGATTTACTGGGGGTTACCAGTGGTGGAGGCGGAGGCAATTTTGGCGGCGGTGGTGGCGCACGCGGTGGCGGCGGCAACCGTGGTGGTGGACGTGGCGGCGGTGGTGGCAATTTTGGCGGCGGCTCAGATAATTTTACGGTAGGCCAGCAGGCAGGTATCAGCAAGACCAATGCCATTGGGTTTAATTATACAGATAAGTGGAGCCCAAAGATGGATGTGCAGGCCAGCTATTTCTTCAACAATGCTACCAATACCAACCAGCGCGAATTGCACAGCCAGACTTTAATTGGCGATGACAGCACCCAGTTTACAGATCAGAACAGTCTCTCGGTGAGCAAAAACAACAATCACCGGTTTAATATGCGGCTTGAGTATAAGTTTGATTCAAGCAACTCGCTGATCATTACCCCCAGTTTAAATTTCCAGGATAACAGCAGTGTTTCCGATGGCGTTTCACAAACCTACTATGGCGTTAATGATACCGCCAATACATCGGAAAGCAGAAGTTCAAGCCAAAGAAATGGCTATAACCTGCGCAATAATATATTGTACCGGCACCAGTTTGGCAAAAGGGGCCGCACGTTGTCGGTGAACTTTGGAACTACCCTCAATAAAAACGATGGCGAAAGTTACGTACTGCAAAGACTGCAGTTTTTTGAGAAAAACATTGTTACAGACGACTCCTTACAGAACCAGTACAAGAAAAATCCTACAGACGGTTATAACTTGTCGGGCAATATCGCTTATACAGAACCGATAGGAAAGAAAGGCCAGTTGCAGTTTAATTACTCTCCATCTTATTCAAAAAACAGGGCCGATCAGCAAACGTTTTTATATGATTCACTGGGCAAAGATTATACGCGTTTCAGCCCTGTGTTGTCAAATAAGTTTGACAATACAGTTACCACTAACAATGGAGGCATCAGCTACCGGTTGGGTGCTACCAGGGATAACCAGTTTTCAGTAGGCGTAAACCTGCAGAATTCAAAACTGGAAAGCATGCGCACTTATCCGGGTGTGGCTACGGTAAACCAGTCGTTTACCAACTTTTTGCCCAACCTTATGTTCAGAAGAAAATTATCTGCTAAAAGCAGTATCAATATTTTTTACAGGGCCAGCACCAATTTTCCTTCTGTAACCCAGTTGCAGGATGTTATAGACCCCAGCAATCCTTTACGCATAACGGCTGGTAACCCTTACCTGAAACAGGCCTATACCAATTTCTTGTCGGCACGTTATACGTTTACCAATACCACAAAAGGACAATCTATTTTTGCCAATGTTTTTTTACAAACGCAAAGCAATTATATATCCAATGCCACTTATATTGCCAGCGCAGATTCTGTGCTGCAGCAGGGCATCGTGTTAAAAAGGGGTTCCCAGTTCAGCACACCAGTTAACCTGAATGGCTACAAAAGCCTGCGTACATTTTTAACGTTCAGCCAGCCGGTAGCATTGATTAAATCAAATGTGAACCTCAGTACCGGGTTTTCCTATTCACGCTTGCCGGGCCAAATTAATTACCAGGAAACGGTTACGAACAATTATACCTACAATGCAGGTATTGTTATTGCCAGTAATATCAGCCAGTACGTAGATTTCAATCTTTCTTACAATGCCAATTTCAATAATGCGCAAAGCACGGCCGGCACACAAACCAACCAGCGCTATGTGAACCAGGTAACCGGCATCCAGTTTAATTTATTATCAAAAAACGGATGGTTTATACAGAACGATCTTACCAACCAAACCTACACCGGTTTGTCTGAAGGCCTAAACCAGAGTTTCTGGTTGTGGAATGCCAGCTTTGGAAAGAAATTCCTGAAAAACAAGGCAGGAGAGCTGAAGTTATCGGCGTTTGATTTACTGAAACAAAACCAAAGCATTGTACGTACGGTGGCTGAAAACTATATTGAAGATTCAAGGTCGAATGTATTGCAGCAATATTTTCTGCTGACGTTTACTTATAGCCTTAAAAATTTTGGAACACCGCCGGCCCGAAATCAGGGGGGCAGGGAAAACAGGCGGCCAAGGGCGGAGATGTAAATTTGTTTTGAGTGTTGAGTGTTGAGTGTTGTGGGTGCCAAAGACAAATTATATTAAATGGTGAATTTGTTTAGAATGCACTGACTTAGCTATCGGGTGCGTTCATTTTCTTAAGCATCGTAATCTGCGGCGAACATTGTTGGTGAAAACACCAACAATGGCGAATTTTAAATCTTGTAAGCTCTGGCTTAGCTATCGGGTGCGCTTATTTTCTTAAGCATCGTAATCTGCGGCGAACATTGTTGGTGAAAACACCAACAATGGCGAATTTTAAATCTTGTATGCACTGACTTAGCTATCGGTGCGCTTATTTTCTTAAGCATCGTAATCTGCGGCGAACATTGTTGGTGAAAACACCAACAATGGCGATAAACACCAACAATGGCGATAAATAGCAACAATGGCGGTAAACACCAACAATGGCGGTAATCTGCCCTCTGCGGCCATTTGAGCTGCACCCGTCGCCCCGCCCACCCGTTGCGCGAACCTTCTTGGCAGCTGCGGCCATTTTTACCACGGAGTACAGGAGGTCTTGACTGAGGTACTCAATGGTTCAGCCTATTTTTAATTTTAAATTTTGACTTTTGAATTCTTTAATCTGCGCATAGGAGGCCATTTTTTACTTTTTACTTTTGAATTTTGCCTTAATTTTTTGCGTAATATCGTTCCAAGCAAAACTCCGCTGCTTTGGATGAGAGAACCTTGGTAGAGCAATTAAAACAGGGCGACGAAAATGCGTTTAAGATAATTGTTACCACCTGGCAGGATATGGTGTACAATACCGCAATAGGTATTTTGCAGTCTGCAGAAGATGCAGAAGATGTGGCGCAGGAAGTCTTTGTACAGGTGTATGAATCTATTCATACTTTTAAAGGAGAATCAAAACTGTCTACCTGGCTATACCGCATTACCACCAGTAAAGCGCTGGACCATATCCGGAGAAAAAAACGAAAAAAACGTTTTGCCTTTGTGCAAACACTGTTTGGCGAAAATAACGAGGTAGTGATACAACCACCTGATTTTCATCATCCCGGCGTGGTGCTGGATAATAAGGAAAATGCGGCTGCTCTTTTCAAAGCCATTGAAAAACTGCCTGAAAACCAGAAAATAGCATTCGTACTCAACAAGGTGGAAGGATTGAATTACCAGGAAATAAGTGAAATAATGAACACCACCGTATCCTCCATAGAATCACTGCTGCACCGGGCAAAAGGCAACCTGAGAAAATGGTTGCAGCAGGTATACCAGAACAAAGACAAATAGCGCAGGTTTTAGTATCATTTCCCGTCAAATTAAAGAGGGCCTTTATATGGAAAAAAATAGAGCAATAGAGAACATGCTGAACAGCCTGGATGGCATTCAACAAGCCAGTGCCGGCCATTTCTTTTATACCCGCGTGCAGGCGAGGCTGCAAAAAGAAGAAATCAGCCTTTGGGGCAGGGTAGCCGCTTTTATCACCAAACCGAGTGTTGCCCTGGCTACGCTGTTCCTGATTTGCCTCCTCAATACTGCAGCGCTGCTCTACCGGCAAGATACCTATTCGGCCAGTGCTGTTTCTGACCAGGTTGATCAACCAGGCAACGATGAGTACAACACTACCCTGGCTGCCAACACTTATTACGAAGAAAATTCTGAGGCACGATAATGAATAATTCAAAGAGCAGGATACTAATTTTCCTGGTAGTATTTCTTTTACTGGCCAATATTGCCATGTTGGTATATTTTACCGGGTTTAATAAACCTGGCGGCAAGGAGAACCGTGGCGAGAAGCGTGGCCCCATCACCACTTTTTTACAAAACGAGGTAGGATTTGATAAAACCCAAATGGAAAGTCTGGATAGCCTTAAAAAACAACACCGTGCAGCTATACGGCCCTTGTTTGATGGCTTGGGTAAAAGCAAAGACAATTTCTACCAGCTTATAGGAAAACCGGGCGTTACAGATTCTTTGCTAAATGCCAGTGCCGCGACAATAGGAAAAAAACAAGCCGAACTGGATCTGCAGTTCTATCAGAATTTTATGAGCATGCGAAAACTCTGTACCACGCAACAATTGCCCAAATTTGATTCTGCCATGCCCCTACTGGCCAGCAAAATGATGCAGCCCTGGCAAAAAGGAAATGCTACAAGAAAAAAAGACAGCACCCAGGCAAAAAATTAATGTAAATCCTATCAATACCCGCAGGTTTTCAACCCTTACCGGCATCCAAATAAAAATATCTCTTAACACGCAAAATTTTATGCAATGAAAAAGAAAGTGCTTTTATTGGCCAGCCTCGCGCTCATCACTGTTTTTGCAGTAAATGCCCAGGGTGGTGGCGGTGGTATGCAGCGCAGTGTACCGGAAAGAGTTAAAATGGTAATGGATAAATTGACAGATTTTAAACTGGATAAAGATAAAACCGCTTTAACCGATAGCGCCTTTACGAATTACTTTCGCAGCCAGCAAAAGGCCATGGAAGATATGCGCGCAGCAGGCGGACAACCAGACCGTGAAAAAATGATGGAAACAAGAAAGAAACTGGCAGATGAAAGAGATGAAAAATTGAAAAAGATTTTTACGGACGAGCAGTTTAAGAAATGGAAAGACGAGATAGAACCTACTACCCGTCCGCAAAGACCAGGCGGTGGCGGTAACAATGGGTAAATTGAAAACCAACATACGATAAACTACAACCTCGTTTCTGCAGGAAGCGGGGTTTTTTATTTGTTGCTCGCTGCGGGGAGGCGAGGCGGCGGACGCAGGGATTCATAGAAATACACTATTAGCCGCAGATGGGCTGAGTAAAGAATTAAAAAGTCAAAAGTCAAAATTGAAATAGCCTGAACCTTTGTGTACCTCAGTGAAGACCTCCTGTCCTCTGTGGTAAAATAGCCGCAGATTCGCTGATTAAAGAATTAAACAGTCAAAAGTCAAAAGTGACTAAACCTTTGTGTACCTCAGTGAAGACCTCCTGTCCTCTGTGGTACAAATAGCCGCAGATGGGCTGATTAAAGAATTAAACAGTCAAAAGTCAAAAGTGACTAAACCTTTGTGTACCTCAGTGAAGACCTCCTGTCCTCTGTGGTAAAATAGCCGCAGATGCGCTGATTAAAGAATTAAAAAGTCAACATTGAAAATAGACTAAACCTTTGTGTACCTCAGTGAAGACCTCCTGTCCTCTGTGGTAAATAGCCGCAGATGCGCAGATTGCTTCACCTCTGCTAGCTCTGTTAGCTCTGCGCGCAAAAATTCAACATTTAAAATTCAACATTCAAAATAATTTCCACCCACACACACATCACTCAACCCTCAACACAAATTAATTACCCACCCAATCTTTAAACGCGCTTACGTTTTCCTGGCTTACAATAATTTCTTCATTTATGGGCGGATCTACCTCAATCAGCAATTTACTTTTTGGAAAGGTTTTTATTTTTTTAATGGCTTGTATGCTTACCAAAAATTTTCGGTTAAGCCGGTAAAACTGTGCAGGATCGGTTTCTTTTTCCAAATCGGATAATGATTTATCGAGAATGAATTTTTGACCCTTGGCATCTACCATACATACCAATTTGTGGGTTGCATAGAAATAAGCTATTTCGTCCGTTTTTATCGTTACATAATCCATTCCCCTTTTTACAAGGAACCGTTTTTTATAAGTGCCCGGCTCTGCCTGCCTGCGCCATAGCTGTAACTGTTGAAGATTGGCAGTAAAAAATTGTTTCAGGGTTTCAAATTTTTGCAGGGCTGCTTCCAGCTTATCCTGTTTAACTGGTTTTAATAAATAGTCGATGCCATTGTGTTCAAATGCTTCCTGCCAGTATTCATCAAAAGCAGTGGTAAATATGATGGGGCAGGTAACCGAAACGTTGTCAAGTATTGTAAAGGAGAGCCCGTCGGTGAGTTCAATATCCATGAAAATGAGGTCTGGCAGTGCATGTTGCTGCAACCATTCGGTAGCGGCCTGCACACTGCCCAATACTTGTTCAATGATGATAGATTTGCCGGTTTGCAAAATTGCTTTCTGCAATTTTTCAGCAGCCGGTTTTTCATCTTCAATGATAATTACTTTCATGGTTATGTAATTTTGAGTAAGGGTAATATAACACAGAATGTATTGTCAGTTTCTTCAATGGTAATGGTAGAACCGGTTGTTAATTTATACCTTTCATCCAGGTTTTTCAACCCAATTTTGGAAGAAGGCTTCCGCAACGTTTTCCTGCGCATATCGTTACAAAAAACAATGGTATTGTTGCTAAAGCTTATTTCTATCACAAGCGGATTTGCATCAGAAAATTCATTGTGCTTAATGGCATTTTCCATAAGTACCTGTAAAGAAATAGGCGGTACCAGGTATTGATCAAACAACGAGCGGTCTATCTGTATCTGCAATTGCAGGGCTTTCTCAAAACGGATTTTTAAAAGCGAAAAATAATCTTCCAGGAAATGCATTTCTTCCTGCAGCAATACAAGATCACGCGCTTTATTTTGTAAAATATATCGGTATACATCCGCCAGGTTATCATTGAACTGTTTTGCTTTAGCCGGTTTTTCTTCAATCAGGTAAGACAAGGTATTGAGTGAATTAAAAATAAAATGCGGGTCGATCTGGTTTTTAAGCGCTTCCAGTTCGGCCTCGGCCCTGGCCCTTTCAAACTGCTCTGCACGCAGCATTTCATTTTCAGATTCTTTTACCAAAAAAACGGTTTCATATACGTGCGTAATAAAAATAACGCACACCATCATAATTAATGTAGCAGAAAAGATAACCGGCCAGTTGATGGCGCTGTGTAAGAATAAATGGTACCAGCCAACCAGCATCAGTATGCTGATAGGAAGCGTATAAAAAGTGATGCCAAACAATAATGCGATTATTTTACGCACAGGTTTTTTATACCAGTCAAAATAACTGCGCATGCTGAACAACAGGTAGCGGTTGCCTTCCCATATAATAAAGGCAATAAGAATGGTGTATAAGAAACTTATTTTAATCTGCCAGGCAGAAAAATTTTGTCCATTAACCATACCGGTAACCAATGGTATGGCAATACCAAAAAATGGTATTAATATTACCCTGAAACCGATATCGTTGATGCCGTTCTTAGGTATCTGGGGCTTTATCGGCGGTATAGTACTGTTTGTCGGCATCAATTACAGCTTTGTCATCATTGGTTAGAGATTGTAAAGTTTATAAATTAGTTTAGATATCAGCATTTTTAACCCCCTAAATTAAAACGCATGAATACTATTAACTGGCCGGCGGTACTGGTAGCCGGCATATCGGCCTTTGTAATTGGTGGCATCTGGTATTCTCCGGGCTTGTTTGGCAAAGCGTGGATGAAAGATAACAACCTTACCGAAGATGAAATTAAAAAAGGGAACAAGGGAAAAATCTTTGGCTTTACGCTTATCTTTTCTTTGCTGATGGCGGTAAACCTTGCCATGTTTTTACAGGATCCTAAAGGCGCCGACTGCGGCCCAAAAACAGATATCACCTGGGGGATGACTGCCGGTTTTCTGGCTGGCATATGGACGTTCTGCGCTATTGCCATTCACAGTTTGTTTGAACTAAAAACATGGCGACTTATTTTCATTAATGGCGGGTACACCATTGTTGCGCTCGTGCTCATGGGTGCCATTTTGGGTGCGTGGCGATAACAAATACATATGAACGGCCAATAAAAAGAATGGGCCCGGCAACCACCCTGTTGAAAACGTTGTCTTTCTCAAAAAAATGTGATGCGAACTATTAGCTTATGTTGAATTTGAAAGGCGGCCCCTGTAGATGACGGAAAGGCGTGGAACGTAGATTCTGACCTGGAGTAGCTAAGAAAGAAATTATCTCATCAATAATAACACCTGCAGCATGACTTTTAAAAATGCCATCAGCTGGTTTGAAATCGGCTCAACCGATTTAAACCGCGCACAAAAATTTTATGAAACCATTTTCGACATTCAACTCATTCCCATGGACATGGACAGCATTAAGATGCGCATGTTTCCGTTAGAAGATATGATGGGTGTTGGAGGGGCTATTGTAGACAGCGGAGGGTTTCACAAACCATCAGCCACAGACGGGCCATTAATTTATCTCAACGGAAACCCTGACCTGCAAATAGTTTTAGACAGGGTAGAAGCGGCAGGCGGTAAGATAATGATGCCCAAAACCGAAATCTCACCCGAGTATGGTTTTATGGCTGTTGTTATTGATACGGAAGGAAACCGTATTGGATTGCATTCCATTCCGCAGTAATTATGCTGAACGGATTTATTTTAAATCTTGCAATTTTAATGTTGAATTGTTGGCGACAATTTTTTTTCGCGCAGAGCAAACAGAGCCAGCAGAGATTTTTTGTGGTAGGCAAAGCAAAAGCATCCTGAAAAATCTTTACATCCTATACATCCCAGTTCAGACAATTAATCTGGAAAAGCTGTTTTGTCTATATTGGGTACAATACGCAATGCATTTTTGTAGTAAACCTTTTTAAGAATAGAATCGGGAAGACCCAGACCGTACATCCGCCAGAAAGCATGGTATTTTTTATGATAAGGAAAATATTCGTCTTCTGTTTCCAATACCCTGAAGTAAGTTGCATATTCATCGGGCACCCAACTGTCTTTACCGAATAATATCCTGTCCTGGTATTTTTCAAAAAACTTTTTAGCTGCGCGGGGCTGACGGCCGAGCTCTGCTATTACAGCACCAAACTCAACATTTACATTGGGCATTGCATCCAGCAGCAGACCCAGTTGGGTTAAATCATTGGGGTACCATCCAAAATGTGCCGCAATAAATGTTGTTGCAGGATGTTTTTTAAACATGCGGTGTTGCTCTTCAATCAATGTTTCCCAGGGTGCGGGATCATTGGCTCCTCTTTTACGACCGGGATGCGAAGTGATTTCCAGCCACCGTTCATTTTTTTCATCCACCGGATCCCAAAATGGTTTGGGGTCTGCCGTATGAATCAGTACGGGAATTTTAAGTGTACCGGCTTTTGCCCAGATAGCATCCAGCCGCGGGTCGTCTACCGGAACGCGGTTGCCTTTATTATCTTTTACATTAAAACCAAGGTCTTTAAAAATCTTAAGGCCGTTGGCGCCATTTTGTACATCCTCTTCCAGTTGCTTTACTGCTTTTTCTGTCCAACCGTTTTCTCCAATACCACCAAAGCTGATATTGGCAAAAACAATAAACCGCTTTGGATAATTAGACCGGATATTATCAGTCATCTTTTTTAACCCACTGCCATTGCCGCCACTGAGGTTTACCATTACGGCCATATGCAGCTTGTCCATATCGCGCACCAGGCCGCTGAGGTCTTGCCCGCCCATATTCCATTGGTGGTTATGCACATCTATGAATGGAAATTTGGCGGCGCTTAATTTATGCTGCGCTACCACCAGGTTAGATACAGGATCATACTTTTCAAAATCCATTTTTCCGGAAGACTGGGCGCAAGAACTAATTGCTAATGCTAGTGACGCAAAACAAAGGCTGACTATTTTTTTCATAATAACATTGATAAGACGCTGATGAGACGCGAATGAGACGCGAATGAGACGCGAATGAGACGCGAATGAGACGCGAATGAGACGCGAATGAGACGCGAATGAGACGCGAATGAGACGCGAATGAACACGAATACCGCGGTAAGATAATAATAAAAGGAGCTCAAAATTTGGCTTAGGGTGAAGCAGGTAATTCTTTTAACACATTCTCCAGGCGTTCTTTCAATGTTTCATAATTGGTGTAACCCCTGGCAATTAAATAGAATTTGCTTTCACTTACCTGTAATAACACTGCCGGAAAACCGGTTACCTGCAATTGCTTCACCAGTGAAAACTCATAATATGCTTTTTCTTTGTAGTCATTGCTGTGCAGGCGGCTGTAAAATTCTTCTGGGGGTATAGCATATTTATCCAGCAGGTGCCTGTAGGCTTCATCATCACACAGATCGCGGCCTTCGTAATGAAGTGCGTACTGCAAATCTGCAGCAAAAGCTACCTGTTGTGCCGGATGGTATTCTTTAAAAACACACATGGCAATAGCGGGTTTTTCAGAATTTGGGAACCAGTCGCTTTTATCAGGATTATTGATATGCCACAGGTAATCACTGCCAAACCGGATGCCGGTATATTCTTCCACGGTCTTATAGGCTTTCTGAATGTAACCGGCTGTTACGCCTATTGGCCGGGGTGTTTCGCTGATGATCATACCGCCGGAAAGTACTTCAAAATTAAATGCACCGGCGTAGTTGTCTGCCAGCTGTTTCATTACCGGGCTGAAGCCATAACACCAACCGCAGTAGGCATCGTAACAATAAAAAATAGTGGACTGCATGGTATAAAGTTAAGGGGTAAACGCTTTTAGTTTTTGTATGTACTGATGTATATAATCCTGTTTCTGTTTTAATTTATACTGCATAATAAAACGTGGATGTGATAGAGGAACAATGCTGCCAAAGAATTGTTGTTCTTTGTTGAGGGCGGATAAGAATGAAAAATTCTTACCATCGCCCAGGCAAAACGCAACGTTTTTATCAATGCCAAATTCAAATTGCTTTTGCAGGCAGTCAATCACAAATGGCTTTATATCTTTTTGCAAAGTTTTATCGTCGTAATAATTGAGGTTTTTGCCCGCCCGCGTAAAACCCAGGGGGCTAACTGCTGTAATATAAAACCGGCTGTAAAATTTTTGTACTCCGCCAAATGCCTGTATCATGTCGTAGATATACAGCGATGAAAGCTCCTGTTTTTTAGTCCAATCGTTGGCAATTCCGCAATCCTGTTGCAGGCGAATGGGATCAGTAAAAGGAATGCCTGTTACACCGCCGCCAAACCGCCCGGGATTGATGCCGATGATCATCTGACGCTGGGCATTATCATTATAATATTTTTTGTAAAAGGAGGTGCAGGCATCCATGGTAGCCGCATTACTGAATGGCGTCATTACTTCTATTCCGGCTGGGAATGCAATGGGAAATCTAAGCCCATTAATAAAAGCCAGTATATGATCAGCAAAGGTCATCAGCAAATGTAAGAAAGCAAGGTCTAGCGGGTTTTTAATTTTACATCATCAAAATGCTGATCATAATCTTTGCGCATGGTACCCATTATGCGATCCCAAAATGTAAAATACAAACCATAATTACCGGTAAAGTACTGGTGGTGCTGATTGTGGCTAACAGATGTATTAACCCATTTGCCCAGCCAGTGCCGGTTAAAGCCTGCAGGGTACAGTTCATACCCAAGGTGGCCGTATACATTGTAAATAATCATAAAAAGAAAGAAAATAGAGAAATGATAACCGTGAACCGGTATAGTAAAAAGAAAAACAGCAAATACACCTGCTTCAACAATGGCTTCAAGCGGGTGAAATGCATACGCTGCCCAGGGAGAAGGATTAGTGGAACGGTGATGCACCAGGTGAAAAAACCGGAATAATCTTTTATGGTGCATTAACCGGTGTGTCCAGTAAAAATAGGTATCATGTATGATGAACATCAGTGGAAAAGCGGCAAAGAAATACAGCCACCCGTAACTGGCAATGTCTTTATAGTACCAGGTATGTTTTCCCACGGCATCGTTTTTTATCAATAAAACAGGTACCGCACCAAAAATAGCAATGGTTAATACAGAGTAGCCAATCTCGCGTATATAATCTTTCTTAGCGGGAAGACGGGACTGTATTTTTTTATGACCCAGCATTGAGGTCAGCAAAAAATAAAATAAAACAAATGCAATGGCTGCCACCAGAAAATAATGGCTGCCTACTTTTTGCGTGAAGAAAAAATAATCTTTCCAGTGCATAGCTGCATGCAATAAAAAAAGTGTTTTGAAATACAGCCAAAATTAATTGAAACTGTTTTCAAAACACTGTTATGATGAACCGTCCAAAATGTTAATTAACCACCTCTTCTGCCACGGCCACCGCCTCCACCACCGTTACCACCTCCATTTCCCCCACCATATGAACGGCCACCACCATTTCCACCTACATTAAAACTGGGCCGTGAACCGCCGCCATTTCCCCCGCCGTTAAAGCTGGGGCGGCTTCCGCCACCACCACCGTTACTGCCACGGTCAAAGCTGGGCGCACTACGTTGCGGACGATCTACGCTTTGTTGTTGCGGCCTGTTAAAGCCCCTGTTATTATCACTGCTGCGCTGCGGATTAAATTCTCGTTGTCTTGCCGGCGGCTGGCTGTTAAAATCTCTGCCGCTGTTGGCACCGGGCGTGGCAGACTGGCCCTGAAACTGCGGCCTGCGTCCGCTTCCATTATTGTCACTGCCGGGTGTACGGTTGTTGTTATTGTTAAATCGGTTGTTGTCAAAACTTCGTGGTGTACTGCCCTGTTGACCCTGTGGCGAATAAGGCCTGCGGCCTGTTGTATTTGAACCATTGGCGTCACCGGGCCTGTTATAGGGATTTGCCCTATTACCATCATTGTTATTATTGTTGAACCTGTTGTTATCCCTTCCACGGTAGTTGTTATTGAAACCGTTGTTGTTACCGGTCCTGTTGCCGTTGTTGTTGAACCTGTTGTTGTCTCTGCCGCGATCGTTGTTGAATGCCCCGCTGCGGTTGTTATTGTTGTACCGATTGCCGTTGTACCTGTTATTGTTTACAAAACTGCGATTGTTGTATGCGTAAACGTTTCTGCGGTTATTATAAATGTTATTGGTGTAGTTGATATTCACACGCACATTGTTGCGGTAAGCATAACCGCGGTTATACCCATAGTATCCATAGTTGCGGTTATAACCACCTCCAAACGCATAACACGGACGGTAAACAGAAGGGCCCCACCAGCCACCATAACGGTAACCACCACCCCACCATGAATTAAAGCCGAAACCAATATCGAACCAATTATACCCGAAACCATACCCAAAGCCCCATCCAAACCAGGGTGTATAGTTCATGCTAAAGCCCCAGGTATACGGCCTAGCGTAGTAATAATTACCAAACCATGGGCGGTAATGATAACCTGTACCGTACACAATGGTGGGCCCGTAAACGTAGGCGTTTAGGTAACCGGGCGTATAACCGGTGTATACATAGTCAGGCGTTACATCATACACATATACATATTTGGTATTGTACACAGGATAGCTGGGCGGAATCATGTCTACCTCATCAGGGCGTGTAGTACTAACTACCCAGGGCCCGCCGGGCCTGTTAGATTGAAACCATACGCCATTGTCGACTGCATAATAAGTACCATCCATTTTTAGAACGGTAGCTGAAGCATTCACTGCGTACTGCAGGCGGGTACCGTTTATTCTTTCAAACTCAGGATTGCCGTCGTAAGTAACGGTAGTAGTGGCTGTACTGCGGTCCACTTTTGCCGTTTGCGGAATGGCGGCATCCATAATGGCTTCATTGGCCTCATCTGTACCTGCCACACTTGCCAACACATTGTCTTTAGGCGAACCTGCAGGAATTTTTGCAAAATCGGCGGGTAATTTGTCTGCATCAATATACTGCCACTGGCTTTTTAGTGAAGAAGATTTATACCAGCGACCGCTCAGCAATACATAATACTGCTGAGAATTTACATCCATGAAAATATCGTTCGAAGAATTCTTTACAAACAACAAACCTGTATTTTCCACTGGTGCAAAATTAGCTTCACCGTCTGACTGAATGAGCTCTGCAGGCTCAGTGCTTACTATAATGTCGGGTATTACATTGCTGTTGGCGTAGGTAGCAGCTGCATCATCGCCACTATTATTAGTATTGTTATTATTATTGGCCTGGTTGTTTTTTACTGCTGTTTCAATTTGTTGAAGGTTAGCGGGCACGCTGCCGGCAGAACTGTACGGGCCGGTGGCCGAAGGAGCGCTGTACCATTGTTTGCCTCCATATAAATAATAACGGCCGTCATTATTTTTTACAATAGTGAACGGCGAGTTTACAACGGCATCCACACCATAGGTACTGTTGCGCTGCAGTTTTGGCTGCCCGTCAATGAGCACCAACATAGACGGCTTTGTTGTATAAATGACTTTGGGCGGATTGTTATTGAATCCTGTAGACAGCTTATTTTGCTGCTGGGTATTGTTGAGCGAATTTTCCAGGTCTTCTTTGGCAATGCTGATGCCCATATCCGGAACGGATGCTTCCAGTTTATTTTTGATGGCGGCTGCGGTGCTTTCATCAACCCCATCAGGAAATTTGATGTTGCTGATATTGATAGACTGCACCGTCACCGCACGGCCATTGTCTGATACATTGGCATCCCACCAAAATGCACCGAAAACCGGATCGGTTTTGCCGTCCTGTATAACGGAGATGGCTGACCGGGCTTTCAGGTTACCGTTTGAGTAAGATTCAACCTGCGGCTGGTATATTTTAATCAGGTCGCCATTATCACCTGTAATACTTTTCGGCCAGTTCTGTTGTGCAAATACTGCGCTGCCAAAAATAGCAGTACAGAAAAACAAGCAAAACCTTTTGTAAAAGATGTTCATGGTAGCAATTTTATTTTGAATAATAGAGTCAGAAAAAACGTTGACATTCTTATAATGAGACGTCTTTGCGACCCTAAAGTTTGTTTAACTTAATAAAAGATTTTGTTAATGTAAACCTTTTTAATCCTGCTTTCATTAACATTTTTAAATGGAGCTTATTTAGCGTATTTCCAGTGTCTTGACTTACAGGAGGCAATCCAATCCAGCGCATTGGCCAGGCGTCTTTCCCGCGTTGGGATGGTTTTGGCGTCTGCCAGCCATGCTGCATATTCTTTTCGGTGAGCGTAGTTCATTTTGGCAAAGGCGGCTTTGGCTTGTTTGTCTTTTGCCAGCGCAGCCGCAAAAAATGCCGGAATCACCAATTCACGCACAGCAGCAGGTATTGTTTTACCAGTCTTTACGTTGGCGGCTGTTAGCTTCATGGCTTCTTTTACCAGGGCTATCATTTTGCGGTTAGGCGGCAGATCTTCAATTGCTTTGATTTTCCCCATCGAGCCCATGGCTTCTTTGCGCTTATCTAACAAGATTTTTGCGTCTTTCATCAACGATGCTTTCCAGAAACCAAATGCGCAATGGTATTTGAATGCAGCCATGCTGCATAGTATTTCGCCCTTGTACAAAAAATGTGGGAACGACCATTTCATGGTTTCCTCCACCTCCGGGCAGGCGGCATGTACCAGTGCGCGGAGATGCAGCAATATGGGCATGGCAAAATCAGCAGCTTTAATGATATAAGCGTCAATACGCGGGTCTTGTTTTGGCATATGACAGGTTTTATCAGCAAAGAAAAGGAGATGAATTAGCGATTTTCGCCTGAAACACCTTTCCCTACTGGTTCGTCATCGGGCAGCGCACTCGACGGTTTTCCTTTAATGTTTTGTAATAACTCCAGGAAATCTTTCAATGCGCTATCTGACAATTCATCAAGCTCTGCCATTATTTCTCTTTTGATTTCGTCTTTAGTCATAACTGGTGCTTTCCTAAAATTACAAACTTTAGCTGGGAGCAAGCATATGGCAATAATTGCACTGGCTACAAGCATTAACATTCCCTCGTAATGTATGAATCATGCATACCGCTTTTTAAAAACTGAAGGATTTTCGCCCGTTATTTTGTTAAATAGTTTATTAAAATAAGAAAGGCTTTCAAAGCCCACTTCATAACAGGCTTCTGATACACTTACGTTTTTTAACAACAATGTTTTTGCCTGCGTAATCCGGTATTGGTTTACAAAATCGGTAAAAGTCATATTTGTTTGCTTTTTAAAATACCGGCAAAATGCGGCCGTGCTCAAATGCACCCTGGCTGCTACCTCGTTTACATCGGGCGTTTCATTGTAGTTGGCATGTATATATGTATAGACAGAGCCCATCCGTATTTTATCGTTGAAGAAAAGTTTTACGCTCGTATCCTGACTATTGAGCGCGATCACTTCATCAGACACAGCCAGCAACTGAAAAATCTCCAGGAGGCAAAGTAGTTGTTCAAAATGACCAAGCCCGTGCATGTTCTTTAATTTTTTTACCACTGCATTCTTTGTAGTGCCGCCAAAAGAAAGACCCAGGTATGCTTTCGCAAACAGTTGTTGTATGGCGTCCAGTTCAGGCGTATGCACAAAAGCATCGCCCAAAAAATTTTCTTTTAACTGAACAACAATTTGTTTGTAGGCAGTTTTTAATCCGTAATCAAAGTTGAGGTGCGGAATATTGGATCCAATTAACACCAGGTCGCTTTCCATATAACTGGAAATATGTTTTCCTACATGCCTGATGCCATTGCTGGCTTCTACATACACCAGTTCATACTCCGGGTGATAATGCCAATAAAAATTATTTCGTAATCGCGGCGTAAAAAATCTAAACGACTGGCCAGGATCTGTAATCACTATTTCTTTTTTGATTTTCACCGGTAGTATTTTCTATAAAATTACAATTTGGGCTTAAAAATCAGCAAATATGTCAATAGAGAGCAAATGATGGTCATTTTAGCGGTTTCAACAGTGAATATCATAAGCGAGCTTTGCTGTATCAATTAACGGTAAAACTTGTTATATGCAACAAAAGACAATGGCGCCCACCATGGCGCCAAATGCCCACAAAGACATTCCCGGCAACCCGTCTACGGCCAAAAGCAGTAAGGTAAAACTGAACGACCGAAGCAATGGCAGGCCCTTGCAGGTATTGTCTGAAGCAGACTGGAAGTTTTGGATAGACAATGGATATATTGTTATTAAAGATGCTGTTCCCAAAAAACAGGTGAACGAGCTGGCAAATTTTCTTTGGGAGTTTGAAGAAAAAGATCCGGCAGACCCTGGAACCTGGTATGCGCCTCCCCGTGCTGAAATGCAAATGAAAGAACTCACCAATACGGGCATGGTAGAGGTATACAATCACCAGTTACTTTGGAATAACCGGCAGTGGCCCAAAGTGCATCAGGCTTTTGCAGATATATGGGGCACGGAAAAATTATGGGTAACCATCGACAGGGCCAACCTTAACCTGCCCATCCGCCCGGGTTTTGAATACAAGGGATTTATTCATTGGGATTATGACCCGGAAACGAAACCACAAAATGTGCAGGGTGTATTGGCATTGGCAGACCAGGACGATGAAAACATGGGCGGCTTTCAGTGCATTCCTGAACTATACAGAACATACGATACCTGGAAGCTTTCGCAACCCGGAGACCGCGATCATTTTAAGCCAGATACCTCCGGTTTTGAAATTGTAAAAGTAAAAATGAATGCGGGCGATTTGCTGATATTCAACAGTACACAGCCTCATGGCATACGCCCTAATACCAGCGGAAATAAAGTGAGGCTGGCGCAATACATATCCATGATGCCAGCAGAAGAAGACAATGAAGAACTGCGTCAATGGCGCATTACTTCGTGGAAAGAAAGAAAAGCCCCCGAAGGATATGCTTTTCCCGGCGACCCGAGAAAATGGGAACAAAAAAAATATGCAACCGCTGAATTGTCTGAACTTGGAAAAAAATTATTGGGGCTTGAAAAGTGGTGAAGATATCTAAAAAATAACCGGGGTTTGTTTCTGATGCTACTTATTAGCATTGCGTTGAAAGACTTCGGTTATTTTTAAAGCAGCTATTTTTTTGCCACCTTTTTCTTGGATGCTTTTGCAATCTTGTTATACGCCAATGCCAACGACATCCAGTAGCCAAGTTTCTTTTGGGTATTCAATTCTCCTATATCAACAAATACATACCCCTTCATCACTTTGCCCGTAAAATCCATGGGGTGGCATCCTTCCTTCAGAAGAACGTCGTCCATTATTTCAGGGTTAAGCCTTACCATCAACCGTTCAGATTCTACGCCTACGCACATTTTGCCGTTTACCATAAAACATAAACCGCCGAACATCTTTTTTTCTTCGATGTTGTTGTGTGTGACGGCTATTATTTCCCGCACGCGGTCGGCTAATTTTTCATTGTACGCCATAGGTTTTCTTTTATACCTGAACGCCGGATTGTTTAATGTGCTACCAGCCAATTTTCTCCTGATCCAATTTCTGCATTAGCGGGCACATCGTTGGGCAATAACAGGGCAGACTGCATGCAGTCGATAATAATGGGTTTAATGATTTCCAGCTCATCTTTGTGCGCATCAAAAATCAATTCATCATGCACCTGCAGCAGCATTTTGGAACGGAACTTCTTTTGCGCAAATACCTCATGTATTTTTATCATGGCCATCTTTATCATATCGGCCGCCGTGCCCTGTATGGGCGAGTTGATAGCATTTCTTTCCGCAAAGCCGCGCACGGTGAAATTGGCTGAATTGATATCGCGCAGCCAGCGTTTGCGTCCCATGAGCGTTTCTACATAACCGGTTTCCTTTGCAAAATTGATGGTATCATCCATGTACTTCTGGATGTTGGGGAACTGTTTTTTGTAATTATCGATAATATCCTTTGCTTCCGCGCGGGATATACCCAGGTTATCTGCCAGCCCAAAAGCGCCCTGGCCGTAAATAATACCAAAGTTTACACTTTTGGCTTTGTACCGCATCTCCTTGGTTACATCTTTTTCTTCTACATTAAAAACTTTGGCCGCGGTGGCGGTGTGTATGTCTTTGCCCGATTTAAAAGCGGCGCACATGTTTTCATCTGAACTAATGGCTGCCACAATACGCAGTTCAATCTGCGAGTAATCGGCAGATACCAGTACATGGTCTTTATCGCGCGGAATAAATGCTTTTCTGATCTCCCGGCCACGTTCTGTTCTTACAGGTATATTTTGCAGGTTAGGGTTGTTGCTAGACAAGCGACCGGTAACCGCCACTGCCTGCGCATACGATGTGTGTACCCGGCCGGTTTTGCGGTTAATCATCAGCGGTAGTGCGTCTACATAAGTTGATTTCAGTTTGGTCAGTTCGCGGAAAGCAAGTATATCCCCCACAATCTGGCTGGAATGCGCCAGTTTGGAAAGCACATCTTCACCGGTTGCGTACTGGCCGGTTTTTGTTTTTTTAGCTTTCGGGTCCAGCTGCAGCTTATCAAATAATACCTCTCCCAGCTGTTTGGGCGATGCCAGGTTAAAACGTACCCCCGCCTGGCTATATACATTTTCTTCGGCTTGTTTGGCTTCTTTTTCCAGCTGTTTTGAGTACTCGTTTAAAAAATCCACATCTACCTTAATTCCTTCAAACTCCATGGCAGTCAGCACTTTTACAAGGGGGTTCTCTACCTGGCTAAAAACTTTTTGTACTTCTTTTTCGATGAGCAGGGGTGTAAATATTTTCTTGAGCTGCAACGTAATGTCTGCATCTTCAGCGGCGTATTCTTTTATTTTTTCCAGTTCCACATCGCGCATGTTGCCCTGGCCTTTTCCTTTTTTGCCAATCAGTTCTTCAATATGCACCGGTTCATATCCCAGGTATTGGGCACTCAGTATATCCATGCTGCGTTTACCGTCTGGCTCAATTACGTAATGGGCCAGCATGGTATCAAAGATTTCACCTTTCAATTCAAGGCCATACCATTTCAATATCAGCATATCATATTTAAGGTTCTGACCAACCCAGGTAATTTTTGTATTGCTGAACACCGGCTCAAATTGTTGCAATATTTTTTTAGCCTGTTCCTGGTCGGGCGGGCACGGCACATAAAATGCTTTTCCGGCTTCATACGCAAAACTCATCCCCACAATTTCTACATCATTGGCATCAATGCCGGTGGTCTCGGTATCAAAACAAATTTCAGTTTGCTTCATCAGCGTTGCTACAAATTTTTTGATGGCAGCATCGCCTTCAATTGACTCGTAGCTATGGGGGGTATTGTGTATATTTTTTTCTGCTACCGCGCCCACCGTGGTGCCGGGTGCTGCAACAGGCGCATCTGCCGGAGAATTTAATTTAGTGGGAACAGGTGTTTCAATAATATTTCCAAAAAGATCGGTTTGTATGGCTACAGGTTGTGCCGCTACAGCACCTGGTGCAGTAAAAGGATTAAACTCATCGCCAAAGATTCTTTTGCCGATCGCTTTAAATTCAAGTTCGCCAAACACTTCTTTCAGCACTTCTTTATCATGCTCTTTTATCCTGAAATCTTCTTCATGAAACTCGCAGGGCACATTCATGATGATGGTAGCCAATTTTTTACTCATTACCGCGGCGTCTTTACCGTTTCTTATTTTTTCTCCCAGCGCACCTTTTATATTGGCGGCGTTCTCCAATACTTTTTCCAGCGTTTCATATTCTGCCAGCAGTTTAGCAGCGGTTTTTTCGCCTATACCGGCTATACCGGGTATATTGTCCACCGCATCGCCCATCAACCCCAGTATATCTATTACCTGCGAAACATTTTTGATATTCCATTTTGCCATTACTTCCTGCGGCCCCATGATCTCCACATCGCCGCCCTGGTAGCCGGGTTTATATATTTTCACTTTTTCGCTAACCAGCTGGCCATAGTCTTTATCGGGTGTTACCATAAATACTTCATACCCCGCATCCGCTGCTTTTTTACTGAGGGTGCCAATGATGTCATCGGCCTCATATCCGTCAATTTCAATTACGGGGATGTTAAAGCCGCGGATAATTCTTTTGATATCGGGCATTGCATTCATTAAATCTTCCGGTGCTTCCTGGCGGTTGGCTTTGTAATCGGCAAAATCTGTATGTCGTTCTGTAGGCGCATGGGTATCAAAACAAACCGCCATGTGGGATGGCTTCTGGTTATTGATCAACTCTATCAATGTATTGGTAAAACCAAATTGCGCATTGGTATTTTTTCCTTTACTGGTTACACGCGGGTTGCGGATAAGGGCATAGTAGGCGCGGAATATTAACGCCATGGCATCAAGCAGAAACAATTTTTTTTCCATACAGGCAATATATTACTAAGCTATTAAAAGAGAAAAAGAGTTTTTGGCTAAGAGCATAAAAGAGAAAAAGGTTTGCTAAGAGCATAAAAGAGAAAAGGAGCTTTGGTCGGTACCCTACTTTTCGCTTCGCTCAGGGGCATCGCACAGAGCTAACGGAGCTAACAGGGGTTTTGCTAAGAGCATGAAAGAGAAAAGGAGCTGCTACCTCTGCGCGATAATTTTTTTTGCAAGCGAAAGCGCCGGAAACTCTTATGCTCTTTCTCTCCTTGTTCTCTTATCACCATTTTTCGCTTCGCTCAGGGGCATCGCACAGAGCTAACGGAGCTAACAGAGATAAGGCATCATTAGAGTATGCATCAAAACATTTCTAAGTCCTCTGCTGGCTCTGCTACCTCTGCGCGATAATTTTTTTGCAAGCGAAGCGCCGGAAACTCTTTCTCTCTTTCTCTCCTTGTTCTCTTAGCATCATTTTTCGCTTCGCTCAGGGGCATCGCACAGAGCTAACGGAGCTAACAGAAATAGGCGTCATTAACACCTGCATCAAATTAATTTACGAGCCCTCTGCCGGCTCTGCTTCCTCTGCGCGATAATTTTTTTGTAAGCGAAGCGCCGGAAACTCTTTCACTCCTTGTTCTCTTAGCTATTTCTTCATTTCACCCAGCTGTTTTTGCATACCAAACATTTCATCACGTAAGCGGGCGGCCTCCATAAAATCAAGATCGCGGGCGGCTTTTTCCATTTCTTTTTTTATACGGCCAATAGCCTTTTCTATTTGTGGTATGGTTTGGTACACCGCTTCTTCTTCAGCCGCCACGGTAACAATATCCTGATCGCTGGTAATGGCATATGGATTTTTTGGATCAAAGCCTTTGATATCAAGCACCGATGTTTGCTGAAATACCTGCTCCTTACTTTTAGTAATTGTTCTGGGTGTGATGCCATGCTCCAGATTATACGCCACTTGTTTTTCCCTTCTGCGGGTGGTTTCATCAATGGTGCGTTGCATGCTTTCCGTTATCTTATCCGCATAAAAAATTACCAGGCCGTCTACATTTCTTGCTGCACGTCCGGCTGTTTGCGTAAGACTTCTTTCATTGCGCAGAAAACCTTCCTTATCTGCGTCTAATATAGCCACCAGTGATACTTCAGGTAAATCGAGGCCTTCCCGTAATAAATTTACACCTACCAGTACATCTATTTCGCCCAGGCGTAGTTGTCGTAATATTTCCACTCTTTCCAATGTATCTACTTCGCTATGGATATATTTCGATTTGATATTTATGCGGTGCAGGTATTTATCCATTTCTTCGGCCATTCGTTTGGTGAGTGTGGTAACCAGCACGCGGTCGCCCTTTTTCACTCTTTCATCAATGGCATCCAGCAGATCATCAATCTGGTTTACAGAAGGCCTTATTTCTATAGGCGGATCAAGTAAACCGGTTGGCCGTACCACCTGTTCAATGACTACACCGCCGGTTTTTTCCAGTTCATAATCTCCCGGTGTGGCAGAAACGTAAATGGTCTGGTTGAGCATGCTTTCAAATTCATGAAAGTTCAGCGGCCGGTTATCCAGTGCAGAAGGCAGGCGGAAACCATAATCAACCAGTATGAGTTTGCGGCTTCTGTCGCCACCATACATACCGCTTACCTGCGGAATGGTTTGGTGGCTTTCATCTATGATACAGAGAAAATCTTTAGGAAAATAATCCAGCAGGCAGAATGGCCGGGTGCCGGGTATACGGCGGTCAAAAAACCGCGAATAGTTTTCTACGCCATTACAATAACCCAGCTCGCGTATCATTTCCACATCATAATTAACGCGCTCGCTTAAACGCTGTGCCTCTATGAATTTGCCGCTGCTTTTAAAATATTCTACCTGCAATGCCATTTCATCCTGTATTTCCATCAGTATTTGCTGCATCTTGTCTTTTGGCGCTATGTACAGGTTGGCCGGAAAAATGGCGGCATTTTCCATTTTGCCGATGCGTTTGCCAGTTTTTGGATCAAAGCTTTCGATGTCTTCAATATCATCTCCAAAAAAACTGACGCGGTAAGCAAAATCAACATAAGGAAGGTTGATATCAATGGTATCGCCTTTTACCCTGAAGGTGCCGCGGGTAAAATCTATTTGGGTACGGTTGTATAAAGAATTGACAAGGCTATGTAAAAACGCCTGGCGGGAAATAGTTTGCCCGCGGTGCACCCGAATGATACCATTTTCATAATCGGTAGGGTTGCCCATACCATAAATGCAACTTACGGAAGCCACCACAATGATATCTCGTCTGCCACTCAATAATTCAGTGGTAGCCTGCAGGCGCAATTTGTCAAGCTCTTCATTAATAGAGAGATCTTTTTCTATGTAGGTATTGGATACAGGCATGTATGCTTCCGGCTGGTAGTAATCATAATAAGAAACAAAATAGCCTACCGCATTTTCCGGGAAAAATTGTTTGAACTCACCATACAGTTGGGCTACCAGTGTTTTATTGTGGGTTAGCACCAATGTTGGTTTTTGTACATTCTGGATAAGGTTGGCGGCGGTAAATGTTTTTCCGCTACCGGTAACACCCAGCAGGGTCTGGTATTTTTCTCCGCTCAAAACGCCTTCTGTCAGTTGACGGATGGCTTCCGGCTGATCGCCCGCAGGACCGTATGGTGCATGCAATTTGAATGACATAGAAAATATTATGGGATCGCAAATTTAATAAGAAATGTTTGGAAACGCAGATTTGTGAAACAGATGATACTATTGTTTTTGTGAGGCCTTATACGAATTTTGCGAGGGGCTTTACCCCTCGCTAACTTGATTACGCCCTTTCAGGGCTTAGGATGGTTTGGATATTATTAAAAATGCCATTCGAAAATGATTTGCGGAACGAATAATTTCATGAACCTAATTTTTCACACAAAACCTTATTCTTATGCCGCAGTCACTTGTTAAAAATTACATTCACATCACGTTTACAACAAAGAACCGCCAAATGTTCATTAGTGAAACGTTTGAAAAAGAAATTATAATTACATGGGAGGTATCTGTAAGCGCCTTGATTGCCCGCCTTTGATAATTGGCGGGTATGATGATCACGTGCATATTCTTTGTCACCTATCAAAAAAAATTACTCTCATTAAATTGTTAGAAGAAGTAAAGTCACATTCATCCAAATGGATAAAGACGCTTCATGAAAGTTTTGCCAATTTTTATTGGCAGGATGGCTATGGCGCCTTCTCAGTAAATCCTGCGGAAGTAGAAACTGTTATTAGGTATATTGCCAACCAGCGAGCCCATCACTCAACCAAATCTTTTCGGCAGGAATTTCTGGGATTTCTAAAAAAATACAAGGTTGAATACAATGCGCGGTATGTATGGGATTGATTCATTTAGTGCTAGAGATAGCTTTACGCTGCTAGTTGTCTGACCTGTCGGCAGGTTAGCTTGCAGGACTACTGGTTATAAAGCCCTGAAAGGGCGTAATCAAGATAGCGAGGGGTGAAGCCCCTCGCTATCTTCCATGATGTCAAAAAAATTACCACCACTACTTCACGCCATTCGCAATTCCCTCCAGATAACCTGCGAATTTCTTTATTACAGCGGCATCAATATCCGTTTGCTCCTGTGCTTCTTTCCAGTTACGTTGTTCAAGCGCTTCGCGGATGCCCGGCAATGTTTTTACGCCATAACCGGTGTAGAAACCAGGTGCATAAATACTATGGCGGTACCAGCCACGGCGTGGCAGGCCTTTTTCTGTTAACAGTTGCTGTTCTGCCTGGTATAGTTTCTTATTGATGTCATTTTTTTGTGCAGGCGTTAATTTGCCAGATGTCATTACGGTGCTAAGGTTTTTGGTGGCTTTGTCTAGATCATTCATGGCATTTTGAAGGGCAGCAAAGCTTAAGAAGGGCACTTCATCTTTTACGGTTGGTGGCGCTTCCTTTTCTTTGGGGTCAGCCGCATAGGCATATCTTTTTTCGGTGATGAGTTGATTTTCCAGGGTGGTGGTTTCGCGCATCTGGTCGGCCAGTGTTGCTACTTCTGATACATAACCATTAATGGTTTTGTAGAGGGAAGTAAAATCGAACGGTAATAGTTCAGCGCCTGCCATGCGCAAGGTTGTTCTGCCCGCCACTTTGGCCAGGGCCACGCCATATTCAAAAGTGGGGTCTTTAAAGTTTACATAATCATAATAAGAATCGTAAATAGAGTGGTATTCACCGCCGGGGTCTTCTCCGCCAAAACCTATATTAAAGGAGTTCACGCCCAGGTGTTGAATAAAAGGACTGTAATCAGAACCGGACCCGAGGGCACCCAGGCTGAGTGTTTTTTTAGCCAGCAGATCTTTTTTTGCTTTAGTGCCCGATGCATTAACGATATCGTAATTTCTTTTTCTTTCCAGTACGCTGATGCCTGTTTGCGGGTCGGTAACATCGCCCGCTATTTCATTCATGAACGGTTCCAATGCATGAGTGCCCTGGGCACCCAGGAAGCCGCGGCCATTGCCATCAGAATTAATATACACCACCAGCTTTTGCTGCAGCTCCGGGCCATGTTGCTCTACCCATTCCGTAGAACCCAGTAGCCCGGGTTCTTCTCCATCCCAGGCGGCAAACACAAGGGTACGTTTGGGTTTCCAGCCGGTTTTTACCAGTTCGCCAATTGACCTGGCTTCTTCCATCATGGCAGCCAAACCACTTAAAGGATCGCCGGCGCCGTTTACCCAGCCATCATGGTGATTGCCGCGCATCACCCATTCATCGGGCAATTCTGCACCTTTCAGCTTTGCGATGACGTCATAGGCGGGTTTTAAATCCCAGCTAAACGATAGCTTTAAATGCACTTTCGTTTTACTGGGGCCAATATGATAAGTAAACGGCAATGCGCCGCGCCAGTCTTCCGGTGCCACCGGGCCTTCCAGCGATTGCAGCAAGGGTTGTGCATCGTGGTAACTGATGGGCAATACCGGTATCTTCAACAGGTTAGTGGCCTCGCTTCTTTCCAGCCTTTTGGCATCTTTACTGGCACCTACATTGGGTGTCAGCGGGTCGCCGGGGTATACGGGCATATCCATTACAGAGCCGCGCTGGGCGCCATATTCGTTTTTAAATGCGCCTTTGGGGTATACATCGCCCTGGTAATAGCCATCTTCTTTTGGGTCAGAATAGATGATGCAGCCAATAGCGCCATGTTCCTGAGCCACTTTGGGTTTAATGCCGCGCCAGGAGCGGCCGTATTTGGCAATCACTATTTTGCCTTTAACGTCTATGCCTAACCGCGCAAGGTGTTCATAATCGGCGGGAATGCCGTAGTTCACAAAAACCAATTCGCCGGTTACATCGCCATCGGCGCTCCACGCATTATAAACAGGTAATTGTTCTGCTGTTTGATTTGAGGTAGGGTCTTCTTTTAATGCAGGTTCTGATAACAAAGCCTTGTATTTAACCGGGCCGGTCATTTCAAGCAAGCGTTCTTTGGGTGTGGGAAACAATACCATAAAAGTTTCTATCTCAGCATCGTATCCCCAGTTTTTAAAGTTTTTGAGTACATATTCTGCTACTGCCTTGCCGCCGGGCGAACCTATATGGTGCGGCCTGGCCGACATTTCTTTGAGGTACTGGTCTACGTTTTTAGCGCTGAGGGCAGCGTCAAATTTTTGTTCGGTAGCAGCTTGCTGTTTAGAAGAGGCTTCGGTATAGCCCATTAGAGTTTTTGATTGAGCCATGGCGTTGCCTGTTAGTAAATACATGGCGCTGACAAAAAAGAATTTTCTCATGTTGGTTAATGAATTAAAGGTTTGGAAAAAAGGAGAAGGCAAGTGCGTTAAAGATAAAGACTATTGCCGATGTAAGAATTGCGGGATTGCGGGATTTTGAGATTTTGAGATTTCCCTTGCATCGACTCTTTCACAGCGGGTAAGCGAAGCAACGGTTAGGCAAACGAAATCCCGAAATCAGCAATGGAATTTTGAGATTTCTGGATTTTGAGATGTAGGGATTTCCTTGGCTTCGACTCTTTCACAGCGGGTAAGCAAGGCAGCGGGCACAGCAACCGAAATCCCGAAATCCCGAAATCAGCAATGGAATTTTGAGATTTCTGGATTTTGAGATGTAGGGATTTCCTTGGCTTCGACTCTTTCACAGCGGGTAAGAGAAGCAACGGTTTGGCAAAAGAAATCCCTACATCCCTAAATCTCAAAATCAGCAATTAGATTTAGACTTTACGCAGTAAATAAGCAGAATAATCGGGTATGGTACATTCGTAATTATCATACATCAGCGGAGAGGTAAACAGGAAATCGGCCGTGGCACGGTCGCAGGCCATGGGTATGTTCCAGGCAACAGCAAGCCGCAACAAGGCTTTTACATCGGGGTCATGTGGCTGGGCCTCCATAGGATCCCAGAAAAAAATAAGGATATCGATTTTGGCCTCGGCAATCATGGAACCAATCTGCTGATCACCACCCAACGGTCCGCTCATCATTTTCTGTACGGGGCGGTCAAGCTGCGCTTCCAGTAGCTTACCGGTAGTACCCGTGGCAATCAATTCGTGTTTGGCCAGCACTACTTTGTTGTGTTCTGCCCATTCTATCAAATCGTGCTTCCGGTTATCATGGGCTACCAGCGCAATTCTTTTGCGAAACGGCAACTGCCTGCTTTTGCTCATAGCGGGGTTGTTTTAAAGCGAGATTGTCAAAAAATAATTCTTTTTGAAAACTATAACATGTTTCGCATAAAAAAACTCCTTTATACCGCGTTGAATAGCTGGATGGTATGGTATTTGTTAACAGGTTGTCCACATTTTACAGGTCAAATGTCTTTCATGAAACACTTTATAATAGCATTTGCATGGATATTGGGTGTCACCGTAGCTCACGCGCAGGTGGTACCGGCCATGGTGTTTACGGCACCATTGATGCTGGTTTCAGATACTGGCCATTTGCCAATACACAGCTTTTCGGTAGCGCAGAAAGATAACAAGGCATTACTCCGCTGGAAATCTGACAGCCTGCCTGCAGCAGAAAGTTTTTATGCGGTGGAGCGCAGCAGCAATGGAACAGATTTTAGTATGGTGGGTATTACCAAAAATACATTGGGCGGATGGTTTGAATTTGTGGACAACGCCCCTGCCCGTGGCAAAATTTTTTACCGGGTAAAGCTTAGCACCGGCCAAACATCTTATTATTCTACTGTCATTGCCGCCAATCCTTCGGCAGATGCATCGTGTAAATTTTACCCAAACCCGGTTGATAAAGTTTTAATCGTAAGAAGTGAGCTGAGTGTAGATGTACAGATTTCCGATACTTATGGCAAGCCCATCATTACAGATAAACTGCAGGGCGGACTTAAAATTATTGATGTTTCCGCTCTTGAACCAGGCATCTATGTTATAACATTGTTCCAGAAGGAAACCAACAAGCTGGTAACGGAAAAACTTGTTAAAAAATAGTTCAGCTGTTACACAATAAAATAATTATAAAATACCCACTTAAAGGTATTGCTCAATCCAAATTAATCATCTAACATTGCATCGGTTTTTCATAGGATATTGGATTTT
The DNA here is from genome assembly GCA_963705285.1 of uncultured Chitinophagaceae bacterium. Lineage (GTDB taxonomy): Bacteria > Bacteroidota > Bacteroidia > Chitinophagales > Chitinophagaceae > JACMLD01. The sequence continues at coordinate 1,113,119 of OY970066.1, forward strand.
AAAACGGGGTTGAATTTCTATTCTGGCCCCTTTTTTATTTTACGCCTTTCTTGGTCCTCGTTTACGGCTTTGTTCTATAAAACAACTGTTTCGCCGGTGTTATTTTTAGACATGCTGCCTACCATGCTATCGCTTCCCGCTGCAAAAAATTTATAATCCACATCATGCTGCATCTCCTCTATACAACTGATGATGTCTTTATAACTAAGCAATCCCGCGCAAAATATAATTTCGCTGGTTTTTTGTGATTGCATCGCCTGGCTGATTTCCGCAATGCCCGTTACCGTTATAATATCTCTTTTTAAAGGCTGCCTGGCCAGTGCTTCCACTGCTTTTTTTATTTCTGTTTGCCCGCCCACCACAATGGTTTGGACCGTTTTATTGGCTGGCTGCAGGCGCAACCCCAAGAACAAGCTGCCCACAAACGACAACAGGCCTCTAACGGCAATGGCCATCTGCACCATTATGGTAAACAGCCGCGATTCTTTTTCGTAGTGCTTTTCTACAAAGATGCGCATGGCCTTGTAGAAACGTTTGGTGTACGCCATGTCTTTCTTGGTGCTCTCCCCCTTGAAATGAATGATGCTGGTGGCAGCAAGGTAAAAATTTTTGTAGCCGGCCTGTTTAATACGGTAACTGAGGTCAATGTCTTCGCCGTACATAAAAAACCGTTCATCAAATCCGCCGGTTTTTTGCAGCACTTCCTGTTTTACCATTAAATAGGCACCCGTAAGTACATCTATTTCGTTGTTCTGTTTTTCGGGCAGGTGGCCAAGGTAATACCGGGCTATGGCAGTTGAACTGGGAAAAATATTGATTAAGCCAGACAGTTTAAAAAACGACGCGCGCGGAGAAGGAAAGCCCCGCTTTGACTCAGGCAGAAACCGGCCGCTTCCATCCAGCATGTGTACACCCAGCGCACCAATGGCATCCGAGTCTTCCAGCGTGAGTAAAGACATGGAAAGGCTGTCTTCGCTCAATATAGTGTCCGGGTTTAGAAATAACACATATTTACCTGCCGCCATTTGCCAGCCCTGGTTATTCGCTTTTGCATAGCCGGTGTTTTCTTTGTTGGCAACAAATTTCACTTCAGGGAAACTGTCTTGGAGGTATTCAACACTATTATCGGTGGAATTATTATCAATTACAATTATTTCTGCCGCTATACCGGATACAGCTTTTTGTACCGAGTATAAACATTGTTCAAGAAAGTATTTAACATTATAGCTAACGATAATTATGGATAACAACCTGGCTAATTTAATGGCTGCTAAAATAAAAGATTTTTTGCAACACGCGCCGTTTAAAGAAGGTGGTATTTGATGAAAGGATGTTTTATTAAAGAAGAAGGTCTTCTTATGATAAAAATTTATTCTAAGAAGCAGTCAATCGCTACAAACTTTGCCAGTAACGTGTTTTACGCTCGGATAACAGCAAATGCGCGTATAACGAAACATTGCTGGTGGCTGCCAGTAATATGAAATCGCAGAACTCGCTTTCAGGGGGTTGGGGCGTTTCTTTTATCTTTGCCGCATGTTAAAAACAACCCTTATCAAAGCAACGGAAGCAGCAGCTGATGTGCTGAGGCATTATTTCAATGGCTCATTTACAATAACCAATAAAGAAGGCATCAATAACCCCGTTACCGAAGCCGACCTGGCATCAGAAAAAATAATTTTTGAAACCATCAAGGCCGATTTTCCGGATCACTTCATTTTAAGCGAAGAAGCCGGTGAAATTAAAATGGACAGTGAGTATAAATGGATCATTGACCCCATAGACGGAACCATCAATTTTGCCAATGGTATTCCCATTTGCTGTGTAAGTATTGGGGTTGAGAGAGCGGGAGAAATGATTATGGGCGCTGTCTATAACCCTTTCATGAATGAATTCTTCTTTGCGCAACGTGGTTTTGGCGCTACGCTCAACGATAAAATGATAAAGGTAAACCAACAGCCCAGCCTTGATAAAGCCTGCCTGGTTACCGGCTTTCCGTACACTTACCTCAACACGCCCAACGGGCCGCTGGATATTTTTTCCACGCTTATCCGTAAAGGCATACCGGTACGCAGGCTCGGTTCTGCTGCTATCGATCTCTGCTGGGTGGCTGCAGGCAGGTTTGATGGATTTTATGAGCACAAGTTGCAGGCCTGGGACAGTGCCGCGGGTTTTCTGATAGTAGAAGAAGCGGGTGGAAAAGTAACCGATTTTAAAGGCAACCGGTACTCGCCCTACCAGCCGCACATCATTGCCACCAACGGAAAAATACATGATGCCCTGGTAAAATGTGTAAACGGCGAAGCATACGATTAATAAGCTAAACATCCAATTATGAGCGAAGAAAGAACAGAAATAGCTTCATTGGGAGAATTTGGACTGATTGACCACCTCACCAAAAACATTGAGCTGCACAATGCATCTTCTGTTGTTGGTGTGGGCGATGATGCGGCAGTAATAGACCCGCTGGGCAAGCAAATAGTTGTAACTACAGATTTATTGATAGAAGGCGTGCATTTTGATTTGATGTATACGCCCTTAAAACACCTTGGCTATAAAAGCGTAGTGGTCAATTTGAGTGATGTATATGCTATGAACGCCATCCCCACGCAGATTACACTCAGTATTGCCTTCAGCAACCGCTTCAGCCTGGAGGCACTGGAAGACTTTTATGAAGGCGTGTACGCCGCCTGCGATAAATACGACGTAGACCTTATTGGCGGAGACACCTCTACCTCGCAAAAAGGATTTGTGATATCTGTTACCGCCATTGGAGAAGTTGCACAAGACAAGTTTGTAAAGCGCAGCACCGCACAAAAAGGAGATTTGCTGTGCGTAAGCGGTGACCTGGGCGCGGCTTTTCTGGGCCTTACCTTGCTGGAACGTGAAAAGAAAATATTTCTGGAAAGCCCTAAAGTGCAACCAGATCTGGAAAACCAGCAATATGTGGTGGGCAGGTTATTGAAACCGGAAGCCCGCAAAGACATTATTGAATTTTTTGCCGCCAACGATATTACGCCAACCGCCATGATGGATGTAAGTGATGGCCTGAGCTCAGAAATACTGCATATCTGTAAACAGAGTAACCTGGGTTGTGTGTTGTATGAAGAGAAAATTCCCATTAACGAAGACAGCCGCAACGCCGCTTACAAATTTGAACTAGACCCTACCGCCTGTGCACTAAGCGGGGGAGAGGATTATGAATTGTTGTTTACTTTGCCACAGTCTGAATACGATAAACTTGTCCTGAATGAACAAATAAGCGTGATTGGCTACATGACCGAACCGGAAAAAGGAAAGAAAATAATAACCAAGGGAGGTAATACGTTTGATATTACCGCGCAGGGCTGGAATGCTTTTAGCTGAGCCGGTATTGAAGGATATTACGATTATGAGGAATTATGTTTCACAAAAGCTGGTCCCATTAGTTCGCCTCTTTGGTTGCTGGCTATCCTGTGCTGTTGTGTTAATGGGTTGCGGTAGCATAAAAAGCAATTTCAATCCTAATACCGAATATCCCAGGGTACAGTTGCAGGAAGATTACACCATGTTCCGCAACATCCTGGAAGATGCACACCCTTCGCTGTACTGGTACACCAGTAAAGATTCTCTTGATTATTATTTTGATGATGGCTTTCGGCATATCCGGGATTCTATGACCGAACCCCAATTCAGAACACTGTTGAGCTATGTTATTTCAAAAATTGATTGCGGCCATACCTCTGTACGGTTTTCAAAACAATATGCCAGGTACATGGACACCAGCCGGCAGGCACAATTTCCGTTGGGTATAAAGTTTTGGGAAGATTCTGCAGTTGTGTATGTAAACATCAACCGTAAAGATTCACTGCTTACACGGGGTACCGTTATTACCGCCATTAACAATGTTGCTATGTCCACCATCAGGGACAGCCTTTTTCGTTTTATGGTTACGGATGGCTACAGCATCGTACACAAATATCAAACACTTAGTAACCTGGGTACTTTTAACGGCCTCTATCAATCTGTGTTTGGTGTATCAGATAGTTTTAGTGTTCGGTACATAGATAGCAGCGGGGTAGAAAAAAGCACGGCCATCGGTTTATACGATATCCGAAAAGACACATCGTTTCGCCGGTTCATGCGCGCGCTGCCTGCACAAACAAAAAAACAACGGAAAGAAACACGCCTTTTTAATGCCCGCAATATCCAGATAGACACATCGGGCAAAACAGCTTACATGACGGTTTCATCTTTTAATGATGGTAACCGGTTGAACTCTTTTTTCAGGAAAAGTTTCCGCGTGTTGAAGCAGCAAAACATCAACAACCTGGTCATAGATCTTCGGTTAAATGGCGGTGGCAATGTGGCGTTGTCTACCAAACTTACCAGGTACATTGCCGATCATCCGTTTAAGCTAGCCGATTCTTTATATGCATCCAGGCGGCTGAGCAAATATGAAAAGCATATCAAGAATAGTCTTGGGGCGCTTTTCTTTATGAATTTTGTTACCCGCAAAAGAAGTGATGGAAAGTATCATTTCGGCTATTTTGAAAGGCATTATTTTTCTCCAAAGAAACGCAATCATTATACCGGCAATGTATACATTGTTACAGGGGGCAATTCATTTTCTGCCAGTACGCTTTTTGTGAATGCGCTAAAAGGCCAGCCCAATGTAAAAGTTATTGGAGAAGAAACCGGTGGCGGGGCTTACGGCAACACTGCCTGGTTTATACCCGATGCTACATTACCCAATACACGAGTGCGTTTCAGGCTGCCGCGGTTTCGGATGGTGATGAATAAAGATTATCCAAAAACCGGCCGTGGTATTGTGCCGGATATAGAGGTAAAGCCATCATCAGACGCCATAAAAAAAGGGTACGATGTTAAGATGGAGTATATCAGGAAATTGATTTACTCAGAAAAGGCCGGTTTTTAACGACCCTGCTTAATAATGTAGCTTGCCTGCCACTAACAGTATCTGCAAAAGTACTACTCCGTAATTACCTGCACCACATTCAATGCATCATCCAGCACGGTAAAAGATGCCGCATAATCTTTTTCAATACGACCATATTGCTTATCCAGTTTAACCACCTGCGCGGGATACAGCGATGCCATGCGCAATGCTTCACCCAGTTCAACGCCGGCATGTTCTACCAGGTTTTTTACGCCTTTGCTCATGGTAAGAGATGAACCCGAGAGTGTGCCATCGGGCATAGTATACCGATCGCCTTTAAACACATGCGGATAATCGCCGCCACTGGTGGCTGTTACCGCGTCTGTGATTATAAATAATCTTTGCTGCATAATTTTTTTACTGATGCGCAGGGCTGCAAAATCAACATGAATGCCATCGGGCACAATACTGCTCATGGCGGTGGGGTGGTTGTAAATAGCACCTACAAGCCCGGGCTGGCGGTGTTGCAGCGGGCTCATGGCATTAAATAAATGCGTGGCGGTGGTAATGCCGTTTTCAAAAGCGTTTATACCTTGCTGGTAGGTAGCATTGCTATGGCCGGCAGATACCACAATTCCACTATCCAGCAATAATTTAATCACCGCATCCTCGCACTGTTCTGGCGCTATGGTCATTATCTTAATAACATCTTTACCATATTGCAACAGCTCTTTTACTTCTGCCAGGGTGGGCTTCTTTATATATTTTTCTATATGGGCACCTTTTTTTGCCGGGTTGAGATAGGGCCCTTCCAGGTGCAGGCCGGGCATGCCTTTGCCGCCTTGCTGCCAGTAAGCCCGTACTGCATCAATGCCCTTATAAAATACTTCCATTGAATTGGTGGCAAGGGTAATATAAAATTGTGCAGCGCCGCCGGAAAGGCAATAATCATAGGTGGATTGTATGGCACCTGCAGATAACACATCTGAAAATAGCTGCCCATTGCCGCCATAAATTTGTATATCAATAAATGCGGGGCAGAGTATTTTTTTTTCAAGGTCGGTGATGGTTGCACCTGCAGGTATGCCATCGGGGTCTACTAAACCGGTAATCAAACCCTTCTCTGTGAGTACGGCAAAATTGGTAAGGAAGCTGGTGCCGGTAAATACGCGCGCATTCTTATATGCTTTCATAATTATTTTTCGTAAAGTTCAAGCGGAAGCCCGTCTGGGTCCGCAAAAAAAGTAAATCGTTTGCCTGTTATTTCGTCAATGCGTATGGGTTCTGTTACAACCGCTCTCTCATTCAATATTTCAATAGCCGCATCAATATCATTTACTTCAAAAGCCAGGTGCCGCAAGCCGCAGGCTTCCGGGCGCGATGGCCGTGCCGCCGGATGCGGAAAAGAAAACAGCTCTACCTGGTATTGATCATTCACTTTTAAATCGAGCTTGTAAGACTGACGCGCTGCACGATAAGTTTCTTTAATGATTTGCAGGTTGAGCACCCGCGTATAAAAATCTTTTGAAACTGTATAGTTGCTGCAAATAATGGCGATATGGTGTACTTTGTTAAGCTGTAGTAATGACATGGTTGAAAATTATGTACGCACAAATCAGTTAATCATGGCGTGATGCTAAATGAATCAGCATCTTTCCAGAATGGAAAACGGGTACGGGTGTCTGTCAATTTTTCTTTTTGGAACACCGCGGTATATATTGATTCTTCGTTTGCTTTTGTATACAACACTTCTCCTAACGGATCAATTATCATGCTATCTCCGCTATAGTGAATTTGAGCACCATCATCTCCCACGCGATTTACACCTACCACGTAACACTGGTTTTCTATTGCCCGTGCCTGCAGCAGCGTTTTCCAGGCGTTGTTGCGGCGTTCCGGCCAATTGGCCACGTTTATGAGAACGTCGTACTCGGGTTCGGTTGTGTGGCCATGTTCCTCTCCATCCCTGTTGGCTTGCCGAACCCACACCGGAAATCGAAGATCATAACAAACCTGCAAATTAATTTTCCAGCCTTTTACAGAAGCTATCAACCGTTTGGTGCCCGCTGTATAATGATTGTCTTCTCCTGCAAAAGCAAAACGGTGTCTTTTGTCGTAAATGCCCAACTGTCCGTTCGGTAACACCCATAGCAACCTGTTGAAATATTGATCGCTCTCTTTTATAATCACACTGCCGGTAAGAATAATTTTCTTTTGCGCCGCCATGCGCTTCATCCATAGTACGGTGTCACCTTCCATGGTTTCGGCAAGGGTTGCTGCTTCCATGCTAAAACCGGTACTAAACATTTCGGGCAGCACCACAATTTCTGTTTTTTCAGAAATAGCATTTATTTTCTGCTCAAACATGGCCAGGTTAGCGGGCTTATTGTGCCAGTGTATATCAGATTGTATAACGGTAATGCTAAGTGAAGACATGGTAAGATTTCTACAGTAAAGATAACAATTGAAAACAGTAATTGTCATTTGCAAACCCGGCAGTTTATGGGCCATTACCAGGTTGGTACAATTTGTCGGCAAGCTTTTATTAATTTTAGATGCGCAGCAGGAAACCTTGCAGTGCCTGTATGCGTAATTATTGTAATCACATTTAACCATATGCTTTTTTTTACCAGGAGACTTTGTTTGTATAGTTCCGCTTCATTCTTAGTAATTCTTTTTTCCTCGTGTTTGTATTCATCAAAAACACAGCACAAGCTTTTCACCGCTGTTGAAAAGGAACAGTTCGATGCTATCATTGTACCCGGCGTGCCTTTTGAGAACGAGCTGTGGGATAGGGTAATGAAAGGAAGGGTTTACTGGGCGAAATACTTGTACGACAGGGGCATCGCCAAAAACATCATTTTTTCTGGCGGCGCGGTGTATACTCCCTATTATGAAGCAAGTATCATGGCATTATATGCCGAAGCGCTGGGCATTCCTAAAAAACATATTTATACAGAAACGCGTGCGGAACACAGCACAGAGAATGTGTATTATTCTTACAGACTGGCAAAAAAATTAGGCTTTAACCGTATTGCAGTGGCATCTGATCCTTTTCAGACAAAAACACTGCGCAAATACATTCATAAAAAAATAGACCCCGGTGTGCCGGTGATTCCTTTTGTGGTAGACACGCTGAAATTAATTGAACCCACCATGATTGATCCGCCCATTGATTTCCAGAAGGCATTTAAAAAAGATTTTATTTCTATTAAAAAGCGCGAAGGCTTTTTTAAGAGATGGCGTGGTACCAGGGGGAAAAACATAACTTATGAGTAGTTTTTTTAGTTTCTAGTTTCTAGTTTCTAGTTTTTAGTTCATTTACTCAGCATTTTTAGTTTGCAGTTCTATTGCTCAGTATTACGGATGGCTTATGGTAAAAACCCGCCGCGCAAAGAACTAAAAACTGCAAACTCAAAACTGATCTCATTTTTCGAAACCAAATTTTACTTCGGCCCACAATGCATCCAGTGCTAGCAGGCGTGGTTTAAAGAAGGAAATTATGGCAGGCCAATCCTGCTGCCGGTAGATATTAATGCCGGTAAGGCTGGTATAAATACGGCTGATTGTTTTATTGTGTTCATCGGGCACCTGCATTTCCCATTGCCAGTCTTCCTGCAACGCATCGCTTAGCAAATGCCGCAATTGATACAGTTGGTGATAAACTTCCGCCTGCATAACAGCATCTGTGTGTGTAAGCACAATACCTATTACAGCTTCTTTATTATCTGCCTGCAGCTTAAACTGTATGTCTTTTACCCCGGTTTTATAATTTATCCAATTTATTTTAGTACCTTCTGCAGATGGAACAGGCGCCATGTACTGGCCGAAGCTGGTCCAGAATTGTTGTTTTAATATGGCTGCCTCCTGTTTGTTAAACATATTAAATCGCTGATGTCTGATGTGGTGATGTCTGATTTTTTATACCCGCAAAGTGATACACTTAAGCAGGATGCTTCACATAGCATTCATCATTTCACGTTTCACCATTCTTTCTAAGTCCTTGCAGTGTTTGGCTGATGAGGGGCGATTCATACCCCTTTTGCAGTAAATAATCCTGGGCTTTGCGTAGTTTAATGAAAATGTTGTTCTCAGCGTGCAGGCTTTCCCATTTTTCGGTCGCCAGTTTGGTGAGTGTTTTCAGGTAATCGTCTTCATCAATTTCTTTCAACCCTTTTTTGATACAGTAGGCACTTACCTGCTTTTGTTTCAGCTCGTACGTTATTTTTACTTTGCCCCAATGTTTCATGCGGAATTTACCTCCGGCAAATTGCTGCGCAAACCGCTCTTCGTTCAAATAGTTTTCTTCAATCAGTTGAGATATACATTCTTCTACCTGCTGTTTGTACAGGCCAAATGAGTATAATTTTTCCTTTACTTCACTATGGCAACGCTCCTGGTAGCCGCAATAATGCTTTGCCTTTTGCAGGGCCTGTTCTTTGCCCAGGTATTTTTTAAAAGCCATTTGCAAATGTAACCACCGCCGTACAAACTAGCCGTTACCAGCTTTAAATCGAAATTATTCATTAGTCAATTGGTCAAAAAAATGTCAGCTGCCGCTACTTTCTGCGAAAGGCGGTCGTTATAATTATTTTAACAGCGCTTTTAGCGGATTATTTACTCTTCTCGTAAGTTATTGCCGGTTCAAATAAGGTATTTTTGCGCTCCCGGAAATAATCGGCATTCTTTCAATTGGCTTCAAAAGGAATTAATATAGCATTGGTAGGCAACCCTAACAGCGGCAAAAGCTCCCTGTTTAATTCTTTAACCGGACTTAACCAGAAGGTGGGCAATTTTCCCGGGGTAACGGTTGATAAAAAAACAGGTAATTCAGAGCTGGCAGCTGGTATAAACGCCAATATCATTGACCTGCCCGGTACCTACAGCCTGTATCCAAAACGAGCCGATGAATGGGTAACGTACAAAGTACTGCTTAAACAGGATGCTGATGTACACCCAGATGTAATATTGCTGCTGGTAGATGCCAGTAACCTCAAACGAAATTTATTGTTTTGCTCGCAGATACTTGATCTCAAGTTTCCGGTGGTGATTGCACTTACCATGATGGATTTGGCCAAACGTAAAGGGGTGGTGATAGATGTAGAAGGGCTGGAGCGTGAACTGGGTGTGGCGGTTGTAACGGTAAACCCCCGGAAGAACAAAGGTATCCCGCAACTGAAAAAAGTAATGCTGCAAACGGCGCAGCAGCTCTACCACGTACCCATACGCGATTTTATTAACAACAAAGAACTGGCGCCGGAAGCGGTTGATGAAATAAAAACTGCTTTTCCGGCGGTGAGCGATTATACCGCTATCCACTACCTTATCAACCATGAAAGTTTTTTGTTTGACCAGGCGAAACAACACAGCATTGAATCTATTGAACAGCAAAACAAGTTCAACGCCACGCGCACCCAGGCAGAAGAAATCATGCAGCGTTATGCACGCATCAAGGTAATTATGCAACAGCATGTGGCAGAACCAGACCCGCTGCAGCAAACGTTGTTTACTGAAAAGCTTGATAATATACTACTCCACCGCAAATGGGGCTACGTCATTTTACTGGGCGTATTATTTTTTCTTTTTCAAAGTGTTTTCTGGCTGGCCACTTTTCCCATGGATGGTATACAATGGGTGTTTGCCAACCTGGGGAGCTGGCTCAATGATATCTTACCACATGGCTGGTTGAGCGATTTGTTTGTAAACGGCATTGTGGCAGGGTTGAGCGGTATACTGGTTTTTGTTCCGCAAATCATGATCCTGTTCGGCTTTATTACCATGCTGGAAGATACCGGGTATATGGCCCGCATCAGTTTTCTTACGGATAAGCTTATGCGCAAAGCGGGGCTCAATGGCAAAAGCGTAATGCCGATGATCAGCGGATTTGCGTGCGCTGTACCGGCTATAATGAGCGCAAGAAACATCGAAAACAAAAAAGAAAGACTGCTCACCATTCTTATCACCCCATTAATGAGCTGTAGTGCCCGCCTGCCGGTGTTTACCATTTTAATTGCACTGGTAATACCGCGCACCACCGTGTTGGGTTTTATTGGCTTGCAGGGGCTTGTTATGATGGGGCTGTACCTGCTGGGTATAGTAATGGCACTGCTGGTATCTTATGTGGCCAAGTGGTTTATTAAAATACAGGAAAAAAGCTTTTTTATTCTGGAGTTGCCCATCTACCGCGCACCCCGTTGGAAAAACGTGCTGGTTACCATGATCAACAAAGCCAAAATTTTTGTGCTGGATGCAGGGCGCGTTATCATGGTCATCAGCCTCATCCTATGGGCGTTAAGCTCGTATGGCCCGCCGCAAAAGATGGAATCAGTAGCCCGCAAATATGATACACTGATACAGCAACACCCAGACCAGGTAAAAGATCTGACCACGCAGAAGCAGTCAGAATTATTGCAGCATTCATTTGCCGGCATACTGGGCAGAACCATTGAACCGGCCATACGCCCGCTGGGTTACGACTGGAAAATTGGTATTGCGCTTATTACATCTTTCGCAGCCAGGGAAGTATTTGTGGGTACCATGGCCACCCTGTACAGCGTAGAAGGGGGTAAAGATGCAGATGAAACCACGCTTACCCAAAAGATGCAAAATGCCCGCAACTCAGACGGGAGGCCGGTGTATACGCTGGCCGCTGGCGTATCGCTGATGATTTTTTACCTGCTGGCCATGCAGTGTATGAGCACCCTTGCCGTGGTAAAAAGAGAAACCCGCTCGTGGAAATGGCCGCTTATTCAACTGGCATACATGACCGGGCTGGCCTATATCATGAGCTTTATTGCCTACCAATTGCTGAAATAACTAATGGTATTTTCCTCTTTATACGCAGACTAAAACAGCTGTAGCGGCGTTATAACGGTATATCCAAATCCTGCATTATGAAAACCATTCACCTCCTGCTGCTGGCAAGCTTGTTTACATTAAACGCTTCGGCGCAATCAGAACAATTTAATTATCCCGATGCCTTTTATTTTGTAAAAGAAATTAAAACGGCAGGCCTTACAGAACGTCCTTTTCATATTGAGATTACTGTAAAAGAAACACCGGCAGATTCTTTGTCGAAACCCCGTATTTACGCAGTACAGGTAAGAAAAGGCAAAGAAGACATCATCAGTAAAACAATGGTTTATGCCACTGCCACCAATGGTGAATGGAAGACCTACAGCATTGACGGTATTACCGAAAAAGATGCTACCCGGATTTGGTTTTACGCCGCTGTAAATGGCAACGGTAATTTTTATTTCGATAACCTTCAATACTTCATTGCCGATGCAACAGGCACATTGCAGGAAAAAGACCTCAGCAACCAGTCTTTTGAAGATAAAAATATATTAAACGGATATTTTGTAGCGGCCAGTAATGCTAAAGACCTGCAGGTAAGGGCTTCTTCCGTTGCCAGGGATGGCAAACAATCCTTGCAGGTAATTTCTACCAATCAAAAACCCGCTGGCTTACGCGGAGTGGTGAAGAACTAAGAGAGCTATTAGCTGTTAGCAATTAGCTATTAGCTGTTAGTAGTCGAAGTAATCTCCATTAAAATTATTTTTTTTAGCCGTGTTTTGCTAATAGCTAATAGCTAATTGCTAACAGCTAAAATTTGCTTTACTTTATCTTCAATCAAATCCCGCACTGTATTGAACGCTGCCGGTTCCATATGTTTGGGATCCGGTATTTGCCAGTCTATAAATTTTTTAGCCGGCATCCACGGGCAGGCATCGCCGCAACCCATTGTAACTACCGTATCAAAAGGCGCATATTGTTTTATTTGTTCCAATGATTTGCTGGTGTGACGTGTTAAATCATACTTCAATTCTTTCATGGCTGCAACTGCTTTTGGGTTTACCAGTCCGCTGGGATTACTGCCTGCGCTGAATGCCTCCACGTTTTCTCCTCCATGCATAATGGCAAACGCCTGTGCCATCTGCGAACGGTTGGCATTTTCTATGCATACAAAAAGGATTTTCTTACTAATCTTTTCCATCAGAAAATAGATTTACTGTATAAATAAAAACCGGCAGCGTATACTGCCGGTTGTTTGTATCAGCAACAGCCCATATCTGTTAATATGCAGCACTCATTGTCGCTTGATCCGCAACAGCCTGGATCGCTGGTGTTAACCGTTTGATTTGTCATGTGTGTAGTTTTTATGATGAACAATAAAAATGTTACAGCCGCCGGAACATGGCCACCGCGCTTGCCGGGCAAAGGCCATTGAATTCTTTGGATTGCAGCACTGCTTCAGGTACTTGTTCCCTGGCAATTGTTATAAATCCTTTTCTATTAAAATATTCCTCCGCAGTGTTGGTGATAAGGTATAAAGAAGTAATGGCGTTTTGTTTGGCGTTATCAATTAACCTGTTGAGTAGTGAGCCCGCGATACCTTTGTTGCGATGCGCTTTTTCTACTATTGCCGATCTAAGCAGGCCATCACTTCCATAGGCATCCATACCAATCACACCGGCTAAGTGCTGGCCATCAACTGCTACAAAAAAGTTTTCCATTGCAGGGTTAATATCAACCGTGGGCAAATTTTCTGTTTGCAGCAGCCTGCAAATGGCTTCCCACTGATGACTGCCTGCTTTTTCAATAGAGATAATGCTTTCCATAAGCACTAAATTTTAACAACAAGCTTTTTCGTTTTTAATTTTGAGCGTGGTAAATAAAGTGCTGAATTCTGCATTAAACTTTTCAAACGCTTTCCAGTTAATGCAATAACAGCTTTTTGGGCCATCAACAGAACCATCAATTAAGCCGGCATTCTTCAGTTCTTTTAAATGTTGCGATACAGTTGATTGCGCCAGTGGCAACACTTCTACTATTTCGCCACAGATACACTCATTTCGTTGCGCCAGTATTTTTAGTATAGCAATACGTGCAGGGTGGGCAAATGCTTTTGCAAAACTTGCCAAATCCTGTTCCTTTTGCGAAAATTCCTCTTTTTTATGAACCGACATCTCTTTATCGTATTTATGCGATTAATAGGTATAAAGAAAAAAACGATATCTCCGTCTCAAAATCGTATATCGCAAATATACGATAAAACAAATGTATGATCCAAATAAATTTTTTTCCTATTTCATTAAAGGTGTTGGAAGCTAAGAAATATTGCACTGCTCGCATTGCAGCACTCGTTAGTTGATATGTGAACAACCATAGCACAGCTATTATTTGGAAAGATTTTCCATCTTTCGCGGAATAACATAAATTTCTTTCTGCCGATCGCTGATATACCTGAAACCGTTTTCATTATAGAAGCCATCTTCTTCCAGCATAATGCGTACTTCTTTTTTCCACTCAGGAATTTGCGTACCTGCATTCAGCTCAATTGAATAAGCCGTATTGTAGTGCATGGGGTAATCACCACTGCCGGGTACGCCATTTTGTTGGTCCCACATACCAATAGTAGGTCCTGCCGCATGGCCGTTATACCCAATGGGGTGTGTATAGATACTGGGTTGAATGCCTTCCGCTTTTGCCTGCGCAAGTGCAGCGGATAATATTTGATTACCGGTGCTGCCTTCTTTAAACTGGCTGGTAAGAATATCCTGCAGGCGGTTAGCTGCAGCAAAGGCTTTTTGTAAACTGGCAGGTACCGTGGTTTCGCCGGGCTGCAACACATAGGCATGTTCCTGTATGTCGGTGTTGAGCCGTAGATAGGTAATACCGATGTCTACATGCAACAGATCGCCTGGTATAATTACATCTGCAGCAGGCCGGTTAGAAAAACTGCGCAGGTGTTCAAAATTTTGCGGGTCGTTTCGTTGCACCGATACTGAAGGGTGAAACCATGTATCATAACCCAGCTCGCGTATTTTCTGCCTGAACCACCACACCACATCATCGGTAGTAGTAATGCCGGGTGTAATTACCTTTTCAGAAAAACCTTCTTCAATAATTTTATGGGTAGCATTTACCAACTGCGGATAAATCTGCATTTCGTGCGCAGTTCTGGTTTCCATCCAGCCAACGGCTAAATTTTCTGCAGACACGCATTTGTTTTTATAGGCAACCGGTAATTTCTGCATCAGTTCGTTATACTCTGTATGATCAAGGCCGTCTGCATGCGCAAAATCTGCAGATGTATTAATGCCAATCTTACCAGGTTTACGGCTGGTAATAATATCTATGAGCGCATCCCATTGATTGGGAAATTTCTGCATATCCCAGGCGGCCTTTACTTCTGTACCCACATTATACCGGGCAATGGCCAGTTTCTCAAAAAGTTTTTTACCCGGGTTGTTATAGAAAACCAATATGGTTCTTCTTCTGGCATAGAGCCATTCTGCCGGCAACATGGTTTTAATGATTGGGTCTTCGTTATATTCTCTCGAAACAACTATCCACATGTCAATGCCGGTCTTTTCCATTAATACCGGTAACAGGTTATTCAACCTTTCAGACAACAACTCATTTACAACGGCAGCCTGTTGCCGTAGTGGCAATGCCTGTCCATGTAAGCGCGTAACTGCAAATAATGCGGTTGCCAATAGTAAGTGTTTCATGAAATGCTGTTTGCTCAAATATAAGCGAGAAACTTTGTAGCGCCAGCGTTCAGCGCCATATGGCAGCGCGCCACCTGTTAAAACTTATTGTATCTTAGCCTGCAGCCACATTCAAGGAAAAAATTGTTTTGTGCGATTTGCCCTTTAACCAGCCAACCTTGTTCGTATGCACCGCTTACTGCTTTTCATTTCCCTGTATTTACTTTCTTATACCGCCAGTGCCCAAAGTGGCCAGGCAATCATTACGGAATTGAAATTTATCAATACTGCCGTTACCGCAAAAGCCTGTAACGCCAATGATGCAGCGGCCATTTCTCACCGGGGCATGAATGTATTCCTGGCCGATAAAACCAGTTATCTGTCAACCGCCCGCGACCTGTCTTTGTTTACCAACTATGTTACTTTTAATACCGCTGAGGGAAAATTTACCGTAAACCATAATTTTCAACCCCCGCATGGAGCCGATGACCCCATTAAAACATTGTTTAGTTTTGGTTTTGACATGACCATTGCCGGTAGTTACTCCAAATCTTTTTTAGATAAAAGATTTGAAAACGAAGCAGGTATTACATTAAGTTACAAATGGCTGGGCAAAGTAAAAACACGCTTTGCAGGCTGCAGCACTGCTGGTGGGCAAAAACCTGCTATGGATGCTGCACGGGCGGCACTCTTGGCACAACTGCATCAACAAATTAATGCCAAAGAAATAGCTTTTATGCAGGCACTTGATAGCCTGGATGCAGCTGCCATACCAGGCCAGCAGCCAGACAGCGCAAAGGCGGTGATGCGCCGGCATTTTTACCAAGAACTGAAAACGGCCTACGAAGAAAAATTTGCCATGGAGCAGGCTGACCTGCTTTCCAGAACACTGCAATTTAAAACCATCAGCACCGGCTGGACGAGTTTAACTGCCTACCTGCCGTTGTATTTTCCTAAGTACACGGTGGCCCCCTCATTTACCACGGCGTTCTCAGCGTACCGGCCATTTGCTGCAAGCTTAACTCTCGGGCATACGCGGATGTGGGAAATAAAGGGCGCCGGCCGTTTGTTTTTTACATTGGATGCGAATGCGTTTTTTAATAACACTAAACTGGCGCGGGGACTTAACAAGCTCAATTTTAGTGAGTACAAAAACCTGGGTGGAACAGATACACAATTCAATACAGACCCCGGCAATAATAACTTGTACATTGGTCATTACGCAACCTTTATCACTCCATCTGTTGCTGGCCGTATTGTTTATTTTCCATCCAATTCACATGTGGGCATCACTGTGCTGGCAGAAAAAAACTTTGGCGATTACCATCCTTTCAACTGCCGCATAGGTGTGCCTGTTGTACTGATCAACAGCAGAAAAACACCGGCTGTTAACGTGGAGTGCTTTGTGTCTTTTTTTGATCTATCCAATAGCATGGTTACTACCGGCAGAACTACTGCCGGCCTTGCCATCGGCATCCCATTTAGCCGCATCATGTTTTAGTAAAAATACCACGCCTTTGAAAAATATGTTGGATTCTGCAATTTACTCTACATTTGTATTTCCCCTTAAACATCAAACATCCATTATAGGCTGCAGTCACCTCAGGCAACCATCGTAAAAGAAACAACAGCTGTAACTGCCGCCATACAAGGGGCAGCATAATCTTTACAACCCGTTACAACAACCACCGAATACACGGAATGCGTAGCTATGCCTCCATTTGTGGAACAGTTTCGTACCCGCTAACAGTAATATTTAACATATGTAAATCCAATGGACAACAAACGCCGTAGTTTTTTACGGCTATACCTGACTAACATGCTTAAACCTGTTGTATGAGAAAATTTATATTTGGTGTTGCCTGCCTAATCTTAGCCACCGTTCCTATTGGGTGTAAAAAAGAGGCTGATGCGGTGGTTGTTGTTCCTCCGGTGGTTGTTACAGATATGAATGCAGTGCCTGAAACTTTACCGCCGGTGCTGGCCGCCAACCTGTTACCACTCAATGCCAATACTGGCGGGTTTTACAGCGCCATCCCGGTTAACTATAACAAAACAACTAAATCATATCCTTTACTTATCTCCGTACATGGCGGGGGTCAATACGGCAATGGTGCACTCGATCTACCCATATTACTGAACGATGGCATACCGCAGTTGCTGGACGAAAAAATATTTCCGCCAGATTTTTTGGTGAATGGTAAGCACTATTCATTTATCATTCTTGCGCCGCAGCTAAAGCAGTTTCCCGTGGCGCAGGATATAAAAGATGTGATTGATTACGCTCGCAAAACATACAGAATAGATACTACCCGCATTTACCTTAACGGTTTAAGCAACGGCGGTGCTGCCAGTTGCCTGGCCGCCGGCACCTTTGCCAACAACATTGCCGCAATTGTACCGGTTGCAGGAGAATTTAATTATGACCCTGTTTGCAGCAGCCTGGCTAAAAATAAGGTAGCCATCTGGAATTTTCATAATAGCAATGATCCCGTTATCGACGTTTCCTCTGCTACCCATTTTATAGCATCAATAAACAGTTTCTCGCCGGTCATCGTTCCCCGGCTAACCATTTTTGAATCAAATGTGCATGATGCCTGGACAAAAGCCATCAGCCCAAAGTATAAAGAAAACAATATGAATATCTATGAATGGATGCTGCAATATGCAAAATAAACCGGTGGTGCTACTGCACTGCTGAACTGCAAAGTATCCTCGCTACCCTTTGATTACAATCCGCTACCCTTTCAAACGTGAACTTGTTTTACCGCTGCCACCGGTAAAATAACAATCATTTATACACCCTAACATCCTGTTTGAACCGACCGTTTACAGGTAAAATCCATTATCAGATAAAGCCCTGCGCATGCACGCCTGCAATGTGGCTGTTTACAGCACCAATACCTGTGTGTTATTTGCATTGGGTTCTCCGTACGCCTTAGGCATTTTAATTATTTAATTTAAAAACTTGTGGTATGCAACAAGCTGAGTTTACCAGTAAACGAAAGTTGAAGGTCTTTTTAATGACGGTCTGCCTGATGGTGTTTTCAGGTATCATGATGTCGTCTAGTCACCGCGAAGCACCGCTTATTGCCAATGATCCATTGGCAGACAACACCGATCTCTATGCGTTCAGAAGCCCTGAAAATCCCAATAAGGTCATTCTTATTGCGGATTACGTGCCGGCCGAATTGCCGTATGGAGGTCCCAATTACAATTCATTCGGAGAAAACATTCGGTATGAGATTCACATCGATAATAATACGGCCACACCCGGCGATGATATTATTTATCGCTTTTTGTTTAAGCAAACCAACCAGGACCCCACCACGTTCTTTAATATCCGCCTGGGTAAGCAAAACCTCTACACGACTTATACCTGCGAGAAAAGTACCAACGGCGGACAGTCCTTTACAATGGTGGTTACTAACGGTGTGGTACCAGCGCCTAATATTGGCCCGCGTAGTATTGGCGGTGCAGCCGGACTTAACACAGCTGATTACAATACGCTGATTAACCAGTCTATTGCAACGGCCACCACCGGCGAACGCATTTTCTGTGGTTCTGCAGATGACCCTTTTTATGTAGACCTGGGCGGTATTTTTGATCTGGGTGATGCTCCGCGCCAGGGTAGTAAAATACGCGATGGGCTGGGACATTACAATACACACTCCATATGTATTGAAGCAGACATTAATTTGTTACAGAAAGATCATAAAAATGTAAGTGAGGCCACTTCTATTCTTGATGGCAATTTTGTAATAGGTGTGTGGGCTTCGAGCAGCAGACGCGCTACCAGAACATTGAATTCAGCAGCTGGCGGTTCTCCGTTTAATCCGTTGGGCGGTGGCACCGTTACGGAAGAAGGCAACTGGGTGCAGGTATCAAGACTGGGCATGCCACTTACCAATGAAGCAGTGGTAGCACTGGGCAAAAAAGATTTCTGGAACGCACTGACGCCCTACCAGGACCTGGCCAACATCAGCACATTTGGAAATTATTTTTATAATCCCGAACTGGCATTGTACATGGACCCCAGCAAGTTTGCCGGTGCGGTGCCTGCCTTTAATGCATTGCGTATTCAAAGCAACTCACTGGGGCAATTTGATTTCCGTAACGGCAGAAGTGGTTTGTATGGGTTGAAAGGCTCATCAGCACTTACCGGTACGGCGTTAGACGATGCCATCTTTGGAACATTGTTGTTACCTGCTCAGGGGCAGCCCCGCTCAGTTGATCTATGGCCTATTTTTCATACCGGTGTTCCCAACCTGCGGCCTTACCAACTGGCAACCGGCAAGAACGGTAATCCGCTGGCTGCTGGCAAACCTTTTATCAATAACTTTTTACCCAATGGTGGTGATATGCTGCGTCTGAACATGGCCGTGCCGCCAACGCAACGCAATGATCCAAAATTCAGTTCGCTTGGTTTGGTACAAGCTGCGGTGCTGGGGTTAACAGACCCGGCATACAATGGCAATAGCATGTTGCAACCCATTCCTAATATGGATGGCTTTCCTAACGGAAGAAGGCTGGAAGACGATGTAACAAGAATTGAACTGCAGGCAGTAGGCGGTGTGGTACTGGCAGCAATAGGGCTGTGGTACGATGATTTTACGGCTGGCAGTTCACCCGTTACCAACCAATTGGTCAATACGTTGCAATATTCTACCGGCGTAGAAAAAAATGATACCACGTTTAAATCAACATTTCCATTTGTGCAAACACCATGGAGAGGAACAGCTGTTCAATAACCAAACAAAAAAACTTTTATGAAACGAAGACAAATATATGCTGCCATTCTGCTGGCAGTAATGCTGGTAAACACAAGCATACCACTGTTTGCTTCCAGCCACAGGGAAGCACCCATGATTGCCAATGATCCGCTGGCAGACAATACAGATTTGTATGTGTTCCGCAGCCCCGACGATCCTTCCAAAGTAACCATCATTGCCAATTATGTTCCCCTGCAGTTACCACAGGGCGGGCCCAACTATTATTCTTTTGGCGAGAATATACGGTACGAGATTCATATTGATAACAACGCTGCTAACAACACGTTTTCCAATGGCGACGATATCGTTTACCGTTTTACATTCAATAAAACAAACGAAGACCCTACCACTTTTTTCAATATAAGATTGGGTAAACAAAACCTGAAAACAACTTATACGCTCGAAAAAAGCAAAGACGGCGGTATTAACTTCTCCACCATTGTTACCAATGGCGTTGTGCCCCCTCCCAATATAGGACCGCGTTCAATAGTTTCTACTACGGGGCTTGGCGCTGCAGATTACAATGCACTCATCAATAGTGCCATTGCTACCAGCAGCACGGGCGAAAAAGTATTTTGCGGTACTGCAGATGATCCCTTCTTTGTAGACCTGGGCGGTATTTTTGATTTAGGTGATGCACCGCGTACCACCGGCACAGCGCCCAGCGATGGCGTTAAATGTAAAAATGTTTCTACCATTGCCATACAGGTTGATATTGCTGAGCTTCAAAAAGACCACAAAAGTGTAGCGCAGGCCGCCAATATTCTTGATGGTGATTATATCATTGGCGTATGGGCTTCAGCCAGCAGAAGAAAAATAAGAACACTCAATACAGATGGAACGCAGACGTACACAGGCTCATGGGTGCAGGTATCACGCCTGGGTATGCCACTCACCAATGAAGCGGTTATACCAATCGGCAATAAAGATTTGTGGAATTCATTAACGCCCTACCAGGAAGCTGGTTTGTACCAGTATGATGTTTTTTCAAAATCATTTTACAACCCTGAGCTGGCATTGTATATGGACGACAGCCAGTTTGGTACCGCTGTACCGGCGCTTGCGCCTTTGCGCATTCAATCCAGCTCGCTGGGCCAGTTTGATTTTCGCAATGGTAAAAACGGCTTATACGGATTAAAGGGAACTGCTGCGGTTGCAGGTACTGCATTGGATGATGCAATTGCCGGCAAATTGCTGCTGCACGGCCCTGGCGAACCACGTTCTGTAGACCTATGGCCGATTTTCTTTACCGGCGTTCCCAATCTCAAACCCTACCAACTGGCTACCGGTAAAAATGGCAATCCGTTGGCGGCAGGTAAACCATTTATTAATAATTTTTTACCCAATGGTGGCGATATGCTGCGCCTAAACATGGCAGTGCCTGTTACCAAACGGACAGACCCTAAATTCAGTTCGCTGGGACTGGTACAGGCCGCGGTATTGGGTTTAACCGATCCGGCGTATAACGGTAATGCCAACCTGGAGTTTATACCCAACATGGATGGTTTTCCCAATGGCAGAAGGCTGGAAGATGATGTAACGCGTATTGAACTGCAGGCCGTGAGTGGCGTAGTACTGGCAGCTATCGGTTTATGGTATGATGATTATACACCCGGTGGTAACCCGGTTACGCCCAACCTGTTAAAGGTGCTTACTTACAGCACCGGTGTAAATGCAAATGATACTACGCTCAAAACAGGTTTTCCGTATGAGCAAACACCATGGCCCGGCACCTGTAATTGTAATGGGGTAGCGGTAGATTACACGCAACCTGCTGTGCTGGCACCATCGCCCAACCCTTTGCGTTTGTCTGCACCCGATGTAATTATTACTGCCGCGCCAAACCCTGTAAACGGAACAGCCAATGTGCGTTACCGTGTTGCAACAGCAGCTAATATTACTATACAGGCAACAGATGCCAATGGCAACCTGATAGCCACGTTGCAAAATGGAAGCCGCGATGCCGGAACGTATAGCATTTCATGGAATGCATCAGGTGTTCCTGCCGGTCTTTATTTTATTCATATAAAAGAGAACGGCGTTATCAAACAAAGTGTCAAAGTAGTGAAGCAATAATGTAATACCCAACTACTGTTAAGAAAGCGGGCTGCTGTCTGCAGCCTGCTTTCCAGCAGTAGTAATACCAACCAAAAATTGATTTGTATGAAAAAGAGTGCTGTTTATGGTTTTACTGTTTTTCTTTTTCTGCTGGCTGCCGGCGGAATCTTCTTCAAGTATAAACATGATGAAACAAAAAAGGAAAGCAGGGTATACCCCGTGCTGGCACGCAAGGGCATGTCTGCAGCTACAGAAGAATTTAAATCGGTACAGGCAAGAAGCACCACATTGCTCAACACGCTTGCTGCCAAACCGGGCGATGTAAAAACCAGCATTGCACTAGCATCGCTATACGTGCAGGAAGCAAGGGCTTCAGGCAACTATATGTATTACGACCAGGCCGCATTAAAGTATGTAAACGCAGTATTGGTAAAAGAACCCAATAATTTTGACGCCTTATCGCTCAAAGCATTACTGCTGCTGAGCCAGCACCATTTTGCAGAAGGACTGCAAATTGCAGAACAGGCAAAGAACATTAACCCCTACAATGCTTTTATTTATGGTTTGATAATAGATGGCAACGTGGAAATGGGAAATTATACGGCTGCGGTTGACAATGCTGATAAGATGGTTTCTATCCGGCCAGACATCCGCTCGTATTCACGCATTTCTTACCTGCGCGAAATACATGGCGATTACCCCGGCGCCATTGAAGCTATGAAAATGGCTGTTACTGCCGGCCTGCCTGGAGATGAAGGTACCGAATGGAGCAGGGTGCAACTGGGGCACCTGTATGAAAACAGCGGCGATATGAAGAGTGCAGAAATGAATTACCTGATAGCGCTGGATAACCGCCCCGGGTATGCCTATGCGTTAACCGGACTGGCAAGAATTGCTGCAGCGGCAAAAGATTATCCGAAAGCTATTGGTTATTATTTGCAGGCAGACAGCCTGGTAAATGATTTCAGCATCAAGGAAGCGTTGGCAGATACTTACAAAGCCGCCGGCAACAACGATCAATCAACCGCTATTTCACAAGCTGTTATAACTGGTATGAATGCTGCAGCAACCAATGAAAAGAAAGAAGACAGCGCAGGCCATTACTCAGACAGGGAACTGGCGTATGCATATTTAAAAGTGAATGCGTTTGATAAGGCGTTGGAGCACGCATTGCTAGAGTACAACCGCAGGCCGCAGAATATAGATGTAAATGAAACGCTTGCCTGGGTATATTATTTAAAAGGTGACTACGCAAAGGCGCTTCCGTATGCAAAAACTGCCCTCAAAACAAATAGTATGAACCCTGTATTGCTTTGCAGAATGGGACTGGTATTCTATAAAAATGCTGATGCTGCTACTGCCACCAAGCTGCTGAAAGCGGGCCTGCAGGCGCATCCCAACATCAACGCATCGCTGCAAACAGCCAGCGAAGACGCTTTAAAATTGTTGCCATCATAATAATCGAAAAAGCTTGCGCCTTGCATGTTTCTATGACCAGAAAATTATTCCTGCTATTGTTGTTGCCTGCCATGTTGGTTTGTTTTCCCGCACAGGCCCATACTATAAATTATGCGTTGGAAAAAGCGCCGGTACACCATGTAATTTGGTTTTACCTGCAACTGGGGCTTACACATATTATACCGCAAGGTGCAGATCATATTTTATTTGTAACCGGCCTTTGCCTGCTGAGTACACGCATCAAAACAATTTTATGGCAGGCTACGGCATTTACGGTGGCGCATTCTGTTACGCTGGCGTTGAGCATGAAAAATATCATTGTGTTGCCCGGGGCCGTAGTAGAACCCATCATCGCTTTGTCTATTCTATTTGTTGCGGCAGAAAACATACTGCTTACTGAACTAAAAGCCTGGCGTATTTTTATTGTGTTTCTCTTTGGGTTGATACATGGAATGGGTTTCGCGAGCGCGCTCAATGAAATTGGTCTTCCGCCCAATAAATTTGTTACTTCCATTATTTCATTCAATGCAGGCGTAGAACTTGGGCAGATAGCCGTTATTGCAGCCGTGTTTTTGTTAATCATTATTCCTTTTGGAAAAAAACCATGGTACCGCACACGTATTGTATACCCTCTATCAACCATTATTGCATTGATAGCTGCCTGGTGGACAATTGAAAGAGTTTTTTATTGAATTATTTTAACGCGGTTACGGAAAGATTAAAGATTACCCGCTTTGCCTGGCTGCGCGTATCAACCCGTCGATTAACAATTTTACGGCTGTTCGTGTTGCATCATCACTGATCTCGCCAGCTGCATTTAATTTGGAACGCACAAAAGGAACCAGCAATGCACCACCCTCCGGAATTTTTGCTGAGAGCGCCGTAAAAATGTGCAGCCATGCCGCGTGCGCCTTATCACCTCCCGTAGAAGCAGTAATAAGCGCCAACGGTTTATTAACCAGTTCGCCAGAACCTACCGTCCAATCGAATGCATTTTTTAAGCTACCCGGAACGCCAAAAGCATATTCAGGACTGCATACCAGCACGGCATCAGCATCCTGCAAATGTTTCCGCCATACGGTAACGGCAATGGGTGTTTGTTCGGGGTCATCAAAATGTGGCAATGTGCCTACACCTTTGTAAATAAAAAACTCGACTTCATCCGGCACCATTTTTTCAACCGCTTCTAAAATGACGGCATTGGAAGAGCTGGCGCGCAGACTGCCCAATACCGCTACTATTTTTATTTTGTCTTTCAACTTCATACAATATCATTAATATGTGTGCGTGTAAAATTGCGCAACTTGGTTTATAAAAACAATAAATTAACACTTACCCATTTTTTTCATTATGACAAGACAGTGATCTTTTTATTTTGATCTTTTCTTGACCATTGATACAATGATGCCGCTTACAATAATACAGCTAATGCCGGATAACGACATGCCGTCGGGGAACGCATCGCCCAGCAGCATACCAATGAAGACAGAAAAAATAATATTGGCATAACTAATGGCAGATACAATACCGGCTTTGTCTGCACCGTAAGCTTTTGTTACAAAATATTGGCCAAACAATGCTGCTATGCCTAGCAATAAAATATACAGCCATTCTTTTGCCTGTGGCCATTTAAATGCAATAATGAAAATTTCATCTGCCGGGTAACCGGTAGTGTAATGAACCAACATACTCAGCGATGGAAAGAATACCCCACTGATCATAAAAGAAGCCACTATAACCCTGGCATCATAATACTTATTGAGTTTGCCCACGGTAATATAGGCAATGGCAGAGGCAATGCCGGAAATCAATCCTGCCAGGTGATAATACCAGGGAAAATACATGGCCGGTTTGTACACCAGCACCATGCCTGCAAAACCCAATAACACCGAAAACAACACTTCCTTGCCGTGGTATTCCCTGAAAAGAAAAAAAGAAAATACTGCAATAAATATTGCTGAGGTGAGATTATACGTCATGGCGGTACCCAATGGCAGGTGCAGGATACAATACAATAACGTATACAAGGCCACCGTGCCCATGATGCCCCGGAATATGAGCCATTTCAATTTGCCGCCACGGCTCACCGGGGGTTTAATAGCAAAACCAATCAGTAGAGCAACCAAACCAACCAGGTTGCGGTAAAATACCAGTTGCCCGGCATTAAAACTTCCTTTTAATAATTTAGCGGCGCCGCCCATCACAGAAAACCCCAATGCTGCCAGGAGCATGTATCCGATACCATGGTATTTCCGTTGCAAAATTATCAATGTGCTAATGTGTTAATGTGCCTGCAGGCAGGAGTGTTAATTCCGTTGCTAAACAATTCAACATTCAAAATTCAAAAGTCAAAAATTTCCGGTTTTGTCACACAACACTTAACACTTAACACTCAACACGGGGTCTTATTCAATCATCGCCAGCCGTTCTACTGCGGCATCAATGGTTTCTTTCTTTTTGGCAAAACAAAAGCGTATCACTTTGTTGTCTGTTCCATCTTTGTAAAAAGCCGATACCGGAATGGTGGCAATGCCATATTCTTTGGTGATGCGTATGCACAGGTCTTTATCGCTTTCATCGCTGATGCGGTCGTATTTGTAACACTGAAAATAGCTGCCATAGCTGGGCAATGCCGTAAATTTTGTTGACTGCATCAGTTCCTGGAAATAATCTCGTTTCTGTTGCAGAAAGCTGCCGAGCGATAAATAGGCATCCTTGTTTTTAAGATAAGTGGCCAGTCCTACCTGTGATGGCGTATGGCAACTGAAGCAATTGAATTGGTGCACTTTTCTAAACTCAGCCATGAGCGCAGGCGATGAAATACTATAACCCAGCTTCCAACCGGTGCAATGAAATACTTTTCCGAAAGAGAAAGACACAAAACTTCTTTCCAGCAGATCAGGGTAGCGAAGGATTGACTGGTGCGGAATATTGTCGAAGATCAGGTGCTCATATACCTCATCGCTTACTATTATGATGTTCGTGTTTTTTACAACAGCGCGTAACTGTTGTATATCATGCTCACTTAACACGGCACCGGTGGGGTTATGCGGCGAGTTAAGCATAATGACCCTTGTTTTGGATGTGATCTTATTCCTTACCGCCTCCCAATCAATTTTATAATCAGGAAACTGCAGGTTAATCAATACAGGTACCGCACCGTTAACTTCCACATTAGGGATATAACTGTCGTAAGCCGGTTCAAACACAATTACTTCATCGCCGGGTTGCAGCACCGTGGTAAGTGCTGTATAAAGCGCATAAGTACCGCCTGGTGTAATGGTTATTTGTGTATCCGGATTAATCTGCGTTTGGTACAGGAACGCCACTTTTTCTGCCAATACTTCTCGTAACGGCATATACCCCTGCATGGGCGCGTACTGGTTCATGCCCTTTGTCATGGCCTCATTTACCAGGCTGGTCAGTTCATGGCTCATGTCGAAATCTGGAAAGCCCTGCCCCAGGTTGACCGCCTGGTGCTGTGTGGCAAGTGCACTCATAACAGTGAAAATGCTGGTACCTGCTGAAGGTAATTTACTTTGTATGGTAAGTTGGCTCAAAGGTTCATGTTGAGATGAATAATATGCAAAGTAAAAGGCTACTGCCGAATTATAGACGCAAATGCGGGGGAACACTAAAAAAATCAACTGAATTGGTCGCGCAGTTTTTTGGGCAGGCTTTGTACTACCAGGTTATACGAGTGGTCTATCCACTCTTTTAATTGTTTGGCTGCAACAGAGCCGTCTACAATAATGGTGTTCCAGTGTTTTTTATTCATGTGGTAACCCGGTTGCACGCATGCGTACTGCTCCCTGAGATCTTGCGCCAGGTCTGGATCACATTTTACATTAAACCGGAAGTCTTCTGAATCAAGGCTGGTTAATAAAAAAACTTTGCCACCCACTTTATACACCAGTGTATCGGGGCCAAAAGGAAGGGTTTCTTCCACACCTTTTTTTGAAAGACAGTATGATTGTAATTGTTCGATATCCATGGGAAAGTATTTAGTATCTAGTATTTAGTATTTAGACGACACGTTTTGAGAGTATATAGTATTTAGTAATTAGTATCAAGACAACACGTTGTAAAGCATTCAGATGTTAGTATTTAGTACAAAGACAACACATTCGAGAGTATTTAGTATGGAGTGTTTAGACAACACGGTAGAGAATATAAATTGTAGTACTTGGTAACATTCGCAGGTTATCCAATTCAAAAGTCAAAATTCAAAAATTGCCGCAGATTCGCAAATTGAATAGGGTTTTAGTATCTGGTATATGGTATGCAAGTACTGCCGCGAAGTCTAAATACTAGATACTAAATACTATCTACTATAACAGCGGTGGCCTCAATTTCTATCAGGTATTCCGGATCAATTAGTCCTTTTACTTCTATCATGGAAGTACAGGGCATGATGTCTTTGAAAAATTCTCCATGGGCTTTGCCGTATTCCTGCCAGCGGCTGATGTCTGTAACAAACATGCGGGTACGCACTACATCATGTAAGGTAGCGCCGGCCCTTTGCAGCACTTTTTCAATTTTTTGTAATGCAAAACGAGCCTGGGCATAGGCATCGTTTAGGCCTACAGTATTGCCATCGTCGTCTACCGCCACGGTGCCGGTTACCTCAATGGTATTGCCCACTTTAACGGCACGGCTATAGCCAACAATTGATTCCCATTTGGCGCCGGAAGAATAATTTGTTCTTGTCATAGCTTGAGATTGAAGCGTTCATTTTGCTAAAAGAATGAAAGAGAAAAAGAGCTTGTTTGTGTTGCTAAGAGAGTCAAGAGAAAAAGAGCTTTTTTGTGGCGCTATCGTTTCCAACTAGTTGCGCGCAGAGCAAACAGAGCAGCAGAGATTTTGCTAAGAGGTTAAAAGGGAAAAAGAGCTTATTTGTTGCTAAAAGAATAACAGAGAAGAAAAGCACTACTTGATGTTATTAGCTGGTACGTCGTACCTCTGCTAGCGCTGTTTGCTCTGTGCGCAAAATCTTTTTTTTCTTTTATCCTTTTAGCTCCTCAGCTCAATATTTTCACCCGTAATCAATGTTTCGCCCTGCATACGAAGGTACACCTGTGCAACCGTTACTACATCTTTCTGGCAATAGGTAACAATGCGGTTAAGATCTTTTTCTTTCCAGTACACTTCGCCTACCATACTGCCATCTATATCATCTTTGGGTGTTGGTATACCCAGCACGGTGGCCAGCAGGTTCAGGCTGGTATAACTTTTATAATCACCAAATTTCCAGAGTTCCATGGTATCAAGATGGTTAACTTCCCAGGGCTTTTTTCCAGACAAATGCAGCAATGCGGGTACGGCAATATTGTATACCACCATGCGCCGGCACAAATATGGAAAATCAAATTCCCTGCCATTGTGCGCGCATAAATATTTTGCCGGGCCGGTATTCCATTTGTTTACCATGTCTGCAAAATCAGTCAGCAATTGTTTTTCATCATCGCAACAAAAAGATTTCAAAACGATCTTTCTATCCGCAGCGCCGCCCTGAAGCACCCCGCAACTGATACAAACAATTTTTCCAAACTCGGCATAAATAGCTGCGCGGCCATAGATGCTTTCTGCTGTTTCATCTTCTTTGTTACGAAGGAGTATTTCTGCTTTTCTCTTCCAGAGCGATTGCCATTCTGCCGGCAACTGGTCAAAAGCAGGTTGCTGCGAAACTGTTTCAATATCAAGAAAAAGTATATTACCAAGCGGGGGTGCTACCATACTGAACAATTCAGTATCTAATGTATGAAAGTTTAAAGAAACCTGTGCCTGCTTACAAAGGTTTCACCGCATATGATGAAGGGTTGTAATACTACCAGCCTGAAAAAATCTACCGGAACAATAAAGGTTAAGCGCCTTCAATAAGCCCTATGTGGTTGCCAAAAGGATCCTGTACAGTGGCAACTTCTGTTGGGCCGCCCACATTGGTAACAGGTTGAATAATGGTGGCCCCGCTTGCGGTTAGTTTTTTTACAACAGTATGTATATCGTCTACCGCCCAGTAGGCTACTGCCTGGTTGCCGGTGGTTGTGTTGGCCATATCCGGGTCAAGCCCCAGTTCAAAGCCATTGATATCAAACCCAATATAAAAAGGCTCATCAAAGTAAGGCTGCTTGCCAGTTGCCTGTACATACCATGCCCTGGCCGCTTCCAGGTCACCCACTTTATAAATAACGGTTCGTAAAGTTTTGAACATCGTAAGTGCTTATTATTAACGGCCGGTCAGGGGTGGCTACAGGTATTTATCGCCCTTGTTTCGCTTTACTTCTGCTACGTAGTCTTTGATCTGTTGTTCCTTTTCTTTTTTGCAGATAAGCAATACGTCATCGGTATCAACAATAATAAAATCTTCAAGGCCTTGTAGCAACACCAGTTTGTTTTTGGGTACATGCACCATGCATTTAACCGCATCTATCACCATTACATTGTCTCCGCCAACAGCATTGTGGAAGTAATCTTTTTCAATGTTCTCGTAAGCACTGTTCCAGGTACCGAGATCGCTCCAGCCAAATGAAGAAGGAATTAAATATACATTGGATGCTTTTTCCATAATACCCACGTCTATGGATATATTGGTACAAAGGGGATAGATTTCTTTGAGCGCTTCTGCCTCTGCGGGTGTATTGAATTTGTCTTTTTCTGCCATGAATACATCATACATTTCAGGCAGGTGTTTTTCAAAAGCGGCGAGTATATTTTTAACCTGCCAGACAAAGATGCCGGCATTCCACAAAAATTCGCCGCTCGATAAAAATGTTTTTGCCAGATCGAGATTAGGCTTTTCCGTAAAGGTTTTTACCTTGTATACATCTTTGCTTACGGGCATTGGTTCAAACTGAATGTAGCCATAGCCGGTATTGGGGTAAGTTGGTTTAATACCCAGTGTTATAAATGCGTTGAGGTGATTTACAAATTGCAGCGCTTCATTGCACACCCGCTGAAATTCTTTGGTATCTTCTATTGAATGATCAGATGGTGCCACTATCAGCGAAGCTTCCGGATCCATCTGGTGCAGTTTGCAAGATATATATGCAATACAAGGTGCGGTATTTTTGCGTGAAGGTTCACCCAGTATATTCTCTTTTTTCATTTTAGGCAATTGCTTTTCAACAATGGCCATGTATTCAAGCGAGGTAACTACGTAAATATTTTCTTCGGGTATAAATTCTGCAAACCTGTCGTAGGTAGCCTGTATCAGGGTTTTACCGGTGTTAAGTAT
Source organism: uncultured Chitinophagaceae bacterium (assembly GCA_963705285.1). Taxonomy (GTDB): domain Bacteria; phylum Bacteroidota; class Bacteroidia; order Chitinophagales; family Chitinophagaceae; genus JACMLD01. Next base: position 1,144,013 of record OY970066.1, read on the forward strand.
ATCCAGGAACTGTTTAGGAAAGCCGGCGCGACTCATAGGCCAGAAACGACTACCGATTCCTCCCGCCATAATTGCCACGTAATGGTGCTGATTCATAAGAAGGTATGTAAAAACTTTACTGTTGGTGATAAAATCAAAGCGCAAAAGTATTGAAAGCGGTAAGTAAACTCAAATTAAATTACCGTTCATTTTTTATGAGGTTGTCCATAATATAAGCCATCTGGGGATCCTGGTTTTCAATGATGTCATTGAGTGTGGTACTGATGGGGTAATCTGGCTCTATACCGTATTTGTTTAATTGCGGATGTACAAGGTAATGCTGCACTTTTACGGCAGAAAATTCGAGCAACAAGCCTGTATTGGGCATTTTATACAGCAATCGGGTAAACCCATTATGACTGTTATAGCCGCCGCCTGTTTCTTCGCCCACAATAGTACCCCTTTTGCTATCTTTTATCATGGCCACAAAATTGGAGGCTGCAGACAGTACGTTATTATTGGTAATTACAAATACATTTCCGTCAAAGGCCATTGGATGCGGCCGGCGCAGGTTATTTTCATCGTCATTCATGGCGTTTGTACCGTTGGGCAAACGGCAGAATTCTGTTTTCACCATAGAATCGAGCGATGGCCGTTCGTTCAATGCAAATTCAGGATCAAGAAACCGGGTAAAAGGTGTTTTATCGAACCGTACCGTGGCAGAATCCACTTCTTTAAAAGCAGTACGACTGAGGAAGCGGTAAAGCAGAAAGATGTTTTCGTATTCGCCGCCAATATTGTTGCGGCAATCTATCACCAGGTTATTGATGCCGCTTTCATTCTTCAACAGGGTAAAAGAATTGATGAGAAAGTTTTTGTAGGCCGCAAAGGTGGCAGAAGTACCGTATCCAAACGAGCGAAGGGTTAATACGGCTGTATGTATAGAATCAATGATTTCAAAATCGTACCCCACTTCAGATGAAAAGTTATAGTAGCTGTTGTAGTTGTAATCGTTTAAGTTTTTTTCAAGTGTAACAGCTGGTATATTGGCATGTTCGTTAACAGAAGCCCCGGGCAATGCATATTCTACCCGGAAATTGATGCAGGGGCCATAAGCCAAAAAATAATTGTACGCAAACTCGGTAGCGGCCTGGGAAAGATTGTAGGTCTTGTTGCGGCCATCGGGTACATTGTAATCAACAATACGCTTCATAATCTGGTCGGCAGTATTGCCATTGATGCTGATAATATGAGCGCCCACGGGTATAGAGAAGGCATCAGAATTAATATACAACCCACCATCTACGTATATAACCGGAATGGGAAAAAAATTATTCCGGCGCATGATGGTATCATAAAAGGTTTTTGGGAGGTAAAGGTTAGTATGGCTGCAGCCTATCTTGTCAATCATAAAAGAGAGCTTATGATGAAAGGCACGCATATCTATTGGCTCACTCAGTGTGTGGTAGATACTGTCGAAGCTGTTATCCATCTCCTGTTTACTGGCATAGGTGTAAATGCCGGGATGGCCTTTCTGCAATACTGCCCTGAACACATTAAAATCCTGCTGCAGTTTTGTAACACCGTATTTCTCTGATACAATATCCGGGCTGTGCGGGAAGAAATAGCATCCCGCAACAAACAGCAAAGCAAATATTGCAACATAAATACGCCTCATAACTTGGTTTTATCAGGTGCAGCGTTGGTTTACCAGGCTTGTATTGGTTCAGTCAATACTTTGTCTGCTGTATACTTTTCCTGGCAATATCGTTTTGGTTAAGCCGGGCATTTTTCAGTAAGCAATAGCGCTTACGTGCGGCGTTCCGTTTATGTAACGAAACATGCGTAACTATATTTTCAGTAACCTTATCTGACTAATGATGGCAAAGGTGGGTTAGAGAAGGCCTTCGCGTATCAGGTCGTGTAAATGCAATACACCTAAATATTGCTTTTGGTTGGCTACCACCAACTGTGTTATATCAAATTTACGTAAAACATCCAATGCTTCCACGGCCAGCGCATCTGGCTCAATGGTTTTGGGTTGGGGGGTCATAATGTCTTTAGCCCGGATGCCTTCCAGCGAAGTGTTTTTTTCGAGCATGCGGCGCAGGTCGCCATCTGTGATAACGCCCAGCATTTCTTTTTGCTCGTTGGTTACCACCGTCATACCCAGGCGGCTGCCAGAGATAGACACAATGGTTTCGCGCAGCGGCGTTTCCGGCCCTACTTCTGGGCGCTGGTTTTGAATATACAGGTCCATTACCCTCAGGTACAGCTTTTTACCCAGTAAACCGCCAGGATGAAAACGGGCGAAATCTGCTCCGGTAAAGCCTTTTAGTTCCATCAGGCAAACTGCCAGCGCATCGCCCATTACTAATTGCGCGGTAGTGCTGCTGGTAGGCGCCAGGTTATTGGGGCAGGCCTCAGCCGAAACAGTTGTATTGATAACGATATCAGCCTGCAATGCCAGATACGATTCCATATTGCCAACCAGGCCGATAAGGGTATTGCCGAAGTTTTTTATGAGGGGAACCAGCACTTTTATTTCGGGGCTGTTGCCGCTTTTACTGACAACCATTACTACGTCTGCTGCCTGTATCATACCCAAATCACCATGAATGGCATCTGCCGCGTGCATATACAGGGCCGGTGTACCTGTAGAATTAAAGGTGGCCACCATTTTCTGCGCAATGATGGCGCTTTTGCCGATACCACTGATAACCAACCGGCCATTGCAATTAACAACACGTTCTACCGCCTTTACAAAATCATCGGTAAGATAGGCGCGCAGGCCTGCAATAGCATCAGCTTCAAGGCTTATCGTTTTTGCAGCGCTTTCTAAAATTGCTTTTGTATTCATTTGCAGCGGGCAAAGTTAGTTGTTTAGCTGGTTTATTGCATGACCCGCGGTAAACTTCAAAGCTGACTGCCAATGCAAATGGGGTAAGTACAATCGTTTGTTTTTTAATTTGGTGAATGTTTGTCAGCCATTACATTAAACGTTTGTTGCCGAGAGGTTACCGGCGCTTGGTTGTTAACGGGCCTTAACAAAATTTATAAGGGGCAGCCGCTCATTTTAATTAACTTCGCACTCCGTAAAAATATGCCGTAATCCGCCTCCCGCCTGTTTATCAGCGTAACAGCCTGCAGGGATAAATTAATGTTTATAGTACGGCAATTTTCAGTACCTTATCAATAGCATTTTAACCCTGTGTGAAAGAAAATTAATGAGCATGGCTACAAGTTCTTCTAAATTAAAATCAACTGCAAAATCAACTGCAAAGACTGCAGCTGTAAAAACCACTAAAACGCCCGCTGCCAAAAGCAAGGCGAAAATTGATCTCCTACAACCCCTACAGGAATATTTTGGCCTCGATTCTTTTCGCGGCGAACAGGAAGAGATTATCCAGTCCCTGCTTTCAGGTGCCGACACATTTGTAATTATGCCCACCGGCGGTGGCAAAAGTTTATGTTACCAGCTGCCGGCCATGATAAGCGAAGGCGTGGCCATTATTGTTTCGCCGCTGATTGCGCTTATGAAAAACCAGGTAGACCTGGTGCGCAGTTATAGCAGTAAAGATGAAGTGGCGCATTTCCTGAATTCTACCCTCAATAAAAAAGAAATTAAAGAGGTGCATGATGACCTGAAATCGGGCAAAACAAAAATGCTGTATGTAGCGCCGGAAACACTGACCAAAGAAGATAACCGGTCTTTTTTCAGCGATCTGAACATCTCGTTTTTTGCCGTGGATGAAGCGCACTGTATTTCTGAATGGGGACATGATTTTCGCCCGGAGTACCGCCGCCTGCGCGAAATGATGAACGTTATCAACCCTGATATACCTGTTATTGCCCTCACGGCTACGGCTACCCCAAAAGTGCAGAGTGATATTGTAAAAAACCTGGAACTGCGCAAACCCAAAATATTTATTTCGTCATTTAACCGCACCAATCTTTATTACGAGATACTGCCCAAGGTAAAAAAAGAAGATACTCTTAAAAGCATCGTTCGTTTTATTGTAACCAATAAAGGCAAAAGCGGTATTATTTATACACTCAACCGCAAAACCACCGAAGAGCTGGCCGAACTGCTGGTATCAAATGGCATAAAAGCTGTTGCCTATCATGCGGGTTTGGACAGTAAACTGCGTGCAGCGCGCCAGGATCTCTTTTTGAAAGAAGATACCCAGGTAATTGTGGCCACCATTGCGTTTGGAATGGGCATCGATAAACCCGATATCCGTTTCGTCATCCATTTTAATATTCCCAAATCAATTGAGAATTATTACCAGGAAACCGGTCGTGCCGGCCGCGATGGGCTGGAAGGGAAATGTATTTTATACTATTCGCATAAGGATGTAAGTAAACTGGAGCATTTAATGCGCGACAAACCGCTTACCGAACGCGAAGTAGGCGCCCAGCTTATCAATGAAACGGTGGCATATGCCGAAAGTGGTGTGTGCCGCAGAAAAACGCTGATGAGTTATTTTGGCGAAACCTATGAGCCGCACAATTGCGGCAGTTGCGATAATTGCCTGCATCCAAAAGAACGGGTGGAGGCCAAAGACGATGCGGTAAAAGTGTTGAAAGTTGTACGCGCACTGGATGAGCGCTTTGCAACCGATTATACGGTGAACATTGTGGCCGGCAGGCTTACCCCGCAAATACAGATGTACCGGCACGATGCGCTTGTTGAGTTTGCTATCGGCAATGATCAACCGCACCATTTCTGGAATTCTTTGGTGCGGCAGATGCTGCTTGAAAACCTGCTAAGCAAAGACATTGTTGATTACGGTGTTCTAAAGATCACCAAACAGGGAGAGGCTTTTATGAAGAAGCCCAAAAGCTTCCCCATTGTAATGAACAACCTGTTTGAAGAAGCCAATGCAGACGATGAAGAAGGGGAAGCCACCACAGAAACCGCAGCGGCCGATGATAAACTGTTTGAACAACTGAAAGAGCTGCGTCTGAAAGAAGCCCGTAAAAAAGCGCTTCCACCATTTGTAATATTCCTGGAGAATTCATTGCAGGACATGGCCACCATGTACCCCACTACCATTCAGGAGCTGGAAAAATGCCAGGGTGTAAGCAAAGGGAAAGCCCTGCGCTACGGAAAGCCATTTGTTGATTTGATAGCCAAATATGTAGAAGAGAATGATGTGCAGAAGCCCGATGACTTTGTGATGAGAACTGTGGCCAATAAGAGCATGAGCAAGGTATTCATTATTCAGCAGGTCGATAAAAAGATGCCGCTGGAAGTGATTGCCAAAAACAAAGACTGGCGCATGGATGCGCTGATGGAAGAGATGGAAACCATTGCCGCCAGCGGTACCAAACTCAACCTCGATTATGCTATTGATGATATGCTGGACGAATACGAACAGGAAGAGATCATAGATTATTTTAAAGGTTGCGAGACTTCTTCATTGCAGGTAGCGCAGCAAGAGCTGAATGAAGGCAATTACAGCTGGGAGCAGCTGAAGATCATGCGCATCAAGTTTTTGAGCGAGTACGGAATGTAATGTATTAATGTGATGAATGTGCTGATGCCTTTGCTGGGCTGATGGAACGCGGGTTTTCAGGATTGTTAAGATAGCATGACCTGCACTAATATTTGACTATTCCAACATTCCGGTTCTGGCAATTAGCGCTTATTCACTCCCTATTAGTGTCTTCTTAGCGTTCAAAAAAAGTTTGAGATTATAGCCGGCAAATCCTATTTTTGCTCCCCGCTCGTAAAAAAGCGGATGGAAGGTGCGGTAGCTCAGTCGGTAGAGCAAAGGACTGAAAATCCTTGTGTCGGCGGTTCGATCCCGCCCCACACCACTACAGCCTCGTCAAACGACGGGGTTTTTTTTATGTATGTATGCCGGTGCGATATCCGCCCAGGCGGAAAAGGACTGAAAATCCCTGCCTGACGGCAGGCAGGCTTGTGTCGGCGGTTCGATCCCGCCCCACACCACTACAGCCTCGTCAAACGACGGGGTTTTTTTTATGTATGTATGCCGGTGCGATATCCGCCCAGGCGGAAAAGGACTGAAAATCCCTGCCTGACGGCAGGCAGGCTTGTGTCGGCGGTTCGATCCCGCCCCACACCACTACAGCCTCGTCAAACGACGGGGTTTTTTTTATGTATGTATGCCGGTGCGGTATCCGGCCTGGCGGAAAAGGACTGAAAATCCCTGCCTGACGGCAGGCAGGCTTGTGTCGGCGGTTCGATCCCGCCCCACACCACTACAGCCTCGTCAAACGACGGGGTTTTTTTTATGTATGTATGCCGGTGCGGTATCCGCCCTGGCGGAAAAGGCCTGAAAATCCCTGCCTGACGGCAGGCAGGCTTGTGTCGGCGGTTTGATGCCGCCCCATACCACTAAGCCTCCTCAAAAGCGCGGTTTTTTTTATGTATGTAGACTGCGGAGAGCTTAACAATTTACTCATCTACCAATTCTATATTACTGCGTTTTCACAATATAACTGGTGCTTCTTCCGCCACCGGGCTCTTTAACCAGTATACCTTTCTCGATTAAATCGTTTATATCACGGCCGGCGGTATCCTGTGATGATTTTGTGATGATGGACCACTTAGAAGATGTCAGTTTTCCGGTAAACCCATCGAGCAATTTGTTAAGCATTAACCTTTGCCGGTCGTTCAATGGGGTTGACGTATGCATCTCCCAAAAACGTGCTTTATGCAGAACAATAGCCAGCGTTTTATCCGTATTTAAAATGGCACTGTTAAGGCACTTTATAAACCACTCGATCCATGCCGTAATCTCTAATGACCCTTTTTGTGTTTTTTCCAGCATGTTGTAATAGGCATTTCTTTCAACTCCTATTTGTGCCGACATGCTGTAAAATCGTTGTGCGCTATTATCAGCGCGGGCCAACTGCATATCTGTTATCGCCCTGGTGATACGGCCATTTCCATCGTCAAATGGATGGATAGTGACAAACCACAAATGAGCAATAGCTGCCTTGATTACCGGATCAGTATGATCTTCTTTATTGAACCAATGAAGAAAGTTTTTCATTTCCTTTTTCAAAAGGGAGGCCGCCGGGGCTTCAAAATGGATTTTCTCTTTTCCGATAGGTCCAGACACCACCTGCATGGGATCAGTTGCAGGATTATCACGGTAACGGGCAACCGAGATACGTTGCATACCGCTTCTTGCGGTAGGGAACATCGCCGCGTGCCAGTTGAAAAGCCGCTCATCTGAAAGAGTCATCTTGTAATTTTGGGTGGCATCCATCATCATTTCTACAATGCCTTCAACATGCCTGTCAGCAGCAATAAGCCCGGCAATATCCAATCCCAGCCGGCGGGCAACTGAAGAACGTACCTGGTCTGGCTGCAACTTTTCACCTTCAATCTCACTTGATTTAATGACATCAAGCGTAATGGTCTGCAGGTTTGCCTCTGCCTGCAACATAAATCCCAACCCTTCCATACGCCCCAATAAGCGTCCCTGCCGGTGCCTGGTTTCAGTCAACAAAGGCGCTAGTTTTTCACTGTTCCATTGAAAGTTTGGCCAATTTTTTAGTTGATGAATATAAAGTGCCATATTATTCTCCGCATATCTTGCGGTAAATATAGCGCTTATTCTCCGCAAAGCAATTTAAATCTCCGTATATCATGCGGAGATTAACTGCCTTAATCTCCGCATGAATGCACTCAAACACCACATAAATGATCATAAAGGACGGATATATCAAATTGTGCATGTTGATATACTCTTATGTATCCATAAAACAAATCACTTTGATAAAGGCTACAATCAAAGAACATTGCAACACCTTACAGGGATGGTGGTACAGCTGCGTTAATTCAATTTATCAGCGAAGAATGACAACAATTTCTCATCGCTCATCTTATTAGAAGTTGACTCCGCCGTTTTTGTGTCTTTGAATTGCGGAGACGCTGCCAGGTAATGCACAAATTGCTCCTGTGCCTGTCCTGTACCCGTAATATGCAGGTGGGTGGCATTCTGAAGATGGGTTGTTATTTCTTTAAAAAATTTTGTCTGAAGTGATTTTTTATGATTTTGCTCCGTCTTCTCATTTGAATTTGGGGAAACTTCTTCCCCTTTTACATGGGCCAGTATCACCGGTGACAGTTTTTCAGTACTATCGCTGATGGCTACCACTGTTGCCTGGTGAGAATCCATCCAAATACCAAATTGTTTTTGATTATTCATACTATGTCGTTTTTATGTATGACTATGAATCAATAACCATACCCTGAAAAGAAGGGGTTCATGAGAAGGCACAAAAAAACAGCAGGCGATAGCTGCTGCAATAAATTAGGGTAATCAGATGTAGAGCCAAATCTCAACTCGCCGGGTGATTCAATAAACAATCAACAAAGACTATCTATTGAATCACCTTTTTCCAGCGGTTTTTGAGGATGGTGGACAGATTTTTCAAATGGATTTGGACAAATTCCTGCTAAGCAGGTTGGTTTTTTCAAGGGTTTGGATGTTCTCTTTGGTTTTCATAAGCACAGGACGGTCAGGACTTTTTGTAGGATTGGATGTTCTTTCAAAGGTTTGGATACTTGGTTTTTCAGGATTGGATGTTTTCAAAGGGTAAGGATCATGTTCTACACTAGGGCTTGGATTTTTGTTGGGCTTTCACAGGATTTGGATAGTCTTTGGTTTTTCAGGATTGGATCTTTTCAACGGGATAAGGATTGTTTTCTACTTAGGGCTTTGGTTTGATTTCATAGGATTTGGATTTTCTAATCTGGTTTTGGTTTTTCAAGGTTTGGTACGGTTGGGTCTAAACATTTTTGGTCTTGGCTTTCAAAAGATTTGGATAATTATGGTTTTAAAGGGTACGTTTTGTTCTTTCTACTGGTGTAAATTTTTTCTTCTATTTGTATCCGATTGCAGTACAAAGGAACGATCATATAACTTATTGGAAAATAGAACATTCAATGAATAAAAGGTCATCGTTCAATCTACCGTCAGGTAGAGGAAACTCGACATTAGGAAGAATTACCCCTAGCGTGCATTATAAATCCACTAAAATTGGCATAAAACGTTGATCCTAATCACATAACGAATGAAAAAATCGTAGTTTAACGACGTAAAAATCCGTGATTTTTTATCGTAAAAAACGCATGTTTTAATTTGGGTTTGTAGATGTGTAGTAGCACTAAAAAAATAGGGTAACAGAACGTCAAAATTTGTGGATGCACGGGTTATTTACCGTTAAATCTGGGTAATGTATGTTCAATAAGCCAACCAGGCATACTATTTAGTATATTGATTACCGTTAGAATTATACTATCATGATTTCACTGCAAGCAACAATTGAAACCATTGCAACCACCTGCGGCCTCCAACTGTCAGGGTGTAAACAGGTGGCTGGTGGCGATATCAACGAAGCTTACAGTCTGTACAGTAACACCAACAAGTATTTTTTAAAGCTGAATGATGCGCAGGCATTTCCTTCTATGTTTATTATGGAGGCGAATGGCCTGGATGCATTGCGCGCCAATAGTAATATTATAGTACCGGGCGTTATGGCGAAAGGCGTTGCCGGGGGCCGGCAATGGCTGCTGCTGCAATGGTTAGAAAAAGGTGCAATTACAAAAAACGCGATGGAAGAATTTGGTGCGGCACTTGCCGCGATGCACCAGCAACCGCAAGCCCATTTTGGTTGGACCAGTAACAATTATATTGGTAGTCTTCCGCAAATTAATACACCGCATGAAGCGTGGCACTCGTTTTTCACCCTGTGCAGGATTATGCCAGTGGTAAAAATATTGTTTGATGCAGGTTCATTTTCAATAACCGATGTAACAGCAGCTGAATCATTTTGTACTCATGCATTATTACCAGAAGAGCCTGCTTCACTGCTGCACGGCGACCTTTGGTCGGGTAATTATATGATTGATGCCAGTGGCCACGCAGCCATATTTGATCCCGCAGTATATTACGGTCACCGTGAAATGGATTTGGGTATGACCAAACTTTTTGGTGGTTTTAATGAATCATTTTATGCTGCCTATCATGAAGTGTATCCACTGCAGCCCGGTTGGCAGCAACGTTTATACATTACACAACTATATCCGCTGTTGGTGCATGCGGTGTTGTTTGGCGGCCATTACATACAAAGCGTAAGAGAAATAATCAAAAAAGCTGGATAGCGCTGAACGGCTAATATGTATTGTTCAGGCTATTTGGCTTTTCCCTGTCTGAATACAAGCAGCTTATTATTTATATACATTAGCATTGCCTGGTTATCTGCATTGCGGCAAAAATTATAGGAAGGGCGATACCGTATCATGAATTGCTGTAAAGAATCGCCTGAGAGCTTTGTAAGAAAGGCTATGCGTGTTCGCGGAAATTTAGCGTCAATATATTGTTCCTGGTCTTCTGCAAGCACCCGTTTTTTCAATTGGCGATTTTGCTTTTCGCGTTTGGAGAAAAATCCGATAGGGCTAAAATTTAAGCCCGGCGCGTCTCCCGGCCGCTTCTCGTTCATTAATTTTACGGGATGCTTTTTATCAAGTATAAATGAATAGTCTTTTCGGCGCTCTAATGAATCAGCTTCATATTTGCTCATCTCATCTACCTGCACTGTTGGAAGCACCATTATATTTGGAACAAGGTATATATTGAAACCATTAACCGGCGCAGCACTGGTTAAATACAAAGTATCGCCCAGGTAACCTGCCGAAGTAAAAATAACAGTGTCTCCTGCAGATACTGCAATTCTGTAATTGCCACCCAAATCAGATGTATTGTATTTGCCTGTGCTAAAATTAAATACACTTACGCCAGGTACAACTTCCTGGGTGGTTTTTTTAAATATCTTCCCAAATAATAAAGACTGCGCAAATACCGGCTGTATAAAGCCGGCAACCAACAACAACGTACACAGTACTTTTAGCGGTGTTACCATCATATGGATTGATGCGGCCATAATTTCGTTATAAAAGAACAGTAGTGGTAACATTTTAACGTGTAACTATCCGGCTTTAGGATAATGTTAACTTTTATGCTTTCAATACGTTGGGCTGCATAACAATTTTCTTTCGCTGGCAACTCATCCAGTCAATTCTTCAATTCATGCCTCCTGTAATTGATAACCGCAAGGCCCTGGCATAGGTTTGCCACCCAATAGTTACAACCATTAAACACTTATTCTTTTTCACATCATTAAACAATTACAATTTATATGCGCCGCGTAAAAAAAATACTAAAATGGACTGGTTTGATATTGCTGGCCATTATACTGGGTATCACCGCAATTACAGCAGCCCGGCAAAATGTTCATTATGACGCACCCTATCCCCAGGTAAAAGCATCCAAAGACAGCGCAGCCATTGCACGTGGCAAACACCTTATGATTAGTGTGGCGCATTGTACGGATTGTCACAGCACACTTAATGCAGATTCAATGCTCAATCTTGGGCAAGACCCTGCATTGCATGGCGGTGTGCCTTTCGTGTTACCGGTAGGCACCATCTACTCTGCCAACATTACTTCAGATTCTACCTATGGTATTGGCCGGTTTACCGATGCCGAAATTGCCAGGGTACTGCGGTATGGCGTACACCCCGATGGAACCGCCGTATTTGATTTCATGCCGTTTCACAATATGAGCGATGCCGACCTGTCTGATGTATTGTCTTACCTCCGCACACAAAAACCAGTAGCTGCAAAAAAACCAGACAATGAACTTAATGTAGCCGGCAAACTGGTAAAAGCTTTTCTGGTAAAACCGGTAGGCCCGTCAGAACCTATTGAAGGTATGGTGAAGCCAGATACCACCGCAGCCTACGGAAAATACCTGGTGTTGAATGTAGGCAATTGCAAAGGCTGTCACACCAAACGCACACTAAGCGGCGAGTATACCGGTGAGTTGTTGGCGGGAGGACATCCCATGGGCCACGGTATTGTTCCGCCTAACCTTACACCCGACAGTACCGGCCGCATATTTGGTTGGACGCAGGAAATGTTTATCAAACGTTTTCGTGCCGGAAAGCTCAACCCCGATAGCGAAATGCCCTGGGCATCGTTTAAACGGATGAGCGATGACGAGCTTACTGCCATCTTCAAATACCTGCATACCGTAAAAGCCGTCAAAACAGTATCCATCAAATAACTTTTTAGCTTTGCTGCTACTCATTGCATCAATATGGAAATTAAAATTGTTTTACTGCTTACCGTTATACTGTACAGCATCATTGTAAGCCAGTCGTTTTCTTATATCATTTCGCTGCGCAATGTGCAGCAGCAACTGAATGCAGAAGCATACATTGCTTTCAGGAAACTGACCGATAAAAATTACAACACAAAGTTCAGGTGGGTTATTTATGCCAGCCTGCTGTGTAACCTGGTATTGGTACTATTATCAGGATTGCAGGGCCCGCGTTTGTTATTTTACGGCGCCGTATTTGCGTTGATGGCATTGGTAGCAGACACAGTGATAGCAGTCAAAGGCAATATGCCGATAAATAAAACCATCAATACCTGGACGGCGGAACAATACCCGCAAAACTGGGCCAGTTACAGAAGCAGCTGGCTGAGGATTTTTAGCATCAGACAAATGTTGAACATTACTGGGTTTACCGTACTCATAATTGCCACTCTTTTTTCATAAAAAATATGGGTAAAAAACGTCTGCCTGTGTTACCTGTTACCGGGTTTGCACTGCTTAACCAAACCCAACCTTTGTTGGTGGTTGCGCAATTCATCCCCGTATTTCCTCAATTCATACGGGCATGGCATCATTTAATAGCTGCTTACACCCCCTAATCCGTAAAACTCAGTAATTTGTAAGAAGAATGAGGCTGAAACTTCCGCAATACAATGGTAAAGACAATTGGGTCATGCTAATGGCAATGCCTGTTTTTGCTATTGTTATCAATTGCATCATTTTGGGGAGTACTTATTTCAGCAGTGTAAAAATATTTGTTGTAGCTACCCTGTTAAGCGCCGGTGCCGCCTGCATTGATTTCATTTTGTGCGGATGGGTGGCGGTATCATTGAAAGCGCGTTTTCCGGCAGAGCACCAGGTTATTAAGCGGCTTACGCTGATGATTATTACTTTTCTTATCATCAGCGGGTTGTTTTTATATTCACTCTTCAGTGGGTATGAGCATGTAAATATGCTTCACTACCAGTTTAATGAAGCCGGCTTTGTATGGAGTTATTTTGCATTGGGTATTCTCAACATTTTTCTGACCTTTCTGATGGAAGGTATTGCGCGGTACAAAGACTGGGAAAAAAACCGGTTAGAAACAGATGAACTTAACCAAACGTACAAGCAAAGCCAGCTGCATGGTTTAAAAAGCCAGGTAAACCCGCATTTTCTTTTCAACAGCCTTAACTCGCTTTCGAGCCTTATACAGGATGATGAAGAAAAAGCAGAAACGTTTCTCGATGAAATGAGTAAAGTATACCGGTACATGTTGCGCAATGATGAGGAGCAACTGGTAACACTGGAAACCGAGTTAAAGTTTATAGATTCTTACCTCTACCTGCTGAAAGCCAGGTATGGCGATGGGCTGCAGGTAAAAATTGCCGTAAACGAAACAGATAAATCAAAAATGCTTACGCCACTGGCACTGCAGGTGATCATAGAAAATACGTTTTCACAAAACATCATCAGCAAAAGCAGTCCATTGGTAATTACGGTAAAATCGGCCGGCGGTGGCGTGTTAGAAATAACCAATACTATACAGTCCAAATCCATTACAAACGCTATGGATTTTGAAGCAGGCCTTGATAACCTGGTCAAAAAATACGAGCTGTTAAATCAGCCCGTAGCGGTAATAGACAACAGCAGGGCATTCCGTATCATAAGGCTTTCTTTGTTAACCGGAAAAGCGGAGGTATTGCCATGAAGCTGTTTAAACCACCCAAACTTGAACTCTATTCTTTCCTGTTTTCAATGCCGTTGATAACAATCGTCATCAACCAGATCCTTTTTGAAGAACGGTTATGGAAAGACATCAGGGTGTGGCTATTTTCTGTTCCGCTGATTTTTATAATGGGTATGGGTTCATGGTACGCACATATCTGTTATGACAACTGGGTAGAAAGAAAATACCCCTGCTTGCACGAAAGCCGCCAGCGCATACGATTAAAATTACTGGTAACTGTGTTGATCATGCCTCCCTCCGTTATTTTGATTTACCTGGTGTATGATTATTTTCATATTTTAGGATACCAGCGCCAGAACATTCACCTGCTGAAAGGGTTGGTAGTAGGGCTCTCTGTAAACCTCATCTTTGAAACGTTGTACGAGGCAGATTTCATGTTTTCTAAGTACAAAGAAAGTAAGGCAGAAAAGGAAACCATTGAACAGCTATCAGTAGCCCAGGAATTTGATACACTTAAAAGCCAGGTAAACCCGCATTTTCTTTTCAATTGTTTTAATACTCTTTCCTCGCTGATTACGGTAGACAAACAACAAGCAGAGGTGTTTTTAAATGAACTGAGCAAAGTATACCGTTACCTGCTGCGTAACAATGAAGAAGGTGTTAGCACTGTGGAAAACGAAATCAAATTTATACAGTCGTACTACAAACTTTTACAAACCAGGCACGGGGAGGCTGTACAAATGAATATACAGATAGACAAACGGTATGATTCATACCTGTTGCCATCACTTACATTACAGTTGCTGGCAGAAAATGTGGTAAAGCACAATGTATTGTCGAAAAACAAACCGCTGGTGATAGATATTTTTACCACTGCGGGCAACAAACTGGTCGTAAACAACAACCTGCAAAAAAGAAGCGTAAAGGCGCCCAGTAACAATGTGGGCTTGCAAAATATAAAAGCCAAGTATGATTTGCTGAAACAACCAGGTTTCCAGGTAATGGAAGACGAAAAAAATTTTACGGTGGTTTTACCAGTCATATGGAACAACAGCAGCAACCGTAAAGACAACATGATTGAAAACAAAAACAACCTTAAATAAAAACGTATGAAAATCTTAATCATAGAAGACGAAGAGCTGGCAGTAAAAAAACTACAGAAAACACTAGCCGCCACCACCGCCGAAGCAGAGGTGGTGGGCACTGCAGACAGTATCAAAAGCAGTGTGGAATGGCTGCAGCAAAATCCCGCACCGGATCTTATACTAATGGATATTGAACTGGCCGATGGCCAAAGTTTTGAGATATTCAATTTAACAGAAGTTAAAAGCCCCGTTATCTTTACTACGTCGTATGATGAATATGCATTGAAGGCGTTTAAAGTAAACAGTGTGGACTATTTGCTGAAGCCGGTTCAGAAAGAAGAACTGCAGGCGGCATTAAACAAGTTCACCAAATTGCGGAACGACAGCAAACCCGATATCAATATAGATAGCCTGGTAAAAGAACTGCAACTAAAATTGCAACACAAAGAATACCGTAAACGCTTTTTGGTAAAACATGCGCAGAAGTTGGTAAGCATAGAAGTTGATGATATTGCCTATTTCTACAGCGATGGCCGCCTGAATTTCTTTAAAACCCACGACAACCGCAAATTTGTGGTAGACTACACCATGGATGAACTGGAAGATATGCTGGATGCCGAAAAGTATTTTCGTATCAGCCGTTCATTCTATGTATCCATCAACAGCGTAGACAAGATTGATGACTATTTTGGCAACCGGCTGATACTGGGTATTAAACCGGCAGTAGACAAAGAGGCGTTGGTGAGCAGGGAAAAAGTAACGGAGTTTAAGAAGTGGCTGGGTAAGTAAAGATTAGCCGCAGATTCTCAGATTGTACCGCCGTCTACATTAAACGGATTGCTTTTTCATGCTGCAAGCATCTGGTGGTTATCATTATTGAAAGACCCTAATTTATGGAAACATTTTTTCTGTGCCGCTCCCCGGGATTTTTGCAAAATGACAAATGCGGGAGTCGCTACTTTCATCACTGTATCATTTGGTGGGAAGCGCTAACACATCGAGCCAATAATGTGCGTGCAAGCATTCTTGCTTCTCCCTTTTCATGCTGCAAGCATCCTGTGGTACTCAAAATTAAAACAACACAATTTGTTGAAACATTTTTTCTGTGCAGCTCCCCGGGATTTTTGCAAAATGACCAATGCGGGAGTCGCTACTTTCATCACTGTATCATTTTGTGGGAGGCCCTAACACATCTAGCCTAATTTGTGGGTGCAAGCATTCTTGCATTTCCCTTTTCATGCTGCAAGCATCTTGTGGTTATCATTATTGAAAGACCCTAATTTATTGAAACATTTTTTCTGTGCAGCTCCCCGGGATTTTTGCAAAATGACCAATGCGGGAGTCGCTACTTTCATCACTGTATCATTTTGTGGGAGGCCTTAACACATCTAGCCTAATTATGGGCGTGCAAGCATTCTTGCATTCCCCTTTTCATGCTGCAAGCATCTTGTGGTACTCAAAATTAAAACAGCACAATTTGTTGAAACATTTCTTCCACGCAACATTCCGGAATTTTTGGAAAATGACACATACGCAACCATCTGCTACTCCACCGGGATTTTTATTTCTACAACTATGTGTGGATGCTGCAAATATGTATGAACACGCGCCATGATATTGGCTGCATGTTTGTTGGTTTCCAGTTTTTCCTGCAGGGTATTTAGTTGCTGTTCATTGCCATTGCCTTTCTCTACTTCCATGCGGTACACCAATTGCGACTTTTCTAACACTATATGCACAGTATACACAGTAACATCTGCCTGCAACAACATCCTGATACAATCTTTGAATAACAGGAATGCCTCCAGCCTGAACTGCATATCTACGTTCAGCATTTTTACTTTTGCATCTATCACCATCTTATTGGCGGTGCCCCTGCGGTTATTCATGGAGTCAATGTATTCCTGCATACGCGCTACCGTTTTCTCCATGCTGTCATTGGCAGGAGAAATACTCCACAGCATATCGTCCATGGCAATGATCATATTATGGCTCTTACTGTGTATTTGTTCTATGAATTCTTTTGATTTTTGGGGTTCATGTTCAGCTTTCAACTTTGCCATCTCGCTTAATATATTAATATTATTAAGCGCCGTATTCACTTCCTGGTGCAGGTTGCCTGCAATATGGCTGCGCATTTTTTGAAGGGTTTCTTTTCGCTTCATCCGTGTTTTATCGAGCCAGAATAGCAAACCGCCAACAGACAGCACCAGTAAACTATAAAACCACCAGGTTTGCCAGAACGGTGGCTCAATGCGTATTTTCAGTTTAAGCGCATTCATAAGTACCTTTCCATCAGAATCAATGGTTTTAAACTGCAGTTCATAGTACCCCGGTGGCAGATAAGAATATATAGCCTCGTTATTTTTGTCTGCCGTTTTCCATTCCTTGTCTATATTTTCCATTTTATATTGTATCAGATGGGCGCTGATATAGGCAAGAGTGGAAAAGTCAATGGCAAGCGAATTATTTTCATGCCCCAGTTCAATTTGCGGCAGCTGCATGAGTGAATCAACCGGCAACGAATGGTTCATTACCTTAAAGTCGGTAATGGTAATATGCGGGGGCGACGTACTTACAGAGATATCGTCTGGTTTAAACGATATAAACTCACCCACGGATCCAAACAGCATTTGGCCGTTTGCAAGGTTGCATGAAGCATTCAGGATGAAGTAATCGTTCATAATACCGTCATCCCGGTTAAACCGTACGAAAACTTTTCGTGCTACCGAAGCCCTGTACAATGCGGTAGTAGTACTCACCCACAAGCTTCCGCTTTTGTCTTTCTGTAAACTGGCAATATCGCCGGTGAGTGTTTCGGGCGATGCAAAAACGCTGAGTTTATTATTGGTACGGTTATATGTTAGTATTCGCGTGGTGGTGGCAATCAGCATAATGCTATCGCTGTATTCAAGCAGGCAGTTGATGCCTTCTTCCCTGAGGTACCGTTCATCGCCGGTGGAGCCCGCAAAAGATTTCACCAGGCTGTCTGTCACAGGGTTTAGTACGTAAAGTCCATCCAAGGCCGTCGCAATCCACACCAGCCCTTTTGAATCAATAACAATATCATTGATCTTACCAGTGGGTATTGCCCGTAATGCAGAGAGGCCATTTTCAAATTTCGATTTTCCTTTTGCCGCATTCCATTTAAACGCACCTTTTGTCTCCATACCAATCCACAAATTACCATCCGGGTCTCCGGTAATCCTTCTTACCGATCTGTCTTCCATCATAGCGGGATTATAAAAAGTTGCGCTGTGCTGGGCACTATTGTATTGGTATATGCCGGGTTGCGATGCCAACCAGGTAGTGGCGCCATCAGGCGAACGATACATATCGCGTACGGTCAGAAAATTTTTTTCGGGAATGCCTTTGATATTAAGGGCAACGTTATTGAAGTTTTTATCGAACCGGTAAATGCCTTCGTGCAAAACAGCTACCAGCAGGCTGCCATCTCTGTCAGGCGAAATGGAAGCAATGCCATTATCTCCATTTTCGCCCGTAATGCGGTTGGTGTATTTTATATTGGTAAAAAATTCCTGTGAAGGATTGAAACGAAAGATACCATTGATGGCGGTGCCTACCCATACATTCATTTCATAGTCTTCAAACAAACAGGTGATGGTGCGGTAGTCGATGCCTTTCTCATTTTCATACCCTGCGGGAATCAGTTCAAATTTTTTTTCCTGCTCCAGGTAATGGCCAAATACTGCGAGGCCCCTTATCCAGATAGTACCATCCTGCTGTTCAACAATTTCCTGCACCTCATTGTACGTTTTGCGTTGCGAATAGAATTCGTACCGGCCGGTTATAGTTTGCGTATTTTTGAGATCATACTGGTATAAATAAGGGAATGCGGGCCCCCAGCTAACAAACCAAACGCGACCTTTACTGTCGAACATAAAGCATAATGGAGAAGTTAGATGTTTCAATTGCTCCACCGCAGGTTCGTGTTCTGTATTATTACCTGCATAGCTTAGGTTACCGGTTGCCTTGTTGTAGATAGCGAGTCCGCCGCCTTGTATGCCTATCCAATATTTTTGTGTGCCCGGTTGCTGCGCAAACCCGCTGAACTGCCAGTCTTTATTAACCGGAAAATAATTACTTAATGATGTGAATGCATTTGTCTTTTCGTTCCACATCAATATTTCCTGTCCGCCCAGTAACAGAAACACATGGCCGAACTCATCCGTAATAAGCGATTTTGTCAGCGCCTTTAATGCTGCTGTATTTTTTGGCTGTACAACCGCCGCATGAAAACGCATTTTCCTGGTGTCAAATATTCCGGCTTTGCCATCAGTTGTAAGTACCCATAGGTTTTTCTTCTTGTCCTTTACCAGGTGCAGTAAGGCATTGGAGGGGATGGTGGTACTGTCGTTGCGTTTGTGCTGAAAGGTTTTGTATCGAATGCCATCAAACCTCACCAGGCCTTCTGTAGTGGCAATCCAGATATAGCCGGTTTCATCCTGCAATGCGGCGTTTACCTGGTTAGACTGTAAACCGGTAGCGGTGGTATAATGGGTAAATGTAAATTGCTTTTGCGGTTGTGCATGACTGTGAAGCATGACCGCCACCATGACTGCTATACAAACAAATTTTTCCAAAAAAGAGGTTGTTTAAAGGTCTTCAAATGTACCAAACTGTTACCTGAAAACCGGCCCGCTGATGCTGTAAACATGGCAGTTCATACGGCGGTTTGCCCAATTCATGCGGCACGATTTCATTGGGCAGTAGCCCACCATCTAATTGGCGGGGCATTGCCGCATACAATTAATGTATTAAAACTAGCAGTTCATGCACAACCAGCTAACCGGCAGCCACAATGATAGATAGGTTTGTATCACAATTAAATCTTTCTATATGAATAAAAACAACCAAACCCGTAAACGTATTTTATTTGCCAGCTTCCCCGCCGACGGGCATTTCAACCCGTTAACAGGTATTGCCATGCAGCTGGTGGCATTGGGCTATGATGTGCGCTGGTACACTTCAAACAGCTATGCAACTAAATTAAAGAAACTACAAATTCCGCATTACCCGTTTAAAACAGCGGTTGATGTAAGCAATGGTGATTTTGACGCTGTTTTCCCCGGCCGCAAAAAAAAGACATCTTCCATCAGTAAATTGAAATTTGATCTGATCCATGCTTTTATATTAAGGGCGCCTGAATATTATGCAGACATACTACAGATTTACCGCGAGTTTCCTTTTGACCTGATGGTGGCCGATTGTGCCTTCACCGGTATCCCGTTTGTAAAAGAAAGCATGGGCATTCCCGTGGTGGCCATTGGTGTTTTTCCTTTAACCGCCTCTTCAAAAGACCTGCCGCCCTCTGGGCTCGGTATTGAGCCTTCGTATTCTGCAGCGGGCAAAATGAAACAAGCACTGCTAAGGGCATTTACCAACCGGGTGGTGTTTAACGGCCCCAATAAAGTGCTGCATCGTATGCTTGATGAAAATGGCATTCCACACAAAGGAGAAAGTGTATTTGATCTGCTGTTAAAAAAATGCGACCTGTTGTTGCAGAGCGGTGCACCAGGGTTTGAATACCAGCGAAGCGATATGCCTTCCAATATACATTTTGCCGGCCCATTGCTTCCTTATAGCGCAGGTGCGCACAACGAACAATGGTTTGACGAGCGCCTGAACCGTTATAAAAGAGTAGTACTGGTAACACAGGGAACAGTTGAGAAAGACATACACAAAATCATTGTGCCTGCGCTGGAAGCATTCAGAAATTCTCAAACGCTGGTGGTTTGCACTACTGGCGGCGCTCAAACCGCAGCGTTAAAAAAATTATACCCGCAAGATAATATCATCATAGAAGATTTTATCCCTTTCAATGACGTTATGCCCTATGCAGATGCATACCTGACCAATGGTGGTTATGGCGGTGTAATGATGGGTATAGAAAACAACCTGCCGTTGGTGGTAGCCGGTTTACACGAGGGCAAAAATGAGATTTGTGCGCGTGTTGGCTATTTTAAACTGGGCATTAACCTGAAAACGGAAAAGCCACTTCCCAGGCAAATACGGCAGGCGGTTGACGAAGTAACAGAAAACCCGGTCTACAGACAAAATGTACATGCCCTTGCTGGTGAATTTGCGGAGTACCAGCCGGCCCAACTGTGCGCAAATTATATTACCCGCTTACTACAAACAAACACCGCTGGAAAAACCACCGTTAGGCTGGTACCGGAAAAGGTATATTAATTGTGTGCAGGCTGCTTAACCAATGCAAATTGGTTGAAAGCATACGTATTCAACTCATACAGTTAAACCGGCAGTTCACACAGTAAGCAATAGACAGTACTATCTTATTAACACACATTTGTATCAACATTTATTTATTTCAAAAAATTAGCCATGCAACGTTATAATATTTTTTACCAGATACACAAAGGTCTCCGGCAGATGCTCTACCAAACGGCCAGCCAATTACAGCAGACAGATTTTACACAGGCAGAAGAAACCAATGAACGCATTGCGCAAATACATGAAGTGCTGGATCTGTTTGATGGCCATGCCCATACTGAAGACAACTTTGTGTTGCCTTCCATTGAAACGGCTGAACCCGCTGCCGCCAACTTGTTTGAAGAAGAGCATGTGCAAGACCATGCACTCAGTAACAGGCTCAGGGCCTTGCTCAATATGTTTCACCATACCGTATCATCAGAAGAGAAAAATGAGCTTGGCAGCGCCATCCGCGTGGCGTTTACAGAATTTCTGGTGTTTAATCTGCAGCATATGGCTAAGGAAGAACTGCAGCTAAACCAATTACTGTGGCAGCATTACAATGATGAACAACTGCACGCCATCACCCAAAAAATAATAGCGCACATACCACCGGAGGTGCACGTAAAATACAATACCTGGATGATCCGTGGCCTAAGCAACCAGGAAATTACCCTCTGGCTGAAAAATGTGAAGAACACGGCACCGCATTTTGTGTTCGACGGGTTACTGAAACTTGCAGCACAGGAGCTGGATACACAGCGGTGGGCACTGGTGCAGGAAAACATTACGGAAGGCGCATTACTGGCATCATAATCTAACATACCAATAACCCCATTTAACTTTTATTTTCATGAAACATTCTACCATTACCACCCGCATGCGCATTGGCGCAATTTTGCTGGCCTTTGTTGCCGGCAGCATTTTCCTGTTTTCTTTTACGGCAAAAAATGTTGCCGAAGATTTTTTGCAACAACTGGGCATCAGCAAGGCAAATGCCGATGAAAAGATAGCACACAGCCTGCTTGGCGGTTACCTTGACCAGTATGGACTGCGCAACGCAAAAAATATTGCCCTGGGCAACCGGGCGGCCGTTGCAAAAGACCTGCTGTCTTATACCAAACAATATGCGGGCAGCCCGGCATTTTTAAAAGAGTACAACCAATTGCGCGAAAACAACAAACCCAAACCCAGTCCCATACAAACACCAGATGAAATGCGCACAGGTATGATTGAACAGTATAAAAAAAGCATTGCAGAAACGGAGGCCAACATTAAAAAAGCCGATGCATCAACCAAAAGTATTTTTGAACCGATACTGGTGACCATGAAACAGGAACTCAAAAATGTGGAAGACCCCAACAATAAAATGATTGCCAACTACCGAAAAAATTATCCGGAAATGCTTAAATCAATTGAAGCAGGCAACAAACAACAACTGGCAGAGTGGGAAGCAAAATATCCCACCAACCAATTACTGTTTATCAAAGAACGGTTACAACAGTTCATGGAAGAAACCGAGGGTATCGATTTTAACGCGCAGCTGATAGAAAAAAACGGAAAAAAATATTTTGTAAACCCCGTGTATGAACGCAAGGGCAATCGATGGAAAATGGCGTTCCGCGCCGGTAAAGAAGTGGTAGAACCTGCGAGGGCATTTGCACAAAGCTGGATGGAAGAAATAAAATAAATTGAAATTATGAACGTGTGCACAGGATAGCGATTGGAACGCCGTCACTAACAAAACAACCGGAGCCATTTTAAGAACTCCGGTTGTTTTTATTTTTATTGAAATGGTGTGATGGATTAAACAACGGGTGGGGCCGTTAAATAGATCTTAAGTACGTTTTCCAGCTCTTCCAGGCGAAAAGGTTTTGAAATGTAATCGTTCATACCTGCCTGCATACAACGGTCGCGGTCTTCTTTCATGGCATCTGCCGTAAGTGCAATCACCGGTATATTGCACACAGGCGGGGGCAGTAAGCGTATTTGTGTGGTAGCTGTAAATCCATCCATTTCAGGCATATTAATATCCATAAAAATCAGATCAGGCAATTCTGCAGACAACATATCAATAGCTTCCTGTCCGTTGGTGGCCTGCAGCACATGCAGACCCATTTTTCCGAGTACCTCAGATATCAGCAGCATGTTAACGGGTTCATCTTCTGCAACCAGCACAGTGGCGGCGTGTTGCATTTTTTCTATGGTGGGTTTTTTAAACTGCACGGCATCTTCCATCACCTGTTTATTGAACATAGCGGACAACATTTTATCCAGTGCCTGCAATTTTACCGGCTTAGATAATAGTTTAATGATACCCTTTCTTTCAGCCTGGTAGCCTTCCATATTTTTTTCTAACGATGATAACATCAACACTACCGGGTTAAAAGTTGTGGTAGACTGGTCGGCAATCTGCCTGGCCAGCATTAGCCCATCCATTTCTGGCATCTGGTAATCTGTAATGACCAGATCAATAGGCGGCTGTTCGTGTGCAGGCGCTGTCAGGTATGCCAATGCTTCTGCCCCGCCCGAAGCAAGTGTGCATTTGATTTGAAGGTATTCAAATATACCTTTCATCAGGTGGCGGTTGGTTTCGTTATCGTCTACTACCAGCACATGCTGCAGCAACGGTTTAACGGCAGGTTTTATCAGCGGCTGTTCATCTATTACTTCCAATACCAGTTGAAGCGTAAATGCGCTGCCGGTTCCAGGCTGGCTGGTAACCGTTAGGGTGCCGCCCATTAATTCTGCCAGGCTTTTTGAAATGGTTAATCCCAGGCCGGTACCGCCATACTTACGTGTAGTGGAAGAGTCTGCCTGTGTAAAGCCCTCAAATATTTTATTTACTTTTTCTGATGCTATACCAATTCCCGAATCTTTTACCATAATGCTGATACCCACATATTTTTTTCCGGCTGTTTCATACTGTGGTATGGTTTGTTTCAATTCGATGCATATTTCACCCTTCTCCGTAAACTTAATGGCATTGCCCAGCAGATTTACCAGTATCTGGCGAATGCGTACCGAGTCGCCATTGATAACCGAAGGTAAACCCGGGTCTGACCAGAAGAGAATTTCCAGTTTTTTCTCATGCGCTTTTACATTCAATAAATCAATTGCTTCCTCTATCAATTCATTGAGTTGAAAAGAAGTACAATCGATGAATAATTTACCAGCTTCAATCTTTGAAAAATCAAGTATATCGTTGATGATGCCCAACAGGCCATGGGCTGATTTTTTTACATTCTGCAGGTAACCGCGCTGTGCTTTTTGCAGATCAGTGGTGAGCACCAGGTCGGTAAAACCAATGATACCGTTCATGGGTGTACGCAGTTCGTGGCTCATATTGGCCATAAACTCGCTTTTAGCGCGGTTGGCCTTTTCGGCTATTTCCTTTGCGTGCAGAATATCGTGCTGCAAGCTGCGTTGCTCAATGGCTGCTGCCAGCGTGGCCGCAAATGAATGCAGTATGGTAAACTCTGTTGCAGTCCATTGTCTTTCAGACTTGCATTCTTTTATAGCTATATGCCCCCACAAATTATTTTTTACCAGTATTGGGATCAATACCAGGGATTGCACATTTTTTTTCTGGTAAGATTCTTTTAACACCTCATCGGCTATATCTGTTACCAGCGACGAATAAATTTCATTTTGCTGGAGCGTTTGCAATACTTGTGATGTTTCTGAAAAAGGCGATAACGTAAGTGTTTGATCGGAAGCCTGTGCACCCCGCCCGGCGATACTCCAGCTGGCCACTTTCTCCAGGGCAGTAATCTGGTTGGCTGCGTCATATACATCTTTATACACACTTATGTCTATCTGCATCTTTACACCCAGCAAAAAAAGACCTTCGCCTATTGCTGCTTCTATGTTTTTATTACCAATCAGCTGGTGGGTGGCCTCTGAAACCGCCTGCAGCAACTGATCTTTTTTTCTCAGGTTGCCTTCTACCTGTTTCATCCCGGTGATGTTATGGCTGAAACCTAGCAAACCCCATACTTTACCTTTTTCATCAATCAATGGCACTTTGGTGGTGCTGAAATATTGTTGCTGCCCGTCGTTAAAACCCATCTCCTCAGGCACATATTTTGTTTGACCTTGGTTGATTACATCGTCATCATCTGCCCAGAAACCGCGTATGCCATTGGCCGGATCTCCTTTTACTACCTTTTCGGCAAACCCCAGGTCAAGATCATTTTTACCGATCATTTGTTCGGGTGTCAGTCGCAGAGAATTAGCGTACGCTTTATTGGCCATCAGAAAGCGGTGGTGGCTGTCTTTAATAAATATCCAGTCTGGTGTGGCGTCTATAACCGTTTTCAGCAATTGCTCAGATTGCTTTACTTCCACCAGCAGATGTTCTTTTTGCGCTTCTGCTTTTTTGATGCCCGTAATATTGTGTGCAAAGCCCAGCACGCCCCATATCTTGCCTTCTTCATTGCGTAGCGGCGCTTTTACAATGCTGAAAAAATGGAGCTCGCCATTCATCAGTGCAGTTTCTTCCGGTATGTGTTTAATACGGCCGGTGCTGATAACATCATCATCGTCTTCCCAGAACCCGCGGATGCCTTTCTGAATATTTCCTTTTACCTGTTCTTCTGTAAAACCCAGTTCTATATCGTTTTTACCAATGATGTCTTCTGGTGTAAGATGTAGAAGGTTGGCATATGCCCTGTTCACCATTACATGTTTGTACTGGGTGTCTTTTATAAAAATAAGATCGGGGGTGGCATCAATAACGGAACGCAACAATTCTTCAGACTGTTTTATTTCTGTGAGCAATTTGCTCTTTTGCGCTTCCGTTTTTTTGCGTTCGGTAATATTGCGCGATGTGCAGATGAGTTTGCTTACCTGGTTTTTTTCCTTTACCGGTTTAATAATACTTTCCAGCCATATATGGCTGCCGTTTTTATGCAGCATACGGTAACGCAGCAACAACAAAGAAGAATTGTGTACAGAGGCGCCGTCTTCCGTACTGGTAAAGCGATAGTGATCATCCGGGTGCACAAACTCCATCATGTTTTTTCCGGTTACTTCTTCGGCGGTATAACCCAACACCGTTTCAACAGACGGCGATATGTATTCAATCTCCGCGGTGGCAGAGTGAACGCTGATGATGTCTTCTGAATGTTCTGCCAGCAGGCGGTATTGCTGTTCGCTTTTTAACAAAGCCGCTTCTGATTCTTTGAGCGTAGTAATATCCTGCGCAATACCAAACCGGTATTGATCATTCATTCGTTTTCCCTTGGTAAAAAGATACCGTACCTGCCCCTGTTTGGTGGTAATGCGGTAAGAAAAGGCAGACTCATAGTCTTTGTTATCTTTATTGCGCAGAATTTTTTCTGTTTCTGCAGCCACTATTTCAATGTCTTCAGGCAACACATAATTGTACACAAAATTTTCCATTGAAATAATGTCCGGGTCGGTATCAGACATGCCCAGCAATGATTTCATTTCGGCGCTCATAGAAAACTCCCGGGTTTCCAGGTTGTATTTCCAGGAGCCCATGCTAGCATAGCCCATGGCATACGAAAGGGTTTGTATGGCCTCTTCATTGCTTTGCTGTGCCTGTATTTTGCCTGTTACATCTAACCCTATGCCCTGTATTTCTGTAATGGAATTGTCTTCATTGCTCAATGCAATAAACTCCCATTCGGTCCATAGAAAACTTTTGCTTTTGCTGATGGGCTTGCGTATCAGCATGCGGAAAATCTTACCGGGATGTTGCCAGCATTGCTCAGCAATGTCTGTGCAACGCTGAATATCTTTTGGAAATATGGTATTGTAAAACGGTGTATTTACCAGCTGCTCGGCGTCGTGCCCAAAGGTTTTTAGAAACTCAGGGTTAGCAAATGTAAAATTACCCTGCCTGTTGAGCCGGATAACATAATTGGTTTGTGAATTGAGAATAGACGATAAGTATTTTTTCTCCTGCAGTAATTCTGTCTTGGCCAGTTGCAGGTGGCTTAGGTTCTTTTTGTTGCTGCGCAGCAATGGTTCTATTACCAGCAATGCCAGGCAGGCCAGCGCAATGAGTAATGATACCAGTTTACCCATGTTTAACCTGGCCATGGCTGCTTCCTGCTCCAGCAGCAGCGGCACACATTGGCGCGTAACAGCATCCAGCGCTGCAATAGCTTTGATTTCATTCTGCCTTATCTGGTTGGTATAGCTTTCCGCATTGCAAACTAATTGGTCAACACTGGCATCAGCAATTTGCCTCCCTGTTTGTATGATGTTGTTTCCGTATTGGGCAATATCCTCATCCAGCTGACGACTGATGGTTTTCTCCTGCTGCAGCAGCTTCAGTTGTTCAAGCAATACTAATTGTTGCTGCTCAAAAGCTGCTATGGATTGCTGTAAGTGTTGGTGAGTTTCGGCCGCTGCGGCTGGGGTAAGACCGGTATTCAACAATAATAAAAGTGATGTATTGGTGATGCGCCCGCCCAGCACACGCTGACTGGCGGTTGTGCTTACTATACCCGCCAGGCGTTTATTTTCTTTTGAAGCAGAAAACACTAGGTAGTAGGCAAAAAAGTTGAACAGCAATACAATGGCAATGCCTGCCAGGGTTACACGCATCAGTTTTCTAAAGTGCACGGGAGTCATGGGTTAAACGCAATATTGCATATAACAACAAAAGCCGATGTATTATTGGCTAATACGTAATTTCTTGAGACGGGTTAAGGGTTTACACTGGGAGTGGGAAATGGCGAGAAGCGAGTGGCGAGTGGGGCTTTTGCGTCTATATTGCTAGTGGGAAGTGGTGAGTGGCTAGTGGGAGGTGGTGAGGGGCAAGTGGCTAGTGGGGCTGTTGCTGCCCTGCCAGGCAACTGTCCCTTTTTGATGCAAAGCTTCAAATTACCGGCTACGCATCAATCGCCATTCCCAATCAGCTAAGCAAGGCCCTGCTCGCCATTAGCCGCAACCCCCTCGCCGACCGAGCAAGCGCTAGTAATTGATTACCTGTTCTTCAATAGCGGCGGGTAGCTGCCGGAACTCGTATTGCTGGTTGCGCAACTGGGGTTCAAAACCGGCTTCTTTGATAGCCTCCTGAATACCTTTGTAGGTAAAACGATGCGGTGCCCCGGCGGCGCTTACCACATTTTCTTCAATCATGATAGAGCCGAAATCGTTGGCGCCTGCATGCAAACAGATTTGCGCCACCTGTTTACCTACTGTAAGCCATGAGGCCTGTATATTTTTTACATTGGGCAGCATGATGCGGCTCATGGCAATCATGCGAATGTATTCTTCGGGTGTAACTAAATTATGCACACCGCGTATGCGTGCCAGCAAGGTATCAACATCCTGGAACGTCCACGGAATAAATGCTATGAAACCTTTGGCATCAGCAGGTTTTTTGGCCTGGGTTTCCCTGATTTTTACCAGGTGTTCAAACCTTTCATGAATGGTTTCTACATGGCCAAACATCATGGTAGCAGAAGTGGTAAGGTTAAGCTTATGTGCTTCATGCATGATGGTGAGCCATTCTTCGGTTCCGCATTTGCCTTTACTGATGAGCCGGCGTACACGGTCTACCAGAATTTCTGCACCGGGGCCGGGCAATGAGTCAAGGCCCGCCTCTTTTAATGCCATCAATACTTCGCGGTGGGTAGATTTGGCCAGTTTGGTGATATGCGCCACTTCGGGCGGCCCGAGGGCATGTAATTTTAAGCTGGGGTATAAAGTTTTCAGCTGCCTGAAGGTATCCACATAATAATCAAGACCAAGACCGGGATGGTGGCCGCCCTGCAGCAGCAGCTGCTCTCCGCCGTAGCGGAAGGTTTCGTCTATCTTCCTTTTGTAGGTTTCAATATCGGTGATGTACGCCTCTGCATGACCCGGTATACGGTAAAAATTACAAAACTTGCAATTGGCGATACATACATTGGTGGTATTTACATTACGGTCAATTATCCAGGTAACTTTCTGGTGCGGAACCTGTTTTTTTCTCAACTCATTGGCAATATTCATCAATTCTGCCAGCGGAGCGTTTTCAAACAAAAAAACGCCTTCTTCTATACTTAGAAATTCAAAATTGAGTGCTTTTTGATACAATACTGCTACATCCATAAGAAACTTGTTGTACTTAACAGTTAACAAAAGTAGCGCAGGAAAGTTGGATGGCGAAATAGTGAGTGGACAGTAGCAAAAGGCTAGTAGTAAAAGGCTAGTGGCGAGTGGGCGTTTGCCAGCAGTGGTGAAAACTAAGAGAATAAAGAGAAAAAGAGGCAGAGTAAATAGTTAGGAGTTAAGAGTTATGAGTTAAGAGTTAACAGCGCTAGCACCGCCAACAGACATTTGGACAACCACCACTCACTAGCCAATCCATTTTCCCACTGGCCACTCACCATTCACAATTACTGATATGGAAGCAGCTGCCCACTCGCCATTTACCACTAGCCACTCGCCATTTACCACTGGCCACTCACCATTTACAATTCCTGATATGGAAGCAGATGCCCACTAGCCATTTACCACTAGCAACTCACCATTTACCACTTCCCACTCGCTCAACGCTCCAGTTTAAATCCGGCATCTACGGTAGGTCGTCCATTTGCAGTAGCCAGTTTCCACCCGGTGCGGTACATCCATTCCGTCATTCGCCGCAGTTTTTTTATATCGATGATCGCCGGTTCATCCATGGGCGTATGGTACAGTGGATGCAGCAAAGTAGAATAAAAGATGGCAGGGTAGCCCGCGCGCGCATAGGGCAGGTGATCACTTCGGAAATACCAGTTTTCTACATGTTCAGGTTTGTCCCACAATGTATCCAGCTTAAATGCCGGCCCTTCTTTGTTGGCGGCCAGCGCAACCGCCACCAGGCTTGCCGAGTTGCGGTGTGGTGGCTGTACACCCAATAACGCCGCACTGTCTGGATGGTTACGGCCAATCATATCGCCATTTAATACCGCCACTACCGACTGTTTTGGCACCGTGGGGTGGTTGGCCCACCACTTTGAACCCAGCAATCCCCGCTCTTCCGCTCCATGAAAAACAAAAAGCACCGACCTTTTACCCGGCGATTTTTTTAAAGCCCTGGCAATGGCCAGCATGGCCACACTTACCGATGCATTGTCATCGGCACCGTTATAAATAGAATCATTGCCATAGGGTTGGCGTATACCATCGTGATCATTATGACCGCTGTACAGCACATACTCATTCTTTAACTTCGGATCGCTGCCATCAATGCAGCCAATAACATTTACAGAAGGGTATTCAAACCGCTCCACCACCAGTTGCAACGACAACATGGGATTGTTTTTTACCCAATCTGCATTGCTGGCATGCAACCATAAAACAGGCGCCTTGGTTGTAAGGGAGGCATTGGGGCCATCTTCAATATCATAGAGTCCGCGGCTAAGATTAGGCAATACCTGCCCCCAGCTTTTTTCGGCCAGTGTATCGGTAATAAAAATAATGGCAGCAGCGCCTCTCTCCAGCAAACCGGCACCGTATTTACGCAGTACATAGGAAAGATAACGGCGCTCTGGCAACGAAACATTGAGGTTGATGCCTTCCTGCGATACCTGTAAGGCAACAGCCTTGCCTTTCACATCAAGGGCATTCAATGCAGCTTCTGAAGTATCGGCTGCATACACTACCGGAACGTTGAGTTGGGCCGGCGCTGTTTGCGCCACCAGCACATCCTGCCATAGCTGCAATTTTTTTGTGCCTATACTGATTGTGCTGGCCACACTGATGCGGTTGCGCCAAATAGAAAAGTATTGAAAATAAGTACCGTCATCACCAGCTGGTTTCAGTCCTGTATTTCTTAAAATATCGGCCCACCATACCGCCACTTTCAATTCGTCTAACGTACCGGCTTCACGACCGCGGAAATGATCGCCCGCAAGGTTATATAAATCTTTCTTAAGGTCTGACTCGGTTATTGCAGCAAGACCCGGTGGCGTGACTACTGTTTGCGCACAGGTACAGGTAGCCGTTATTAGCAGCGTGAATATAGCCGGACATACAAAACGAATGAGCATAATACTGTTTTATGTGATGTAAATATGTTGAATACCGTTTGCAACCTACCAATGCAGGCAACCAACTATCCAACAACGCGTATTGTTTGACGGGCGACAAATATCACCTGTAAACCGGTGCTTCTGCGGCCTTCAACAGCAAAGATATTTTATTGTAAATACACCAGCGGTGAATGATTATTCTATGGCTTGTTGTAACTTGGTAAAATTCAATATTGCTGATTTAGTGAAGTTGAAATTTTGAGATTTGTAAAGCCGAATGCCCCAAAATAAATCTCAAAATGCAGCAATCTCAAAATCATCAATTGCTTCCCTGCTCATGCTTACTTATTATTTAAATGCTGAACCTGTGCGACGCAACGATTGCCTGCTACTGTTAGCCTTTATATTTTTCATGTCTGTTCCTACTTTTGCCCAGGCGCAGGAAGAGTTTGTGCAGCCGTCTGCCAAATTGCTCACCACTTTTTCATTTAGACAGTTCAGCGGCGGTGTAATATTGATAAAAGCCACCATCAACGATAATAAAGATTCACTCAATTTTATTTTGGATACAGGCAGCGGCGGTATTTCACTTGACTCGCAAACGGTTGACCGCCTGAAACTGGCAAACCAGTTATCCGATAAAACCATCAGGGGCATCGCCGGCATTAAACGGGTCAATTTTGCCTACAACAATACGCTGCGGTTACCGGGCCTGCAGATAGACAGCCTCAATTTTCATATCAACGATTATGATATTTTAACCAGTGTATACGGAGAACGAATAGATGGTATTATAGGCTATAGTTTTTTTAACAGGTACATTGTAAAAATTAATTACGACAGCCTGCTGATACATGTATATTCAAAAGGATCCATGAAATATCCAAAAGGCGGTTACCTGCTGAAGCCGCTGCTGGTAAACCTGCTGATTCAAAGTGCGCGGGTAACCGACCAGCACGACAGAACCGCCCGCTTTTACTTTGATACCGGTGCAGGCCTTTGCCTCTTGCTGTCATCAGACTTTGTAGAAGACAGCACCCTGTTCAGCGCCAAAAGAAAGCGCGTTATTACCCAGGTAGAAGGATTGGGCGGTAAAAAGCAAATGGAACTCACTACTGTAAAAAATTTCAGGCTGGGGCCGTATAAGTTCAGACGGGTGCCGGCATATATTTTTGATGACGAATTTAATGTTACTTCCTACCCTTACCTGGGTGGCTTAATTGGCAACGATTTATTACGCCGCTTTAACGTTATCCTCAATTACGAAAAAAGAGATGTTTACATAACGCCCAACAGCCATTACCGCGATCTTTTTGATTACTCTTATACCGGTCTCAACTTTTACATGGTAAACAACGAAATTGTTATTACCGAGGTAATGAAGAACTCGCCCGCAGAAAAAGCAGGCTTTATGGCCGATGATGTTATCATGGCAATCAACAATAATTTCAGCAAGAACATACAGGTATACAAAACCGCCTTGCAAAACCCCGGCGAAAAATTAAGAATACTGGTTTACCGCAACGGACAGCCCATGCTGCTGACGCTAAAGGTGAAAAGTATTATCTGACCCCATTTATTCCACTCTTTGTAACTTGCCGTTTCTTTAAAAGTAAATATGATTCAATACGATAAGTTTACCCTGGCCAATGGGCTAAGGGTTTTGGTGCACGAAGATAATTCTACGCCCATGGTGGTGGTAAATGTAATGTATGATGTGGGCGCGCGCGATGAGAACCCTGCCAAAACAGGTTTTGCCCATTTATTTGAACACCTCATGTTTGGCGGAAGCATTCATATACCTTCTTATGATGAACCTTTGCAGGTAGCAGGCGGAGAAAACAATGCCTATACCACCAACGATCTTACCAACTATTATTGCCAGTTGCCGGCTGAAAATATTGAAACCGCTTTCTGGCTGGAAAGTGATCGTATGCTAAGCCTTGCCTTTAGCAAGAAAAGCCTGGAAGTACAGCGCAAAGTGGTGATGGAAGAATTCAAAGAACATTATATCAACAAACCGTATGGCGATGTGTGGTTTAAACTGCGCGAACTGGCTTACACCACCCATCCTTACCGGTGGCAAACCATTGGCAAAGAACTAAGTCATATAGAAAAAGCTACCATTGGCGATGTGAAAAAATTTTTCTTCAAACATTATTGCCCGGCCAACGCCATACTGGTGGTGGCAGGCAATACCAATACGGCTCAGGTAAAAACATTGGCAGAAAAATGGTTTGGCGGCATACCTGCCGGTGAAAAATATGAACGTCAGCTGCCGGCAGAGCCCAGGCAAACTGCTGCCAGGAAAGCCATTGTTAAAGCTGGTGTACCATTAGACGCATTGTACAAATGCTGGCATATGACTGATCGGCTGCATGATGGTTATTATGCCGCCGAACTGATAACGGATATATTAGGGGGTGGCGGCTCATCGCGGTTATACCAAAGCCTGGTAAAAGAACAGCAACTGTTTAGCAATATAGAATGTTATCATTTTGGAAGTACCGATGCAGGTTTGTTAACCATAGAAGGCAAGCTGGTGAAAGGAGTGAAGATGGAAGATGCAGACAAAGCAGTGGAAGCAGTGCTTGAAAAAATAACAACCACACTGATTGACGAAAAGGAATTGCAGAAAGTAAAAAATAAAACCGAAGCGGCCCTGGCATTTGAAGACATGAGCATCATGAACCGCGCCAGCAGCCTGGCTACTTATGAGTTGTTAGGCAATGCCGCGCTTATAAATGAAGAGCTGAACAAATACCAGGCGGTTTCACGCGAGGAGATTCAACAGTATGCACGGCAGATTTTTGATACAAACAACTGCAGCACGCTGTATTATTATGCCGAAAAAAAGTAACGGAAGATCTTAAACACCACAAGCAAATGTTAAACAGAACCATCGCGCCCCCTATAAAAGATGCTATTGATTTCAGTCTTCATTTAAAGCCCTATACAAAGTTTACGCTTGATAATGGCATTGATGTATACGCCATTGACGCCGGCGCAGAAGAAGTATTGCAGATAGAATGGGTATTTTTTGCC
This sequence comes from uncultured Chitinophagaceae bacterium, assembly GCA_963705285.1. Classification (GTDB taxonomy): domain Bacteria; phylum Bacteroidota; class Bacteroidia; order Chitinophagales; family Chitinophagaceae; genus JACMLD01. The sequence continues at coordinate 1,178,176 of OY970066.1, forward strand.
GGCAACTGGTATGAAGAACAAAATATGGTGGCCGCCGCCACTAATTACATGCTTAAAAACGGCACATCAAAAAAAACAGCCTTCGAGGTGAATGAGCATTTTGAATACTATGGGGCTTACCTTAACCGTGCTGCTTACAATGAGACCGCTACCATATCAATGCATTGTTTGAACAAACACACGCCAGCATTGCTGCCCGTGGTAAACGAACTGATTACAGATTCCGTCTTTCCCGACGACGAAATACAATTGTATAAACAAAACAACAAGCAACGCCTTGCGGTAAGCTTGCAGAAAAGCGAGTTTGTTGCCGGCCGCCTGATTGATGAATACGTGTTTGGAATTGATCACCCCTATGGTAAATACAGTACCGCAGCGGCGTATGATGCATTAACAAGGCCGCATTTGCAATCTTTTTATAAGGAATATTACCAGCACCGCAAGTACATTATATTTATTGCAGGCAAGTTGCCCAAAGACATTGCGAAACAACTGAATCAAAATTTTGGCCAGCAATCAGTGACTGCTATCAATTCGGAAAAACCCCACCCTATTATTTCAGCCGCTGAAAAAAAATACCGCGTGGTAAATGATAATGAAGGTGTGCAGGGTTCTATACGCCTTAGCCGGCTATTCCCCAACCGGCACCATCCAGATTTTACAAAGGCCACGGTACTGAATAATATATTCGGTGGTTTCTTCGGGTCGAGGTTAATGAGCAATATCAGGGAAGACAAAGGTTACACCTATGGTATACACAGTTATTTGCTCAACCATATTCATGAAAGTGCGTGGATGATAAGCACGGAAGCCGGCCGCCAGGTAAGCGAAGCCACCATACAGGAAGTGTACAAAGAAATGGATATATTGAGAAACGAGCCCGTGCCAGACGATGAATTACTGCTGGTAAAAAATTATATGCTGGGATCAACGCTGGGCGATTTGGATGGCCCATTTCATATCATCGGTAAATGGAAAAATATTATCCTCAACCAAATGCCCGAAAGCTATTTCTACGATTCCATTAACACTATTAAATCTGTTTCAGCAACAGAATTGCAGGAACTGGCCAACAAGTATCTTGTGCCATCAGCTTTTTATGAATTAGTTGTAATTTAATAGAGACAACAGGCAGACATGAAAAATTTCCTTATAAAAACATTGATTGTTGCTGCAGCTGTAGTACTGGCGTCTTACATGTTGCCGGGCGTGGCAGTAGACAGGTTTACTACTGCGTTGCTGGTAGCGCTGGTACTATCGTTGCTTAATTTTTTTGTAAAGCCCATTCTTATCCTACTCACATTGCCGGTTACCATTATAACGCTGGGGCTTTTTCTTTTTATCGTTAATGCTATCATTATTGTGCTGGCAGGCAAGCTGGTAGCCGGTTTCAGGGTAGACTCTGTTGGGTGGGCTCTCTTGTTTAGTTTACTGCTTTCTTTTTTTACCTATATACTGGAAGTAATTATTGAACCGGATTATAAGAAGTAATACCAACTATGCATTTTGAAAGAAAGAATATGCCGGCAGAACAACTGGTTCATTTTTACAAAAGCATTCTTTTGCCGAGAATGATTGAAGAAAAGATGCTGGTATTGCTGCGACAGGGTAAAATTTCAAAATGGTTTAGCGGCATAGGGCAGGAAGCCATAGCCGTTGGCGCCACGCTAGCCATGCAACAAGATGAATGGGTGATGCCATTGCACCGCAACCTGGGTGTATTTACCACACGTGATATGCCATTGTCTAAATTATTTATGCAATGGCAGGGTAGTAAAGATGGCTATAGCAAAGGCCGCGAAAGAAGTTTTCATTTTGGATCAAAGGAACATTATATCTGCGGCATGATATCTCACCTGGGGCCGCAGCTGGCCATTGCCGACGGTGTGGCACTTGCGTATAAATTAAAAAATGAAAAAAAGGCCTCTATTGCATTTACGGGCGATGGCGGTACCAGCGAGGGCGATTTTCACGAGGCAATAAATACCGCAGCCGTATGGGATCTGCCGGTTATTTTTCTGATTGAAAACAATGGCTATGGTTTAAGTACGCCCGTAAACGAACAATACCGCTGCGCCACCCTGGCAGAGAAAGCAAAAGGATATGGCATAGAAGGCATTACCATTGACGGCAATAACATATTGGAAGTATACGATACAATAAAAGGGGTGCGCGACTATTGCATTCAGCAACAAAAGCCTTATTTGGTAGAATGCATGACCTTTCGAATGCGCGGGCATGAAGAAGCCAGCGGCACTAAATATGTACCCAAAGAGTTGTTTACCCGTTGGGAATTAAATGACCCCATTAAAAATTTTGAATTGTTTCTCATATTGCAACAGGTGCTTACAGCAGATGAGATTGCCGTGATCAAAGAAGAAACAAAAGAACATATAGAAGCAGAATTAAAGATTGGATTTGACGCGGCTGCTATGACAGTAGATACGGCCGAAGAACTGGCTGATGTATATGCAAAGCGGGAGGCATCAGACGTGAGACGTGAGGCGTTAGACGTGAGACGTGAAGCGTTAGACGTGAGACCTGAGACGTTTGGGGTGAGACGTGAGGAATCAGACGGGGGTACATTTGCGGAGCAACAGGAAGCTCCGTCATTTGCATCCAAACCAACAGGAAGATTTCCTGCACCCGGAACCAGTGGTCCGAAAAGAACAGACCAGACACCTGATTCACTGCAGCAGCAAGCTGCTACTAATACATCCCTACCGTCTACTATACCTGAATTACGTTTTATAGACGCCATCAGGCAAGGCCTGCAACAATCTATGAAGCAGCATGGCAACCTGATTCTGATGGGGCAGGATATTGCCGAATATGGCGGTGCTTTTAAAATTACAGAAGGCTTTGTAGAGCAGTTTGGCAAAGACCGCGTTAGAAATACGCCGCTTTGCGAAAGCGCCATTGTGGGCGCTGCATTGGGCTTAAGCCTCGAAGGATATAAGAGTATGATGGAAATGCAGTTTGCTGATTTTGTTACAGTGGGCTTCAACCAGATAATTAATAACCTGGCCAAAATACATTATCGCTGGGGGCAAAATGCCGATGTGGTTATTCGCATGCCAACGGGTGGGGGCATGGGCGCGGGCCCGTTTCATTCTCAAAGCAATGAGGCCTGGTTTGTGCATACACCCGGATTAAAAGTAGTGTACCCTTCCACCGCGGCAGATGCTAAAGGATTGCTGATTGCAGCCATCAATGATCCGAATCCCGTTTTATTTTTTGAGCACAAGGGTTTATACCGCAGCATCAGCGGCCCGGTATCAGAAGATTACTATGAAACCGAAATAGGAAAAGCAAGACTGGTACAACACGGCGATGATATTACTATTATTACCTATGGTGCCGCAGTGTATTGGGCTATTGATTTTGCGCAAAAGCATTCAGCCATCAGCATAGAAATATTAGATCTGCGGAGCCTGTTACCGTTAGATTATGAAGCCATCAGAACAAGTGTAAAAAGTACCGGCAAAGTATTGTTACTGCATGAAGACTGCCTCACCGGGGGTATTGGTGCAGAAATAAGCGCGTGGATTGGTGAGCATTGTTTTGATTACCTGGATGCACCGGTGATGCGCTGTGCCTCGCTGGATACACCAATCCCGTTCAATACTGAACTGGAAAAAAATTTTATGGCCAATGCGCGGTTGAGCGAAACCGTAAAAAAGTTGTTAGATTACTAAATCGCTCGGGGATTATCGCCTTTCAATCCCGTTGGAGCTTCTATTGCAGCCGGAAAATTAATGCTCAATCTTATTAATCAAATGTTAGAAAAATTGGAAAGTTTTGCTTTTGAAACGACCTTATCTGGGTTAACCTACCTGGATATTATTGATAAAGCCCAATTAAAAGGTTATGAAGTCCTAATGTTTTTCGTTTATCTAGATAGTGTTCAGCTTGCAATTGAACGTGTAGCAATTCGAGTTAGCAAAGGGGGTCATTCGATTCCAAAAGATGTAATTCAAAGAAGATATCATAAAGGCATCAACAATTTTACTCGGTATGCGAAAAAAGCCAATGGATGGTATTTATTTGATAATTCAGGTAATGATTATGAACTAGTTGCAAAGTACGCTGACGGCTTCCGCGAAATTATTAACTTTACCCTATTCAACCTTATTGATAAAAATGGGAAAACATAAAATCCACAAAGACATCAGCGCTGAAATAAAAATTGCTTTAGAAAAAGCGATTAAAGATGTTATTGCTGAAACCAAAGCCAAAAATTCTTACATGGTTATTTCAGATAGAAAAGGCGGTATCAAAAAAATCCCCGCTAAAGATTTGTAATCTGTAGCAGGGATACACCAACACTAATTTTTATTATTTCAATCCTTTTAAAAATTTTAGGCTCTGCGGCACCTGTTCCATAGCATGCGGTGACTCATCTTCTATAAAATAATATTTAACGCCATACTGTTTGGCCACTTTCATAATAGCTGCAATACCAACATCGCCCGCACCCAACACCACATTGGTTTCATCTGGCGCCCTTCCATCCTGGCTATCGGGGGTACCAGGTTTGCGATCTTTTAAATGCATCAGTGGAAAACGTCCGGGGTATTTTTTTAGTAAAGCCACAGGGTCCTGACCGGGATGTTTAACCCAAAAAACATCCATTTCAAAGTTGGCATAGGCAGGATCCATTTTGCTGGCCATATAATCAAACATGGTTCCGTTGTTATACGGTCCAAACTCATAGCCATGTGCATGGTAACAAAATGTGATGCCATTTTCTTTCAACACTTTTCCTGCTTTATTGAATACTGCAATTGCTTTATCTGCGTCCTCCAGTGTAAAACCTTCTTTGTGCGGTACCCAGGCACACATTACATATTTGGCGCCGAACGCCTTTGCATTGGTAACCACAGATTGAATATTAGAATCCAATTGTTTAAAATCTGCACCCACACTTACCATTACCAGTTTGTTCTTAGCCAGTAATTCTTTATAAGCCTCCATAGAAAGACCATACGTGCCACCGCCTTCTATCTGGCTGATGCCCATAGCACTTATTTTTTGCAATGTACCGGGTACATCTGTTTTAAACTCATTACGGAAACTATATAGTTGCAAGCCAATGGTGTTCTGTGCGGCCGCCACCATCAGCATAGCAATAAAAGCGGCGGTGAAAAGTAGCTGTTTCATATTCATTGTTTAAACGGTCTAATATACAAAGAGAATGATAGATGCCCGTCTTTTGTTTTACATTTTTGCATTTCCAAATAATACTTTGCCGCTCTTAATACCTGTATGCTGCTCATGGTCAATAACACAACGGCCGTTTACCAGTACATAGCTAAATCCTTTTGAGAACTGGTGCGGCTGTTCATAAGTAGAAAGGTCAATAACTTCATTCTCATCAAACACTACAATATCTGCTGCCATACCCTCTTTTAGCTGTCCCCTGTCTTTCAGCTGAAATTTTTGTGCCGGCAATGAGGTCATCCGGCGGATGGCGTCTTCAAGACCAATCAAATGCGCTTCACGCACGTACCTTCCCAACACACGGGCATTGCTGCCATAACCGCGCGGGTGCGGCATACCTTTACCGGTTGCAATACCCGCATCGGCGCCTACCATGTTAAATGGGTACTTCATAAAATAGCGTACATCATCTTCATCCATACCATGATACACCATTTGTGCACCACCCGCCAGCATCATATCAAGAATGGTTTCTGCTTCCTGCCGTGCATTTGATTTTCTGCCTTTTAATGTATTGATCTCGGTAATGCTTTTTCCATTTAAAGTAGTATCAGCACTGTGATAGGCCACCACGGCATAACTATAATTTTTATAATTATACTTTTTTAATTGTTCCAGCATGCCGGCAATGATCTGTTTGTGCTGTTCGGGGTTATTGATACGCGCTTTTAATGAATCGCTGCCACCACCCAGCGCCCAGTCGGGCAACCGCACCCCAAGGTTGGTACTACTGGCGGTATAAGGGTATTGATCAATGGTAACATCGTACCCATCTTTTCTTGCCTGCTCTATTAGCGCAAGCGTTTCTTTTGACCTGCCCCAATTGCTCTTTCCACTTACTTTAAAATGAGAAATTTCAACCGGTATATTGGCAGCCTTACCAATATTGATGGCTTCGTTAATGGCATCTACCACACTGTTTTCTTCATTGCGGATATGTGAGGCATATACACCATTAAATGCAGCGGCGGCTTTCGCCAACCCAACTACCTCTTCCGTATTGGAATACATACCTGGCAAATAGATAAGCCCGGTTGATAGCCCCACAGCACCCTGTTGCATGGCTTGTTTTACGAGGTCTTCCATCTTTTGCTGTTCTGCAGCACTGGCCAACCGGTTTACTTCGCCCATGACCAGCCGGCGTACAGTATTGTGGCCAATGAGCGATGCCACATTAATAGAGACGCCCATACTGTCCAGGCGGTAAAAAAACTGTTGCAAATTTTCTGCAGAACCGCCACAGTTACCGGTAATAACAGTTGTTACGCCATCGTGTATATAATTGTCTGCAGTAGGTTTCTCAAAAACGCTGCCTTCAATATGCCCATGCACATCTATAAAACCAGGTGCCACTACCAGTCCGCGTGCATCTATTGTTTGCGTGGCATTGCCTGCAATATTCTTTTGCACCCGTGCAATTTTTCCATCCTTTATGGCAATGTCTGCATAGAACCAGGCATTGCCGGTACCGTCAATTATTTTTCCGTTACGGATGATGACATCGTAATTGTTCTGCGCCAATAGGGTAACAGGTAATGCCAGTAAAAGCAATAAAAAATATCTCATAAGCATAAGTATGAAAAACAGATAATGATTTGCCAGTCAGCTGCGCTAATTCAAATGATATTCTTTTTTTATCATTTCAATTAGTAAAGCAGCTTTGTTTTTATGCCTGGTTAAAGCAGCTTCGCCCAGCATGTCATTAAATGATGCACTGCGCTCCATCAGGTTATAAAATTCCATCATTGCTTTTTTGTCGAAATTAACCAGCAGTTCTGTGGGGTAATTGCCGGAGGACGATGGGGTACTTCCCGTTGCTGCCGCCGCAGGATCATTGAAATGTATTAATTTATAAGGAAGCACTTTATCCGTAAAAAATTCTCTTTCCTCAGACTGAACGTATTCGCCATGGCGCAGGTCTTCTTCATAGCTGGTTAATGTATAAACCAGCGTGGTGTCTTTAAAGTACCTGAGCGATCCGGAAGATTTTAATTGCTGCAATGTACCATTGTTATGAAGCAGGTGCAGGTATTTGCCCGCATCTGCCACTAATTGCACAAACGGCTGCTGGTCTATTTTTTCAAGCGGCACGGTGTTCATGATATTTTTGATTTGCGCATATCTTTTTGCCTGGTCATTGCGGAAGCCAATAATAATATTGATGATAACCGTATCTGCTGCCAGATCTTTTTGCAACATGGCAGCGTAGTCTTTTGCCCTCAGGTGCTCTACATAATGTTCGCGCTGGTTTTCTACAAAAAAGCCGGTGCTCACAGCAAGGAATAACATAAAAAATTCAAACACATAATCTTTCCATTTTTTCTTATGATGCACGTGGGGATGATGATGAACTTCCATATCGGTGGGTGAAGTTTGGGTGGAGGCAATAGTTGTTTGCTGTTCCGGTTCCGGAACAATATCTTTGGCGGCTGCCTGTGGCGGCGGTAGATTTTCCTGGTTGTCCGGCACGGGGTCCGGCGCCGGGGGTATGTCTTTGTTATCGTTCATAGATATTATTAATTGGTTAGGGGCGTGCGCGTACTATTCCCCCGGGTGGTATGTTTTTTCTGCATGTTGCAATACATCTTCTTTATAAAACAACACCTCTTTAAACCGGCCTTTGGTATACATCTCCAATTGATCTGCAAAATGCGGAGAATTAACATCGCCACTTTCCCCACCTGCAAGCAGCGATTTGGCTTTTATTTTTTTACCAAACTCTACTGCGCAAATAAAACTATTGCCGTTTACCCCATACCTTTTTTTTGTGTTTGGGAAATAATGCGCGTTATACGAAGCCAGCATACCCCATTGAGAAGAGGTAAAGGCAACAGGCAGGCTGGGCTGGTTGTCGTCGTATTGCTGATTAATATCTGAAGAGATGCGCTGGTAGCGGTTAATACTACCCCATGGTATCTTCCAACTGCCGAATTTTTGCTGCAATTCTATTATGGCTTCATTGAGTGGCTTCAGCAACTCGGCCGGTGTGGCAGTGCCTATCAACTGACGGGTAATAATTACAGGGTCCTGCATCACATACCTGTCTGTACTGGCACGCCTATTAGCGGTTCGCATCACGCGCTGCCCCCATTCTATTGCCAGGGTGGTGGCAACAGAGTTTTCGCTACAGCGGAAATCCCAGTTTTTTAAAACACTAACGGGGTCGGCTAACCGCGCATACAATGAATCGCTGGCAGAAATATTTTTTTCAAATGCATTCACCATTGCTGGTACCAGTAGTTCAAATGCTGCCAGGTGGGTATCATAACCTGCAGCAATTACTTTGTCAAGTGTGTATGCTTTTTCACGGGCCAGTACCTGCACGGCGTGTACGCCCCTGAAGTTTTCAGGATCGGGCGCCATATATGCCGGGTAATTTTCTTTTTTTGGGCTATTGATGCCTGCAACTGTAAATGGGGTTGAATTGCAGTTTTGCAGCCACCCATTGGCAGGGTTATATATATGCACACTCTCATTCACCGGGTGCAATCCCTTCCAGTCGGTAGCTGGTGTTGCCCCGTCTACCGGTCTTGACCAGTCGAATGCAGTATCTCTTACGGGTATAAAATTGCCGTGCCAGTAAGCGATGTTTCCTTCTGCATCTGCGTATACCGTGTTATTGGATGTGTTGGCCAGCAGATCCATTGTTTTTTTATAAGCTGCAAAACTGGTGGCCTTGGTGCGCTGCCAGCTTTGTATCAATCCATTCAAAGAGCGGTTATTCGCTTTCACGCTCAGCCATTCACCATTCCGCTTAGCCATTATAGGCCCGTGTGCTGTAAATAATGCGTTTACAACGGTTGATTGCCCTGAACCATACCTTAGGACTATCTTTTTCTGTACCACCTGTTTTTGCTGGTGGTTATATTCGTACAGCAGTGTATTGTTTTTCCTGGTTATTTTTTCTGCATACAAATCTGCTATGTCTACGGCACTGGAAGTGTGCATCCAGCCGCAATGTTCGTTGAAACCCTGGTATACAAAAAACTGTCCCCAGGTAACGGCGCCGTATACATTCAGCCCTTCCTCACTTACTACATGTACTTCCGGCCTGAAATAAAAAGTTACATGCGGGTTGATATACAGAATAGCGTTGTGGAAGGCCGTTATGGAAGGCGAAAACGCGAAGCCGTTGGAACCAGTGGGTATTTCTTCGGTTTTTGGCACAGCGGCTATTTCGTTGCCGCCGGTGTAAAAGTTTTGTAATTCTGGTTCTTCAATTCCGGCAGTGTTGATAGCGCCAATGCTTCCGTCGGTCCATAACAACGGGTACCATGGTTGAAAGCGATGCAGTAATGCCGGTTTTACAGTGGGATGTTTGTAGAGATAATAATTAATGCCGTCTGCAAATCCATTCATCAGTTGCTGCAACCATACCGGGCTTTTTTTGTAGTCTGCCATTGCAGCGGCAGAGTCTATTACCAGTCGTATCAGTAAATCGTCGTACACAGCGGATTCGCCTTTTATTTCGGCCATCCGGCCCAGTTTTTCAATGTAATTCATCTCTATCCTTTTGAAATCATCTTCGCACTGCGCGTACAGTAATCCAAATACCGCATCAGCATCTGTTTTGCCATAGATATGCGGAATGCCCCAGTTATCGCGAATAATGGTAATTTTTTTTGCCTGTGCTTCCCATCGTTTTATTTCTGCACCGCTAAACGATTGCGCGAGCAATGAACATGGAAGTAAAAGCAGAAGGAATACTAATTTCATGAAATAAATTTAGCGATTGCTCGGCTGAAAAGTTAAAATGTTTTGCCGTAGATAGGTTTTGAGTGTAGCGGCAGATGAAAGCAAATTCATAATAGTCCTGGAGTGGCCGCAGATTCGCAGATTATTCCTCTTTTACTCTGTGAAAACCTCTTTTCCTCTGTGGTAAAAAATGGCCGCAGATTCGTGGATTAAAGCAAATTCAAAATAGCCCTGGATTGGCCGCAGATTCGCAGATTATTCCTCTTTTACTCTGTAAAAACCTCTTTTCCTCTGTGGTAAAAAATGGCCGCAGATTCGTGGATAGACAATTTAAAATGCAAAATTCATAATTTAAAATAATCCATGCCGCCGCAGAATCGCAGATTAATTTTGTCTGAACTGAGATTTTTGGGATGAATGGGCTTTGTGTGATATGGCTTCAAATTTCCCTCTTTTACTCCGTGAAAACCTCTTTTCCTCCGTGGTAAGAAATGGCCGCAGATTCGCAGATGAAAGCAAATTCATAATAGTCCTGGAGTGGCCGCAGATTCGCAGATTATTCCTCTTTTACTCCGTGAAAACCTCTTTTCCTCCGTGGTAAGAAATGGCCGCAGATTCGCAGATGAAAGCAAATTCAAAATTCAAAATGTAGAATTCAAAATAGTCCTGGATTGGCCGCATACCAGGAATTTAAAATTTAAAATGCATAATTTAAAATAGCCAAGAACCGCAGGCAACACAACACTTAACACTCACCACTCAACCCAAACTAATACAGCCCTACTTTTCCTTTTACCGACGCAAACATTTTTTTTGAATCAAAGCCTACACCATTTTTAAAAACAATGATTGTTTGGCGAATGTTGCGGATGTCTTTCTCAATATCGCCATCAATCAAAACAAGATCGGCCTTTTTACCTGTTTCAATCGTGCCGATGTTGTTAATCCTTTGCAGGTACTGCGCGCCATTAAGCGTACAGATTTTAATGGCCTGGGTAGTGGTAAAACCAGCTTCCACCAATAATTCAATCTGGCGGTAATTGCTGTACCCTGCAATGGTTCTGCCCGCACCGGTAGGGTCTGTACCGGCCACCAGCAGTCCGCCTGCATCATAGAATTGTTTTTCCCAACCCATTTCTTTTTTGAACAACGCCACTGCAGCAGAATCTTTGTGTTGCATCTGGTTCCATTCATCCTGCATCTTTTCTTTTATTTCCGGCAGTAAAGCATCCAGTCCGCCACCGTGTACCACTTCCCTCCCTGTATAGGGCTCAAATACGGGCAGCGTGGAAGTAATGGCCACCTTTTTATTGATAAGAAAAAGGATAAGGTCCTTCATTGCTGCGCTGTTTGCATCCAGCTCTAGCAGCGATTTGCGCCCATTTACCAGTTCATTTTCTTTTTTGCCTTTTGCAAAATCTGTGCTGGCCATAAACCCGTGTTCAAGATTATCAATGCCCAGTTCTGCTGCTTCGCGGTAGGTGATTGCGCCTATGTGGCCGGTTACTTTCAACCCACGCTGGTGTGCTTCGCGCACAACGGTTGACAGATCTGCTTTTGTAGCATGCATGTACATTTTAAATGAGGTGCATCCTTTTGCCGACCAGAACATAACTGATGCTGCTGCTTCGGCTGTGTCTTTAATTACGTTGAGTGAAGGAATATCAAAACCAGGCCGCTCAATATAGGGCGCCGTTACATCCATATCGGGCCCTGTTAACTTGCCTTCTGCAATCATGCGTTTAATAGCCAGGTCTGTCTGCGGTTCAACGCTTCCACCTGTACGCATAGTAGTAACACCCGCGGCCAAGTATAAACGCGGAAACGTAAAAGGCATTTCGGAAATATGGAAGAATGCTTCCAGTGGACTGGTATAATACAGGTGTTCGTGCAGCATGACCAGACCGGGTATCAGGGTTTTGCCTGCGCCATTAATAACGGTGGCGCCGGCAGGTAGGGTAACTTTATCGGTACTGCCCATTGCAGTAATGCGATCTTTTTCTATTACCACTGTTTGATGATCTTTAGCCGGGCCACCGGTGCCGTCGAGTATTTTTACATCGGTTATTGCAATGGAGCCTGCCGGATAAGCAATAAATTCACTCACCTGCGCTGAAAACGGCTGCGCTAACAATTTGCATGGCAGGTTAAGGGCAAGTGCAATGAACGCCAGCAGTGTTATTGATTTCATAACAATTAGTTTATATTTTTTTAAAGCAGGCTAAAAACCAGTATTGCGGGGGTGTTCAGTGTCTTGGCCACCCCTTAACCCTTTGCTACCCGCCTTATGTTTGTTACTTTTGCAGACGGCTGGTAGCAATAGCTTTACCGGTCAAAACCCAGTTATTATGCAGTTATACTGTCCGTCGCTTACCCAATACAAACGCCTCAAAACCCTGGAAGTAAAAATAGGGGATTTGTTGCTGGGTAATTTTAATCCTGTACGTATTCAGACCATGACCACCACAGATACCATGGATACGATGGCCACCGTGGAACAATCCATCCGTTGTATTGAAGCAGGTGCGGAGCTGGTAAGAATTACCGCGCCCAGCAAGAAGGAAGCTGAAAACTTACTCAACATAAAAAATGAATTACGCAAACGGGGTTATGCTACTCCACTGGTAGCCGATATTCACTTCACCCCCAATGCCGCAGAAATTGCAGCGCGCATTGTTGAAAAGGTAAGGGTAAACCCCGGTAATTATGTTGACAAGAAAAAATTTGAACAAATAGATTATACCGATGCTGAATATGCCGAAGAAATTGACCGCATACGCGAAAGGTTTACCCCGCTGGTAAAAATCTGCAAAGAATATGGAACGGCCATGCGCATAGGCACCAATCATGGTTCTTTGAGCGATCGCATTATGAGCCGCTATGGCGATACTGCCAACGGCATGGTAGAAAGCGCCATGGAATTTCTGCGCATTGCCCGCAACGAAAGCTACCACAATATCATACTGAGTATGAAAAGCAGTAACCCGCAGGTAATGGTGCAGGCTTACCGGCTGCTGGTTCAAACCATGAACAGGGAATTTAATGATTGCTATCCACTGCACCTGGGTGTTACCGAAGCAGGCGATGGTGAAGATGGAAGAATAAAATCGGCCATTGGCATTGGAACATTGCTGGAAGACGGTATTGGAGACACCATACGGGTATCCCTAACCGAAGATCCTGAATTTGAAATACCGGTTTGCAAAGACCTGGTAAAAAGATATGAAGCGCGTGAAAAGTGCACCGCCGATGCACCAGCTATCGCTCCGGTTGAAAAGTTACCTTACTCCCCTTTTTCGTATGCCAGAAGGGAAAGTATAGAGATAAGTAATATTGGAAAGAAACATGTACCAATAGTGATGGCAGATTTTATGCAGGCCACAGACATCAATCATGCCAGTTTGGAGGCCATTGGGTACACATACAATGAAGCAACAGACAAATGGAATATAAGCGATGGCGCTGCAGACTATATCTATACAGCCAAAAAAATACCCAATTTTGCATTGCCAGGCACACTGAAAGTAATTTGTGATTATGAAACCTGGCTGCAGGCGCCCGATAAAACCAAATATTTTCCGTTATACAATGGCGCCTCTTACCTGTTGCACAACGAAAGGTCGGGCACTTTAAATTTTGTGTCGGTGGATGCAAACAGTAGTGAAGCACCGGAAATTTTGCAAAAGATCAGGAAAGACGATACAGTGGTGCTGTGTATCTGGTCTTCACATCCGCACAGCATGCCGTCTGTGCGCCGGTATATAATGGAGCTGATGAACCAGCACATCATTTGCCCGGTAATACTGGCAGTGGAAAGCTCCCATAGTATTATAGACGATCAGCTGATACATTTCTCTGCCGAAGCAGGCGCTTTATTACTGGATGGTATGGGAGATGGCATCTGGCTGATGAATAATCCCGCAACAGTAACCAATGCCAAAGTAAGCGGCCGCACTTACCTGGAAACGAAAAACAATCACCAGTTCATTAACAATACCTCCTTTTCTATTTTACAGGCAACGCGTACGCGTATTTCCAAAACAGAATACATTAGTTGCCCCAGTTGTGGCAGAACCTTGTTTGATTTGCAGGAGACTACTGCCAAAATACGTTCGGTTACCAATCACCTAAAAGGCATTAAGATTGCTATTATGGGTTGCATTGTAAACGGGCCAGGAGAAATGGCCGATGCAGATTTTGGATATGTAGGCAGCGGCCCCGGAAAAATTACTTTATACAAAGGAAAAGAAATTGTAAAACGGAATGTTGACAGCGATATAGCGGTATCAGAACTGATAGCATTGCTGCGTGAAAATGAAGCCTGGGTTGAACCCGCCTAATTAAAAATTATGAATTATGAGTTATGAGGTGAAACGGTCATTCATAAGGCTTCATTCATAATTTATAACTATTACAATATGGAATTTCAAATTACAGAGGTCAACACAAACGGATTGCAACAGGTGGTATTAACCGATCCTACTACGCAAACAGAAGTAATTGTGTTGCCCGCATACGGCGCCATGCTGCACGCATTTTCCGTGCAAACAAAAAACGGACAACATAATGTTATCGATAATTACAGCGATGCCGAAGCTTTAGAAAAAAACCTGGCCAGCAGTTTTAAAAGCAGTAAGCTATCGCCCTTTGCCTGCCGTATACCCGGTGGCAAGTATGTATATGATGGCGAAGACTTTGAATTTGAAAATAAGTTTATGGACGGCTCCGCTATTCACGGGCTGCTGTACAATAAGCCGTTTAAAAAAATATCGCCGTTTGCAGATGAGCAAAAAGCCAGCGTAGCATTCAGGTATCATTACAAAGAAGAAGACAATGGTTACCCTTTTGATTATACCTGCGAGATACGGTATACTTTATTGCCGCAAAATACCCTGCAGGTACAAACTACCATTATCAACCTGGATGATTTGCCCATACCCATGAGCGATGGCTGGCACCCTTACTTTGCACTGGGAGGCAAACTCAACAACTGGTTGCTGTATTTTGGCGCCAATGGAATGCTTGAGTTTGATGAGCGCCTGGTGCCCACAGGTAAATTACTGCCGTATGATGGTTTTGCCGAAGAAAAACCTGTAGGCGATACCATGCTGGATAATTGCTTTACACTTACTGGTGACGATAGCTATGCTGCCTGTACTTTGCGCAATGCCACCAACGGTTTGCAGCTCAATATTTTTCCTGATGCCAGCTATCCTTTTCTGCAAATATTTACGCCTGATCACCGTAACAGCATCGCCATTGAAAACCTTAGTGCTGCGCCAAACGCCTTTAACAACCATATAGGGCTGCTAATGCTTCAGCCCAGGCATACCCACACTTTCACAGTACATTACAAGGTTACTTGCCAATAATTTTTTTACCTTTCCCTAAAATATTTTCATGAAAAAGTTACGCCTTCTTTTATTATTGCTGCTGCCAATGGCATTCATTTCCTGTACAGATACACGCGAGGAACTGGAGATAAAAAGCAATGGAAGCGGCACGCTGGTTCTTAAAAGCGATTTGGGTAAAATGCTGGAATTACTGAAGGGATTTGGGGGCGAGGAAGCTTTGGCCAAAGACGGTATGGACAGGGCGTACGATACCACTATGCAGATGAAAGATTATGTAGACACCGCAAAAGATATAGCTGCCGATAAAAAAGAATTGCTGCGCGATGGAAAAGTTCATCTTATCATGAATGTAAAAGAAAGCATCGGCAAATTTGATATGAGTTTTCCTTTTGCTTCTACCGATAAACTACAGCAATTGTATCAAAGTTTAAATAGCTCATCAGGCGGCCTCAGGAGCATGTTTAGCGGAGTTGGTAAAAACCTGCCTAATAACGGAGGCGCAGACCAGGGCGGAGAAAAGGGAATGCAACAATTGTCTTCTGTATATGATATTACTGTGAAAGACGGATCTTACAGCCGCCAGGTGAACCAGGCGCGTTATGAAGAATTTACAAAAAGCATGAAACTGGAGGAACTGAAACAGGTAAGCAGCATGTTTGGACAAATGGATTATACGCTATCTGTAAAACTACCACGAGCGGTAAAAAAACTTTCCAACAACAGCAAGGCCGTTCTTAGCGAGGATAAAAAAACCGTTCTGGTAAAAACGGATTTGCTGGAAACCCTGGCGCATCCGGAACAGCTGGCGCTTGATATTTCGTATTAATCCTCTTCATGAACAGCAAATACTGGAGCTTTTTATTTTTTGCGGTTTTGCTATTGCACCTCGTATCCATTGCCATGCACTGGCCGTGGCTTCGCTTTTTTACCAAGCCGTTACTGATGGTAGTGTTGTTTACCTGGTTCATACTTGCATCGCCCAAAAAATTGCCGCTGCGCTATTGTATAGCAGCGGCTTTGTTTTTTTCATGGATAGGCGATGTATGTCTGTTACAAAACGGCAATGGCTGGTTTATCGCGGGCCTGGCTGCCTTTCTGCTGGCACATGTTATGTACATTGTTTTTTTTGTGCGTGTACGCCGTTCAACAGCATCGCCCCTGGCGTGGAATGTATACCTCATAGCCGCGGCTGTTACCTATGCGTTGCTGCTGTTTGTTTTTCTTTATCCGTATACAGGCCATTTAAAAATACCTGTGGGCGTATATGCTGCAGTAATTACCACCATGCTTATCACTGCGGCCCATGCTGCAGATTACAACAGCCGGCCAATACGAACCTATTTCATAACGGGTGCAATACTTTTTGTTGTGTCTGATTCATTACTGGCGATTAACAAATTTTATCATCCACTGCCGGCAGGAGATATTGGGGTAATGCTTACTTACGGCCTGGCGCAGTTTGCCCTTACCAATGGTTCTTTACTGTATCTTGCTGAAAATAACACGCAGGTGCAAAACACGGCCCTGCATTTGTAAGTATTGAAACAGTTTGCTAAAGGGGCGAATTAAAGCTTAACATCACTTATATGATTCAAACAGACTTTTTGGTAGTGGGCTCAGGTATTGCCGGCTTAACATACGCACTGAAAGTGGCGCAGCATTTTCCGGATAAAAAGGTAACGGTAATTACCAAAACCAGAACCGATGAAACCAATACAAAATATGCCCAGGGCGGTATTGCAGGTGTGTGGGATAATGAAAAGGATAGTTTCGACAAACACATTGAGGATACATTGATAGCCGGCGACGGCCTCTGCAACAAACACATTGTAGAAATTGTAGTAAAGGAAGGCGTGGACCGGATACGTGAATTGATTGAATGGGGCGCACAGTTTGATAAAGACCCCGAGGGCGACTATTTGCTGGGCAAGGAAGGCGGCCACAGCGAATACCGCATACTGCACCACAAAGATGTAACGGGCAAAGAAATGGAACGTGCACTGGTGGATGCAGTGGCCAAACAACCCAACATTGAGATCATCAAACATTGTTTTGTGCTGGATATACTCACGCAGCACCACCTCGGTTACCTGGTTACTAAAGCTACGCCTGACATTACATGCTACGGCGTTTATGCACTCAACTTACAAAACAACCACGTAGAAAAAATAGTTGCCCGTATTACATTGCTGGCAACCGGTGGCAACGGCCAAATATACCGTACTACCACCAACCCTTCTATTGCTACGGGTGATGGCGTTGCCATGTTATACCGGGCAAAAGGCAGGATAGAAAATATGGAGTTCATCCAGTTTCACCCAACGGCTTTGTATGAAGCGGGTGTAGGCGGACAAGCCTTTTTAATTACGGAAGCGGTACGCGGCGATGGCGGCATATTGCGCAATAAAAACGGGGAGGCATTTATGGAACGTTATGATCCCCGGAAAGACCTTGCCCCACGCGATATTGTAGCCAGGGCTATCGACAGCGAAATGAAAATTACCGGTACTGAACATGTATACCTCGATTGCCGTCACATGGACAAAGAAAAATTCATTCACCATTTTCCGAATATTTATGAAAAATGCCTGAGTATTGGCGTAGACGTTACCCGTCACATGATTCCGGTATCGCCGGCTGCACATTATAGTTGTGGTGGTATTAAAACAGATGAATGGGGCCGAACCTCTGTGCTGAACCTGTATGCGGCCGGGGAATGCGCCAGTACCGGCCTGCATGGCGCGAACAGACTTGCCAGCAACTCTTTGCTTGAAGCCATGGTATTTGGCCATCGATGTTATGAAGATGCTGTTAAAAAAATTGAAAGCGTGCGTGTTATCAATCACCTGCCCGATTGGAAAACAGACGGCACCACGCATCCCAAAGAAATGATCCTCATTACACAAAGCCTTAAAGAACTGCAATTGCTGATGAGCGATTATGTTGGTATTGTGCGTACCAATATACGTTTGCAACGTGCCATGAAAAGGCTTGATTTGTTGTGGGAAGAAACAGAATTGCTGTATGCGGGCACCACAGTATCGCCCCAACTTTGCGAACTAAGAAATATGATTACTGTGGCCTATGTGGTGGTAAAATGCGCGCAATTACGCCATGAGAGCCGTGGGCTGCATTTTAATACTGATTACCCGGCAAAAAGTGAAATGGTGCAAAACATTGTGTTGTAACGTGGGCAATGTGCTGGTAAATAACTATAGCTTTAATGTTTGATCAGATAACGGTTGTTAATCCCCACCAATCCGCCAATGTACTATGTTCTTTATGGGTTTTTGTATATTTTATCTTTATTGCCGTTGCGGTTGCTTTATATAGTTGGAGACGGCATCTATGGCCTGCTTTATTATATCCTTAAATACCGGCGTGAAGTGGTAATGGCCAACCTCAATATTGCCTTTCCTGAAAAAACAGCGGCCGAAAAAACAGCTATCTCTAAAGCATTTTACCACAATTTTACCGACACATTTATAGAAGTAGTGAAAATGCTGTCGATGAGCGCAGCAGCATCCCGGCGCAGGGTAACAGGTGATTACAGCGGTATTGAGGCCGCTATTAAAACTGGTAAAAATATTCAGTTGCATGCGATGCACAATTTTAACTGGGAGTTGGTGCAGTGGACCGTAGTAAGAAGCGTTAACATCAGGTTCCTGGGCGTATACATGCCCATCAGCAATAAACCATTGAATACTTTTTTTTATAACCTGAGAAAAAAATACGGAACAGTTTTAATACCCGCCACGCAATTCAAAACAACCTTTGAAGAATTGTCTAAAGAACATTATGCGTTGATGCTGGCTGCAGATCAAAACCCCGGCAACCTGAACAGCGTTTATTGGTTGTCTTTTTTTAACAAGCCCACCGCGTTTGTTGCAGGCCCGGAAAAAGGCGCTCGATTAAAAGATACAGCTGTGGTATTTGTTAACTTTTACAAAACAAAAAGAGGGCATTATCATTTTACCTGTGAGATGGCCACGGCTGCACCCAATGATCTGCCCGAAGGCGCGCTTACGCAAATGTTTGTTAGGTACGTAGAAAATTGCATACGTCAGAACCCGGGAAATTACCTATGGAGCCACCGCCGCTGGAAGCACTCCTGGAAAGATGAATATGCTCCGCAATGGGTATGTTCAGAGCAACCGGTTCCGCTGCCGGTCATACTATAAAGTATTTTCAGTCTGTACGCATTGAACCGTTTCTGCTGTAAATTGTATTACTCCATTCAGTAGTTTTGTTATTGATAGAATGGATGAATGAGCTGGTTTCTTGTTGGGCTAATACAAGTTTACGCAATGTATTATATTGTTTTTGGTATACTCTATGTTATTTCGCTGTTGCCTTTACGTGTTCTATACCTGCTTTCCGGGTTTTGTTATTTTGTAACATACCATGTAGCGCGTTACAGAAAAGAAGTGGTGTATAAAAACCTGGCCCTTGCCTTTCCTCAAAAAACACCCACTCAAATAAATGCGGTTGCCCGCCAGTTTTACAAAGATTTTTGGGATAACTGGATAGAGGCTTTAAAGCTCATGAGTATTTCTGCAACTTCATTGCGCAAACGCATGAGCGGCAATTTAGACGAACTACATAAGGCTTATGCATCCGGCAGTTGTTATGTATTACTGGGTCACCAGTTTAATTGGGAGTGGGCCAATGCATTTGTTACGCTGCAGGGAGTAAAAACGTTGTGTGTGTATTCTCCTTTGAGCAATGGTGTATTTAACCGGTTATTTCTATATATCCGCAGCCGGTTTGGATCTGTATTGCTGCCCTTTAATGATATGCGGCGTGCCATGCTGCCATTTCGCAATAGTACTTACCTGTTGGCGCTAATGGCAGATCAAAGTCCGCCGCTACCCGCTAAAAGTCACTGGTTACAATTTTTTAATTCACCCACCGCTTTTTTAAAAGGGCCGGAACGGGGAGCCCAATTGGGCAATATGGCGGTGGTATTTGTTGCTATCAGCAAGCCGCGGCGCGGGCATTACCATCTGAGTGCCTCATTACTTACAGAAAATGCAGGTGTGCTGCCGCCGGGTGAACTTACAAAAAGATATGCGCAACATTTGGAACGCAGCATCCACCAGCAACCGTCGTTGTATCTCTGGAGCCACAACCGTTGGAAGCACGAGTGGAAGCAGGAATATGCAAAGGCATGGATTGAGTAGTTGCGCGCTGCCAGAGGTCAGAAATCAGAGATCAGAAATCAGAGATCAGAAATCAGAGATCAGCGATCAGCGATCAGACATCAGACATCCGACATCAGCAAATTAATTCAGCACACTGGTTTCTTTAGCGGTCTGAATATTCTTTTGTTCTTTGATTTTTGCCCAACCACCCATTACATTGTGCAGGTTATGTATGCCCTGGCGTTTAAGCAACGATGCGGCAATGATGCTGCGGTATCCGCCGGCACAATGCACGTACAGGTTCTTGGTTTCATCGAGGTTGGCCATCACACCCGGGTCAGTCATATCATTAAGCGGAATATTAATGGCACCTTTCACATGACCGTCTGCAAATTCTGTTTCGCGGCGTACATCAATTACTACCATTTTTTTATCGTGCGGTAAATCCATCGCCAACTCATCTGCTTCAATTTCCACAATCATATCTATTGATTCACCTGCTGTCTGCCAGGCTTCAAAACTGCCCTGCAGATAGCCTTCCACGGTTGAAAAACCTACACGGGCCAATCGGATTGCCGTTTCTTCTTCTTTGCCTGGTTCAGTTACCATAAGTATGGTTTTATCAAACGGCAGCAACATGCCTGCCCATTCAGCAAAGCGCCCATCTAGCCCAATACTGATGGAGTTGGGTATAAACCCGTTTATGAATACTGCAGAATCGCGCGTGTCCAAAATAATGATGGACTCGTCTTTCATCTTTTCTTTAAAGGTGGTGACAGAAAGGGGTTGCAACGCTTTGCCCAGCAGTTTATCCAGGCTTTCATATCCTTCTTTATTAATTTTTGCGTTTACCGGAAAATATTGTGGTGGCGCTGCCAGCCCATCTGTAACCGCGGTAATGAAATCTGCTTTAGATGTTGCGCGCAGGGCATAATTGGTTTGCTTTTCTTCGCCAATGGTGCTGTAAGTATTGGGGCCGAGGTTTTTGCCGCAGCTGCTGCCCGGGCCGTGTGCGGGATATACCAACACATCATCTGGCAGAGTAATAATTTTCTGCTGAAGGCTGTCGTACAGCATGCCTGCCAGGTCTTCCATGGTAATGGTATTACCTTCCTGGGCTAGGTCTGGGCGGCCAACATCGCCAACAAACAACGTGTCGCCTGTAAACACTGCATGTGGTTTGCCTTCTTCATCTTTTAACAGGTAACAGGTAGATTCAAGTGTATGGCCGGGCGTATGTAAAACTTCAATGCTTATTTTGCCGAGCGTAAACACAGCACCGTCTTTAGCTACCGTAACCGGATAGTTGGTAATGGTATTGGGGCCATAGATAATTGGTGCACCTGTTTTTTGACCAAGGTCTATATGACCGCTGACAAAATCTGCGTGAAAATGGGTTTCAAAAATATATTTGATGCTGGCATTACGTTCTTTTGCCAGGGCAACGTATTCGTCTGTATCGCGCAACGGATCAATCACTGCTGCTTCTCCTTCGCTTTCTATATAATAAGCTGCTTCGCTGAGGCAACCGGTGTACAACTGTTTAATGAACATACAAGAAAATTTGAGCAAAAGTACTAAAAAACAAAAAAGCGGCAACCCCATGGGGCAGCCGCTTTGGTAAGGCGAGTGCGTAGTAACTATTAATTTATGATACCCAGCACCTGGTTGTTCAACTGGGCAAGGCGGTCGGCGTTAATAGAGTAAGAAATATATTTGCCGTCTCTGAACGTTTCAACAATACCGGCCCTTCTTAAAATGGCAAGATGTTGAGAAGCAACTGATTGTTCAAGACGTAATTGTACATAGATTTCTGTTACAGTCATGCGCTGGTGGTCTTCGAGCAGGCGCATTATTTGTTGCCGTAATTTATGGTTGATGGCTCTTAAGGTTACTGCAGCTTTCTTTACCTGTAAAAAATCAATTTTTATCGGTTCTCCTTCGTGCTGCCGTACAATCAAATGGTTGACAGATGTGTTCATGGCTAATAATGGTTTTTGCATTTGCAAAGTGTTCTTCTCAAGGTTTTCAGCGGTGGCAATAAGCATAATATCAATTTTAAGGTTAAAAAGAGTTATCAGCCTGTTAATTTTCTGGGGGCGTAAAAATCTTTCAGATAAATGGGTTCAGTATATGCCAGGTTTGAAAATGCCTGTTGCCTGAATTCATAGTTTGAGAGAAACGCAATATGGTGTGCGGTATAAAAAGAATTTCTGAAAACTGCGTTATCATGCTGCACAATTTCTTTCCACTTAGTACTACCATCTCCAAAAAAAACAATCTCATGTTTATTTAGCCATTCAGAAAAGGAATCTTCCTTTAATATCATAGCGCAGGGTGCGATCAATTCATGTAAGTCCTGATCATACAACGCGGTAAATACTTCCATTCGCCGCGCATCAATCATAGGGCTTAATAATTGAGATGGTGAAATTTCTTCATTGGTTGCATGTGTCATAACCTTCAAAGTATTCAATATTATTAATGGGACATTTAACGAATAACAAAGCCCTTTTGCAGTTGACATGCCTACGCGTAATCCTGTATAAGAACCAGGCCCTGCAACAACGGCTACTGCATTCAAATCGTGCAAACGATAATGATGATTGCCGGCGCGTATCATGTCATCAATAGCAGTGTGTATCCATGCAGCATGATCAGTGGACTGCCCGTTAACCCGCTCCTGTAGCACGTTTCCGTTGAACGACAGTGAAACGCTTGCTTGTGTGGTAGCGGTATCTATGTTTAAAATAAGCGACATATTTGTATTATAAGTTGTAATAATCTTAATGCTGATAAATTTTACCTAAGTAATATCTCGTAAAATTTTTATACCAAAAAAAGCTAGTATCATAACCGTTATTTTTTCTCAAAAAAAAATTTTAAAAAAATTTGATCGATTTTTATCATAACTGTTTTTATAAAGAACAATACTTAGTTATTCGACATTAGTTTTATAACTCATCCAGTAATAGTGTTGAAACTTCATATAAATTTTTTTCTTTACATAATTGAAGCAACAATGTATGAATATTTTTCAGGCCAATTTTTTCACCCCATTCAAAAGGCCCATACGGGTAATTGGTGCCCAGTTTCATGGCAGTATCAATAGCGTCTTTGGTACTTACTTTGTCTGCGGCGGTAAAATATGCTTCGTTAATGATGGTAGCCACAATGCGTGCGCTTATCATACCCGCTATATCAGGAACCAGCTGGCTTCGCCAACCCAATTGATCAAATATTGCCTGCACAATGGCTTCTTTACCGGGCACGGCCACCAATTCTGTAATGTCTCTTTTTAAAAATGTTGGCCACGCATTGATGCGTATAAAAGGCTGTCCAATGCTCTGGAGGGTATCGGTTACCGCGTTAATTACAACAGGACGTGGTAAGAATTGCTTTAACAAAGAAACTCTTTCATTGCTGTATTCAAACAGCAAATCAAAAACAATATAACTATCTGCTGGCACATCCTGCGGCTCATTAACAAAGTAAACGTTTGCAGTGTGTTGCCCGTTTTTACTAAGAAACTCCTCCTTCAGCACTTCATTGGTAATGACTGCCAGTTTCATGTATCCCTTTTTTTAACAAAGGAACCCCATTTCAGCGAAATAGAGGCGACCTTAAATTTTATATACATTTGGGCATGGAAAAAACAATCATCAATACTTCTGGCGCCCCGGCGCCTATCGGCCCTTATAACCAGGCGGTTCAATTTGGGAACATGCTTTTTATTTCTGGCCAGGTTGCCATTAACCCTGCCACCGGCAACATAGATGCTACCGATGTTATTGGCGAAACCCACCAGGTAATGCATAACTTAAAAGCCATTCTCAGCCAGGCGGGAATGGATTTCAGCCACAGTATCAAAACCACTATTTTCTTAAGTGATATGGGTTTGTTTGCCACCGTAAACGAAGTCTACGGCAAATATTTCTCAGGCCATTTTCCGGCCCGCGAAACCGTGGCGGTAAAGGGATTGCCTAAAAATGTAAATGTTGAGATCAGCATGATAGCCGGAAAATAACTTAGGCCCCGTTTGATGGATGGCAGTTTTACCACCAGCACCACTCAATAAGGTTTACGCAATTACCTTAAGCGCTTTGCCCACCTTTGTAAACGCGGCTATAGCGGCATCCAGGTGATGCTGTGTATGCGCTGCACTCAACTGCACCCGTATGCGTGCCTGGCCTTTGGCCACCACCGGGAAAAAGAATCCTATCACATAAATGCCTTCCTGCAACAGGGCCGCAGCAAAATTTTGCGCCACCACCGCATCGTACAACATAATCGGAACAATAGGGTGATCGCCGGGCTTTATATCAAAACCGGCGGCTGTCATTTGCTGCCTGAAATAAGTAGTATTGTATTCCAGCTTATCCCTTAAAGCGGTTGTTTCGCTCAGCATATCCAGCACGGCAATAGAAGCGCCGGCAATAGATGGTGCAAGGGTATTTGAAAAGAGGTAAGGCCTCGAGCGTTGTCTTAAAATTTCGATAATTGCGGCATTGCCACTAGTAAAGCCGCCACTGGCGCCGCCCAGCGCTTTGCCCAATGTGCCGGTAATAATATCTATCCGCCCCATCACACCGCGGTATTCATGGGTGCCCCGCCCATTCTTGCCCAAAAACCCGCTTGAATGACATTCATCAATCATCACAATGGCATCGTACCGGTCGGCCAGGTCGCAGATTTTATCCAGTTGCGCAATGGTGCCGTCCATGCTGAATGAACCATCGGT
Source organism: uncultured Chitinophagaceae bacterium (assembly GCA_963705285.1). Classification (GTDB taxonomy): domain Bacteria; phylum Bacteroidota; class Bacteroidia; order Chitinophagales; family Chitinophagaceae; genus JACMLD01. The sequence goes on from OY970066.1 coordinate 1,203,333, forward strand.
TACAATTATCCTGCTTCTGCAGCCGGCACTTTCTTTCAATTTCGCTTCCAGGTCACTCATATTATTGTGTTCATACCGCAACCGCTGTGCCTTGCACAAGCGTACCCCGTCTATAATGGAAGCGTGGTTTAGCGCATCGCTGATGATTGCATCCTGCTCATTAAAAAGCGGTTCAAACACACCGCCGTTGGCATCAAAAGCAGCTGCATATAAAATAGTGTCTTCGGTACCCAGGAAGCGGGCAATCTTTTCTTCCAGTTCTTTGTGAATATCCTGCGTGCCGCAGATAAAACGCACGCTGCTCATACCATAACCATGTGTGTCAATGGCTTTGTGGGCAGCCTCTATCACTTTTGGGTGGGCAGAAAGGCCCAGGTAATTATTGGCGCAAAAGTTTAAAACGGTTTTTCCGTTTACTGTTATTTCGGGTCCCTGTTCGCTGGTAATGATGCGCTCGGTTTTAAACAATCCGGCACTGCGTATCTCGTCCACTTCTTTAGCGATGCGTTGTACAAAAGCCTGGTTCATTGATACTTTTTTAGAAGCACAAAAGTAATGGAAACAGCCAGTTGATGGCAAAACATGCACCCGCTCTTCGGGACTTTACCGGCGGTTTTAGGCTTTTTGTCAGGCAAAAGCCGCAGTTCGTACAATTTCGCTACCGCCTGTAACATTTTGCTGATACCTTCGTCTTATCAATGTAAATAACGAATCATGAAAGCCAAAACCTTTGTCACCCTGATGCTTATCCTATTACTGTTTATTGGGGGTTTATTTGTTGCAGCAGTGCCTGTGCAGCACGGAATTCAAAAGAATGCATGTCCTGCAGGTACCCCCGCCCCTGAGTCAGACACCCAAATGCAGGCTGGCGATGGCCTACTTTGGCAATCTGTTACACGTCACCTGCTCAGCGTAGTACATTAATTATACGATATATACTAAATAACTAAGCCCTGCCCGTACCGGCAGGGCTTTTTTTGTGAGAAATTGGCGGCAGGGTGTAACTTCCTGCAGGGGTTGTTCGTATTACTTGTATTAAACGGTGCAAAAAGGAGTTTGCGGACAAGTGGAAATGGGCGGCCGCCATTTAAAAGATACTAATAGCTTTGAGAACACCTAATTGATAACATACTTAACCAGCGCATTGCCTGGAACTGTTTTATGACTGAGAAAGATTACAATGAATGTGTGCGCCAATTTGCGGATAACGTTTACCGGTTTATCCTCAAAAATTTGCGGCATGAAGAAGACGCCAGAGATGTGGTGCAGACTGCTTTTGAAAAACTATGGATCAACCGCGAAGGAGTAGATGCCGCAAAAAGCAAATCGTACCTGTTTACTGTGGCGTACCACCAGATGATAGACCATATCAGGAAAGTAAAAAGAATACACCTGAAAGATACATTCAATGAAGAAACCCGTGTTACCAACCAACCCGTAAGCAACCTTAAAAAAGTGCTGGAACAGGCGCTGGATACACTGAGCGAAACGCAACGCAGCCTGGTATTGTTAAAAGATTATGAAGGGTATAGTTATGAAGAGATAGGAATCATTACCGGACTGAATGAAAGCCAGGTAAAAGTGTACCTGTACCGGGCGAGGATACAATTAAAAAATTATTTGGTGAGCCCCGAAAATGTGCTGTAAGCATTAAATAAACAACATGAACATTACCAGAAATAATTACGAAGAATTCTTCATGCTGTATGCAGACAATGAACTCTCTGCTGCAGACAGAAAAGAAGTGGAAGCATTTATTGCCGCTAACCCCGGTATGCAGGCAGAACTGGATTTGTTTCAGCAGTTTAAATGCAGTCCGGATGACTCCGTGACATATTCTGACAAAGAAGCCTTGATGAAAACGATGCATGAAGCGGGAGCAGTCATTTCGCTGACCAACTACGAATCGTTTTTTATTTTATATGCTGATGATGAGCTTACCGCCCATGAAAAATCTGCTGTAGAAGAATTTGTGTACCAGCATCCGCAACTACAGCCATCTTTTGAATTATTACAAGAAGTAAAACTGCGGGCCGATAACAATGTGGTATTTAAAAATAAGGAAAGCCTGTACCGCAAAGAAAAAGACGACAGGGTGGTGCCTTTCAGGTGGTGGCGCATTGCTGCAGCAGCCATGGTATTGCTGACAGCGGGTGTATTTTGGTTAACCAGGTCAACCAACACCAATAGTCCTGGTACCAAGTTTGTTAAAACCACACCGGCTGTAACTAATCCGCAGCCACCATCGTTTAACAATAAAGAAACAAAGACAAGTTCTGATACTAACAGCAACGAACAGCCGGAAAAGGAAATGATGGCCACCAAGAATGATAATAACACTATACCGAAAATTAAAGACAACCGGGCGGTTCATACCAACACCGCAGCCTTTCAGACAAAAGTTGAAAAGGATGCGCGCAATATAGCTGAACTGGCGGTTGTTGCTCCTAAAAAGCAGGAAGTAACTGCTGAGGGCAATGACAACCGGATTGCGCCTGCCCGTGTATCTTCATTTAAAAACGAAAACAGGAAACAGGCTGTTATCAATACAGATATCGCTGCTGCAGCAAGCAAGTCTGTAACTGATCACCAGCTTACTTATACCGATACCGATGATAACGAAAAAGCGATAGCCACACAGGCTGTTGCCAATAACAACAATGAACTGGAAGTGCTCAACACTTCTGTTAACACCAAAAATTCGCTGCGCGGTTTTTTCAGGAAGGCTTCACGCCTGATTGCTAAAAAAACCACTAACAGCGAGGACGACAGCAAAAATAAAAGCATTCTTATTGGCGGTTTTGAAATTGCTGTACGATAAACCTTATTTAAAAAAAGCAAAATATTTTTATGCGTAAAATGTATGTATTACTGGTAGGATTGTGTGTGGGCGTAAACGCAATAGCACAAACAGATACTACGAACGAACAGGACAAAAAATCAGATACCATTCGCATCGGCAGCCTTATTATTGTAAAAAAAGGAGACGGGCAATATGAAAACAGGGATGGCTCAGTAAAAATTTCGCGGCAACGGCATTACAGGCGCAATGTGAGCACTAATTGGGTAATTCTCGACCTTGGTTTTGCTAATTTCAGCGATAAAACCAACTATGCCAATGCTGTTACTTCCGGTGTAGTGGCCCCTGGTATTAACAAGGAGAATTTTAACCTGCGCAATGGTAAGTCAATTGACGTAAACATCTGGCTGTTTATGCAACGCCTCAACGTAATTAAAAACGTGGTAAACCTAAAGTACGGTATTGGCATTGAGCTCAACAACTACCGTTTTGAAGACCCGCTGTGGTACGATAAGGCCAATAATATTTTTACAAAAGACATCACCCGTCATTATAAGAAAAACAAGCTGGCGGCCGATTACGTTACGGTACCATTTATGCTCAATTTCAATTTCACACCCAACAATGATTATAACCGGTCTTTTGGTTTTAGCGCGGGTGTGAGTGCGGGGTATCTCTATTCATCAAGGCAGAAAATGATTACCAGTGAAGATGGCAAACAAAAAACCCACGATGATTTCTACCTCCGGCCGTTCAAAATAAGCTATGTGGCCGAACTGCAACTCGGTTTTGTAAAATTGTATGGCTCACTGGCTACCCAAAGTATGTTTGAAAAAGGATTAGATCAAACGCCATACAATGTGGGTCTTCGGTTCAGCAACTGGTAACAACCATTATCGATATAATAGTATAGCCGGCATAAAAATGCCGGTTTTTTTATACCTCGTAGTAAAAAAGAAATCGTAGAATAACGGCGATAGCAAGGTTTTTTACTGCTGTGATGAGCGTATGTTAACCCTTTCTTAATACACTTGGTAGCCAACAAAAACTTAAAACTTTTCCACCTTAAAAATATACCACTGCCACCAGCGTTATATAGCATAAAATTTGCACTGCATTCATGTTTAGTTTTTTACACTTTCATCCATTTTTTAATTTTAAGTCTTGTAAAAAATACCAGTCATGAAAAGAGTATTGGTTGCCTGCACCATTATGTTGGCACTGGGCCTGTTGGCATTTTCATCTCACACCAATAAAAGACTGGTGAAACACCGTTTTTTTAACGACGGGTTATCCGGCAAACCGTACATTATCATTGATAAATCTGATTATGAATTAAGGGTATATGACGATGATGGTTGGTATGCCACCTACCCGGTTGTATTTGGCAGCAAAAGCCTGGATGATAAAATGCTGGAGGGAGACCGCAAAACGCCTGAAGGTGTTTACAAGATTGCCTCTAAACGGCCACATGAAAAATGGGATAAAATGATGCTGATTGATTATCCCACCAAGGCCGACTACGAAAAATTTAACCAGCGCAAAGCAAAAGGATTGCTTCCAAAAAGTGCTAAAATAGGCGGCGGTATAGGTATACACGGCACCTGGCAGCGAGATGATATGGCAGTTGATTTTTTTCAGAACTGGACCAATGGCTGTATCTCGCTTAAGAATGAGGAAGTAGATGAGTTATATACATTAATACCCGTAGGCACACCCGTTACTATACAACGGTAGAGTTGTCTTGAATCAACTTATAAGAAAGTTTAAATTGCCCCGTTCGGCGCAACGCTGTACGTTGAGTATCTTTAAGATGGTCCGGCTTCATACGGAACATCTGGTATGCTTTACTCCTTTGCAAAAATTTTAATGACGGCGGGCTTGCGTTTTTTTTACCGGCATATTTATGTAACCGGTTTTGAAAATATACCCCCCACTGGCCCAGTCATTATTATTGCCAACCACAACTCGTCTTTAATGGATGCCGCATTACTGGGCATATTGCTAAAAAGACGCGCCTGGTTTTTTGCCCGCGGAGATGTATTTGTTAACAAACCCATTCAAACCCTGTTGTGGTGGTTTCATATGATGCCTGTACACAGTCATCAGGCCGGTCGAAATACCCTTACAGCCAATACCGGCAGTTTTAGCACAGGCCAGCAAATTCTTTCCAAAGGGGGTATCATTGTTTTTTTTCCTGAAAGCAGCAGTCATACAGAACACCGGTTATTGCCTTTTCGTAAAGGCGTCTTCCGGCTGGCTTTTGATACAGCGGTGGCGCAAAACTTTTCAACAGACATTCCCATTGTGCCCATTGGCATCACTTATGATCACCCGGTAGCAGGCAGAACTGCTGTTGCGGTACATGCCGGCAAACCATTGCAGCTGGCCAACTATATAAGCGAATACAAAAAGAACCAGGCGGCCGCACTGTTGCATATTTGCAAGGATGCCCACGCGGCAACTGCACAACTGGTATTGCATATTGAAGATAGCAAGCGTGATGAAACAGCCGGGCAATATTTAACCATTTGCAGAAACAATCATCTTCCGACAGCTGGCTCTTGGAAGATTGCATCCATTCAACAACTGGAGCGCGAGCGGTCAGTTTGCGCTGCCATCAATAATACCGCACCGGTTGTATGGAACAATAAACAATTATGTGCCGGCGTGTATTTTAATGCCCTGGCTGCAACCGGGCTGTCTGATAAAACGGTAATTGTCCGAGGCGCTTTTGCCGGTTGGAAGAAGCTGGTTTTGGTGGCTGGTTTTCCTTTTTACCTGCTGGGGCTATTGCTCAATGCAATGCCGGTAGCCACTGCCCGGTGGATAGCCGATAAAAAAGTATACCGTAAAGATTTTTACAGCTGGATATTTGTAGTCTGTTATTCTTTTAAATATTGTTTCTGGCTGATGGCATTGCTGGCAGTTACCTTTTTTTTATGGGGATGGCTGTACGCTGTTACCCTGCTGGCAACGATGGTGCTTACCGGTATTTTCGCCTATAAGTGCAAAGGCTGGATGGCAGAATGGAAACAGCAGAAAATATGGCAATCGCTGGGCGATGCCAGAGTGAACGAACTACTGGCCATGCGAAGCGCTATATAAATTCTCCGTTACAGCTTTCCTTTTGTAATTTCATCTACCACTCCCGGGTCGAGCAGGGTAGAGGTATCTCCCAGGTTTTCCAGCTGACCCTCGGCAACCTTTCTTAAAATACGGCGCATGATTTTGCCACTTCTTGTTTTGGGCAAGCCACTTACAAACTGGATCTTATCCGGTTTGGCAATAGCCCCAATAATGCGGCTAACCGTGGCTGTTATATTTTTCCGTGTAAGCGATTCATCTCCGCCATTGCCCTGGTAAATAACATAAGCATAAATACCTTGTCCTTTGATATCATGCGGATAGCCTACCACTGCGCTTTCTACCACGCCCGCGTGCATGTTAATAGCATTTTCTACTTCGGCAGTGCCTATGCGGTGGCCGCTTACATTAAGCACATCGTCTACGCGGCCCGTAATTCTGTAATTGCCAGCTGCATCTTTCAACGCACCATCTCCGGTAAAATAAAGGTTTTCGTAGGTGGCAAAATAATTTGTTCGGCAACGTTCATGATCGCCATAAGTGGTTCTTAATATGCCGGGCCACGGTGCTTTTATACACAGGTTCCCTTTGTACAGGCCGTCTTCATCCTGTTCGGTCACCTCTTTTCCGTTTTCATCTACCAGTAATGGTTGAACGCCGGGCATGGGCAGCGTAGCCCAAGATGGTTTAGATGGGGTAATACCCGCCAGGTTAGATATTAATACACCCGCGGTTTCGGTCTGCCACCAGGTATCTACAATGGGTGATTTTTTTTTGCCGATGTGTTCATCATACCAGTGCCAGGCTTCTTCATTAATGGGTTCACCCACTGTGCCCAGTACCTGTAACGAAGAAAGATCTTTGCCCTTCAATGGGTCAAGGCCAAAACCCATCAGGCTTCTGATGGCGGTGGGTGCGGTATACAGTATGTTCACTTTGTATTTGTCTATGATGTCCCAGAACCTGCCTGCATCCGGCCAGGTAGGAATGCCTTCAAACATTAGCGATGTAGCCCCGGCGCTTAACGGGCCATACAAAATGTAGGAGTGGCCGGTTATCCAGCCGATATCTGCCGTACAAAAATGGATTTGACCGGGCTGGTACTGAAATACATTCACAAAAGTGTAGTTTGTCCATACCATGTATCCACCACAGGTATGCACCACGCCCTTTGGTTTGCCGGTACTGCCAGATGTGTAAAGAATAAACAGGGGATCTTCTGCATCCATTATTTCTGCCTCACCTGAGCCGGCGCCTTCTGCATCGCCTCCCGGTGTGGGTGCAGACACCGGCATCGATTCGGTTACAATGCGCATTTCATCTTCCCACCATACATCGCGGCCTTTGATCATGCTTACGGGTGTACGGGTACGGGTATAAACAATAACTTTTTTAACCGTTTTATTACCGATCAGTGCATCATCAATCACGCTTTTTAATGGAATATCTTTTGCGCCGCGGTACGCTCCATCGCAGGTAATTATAAATGCTGCCTTGGCATCTTCCAGGCGGTCTGCAATACTTTGCGCAGAAAATCCGCCGAAAATTACACTGTGTATGGCGCCAATGCGTGCACACGCCAGTACGGCGTAAGCCAGTTCGGGTATCATGCCCATATAAATGCAGACGCGGTCGCCTTTCTGTACGCCATTGTTTTTCAGAACCTGTGCAAACTGGCAAACCCTTTTATGCAACCTTGCATAGGTAACAATCCTGGGTTTTTCATCGGGGTTGTTAGACTCCCATATAATGGCCGGCTTATCACTCAGCGCAGGCAGGTGCCTGTCGAGGCAATTTTCTGTGATGTTTAATTTGCCACCGGCAAACCATTCTACTTTGGGTTCTTTAAAATTCCAGCTAAGCGTTTTATCCCATTTCTTTCTCCAGTAAAAATTATCCGCTATGGCTGACCAAAAACCTTCCGGGTCTTCTACACTTTTTTTATAATCGGCTTTGTATTGGTCCAGTGAAGTTATCTGGTATGGATAATGCATGGTCAGGCAATTGATAATTAAAGTACTTTTAAGCAGTTAGCGTATACGGCGCATGAAGATACACCCTGTGAAAATAAAAGGCGTCCGTTTGTTAAAAAAAAATAAATAGGTTGGCGTCCTAAGCAGTTTGAATTACTTTTGCAGCATCAATGTTACCAAAACTATCCATATTAGTAAAAGCAGCTTCGGCACTGATAATGATAGCGGCATTGTGTTTTTTAACTACCGCTAATTTTTGGGCGTACAGTATTAAAAAGGAAAAGCAGGCCATTTCTTCCGTTCCCAGCCCGGTAGATGAAGAGTCGGGTTCCGATACATCTGTACCCAACCCGGTGGAAGAAAAAAGTTCAAACGGGTTACAGAATCTCTCAGAATACCTGCACCACAACCATCATTGCCTGCAACATCCTGTAGCCGTTCATTATTATGGAAACAGGCATGATATCATTAATTACCCCGTTCATTATTGCGATCTGGTCATTCCTCCTCCCAAACAGATGGCCTAGGTTTTATTTCCTTCAATTTTTTTGATTGCATTTGCTGGATCAACCAGTGCACACCCTGTTGGGCCGTTTGCCAGTCCGTTGCTGTATGGTTGTATGATGAGGTTCAAACGCCCTCTCATTAACAAGCTAATCAATGTGCGTGCAGCGCGGTGATAACATTGGTGGAAGGTTAACCGGGCATCGGTTTACTACCGCAGATTCCAGATTATTTACCGCATAAACAGATCTAATTGTGAAAGACGCAAAAAAATATATTGCCGGGCTGCCGTCAGATTTTGCAGCGGCAGTAGTGGTGTTCCTGGTGGCATTGCCGCTTTGTTTGGGTATAGCGCTTGGTTCCGGCGCTCCATTGTTTTCAGGAATCATTGCCGGTATTGTGGGAGGCGTTGTCATTGGATTTTTAAGCGGCTCGCACCTGAGCGTAAGCGGACCGGCAGCCGGCCTCACCGCCATTGTAGTAGTGGCCATTGGGAAGTTGGGTACGTTTGATGCATTTTTATCGGCCGTTGTCATTTGCGGTGTGCTGCAAATTGTGCTGGGTTTTCTGAAAGCCGGGGTACTGGGCGATTATATACCGTCAAGCGTTATCAAAGGAATGCTGGCCGCCATTGGGCTCATCCTGATTCTTAAGCAGTTGCCCCACTTTGTTGGGTACGAGGGAGATTTTCAGGGAGATGAAACATTTCAGCAAAAAGATGGCAAAAATACTTTTTCTGAATTGCTGGCTGCTTTTCAGAATATACTGCCTGCTGCCCTGGCCATTGGCCTATGCTCATTGCTGATACAGTTGCTCTGGGATAAAGTACTCATCAAAAAAGCACAGGTGTTTAAACTGATTCCTTCGCCACTGGTAGTGGTACTGGCGGGTGTTGCCATCAATGCCTGGTTGAAAAGCAATTATCCGAACCTTGCATTGGGCGCCACCCACCTGGTGAGTATTCCCGTAGCAGCCAACTTTGCCGAGTTTACTACATTTTTTTCACTGCCCGATTTTAGTGCGCTTTCCAATCCACGTGTATGGATTACCGGTATAACACTTGCAATAGTGGCCAGCCTTGAAACCTTGCTCAATATTGAAGCCGCTGATGAAGTAGACCCTTATAAACGTGTAACGCCTACCAATCGCGAACTGAAAGCGCAAGGCGTAGGCAACCTGGTATCAGGAATGCTGGGTGGATTGCCGGTTACCTCGGTTATCGTAAGAACATCGGCCAATATAAATGCCGGGGCCAAATCAAAATTTTCTACCATTATGCACGGCGGCTTTCTCTTTCTGTGCGTGTCTTTTATTCCGGGGTTGCTTAACCTGATTCCGTTTGCATCGCTGGCGGGTATTTTAATTTATACCGGTTACAAGCTAACCAAGGTGTCTATTTTCAGGGAGTTTTACCAGAAAGGCTGGGATAAATTGCTGCCATTTCTGATTACGATTCTGGCTATTCTGTTTACAGATTTGCTCATTGGTATACTGATTGGATGCAGCGTTGGGCTTTTCTTTTTGCTGAGAAGCAATTTTAAATCTGCAATACTGGTAGTGAGTGATGGTAACAAATACCTTTTCAGGCTCAGGAAAGATGTATCGTTTTTAAACAAACCGATTGTTAAACGCAAACTGGAAGAACTGCCCGAAGATTCTTATGTGATTATAGACGCCACGCGGGCCGATTTCATAGACAGGGATGTAGTAGAAGTAATTGAAGATTTTATGAAGCATGCCCATTTAAAAGACATCACGGTTGAATTGAAGAAAAACACTTATAAAGAGCATGGTTTTTCTAAACTGGTACCATTAATTGTTTTACCTAAAAAATAATCCTATGCAATCTTTTGAAAGATTATTGCTTGAAAATAAAGCCTGGGCTGCCGAAACCCTGCTGGATGACCCCGACTTTTTTCACCGGCTTACAGAAACACAAACACCGGAGTTTTTGTGGGTAGGATGCAGCGACAGCCGGGTGCCCGCCAATAGAATTACAGGCACCAATCCGGGAGAACTGTTTGTACACCGCAATATTGCCAACCTGGTAGTAGAAAATGATCTCAATTTTTTAAGTGTGCTCGAATATGCCGTAACATACCTTAAGGTAAAGCATATCATTGTGTGCGGGCATTATGGTTGCGGGGGTATACAAGCAGCTATGAGCAATGACAGTTTTGGAATTCTTGATGAATGGTTGGTGAACATAAAAAAAACGTATAATGCTCACCGTGATGAGATAGATGGTGTTGAAGACCAGGAAGAAAGGGTGAACCGGCTGGTAGAATGGAATGTACGGCAACAGGTCATTAACATATCTACTACAGATCCTATTAAAAGAGCGTGGTCCAAAGGGAATCTTCCGCAAATACACGGATGGGTATACGCATTACAGGATGGTTTGCTGAAACAGGTATACCGTGTAATAAAACCGGCAACGGAACCATTGTCTGTTGTACTGTAATTTTTAACTATATAAAAATGAATCATCAGCCAATTTCATTACATGCTGCATGCAATTGGCTGTATTATAAAAATTAACTAATATGCAGCAGTTAATACGCTAATTTATGAAAGTATACGAGAAGTTATTAATTGAGAACAAAGCCTGGGCTAATGAAAAAGTAGAAGCCGATCCGGAATATTTCAGCCGGCTGGCAAAATTGCAAACACCTGAATTTTTGTGGATAGGTTGCAGCGACAGTCGCGTGCCTGCCAATGAAATTACACGTACGCAACCCGGTGAAATATTTGTACACCGCAACATTGCGAATATGGTAGTAAATACGGACGTTAATTTATTGGCGGTGCTTGATTATGCTGTTAACTACCTTAAAGTAAAACATGTAATTGTGTGTGGCCATTATGGTTGTGGCGGGGTTAAAGCGGCAATTACCAACAATGATTTTCAACCCGTATTAAATATGTGGTTGCGCAATATCAAAGATGTGTACCGTCTTCACCGGGCAGAGCTGGATGCGATTTCTGATGAAACACGGAAAGTAAACCGGTTAACTGAACTAAATGTACAGGAGCAATTATCGAACCTGGCCAAAACTTCCATTATTCAAAGGGCATGGAAGCATGAACAACGACCGCATTTACATGGCTGGGTATATGGTTTGAATGATGGCATCATTAAAGCGGTTCTTGAAATGAAAGCGGGCACACATATAGATGATATATATGAGTACGGAGATTTATAAAAAAAAATACCCTCGCAGAATGCGGGGGTATTTTTTTGATATTATACCGTGCAGGTTAATGCGAACCTACCAGCATATTTTCAGGCTCTTTAAATTCAATGGTTTCCACGGAGATGTTTTTTGTTTTGGCATTGATTTTAAAGTCGTACACCAGTTCCACCACATCAAAAGCTACTGATTTTGACTTGCTGAAATCGATGATCACTTTGGAATTGCGGGGTATAGCATCCAATGCACTCAGTACGCTGGCTTTATTAAAAAACGACACTTCTTCTGCCAGTACCAGGTGGTGCACTTCTTTTCCGTCTTCTGTTGTAACCACGTCTTTCATGTGGTGCGAATTGCGGAAGCTATGGCGCAGCGTATAAAAGATGCCTAAAAGAATACCAACGGTAATACCTTTTAACAGGTCGGTTGCCAGAATGGCAATAATGGTAGCAATAAAAGGCATGAATTGTTCCCAACCCTGTTTATACATGGCCTTAAAAAGTGATGGCTTTGCCAGTTTATAACCTACCATTATCAGTACCGCAGCCAGGCTGGCCAGGGGAATCATATTCAGCACACTTGCAATAGTAATGGCGCTAATCAGCAGAAAGCAGCCATGCATAATGGTAGATAATTTTGTTTTTCCGCCAAAAGATATGTTTGCTGAGCTTCTTACTATAACCTGGGTAATGGGCAGGCCGCCAATCATGCCGGAAATGAAATTGCCGAGGCCCTGTGCCTTTAGTTCGCGGTTAGTAGGTGTAATTCTTTTAACGGGGTCTAGTTTATCGGTGGCTTCTACGCTTAACAGTGTTTCAAGGCTGCCAACTATGGCAATTACAAATGCTGTTTTGTATACATCGGGATTTTTCAATGCAGAAAAATCCGGAAAAGTAAACTGGCTAAAAAACATAGCGATGTTTTTTGGAACCGGCAACCGCACCACCTGGTCTTCCTGCAAACTAAAAGGCAATACCCCTTTCATAAAAAGATAGTTGAATAATATGCCCAGTAACACCACTACTATGGGGCCTTGCAGCAGTTGAAATATTCTGTGTTTTTTAGACAGCACTTTATCCCACAGAATCAGTATGGCCAATGATACAAGGGCAATCAGCACGGCACCAGGTGTAATAAATTCAAAAGCCTTTCCGATTTCTGAAAATGTATTACTGCCATCGGCCTGCATAAATTCATCATCGCCTTCGCTGTCTTTATCCCAACCCAGCGCATGCGGGATTTGTTTCAGTATGATCAATAATCCGATACCGGTTAGCATTCCTTTTATTACCGAAGAGGGAAAGAAATATCCTATAAAGCCCGCCTTGGCAAAACCCAGCAATATTTGCAATAGGCCGGCAATGGCTACCGCCAGCAAAAATGTTTCAAACGAGCCGTTGAAGGTTTTGGTAATGGCAGTAAGTACAATAACGGCCAGCCCTGCTGCCGGGCCGCTAACCCCCAATGTAGAACCGCTTGCCAAACCCACCACCACACCGCCAATGATACCGGCTATAATACCGGAAAACAACGGTGCGCCCGATGCCAGTGCCACGCCAAGGCAGAGTGGTAGCGCCACAAAAAACACTACAATACTTGCCGGTAAATCGTTTTTGATCTCTTTAAACATATTCTAATTTTTAACAGCTAACTTTTTTGAAAAGAAATGATGATTTTTTGATTCCTGCCGCTGCATGATATTGTTTACAAACCGGAAATCCTGCCACCAAAAACGTGCAGAAGGTTTGAACGAATGAAAAGCAAATCGCCTGCAAAATGCTAATGCAGGATAAACAATCGTCAATTTTATTGCGGCAATACGTAAACGGGTATGTAACCGGGCAGTAAAAAAAGGATGCTACGCAGCATCTGGAGGCGGCACGTGTATTTCTGGCTTACAGGCAGAGTAAGTTTGTTCATCAAAAAAATGAAAACTGCTATTGAATGCGTTGCTGATGAAGAAATACTTATGGTAGGCGTTAATATTGTAGTCTTCCTTTTTATCTTTTTTGATATCTTCTTTGACGGGTGTATCGGCATTGCCGGTCTCTTCCATACAATATACAGCGTCGCTTTTGCGCACAATGGGCACTACAATGTTCTCTAAAAAAAAGCACGATGCAATTGCCAGTATGATCAGTTGTTTTAGCATATCATCAACAGGAGCGCAAATATACCTTTTTAAAGCCTATTTTGAAAACGGAACACCATGTATTTGCGGGCATGCCTGTTAAACTTTTTTTTGGGTCTGTTGACATTAGTTTAGTAGCTTTTGCCTCTTTAATAAACTATATGAAAAATACAATTGCTTATGCCGCATTTTTGCTGGTTTGTTTTGTATGGTTACCTGCATGTAAAAATGCGCCGAACCAACCCATCAGCAGTGACGTTGCCGCTACTACAACGGACAGCGCATGGACATTATTACCTTTTGAAAAAGTAGATTCTGTAAACCCTGTACTGGGCCCCGGTACGGGTGTTTTTTCAGACCCCATACTGCATAAAACCATTAGATGGGAAGAAAAAGATGTTTTTAATCCTGCTATTGTGGTACGGGGCGATACGCTTATTATGTTGTACCGGGCAGAAGACAGTATTGGTAAATACGCGGGCACTTCACGCATAGGGCTTGCAAAAAGTACTGACGGGCTGCATTTTACCAGAATGCCGGTGCCGGTTTTTTTTCCGGATAATGATGCCCAGAAAAAATACGAATGGGAAGGCGGTTGCGAAGACCCCCGGGTGGTAGAAGACAGCGCCGGTACTTACTATATGATGTATACCGCCTACGACGGAGACAATGCCAGGTTATTGGTGGCATCTTCCAAAGATTTATTGCATTGGACTAAATACGGGCCGGTCTTTTCAAAAGCATATGGCGGCAAATACCTCAACAAGTGGTCTAAATCAGGTGCCGTGGTGTCTGTTTATAAAGATGGAAAAATAACTGCTGTAAAAATTAATGGTAAATATTGGATGTACTGGGGCGATGTAAATATTGGTGCTGCTACTTCTGATGATTTGGTGAACTGGCAGCCGGTTGAATTGAATGCCGGTGAAAAACACCCAATAGCATTGCGCCACAATGCAGTGGAAACCCCTGATCTGAAAATTGTAATCGGGCCACGCCAGGGCAAGTTCGATAGCGATATTGTTGAACCCGGTCCGCCGGCCATGCTTACTGAAAAAGGCATCCTGCTCATTTACAACGGGCGCAATGTACCGTCTATTGGAGATAGCTCGCTGGCAGAAGGTACTTATTCTGCGGGGCAGGTATTGTTCGATAAAAATAACCCTATTGCGGTGTTACAGCAACAAGACCATTATTTTTTAACCCCCGATAAACCATATGAAAAAACCGGGCAGGTAAGCTTTGTCTGCTTTGTAGAGGGGCTGGCACATTTTAAAAACAAATGGTTTCTGTATTACGGAACAGCCGATTCTAAAATTGCAGTAGCAGTAAAGGAATAGAACAATTCTACGTGAATAGTTTTTACAGTAGCTTTTGCACGGCATTTTCTTTCTATATTTAAACAATGTTTTGAACAAAGACTATGTGCCATGCCACTGCATTTAATTTTTACGCAGCATAGCAAAAGAACGCTAAACTAAAAACTTCAAACTAAAAACTCTCTTTCATTAATTATGTCATCAACCAAAGGCATCTGGAAAGTGATAAGCGCTTCTTCTGCGGGCACATTGATTGAGTGGTACGATTTTTATATTTTCGGAAGCCTTTCCACGATTATCTCGCACAAATTTTTTCCGGATACCAATCCCACAGCGGCATTATTGTCTACACTGGCCACCTTTGCAGCTGGTTTTATAGTAAGGCCTTTTGGTGCTCTGGTGTTTGGCCGTCTGGGCGACCTGATTGGCAGAAAGTATACTTTTTTGCTGACACTGGTGCTAATGGGCGGGTCTACCTTTTTAATTGGTTGTGTACCTTCTTATGCCACCATTGGCGCTTGGGCGCCACTGTTAGTACTGCTGTTGCGTTTATTGCAGGGACTGGCGCTGGGCGGTGAGTATGGCGGTGCTGCTACTTATGTGGCGGAGCATGTGCCTGCTGCAAGACGTGGTTATTATACCAGTTTTATACAAACTACTGCCACGCTGGGTTTGTTTCTGTCGCTGGGCGTCATTTTAACTGTAAGACGGATAACCGGGGTAGACGCATTTACTAATGGCGATGGATGGCGTTATCCATTCTTATTATCTATTGTACTGGTAGGCGTCTCTGTTTTTATACGGCTGCGCATGAATGAATCGCCGTTATTTTTAAAACTAAAAACGGAAGGCAAAACATCAAAAAATCCTTTGAAAGAAAGTTTCGGGCACAAAACCAATTTTAAGATGGTTTTGCTGGCGTTGTTTGGCGCAACCATGGGGCAGGGCGTTATCTGGTACAGCAGCCAGTTCTATGCACAGAACTTTATTCTCACCAAATGTTTTGTAGAATATGAGCAGGCCAACACCATTATACTGATAGCACTGGTAATTGCCACGCCCTTCTTTATCATATTTGGCAGTTTGTCTGATAAATGGGGAAGAAAAAATATAATGCTTGCCGGTATGCTGCTGGGCGCTGTATTATACCGGCCTATTTTTCAGCAGATGTACAATACTGCCGATGTTAGTAAAAAAGTAATTATTGGTGGCCAAACCGATATTAAATATGCGGCCGAATTAGTGAAAGGGTCTGCTGCCGATTCTTTGCATACCACTACTGTTACCAATTATTTTGAAGATGGTACCAAACAAAAAATTGTTAGCAAACAAAAAATAAATGCTGGCGGCGAAAAAATGCCCGCGATAGTAAACAAAGAAACAGTACTGGGCGAGACCGGCAGGCTCAATATGATTGCCTACATAGCGCTCATGGTGGTATTTGTAACTATGGTGTACGGGCCTATTGCCGCCTTTTTGGTAGAATTGTTTCCTACACGTATACGGTATACCTCTATGTCTTTACCCTATCATATTGGCAACGGTGTTTTTGGCGGACTGGTACCTTTTATAGCCACATTGATTACCACGCTGCCGGGCACCAATTATTTATCGGGTCTGTGGTATCCCATTATTGTGGCGGCATTGTCTTTTGTAATCGGTAGTCTATACCTGAGCAATAAAATTGATACCAATGTGGAAGATTAAAAACAGTTTATCATGAATCAACTGAAACGCCTGCTGGGCATTGTATGGATGGTACTGGGCCCGGTCATTATTTTTACGCTCATTAAAAGTGCGGTGCACAATATTGATGTAAATGGTAAAGGAGATATTAATAAACCCCTGCCCTGGATAATCATTATTTCCATTTTTACGCCCATTGCTATTGGCCTGGTGATCTTTGGATGGTATGCGTTTAAAGGGGAGTATGATAAGCTGCCGGAGTGAAATATTATTTTATATTTTGAATTGCTTTTAACCGGTCTGTTTCCCGCAGCGGGTCAACGAAGCGGCGAACACAGCTCCAACTGTACAGCCATTTAACATGGATAATGTAAAATTCAAAATACCCATTCTGCTTCCCCTGCCCGGCAAGTTTCCCGCAGCGGATTAACGAAGCGGCGAACACCGCTAAGACTGTACATCCATTCAACATGGATAATGTAAAATTCAAAATAACCATTCTGCATTCGCTGCCCCGCGCACTCGCCGCGTGCAACAACGCGTAGCAAACGGATTGGCTACTATACAATCTCAAAATCACGCAATCCCGCAATCCCAAAATCTGGCCCTCAGCAATCTCAAAATAGTTTTTGTAGGTTTGTACCATGTCTATACAAGTAGCAGCGCTTACCAAATTGTACGGCCAGCAAAAAGCAGTAGATGGCATCTCCTTCAGTGCCGCTAAAGGTGAAATTGTAGGTTTTTTAGGCCCTAACGGTGCCGGAAAATCTACCACCATGAAAATTATTACCGGATACCTGCTGGCAGATAGCGGTACGGCAACGGTTTGCGGTATTGATGTAAAGGAAAACCCGCTGGAGACAAAAAAGAAGATCGGTTACCTGCCAGAATCTAATCCATTGTATTACGATATGTACGTGCGCGAGTACCTTGATTTTATTGCGGGCGTGCATGAAATCAGCCATAAAAAACAGCGCGTGGAAGAGGTAATAGCCACGGTAGGCCTCACGCCGGAAAGCAAAAAGAAAATAGGGCAGTTGTCGAAGGGATATAAACAACGCGTAGGCCTTGCCGCAGCATTGATTCATAACCCCGAAGTATTGATCCTTGACGAACCCACCACCGGCCTTGACCCCAACCAGATTATTGAAATACGCGAGGTGATCAAACGGCTGGGCCAAAACAAAACCATTCTATTTTCATCGCACATTCTGCAGGAAGTAGAAGCTATGTGCGACCGCGTCATTATCATTAACAAAGGCAAACTGGTAGCCAATGACCGCCTGAGTACGCTGCGCAGCCAGCAGTCAGCCGGCCAAACAGTAAAAGTACAGTTCAAAGAAACAGTGGATGCCGCTTTACTGCAGCAACTGCCCGGCGTACAACTGGTAACAAAACTTACAGATACTAAATGGGAGCTTACGGGCGCAAATATCAACGATGTAAAAAGGGTATTGCTCGAGCTATCGTTACAGCATAACCTAAATATTGTATCGCTGGAGAGCGGAGAACAGAAACTGGAGGAAATTTTCAGGAATCTTACGGGCAACGGGGGCGAGGCGGCGGATAAATAATGCAGGGTATTGTGAATGAATATAGCAACATGGGTAAATAGTGATGTTGTTGAAAACACCAACATCAGCACAAAAAAGACCAACATCGACACAAGGCCTGAAAGGCCATCATCATCAGCACAGGGCGCAGCCCTGTGAATTAAAGATTGTTCATACAGCCCTGAAAGGGCGAAAGCTATTGTCGCACAAATCCACCGGTACACGGCCGACGCCCACAGATATACCGATGAACGGAGCGTCGCCACCATCGCCCCATCTGGAACCTGCGGCCGGTAACACAATAATCACATCTTTCACTTGCCCCGCCCGCTGAATTAACGTACCTTCGCCGCTTGAAATTTAAGGGCTTTTCCAAAGTGAACATACCCGTTCACCGGCAAAAGACAAATACGCAATTATGAATATCAGAAATATAGCTATTATAGCACACGTTGACCATGGTAAGACTACCCTGGTAGACAAGATCTTACATGCCACCAAAGTGTTTCGTGATAACCAGGAAACAGGCGAGTTGATAATGGATAGTAATGACCTGGAAAGGGAAAGAGGTATTACCATTTTCAGTAAAAATGCAGCGGTAGAGTACAAAGACACCAAGATCAACGTAATTGATACCCCTGGCCACAGTGACTTTGGGGGTGAAGTGGAACGTGTACTTAAAATGGCTGATGGCGTTTTGTTGCTGGTGGATGCTTTTGAAGGCCCGATGCCGCAAACCCGTTTTGTATTACAGAAAGCCCTGCAGCTCAACCTGCGCCCCATAGTAGTTATCAATAAAGTTGATAAACCCAACTGCCGTCCTGATGAAGTGCATGATGCAGTATTTGAACTATTCTTTAACCTGGATGCCACCGAAGAGCAATTGAACTTTCCTACATTCTACGGCTCTGGCAAGAATGGCTGGTTCAACAACAAAAACGAACAGATTGAGGGCATTTCTCCCCTGCTGGACGGTATTTTGGAGCATGTACCCGCACCTAAAATAGCGGAAGGCCCCTTGCAAATGCAGATCACCTCGTTGGATTACTCCTCGTTCCTGGGCAGGATTGCCGTGGGTAAGGTAGCCCGCGGTTCTATCAAAGAAGGCCAGAGTATTGCGTTAATGCAGGCAGGTGGCGTTATTAAAAGATTGAAAGTAAGAGAATTATATACCTTCATGGGCATGGGCAAGAAAAAAGCCACCGAGGTATTTGCCGGCGATATTTGTGCCGTAGTGGGCCTGGAAGATTTTAATATTGGCGATACCATTGCCGATGTAGAGAACCCCGAAGCATTACCGGTGATTAGTGTTGATGAGCCCACTATGAGCATGTTGTTTGGCATTAACAACTCACCTTTCTTTGGTAAAGAAGGTAAATTTGTGACCAGCCGCCACTTGCGCGACAGGTTGATGAAAGAAACAGAAAAAAATCTGGCCCTGCGGGTAGAAGACAGCGACAGCGCAGACAGCTTCCTGGTATTCGGCCGCGGTATATTGCACCTGGGTATCTTAATTGAAACCATGCGCCGCGAAGGTTTTGAGCTTACCATTGGCCAGCCTACCGTATTGATAAAAGAAATAGACGGCAAAAGAAATGAACCGTATGAGGTTTTGGTAGTAGACGTACCGGGCGAATACAGCGGTAAAGTGATAGACCTGGTTACACAACGCAAAGGCGAAATGCTGGTAATGGAAAGCAAAGGTGAAATGCAACACCTTGAATTTGAAATTCCTTCACGCGGATTGATTGGCCTGCGTAGTAATATGCTTACCAACACCGCCGGCGAAGCAGTGATGGCCCACCGTTTTCTGGAATACAGGCCCTGGAAAGGCGCTATACCCGGTAGAAACAACGGCGTATTGCTTTCTAAAAACACAGAACGTACCACAGGTTACTCAATAGACAAATTACAGGACAGGGGTACATTTTTTGTAGACCCGGGTGAAGAAGTTTACACCGGCCAGATTATTGCCGAGCATATAAAACCGGGCGACCTGGTGGTTAACGCTACCGAACCTAAAAAACTGACCAATCACCGCGCCAGCGGTAGCGACGATGCATCGCGCATTGCCCCTAAAACACTGATGACGCTGGAAGAATGCATGGAATACATTCAGCAGGATGAGTGCATTGAAGTAACCCCCAAAAGCATCCGCATGCGCAAAGTAGTGCTGGATGAAGACGAAAGAAAAAAACAAAGCAAAAAAATGGAAACCGCTTAACCGGTTACCACCATATACTTTAGCCGCTGTGAGAACAGCGGCTTTTTTGTTCCCTGGCGTGTCAGTCACTCAAGGAAATGGTCATCTGCTCAACACCCCGCACCCGGTAGCCGCTTCTGTGCTAAGTTTACATAAGGTGCAGCTAAACAATATTGTAACTACATTTATAGAAACGTCCGCGTGAGAAGCTGGTATCTCCTTTTATGTCTGTCTTTTTGTATCCTGGTACTTCCCTTTGGCAGTGCCGGACAGGCCGTATCGTTTTCCCATATCAATACCTCCAATGGATTATCAGAAAACAACGTGCATTCTTTGGCTGTGGATAAAAACGGTTTTTTGTGGATGGGTACGGTCGATGGCCTGAATGTGTATGATGGTTACACTGTTACCACATACAAGAAAGATGAAAAGCCACAAATGGCATCCAACTTTGTTATTCACCTAACGTGCGACAGCCGCAACCGCATCTGGCTGGGCACTTCAGAAGGTATTACCTGGATAGATGAAAAAAGAAACTTTCACCGCGTCATACTGAACGATTCGGTTACCAATTTTGCGAGCCGCACGATCATGGACACCAAGGTTTACGGCCCCGTATTGTTTACCAGCCTTGGCCAATACTATTTCAATAAACAACACCAAAAATGGGAGCGTCTGGATTGGATACCCGAAAAATTAAAATACCACCTGTTTCATGATGCGGAACAGTTTGATGAGAACAAGATCATCTACGCCATTGATAGCCTGATAATGATCCTGGATTATGCAGAAAAAAAGATTGTGTACGAGCAGGCATTCCCCGATGTTTTTAGTCTGTGCCGCTACAGTGATCATGAACTGGCGTTGGGGCCACTTAGCGGGCCGGTACAAATTGTAGACATCCGCACAAAAAAAATTGTCAAAGAGTACCCCATCACCGGTCAGCTTAATGGCAAAACCATCACATCAAGCATTGCAGAAATACGAAAGGCGGTGAACGGCGATTTGTTGGTAGGCACCGGCTTCTCGGGTTTAATTGTAATAGACAAGGCCGGAAAGCTAACGCGGTATACACATGACCCCATTAACCCGCTCTCTATTGCATCAAATATTACCTGGCGAGTATTGGGCAGCAATAACGGCGATATGATTGTTGGCACCAGTGTGGGTGGCGTGAGCATTTTTAATATTTACAATAAGGAGGCCGGCTACACCCGCATTTTTGGAGATGGCGCCGGCAATTACTATGATAACTTTGTTACCAATATTGAGCAGGATAAAAAAGGCAATATCTGGATGGGGGCGTTGGAACGCGTTATTAAATGGGATAAAGACGCCAACAAAGCCA
The DNA here is from genome assembly GCA_963705285.1 of uncultured Chitinophagaceae bacterium. GTDB lineage: Bacteria > Bacteroidota > Bacteroidia > Chitinophagales > Chitinophagaceae > JACMLD01. The sequence goes on from OY970066.1 coordinate 1,225,131, forward strand.
AGTTCTATTTTTACATTTCACCACGCACGCCCGAAACCGGGTCGCAGAATATTGAAATCAGGTCGCTTTGCATAGATCACCAGCAACGTGTTTGGGTAAGTACGTTGGGCGATGGCATTGCCATATTGAATGAAAATACCGGCCAGTTTAAAAAACTATTACTTGATTCTACCCTGGGGCGCGCGCTGGCCAGCAAAATAGTGTTGGTGTTGCATACCGCAAAAGACGGTACCATATGGGCAGGATCAACCACCGGCATATACACCATTGACCCGGTTACACTGAAGTTCAATACGTTTAAAAACGATCCTGTGTTAAAGAAAATGGCCGGGGTGCGGGTAAACGAGTTTTTGGAAGACAGCAGGGGTAATTTATGGATGGCCAGCCACAACGGCTTATACCGGTATAACAGGCAACAACAAACGCTGCAGTTGTTTACCACCAATGAAGGATTGGTTGCCAACCGTTGCCTGGTATTATTTGAAGACAAACAACGACGCATTTACGCTGGTACCAACGATGGCTTTACTGTAATTACGCCAGACGGAAAGTTTAATTCTTACAACCGCACCAACGGGCTGCTGTACGATTATTGCTCTGGTTTCTTACAAGACAGTACAGGCAATATATGGGTGGGCAATGGCAAATGCATTATTGAGTTTAACCCAGCCAATGGCCGCATGCAATATTTTGATGAAAATGTAGGGTTAAGCAAAGAGGGGTTTCGACCATCCAGTTGTTTACTCACTAACAAAGGCGAAATGCTTTGGGGGAGCAGGGCCGGCCTAAATTATTTTTACCCTGATCAACTGGTAAAACATACTACAGGGCTCAAGGTAAATATTTACGAGGCAGATAAAGGCGATTCAACTATTCACCTGGCAGGTAATGAAAATATTGCGTTGAGCTACCGCGATAACAGTATTGTTTTTCGTTTTACGGCTATTAACCTCAAAGGCTCCCGAAACATACGGTACAGTTATACACTCAACGGCTTCGATAAGCAATGGCAAACGGGTACAGATATCCGCGAAGCGCGGTATGCGTCATTACCATCGGGCAATTATTCTTTTCATGTAAAAGCAAGTCTGGATGGCATTAATTGGATAGAAGCCGGCAACACCGTTACCATCAGCATTATTGCACCGCTTTGGCAGCACTGGTGGTTTATGGCGCTGGAGGCATTGCTGGTAGCAGGCGGTGTATGGTGGTTTGTACGCAACCGCAATCGTAAAATACAACACCAGCGAGAAGCACTGGAAACAGAGCAGGCGATTAATTATTTTGCCACCAGCCTGGATGATCAGCAAACGGTAGACACTATTTTATGGGATGTGGCGCGTAATTGCATCGGCCGACTGAAGTTTGAAGATTGTGTTATTTATTTGACTGATCCAAAACGGAATGTGTTAGTACAGAAAGCCGCTTACGGCCCCAAAAGCCCCAAACAATTTGTAATAGACAATCCCATAGAAATTCCCGTAGGTACCGGTATAGTGGGCAGCGTGGCAAAAACCGGAATGGCAGAGCTTATACATGATACTACCCTCGACTCCCGCTATATAGTAGATGATGAACGCAGGTTTTCAGAAATTTCTGTGCCCATGATGTCTGGCGGTACGGTTTTGGGCGTCATTGATTGCGAACACTCAAAAAAAAGGTTCTTTACAAAACGGCACTTGTCTATCCTCACCACAATTGCGAGCTTGTGTGCTAATAAAATTGTAAAAGCAAGAGCGGAAGCCGAAAAGCGTGAAGCCGAGCGGATACTACTAACAACGAAACAGAAAATGGCAGATGTAGAAATGCAGGCATTGCGAGCACAGATGAACCCTCACTTTATCTTCAATTGTTTGAATTCTATTAACCGGTATATTGTAAAGAGCGACCAGGCCACGGCCTCGCTGTACCTTACACGTTTTGCAAAACTGATACGCTTGATCCTGGATAACTCAAATAGTAAAAACATCACACTCTCCAATGAACTGGAAGCGCTGAAGCTATATATAGAGATGGAGGCATTGCGCTTTGATAAAAAATTCTCTTATAGTATTACGGTAGATCAAAACATCAGTACAGACAGTCTTGAACTGCCGCCGCTGATTATACAACCGTATGTAGAAAACGCCATCTGGCACGGGTTGCTGCACAAAGAAGCAGGCGGGCACCTGGGTATACATATTAGCCTGCTCAATGAAAGCATGCTCGTGTGCGAAATAGAAGATAATGGCGTTGGCAGGGAAAAAGCAATGGAAATGAAGAGTAAATCGGCCACCTCGCGCAAATCGCTCGGCATGAAACTAACCGAAGACAGGCTGGCGCTGCTTAATAAACACGCCGAACTGAATGCCAGTATAGAAATTATAGATCTTGTAATGGAAACCGGGGAAGCCGGTGGTACCAAAGTAATTATTAAAATACCTGTTTGAATTTAAAATTTGTATTATGATACGCTGTGTATTAATTGACGATGAAAGCAATAGCCTTGAAATGATGGAGTGGTTAATGAAGACATATTGCCCGCAGGTAACCATAGAAGCCATGTGCAACTCTGCAGAAGCAGGCGTAGAAGCCATTCACAAATATAAACCCGATGTGGTATTTCTTGATATTGAAATGCCGCATATGAACGGCTTTGATATGCTGGAGAAATTCGACAAACTTTTTTTTGATGTTGTTTTTTGTACTGCGTATGATCAGTTTGCCATTAAAGCGTTTAAATACAGTGCCCTCAATTACCTTTTGAAACCGGTAGACCCAGATGATTTAAAAGAAACCATCCGGCGTATTGAAGAACGCAGAACCACGCCCAGCCGCGAACAGCTTGACATGCTGATGCAGGGCATGAAAAATACCCAGAAGCCAACTGTGGTCAACCGCATTGCACTTACCACCGGCGACGGTATGTTGTTTGTAACCACCTCAGACATTCTTTATTGCATGGCCGACAGCAACTATACTTCTGTTGTACTCAAAGGCGGTAAAAAGATCCTCGTATCTAAAGTATTAAAAGATATAGACGAAGCGCTGGCCGGGGCCGACTTCTACCGCATCCACAATTCATACCTCATTAACCTGGCCCATATTTCCCGCTATGTACGCGGCGATGGCGGGTACGTTGTTATGGAAGACGGCGTAACCATAAGCATTGCGCGCAGCCGCCGGCAGGAATTCATGGAATTATTTGCCAAATTCTGATCAGCCGAAATCACTCCATTAAGGCAAAACTGCAATTCATCAGGCATTTAATGCTGTTTACCGTATTCTTCTTTTTTTCAGCTTTACCGCCATTTACCTTTGCGTCATGTTTGAAACTGGTAAATGCATTCACAAGTTGCTGATAAAAAAAGAAACGCTGTAACCTATATGTATTACACTGCGTCTGATGCAGCACAAACAACTATTTTTTAAACCTTATATAAAAAAATTACAAATGAAAAAGTCAATTTTAATTATGAGCCTGTTGATGATAACCGTCGTCAGCAGCGCATTTGCGAACAAAAACGGTGTAGTAAATGATAAAGTAAGTACAGCCTTTAACAAAGATTTTTCACTGGCCCGCGAGGTTAGCTGGGAAACAGGTAAAGACCTGGTTAAAGCAACCTTTAAACTTAATGAGCAGGTATTGTTTGCTTATTACACGCCATCAGGTGAACTGATGGCCGTAACAAGAAATATATTATCTGTACAGTTACCCATCAGCCTGATGACAGAAATAAAAAGAGATTACAGCAATTACTGGATAACAGAATTGTTTGAAATGAGCAACACACAAGGTTCTGTGTATTATATGACCCTGGAAAACTCAGACGGGTTACTTTTATTAAAAGCAGACAACAACCGCGACTGGCAGACGTATAAAAGAATAAAGAAGAACATAGAATAGCGATTTTTTATTGGTTGGCTTTGTTAGAAAATACCCCTGTTTTATACGGGGGTTTTTTTGGTTGATTGGTTGATCGGTTGATTGGTTGATCGGTTGATTTGTTGATCGGTTGATCGGTTGATCGGTTGATCGGTTGATCGGTTGATCGGTTGATCGGTTGATTGGTTGATCGGTTGATCGGTTGATCGGTTGATCGGTTGATCGGTTGATCGGTTAATCTGGCCGCGCAAATGTACTAATCAACTAATAAACTGATCAACTGATCAACAGTCCTTACTAATGAACTAATCAACTGACCAACTAAACAAACATACCAATTACTCATTAAGCCTTTCAATACACCTTGCCAGTAAATAGTTTTGCGTCAGAATCAATACTATTAACTATTAAACCTTTCAAACGATGAAATTTTTGCAAGCAAGTGTTGTTTTATTACTGGCAGTAGTAACTTTTGCAGCCTGTTCAAAAAGCAACGACAGTAAACCCGTAGTTAGCAATGAGTCTGTTCAGGGTGTATGGGTAGGTAAATTTGGAACAGATAATAGTGCACCTTCTTCTTTTTTCAGTTACAATTTTAAGGCAGGCGGTGTGCTCGAAGAATTAACAAACGATGGCCAGGTAAAAGGTACCGGTACATGGAAATTAGAAAACAATATTGTAAGCGGGTACACCATTAATGTACTGGCACCCGTGGGCAACAAGTATTCAATGCTGGGCGCATTCAATGCTTCTCAGGGAAAGATTCTGGGCAACTGGGGTTATGGCAGCAGTTCAACCAACGGCGGCCTGTGGGAAATGAGCAGGAAGAATTAAATCCAGAGAAAAACCATCCAACATCAAAAGTTTGGAATTGGAAAAAGACGGGCTTCGGCCCGTTTTTTTGTTGATTGGCTGGGCCTGCAAAGGTGCTAATTAACTGTTTTTACTAATCAACCAGAACCTACCAATCAACTATTCCGCCATTTGCTCATCAGCAGTTTTATTAGGTGGTTGCATCCCGTAGTTTTACAATCAGAAACATTCAACCTTTAAAAGATCAATAACAAAACCGTTCTACTCATTCTCAAACAACACATATGGAAAACAATAAGCCTCTCATGATACTGGTTGCAGGTCCTTACCGCTCTGGCACCAATGATAACCCGGCACTGATTGCCGCCAACGTGCAGCAAATGACAGATGCCGCGTTAAGAATTTACAGGCTGGGCCACCTGCCTGTAATGGGAGAGTGGTTTGCACTTCCGTTGATTGAAGCAGCCGGGTCAAAAAAAATGGGGGATGCTGTATTCAATGAAATTTTTCACCCGGTGGCTGTGCAATTGATTGATCATTGCGATGCGGTACTGCGCATTGGTGGCGCTTCAGCCGGGGCAGATGAAATGGTGGCAACGGGCCGTAACAAAGGAAAGATCATTTTTTTTGATGAAGCCTCCATATCAGTAATAAAATAGTATACACAAATTGCCTGCAGCACTTTAACTCCTTATTCTTTCCGTTCTACTGAACGGATAATACATCATACCATGAACAATATTAATGAACGTCAGTATTATATAGATTGGGTAAGGGTGCTCGCATTCTTTCTGCTGATATTTTTCCATTGCGCCATGCCCTTTGTTATTTTTGGGTGGGAAGTAAAAAATAAAGAAACCTCGCTGGGTCTTAGCCGGCTGATCTGGTGGATGCACCAGTGGCGATTACCTTTACTTTTTTTTATCTCGGGGGCCGGCATTCATTTCTCGCTTCGGAACAGGTCTGTAGCGGCTTTTGCGGGCGAACGTATAATTCGGTTGTTTGTTCCGCTGGCATTTGCCATGTTGTTTGTGATTCCGCTGCAGGTATATTTTGAAAAATCGCAAAACGGATTGATAAGCGGCTCTTACGCTTCTTTCTATCCTACCGTATGGTCTTTTGTTCCATACCCGGATGGCACACTTACCTGGAGCCATATGTGGTTTGTGGTGTACCTGTTTGTGTTTTGCCTACTGTTGCTACCGGTATTCAGCATTTTTAAAATAGGCGTTCTTAAAAGGGCAAAAGAAAAAGCCGCCGCCTTTTTTTCACATCCATTACTGTCTTTTTTACTGGTAGTGCCATTGATATTTTATTACTTCACCTTATTTCTTAAATATCCTGAACAACAAAGTTTGTTAGATGATTGGTTTCTTTTTGTTTTTTCACTTACGCTACTGCTCTATGGATATTTTTTGGGTGGCAGTACCAGGTTTTGGCAGTCTTGCGAAAAATACCGCTATTGGTTTTTAGCCACAGCAATCGTTTGCATCATAGTTCTTTTTTACGGGTACTGGTGGAATATGCAACTACCCAAAGAACAAAACGCGGTGCTATACCGTTACGGCATATTGAACGCCGTTCATATCTGGTGCCTGATACTCGCCGCTTTAGGCTTTGCAAAAAAACACCTTAATTTCAGCAACAAGTTTCTGCAATACGCCAACCAGGCGGTGTACCCTTTTTATATTCTACATCAAACGCTGATAGTGGCCATGGGGTATTATATTGTGCAATGGCAAATGCCGCTGGCGGTTAAAATGATATTACTGATTGTATTGTGTTTTACTTCATTGGCAATTATTTATCACTGGGTCATCAAACGATTTGTGGTAACGCGCATATTGTATGGTATGAAACCCACGCAAAAGAAAAAGAAGTTTACATCCTCTACGGCTGAAGTGCAACCTGTATAACGCAATAGCGTAACCGTTTTGGTTGATATTTTTTGTCAGCCCTGGCCTGCACAATCAAAAACGCGGTTGATGGGCAGGCATACAATGTCGCTGTTGGTACCTATAAACTTTGCGCAGCATCCGGCCTTTTTTTCCACCATGTTCAAACCCAACAAATTAGGCGTCGCTGTTGGTCAATTAACGCCGTGACCGCCCAGTCTTGCCTGCTATGCAAAGCCGGCATTTTTCTCATAAAATGCCTTTATTGATAAATCGTGCCGTAACTTTGCCAAAACACAGAAAATGAAAAAGTGGCTGTTGATTACTGGTCTTGTTTTATCTCTTCAATTACCTTCAAAGGCCTGGAGCCAGTGTTCCATTTGTACTAAAACTTCTCAGCAAATGGGTGAACGCCCTGCCAAGGCTTTGAATGGCGGCATTCTTTACCTCGCAGCCATGCCTTTTCTTATTTTTAGTTATATCGGTTATCGCTGGTGGAAAAGTAACCACGATGCCTAGTGGATGATACACTTTACCATTTTATAATTTTCTTGCTGCGTATTACTGGGCTGGCATGCATTTGTAGTATCTTGTTGTGATAAAACAACTGCTATGAAGTATTGTGTCTTTTTGCTGCTGATGGCGGGTTCCCTTGCCCATGCCCAGCAAAAACTACCCACCATTGAAGAAAAAACAAACGGGCTAAAAAAATACGAAGGCTATCTTAATTTTTACTGGGATGAGAATGCCGGTAAAATCTGGCTGGAGATAGATAAGCTGGATAGTGAACTTTTATACCAGACTTCTTTGCCGGCAGGGCTCGGTTCAAATGATGTTGGCCTCGACCGTGGTTTGCTGGGCAATACCAGTATTGTACAATTTTCAAGAGTTGGCCGCAAAATATTGCTCATACAACCCAATTATGATTACCGGGCCGTTACCAAAGACGCTGCAGAACGCAGGGCGGTTGATCAATCATTTGCCCAGTCTGCATTGTGGGGCTTTACTGCAGAAGCCGAAAGCAATGGGAGGGTGCTGGTAGATGCCAGCGATTTTATACTGCGCGATGCCATGAAAGTGGCCAACCGCCTCAAAAGTGGTCAGCAGGGCAGCTACTCCATAGACAAAAGCCGGTGCGCCGTATACCTGCCGCGCACAAAAAGCTTTCCGCAAAATACCGAACTGGAAGCCACCATTACCTTTGTAAATACCGATGGAATCTCCGGCGCTTTTGTACAATCAGTAACCCCTTCTCCGGAAGCGATCACAGTGAGAATGCATCACTCTTTTGTACAACTGCCCGATGGTGATTATCAACCCAGAATGTTTGATGCACGCTCCAGCTTTATACCCGTCAACTTTTTTGATTACAGTACGCCCGTATCAGAGCCCGTTGAGAAAATGTATGTGATGCGCCACCGGCTGAAGAAGAAAAATCCGGGTGCAGCCATCAGCGAAGCAGTAAAACCTATTGTTTATTACCTTGATAACGGTACGCCCGAACCCATCCGCAGCGCGCTGATGGAAGGCGCCTCATGGTGGAACCAGGCATTTGAAGCTGCCGGGTATAAAAATGCTTTCCAGGTTAAACTACTGCCAGACAGTGCAGACCCTATGGATGTACGTTATAACATGATTAATTGGGTACACCGCTCCACCCGAGGCTGGAGTTATGGTGCCGCTGTAGTTGACCCCCGCACCGGCGAAATCATCAAAGGCCATGTTACGTTGGGCTCATTACGCGTTCGGCAGGACTACCTGATTGCACAGGGTTTGCTGGCACCGTTTGAAAATGGCGTTCCTGCAGATAATAAAATGCTGAAAATGGCCCTTGAAAGATTGAAGCAGTTGGCGGCCCATGAAGTAGGCCATACCATTGGTCTTATGCACAACTATGCATCCAGCGTAAACAACCGTGCCAGCGTAATGGATTATCCGCCACCAGTGGTACACCTCAATCCAAAAGGCGATATCGATTTGAAAGATGCCTATGCTACCGGCATTGGCGAGTGGGATAAAGTATCGGTGACCTGGGGATATGCCGATTATTCAAAAGAGAAGAATGAAGCAGCAGCATTGAACAAATTGCTTACAGATGCAACCGTAAAAAAAGGATTGCAGTTCATCAGCGACAGAGATGCGCGTGCTGCAGGTGGGTTACACCCGCAAGCGCATTTGTGGGATAATGGAGCAGACGCTGTTACGGAATTAAAGGAAGTGATGAAGGTGCGTGCCGTTGCCTTACAACATTTTGGAGAAAAAAGCATTCGCCCTGGTATGCCTATGGCTTTGCTGGAAGATGTATTGGTGCCTGCCTACCTGGTGCACCGTTACCAGTTGGAAGCAGTTACCAAAATGGTAGGCGGTATGTATTATACCTATGCATTGCGCGGAGATGGGCAAACCATAACACGTGCCGTTACCAAAGAAGAACAATTAAAAGCATTGCAGGCCGTCATAGATTGCATTGACCCGGCATTACTGGTCTTGCCCGCGTCCATTACATCCATTATTCCACCACGGCCGTCTGGTTATAGTTTTAACAGGGAACTTTTTAAAAAACGCACCGGGCTTGCATTTGATGCATTGGCACCGGCGGAATCTGCCACCGATTTTCCTATATCATTTTTATTTAACAGCGAAAGGCTCAGCCGCATGAGCCAGTACGAAGTAAATGGCGGATTGGGTGTGCATGAAATGATAAAGCTGCTGCTAGACAATACCTGGAAAGCCCCGCGCAAAACAGGTATGGAGGCACTGGTGCAATTGCAGACAGAACAAATACTGCTTACTTACCTGCTGGTTTTGTCTGTAGATGAAAATACCAGTTTTGGCGCCCGCGCTGCCGGTGTAAAAGCCCTGGCAGATCTGAAAACATTTATTGAAGAACAAAAGAAAACTGCCACCAATGAAGGCTATGCAGCACATCTTGCATTGGCGCTGGAAAGAATAAAAGCACCTGACAAAGCCAAACCAACTGTGCAGCATAAAGACATGCCCCCCGGTGCGCCGATTGGCTGCGATATGGAAGATTAATGCGTGCTTAACATTATGGCTGCCTTTTATTTACATTTGCAGCCATACCAGGCAAACGATAAAGCGCCTGTTCAACAAAAAAATGAACGACTTAGAAAAATACTTCAACGCCAATACCGGAAGGTTGATCAATAAGTGGCATCATTATTTTGATGTGTATGATCGGCATTTTGCTAAGTATCGTAACAAGGAGGTCAATATACTTGAAATTGGTGTTTCGCAGGGAGGCAGCCTCCAAATGTGGAAAGAGTATTTTGGCGATAAAGCAAAAATTTATGGAATAGATATCAATCCGCTGTGTAAAAATCTTGAAGAAGAGAACATCAAAATTTTTATTGGTTCGCAAACAGACCGTAAATTTCTTAATGAGGTCATCAGCAGCATTCCGCCCATTGATATTTTGATAGATGACGGCGGCCACACCATGCAGCAACAGATAGTTTCTTTTGAAGAACTGTTTTACAAAATAAAAGATGATGCGGTTTATTTATGCGAAGACTGCCACACGGCATACTGGTATAAATTTGGCGGCGGCTACAAAAGGCTGGGCACATTCATTGAGTATTCTAAGAACTGGATTGATTACCTTAATGCCCATCATTCAAAATCTTGGCGGTTAAAAGTAAACGAGTTTACAAAATCTGCGGCCTCACTGCATTATTACGACAGTATTGTGGTGGTGGAAAAGAAGAAAATGACACCGCCCTATCATTCCACAACCGGTACACCCAGTTTTCAGCTTCCGGAGGATAAAGACACCTTTGTGAGTACCATGAAGAAATACACCAACCGCGTGTTTTCTGTATTAAAGCTGCCTTTCTTTATTGATTAGCAAATGTACAATGCCCAGCACGTGTAGTTGTTTTTACAACCCGGCTATGCTTTCTGCAAACTGGTAAAGATTAAAATCTTTTTCAGCTGACGCAGTTCTCACCTGTTCAATAATGGCTGTTTTATTAAGGTGTTGCATTTTTTTATGCATCACCAGTTGCCATACTTTTTCGGCGAGCAGGCGGTATTTTTTATCGCTGTTCAATTTTGTTGGCAGTATGTTGTCAATATTTTCTTTTAACGCAACGATGCCTTCATGGGTAGTGGCAGTTGTTTTTATAACAGGCACAGCCGGTTCACCATGATGGGTGCCAGGTTGCAGCATCGCTTTAAGGTTGTGCACAAACAAATCAGCGCCGGGGCGGTCTGCTTTATTTACTACAAAAATATCTGCCACTTCCATCAGGCCGGCTTTCATGGTTTGTATTTCATCTCCTGCTTCGGGCACCAGCACTACAATGGTAAGATCTGCCAGGCCCGCAATTTCAATCTCACTCTGGCCAACGCCCACCGTTTCTACAATTATATAATCAAACGGACAGGCCTTTAGCAGATCGGTAATCTCAATGATTTTATGGTTGAGGCCGCCCAGCGACCCACGGGTGGCCAATGATCGAATAAATACATTTGGGTGATTATACCAGGCAGACATGCGTATCCTGTCGCCCAGGATGGCGCCCATATGAAAGGGCGATGAAGGATCAACACACAACACGGCCACTTTTTTATTTTGCTGCACCAATAATTCAATCATGGCATCTGCCAGTGTGCTTTTGCCTGCACCCGGCGGCCCCGTAATGCCTATTACAGGTGTGGACGAAGATGGCAGCTCCTTCATGAACTGCTCATATCCGCCGGCTTCATTTTCAACCAACGATATGCAGCGGGCAATACCACGTATATCGCCTTTCTGTAGTGATTTGGTAAGTTGCTGCCACATGAATGTTTATAATATAATTACAATACTTTTGTACAGAACAAATGTATGTTTTAAAGTTTGATTGCTGCTGGCAGCATTGTGGCGGCAGCTCTTTTTGTTTACGCGTTCAAAATTATTCCTGCTCATATGGTGGAAGGTATATCGGTGGTAATACCCAATTATAATGGCGTCAATCTTTTTCCGTTTACCCTGCCCACCGTTGTTGAAGCCCTGCAACATTGCGGAAAACCCCACGAAATTATTATTGCAGATGACTGCTCTACTGATGACTCCGTAAACTGGTTGCAACAGCATTATCCTACCATCATCATTACAATCAATACAAAGAACAGTGGTTTTTCAATTACTGCCAATAATGGTATAGCTATAGCCGTGTACGATAAAATCTTATTGCTCAACAGCGATGTGCAGCTGACACCTGGTTATTTTGCGGGCCAGTATAAATATTTTGATAAGCCGGATACATTTGGTGTAATGGGGCGCAGTATTGGTTGGGACGATGATGTTACGCAGGATGGGGCCAAACTGCCGGGGTTTCATGGTGCAAAAATTAAAACATCGGGCCAGTACCTGCTGCCAGATAAAAGCCAGATGAAAGACGGTTTGTACACCATGTATTTATCTGGCGCCAATGCATTCATGGATAAAGAAAAGTTTATGCTGATAGGTAAACTCGATGAAATTTTTTCGCCATTTTATGTTGAAGATTTCGAATTGAGCCTGCGTGCATGGCGCCTTGGTTTTACCTGTTATTATGATTACAATAGTATATGCAGGCACAAGATCTCGGTTTCAATAAAATCAAGCAACCGTAAAAAATTTGTGGATACTATTTACGACCGCAATAAAATGATCATGCATGCGCTGCACCTGCAGGGCGGTAGAAAAATATGCTGGTACCTGCAGTTATTGCCCGAAACACTTATCCGCTTGTTCAGCCTGCGCTGGCATTATTTTAAGTCGTTGAAATTATTCTTTCAATCGGGCGATGCCATCAGGCGGTCAAAAGCAGCTTTTGATAGCGTAGCAAACATTACGCATTGCAACCGGTCGGTGGAAGAAGTAACTCGTCTTATCCGCGCCACTATTCCTGCCAATAAAATTGTTATGTAGCCGGCTGTTCCTTTTTTGTACCGTTCTCATACACCACTGTTGTTTTGTGCACATCTCCCAGACGGGACAGCTTTCTCAGTTGTTTGATTCTTTGCACCAGTTTTACAAAAAAGAAAAACAGCGGGGTATTGAGCAATTTTGTTTTAAAAACCGAATTGCTGATATAAAATTTGGTGCAGGTGGTGGCAATAAAACGGCTCTCCAGCTTTTTGCCGTATGCATTTACAAAGAGGTGAATATGTTTTTTAAGGTCTTTAAGGTTACCGAAACTAAGGTGTTTTACCATAAAGGGTATTACATAGCAATGGTAACCGCGTACGGCTGCAACAATGCAAATATCGGTGCCATAGAGGTGAAAGCCTTTCAGGTCGCCCGAGAGGGTAACGCCTGTACTTTTGTTGATGATGAGCAGGTTTTCATCCAGCGAAGTAACCCTGCCCGGCAGGTTGAGACTGGTAACAATTTTGCCGTCAATGTTAATGTGCATTACATCTTCGTGATAGCCCATACAACCGGCATTGCCACAGACGGCCCATGTACTGTCAATGGCAGTTAACTGTTGCAGGCAATCCGTTAGCTGCTGCCTGTTGTCCAGGCACCGTACATCCTGGTGCACAACGATCAGGTATTTGCCCTTTGCCTGCTGGATAAACAGGTTGATGGCGGTATAAGCGTCGAACTGGTTACCGCCGCAATTATCAGCCACCAGGTATTCACAGCCTTCGGTAAAACCCCGGCTTTCAAAACTTTCTTTCATTACCTGGTATTCTGCCATATCATTTACAATGGTGCACAGCGAGAACTCCAATGCCGGTACCGGTGCGTTTATTGATATGGAAGTGTAGCTCATGAAGGTTGTAAGTGATAAGTAATAAGTGGTAAGTCCGTTTGTCAGTTTAATGCTAAGGGCGATTCCGGAAAAATAATTTAAAATACAAAATATAAAATTTAAAATAGTGCTTCAACTCAACACTCAACACACAACACTCACCACATATTCAAAGTGCTTCCGAAAAATAATTAAAAATTCAAAAGTAAAAATTCAAAAAAGTACTCGATGGGTTGCGAGACACCTTACACGGATATCGACAAAAAAAATCAGACATCATCCAATCAGCCATCAGAGATAGTTACTTTACTTCCTGCATTTCCACCAGCCTTTTATAAAATCCGCCGGCCGCCAATAGTTCATCGTGTGTTCCCCTTTCCACTATGTTTCCTTTCTGCAATACCAGTATCAGGTTGGCATGCCGCACTGTACTCAGCCTGTGTGCAATAACAAGGCTGGTTCTTTCCTGCATAAGATTATCAATAGCATCCTGTACCAGTCGTTCGCTTTCTGTATCCAGCGAAGAAGTGGCTTCATCCAGTATCAGTATCGGGGGGTTTTTAAACACCGCCCTGGCAATGGTAAGCCGTTGTTTTTCGCCGCCACTTAGTTTATTACCGCGCTCGCCAATATTACTGTTGTACCCTTCGTCTTTGTGCATGATGAAATTATGGGCGTTGGCAATAGCAGCGGCATGCTCTACATCTTTTTGAGGCGGATTGTCTACGCCCAGCGCAATGTTCGACCCGATGCTATCGTTGAACAATAACGGCTCCTGTGTAACAATGCCCATTATATTGCGGAGGCTGCTGATGGAATAGTTTTTTATATTGATACCGTCCAGTAATATTTCTCCTTCGCTTACATCATGAAAACGTGGTACCAGATCGGCCAGCGTACTTTTACCGGCGCCGGAAGAACCTACCAGCGCAATGGTAGTACCCTTTGGCAAAACAAAGCTGATGTTGTTAAGAATGGTGGTATCATCATATTTAAACGATACATTTTTAAATTCTATCGCGCTTTTAAAACCAGTTGCTACTACCGGATTTTCTTTTTCAACAATTACATCGGGCGTCTGCAATATTTGTTCTATGCGTTCTGCGGCTGCACTGCCTTTTTGTAAATTATAAAAAGATGTGCTTAATGATTTGGCAGGATTTATCATGAGGCCAAAGATGGCGATGTAGCTGATGAACTGGTCTGCATCCATGGCAGATCCTGTTTTGTCAAGTATGATGCGGCCGCCGTACCAGAACACCATGCACAATACCAGCACGCCCATAAATTCTGAAAGGGGCGAAGCCAGCTCTTTGCGGTTAGTGAGCGTGGTTTTAACCTTGTCTACTTCCTGGTTAAGTTTTACAAATTTGCCGGTCATGAAATTTTCAGCCGTAAATGCTTTTATAATGCGCATATTCCCCAGCGTTTCATCCATTACATTCATGATATACCCATACTTTTTCTGCAGCGTGCCAGAATCTTTTCTGAGCGAACGGCTGAGCCGGCCAATTAAAAGGCCAATCAACGGAAACAATATAAAAATGAATAAGGTCAACTGGTAGCTGAGGAAAAAAAGTACGAGCAAATAACCAATAATGTTAAGCGGGTCTTTTACAAGTCCATCCATGGTGCTCAATACGCTGGCCTCTACTTCGTAGATATCGGTGCTCATGCGTGCCATTAGATCGCCTTTTCTTTTTTCTGTAAAATAGCCAATTGGCATGGCAATGATTTTCCGGTAGAGATCATTGCGCAGCCTGTTCATTACATAATTGCGGATGGGCACCAGCACCCTTGAGCCCAGGTAGAGAAAAAGATTTTTGAAGAATACAGACACCAGCACTATCAGGCACAAATACAGTAAGGCTTTCATAGGCCCGTGGCCGCCGGGCTCTGCTATTACCTGGCTCAGCCAGTAGTTCACTTCGTCGTACACCCATCTTGATGAAAATTCAACCTTTGGTTTTTGCAATGCAAGCCCTTCTTTTTTAAACAGCAGTTTCATAAACGGCCCAATGGCACCCAGCGATACAACGGAAAAAAGAACCGACAGCACATTAAAAAACAGGTACAGGATAAAATCTGTCTTTTTATGCTTTATGTATTTAAAAATGGTAGCAAATTTCTTCACAAAGTTTTTTTTACTGCCTGCAAAGGTAGCTGTTTAGCTAAACTGAAGGATTGTAAATGGTTATTTTAAGGATTTATATCAACATATCCATACCCGCTAGGCCCTAACAGATGGGCATGGTAGTTGAACTGGTATTGCGCCAAACCGTTTTACGGCAACCATTATTTTTGCCGGATGGCACACTGTTTTGTAAATCATTTCTACATTTGTTGTTTTAATTAAACATGATCAACTTCATTCCCATATTTCCATTAGGTATTGTTGTGTACCCGGGTGAAAGCCTCAACCTGCACATTTTTGAGCCAAGGTATAAGCAGCTGATAACAGAATGTTTTGCAGAAAAAAAGATGTTCGGCATTCCCGCCATCATCAATAACCGGTTGCAGGAAATAGGTACCCTGGTAGAGATCATTGAAATTACCAGCACCTATGACAATGGCGAACTGGATATAAAAACGGCCGGTGTAAAGGTTTTCAATACGCTGGAAGTAATAAAACAGGTACCCGATAAATTATACAGCGGTGCCATTGTTAACTACCCTGAGAATATGGAAGATGGCGGCAAAAAAGAACTGATGAACAAGGTAGTTAAGGCGGTGCGCGAACTGCATACCCGTTTAAAAGTGCAAAAAGAATTCAAGAAGGCCGATGAAGCGCTTACCAGTTATGATATTGCCCACCATGCGGGCTTATCGCTTGAACAGGAATACGAATTATTGGGATTGCTGAAAGAGGTACAACGCCAGGAGTACCTGAAGCGGCACCTGGCAAAAGTGTTGCCCGTAATGGCTGAAATGGACCAGCTAAAAGAAAAAATAAAACTTAACGGGCATTTTAAAAATTTGTCTTCGCTTGATTTTGATATTACCTGATTAACTTACACAAAATAATCACCGTTGGCGCATACAACTATCTGTTTTGATTTTGGCAATACCCGTTTAAAATATGCTGTATTTAATGGTAACAGGCAGCAAACAACCGCCGTGCTTGAAAATGATCTGAATGAAACAGTAGAAGCCGTATTGAATACTTATCAGCCCCAGCGCTCTATTCTATCATCAGTTATTAATCACAATGCAGGTATTGAGGCATTGCTGGCCGGGCGTACCCAGTTTCATAAGTTATCGCACCATACCCAACTGCCGTTTACTACGCCGGTGGGCAAACCAGATACCATTGGCGCAGACCGGCTGGCCCTTTGCGCGGCAGCAGTTCAATTGTTTCCGCAAACAAATAACCTGGTAATAGCGCTGGGCACCTGTATTACCTACAATTTCATTAATAAATTTCATGAATTTACCGGCGGAGGTATTTCACCCGGCATGGATATGCGTTTTAAATCGCTCCACACTTTTACCGCTTTGTTGCCGGTAATTGCAGAAGACTGGAATTTTCCGCTCATTGGTTATGACACCCGCACCAATATTTTAAGCGGTGTTATACTTGGAATGGCAAAAGAAATTGACGGCTTTATCGACGCATATTCAGCACGTTATAACAACTTTAACGTGCTTTTAACCGGGGGTAATTGTGCCTATTTTGTTCCCCACCTTAAAAACCAGATATTTGCAGACCCTGATTTGTTATTCAAAGGACTTTATGCTATTAGTGAGTGCAATAACCAAACGTAAACTGTGGTTCAGTTTTCTTTTTTTATTATTAGTGACCAGTCTGCAGGCACAGGAAAATTCTCCTTATTCTAGATATGGATTTGGCGACTTAGTACCTAACCAGCCCGTGCTCAACCGCGGTATGGGTGGCATTGCGGCAGGCTATGTAGATTACGATAAAAGGTATGATCTCAAAGACCAGTACCCAAAGTCGCAAAACGTAAACTTTACCAACCCTGCCTCTTACGCTAAAATAAGGATCACTTCCTTCAACCTGGGTTTTGAAATAGACAGCAAAACACTGCGTTCACCGTCAAAGCCCGATAAATTTAATGCCAGCAGTGCTATTATTTCTTACCTGCAATTGGGCATACCGCTGAGCCGTAAAAGGCAAATTGGGCTTAATTTGGGATTGCGGCCGCTCTCAAGGATCAATTATAAGATACAGACGTCTGAAAGAAAAGTATATACCGACCCTACCCTGCCAGCAGATAGTATCAACAACCTTTTTGAAGGTACCGGCGGAACGTATGAGGCATTTGCGGGCATTGGTAAATCATTTAAAAACTTAAGCGTTGGTGTAAACGTAGGTTACTTTTTTGGAACCAAAGATTACAGTACCCGCAAAGCAATTTTGAATGATACGGTGTTGTACCAGCGGTCGAATTATCAGACCAAGACTTCTTTCGGCGGCTTCCTGTTTAATTTTGGCGTACAGTACCAGGCAAATCTTGATAAAAAAACAAAACTGGTATTGGGTGCTTACGGAAACCTGCGGCAAACATTTACCGGCTCGCAGGATATTGTGCGTGAAACATTCAATTACGATGCTTCCGGTGCGCCTTTTCCCATAGATACCGTGGCAGCGCAAAAAGATGTAAAAGGAAAAATTGACTATCCTTCCAACATTGGTATTGGTTTTACCATAGAACGTTTTGACAGGTGGCTGATAGGGGCTGATTTTACCACCAGCTCGTGGACTGATTACAGCTTTTTTGGTGTAAAAGACCTGGTGCGCAACAGCTGGACACTGCATGTGGGCGGACAGTTTATACCCGATGCATTTAACCCCCGTGGTTATTGGAACCATGTGGCGTACCGCGCCGGATTTTATTTCGGCCCGGATTATATTAAAGCCGATGGTAAGGATCTGAATACACTCGGTATTACGCTGGGTACAGGCTTACCGGTTCGCAAAAACCCATACACGAACCAATATACTTATATTAACCTGGGTTTTGAATACGGCAAACGTGGAAGCAACGCCAACCTGTTGCGCGAAAATATGTTCCGCATTACAGTTGGGTTTACCTTAAGTGATTTGTGGTTCATCAAAAAGAAATACAATTAACAGATGAGTGTACGCAGGTATATAAATATTTTAACAGCCCTCTTCTTAGCGGGCTGTTTTGTTTTATATGGTTGCGAGAATGATTTAAACGAACTCAGTAACGCAAAAGACAAACGTGCAGCACTGGAAGAAGGCCATATGATAGAAAGCTTTCTGAGCCAGAACGGAAAAGTAAAAGGAAAACTAACGGCGCCATTGATGTACCGTTACCAGGGGAATCAGCCGGGAGATTCAGCCTATATAGAGTTTCCTAAAACACTGCATATTGATTTTTATAACGATTCAATGGTAAAAGAAAGTCAGGTGGATGCGCGTTACGGTAAGTTTCGCGAGTGGGAGAACAAAGTGTTTCTAAAAGACAGTGTTGTAGTGATCAATGTTGTGAAAGGCGATACCCTGCGTTGTCAGGAGCTTTGGTGGGATCAGAACCAGCAAAAATTTTATACCGATAAACCTGCCCGCTACAGCCAGAAAGACAAATTTGTCAACTACGGCAAAAACGGCCTTGAAGCCAAACAGGATCTCAGCAACCTGGTTTTTTATGATAACAGCGGCACGCTTCCGGTGCCAAAAGATTCTGCTACAAATATTACCGATACACTTACGCAGACCAGCAATCAATAACAGATAGCCTAGATCCCCAGTGTCCCCTGGCACGATTAGTTATATTAGTTTCAGCTGTTGCGGAAGATGCTACGGCAAACGCTTCGCTGGTAATATTGCATTCTCCATTGCACTGACTATGACGGCTTTCCAGGCACTGTTTGTCTCCGTACTTTCTCTCCATTAGCGTTGCAGCAAATTAAGACTGTTGCGGAGGAGGCTACGGCAAACGCATCACTGGCAATGTTACATTCTCCACTGCACTGAATATGACTGCTTTCCACAAACTTTTACGTGTTACCCCGCTCCGTTTACAAAAAAATAACTAATTAAACGTTTGTTTAATATTAAACAATCGTTTAACTTTGTCCCCGTTATTTAAAAAAGATATGACAGATAAGAAATTACACATCATTAACCACGCGTTGGAACTCTTTGCCGAAAAGGGTTTTGAAGGAACATCTATCCGCGATTTGGCAGCGCGCGCCGGTGTAAACGTGGCCATGGTGAACTATTACTTTGGCTCAAAAGAAAAATTATTTGAAAGCCTGGTAGAACAACGGGCATCTTATTCAAGAGTGGTACTCGAAGAGATTGCCAACAACACTACCTATTCAGACATTGAAAAAGTAGACCACATTATTGATAACTATATCAACAAACTGTTTACCAACCGCAAATTTCACCGCGTATTGCACCAGGAAATGATGCTGAGCCAGCGCGAAACATTGCAACAGGCCATTGTAGAAATCTTATACCCCAATAGCTTAATCATTAAAGGCGTACTGGAAGCCGGTATAAAAAACGGAACGTTCAGAAAAGTAGATCCGCCGCTGGTAATTGCCTCCATTGCCGGTACCATCAACCAGTTATTGTTATCCAAAACCATGTGCATCAAACTGCTGGGTAAAGAACCGGGTTATATTCCTTATGAAGACCCGCGTTTTATTAAACGGCTGGGCGATCACTTGAAACAGTTGATGCGTGCGCACCTCCTTAATCAACCAGAAAAAAATAATAAATAAAATAACACCGTAAGATGGAAAATCAGGAAACAACAACTGCAAAGAAAAAATCACCGCTCCGTTTTATTATACTCGGCATCATTTTGCTGGTAGCAGGTGGCTATGGTTTTAAAAAAATATCTTTTGCCCTGGCGCATGAAACCACTGATAACGCCCAGGTAGAAACGCAAATAACACCTGTGTTGCCCAGGGTAGCGGGCTATGTAAAATCGATAGCTGTGAATGACTATGATTCTGTAAAAACCGGCCAGCTGGTGGTAGAGCTGGATGATGAAGAACTGCAAACACAACTGGCACAGATGGAAGCCGATTACAAAGTGGCCGAAGCAGAGATTGTCAATGCCAGGGCAGCACTCAATAATGCCGTAGTTTCTATTAAAGGTAACCGCGGTAATATCTCGCTCAGCGATGTAAAAGTGCAGCAGGCGCAGGATGATTACAACCGCAACAAAAATTTGTATGCAGACCAGGCCATAACAAAAAAACAACTGGAAGACAGTCGCTATGCATTGGAACAAGCCAGTCAGCAGGCCAATAACAGCCAGACTGATTTGGGTACTGCGCAAAGCCGGATTGCCATTTCACAATCTGCCATACAACGGGCAGAAGCACAGTTGGGCGTAAAGAAAGCCATCATTGATCAGCAAAAACTAAAAATTTCTTACACCAAAGTTTACGCACCGCAGGCGGGTAAAATTGGCAAAAGAAATATTACTGCCGGCCAGTATGTACAGGCAGGTGCCCCATTGTTTTCTATTGTAAACGACAGCACCTATTGGATTGTGGGCAACTTTAAAGAAACGCAGATAAAGAAATTCCACCAGGGCCAGGATGCAGAAATTGAACTGGATGCCTACCCCGACCTGAAAATAAAAGGTACCATTGAAAGTGTAAGTGATGCCACCGGCGCCAAATTTTCTTTACTGCCGCCCGATAACTCCAGCGGAAACTTTGTAAAAGTTACCCAGCGTGTTCCGGTTAAGATCAACATTACAGATATCAACCAGTACAGGAATATCTTGAGAGCTGGTTTAAGCGCGTATATAGTTGTGCCAACAAAATAAATACAGCAGAGTTATGGCTATGCCAAAAGGATTTGCAAGAACCATTATTGTTATCACCACTATAGCTGCCGCTATCATGGAGTTGATTGATACCTCCATTGTAAACGTTGCGCTCAATGATATGAGCGGCAGCCTGGGTGTAAGTATAGAAGATATCAGCTGGGTAATTACCGCTTATGCCATTGCCAATGTTATTATCATTCCGCTTACCGGTTTCCTGGCAGAATTTTTTGGCAGAAAGAATTACTACATCGCTTCTATGATCATCTTTACAGTGGCATCATACATGTGCGGGCAGTCGACCAGCCTGGTAGAAATTATTATCTGGCGTTTTATACAGGGCGTGGGCGGCGGAGCACTTTTATCTACTTCGCAGGCAATATTGTTTGATGCTTTTGAAGTAAAAGACCGGCCCATTGCTTCCGGGTTATTTGGTATGGGTATCGTATTGGGGCCAACATTGGGCCCAACACTGGGCGGGTACATTATGGAGAGCTATAGCTGGCCGCTGATATTCATGATCAATATCCCCATCGGTATCATTGCCACTATATTGGCCTACACTTTTATTGATAAGAAAGAAGGCGAGGGTACCAAGAAAAAAGAAATTAAAATTGATTATACCGGTATTTTATTGCTGATGGTGGGTATCGGTTGCCTGCAGTTTGTGCTGGAGCGCGGCGATGCAGATGATTGGTTTAGCAGCGAGGCCATCAGAATTTGCAGCGCACTGGCGCTGGTGGGCCTGGTAAGTTTTATCTGGTATGAACTAAGTATACCAAAACCTGCGGTAAACCTGCGCGTGCTCAACAACACCAACCTGGCATTTACCACCATCTTCACTTTTGTGGTGGGGCTTGGGTTGTACACCTCTGTATTTGTATTTCCGGTATTGGCGCAAAGCGTGCTGGGTTATACCCCGCTCGAAACTGGCTTAACCCTGCTGGCACCCACCATGATCACGGTAGTACTGATGCCGGTAATAGGTAAGCTGATGGCAAAAGGGGTAAAACCTATTCCATTTGTAGTAGCAGGCTTTTTACTTTTTGCCGGTTATGCCTGGTACAGTTCTAAAGTGAGTATGGATGTAAGCAGGCAGGATTTCTTTTTTCCGTTTGCACTGCGTGCTGTTGGTATGAGTATGGTGCAATTGCCGCTGATCAACCAGGCAGTGGCAGGTCTGCAACCCAAAGATTACGCATCGGGTATAGCACTCAACAATATGACCAGGCAACTGGGTGGGGCATTTGGTATTGCAATGGCCAATAACTACGTATCGCGCCAGTATGCACAACACCGGCTCGATTTGGTCAGCAATGTTACAGATGGCGCCCCTGCGGTAACAGAACGCACCAACGGGTTGGTGCAGAATTTTGTAAACAAAGGGGGCATGGATATAGGTACTGCCACCACCAAAGCCATGGCCATGATCAACAATGCTGTAGACAGGCAGGCCCATTACCTGGCTTACCTGGATACATTCAGGCTGGTAGCATTGTTTTTTATTGTAGTTATTCCGCTGGTGGTTTTTTTACGGGTAAAGAAAACCGCGCCTGTAAACAAAGCAGCAGCAACAGCCGCTATAGCAGAAGCACATTAATATTAAAAAATCATTTTGATGAAAAGGATATTTTTTACCGTAATTATTTTCGCCCTGGTACAGCACTCACAGGCACAGACAACCGCAAATCCGGAATTGAAAGGCCTCATTAACCAGTCGTTTACTTATTTTCCAAAAATTAAAGAAGTGGAAAATACGGTGGAAACGGCCAAACAAAGGCTGGAGATAGCAAAAAATAACCTGCCCGTAGTAGACGCCAACGCCAGTTATAATTTTGTAGAACCCAAAATTGTACTGCCGCTGGAAGTAAACGGCAAACAACAGGATTTTCAGTTTGCGCCGGTGCACAATATCAATGGCAACGTGAGCGCCAATTATACGTTGTTCGATTTTGGCCGGCTGAAAGCCAACATAGAAAAATCCAAAACTGATATTAAGTACGCAGAACACAATACAGACAATGCCAAAAACCAATTGGCGAATCAGGTAGCCAATATCTATTTCAACATTATTTATTTTCAGCGGGGTATTGTAATTGAAGACAGCGTTATTGCTTACCTCAATGATAATAAGCAGGTGGTGGAAAGTAAATTAAAAAATGGTGATGCCATTAAGCTGGATCTGCTGAGCATTCAATCGCAAATAGATGCTGAGCAAAACAAAAAGCTGGATCTGCAAAATTATTTGCAAAAACAGCAAAACCTCTTGCAGTACACCACGGGGGGCAATGCCATTGCTGGTGCCGGTTTTGATTTTGATATTTCCTTAAAAGCGGTATCCGAAGCATTGGCAGATGCGCAAATCAACAATCCTGAATACCTGCTTGCCGGCGACCGTGTAAAACAGGCTCAGGATGAGATATCTATTGCCAGGCTGGGTACCAAACCATCGCTAAATATTGGTGCCAATGCAGGAATGAAAAATGGGTATGTGCCCAATGTAAATGAAATGCGGTTTAATTATGCAGCAGGTATTTCGTTCAGATTGCCCATTTACGATGGCAATAGAACCAAACAGCAGATAAAACTTTCTGAAACTACCTTAACGCAGAATAAGCTGGCCATTGAAACACTTAACAGCAATTACAAACGCGATATACAACAGGCAATTATAGACATACAATCTAACCAGGAACGGATCAGCAATACCAAAGGACAGATTGAACAGGCACAGACTGCGCAAAACCTGGCCGCCAGCCGCTTCAAAAACGGGGTAGGCACCAACCTTGAAATAACCAATGCCAGTACCAATGTTGCGCGGGCGCAGTTTAGCAAACTGCAGTACGAATACCAGTTGTGCCTTGCCAAAGTTGAACTGGTGCGGTTACTGGGGTATAAATACTGGTGAGATCTCGGATCGCTGATTTGATGATCGCTGATTTGCTTCTGTGTGGCACTCATTTGATATTGACAGATGAATAAATACTATGAGCCTGGAGATTTACAACAGACAGTAATTATTTGAGTGCTACACAGAGGTGAGTCTATATCTCCTTCTAATTATTCCCAACATTCAGGCATGTTTCACTTCATGCAATAATTTGCACGGGGGCTGAAGATATTGCTGATTGCTGGATTGCGTGATTTTGAGATTTGCTTTTGACAGTGTAGAGGGGGCTGAAGATATTGCTGAGTGCGGCATTGCGGGATTTTGAGATTTGCTTTTGTGTAGCACAAAAATGGAATTACTGGAATAGCTTGTTTGTATTTTCAGGATTGGGCAGATGGTGCAGATGATCAAAAATTCAGGTGTTATGCTCAGGGAAATCTCAAAATCACGCAATCGCCAATCCCAAAATAAATAACCCCGGCATACGCCGGGGTTTAATGTTTTTGTACGAACCTCACCAATTGTTCAGGTCATCATAGGTACAAAATGTAGGATGGTTTCGTTCAGCAGGATTTGGATTTTTAACGGGTTGTTGTTGGATGAATTATACAGGCTGCACTAAAATGGTTTAACGGACGGACATTGGATGTAAATGGTTTTGTCTGGATGTTGGACTTGGTTTGGTTTTTCAGGATTTGGACTCAGTGCGTATATATGATTCATTTCAACAATACAAACATACAATCGGTTGCAGGCTGGTACAAGAGCACAAACGCCTGATTTTATTTCTTCGGTATTTACACCCTAAATCGTAAGTTTACTAGGGCTGTTTTTTGTATTTACACCCAATTTTTAACCCTTTATCATAATCACTTAATTTTAGAGTTTATATACCTGTAAACGTTTAGGCGAAAATGCTTAGTCGCTATCATTAATATTAAACATGTCATATGAAATTTGAGAACAAAAACATTTTTATATCTGGCGGAAGCAGGGGCATCGGCAAAGCCATTGCACTGCGGCTTGCCCGCGAAGGCGCCAATATTGCCATTGCGGCAAAAACCGTTGATCCCAACCCCAAGCTGGATGGTACCATTTTTACCGCTGCAGAAGAGATTGCAAAGGCTGGCAACGGTAAGGTATTGCCGTTGCAGGCAGATATCCGTTTTGAAGAAAGTATTAACGAAGCCGTAAAAAAAACGGTAGATACATTTGGCGGTATAGATATACTCATCAACAACGCCAGCGCCATCAGCCTAACGCAAACAGAACAAACAGAATGGAAACGCTGGGAGCTGATGCATGGCATTAATGTAAGAGGCACTTTTTTTACCAGCAAGGCATGCATCCCCCATCTTAAGAAAGCACACAACCCGCATATACTCAATTTATCGCCGCCCATTAACCTTGATCCCGGCTGGTTTGCTAAACACCTTGCCTATACCATGAGCAAATACGGTATGAGCATGGTGGTATTAGGCCTGGCAGAAGAGTTAAAAGGCGACCGTATTGCCGCCAATGCCTTGTGGCCAAAAACCACCATTGCCACTGCAGCCGTACAGAATTTATTAGGGGGAGATTTTCTTATGCAGCGCAGCCGTACCCCAGACATTGTAGCCGATGCAGCCTACTACATTTTGCAACGGCCTTCTTATGAATGCTCGGGCAATTTTTTTATTGATGAGGAAGTGTTGAAAGCCGAAGGCGTCACCGACTTTGCGCATTACGCCGTAAATCCACAGCATAAATTAATGATGGACTTATTTGTATAGCCGCAGTTTATTCACCTTATATCATAACAAATCCCGCTGCCAAAGCGGGATTTGCTTTTCTTTAACGCAGCTTATCATGAAAAACAAGCAATTCAGATAATTTCCCCTGCATCCCGCGGGTTGCCACCCTATCTTCATGCGTGCCCGGGGCAACAGTAATAAACCGGCAAACCAAAAGCTTCAACCCTCAAACATGCTGCTTCGCCATTACTTAATGATTTGCTTACTGGCTGCCCTGGCCGTCACGGGGCATGCACAGCCCAAAAAACTGGCAGCCAGCCGGGTAAGCGGTATTATTAAAATTGATGGCAAGCTGGATGATATAGCCTGGAAAGACGCGCCGCTGGCCACCAATTTTGTGGAACTGCGGCCCGTAGCCTTTCGTAAAGAAGAATATGCCAACCGCACAGAAGTGTATTTGTTGTATAACGACCAGGGGATTTACATTGGCGGCTTTTGCCATGAGAAAACAAAAGACAGCATTCAAACCGAACTGATAGGCCGCGATAATTTTGGCAGCAACGATTTTATAGGGGTCATTTTTGATACCTATAACGATAAGATCAACGGCTTTGAATATTTTCTTACACCACTCAATGAACAGATGGATGCCAAACAGGCTCCTCCATCGGGCAATGGCGATTCTGAAGACTTTACCTGGAACAGCGTTTGGAAAAGCGGTACTCATATTATGAACGATGGATGGACGTTCGAGTTTTTTATTCCCTACTCCGCCATCCGGTTTAGCAAGAAAGGCAAGCAAGACTGGGGATTGAATATTGTACGCAGAAGAAGAAAATTAGGCCAGCAACTCTTCTGGAACCCGGTAGACCCGCTGGTAAACGGCTTCTTAACACAAGAGGGTTTCTGGACAGGCATCGAAAACATAAAACCCCCGGTACGGCTTTCATTTTCGCCTTACTTTTCATCTTACCTGAATCATTACCCCTACAATTCACCGGGTGTAAAAAATACCACTACCACACTTAACGGAGGTATGGATGTAAAGTACGGTATCAGCCAGGCATATACGTTAGATATGACCCTGATACCCGATTTTGGACAGGTGCAGAGCGATAACCAGGTACTAAACCTTACCCCGTTTGAAGTAAAGTTTAATGAAAACCGAACCTTTTTTACAGAAGGAACGGAACTGTTTTCTAAAGGGAACCTGTTTTACAGCAGGCGTATAGGTGGTGAACCACTTCATTATTATGAGGTAGCCGGCAACATTGCCAGCAATGAGCGTATACTCAGAAACCCTGCTGAAAGTAAATTGATAAATGCTACCAAAATCTCCGGACGCAGCAAAAGCGGGCTGGGCATTGGTTTCTTTAACGCTATTACGAAGGCGCAGTATGCAGTAGCCGAAGACAATAACGGCAAGCAACGCAAGATTGAAAACGACCCCCTTACCAATTATAATGTGTTTGTGCTTGATCAAACGCTGAAACACAATTCAAGTATCAGTTTTGTAAATACCAACGTACTGCGTAGCGGTACTGATTACGATGCCAATGTAAGTGCCGGCCTTTTTAATTTTTACGACAAGAAAAACAAGTGGAATGTTTATGGCAAGGGTTATAGCAGTACACTGTTTAACAAAGGCAGTAAAAATACAACGGGTTATAAATACAACCTGGGCATGGGCAAGGTGAGTGGCAAATTTAATTTTCAGGTAGAATCTACCCTGCACGATGATAAATTTGATTTTAATGATATGGGATATATGACGTTTACTAATTATTGGGAACGCATACTTTACCTCGGATACAATTTTGTAAAACCAAAAAGACTATTTAACCAGCTGTATCATAATTTCAATTTTGCATATACCCATCGTTATAAGCCATTCAGCTACCAGAATATCAACATGAGTTATAACTTCAATGGGCAATTAAAAAACCTTTGGTATATAGGCACCAATGTTTTTTACTCTCCCAAGGGGAATGATTTTTATGAACCACGCCACAACGGCCGGGTGTTTAAAACCCCGGTAAATATTGGTGTGGGAAATTTTATTGAAACCAATTATGCCAAAAAATATTACGCAGAGGGTAATTATGTAGTTAATTTTTTTGATCTAAAGGGATGGAAAGAATTGCAGCTGTCTTTGTTTCAGCAATACAGGGTCAATAACAAAATTTCTTTCAGTCATTCAATAAGTATCAACCCGCGGTGGAACAATATTGGTTACAGTACCATTCTCACCACCGCAGATCCGGAGCAAGACACCGTTATTTTTGCCAGACGCAACCGTAATACCATAGAAAATATCCTCCGGGTAAAATACAGCTTTAATACAACTATGTACATTACACTGCGCGCCCGGCATTACTGGAGTAAAGTAAACAACCTGGAGTTTTTTACGCTCAACAAAGAAGGAGATCTTGTAAACAATAGCACGTTTAATGGCAATCTAAACCAGAATTACAATGCTTTCAATATAGACATGGTCTACAGCTGGCGTTTTGCACCCGGCAGTGAAATTAATATTGTATGGAAAAATGCCATAGGCGTTTTCGATCGCAATGTGGTGACCAATTATTTCAAAAATGTAAGCAATACCCTGGAGGCACCTCAAAACAACAGCCTCTCCTTTAAAATTTTATATTTCTTCGATTATCTACAGCTTAAGAAAAGCCGTTAGCTGTTAGCCACTAGCCACTAGCCACTAGCCTTTTGCCGCAATTACTAATTGCTAACAGCTATTAGCTAGCCGCTAATTTCTTATATTGTGTTACAAACAACGCAACATGAGAAATTTCACACCCGCCTTACTGGTGACTGGTTTTACTATGCTCCTGGTAGTAACAGTTGCCGCACAAAAGAAATCAGCACCTCCCAACAACGATGCCCTTAAAACACTTGCTATAAATGATTTGCAGGCTGGTTACACCGAGTATAAGAAAATAGCCATGCAGATATGGGACTTTGCAGAAGTAGGTTATAAAGAGACAAAGAGCTCCGCCCTGCATCAAAAAACATTACAGGATAACGGTTTTACAGTAGAAGCCGGCGTGGCTGGTATACCTACCGCCTTTGTGGCTACTTACGGTAGCGGTAAACCGGTTATTGCTATACTTGCAGAATACGATGCATTGCCCGGTCTTGCGCAGCAGGCTGAACCGGAGAAAAAAACCATCGACGGGCAGGGCGCCGGTCATGCGTGCGGACATCATTTATTTGGCACTGCGTCGGTGGCAGCAGGCATCGAGATAAAAAAATTAATAGCGGCAAAAAAATTAAGTGGTACAATAAAAGTGTACGGTTGCCCGGCAGAAGAGGGTGGCAGTGGAAAAGTATATATGGTACGTGCAGGACTTTTTAATGATGTAGACGTGGCTATTCACTGGCACCCGGGTGCAGAGAACAGTGTTACCATGACCAGCGCACTGGCCAACAAATCTGCCAAGTTCCGTTTTCATGGATTGTCTGCCCACGCTGCAGCCGCACCAGACAGGGGCCGTAGTGCATTGGATGGTGTAGAGGCACTTGACTATATGGTAAACATGATGCGCGAGCATGTGCCGCAGGAAACGCGTATTCACTATGTAATCACCAACGGCGGAAAGGCGCCAAACGTGGTGCCCGATTTTTCTGAAGTATACTATTATGTACGTCATCCAAAAAGGGAAGATGTGGTAAGCATCTTTGATCGCTTGGTAAAAGCGGCAGAAGGCGCTGCATTGGGTACCGGCACCACCATGGACTACGAGATCATTGGCGGCACACATGATTTGTTACTGAACCGCACGCTGGGAGATGCCATGCAAAAAAACCTGGAAAAGACCGGCGGTGTAAAATATACACCCGAAGAAATTGAATTTGCAAAAAAGATTCAGTCCACTTTTACTTTTAAGGTGCCCTCTATTGCTTCAGCAGATTCTATTAAACCCATTAAAGAAGAAAACAATGCCGGCGGAGGCTCTACAGATGTAGGCGATGTAAGCTATGCAGTGCCAACGGTGGGTATGGACGCGGCTACCTGGGTACCCGGAACACCGGCGCATAGCTGGCAGGCCGTGGCTTGCGGTGGTACAGATATTGGAGCGAAAGGTATGATGGTAGGTGCCAAAACAATGGCGCTTACAGCCATCGATCTATTTACCAACCCCGCACTGATTGCAGCTGCAAAAGCAGAATTTGTACAATCAAAAGGCGATTATCAATACAAAGCATTACTGGGAGATAGAAAGCCTGCATTGAACTACCGCGATTAGACAACCGGATCTGATAACAATTGTTTGCCTGCCTATTTCATCATTCAACCAAAACATACACATGAGAAAACACTTACTGGTAAGTATTGTATGCCTGGCAGGCATGCTGTTACAGCTTGAGGCACAAAAAAAAGATGCAGGTACTGCCATCAAAGAAAAAGTTATTGCTGATCTACAGGGCCAGTATGAAAAATACAGCGGCATTGCGGCGTCTATCTGGAGTTTTGCCGAAGTTGGGTACAAAGAAAATAAAAGTACGGTACTGCTGCAAAACACGCTAAAAGAAAACGGCTTTACCATTGATACAGGCGTGGCCGGTATACCTACAGCGTTTGTGGCTACTTACGGCAATGGTAAACCGGTAATTGGTGTGCTGGCAGAGTTTGATGCATTGCCCGGTTTATCGCAGGATTCGGTTGCGGAAAGAAAACCATTGCCCGGGCAAATTGCCGGGCATGCCTGTGGCCACCACCTGTTTGGTACCGCCTCCGTTGCCGCAGCCATTGAAATGAAGCATATGATGGAGCAGGGTAAAATTGCCGGAACTATTAAATTATTCGGGTGCCCCGCCGAGGAAGGTGGCAGTGGAAAAGTATACATGGTAAGGGAAGGGCTGTTTAACAATGTAGATGCGGTAGTGCATTGGCACCCTGCTTCTTCCAACGCAACGGCTATCGGATCTTCACTGGCGGATATTACTGCAAAGTTCAGGTTTCATGGTTTGTCTGCCCATGCAGCGGCTGCACCAGACCGGGGCCGCAGTGCGCTTGACGGTGTAGAGGCAATGGATAATATGGTAAACATGATGCGGGAGCACATTCCGCAGGATGCACGCATCCATTACGTTATTTCTAACGGCGGTAAAGCGCCCAATGTGGTACCCGATTTTGCAGAAGTCTGGTATACGGTCCGTCATAAAACCAGAACAGAAGTAACACGCATTTTTGATTGGGTGGTACAGGCCGCCAATGGTGCTGCCATGGGTACACAAACAAAAGTAGACTATGAAGTTTTGAGCGGCGAATATGAAACCCTGCCTAACAAAGCACTTGCCATTGCCGTACAAAAAAATATGGAAAGAGTTGGCGGTGTGAACTATACCCCGGCTGAGACCGAATTTGCGAAGAAGATTCAGTTGAGCTATTCATACAAAGTACCGCCGGTAAACGCTGCCGCAACGGTTGAGCCTTTGCTGCTTGAAAACATCAACACCGTTTTTTACGCCTCTACAGATGTGGGCGATGTTAGCTGGACAGTACCCACCATTGGCATGGGTGCTGCAACATGGGCGCCCGGTACACCACCGCACAGCTGGCAGGCAGTGGCATGCGGCGGAACAAGTATTGGGTTTAAGGGCATGATGGTGGCTGCCAAAACGATGGCATTAACCGGCCTTGACCTATTAACGGATAAAAATTTACTGGAAGCCGCAAAAAAAGAATTTTTGCTGGCGCGTGGCGCAGACTTTCAATACAAAGCTATAATTGGAGATCGTAAACCGCCGTTTAATTACAGGGATTGAGGAGCGTTTTGTAGTACTCAAATGGATAAGCAGGTAAGTTGTTGGTGAAAACACCAACAACAGCGGAAAAGTTGTTGGTGAAAACACCAACAACAGCGAAAAAAAACACCAACAGCAGAGGAAAAAACCACCAACAATGACGGAACTGTCGTTACAGGGCATTTTATCGAGTACTTAAAAATTATTTAATCTGCGAATCTGCGGCAAGACAATGATTACGACCATAGCCAGGCAAACGCCCACTTGCCACTAATCACTCGCCACTAACCACTTACTACTCGCCACCCGCTCCTCCCCATTTCTCCGGCCGCATTTGCGGAAACAACAATACATCCTGTATACTTACCTGGTTGGTCATAAACATACAAAGCCTGTCTATACCAATACCAATACCACTGGTGGGAGGCATACCGTATTCGAGCGCACGCAGAAAATCATGATCGATAAACATGGCTTCATCATCGCCACGTTGCATCAGCTGCGCCTGTTCTTCAAAACGTTCGCGCTGTTCAATGGGGTCATTCAATTCGCTATACGCATTGGCAGCTTCCTTGCCATTGATCATTAGTTCAAAACGCTCTACCAGTCCGGGTTTGCTGCGGTGCTTTTTGGTAAGCGGACTCATCTCTACCGGGTAATCAATAATAAAAGTAGGTTGTACATAGGCATGCTCGCTGGTATGGCTGAAAATTTCATCAATCAGTTTGCCTTTGCCAATATTGCCAGGTACCCCAATATTCAACTGTTTGCAGACTTCTCGCAAACCTGCTTCGTCTTTATCACTCACATCTATACTCGTATTTTCTTTAATGGCATCTAGTATAGAAACACGTTTAAACGGTGCTTTATAGTTGATGATGGTATCGCCCAATTGTACTTCGGTGGTGCCGTGCAGTGCAATGGCAATACGCTCAATAAGCTGCTCGGTAATTTCCATCATCCAGAAATAATCTTTGTAAGCAGTATACCATTCAAGCACAGTAAATTCCGGGTTGTGCGTACGGTCCATGCCCTCATTACGAAAGTTGCGGCTGAATTCATATACCCAGTCAAACCCGCCAACAATCAGCCTTTTGAGGTAAAGTTCATTGGCAATACGCAGGTAAAAAGGCACATCCAGTGCATTGTGATGCGTAACAAAAGGCCTTGCCGCAGCACCGCCGGGTATGGCCTGCAGTACCGGTGTATCTACTTCAAGGGCGCCGCGCTCATTCAAAAAATCACGAATGGTGTTGATGAGTTTTGTACGTTTTACAAAAGTGTCTTTTACCTCGGGGTTAATATTCAAATCAACATAACGCTGGCGGTATTTAAATTCAGGGTCAGTTACTTCGTCAAATGATTCACCATCTTTTTCTTTTACACTGGGTAACGGTTTCAGCGATTTAGTAAGAATGGTAAATTCTTTTACATGTACCGAAGTTTCGCCTGTTTTGGTAGTAAACACATATCCTTTGATGCCAATGATGTCGCCAATATCCAACAGTTTTTTCCATACCTGCTGGTACAGCGTTTTATCTTCTCCGGGACAAATATCATCCTGCTTGATATAAAATTGTATTCTGCCTGTTGCATCCTGCAATACGGCAAAGTTGGCTTTGCCCATATCGCGCACGCTCATGATGCGGCCTGCAATACAGATTTCTGCAAAGTCTGTTTTATTCTCTTCGCCTTTATAATGGGTTTTGATATAAGCCGCATTGCTGTTAACGGGGTACAGTGCGGCAGGGTAAGGGTCAATGCCCAGTTTTCTTAAGCCTTCCAGTTTCTCTCTGCGAATGATTTCCTGTTCTGACAATTGTTGTGTGCTCATGTATGACGTATTAGATCAACAGCCGTATAAACAGGCTATTAACGGGCTGCAAAAATACAAGATTGAAGCCGGAAATCAGCTTTCTGCTATGCAGTTATACCATCACCGGCCCAGTGGTATTTGCAATGCGAGCGCAGGGTATAATTGTTTGTAATAAGAAGATTGCCGATAAGCAGGTGCATTTTCAGTTTTTACGGCCAACGACAATGCCCTGGCCCTGCTTCTGTGAGCGCCCACAAAGAAAGGAATGGAACCGCACATGAAACCTACTCCTATAGCAGTTACAAATACGCCTATCACTGCCTCTACTTCTCCGGAACTCAGTTCAGCATTTCCGCTGCCGCTTCGCTTATTGCGATTGATGCCATCTATAATTAACGCAGTGCCACCCACTGCTAAACCGCCACCAACACTTAAAAAAGCAATACCTGCTTTTTGTTTTCGCCGGCTTTTTTGCAGATACTCATCACGTCGTGAATAATTGTTGTTGGGGGTAATTACCTGTGAAAAAACAGCATCAGCTATAACAAATAACAAAATAGTAATCACCAGGCTTTTCATAACGTTGTTTTTTAGGGCATAAAGATAATCCAAAATGGAAATAACCAGTTGGCACTCAGGCAAAAGGCTTTACAATTCTTTAATACACAGGCAATACAGGGGTAATATGCATTTTGCAAATTTGTAAAACGCCAATCCAAATGGAAAAACGATCGGTTGATGTGGTGGTGTTGTCTGATTTGCACCTGGGCACTTATGGCAGCCGCGCTAAAGAAATTATCCATTACCTGCGTAGCATTGCCCCGCAAATGCTTATCCTCAACGGAGACATCATTGATATCTGGCAATTCAGCAAACACTATTTTCCTGCAACACATTTTGGCGTTATCCGCGAGATTATACAAATGATGAGCAACGGCACGCGTGTGATCTATATCACCGGCAACCACGATGAAACCCTGCGGCGCTACTCCGGCATAGACCTCGGCAATTTTCAACTTACCGATAAACTGGTCATGGAGATCAATAATAAGATGACCTGGATTTTTCATGGCGATGTGTTTGACAATACCACCCGCGGAAGCGCCAAAGTACTGGCCAAGCTGGGCAGCACTGGTTATGGTATGCTGATTTTATTAAACCGGTTTATCAATAGTGGCCTGCACTTGCTGGGGTATGAAAGAATTTCCCTGTCGAAAAAAATTATGGCCGGTGTAAACAAAGCAGTTGCCAAAGTAAACGATTTGGAAATGATCGCTTCACAACTGGCCATCGAAAAGAAATACGACTATGTTATCTGCGGCCATATTCATCAGCCTTGCAAAAAAGAGATTACCACAGACAATGGCAGTGTTACTTATTTAAACAGCGGCGACTGGATAGAGCATTTGAGCTCGCTTGAATACCACGATAACGACTGGCATGTGCATATGTATGATGCCAGCCAGTTGTCTGCAGATAAAGCCAGCGATAACAAACAATCTGTGAATGTGGTGTCAGAAGAGATCCATTTTTATATTAATTCACTGGCGGTGTAAAAACGCGCAGATTGTTAACATGTAAAATTGTGCACCATGAAAATATTATATGCAGTACAGGCAACAGGCAACGGCCACATCAGCCGCGCCATGGAACTTTTGCCCAGCCTCAAACTCTATGGACAAGTAGATGTTTTTCTGAGCGGGGGCAACAGCCAGCTAAAAGCAGATATGCCTGTACGTTACCGCAGCGAAGGGCTCAGCCTTTTTTATAACAACAGCGGTGCGCTGAGTTATGGCAAAACCATTAAATCATTTAGTCCATTGCGGGTCTGGAAAGAAGTAAGGGAACTGCCGGTTGAAAAATACGATGTAGTTATCAACGACTTTGAATGCATAACCGCGCTGGCCTGCGCGTACAAAAGAATTCCTTCAGTGAATTTTGGGCACCAGGCTTCTTTTCAGTCGGCACTTACGCCAAGACCTGCCAAAAAAGACGCCATGGGCGAGTTTATACTAAAGCATTACGGAAGTGCTGCCAGTTATATGGGTCTTCATTTTAAGGCATACGATGACTTTATTTACACGCCGGTTATAAAAAAAGAAATATTGCGGGCAAGACCCCAAAACAAGGGGCATATTACGGTATACCTTGGTGCATACAATGATGAAACCATTATAAAATACCTGGGCAGCATAAAAGGGTATCATTTTCAGGTGTTTTCAAAACAAACCAGCCAGCGTTATACCAATGGCAACGTAACATTTATACCCGTAAACAACCAGTTGTTTACAGAAAGTATGATCACCAGTGCGGGCATCATTACCGGTGCAGGTTTTGAAACACCGGCAGAAGCCCTGCAACTGCAAAAGAAATTAATGGTGATACCTATACGCGGGCAATACGAACAGCTTTGCAATGCAGCAGCACTTGAACAATTGGGTGTACCGGTAATTGAACGGCTAAACGATTCATTTGAAAGCAATTTTCATCAATGGCGGCAAACAGATACCCAACAAACGATAGAATATGGTGATGTGGCAGCGCGGCTGGTTAGCCAGTTGCTGGAAAATTATCCGTACAAAGGCACTGTGCTGGATCTGCTGTACCCTGATTTTATCTTTAACTAACGCTGAGCAATACCTGCCATGCGGCATCGATGTTTCCTGCGTCCAGCAATTCTGTTGCGTACAGGTGCAGCTCCCTTTCCATTTCTTCTGGATTAATGGAATAATATTGAAAAATATTTCGCAGTCGCTCATCGTGATACGCCGGATCAATAACAGGTAATTCCTGCACACTGGCCAACTGCTTTATATGAAGTGAAGAAAGGAGTTTGCTTTGCCGGATAGTTTCCGGTAAAGCCTTTAACCCAATGCCTGAAGGTGTTGCTGGTAACATTTGAAAGGTGTATTGTATGTTTACCTACTTCTTGTTGGCTAGCAATGAAAAATCATTCTCGTCACGTACAATGGTATTACTTAAAATACCTAAGCCGTCAATTTCCATTTCAATAGTATCGCCTTCCTGCAGCCATTGTGCTGTATAATTTGGATCATTTAGTTTACCGGTACCGTTCAGTTCAAGAAAACAACCTGTGCCAACCGTTCCGCTGCCAATGATATCACCCGGAAAAAGATCTACCCCGTACGATGCACGTTCTATTAATTCAGCAAAGGTCCAGTCCATATCACTCAAATTGCCATCGCTTACCTGTACGCCGTTTACGGTGCATTGCATGCGCAAGTTCCAGCTTTTGCCGGTATGGTTTTCTTTCGCGGTGGTTTCAAATGCCTGTAGTTCGTCTAATGTTACCAGCCAGGGGCCTGTAGCGGTTGAAAAATCTTTGCCTTTGGCCGGGCCAAGGTTTAGCAACATTTCTTCCTGTTGCAACAGCCGTGCGCTAAAGTCGTTCATAATCATGAGGCCGCCAATGTATTCATCAGCCGCTGCTGCTCGAATGTTACGTCCCTGTTTACAAATCACAATAGCGGCCTCCAGTTCAAAATCGAGTCGTTCAAAATGGTCGGGCATACAAACCACATTACCTGCACCCTGTACACCATGATGATTAGAAAAGTAAAACACCGGGTATTGGTCAAACTGCGGAATCATATCTGCCTGCCTGTTTTTTCTTGCTGCAGCCACATGTTGCCGAAAGGCATAACCATCTCTTAACGATGTAGGAAATGGTACGGGCGCCAGCACATGCACACTCTCATAGGCTTTGGCTTTGCCTTTTGAAATGTTGCCCTCTCTTACCATTATTTCTCCACCCAGCGCCATGGGAAAGGCATCTTCCCAATAATTTAAAAACATGCTCATGGTATTGGGCAAATCAGGGTGCAGCAATTCCATATCATACAGGTAATCGTCAATACAGGCGGCCAGTTGTTCATGCCCTTCTTTGAGGTAAGAGACTAATTTCATGATGAATCTTTGTACCCGCAATTTATATTTTTTATTACAGCCATCTCATTTTTTATGAATGCTGCTGCCTTTCGTTAGCAGACTGATTAACCGGTGAAACGAACATTGTATCTTACGGCAATGAAATCATTTACCTGTATCATTATAAGTTGGTGGATGGTGGCCAATGCATTTGGCCAGGCAAAAACGGATAAATGGCTGCAACAATTGCTGCGCAGCCAGGGTTCTCCTTTGTTGCAGCATGTGCTGGATTTGCCGGATACTTTTCATTACCAGCTTATCTATACGCAAATTGACCGTGATAAAAATAACCAGCCCCATTTTAAAAACTATTACCTCCACACTGACAACAACCAGTATTTTAACCCTGCATCTACGGTTAAGCTGCCGGTGGCTTTGTGTGCGTTAGAGAAATTA
This sequence comes from uncultured Chitinophagaceae bacterium, assembly GCA_963705285.1. Taxonomy (GTDB): domain Bacteria; phylum Bacteroidota; class Bacteroidia; order Chitinophagales; family Chitinophagaceae; genus JACMLD01. The sequence goes on from OY970066.1 coordinate 1,262,786, forward strand.
AACGAGCTGCGGGTGCCGGGCCTGGGCAGCAACACCAGCATGTTTACCGATAGCAGTTACAGCGGCCAGGTAAAAGTGCATACCGATAGCCTCGCAGCAAATGGGCTGCCATCAGTGGCGCAATACATCAAAGAAATATTTCTTGTCAGCGATAACGATGCCTATAACCGGTTGTATGAATTTGTGGGCCAGCAAATGCTAAATGAGAAGCTGGTGCAAAAGGGGTATGCCGGCAGCCGTATCACCCGCCGCTTTACACCAATGACGGCAGAAGAGAACAGGCATACGAATGCTATCCGGTTTCTGCAAGACGGACAATTGATTTACCAGCAGCCTCCCGCTGTTAGCACATTTTCCTTTGATTTCAACAGGCAATATTTGGTAGGCAAAGCATACTATAACCGGCAGGATAGCTTGATCAACCAGCCAATGGATTTTACCACCCACAACGTCTTTCTATTAGAAGATTTGCAGCAAATGCTTCAATCAGTACTCTTTCCAGAATCGGTGCCGGCGCAAAAACGATTTGCGTTAACGGCTGCAGATTACAGCCTGTTGTACCAGTACATGTCTGAGTTGCCGTCTGAAAGCAAATATCCGCATTACGACACCACGGAATATTTTGACAGCTACACCAAGTTTTTTATGTTTAAAGCAAACAGGTTGCATTTACCCGATTACATCAGGGTTTTTAATAAACCGGGGTGGAGTTACGGCTTCCTCACCGATGCAGCTTATATTGTAGATTTTAAAAATAATATTGAGTTCATGATCAGTGCAAACATTTATACCAACAGCGATGGGGTTTTAAATGACGATAAATACGACTACGACAGTATAGGTTATCCTTTTTTTAAAGAAACGGGCGACATTATCTATAAATATGAGCTAAAAAGAAAGCGCAAATACAAGCCCGTTCTCACCAATTTCCGGCTTACCTATCAATAAAAAAACCCCGTAAGCACGGGGTTAATTCCACTTTCCAACAAAACATGAGAGAAAAGGGTATATTATTTTTTTGATTTACTGTAAGTAGACCATGAAGAGCCATCAGAAGATTGCAATGTGATTACCTGGTCAGCATTCTGAATGGTAACAAAGTATCCATTGCTGTCCGGCCTTGCAAATTCAAACAATTCAGATATCCAGTAACCATCATATTCTTTTTTCAGCGATGTCTGCAGGTTGATGGGCAGTTGGGTAGAAAGTATATTGCGTATCACACCCATAAACAGTCCTTCTGTGCTGAAGTAAGCAGTCATTACTTCATTGTTCATTTTGAAAGCTGCCCTGTAAAAAGCATTTGTTTTTTCCCAGGTTACTTCTTTTGCCTGGCTGAATTCCTGATAAAATGCATTTTCAATTTTGTAGTTTACGCTTTCTGTTTTGTTAGCAAAAGCTGCGTTAATAAGCAGAACTGTACTTAACACAACTGCTGTAATCATCTTTTTCATTGTAGTATTTTTTATTTGTTGGTTTAATTTGTTTCTGTAATATCAGACGCAGCTTTTATTGCTATGTTACAGTATTACTTAAGATTTTTTTTGTAAACTGATAATTCTCCGCTGCCATTAGCTTTAATAATCATGGCACCTTTGGTAGTTGTAAGCGTAATGTAATAGTCGAGGCCGTCTTTTTTGCTATACTCAAATATGGTTACCACGTGCGCATCAGCATATTTTTTTTCAAGACCGCTTGCCACAAGAATGGGTAACTGTGATTTTGTGATCTGGCGGGTAGTTCCCAAAAACTCACCTTCTTCGCTGAAGAAAGCCTGCAGGGTTTCATTGTTGAAGGTAAATTTTGCCTGGTAAACGCCTTCTTTGTTCATGGTTATCCATTCTACGTCTTTAACCTGGGTGAACTCGTTAATAAAAGCTTGTTTAACTTTTAGGTTGGGCTCATTGTTGCTGGCGGCATAAGTAAAAGCAGAACTTAATAAGGCTGTTGCAAGTGTAAGTGAGAAGAAAATCTTTTTCATAAATAAAAATTATAAGGTTTAATGATACATGGTGTTTGATTCTTTGTCAAAGCTATAACGCAGTAGAAAAAATAAAAAGGAGATTACGGTGAAACGACGTTTTTGCCAGATGAAATGCATAAAACGCCATTTTTTTGTTTTTATAATCCGCTGCGGCCACTTCTTTAAAGAACTACATGTAATATGACGTCACAAATGTATTTATGTTACATGCAGGCGAAAGCGATATGTGACCGGTGGCGGCTAAACTTAAAGAATGTTACATACAATGATGAACGGTAAGACATTTTTTGAGGAACAGTAAGCTGAAACCCTTTACTGGCGCGCACTGCATTCAAAGTCTTAAAAAAAACCCAAGACTGGTTAAGTAAGCGTTAAATTAAAGCGATGGCTGTCAGTTGTCTTTAAACCATGTCCGCTTTGTTTTTAATGCTGTATTTTTAATGCAATCAGACAGCATGAATTACCTGGCGCACGCATATCTTTCATTTGGTCATCCGGAAATACTGGCTGGCAATATGATCAGCGATTTTGTAAAAGGGAAAAAGAAATTTGATTATTTGCCGGGTATACAAAAAGGCATTGCGCTGCACCGTGAGATTGATAATTTTACCGATACCCATGCAGCCACCCGCGATGCAAAAGAGATTTTCAGGCCTGCTTACCGCCTGTATGCCGGCGCTTTTATAGATGTGGTGTATGACCATTTTCTGGCTACTGATCCCAACGAATTTACTCCGCCAACACTGTTGCAGTTTACGGAAACCACTTATAAGCAACTGGAACCGTTCATGGATGCGATGCCCGAAAAATTTCAGGAGATCTTCCCCTACATGCGGCAGCACAACTGGCTTAATAATTACCAGTACCCGGTGGGAATTGAACGCAGCATGACTGGCGTGGTACGCAGATCGGCGTATTTAACAGAGTCAGCCACCGCATTTGCGCTGTTTGAGGCGCATCATGCGTTTTTACAATCGTGTTATCAACGCTTTTTTCCGGATTTAAAAAGTTTTGTTATCGAACAAATGGCACTTCTTTAAGATTTGCAACATCGTTTATATTTGCACTCACAAAAGTATACCATGAGTAAAATTGCAGTTACCCTCTTATTATGTATGGCTTGTCTGCTGGGTGCTACGGCACAATCGAGATTTCCTTTGCTCGATAAATCGGCTATGGACATGAGTTATTACCCGGTTAATTACCCTATCCTCAGAATTCAGGATAAGGCCAGTGAGCCATTGGTGGCAAGGCTGGTATACAGCCGGCCGCTGAGAAACGGGCGGAATGTATTTGGCGAGCTGCTGGAATACAATAAAATCTGGCGCCTGGGTGCCAACGAAGCCACGGAGATTGAATTTTACAAAGATGTTCTAATAAACGGTAAAGTGGTTCCCAAAGGACGTTATACCCTTTACGGCATACCCCTGGAAGATAAATGGACTATTATTGTGAACAGGGAAACAGATATCTGGGGCGCTTTTAAGTACGATAGTGGAAAAGACGTGGTACGGGTGGATGCAGCGGTGCAGAAGCAAACTGAACCACAGGAGGCGTTTACCATGTTTTTTGAAAAGTCAAACGGCGGCTTTGTTATGGTAGCAGCATGGGATACGTCGCTGGTAACGGTGCCCATCAGCGTATATGAAAAGCCGGTTAAAAAACCCGTAAAAAAGAAATAAACTAAGCTATAGCAATGTATAAAAAGCCCTGCACTGCCAGGGCTTTTTTAGTGTGCGCCGGATTGCAGATATTTACAAAATGTGCGGTATTGCAGGTATCATATCAATGAACCATCAGCTGGTGGCCACCGAGCGGCTTACAAAAATGACCGGGGCATTGGCGCACCGCGGTCCGGATGGCGAACAATGCTGGAAAAATGCGAGCGGCACAACAGGCCTGGCTCACCGCAGGCTTGCTATTATCGATCTTTCTGATAATGCAGTGCAGCCCATGCACTATCTCGGCCGATACACCATTGTGTACAATGGCGAAATCTATAATTATATTGAATTAAAAAAAGAACTGGCGGCTGGGGGATACGTGTTTGCATCTTTGTCTGATACCGAAGTAATACTAGCCGCGTATGATTGCTGGAAAGAGAATTGCCTGCAGCATTTTGACGGCATGTTTGCATTTGCGGTGTGGGATGAAAAGGAACAAACCTTGTTTGCCGCCAGAGACAGGTTAGGAGAAAAACCTTTTTTTTACTGGTTCAACGGGCAGCAATTGCTGTTTGCTTCCGAAATGAAAGCAATATGGGCCGCGGGTGTTGATAAAAACATCAATGAGCACCTTTTATTCAATTTCATTACACTGGGGTACACCCAAAACCCGCGCAATCCATCTGAAACTGCCTACCGGCAAATCAATAAACTGCCTGCCGCATCTTACTTCAGTTATTTGCCGGCAAAGCAAACCGTGATAGCGCCCGTAGTGTATTGGAAACCTGGCGCAAATGCAACCAATATTGCCATTCATGCAGACGAAGCTGTTGAACAATTCTATCAGTTGTTCAGGCAGTCCATAGAAAAAAGATTGCGCAGCGATGTGCCACTGGGCACCAGTTTAAGTGGTGGGTTAGACAGTTCGTCCATTGCAGTAATGATACAACAATTGCAAGCCCCGAATTTTCCATTGCAAACCTTTTCGGCTGTTTTTCCCGGCTCGGCAACAGATGAATCGCAGTATATCTCTTTGCTGACCGCAGAAAAAAACATCGTCAATTTTACCGTTCAGCCAACAGCAGATGATTTTATTAATGATTTTGAAAAACTGTGTTATTTCCACGAGGGGTTTATAACCTCTGCCAGTGTTTTTGCGCAGTTTAAAGTTTTTGAGCTGGCAAAGCAACACAATATCACCGTGTTGTTAGACGGGCAGGGTGCAGATGAAATGCTGGCCGGTTATCATAAATATTACCATTGGTATTGGCAGGAATTGTACAGCAATAACCGCTCGCTTTTAACAAATGAAATAACAGCTGCCAGGCAATTGGGAATACAGGAAAGCTGGTCGTGGAAAAATAAACTATCGGCAAGTTTTCCGGTGCTGGCGGGCAGTTATATAAGTAATGCGCGAAAAAAGAAACAACTGTCGAACACTGTTGTAAGTAGAGAATTCGCCGATGCCTACGGAACTTCTTACTACCAACTTCCACCGCAAGACAGCCTGCAACAGGTTTTGTATTATAATACCTTTGTAAACGGAATGGAAGAACTGCTTCAATATGCGGATCGCAATTCCATGGCCCATGGCCGTGAGGTGCGCCTTCCATTTTTACAGCACCAGTTGGTGGAATTTGTGTTTTCACTCCCCGCGCGATTTAAAATAAAAGATGGCCGTACCAAATGGCTGTTGCGCCAAGCCATGAATAATTTGCTGCCGGCAGCCATTGCATGGCGTACTGATAAAATTGGTTTTGAACCCCCGCAAAAAGAGTGGATGCAGCACCCTGTTATGCAGGAGTACATACGCGAGGCCCGTAAAAAAATGGTAGCCGCAGGCATTGCCAACCAGCATTGCGTTGACAAAGAGTTGCAGCCAATGGATACCCATGCGGCGGGTAATACAGACTGGCGCCTGCTGGTGGCTGCACGGCTTTTATAAGCCCAGCTGTTCCTGGCACTATCGTTCAGGCTGGGCAAAAAAAATTACATGAACTAACAGGAGAACCCATCAATTCATGTAATAGATTGTATTGCACACTACTGCATACTACCGCCTAAAACACTGCGGCTACATTTTGGAATACTTTTCAGTGATTTCCATGTTGCGGGAATTATCGATTTTTACGGTAGTCCATTTTTTTGCATCTTCCAGTTTTACGTAGTAGTTGATGTCATCGCCCACAATGTATTCTGTAACGCCAAAAACTGTTTTGTCAGCAAATTTCTTTTTCAGCTTACACTGTATGTCGATAGGTAATTGCTCGGCAAAATAATACCTGCGTGAGCTAATGAAATTACCTTCTTCATCATACTTAACAAAAGTGCTGATGCCCTGGCGGGTAAATTTCACGGTATAAAGATTCGCAGCATCCGTCCATTCAACATTTTCTGCATCTGCAAAAGTTGCTTTAAATGCCTTGAGGGCTTTTTCTGGTGTATTGGCGAACGTGCTACCTGTAATAGTGAGAACAATGGCAAACAATAATACTTTTTTCATGGCGTTGCGTTTTATTTGAATGAGTAAGGATAAGCTGACGAACCAAAAGTAATGTTACGTTCAACGCATGTCAACATAATTGGTAGTGCCGGTAAGTACATGATAAGAAATGAAAAGATTATAGTAAAGCACATCGGGCGGGCCATCTTTGCTATTGCATAGAACCCATACCTGGTAAAGGTTTCAGCCATGTTGCACCAAAATTGTTATTCGGGCGTTAAGCCTCTGTTAAAGTGGAATGATGATTGGCTCATGATAATTACGCATCTTTGCTCCACAAAAAAGTAATAGCAGTATTATGAAACCCGCCACTAAATTTATACATGCAGGTGCAGTACCTGACCCTTCTACCGGCGCTATTATGACGCCCATTTATCAAACTTCTACTTATGTGCAGGAGGCTCCCGGAAAGAATCAGGGTTATGAATATGCCCGCTCTCAAAATCCAACGCGCAAAGCCCTGGAAGATGCTTTGGCAGTAATAGAAAACGGAGCTTATGGGCTTGCTTTCAGCAGTGGCGTAGCAGCCACCGATGCGGTGATTAAATTATTAAGTCCGGGTGACGAAGTAATTGCTGCCAGCGATATGTATGGTGGCACTTACCGTTTATTTACAAAAGTGTTTGAAAAATTTGGTATCAGGTTTATTTATGTAGACACTACCGATACTGCCAACATCAGTGCCGCCATAACGGCCAGCACTAAGTTAATTTGGCTTGAAACACCTACCAATCCTTTAATGAACATTACTGATATTGAAGCGGTAACTGCCATTGCAGCCAAACAAAAAATACTGGTCTGCGTAGACAATACCTTTGCTTCTCCTTACTTACAGAATCCACTTGATTTGGGTGCAGATATTGTAATGCATTCTTCTACCAAATACCTGGGCGGTCATAGTGATGTAATTCAGGGCGCGCTGGTGATGAACAACAAAGAACTGCGTGAGCAATTGTATTTTATCCAAAAAAGTTGTGGTGCGGTGCCCGGCCCCATGGATTGCTTTTTGGTGTTGCGCGGTATAAAAACGCTGCATGTACGCATGCGGCAGCATAGCGAAAACGGCGCATTGATAGCCCACTGGTTACGAAAACACCCGGCGGTGGCAAAAGTATACTGGCCCGGTTTTGAAGACAGTCATAATTACGCCATTGCCAAAAAACAAATGCGCGATTTTGGCGGCATGATCAGTTTTGAACTAAAAGATAACAGCACGGCAGCTGCTATGAAGGTATTGTCATCCACCAAATTATTTGCACTGGCAGAAAGCCTGGGTGGGGTAGAATCACTCATTAATCACCCGGCTTCTATGACGCATGCCTCTATACCGCGCGAAGAGCGCATAAAAAACGGCCTCACTGATTCATTGATAAGATTGAGTGTGGGCATTGAAGATGCAGCTGATCTGATAGAAGATCTGCAACAGGCAATAGGCTAAAACAAAAACTGGTGGCGGTTGATGAAAAATGCACATGAAAAGCTGAAAGATTTTTTAGACAGAAAGGTAGCAGAATACAACCAGCCTTCTTTTATAGACAAAGATCCGGTTTGCATTCCGCATCTTTTTACAAAACCGCAGGATGTTGAGATAGCCGGCCTCTTTGCTGCAGTGTTTGCCTGGGGCAATCGCACTACCATTATTAATAAATCAAAAGAATTGTTGGGTCTTATGGAAAATGCCCCACATACTTTTTGCGTAAACCATAGCGAGGCGGAACTGAAAAAATTATTATTGTTTAAACACAGAACATTCAATGCCACAGATGTGCTGTATTTTGTATTGTTCTTAAAACATCATTACACGCATAATAAAAGCCTGGAAACAGCTTTTACCAGGTGGATGAAATCTGGTGACAATACTATTGAAAATGCGCTCAACGGGTTTCATCATTATTTTTTTTCATTGCAGGATGCCCCGGTAAGAACACGCAAACACATTGCATCACCACAAAAAAATTCAACTTGTAAGCGGCTGAATATGTACCTGCGGTGGATGGTGCGCAGGGATGCTGCCGGTGTTGATTTTGGTATCTGGAAAAAAATATCGCCTGCGCAATTGGTTTGCCCAATAGATGTACACGTGGCCAGAGTAGCGCGGCGTTTTAACTTGTTGCATCGCAATAACCTTGATTGGCAGGCCGCAGTTGAGCTAACAACGTATTTGCGTACACTGGATAAAAAAGATCCCGTAAAATATGATTTTGCGCTCTTTGGGCTTGGCGCAATAGAAAAATTCTGATGGAACAACCTAACCTGGTAGCAAGTATCAACAATGTGCTGGGCAGCTCTATGCCGGCAGATACGCCTTTTGCAGCGCTGCGAACGCGGCTGCAAGAAGAAATAAACAGGCTGATAGAAAATGATTTTCAACAATTGGTGGATGTTCTATACAGGGTAGATGTAGACGAACGCAAGCTCAAGTTTCTTTTGCAGGAAAATGTAGGGGCGGATACCCCAGAGATTATTGCTGATTTGATCATTAACCGGCAGATGGAAAAAATCAGGAGCCGGGCCGCTTTCATACCCAAGGAAGGGGACAGCGATGAAGAAAAGTGGTAACGTTTATTTAAACATCAGCTCCTTTACTTTCTCTTTATCTTCTTTTTCTTTTTTAAGATCAAACATGGTCCCAAACACACGGTCCCAGATGGTAGTACTTACCCCAAACCCTTTTTCCTGTTCTTTGTAATGGTGAAGGTGATGGTTGCGCCACAAAGGCTTCATCCATTTAAACGGCGGGTTCCAGGCGTGAATGGCAAAATGCATGGTGCCGTACATGAGGTATCCCAACACGAAACCCGGAAAAAACATAAAAGCAGTGCTGCCCATCAAAACATATTGCCCGGCAAATACTACCGACGCCAATATAAAGCTGGGTGCCGGTGGCATAAACAGGCGTTCCCTGTCTCTGGGGTATTCATGATGATTAGCATGCAAGATATAAACAATGCGCTGCGCGCGGGGACTGTGGGCTACATAGTGAAAAGCAAAACGGTGCATCAGGTATTCAAACAATGTCCAGGATAAAAGACCACCGGCAAACACCAATATCATGTAAGCAAAAGTAAAGTCCAGTTTTGTAATACTATAATAAAGCAGGAAACCGATCACAGGAAGATACATTCCCCAGATAACAAGGGGATGTGTTTTAGTAAGCATTTCCAGGTACTGGTTTCTGAATAGACGCGCCTGTCCTTTATTATGTATTTTCTCAAACTTCATACATCCGGTTTTGCAATACAAAGATAAATCAATTGTAAAATATCATTTCGGAGGGACGAGATCTAAAAGAGATGCTATAGTAAACAACTACTGTACAAAGTTTATACCATCATCAATAGCATAAATAGGTGGGTGATACTTTCTCAACATAGTTTAACCAATATTTTAGAAGATTAAATTGTTATTATTGCCCCCATTTTCTCTTGCTAGAAGCGGGCATTCCTACCAATAATAACGGTATCAATGAGTTTCGTTAATTACGTTATTTTTGCGCAAATTAAATCTGATAGTATGAGCAAGGGCCCCGTTTCTTCATTTATAGAGCACCACTACCGTCATTTTAATGCAGCTGCATTGATGGATGCCGCAAAAGGCTATGAAACCCATTTACTGGAAGGTGGCAAAATGATGGTTACCCTGGCCGGTGCCATGAGCACCGCTGAACTGGGCCTTTCGCTGGCGGAAATGATACGGCAGGATAAAATTGCCATTATCAGTTGTACAGGCGCCAACCTTGAAGAAGACATTATGAACCTGGTGGCACATAGCCATTACAAACGGGTACCCAATTACCGCGACCTTAGCCCGCAGGAAGAGTGGGAGCTGCTGGAGAACCATTATAACCGCGTTACAGATACCTGCATACCCGAAGAAGAAGCATTCAGAAGACTGCAGCAGCACATCCACAAAATATGGAAAGACGCCGATGATAAAGGCGAACGCTTTTTTCCGCATGAGTATATGTACAAGATGTTGTTGAGCGGCGTGCTTGAACAATATTATGAAATTGATCCCGAACAATAGCTGGATGCTGGCAGCAGCAAAAAAGAATATTCCCATTGTAGTACCCGGTTGGGAAGACAGCACCATGGGAAATATTTTTGCATCTTACATTATTAAAGGCCAAATGAAAGCAACCACCATGAAAAGCGGTATTGAGTACATGGTGTGGCTGAGCGAATGGTACCGGGCAAATTCTTCTGGCAAAGGCGTCGGCTTTTTCCAGATAGGCGGTGGTATTGCGGGCGATTTTCCCATTTGCGTAGTACCCATGATGTACCAGGATCTGGAATGGCATGATGTGCCTTTCTGGAGTTATTTCTGCCAGATATCAGATTCAACCACCTCTTATGGATCTTACAGCGGTGCTGTACCCAACGAAAAAATAACCTGGGGCAAACTGGATATCAATACACCTAAATTTATTGTTGAAAGCGATGCTACTATTGTGGCGCCGTTGATCTTTGCCTGGATACTCGGTTGGTAAAATCTCTGATGTCTGATTTAGTAATCTCTGATTTCTTTTACTTGCCACTGCTTCGGGCGTAGAACGGTGTTATATGCCATAAGCTGTGTTATTTGGTCGGAGCGGTATAATGGCCGCCTCACAATCGTGTACATAACAATCATGAAAGGTTATATTCTGTAAGTGTGTCGTGGAATTTTCACATTCATCACATTCGTCACATTAGCACATTCATCACATTCAAGCCATGGTTGATTATACAGCAAAACGGATTTCTTCTGCTATCACAATAGATGGTAACATTCATAAAGATGTATGGCGCACTGCGCAATGGAGCAAACGTTTTACTGATCTGGTTACCGGCAATACGGCCATGTATAACACGCAGGCCGCACTGTTATGGAACAATGAATTTCTCTACATTGCTTTTACCGCAGAAGAACCGTTTGTTACTGCAAGTTTAACCGAGAGGGACAGTATTATTTTCCTGGAAAATGATCTGGAATTGTTTATCGATGGTGGCGACTGTTATTATGAGCTGGAAGTAAATGCTGCCAATACGGTATACGAAGTGTTCTTTATCTGGAAAGATGCGTATACGAAAGGCAGCCGGTTTGATATACCGTTGTTTGACGTACATCATGAAAAGGCCTATACTTTTGGGGGCGATTATGACCGCAGTGGGGCAACCTTTTGGAAAGGTACCCATCCGCGTGGTATACGCTGGGCATTTACCCATTTTGATATGCCGGGGTTGCAAACCGCCGTGCAGGTAGAAGGCACGCTTAACAATAATACCGATACAGACAAAGGCTGGAATCTTGAAATAGCCATTCCCTGGACAAGCCTTCAGTTGCTGGCCAATGGCAGAAGCGTTCCGCCCGCGGGCGGAGATGTATGGCGTATGTTTTTAGGACGGTTTCAGCAATTACTGGCTGGTGGTAAAGAAATAATGCCGAATCCTGCTATGTCTTTAAACAGCCACGGAATATATGATACACATTTACCTGAAAAATGGAGCAGGGTAGCTTTTAGCTATTAGCTGTTAGCTGCAAGCGTCTTCAACGCGCAGTGAAAAGAAATCCGCAAATGCTAATAGCTAAAAGCTAAGTGCTAAACACTAGTTTAACGGAATATCGCGTTTGATAATATCATCGCGGTTGGCCATTTGCCAGGCGGTATTGAAAATCATACGGGCCCTTTTCTCATAAATATCCCAGTAGATTTTATCAATGGTATCGGTGGGCTTATGGTAATCTGCCTGCAGCATACCATCGTAAAAAAAGAGGATGGGTACGCCTTTGCGCGCAAAATTATAGTGATCGCTGCGGTAGTATATCCTGTTCTGGTCGTTGGGGTCATCGTATTTATAGTCAAGTACCAGGCCGGTGTATTTGCTATTGGCTTCTTCGTTGATGCCCACCAGTTCGCTGCTCAGTTTATCGTGCCCAATGACATACACGTAATTTAAAGAATCGGCTGTTTTTCTTTCGGTATCTATACGGCCAATCATGTCTGTGTTTAGGTTAACAGAAGTTTTTGCCAATGGAAATAACGGGTGATCGCTGTAATATTCTGAGCCCCACAATCCTTTTTCCTCGCCGGACACAGTCATAAAAACAACGCTTCGGCGGGGGCCGTTTCCGGCTGCTTTTGCTTTTGAAAAAGCTTCAGCCATTTCAATTACAGCGCAGGTGCCGCTGCCGTCATCGTCTGCACCATAGTAGATATTGCCATTGCGTGTACCCAGGTGATCAAAATGAGCGGTGAGTATAACATACTCTTCTTTTTTGTCTGTGCCTTCAATAAAGCCTACCACGTTGCTGGCGCGCTGGTTAATCTTTTTTGATTCATAGGTATAATCGAACGTTACTTTTTTGCTGTATACAATACTGTTCAACAATTCATTTCTTTTTGCTTTTGCCACCAGCGTATCCAGATTATTATCGCCCAATATATTTTTTGCCCGGCCGCCGGCAATGGTAATGCTGTTAATGCTGCCGGCCTGTTCTGACAAAAGGCGAACCGAAGATTTTTGTGCAGCCTTTGCATAACCTGTGCTGATGGTATCCAGCACGGCATTTATTACAATTACGGCCACTGCACCTTTTAATTTTGCAGCCGCTAATTTTTTGCCAATACCGCCCGGGTAGGTCCAGGTGCTGTAAGATCTTGTTCCGGAAATATAATACTGGCGTGGTTCTGTTTTTGGCTCGCCACCAAAGAACAGCACTATTTTTCCTTTTACGTCTTTACCGGCATAGTCATCATACTTTTCATCATTGATACCATAGCCAACAAAAATAATTTCTTTGGCTTTGGCAGATCCGTTGCCGTTGCTGTTTACTTCATCAGTATAATCTTTGCCAGCCACCAATGGTTTTCCATTTACATTTACCCGCGATTTGATGACAGTATCATAACCAATCTCAAAATATTGCTGGTAGTTATCTGTGCCCGGGGCGGGTAACAGGCCAAATGATGTAAACTGGCTGGCAATATAAGCAGCTGCTTTGTGCTGGCCGGGTGTACCGGTTTCGCGGCCTTCCATTTCGGGGCCTGCAATAACAGTGAGTTGTTTTTTCAGCGATTCTTTAGAAATAACAGGTGCATACTGATCAGGTGCACCGGGTTGAGCTATGGCGGTGAGCGTAACAATGGTGAAAAGCAATGCCAGCAATTTTTTGTGCATAGTGTCTTTGTATTAGTAAGGTATTAGCAAATCATTTTATTAATGCGGTTCTGGTGGCGGCCGCCTTCAAATGCCGTATTGATGAAAACGGTTATCATGTCTTGCGCAGCAGGCAATGCAATAAAACGCGCAGGCAGGCAAATGATGTTAGCATTGTTATGCTGGCGGATCAGTTTTGCAACATCAGTAGCCCAGCAAAGCCCGGCGCGTATGCCCTGGTGCTTATTAGCAGTCATACAAACGCCGTTGCCGGTGCCGCAAATAAGAATGCCAAAAGCCGCTTCCTGTTTTTCTATACTGAGTGCTACCGGGTGTACATAATCAGGATAATCTACAGACTCCACACTATAAGTACCAAAGTCTGTTACCTGCCAGCCTTGCTGGTTTAGCCAGGGCACTATTTTGGTTTTATATTCAAAACCTGCATGGTCGCAACCAATGGCAATGGGCAACGAATTGGAGAAGACAGACATAGTTTTTTTATAAGACGACAAAATACGGCAAAAAGCCTTTAGCAAAGAAATATTAGGATGAATGGATGATGCAAAATAAAAACCATCCCACGGGATAGCGGGATGGTTTTTTATACAAAACAAAATTTAGTTGAGTTTGAATACAAGGCCGCCCTGGATAACGGTAATATCATAACCTGCTTCCACATTTACACCTATACGCGGCGAAAAATAATAGGAGGCGCCAACAAATACACCCGGTGTAATAATTACATCACGTTTTGTTCTTTTGTCGTTATTCGCAAAGTCGTAATCTGTTCCCCTGAATCCGGGGCCGAGTGATACGCCGCCATAAGTATCAAGTGACGGTACATTCCATCCAAAATGATAAGCAGAACGTGCTGCTACCACTATAATATTTGATTTATAGCTGCCAGATTTTGAAAACGATCCACCCACTTCTGCACCAAGTGTAAGTACACCCGGGCCGAGCTGCCACATGCCGCGTTCAATAGCCACCTTTGTACCAAAGCCTGAACCATACCCATAACCAAATCCATTATAGCCATTGTAGCTGTACCCGCCGCGTCCGGCACCTATTCCAATGTTTAGCGTGGTAGTACCCACTTCCATTACATTATTGTCTTTTTGCGCAAAGGCGCCCTGGTTGATAGTGGTTAAAAGAACGAAGCCTAACATGGCCTGGAGGAATACCTTTTTCATTTTCCTATAGTTTAGTGTTATAAATGTACTGCTGCAAACAAATTAGTTTGCGCATGGTTCAATAATGAATTGTTAAAAGCAATATTTACCAGGATACAAGAATCATTCCGGTAAAAATTTTCCCATTAGCTCCATTCTGCTGCATCAGCCTCTTCGCGCTTTTTATATACCCGCGATGAGAGTACAACGCTTGCTTCAAACAATGCATACAGCGGAATGGTAACCAGCGTAAGACTGAAAGGATCAGTAGAAGGAGTAATAATAGCTGCAGCAATCAATATAATAACAAAAGCGTGTTTGCGGTATTTTTTCAAAAACATGGGTGACACAATGCCAATCTTCGACAGAAACATAATTAACAACGGCATTTGAAATAGTACGCCAATGCCCACTGTGGTATAAATCAAATTTTCAATATAATCAGACATGGTGGGTTTAAATTCTATCAGCGAGCTCAATGAATAGTTGGAATAAAAGTTTACCATGAAGGGCGTTAGAATATAATACCCGAACGCCACTCCCATAAAAAACAATACCGATACCCAGAAAATAATTCCCCGGGTGGTTCTTACTTCTTTTTTGCTAAGCGCCGGTTTTACAAAACTCCAGAATTCCCAGAAAACATATGGAAACGACACCACAAACCCGCCTACAAAAGCAATGGTAAAAGTGCTCATGAACTGCTCTGTCATGGCATTGCTCTGAAACTTTATGGTAAAATTGCCCAGGCAGAGGTTTTCGCCCAGTTTTAATTTGTGGCCAAGATTGCACAAAACGGCATAAGTAGAAAAATCGTTGCGGGCAGGGCCAAACACAATACCGTTGACTACCTCTTTTGCGTAAATGAATATTACTATTGCGCTTACCACCACTGCCACTACTGAGCGAACCAGGTGCCACCGCAGCGCTTCCAGGTGATCTATGAATGACATTTCGTTGCCGTCATCCTGCTGCTTATTTCTTTTGAATAGTGCCATAATATAAAGAGGTGCAAATTTAGCTGATAAAGCCTAAAGGAGCAGGCATTTAACATGTGCTTTTTGTATTTTTCTTGCAAACGGGCCGCTTTATATACGGTAATCAGGCAGAATGCGATGATAGTCGCTTAAAAAAATCAGGAATATGCCTTAATGTGGGCAAATGAGATAAAGGAAAACGGGCGGAAACACTGGTTTTGAGGACAGATGGCTATTTAAGCACTTTCATTCTTACCATTTCAATACGCGTATCGCTTACACCCATAATATCAAATTCATAATCGCCAATAATGATCCTTTCCTTTACGCGCGGTATTTTTTCATGGCCTGAAATGATGTATCCCGAAAGGGTTTCGGCTTCATCTGCGGGCAGTTCAAAATTGTATTTTTCGTTGAGGTAATCCAGTTCCAGTCTGCCGCTGAAAAGAAATTCATCTTCAGAAATTTTCTTTTCCTCAAATTCTTCGGTGTCATATTCGTCACGTATTTCGCCAAAAATTTCTTCCAGTAAATCTTCCATGGTAACAATACCGGCTGTTCCACCAAATTCATCTACCACCCAGGCAATGCTTTTGCGTTCTTTTGAAAATTTATTAATGAGGTCGGTAGCGCTCATGCTCTCGGGTACTGCAGGTATAGAGAGTAGTATTTGGCTGATGGCGGCCGGTTGTTTAAACATGTCCAATTGATGGATGTAGCCCACTATATGGTCTATATTTCCTTCATATACCAACAGTTTACTTAACTGGGTGGCTACAAATTTCTTGCGGGTGGTTTCTGTATCGGCATTCAAATCAATACCAACAATTTCTTTTCGGGGTATTAAGCATTGCCTGATTTTTATATTGGGGAGCGATAGGGCGTTTTCAAATAATTCTGTGTTCAGCTCTTTAGATTCTTCGCCCTGTTCATGGTTCTGATGAAAAAAATGTTCCAGATCTGAACGCGTAAAGGCATCTTTGTTTTCATCTACCCGCACGTTAAAAAGGTACCTGAGTATCCAGGCAGAAAGTATAACAAAGAACGTAGCGAGTGGGTGAAACAGCTGGTAAAAAAAATTGACAATCTTGCTGATTACCGGGTTTAACAGTAATTCGCTTTTTGACCGCCAGATAGCCCTTGGTATAAACTCGCCTACAATGAGAATGATGGCAGTAGACACAAATGTTTCAAAAATAAGTTTGAATAAACTGATGGTGGCTACCGGCATATGCCAGCGGGTTATGAGCCAGTTCCACAGCGGGTACAACATAGAACCTACCAGCAGGCCGTACACTACCAGGCAAATATTAAAACCAATAAGCGTGGTACCGAGAAATTTGGTAGGTGCAGATATCAACCGGGAAAGCAAAATGCTACTGCTTTTACCCTGTTTCTTTTTTAACTCAATGGTAAGCCGGTTTACATTCACGAATGCAATTTGTATCCCGGCAAAAAAGCCAATCAGGATAATAGACAGCACGATACCTATAACAGTAGGCAGGTTGATGTACATACTACGAATGTAATTAAAAATGGGTGATAACTAGCAGGAAATTACGTGTTTACGCCGATAAACTCATTTACCAGGTCAGTCGCCTGCCGGCAAGCATTCTCCAGGTTATCGTTTACAATAATGTGGTCAAAATGTTGTTTGAAGGAGATTTCGTACGCCGCTTTGTTTACCCTGGCCTGCAGGCTTTCGGGGGTCTCTGTACCGCGGCTTTGTAAGCGGCGTTTCAGTTCTTCTACTGACGGGGGTTGTATAAAAATTGACAATGCGCTCATAGGGAATTGCTGCTGCACGTGAATGGCGCCTTTTACGTCGATATCCAGCACTGGCACCTGTTGGTTTTCCCACAGACGCTGCAATTCACTTTTTAATGTACCATAGTATTTGCCTTCATACACCATTTCCCATTCCACAAATTCATTCTGCTGTATTTTATGCTGAAAAGCCTGGGTACTGATAAAATAATAATCAATTCCATCTTTTTCTTCTCCCCTGGCCGGCCGGGTAGCTGCTGATACAGAAAAGGCCAGCTGTGGAAACCGTGCTAACAAATGCCTGGTAATAGACGTTTTGCCCGCGCCGGAAGGCGCGGTAATAATGATGATTTTATTTGAACTGGTAATCATAAACTATAAAAACGGTCAGGCATTGATGCGCTTAATACCGGCTCCCAGGTTTCTCAATCGCTCATCAATGTATTGGTAACCACGGTCTATTTGTTCGATGTTTTGAATGATGCTTTTTCCTTCTGCGCTGAGCGCTGCAATTAAAAGGGCCACACCAGCACGTATATCGGGGCTGCTCATGGCAATACCACGCAAATGCTGTTCCCTGGCAAGCCCAATCACTGCTGCGCGATGGGGGTCGCACAAAATGATCTGCGCGCCCATATCAATCAGTTTATCTGTAAAGAATAACCGGCTTTCAAACATTTTCTGGTGAACCAGTACTGAGCCTCTTGCCTGTGTGGCCACTACCAGTATAATGCTCAGCAAATCTGGTGTAAAGCCGGGCCATGGATGGTCATAAATGGTAAGCACCGAACCATCAAGAAATGTTTGTATTTCGTATAGCTCCTGTGCGGGAATATGAATATCATCGCCATTAAAATTCATGGCAATGCCCAGTTGTTTAAATTTATCTGGTATTACACCCAGGTGTTCAATGCCGGCATTTTTTATGGTGATATCGCTTTGCGTCATTGCCGCCAGGCCAATAAAAGATCCAACTTCAATCATATCTGGCAACATACGGTGCTGGGTGCCACCTAAATAATCCACGCCTTCCACCACAATCATATTGCTGCCAATACCGCTGATGCGGGCGCCCATGCGGTTAAGCATTTTGCACAACTGTTGCAGGTAAGGCTCGCAGGCAGCATTGTAAATAGTGGTGGTGCCTTTTGCCATAGAAGCCGCCATTACAATATTGGCAGTGCCGGTTACAGAAGGTTCGTCAAGTAAGATATAAGCACCTTGCAATTTGCTGCCGTCTAAATGAAAAACATGCTGGTCTGCATTATAGTTAAAAGCAGCACCCAGTTTTTCAAAACCAATGATATGGGTATCCAGCCGTCTTCTGCCTATTTTATCACCACCGGGTTTTGAAATAAATGCTTTTTTAAACCGTGCCAGCATCGGCCCGGCCAGCATAACGGCACCTCTTAGTTTACCGCTTTTCTTTTTATACGCCTCGCTGTGCAGGTAATCAACATTTACATCGTTTGCCTGAAACGTGCAGGTATCCCGTTGCAGCCGTTCGGTTTTTACACCCATATCTCCCAGCAATTCAATCAGCAGATTCACATCTACTATATCCGGAATATTGGAAATGGTTATTTTTTCGGGAGTCAACAATACGGCGCTGATGATCTGCAGCGCTTCGTTTTTTGCGCCTTGCGGAGTAATTTCGCCCTGCAGTTTTTTTCCACCGGTTACTTCAAAAGCATTCATAATGTGGTTGATCAGTTGATTAGTTGATCAGTTGTTTGGGTTACTGGTTGATTGGTCTCTAAGTAATCAGTTGACTGGCCGCCGATCAACTGATCAACTAATCAACTTATCGACTGAACAGCTGCAAATTAAAAGAAAAAGTTTTCGGTTGGGTGCTATTAAAAAAGAAAAAGGTTGATCGTCTTTACTGATCAACCTCTCAACGAGTTTATAAAAAAAATGTATTAATTAAAACGCTTCCGGTTGTTGAATTTACCACCGTTATTTTGGTTACTGCCACCACCATTGCGGTTATCCCTTCTTTCTCCACCGCCGCTGCTATTGCCGCGGTTATCCCTTCTTTCGCCACCGCCGCCACCACTGCGCGATTGAAATTTCTGATTGTTTCTTTTACCACGGTAATCACCATAATTGCCACCACCACTGCGGTTATCTCGGCCTTCATTGGCACGGTATGCCTTTACGTAAGGGGTATTGGTAAATTCTAACTGACCCTGGGTAATGCTGGTTAATTCACTTTGAATGGCATCATCATGTACCTGCTCTTTGTGCCAGTTGTTATAGGCCAGTTTCATGTAATAGGCCACTGCATTGGCAAAACCCAGTTTCTTTTCGGGGTTTTCTTCTTTTAGCGCCTTATTAATAACTACCTCTAGGTTTTTACCCAGATGTGAGAACTTAGGATAACGTTTGGGGTAACGCAGCGGTTTAGGCTTAGACTTTAGCGTTTCCTTGGTGGGTATAGGATAGGGTGATTCTACATCCAGACTGAAATCTGCAATCAGAAAAAGGTGATCCCATAATTTATGCCTGAAGTCTTCTACATTTTTTAGGTGGGGATTTAAAAAGCCCATCAGCTCAATCATGGCATGAGCATTTTTCTGCCTTTTTTCTTTGTCTTCAATGGTGAGCAGGTATTCTACCATTTTTTGGATGTGACGCCCGTACTCACGCATTACAAGATGGTTTCTTGTGGTATTGTACTCCATGAGCGATGAAAGATTTGCCAATATGTTTTTTTTTATAGCTTGGATCGTGCTGCCGGTCAATTGCCTGTTGTTCCAAAATTACAGGTTTTCATGCAATGGGGCTAACAAACATAATCCCTGCATAGATGCTGATAATGCATTCCGGCGCCTGTTACCAGGCAGACTGAAGCTGTATTTGAATAGATAATAACCCTTTTTGCCAGGGATTTTCTAAACCAAAAGTAATAAACTAACGGCAAGCATTCAAAAATGTTGCAATAAAAAAGAAAGCTACCGGGGCTGGCCGGTAGCTTTTATAGCGTAAAAATCAGTTTTGTTGTGTGTTACTGCGGTTTATTGAATCACTACCCTGATGATCTGCTGCTCCATGCTAACAGTGTTGGTAATACGGGTGAAATAAATGCCGGGGGCGGGTTTGTTGGTAAAGTTAACCGGGATAGTGGTGGTGTTTAACAGTTTCATTTTCTTGTTAACAATCACCTGGCCCGATAAATTTACCAGGTCTACAGAATAATCGCCCGTAAGCGGATGGTCGAAAGCCAGCGACATGCCCGTGGTAACAGGGTTAGGGCGGATGCTGATACCAGGAACACCGTTTTCACTAAGCGCTATTTTTTGTACGGCAGAATAGCCGGTTTTGTCGTTGCCGTAAATTTGTTTGATGCGGAAATACACATAGCCGTTGCTGCTGCCATTCAATGCATAGTTGTAATTGTAACCGGTTAAAGCAGCACTGCGGTTGCCCGCCACTTTGGCTACACTGTTAAAGGTAGTACCATCAACACTGTATTCAATTTCATACTGGTCTATATCGCCGGCATTCTGTGCTTCCCATTTCAGCAAAATGCTATTGTCTTTTTTAACCGCAGAGAAGTTTTTCATGCCATTGGCCAGCAAGGCAGTTGGGCAATAATAGTAGGTGAGCGAAATTTTGCCGCCGATGGTAGTAGATACAGATGAATTGTAGTTAGAGCCACCATCCTGCGTTATCATACCGCCGTTGATAGAATAGGTAAAGTTAACAGTACCCACACCCAGGTATGCCGCATTGCCACCAATATTGGCGCCACCATAAGGGTTGGTAATGATATTGTCTGGGCCATATGTGATAGAATCGCCCGGTATGCCATACGCAGACAGGGTATCATAGCCGTACACTTTATTAAAAGGGCGAACAATATTTACACCCGGACCGGCAATTTTATTGCTAAGCGATAACAGAAAAAGGAACGCGGTAGAATCTGGGCCGGTATTGCGCGCACCGGTGGTAGAAAAACCGGTAATGGTATCTTCTACATTTATACAGCTTAAAGTACCCAATGCAGGGTTAAACTGGTTGAAGGTAAAATTTAATGTACTGATGGTGGTAGGCGGAATAATAACATCTTGCTTCATTGGTGTGGCAGGTACCCCCGCGCCGCACAGACACTGCGCTTGTAAACTGGCAGGGAGGTAGAGCTGTAAAAGCAAGGTGCATATAAGAATAAAGATCTTAGTGTAGAGATTTTTCATAGTCGGGTAATTTTGGATTAAAGGAAATACTGGATTACAAATTCAAAAGTATTGCAAACATAATGGCCGCGCAAAGTGTTTGTACCTGTTTTAGCCTACCGTAAATTCCGCAGTTGGACCTGGTATGTCGCAATTTCTTGTGGTCATAACGACCACTAAAGCAGGGATAGTATACATTTGTTATTTTTCATATCATGAAACTGGTCATTGATTTCAGAAATATATGTTTTAGGCAGAATGAGTTACGTGTGTTTACTTATGAGTTTTGGGAAGATATGACCCGTTTTCAACCCGGCTACGAATTTGTTGTGATTACGGGTCAAAAAATGGCTGCATGGCCGGCACCCAATACCCGGGTACAATACCTTAAAAAGACGGGGCTTCGCTGGCTGGATGGCTTCAAATTTAAAAAATTCATTGCCGGAAATCTTCCAGACAGGCTGATAACGGTGCGCCAAAGCGGCTTTACCGTTGGCATGTATGAAAACGGGGCTTGGCGTACAGGTCAGGAAGTTGTTTTTGCAGGCAGCGAACCCGCGTTGCAACCGGCCAATGCTGTTACCGAATTAACCATTGCTATGCGCCAGCAGCCGCCGTCTCTAACCTGGGCGGCTGAAGAAAGCCTTAAAACCCAATTTACTGCCGGCAGATCCTTCTTTTTATTTATTGGCGATATTAGTGAGCATCACCGCTTGATAGAATTATTAAAAGCATTCTCAGCATTTAAGAAATGGCAGCAGTCAAATATGCAACTGGTCATTGCCGGTAGTAGTACTGACTGGACGGATATTTTTGAAGAAAAATTATCAACCTATAAATACAAACATGATGTAACCCTCCTGAAAAATGCCGGTAACAATGATATAGCTAATCTGACCGCTGCCTGTTATGCCATGGTGTATCCTGGTGTTGCCGGGTTTTTTCCGCTGGCACTTACCTGGGCTATCCAGGGGCAAAAAGCAATAATTGCAACAGATACTGCTGCCAACAGAAAGATTATAGATGCCGCAGCCTGGGTAGACGATAAAAACATGGCAGAAGGTTTTGCAACAGCAATGATACGCTTGTATAAAGATGAGAACCAGCAACAGTTGCTGGTACAACAAACAAGCGCGCAGGCCGCTCAATGCAACCGGCAGCAAATGCTGGCCGCTGCCTGGCAATGCATCGGGCAATAACATACTGCATAGGGATTTTTTTGATGGCGTGGCAGATGAAAACGATGCGCGCAAATGCGCTACCTTTACCATTTACATTTAACCAGAAGTATGATACAATCCACGATAACAATAAACGTTGCATTAGACAATGATAAGGTGCCGCAGCAAATCAGCTGGAAGGCCAGCGACAGCACCGCAGACATGGCCCAGCAATCAAAAGCAATGATGCTTTCGTTTTGGGATGGCGCAGACAAAGCCGCCATGCGCATAGACTTATGGACAAAAGAAATGATGGTAGATGAAATGGCCGATTTTTATTACCAGACTTTTATGACCATGGCCGATACTTTTAACCGCGCCACCCGAAATGCCGAACTGGTAACCGACATGAAAAATTTTGCGCATAATTTCTACCAGAAATTCCGCGATCAGCAAATGAAAGAAAACAAATTACAGTAAACCAGATAAATTTTTTTTATGAGCCTCGAACAACAGGTAATGGCAGAAATGAAAGATGCTATGAAAGCTAAAGATGAAGGTAGTTTACGCGGATTAAGAGCTATTAAGGCGGCGATTATCAATGCAAAAACCGCCGAAGGCGCCGGTGGAATATTAAAAGAAGAAGACGAGCCAAAGCTATTGCAAAAACTGGTTAAGCAACGTAAAGATTCTTTGCTGATATACCAGCAACAAAACCGGGCAGACCTGGCAAAAAAAGAAGAAGAAGAAATTGCCGTGATAGAAAAATTTTTACCCAAACAGTTAGACGGGGCAGCTTTAAAAGATATACTGGCACAGATTATTACCGAAACAGGCGCCACTTCTGTAGCAGATATGGGAAAAGTAATGGGCATTGCCTCCAAACAACTGGCCGGCCAGGCAGACGGTAAGGCAATTGGTGCAGCTGTAAAAGAACTGCTGGCCAGGTAAACAGGATATGTTAGTTGACGTTATATTCATCATTCTGTTGATTGTTGCTGTTGTAAAAGGCTACAGCAACGGCCTCATCATTGCTGTATTTTCGTTGCTGGCACTGATCATTGGCATTGCAGCAGCGCTCAAATTGTCTTTGGTAGCCGCAAACTGGCTAAAAGATGCCATACACGTAGCAGCCAAATGGTTGCCTGTGATTGCTTTTGCGGTTGTTTTCATATTAGTGGTGCTGGCCGTGCGCCTGGGCGCCAAAGCGCTGGAGAAAACGGCAGAATTGGTTATGCTTGGCTGGGCAAATAAATTAGGTGGTATCATTTTATATGTTGTATTGTATACCCTTATTTTCAGCGTGGTTTTGTTTTATGCAACAAAAGTGGGTGTATTAAGCAATGAAACCATTGCTGCGTCCAAAACTTACGACTATATTATACCATGGGCACCAAAAGCCATGAATGCATTAGGTGCGCTTATACCGGTTTTTAAAGACATGTTTCACCAGTTAGAAGAATTCTTTGCAGGTATTTCCGGTAAAATACAACAGCCATAACTATAAAAGGCGGCAACAATTGCTGATTTTGGGATACCGTGAATTTGAGATTGCTTTTGATTTCATTGGCCAATAAGATCTCGAAATCGCTAAATCGCGCAATCCCGCTATAAAATGGTTTCATAACTTTGTTTTAAGGCATATTTGTTACAAATCAATTATTTTAGCAGCCAATTACAGGTGCATGGTAATTTTTGACAATGAATTACGAAATAAAACAGGTCGATAAGTTCAGGTTTGTTGAAGAAGGCGAAGGTGAACCGTTGGTTTTACTGCACGGCTTATTTGGCGCGCTCAGCAATTTTGAACATCTTATTGAGTATTTCCGCCGCTATAATAAAGTGGTGGTGCCCATGCTTCCCTTGTTTGATTTGGATATACTGCATACCAGCGTGGGTGGCCTGCAGAAATTTGTACATAAATTTATTGAAGCCCGCAATTACCAGCATATTCATTTGCTGGGCAACTCATTGGGCGGCCATGTGGGGTTGGTGCATGTGCTTAAACATCCGGAACGCATCAAATCATTAATTCTTTCAGGAAGTTCGGGGTTGTTTGAAAATGGAATGGGCGATACCTATCCTAAAAGAGGCGATTACGAATACATCAAAAAGAAAACCCAGCTCACCTTTTACGATCCGCAGATGGCCAGCAAAGAACTGGTAGACGAAGTATATGACATTGTGAACAGCCGGATGAAAGTGATTAAAATTATCGCCCTGGCCAAAAGCGCCATCCGCAATAACCTGGGCGAAGAACTAAACCGTATACAACAACCAACCTTGTTGATTTGGGGCAATAATGATACTATTACACCACCTTTTGTTGGAAAAGAGTTCAATAAAATGATTCCTAACAGCGAATTGCATTTTATAGACAAATGCGGTCACGCCCCCATGATGGAAGTTCCAGGAGAATTCAACGTTATACTTCATAAATTTTTGACAAAGCTCAACCAACCAGCAGCGGTTACCCGGTAATTGCAGTCTATTGTAATAATCGGGCACAGAACAGCGTTCTCTAAGCAGTGTTATAGCAATGCATTGTTTGCCACCAAACCTTAAATTCTTAAAACTACAGGTAATTGTTAAACAGGCAACTTATATCATCTTCATTACCCGTATTGTCTTTGCAAGACACGGTGTATTCAGCATTGCAACTGATGGCAGATGACCATTTAACGCACCTTCCGGTGGCTGACCATGACAAATTTGTGGGGCTTATTAGTGAAGACGATGCCATGAATGCGCCAGACGACAGTGTGGCCCTGGAAGAACTGGATGAACAGTTTCTGCGGTTGTCGGTAAAGGCCGATTCGCACTTTCTGGAAGCCGTGCAGTTGTGTAATACCTATGGGCTGAGCGTTGTGCCGGTGGTGGAGAAAGAAATGGAATGGGTAGGCGCCATACATGCCGCAGACCTGCTGAAATACCTGGGCAGAATGACTGGTACCGATGAACCCGGCGGTATCATTGTACTGGAACTGGAAAAAGCCAATTTTTCTTTCTCAGAAATATCTAAACTGGTAGAAACAAACGATGCGCAGATAACACAGCTGAACACTTTTTTCGATAACCAGGTACAGATGCTGTATGTTACTATAAAATTGAACCGGTTTGAGGTATCTGATATTGTGGCTACTTTTCAGCGGTATGACTACACGGTAAAATATTATTTTGGCGAAGAGTTGTATGAAAACGAAATACGCACCAATTACGATCATCTCATGAACTACCTCAATATGTAATGCTATTGGTGGTGTCTTTTTATCTATATCCTTTACAATAAACCCACAGGCAATATTGCCAAGCCAGTGAAAAAACAATATTACATTCTTGTATTGGCAATTTGTTGTTGCGGGCTTACCGCCTTATGCCAGGATACTACTTCTAATACAGTTATTGATACAAACACACACACCGCTATAACGCCCGCTAATACACACTTCATTGTAGGCACTATTTACATTAAGGGCAATAAAAAAACACGATCCTACATTATTGAACGCGAATTGCCGTTTAAAAAAGGCGATTCCCTGTCGCTCACCAACCTGGTAGCAAAATTTCAACGGTCCAAAGAATTACTTGTCAACACGCGGTTGTTTAACCAGGTTATCATTTCATTGAAAGGGTTTCGCGGATATTTTGTAGATGTGCAGATTGATGTGGTGGAACGCTGGTATATTTTTCCGGTGCCCTATTTCAGGCCCATCGACAGAAACCTTTCTGCATGGGCAGAAAAAAACTACAGCCTTTCGCGTGTTAATTACGGCGTCAAATTTTTATATAACAATTTTACCGGCAGAAACGATCGCCTCCGCATGTGGCTGATTACCGGTTATACAAAACAGTTACAATTAAATTACGACCAGCCGTATGCAGACAAGTCATTGAAACATGGCTATGGTTTCGGCGTATTTTATTCGGCACTTAAAGAAGTAAACATCAGTACAGACAACAACCAGCAAACCTTTGTAAATACCGACCTGCTTAGTAACACAGGTAAATACCTGGTGAAACAATCCACCACTACGCTCAACTATTTTTACCGGCCTGCTTTAACCACGCGGCATTTCATCAGGTTAGGGGCCAACTACATCAGAACAGACAGCTCCGTCATGCGTATCAATCCAAAATACTTTAGCAATGGTGCCCAAAAAATTTTCTACCCGGAGCTGTCTTATACGTTTGAATACCAGAAGGTAGATTACATTGCCTATGTGCTAAAAGGATTCATGGGCGATCTCAATTTTACCAAACGCGGCTTTACCAGTAATATGAACCTCTGGCAGTTTACCGGCAGGTACACCAACGGATGGGCATTGGGGCATAATTTTTATTTTGGTACACAGGGTTATGGCACTGTAAAACTTCCATTTGAGCAACCTTTCTTCAACCAGCGCCTTTTTGGGTATGGCGATATTTACCTGCGCGGTCTTGAAAAGTATGTGGTAGACGGGGTGGCTGGTGCCATGTTGCGCAGCACTGTCAGAAAGAAATTATTTGGCTTTAACATCAACGGCGGGCGTATTCCATCGCTTGAGAGAATTCCCTTTACCATTTATGCAAAAGTATTTGGCGATATGGGATATGCCTACAATAAAACATTTACACAGAATTCATTGGTTAACAAAATGTTGTACACTAGTGGAGCTGGCATAGATGTGGTATCGGTGTATGATTTTGTGTTTCGCTGTGAGTACAGCTTCAATCAGCTGGGTCAATCGGGCTTTTTCTTTCATATCAGGAATGATTTCTAAAAATTCAGCCGCAGATGCGCAGATTATCTGAACCGGGTTCGCTTCTTAATCTGCGCACCTGCCGCCAAGTCACAGTTCAGTATTTAAAATAGGCATCAGCTCTCAAAAGACCGAAATGCGTCCGCAAATCAATCTGTGAATCTGCGGCTAATCTAAAATATCATCCAAAATTTAAAATAGCTACCCGTATTTCGCGTAATTTACTTCGATGAAAGTAGCCATTTACAGCAGGGTAATGGATTGGGATCACCGCCTGGAAGTACAGGAGCTATTTGATGAGCTGGCCAAACAAAAAATAACCCCGGTTATTTATCGCCCGTATTACGACCAAATTGCCAGTGGTATTCAACTGGCTGCAGCCATGAGCACATTTAACGATGAGACTGAACTGGATAAATCAATAGAATTTTTGATCAGCCTTGGCGGAGACGGTACTTTGCTGGATACCGTATCAATGGTACGCAACAAAAATATACCCGTACTTGGCATAAATTTTGGCAGATTAGGTTTCCTGGCCAGTATTGGTAAAGAAAATGCAGTTGCAGCAGTTAAAGCCCTGGTTAAAAGGGGCTTTGTAATAGATAAACGCTCCCTGATACACCTCGACGCCAGTGAGGAATTATTTGGAGAAGTGCCTTACGCGCTAAATGAATTTGCTATACATAAAAAGGATACATCGCCCATGATAAAAATTCACACGTACTTGAACGGCGAATTTTTAAATACATACTGGGCAGATGGTCTGATTGTGTCAACACCTACAGGTTCTACCGGCTACTCGCTTAGTTGCAACGGCCCCATTGTTTTCCCGGAAAGCAGTAGCTTTGTAATAACACCGGTAGCACCACACAACCTTAATGTAAGATCAATCGTAGTGCCTGATAATAACGTCATTTCATTTGAAGTAGAAGGCAGGGCCGAAGATTTTATTTGTGCGCTTGATTCAAGACGCCATGTAGTAAGCAAGAATGTGCAGCTGGCAGTAAAAAGAGAAGCTTTTACGATGAGTCTCATCCGTTTAAATGAAAACAACTTCCTTCAAACCTTGCGTACAAAGTTGATGTGGGGGTTAGACAGCCGGAACTGATTTTTGAGAAATTGTTAAATTTTGTCTTCCGGAGATTTCAGTAAAAGAAAATAAGGATTAATACGTTAACACTTAATTATAAACTTTACTTTGCAAGTATGAGAAAATATTGGGTAGCACTAATAGCGGTTTTGGGGATGTTTGCAGCCTCTGCCCAGGAGCAGGCAACAGTGCATGAAGGAGAGTTTGGTATTAGTGCCGGCGCGGCCCATTATTTTGGTGATCTCAATACCAACGCGCGCCTTAACCGCCCCAAGATTGCGCTGGGCGCGTTTTTCCGCAAACAATTCGGTAATTATGTAGCCCTTAGGGTGAGTGGTCATTTTGCGCAACTTGGCTATTCGGATGTTTACAATACAAAAAACGAATACCAGCTGCGCCGCAACCTCAGCTTCAATACCAATATTTGGGAGCTGGCGCTGCAGGGAGATTTTAATTTCCTACGTTTTGAACCGGGCACGCTTGATTATGCTTTTACACCGTATGTAACCTTGGGCGTTGGCGCTTTCAGCTACGATCCATATGCTTATTACCAGGGCCAGAAAGTATTTTTGCGTCCATTGGGTACTGAAGGTCAGGGCTACGCAGCCTACCCCGACAGAAAACCATATGGTAGCATGGCCTTTTGCGTGCCGCTGGGTGTGGGCGTAAAATACAATGTAAACGAGAAGGTAAATGTGGGTTTTGAAGTAGTGTACCGCTTTACCAATGCAGACTATATCGATGATGTAAGCAAGACTTATGTAGACCCCGTCATATTTCCAAAATTGCCTGATGGATCTTCTTCACTGGCAGAAATACTAAACGACCGCAGTAATGAAACCGGTAACGACAAAATTGGTTTTGTAAACGGCACCGGCAGGCAAAGAGGTTTCCCCAAACAAAAAGATTCTTACGTAATGGCGGAAATCACTTTTTCATTCAACCTTTCATCTTATCATTGCCCGAAGGCTAATTAGCAAAGCTGTTAGCTGTTAAAGCAACAGTAATTCAATAACTATCATCTTTAGGCTCAGCCGGGAGTTGGCTGACTGGATGCTTGCAGTTAATAGCCAAAGATTATCCCCTCCGAGCCAATTGTTTTTTGTAGATTTGCCGCCTTCAAAGAGCATATTATGGATTCGCTGAAACCCGGTATAGACCTGAATAACCTGCCAAAGCATATTGCCATCATTATGGATGGTAACGGACGTTGGGCGCAGGAGCAGGGCCAGGATCGGTTATATGGTCATTTTCACGGGGTGGAAAGTGTGCGCAATATCGTGGAAGGTTGTGCAGAGCTGGGCATTGGTTATCTAACGCTGTATGCATTCAGTACAGAAAACTGGGACAGGCCTGAATATGAAGTTACCGGCTTAATGGAGTTACTGGTAGACACCATTCGCAAAGAAGTGGAAACGCTCAATAAGAACAATATTAAACTGCACGTGATTGGAGACATGAAAATGTTGCCAGATTATGCACAGGAAGAATTGAATGAAGCGCTGGAACTTACTTCCCGCAACACAGGGCTGAACCTGGTAATGGCGTTGAGTTACAGCAGCCGCTGGGAGCTGGTGAACGCGGTAAAAAATATAGCGCAGGATGTAAAAGATGGCAAGATTGATCCGGCAGCCATCAACCAGGATACGTTGCAGCAATACCTTACTACCAGCAATTTCCCCGATCCCGAACTGATGATACGTACCAGCGGCGAATACCGTATCAGCAACTTTTTGTTGTACCAATTGGCCTATGCAGAATTGTATTTTACCGATGTGCGCTGGCCAGATTTCAGGAAAGAAAAGTTGTATGAGGCCATCCTGGATTTTCAGAAAAGGGAACGCCGTTTTGGAAAAACCAGTCAACAGGTTAAACAACAGGAAATATCTGCCGGATGATTACCATAATTACCTTACGCAACAACCCGGCTCCGCGTACGCAAACGGATATTAACAAACAAAACGCGGTTTGGGAAGCCCCCGCCATGTTTTTAACAAAGACTTTTAATTAATCCCTTTAATTTGCCGATCTCTTAAAATGCAAGACTGGATGCCAAAATCATTACGCTTAGTATACTGCTTACTGTTTCTTGTTTTCTCTTCAGCTTCAGTACTGGCACAACAACCGGATACCTCCAAACCAATATCCGTTGACCCCGAATTACTGGCCATACCCCAGTCAAAAACACCCAAAGAATATAACCTCGCAGGTATTGTTTTTACCGGAACCAAAGCATACGATCAATCCTTGCTTACATCTATTTCTGGACTGAACATCGGCGATAAAATTGTATACCCCGGTGGTGATAATTTCAGTCATGCCATTCAAAATCTCTGGAAGCAAAATTTATTTGCCAACGTACAGATTTATTTCACCAAAATTGATGGCAAGGATATTTTTATTGAAATACATGTGGTGGAAAGACCGCGCCTGGGAACATTTATTTTTAAAGGCATTAAAAAAGGACAGGAAGAAGATCTGCGCACAAAATCAGGCCTTGTAAAAGGAAGGGTTGTAACCGAGAATACAAAACTGACCGCAGTTGAAAACATCAAAAAATATTTTACCGAAAAAGGTTTCAAAAGCGCCGATGTAAGAATTGATGAAAAGATTGATCCTAATGTGGCCAACTCTGTTAACCTTACTTTTTTTATCACCCGGGGAAATAAAGTAAGAATTAACCAGGTAAATATTTTTGGTAATGAAACAGTGGGAGAAGGCAAACTGAAAAAGCAGCTCAAAGGCACCAAAGAAGCCATGCGCATGAGCATTTATCCGAGCGATGATAAAAGCGTTTATGGCACCAACAAACGCACTACGTTCAGCGAATATGTAAAGGATTGGGGATTTCTTTCGCCCAGCAAAACACTTGATTTTATAGACCCCTATTTCAGGTTCAAACTTTCTTCGGCCAAGTTCAACGATAAAAAGTATGAAGAAGACAAGGCCAAATTACTGGAGTATTATAATTCATTGGGCTACCGCGATGCCATTATTGAAGCAGATACTCAATACTACAACAAAAAAGGAAACCTCAATGTTGATATCAAAGTACAGGAAGGCCATAAGTATTATTTTGGCAACATCCGCTGGAAAGGAAATACCAAATATTCCGATTCTATCCTAAACGTTATACTGGGTATTAAGAAAGGCGATATCTATAACCTGGAAACACTTAACAGGCGCGTGGGTAAACAGTTAACGCCCGAAGGTGGTGATATCAGTGGGTTGTACCAGGATGATGGTTACCTGTTTTTTCGCGCAGACCCCGTGGAAACTGCCGTATACAATGATACCATCGACCATGAAATAAGAATAGTGGAAGGCCCGCAGGCCACCATTAAGAATGTAACCATCAGCGGTAATGAAAAAACAAAAGAATATGTAATACGCCGCGAGCTGCGTACCATACCAGGCGAGAAATTCAGCCGTAGCGATGTAATACGCACCAACCGCGAAATTGCGCAGCTGGGTTATTTTAACCAGGAAAAAATCAATCCTAATATTGTTCCCAACCAGGAGGACGGCACCGTGGACATCAACTGGAGTGTAGAAGAAAAATCGAGCGACCAGCTTGAACTGAGTGCAGGATGGGGCGGTGGCATTGGCCTTACCGGTACGCTGGGCGTAACCTTCAATAACTTTTCCATCAAAAATATATTCCGCAAATCTGCCTGGGATCCGTTACCTACCGGCGATGGTCAGAAACTGAGCGTACGTGTACAAAGCAATGGCCGTGCGTTTCGTTCTTACAATGCATCATTTACAGAGCCATGGCTGGGTGGTAAAAAAAGGAACTCGTTAACCTTTAGCGTTGCCAGCACCAAATACTCCAATTCTTACGATTATGCCACGGGTACCTATAGCAAGGCCGCAGGCGATACATCGTTCTTAAAATCATTGAGCTTCTCGGTGGCACTGGGCAAACAATTGAAATGGCCCGACAACTTTTTTACCTTGGTGTATCAATTAAACTATACGCAGTACAACCTGCGCAATTACCCTGGCTTTTTCAGGTTGAGTGATGGTACCAACCTCAGCAATGGTAAATCAAATAATATCAGTTTAAAAGTATCGTTGTCACGCTCCTCTGTAGATCAGCCACTGTTTCCGAGAAGCGGTTCTGCATTTACATTAAGCGGCCAGTTTACACCGCCTTATTCATTGTTTGATAAAAGCCTGGCCAATTCTGCCAACCCTTACAAATTTGTGGAGTTTCATAAATGGCGTTTCAACGGAGAATGGTACGTGCCGCTGGGCAGGGCCATGGGCGAAGACCGCAACAAACAATTTGTGTTGAAAGCCGCCGCCAAGTTTGGGTTTATGGGCAGGTATAACAGTAAACTCGATTACTCTCCGTTTGAGCGTTTCCAGCTGGGCGATGCGGGCCTTTCTAACAACTATGGTATACTTGGGTATGATATCATTTCACAACGCGGCTATCCTATTTATACCAGCTCTGACCCCCGCATCAATCCTGATCAGAACAGCACCAGCCAGTTCTTTACATTATTCAATAAATATGTGTTGGAGTTAAGGTATCCTTTTAGTACCAACCCCAGCAGCACCATTTATGGTCTGGCCTTTTTTGAAGCCGCCAACGGATGGTACAATTACAAAGATTATAACCCATTCAGGTTGCGCAGAAGCGCCGGCCTTGGTATGCGTTTCTTTTTACCCATGTTTGGTTTATTGGGCTTCGACTATGGTGTTGGTTTAGACAGGTTGCAGCCTGGTGTAGGGTTAAAAGGAGCGGCCAAATTTACCTTCCTGCTTGGCTTTGAACCTGAGTAATAGTCAAGTGGTTTTATTGCTATAAATTGTTGCACTATTTGTTGCCCTCTAATTATAAAATAAACGGTATGAAAAAAATATTCTTTATAGCCTGCAGCCTGTTCCTTGTTACGGTAGTGGCCAATGCACAGCGCTATGCCATTGTAGACACCAAGTATATTCTTGATAAAATGCCTGAATATAAAGATGCCCAGAAAAAGCTCGATCAAACCAGCGAGCAATGGCAGAAAGAGATTGAAGGCAAACAGGCAGAACTCGATAAGATGTACAAAGATTTTGAGGCGGAACAAGTAATGTTGAGCGACGTACTAAAAAAGAAACGCGAAGACGAAATCTTTGTTAAAGAAAAAGAAACCCGCGACCTGCAGCGTAAAAGATTTGGTTTTGAAGGCGATCTGTTTAAAAGAAGACAGGAATTGGTGAAACCCGTGCAGGACAAAGTATACAACGCTATTCAGAAAATAGCAGTGGCCCGCCAATACGATTTTATTTTGGACAAAAGTGAAGGAATTACCGTTATATTTGCCGACCCAAAACTAGACCGGAGCGAGGATGTATTAAAAGAACTGGGAATTAAATAATGCCTTAATCAACAGTGGTTTTTTGGCAACCGTTGTTAAATAATACCAAAAGCATTTTTAATAAACAACTTAATCATTAATAAAAACAACTATACAATAAGCCCCCGTTAGCTGGGGTTGTATAAGACTACTAAAAAACAACTACAACAATGAAAAAGGCTTTTACATTAGTACTCCTGGCAACCGCTTTATTTGCAGCAGGAAACCGTGCCCAGGCGCAAACCAAAATTGGTCATATTGCCCTGAGTGATATCATTCTGGCAATGCCGGAAGCTAAAAAGGCAGATACTGCATTACAGCAGTTTCGGGATGCCTTGTACCAGAGTGCACAAGATAAACAAGCCGCTTTTGATGATGCAGTGGCCAAGTTTTACAAAGATTCTTCTACTATGACCACTTCAGTAAAAGAAGTAAAGCGAAAGGCTTTGCAACAACAGGTACAGGAAATGCAGGGCGAAGAGCAGCGTATTCAGCAGGAACTGCAAAAGAAACAAGAAGAATATTCTACACCCATACAGAAAAAGGCGTTAGATGCGGTACAGGCTGTAGCTAAAGAAAGCGGTTATACGTATGTTTTTGTAAAAGAAGCTTTGTTAGTTGCTCCCCCATCTGATGATTTGGCTCCGTTGGTTAAAAAGAAATTGGGTCTGAAATAAGGATGAAATAATCATAAAAGATTTACCATGTAAAAAACGTCAGGTTCATAAGCCTGGCGTTTTTATTTTTGTGTATGCAGCAGGCAAAACCCATTGGTGTTTTTGATTCAGGTTATGGCGGTTTAACGGTATTGAAAGATATCATTGCTAAACTGCCCCAATACGATTACCTATACCTGGGAGACAATGCGCGCGCACCTTACGGCAGCCGTTCTTTTGACACGGTGTACCGTTATACGCTTGAATGCGTGCAATGGTTTTTTAAACAAGGTTGCTCCCTGGTGGTACTGGCCTGTAATACGGCCTCAGCAAAAGCGTTGCGCACCATTCAACAGCAGGATCTACCGAACCTGGCGCCTGGCAAAAGGGTGTTGGGGGTTATCAGGCCTACCACCGAGATTATCGGTAATTATACCAAGACCGGCCAGGTCGCTGTTTTGGCCACCAGCGGCACCGTATTATCAGGCTCGTACCCCATCGAAATAGCAAAATTCTTCCCCAGGTTGCAGGTGTTTCAGGAGGCATGCCCCATGTGGGTGCCACTTATAGAGGCCAATGAACACAATAGCCCGGGCGCAGATTATTTTGTGGAAAAGCACCTGCGGCAGGTTTTTGCAAAATCTGAAAAAATAGATACCCTGCTGCTGGCATGTACTCATTACCCCTTGTTGAAAGACAAAATACAACGTTTATTGCCTGCCGGTATCACACTGCTTTCTCAGGGGCAAATTGTTGCCAACAGCCTGGCAGATTACCTGCAGCGCCACCCAGCAATAGAGCAGGAGTGCAGCAAACAGGGCCGCCAGGTATTTTATACCACCGATGCTACAGAAGATTTTGATAACCATGCTACTATTTTCTTTGGGCAACAAGTACAATCCAGGCATCTGGATCTGGAAAAATAAAGGGGGCTAAGTCGGCATGTAATGGTATGGCGGGGAAGTTGTCCAAAAAAAATCATCGGAAGCTAAAAAATCCCTTGGCAAGCTTCGTTGGTGTGGTGCCAAATCCTTACCTTTGCCGTCCTTTCACAAACAACGGGTGTGGTGACCTGTTGTAAGACGGAAACACGGCCAAGGCCTTTTTTTAAAAAGTGAAAATATTAAACAATGAAACAGACATTTCAACCTCATAAACGCCGTCGTAAAACCGTACATGGTTTTCGCAGACGTATGCAAACTGCCAATGGCCGCAAAGTATTGGCCAGCCGCCGTGCAAAAGGCCGTCATAAACTGACCGTTTCTGACGAGAAGGGATTAAAATAACATACTGATATACCGGTTGCCTAAATAGTAGGTAACGCCGAATATAATTGATAGCCCCGGAACATTCCGGGGCTATTTTATGCCTGTTATGATAGTTTGCCCCTGATTTTGCCAGGAGGCACTTTCTATTTAATTTTTTATTTACCTTTGAAATGCCTTCGTTGCTTTGAAGCACTATGTTTACATAGAGAATGATTAAAAGCTACGAGGGCTTTTCTATTGGTTAGCGTCAAGCACGTGTATATAAATTACAGCCATTGCCCAGGCAGTTTACATTTGGTAAAGATGAGCGGTTAAAAAGCCGCAAGCTGATAGAGCAACTTTTCAGCAGCGGACAACGCTTTGGGTTATTTCCCTACCGCATCTTTTACCTGTTTGACACTGAAAAAAATCCACTTCAAAAAAACAAACTGCAATGTGGCGTAGGCGTTAGTACCCGCAATTTTAAAAAAGCCGTAGACAGAAACCGCATTAAACGGCTTACACGTGAAGCATGGCGCCTGCAAAAGCCACTACTGAACAACCAAATGAAAAATCATCCGCACGCGCTACGGGTATTTTTAATTTATACCGGTAAAGAACTACCTGCGTTTGCAGTTGTTAAAGAAAAGATGACGGCTATTACAGACAAATTGATAATGATTGCCAATGAAAACATTGCTGCAAATACTTAGTCTTCCTTTTATAGCATTGATAAAAGTTTACCAATGGATAATTTCACCTATACTAGGCCCCAAGTGCAGGTTTACGCCTACCTGTTCTCATTACTCGCTGGAAGCATTTAAAAAGTACGGTGTGTTTAAAGGTTTCTGGCTAACCATTAAAAGAATAGGTCGCTGCCATCCCTGGGGCGGACATGGGTATGATCCCGTTCCGTAATAAGTTGTGTTGAGTGTTGTGTGTTGTGTGTTGAGTGTTGTGTGTGTTTGTCGCCATGATGTGGGAAAGGTAGTTACGTTTATGGACAATAGCCGTTACGCCAACCGACTTACAACTTAGAATATGTTCAGGGGCGATAAGCGCTGAGCAAACGCACTTACAACTTACAACTTAAAACTTACAACTTCTAGTGGTTGATTTTTATTTTAGCGCGCTGTTCCATCAGGTCCTTGAGGGTTTCACGTTTTTGTTTGATGGAGAAAAACTTAATTACATCGGGCATATTGCCGTCTGCATCTGCTTCATTTTTGTAAGGGATGCCTTTAAATGAACCTACTACCTTGGTGTTATTTTTTGCGCTTATTTTTTTGATGTTGAGGGGAAGAATATAGAAGGTTCCTTTTGCATCATTGGCATTAAGACCCTGCATCAGTTGCTGGGTGCTGTCTATAATATGATCCATTTCTTCGGCTGTAATAGAGCCTGGCATACCCATCGATCC
Source organism: uncultured Chitinophagaceae bacterium (assembly GCA_963705285.1). Classification (GTDB taxonomy): domain Bacteria; phylum Bacteroidota; class Bacteroidia; order Chitinophagales; family Chitinophagaceae; genus JACMLD01. The sequence goes on from OY970066.1 coordinate 1,299,839, forward strand.
ATAATTTACAATACCGCCAATCAGTGTATCGGTTTGAAGGTTCAAGAGATAAACACCGTTATCTGAAAGGTCAAAGGTTTTGGTGCTGCCGGTGGTAGTTTTTAAAGTAAGCGCCAGCTTATCATCGGTAAATACAACTTCCTGTTCGTTGTGGGTAAGGCTGGGGGCTAGTTCAACAATTTTATCGGTAACGGTTATTTTGCCACTGGCCATGATCACTACTCTTTTTTCGCCTTTGCTGCCACCAGTGCAAGCCATAAAACCCAGGGACATAAACAACACTGCAAGAATGAATATATTTTTCATGATGAATTTTTTTGTGTAAAAAGGATAAAAAAAATCCCGGTAAATATACCGGGATTGCAGGTAAAACTATTTTCTTTTTACTTATTTAGCTGATGCAAAACGTTCGCCAGCTTTTTTCCAGTTTACCGCATTCCAGAATGCAGCCAGGTAATCGGGGCGTTTGTTTTGATATTTGAGGTAGTAGGCATGTTCCCAGACATCTACACCAATAATGGGCGTACCTTTTACTTCAGCAACATCCATTAAAGGATTATCCTGGTTGGGCGTAGAACTCACTTCCAGTTTACCATCTTTTAGAATCAGCCAGGCCCAGCCACTGCCAAAACGGGTAGTGCCTGCAGCATTGAATTTTTCTTTAAACGCGTCAAAAGAACCAAATGCCGTATTAATGGCATCGGCCAAAGGGCCGGTGGGTGTACCGCCAGCATTAGGGGCAAGTGTTTCCCAGAAAAAACTGTGGTTCCAGTGGCCGCCGCCATTGTTGCGCACGGCAGGGCTGATAGTGCCCGCCGCTTTTACCAGTTCCTCCAACGATTTGCCTTCATTGGGCGTGCCGGCAATAGCCTTATTAAGATTGTCAACATACGCCTGGTGGTGTTTGCCATGGTGTATTTGCATTGTCAGTGTGTCAATATGCGGTTCCAGTGCATCGTGTGCATAGGGCAACGCAGGTAATGTAAATGCCATAATGATTGATTTTTATTTAAATAGTACTTTCTGTAAAAGACAACAAATTTACAGGCCAAAAGTTGATTACTCAAAACAAATGCCATTGCCCGGCCGGAAATAAGTCCATTAAAAAAATAACATTGTGCAGCACAGGCAGCTTTTTAAGGCTTTGATGGTAACTGTTTTTTAGTAACTTCCTTTTTTATTATTTATCAGTTTCCCCAAATAATTAATTCCATATGAGCGACCAATTTTCGTCGAAACCCTCGCGCAGAAACTTTATTGCCAATGTTACAAAAGGCATTGCTGCTGCTACCGTTGCACCCATCATAGCAAATGCCTCTCCGCACCGGCAGGTTATTTTAAAAAGAAATGGTTACAGCGCCAATGACAATATTCAGCTGGCCCTTATTGGTGCAGGTGGTATGGGCAATGCAGATACCAGCACCGCGGTAACGATACCGGGCGTTAAACTGGTAGCAGCCTGTGATTTGTACGACGGCCGCCTGGATGACATCAAGAAAAAATATGGCAACGATATTTTTGTGACCAGGAAGTTTGAAGAAATACTATCGAGAAAAGATATTGATGCCGTAATTGTAGCCACACCCGATCACTGGCACCAGGAAATCTCTATTGCAGCCATGAATGCAGGCAAAGCGGTTTACTGCGAAAAGCCGATGGTGCATGATATTACTGAAGGCAATGCAGTGATAGCAGCGCAAACAAAAAACAAAGCTATTTTTCAGGTAGGCAGCCAGGGTATGAGTTCATTGGGAAATGAAAAAGCCAAAGAGTTGCTTGAATCCGGCGCCATAGGTACCTTAAATTATGCAGAAGGTTTCTGGGCAAGAAATACACCGGGTGGTGCATGGCAATATGATATGCCTGCCGATGCATCTGAAAAAACGGTTGACTGGAAACGTTTTTTAAAGAATTACCCCAACCGCCCATTTGATCCCAAAAGGTTTTTTCGCTGGCGTTGTTACAAAGATTACGGCACCGGTGTTTCGGGTGATCTGTTTGTACACCTGTTTTCAAGCCTGCATTATATTACCAGCTCAATGGGCCCCAATAAGATTATGGCTACAGGCGGCCTGCGCTATTGGAAAGATGGAAGAGAAGCGCCAGATATTTTGCTGGGTATGTTTGATTATCCGCAAAGCCCCACGCATCCTGCATTTAACCTGTCATTGCGCGTAAATTTTGTAGATGGTACTGCAGAAGGCACATCGCTGCGGCTGGTGGGCAACGAAGGTTCATTAAACGTAGAATGGGATAAAGTAACCCTTACCCGCAACTTTTCTTATCCGCCAGAAAATTATGCGCAAATACTCAAGGGAAAGCAATATGCGCCCGATTATGATCGCAAAAAGATGAAAGCGCCGGAAGTAACGGTATTTACCGCCGAGAATGGGTACAAAGGCGCACATTACGATCATTTCTATCATTGGGCACAGGGCATCAGAACCGGCAAGCCCGTTATTGAAGATGCATTATTTGGATACCGCGCGGCAGCACCCGCTCTTTTATGCAATGACAGCTATTACCAGGAAAAAGCCATTAAGTGGGATCCTGCTAACTTAAAATTAATCAGCTAAACAAAAGAAATGAAGAAGAACCAGTTCAACCTTTTACTGCTATGCTGTATGGTGTGTTTTTTTGGAACTACCGGTGCCACCTATGCGCAGCAGGCAGACAATACCCTTTCCGCAAAAGAAAAACAAAACGGCTGGGTATTATTGTTTGATGGAAAATCAACCGACCAATGGCGGCCCTATAAAAATGTGGCTTCAGATGGCTGGGAGATTGTAAATGGAGAAATCCATTGTAAAGAAAAAGATGTGCAGCACCGTGCAGATATGATTACCAAAGAAGAATATGCCGATTTTGAACTGGCATTTGACTGGAAAGTAAGCAAGGGTGCCAATAGCGGGCTGGTGTACCGCATAGACGAGCAGCATGGTGCTGCGCATGAATCTGGCTCAGAATACCAGCTGATTGATGATATCGGCTATCCGGGAAAGCTGGAAAAATGGCAGAACAGCGGCGCTGATTATGATATGCATCCACCGGTAAAAATTGCATCAAAGCCTGCTGGTGAATACAACCACAGTGTGATAAAAGCTCAGGGAAAAAAGATTGAACACTGGTTGAATGGTGTGAAAGTGGCCGCTTATGAAATTGGTACCCCGGAATGGGTAGCATTAAAAGCGAAAAGCAAATGGAAAGATATCAGTGGATGGGGTGAAAACAGTAAAGGCAATATCTGCCTGCAGGATCATGGCGGAGGAATCTGGTTCAAGAATATTAAGATCAGGAAGCTGTGATGTTATTTTAAGTCAAAATTCAAAAGTAAAAAGTCAAAATACATAGCCGCAGATTCGCAGATTTTGTAGATACAAACTAACTCCGCAAATAGGCACGTGTGTTTGGTAAGTGTAGCAAACGAAGAAGCCTGAAAGGCTTAAATCTGCATAGCCGCCGGTGCAACCGGCGGCTATGCAAGATAATCGCAACCACGCAGTGGTTGATCTGTTGCGTTAATGGACCACGGAGAATGTCAAAGGGATTGAAATATTTATCATCTTTTACAATATCTAATCTGCGCATTTGCCGCAATCATTTGTTATTTATCTTCTTTCCTTAAAAAAATCTTTCATCAGTTGCGCGCACTCGTCTTTTAATATTCCGTTTTCTACAATTGTTTTTGGATGAAAAGGCCAGTGCGGGTCGGTAATATGTTTGTGCCCGTTTTTCTCATCGGCGGCGCCCCAAACAATACGCGCCAGTTTGCTCCAATACATAGCGCCGGTACACATCAGGCAGGGTTCAACGGTTACATAGAGTACGGCATCGGGCAGGTATTTATTGCCTAAATAATTAAATGCCGATGTAAGTGCAATTATCTCGGCATGGGCGGTGCAATCGTTTAGTTTTTCTACCTGGTTATACCCGCGCGCAATTACTTTATTGTTGATGGTAATAACAGCGCCCACCGGCACCTCGCCTTCTTTATATGCCTGTTGTGCTTCTTTTAATGCCAGCTGCATAAAGTGTTCATCCGTCATGGAGCAAAGGTAAGGGCTGGTTAGAGACGGCTAGTGGCGAGTGGGGAGTGGGATGTGGCTAGTGGGGAATGGCGAGTGGGCGTTTGCTTGGCTAAAGGCTGACAGTGAGGGCTCACTGCTCATAGCTCGCAGCTCATAGCTCATAGCTCTCAGCTTATAGCTCCTGGCTCACAGCTTGTGGCTCTTAGCTCACGCCTTTTTTATATCTTGCAGTAATTTCTTAACCTATATGATCAAGCAACAGGAAGTTCTCAACGATGTAGTCATCAAGTTTGCAGGAGACAGCGGAGACGGCATGCAACTTACAGGCAGCCAGTTTACTAACAATACCGCCCTTATGGGCATCGACCTGGCAACTTTTCCCGATTTTCCGGCCGAGATACGCGCCCCGCAGGGCACATTGCCGGGGGTGAGCGGTTACCAGCTTCGTTTTAGCAGCGACCGCATTTTTACCCCGGGCGATGAGTGCGATGTTCTTGTGGCAATGAATGCCGCGGCCTTGAAAGCCAACCTCCGCGGTTTAAAAAAAGGTGGAAAGATCATCGTCAATACAGATGGGTTTGATAGTAAAAACCTGCGGCTGGCCAATTATCCCGAAGGTGTAAACCCGCTGGATGATCACAGCCTGGACGGTTACACGGTTTTTAAAATGGATGTTACTAAAATGACGCGCGAGGCCCTGAAGGATATCACCATGGGCATGAAGGAAAAAGACCGTGCAAAAAATATGTTTGTACTGGGTTTTTTATACTGGATGTATAACCGCGAAATGGAAAATACCATCCAGTTTTTTAAAGACAAATTTGGCAAGAAACCAGAGATCTATGAAAGCAATGTAAAAGCATTGCAGGCAGGTTATTTCTTTGGCGATACCACAGAAACGTTTACCACTACTTACAAAGTGGAGAAAGCAAAGATGCAGCCCGGGGTTTACCGCAGCATTATGGGTAACCAGGCATTATCATATGGCTTGATTGCCGCTTCGCAAAAAAGCGGACTGCCCTTGTTCCTGGGTTCTTATCCTATTACACCCGCGTCAGACATTCTGCATGAACTAAGCCGGCATAAGTCATTTGGCGTAAAAACTTTTCAGGCAGAAGATGAGATAGCGGCCATTACATCTGCTATCGGCGCGTCTTATGGCGGCAGCCTGGCGGTTACTACAACGTCTGGTCCGGGTATGGCCTTAAAAGCCGAGGCCATGGGCCTTGCCATGATGATGGAAATACCGCTGCTCATCATTAACGTGCAACGCGGCGGCCCTTCTACCGGCCTTCCTACAAAAACCGAACAAAGCGATTTGCTGCAGGCGTATTACGGCCGCAACGGCGAATGCCCATTGCCTATACTGGCCTCTTCTACACCCAGCGATTGTTTTGAAATGATATATGAAGCCGCACGCATTACCGTGCAGCACATGACACCGGTTATCTTTTTAAGCGACGGATACATTGCCAACGGCGCCGAACCCTGGAAGTTTCCAAAGAGTGATGAACTGCCGCCCATAGAAGTGAAATTTAAAACAGAGCTGGGCGATGGCGAAACTACTTTCAAACCGTATTTGCGCGATGAAAAACTGGTACGCCCCTGGGCAGTACCCGGCACCAAAGCCTTGGAACACCGTGTTGGCGGACTTGAAAAGCAAAACATCACCGGTAACGTTAATTATGAACCGGAGAACCATCAGCTGATGATTAAAATCCGCCAGGAGAAAGTAGATAAAATTGCAGACTATATTCCAGAACAAAAGCTTGACAGTGGCCCCGAAAAAGGAAAGATACTGGTACTGGGTTGGGGTTCTACGTATGGAGCTATTAAGAGCGCGCTGGTAGAACTGCAGGCAGAAGGCCATGCGATAAGCCATGCGCATATACGTTATATGCGGCCTTTCCCCAAGAACCTGGGCGATATCATCAAAAATTTTGAACACATACTCATACCCGAAATTAATAACGGGCAACTGATCAAAATTATACGCGATGTATATTTTGTAGATGCCAAAGGGTACAACAAAATGATGGGCATTCCCATCACCAAATCAGAAATGCTGGAAGTGCTTCGCAAAATGCTGGTGTAGAAGTATTGCTGATTGCGGTATGTTGAGATTTTTCGATTGAAAACCACACCTCTCAAAACCTCAAAATCACTGTTTGACCGGTTAAGTGATATCATCCTTTTAATACGTTGGCCTCAGGAAGGCTATCATTATTATTTTCCCCCGATAAGTGTTTGCGGGATGTTGAGATTTTTAGATTGAAAACCGCAAATCCCAAAATCTCAACGTCTCGAAATCTCGAAATCACAGAATTATTGGTGTCCGGGAAAAATTATGTCATTATCCGAAGACCCAGTTGTAGCAAAGGCTTTCAGTGATTTACACAAGCGAAGGCTTGCTGTTGTAAGACCTGATACCAGTACGCTTGGAGATGCCTCGTTTTCCGTGAGCTTTGTACAGAAGTTGAATGATACGATGGCTGAAATACCTACTGCTGCTCAATTACAGGGGAAAAGGAAAACGCAGCATCGAAAAGCGTACGAGCGCCCGGCCGGCCTGAGGCCATCGTATTAAAAGGTTTGTAGGATTTAACCGGACAGTAATGATCACAGAATCAGCAATGGCGTTTTCTTATCTTTGCAGTATGGAACAGATTGTGCAACAGATAGAAGCTTATAAACAGGAAATTGAAGCTTTACCGGTAACTGATACAAAATCGCTGGAAGATTACCGTATCAGGTTTTTAGGTACCAAAGGCATTGTAAAAGCGCTGATGGGCGAGATGAAGAATGTGCCCAATGATCAGAAGAAAGCCTTTGGCCAGTTGATGAATGAATTCAAACAATTTACCGAAGCAAAATATGACGCCTGGAAAGAAAGCACCGGTAACGGTCAGTCTGCCGGCAACGTGGCAGATATAGACACTTCTCTGCCGGGCGATGCATTGCCATTGGGCAGCCGCCATCCGCTCAGTCTTTTCTTAAATCATGTAATTGCTATTTTCAGCCGATTAGGTTTTTCGGTGGCAGAAGGCCCCGAAATTGAAGACGACTGGCACAATTTTACCGCCTTAAACCTGCCGGAGCACCATCCTGCACGGGATATGCAGGATACTTTTTACGTACAACAAAATCCTGACTGGTTGTTGCGCACACACACCAGTAATACGCAAATACGCGCCATGGAAAGCACCAAGCCACCCATACGTATTATTTGTCCTGGCCGGGTATACCGCAATGAAACCATCAGCGCCCGCAGCCACTGCTTTTTTCACCAGATAGAAGGTTTGTACATTGATGAAAATGTTTCGTTTGCAGATCTAAAGCAAACGCTGTACTTCTTTGTGCAGGAAATGTATGGCAAGAATATTAAGGTGCGTTTCAGGCCCAGCTACTTTCCTTTTACAGAACCCAGCGCAGAAATGGATATTGAATGCCAGGTATGCCACGGAAAAGGCTGCAGCATTTGTAAACACAGTGGTTGGGTAGAAATACTGGGCTGTGGAATGGTACACCCCAATGTGCTTACCAACTGCGGCATAGACCCCGCCCGTTACACCGGTTTTGCATTTGGCATGGGCATAGAACGCCCTGCCATTAATAAATATGGCATCAATGATATCAGGCTGTTTAGCGAGAATGATATACGCTTCCTGAAGCAGTTTACGAGCGCAGTGTAGTTTACAGTTTATAGTTTTTGGTTTTTAGTTCGTTTGCCCCACTGATCGTAAAAGGCGTAATTAATACATTGGTAGTAGAAGAACTTTCAAACTTTGAACTCCCGAACTCGCGAACTTCATCTGCCTTGAACTAAAAACTTCAAACTAAAAACTATTGAACAGTATTTGCATTTGCGGCGCAGGCACCATGGGTAGCGGTATTGCGCAGGTAGCTGCACAGGCGGGGTTTCATACAATTGTATATGATCTGAGTAAGCAGATGCTCGCAAAGTCGGAAGCGGGTATTACTGCCGGCCTGCAACACCAGGTTGTTAAACAAAAAATTACCCAGTCAGAAAAAGACAATGCACTCAGCCAGTTGCGTTTTACAACAGACATGAATGATTGTATTGCCGATGTGTTTATTGAAGCTATTGTTGAAAACCCTTCTGTAAAAGCTGCATTGTTTAACCAGCTGCATGAGTTCAACCACAGCGAAGTAATTTTTGCTACCAATACTTCTTCTTTGCCTGTCAGCAGCATTGCATCAACTGTTATATACCCGCAGCGTGTTGTGGGTATGCATTTCTTTAACCCTGCACCGGTTATGAAACTGGTGGAAGTAGTACAAGGCGTGCAAACCAGCAACGAAACGGTTGACACCATTGTGGCGCTTGCCAAACAACTGGGCAAGATACCCGTGCTTTGTAAAGATGCACCGGGCTTTATAGTCAATCATGTTGCCCGGCCGTATTATTTGGAGGCATTGCGCCTAATGGAAACAGGCATTGATCCCGCAGCCATAGATGCGATAATGGAATCCACCGGTTTTAAAATGGGGCCTTTTAAATTGATGGATTTAATTGGCAATGATGTTAATTATACAGTGAGTACATCTGTGTATGAGGGCCTTGGCAAACCTGCGCGCCTGCAACCATCGCCCATACAAAAAGAAAAAGTAGACAAAGGAGAGCTGGGTAAAAAAACAGGAAAAGGATATTATAGCTACCCGGAAGAAAATGTGTAAATGTGTAAATGTGGATATGTGAAAATGGGAAATGTGATGAATGTGGAAATGTATGAATGTGGAAACTTGCCTGCAGGCAGGCAGCTGTGCTGATGCTCCAACCCGCAACATTGAGAACAGCAATTAGCGATTACGATATATTTTTAATCGCGTTTTAATTTTGCATTCAGCAATTAAATCAGCATCTTCCACTACTGGCTGGCTAAGTAACCGAAATCTCAAAAACAGTAATCAGCAAATCAGCAATCACCTTATGCTTGTAATGCGTATACAATAATATTGACCGCAAATTTTGTATTGTCCTCACTTAAGAAACGCTTGTTCCTGAAATCATAATCCCACTCGCAGCCATAATCTTTGTTGCTGTACAACACAGCAATACGTCCGTTTATTTCGATGGCTTTTAAGTAATCATGCACCAGGTCATCTCCCCAGCCATTGAGCTCAAAAACCGTATTGGGCGGGCCTTTTTCGAAAGTAAAAAATGACCGGTAGACCGGATGATCGTTCTTGATTTTTTTCAATGCATTGGCGCCAAAGAGCGCATTCATCTGTGTTTCAAAAGACTTCGCAAACAGGCCGTCCACATCATGGTTGCAATCGTCTGCAAATACAAACCCGCCATTTTGGATATAGGTTTTAAAATTCGCTGCTTCCTGTTTATCAAATTGTACCAGTTTGTGCCCGCTGATATAACAGAATGGATATTGAAAAATATCGTCACTGCTTAAATCAATTACCTTTTCCTGCAGGTTAACAGGTATGGTGGTATATTCTATCAATGAATTGAGTATATTCGATGGCATTCGCTGATCCGTATCCCAATCGCCACTATGGTACCTCAACCTGATAAACGTAAATTGCCTGTTACTCATTGCTGATGCTTGCTTGCCGATGGTATAATTTTTTTACAAGTTGACTTATTTATTTTTAATTTCCTCTAATTAATAATTAAAAATTTCAGGTTTTGAATAATTCAGAAGATGTTGTGCAAGCGTTGTTAACCAAATTGCCGTTGCTGAAAAAGGAAATCCAGAAAGTAATTGTGGGGCAGGATGATGTGTTGGATGAAATTTTGATTGCCCTGCTGGCGGGCGGGCATTGCCTGCTGGAAGGTGTACCGGGCCTGGCAAAAACACTGATGGTGAAAAGCATTTCGCAGGCGCTGGATCTTTCTTTTAGAAGAATACAGTTTACGCCAGACCTTATGCCTGCCGACATTATAGGTACAGAAATTCTGGAAGAAGACCACAGCACCGGCAAACGCTTCTTTAAATTTAACAAAGGCCCGCTGTTTGCCAATATGATACTGGCAGATGAAATTAACAGAACACCACCTAAAACACAATCTGCGCTGCTGGAGGCGATGCAGGAATTTGCTGTTACTTACGCCGGGCAAACCTATCCGCTGGATAAACCGTTTTTTATTCTGGCCACGCAAAATCCGATTGAGCAGGCAGGTACTTATCCATTGCCCGAAGCGCAGTCTGACCGTTTTTTGCTATACATCACCATAGATTATCCCTCTGCTGCAGAAGAGGCGGCTATATTAACCAGTACCACTGGCACCAAGAAACCCATTATCAATGCGGTGATAACAGCCGCCGAAATAAAGAAATTACAGGAACTGGTACGTGAGGTATCTATCAATGAAACACTCGTGCAGTATGTAAGTGAACTGATCCGCGCCACCAGGCCTGCTACTACATCAGTAAAATATGTACAGGAATGGGTAAGATGGGGTGCTGGCCCGCGGGCAGGTCAATCGTTGATACTCACTGCAAAAGCAAGAGCGCTGTTCCATGGCCGTTATGCCGTGCTAATGGAAGATTTGCAGGCCATGGCTTACCCCGTACTCCGCCACCGGATACTTTTAAATTTTAAGGCAGATGCAGAACATATTACTGCAGACAAGGTTACAGCAGAACTGATTAAAGTAATTGAACGGCCCAAAGCCGTGCTAATATAATTGCATGAGCCGCTTACTCGATCCCAAAATAATACTGGCCATAAAAGATCTGCAACTGGCTGCAAAAACAACCATTGAAGGGTTTATGAGCGGTATTAACAAAAGCAGTATCAAAGGCGAAGGATTGGAGTTTAGCCAGTACCGGAGCTACCAACCCGGAGACGATCTGCGGCAGCTTGACTGGAAAGCTTATGCCCGCTCAGACCGGTACTATATACGCGAATCAGAAATTGAAACCAGCATATCAGTACGGTTTATTATAGATGCCAGCGGTTCAATGAACCACTCAGACAATGGGTATACAAAAATTGAATACGCAAAATACCTGGCTGCATCACTGGCATGGCTGGCCGCATTGCAGGGCGATGCGGTTGGTCTGTATGTGTTGCAGGAAAAAAATTTGTTTTCGCTTGATTCAAAAAGAGATTACCAGCATATGGCCAGGCTGTACCACCAGTTAGAAAACATAACTGCGCACGGCTTTGTCACCGAACCGATACATTACAAGAACGTTATTGCCAATGCCGGAAAAAAGGAACTGGTGGTTTTTATTACTGATTTGTACCAGCAAAACCAGGAGCTAATGGATGTGCTGAGCAGCCTGTCTGTAATGAAAAATGAGATCATTGTATTTCACCTCATGGGCAATAATGAAATGAACTTTGATTATGCCGACTATGCGGCGCTGCAGGATTTGGAAACAGGAAAAATTGTGAAGATTAATGCACGCAGAGACAGCAGCGTTTACAAAGAACAGTTGACTGGTTATTTAAATACACTCAGGATGCAGATGCTTAACCAGCATTTTTTTTACCGCCTGATCAATATGCGCGAGCCCGTAGAACAGGCACTGCGCGTTTTTTTAAAACAGCGGTCTAAACTAATTGTATAACATTGTTTCAGTTACTGCAACCCATATGGCTTTTCGCACTTGCCGGCCTGGCTGCTCCCATCATCATTCACTTGTGGAACCAGCGGCCGGGCAAAACCCTGCGTGTAGGAAGCATTGCACTGGTGGCCGAAAATGCCGTATCGCAAAAAAAACATATCAGGCTTACCGAGCTATTGTTACTGATAGTAAGATGCTTGTTACTAGCCTGTATAGCCATGGCGCTGGCAGCACCATTCTTGAAACAGAGAACAGGCAATACATCAAAAGGATGGGTGCTGATGGCCAGGCAGCAACTACCGGAAACGTACCAGCATTTTAAACCTACCATAGACTCATTGCTGGCTGCCGGTATGGAGTTTCATTATTTTGAAGATGATTTTGCAAAGGAACAATTAAATAAAGCCATTCAGGCACTGCCGGACACCAGTACCAGTTATCAGCCCTCTTACCGCTCCATTGCCAGCGCGCTGAATGAAGCTGCGCCTGCAAAATTGCCCCTTTATATTTTTACTGATAACTATCGCCGTCATTTTGCCGGTGAGCAAACAGCCGTATCATTAAACCTGCACTGGTTTACGTATACGCCCGGTACCCTACAACAACAATCTGTGGAAGATACTTCGGCTATGCGCATCACTATTATGGGCGGTACCTATGGTAATGATGCACGCTACCTTAAAGCCGCGCTGGATGCCATACAACAGTTCAGCAAAAAAAACATCGTCACCAAACTGGCCACAACCCTATCAGAAACACCTGCTTCGCAGGACTGGCTATTCTGGTTGTCTGCAGATACTATTCCTGGTGAAATAAAGGCAGCTAATGTGTTGCAGTACGCAACTGGAAAAGCTGTTCCCTGCCGATCGTTTATTTTGCCTGCAGAAAATGCTTCTTTCAATGCGGTTGACATGTATGCGTCTGTAATTGATAACAGCAACAGTGAAAAGTTTACCACTGTTTTTTGGAAAGATGGATTTGGCCGACCTTTGCTGGCAACAGAAGAAAAAGACAATACCCGCTTTTACTGGCTATATACCCATGTTGATCCTGCGTGGAATGAATTGCCCTGGAGCGATAATTTTCCGCAGCTGCTATACACGTTGTTGTATAGCGATAATAAACAGTCTAATACAGAAGATTACGCAGATGGTACAATTATAGACAGTACACAACTAGTGCCAGCCGTGGCAGCCGCCAAAGAGGCAGGTATAAAACCAACGCTTTTTTCCATTACCCCCTTAAACAGCCTGTTCTGGCTGTTGTCTTTCGTATTATTTTTTGCAGAACGCCTGCTTTCATTTTATCACCGTAAATCAACTACGCATGGATGATATGAGAGCAGCCCCTTTTATTACCGCGTTGCGCAAGAAGTGGATATTGTATACGCTGCTGGTTGATCTGTGCATAGCTGTCGGTATAGCATTTGTAACCGCTGTATTCATCCATACATGGTATGGTTTGCCTTTGTGGTGGGGAATTGTAGCAGGAGCCATTGTTTTTATGTTTTTGTTGATATGGCACCGGGTATGGCGCATAGAAGAAAGCATGGTTGCGCAATGGCTCAATCAAACGTATCCGCAATTGCAGGAAAGCGCCGGCTTGCTGTTACATGCGCCACCAACCCTCAATATGCTGGAGCAGTTACAATATAAAAAAACCGGCGCTGCATTGCTTGCCATCAACAGCCCTTTGCAGATTAGAAAAAGGCTTGTTACGCCCGTATGTGTAGTGGCGGCGCTGCTGATTGCCGGCTTTGTATTAATAAAATTTGCCCCCGCGCCGCGCCACGAAACTATTGCCGTTGTAACCGGCACCGCAGCGCAGCCTGTTAAAAAAGAAATACGGTTGCCGGAAGTGGCCAATATCAATGTGACTATTACACCACCGCCCTATACCCGAAAGCCGCCACGCGTGCAGCATGCATTTAACGTTGTGGCTGAAGAAGGTTCAGTGGTGGAATGGCAGTTGCAAACCAACATAGCTGCCAGCACGGTTAATTTTATTTTTAACGATACGAGGCAGAAACCTTTGCATACTACCGGCGCTGCACATACGCAGTGGGACTTCCAAAAAAAAGTTGACAGCTCAGGCTTTTACCAGTTAAATATTGACGGCCGTTTGTCAGAATTGTATAAACTTGAAACCATTGCCGATCGCGCACCGGTAGTACATATGCAATCGCCCAAACAATATACCACTATAGACTTTGGCGAGCCGCAACAGGTAAAACTAATCACCGCTCTCAACGATGATTATGGTGTGCAGGATGCGTTTATTGCGGCTACCATTGCCAGCGGTAGTGGGGAAGCTGTAAAATTTAAGGAACAGAAAATTGGGTTGAAAGGGTTTACACCGGGTAAGACACAATATGATCTGCAGCAGGTAATTTCTTTGCAGGCCCTCGGTATGCAACCCGGAGATGAATTGTATTTTTATATACAGGCAACCGATAATCACCGGCAACAAACCCGGTCGGATATTCATATTGTACACCTGCCGGATACCGCACAATTAATGAGCCTGGAAGGCCTGGCCAACAGTCTTACTCTTAAACCTGAGTATTTCAGGAGCCAGCGGCAAATCATTATCGACGCAGAGCAATTGCTCAAAGACAGGGATACCATCTCAGAACAAAGGTTTAAAGACAGGAGCAATAACCTGGGTATCGATCAAAAATTGTTGCGGCTGCGGTATGGAAAATTTTTAGGCGATGAGTCATCCGGTGAAACCGAAGGTGCAGATGGACTGGGGGATATTGCCGACTTCAGTAATGCCGAAAAAGTGATGGACGCCTTTACCGATCACCACGATAATGCTGAGGATGCTACCTATCTTGACCCGGATACCAAAAAGCAACTGCGCGCTATCCTCAACCAAATGTGGGATTCTGAGCTGCGCCTGCGCACATTTACACCAAGAGATGCATTGCCATTTGCTTACAAGGCGCTCAGGCTGTTAAAAGACCTGCAGCAAAAATCAAGGGTATATGTAGCCAAAGCCAGTTTCAAAACAACACCGCTCGATCTCAAAAAAAGATTAACAGGCGATCTCACCAAAATAAAGGAGCCATTACTGCAAAAAGATATTACGCAACAGCCAGATCCGCAGCAACCTGTACGCGAAGCACTTGCTATGCTGGAAGAAATGAAGTTGCCAGGCAAGCAGCTGCAGGCTGTTACGATTTTGCAACAAGCCAATTTACGCTTGCACGAAATGGCCGTTCAACAACCGGCGGTGTACCTGAAAGCAGTAGAAGCCATGAAAAGGATACTGGCAGCCGCGCCGTCCAACGCACGTGTTGCAACAACAGATATACTAATAGCACAAGCAGCGCTGCAGCAATTGCTAACCGTTCCCGTACGCATGCCTGCCGCCGGCAAAAGCAGCAGCAGGCAGCATCTTGCCGAACAATATTTTCGCAACCTGCAAAACCGCCAGCCATGATAAGCTGGTATTATATGCTGGTATTGGCCGCTTTGCTGGCGGTGTTTCTTTTATACAAAGAATGGAAGCGCGTTCCTGCCACCCGTTTAGCAGCACGCTTCATAGCTTCCTTGCTGGCGGTGATGAGTTTGCTGGCAATGGCATATCCGTTTAAAGGCAACAACAAAAATACCCTTCAAAAAAAACACCTGCTGCTTACCGCGGGTTTTATAAAAGACAGCGTAAACAATTTTATCCAAAAAAATAATGGGGCCGTTGTTGTTTATGCAGATGAACGATCGCCTGAACAGGCGAAGTATAATGTGCAGCTGGTTACCAACTGGAAGGCATTTATTGCGAACCATGCAACAGATACACTGCATGTTTTTGGAAATGGCTTTAGTAAAGAAATACTTGGTTTGGTAGATCCGCACCCCATTGTATTTCATGCATCGCCGGCAGCAGCGGCCATTACGAGTATTTATTGGAAGCAAACCCTTGAAACAGGTGCGCAGTTGCAAATACAAGGCACCTATAACAACACCAGCAATAAAAAGATCCAACTGGTACTACAGGCTTTTGGTGTTAATAAAGATTCTGTTGCTATTGCCGCTGGTACAAACCAGCCATTTCAATTACAAACCATCCCGGTGCATACGGGCAGGGCGGTATATACTATTAGTGCAATGGCCGGTAAAGATACGCTGCAGCAAGAGCCGGTTCCGGTGGAAGTACAACCAACACCCCCGTTGCGATTGCTGATAATTAGCGCTTCGCCGGATTTCGATAATACTTACCTGAAGAACCATCTTTCGCAACAGCATTACCAGGTTACCATTACCACCACCATCAGCACCAACAAAACAGACAAACAATTTTTAAACATGCCGCTGCAACAAGGCGGTATGCGGTTATCCGGTGCCTATCTTAATAAATTTGATGTGCTGATAACCGATCAACAAACGCTGCAATCATTGAGCGGTGTAGAATTGTCGGCCATTCGTTTGGCGGTGCAGGATAAAAGCCTGGGCCTTATCATAAAAACCGATGCGCAGATAAGTCAGCCGTTATTTTATTCGCGCTACTTTCAGGCAAAAGCATTGCCAGCGGGCAGGCAATCTGTGGTGCAACTGGTGGGTAATGCTGCAGACAGTAACAAATATCAACTTAAGATTGCCAACCCGGTTGCTATCAGTTATGTAAAAGGTGCACAAATTATTTTGCAGGATGCGCAGTCAAATATTTATGCATTGGGTGCATTGTATGGCAGCGGCAAAATAATAAGCACCACCCTTCAAAATACCTATAGCATGGCGCTAGCGGGTAACCTGTCTGCTTACCAGCAGTTGTGGTGGTTGCTGTTAAGCAAAGCAGCCAGAAAAATTAACCCGGAAACCACCTGGCGCTTACATCCGTTTACACCGTTTAACAATTACCCCGTGCAAATGGAACTGGATAAAAATGAACTGCCTGCATCGCAGTTGGAAGCAGGCAATGCTGCTGTTTACTTTCAGCAGGATGCATTACTGCCTTTTACATGGCACGGTATCTACTGGCCACAGCAACCGGGTTGGCAGCAATTGCCGGGCAAAGATTCCTTGCAGCAATGGTATGTATACCAGCGCGGCAAATGGCAATCGTTGATAGATCACAGCAACCGTACAGCTACAACACAATATGCCGCCCTGCATCCGGTAACTGCTACTGCAGAAGACCCGGTTGCCGGCGGGTTAATGGTAAACCGTCAACTATATCTGCTGATCATATTTTTTGCCTGCTGTGTTTTTTTATGGGTGGAACAAAAAATAGGCTGAAAGAAAATTTTTGTTTTTAAAAAATTGCTAGATTGCTTACTTGAACTATCTTATGCACAAATGCCTGGTGTATGTGTGCATTAAAACGGGATTAACGAATGCCCTGTAATTTGCACCCTGAAAAATTTCAACGACTGTTCAACCTATACTGTTCTGTATATCCGGTAACGCTATTTATCATTACTTTAATTTTATTATTTTGAAAAGAAAAGACTTTCTTCAATTATCTGCCATGGGGTTTGGCGGTATGATGCTGCCAGATTTTTCTCTGCTGGGAAATACCATTGACCCCATGCAGGCGCTGCAGCAGTCAATAGATGTGGCGCAAAAAAAGCAACTGGCAGATATTGCCATGAATGCCGCTAAAAGCAAAGGTGCATCGTATGCTGATGTACGCATTGGCCGCTATCTTAACCAGTTTATTGTTACCCGCGAAAAACGTGTGCAGAATATTGTAAACACCGAATCATTTGGTGTGGGCATACGTGTTTTAGCAAATGGCGCCTGGGGTTTTGCGGCCACCAACATTGTTACCAAAGAAGAAATTGCCAAAACTGCTGAGAAGGCAGTGGCCGTGGCAAAAGCCAATGCTAAAATTTTATCTGAGCCGGTACAGCTGGCCCCGCAAAAAGGTTATGGCGATGTAAGCTGGAAAACACCCATTCAGAAAAACGCATTTGAAGTACCTGTAAAAGAAAAAGTAGACCTGCTGATGGAATGCAATGCGGCAGCAATGGGAGCCGGTGCCAATTTTGTCAATTCTCTGATACTGGCGGTGAACGAGCAGAAATATTTTGCTTCCACCGATGGTTCTTATATAGACCAGGATGTACACCGCCTGTTTCCCACGTTTACCGTTACAAAGATTGACAAGGCTTCTGGTAAATTTCAAACCAGGAAATCGTTCAGCTCACCTGTAGGGATGGGTTATGAATACCTTACGCCAACAGATGCTGCCAAAGTGCAGGGTATTGTTACACGTTACAGAGACCGGTATGATATGCTGGAAGATATTAAAAATGCCGCAGCCGATGTAGACCAGAAACTGAAAGCAAAATCTGTTGAGCCGGGTAAATACGATTTGATACTTGACCCCTCTCATCTCTGGCTGACCATTCATGAATCTGTTGCGCACCCCACAGAGCTGGACAGGGTACTGGGCTATGAAGCAAATTATGCCGGCACCAGTTTTCTTTCTATGGACAAATTAAAATCAAACAATTTTCAGTTTGGTAGTAAGCTGGTAAATATTGTAGCTGATAAATTACAACCCGGCTCCCTTGGCGCAGTGGGTTACGATGATGAAGGCGTAAAATGCAAAGACTGGGATATTATAAAAGATGGTGTACTGGTAAATTTTCAGGCTATACGCGATCAGGCGCATATCCTGGGTCTTAAAGAATCGCAGGGTTGCTGTTACTCGCAAAGCTGGAGAGACGTTCAGTTTCAGCGTATGCCCAATGTATCGCTCAAAGCAGGAAAAGATAAATTATCGGTAGACGATATGATCAAAAATACTGAAAAAGGCATTTATATTATTGGTGATGGTTCTTTTTCAATTGATCAGCAACGTTACAATTTCCAATTTGGTGGCCAAACTTTTTATGAAATTAAGAATGGCAAAATTGTAGGCATGCTGAACGATGTGGCTTACCAGGCAAATACACAGGAGTTCTGGAATTCCTGTGCGGCCATTGCAGATCAGAGCGATTACCGGTTGGGCGGCGCATTTAACGATGGTAAGGGACAACCCTCCCAGTCTAATGCCGTATCTCATGGCAGCTCCACCACCCGTTTCAATGGAATCAATGTTATTAACACAGCAAGAAAAATCTAACAATATTTATTATGGCTATTTTAAAAAAGGACGAAGCCCTCACTTTATTAAAGAAAGTAATTGCCTATTCCAAAGCAGATGAGTGCGAAGTGGCCCTGCAGGGTTCGGAAGGCGGCAACATCAGGTACGCCAGAAACAGCGTATCCACTTCGGGCGAAATCAGTTCACTCAGCCTGGCGGTTACTTCTTCATTTGGTAAAAAAACAGGTACGGCTACCATCAATGAATTTGATGATGCCTCGCTGGAAAAAGTAGTAAGAAGAGCAGAGGAGCTGGCTCAGCTGGCACCCGAAAACCCTGAATACATGCCACTGCTGGGGCCGCAAACTTTTAAAGAATCAAAAGCATTTATACCCACCACGGCAGCGGTTACACCAGATGTACGTGCCGAAGCAGTAGCAAAAAGTATCAATGTTTCAAAAGAAGCCAAACTGGATGCGGCCGGTTTTATAGAGAACACCACCAGCTTTTCTGCAGTGCTCAATTCAAAAGGTATGTATGGGTATGATACCGATACCGATGTAACTTTTTCTATTACTACACGCAATGCAGAAGGTACCGGTTCGGGATATGCCGCCAGGGGTTTTAATGATGTAAAAAAACTGGATACACTCACCGCCACCAAGGTTGCCGCGCAAAAAGCAAATGGTTCTGCCAATGCAAAAGCCATAGAGCCCGGCAAATACACGGTGATACTGGAGCCCGTGGCAGTTACTTATTTTCTTGAAAACATGTTCCGGAGTTTTGATGCACGGAGTGCAGATGAAGGCCGCAGTTTCATGAGCAAGCCGGGTGGTGGCAACAGGCTCGGCGAAAAACTGATGGATGAAAAGGTTACTATTTATTCTGATCCATTCAATGAAGAATTACCTTCTTCTACCTGGAACAGGGAGGGGCAGCCATTGGAAAGAATGAACTGGATTGAAAAAGGCGTGGTAAAAAATCTGGCGTATTCTCGCTTCTGGGCACAAAAAACCAATAAGCCTGCTATTCCTTTTGGTTCCAACTTTATCATGGAAGGCGGCAACCAATCGCTGGAAGAGATGATCAAAACAACCGAGCGTGGCGTATTGGTATCACGCCTCTGGTATATACGCATGGTAGATCCCCAGACATTGTTGCTTACCGGCCTCACCAGGGATGGAACTTTTTACATTGAGAACGGACAGATAAAACATCCCATTAAAAATTTCCGCTTCAATGAAAGCCCGGTTATTGCTTTGAACAATGTAGAAGCATTGGGTAAACCAGAGCGGAGCATCAGCGTAGAATCTTACCGCAGCTACTTGGTACCACCGCTGAAGATCAGGGATTTTACATTCTCTTCACTTTCTGACGCTATTTAAGAAAGCACACAACATACATACATTAAATGTTTACCATGGCGTAACTATAGGTTACGCCATTTTTTGTGACCACCAACCTATATAGGTTTGCATAACGATAAGAACTAACTTCGCTTTCCATCAAAAGCAAACCTATCAACCCGGGAAATAAAATATTTATTACAGGCGGTACGGGCTTTCTTGGCGCCTACATTATTAAAGAACTGGTGCAAAAAGGATATCGCGTGAGCGCCCTGCGGCGCAGTAAACAACTTCCTGTTTTTATACCCACGCAGGTTTTCAGCGAAGTAAAATGGATTGATGGCGATGTGCTGGACACGCATGTACTGGAAGATGCCATGGAGGATATGGATGGAGTCATCCACAGTGCCGCTAAAGTTTCTTTTGAAGGCAGGGATAAGCACGAAATGTATAAAATAAACATTGAAGGCACTGCCAACGTGGTGAATGCCGCATTGCTTAAAAATGTACAGAAGCTGGTACACATCAGTTCAGTAGCCGCATTGGGAAGAACCAGCAACGGAGAAACAGTATCTGAGACTAAACAATGGGAAGACAGCGGCATCAACACCAATTATGCTATCAGCAAATACCAATCAGAGCTGGAAGTATGGCGCGGAAGCGGCGAAGGCCTGCATACGGTAATAGTTAACCCCAGCACCATACTGGGCTATGGCAACTGGAACAATAGCAGCTGCGCCATATTTAAAAGTGCTTACCATGAATTTCCCTGGTACAGCAATGGCATCAACGGGTTTGTATCGGTGGAAGATACTGCCAGGGCAACGGTGTTGCTTATGGAAAGCGGTATTACCAACGAACGTTTTATTATTAATGGCGACAATTGGTCATTCAGACAGCTTTTTAACACCATAGCGGATGCCTTCGGTAAAAAAAGGCCGCAGCGCGAAGCCACACCCACGATGGCCGGGCTTGCATGGCGAATAGAAAAAGTTAAAAGTTTGTTTTCTGGCAAACCCTCACTGCTTACTAAAGAAAGCGCGCGCATAGCACAAACCACTACTTATTTCGATAACAGCAAAGTTTGCAACGCTTTACCGGGCTTTACTTTTACTCCACTGGAAAAATCTGTTAAAAATGCCTGTAATCACTATATGCAATACTTATAAACCGGCAGCGTTTTTGATTTGGTTGGCTGCCTGAAGTTGATTGTTGAATTTTTTGATTCCGGCATTTTTGCAATTGGCAGCACCAACCTGTAGTAATGAGTATATAGAATTTTATTCAGCCATCCTTTTATTCTTAACAAATTTCTGATGAAGCAATTATTATTTGTTCTTTTAAGCTGCATTTCATTTTCAGTAATGGCCCAGCAGGATTTTATTGCCTCTGGTAAAATAACCGATTCTGCGGGCCAGCCTTTAAATGGCGCTTCTGTTTTTTGCCAGAATACAACACTTGGCACCATCACCAACAGTGAAGGTAGCTTTAACCTTACACTTCCTTCTGGTGGTTATGATATGATTGTTTCTTACACCGGTTATGAAACACAGGTAATACGCATTAGCAATTCGCATGCAGCTAACCTGTTGGTTGTGTTAAAACCAAAAGATAAAAGTTTGCAGGAAGTTGCCGTAGTGGGTACCAACGAGGTGCCAGACGGGCTGGCCAAATACGGTAAATTTTTCATGGAAAATTTTTTGGGTAACGATGCCAATGCTACGAAAACCACTATTCAAAATCCGGAGGCACTGCAGTTTTATTTCCGGAAAAAGACAAACCGTTTAAAAGTAAAAGCAAAAGAAGATCTGATTATTGTTAATGAAGCGCTGGGATATAAAATTAAATTTCAGCTGGACTCTTTTGCCCATGAATACGGGCCTGGGTTCAGCGTATTTACCGGTTTTCCGTTTTATGAAGAGCTGCCTGGTACCGACGAGCAGAAACTGCTCTGGAAACAAAACCGCGAAAAAGCTTACCGTGGTTCAAGGCTGCATTTTATGCGCAGCTGGTACACGCATAACCTGGAAAAAGATGGTTTTGTACTGGAGCGTGTAGACAGTACTTCAAAAACACTCAAAACAACGCCTGTTGAAAACCCGTATGATTCTTCCATCTATCAGGCCATTGAAAATAATGATATAGAAGTAAGCTGGAATGGAAGGATGCGCATTATCTATAAAAATGCACCACCCGATGCTCAGTATTTGCAGGAAAATAAAATGCCCACCACCATTATTGCCCAGATAAGTATTATGGATATTAGTGAAGGCTTTGTAATACAGCAGAACGGGTATTTCTATGATCAGAATGATGTTATCAATATCGGTTACTGGAGCTGGCGCAAGCTGGCGGATGATCTGCCATATGATTATACCCCCTGACCTCCTGAAGGGGGAACTTAGATCGATCATGCTTATTGAATCAATCAGTTCGTGTAGATAACAGTGCGTTTAGCTGAAGCGGCATAAGCGATCGCGCAGAAGTGTCTGTTAGAAAATAACCTTTTTAAGTAGATACGACAATCTTAATCAACATCGCTATTCCCCTTTAGGGGCTAGGGGTGTGATTTCATCACCTTATCCCATAATTGGGGAATACGTTTTATCCATACCAGTTCACGCCGGGCAGCGCCTGCTTCCTGTGCCGGTGTACCCCAATACGTTTTATTGCCTGCTATATCTCCAACAACACCCGTTTTGCCCAGTAGCACTGCATTGGCTCCAATGGTGAGTGTTTTATTTACCACTACTTGTCCCCAGAGTGTTACCCCATCTTCAATGTTTACACATCCTCCAACAATTACCTGTGCAGCAAACAGGCAATTTTTGCCAACAACGGTGTCATGACCAATATGAATCTGGTTGTCCATCTTGGTGCCCTGCCCAATAATGGTATCATGGGTAACACCACGGTCTATAGAACAGTTAGCGCCTATCTCCACATAGTCTTCAATAATCACCCGGCCGCAGCTTTCCATTCTTTTGTACCATAGCGGGCGATTTTTTTTGCCATTGTAATAAAATGCATCCGACCCAATGACGGTACCCGATTGCAGGTAAACATGGTTGCCAATAATACAATGATCCATTATGGTAACATTGGGCTGAATGATGCAGTGGCTGCCAATGGAAACGTGGTTGCCAATAAAAGAACCCGGCGCTACATAAGTTCCTTCACCTATTTGCGCACTATCGCTAATGGTTTTTACCGCCGGTTCAAAAGGTCTGAAATGACGTACAATTGCCAGGTAAGCTTCAAATGGCTGGTCTACCACCAGGAAGGCTTTGCCCGGCGGAATTGCTTCATCTGTCGTATTGATAATGATAAAATCTGCTGCAGAATGAATACACGCCGCATAATATTTGGGATGATCTACAAAAGCAATATCTCCTTTTTCTACTTTGTGCAATTCATTGATGCCTGTTGCCTGGCCTTGTGCATTGCCCAGCAATTGTGCCTGTAAAAAATCGGCTAACCATTGTACTGATACAGGAGATGGAAATTGCATACAATCTAATTTGAGCAAAAGTAAAGCAAGAAGATGACGCAGTTTCTAATAAATTCATCTGCTACATGCAGGTAAGTTAATTGCGCCAAAAATAAATGGTTCGCAGGCAACCAACCGTTTTTCCCTCGTAAAAACAGTGGGTAGGGGTACGTACAGTACAGCGAAATAAACTTAGCGCAATGTCGTTTTGCCACCTCAAAGAGTGAAATCGACCGAACGGCGGGTTTTTTAACTAATTTTTTTTTGCTGCCTTTTTGCCTGCTGTCAGCACTTTGTACAAGCCCTGCGGATAAATTTTTTGCAATGCTATGCGGCCGATCATTTTTTAGTAAAAGAATAGCAACGGCTGTAATACAGTAACAGCAGTACTTTCAGACGATAGGTGTTGTGACAGGTAAAACGAAAATTTTGAAAAGCAACAATTGTAGGAGTGCCATTGCGTAATAGGCGTATAGATTTACGTTACTATTATCCACAGCCAAAAACAAAATGTGCATAAAATTTGTCTAATTTTTTTTTTGAATAGGGAAAATATATTTTAATATTGTGTAAGGAAATTTATTTCCTGGTACTTACTAACCCATCCAAATATTAAAGCCCCCGATTCATCGGGGGCTTTTTTTATGCTGCGCAGGCAAAGCGCATGGTGTTGGTTGCTGTAAAAGATTGATGTTTTCTGGTATGCGAGGATTAACACGAGTTAATTTTCAACCAGAAAGCAAACGGATCAAAGTATGGCTCCGCAACACACACTACTTCTCTGCTGCCGTCTGTAATCTGCTGTTATTATCAACCCCGGGAACGCACATAGTAGCCTGGTTTTTGCAAACGGTTAATTACGCTGTTATTTATAAACTAATTACTTTACCTTGCTAAAAAACGGGTTATATGTTAAAATCAATGACAGGCTTTGGCAGAGCAGAAAAAGCAGTGGGCGATAAAACCTTTTTGATAGACATCAAATCATTAAATGGTAAGCAGTTTGAGCTGATGCTGAAAATGCCTGCATTCTTGAAGCCTTTTGAATTTGATATCCGCCGCATAATTTCCAAGCAACTGGGCCGGGGAAGTATAGACTGCAGCATTAACCTGAAAGAAAGCGGCGCCAGTAAACCTGTAAGCATTAACACCGAACTGGCGAAAGCATATTACAAGCCCATTGCCGCGCTCTCTGCAGAATTAGGTCTTGACCCGTCTGCTATTCTGAGTACGCTGATTAAATTGCCAGAAGTAATTACGCCCACCGGCGAAACCCTTACGGGCGAGGAGTGGAAGGCTTTTGAAAAAGTAATTGAAGAAGCCATTGCCAGCCTTAACAACCACCGCCTCGACGAAGGTAAATCGCTCGAAAAAGATTTAATACTCAGAATCAATAATATTCAAAAGCAGCAGGAAATTGTTTTGCAGCTGGAACCACAGCGTAAAATAAAAATAAAAGAAGGACTGGTAAAAATGCTGGAGGAGAACGTTGGCAAAGAAAACTATGATGCCAACCGCCTGGAACAGGAAATTATCTATTACATCGAAAAAATAGATATTACGGAAGAACAGGTACGGCTCAAAAACCATTGCGAATATTTTCTTGCGCTGCTAAGTGAAGTGGTTGATGAAAAGGGTAAAAAGTTGTCATTTATATTGCAGGAAATTGGCCGCGAAATAAATACGACCGGGGCAAAAGCCTATGATTCCACCATTCAGAAATGCGTGGTCATGATGAAAGATGAGCTGGAAAAAGCAAAAGAACAGGTGCTGAATGCTTTGTAATGGCGTTACGTGAGTGGTGAGTGGCGTTACGTGAGTGGTGAGTGGTGAGTAGTGAGTGGTGAGTAGTGAGTCGTGAGTGGGCTTTTGCGAGCAAATTTGCGCTACATCAGCGATCAGAGATTAAGAAGGGGGTGGCTATCAGATCAGACATCAACACATCAGCGATCGGAGATTAAGACGGGGGTGGCGATCAGATCAGACATCAGCACATCAGCGATCAGAGATTAAGAAGGGGGTGGCTATCAGATCAGACATCAACACATCAGCGATTAAAGATTAAGAAGGGGGTGGCTATCAGATCACACATCAACACATCAGCGATCAGCGATTAAAAAGAGGTAGCAGATAAGGAATCATCAAATTGGCGATCAGCGATTTTTATTATTTTTACAGATGCATTCAATATATAAAACCGGTCTACTCTTATTGCTTGCCAGCAGTCTGCAACTGGCCGGCTGCAACTCTATAGGTGTATTTGAAAAAAACGTTGCGTTTAAAAAACAGGAATGGAACGGCACCAACAAACCTGCCTTTACTTTTACCATCAGTGATACCACAGCAGCTTATAATATTTACCTGGTTTTGCGCCATACAGATGCCTATGGATTCAACAATATCTGGATGAAGGTATCGCGCAAAGGCCCCGATACCACTTACACTCAGCAGGTAGATTTGCGACTGGCTACCAACAGCCAGGGCTGGCTGGGCACAGGCATGGATGATATCTGGGAACACCGCATACCGATTACACAAAACGCCACCAGATTCAGAAAAAGCGGTGATTATGAATTTACCCTGGAACAGATTATGCGGCAGGATCCATTGAAACATGTACTCAATGCCGGAATACGGATTGAGAAAATACAATAATCAACAATAACTTTACACCGCCGGCCCACCCGCATTCCGCAATCATACCAACCTGCAATGTTGTAATCAGCATGAGTATCCTTAAAAAGAAAAGACTGGCAGTGGCCACTATTGTATACTGGTTTCTCTTGCTGTACATTATAGCGGCACTGATATGGTGGTTTATTGCATTGCAACGCCAAAGCCACCAGATGGCCGTTTATAAGATTATGGAATTAAAAGCCGATGACCCGGCATATCTCCAGAAAATAGACGTGGTAACAGACGAGGAAAAAAGAAAGAATACACAATTTATAGGCGAAGGGTTCATTTTTTTACTGGTCATTTTAATAGGTGCTGTATTTGTGTACCGGGCTGTAAGACGGCAATTAAGGATGACCTTACAACAGCAAAATTTTATGATGGCCATTACCCATGAACTGAAAACGCCCATCGCCGTTGCCAAACTTAACCTGGAAACCCTTCAAAAACATAAACTGGACGAAGGCAAACAACAAAAACTCATTCATGCCACCCTGCAGGAAGCCAACCGCCTGAATACACTTACCAATAACATTCTTGTTTCTTCGCAACTGGAAGGTGGGGGTTACAAAATGCTGAAAGAAGATCTCGACTTTTCATCGCTTACCGCTAATTGCATACAGGATTTTCGTACACGATTTCCGGAGCGGAAACTGAACAGCCAGATTGATGAAGATATAGATATAGCGGGGGATGCGCTGCTGCTGCAGATACTGGTAAACAATTTGCTCGACAATGCCATTAAATACGCACCCAAAGACTCCACCATTCAAATACTACTTTACAAAAAAGACAATGGAATTTTTTTAGCCGTTAAGGATGAAGGGCCGGGCATTGCAGACGAAGAAAAGAAAAAAGTATTCGAGCGGTTTTACCGCATCGGCAGCGAACAGGTAAGAAAAACAACCGGCACCGGCCTGGGACTCTATCTCTGTAAAAAAATAGCGCTTGATCACAACGCCGACATTAGTGTGACAAACAATCATCCCGCAGGCAGTATTTTTACCGTACATTTTTATAATTGATATGAGTAATAATGAAACCGTCATATTACTGGTAGAAGACGAGGAAAACCTGCATGAAGCCCTCAAGCTAAACCTTGAGCTGGAAGGATACCAAGTAGTGTCTGCTATGGACGGCATGCAGGCAGTAAAATCATTACAAAGCCAGTATTTTGATTTGATGATACTCGATATCATGCTGCCGGAAATGGATGGTATAGAAGTGCTGGAAACCATTCGCATACAAAACAATGAACTGCCGGTCTTGATCCTCAGCGCCAAAAATACATCGGCCGACCGGGTAATGGGACTGAAAAAAGGGGCCGACGATTACCTCACCAAACCATTCAACCTGGAAGAATTGCTGCTGCGCGTTCAAAAGCTGATTGAGAAAAATAAGAAGTTGCTCGACAAAGAAACCATCGGCGATATATACCAATTTGGAAAAAATTCTGTTGATTTCAGGGCGCAGGAAGCCATCAATAAACATGGCGAGCATATACAACTCAGCAAGAAAGAGGCCATGCTGCTGAAACTGCTTTTTGAAAATAAAAATGAAGTGGTACCCAGAGAAAAAATTTTGCAAACCGTATGGGGCTATAATGTATACCCTACCACCCGTACCATCGATAATTTTATCCTCAGCTTCCGCAAATACTTTGAAGATGATAGCCGCAACCCAAAATATTTCCACTCTGTCAGAGGGGTTGGGTATAAATACAGCGAATAATTCTAGTTTTTAGTTCGGGAGTTCGGGAGTTCGGGAGTTCGGGAGTTCGAGAGTTCAAAAGTTCACCTATGTTCTTTCGGGCCTCCGGCCCGTATCTGCAATCCTCGAGAAAATATAAGCTGGCATTTCTCCACGCACGCGTCACTCAT
Organism: uncultured Chitinophagaceae bacterium; assembly: GCA_963705285.1. Lineage (GTDB taxonomy): Bacteria > Bacteroidota > Bacteroidia > Chitinophagales > Chitinophagaceae > JACMLD01. Next base: position 1,327,853 of record OY970066.1, read on the forward strand.
AACTCGGAACTCATAACTTATCATTCATAATACTCAACTGCGTATAGCCTTGCCATCCCGTAAAAGAACTATAAACTGAAAACTAAAAACTATAAACTATTTAGATGCATTTCAAGCTGTACCGCCTTATCTAAGGTTTGCCGCATATCGTTTTCTGTGTGTACAGGCGAATACAATGCCAGCTCGCAATCATGCAGAACGCTTTCCAGCAATTGAATGGTAGGGGCGGGTGTATTGTGTTCCTGTAGCAAACGCACCACTACAGGTTTGTTAAGCTGACTTGAATTGAGGTTGAATTTATCCCCCAATATATTCCACACCGCTTTGCCCGTTTCTTTATAAAACAGCTGGCTGTTTACGGCTGCCAGTGCAAACCGGGCTGCTTCAAAATTATCCGGCGCCACAACAGGTTCTGGCACGTGTGCAACAGGGGACGCTGCTGCCTGCTTGCTTTGCTTATTAGAGGTGGCCCTTTTTTTAAGGTTGAACAGCAGTGTCAATATAATCAGCAATAACAAAGGAGACAGCCAGAGAAATTTTCTCCAGTTAATGCCGCTTGCCGGTTGGTTGTTAACTGCTGTATGCAATGCCGGTTTCTTTTTGGCAGCCTTGCTGATGGTGGTGACCACAGGCTGCGTCTGAATTGTTTTGTAGGCATTGGCCGATGGATCAAAATAAGTAAATTCTACGGGCGGTATTGTTACCGTGCCTGCCTGCTTGGCCGTAAAAGCATATTCAAACATTTTTGTACCCCTGATGGGTGACACGGTTCTGTCTACATTTTCTTTTACCGTGGGTTCATACCCTTCTGTACCTTGTGGCCATTGAACCTGTGGCGCATTGATCAATGGCAGGTTGCCATCGCCTTTTAAAATAATGTCCAGGGCAGCGGTCTCAGTTGCGGCAATATCCATGCGCGGCACGCTTGCCATAATGGTAAATTTGCCCACTGCACCATCAAAGGAGGGCGGCTTGCCCTCGGGCAAAGGTTTTACGGTAATGGTTACCGGTTTTGACGCCAGGGTTACCTTTTGCTCTTCCATCCGACCATCACTCACGCCATTCATATAATCGTCGAGCAACTGCTGCATAGATGTTCTGTTACCGTTCCCTTCCAGCCGCAGGAACCTCACGGTATTGTCTACCTCCACCGGTTCAAGCACAAAAACGCCATCTTGTAGTGGGTACAGCTGCACCTTTCTGATAACATGCGCATTGTATAGTTTGCCATTTACTTTTTCTACCGTGGGCGTGTTAGATTCTGGTTGCACCATATCATACACACTAAACTGGCTGAGTGAAGGGCGTTTGGTAACCCGCGATTCAGATTTCAACCTCGAATACAATCTGTAGGTGGCTACTACCGGTTCGCCTGCGTAACAGGTGGTTTTACTCACCTCCAGCTTAACAAACAGGTTGTCTTTTATTTTTTCAGCAGCACTTTCTCCTTTTCTTAGTACATATTCTTCATTTACTTCGGGTGCTTCTTCTGGCAGTGACAAACCAAATAACGGGTTATTGCCGGCACTGGGAGATGCGGATGCAGTATTGGTAACGGTAATGGTTACGCTGTTAGATTGCATTTGTTTTCCGTTTACCAGGGCAGTGGCACCGCCTACTGTAAACTTGCCCGGGCCAGAAGGTTTTAATACATAAGTAACGCCTTCATATTTTGATACCGCACCATTGATTACGCTCATACCGGTTTGCTGCATAGGGCCAGAAACCACTGTAAAGCCTTTAAAAGAAGGTGGTGTAATTGATTCTACCGAGGTGGCATTTTCAACAATGTATTGCACCTGTACGTAATCGTTTTTGCCAATTTCCTTTTCGTTAATGACGGTAGAAAATTTTGCTTGTGCAAATGCAGGAATACATGTTGCCATTAATAAGCCGATAAAAAGTAAAAATTTCCTGATACGCATTAGTCAACTGTTTCAGCAAAAAATCAATGAATGCAAATATAATCCTCTGAGTGTGCATTGACCACGGGAAAATGGGTAGTGGTAAATAGTGAATAGTTGATGGGTGTTCAACAGCGGCACAGGTATGGTTTGGGCTGTCGAACAGCTAAAAAATTATGATAATTCTAACAAATCTTCTTGACTATTTTTTTACGCTTTATGTCAGTGCTAAGCGAATGAGCCAATAGCCCATAAACTGCTAAAGGTCGCCCAGCTGCGGCCGCATAACAATATCTTCTACACAGGCTTGCGCAGACAGCGCAGTAGCTGCGTAGATCATGGCCGCAATATCATTTGCTTCCATGATGCGTTTTGGATCTACGCCGCTGCCACTCCATGAATCTGTATATGCCGCTCCGGGAAAAACGGCGGTAACTTTTATCAGGTGAGGTTTCAATTCTTCGCGCAGGTTTTTTGAAAATCCATGCAGTGCAAACTTGCTGATGCTGTAAGCGCCGCCATTTGGGTATGCCTGCAGCGAAGCAATGGAACAAATATTGAAAATATGGCCGCTCTTTCTTTTCATCATAGCGGGCAACAGCGACCTGGTAAGATGATAAGCGCTGAATAAATTGGTGTGCATCATTTCTTCCAGCGTGCCGTCTTGTTCATTGTGAATGCTGCCTGGTATAAAACGGCCTGCATTGTTGATCAATACATCAACATGGTCAGCATTGGTTAGTACCCATTCTCCAAAACCGGTGGCTGCTTCTTTTGTACTAAGATCTGCTGCCCTGGCCTTTATTTTACTGTCGGGGTAGCTAGTCATTAGTTCTTCTACGGTTTTATAGAGGTCTACTTCGTTGCGCGAACAAATAAAGAGGTGATGTCCGTGGGCAGCAAATATTTCTGCTATGGCCCTTCCAAACCCCTTGGATGCACCGGTGATAACTACATTCATTGCACAAGTTTAAATATAAACTGAAAAGATGCCGGTAAAGATACTGATCGCTTTGTAAAATATTCCCGGCGCCTGCACGAGCATTCGCGCGCATTGCCAGTAGCTGCAGTCTTGTGAAGTCTGCTGGGCTGTTTTATATTTACTCCGGTAAGAAGCGGCAAATAATTTAAATTGTGTTCTTTTACTACATGAGCAAGTACAAACATCTTTTTTTCGACCTGGATCACACGTTGTGGGATTTTGATGCAAACAGCCGGCAAACACTGGCGGAGTTATATACAAACATGGATCTGGAAAAAAGGGGCGTAGATAACTTTGATCGGTTTAATGCAAACTACCTAATACACAATGAAAAATTGTGGGACAGGTATCGCAAAGGTTTTATTAAGACGGAAGAATTGCGCTGGAAACGGATGTGGCTCACGTTGCTTGATTTTAAAATTGGCGATGAGAAGTTGGCGCGTGAAATGGGCGCCGTTTTTCTTGATCTGTTGCCCACACGAAAACTGCTGTTTCCGCATGCATTGGAAATTCTGCAATACCTCACCCAAAAAAATTATGTGCTGCACCTTATTACCAATGGTTTTGAAAAAACACAACACGCAAAATTGAAGAATTCCGGCCTGCACTTATTTTTCAGCGAGGTTATAACTTCAGAAGGAAGCAACAGCTTAAAACCTCACAAAGCTATTTTTGATTATGCTTTGCAAAAAACCAATGCGGCCGCAGGAGAGAGTATTATGTTGGGCGATGATATTGATGTGGACATTGCAGGCGCCCGTGGGGCAGGTTTAGATCAGGTATATGTTAACCACCTCAACAAGCAACTACCCGCCATTCATCCTACTTATACCGTTGCTTCATTAAAAGAACTCGAGCAAATATTTTGAGCTGCGAAAACGCTCTCAATGCTCCAGCACCGAGTTGCACCCGGTGCTGGGCGCGTAACGGCCTTACAGTCGTGCGAGGTACACATTCAGTCGCCCGGGATACAACCCGATGTGAAGCGCCAATTGTTACATGCCATCAAGCATTTGCGTAATAGTGGTTTTCTGCACGCCTCGCATTACCCCAATAAAAAAGCCCTTCACTGCTGAAGGGCTTACTATAAAAGTTGAAGCAGTTATGCTTTTTTCGACTTGTCTTCTTTACCACAGCATTTGCCGCTGGCCTTGGTACATTTCTTTGCCTTCTCTTTGTTTTTTCCTTTGTCGCCGTGCGCAAATGAAACACCAGAAAATAGAAAGGCAGCAGTTGCCAGCATCAGTATCTTTTTCATATGTAATATTTTAGGTTTTATGAGTTTCAAATATAATCTACAAATGCCAACATACCGCCAGAATTGCTGTTAAAAATGAGGCAAGACAAGTTAGCCATAACGGCACTTACAGGCTTGCCAGCACCGTAACCCCGCCCTGTACTACCTGGTTTAGCTGCACTTCCACTTTAGTACCAACGGGCAACAATACATCTACGCGGCTTCCAAAGAGTATGAAGCCCAGCTCATTGGTTTGCGAAACCTGCTGGCCTACCTGCAGGTAGTTGATTATTCGTTTGGCCAGAGCACCCGCAATTTGCTTCACGAGTATCTCTCCTTTGGAATGCCGGATAACCACAGAATGGCGCTCGTTTTCAGTAGATGATTTTGGGTTCCAGGCCACCAGGTATTTGCCTTTGTGGTACTGGTTGTAGGTAACCTCGCCGCTGAGCGGATTGCGGTTTACATGTACATTGGCAGGGCTCATAAAAATGGAAATCTGCAAACGTTTTTCTTTAAAATATTCTTCATCAAACATTTCTTCGATCACCACCACCTTGCCATCTGCAGGCGCCACCACCTTGGTATTGTCTTTGGTCAGCTGCCTGCTGGGTATCCTGAAAAAGGAAATAATAAATAACAACAGCCCGAACAATGCAATAAAAATAAGCCAGCTCAGCCAGGGGAGGCTATAACTGATAAAATAAAAAGACAACAGATTAATAAAAGCGAAAATAATGGCAGCAATAGCAATTGGTTTATAACCCTCTTTGTGTATGTACATTTTGGTAATGTATTGAACCGCAAAAATAAGGTAAATGGCAGGTTTATGTAAAAACAACCTGGTTTACCGGGCAATATCATGTTTTTTGCATATTGCTGAAACGCTTGCTAACTACGCGCAATAATAGCCATCAAGGCTTTTGTGGATTGCTACATAAACAAAAACACATACAGCCAAACAAAGGGTGTAGCCAACAACAGAGAATCAAACCGGTCTAAAAAACCGCCATGGCCCGGCATAATACTGCCGCTGTCTTTTACGCCAGCCATTCGTTTTAATTTGCTTTCAAACAAATCTCCTAAAACACCAAACACAGCAACAATGGCTGCAATGATAACCCAATGAATGGTGGCATAAATTTTTGTCCACCATCCCAGCAGGCCCACAACCAGTATGCAAAGTACCGCACCGCCCACCGTTCCTTCCCAGGTTTTCTTGGGCGATATTTTTGAAAACGGTGTTTTGCCCACAAAGGAGCCTACTAAATAGGCCATGGTATCATTTATCCAAAGCGCAGCCAGTATTCCGAGCGGCAATACATAACCATAGGTATCAGAATAACCCCAGTGCTCTTTTACGTTCATACCAAAACAGCGCAGGTTCATCATCAATGCCAGGCTTAGCGAAATATACAATAACCCAAATGCGGAATGCGCAATGTTTTTTAATTCCAATTGTTTTGAAAACAGCAACTCGGTAATGGGTAAAACAAATATGGCAATGATGCCCAGCCACCAGCCTATGGCGCTTAGCTTTATACCTGCAATAACAAATGCATCGTTGGTAAAATACAGCATGAGACACCAGCCGGCCAGCATTACACCATATTTATGAAAAGGGCTGATAGTGGTATAGCCTTTGTCTATGAGGCCAACCAGTTTTTGGTATTCCATCCAGCAACCAAAATGTATTACTGAAAATAAAATAAAGAAACTCCAGTAATTCCAAAGCAGGCCTGCCAGCATAACGGCAACAAACACACCCGCAGTGGCAGCCCTTGTTTTGAATGTTGCAATATTTAGTGCCATAACTTTTTCGGAAGCGGTTCAGAAAAATTATACCAGTGTAGATTCAAGAGAAGGCCCATCCATGGGCGGTATTTTGTTAATGTTTCTTTTTAAAGAAACCTGCTGAAACAAGCGCAGCAGTATGATTACCAGTATTAGTGCCGGCAGGCCCATCCATATGGGTGCACTTTCTGTTGTGGCATCTTTAATGGGTTTACCATTTGTATACAAGTAATACATATAACTCAGTGCAAAAGCATTGTTGAGAAAATGAGCCGTCATGTTAAGCCATATACTTTTTGAATAGTAAAAGATAAGGCCCAGTACAAGACCCAGGGCAAACCGGGGAAGAAACCCAAAATAAGAAATGTGCACAGCGCTGAAAATGATACTGGTTACCACAATGGCCAGCATCGGTTTTTTAAACCATGCAATAAGAATCTGTTGTAATCCGCCCCTGAAGATAGTTTCTTCAAACACAGCCGGAAAAAGCGCCATTACTACCAGGGCAAAAATGAACTCGCCGGGCGAATGCATTACCGCCAGCACTTCTACCTGCGTATTGTAGTTGTCTTCTAGTTTTTTGAAAAATGTTTCGAGTGATTTGGTAAGTGGTATCGCCTGGTTCAGTTCGCCCAATGCACCTACCAGCGGCAGGCAGATAATAATAATACTAACGGTGAGCAGCAATTGCCGCGCATTGAAGCCCTCTTTAAAGCCCAGGTATTTAAACGGCCGCCTTGTAATGAGCCGGGCTGTAACCACCGCCGGAATAAAAAACATAAAGAATACAGATACCATTTGCATAATGCGGGCCGCATTCACAAACTGCGGGTTAAGGATATCTTTTTCGAAGGTAGAAAAGCCCCTGCCCGTCATGCCCAGCCATATGCCCACGCCTACCATGGTACCCAGTGCCAGGCCCGCGCCCAAAAGCCCCAGTAGAATGAAGAATGCAGCGGCAGGCGAAACACCCCTGGATTCCAGATATTCGTCATAATCTAACATAGACTTCCGGATAATTTTTTTAAATTTGCTGTTCTTTTGAAACCAATGATAACAATAGGCAAGATACAACTTCCAGACTTTCCATTGCTGCTGGCACCTATGGAGGATGTGAGCGACCCGCCATTCAGGGCCGTGTGTAAAGACAATGGTGCCGATTTAATGTATACCGAATTTATTTCGTCTGAAGGGTTGATCCGCGATGCCATTAAAAGCCGCCAGAAATTAGACATTTTTGATTACGAGAAACCGGTGGGCATACAAATTTTTGGGGGCGATGAAGAAAGCCTGTCGCTGGCGGCAAAAATTGTAGATGTAACCAACCCCGATCTGCTGGATATCAATTTTGGCTGCCCGGTAAAGAAGGTAGCCATGCGTGGTGCCGGCGCCGGCGTATTGAAAGACATCGATTTAATGGTGCGGTTAACCCGCGCCGTGGTGAAATCTACTTCGTTGCCGGTAACGGTAAAAACCCGCCTGGGTTGGGACGATGCCACCAGGAATATAGAAGAAGTGGCCGAACGCCTGCAGGATGTGGGTATACAGGCCCTTGCCATTCATGGCCGCACCCGAACGCAGATGTATAAAGGTGAAGCCGATTGGACGTTAATTGGCAAAGTAAAAAACAACCCCCGCATTAAAATACCCATATTTGGCAATGGCGATATTGACTCGCCCGAAAAGGCAGTGGAATATAAAAACCGGTACGGCGTAGATGGCATTATGATTGGCCGCGCAGCCATCGGCTATCCCTGGATATTTAACGAGATAAAACACTTTGTACAAACGGGCACGCATTTGCCCGCACCAACCATAGAAGACCGTATTGCTGTTTGCCGCAAACACCTCTATAAATCATTTGAATGGAAGGGCCCCATGGTAGGTATATTTGAAATGCGCAGGCATTATGCCAATTACCTGAAAGGGCTGCCTAATATAAAAGAATACCGCAACCGGCTGGTAACCCTGCCAACCGTACCCGAAATAGATGCGGTGCTGGATGAAGTTGCTACGGTGTACGCCGGTTTTGAATTTGAAAAAACGCCTATAGAATTGATCAATTACCACGAGAAATGCCCGGCTTAAGCAATTGCTGATTGCGCGATTTTGAGATTTTAGACTGTGATATTGTATGGTTACTGTGATTAGCCGGGTTGCAATCTCAAAATCCCAAAATCTCAAAATCTCGAAATGGTTGGAGCTATTTTCTGATAAAACTTTCAATACCTTTTGTATACTGTTGCGCACGACGTTCTGCCGCATAATCGGCAAACAGCATAACCAGTACCTGCATAGTTAAAGTAATACCCACCCCGTACCAAAATGCCTTTTCAGGGTTGCCGCGGTTATAATAGATCAATACCAAACCGGTAATAATAAGTATCGTTTCCACCCATTTAATAACGGCAAAATTTTTTATCACCTTATACATGCGGGGCAATTCTTCATTTTTCAATTGTGCAGGGTTCATATCGTATGCATATACATTGCGGATGCGATCATTATCGCTTTTTTTATAAATAGTAATACTTGCAGTCAGCTGAATCAACCCTACCACCAGCAATGGCAACGCAGCCCCTTTAAAAAAAGAAGTCTTTAACAATACAAAAAAAATCAATGCCAGCAGAATGGCAACCGAACCGATAACGATAAATAAAATACCCAGCTGTTTCTCTGCCAGGAAATATTTTTCTATGTCTTGTTTGCTAAACATTCATTTCTTTTAAGAAAGGTAGTATTTAAATGGCTGATTTGGTATTTCTCAATTTGGAGATTTGCTGAATCCGAAACAGCAAGATATCTGTTAGGTTAGGCAATAGTAATAGATAGATTACCCATTTGAACCCGCTTCTGATTGCTCAAATCTCAAAATCACGCAATCAGCAATCATTTTATTGCGGTGAGGATGGTCTCACTCATGGGTTCTATACCAGGCGCAAAATAATGTGTAAGCATACCTTCTTCGTTGATAAGGTATTTAGAAAAGTTCCAGGTGGGGGCCTGGCTGTTCCATCCGTTTTTTGCGGGGTTGGTAAGCCATTGAAAAACGCTGTTCTGGTCAGGATTTTTTATTACCACACTTTTTTTCGCCAATGGAAAACTAACCCCAAAATTCTTTTTGCAAAAACTGGCAATCTCTTCATCGGTACCGCTTTCCTGTTCTTTAAAGTCATTGGCCGGAAAACCGATTACTATTAGTTTACTGTTGTACGCGTTGTATAATTGCTGCAGTTGTTCATATTGCTGGGTATACCCGCAGGCAGAAGCTGTATTGACCAGCAATATTTTTTTACCTTTCAATGAAGCCAGGCTTAATGATGATCCGTCATTCAGCACAGGTTGCAACGTATAAAATGAAACCGGCGGAACAACCGGTGGTGTATGTGACAGTTGATCCATGTTTTTATTGCTTACTTTATTAAACCATGCCAGCGCAGGATATACAGCTTTCAATATTTTTTGCCTGACCGTCATATTGTTTGCATTTCGGTTTACAATCATCACATATCCACCAAATGCAATGATACACATCGTTATTACAATAAAAACATTTTTTAGTTTGGTCAGCATTCGCCATTCTTTGCAGAAAGATAGGTGATGTACTCAATAAAATCTAGCAATCATTGGGCCGGCTGATGTTAAAACGAATCGTCCGGAAATTGTAACTTGTAATAAAATCAACGATATGCAATTCTTATCCATTGAAGCCTTTGTTCCTTCGGGCAGCAATTTTGACGGCTCCAAGCGTTTTTTTGGCGAACTGGGTTTTGAGATTGCCTGGGATGCGGGCGATTATATTGGGTTTGAAAGCAATGGCTGTAAATTTATTTTGCAACGGTACAACAATACCGAATTTGCGCAGAACCTTATGTTAAGTGTAAAAGTGAGCGACGTAGCTGCATTCAGGAGCAGTGTATTGGAAAAAAAGTTACCCGAAAAATACGGCATCCGTATCTCGGAGGTGTTGCAGCAGCCTTATGGCAAAGAAGTTAATATTATTGACCTGGCAGGCGTATGCTGGCATTTTGTACAATAGCCTGTGATGGCACTGAAATTGAATTACCTGATTAACCACTTAAACAATTTCAACCTGCCTTTAAAGCTGGGGTATTTAATGGCCGGATCAAACCACACCGGCGTTTTAAGTACCGGCTTCATGCGGGTAAATGTGTTGAAAGTATATTTACCGTGATAAGCACCTATACCACTATTGCCCACGCCGCCAAAAGGGAGATGGTGATTGGTAAAATGCCAGTCAGTATTGTTTACACAACCCCCTCCAAACGCAATTGCCTCCATCCATTTTTTTTCTTTGGCAGCAGATGTTGTAAACAGATAGAACGCCAATGGGTTGGCGTTGCGTTGCACCATCTGCACGGCTTCTTCAGTAGTATTGAAGCTGAATATGGGCAGTATGGGGCCAAAGATTTCTTCCTTCATGAGTGGTGCATCTGGTGATACGTGTTCCATAAGTGTGGGCGCGATAAACAATTTGCTTTTATCATGCTGTCCGCCATATACCACGTTGCCCTGCTGCAGGTAACTTACCAGTGTATCAAATCTTTTTTCATTGATGATTTTTCCGTAATCATAACTGGTTGCTGCATCTGCGCCGTAGAACTGCGCAATGGCGGTTTTTATTTTTGCTACCAGTTCGTTCTTAACGGAAGCATGCACCAGCAGGTAATCGGGTGCAATGCAGGTTTGCCCTACATTTAAAAATTTCCCGAGTACAATACGCCGCGCCGCACTGGCAATATGTGCCCCGGCTTCTACAACTGCCGGACTTTTACCACCCAGTTCTAGCGTAACCGGGACAAGATTTTTTGCAGCCAGCTGGTAAATGGCTTTGCCAACCGGTATGCTGCCGGTATAGAACACATGGTCAAAACGAAAATTGTTCATCATGGCCGGTACCAGTTGTGCGCCATCTCCCTTTATTACTTTTACATACTCAGGTGCAAATGCGGAAGTGATGATGTTTTCTATTACAGCCGCGGTAGCAGGGCTCAGTTCAGACGGTTTTATAATGGCGCAATTGCCGCCGGCAATGGCACCCACCAGCGGAATAAGCAGTAATTGAAGCGGATAGTTCCAGGGTGCAATGATCAATACCACACCGAGCGGATCCCTGTAAATTTTGCTGGAAGAAGGCAAGTTTACCAAATCTGTACCTGCGCGTGCAGGTGTCATCCAACGGTGCAGGTGTTTCAGTGCTACATTAATTTCTGCCAGCAGCAACCCGGTTTCACTGGCATAGGTTTCTTCGGGGCTTTTCTTCAAATCCTTGTACAATGCCTCATAGATGGCCTGTTCATGGTTGAGTACAGCCTGTTTATATTTTTGTAATTGTTCTTTTCTGAATGCGTACGAACGGGTGGCCCCACTGTCAAAATAATTGCGTGCAGCAGAAAGATATGGCAGGCTTTTATCGTTTTCCATAACTATTTATTTTGAGCGATATGCGCTTCGCTTATGAAATTAGCGCACGTATGACAAGGATTTGAACGGATTTAAAGGATGATTCTTCTGTTTGGTAAAAAGGGGATAGCAGATTGCATGAGGTATACGGATTGCCTATGCATGATAACGATGTCTGCTGCATGTTCAGCATTCATAGGAATTCTTAATCAGTGCCATCTGTGTCATCCGTGTTCTATGCGCGGCAGGCCAGTTACTCCATTGCTTTGTAAATAGCTTCCATTATTTTGGGTCGGATGTTCATGTTGAGTAGTTTGGTATTGGTACCGCCATCAGGGTTGACGCGGTTGGATAAAAAAACGAAAGTGAGCTTGTATTTGGGATCTATCCATATACAGGTACCGGTATAACCCGTATGGCCAATTGTTTGCGGCGACGCAGACAAAGCCGGGTAAGGTTCTTTACGGGTAGCATTGTCTTTTTCGGGCTTATCAAAACCGAGACCTCTTCTGCTGATATTACTGTGGTACTCAGAAAAATAATTGATGGTTTCTTTTTTAATGAATTGCTGGTTATTAAAACTACCGCCGTTTAACAACATCTGGCACAAAATGGCCAGATCATACGCATTGCTGAACAATCCCGCATGCCCGGCCACTCCGCCAAACATAGCCGCGCCGGGGTCGTGTACATCGCCCCATAATAACTGGTTGCGGAAGCCTTTTTCATTTTCTGTAGGTGCAATAGCGGTGAGCGGAAAACGGTTGCGTGGTTTAAAGCCAGTGCCCTCAAGACCGAGCTTATCATAAAAATTAGTCTTCACATACTGGTCGAGCGTTTGACCGCTCAGTGCTTCCACCAGTTTTCCCAGAAAAATAAAATCATTATCGCTGTAAATGTATTCACCTTTTGGTACCACGGTACTTTTCAAAATGCGTTGGTAAATGGTATCCGTCCAATCGCTTCTCATAAACATATTATCTGCTACCCTTACCGTATGCAGCGAATCGGGTTTGTAACTAAAGAATTTGCCGGATACCTGATCAACTTTGCTGCTGTCTACCGTTTCTTTATAAAATGGAATGAATGCTTTCAGGCCGGCCTGGTGCAACAAAATATCCCAGAGTTTGAGGTTTTGTTTATTGGTGCCTTTTGTCCAGGGCAGGTAATCGCCCAGCGTTTTTTGCAGGTCTATTCTACCTTCATCATACAACTTCATTACAGATAAAGTGGTGGCCATCACCTTGGTTACCGAAGCCATATCGTAAATGGTTTCGCGGTATACGGGCTGGGTGCTGTCGTAGGTAAGAAAGCCGTATGCTTTATCAAATACAATTTTACCGTCTTTTGCTACCAGTACAACACCACCCGGAAATGCGTGTTTTTTAATGCCATCGTTCACAATAGAATCAATGATATTTAGTTTGGCGGCACTTAACCCTGCATTGGAAGGCGCCGCCTCGGGCATGGCCCTAACGGGAGATATACCTGCACCGTAAGCAAATGCCGGACAAACGGTAACAGGCAACCGCCCCCGGGCAATAAAGCGTCCATTGAGCAAATCCGCAGCTGTTTGTTGCACAATGGCATCGTCTTCATAACAAGCCACCAGCGTTTTCGCGTCACAGAAATTCTTGATGGCGTACGGATTACCAAACGCAAAGGTGACGGTGCTGAACTGTTGCTGCAAATTGAGTATAAGTGATAATGCCGTGGCGCTGATGCCAAAATTGCCAGCCGGATAGCGCGCGTAATTATGCAAACCAATCACCACAACATCATACCTGTTCTTCACAAATTGCAATAACGCTGATGCCTGCACGCTGTCCAGTTTATAATCGAAATAATAGGTGTGCGCATTATAATCGGTACGCATACGGCGGGCAAAATCGTTGTCTGCGGTAAGGCCAAATCCAATATACGCTACTCTTTTGCGGGTGTTAATCGGCAGCGGAAACACGAATGGTTCATCATTGCGCAGCAGGGTGAGTGCATTTTCGGCTACCATTTTTTTCAGGGCGGGTATCTGTTCATTAAGATCTTCTGTAAGATGGTAGGTATCTATGGGTTTGTTGTTAGCAAGCCCGTACTGGTATTTGGCCAGCAACACTTTTTTCACATGCGCATCAATATCATCCCAGCTTAGTTTGTTTTTCTTGATAGCGTTTTTTATTTTTTCAATGGCCCCTGCAATATCACCGGGCAGGCAAAGCATATCGTTGCCGGCAATCAATGACTGTGCAGAGGCTTCGCCATCAGGAAAAAATTTGGATACGCCTTTCATTTCAAGTGCATCTGTGAAGGTAAGACCGGTAAAACCGAGTTCTTTTCTTAACAGGGTGGTTACATTGTTATATGAAATAGAGGTTGGCCGGTTGGCGGTATTGTCTATAGAAGGTATAGAAAGATGCGCCACCATTACACTGCCCACACCGGCTTTGATCATTTCACGAAACGGGTATATTTCCAGAGTATCCAGTTGTTCTTTTGTTTTATTGATAACGGGAAGGTCGAGGTGAGAATCTACCGCCACATCTCCATGGCCCGGAAAATGTTTGGCACAGGCCATCACACCGGCATCCTGCAACCCGCGCATATAGTTAACACCAAAAGAAGACACTTTGTATTTGTCTTCGCCAAAAGAGCGGTCATTGATAACCGGGTTATCAGGGTTGTTGTTGATGTCTACCACTGGTGCGTAATCTACCTGTATGCCTGCCCTTTTGCATTGTGCCCCAACAATTTTTCCGTATTGATATACAAGTGCTGCATCCGGCATGGCGCCCAGCATCATTTGGCGTGGCAGAAAGGCTACGCTGTCCATGCGCATGCCCACACCGTTTTCGCCATCAATACAAATCATCAGCGGTGTTTGCGCAATAGATTGAAAATGATTTACAAAATTGGCTTGTGTAACCGGCCCTCCCTGAAACAAACAGATGCCGCCGATATTGTATTTGCGGATGGCCTCTTCCACTTCCTTATCGTGAAACACCACTTCTGTTTTTGCAGCGTTGCCGGTGGAGAGGCGAACTATCATCAACTGGGCAATTTTTTGATCCCTGGTCAGCGTTTTAAACACACTATCCACCCACGGGCTGGCGCCTAAAGATGAAGTGCGTTGGGCGGCAACAGATAATTGCAATAAAACAGCAAACAGCAGACAATATCTTTTCATAGCAACGTATATATAATTGGGTTACAATGTAAGAATAAATGAAGAGATAGGAGACATAGAAAAATGTTTGTAAATTTGGACTATGTCTATAGCCGATAAATACCGCCCCCGGTTCACCTACGATGACTATGTGATCTGGGAGGGAAGATGGGAACTGATTGACGGCATGCCGTATGCAATGAGCCCGGCGCCATCGCCTGACCATCAGCAAATAAATGGCAGACTATACTCTGCATTTACGACGGCCTTAACCGATCAATGTAAAGATTGCAGTGTGTATCTGCCAATTGACTGGAAAATGAATGATAAAACTGTTGTGCAGCCAGATTTGCTTATCGTTTGTAAAAAACTTACTAAAAAATATCTTGATTTTGCTCCATCTCTTACAGTAGAAATTTTGTCTCCTTCAACTGCTTATAAAGACAGGCACGAAAAGTTTGAATTGTATGAACTGGAAGGAGTTTTATATTATGTACTCGTTGATCCAAAATTTAAGAAAATTGAAATATTAGAACTGGTTAATAAGAAATACAGGGATTCGCAAGTTGCTCCCAATTCATTTCAATTCAACCTGAAATCAGGATGTAATTTTTCAATTGATTTCGATGCCATCTGGCCGGAATAATAAAATATTTGTAATAAGGTTGTTATGGTCTCGTATGCGGGTATGCGGGTTAGTTACCTTACACCTCTTTTTTTCCTTCTCTCTTTGTTCTCTTAGATAATCTTATTTTCGCCTTTCAAACAAGGAGTGCATTTTGCCAGATATCATTTCATTATTGCCCGATAATATTGCCAACCAGATTGCGGCCGGTGAGGTCATTCAGCGCCCGGCCAGTGCGGTAAAAGAATTAATGGAAAACGCGGTGGATGCCGGTGCCACAGAAATTAAACTGATCATTAACGATGCCGGCAAAGCGTTGATACAGGTTATAGACAATGGCCAGGGCATGAGTGAAACCGATGCCCGTATGGCGTTTGAACGCCATGCAACTTCCAAAATAGCCAATATAGATGACCTGTTTACCATTCGCACCATGGGCTTTCGTGGAGAGGCGCTGGCATCTATTGCTGCCGTAGCCCAGGTGGAATTAAAAACAAAACGCGCCGAAGATGAAGCCGGCACCTTCATTACCATTGAAAACAGTGTGGTTACCCGGCAGGAACCCATTGCCGCTACCAATGGCACCAGTATTGCCATGAAGAATGTGTTTTTTAATGTGCCTGCCCGAAGAAATTTTCTTAAAAGCAATGCTGCAGAAACAAGGCATATTATAGATGAATTCATTAGGGTATCCATGGCTTTCCCCGCTGTTTTCTTTTCACTCACCAGCAATGGCCAGGAAGTTTTTCATCTTGAAAAAGGCAGCCTTAAACAACGTATTGTACAAATACTGGGCAATAATTACAATTCAAAACTGGTAGCCGTTCAGGAAAAAACCGACTACTTAAATATTTATGGTTTTGTAGGCAAGCCGGAAACCGCCAAAAAAACCCGCGGCGACCAGTATTTTTTTGTGAACAACCGGTTTATTAAAAGCGCCTACCTTAATCACGCGGTAATGAACGCATTCCAGGAAATTATTGCGGCAGACAGTTTTCCGGCGTATGTATTGTTTATTGATCTTGACCCCGCACAGATAGATATCAACGTGCACCCTACCAAGCAGGAAATAAAGTTTGAAGATGAAAAGATTGTGTACGCTTTTATACACGCTGCCATTAAACATGCGCTGGCACAGTTTAGTATAACGCCTGCCATGGAGTTTGATCTCGACATTAACATACAGCAGCTGGATGCAGTAGCCAAACCATTTACGGCAGATAAACAGGCCGCCGCCACCTCTTCTGAACTGTATAAAAATTTCACCCAAAAGAACCAGGCACATTTTATTTCGCCCACCAATAAAAGTGAATTGCAGCATTGGCGAGATTTTTATGAAAGCAGCGGGGTAACACCCCAGGCGCAAAAATTTGAATCACTGCTCGACAGTATAAAAAATCCCGAAGCAACCACAGAACAAACCGTTCAACAGGAAGGGCTCAATCGCGATCTGCACTTCCAGGTTTTACCTAATGTGCCGTTACTGCAATTACATCAGTGTTATATTGTGGCGGCTACGACCAGGGGCCACATACTGGTACATCAGCAACTTGCCCACGAGCGTGTGCTGTATGAAAGGTTTTCCGAAGCAGTAAAAGGAAAAGCAATGACGGTTCAAAGCAGCCTGTTTCCGTTAACACTGCAGTTTGCCACACCAGATGCGGTATTATTGGCTGAACTGCTGGACGAACTGCAGTTGTTGGGTTACCAGATTGAACCCTTTGGAAAGGATGCATTTGTAGTACAGGGAACACCCGCAGATACTGAAGCCGGCGATGAAAAAAGGGCTATTGAAAGTTTACTGGAACAATACAAACATTTCAGCAGCGACATAAAATTTTCAAAACGGGAGAAACTGGTGCGTGCGATGGCTTATCAGCGCGCTGTTAAAAACGGCCAGGCACTGGCTCCTGCAGAAATGGAATCGCTCATCACTGATTTGTTTGCCTGCACCCAACCCAATATAACAGCCGGCGGCAATCCAACCTATATTGAATTTAAAAACGACTACCTGGAAAAACTTTTTGGAAGAAGCTGAGAAATGTGTTGAGGGTTAAGTGTTGTGTGTTGTGTACATTGCCGCACTTAATGCTTGCTTTGCCAGCAATACAATAAGAGCAATGACGATTGCTTTTAAATTTTAACTTTTAACTTTTTACCTTTTACTTATCACCCTCACTTCTCTTGTTCCTGCTTTCAAATAAATTGTAGCGGATGAAAAATAACAGCGATTCATTTCGGTTAATGGTAGGCGACATACCGGGTGCTGCAATTGTATTGATTGATTTCTTGAACGACTGATTGTAACGTAGGCCCACAGAGAACCGGTTGATGTAATACTCTGCACCCACCTGCCAGCGCCATTCATTGGGCGCTATTTTGGCGGCAATGGAATCGTCTTTAAATTTCAGCACCCTGCTGTTTAAGCTGGTGGAGTGATCGGGCCCTAACGCCGTTTCATATTTCTTTTCTTCTACCACGGCAAGCCCGCTCTGGAAAGAAGAGAATTGTATACCGCCTGAGAAAAATAAATTTTTCACCGGACTGTAATGCAGGCTTACGGGCCAGTTGAAGTAATACATTTTTTGTACGTAAATAGATTTTTGCAGGCTCAAAGCGGGTGACCCGCCCAGTACAAAGGCATCGTTGGTGTTACGGAATAGCAATAATTGAGGCGTGTATTGAGGCGATACAAAATTGAGTTCTGTCTGAAAATATACATAATCGTTTAGGTGGTACTGCAGGTAAGGCGACGGAATATAGTCGCTCAACGAGCCCGACTTGCCGTTGAGATTATAATTGAAACGGTTTTGCGCCCCAACCGTTACACCGCCATTGACGGCAATGCCCGCTGCCCACCACGGCTCAGTAGCTGGCCGCATGCTAAACGGTTTAAACACATTATTGAAACTAAGACGGAATTTTTTATCTTTTTTGTCGAGCATTGCAATCTCTTTATCACGCAATGCTTTGGCGACCGATTTCTTCGTTTCGTTATTGAGCAGGTTGCTCACATCCCTGTTATTTGCAAGACTATCGCCTGCAGCCAATGAAGTATTATATGATGGAGCGGCCGTGCTTATTTTTAACCCGGTTATTCTTTCAAGCCATGTTGTTTGATTGCCTGCAACAGCTGTTGGGTTAAAAGACTGGTGATTGCCGACCGCAATGGCCCTATCATTGGTAGGGCTAAATGTATCTTTTTCGGCCGCCGCTGCTTTTGTATCAGCATCGCTTGTAACAGGTGTTTTGCTGGTATAATGGCCGGTTACCGATGAACGGAATGTAGGTTTGTCAAGTTGCTGCGAAGAATGGTTGGCTGGCACAATCGTGGGGTCCTCATTGCCGGCAGCAACCCTTGTACCGGGTTTGTTTTTAGTCGCAATATCACCAGCATCAACCAACTGATTGGTATTGGCGCGCTGTTGCCGGGGCAATGTAGTATTGCCGGCAGCGCCGGTAGCGGAATAATTGTTTTTTTTGTGTGCGTTCTCATGTAAAGCTACCGCAACAGTATTACCTGGTGCCGATGCCGGTTCCAATGCCGGGTTGTTAGGGGTAATTTTTTCTTTAACCGTTTCAGCACCGGTTGCGGTTGCCGTTTTTTCGTTAGCAGAAGAATTATCAGCGGCAGTTTTTAATGTAGTAGTATTATCGATAGCGGGTGTTTGATGATTGTTTGATTTATCTGTTGCTGCAGGGGTATTGTTATTGGCTGCTGCGGGTGCTGTTGCATTTGTTGTGGTGGTTGATAACCGGGTATCGGGCGTTGCGGTTTTTTCATAGATCCAAAAACCGGCAATAAGCACAATGGCCAGCATACCCACACGCCACCAGCCACTGTTGCCGGGTGGGCGTTTACGGCCGCCGCCGCGGGTATCTTCATCATCATCCAGCAGCCGCTTCATCTGTTGCCAGCTGTTGTTTGCATCCGGCGCAGGAAGATGCCGCAATTTGTCAGCAATTAATTGCTCATAAGGTTGTCTCAGGTTCATCGTACTGCATGCATAGTTAGTAATAATTGTTTTAACTGTCTGCGGGCTTCACTCAGGTGCCATTTGCTCGTACCATCGCTGATGCCCAGTATATCGCCAATTTCACGATGGTTATAGCCTTCTATTACATATAGATTGAAAACGGTCTGGGTTGCCATGGGTAATTTTTGAACCAATAGTAATACTTCCGCCGAACTCATTCTTTGCAAAGCTTCGTTGTCTGTGCTTCCGGTATCATGGGTTTCCTTCAGCTCAACCTGGTTCTTAAATTTCTGCCGGGCGCGTATGAAATCAATAGCGCTGTTTACCATAATCGTCTTTATCCAGGTATACAGCGATGCCTTGGTGGCATCATACGTAGCCAGGTGTTTGAATACTTTTAAAAATCCATTGTGCAATACTTCAAGTGCATCTTCTTCATTTCTTGTATACCGCATGCACAAACTGATCATAGGGCCATAAAATTGTTTGTAGAACAATTCCTGGGCCTTGCGGTCGTTTTTGATGCAACCCTCAAGCACATTCTTATCTATCCATTCTGCTGACAATAGTTCGTGGTTTTTTTTCCGGCCAGATAAAAAAGCAAGATAATTTTTCTCAACGGCAGTCGTGGTTTGTTATTGCAGTTAAGGGCTTATCAGAATGTTAAAGTTAAAACGCTCAATTAAGCCTTAACCTTAGCAATGCTTTCTTCTTTTATCTGGTACAGGCTACTAATAGCCGGTTCCCGGTCTATATGCTTGTTTCACAAGGCCTTTAGCAGGCTTAACCAGTTTTTAATACGGTGCCCGTAATCAAACCGTTGGCAAGGGCAAAAAAAATCCCCCGAAAACCAACGGGGGAAACGAAAAACCGGCCGGAGCCCACGAAAAAACTTGGTAGCCGCTTACCGGGAACTGATAAGCAGGCTATTTGCCATAGTTTAATACGGCTGACGGTAAAAAAAGGTTGGACACGCCTTATCAGGTTGATTAGCAGCGATTGTGCATTTTTGGCAAAAGTGGGTTACGCTTACAGGCTGTGCGCAATTCTTCGCCCGTCGCGCTGTTCTCCACACCTGCTTAATAATTCTCCCTGATTCCCTGTATAAATTTCTCTACCGCGCGCCTTACCGTACGGCCAGGTGTTTGAAAGTTATTGATCAGCACAGAAAAAATGAGCGCTTTATTTTTCTTGGTGGTAAGGTAACCACTGAGCGCAATTACTCCGGTTAATGATCCCGTTTTGGCATAGATATAACTGCTATCGGTAGTATAGTAATTGGTGAGTGTGCCTTCGTTACCCGTTGGAAAAATGGTGCTGATGCGTTTCCACGAAAATTCATGCTGCATTTTGTTGAGTACCCAAACAAAATCAAGTGGGGTAAATAAATTGAAACGACTGAGCCCGCTGCCATCTGCCCAGTTGGGCTTTTGCGGTAAGTCTTTAAAATCAGTTTTCAGCAGCGTATCAATAATGCTGTCGTTATTCATTTGCCCCAGCAATTGATTGCTGACCATTAGAAGTGTTTGTTCTGCAAAGAAATTATCGCTCCGGTGCATCATGGGTGTAAATACCGAATCAGAAGGTTGGGATTTGATGGTTTGCAACGATGCTCCTGCAAAGGCGTGCTGTCCGTCAATTTTAATTTCTTTTCCCACCGTGTCTTTCAGCAATTCAATGGCAGCTACAAGCCCGTTGGTTACAAAAGGTATTGACAGTTCTTTGTATTTTTCTTTTCCTTCGGTAATGGTGAAAATGTTTTCTGCTACATTTCTTTTTATAAAAAAACTTCCTTTCGTGGTATCGGCATTAAAATTAAGTTTCCAGTTGATCTCAGGCTCCGTGTAAATAGTGGTTTGTGGTTTACCGGCCAGTTCTTCAATTTTTTCCTGTGTTTGGGTTTGTACAAATTTGATGGTATTGCCATATACAGGCAGGGCGCTGCGCTCCGCCATGTAATCATCATTGTAATCGTCCCAGCTCCAGCCGGCGCCCAGCGCATTTTCGCGCCAGTTCTCTACCCGCATAACAATATTTTTACCGGCATTGGCCTGTAGAAATTTTATGACCGGCTGGTTATGAAAATCGGGATGCAGCAAGGTGGGGTCGCCGGTGGGTTGTATAAAAACATCATTGTTATTGACTGTATAAGCAAGGCCTGTTAAACTATCGCCCAGGTATTTCATACCGGCATAACAACTGAATATTTTTGTATTAGACGCGGGAACAAAAAACTTATCGCTCTGATAGTTATACCAGTACTTGCCGGTAGCGGGTTCAAAAATGCTGATGCCTATATGCGCCTGCTGCAAATCGGGAGATTGAATAATGTTGGCCTTTGCTGATATAGCCAGTTTTTGCTGTACACCACAAGAACTCAAACAGGCCGCTAATATGCCGTACAATAACACGATAGGTGGCCGTTGATTTTTTTTCATAGTAAACATGTAATGGCTTATGGTATGATGGCAGGTGAAAACATTAGCTTCTTTCCTGTGCCCTTAGCCAGCGTTCGGGTATTTCGTTGCTACTGGCCAGCAGGTAATCTTTGTATGAACAGGCAATGAATTTGCTATCTGGCAACTGCATCCACCAGCGGCCGGTTTTTTTACTTTGCAGAAAAACAGTGGCTACTTCTGCAAAAGCCATATGGTATTCATTGAAAGACTCTTTTTCTTCCAGCTTTGATTCACGCCGGCCACGGCTGCGGCCATCCAGCAGGTACCACAGCATGTGGCTGATTTGTTTGGCGGTGAGTGCATCTTTATCTTTTGATGGATCAAAACCATAGATGCCAATACTGGTGGTATTTGGGCTTAGTCCTGCATAGCGCAACAACATGCAGCTTTCTTCGCCATTAAAACCATTGGGCGAAATGTTGTTAGCGGGCGCATAGGCATGGGCGATAGCAGAAATATCAAAACTGAGCAACTGACAATTACGGATGACTGGTTCCATTTCATCTATACTTTCTTTTACAGTGCCTACCCGGTAACAATCAAACCGCAGCTTGTCCAATGTTTCCAACATATTAGGGTGCACATAAAAACTCTGAAACCCGATGTGGTTATAATGACGGATAAAATTGGGTTCACTGGTGAGCAGTTCCATTAAAAAATTATCACTGCGCAAAGCCGATGTAATGTTCAGATCAATCAGGGCATCCACGCAACTCATTTCAATAATTTGTTTGCCGGCACTGTATGCTTCGTATTGCGGCAGGGTAAGATCATGTGAGCCGCCAATTAAGATGACCGTTTTTTTCTGGTTTAGCAATTCATTCAACACTGTTTTTACGGCTGCATAGCTATCCTGCAGCGATGCGCCCGTTTTGATATTGCCAATATCTGCCAGTTTGATGTCTGTATGCCAGTAGTATAACTGGTAAAATTGTTTGCGTACTGCATCGGCGGCAGCCATTACCTGCGGGTTATAGGTTTTTCCATTGCCTCTTTGCTCATTGCAACCTACCAGTATGATATCTGCCTCAAATAGATCGGGAAAATCATTTTCATAAACGGAAATGGCTTTCCCAATTTGCCCATCGTGGTAAAGCTGGTCATCAGACAGTTCGGCCATATTAATGGGAAGCAGAAAATCGGTTAGCTTAAAATAATCACTCATTGCGCCAGAAGTTGTGCGCCAAAATTAACCGTATTTGCAACAGGGTGATGCCCGTCATCTAACTTATTTGGCCCGTAACCGGCCCACCGCAATGCTGATGGTAAACATAGCCGAGAAATATGCATCCTTGTTAGCCGGGTTGCCACGAATGGCATTGGCCTCATTTTTAGTACCGCCGTTAAGTTCAGCGCTTCGGTCTGCCAGGGCCGCTGCAGTAACGGCATTGGCAGCCGACAGGTATTTACTGAACAGCAAAGGATCGATGTATTGCTGGCTTACATCATCCAGATAGTCTGTTCCGGTGAAGCGGTATGCCATTTCAAATCGGCAGTTTGCCAGTCGGGAGGCATCATACTTAATACCAACACCAGCAGGTACACACCAGCTAAAAGTTGAATAGTTATTTCGGCGCGGGTATTCCATGAAACCCTGTCCCTCGGTATGCAAAGGCTGCAAAGCCACCCATTGGTTATTTAGCAATGCCTGCGGGTTGAAATGAAACAAACCAATGCCGGCTGTTATATAGGGCGAAAACAATGGAAGATCGCGTGTATTATCTAGCAATGGCAAAAGATGCAGTTCGCTGCCCAGCGCTACTTCAACCATAGTGTTCCTGAAATGAAGGTTTCGTAAATAACGGTTTCTTGCCACGTCTGTGCTGTATTGTAACACCTTGTCATCTCCTTTAATGCTGCCAATGGTTACCTGCAGGCGGATGGCGTACAGCGATTGCCAGGTGGCGCTTACCATTACACCGCCGCAGGGTTGTGTCTGGTTCCAATTGATGTCTTTAATAAATTTTTTTCCGAGTCCGTTTCCACCGCCTATATCGGTAAGGCAATTCATAACGCCGGCCGACAAACCTGCTTCCCACATAAGGTCCGGCTCGGGACGGTTGTTAGCAGAAAAATAATACTGGCTTTGCAGGGCATAACATATCAACTGGGCAATAGCCAGGCAGGCATAACGGATGCATTTCATACATAAAGTTTAATGCAACAAATTAGCCTTTCAGCATAAGTACAACATTATTTATGTGCGCTTTTTACCTCGTTAAAAAGACAGAAAAAAACGTAGTATAAATGAGGATTAGACGGATTGGGAATTTTGAAACCTCAAAATTTCATGCAATCTCAACATCCCGAAGTCAGCCATTCCGAAATTCTTTACTGATTAATGGGTGTAATGATACTGCGTGGCAATATTTTTTTCTGGTAGTATTTGCAGGCGGGGCGTAAACCGCATTGTTCGCACTTGGGATTGCGGGCCACGCAAATATACCGGCCGTGAAGAATGAGCCAGTGGTGTGCCTTGTGCACCATTTCTCGCGGAATAAATTGTATCAATTGTTTTTCTGTTGCCAGCGGCGTTTTTGCATTTACGGTTAGGCCTATTCTTGCAGAGACGCGGAAGACGTGTGTGTCAACCGCCATATTGGGTTGTTCATCAATGACAGACGTTATTACGTTAGCTGTTTTTCTGCCCACACCGGGCAGTTTTACCAGCTCTTCTACTGTCATGGGTACCTGGCCATTAAAATCGGCCATCAGCATTTTTGCCATGCCAATCAGGTGTTTGGTTTTGTTGTTAGGGTAAGAAATGCTTTTGATGAATGGAAACAATTCCTCAAAGTTGGCTTTTGAGAGGCTTTCCGCATCTGGATACTGCTCAAAAATAGCGGGCGTGGTCATGTTGACCCTTTTATCGGTGCATTGGGCGGACAATATAACGGATACCAATAGCTGAAAAGGATTATCGTACAACAACTCCGTTTCTGCTTCGGGGTTGTGCTGGCTAAAGTAATTCAGTACAAACTGAAACCTTTGTTTACGGGTCAAACTAACTTTATTTTAAATGATGAATTTTAAATTTGAAATGGTTGCCGCATACAGCAGAACACTTTTTACTTTTCACTTTCGACTTTTGAATTTTTATCTCACACCACATCGCGCTGGTGCGTAATTACAAAATCAATTAGTTCTTCAAGTGGTATATTGATGCGCGAAAGGGCATCGGTAATATCATTTCTGTTTACCTGTGCGGCAAAAGAAAGTGTTTTTAATTTTTTCAGGACGCTTTTGGTATCCATTCCTTCATACCGGGTAGGCCTTACCAGTGCCGATGCATGCACAAACCCCGACAATTCGTCAAACGCGTATATCATTTTATCCATGTTGTTAACAGGCTCTACGCCAAAGTACGACGGGCCATGTGAGGCAATGCAGTGAATGATATCCGGATCAATATTCATTTCTTCCAGCTTTTCTATAATAATGCGGCAATGCGCATCAGGATATTTTTCCCAGTCGGCATCATGCAACAACCCTGCGAGTTCCCACTTCAGGGCGGTTTTTTCATCTGCATTTTCTTTTTCAATGGCCCATGCTTTCATAACGGCAGCCACTTGTTTCATGTGAAGCCGCAACCGTTCATTGGGTACCCATTCTTCCAGCAATTGGTGTGCTTGTTCCAGTGACATTGTGTTGCCAGCGTTGGCTGGATTGCCAAAAACTGTGCGGCCAAGATGATGAACAGACATAATATATTATAGCGTTTGAAACCTAAATATAAAGCAGCTTCGTTGTATAATTATAAATAGCGCTTCGCTTACAATAAATGGAACACGGATGATGCGGATTGGTTGGATAAAAAGGATTTGTTGGAGTACGAAGACGAATGACACAGATTGCTAACTATTGATTTTAATGCATGCATAAAAACGGGAACAATCACTTCTGTGTAAATCCATCCAATCCGTGTCATCCGTGTTCTATTTAACTCAAAAAGCGGAGCTTTAATTTTTACTGTCAAAATTTTTATTGAAAATCAATTGATTGTGGAGGTGCTTGTTAAAAATACTTTCCGAATTCTTGGTTTGTTGTATTGCAGTCCCTTACCTTCGCAGTCCTAAAAATTATGGCTTCCGGGATAGCGGCGGCTTTCACAAAAAACAAGAAAACAATGAGCAAATTACATTTCACCACCAAACATGCAAATGCGGCTACCGTACAACGTGACTGGTATGTTGTAGACGGTACTAATCAAACCGTAGGACGCATGAGTGCAAGAATTGCCGCCGTGTTGCGGGGCAAGAACAAAGCCTATTTTACACCACATGTAGACTGCGGAGATTTTGTAGTTATTATTAATGCAGACAAAGTGGTATTTACCGGTAATAAGGCAGAAGATAAAATGTACCAGAATTTCAGTGGTTATCCCGGAGGTTTAAGGGAAGAAGCTGCGCAGGATTTATTGCGCCGCCGCCCTGAGGTAGTTTTGGAAAGGGCCATCAAAGGTATGTTGCCAAAAAACCGCCTTGGCCGCCAGATGTATAAAAAATTGTTTGTGTATGCAGCCCCGTCGCACCCGCACACTGCACAGCAACCCAAAGACTTGAAATTCTAATTTAACATTCCAAATTAAACAGATAAATGGAAAAGCAAAAAAATGCCGTTGGTCGCCGTAAAGCCGCCGTTACCCGCGTATTTATTACTAAGGGAGAGGGCAAGGTAACCATAAACGATAAGGATTATAAAACCTATTTTCCTTTGGTGTACCTGCAAAACCAGGTAGAATTGCCATTGAAAACAATTGAGGCGTCAGACAAATTTGATGTGGTTATTAATGCAACCGGTGGTGGCGTTAAAGGCCAGGCCGAAGCCGCCAAACTGGGTATTGCCCGCGCGCTGCTGGAGGTAAACCCTGAGTTTCGCCCTGCATTGAAAGCTGCTGGTTTACTTCATCGCGATCCACGTGTGGTTGAGCGTAAGAAACCAGGTAAGAAAAAAGCCCGCAGAAGCTACCAGTTCAGCAAACGTTAATGAAAACAAGCTTTGAGCTGATAGCTATTAACTATGAGCTCTTTGCTTAGAAAATAATTTAATAAACAGCTAAAAGCTTACAGCTAATAGCTAAAAGCTAAAAAATAAAAATGGAAAACAACACTTCATTACAACAGCAATTATTAGACGCTGGTGTGCATTTTGGCCACCTGCGTAAGAAGTGGAATCCCAAGATGTTGCCTTACATCTTTGCTGAAAAAAAAGGCATACACATTATTGATCTTAACAAAACCACCGAAAGCCTGCAGGAAGTTTCCGGAATTTTAAAGCAGATTGCCCGCAGTGGTAAAAAGATCATGTTTGTTGGTACAAAAAAACAAGCAAAAGAAATTGTAACAGATTGTGCAAAAAGGATCAACATGCCATTTGTTACAGAACGCTGGCTGGGTGGTATGCTTACCAATTTCAACACGGTTCGCAAGAGCGTGAAAAAAATGCAGAGCATCGAAAAAATGCTTACCGATGGTACATTGGAAAGCATCACCAAGAAAGAACGCCTTACTCTTACACGCGATAAAGAAAAAATGGAAAAGGTACTGGGCGGTATTGCCCAACTGGGTCGTGTTCCGGCCGCCCTTTTCCTGATAGATATTGGCCATGAGCATATTGCCCTGGCAGAAGCAAAACGTTTGGGTATTCTAACCTTTGGTATGGTAGATACCAATTGCGATCCCAATAAAGTAGATTATGCCATTCCTGCAAATGATGATGCAACTAAATCAATTGCCATTATCGTAAATTATATTGTTGCTGCCATTGCAGAAGGCTTAACAGAACGCCAGGCAGCAAAAGATGAAGAAGGTGAAGATGTGAACGATGATGAAAAAGAAAGGAAAGCAGCCCGTTTGCAAGCTGAAGCAGATGCAGAAGGTAACCGTGGTGGCAGAGGCCGTGGACCAGGTGCTGGTGGCCCCGGCGGACCAGGCGGCGCTGGTAAACGCCGTGTAGGCGGACCCGGTGGTGGTGGTGGTGGAAACCGCAGGCCAGGCGGAGGACGCTAAGCCAATTCAAAATTCAAAAGTAAAAATTAAAAAAGCGCCCGCGAAGCAAACGCTTTTCACTTTTAAATTTTGACTTATCACTTAGTAGTGTTTTAAATTTTGAATTTTTAATTTAATTAGTATGTCAACAGTAACAATAAGCGCGCAGGATATTAACAAACTGCGCCAGATGACAGGTGCCGGCATGATGGATTGCCGCAAAGCATTAACGGAAACAAACGGTGACTTTGAAGCTGCCATTGACTGGTTGCGCAAACAGGGTCAGAAAGTAGCTGCCAAACGTAGCGACCGCGAAGCAAAAGAAGGTGTTGTGATTGCACAAACCACCGCCGACAATAAAACAGGCCTGGTAATTTGCGTTAGCTGCGAAACCGACTTTGTAAGCAAGAATGCAGACTTCGTAGCATTTGTGCAAAGCATTGCCGATGCAGCTGTAGCCAATAATGTAAAAAGTGCAGAAGAACTGAATGAAGTAACAGTGAATGGTACAAAGGTTGCCGAACTTATCAATGATAAACTGGCATCTATCGGCGAAAAAATTGGTATCAGTAAATTTGAAAGGGTAGATGCTCCTTTTGTATCTGCCTATATACACGGTGCATATCGTATGGGTGTACTGGTGGGTTTGAGTAAAGATGCAAAAGAAGCGGGCAAAGACGTAGCCATGCAAATTGCCGCTATGAACCCCGTTGCTGTGGATGCTGCATCTGTACCCGCGGCAACAATTGCACGCGAGAAAGACATCATTGTTGAACTGATGAAGCAGGATCCTAAAATGGCCGGTAAAACCGACGACATGCTGGCTAAAATTGCGGATGGCAAGATGGGTGCATTCTTTAAAGAACAAACTTTACTGGCGCAGGCATTTGTAAAAGATGCCGGCAAATCTGTAGGCGATTACCTAAAAGAATCCGGTGTCACCGTAACAGAATTTAAAAGAGTAGCATTAGGATAAACATTAATCTAATCGAAATAATAAAAGGGAACTGCAAAGTTCCCTTTTTTAATGTTAGCCGGTTCTTCATACATTCATTATTTCCACCTGGATAATTTAATAGGATGCACGTACAACGTATTGCCCGGAAAATTTTGAAACAGGTAATTAATATCCGACTGATATTTCTTCTCAAAATCGCCTACGGTTATCGGGTTCCACAGCGTAAGGCCGCGCGATGATAAATCTGCTTCTGTTTTGATTTCCGGTACAGAAAATGCAAAGGCCGTTGGCAATGCCACTTCCACAAACAAATTCAATGCTGCAAATGTGCCGCAATAAGCAATCATATCTTTTACCGCAATGTTAGGCACAATGCAGAGGTCTGAGTAAGCACCCAGTAAAGGATAGTGCAACGTGCGGTTAAACAATAAATACGACAAGTTTTTTTGATAGCTTCTGATGGGCCGCTTCTTGTATTCAAAATCTGCTTTTGTAACAGGCAGTTTTTTTAGCGGCGACATAATAAATTGTAAGGGCAGTTTTGGTGTAAATGTAAAACCATGCCGCTGCAGCTTGTTTTTTGCGTCTTCATAAGAAGGCAAAAATTTTGAAATCTCGATGCCCCTTTGTTTCACCCTGAATTTAAGCGCATCTACAACGCCCGGCCAATAAGGTGCAAAAGGCCGGTTGGGCGATGTTTGTGCAAGATCTGTCAGCAAAAAAAGATCTGGCATAAAGCCGGTATTTTCTTGTAACTGAAACGAGTCTTTATAATTATGTTCGTTGATGGCAGGGTTTAAAATAAGATCATCGCCTACAAACATGTAATGGTCAAAATTGTGAACACTGAGTTTTTCAAGCGCCTTGGCAATATATCCCTGAAAGTAAAATGAATTCTCATACACCGATATTACGTTGGGGTTGGTGCCCCTGTAAAAAGGCATAATAAAGAAAATATTTGAAAACCTGGGTTGGTACAATTTCTGAAGCTTATCAATATTAGCTTCGTAATTATGATTGAATAAAATAACCAGGGCAACATTTGACATGCGGATAATTATTTAATGAATAAACGCCAGGTCTTCTATGTTATGCCTGGTTTTGTTGTATTCTTGTTTTTGGTTTACTGTTGTTACACGGTGGTATTTAACTGTTCGGTGAGGGTGAAGGCTGCTTCAATGGCTTTGTCCATATTATAATACTCCCACTCTGCAAATCTGCCCAGCAGGTAAATGTTAGCTTTTTTCAGTACTTCTTTGGCCGCTGCAATTTCCTGGCGGGTTCTGTCGTCCTGGATAACATAAGAACTGGGCTCATAATTGTATGCTAGTGGGGCCAGGTTGCCGGGTAGTTTTTTGATTTCTTCTACCATTACTTCATAGGGAACTTTGCCCGAAAATTCTACCACGCATGTTTTTCTGGAAGAGCCGCGGTTATTAGAGCTGCTAAAATTACCTGTGTAGATAATACGGTGTGCGCGCGTGAAGTCTTCGGGAATATACAGCCAGGAAATGTTGTTGTCGTCTGTTTCACAAAACAGATTAGACGTTCCATTGGCGTGTAACCCTTCCAGGTAAGCAACGTCTACGCCATTGCTTTGTAGTAATTGTTTACAGAAAGATGGCAGTTGCCGTATATCGCCGCAATATACCAGCGCTTCAAAAGCTTCTTCACCTTCTACAGTTAGTTTCCCGTTTTTCTGCTCTACGTTTGCTACTGTATTGCCGGTTTTAATATTCAGGTTGCGCTTCATTCTGTCTACAATAAACTGAGAGCCATTTTCTTTGGGATAAAAGAAATGGGAATGCACCATCTCTTTTTCTTCCTCGCGCAAAATATTGCTTTGTATTATTTCCAGCAGGTTGGGCATAGGCAGTTTTCCTTCCAGCCATCCCAGCGGAACTTTGCTTAAATCTGTGCGCCATATTTTTTCATTGTATGGCTTGAAGTATATCTCGTAAAGGGTAGTGCCGAAATTTCGTTTCAAAAAATCTTCAAAATGCAAAGATTCAAACGGGCTGATGGCGGGTAACTTACTCAGCTCTATCAGTTCTGCGGTAATTTTTTTAATGACGGGTTTATCCAGCAGGTACAGATAATTTTCAATAGGGTAGCCAAGCAATTTGTTGTTAAACAATACTTTTGCATTGCGGGTTACTTTTACAAATTCTTCATCGCGGTTAAAGTATCCCCAGAACCAGTCCAGCACCTTTTTGTTTTTAGAATTGAATACGTGTCCGCCTACCTTGTGAAAAAGGCAATCGTTCACCCGGTCGCATTTGATAAGTCCGCCGGGTTGTACATTTTTTTCAAATAGTATTACATCATGGTCGCTGGTCAGCATGTTGGCAATACTCAGCCCGGAAATTCCTGTTCCGATAACGCCTATTTTCATTGTGTGCAGTATTTTTATTTTTTACCTGTAATTGTTATAAGGGTATTTGTAAACTATAATCATACGAGTTACTGTATGATGGCGCAAATTACCAGTGTCTTTATGATTAACAACAGCAATAGTTTTCTGATTTTGACGGCAATGCCATATGGGGCAAACGATGTGTGACAAGCCTTTTGGTGAATGATATTGAATACAAATTGCATCATGGCTTATCAGGGAGGATAGGATGATGAGCGGTCAAAAGTAAGACAAAATTTTGCAACCTGCCAGCGTTTTGCCAGATTCTTGCAAAGCATATTAATAGCCGACTACGGCGCTACGGCACTTCACCGCAACCATATCGGTTATAGTCTCAGGATTAAATTCTTATATTCGCAGCCAATTCATTGTAAGTATGGAATTAAAGTACAAACGCGTTTTGCTGAAGTTATCCGGCGAGGCATTAATGGGCAAAGGTGAAGATGGGTATGAGCCCCTTAATTCGGCATTGTTGGCCCAATACGCCCAGGAAGTAAAAACAATTGTTGATGCCGGTACTGAAGTAGCCATTGTAATTGGGGGCGGTAATATTTACCGTGGTATGAATGAGGCGGAAACAGGTATAGAACGCGCTCATGGCGATTATATGGGTATGCTGGCAACTGTAATCAATGGAATGGCATTGCAGGCCGCTCTTGAAAAAGCCGGCGTATATACGCGTTTACAGAGCGCTATAAAAATGGAACAGATTGCCGAGCCTTATATACGCCGCCGCGCCATGCGCCACGTAGAAAAGGGCCGGGTGGTTATTTTTGCTGCCGGCACCGGTAATCCTTATTTTACAACCGATACAGCGGGTTCATTGCGGGCCATAGAAATAAAAGCTGAAGTAATACTCAAAGGCACAAGGGTTGATGGCATATATACTGCCGACCCCGAAAAAGATCCAACTGCTGTAAAGTATGATACCATTTCGTTTGCAGAATGTATTTCAAAGAACCTGAAAGTAATGGACATGACCGCCTTTACACTCTGCATGGAAAACCAGCTTCCGATTATTGTATTTGATATGAATAGAACAGGTAACCTCCTGAAAGTAGTCAGGGGAGAAAACGTGGGCACATTAGTAAAGTGAAAAAAATCCCGGTAACAACTTACCGGGATTTTTTTTGCCAAACCTGATAGCAGTGATGTAGTAATTTTGCAGCAACAGGGTATTCAAGCAATGAAATAATTTATGAGCATAGCAGATATCAGAACGGAATACAAACAGCAATCACTGCTGGAAAAAGACATCGAAAAAAATCCTTTTCTCCAATTTAAAAAATGGTGGGATGAAGCGATGCATGCCGGCATTGACGAAGTAAATGCCATGACGCTTGCTACCGCCTCTTCTACAGGTTTGCCCGCTGCGCGTATTGTTTTATTGAAAGGTTTTGATGAAAAAGGTTTTGTGTTCTTTACAAACTATGAAAGTTTTAAGGGATTGCAGCTTGATGAAAATCCCCGTGCCTGCCTTGTTTTTTTCTGGAAAGAATTGGAAAGACAGGTACGTATTACAGGGCTGGCAGACAAAACAACAGCTGAAGAAAGTGATGCATATTACAACAGCCGGCCCGCTGGTAGCCGAATTGGTGCTTGGGCATCACCCCAAAGCAGGGCAATAAAAAACCGCGAATGGCTGGAAGAAAATGAGCGGGAGTATACTGACAAATTTAAGAACAACGCTATTGAACGCCCGGCCCATTGGGGTGGTTACCGAATACAGCCTGTTACCATAGAGTTTTGGCAGGGCAGGGCCAGCCGGTTGCATGATCGCATTCAATACACACTGCACGAGAATGGTGACTGGGTTATTGAAAGACTGGCGCCTTGATTAGTTGATCGGTTGATCAGTTGATCAGTTGATCAGTTGATCAGTTGATCAGTTGATCAGTTGATCAGTTGATCAGTTGATCAGTTGTAAAGGCGGAGTAAATTAAATAAAATAACCGGTATTACCCGGTTTGCGGCTACTATAGCAGCCCACTAATCAACTAATTACCAACCCCTGCAGTACTAATCAACCAATCAAGTGATCAACCAATAATTACTTGCTTTCTTTCTTCACAGCTGCTTTCTTAACCGGTGCATTGGCAGGCCTGCTTTTACCGAAAGAACCTTTAAAGATTTTACCTTTTTTTGTTTTTTTATCACCTCTTCCCATAATTGTGTTTTTAATTTTTGAATGAAAATACAGTTTGTTGTTGCCTGTAGCTTTTGCAAAGATACGTCTGAAAGCAAAAGCCCCGCAACTAAATTACTTAGTGCCGGGGCATTTAATTCTTTATGAGCAGCGTTATAATTTTGCAGATAATTCTTTGCCTGCTTTAAACTTGGCTACTTTGCGGGCTTTAATTTTAATAACAGCTCCTGTTTGAGGGTTGCGGCCATTACGGGCGGCTCTTTTACTTACTGAAAAAGTACCAAAACCTACCAAGGTTACTTTTCCGCCACCTTTTAAAGTTTTGGTAACAGCTTCAATAAAAGAATCCAATACCGCATTACCCTGGGTCTTTGTAATGCCGGCATCGTCAGCAATTTTTGCAATTAATTCAGCTTTGTTCATAGTGTGATGTTTTTAATTTAACGCGTGACAAATTTAGCCGGTTTTACTTTCCGGCAAAATTTTTTTATCGAATTTCGAAAACTTTAAAAATGCTGCAACCCGCATGGAACAAGCATTTTGACCGTTTCACGCTTACCACACAAAACCATGCCATAAACTATTATGCCCTGAAAGGCTTGCCAGCTGTGGCTTTCAGCGTGTACGCCCTGAAATGCTTGACTGTATTGGGTTTACGCGACAGTATAGTTTAGAAAAGAAGCTGTCAAAAACTATGTGTATTATCCACAATCACTGTATAACTTCAAGTGCTGAATGAAAGGAGATGGTGTGTTCCCCCCATTTTTCTGTAGCTTTTTTACGAAGAATGGGTGCATGTGTATGTATAAATTGCAGGTAGTTTTTTTCGTCTGGCGCGGTGTATTGCACAGCGTAGGTATTTCCCTCACTATCGTCTTGCTCAAGCAGCCGGGCGATTGTATACCCGGTTAAACAACCACTCGCTAATATGGCAGGAATGTGTTCTTCTTTTAGCCACTTTAACCATGCTTCATCAACAGATGCATGCACTTTGGTAGTAATGTTGTAGATAATCATGGTTTATTTTCGGCTTAGTTTTCTGTCTTACTGTTTACCCTTCGTTTAAAAGAAAGGATTACAAAAGGAAGTATGATAAAGAACAATACTGCAGTACTTCCACAAAGAGACTCAATAGGTCGTGTAAAGGTAATTGTACAAGGCTGCTGATATGTTCAACTGTTTGTTGCTAATTGCTTCATCAAGGTTTTAAATCCAGGAAAACCGGGCAATGGTCGCTGTGTTTTACATCATGGTAAATATCCGCGGCTATTACATTTTTTTTCAATGGGGTGGTTACATTGATGTAATCAATTCTCCATCCTTTATTTTGTTGCCGCACAGTAGGAAAACGCTGGCTCCACCAGCTGTAACGGTGGGGTTCTGGGTGAAGTTCCCGGAAAGTATCTATCCAGCCACTTTCAAGAAATTTATCTGTCCAAGCCCTTTCTTCCGGCAAAAAGCCCGAAGATTTTTTGTTGCCTTTCGGATCATGGATATCAATTTCTTTGTGGGCAATATTGTAATCGCCGCACAAGATCAGTTTGGGATGTTTTTTCTTAAGTGTATTGAGATAATTAAAAAATTCATCCAGCCATGCGTATTTAAATGTTTGCCTTTCATCGCCCGA
Source organism: uncultured Chitinophagaceae bacterium (assembly GCA_963705285.1). Classification (GTDB taxonomy): domain Bacteria; phylum Bacteroidota; class Bacteroidia; order Chitinophagales; family Chitinophagaceae; genus JACMLD01. The sequence continues at coordinate 1,362,546 of OY970066.1, forward strand.
TGTGCCGGAAGGAAAATAGGCATTGATTAAACGGATGTCGCCAAAATCAAGTTGTAAAACCCTGCCTTCATCATCGCTTACTTTATGGCCCGTACCGTATTCAACATTGTCTGGTTTTATTTTTGTAAATACGGCTACACCACTATATCCTTTTTTTTGCGCAGAGAACCAATAATCGTGGTAGCCCAAATCAGTAAATTGTTTGTGGTCTACATTGTCTTTTGCCGCCTTCGTTTCCTGTACGCAAATAATATCTGCAGGATGGGTCTTCATCCAGTCAATAAAACCCTTTGTCATGGCAGAACGGATGCCGTTTACATTGTAACTGATGATGCGCATAATTTTAATTGTGTTGTGTGTTAAGTGTTGTGTGTTGTGTGCTGTGTTTTTTGTGTCCGAAAGAATCACGTCTTTGTCTTGCACCTCACGTCTCACCACTCACGTCTCACGACTCACGACTCACGACTCACCTTTACCGTTTTCACGGTCTGTTGCAAGGTAATAAATTGATGTGGTTATGGATACCCGGATGATGCGGTTTTTCATTACTGTTGTAAGATAGCGGATAACGGTATGTAACCGGAAGTTAACGGTTGGCAGCAATACATTTTATAGGCTATCTTTATTAATTATGGCAGCAAAAGAAAAAATTATACCATCAAAAGATCCGGTATACCTGGAAGGACCGCAAAGCAGGGGTTATGAATTTTTCTTTGCCATCAGTGTGTTCCGGCAGTTGATCAAAGGGTTCAGAACACTTCATTTTGTGGGCCCATGTATTACAGTTTTTGGTTCGGCGCGTTTTACAGAAGACCACGAATATTATAAAGCTGCGCGCGAAATGGGCAAGCAAATTGCGGAAGCCGGTTTTACAACCATGACGGGTGGTGGCCCAGGCATTATGGAAGCTGCCAACAGGGGCGCATTTGAAAATGGTGGTGTATCCGTAGGGTGCAATATTCAATTGCCTTACGAACAGCGGCCTAACCCGTATGTGCAAACCAGCATTACCATCAAATATTTTTTTATCAGGAAGGCGTTGCTGGAAAAATATTCTTATGCTTTTATTATTATGCCGGGTGGGTTTGGAACCATGGACGAGTTTTTTGAAACGCTCACGCTGGTACAAACAAAAACCATAACGCAGTTTCCAATCGTTCTATTTGGAAAATCCTTTTATCAGCCGTTGATGGATTATATGGCCTTTATGGCAGAGCAAAAAACCATTTCACCAGAAGACCTTAAACTGGTATTGCTTACAGACAGTGCAGACGAAGCAATGGAGCATATCAGAAAATACATTACCAGTAATTACACCATAAAACCGAGAAAACGGTTGTGGTGGTTGTTTGAAAAAAGATGAGGAGAGAGTAATTAGTATATAGTATTTAGTATAAAGACTTTGCGGATAGGTATGCTAAGATTGTAAGCTTGATATAATTCCTTAAAATCAGCGGAACTATTTAACAAAAGCATTGCCGGATTAAGTATTTCGATTGGAGTCATGTTATGATTACTTAAATAGCGCCTAGTCTATTTACTAAATACTAAATACTAAATACTATATACTAAATACTATTATCTTCTCTTAACCAGTCTTGTTGAAATAATTCGTACGGGCTGCAATGGTTTATCGGCGCCTTGCCGGCCGGTGGTGGGCACTGCGGCAATACTGTCTACCGTTGCCAGTCCGCTCACTACTTCACCAAAAACAGTATAGCTGCCATCCAAATGCGGAGCGCCACCCTGGGTTTTATAAACCGCCCGGTGTGTTGGAGGTAGTTTCCTGCCTTTTAAACGAAACGTTTCTACAGAGTCAAGCCCGGTATCTGTAAATATTCTGCCCTGCACAACATAAAACTGGCTGCCGCTGCTTTCTTTCTTTGGGTTTACATCATCGCCCTGCCTGGCAGCGGCTATCACTCCTTTTTTATGAAACAATGTATCATTGAGTTCGGCCGGTATGGTGTAAGAAGCAGTATTGCCTGATGGCTTTGCCGGCGGAACCACGTACTTGCTCATAGGATCTCCGGCTTGTACCATAAACCCTTTAATGACACGGTGAAATGCAATGCTGTCGTAGAAATGATATTTGGCGAGCTGTAAAAAATTATTGCGGTGGAGCGGTGTAAGGTCTGACAAACGAATCACCATAGTGCCTTTGTCTGTTACCATTTCCACATCTTTTTTCAGATCGTTCCGTCGTAAACCATTGCCAATTTTAGGATTGCACGCGGCCATTGCCACCAGCAAAACAAGAAGAACGTATTTTATCATAGAGATGGATGATTATTAGTTTTCTTAAAAACCTTTTTCATCAAAATACAGCAGCACATGATCTTTCATAAAATTTTCCTGGGCTATCAAATCCATCACAGGCAGCGTTTTCAATTGCCGGTAGTGCGGCCAGCCATCGGCATCCACTCCTTCCAGCTCATAATAGCCGCTGGGAGACAGTAAAGAACAAACAGCTATGTGCATCAGATCCTGTTTTTGTTCTTTGCTGAATTTTGCTTTGATATCGCCCAGTTCCTGCACACCAATCAAAAAAAGAATGGTTTCCATGTCGGGCTTTTTTTCAAATCTTTCCATCAGCTTTTCTTCCAGCTTCCACCACCGGGCCTGTAAATCATCTTGTACTTGCATACGGCAAAGATAAATGCAATTGCTGATGTTGGATTTTGAGATTTCGGGATTTTGAGATTTATTTGTGTCGATTGGACAAGCCGTGAAGATCAATATTTAATTTCTAGATTTTGAGATTTCAGGATTTCGTTTGCATCTATTTGACCGCAGTACAAATCTGTAAATTCCGCAATCACAAAATCAGCAATCTTTCCCGTTATATTTGATAAATTTTGGTATGAATTTTTATAAGGATCAATATATTATTTCCACTGATAAGAAAAAGTTGGATATTCCTTTTATTCAGCAGTTTTTGGCGCAATCGTATTGGGCAGAAAATATTCCGGTAGCCATCGTAGAAAAATCTATTGAAGGCTCTTTGTGTTTTGGTGTATATGACGGCACCAGTCAGATAGGTTTTGCACGTGTTATTACAGATTATGCCACCTTTGGGTACCTGGCAGATGTATTTATTGATGAGCATTATCGCGGACGCGGACTCAGCAAATGGCTCATGGAAATAATTACCGCCCACCCGCAATTGCAAGGCTTCCGCGTTTGGTTGCTGGGCACTAAAGATGCGCACGGGCTGTATGCGCAATTTGGGTTTACCGTATTAGACAACCCCGAAAGATTTATGCGCAAGGCTGTACCGGATATCTATAAAAATAGCTAAACAGCTTTTTCTACCTGCACTGCCGTACCATACGCCAGTACTTCTGTAATACCGTTCATTACTTCGTTGGCATCATACCGCATATTAATAATGGCATTGGCGCCGCGGTCTGCCGCATGCTGCATCATCAATTGAAATGCTTCCTGCCTTGTTTTCTCGCACAGATCTACATAAATAGAAATGGTGCCGCCAAAAAGCGATTGCAAACCACCGGCCATATTGCCCAGCAAACTTCTCGATCTTACCGTAATGCCCCGCACCACACCCAGGTTCTTGGTAACACGGTAGCCGGTTATTTCAATGCTGGTAGTAATCAGGTTTTGATCTATCATACAATAAATTTTGTACTAAGCTATCAAATTTTACCACGTTGCCCGTTTGCCGGGCAAGAATTACCTTTGCGGCAAATTACCAGCATATGTTACAGGTAGGATTTATAAAGCAGCAACCAGCATTGGTAAAAGAAAGACTGGCGGTGAGAAACTTCAAGCAGCCCCAACTGGTAGATGAATTGCTGTTGTGGGATGAAAAACGCAGACAATATCAACTGGAACAGGAAGAGGTGCAGGCGAAGATCAACGCATCATCCAAAGAAATTGGTCAGTTAATGGCCAAAGGCGAAAAGGAAAAAGCGGAAGCCATTAAAAAAAATGTTGCCGATTGGAAAACACAGCTCTCGCCTGATAAACTGAATGAAGCGGAAAAAAACATAGAGGCCATTCTATATTTGCTGCCCAACCTGCCGTCGGAAAAAGTGCCGCCGGGTAAGTCGCCAGAAGACAATGTGGTGGTAAGAGAAGGTGGCAATAAACCAACCCTGCATGCCGGGGCAGTGCCGCATTGGGAGCTGACCACCAAATACAACCTAATTAATTTTGAACTGGGTAACAAGATTACGGGTAGCGGCTTTCCGGTTTATATAAACAAAGGCGCAAAATTGCAAAGGGCGCTGATACAATATTTTCTTGATTACAATACAGCAGCCGGTTATATGGAAGTATTGCCGCCGTTTGTAGTAAACGAAGCATCTGCCTATGGCACTGGCCAGTTGCCCGATAAAGAAGGACAGATGTACCATGTAACGGAAGATAATTTTTACCTGATACCTACCGCAGAAGTGCCGGTAACAAATATTTACCGCGATGTGATTTTAAAAGAAGCCGAGCTTCCGGTGAAGATGACTGCCTATACACCCTGCTTCAGGCGGGAAGCGGGCAGTTATGGTAAAGATGTACGTGGCCTTAACCGGCTTCATCAATTTGAAAAAGTGGAGATAGTGCAATTGGTGAATCCGCTTAACAGTTATGATACGCTGGAAGAAATGGTGCTGCATGTAGAGAAACTATTGCAATCGCTCGAGCTGCCTTACCGTATACTTAAATTGTGCGGCGGCGATATGGGTTTTACTTCTGCGCTTACGTATGATTTTGAAGTGTACAGTGCTGCGCAGGACAAATGGCTGGAAGTAAGTTCTGTTTCTAATTTTGAAAGTTACCAGGCCAACCGGCTTAAAGCAAGGTTTAAAGATGCAGCCGGTAAAATGCAGCTGGTGCATACACTCAATGGAAGTTCATTGGCATTGCCACGTATTGTTGCCTGTCTTCTTGAAAACAATCAAAAAGAAAATGGAATAGCATTACCAACTGTGTTGCATTCATATTTTGGAAAATCATTCATTGATTAGCCGGATACAAGTGTAAATTTTCATTTGGCTGAACGTAATTTGTTAGTAAGGGAAGCAACTGTAATGGGTTGCTTTTTTATTTGTGCGCAGCCCAAAAGACATATTGTTTCCTGGATCAACCGCGATATATTTAAACCGAATGATTTGCACGTTTTTTCTATTATACCTGGTCAGGGTTGGCGGCGACCCCTAATTTTAAGGCAACAACATAATTAACGCCATTGTACCGTCAAAATAGTTTTCTTTGCAATCCAGACAAATTCAACAACAACCTATGTGGACATCTATTGCCCGGTTTGTGCTCAAAAATAAAACGGCTTTGCTGATTGTTCTTGCTGCCATCACTGCTTTTATGGGCTGGCATGCATCGAGGGTGCAAATCAGCTATGAATTTACAAGAGCCATTCCCATAGATAATGCAAAGTATGTAAGCTACCAGCACTTTCGCAAGCAGTTTGGCGAAGATGGCAATATGATGGTCATCGGCATTCAATCAGACAAATTGTTTGATGAGCAGGTGTTTAACGATCTGGCGATGCTCAGCCGCAAAATAAAAAATATAACAGGTGTAGAAAATGTACTTAGCATACCCGGAGCAGTAACACTGGTAAAAGATTCGGTCACAGAAAAATTAAAAGCGCAAACCATCTTTGTGCCGGCATCAGCCGATACCAGTGCTGTATCTTTTTTGCATTACGACAGCAGCAAACGACTTTTTTTTGGTTTGCCTTTTTACAAAAATGTTTTATACAATCCGCAAACAAATGCCACACTCATGGCCGTGCGTGTAAACGGGGCATTGCTGATAACAAAAGAAAGAACAGTAGTAATTGGCCAGATAACCGCCGCAGCTGCTGAGTTTGGCAAAAAACATTCTATTGAAATGCATTACAGCGGGCTTCCGTTGATACGTACACAGGTGGCTGACCGCATGAAAGTGGAGATGAAATGGTTTTTGATTGGTTCGCTGGTATTATCCGCTATTATTTTATTGGTTTTTTTCAGAAGCATCAGTACCATGCTGTTATCGCTGGCAGTTGTATTGATTGGCGTGGTGTGGAGTGTGGGCACGCTTGACCTGTTTCATTATAAGATAAGCCTGCTAACGGTACTCATTCCCCCGCTGATAGTGGTGATAGGCATTCCCAACTGTATCTATTTCCTTAATAAATACCATGTTTCTTACGCAGAAACAAAAGATAAAGAAAAGGCGTTGGAAAATATGATCAGCAAAATGGGTATTGTAACCCTGTTCTGCAATATATCTGCCGCCATTGGCTTTGCCGTATTTGCGCTTACCAAAAGCGCCATCCTGAAAGAATTTGGACAGGTTGCCGGCATCAATATTATTGCTTTGTTTTTCATCTCTTTCATTTTAATACCTGCTGTACTTTCTTACCTTCCGCCACCCAAGCCAAGGCATACCAAGTACCTGGATAATAAATGGCTGCTGGCTTTGCTGGATAAACTGGAAGTATGGGCATTGAAACACCGTACCCTTATTTACGTGGGCACATTGCTGTTACTGGCATTTGCCATTACAGGTATTTTCAGGCTGCGTTCTGAAGGATTTATAGTAGACGATTTGCCAAAAACAGATAAGATCTATACCGATTTAAAATTTTTCGAAAAGAACTTCAAAGGGGTGATGCCGCTTGAAATTGTAATTGATACCAAACAAAAAAATGGCTTGCGCAAAAATCCCCTGCATACTTTTGAACAGATAGATTCTCTGAGCCAGTACATAGCCGCATTGCCCGAAACAGGCAAACCCCTTTCTGTTGTTGAGGGGTTGAAATTTGTACGGCAGGCGTATTATGACGGAGACAGCAGCAATTATGGCCTGCCCAATTCTTTTGATATCAGTTTTCTGGCGCCTTACCTTACTGCAAGAACAGACACTGCCGGGGGAAACAAAAGCAATGACCTCACCAAGCTGTTAAGTTCGTTCATGGACAGTAGCAAACAAAAAGCACGCATCAGCGTAAATATGGCCGATGTGGGCAGTAAGCGGCTCCCTGTATTGCTGCAGGAAATTCAGGATAAAGCCGCGCATTACTTTGATTCTTCCAAATATTCGGTTGAGCTTACCGGTACCAGCGTAACTTTTCTTGAGGGCAGCAGTTTTATTATCAAAGGATTAAAAGACAGCATATTATGGGCGTTCGGCCTGATTGCACTGTGTATGCTTTACCTCTTCCGCTCTGTGCGCATACTGCTGTGTTCGCTCATACCCAATGTAATTCCGCTGGTAATAACTGCGGGCATCATGGGTTGGGTGGGTATTGCATTAAAGCCCTCCACCGTACTCATCTTCAGTATTGCACTGGGTATAGCCATTGATATTACCATACGGTTTCTGGTTAATTATAAGCAGGAGCAAAAGGCAGATACAACCCATACCCAACAACAGCTGGTAGTTGCCACTATTCACTCAACAGGCATTAGTATTGTGTATACCTCGCTGGTGCTTATTGCCGGCTTTATCATTTTTTGCTTCAGTGGTTTTGGTGGTACACAGGCGCTGGGGTGGCTTACCTCTTTAACGCTGGTAGTGGCTACGCTTACGAATTTGATATTATTGCCGGCATTACTCATCAGCCTGGGCAGCAACAGAAAAAAATAAGGTGTTGATGAGTCTTTTTGCTGAAGCTTATAGCGGCATTTCGCGTCCGCTTTTGCCGCAATAAAATCCTGTGAATGATTTTAAAAAATAGCGGGGTTTTACGTGGTATACCTGGTTCGCCACCACCGTTGCACACTAAACAAAGCAGTATTGTAAGAAAAATGAACGTACGCTGTTAATCATATGATTTTCTGCGACTTGTATTAATTCATCCGCCAGTATTTCAACTACAGAACGAGCCCAGGATGACCTATACAGTCTCAAAGGCTTTGCCATGCCTGCCGGTTCATAACCTGTATCAATATTTCAAAATTTACTGAAGGCTGGCAGCAGCTATTACGTATTATTCTTGTCATATGATCTTGGCAAGTTTATACGGTTTATAAATTTGTCCTATTTTTTTAAACCAATTAATGACATAACATGAGAAAACTAATGCTCCTTATGGGGGCTCTGCTGTTTGCAGCATTGCAAATGCTTGCACAACAGCGAACAGTTACCGGAAAAGTAACTGATGCTAACGGTGCCCCTCTTCCCAACGCTTCAGTGGTGATTAAAGGTACCACTACGGGAACTACTACTAACGCCGACGGTGACTACACCCTCCCGGTTCAGGCAAATTCAAAAACACTGGTTATTTCATCCATAGGGCTTACTCCTATGGAATTAAGCATCGGTAACAAAGCAGTTATCAATGCCTCACTTCAGTCTGCAGAAAAAAGCCTTTCTGAAGTGGTAGTGGTGGGTTATGGAACACAGCAGAAAAAAGCTTTTACCGGTTCTTCTGCAAAAGTTGACGTAAAGGAGTTTGCTAATTTAATGAGCCCCTCTGTTGATAAGCAACTGGCCGGCCGTGCACCAGGTGTGCAGGTTACCAATTCAGGCGGTTCAATTAATACACCTGCCCGTATAAGGGTTAGGGGTATTGCCTCTATTACCGGTAACAATGATCCGCTGATTGTGGTAGATGGTACCCCGGTACTTAATTTAGACGCGGCCGGTGTTGGTCATTCCAATACACTCGGAGATATTAACCCCAATGACATAGAAAGCATCGATGTGCTGAAAGACGGTTCTGCCACAGCCATCTATGGCTCAAGAGCTGCTGCGGGTGTAATCCTGATTACAACCAAAAAAGGTGTAAGAGGACGTGCTAAAGTAAGTTATGATGCAACCTTTGGTTTTAGCACAGTAGCAAAGAAATTTGATTTGCTAAACGCAAAAGAGTTTGAACTGATCGCTAACGAGAAACTGACCAATGCAGGCCAGGCAATCCGCGCTGGGGTAAATGCCAGTGCAGACACTTCAGATACCGACTGGCAGAAGGCAGTGATGAACAACAATGCATTTGTGCAGGCCCATACTTTAAGTGTACAAGGCGGTGGCGATAAAACTACTTATTATCTATCGCTCAACTTTTCAGATCAGAAAGGTATCATTGTAAGCAACCGCAACAGGGCATACCGCATCCGTATGAACCTGGATCATGAGTTGAACAAATTCATAAAGATCGGCAACAATTTATCTATCACCCGCCAGGAAGACTTTGGCCAGAACGAAGGCTCTAATGCATTGGGTGGTTCTATAGCTTCCACCCTGCGTTTGTTGCCAAATGTTTCTCCGTATGCACGCACATTGTCTGGCTATAATATTAATTATCCTACAGCTAACCAGATAGACAAAGGGCCCAATGGTTCTACCATTGATGACAACTTTGGCAACACAGCTTACATCCTGCGCACAGATAAATATGTTTCTGATAAATACCGCATTATCGACAATGCATTTATGGAAGCATCTGTTGTTAAAGGCTTGAAATTGCGCACGCAGGTGGGCATTGATATGTTAAACGACTACGCTTACCAGGGCCTTAATCCATTTCATGGAGATAGCTATGGTAAGGGTGAAAACTATAACGTAACACAAAACTGGCTCCGCCTGGTTTGGTCAAATTATTTCAATTATAACCTTTCTCTGAAAGGCCATAATTTCTTCCTTACGGGTGGTAACGAGGTGCAAAAACAAACCTACAAATGGTTCTCTGCAGATGGTAACCCCATTTCGGATCCATTTTTTGTTGGCCAAAACGTTATCTCCAATTCAAATGGTGTACAGACCGTAGGCGGTAATTACGACAATACCGGTTTCACGTCATTGTTTGGTCGTTTCAATTATGATTTCAAGAGCAGATATTTTATTCAGGCAAGTATACGCCGCGATGGACAGAGCTCGCTAGCGCCGGGTAGAAAATACGGTACATTTCCAGGATATTCAATTGGTTGGCGCCCTTCACAGGAAGCTTTCTGGCAGAATTCGCCAGGCCTGAGCAATGTATTCAGCGAAGTAAAGATCAAAGGATCTTATGCTAAAGTAGGTAATGCACTGGGCGGTTATCCTTACCTCACCACCTTTGGTGCGGCGTTGTATGGCAACCTGGGTGGTCTTGCACCTTCAGGCGTTGGTAATCCTGATTTGCAGTGGGAAACAAGTGCCAAATACGATATCGGTATAGAATTGGGACTCTTTAAAAACAGGTTCAATTTTACTGCTGACTGGTTTTTGAATGATGTAGACAACCTGGTATTGAACGTTCCGCAACCTTTGAGTGCAGGATTGGTTGGATCGCTTGATTTATCTGGCGGTACCATTCCACAGAATATCGGAAAATTAAACAACCGTGGTATTGAGTTGTCTTTGAGTGGTAGCATTATTAAGTCACGCGATTTTACCTGGGATTTTAATGTGAACTATTCAAAAGTTAAAAACAAAATTACTTCCTTGTATAATGTAGGTGGCCAGCCAGTTGCCAATATTTCAAACGGCGCTTACAATATCATACGCACAGGAGATCCTATTAATATTATTTATGGCTACGTTTCTGCCGGAGTAAACCCAGCTAATGGAAACGCTATGTGGCAGAAAGCAGATGGCACACTGGTACAATACAATACTAATGCTGCTGTTGGTACAGTTGGTAATTTCTACCTGGCAGATAAAACTACTGGTGCAGTAGGCGCAGCTTCCTCACTGGCTGCTACAGATAAAGTAAACCTGGGTACCAGCACACCTACATGGTATGGTGCATTCAGCAATACTTTTACCTACAAACAATTTGGGCTTGACTTTATGTTCCGCTACTCTGGTGGTAACAAAATCATGAACTATACCCGCCAGGAAGCCTTGGCAAACATGAGCTTCCAGAACAATGGTAAAGAAATGCTTAACAGGTGGACTACTCCCGGACAAATTACTGATGTTCCAAGATTGTATTATGGTCTTGCAGCAAATATGAATGCTACCAGCAATGCTACTTCACGCTTTGTAGAGAAAGGTGATTACCTGAGACTGCAAAATATTGTGCTGAGCTATGCCGTGAATTCAAAAAGTATTGACCAGTGGAGCGGTGGGTATGTAAAATCTGTAAAACTCTATGCCCAGGCGCAGAACGTTTATGTATGGACGAAATACAAAGGCGCAGACCCTGATAACATCAGCGCGATAGGCGTTGACGCAGCGGTAGCCCCACAGATTAGAACCATTTCTTTTGGACTGTCAGTTGGATTTTGATTTGATGATAAAAATTAAATTAATTGGTATGAATAAAATAATTCTAGTTGTTTTTTTTGCAGCTGCCCTCTTCAGTTGTAAAAAAGTATTGGATACAAGTCCCAATAATAATATTACGGATGCTACGGCTTTTGCAACAGCAGACCGTTGCCTACTAAGTTTAAATGGTATTTATGATGCAGCACAGAGTACCACGTTTGTAAATGGTACAACAGATAGAAGGGGTTATCCATTTGGTGCTGCCAATATTGAACAGGGTGATATGCGTGGTGAAGACATGTTTAACGTAGCCGCATTTTTCCAGGTTACTTACCAGGGAACATATAATGCTACTGCTCCCAATACCGTTGGGTTATGGAAAGGCCTGTATATATTAATTAACAATGCCAATATTGGTATTGATGGTTTCCGGAAAGCAGGAAGCAGCGGTATACTTACTTCAGCAGTGGCCACTCAGTATGAAGCTGAATGTCGCTTTTTGAGAGCAATGGCTCATCATGAAGCGCTAATTCATTGGGCAAGGCCTTACCTTGATGGAAATGGCAATCAAATAGGCATCCCCTATAGAGATGTTCCCATTAGTAATAGCGATGCAGTTGCAGGTATATTGAATAGTCCGCGGATGCGCGTAGACAGTGTTTATCAAAAAATACTGGCTGACTTGGATTTTGCAGAGACCAACCTGCCCAATAATATTTTTGTTTATCGTGCCAGCAAAGCAGCAGCCATTGCTTTGAAAATGAGAATCAAATCTCATCTTGGATTATGGACAACCGGAACATTTATGGGCGCAAGTATACCTGGCGTTATACAAGAAGGTGCAAAAATTACACCTGCTACCCTCAACCCGCTTACGCCAAACACTAATGTGAGCCCCATTGGCGGCTGGGCACTAACAGCAACACCAGATGGTCCATTTGCCAATAATAACTCCCTGGAAAGTGTATTCTCAATTAAAAACGATGCAAGCGATGCACCCAGTAGCAATGGTGGTCTAGCTTCTATGTATGGCGCAGCCAGCAACGTAGGTACAACACCTGGTCGCGGACTGGTAGCTATTTCTCCGCTTATCTGGAACAATGCAGGCTGGTTATGTGATGACAAAAGACGCGGCACTGCTATGGTGGTAGCTGGTTTAAATAATGCAGGCAACCAAAGTTATTTTATCACAAAATATCGCGATTACACCAATCGTGGCGATTATGCTCCGCAAATCAGGTATGCCGAAGTATTGCTAACACTGGCAGAAGCTGAGGCAAGAACTGCCGGAACTGTATCGCAAAAAGGCATAGACTTGTTGAACACAGTAAGAAACCGCTCGTTAGCTACACCTGCTGCACAACAGTATGTAACATTTGCAACCAAGAATGATTTGGTAAAAGCCATTTTACTTGAACGCAGAATCGAGTTCCTGGGTGAAGGACGTCGTTGGTCTGATATTTCACGTCTTGCAAAAGACCCTGATTTTAGCACAGGCGGTATTCCTGCAAAAGCTGTAAATGGTAATAACGGCGCTGCTGGTTTTGCAGCCTATAACTGTGGTGCCGGGTATACGCCCGGACAGGCAGCTATTGCATATACAGATTACCGGTTTGTATGGCCAATTCCGCAAAGTGAAAGAGACGCTAACCCTATCATTGCGCAGAACCCCACGTATTAAGCTGTTTTATACAGAAAAGTCAATTTGTCCCCGCAGCAATGCGGGGATTTTTTTTGCGTAATGCCAAAAACATGGTTCAAAATCAGCTGTCTATCAATAATAGGCCGCTTCTTGCATAACAGCCAACCATTGCCAATTAAAATTTTACAGGTACTTTCAAATCATAAAAATACTGACGACTGGCAGCAGCTATTATCTATTATTCTTGTCATATTATCTTGGCAAGTTTGTATTCTATCTATAAATTTGGTCTCTTTTTTTAAACCAATTAACAACATAACATGAGAAAACTCCTATTACTGCTGGGGGTTGTACTTTCTTGCGTACAACTCTTTGGGCAGCAGCGTACCATCACCGGCAAAGTAACAGACGGTAGTGGTACTCCGGTCCCAAACGCTTCCGTAACCGTAAAGGGTGCCAACCTCGGCACCACAACAAAACAAGACGGTACTTATTCCCTTTCCATTACCGAGAATGCCCGTGTATTAGTTATTTCATCTATCGGCATGGCCGAGCAGGAAATAAACATTGGCAACAAAGGTGTTATTGATGCCAGCCTCCAGTCTTCCGACAGAAATCTTCAGGAAGTAGTGGTGGTAGGTTATGGTACGCAGAAAAGAAAAGAGGCTACCGGTAGTGTAAGCACTGTATCTGGTGCTGCAGTAGCCCAACGCCCCGTACAAAGTTTTGACCAGGCACTTGGTGGCCGTGCAGCAGGTGTACAGGTTACTACAGCCTCAGGTGTACTTAATGCCCCACCGGTTTTCAGAATCAGGGGAACCAATTCAATATCTCTTAGCTCGCAGCCATTGATAGTAGTAGACGGTGTGGTAGTTTTTACAGGCGACCAAACCTTAACTGCTGCCTCAGGTAATGCACTGGCAAACATTAACCCTGCAGACATTGAAAGCATTGATATTGCCAAAGATGCGGCCAGTACCGCTATTTATGGTAGCCGTGCTGCCAATGGCGTTGTGTTTATCACCACAAAAAAAGGAAAAAGCGGCAGGCCCCGTGTATCATATGATGGATGGGCTGGCTGGACTTCTGCCATGCGCTTACCTGAATTGCTGAACGCACAACAATACACCGATTACAAAAACGTAGCCGTTGCCAATGCGAATTCAATTCGCCCGGGCAGTGTTAATTTTACGCTTGGTGGTGTTTCTACTTTACCCAAATTTGCCATTGCCAACGACGCAAGTGGTAAACCTATTGATACCAAGTGGTACGATTATATTTATCGCAGGGGTTTTTCCAGCAGCAATTCTATTAATGTATCTGGTGGAAACGATAACACTACTTATTATTTTTCTGGTGGTTATACTTCACAACAGGGTATCATCAGGAAAAACGACTATAAGAGGAAAAACATTTTATTGAATGTAGACAGCCGCGTAAATAAAGTGATCAGTATCGGTGGTAAGATAACTTACTCTAATGAGGAAAACCTGGCAGCTGTTTCTTCCGGCTCTTTGGCCGGTGAAGCTTACGGAACTGCGGGATTGGGCCGTACAGCCCTGGTAAACGCACCAAGTATCTCGCCTTATAATAATGATGGCAGCTATAATATTGGCGCTACTTTCATTGGACCTGGTGCCAATGTAGTTACGGGTAACCAGGTTGGTTTTTACAACCCGGTAATCCTGCTCGATAAGAACAGGGAAAATAACGAGGTGGATCACATTCAATCAAATGTATATTTTCAGTTGAAACCTATTAGCTGGCTTACATTGAGAACTGCTTACGGTATAGATTATATCAGCAGCGATAATGACCAGTTTTACACGCCGATACACGGTACTGGCCAGGGCTCGAATGGAGAAGCCATTGCCGCATACCGCAGAAGAAAGAACTGGGTGTGGACCAATACAGCACAATTTGACAATACATTTGGCGAACATTCTGTAAGCGTATTGGTGGGTAGCGAGCAACAGCGCAGAACCGTTACAGGTTATGGTATTGACAGAACAGTATTGCTCGATCCTTCTTATTCAGTTGTACAGGCGGGTTTCTCTACCAATAATGCCACGGCCAATATTTTTGGTAAGAACTACCTGTTGTCTTCTTTTGGAAGGTTGAACTATAACTTCAGCAAAAAATACTTCCTGAGTGGAAACGTACGCCAGGATGAATACTCCGCATTGGGTGTGAAGAAAGGTGTTTTCTGGGGTGCATCTGCAGGCTGGGAAATTGCCCGTGAGAAATTTTGGGCTGATGCAGGACTTGAAAAAGTATTCAGCAGCTTTAAGATCAAGGGTAGTTATGGTAAAGTGGGAAATATTTCCGGCATCGGCGATTACGATATCTACTCCTCATTTTCATCAGGCTTATATGGCGGTACCGCCACATTGGGTTTCAGCAATGCGGGTAATGACCAGCTGACTTGGGAAACCAGTAAGAAAACTGATATAGGTATTACTTTCGGCATTCTTAAAGATCGCTTAACGGTAGATGCGGCTTATTTCCGTAATAATATCGATGGATTGATTCTGAATGTTCCCCAATCACCGTCTACTGGCGTTCCTAATAATATTGCTACCAACGTTGGTTCTATGTACAATAAAGGTGTAGAACTTACTTTGAGCGGAACACCCATACTGGGCAAGCAATTCAGGTGGTCATCCAACTTCAACATTACTTATGTAAAGAATGAAGTTACTGCACTCGCCCCCGGATTAACAGAGGTATTGTACCTTACTGGTTCTGGTACAACCGGTGAAAACGTAAACAGAACAATACCTGGTTATTCAGTAGGATATCTTTGGATTGTTCGTACAGGTGGCGTTGACCCCGCTAACGGAAGAAGAATTTTCTACAACAAAGCAGGCCGTGCAGTAGAATACCAGCACATTGTACCAACTGGCGCCAGTAACTGGACCTACAAAGACGATGGAACGACAGCACCAGCTATCAGCCAGGCGGCTGATGCCGTAATGTATAAACCAACGTTACCAAAAATAAGTGGTGGTTGGGATAACACTTTCAGCTTTGGTGGATTTGATTTAAATGTATTGGTTACTTACCAGTATGGCGGCTATATGTCTTATGGTACCAACGCGGGTCTGCATGACCAACGTTACTGGAACAATGCCACAGACGTGCTGGCTTACTGGCAAAAACCAGGCGATGTTACCAACTTTGTAAAACCGGTTTACACAGATAACGTTTCTTATGGTAACACCATTCCTATTGACTTCAACGTATTCAGCAGCGATTTTGTAAAACTGAAAACGCTTACACTGAGCTACAATTTACCAAAGAGCATCATTGACAAAGCCAAGCTTTCTAATGTTAGAATGTATGTGAGCGGTCAAAACCTGGCCGTATGGACCAACTATCCTGGTTCTGATCCGGAAGTTTCTTCAAATGGTACCAACTCAGCAGGTTTTGGATCTGAAAGAAACAGCGTTGTTAACGCACGCACGCTCACTGTTGGATTGCAATTAGGCTTTTAATAACATTAAATAGAAAATCAATGAAAAATTTCAATAAGTATATAATAGCTGCAGGGCTGGTTTCTATGGCCAGCTTCAGTTCCTGCAAAAAAGATTACCTTAATTCGCCCCCCGAGACAACTATATCGGACGTTACATCTTTTGACACACCAGACCGTGTAACAGGCCAATTATTATCAGTGTACAGCGCCATGAAATCCGGAACATTCCTGGGTGGACGTTACCAGGTATATGGCGATGTACGGGGTGAAGATTTTATAGCTGATGACAACAACCTGGTTACTGCGTATGATGTGTGGACACTTAACCTTGCCAACAACTCTACATCGGTGAAAGGTGCATGGGCTCAGCCATATACTACTATTAACCGTGCAAATATCTTTTTAGAAGGTATGGCGGCTAAAGGGTCTGCTGTTGTGGGTGCCACACTTTCTGCCAACTATATTGGCGAAGCAAAATTCATTCGCGCAATCTCTTATTACAGCTTGTTGCAGCTTTTTGCCAAACCATATGCTGATGGAGCTGGTAGCAAGCCAGGTGTTCCTTTGCGTCTGACAGGTATTAAAGGCGCGGGCAGTTCAGATATTGCACGCAGCAGTGTGGCTGAGGTATACAAACAAATATTGGATGATCTGAATGCCGCTGAAACGGGTGTTCCAGCCTCTTATTCAACTGCCTATAACAACACAACCAGGATACACAAGAACACAGTTATTGCTTTAAAAACACGGGTATACCTGAGCATGCAGAACTATGCCAGCGTAATAACAGAAGCCAATAAAATAGTGCCTGCAACTGCTCCATTTACCGCTACGGGCGGTGGCGTTGCCAATACTTTACAGGCAGATGTTACATTGGTATTCAAAGCTCCATATACAACCAGTGAGTCTGTACTGTCTATGCCGTTTACCACTACTGCCAGTCCGCTGGATTATCCCGGCACGCAAAACTCCCTGGGTAGTTATTATTATCAAACCAGCAGCACCCCGGGTTCTACCATTTATTCGTTGAATGCTGCCGGCATTGTTGGTAATACTACTGCATGGAAGCCTGCCGATAAAAGAAGAAGCCTGCTTTTTACCGCAGGTAGTGGTAAACAATATGTATCTAAATACACCACAGGAGTTCAATACACAGATTACGCACCGGTAATACGCTGGCCAGAGGTTTTACTAAACCTGGCAGAAGCTTTGGCAAGAACAGGAACTGCTGTTGATGCAAAAGCAGTTGCTTTGCTAAATGCTGTCCACGGCCGTTCGGATGCCGCAACAGTACTTGCTCCTGCAACTCAGGCTGAACTGATCAACCTGATACTTACAGAAAGAAGGATTGAGTTCCTGGGCGAAGGTTTAAGGAACAACGACCTGATGCGTTTGCTGCAAACTATTCCTGCAAAAGGAGCGGCACCGTCAAAAGCGCCTACAGAAAGCCAATATGTTTTCCCTATTTCGATTGATGAGTTGTCACTGAATAAGCTGATGACAGACAATAATTAGTATCGAAGTCTACAAACGTTTAAAGTGCCGCTCCCTTAGAGCGGCATTTTTTTAATTTATAGCCAACATGTTGCCCTATTACTGGGGTATAAACAAGCTGACTATTATATATACAATTTTAATATATGTAGGAATTATTGATTTTAAATGCGAATTAATAACTACCAAGGCACAAATGACTTTAAAAAATCATATTAAAATAAATTATATGTAATGAATAATTGTTGATAATTGTAATTTTTATAATACTTCGGTATTATTTTTTACATATTTTATTTTATAATATTATTTACGTGTGTTTTTTCCTTATTTTTAGTTTGCATGGCCCTCGCATGTAACCGGCCTCAAAAACCGGAATACAACTAACTACTTAAACTAAAAACATGAGAAAACTTACACTCCTGCTGGGGGCTGTACTGCTTTGCGTACAGCTCTCTGCCCAGCAGCGAACCATTATCGGTAAAATTACCGACGACAAAGGCAATCCCATTCCAAACACTTCCATTATGGTAAAAGGCACCCAGAGCGGGGTGGTAAGCCAAATGGATGGCAGCTTTCAAATGAAGATCACCAAGGGCTCATTGCTCCAAATCTCCTCGCTTGGCTTTGAAACAAAAACAGTTCCCATCACCGACAACATAGTGGTGAGCCTGAAGACCGACCCCAACGCCTTAAGCGAAGTGGTGGTAACCGGGCTGGGCGTGGCAACCAGTAAAAAGAAAGTAGGCATTTCAGTAGAAACGGTTACGGCAGATAAACTTCCCCCCGTTCCTTCAGCCTCCCTTGCCCAGGCACTTGCCGGAAAGATTGCCGGAGCCCAAATCAGCAGTTCCGACGGTACGCCCGGCGCTAAAATGAATATCCTCCTGCGTGGTATCAACACCGTTAGGTACGGTACCGGCCCCATGGTACTGGTAGACGGTATTGCAGTATCTGCTACAGATATAGGCTCGCTTGATCTCAACAGCGTTGAAAGGGTAGAAGTGGTAGAAGGCGCCGCATCATCTACCTTGTATGGTGCACAGGGTGCCAATGGCGTTATCCAGATTTTTACCAAAAAAGGAAAAGCCAACCAGATGGCCATTGATTTTTCTTCAAGCTATGGCTCCAGCACTTACTTAAACAATGGCAATGTTGCCCAGGCAGCCACCCACGCCTATAAAACAGATGCGGGTGGTAATATTGTTGACCTTAATGGAGTAGTCATCAACATTAGGCCAGACGGCACCTACACTTCCGGCACCAATATAGATGGCAAAACACAGGGAAGCCTGGTTTGGGCCAATACCGATCCTAATAACAATGCCAACAAACCCTATACCGGCAATTTTCAATTTTATGACCATTTCAAACAGGTATTCAGCAGTGCCGCCAATTTAAATACCAGCCTGGCCATCAGTGGTGGTGGTAACAAATCTGATTATGCGTTAATTGTTTCTAACAGTTACCAGGAAAGCGTTTTTAAAGACAACGGCGCACTGAGGCGTACCAACCTTACGTCAAATATTGGCGTTGAATTATTCAAAGGGTTTAAAATCCGTTCCATTACCCAGGCCATTTTTAAAAAGAACGATTTCAACCCCTACTTCAAAGATGGTCCCAATATTCTTTACCAGATTACCAATAGCTCACCCTTCTTTAATTTTGACTGGAAGGATGCTAACGGAGATTATGCGTACCGCCTCAACGCTTCTCCTGTAAGCGTAAACGGCGCCAACCCCAATTACTACAAACAATACGCGTTTGGTACAGACCAAACAGTGAGCATTGTACAAAACATACAGGCATCTTATAAGGTCAATAAATTCTTCGATGTTGATTTTAAATACGGTATCAACTACGAAAAGCAAGACATCAACAATGTTTATAAAAACCAGACCCTTAACCTAAGCGTTATCAGTACGGGGTCATTTATAGGTACCGGCACAACAGCAAAAGGCGGTATATCAAATACCAGCAACACCACCACTTTTCAGAATGCACTTACAACAGCCAATCTGCATTTTGATTTTCAAAAAGACTTTGGATTTAAACTGCCTATTACTTCTACCACCCTTGCCGGGTACGATTACCGTAAAAACGTAGCCAAAGCCTATACCAGCACCGGCGATGGATTGCCGCTTTACGCTATCTACAACATGCGCCAAACCAGCAGCCAGCAGGTAACCGTAGACCGCGTTACGCCTTTTATCACCTTTGGTACATTTGTAAATGAAGCCATCGATTATGGTAACGTGGTAGGTATCCGCGGTGGTTTCAGAAGCGATTACTCTTCTGCATTTGGCGGAGGCTCTACCGCACAAACTTTTTATAACGGTAATGGATGGTTCAGGGTATCACAACTTCCTTTCTGGGATAAGGTATCAGATATCATTCCTGAGTTTAAAATACGTGGCGGTTATGGTGAAGCCGGTATTCAACCCGGTGCTTTTGACAGGTATCCCATTCTTACCACGGGCAACGTAGGTGCCAACCTTGCTTTTAGCGTTCCTGCCACCCAGCCCAACCCAGACCTGGTAGTAGAAGTTTCCAAAGAATCTGAAGTAGGTGCAGACATCGTTTTCAAGGCCGGTAACGGTGCCTGGTTAAACAATCTTGCCCTAAGCGGTACGTTCTGGAAAAGAAAAAGTATTGAAGGCATTTTTCAGATAGATGCTCCTCCCTCTAATGGCAACAACCTTTTGAACAATGCATTGTCGCTTTCTTCAAAGGGCTACACATTCAGCCTGAATACAACAGTGGTTACTACCAAGAATTTTAATTGGGACATGACCGTAAACTTTAACCACCAAAGCTCACAGATAGATGAAATTGCCGGCGGCGGATCCATTATTGTACTGAGTGGCGCCGGTTACGGTAACTATGTATTGCAGTCGGGTTCAAAAATTGGACAGTTGTACGGTCTGAAAACTTTTCACGATGTAAACCAGACCAAACAGGACGGTACACCTTATATAGCCAAGGCAGACCAGGGCAAATACCAGGTGGTAAATGGCAACCTGGTTGATACTGCCACCAAAGGCATTTTGTTTACCAATGAAAACTACGCTTTCGGAGACCCCAACCCTAAATTCAACATGGCGTTCATCAACACCTTTAGCTACAAGTTTCTTACGTTTAGTTTTCAGATGGACTGGATACACGGCAGCCACCTCTATAACCAGACAAAAGAATGGATGTACCGCGATGGTATACATGATGACTGGAGCGAGCCCATCACAGTAAACGGTAAAACCGGCGCCTTTGCGAACTATTATACCAGCGCTTACGCCGATAAATTTGGTAGCATCAACGGCGCCAGAAACTCTGTGAAAGATTATTTCTATGAGGATGCCTCCTTTCTGCGCCTGAGAAATATTTCGCTGGCAATAGATGTACTGAAGATTTCAAAACTGCGGTATTTTAAAAGACTGCAGGTAGTATTCAGCGGAAGAAATATCTGGACGCATACTAAATACACCGGAATGGATCCTGAAGTTAGCTCAGGCACCAATAACTCTGGTTTCGACCGTGGCGTGGACTATGTATCAATGCCCAACAACAAGACCTACCAGGTAGGTATAAACGTAGGATTCTAAATGCTAAAAAATGTAATCATGAAAAAACAACTTCTATATATTATTTGCAGCGCGGCACTGGCTTTTACTGCCGGCTGTAAAAAATCAGAACTCGATGTCAATAATCCAAACAGCCCCAGCCCAGTCAGTGCAGCCAGCGAAAGCGGTATTGCCTCGCTTGGCCTTGGCGCGGTATACACCAACGGATTTAATGGCATTACAGATACAAAATATACCAACTCCTTTTTGGGAAGTACTTACTGGTTTTTAGGTTCAGGCTACCATGATCTGATGGCGGATGTGGTTACTTCAGAAGCCGCAAACAATGTTACCAACCAAATCAGCCTGCCCGATTATGTAATACTGGATGATGGTACCAAGATTACCAATTCGGCCCCGGTAAAAACAGTAATGTCTGTTAATAATTCGCGCACACAGGCGGGTTCAAACGCACTGTATTATGAATGGACCTGGATGTATTATATGAACAATGCCTGCAATTATGTATTGTCTATACTTGAGCAAACAAAGTTTACGGGCGATTCTGTTTCAAAAAAGAATACCATGAAGGCCTGGGCTTACTTCTGGAAAGGATTTGCATATTCGCACATTGGTTCTCAATATTATGCCGGTTTAATTAAAAATGATGTGAATGCGCTTTCCAATGAATACAAGCCAAGCGCCGATATTATCACTGAAGCAAATGCCAACTTTGATAAAGCTGTAACCGCGCTCAATGCCATTACCACCATGGCAGATTACACCAACCTCATGAAACTGCTGATTCCCACCCAAACACAAACAGGCAAAGGCGGTATACTTACACCCACCATGTTTATTCATACCATCAATACCATGAAGGCCCGTAACCTGCTGGTGAATAAACGGGTGAAAGACATGACCACCGCAGACTGGACGGCGTTGCTGGCACTTGCCAACACCGGTATCAATAGCACTGATCTTGTTTTCACCGCCAGGTCGGCCGCTACCGGTAATTTTATGAGTGCCACCGGTGGCAACTCAGCGGCATTAACAACCGGTACGCCTACCGGTACTACCTACAAAATCAGTGAGCGTTTAATACAAGAATATAAGCCAGGCGATAAACGCCTGGCCAATAATTTTGTGCAAACCTCCACTTACTTCAATACCAAAGGCGGCTTTACTTTTAGTACACGCTGGCGGCAGCTTGACAGCGGGGGCATTACCAAAACGTATACAACAGCGTCTATCACCAGTAAAGTAGTGGGCCAGTTTGAATTATTTATTGCCGGCTCATATGAAGAAAATGAACTGATGAAAGCGGAAGCCAACATTAAACTGGGCAATATTGCCACAGGACTTGCCAGCGTAGATGCAGTACGTACCTACCAACTGGCAGGGCTTGCCGCAACAGCCGGTGTAATTACAGATCCGGCACTGGCATATGAAGAAGTAAGACGCGAAAGACGTGTGGGGCTTATTTACCGCGATGTAGCGCTGTACGATGCCAGAAGATGGGGGGTGCTGGATGATGTGTCAAAAGGTGGCGGCAGAACAAAAGCGGTGGTGGTAAATTCAGCTACCGGCGCTGTTAACACCAATGCAACTATCAATTATAATTTCCCCGACTATTGGGATGTACCAGATGATGAAACATCACTTAATCCGCCCTCTTCTACCAGCGCACCGGTAAAAAAACCAAACTAGTTGTTTATTGCACGGTACTGGTTTCAACAAAAATGCCGCTCTGTTTAAGGGCGGCATTTTCTATCATGTAATGAAGCAGTATGGTGATAAGGTAAATTTTATTGCAACAATTCGTTCAGCTTACTTTCCAGTGCCGCGCCACGCAGGCTCTCTGCAATTATTTTACCCTGCGGATCAATTAATACATTGTAAGGAATACTTTCAAACTTAAAGGTTTGTACGGCTTTGCTGTTCCAATATTGCAAATCACTTACATGCGGCCAGGTAAGCTGATCATCGTGAATAGCTTTTAACCATTTGTCTTTTTCACCTTCACGGTCTAACGAAACACCCAGAATGGTAAAATTTTTATCCTTAAAAAGTTTCCAGGCGTTCACCACATTGGGGTTCTCGGCACGGCAGGGGCCGCACCAGCTGGCCCAAAAATCTACCAGCACGTATTTACCGCGAAAAGAAGAAAGCGCAATCGTTTTACCGTCAACTGATGGCAAAGCCAGATCGGGTGCCTGTTTACCCGTCCATGAAGTGGTAGCCTCCCTTCTTTTATTAACCTGCGCCTGCTGCGCATCGTATGTTGTTTTTAGTTGTGCCAGCGTTGCATGCTCCGGAAACCTTTTTACCACGGTGGTCAGCAACTTGCCAAATTCATCGCTCTGAAAAGATCTGGAACCCATACCCAATGCAAAAATGCTTTCTGCCGGACTATCTGCTTTATCAATAAAAGTAGCCAGGTATTCATTCAGTGAGGTAATGGCTTTATTCTTTCTGTTGGTAGCAGCAATCAGTGCACTGTCTGTACCGCCAAATTGTTTCAGGCTGTCAATTTCTGCAAAAACGTTGTTGATGGCGGATGCTTTTTCGTCGTACCGATTTATGAAGCTCTTCAGGTGTTCGCTTGCTTCAGAACCAGACACGGTATAATAATTATCGCGCTTGCTTAAATCAATCTCCACATTTATTTTTTCAACGTCGTTGATTAGTAATACCACCGGCCCCTTTTCAATCAGCAGTTGGTAAACACCTTCTTCTTTTCCGGTGCCTTTAAGGGTAACTTTTCCTTCTTTACCTGTAAGCAAAATAGAATCCAGTATAACCGGATGCGCGTCTGCACCATAAGGAATTTCTTCCAGCATAATATGCACGGGGCCTACTACTGCCACAGAATCTCCGGAATTGTCGCCGTAATTTTGCGGAACCATTTTATCGGCGTTTTTGTACGTTACATTTACCACAAACCCACCTTTTGTTTTTTGGTTACAGGCAATAAAAAGAACGGGCAACACCAGCATCCATACCAATACACGAATATTCTTTTGCATATAATGAGTTTATCTTAGCGTGTGATGATTGTTGACACTGTTGGTGAAACACCAATAGCAGCGCAAATCGTTTACTTATTTAATTTCTCGGTTAATAGTTGGGTAGCCGTTTTTGGGTCGGCCTTTCCTTTCGATATTTTTTTTACTTCGCCCATGAACAAGCCTATCAATCCTTTTTTGCCTTTGCGGTATTCAGCTACTTTATCGGGCATGCTGGCCAGTACCGCGTCTACCCAGCTGGCAATGGCACCGCTGTCAGCATCCTGCAACAGGTTCAACGTGGTGGCCAGTTGTAATGGGTCAGCCGAGTTATTTTCTACCAGCGCATGCAATAATTTTGATGATGCAACAGAAAAACTCAGCTTGCCTGTTTCTACCATTTCTATAAGCGCTGCCAGCGTTGCAGGCTGCAGCGGAAATGCACCACTGTGCAATCCGTGTTCATTTAAAAAAGATTTTACCGGGCCCAGCAACCAGTTGGCCGCTGCTTTATAATGAGTGGTTTCTTTTATGAGTGCTTCAAAATAAGTAATGGTTTCTTTATCATCGCAAATTACCCTGGCATCGTAATCGCTGAGCGCCAGTTCCGATTTATATTTTTCTATCAATACTTCCGGTAATGCGGGCATTGATTGCCGTATACTTTCTAATTGCTGTGGCGTTACTATAAAGGGCGGCAGATCCGGGTCAGGAAAGTAACGGTAATCATTGGCTTCTTCTTTACTGCGCAAAGCAAAGGTGGTATCATTGGTGGCATCAAAGCTGCGGGTTTGCTGTAAAACAGGCTCACCATTTTCTACCAGGTCTATCATGCGTTTTACTTCGTATTCTATGGCTTTGCGCACATTGCGGATAGAATTGAGGTTTTTTACTTCTACTTTTACACCCAGGCTGGTTTCACCTTTCAACCGTATAGAAACATTGGCGTCGCAACGCATGCTGCCTTCTTCCATGTTGCCATCGCACACATCCAGGTACCGCACCAACTTACGCAATTCTGTAATATACGCCGCCGCTTCTTCTGCACTGTGCAGGTCAGGCTCGGTTACAATCTCTACCAACGGTACACCTGCACGGTTGTAATCAATACAGGTATTGTTATCATCCAGGTCATGAATGCTTTTACCGGCATCTTCTTCCAGGTGAATGCGGTTTAATTGTACCTGCTTATCACCCTCACTTGTTTTAATGGCCACATAGCCTCCCTTGCAAATAGGCGTGGTGTGTTGCGATATCTGGTAACCCTTGGAAAGATCAGGGTAGAAATAATTCTTACGCGCAAAATAGTTGCGCTGCTCAATCTCGCAATGGCAGGCCAGGCCCAGCCGTATGGCCAGGTCTACCGCCTGCCGGTTAAGCATGGGCAGTGTGCCCGGGTAGGCGAGGGTAATCTCACTGATATGTGTATTGGGTTCGGCCCCAAAAGACGCGCTGTCTCCACAGAACAATTTGCTTTTTGTAAGCAATTGCGCATGCACTTCCAGGCCAATCACAGTTTCGTACTTGTTGTAATCAATCATCTTTTACCAGCTTCAGGCCATAGCTGTTGGCCAAAGTACAAAAATACCATATCAGGGCGGAATTTCCTGCGTAAAGAATGACAGGGAGTGAGCCGGTTTATTGGGTTGGAGGAATAGAAAAATCACCTTTTACGCCTGTTTCCGATGGTCTATGATCGCAATAACCGAAGGCCGGGAGCATTCCTATTAGTGAATACCCCGGCTTCGGTTATATAAGCAACAGTACAATTATGTCATATTAAGATCTCGCGGCCGTCCTCTCTGGCGCCTCGTCTAAATACTATTATCTAATATCTATTATCTCTACCGCCTCGTCTTAATACTAAAATCTAAATACTAAAATCTCTATAAGCTTGTCGTCTTTAATTTTTTAGGAATTTTTACTTCCACTTCCTGGCTTTTGCCATCGCGGTTGAGTTGTACTTTAAAATTACCTCTCTCCATCGCTGGTTTTGCCAGCTCGCCCAATTTTTCAACATTATTTACTTCAGTGCCATCAAACGAGGTAATGATATCGCCTTCTTTAATACCGGCTTTTTCTGCGGTTGATTCGTCATCCACGCTCAGCACTTTAAGGCCTTTTCCGTCTTCTGTTTCCTGCGCTTTCAGTCCAAGGCGGGCTTTGCCGTTGAAAGAATAGCTGTAATTCATTCCATTGTCAAAGTTGAAATTCTTGAAACCGTTGTATGCTTCGGGAGTATAAGAATAGGTGCTGGTTTTGCGTTTACCGAGCGTAGCAGTTGTTTTCATCTCCTTTTTATCACGCTGATAGGTAACCGAAACTTTATCTTCCGGCTTATACTTGCCAATGGTTTTTGTTAGTTCATCGGGCGAGCTGATTTTTGTATCATCTAATTTGGTGATAATATCATCTTCTTTCAATCCGGCTTTTTCAGCACCGCTTCCTTTAGATACACTGGTGATGGACACGCCTTCTTTTGTTTTTTCTGTACCAACACCCAGAAATGCTTTATTACTGTTTTCAGACCACGACATATCTGCATCGCCATAGCCAAATACGCTGGCGCCACCGCTGCTTCTGAAACGGGAGCCGGGGGCACGCATGCCATCCAGTTCGGCCAGGCGCTTGTTTTCTATCACCAGGTCGAGGTGTTTGCGCCGCGAAATTTTTACATCGTCATCTTTGTATTCTGACAATGGCTTGCCGTTGATCTTCACATCATCGCCTTTTATTTCAATGGTGAGTTTGGTATCAACATTAACATCGGTTTTGGGTGTGATGACAATTACGTCTTCACTTTTGCGGGTGGTGGTTTCTTTTTTTTCGTCCTGGGCAAAAGAGGCGGTGGTAAAAAGCGCAAACAGCGTTACCGCACCGGCCGCTTTTGAAAAGTATAGTTTCATACCATAAGTGTTTTTAAATGATAAAATGTAGTCTACGTTTAGTTTCGTACTTCAAATATAGGGGGAATTTATCAATTACGAAAACTTTCGGAAATGTTAAATGATGGGGCCGCAGATTCGCAGATTATTGTGCCGGTTTTTTGAACACGGATGACACGGATTGGAAGGATTGACAGGACGGGAGTATTTTAGTAATACCTCACCCCGGCCCTCTCCAAAGGAGAGGGGGCAGAAAAAAAAAGTAAGAGCACTAAAACTATAACTGGTTGCTGAACACGGATGACACGGATTGGATGATTGATAGGAAGGGAGTGGTTTAGTAATACCTCACCCCGGCCCTCTCCAAAGGAGAGGGGGGCAGTCCACAAAAAGAAAGTAGCAGAACTTAAAACTGCAAACTATAAACTATAGCACGCTTTTGAAAATGGATGACGCGGATCAAACGGATGGAATGGAAGGGAGTGTTTAGTAATACCTCACCCCGGCCCGCTCCAAAGGAGAGGGAGCAGTCCACAAAAAAGAAAGTAGCAGAACTTAAAACTGCAAACTATAAACTATAGCACGCTTTTGAAAATGGATTACGCGGATCAAACGGATGGAATGGAAGGGAGTGTTTAGTAATACCTCACCCCGCCCCTTTCCAAAGGAGAGGGGGGCAGTAAAGAAAAACAAGCAACAGAAATAAAAACCATAAAAGGCTTTTGAACACGGATCAAAGCGATGGAATACATTTCTTGTATTTCGTAGCTGTTAGCGCTAGTCGAAAACAACCTGCCAGGCAAGCGCATCTTCTTCTCCTTGTTCTCTTAGCCCCAAATCTCCGGCGTGAGCCTTGCCGAAACTATTACCTCCACGGCAACGCCCTATACCCCAGCAAACGAACTAAAAAAATTACAAACTCAAAACCATAAACTACAACAGACTTTTTACCTTATCAATCACCTCTTGTAAAGCGCCGGCATTTTGCCCACCGGCAGTGGCCAGGGTTTTTTGTCCGCCGCCGCCGCCTTTTATCAGCGGTGCAATATGTTCTTTGATGATCTTGCCCGCATCCAGGTTTTTGGCGGTAGCCACGGTTTCAGACATGCCAATGGCCACAAAGGGTTTGCCGCCAATATTAGCGCAAAGCACGGCCAGGTGATCATGCAATTTGTTTTTGAGGTCAAAGCACAATTTCTTCAACGCATCGGCATTGCTTACTTCAACAATATCACCTATAAACGTTACGCCGTTAATGATTTCATCTTTGTGCAACAATTCATTGCGGATGCCCACCAGCATGCGGTCTTCCAGGTGTTCCAGTTTTTTCTTCAGCGCGGCATTTTCTGTAAGCAGGTTCTCAATGCCTTTAGTTAATGAGGCAGGGTTTTTTAACTGCTCTTTTGATTGTTGCAGTTCCAACAACTCAGTATTAATAAAGTCCTGCGCCGCTGTGCCGGTTACGGCTTCAATACGCCTTACGCCTGCAGCCACAGCCGTTTCGTGTTTTATTTTAAAGAAGCCGAGTTCGCCGGTGGCGCCAACATGGGTACCGCCACACAGTTCTACCGAATAATTTGGATCGATGGTTACCACGCGTACCACATCTCCATACTTCTCTCCAAACAGGGCCATGGCACCCAGCTTCAACGCTTCTTCTTTCGGTAATTGCTGTATTACCACGGGTATGTTGGCCCTTATTTTTTCATTCACTATATCTTCTACCTGTTGCGCTTCTGTTGCGGTCATTTTTGAAAAATGCGAAAAATCGAAACGCAGGTATTCATCGTTTACCAGCGATCCCTTTTGTGCCACATGGGTACCCAACACCTTCCGCAATGCTGCATGCAGCAGGTGCGTGGCGCTGTGGTGAAGGGCAATCTTTTTTCTGCGCTGTGCATCTACTTTTGCTACAACCGTTCCCGCTAAGCTGGCAGGAATGGAATCAGCAAAATGAATGATCAGATCGTTTTCTTTCTTGGTATTATTAATGATTAATTCTTCATTATTAATTACCAAAACGCCGGTATCGCCCACCTGTCCACCACTTTCTGCATAAAAAGGGGTTTCATTTAATACTATCTGGTAGGATTCTTTTCCTTTTGATTTTACTTTTCGGTACTTAACAATAGTACTTTGTGTTTCAAGCGAGTCATAGCCAACAAATGGTAAGTGGTGAGTAGTGAGTGGCGACTGGGCATTTACTTCTATCCAGTCTTCTGATTCAACAGCTCCTGCAGATCTTGAACGATCTTTTTGTTTTTTCATTTCAGCATCAAAGCCTGCACCGTCAACTTTCCATCCAATCTCCCTTGCCATAAGGCTGGTTAAATCAATTGGAAATCCAAAGGTGTCGTTTAGTTTAAATGCAAAAGGGCCTGATATCGTTTTTTCTTTTCTGGATGTATTGTCTTCATCACGCAATTCAACTGCATACTTTTGATCTTCGGCATTGGTTGAGATAATTGCGGCATCGTCAGCTTTTACATAATTCTCAAATATTCTGATGCCGTTGGCCAACGTTCTTAAAAACGCTTCTTCTTCTTCTTTTACCACCCTTGTTACAAAATCCAGCTGAAAGGTGAGTTCAAAAAATACTTCCTCAAACTGTTTGGCGAGCACAGGCACCAGTTGAAACAAGAGGGGCTGTTTATAATCGAGGTACGAATAATAATAGCGTACGGCGCGGCGTAAAATCCGGCGTATTACGTAACCCGCCCCGGTATTGGAGGGCAACTGGCCGTCTGCAATGGTAAAAGATATCGCCCTTATATGGTCTGCCAGTACCCTGAAGGCAACGGCCTGTTTGCTATCGCCAAAATCATATTTTTTACCCACGATGTCTTCAATGGCCGCAATGGTGCCTGTAAAAACATCGGTATCATAATTACTAGTCTTGCCCTGTATCACACGCACGAGTCTTTCGAAACCCATACCCGTATCTACATGTTTTGCAGGCAAGGGTTGCAGGCTGCCGTCTTTCAGCCGGTTAAACTGCATGAATACGTTGTTCCAGATTTCTATTACCTGCGGATGATCATTATTGACTAGCTTTTTTCCATCTACCTGCATCCTTTCTGCATCTGTGCGGCAGTCAACATGTATTTCTGTGCAGGGGCCGCAGGGGCCGGTATCGCCCATTTCCCAGAAATTGTCTTTTTTATTGCCGAGCAGTATACGCTCTGGTGCAATTACTTTTTTCCATTCTTCGTACGCTTCCTCATCTTTTGCCAGCCCTTCTTTTTCATCTCCCTCAAAAATGGTTACATACAGCCGGTCTTTGTGAAGGCCCAGTACATCGGTCAGCAGCTCCCAGCTCCAGGCAATGGCCTCTTTTTTAAAATAATCGCCAAAGCTCCAGTTGCCCAACATTTCAAACATGGTATGGTGGTAGGTATCAACGCCCACCTCTTCCAGGTCGTTGTGCTTGCCGCTTACCCGTAAACATTTTTGGGTATCGGCCACGCGGTTATGCTCAGGCTTCTTATTGCCCAGGAAATAATCTTTGAACTGGTTCATGCCGGCATTGGTAAACAAAAGGGTAGGATCGTTTTTTATAACAATGGGGGCCGAAGGCACAATGGTATGGCCCTTAGACAGAAAGAAATCCAAAAACTTTTGACGAATGGCTGCGCTGGTTAACATACTGGAACAATCTTTGGTTGTTAGTTGCCCTTCTAAGGGCTATATTTGACGGCAATAGTGATTTTTAAAAGAGTGGCAAAGGTAAGTTTATAGTTTTTAGTTTATAGTTCCGGGGCTTGAAAGTTCCAAAAGTCAGGGGTTCAGCGTTATTGATTTGGGCTGGTGGAACAAGCCCGCAGATCCTTATTATACCGGATTACATTGTTGAAAAACCGCTAAATACATTTTCTGCCATAGAAAGGGTATGAAGAAAATCAAGTACTATTATAATACCAATACGCTCCGATATGAAAAACTGGAGACCCCTCTCCGGGTTAAATTGTTGCGTGTACTGGGTTTTATTGCTGCTTCGGTAGTTACCGCCATCATCATTGTTTCCATTGCTTTTAAGTATGTAGATTCCCCCAAAGAAAAATTATTACGCCAGCAATATGAGTCGGCTGCAGAAAATTATGATATTCTAGATGAGCAGGTAAAGAAAATGCAGCAGCAGATGGCCGACCTGGAAAAACGAGATAACGATGTATACCGGGCCATTTTTGAAGCCAACCCCATACCAGACAGCGCCCGTGCAAAAGCCATGGAAAAGCAAAAAGAAATGCAGCTGATACAGGCCATGAGCCAAAGCGATTTATCGGGGTCTGTGGCCACTACACTCAATAACCTCTCGCAGCGCATGGCTTTCCAGAATAAATCATTTGATGAAATTGCCGGTTTTATAAAAAACAAAGAAGTGCTGCTGGCTTGTACACCGGCCATACAACCAGTAAGCAATAAAGATCTGAACCGCATTGCTTCGGGCTTTGGGTACCGCATAGACCCCGTTTACAAAACGGTAAAAATGCATGCGGGACTTGATTTTGCCGCACCTCAGGGCACCCCAATTTATGCCACTGCCAACGGTACGGTTGTTACCGGCGGCAACAGTGGTAATGGTTACGGCAACCATGTGGTTATTAACCACGGGTATGGTTATGAAACCCTTTACGGCCATATGGTGCGCGTAAAAGTGCGTGCAGGGCAAAAGGTAAAGCGCGGAGAAATCATTGGCTGGGTAGGCAGTACCGGTAAAAGCACCGGCCCCCATTGCCATTATGAAGTGCATAAGAACGGCCAGCACGTAGACCCGGTATACTTTTTTTATAACGATCTTACACCAGAACAATTTGACCGGCTGCTTAAAATGGCCGCTTCGCCCAACCAGAGCTTTGATTAGTTTTTAGTTATTAGCTATTAGCTGTTAGCTGTTAGCTATTAGTTCTTTTTCCCGGAAACTCATAAAAGATTTTGTCAGCGTTAACCCTAACAGCTAAAAGCTAACAGTTAACCGCTAACAGCTTTTCTCTATCTTTGAAAAGACAATGCCAGAGCTTAAACAAATAACACTGTCGTTCGATGAAGGCCCGGATTCATCCGGTTCGGACAAGGAGACAAATGCTTCTGCATCGGCCCCGCTAAAAAAACGCGGTCGTAAGCCAAAGCCTGCGCCACTTGTTCCTAAACAACCTTCAAAACGCGGCCGCCTTTCTTTAAAGGATACTGATGCGGCAGCAGACGCCATTGAAATACCTGAAAATGAGGTGCTGTACCAAAAGAGTTATTATTCCATTGGACAGGTAGCCGAAATGTTTCATGTTAACCATTCGCTCATACGCATGTGGGCCAATGAGTTTGATGATTACCTGCAAACCAAAAAAAATAAAAAAGGCGACCGGTATTTCCGCCCGGAAGATATCAAGACGCTGGAAATGATACACCACCTGCTGCGCAAGCGAAAATTTACCACCCAGGGCGCTCGCGATTTCCTGAAGAAAAATAAAAATGCCGATGAGCGTTTTGCCATCATTCAATCTATGCAGAAAGTGAAGGCTTTTTTGCTGGAGATTAAAGCCTCTCTTTGATTATTTTGAATTGTAAATTTTAAATGTTGAATGCTCACCAAACGATTATCGCATCAATTTAAAATTCAAAATAGAATTAGGCATATTAAGCTCTTCGTAAAGGTAATGCTTTGTTGTAACTAAATATTGTAGTATTTTCATGCTAAATATATTAGGTATGTTTCAAGGTATTAACGCAATAGAATTTGCGCGTTGTTTTCCTGATAACGAATCTTGTTTGCGTTATTTGGATGACCATAAATGGAAATTCGGCTACCAATGCAAGCACTGTGGGTGCGAGAAATATATAAAAGGTAAAACAGGATTTCATCGCAGATGCCAGCAGTGCGGATATGATGAAAGTGTGACGGCAAACACGCTTTTTCATGACATCCGTTTACCGTTATTAAAAGCGTTTCACATGCTGTTTCGCCTTACCACCAAAAAGAAAGGGATGTCTACAGTAGAACTGGCGGGTGAGGTGGGCGTTCAGCAGAAAACTGCCTGGCTGTTTAAGCGCAAAGTGCAGTTAGCAATGAGTGAAGCCGCTGCGTTACAAAACAATGTTGATGTTGACGAGTTCATTCTCGGGGCCAGAAATAAGGGGCAGCACGGCCGAAAAATTGATAAAAAAAAAGCCGCGTTAATAGCCCTTGAACTGCTGGGTAATGGAAAAGTCGGCAATATATTTATGAACCCGATAGAAAATTGCAAAGCTGACACTTTACGATATGCCCTGAAAAAAGGGGTGTCGGCATCAGCTAAAATAAGAACCGATGACTATCAGCCTTACAAAACTTTAAGCACGGAAATGGACATCACGCAAATAAGGTCATTAAAAGGAAGAAATTTCAAAGAACTGCATATTCAAATCATGCTTTTCAAAAGCTGGATGCGAGGAATACACCACAAATGTTCTAATGACCACTTTTTTGCATACTGCAATGAATACAGTTATCGGTTCAACAATAGAAACGGTCGCAAGAAAATATTTGAGGTATTGATCAAAAGAATGCTACACATAAATCCGCATCCTTATCCAATACTAAAAACATTAAGCGCTTATTCTACCTAATTCTAATTCAAAATTCAAAATTTAAAATAATTCAGGATAGTTTGCCGCTCACTTTAACTTCGGTATTAAGCCCGGCCAGTTCTATCTGCAATGCAGCCAGGGCTTTGATAACGGCAAAGTTTACCTGTTGTTTTGTTTCATTAAACTGGGTGACAGGTATATTGCTGGTGTAGTACTCCACTGCAATAATGTACGCGTTGGTTACAATATCACTTAACAGTACAACACTGTTTACCACCGGCGGGTCTTTTGTAATGCGGGTTATTTCGGTAATCAGCTGGTGTAACTGTTCAGGTGAAGTGCCCAGGCTAATCTCCAGTCTAAGGTCGGCCCTGCGTTGGGTGCGCAGTGTAAGGTTATCCATGATGCTATCCACCATTTGTTTATTGGGCACCGTTACGTAGGTTTTATAATCGGTACGGATGCGTGTACTGCGCAAGCCTATTCTTTCTACCGTACCGGTAAACTGTTGCACTTTTACCAGGTCGCCCACATTGAATGGTTTATCAAAGAAAATAATGAATGAAGCAATCAGGTTTTCAATGCTTTCCTTTGCAGCCAGCGCCAACGCTGCGCCAACAATACCAAAGCCGGCCAGCAAAGCGCCAATATCTTTGTTAAATGAAAACTGTATAATCAACAGCAGGCCAATGATGCCGATGATGACTTTCAAAAAATCACGGAAAAAAACAATCAACTGGTTATCACGTGGTGCCAGGGCACGGCTGGTTTTCTCTTTCAATACAAGGGCCACAAAATCGATGGTGCGCAGCAACAGCCAGATAAAGGTGGCAATCAGCAGGCCGGTACCAATGCTGTCAATAATCTGGCGGGAGGTGATGCGGTGAATTTCAAAAAGCGCTGCTTTGGGAAAACGCAGTTTATCGAGCGCAATAAAAGTGATTAGTACAATAAAAAATCCCTGCAAAGGCGCCAGGATAAGATCAACAAAAGATTTTTTTTCGATATGCCAGGTGGTACGCTGCAGCAAACGAAAAAACAAACCGGCTATGTATTGTGAAAGGAATTTCTTTAACAGCAATGCCAGCAAGATGGTGCCAAAAGCAATCACATAACTTAAAACGGTGTTATCAAGTATTACTGTGTGCAACAATTTATTCATACACGGTATGCTGTTGAGGAAGCCAAAATTAAACAGACAGCAGGTATTATGTTGAATTTTGAATTTTAAATTTTGAATTTGGCGAGTACGTTTCCCGCGGCGGGTGAGCGAGCGCAGATTATTCTAAATGTTGAATTTTGCATTTTTAATGGTCAATCTGCGAATCTGCGGCAATATTTCCCGCGGCGGGTTAAGCGAGCGCAGATTATTTTAAATGTTGAATTTTGCATTTGAATTGTCAATCTGCGAATCTGCGGCAACATTTTTTGCGGGCAGTAGCGCGGGATTATGTTGAAATTTGATTTAAATTTTGGCTGATTTTGCCACAGAGGACAGAAGGTTCGCACGGAGATCAAGAGGCATATTTTGCGCACCGGTACAGTCTGGAACAGATGGCACTGAAGTTTTTTACTTTATACTTTTGAATTTTTACTTTCATTACAACGCGTAAATATAGACGCTGCCATTGCGCAGGCAAAATAACCGGTCGCCGGCTATGCGCATCTTAGTGGTATTTCTTAACACGCCTGGCAGCAATTTTTCTTCGAGCGACAGGGTAGAGAGTTGGTATCGTTCCAATAAAACGCCTTTTCTTCCTACAATGTATTTGCCGGCCAGCTGAAAATCTTGCCAACCCGTAAACGCCAGTTTATTTTTTAATGTTCCAAAATAATCAAACACCAGCAGTCCGCGGCTGCTATCGTACAGGTATACCAGGCGGTCGTGGTCTTCAATATAGGCGGGGGTGGGTGCTTCATCCAGTTGCAAACGAAAATCACCTGTCTGGTCTATGATGCTGCCATCATCCGCAATGCGTTTCAGTTTGGCTTCACCTTCATCGTATACCCAAATGGCGTTATCGTAAGATTGAGCAATAGCTCTTGCCTGAAAAATATTTTGTTTCCTGAGATCGATGGTAGTTCTTACATTCAGCAGCCTGTCAAGCACCACAACGGTACCAAAATCCCGATAGTACAAAAGAATCTTCAGCGGGTTGCCGGCATCCACCGAAAAAACCTTTCCGTATTTGCGCACATTATTGTAAATGGCAATAGAGTCACCTGCGGGGGATACTTTTTTTAACTGGTTATTGCTATCGAGCAACAAAATATTACCAAGGTTGTCAACGGAAAAATCTTCGTACCCACCCTTTAGTATCCTTACCAACTGCAATGAAGTATCTGCCTGTGGCAAAGCGGTAATAGCCAGTAATAACAGCGGTAGCAGGTAAATGATTTTTTTCAAGGGGTATAATATTTTAGTTCCAGTTGCTGGCCATCAAATACAGCGTATGAATTGTACTGTATCCAGTCGCCCAAATTGATGTACCGGCTATTGCCGGGTAAATTGAAATCAATAGGCAAATGCCGGTGACCGAAGATAAAATAATCGAAGGTTTGTTTTTTCAGTACATCTTTGCAATACGTAATCAGCCATTCATTTTCTTCGCCCAAAAAACGGCCATCTGTTTGCCCGGTGGCGGCGCGGCTGCTCCGGCTGAAATAATTGGCCAGTCCCACCCCCACCGCTGGCGGCAATACGCCAAACAACCATTGACAAACCGGGTTGCGGAAAATCTTTTTCAAAAACTTGTAGCCATGGTCGCCGGGCCCCAGTCCATCTCCATGACCAATGTAAAATTTTTTATTGTTGAATTCAAATGTTTTCGGTTCGAAGTAAACAGGTATGTTCAGTTCTTTTTCAAAATAGCCCTTCATCCACATATCGTGGTTGCCAACAAAAAAATACATGGGTATACCGCTGTCTGTAATAGATGCCATTTTACCCAGTATGCGCACATAACCTTTTGGAACAACTGTGCGGTATTCATACCAGAAATCAAATAAATCTCCTACCAAAAAAATGGCGGCGGCATCGCGGCTGGCAATATCCAGAAACTGTACAATTTTTTTTTCTCTTTCGAGGCTGCTTTGATAATTGGGTGCCCCCAGGTGAAAGTCTGATAGAAAATATATTTTTTTGCCGGCAAGCAGTTGCATGGGCTATGGTTTCTTTTGCTGAAGATATTCCAGTACATCGCCCGAAGCAATCTGTGGCTTTCCGGACACATCATTATTGTACCAGTAAATCCAGGCGGTGGTTTCCTGCCCGTTTAAAAAAACCTTGGTTATTTTCCTTACATACTGGGCAATTTCGCCGGGCTCGGGATTAACGCCTTCGTAATCGTCTATCTGGGCAATGGCCCATGAAAATTCCATGGCTTCTTTCAGACGGTATAGTTCGCCCACAATATAATATTCATCATCTGCAGGCACGGCCGCGGGGTAACTGCCCAGGTCATACAGTTTGCCTTTTACTTTTGCGCTGCCTACCAGTTCAAAATGATTGCTGATATAGGCATAGGCAGGGTGGTTGAAGCCACTGCGCAGCGAGCCATATACGAATAGTTGTTGATTAGCAGGTTCCATAATACCGTAAAGGTAATTGCTGGTGTTGAGATTTAGGGATTTAGGGATTTTTAGATTGCGCTGGGCGCGGCAGTTTGGATTTTGAGATTTCGGGATTTCGGGATTGCGTTTGCCGAGGCAGTTTTGGATTTCGCGATTTGGGATTGCGTTTCTCAAAATCTCAAAATCCCCCAATCAGCAATTGCTTTATTCCTGGTCTAGCAGAAAAACATATACTTCCTTGGGGCCATGTACACCGGTAACCAGTGTTTTTTCAATATCTGCTGTGCGGCTGGGGCCAGAGGCAAAAGTGATGAGCGACGGTAATTGAGCGCCGTATTTTTCTTTCACCAGCAGAAGGGCATCTTTGATATCATACACCAGTTGGCGGGTGTACACAATGCAGATATGTACCGGGGCGTATACGCTGGCTGTTCTACCGCTCTGGCTGGCGGCGCTTAATACAATGCTGCCCGTTCTTGCCACTAAGCTTTCGCAGGTAGTAACAGCGGCATCGCAATTGGCCAGTGTGGTATCAGAGAATCCTGTAAAGGCAACGTTGGCAAGCTTTTGCTTGAGTTGCGTTTCATTGCAAAAAATATGCGCCCAGTTTTTTGCCGCTACCAATGTATTTAATTGTGAACTCAGTTCTGCGGTATTGGTACAAAATACAAATTTGCCCTGCAGTTTGCTAAACTCTTCAGCAAACTGAATTTCCAGTTCTTTTTGTGAGGGATGGTACAAAGACTGCGTGCCTTCGCTTTGTGGAAAAGGAAGAGGCGTTGATTCACTCAACGCCTTTCTTATTTTTTTAAGGATTACTTCTTTGGAAGAAGAAACACTCATTATACGTGTGATTAATTGTGGGCTTTGTTGGTAATACCGCTATCATATGGCGGTACACCTTCACTGATGGTGCCATCGGTGGCATGCGGTTCTTTGTGATCAACATCCAACAATTTCTTTTCTTCAAAAGGACGTTTGCCAATCAATGATTCCACATCACTTTGAAAAAGTACTTCTTTTTCAAGCAGTGCTTCGGCAAGCTTTCTTACTTCTTCTTTCTTTTCGATAAGTAATTTTTTAGTCCTTTCAAAAGCATTGTCAATCAGCTTACGCACTTCCTGATCTATGATTTTAGATGTTTCTTCAGAATAGGGCTTGGTAAAAGCGTTCTCCTGCTGGGGGTCGTAATAACTAACATTGCCCACCTTATCATTCATACCATACACCGTTACCATGGCATAAGCGGTACGGGTAATCTGCTGCAAGTCATTTTGCGCGCCGGTAGAAATCTTATTAAAGAAAATATCTTCACTTGCACGGCCACCCAATGTCATACATATCTGGTCGGTTAACTGATCTGTATTGTACAGGTACTGTTCTTTGGGTGTATACTGCGCGTAACCCAGTGCGGCAGTTCCCCTGGGCACTATAGTAACTTTGAGCAATGGATACGCATGTTCAAGAAACCATCCGCAAATAGCGTGACCGGCTTCATGATAGGCGATAATCTTTTTCTCATCGGGAGAAATGATTTTGTTTTTCTTTTCCAGTCCGCCAATAACACGGTCAATGGCATCCTGGAAGTCAGACATATCAACAGCATCTTTTCCCTTTCTGGCGGCTATCAGCGCGGCTTCATTACAGACATTGGCAATGTCTGCGCCTGCAAAACCGGGTGTTTGTTCGGCCAGTTTGTAAATATCCAGGGTTTGAGAAATCTTGATGGGTTTCAGGTGCACTTTAAAGATGTGCTCACGGCCTTTCAGGTCCGGTTTATCAATTTCTATCTGACGGTCGAACCTGCCCGGGCGTAGCAATGCAGTGTCAAGCACATCGGGCCTGTTGGTGGCAGCCAGTACAATTATACCGCTTTCGCCGCTGAAGCCATCCATTTCTACCAGTAGCTGGTTAAGGGTGCTTTCCCTTTCATCGTTACTCATTACGGCATTCTTACCCCTTGCACGGCCAATGGCATCTATTTCATCAATAAAGATGATACAGGGTGCTTTTTCGCGGGCTTGTTTAAATAAATCGCGTACGCGACTGGCGCCCACACCTACAAATAATTCCACAAAATCTGAACCGCTCATTGAAAAGAAAGGTACCTGGGCCTCGCCTGCCATAGCTTTTGCCAGCAGGGTTTTACCGGTACCGGGAGGGCCTACTAATAAAGCTCCCTTGGGTATCTTACCACCCAATGCAGTATATTTTTTTGGATTTTTTAGAAAATCCACAATCTCCATTACTTCCACTTTTGCTTCGTCAAGCCCGGCCACATCATTGAATGTGATGTTTACCCTGGTTCCTTTATCAAACAGTGTGGCCTTTGATTTACCAATGTTAAAGATACCGCCGGGGCCGCCTGCGCCACCGCCACCGCTGCCCATCTTACGCATCAGCAATATCCAAATCAGTACAATAGCCACAATAGGCAACAATATGTTGAGTGCCGGTGCCACCCAATCGCCTTCTTTAGAGGGGTTGGGATAAATAGCAGGCAGGTTTGGATACTTTTGATAGAATGCCCGCAGGTCATCAGAAAATATTTTAGCATCGCTGATGGTAAATTGAAAATGCGGGCCTTTTTCAGAAACCGGTTCTGTTTTTTTGGCCAGTTTTGCTTTGATATAGTCTTTGGAAAGGGAATCTCTTTTGATGTACACCCTTACCAAATCTTTATTGCTGATGACATCAAAATTTTCAACATCTCCTTTGGCAAGCATCTGGTAAAATTCCTGCTGGGTGGTTTCTACGGCGCTGGGTGTAAACTTTCCGTTGAAAATGTTAAATCCAATTAATATTACTGCAATGGCTGCCCATACCCAATATATATTAAATCTCGGCCCTTTTTTGGGCTCCTCGCTGCTGCCCTGGGGACGCATCCTGTTTCCTTTTTCGTTCGGTTTCAAATCTTCCTGTGCCATATGGTTTTTGTGTGACGTACTAAATAAATGCTTTTACAGCATGTTTGTTCGAAATAGGGGTTATAAACTTTTATTAAACCGTTAATTGTGTTCAGAGATACCCGCATCGCTCCACATTTCTTCCAGCTTGTAAAACTTTCTGGCTTCTTCATGCATTACATGCACTACTACATTGATGTAATCTACCAGTACCCATTGAGAACCATGCTGGCCCTCATGCCTGAAGGGAACTTCATTACATTCCTGTTTTACCATTGCTTCTACGTGGTCTGTAATTGCTTTAATCTGCGTGGTGCTGGAAGCATGGCATATCACAAAAAAATCAGTGACTGCCTCGGGAATCTTGTGCAGATCCAATGATACAATGTTTTCCCCCTTTTTTTGCTGAATGGCGTGGATGATGGTTTTAAAAATTCTGGCGTTCCTTGTTAATCTGGTTACGCTATCCGGCTTCCGGCTAGCTAACATGCTCAGTTGTTCCAAATAATCAAAACATTTAAGTGAATAAAGTATAATAGTTTAAGAGAAGCCGTTTTTATATTGATTGCTCAATAGCTGTGTTTCACGCCCGGTAATAATGACAAAATAGTGATTTATATTTATCCCGGAACGCATCCTGTCTAAAATCTTATTTTCGCTGCTGCCAAAAGTACAAATGTTTAATCATTTAGCATACCATGATTTCCACCGGCGGGCACCTAACCATTTTAGAATCAGTTGACAGTACCAACAACTATGCCATGGCAATGGTTCGCAACGGATTGGCAAAACATGGCGATGGCTATTTTGCAATGGCCCAATTGCAGGGCAAAGGCCAGCGCGGCAAGACCTGGGTAACCGAACCCGGCACCAACATCATTTGTACGTTGGTAATGCAGCCTTTAGCCGTGCTGCTGCACCAGCAATTTGCCTTTAGCACCGCCGTCTCGCTGGCCGTACGCGATTTTTTTGACGCTTATACAGGGGGAGATACTACCATTAAATGGCCCAATGATATTTACTGGCGTGACAGAAAGGCAGGGGGAATATTAATCGAAAATATCATCGTGAATAGTGAGGCAACAGACGGAAGTAGGAGAGCATCTGGCCTAAGCGAGGCTCAACCTAACGAAGCGCACGTACACAACACTCAACACCCAACACCCAACGCAAATATTTGGCGGTGGGCAATTGTAGGTATGGGCATCAATATCAATCAAACCTTTTTTCCTGAAAATATACGCAACGCTGTTTCATTAAAACAGATTACCGGCAAACACTATGATGTGGTGGGCCTTGCAAGAGAATTGTGTACGCACGTGCAAAACAGGTACACCCAGCTGGTAGCCGGTCAACCGCTGCTGCCAGAATACAATCAGCATTTATTTAAAAAAGACCAAAAAGTAACATTAAAAAAAGGCAGTCGCGTTTTTGAAGCAACCATAAAAGAAGTGACTGCCGCCGGTGAATTGGTGGTCTACACGTCTATAGAAGAGCATTTTGGATTTGGCGACATTGAGTGGGTGATATAGGATTTTGAGATTTTGGGATTTTGGGATTTGGAGATTTAGCGGATGCATCGGCAGGGCTAACTCAATCCATTTGCGATTAGATCCCGGATATCGAAGTTGACATTTCTGTTGCTGCTACACGGCAAAAATCTCAAAATCTCAAAATCCAGCAATCACCATTACTACGAGAGCCGGATATGAAGATGTTGAAATTCATCTTCCTACTGCACGGCAAAAAATCTCAAAATCTCAAAATCCCGAAATCCGCAATCCTTTGTACTACAACAGTCGGATCTAACGATGTTGAAATTCCTCTTCCTGCTACACGGGCAAAAAATCTCAAAATCTCAAAATCCCGAAATCAGCAATCATTTGTACTACAACAGTCAGGTCTAACGATGTTGAAATTCCTCTTCCTGCTACATGGGAAAAAATCTCAAAATCCCGAAATCCGCAATCATTTGTTCTACAACAGTTAGATCTCACGATGTTGAAATTCCTCTTCCTGCTACACGGGAAAAAATCTCAAAATCTCAAAATCCCGAAATTCCGAAATCAAGATGACACCTTAAAAGGAGGAATATATACATCCAGACTTTCATCTTCTTCTGCTGCACGTGCCTCTTTTTCATATTTGTTGTTGTAATAGCCATTGCGGATACTTTCTACCAGGTATTTGATTAAAAACACCAGGTAACCGTGCTTCTTGAACTGTTGTATATGTGCCAGTTCATGCCTAATCCATTTCCGGTTGTTGATAAACTCCTGCGCAGTGGTATCGTGCAGCAAAATTGTTTTGCCCAGCACCATGGCCATTTTATCCTGCTTTAGCTTACGGGCTGCCATACGCGCCAAAAAAGAGTTTTCTTTGATATAATACTTCAAGGGGGTGTGCAATTAAATACTGCGCCAGAACGCAAAACAGGCAATAAAAATACATTACCCGGCTAACATACAATGCAATAATTCCCAAAAAAATCAACGGTAAGAAATGCTGCGCAGCAACTGTTATTTTGTTTTTCTGAAAGCGTTATTGACAAGGTATACACCATACAATGTAATGGCACCACCTACCGTAATAAACCAGGTAAGCTTTTCATCAAACAAA
This sequence comes from uncultured Chitinophagaceae bacterium, assembly GCA_963705285.1. Taxonomy (GTDB): domain Bacteria; phylum Bacteroidota; class Bacteroidia; order Chitinophagales; family Chitinophagaceae; genus JACMLD01. Next base: position 1,405,426 of record OY970066.1, read on the forward strand.
AGAGTGCCCAGCAATACTGCCACTATAGGATTGATATATGCGTATAAAGATGTTTGCGCTGCACTCAGGTTCTGCAAAGCATAGAGGTAAGCAAGAAAAGAAATCACAGAGCCAAATGCTACCAGGTAACCAATAGCAGCCCAAGCCTGCCAGGGAATGGTGGCTACTGGTACCGAAACGCCCGTTACCAGCGATACCGCATACAACACAATGCCCGAAATAACCATTTGCAGTCCAATACCAAAATATGGATTGAATGTTTTTGCATGTTGTTTGGTATACACTGTACCCAGCGCCCAGGTATAAGTAGCGGCCAGCGATATAATAATACCCAGCGTAAAACCCCGATCCAAAAAATCATGGAGGTGCTCATAAAAAATAAAACAGATACCTGCAAAACCAAATGCAAAGCCCAGCACTGCTTTACGCGGCAACGCAGGGCCCTTACTAAAAAAACTATTGATCACCAGCCAAAGTGGTACAATGGCATTGATGATAGCTGCCAGTCCGCCTGAGATATATTGCAAACCCCAGGTGGCCAGCCCGTTGCTCAAAATAAAATTAAAAAGCGCCAGTATAAAAATGGTTTTCCATTCCTGTAAACCGGGCCAGTTTGCTTTGCCACGTACCAAAAAATAGATTACGTAAATAATACCGCCGAAGAATTGACGTATGCCGGCCATTTGAAACGCAGGCATGTGTTTCACACCCTGTTTACTCGCCAGCCATGTTGTACCCCAGAAAAAACAAACCATCGCCAGTGCCACATAGGCTTTTGTGCGTGTGCTGCGCTGCCGCAGGTTAACGGGGTTATAAGGAGAAGAAAGAAAGGTGGTTACGAAATCGGGCATAATCTCTGATGTCTGATGTGTTGATGTCTGATTTCTGTTATCGGTGAAGCTTCAACACCACAGGCATCATGATTGTTGGCATGCGCGTGTTGCTACATCACAATGTTGCTTTTCAATCGGGCTGTGGCAAGCCCAGCCTCTACAGTCGTTATCATAACGATAAAATCATTTTACTCATGAAGATCATAAAAATCAGCGTTCCATCAACCAAGCAAAGCATTAGCACATTAGCACATTAGCACATTTCCACATTTGATTAGTGTTTAAAATGCCGCAGCCCCGTTATTACCATGGCAAGATTGTGTTGCTTGCAGTAATCGATAGAATCATTATCGCGTATGGAACCGCCCGGCTGAATAAATGCGGTTACCCCTGCTTTATGACCCAGTTGCACGCAATCATTAAAAGGAAAGAATGCATCGCTGGCCATTACTGCGCCGGTAAGGTCAAAGTTGAATTGTTTTGCCTTGTCTACCGCATGGCGAAGGGCATCTATACGGCTTGTTTGCCCGCAACCCTTACCAATGAGTTGTTTGTTTTTTACCAAGGCAATGGCATTGCTTTTTAAATGTTTGCAAACCAGGTTGGCAAAAATGAGATCCGCATTTTCTTCATTGGTGGCGTTTCTGCCGCCTGCTTCTTTCCATTCAGTAAAATTGCCTTCATCTGGCTGTTGCACCAGTACGCCGTTGAGCAAAGATTTGTATTGCTGTTTGCTGTGCGGCAATTTCTTTAGCTGTAATAAAATGCGGTTCTTTTTTGATTTCAATACGGCCAGTGCATCTTCATCAAATGCAGGCGCTATCAGAACTTCAAAGAAAATTTCATTGATGGCATCCGCTGTAGCTTTATCTATAGTGCCATTACACACCAGTACACCGCCAAATGCGCTTTCATGGTCGCCGGCAAGTGCTGCATCCCAGGCTTCTTTCACAGTACCCCTGGCCGCAATACCGCATACATTGGTATGTTTAATAATGGCAAATACTATTTCTTCATTGGTGATGCCATTGCTAAGGGGTGCCGGAAACTCAGCTATCAGCTGCATGGCAGCGTCTGCATCTACCAGGTTATTGTAAGACAGTTCTTTTCCATTGAGCTGGTTGTACAATTGCGCCGTATCTCCATAGAAAATGCCTGATTGATGCGGGTTCTCGCCATAGCGCATGGCTTTGGGGTTGTTTACCGACTCATGAAAATAGCCTGCGCCTGAAGGATTGAAATATTTACTGATGGCCACATCATAATGTGCCACCACTTCAAATGCTTTGGCCGCAAATGCCCGGCGTTGCTCCAGCGTTGTCTCGCCTTTTTGTTGCTGCAGCAGCTGTGCCAGTGGTGTGTAATCACTTTTAGCAGCAATCACCACTACATCTTTAAAATTTTTTGCGGCGCCGCGAATCATAGAAGGCCCGCCAATATCAATTTTTTCGATGATCTGTTTTTCATCGTTTGTACTGGCAACCGTTTCTTCAAATGGGTACAGGTCTACTATTACCAGATCCAATTCGGGTATTTTGTACTGCTTCATTTCAGCCACATCAGTTTCATTATCCCTGCGGCCCAGTATACCGCCAAATACAGACGGGTGCAATGTTTTCACCCTGCCTCCTAATATAGAAGGATAGGTGGTAAGGTTTTCAACCGGCACAACAGGAATATTCATTTTTTCAATAAAAGACTGCGTGCCGCCGGTGCTGTAAATGGTAATGCCCAGTTCATGCAATTGCTGCACTACTGGCTCCAGCCCGTCTTTATAAAAAACAGAAATTAATGCGGATTGAATTTTTTTGTTCATGTAGTATGTTTGAGCGGCTGTCATGGAAAACTGGCAATGGTTGTTTAAGAGCCGCAAAACTAAATCAATCCATGTTCATCACAAAAGCCCCGTTATCCACTACTGAAAAGCAAGGCAGGCCAAGGTTTGCGGCTTCTGCCTTCCACTTATGCACTTTTGCAGCACTGTTGGAGGCATCAAATACCACCAGGTTACAATTGAATACTTCCAGTAATGCAGCCAGCTGTACCGGCGCATTTTTGGAAAGAATGATCACATCAGCCGTTATCTTTTCCGTTGCAGTAACGTTGTTGTAAGGGCTGTCTGGTATAACTATCGTTTTATTATTAAAAAGGTACACCGGGGAATCATACCAGAGATTTTGTAACGAATCTGCTGCAGTGGCACGGTATAAAATGCGCGATGGTGCCACCTGGTAATCCAGCGCTTGCATCTCTGCCGGCAAGTAAGCATCGCCCTTAAAAAAATATTTTCTTCCGCTGATAAAATCAATGGCCTGGCGTTTTGGTACATTGTAGATTACCAGTTGATGCCGGCGTTCTGCCATTATAAATGAGTAGCTGCGCAAACACAAAAAAACAAACAGGCAAACGAGCGCTGTAATACATGCGGGTTTGTATTTAAATGTCAGCCAGCAAGCCATTGCGGTAATAAGTGCATACAATACAAGTACCTGCAACACGGTAACCTGCATACCACCCCATAAAGAAAAAGGCAGGCGTTCCATGTATTCAATAAAGCTATTCATGCCGGCAATTAAATAGTACAACGTTTTGCCGGCAAGGGTTGCTACGGCAGGCAGCGTGGCCACAACACACAATGCAATTTCCAGCAGCACAATAATACTTGACAGCGGCACTGCCAGCAGGTTGGTAACAATAAAATAGACGGGGAACTGGTGAAAATGGTACATGCTCATCGGTGTGGTAAGTACCTGCGCTGCTATTGTTACGGCGGTTAACTTCCAAATGGTATCAATAAGTTTATTGTTGAAGTAACACCAGTTGTAAATAGGCTTCATAAAAATAACAATGCTTAGCACAGCAGTATAGGATAGCTGAAAACCGGCATCCCAAAGCCAAAACGGATTGATGGTAAGCAGTATAAAAGCAGATGCCGCCAGCGAGTTATAGATAAATGTTTTTCTTTCGATGCTTTCTCCAATAACAATACAGGTAAACATCACCGCTGAGCGCATAATGGATGGACCGCCGCCGGTAAGCAGGGCAAAGAGCCAAAGGCCGGCAATAACGGTAACAGGTGCCATCCATTTGGTAGGCCGCTTTTTTTTTAACGGCGCAGTAAGCATCGCCAGCAACCAGTAAATAAGTCCGAGGTGCATACCAGAGATGGCTATAACATGTACCACGCCTGTATTAGAGTAAGATTGCACCAGCGTTTTATCAAGATCATCTTTATAGCCAACCAGCAGGGCTTCTGCCATGCCCGCCTCTTTTTTGCCGGGTATGTAGCCAGATAAAATTAACAGCAAACGGTCCCTGGTAGCATACAAAAAACGCGTCAGTGCCTCCCCGTTATTACCCCGTAACAAAACCACATCTGCCGGCTGCAGGTATACCTGGTGGCTGATGCCATGAAAGGCGGCATAACGCTCATAGTTAAACGAACCCGGGTTGCCAGAATTTTTAATGGGGTGCAGCGGTTTGTTAAATACCAGTTGTGTACCATAATGTAATGCTGCGGTATCTGTTTCTTTACTGAAATAGAGAATGATATTTCCCTGGGCAGGCAGGCTGGTATCTCCCCGCAACCGTAGCTCCACCGACGCATTGGCTTTAAATGAATTCGGTTTTGCAGACAAGGGTTCCTGCAGCGTAACAACCATGGCATCATTTGGGCGGTAATCATTGCCAATCCAGGTTTGCTGGTGCTTCATATTGGCATACCAGCACATTAGTATGCCTATTGACAGAAACATCGTGTTAATGAACATGCCATTGAGCCAACCGAAACGGTATTGTAAAAACGAAAGCCGGTAGTTAAAAAGCACCATGGCTGTAATCGCTGCCATCAATAGCCACCAGGCAGGTTGTACCGGCAAGTTGCAATACCATTGCAGTATTATACCCGCAATAAGCGGAATGAGCAGGCGCAGAAAGGGCGCCTGTTTCCAGAGGTATAAGGTTTGCGCGGGCATACCCGGAAGATAACAACTTTGGTTTTGTGCTATTCAAAAATGAACAACAATAATTTAATTGTTTATTAAAAACCGTATCGTGTTGGAGGGTTAACTTTACTTTTCAATTTTTTGTAATGAGAAACTTATTGTGCCTCTTATTATTACTATCAATATATCTGTATAGCGCTGCGCAGTCTGAAACAGTGGGTGCTCCCAACCGGGTGCAGCTGCCCAATGGCTGGTGGCTTAGCCCTGCCGGAAAAAGTTTGCCGCTGGGCGACCTGCCTTTAAACATGGCTGTATCATCAGATAATAAATACATAGCCGTAACCAATAACGGTCAAAGTGTGCAAAGCATTCAGTTGATAGATGTGCGGTCTGAGAAAGTAGTAGACAGCGTTATCATTGCCAAAAGCTGGTATGGATTAAAATTTAGTGCCGATAGCAAACAACTGTATGCATCTGGCGGCAATGATAACTGGATATTGCAATACGGCATCCTTAACAACAAACTGGTATTGAAAGACAGCATACTGCTCGGAAAAAAATGGCCCGAAAAAATTTCGCCAGCAGGCATTGAAATAGATGACAAGCAGCAAAGACTGTACGTAGTAACAAAAGAAAACAACGCTCTTTATGTAATAAACCTCTCCACCAAACAAATCATCAAACAATTGCCATTGGGTGGTGAAGGATATGCCTGTGTACTATCGCCCAATAAAAAAGAATTGTACATCAGTTGCTGGGGATGCGACAAGCTGCTCATCTTTGAAACAGCCACCAATACATTTACAGCAGAAATAAAAGTGGGCGATAACCCAAATGATCTTTGTCTTAGCAAAAAAGGCACATTTCTTTTTGTAGCCAATGCCAACGATAACAGCGTATCCGTGATTAACCTGCGCACAAAAAAAGTAGTTGAAACGTTCAATACTGCGCTTTATCCCAATGCACCCAATGGTTCCACCACCAATGCACTGGCACTGAGCAACGATGAAAAAACTTTGTATATCGCCAATGCAGATAACAATTGCCTGGCAGTGTATGACGTAACCAAACCGGGCTTCAGCAAAAGCAAAGGATTTATTCCTGTGGGCTGGTATCCTACCAACATAAAGGTAATAGGCAAGAAAATTTTTGTGGCCAACGGCAAAGGGTTTTCTTCAATGGCCAATCCCTATGGCCCCAACCCCGTACGCGCACGCGAAGAAGTAGTATACCAGGCAGGCGATAAAGCCAAACCGGTAGCTGTGCAGTACATCGGCGGATTGTTTAAAGGCACCCTGAGCATTATTGAACCTCCTTCAGAAAAACAGTTGGCCGCCTATTCATCCATGGTGTATAAAAACACACCTTATACAAAAGAAAAAGAAAGCATTACAACGGGAGAAGCCGGCAACCCTATACCTATGAAAACAGGCGACCCATCGCCCATAAAATATGTTTATTACATCATTAAGGAGAACCGTACTTATGATCAGGTGCTGGGTGATGTAAAAGAAGGAAATGGCGACACATCATTGGTGCTTTTTGGCAAACACATCACCCCCAACCAGCACAAGCTGGCCGAAGAATTTGTGTTGCTCGATAATTTTTATGTAGATGCGGAAGTAAGCATGGACGGTCATAATTGGAGTACGGCCGCGTACGCAACAGATTTCCTGGAGAAAACATGGCCCACCAGTTATGGTGGCCGGGGCGGCACGTACAGTGGAGAAGGCAACCGGCCCATTGCCAATAATAAAAATGGATTTATTTGGGATCAGTGTAAACGGGCAGGCATCAGCTATCGCACGTACGGAGAGTTTGCAGACAATGCCAAACCCAATATTGCCATTTTGAAAGATCATGTTTGTCCTTACTTTACCGGCTGGAATATGGGCGTACCCGATACAACAAGGTTCTACCAATGGCAACATGAGTTTGATTCTTTACTGGCCACCGGCAATGTGCCCCGTTTTAATACCGTGAGATTTGGGAACGACCATACAGAAGGACTACGCAAAGGCCGGCCCACACCCTTTGCGCATGTGGCAGACAACGACCTGGCCGTAGGATTGTTTATTGAACACCTCAGTAAAAGCAGTATCTGGAAAGAAACAGCCGTTTTTATTATTGAAGATGATGCCCAAAACGGGGCCGACCATGTAGATGCACACAGAAGTACCGCTTATGTAGCGGGAGGATTTGTAAAACGAAATTTTGTAGACCATACCATGTATTCCACTTCGTCTATGCTCAGAACAATGGAATTGATACTGGGCATGCCGCCCATGAGCCAGTATGATGCTGCAGCCACCCCTATGTGGAACTGTTTCACTGCCAACGCCACTCTTACGCCATTTGCAGCGCTGCCATCTAACATTAACCTGATGGAAAAAAATACAGCCATGAATGAATGGCAGCAACGCTCAGAAAAATTTGATTTGGCCAAAGAAGATGCGGTGCCCGATCTTGAATTCAATATTGTTTTATGGCATGGATTAAAGGGCAGTGATGTAGCATTTCCCGGACCAAAAAGAGCTGCCTTTGTAAAATTGAAAGAAAAGGCCGACGATGATGATGATGATGATTAATGGCCAGATAGAGAAAGTAAACCAGCGTTGATAACACTCCTCATAAAATTCAGTACACCGCCAGTGTATTTCTGCCCAATTACAGCATGGATGCTGTAAATTGAACGCATAAAATACTGTTATGATAAAATTGATATGCCTGGCGGCAAGTTGTATTGGATTCACCGGCGCTACTCTTGCGCAGGAAACCCTGTTGTTGCGATCTCCTTCTGCAAGCACCGACAAAATTGCGTTTGCCTATGCCAGTGATATATGGACAGCTGGTAAAGACGGTAGCAATCCCCAGCGTTTAACCGTAAACCAGGATGTAGAATTTGAACCCGTGTTATCGCCCGATGGAAAATGGGTAGCATTCAGTGGAAACTATGATGGTAATATTGATGTATTTGTGATACCCGTAAATGGCGGCAATCCCAAACGGCTTACTTACCACCCGTCACAGGAAATAGTACGTGGGTGGAACGGAAACAAAATAGTATACGCATCGGCCAAAGCATCTTTCTCAGGCCGTTATTTGCGTTTGTTTGAAGTGGATGCTGCCACCGGTGCAGAGGAGATGCTATCATTGCCCGAAGCACATCAGGGCAGTTTTTCAGCTGATGGTAAATACATTGCCTACATCAAAAACCCCGACCCTGCTGAAAAGGCAGGTGTGTACCGCCCCTTTAAATTGTACCGCGGCGGCAATATGCCCAAGATTTGGATATTCAATACAGCTAACAACGAAACGGAGGAGATACCCTCTGGCGACGCCAACAATACCAAACCGGTATGGGCAGGTAATGCCATCTATTTTTTGTCTGACAGGGATGGTAAAACCAATAATGTTTATAAGTATGACATGGGTTCAAAAAAAGTGGAACCTATAACCAGTTATACAGACTACGGCGTAAAATCATTGTACAGCAATGGAAAAGAACTTGTGTTTGAACAGGGTGGTAAGATATTTCTGTATACAATTGGTGGACAGCCAAAGCAGGTGCCTGTAACCGTTAGTAACGATATACCTGCCAACCGGCCGCATTACGTAAACGCCGCCAATACCATCCGTAATTACAATATTTCACCTACCGGTGTGCGGGCGGTTTTTGAAGCGCGCGGAGAAATTTTTACTGTACCCTTAGAAAAAGGTGATATCCGCAACCTCACCAATTCGCCGGGTACTAACGATAGAAGCCCCGCCTGGAGCCCCGATGGCAAATCCATTGCCTGGTTTAGCGATGAAGAGGGCGAGTACCAGCTGAAGATAAAAGACCAGAAAGGCCTGCAGCCGGCTGTTACTATACCGTTGAATGGAGAAGATTTTTATTACAATCCCGTATGGAGCCCCGATAGCAAAAAGATTTTGTTCAACAACAAACACCTGCAGTTATTCTATATTGATCTGACTAGTAAAAAACCGGTTAAAATTGATGAAGACACCTACGACCGGCCCGATGCTTCTTTTGATGCATCCTGGAGCTCAGACAGCCGGTGGATTGTTTACAACAAAAAATTAAAGAACAACCTGCGGGCCATTCATGTATTTGATGTGGCAGCCGGTAAGGCCACACAAATTACCGACGGGCGCAGTGAAGCGGCCAACCCGGCTTTCAGCAGGGACGGAAAGTATATCTTTTTTACTGCCAGCACCAATTATGGAAGGTCGGTAGGGTGGCTGGACATGAGTTCTTATGAAAACCCGGTTGTTAATAATATTTACGCAATCGTATTGTCTAAAAATGCGGCCTCACTATTGGCGCCTGAAAGCGATGAAGAAGCAACAAAGCCGGATACAGTTGGTAAAACACCGCCAGCGGATCCGAAAGCACTGCCGGAGAAACCAAAAACAGAACCCTTGCCCAAACAGGTAATGATAGATTTTGACGGCATTCAACAACGTATTGTGGCGCTGGCATTGCCATCCTCTAATTATTATAATCTGAGCGGCCTTACCGAGGGAAAACTGTATTATATTTCTGCCAATGCTGCCGGCGAAACTGCTCTCAACAGTTACGATATTGCGAAAAGAAAAAGCGAAACGGTGGCTGATAATACCGGCAATTATGTAATAGCTGCCGATGGAAAAAAATTGCTGTATGTAGCGGGCGGCACATATGGCATTGCCCCCACCGGTGCCAAAATTGCACCGGGTGCAGGCAAATTAAACACGGCTACTTTCTCTGTATTGGTTGATCCGCAAAAAGAACGCAAACAAATCTTTGATGAACTCTGGCGGCTGGAGCGCGATTACTTTTATGTAGAGAACATGCATGGCGCTAACTGGAAAGCCATTAAAGCCAGGTATGAAAAATTTCTTCCGTTTGTGGGTCACCGTGATGACCTCAACTATCTCTTTAATGACATGCTGGGCGAACTGGTGATTGGCCATAATTATGTGGGCGCTGGCGATTACCCGGAACAGGTTATCGTAAATGTGGGATTGCTGGGGGCGGATTACGAAATCAGCAATGGTATGTACCGTTTTAAGAAAATATATTCTGGTTTAAACTGGAACCCCACATTTCGCGCGCCGCTTACCCAGCCGGGCATTACTGTAAGAGAAGGCGAATATTTGGTGGCTGTAAATGGCGTTCCGCTGGATGCTAAAACAAATGTGTACAGCTTATTTCAAGACAAGGCCGGCAAGCAAACACGCATTAGCATAAACACCGAACCTTCTGCAAAAGGTGCGCGCGAAATCATTGTGGTTCCGGTGGCAACAGAAGGCAACCTGCGTTTAATGGACTGGGTAGAGGGCAACCGAAAAAAAGTTGATGAGCTAAGCGGCGGACGCATTGCCTACGTTTACATGCCAAACACCGGTGGCGATGGCTATACCTTCTTTAACCGTTATTACTTCTCGCAGCTGGATAAAGACGCCGTTATTATAGACGACCGCTTTAACGGAGGTGGTTCTGCTGCTGATTATGTAATAGACTTGCTGAGCCGCAACGTTATCAATTACTGGAAGAACCGCGATGGCGATATTATGAAAACCCCCGAAGGCGTGATTGACGGCCCCAAGGCAATGATAACAAATGAGTATGCCGCTTCAGGCGGTGATCTGATGCCATATATGTTCAAACAAAAAAAGCTGGGAACGCTGGTGGGAACAAGAACCTTGGGTATACTGGTAGGAATTTATAATTACCCTGTACTGATGGATGGTGGTACCATGACGGCGCCACGGCTGGGCATATTCAGCAAAGAGGGCAAATGGATAGTAGAAAATGAAGGCGTAACCCCCGATATCAACGTGCAGATGACACCCAAAGAAGTGATTGCCGGTAAAGATCCGCAGCTGGAAAAAGCAGTGGATGTATTAATGAAACAATTAGGCCCCCGTAAAGAAATTAAAGCACCGAAAGACCCCGTTCGCGCGGCGAGTGGGAATTAGGAATTGGGAAATACACAGGAACGGTCGGTACCGAAGGTCAGACCGCTTCATCTTATTCGCAAACGCACATTGCTAGCGCCCAATTCCTAATTCCTAATTCCAAATCCCTATAGCAACTTACCCAGGTAGGCCACCTGGCCCAGGTGATAAATATTATGTTGAATGAGCCCGTGCAGCAGAAAACGGAAATTGTAATTGCGGTACTCCACTTTTTCCTCCAGGAAAGCATCGTCTTTTTTGTGTAACAATGCAATGATGGCGGCGTGTGATTTTTTTAAATCGTTTAAACCAGATTGCCAGTCGTGCTGATCAGGGTCTATATGTCGCCAGTCGAGCGCATCAAATGCCTCCATATCTGTGATTGGTTCCTTTTCAATTCTTTTCTGTGCAAATTCTGCCCAGGTAACCATATGATATAATAGATCCAGCAATGAATGACTGCCATTGGGGCGGATGAACTGTTTGTCTGTGTCTATTTCTTCCAGGATTTCATACACTGATCGTCCATACCAGGGATGACCGTTAAGCGTGTTATCCAGGCTGCTGATGATGGATTTAATTTCGTTGTTCATGGTATAAAATTAAGCTAGGAGAACAAAGAGAAAAAGAGCTTTTCCTACATTTTTATTTGCGCACAGAGCCAGCAGAGCTAACAGAGCAAAGAGTAAAAGCTAGGAGAACAAAGAGAAAAGGAGCTTTTGCTACGTTTTTAGGTGCGCACAGAGCCAGCAGAGCTAACAGAGCAAAGAGTAAAAGCTAAGAGAACAAAGAGAACAGGAGCTTGCCCTACGCTTTTCGGTGCGCACAGAGCGAGCAGAGCTAACAGAGCCCTGGATCAGCAATCAAGAAATCAGCGATCATCAAATCAAGATCAGCGATGATCACATCAGAAATCAGACATCCTTCATCTTACTTGCTCAGGTACATACTTCTGTCTTTATACAATTGCCTGAAATAAGGATCGCGCAAATCTTTTATAAATCGGATGGCTTCACCGGTACTTTTCATTTCGGGGCCCAGTTCTTTGTTTACACCCGGAAATTTATTGAAACTGAAAACAGGTTCTTTAATAGCAAACCCAACCAACTTCTTTTCAAATGTAAAATCGGTGAGCTTGTGTGTACCAATCATCACTTTTGTAGCCACGTTGAGGTACGGAATCTGGTATGCTTTGGCAATGAACGGCGTAGTGCGCGATGCGCGCGGGTTAGCTTCAATTACAAACACTTTACCATCTTTAATGGCAAACTGAATATTGATAAGTCCCTTTATATGCAGCGCCCTGGCAATTTTCTCTGCATATTCTTCCATGGTATGTACCACCAGTGGGGTAAGGTTAAATTGGGGCAGTACGGCATTGCTGTCTCCACTATGAATACCTGCCGGTTCAATGTGTTCCATTACACCCATCACATGAAAATTCTCGCCATCGAATATGCCATCTATTTCAGCTTCCTGGCAGCGGTCGAGGAAGTGATCCACCAAAATTTTATTACCGGGTAAATGTTTGAGCAGGCTTACTACTGCGCTTTCCACTTCATCGTCGTTTATTACAATGCGCATTCTTTGTCCGCCCAGCACATAACTGGGGCGTACCAAAACGGGGTAGCCAACACGGTTAGCTACTTCAACCGCTTCATCTACTGTTTCGGCGGTGCCGTAGGAGGGGTAAGGAATGTCGAGTTCTTTCAGCATATCACTAAAGCGGCCGCGGTCTTCAGCAATGTCCATGCTGTCGTAAGAAGTACCAATTATTTTGATGCCTTTCTTATGTAGGCGCTCGGCCAGCTTCAAAGCGGTTTGTCCGCCCAGTTGCACAATAACACCTTCGGGTTTTTCATGTTCTATGATCTCCCAGAGATGTTCCCAGTACACAGGTTCAAAATACAGTTTATCGGCCATGTCAAAATCTGTAGAAACCGTTTCGGGGTTACAGTTGACCATAATAGATTCGTACCCGCATTCTTTAATGGCCAGCAATCCGTGTACGCAGCAATAATCGAACTCAATGCCCTGGCCAATGCGGTTAGGGCCGGAGCCCAGCACAATGATTTTTTTCTTATTGCTCACCTTGCTTTCATTGGCTGCGCTTATATTATTGGTGCCAGATGAAATAGACGAAGCTTCAAAAGTGGAATAGAAGTACGGCGTTTTTGCTTCAAATTCGGCGCTGCAGGTATCCACCATTTTAAATACCCGTGTAATGCCAGCTGCTTTTCTTTTTTCATAGACAGCATCTTCGTTACTGTCGTTCATGATCTTGGTAATCTGTTCATCGCCAAAACCATGACGTTTTGCTTTTTCAAGCAATGGCAGGGGTAATGTATCCAACTTGTATTTGGCAATGTCTTTTTCTATTTCGCAAATCAGTTTTATCTGGTTAAGAAACCAACGGTCAATACCATTGGTGGCCTTAGAAATAGTGCCTACAGAAACACCCAGCATCAATGCATCTTTAATACGGAATATGCGATCCCATTTGGGTGTTTTCAGGTATTCAATCAGTTCTTCGGCATGCATCTGGCTTTTGCCATAGTAGCCAAGACCTACAGCATTGTTTTCGAGGCTCTGACAGGCTTTTTGCATAGCTTCTGTAAAGCTTCTGCCGATGGCCATTACCTCGCCCACGCTTTTCATTTGCAGACCCAGCGTATCATTGGCGCCTTTGAACTTATCAAAATTCCAGCGGGGCATTTTTACAATAACGTAATCCAGTGCGGGTTCAAAATAAGCCGATGTATTTTTTGTGATCTGATTTTCCAGTTCATCCAAAAAGTAACCGATGGCCAGTTTGGCTGCAATTTTTGCAATAGGGTAGCCGGTGGCTTTAGACGCGAGGGCCGATGAGCGGCTTACGCGCGGATTTATTTCAATGGCAATAATTTCTTCAGTATCGGGGTTGAGTGCAAATTGTACATTGCAACCGCCGGCAAAATTGCCCAGGTCGCGCATCATACGAATGGCGGTATTGCGCATGAGCTGAAAAGCAGTATCGCTCAGCGTCATGGCCGGGGCAACCGTAATGGAGTCGCCGGTATGAACACCCATGGGGTCAAAATTCTCTACAGTGCAAATGATAACCACGTTGTCATTGGCATCGCGCAGCAATTCAAGCTCAAATTCTTTCCACCCCAACACGGCTTTTTCTACCAGTACTTCATGAATGGGAGATGCCTGCAGGCCGCGGTTAAGGGCTTCATCCAAATCATCTTTATCGTGCACAAAACCGCCACCAGTACCACCCAGTGTAAATGAGGGGCGTATTACCAATGGAAAACCAATCTGCTGGGCAAATTCTTTTCCTTCTAAAAAAGAGTTGGCGGTTTTGGCAGTAGCCACTGGCACCTTCATTTCAATCATCCACTGGCGGAATTTTTCGCGGTCTTCTGCTTTGTCAATCGCCTTAATGTCAACACCTATCAGGCGTACATTGTATTTCTGCCAGACGCCCAGGTCTTCTGCTTCTTTGGCCAGGTTGAGCGCGGTTTGCCCGCCCATGGTAGGCAATACGGCATCTATCTGGTTTTCTTCCAGTATCTGTTCAATGCTTTCTACGGTAAGCGGTAAAAGATATACGCGGTCGGCCATCATTGGGTCTGTCATGATAGTGGCCGGGTTACTATTAATGAGTATCACTTTAATACCCTCTTCGCGCAGGCTGCGGGCTGCCTGGGTGCCGGAGTAATCAAACTCGCACGCCTGCCCAATGATGATAGGCCCTGAACCAATAATAAGAACCGAACGTATGGAAGTATCTTTTGGCATTTTAAATTATTATTATCCTATAAACAAATTGCGCAAAAGTAAGGGAGTGACGGAAAATATTGCTGTTATTTTTTTGAAAGAGTTGTACACACCATTTTTAGCCTGTAAATGAGCAGGGGAGCGGCTTGGGCGGCGATTGAAATGTGGCAATGAAAAAGACAAGTGCTGGAGGCACACGGTAAGGACAGCTCCACGAAAAAATGATTACAAACCCGCCGGCAGAAGCACAGGTAATTACGGCTGAGTATAAAAAAGCCCGGCTACAAGAACCGGGCGTATATGTATAAGAGGTTGCATTGCACTAACTGTTATGAAAGGCTGCCCATTCCACATCATCCAGCACTACCTGGCCTTTGCGTTGTGCCATACGCTTGCGCGCCAGTTGGCGTTTCTCGTCATAACTGGTTTTCCATTTGTATACCAGTTTTTGTTTGGCTTCTGTTCCTTTAACCCATCCTACCACGGATGCAAATATCATAACGATACTAAGGAGAAGGTTTCTGTAAAAATTTTTCATGCTGCTGAAATTTGACCTGATTCTATCTAATAAGACAGATTCTGTATGTCAAACGCTGTACCACAGTTGAAAAATTTGCATACCATTAAGGGGGTATTTTTATGAAATGATTGTTAAAGCCGCGGGCTATTTGCAAAATCCAAAATATTGTTGTAATTAATTGTTGGTCTTAAGCCATTAGCTTTGCCGCATTTATGAATGTTAATTAATTATTACTGATGCGTATACTATTGCTGGCCCTGTTAATGCATTCTGTTGTAACCGGCCATGGGCAAGTATTTCCGGCCGAAAGCTATCCCAAAGGTTATTTTCGCAACCCCTTGTCTATACCCATTAGTCTTGCAGGAAATTTTGGCGAGCTGCGTCCCAATCATTATCACATGGGGTTTGATCTGAAAACTGATCACCATGAAAACATGGCTGTATATGCAGCTGCAGACGGTTACATTGCAAGAATTAAAATTGAGCCGGCGGGTTTTGGCCGCGCTATTTACATCAACCACCCAAATGGTTTTACCACCGTTTATGGACACCTCAATGCCTTCATGCCTGCATTGGATGCCTGGTTAAAAGTGCAACAGTACGAACAGGAGACCTGGCGCATTTTTCCTGAATTACCCGCCACGCTTTTTCCGGTTAAGAAGGGCGACTTCATTGCATTCAGCGGCAATACCGGTGGCAGCCAGGGCCCGCATGTACATTTTGAAATCAGGAACACCAGTGATGATGTTAACCGCAACCCGATGTTGTTTGGATTTCCGCTCACAGATAATACGCTGCCCACCATTAGCAGGCTGGCACTGTACGACAGGCGCTTTAGTTTGTATGAGCAATCGCCCCGCATGATTGCGATTAAAAAAACGGCGGGCGGGTATACCACCATTGCTCCGTTAATTTACGTTGGTTCGCCAACAATCAGTTTTGCTATTTCAGCGTCAGACACGCATACAGGTTCCACCAACCCCAATGGTATTTTTGAAGCCGATCTGTTCAACAACGGCCAGCCGGTAGTTGGCTTCCGTATGGACAACATCAGTTACGCCAATACACGCGCGCTGAATGCGCATATAGATTATAAAACAAAAGCCAATGGCGGGCCATACCTGCAACAACTGTTTGAATTGCCCGGTTACCAAAATAGCATTTACAAAAAAGTAAGTGGCGATGGTGCGCTTGATATAAGCGATGGTGCAGAACACGATATAAAAATCCATGTAAAAGATGGTTATGGTAATACATCGATTTTATCTGTAAGGGTAAAGTATGACGCAGCCCTGGCGGCAACCACGGTTAACCCGGCAAGCGTTGGTACCGGCGTTAAAATGTTTTACCCGTCTATGATAGATGGTATGGAAAATACAGACTGCGAATTTTATATGGGCGAACACAGCCTGTACGATTCAGTGCATATTGGTTATAAAAGAACTGCCGCGGGTGCTGCCAGCATTGTATCTGCCGTACACAGTATTGGTGCGGCCTATATACCCCTGCAGGATTCTATGCTGGTAAGAATAAAACCGCTGATGGCGCTGGATGCAGAGAAAAGAAGTCATACGGTTATGCAGCGGTTTGCAGGCAGCCGTATTGAAGTGCAAAAATGCGAATGGCAGAAAGGATGGGCCATTGCCCGTTTTAGGGATATGGGAAGTTTTCAACTGGTGCTGGATGAAACGCCTCCCGAAATTGTGCCGGTTGGTTTTAAAGACGGTGCTAACCTGGGCAAGGCAACGCGTATTGTTTTTACCGTAAAAGACAACCTGGATGCAGTAAGAAATGTGCGGGCAGAACTGGATGGCAAATGGTTGCGGTTTACCAACGACAAAGGCCGGAATTTTATTTATATTTTTGATGAACTGTGTAAACCCGGCGAACATACTTTAAAAATAAGTGCCAACGACGAGGCCGGTAATACAGCCGTTAAATATTTTACATTTACGAGGTAAGAAAATGTGGAAACCTGCCTGCCGGCAGGCAGGTTTCCACATTAGCACATTAATTATGGTATTAAAAGAAGGCGATAAAGCACCCGCGTTTACAGCGCCGGATCAAAATGGAAAACAAGTTTCGCTAGCTGATTATAAAGGCAAAAAGCTGGTGCTGTTTTTTTATCCAGAAGACGATACTCCCACCTGTACCATACAAGCCTGCAATCTGCGCGATAATTATGCGTTATTAAAAAAACACGGGTTTGAAGTGCTGGGTATAAGCCCCGATGCACCATCTAAGCACAAGAAATTTGAAATCAAGTATTCGTTGCCGTTTACGTTGCTGGCCGACCCCGAACATGCCGTTATTGATAAATATGGCGTTTGGGGAATGAAGAAATTATATGGCCGCGAATACATGGGTCTGCACCGTACCACTTTTGTGCTGGATCAAAAAGGGGTGATAAAGAAAATATTTCTGCGCCCCAAAAACAAACAGCATGCAGAGGAGATTATTAAAGCCAATGTGTAAATGTGTAAACCTGCCTGCCGGCAGGCAGGTGTGGAAATGTGATCCATGTGGAAATGTGACCCATATGGAAATGTAAAAATGTGGCGGGTAATCTGGAATATGTTAATCTGGAAAATCGATTGCGGGTTTGCGAAGAATAAGAATTAGCACATTCATCACATTCATCACATTTTCACACTAATCAAGGCAACCTTCGCACTTCTGCCCTCGTATGAATAGCTTGACGCCGTAATGTATTGGAATTACCGGCGGCACCGAGTTATCAACCTTTAATTACCTATTATTATGCGCGGAGGCCAACTGATATGCTTTCTTGCTTCTTTTGTTGTTGTTGTTGCAACAGCCGCGGGCTGTGCTTATACAAAAAAAGATGTGGTGGAAATACCCTGCACCATTGCAGATAATATTTCTTACGATCTTGACATAGCACCCATTATTGCGGCCAATTGTTTCGATTGTCATAGCACAGCTTCCAATTCATCGGGCATCTTACTGGATAATTATGATGCACTTAAATTTTATGCCCAGAACGGCTTTTTATATGGAACCATCAGCCATGCCCCAGGGTACCGCGCAATGCCTGATGGCGGAAGTAAGTTGAACAACTGCACCATTGCCACCATTAAAAAATGGATTGATAACGGTACTCCTCACTAATAACCAAACTTTTACCCACCTAAAACACTTACGCATGAAGCCTTTTTTTACGCTATTCGCAGCTGTGTTGCTCTTGCAAGGCGCCCGCGCGCAAGATGATATCATGAAGTCGTTACCCGATTCTGCCGCAAAAAAAGAATACATCACCGGCGCATTCAAATCATCGCGTGTTATTAATGGGCATTCCATTGAAATGATTGGCCCCGGTGTGCTCGATTTCAGGATACTGCACCGTTTTGGCCCGGTAAACCAGGGCATCAGCCAGTTTTTTGGGTTAGACCAGGCAAGCATGCGGATGGGGTTTGACTATGGCATCACCAAAAATTTTACCATTGGCATTGGCCGCACCACTACTAAAAAAGAACTCGATGGTTTTCTAAAATATCGACTTCTGCGACAGGCTACCGGCGGTTCGCCTTTTGCGGTGGTATTGGTAGCGGGTATGTCTATCCAGACCTATAAAAACCTTGACCCGTCCAAAGAGGTTTCGTTTAATTTACGATCAGGCTATTATTACCAGGCCATCATTGGCCGCAAGTTTTCTCCCAGGTTTACCCTGCAATTGAGCCCAACGCTGGTACACAGAAATGAAGTAAGCTCAGGCGACCTCAATGATATATTTGCAGCAGGTGTGGGTGCCCGTTATAAGTTCAGCAAAAGAATGGCCCTGGTGGTAGATTACTTCTACGTTACTAACGGACTACCGCATTCTGCCGGCACCAATCCATTGTCTGTAGGAGTAGATATAGAAACCGGCGGCCACGTGTTTCAACTTCATTTTTCCAATACCAGTGGCATGAACGAGCGCGCCTTTATTACCGAGACAACCAATAAATGGGGCAGCGGCGATATTCAATTTGGTTTCAACCTGTCCAGGGTATTCAATATAAAGAAAAAGAAGCCCTCAACTTATTGATGAATATATAGCCATTCAGTGCCCAAAGCATTGAACCGGATTACCTGTTGTATTTGTGTTTAGGGGGTATAGGTAAATAACCCTGCTTATTCCTGGGCAGGGTTTCTTTCATTACAGGTTGTATGCATCCCAATAAATGCTTTCTTTCATAAACAACTCATAGGTTTCTTTCCATCCGGCAAAAGTTTTATCGGTACCCAGAAACTGGTTGTGCCAGATTATCACCAACAGGCCGTTTAATCTTTTAATGGTATTGTAATAGTGCGTAAGCTCTTCATACGCTTGCAGCGGTGTGAGCTTTTGTTCATAGAAAGCATTGGCATCCATAAAGCAAAAAGGAAAAAGCTGCAGGGGCGTGGTTTCATTTTTTTCCAAGTCAAACCAATTGAAAGAAGACGCTACAGATGCACGGAAGCCGTTGATGCTGCCATAACCCATTGAATAATCTTTCAGCAAGCCACAGGCAATATATTTCCGAAAACTTTGCGGAAGCGAAAATTTGATATAATGCTGGCGGCTATGCTCAGGCGGACGGTCTATAATTACTTCCAGCCACTCTTTTTCTTCGGCCAGTGTTTTATGATTGGCTGCAACACTGCTTTGCCACGAAGGGTGGAGCCCTACTTTATATACCACTGAAAAATATGCAATCAGTTCCTGTAAAGCTTTTGATGACGTGGGTGTGTTTTTATCATAACCCTGTATTTTTTGCGCTACCAAAAAAAAGTAAATGGGCTTTATCTTGCAATACAGGTGCAATGCATCCAGCCATTCGTAAGAATCATACGGATCCTGGTGATTGTTATACAGCACGTTCCATCTTTCTTTTACCTGGCGCCAGTTACCCTCTTTTATAGACCTTGCAAAACCGGCCAGGTTGCGCAGCAGGCCTTTGTGCCGGTAAGACCACGCAATATCTATGTCGTACGAAGGAATGAATTTAAACGGCCTTCTCTTAAAAACAATGGAAGGGAATTTTTTGCGCAGCTTTCTTTTCAAATCATCGAGCCATATGTTTACCAGGGGCAGGTGTAAAAAATGTTCCTTAAAAGCCAGTGAATTGGTGTGGGCATAACGGCCATAGGTATCTTTCTCATGCGGCAAATATTCTTCGTACCTGGAGATCAAATAGAATGAAGCCGCCAGTACATCAAAAGGGTAATCGCCACTGGTCTGAAAAAATGCTTTTTGATAATCCACTTCAAAACATTCAATCTGTTGCGGCCGGATATCCGTTTCAAATAACAATGACGTGGCTTTGATAAAAAATTCCTGTTCAGAAAAGTCGTTGTCAGAATAATTGAGGCGCGGGCCGTCATGCAACCTGAATTCATCTGCATTGGTAGTAAAAATAATGGGGTCGTAAAAAAACTCTTTACTGATAAAGTCAACTATGTACTGCAGTCTGGGGGTAATGGTATGCGCGTAAAATAGTAACATCCGTATATGATAATAGCCAGCCATAATGCTGACTATCTACAAATATATTCGCAAAATTCATTTTTTAAACAATCATTCTTGCTGCCGTATTTTCCACATCTCATTAAATGTTTTATCTGAAAAGTTAAGTCCGGCGCGGTGGGTGGTCCAACCTTTGAATAGTTTATTAACTGCCCAGTTCTTTATTGTACGGTTGCCTTTGTTCATGAGGTTGCGGTTGAGGCTGGCGGTTTTCCAGGCCTTCCAGGCAAGATTTTCTGTTGTAGACGAGGTTCGTTGTTCTACTGCTTCATGCCTGTTTTCGAGCAGTAATTCATGTAAATTAATTTTTACTGCGCAAACTTCTGTGCAATTGCCGCATAACGATGAAGCATAGCTTAAGTGTTTCCACTCATCCATTGCTTTCAAATGTGGTGTTATCACTGAACCAATGGGGCCGCTGTAGGTGGTTCCGTATGTATGGCCCCCAATATTTTTATAGACAGGGCATGCGTTAAGACAGGCGCCGCAGCGTATACAGTACAAGCTTTCCCTCGTCTTTGGATTGGCCAGCAGGTTGGTGCGGCCATTGTCGAGCAATATTACATACATCTCATCTGGCCCGTCTGGTTCGCCGGGTTGTTTTGGCCCGGCAACGATGGTATTGTAAACGGTTACCTGCTGGCCGGTTCCAAAAGTAGACAGCACCGGCCAGAAGAGCGCCAGGTCTGTAATAGACGGAATTATTTTTTCTATGCCGGCAATAACAATATGTGTTTTTGGAAAAGCGCAACTGAGACGTGCATTGCCTTCATTTTCTGTAATGGCAATGGCGCCGGTATCTGCTATAATAAAGTTGGCGCCGGTTATACCAATTTCGGCTTCTGTATATTTTGTACGCAGTTTTTCCCTCGCTATCAGTGTAAGTGCTTCCGGCGACAGGTTGGGCGCTGTATGTAATTTTTCATGAAAAAGTTTGGCCACATCTTCCTTGCTTTTGTGCATGGCTGGCGTAACAATATGATAAGGCGGTTCGCCATCTAACTGTTGTATGTATTCGCCCAAATCAGTCTCAACGCTTTCAATACCCAGTTCTTCCAAAAAATGGTTCAGCTTAAGTTCTTCTGTAACCATGCTTTTACTTTTCACAATGCTGCGGCAATTTTTTGCAAGGCAGATTTTTTTTATTTCCTGCAATGCCTCCTGGGCGTCTGCTGCCCATATTACTTTGCCACCGCGTTTAGTGAATGCTGTTTCAAAGGTTTCCAGTTGCGTATCAAGTGTTTCCAGGGCACGCCATTTTATATTCTTGGCACGCTCTCTTGCAGTGCTGATATCTGCAAATTGTTCTTTGCCTTTGGGCACGCTGGCGTTGTAACGGCCGATATTAAAATTGATTTTTCGCCGGTGATCCAAATCGGCGGATTTAACGGTGCTTTTAGCGTTGAAGGAAGAAGCGGATTCAGACATACTGTTTTTTTGTGTGGCAGTCCCCGGGTTCGGAGTTCGAAGTTCCGCGTCCGAAATTGCTAAGTTCGAAATTCCTGCGTCAGCGGGTTGTACGCGTTAGCAACTTTTGAACTTAGTGAACCTTGAACTACCGAACTTCTTTTGAAGTTTTCTCTTTAAAATATTTTGCTGCAACCTGTTCAAGTAAGCCATAAAAATGTTCGCCATATTTTCTTATCAAAGCATTTTTTAAGAAAACATAGGTAGGCACTTTTAATTTTTTGCCCAATACGCAGGCGGGGCTGCACATGGTTTCGCGCGGCTCGTAATTGAGCATCTCGTATTCCTTGCTCTTTTTTATTTTTATGGGATAGAGGTGGCAGCTAATGGGTTTTTGCCATTTGATCTTTCCCTGGTTGTAGGCCTGTTCAAATGCGCACATGATGATGCCTTTTTTATCGCGGTAGCCATAAGCGCATAGTTTGCCGCCAATAGTAGGTGTTACCCAGCCAAACTCCCTATCGTACTGATAACGTCCTTCTTTTTCCGTTACTGCAATGCCCTCCCTGGTCATAAAAGGTTTTACAATATCGTATGCATTGTTTACTTCATTCAGTTCTGCTTTTGTAAGAGGCGCACCAGCGTCGCCATCTTCGCAGCAGCCGCCTTTGCACTTGGTAAGATCGCATACAAATTGCGATTCTACCACATCGTCACTTATCAGTATATTTTCAATTGCTATCAATGTATATGGTTTGAAATGCGAAATTACGCCTATAGGAGGAATTGGGAATTACGAATTTGGAATTAGGCGCTGCAGGAAATTCGGACGCGGCTAACATGTAGACCGGGTTGTACCCGGTGACAATTCGTAGCCCCGGGTTGCACCTCCGGCTACATAAATTCAAACCTTTCGGGCTTATAAATTGAAGCAAGACCGAACCGATTAAACCTGCAGAAACAAAATCCGCGAAACCCAATTCCCAATTCCTAATAACTAATTCCTCATTTCCAGGAGAGGGTGTTTATCAAATG
The DNA here is from genome assembly GCA_963705285.1 of uncultured Chitinophagaceae bacterium. Taxonomy (GTDB): domain Bacteria; phylum Bacteroidota; class Bacteroidia; order Chitinophagales; family Chitinophagaceae; genus JACMLD01. The sequence goes on from OY970066.1 coordinate 1,428,385, forward strand.
CTTCATATCCTGCTGCAAAAAGTTGTTTACAATGCCCAGCGAGTCTGCATTGGGTGCAGCATCAAAATACAGGGCGCCGCGCAGAAAATGTTTTACAGAATCCGTTACCAGAAACTGGTTGGCGGTAGCGGCATTGCCTCCAATCTTAAAATAAATACCATTTACATGGCTGGCAGTAACAAATGCACTATCGTCGATGGAAGATGCTTTATAAGAGTGTTTAAATGTTAACGAGTACGAGGTTTTAATTAGGTTGTCGAAGTTGTTGGTGGCAATGGAGTCAACATAATTGCCTGCCGCATCGCGTTTTTTGAACCGGCTTTTACCGCCAATTTCTATGTAACTGATGTATATTCTGCCATGAAATTGCGGAAAATCGATATTAAGCCAGTACGGATTTTCTGGTTGCTCTTCAAAAAAAGTGCTGTCTTGTACAATAGTGGCGTACGATGGATATTCAAAACGGTAAGGATAGCCTTCTTTATTGAACACCTGGTAACTATGCTGCGGAAAATCAATTTTATAATAACCGCGTGGCCGGGGGGTGTAGGCGCTGTTGCAGGAACATGCTATGATTATTACCAGCAGTAGGCACGCTAACGGAACGCTCGTTCTTTTCATTGGTTCTTCGTATAAAATGTGGCTAGTCTTTTATAACCGGCTTAACGGCAATTTTTACTTTCTTAATGCGGTTGCGGTCCAGTTCCAGTACGGTAAAATCAAAATCTCCGCTGGTAACCGTATCGCCTACTGCCGGAAAATGACCGGCTATTTCCAGAATGAGTCCTGCCAGTGAGTCGCTGTCGCCACGTACCCGTTCAAACGTATCCACCGGAAGATCCATCATTTTACACACATCGTTGATCATGGTACGGCCTTCAAAAACATAGGTGTAATCATCTATTTTGCTATCACCGCTTTCCTCATCGTCAAATTCATCTTTTATATCGCCGGTAATTTCTTCCAGTATATCTTCCAGTGTTACAATACCACTGGTACCGCCAAACTCATCCACTACCACGGCAAAGTGTATGCGCTTTCCCTGAAATTCCTGCAGCAGGTCTTCAATCAGCTTTTGTTCATGCACAAAATAAGGCTGGCGCATCAGTTGCAGCCAGTTAAACCCGTCGTTCTCATTAAGGTGGGGCAAGATATCTTTTGTATGAATGATACCGGTTACTTCATCCAGGTTTTCTTTAAAGACAGGCAGCCTGGAGTAATGCAGTTCGGCTACTTTTTTTATGAGATCGTGAAAGGAGAGTTGCTGGTTAATGCCACATACATCCAGGCGGGTAGTCATAACCTGTTTTACAGAGATATTGCCAAATTTTACGATGCCTTTTAGTATACTTTTTTCTTTTTCACTGGCGTCGGTACTGGCAGTAATATCTATGGCACTGTCTAGTTCTTCCAGGCTGTAAGACGATGCTTTTTTGCCCAGAAAATTTTCTATACCGTCTGATATGCTTACCATCCACGCGCTGATGCGCCTGAACAGGTAATGAATAATTTCAACAATATAAGAGGCATTGTAAGCAAAACGCAGGTTGTTTTGCGATGCCCATACTTTAGGCAACACTTTGCCAAACAATACCAGAAAAAAACTGATGATGATCACTTTTATAATGGCGGCTATCCATACGCTGGCCTGCAGTTCCAGCATTTCATCTATCAGAAAATTAGACAGAATGATGATAGCAATATTGGTGAGCGTACTGGCAATGAGTAAAGACGCCAGCAATGTTTTAGGATCTTCCAGCAGGCTTACAATCCGTTTCCAGCCGGCATCCTGCTTTGTCTTCAGCATGTTTACATCTTTGTAACTCAGCGAAAAAAAAGCCACTTCAGCGCCTGAAACAAAAAATGAAATCAGCAGCAAAAACAAAATCAGTACTACCAGCAGGGTAATACCCTGAGAGTTGCCGGCCAGTAAAAGCAAAGAAGGGTGATGAAAGTAAGCAGTAAAATCCGGGAGGTAATCCAAAGCCGCTGTTTTTCGTTATTAATTTGCTTTTGTATGAAAAGCAGGTTCTGATGGTCCGTTGTGGGCGGATAAACGCAAAGTTGCACTAAATATTCAATTAAAAAGGCAAATCACCGGTATGTTCGCCTGGCAGAGGGGCATCGGGGTTGGTTAGATTGTCCATTGGGTTATCGTGGCCGGCGTTGTGGTTGCCATCATTACGTTTATCAAGCATAATCAGGTTGTCTCCCACCACTTCGGTTGCAAATTTCTTATTGCCTTCTTTATCTTCCCAGCTGCGGGTACGAAGCCGGCCTTCAATATAAACAAGACTTCCTTTGTGTAAGTATTTTTCGGCTAAATCAGCCAGTCCGCGCCATAAAACAACCGTATGCCATTCTGTTTGCGAAATAAGCTTGCCTGATCTGTCTTTATATGTTTCTGTGGTTGCCAGCGAAAATTTTGCAACACCTATATTTCCTTCCAAATATTGTACATCCGGGTCTTTTCCAAGATTGCCTATAAGCATTACCCTGTTAACGCCACGCATAGTTGATAGTTTATTGTGAAATAATCATCGCTGGGTGTAATTCTCCTTTAAAGTTAGATTTTTTCAGGTAAATTCTTTCATTTTTTTGAGTGCTGTCTTGGTTTTTGAGCCACCGGTACAAGGTGTGCACCAACAGTATAAATGAGTGATATCAACCTTTTTAATGCGGTGTTGCCGGGGTATTAAAATCTGATTAGCGAGATGATGCCCTATGCACCTTTGCTTAAAACAATTGAAGCGGATGGCTGTCTCTTTGCAGGTAAGCTGTAATAAATTTGGGAAAGGGATAATCTTTGAGCATGGATTTTTTAATGCGTTCATAGGTTTTGAGCGCACTTGGTACAGTATTGATTTGAAGATCTATAAACTGGCCGTTGATTGTTTGATGGGTGAGTTGCTGGCGGAACACTGGTGAAATGCTCCTGATTTGGAAAGACTTGCTCCCCAATTTTTTTTCGAGCAACGGCCTGAAGTGCTTTTCACCGGGCTCTATGGCCGATGCGCTTTCAATCAATACAAACTCATACAGGTTTTCCCAAATGTCTTTGCTGCTTCTTTTCTGTATGAGTACTTCGCCGTTGATGTCAACAACCAGGTAATACAACCAACGTGTTTTCTTTTTTAATTGCTTTTCTTTCACCGGCAGTTCTTTTACCTTATCGTTTTGAAAAGCATGGCATTCTTTTTTTTGGGGGCAGGTTGCACAGAGGGGTTGTTGGGGCTTGCAAACAGTTGCGCCAAAATCCATAATGGCCTGGTTATAAAGCCCGGGTTGTTTTTTATCTAACAACTGATTAGCCAACTCGTTAAATAATTTTTTTCCGGCTGAACTGTCAATAGGCGTTGAGATGCCAAAATATCTGGCCAGTACGCGCAGCACATTACCATCTGTTACAGCATGCGGCAGGTTGAAAGCAAATGAACCAATAGCGGCGGCTGTATACGGGCCGATGCCTTTGAGCGCTAAAATGGCTTCATAGGTGTTTGGAAACACTCCGCTTTTTTCAGTATCAATATAGCTGGCTGTTGCAAGCAGATTCTTACAGCGTGTGTAATAACCAAGTCCTTCCCATAATTTGAAGACTTTTTGTTGGGGAGCTGCTGCCAGATCAGCAATGGTGGGAAAAGCAGAAACGAACCGGTGGTAATAGTCCAAACCCTGCTCAACCCGGGTTTGCTGCAAAATAATCTCGCTCAGCCAGATTTTATACGGGTCTTTTTCGCCCTTCCACGGCATGGCCCTTCGGTTACAATCCCGGTTCCATTTCATCAATTTTCGGGTAAAATCGGCTTTCATGGCGGGTAGTTAGCGGTTAGATACTCAAAAAATGGGCAAAAATAACCGGAAAATGGGCATTTTACCCCTTTATTCTTCAAAACCAATATTTTATCTTTTACTTGCACAAGTTCAAAAGTTCTTTTATATTAACTTCGTAATTGGTTATGAGGAAGATATGAAATTGAAAAAAAATTCGTTTTGTTACTGTTAATATTATAAACCCCTCAAGTTTTCAACAAAATGAGAAAAGCCGACTTAATCAACCAGATTGCCGAAAAGACCGGCATTCCCAAAATTGATGTATTAGTAACCCTGGAAGCCATGTTTAAAGAGGTAAAGGATACATTGGCACAGGGGGAAAACATTTACATCCGCGGTTTTGGCAGTTTTATTACCAAGAAACGGGCAGCAAAGATTGGCCGTAACATCAAAAAGAATGTGGCAGTTCACATTCCTGAGCATTTTATACCTGCATTTAAACCCGCCAAAGAGTTTGTACAGGAAGTTAAAAAGCTTGAAACAGTAAAAGAAGATCAGCCAAACCCGGACACTGAGATGTAAATTGCGTTCCTAATTTTTACTAAGTGAAGAAACAGCAATTTATTCTCGTTGGTTCAGGGTTTGTTTTGTTACTGCTGATTTATTTTTTTGCCAATACTACGCCCCCGGCAAAGCAGGCTGCTGTTGCCCGGGGTGAACAGCCTGTTCAGCCCAAAAAAATTGACGCTTCGGTCATTGTTAGTGCTGCAAAACAAAAACTTTCCGAAGGCCAGCAGGCCTATGTAAGTAAACTGGAAAATGCGGTGGTAAGAGGCGATGTAAAAGACCAGCAAATCAGGGTCTATAACCAGCTGGCGGCCTTCTGGCGCGATTCTGTACATTTTTTTGAGCCCTACGCTTATTATACCGGTGCTGCAGCTAAATTGGAAAATTCTGAAAAAAGTCTCACCTTCGCAGCCCGCCAATTTTTAAATGAATTGAAGGGAACCAATCAGCCGGCTGTAAAACAGTGGATGGCCGATGAGGCAAAAGACCTGTTTGAAAGGGCTTTGGTGATTAACCCCGCAAGCGATTCTTCTGCAATAGGATTGGGGAGCTGTTATATTTTTGGCAGCACCGCAGGCGATCCGCAGGAAGTAATGATGGGTATTCAAAAGATACTGACAGTTGCCCGCAAAGACAGTACAAATATGTATGCCCAGTTAATGCTGGGTGTGGGCGGTGTGGTATCGGGGCAGTTAGACAAAGCGGTGGAAAGGTTGAAAACCGTGGTGGCGCATGAGCCTGACAACCTGGAAGCTATTTTTATGCTGGCTGAGGCATATGAGCGTAAATCAGACAATACCAATGCAGTGTATTGGTATCAGCAGGGAAGAAAACATGTCTCTAATGCCCGAATGGTAAAAGAGATTGACGATAAGATAAAAACACTAAAATAATTTTTAACTCTAATAATTTTCAGCAATGCCTTGTGGTAAAAAGAGAAAGCGTCATAAAATAGCAACGCATAAACGTAAAAAAAGACTCAGAAAGAATCGTCATAAGAAGAGAAATAAATAATTTTTAAGGCCTGCATGTGTGTAGCAGGCCTTATTTTTCTTTTTTTGCTGAATCCCATTTACCTGCCTTCTAAGTAGTGTGCCCGATTGCCTTACACAGCCATGGATGGATTGCATGTAAAACCACTTCAGCGCTTTTCCTTTTAGTGTGTGATGGTTATACTTTTGTAAATGTGATTAAGATTGAACAAGGAACTAATTATCAACGCGGCTCCGCAAGGAGTAGAAATCGCCCTTCTTGAGGATAAGAAATTGGTAGAACTGCATAACGAAAAAACGGATGCCAGTTTTGCTGTGGGCGACTTATATCTTGGAAAAGTAAAAAAACTGATTCCGGGGTTGAATGCTGCATTTGTAGATGTAGGTTTTGAGAAGGATGCTTTTCTTCACTATACTGATTTGAGCCCTTATGCCAGGTCGCTCCTCAAGTTTACCCAAACAGCCATCAATGATCAGAACGAAAATGGTTTTGATTTTGGCCAGTTCCAGGTAGAACCTGAGATCATTAAGACTGGTAAAATCAATGAAGTACTGGGGGGCAAACCCAATATTCTGGTGCAGATATTAAAGGAACCCATTGCTGCCAAAGGCCCGCGCCTGAGCTGCGAAATTTCTTTACCCGGCCGTTTTGTGGTCATTACGCCATTCAATGACATCGTAGCCGTATCCAGAAAGATCCATTCTTCCGAAGAAAGAAAACGCCTCCAGAAAATTATTGAAGCCATCAAACCAAAAAACTTTGGGGTGATTGTGCGTACCGCCGCAGAAGGCAAGAACACCGCCGAACTGCATGAAGATTTGCTGGCATTGGTAGAAACCTGGAAGATCATTCAGCGCAACCTTAAAAATGCCGTAGCCCCTGCTAAAGTATTAAGCGAGCAAACAAAGACCACCAGCATCCTCCGCGATTTATTGAATGAAGATTTCAACCGCATTGTTGTAAATGACAAAAACATTTTTAACGATGCCAAAAATTACATTCAACGCATTGCGCCGGAAAAAGCAGACATTGTTTCATTCTACCATAATGGCTCACCTATATTTGACCAGTTTGGCGTTACCAAACAGGTAAAAGCCGCTTTTGGAAAAACGGTGAACCTGCCCAGCGGTGCCTACCTGATTATAGAGCATACCGAAGCGCTGCACGTTATAGACATTAACAGCGGCTATAAAAGCGTGAGCAATAACCAGGAGCAAAACGCACTGGAAACTAATATGGAGGCGGCCGATGAAATTGCCCGGCAATTGCGTCTGCGAGATTTGGGTGGCATCATTGTAGCCGATTTCATTGACATGAAGTTGCCAGATAACAAGCGCAAACTGATGGAAGCCATGGAAGGCTTTATGCGTACAGACCGCGCCAAACATGCCGTACTGCCCATCTCTAAATTTGGGTTGATGCAGATTACGCGCCAACGCATGAAACCCGAAGTAAACATCAATACTCAGGAAATTTGCCCCAGTTGCAATGGAACGGGTAAAATATCTAGTGCGCTGATACTGGAAGATGAAATTGAAAAGAATTTAAACTACCTGCTTACACATAAACATACTGATCTCATATTGGTGGTGCATCCTATTATGTATGCCTATCTTACCAAGGGCGGCATATTCAGATCAAGGTTGTGGAAATGGAGATGGAAACACAAGCAACGCATCAAACTCAGAGAAAACACCAACTACCACCTCACAGAGTTTCATTTTTATGATAAGCACGAAGAAGAAATAAAATTATAACAAACAACCCCGGTACACCCGGGGTTTGTTATTTCTATAAGTCGATTTTTAATGCTACATATTCCTTCTGTACTGTCCGCCCACTTCATACAGGGCATGTGTAATCTGGCCCAGTGAACAATATTTTACTGTTTCCATCAGCGCGTCAAACAAATTGGTGTTACCAATAGCTGCCTGTTTTAGCTCCTGCAGTTTCACTGCCTGCTGCAATTGGTTGCGTTTATGAAAAGCATGCAGGTTGTGTATCTGCTGGTCTTTTTCTTCTTTGGTGCTTCTGATCACTTCGGTAGGTAAAATAGTAGGACTTCCTTTTTTGTTCAAAAATGTATTTACGCCAACAATGGGCAACTCCCCGGTATGTTTGAGTGTTTCGTAATGCAGGCTTTCTTCCTGTATTTTATTGCGCTGATACATTCTTTCCATGGCACCCAGTACGCCACCGCGTTCTGTAAGCCGGTCAAACTCTGCCAGCACCGCTTCTTCTACCAGGTCGGTGAGTTCTTCCAGTAACAAAACTACCCTGTATAAAATTTTCTGTATAAGCTGTACCCAGCTCGCGGTTAATGATCAACTGTATGGCCATTGCACGGCGTACGCTTTCTTCGGTAGGCGTGGTAATGGCCTCGTCGTATGCATTGGTATGAAGTGAACTGCAATTATCATATATGGCGTACAATGCCTGCAGTGTAGTTCTGATATCATTAAAATCTATTTCCTGCGCATGCAAACTGCGGCCGCTGGTTTGAATATGGTATTTCAGCATCTGGCTTCGCTTGTTTGCCTTGTAGGTATACTTCATGGCCTTGGCCCAAATACGGCGGGCAACGCGGCCAATTACACTGTATTCTGCATCCATACCATTGCTGAAAAAAAATGACAGGTTGGGTGCAAAATCATCTATCTGCATACCGCGGCTGATATAATATTCAACATAAGTAAAACCATTGGCCAGTGTAAACGCCAATTGGGTGATGGGGTTGGCACCTGCTTCCGCAATGTGATAACCGCTAATACTTACGCTGTAAAAATTGCGCACTTTATTTTCTATAAAATAAGACTGTACATCGCCCATTAGTTTTAAAGCAAATTCGGTAGAGAAAATGCAGGTATTCTGTGCCTGGTCTTCTTTTAATATATCTGCCTGCACCGTACCGCGTACCTGCTGCAGGGTAGCGGCTTTTATTTTTTCATAATCAGCGGGCGGCAATACTTCATCGCCACTCAGCCCCAGCAGACCAAGGCCTAACCCATTATTACCATCGGGCAATCTTTCAGGCGAAGCAGGGTTATAATAAACAGGTTGCTGCAGGTGTTCAAATTTTTTCTTTCTGATAGCTTCAACCTCTTGCCAAAGGTTATTTGCCTCAATGTATTTTTCGCATTGCTGATCAATAGCGGCATTCATAAAAAAAGCAAGTATAACCGGGGCCGGCCCGTTGATGGTCATGCTTACAGACGTTTTTGCATCGCAGAGATCAAAGCCGCTGTATAATTTTTTTGCATCATCAGTGGTGGCAATGCTTACACCGCTATTGCCAATCTTTCCGTAAATATCTGGCCGAATCGCCGGGTCTTCGCCATATAAGGTTACACTGTCGAAAGCGGTGGACAACCTTTTTGCAGGTTGATCACGCGATACATAATGAAACCGGCGGTTGGTTCTTTCCGGGCCGCCCTCGCCGGCAAACATACGGGTAGGGTCTTCGCCCTCGCGCTTCAGTGGAAACACACCAGCTGTAAAAGGAAAACGGCCGGGTGCATTTTCCTGTGCCTGCCAGGCCAGTATATCTCCCCAGTCTTTGTATTTGGGTAACACCACTTTGGGTATGCGCAAACCACTTAAGCTCTGGGTAAACATGGGTTGTTGTATCATCTTATCCCTTACGGCATAGCGGTAGTAATCTTCCTGGTAAGCTTTTATTTTTTCGGGCCATTTCTGCAAGAGTTTGCGGCTAACAGGGTTGAGTTGCGTTTCAAAAAAAGCAATTTGTTGTTGAAGGGCCTGTCGCGCTTCGTTAATGCCAGCCATGCCAGGCTGGGCGGCATTGATACTCTCCAATGCTCCATTTAACTGGTACAATGTAGTGGCAACGGCAGCCTGCTCTTTCACCAGTTGATCATAATTGCGGTTGTTGTCGGCAATTTCAGACAAATAGCGTGTGCGCCTGGCCGGTATAATGGTGCTGGTGGCGCCGCTGCCGGTAAAATCTGCGGTATAGCTGCCCCAGTCAATACCTGTTTTTTCTTTGATAGTATGCAGTAATGTGTTGAATAACTGGTTTACGCCATCATCATTAAATTTATTGGCAGAAGCGCCAATCACCGGCAGGGCATCACTGGAGGCTGTCCATAAAGCGTGGTTGCGTTTGTATTGTTTGCGTACATCGCTTAATGCATCCAGCGCACCGGCCTTGTCAGACTTATTGATGCAGATGATGTCTGCATAATCCAGCATATTTATTTTTTCAAGCTGTGATGCGGCGCCGTATTCCGGGGTCATTACATACAGGCTGATATCGCAGTAATCAAGAATGGAAGCATCGTTTTGTCCAACACCGGCGCTTTCAAGAATAATAAAATCAAAAGCTGCTTCGGAGCATATATCAATGGCATCCTGCATAGCGTTGCTGATGGCGGTATTATCATCGCGCGTAGCCAGCGACCGCATATAAGCACGCGGATGGCTGATGGCATTCATGCGTATACGGTCGCCGAGCAAAGCTCCGCCCGTTTTTTTGCGCGATGGGTCAACAGAGATCACTGCGATGGTTTTGTCTGTAAATGTGTGCAGGAAACGCCTTACAATTTCGTCTGTAATAGATGATTTGCCTGCACCACCAGTGCCTGTGATGCCGAGGATAGCTCTTCCGGCCCCCCTAAATCCCTCCAACGGGGGGACTTTGGTCTCTAAGGTTGCAGCCCCCTCCCCTCCTCCCCCGGTGGGGGAGGAGGGGTGCAGCTCCCTGCTTTTTTCGTACACATCGTCAATCTTTTTATTTGGCAAGGCAGAAAGCTTGGCGTGTATTTTTGCAATGACAGTTTCGATTTCATAAGTTACTTCTTCATTTGTTACCCGTACAACTTCGAAGCCCAATTTATTTAGTTCAATTGTTCTTTGTTCGTCATTGATTTTCATTTCTGGTAATTGGTGATAACCACCATCAACCTCTACTATTAATCCTTTGCTTAAACAAACAAAATCTGCAATAAAGGCCCCAATGATATGCTGGCGTCTGAATTTGCATCCTTCCTTTTTGCTTTTTAATTTCTCCCATAATATAGTTTCTGCAATCGTTGCTTCTTTACGATGCTTCAATGCAAATTCTTTGAGTTTTCCATACAACAATGGGTCGGCTTTAAATTGGCCTACCGTAATAGAAGTACCATTATAAACTTCTTTTTTCTTAACACTGCTTTCAGCAAGTGTTATTGCTCTGGCAATTTTTCGAATGTCCTTTTTTTCTTGCAACGGTAATAGGTTACCCCACATTTTGGGTGCCTGCCAGTATGTGGAGGGTTGCACATCTCCTCCCCCGCCGGGGGAGGCCGGGAGGGGGCTACATAGTTTTATCACTTCCTCAATCATTCCTTCCAGTCCCATCTTACGCCCGTCATCGGGACTATAAATTTTGGTGATCCCGTAATTATGGAGTTCTGTAATTTCCTGGGGAAGTATGGTGCCGCCGCCGCCGCCAAAGATTTTTATGTGGCCACACCCACTTTCATCAAGCAGATCTTTCATGTACTTAAAAAACTCAACGTGCCCGCCCTGGTAACTGGTAACAGCAATGCCCTGTACGTCTTCTTCAATGGCGCATTCCACAATTTCATGCACACTGCGGTTATGACCCAGGTGGATGATCTCTGCACCCTTGCTCTGCAAAATGCGGCGCATGATATTGATGGCAGCATCATGGCCATCAAACAGACTGGCCGCAGTAACAATTCTTATTTTATCAACTGGCGTATCATTCATAATAAAAACTAAGAAAACAAAAATACTGCATTTGATTTATTAAGTTAACACTTGTTAGTTTTAAAGTGCAGTGTTCTCCAAACCCGGTTTGGTTTGCCCGGCAAGTGTTTTACCACACTCCGGGCTATTAAGTTTGCGGTACCAATGCATTTGTTTTACATTTAAATAATAAAGGTGCAGGCTGCATGGCCGGCACAGCTGGTCAAACCCTTTACAGCATTTAATAAACCACCATCAGCATAAACCCTACATAATACACAAATGGATACCATCCTTTTTGAACGGTTGCACGCAGAAGGCCTTATCAGTGACGTATCATTGAATAAGGTAAAAGCTGCCGAAAAAAATAGGCTTTTTTCCGTGCACTGGGAGCTGCGAAGCATCCTTTACCTGGGCGTACTGTTATTGAGTAGCGGCCTGGGTATACTGGTATATAAAAACCTGGATACCATCGGCCATACCGCCATTTTAATTTTTATTGCACTCATCAGTGCGGGCGGGTTTGCGTATTGTTTCCGCACCAAGCTGCCATTCTCTACAGGTAAAGTGGCGGCGCCCAATTCTTTTTTTGATTATGTGTTGCTGCTGGCCTGCCTCAGCTTTGTTACTTTTATAGGCTACCTGCAGTTTCAGTATCATTTTTTTGGCGACCGGTTTGGACTGGTCACTTTTATACCCATGGTAGTACTTTTTTTTGTGGCTTATTATTTTGACCACCTGGGTATTCTCAGCCTGGCCATTACCAGTCTTTGTGCATGGGCAGGGGTAACGGTAACGCCTACCCGTATTCTGGCAGACAATGATTTTAACAGCCCTGTTATTATTTATACCGGTGTTGTACTGGGTGCCGGCCTCATTGCGGCAGGGTATATAACACGACTGCGGGTGTTTAAAGCTCATTTTGCATTTACTTATACCAACTTTGGTATGCATATATTATTTATCAGCGTGCTGGCGGGTATGTTTGTATTTGAATCTTTCTATCTGCTGTGGTTCTTGTTACTGGCAGGGGTTGGTTTTTATTTTTACCGCGAAGCGTTGCGACAGAAATCATTTTACACTTTACTGGTACTTACACTATACGGGTATATCGGCCTTTCTTATGTTATCATAAGAGCCCTTACCTGGTCGGGCGGTTTAGGAGGCATCTATATTGGCTTCCTGTATTTTATTGGTACTGCCGTGGCACTGGTCATATTCCTCATCCGTATGAACAAAAAAATTAAAGCTGCATGATTGCTTATAACCAACAATGGCTCAACAACCTGCTGGTGCGTAATGAAGCCGATAGCGCTGCCCGGCACCAATACATCAGCAGTTCCGAAAAAGAACAGGTGTATGCTGCGTATCCATCAGCATTTTACAGCCCCCATTTCTTTGTACGGGTAGGGTTGTTTGTACTAACGGTTATCATTGTGTCATTTTCTGTAGGATTTTTTTCGCTGTTTATTCTTGATCAGATCGACAGCGCGGGCGGTTTCTTTATTTTTTTTGGATTGGTTATTTATGGCGCCCTTGAATTTATGGTGAAAAAAAGACATTATAAATCCGGTGTAGACGATGCGCTCATGTGGATGGCTGCCGGCAACATTATTGCAGGATTGAATATTGTAGCCAATGTGTCTGCGCTTGCAAATGCCATCATTGTTTTTATGATAGCAGGTTTTCTTTTTTTGCGCTTTACCAATGCTATTATGGCGGTAATTGCGGGTCTTGCATTGCTGGCTATAGTATTTTTTGCTGTTATCAGGCTGGGTGAAATGGCCAAGGCCGTTACTCCCTTTATCATCATGCTCTGTTCGGCCTTATTGTATTTGTTTGCAAAAAAACAACTAGTAACAGGGCAAAGAAAACTGTATACAAATGGCTGGTTGCTATTGTCTGTTACCGCGTTGGTTTGTGTGTACGTGGCCGGAAATTATTTTGTGGTGCGCGAAGCCAGTATTGCCATGTTTAACCTGGATCTGAAACCAGGCGAGGATATTCCTTTTGGTTGGCTGTTCTGGATCTTTACCATTGGTATACCAGTGTTGTACATAGCACGCGGCATACAGAAAAAAGATGCCGTATTATTGCGCACAGGGTTGTTGCTGGTGGCGGCAGTGGTTTGTACCGTGCGCTATTATTACCACCTGTTGCCCCTTGAAACTGCCATGGTAGTGGGCGGCCTGCTGTTTACCGCTATTGCTTATGCCCTTATCAAATATTTACACGAACCCAAATATGGCTTTACGCACAAAGAAGCGGACGAAGCTTTTTTTATGGACAAATTACAGGTAGAAAGCCTGGTGATTGCGCAAACATTTGGCGGACCTACGCAACCTGTTGATACTGGTACTCAATTTGGCGGTGGCAGCGGGGGCGGTGGTGGCGCCAGCGGTCAGTTTTAATATAGACGAATGTTCATTTTCGTTACACTGCGTTGCGGGTATTGTAGCACTGCCAAAACTATCAATTTTAAACTCCCTTAATCTTGGTATTTTGCGTGTACTAAATTATTGGTATGCTGAAACGATTGTTTGTATCCATCATTGCAGTATGTGCGCTGCAAGCCTTACTTGCACAAGATCCCTGGAAAATTACAGCATCAAAAATAAATGCTGCAGACTACTACGGTATTACAGTAGCTAACGGCATGATTGGCATTGTAAGTTCACCGGAACCGTTTAAAATAAAAGATGTAGTGCTGGCGGGCGCCTATGATCTGTATGGGCGTGGCAGGGTCAGTAATTTCCTGCGCAGTTTTAACCTGCTGAATATGTACCTGGAAATTGATGGCAGCCGCGTAAACAGTGCCAGCGCTGCCAATATGAAACAGGAACTGGATATGCGCCACGCGGCTTTTACCACCTCATTTGATTATACCGACAAGGCAACCGTTTCTTACACCTATTATTCATTGCGCCAGTTACCTTATACGGTGCTGATGGATGTTACTGTGACTGCAAAAAAAGACATCACCATTAATGGCGCCAGTGTAATGGAAGCGCCGGACGCCCTAAAAGAAGTACAGAACTATTATAATGAAATTGACAGACCGCATGTAGTCATTAGCCTGCTCACTTCTTCTGCCAAAAGCCCCACCGGAAAATTACTGATGTGCGCCTCCAATACTTTTTTATTTAGCGAGCCGCACGGCCGCGAGCCAAGGGTAATTCATGAAATGTGGGATAATAATATGCATCTCATGAAATTCAGCCGTACAATAAAAGCAGGTGAAACGTATCGGTATTCGGTTGCCGGTTCATCTATCACATCTGCCCATCATGATGACCCGTTAAATGAGGCAGAACGGTTGACTATTTACGCAAAGCTGGAAGGAAGGGATCGGCTATTACAATTTCACAATAAAGCCTGGGATGATTTATGGAAAAGTGATATCACTATTGATGGTGATCCGCAAAGCCAGCAGGATGTACACAGCATGATATACCACCTGTATTCTTTTGTAAGGGAGGGTACTGCATTATCGCCTTCGCCCATGGGCTTAAGCGGACTGGGCTATAATGGCCATGTGTTTTGGGATACCGAGTTGTGGATGTACCCCGGGTTACTGGTGCTGCACCCCGAAATTGGAAAAAGCATGGTTGATTACCGTTATGAACGCCTGGAAGCCGCTAAAAAAAATGCATTCGGCAAAGGGTTTAAAGGGGCTATGTATCCATGGGAAAGTGCCGGCACTGGCGTAGAAGAAACACCGGTATGGGCACTGAGCGGACCTTTTGAACACCACATAACCGCGTGTGTGGGCATTGCCGCATGGAATTATTATTGCGTAACACAAGATAAAACCTGGCTCAAAGAACGAGGCTGGCCGGTACTGAGTGCCATTGCAGATTTTTGGGCCAGCCGTGTAGAGAGAAATGGCCCCGGTAAATACGACATCAAAAATGTAGTGGCTGCAGATGAATGGGCCGAAAACGTAGACAACAATGCGTTTACCAATGCAGCGGCAAAAGCGGTATTGCAACATGCAACAGAAACTGCCAAACTGCTGGGCATTGCACCCAATGCAGACTGGATGAATGTAGCCAATAATATACCCATTATAAAAATGGCAGATGGTGTTACCAGCGAGTATGCCGGGTATGATGGCAGGGGGATAAAACAGGCCGATGTAAACCTGCTGGCTTATCCATTAAAAGAAATTACCGACCCCAGGCAAATAAGAAAAGACCTGGAGTATTATGAAACCCGCGTGCCGAACGAAGGAACCCCGGCTATGACACAAGCGGTATTTACTACTTTATATGCACGGCTCGGCGATGGTGATAAGGCTTTTCGTTTTTTTCAGGACGCCTATATACCCAACCTCAACCCACCATTGCGGGTAATTGCAGAAACAAAAGGGGGTACCAACCCTTATTTTTCAACCGGTGCCGGCGGCATTGTGCAAAGTGTACTGATGGGGTTTGGCGGACTTGAAATAACTTCCAAAGGCATCATACAAGTGGCGTCAGCATTGCCCAAACACTGGAAAAGCCTAACCATAACCGGTATAGGCGTAGAAAAAAAGACATTCACGGTAAAGCAGCAAGCTGCTAAATAGAACGCAGACTCTTACGAAAATGTGCTGATGTGGTAGTGTGCTAATGTGATAATGTTGTGCGGCGATCATCTCTCCCGCGGTAACGTATCATCAGCTCTACACCCATCATCTGCAAACACCCGAAAAATTATTAATGGGCAAGAAAAGTTAGTGCAGCGATAGCAACCGGGCAAGGCATGCTGCGTGATGTTCCGTACGAACATATTATAGGTAGTATAATTAGGGATAATGAGGCAGTCTGTAAGGACTCGCTATGCTATAGCCCGGCAAAGCATAACGCGTACCTACGGCACGCATTCATAATCCGTAATCGTTCTACCTATAAAATGTCCCTAGCGGGACAGGCCCATCGAATGATTATCATACTTTTCGCGGTTTCATTTCAGCTGAATTGATTAGAATGAGATCATCTTCTATCCTGATAATCATAACAATCTGCGTTCCATCCTCATGACAATCTGCGTTCTATCGGCCCCCAAGCAGCAATTTAAATGATGCAAATGCCTATATATCGGAAATTATTTTATCTTAGCATCACTTTTCACTAAAACTGGCTTTGAAAAAGATTGCTTCTACAATATTATTGGGCTTGCTGCTGTTCAATTGGTGTGGTTACCGTTGGGTAATCAACATTGTACAACAACAGGCCGATACCAGGCTGGAAGCAAAGCTGGACATACATGATTATGACGAATCTCAGCTGGTGGAAATCAAAGTGCCGTTAAATATGCCTTACCAGACCAACTGGGCTGATTTTGAACGTTTTGACGGAGAAATCGAAGTAAACGGCATTCACTATAAATACGTGAAGCGCAAAGTGGAAGATGGCCAGCTTATCCTCAAATGCATCCCCAACCACGCCAAACAACAACTGGAATCTGCCAAAGACAATCTCTTTAAAATTACCAACGATTTGCAGCAAGACAATGCCGGCAAGAAATCTGGCGCTCCTGTTGCCACGCCCATTAAAAATGTGTTGAGCGATTACGATAACCAGCAACAACCAGGCATTTCCGCCTTAATTGCTGCCGCTACAACCCAATTATACAATATTTACCAGCCCAAAATGGTAAACAAGCTGCTTCATTCAACACCCGAGCAGCCACCGGAAGCCTAGTCATTTTCTTTCCGCACCACTACGATGCTGCCATTCAGCAGCGTAAGCGTGCATCATTCTCAATCAAAAATTATAATGAAGAACATTGTAGCGTTTGCTATTATCTGCAGCATCCTTGCATCCTGCAAAGAAAAAGGTGATTACACAAAAATTACGCACGATCCGTTGATGTTTAGCAGAACAGTGTACGAGCTGAATACAGTAGTTATGGGCAACAATTTTAGTCCAATTGTAGCAGGCCGTAATTATTTATACGCATCAGTTGCTGCGTATGAAGTAATTGCAGGGGGGTATCCTAACCAGTACAACTCGCTGGCGGGCCAGGTAAACGGATTGAAAGCGGTGCCCAAGCCGGATACTACAAAAAAAGTGGATTATGAATTTGGCGCATTGCTGGCATTTTGCAAACTGGGAGAGGCAGTCACCTTCCCTGCGGGAAGTATGCAGGAATACACCGACAGCCTCAAGAAGATGGTGGCCGACAAAGGAATGCCAGATGATATATTAGCCAATACCATTGCTTATTCAGATACGGTATCTGCTGTTATTCTAGCCTGGAGCAAGAAAGATAATTATGCCCAAACAAGAAGCGCTTCCAAATACAATGTGCTTGATTCGCCCGGCCGCTGGGTTCCCACACCACCAGCTTATACCTCTGCTATGGAGCCGCACTGGAACGAAATACGCACCGTGGTAATGGATAGCGCCGACCAGTTTGTTCCGCCGCCACAATACAAGTTCGACATTGCTAATAAAAACAGCGATTACTATAAAGAAGTAATGGCGATTAAAAATGCCATCGACAGTATTACACCCGAACAAAGGCATATTGCAGAATTCTGGGATGATAATCCTTTTAAACTGAATGTATCGGGTCACGTTATGTTTGGTACCAAGAAGTTTTCTCCTCCCGGCCACTGGATGAGCATTGCCGGTATTGCTGCAAAAAAAGCAAATGCGGATTATGGCACCACAGTATATGCTTTTGCTATTACGGCCATTGCACAGTTTGATGCATTTATTCAATGCTGGGATCAGAAATATCGTTCTAATACGGCAAGGCCTGAAACGGTTATCAATAAATACATTGATGCCAACTGGCAACCCATTTTGCAGACGCCGCCTTTTCCAGAATATACCTGCGGTCACTCAACTGTTTCATCGGCCAATGCTGAGGCATTGACCAGCGTATTCGGAGACAAGTTTGCTTACACAGATACTACAGAACTTGAATTTGGTATTGAAAGCAGATCGTACAAGTCGTTTCGCGATGCAGCAATAGAGAATAACTGGGCGCGCTTTTATGGCGGCATCCATTTTCATCATTCCTGTATTGTAAGTACAGAATACGGAAGAAAGGTTGGTGAACTGGTGGTGAATAAATTAAAAATGAAAAAGTAAACAGATTTCTTTCAAACTAACACAAACAACTTATTATGAGACTTATTTTATTGACAATTGCAATTATCATTTTGGCAAATTATAATGCAGCAGCGCAAGGTTGTGTAGCTATCCGTACAACAGGTGGCTATTGCGCATCTGGTGCAGCTGCGCATTCAGACAATTCAAATGGCAAATGGTCTTTGAATATTAATAACCGTTATTTTAAATCATTCCGTCATTTTGTGGGTAATGTAGAACAGAAACACCGCCTTGAGGAAGGGTCGGAAGTAATCAATTATGCCTATGCGGCAGATTTTGCATTAACACGCACTGTTAATAAATACTGGTCTTTTACCATAGACCTTCCCATCATTGCCAATACCCGTTCTTCTTTGTATGAGCATGGTGGCAAAAAAAGGCATAGCACCAAATCATTCGGCATTGGCGATATCCGCATTGCTGCCTATCGCTGGTTGCTGGATCCTGCTAAAGCGCCCAAAGGAAATATACAGCTCGGTCTTGGTATTAAATTGCCGACCGGCGATTACAAAGTGCAGGATTTCTTTTATACATCTGACACTACAAAAGCTCTCGGTCCTGTTGACCAGTCTATTCAGCTGGGCGATGGTGGTACCGGTTTTACTACAGAAATCAACGCCTATTATAATTTCAACAAGCATTTGGGCGTGTATGGTAATTTTTATTACCTGCTAAACCCAAGGGAGCAAAACGGTGTATATTCTTCAAGACAAAATGCGCCTGCCGCCAGTGCTATTCAATATGGCAGTGCTGTAATGAGTGTACCTGACCAATACATGATACGCGCTGGTGTTAATTTTACTACCGGCAATTTTTCTGCTTCTGCAGGTGTGCGCGAAGAACGTTTGCCAGCTAAAGACCTGGTAGGTGGCAGTTCTGGTTTCAGAAGGCCCGGCTATATTTATTCTGTTGAACCCGGCGTATCGTACAGGCTGAAGGCCGTAACTTTTTATGCGTTTGTTCCCTATGCTTTCAAACGCGATCGCACCCAAAGCTATGCTGATAAAACACGTACCGCTATTACCGGTGTCTATGCACAGGGCGATGCAGCCTTTGCAGACTATGCTGTTAATATTGGCGCTTCTATAAACTTTTGATTGACTGTTTATTTTTCCTGAACCTAAAACTACCTATTATGAGATTACATGCAGCAGGCATTGGCAAATGCAGCCTGTTTATTTGCTGTTTACTGGCGTTGGGCATGCATGGGCGTGCACAAACAGACGCTGATGCTATTATGATGACAAAAAACAATTTTTGCGTGGGCGGTATGTACAGCTACAGCAGCTGGAAAAACTACTGGGAAGGAACCCTCAAAAGAGAGAACCTCAACCTGGGTACCGTTTCAACCCAAATGGTGGGTATCATGGGCAACTACGGTATCAGCAGTAAATTGAATGTATTGTTTGGCATTCCGTATATACAAACAAAAGCATCTGCCGGCACGCTGCATGGTCAGAAAGGTGTTCAGGATGTATCGTTGTGGCTTAAATATATGCCATACGAAAAACAGGTTGGCAATGGAACATTGTCGCTATACGGTGTGGGAGGTATATCATTCCCGGTTACAAATTACGTGGTTGATTATTTTCCACTGGCAATTGGAACGCGTAGCACCAACCTTACGTTGCGTGGTATAGCAGATTACCAGCTGGGCAGTTTTTTTACCACTGTGTCTGCCAGTTATGTATTGAGAAGCAATGTCAAAATAGACCGCGATGCTTATTACACAACAGAAATGCACAATACCAATAAAGTAAAGATGCCCGATGCGGCACAATTTAACCTTCGTATTGGTTACAGGACAGAACGCATGATTGCAGAGGCGTTGGTAAACAACTGGACAACACTGGGCGGGTTTGATATTACCCGTAACAATATGCCTTTTCCCAGCAACAAAATGAATATGACCAATGCTGGCATCAATATAAAATACAACATTAAAGCAGTAGATGGCTTGTCTTTGATTGGCGGCGGCACTTATACCTTGGCTGGTCGCAACATGGGACAAGCAACTGCCTTCAATGGCGGCGTTTTCTATATTCTTGCTTTTAAAGGGCATAAAAAAGTAACTACCAACACTCCTGAAAAAAATAACTAGTATGAAGAAGATTGCATTATTTGGATTTTTTGCAGTAGCCATGGCCGTTAGTCTTCCATTCGGCTGTTCCAAAAAAGTAGAGGGCAGAACCGATGATTTGGCCCCCTTAACACCTGCTAAAACAGATGCTGAAGCAGGAACCTGGAAAACGGTTTTATTAACCAGCGCCTCAGAATTTCCGGTAGCGGCTCCCGTGGCAGTTACTACACCTGAGTACATTGCGCAGGTAAATGAAATAAGAACATGGCAGGCCGATATGACCAGTGATGAAAAAGCAATAGTAAAATACTGGAGCGCCGGTGCAGTGTTGCGTTGGAATGAGATTCTGCGTGAACTTGTAGCCAAACACAACCTGCCGCCGTACCAGAATGCAGACGGCACCTATCCTTTTCCTAATGCCAACAACCCGCTGGCTTATCCCTTGTTTCCATTCTCAAATCCGCCATATGCTGCAAGGGCTTATGGTTATGTAAGTGCCGCAGTATACGATGCACTGGTAGCCGCCTACTACTATAAAAAATTATACAACCGTGCCGCACCCTATAATGTAGATGCAACGGTGAACGTATCTATACCAAAAACAGATCTGCCTTCTTACCCTTCTGAAGATGCTGTGGTAGAAGGTGCTTCTGTGGAAATGCTGAAATTGCTTTTTCCCGGCGACCAGGATTTTGTGCAGCAGAAAGCTGAAGAGCATAAACGGGCGCGCATTTTGGCCGGTGCCAATGTAAGAAGCGATTTGGAAGCGGGTGAGGCATTGGGCAAAGCTGTTGCACAAAAATTTGTAACAAGAGCAAGGGCCGACAGGGCAGGGGCCGCCGCCGGCAACCAGGTTGGTTGGTCAAAACTAGAAACAGACTGTATAGCAAGGGGCGAAAAACCCTGGTACAGCCTGGAATCTCCTAAGCGCCCGCCGATGT
Organism: uncultured Chitinophagaceae bacterium; assembly: GCA_963705285.1. Classification (GTDB taxonomy): domain Bacteria; phylum Bacteroidota; class Bacteroidia; order Chitinophagales; family Chitinophagaceae; genus JACMLD01. The sequence continues at coordinate 1,449,558 of OY970066.1, forward strand.
TACCCATGTATGGTGTAGTAAGAGCGTTTTTGTTTGATTCTTTAACAGCTATATCATTACGCCCGGGCCCACCACCGGCTACCGGTAGCGGTAAAATGCAACAGGAAACAGATGAGGCCCTGGAGTATACAAAAAATGATACCAGGGAACATTACCGTATTGTTCATTATTGGGCCGATGGTGTTGGCACCTCTACACCCCCCGGTCACTGGAATGCCATAGCTGCGGAAGATTTCATCACAAAAAATTTTAGCGAAGTACGTTGGGCAAGAAATCTTGCACTCTTAAACATGGCCGAAATGGATGCCGCCATTGTTTGCTGGGATACCAAGTATTTCTATTTTAACCCGCGTCCCACGCAAAACAATCCGGCTATTAAAACATTAACCGGTATACCCAATTTTCCATCCTACATATCCGGGCATTCAACATTCAGTGGTGCAGCAGCGGCTGTATTGTCATACATAGTTCCTGAAAAAGCAGAAAAATACAACGCAATGGCGCTGGAGGCTTCCAATTCAAGAATGTATGCAGGTATCCATTACCGGGCAGATTGTGCCGTTGGCCTGCAGGTGGGTGCCAGTGTGGGCAAGTTTGCAGTAGAACGCGGGAAAATTGATGGTGCCAATTAAAATAGATATTAAACTAGTTTAGATAAGCAATAGTTATAATCGTATAAACGCAAACCCGCTTGTTCTCAACTGGGTACAGTTTTACGATAGTTGCTGCAAACAGTGCTCAAGCATTGCGCAAAAAGACGACAAAAAATATTATATAAATACACAGGTATTTGTAAGATAGTTTAGATAAGCAATAGTTATAATCGTACAAACGTAAACCCGCTTGTTCTCAACTGGGTACAGTTTTGCGATGGTTCTTTCAAACAACACCGAACAACCCTAACACCAGATATTTGACAATTATACGATACGCCGTATCGGAAAAAATAGTTTAGTTAAGCAATAGTTATACATCGTATTAACACAACCCGGTTGTTCCCGGCAGGGTGCAGTTATACGATTCTCTAAAGAAACAGGCTATTGCTTACAACAGTTGATTGCGATGGCAGACTAATCGCATTTTTTACAATAATACTTTTACGTTGGTTAATACCACACACAATGAGGGCTTTTTTTATTGCGGTAATGATGGTTGGTTCACAAGGGCTGGTTTTTGCCCAGCAGGCAGACAGCATTAAAGTTACTTCACTCGACAGTGTTACCATACGTGGTTTGCTGCGCCTGGCAGCGCTGTATTCTTTGCCCGAAGTACAGGGAACTTATATTTTTTCTGGAAGAAAAACCGAAGTCATCAATTTGAACCAGGCCAGTGCCGATGTTACCAATAAAATAGGCAGGCAGGTATTTGCGAAGATACCCGGCATATTTGTGTATGATATGGATGGATCGGGCAACCAGATCAATATTGCAGCGCGTGGATTGGATCCGCACCGCGGCTGGGAGTTTAACCTACGCAAAGACGGCATCATCACTAATTCTGATATGTATGGTTACCCGGCCAGCCATTACAGCATGCCATTAGAAAGCATTGATCATATTGAATTGGTACGTGGTACCGGCTCTCTGCAATACGGGGCACAATTTGGTGGTATGCTTAATTATGTATCCAAAAAAGGCGATACCGCACGTCCCTTTAGTTTTGAAAGCATTAATACAATCGGTTCTTTTAACCTGGTGAGCACCTTTAATGCAATAGGCGGAAAAACAGGCAAGCTTACTTACTATGCATATGTAAGTAAAAAATCACGCGGTGGCTACCGCGATAATGAGCATACTGAATCTGAAGCACAAAATGTGGCGCTTACCTACCAGGCAAATGACAAACTATCTATAAAACTAGAATGGGCAAGATCTAAATACCAGTACCGCATTCCCGGCCCGCTAAACGACAATATGTTTTACGCAAATCCGCGGCAAGCCACACGTTCCAGAAATTATTTCAGTCCGGATATTCATGTGCCGTCAATTGTATTTAACTGGCAACCCGCGCGCCAAACCACTATTCAGTTTACCACTTCTGCAGTATTGGGCAAACGCAACAGTGTGCTGTATGATAAACCAACCAATGTGGCAGACACCATTAACCCGGCCACTATGCAATATAATAACCGGCAGGTAGACATTGATGCATTTCACAGTTATACTGCCGAACTGCGGGTATTGCAACACTACCGCCTGGGCAGGCAAACAAGCATGCTGGCGGCAGGTGTTCAATATATGAATAATGATCTGCACCGTACCCAACTGGGCAAAGGCACCACCGGAAGTGATTATGATCTTACGCTGGTGACACCAGGATGGGGCAGGGATTTGCACTTTAAAACAAAAAACGTAGCGCTCTTTGCCGAAAATAAATTTCAACTTACCCCACATTTATCAGCCACCCTGGGTGTAAGAACAGAGATTGGCCAAACCGACCTGAGCGGCATCATTACTTATTATCCTGAAAACCAGGTGCCGGTAACCATCAGTCATCGTTTTCCGCTGTTTGGCGGCAGTATTTCTTACCGTGTTAACCAACGCATGGAATTCTACGGAGGCGCATCGCAGGCATATCACCCCATGTTGTTCAAAGACCTATTCCCGGCTTCTACATTTGAAAAAGTTGATCCAGCCATTAAAGATGCCAAAGGATACAATGCAGAAATTGGCTTCAGGGGTAACTGGCGTTTTCTGCGTTGGGATGTTACAGCTTTTGTGCTGCAATACAATAACCGGTTTGGTACATTATCGCTAACAGACAACACAGGCGCTTTCTATACCTACCGCACTAATATCGGCAACTCGCTTACCAAAGGGCTGGAAATATTTGCGGAAGCCGGCTTTCCGCTGGGCAACAGGGCGGCATTGTCTGTATTTACTTCTACTGCATTTACACATGCCCGTTATACAACTGCTACCGTTAAAGCCGGCAACATTAATAAGGACATACGTGGTAATAAAGTGGAGAGCGCACCAGACCTGATAACGCGAAATGGCGTTACGCTCAAAGTGCGCCGCCTGAGCGTATCGGCATTGTTTAGCTATACCGCCGATACATATGCCGATGCATTAAATACAGTACAACCAGCGGCCGGCACGGGTGCTGTTGGCCTTATACCTTCTTACGCGTTGCTGGATATGAATGCAGGTTTCCGACTTACAAAAATGCTGGAATTGAAATTGAATGTCAGTAATCTCACCAACAAGCAGTATTTCACCAAACGCCCCACTTTCTATCCAGGCCCGGGCATTTGGCCTTCCGACGGAAGAAATGTAAGCGGCACGGTAATAATTAAATTGTAAAAGCGGTTAACCGTATGCGTTGGACTTTGTTCAAATGATATCACTGAGCTTCGGTATAGGGTAACAAGGATCTATTGCCCGTTATTTTTTCAAAACCTCCAGCATTGTTCCATAAAGTACTTCTGCGCCAAGGGCGAGATCTTCATAGCTGGCAAACTCCAGCGGGTTATGGCTGATGCCGTCTTTACAGCGTATAAATATCATCCCATAGTCGCAGGCATAAGATAATGCCATAGCATCGTGAAAAGGCCCGCTCATCAGTTCAGGCGCATCCAGTTGCAATTTTTTACATTCAGTTCTGATAATGTCTTTTATCCATTCTGCACAATAGCGTGGTTCATTGTTAGTGTCCTCGGTAATGGTATAAGTAAGCTGGTGCTTTTTGGTAATGGCATTTATTTTTTCCATCAGCTGTTTCTCATACCGGTGCCTTCTGTCAAGATCTATATCGCGGAGGTCTACAGTAAAGGTTACTTCTTCAGGTATTATATTTCTTGAGGCAGGGAAAACCTGCAGGGTGCCTACGGTACCTACTGTAGGAGCACCAGCAATTTGGGTCGCAATTTCATTGAGCGCAACAATTATTTCAGCTGCGCCAACGAGTGCGTCTTTGCGCATCGCCATAGGTACAGAACCTGCATGGCCGGCCATTCCCCTGAGCTTTACCGTTAGCCAGAGTGGCCCCGATATACCGGTTACAATACCAATGGGCTTATTGCCGGTATCCAATACAGGTCCTTGTTCTATGTGCAGCTCAAGAAAGCAAAAAATACTTCCGGGCTTGTACCGGTCTGCTTCAAATGCTGAGGGGTTACAACCAAAATCAATCAACGCTTTTTCACGGGTAATGCCGTCTTTGTCGGTACGCTGCAGTTCTCCCTCTTCCAACCTGTTCAGGATGCCACGTGATCCAAACAATCCTTTGTTGAAACGCCATCCTTCTTCATCTGCAAATGAGACAACGTCAATTGTTCTTTCTGGTACAATACCGTTTTCGGTTAATGCTGTTACTGCCTCAATGGCGCAAAGCACGCCCGCCACACCGTCGAACCTGCCGCCGTATGGTTGAGAATCGAGATGAGAGCCGGTTATTAGTACGGGCAACGACCTATTTTTTCCTTCAAGCCGGCCTACCAGGTTGCCGAAATTATCGATATGCGTTTGCATACCCGCAGCTTTCATCCATCCGGCTGCCAGTTCAAATCCTTGTTTTTCCAGCGCAGTATGTGCAGGGCGGCAAGTACCCGTTTCTCCAATTTTGCCAATAAGGCTCATTGCTTCAAAGTGTTCCTGCAGGCGGGCGGCATTTATAGGCATATGTTAGTATTAATGGTAGTTGGTTTTTATTTTTTAGGAAATACCATCTTTGTGGTGCTGGTGTTGGTTATTTTGCCCCTGGCCATGTTCGGGGTTGTATAATGTGCTTAGTGGTCATTCAATGGCAAACCCCTGCGTTGGTATTCTTTCCAGTTAAGGTATTCATCGCCTTTGCGTTGTTCTACCATCGTAATGCAATCATCTACCGGGCACATTACTTTGCACAGGTTGCAACCAACGCATTCATCTTCTTTAATAGAATAAGTATTGTATGGTTTACCATAACTCAGGTTGATAGATTGGTGCGAAGTGTCTTCGCAGGCAATATAGCATAGCCCGCAATGAATGCATTTATCCTGATTGATGTTGGCCACAATATGAAAATTGATATCCAGCTCTTCCCAATTGGTCACCGTGCTTACCGATTTTCCAATAAAATCATTGAGGGTGCTGAAACCTTTATCGTCCATCCAATTGTTTAGTCCGTCGCACATATCTTCTATAATGCGGAAACCATGTTTCATGGCTGCCGTGCATACCTGTACATTGGATGCACCCAGCAACATAAACTCCACCGCATCTTTCCAGGTACTGATACCGCCAATGCCAGAGATGGGAACGGTTCGCGTAATGGCGTTTTGCGCAATGGTGGTGAGCATTTTCAGCGCAATGGGTTTTACTGCCGGTCCGCAATACCCACCAAACGTTGTTTTACCACCTACATTGGGGTTGGGCACCAGTGTATCCAGGTCAACACCCGTTACTGATTGAATGGTATTGATCAACGATAGCGCATGTGTGCCGGCTTGCACCACTGCTTTTCCGGTGGGCACCACAGAATGTACATTGGGTGTTAGTTTGGTAATAACCGGAATGGTAGCTTTTTCCATTATCCATTCCACCACCATTTTAGCAATCTCAGGGTCTTGACCAACGGCTGCACCCATGCCGCGCTCTGTCATTCCGTGCGGACATCCAAAATTTAATTCAAAACCCATGGCACCCGCGTCTTCGCATTTTTTGATCAACTCGTGCCAGCTGGCTTTGTCGTTGTCTGCCATCAGTGAAACTATCATGGCCCTGTCTGGAAACAATTTGACTACCTCCGTAATTTCCTTAAGGTTAATCTCCAGTGGTCGATCGCTGATCAGTTCAATATTATTAAAACCCATTACGCGCGTTCCATTAAAGTCTACGGCCGAATACCGCGAAGACACATTTTTTACCTGGCTGCCGAGTGTTTTCCAAACCACGCCGCCCCAGCCCGCTTCATACGCGCGCAGCACATTCAATTTTTTATCTGTTGGCGGCGCACTTGCCAACCAGAAAGGGTTGGGAGATTTTATGCCGAGAAAATCAGATCTAATATCAGCCATTTTATTGTGTTGAGTGGTGAGTGTTAAGTGTTGTGTGTTGCAGATCAGCTATTGAAAGTTTGATTGCAGCCTTTTCCGATAATTTAAATGTATTCATTGCGTGTTCCCACTTTTGTTACTGTTTAACGAGTCTTGCGATGTCTTGACAATTTTTGTGAGCATGTTTATTAAATGTTCAACTGATGCTAAAGCAAACGTATAATCAAGAACCACCAGTTTGCTTTTCTCTAATAACCTTAACCAATACTTACTTTCCCTTGCTTCCTTCGATGCTATTGACATTTTAGCTATAAAATCTTTTTTCGACTGTGCGGCATTGGCTTCTTCAATGTTGGCACCAATACTTGTCGCGCTTCGGAGTAATTGCTTCGATATTACATATTCTTGTTGTTTAATCAGGTGCTTGTACAAGTCGATTATGGTCAATGAAAAATTGAATGACAGATCGAGTACCTTACTTTTTGTCTCCATTTGTTTACGCTGATTTTATCCAGCACACAAACTTGCTACAAATCCAATACAAACCAGCTAACCAAAACACATATAAATAACTTTCACGTAACTCAACACTTACCACTCAACACTTAACACAATCATCAGAGCCCCAGAAATTCAAGAATCTTCCCCGCCCCCTCTTTCCCTGCCTGCACGGCGTCTACTACTTCTTTGCCACCGTTTACGCAATCGCCGCCGGCAAAAACGCCCGGTAGATTGCTGATGGCTTTATCGGTGACCACTAATTTGCCTTGTTGGTTATCCAGGTGGTTGTCAGCCGCCAGTTGTTCAAAAGGCATTTGCCCTGCAGCTTTAATGATCATGTCTACTTCAAGCGTGAATGTTTCACCGGTATCAACAGGACTGCGGCGGCCACTCGCATCCGGCACGCCCAGTTTCATAACACTGCACACCAGTTGCGTTACCTGTCCGTTTACACCAATGATTTCTTTTGGTGCGGCCAGCCAGATGATATTGCAACCATCCAGTTTGGCGATGTTTAGTTCCACATCAGTACAGGGCTTTTCTGCTTCTGTTCGGCGGTATACCATGGTTACTTCTTGCGCACCGAGTCGCTTTGCCTGGGTGGCTGCATCAATAGCGGTCATGCCCATGCCAATTACTGCTACCTTGTCGCCCACCGGCGTGTCTTTATAAGGATTGTTGCGCAGGTGGTAAATAAATGAAATGGCATCTACTACGCCCGTTAAGTCTTCTCCCGGAATTTGCAATTGCCTTGCCAGTCCAACACCAATGCCAATATATACTGCATCGTATGCTGTTTGTAGGTCATTCAGAAAAATATCTTTTCCCAGTTCCTGGTTGTAACGGATGTCAATACCCCCGATGCCCGTGATATACTTGACTTCATCTTCGCAAAATTGAGGCGTTACTTTATAAGCAGCAATGCCATAGGTCATGAGGCCGCCACCTTTGCTTTCTTTTTCAAAAATGGTTACGTCTACACCTTGCCGTGAGAGCATATGCGCGCAGCTAAGTCCTGCAGGTCCGGCCCCAATAACCGCCACTTTTTTACCGGTAGGGGGTTTGCGTTCAAAAAGCTGCCAGCCTTTCTGCATGGCAGCTTCTGTTGAATAACGCTGCAGCTTTGCAATGGGTATGGGTTCTTCGTGCATGAGGTTAAATACACAGGCGCCCTCGCAGAGTTTTTCAACTGGGCATACTTTGCTGCAGCCAGCGCCCATAATATTGCTGGTAAATATGGTGCGCGCAGAACCTTTTATATTCTCCGTAGTGATTTGTTTAATGAATTTGGGTACGTCAATGCCGGTAGGGCAACTCTTTGTACACGGAGCATCGTAACAAAACAGGCAGCGGTTGGCTTCTACCAGCGCCGCATTATGCGTATCAAACGGCGGATGGATATCGCTGAAATTTTGCTGGTACTCCTCGTTATTAAGCCTGTTATTTTTAATCATGTACTACGCAATTCAAAATTTACAATAATTACGGCATGGTAATACTGCCATAAGTTTCCGGTCTTCTATCCCTGAAGAACTGCCATTTGCTTCTCACTTCTTCAATCATATCCAGATCAAAATCTGCTATTAGCAATTCATCTTTGTCTTCGGATGCAGTAGCAAAAATTTGTCCTAACGGATTTACAAAGTAAGAAGTACCATAAAATTTACCCAGGTTCCAGGGAGCTTCTGTTCCAACACGATTAATGCAGCCCATAAAGTAGCCATTGGCCACGGCGTGCGCGGGTTGTTCCAGTTTCCATAAATATTGCGATTGCCCAACAGTGGTAGCAGAAGGATTGTATACTATCTCTGCACCATTTAAGCCAAGGCAGCGCGCACCATCTGGGAAGTGACGGTCGTAACAGATATACACGCCTACTTTTGCGAACTTTGTTTGAAATACCGGGTAACCCAGGTTGCCGGGTTTAAAGAAAAATTTTTCCCAGAAACCTCCCGTATGCGGAATATGTGTTTTACGGTATTTACCCAGGTAGCTGCCGTCTGCGTCAATTACTGCTGCAGTATTGTACAATACGCCGGGTTGTTCTTTTTCATACACCGGAACAATGATCACCATATTATATTGTCTGGCGTATTGCTGCATTAGTTCCGTGGTAGGGCCGGGCACTGTTTCTGCGCTCTGGTACCAGGCTTTATCTTGCCCCGGACAGAAATACGGTGTATTAAAAATTTCCTGGAAACATAATATCTGTACGCCTTTTTCGCCGGCTTCGTCTATCATCGGTATATGCTTGTCCAGCATGGCCTGTTTTATTTCGTCAATAGTGCCTTCACCTTCCGTTTTCGGAAGACTCATTTGAATGAGACCGGATTTTATTATACGCGACATGAATTAAGAATTATGAGTTATGAGTTATGAGTTAAGGGTTGGTGGCTGTTTTTATTGTAAAATACTTTTGTTTCATGGTTAAGATAATGCTGCTCAGAATTTTTTGTATTTCTAAGCAATCATTGGATAAAACCTGGAATTCCTCCCCAGTAATATAATCACTATCTTTTAAAAGATTCAGCCAGTAACTTGTTTCCCGCGCTTCCTTCAGGGCAATACTTAGTTTATGTACAAAGTCCCGCTTCGATTGGGCGCTAATTCCTTCATTTACATTTGCACCAATTGATGTGCCCGATCTTAACACTTGCTTAGATAGAACAAACTCCCTTTTTTTCTCAATCAGTTGCTTATACAGGTTTACTGTTTTTAAAGCAAATGCATAAGATTTTTTGGAAATGATGCTATCTTCTTTTTTTTGATTGTTCATAGAATAAATTTTAGCCATCAAAGCGAACGCCACTCCTAATTCTTAACTCATCACTTAAAATTTTCTGCAAAGCAAACGCCACTCATAATTCTTAACTCATAACTTTAAATTATCTGCAAAGCGAACGCCACTCATAACTCTTAACTCATAACTTTAAATTATCTGCAAAGCGAACGCCACTCATAACTCTTAACTCATAACTTTAAATTATCTGCGAGACCTTACGCCTTTTAATAAATTTCCCAAACCCCTTTTCAACAAGACATTTATTATCATCAATAACCACACTCCCTCTTAGTAATACTGTTTTGATCTTGCCTGTTACTTCCCAACCCTCATAAGCGCTGTAGTCTACATTCATATGGTGGGTGGAAGCGGATATCGCATGCTTTTCATTGGGGTCAAGGATGACAATATCTGCATCGCTGCCGGGAGCAATACATCCTTTGCGCGGGTACATCCCAAATATTTTTGCAGCGTTGGTGCTGGTTACTTCCACGTATTTGTTTGGGGTGATTTTTCCTTTTGCCACACCTTCGCTAAATAACAACTCCATCCGGTTTTCTATGGCAGGATGGCCGTTAGGAATTTTTGAGAAATCATTTTTGCCCATTAATTTTTGCTCCCACTTAAATTGGCAATGGTCGGTAGCTACCACCTGCACAAGGCCCTGGTTGATGCCTGCCCACAAAGTTGCCTGGTCTTTTTTTTCTCGCAGCGGCGGGCTCATCACCCATTTAGCACCTTCAAAATTATTTTCATATAGCGATGCATCCAGCAATAAATATTGTATGCAGGTTTCTACAAACATTTTCTGGTTTCTTTTGGCCGCATTGCGTACTGCATTCAGGGCACCTTCGCAGGTGAGATGTACAATATAACCCGGACAGCCTGTGTAACTGGCCATGTCAACAAACCGTTCGCTGGCTTCTGCTTCTGTTATTTCTGGCTGTGATAAATAATGATACAGCGGTGATAGTTTCCCTTCTTCGCGGTGTTTGGCCACCAGGTAATCAATCATATCTCCATTGGTAGCATGTACGTTTATCAGGCCGCCGCATTTTTTTACTTCTTCCATCAGGCCAATCATCTGGCGATCGTCTATCATCAATGCGCCTTTATACGCCATAAAGGTTTTAAAAGATACGATGCCTTCTTCCTCTATAAAATGTTTGATTTCTTTTTTGGTATGATCATTAAAGTCTGTTACGGCCATATGAAAACTGTAGTCGCCCACGCAATTACCGTCGCTTCGGCTTCGCCAGTCTGTTAATGCATGTTGCAGTGATTTGCCTTGTGTTTGCAACACAAAATCAATTACCATGGTAGTGCCGCCGTACAGCGCAGCCCGGGTGCCGGTTTCATAACTATCGCTGCTAAAAGTTCCCATAAAAGGCATATCCAGGTGCACATGCGGATCTATACCACCGGGGAAAACCAGTTTACCTGTGGCGTCAATAGTGGTATCTGCCTGCCGGGTAAGATTTTTTCCAATAGCAGTAATGGATTCTCCTTCAATAAAAATATCTGCTGAGTAATCATCAGCAGCGGTAATGATATGTCCGTTTTTAATTAATACTGACATGTTCTCTTATTTCATTGGTTATTATAGTATCCTGCGGTTTATAGCTCCGCATAAAAAATAAATACAACGCCCCGCTTACTAAAAAACCAACAAACCATGCATAATTATACAGGTGCGCTATCCATTCGGGAAAAGTGGTAACAGATACAAGTTGTATCTGTAGCAAAAAGCCCGGTACGTTTGGCAATATACCCAGCAGCAATGCCAGCAATGCTTTCTGGTTATAGCCGTTGCTGTAACGGTACACGCCATTGGGCAGGTACAGATCATTAGCAGCAAGTGTTTTCTGCCTGATGAAAAAATAATCGGCAATCATAATTCCGCCCACCGGGCCCAACAGGCTTGAGTAAGCAATGAGCCAGGTAAAAATATAACCATTGGGGTCTGCAATCAGTTTCCATGGAAAAATTAATATACCGATGATGCCGGTGATATAGCCGCCTTTTGTAAAATTGATTTTGCGCGGAGAAAGATTGGCAAAGTCATTGGCCGGACTTACAATATTAGCCGCAATATTGGTGGCGAGTGTAGAGATGATAATGCCGATCATGGCAATGGTGACCATCATTTTATTGGGAAACTTGCCTGCCAGTTGTACGATATCCCATTCCGGGTTGCCATAAATGATAGTGGTGGCAGAAGTAACTACTACACCTATGAATGCAAACAATGTCATAGAAGGTGGCAGGCCAATGATCTGTCCTTGTACCTGTGAGCGCTGGCTTTTGGCATATCTTGTAAAGTCTGGAATGTTTAGCGACAACGTTGCCCAAAAGCCAACCATGCCGGTTAATGCCGGAAAAAAATAAGCAAAGAAACTGCTGCTGCTGGTAAATTTTGACGGTTGTTGTAATATCGGTCCCAGGCCATGTGCTGCGCTGATGGCCCAATACAACAGCGCCAATGCGGCGGCGGGTAAAAAGAAAGCTTTAAAGACCAGTAATTTTCTAATGCTGTCTGTGCCCAGGTATACAATGAACATATTGAGCAACCAAAAAAGAAAAAAACAAATAAAAGGTAGGGTTTGCGGAAACAAAGTGGTAGTGTTGATTTGTGGCAGGGAAGGGTTCCAGGCGCGCAAAATATTATATAATGAAGCCCCGCCAATCCATGTTTGTATACCAAACCATCCGCATGCTACAATAGCCCTTAACATAGCCGGAATATTGGCGCCTTTGGTGCCAAAGCTAACCCTTGCCAGTACTGGAAAGGGGATGCCGTACTTGGCGCCGGCATGTCCGTTTAAGATCATCGGTATTAGTACAATGGCATTGCCTAAAAAGATGGTGAGAATGGATTGCCACCAGTTCATACCACCCTGGATGAGCGAACTCGCCAGCATGTAAGTCGGTATGCAAAGGCTCATACTTATCCATAACGCCGCATAGTTCCAGGTGCCCCAGGTGCGTTTGTGTTCCGGCACCGGTGCCAGGTCGTCATTGATAAGCGCATTATCCGATTGATTCATCCTGTTTTTATTTTGAATGCGGCAAAGGGCATTCTATTTGTAAATAACACGGCATTGCAATCGGGCGGCACTAGGCTGTTTCAAAAGCTACTTACTTGAAACTATAATATATACCGCCATCATTCAACATAACTCTCATCTGCAATAGAAATGGCTTCGCTGATGATGGCAAGCCCTTCGTCAATCTGTTCTTTGGTTACTGTTAATGGTGGCGCAATGAAAATACAATTCCATCTTACAAAAGTATACATGCCCAGCTCTTTTATTTTTGCTGCCACTTTATTCATTACCATCATTTCACCTGGTTTAGCATTGAAGGGTGCCATCGGTTCTTTTGTTGTCCTGTTTTTTACCAGCTCAATACAACCCAGCAAACCGGTATTCCTGAAATCGCCGATACTGGGATGTTTTTTTTGCAGCAATGCCACTTGTTCGTTTACATATTTACTCATGGCCACGGTGTTTTCTATCAATCCTTCCTCTTCATACACCTTTATTGTTTCCAGCGCAGCTGCACAACTAACCGGGTGGGCGGAATAGGTAAGGCCCAGTGCCAGTACCCTATCATCAAATGTGGCGACTATTTTATCAGACACCATCAGGCATCCGAGTGGCAGGTAGCCTGCAGTAATGCCTTTTGCCATGCACACCATATCTGGAATGATGCCATGGTTTTCAAAACCAAACCATTTACCGGTACGGCCAAAGCCACTCATTACTTCATCTATAATTAATAGTATGCCATGGGTATCGCATATTTTTCTTACCGCTTTTAAATAACCCACGGGGTATTGCAGGCAGCACGATGTACCCGATTCTCCCTCCAGTAAAATGGCGGCAATGTTTGCGGCACCTTCGTAGGCAATTACTCTTTCCAGGCTGGCCACGGATTCTTTTAATAAATTTTCTTCCCCATATTCCCAACGGTAGAGGTAGGGCAAATCAAAATGTACAAAGTTGGGGGCTTGTTGTGCATCCATGGGCAGGCGTCGCGGATCTCCGCTGGCCGACATTGCGCCGTAAGACGCACCGTGGTAAGATTGATAGCGGGTGAGTATTTTATGACGCCCGGTATACATCCGTGCCAGTTTAATTCCATTTTCAATAGAGCTGGCACCGCATAAAGTAAAGAAGGCTTTGTTGAGATCTCCGGGACATATTGCTGCCAGTTTTTTGCCCAGTTCTCCGCGCACTTTTGTAACGCAGCTGGGTGTAACATAGGTTACTTCCTGCATTTGTTTCACCACTGCCTGGGTAATGCGCTGGTTTCCGTGGCCAATGTTTACATTCATAAGGCCCGATGAAAAATCGATATACCGTTTACCATCATAATCGTAGAGGTACACACCTTCGGCATACTTAACCGCAATGGGCGTAATACCTTTTTGTTTGCTCCAACTAAAAATGGTGTAATCCAGGTTGTCCTGTATGATTGCCTGCGATTCGGATATGGTATCTGTCTTCATAAATCTCTTTTTAATGTCACCCGTGCGGGTTCTGCGGCGGATCCTAATTTTATTTTCTATATTAATATCATCCCTTCGGGATTTTATACAGCTACAAGTTTTCGCTTGATTGTAAAATAGTGCTGTTGAAATCAAAAAGTAAAATCGATCTAAGTCTCCCCTTTAGGGGGACAGGGGGTTAACTCATCCAATTGATGCCGGCTTCTGCATTCCATTTAACGGTGCTCTTTTTCAGTTTAGTCCAGAAGGCAATGGAGCTTTTGCCGGTAATATCGCCTACGCCAAACTTACTTTCGTTCCATCCGCCAAAGCTAAATGGCTCGCGTGGCACAGGCACACCTACATTTACGCCAATCATGCCCGCACTGGCGCGGTCTATAATATAACGGGCCATACCACCGTTCTGCGTAAATACGCTGGCGGCATTGCCATATGGATTTGCATTTTCAATAGCCAGTGCTTCGTCTACTGTATTGGTACGCATGATGCTGATAACAGGCCCAAATATTTCTTCTTTGGCAACACTCATATCGGGCGTTACATAATCAATTACGGTAGGCCCCACATAGGTGCCGTTTTCTTTACCTACAACAGTGGGGTTGCGGCCGTCTACCAGTATTTTTGCGCCATCTCTTTCTGCTTCGCCAATAAATCGTTCAATTCTTTCTTTGGATGTTTTATTGATAACCGCACCCAGGTTTTCGCCGGGCACTACTTTCCTTGCTTCATCGCATATTTTGGCAATGATATGGTCTACGTTGCCCACGCCCACCATAGCGCCTGCCGCCATACAGCGCTGGCCGGCGCATCCGCTCATACTGGCCACCACATTCTGTGCGGTCATAGCCGGAATAGCATCCGGCAGTACCATCAAATGGTTTTTTGCACCACCCAATGCCAAACAGCGTTTATAGTTGCCCGTTGCACGCTGGTAAACAATTTTGGCCACTTTAGTACTGCCCACAAATGACACGGCTTCAATACCGGGGTGATCACAAATTGCATTTACAATAGTGGCATCGCCATGTACGATATTCAAAACGCCATCGGGCAGTCCTGCTTCTTTTAATATTTCTGCCAGCCTGCCACAACTGAGCGGCACTTTTTCAGAAGGTTTGATGATCATGCAATTGCCGAGTGCTATGGCATTGGGTATCGTCCAATTGGGTACCATACTGGGGAAATTAAACGGTACAATAGAGGCTACCACACCCAACGGTATATATTCGGTGCGGCATTCAATACCCTTGCTTACTTCCAGTATTTCGCCGGTTACCAGTTGCGGTAATGAAGTGGCAAATTCTGTAAGTTCAATGCATTTTTCAATTTCTGCTATGGCTTCACTGATGGTTTTGCCGTTTTCTTCGCTGCACAAGGCCGCCAATGCGGACAGGTTTTGTTCAAGAATGGTTTTGTATTTAAATAATACCTGCACCCTTTCTTTAATAGGGGTTTTGCTCCATCCGGGAAATGCTTTGGTAGCGGCCTGTACAGCCTGGTCCAGATCTTTGGCAGACGACATGGGAACGGTAGACAGTAAGCTGCCGTCTATTGGAGAAATTACCTGCATTGTCTCCGTAGTGCTGGCAGGTACAAACTGGCCGTTGATATAATTCTGAATGGGTGCGTATTTCATGATAACATATTAAACTATAAATTTTGCAGAAACAGAACAGTAATTTAAAAAATTTTTAGTTGTCAGCAAACATATTAGCATTATTTTTAGGAAGCCGCGAGATTAATTTTTGCATTCGCTTTATGGAAAAAACGAAAATAGAACTGGACAACCTGGATTTTGCCATCCTGTCTTGCCTGCAGAAAGACGGACGAATGTCTTTTACAGTGATTGCTAAAAAGCTGAAAGTATCTATCGGCACCATCAGAACCAGGTTCAATAAACTGATTGAAGATGGTACCATCAACATTATTGGAAGGGTAAACCCCGATAAAGTAGGCTTTAATGCCTATGCGCATATAGCCGTGTATGTGCGCCCTGCCACTTTAAAAGAAAAAATAGCTCAAAAGATTGGCAAAATGCCGGAAGTAAGTTTTTTGGCCGGCACTTCTGGCGATTACGACCTGGAAGTGGATGTAATGTGCCGTAACAATGAACACCTGGTTGAATTCATCAATCAACTATCGAAGCTGGAAGGGGTTTACCAGACAAAAACCACTATTTACTTCAAAGTATACAAATATGCACAGCCTGATTTGAGTTTGTTGACTGGTTGATTGGTTGATTGGTTGATCAATAAA
Organism: uncultured Chitinophagaceae bacterium; assembly: GCA_963705285.1. Taxonomy (GTDB): domain Bacteria; phylum Bacteroidota; class Bacteroidia; order Chitinophagales; family Chitinophagaceae; genus JACMLD01. The sequence goes on from OY970066.1 coordinate 1,465,587, forward strand.
GATCGGCTTTTACCGCATGTAGCTGGATTTTTCAGGAAATGAAATCAGAAATCTCAAAATCAGCAATCAGCAATTGATCGCGAAGCAAAAGCGACTAACTTTGCAAAAATTGTATACATGCCCCGTGTTGTTGTGTTTCTGTTACCGGCGATTCTTTTTCTTTCTTCCTGTTCTTCCAACAACGTGATCGAAGACAACAGTTTGAAAAAATATTTCGACAGCGCTGGTGTATCGGGTTCTTTTGGTTTGTTTGATAACGGACAAGGTAAGTTTACCATTTACAACCTTCGTGCTTTCAAAGACAGCGCCTACCTGCCCGCTTCCACTTTTAAAATTGTCAATTCCCTGGTTGGCATTGAAACGGGCCGTATCAGTAATGTAAATATGGTGATTAAATGGGATGGCATTACCCGTTTTTATCCGTTGGGAGATACTGCCGTTGGTTGGAACAAAGACCTTACCATGAAAGAAGCATTCCAGGCGTCGGCCATACCCTATTACCAGGAAGTTGCGCGCCGTATTGGAAAGGATACCATGCAACGCTGGCTGGATACGCTTGGTTACGGCCGGCGGTACAGAACTTTCAGGATTTTAAATAACCTGGATACTTTCTGGCTTGATAATTCGGTAAAAGTGACTGCCGACGAACAACTGGGGCTTGTTAAAAAACTTTATTTTGAACAACTGCCTTTTTTTAAAAGCACGCAGCAAACGGTACGCAACCTGATGCTGCATGAAGAAAACTCCAATTACAAACTCAGTTACAAAACCGGCTGGGGTTTTAGTGATAAGGGGCAATCCATTGGCTGGGTAATTGGCTGGATAGAAGAAAACAAACACCCGTATTTCTTTGCGCTGCAGGTAAGTGCAAACAACCCTAAATACGATATGCGACCGGCCAGAACCGCCATTTTACAAGGCATTTTGCAGGAATTGGGCTTTTTTAAAGGCGTAAAATAACTGGCTTTGCCCCTTTGATAGCACCCATCAAAGAAAAATTTCCCTAAAATTTTAATTGGTATGCTTTTTTCACTGGTAGCCCTGTAATTTCAGTTTCCGGAGCTGTTATTGCGAAATGGAAGGCAGGTTCACATGTTTCACTGTTTCCATCAGCGGGCAACTGGTATACAGTTAAAGCATTTTTAGCGCATACAAAATCTATTATTTGAATTTCAGGTTTGAACATATTCAGTTTCTGGTGGGCCTGGCAGCCATTCCGTTGTTGCTGGTGCTGTTTATCTGGGTGATCCTTTGGAAGAAGATCACGCAAAAAAAAATTGGCGATCCGTTACTGGTAAATGCGCTTATAAAAGATTATTCGCCGTTCAAATTTGCGCTTAAGTTTATTTTGGTGGCATTGGCATTCGGATTGGTGGTAGTGGCATCGGCCAACCTGCAAAAGCCAGGTGTGACCGATAGAATCAACCGGAAAGGCGTAGACGTAATGGTGGCGCTGGATGTGAGCAACAGCATGTTGGCAGAAGACATTAAACCCAACAGGCTGGAACGCGCCAAGCAACTGGTGTCTAAATTAATGGACAGAATGGAGAACGACCGTATTGGCCTGGTGTTATTTGCGGGCAGGGCGTACATGCAGATGCCGCTTACAACAGACCATGGTGCAGCAAAAATGTATATCCAGAATGCCGGGCCCGATGCGGTTCCTGTTCAGGGTACGGTGATAGGTGAAGCACTTAAAATTGCCAACAGCGGTTTCAACAGTAAAGAAAGAAAATACAAAGCCATTGTACTGATATCAGATGGTGAAGATCATGACCCCGAAGCATTGCAACTGGCAACATCTTTATCGCAAAACGGCGTAATGATAAACGCAATTGGCATTGGCTCGCCCGAAGGCGCGCCGATTATTGACTATACCAATAATGAAGTAAGAAAGGATGCGCAGGGCAATGCTATTATTACCAAATTAAATGAAGGGGAATTGCAGCAACTGGCACAGGCAACGCATGGTGTATACCTTCGGCTGGATGATACAGATGATGCGGCTACAAAAATTATGGCGCAACTGGCCACCATTGAGCAAACGGCAACCGGTGATAGATCATTTACTGATTACAAAAGTTATTTTCAATGGTTTTTGGCCGGTGCATTGATATTTTTATTGGTGGAACTATTTATTCCTGAACGTAAAATGAAACTTGCCTGAAACACTTTATTACTATATTGATGTTGTCTGTTGTATACAGCGGCGCAATGGCGCAGAAAAAAAACGATGCCACCATAAACCGTGGTAACGAATTGTATAAACAAAAGAATTACGAAGCCTCACAACAAGAATACAAAAAGGCGCTGACAGTTGATCCCAAAGACGCCACCGCCAGTTATAATAACGGCAATGCACAGTTCAGGGCTACGAAGTCAGATGAAGCCATTGAATCGTACAATACAACCATAGAAAATGCAAAGGATAAATCTATACGTCAAAAAGCATTTTATAATAAAGGTGTGGCGCTTAGCAAGCAGCAGAAATTAGAAGAGAGCATTGATGCCTGGAAAGAATCGCTGAAGCTGGATGCTACAGACAACGAAGCCCGTGAAAACCTGCAGAAAGCGCTCAAGGAACTGAAAAAACAACAGGAACAAAAAAACAAAGACGATAAAGATAAAAAAGACAAGAAAGACGATCAAAGGAAACAACAGGAGCAAAAGCCGCAGCAACAACAAAGCAAATTAAATAAACAACAGGTAGAGCAATTGCTGAAGGCATTGCAGCAAAAGGAAAAAGAAATCCAGCAAAAAATGCAAAAGGGCAGTCCGCAGCCCAATAAACCGGAGAAAGACTGGTAAAGCTATTTTGAGTGATGAGTGTTGTGTGTTGAGGTGCAGCAATGCCGATATGTTTTGTTAGACACCCGCTTCATTTGACATTCCATTTTCTCAGAACGCTCATTTAAATTCATACTACATCCCAAACAAGGTAATAGCTTGTATAGATGCTTGCGTGGCACGCTATCATTTCCCCAATTTTTTACGGTTGTTCAGATTATAAAAGAAGGCTATTTTTATGCAGTAAACACCCATTATGGATAAGCTGTTCAGGCAATTACCATCGTTTAAAGGCAAAGGTAGGTTAGCGCGTTTGTTCATGGCAGGCGATATAAAACATAAAACAGATATTGAATTAACGGGTAAATATGGTGTCCGTTACCTGCTTCCGAATATTATTGAGTCCATTGGTTTTGATATTTTTATAAACGGTGAATACGAACCCGAAATACAAGATTTGATTTGTAAACTGTTGCCGCAGAACGGTTGTTTTCTTGATCTGGGTGGTAATATTGGAGCAATTGTTATACCCACCGCTAAACGTCGACCCGATATAAAAGCATATTCTGTAGAAGCTGCGCCATGGATTTTTAGCTATCTCCAGGCAAACGTGGAAAGAAACAATTTAAAGAATGTGCAGCTCATAAACAATGCACTTTTTGATAAAGATGATCAGGAACTGGATTTTTTTAGTCCCCCCGATAAATATGGTAAAGGATCGTTAGCTGCTGTTTTTACCAATAATGCGGTGAAAGTAAGGTCAAAAAAAATTGACACGCTGGTAGCAGATTTCCAACTTGACAAAGTAGACCTTATAAAAATTGATATTGAGGGGTTTGAATATTTTGCTTTCAGAGGTGCTGAGAAGCTGCTACAAGGGTCTTCGGCACCGGTGATTGTGTTTGAATTTGTGGATTGGGCAGAAGCGCGGGCAAATGGCCTTCAGCCCGGGGCTGCGCAAGAGCTGTTGCTTCAAATGGGTTACCTGTTATACGAAGTGCGGGGTAGTCAATTAGTCAGGCGTGACACCGCTTTCACTTCAGGTTCATCCAACCTGGTAGCTTCAAAGAAGGAACTCATTTTTTAATGGCTACTGGTAAAAATTATCTGGTAAGTACACCTTACTCTTCTTTCAACTGCTGCGCATGCTTTTTTAAATAATCAATGATTTGCTGTATCCGTTTTTCTTCTCTTGCCAAAGCCATTTTCTCCAATACAAAGTAAGTAAACAACATAAAGACAATATACACCGCCAGGAATATGCCTACCCAAACATTGAAATGATCCACCACTGCTTCTGCCAGGTATAGGCACATAGCCAGGTTCAGCAAAATAAAGTAAGCGGGCATATTCCACCGTACCTGTTTTTTTCTAAATACATAATAGCTTTCCCATTGCTGCAGGTGCATTACCGGCACCAGTGTATCATTTATTTTTTTTATTTTAATGTAGGTGTACACCATCACCACCAGCTGCATTACAATCACCCCAAGGGCCACCAACAAACCTATATAGGTAAGAGTGCGCTTAAAAAATGTGCTGAACAAACCTACATAGGCTATTAAAATTATAATAGCGAACAGTACTGTAATACCTGTAGCCTGCTGGCGCAAGAGTTTTTCTTTTATACCTGCAGGCAATTTATTGATGGCCAGCGCATCAATACCTTCTCTTTCTGCTAGTGGTTGCTGTTGCCACACATGTTGTATATCGTCAAAGTTTTTCATACTTGTTATAGATTTCGCTGAGTTGTTTTTTAATGCGGTGAATTTTTACACGCAGGTTGTTCTCGGTAATGCCAGTTATGGCAGCAATTTCATCGTATGGTTTTTCATCCAGCACCAGCGTAATAATGAGGCGGTCTGTTTCGGCAAGCCGGCTGATGCAGGTATACAATAATTGCACATGGTCGTTTGCATTCGTTTCTTCGCGCAACAGGCCAATACCCGGATTGGCAGCATCAATTACCGTTATTTTCTTTTGTCTTAGCCAGGTGAGGCAGGTGTTGACTGCAATTCTATAAATCCAGGTGCTCCATTGGGCATCGCCCCTGAAATGCTGCATATTATTCCATACACGGATAAAAGTTTCCTGCAACAGATCCTGGGCCATGGCTTCATCGCCAGTATAACCGAGACAGAGTTTACGAATGCCTGCTGCATATTCTTTATACAATGCGGTAAATGCTTCAGGCTGTTGTTTCATTATGTATTGGATGCAGGATCGGGGGAATTATTACAGATTTTTAAATTAAAAATTAAAAAGTCAAAATTAAAAAGACTGGGAAAAGAAGTAATTCAAAATATAAAATTCAAAATTTACAATAACCTAAGCGGGTAATTGGTCAAAAATATAAGACAGCGGAGATTGCTCCAGCACTTTTCTCGACGAGCTGCCATCGGTATTGATTTCCCATTTGATCAGCCGGATGTATCCGCCTTCTATTTCAATGCCGGAGATATCGCCATCATCAAAACAACAACAGCCGGTATTGAAATAAGAAGGGTAGGCCATACTTTTTACAAATTTTTTCCCCTGGTATTCTTTGGCATAACCTTCCAGGTCGGCTTCAATTTTTTGAATGGTTACCGGGTCGCCGGCCAGTTTTGCTTCCTGTAACTGATGCGTCAGCAAATCAATATGGTCGAGCGATGCAAAGACAGGTTTATGCGTATGGCCGGATATAAACACGAGCTGTTTTTGGGTAGCACTCCAATCATACATTATAATATTGTGCGTATCTACCAGTGCAAAAGAATCGGAAGTAGTGTTTACATTAATATTCAGGAAGCGTTGTATGGGCGTCCAGATGGCAGCTACCACCCAGGTGCTGAATGGGTTGCCATCGCTTCTTTTATCGCCCTGGTGCCCATGTGTAAGAAACAGCGAGTAAGTTTTGTTATTGTATTGCGTTTGTAACTCTATGCCTTCGTATATTGTTAGCGCATCGCCAAAGATCGGTTTTAAATAGAGCATTTGCTGAAAAGGATATTTCCATTCAAGATCATGATTGCCAAAGACCCGGTAGTAGCGGTTTTGTTGCAGAAAGCGAACTTCCGATTGTAATGCACGTTTGTTTGCTTTCATTACCACATCGGGTGTGTTCTCCCAGAGTTCTTCGCAATCGCCCAGGTTGATAAATGTAAAATCGTTTTTGTAATAATAATCCAGCGCAGAGATGTAATTGTTTTCGGCAATGGCAAAATCATCGGCATAATCCCTGGCGCCTTTGTGCTGGTCAGAAAAAAGGATGAATCGGCCGGCAGTTATATCAAATGGAATAATGGCATCGCCGGTTTTATTGCCATCGCGTATTTGCTTCAATACAAAATCCAGCGATTCAAACACATCTTTTTTTACCGGCGAAGAAGAAATTTTGTTGGCCAGCCTTGTCACCGGTTTCCGCAATATCCTTTGTAAAAATTTTTTAAACATGGAGGAGAGAAGCTTTTAGCGGTGAGTCGTGAGCCGTGAGCCGTGAGCCGTGAGCCGAAATTAAAGTCCCTAAAATACTAACAGACCCGCGATTATGGTGATTAGTTTGCGGTTAAATTATTCTATAGCAAGCACTAACAGCTAACAGCTAACAGCTAACGGCTAATAGCTGATTGCTAACAGCTTTCGATTACACCCTGATATATATCTTTCGTTTATCAAGCCAGTAAGCTATCAGCCAGTAAAAACCCACCATACACAATGCATAAAAAAGTGAACCATTATACAGGTTAGTTGAAATGTTCTTGCAAATATGTTCATTAAACCACGGAAGTGGGCTGGTATACACCGGTTTTCCGTCAGGCGCCACATGATCCGTCCACCGCAGCAGGCCCAGCACTCTCGGAAGAAAGCCGCTCAGGAAAAAAATAAACAATGGGTTTTTACCAAATGCGTCGAAGAATTTGGTAATGCGGGGTTTGAGGTTCCGTAGTTCAATTACATAAATCAGAACAGCCAGTATAAAAATGGCGAGCCCGCTGGTATATACTACAAAAGAACTCGTCCATATTTTTTTATTGATAGGAAAAACCATGTGCCAGCAAAAGCCCGCAAAAAGCAATACACCGGCTGTTACAAAAAGACCTGTACACATTTCAAAGGTTTTTCCTTTTTGAATGATGTAGCTGCCAGCCAGGTAACCAAAAATTACCTGGGCAATGGCCGGCAGGGTACTCATGATACCTTCGGGGTCGAATGGGATACCCTCGCCTTTGTACATGTGGGGGATACCCAGTATTTTTTTGTCGATGGCTGTACCAAACCAACCGCCGATGCTGTACGGATCAGCAGGGTTGCCAAGCAGGCAGAGTGCCCAGTATCCTAATAATAATATTGCGGCGGCCACAAAAGCACCACGGGGTTTACAGAAATAGATAATGAGCGACGCAAATAAATAGCACAGCGCAATGCGTTGCAGTACGCCCAGTATGCGAACACCATTTTGCGGATTGTCTGGGTTTACCCAATGACGAAATGCCAGGTGATCACTGCTCCAGCTTAAAAAAGGCGACCAGTTTAAAAAAAGGCCGATCGCAAAAATGAGGATGGCTCTTTTGAAAACTTTTGTAAGAAAAATTTGGGTGCCGGCGCCTTCCATTTTAGGCATTACAAAGGCCATGGAATTGCCGACGGCAAAAAGAAAAAACGGGAAAACCAGGTCGGTAGGCGTGCATCCGTGCCAGGGGGCATGTTCCAGGGGAGAATAGATGTACTGCCAGCTACCGGGGTTGTTAACCAGTATCATAAATGCAACCGTGGCACCGCGAAAAATATCAAGGGAATAAAAACGTTGGTTCACGGCATTAAGATAAAGAGATTCAAAGAGAAATAAGAGAAAAAGCGGGAAGTGATGGGCCCTATGTTAACGTGAAGTAAGTTCGATTGGTAATAAGATTGACCCCTGAAATCGTTTGATGGTTACTACGTGGTGTATACGACATTTATATCCATATCAGGTTCAGGTTGCTCCTAATTTATTGATGGCACAATCTTTTTGTCTCATCACCTGTTAGCTAGTTTTCTCTTTGTATTCTTAGCTACAAAAACACCTATATTTGCAGCAATTGTGAAACCAGGGTTTGTGAGCCAGAACAGTTATTATTATTGATAACTGCACGTCCCGATAAACAACGTAGCATACCTGTGAAGAAGACAACGCTCCTGCTTTGCATAGTAAACATTTTGGAAAAGGGTGTAAGCGGTAATTAAAGTTACCCTTTATGCCCTTTTCGCTTATAGAGTATTTAAAATTTTGCTACATAAATAGCTAATTTTCAGCAGTTTGCAAATTAATTTTGTGACTGAGGTGGCGAAGCTTTGACCGGTTCACAAACTTTTTATCCTTTTATAGTGTGTTTTTATAATTTGATAAGGCATGGTTGTAGAAAAAAGATGGTTGGCTATATATACCAAGCCACGATGGGAAAAGAAGATTTTTCGCATCCTGTCAGACAAGGGGATTCATGCCTATTGCCCATTAAATAAAGTACACCGTAAATGGAGCGACCGCATTAAACTGGTGGAAGAGCCCCTGTTTAAATCGTATGTTTTTGTGCGGGTAACAGCAGAGGAAGAAGATGTGGTAAAAAGGGTGCCCGGTGTGCTCAATTTTGTGTATTGGCTGGGTAAGCCTGCAGAGGTAAAACAGGGTGATATAAACAGAATTAAGCGATTTTTAAAGGATTATCAGGATGTGGAAACCTTTGCAGTTCAATTGCTACCCAATACCCGGGTCATAATCACATCGGGTTTGCTCATGGACAGGGAAGCAAGGGTGATAAGCACCAGTAAGAAAAGAGTAGAAGTAGAAATCAGCAGTATGGGATATAAACTGGTGGCGTATGTTGACAAAGCTAATGTAACACCGGTAAGCACGCTTTCGGAAAGATTATAAACTGCCATATTGATTTCAGAAACGTTGAGTTATTTTATACATTCCACTGCAGTTATGGATGCAGGTGCGCAAATTGGCGAAGGCACCAAAGTGTGGCATTTTTCGCACATTATGCCGGGAGCCATCATTGGCTCCAATTGTATCATCGGGCAGAATGTATATGTTGACCGGGACGTGATCATCGGGAACGGGGTTAAAATTCAGAACAATGTATCGTTGTACAATGGCGTTGTGGTAGAAGACGATGTTTTTCTGGGCCCATCTATGGTTTTTACCAATGTTATTAATCCGCGTAGCTTTATTGAAAGAAAAGATGAGTTTAAAGCAACCATTGTGCGCAAAGGGGCTACTATTGGGGCAAATGCAACAATTGTGTGCGGCGTGGAGATTGGCGCCTATGCATTAGTGGGGGCAGGTGCGGTAGTTACAAGAGATGTGGTTCCTTTTGCGTTGATCATGGGCAATCCGGCAACTCAAACGGGCTGGGTAAGCGAGCAGGGGCACAAACTAAAGTTTAATAATGGACATGCTTTTTGCGACCAAGAACAGCAAACGTACATGCTAAACAATAACCAGGTTCAAAAATTATAATCATTGGCCATGCCAACCTCTACTAAATATCTTGCTTTCTTATTGCTCTCAGCATTGGTTTTTTGCAGTTGCCAGCCGAGTAAGAAAGTGCACCAGGAGCGGATTTATTTGCAGGGCATAGATTCTGGTGCGCTGGACGGCATTGTGGTGCCAGAGCCGACTATACAAAAAGGTGAATTGTTATCCATTACTGTATTTAGCGATAACCCGGAAGCCACAGCGTTGTACAACCAGATGCAAACAAGCACCGGTGCTATTGGCACGTCGTCTACTGATGGAACAAATAGCGGCGGAGGACGTGGTTACCTGGTTGATATACAGGGGAATTTTTTGTTTCATAGCCTTGGGCCGGTACATGCAGAAGGGCTTACAAAAACGCAACTAAAAACACTACTTGAACAAAAGCTGGATACTTTCTTGAAACATCCGTACGTTGATATCAGGTTTTTAAACAAACGAGTAACGATGCTCGGCGAAGTATCTAAACCAGGCATCATCAATATACCCGAAGACAGGCTGACGATTCTTGATGCTTTGGCTTTATCGGGAGACATAACTGTTTTCGGCCGGCGCGACAATATTTTAGTTGTAAGGGAAGAAAATAATAAAAGAACCACAGCCAGGCTAAACATAAAGGATGCTGGTATCTATAAATCACCGTATTTTAACCTGCACAGCGGAGACTTGGTATATATTGAACCAATCCGAAAAAAGCCTGCAGGAACAGATCAAACATTACTTAGAAATGTATCACTGGCGGCAACATTTGTGTCAGTGCTGGCCATATTATATTCTGTATTAAGGACCAATTAATTACATGGAAGAAACACAATTTATAAAGTCTCCGGAGAGCCGCATGAGCCCCCGGGAAATAGTACAGAAATACATTCGTTTTCTGCCTTGGGTGTTGGTATCAGTAGCACTGGCACTTACACTGGCATGGGTGAAACTTCGTTATTCAACTCCCATTTATAATGTAGCTGGTAAGTTGTTGGTAAAAGATAAAAATCCTTATGGAAACCGCGGCGAGAAATTTAGTAACATATTTGCTTTGCCAGATGATAACAGCAACCTTAACAATGAAATTGAGATTATCAAATCACGGTCGCTGGCAGCCCGCACCATACGCGGTCTGGGCTTTCAAAGACAGTATTATATAAAGGGTAAAATACGCACTTCGGTAGTACACCCTTCAGACATGCCATTCAAATGGGTAATCAATCATATCTCAGATTCTGCTAATGGCATATCATACATAGTTAAAATAATCAGTAACACCCAATTCCAATTAAATGGCGAACTCACCAATTATAATTTTAACCAGCCCGTAAAAAAAGGGAATATTGAATTTCAATTGCAGGCATTGTATTCAAACATGATGATCTCAGACCCAAATGAATACATTATTAACTGGATACCAGAAGAGAATCTGGCGGTGGGCCTGAGCAGTACTATCAGCGTTGCAAAAATTGAAGGTACCAGTGTAATCACTATTGTGTTCCCGACCGATAATATAAAACTCGGATTGAATATTGTTAACCAGTACATGAAGGAATACCTGCAGTCTAATTATGAAGACAAAAAGGTAATAGCGTTCAACACCCTGCAGTTTATAGACAACCAGTTGGATACTTTAAAAAGGGAGCTGGGCGGGGTTGAAAGAAACCTGCAAAATTTCAGGGAAAAAAACAAACTGTTTGCACCAGATCAACAAACTGAACTTTTTTTTAGCGACTTAACAGAAAGCAATCGCCAGATCACAACTGCTCAACGAAATGCAAAAATTGTTGAATACCTGTCAAAATACATGAGCAACCCGGTTAACTCTGACAGGCTTGTTCCATCTAACCTGGGCATTGAAGAGCCTACCCTCACCGCGCAGATTACTGAGTTTAATACGCTTCAGTTAAAGAAACAAACATTATTACAAACTACGCAGCCTGGTAATCCATTGGTACAAAATACAGAAACCGCCATTGAAAAACTGCGGCAGGATATTTTGGAGAATTTAAAGAACGTACGCAATGCACAGCAATTGGCAACTGGCGATCTTTCTGGCAAACAACAGCAGGCAAGAACAGATATAAGTGCCATACCCGGCAAACAAAAGCAATTACTGGAAGTAACGCGGCAACAGGCCATCTTGCAGGAATTGTATTCATTTCTTCTGCAGAAAAAGCTGGAAACCGCTATTGCATCTGCCTCAACTACGTCAGATATTATGATACTGGAACCGGCCATGGCTGGGGGCACGCCGGTGTCACCCAATCCTAAAGGAATGTATATTATTGCCGTATTCCTGGGTTTGGGATTGCCGATTGGAATAATCTTTATACTGGAGTATTTAAATGATAAAGTGAAGTCGAAGCTGGATATAACCAAAGTCACCTCAACGCCAATACTGGGCGAAATTGGTCATGCGTCCGAGAGCAATACGCTGATAGTTCGTCAGAACAACCGCAGTTATATTGCAGAACAGTTTCGCATTGTTCGTTCCAACCTGCAATACATTTTGCCAAAGAATGAAAAGCCGGTTATTGTGGTTACATCATCATTCAGCGGCGAAGGCAAATCTTTTATTAGCACCAATCTTGGCGCTGTACTTGCGTTGAGCGGTAAGCGCACTATCATTCTTGAAATGGATATCCGCAAGCCCAAAATATTAAAAGGCCTGGGTATGAATGAGCGCAAAGGGATTACCAATTACCTGGTGACCAATAATATCGAAGTCAGGGATATTGTCTACCCTGTTCCGGAACTAGACAACTTGTTTGTGGCACCATGCGGACCCGTTCCCCCAAACCCGGCAGAAATATTACTGGATAAAAAGCTGGACACCATGTTTGAAGAGTTGAAAAAACAGTTTGATGTCATCATTATTGACTCTGCACCAATTGGCCTGGTAAGCGATGCAATAACTTTGGGTAAACAGGCTAATGCCTGCGTGTATATTGTACGGCATAATTATACCCTCAAAAAACAGGTAAACCTGATAAAAGAATTATACGAGGAAAAGAAATTACCCCACCTTTCGATTGTGATAAATGATATCAGCGGCAGCAGTGGCGGATACGGTTATGGCTATAACTATGGTTATGGTTATGGTTATGGATACGGTAACACAAAACAAAATATAAGCAATAGTTATTTTGAGAATGAAGGCGAGCGTAAAAGCTGGTGGCCGTTTGGCAAGAAATAATAATGCTTTTAAAAGTGCTTAAACACATCTGTTCCCCCATCATTTATGGAAAATACCTTGCGAGAGAATATTGACAAGTGGGATCTTACGATAGAACCGCGAAGTAATATTTTTCAATTAAACTTTAAAGAAGTATGGGCTTACAAGTACTTGCTGCTAATGTTTGTAAAACGAGATCTGGTAGCAGTCTATAAGCAGACTATTCTTGGTCCTATCTGGTTTTTTATACAGCCCGTACTCACCACCATCACTTATATGGTTATTTTTGGAAGTATTGCCAAGATATCTACTGACGGTTTGCCCCCAATGTTGTTCTATCTTGCAGGTATCACCATCTGGAATTATTTTTCTGAAACGCTTACCGCCACCAGCAATACCTTTACTGTAAACGCCAATATATTTGGCAAGGTTTATTTTCCCCGATTGGTATTACCGCTTTCTAAAGTAATATCGGGGCTTATTAAATTTGGTATACAGTTCTTTTTGTTCATGATTGTTTTTTTCTATTACCAGTTAAAAGGTTCAGCCATCCACCCTGACATTGCAGGTATACTATACATTACACCAATTGTGCTTGCAATAATGGCAGGGCTAGGCCTTGGGCTGGGCTTAATTTTGTCAGCATTGACAACCAAGTACCGCGACCTCGTTTTTATAATTGGGTTCGGCGTTCAATTAGGAATGTATGCAACGCCAATTATCTACCCGGTGTCAACCATCACTTCAAAATACAAATGGCTAATCAAAGCTAATCCAATGTCATCGCTAGTTGAGGCCTTTAGAAAAGTATACTTGGGTGCTGGAGAACTAAGCTGGCACTGGCTAAGCTATAGTTTTATATGGATGCTGGTCCTACTATTGATAGGCACAATTATTTTTAACAGGGTAGAAAAAACTTTTATGGATACGGTATAAAATGAGTGCGTAATTCAAGTAAATAATATCAGCAAGCAATATCGTTTGGGCCAGGTGGGAACCGGTACCATTTCTCATGACATTAACCGTTGGTGGCACCGGGTTAGGGGTAAAGAAGATCCGTACTTAGCAATAGGTGAAGAAAACGATCGCACAAAAAAAGGAACAAGTGAGTATTCATGGGCATTACGCGATATCAATTTTGACGTCAGCCTGGGGATGTACTAGGTATTATTGGTCGCAATGGGGCGGGTAAAAGCACTTTGTTAAAAATACTTAGTCGAACCACGGCACCCACTACCGGCCAGATAAAAATAAAAGGCCGGGTGGCCAGTTTGCTTGAAGTAGGTACCGGTTTTCATCCTGAATTAACCGGCCGTGAAAACATATTTTTAAATGGCGCCATACTGGGGATGGGCAGAAAAGAAATAAAAAGTAAGTTTGATGAAATTGTAGATTTTTCGGGTGTTGAAAGATATATCGATACCCCTGTAAAAAGATACAGCAGCGGTATGTACGTGCGTTTTGCATTTGGCGTGGCTGCATATCTTGAAACCGAGATTTTGATAGTAGACGAAGTGTTGGCGGTGGGAGATGCAGAATTTCAAAAGAAAGCATTGGGTAAAATGAAGGATGTAAGTGAGGAGAAGGCAGAACGGTGCTATTTGTAAGCCATAATATGGCTGCTGTAAAATCTTTATGCACGACCGGTTTGTTAATGAAAAACGGAAGCATAGAAGCTGCTGGGGCAATTGATGATGTTGTGTTAAAATATACGGCAATCGGGGCGCAGGGTATTGAATCTCTTATAACCATCGAAAAAGAATCAGAAGGGTTTACTATTCATTCGGTTAGTATTACAGACAACGGGATTAATGGGCATTTTAATATTGAAAATGACCTAACATTTTCTGTAATAGTCTCAGGTTCTGTTAGTTTCGAATCGGTAAACATAAATATCTTCTTTAAGTCTGCAGACGACTCGCTCATATTTGCGACTTGCTCCAAGGCCGAAAATTTACCGAAAGGGAACTTATCTATTTAAGTGTGTAATTCCGGGTAACACCTTAAATGATATAGTTTATCTTATTGACCTTATGGTTGTGGAAAAAGGACAGAAGATTCTTCATCAGCTACCCAATATCTTGTCTATTGAAGGGGTAGAGAATAGAAAGAGAAGGTGCATGGATGGCAAAATTCCCCGGACTGTTAAGACCACAGAATTATGAATGGACAAAAAAGGAAAATCATGTTTAAAGAAGCACTCACAGAAGAGCTTAGACAAAGCCAATATAATAATTTCGGAATTGAAAATTTCGATTCTCATCGATTTGGAACAATGCCTGTTGAATACAAGGGTCCTGATACTTCAATGCATTTAATCAAGACTACAATAAAGAAAATCATCGGGTATGATACCTTACAACAAAAGAAGGCCTTTGACGAAATGGTCTTTAACATATTTACTGCTTTAAAGGAATACGAGGAACGTCTGGAATTTTTATACCGGCACATACCAGCAGAAAGTAAGAACTTACTGGTCAAACTAATTGCATACAGATGTTTGGGTTACACCAAAGTCAGGCTGCCGGTAAATAACTCAGCCTATTGGGACGCACTCGACGTAGTAAATACATTGAGATATGAGGACGAATTTTATGATCCGCATTTTATGCACCTCATTCTTCGGAAGTATAATCTTCAAAAGATTGGGTATGATATTAAAATTTTTCTTTCAGAAGTTGGAATTGCCATAGATTATATTATTGAACAGTATGCATATAAAAATAAAGATGGGGTTGTGGTAGGAGCTAACAAAGGGGATGTGGTATTAGATATTGGTGGATGTTGGGGAGATACGGCATTGTATTTTGCGGAGAAAGTGGGTGCTGAGGGAAAAGTGTATTCTTTTGAATTTATTCCTGACAATATCAAACTACATAATATTAACACCGGATTTAACCCCCACCTCCAAAAAATAATTGAACTAGTGCCAAATCCCGTGTCAAACGTTTCAAATACACCGATTTATTTTTTCGATAATGGTCCTGGCAGCAAAATAGAGATGAAGCCATTTAAAGAGCAAACAGGTTCTACAGTTACGCTAAGTGTAGACGATTTTGTTGCCAGGTATAACGTAAGCAAAGTTGACTTTATAAAAATGGATATTGAAGGTGCTGAAACTGCCGCCCTTGAAGGCGCTATTGAGACTATCTCTAAGTTTAAGCCAAATTTGGCAATAGCAATCTATCACAGCATGGATGACCTTGTGAATATCCCCAAATGGATACTGGATTTAAACCTTGGGTACGAATTGTTTATTGGCCACTACACCATACACGCAGAAGAAACGATTTGTTTTGCAAAGGTTACAAACAAGTAATCAGTTTTGTTACTCAACTCTATAAGTTGATTAAAGGGAAAATACAATTGTTATGATTAATGTCACCAAGCCATTTTTACCACCTGTAGATGAGTATAAAAAATATATTGACGCTATCTGGCAGAGAAATTGGCTAACCAATAACGGACCTTTGGTAAATGAACTGGAGTTGCGCTTAAAGGATTACTTGGGCTTACAGCATATGCTTTTTCTGGGTAATGGCACTATTGCACTGCAAATAGCTATAAAAGCGCTGGAACTTTCAGGAGAAATAATAACCACGCCATTTAGCTATGTGGCCACTACGAGCAGTATTGTTTGGGAGGGCTGTTCTCCGATTTTTGTAGACATTGATCCTCTGTCACTCAATATAGACCCTTCAAAAATCGAAGCTGCAATAACGCCTTTAACATCTGCGATTCTTGCAACCCATGTTTATGGTAACCCTTGCGATATAGATGCAATAGACAAAATTGCGAAAGTACACAACCTTAAAGTAATTTATGATGCCGCTCATTGCTTTGGAAGTACTTACAAACAACAATCTGTTTTTAGCTACGGTGATATAGTGACCACAAGCTTTCACGCAACAAAACTTTTTCATACCACAGAGGGCGGAGCTGTATTTACCAATGATGCGGAACTATTAAAGAAAATGTCCTATCTGCGTAATTTTGGCCATTCAGGGCCAGAAACTTTTTTCGGTATAGGGATTAACGGCAAAAATTCAGAATTTCATGCAGCTATGGGTTTGTGCAACCTGAAATACGTGGATCAAATATTACAAGATCGAAAACGCGTATGTAAGTTATACGACGAAAAGTTCGATACATTGGCAGTACAGAAGCCTGTTATTAACAAAAAAGGAAGTTGGAATCATGCATACTACCCTATCATTTTAAAGTCTGAAGAACAATTGCTGAAATCAATTGAATTATTGAATGGCAATTGGATTTTCCCCAGGCGTTATTTCTATCCGTCTCTTAGCAAATTAAATTACATTAAATCGCAGCAGACCCCTATAACTGATGATCTTTCAAAAAGGGCGTTGTGTCTTCCGCTATATTATGGCATACAGGAAGAAGATATTAATTTCATAGCCCGCCTAATGCTGAGGGTTCAAAATAATTAGGATATGCGTTTGGCAGTAATGCAACCATACATATTTCCCTATATTGGTTATTATCAATTAATCTCTGCAGTAGATAAATTTGTTATCTATGATGATGTTAATTACATCAATAAGGGTTGGATCAATAGAAATAATGTGTTGATAAATGGTAGGGCAGGTTTATTCACAGTACCATTAAAAAATGCAAGTCAGAATCGTTTAATCCGAGAGGTAGACGTTGCTGAAAATAACGGCTGGCAGGCAAAAATTTTAAAGACCATTGAATTTGCCTACAAAAAGGCCCCGCATTTCTCAGAAATATTTCCGTTGATTACCAATGTTATCTCCGCGGATTTGCCAGCCATTAGTGAACGTGCATATTTAAGTATCAGGCTTGTTTGCAACTACCTTGAGATTCAGACATCTTTCACCGACACTTCTTCTATCTACGGTAACAATAATTTAAAAGGGCAAAACAGGATCTTAGTACATTTGCAAAAAAGAAGGCGCGCATCATTACATAAACCCAATCGGAGGTATGGAAATATATTCTAGACCACTTTTTGAAGATGCAAGGGTTAAAATTAATTTTATAAAAACATTACCAGTCGTATACTGATCAGTTTTCCGGAGAATTTGTAGCCAACCTGTCTATAATTGATTCGTTAATGTTTAATACAAAATTACAAATGCGGCAGTTATTGTCACAATATCAACTTATATGACAAAAAATTACCTAGATACAATTGTTAAACATTATGAGGACTGCCTCGATCGACATGGTGACAGTCACCTTGGTGTTGATTGGCCAAAGGCTGAAGATGTTGATAAACGCTATAAAGTTATGCTGGATATAGTGAAGTTTGCAGAAGATAAATCTTTGGAAATATCTCTACTTGACTTCGGTTGCGGTGCGGCCCACTTACTTCAATACATAAAAGACAAAAGGCTTGATACTTTAAAATATTCGGGGTTGGACGTGTCTGATAAATTTGTTTCATTGAGCAAAGAAAAATTTCCTGGTACTTCATTTTACACTGTGGATATACTTGATATGGAAGTTCAAATGCCACACTTCGATTACGTTGTTATGAACGGGGTTTTTACCGAGAAGCGCGAGTTAAGTTTTACCGACATGTGGAATTATTTTTGCCAGATGCTTACGAGAGTTTTTGATATTGCAGATAAGGGTATCGCATTTAATGTAATGTCAAAAGCGGTTGAATGGGAAAGAGACGATTTGTTTCATCTTCCGACTGACATGTTAATAGACTTTCTTACTAAAAAACTCAGCCGTAACTTCATTATTCGGAATGATTATGGCTTGTATGAATTCACAACTTACATCTATAAATAATCATCATGTCAAACAAAGTTATCATCTTTGGTATTCAGGATTATGCCGAACTTGCACATTATTACTTCAAAAATGATTCCCCATATGAAGTTGTAGCATTTTGCCTTAATGAAGCATACTTGCCGGCCGAAAAAACCTTTAAAACCTTGCCTGTTGTTTCTTTTGAAGAAATTGAAAAAAAATATCCCTCAGGTGATTTTTCTTTTTTTGCGCCAATGTCGCCAAAAAGTATGAACCAGGCCCGGGAAACTGTATACAATAATATTAAGGCCAAAGGGTATACACTAATAAGCTATATAAGCAGTAAGGCAACTCTTTTTGAAAATGAAATTGGAGACAACTGCTTCATTCTTGAAAACAATACTCTGCAGCCCTTTACAAAAATCGGTAACAATGTTGTGCTATGGAGTGGTAACCACATAGGGCACCATAGTGTCATCAAAGACCATGTTACATTTACATCTCATGTTGTTATGTCGGGGCATTGTGTAATCGGTGAAAATTCGTTTTTGGGGGTGAATGCAACCCTGAGAGACGGGCTAAATATTGCAAAAGGTTCACTGGTTGCTATGGCAGCTGCTGTTACTAAAGACACAGAGGAATGGGGTGTTTATATAGGCAACCCGGCAAAAAAGTTGGAAGGTAAAATAAGTACATCTCTTTTATAAACAATGTGGGAGAAGCAGGGACTGATTTTTAATTCAAGAGGGCTTTCAGATTGGGATATTTCCCATGCCCAGTTGCCGATTACAGATATTGAAAGTAACGGTATGTGGAGGATATATTACGCAACTAGGAATCAATTTGGTCAAAGTAATATTAGTTACATTGAAGTAGAGAGCGGTAATCCTAAAAATGTTTTATACGTTCATCCGCAGCCGATTTTGCCTTTAGGCAAGCTGGGTACATTTGACGAAAGTGGTCAAATGCCGGTTGCGCTGATAAATTGCCATGGAAGAAAATATTTGTATTATGCCGGTTGGAGCCTAAAAAAGACTGTTCCCTACCATAATACAGTTGGTTTGGCTATTAGTGATGATGGCGGAAAAACATTTACTAAGTATGGTGAAGGGCCATTATTTGACTGTACTCCCTGGGAGCCTTATTCTAACGGAACTATAAATATTGTAATTGAAGGGGGTGTTTGGAGAGCTTGGTATCAGTCAATAACAAAATGGCAAATCGCAAACAATATTGCAGAACCTTTTTACCACCTAAAATACGCAGAGTCTTTAGACGGAATCGTTTGGCGTAGAGAAGGCATGATTGCAATTGATTATGAGTCAGAAAATGAGGCGGGTATTTGCAGTGCCTCTGTGATTGTTGATGATAGTCTCTATAAAATGTGGTATTGTTATCGGGGTCAGGGCGATTACAGAACAAATAGGTATGTAAGCTACAAGATTGGCTATGCAGATTCGGTGGATGGCATAAAGTGGAACAGAAAAGATGCAGATGCAGGAATATATACATCTGAAGAAGGTTGGGATAGTGAGATGATTGCCTATCCTAACGTTATCACGTTCGGAAAGAGCAAATTTATGTTTTATAATGGTAATGGCTTTGGGCGTACCGGTTTTGGATACGCTATTTTAAAATGATTATTTAAATATTATGGCAAATTTTATTGACAATGCTGACCCAGTAATTAAAGATTTTGCGTTAGATGATAGTCAAATTAGTGCTGAGCATCCTCTCATAGAAAATGTTCGCAGTCTTGCAATGATGGGTAACATAGTCATTTTGAAAAAAGTGTTTTCAGAAAGTACAATGCTGGAATTTAAGGATGAAGTGCTAAAATGGGGTCACGACACTCCTTTATTTGCACATGGAGAGTCACCAAGCAAATACCCGGATTTGAATTATCATAGAATTGATGATGGCAGTTTTCCATCTGTTTGCCCGCATTTATTTCATCAGTACGGATTCAATAATATTGACAATCTACAGGGCGCTCTTTCGTCACAAGCAAAAAAAGTATCTCAGCGGTTGCTTTTAATACAAAATACTATTGCTGAAACCCATTTTAAGATTTCGCTTGACGAGTTGCGTTTGAAGATCCTTCAATATCCAGAAGGTGGGGGCTTTCTAGCAGAACATACGCATCCCAAAGAGCCGCAACAGGTGGGATTAATTCTGAGTTTATCTAAGCGTGAAAAAGATTTTAGAGATGGAGCGGCTTGTTTTAAAACACCAAATGGAAGCGTGGATACCTTGATGTATCATGACATAGGTGATGTTGTTATATTTCGGTATGATTTGCCACATGCCGTTTCACCTGTTAATCCGGATATTAAATCAATTAATTGGACGCTGCCCTCTGGTAAATGGAGCGTGGTGCTTGAATTAAGGGAAACTCATGGGCTATCTCATAAAAAGTAACAATTTAATGAACAACAACTCAAAGTATTTATGTTTGAAATGTGGAAGCAACACATTCGTTGAATATTCCACATTTTGGGAATGTTCACAATGTGCCACGCAATATCCCTGCTTCAGGGGAATGCCAAAGCTTGTGCTGGAAAATCAGATCGGAGAGAAAGACAAAACGTTACGGGACTATTTTTATAACGGGTTGCTTGGCAAATTCTATCAGTCACTCATGCCATTTTTGACTTTGCCGGCCAGACCATTTAAGGTTTCCAAAAGGGATTGGCTGATATATTTTCTCTCAATTTTAATTGTTGGTTGTTTAGTTTATCGTAGCGTTTATTTTTTTAGTTATCTAAAAATTGGTTTTGATTATCTTGGATTGGTATGCC
The DNA here is from genome assembly GCA_963705285.1 of uncultured Chitinophagaceae bacterium. Lineage (GTDB taxonomy): Bacteria > Bacteroidota > Bacteroidia > Chitinophagales > Chitinophagaceae > JACMLD01. The sequence continues at coordinate 1,486,582 of OY970066.1, forward strand.
TGGTAGTGCTTTCATTGTTGGTTAATTTCTTTCTCAAACACCCGTACTTTTTTTACTTGTTTTTGCTAGCTATCCCTGTAAAATTGTCGCTTAAAAAAGACAAGTATAAGGCCAAAGAAAGCTTTCAGGAAATACATAAAAAAAATATTGAACGATTTTTATCGGTAAAAGACAGGAAGTTGCAGGTATTGGACATCTCAACAGGTACGGGTAATTCATTATTCAGACATGGCTGGATGAAGCTGAATGCAGAGTATACTGGATTGGACTTGTCAGAGACTATGCTTGGGCAATGTCAGGACTTCATGACGCGAGTGAAAGTTCCAGTGGATCTTATTGTTGGAGATGCGACAGCGTTACCTTTTACCGATGGTTTCTTTGATATTGTCTTGAATTATGGCGCAATTAATGGCTATTCTGATATTGGAAAGGCCTTGCAAGAGATGAAAAGGGTTCTCAAAAAGGAGGGTTTGATCTTATTTCTCTGACGAACAACTGTACAACAAAGCTTCTTTCATTGAAAGGATATACTTTCAAAAAGTTTTAAGTAGTCACAATCTAATCCATCATTGCCCCACTGAATTTTTGCCAGCCCAAGTGGGAAAAGTTGATGTTTATCAGGTGTACGAATTTTATTATATCTGTACCTGCAATGCAAATTCTTAACTAAATACTGTAAATTATTTAATACTCAATGAGTCAGCCGTTTTTGCGCAGTCTGGGTGGTTACCTATAATCAGGTAAAATTTCATCGCCCAAACTCATTGAAAGCATCTTGCAACAGAAAACCAACTTCCCTTTTAAGATTTATATTGGCGATGACTGTTCAAACAGAACGAGCACCAGAGAGATTGTTTTCTTGCTCGAATTATAAAGCCCTTTATCCTGAATCGATAGAACTGATATTTAATACAGTTAATTACATGCAACAAAACTCGATGAACGTTTATAATGCATGTTTTAATTCAGGGGCTGAATATACAGCGATGTGTGAAGGAGATGATTATTGGGTTGATCCCTTACAAACTTCAACATCAGGTTGATTTTTTAGAAGCCAATAAGAACTTTTGCGGATGTTTTCATAATACTGAGGAACGTTATGAAGATGACACCAAACGCGCCTCGTTTCTTTATTGCGGGTTTCCTGCTGCCAGGGCAATTTCATTTAAGGATTTAAGCTTTGTCAATGTTATCCCGACCTGTTCAGTTGTATTTAGAAATAATTTGTTTGGAAAATTTCCCGAGTGGTATTCCAAATTGAGGCTGGGAGACTGGACGCTACATTTGCTCAATGCTCAGTATGGGGACTTTTGGTATATACCCAGAGTGATGGCGGTGCACCGCTTACACAACAAAAGCACTTGGATGTTGCAGGACGCAGAAAAAAATAAGCAATCCACTATCGAAGCGTATGATGAAATGATTAATGGATTTGCAAATAACAAACACTTTGTAATGTACTTGTTTGAGGCCAAACAGGCTTTTATAGACAATGTCAATTCAGTCAATAAGAAACTCCCTTTTAAACGAAGAGTGAAGAATCTCATCATTCATTTAGTGGAAAAAATCTGATAGGTTAAATGACTTTTAAAAGCCTGATAAAAAATATACTTCCTCATTTTATTGTTGCGCGATATCAAGCTAATTTGCCCACTACGCCTGAATATTTAAAGTATCTTCAACTTGGGAATTCGATTATTCAGGAGAGCTTTGGTATAAAGGTAATTAACCCTCAAGATCGGAAATATGTAGTTGTAGGAAATGATAATATGCTGGACTGCCGGATAATTTTTGAATCCGGATCAGGTTCTGTCGTAATTGGAGCTAAAAATTATATTGGCAATAGCACTATTATGTGCCGATCTAAAATTGTATTTGGCAATAATATTTTTGTAGCATGGGGAGCATATTTTTATGATCATGACTCGCATTCATTGGATTACAGGGACCGGCAGAAGGATATTGAACAGCAGCTGTCAGATCATCGTAATGGATTTTTTTTTACAAAAAACAAAAATTGGGAGGTAGTAACAACAGCCCCTATTACAATATGCGACAATGCTTGGATTGGCATGAATGCAATTATTTTAAAGGGTGTTACCATTGGCGAAGGTGCTATTGTAGCTGCCGGAAGTGTAGTTACGAAATCTGTTGACCCTTGGACCATTTGTAGGGGGTAATCCTGCAAAATTTATTAAATCATTAAAATAGTAATGCCGCTGCCTTTCTATTGTGTAAAGGACTACTTACAACAGGTATAGCGGAATTTTTTTTATATGTCCAGAAGACTAAAGGTTGCTCTAACATATGATTATTCAGAAAACTGGATAGCTGGAAGTTATTATATTATCAATCTGATTAAAGCGCTTAATCATCTTGATGATTATGAAAAGCCACACTTATTTATATTATATAAGCACGATCAGGGTATGGATTTAGTTAAGGAGATTCAATACCCGTATATAACATATATTAATCCGGAACAGGTAAGTTCCGGAATTAAAGGCTTAACTGAAAAAATTATCAGGCGGATAAGAGGATCTGAATTCTTGGTAAAAATGAAATTGAAGGGGGTGAACCATATTTTTGAGGGTAGTGATCAGTATCCGTTTATTAAGAATCAATATTACTGGGTCCATGACTTCCAGGAATTTCGGTTGCCGGACTTTTTTTCGAAGGAGGATGCAGAAAAGCGCTCCGCCCTTCCCCGCCGAATTGCAGGAATGACAAATGCTACCCTAATTTTAAGTAGCTACGATGCATTTAATGATTTTAAAACATTCTTCCCGGGATATAAGTGTAAAGTAAAAGTATGGCGGTTTACCTCCTCACTGCCTGACTTTTCCAACCTAAATTTTGAAGCAGAACGCGAAAAATTAAAAATTACAAGGCCTTATTTTATTTGTTCTAATCAATTCTGGCAACATAAAAATCATAGAACAATTTTGGAAGCAATCAAGCTTCTGAAAGAGAAGAATTTATTTTTTGAGGTTGTATTTACGGGTAAAAATTTTGACCATCGCAATCCAGGATACTTTAACGGACTTGAGTCTTTTATTGCGGAGCATGGATTGCAAACCTGGACAAATTTTGTTGGCTTTATTGACCGAAAATTGCAACTAAGTCTTGCAAAAAATGCAGTCAGCTACATACAGCCTTCATTTTTTGAGGGATGGAGTACAACCGTTGAAGATGCTAAATATTTAAACCAATTTGTTTTATTGTCGGATATACCTGTTCACAGGGAACAAATGGATTACAACGTACTTTTTTTCAACCCATCGGATGCTAAAAGTCTTGCAGCTGCCATGGAAAAGGTAATAGTAAACAGACCTGAAAAAGAGAACAGAGATTATAAAAAGAATATCATCGCATACGGAAAGGAAGTGTTGAATACATTTAGAGATTGATATTAAGTATGATTAATCCAGTTCATAATCTGGCAAAAAAAGTCAATGTTGTCGGCTATTATTATATGGCTATTGATGAACCTCTTCTTCTTTTTTAGTTAAAAGTTACCTCCAAATGTTAAGTCTTCAGGCCTCCATTAAGCATCGATTGAAACCATTTCTTAAACCGTTCCAGTTTAAACATAACAAAGGCTATTGTCCGGTGTGTAAATCTGATACTGTTTTCTATGAATATGCTGACTGGCTGCGTGACAATTATCTGTGCGAAAAATGTCATAGTATTCCACGTAACAGAGCTCTTGCAAAAGCGTTGGACAAATTTTACCCGGGTTGGGAAGAATGTGAAATTCATGAGTCATCACCGGGTGGCCCTTTTTCTGAATTCCTTCAGCGTAATTCGAAAAAGTATTCGGGTTCACATTATTATGAGAACATTCCCCGGGGGGAATATTTCAACGGCTACCGTTCAGAAGATTTATCGGCATTAACCTTTGATAATAACACTTTTGATCTTTTTATAACGTCTGATGTTTTTGAGCATGTACTTGAACCGGGCGCAGCATTCAGAGAAATTGCCAGGGTGTTAAAACCAGGGGGTGCGCATATTTTTGTCATGCCCTGGTATCCAGAGTTGGAATATTCCCGTCAACGGGCAGTATTAAAAGACGGAAAAATAGTTCACCTGCTTGAGCCTGTCTATCATGGAAATCCTATCAGTGAAAAGGGTTCGCTCGTAACCAATGACTGGGGGAGAGACTTTTGTTCTTTTATCCAGGCAAATGGAGGAATGTTTACGACAGTATACCTGGAGAAAGACAGGAATTATGGACTGGAAGCAGAATTTTTGGAAGTTTTTATTAGTAAGAAACTCTCCGATAAATATTGAAACGGGTTAAATGAAATTACGACCAATAGCCATTCACCTTCCACAATTCCACCCAATTCCCGAGAATGATGAATGGTGGGGCAAAGGATTTACCGAATGGACGAATGTAACAAAGGCAAAGCCGTTATTTGAAGGTCATTATCAACCGCAACTACCAACAGACCTTGGATTTTACGACCTGCGCCTGCCCGAAGCGCGGCAGGCCCAGGCAGATCTTGCCCGTGAATATGGTATTTATGGTTTTTGTTATTATCACTATTGGTTCAACGGTCGCCGCATTTTAGAGCGGCCTGTTGAGGAAATACTGGCGTCTGGGAAACCTGATTTTCCATTTATGTTATGTTGGGCAAATGAAAATTGGACACGCACCTGGGATGGCGGAGAAAAGCATATTTTATTGGAACAGGTTTACTCAGCTGACGATGACAGAAACCACATTAAAGCACTGCTTCCATTTTTTAAAGATCCACGATATATACGCATAAATAATAAACCGGTGTTTGCAGTGTACAGATCAGCGTTATTTCCACAAATGAGTGAAACCATTCGTATATGGCGGGAAGAGGCAGCAAAAGACGGAATAGAATTGTATCTCTGTAGGTGCGAACGAACGCCTGGCGAAATAGAAGCCATGCAGGCAGGGTTTGATGCAGCAATAGAATTTCAACCGCAGGCCCACGCAGCTCCGGTGCAAAAAACAGACACATTGCGCGATGGCATCACACTTAAAAAGCTGGCAAGTAGTATTGAATACAGGGCCCGTAATTTTTTTGACGTAGTAGATGCTGATACCGGCATCAAGAATAAAGGATCTTTAACAGGCGCTGTTGCCTCATATAAAAGGTACGTAGAAGACGAATTGAATAGAACTGATTTTCCTGAAGCGTATAAATTGTACAGGGGTGTATGTCCGGGTTGGGACAACTCAGCGCGGCGCAAAAATGGGTATGCTATCTTGCATGGCTCTACTCCTGAGCTTTTTGGCAAATGGATGAAAGGCGTGTTAAGCAACTTTACCCCATATTCTGCCGAGGAAAATTTATTTTTTATTAATGCCTGGAACGAATGGGCCGAAGGCAATCACCTTGAACCATGTATAAAATGGGGAAGGTCTTACCTGGAAACATTTAGAAATACGCTAGCTGACTTGGAAGCAAGTTGAGTAGATCTACATGGAACTATTACCTATTACCATTATGATACCTACTTACAACCAGCCGCAATACATTGTGCAGGCGGTTGAAAGCGCACTGGCCCAGGATTATAAAGAACTGGAAGTAATAGTGTCTGATGACAGTACCAATGACGCAACGCAAACATTATTACAACCTTTCTCATCCGACAAACGTTTTTCCTATTTCAAAAATCCCGTGCAACTTGGCCGCGTTGCCAATTACCGCAAGTTGCTGTTTGAGCTTGCCAAAGGAGACTGGGTGGTAATGCTAGACGGAGACGACTATTATACACATCCCTCTTATATCAGCCAAGCCGCAGCATTGATAAGCTTGCACAAAGACCTCGTATTGGTGGGCGCGGGAATGACGGTATTGCAGGAAGGTAATGGTAGCGAAGACAGTTATCGTGTACATACTGCTGACATCATCTTTGACGGCAAGGAGATATTTACAAAATACGAACGCCTGCCGCCCCACCAGACAGATTTATATCCACGGGTATTGGCGCAGGAGCTTGATTTTTATCGTGATCCTTCCACCGCGAGCGATTCAGAATCGTTATTTCGTTTGTGTTTGCGCGGCCGTGTTGCGTATATGGCACAATCTGTAGCAGTGTGGCGGGTGCATGGTTCTAACACAACTTACCAGCGAAATATTGGTAAACAAATTAATGAACTGGGTTTTATAGATAAGGTATACAAGGATGCACAACAATTTCTAAGTAAACCCATTGCGGCAGGTTGGAGGAAGAAAATGTACAACGCCATGCTGTCGCATTTGATGCATATGGCTTTTGCCGCTAAGCAATACCAGTATGTTGTTATGATGGTAATGCGGTATGGAACCTATATTGGCTGGAAGCTTAGCCTGGTGTACCTTTTACAGATAGCCGGTTTTTATAAACCTGCTGCTGTTGTTAAAAGATAGCTTCAACGAACAATGAATTATTTCAGAAAAAAATACCATGATTTTGCCCGGCGGTTATACGGCGTGGGCAAAATGAAATTGAGAAGCATACATTACCGCTTCCCTGTATAAGCGGGGACTGGTACACAACAGTGCAACATTTCACGCAGGTGCAGAAATCAATAACCTTTCGAACGATACCAGTGAATCAACAATCCAGGAAAACATTGCCAGGTGGCAGGTTTACTAATGGTGTATGCATATGGCTAAATATTGTCATTGGTGATTATTGCTCGTTGAGCCCTGGTTCAAGAATCATTCAGCAAAACAAATAAGACAATCGGTAACCGTGTATTGATTCGCACAATGTAAACATCATCGATGATCTCTCGCATCCGCTGGATGCAGCACTCCGGCACCAGGACTTTATCAACAGCTGTGCGCGGATGGCATGAAGGACTATGACATCAAATCATGGCCGATTGTTATTGAAGATGATGTATCGGATTGGTTTTAACATTTCTATAAAAGGGGTAACCATAGGAAAAGGTGCGGTGATTGGTTCAAACTCAATCGTAACAGCGAGGATTTACCGCTCATGGAGCGTTAATGTGGGCAACCCGCTGCGGTGCATCCAGAGAATTAACCCCGGTGGAGGTAAACGCATTATAAAATGAAATTAGCATTTGTAGATAACATGGCAGTCGGGGGCGGTATCTTCCCGGTTTTTCTACCTATTTCTGTGTAAAGCCTGGTAACAGCTGAGCCGACATCACATCGTTTGTTTGTTGCACTATGAAAATCTCCAACGCACGCCAGAACTCAATACTATTGGCGACCCGGTAAAAATTATTTTGCTTGAATCTACCAGGCCACCTGGGGTATTCCGAAGCGTATTCCGGTAAACTGGCCACCAAACTCGGTGTGGACCGCGAACCCGGCAGCCGGGGTGAAAAAAAGAAATCGCAAACAAAAGTTGCAGATATTCTGATGTTGTGCGCCTCTTTTCCATCAAGCACATATGATGGAGCAGCCCCAATTTGCAGATGCGGTCATCAGGTCGCTGCATGATTTTAACTGGAAATATTTTTTTTGGCCAGTGGATCTTTTTCCGGCGGCTGTCTTTTGTCAAAGATGATGGATGTGGAAATCATGGAAATTGGATGCAGGGCTATAATGTTTGTCATTCTATGATGTGGTAAGTGAAGACAGGAAATTCTACCCCGCAGCTAAAAAGATTTCCGTCTGTTGTACAGATTGCGCCCGGTGGTTATGCCAAAAAACACAGTCTACCGCAGGAACAGTGAGCACAATTCTGAATCGCTTCATATTAATTATCCCTATATAGATTTTCCGGGTAATTTGTTTTTCCGCACTAGAATCGCCTTAATTTATTTACCGCTTTTTATTGTTGAAGCAAAAACCAGGGTTTGAAAAATCATAAACTCCTCCTCACAGGTATAGAACTCAGAACAGGTGCCCTGTTGTGGCACTGCCGAGTGCCGGGGTGTGCCGTTGTTGCCCAATGCAAATGACCCATGTGGCAATTTGATGTTCGGGGAATGGGTTATCAAACCAATGAAACAATTGATGTGCTAAATACAAAATGCGAAGCTATTGGTATCCCCATCCATTTATGAAGCCATCTGCACCCCGGCCATGGATGCATGGAATTTTCGAACACCTACTGCCATATCAAGCCTGTGCCCTTTTCAGGGAACACGAGCATGCATGGGGTGTGGCAACAGATTATTTCCAACCCGATGGAATCCAAGGGTGTTCCAAGCGAGCATGTGAACAGGCACTCAGTAATTATGATGTAACCGCGGCAAAAGGAAAATTGTATTTCAACAAAAAATGTCTGAATATACCCTGGAAATTGTGCCAGCGGCTACCTGTGGAAGTTTTCAAAAAAGCAATAGACGCCGAATGAAATAGTTATACTGGGGTCAGAAGGATTTATCGGCGGGCACCTGGTAAAACACTTTTTAAGCTTGCAATACGCTGTGCACGGTTGCGATTTTGTTTGATACGGCCCGGCATAGCGGATACACCTATACCAAAGTATAGCTGATATCTCCTGAAATCAGACGAAGTATTTGGCAACCAGTCTCTTTGATTTTAGCATCAATGCTGGCGGCAGTGAGGCGATTCTGTCCCCTATTCAATGACACACCCGCTATTATCAACTTTGAATCCAATACACTGGACACCATGCGGGTGCTGGATACTATACAGCAACGGAATAAAACCTGCGGTTCCCTGCCACATATTCAAGCGCAGCTGTTTATGGCGACCCAGTAAAGTACCGTCATTGAAGAAGCGGTCAAAAAAAAGCCGCTTTCCCCGTATGGATGGAACAAGCTAATGGCCGAACAGGTTTGCCTCGATACAGATACGGTGCTCTGGTATTGCCACAGCAGCCATCCCGCCCATTTTCTGTTTATGGCAACAGGTTACGCAAGCAACTTCTTTGGGATATTTGTTCTAAACTAAGCCACAGACAGCATAGAGTTATTTGGTACGGGTAATGGATCAAGGGACTTTTCTCGTATCAATGATTTGATGTTGCTGGCTCAATGCATTGTAGACAAAGCACCGTTTACAGGGAATGCTCTTAATGCCGCATCAGGTACAGAAACAACCATTAAACAAATTGCCGCTCTTATTTTGAAGCATTTCACAACAGTAAAAAGCAATTCGGTTTTCCGGGATTTGAAGAAAAGGTAATGCTAAACTAATATGGTATGCAGATATTCCAGCAATTAAGCATTTTCGGTTTTGCCCCCACCGTTTCTTTACCTGAAGGAATAAGTGACTATATAAAATGGTTTCAAAACAGAAAACCTGCAACGGTGACCTTCCAGATGGTTTATTGCATCAACAAATGGCTTGGTGGTATTACATCACTCGATTACAATGTGATTAACAACCGGCCCTACAGGGGCGATGACGGTATTGCTATTAATATTGACGAAAAAGAATGGATCACGAAAAGCAGTAACAATCGGTTTCCTGCAGACGAAGAACTTTTTTTTACTTATTCTGTCAAAGACAACGCTTACGCGGTGATCAAACGGCTATTTCACCTGGCTTCTTTCCGGGCCGGGTGCCCTGGTGTTGAATGATAGCCTGGAAATGCCGATGCTTACAATCAGTATGCAACAGACAAACGGTGACCGGCTGGTACGTGAAGCGAATCTGTTTGATTTTTGGATTGGCGCAACAGTATGGCCATATTGTAGATGTATTTATAGCGCACTCCGTTTTTTTTATGACAAACTGATAGCTGCTTTCCCCGGCCGTGCCTCCGAAATATTTTTTTTACCGCATGGGGTCGGCATTCCTTTAGCTACAGGTGGCAGCATCAGCCTGACCAACCATTGAATTATTGTTTCTTGGCAGGATGACGCATTCCAAAGGCATTTTTGATCTGCCTGCAATTGATGCCTATCTCAATGAATGGAAGGTGCCACACGCCTGGACCTGTATTGGCAACGGGCCTGAATTGCCTGCTTTGAAACAAATATGGACGCCATCAACCGAACCGGTTCAATTTCTATCGCCTGCAACCGGAAAAGAAGTAATGGATATTTGCGCAATGCATGATGTATTTGTATTGCCCACGCAGTTTGAGGGGTCGCCGGTTTCGTTACTGGAAACAATGAGTGCGGGTTTGGTGCCCGTGATAACTGATCTTCCGGGTGGCATTCGTGAAATTGTAGAGCCGGCTGTAGGCTTCCGGCTGCCAATGGGCGATAAAGGGGTTTTGCTTCTGCCATTCAAACATTGGCCAACAACCGGGCATTGCTGCAGCAAATGAGCGAAACGTGCAGGCAGAAAATCATTGGTGAATTTAATGTGGCTGACACCGCCGCAAAGTATCACGAGCTTTTTGCAGCATACCGCTCATTTTACAAACTCAAACAACTGAAAAAAGAAAAAATAGGATCAAGGCTCGATCAGCCCTGGATACCCGAACTTATTACGCAAACACTCAGAAGTTTTTGACCCTATGCCATCGCCTATTGTAAGTGTTTTGATGACCGCGTATAACCGGGAAAAATATATTGCAGCTGCCATTGAAAGTGTGCTGGCTTCTACGCTGACGGATTTTGAATTGATTATAGTAGATGACGGTTCAAAAGACAATACGGTTGCCATTGCAAAATCTTATGCAGTAAAAGATAACCGCATCAGCGTTTATCAGAATGAAAAAAACCTGGGCGATTATCCCAACCGCAACAAAGCAGCATCTTATGCCACCGGCAAGTATTTAAAATACCTGGATTCTGATGATCTTATCTATCCATATGGCCTGAAAGTGTTTGTAGATAGCATGGAGAAATTTCCCGAAGCGGCCGTTGGCGTAACGGCGTTTACCGGGCAGGAAGAACAACCTTATCCGTTTCAGTTAAACCCTGCAGAAGCTTATGAGTATCATTTTTATAAACGCGGGCTTTTTGATACCGGTCCTTCTGGTCTTATTTTTCATACAGAAAGATTCAGGGCAATTGGCGGCTTTAGCGGAAAGCGCTACGTGGGTGATACGGAAATCAATTTACGCCTCGCAGCCAGCAAACCTGTTGTAAGAATTGCGGGATCACTTATATTCTGGCGGCAGCATGAAGGACAGGAAATTGTAGCCGGTAATAACCTAACCGGTTATACAGAACTGGAACTGCCCATGTATACGGCAGAACTAACAAGAAGCGATTGTCCATTACCGAAAGATAAATCCCGAAAAGTAATTAACTATTACCGCAGAATTACTGCCCGCCATCTGGTAAAAGTTGGGGTTGTAAAAAATCAACCGGCACTTGCATTTCGTATGTATAAAAAACTGGGCCTTACCATAAGTGATTTAGTTAGCGGGTTAGTATCTGCGAATAAAAGATACTAGCGCCGGCTACCCGTGGATTGCCTTGCATATTATCCGTTCCCCCCCCCGAAAACGTTTGGTCACAGCATGTGTGGAATAAGTATCATCATAAATAAAAACAATAGTCCTGTATTACCCGCTACCATCAGCGCAATGAATGACAAAGTTGTTCATCGCGGCCCGGATGACGAGGGTTATTATTTTAAAGATGGTTTTGCTTTTGGCCATAGGCGTTTGTCTGTTATTGATACCAGTAGCGCCGGGCATCAACCCATGGAAAAGAACCAGGATTGCATTGTATTTAATGGAATGATTTATAATTATATTGAATTAAAAGATGAGCTGGTTACTGCAGGATTTACATTTACGTCAAAAACAGATACAGAGGTAATTCTGGCAGCCTGGCAATACTGGAAAACAGATGCTTTCAGAAGAATGAACGGTATGTGGGCGATTGCTATCTATGATGCCGCTATGCAGCAAATAATATTTTGCCGCGATCATTTTGGAATCAAACCTTTGTATTACACTAATCACAGTCAATTTTTTGCCGCTGGGTCTGAAATAAAACAGTTTACCGCGTTGCCCGGTTTTAAATCGGTGTTGAATACCGATACCACGCTTAATTTTTTGGCCAATGGCTGGTTGAATTATTCTGAAGAAACTTTTTTTAAAGATGTGCAGGCGCTGAATCCCGGACATTATGTAAGCTACAACCTGGTAAGTCATACCGCAACTGTGCACTGCTGGTATCATTTGCAGGATAACATAATAAGTAGTAATGATTCCATTGAAAAAGCCACTGCTACCGTAAAAGAATTATTTAATTCGGGTGACAGATGCGGATGCGTTCAGATGTGAAAGTGGGCAGCTGCCTTTCGGGTGGAATAGATAGCAGCGCTATTGTATCAACCGTGCATGCACAGCAATCATTTAATGAATATTTTACCACGTTCACATCCTGTTATGCAGATAAAAAATATGATGAGCAGCCATACAGTGACGCGGTTACAACGCAAACCGGTTTTCCGTCAGTAAAGATATTTCCTGATCTGCAGCAATTACTTGAGGCTGGTGATTTTGATACCATGGTCTACCACCAGGATCAGCCGGTAAATTCAGCATCGCACTACTCAGAGTTTGCTGTATTCCGGGCTGCACAGCACCACAAAATGACTGTTATGCTGGATGGTCAGGGGGCAGACGAATACCTCTGCGGGTATCCTGAATTTTTTCTGAGTTATATCAGGGAATTGCTCAACAGCGGACGTGTTGCCAAAGCTCTCAGGGCCATTCGACTAAAAGGAAGAAACAGCCAGGATACAATGAGACTGGCAAAAGAATTGGTTACGGTGAGCTACGGGTATGCATTGCTTAACATGGCGAAAAAAATATTGGGTAAACCTCCTTACCCATTTTTAAGTAAACAAAGCAGCAGTCAGTTAGCAAAATTGCCCGTCATAAAAAAAGCCAGCAATGTGCGGGAGTTAACGCTGGAGCAATTACTGCGTACCAGCATACCCTATCAGCTGCATTCAGAAGATCGCAATTCTATGCTTTTCTCCATTGAATCGAGGCTTCCTTTTTTGGATCACCGCTTGGTTGAATATATAGTATCGCTTCCTTCTGACTATAAAATTGAGAATGGTTATACAAAATATATTCTGAGACAGGCAATCACCGCATTGCCTAACCAGGTGCGTTGGAGAAAAGATAAGCTGGGTTTTGCAGCTCCTGATAAGGAATGGATATTGGCCAACCATGTGGCGGTAAGAAAAGAACTGGAAACGGTTATTAAGTCGACACCGTTTTTCAGTAATGCGTTGTTGCAGCGTTTTGATTTGTTTGTAGCAGGCCGGCTGGGTTATGAACCTGTTTATTTCAGGGCAATGGCATTGAACCGGTTTTGCAAAATTTTCAACATGCAAATACCCGTGCAGGTATGATAACCATTGTTGATTATGGTGTTGGCAATATAAGGTCCATTCAAAACATGTTTAAGAAAATTGGTGAAGACACGGTAATTGCCAATGACGAAACCGCCATAAACAATGCTAAAAAATTAATACTCCCGGGAGTAGGTGCGTTTGACACTTGTGCAGAAAAATTACAGCGCTCCGGGTTGCAAGCGATACTCCATAAAAAAGTAATGGAAGAACAAATACCGGTGCTGGGTATATGTGTAGGCATGCAGTTGATGACAGAAGGCAGTGAAGAAGGCGCATTACCGGGGCTTGCATGGATAAAAGGCAAAACAGTTCGGTTTAACCGATCGGTCATGCCGGCCGGTGCAAAAATACCGCATATGGGTTGGGCAGACGTAGAACAGGTTAAACCAAGCCGTTTGTTTGAAAATATGTATACCGAGCCGAGGTTTTATTTTGTTCATTCTTATTACGTTTTACCTGCAGACACTACCGATATACTCGGCTGTGCGTTGGTAGGTAGCAATATTACGGTGGCGCTTGAGCGAAACAATATTGCCGCGGTGCAGTTTCACCCGGAAAAAAGCCATAAGTATGGAATGAAATTGCTGGAAAATTTTGCGCTGCACTATTGAAACGGATACGCGTTATACCGGTTCTTTTGATTCAAAAAGGTGGCCTGGTTAAATCAGTTAGGTTTAAAAACTACCAGTATATTGGCGACCCCATCAACACGGTGAAAATTTTTAATGACAAGGAGGTCGATGAAATTGTTATTCTTGATATTTCGGCTAGTGGTGAACGGCGACCGCCGGATATGCAATTGATAAGAGACCTGGCGGGTGAGGCTTTTATGCCGCTTGCATATGGTGGTGGCATAACATCGGTAGAACAGGTAAAAGAATTAATATACAACGGGGTTGAAAAAATAATTATAAACAGCGCCGCATTTGCCACACCCAATTTAATACAGCAAGCGGCAAAGTGGGCGGGTAGTCAGAGCGTGGTTGTATCTGTTGATACCAAAAAAAATACCTGGGGCACTTATAAAGTATACACACAGAACGCTACCATAAACCAGGGCATACACCCGGTTGAATTTGTAAAGCGTATGGAATCTGAAGGCGCCGGTGAACTTTTATTGCAGGATATCAGTCGCGATGGCACTTTTTCTGGTTACGCACTTGACTTGATTAATGAAATAAGTGGGGCCGTAAAAATACCGGTAGTTGCCTGCAGTGGCGCAGCATCATTGCCAGATTTTGCAGGTGCAGTAAAGGCCGGGGCAGCTGCTGTAGCTGCAGGCAGCATGTTTGTTTTACAACGGCCGCACCGGGCGGTGCTTGTTAATTATCCTTCACAACAGGAACTACAGTCAAAGGTTTTTTCGCATTTTAATTAATTACAGTAATGGTTTTATCGGCCAGTGATCCTGATTATCGTCAATGCACCATTACTGTGATGGATAATATTGCCGACCCCGATATTTCATTTGATGAAAATGGTATCTGCAATTATTTCTACCAGTATAAAAAACTTGAAAATGAAATCTTGTTGCCGCTGCCGCAGCGAACAAAACAACTGGAAGAGATCATACAACAAATAAAGTCAGCCGGCCGGGGTAAGAAGTACGACTGTATTACCGGTGTGAGTGGAGGTATAGACAGTACCTACCTGATACTGATGGCGAAGAAATGGGGGCTGCGGCCATTGATTGTTCATTTTGACAATGGATGGAACAGCGAAACGGCCGTTAAGAATATCAATAACATTATTCAAAAAACCGGTTTTGATCTGTATACCATCGTAGTAAACTGGCAGGAATTCAGGGATCTGCAACTTGCCTACATGAAATCTGGTGTAGTAGACTGGGAAGTTCCTACAGACCACGCCATTTTTGGAACCTGGTACAGGCTGGCAAAAAAATATGGTATTGATACGGTATTAAACGGGAATAATATGGTAACTGAAGAAATTATTCCGCCCTCGTGGAATTTCAATAAAGCGGATTATACCAATTTGCTGGGGATTCACAAAAAGTTTGGAACCATTCCATTAAAGACTTACCCTGTTTTTAGTTTTTGGCAGCAGTATTATATGCGATTTGTAAAGCGCGTGCGCGAATACAAACTGCTCAATTATGTAGATTTTAATAAGCAGGCAGCCAAAGAAGAAATAAAGGAACAATTTGGCTGGGTAGATTATGGCGGTAAACATTATGAATCTGTATTTACCAAGTTCTACCAGGCATACGTGTTACCGCAAAGGCTGAAGATTGACAAAAGAAAGGCCCATCTGTCTAATCTTATTCTGTCCGGGCAACTCAGCCGAAAAGAGGCAATGGAAGAACTGCAGCAACCGCTGTATACTCAGAAAGAATTGATACAGGAAAAAGAATATGTTTTAAAAAAACTGGGGTTATCTCCCGAAGCCTTTGAAGACATCATGCAGATTCCCCTGGTGCCGCATGCCCAGTATGGTGTGCAGCCATTTATCACAGACAGATTCCCCCTATTGAAATTAATACGGCCGGTTTACCGCATGTTCAAATAAATGCATTGCCTCAAACAAGTTTTTAAACGTTATACCCAAAATAAGTGAAAATTAAATTTGCATTGCTAGGGTGCGGGCGTATAGCACAAAGACACGCCGAGCACATAACCCGTAATGGGCAACTGGTAGCTGTTTGCGATGTAGTAAAAGAAAAGGCCGATGCACTGGCGGGCAAATACTGCACAAAGGCGTGGTACGACCTTGACGACATGCTGAAAAATGAAAAAGACATAGACGTAATTGCTGTATGCACTCCTAATGGCCTGCACGCCGTTCACAGCATTAGCATTTTACAATCTGGCAAGCATGTGCTATGCGAAAAACCGATGGCTATTACTGTTGCAGACTGCAAGGCAATGATACAGGCGGCCGAGGAAACTGGTAAAAACATTTTTGTGGTGAAGCAAAACAGGTTTAACCCTCCGGTAAAGGCCGTTAAAAAATTACTGGATGAAGGAAAACTTGGGAAACTTTACAGCATTCAGCTTAATTGTTTTTGGAACAGGGATCCTGCTTACTACGCAAATTCCTGGAAGGGTACGGCGGCAATGGACGGCGGAACGCTTTTTACCCAATTTAGCCATTTTATTGACCTGTTATACTGGCTGATTGGCGATGTAAAGAATGTACAATCGCTTACTGCCAATTATGCCCATCAAGGCATCATTGAATTTGAAGATACCGGCGTTTCTTTATTGGAATTTGACAATGGCGTAATAGGAACATTGCATTACACAGTAAACAGCCATCGCAAAAACATGGAAGGCTCATTAACTATTTTTGGCGAAAAAGGCACAGTAAAAATTGGCGGGCAATACCTTAATACAATCGAATACCAGGATATAGAAGGTTATGTTATTGCAGGCTTGCCTGTTGGAAACGGGGCCAATGAATATGGTGCTTACCAGGGCTCTATGAGTAACCACGATAAAGTATACGAGAACCTGGTAAAGTTTTTACAGCATGAAGAGCCGGTATATGTAAGTGCAGAAGAAGGACTCAAGACGGTTGAAATCATCGAAAAAATCTATAATTCAGTCAAAATAACCGTCAACAGTTAACTTTTTTAATAAGTATGAATAAATAAGCATCATCTTGTTGTTAATACTCAGAATTTAATTTTACATTAGCTTAATTAATAAGTGTTTACACTTATTAATTTAAAAGTTAATATGTAGAATGCCTCTAAAAAACAAGACGATTCTTATTATCTCTCCGCAGGCATGGGGGCAAATGTTTATTTCAAAGCACCATTATGCCCTTACACTCGCAAAAATGGGCAACAGGGTTTACTTCCTTAACCCTCCCGAAACCAACAATTCCAGGAAAGCGGGGCAGATTGATATTCATACATCGCTTACTCACTATAATTTATTACTGATACAGCACACCCTGAAATTTCCATTTTTGCTGAAATTTCATGCATTGCCACTGTTTCATTTGCTGATGTCTTACCATGTAAAGAAAATTTTGAAAAAGATTGGCGACCCGGTGGATATCGTTTGGTCATTCGACCAGGGCCATCTGTATCCCTTTAAACTATTTGGCGTTAAGCCTTTTAAAATTTTTCAACCGGTAGATGAGCCGCTTAACCAGGAAGCGATAGATGCTGCGGAAGGCTCTCAGGTTATTCTATCGGTAACGCCCGAAATTCTTCAAAAATATGAGCGCTTTGGGCAACCCCGCCATTTAATCAATCATGGTATTGGCGAAGAGTTTTTACATACCCATAGCATAAACAGCAAGAAAGCTGCTGTTCATATAGGGCTCTCGGGAAACCTGCTGAGAGAAGACGTAGATCGGGAAACGCTCATCAAAATCATTGATCAGAATCCCGGTGTGGTGTTCGAATACTGGGGGCCATATTCTTTGTTAAACAATAATATTGGTGGGTCTGATACAGTGGAAACCAGGGCGTTTATCAATGCATTGAAACAAAAAGGAGTGGTGATGCATGGGCCGGGAAAACCAGGCAAACTTGCCGCAGAACTGCAAAGAATGGATGCCTTCCTGATTTGCTATGATGTAAAAAAGGATCAGAGCAAAGGAACCAATTACCATAAAATAATGGAGTACCTGAGCACAGGAAAAGTGATCATTGCCGATAATGTAACGTTTTACCACAATAAACCGCACCTGGTAAACATGATATCATGCCGCGATGATAACCGCGCACTGCCGGCACTTTTTAAAATAACCATTGACAACCTTCAATTTTACAATAGTGATTCGTTAATGCAGCAAAGAAAAGAGTACGCACACAAGAATACCTATACCAATCATGTTCACCGTATTGAGAGGATCATAGGTTTGATGAATGTAAAACCCACCACTAAAAAGCACGTTAATCAAACTGCCTGAAATTTATTGCCTGTTGTGTAATTAGCTATGCGCCGCCGGGCACGTCAGATGTTCTCACCATTGCAAGCTGTTGAATATGCGTTGTATTTTTGTACCGTAAACGCCCAACAGAAACAAGACCAGTTGCTACAATGAGCTCCATAAACCGCAATTTTAAAAAGTTACGCAGCTATTCATTTTTAGACGCAACCCGCAAGGTTGTATGGTTTGTCTGGTGCCGTTTCAAAAAACTGCCCCGGTTTTTTCAGCAATTGCGGTTCTATTTCTATACCAAATGCTGGGTAGAAAATATTTACGGGTCAGTTTACTTCAATACCATTTGCAACAACGTAATAATAGGAAGTGATGCAACCATATACCCAAAAACTGTTTTTGAGTTTACAGAAAATGCCAGTCTTGTTATCGGTAACAGCTTCACATTATCTTACGGTGCTATTTTAGCGGTGCGGCATTCAATAAAAATTGGAAATTATGTAATGATAGGTGAGTATTCAAGCATCAGGGATACCACCCATACATATGAAACCAGCGCAATCCCTTATTGTAAACAACCCGATAAATTTGAAGAAATAATTATTGGAGACAATGTGTGGATAGGAAGAGGTTGTGTAATTCTGCCGGGCACTGTTATTGAAAATGGTGTTATTGTTGGCGCACATTCTGTTGTAAAAGGGACATTAAAATCCAATTGTATTTATGCCGGTGCACCCTTAAAGTTAATCAGGGAAATAAATGCAGAGAGCCTGGCAATAGCAGAACAATTTACTTCCTAAACAATGATTTTTTTGCCTGATAGTTAATCCGGCACATAAATAATATGTCTTCAAGAATTAGGGTTGCACTTGTAATTTCTCATCCGGTTCAGCATTTCTGCCCGCAGTATGCCAGCTTTGCAAAAAATGACGGTGTTGACTTTAAAGTGTTTTTTGCTTCCACGCTGGGTCTTAAAAAATACATAGACCCCCAGTTTAAACAAGAGGTGTCATGGTCAAACCTTCAGCTTGATCAGTTTAACCATGAATTTCTTAACGGGGAAGCAGCCATACAACCCGATAAAAACATAGATGCCGCCAACCTGGAAAATGCATTGCAACAATTTCAGCCGCAGTTGCTGATTGTTTATGGCTATTTTCAAAAACTACAACGGCATGCACGCCGCTTTGCCAACGCTAATAATATTCCGGTTGCCTATATTTCAGACAGCGAAATGCGGCAACACCGCAACCGGCTTAAAGAGTTGGTCAAATATTTTTTTGTCAGGAACTATTTTTCAAAAATTAATTATTTCCTTTCTGTAGGCAATGCCAATGAAGCGTATTACAGGCATCATGGTGTGGCAGGGGAGAAAATAATCCGGATGCACTTTCCAATAGATATTGTACACTACGGGCCTGCTTACGCAGAGAAGGCATTGCTTCGGCAAAAAACCAGGCAGCAGTATGCAATTGCGGACAATGAAATGGTTTTGGCGGTCACCGGCAAACTGGTTGCATGGAAAAACCAGGATCATATCATCCGGGCAATGCAATTGCTGGAAGAAGAAGGCATTTTCTGCCATCTTTTTGTGCTCGGATCGGGTGATATGATGGAGCCCTGGAAAAAACAGGCGGCGGTATTAAAAAGAAGCGCTGTGCATTTTGCTGGCTTTGTAGCGGCTACGCAGTTGCCTGCCTACTATGCAGCAGCAGATGTTTATGTACACCCTGCCTCTGTTGAGCCGCATTCAATTGCTGTAAGCGAAGCCATTTATATGGGTTGCCCTGTTGTTATCAGCGATAGATGTGGCAGTTATGGCGAAACTGATGATGTGCAGCAAAACAAGAACGGCCTTGTGTACCCCTTTGGAAACATCAGCGCATTAGCAGCTGCTATTAAACAGCTGCTACAAAATAATACAAAAAGGGAAGCGTATGCCAGCTATTCCCACAGCATAGCAGAAAAGTTTCAGCATAATTCACACGTATCGGTGCTGCAACAGCTGGTTGAGAAAATAAAGCAGTTGCATTCATGAGCATCATTGTTTGCAAGTTGCCACGCGCCGGCCTGGGCAACCAGCTGTTTCCGTTAATGAAGGCCGTTGTTTTGCACCAATTGTCAGGGCTTCCGCTTTTTGTTACACAATACCATAAGATTAGCCTGGGGCCCTACCTGCGGGGCGAAAAATCTAAACGCAGTTACAGCGGATACTTCAAATTTCAGAAAAATATTTTTTTAGCAACCGCAGACAGGCTCCGGCTTTTATTGTACAAAAATCACACTGTTGTACCAGAGCCGTCTATACACAAATCAATCAGCAACCCCCATGGGCGTACTTGTTATTTATATTCAGCCATGCCGCATTGGGATGATTATTTTGGCGAACTGAAAGATTACCGCAAAACGGTTATTGATTGTTTTTATTCGATGCTTACACCGCAGATAGTAAATGCGGTCAACAATACACCATCACCCTGTATCGGCATACATATACGAATGGGTGATTTTAAAAAGCAGCAGAATGGAAACGATATTGAGAAAATGGGCAACGTAAGAACACCGGAAAGCTATTTTATTAATATTATACAACAAACCCGGCAAATAGCCGGCAAGCTGTTACTGGTTACCATTTTTACAGATGGTTACCGCGAAGAATTTACTGAACTTTTTACTTTGCCTGCTGTAGAAATGGCTGCTAAAAACGCAGACATTACCGATATGATTTTGTTGAGTAAAAGCAAAATGATTGTTGCTTCTGCTACCAGCACATTCAGCTATTGGGCAGGCTTTTTGGCAGATGCACCTTTAATAATGCATCCAGCCCACTTACATGCCAGCATACGCCCGCCGGCCTTGCTGCAATCTTATTACGAAGGACCTTTTGATACCGGCAATTCAATACTTATTAAAAATATAAACAGTATTCATGAATAAAAATGCATTGAACAATGTACTCCGCAAGTTTGGTTTTGAAGTGCATGGCACGGGGTATATGCAGTCTGTTCAAAAAACCGGTTTTAAAGAAGATGCTTTTGAAAAACAGGCAGGCATACTGCCAAACGCGGCAGTTATTTTTGATGCAGGCGCAAATTTTGGCGATACTGTGCTGAAGTACCACAGCCTGTACCCTGAAGCCGCTATCTATGCATTTGAGCCGTTTCCGGCTACGTTTGCGGGTTTGATTGAAAAAACCAAGTCGCTGAAACTTGTACATGGTTTTCAGGTGGCTTTATCTGATCACCCGGGCACAGACGTATTTTACGTAAACAAAAATGTAGATACCAACTCATTGTTGCAATCGCAAAATATAGGGTTAAGTTCAGATGCGCAGGTGCAAAACGAAGGCAGGATAGATGTAAACCTGGTTACGATTGATGCATTTTGCGCAGAACACCGCATAGGTTCCATAGACATTTTGAAGCTGGATATTCAGGGTGGTGAACTGGCAGCACTGAAAGGAGCTGAACACCTGTTGCGGGAGAAAAAAATTAAGCTTATCTATAGCGAAACGTATTTCAGGCCGCAGTATGTAAACCAGCCCCTGTTCTATGATATTGCCAATTACCTGCGGCAGTTTGGCTACCACCTGCAGGATATTTATAATCCTATTTATGGCAAAGGAAGTATCGCCTGGTGCGATGTGATTTTTCTGCCTTAACAATTTTAACATTGATCAATGAAGCAGGTGGAGCAGATAATGATTGTTGGATCGGATAAGGTATATGCCATTGAAAATTTTTACGTAAAACACCTTCGTAATGCAGGTGTTACCATTCATCATTTTGCAGCGCAAACCTTATTTTACGATTATTATTACCGCAATATCTTCAACAAGATCCTCTTTAAAACCGGGCTGTCCGCTATTAGCAAAAAGATCAACCGGTTATTTTTAGAAGAGGTGGCAGCGTGCAAGCCAGATGTAGTATGGGTGTTCAAAGGAATGGAAATCATGCCGTCTTCGCTGGAGAAAGTAAAGAAAATGGGTATTACATTAGTTAACTATAACCCTGATAACCCATTTATTTTTACCGGTAAGGGAAGCGGTAATCAATTTGTTACAGACGCCATTGGCTTGTACGATTTGCATTTTACTTACAACCTGGCCATTGAAAAAACATTGAAAGAAAGATACGCAGTTGCTACTGCCTGGCTGCCCTTTGGTTTTGAAATAAGTGATGAGTTATACAACCAGTGCGCGGCCCAGCCTGAAATAAGTAAAGCATGTTTTCTCGGCAATCCTGATAAACAACGAGGTCTTTTTATTGAAGCACTTGCCAAAGAAGGCGTTAAAATTGATGTATACGGAAACGACTGGCACCGGTTTGTACAACACCCGGGCATCAACATTTTTGACCCTGTTTACGGTAATGAGCTATGGATGGTTTTGCGCAGGTACAGGGTGCAATTAAACCTGATGCGTATACATAACGAAGACTCGCACAACATGCGAAGTTTTGAAGTGCCTGGTATCGGGGGCATCATGCTGGCGCCTGATACAGTGGAACACCGCATATTCTTTGATGAGGGAAAAGAAGTTTTTTTATTTAAAGACGTACAGCATTGCGCGCGGTTAACGGCGGAGGTGCTCAACATGACGGTGCAAACTGCCAATGAGGTACGCATAGCAGCCAGAAAGAAATCGTTGCAGGCAGGTTACAGTTACAAAGACAGGGCAGCGTTTGCTTTGCACAACATTCAGGAAATATATGGGTAAACCAGTTGTAATTATCCATTTTCAGCCACTGCAATTATACCCCCCTGTTATGAACCTGCTTACATTTTTGGCAGGTAAGCAACAAAAGAACGTTATCGTTTTTACAACAAACTATATTCATAATTCACCAAAGCCTTTTGAGATCAACAGCAGCCATATATCTATCAGAAAAATAGGTATATCTGGTAACGGCCTGCCTTCTTTAATAAGGTACTACAACTACATTAAATTTTATGCCGGTTGTTTTTTTCAACTACTTTATTTAAGACCCGAGCGTATTTTATATGTTGATCCAATTTCAGTGTACCCGGCCTACCTGTACAAGCGGTTTGTAAAAAGCAATGCAGGCATAATGGTCCATTATCATGAATATACTTCCCCGCAGGAGTATCTTCAACCCGGTATGACTTTGATTAGGTATTTCCACCGAAAAGAGCAATGGTTATACAGCAGGTTGAACTGGATATCGCATACTAATGAAGACAGGCTTGCCCGGTTTTTACAAGATGAAGGCTTGCAGCGAAGCACAACCAGCCATATTATGCCCAATTATCCTGGTGACAGCTGGTTAATCAACGCCGGAAAACAAAGTCCTCCACCAGTAAAAATTATTTACGTTGGTGCTGTAAGCAGAGATACCATGCATTTTGACGCATTTGTAACATGGATACTCAAGATGAACGGGCAATATACATTTGATATTTATAGCTTCAATGTAAGTGAACACGATAAAAAATGGCTGCAGCAATGCCATCCGCAATATATAAAGTTTCATGATGGGGTTGACTACCAAGCCTTACCATCTATCATTAGCCGTTATGATGTGGGCGTGATACTGTATAATGGCCATATTCCCAATTATGTGATCAATGCCCCTAACAAGCTGTTTGAATACCTGGCATGCGGCTTAGACGTTTGGGTTGCCAGGGAAATCACCGGATGCGCGCCGTATTATACAAGTGGCTGCTGGCCCAAGGTATTGCCGGTAGATTTTCAGCAGTTGAAGAATTTTGACGCACAGTCCGCCTTAAACAGGGACGGCCTCGCTTACTGCAGGCCCGTTTTTACTTATGAGCAGGTTTACCCTGAAATAGCTGAAGCATTGATGGGTTAACAGGTGGTAGGTGCAGCCATTGCCGGCAGGTTTGTATCTTTGCACACAGCATTTGCGGTATTATTTACAATGCAACGGAAAGGATGAACAAATATTTTTTTACCATTTCACTGGCAATTATTACCATACTGTCGCTAATAACAGACTGGTATGGCGTGCTTATCTTTTTGATTAGCGCAGTAATGATACTGGGGATGCTTCAAAAATTAAGTCAGGGTATATTGTTGCGCGAGTCCATCTGCCTGCTTTATATACTCACCTGCCTTATCATGCCCATGGTGGGGTATGTTTATTATAGTATTAATAATCCACTGTCCCGTATTTGGGTGGGCTATATGCAGGTGCCCGAAAATGTTTATTATAGTTACAGCCTGCCCGCCATCTCATTGTTTTGCCTTGCATTAACTTTTCCTTTGGCAAATGATCGGGATACCGGTGAGCGCCTCCGGCATAGTATTGCATTAATAAAGAATAAGCTAAAAACAGATCATAGCTATAGTATTGTTATTCTTTCTGTTGGATTTGTGGCATCCATTATTACCCCTTTTTTACCGGCTGGGTTGCAATTTTTTTCAAACCTTTTTTATTTTTCCAGCTTTGCTGGTTTGTTGTATATCTTTTTTTCAAGAAACTTCAAATATAAAAGGATCATTTTTATTTTATTCGGAATTTCACTTTTTGCGGGTGCACTTTCACTGGGCATGTTTACCGTAGTGGCCTATATGGGCATTACCATTTTTTCTTTCTTCTTTTTAGGGCGTACAACTTCGTTTTTTAAAAAGCTATTGGTTTTTGCCACTACCATTGCTTTTTTTATTGTACTTCAAAATGTAAAAGGCGGCTACAGAAAAGCGGTGTGGAAATCGAATTATAGCGGAAATACTGCACTATTATTTGTCAATCTTTTTGTTGAAAACCTGCAAAAGGGCGATGCGTTAATTGAGCCGGAGGCATTTTTTCCATTGTATGTGCGAACTAACCAGGGATACAATGTGTCTAAAGTAATGAAGAGAATTCCTGCCATTAAGCCTTATGACGAAGGTTCTCGCCTGGCAACGGTACTGGCCTCGGCTTTTGTACCCAGGTTTCTTTGGCCAGATAAACCGGAGGCCGGCGGTAAGTTTAACATGGAGTATTATGCCGGTTGGCGCATTACCGGCTGGTCTACCAATGTTGGGCCTTTGGGCGAAGCTTACGGCAGTTTTGGTGTAACAGGGGGCATCATCTATATGTTCTTAATGGGATTGTTCATCAGGTGGGCATACCTGCTGGTGTTCAAGGCCGCAGAAAATACACCGCTCCTCTTATGCTGGTTGCCTGTATTCTTTTTTCAAATTACCAGTTCAGCTGAAACAGACAGCCTGCAGATATTCAATTCTTTGATAAAGGCCTCCTTTTTTGTATGGCTATTGTATAAAATACTGCCTGTTTGGTTCGGACAGGCAAAGCAGCTGTATAGCAATACTAAAAAAAGGCTGCCTGTTGCCGAATCAGCATAATTGCTCAACACCCCCCGCACGGTGGTTAGTTATTCCATCGCCGGTACCGTTCTTTATGAAAATTACCTTTTTTTTAAGAAAAAAATACCCGGGTTATTTTAGCATTGAACAGATTTTCATAGCTGTTTGCAGCAACATTCAAAATAAGTTTCCCAGCAAACATGATAGCCAGATAACCGAAGTGCCGCATTATCTGGGCATATTGAATTTCTTCAGGAATATCTTTTATATAAAAGCCAGGCAGGCTACCGTTAACCACATTACCGGCGATATACATTATGGCATTCTGGGGTGCAGTCATAAAAATTTAAATGTATTAACCATCCACGATTGTGTAATGCTGGAAAAATTCAGCAAATGGGACATACGGTATTGGGTTTTCAGAATTATTTGGTATGAATTACCGATGCGCAAGGCTGATTTGATTACAGTGATTTCTGAGAAAACGAAAAAAGACCTGCCGATAAAATAGGGTATGGAAATAATAAAATAAAGGTAGTGGGCAATTTTGTAAACGATGCATTTACCTACTGCCCTACAACTTTTAATAAAACATTGCCTCAATTATTATTTATCGGTTCCACGGTAAATAAAAACCTCGACCGGGTATTGAAAAGCTGTACAAGGCCTGGATTGTACACTCCAGATCGTTGGCCGGCTAACTGAGCAGCAACAGCAGTCTATCAGCGAACATTCAATCAATGCAACCATTTCCTTTGATCTGGCGTTACCCCAACTGGTAAAGAAGTACCAGGAGGCAGATATGGTGCTGTTTCCATCGCTGTATGAAGGTTTTGGAATGTTGATCATCGAAGCAAATGCCGTGGGCCGGCCTGTGCTAACCAGCAACATTGCACCTATGAAAGACGTTGCTGCAAATGCGGCTTGCCTGGTAGACCCGTACAGTGTTGATTCAATAAGAGACGGAATTAAAAAGATAATAGATGATGACGCCTACAGGAATCGCTTATCAGTAACGGACGTGCCAATGCAGCCTTGTATAGCCTTGACAAAGTAACCAACGATTATCTGAATTTGTACGAAACGTTTTTGGCCGCAAAAAGATTGTAAGTAAAGCCATGTCTGAAACAAACCTTCTATACATCAGTCAAAATAAGTACCGCACGTTGTATAAAACCCGTGCTGTTTGTTACAGTTGCGCTTTTTTAATGCAGGCGCCTAGTATATTTGCGCAGCAAGCCGAAGAGTTTAACGGGCCATTCCCCGGCTGGGCAAATATAAAAATCCGGTTTAATGCAAAAGGAAACGGAAAAGACGATGATACCAAAGCCATACAGCGGGCACTTGATTCGCTTACCCAACCGCTGGTTTCATTTAATACCGGCAAAAACGCTTATATGGTTATTTATTTGCCGGCAGGGGTGTATAATATTTCCGTCACACTAAACCTGAAAGGGAAGATTGGCGTTAGCTTTATTGGCGAATCGCCACTTACCACCATCATTAAATGGACCGGCCCGGATAATGCAGCGATGCTGCTGGCCAACGGTACTGCGTATTTTAAACTCAGCCGATTTACCTTGGATGCCAATGACCGAAAAAATATAGAGGCGATAGGTGTACATTGGAAAGCCCGTGAGAAAGATGCAAAAAGTGAAAGTTCTGCCCCAACGAGTATTGAAATCTCTGACAATGTATTCACCGGCAAATGTAAATTGGGTATCAGCGGCGGTACTTTGCCGGGGCAAGGCATGAATGCAATGGACTCAGAGGTTTCTATCCGTCGCTGTACTTTTGATCAGTGCGAAACAGGCATACAGATCACCGGTTATAACTCGCTCGACTACTGGGTATGGGATTGCAGGTTCATTAAATGCAATACCGGCATAGACTGCAATTCGGGTAATTACCATGTTTACCGTTCTTATTTTAATGGATCACTGTCGTCTGACGTAATGAACACCAATAGTTATTACACTTCCGTAAGAGGGATGTTACAGTGAGAACAGCACGCATTTTTCTTACGATCAGGGTGCCAGCTCCAAACCCTTTTAAACGAATATTTCAGGGTAATACGATAGTGGCGCCAAAATTAATGCCTATTGTTTCCTATCACCTGGGAAAGATTACCGTGATAGATAATGTATTTGATATAGCTAAAGACACTTCGGTACGTTCTTCTATAGAAACAGGATCGTGGGCATACGGCAGTATTGAAGTATTGTCTATTAATAATATTTACAGGAATAAATTGCCGGTAAAATTTGTTAGCAGCACGCTTCATAAAGTATACGGCATAAAAGATAATTATGGCAGTTTAATAAAGCCCTCCGGCGCAGCGCTGTTTGCAGCCAGCCAGGATAAAATGCCACTCAATGTAAGCCGTACTGTTATTGCTGTGCCCGCGGGTGCCGACTCCAAAAAAATACAGGATCTGATTAACCAGGCAATCCGCTTGAAGGCTCCAAAAACCGTATTGTATTTTCCAACGGGGACCTATTCACTCAATGAACCTTTGGTGATTACAGAAAATGCCAACATACAGTTAATAGGAGATGGCCAGTTAAATGCTTCCGTGCTGCAGCCTTCAACCTCTTTTCCAAAAGGTAAGGCAATGATTACTGTAAAGGGCCCCACTAATATTGTTATAAGAGATATCATGCTCGGCCGTTTTGCCAATACCGCAAACGGAATCAATGGTGTGGAATTTATTAATATCGATCAGCCCAACTCAACTGCATTTATCGACCAACTCTATACCAATTCCCAGCAATCATTGCATATAAAAGATCTCGATTACTTATATGTTCAGGAATCCAATTCATTTTTTTCGGATGGTAAAAAAATAACCGGTGGCGCATTGGTACAAAAAGGGGGCGGTACTGCCAGGCTGTACTGTTTTGGCGGCCAATGGGCCGGATTATCTGCAGATAAAAACGCTGTTGCCGTTGCAAAAGATTGCTGGTGGGAAGGCGCGATGCGTAAGCCCCTTAATTTTTCGGGTACAGGACGTATTACGGTAGATGGTGCCATGATTGCACCTGCCGGGGTAGACAGCAACACCACTATATCCATCAATAAATTTGCGGGAAAGATTAGCCTGCTCAACATGTATGTACAGGGCGGGGTGTATGTAGCACCAGATAATCCCAACCTGAGTGTATTGCTCTGGAACATGCATTTTTACCACACTTTGCTACCCCTTAAATTTATTACACCGGCAGCAACCTACAGGGGTGGTTTTATGGGATTAACCAGCCAATGTTTTATACCCAATGATAAAAAATGTGAAAGTATCAATACACTACCCGATGGCTTTAAAGGAAATGTAAAAGCTGATACTTTTTTTCCGGAAATGTTGGCAGACGACAGGGCCGCCATGCCGCAATTGTACACAACCGGTAAACCCGGCGCTTCCTCCATTTTTATTTCACGGATATCTGCAGGCGATTGCACCACCGCCATAAGTTTTAGCAAATAAATGTTGCGCAACAAACCTGTCATACTCATTTTCATCGATTGGTTCAGCCCCGGCTACAAAGCCGGCGGCCCCATTGCATCGTGCATCAACTTTATTCATTTAATGAAGAACGATTATGCACTGTATGTATTTACCGGCGATACGGATCTGGGCGAAGCACAGCCCTATAAAAACATCACCGCCGGTAAATGGATTAACGCTGCAGACCACGATTGTATGGTTTTCTACGCGGACTCAAAAAAGCCGGTGTTGAAACAAATACGAGATGCCATTACCAGCGTGCAACCAGATCATGTCTATCTCAACCATATGTTTTCACCCAAATTTGTGGTGTATCCGCTGTGGCTGAAATATAAAGGCTTTATCAATTGCAATGTAGTGGTATGTCCAAGGGGAGCACTGTACGAAAGCGCACTGGCCGTAAAGCCATATAAGAAAATGCCTTTCATGAAATTATTTCGCTGGATGGGCATTCACCGCAAAATTCGCTTTCATGCCACCAGCGCAAGGGAACAGGCGGCTATATTGCAATATTTTCCGGGTAGCAAGGTGCTGGTGGCCGATGATTTGCCCAATACATTGCAACCCGCGTTTCGTACCATTGAAAAAACACCGGGTGTGTTGAAATGCATATTTATAGCGCGCATCCACCCTATTAAAAACCTGCTATACCTGCTGTCTGCCTGTGCCGCCGTTAAACAACAGTTGCAACTTACCATCATTGGCCCGGTGGAAGATGAGGGCTACTGGGAAAAATGCAAAGCCCGGATGGCTTCCTTGCCAGCCAATATACAGGCAACCTATGCCGGTGCACTGCCCAATCATGCTTTGCCCGCGTTGTTGCAGCAAAATCACGTGTTTGTATTACCCACCAAAGGAGAAAATTTTGGCCATTCCATATTTGAAGCGCTGCTCGCCGGCAGGCCGGTGCTCATCAGCGATCAGACACCCTGGTTACAACTTACCCCAAAAAAAGTGGGTTGGGACCTCCCTTTAGAAAAGGAACCTTTATTTGTTT
This sequence comes from uncultured Chitinophagaceae bacterium, assembly GCA_963705285.1. Lineage (GTDB taxonomy): Bacteria > Bacteroidota > Bacteroidia > Chitinophagales > Chitinophagaceae > JACMLD01. The sequence goes on from OY970066.1 coordinate 1,516,443, forward strand.
CAGCCCTTGAAACGGCAGCTGCATGGGATCAGGTTACCTTTGACAAATGGGGCGTTGCAGCCTGGCAATATGCCAAAGATTTTATTGATAACCCGGCCTTAAAACAACAATATTTGCAGCTATTTTCATGAAAAGGAAAACAGTCAATAACGGGTTGTATAAAACAACCATCAATATTGGGGGCTCAAAACCCAAACAGTTACTATGGTACCTGGTTAATATTTTATTTTTTAAGAACCCGTTCAATATATTTTCCGGACTGAAAGTGGCTTTATTAAAAGCATTTGGCGCTAAAATTGGCATGGGCCTGCTGGTAAAACCCGGCGTTAATATTAAATACCCCTGGAAACTGCAGATAGGCGATCATTGCTGGATTGGCGAGGAAGTATGGATAGATAACCTGTCTGATATTGTTATGGGCAACAGTGTTACGCTTTCGCAGGGCGCCATGCTGCTAACAGGCAGCCATGATCATACCAGGGAGAAGTTTGATTTTATCTCACACCCCATTGTGCTGGAAGACGGTGCATGGATTGGCGCAAAGGCGGTGGTGTTTGGTGGTGTGGTGGTAGGGTCGCACAGCATTTTGGGCATCAGCTCGGTGGCAGAAAAAAAAATGGAACCTTATGTTATTTATAAGGGTAATCCGGCCGTGCCAGTCATAGAAAGAAAAATTTATTAAGAGGTGAGCAGCTGTAAACAGCTTGGCTAAATAATGGATGCATATGGATCTGGAAAAAATGACATTATCGCACCGGCACATTAAAGAAGCCCTTCGCATACGCAAAGTGGAGGAGAAATTCCTGCAGCTTTTTTCTGAAGGAAAACTCAATGGAACGGTGCATACCTGCGTGGGACAGGAGTTCTCAGCGGTTGCCTTTGCAGGCCAGCTGAAAAAGAAAGATTTTATTTTTTCCAATCACCGCTGTCACGGGCATTACATTGCGTTTACGGGAGATACCAGGGGCTTGCTGGCAGAATTACTGGGCAAAGCTTCCGGTACCAGCGGCGGTATTGGCAGCAGCCAGCATCTTTGCAACAATAATTTTTTCTCTAATGGTATTCAGGGTGGCATTGTACCCGTAGCAGCCGGTTATGCACTGGCTAATAAACTAAAACAAAATGGCGCCATCGGCATTGTTTTTATTGGCGATGGTACATTGGGTGAAGGCGCGCTGTATGAAACCATGAACATTATTTCCAAATGGGAAATACCGTTGATGATTGTATGCGAAAACAACTTCTTTGCACAGTCAACACCCCAGCACATTAACCTGGCAGGGGATATCAGGGCAAGGGCGGCGGCATTTGGAATCAAAACATTTAAAAATGATACCTGGCACCCGGAATCGTTAATGAAAGAAGCCAAAGAAGCCATGGACTATGTGCGTGAAGAAATGAAACCCGCTTTTTTCCTGGTAGAAACCTATCGGCTCAATGCACATTCGAAAGGCGATGACGACCGCGATCCTATTGTGGTAACCGGCTTCCGCGATAAAGATTTTTTACAGGTTTTTCAAAATGACTCACCCTCTTACTATAAAATCTACCAGGATACGATTTCGGAAGAAATTGATCACATGGTAGAAGAAATTCTTCAGGAAGAAGATCTGCCGCTGGCTGCCTACTATGAACCCCATCAGCATATTTCTGATACCACCTGGAGCCCGCTGGAGGCTATCAATAAAAGACAGGTTGAACTCATCAACCGTTTTTTCCGCGAGAAGATAGAACAGGATGCCAGCGCCATTTTTTTAGGCGAAGATATTCTGTCGCCCTACGGTGGTGCATTTAAAGTAACCAAAGAATTATCACAGTTACGGCCCGGACAGGTTTTTTCTACACCTATTTCAGAATCGGCCATTACCGGTATTTCAAACGGGCTTGCGTTAAACGGATTCAAGCCATTTGCCGAAATTATGTTTGGCGATTTTATGACCCTGGCTTTCGACCAGATAGTAAACCATGCGTCTAAGTTTCACCACATGTTTAACAAGAAGGTAACTTGTCCCGTGGTCATACGCACGCCCATGGGTGCAAGAAGAGGTTATGGCCCCACACATTCACAAACACTCGATAAATTTTTAGTAGGTATCGATAATATAAAAACGGTTGCATTAAATACCTTCATCAACCCCGCCATTATTTATGAAGCGGTATACGAAGAAAGACACCCGGTATTGGTAATCGAAAATAAAACCGATTACGGTAAAAAAATGTTGCAGCACACCGCAAAGAATTTTGTGTATGAGCGCAACCATGATGTGTTTCCGGTAGTACGCATACGCCCTGCCGTTTCTGCACCCACGCTTACCATTGTTGCTTATGGTGGCATGGCAGATATTGTGGCAGCTGCGTTAGACGATATATTTTTACAAACAGATTTCAAGCCGGAGCTGATAGTGCCCAGCCTTATATCTCACCTGCCGGTAGACCTGGTTACCGCGGCAGCATCGGCCACAGGCAGGCTGCTGGTAATTGAAGAAGGCACATCGTTTGCAGGTATTGGCAGCGAATTAATTGCCGCCGTTGCAGAAATGAACAACAGCGGCATCAAAATGAAACGGATTGCGGCCTACCCGGTACCCATTCCTTCTGTAAAATCATTGGAGAACCTGGTGATACCAGAAAAAAACCGCATCATCAGTGATATAAAAGAAACATTTAGTTAATGGCATTATTACAGGAAATAAAAGTTCCCCTGCTGGCGGTAAACGATACTACACTCACCGTGGTGGAAATTAATTTTACCACCGGTTCAAAAGTGCAAGAGGGCGAGCAGCTGATGGTATTTGAAACGTCTAAAACCACTTATGAGGTAGTGGCAGAAGCAAGCGGCTATATTCAGTATTTCTGCGAGATCGATCACGATTATGAAGTAAATAAAGTGGTGGCAAAGCTTTTTGAAACATTGACTGAGCTGGAACCGATACAATCTGCAAAACCTTTGGTGCAGCCGGCTACCAACGGCATACAGCAACCAACCGTTGCCGTTATAAACCATTGGGAAGGGGAAACCATTTTTTCTGAAAGCGCCGCCAGCCTGGTGGCATCTTCAGGCGCGGCATTGTCATTATTTGCAGGTAAAGATTTTGTAAGTAAAGCCGATGTAGAAGAATTGTTAGGGCTTTCGCCCAGCCGTCCGGCTACAAAACCAAGCGCCCCTTTAGCGCCTCAGCCTACAGCCAAACCCGCGCTGGCTGTCAGCAATGAAAAATTGATTGTAGAGAAATTAACTTCGGGTAAAAAACGGGAAATTGAATACCTCTCAGACATACAATCCACCGGTTTAACCAGTACCATTAATACTACCGTGGAAACCGACGGTATTTTTGTGCATTTGAACCAGTCGCTCAAATACCTGAAAAACTCTTTACTGCCGCTGATTATTTACGAAACTGCGCGGTTGTTAAAAAAATACACGGCGCTCAATGCCTATTTTACACCAGGTGGCATTGCCTATTACAAAGAAGTACATGTAGGGTTTGCTATAGATATTGACAAAGGATTGAAAGTGCTGAAACTGCCGCTTACCAATGAAAAAAATCTGGCAGCCATTGAAAACAGCATTATGCGGCTTTCAGAAAAATACCTGGATGATGCATTGGACATTGCGGATCTTACCGAGATAGGTTTTACCATTACCGATTTATCTGCCGAAAGCGTTCACTTCTTTCGGCCCCTGGTCAATACCATGAACAGCGCTATTTTGGGCGTTTCTTCTATTGATGAAAAACTGGAACGCTGTATACTCAGCCTCACTTTTGATCATCGTGTTACAGAAGGAAAGTCAGTCGCAAAATTTCTGAAAGAACTCAAAGACCGCCTGGAGTCTTACCGGGCAGACGCTATTCACAAAACAACAACCATCAGCTGCTTTAAATGTTACACAACACTGGCAGAAGACCTCAGCGATGTGGGATTTGTTGCCTGTATACAACCAAACGGACAACAGGGGCATATTTGCCAGCGGTGCTTTAAAGGTTTTTAAACATGCAGGAAAAAATCAAAGAAATACTCAGCGTTTACTTAAAGATGCCCGCAGAGCAGATTAATGCGCAAACAGCCATAGACCGTACTGCAGTCAGCAGTTCCATACTACTGCACCGCATGTATGCAAAACTGGCGGATGCAGGCATTGTGATAGACAATTACCAGCAAATACGCACCATGGGCGAATTGCTCACACACGCCAACCCGGGCACAGGGATAGTGGCCAATGAACAAACCGGTAGAGTAGCCACCAGGGTAGATGAAACGGTCTTGTCTTTTGCGGGTGATAACAAAAACTCCGGCAGTGTTGGCATTGATATAGAAATGGTGAGCGCCATGCCTGTTACAGACGATTTCAGGGAAGATAATTTTTATACCATGAATTTTTCCGCCGCCGAAATTTCCTATGCCATATTGCAAACGAATCCTTACGCATCTTTTGCCGGCTTGTTTGCTGCAAAAGAAGCCATTGTTAAAGCAGACAATAATTTAAAAGGCACCAATTTTAACCAGATTAACATTCAGCACCAGTTAAATGGCAGACCTTTTCACCCGGCATTTAATATATCTATTTCTCATACAGGCGATATGGCTGCGGCAGTGGCCATACCCGCTGTAACCACTGCTTCAAACCATAACGCAGTGCCTGCTGCTGCCCCGGTACGCCAGGTAACCGCTACGCCTGCGTTGGTATGGCTAGTTGTGCTAACTTCACTGGTATTATCTGTAATCGCAATTTTTCTTATTACAGGAAAAAACTGATATTACAATCCCTATGCGCATTTCCATCATTACCGTATCATACAACAGTGCCGGCACTATTAAAGACACGCTGGAGTGTGTTGGCGCACAACAGTACAATAATATTGAACATATTATTGTGGATGGAAAATCTACCGACCATACGCCCGCCATCATCAGTGATTTTAACCATGTACATAAATTTGTTTCAGAACCCGATGGCGGCTTATATGATGCCATGAACAAAGGGTTGCGACTGGCTACGGGCGATATCATTGGCATTTTAAACAGCGATGATATTTACGCAGACAACCAGGTGCTCGACAGGGTAGTAGCCGCCTTTAATGATACGGGTGCAGATTGTGTATACGGTGATTTACAGTATGTACAACTTCATAACCTGCATAAAGTGGTACGTACCTGGAAAGCGGGCCGGTTTGTACGCGAAAATTTTTTATACGGATGGATGCCCCCGCACCCCACTTTTTTTGTGCGCAAAGCCGTGTACGACAAGGTGGGCGGTTTTAATACGGAGTTAAAAAGTGCAGCCGATTACGAAATAATGCTGCGTATATTATACATGCATGGTTACACCGCTGCTTACATTCCCGCGGTATTGGTAAAAATGCGCACTGGGGGCATTAGCAATGCATCTATCCGTAACCGTTTCAGGGCCAACCGCGAAGACGCAAAAGCATGGCGGCTCATCAATAAACGGCCTCATTTTTTTACTTTGTATCTTAAGCCGCTCAGAAAAATTCCGCAATACCTTATAAAGTAGTGTTGGATTGTATTATTTTGTTATTATAAATGCCGGCAGCATTTTTATAAAATCCTATGTTTTCTATCTTTAAGAAAAAATATCCTTCTGTACCAGCCGATTTCAGCGGTCTTAAAACAGATATGCACTCTCACCTGTTGCCAGGCATTGATGATGGTTCTCCCGATCTTGACACATCGCTCTATCTAAAAAAAGGATTGGAAGATCTTGGTTACAGCCAGTTTATTGCTACACCGCATATTATGTGGGACATGTATAAAAATACACCCGCTACCATTGATACAGCACTCAAAAGCCTGCAGCAAAATAATAGTCATACCAACATAAGGCACGCAGCAGAGTATTATATGGATGAACATTTTGACGAATTGGTCAATAATGAAACACCACTGCTCACCATAACCGGAAAAAAAGTGCTGGTAGAATTTTCGTTTGTAGCCCCTCCGTTAGATCTTAAAGAACAATTATTTAAACTGCAGATAAAAGGGTACGAGCCCGTACTGGCCCACCCTGAACGGTATGTTTATTTTGCATCCAACAAAAGCGTGTATGAAGAGTTCAGGAGTATGGGTTGCTTTTTTCAGCTAAACCTGCTCTCTGTTTGTGGCTATTACGGAAAAACAGCGCAGGAACTGGCCAACTGGCTAATTGCAAAAAATTATGTTGATTTTCTTGGTACCGACCTCCATCACCAAAGACACCTGGAAGCATTGCGTACCGGCAAACATATTATGGAGGCTGTGCAACAATTATTGCAAAGCGGCAGCTTGTTAAACCCTTCACTCCAACCTTGAGACTAGCCGGTTACAAATTCTTATTATGAACATCTACCAGCAACTGGTCAACAACAAAACAAAGCTGGCCGTTATTGGCCTGGGTTATGTTGGCTTGCCACTGGCCCGGGCATTTGCGCAGAAAATTGCTGTTATTGGTTTTGATACCAATGCAGAAAAAATTAAAACCTTGCAAACCGAGGCAGCTGTTACAGACCCTCCCGTTTCTGCAGCCGCCAATCTTGTTTTTACAGCCGATGCAGACCTGCTGCAACAGGCAGGCTTTTTTATTATAGTAGTGCCCACGCCCATAGACAAGTACAACGTGCCGGATCTGCAACCACTTCTCAGTGCTTCTGCCACCGTGGCCGGCGCGCTTAAAAAAGGCGATTATGTAGTATATGAATCCACCACTTATCCCGGATGTACCGAAGAAGACTGCCTGCCCGTGTTGGAGAACCAATCGGGTTTAAAAGCAGGTAAAGATTTCAAAATCGGGTATTCTCCTGAACGCATCAACCCCGGAGATCAACAACATACCCTGGCAACGGTGGCTAAGGTAGTATCGGCAAATGACGCGGAAGCGCTCGAAAACATTGCCCGCACGTATGAACTGGTAGTGGCGGCAAAGGTGCACCGTGCACCATCTATCAAAGTGGCTGAAGCCAGCAAAATTGTAGAAAATGTACAGCGCGATCTCAATATTGCATTGATGAACGAGCTATCGCTGATATTTGATCATATTGGCATCAATACGTTTGATGTTTTGGAAGCCGCCGGTACCAAATGGAATTTTTTGCCTTTTCAGCCTGGTCTGGTAGGCGGTCATTGTATAGGGGTGGACCCTTACTATCTAACCTATAAAGCCGCATCCCTTGGTTATGATTCCAAAGTGATAGCCGCCAGCCGTTTCATAAACGATGATATGGCAAAGTACGTGGCCCGCAAAGTTATTACCCATGTGTTGCGGAATACTGCCGAACCAAGGGTGCTTGTAATGGGTGTTACCTTTAAAGAGAATGTAAGCGATATACGCAACTCTAAAATAGTGGACACAGTAAAAGAATTACTGGCTTTTAACATACAGGTAGATGTGGAAGATCCCAATGCCCAGGCAAATGATGTAGTGGCCGAATATGGCCTGCACCTGGTAAAAGAACCAGGCAACGCTTACGACGCAGTTATCATAACCGTTCCCCACAACAACTACCTGGCACTTACCGATACTTATTTTGCCGGTATCTCCACGCCGCAGGCCATGATTTTTGACCTCAAAGGCATCTACCGCGGTAAAATAACCAGCAGGCAATATTGGAGTCTGTAAGGTTAGCTGCAATGTCAAAACAGCAGCCTTTTGCCGGCTTTCCTCCCTCCAACTGACCAATTGTTAGTTGACAAATAGTTCTCCGCTCTTTAACTTTTCCTTGATTTATACTGTTGCCGCACGCGGTTTGTAAAATCATTATGCCTGTCAAACATTTTGGCGGCAGAAGTGTTCTAAGATTATGAATGCGTTTACGATAAAAGATTTGGAGAATCTCTCTGGCATTAAAGCCCATACCATTCGCATTTGGGAACAGCGCTACGCATTTATTAAACCTCAACGTACCCAAACAAACATCCGCTTTTATACCAATGACGAGTTAAAGAAGATCCTCAACATTTCGCTGCTCAACAAATACGGTTTCAAAATTTCGCACATCAACAAGATGAGTCCTGCCGAAATCAATGAAAAAATCATTTCGCTTTCCAACCTGCAGGCGCAACAGGAAAGAATTGTAAATGAAATGATTCAGTACATGGTAGACATGAACCTGGACAGTTTTGAAGCGGTGCTGGATAACTACATCACGGCCCGCGGGTTCGACAAGGCCATTACCCAAATTATCTTTCCTTTTTTAGAGCGGATAGGCATACTGTGGGTGACCGACCACATCAACCCTGCCCAGGAACATCTTGTAAGCAATATCATACGTCAGAAACTCATTGCCGGCATTGAAACCGTGTTCACCCATATCAATGCCAACAAATTGGTATTGCTGTTTCTGCCCGAAGGCGAGCACCACGAGTTGGGGCTCTTGTACATCTGCTATTTGCTGAAATCAAAAGGTGTAAAAACCCTCTACCTGGGGGCAGATGTGCCTGTTGCCGACCTGGAATTTGTTTGCAAAATCAAAAAGCCCGATTATCTCTACACACATATCACCTCCGCCGCCGGAAATTTTAATTTTGATAAATTTCTTACCCAGGTGCATTCCCGCATGGAGAACTTTCCGCTGATTGTTTCCGGCCAGATAACGGCCGGTTATAAAAAACAGCTTCCTCCCAAAATCAGCTTCAAAACCTCGCTGCAAGAAGTGATGGACTACATGGCGGCCATCTAGAATACGCTCCCGCTAATTAATCAATAGTTATTGGTAAATGACAATATGCCGGCCCCGCACTGCGGTATATTATTTGTGCACTGTAGGCTGTAATCTATTAAATACGAATTAAGAATCGCCAAAACGGTCACTAATTAACACATTCTTACTGCCCCAAATTTGGTTATTTCCCAAAATTGTGTTTAATTTTGCCTAATAAATACTTAAACATAAATTGTTATGGCATATTCAGAGTTCAATCAAATGCTGGTTAACAATTCGGAATTCTTAAAACCTTTTGCAGTTACGCTTACCAGAGATTCTGACGCAGCACAGGATTTATACCAGGAAACGTTGTTCAGGGCACTTGCCAATAAAGACAAGTACAATGTGGGCACAAATATCAAAGCATGGTTGTACACCATCATGCGTAATATTTTCATTAATAACTACCGCCGGAAAGCAAAACAGAATACAATTTTCGACAGTACGCCCAATGACTTTTTATTAAACCAGGCCCAGGTTACTACTGCAAACGCGGCAGAAAGCATTCTGAAGCTGAAAGATATTCAGCAGGCCATTCATCACCTGCCGGAAATCTTTCGCAACCCGTTCCTTTTATATTTTGATGGCTACAAGTATCATGAGATAGCAGACATGTTGAGTGAGCCCTTAGGTACCATCAAAAGCAGGATACATTTTGCCCGTAAACTGCTGAAGGCGCAGGTGCAGCGGTTTTAATTACTAGTCTGAATTGAAAGATTGGCAAAAAAAGTAATTGTTACAGGTAGTGGTTTTGCAGGTCTTTCTGCGGCATCGTTTATGGCCAAAGCAGGCTGGCAGGTAACTGTATTGGAAAAACATGCCGTACCTGGTGGAAGAGCAAGGCAATGGCAACAGGATGGGTTTACATTTGATATGGGTCCCAGTTGGTATTGGATGCCGGGTGTGTTTGAAAGATATTTCCGGCAGTTCGGCAAAAATGTAGCAGATTTTTACACGCTGCAACGGCTGGATCCCTCTTACCGGGTCTACTGGGAAGATGGCGCAACTGATATTCCCGCAGGCAGCGAAGCACTTGAACATCTCTTTGAATCAATAGAAGCAGGTGCGGGTACACAACTGAAAAAATTTCTGGAAGAAGCTGCCTATAAATACAAGACAGGAATCGAAAAACTGGTATTTCAGCCAGGACAATCCTATAAAGAATTTCTGGATGTTGAACTCATAAAAGGTATATTTAAACTGGATGTTTTTACATCGGTCAAAAAGCACGTGCATAAATATTTTAAGCACGCAAAGCTGCGACAGTTGTTAGAGTTTCCGGTATTGTTTTTAGGAGCATTGCCGCAGCATATACCCGCCTTGTATACCCTTATGAATTATGCAGATATAGAAGGGGGTACCTGGTATCCGCAGGGTGGTATGTACAACATTGTTTCCGCTATGTATTCTACCGCGCAGCAACTGGGCGTGCACTTTGAGTTTGAACAAAATGTACAGCAGATAACAATTGAAAAGAAAACGGCACGCAGCGTAATCACAGATAAAAACGAATGGAAGGCTGATGCGGTAATTGTAGCTGCTGACTACCAGTATGCAGAAACCAACTGGCTGCCACAACATTACCGTTCTTACAGCCAGGCTTATTGGAACAGTCGGGTAATGGCGCCATCATGCCTGATTTATTACGTGGGGCTCAACAAAAAATTGAAAAATATACAACACCACTCTTTATTCTTTGATACATCCTTTGAAAAACACGCTGGAGAAATATACAGCAGTAAAGAATGGCCTACTGATCCAATGTTTTACGCCTGTGCCGCATCGGTTACAGATGATAGCGTTGCCCCTACCGGATGTGAAAACCTTTTTTTACTGGTTCCGGTGGCCGCCGGTTTGCAGGGTGATACCGCAGCGCTGAGAAGTAAATATTTTGATCTTATTATCAGCAGAATGGAAAAACATTTGGGCGAACCGGTCAAAGAACATGTAATCTGCGAAAGATCGTTTTCCGTAAGTGATTTTGTAGCAGAGTACAATGCTTTCAAGGGAAATGCATATGGTTTGGCAAACACCTTGATGCAGACAGCCGTGTTAAAACCTTCGTGCAGAAGTAAAAAAGTAGATAACCTTTTCTATACAGGGCAATTAACCGTACCCGGGCCGGGTGTACCCCCTTCCTTAATCAGTGGTGAAGTAGTAGCAGGAGAAGTAATTAAATCTTTTCATACAAAATAAACGGGCGTTCTTGCATGATGCACTTATTTCATTCGGTAAGTGAACGCTGTAGCCGCGATACAACGCAGCAATACAGCACTTCATTTTATTCTGCCATCGGCCTGCTGCACAAAGATTTGCGGCAACCCATCTGTAATATTTACGGCTTCGTACGTTTTGCAGATGAGATAGTAGACACTTTTCATGACTTTGATAAAGCTGCCCTGTTGGCCCAGTTCAGGCAGGAAACCTTTGAAGCCATCACCCGGGGACTAAGTCTCAACCCCATTTTGAACAGTTTTCAGAAAACCGTAAACGAGTACGGTATCAGTAAACACCTGATAGATGCTTTTTTCAAAAGCATGGAAATGGACCTTCAGTACACCTCATACAATTGCAATGAATACCAGGAATATATTTACGGGTCTGCAGAAACCGTGGGCCTGATGTGCCTGTGTATTTTTTGCGATGGCAACCAGGAAAAATTTGAAAAATTAAAAGCCCCTGCGCGTGCATTGGGCGCTGCCTTTCAAAAAGTAAATTTTCTGCGCGATGTGAAGGCGGATTATACCGGCTTAAACAGGATGTATTTTCCGGATTGCGATTTCCGCAATTTTACCGGCCAGGATAAGCAGAAAATTGAAGAAGATATACAACTCAACTTCAATGATGCCTATACAGGCATTCTCCGCTTGCCCGTTAAAGCCCGGTTTGGGGTATATGTTGCCTATAAATACTACCTCTCATTGTTTAAAAAAATACGGAAAGTGCATGCCGCCCGCATACTTGATCAGCGCATTCGTATTCCCAATTACAGCAAAGCATTGATCATTCTAAGGGCGGGCGTTAAAAATAGGCTCAAACTTATCTGAATAGAGGGTAACACCATGCAGGTTTTGTACCTTTGCGTCTAACATTATTTCTAGATATGCACGATATTATTTTGGTAAATGAACACGATGAACCGGTAGGCACCATGGAAAAAATGGAAGCACACCGCAAGGCATTATTGCACCGTGCATTCAGCATATTTATTTTTAACAGCAAAGGTGAAATGTTACTGCAGCAACGCGCATTCAGAAAATACCACAGCGCAGGTTTATGGACCAACGCCTGCTGCAGCCACCCCAAACCCGGCGAAGACACACTTACTGCGGCCGCCAACCGCCTGCAGCACGAAATGGGTTTTTCTGCAGACCTTAAAAAAATATTTGAATTTACGTACCGATCCAGCTTTGATAATGGCCTTACCGAATTTGAGTTTGACCATGTGTTTGCTGGCGTGTACGATGGCCTGATTGTTCCTGATAAAGATGAAGTGAATGATTATTGTTATAAAAGCCTCGATGCTATCAGGGAATCATTGCAAACGCATCCGGCAAAATATACATCATGGTTTGGCATTGCCTTTCCATTGGTAGAAAAATGGCTGGCAGAGCAGTCGCTGATTAAAAATGTGGCTTAAATTTTATACATGCATTGGTTAGCATATACAGGTATTGTTACAGGCGTCTTCTTTGTGATGGAAGGCATTTCATGGGCTACCCATAAATACATCATGCATGGTTTTTTATGGTACCTGCACGAAGATCATCATAAGAAAGGCCCCGGTTTTTTTGAACGTAATGATGCCTTCTTCATCATATTTGCCATCCCCAGTTTTTTCAGCATACTGTTGGGCACTATTTACAATATTTATTGGTTACAGGCGGTTGGCTTTGGTGTAATGGCGTATGGCGTGGCCTACTTCCTGGTGCATGACGTTATTATACACCAACGCATCAAGTGGTTTACCCGCTCTAAGAGCCAGTACATAAAAACAGTACGCTGGGCCCATAAAATGCACCACAAACACCTGGAGAAAGACGATGGCGAATCTTTTGGTATGCTCTACGTGGCTAAAAAATACTGGGAAAAAGTGAAACGCGATCGCGAGCTGGTAAGAAAGGGTTGATTGGTTGATTAGAAACAAACTTGTAAAGATATTTCTTCGCTGTACAACGGCGTAATTTTTTGACTTTTTACTTGACTTCCAACGCTCCCCCTGAAACAATACGATTACATATTTATTGGCACCGGCTGTGCAGGTTTGAGCCTGCTTATGCGCATGATAGATGCAGGGCTTACCACCGGCAAACAAATTTTGCTGATTGATAAATCTGCAAAACAAACCAACGACCGGACCTGGTGTTTCTGGGAAACAAAAAAAGGTTTTTTTGAAAGCATCGTCTGCCATCGTTGGGATCATATCTGGTTTCACGGTCCCCAATTTTCAAAACAATATGCCATTGCCCCTTACCAGTATAAGATGATAAGGGGTATCGATTTTTATGAATACTGCTGGCAGATGATTCGCCAACACCGTAATATCGACGTATTAAATGGTTCCGTCTCTTCCGTTTCTACTGCTGATAATACTTTACGTTTGGTGATAGACAACCATGAACACCATTACAATAGTGCCACTGTGTTCAACTCATTATGGAAGGAAGCCGATGCACGCAAGCAGCATGCTGTGTACCTTTTACAACATTTTAAAGGGTGGTTAATAGAAACAGCCAGGCCATTTTTTAATCCGGGTGAAGCTACACTTATGGATTTCAGGGTGAGCCAGGATAAAGGCGCCAGCTTTGTATATGTATTGCCCTTGTCTGCCACGCGTGCCCTGGTTGAATATACATTGTTCTCAGAATCATTATTGGATGCAACCGATTATGATAACGCACTGGCTGATTATATGAGCACCTGGCTGCATACAGAAGACTATGTAATAACAGCAGAAGAATTTGGTGTAATACCCATGACCACCGCACGGTTTCCCTGGTATGCAAACGGCATGTACCATATTGGTACAGCAGGCGGCCAAACAAAGGCATCTTCTGGCTATACTTTTCAGTTTATACAAAAGCAAAGCGCCGCCATTGTGCAGCAGTTGAAAGAAAAAACGTTGAACCCATTGTCGCGCGCAGGTCAACCCTCAAAAAAATTTTTGTTTTATGATGCCGTGTTGCTGAATGTGCTCAGCAAGCGTTATGCAACAGGCAGCCATATTTTTACCAGCCTTTTCAAAAAGAACAGCCCCCAGCAAATATTTGCTTTCCTCGACAACGAAACTTCTTTATTGCAGGATATTCGCATTATTCAATCGCTTCCCACCGCTCCGTTTCTCAAAGCTGCGCTTGGCCAGGTTTTTACGTAACACTAAAGCCGGCCGGTCTAAGCGCATTATTCCTGAGTGATTATCAACACTATTCTTTCTGGCAAAGAAATTGTATCCCCTTATGTCTTCCTTTCTGTACCCGTTGATCTTCCCCATTTTTTTTCAACGATTGATTAACTGTTATTCATGCGGACATTTTATACTTCCATTGCCTTACTGTTATTGACAGCACACATTGGTGTAGCCCAAATAAATTTCAGCGCCAATGATCCGGCTGGGGTTCCGCCGTACAACGGTAATTATTTATTTGGCAGCAATGCCGGCATTTACCAGTCGTGGAACATTTTTGCTATGGCTGATATAGAAGCCGGCAACCCCGGCAGGAATATAAAAGGCGTAGGCATAAAAAGCATGCACCAGCCCTTGCCAGAAACATTTTTTGCAGACTGGGGCTATGATGTCTACCTGACTTTATTTGCTTATTACAACCGGCTGGGTATAATAGATAACACCATCTGGTTTGAAAGTCCAACGGCTGCGCATAAAGACAATACCGTATATCCGGGATGCAATGAAGCATCTAAACTCTGGAGTAATTTATACACGCCCATATGGGATGGCGGCGCAAACGGTACGCCTGTAAATGAAAATAATTACCTCGCTTTGTATGTATACAATACCGTAACTCGCTACAAGCAATGGGTTAAATTCTGGGAAGTGGTTAATGAGCCGGATTTTGATAACAGCGCCAATGGCTGGAAGAACCCCGGCGAAGCAGGCAACTGGTGGGACAATAACCCCAATCCCTGTGATCTGCTAAATTTGAAAGCGCCCATCTTTAATTATATACGCACGTTGCGCATTGTATATGAAGTGGTGAAGTCGGTAGACCCAACAGCTCATGTATCTATGGGTGGTGTGGGTTATCCTTCTTTTCTTGATGCCATGTTACGAAATACAGATAATCCTGCAGGTGGCGCGGTAAGCACCGATTACCCATTAAAAGGCGGTGCTTACTTTGACCTGGTAAGTTTTCACTATTACCCCATGTATGATCTGCGCTATGTGGATGCCAACTTTCAGATTAAACCCAACCGCCATTCAGATGAAGCGGTCAACCAATATATCAGCCGCAAAAAAGTTCTTGCCAATACATTGTACAAACGGGGTTATAATGATACATTATATCCAAAAAAACTTTTTATCTGCACAGAGATGAATATTCCGCGTAAGCCCTTTCCCTCGCCGGATGGTTTTGATTATATAGGAAGCGATGAGGCACAGCGCAATTTTGATATGAAGGCCATTGTGGCCAGCCAGCTAAATGATATCAGGCAATGGTATGTTTTTTCTATTGGCGACAGTAAAGATTATGCAGACGCCACCAATATGTTTGATGTGGTAGGCCTTTACCAGAATTTAAATGGCAAAGGGCCCGGCCCCAACGCAAACGATACCATTGGTCCTTACTTGCAGCAATACAACAGTTCAGGCGTTGCGTATAAAACTTTTTCTGATCTATTAAGCGGTTTTAAAGCAGATACCATACAAACAAAAGCATTGAACCTGCCGGCTAATGTAAAGGGGGGCGCATTTAAAAATGCGTTGGGTGATTACCGTTATGTTTTATGGGCCGCTACTACTACTGATAATTCCGAAGCGGCCAGTGCTGCGTATGCTTTTCCTGCTGCCGTAAATATGCCGGCGCAGGTATACCAGCGTAGCTGGGATTATTCACAAACTAATAACTCGCCCCTGGTATCATCTCAAAACGTTGCGCTTACCGGTTCGCCCACCATCGTGTTTTCTCCTTTGGTGATTACGGCACTCAACCCAGACAGTATTCGAAACAATCCGGTCACTAATTTCTCATTTGCCTTGTATCCTAATCCGGCAAGAGACAGGGTTACCATTAAATTGCATTTGGTGCAGCGGCAAAAAGTTTCCATATTAATAACCGATGCCTCCGGGCAACTGATGACTGAACTGGCAGATAATACCATGTACAATACCGGCGATAATTATATACAGGTACCGCTTTCTTCAAAATTTACTTCCGGTTTATATTATTGCAGAATGAAAGCCGGCGGCAACCGCGAACAAACGGTAAAGTTTGTTGTTAGCAGGTAACGGATCTTATTGGAAATGTTAATACTTATATCGCATTCATGTGCGGATAAGTTTTCGGACGATAGCCGCCACATCAGCGTGCTCAGCTACAACTTTGCATTCGCCGTTCCTTTGCCGCCCGCTGGGTGAAACCTTTAACGCGTATTGCGCTTTATATACCCTTCATGGCATAACTTGCGGCCTTATTTATGTAATAGTTTTCGAAACAGACAGTCACAGAAGAGAATCAAACGTATGAAAAGAGTAGTCATTACCGGGTTGGGCGCTTTAACGCCACTGGGCAATTCAGTAAACGAATTTTGGGAAAATATAATAGCAGGAAAAAGTGGAGCGGGGCCTATCACAAAATTTGATACGACCAAATTCAAAACACATTTTGCTTGCGAGGTAAAGGGTTTTGACGCAGAAGCATACATCGATAAAAAAGAGATCAAGAAATACGATCTCTTTACGCAATATGCAATTGCAGCCACCGATGAAGCCATTAAAGACGCCGGGCTCGATTTCACCACTATGTCAGAAGAAGAACGTTATGAAATTGGCGTTATATGGGCATCGGGCAATGGCGGCATTGGCACATTTGAAGAACAGTTAAGAGAATTTCATACAGGCGATGGTACGCCGCGGTTCAACCCGTATTTCATACCTAAAATGATTGTGGATATTGCAGCCGGTGTTATTTCCATTCGCAACAAGCTGTATGGTCCAAACTATTGTACTGTATCTGCGTGTGCATCTTCAAACACCGCTATCATTAACGCATTTGATACCATTCGCCTGGGTAAAGCTACTATTATGGTGGCAGGCGGTTCCGAAGCGGCTATTACGCCATCATCTGTTGGCGGATTTAATTCTGCGCAGGCTTTGTCTAAAAACAATGATCACTATAGCTCCGCATCGCGCCCTTTCGATAAAGACCGCGATGGCTTTGTAATGGGCGAAGGCGCCGGTGCATTGATTCTGGAAGAATATGAGCACGCCAAAAAAAGAGGTGCCACCATATATGCAGAAATGATTGGCGGCGGTATGGCAGGCGATGCCTATCATCTAACCGGTACACCACCAGATGGACTGGGCGCTTACCTCGGTATCAGCAAAGCGTTATCAGATGCTGGCATCCCGGCCAGTAAGATCGACTATATCAATGTACATGCTACTTCTACACCATTGGGCGATATCAGCGAATTGCACGGCATCAAACGGGCATTTGGCGATCAACCTGTGGCCATCAGCGCCACCAAATCTATGACCGGTCATCTACTGGGTGCTGCCGGGGCCATTGAAAGCGTGATCAGTGTACTGGCCGTAAAAAATGATATTGTACCTGCTACCATCAACACGCAAGCGCTTGATCAAAAAGTACCGCAGGGATTGAACATTATATTAGGTACATCTGTTCATCAACCGGTTAATTATGTTCTCAACAATACGTTTGGTTTTGGCGGCCACGTGGCGAGCTCCATATTTAAAAAGATCGATCTTTGATCGCGGATGGCTGATGGGCTCAGCGGTGATTTCTTTATTGTATGAGTTTTTTTAGCTGGCTGTATTGCGATGCACATTTGAAAATATATAATCTCTGCTGGCTCTGTTATCTCTGCGCGAAAATAAAAACCGCGCACCAGCTCTTTTTCTCTTTGTGCTCTTAGTAAAATCTCTGCTGGCTCTGTTATCTCTGCGCGAGAATAAAAACCCGCGCCCCAACTCTTTTTCTCTTTGTTCTCTTAGCATGATCTCCGTTAGCTCTGTTAGCTCTGCGCGAGAATAAAATCCGCGCCCCAACTCTTTTTCTCTTTGTTCTCTTAGCGCATAATCTCTGTTAGCTCCGTTAGCTCTGCGCGAAAACAAAAACCCCGCCCCAGCTCTTTTTCTCTTTGTTCTCTTAGCATGATCTCCGTTAGCTCCCCTAGCTCTGCGCGAAAACAAAAACCCCGCACCAGCTCTTTTTCTCTTTGTGCTCTTAGCGCATAATCTCTCTTAGCTCCCCTAGCTCCTATGTTTACAAAATAAAGTAAAATAGTTCTTTGAGATAGAGTTAAGATACCAATAGATTTGATGTAAAAAGGTGAAAAAAGGGTGAGAGCAGTTCTGTTAGCAAACAGCTCCTGAAGCATGTTGACACAGAGATATAGCCTCATTCTTTTTTATCTCTTCGAGTTTGAACAGAATGTAAGGAATACGGTCACCACTGTATATCCAGGATATCCAACAGGAGACAAAACGAAGGGAGATTTTTCACTTTTTTGTTTAAAACACATGGTATGAACAAAAAAATTGTAAAGCAGGTGGCGGGTATTGATGTAGCCCAAAAAGAATTAGTAGTTTGTATGGGCCGGATGTATGATGACTGGACACCAGAACTGTACAGCCATAAAACATTTGCCAATACACAGAAAGGATTTACAGCTTTGGTATTATGGGTAAAGAACCAGGCATCCGAAGAAACTGTAGTTCGCTTTGTAATGGAGGCTACGGGTGTTTATCACGAATCATTTGCTTACTTTTTGGCAGATAAAGGGTATGAAGTAAGTATTGTATTGCCCAACAAAATCAGTAATTACAGCCGTACACTGAGTGTTAAAACAGTTACGGATAAGACGGCCTCTGAAGCAATAGCGATGTTTGGGTTGGAAAGGAAGCTGGATAAATGGGAGCGGCCTAAAAAGTTATTTAAAAGCTTAAGACAGTTAACCCGTGAGCGGGAACAGGTAGTACAGATGCGCACGATGGCTAAAAATCAATTACATGCAGAACAGGCAGAGGCCGAGCCTAACATCAGCACACTGGCCAGGGTAAAAAAGCAAATAGTTTTTTTAAACAAACAGGAGCTTGAAATCAAGGCAGAGATTACAGAAGCATACAAGCAGGATGAGAAGGTAAAAGAAACGGTAAAGCTTTTGAGCAGTATTCCTGGCATAGGGGAGTTGACAGCTGCTACTGTATTGGGAGAGACCAATGGTTTTGAACTTGTCCGAAATAAGCGTCAACTAACCAGCTACGCCGGATTAGATGTAAAAGAAAAACAATCAGGAACATCAGTAAAGGGTAAATCAAAAATATCAAAGAAAGGAAATAAGTATTTACGCAAAGCGATGCACATGCCGGCACTGTCAGCCATCAGGCATGACGAACGGTTCAAAGCCATCTTTAGCCGACTGGTATCAAAACATGGAATAAAAATGAAAGCGGCTGTAGCCGTACAAAGAAAGCTACTTGAAATGATGTACACCCTTTACAAGACTAATACTGTTTATGATAAAGACTATTTTAAACAAGATGACCTTAAAAATCTGCAGGTTGAACCATCTGCCAGACAAGATTAGAGCGGTCATAAAGACCGCCCTAAACAGGCTGACTCAAGGTCGCCTTAGAACTTCAAATTTATAGAAACCTGATTAAATAAAACTTGGTAATTAACACAGAATCTCTGCGCGAAAACAAAAACCCACGCCCCAGCTCTTTTTCTCTTTGTTCTCTTAGCATGATCTCTGTTAGCTCCGTTATCTCTGCGCGAGAATAAAAACCAACGCACCAGCTCTTTTTCTCTTTTTTCTCTTAGCCCCTGAATTAAAATAAAAAAATACGTAACTTTCAATTACGCTTGCAACCTTTCTAATACTTCCTCATTCTAATTCGAATAAAATAAACGCATATGGCAAAGTTCATCATCAACAGTAAAGAATATGAAGCCGACGTGCCCGCAGATATGCCACTGCTTTGGGTATTGCGCGATGTAATAGGCCTTACCGGAACAAAGTATGGCTGCGGTATGGCCCAATGCGGTGCCTGCACGGTGCACCTCAATGGTGAAGCAGTCCGCTCCTGTGTTACGCTGGTATCGCGGGCCGCGGGGCAACAGATAACCACCATTGAAGGCCTGTCTGCCAGTTCTTCTCACGTACTGCAACGTGCCTGGCTGGAAGAAGATGTACCGCAATGCGGCTATTGCCAATCGGGTCAGTTAATGGCCGCGGCCGTGTTGCTGCGCGAAAACCCCAACCCATCAGACAGTGATATAGACGATGCCATGAGCGGTAATATTTGCCGGTGCGGAACTTATCCGCGTATTCGCAAAGCCATTCACCTGGCAGCAAAACTTCAAAAAGAAGGAGGTAATAAATGAAAAAATCATCCCAAATAGATCGCAGGCAGTTTTTAAAAACCGGTGCTTTGCTGGGTGGCGGATTGGTTATTTCGTTTACACTACCCGTTAGTGCCAAACAATTAAAGAAAGCCGGCGGTGGAACACCCAATCTTTATTTTGCACCCAATGCATTTTTACGCGTAGGGGTAGACGATAGTGTCAATATAACCCTTAGCCACGTAGAAATGGGGCAGGGGGTTTGGACCACACTCAGCATGCTGATTGCAGAAGAACTGGATGCCGATTGGAGAAACATCAGTATTGAACACAGTCCGGCCGAAAAATCTTATGTGCATACAGCCTACGGACTGCAAATAACCGGTGGCTCCAGCTCTACCTGGTCAGAATTTGATCGTTACCGGCAGGCAGGCGCTACCGCCAGGGTATTATTGATCCAGGCTGCTGCACAAAAATTCGGCGTTAACCCTTCAGATTGCCGTACCGAAAACGGAATGGTATTTTCAGGCACACAAAAAGCCAGTTACGGAGAGTTGGCCATGGCAGCAGCAGCATTACCCGCACCGGGTAAAGTAGAACTTAGAAAGCCAGAGCAATGGAAATTCATTGGCAAAGGTGTTAAGCGCCTGGATGCACCTGATAAAGTAAACGGCACTGCCAGGTATGGCATGGATGTACATTTTCCGGGGTTGCTGACAGCCGTGGTAGCGCATTCGCCCGTTATCGGAGGAAAAGTTATTTCATTTGATGCCACTGCCGCAAAAGCGGTTGCAGGTGTACGTGATGTGGTACAGGTACCTACCGGTGTTGCCGTCATTGCAGATCATTTTTGGGCAGCAAAAAAAGGGCGCGATGTATTGAAAGTAACCTGGGAGCCGGGTGAGCATGCCGGCCTCAACAGTACAAAACAGCTGGCCGATTACCAGCAACTGGCCAATGAAAAAGGAGCGCCCGCACTGGAGAAGGGCAATGTGGATACCGGGTTTGGCAAAGCCGCAAAAATTATTGAAGCAGAATACACATTGCCTTACCTGGCGCATGCTGCCATGGAACCTATCAATTGTACTGTTAAAATAAGCGATAACAAATGTGAAATCTGGACCGGTACGCAAATGCCGGGCGTTGACCAGGCCGCCGCAGCTAAAATATTAGGCTTTACCAACGACCAGGTAAGCATCATTACGCCTTACCTGGGTGGTGGCTTTGGCAGACGCGCTACGCCTACTTCAGATTTTGTGTCAGAAGCCGTGCAAATAGCCAAGGCCAGCGGCAAAATGATAAAAATGGTGTGGACGCGTGAAGATGATATGCGCGCGGCGTACTACCGCCCCGCCTTTTTGCACCGGTTTCGCATTGGCGTAAATGCAGAAGGCTACCCGGTGGCGTGGAAGCAAACCATTGTTGGGCAATCCATTACGGCAGGCACCCCGTTCGACTCTGGTAAGCCAATAGACGAATCTTCAGTAGAAGGCGTCAATGATTCGCCGTATGTAACAGGCGTGCCTGATGCGTATGTAGGATTGCACAGTCCAAAACTTCCGGTGTCTGTATTATGGTACCGTTCGGTTGGCCATACGCACACCGGTTATGTAATGGAAACCATGATTGATGATCTGGCCCGCCAGGCAGGCAAAGACCCGGTTGCTTACCGCCGCACATTACTCAAAGATCACCACCGGCACCTGGCCACGTTAAACCTGGCTGCAGAAAAAGCCGGTTGGGGAAAGCCATTGCCAAAAGGACATTTTCACGGTGTTGCCGTGCATGAATCTTTTAGAAGTTATGTAGCGCAGGTAGCAGAAATTTCATTAACAGAGCGCGGGCATGTAAAAGTGCATAAGGTAACCTGTGCAGTAGATTGCGGACTGGCAGTAAACCCCGATGGTGTACGGGCGCAAATGGAAAGCGGAATCGTGTTTGGTATTACCATGGCATTGTATGGCGAAATAAGTATTGAAAACGGCATGGTAAAGCAAAGCAATTTTCATGATTACCGAATTGCGCGCATGCATGAATCACCAGAGATAAACGTGCACATTGTACCCAGCACCGACCAGATGGGTGGCGCCGGAGAACCTTGTGTGCCACCCGCGGCACCCGCTATAGCCAATGCTATTTTTGCTGCCACCGGCAAGCGCATCAGAAAATTGCCTTTTGGAGATATAAACCTGAAAAAAGCATGACAATGAAAAAGATAATCAGACCCCATATTATTATCTGCCTGGTTATTGCTGTGATAGCTTTTTCTTCCTTTGCCGTATCGTACCGTGCAAATGAAGTTAAAGACGAGTGTTTGATGGTAACTAACAACGAACCTGTTCCACCACCCGTAAAAGACAGCATCGGTTCTCAAAAAGCTTTCCTGGCTGCCTACAAGGTATTGATGAGCCCGCGTTGTATGAACTGTCACCCCAAAGGCGATGTGCCGTTGCAAGGAGAAGACAGCCAGTTGCATACACAAGGTGTAAAAAGAGGCGTAGACGGAAAGGGCGTTTATGCATTAAAATGCGCCAATTGTCACCAGCCTTCCAATTCTGTAGGTGCGCATACGCCGCCGGGTAACCCCAACTGGCATTTACCGCCCGCTAATATGAAGATGGTGTTTGAAGGAAAATCGCCGCGCGAACTGGCTGCGCAGTTGAAAGATTATAAACGCAACGGCAATAAAACCATGGCGCAAATGATAGACCATGTTACCAACGATAAGTTGGTATTGGCCGGATGGGATCCCGGAGAAGGAAGAAAGTTACCACCATTAACCCATGCTGAGTTTGCAAAGAGTTTTAAAGAATGGATAGACAAAGGCGCCTACCTGCCTGCCAAATAAGAACCTGTAATGAAAGAAATTGAAGACATTATTGCCTCATACGATGTGGCAGTGGCGGCGGGAAAGAAAACGGCGCTGGCAACGGTGGTGCATGTAGATGGCTCCTCTTACCGCCGGCCCGGTGCCCGCATGCTCATCACAGAAGACGGCGCGCTGACGGGTGCCATCAGCGGTGGTTGCCTGGAAGGCGATGCATTGCGCAAAGCCCTGCTGGTTATCATGCAGCAGCAATCTATGCTTGTAACCTATGATACCAGCGATGAAGATGATGCAATAATAGGCTTGGGCCTTGGTTGCAACGGCATCATACAGGTACTGATTGAACCGGTAAATGCAGGTATTGTTAATAATCCTATCAGTTTGCTGAAAACAGTGGCTGCCAGTGCGCGCCACGCAGCATTGGTAACCCTATTTTGTTTGGCCGACAAAAAAAATGCCCAACCCGGTACCTGTTTATTGTTGCAGGCCGATGGCAGTATAACCGGCGACAGTCCTTATATCAAAGACACATTAATCGCCGGTGCCGCAAAAGTGATGCAGGAGCGGTTATCGTCATTTCATAACTATGTATCCGCTGATTTTCAGTTTACCGCATTTACAGAGTATGTTCCGCCTGCAGTATCGTTGGTGGTGGTGGGTGCAGGTAATGACATCATTCCGCTGGTAACCATGGCTGGTATACTTGGCTGGAAAACCACGGTAATAGACGGGCGCCCTGCTTACGCAAAGAAAGAGCGGTTTCCGGCATCCTGCAGTGTTATACTGGCCAAGCCCGAAGAGGTGATTGATCGGTTAACCATCAACGATAGAACGGCCATCGTATTGATGACCCATAATTATAATTACGATTTGCTGATGCTGGCCGCGCTCTCAAAAAAAGACATACGGTATACCGGTATGCTGGGCCCCAGAAAAAAACTGGAGCGCATGAAGGCAGAGCTTGGTGAAAAGGGAATTTACTTTACCGCTGAACAGCTTTCCGCCATACACAGTCCTGTGGGCCTCGATATCGGTGCAGAAACGCCTGAAGAAATTGCGTTGTCGGTAATGGCAGAAATACAATCCGTATTTGCCGCAGCAAAAGCACAGCCGCTCAAAGAAAATACTGCCCCCATCCATAACCGCACCGCGCTCACCATCGGACAAATGCAGGTTTCAACAGATTAATCAACAGGTATGAGTATTACCAGCAACCAGTGTGGCATTGTATTGCTTGCAGCGGGTGCATCCTCCCGCCTGGGCATGCCTAAACAACTATTGGGGTACGGCCAAACAACGCTGTTGCAGCACAGTATCAACATGGCATTGGGTTCAGTGGCGGCAACAGTTGTGGTGGTACTGGGCGCCGGCGCCGCGGGCATAGATACAACAAAACCAGCCGCTAAGCTCAGTTTTGTAGTCAATCATCAATGGGAGGAGGGCATGGCAGCGTCTATCCGTTGCGGGCTTGATCATGTAATGCGGCAATACCCCCAATTGCAAAATGTTCTTTTTATGGCCTGCGATCAGCCATACGTAAGTGTTGAGTTGCTTGATAAACTGGTAACTTTGCAACAGGAAACGGGTAAGCCGGTTGTGGCCAGCCAATATGCAAACACTGCAGGCATACCTGCTATTTTTCATGCCACATTATTTTCAGAACTAATGGAGTTGGCAGGAGACAGGGGAGCAAGAAAACTGATTGAGCGGCACCAACATGAAATGGCTACCGTTCCTTTTCCGCAGGGCCAGATAGATATTGATACAGGTGAGGATTACCGGAACCTGCAAAAAAATGTAAGCTGACAATGATTATCGATTCATATAAACGTGTTCATGATTACCTGAGGATTTCGCTGACAGACAATTGTAACCTGCGTTGCTTTTATTGTATGCCTGAAGAAGACTATGATTTTACGCCTGCGTCAAGGCTTATGCAACCAGCCGAAATAGAGACCCTGGCAAAAATTTTTGTAGCAGAGGGCGTCACCAAAATAAGACTTACCGGCGGTGAGCCATTAGTAAGAAAAGATGCGGCCGCCATCATTACCGCATTGGGTGCACTGCCTGTTGAACTAACCCTTACTACAAATGGTGCAAGGCTGCACGAATTTACCGATATCATTACCCGCGCCGGCATACGGGCTGTTAACATCAGCCTAGATACATTGCTGGAAGATAAATTTACCCTCATTACAAGACGCAATATCTTTCAGCAGGTTAAGAGCAATATTGATCTAATGCTGCAACTGGGTTTGCACGTGAAAATAAATATGGTGGTAATGAAAGGGCTGAATGAAGACGAGATCAATGATTTTATTGGCTGGACAAAAGATACGCCCGTGCATGTGCGCTTTATAGAGTTCATGCCATTTACAGGCAACCGGTGGACCAGCAACAAAGTATTTTCTTATCACGATATTCTGGAAACCATCGCAAAAAAATATACCTATTCTTCGCTGGCGGGTAAACCGCATGATACGGCAAAAGGATTTACTGTTGAAGGCCACGCCGGCACCTTTGCCGTAATCAGTACCATGACGGAACCGTTTTGCGGCACCTGTAACAGGATGCGTTTAACCGCTGACGGTAAATTAAAAAATTGCCTGTTCTCCAGCTATGAAACAGATTTGCTTACGCCATTGCGCAATGGCGAACCTGTTTTGCCGCTCATACATGGCAATATAATGGCCAAAGAAAAAGAACTGGGTGGCCAATTTACAACGGCCCTGCAGACCTTTGAAGCTGCCCACATTCAAAACCGGCCAATGATCACTATTGGCGGATAAACAGGGGATGTACCATGATTGCAGTAGCAACAGCAAAAAAAATAATAACAGATCATCTCATAACGCTTCCTGTTGTACAAACTGCTTTGCATGCTGGCTTGCAATGCAGACTTGCAGAAGATATACACAGCCCGGTTGACGTACCTGCTTACCTGCAATCATCTATGGATGGTTATGCATTTGCCTATGCAGACTGGCAACAGCAAAAAAAACTAATCGTCAACGGTGAAATGCAGGCGGGTGCACGGGAGGCATTTTCACTGCGCGCCGGAGAGGCGGCACGCATTTTTACCGGCGCACCCCTGCCCGCCAATGCAGATACCGTGATCATGCAGGAGAAGGTAACCATACAACATAATGAACTTGTTATTAATGATGCGGGCATTTTACCCGGCAATAGCGTACGTACCAAAGGTTCGGCCATTGCAGCAGGCGCAACAGCGCTCTATAAAAACACTTTGCTGACGCCTGGTGCCATCGGCTTTTTAGCTGGTATGGGCATTACCCACGTACCGGTATTTGCGAAGCCGCGCGTGAGCATCATTGTAACCGGCAATGAATTGCAGCAACCTGGTATTGCATTGGGTTATGGCGAAGTATACGAATCCAATTCATTTGCATTAATGGCAGCGTTGCAACAGTTGCAAATAAACAATGTACAGGTTTATAGCGCCTCAGATGAACTGGCAACAGTGCAGGAGGTACTAAGTAAAGCACTTAGTCACAGTGATATGGTGCTGCTGACCGGTGGGGTAAGCGTGGGCGATTATGATTTTGTTGTGCAGGCTGCCACTGCGTGTGGTGTTAGCCAGCTGTTTCATAAAATAAAACAACGCCCTGGCAAACCATTGTATGTTGGAAAAAAGGACAACCAGTTGGTGCTGGGGCTGCCGGGTAATCCCTCGTCGGTGCTTACCTGTTTTTATGAATATGTGCTAACTGCTTTGCAGTGTGGCCTTCCTGTATTGCATGTTCCACTGGCATCAGCTCTTGAAAAGTCTGCCGGCCTAACACATTTTCTCAAAGGTTTTTACAACGGACATACAGTAAAACCACTGGACGCACAGGAATCTTACCGCATGAGTTCTTTTGCCACAGCCAATTGTTTAATACAATTAAATGAAGAAACAACTGTTTGCAGGGCCGGAGAAATTGCCGAAATTCATTTATTAAGTTATTAATTGCAGGTATGCCGGAGAGTATTTACTTGTTCTGTGTATTATTATTTGTGGTAGCATTTTTATATGCGTCGGTAGGGCATGGCGGTGCAAGTGGTTATCTGGCGTTGATGGCCATCTTCAGTTTTTCGCCGGAGGTAATGAAGCCCACAGCACTTTTACTCAACCTGTTTGTATCGTCTGTATCATTCATACAGTTTTACCGCGGCGGTCATTTTAAATGGAAGATTTTTCTTCCCCTCGCCATTCTTTCCGTACCCATGGCTTACCTGGGCGGACTGATAACAATAGATGGAAATATTTATAAAAAAATATTAGGCTTGCTGCTGATCATTCCAGTCATCCGGTTTCTATTCTTTGCTAATATCAAGGTAGACGACATCAAACCATCCAATGCTGCCTTATCGGTTGTCATTGGTGCAGTAATCGGATTTTTATCGGGCCTGATAGGGATAGGGGGCGGCATCATTCTTTCGCCTGTATTGCTGCTACTTAAATGGACAGATCAGAAACAAACAGCGGCCATCAGCGCAGCATTTATATTTGTGAATTCATTGTCGGGCCTGGGGGGACAATTAAAAAAAGGGATTCATTTTAGTACGGATATGTATACCTATGTGGCCATTGCATTTGTGGCCGGTGTTTGCGGCGCCTATTTTGGATCATTGAAGTTCAGGCAGAATATTTTAAAGAATACATTGGGGCTTGTACTGGCACTAGCGGCTTTTAAATTATTATTTACGCATGCATAAAGCAGGCAGTGATGAACAGAAAAAATAGAAACTTGTGGAAATTATTTTATTTGGCCAGTTAACAGATATTACCGGCAGCAATACCATTGTTGTGGATAGTTGTGCTGATACAGACAGCCTGGTTGAAAGAATAAATGCTTTATACCCCGCTATGAAGGGTGTGAAATACCTGATAGCGGTCAATAAAAAAGTAATGCAGCATAATACCGTCATTACAGAAAACAGTACAGTGGCTTTATTACCGCCTTTTTCTGGAGGTTAAAAAATGAGCAGCAATAATCAGTTATATAAAAGGTACAGCCGCCAGATTGCGTTGAAAGAATTTGGCGAAGCAGGGCAGGAAAAGCTTTGGCAGGCAAAGGTGTTGGTAATCGGCGCCGGAGGTTTGGGTTGTGCAGCATTGCAATACCTGGTAGCAGCGGGCATTGGTACCATTGGAATTATTGATGATGATATTGTATCGCTCAGCAACTTGCACCGCCAGCCATTGTATGGGGTAAAAGATATCGGGCTGCCCAAAGCCATGGTGGCGGCGAATGTATTGCAGCAATTGAACCCGGATACGCAATTTAAGGTGTACAATGAAAGGCTTTCCGTTACCAATGCGCTGGATATTATCGGCTCATTTGATATAGTGGTAGATGGATCAGATAATTTTTCCACGCGTTATATGGTGAACGACGCCTGCGTATTGCTGCACAAAACGCTGGTATACGGTGCGGTGTCAAAGTTTGAGGGGCAGGTAGCCGTTTTTAATCATTCTACCCACGCCGGCCAGGATGCAGTTAATTACCGCGATCTTTTTCCCGAACCTCCTGCAGCTGGTGAAGTGGCCAACTGCGCAGAAGCAGGAGTGCTGGGGGTTTTGCCCGGTATAATTGGTACCATGCAAGCCGGTGAAGCCATTAAGCTGATTGCCGGTATAGGTACGCCGCTGGTAAACAGTTTACTTACCTATAACTCGTTGAACAATCAGGTATTTGAATTGCAGTTATCTGCGCGCGCTGGTACCCGTAAACTGATACCGCGAGATGCGGCGGCATTTGAGGCAATGGATTATAACTGGCTTTGCGGTGTGGTGGAAAATAAATTTGAAATTGACTCAGAAAAGTTCAACGCGCTAAGAACACGTGAAAAGGTATTGGTAATAGACGTGCGCGAGAAAGGTGAAATGCCACCGGTAACCGAATTTAAACACAGCCATATACCGCTGGGGAGTATTGCAGAAAAGGTAGACGCCAATGGGTATGACACCGTTATTGTATTCTGCCAGAGTGGTAAAAGAAGCCTGCAGGCCGCCGGTATATTGGCAGGCCACTGGGGAGATACCAAGCAAATATTCAGCCTGGCAGGCGGTATCGTACAATGGAAAACAGAAAACTGAATTAAAAAACTGATCGTGCATACGCCAAAAAATATTTTTGTAAAGGGTGCTATTGCTGCCGCGTTTATTGGCGAAAGCATTCAGCAACACAGTAAAAAAACCGCTATTGGCGGGCACAGCATTTTTCTGGGACAGGTAAGGGCAGATGAAATCAACGCTAAGAAAGTAGGGGGAATAGAATATACTGCCTATGAAGACATGGCGAATGAACAAATGCATGCCATACGGGAAGCAATGTTTGAGAAGTATCAACTTACCTGTATGCATGTGTACCATAGCCTCGGAAAAATTGCTGCAGGAGAAATCTGCCTGTTTGTGTTTACATCAGCACCCCACCGTAAAGCGGCTATTGATGCCTGTGAGGAAACCGTGGAACGGTTGAAAGCTGAATTGCCGGTTTGGGGAAAAGAAGTAATGGAAGATGAAACCTATCAATGGAAAATAAACCGGTAAGCAATGGTAAATATTACGCATAAGAACAGTACGTTACGGAAGGCCATTGCAACCGCCATCGTAAAAGTATCTGATCAAAATACGATTGATAGCATACAGCAAAAAAAAGTGCCCAAAGGAGATGTGTTTGAGTTTTCGAGAGCGGCTGGATTACTTGCCATCAAAAAAACCAGCGATGTAATTCCGGACTGCCACCCTTTACCGGTGGAGTATGCTGCCATTACACATGCGGTGGAGGGCCTTACTGTTATCATTAGCGTAGAGGTGCATACCATTTACAAAACTGGTGTGGAAGTGGAAGCCATGCATGGCGCGGCCATAACCGCACTCACCATGTATGATATGCTGAAACCGATTGATAAAAATGTAGAAATCAGCACCATTAAATTGAGTAGCAAAGAAGGTGGTAAGTCAGGCGCAAATAAAGTACCTGCCAATGTAAAGTGTGCCGTTATTGTATGTTCTGATACCGTATCAAACGGAACAAAAACGGATACCGCCGGGAAAGCGATCATTGAAAGATTGCAAGCTTACGGATTGGAGACAGGTTTGTATAACGTGATCCCCGATGAGTTTGACACCATTCAACAGCAATTAATAACATTGCATGCTGAAAAATTTGACCTGGTGTTGTTTACGGGTGGTACCGGTGTTTCTCCAAGAGACATCACACCTGATGCTGTACGGCCATTGCTCACCAGAGAAATACCTGGTATTATGGAAACAGCCCGTCATTATGGACAGGAGCGGATGCCATTTGCCATGCTATCAAGGGGCGTGGCAGGTTTTATGGAAAGTACGCTTGTAATAACGTTGCCCGGATCACCAAAGGGGGTAAAGGAAACTATGGATGCATTGTTTCCGCAAATACTGCATGCATTCGATGTAAAAAAAGGATCACGGCATGATTAGATAGAGGGTTGTATACTGTCAATACTGATTTGACAGGCCCGCATGTTTACCCGGCGAATTGATTTTCAAAATGGCCAGTCCCACCACTGCCGCAGTAACTGAAGCCAGCAAAATACTCATTTTAGATTCGGTAACAACCTGTGCGTCTGCAAAAGCAAGGTTGGTTATAAAAATGCTCATCGTAAATCCAATACCTCCCAGCAATGAAGCTCCCAGCAAATGTCCCCAGTTGATACCTTCTGCCAAACGCGCCAGTTTTAATTTGATAGCCAGCCACGATACCAGAAATATTCCAGCAAGCTTACCCAACAGTAAACCTCCAATAATACCTATTGAATTGTTAGTGGATAAGCTCCCCATTATATCAGCAGGAAACACAATTGCCGTATTGGCCAATGCAAAAATGGGAAGAATAATAAACGCCACCGGCTTGTGCAACACATGCTGCAACTTATGCGATATACCCCCGCCGCTATTTTTTTGAAACGGTATGGCAAACGCCAGTAGTACACCGGCAATGGTAGCATGCACACCAGATTTAAGCATGCAGTACCAAAGCACGATACCGCCTAGCAGGTATACAGGCAGGTAATATATTTTTTTTCTGCCGGCAATAAAAAGCAATACAAAAATGAAGATGGCGGCACCAAAATAAATAATGGAAAAATCTTTCGTGTAAAATAACGCTATTACTGTAATCGCACCCAGATCGTCAATGATGGCGAGCGCGGTCAGAAATATTTTTAATGATACCGGTATGTGTTTGCCTGCCAATGATAAAATGCCCAGTGCAAAGGCAATATCGGTAGCCATGGGTATTCCAAATCCCGCTTGGGTAGAAGTGCCTGAATTAAATGCAAAATGTATTAATGCGGGAAAGATCATACCCCCAATTGCGGCGATAACTGGTAACAACGCATTCTTAACACTGGAGAGTTCGCCGATATACAATTCCCTTTCTATTTCTAACCCTACCAGTAAAAAAAATACAGCCATCAACCCATCATTGATCCAATGTTCAACCGAGTAATCTAATTGGATGCCTAAAAAAGAGAGATTGATATGCTGATGGAAAAAATGCGTGTATGCGGTACCAAACTGACTGTTGGCAATGACCAGCGAAATAATTGTACAGCCAATCAAAACAAAACCGCCTGATTTTTCACTTTCAGAAAAATCTTTAAAAATCCGGGAAATCTTCATGTTCCAAAACTAAATAATAAAGTACTGGATTTAATAGCCCCATTCAGTTTTACTAAAATACAGAACGACCAATCGTCTTTTACAAACCTATTTCGTTTTGTTTGTCTTTGCTTTTCTATGCATACCAAATGCCGGGTAAAAACCAAATTTCTCATAGAAGGCGCAGAGACTGTCGCCGGTATATAAACCGGTAATTGCATGTTCGGCACCGTTGTTATCCAGCCAGTTCACCACTTCCTGCATCAATGCGCTGCCAACACGTTTGTGCTGCCAGTCTGGGTGTACCATTACATCTTTCAGATAATAGAAACTGGCATCATCGCCTAACAGCAATGCACAACCAATGGTTTTGCTGCTCTGGGTATCCACTGCAACAACTGCAAATACCGGGGCGGTCAATACTTTTTCTTCCATATCATTGCTTAATGAAGAAGACCAGCCAACTGCTGCGAAAAGGCCCAGGTGTTCCTCCGCTGTAGGCGTTCTATGTACAATTTTTATGGAGGGGGGAAGGGTGGCCTGCTGTTTTGCATGAGGGGTGTGTGTACCATGGCCAAACCTTATCCGGTGACCATCCGGGTCTTCCACCAGCATTTCACGCACATTCCATTCCATGGTTTGTGGCGGGCTAATGATACTGGCACCCCTGGGTTTAATCTCTTCGTAGAGCTGGTCTACATTTTCAACAAATATAGATAACCAGGTGCCGGGCTGCCCCTGGACATCCCTGCAAAAGAAAATTTCAACCCCGTTTTTACTAACGCCGCCAAAGGTAGGAGGGTGCCCCCAATACCATTTATTTTCAAACCCCAGTACCTCCGTATAATATTGAACACTTTTTACAATGCTGGAAGAATACAAGATGGGCGTTACGTGATTAAATTTCATGGTGAACCAGGTTTATGCTTTTCTAAGGTATAGAAAAAACCGGCAGTGATAATTAACAGCATTGGCCGGCACAGTAAAAAATACTACAGCCTTTTCTTTAGTGAAAAAGAAAAGGCTGTAGTGCGGGGCTATTGAAGTTTTATTTAACGGCCCCTTTTGCAAACAGTTCGTCCAGCCGTTCGTGCGAATCGTTCACGCCATGTTCCATACCAGATTGCAGCATGCCATCGCGGTCGGCTACCGATTGAAAAACCGATTGAACCGTTAATTTGGTCCGTCCTCCGGGTAAAGCTTCCAGGCGGGCTGTTTCCATAGCAACATGGCCTTTCTCAGGCAGTCCTTCAAATTCAAAAGTTTGGATAATTCTTTCCGGTGCAGTTACTTCATGTATCACACCACGAAAACCATAAGACTGATTGCCGCGTGCGTGAATATAGCGGTAATGCCCATTGCTTTTCATATTGAATACATCAATCGTCATGGCAACATCGCGCGGACCGAGCCACTGTACTATTAATTTGGGATCTGTAAGCGCTTTGAATACAATTTCCCTTGGTGCATCAAATTCGCGCGTAATAAAAATTTCCTGTTTACCAGGTTCTGCTTTGATGCTGGTGGCATTTTTAGTGGTAGTCATGTGACGTAATTTTTATTGTTTGATGAATGGTGTTACGGCAATCTTATTTTTTGCGTGTCTTCTTTTTCTGCTTAGCCTGCATATGTACCAACAGGTTGTCGAGATCATCAAAGCGGTCGGCCCAGCGCTTGCGGTACTGTTCTGCCCATTCGGCTACTTCATTAAGCGGTTGCAATTGTGCTTCGCAAAATCTTTCGCGCCCCTGTTTTTTTATGATAATGAGACCGCACTCAACCAGTATCTTAATATGCTGCGAAATAGCCGGCCTGCTTACATCAAATTGGTCTGCAATAGCATTAAGATTGAGCGACTGGTCTGCCACTAACTGAATGATCTCTCTACGTGTGGGGTCTGCAATGGCCTGGAAAACGTCTCTTCTCGTTTGCATATATTATGTAAGTATTTGCTTACACAAATATATATGTAAGGATTTACTTACGCAAATATTTTTTTAAGAATCTTTTTTACCGGTTTTTATTAAAGGGGATGTCTACCCAGTTTATGGGATTGTTGCAGATTTATTTTTTGGAGAATTTTAGTTTGTTAATACGTCATCAATTAAACCTATCTATATGTCATCTCCATTTACCATGCGGCTGGCCGTCATTGCCGAAGAGCAGCACAAGTTGTTTCATCTGATGGATGAAGCGGATACAATCCTTTGCAAACAGATAAAAAAATACTGGACTGATTTAAAGCTGGGGTTTACCAGCTGCGTCAGCGTTCCGTGGTCGGCAGTCTTTGTATCATGGTGTGTAAAACAGGCAGGCGCCAATGTTACTGAATTTAAATTTGCGGCTGCCCATTCTGTTTTTGTTTTTGAAGCAATAAAAAATGCACGCAATGGTATGGGGGTGTTTCGCGGTGTAGACATAGCTGCGGATACACCTGCCATAGGCGATATAATACAGAATAACCGCGGCGGCACTAGCCATGATTTTGCTTTTGCCAGCACGCACAAAAATTACACGTCCCATTCTGCTATTGTAATAGAAACCGGCACAGATGCAGAAGGAGCGTATGCACTTACTATTGGCGGCAACGAAGGTAATTCTGTACGACAAACGGTTATTCGTCTTACGCCGCAGGGTTTTATAAAGCAGCGGTCTAATAACCCGTTTATATGTTTGGTAAAAGATCTTAAATAGTTATGAGTGTAGAATTAGGAATAATGAGTTAGAACACTCTTAACTCTAAATTCATAACTCATAATTCACATCCTGTTGTGCTTGCAATGGGGTTTTTGTTGTGCACAGATACATACAATGAGTGGGGAAATTGATGGAGCAGGGATTCATCTAAACTCTTTAGATTGTAAGAAGATACGGTGAACGACAGGTATTTACAGGGTGCAACCTGATTTCGCTTACCTTTCCCACTGATAGCCTGCGATATGGCGTTATTTTTGTGTTAATGTCAGAAAGTCCATCCTTCCAAATACCAGGTTCCCCATTTCAGGCCGTAGTTAACAGCCACCTTTTTTTTCAATAACAAATCACCATGTTAAGGCTTCTTTCCTTGCTACTGGCCATTGTATGCTGCCATGTGTTAAACGCGCAAAACGTTTTTAATCCGGCCGATCCATTGATTCAGTATGATAGCACCGCCCCGGTTGGTAGCGCCGCTAACCCGGTTAAGCCTGCAGAATTTACTATGTCTAAATGGGTTAGAACGCCGCGTGTTGCCTGGAATACCAGCAGTTTCAAAAGTTATTCCTGGCGGGGTATGTCTTTCCGGCTTCGGTTTCCTAATAATTACAATCCTGCCAATGCCAGCAAGTACCCAGTCATCGTTTTCTTTCATGGCGGTGGAGAAATTGGCGGTATATACGACAACGAGTTTCATTTGTTATCAGGTGCACAGCTTTTTGAAGAACGTATCAACAGCAACCAGTGGAATGGCTTCCTGCTTTTTCCGCAGCAAACTGCCATTGGGTGGGATGATTATTATTTCAGTCGCATCAATGGAGTGCTCGACACACTTCAGAAATACAATGCGGCTGATCCGGACAGGGTTATTTCTATGGGGTTATCGCTGGGTGGCTATGGTGCTGTGGCTTATGGAAGTTTTTATCCCGGCAGGGTAGCTACCATGTTGCCGGCATCTCCTGCACAGATAAGAACACTGAATGGAAGCGTCAATAACTTCAAGCACATCCCTATCTGGCTGGCCAATGGTGGGCTTGACCTCAATCCCGACCCATACAATGCCCAGGCTTTTTATAAAGATGTAAGAAATGCCGGCGGCGATATTTATCAAACATACTACGCAAATACGGGCCATGATACCTGGACCTATATGTGGGACCAGGTGGATGCCAACAATAAAAATATACTTACTGCTTACTGTAACAATGCCCATAAAGCACAACCGTTGCTGTTTTTTCAGCAACAGCAATTTTGTAATGGGGCGCCCATTGCCGCACGTATGGGTATCAGCGCAGGTTATGCGGCGTATGAATGGGATAAAAATGGTGCTACCATTGCCGGCGCTACCGGTAATGAATACACGGCCACCACTGCCGGGCAATACAGGGTAAGATTTAAACGCACTGCTGCCGGTGCATGGTCTGTGTGGACACCCCATCCTATTGTGATCAGCACCAAAGCATGTGCGGCGGATACGCTGTTTGCAGAGCATTTTACAGGCGATGATTTTTTTGTTGCGTCCACCTCTTACAGCATTGGCAATTTTGGTTGCAAAGGCGGAGTGGTTACCTCGGGCACTGATCAGATTACACAAGATGCCACCGGTATACAGGGAAGCCGCTTCCTGGCAAATTATACCTATGCAGCAGGGGGCGGTTGCCAGTTTGCCGTAAATGATATGGTTTGGAAAACCTATACTCCTGTAGCTGTTTTGCCCAATACCAATTATGAATACAGTTTTTACCTGGGTAATCTAAATGGTGTCAGTCCGGCACACCTTGCCCCAACCATTAATGGTGCTCAGTTAACTGATAGTTTTGCTGCTGCCACCGGTGCCGGTAACGGCAGCTGGAAAAAATTTACCTATACCTGGAACTCCGGAAGCGCCACCTCAGCAGACCTCGGCATAATCAACCGCTTGAATGAAACAACCGGTAACGATTTTGCCATTGATGAAATTAGTTTTAAACGGGTTGCCGCAGCACCTGTTCCTGCGTGCATCGTAAATACGCAACCGTTGAATGGCACAACAATCCTCTCACAAAATAGCGCAGTTCTTAACTGGTCCGCCGCACCTACTGCTATTTCTTACGATGTATATATCTGGACAGGCGCTACCATACCCACTACGCCAACTGCTAATGTTAGCACCACTACTTATACTGCCGGCAATTTATTGGCTGGCACAACGTACAAATGGTACATCGCTCCCAGAAATGCCTTTGGGGTGGCCACCAATTGCAATACTAGTGCTACCAGTTTTACTACCGGGTCATTGCCTGTTCCGGCATGTGTTGTAAATACATTTCCTGCCAATGGCGGCACGGTTGCCAGCAGAACCTCCGCCACATTAAGCTGGCCAACGTCAGTTACTGCTACTTCTTATGATGTATACATCTGGACGGGCGCTACTGTGCCATCAGCACCAGTGACCAATGTTACATCGCCATCTTATATTGCTACCGGTTTGTTGCCTGCCACATTGTATAAATGGTATATAGCACCCAAAAATGCCATTGGTGCCGCTACTGGTTGTGGTACCACCAATGCCACCAGCTTTACAACAGCCGGAATGATTTTTCCGGGCGGCAATTGTATTCTGAGTTCATCCCCTGTAGATGGCTCCATCGTTACAACATACAATACAGCAACATTGATATGGAGGGCAGTGCCCACAGCAGAAAGCTATGATGTATATATCTGGACGGGCAACAGAACAGCTACAACACCTATTACCAATACCAGCCTCACCACTTTTGATGTAAGCGGCTTACTGCCATCTACCACATACAGATGGTACATCAGGCCTAAAAATGCCAATGGTACAAACAGCGGGTGTAAAGGTGTTATCAGCAGTTTTACTACTGCAGATATTACTGGTATAAACGGTGGAACGGGATTGAAAGGCGTTGACAATCCAGCGAATGGTAGTTTGCCGGGCAACCAGGCATTGATCTATCCCAATCCACTGCAAAGCGGGCAGGATCTAACGTTACAGTTTACTGCCGGCAAAACAGGTTTTACTTCCATTCAACTATTGGGTGCGGGTGGTAATGTTGTATACCTCGAAAAAATAATGGCTGTAAAAGGAACCAATACAAGAATCATTCACACTGCAGGGCTTCGCGCGGGTATATACATGGTGCAAATATCAAACCCGTCGGGTACTATGACTACATTAAAACTGGTTATTAATTAAAGCGAATACCAATACGATAAAAAGAAATCAAAATGCCTGCACCCTCATTTGTGAATGGGCAGGCATTTTGCTTTGGTAAATTGTGCAATTACCATTTTACCTGTCTGTTCAGTTTTGAACAAAGTCATGTACGTTTTTGATACACCCTTCCTCCATGGCGTTCTCTGCCTGATCTGATAATTAGCGATATATAAAGTTGGCATTTTATTTAGGAGCTATTGCCTGTCACCTTCTAATAGCGATATATGCTTACAAATAATTTCAAGATAGCATGGCGGTATATGCTAAACAACAAAGTGTACAGCACGTTGAACATTGCCGGGCTTACCACCGGCATGGCAGTGGCGTTGCTGATTGGTTTGTGGATACACAGCCAGTTATCGTTTAACCGCTTTTTGCCGGGCTATGATCAATTATACCAGGTGAAACTGAATTTTAATTATAATGGAGATATAAAAACCCAAACCGGTGCATCGCTACCCATCATTGATGCGCTGCGTAACAACTATCCGGAGGTAAAATATGCATCGGAAACCGATTGGGGATCACAACATAGCCTGGTTGTTGCCGACAAGAAACTGAACCCCTATGGCCTAAAGGTGGGCACAGATTTTTTAAAGATGTTTCCTTTCCCCCTGGTAAAAGGAGATGGCAACACTGTTTTCAATGAACCCAACTCTATTATTTTAACTGAATGGGTAGCTAAAGCACTTTTCGGCAACGAAGATCCTCTCAATAAAGTTATCAGGATAGACAATCAACAGAATTGTATTGTTACCGGCGTTATGAAAGATGTACCCGCCAACTCAACCTTGCAGTTCAACTATCTGTTACCTTTTAATTTCTCTAACAAAAAAGAAGCACGTGCCGATTGGTCAAATTATTCTTACCCCGAGTATGTACAATTACAGCCCGGTACAAATGCCGCCGCTTTTGAAAACAAAATCAAACACATGCTGGCAAAGCATGATCCAGACCACAAAATAGAAGTGATATTGCAGCCGGCAAAAAACTGGCGTTTGCTAACACAGTTCACCAATGGCAGGCCAACAGGTGGCCTGATAGAATATGTGCGCATGTTCGGCATCATAGGTATATTGGTTTTGATCATTGCCTGCATCAACTTTACAAATTTATGTACAGCGCGTTCCGAAAAACGTGCGCGCGAAGTAGGTGTGCGCAAAGCAATTGGTTCGCAACGTAAAGATTTGATAGGGCAGTTTCTGAGCGAATCAATGCTGATTACTTTTATTGCGTTTCTTATTGCATTGATTGTGGTACAAATATTATTGCCAGCTTTTAACAGGCTTACATCTGGCGATATCAATATACCTTATTCAAACCCGGTATTCTGGTGCATTATGTTGGGTTATGTTTTTGTTACGGGTATTTTGGCGGGCAGCAGGCCGGCTTTTTATCTTTCTTCTTTTAAACCGGTAAAAGTGTTAAAAGGATCCGTTCAACTTGGTAAAAGCGCGGCGCTCCCACACAGAATATTGGTTGTGCTGCAATTCAGTTGCTCAATAGCATTAATAATTGGCACACTCATCATTTACCAGCAGATAGCATTTGTAAAAGACAGGCCCAAGGGTTATAACGCTGAGCAGTTAATGATGACGAATAGCAGCGCTGAACTCAATAAAAATTACAGCGCGTTAAAGGATGATCTTTTGAAGAGCGGTCAGGTGGTAAGTGTTACCAAAGCTGCGAGCCCGGTAACTTATTTCCCGGCATCTTTTACTATTTCTGATTGGGCTGGTAAGCAGGAAGGAGAATCACTTGAAATGGTTACTACTGCGGTATCGCAGGATTATTTCACCACCATCGGCATGACATTAAAAACCGGGCGTGATTTTGCAGGTGATGCCGGTGCAGATACCGCAAACATTATATTGAATGAGGCTGCAGTGGAGCGCTTGAGATTGAAAGAACCCATCAACCAGCTAATTACTTTTGATTATTCAAAGAGACCGATGCGGGTAATAGGAGTGGTAAAAAATGCGTTGATCCAATCACCTTACCTGGCGGTGAGCCCGGCTATTTTTGTTTATAATCCTGGTTGGGCGGGCAGCATCATGTACAGGTTGAATCCGAAAGCAGATACCCGTGAAGCCATCACAAAAATTGCCAGCATATTTAATAAACACAATCCTTCGTTCCCCTATGATTATCAGTTTGCCGATGAAGCGTTCAATGCAAAATTTAACCTGGAAGTAATGATAGGTAAGCTGGCGGGTATATTTGCAGGCCTCGCTATTTTTATTTCATGCCTGGGTTTGTTTGGTCTTGCTGCGTATGTAGCGGAGCAACGAAAAAAAGAAATTGGGATCAGGAAAGTGTTGGGCGCGTCTGTGCCCGAGATCTGGTTTTTGCTATCACGCAATTTTTTATTGCTTGTTATTATCAGTTGTATCATTGCGTCGCCCGTTTCTTTTTATTTTCTACATGAATGGCTGCAAAAGTTCGACTACCGAATTACAATAACCCCTTCAATATTTCTTTTATCAGCTGCCATGGCCATTGTAATAGCCATAGTTACGGTAAGTTATCAATCAATCAGCAGTGCATTGAGTAACCCGGTGAAAAGTTTACGTTCAGAGTAGGGGTATGATTGCCGCATAAGTGTTCCCAACTTATTAGGGAAATCCAGCTACCCTTGAGCCAAATCCTTGAATGTCAGCTTACTAAAAATATTAGCAAATTTAGATAAATAAATTAGCAAAAGGACTACCTTAGCTTTTGCTGATGCATACCACTGCCAACCATATTATCCAAAAGCTTCAACAAGACATTCTGTCTTTACAGGGATTTAAATCTTTGCCGGAAAACAGAAAACTGATTACGGGTTTGGGTAAGCTGGAGGCGTCTTTTCCGCAAGGCGTTTTTCCGGTAGGGTCGGTACATGAATTTATTTATGCAGACAAGGAAGCAGGTGCTGCCACCAGTGGTTTTGCAAGCGGATTATTGTCTTCGCTCATGCGCAACAGTGGTGGTTCCTGTGTGTGGATCAGTGCATCGCGCAGCATTTTTCCACCGGCATTGAAAGCTTTCGGACTAGAACCGGACCGCATCATTTTTATTGATCTGCAAAATGAAAAGCAATTGTGCTGGGTGATGGAAGAGGCATTAAAATGCAATGGACTGGCTGCAGTGGTAGGCGAATTGCCGCAACTTTCTTTTACCGCTTCACGTCGCCTGCAACTGGCAGTAGAAAAAAGCCGTGTAACCGGTATGGTATTGCGCAAGCATGCAACCGTTGTTAATACAACTGCTTGTGTATCGCGCTGGAAGATTACCAGTATGCCCAGCCAATTTGAAGGAGGCTTGCAGGTAGTTGGTTTTCCGCGCTGGAAGGTTGAATTATTAAAAATTCGCAATGGCCGCCCCGGCGTATGGCATATGGAATGGGCGGCGGGCCGCTTCAGGCATATACCAGTTGCTGTTGCAGCACTGCAACCACAAATACAACGCAAAGCCGGGTAGTATGAGCAAACGTTTCACCTGTATATGGTTTCCGCACCTGGTAACCGATTGGATACATATCCGCAAGCCTGCGCTCAGCAAATTGCCACTGGTGCTGGTAACGGTTAGCCATGGACGCATGATCATTACTACTGTTAATGCATTGGCACAACAACAGGGTGTATATACAGGTATGGCGCTTGCCGATGCAAGAGCCATTGTACCCGGCCTGCAAGTGTTGAACCACCAGGCGGGCAGGGCAACACGTTTATTAACAAAGCTGGCAAAGTGGTGTATCCGTTTTACACCGGTTTGTGCTGTTTGCGAGCCAGACTGCCTGTTGCTGGATGTTACCGGATGCACCCATCTGTGGGGAGGTGATCAGAAATATATAACGGATATCAATAACCGGTTACAACAGTACGGCTACCATGTGCGCATAGGCATGGCCGGTACCATTGGCGCGGCCTGGGCATTGGCACATTTTGGCCAGGCATCATTGATAGCCGACAATGGGTGTGAAACAACGGTATTACTGTCCATGCCTCCTGCTGCACTGCGTCTTGAACCCATGCTGCTGCAACAATTGGAGAAACTGGGCCTTCGGCAGATAGCACAGTTTGTACACATGCCGCGTTCGGCTTTGCGCAGACGGTTTGGTGCTGCAATTATCAACCGGCTTGAACAGGCGCTCGGCCAACAGCCAGAAAACATCGATCCCCTGGAACCCGTATTGCCGTTTCATGAAAGGCTGCCATGCCTGGAAGCGGTGGTGAGTGCCGCAGGTATAGAAATTGCGCTGCAGCAATTGCTGGAAACACTCTGCAACCGGCTTCAAAAAGAACAACAGGGATTGCGCACTGCCATCTTCAAAGGCTACCGGGTAGATGGTAAAGTAACTATGATAGAGGTGGGCACCAGCCGTACATCGTACAACCGCCATCACCTCTTCAAACTCTTTGAACCTAAAATCTGTACAATTGAACCTGCTTTGGGTATTGAACTCTTTACTATTGACGCACCA
The DNA here is from genome assembly GCA_963705285.1 of uncultured Chitinophagaceae bacterium. GTDB lineage: Bacteria > Bacteroidota > Bacteroidia > Chitinophagales > Chitinophagaceae > JACMLD01. Next base: position 1,558,541 of record OY970066.1, read on the forward strand.
ACAGTGGAACCGGTTTTACCCTTACAGGAAAAAATGTGGGCAGGCGCGTACGCACTTAATGATGTGGCGGTAGGCGAACTGGTAGACCGCATAGAAAACAAAATTGGTCCCCATCATATACACCGTTATTTGCCAGATGAACACTATTGGCCTGAGCGTTCGTATAAACCGGCTGTATCCTTACAGGAGCAACCCGCCACTGAATGGCAAACGCACAGGCCGAGGCCTGTACACCTGTTACCGGTTCCAGAAAAGATTGATGTAACAGCCCCTGTGCCAGATTATCCGCCGTTGCTGTTCAGGTATAAAACACAATTGCATACCGTAAAAAAAGCTGATGGCCCTGAACGCATTGAACGCGAATGGTGGCTGGAAGAAGGTCAGCACCGCGATTATTATATTGTTGAAGACGAACACGGCCATCGTTACTGGTTGTTCAGGCTGGGCCATTACGATGATCAGCATTACCAGTGGTTTATCCATGGATTTTTTGCCTAAAAGAGAGAAACGTGTATGAGCTATTCAGAAATGCAGATAACTACCAATTTTAGTTTTTTACGCGGCGCCTCGCACCCGGAAGAATTGGTAGAAACCGCCCTTGCATACGGGTATGAAGCAATAGCCATTACAGACCGCAACAGCCTGGCAGGCATTGTGCGTGCCCATGCCGCTGCTAAAACAAAAAATATACGTATCATACCTGCATGCAGGCTCGATCTGCAGGATGGCCCCTCCCTGCTTGCCTATCCAACTAACATAAAGGGATATGCGCAGTTATCTGCCCTGCTTACTACAGGCAACCTGCGGGCAGAAAAGGGCGACTGTCTTTTGTATAAAGCCGATGTGTATGCGCATGCCGGTAACATGCAGTTTGCCGCTATTACGCCTGCTTCACTGAACCAGCAATTTAGTTTTGATACCGCTTTTGAAAAATTGATGCAGGAATACCGCTCAAATTTTGGCGACCACCTGTGTATAGCTGCCAGCCGCATGTACCATGGAGATGATACCAAACAATTGTACCAGGTGGCACAACTATGCAAGCGGTTACAATTACCGATGCTGGCCACCAATGATGTATATTATCATCAAGCGCAAAGACGCCAGTTGCAGGATGTGCTTACCTGCGTACGTGAAAAATGCACCATTTATACTGCTGGTTTTAAACTGCAGCAAAATGCAGAGCGGCACCTCAAAAAAATTGATGAAATGCAGCGCCTGTTCAGGAATTATCCTGACGCCATCCGCTATTCACAACACCTTGCAGCAGCGTGCCAGTTTTCATTAAAAGAATTGAAGTATCAGTATCCTGAAGAACTTACCACAGGTGGCCGTACAACCCAGCAGGAACTTGAGATGCTGACCTGGGAGGGTGCGCGTGAAAGATTCCCATCGGGCTTACCGCAAAAAACAATTGACGCCATACATCATGAAATGACTTTTATCAAAGAGATGAAATATGCACCTTATTTTCTTACTGTGTATGATATTGTTCGTTTTGCCAGATCGCAAAACATACTTTGCCAGGGGCGGGGCTCGGCGGCTAATTCAACCGTTTGCTATTGTCTTGGCATCACCTCAGTAAACCCTGAAAAATTTGATTTGTTGTTTGAGCGTTTTATTTCTTCGGCCCGCAATGAACCCCCGGATATTGACGTAGATTTTGAACACGAACGGCGTGAAGAAGTGATTCAGTATATTTTCAATAAGTATGGCAGACACAGGGCAGCTATTGTTGCCACCGTAACACAGGAACGACAGAAAGGTGCCATACGTGATGTGGGTAAAGTAATGGGCCTTTCCGTAGATTTGATCAACCAGCTATCTGCTTCTGTATGGCATTTTACAGATGATATGTTCAAAGGCAAACACCTTGCAGAACAGGGATTGAACCCCAATGATGATCACCTTAAAAAAGTAATGGATCTTACACGGCAGCTCATCGGTTTTCCGCGACAGCTGGGGCAGCATACCGGTGGTTTTGTTATTACCCAGGGCAATCTTTCTGATATGTGCCCGATTATGAACGCGCGCATGCAGGATAGAACTTGTATTGAATGGAACAAAGATGATATAGATGCGCTGGGCTTTTTAAAAATTGATGTGCTGGCGCTGGGCATGCTTACCTGTATCAGAAAATGTTTTGATGAAGTTAAAGCGCATTATGGTCGCAGTTTAACACTGGCCAATATTCCCGAAGATGATCCATTGGTATATGATATGATTTGTAAAGCCGATACCATTGGTGTTTTTCAGATTGAAAGCCGCGCCCAACAGGCCATGTTGCCCAGGTTACGTCCGCGCACATTTTATGATCTTGTCATTGAAGTGGCCATTGTACGCCCGGGGCCTATACAGGGAGATATGGTGCATCCCTATTTGCGCCGCAGAGATAAGAAAGAAGCAGTAGACTATCCTTCAAAAGAGTTGGAAGACATACTTAAACGTACGCTGGGTGTGCCGCTTTTTCAGGAACAGGCTATGAAGATTGCGATTGTTGCCGCAGGTTTTACACCTACTGAAGCCGATGAATTGCGGCGCAGCATGGCGACATTTAAATCTCATGGGCTGGTTTCGAAATTTGAAGAAAAGTTGATTAATGGCATGTTGAAAAACGGGTATACCCGTGAGTATGCCATGCGTGTGTTTAAACAACTGGAAGGTTTTGGCAGCTACGGCTTCCCTGAAAGTCATGCTGCAAGTTTTGCGCTGCTGGTATATGTTTCTGCCTGGCTTAAATGTCATTTCCCGGATGTGTTTGCCTGCGGTTTACTCAACAGTATGCCCATGGGTTTTTATCAGCCCGCCCAAATTGTAATTGATGCCAGTAATCATGGCGTAGTAGTACGGCCGGTAGATATCAATCATTCTTTATGGGATAACCGCCTCGAAGAAAAAGCAGGAGATTATTGTGCCCTCCGTCTTGGGTTCAGACAGGTAAAAGGATTGCGGCAGGAAGATATGCTGGCATTGATAAACGCGCGCGGTGATGGATATAAAAATATGAATGCGCTGCGCGATACCGGCTTGCCGGATGCCGCGCTGGCAAAGCTGGCCGATGCAGATGCATTCCGGTCGCTGGGGTTGGACAGGAGAGAGGCATTGTGGGAAATTTCTACCAACGATCGCCCATTTGCGCTGTTCAAAGGACAAGCCTCAGAAGAACCAATCGAACAAAACATTTCACTGCCCAGGATGAGTATTTCCGAACATGTAGTGCATGATTTTGCTTCAACTGCGCTGTCGTTGAAAGCACACCCGGTAAGTTTTGTACGCGAAAAATTATCGCAGCTTCATATTATAGCCACCAAACATTTACTGCTTTGTAAAGATGGCGACTATGTAAAAGTAGCGGGCCTGGTATTGGTGCGTCAACGGCCGGGCACTGCCTCCGGTGTTTGTTTTATTACTATTGAAGATGAAACAGGTGTGGCCAACCTGGTGGTGTTTAATCATTTGTTTGAAAAATTCAGGAAAGAAATATTGCAATCAAAATTATTAATGGTACGCGGTAAGCTGCAGCGTGAGGGAGATGTTATTCATGTGATAGTGGAGCAATGTTATAACCTGTCGAAATTTTTACGGGTACTCACGGCCAATGAGCAGGATAATCTTCCTTTACTGACCCTATCACGTGGCGATGAAAGGAGTGCACCAGCCTTTCCATCTCACCCGGGTGTGCAAAGAAAAACTTTGCCTGAACAGCCGGAGGAGAATATATTTCCCAAAGGCAGGGATTTTAAGTAATAGCAGGTTGATCATAATGATTGTTGCAGCTCATAAAACAAGAAAGCGTGATGCCTTACTTGCCCAGATTGAATACCACTTGGTGTTGAAACTCAACTTGTATGGATGCGTTACAAATTGAAATTGTAGTACTTAATATTGTGGGGGTATAATTTTTTAATGGCATTTTAAACTTCAAGCGCCCGGCCATGTCTATGATGTGTAAATAAATTAAAAATTAAACATCAACTTTATGAAAACGAATTTTATTGCAGCAGCATTGCTAGTTTCTTTTGTATCAATAGGTTCAGCAGCTTTTGCACAAACTACGCCACGGGTAAAAGAAAGACAGATCAACCAGCAGAAAAGAATTGCAGATGGTGTTGGCAGTGGAGAACTAACGGCAAAAGAAACCCGTAACCTTGAAGCACGCGAAGTGAAGATTCAACATGATAAAAGAGAAGCAAAAGCCGATGGGGTTATTACGGCAAAAGAAAGAGTAAAATTACACCGTGAACAGAGCCGTGCCAGCCGCGCTATTTACCGTCAAAAGCATGATGCCCAGTCAAGACATTAATTATTAAATAAATATCTTATTTAACGGCCCGGTATTTTTACCGGGTTTTGTTTTTTTTACTAGTATTAAGCAATAAAATTTTAGTAAAACTACTATTGCACTATCTGAATCTTTTTTCAACTTTTGTATTGCAATACAATTACACTTAGGCTTTTCTAAGCCGCAACTTTTTTGTTTGATTGTAAAGCACTTAGTTTTATCCTTAATCCGGCTAAACCATTCGGCTTTTATTTTTTGATCTAACTATCGTACCCATGCAAACTAATTTCTTTCACGCCTTAGCCGGCGGATGCTTGCTGCTGTTAACTGCCTGTTCCGGCTCACATACTGCCAGCAGTGGAATACAGCCAAACAATCCTTCTTTTATTTACCACCCTCATGCTACTACTGTTAAGAAAAATATTGTAACCGGTCCGCCAGAATACATCCCTGATACCGTGGTTGCTAAAAAGACGGTTGATCCAAAAATTATAGAAAAAGGTGGCAGGTATGTGTTTGTTCCCCCCTCTTATACCATGCTCAAGCCAGAGAAAGGCAATGATACATATTCTTCATTGGCGCTTCAGCAAAAAATAAATAAGATTAAAACTTTTGCCGCAGCCAGCAATTACGATACTACCGTCGCTTTTTTTATAGACATGCAGGTAAAATCTGGTAAAGACCGTTTTTTTGTAGTGAACCTGCAAAACAACAGCATCATAAAAAAAGGCCTGGTAGCACATGGCAAGGGCAATGAAAAATTTACTTTCGACCGAAAATTTTCTAATGGCGAAGGCAGCAATTGTACTTCTTTGGGTATCTATAAAATTGGAAAAGCCTATACCGGTGCATTTGGTTTATCGTACAAATTATACGGGCTTAATAAAACCAATAACAATGCATTGAAACGTTATGTGGTATTGCATGCTATGGGTAGTATACCCAATGAAGAAAGTAAATACCCCATTACCCAAACTGAAGGTTGCCCTGCGGTATCTCCCGAATTTTTAGATGAGCTGGCCACTATTCTGGATAACACTTCAAAAAAAGTATTGCTCTATATCTATTATGGTAATAACTAGTGTCAGAAATAAAGACTCATACTCATTGTTGAAGGTATACGTGTAGTGATAACACCGCAATAAATAAATAATAAAGCCCGGCAATTGCCGGGCTTTATGTATGAGTGCACTTTTACTCCATTCTATCTTTACATCAATACTCAAGCACACCCATTTTCCCATTTTCATAATCACTCATGGCCTGTTGTATCTCTTCAAAACTATTCATTACAAACGGGCCGTATGTTACCACTTTTTCTTTTATTGGTTCTCCACCCAGTACCAGTAATTCTGCGCCTGCTGTTGTGGTAAATACCAGTTGGTTGCCATCCGTATTAAAATGGACCAGTTCGCCGGCTACTGGTTCTTTGTTCAGCACTTTTATTTTTCCCTGCATGATATATATACCTGCAGTATCAGTGTCTTTGACAGGTATGGTCAATACCACACCTTTTTTTGCTTTTATATGGTATAGAAACATCGGTGTTTGCGTGGTAACGGCAGAAGCCTTGCCTTCGTAACTGCCTATTATCGTTTTTATCCAGGTATCGTCATTCTCTGTAACGGGCAACACACTGCCATCGTAATGTGTAAATGTGGCGGGTGTTTGTTTTTTGTTTGCCGGCAGGTTGATCCATAACTGCAGTAGTTGCACGGTGCCGCCATCATTCAACATACTGTCTGTTGGACCTTCAGAATGCAATATGCCTGCGCCTGAAGTCATCCAGTTTACATCCCCGCTTTTTGCAACCTGGTTATGTCCCTTGCTGTCGCGATGAAAAAATTCTCCCTCCAGCAAATATGTTACCACCTCAAACCCTGCATGCGGGTGTGGGGGTAAACGTGTTTCATCACCCGGTTTTAGGTTAAACGGCGTTAAATGGTGTATCAGCAGAAAAGGATCTATCTGTTTGAGATTACGGGTGGGCAAAACATTTTTTATTGCAAATTTGCCAACCCTTTCATTAGTAGCACTCTCAATATGTGCTATTGTACGTGTGGTCATAACAACTCCTTTTTTTTAGTATGACTCCAACTGTCGTTTAAAGATAAAGCCCAACTATTTTGATGGTTAAACATCAACTAGCGTACCAATGTGGATATAGGCCAGGAGCCGGCAGGTGTTGCGTCTATTAGGCAGATTATTATGCAGGATTGGCGGGCAAAACAAACTCAACATCCTCTTCCCGGTTTTCGTTGAACTCTATAATGAAGTTATTCCTGCCTTCGCCGGTGATGATAAACATGTATTTAGCCTGCGTTAGTTCAAGCAAAGAAAGAAAGAGAAAGAGTGCGTGGATGCGGTTCTCGCAGATATCAAATATTTTCTCGAATGCGGTAGTTTTTTCAGCTTTTACCTTGTTTAGCAAAAACTCACGGCTACCCTCCATAGTATAATTGTAACGCACCACAGTATGTACGGGCCGGTGGTTGCGATCATACATGCGCTGCATGGCCTTTTCAAAGGATTTCATGAGCTTGTACAGCGTAATATTCTGTATTTCTGTGCCTTCCCCGGCCTCTTCGCCAATACTGGCGATTTCCTTTTGCAGGTTGCCCCTTTTCACCATCAGCATCCTGATGGCTTCCATATCGGCCATTTGTGCGGCGGCTTCCTTGTACTTTTTGTATTCCAGCAATTTATCAATCAGTTCCTGCCGCGGGTCAATTTCATTGCCCTGTGCATCAATTTCTTTGCGGGGCAACAACATTTTTGCCTTGATGCGCATCAGGGTTGAAACAAACAGAATAAACTCGCTGCTCAGTTCAATGTTGAGTTTCTCTTGTGCATGCACATATTCAAGAAAATCTTTGATGATATTGGTGATGGGTATGTTGTAAATATCAAGCTCGTCGCGCTCAATAAAAAACAATAATAGGTCGAACGGCCCTTCAAACTGCGCTAATTTAATCTGGTAAGATGGTGCACTCACATGTATTCATTTACGCTTTACAAAAAAGGGTTCCGGTACGTACCGGAACCCAACAAATGTAAGGAAATAAAAGCTTAGAATTTTGCGGCAAATCCCACCGCCAGTAACGACCGTAATTGCAGGCCGGGCGCATTTTTATTGGGGCCAAACTGGCGCACATCATCATCGTAAATTAAATCGAAATTATAGTTCACATTCAGCCATTTATTCACTTTCATGGCAAACGCGTTGGTCCAGTATACATCTACGTTACCTGGCCGGGCTTTGCCATCGCCTATATCATCTATCCTTTTAGTTTTTAGATAGTTGGAATACAGTTCAAGTTTGCTGATATACACCACATTTTTCACCACTTCTTTATTAAAATTGGCTGATAAAAAGGCGCCCAGTTCTTTCTTTACTTTTTTGGTGGGGTCTACGCCATAATTCAGCGACAATGGTTTTTCAATTTCACCCGTAGGCGCAACGCCTCCGGGATATACATAACTGTAAGGATCATTGGAAACAATTACAAACCGGCCCGCCAGAGGCGAAATAAACACACTGAAGTAAGGAGCAGGTTTCCAGGTAATACCCGGCGCCACGGTAAGATAGGCAGGTGCAAAAAATCCTGATATCCTGTGCTGGATGCCTTTGTTGAGGTAATTGTATTCAAAGCCGTCTGCAAACTGCGTTCTGAAACTCAATATGGCAGATACATCAATTTTTGAACCCAGGGCATAGCCGAGGCGGCTAAGCAAATCAATTTTATCATCATTTTTTCTTACACCGAGCGATGTGGTGTTTACCAGCGCATACGCCAGGTCGAGGTTATTATTCCAGCTCCATTTGCCATGGAGATTATTAGCATACAGGTTAAGAAATGCAGCCGTGGAAAACGAAAATTTTTCGGCACCTGCCGCCCAGTTCTTACTACCGCCCTGACCGATATTCAATGAAAATAAACCGCCTTTTTTCCAGCCGTCTTTGTGTGCGGTATCTTTTGGTAATTGTTTTTGCGCTTCTGTCTGTATGCCTTTTATTGCAGGATCCTGGGCTGCAACCATGGCATAACAAGCCATAGAAAAAAGGAACAAAGATGTTTTTTTCATTTGTGGTATGTTTAAGTTATTAAAACGGCATTCCCCAGAGGTTGGAATGCCGGCAAATATAGTTTCAATTGAAAGTTGACAGGTATATGCCATATCATTTTACCCATTTCTTAATGCGGAAATGGATAAAAGTTAGGCCAGGACTGCCTATTTATTTTTAAGCGTGTCGCGGATTTCCATTAAAAGTTTATCTGTAGAAGATGCCTCCACTGCAGGCGGTACAGTTTTCTTTTCAAGACTTTTCATGGCTTTTACAATCAGGAAAAGGATAAATGCGATGATGATAAATTTAATAATGGCGGCCAGGAAGCTGCCGTACTTGACCGCGCCCCATGCCAGCTTATCTATATCCTGGAGGTTGGCGGCTTTTAGCGCGGGTGCCAGTAATAAAGGAGTAATTACATTGTCTACCAGCGAAGAAACAATGGCATTGAATGCGGCGCCTATAACAACTGCAACTGCAAGGTCTACTACGTTGCCCCGCAGTACAAAGTCTTTGAATTCTTTAATCATTCCCATAATTAGTCGGTTTTAGTTGTAACGTAAATGGTTATATATGTATGAATTTACGACTAAGTTGGAAATTGATTGGAATTGGTTGCATCAAAATAATAAAAAAATTATTTCTTGAGTCCGGGGTATTGCATTTTTAATTCAGCAAGTGCATCGCGCAGCTGCTTTGCGATGATGTATTCTTTGTACCAGTTTTGATCGGCCGGCACTATTGTCCAGGGCAGATCATTGCAATTTTCAAAACAATCTTCATACATGGCCATGTATTCTTTCCACAGTTTGGCTTCCGTAAAATCGTTTTCGTTGTATTTCCATTGTTTGGTGGGGTCTTTGATTCTTTCCTGCAATCTTTCCTGCTGTTCTTCTGGAGATATGTGCAGGTAAAATTTTAAAACAATGGTGTTGTTGTGTACCGCGATTAATTTTTCGAAGTTATTGATGGCCTTCATTCTTTTTTCTGCGGTTTCGTCATCGCACCATTTATGCACCCTGGTAATGAGGATATCTTCGTATTGCGACCTGTTAAAGATTTGTATCATTCCTTTTGCGGGCGTGTGATTATGTATTCGCCATAAAAAATCGTGCGTAATTTCTTCAGCCACCGGCGCTTTAAAAGATTTTACCGTAACGCCCTGCGGGTTTAGTTTGCCAAATACATTTCTGATAACACCGTCTTTGCCGCTGGCATCCATCCCCTGTATAATAATCAACACCGCATGTTTGCCTTCTGCATATAACAGATTTTGCAGTTCATTAAGCTCATCCAGTATCTTAATGGTTTTCTCTTTGGTAGCTTGCTTATCAAATTCTTTGGGTGCACGGGTGTCTATCTGGTTTAATTTTATTTTTTCCATGGTGTAGAAATTAAAAAGTAAAAAGTAAAAGTGGTTCCGGTGGTTTTAATGCAGCGGGGTGTACGGCGGTCGAATCCAACATCTAAAATCATTATTGTCGCGTTAAATCGTACAAATCTATTAATACGATGGCCTCAGGCCGGCCGGGCGCTCGTACGCTTTTCGATGCTGCGTTTTCCTTTTCCCCTGTAATTGAGCAGCAGTAGGTATTTCAGCCATCGCATCATTCAACTTCTGTACAAAGCTGACGGAAAACGAGGCATCTCAAAGCGTACTGGTATCAGTTCTTACAATTGCAAACCTCCGATTGTGTAAATTACTGAAAACCTTTGCCACAACTGGGTGTTCGTATAATGAGATAATTTTTCCCGGACACCAATAATCTAAAATTTAATATTCAAAATAGTCGCTCAACATAGGTTGTTATACAAACTACCGTTTATACATCAACGATCCAGTACTATAAAAGTTTAAATACTACCCCCGCCAGCATTCCTCCCACAATAGGCCCCAGCACTGGTATCCATGCGTATCCCCAGTCTGCATCGCGCTTGCCGGGTATGGGTAAAAGTACATGCATGATACGCGGGCCCAGATCTCGCGCAGGATTGATGGCATAACCGGTTGGCCCGCCCAGCGACAGGCCCACGCCCAGCACTACCAATGCAACCGGTAATGCATCCAACGCCCCCAAAGTGCTTGCAGGGGCTGCAATGTATAAAGCAGCAAACACCAGAATGAAAGTACCAATCATTTCAGTAATCAAATTATTGGGTGTACTGCGTATAGCAGGGCTGGTACAAAATACGCCCAGTTTTGTATCGGGATCCGGTGTGGCAACAAAATGCAACTTATAAGCCAGCCATACAATAAGGGCACCGGTCATGGCACCCAGCATTTGGCCGCCGATATAAGCAGGCACATCTGCCCAGCCAAAGCCGTTGCCGATATACGCTGCGGCCAGTGTAAAAGCGGGGTTAAGGTGTGCTTTACTAAAATGGGAGGCTACAAATATGCCGGCAAAAACAGCAATGGCCCATCCAAATGTAATAACAATCCACCCGCTGTTGTGGCCTTTTGTTTTATTTAAGATTACATTGGCCACCACGCCCTGGCCCAGTATGATAAGAATGGCGGTGCCTATAAATTCGCCCAGAAAAGGATGCATAATAATTGGTTTTAGTTATTGGTTTGCAAGCGGAATATAATTGAGTGCAATCTTTTTGAATGCAGCCAGTTGTTCGGTTTCCCATTTTGTATCCCTGCCCATTAGCTGCGCCATCAGCGAGGCAACAGCAGGCGCTGCTTCCAGTGCGGCTTTGGCATCCAGCAATAATGCCCTTGTTCTTCTAGACAGTGCATCATCTACCGTTATACACATTTCTTCCTGTACTGCCCATGCAATGGCGGCTTTTGTGTAAGGCAGGCGTTCGTGAATTTTTTCCTGTAATGCAATATCCTGGCGGGCCAGGGTTTCAATATGCAGTTGATCGCTACCGTAATAATAGTAATCGTTGCTATAATCATCTGTTGGCTGTGCGCCGTGTATGGGCAAGGTTTCGGTAATGCAATCCTTGTGTGGCAGCATATTATTGATGGCCGCTGTGTTAATTACATCTTCCGCCATTTTGCGGTAGGTGGTCCATTTGCCACCCAGTATATTGATAAGACCAGATGAGGAAATGGTAATGACATGATCCCTTGATAACTCGGCTGTCTTTTTACTCTCGGCTTTTACTAACGGTCGCAGACCGGCGAAAATACTTTTTACGTCGGCAATGCCCGGGTCTTTGGTAAGGTAACGTCCAATATGTTGTATAATAAAATTGACTTCTTCCGCCAGGGCCACCGGTTCATCACCTATCTTTTTAACGGCGGTATCGGTAGTGCCAACAATCACTTTTTTATGCCATGGTACTGCAAAAAGTACCCTGCCATCGTCTGTGTGCGGTATCATAATGGCGCTGTTGCCGGGCAAAAAATCAGCATCCAGTACAATATGTATGCCCTGGCTCGGTGAAATGGTTTTTGTTTTGGCAGCATCATCCATATGTTGCACCGCATCGCTGAAAACACCGGTGGCATTGATAACCGCTTTGCAGTTTACTTCATATTCTTTTCCGCTCAGCTGGTCTTTTGCCTGTACGCCGGTAATTTTACCGGCTGCTTTAAGAAAACCTTTCACCCCACAATAGTTAATAACGCAGGCGCCATATGCAGCGGCTGTTTGTGCCATGTTTATGGCCAGGCGTGCATCATCAAATTGTCCGTCGTGGTACAACACCCCACCGCGCAAATCAGTAGGGTCAAGCGTAGGCGCTCTTTCCAGCACTTCTTCTTTACTCAGCCATTCTGAAGGACCTAGACCCAGGTTGCCACTCATCCAATCGTACACTTTCAGGCCCAGCCCGTAATAAGGCCCTTCCCACCATTTATAATTAGGAACAATAAAAGATTGATTTTTTACCAGGTGCGGCGCATTTTTTTTTAAGGTACCTCTTTCCTTCAAAGCATCCATGACCAGTTTAATATTGCCCTGCTGCAGGTAACGCACACCACCATGTACCAGTTTGGTTGATTTTGATGAAGTGCCTTTAGCAAAATCAGCTTGCTCAAAAAGGATGGTGCTATAGCCGCGTGAAGCAGCATCAATAGCTGCACCCAGCCCGGTGGCGCCACCACCAATGATACAGATATCCCATTCGCCTGTGTGGGATTCAAGTTGCTGAAGCATGGTTGTTCGATGCATAGATGGATGGATGTCTGATGTTGGATGTCTGATCTCTGATCTCGGATGTCGGATGTCGGATCTCGGATGTCGGATGTCTGATCTCTGATCTCGGATATTGGATGTCTGATGTCGGATGTCTGATCTCTGACCTCTGACTTCTGATTTCTGACGTCTCACGTCTCACGCCTCACGACTCATGATCCCGCCCAGGCAATACTGGCTTTTACTGCACGTTGCCATCCCTGCATCAGCCCGGTAATTTTTTCTTGGTCCATAGCCGGTTGAAATGTTTTATCGGCCTTCCATTGTTTTTGCAGTTCCGGAATATCTTTCCAGTAGCCAACTGCCAGTCCGGCCAGGTAGGCTGCACCAAGGGCAGTGGTTTCATACACTTTGGGTCTTACCACAGGCACTTCCAATATATTACTCTGAAACTGCATCAGGAAATTATTAACCGTAGCACCACCATCTACCCGTAATTCTTTTATGCTGATACCGGAATCGGATTCCATTGCCTTCAATACATCGGTTGTCTGGTAACAAATGCTTTCCAGTGCGGCCCTTGCAATCTGCGCTTTGGAAGTACCCCGTGTAATACCAAACATGCTGCCGCGCGCGTATTGGTTCCAGTGAGGAGCACCCAGCCCGGCAAAGGCAGGAACAATATATACGTTGCCGGTATCTTCAGCCTGTTCTGCCAACGTTTCAATTTCTGCGGCACTGCGTATAAGTTGCAGTCCATCGCGCAGCCATTGCACTACAGCACCCGCAATAAAAATACTCCCTTCCAGTGCGTATGTGGTGGTATTATTTAATTTCCAGGCTACGGTGGTGAGCAGGTTATTAGCAGAGCTAACCGCTTTTTCACCTGTATTCATCAGCATAAAGCAACCGGTGCCGTAGGTATTTTTTACCATGCCCGGTTGGGTGCACATTTGGCCGAACAACGCCGATTGCTGATCGCCCGCCATACCGGCAATAGGTATATTACCATGTTCTGTATGGCCATACACTTCGCTCGATTGTTTTACTTCTGGCAAAATACCACGGGGTATATCGAATAATTGCAGCAATTCATCATCCCACTGGCAGGTATGAATATTGAGCAGCATGGTGCGCGATGCATTGGATACATCTGTGATGTGCAGTTTGCCGCCGGATAGTTTCCACGCAAGCCAGGTATCTACTGTACCGGCCGCTAATTCTCCTTTATTTGCTTTATCCCTTGCGCCGGGTACATTATCAAGTATCCATTTAAGTTTGGTGGCTGAGAAATAGGCATCGATGATCAACCCGGTTTTTTGTTGTATGGTGGACGCAAGCCCCCTGCTTTTTAATTCATCGCAAAAGCCTGCGGTGCGCCTGTCTTGCCATACAATGGCGTTGTATATGGGTTTGCCGGTAGTACGTTCCCATACAATGGTGGTTTCGCGCTGGTTGGTAATACCTATGGCGGCAATTTGTTTGGTAGAGATACTTTGTTTGGCTATTACTTCTGCCATGACGCCAAATTGCGAACTCCATATTTCTTCTGCATCATGTTCTACCCATGCAGGCTGCGGGTATAGCTGGGTAAACTCTTTTTGTGCGGTGGTAATAATATCGCCATCGTGGTTAAATAAAATGGCCCTTGAACTGGTGGTGCCCTGGTCAAGCGCGAGGATGTAGGAATTAGTCATATACAATCGTTGAATATAGAAGTAAGATAGGGAAAATTAGGAATTAGGAATTAGGAATTGGGAATTAGGTTTTGCCATACCAAGGCTATTGCAATAGCTGCTCAAGAAACCCTGCACGAAGAACCAGCCCAATTCCAAATTTCTAATTCCCAATTCCTAGAACACCAGGCGGAAGCTAAAGAATATGCCAAAACGTTTCACGCCTTCGGGAGGTAATGGTCTTGGTAATACACGCCATACAAAATCAAGCCGGAACACTTTTAAAATATTGTCTACGCCCGTACCTATTTCCAGATAGGTTTTACCATTCAGCGAATTGAAAGTATAACCCGGTGTGGTATTATATAACTTATTGGCATCACTTAAACTTCCCCATAAACCTTTGGCTGTCCAGAACTGGCGGAATTTTAATTTCCTGGTGAGGGGAATGAAGCGGAATACGCCTGCGCCGAAATTATGTTCAAGCCCAAAGCCCATGTATTTATCGTGTATATATTCCCAGCGGTTTAATAAGCTATAGGCATACCTGTTATAATAGTATATTTCATTACCCGGCGCCACATCCAGCAACATATACGGCAATGTGCCGATGGTTTTGCCTGCAAACAAGTTATAATAAAGCGTTCCGTAAGGGGCAATTTGCGTAAAATCTGAAATGCCACCTGAGATCTTTGTATAATTATAGCTGCTGTTAAGTATACCACTGATACCTTTTGAAAATTTTATTTCGCCAATGGGGTAGGGGCTGCCGAGGCTGTACCGGTAAAAAGTAGTTTCCAGAAATTTTTCAAGGTAAGCAAAACGGAATTTGATACTGGTTTCAAAATTGTTGAATATCTCGCCGCTTTCGGCAGGGTATACTGTTTTTGATGGCAGATTGCGCAGGGGATCATACTTTTTATCGGTAGCATTGAGTGTTACCGAAAAGCCAGAATGCCATTCTTTAAACAAATCAATGCGCTTTTCTTCTGTAAACAGAAATTTTATGGGGACACCGCTTTTGCGGATGGCCAATGCAAAAATATTATCCTGGCTAACTTCATCAAGGTATTGCTGGCCATAGTCGATGTCTTTTGAGTACTGCGCAAATATATAAGCGCGCGGGTTTTTAGAAAACAGGTAAAGCGCATCTGCTTCATATTTGAACCGTTGGTCTTTAAAACCGTACGCGAGGTAACCATGCAATATCAATTTTTTGTTGAAGCCTTTGTTGGTGCCCAGGTCAAACCGCGTGCGGAAGCCTTCCAGCACATTGGAGAATATCCAGTTTTGCCAAGGGCCAATCTGGAAATTGCCCACATTTAAATAGCCGGTACCAACAAAATTGATAATGTTGGTATACCGTTTAAAAATGGGCATTTTCTGCAGGGTATCTATCATGGCATAGACAGACTGTTCGTTCTTTGACAGTTCTTCGTGGCGTTGATCTGTCCAGTAATCGCCGGTTTTATCGCGTGCGCCGTTCTCAAATACTACTTCCTGTATGATCTTATTTTTCTGTAAGGTGTCTTCAATATACTGCTGGTTCTTTACAATATTGCGGTAGGTGGTTGTCTTACGGGCAATGATGCCTGTTTTGGTTTTGCCGATAGGAGCAATGTCTGCCACAAATTTATCTTTTACCAGGAACCAGGTAGAATCGTCTATCATTTTATATTCCTGTATCAGGCTTAGCTTGTCAATAAAATTGATGTTTGCCTCGGCAGACAGGTACAATGTCATCTTTTGTATGGCCCAGGTGGTATCGTGCACCCAGCAATCGCCCTGGAAAGTGTTTTCACCTTTTCTTTTGGGTGTAAAGCTCATGTGTATTAATCGCTGCCCGTTCACAAACTGCGAATCAAGTACGGTATAACGGTAATAGTTATCCCCGTTATCGCTGATGGGGCTGACAAATTGTTTGTCGAATACAGGTACAAAATTAGCATATACATCTACGTTAGCATCTGTACCGCCCAGCAACCGGCTGATGCTTTCATTATCTACGCCTTCAGACTTGCTGCCTTTGATGATTTCCCTTGTTTTGAACGGTTTTTTCTGGAAATAATAATCAGAAATGGTTTCGGTAAGAAAAACCGGCAGAAAGGGCGGGCCTTCAGTGGTGTCTACATTGTCGAATATAAACCCGAATGGGCGCAACAGTTTTTTCTGTTGGAGTTTTTCTTTATTGATGCGGTTGAGGTCAAGCTCCATTTTATTATAGAGCTCGTACGCAAAATTCTTGAAACGGTAGCGGTCGTTTTGGGGCTTACGTTTTACAATGCGCTTCCACATGAGGTATCCGCGATCTATTTTTCTTTTTACCACCACTTCTGCCACTATTTTGCCACGGTCCATATTGATCACCAGCGTGACCTGGTCACCGGTTGATCTTTTCAACAGATCGGGCCCAATAAATATTTTGTAGTCTTTATAGCCTACATAAGTGACGAGTAGAGTATCGGTAGGCCATTCTTCAAAACGAAAGCTGAAATTGCCGGCAGAATCGCTGAGTTTGCCGTTGCCGCTTTGCATGAAATTAACAGATGCAAATGGAACGCGTTCATTGCTGAGGGCATCTTTAATATAACCTTTTATAATTTTGTTCTGTGCCTGTGCCAGCAGGGGCAGTACAAAGCTGCAAAGAATACATACTGTGCTGATGCCTCGTTTCAGAAGGTTCATACGTTGTCAAAAATAGGCTTTACGCCCCAGAAAGCGGTGTGATTGCGGCAAACAGACCGTTTACACCGGTTAACCCTCTTTCTTGAAATGGCGCATTCAACAATTTTTAAGGAAAATCATTTGGAATAGCGATTATTTTAAATTTACTTTGTTTTTCAAAGTACTTTTATATGGACAGCCGCCAGCCATTAGCAGATATACAAGACATAAAACGCATCATGGAGCGCAGTAGTCGCTTTATTAGTTTGAGCGGCTTGAGCGGTATTGCAGCAGGTATTTTTGGATTGGCAGGTTCTGCAATTGCGTACAGCTGGATCAATGATTATTACAACAGTTATAACAAAAGAGGGCAATGGGATTTAACCGATTTTGCCCGGTTAGAATGGAGGCTTTTTGTATTGGGTATTGTTGTTATGGCGCTTGCGCTGGTATCGGGCTTTTATTTTACCTGGAAGAAGGCGCAACGCAATAAGGTTGTTGTCTGGAATGCCAGCAGCCGGCGGTTGGTCATTAACCTGTGTATTCCTTTATTGGCTGGTGGTGTTTTTATTTTTGCGATGCTCCTCAACAATGAGTGGAAGTTTATTGGCCCCGCCTGCCTGTTGTTTTATGGACTGGCTTTAATAAATGGAAGTAAATATACGCTGGATGACATACGTTACCTTGGTATGCTGGAAATAGTACTTGGCTGCATTAATCTTTTTTTACCGGGCTATGGACTTTATTTTTGGGCCGCCGGATTTGGTATTTTACACATAATTTACGGCGCGCTGATGTGGAGCAAGTATGAAAGAACGGAAGCAGCATAACAATTTAGTACATGAAGAATCCGATACAACATCTCAATAAAGTTTTTGACAGCCGTATCCGGTTGGGCATCATGAGCGCCCTGATGGTGAATGCGGAAATAAATTTTAATGAACTGAAAGAATTGATAGATGTAACAGACGGCAATCTTGCCTCTCATTTAAAAACACTGGAAGAAAATGCATTTGTCAAAGTACAGAAGGGGTTCATCGGCCGTAAGACAAACACCACCTATTCAGTTACTAAAGCAGGCGAGAAGGCTTTCAAGCAACACCTGGATGCGCTGGAACAAATGATTAAATCAATCAACTAAATTTTTTTTCTATGGACACTTTGAAATTCAAAGCACTTTTTATTCGTACCGTATTCGTTGTATTTATCCGCGCCATCAGTATTTATTTATTGATAACCCTGCCATTGCTCGGTGTGCCGGAGGTGTACCTGCTTTCGGCAGTGTACGCTGCCAGTTTTGGATGGATAGCAGGCGGTGTGTTTATGTTGGCAATGCTGGCACTGCAGCATATAAAAGCCGGTTCCACGCTAAAAATTCCCCTGCTGTATACCTCGGTATTGGCAGCGGTAACCGTTGCTTACCAAATGATGGCGGTTTTGCATGTGGAGGCAAATATCTGGCGAAGTGACGTACTGGTATTTCCGGCTATTGCAGTAGCAGCAGGATGGATTAGTGTGGCACTATCAAAGAAAACGATCAAAACACTGCTGCTGAAAACGGCCGAACCTGTGTTCAGAAAGAAACAAACCGCGGCTAAATATTTTTTAAACAAAGCTTCTTAACAGTATGCAAATTTTATTCAGCCGCTTCCGGCCGGTATGGGTGGCCGCACGTATATGGATTACCACCAGCTTTGTACTGGGGCTGGGCGTATTGATGTACGGCGTTTTTTTCCAAAAAGATATGGACTTGTGGTGGCTGGGCATTCCGGTGGGCATGGGTGCAGCCATAGGCAGTTTGCCGGTGCTGGTGGTAATAGCCATCGCATTGCCACGCATTGAGAAATTATCCATTTCCCGCAACCATAAGATCAACAAACTGCTAATTGTTGCAGCTGCAAGTACGCTTCCTTATGCACTAGTGGGTGGGCTTATTGTTGTTTTAAATATACCTGACAGCAAAACCCTGGCCGCATACCTCTTGTATGTATTTGCTATTGCAATCGCATTAGTTGCCTGCAGCATTATTGCCATGCTGTTACACCACCATGCCATCAACAATTTCTTTTCATCATTTCACTCATCAACATATTCATTCAATCAAATAAACCAACACATGGCAACAGAACAGCACGGGTATCCGCTACCTGAAGAAAAATCGAATTCAAATAAAACTATTTTTAAAGCAGCTATTACCGGTGTATTGATACTGGTAATGATGATTCCTACGCTTTTTGTTACCAACCTGGTAACCGAGCGCCAGCAACGCCAGGAAGAAGTGGTAAAAGAAGTAAGCAGCAAATGGGCATCTGATCAAACAATTGCCGGCCCCTATATTTACCTTCCTTATGTAACAAATGAAACCCGCACAGACAATAAAATTGTAGCTGTAACCAAACACCTGTTGTTGCTGCCGGAGAATATGTCTGTTGCCGGTACCATCATTCCTGAGATAAGGCCGAGGTCGATTTATAAAGTGTTGCTTTATAAAAGCAATCTTACCAACAACGGCAATTTTAATATCCGGCTTCCAAAAGAAATATCCGCGGCGTCATTGCAACTGGCAGATGCCAAAATTTGTTTTGGTATAACAGATTTCAAAGGAATAGAAGAAAAATTGTCTGTTTCATTTAATGGTACCAGTTATGAATTATCACCCGGCTTGCCGGTAAATGATCTGGATGCAAACGGCCTTTCCGCGCCTATCAGCCTGGCAGAAGCTGATTTTGGCAAGAACATCGGCTATGGCATGCAGTTGAAAATAAAGGGCAGTGAGCAATTGCATTTTGTGCCCTTAAGCGGCAATAGCAGCGTTGAAGTGAAATCATCCTGGAGCAATCCTTCTTTTGACGGCAACAACCTGCCGGGCGAAAGAAAAGTGGATAAAGACGGGTTTGCTGCCAAATGGACTATCAATAAGGCTAATCTGCCTTTTGGTACGGTACTGAGGGGCGAGGAGTTGCAGCGGACTACCAATGTTAAAACCGCTTTTGATAAAAACAGTTTTGCATTTGGGGTAAGCATGCTTCAACCGGCGGATCAATACGCCAAAACCATGCGCAGTGTTAAGTATGCCATACTTTTTATCGGCCTTACTTTCTCACTCTTTTTTATTGTTGAAGTAATGCAAAAAAAGCCTTTGCACCCGGTACAATATGTATTGGTAGGACTAGCCCTTGTTATCTTCTATACTTTATTGCTTTCTGTAAGCGAGTTCCTGCTTTTTGATCAGGCCTATTACATTGCATCGGCAGCTACCATATTGTTGATAACACTGTATGCAAAAAGCCATTTCCAAAGCTGGAAAACAGCGCTTTTGTTTGGCGGGGTGCTTACCGGTTTGTATGGATTCATTTTTATACTTATCCGCCTTGAAGATACTGCACTGCTGGTAGGCAGCATTGGATTGTTCCTGGTGCTGGCGCTGGTAATGTATGGCAGCCGCAATATCAACTGGTACAACACTTCCGAAAGGAAAAACCTGGCGTCATTGTAACATCCCAAAAAAATAAATTATTATACCCGGCCCGTCTTGTGAAACACTATACAAGTTCTTCCTTTTCCAGGGAAGAACAGAGACGGGCAAACACAGCATACTATGGAACCACAAAAATTTTCATTCAGAAAAAGAGCCAGGAGTTTTCAATTTGCCTTTAGCGGATTGTACCAGTTTTTCAGCACGCAACACAATGCGCTCATACATGCAGTGGCCACCGTTGTAGTAGTGGCGTTCTCGTGGGCCATTCATTTACCATTACAAAAATTTCTTTTTGTGGCGATAGGTATTGGTCTTGTGTGGATGGCTGAACTGTTTAATACCGCCATTGAGCAGTTGTGCGATATGGTTTGCCCGGAACAACACCCCACCATAAAGGTTATAAAAGATCTTTCTGCCGCTGCAGTATTGGTGGCCGCATTGGTGGCAGTTATCATTGCCTTTATCATTTTTATACCTGCATTATTATGACAAAAAATAGTTTGATTCAATTACGACCCATACATGTGTACCTGTTAAAAACTGAAATTCAGCGGCTGCTGCTGAGTTCTGTAGTGTTTGCGCTGTTATTACTTTTGGCAAGAACAGTCTATACCGGCCAGCTTACCTTTGTTTTCCTGGTATGGAACCTGTTTCTTGCCTTCGTACCCTACTTTTTTTCTTACATGCTTACACTTCGTCCGGCATGGGTAGAAAGTAAATGGAAGTTTGCCTTTGTATCTACTGCATGGCTGCTGTTTATTCCCAATTCTTTTTACATGCTTACGGATCTGTTTCACTTATACGACAGCAGCGCGGTTCCTAAGTGGTATGACCTCTTACTGATTTTTTGCTTTGCCTGGAATGCGTTGTTATTGGGTATTCTGTCGGTTCGGCATATGGAAAAAATAATCCAGTGTCAATGGCAGTACCGGTTTGACTGGTTGTTTGTGTACCCGGTTATGCTGTTGAATGCTGTGGGTATCTATATTGGGCGTTGCCTGCGGTACAACAGCTGGGATATTATTGTTAACCCCTTTCACTTGCTGGCAGATACCATTCATATTATCCTGCACCCGGTACAATACAAAGATGCCTGGGCCATGGTGCTCGTGTTTTCTTTTTTTCTCAGCATTATTTATATAACACTCAAGAAGATGAGCCGATCGCTGTACTAATCAGTTGTCATTAACCATTAAACTTATTCCTGTGCAAACATCCCAACAATGGATTGACCATTTCAGGCAAAACCTGAAGAAAGAAAGGATCAACTGGCGCATACCGCCACGGTTAACCAAATCAGAGAGAAAAGCCATCGTGCCTTCCGTACAGGCATGGCAGTTAGGAGAAACCTCAGATGGTGCGCACCTGCTGGCAGCGGCAAGAAAGTATGCGCATTCTATTGGCGACACTGCGTATTGCGAAGCCGTGGAGCTATTCATTAAAGAGGAGCAAAAGCATGGTAATAATCTTGGCAGCTACCTTGACGCAATTGGTGAAAAACGGATCGGCCGCAACTGGGGCGACTCGCTGTTTAGAAAAATCAGGTATTTCAATACCAGTATGGAGCTGTGGACGATTACCGTAATAACCGTTGAGAGCGCGGCACAGGTTTTTTACCAGTCGTTGAAAAATGCGACCCGGTGCGGACTGTTACAGCAAATATGTACTGATATATTGATAGACGAAGCATTTCACATCAATTTTCAACAGCAGCGTTTGTCTATCATTTTTTCAGGCAAAACAATATTGCAAAAGATCGCCTGTTACCAGTTTTATCGTTTGCTGTATTTTTCTACCACGCTGGTAGTATGGATGGCGCACCGGCGTGTATTTAAGGCAGGCGGCAATTCGTTTTTTGATTACTGGCGCAAAATGAGCCTTAAGTTTCATAAAACGGTACAGCGGTTACAACAGCAAAATAAGCCATCTCCGCAAGTTACCATTGGAGGACAGCGAACGCATGATTCAACCTTGGAAATGCAAAACTTAAACTAGATAACTCTATTCAGGAGCATGAAAAAAATCCCGCGGTATCATCCGCGGGATTTTTTATTATCAGTTGTAGTTACATTAAAAATCGATGCCCATTCCAAAATACCAGATAGGCTTTCCACGGAAGAACCTGTCCATTGACCAGGCTGCATCCAATTTGAGGAAATAGCCTAGCAATGTACTTCTTGCACCAAAACCATAGCCACCAACAAAAGGCCCGATGCCACCGGCTTTAATATTTACCGTAACAGGGTTCTGGGGATCATTGTTATCACTATACACAATATGCGGACGCTCTATCTTATTGTAAGCGCCGTTCCAGGCAGAACCTAAATCAATGAATTGAGTCAGCTGAAAATTGCGAAGGAAGGCGTTATTGATAGGCTTATTAAAGAATGTGGTGAATATAGGCAACCTAAACTCACTGTTAATGACCACCGCGTTGTTGCCATTGGCGACGTTCTGGTTAAAGCCGCGCATGTTTACAGCAAGGCTCTGGTAGGCATAATCAGGATCCTGTGGGGTAATACCGGTGTTGGCTTTGGGAAAAAGCCATCCGTCTGCACCACCCAGATAGTATAAGGTTTTCTGGTTGCCCCAACTAAAATCTGCACCAACACGACCGGCCCAGATAAAGTTGCGGTAAATGGGGTAATAATAGCGAACATCTGTACCAAAATTAAAATTGCCGCGTCCGCCATTGTTGGTATCCTTTTTCAAATTGTTATTGAAATCTAAATACACTTTGTACCGCAGGCCCTTGTAAATATTTGTAGTAGGTGCTATAGTGTTATCGTACACGTACTCTAAACGGGTAAGCAGAAATGATTGTTTGTCATCGGGTGTTTTCAATGAAATATCGTCTGTACCACGCGTAACATATTTATCTGAACGAACGCCCAAAGACAAGCGAATGCTTTTCAGTTTGTCGAACGGATACTTAACAATGCCCTGGTAAAGATTGGTATACAGTTTCACATCAAAATTATTGATGCTGCCCACCTGCGTCTGCCGGTAATACACAGCCGATAAATCGATTCTTTTTTTCAGGTAATCAAAACGGGCAAACCATTCGCCGCCTGCATCAAACAAAGAGCTGTTGGTGCTGATAAACGGTGAACTGAGACCCGTGCCATTACCGATGCCGACACCAGTGCCCACTGTATTTATTAGTGGAATGCGCATGGCACCGGTAAACCGCAGATCCTCCATTACATCAAACACGCTGGCTTTCAGTAGTCCATTAAAGCCGCCTGAACTATTCAGCACAATGGGAAGGCTGCCGGTATATGGCTGGTAGCGGTTGGCCAGTACATCATTGCTGAAACCCGCAGAAACATTATCGCCAAAAAACTTTAGTTTATAATCATAGTGCTTTGCCTTGCTCAATACAGATGGCGGCAGGCTGCTGAACCTGTTATCTGCCACCTCAGCAGATCTTGCGGCCGAATCTTTCCGCTCGTTTTCAAACTCGCTTTCAAAAGCATCTTTTTTCCTGGCGGTATCGGCAATGGCGTCCTGGGTAATTCTTGCCTGCTGCGCACTGGCAATACGTTCAGATTCTATTGTTTTTCTTCTAAAGTCCGTAGGTCGTGGGTTGATATTCCTTTTTTTCAGGTTGGCATCGTCTACTTTTAATTTGTACATAAACAGCAGATCACCTTCCTGTCTTACTTCACTTACCACGCCATTGTCGCCTGCAATTTTGGTTTCCTTTAAACTGCTCTGATAATTAGTGAGCGGAAATACGTAGGCCGAATCATTGGTAAGCGAAATGCTGAACACGGAATCGGGTTCCTCTTTTTTATTGAGCGATAGTACTGAATCCAGTTCTCTTGCGTCTGGATTGCGGATGATATCGTCTCCAATTTTATAAACGGTGTCTACACCCGCCCTGCGTGTTGTAAAGAAGCCGGCCCATCTGTTGCCAATGCCGTTTTCATCGCTCACATAAGTAAAGTGCGCAGTGTTGTATTGAACAGGGTACCGGGCGTTGCCGTACTTCAGCCTGCTTAACTGTGATATCTGTTTGAATTCGCTTTTGTTCCAGTTGTCTACTAAGAAAATATTGTAATGATTATCTGAAGGCAGCACGGTATCGCCGGTTTTTGCCAGTGCGCTGGGCCGGTTAGATGAATAAAGTATACCGCTTTTGCTGGGAAAGGCTACAAAGCTCGCATCCAGATCATCATATACATCATTGGTAATTTGTTCGATGCTTTGATTGTCTATTTTATACGAAAAAATATCTGATTGGCCATTCCGTACGGCACTGAACAAAAGGGTGTTCTTATCAAGCATATACTTTACATCCTGCACCTGGTCAAAATCTGGTATATCTTGTTTAATTGTTTTGTATTTTTTTACCAGGTCGTATACAAACAGTTTTACTTTTCCTTCGGCATTATACACCACGGCCAGGTTATTGCCCTTGCCATCCCATGCTATAAGCGGGTAATGTGGATTGATTTCATTTTCTTCCATCAATACACCGGTTTTCAGCAATACCTTGCGGTTGATAAAATTTTCATGCAATACCACGCAGTATTTTCCATTTTTATATTCTGTAATGGCATAGGTTTGGCTGCGCGGTGAGGGGTTGGGAGAGTAGCGGAAAAAGTTTTTGTGCGCACTCACTTCTTCTGTTACCTGCACAGAGCCTTTTGGCTGGTTGCGCCTGCCCCTGATATCTTTATCGTACCGCTCTTCCTGGTAGGCCATAAAGTCTTTCAATACTTCTTTAAATTTCTTTTTTGCAATACGGTTAGAAGCGCTGTTGAGGTTGCGGTATACACGGGCCAGGTATAAAAAATAGGTAACGTTTTCCTTTTTGTATTTTTCGGAAACATAGTACCAGAAGGCATGGCCGGCCAGCAGGGGCTTGTCGAATGCCAGCTGGTAGAAATTCCTGTATTTGCCGGAGAGGATAGCCGACTTCAATTTATCGTCAAGGTCGGGACTCCAGTTCTCGGCGGCATAATCAACATATCCGTCTGTCAGCCATTTGGGCAAATCCAGCAGTGCCTGGTTGGCGGCAAATTCGCCCAGGTCGTCTCCAAACAAAATATTGTCTAAAAGTATTTTTGCAATGCCGCTCCGTACCTGGCGGCGCAGGTTAGCATGATCATCTGTATAATATACCAGTATTTTGTTGTTTACCAGTTTGGTGATGCCGCCAGATGTTTGCCAGTCTAGGCTAAGGCCTATATTTGACTGCTGCATTTCATCATAGCTGTTGTAAATAACAATATTGGCGCGGCGCTGCAGGCCGTATTCAACAAAACTTTCAATATCCGGTAATTCTTTTTCGGCCAGTTGGGCAACATACTTGGCCAACGGTTCGCCATTTTGCGAATAATATGAATTGAAATTATCGGTTTGGTAATATGCCCACTTGAACTTTTTATATTGAACCCTGTTTTTACCAAACTCTGTAGTACTTAATTGGGCAAAAATGACAGTATAAAAAAATAGGCCAGTTGTAAGCAATGTTATTTTCTTCATACTAAAAAATTGCTGTGTCAAACTAATCTTCTGAAATTGCATACCGGATATTTAGTAATTAAAATTATGCTATTTGACTGATATGGTTACATAGGCAGTTATTCAAAAACAAATCGTACGGTGGCCGGTTTTTACTGTAATGATGGCCACCCGCAAGCAAGGTAAGGTACGCAGCGTTGTATTAAAACAGGTACTCATTAAAAAGCAAACAATTCTATGTTCACAGTTACGTCGTTTACCTTCAGCCCGATTGCGGAGAATACATATGTTTTACATAACGAAAGCGGCGACTGTATCATTATAGACCCCGGCTGTTATTTTGGAAATGAGCGCCGGGAACTGGCCGATTTTATCGCCGGTAAAGGCCTCCAACCTAAATATTTGTTAAATACCCATTGCCATCTCGACCATGTTTTTGGCAATAAGTTCATTCACGATACCTGGAAATTGGAACTATACATTCACCCAAACGAACAAATAATGCTTGAAAATGCACCGGCATCCGGCCTGGCCTGGGGAATGCCATTTGATAACTACAAAGGGCCCCTGCATTTTTTACGTGAAGGGGAACAGATCAGGTTGGGTGCCGATGCGTTAAAAGTTTTACTGGCACCCGGACACAGCCCCGGTCATTGTTGTTTTTATTGCCAGGAGCAGGATTTTGTAATTGGTGGTGATGTATTGTTTAAAATGAGCGTTGGCAGAACTGATTTACCTGGGGGAGACACAGCAACACTGCTGAATAGCATCCGCCGGGTGCTATATGTGCTGCCAGATAGAACGTTGGTTTATCCTGGCCATGGAGAACCTACCACCGTCGGGTTTGAAAAAGCCAATAACCCTTATGTAAAACAGGCGGAATAGTTACCTGCATGCCGATAATTACTGCAGGTACCTTCCCACAACCGGCAGCCTTTTAAATTCTTTTCTTTCTATTTTTAGTATAAAGAGCAGGAAGGCTATCAGCAAAACCATGCCCAGGCCAATACTGAAAACAGTTGTTGTTAGCAGGTGGGTGAGACCTTTGTGCACAAAAAACAACAACACCACAATGACCATGTAGGCCAGTAGCTTTTTCCAGGCATAGGGGACAGGGTAGTGCTTTTGACCCAGCAAAAAAGACATTATCATCATGCTGCCATAACACAGAAAGGTGGCCCAGGCGCAGGCCATATATCCATAATAAGGAATGAAGATATAATTAATAATAAGAGTAATGGTTGCGCCGCCGATGGTTATCCACGCCCCAATCAGGGTTTTATTGGTGAGCTTATACCAGATGGAAAGGTTATAGTAAATACCTAAAAACATGTTTGCCAGCAATAAAACCGGCACCACTTTAAGACCTGCCCACATGGATTCATTTTTGATGAAATACTTCCAGATGTCTATAAAAAGCGCCACTACCAGGAACATGGTGCAGATGGTAATTACAAAAAACTTCATGACCCGGGCATAGATTTTTTGCGGGTTTTCGCCGGTTGACTGTTTGAAGAAGAAGGGCTCGGCACCCATTTTAAATGCCTGGATAAACAAGGTAATCAAAATGGATAATTTATAGCATGCGCTGTAGGTACCCACGTCTGCATGCCGGGCGGCTTCGGTTGCTGCCGGAGACCACCAGCCCAGCATGATACGGTCGAATGTTTCATTGATGACGCCCCCAAAATTTACGATGACCAACGGCAGCGAATACAGAATCATTTCTTTCCAGAAAGTGTGGTTGAACTGCCAGCGAAAGGTGGAAATTTCTTTCCATAGCAGCACCAGTGTAAACGCAGCCTGCATTACATTGGCGATAATGATGTATCCTACCCCGTAATTTTTGTTATAAAACAATTGTACAATGCTGTTTGCATCGGCGGCAATCAACCGTGGGCAAACCGAGATCAGGAAGTACATCACACCAATATTCACCAATACACTCCCTACCCGTATGGCCGCAAATTTTACCGGCCTGCCGTCTTGCCGTAGTTTTGCCAGCGGTACCAGCGCCAGGGTATCCAGCGCAATGATGAGCGCTCCCCAGGTGATATATTCCGGATGTTCTTTTACAGATATTAACTTTGCTATGGCATCGTTGCATAAGATCATTACGGTAGTGAGCAGCAATGTGGTGCAGATAAGTGAAACCCCCGCTGTGTTGTACAGTACTTTTTTATTGTCTTCCTGCTGTACAAAACGGAAATAAGCGGTTTCCATGCCGTAGGTGAAAAAAACCGTGAAGAAGGGTATAACAGAATAAACAAGGCTATATTCGCCAAATTGGGCAGCGCTGAGTTTCAGGGTAAGGTAGGGCAGCATGAGGTAATTGAGAAACCTTGAGAAAATGGTGCTGACGCCGTACCAAAGTGTTTGACCTGCTAAGTTTTTAATGCCGCTCAAGTAGCAAATGATTTTGGCAAATGTAGTTTTTTTGTAGGGCGGATGTTTCTTTTTTAACTTACTTTATTGTGCAACCGAACCCAACTAACTGTCATCTATATAACAAATTAAAACAGGTATGAAAAAATTAGTCTTTTTAATGTTTGCCCTGGTAATGGCCGGTATAGCGTATGCGCAACCCAAGGCCAGTGAAGGCAAAGCAGAGTTTCAGAAAACGCAACAACCGGCGGCGCTGATTACCGTTCCTTACCCTGGTAGTGTGGTGGAAGATGCAATAGCTGATTTTATGACCAAAAAAGGTATAAAAAGCAGCAGCAATGGCGGCTACAAAGTTTACAGAAATTATAATTTGCCCGGCAACGACCATAACAGCGACCTCTATTTTAAAGTAGACCGAAAAAGCCGTTCAGAAAAAGATGTATCGGTAGTGTCAATGCTGGTAGCCAGAACGGCAGAAGATGTAAAAACCAGAAAACTAAACGATACAACGGGTAATGGCCTGGAAGGTGCAACCGCATTGCTGGATGACATGGCACCCACTTTTGAAGCATATAATCTGGAACTGCAGATAAAAGACCAGGAAGCGGTGGTTAAAAAAGCGCAGAAAAAATATGATGACCTGGTATCAGACCAAAAAGACGGCGAAAAGAAGATGAGGAACCTGGAAGATAAACTGGCACAGAATAAAAAAGACCAGGTAAAACAAAGCGAAGCCATAAGAAATAATATCAGTGGCGATGATAAATCTATGGCAAAAGCCCAGAAAAGATTGCGCAACCTTACCGACGATGAATCGGACTACGATAAATCGCTGAAATCGACCATGGACAAAATTGAACAAAGCAAGCGTGACCAGCAGCGCCAACAGGAAGAGATCAATAAGCAGCAGGATATCTTAAGTACGCTTATTGCAAGACGTAAGTAATAATAAAACAACGGGAATCATTGTTATTCTGTTTTCTGGTAATAAAAAAAAGGACGGCATGCAATGCGGTCCTTTTTTAATGGTATAAAGATCTACCGTATTTTTTAGAATGTATTTTTCGGCAGCTTTCGTCTTATTCATCCTATACCTGCCATATTTTTAATACATTACAGTTAGAAAATTTCCTGGTTTACCATGGCAATCCCCGTCAGGCAAAAGAGCTGGTTTAAAGTACTGCTGTCACTCCTTATATTGATGGTGGTGCTGGGCGCTGCTGCATGGTACCTGGTCAATTACCGCGTGCGCGATATTATACAGGTATTGGTAAACAAAGAATCGAAAGGCGTGTACGGGTTTGATGCCAGTTCGGTAGATATATCGTTTGCAAATAAAAATATTATTATCAGCAATGCGCGATTGTATGCCAGGGATACTGTTAACACCAGTCCGCATTATGAAGTAACGGTTCCCCGGCTCTATTTTGCTATTCAAAGCTGGCGCGAGGTGTTGTTTCAGAAAAAAGTAACGATAGACAGCCTCTTTGTGCTAAACCCTCAGATAAAATCACACGACCACCTTGCCCGAAAGGCCAAAGCTACACCCGCCAGCTTTCATGCATCCGGCATTACAGAGACCATAGAAAAATTGCTGGTACAACTGCAGGTACGTACATTTCATATACAAGACGCTTCATTTGTTTTTACCCGGGTAGGCAGCCCTGTTGCGCTTGAAGGCGACCATATCAACTTTACGGTAAGCAATTTTTCAAGAAAAGACCACAGTGCAAACAGGCTTTTGTCATCAGACGATATCAACCTTACCATGGATGCGCAGCACTGGGTGTTGCCAGATGGTAAACATGATATCAGCTTTAAACGGCTGCATTTCTCAGGAAAGAACCAGTTCTTTGAGCTGGATTCATGCATTTTTAATACAGCGGCCACCGCAGAAAAAGGAATGATGACCTTACGTGCCGACAAACTTTTTTTCAATTCAAAAGAACTGGCTGCATTGTACCAGAAAGATGAATTGCTGATAGACACGCTCATATGTTTCAGGCCTTCACTGCATATAGAAACCACCACCAGGAACAATAAAAAGACAGATAGTTCCGCATCCGTAAGCCAGGCATTGTCACAAATATTTACCACCATCCACTTTAACTATATTGATGTGAAAGATGGCGAACTCTCGCTTATCAACACGTACAACCCCAACTATAGCACGCAGAAAGCCAATGTAAAGGCATACAACCTGCACATCAGCAAAAACAGCCGGCCCTCCGTTAGTACAGACAGTATTTTGCTAAACCTGCAGAACCTGGAGTTTTTAACAACAGATAGTTTGTTTAAAATGACGGTTGGTACGTTTTCACTCAACAACAACGACGTTGTTTTTAAAAATGCAGTATACGCTCCCACCGCCCGCAACCATGCTGACAAAGGGTTTACCTTTGTTACACCATTACTTCACCTCAGGAATATCAACCTGGCCGCATTGATGAATAAAAAAATTATGGCCGATACAGCCATTTTGCTGCAACCGGCTATTACTGTTTTCGACAGAAGCAAACACCATTTGCCGCCCGATAGTATGGATCAGCCAGCAAAAGCGCCGGTTGCAAAAAAGAAAGGTTTTTACCAAACCCTGCACGGATTAAATGAACTCATAGACGTACAGCATTTCAATATAATAAACGGAAACCTGGGCTACACAGCATCCGGTATGGCTGCCATGAAAATGAGCATGAAAAAAATGAATGCGCATATTCTGCTGGACAGGTTGTTCCTGAGCGATTCGCTTATTGATATCAAACGTTCTTTGCCACAATTTTCCACCGCATCTATCAGTGTTCAATCGCCCAAACTAAGTTTGTCTGTAAGCAATTACCATTTCAATGGTATTACCAGGCATAACAGCGCAGATAAGTTTCAAATGGAGTTGGCCAATGGTACTACGGTTACCGGTAAGCAATTGTATTGGGAGATTTTAGACTGGGATATGTATGCCAATCATAAAATTATACAGGTAGAATACCTGAAGCTGGAAGAACTGGCCGTAAATATCAACAAGAAAGAACAAAGTACTGCCGCCCCGGCCGTAGCCAAAAAAGATTTGCCCGTATTGCATATAGCCAGGTTAAACCTTAATCATTTACAGCTGCAAAATACGTCTGCAAAGAATACAATGAGTCTGCATGCACGTGATGTTGCTATTGACCATATCGGTTCTAAGAAAACATTTTTTACCTGGAACAATGCAGAAGGCTTTGTAAGTAACGTGGTGTTTAACAACAATACCGGAACAGCAGCCTCAATAGATTCCCTTCATTTTAATACCCAGTCCGAATCTGTTGCACAGCATGTAAAAGTAGATATCAACAACCACCGGGGGTACACAAAGGTTTACCTTCCGCACACCACTATTAAAACAGATATTCATTCAACTGATTTCTCATCGGTAAAACTTCCATTGCTCAGGGCAGACAATGCCAGCATTGATATTTTGAAAAAGCAGGCAGTTCCCCACCAGGCAGCTGCTGTTAAACCACTAACCGTGCCGGTGGCGCTTGCCAGTGGTTCGCTGATCATAAATGGCAAGGTAAAATATACCCAAGAGTCAGTTAAAGACACCCTTTCCATTACGGCCATCATTAATGTGGATGGTACCGGTGTCAGTTCATTTAAAAAGCAACAGCAATTATTTAGTTATGATACAATGATGTTGGCACTATCTGATGTGAGGGCTGCAAAAGGCAGTCTGGGGATACAGTTGCCACGCACCGTTTTTTCTTTTACCAAAGGCGCCGCCGCTAAAAACAACGAGGGTAAGCTGGCACTGTCTACGGGCGCAATGGCTGTCTGGAACGACGTTTCAATAGCACTAAAGCAAACGGATTCCACAGGTATTGATGCTAGCCTGTCGGGTTCTTTTAATGATGATAACTTTCAGCTCAGCCAGGGAGCTAAACTGAACTGGCAATCGCTTGTTTATAAAACAACTATTAATAAAGGCGCCGGTCAGTACAAGGGTAAAAATATTGTAGCCAATGCGGGTTCGGTTAGATGGCAGCCATCAGCGGATAAATTAAGCCTTGGTGATTTTTTTGTGGTACCCACCCGCAACATGCAGGAAACTTTCGCAAAGCCGGGAGCGTGGCAGGGCGATTATATGGTGGTTAAGGGTCATGCTGTAGACATCAGCGGTATACGTTATAACCGGCAGGGGGAAGATTCTTCACTGCGTGTAAAAAAGATTTTTTTGGACAGTATATCCCTCACTACCACCCGCGATAAACGGATGCCTTTCCGTCACGGTATTGAAAAGTTGATGCCGGTTGCCATGATTAATGCGCTCAAAATGCCGTTGCAAATAGATTCCATTGTGGCACAACGCAGCCAGGTAATGGTAAATGAGATAGCCATCAAATCAGAAAAACAGGGCACTGTTCCGTTAAATGATATTAATGTAGTCATCACCAATTTTAAGAACAGGCGCAATGGCACAGACAGTCTTACTATGGTGGCCAATGCACGGTTGCTAAATTATAAGATCAATCACTTTTATTACAAGGAAGCCTACGCAGATTCACTGTCTTCTTTTCTGGCAGGTGTGCATGTATCGCAAATGGCACTTCCTGAATTTAGCACGGTTACCATTCCGCTGGCATCTGTGAGCGTGGCCAACGGCAATGCAGATACCTTATTTGCGCGGTGGACAGGTAATAAATACGCGGCCGTGGGTAAAATGGATTTTTATTACCAGGGGCTAAAAATACGGTTACTGGATGCAAAGGACAATTCCAGGAAAAAATTCCTGTTATCGCTGGGTAATTTTGCCGCGGGCCTCATTCTACATAAAAAAAATGATGAAACTACCAGCATGTTTTTTATGCGCGACAGGGAGAAGTTTATCTTCAATTATTGGGTAAAAACAATTCTCGCAGGCGTATCCACCAGCGCCGGAATTAAACGGAGTAAGAAAATGCTCAAAAAATATCGCCAGGCAAAAGATCAATACTCATTGCCGGTATTCTCTGATTAGAGCTGGTATTACTAAAAGATTCTGCTACATCTTATATTTGAAACTGCAGTATGGAAACCTTTGCACATATCAAAACCGTTATCGGAATTATTCTTGGGCTGAGCATCACACATTTGCTGAAAGGTGTGGTAAAGATTATTGAGCATCCAACAAAGAACAAGCCCTATTGGGTGCATTTGCTTTGGGCACTGTATATTTTTCTGGCGGTTATTCATTACTGGTGGTGGGAGGTGCACCTGAATGCTATTACGCAGTGGGACTTTGCGTTGTATTTTTTTCTCATCATCTATATCATGCTGTATTATTTTGTGTGCACTTTATTATTTCCCGACCAGCTGACGGAGTATACAGGCTATGAGGATTACTTTTATTCGCGCCGCAAATGGTTTTTTGGTGTGCTGGCAGTAATATTTGCAGCAGATATTATTGATACGGTTATCAAAGGAAAAGAATACATGGCCAGGCTGTATTGGGAGTTTCCGGTGCGCAATATCATTCATATACTGCTTTGCCTGCTGGCCATAAAACTAAGCAGCAAGCGTTTTCATGCCATACTGGTGATTGCCTTTATAGTGTATGAAGTTTCGTTTATTGTAAGAAAATACTATATAGAGTAACGTTTAGCCGTTATCAGTTATTGATAACATCTTTGATAGTAAACATCTTTGAATAATTTTCTGAGATATCCTTTGCCATTAACCCCGGCGTAATGCATGAGGGCACAACAGCAATTTTTACCTGGTGCGGATTAGAAAACCATGCATTAACATTAGCATCTATGCTGATGACGCTTTTACTACCCGCGTTACCAGCTATTACCAGCGATTGGCCATAAGGAAATAACAGGGTGGGTTTGCGCAGTGCATTTTCAGGCCCGGCATATCCGCCAATCTGGTAGTCAAATAAATTGCCGCCTACCGCGCCACCTTGCAGCTTAGCCATCACATAACCCGCACTGGCAGACCAAAACATGCCTTTAGCCGGATCAAAAACACCTTTTTTTGTGTTGTTTACATGGTGCGCGCTGTCTATACCAATTAAAAATGAAATGCGGTTATACGTAAATGGTTTCGCCAATAGTTTTACCGACCATGTGGTGGAGTCTGCTGCATCTACCAAAAAATATTTGGCAGTATCCATATGATAGGTGCGCCCAGAATCTGTATTGATCAGATCTACATTGCTTACATAAAATTTGAATGCCGTTACCTTGTAGTTTTCTCTCCAGAAGTTGCGGTAGGTAGAATCAAAACGTAACCTAACGGTATCTACCATGGGCGTAAATTGCAAAGTAAGATTGAAGCTATCTTCTTTGGCGGCAAGTGGGGTAAAGCCACTGGCACTATATTCTTTTGTGCAGTTGCTGAATACTGAAATCATCAGTACCATTACAATGGGTAGTATTAATTGGTTTTTCATAGTAACGATTTTCAGGTAACACCACTTACGGGTCATACCGAATTTTTTGCCGCTGCTGTTTGGTATCGCTTTTTCGCTTTTTGTTTTCTATGCGATTTTCCTTTACCTTTTTTGATGGCGCAGTGGCAATTCTTGCTTTCTTCTTTTTCAATGCTTGCTGTAACAGCGCATGCATCTTTTTTATTACCTCTTCTTTATTGGCCAACTGGCTGCGGTGTACCTGGCTCCTCACCTGCAAAAATCCTTCCGAATTAATACGGTTTTCCAGTTTTTTAATCAATAATTCTTTTTGCGCCTCAGATAATAAACCGGATGCGCGTACGTTGAAACTGCCCTCCGCCGCAGTTTCCACCTTGTTTACATTCTGGCCACCTTTTCCGCCGCTCCGGAACGTTTTGAACGCGATTTCTGTAGAAACGTTTATCATAACCATTAATATTGTGTGGATTAGTAAATTTACGGACATTAATTTCAAACCATGAGAGCGGTGATACAAAGAGTTTCGTCGGCCAGCGTGTGTGTAGACAGTATAATACGGTCATCCATTGCCGGTGGTTTGATGGTATTGGTAGGTATAGAAGACGCAGACAGCCAGGAAGATATTGAATGGCTGAGCAGCAAGATAATCAACCTGCGCATTTTCAATGACGACAATGGCGTGATGAATCTCGAT
The DNA here is from genome assembly GCA_963705285.1 of uncultured Chitinophagaceae bacterium. Taxonomy (GTDB): domain Bacteria; phylum Bacteroidota; class Bacteroidia; order Chitinophagales; family Chitinophagaceae; genus JACMLD01. The sequence continues at coordinate 1,593,749 of OY970066.1, forward strand.
ATCAAACAAACAGGTGGAAACATTTTATTGATCAGCCAGTTTACATTGCATGCCGCAACCAAAAAAGGTAACCGGCCATCGTATATAAAAGCCGCTAAACCAGAAGTTGCTATACCGCTGTACGAAAAAATGATCGCGCAGTTAGAAAAAGACCTGGCTAAACCCATTGGCACCGGGGTATTTGGAGCTGATATGAAAGTAAGCCTGGTGAACGACGGACCGGTAACCATTATTATTGATACGAAGGTTAGGGAGTAGTTGATTAGTTGATTGGTTCGGTAGTTCGGTAGTTCAATAGTTCGTTAGTTCGATAGTTCGATAGTTCGTTAGTTCGTTAGTTCGTTAGTTCGATAGTTCGTTAGTTTTGGAAATCTCAACAGTATGTTCTCTCTTAATAACACATCAATTATGAAGAAATTCCCTCTCATTAATGCCGTATTCAATTTTCTTCTTCTGTTGGAGAAGGTGGCTAAAAGCCCGATGAGGTTGGAGAGGGCCGGGGGAAAAGTCTAAACTTATATACTATGACAATAGATGAAGCGCAACAACAGGTAGACGGATGGATAACAACAGTAGGGGTTCGTTATTTTAATGAACTCACCAACCTGGGTATTTTGATGGAAGAAGTAGGCGAGCTCTCCCGGCTGATGGTGCGTATTTATGGCGAGCAATCGTTTAAAAAAACAGATACCGGCAAAGATCTGGCAGATGAAATGGCCGATGTGCTGTGGATACTAATCTGCCTGGCCAATCAAACCGGCGTAAACTTAACGGAAGCATTGCAGCAAAATTTTGAAAAGAAAAACATACGTGACGCCAACCGCCACCGGGATAATGAAAAACTGCATTGAATTGCTGATTGCTGATTTCGTGATTTTGTGATTGCCCATCAGATTAACCTGGCAGTTGCATTACAGGGTTGCTTACATCTCAAAATCTTCTACATTATTGGTGTCCGGGAAAAACTATCTCATTATTCGAAGACCCAGTTATAGCAAAGGTTTTCAGTGATTTAAACAAGCGGAGGGCTTGCATTTCTAAGACCTGATACCAGTACGCTTTGAGATGCCTCGTTTTCCGTCAGCTTTGTACAGAAGTCGAATGATGCGATGGCTGAAATACCTACTGCTGCTCAATTACAGGGGAAAAGGAAAACGCAGCATCGAAAAGCGTACGAGCGCCCGGCCGGCCTGAGGCCATCGTATTAAAAGGTTTGTAGGATTTAACCGGACAGTAATGATCTCCACATCTCCACATCTCAAAATCAGCAATCATCTTATTATCTTTGCAGCCATTATGGCAAATGACAATAACAGGTTCCAGGCAATTATTTCGCACTGTAAAGAATACGGTTTTATTTTTCCCAGCAGTGAAATTTATGACGGTTTGAGCGCGGTATACGATTATGGCCAGTATGGCAGCGAGCTCAAAAAAAACATCAAAGATTATTGGTGGAAAAGCATGACCCAGCTGCACGAGAACATTGTGGGCATAGACGCGGCCATATTCATGCACCCCACCACCTGGAAAGCCAGCGGGCACGTTGATAACTTCAGCGATCCTATGATAGACAATAAGGACAGCAAAAAACGCTACCGTGTAGATCACCTGTTGGAGGCATTTGCCGATGAACTTAGGGCCAAAGGAGAAAAAGAAGGCAAGGAGGCAGATGCATTACTGGAAGCCATGGATGCGTTGCTGGCAAAAGACGATTTTACCGGTCTGAAAAAATTGATAGAAGACAACAAGATAAAATGCAGTCTAAGCGGTACTGCTAACTGGACAGATATCCGCCAGTTTAATCTCATGTTCTCAACTGAATTTGGCGCCACCGCATCTACAGAAGACGCCGACAGCAAAGTGTACCTGCGCCCGGAAACGGCCCAGGGCATTTTTGTGAATTTCCTGAATGTACAAAAAACCGGGCGGATGAAAATACCGTTTGGTATTGCACAAATTGGAAAGGCCTTTCGCAACGAAATTGTGGCCCGCCAGTTTATTTTTCGCATGCGCGAGTTTGAGCAAATGGAAATGCAGTTTTTTGTACGCCCCGGCACCCAGAAAGATTGGTATGAACACTGGAAACAGGAACGCCTTAAATGGCACATGAGCCTGGGTATACCGGCAGATAAATACCGCTTTCACGACCATGTAAAACTTGCGTTTTATGCCGATGCCGCCTGCGATATTGAGTACGATTTTCCCATAGGGTTTAAGGAAGTGGAAGGCATCCATTCAAGAACCGATTATGATTTAAGCCAGCACCAGCAATACAGTAAAAAGAAATTGCAATATTTTGACAACGATTTAGACGCAAATGGCAAACCGTTTGGTAACTATATTCCGTATGTAATAGAAACGTCAATAGGGCTAGACAGGATGTTTTTGCTGATCATGAGCAATGCCTATACGGAAGAAGATTTAAGTACGCCGGAAAAAGCAGACAGCCGGGTGGTGTTGAAATTTCCGCCTAAGCTGGCCCCGGTTAAACTGGCCATATTGCCACTGCTGAAAAAAGATGGATTGCCGGAGATAGCAAAGAACATTATGAATGATTGCAAGAATCATTTCAGGTGCTTTTACGAAGAAAAGGATGCTATTGGAAAACGTTACCGCCGAATGGATGCTATTGGCACGCCTTTTTGTGTAACAATAGATCATCAAACAAAAGAAGATAACACGGTTACCATACGGTACAGGGATACGATGGTGCAGGAAAGGATACTGATAACCAACCTAAAAGCACTAGTAGAAACCCTTATTTCGTGAAAATATCTGACTTTTATGAAATTAAATGCGTAAAATTACCTTTTAGAATACGATCAGGTAAAGTACTTTAGTATTAATAAACATATCCAATCCTTTTGAAAACATCCTAACACGTAAATTATGCTTGCATTTATTGAGATATCTGTCAACATTCTAGTTTTAGCGGGCATTGTTGCAGGTGCCGTTTCCGTTGGTTTTTTGATCAATCAGGCCCGGTTAAAAAAGCAACAAACGTCCATTGTAAAATTGGAAGCAGAGATGCTTCGTAACCATGCAGAAATTCTTCATCTCCAGAAAGAATTATCTGAAAAAGAAAACCTCCATTCAAAAACACCCATCTTTTCTATTGCTGATAATGCAGTAGAGTCTTTAAAAGAACAAGTGTCAGGCGCAAGACTGTCTAAAAAAGTGTCTGGCGGAAGTAAATCAACATCTTAGTAGTCTACACGGATCTCATTGGTAGTAGTAAACTATTAGTTGCCTCAATTTTAATTGTCGGCACATAATATATTTTATTTTACTGCGTAATAGTACAAATCCGATAAACCCTATTGAAATGATTGTTACCCATCCTTATTTGTTCAATGCTATTGTGGTATTTTTCATTGCTTTTACTGCTGGCTGGTTGGTATATGTGTATACAGGCAGGCGGTCTATGCACCTCAGCCATAAGCTGCAAAAACTGGAAAAGGAAAAAGAAGCCTTTCGCCTGCAGGCAGAAGAGCTGGAAGCAGCACTGCACAAACGCTATTCAAATTTTGCCAACAGCACGCCGGTGATTTCTCTTTCTTCATCAGGCAAACCATCGAAATCAAATAGCTCAGGGTTTTAAAAAATACCAGGCAATCCAGTTCTATTGCTTCAGCCTTTAGAAGGGCGTTAAAAAACTGATGGAAACAATAGAAAAGGCCCTTTATACCAGCTCCATCATCTTTTGCAATTTTTTCGTAAGGAGAAAAAGCACTATGGCTGCTATACCCGCCATAAAAACAAACAGCATAAAAAATTCATGCAGGTTATGCATTTGATAGCCTAAAAAATTAGTGACTTTACCTTCATTTGGATATAGTGAGCTTAATACACCTGCGAGTTTATTACCAAAGGCATTGGCCGTAAACCATATTGCCATAAGTAAAGAAGAAAATTTAGCAGGTGATAGCTTATTGACGAGCGACATTCCTATGGGTGATAAGCACAACTCGCCCGCGGTATGCAGTGCGTACATGCCGGTTAGCCAAATCATGCTTACTTTCATACCCGGTGAAACATTGTCAACGCCTTTTGCAATCCAGAGATAGCCCAGCGCCAACAGGAAAAGGCCCAGTGCCATTTTGGTGGGAGAGGAAGGCTCTTTCTTACCCATTGTTAGCCACAGCCACGCAAAGAACGGAGCAAATAACACAACAAAAGTGGAATTGAGCGATTGAAACCAGCTGGCCGGAATTTCGTCTAATGTAATGTGCGACATTCCGCGGGAAAACAGGTAAATATTGGCAATGGCAATGCCAACTACCAACAAAATCAGCAACCCGTATACCGCTATGCGCAGCGCGCTATTTGCCGGCGCAGCAAGGTTTTTTCCGGCCTTTTTAAATAACGTGAAAGCAACGTATAAAAACACGGCCGATAGAATGGCAATCAACCAAACCGGAATATGAAGGCCTACCTGCCGTTGTGTTTGCGCGTCTGCAAAAATGGTGAGTGATGCGCCCGCCTGCTCAAAGGCACTCCAGAAAAAGATCACAAAAAAACACACCACAAAAATAACGATCACCTTGCTTTTTTCTACGGCAGTCAGGGTCTTATCCAGGAAGATAATCGTGGGAATGATCACAATACACGCAACCAGTAAATAAAAAAGATAATTATAGATCGTATCAAGGTAAAGCAGCCCAATGCAGCCACTGGCAAGAACTGCGAGGCCCAGTATAGTAACCACGGGAGATAAAATTGTTTTCGGGCTGTTGGCTGGAACCTGGCCAAGTATTTTGCCCTCGGGGTCGGTTACATACTTATGAAACAGCATTTGCACCAGTACACTAATAACCATACCGAGCCCGCCAATTAAGAATGCCCACCTGAAGTCTGCCGGGTTGCCGGTGTCTCCAAACAGGCCACACACAAACGGCCCCAGTGCGCCGCCCGTATTAATGCCCATATAGAATATAGTGTACGCGGCATCTTTACGGTGATCATTTTTTGGGTACAACTGACCTACCAGCGATGAAATATTGGGTTTAAAAAAACCATTGCCTGCAATCATCAGACCGAGACCAGAGAAGAATAGGAAAGTTGATACACCAGGAGCACTTTGATAAAGGCTACCGCAGGCAAACAGCACTACTTCGCCAATGGCCATTACAATACCCCCCGCAATAATAGATCGTTTATTGCCCCAGTACCTGTCTGCCATAAACCCGCCCAGCAATGGAGTGAGGTAAATAAGACTAAGATAGCTGCCGTAAAGATTGGACGCAAAAGCCTGTTCGAATAGCAATGCTTTTGTCATAAACAATACCAGCATTGCCCGCATCCCATAGAAATTAAACCTTTCCCACATTTCTGTAGCAAACAGAATATATAAACCTTTAGGATGTCCTTTTTGTGCAATAGCTTGGTCTGACATAAAGATTTTTTTGTTGTGGTTACAGGTTTATTGACCAATGTACAGAGAATTCATGAATGCTGTACATACAACCCATAAAATTGACCGTAGTTTACGATATTTGCCACTGATATATTTCTTTATATATAGTAGCAAATCATTTTTTAATTTCAGGCTGAAAAAATCCATTCATGAAAATTCTATTGTTAGGTGCTGGCGGGCGTGAGCATGCCCTGGCTTGGAAGCTTACCCAAAGCAGTAAATGCAGCAAGCTTTTTATAGCTCCGGGCAACGGTGGTACTTCTCTGTGCGGACAAAATGTTTCTCTCGTTATTACAGATTTTGATGCCATTGCACAATTTTGCCAGCAGGAACAGATAGAAATGGTAATAGTTGGCCCCGAAGAACCCCTCGTAAAAGGTATTGTAGATTATTTCAGGGCGCACCCAACGCTCAGCTCACTTATGATAATCGGCCCCTCTCAATTTGCTGCCCAGCTAGAAGGAAGTAAAACATTTGCCAAAGCTTTTATGCAGAAATACGAGATTCCAACTGCTGGTTACCGCGAGTTTGAACTGGACAATTATGAAGAAGGTGTTCGCTATATTAACCAGCACAGCCTGCCAGTAGTGCTAAAGGCCGATGGACTGGCTGCCGGCAAAGGCGTACTTATTTGCCAGAACCACATTGAAGCAGGTGCAGAATTTGAACTGATGTTACACCGCAACAAGTTTGGAGATGCAGGCAGGAAAGTGGTGGTGGAAGAATTTCTGGAAGGGATTGAATTGAGCATGTTTGTGCTTACAGACGGGAAAAACTATGTGATACTGCCCGAGGCCAAAGACTATAAACGCATAGGTGAAGGTGATAAAGGGCTCAATACAGGCGGTATGGGTGCCATTAGCCCGGTACCTTTTGCAGACGATGCTTTTATGAAAAAAATAGAGGATACCATTGTGCAACCTACCATTGAGGGATTGCAAAAAGAAAACATGGACTACAAAGGCTTTGTTTTTATTGGTATCATAAAAGTAGGAGACGAACCCTTTGTAATTGAGTACAATTGCCGCATGGGCGATCCGGAAACCGAAGTGGTGATACCCAGGCTGAAAAACGACCTGGTTGATTTATTTACCAGTACTGCGCAGCAAAAGCTGGATGAAGTAACGATAGAATGTGACGACCGATATGCCTGCACCGTCATGACCGTAAGCGGCGGATACCCCGGCGAATTTGAAAAAGGATTCGAAATTGAAGGCCTCGGCACCCAAACAGGGCCAGACAGCCTCATTTTTCATGCCGGAACCCTGAGCGCCTATGGCTCCGTGCTTACCAACGGCGGGAGGGTTTTTTGTGTTACTTCTTTCGGCGATTCAGTCATGGAAGCAGTTGATAAATCAATGGAAGTATTATCGCATATACAATTTGAGAACATGTATTTCAGAAAAGATATCGGTTACGAATTCGCTTGATAGTTTCTTGATAGTTTAAAGTTTTTAGTTTGTAGTTTTTAGTTCGGTACCGCGCTGGCTGCCGCCTGACAACTACTATAAGAAATCCTGATCTTGATGATTTTGCATAGCTGGCGCCGCATACGAACTCCAAACTAAAAACTTCGAACTACGAACTAAAAAAAATGCATTACAGCGATTACCTGCAAACAGATAAAATTCTTAATGCGCAATTTCCTGAAAGCGACAAATTGCAGTTACCCGCACATGATGAAATGCTTTTCATCATCATTCATCAGACATATGAATTATGGTTTAAGCAGTTGCTGTATGAAGTGAATTCTGTTAACAGCATTATGCTGAAACCGGCACTCAATGATAATTCTCCGGAACTGCAAACAGTAGTACACCGCCTGGCACGTTGCGTAACCATATTAAAAGTACTGGTACACCAGATAGATATTATGGAAACCATGACGCCCATGGATTTTCTTGATTTTCGCGATATGTTGCGGCCTGCATCGGGCTTTCAGAGTATACAATTTAAAATGCTGGAAGCAAAGCTGGGGTTACGATATGAAGACAGGTTTGGGCAGGATTATTATACTTCGCAATTGCGCAACAGTGAGAGGGAAGAAGTAAAAAATGCCGAGCAGCAAACATCCCTTTTACAATTGGTGAACAGCTGGCTTGAACGCATGCCTTTTTTTGATGAACCCCAAAACTGGCACAATTTTGACAGTAACAGCGCCAATACTTTAAACGGGCAAACACCTCTGCATGTTTTCTGGCAGTCGTATCGGGAAAGTTATAAAAACAGCCTTGCCAGTAAAGAGTCAGACAACCTGAACATGTTTGATTCCGTTTTTTTTAACAGCAACCCGGCCGCACAATTATCTGCCAAAGCATGCCGCGCGGCATTGTTCATTATGCTGTACCGCGGTTACCCTGTATTGCAACTGCCTTTTCAGTTGCTTAATAACCTGCTGGAGACAGACGAGCAGCTGAGTACATGGCGCTACCGGCATATGAGCATGGTGCACCGTATGATTGGAATGCGCATAGGCACCGGCGGTAGTAGTGGTAAAGACTATCTTGCTGCTGCACTGAGCAGGCATTATATTTTTAAAGAAATTGCCGCGTTAACCAGTTTTTTGGTAGAAAGAAGAAAATTGCCGGTGTTAACTACATCGATGGAAAAAAGACTCGGTTTTGTACATCTATAAAATGAGAAACATGCATCTAACGGTAATGGATAAGTCTTTTTTAAGCCATTGCTGCTGGATAATCCCGGGCGGGGTTGTGAAGTAGACCAAAAGCTGCTTTTAACGCGCCGCGGGCGCCGGTTGGGCAGCGGTAAAGAAAAATAGAGGATGGCATTTCCACAATATTCGCGTTTTAAGGCGCGTTTAACAAAGGTGCAGACCTGAAAAAAAACCTTGATTGGCAAGCACTTGGCTTTGTTTATTCGAATTATTTCCTTCAATTTTGCACCCATTATATCCTGTTCAAAATCTGAGACTGAAAACATGGGACTTTTTAATTTTTTTACGCAAGAGATAGCCATTGACCTGGGTACTGCTAACACCCTGATAATATATAACGACGAAGTAGTTGTAAACGAGCCTTCCATTGTGGCGCTTAACCGCAATAACCCCAAAGACGTGCTGGCAGTGGGTAAGAAGGCATTGATGATGCACGAAAAGACGCATGAGAGCATCCGCACGGTTCGCCCTTTGAAAGATGGTGTTATAGCCGATTTCAATGCCGCCGAGCTGATGATACGCGAGATGATCAAGATGATTCATCCTAAAAAGCCTCTTTTTCCGCCCAGCTGGCGAATGATGATATGCATTCCCTCTTCCATTACCGAAGTTGAAAAACGTGCAGTAAGGGACAGTGCGGAGCAGGCCGGCGCTAAAGAAGTGTATTTGTTGCATGAACCCATGGCAGCCGCCCTGGGTATAGGTATTGACGTAGAAGAACCTGTTGGCAACATGATTATAGACATCGGTGGCGGTACCACCGGCATAACTGTAATAGCCCTGGCAGGTATTGTGTGCGACCAGTCTATCCGTATTGCCGGCGATGAATTTACCGCCGATATCATGGAAGCCCTCCGCCGCTACCATAGTTTGCTGATAGGTGAACGTACGGCTGAACAAATCAAGATCAACATCGGCGCAGCCATGAAAGACCTGGAAAACCCGCCCGAAGACATTCCCGTAAACGGCCGCGACCTGGTTACCGGTATACCCAAACAAATTATGGTGAGCTTCCAGGAAATTGCTGAAGCGCTTGACAAAAGCATCTTCAAAATTGAGGAAGCCATTTTGAAAGCCCTGGAAACAACTCCCCCAGAGCTGGCAGGAGATATCTACCGCCGCGGTTTATACCTCACCGGTGGTGGTGCATTGCTGCGCGGGCTCGACAAACGCCTGAGCCAAAAAATAAAGCTGCCCGTACACATTGCAGACGATCCGCTGAAAAGCGTGGTTCGTGGTACAGGACTTGCTTTAAAACACTACGACAGGTATCCTTTTGTGATGAGATAAAAAATTAAGCCGGTAGCCGCAACACGGTAGCCGGCTTTGTGCTTTAACTTCAAACTTTCCGCAGTGCGAAACATATTTCTCTTCATCAGAAAGTTTTCCAATTTTCTATTCTTCCTGGTGTTGCAGATAATCTCTCTTTATTTTCTTTTTACCTATAACAAGTTTCATGAAGCCGCTTTTATGAACGTGGCAGGCGAATTTACAGGCCGTATCAGCCAGCGATTTAACAACGTTCAGTATTATTTTCAGCTCAAAAGCACCAATGATTCGCTGGTAAAACAAAATACCCACCTGCTAAACCTCTTGCGGCAGGATTATGAAAGGGCCGATACCACCACCAAATTTTTTACAGACAGCCTGCGGGTAGATTCATTACTCACCATTCAGCGTTTTAAATATTATGATGCCAAAATAGTGGGCAGTTTTGTAACCACACAAAACAACTACCTCACTATTCACCGGGGCAGCAACCAGGGCCTTCCTGTTAACAAAGAATGGGGTGTTATCAGCCCCGACGGTATTGCCGGAAGGGTTGTATCTGTAGGCGAAAACTTTTCCGTGGTCATGAGCGTGCTCAACCGCCAGTTTAAAGTGAATTCCATGCTCAAAAAAGGTGGCGAAACAGGGCCCGTGTCATGGGATGGCGATAACCCGCTTTACCTGCGGCTTATCAATATTCCCAAAAGCGCCAAAGTTGCCAAAGGCGATACGGTGTTGACCAGCAATGTGTCTGACATTTACCCGCCCGGTATTATGGTAGGCACCATTGCAGAGATTATAGACGATAAAAGCAGCAACTTCTATATCCTGAAATTAAAAACAGCCACTAATTTTTCCAATCTTCAGTATGTATATGTGCTGGAAGACTTACAGCGTGAAGAGCGCCAAAAAATAGAAGACCCTTATAAGAAAGGAAAATGAGTACGCTTGTAAAAAATATCATCCGTTTTGCTTTATTTATACTGATACAGGTATTTGTATTGCACCAGGTACCACCGTTGCACAAGTTCATTACACCCTACCTTTATTTTCTGTTTGTGATATGGTTGCCATTTGGCATGGGCCGGTCTTTGGTTATGTTTATTGCCTTTTTGTTTGGCTTAACACTCGATTACTTTCTGAAATGCCCCGGTTTGCATGCAGCTGCCTGTGTGCTGGTGGCGTATATCCGTCCGTTTCTGATCAATTTACTCATACGCCAGGAAGGAGATCAGCAGAACTATGCCTCTCCTTCAATAGTAAGCATGGGTTGGGCACCATATTTTATGATGGTGTTTATTTTAACCCTGCTGCACAATGGCTATGTGGTTTTCCTTGAATGGCTTAATGCCGGCAGCTTTCTGTACCTGCTGGGTAAAACGCTTGCCACAACAGGCATAAGTTTACTGTTAATACTGATTACCGAATTGTTGTTCTTCCGGAAAGAAAAATTTCGCACCAATACAGTGTAGTAAGTGGAAAATGGCGAGTGGTAAATGCGGAGTGGAAAATGGCGAGTAGGTGTTCACTACATCTAATGCTACTTACCCGTGTTAATGTATTGACAAACGCGACAGGTCACTACTAATTATTCCCCACTTGCGAACTATCTACTCGCCACTCTCGTAAAAAATAAATGTTTCTCCACCCACAATAAAATATATCATTTCTTCATTCGTATTTTGCATCCGTAATTCCTCTTTTCCACTATGTCCGTTTTTAATCAGTCGCGCAGCAACATCATCAGGCTTATTTTCCTGGGCGTTTTTATCATCATTCTTGGTCAGCTTGTAAACCTGCAGCTTATTTCGGGTAAATACAAACAACTTGCCATGAGCAATGCATTGTTTGCAAAAGTGGTGTATCCAGACAGGGGCATCATATACGACCGCCACGGACGCGCCATTCTCAACAACACTATTATGTACGACCTGGTAGTAACACCCAACCAGGTAAAAAATATAGATACCGTTGCATTGTGTACCCTGTTGGCCATAGATACAGCAGAGTTTAAAAAGCGGATGGTGGATGCTATTTTTAAGAACACCAAATTCAGGCCCTCCGTATTTGAAGATTTGCTACCTCCCGGTTTGTATGCCAAGCTGGATGAGAATATCTGGAAGTTCCCCGGCTTTGACCTGGTGGAAAGGCCGGTAAGAAAATATCCTTTCAATGCGGCCGCACATATTATGGGTTATGTGGGTGAAGCAGATTCATCTATCATTAAAAGATCAAACGGGTTTTACCGCCTGGGCGATTATGTGGGCAGAAGCGGGCTGGAACAATATTATGAAGGCGTATTGATGGGCCGCCGCGGTGTTAAATACATTATTAAAGACAACAAAAACCGCTTACAGGGCAGTTATGAAAAAGGTATTTACGATACGGCCGCCATTGCCGGGCGCGGTTTGCGCACCTATATGGATATAGAAGTGCAGCAGCTGGCCGAAAAATTAATGACCAATAAAGTAGGCGCTGTTGTTGCTATTGAGCCAAAAACCGGAGGCATTATTGCAATGGTATCCGGTCCTAATTTTGACCCCAATCTTTTGACAGGGCCCGAAAAGCAGGAAAACTTCAACCGGCTTTTCCGCGACGTGAGCAGCCCCCTGCTCAACCGCGCTATTAACGGACAATATCCGCCCGGTTCTACTTATAAACCGCTGGGTGCGTTGGTGGCGCTGGACGAAGGAGTGATAACGCCAGCATATGGAATAGGATGCAGCGGTGCTTACCACGGTTGTAACAGGCCGGTAAAATGTACCGAATCGTTTGCCGGGCACGCCAGGGATTTGCGCATTGGCCTTTCATGGTCGTGCAATTCATTTTTCAGCAGTATTTTCAGGATGACGGTAGACAACCCCAAATACCGCAATCCGCGCAAAGGCCTGCAGGAATGGAGCAAATACATGAATGCATTTGGTTACGGCCACCGGCTGGGTGTTGATTTGCCCAGTGAAGGCGGCGGTAATATTCCGGATACGGTTGATTATGACAAAGAATACCGCGGCCAATGGAATTCATGTACCATGGTTACACTGGGTATAGGCCAGGATAAAATGACGGCTACGCCCATACAAATGGCCAATGCTATTTCAATTGTAGCCAATAAAGGATATTATTATACGCCCCATTTTGTGGAGAAGATAGATGGTGAAACCACGGAAGACACGGCAGTGCTGAACAGGTACAGGCAAAAACAACAGGTGTTGACGCATATATCAGACAATTCATTTGAAGATGTAATAGATGGTATGGAAGGGGTAATGACCGTGGGCACCGGGCGTTTATTGCCAAAGATACCGGGCATCAATGTGTGCGGTAAAACCGGTACAGCAGAAAACTATCACAAAGGCGTAAAACAAAAAGACCATTCGATATTTGTTCTTTTTGCCCCGCGCGAAGACCCAAAGATTGTAATTGCCGTGGTGGTACAGAACGGTGGATTTGGCGCGGCAGCCGCCGGCCCTATCGCCAATCTGCTGCTGGAAAAATACCTTACTGATAGTTTGCGCGAAACCAGCCGTAAAGAAGCAGAGCGTGTAACCGCGATTAACCTGATGCCAAAATATTTTGCGAGCGAGCAATATACCGCCGACTCTATCCGCGCATTTAATTATTTTAAGATTACTAAAGACACCAGTGCTATAAAAAAGTTTTTGCGCGGCCAGCGTAATGATACACACATACCGCCCGCCGATGGCAAACAGCCCGTCATTATCAATAACCCGGCAATTAAAACCAAAACTGTATTTAAAATCCGTAAACCTGTTGTAACCGCCTGATTCATGAATCAAAAGAACCCCGCAATATCAAAAGGTATAGACTGGATGCTGGTATGGCTGTACATTATACTGGCCAGTATTGGCGTACTGAGCATATTTGCGGCCACGTACAAAGAAGGCGATGATGTAGTAAAAACATTTCTTTCGCTTAAAACAGATTACAGCAGGCAGGCATTTTATTTTATCTTCTCCGGGGTTATTGCCACTTTTATATTGCTTACAGACAGTAAGTTTTTTACGGCTACTGCCAATTTATTCTATGCGGCCGGTATTTTGCTGATGCTGCTGGTATTTCCTTTTCACAGTGATATTAAAGGCACCAAATCCATCATCCGTTTTGGAAGCGCCTTTCAGCTGCAGCCTGCAGAGTTGTGTAAACTGTTTGTAAACCTGGCCCTTGCCAAATACCTCTCCCGGGTAGAAACAGATTTTAAAAAAACTACCTCTCAATTAATTGCCGCCGCCATTGCGGTGGCACCCGCCATACTTAGCATTGCACAAAGTGAAACCGGGCTGGCATTGGTATACTTTTCTTTTTTTCTGGTTATGTTTCGCGAGGGCTTACCTGCCGCCATATTAATTGTTGGGTTTTCGCTGGGCATATTGGTGGTGGCTACTTTAACGGTTCCGCCCAATATACTGGCCATTGTGCTTACTGCGGTGGCGGCCATTACCTGCTATTTTATGCGACGACAGATAAAACGCAGCAAAGAAACACTGGTGGTAATTGTTGTTATCTGGATGGCCTGCGTGGGTATACAGCGCTTTGCGGTACCCTTTGCGTTTAAACATGCTTTTAAAGGTTACCAGGTAGAGAGAATTTATAGCATGCTGGGTAAAGATGTGCCGGAAGAATACATGAAAGCCGGCACAGAGCAGGAAGATCCCGAAAAAGCGCAAAAGAAAAAAGAGGCGGGCGATTACAACGTGAAGCAAAGCAAGATTGCTATTGGCAGCGGCGGCTTTTCTGGTAAAGGCCTTTTAAAAGGTACGCAAACCCGCAACGGTTTTGTACCCGAGCAGCGTACCGATTTTATTTTTTGCACCATTGGCGAAGGTTTCGGTTTTATAGGCAGCTTTATACTTTTATCAATTTACCTGCTGTTGCTGATGCGCATTGTAACCATAGCCGAAAGACAGCGAAGTGTATTTAGCCGTTGTTATGCGTATGGGGTAGCGTGTGTTATTTTCTTTCATATAGCCATCAATTTATGCATGACCATTGGGCTGGCACCGGTAATCGGTATTCCGCTGCCTTTTATCAGTTATGGTGGTACAGCCCTGCTCACCTTTACCATGCTACTATTTATATTGGTTAGGCTGGATGCCGACCGGCAGATGGTACTTCGATAGAGTAGGTAGTATCTAGTATTTAGTATCTAGTATTTAGACTAGGCGTCAGGAAGGTGGTTCCGCCGCGGGTCTTGGTACTAGATACTGAATTCTGAATACTCTCCCGCCGCGGGTCTTGGTACTAAATACTAAATACTCTTCCGCCTCGGGTCTTGCTACTAAATACTAAATACTTTTTACTTAATACTCTCCCGCCGCGGGTCTTGATACTAAATACTAAATACTGAATACTCTCCTACATTTGCGTAATGAAGATTATTCCCCTCAGCGAAGGCGCTTTTACAATAGATAAAACAAAGCAGTTTGTTCCATTTGATACCGCGACAGATGATTTGCAGCAACGCGCAACCGGCAGTTTGCTGGTAGAAGTACAGCCTTTTGCCGTAGTAACGGCTGAAGATGTACTCTTGCTTGATACGGGTTTGGGTTTTGAACAGGATGGCGTATTGCAAATTCACCGCAACCTGATGAATGCAGGTATCAATCCATCTGAAGTAACAAAAGTGCTGATGAGCCATTTGCATAAAGACCATGCGGGCGGCATCAGTAAAAAAAACCAGCAAAGCGGCAAATACGAAATTGCTTTTCCGCAAGCCACTTATTTTGTACAAAAAGCCGAGCTGGCATTTGCGCTGCAAAAAGGTTTGCCTTCTTACATCCCCGAAGAAATTGAATGCCTGCAAACTGCTTCCAATGTACAATTTTTGGAAGGCAACGGTGTTATCAATGGTTATATCAAATACGAGGTAACTGCAGGGCATAGTCCGCACCACCAGGTATTCTGGATAGCCGATGCCGGCGAGAAAGTTTTTTTTGGTGCAGATGATGCGCCGCAACTGGGGCAAATGAAAAATAAGTTTGTTGCCAAATATGATTTTGATGGAAAGAAATGCATGGAACTGCGCCAGCAATGGTGGAAGCAGGGTGAAGTGGAAGGATGGACTTTTTTATTTTATCATGATGTGAAGACGCCAATAGTGAGACGCGAATGATCACTAATAGAGAGCGAATAGACCGCTAATTTTGTGGCCAGTTTGTGCGGGATTGTCGGTACTGAATTAGGCAATCGCTAATAAACACACTAATAGGAGCGAATAGACCGCTAATTTTGTGGCCAGTTTGCGTTGAACCGTTGGTATACTGTTAATACGTGCAAACGATTCTATTGAATTGCAATTTAGGTGTACCAAAGTTTATTAAAATGCCCAACTGAATATTGGAGGCTTTGAGGTAATTGAGTGTTTGTTTAAATGCATCCGGGTGAGTAAAAGAGGCAGCTTTTATTTCCAGCAAAATAGTATGAAAAACTAAGAAATCTGCATTGAATGTATGCTTTAGAGGAAGTCCTTCATACAAAATTGTAAAAGCTTTTTCCCTTTCAAACAGCACACCGTTTGCTTGCAGTTCAAACGCCAGGGCGTCTTTATAAACAATTTCTTTAAAGCCCATGCCCAACTTTGAATGCACTTTCATACACAAACCAACTATTTGGTAGCACTCTTTCTTGAATAGCAAGTCACCTGACATTTACTGAAAGTAAATTCTTACTTGCAAACTGGCAACGTGTTTTTCACGTTTAAAAATGTTTTTTTCGATTTCACCAGGGAGTTGGCAGACCGTTGGTACAGACATTAGCGGACATTCGCTTTTATTCGTGCAGATTAGCGTCTAATTGTCTCGCAGGCCGCGTTTGTTTAACTGGTTGTTCATGCGCCGCTCTTGTAGTACGCGTTGTATCTCTAACTTAAAATCTTTTTCTGAACGGAAGAAGGTATTTATTTTTTCTGCCGACAAAGCCTTTGAAAATTCGCCATTGTATTTTTTGCGTACCACCAAAATTTTTTCTTCTACTTCTATTTCCGATAAATTCTTTTCCTTTTGCTCCTGGCGTATGGTGCGAATATCGTCTGTGTACTTATTATAAATAGGCCAGAAACGTTGCGCTTCCTCGGGTGAAAGGTTCAGCTTCTTGGTGAGGTAGGCAATCTTATAAGCCTCCAGCCGGTGCCCGTCTTGCGCTTGCACCTGCACCAGTGAACCAATAAACAGTAATAGTATAAGTAAATATGTTTTCATTTCGTTCCATTTAGTTGGTAATAGAATTGGGGGTTGCGCCATGCTGTTCCAGGTATTGCCGCAATTCTTCATCGGATATATCGGCCAATAAAGCTTTCAAATCATTTTCATCATCAGGGTTGTCATCGCTCACATCTGCCAGTGAAACTGTATTGGTGTTTAAAAAACTTTCTATTTCCTGGTCGGGTATTTTGGCAACCGTTGCAGAATCCCAGGTAGTATTGGCGGCCACCGGGTTATCTACATTGCCGGGTTTATTAAGTGTTATATAGCCAGCCACTACCACAATACCAGTTACCACTGCTGCAGCAGCGTACCGCATCATTTTTTTGCCAAAGCCAATAGATATTACTTTGGCAGCGGGCTGTTTTTTTATTGAGGCCAATACGGCCGGGGCCACGGTATCAAAATAACCGGCAGGCACTTCATACACCTGTTTGTTTTTCAGGTGAAGCATGACATCCGATAAATTCTCCAGTTCTTCATTTACAAAATCAATTGCTTTAACACCTGCTACAATGTTTTCAGGGATATCAGTAAAATAGCCTTCTGGCGATGTAAACGGTGTTTTCTTTCCGATGCTTCCGAGCAGGGGCGATAATAATTCAAGCTCTTCCCTGGCATTATCTGTTTGCTCTGCCTTAATGGAGTTTAGGATGGTACCGGCCAACGCGTCAAAATAACCAGCGGGTACTGTAAATGGCATTGTCTTATCTGCACTGGCCAATACAGAAGGCATTGACTCAGGGGATGCATTGATGCGTTGTAAGACCGAATCTGCCAGGCCTTCAAAATACCCTTCAGGAACCTGGTAAATATCTTTTTTGGGGATGTTTAATACAGGGTCAAGACCAGCTTTTTCTTCCATGGCAATTCTCAGCATGAGTTGCATCGAAAAAGCATCGAAATAACCTGCAGGTGCGGTATAAGGCAATTGGTTGCTGATGGCAGCTACCAACGGGCTTATTTCCTTTAATTCTTCCGATATGGGGTTTTTGTTTTCCATTACAGAGCTAAGACGAAAACTGGCCAGCAAAGTTTAATGATTTAATATAAAATCCTCAATTTTTTTAACCGCGTGGTGATAGCTGGCTTTTAGTGCTCCTTCGCTGGTTTCCAACACCTTACTCATTTCTTCGTAGGGCATTTCATCGTAATACCGGAGGTTAAAAACAATGCGTTGTTTCTCGGGCAATTGCTGCATAGCCAGTTGTAATTTCCATTCCAGTTTATTGGCGTCGAAACCTTTATCTGCCTTGATGCTATTGCTGAGGCCTGTTTCCACATCGCCCAGCGATACAGTTGATTTTCTTTTTTTCTGTTCCAGAAAGGTGAGGCATTCATTGGTACCAATCCGGTACAGCCATGTGTACAGCTGACTGTCTTCCCTGAAATTCTCTAACCCGTTCCAAACGCGGATAAAAACATTTTGCAGCACATCGTTGGCATCCTCATGTTCTATCACCATACGGCGGATATGCCAGTACAGCTTCTCCTGGTATTTTTTAATGATGGCAGTAAACGCCTTTTCCTTTGTATTCGGGTTCCGGAATTCTAATAGAAGTTCTGCATCCTGCATAACAACTGCCATAATAAGCTATTTTGTTTCGCAATATTGTTAGACCGCCATAAGCGGCAACTGTTTAACGTACCAACAGAAAAAATATGATAAAGCGGCTAGTACATTGCGCCAAATTTATACGCTATCTCAAATGGGATGCAATGACAGTCCCTGGCCAAAGGTAGCGTTTACAGGCGCTAAAAAAGCCCCTGCGTAAACAGGGGCTTACAATTAACAATCTTATTAAAAGCCGGTTAACCTTTTTTACGTGCCATTACCTTTTCAACAGCAGCAATGATATGCGGGGCCGTAAGGCCATATTTTTCGAGTAGTTGGGTGGGTGTGCCGCTCTCGCCAAACGTATCGTTGGTACCTACGTATTCAATGGGAATGGGCAGGTTTTTAGCAGCCGTTTGGGCAATGCTGTCTCCCAAACCGCCAATAATGTTATGTTCTTCTACCGTTACCGCGCATTTTGTTTTGGTGATAGATTTGAGAACTGCTGCAGTATCCAACGGTTTTATAGTATGTATGTTGATGATTTCTACGCTTACGCCTTTTTCCTGCAGGGCCACGCCAGCTTCAATGGCTTTCCATACCATATGGCCGCATGCAAAAATGCTCACATCGGTACCTTCAGAAAAAATCTGTGCCTTGCCAATTTCAAAAGGCAGGTCGGCGGTGAAAATGGGCCATACTGGCCGGCCAAAACGCAGGTATACCGGGCCTTCGTAATCGGCAATGGCTTTGGTAGCCGCTTTGGTTTGGGCATAATCGCACGGTACAATGACTGTCATACCGGGTAGCATTTTCATCATGCCAATATCTTCCAGTATCTGGTGGGTAGCGCCATCTTCACCCAGTGTAAGGCCGGCGTGGGAGGCACATATCTTCACATTTTTGCCCGAATAGGCAACAGACTGGCGTATCTGATCATATACACGGCCGGTAGAAAAATTTGCAAATGTGGTAGTATAAGGAATTTTACCCCCAATGGTTAAACCAGCGGCGATGCTGATCATGTTGGCTTCGGCAATACCGCACTGTACAAAACGGTCTGGGAATTCTTTGATAAACTGGTTAAGCTTCATGGAGCCGAGCAAATCGGCTGTTAGTGCTACAATATTAGGGTTGGTTTTTGCTGCTTCTGCTATACCGTCGCCAAAACCGCTGCGCGTATCTTTCTGGCCGGTAGGCTTAATATCTTTTAATGCCATGTGCTTGTATTTAATGCCGCAAAGTAAGGAAGATATTATGAGAAATTGCGAGATTTCGAGATTTTGAATGATGGCAATTTACTTTCATTAGGGATAACGCTTCCGACGTCAAATAAATCTCAATATCGCGTAATCATTATTGTCCGGTTAAATCTTGCCAACCTTTTAATACGATGGCCTCAGGCCAGCTACGCTTTTCGATGCTGCGTTTTCCTTTTCCCCTGTAATTGAGCAGCAGTAGGTATTTCAGCCATCGCATCATTCAACTTCTGTACAAAGCTGACGGAAACTGTAAGGTTCATCAATACCCCTAAAAAAATCATTGATGCATTGGTAAAACGAGGCATCTCAAAGCGTACTGGTATCAGGTCTTAGAAATGCAGGCCCTCCGCTTGTGTAAATCACTGAAAACCTTTGCTACAACCGGGTCTTCGTATAATGAGGTAGTTTTTCCCGGACACCAATAATCGCGTAATCTCAAAATCAGCAATGATACGCAGCCGGTGTCAAATAAATCTCGACATAACGCAATCTCAAAATCAGCAAATACTTCTAACTAGTTAAGCCCGGCGTTTTGTTTATTATACAGTTTGGCGTCTACTTTGAGGCGCTGTTCCCATTTCCAGGCGGTGAGCATCATATCTTCCAGCGAGTATTTTATTTGCCATTTCAATTGAGTAACGGCCAGTTCATTGTTGGCGTAAATGGCTACTACGTCTCCCGGGCGGCGTGGGGCGATTACATAATTTAGTTTTACACCACTTACTTTTTCAAAAGTTGTAATGGCTTCCAGTACAGTAACGCCATTGCCGGTGCCCAGGTTGAATACCTCGCATTTTTTATCGCTGTTGCCTTCTATCAGGTAAAGCAAAGACAAGGTATGGGCATGCGCTATATCGCATACATGAATAAAATCGCGGAGGCATGATCCGTCGCGGGTGGGATAATCATCGCCAAATACTTTCATTTGGGGCAGTTTACCTACGGCTGTTTGTGTAATGGCAGGCACCAGGTTAGCGGGTTTGCCCACAGGCAGTTCGCCGATTTGAATGGTAGGATGGGCGCCTACCGGATTGAAATATCTTAATAGTATGGATTGTACTTCATTGACTTTAGAAAATTCATTAATGATCTGTTCGCCCATTTGTTTGGTATAGCCGTAAGGCGATTCGGCAGGTTTGGGTGGTGTTTTTTCTGTAACAGGAATCACATCAGGGTTGCCATACACCGTGCAGGAAGAAGAGAATACAAAATACGGGATCTTGAATTCGTGCACGCATTTAAGTAGGTTGATAAGCGACACTACGTTGTTTTCAAAATACATTAAAGGTTCTTCTACCGATTCACCCACGGCTTTGTATGCAGCAAAATGGATGATGCCGGCAATATCATCGTTTTCCTGGAAGATGGCAAAAGTGTCGTCGTAATTACAAAGGTCAACTTTATAATTCTTTACTTTTTTACCGGTTATTTTTTCTACCCCTTCCAGAATACGTGCAGAAGAGCGGGAATTATTATCCACCGAAATAACGTCAAAACCATTTTCTATCAGATCTACAAGGGTGTGCGAGCCAATATAACCGCATCCGCCTGTTACGAGTATTTTTTTCATCGTTGTTTAATGTATAGAGGGTGCAAGATGTAAACAATTTAGGCTATTTCCAAATTATCGCTCTGCGGTGGGTAGAACGCAGATGACACGGATTGGAAGGATAAGCACGGATTTTTTGAGGTTCTTATAAAAAATGTAAGGATTGGATAAAATGAACATCCTTTGCAATCCATTTGATCGGTGTTGTCCGTGTTCCAATTCTAAGCGAAGCGCCGTCAATAATAATAATGTTGGGCAGAACAAAAATCCTTTTTAATCAATTTAATCCGTGCTATCTGTGTTCCAATTTAAAGCGAAGCGCCGGTTAATCGAGGTTCACCAGGTATTGGCCATAGCCGCTTTTGAGCAGTGGTTTTGCCAGGGTAAGCAGCTGTTCTTTAGTAATAAATCCTTTTCTATACGCTATTTCTTCAATACACGCTATTTTGATGCCCTGCCGCTGTTCTATTACCTGCACAAACATTGATGCCTGCATAAGTGAGTCGAAGGTGCCGGTATCCAGCCAGGCGGTGCCGCGGTCGAGAATAGATACTTTCAGTTTGCCCAGGCGCAGGTATTCTTTATTGACGTCGGTAATCTCGTATTCGCCGCGCGGACTTGGTTTCAATTCTTTGGCAATTTTTACCACATCATTGTCATAGAAATACAATCCCGGCACAGCATAACTGCTTTTTGGCTGGGCGGGTTTTTCTTCGATAGATATGGCATTCATATTTTTATCGAACTCTACCACACCATACCTTTCAGGGTCGCTCACATGATAGGCGTACACAATGCCACCATTGGGGTTATTATTTGTTTGCAGTGTTTTACCAAGACCGGCGCCATAAAAGATATTATCACCCAGTACCAGCGCCACGCTGTCTGTGCCAATAAATTCTTCGCCAATTACAAATGCCTGGGCCAGTCCGTTGGGCAGCGGCTGTTCTGCATAGGAGAAATTAAGGCCGAGTGATTTCCCATCGCCAAATAATTTTTTGAATAAGGGCAGATCGTGCGGGGTGGAGATAATCAGAATTTCGCTGATACCTGCCAGCATAAGGGTAGACAGCGGGTAATAGATCATGGGTTTATCATACACGGGCATGATTTGCTTACTGATAGCATAGGTTATGGGGTGTAAACGTGTGCCGGATCCGCCTGCGAGTATGATTCCCTTCATGTGGTGTCAATTTAGGTCGCAAGATATTGAGACAATTCAAAATTAACGAGGATTTGGTAGGATTAAATGGAATGGCCGCAGATTGCCTGAACGAGGATTTGGTAGGATTAAACGGATGAAGGGATGCTGTACGCTCGGTTCCACACGATCTCTGCTAACTCTGTTAGCTTTGCACGAAAAAATTCGGCCGCAGATGCGCAGATTTTTAAGCTATGTAATCACACAATCTCTGCTAGCTCTGTTGGCTCTGCGCGAAACTTTTGATGACGAAGCAAACGCTCCTTTTCTCTTTGTTCGCTTAGCAAAGCCTCTGCAAGTTCTGTTAGCTCTGCTCAATAACAATTTGGCCGCAGATTCGCATATTGCCTAAATGAATGCCTGAAACGTTTTTGACAGTGGCTATAAACCTGGAAAGTAAAGACAGCTCGTGCGGAATTAAATAAAGATCTTGAGAATATAATATACCACCGCTGCCAGTGCTGCGCTCACCGGTATGGTAAGAATCCATGCCCATAACAGGTTGATGGTTACGCCCCAGCGAACGGCTGATAAACGTTTGGTGGCCCCAACGCCAATAATAGAGCCGGTAATGGTATGCGTAGTGCTCACGGGTATGCCATAATGTTCTGTCATGTAAAGGGTAATAGCGCCCGCAGTTTCAGCGGCTACTCCTTCAAGCGGTGTTACTTTGGTAATGCGTGTGCCCATTGTTTTAATAATCTTCCAACCACCGCTTAATGTGCCTAAACCAATGGCGGTAAAACTTGCCAGGGGTACCCACCAGTATTCACTCACAAATTCTGTGAAGCTCATATCTCGACCCTGCGATTTGTGGTAAAAAATCATGGCAGCACCTATAATACCCATTACCTTTTGTGCGTCGTTGCCACCATGGCCCAGGCTAAACAGCCCAGAAGATACCAGCTGTAACCTTCTGAACCAGCTGTCTGCTTTGTAGGGATTGGCGCGCCGGCAAATGTTTACAATGAGCAGCGTAAGTATAAAAGCAATGACCATACCTATGAGCGGTGCGGCAAAAATGAATAAAAAAGTAGGTACCACTTTACCGTAATTAACTACAGAGTGGCCGGCATCTGATAAACCTTTGGCGTGTGCAATGGCGGCACCAATAAAACCGCCCATTAATGTGTGAGAAGAAGACGAAGGAATGCCAAACCACCAGGTAAAAAGGTTCCAGATAATGGCAGCGATAATACCGGCAAAAATTACTTCCAGGGTAATAAATTCAGCGTTCACCCATTTGGCAACGGTATTGCCAATGGCAAACTCACCATAAATGTATTTGGATACAAAGAACGCTGCAAAGTTCCATACGGCAGCCCATAAAACAGCCTGAAAAGGCGTAAGTACTTTGGTTGAAACAATGGTGGCTATAGAATTGGCCGCATCATGAAACCCGTTGATATAATCAAAAACCAGCGCCAGTATAATGATGATAACAAGAAAGACCATAAAAAAAATAAATGTGCTAACGTGACAAATGAGCTAACGTGACAAATGTGCTAATGTGTAAATGCGGGAACAAAAGATAGCTGGATAATTAGCACATTTACACATTCATCAAATTTCCACATTTGATCAGGCGTATTTAATAATGATGGATTCAATTACGTTGGCGGCATCCTCACATTTGTCTGTTACAATTTCCATTACCTGGTAAATTTCTCTTTTCTTAATTACCTCTTTCGCATCCGGTTCTGTTTCAAACAATCGGTCGATACTCAAATCAAATATATCATCGGCCTGGTTTTCTATGCTGTTTACTTTTACCAATGCATCTGTAATCTGGCGCATGTTTTTCATATCGCGCAGTTCTACCACGGCGTTCTTTATTTGTTCTGCACCCTGCTCTATAAGGTCGGCCATTTTTTGTATACCCTGATCGTTGGGGTTTACCTTGTAAAAATTTATTTTTTTGGCAGAAGAATAGATGTAGTCAGCAATATCATCCAGTGCCGATGCCAGGTAATGAATATCTTCCCGATCGAAAGGCGTTATAAAATTGCGGCCGAGTTCGGTAAATATGCGGTGGGTAAAATCATCATTCACGTGTTCCAGATCTTCCATTTTTGAAATAAGCGCGGCGCGTTTATCAAAGTCGGGTTCTGCCACCACGTCTTTCATCAGCTTACCCATTTGGGCCACCGTTGCCGCCACCTCTTCAAACAGCGAATAAAAGACCCGGTCTTTGGGCATAAATATCTTTAAAAACGAATTGGCCATGCGCTAATATTTGGGGCAAAAATAGCCTGTTTGATTTGGGTTTGGGATAATTACTGTTTGGTAATAATTTCTTAACATAGAAACAGTTTTTCAATAGTTTTGATGCCTATAACTGCTGTAACCAATGGCCAAACGCCTGTTAGCTTTCTTTTGTGTGTTCTTCCTGCTATCCCAGGCGAAGGGCCAGTTTTTGATGGATATGATTGATACCTCACACGATGTGGGCAAAAGTCTTTTTTCATTGTACAAAAGTTATAATCATATCCGCATCAGCGGCTATATACAGCCGCAATTTCAGCTGGCATCTACCAAGGGGCAGGCCAGCTTTAACGGGGGCGATTTTCCGTTGCATGTAAATAATCGTTTTACCCTGCGCCGGGGCCGGTTACGCTTTGATTATGCGCGGTTTAATAAAGAAAACCACCCGGTATTACAATTTGTATTTCAGTTTGACGGCACAGAGCGCGGCGTTTTTATTCGCGATTTTTTTGGGCGTGTTTTTGAAAGCAAATGGCAGGTTTTTTCTTTTGCGGCGGGTATGTTTGCCCGGCCATTCGGTTACGAGGTAAACCTTGCTTCGCCCGACAGGGAATCGCCCGAACGGGGCAGAATGTCGCAGCTGTTGATGAAAACCGAGCGCGATCTGGGTGCGATGGTGTCATTTGAACCACGAACCACTAACCATCCGCTCCGGTTTTTTAAACTTGATGTGGGCGTTTTTAACGGACAGGGCGTAACGGCGGTGGCAGATTACGATTCTTACAAAGACGTTATTGCAAGGGCATCATTAAAGCCATACCCGTTGAGCAAACGTTTCATTCTGTCTGCCGGCCTTTCTTACCTCAATGGCGGTTTTTTGCAGAATACAAAATACATGTACCGCACCCTCAATACAGGCGGTAATAAAACTTTTGTGCCAGATTCTTCACTATCTAATATCGATACCAAAGCACCGCGTGTATACCGGGGAGCAGATGTGCAACTTAAATACAAACACAGCGCAGGGTTTACCGAGCTGAGGGCTGAGTACTGGCAGGGCACACAAACAGCTATCGCCGGCACCACAGAAACGCCTGCTGCCCTACTCAATGAACCTTCTTATATAAGAAAGTTTGATGGTGCATTTATTTACCTGTTGCATAATATTGTTAACAACCGGCACCAGCTGGGTATTAAATACGACTGGTACGACCCCAATACCGGTGTGGCTGGCACTGATATAGGCAAAGCCGGTACTTCTTTTACGCCTGCCGATATTAAATACAGTACATGGGGCGGTGGATATAATTACACCATCAATGAAAACCTGAAGCTGATGATCTGGTATGAAATAGTAAAAAATGAAACCACCCGGCTCCCCGGCTATCAATCAGACTTAAAAGACAATCTATTTACCTGTCGCCTCCAGTTCAGGTTCTGACGTTTCCCGCTTTTGATAATAATTGCATAAACATAACGTCATATTCAGCTAACAAGGCAACGGTAGTTTTGTGCCTGTTCTCTAAAGACTGTTGTAAAACAATGGTTTATTAAGGCAAAAAAGCAGCGTTTTCTCATGCAGTCCGCCCCGGTTTTCACTGGGGCGTTTTTGTGCCTAGGCAGCCCCCGCACGGCAGCTTGCTACGGGACGATGGCCGTCAATTACCGTCAAAACTTAACATTCCCAGTGTTAAGTTTATATTATTTTAGTGGCAATATATTTCATCATTAAAAGTATTTATGTATGAGTGGCACAGAAAAACCAGTATTGGTTAAAAAAATTTCCAGGAAGCAGGCGCAAAAAGCGGTGTTTGAAAAATTATCCGGGGCCCTGGAAGAATATAAGACGAAGCTCGATAAAAAGAAATTTGACAGCAACCTGAAAAAGGCGAGTAAAATTTTTGCTGCAGATCTGATAAAGGCGTTTAAGAAAGACCGCAAAAACAAAAGCAAAATTAAAGTTGCAAGCGAAAAGGCTGCAAAAGTTAAATAGCGCATTCTTCTAACCTTCAAATTCTGAAAAGCTACCGTAATTATTAGGGTAGCTTTTTTGTGCACATTGTTCCCGTATTTATCTTCATTTTAAATGAAGGCATAGTAACATTCTGGTAATAATCCCTTCACAGTTCCATAATACTAGCATAACAGTTCCATCATGTTGCGGTAATCATTTGGTTATATCTTAAATTGAGTTTTGCATTTTCTTAACAGAAGTTAATCAAAACTAACGCAACTATGAACCTGCGCTACTCATCCAAAATGGCCGGGCTGTTACTGCTTATGGTAATCGGCACCACATTAGTCACACTTGCCCAGGGTATTGTTAAGGGCCGCATTCTCTCAGCTGATGATCAAAAGGCGGTTATAGGCGCCTCGGTTGGTGTAAAGGGTACCAACCGCTTAACCACTACAGATCAAAATGGCGATTTTTCTATAATTGCAGACGCCAATGATGTATTGGTTGTTACCAATGTTGGATTTGGGCGGCGCGAAGTAAAAGCCTCGGCCAGCCTGAACAATATTTTGCTAACCACAGATGCAAGAAGCTTGAATGAAGTGGTGGTAACAGCATTGGGTATAAAAAAAGAAAAGAAAAAACTCGGCTATGCGGTACAGGAAGTAAAAGGTGAAGATCTGGTAAAAGCGCGCGAACCAAATGCCATCAACGGGCTGGTAGGAAAAGTTGCTGGCTTGACAGTGGGTGCTTCTGCAGAATTGCTGGGTAATCCAAACGTATTGCTTAGAGGCAGCAGCATTAACTTATATGTAGTAGATGGTGTACCCATCAATTCAGATACCTGGAATATTTCACCAGATGATGTTGAAAGCTACACCGTACTAAAAGGCGCTACCGCATCTGCCCTGTACGGTTCACGCGGCCTCAACGGCGCCATCATGATCACTACCAAAAAAGGTTCAAAAGACAAGCGCGGCTTTTCTATTGAATACAACTCCAGCACCATGTTTGAAAAAGGGTTTAACGCCATTCCCAAAGTACAAGATTTGTACGGACCCGGCGACCATGGTAAATATTCGTTTGTAGATGGAAAAGGCGGCGGCACCAATGATGGCGACTATGATGTATGGGGCCCGAAGTTTGAAGGACAGTTGTTACCGCAATATGATAGCCCCGTTGACCCGGTAACTGGTGTGCGCAATGGAACACCCTGGGTGGCACGCGGCAAGGATAACCTGAGCCGATTTATTCAGACCGGTATTTTATCTACTAACAGCATCGCAGTATCGGCCAAAACTGAAAAGATGGATCTGCGTTTCTCCATCGGAAATACCTATCAGAAGGGCATGGTGCCCAATACAAAATTGAATATTTCCAATTTTAATATTTCTGCGGGATACAATTTTACAGATAAACTGCGCCTGGAATCTTATTTTAATTACAACCGCCAGTCTACTCCCAACATACCAGATGTACAATACGGACCCAACAGTATCATCTATAATATTACTATTTGGGCAGGTGCCGACTGGAACATTGATGACATGCGCAATTACTGGCAACCTGGTAAAGAAGGCGTGCAATCAATTTATGCAGAATACCAGCGTTACCACAATCCCTATTTTATGTCTTATGAATGGCTAAGGGGTCATTATAAAACAGATATGAACGGCTATGCCAAATTAAGTTATAAAATAAATGATCATTTTGATGTGCTTGCACGTACACAGGTAACCACCTACGATTTGCTGAGAACAGAAAAGATGCCCTATTCAGCACATCCTTATGGCCGTGAAGAAGGAAAAGGCGATTACCGGGAAGACAAAAGAAGCCTTTTCGAAAACAATACGGATGTACTGGCAACCTACCAGCACAATAAACTTTTTGGCAATGCTATTAGCGTAAGAGCATCTGTAGGCGGCAATATCCGCTCGTTTAAATACAATTCTAGTTATATCAGCACTGATTACCTGAACGTACCAGGTTTGTACACGTTTGCCAACTCACGTAATCCGCTGAAGGCAACCAGCTACCTGGCCAATATGATCGTAACCAGCGCTTACAGCTATGTAGATATTGGCTTCAGTAAGTTCGCCAACTTATCGGTGACCGGTCGGTACGACAAAAATTCAACACTGCCCGATGGTAACAATGTATTCTTCTACCCGTCAGCTTCATTAAGTACCGTGGTATCAGATTACCTGCGGCTTCCTGAACCCATCTCCTTCCTGAAGTTCAGGGGTTCGTTTGCTAATGTAAAAGGTGCATTAACTCAGGCTACTATCGGAGCTACTCCGCTGGCCGCTTATCCGCTCGGATATGGATCGCAGTATACTTCTTCTTACGATGGTCCATCTTATCAGAATTCTGCTGCTTACTCCACACCGCTGGTCTACGACAACAAGGCGGGTGCTTATTTTGCAAATACGCTCAACAACGATAGCATTAAGCCTTTTAGCTCAAGGGTAATAGAAGGTGGTATGGATATCAGGTTTCTGAAAAACCGTGTTGGGGTTGATGTAACTTATTTTACGTCTAAAGACGGACCGCGGATTTTTACCAGTCCGTTGTCGCAAACCAGTGGTTACACCGGGGCGTTGCAAAATGGTATTACTACTGTTAAAAAGGGGTGGGAAATTAGTCTAACGGGTAACCCTGTACGCACTAAGCAGTTCAGCTGGGATGTATTGGTAAACTGGTCTAAGTACCGCGAAACCTATACACAGTTTTATGGCGGCGCCAATTCTTTGAATGCACAAACTTTTATTGGCGATAGAACAGATGAGTTGTACGGAAGTGCGTTTGTAAAAACACCCGACGGACAAATTATCAATGACGCCGGCGGAAGGCCGCTGCGCAACCCCGTAGCACAATTGCTGGGGAATACCAGTCCGGATTGGGTATGGGCGATTAACAACAGTTTCAAGTATAAAAATTTTAGTTTCAGCTTTCAGTTCGATGGCCGCGTGGGTGGCAGTATGATCAATTATATACAACAACAAACCTACCGTGGTGGACGCCATATTGCCACTGTTGAGGGCGCGATGGGCATTGCCCGGGAACAGGATTATAAAGGAGTAAAAGCCTGGGTAGGCGAAGGTGTAACAGTAAGCAACAACGTGGCTATACAATATGATGCAGATGGAAAGGTGACCAATTACAAGGATTTGCAGTACGCACCCAATACCACCAAAACGTATTTGCAGGATTATATCAGTGTGTACTACAATACCAATGAAGGCAATCTTATCAAAAAAACCTTTGGAAAACTGCGTGAAGTGGTTATTGGCTATACCCTCCCACAATCGCTGTTGGATAAATCATTTATTCACCAGGCTAGTATTTCATTTGTGGGAAGAAACCTTCTTTATTTTTCAAAGTATAAAGATCTTGACCTGGACCAGTACCCAGGTACAGATGGTTCTTCGTCTTTGCAAACACCTACCACCAAACGTTATGGTGTAAATATCAACATCACATTTTAAGCAACTGTAAAAATATTCAACATGAAACTGGTAAATAAATTTATCATTGCTATTATCGCAGTATCGGCGGTGGCAGGTGGCTGTAAGAAAAAGTTTGAAGAATTTGCAGCCAATCCAAACCTTGCAGAACAGGTAAGTCCTGAATTGGTATTGCGTGGTATTACTTCTGATATGAACGCTGATGGCCCCTGGAGCAGCATTTCACGGTGGAACCAATTTGACGTGTGCAATTATAATTATTACGGCGATCAACGGTACGACTGGACCGGGGCCGGCCTGAATTATACCACATTAAACAATGTGGTTAAAATGGAAGAAGAGGCCAAAAGAGTAGGTGCGGCAGATATAAACCCCTACAGCGCGCTGGGTAAGTTTTTCCGTGCATTTTTCTTTTATAGGATGAGCAGCCTCACCGGCGATTTGCCGTTGAAAGATGCGTTGCAGGGTTCGGCTGTACCAACACCTGCCTATGACTCGCAAAAAGCCATTTTCTTACAAATTTTGCAATGGCTGGAAGAGGCGAATACCAACCTTGCCAAACTGATTGCAGACGGCAATACGAATATAGACGGAGATATTTATTTTGGCAATGATTTAAAAAAATGGCAGAAAGCAGTTAACACTTTCCGCTTGCGTGTATTGATTAGCCTTAGCAAAAAAGAAGCGGATGCAGATCTGAAATTAAAACAACAGTTTACCGATATAATTGCAGGGGCCACTACCAAATACCCCATTATGACCAGTGCCGCAGATAATCTTCAATACACCTATAATAATATCAACAAATATCCCTCT
The DNA here is from genome assembly GCA_963705285.1 of uncultured Chitinophagaceae bacterium. Lineage (GTDB taxonomy): Bacteria > Bacteroidota > Bacteroidia > Chitinophagales > Chitinophagaceae > JACMLD01. Next base: position 1,624,334 of record OY970066.1, read on the forward strand.
AATCCCGACAACCTTGGTTTTGACGCCACCCGCTACAACATGTCGGCTACTTACCTGAACAAGCTGGTAGACTTGAAAGACCCGCGGGCATTTGTTACAGCAGAGCCTGCTACCAAACAGTTATCAGTAAATAAAAAAACACCGGCAGATATTACTGCTTATGTAGGTGCCAGTTCTGGCGAAGACCTCACCAATATGTCTTCCAAAATGTCTTCTGTTGATTCTGCAGAATATTCTGTACGTAGCAGAAGCCGGTATTACTCTTCCTATACCGCAGAGCCGGGAATAATTATAGGTTATACAGAAATGTGTTTCAATATTGCCGAGGCTGCCAACCGTGGTTGGATTACCGCTAATGCTGAGGATTATTATAAAAAAGGCATCAAATCATCGCTTGTATTTTATGGTATTCCCGTAGACGCGGCGGGAACTATCACCAAAATATATAAGAATGTGAGTTATCCCATTGGATTTGATTTTGAAAATGTCTATTACCAGCAACCCGCCGTTAAATACCAGGGAAACAATGCAGCAGGTTTAAACCAGGTGTTGTTGCAAAAATACCTGGCATTCTTTCAAAACTCTGGTTGGGAGGCTTATTTCAATTACCGCAGAACCGGCGTACCTGTATTTTTAACCGGCACAGGTACCGGCAATAGCGGCGCCATTCCTAAAAGGTTTCAGTACCCGTCTTCTGAAAGAACAACCAACGCCGACAATTTAAAAACGGCAGTACAAAGCCAGTATGGTGGGAGCGATGATATCAATGCGCAAATGTGGCTGATAAAATAATAACAAAAGGGTTCAACAAGTAAACAATCATATTTTTATGGCGGGACAATTTTTGTTCCGCCTTCTTTTTAAACGATAATCATGAAGTACACATTATCTTTTTTAATTTGCCTGGTATGCATTGTATCGATACATGCGCAACGCAAAACGGAAAACATTATAATTGTTACGCTGGATGGTATGCGCTGGCAGGAGGTATTTGGAGGAGCAGATGAAGTATTGGTTAACGATAGTATTTTTAATCACGACAGAGAAGGAATCAAAAAGAAATTTTGGGCGGCTACGGCAACAGAAAGACGACAGAAATTATTTCCATTTTTTTGGACAACCATCGCCACACAGGGGCAGTTATACGGCAACCGGGCATTCAATAATAAGTTAGACAATGCCAATCCCTATTGGTTTTCTTACCCGGGGTATAATGAAATTTTTACTGGTTACCCGGATACTGCCATCAATTCAAATGATAAAATTTATAACCCCAATGAAAATGTGCTGGAGTACATTAATAAACAAAAAGGATACACCGGCAAAATAGCAGCTTTTACCACCTGGGATGTGTTTCCTTTTATTCTCAACAGTAAACGAAACGGGCTGTATGTGAATGCCGATGTTGATACCCTTAACTTCAGCGTGCCTGAATTGAAGCTCATCAATGATATTCAATTTTTAACACCCAGGCCTATTGGGGTGCGGCCGGATGTACTTACCTATTTTGCCGGACGCGAATACCTCAAAGCCTACAAACCAAAACTGCTGTATATTGCATTTGACGAAACTGATGATTTTGCCCATGGCGGATTGTATGACCAATATTTAGGCAGCGCACACGCAGAAGATGCCATGATAGGCGATTTATGGAAAACCATACAATCGATACCGCAGTACAAAGACAAAACAACGTTGATAATAACCTGCGACCATGGAAGGGGCGATAAGATAAAAGCAAATTGGAAGCACCACGGCAGCAAGATTGAAGACGCGCATGAACTGTGGCTGGCAGTAATTGGCCCGGATACATCGCCCTCCGGCGAAATAAAAACACCGGGTCAGTTGTACCAAAAGCAAATTGCCGCCACCATTGCACAATTGCTTGGGCTTAGCTTTACTGCGAATCACCCGGTAGCCGATCCCATTACAACTATCTATAAAAAATAATGCATGCAGGCTACGCAAATTGAAGCAACAGTAAATAATATTTTTGATTTGTACGATAAGCACGGCGCAGAAGAATATGCCGGCGAAAAAGTTTCACAGCTGGAACACATGGTGCAGGCAGCGCAGCTGGCTATAGAAGGCGGGTTTGATGACGAAGTGGTACTGGCCGCCTTTTTACATGATGTGGGGCACTTGTTGCCTATACATAATGCAACTGAATCAATGGATGGCTATGGTATGATGGATCATGAAAAAGTTGGCGCGGATTATTTGCGCCAACAAGGATTTTCTGAACGCATGTGTAAGCTGATTGCCTCGCACGTAAATGCAAAGCGTTACCTCACCTGGAAATATCCTGAATACTACCACCAGTTGTCAGACGCCAGTAAAAAAACGCTGGAGTACCAGGGTGGAAGAATGGAAGAAGCAGAAGCCAAAGCCTTTGAAGCCGATCCATTGTTTGATCTCTATATAAAAATGCGCCGTTGGGATGAAGCTGCCAAAGTGGAACACCAGCCGTTACCAGATATAGGTTTGTTTAAACAAAAAGCGTTGGAGCATTTGCGGAACGCCCGTTCGTAAGTTCTTTAGTTCGTTAGTTCGTAAGTTCGTGAGTTCGTTAGTTCTTAGTTCTTAGATCTTTGTTCTTTGTTCTTTGTTCTTAGTTCTTAGTTCTTAGTTCGTTTGTTTTGAGCTCGCAAATTACTTGATGATGCAGCTTTTGGTAATAGCCGCCGCAAAAACTTTGGAACTCCGAACTGTAGAACACCGAACTTTGGAACTCCGAACTTTGGAACTTTCTAACCGTACAATTCCTCAATCGATTCTTCCGCAAGGCCTGCGCTGCCCGTCATGCCTTTGCCGCCAATGGCAGTTACAATATGAATGTTGGTAGCCACTTCCTTCTTAAACACATCATGGCTTTTGCTTTGCCCGTAGAATCCATTCCATGAAGCAGCTATCTGCCATGTAGGCAAATCAAAAATGGCTTTTGCTTCTGCTATGATGATGTCATTGATTTCCTGGTTTACCTCAAAGCCCAGTGTATCCTGTTCCTGTGCATTGGCATACTCGTGAGAATCGCCAATGATAATGCTTCCATCTGTAGCCTGTTTAAAAAGAATATGAATCCCCCATTTTTTGCATTGCGGGTTTATCTCCGCGGCTTTTAGCGCCTGGTAGGAAGGGCATTCCTGGAAACTCTCATAACGGCGTATACTGAGCCCCGTTAGTATAGACCCTTTAAGCTGATACCCGGGTTGCGGCACAGTTTTCATCATCTGTAATTTAGAAACCTCTATATCGCTTTCATAAAACACCTTCGGGTAGAGATTCCGGAAATCGCGCCCGTTGCAGACAATCACTTTATCACTGGTAAAGGCCCTGCCAAGATTGTCTTCCACAATGCATTTGCCGTTTACAAAGTCGCAAAAACTAACCAGGGTATTGGGTTGGTAGGTCAGGCCCAGTTGTTCCTGCATATATGCAATTACGCGGTGTATCATTACAGCGGGTTCAACGGTAATTTCTTCCGGGTAAAAAATACCGCCTTTGCAATAGCTTTCTTTCAGTCCCGGGTATCTGTCAATGCAATCCTGGTGCTTCAGCAGCATAGAAAGGTAACCGTCTTTGCGGTTGATATCTCGCAGTTCATTGATAAGCGTGAGTTCTGTTTCATCAGAGGCAATGTATACTGAGCCATGCTGCCTTACAGAAATATCGAATTTGCTTTGCAGCGATTTATAGATCTCCAGGCTTCTTCTGCCGTAATGTTGCCATTTACCGCGGCTCATACCAGAGGGCACTACCTGGCCAAAATTGCGCACAGTAGCCTCTTGCGGCTGAAAATCTTTTTCCAGCAACAGCACTTTCAGTTTTTTTTTACAGGCATGATAAGCGTGAAAACTGCCGAGGGCGCCGGCACCTACAATAATCAGGTCATAATGAGATGAACGCATAAACAATCAGGCGGTGGTTGATATGATGGTTGTATATTTTCTTTTGAAGTATATCCATGAAATAATAATTGCTATAATTCCAATGATACCCAAAATAAAACTAATAATTAAAAAATAATTGAGCCAGTTTAACCGGGCATTCAGTACTTCTTTGTTTACAATAATAAAACAGCTGCCGAGGTAGCCAACAGCATCCATAAAATAAAAGAAGAACCCAATATTGCCTTTCACCCTGAAAGCCGCAATAAAGCGGTCAAGAAAAAGGCATTGCAATGTATTGTAGCAAACATATACCCCCACCGTATTCAGCACCAGGTTAATCACCGGGTCAAATATTTGCTGCTGCAGTAACCAGGCAGATAGCAGAATGGTAAGAAGGCCGCAGCCAATGGCAATATGGTGGGCGGCAATACTTTTAAAGTGATTTTTGAATGTTGTCAGCAATAACAAAAGCAATAATACTATAATAGCTGCCACGGTTTCCATTTGTGCAAATATGGCCGGCTTAAAAGACGGTTTAAGCGTCCGCAATATTTCTACCGCGTAATTGTCTTTTACATCTCTGAGAATGGTTAGCAGCAGGTTAATGATAGTGATGGCGACCAGCCCGGTAAAAAACTTTTTGAAAAGGCTGATGCGTTCTTTGCCGTTTAGTGTAACCCTTTCTCCACGGCTGGCAGACTCTGCCGCTGAAGGGGGAGGTATCTTGGTGAGCATCCACACGGCCAGTAATAACAAGGGTATATAAAGAATGCCCGTTACAAACGGTGTATAAATTTCGGATATCTGCCAGGTTTCAATACTAACCCGCCCAAGGCTTTTTGCCACGCCTGAACTAAAGATAAAATTGGTGCTCAGTATCAGCGCCAGCATATCTGTAAACTTTCTGCCTTCAATAAAACTGAATACCAGCCCCCAGATAAGGCCCAGCGAAAGCCCGTTGGTAAAAAGAAAAAACACATTGTACGGTTTGGGTACCAATGCCAGTAATAACAGGCTGATATGAGCGGCCCCAATTAATGCCAGAATATAAAAAGCACGCCTGCTTTTGTTTACTTCAGAGATGAATTTTATGCCAATGATCTTTGCCGTCATATACCCAAATACCTGCGCCACTACCAAAGCGGATTTAAAGGAAATGCCAAATGCAGTTTGTCCGTCGAACGTAGTTGCGCTGAAAGGTTTTCTGAAACCATACATGCAGAAGTAAGTTGCAAAACTGGCAAATGCCGCCCAGGCAAACAATGAGTAAGGCGACCTGGCTACAAATTTTTGAACAGGAACAGTCAGCATTGGTGCGAATGTATTGGTATCTGTAAAATACACAATTACTATTGCATTAAGTAATCGATAAGTTTATCCATGATCAGTCCTTGCGGGTCTCGAGCGTAAAACCAACAGAGGTACCAATATCGGGTGTGCTGCGTACATGTATAGACTGGCCGTGTGCTTCAATAATGTGCTTGCAGATGGCAAGTCCAAGCCCGGTGCCGCCTTTATCGCGGCTTCTGGCTGCATCGGTTCTGTAAAAACGTTCAAATATGCGCGAGAGGTGTTCCTCTTCAATACCAATGCCATCATCGCTGATTTCTGTAAGCACATGTTCTCCATCGGTACGGTATACGCTGGCTACAATATTTCCATCGGTCTTGCCATATTTAAATGCGTTCTCGGCAAGGTTTATCAATACCTGTCTTATTTTTTCTTTGTCGGCAAAAACAGCTACCGGTGCTTCACAACCTTTTTTAATACTGCAGGTAATGTGTTTTTGCATCATTTTAATAGAGAGCGATTCAAATACTTCCTTTATCAGATCCTGAATAATAAAATTCTGTTTGTATAATAGCTGTTCACCGCTTTCCAATTTCGAAATTTCATCGAGGTCATTCATCAGGTTTACCAGGCGGTCTATATTGCGGCTGGCGTTTTCCAGAAATTTTTTTCTAATGTCGGGTTGTTCCATGGCGCCATCAAGCAGTGTATCCACATAACCCTGTATGGCAAAAATGGGTGTTTTGAATTCGTGCGCCAGGTTTTGCAGAAATTCTTTGCGGTAGATTTCGTTTTCTTTTAAGATTTCAATTTCTGCCTTGCGCTGTTCTGCCCATTTCTCTACATCTTCACTCACTTCATCGATGCTTTTTTTGGGAAGCACGTATTTATAATAAGTTTCTTCTTTTTTGCTGGCTTTTGTCTGGTAGATAAATTTATAAATGAGTTTAATACGGCGGTAAATAAACTCCTGCAACAGAAAATTGATAAGTGAGTAAGAGATAATAAAAAGCACTACCAGTGTAATCAATGCAATCCACCAGCTATTGATAAAAATATAATTGGCCAGTGCTACCAGTATAGAAATAGATAAAGCATTTACAGCGGCTACCTGGCGGGGAGAAAGGTTTTTAAAATCCATGCAAAGCTCCTTTTTCTGATTGCAATCTACAGGAAAGTATTTAGTATGTAGTATTTAGTAGGTAGATAAAGTGTTAGGCTACAGGTTAAATTTGTAACCTACGCCTTTTACGGTGGTAATGCAATCCAGGTCTAGTTTCTGGCGTATTTTACGGATGTGTACATCAATGGTGCGGTCTCCCACAATTACATCGTTGCCCCATACCTGGTTCAGTATTTCGTTGCGTAAAAAAACCCGCCCCGGGCGGGCGGCCAGCAGGTATAATAATTCAAACTCTTTTTTGGCCAGCGTCATTTCTTCATTGTTCACTTTCACAATATACTGCTGGGGGTCAATCAGCAGGTTGTCAAACTGCAGGCTATTGCTGCTCTCATACTCTGATTTGTTTACACGCCTGAACAGGGCATTAACGCGGCTTACCAGCACTTTGGTGCTGATGGGCTTGTTTACATAATCGTCTGCGCCGGTATCGAGGCCTTTTATTTGTGATGATTCATCACTCAGCGCCGTTAAAAAAATGATTAGTGTGTCTTTAAAAGCCGGTTGGGTGCGCAGGATAGTACAAACTTCCACGCCCGTCTTTTTGGGCATCATAATATCCAGGATGATAAGATCGGGCTTTAATTGTTTGGCCTTTGCCAATGCATCATCGCCATCTTTGGCAGTATACACTTCATAGCCTTCCTGTTTCAGGTTATAATGAACAATCTCCAGTATGTCCGGTTCATCATCTGCAATCAATATTTTTTTCCCCTTACTTTCCATGCGGACTTTTTGTTTGCGCAAACCTAGTTTAAATGACAATGACGGGAAAATGATAATATTAAGTTTACAATTTCTTAATACGGCACGGCACGTGCGAGTTAGCCAATACAATGCAGCAAATGATTTGTTCAGAAAAATAAATGTGGTGTGCTGATGAGATAAAGTATGTGAAAATGGCGTGGTTGGGGTTTTGTGCCAACCAGGCCGTATTTTTTAAGCAAAGCCAATACAAACACAATTTTCCCGTTTTGTGCAGCGGATTGGTAGTATTTTTGCCCTTATACCTGACAATAGCCCTTATGCAAAAAATGATATTTGCCTACTTCGTGTTCACCAGTTGTGTGGTTTTTGCCCAGGCCCAGCCCCCGGCTTACAGGTTTGTGCCAGATAAAGGCCGTATCATCTTTCACGATAAGGTAGACGCTCAGCAGCAACGCATTAAAGACATGGATGGCAAAAAGGATGATGCCATTTCGCTTTCCAAAGACATGACGGTAAACGGCCAGGTAGAATATGCCGTTTTAGACAGGGTAGATGAACTGCAGCAAAAGATTGAACAGGATTCTGTTTTATCGCATTCTGGTAAGGTAAAATATATACTGGGACTTGAAACGCTACTCAATGGTTACAGAACCAACGTGCAGAAAAGAGATTACCCGCTGTATATGGCTACCGACCTGGTAAATGCCTATGAAAAAGCCATGGCGCTTGATATCAAAAAAGAAAGTATTGAACCGGTGATTGTGGCCAACAGTTATCCCGTGGGCAAGATATTAATAGAATGCTTCAAATTTCCTGAAAATGCCGGTGTTAAGCCATCTGGCCCGATACTGATTGAAAAATACATACAGCTTCACCCAGACGAGACACTGAACGTATTGCAGCGTAATACAGATCTTCCTTCTGCAGACAGCCTTATCAAAACAGCAGCACATAGTGATCTTAGAAAATTTTATAATTATGCTGCGGTAGGCGACAGGCTGGGCGCGCGCATCCGTTCCATGAACGATCCTTTTGTACGCACCGTTGCTAAGATGGCGGTAAGCAAAAGCGGCCAGTTGTATTTTCCGTTTATTGACCTGCTGGTAAACAATAAAATTACTTTTGAAGACATCGACAAAATAAAAGATGATAACCTTGCCTATTACAGGCTGCTGGTAAAAACAAGGATTGAATTTGCAGGCAGAATGATGGCTCCCGCAAAAGATACCCCCATGGAAATGCAATCGCTTACGCGGATGCTGGCCAAAAAAGCCATTGAAGCGTTTGTGAATGAAATTAACGGCCTGCATGATCAGCCAGACCCGGTTAGGTTTAAAAGCCTGGAACCTTTAACACCGCAGGAACTGTACTACCTGTGCGTGGTAAGCGAAGATGTTATTTATACCTCCAGTTATCTTGGCGTGTATAAACGCATTTTTGAAAAAATGAAGAACCCGCGTGGAGACAGCCTAATTTTGAGTGTAAAGGCCGATTATTTTCGCAAGTTCATTAAAATGTCTGCCGCTTACAATACCCTGGATACATTGCTTAAATCAATGCCTGCAGACAATGCCACTTCTTTGATGAAAGCATTTATGATTGGGCTTGAAAAAACAACCACCAGTGCAACCGTAGAAGACGCCGTAGACGTAGCAGACTCTTACAGCAGCATTGTAGAAAAAAATACCGCACTGGCTAATTTTATGTTGGATGAAGCCAACTGGAATTATGAACGCTGTGTAAGAAATAATGATAAAAATGGTATGGTGGTATACCGCCTGGAAAAAACACTTTTTGAATCGGCTGATACCACCAAAAAGATCGATCTGTCAAAAGAGCTTGGCATTCCACCTATCTATTCAGTGGATTATAGCAGTTTAACAGGCGATAGCGGAAGGGTAGTGCAGGAAGTGTTTTTTTATGGCGATGAAGACAAGGACGGGCAGAATTCTTACGCCAATTTCAAAGCCTTATTTGCCGGTAAACCAGAATGGAGAATGTCGGAAAATGAAAACTGGCTATCTATAAAATCAGTTAAAGGCAAACCCGTCTGGATATTTGCGAACAGACCATTGTACGGGCCGGATGATCCTGATGCCAAAGCACAGGAAAAATTAAATGCTTATCTTGATCAGCAGCACCTGAAGCCCACTATTTTTATTCACCGGGGCCATAGTTATCATGTAAAATATTCGCTTGCGCAAATTCAGCCTTCAGCCCGTATAGTGGTGCTTGGATCATGCGGTGGGTATAATAATTTAAATGAAGTACTCACCATTAGCGGAGATGCACATATCATTTCTTCCAAACAGGTAGGTACAAAAACAGTGAACGAGCCTATTCTGAAAGCCATGAATAATATACTGCTGGGCGGCCGCAACATAGACTGGTTGCCCATGTGGAAAGACCTGAGCAAACAGTTTGTGGGCGACTCAAAAGAGAAGTTTGATGATTATATTCCGCCGTACAAAAACCTGGGTGCCATATTTATTAAAGCCTATCGTAAATCTATGGCTGATCTCTAATCATCTCTGATTGCTGATGTAATGATGTCTGATTTCTTGTAATGCGGCATCGTTGGCAGTCATAGCTGTGCGTTACAGTCGCTCATCTGTTACCGCTGATATCATGATGCCTGACGTTCAGTAGTCTCATTATTCTCTTTTACCGTCTTTGCGCTCTTTTTCTTTTTCATACTATTAGCTTATCTCTTTTTCTTCTTTACTCTCTTAGCTTATCTTTGCCCCTTATGCCAGACCAGCAGCCCAGGAAAAAAATTTTTGATTTTGCTTTGCTCAAAAGGGTATTCCGATTTGCCGGGCCATACAAGAATAAATTTTATACTTCTTTATCACTGGCTGTTTTATTGGCTGTGTTTGCACCCATACGGCCATATCTGGTACAACTTACTATCAATGGTTATGTAAAGGGGGGAACGCCCGCAAACGGCAATGCTTTTGTACATTTTCTGGAAGCGGTCAGCCGTTTTTTTTATGGCAGTGCATCGGCTACCGCAGGCCAGCGCAATTATTTTGTAGAAATGGTGGTTACCATCACCATCATACAGATTGTATTGCTGCTGGTAGAAAGCGTGGTGCGTTTTTATTTTTCTTATATCACCGCATGGTTGGGGCAGAATGTGGTAAAAGATATGCGTGTGCAGGTGTATAACAAGATACTGGGGCTTAACCTGTCACAATTTGACAATACGCCTATCGGAACACTCACCACCCGAACCATCAATGATATTGAATCTATCAATGATATTTTTTCTGACGGGCTGATACCCATTATTGCCGATTTGCTGTCTATTATTTCTGTGCTGATAGTGATGTTTGCAGTAGACTGGAAACTATCGCTTATCTGCCTGGCTCCTTTTCCGGTATTGATAGTGGCTACCTATTTTTTTAAAGAAGCCGTCAATAAATCTTTCATCCGCGTGCGCAATGCGGTGGCGGCCTTAAATGCTTTTGTGCAGGAGCATATAACCGGTATGCATGTGGTGCAGGCATTTGCATCAGAAGAACGGGAAGCCGCCAAGTTTACGCGCATTAACAAAGACCACCGCAATGCCAATATAAATGCCATTTTTGCTTACTCAATTTTTTTTCCGGTGGTGGAAATAGTACTGGCGGTATCTACCAGCCTGCTGATTTGGTGGGCGGCCAGCGAGGCCAACCTTATGAAGGATACCAACCCCGCGGCTGCCGGTGAAATGATTGGCAAAATGATTTCCTTTTTTCTATTCTTAAATCTGCTGTTCAGGCCGTTGCGTGTTATTGCCGATAAATTCAATGTACTTCAAATGGGCATGATTGCCGGCGAGCGGGTATTTAAGGTGCTTGACAACGATGATTTTATTCCAGATACCGCCAGGGGCGATTATGCACCAGCCACTGTAAAAGGAAAGATTGAATTTGACAAAGTATATTTTGCGTATACAGATGAACGTTATGTACTAAAGAATCTTTCTTTTACTATACCGCCTGGTGAAACTCTGGCAATAGTAGGCCATACAGGCAGCGGTAAAACATCCATCATCAGTTTGCTCAACCGGCTGTACCACATACAACAAGGGCGCATTCAGGTAGACGATATAAATATTGAACAGTATAATCTCGATACATTGCGCAGCCGCATCGGCATTGTTTTGCAGGATGTATTTCTTTTTTCCGGATCTGTTATGGATAACATTACGCTGCGCAATCCAGACATCACGCGTGAGCGTGTAATAGAAGCGGCGCGTCTCATTGGCATGCACGACTTTATTATGGAGTTGCCGGGCGGCTATGATTACAATGTGATGGAACGAGGTGCTACGCTCTCGCTGGGTCAGCGGCAATTGTTATCCTTTATCAGGGCATTGTTGTATGACCCGTCTATTCTGGTGCTGGATGAAGCCACTTCTTCGGTAGATACTTCCAGCGAACAACTCATACAGGGGGCCATCGACAAACTGATTGCCGGAAGAACCTCTATTGTGATTGCACACCGGTTGTCTACCATCAGAAAAGCCAATAAGATCATGGTGCTGGATAAAGGCGAAATAAAGGAAATGGGCAGCCATGACGAGCTCCTGAAGGCCAACGGATTTTATGCCCGCCTGTATGAAATGCAATTTGAAAAAAAGACGGTTCCCGCTTTGTAATTTATCTCTTACCCCCAATTTTAATTGTCAAAAATTTTAGTAAATTTGATGAATGGAACCGCGCAACTACAAACTGGATGAACAGCCACACCAGGTAAATGAAGAACCCCCTGTGTATGCCAGCCGGGAGGCCCTGGAAGAGGCGCGTTTGCGGGAAGCTGTCAATAGAACAGATACTGAAAAATTTCGTTTTTTAATGACGCTAATGAAAATGAATAATCAAATGCGTAAAGCAAAAATTCATTATAAATAATTTTGATTTCTATGGACGTTTACGACGATTCTTTCCTTGGTCTATGGCGTCATTTATCTGAGAATAATGTTCGGTATATAATGGTAGGCGGATTTGCGACCAATTTTCATGGGTACCAGCGTTATACTGGTGATATTGACATATTGATTGAAGACAGTTTGTCTAACAGGCAGAAACTTCGGAATGCATTTAAAGAATTAGGTATGGGAGACTATGAATCTATGGAGACAATGCAATTTGTTCCTGGCTGGGTAGATTTCAGACTAAACAATGGCGTTCGATTAGATATCCTGACCTCTCTTAAAGGCATTGATTTTTCTTTTGATGAGTGTTTTAATCTAGCTCCTGTGGCCGAAATTGAAGGCGTTATGGTTCCTTTTCTGCACATTAACCATCTTATTGAAAACAAGAAAATAGTCAATCGGCCGAAGGATCAAATTGATGTAATGGAGCTGGAAAAAATCCAGAAAATACTGGCGGAACCCAAGACGTGAGCCATGAACGTCAGAAGCTGCCTACGCCGCACGTTCAAACCCTTACTCATCCTCAAGACTGACGCCTCACGCCTCACGTCTCACGCCTCACGATTAAATCTTCTTCTCATCTATAAATGTGCCGTTGGTGGTAAACTGGGCCTGCCAGCGCTGGCTGCCAATAAAAAATTTCACTTTGTAGGTATTGCCATGTTCAAGTTCCCATTCAATCTGACCACTGGCTGCCGGGTAACGCGTGGTAAAAGCGGTCATTACCGGGGCAGGTACCTGCGAGGCAGTAATATGGTCGTCATTGTTGTTGTTATTATTGTCATCATTTTTTGAACAGGCCAGAAGGGCGGTGCAAAGCAACAGCGCAAACAATAGTTTTTTGAGCATTTTCTGAGGGTTTATTTTAATGGAATACGCCTCAAAAAGCCGACTGGTTGCCTGCTAAAAATCGGGCTATCTTTTTTCTGATCGTTTTCGGTTTTTAAACCCCACCTCCTTATCTTTGCGCCAAATTTAGCAACCAGTATGTTTCAAAACAGCCTCAAATCCTTATTGGCAGCGGTTTTCAGCTTATTTTTCCTGGTTATTTTCAACACTGCATCCGCCCAGCCGGAGCATCATCCCAAAGAGGAAAAAAAGGGCTTTAATGCCAAGGAAGTAATTTTTGGCCACGTTTTAAATAACCATGATTTTCACCTGCTGGACATTGTGAAAGAGAATGGCGAAAAGCATCCCGTTTCTCTGCCCCTGCCTGTTATATTGTATTCAAAACAAAGGGGTTTGGAGGCGTTTATGTCTTCTAAATTTCATCATGGCGAAGAGAACCACCTCAATTACATGATGCTTACAGATGAGAAAATTGAGGCCCTGGAACTGGATCCCACCAAATACAATGCGCAGGACATAGTGGCTGTAAATGAATCAGGCGCCATTGACGAGTCGGTAAGAATCTATGATCTGTCGCTTACCCGCAACGTAGTACAAATGTTGCTGGCGCTGTTCTTTTTTACATGGATAATGCTGAACATCGCCAAAAAATACAAAATGGGGCAGGGTGTAACCTCAGCTCCCAAAGGTGCACAAGGCTTAATAGAACCTGTCATTATTTTTGTGCGCGATGAAGTGGCCAAACCCAACCTGGGTAAGAAATATGTCAAATTCCTGCCCTTCCTGCTCACCATTTTCTTTTTTATCCTCATCAATAATATTTTCGGCCTAATTCCTGGTTCGGCCAACGTAACCGGAAACATAGCTTTCACAGCTGTACTGGGCGTCATTTCATTTGTGGTGATTATGTTTAGCACCAACGGGCATTACTGGGCGCATATCTTTAATCCGCCGGGCGTGCCATTGGGCGTAAAATTTATTTTGGTACCCGTAGAGTTCATCAGCGTTTTCATTAAGCCCTTCGCTCTCATCATTCGTCTTTTTGCCAATATGGTAGCGGGCCACATCATCATAATCTGTTTGATTTCACTGATATTTATCTTTGGTAACATGAGTGCGGCTGCTGGCTGGGGTACGGCCCCGTTTTCGCTGGCTTTTACCATCTTCATTTATTTTATTGAAGTACTTGTAGCCTTTTTGCAGGCATTTATTTTTACCATGCTGACCGCAGTTTTTATAGGACAGGCAATGGAGGGCGATCATGACCATGACCACCATGAACATGAAAATGGCCTGCCCGATATTCCTGTAATGGTATAATCATTAGTTTTTTATCACTCAATATAAATTCACAATTATGGATTTAATGACTGTTCTTCTTAGTACTGTGCCAAATGCAAATGCAGGTGGTGCTATCGGTGCTGGTCTTGCCGCTCTTGGAGCAGGTGTTGGTATTGGCCAGATTGGTAAAGGTGCGGTAGAAGCTATTGCACGTCAGCCAGAAGCGTCTAACGACATCAGGGCTAACATGATTCTTACAGCGGCGCTTGTAGAAGGTGCTGCCCTGTTTGCTATCATTGTAGGCTTTTTGGCAATGGTATTGTAATCATTGCAAAAGAAACCAACTGCATCCAAAGCAAAGGGCGGAGGATGCAGTTAATTCTGCAGCACAGGTGAATGAGATAACGGAAACGCTCAAACTTAAATAAGGTATGAAATTACTTCTCCCAGAATTTGGATTGTTGATATGGACACTCGTAGCCTTCCTGGTGGTGTTCTTTATCTTAAAAAAATATGCCTGGCCAGCCATTGTAAAGGGCCTGGCAGACCGTGAAAAATCAATTGCTGATTCACTGTCTACCGCTGAAAGAGTAAAACAGGAAATGTTGCAGCTGAAAAGCGATAACGAAGCCCTGCTGGTAAAAGCACGTGAAGAAAGAGCATCACTCATCAGGGATGCAAAAGAAGTATCAGATAAAATGATAGCCGAAGCAAAAGATAAAGCCAGGAGCGAGTACGACCGTATTGTAGCCGATGCGCAGTCAACGATCAACCAGCAAAAAATGGCTGCTATCACCGACCTTAAAAACCAGGTTGGTAATATGGTGATAGAAATTTCTGAGAAAGTATTGCGCAGGGAACTGGGCAATAAAACAGAACAGGAAAAATATATTAAAGAACTGGCGGAAGAAGTAAAACTTAATTAAAGCTGTTGGCCATTAGCTGCAAGCTGTTAGCTACAGCGACGCGGCTAGTTTCTAACGGCTAATAGCTAACAGCTAAAAGCTAACAAGAATGCCCAATCCACGTTTAGCAGGCAGGTACGCAAAAAGTTTGGTTGATCTGGCTACAGAGCAGGGTCAGCTGGAAGCAGTGTACAAAGACATGCAATACCTGCAGGCAGTTTGTAAAAGTAGCCCAGAACTAGTAAGCGTTTTACGCAGCCCGGTTATTAAGGGCGATAAAAAACAAAACATCCTGAACGCGCTTACAGACGGTAAAGTTAGCCAGTTGACCGCTTTATTCAATAAGCTGCTCATCAGTAAAACGCGTGAAGAATATATACCAGAGATCATTGCAGCATTCATTGCCCAGTACAATGAGTTGAAAGGGATTCATACGGTAAAATTAACTACCGCTACTGCCATCAGCGATGAATTGAAGCAGTCCATTGTTGCCAAAATGAAGGCCGAGACCAGTTTGCAAAATATAGAACTGGAGACAGCGGTAAAAGAAGAATTGATTGGCGGTTTTGTGCTTGAATTCAATAACAACCTGGTAGATGCCAGTATTGAAAGAGATTTGAGGGATATCCGCAAACAGTTTAGCCAGAATATTTACATACAGCAGATACGGTAAGCGTTACCAGTACCAGCTAAGCATACAATTTGGTTCATTATATTTTTTTAAACATACCGGCTGAAGCCGGCGATAAATAAAACATCATGGCAGAAATTAAACCAGATGAAATATCTGCGATACTGCGCCAGCAACTGAGCAACTTTAATGCAGGCGCCGAATTGGAAGAAGTAGGTACCGTATTACAGGTTGGTGATGGTATTGCCCGCGTGTACGGACTCAATAATGTACGCTCCGGCGAACTGGTAGAGTTTGAAAACGGAGTAAAAGCAATTGCCCTTAACCTGGAAGAAGACAATGTGGGTGTGGTATTGATGGGTGAAAGCGGTGCTATTAAGGAAGGTGCCAAGGTACGCCGTACCGGTAAAATTGCCTCTATCCGTGTGGGTGATGGCCTTGCCGGACGCGTTATTAATATGCTGGGCGAGCCGATAGATGGTAAAGGACCTATTGCCGGAGAGTTGTACGAAATGCCGCTTGAGCGCAAAGCCCCGGGCGTTATCTTTCGCGAACCGGTAAAAGAGCCGCTGCAAACAGGTATTAAAGCCATTGATGCCATGATACCGATTGGCCGCGGACAGCGTGAGCTGGTAATTGGAGACCGCCAGACCGGTAAAACCGCCATCTGTGTTGACACCATCATTAACCAGAAAGAATTTCATGCAGCGGGCAAAACAGTTTATTGTATTTATGTTGCTATAGGACAGAAAGCTTCTACCATTGCAGGTGTAATGAAAACATTGGAAGAGAATGGCGCTATGGCTTACACTACCATTGTGGCTGCATCTGCATCAGACCCTGCACCACAACAGTTCTATGCACCTTTTGCCGGAGCCGCTATTGGAGAGTTCTTCCGCGATACCGGGCGTCCGGCACTGATTATTTATGACGATTTGTCTAAACAGGCCGTGGCTTATCGCGAGGTATCATTGCTGCTGCGCCGCCCACCCGGCCGTGAAGCATACCCTGGTGATGTATTCTACCTGCATAGCCGTTTGCTGGAAAGAGCTGCAAAAGTAATTGCCAAAGATGACGTGGCTAAAAAGATGAATGATCTGCCAGAATCTATCAGGCATCTTGTAAAAGGCGGTGGTTCTTTAACGGCATTGCCCATTATTGAAACACAGGCGGGCGACGTATCTGCATACATTCCTACTAACGTAATTTCTATCACAGACGGGCAAATCTTCCTGGAAGGTAACCTGTTCAATGCCGGTATCCGTCCTGCTATTAACGTAGGTATTTCCGTTAGCAGGGTGGGTGGTAACGCTCAAATTAAATCAATGAAAAAAGTAGCCGGAACTCTGAAACTGGACCAGGCACTTTACCGCGAGCTGGAAGCTTTCTCTAAGTTTGGTGGAGACCTGGATGCTGCTACCAAAAACGTAATTGACAAAGGTGCCCGTAACGTGGAAATATTGAAACAACTGCAATATTCACCCATGTCTGTAGAAAAACAGGTTGCGATAATTTACCTGGGTACACAAGGTTTGTTAAGAGACGTAGCAGTTAAAAATGTAAAGGCATTTGAAGAACATTTTCTGGTGGAAATGGAAAACAAGTTGCCTGATGTATTGGCCGATTTCAAAAAAGGTAATCTGAGCGATGATAACCTGAAGCGCATGACAGACCTTGCGAAAAATGTAATACCAGCTTATAAATAAATAGTTTATACTGATTTTGGTAAGAGCGGTTCGGTAACGAGCCGCTCTTTTTAGTTTTATTCAACGCCGTTTTTAGATTGTTTATCGATGCATCTGGCATACCCAACGAAAAAAAAGAACAAATTTTTTTTCAAACACTTGCATCTTCGGAATTTACGGTTAATCTTTGTGTCACCGGGTTACTCACCGGAACACCCTAGCCCAATTCCTCCAGAATACCGTACCCAATCTCCTCCCAAACAAATTTTACTGATTTCGCATATTTCTCCAATTCTCCTGGAAAAGTCGTTCTGATTTTCTTCCAATCGCCTGTGGCCGTACAATGTATTCTTACCCTTTCAAAACGTACTTTATGAAATTTTTGTACCCCAGCCCCAAATTCATTACCATCACGCTCTCTTTTGTAAAAGTGATCCTTGCATCCATTTTATTGATTTCTGCAGGATATTCAGTTGCACACGCACAGGAAAGTTCAGAGGAACTTGTATTTAAAAACCCTGTACTGGTGTCAGGCAATGCCGGCGAGAAGAACGCCACCTACCGCTTTGCCAAAGTACTGACAGGTGTTGACGCACTGGTAAAAATAAATGATGTTTCTTCTTCAATGGTGACACTGGTTTCAATTGATCTTTCTAATACAGGTTTCGATAAAGCATTTCAGCCACAGGTAACCTATGGCAACAATACATCTCCTGCAGGCCACACCGAGTGGTGGATGGAGTTTTCAATAGATTTTGTTATTACCAATACAACTATACCCATTCCGGTAGCAGCATTTAACCTGTCTGGCCTTGACATAGATGGTAACAATGATAAGATAAGCGAGTATGTATCATTTTACGACCAAACTTCTTTTTTACTGGAAAATAACTCAACATTGGTTGCCTCCATATTAAAAGAAAAAGTAAATGGTAAAATGACCAATATAGGAGAACGTTTTGACGGACCGGTTTCCAACTATACAAATATTGACACACTGGCTACTACGGTAATGGTTACCAATACTTACCTCGCTACCAGCTCATTCAAATTGCGTACCGGTGCCAAAAGCAGTGGTGTAAGTGGCGCAGCAGACAGAATGTATTCTTTCTGGTTCAAAACCTTTACGTACGGCAATTCAGTTACTACGCTTTTGCCTGTAACACTGGTTAACTGGAACGCAATGTTTAGCAATAACACGGTATCATTAAAGTGGACTACCACTTCAGAAAAGAATTCTAGTCATTTTATTATCGAAAGAAGTTTTGATGGCATCGAATATTCAGATGCAGCCATGGTTTTTGCAGCAGGCAATAGCGATATCAGTATTGATTACAGCTATAACGATAAAATTCCTGCCGGCAACAGTGGTGTAATTTATTACCGTCTTAAAATGGTGGATGCAGACGGCCGCAGCAAAACATCTGACGTAAGAATTGTGCGCATCGGAAAAGCATCATCAGACCTGGTAAAAATTCTAGCTTACCCTAACCCGGTAGTAACCGATGTGAGAATTACAGTTCCGCAAAACTGGCAGGGTAAAACCATCAGCTACCAGTTAACCAATACCAACGGACAAATTATAAAATCATATACTGTGCAGTATGCCAGTCAAACAGAAACAATTGCCATGTCGCAGGTACCCGCCGGCATGTATGTAGTGAGAGTTATCAACGGAAATGTAACAGCAGTTCAGTCTGTAGTTAAATCGAACAAGTAAGAATTTAGTTTTAAAGGGTACGATCAACAACGCCCTGTTTTTCTAAACGGGGCTCATTTTAAACGTCGGCCGTTCTGCGGCTTAACTATACAACGATTTATTTTAAAGGGTACGATCAACAACGCCGGGCATTTCTATGCCTGGCTTTTTGTTTTTTCATGTTGTCTGGCCGCACTTTCCGCCTCTCTGTTTATGCCATATAAACTGGTAAAACGGCCATTGACCGGTAAAAACCGACAGCTGGAGGATCAACAATTGGTGTATATTATAAACCAATTTATGTTTGTTAAAAATTAGCCGCCGTGAGACAGTTTTTGCTATTTATAAACCTTATTCTTTTATCTGCCGCAGCCAATGCCCAGGTAGTTATATCCGGTAAAACAAAAGATAACAAAGGACGTCCCTTGCCGGGCGTCAGCATCGCTATCAAAGATTCATACGACGGCGGTACATCCGATTCCACAGGCCGTTTCCAGTTTAAAACCACTGAAAAAGGCGCGCACACCATTACTGCCAGCTCCATTGGCTTTAAATCTTTTGAGCAGCCAATCAACATCGGTGCTGAGGCTATAACGCTTGATATCAGCCTCAGGGAGGAACCCAATGAGCTAAAAGCTGTTACTATCACGGCAGGCTCATTTGCCGCCGGGGACTCAAAAAGGGGCGCTGTAATGAGCTCGCTGGATATAGCCACTACAGCAGGTTCTAATGCGGATATAACGGCTGCGCTCAAAACCCTGCCGGGTGCGCAACAGGTGGGGGAGCAGGAGGGGCTGTTTGTGCGGGGTGGAGCAGGATATGAGGCTAAGCAATACATAGACGGTACCCTGGTTAATAACCCATATAATACCAGCGTGCCGGATATAGCGCAGCGGGGCCGTTTTTCGCCGTTTTTGTTTAAAGGAACCGTTTTCAGTACCGGTGGTTACTCTGCCTTATACGGCCAGGCTTTATCTTCTGTTCTGTTGCTTGAATCCATAGACCTGCCCGAAAAATCGGAAGTAGACGCTACTATCTCCCCATTATTTGTGGGTATTGGTACGCAGCAGCTATCTAACAATAAAAAATCATCCTGGGGCATCAATTACGGGTATACCAATGTAGGTCTGTACTTTAAGGCCGTAAAACAAACGCCCGATTATTTTCGCATACCACAGTTCCATTCGGGCGATGCCAACTTCCGGATAAAAACGAAGTCGGGCGGCATGATAAAATACTATACTACTTTTTCATATAGCACGCTTGGCCTGCGCCGGCCAGATATAGACAGCAGTTATTTAAAAAATGCCTTCGATTTAAAGAATACTAACTGGTACAATAACCTGAGCTGGAGAGAATACCTGGGCAAAGGATGGAAAATGAACCTGGCAGGCGGCTACAGCACCAATAACGACAATATTATACTGCAGGTGCAGGATGAGAAGAACCAGGTGCGGATTTTTAATAACTCAACCTATTGGATGCAGGGTAAAAATCTGGCTTTGAAAAACCGGCAGGATCTGGCGCAGGCCAAAGCAGTGTTCGACAAAAAATTGGGCGCTATCAGCTCTATCCGTTTTGGCGGCGAATTTCAGCACTCCTACAACACCACGCGTGTAAACGATACGCTGCATAAACTCATTGATAATTATTCGGCTGCTTTTGTTGAATCGGATATTTACATCACCAATGCGCTGGCAGCTAAACTGGGTGTGCGCGGCGAGTACGCTTCTTCTATTCAGAAAGCAGATATTGCACCCCGTGTTTCACTTGCTTATAAAACCGGCAAAGACGGCCAGGTATCAGTGGCATACGGTATTTTTTATCAAAAACCCGAAAACACGCAATTGTTCTATACCACCAACCTTGGTTTTACAAAAGCTACCCATTATATCATCAACTACCAGAAAATGAGCAAAGACCGTGTGTTCAGGGTTGAAGCTTACTACAAAAAATACAATGACCTTATAAAAACGGTACCCAATTCGTACTATTATTCAGACTTTAATAATTCAGGCGATGGGTATGCAAAAGGTATTGAGCTTTTCTGGAGAGATAAAAAATCAATCAAAGATTTTGATTACTGGATTAGCTATTCATTCCTGGATACCAAACGCAACTACCTCAATTTTACAGAGTCGTTAAAACCGAATTTTGCCGCCACGCATACGGCATCGCTGGTGATGAAGCGCTTCTTTATGAAAATGAAAACGGGTTTTAACTTTACTTACAGTTACGCCACGGGTCGTCCCTACTACAATTTCCAGGTAAACAGTGGCAACAAATATTATGTTGCCGACCAGGGTGTAACAAAAGATTATCACTCGCTGAATTTTAGTATGGAATACGTTCCTTCAGTAGGCAAAACCAATGCAAAGGCGTTTGTGGTATGGTTTGCCAGCATCAGCAACATACTCGGCTATACCCCGGTATATGGCTATAATTATTCTTACAATGGAGCCATAAAGCAACCCATTACCAACCCGGCTAATCGCTTTTATTTTGTGGGATGCTTTATCAGTTGGGGGGTAGACAGAACGCAGGACGCAATCAATAATAATCTATAACTATTTATCATTAATTTAAAATGCTCAATTATGAAAAGGTGTATGCTTTCTCTTCTTTTATGCAGCTTGTTGGTCACCGCATTTGCGCAAAGCGACAAGTATACTGCGGCCATGCAAAAAAACATTGCTGCCCTGGATGCTGCTAAAACAGTGGCCGATTTGCAAGGTGTTGCTGCTGCATTTGAACGTGTAGGCGATGCAGAAAAAACACAATGGCTGCCTTATTATTATGCAGCATTGGCACAAACATGGATTGGCTGGCGCCCCGATGTAAAAGACAAGGACGCCAATGGCGAACAAATAAAAAAATTTCTTGACAAGGCGATGGCTATCGAGAAAAATGGAGAGTTGTATGCGGTAGAAAATATGATGAACAGCCAGCAAATGCTTGTAGACCCGCAAAATCGCTGGCAAACGTATGGCGCGCAGGCAGGGGAGGCATTAAAAAAAGGACTGGAAGTAGACCCCAATAATCCGCGACTGTATTATTTGCAAGGCGAAAGTTTATTTGGCACGCCTCCACAGTTTGGCGGCGGAAAAGACAAAGCAAAACCGCTATTTGAAAAATCCATCGCGCTTTTTAAATCGGCGCAGCCAAAACCTTTGTACCCAACCTGGGGGCAAAAGCAGGCGGAAGAGAAACTGGCGCAGTGCCAGTAAAAAAATGCGGCAGTCTAAGCCATTGCCTGGTGATTATTTAGTGCATTGTGTTGCTCCTTTGAAGGGCAACACAATGCTGCATTTAAACCTCCATCATTGGTATTATGGACGACGAGCCGATATTACAACACCAAAGCCTGGCCATCATTGAATCTATGATCATAAAGTCAACAACCAGTGTAGTTGAATTAATACTATCGGCGTGTTTAAAGAGCTAGATCCCATAATGCATTCACAGTTGCGCGTGGCCGTAGTATCGCTGCTTATCAGCGTTAAAGAGGCGGAGTTTACTTTAATAAAAGAAAAAACCAATGCTACAGCCGGTAACCTCAGCGTGCAGGTGAATAAGCTTAAAGAGGCGGGTTATATAGACGTTACCAAACAGTTTAAAGACAACTAGCCGCAAACCACCTGCAAAATTCCCGATGCCGGTATTGCCGCCTTTGATGCATATGTAAAAAACCTGCAGAGCTATGTAAAGCCGTAAACAACCCCATTCTTATAGTACAAAAAATAATCCCCCCTGTTGGCAGGGGGGACATTTTTACCTCTGTTGAAACCTATCTTTAATTTTTTATCAGTTTTACGTTCATCCTTTCTTTGCTGTTTACTATTACTTCAAGAAAGTATACACCGGCACTCAGGCTATTGGTGCCTTCAAGACGCAGGTTAGTGGTTCCGTTGTTGCCACGCGTTGTTTTGCGCATTACTTCTACACCCACGCTGTTGGTAATCTTCATCACAATGAATGCGCTTTCATTCAGTTGAATATTCACCCTGATGTCATTGATGGCCGGATTAGGTGTAACGCTTAACGATTGCAGTGTTTTGGTACGGTATACCCTTACTACCAATTGTTTTGTATAAGACGCCTTGCCGTTAATATCAACTTGTTTCAATCTGTAAAACAGGTCGTTTTTATTTGTTACATTTTTGCTTACATCGTCACTGAAAGTGTAATCGTGTCTGCCATTGTAAGTGCCCAGGCCTTTAACACTGCCCACCGTTTTAAAACTCACTCCATCTGTGCTGCGTTCCACTTCGTAGCGGTCGTTGTTCAGTTCAAAAGTAGAGGTCCATTTCAGGTTTACCTTATCGTCATTGTATACCGCGCCAAAATCAACCAATGTAACCGGCAGCAGCCCCTGGCTCTGGAATGTAATGGTCACCTCGGCTGGGTCTGAACAAAGGCCCTGGCCATCACATACCACATAAGTAAAAGTAGTAGTCAGCCCGGCAAACCCAGGGTTCGGAACAAAAGTAAACGCGCCATAGGTTTGTAACACCACGTTTCCATGTTCAGAGTTGGTAACAAGCGTGGCATTGAGCACGCTGTTTTCAGGATCACTGTCATTAGGTAAAACGTTGCCGGTGGCGGTACGGTCGGCGGCACCTCCTACATAGTCATTCACCGCAACCGGGGGTTGGTTACATCCATTGCTGTAGCAGGTAGGCGCATTCACGCTCAAACCGTCAATGGCTATCCGGTTTTCGGCGTTGATTCCGGCATAGTTAATAAAAATCTTGTAGCAGCCAGAGCCTGCGGGAAAGCTATGCTGGTAAGTATATACAGTGGTGTTGTTAGAACCGGTAAGTTCTAGGCTATCCAGGCGGTTAACAACATTATTATTCATATCGAGCGAATAGACTTTCAACCAGCGGCGGTCGGTTACCATACCGCTGAATTTGTATTTAAAAGAAACCTCAACAGATCCATTGAGAGACAGGAGGGGCGTTAGTATCCCGGTGTTCTGGGTGGCAGTGGCGGCCGTACCCGAAATCATGGCGCCATCCCCTTCCATGGCAGGATCCCAACCACCGTTGTTTACATCCATGTCATGAAATTGCCAGCAATGCGACTGCAGGAATCCTTTTACCTGCGTGAGGGTAGCCTCGGGACGGCTGTTGAAATTTTCGTTGGTTTGCGCAAATACGCCCGTTACTGCGAAAGCGGCTGCGAAGAGAACGATAATACGTTTCATTTTTTGTACGTTTCAGAAGGTTAACAATAATAAACCAGCACAGGTTGATGCATGCAAAGCATCAGGTAGGCATTTCGCAGGAAGGACAAGCTTATAATGAATGTGTATTCTTAATTTGTGGGGTTTTTTGCAGGAGTCTGTGCAATGCACATTGGAAATAAGGTGGGTGTTTTCTAGGCAGATCGGCTGATAAAAAGGCTCCAGGGAATTGGGTGCGGCATTGTAGATTTGCTGCTGAAGTGGATTTTCGAAGGATGCGGGAGTAAATGTAGACACTGCATTTGAAGTATGCAAGCAAATAGCTCATTTTTTTTTCTATTCTGGTGAACTGTACATCCATCCGGGTGTTTGTTTGTAGAAAACAACCAATAATCTGATGCGGCCAGTCATCAAGTTTTCTCTGCTTTTAACAGCTAAAAATTTTTACCCGAATAATTACCTGCTAACTTGCAGGTAGCCTCTTAATTATGGATGTAATCAACGTATCCAACCTCAGCAAGCAATTCAGCGATGTTAACGCAGTAACAGATCTCTCTTTTACTGTACAGGAAGCAGACGTGTATGGTTTTCTAGGCCAGAATGGCGCCGGCAAGTCTACCACCATCCGCATGCTGCTTACGCTCATTACTCCATCATCTGGCAACATTGAATTATTTGGAATGAACCTGCGCACCCACCGCAAAGAAATACTTCGGCAAGTGGGTGCCGTTATTGAGCGGCCCGATTTATATAAATACCTGTCTGCTTATGAAAACTTGCTACTGTTTGCCAAAATGAGCGGCACCAGGGTACAACGTAAGCAATTGATGGAACAACTGGAGATGGTTGGTTTGGCAGAAAGAGCGGGTAGTAAAGTGAAAACTTTTTCGCAAGGTATGAAACAACGGTTAGGCATTGCCATAGCACTTATACATAATCCGCAGCTGGTTATTTTAGATGAACCGGTTAACGGGCTGGATCCCCAGGGTATTGCAGACATGCGCAACCTTATCATGCACCTGAGCCGCCACCTCAAAAAAACGATCGTGGTGTCATCCCACCTGCTCAACGAAATGGAACAAATAGCTACCCGTATGCTTATTATTGACAAGGGTAAGAAAATAACCGAAGGCAGCGTAAGCGAATTGTTTGACCCTTCTAAAACAGTAGTGGAGATAGATGTAAAGGATGCCGGCGAAGCTGCAAATAAAATAAAAGAAAGCCAGTGGGGGGTATACCTGCAACAGGTAAACAATGGACAGCTTGTTCTGCAACTGCACAACAAACAACTGGCGCAATTGAATAAAGAATTGGTAGAAATGGGCATTGAAGTAACCGCGTTCAAGCCAGGTAACTCGCTCGAAAAATATTTTTTATCCTTAACCGGTACCAACCAGCATGTGGCAGCTTTTACAAATTGAACTGTTTAAGATTTTCCGTAAGCCCAGAACCTATATTAGTTTTGGCGCTATTGCTGCCATGGTGTTGATTGTGCAGGTGGCGCTTAAGTTCGACGGGCAATCTTATATTGAGTTTATACTGGGCAGTTTAAAAGATACACTGGACATACCTTATGGCACCATACTAAACGGGTATTTTGTTTGTTTCGTTATCCTTAACCTGCTTCTCATTCACATCCCCTTGCTGATAGCACTGGTAGCCGGCGATGAGATAGCAGGAGAGGCCAATATGGGCACGTTGCGTTTGCTGGTATCAAAACCAGTCAGCCGCACAGAACTTATGATGGCCAAGTTTACAGCCACTGTAATCTATACCGCACTGCTGCTTGCCTGGATGGCATTTCTTTCACTGGCGCTGAGTATTGTACTGTTTGGTACAAACGATTTGATTGTTGCGCGCAGCAATGCCATAGAAATTATCGGGCGTAATGACGTTATGTGGCGCTACCTTGCGGCATTTGCGTACGCAACCGTTGCACTTACCACTGTGGCGTCACTGGCCTTTTTATTATCCGTATTTGCCGATAATTCCATTGGGCCCATTGTGTCTACCATCAGCATTGTAATTGTATTCACTATTTTATCTGAATTGCAGATACCATTGTACGACCGTACCGTAAAACCGTTTCTTTTTACCTCTCATATGCTCGGCTGGAAAGGCTTTTTTTACCTGAAGACAGATGGCAGCGGAATGAGTATCACCGGCAGCATTGAAAATTTGCAGGCTGTATTAAGAAGTATGGGTATACTGCTTGTATACATTGTCTTATTTACGGGATCAGCCATTGTTATTTTTAAAAGAAAAGATATTCTCAGTTAATATTGTAGACCATGAAGCGATATGTTTTGATAGCAGTTTGGTTCTTATTTGCATGTGTTAATAGCTATGCACAGGATGCAACATCTTTGCTTCAACAGGTGAAGGCAAAGCTGGATAAAGTGAACGATTATGAGGCCAGTGGTGAAATGAAGACCAATGTAAGTTTTATGAAAGTGCCCGCCGCGCAGGTAAAAGTGTTTTTTAAAAAACCCGGCAAAATAAAAATAAAGAATGAGAAGGGTATTTCGCTGGTACCAAAAGGAACCGTCAGCATCAGCCTCAATAACCTGCTAACCGGCCAGTACCAGGCGTTGGATGGGGGTAGCGACAAAGTCAATGGGGTGCCGGTAAAAGTGGTTAAATTATTGCCAACCGATGAAAATGGCGAAGTGGTTCTTTCCAAACTTTATATTGATGAAAAAAATTTGCTCATCCTGAAATCAAAAACCACCACCAGAGAAAGCGGTACCAACGAGCTTGAAATGAGCTATGGAAAATTTACGGCTTATGCGCTGCCCGATAAAATCATCTTTACATTTAATACGCAGGATTATAAACTTCCTAAAGGAGTTACGTTTGATTATGATGATGGTAGCGCCAAGAAAAAGGAAACTGCTACAAAAGATAGCCAGCGTGGAAAAATAGAAATTACCTACAGTAATTATATCATTAATAAAGGTGTTGCAGACAGCGTATTTAAATAGAGATTACAGATTTAAGTACTTAGTATAAAGACGCTGTGGTAGAGATGACGGAGTTTAGTATGTAGTAGAAAGGCAAGGTGCAAAACAGTGTCAGCCTCTTGTCAGCTCTGCTGGCGCTGGCGCAACTTCTTGAAAAGCAAAACGCCGCAAACACTTTCCCTTTTTTTCTCCTTTTCTCTTAGCTTTCTTAGCTGTCTCAGTCTTAGTTCCCCTCCAGCTCAATATCAATTTTTTCATCTTCAGCACCTGCAAGAATTTTATCTTTCATGCGCTTCAGCGGATTTTTATGGTATTCGTCGTATTCGGCGCGTTGTTTAATAATTTCAACGCAGGCAAAAATTGCAGCGTTGAAGGAGGATATATCTGCCTTGTTCTTACCGGCAATGTCAAATGCGGTACCATGGTCGGGCGATGTTCTGATGCCTTGTAAGCCTGCCGTATAATTAACACCTTCTCCCAGTGCCAGCGATTTAAATGGAATTAATCCCTGGTCATGATACATGGCCAGCACAGCGTCAAATTTTTCATACTGCCCGCGTGCAAAAAAAGCATCGGCGCTGTAGGGCCCAAACACAATCACGTTGCCGTTACTTTGTTTGAAATCTTTGATAGCAGGTTTAATAATTTCTTCTTCTTCTTTACCTACCAGCCCTTCATCTCCCGCATGGGGGTTGAGGCCCAGCACGGCTATCTTTGGTTTATCTATGCCAAAGTCTTTTTGCAAACTCTCTTTTAGAATAGCCAGTTTAGAGATGATGGCTTCGCGCGTTATCAATTTTGCCACCTCACTTACAGGCACATGTTCGGTAACCAGGCCAATCTTCATATTATCTGCTACCATCAGCATCAATACATCTTTGGCATTGAACAAATTTCTGAGATAAGGCGTATGGCCGGTGTAATTGAAATCTGCTGTTTGCGAATTTTTTTTATGAATAGGTGCCGTTACCAGTCCATCTATCTTTTTTTCTTTTAGGGCAATACCGGCAGCGGTCAGGGATTTGATAGCGTATATACCGCCCGTATCGTTGAGGGTGCCGGGCGTAATAGCAATTTCTTCTTCCCAGCAATTAATCACTGTAACCTGTTTAGGAGTTACTCGCCCAAGCTCGCGGGTATTCTGGTAGTTAAAATTCATATCCGGTACTGATTTCCGGTAAAAATTAATCGCTTTATTAGACGCAAATACCACGGGTGTACACAGTTCAAGTAAACGTGTATCTGTAAGTGATTTGATAATTAGTTCAATGCCAATACCATTGATATCGCCGCAGGAAATACCAATTATGGGCCTTGTGTGTACCGGATTTTGTGGCTGCATAGCTATCTGTTTTGCAATGTTGCCAAAGGTAGGGAAAAAGCTGGTAGTGGTTGGCTTTGGCCATTATTGGTGCGCTGCTTAGCCGCCGAAGCCTAATAGTTGATCGCTGTAGTGTCTGTAAGCGTAAGTAAAAATGCTTTGAGCGCCTTTTTTTCGGGCGGGGTAAGCAGCAATTTGTCTGGCGGCAGGGTTTGGTTAGGAACTTTAAGTCCCAATCCCTGTCCGCCGCCTTTGTCGTAGAAATCTATCACCTGTTCCAGCGTATTGTATACACCATTGTGCATGTAGGGTGCCGTAAGGGCTACATTGCGCAGCGTGGGTGTTTTAAAAGCATGGTTAAAAAAATCAACTTTTAATGAAGTGATTCTGCCCGGGTCTTTGTCAAGAACTGCGTGCAATGTATTGCTGCGGGCGGGTACACCAATTACTTCAGATTCCTGGTAGTAATAAGTAGGTGGTTTTGATCCGTTAAACAACGGTACATAATGACAGGTAGCGCATTTTGCTTTACCCATGAATATATTAAAGCCGCTCAGTTCTGTGGCGGTCATTTTATTTTTATCGCCCCGCATGTACATGTCAAACCGCGAGTTGTAACTTATCAGCGTTCTTATATACATGGCAATGGCATTGGCAATTTTACGGTCAGTTACTATGGTATCATTAGAGGGATAAGCCTTTTTGAACAATTGTACATAGTCTGATCTTTTATTTAGTTTTTCAGCGGCCTTAGCAGAACCGCTGTTCATTTCTTTATCATTGCTCAGTACTTCCATCACCACATCATCCAAACGTTTTTGGCGGCTGTCGTAGAAAAGGTTCATTTGTAACGAGGCATTCCACAACGATGGTGTATTGCGGGGCAGCAGACTGTGTTCATCTAGCTGCAATGCTTTAGGTAGCCCGTCTGTAAATGATTTGCCAGGTTGATGGCAGCCTGCACAGGCGCGCTTTCCGTTGGCAGACAGCAATGGCTCGTAAAATATTTTTTTACCCAACTGTACACGCGTTGGCGTAATTACATCATCATACAAATACCTGTCTGTGTTCAGGCTTTTTTCATTGAAAAGGTGGCCCGTTTTTTTGATAAGTGTATAACGCAACGGGTTGTCCGTATAGCCACAAGCAGTTTTTGCGTCGCCAATCAGCTGGCTTAAAGGATTTAAATACGCTGTTATAAAATCAGCCCTGTTAAACCGGTTAAAATTATTATTTCTTTCAAGATATATTTTTGCGGCTTGAACTAATTGTATGATGCGGTTGTAATCGGTTCCTTTGGCTGCGGCTATTTCATCGTGGTAGGTTTCTATCACAAACTGAATACTGGTAAGCGATGCAGTGGCTTCGGGTAAAGAGATTTGCGCAATGGGAGAATCAAACCCACTGATGCCCAGGGCGAGTATCCGATACAATTCTTCCATTACAGCATCCAGCGCAAAGCCCTCCGGGTTGAACAAGCCATTGTTGGCTGATAACCCGTTGGCAATGGTGGAGAGTTTATTGATGTAACCCAGCAGGTTTTTTTTATTTTTCTTTTGATAGGTTGGGTAAATAAATGTTTCTATCATTTGAAAACCCTGCGGTTCCTGGTATGCAGTGGGGTCTTCTTCTTCAATAAAATCAACTGCCAGGCCGTTGAACTTAGCTACATCCAGTTCAAAATAATATTCAAGAAAGATTTCCATTTCTTTATACGCCATTCTGGCCGCGTAAAAATTTTCCTGTATGATTTTTTGTGGTTGATCGGTTTCAACTGATTTTTTAAGTGTTGCTATTTTTTGCGTCAATGCAACAAAATGCGCATTGTAATACACCTTTATTTTTTCGGCGGGGGTTGATGCGGGCAATGAAAAAAATGAAAGCAGCAGTACGCTGCAGCAAACGATCAATATAGCGGTTATCTTTTTTTTCATTCCTGTGGCAGGAGGTTTGTACTGTAGGTTATAACGGATGCCCGGGGCAGGTAGTATGTAAAACTACAAATCCCTTGCGGTAAGGGATTTGTAGTTGTATAAAATAAGTGTGTTTATTTAACCAGTACTTTTTCATTGATTTTTGTTCCGTCCTGCGTTTCTGCTGCTACCACATACATGCCTGCGGGTAGGTTAAAATGCAGGGGGTTGGCGCCTGTTTGTGCCTGCAACTGGGTGCTGTATACTTCTGCACCGGCAGCGCTGTATACTTTTATTTTAAGGGTTTGTTTTTTGTTGCTTTGCACAATGGTGTTCACTTCATTGTTTACCGCCGGGTTGGGCTGTATGGTGATGCTGACAGATTTATTGGCATTGTTGGATACAGATTTGATACCGGCTATTTTTTTATCGCCGTCTTTATCGGTGGCAATTAAGCGGTAGTAACTGGTACCCGGTAGTGGGTCGTTGTCAATAAACTGGTAATTGGTAGGGGTGTTGGAGTCTCCCTTACCGGAGATGATCATCACCATTTCATAATCCCTGCCGTTGGCAGATCTTTCAATGGTAAAATAATCGCTGTTCACTTCCTGGGTGGTGGTCCAGTCTACATACACTTTTTTATTTTTCAACACCGCATTGTAATTAATAACGGATACGGCCAGTGCAGAGGTTACCTGCAACTGAAAAGTATCTGCAATACAGGTGGTTTTGGGTGCCAGGCTGTCGTTTACATAATAGGTAAAGGTGCCGGTAGCCACTGGTGTTACGGCAAGTGTGCGCGTGGTGGCAGTGGTGGTGGCGGGTACGGTAAACCAGTTATAGCCACCTACCCAGGAGGCGGTAAGGTTGGCAGCGGTATTAACGGTGGTGTTGACCACTGTTTTTTTGTTTACCCCTTTCATGATGGTAAAGCGGTCTCTTACGGTACCACTGTTACCAACAAACTTTGCATCGAGGCGGTTGTCCTGCACTTCCAAAAACAATGAACCGGTTTCTCCGCCGGTACTGGAACTCTGGTTGCGGGTATAAAAAACGGGGTAGGTATTGCCAGAACCGGAACCAATCTGTCCGGCCGAACCGGCTACTACATACACGGTACCGTGTTTATAAGTTGAATCGATGGTAAAGTACGGGCAGGAAGAATTGGCGGCACTGGTATCTACCGATGCTACGTTAGAAGGAATAGAACCATCATAACGTGCATTGGAACTGCTGATTTTAGTACCTGCACCTGCGGCCGCGGTATTGAAGGGGGTAGATAAACCGGTATGATCTTTTACCAGGAAACTTCTCTCATACACATGGCTATGGCCTGCGAGTACCACATCTACCCCAAACCTTTCAAGAATGGGAATGATGCGCTGCCTGATGGCCATCAGGTCTGCCTCACCAGCGGTATTATCAGACCTGTGCGAGCCATTGGTATAGGGTGGGTGGTGCATACAAACGATGGTCCATTTATGGGTACCGGCATTGGCGGCGAGGTCTGCTTTTAACCAAAGCGCCTGCTGGCTGCCGGTAGCAGCGGTGGTATCGTCATAGAGATGTTTGCCACCATCAACACCATAGGTATCCA
This sequence comes from uncultured Chitinophagaceae bacterium, assembly GCA_963705285.1. Classification (GTDB taxonomy): domain Bacteria; phylum Bacteroidota; class Bacteroidia; order Chitinophagales; family Chitinophagaceae; genus JACMLD01. Next base: position 1,656,358 of record OY970066.1, read on the forward strand.
GCATTACAAAATGGATATTGCCGTAATCAAAGGAATAGTAATGTTCGGTACCGGAAGAAAGGCCGCCAGACTGAGCGGCATCGGGTACGGTAAAGATGCTGTAATAAGGAATGGCATGGTCGATGGCGCGTGCCGATGTATTGGCATATTCATGGTTGCCCGGCACGGGAAAGACAACATGGTTATCAAAAACATTGTTGTTATAAATATTAAAGAATCCGGTGTTGTGCTCAGTCTCTAGTCCGGCGTTGTAAGCATTATCACCCAGCATAATGGCCAGTTCGGAATTATTATAGCTGCTTTTAAGGCCCAGGTAACTGTCGCGCGATCCTTTTTGCAAGGAAGTACCGGTACCAGGGTCACCAAATACACCAATGCGTATTTTACGGGTGGTACTGGCTGGTGGAGACGTAGTAAAGTAATTACGGTAGCTGCCTTTTACAATAGAGCCGGCAGAACCAACCGCATAATAATATTTTGTATCTGCAGTAAGACCAGTAATACGTATCTCATGATCAGTTACCGAAGTATTGTCTGAGATGGTGGTGGTAAGTGCGCTTTCAGAGGCACCATATTGCACTCTTGACGTAGTAGCGGTAATTGTTGACCAGCGAATGGTAACCGCAGATGGGCTAACCATTTGCAACATGGGGCCGCGGAAAATAGCAGGTTCTGCTGCACCAGCATTGCCTACCAGTTGCAGATCAAAAGTTAGGTCGGTACTGGCTGCGCTGGTCTGGTGCAATTCAACTGCAATAATATTGGCGCCTTCTACAAAAGCGCTGGTAGGAACAGTAAACGAAACAATTGTCTGTCCGTCATCGGTAGCATTAGTAGCGGCCGTGGTAGAAGTGAGTGTGCCGGTAGGCAATAGATCACGCACTACTTCGGTGCCATTTACATATACTGCAATGCCATCATCGCGGTAAGCATTAAGGGTAAATGAGGTATAGCCGCTCAGTCCGGTGATGGTAAAAGCTTTACGGAAATAAGTGGTGATAAATTTTGTTCCGCAGCCGGGTGATGCATTTTCTGCTGCTGGATAATTAGATGGTGGGCAGCCAGAATATACTACTGTTGTAACCGGGTCGCCATAACCAAATTTGCCGGTCCCTGTTTTCCATGAGGGTTCTGCAAATGCAATATTGCGCCAGTCGGCTGCACCTGCACCGGTGGGAGCTGCTGCACCATTATCAATATATTTCCAGGCAGCAGCGAAATCAAAGATGGTACCGCCGCCTGCTTTTGCTACCAGCTCAAGGTCAAAGGATAGATCACTGCTGGTGGCAGAAGACTGGTGAATTTCTACTGCAATCAGGTTGTTGCCATTAATAAAACCAGCTGTAGAAATATCGAATGATATAATAGCATTGCCGTTTTCTGCAGCAGCGCCAGATGCAAGCGTTGCGCTGGTGGGTGTGCCGGCTGGCATATTGCTGCGCGCTACTTCTGTACCATTTATATAAATCACCGCCCCGTCATCCAGGTAGGTATTTAAACGGATGCCGCCATATAAACCCGGGTTTATATTTACTATACTCCTTGCATAGGTGGTAATATATTTGCTGCTGGGGTTGCTGCCGTAGCTTACAGTTGACCGTTCTTTTCCATCTCCATAACCCAGCTCTGCGGGGCCGGTTTTCCAGGCTGCATCATTAAAAGCAATATTGCGCCAATCAGCAGCGCCCGAACCGGTGGGGGCGGCCGTACCATTATCCAGGTATTTCCAGGTAGACCCGAACTTTACATAAGTAGTATCTGCAAGCACGCGGTTAGTGAACGCACACGCAAAAACAATGGCCATCAGGCAGGGAAGGTTTTTTCTGAATTTCATTGGTATTGGTTAATTATCGAAATAAGGGTTTATTCCTATTATTGAATACTATTTACTGTTTACACGTCCCTTCAATCTACTACAAGAGCAATGTAATCCATACTTCGAGTTTGTATCTCCATTTACAGCAACGAGTTACCCGCCTAATTCATATAAACACTTGGTTACGAAATCGAACCAGCCAAAAATACAGTCTCTCCACATAGCAAACAACTAAGTATATATAACTATAACGCAATTAAATAATGTTTAGTAGCGTTTAGTCTAAAAATATTATTTTTTTTAAATGTATTAATGCGGTTTGTTCAAATATCCAAAAAAACCATAACCCGAGTATCTATTAAAGAGGCATTTCTTTAACTGATCAATCGCGGCAATATCCAACAATCGTATGAAAAAATTCTACTCTTTTTTTATAACCCTGGCCTGCCTGGTTGTAGCCAATCAGCAAGTATGGGCACAGGTAATCAGGCCGTTTACGCCGCGTTATACCAACACCTCAGTCCGCGGCAATATTAAATTTGTTTCCAATAATATTATTACTACAGCGGGAGGTGTAACCACCGAAACCCCACCGGCTGGTAGCGGCACCAATAATAATGGTGCAGGTGTAAACCTGGATATTGACAACATCACCACTACCATCATTCCCTGGAATTCTACCTGGAAATTCAGCGATAGTGGCTATGCACCCGTTTCCGGTGCCGTTGATTTTAAAAATCCCGCTTATCCAGACGGCGGTTGGTTATCTGCCACTGCTGGCCTGCCGGCCAGTGCGCAAAGAGATCTTGGTTATGGTGATGGAGATGAAGTAACGCCCTACATGTATGCCGGTTGCGGTGCAAGGCCGGCGGTAGCAAACCCTTCTTGCGGTACAAAATACTGGACAACTTATTTCAGACAACAGTTTACCGTGCCCAGCGTGGCAGCATTTGCAGGTTTTCAGATTAACCTTCATAGAGATGATGGTGCAGTTATCTATATAAACGGCATTGAAGTATCGCGTACCAATATGCCCGCGGGTACAATCGCGTACAATACTCCTGCACTTACGGCTATGGAAGGTGCCAATGAAGATACCGTTATCAATATTGGTACCAGTGCTTTTGTAAACGGGGTGAATACCGTTTCCGTAGAGGTTCATCAGTCGAGCCAAAGCAGTTCCGACCTTTCATTTCGTATGCAACTACTGGGCGTTCCCCTCAATACCACATGGAATTCTACCAGTTCTGATTTAACCCTGGCTAGTTGCAGTGAGGTAATGTGGGCGGGCCTTTACTGGGGATCATCATTGGGTAACAGTGCAGATGTTAGCTGGCGTGTGGGGTATGATACCGTACTGTTGAAAATACCCGGTTCGTCTACCTATGCTAAAGTAGTATCTGCCCAAACAGATTTACACAACTTCAATGTTGGCTCCAATCATAATGGTTACACATCATTTGCAGACGTAACAGGATTAATCAATACCCTTAATGCAAACGGAACTTATACCGTTGCAAATGTGGTAGTGCCCGTATCTACAGGCCTCAACAACCAGGCATCGGGCTGGACACTCGTTATTGCCTATAAAAACGTTATTGAAATACCCCGTAACCTGGTAGTGTTTGATGGGTTTAGCATTGTAGGTACAGGTACACAGAATGATATCAAGCTGGGTGGTTTTGTAACGCCACTAACCGGTCCCGTTAGTTGTGAACTGGGCGCAGTATGTTATGATGGCGATCGCGTAAGCAGCGATGGTTTCTTTTTTAAACAAGATTCTGCCGCAGCCGGAACATACACTGACCTCACCCCCAATGGAACAAGTAATGCAAGTGATATGTGGAACAGCACCATCTCTTATATGGGCGCTAATGTTACCACCCGCAACCCTGCCCACGCCAATACGCTGGGGTATGATGCAGACATGCTGTTATTGCCCAATGCCGGTAATTCTGTTTTGGGTAACAATATTACCTCTGCCCGTATCAGGATTAGTTCTCCTTCTTCAGGTGGCGAAAACTTTTTTCTGCAGGTAGTGTCTTCTGCTATTTCTGTGGCCAATCCCAGTTTCTACATGGTAAAAACATCCACTGATCTGAGTGGAGGCGTATGGTTGCCGGGAGATAGCCTTCAGTATAAAATGTATACACTCAACAATGCCACAGATACCAGTTCCAATACTGTGATTACAGATACATTGCCCGCCAATGTGAACTATAAACCAGGCAGCCTGGTGATCAACAATGTTGCTAAAACAGATGCTGCAGGCGATGATGAAGCTGAATATGATCCCATTGCAAGAAGGGTAATTTTCCGCATTGGCGCTGGTGCTAATGCTGTTAATGGCGGACAGGTTTATATGAACAAAATGGATTCTGTCAGTTTTAAAGTAACGGCTACCAATATCTGCCAGATCATTGCCTGCAATGCAGTAGCAGCTAACCAGGCGCGTATTGATTACATCGGAAAAAATTCGTTACAAATTTTATATGACCATAGCGGCTATTTAACCGGCGGCTGTTTTGTTGAAGGCGCTATTACCAATACCATTACCGGCACTTGTGTATCCAGGGGAGATACTTCACTGGTAAACCTGTGCCCGTCATTGTCTGTTACCCTTCCGGCCGCATTGTATACAGGCTATACTTTTTACCAGGCCATCCCTTTTATACCCGCCAACCAGTTTAATGCAGCTACACCCATTACAGCCGGCAGCACTTACTATGCGTTTTGGAGTTCCGGCACTGGCTGTTACGATACCGTTCGGTTCAATGTATTGTTGCAACCTTGTCCGGATATTGATGACGATAACGACGGTATTCCGGATTACGTGGAAAGTAATGGTGCCGATGCATTTGCTGATGATGACAGCGATGGTATTCCCAATTTTACAGATTCTTCTTATCCATTATTTACAGACAGCAACAATGATGGCGTAAATGATAGGTTTGATACTGATCTGGATGGAATTCCCAACCAGCTGGACCTGGATAGTGATAACGATGGTATACCAGATGTGGTGGAAGCCGGCGGCGTGGATGCCAATGGCGATGGCCGCATTGATAATTATACGGATACCGACAACGATGGGTTGTCGCAAAACGTAGATGCCAATAATACAGGGCAGCCAGGGTCTGGTAACGGACTTGGATTGCCGGATACCGATGGCGATGGCATACCCAATTATATTGACCTGGATAGTGATAATGATGGCATTGCCGACGTACTGGAAGCAGGTGGCGCCGATGCAAATAATGATGGCAAAATAGATGGATATACCGATAGCGATGCAGATGGCCTTGCGGATGCTGTTGATGGCGATGTGGGCAATGATGGCATTGCCGAGAACACTGTTGGTGCGTTGTTGAGAACAGGCGCAGATAGTAACAATGATGGCCGGGCAGACAGTTATCCTTTTAAAAATATGGATAACGATAGCAGGGCGAACCCCTATGATTTGGATAGTGATGGCGATGGTATTACCGACGTGCGCGAAGCCGGGTTTACTGACGCAGACAGCAATGGACAGACAGATGGCGCCATTGGCACCAACGGATGGAGCAGCACTATTGATGCCCTGCCTTCGGTAACGTTGCTTAATACAGATGCAAACGGCAATCCCGATTATCTTGATATAGATGCAGACAATGACGGTATACCCGATAACGTGGAAGGAATTGCAACTTTTAGTTATCTCTTTCCGGCCTATGCAGACAGCGATGGCGATGGCATAGACAATGCGTATGATAATATTGGCGGCTTTGGTGGTAATGGCATCACACCAAATGATCAGGATGCCGATGGTATACCCGATTACCGCGATACCGATACCGACGGGGACGGGCTGGCAGATATTGTTGAAGGAAATGATTTAAACAGTAACTGCGACAATGATGATTTGATTACGCTTACCGGAACAGATACAGATGGTGACGGACTGGATGATCGGTTTGATGCGGATAATGCATCGCCCAGGGGCACTTCAAACCGTATGGGTACCGGTGGAAGCACAACCGGCGACGCAACGCCCGGTTCCATTACACCTGTGCAACGATGCAGCGCGTCAACGGAAAGGGATTGGCGCTATCAGCCCTATGTTCTGCCGGCAAACTTCCTGGATGTGAGTGGTGTTTTAAACAGCCAGTCTGTTAAACTGCATTGGACAATTACCACAGACCGTACCATAGATTATTTTGAGATAGAACGGAGTATCAATGGCACCAGCTTCACAAAAATAATGGAAGTTGCGGGTACCGCCGGGCCTGTCAACGGCAGGTTGTTTACGGCAACTGATAACCAGGTAAGTAATTTATCGGGCACATGGTACTATCGTATCAGGGCCGTCAGCAAAAACACATCAGGCAGATTGAGTGCACTTGTTGCAATAAGAAACAAATCAAGCAGGATTACAATAACGCCTAATCCGGCCAACGAAGTAGCCAACGTGAGCTTCTCCGTAAGCACATCAGCTATTGCACGAATACATGTGCTGGATGCCACGGGCAAACGCGTATTACAACAATCCCAGAGGGTGTACAACGGCAACAATCATTTTCAGATAGCCGGTATCAGCACGCTGCAGCAAGGTGTGTATGTGGTACAGGTAATTATACAGAACGAAATTTTTAATCAAAGATTGATTATCCGCCATTAGGAAAGGCGGTGACAACACATTTGCCGTTCCCATAATCATGAGTGAAACCCTTTCCTTACCGGAAGGGGTTCTTTATGTATAGCGTACAACCGAGCAGGTCCTATTGTGTTGTGGTTGCTGACAGACCTAGCTATAAGACTGCGCACGAAACTGGCCGGATCTTCTGCAAGTATATAAACAGCTTAAATGGAAGGAGAACGAGGAAGCATAACGGAGATATCCACACTATAATACAGCGAGCATATTACGTCGCCATGTTTCTGTACAATGTTAAGAGATAGGCTGGCGGTTCTACATTGCACCTGGCTATTATTGCTCCTGTTCCCTTGAGGTTGCAACCTTTCGTATCGTTAGTGCCGGCCACCAGCAGATTGATAATAGATGAGTGAATTGCGCAATGAAATAATGTAGAGGTATGAAGAGGATATTACATAAAGTGCAAGGGAAAAGAGCTATGAAGGCAGTTGCATACCGTTGCATTTAATATTCCTATTTCTTCAACCCTGGTTTGCGTTACATACAAGCATCATTTGGGTTGGTTTGATCAGATGACGAAGCCGGCAATTACCCAACCTGGCCAATTATTGCAAAGCTTGCATTGTTAGTGCGGGCCGCCAGTGAGATAAATCGATAAATTAAAGACCTGCGCAGCAAAGTAATTCGGATGTTTCTATAAAAACGTTACAATAAATGCAAAGAATGATGCCCTACCAATTGCATCAATCCGCTATTGCGAACATTTTTATTTGACCAGTACTTTTTCATTGATTTTTGTTCCGTCGTGGGTTTCTGCTGCTACCACATACATGCCTGCGGGCAGGTTAAAATGCAGGGGGTTGGCGCCTGTTTGTGCCTGCAGCTGGGTGCTGTATACTTCTGCACCGGCAGCGCTGTATACTTTTATTTTAAGGGTTTGTTTTTTGTTGCTTTGCACAATGGTGTTCACTTCATTGTTTACCGCCGGGTTGGGCTGTATGGTGATGCTGACAGATTTATTGGCATTGTTGGATACCGATTTGATACCGGCTATTTTTTTATCGCCGTCTTTATCGGTGGCAATTAAGCGGTAGTAACTGGTACCCGGTAGTGGGTCGTTGTCAATAAACTGGTAATTGGTAGGGGTGTTGGAGTCTCCCTTACCGGAGATGATCATCACCATTTCATAATCTCTGCCGTTGGCAGATCTTTCAATGGTAAAATAATCGCTGTTTACTTCCTGGGTGGTGGTCCAGTCTACATACACTTTTTTATTTTTCAACACAGCATTGTAATTGATAACGGATACTGCCAGTGCAGAAGTTACCTGTAACTGAAAGGTATCTGCAATACAGGTGGTTTTGGGTGCCAGGCTGTCGTTTACATAATAGGTAAAGGTGCCGGTAGCCACTGGTGTTACAGCCAGTGTGCGCGTGGTGGCAGTGGTGGTGGCAGGTACGGTAAACCAGTTATAGCCACCTACCCAGGAGGCGGTAAGGTTGGCAGCGGTATTAACGGTGGTGTTGACCACTGTTTTTTTGTTTACCCCTTTCATGATGGTAAAGCGGTCTCTTACGGTACCGCTGTTGCCAACAAACTTTGCATCAAGCCGGTTGTCCTGCACTTCCAAAAACAATGAACCGGTTTCTCCGCCGGTACTGGAACTCTGGTTGCGGGTATAAAAAACGGGGTAGGTATTGCCAGAACCGGAACCAATCTGTCCGGCCGAACCGGCTACTACATACACGGTACCGTGTTTATAAGTTGAATCGATGGTAAAGTACGGACAGGAAGAATTGGCGGCACTGGTATCTACCGATGCTACGTTGGAAGGAATAGAACCATCATAACGTGCATTGGAACTGCTGATTTTAGTACCTGCACCTGCGGCCGCGGTATTGAAGGGGGTAGATAAACCGGTATGGTCTTTTACCAGGAAACTTCTCTCATACACATGGCTATGGCCTGCGAGTACCACATCTACCCCAAACCTTTCAAGAATGGGAATGATGCGCTGCCTGATGGCCATCAGGTCTGCCTCACCAGCGGTATTATCAGACCTGTGCGAGCCATTGGTATAGGGTGGGTGGTGCATACAAACGATGGTCCATTTATGGGTACCGGCATTGGCGGCGAGGTCTGCTTTTAACCAAAGGGCCTGCTGGCTGCCGGTAGCAGCGGTGGTATCGTCATAGAGATGTTTGCCACCATCAACCCCATAGGTATCCAGCATTACAAAATGGATATTGCCGTAATCAAAGGAATAGTAATGTTCGGTACCTGAAGAAAGGCCGCCAGACTGAGCGGCATCGGGTACGGTAAAGATGCTGTAATAAGGAATGGCATGGTCGATGGCGCGTGCCGATGTATTGGCATATTCATGATTGCCTGGCACGGGAAAGACAACATGGTTATCAAAAACATTGTTGTTATAAATATTAAAGAATCCGGTATTGTGCTCAGTCTCTGTTCCGGCGTTGTAGGCATTGTCACCCAACATAATAGCCAGTTCAGAATTGGCGGCACCATTTTTTAATTTAAGATAGTTATCACGTGTACCTTTTTGCAAAGAGGTACCGGTACCGGGGTCACCAAACACACCAATACGTATTTTACGGGTAGTGCTGGCTGGTGGCGAAGTAGTAAAGTAATTACGATAACTGCCTTTTACAATGGAAGTAGCAGAACCAATGGCATAATAATATTTTGTATCGGCAGTAAGGCCGGTAATGCGTATCTCGTGATCTGCTACAGCTGTACCGTTTGAAGCCGTTGATGTAAGTGAATTTTCTGCAGTTCCATATTTAACCCTTGTTGAAGTTGCGGTAGTGCCCGTCTGCCAGCGGATGGTAACTGCGGTATGGCTCACCATTTGTAAGTATGGACCGCGTGTAATAACAGGTTCTGTAACGCCGGTAATACCGGTTAGTTCAAAATCAAAAATAAGATCGGGGCTATTGCCGGCATTCTGATGAACCTCTACGGCTATTTCATTATTGCCATTTACAAAGCTGCTTGCCGCAACAGCAAAGGCTTGTGTGGCGTGCCCATCTTCTGCTGCTACCGCCGTTGCGGTGGTGGTATAAGTGGGGCTGGCACTAATATTAGTAATAGCCCTTTGGGTGCCATTTATATAAACCACGGCACCATCATCTACAAACATTTTAATTCTGAACGAATCATATGCTGCAACGCTTGCAATATTGAGTGTATACCTGAAATAAGTGGTGATGTGTTTGGCAGAAGCGCTGGCGCCATAGCTGATGGTGGTGCGTTCTTCATTGTTGTAACCTAAGCCAGCGGGCCCCGATGACCAGGCAACTGCTCCTGTTCTCCAGGCAGTACCCTGGTTACTGCCATTGTCGAGGTATTGCCAGGTGGAACCGAATTTAATAAGCGTACTATCTTTTGCCAGGGCCGGAACGCCTTTAGAAATAATCAATAGAATAAGCAGATAATATTTAGTGCTACTAGCAATTTTCATGCATACGGTTTTAAAAAGGATTTGGCGGCTTGGCCAGGTGATTCTACTAGTAACGTTATAAAATACCCTCTTTATTGTGCAGCTTGCCCGTTTGAGAAATATTTAATCCATATATATACGTATAAATACTATGTGTTATTACTTAGTAAGTTTTTTATGCTAGTTACTAACACGTATACAATTATACATAGAATATTTTCGTTCAAATGCATCATTCTGTCTGTGAGTGCGTAGCCATTATATTGCAAATGCCAGAAATATATTGAAATTTTGTATCCGAATCTATGTAAAACCATGTATCCATGAAACCCATATTTTTTCTTACCTCGATATTAGTTACCATATATAAGTGTCTTTTTCTACTGCTAAGGCCGTCTGTGCCTCGCTTTCAATTGGTAGCCGGCAAAGTTCATGTAAGTACTGAGCCTTCCACTCTTATAGGCGCGAAAATAAAAAATAACCAATACGCATCGTCAGATATATCCATTCAACACAGTGTTACTTATAATAATTATTCAAAAGCTCATAAAAAAACTTTGTGGTATTCAGGTTTTGAAGAAAGATAGCACTGGTCTTCCATAAATGACGGCTTGTTATTTATGAGAATGCCAAACCAAAATCCCGAGATCGTATGAAAAAACTTTACGCTGGTTTATCTGTACTGGCACTTTTGTTAACTGCTGAAAAAATGGCTGCCCAGATTATCAGGCCATTTACTCCCCGATATAGCAATACCTCTGTCAGAGGTAAAATCGTGTATGTTTCCAATAGTATCATTTCATCTGCCGGCGTATCTGCAGGTAGTCCGGGAACCGGAGAAGGATATCTTGGTACCACCAATAACAGCGGTAAGGCGGGTATCAACCTGGATGTTGATGCAACGGTAAACAAACTGGCATTTGGCAGCACATGGAATTACTATTCTTTTACTGCCAGCGCTCCTGCCAATGACCTGTCTGCCAATGTATGGAATACCAGTGCCTATAATACAGGCGTTGTTGCAGGCTGGAACCTGGGTGGCTCCGGTACAGGAACCGCTACCTACGGGTATGGTACCGCAGTTGCTGCCAATACCTGTATACCCAGTGGCGGCGGAGGTACTATCTGTTCACCAACCGGTGGTTCCAAACGTACAGCCGCTTACTTCAGAAACACCGTCAACTTTACTGCGGCAGAACTGACTACATTTTCAAACATTCGATTTAATATAAGAAGAGACGATGGTATTGTGGTATACGTAAACGGTGTAGAAAGAATACGTGACAATATGCCCACCGGTACTATCACTTATGCATCCCTGGCCACCACAGATATTACACCAGGCACCGCTGAGAATATTGCTTACTCTTTAAGCCCTTCATTTTTTACCGCCGGCACTAATACCATTGCGGTAGAAGTGCATTTGCGTTCATCTTCATCGGCCGATATGTCTTTTAATATGGAAATATTAGGAGACCCTACGTTTAACTCCACCACTTCAGACCTTAACATTCCCACATCGTGCAACAATGTTTTGTGGGCAGGTTTGTATTGGGGTGCCGGCCAGGGTGCCAGTGGTAGCAATACTGCCTGGATAACCGGTGAAACAACCTGTAAATTAAAGATCCCCGGTGCATCTGCCTATACAACTGTTACATCAACACAAACAGACTATCATAATAATACACTTGTTGCAGGGTTGGTACATACCGGCTTTAAATGTTTTGCCGATATTACCTCACTTATCAATTTATCAAACCCAGATGGTACTTATACCTTGGGTAATGTGGCATCTCCTGTGGGCATCAATGATGCGTACGGCGGATGGACAATTGTTTTTGTGTATGCCAATGCATTGCTGCCCACAAAAAACCTGACGGTATTTGACGGTAATGCTCTTATTAAATCAGGCAGCGCACCGGCAGACGTGGCTATCAGCGGATTTTTAACACCACCGTCAGGGCCGGTCAATTGCGAACTGGGTGCTGTTGCGTATGATGGTGACCGCAATTCGCTCGACTCATTTTGTTTTAAACAGGCCGGCGCGCCATCTTTTTATAACCTTACCCCGATCATTGGTATTGCCAAACTCAATGATATGTGGAATAGTACCATTGGCTACCTGGGTTCGGTAGTTACAACCCGCAACCCGGCATTCAATAATACATTGGGTTATGATGCCAGTATCATTACACTACCCAATACGCTCAATGCACAACTGGGCAACAGTAAAACGGCGGCAACCGTAAGGTTTGCATCGCCATCAGAAAACTATTTTGTGCAGGTGCTCACCACTTCAATATCGCAGTTTAGTCCGTCTTTTTCATTGCAGAAAACATCTGTCGATTTAAACGGCGGTGCTGTAACCGCGGGTGATATCATTCGCTACACTATTGATTATGATAACCTGGGTAATGATACCAGTCTTAATTCTATCATCACCGATAACCTTCCTGTAAATGTGGGGTATGTACCCGGCAGTATGAAGATCAACGGTGTTGCAAAAACGGATTTGCTGGCAGATGACCAGGCAGATTACGACGTGATAAACCGCAAACTGGTTTTCCGCGTAGGTACCGGCGCCAATGGCACCACCGGCGGTAAAGTATTGGTAAACGGAAGCGGAACCATTACGTTTGATACAAAAGTTGCCTCATCGTGTTCCATTATATCATGCAACCCCGTCATCTCTAATAGCGCAAGAATAGATTATGTAGGATTCACCAGCGCGCAAAACCTGGCAGATTCAAGCACATACGATGCGGGTGGCAGCTGTTTTACACCTGGCCCTGTTACCAATACAATCATTTCAAGTTGCTACACACCAGCAGATACAACATTTATCAATAGTTGCCCTTCTTTGTCTATTACTTTGCCCTGGGCCAACTATGCAGGGTACACTTTTTACAGAGCCAAACCTTTTATACCCGCCAATGTATTTAATCCGGCTACGCCTATTACTGCATCTGGTACCTACTGGGCATATGTAAACACCGGCGCAGGCTGTGGTGATACAGTGCGCCTCAATGTGCTGCATCAAAATTGTCCCGACCTGGATGAAGACGACGATGGTATCCCTGATTATGTAGAATCCAGGATCCCTAATTCTTTGGGCGATGCAGATGGCGACAGTAACCCCAACTGGCGTGATACCGATTACCCTGGCTGGGTTGATAACAACTCAGATGGATTGAATGATAATTTTGATCCGGGTGCAGACTCCGACAACGACGGTATCGTAAACTTCATGGATAACAACTGGCCCGGCTATACAGATAGCAATGGCGACGGTGTGAATGATAACTTCGACAAAGACTTTGATGGCATACCCGACTTTATGGATCTCGACAGCGACAACGACGGTATACCTGATGTGGTGGAAGCCGGTGGGGTTGACGCAAACGGCGATGGAAAAATCGACAACTTTACCGACCCCGATTTTGACGGACTATCCCAGAATGTTGATGCCAGCACAGGCGTGGCAGGCTCAGGAAACGGACTCGCCGCTGGTGCTGGTATTAGAGACACTGATGGTGATGGAGTAGCTGATTATTTAGACGTTGACAGCGATAACGATGGTATTGTGGATGTACTGGAAGCAGGTGGGGCAGATGCAGATAATGATGGCAGAATAGATGGCTACGCAGATAGTGATGCAGACGGTTATGCAGACAGTGTGGATGGAGATATGGGCAATGATGGCATTGCGGAAAACAGCGCCAATGCATTGCTAAGAACCGGCGCAGATACCAATAACGACGGCCGTGCAGACAGTTATCCTTTCAAAAATATGGACAGGGACAGCAGGCCCAATCCATATGACCTCGATAGTGATGGAGACGGTATCACAGATGTGCGTGAAGCAGGTTTTGTTGATGCCGATAGCAATGGCCGTACAGATGGTGCGGTGGGCACCAACGGCTGGAATACCGGCATCGATGCATTACCTTCTGTAACGTTGCCTAATACCGATGGAAGTGGCAACCCGGATTATCTTGATATAGACGCAGACAATGACGGTATACCAGATGATGTAGAAGGTATTTCCACCTCCAGCTACCAGTTCCCATCGTACGCAGATACTGACGGAGATGGTATAGATAATGCCTATGATAATTTCGTTGGTTTTGGTGGTAACGGTATTACACCGAATGATCAAAACGGCAACGGTATTCCGGATTACCGTGATATCGATTCTGATGGCGACGGACTGAATGATATTATTGAAGGAAACGACTTAAACGGTAACTGTAAAGCCGATGACCTGGTTACGCTTACTGGTATTGATACAGATGGTGATGGTTTGGATGATCGTTTTGATGCAGACAACACTTCACCACGCGCCACCTCTAGCAGAATGGGTGCGGGCGGCAGTTTAACAGGCGATCCCACACCGGGTTCAATTACACCGGTACAAAAGTGTATGTCGGCCACGGAAAGGGATTGGCGCTTTCAACCTTATATTCTGGCGCTCGATTATCTTGATATAGCCGGTGTATTGGTGAACCAGTCAGTAAAATTAAATTGGACGGTAACCGCCGACCGCAGCATTGATTATTTTGAAATAGAGCGAAGTATTAATGGTACCAGCTTTACAAAAATACTGCAGGTGGCGGGCGTAAACGGTCCTTCTAATGCATTATCGCTCACTGCAACCGACAATAAAATAAGCGACCTGCAGGGTGTATGGTATTACCGGATCAGGGCCGTAAGCAAAAACACTCCGGGCAAACTCAGTGCACTGGTAACAATAAGAACCAGGCCTAAGTATAAAATAACCGTATCGCCCAACCCTGCTACTGCTTTTGTTACGGTAACCATACAAACCGACAAGGCCTGCCAAGCTGAAGTAAAAGTATTGGATATGACAGGTAAAACAGTATTAAGCACTTCCCGTTTAATAAGTGCAGGCGTGAACAGCTTCAGGATAGATGAAATTACCAAACTGGCAGACGGTTTATATACGGTACAGGTAATAGAGGGGCAGGAAGTGTTCAATGAACGCATTGTTATTAGGAAATAATAGTTTAATCAGTTTCGATAAGCAGGCAATGATACTTTCAAATGGTATCATTGCCTTTTTTTATGTTGCCTGCTGAAGCAAACAGGCATTTGGTAGTTTTTGGCATCGTCTTATTTTTGTTACAGGCATTCTTACCTGTACTTTTGCACCAATGTACACACTGAAAAAATCGCTGGGTCAGCATTTTTTAAATGATGAAGATATCTGCCGGCAGATTGTAGCGGCACTGCAGCAACATCCGTTTCGGCAATTGCTGGAAGTGGGCCCGGGTGGCGGAGCGCTGACCAAATACCTGTTACCGTTAGCAGATACGCATTTTAAGTGTGTTGAGGTAGATGATGAAAAAGTGAACTGGCTATTGCAACAATACCCGTTGCTAAAAGATAAGATCATTCACAAAAGTTTTTTGGATATTGATAAACCTTTTGAAGGCCATTTTACGGTAGTAGGCAATTTTCCGTATAATATTTCCTCGCAGATTGTTTTTAAAATACTGGAGTGGAAAGAATCAGTAGAATGTATGGTTGGTATGTTTCAGAAAGAAGTAGCACAACGGATAGTGGCGAGGGAAGGCAGTAAAGTATATGGTGTGACCAGCGTACTGGTACAGGCATTTTTTGATACGGAATATTTGTTTGAAGTTTCTGAAAACGCATTTACTCCCCCACCCAAGGTAAAAAGTGCCGTATTAAGGCTAAGGCCTGTTAAGGTGCCATTAGAAATGAAAAGTGAAAAGCATTTATTTTTACTGGTTAAAACGGCCTTTAACCAGCGAAGAAAAACATTGCGCAATGGCGTAAGGGGTTTGTTTGAACCGGCATTGCTGGAAGATCCGCTGTTCAACAAACGTGCAGAACAATTAAACATTGAACAGTTTGCTGCGCTCACCTTTAAGATGAGATGAATACATATTTTATGGCAAAAGTTATTATAACGGCAAAGGCGCATGAGTATTTAAAGGAACGGCTTACCAGTAATGGATACGAAGTAGTATACCAGCCGCAAATTACTTATGCGCAACTGGAAACAATTATACATGAAGCGGAAGGGTTGATTGTTACCACCAGGCTCACGATAGATAAAGCTATTATTGATAAAGCGCCCCTGTTAAAATGGATAGGCAGACTGGGCAGCGGCATGGAGCTGATTGATACCGTTTATGCAGAAAGCAAAGGCATCCGTTGTGTAAGCAGTCCCGAAGGCAATCGCAATGCAGTGGGTGAGCAGGCGCTGGGCATGCTGCTTAACCTGATGAACAATGTCAGCAAAAGCATGCAGGAAATACGGGAAGGTAAATGGATAAGAGATGAAAATCGCGGCGTTGAACTGACCGGCAAAACCGTAGGCATTATCGGCTTCGGCAATGCAGGCGGGGCATTTGCCAAAGTATTATCAGCCTTTGATGTAACCATACTGGCGTACGACAAATACCGTAACGGGTTTGCCACCGGAAATATAAAAGAAGCCAACCTGGAACAGGTATGCAGGTATGCCAATGTAATCAGTTTTCATGTGCCGCTTACCGCAGAAACGCTTCACATGGCTAACGACGCATTCTTTAACGCACTGCAGCAAAAACCATATTTTATCAATGCCTCCCGGGGTAAAGTACATGACACCGCTGCTGTTATTAGTGCGCTGCAGCAAAATAAAATAGCAGGTGCGGCGCTTGACGTGCTGGAGAATGAAAAGCTGGACACCTACTCTGCATCCCAAAAAGAACAGCTGCAGTGGCTGCTGGCACAGCCTAATGTACTGATAACTCCCCATATAGCCGGTTATACCCACGAAGCCTTTTACAAAATGGCCAAAGTAACCCTTGATAAGCTGGGACTGTAAATCGGTTACCCATCAGCGTTATATATTTACCGGGGTTTAATCATACTTCAAGAATCTCTCGTTAAATTTACTCACGCCTCACGTTTTAACACTTGCTTATCATCATCCGGTACACTTTTGAATATTGAATAGTAAACGCTTTATTATGAAAAGAACTTTACTATTCATCTTATCTGCAATTATGATCATTACGCTGGCATCATCCTGCCATAAATATGTAGATACGCCCGGCTTTCCGCCACTTACCGGAAGATGGTACCTGCAAAACACCGCCCGTTACGACTCATACCGGTGGCAAAACATCAGCACCGGTTACGAGAATGGTACTTTTATTTTCAAGGCTAATGGAGATGTTACTTACACTGATGACTTGGGCATACTCCGCGGCAGCTGGAACATGTACCCGGTATCCGACGGTTATTACGATGGCTTTGGCCATTACCGCGAAGGCTATCATACAGAATTTTCACTGGTTCTATACGAGGGTAACAACAACCACCCCGCTGCCAGCTGGAGCTTTGATGATTGCAATTACGACGGCAGCAATAATTTTAAAGCGGTGTATACGCAGGGCAGCTTTACTTATGAATACAGTTTTGTAAGGGAATAAGCACCCGCCCCTTATTGGTGTTGCACTACCCGTCTGACCACGATGCAATCAACTGAAACTGACCACCCCGGCATCAAATTCTGGTAAAAAACCCTGTGTTTTTCAGGTGAAATAATTTGTATCTTTGTGTATATGGCAACGCTTCGGTAATACATCTGAGGCGTTGTTATTTTTTTCTGTTCACTAATCAAAGAAGATTTATGAGTGATGTAATTTATGTGACAAAAGAAACGCTGGAGCAACTGAAAGCAGAGCTGCAGCGTATGAAAACGGTTGACCGACCGGCCGCATCAAAAGCCATAGCAGAAGCACGCGAAAAAGGAGACTTAAAAGAGAATGCCGAATACGATGCTGCAAAAGAAGCGCAGGGCCTGCTGGAAGCGCGTTTAAAAAAAATGGAGAGTGATTTGGCCAATGTGCGCATTGTAGACACCAATACAATTGATACAAGTACAGTAAGCATTCTTACCAAGGTTGGCTTAACCAACCTGAGCACTAAAAAACAGGTTACTTACCAGATAGTCTCTGAAAAAGAAGCCGACCTAAAACTGGGGAAAATCTCTGTTACTTCACCCATCGGCAAATCATTGTTGGGTAAAGTGGTAGGCGATGTAGTAGATGTAAATGTGCCTGCAGGCTTACTAAAATTTAAAGTAGAAAGTATTTCCGCATAAATGTGCTGGCTATCCATAAAATTGAATAACGGCCCGGAATGTTCCGGGCTTTTTCTTTACAAACTATCGAGAGCACAGCGGATAATACCCGTTCGGTATTTGTGCTGTAACTTTGCAGCGGTTATTGGTGCAATGAAAAAACTAAAATGTTTTTTATGACTATTTTTTCAAAAATTATAGCCGGTCAGATTCCTTCCTTTAAAATTGCCGAAGATGATTTTTTTTATGCCTTTCTGGATATTGCGCCGTTGCGCGAAGGGCATACCCTGGTGGTGCCTAAAATTGAAACCGATAAATTTTTTGATATGCCGGATGATTACCTGGCGCGTATGTTACTGTTTGCAAAACCCATTGCCCTGGCCATTGAAAAAGAATTTGAATGCAACCGTTGCGGCCTCACCGTAATAGGCCTTGAAGTGCCGCATGCACACCTGCACCTGATACCTATTAATTCTGTACAGGATATGGACTTCAAACAACAACACCTCAAACCATCGCAGGAAGAATTAAAAGCTACGCAACAAAAACTACTGGCACGTTTCCATTAGAGAGAGTAATTAGTATAAAGTATTTAGTATTTAGACCAGTCGGCAACGCCGGAGCTTCCTTTAGTATTCAGTATATAGTATATAGTATATAGTATTTAGTATTTAGACCAGTCGGAACGCCGGCACTTCCATGAGTATTTAGTATGAAGTATATGGTATCAAGACCAGTTGCAACGCCGGAGCTTCCTTTAGTATTCAGTATATAGTATTTAGTATTTAGACCAGTCGGCAACGCCGGCACTTCCATGAGTATTCAGTATAAAGTATATAGTATCAAGACCAGTTGCAACGCCGGAGCTTCCTTTAGTATTCAGTATAAAGTATATAGTATCAAGACCAATTGCAACGCCGGGATTGCGGGACTTTTGAGCTTCGAACTCCCGAACTGGCAAACTCCCGAACTTTTGAACTTTGAACCTTTCATTTTTTTACCCGGGCAGGGTTTTGCGCAATAAAATCATTCCAGCCTTTTGCTTTTTTTGGGTTTGCTTGCAGCGGAGAAAGACTTTGGTAATGGTGGCAAAGCGCTACCGCCAGCGCATCAGAAGCATCATAGTATTTGATATCAGTCTCCGCCAACTGCAAGATATGCTGCAGCATTTTCCAAACCTGTTGTTTGTCTGCATTGCCATTACCGGTAATAGATTGCTTTATTTTTTTGGGTGAATATTCCGTTACAGGTATACTGCCCTGCATGGCCGCCGCAATGGCCACGCCCTGGGCACGCCCCAGCTTAAGCATACTCTGTACATTTTTGCCAAAGAATGGCGCTTCAATAGCAAAAAGATTTGGGCGGTGGGTGGCAATAAGCGCAGATACACGGGTATGTATCATTTCCAATCTTTCATAAATATCTTTTTTGCCGCTTAAATGCAATACGTCCATTTCAAGCAATGTGACAGCATGGCCGTTTACAGCAATTAAACCGTACCCCATAACCACGGTGCCGGGGTCTATACCTAAAATTATTTTAGAGTTTGTTTGCAAAAAGGAACTGTTATTTTTGAACAAGATGTTTATCCGCAACAAAAATATCAAAATACTGGTCAATTACGGGTTGGGGCCGGTTTTATTCGCATGGTTTTCTTACGCCATTTATCAACAGATAAAAACACAACCGCATTTGCAGGATGCATTTCAAAATTTGCGGCAGTCGATAACCGGCATCCAGTCGTGGAAACTATTCCTGGCAATCTTATTGGTACCTGTAAATTGGGGGCTGGAAGCACGCAAGTGGCAGGTATTGTTGAGGCCGGTTGAAAACATCAGTTTATTTCATTCTTTTAAAGCGGTGCTCGCTGGCCTGGCGTTTTCAATGAATACGCCTAACCGTATAGGTGAGTATGGTGGCAGGGTGTTGTACGTGCACGAGGGGCATCGCTGGAAAGCGCTTTCTTTAACCATGGTAGGGAGTTTCAGTCAGCTGATGATTACACTTATCATGGGGTTGGGCGGGTTGGTGTTTTTATTGTTTAACCCTGTTACGGCCGAAGCAATTGCCGCCTACAGTATATGGATACGAGTATTATTGTGGGGTACCGTGTTGGTAACGGTATTGCTTTTTTTACTGTATTTTAAGCTAACACAAATATTGCAATGGGCCGAAAAATTACCCAGGGCCAAAACATGGCTGGAACATATTACGATAATAGAAAGTCTTCCTGTTACAATTTTGTTAAGAACAATCAGTCTTTCGTTTGTGCGTTATATCATCTTTGTAATTCAATATATCTTACTGTTGCAATTGTTTGGTGTGGAAGCAGCTGTTTGGCATTCGTTTTGGCTCATTTGCGTAATGTACCTGGTGCTGGCCATTACACCCACCATTGCATTGGCAGAAGCAGGTTTGAGGGGGCAGGTAGGCCTCCTGTTATTTACGCTGGTTAGTGCCAATAAATTTGGTATTGTAGGCGCTGCCACTGCCATTTGGTTTATCAACCTGGTCATACCGGCTTTGATAGGCAGCCTGTTATTTATAAGTCTTAAAATATTTTCAGATAAATGAAAAGACCCTTTTTATTAACCCTTATGTTTTTTGCCGGCTGTTTTGGGTTGAATGCCGGTGACGAATTTTGCGGTATCCGCAATACTGCTTTTCAAACAGGCGAGCAAAGCGTATTTAAAGTGTACTACACGCTTGGCGTATACATTGCAGCAGGCGAAGCAAGTTTTAATATTAACCTCGAACGCTTCAATAACAAACCGGTGTACCACATTACGGGAGAAGGTAAAACATATAGTTTCTACGATAGTTTTTTCAGGGTGCGCGATAAGTATGAAACTTTTATGGATACGGCCACACTGTTGCCCGCTAAATTTATACGCAATGTAGACGAAGGCGGCTATAAGAAATTTGAGAACGTAACATTCAACCAGCAAACCAACACCGCAGTTACCAATAATGGCGTATTTAAAGTACAGAGCTGTGTGCAGGATGTGCTGAGCGCAATCTTTTATGCCCGCAATATAGATTTCAATAAATATAAGCCTGAAGACAAAATTCCTTTTACCATGTTTTTGGATAATGAAAATTACAACCTCTATATCCGTTACCTGGGCAAAGAAGTTATTAAAACAAAGTATGGCAAATTCAGGGCCATCAAATTTAAACCGCTGCTGGTGAAAGGAACCATTTTTGAAGGAGGGGAGAAAATGATGGTATGGGTAAGCGACGACGCCAATCACCTGCCGTTGCGCGTAGAAAGCCCCATTAGCGTTGGCAGTGTAAAAGTGGATATGATGTCTTACCGCAATTTAAGGTACCCGCTTACTTCGCTGATGTCTGTGCGTTAGTTCGTTACTAATTGTTAAGTAATAGCTCTTCCTTCACACATTATCACATCAGAGATCAGCGATTGTAAATTGGAGTTTTGCCCTGATTCCTTTCTCAGTCATTTGCAGCGTACAGCATTCAACCTTAGGATCGTGTTCAAAAAACAGCGTGTAATCTTTCTCAAGAGCACTTTGTAAAAATAATTTTTTCTCCTGCAGCGTGGTAAGCGGAAACATGTCATATGCCATAACATACGGTAATGGAATATGCCCAACAGATGGCAGCAAATCTGCCATATACACAATTGTTTTGTTGTTGTATTGTATCACCGGCAGCATCATGGCATCTGTATGGCCGCTCACGGTGATCACTTTAATATTCTCGGTGATGCCGGAAGCAAAAGGTTCAATAATGTATGGCGCCGTGCCTACCGGTATAAATTTCAGTTGCCCGCTTTCTTTAATGGGTAAAATATTTTCTTTTAAGAATGATGCCTTTTCGCGCTCATTGGGCTCGGTGGCCCACTTCCAGTGCCGCTCATTGCTCCAGTAAGTGGCATTTTTAAAGCCAGGCACCAGTTTTTCACCTTTGCGTATGATCGCCCCGCCACAATGATCAAAATGCAGGTGGGTTAAGAAAACATCAGTAATATCATCTCTGGTAAAACCATGCTTTGCAAGAGAGCTGTCAATGGTATCGTTACCGTACAGGTAATAGTGGCTGAAAAATTTGGCATCCTGTTTATCGCCATTGCCGGTATCTACCAGTATCAACCTGTCTCCGTCTTGTATCAACAGGCAGCGAAGTGCCCAGCTGCATAGATTGTTATCGTCGGCGGGGTTTAGTTTATTCCAGATGCTTTTAGGTACAACGCCGTACATAGCGCCGCCATCCAACTTAAAAAAACCGGTATCAATGGTATACAGTTGCATGGGTTAGCTGGTTCTTTTTATTTTTTGCGCAGTTAGTAAAAGAAATACAAGGCCAATGGCAAAAAAGCCCATCAGTGCCAGCAAAGAAGTTCTCATAGAATGAGTAATGCCTTCTATAAAACCAAAGCTTATAAGGCCAATTACAATGGCCAGTTTTTCTGTTACATCGTAAAAGCTGAAAAAGGAGGCAGTGTCTTTTGTTTCGGGCATAAACTTGGAGTAAGAAGAGCGGCTCATAGATTGAATACCGCCCATTACCAGGCCTACCAGTGATGCCAATACGTAAAACTGCATTTCCGTTTTCATAAAGTAGCCCGATACGCAAATGCAGATCCAGAGCATTACCGTAAGAATAAGTACTTTGATGTTACCAATGCGGTTAGACAGTTTAGACATACCAATGGCACCCAATATGGCCACCAGTTGAATGATGACAGCCGTGATGATTAGTTTGGTATCCTGCAACTTCAGTTCTTTAATGCCAAAATCAATGGCTACCAGCATTACTGTTTGCACGCCCATGCTGTAAAAAAAGAAAGCCGATAAGAAGCGTTTTAATACCGGCAGGTGCACCAGTTGATCCCACACTTTTTTTAGTTCAATAAAACCATTGGCAAGTACATGCGTTTTAGCATCCCTTTCAGACCGGGGGCTGATGGGTAATACCCTGAAAGTAATCTGCGCAAATGCCACCCACCAAACACCTACCAGCAGAAAGGTAATTTTTAACGGCAAAGCGCTGTTGGGCATACTTACTACCAGGCCAAAACCTATCATTTGCATTAAAACACTGCCGATATAGCCAAACGAATATCCTTTGGCACTCACCCTGTCCATATCTTTCTCAGCTGCTATTTCTGGCAGGTAAGAATTGTAAAACACCTGGCTTCCGTAAAAACCAATGCCGGCAAACATGAGGCAAAACAAGCCCAGGTATACATGGTCTTTATCAAAGAAAAATAACAGTGAGCAACACAGCGCGCCCATGTAGCAAAAAAAGCGCATGAAGTTTTTCTTGTTGCCTTTATAATCTGCAATAGAAGAAAGAATGGGTGAAAGAAACGCAATCACCAGGAAACCCGCAGCCATTACATAATCTTTCAGTTCTGTATTTACGTACGTTCTTCCAAAAAGCTGAATGCCTGCAGGAAAGTTTTCGAGCGATGTAACAATGGCAAAATAGGCCGGAAAAAAAGTAGTGGTGATGACCAGGTTATAAACAGAATTGGCCCAGTCAAACATCGCCCATCCGTTAATTACTTTTTTGGAAGCAGTCTGCATAATAATACAAATAAGTAAAATGTGCTAACCTGCCTACTGGCG
Source organism: uncultured Chitinophagaceae bacterium (assembly GCA_963705285.1). Taxonomy (GTDB): domain Bacteria; phylum Bacteroidota; class Bacteroidia; order Chitinophagales; family Chitinophagaceae; genus JACMLD01. The sequence continues at coordinate 1,679,992 of OY970066.1, forward strand.
GGCAGGTGTGAAAATAAGCAAATATGTAAATGTGAAACTATGAAACTCAGGAAATTGCTTTAATATCCGAAATGCCGCCCAGAGTAGCCGCACCTCTAATCATTTCAAATTAATGTATGGTGCCGTTGAAGATCAGCGCCAGCACAATAATGCCCAATATGATACGGTAGTAGCCAAATAATTTGAAACCGTGTTTTTGCACGTAACCAATAAAAAATTTAATGGCCAGCAGCGCCACAATAAACGCTACTATACTGCCAATAAGCAGGGTTTTCATATTGTCTGTTACAAACACTTCCGGGTTTTGCTTGTGTACATCGTACAAGGTTTTTACTGAGGCCGCCAGCATGGTAGGTACTGCAAGAAAGAAGGAAAATTCGGCTGCTGTATGCCTGTCGAGGCGCTGGCTTAAGCCTCCTATTATAGTTGCCGCACTACGGCTGAGACCCGGAAAAATAATAGATAATACCTGGAACGAGCCAATGATGAAAGATTTCTTGTAGCTCACCTGGGCATCGTCAAATACCACAGGGTTTTTAAAAAAATTGTCTATGAACAGCAGCACTACGCCTCCAGCAATCATAACACAAGCAATGAAAGTGAGGTTATTGAGCGCAGCGTCAATATACTTTTTGAATAACACCCCAAAAACGATGGCTGGTACCAGGGCAATTGCCAGTTTTATGTAAAAGCTGATCCGTTTAATATCCAGGAATTTTTTCCAGTATAATACCACTACAGACAAGATAGCCGCCAGTTGTATAACTACTTCAAACATTTCACGAAAAGCCGATTCGCCTTCGCCAATGAGCGGATTGGCAAACTTCATGTGGGCAGTAGATGAAATGGGTAAGAATTCTGTAAGGCCCTCAATAATAGCAATGATAATGGCATGGATGGTACTCATAAAATACAGAATGAGGTGTTATTTAGAGACACAACATATAAAAAAAGGGCGATGATTGCTCATCGCCGCTAAATATTTATCAATAACAGGTGTCAGGCGTTGCTTTTGGGTTTCTTGAATATGGCATATATTTCCAGTGCCAGGCCAATGATGATAAGCATAGGTGCAATGGTAATACGCGTGGTGCTGTATACCTCTTTCTGGTCAAACACTGCCGGGTTGGTGCTCTTTCCGCCAGACATTAACAGCATGCCAAGTGCAATTACCGCAATGCCGGCAATCATCCACACATAATTGTCTCTTGTAAAAAGAGGCGCTGCTGTTTTAACCGGCGTATGTTTTTTCTCGCTCATAATTTACGGTTGAAGGTGCAATATAGGAATTTTTGTCGGGAGGCATGAAGCGGGAAACGTCACTCAAGAGTCTTCGGTTGTCAGGTGTCAGTTGTCAAACTGACAATCGGGTGTATGATGACAGTTGTAACTTGCCTGCATTACGGAAAGTTGGGAACTATTGAGTACACCCTAACGACTCACCACTCACCACGGCCAACTCACGAGCAACGGCTCACCACTGACGACTCAAGTTAATAAAGATCATCCAGCTTCATTTTCAGGTATTTAATTACGCTGCGGTGGGTGCTCACAAATGATATCACCACACCCAGTAGTATAATAGAGATAAACAGAATAGAAAGCAATGTATAATCGCGCAAAGCCCTGATCTCCGGAAGCCATTTTTCTGCAATCACAATTACCCCAATGATTACCAGTACCGCAATGATGCCGCTGAGTGCGCCATTAATAACTGCCCGGGTGTTCATGGGGCGTGAAATAAATCCGCGTGTGGCACCTACCATTTGCATGGTTTTTATGAGAAACCGATTGCTGAACATGGCCAATTTGATGGTATTGTCTATCAGCACTATTACCAGAATGGAGATGACCACCGCTACCACAAGCAGAATAATACTGATTTTACGAATGATATTGTTCAGGCTGCTTACCAGCGATTGCGGGTATTGCACATCGCTTACTGCAATATTCTGCACCAGGTCGGCCTGCATTTTTTGCATAGAATCTGTAACAGCATACTCGCCCTTTACTTTGAAGTTGATACTGGCCGGCAGCGGATTGTTTTGCAAAACACCTACCCAGTCTTTGTTCCCATCTTCCAGGTATTTCTGCCGGGCAGATTCTTTGGTAACGTACTCCGAAGATTTTACATAAGGGCGAGTATTGATATAGTCAACCAGGGCGGTGCTGTCTTTGGCCGATACGTTTTCTCTCACATAAACCCTCACTTCCACATTTTCTTTAAAATACTGGCCCAGTTTATTGGCATTGATAACCAGCCAACCCAGTACGCCCAGCATGATTAAGATCAGCGAAACCCCCAGAATAGCCATGAAATAAGATGGCTGTGAACGTTTGCTGGATGATTTTCCAAATTGCACCATAAGACGATTGATTTAAGGCGGTCCGCACTAATTTTGAAAGGGGCAAAAATAGCGGATTCTGCAGCACAATTGCTATTTTTGCGGCCTCTTTAACGATGGCCCCCGGCAAAATATTTCAGCAGGATGAAACCGGACAGCTAAATAAGGTTTTTTTAAGTCTTCTGTAACAAATATGTTCAGTATGCTGGCTCGCGGATGGTTAGGATAAGACGGATTTGCAAAGATAACTGCCAAAGCAAACCCTTACAGTTCAGCCGCCTCCGCCCCGGTAATCATTAGTACAGCCTGTTGCCAGTACAAAGCCCCCGGCCGCCCGGATAATCAACTTAAAAACCAAGAACCGCATACGCATCATGGAATATAACTTCAGAAAAATTGAGCAGGATTGGCAGAAAAAATGGACGGAAACACACGCCTATAAAGTGAGCAATACATCATCCAAGCCTAAGTTTTATGTATTGGATATGTTTCCTTACCCAAGCGGTGCCGGCCTGCATGTGGGTCATCCCCTGGGGTATATTGCTTCGGATATTTATGCCCGTTATAAACGGCTCAAAGGTTTCAATGTGCTGCATCCTATGGGGTATGATAGTTTTGGCCTTCCGGCCGAGCAATACGCGCTGGAAACCGGGCAACACCCCGCCGTAACCACCGAAAAAAATATTGCCACTTTCCGCAGCCAGCTTGACAAAATTGGATTTTGCTTCGATTGGAGCCGCGAAATACGCACCAGCGATCCAAAATACTATAAATGGACGCAATGGATCTTTCTGCAGCTGTTTGAAAGCTGGTATAACCCGGCTGTTAACAAAGCAGAAAGCATTGATACCCTTGTTAAAATTTTTGAAACACAGGGCAGGCCGGCCAATAATCAGCAAAAAGGTGTTGCCTTTACTGCTGCAGAATGGCAGTCTTTTTCGCAAGTACGCAAGCGTGAAGTGCTGATGGACTATCGCCTGGCCTTTTCTTCTTATGGAGAAGTAAACTGGTGCGAGGCCCTGGGTACGGTGCTGGCAAATGACGAAGTGGTAAATGGGGTAAGCGAACGCGGCGGCCACCCGGTGGTAAAAAAGAAAATGCGCCAGTGGTATTTGCGCATTACCGCTTATGCAGACCGCCTGCTGCAAGGTTTGGAGACCGTTGAATTCTCAGAATCATTAAAAGAGCAGCAACGCAACTGGATAGGCAAAAGCCAGGGCGCAGAAATTAGCTTTGATCTGCAAGCCTCGGGCAGCGGGCCCGCTGACTTACAGCTGGTTGTTTATACCACCCGGCCGGATACCATTTTTGGCGTTGATTTTATGGTAATTGCACCGGAGCATGAACTGGTGCCTGTTATTACAACACCAGAACAAAAGGAAGCTATAGACCAATACCTGGCTTATGTAAAAAGCCGGAGCGACCGCGAACGCATGGCGGAAGTAAAACAGATTACTGGTTGTTTTACGGGTGCCTACGCCATCAATCCTTTTGACGGCAGAAAGATACCCGTATGGATAGCCGAATATGTACTTGCAGGTTATGGTACCGGCGCCATTATGGCCGTGCCTTGCGGCGATCAGCGCGATTACGATTTTGCCCGTCATTTCAATATACCCATTACCAACATTATTGGCGATGCTTTTGACGGTACAACTGCCAATGCTACCAAAGATGCAACGCTTACCAATTCTGGCTTTTTAAATGGTATGGTGATGCGCGATGCCATTGATAAAGTGATTACCAAATTGGAAGAAATGGGCATCGGCAAACGCCAAATCAATTATAAGATGCGCGATGCCGGTTTCAGTCGCCAGCGTTACTGGGGCGAACCGTTTCCGATTGTGTGGATTGACGGTGAGGCATACCCGTTAGACGAAAATGAATTGCCGCTTGAATTGCCGCATGTAGACAAATATGGTCCGGGTCCCATGGGCGAGGGGCCGCTGGCCAATTTAACGGAGTGGACCTCACCCCCGGCCCCTCTCCACGGAGTGGAGAAGGGTGCCTCTCCGCAAGAGGGCTTACAATTGCTGTCTGAAAATGTACTATATCAGTATGATGACGATGACGCGTTAATTGCTGGGGAGCCAGTTCCAAAATATAGTGTTCGTGCGCCTGTACAATATGAACTGGCAAGGGCGATGCGAAAGGGTCATACCGAGGCAGAGGATGTTTTGTGGCAGGCACTCAGAAATAACAGTCTCGGAGAAAAATTCAGACGGCAGCATCCAGTTGATGCCTACATTGTTGATTTCATTTGTTTGCAAAAGAGATTGGTGGTGGAGATTGATGGGGGATATCATTTGGATCCTGATCAGCAAACATACGATGACCAACGCACAAAAGTGTTGAATGAAATTGGGTTTAACGTAATCCGTTTCACCAACGAGGAAGTAATTAAAGACACAAAATCAGTGATCCAAAAACTTCTTGCTGTTTTAAAGGAACAACCAACAATAATAGCTCAACCGGTAGCTAGCCAACAAACCATAGCTGTAAATAATAACCAAACTAGCGGAGGGGCACCCCTCGCCACCGCAGGTGGAGAGGGGCTGGGGGTGAGGTACAAACGCGAAACCAGCACCATGCCCGGCTACGCCGGTTCTTCCTGGTATTTTCTCCGTTACATGGATCCGCATAACGACGGCACTTTTTGCGATAAGAAAGTAAGCGATTACTGGAACCAGGTAGACGTATATGTGGGCGGTACAGAGCATGCAGTAGGCCATTTGTTGTACAGCCGTATGTGGACGAAAGTGTTGTTTGATTTGGGCTATATCGGATATGATGAACCGTATAAAAGACTGGTAAACCAGGGAATGATAACCGGAAGTTCAAGGTTTATCTATCGTATTATGTGGACGGGAAAATTTCCTGCTGCAGATTTTGACCCGGCAATATTGCCCTTGATTCTTGTGTCAAAAAAATTCAGGGACGGGCTTATAAACAATGTACCGGAAATAGTCAGCTCATTACAAAAGGAAGTGGATGGCATTTTAAAGCAGCATGACATTGGTTTTAACCCGGAGTTTACAACAGCTGATTTACATGTAGATGTAAATTTTGTGGATGGTATTGAACTGGATATAGCGCCCTTCAAAAAATGGCGCAATGGAGAATATGCCAATGCCCATTTTATTATGGAAGAAGGCAAATACGTTTGCGGTGTTGAAACAGAAAAGATGTCAAAATCGAAGTTCAACACAGTTAACCCCGATGACCTGGTAGAAAAGTTTGGCGCAGATACCTTCCGCATGTATGAAATGTTTCTCGGCCCGGTTGAAGCCAGCAAACCCTGGGACACCAAAGGCATTGAAGGTGTACACCGCTTCCTCAAAAAATTATGGCGCCTGTTTTTTGACGACGTAAAAGGAAAGGTGTGGAATACAGATAAGGCCACGCCAGCAGAATTAAAAGTGTTGCACCGCGCCATTAAAAAAATTGAAGACGATACTGAGCGGTTTTCCTACAACACCGCGGTAAGCACGTTTATGATTTGTGTAAACGACCTCACCGATCTTAAATGCCATAAAAAGGAAATACTGGAACAGGTGCTGATACTGCTGACACCTTATGCACCGCATATTTGCGCAGAGCTCTGGCAGCAACTGGGCAATACCGGTAGTGTACTGGATGCCGTTTACCCGGTGTTTGATGCAATACATACAACAGAATCTTCAAAAGAATACCCGGTATCTGTAAACGGCCGCGTACGTACCAATATAAATGTGGCGCTGGATGTTTCGCCGGAAGAAGTAGAAGCGCTGGTACTGGCCAATGAAACCGTGCAAAAATGGCTGGAAGGAAAACCACCGAAGAAGATTATCTATGTAAAAAACAAAATGATCAACGTGGTAGTATGATTGCTGATTGCGTGATTTTTAGATTTATTGATTTACTTGTAATGTCGCAAAAGCGATCTCAAAAGCAATCCCGCAATCCCGCAATCTCAAAATCAAGAAATTGCTCGATCTCAAAAGCAATCCCGCAATCTCAAAATCAAGCAATCTCTCCCTAAACTTCCTTTTCCTGGTAATATAGACTGATGGTTGCGGCCACTACTGCATATGCCGGCGCCAGCACCCAACCTAACAGGGGTATAAAATGCATGAGGTAGAATACCAGGCCGTTGCCAATTGCCAGCCCTTTGCGGTTGCTGATAAACGTTACACTTTGTGCGGGCGATAGCTTGTGCCGTTCGCAACTATAATCGAGCATAGAAAATCCGTAGTAATAACATTCCACAAACAACGATACTACCGGGGCTATCCAGCCCGCCACCGGTATAAAAGAAAGCAGTAAAATAGAGATGGTATATACGGTCTGCCACAATGCATTCCGCAGGGCCAGTTTAATGCCCCGAAACATGTCTTTTAACAGCTGCTTCAAATTAAAAGGGTAGTCAGTTCCCGCCAGCAATGATTCTGTTTTTTCGCTGAGGTAGGCAAACACCGGAGAACCAATGATAAGCCAGAGATATTTAAACAATGAAAAATAAAAAAGTAATAACAGCAACTGTACCATAATGCGGCTCATCATAAACACAAAACTCAGCAACCCGCTGCGTTGGCGCTGCAGCCATTTTTCAATACCAATCAGTTCACTGAGCCAGGTAACAGCCTGGCCGGAAGACGACCAAAAAAAATACATGCCAATGGCAAATAACAGCATGTAGAGCACACCGGGTATAATAATCCATTTCCATAAGCGGTGTTTGCTTATAAATTGGTGCGCCCTGTAATACGATTGTATAGCTGTTACAATTTCCTTTAGCACAGGTTGGATTATTGAGCTATAAATGTATTACTTTGAGGGCAGACGAGGATAATTTTATTATGGAAAAGCTGCCGACTTCTTTTTACACGCGTAAGAATGTTGTAACAATAGCAAAAGAATTATTGGGTAAGTTACTGGTTACGTCATTTGAAGACAGGCTCACGGCAGGGCGTATTGCAGAAACAGAAGCATACAATGGTATTGGAGATAAAGCTTCACATGCTTATGGCGGTCGGCGCACGCGCAGAACAGAAACAATGTATGCACACGGCGGCACTGCCTATGTGTATCTCTGTTATGGTATCCATCATCTGTTTAATGTGGTTACCAATACTGCAGACACTCCACATGCCGTACTTATAAGAGCCATTGAACCGGTCATAGGCCTGCCCGTTATGCTGGAGCGAATGCGGAAAGAAAAGGCAGATTATACCATTGGCCGTGGTCCGGGCAATGTATCAAAAGCATTAGGCATCTCTGTTATACATACCAGCCTTTCTTTGCTAAACAACGATATTTATATAGCGGATGATGGTACCCGGCTAAAGCCATCGCAGATAGGTGTGAGTGCCAGAATAGGAGTGGATTATGCGGCAGAAGATGCATTGCTTCCTTACAGATTTTATATAAAAGACAATCCGTATGTCAGCGGAAAAAAATCACTTAAATCCTGATTACATTGCACCAGCCTTCACCAACCAGAAAAAAAACAATCACCCAAACTGTTGTTACCAATCTAACTTTTTGGGTCTTAATTGCCATTATTGCCGGTATATTGCTCGGGCATTATTATCCAGCCACGGCGGTAGAAATGGAATTTCTGGGAAAGTGGTTTATTAATCTCATCAAAGTATTTATTGGTCCGATAATTTTTCTAACAATTGTACTGGGTATTTGCGGCATGGGCAGTTTAAAAAAAGCTGGCCGCATGGGCATCAAGTCACTGGTTTATTTTGAGATTGTTACCACCATTGCACTTATTATTGGTATTGTGGTGGCCAATATCATACAACCTGGTAAGATTAACCGGGAGGGTTTACAGATACAGGATGCTTCAAAATATACTTCTCATGCCGATAAAGGTATTGATTGGGGCACGTTTATTTCATCCAATTTAACATTGCAGGTATTGATTATTGCTATTGCAGTAGGCATTGCTTTAAGCATATACAACGGGCCCGATAAAAAAGACACTGTTTTTGCTCTTTCTGTTATATCTAAATGGGTGTTCAAAGGATTAAAAATTGTGATGTACCTGGCACCGCTGGGCGCTTTTGGTGGTATGGCCTTTACCATTGGCAAGTTTGGATTGCACACATTGGTACCGTTGGGTAAGCTGATGATAACGGTGTATGCCACCATGCTGGTGTTTATATTTGTTATCCTGGGCACCATCATGCGTTATTATAAAGAAAGTATCTGGCAGTTTCTAAAGTACATAAAAGAAGAACTGCTGATTGTGCTGGGCACATCATCATCAGAAGCAGCATTACCATCTATCATGAACAAGCTGGAAAGAATGGGTTGCAGCAAATCTGTGGTGGGCCTGGTAGTACCTACCGGTTACTCATTCAACCTTGATGGGACGTCTATTTATCTTTCGATGTCAGTAATTTTTTTAGCGCAATTGTATAATGTGCATTTAAGCTGGACGGAGATTCTGAGTATAATAGGGATTTTGATGCTGACATCAAAAGGTGCAGCAGGCGTTACAGGTAGTGGGTTTACTGTGCTGGCGTCTACCCTTACTGCTATTCATAAAATACCGGTAGAAGGACTTGCATTTTTATTGGGCGTAGACAAATTTATGAGTGAGGCCCGTGCCATCACCAATCTAATTGGCAACGGTGTAGCAACAATAGTGATTGCCAAAAGCGAGAAGGAATTTTTAGCGCCAAAGTTTGATCAAGTGACGTAAGCCATACCCAAGCTCACGGGGCTGAAAAAAAGAGATGTTAAAACTTGGGGCAGGGAATGCCCTTTCTGCCAGATGCCGGCATTTTAATATAGATAAGTGATATTTCAATACCTCCGCGGCTTTGCGAACCAACTTTCAAACTTGAATAATTAACGTCGTAGGTCATGCCCAACCTGAAATCTCCCCACTCAAGGCCCAGGTAAGGTATAATGGCATCCTTAAAGCGGAGCCAGCTACCCGCATAAAAATTAGTGGGGTTTTCGGTCTCATCGTTATTCAGGTTAAATGCAACCGCACCACCCAATACAGACTCATGGGCGCCTGCCTGCTGGCTGAACAATGCCGTTAAGTGCAATGTGGTGGTTTCCCCAACTTTAAAATAACCGCCACCATGAATAGTTAAACGTGGGTTCAGTGTATAATAACCACTTCCGAAAAAGCTTTCCTTCGGCCTGTTGATGTGGTACATAGAAGCACCGAGGTAAAAATTGTTTTTACCATCTGTAGATCCATTATACAGAAGACCGGCATTGAAATCGAAATAATTAACGTTGATATTTCTGCCGTCAATAGATTCATTGCTGGGCAAGGTCCATGTGCCATCCAGCGCAAGTTCGTTCTCAAAATTTATTTTCGAGCCATCCAGCCGCTTAGATGAATAGGTGCCCTGAAAACCAAAACCGAGTTGGTGATAACCGTCTTCATCCAAACCTTTGTGGTAAGAGGTGGACACAGAAATATAATTGCTGTTTAAAATACCATCGGCTGTTTTGTCTGTCATGGCCATTAATCCTGCGCCCCACACATCATTAGGGCTAATGCGGTTAGTAAGGAGCGGCGCATCCAGGGAAATTGTTGAAGTAACAAATGCTTTAACAAAAGCCGGCCACTGGTCGCGGTAATTGCCGGCAGCCCTGAACACCCCATCAAACTTACCGGTTAGGGCCGGGTTCAAGGTGAGCGGAGAAGAGAAAAACTGTGAAAAATGGGGGTCCTGTGCAAGTAGTTGCATTTTCATAAGCACAGTTACACTAATCACCAGGGCTATTCTCTTCATATCAGTTGTTAAGTCTGTACAAAATACAAACATTTACAAGAGTTGCAAAGTAAAAATTATGCTGCTTGTGCCGGGGAGGGTAGTGCGGTTGTTTTAACGAAAATACGGGAGGGTTGACTGCCACCCACTGCTACATTTGCACCTTGGTGCCAAATGCCAGGTCGCCCGCATCGCCCAGGCCGGGAACAATGTATCCCTTTGCAGTTAGCTCATCGTCTATTGCACCACACCAAACCTTGCAATTGGGTTCGCTACGGAGTACATACTCAATACCTACCGTGCATGCAATGGCGGCTACCACATGTATTTTTGAAGGATGCCCTTCTTCCCGCAGGAACTGAATGGTTTTTACCAATGAGGAGCCGGTGGCCAGCATGGGGTCAGAAACAATAACCACCCTGCCTTCAAGTTCGGGGCACGAAACATAATCGAGGCTGATGTCGAAAGTGCCGTCTTTATTATGTTTACGATAGGCAGAGATAAATGCGTTATCGGCTTTATCAAAATAGTTTAATAGCCCGTTATGAAGCGGCAGGCCGGCACGGAGAATAGTGGCCAGCACCGGCTGTTCGGCCAATACCTTGCAATTAGAAATACCAAGGGGGGTTTGAATTTCTTTTTCAGTAAAGTTGAGCTCTTTGCTGATTTCAAAAGCGGCAATTTCTCCAATGCGTTCAAGATTGCGCCGAAACCGCATCCGGTCGCCCTGAATTTCAATGTCTCTCAATTCTCCCACCCAATCGCTCAACAATGAATAATGCTGGCTCAGATTAACAACCATGATAAGCGGTTTAGTTTAGAAATGCCACCCGGATAAATGTAAAAAATATTTTGGCACCAACCGTTTTATTTTAACCGGTGCACCACGCTGTATTTACACTGGCAAGCAGAAACATTGAAATGACCTTTTATGACAATCGGCAGTATTCTGCACCGGTTATTCGTAATTTGCCAGGGCAAATCTAATTGCTGCAGCTGTAAATCTAAAATCAAATTACAGATGGTCTACAAGGTTATTGGTTTAATGAGTGGTAGTTCGCTGGATGGGCTTGATATAGCATATGTGCATTTACACGAAACAGGGGGCAAATGGACATATGAATTGCTGCATACAGATTGCCAGCCTTATAGTAGTTTATGGACGGATAAACTGAGTAATGCCATCCATCTACCTGCCGCCGAATACCAGCAACTGCATGCAGATTACGGTCATTATACGGCCGAAGCCGTAAATAATTTTATAGAACAGCACCAGCTTCACCACCAGGTACACCTGGTAGCATCTCACGGGCATACCACATTTCATGTTCCTGGGCGTAAAATGACGGCCCAATTGGGCGATGGGTCTGCCATTGCCGCTGTAACCGGTTTGCCGGTAGTAAGCGATCTGCGTGCCATGGATATTGCCTTTGGCGGACAGGGAGCTCCTATTGTACCCATTGGCGAAAAGTTATTGTTGTCTGACTATGACATGTTTCTTAACCTGGGCGGTATTGCCAATATCTCTTGCAATCAGCCAGATAAATACATTGCTTTTGATGTTTGCCCCGCTAACCGTGTGCTCAACCTGATCATAGCGCCCACCGGGAAAGCGTATGATGAAAACGGCGCACTGGCTGCAACCGGAACGGTGCATGAACCATTACTGCAAAAACTGAACGACCTTGATTATTACCGCCAGGCTTCTCCCAAATCGCTCGCCAATGATTTTGGTACCGCCACCGTATTTCCGTTGGTGCAGCAATACGGGCTTTCCATAGCAGACGCATTGCGTACATGCGTAGAACATATAGCCGTACAAATTAAAAATGCTATTGCAAGTGCTGCTGGTAGCATTGCTACAGGTAAATTGCTGGCCACAGGCGGCGGCGCGTTGAATGGTTTTATGGTGGAAAGGATCACTGCCGCGTTGCAACCCGCAGGTATTGACGTGGTGGTGCCTGGCAAAGAACTGGTAAATTTTAAGGAGGCACTGGTAATGGCATTGATAGGTGTATTGCGCTGGCGCGAAGAATACAATGTATTGGCTTCCGTTACCGGTGCGGCGAGAAATTCAATTAACGGGGCACTATGGTTGGGCGGCGAAGCTTAAAGCACTGTGTTGCGTGTTGAGTGTTGAGTTTTTGAAGTTGTAATACTGTCCGGCGCGCCCGTCATCAGGAAGTAGAAACCCTCTATCACAATAACATAATTTCTGAATGGGTCGTGTCGGTTTACGTAACACGCAACACTTAAACAAAAAGAAGCTTGCTATGCAAAAAAGAACTTTTATCAAACTATCATCCACATTAATGACAGCACCATTATTATCGCCGCTTGCTGATTGGATGCCCGATCAAAAATTAAAAAATTGGGCGGGTAACCTTGTATACAGTACCAACAGGTTGTATGCACCGGAATCAGTGGAAGAAGTTGCGGGCCTGGTAAAAAAATATCCGCGTCTTAAAGTATTGGGTACACGCCATTGCTTTAATAGTATAGCAGACAGCAAAGACAATTTTATTTCTCTAAAGCAGTTGAACAAGGTTGTAGCCCTGGATGCGGTAGCGCGTACCGTAACCATTGAAGCAGGTATTAATTACGGGCAGCTATGTCCGCTGCTTGAAGCAAAAGGGTTTGCATTGCATAACCTGGCCTCTTTGCCACATATTTCTGTTGCAGGCGCCTGCACTACCGCCACGCATGGCTCCGGCATCCACAATGGTAACCTGGCTACGGCAGTTTCAGCTATTGAAATGGTGACGGCCGATGGACAAACAATTTCTCTTAGCCGCTCAAAAGACGGCGAAAAATTTTATGCAGCCGTAGTGGGCCTGGGTGGTTTGGGCGTTATTACAAAACTAACCCTGGATATTCAACCTACCTATACAGTTAGACAAGATGTATTTGAACACCTGCCTATGGCCCAGCTAAAAGATAATTTTGAAGCTATTGCCGGTGCGGGTTATAGTGTTAGTTTTTTTACCGACTGGCAATCAGATACCATCAATGAAGTTTGGATAAAAAGCAAGATCACAGATGGAAACAAGGTTGATTTTACAGCTGGCTTTTTTGGTGCAAAAGCGGCTACAAAAAACATGCATCCCATTGCTGATTTATCTGCAGAAAACTGCACCGACCAAATGGGTGTGCCCGGAGCTTGGTATGAACGTTTGCCGCATTTTAAAATGGGATTTACCCCAAGCAGCGGGGTAGAACTGCAGTCTGAATACTTTGTACCGCGCAAGCACGCTGTAGAAGCCATTCAGGCAATTGCACGCCTGGGTAAACAAACCGGCCCCCACCTGTTTATTTCAGAAATACGTACTATTGACGAAGATAATTTCTGGATGAGCCCCTGTTACAAACAACCATCAATAGCAATTCATTTTACCTGGAAGCAGGATTGGCCAGCTGTTAAAAAGTTATTACCAATAATTGAAAAAGAACTTGCGCCTTTCAATGCAAAACCGCATTGGGGCAAATTGTTTACCCTGGAGCCGGCCAAACTGGCGTCATTATACCCGCAACTACCGGCCTTCAGAAAGATGCTACATGAGTACGACCCAACCGGAAAATTTAGAAATGACTTTTTGAACAGGAACGTGTACGGCTAGTAAAAGATTGAGTGAGATTGTTGACAGCGCGTTTATTCGTTTAATTTGGTGGTGGGTTATTGTTCGCTTTTCTTTTTATAATCTTCTGCTACCGCTCTCGAAATATAACCTGATATCCAGCCTACATACGCGTATTTGGAAAAGAAAAACCGCTTGGCGGGTTGTGTAGTATTAAGTTCTTTCATGAGCCCGTCTATCCAGATAGTACCGGCAATCAGCGATTCCTGGTCGTACGTATTTTGTGCGCGGCTGATGGTTTTACGCGCATCCATCATCAATTTTTCATTGGTAATATTGGAAATATCAGGTTGAATGGTTTTGGTGAAATTTGCCAGCAGCATACCACGAAAACGGCGTATATCCTCCGGCGTTAGTTCAACATAATTATCGTTGCATTTTTCTGGATACAAGTAAGTGGTAATACACCAAACAATTCCACCGCCCAGGTAAGTAGCACTTCTGTTTCTCAACCCCGCCCGGCGGCCAAGTTCATCGCGTACTATGCGCGACAGGCTGTCTTTGAAAAGGGTTTCGGCATAGCGCGCAAATTCGTTGATGTTGAAAGGGTTTTTGTTTTTTACCAGCGAAACAAAACTTTTTGTACCCACCGGAAAATACACCGCATCAAACGATTGCGATGCATCCATAAAATAACCACCATTGGTTTTGCTGCTGCCCACATCAATCAGGCTGGTGCTGTATCTCCGTTTGGGAGGCACGGTACCCAGTACGGCCAGTTCGGCCTCTTCTGCAGAAGTAACAGATCTGATGGATAATTTAGCATCTGCACCAGTGGGCGTTATGATTCTTATAAATTCGGCAGCTTTATCTTTTTTGTCAAGTTCGGCTTGCAGCCCGCTGCTGATGACTATATATATTTTTTCTGCGCCAATGCCATAGCGGGTTTTTGCAATATCAATAAATTTTTTAACGGCATCGGATGTTTCCTGCTGAGATTGCGGGGTAAGTGCCGCCGGCTCAGGGTTTACAGAAGAATCTGCTTTCAGAATGTACTCCACCTCTCCACTGCTGTTTAGCTGTATGCCAAGTATACTTAGTTTGATGCCTTTGGCACCAATTTCAATGCCTGCATACGATTGTTCTTTACCTTCAGCGCCCGTAAGCATTTGCTCCAGCGCTTTCTCGCTGAGAGACATTTTTAGCTGGCGGTATAATACCAACGCTTTATTGAAATACCGTGCCGCATCCTCTGGTTTGTCCTGGTCTTTGTATAAAAGCCCCAGGTTTTCATAAGTGGCAGCCTCCCAGTATTTATCTCCCTGTTCGGTAATGATTTGAAGGCCCTGCCGCAAGTACTTTTCGCTTAAATCATACTGTTGTGCTTCACGCAGGGTATTACCCAGTTTTATATACCGGAGCGCATTGTTGATTTTTCTATAGTAATCCTGCGCATTGGCGCTGCCAATTACAAGGAGGGCAATAAAAATAAGCAGTACATATTTTTTCATGCTGAACCAGAACTCATTTTAGGGGTTATAAGGTATGCTGAGCAACAATCCCGTTATTGGTTGCGCTTGCCGGAAATGGTTACCGGGTCTTTTTTCGATTCTTTCTTTATGCCTGTATTAAAACCATTGGCGGGCGTGCCATCTTTCAAAATATCGTCTTCTGTGCCCGCTACCTTTCTTACAACCGTGTTATCTTTTTTTTTACCGGTAATAATACCTGGGTCTGATTCATCTGGTGCTTCGCTTCCGGCAGCTTTCTCCTGCGGTTTCTTTGGTGCAACAGCTGTGGGTACCGCAACTGTTGATGGATTGTTTTTTATGCTTATGGGAGCTGCTTCTGTCAAAACAGCTACAGTTATCTTTTCCTCGTTGGCAATGGTACCTGGTGGAACCATCAGGCTGCTGTCTATGGTAGTAATTTTTGTCCAGGGTATGGGCGTTATTTTGCCCGCTACCTTTACATCCATAAATTTCTCCATCGATTCTTTAACCTCGTTCACGTTATCATCTTTAATAAATCGATAATTGGCAATATTCATTTCGTTAAACCACTTACCCCATATTTTGGTAAGCAGGCTGTATTCGCCATTCCATTCTTCTTTGGGGTTTACCTGCAATAATACCACGCGGAGATTAGGAAATTTTTTGGCAACTGGCAACAGGCCAAAATCGCCTGCAGCAAACCTGGCTTCCCAGTCGGGATATTTTTTTAACGACCCAATGATTTGAGAGCACGAACTAAAGCGATTATTCTGAGATGGCCGGTCCTCTGTTTTTTCAAGATCCATGTAGCCGTCTGTGATAATAAAAAGGGTGTTTTGCGCGTCCTTCTCCAGGTCGTCTGCCAGATCCTCATTAAAATATTTCCAGATATCGGCGCCGGAATAGGCCGTGCTGTTGTTGCCAATCACCGCCTGTTTGTAAATTTCCGGTAATACCTTATCAAAAGTTTTTTCAGTTTCATCAATCAGCCCAGCCTTCTTATTGGGTTGTTCTGCAGACAAATCAATGCGCAGGCTACCCACCATATCGTACAGGCTTTTTGGCGTTGTCTTTTGGGGCGCAATCAACACTTTTAGTTTATCGTGCAACGAATAATACAGGTGAGTAGGGTCTTTGGTACCCAATTTTGATTTGAACACGCCATAAATAGCATTGATAACGGAAATATCTTTTGGAACCTGTTGCTGGTTATTGAAAAGTATGCGGTCGCTCAAATCAAGCAGAATAATATAATTGTCTTTGGGCGGCGGCGGAATTTCTTTTTTGGCATCTTTTACTGCCTCCTGAAATTCATTGCAACCCCACAAAAAAAACAAACCTGTCAGTAACAGGTAGCCGTAACGCCGCATGTATAGTTATTTAAAGTATGATTCCTGGAATTCTTTTAATTCACGCAAATAGCTTTCAGATGCCTCGTTAATAATCTTTATTTGCTCTTCTCCTTTTTCCCTTCCATATAAAGTGGACAGATAACCATTCCATCCATCGCGGAAGTAATTGATGTTTTTTTCAATGGTATCTACCGGCAGCACCATCCGGTCTTTTTCTTTACTGAGGTTTTCTATTCTTTTGGCTATATGATTGATTTCTGTTTCATGCATCATGCGTTTCTCTTCCAGTTCCAGTATTTCATCCTGCAAACGGGTAATGCGCTGGTAGCGGAGTTTAATTTGGTTGCGTTTGCGCCATTCCATCTGCAGTAAATAGTACACCGCGCTCCAGATGGCAAAAACCCCGAAGCCAAGAAACAGTACCAGGTAAAACCGGCTGTCTGCATATACCGGAACAACCAGTGATTTAAATTCTTCGCGGTTGGCCTTTATCAGAATTTCATTAACGCCTTCATGCACCTGGAAAGCCAGCAACACATCGCCTATAAAAACAAGTGCCAGCAAACCAATTACAATGTTACGGAAGCGCATACCTTTTTCTGAAAACAAATGAATGGCCGTTCCCAATGCAAAAAATATGGTGGGAAAAACAATCAGCGGCGGATAATTAATAATAAGGTAGATAAGGCGGCGCAAGTTCGGCAGTAATTGAATGTTTAACCGGCCTTCCTGGAAGAGCGACATAGGGTCTACACCATTCAAGGCAAAATCTGCCACACTCATATAGAAGTACAAGAGGTAAAACGATAGTGCCAGCAATAAAAAGAAGAGAAAAATATAGGTGCCCCAGCTAAAAGTATTATACTTATTGTTGTGTACGGCAGCCCGCGTAGTTTCAATCTCATCTACCTGGTTCTTCAGCAGGTTGATTTCTGTTTGTTTAATGGGTACCAACCCTTTGGTAATATCGCGGCTGTTGTGTATTTCATCTGCACGACTTTTCAGTTCATAATATTTTTCAAGCAGCGCATCAATTTGTTTTTGTATCCTGTTTTTGGTTTCCTCGGTTTTGGCAACCAGCCGCATAGAATCTTGCTCGGTGAGAATAGAACCGCTGCGGATTTTATTGAGCATACCCTTGTAAGCTTCCACACCGCCTTTGTAAGTACCTGCCTGCTCCACGCCGTATTCGCGCAGATCTTTTACCACCACATTCGACAGATCCAACAGGTGGTTTTTGCCAGCGTCAATTAGTTTTGATTTGCTATTGATGATCACTTGTACGCAGTTTCAACGCCTGCATAAATACAGGCATTCAAATATAACCATTGGGCAGATGCTAAATAGAAGGGGTAAGTGAGTGTTAATAAATGGGGAACAAAAAATATATGGATAGTAATTTTACTTAGTAAAATTACGTTCAAGGTTAGGCTGGCATTAATAAACAAATGGCATTAAAATCAACGGTTTAACAATAGTTACCGGCAAAATACTTCTGCATGCAGGGGCAGTTCATCCCACAAATTACTTAGAGTTACAATAATCGCCTTTTACTCAACAATCAGACTACCTTGGCCGGCGTACCATTACAACCCCAGTACCTGTCTCAGTTTAACATATCCTGTCTTGCTGACAGGCACTTTGCCGCCTGATTTCAGAATGGCTATATGGCCGTCTTTTTCGTATGGGTCAATGCGTACAATGTGCTGCACGTTTACCATATAAGAGCGGTGACACCGAGCAAACTGCTGCGCATCGAGCGCCTTTTCAAAATGCGCCATGGTTTTGTTCTTTAAGTAGTAACTGTCGGTGGTATGAATCTTTACATAATCGTCGGCTGCTTCCAGGTACAATACATCATGCACGGGAATAATCTTGATCTTTGCACCGTTTTTCACTACAATGCGCTGGTTCTGACCAGGCGACATTGACGCGGCTTCCAGCAATGATTCTGTGGCTGTTGGAGCAGCGGTAGTGGCTGCCGGTTTTTGATCCAGCCATTTGCGGATGGCCTTGTCGAACCTTTCTTTGCTGAAAGGTTTTAGCAGATAATCAACCGCATGTGTTTCAAACGCTTTAATGGCGTATTCATCAAAAGCAGTGGTGAAGATAACTGCCGGGGGCTGCTCCACTAACTCCAGCATTTCAAAGCCATTGATCTTCGGCATTTGTATGTCGAGAAAAATCAGATCCGGCTGGTGCTGCATAATGGCTTTGATGCCTTCAAATCCGTCGTTGCATTCCTGCACCAGCTGCAGCTCAGGATAAGACTGCAAATATTCTGCTACTATACTTCTTGCCAGTGGCTCATCGTCTATGAGAATAACTTTTTTCATAATTCCTGTTTATAAAATATTGTTGGGTTTGGTTGCTGCGCTGCTACTGTTGATTTTTGATGGTTCGCGCAAGGGTTGCGGAATTTTTACCGTTGTAATAAAGGTATCATTCAGTGCACTGGTAGCAAGCAAATCGTTTCGTGCAAACAACAGATATAGCCGCCGTTGAATAGAATGAAGGCCAAAACCCGTTCCCCGCCGCGGTGCCGATGTTTCTGCATCAAATGGATTTTGTACAGTAACCACCAGCATATTATTAGTTACGGCAGTGGCAATACTGATAATGGTCTCTCCGGTAGTATCATATAAACCAAATTTAATGGCGTTTTCTACCAGTGGTTGCAGCAGCATAGCCGGTATTTTCATTTGCAGTGATGCTGGTGATGTATCAAAAACAGTGGCCAGTCGGTTACCAAATCGTACTTTTTCAATTTCAAGATAAAGTCGTAGGTATTCCAGTTCCTCCTCAACAATTATCCATTGCTGTTCTTCTCTCTTAAGTGTGCCGCGCAAAAAATCAGACAATTGGTGTACCATGGTCCGGGCTTCCTGCGGCCTAGTACCAATTAATGCATTGATTGAATTAAGGCTGTTAAACAAAAAATGTGGTTGTAATTGTTGTCTCAGTTTGTACAACTCTGCATCTTTTGTCAGTTGTTCTGCTTCTGTTTTGCGTTGCGCGCTTATTTTCTGATCTTCAAATCCATGCCATACCACACTTATCATGGCCATACACCCAATTACCAAAAAGGCAACGCCAAATCTAACAGGCAATGATTTTACCAGGAACAGGTCATAATTATTTTCATTACCGGTGATACCATTTTGCAGCAAATATTTAATGGCCAGTACCCATGCACCGGCACTTAACAGGCATAACCCCAGCAGGTAGCCATAACGCTGTTGGCGCGGCAGATAATATTTAAGGTTGTTACTGATGAGAATGCACGCACCAGCCAGCAACAGGTTCGATAGCACACTGTCTTTAATGCTCAGCTGCAATGAATAATTAAGCCCGTATAATATCCATGCCTGCATAGCCGCCCAGATAAGCCACCAGGTGATGAAAATAAGTAAGAATTTTTTTTGGGAAAATGGAATGGCCGCCAAAACAAACTGGTTTAGATTAATTGCAAAGAACGTAATACATTATCACCCATGATATAATCTGCTTTGCTGCGTACCATGGAAACAAATCCGTGTGCATCTTCTACTTCGTGAATACGGCTGTATATCTCTGCGCCGTCAATCAGTTCGCTCAGCTTATACAATTCGCATACGTCTATAAATTTCCATTTAACCAGGTGTTTTTTCTGGTTGAGAAAACTTTCTTCCTCTATCAGTCCAATGCGTTGCGCTTTATGAAATGCTTCCTGCTCATCGGGCGCGGAAATCAGGCGCAGTTGTTCGTCAAACTGTGGGGTATGATCGCCTTCCCCGCAAATAATCTGATAAACAATTTTTGTAAGGTACCAGTTCATACAAAAAATTTTGGTTGAGTTGAATTGTCACGGAACAGGGTGGGATAATGTTTCCAGGGTACGCAATAACAAACAACATTGGCCGGCTTCGCGGATACATCAGGCGTTTAATAGCTTCTTAATTCTATGCCACCCATAAAAGCGGTGCCTTTCAGCACCAGTACTTTATTGAAATCGATTATTTTGCCCACCACCTGCCGTTTGTCTTCTACACCGCCCATAATGGTATTTACTTCTGATTTTACTTCCCAATTGGGCGGTACAATCAATTTTACGCCTCCCATAACTGCCGTCATATCCATTACTACAGTTCCGGTTATATCTGCCTGTGTAAGGTTAATTTCTGCACCAGCCATGAAACAAGTAATATCGCCACCACGAAAATTTTTTGATACTACAATCCGTTGTGCACTGCCCAGTACGGAGGTAATATCAACAAAGTCGTCTTTATGAGTGGTGTATTCAGCTTTGTAAAAATCTGACGGCGGCACATCTGCACCTGCAACAGGGGGTGGGGTAATAATAGAACTATCTTGTTGATAAGTACGATCTCTTCTATACCTGCCGCGGCCACCCCAGTTATCCCAGCCGCCACCATGTTTGGGTCGCAAGATGAGCGACAAGCCAATGCATATGAGAATAGCAGGAACAATAAACCGGTGCAAATCCAGACCAATATCCATACGGTCTATCAGGAATATCATACCGATGACGATGGGTATCAACCAACCGGCACCCCTGAAATTATGTTTCAGTCCGGTAAAGACGCCTACGGCTATTAATATCATTGGCCAGGAAAACAGCCAATGGGGAAAAAACACAAAGTCGGCCTGCTTTAAAAAAAAGATTGCGCCCAGCACCAGTAAGAAAAGACCACCGTACACACGCCCGTTATGGCGTGGTGGATTAATATTGGGGTCTTGATTTTGGATATCCATGATTCAGATTGTTTGTACAGCAAAAATAGGGGGCCAACCTGCTCCTGGCTATGCTTTTAAGGCCTGGCGCGTTGAAAAGACGGTAAAGTAAGGTAAAAAGGCGGTGAAAAAATGAGCCAGTCCCTACCCGGCTTGTTTCTACTACCAAAAAGGAGGCAACAGTTTATGGGCGCCCTCCGTTCGTACAAAACCACTGATGAGTTGCCTATGCATGGACTCGAAGCCGTAAAAGTAACAAAGTATCAATGTCAGGATGTGGGTAACAGCGCAAATGCATCACCGTCGAACAATCCTTTATCGCTGATTTTTACATGAGGAATGACCAGCAATGCCATAAAGGAAAGTGTCATAAAAGGAGCGGATAACTGACTGCCCAGGCTTTTTGCCATGGCATCAATAGCTGTATAAGCTTGTGCCACCTGATAGCCATTTTCATTACTCATTAGCCCGCCCACCGGCAGACCCAGCACCATTTCTGTACGGTTTCTCACACAGCTGATACCACCCTGTTGTTCAATGACCAGGTTAACTGCCCTGCAAATACTATCATCGTCTGTGCCGGTGGCTACTATATTATGGCTATCGTGTGCCACGGAGGAAGCAATTGCGCCCTCTTTCAATCCCATATTTTTGATGAATGCTTTTGCAATAGGCGCGGCATGATAACGGTTGACCACTACTATTTTCAAAATATCGTTTTCTGTGTCTGATATGATGTGTCCGTTTTTTACTTTGGGTGCGCAATTCAGTTTATTGGTAATGAGTTGCCCATCGAGCGCTTCCATTACCAGCATTGTTTTTTCCTCGTGATAGGCAACCGCAAAATCTTCGGGGGTTTTAACGTTGCAATTAAAATTATTGATGATGGTTGGCTGATTTTTTTGCTGTGGCTCAATCAATGATTTGCCTTGCTGGGCCACCAGTTGGCCGTTGATATACGTTTGCAGCACCTCAAAGTTTTGTAAATCTTTTACCACAATAAAATCAGCGGCATCGCCTTTGCGCAATAGCCCAACCCCTGTTTTGTAATGGAGCACGGGGTTTACGCACGCGGCGCGTAACACATTAAACACATCAATGCCACGGCCAACCGCTCGCGCGCAAAGTTGATTAATATGACCGGCTACCAGGCTATCGGGGTGTTTATCATCGCTGCAGAGCATGATCATTTCCGGATAATCGTGCAGCAGGTCAATAAGAGCGTCAAAATTTTTTGCAGCACTGCCTTCACGAATCAAAATTTTCATGCCGTGTTGTAATTTATCAAGCGCTTCTTCGGCAGTAAAGCATTCATGATCAGTGCTAATGCCTGCGTCAACATATTGTTTGGCTGTGGTACCGCGCAATCCGGGTGCATGACCATCTACTGGTTTATTCAATTTGTGTGCTGCTGCTATTTTCCGCATCACTTCCTGGTCGCCGGATAACACACCCGGAAAGTTCATCATCTCGCTCAGGTACCTGATATCCTTTCTTTGCAGCAGTTGTTCGGTGGCGGTGGCATCAATTTCAGCGCCAGCTGTTTCAAAAACTGTTGCGGGCACACAACTGGGCGCCCCAAAATTAAATTTAAACGGCACCGTATTGCCGTTGTCAATCATAAATGAGATGCCGGATAATCCGCATACATTGGCTATTTCATGGGGATCGCTGATGGTTGATACAGTGCCGTGCACCACCGCCAGCCGGGCAAATTCTGCCGGAACCAGCATGGAGCTTTCTATATGCACATGAGCGTCTGTAAAACCTGGTATAATGTATTGATCAGCTGTGTCAGCATCTGGTAAGGGGGTAATACCGGTAATGACTCCCTCCTCAAATGTTACTGCTGCAGCGTAAATACGGCGGTTGAAAATATCGGCAATTTTTCCGGTTATGGTGGGCATATGGGTAATACGTTATACTACGGGCCCAGATTACCTTATCAAGGCCGTTGGTTATTTTGTTTGGTAGGTAAATATACATGCATGGGTAAAATGCCAGGAGAAATTGTTCCGGGCCGGTTATACAATTCGGTTTACTAAAACTCGTTTATATATTTAACACTCGGCAATACCGTAGAAATACCTGCGTAAAGCCCTAGAAATAACACCGGAAAATATTTAGTTTTGCATTTTAATGGAGGTGAAATTGCCAGACAAACACAGTTTTCACTTATTTTCACTTTTTTAAACATCTTTAAAGTAAATCATTACCCCTAAAAAATTAGCTAAACCCCAAACTATGAGAGTAGCAAAATCTGTTGGCAGCATCCTGGCTGTACTTATCATTTTATTTTCTTTGCAGGTAAATGTGAGCTCGTGTAAAAAAGAGCTTGTTACAGACACCTTGTATATTAAAGACACCTTAACAATCAGGGACACCATCCGTATCATCGACAGCAGCAATTGTAACTGTTATGATTTGAAAGATGGGTTGGTGGCCTATTACAATTTTATTGGTGGTAATCTCAACGACAGCAGCGGTAATAGCAATCAAATTACATTTAACAACGCGGTAAAAGCCGCCGACCGGTATGGAAGGGCTAATAACGCCTATCAGTTCAATGGAACGTCGAGTTACATGCAGGTACCCAATAGTGCCAGCCTTAATCCGTCAAATGGAATTACATTGATGGCTATATTTAAACCTGCCGGTTTTTATAGTGGTAATTGCAGCGTAAACCAGGTATTTGGCAAAGGATGGAATGATTTTATTGATGGACATTATACCATTCGCTTTGCATCGGCGGCCGGATGTAATGTGGCAACCGATACTTCAAGAGAAAATGCGTATGGGGCATATGGAAATCTTAATGGCCGTCCATCGGCAGGAGATGAAACCACCAGTTTACATACTAACCAATGGTATCACGTTGTCTATACTTATAGTGGCGGCGTTGCCAGTTTGTATATAAATGGTGTACTCAAGAAAACCACCAATGCTAATCTCGCATTTACTGCCAATAATCAGGAGCTCTATATTGGAAAACATGGGGATCCTCAATATCCTTATTGGTTTAATGGTGTCATTGATGAAGTAAGAATATACAATAAAGGATTATGTGCCGCGGCCGTTAAGCAATTATACGGTTTAACACAATAACATATTTTGTAAGTCAAGTCAACGGACCCATGTGGTCCGTTTTTTTTTGAAGTGCTGCTTACAATAATCATATAAATTTGTTGCATGTTTAAAACTTTTGCAAAGGCAATTAATTTGCTGGCTGGGGAAACTTTAAGAAAGCAACATGTTTTCATGGGCGCATCATTGGATTACCTGGATAGGCGACGCAGTATCGATAAAAATTATTTTGATTACATCCGCCTGTCTACTCTTGAACTGGTGAGCAATGAAATTAACTCAAAAGGTTTGGGCGGTAATGTTGCCGAGCTGGGTGTTTACCAGGGAAAATTTGCCCGCTACATCAACAAGTATTTTCCAGACCGCCTGTTTTATTTATTTGATACGTTTGAAGGGTTTGATGACCGGGATATTGCAAAAGAAAAAAAAGATAATCTTTCAACAGGCGCTCAGAATTTTTCAAACACTTCGGTCGCTGCGGTATTACAACAAATGCCATTTCCTGCCAAATGCCAGCCTGTTAAGGGATTTTTTCCTGAATCAGCAAATGGGATTGAAGACTCTTTTGTTTTCGTGAGCTTAGATGCTGACCTGTATGAGCCAATTTACAGCGGTCTGTCCTTCTTTTATCCAAAATTGGTGAAGGGGGGATATATTTTTATTCATGACTTCAATAACGACGCATACAAAGGCGCCCGTAAAGCAGTAGAGCAGTTTTGCAAAGAACAAGAAATTGCATTTGTGCCGATACCAGATTCTGGCGGCTCAGCGGTAATTGCTAAATAAAGGCGCCGCTATTTAGGAACAGTAAAAAATTGGCTTCCTATATATGAACAACGAATCATTTGTACAATGGTAATGCGGCAATTGTCCTCTCCATACAATTCATCACCGCAAAATGTTCCGCTGCTTTCTTGATTCCACATTAAATTCTGATTAACAAAAAAAATTAAACAACTGTTTGATTTTTTGTTGAGCTATCAGTAGCTTTGACAATTCATTCGAAAAATAATCCGCTTTTTTTGCTTGCTTTAGATTTTCCGTAACGGGAAGATTCCCTGTATTTGTCATTGCTTTTATTATAATTATGAAACAATTCCTGAGCATTCTCTTTTTATTTGCTTTTATACAGCGTTCTCTTTCGCAGAAGGCTGACTCCCTGCTGCCCGTTGCCTCTCTTCAACAATGCGTACAATACGCACTGAAACACCAGCCGCTGATTCAACAAGCCCTACTGGATGAAGAAATCGCCGAACGGCAGATTAAAATAAGACTGGCCGACTGGTACCCACAGGTAAATTTCAATTACAACTTGCAGCACAATTTCCAGGTACAGACTTCTATTATAGGGGGTAACCCTGTAAAGCTGGGTGTTAATAATACCTCCTACGGCCAGTTTGGTCTTACCCAAACCATCTTCAACCGCGATGTGCTGCTTGCCCGCCGTACCGCCGGCGATGTAAGAACACAGGTAAGGCAACAGACCACCAGCGATAAAATAGACATCACCGTAAATGTGAGTAAAGCATTTTATGATGTGTTGCTTACCCAAAAACAAATTGACCTCGACAATGAAACCATTACCCGCCTTGAAAGAAGCCTGAAAGATGCGTTCAACCAATACCAGGGCGGCATTGTAGACAAGATTGATTATAAACGCGCCACCATTGCACTAAACAACGCAAAGGCACAGAAAAAACAAAACGAAGAAAACCTGCAGGCAAAATATGCCAACCTACGCAATCAGATGGGCTATCCGCCACAGGCACCACTAGACTTACAATACGATAGCACCCAGCTTGAACGCGATGCGTTTGTGGATACCAGCGCGGGTATTAACTATGAAAACAGGATTGAATACCAGCAGCTGCAAACCCAAAAACGCCTGCAGGCCAGCAATCTTACCTATTACAAGTGGGGCTATATCCCGTCCGTATCAGGTTTCGGAAATTACAACCTTAACTTTCTCAATGATAATTTCGGAAAACTCTACAGCCAGAATTATCCTAACTCATTTGCCGGAATATCATTGGCCTTCCCCATTTTCCAGGGTGGAAAAAGAGTGCAACAAATCAGGCAGGCCACATTACAGTTGAAAAGAGTAGACTATGATATTATTTCATTGCAAAACAATATCAGCGCTGCCTACACGCAGGCCATTTCAGCATATAAAGGCAATTTTACTTACTACTTTATATTAAAAGATAACCTGGCCATTGCCACAGAAGTGTACAATACCATTCAGCTGCAATACAAGGCCGGGATAAAAACTTACCTGGATGTAATTTTTGCCGAAACAGACCTGCGTTCAGCACAGGTAAATTATACAAATGCATTGTACCAGGTAATCAGCAGTAAGCTGGATGTACAAAAAGAATTAGGTACCATTCAATATTAAAATAAGTATGCTTAAATCATTGTTATATATGAAACCAAATTTTACAGGCCTGTTTGTTATAGGGCTTACCATTGTAATCATGACCTCCTGCGGTTCTTCCAATAAACCTGCAGAAGCGCCCAAAGCGCCACCGCCTGTGCCTGTTGCAGTGTATACTGTACAAAAAGGAAGCGCGGTGTATTATGATGAATACCCTGCCACTGTAGTTGCGCTCAATGAAGTACAACTGCGTCCTCAGGTAGCCGGTTATATCACCGGCATTTACTTTAAAGACGGACAGCGGGTAACCAAAGGGCAAAAACTTTATTCCATCGATCAGCAGCAATACCAGGCGAGTTATAACCAGGCAGTGGCTAATTTGAATGTTGCCAAAGCCAATTTGGGCAAAGCACAACAGGATGCAGACAGGTATGCAGAATTACAAAAGAACGATGCCATTGCTCGGCAAACAGTAGAACACGCACAAGCAGATTTGCAGGCATCAAAAATGCAGCTGGAAGCCGCCAACGCAAACGTACAAAGTGTACAAACCAATGTACGTTACTCTACCATTTATGCACCGTTCGAAGGTACTATTGGCATCTCGCTGGTAAAAATGGGAACGGCTGTTTCTCCCGGACAAACTATCCTAAATACTGTTTCTTCAGATAATCCTATTGCAGTGGATGTGGCGCTTGATCAAAAAGAAATTACCCGGTTTTTGAAATTGCAGCAAACAGGTAATGGAGCTAAAGATTCTATATTTTCACTGGCTTTGCCCGATCAGTCTATTTATCCTTACCCGGGACAAATCAGTTTAATTGACCGCGCCGTGGATCCGCAGACAGGCACCATTAAAGCAAGAATTACTTTCCCCAACAAAGATAAATTGCTGAAAGCCGGTATGAGCTGTAATATTCACGTAAAGAATAACGGTAATGAACAATCGCTTTTGATCCCGGCCAAGGCAGTGATGGAACAGATGGGCGAATACTTTGTCTATGTTGTGGGTGATAGCAATAAAGTGGCACAGCATAAAATAATAACCGGGCAGGTTATCAACGATAAGATAATGGTGAAAAGCGGATTGAAGGAAAACGATGAAATAGTAATTGAAGGGGTACAGAAAATGCGCGATGGAGTAGTGGTACAACCAGCAAAGGCCGATAGCAGCGCTGTAAAACCAAAGTAAGATGGCTTTACGGTCTGCAATAATAATTCACGTTGCAGAACTGTAGTTAATGCTGCAGTAGTGGAAGGCCGGGTGCACCATCATAACATTCTGCTGCACGCCAACAGATTTATCACACTTGTAATGAAATAAATTAGATGATCGCAGATACTTTTATACGCAGACCTGTAACGGCTATAGTTATATCAATTGTTATTGTGCTGCTGGGCGTACTGGCCATATTAAACCTGCCTATTAGCCAGTACCCGGATATTACACCTCCCATTGTGCAGATTACCGGTAGTTTTACAGGGGCCGATGCCCAAACCGTTGAACAAACTGTAACCACACCGGTAGAGACACAGGTAAATGGTACACCCGGTATGGCTTACCTGCAAAGTAACAGCACCAGCGACGGCCGCACCACCATTAACGTAAACCTGAAAGTAGGAACCAACCCAGATATAGCTGCACTGGATATTCAAAACCGTGTTGGCATTGCCACACCACAGTTGCCCGATGATGTAAAACGCCTGGGTTTAACTACCCGTAAACGTAATCCCAGCATTCTTATGCTGGTGGCCATGTTTTCTCCCAATGCCACCCATAACGTAACGTTTGTAGATAACTACACCAACATTTTTGTACGGGATGCCCTGCTGCGGGTAGCAGGTGTGGGTGATATTTTTACCCGTGCCGATGATTTTAGTATGCGGGTATGGCTGCAGCCCGACAAGATGGCGCAGCTCGGACTTACTCCAAACGATGTAATTGCTGCTCTCACAGAACAGAATTTACAAATAGCGGCCGGGTCGGTAGGTTCTGCACCGCAATCAAAATCGCAGGCCTTTGAATACACTGTCTTTACCAATAGCCGGCTTAACAGTACGCAGCAGTTCAATGATATTATTGTACGCACCAAACCGCAGGATGGTTCCATCGTTTACCTGAAAGATGTGGCGCGTACCGAGCTGGGCAAATTTAGCTATGCCAGTAACTCTTTTGTAGATGGCAAGCGCGCCTCTTATCTTCTGGTATACCAGGCTCCCGGCAGCAATGCACTGGATGTTGCAAAAGGTATTACCGAAGCCATGGAGAACCTGAAAAAATCTTTTCCAAAAGATATTGATTATGTGGTGCCTTTTGAAAGTGTATCGGTGGTAGAAGTTTCCATTCATGAAGTGTTGATTACATTGATGGAAGCATTGGGCCTCGTAATCCTGGTAGTGTTTTTATTTTTGCAAAGCTGGCGCGCCACCATTATCCCCGTGCTGGCCATTCCTGTATCTATCATAGGCACCTTTGCCTTGTTTATACCGCTCGGCTTTACTATCAATACATTAACCATGTTTGGGTTTGTACTGGCTATCGGTATTGTGGTAGATGATGCCATTGTGGTGGTGGAAGCTGTGCAACATTATATTGATACCGAGGGAATATCCGCAAAGGAAGCCACCTCCAAAGCCATGAAGGATATTTCCGGGCCCGTGGTTGCCATTGCATTGATCCTTGCAGCGGTGTTTGTGCCTGTGGCATTTATACCTGGTATAGTGGGCAGGCTCTACCAGCAATTTGCCATCACCATTGCCATATCAGTATTGATATCGGCTTTTGTGGCGCTTTCATTAACCCCCGCATTGTGTTCCCTGTTTTTAAAGCCGATGCACCTGGATAAAAACTCCCGCGGATTGAACCAGTTTTTCTACCGGTTTAACCAATGGTTTAAAAGAACTACAGATCACTATAATGCAGGGGTAAAAAGAACTATCAAGGCCACACCGTACGCCATCGTTATATTGCTCTGCATTTTTGTGGGAACGGGATTGCTGTTTAAAAATAAACCTACAGGTTTCATTCCAACCGAAGATGAAGGACGATTGTTTGTAACGTATGAATTGCCCGAGGCATCTTCTACAACACGCAGCCTTGAAGTGCTTGACAGCATCATGAGTATTCTGCAAAGAACACCTGGCGTGGCGCATTTTGCCGGACTGGGTGGATTAAACGTAGTAACCTTTGCCTCAAAATCTAACAGCGGCACCGTATTTACGCAGTTAAAACCATGGGATGAAAGAAAAGATAAATCGCTTCAGTTAACCAGTCTTATTGCTTCATTGCAACAAAAATTTGCCTCTATCAAAGGCGCCAATATTATTGTTATTTCGCCGCCGGCCATACCCGGTCTGGGGCAAACGGGCGGTTTTACTTTTGAGCTGGAACAAAAAGAAAGCACAGATGATATCAAGCAATTTGAGAAAGTAGTACAGAATTTTGTAGCAGAAGCCAATAAAAGAAAAGAAATAACCCGTGCATTTTCTTTTTTTACTGCCCGTACACCGGGTTACCAGGTAGACGTAGACCGTGAAAAATGCAAAAAACTGGGTGTGTCAATTTCAGAAGTATATGGTACGCTGCAAACCTTTTTGGGCAGTCGGTATGTGAATGACTTTACCATCTATGGCAGAAACTTTCGTGTGGTAGCGCAGGCAGACACTGCTTTCCGTGCCGGCATTGGTAATCTTGATAAATACTATGTACGCAACCAGGCGGGCACCTTATTGCCCTTAAGCACACTGGTAAATTATAAAGTAACAGAAAGCGCGCCACTGGTTTCTCATTACAATCTTTTTCGCACGGCAGAAATCAATGGCGGTGCATCACCAGGGTATAGTAGTGGCCAGGCCATTGACGCACTCCGCGAAACTGCTGCCAAAGTATTGCCCGCCGGTTACGGTTACGAATTTTCCGGACTGAGCCGCGAAGAGATCAATTCCGGTAATAGTACCATTATCATATTTTCTTTATCAATTGTTTTCGTTTTCCTTTTCCTGGCAGCGCTGTACGAAAGCTGGTCTGTTCCGTTTTCAGTATTGCTGGCTGTACCATTGGGCGCATTTGGGGCCATTCTTACACTCACGTTTATACCAAGGCTTACCAATAGTGTGTATGCACAAATAGGTTTGATTACGCTCATTGGTTTGGCGGCAAAGAACGCCATTTTGATTGTGGAATTTGCCAAAGAAAGGGTAGACAGGGGCACCCCTTTGTTGCAAGCCACCCTGGAAGCAGTTGATTTACGGTTGCGCCCGATCGTTATGACATCGCTGGCATTTATTTTAGGTGTGTTGCCGCTCGCCTTTGCCGAAGGCGCTGGTGCCATTGCGCGCTCCACTATTGGCTGGACAGTATTAGGGGGAATGATTGCCGCAACACTGCTCGCCATTTTTATTGTACCGGTATTGTTTGTATTAATAACGCGGTTGGCTTACGGCAAAAAGAAACTGGCCGAAATGGAATTGCGTGCAAAAGAAGAAGGCAACGAAAGGCATGAATCCATAGGAGCATAAGTGTTTTTTTTGATATGATGTTCTACCATCATTATATCTATAGGCGCAAGTAATTGCGCCTATTTTTCTAAACGACTGATTCTGTGGCATTGCAGTTTTCTACCTGCAGGTTTTTCAAAGCGACTGGGTATTTCTCCTATGTGGATAAGCCTGGTTTGGCACGGCAAATGCAATGATTGAAGAATAAAAATTCAGCTTATGAAAAAGACCATCGTATTAAACCTGGCGGTTATATTGCTGTTTTATTTTTTGTTGCGCGCATTTCTTCCGTATTGAACAGCACCTGTTATGTAGATGGTATTTTGTGGAGATAAGGGTTTTACTCATTCAGTAATCCGGGTCTTCTTTCTCGCGTGCGTTGCAGTGATTGTTCATACCGCCATTCTTCTATTTTTTTGGGATCGCCGCTAAGCAAAATGTCTGGTACTTTTGTGCCACGGAAATCGGCAGGCCTGGTGTACACCGGCGGCGCAAGCAGGTTATCCTGGAACGAATCGAACAGTGCTGATGTTTCATCATTTAACACACCGGGTAAAAGCCGCCCCACTGCATCCACAATAATAGCAGCAGCCAGTTCTCCGCCGCTAAGTACATAATCACCCACCGAAATTTCTTTGGTAATGTATTGCTGGCGGATGCGCTCATCAATACCTTTATAGTGACCGCAAATAATCAACAGGTTTCTTTTTAATGAAAGTTGGTTGGCCGTTGGTTGATCAAACAATTCACCATCGGGTGTCATATAAATAACATCATCGTATGATGTGTCTTTTGACAGCGCTTCAATGGCATTTGCCAATGGTTCCGGCATCATTACCATACCTGCACCACCTCCGTATTGGTAGTCGTCTACCTGGCCGTATTCGTTAACTGCCCATTGGCGCAAATGGTGCACTTTTACTTCCAGCAAACCTTTTGCCTGTGCCCGCTTCATAATGCTGTGCTGCAGCGGGCTATCAAGCAATTCAGGCACTACCGAAATGATATCGATCTTCATGCAACAAACTTAGGCATATTTTGCATTGCTGGCGAGGTTGTTTGCTAAGAGCGTAAAGGAGACAATGAGCTTATTCTTGGCTTACATAATGCCTTCGTGGTTATTAAAATTAGACGCATTGCTACAGTTGGAGATCTTTTCATTTAATACAAAGTGAATGCTCCTTTTCTCTTTGCCTTTTAGCACAATACTAATCGGATGTAAAGTCATCCAAGTCACGCCGTTCTTTTTTTGTAGGTCGTCCAATCTTACTTTGTCTTTTACCGGTGTTGAAGCTGGAACTTTGGAATTGCAACCGTTCCAATTCTTCGGCAGGGGTAATATCAATGTAGTATTTGATGGCTTCAGAATATTGTACCCTTTTTTCGAGCAGACCGGTTACTTTAATGCGCCATTTGCGGGCTTCTGTTTTTACTTCATATTCATCGCCCACGCTTACCGCCTTTGCGGCTTTTATGGAGTCGCCTTGTAATTTTACTTTCCCTTTATCGCATGCATCAGCGGCCTGGCTGCGTGTTTTGAACAAGCGGATGGCCCATAGGTATTTGTCTATGCGGAGTTTTTCCTTTTCTGGCATAGTAATTAAATTTTGAAATCATTCACTGTTTTTATCAGAAACTTTTTAATGTCATCCCAGGGCGGAAACGTTTGCAGTAATTCAGGAGGGGCATCTTTTTCTGCATCTTCGAAGTACTGCAAGCTTCTTAATGCCATGTATGAGTTGTCTGACTGAAATTTTTGATCATAATAAGACAACATTTCAGCCAGCGAAAAATTTTTCAATAAAATAAAGATGTCGTAAAAATCTTTTTTTGAACCCCGGCCACATATAGCGTTTAGCTTCATAGCAGCAATATCTTCTTTTGAATACATCGTAATGCCATTTTCTGAAAAACATGGCCTTACTAACTTATTTTTAGAGTGTTTAACAAAATCGCTTTTAACCTGGTTAATATTGCAAAAAATGAATACCGGAGTTGTTCTTCTTATTACAATATCTGTAAAATCATTTTCAAGGAACAGGCTAATTTCTGCCATGTCTACATCTTCAAAAGCAAACATGTCAATATCTATGCTCTTTCTATGCCCTGTTTGTAAAGCAAGTGAGGTGCCCCCTGCCAGTGCAAAATTGGCCATATAATCTTTAGCGCAGAGTGTTGTTAATAAATTAAATGTAACCTCATCAATAGTATTGAGATGGAGCATGCATTAATTTTTTGGGAATATTGAAATAGTTCGAGCAAAAGTTATGTGTTACTTTGTCAAGTTGCTTAGCGTTTTTAATGGAGCTTATAAGTTGTTCACCGGTGTACATAGAAAATAACTTTTTTATGTCGTTCATTCCTCCTCTCACTAAAACCCGCTCTATAATAAAATCTTTATTTTTTTCAATATCCAAATCTTCGGGTTTTACGTCCCAGAAAATTGTCTTCTTAAATGAAAATTCTATCATGTTACAAAATTAAAAAAATCCAGGCCAGTGGCTAGGATTTAATTCTGGAAATAGAAATTCTTTATTTAATAAGATCAAAATATCATTTCATCTCCGCAAAAAATTTATGAAAATATGGGATGGTTTCTATGCCTTTGTAAAAGTTAGCTACATCATATTTTTCGTTGGGGCTGTGCAGGTTGTCGCTGTCCAGTCCAAAACCCATAAACACAATTTTAACCCCCAGTTCTTTTTCAAACAATGAGCAAATGGGTATGCTGCCTCCACCACGCACGGGTATGGGGTCTTTGCCAAAGGTGGCCTTAATAGCCTGTGCGGCCGCTTTGTAGGCTTTGGAATCAATAGGTGTCATATAGGGTTCGCCGCCATGGTGCTCAGTGGCCTTTACTGTTACACCAGCAGGCGCTATGCTCGTAAAATAGTGAAGCAGCTTTTCTGTTATCTTTTCGGCTGATTGATTGGGCACCAGGCGTGCAGAAATCTTTGCAAATGCTTTTGACGGCAAAACAGTTTTAGCTCCTTCGCCAGTGTAACCACCCCATATTCCATTTACTTCAAGGGTGGGACGAATACCGGTTCTTTCATTGCTTGTGTAACTTTTTTCGCCCCATAATTCTTTTACACCCAGATCATCTTTGTATTCCTGCTCATCATACGGTGCCGCTGCCATTAATTTTCGCTCCGCCGCAGTGGCAACAATTACATCATCATAAAAACCTGGTATAGTAATATGGTTATTGGCATCGTGACAACTGGCAATCATTTTTGACAGCATTGTAATAGGGTTGGCAACCGCACCTCCATACACGCCACTGTGTAGATCCCTGTTAGGGCCCGTTACTTCCACTTCAATATAACTTAAACCGCGCACGCCAATGTCTATCGACGGGGTATCGAGGCTCAGCATGGCAGTATCACTGATAAGTATCACGTCAGCTTTTAAAAGATTTTTATTTGCTTTTACAAATTTTGCAAGATTGGGTGATCCTACTTCTTCTTCTCCTTCAATACAAAATTTAATATTGGTAGAAAGTGAGTTTGTCTTTACCATGGTCTCCAGCGCTTTCACATGCATGTATACCTGGCCTTTGTCATCGCATGCGCCGCGGGCATAAATTTTATCATCTTTTATAACCGGCTCAAACGGTCCGCTGTGCCACAATTCAAGTGGGTCGGCCGGTTGTACATCGTAATGTCCGTATACTAATACAGTGGGTTTTGTGGCATCAATTATTTTCTCTGCATACAGCACCGGGTGGCCATCGGTTGGGTAGATGGTGGCAGTATCTGCACCTGCTTCCAAAAGCCGTTTCTTCATGGCTTCGGCACAGGCCACCATATCTTGTTTATGCTCACTTCTGGCACTGATACTCGGTATCCGCAACAGTTCCATCAGCTCTTCTAAAAAACGATCTTTGTTCGCTAACTCGTAATCTTTCCAGGCTTGCATAAAAAGCTATTTTATTTTTAAAAGTTATGGCGAAGATAGCCCGTTTTAAAAATATAGTACGTTGCAACAGCTGCCCGTTTTAAGATAATGGCTGCAGCTGTTCAAGTACATCATAGTGCATAACGGTGGGCTCAAATTCCAGCAGGTAGTCTTTGTCTTCAGGGTAATACCTCGCCTTTTCATAATCTTCGCCGGCAAACAATTTTATGGCTTCAATATCATCCCAATAGGTAAGCGTGTAATAATGGGTAATAGCAGCTTCATCTTTTCTTAATAATGAAACGCCGCGGTTACCTTTTACCTTAGTATAGTCTGCCAGGCCGGTTAACAGCAGGTACTGGTGATAGGCTTCCGCTTTAGCTAACGGCACCCTTCCGTGCCAGAGTCTTGCTATCATAAGCGCTGATTTTTTCTTTTGAGAGATTAACAATGATAACGCCGGTAAGAATAATAATTAAGGCTATCACCTGGTGCCAGGTAATCTCTTCGTTGGCAAAAAGCCAGCCCAGAAAAACAGCCACTACCGGGTTTACATATGCATAAGTACCCACCAGCGAAGGAGGCCTTACTGTCATCAGCCACACAAACGACATATAGCCAATCAACGATCCAAAAGTGATCAGGTACAGCACTGCCAGGATAGCGTCAGTAGAAACATTGCTCCATGCAAACTGTTGTAATTCTCCGCTGCCAACACCGGTAATAAATGATACCACCCCGGCTGCCAGCATTTGTATGGCGGCTTTCATACCAGTGGAGCCATTGGAGGGCGTATATTTTGCATACAACGAACCCGTTGCCCAGCTGATACTTCCTATTACCAACACTATAAAACTGATCAGTTGTAGTTTGTTTTCCCAAAAGTGAAGCCCGCTGTTGCCGGTAAATAAAGACAATACGCCTGCAAAGCCTATTAATAAACCAACAATGATTTGTTTGTTGGCAAAATGAAATTTCCACTGTCGTTTATCTAGTATTACAAACCATAACGGTACTGTGGCAATAACAATGGCGGCAAAACCGCTGGGCAGGTACTGCTCAACCCATACCAGCCCTGAATTACCAACAAAGAGCAACAGTATACCGCTAAATGAAATCTTGCCGATAGATTTGATATCGGGTGTTGGCTGCCCTTTAATACGACACCATGTATAAAGAATGAGTCCGGCAATAATAAAGCGGCTGCCGGCCATTAAAAACGGCGGAATGCTTTTAACCGCTATTAGAATGGCCAGGTATGTTGAGCCCCATATAATATACAATGCTGCAAACGCTGTTACCACCAGCGCTTTGGATGCATTTTTTGGTGATGTGGATAGTGTTGTCATGATGATGATTTTGGAACGGGCAAAAAATTATCTTCTTTCAATGTTTCCAGTACGATGGTGGTTTTGGTAGAAATGATATTGGGAATCCTGCTGAATTTTTCGCGCATCAGTTTTATGAGCGATTGGGGATCTTCGGTGCGGATTTTAACGAGGTAGCAATCGTCTCCGGCTATGTGGTGCACTTCCAGCACCTCAGGAATTTTGGCAATCAGTTTTGCGGTAGATGCATCACCCGGGCCGGCACTGCTTTTAATAGAAATAAACGCCAGTAGTTTCAATTGCAAAGCAGCAGGGTCAATTCTGGCAATATAATCTTTGATGATGCCCTTCTGTTCAAGCTTCTTAACCCTTTCTAATACGGCAGAAGGGGCCATACCACATTTTTTTGCCAGCTCACTGTTTTGAAGGCGGGCATTTTCCTGCAACGAAGAAATAATGGTAAGGTCAACGGCATCCAGCGGGTATTGCATGATACAGAATTTAATTCTGCTAAATTAGGAATATTTAGAATTATAATCTAAATATTTTTCAAATACAGAATTAAACGGGTAAAAGTAGGTATAAAACAGTCAATTATACGGATGAACGGTAGTGGCACTTACTCTGGCAATACATGTTTTTTATTGGAGAGGATGTTTGTAAGCGACCACTCAATTTTTTGTTGAAAAGGGTGCTGTCTTACGTAGCAATCAGGTTTGTCGCAAATGCGGCAGGAGAAATCCAAACATCCATCTGTATGTACAAAGAATTCTATGGTGTCGCCAAATTCGTTTTTTATAAGACTGATAAGCGCATCAATTTCCATATGCGCCTGGTGCACATTTAAATACCATGGAACGGTAAGATGGCAATCGATATGCAGTTGGCCGCCATATTTTATCACGCGCAGGTTATGCAGGTCTATCCAGTTTATTTGCCTGTTATTATTTAGTATCACCACCAGCCTTTGCAATAACTCTTTATCTATCTCATCCATAATGCCGGCCAGGGAACTCCGTATAATCTTATAACCGGTATATAAAATGATGAAAGCAAAAATGATCGCAACCAAACTATCGAGCCATGTAAGGTTCGTAATAATAATAAGGAACAAGCCAATAATGATACCCAGTGTAGACCAGGTATCTGTTTGCAGGTGTTTACCGCTGGCCTCCAGTGCAAGTGAATTATTTTTTCTTCCCCTACGCATGGCAAAATACCCAACAACAAAATTAATAACGGCAGTTATGCCCACCAGAATGATACCATGATCCAGTTTCTCCAGCTTTTTGGGATAGATAAAGCTTACAACAGAGGTATAGATAATAATTAGTCCCGCAATAAATATGAGTGTGCCCTCTACGGCGGCAGATACAAACTCTGCTTTTCCGTGTCCGTAGGGGTGGTCTTCATCTTTGGGCTTGGCGGCAATATGTAAACTGTACAGGCCAATAAAACCGGCAACTACATTTACTGTACTTTCCAGCGCATCTGTAAGAATGGCTACAGACTTGGTGATATACCAGGCAATAAACTTGATAGCAAATAACAGAACAGCAACAGTTACAATAAACAGCTGCACCCTGAAGTTTTCTTTTTCTTTAGTCAAAACGGCTTATTATAATTGCTTACTCAATAACAACTTTGGAATGAATAGCGCAGTGTTTGCGAAGCATGGCAGCTACGCCACAATATTTTTCAAGTGAAAGATCAACGGCACGTTTCACCTTGTCTTCATAGGATGCGGGTATTTTTATAAAATAGGTAATAAAAATTTCTTTAAAAACCCGGGGATGTTCTTCTGTTTGCTCTGCTTCTGTTTCTATGCGTATGTTTTCATAGGGCGCTTTCATTTTATCCAGAATAGACACAATATCAATGCCAGTACAACCCGCAAGGCCTGATAACAACAGTGCCTTAGGACTGAAACCGCTATCGTCTTTTCCGGAAGCCGCTGCATCATCCAATGAAACAGTATTATTTTTAAAACGACTGTCAAATGCAAAACCCGCTTTCCAAACAGTGCTTGTTTTCATGTGTTCAGTTTTATACCGCAAATGTAGAAGGAACTATTTTGAATTGTATATTTTAAATTTCGCCGCGTCAGCCAGGGTTATTTTGAATTATAAATTTTGAATGTTGAATTGCGTGTTCTGTGCATCTGCGGCGATGTTTTTGGCGACGAATGCCGCTTGTTTATTTTAAATTTTGAATGTTGAATTGCTTTAGTCTCCGGCTCTCCTGGTCAGAAAAAAGCCCGGCATTACCGGGCTTACAGAATCAATTTATCATACTCCTACATGCTTTCGAAACGTTTTTGTACAAAATCCCAGTTCACTACCTTCCACCAGTTTTCTATATATTCTGGGC
The DNA here is from genome assembly GCA_963705285.1 of uncultured Chitinophagaceae bacterium. Classification (GTDB taxonomy): domain Bacteria; phylum Bacteroidota; class Bacteroidia; order Chitinophagales; family Chitinophagaceae; genus JACMLD01. Next base: position 1,718,780 of record OY970066.1, read on the forward strand.
GGCGGTTCTGGTAATGCAGGTAATAAGCATGTTCCCAAACATCCAGCCCCAGTAAAGGAAAACCTTTTATGTCGGCAATATCCATCAGCGGATTATCCTGGTTAGGGGTAGAACCAGTTATCAATTTCTTATCAGGGCTTACTACCAGCCATGCCCAGCCGCTGCCAAACCTGTTCTTGCCCGCATCGCTAAACTGAGTTTTAAATGCATCAAACGAATTAAAATCTTTTTCAATTGCAGCCAGTAATTTCCCTGAAGGTTTGCCTTCTCCGTTTGCTTTGAAAGTTTTCCAGAAAAGTTCATGATTATAATGACCGCCGGCGTTGTTGCGCATCTTTGCAGAATATTTCGACACTTTTGCCAGCACATCTTCAATAGGTTTGGATGTATCCACGCTTTCTGCCTGCGCAGCCTCTTTTACATTTTTAGCATAGGTTGCTGCGTGTTTTGAATAATGTATTTCCATGGTCATGGCATCAATAACCGGCTCCAGTGCATTATAAGCATAGGGCAGTGGTGTTTGATCAAAAGATGTATAGGGCGATAAAGAAGGCGCGGCTGCAAACATATTATCTGATACAAAACTGGCAGCAGTAAGCGCTATACCGGTCTTGGCAGAGGCGGCAATAAAGCTGCGGCGGTTAAGTTTTTTCATAATGGAGAAATATTTTATTAAAGTTACGCAATGCCAGATGGATTGGCTGCAGGTTTTTGCTTCGTTAACATACTGCGTACACGTCTGAATGTGCGGTAATAAAATTCCTGGTTAAAAAGCTGCGAGTCGCGCATCGCTTTATACACAAGAAATAACCCCACCGGTAACAATACAAACGTAGCCATCCACATACCCACCATCGGTTGCAATACGTCTTGTTTCACAAATTTCTCGCCATAATTATTGAGCAGGAAAAACACCACAAAAAAGATAACGGCAAAAATCAATGGGGTACCAATACCACCTTTTCTGATAATTGACCCAAGCGGCGCTCCAATTAAAAATAATACCAGGCAGGCAAACGAGAGACTGAACTTGCGGTGCCATTCAATCAGGTGTAAGCGCAGATTGGCCTTGCGCGCGGTAAACTCGGCGGCATACCGTTCCATAATGGATTTTACAGAACTGGCCTGTCCGTTGGCAACATCCAGCACGGTGGTACGCATGCTATCTGGTATCAGCTGACTAAAAGACTTCACAGGTTTAGCCGGAGGCGTTGGCATTTTCCAGTTGCTGTCCAGGTTGCGCGCAAAGGCCAGGTAAAGTTTAGACTCTGTGGCAATACTCTTGCTGATAGAATTCCTGTTCTTTTGCAATGAGTCTATTGTTTTATCCAGCTGCCGTACGCTTAACATACGCCAATTGTCTTTGAAAACACTGTCCGGGGTTTTTTGAATTTTGAAAGAACTAAGGTCGAAGATTTTTTTGTAGTCTTTAAATCCCATACGGGTAAACTCGGTATTGGTAGTTACCCTTTCACCTTTTTCCTGGTAGCGCCATCCGCTGTTCAATAAAAATTCGAGATAGCGCCTGTCATCAGATACACGCATCAGCCCGCTGTCTGCCACGGTAATATTGTCTTGCAGGTTATAGTTTTTTTCGTAAATAACCACATTGCGGATGGTTCCGTCTTTTTCTTTTTTACCAATTTTAATTACGTAGCCATCAATCTTATCGTAAAAGACACCTTCTTTTATATCCAATGCAGGCTTGGTAACAATAATATCATACTTGAGTGTATTTAATTTAAGGGTGGCGCGGGGGATAATATAATTATTAAAAAGAAAAGCGATGCCGCAGATGACCAGGCTGGTAATAAGCAAAGGCCGCATAAACCTGAGCAACGGAATGCCGGCAGATTTGATGGCCACCAGCTCAAACGTTTCGCCCAGGTTGCCAAAGGTCATAATAGAAGAAAGCAGCACAGCAAGCGGTAATGCCAACGGCACAACGGAAGCGGTTACGTAAGACATGAGCCTGAAAATGGTAAAAAAATCAAGGCCCTTGCCCACTATATCGTCTATGTATAGCCAGAAAAACTGGAGTACCAGCACAAAGAGGGTAATAAAAAAAGTGGCGATAAAAGGCCCCACGAAAGCTTTCAGTATAAGACGGTCTAGTTTTTTGATCACGGTAACAGGCGCTATAAAGTAAACACGATGGGCACAAATAAGGAACGCGAATGGGCTACGATGGTGAACCTCAATTGTATCCTTCTTGCTGTAAAATTAACCCCCATTCGCGCTCTAATCGCGATATTCGTGTATGTCAAAAATACATCTTTCGCCAGACGAAATGAAACTGGTAACCGATCCATCCTGGATTTTAACAAAGCACCGGGTGATAGCAAAAGTGTATCATTTGTTTGGTGCGTTGTCTGATCAGATGCAGGCCTATCTTGCTGCAAATTCTGCATTGTTACCAGCAGAAGTATTACAGTTACCGCCCAAAATTTCTAAGGGCGAACAATATGAAGCATTGCCTTATGTAGTGTTAGACTATCCCAGATTGTTTTCTAAAGATGATGTTTTTGCTATCCGCAGTTTTTTCTGGTGGGGCAATTACTTCAGTATTACTTGGCATCTCAAAGGAAGATTTCAGCGCCAATACCAGCAGCAAATTGCCGCCGCCATGGAAACAAAACAATTGCCGCATCATTATTTTTCAGTTGCGGGTAATGAATTCAATTTTGATCTTAACGGCAAAGACTATGCGTTAACCAGCGTAGACAGGGCAAAACGAATTAGCAGCCTGCAGGATGCGCCATTTCTTAAAATTAGTTACCGGGTGGCTTTTGAGCAATGGAATACGGCGCAGGAACAACTGATGCAGGCCTTTCAGCATTTTATAGGCATCGCGGTAAGTTAATTACCAATGCGGTGAAAAAGATCTTTCACCTGGTAATCCCACAACTGGCTTTGATCCTTGATTTCTTTTTTTTCGGCAAAATCATTAATAACAAGGATGGTTTGGTTGGTAACTTCTGATTTTTCAATCCTGAACTCAAAATATTCTTCTTTGGGTGCAGTTACCCAGTGAAATTTTACAAATTTTTCTTCTTCACCTTCCACAATTTCTGCCTTTTCAACAGAGCCATTCCACGAAAAACTAAAAATATTGTCACGTTCGTCTACTTTATCAGCAAACCATTCCTGCAGGCCGGCAGGGGTACTTAAAAATTCATATAGGATAGACGGGGAGCATCTTACCGGGTATTCTAATGTAAATAATTGTTTCTTACTCATCTCGCAATCATTGGTCTAAATAATTTCTAATGATGCAATAATAGAGAATAATTGAACGCAGCAAAATTTTAGTTTTCAATCAAATGTTAAGATTTTAACAATAAGTCAGCCATATTTTCGTTCAATGTTATTGATTATGAGTTGATTAGGGTAAAATGTGGGAAAGTTCCTCTGGAAATCTGTTAAACCTCTGCAATAAAATAATTGAGGTGCTTTGATTTCTCTTAAATAAGAAACGCAGCATATTAACGTTTGATTATAGATTGATTAAACCCTTTCAACCAAATTCATCCAAATAACGTCCACCTATGAGTATGAGACAATTAAAAATTACCAAATCTATTACTAACCGGGAGTCTCAAAGTCTTGAGAAATACCTGCAGGAGATTGGTAAGGTAGAGCTTATTACCCCGGAAGAAGAAGTCAGGCTGGCTGGATTGATCAGGCAGGGCGATCAGGGCGCGCTGGACAGGCTAACCAAAGCCAACCTCCGTTTTGTAGTGTCTGTTGCCAAACAATATCAGAACCAGGGACTTTCGTTGCCCGACCTTATCAATGAAGGCAATTTGGGATTGATTAAGGCTGCCCAGCGTTTTGATGAAACACGGGGTTTTAAATTTATTTCTTATGCAGTTTGGTGGATAAGACAAAGCATTTTGCAATCGCTGGCCGAACAAGCACGTATTGTAAGGCTTCCCCTTAACAAAGTGGGCCTTACCAACCGTATACAAAAAGCATTTTCTCAGCTGGAGCAGGAGTTTGAAAGGGAACCCTCCGCTGAAGAACTGGCCGATTTACTAAAACTCGATATTGATGAAGTAACCTCTACTCTTAGCATTAACGCGCGTCACGTAAGCATGGATACACCCATTTCAGAAGGCGAAGATGGTACCCTTATCGACCTCATGGAAAACCCCAATGCCGTACGTACAGAAAGGAATATTGAGCACGACGAATCACTGAAAGTGGAGATTGAACGCTCTTTAAAAGCCCTTACTGAAAGGCAGAAAGAAGTGATTTGTTATTTCTTCGGCATCGGTATAGACCATCCCATGAGCCTCGAAGACATTGGCGACCATTTCAGCCTTACCCGCGAGCGGGTTCGCCAAATCAAAGACAAAGCCATTACCAAACTAAAAACGACCAACCGCAGCAGAATTTTACGCAGTTATTTAGGTTCCTGATTTTTTATAATCGTTATTATATTTGCAATCTTATACTAAGGTGAATGTTATTCATACATTCACCTTTTATTTTTACGCAAAGAAAATGATGTTGTTATGTTTGAATCGTTAAGTGATAAGCTGGAAACAGCGTTTAAGAGTTTAAAAGGAGAGGCCAGGATAACCGAGCTCAATATTGCTGCTACCATCAAAGAGATACGTCGCGCACTCATAGATGCAGACGTAAATTTTAAGATAGCCAAAGAATTTACAGATAAAATAAAGGACAAAGCTGTTGGTGAAAAAGTAATCAATGCCATCAGTCCCGGTCAGTTAATGACCAAAATCGTAAAAGACGAGCTGGCAGAACTAATGGGCGGTACCGAAAGCGAATTCAACGCCAAAGGCAATCCTGCTGTAATACTCATAGCGGGCCTGCAAGGTTCCGGTAAAACCACCTTTAGCGGCAAACTGGCTAATTATCTCAAAACAAAAAAAGGTCTCTCACCCATGCTGGTGGCCGCGGATATATATCGTCCGGCAGCTATCGACCAGTTAAAAGTGCTGGGAGAACAGATTGGGGTAGATGTATATAGTGAACCTGATAATAAAGATGCAGTGTCTATTGCCCAAAATGCCGTAAAAGAGGCCAGGGGCAAGAACAAGAATGTTATTATCATAGATACCGCAGGCAGGCTTGCCATTGATGAGGTAATGATGACGGAGGTGGCCAATGTAAAAAAGGCGGTAAGCCCCAATGAGATTCTCTTTGTGGTTGATTCTATGACCGGGCAGGATGCGGTAAATACTGCCAAAGCCTTTAATGAGCGGCTCGATTTCAGTGGCGTGGTGCTCACCAAGCTGGATGGCGATACAAGGGGTGGTGCGGCATTGTCAATCAAGTACACGGTTAATAAACCCATTAAATTCATCAGTAGTGGTGAAAAGATGGATACGCTGGATGTGTTTTATCCGGAGCGTATGGCACAGCGTATTCTTGGTATGGGTGATATTACCTCGCTGGTTGAAAAAGCGCAGGAGCAATATGATGAGGTGGAAGCCCGCAAGCTGGAGAAAAAAATCAGGAAAAACCAGTTCGATTTTGAAGACTTTAAACAGCAGCTGGCGCAGATAAAAAAAATGGGCAACCTCAAAGACCTGATGGGGATGATACCGGGCGTGGGAAAAGCCATCAAAGATGTTGATATCAGCGATGATTCATTTAAAGGTATTGAGGCGATGATTAATTCTATGACCCCTTTTGAAAGGGCTAATCCCGATGTAATAGACCAGGGACGGCGCAAACGCATTGCCAAAGGAAGTGGAAAAGATATGGATGAGGTAAATGCTTTCATGAAGCAGTTCGACCAAATGAAGCAAATGATGAAGATGATGAACAAGATGCCCATGGGTGGCAGGATGCCCGGGTTTGGGAAAAGGTAGGTTTTTAATGTTTCTTTAATAAATTTCGATTTTTGTCAATATTCATTCAGAATACTGAAACAAAATATAATAGTAATTCAATCAATTATTATATTTGGAAAATAAATAAGGATGGCTAATTTTGCAATCCTTGCTTTTGAGCAACGAGACAATAACCCTATTTCTTAACGCATTTAAATGTCTATTTAAAATGCCAGTAAAAATGAGACTCCAGCGCCATGGGTCTAAAAAAAGGCCATTCTACTTCATAGTAGTGGCAGACGCCCGCGCTCCGAGAGATGGTAAATTCATCTCCAAAATTGGTACGTACAACCCGTTAACGGTTCCCTCCACCATTCAATTAGATCGTCAGCGTGCTTTAGATTGGTTGCACAAAGGTGCACAACCTACTGATACGGTACGCCGCATCCTTTCTTTCAAGGGTGTATTGTACCTGAAGCATTTGCTGCGTGGTGTATCCCTTGGTTTATTTGATGATGTGGCTGCCATGACAAAGTTTGAAGTTTGGCACAAGGAACATGAAGCACAGATTCTGAAACGCCAGGAAGAAAACCGCCGTGCCAACCCACGTGGTGGCCGCAGACCGCAGGGTGCGGGTAACCGCCGTCCTTCAGAAAGAAGGCCCGCAGAAGGAGGTGCTTAACCAGTACATTCGTTACCAGCGTATATCTCTTTATATCCCGATAGGCAACTATCGGGATATTTTTTGCGCCCTACCAGCGCCCGCCTCCTTAAACGTTGGCGTGCTGACCTTTCAATATAGTGGTGCTCAAATAAGATACTGGTTTTTAAAGGAAAGCAAAATCCGATCTTATGGAGGATAGAATATCTTTGAAAACAAACTACATTAAGAAACATTAAATCGCCTCGTTAGGGGCCAAGGGGGTATGAGTAACAGCTATAACAGCATCGGAAAAATAGTGGCCAGCTTTGGTGTACAGGGTGAGTTGATATTGCTTCACCACCTGGGTAAAAAAACTTCCTTAAAAGGACTGGAAGCCATTTTTATTGAAGTAGTGAAAGGTGAAATGCTGCCCTATTTTATTCAATCCGCAAAAATAAAAAGCGAAGAAGAAGTATACCTGAAACTGGAAGGCGTAACTACAAAAGAAGAAGCCGGAAAACTCAGGCAAAAAGAAGTATGGCTTACAGAGGCTGATTTTCAAAAATACTCCGCCAAATCCGCCGTTATCTCATTACTCGGTTATCACCTGATAGATGAGGGCATTAACAGGGGAGCCATTCTTGAAATTATAGAACAGCCCCACCAGATGCTTGCCCGCATAGACCTGAACGGTAAAGAAGCGCTGATACCACTACACGAACAGTCATTGCAGAAGATAGACAAGAAGAACAAACAGGTGCATGTTATTTTACCAGATGGCCTGCTGGATGTGTACCGATGATATATTGTGTTGAATGTTAAGTGTTGTGTGTTGAGGGCAGCATCCCGGCGAAAAATTTAAAGTTTTAAGATTGAATTGTAAAATACCAGTAACGCCAGCCTAAAAAACTGGCGTAACTTTATGCTGGCAAAAAATCAGCAAAACCACCTAACACTTAACACTCACCACTCAACACAAATCCATCGAACCATTAAGAACCATAGCGCACTTTGATCTCGACTCTTTCTTTGTAAGCGTAGAGACGCTCAATAACCCTTCGTTAAAAGGTAAACCCGTGCTGGTAGGGGGCAGAGAACGCGGGGTGGTAGCTGCATGCAATTATGAAGCAAGAAAATATGGTATCCATTCTGCCATGCCCATGAAGACCGCTATGCGACTTTGCCCGCATGCAATTGTAACGGGCAGTACCAGAGGAGAATACAGTCGTTTCAGCCGCTGGGTAACAGAAATCATTGCTGCCGAGGCACCCCTGTTTGAAAAAGCGTCCATTGATGAGTTTTATATTGATCTAACGGGCATGGACAAGTATTTTAATGCTTTTGAATGGACGCAGCACCTGCGCGACAAAATTATTGCCACCACAAAACTGCCCATATCTTTTGGATTAGCTTCCAATAAAATGATTGCTAAGATGGCTACCGATGAGGCCAAACCCAATGGCTTTTTGCGGGTGCCGCACGGAAAAGAAACAGATTTTCTTGATCCGCTAAAAGTAAGCAAGATACCGGGGGTGGGCGCCCATACCTTTAGATCATTAATGCAGGTGGGTATTGAAACCATAAAAGAACTGCGCGAAGCCAAAGTTGAAATGCTGGAACGGTATGTGGGCAATTACGGAATTGACCTCTGGCATAAGGCCAATGGCCGCCATGAAGGCCTGGTGCATGAATACCATGAAGCAAAATCAGTTTCTACCGAAAACACTTTTGAAGAAAATAAGACCGATCTCAATTTTCTGATGAACGAACTGGTGCGCATGACTGAGAAAATTGCATTTGAACTGCGGCAGGATAATAAAATGGCCGGTTGTATTGCCGTTAAGATTCGGTACCCCGATTTTGAGACCACCTCCCGCCAGGTTGCCATACCCTATACCTTTTACGATGATGAACTGATACCGATAGCTAAAGACCTGTTTCATAAGCTTTACCGCAAGGGGCAACCCATACGCTTACTGGGGGTACGCCTCAGCGAACTAACTGCCGAAGCCGTACAGACCAACCTCTTTAGCGATACCGGCAAAAAAGCTTCCCTCTATAAGGCGATAGACGATGTTAAAAACCGCTTTGGCAAGACCCTGTTGACCAAGGCCACCGGAAAATAAAATTTAGTCTATCATATTGGTAGGGAATTAATATATTTGTTCTCCTATTTTTCACTACTTAAATTTTGTATATGAGCTTACGTTTAGGCGACACAGTCCCCAATTTCCAGGCAAAAACATCTGCCGGAGATATTGATTTATACGAATACCTCGGAGACGGATGGGGTGTTCTATTTTCTCACCCGGCAGATTATACACCGGTTTGTACCACAGAACTCGGAAAAACGGCCCTGCTGCAGGAAGAATTCAGAAAACGCAATGTAAAAGCACTGGCAGTGAGCGTAGACCCGCTTGATAAACATCATGGCTGGATAAAAGATATCAATGAAACGCAGAATTGCAACGTTGATTTTCCCATTATAGCAGACGAAGATAGAAAAGTGGCAGAGTTGTATGATATGATTCATCCCAACGCGTCTCTTACCGCCACTGTTCGCTCTTTGTTTATCATTGGGCCCGATAAAAAATTAAAACTGAGCATTACTTACCCCGCATCTACGGGCAGAAATTTTCATGAAGTACTGCGCGTAATAGATTCATTGCAATTGACCGCCAATTACAGCGTTGCCACCCCCGCCAACTGGCAAGAAGGTGAAGACGTAATTGTTGTTCCTGCAGTATCTACAGAAGATGCTATCAAGAAATTTCCTAAAGGTGTTAAAGTGGTAAAACCTTACCTGCGTTATACACCCCAACCAAATATAGATTAACCTGTTTGGTACAATAGCATTGATGAAAGGGCCGTTTGGCCCTTTTGTTTTTTTAAACAGTGCCAATTGCTTAATTTCCACAAAACAATTGTATGAGAAAACTTCTGCTGATGGCAATGCTGCTGGCTGCCACTTATTTACATGCACAAAGAACCATTATTTATTGCGGAAAACTGGTGGATGTGACCAACAGTAAGGTATTAAGCAACTATACCATCATAGCAGAAGGAAACAAAATTACCGATATAAAAGAGGGCTTTGTAAATGGCGGTGCCGGCGATAAAATAATTGATCTGAAGAGCAAGACCGTAATGCCCGGCCTCATGGATATGCACGTGCATATTGAAGGCGAAACCAAGAAGGGGGCTACTGCAGACAGGTTTACGCAAAACCCGGCTGACGTAGCATTTGAATCTACCAAATACGCAAAGATTACACTGCTGGCCGGTTTTACAACCATACGCGATTTAGGAGGTAGCGGTGTTAACGTGGCACTGCGCAATGCCATTAACAAGGGGCTGATTGTTGGCCCAAGAATTTTTACAGCAGGCAAATCAATAGCCACTACCGGCGGTCATGCAGACCCCACTAACGGCTACAGGAAAGATTTGATGGGTGACCCCGGTCCTTTAGAAGGTGTTATTAACGGCCCCGACGAAGCGCGCAAAGCCGTGAGGCAGCGGTACAAAGATGGTTCAGACCTGATCAAAATTACCGCCACCGGTGGCGTGCTCAGCCAGGCCAAAGATGCATCAGGTGCACAGTTTACAAATGAAGAACTAAAAGCCATTGTGGAAACCGCCAAAGATTATGGCTTTAAGGTAGCTGCGCATGCACACGGCGCAGAAGGAATGAAACGTGCCATCCGCGCCGGGGTTACTTCTATTGAACATGGTACTTTTATGGATGATGAAGCCATTGAGTTGTTTAAGAAGTATGGTACCTGGTATGTGCCTACTATCATTGCAGGTAAATCAACGGCTGACTCTGCAAAAATTCCTAATTACTATTCAGAAATTGTTACGCCAAAAGCATTGGAAGTAGGTCCTAAAATACAGGCAACGTTTGCAAAAGCGTACAAGGCCGGTGTAAAGATTGCTTTTGGAACCGATGCGGCTGTCTACCAGCATGGAAAAAATTATATAGAATTTCAGTACATGCAGGAAGCCGGTATGCCTGCCATGGAAGCCATTCGTTGTGCTACAGTGCATGCCGCAGAATTGCTGGGTGTAACCGACAGGCTGGGCGCCATTGAGAAAGGAAAAATTGCTGATATCATTGCTGTAAACGGCGACCCTTTCACAGAAATACAGGCCATGGGCAGGGTAAAATTTGTGATGAAAGACGGCGTGGTATACAAAAATGAGTAGGCGTCTTTGTTTATCACATAAGAACTTCATGCTGATGTAAACTACATCAGCATTTTATTTAAATGGAATTGTATAATAAAGAAATAGTTTCAGTGAACAATATGATAATTTGAAAGGGCAAGTCTTTCATTTATTTCTCCGCATTCCATTTTCTCAATTGCTGCAGCAACGCGCGCAGGTCTTTCGGAAGCGGGGCTTCAAAGGTATATTGTTTATTATCTGCTCCTGTAAAACTCAACTCCGCCGCATGCAAGGCCAACCTACCCAGCACGGGCCTTTCTTCTTCTGCAGATTTTGCCAGGTTGAATTTTTTCTTGAAAGACGATAACAAGATGGACTTACCATCGCCATACAATTCATCGCACGCAATAGGATGCCCCAGGTGTTTCATATGTACCCTAATCTGGTGGGTACGGCCGGTAAGAATATGAAACGCCATCCAGCTAAATGATTTGAATTGCTCCACTATACTGTATTCAGTAATGGAAGGCTTGCCCTTAGGATTGATGGCCATGGTACCATTCTGAGAATGGTGCACCGCAATAGGTTCGTCAATAATGCCGTTTTCCCTGGCTGGTTTACCTATCACCAGGCCATTGTAAATTTTCTTGGTAAGCCTGTCTTCAAATTGAAGCGAGAGGTTTTTATGCATGGCCTCGTTCTTTGCAAATACAATTACACCGCTGGTTTCTTTGTCTAAACGGTGTACGGTATAAATGCTACCCAGTTTTTCCACCAGGTAATCTTTTAGCGATGGTTGGGATTGTGTTCTGTCTGGAATCGACAACATGCCCGAAGGTTTGTTCAGCACTACCAGGTTGTCATCTTCAAAAATAGTGATGCTGCCAATTCCTTTAAAGCGTGCAAGTTCGGCGCCTTTTTGTTCTGCGTCCTGCTCCATATTCTAATGCTTTGCAGTTTTTTGAACCACGGGCGTGGCTGTTTTTTTTACCTTGTCTTTTTTTGTTTGCGGGTTAAAATGCCTGAGTATGCGCACTTCTTTTTCTGTAAGCATACGCCATTTACCGCGCTGTACATTTTTCTTCGTCAATCCGGCATACGTTACCCGGTCAAGGTTGCGCACATCGTATCCCAAATATTCAAAAATGCGGCGCACAATGCGGTTGCGGCCGCTGTGTATTTCAATACCAATGATGGTTTTGTCTTTGGTATCTGTGTAGCCCAACGCATCCGGCGCAATAAAACCATCTTCCAGTTCTATACCATGCATCAGCGTATCAAAATCAGCTTTGGTAAGAGGTTTATCCAAACGTACTTCGTAGATTTTTTTTATGAGATTTTTGGGGTGTGAAAGGGTTTGTGCAAGATCGCCATCGTTGGTGATCAGCAATACACCAGATGTGTTGCGGTCAAGCCTGCCCACCGGGTACACCCTTTCATCGGTAGCATGTTTAATTAAATCCAGCACTGTTTTTCTTCCTTCGGGGTCGTCAAGTGTGGTAATATAATCCTTGGGTTTGTTCAATAAAATATACACCAGGTTTTTCGACGGCGTAATTTTCTTGTTTTTAAAAACGATACTATCGCGTGGTGATACTTTGGTGCCCGGTTCTGTAACTACTACGCCATTTACACTCACATCTCCCTGCTTGATAAGCTCGGCGGCATCCCTTCTTGAACAAACCCCGCTATGGGCAACAAATTTATTCAGGGGCATCAGGTCGCTGCTCTGTGGCTTATTAACGGTCAATGGGTGCGCAGCTGGGGCAGATGGTGTATTGGGCGCGGTTGGTTGCTGGGCGGCAGCTAACAGTTTTTTTTCTTCCAGGCTTCCGGGTTTGGGCACCTTTACTTTTTTACCTGTTGCTGGTTTTACTTCTACAGGTTGTACAGGTGGTACAACTGGTTTACCGGGCGCACGGGCAGGCACATTCTTAATATCACTTTTTTTAAAAAGGGGTTTTGATGCAGCTTTTTCTTTTTCAGGAGCAGCTGCGCCTGTTTTGTTTTGCCGCTTTTCTTCAAAACGTTTTTCAATAGCTGCCGCCCTTTCTTTTTTGGCCAGTCTTTTTTCCTGTTTAAAACCTTCTTTTTTAGCGGCGTTGCTTTTATACGTAATAAATTTCTGGAACTGCTGATTTTTGCTCATGGTAAGAATTTGCTGTTTTACAACAGTAATGGTGAATGGCAAAGATACAAAAAGGGTCCCGCTTTGGCGGAACCCTTTTTAGGTGTTGTGCAATAACCTTATTTAGAGAAATTTCTTCCGCGGTGTTGTCCTTTCATTTGTTCCAGTTGCTGCAGCTGTTCAGGGTTTAAAATAGTTTTTAACTGATCTTTCTGCTGTATTACAAGGCCTTTAATTTGCTCGTGTTTTTGATCGGCGCTCAATCCTTTGTCTTCCTTAATGGATTTAATTTTTGCCATGGTGCCTGTACGCATTTCTTTTAACTGGTTGGCCTGTGCATCGGTAAGGCCCAGTTTAGTTTTCATTTTTTCAGCCCTGGCAGTGGCACGTTCTTTTGCTTTGTCTTTTCTTTCTTGCTTCCAATTTGCCAGTTGATCCTTTTGAACGGGCGTAAGCAGCGCCGTAAATTGCTGACGGTGTTCCTGGCGCAATGCATGCATTTGCGACTTAAATTCTTTTACACTGATCTCATCATGTTTTTTTAGATCAGCCAGTTTTTTCTGGTATGCACTGTTCATGTCTTTCAATTGCTGTTTTTGTGCATCGGTAAAATTGAGTTTTTTTGCCAGCCTGTCGCCACCTTCATGCTTTCTGAAATGCCGGTGATGTTGTTGTTTACCTACGTCGCCGGGTTGTTGTGCCTGTACAGAAAACGCGGCGGTGATTATTAATGCCAGCGCTACTATTGTTTTTTTCATGATTTGTATTTTTTAGTACAGAAGAATAGACGGGTGGCGACTGCTTAAGTTTAAAGAAGAACCAAATCAGTTGACCCAATGGTAAAATGGAGGGATTAACGGGTGAATATGTTAAAGATGTCTGATCTTGGATGTGATCATCTCTGATTGAATGATAACTCAAAATTCAAACATTTGGCAGGCAACGTGTGCCTGTTCTGGGTGTTGTTTTACAGAGAAAGAAATCAGAGATTATTACATCAGCGATCAGCGATTAACCTCGTCTTTATTGGCAAGTTGTCCGCAGGCAGCATCAATGTCTTTACCGCGGCTAACCCGCAGCCGGGCGTTGACGCGGTGTTTGGCAAGGTGGTTCATGAAAGTTTCTACCACTTCGGGATCTGGTTTTTGAAACTGTGCCAGGTCAATGGGATTGTATTCTATGATATTTACCAGGTCGGCTGGTACCTGGCGATAAATTTTTATCAGTTCATCGGCATCTTTTAACGTATCGTTAAAGCCTTTAAAAAGGATATACTCAAACGTAATCTCGTTACCGGTTTGTTTATAAAAATAATTAAGCGCGTCTATCAGTGATTTTATATCATTAGTATCATTCACCGGCATAATCTGGTGGCGTTTTTCATCAGTGGCGGCGTGTAAGGACAGCGCCAACTTAAATTTTACTTTATCATCGCCCAGTTGCCGTATCATTTTGGCCACGCCGGCAGTAGACACCGTAATACGCCGTGGACTCATACCCAGTCCATCGGGTGAAGTAATTTTTTCAATGGCCTTCAGCACGTTCCTGTAATTAAGCAACGGCTCTCCCATGCCCATGAAAACTATATTGCTCAGTTTTTTATTGTATACTTTTTCGCATTGCTGGTTGATGAGCACCACTTCATCATAAATTTCATCAAAATTGAGATTGCGCTTGCGCTGCATATAACCGGTGGCACAAAACTTACAACTAAGCGAGCAACCAATCTGTGATGACACGCAGGCCGTTTTGCGTTCATCTGTAGGAATCAGTACACCTTCTACCAGGTGCCCGTCTACGGTTTTAAAACGGCTTTTAACCGTACCGTCTTCAGAATATTGGGTAGCGTCTGTATGCAGTGCAGGAAGTGTAAAATGTTCGCTTAGTTTAGCCCGCAATTCTTTGCTGAGATTGGTCATTGCATCAAAGCTGTGTGCCTGTTTCAGCCATAACCATTCATATACCTGTTTGGCCCTGAATTTTTTTTCGCCCAGCGTGTTAAAATATTGTTCCAGCTCTTCCAGCCCCAGGTGCCTGATGTTCTTCATTGCTGTTTCTGCCATGCCGCAAAGATAGCACTAATTGAAGCTTATATTTGTTGCCGAAACGTGTAAGTACGTAAATGGGTAAGTGTTAAAAGACGAACAAATGAAAACAGCTTATATCATAGACGCGGTAAGAACGCCGGTGGGTAAATATGGCGGTGCACTAAGCAGTATACGGCCAGATGATTTGCTGGCGCATGTGATAAGGGTAATCATACAGCGCAACCAGGGTATTGATGTGCATGCTATTGAAGATGTAATTGCAGGTGATGCTAACCAGGCGGGTGAAGATAACCGTGATGTGGCAAGAATGGCTGCTTTGCTGGCTGGTTTGCCAATATCTGTTGCCGGCAATACCGTAAACCGCTTGTGTGCCAGTGGACTGCAGGCAATTATGGATGCAGCCCGCGCAATTATGTGTAATGAGGGAGCGCTATACCTTGCCGCTGGTGTGGAAAGTATGACGCGTGCTCCCTTTGTAATTGCCAAACAGGGGGGCGCCTGGAACCGCAGTACCGAAATGTATGATACCACTATTGGCTGGCGGTTTACCAATAAAAAATTAGCCGCCATGCATCACCCTTACAATATGGGTGAAACAGCAGAGAACGTGGCGAGGCAGTGGAACATCAGCAGGCTGGCGCAGGATGAATTTGCATTGGCCAGTCAGGAAAAATATTTTGCCGCGCTGCAGCAGGATAAATGGTCTGCAGAAATAACCGGGGTAGAAATTTTTGGTGGAAAAGACGAAAAAATATTGTTTGCTACAGACGAACATCCGCGCAAAACATCGATGGAAAAACTAGCCGCTTTGAAACCGGCGTTTGATAAAGACGGAACGGTCACTGCCGGCAATGCAAGTGGCATCAATGATGGCGCCGCAGCCATATTGTTGGCGTCTGAAGAAGCAGTTACAAAATACGGGTTACAACCCATGGCAAAAATAAAATCAATGGCAGTAGCAGGTGTAGACCCGGCTATCATGGGTATTGGCCCCGTGCCAGCCACGCAAAAAGCATTACAACGTGCAGGCATTGGTGTTGCAGATCTCGACCTGGTTGAACTAAACGAGGCCTTTGCAGCGCAATCCATTGCGTGTATACAAGATTTGGGGCTGGATGCCGGTAAAGTAAATGTAAACGGCGGTTCAATTGCCATAGGTCATCCGCTCGGTTGCAGCGGCGTACGCATCAGCACTACTTTATTGCATGAAATGAAAAGGCGCAATGCCCGGTACGCACTGGCTACCATGTGCGTAGGGGTAGGGCAGGGTGCAGCGGTTGTGTATGAGCGTGTATGAGCGATGCATCCACTAAATTGTTAGATCAACTTAAGCGCCCTTGTTGGTGTTATCGCCAACAAGCGATTGCCAGATCTGCCACCTGTTAAGCGCCGTTGTTGGTGTTATCACCAACAACCGATTGCCAGATCTGCCACCTGTTTTTGTTTAAGCGCCGTTGTTGGTGTTATCACCAACAAGCGATTGCCAGATCTGCAACTTGTTTTTGTTGGCAAAAACACCCGATAGGTGAAAAAATAATTGATCAATAATTTAAAATAAATCTATGTGGCAGGATGCAGGATTTTTATCGGGCAAACCAGATATCAAGCTGGCCATGAAGCAACTGGCCCATTTTATAGATAGCATTCCAGGTAAGTACAGTGCTTTTGATGAACACACATTACTTGCTTTTCCGGCACCTGTTAAATGGAGCAGGCAGCAAATACTGGGTCATCTTATTGATTCGGCCATCAATAACCTGAAACGTTTTACAGATATTCAATTCCTCCCATCTCCGTATGTGGTGCAGCCGTACCGGCAGAACGAGCTGGTGGATATCAATAATTACCAGGAACTACCGCTTGATCATTTATTGCAGCTATGGCAGCACCTCAACAGGCAGATTATTTTTATTGTTGATAATATACCCGCCGAAAAATTAAACCTGCCGGTTGACCCTGCTTACCGTAACAAGGAAATAAAAACCCTTGCCTGGCTCATCTGCGATTATGTGGCCCATATGGAGCATCACTGGAAACAGGTTTTCTAAATATTTTTACGACGTTCGTTTAGTATCTTTCAAAAAAAGTATGAGCAGTATGAAAAAAATTATTGGATTGTGTATGATTGCAATGGCCATTACATCAATGGCAGCAGCGCAAGACACTACCACAAAAGAAATGACGGGTAAGTATAAATTTCCTTCAGGCAGTGTTATTGAAGAGGCCATTGTAACCTGGGAGAACGGCGTACTCACAATGCGTTCAACCGCCGGTGTTTCTGTGCTTGAAAAAATGAAAGGCGATACGTTTAACGTGGTAAGCTTTAGCGGCATTTGCGTATTCAAAAGAGACGATGCCAAAAAAATAACCGGTGTACATGTTGATGCCAGCGGTTATATACTGGATGGCGAGAAAGAACCAGTAAACCAGCTAAATGATGGCATTGTTACAGCTGCTTACATTACAAGACAACATATAGGTGTGCAAGAATATACTTTATGCAAAAAAGCTAGTCCGCAAAGCAGCCCGCCACATTATAATTGAAAATGAAAACTACCGAATATTCCAAACTTGCTGCTGGAGTTATTGTAGGCCGGGGGAGGCATACCCGCAGGTGAAGACAGTTCAGGTGCAAAACGCCATACCAGGTCTACCCTAAAAAAGCGGAAAATATTATCTATTCCTGTACCCGCTTCTACATAAGGCCGGCCTCGTAAAGTGCGCAGGCGATAATTTCCGTATTCAACATGGTTAAGTTTGCGATTGGCATCTGTAAGGTTTCCCCATACCGCTTTTACATTCCAGAACTGGCGCATATTGGTTTTGCGCATAAAGGGCAATAGGTTAATAAGCTTTTTTTCAAAATCGTGCTCCACATTAAATCCTGCATAGGAATCACTATAAAATTCAAACCGGTTCATGAGGTTGAACCCATGCTTGCTATAGTAATAAATTTCATTTCCCGGGTGCAGTTCAAGTAACATAAATGGCAATGCATCACTGAAAATTTTTCCCGCATATGTTTGGTAGTTAATCGTGCCCCAGCCATGCAACCTAAACTTCTGCGATATCATTGCATGAATTTTTTTGTATTCATACTGCCCGCTCATAAACCCTTTTATGCCTTGTGAATACCTTAATTCATACACCGGGTGTGTGCCGCGTACTTTAATATCTTTGCGATGGGTAACAATCTTTTTTTCGCCGGGTGCAAAACGCAGTTTAATGCCAAGCTCGGTACCTGTTATATCTTTGCCTGTTAAGAACAATGAATCTTTATGCGGCAAGGGGGCAAACGTTTCATAACTAGTGCGTAGTAAAAAAGGTTGAACCGAGAAACCCAACGGCCATTCTTTAGCAGCAGCAAATCTGATTTCATTTACCAGCATAAACTTCTGACGGATGCCCGGCCGCCGTATGAGTTGGCTGAACATATTGTCTGTAGTAATATCTTCATCATTGTATCGGGCGCGGCCATTGTCTAAATCCTGTGTGTAAGAAGCATGCACGCTGTACCCACTATTACCCGGAAACTTGTACTTAATCTCTGCTTTGCCCTTTAATGCCCGATCGCCAAAGCCATATGCCAGGTAACCGTGCAGCAATAGTTGTTTACTAAACTTCTGTGTGGTGGCCAGGTCAAAACGCAGGCGCAGATGTTCCAGCTGGTTTCTGCTTACCCATTTATACCAGGGGCCAATTTCAATTTTACCCAGTTTTTTTCGGCCGTCTACAATAAACTCCAGCGTATTGGTGTACTTTTTAAATAGTGGAATGGATGTAAGCGTATCAATCATCTTATACACTTTCTGTTCATTTACGCTCAACGGCTCGGGCCGGTGTAGCTGCCAGAAATCGCTGCTGCGCAGGCGGGCACTGTCGTTTATATTTACCTGTTCTTTTTCTTTATTGCTTTCCAGGGCTTTTGTAATATAAGGCTGGTTTACCTGTACATTATTGTACATACTGGTTTTGCGGGCAATGACAGACAGTTTGTTTCGCTTCATGGGCGACATATCTACTACAAACTTGTCTTTTAAAAATACCCATACACTGTCGGGCTGTTGCGTAAACTCCTGCACAATGCTCAACTTATTTACATAGTTAATGTTGGCTGTTGCAGAAATGGTAAGGTTGATTTTTTTTACTGCCCAGGTTTTGTTGTGTATCCAGCAATCTCCCGAAAAAGTATTTTCCCCCTCACGTTTGGGGTAGAAGAACAGGTGGAAATAACGCTGCCCCGCAATATACTGCGTATCTGCACCGCGGTAATTATAATAATTGTCGCCCTGGCTCGCCAATGGGCTAATAAATTCTTTGCCAAACAGCACCATGAAATTTTCATAAGAGTTGATGCGCTGGTTAAGCCCGCCAATGAACTGAAGGACTGTTTCGTTTTTTATACCAGTGGTTTGAACGGCTTTAATATCTTCTTTGGCGCGGTAGGGACTGGCGCTATAATAAAAATCCGACAATGTCTCTGTAATGAATACAGGCAGAAAAGGTTTTGATTCAGACACGCTGTCTATATTGTCAAGAATAAAGCCGAATGGTTTTAATAATTTGTACTGGTTAAAACCATCGCGGTTGATGTTGTTAATATCAAACTCCAGCTTATTATATAATTGGTAACTGTATGAATTAAATTTATACGGATTATTAACAGGTTTGTTTTTTACAATCCGTCGCCACCACAACAAACCCTTGTTATAGGTGTGAGATACGATAACGCTATCAGCTTCTTTACCCTGTTGTAAAAAAAGTGACACTATGCCGGAATCCCTGATGGCACGTGCCGGTATAGAAAGATTTTTAAAGCCCACATAGGTCACCAGCAAAGTGTCCTTCGCACCGCCCATACCCAATTGAAAATTGCCGAGACTATCCGTGAGTGTGCCGCGGCCCGACGCCTTCCATACAACACTGGCAAAAGGAATTTTTTCTAGCGTAAACTGGTTGCTGACAGATCCATGTATAATTTTCTGTTGCGCGGTTACTGAAAATGCAGACAGGTAAATGATTATAGCGGTAAGGCATACCCGAAGCCATTTGATAACGGGTTGATTTGTGCGTTTTGTATGTGTAATTGCAGTGAGCATCCTGGTGCGAAAGGTTAGGCTGTCCCGGATACTGGCTGGGTTGTTTTTAGGGGGTCGAATGGCTAAAGATATACATTAAAAATACATTAAAGAAAGGGTGAGCCTGCTTTTTTTTAAACGGAAAAAGCGGTGATATACACGATAATTTTTTAATAGTAGGGTACGTGTTGGCTATTGAAAATCAAAGGTTACCAGTTCGTTTTGGCCAACGCTTTGCTGCGTACCGGTTTGCAGATTTTTTACGGTGCAGGTGCCATCGGTCAATTCTTTACTGCCAATTATGACGGCGTATAGAATACCTTTTTTTTCAGCGTATTTAAATTGCTTGTCAAATTTGGCGGCCTCGGGGTATAATTCGCAGCTGATATTTTTACTGCGCAATTGTTGCATCAGCATAAATGATTGCCTGCTTTCGGCATCGCCCAGGTTAAAAAAGATAACACGCGTGCCGGTTTGTACGGCCGCCGGAAACAGCTGCAGTTCTTCCATTACATCATACATGCGGTCTACGCCAAACGAGATGCCAACACCGGCAACATTGGGAAGGCCAAATGTGCCGGTAAGATCGTCATAACGGCCGCCACCGCCGATAGACCCCATCTGTACATTGATTGCTTTTACTTCCAGAATAATTCCCGTGTAGTAATTAAGCCCGCGTGCAAGGGTGAAGTCGATGGTGAGTGGTAAGAGGGTATTGGCCAACGGGGCATAATTCAGTACGAACTCCAATTCTTCTATGCCTTTTTTAGCGGTGTCTGAATCACCAATCAAATCTTTTAGTTGTGCTAATTTATTTGTGTTACTCCCGTTGATAGACAAGTATGCTGAAATGATGTTGATTTGATCCGGGGTGAGTGATTTTGCAGCTAATTCTTCTTTTACTTTTTCAATACCTACTTTATCCAGCTTGTCAATGGCAACGGTAATATTGGTGAGCTGGTTACTTCCGCCTGCTATTTCGGCCAGTGCGGCCAGTATTTTCCGGTTGTTGATTTTTATTTCAATCGGTATGCCCAACTTTTCAAAAACGGTGGCATAGATAATAACCAGTTCAACTTCATTTATCAGCGATGTACTGCCTACCACGTCTGCATCGCACTGGTAAAACTCGCGGTAGCGCCCTTTTTGCGGCCGGTCTGCCCGCCATACAGGTTGCATCTGGTAGCGTTTAAAGGGCATGGCCAGCTGGTTGGCATTCATGGCCACATACCGCGCAAAAGGGATGGTAAGATCATAGCGCAATGCACGTTCGGTAAGGTTTTTATCATTTTTACCGGTTAGTACATGGTCGAAAGCTGCTTTTGCTTTGTCAATATTTTTGGGATCGTGGAGGCCGTTGTTGAGGATTTTAAAAATCAGTTTATCACCTTCTTCGCCATATTTGCCCATTAATGTATCCAGGTTTTCCATGGCGGGCGTTTCAAGAGGTTGAAAACCGTATAATTCAAATACCGTGCGGATGGTATTAAAAATGAAATTGCGTTTGCGTACGGTATCCGGCCCAAAATCCCTGGTTCCCTGTGGTATTGATACATTTACTTTTGCCATTTCAACAATACTATTAATTAATGGGTTTGTTTTTCGGCCAGCGCTTTTTCAATGATTTTATCACATGCTGCCTCTATCAAATCATATACTTCATGATAACCCGGTTCTGGCCCGTACCAGGGGTCGGGCACATCTTTGTTTTTACCGGGGTACAGTTCGTTCAACAGCAGCTCCACTTTGCCCGCATCGTATTTTTTTTTGGCTATCCATTTCATTTCTTCCAGCACATCGCCGGCCATGGCGTATATCTTATCGAAGCGGTCAAAATCCGCGGCTTCAAAACGCCGCGCCCGTTGCTGGCAGATGTCGATACCGCGCAAATGCGCTACTTTTTGCGATAACCGGTGCGGCGCCTCGCCGGTATGATACCCATTAGTACCTGCGCTTTCCACGCTCCAGTGCAAACCGGCCTTCCATGCCTTATGCTGTAAAATTCCTTCTGCCAGCGGGCTCCTGCAGATATTGCCCAGGCAGACCATCAAAATCTTCATGGCGGCAAAGGTAGGAAAGGATTGGTGATCGCTGATTTGATCATATCTGATTTGTTTGACAATTCAAAAGTCAAAATTCAAAAGTCAAAACTTTTGCGGGGCCGTATGTCCCTGTTTTGAATACAAATTGCGCAGACACAAATCAGAGATGATTACATCCGAGATCAGAGATTGTATTATATTTAAGCTATGAAAGCCGTCCTGCCGCTTGTATTACTATTAACAATTGCCTTTGCCGCTGCCGCACAGCAGGATACATTGCCCGCGCGGGTCTACAACCTGCAAACATTGCCCATTGTAAAAGACTCCAGCCGTTTGCGTGTACAGATTATGGATGGCAAAACAACTTTGCTCGCTAACGTGGAAGCACACCTGACTATATTAGAGCCGGGCCAGCAGGCGCATCCACCCCATACCCACACCAATACTGAAGAGCTGATAATTGTAAAAGAAGGCGTGGTGGCAGTAACGATTAAAGGAAAAACAAAATTATTACCGGCGGGCGGACTTGCACTATCGTTAGCCGGCGAAGAGCATGGGGCCATTAACGCCGGCAACACCAAAGCGGCGTATTATGTTATTAAATATACCAAACCGGGTGTAGATGCTGCGCGCGGACAGCAAGCCGGTGGTTCCGTGTTAATGAAATGGACGGAACCCAAAGTTGAAAAAACTGATAAGGGCGAGCGCCGCAACTTTTTTATACGGCCCACTGCCTTGTTTGAAAAATTTGACATGCATGTAACCACCCTTAATAAAGGCAATGCCAGCCACCTGCCTCATACGCACAGGCAGGAAGAAATCATTATTGTGCAAAGCGGTAAAGTTTCCATGCAGATTGGCGACAAGCACTACCCCGCTGCCGCTGGCGATATTGTATTTCTTTCATCGCAAATACCGCACGCTTTAGAAAATGTGGGCGATGGACCCACCACCTATTACGCTTTTCAATGGCAGTAATTTTTACCGGCTGTGCATCAAACCCTGTTATTTAGCTGTCAATGGTCTTAAAATTGAATTTAATTCTAACACTATTTTAATTTTTTGTGCATTAATAGCGTAACTTAATTTACACTTTTTATTAAAATAGCAAAATTTTACTCCATTAACGGTTCTGTAAAACGGTATTAATATTATTGCCCCATATGAAAAGCATTCAAACGCTACTGTTTTTATCGCTTGTTTTTGATCTTGCTGCCCAGCAACCACCGGTTACCGACTCGGCACTGTACGTTCAATCTGTTAACAACGCCCTGCAGCAGTATAAAAAAGAAGTGCAGGAAAACCTGCATATTTTTAATGGTGCCGAATACCTGCGCACCGGCCATGGTGTAAAGGGAACGCCTTTCTTTGAAGCCGACAGCATTCTGCCCGGCAGTATTTTTTATGATGGAAGATGGTATGAAAATGTTCCCCTTCAGTATGATTTGGTAACAGATGATGTTATTATCAGCAATTACGCCCAGAATAACCAGATTAAGTTAGTGCCGGAAAAGCTGCCCTATTTTTCTGTTGGGCAACACCTGTTTGTGCGTGTTACCGCAGATTCCACACTTCCCTCATTTATTAAAACAGGGTATTACGAAAAATTATACGATGGAAATATGGTAGTGCTGGCACGCCGCCAAAAGCTGGCCCGTATTGCCGGGGTTGCGGCAGACAGCGAGGTGCGGTACAACCAGTACAACGAATATTTTGTCTTGCTGAACAATACCTTTTATAAAGCCGCTGATAAATCAGATTTTCTGTCTATAGCGGGTGATAAGAAAGATCTTATTAGAAAATACATAAAAGATCAAAAATTGAAATTTAATAAAAAACGCGAGGCAGACATGGTCAGCGTTGCGGCGTATTACTCTCAATTAAAAAACTAACATGCGCCATTGCTTCTACCGGCTTGCCGCCCTGCTCTGTTTTGTTGCTGCTTCTCTGCTGTGCCACAGCCAGGATACCGCCCGTTTCACCATTGAATTAAATGATAAGCCTTTCCAGGATCTGGTACGTACCTTGGAAGCATCGTCTGCTTACCATTTTTATTTTGATGCCGCTGAAACCGACAGCCTCTCCGTTTCTATAAAGGCAACCAGGGCTACGCTTCCTCAATTGCTTGACCTGCTTTTTCAAAAAACACTTTTTCATTATGCTATAGACGCCAGCAAAAGAGTATTCATCACAAAAAAATTTGCGGTCAGCACTACGTTGCCCGGTGGATTTTTTACGCCCAAAAATGCGGCTGCTGATGCAGTAGTAGATAACGACTTACCGTATGAAGAAAAACCAAAAGAGAAATTTAAAGCCGCTGCAGAAAATAAAGTCTTTGAAATTGGTGCCCGCGGCGGAAGAGATAATAAAACAACGGCTACGCTGGCGGGGTATGTAAAAGATATAAAAACAGGCGAGGCCATTATTGGCGCATCTGTATACCTGGATACACCAGCCGTGGGCGTAAATACAGACCAGTTTGGTTATTACACCTTAACTATTAACAAGGGATCGCACCTGCTTACCATTAGCAGCGCCGGCATGAAAGATGCCAAACGGCAGGTGCTGATACACTCAGACGGAAAGCTGGATATTGAATTGCAGGAATACATCGGCACACTAAAAACCGTGATTGTCTCTGCCGAAAGACGCTCCAATACCAGGAGCCTGCAAATGGGTGTGAACAAGCTGAATATAAAACTGATTAAACAGGTGCCCGTTGTTTTTGGCGAAGCAGATATTTTAAAAGTGGTACTGGCATTGCCCGGCGTCACCTCCACCGGCGAAGCCAGCAATGGTTTTAATGTACGTGGTGGCTCTACTGACCAAAACCTGATATTGTTTAATGATGCCACTATTTATAACCCCAGCCATCTTTTTGGTTTCTTTTCTGCTTTCAACCCAGATGTGGTAAAAGGAATTGAATTGTACAAAAGCGCGATTCCTGAAAAGTATGGAGGACGGCTTTCATCGGTGCTCGATGTTTCATTACAGGATGGTAACAAAAAAGAATGGACAGGCGCTGCAGGTATTGGGCCGCTCACCGGTAAATTCACGATACAGGGGCCTATCAAAAAAGAAAAAACATCGCTGATAGCGGGTGGACGAACTACTTATTCTAACTGGTTGCTCAACACCGTACCCTCTGATGCATACAAAAACAGCCGCGCCAATTTTTACGACGGCAATCTGCGCATCACACATGTTATCAACGAAAAAAATACCATTTTTCTGACCGGTTACATCAGCAGCGACAAGTTTAATTTAAACAACGATACCACTTATAAATACGGAAATACCAATGCCAATATAAAATGGAAGCACAATTTCAATAATAAATCCAGCGCGGTTTTTACAGCAGGGGTAGACCATTACCAGTACGCCATCAACAGCAGCGGTAATAAGGTAAATGCGTTTAAACTGGGTTTTGATATCAACCAGACTTATTTCAGGGCAGATTTTACATATACCCCCAATTACAGGCACTCTATCAGCTACGGCATCAACAGCATATATTACAAGCTGCATCCAGGTTCATTTACACCACAGGGAGCGCAGTCGCTGGTGAAGCCGGATGTTATACCTGCAGAACAGGCATTGGAAAGCGCGATTTACCTGGGCGATCAGTATGCCATCACACCCAAACTGTCTGTAAATGCGGGCATACGCTATGTAATGTATAATTATTTAGGTCCGCGTGATGTTAACAATTACGCTGAGGGATTACCGAGAGATACCTCCACCATTACCGGCAAAACCAATTATACGTCGGGCAAGTTCATAAAAACCTACCAGGCACCGGAGATAAGGATAGCCTTCCGTTATGCCATTTCTGACAGCACCTCCATCAAACTCAGCTTTAATACGCTGCAGCAATACATTCATTCGCTGTCCAATACCGTAAATGTATCGCCTACCGATATATGGAAGCTGAGCGATCCGCATATAAAACCGCAGCAGGGCAAACAGCTATCGCTTGGTTTGTATAAAAATTTCAAATCCAACACCATTGAAACATCGCTGGAAGTATATTATAAACAAACCAAAAATTTTCTTGATTATAAAAGCGGCGCCAAATTGCTGCTCAACAGCCATATAGAAACCGATGTGCTAAGTACACGTGGCAAAGCGTATGGTGTTGAGCTAATGATAAAGAAAAACAGTGGCAAAATAAATGGCTGGCTCAGTTATGCGTTTTCAAGAACGTTTTTGCAGGTAGATGATGCGCTGGCGGGCCAAACCATCAACAAAGGCAGTTATTACCCCGCCAGTTTTGACAAACCGCACAATGTAAATTTTATTGGCAACTACCGTATCTCGCATCGTTACAGCATATCGCTTAATGCCATCTATAGTACCGGCCGGCCCATTACCCTGCCCATTGGCATATTTGCCCTGGGCGGTTCCAATGCATTACTGTATTCAGACAGAAATCAGTACCGCGTGCCGGATTATTTCCGTACAGATTTTTCTGTAAACATAGATGGCAACCATAAGTTAAAACAACGGTTTCATAATTCATGGTCTTTTGGAGTATACAATTTTACGGCCAGGCAGAATGCTTACTCAGTATATTTTGTGCAGGAAAATGGCCAGATAAAAGGCTATCAGTTATCCATTTTTGGAACAGCCATACCATTTGTTACTTACAATATTAAATTTTAGTATGCATATGCAGGGCCTGGAAAAAATATTTGTATTCACCATCTGCATGCTGCTGCTTTTTGCGCAGTGTAAAAAGGCTTATACTCCGGCTGTCTTTACTACTGGCGATAATTACCTGGTGGTAGATGGGTTCATTAATACATCTGCGGGCAGTAT
Source organism: uncultured Chitinophagaceae bacterium (assembly GCA_963705285.1). Classification (GTDB taxonomy): domain Bacteria; phylum Bacteroidota; class Bacteroidia; order Chitinophagales; family Chitinophagaceae; genus JACMLD01. The sequence continues at coordinate 1,745,514 of OY970066.1, forward strand.
AACTACCATTGTGCTATCCCGCACAAAAAACCTTACTGATACCGTGGTGAGTCTTCCGGAACGGAGTGCCAGCGTAAGCATACAAAGCGCTGCAGGCAACACCTATCCTTTGCAGGAAGTGGGCAATGCCGGTGTGTACAACAGCACTGCATTAACGCTTTCAACAGGTACACAGTATAAAGTAGTTATCAGCACTGCCGATAAAAAGCAATACCAGTCTGATCTTGTTATTGTAAAGCCCACACCTGTTATTGACAGCATTACCTGGCGCCAGGATAACAAAGGCGTAAGCCTGTACGCCAATACCCATGATGTTACCAACACCACGCGCTATTACCGCTGGCAGTATATTGAAACCTGGGAATATCATGCACAGCTTGAAACCATCTGGGGTGTTGCTAACGGTCTTGCCTACGTGAGAACCCCGGCACAGCAAATTAATACCTGTTATACCTCCACTCCGTCTTCTAATATTTTGCTGGGTTCAACCGCTGCGCTGGGGCAGGATGTAGTGAGCGAGGCATTGCTGGGCGTGCTCCCGCAAAATGATTCTACGCTGCAATACAGGGCCAGTTTTCTGGTAAAACAACTGGCGCTTACGCCGCAGGCTTATTTTTACTGGCAGATTATTCAAAAAAATTCTGAGCAACTGGGTACGCTGTTTGATTTGCAGCCTTCTCAGCTGGAGGGCAATATGCACTGCATCACCAATCCTGATGAGCCGGTGGTAGGTTATATGAGCGCCACCAATGTGCAGGAGAAAAGAATTTTTATTAATAAAAACGATCTGCAAAACTGGAACGTAGCGCCGGGCAGCTATAATTGTTCTGTGGTGGATGTGCAGCAAAACCCTGTCAATTTTTTAATTATTAATTACCCTGATACCAGTTATGCGCCCTGGTATTATGTGTCTATGGGTCCGCTAAAACTGGCAAAGAAGGCTTGCCTTGATTGCACGCTTAGCGGCGGCATCAACGAAAAACCATCTTACTGGTAATAAAAAATGAGTGTTGTAATGTACAGTTCATTGCGTAAATATGGTGTAATAATAATGCTGCTCTTGCTGGCATTTGCCTGCAAGAAACCTTTTTTGCCGGCAGTACTGGTAAAGGGCGATAACTACCTGGTGGTGGATGGGTTTATCAATGTAAGTGGAAATGGTCAAACCAATATTGTGTTATCGCGTACCAAAAACCTTACCGACACGGTGGTCAGCATCCCGGAAAACAGCGCAAGGGTGAACATACTGAATGCCGCTGGCGCCAACTATGCATTGCAGGAGGTGGGCAATGGCGTATACACCATTGGCTCAGCACAATTACCTGGCAATACCCAATACAAGCTGGCTATTATTACGGCTGATGGTAAACGTTATGAGTCTGACCTGGTTGCGGTAAAACCTTCCCCTGCCATAGACAGCGTTAGCTGGGTGCAGGATACTGCCGGCGTACATGTTTTTGCAAACACGCATGACCCTTCCAACACTACCCGTTATTACCGTTGGCAATATGTATTAACCTGGGAGTACCATTCTCAATTGGAAACGCCCTGGGGGCTTACCAACAACGTAATCTTTGTACGCGACATTTCAGATTTGATACATATTTGTTACCAGACCACGCTTTCTACTGACGTATTGCTGGGATCTTCTGCAGCGCTGAGCCAAGATGTTATAAGCATGGCACCATTATTTGATCTGCCACCCAATGATTCAATGATTGCTTACCGCATGAGCATCCAGCTAAAACAATATGCACTAACACCACAGGCATACTCTTACTGGCAAATTATACGGAAAAATTCGCAGGAGCTGGGTACGCTGTTCGACCTGCAACCATCGCAACTGGAAGGCAATATTCATTGTATCGACAACCCCAGCGAGCCTGTGGTAGGGTTTATCTCTGCCGGAACAGAAGCAGAAAAAAGAATCTTTATTAAGAAAGACGACCTGCAGGATTGGGTGGTGGTGCCGGGCAGTTATAATTGCGTGTCGAAGATCATTGACCAGGACCCGAATGATTTCTCCCGCTGGACCTTTGCCGACCCTACTTATGCACCCTGGTACTTTGCCCCCGGTGCCATCATCATCGCAAAAAAGGAATGTCTTGATTGCAGGCTGAGCGGCGGCACAACAACTAAACCTTCTTTCTGGTAGCATGGATATACAAATACAATACGGCATGAAATTGACCAGGCAACTATATAAATTAAGAGTAACTATTTGCGCGGTATTATTTAGCTGTGCATCTGCGATGGCGCAAAATGGTACAGCCCAGGAGCTGCAAAACAAATTTACGCAATACCAGTTGCAGGCATTGCAGGAGAAAATTTTTGTACATACCGATAAAACATTTTACCTCTGCGGCGAAGTAATATGGTTTAAGATCTATAATGTAGACGAAGCATTCAACAAACCCATCGACATTAGCAAAGTGGCGTATGCTGAAATTATTGCAGAAGACCAGAAGCCGGTAATGCAGGCAAAAATAGGACTGCAGAATGGTACGGGCACTGGGTCCTTCATCATACCTTCTTCGCTGCCCTCGGGTAGTTATAAACTGCGTTCTTATACCAGCCGCATGAAGAATTTTAGTGCGGATTTTTATTTTGAACAGGCGCTTACTATTGTGAATACCCTAAAAAGCCCGGTGCTGAAAGCCGCGTCCCCATCGCCCGTATACCACGTCGATTTTTTTCCTGAAGGCGGTAACCTGGTGAATGGCATCAATAGCAAGGTGGCCTTTAAAATTACAGACCAGTACGGAAACGGTATAGATGCCGGCGGATATGTGATCAGCGGAAGAGATACCGTTACCCGCATCAGTACATTAAAGTTTGGCATGGGCAATTTTTTAATGACACCGCAAAAAGGATCGTCTTACCAGGCAGTTTTAAAAATAAATGATACCACCATTCTGCAAAACCTGCCCGCGGCGTATGAAAACGGGTATGCAATGAATGTAACCGAACAGGCTGCTACCGGTCAGCTTTCAGTAACGGTAACCGCCAGCAGCCAGATGAATAACCTGCCTGTATATCTTTTTGTACATACGCGGCACCTGGTAAAAGAAGTGCTCACTGCACAGCTTACAGACAATAAAGTTGTTTTTGAGTTGAACAAACAAAAATTGGGCGATGGTATATCGCATCTCACTGTATTCAATGCTTCGAGACAACCTGTGTGCGAGCGCTTGTATTTTAAACGACCTTCTGCCAGACTGCAGATTAACGTGCAAACAAATCAGCAATCGTATGCACCCAGGGAAAAAATAGCCATTAGTTTGCAAGCAACTGGCAAACAGGCGCAACCACTTACCGCTGATATGTCGATGGCGGTGGTGATGATCGATTCTTTGCAACCGATGCAGTTTGCAGACATTCACAACTGGCTGCTGTTGCAATCTGAATTGCCAGGTAAAATTGAATCGGCCGCTTATTATTTTACAGACAGCAGTGCAGTGGCCACCGAAGCGTTAAATAACCTGTTGCTTACACAGGGCTGGCGGCGGTTTAAATGGAATGAAGTACTGGCCGGGAACGCCCCCGCTTTTGAATTTATTACTGAGAACGAAGGGCCGGTTATCAGCGGAACACTGACCGACAAAAAAACCGGGGCTGTACAAAAAAATATTCTCACCACCCTAACAGTGCCCGGGGAAAATTTTGAACTGCGCAGCGCTGTCAGCCATGCAGACGGCAGCATCCGGTTTAATGTAAATGATTTTTACAGCAGCAATGAAATTATACTGCAAACAGCCAATGCGGCAGACAGCGCCATAAAAATAAATATTACCAATCCTTTTTCTGAGAAGTTTTCAACGCTTCCCTTTGCACCATTCAGCCTTACCGAGAAATGGAAAGAAGCCCTGTTGTACCGCAGCATCAATACACAGGCAGACAATGCCTACCTCATTGATAAAAAGCGCCAGGCGTTTGCAACTCCGGTAATTGATACCAATGTGTTTTATGGTAAAACAGAAAAGCAATATTACCTTGATGATTACACCCGGTTTATAACCATGGATGAAGTAATGCGTGAATTTGTGGTGGATGTGCGGGTGAGAAAGCAAACAGACGGCTACCAGTTCAGGGTGGTGAACGGTGCATATAAAATATTGTTTGAACAGGATCCGCTGGTGCTGATAGACGGTTTGCCGGTAAGTAACCTGGATAAACTGATGGTACTTGATCCGCTGAAGATTAAAAGAATTGATGTGGCAACGCACAAACATTACCTGGGCCCGCTAACAAGTGAAGGTATTGTAAGTTACAGAACCTACCAGGGAGATCTGGGTGGGTATGAACTCGACCCCAACGCAGTAGTGATTGCCTACGACGGCCTGCAGCGCCAGCGCGAATTTTATGCGCCTGTATATGAAACAGCTGCGCAAAAAGAAACGCGGCTGCCCGATGTGAGGAACGTGCTCTATTGGTCCCCCGATATCAAAACCCCTGACAGTGGAAAACAAATGGTTTCATTCTATACCTCAGATATAAAATCAAACTTTGCCATTATTGTACAGGGCATAACTGCAGATGGTTTATCCGGCAGCGGGGTAGCGGTGTTCAGCGTGAAATAAATCTCAGATCTGTGATGTGATCATCGCTGATTGCTTGTTGGTAAATAGTTCCTCAATTATATTAAGTTCGTGCTGGTTCAACATTTTTCTTGCCACATAGAACCATAGGTTCATAGTGTAGGATAGGGAAGGCTCTATGTGCGGCTATGATTCTATGCTTCTATGTGGTGAAAGAACGCTGGCGTAAGCGAAGTACTATAGCATGATTATGTTGATGTGTCACATCATTATTTCAGAGCAAATGCGATATACCATCCGCCCGCAGCTTTTCCGCGTGCACCGCCTGCTGCAATTACCAAATATTGTTTTCCATTTACCTCATAGGTAGCAGGTGTGGCAAAACCGCCTGCAGGCAGTTGATATTGCCACAGCTCTTTGCCGGTTTTTTTATCAAAGGCACGGATGCGTTCATCGCGCGTGCCGGCAATAAAGATCAGGCCGCTGGCAGTTACCACCGGGCCGCCATAGCTTTCTGTTCCGGTTTGCGGAACACCTTTTTTGGTGAGTTCAGGAAACTCGCCTAACGGTACCGTCCAAACGTAATCGCCGGTATTGAGATCAATGGCATTAAGTGTGCCCCATGGTGGCTTGGCGGCATTGTAACCATCCTGATCAAGAAACTTCGTCCATACTTTATTGGTGTACCTGGGTATATAAGGAAAATCGGTTTTTACCGCCACCGTATCGGCATTGCTGTGCTCATCTGTTGGTTTGGGTGCGGCCTTCGGTTCTTTGTTCAGCAGGAACTGTACAATCGATTTGCGGTCTGCTTCCGGTATTTGCTGAAAGGACGGCATCCTGCCGCTCCCTGTTTTAATAATGGTGCTGATTTCGTCTTCTGTTCTTTTTTTGCCAATGGTAACCAGTGCCGGAAAAACAGTACCGCTGCCTTTACGATCTGCACCATGGCAACTGGCACAATTTCTCAGGTAGAGACCATTGCCATGCGACAGCGAAGCAATTTCTTTATTGCGTGTTTCCATGTCGATCATTTGCAATTCCCATGGATCCTGATTGGAATTCTGATACAATATACCATCGGGGTCAATGGCATTCCCACCCCATTCAGCCCCACCGCTGTATCCAAACAGCAGCGTGCCGCCAATATTGGGCGGCATAAACTTATTGGCCGGCAACGGAAACTGCGATAACCGCTGCTTTACATAAGCATGGGCTTCGGGTGAGATGTTGGTAATATCATCTTCGGACGCAATTACCTGTTTGGCAAAAGGCAATGGCTTAACTGGAAATTTTTGCGTGGCATACGGATGTTCGCCGGGTAAACCGTTGGTGGGTACAGGCCGCTCTTCTACCGGAAAGAGCGAAATGCCGCTGTCGCGGTCAAGCACATACACCAAACCATCTTTGGTGGCTTGTACCACTACATCTACTTTCTTACCGTTATGGGTAACCGTAGTTAAATTCGGCGGGCAGGGTATATCCCTATCCCACAGATCATGGTGAATGGTTTGAAAATACCATTTCATTTTACCGGTCTCTGCCTCCAGCGCCATAATGCAATTGGCAAACAGGTTGCTTCCCTCCCTGTCTCCGCCATAAAAATCTGCGGAAGGCGAACCGGTACCAAAGAACACCAGGCCTCTTTTTTCATCTGCTACCAGCCCGCTCCAGTTATTGGCCGCTCCTATCTTTTTATAGGCATCTTTTGGCCAGGTATCGTAACCAAATTCTCCAGGTTGCGGAATGGTATGAAACACCCATTTCAGTTTGCCTGTTACCACATCAAAACCACGTACATGGCCAGGGGCAGCATCGCCACTTTCGCTAACGCTCGAACCAATGACCAACGTGTTCTTATGTATCACGCCTGGCGTAGTGGCGGTAACAGACAGGTTGCTTACGTTGTGCCCAATATTGGCATCGAGCCCTTCATGCAGATCAACTTTACCATTTGATCCAAAACTGGTAATGGACGCGCCGGTTTCTGCATTGAGCGCATACAATGAAGCACCTGCCGTGTAAAGTATACGTTTATCATTGCCCTGTTGCCAGTAAATAACACCACGGTTGGTATTGAATTTTTGTTTGTCTTTGGCGGGATCAAATTTCCAGATTTGTTTGCCGGTGGCTGCGTTGAGCGCAAAAACACTCAGTGAAGGAGTGGTGGCATACAATATGCCGTGTACAATGATGGGCTGGCATTGAATTTCTTTGGGTCGTTGCGGCGTGTGGTTGCTGGTATCCTGCTGGTCGCGCGCGTCATATGTCCATGCCACTTGCAGGTTGTGTACATTGGCAGCTGTTATTTCTGTTAATGGCGAGTAACGGTTTCCGGCTTTATTACCGCCGTATACAGGCCAGTCTTTACCGGTTTCATAAGAAACAGGTTCATCATCTGTTTTGCCGGTGCAACCGTTCAACAGTACAAGGGAAAGAAGGAGGTAAGCAAGCTGTTGCTTCATTATTTATTTTTTAACAGGTATACCATGATTATACAACCGCGGTCATGATTTCCGTAGTTGTCTTTTTATATCAACAGGTTATTCAAATCATCAGGATGCGCCGGAACCTGATAAACGCAATGCCGCATTATCTGCAGCTTTGCCGGCAGCCGGTGTACTGGATCCGCGTACGGCCACCAAAGTGATAATGGCAGAGAGCAGCAGAGAGCCCGCCATAAAAATATAGGAAGAGCCGAAGTTTTTTTCTGGGCCGCTTAAATACCCCACTACATACGATCCCACAAAAGAACCCAATGCACCAAAACTATTGATCAATGCAATGGCGCCACCGGCAACATTTTTCGGCAGTATCTCAGTTATGATTGCAAAGAACGGCCCATAAGGTGCGTACATGGCACCTCCGGCAATAACCAGCAGGCTAAACGACAGCCAGAAATTACTGGCGCCAATTGCGTAGGAGCTGTAAAAAGCGATAGCGCCAATTAAAAGAAAAGGCCACACAAAAATTTTGCGGTTAAGCGTTTTATCAGAGAAATACGATGCGCTGAACATGCCAATGATGGCCAGTATAAAAGGCACAGAAGAAAGCCAGCCCGTTCTTACAATATTAGCATCTGGTGCTGCATTAATAATAGAGGGCAGCCACATTACAAAGCCGTATACTCCAATGCTCCATAATGCGTATTGCAGGGAGAGCAATATGACGGTTTTTGATTTAAAAGCAGCGGCATAATTTTTTACCGGTTTAATACCCTGTTGCTCCAGGTGCAGTGCATTTTCCAGGTCATTCTTCTCTGTATCATTCAACCATGCGGCCTTTTTAGGATTGTCTTCTACCAGCCGCCACCAAAAGAATGCCCATATAATGGCCGGTAATCCTTCGTAGATGAACATCCATCGCCAGCCAACTGATTTAATCAGGTAGCCCGATAATATCGACATCCATAACAACGTGACCGGATTGCCGAGTATTAAAAATGTATTTGCGCGCGACCGTTCAGATTTGGTAAACCAACGGCTGAGGAAGATTAGCATGGCGGGCATTACAGCACTTTCCACCACACCCAGCATGAACCGGATAACTATCAGCACATTTACATCGCTGATAAGACCGGTAGCCATTGCCAGGCCGCCCCATAAAATAAGCGACCAAAAAATTAATTTTTTTGAACTCTTATTGGCAGCATACAATGCACCGGGAATCTGAAAGAAAAAATACCCGAGGAAAAACAAAGATCCCAGCAAAGATTCTACTGAGGCAGTAATATTTAAATCTTTCCGCATGCCGCCTGCTGCCGCAAAACCAAAATTGGCGCGGTCTAAATATGCAAGGCTATAGGTAATAAATGCTACAGGAATCAAGCGGTACCAACGTTGCCTGGCAAGGCTGTTTGCCATAATTTGTATTGTTTAATTGATAGTTACCCGTCTGACTTATTTGTCTGACGCATGTTGTTTACAATGATCTATTCCAATGCCGTTAAATGCGAACGGAAGGCGGTGGTAGCGGTTACGAATATCAGACATAAAAGAAAGAATCTCCGTTCATTACCAGGTTCTCTTACTCATTACTTTATCCAGTTCTGCCCTGGTCATTTTGCCCAGTTCCGGATGGTTGCCCAGCCACTGCAGGAATGCAGTTTTAATTTCATCGGTCCATTGGCTGTCTATCTGACCGGTAGAATATTTGGCGGTCTTTACCATTTCAAAACCAAATTTGTCTTTGCGTATTACAAATTCTGCGGTGGATATTACCTGTTCTGCAAGGTGTGCAGGTATAAACAGTATGCCTTCGCGCACGCCCAGTACCAGATCTCCGGGAAGTACCATTACACCGCCAATACGCACAGGTGTATTCAATCCCATCAGCACTACTTCTTCCAGGAATGACGGGTGAAAATCTCTCACAAATGCATTAAAACCTTTCATCTCCTGTATCTCTCCCAAATCACGCGCAGCACCATTGAATACAACGCCATTGCCAGACTTGCTGAAAATAGAAGTGGCCAGCGTGGAACCCATTAAGGTACCGCCTGCTATTTTTCCAAAATTATCTGCCACATACACATCGCCTTTAACCAGTGTTTCTATGGGCCAGGCGTTGGTATTTCCTTTTCTTCCATCTCTTGAAGTGCCGCGGGCTTTTATATTTTTTTCTACATCGGGGCGGCTGGGCATAAACAATGCCGTTACTGCGCGGCCAATAACAGGTTCATTGTTTACCGTTTTCCAGTTGCCTTCAAACTGGTTGAGGTAACCTTCATTTTTTAACACCGTCCACGCGTCGTCTATATTAATGTGTTTTGCCCGCTCCAGTAATTCATCCGCAATTTTAGGACGACCGTCTGCAAACCGTTCACCTTTCCATTCAGCAGTAAGAAAAGTCAATTCTTCTTTTGAAATAGTCTGGGCAGATAAGGCGTGCGCATTAAAACAGATCAGCGCAATTAACAACAACAGCACGGCAAGAAAAAATTTAATCATCCTGGTAATCTTTTAAAATAATGTGTTAGAGAAGAAAACGAAGGTTACGATGTAATAATGTATATGGTCAATTAAAACTGTTCAAGCACTTGTGCGAAAAAAAATCCCTCCCAATCATGAATATATAATTATCATAATCAGCCGCGGTGGGTTTAATGCCCTTCCTTGTTCAGGTAATCTTCAATTTCTTTGGGCGATACGGCCAGTTTTTTTGGATACTTTGCTACCCATGCACGGTATTCATTTTTTATGGTATCATTCCAGTCGCCATGCACCTGGCCCGAAGGATATTTGCCCAGTTGCAGCATGTATCGCTCAAATTCATCGCGCAGGCTTACCAGTTCTGCATTCTTTACCAGTTCATCTACCAGGTAAGCGGGTATAAATACTACGCCGTATTCATTGGCAAACACCACATCGCCCGGGAAAACAGTTACTTCGCCAATGCGGATGGGTGCATTGATAGCAGTGGGTGTCATATCCTTTATATAAGATGGGTCATGACCTTTTACCCATGCATTAAAACCCTTGGTATCTTTTAGTTCCTGCATATCGCGTATAGCGCCATAAAATATAACGCCCTTACCTGTTTTACCATAAATGGCATTCCCGAGGCTGGAGCCGATAAGCGTACCATCTTTTTCTTTGCCATAACCATCTGCTACATAAATATCTCCTTTGGTTAAAATATCTATCGGCCATATATTAATGCCGCCTTTTTGTGAGCGGCCTTCTGCACGGCCCTGTCTTTTAACCATAGAATCAAGATCTGGCCGGGAAGGCATAAACTGCGCGGTTACCACACGGCCTACCATAGTTTCACCGGGTTTAAGGATGATCCAGTTTTTTTCTACCTGGTTGCGAAAGCCTTTACGGCCGAGAAAACCCCATATTTGTTCAAGTGTAGCATCGTGCAAATGCTCCAACATAATATCTGCCACTTTTGGCCGGCCATCTGCAAAACGTTCGCCCTTCCATTCGGGGGTTAATGCTTTTATATATTCTGAAGAAGCACCAATAGATTGCGCCTGCATAACAATTGCGCATACAAAACAGGCAATTACAAGGAGGGATTGTTTCATCATGGCAGCGTATAAATTTAGAATGAATATAAAGTGAATTTTCAATTTTGCCGGTTAATTTTAAAAAAATGGCCGGGCAACAGCCGGCCGTTTTTTGTTTAAGCTTTTTTGCCACTGCTGCTGATTGCCTGCATGAGTCCTCTCATGTAGCCAAATGCAAACAGGGAGCCGATATTGCTGTAGCCGGGGTGCTCGTTGCTATCGCCCGCCATGGTGGGCACATGGTCTGGCCTGATGGGCCCTTTAAAGCCAATATCATAATAGGCTTTCATTGCTGCATACATATCAATCTGGCCTTCGTCGTGAAAGGTTTCTTCAAACTTGGTGCTGGGTTTTTTGCCACTCAGGTCGCGCACATTTCTGAAATGCACAAAATGAATATTTTCTTTTCCGAAATCTTTTACAATGGTTGGTATATCGGCACCCATCAGCGAAAAATTACCCTGGCACATCGTAATACCATTGCTGGGGCTTTTCACAATATTGAGCATGCGCTTAAAGTTTTCAACGCTGGTCATGATACGGGAGATGCCTTTAATACTGTCTACCTGCGGATCATCGGGGTGCATGGCCAGCTTCATGCCTATTTTTTCTGCTTCGGGCACAACGGCTCTTAAAAAATATTCCAGGTTTTTCCAGAGGGCTTCTTTTGATACCTGCCCGTATTCGGTAGCCGGCAGGTTTTTTACGTCTTCATAATCAAATGCGGTTACCAGCGCACCGCCCCTGCCAATGGCATCCATCTTGGTACGGTACCAACTTACCACAGGCATCCAGTTATAACAGATTACGTCAATGCCTCCATGTTGTTTCAGGTTCTTCATAAACGTTATGAAGTTGGCAATTTCTTCATCTCTGCCGGCAAGGCCCAGTTTTGTTTTTGTGCCGAGCGATGCAGGTCCTTCAATGACATTAAGTGTTAAACCGGCCTGTTTCCAGGCGTCTTTATTGGCAGTAAGTGCTTTTGGATCCCATGGAGTGGCATCTGTTAGGCCACTCAGTTTTGGGTTGATGCCACCAACTGCCCCAAATACATCCATTTGTTTCATAAAAGCAATGCGGCGTTCATCCATGCCGGCAAAATAGGCTTCGCTCATAACCATGCCAGCATCTTTGACATTGGTGTATATATTTTCTTTGGTGCTGCCTTTGGTATTAATGTTGGGTGCCGATGCATAGGCTGCACCTATGCCGCCAACAGAAAGGGCAGAGGCAAGCGTGGCGCTTTTTTTGATAAAATTTCTGCGATTGTTCATGGGAAAATTATTTTAAATTTTAAATGTTGAATTGTAAATGTTGCATTGATCTGGCGCTATGCGCCTGGGTCTTACTGGTAATTGAACTCCCGAACTTCGAACTCCCGAACTAAAAACTACACACTTTTCTTACTAATCGATTCAATCAACCCGCGCATATACCCCAAAGCAAACAGGGTTCCGATGGTGCTATAGCCGGGGCGTTCATTGCTGTCTCCCGCCATGGTTGGTACATGGTCGGGGCGGATAGCGCCTTTGTAACCGATATCATAATACGCTTTCATGGCCGCATACATATCAATCTGCCCTTCATCATGAAATGTTTCAGTAAACTTGGTGCTGGGTTTCTGGCCGCTCAGATCCTGTACGTTCCTGAAATGTACATAATTAATTTTGCCTGCCTTGCCCCAGCGTCTCACCAGCGATGGTATGTCTGCACCCATCAGCGAAAAATTGCCCTGGCACATGGTAAGCCCGCTGTATTTACTGGGCACAATGTTGAGCATGCGGTCAAAATTTTCAACGCTGGTCATAATGCGTGAAATACCTTTCAGGCTGTCTACCTGCGGATCATCCGGGTGCAGGGAGAGGTTCATACCAATTTTTTCTGCCTCCGGCACAACGGCTTTTAAAAAATATTCCAGGTTTTTCCAGAGCGCTTCCTTTGATACATCGCCATATTCTGTTTTGGGTAATTTTTTAGCATCTTCATAATCAAAAGCCGTCATTAGTGCGCCACCCCGGCCCGGCCGGTCCATACTGGTGCGGAACCAGCTTACCACCGGCATCCAGTTGTAACAAATGGTATCTACATTGCCATACTGTTTCAGGTTCTTCATAAACGTTATGAAGTTGGCAATCTCCTCATCGCGCCCTGCAAGGCCCAGTTTGGTTTGCTCGCCTAATGTGGGTGGGCCTTCTACCACATTCCATTTCATACCCAGCTTTTCCCAACCCTCTTTTACGGCAGTTATGGCTTTGGGTTCCCAGGGTTTGAGATCACCGGTATTGCGCGGACTGTTTACTGCACCAAACACGGCCATTTGTTTGGCAAGTGCAATGCGAGGACTTTCAAAATTGGGTATGGCAAGTGAAAACTCCATACCTCCATCTTTTGCCAGCGCCGGTAAGCTATCTGGCTGTTTGTGTGTACGCGCTATGGCCGAACCAATACTGCCAATAGAAGCGGCAGCTGCCAGTGAAGCGCTCTTCTTTATAAAGTCACGGCGGTTATCTTTATTCATTGTGTTACGTGTTGCGTGTTTAAAATTGTGTTGTGTGTTGAGTGTTAAGTGTTGTGTGTTGTTTGCAGCGAGTTGCCCTTAACACACAACACTCAACACTTAAAACAAATTACTTGTCCCACCAAACAGGCGTAGTGTATAAATCGGGGCCCTGGTTGGCAATGGCGGCATCATAATTTTCTTTGTTCAGCGCTGCTTCACTAACGGGGTACTTTAACCGAAGCAGCATTTTTCCGCCTGTAAAGTTACCCGGGTAATTGGGCGGTACCAATGCAGGATAACCGGTACGGCGGATATTAGCAAAAGACTCAAAATTATCGTACAACATAAACAACGCCAGGTACAATTGTGTATGTATTTGTTCCATTTGCTGCGCCATGGTACCACTAAGTGCGTTGGCGGCAACGTATCCGTCTATGGTTGGTTGCGAAATGGTAAATGCGCCCGCAGAACCAAACAGCACCGGGGTTGGAAAAATGCTGATCATTTTCATTGATGCATTAATGCCGTTAGCATAATGAGTGGATGCGGGTGTGGCGTCCCATCCGCGCAGTGCGGCTTCGGCCAGTAAGAATTCCACTTCGGCATAGCTTTGCAATACCGTAGGCGCAACAAGGCTGGCAATAGTACCTGTATTGGGTTCTGAATAGGTAGCCAGCAGATCATTGTTCCAGGCGGGGATCACATTTTTAATAGTAGTAGCGTCATATCCATTGGGCAAACCTTTCTGCAGTGCAGGATTGGTAGACGTAGGTAATTTTGCATTTTGCTGGCTGAGAATATTGCCATCCCATAACGTGCAATAGAACGGAATGCGCGGATCGTTTTTAGATTGCAGCAGATCTACTAATGTTTTAGCCAGTTTCACCGGTCCTTTGCCCTGGTTAGATTCAGGAAAGCTTTCCCGTTTCAATTCGGCAGCATCGCGGTTTTCAGAATTGGTGGAACCGGTGGTATGTTTTACATAAGCAATATCGTCGTTGCTTTTCATAACGCCACCGGCAATGGCTTTCTGCACCCATTCTTTAGACTTTGCAGCGTCTACGTTGGTAAGCCGCATGCCCAGGCGCAGCATCAGGGAGTACCCAAAAGTTTTCCATTTGGGAATACTGCCGCCGTACATAATATCAGAGGAGCCCATATTGGCCTTGGAAGCATCCAGTTGTTTGATGGCAGCATCCAGCTCGGCCAGCATTTTTGGATAGATGTCGGATTGTTTGTCGTATTTCGGTTTATAGATACCGTTAGTATATCCCAGTCCGGCTTCTGTATACGGCACATCACCATAAATATCGGTAGCGCGGTGTAACACAAAAACACGGAAAATACTGCCCATGGCATAATAGTTCACCAAGTCTGGTTTGTCTTTGGTAAGATCCAGCATTTGCACCAGTTCTTTTAGGTGAATGGGGTAAATGGTTTCAAACAGATCGCCAAACTGGCCGTTCTCAAAATTTTTATCGCCAGACCAGTTGGTACCCAACGATGCCATATACTGATTGGTGCCGGCAAAATATTTAATGCTTACGCGATTGCGATCTGCCGTGCCCACACCGGCAGTTCTAACCTGGCTCATGGTAAAAAGGTTGCCCAGCACCGGCTCCGTATAGGCATTGGGGTTGGTATTCATGGTTTCAAAGCCTTTATCGCACGAAGTAATAAAGGCAGCACAGGCCAGCAACAGGCAGATGGCAGGTAGCCGGGTGATGAAATATTGTTTTATAGAATTCATATAATTTTATTTTTTGGATGTCATTAAGTGAACGGGTTGCATTAAAATTTTACCAACAGGTTAAGGCCATAGCTGCGGGCAGTGGGCAATCCAAAGTTTTCCAAACCCTGCGAGTTGCCGTTGCTGTAACTGCTTTCCGGGTCTATGTTTCTGGCAGTATTATACAACAGGGCCAGGTTGCGGGCCACCACAGAAATGCTGATTGCCTGTACGGGTAGTTTTTTAAACATTGATTTTGGAACTGTATAACCAATAATTACCTGGCGCAGTTTAATGAAGTCTGCATCGGTTACAAACTGGTCGGTAATGGTGTTCCAGATACCCTGGTAATACGTTTGTGCGTTAACGGTAGCGTTGTATGGGTTGCCATTCTGGTCTACGCCGGATACTTTTACACCATTCTCGCGAACACCGTTTTCTACCGTGCGTTTGTCAACACCAAACTGCGTTCCGTAAGCGTTGGTGGCAGAATACACTTGCGCGCCAAATTTTCCGTCTATCAAAAAACCGAAATTGAAACTCTTGTAAGAAAAATTATTGCTGATACCTGCTGTTAAGGGTGGTACGCCTTTACCCAGCGGCACCAGGGCGCTTTGCAACGGTATGCCATTGGCGCTGTTGTAAACAATGTTGCCTTTTGCATCAGTACGCATGCGGTTGCCGGCAATCATGCCAAAAGGCATACCGGTGAAATGATAGATCCATCCGTTTTCGGTACGTGTTCTGTTGGTATTCTCGCTCTGGCCAAATGTAATAGAGCTGATACCATCGCCAATGTATACCACTTCATTCTTATTGTAGGCGAGGTTCAAACTTACATCCCAGTTGAGGCTGCTGTTGCGTCCTTTAACGGGTGTACCGGTAAGCAATAATTCGATACCCTTGTTTTTGATCTTGCCCACATTGAGCGCAACCGCGTTGTAACCAGATGTCCACGGTACAGAAGCGTTTACAATATCATTGGTGGTGGTTCTGTCGTACACAGTAAGGTCTACGCCAATGCGACTGTTAAACAGGCGCGTTTCTATGCCTATTTCACTGGTGGTAGAAGTGTATGGTTTTAATTTATTAGGAATGGTGTTTCCCACTATGTTTTGTAAGGTGGCGCCTGTACCGGATAGTTGTGCCTGGTTCTGGTAAGTAAGATCAATTGCGTAGGGGCTGGGTGCGCCGCCGCCCACCTGCGCCCATGAGCCACGCAGCTTTCCATAATTAAACCATGCGGGCCGGTTACCCCATGCATTAGAGAAGAGAAAACTCAAACCCACAGATGGATACAGTAAACTGTTATCAGCTGCATCCAGGGTAGAGAACCAATCGCGGCGCGCTGTCATGTTAAGAAACAATAAATCATTGTAGCCGATATCAGCAGAAGCAAATACAGAGTTGATGGCAAACTGCCGGTAAGATTGTGTAAATGTTTGCTGGCTGCCATTGCCAATGAAATATTTGAAAGGTACATTGAAGAAGCCGCTGCTGAGGTTAACACCATCATACGTATTTTTCATTTGATTGCCACCCACCAGCGCATTCACAGAAAACTTATTGAAAGTTTTATTGGCGCCAATGATCCCTTCCACATTGTATTCTTCGCTCAGGTTTTGATCGCTGGTCATACTGCCACGGTTATTAAAGGCAAGACCAGTAGGCTCTATGTTTACGCCTTTCAGATTGAAGCGGTCAATACCAAAACGTGCACGCGCATATAGCCAGTCGGTAATGTTATACCTGGCGCTGAAAGAACCAATAAACCGGTTGCGGGTATCGCTGTTAGAAATTTTGTTTACAGCAAAGTAAGGGTTGGTGGCATAGATATAATCGTTCCACAACACTTCATAATTATTGGCATCATAACCGGGTTTCAGAATGCGGACATCTATATTGGTGCCTATGAGTTGCGCACCTGCATTGGGGTTTTTCTGAAAGTCGGCCACAAAAGTGCGGTTCTCGGTATTTTCAATATTGTATTGCATGTTGCCTTCAAACACCAGTTTCTTTTTTAGATTGGCATTGATGCTCAGGTTAAATGTTTTGCGGTTGAGCGAGTTATTGGGAACAATGCCGCGGTTATCAAGATTAGAAGCAGAAAACCGGAAATTAACCGATTCATTTCCGCCATAAAATGATAATGTATTGGAAAACGTTTTACCGGTATTGTAGAAATTTTTGAGGTTGTCTTTTTGTGCTGTGTATGGCCTGGCCACGCCATCTGGTTGTGTTACAGAGCTGCCATCTAATTTGGCGCCCCACGACAATCGTCCATTGGCAATGGCATCTGCTTTTGATAAGGGGGCAATACCACGCGAGCCGGAGCCGTACTCGTATTGCCAGTCGTACAACTGAATGGGCGTTTCCCAGGTATAGGTTCCATTGTATTCAACGCCCAGGCCTTTCTGCGCACGGCCAGATTTAGTAGTGATAAGTATAACGCCATTGGCTGCACGCGAACCATACAAGGCTGCTGCGGTACCGCCTTTTAACACAGACATGCTTTCAATATCATCTGGGTTGATGCTGATAAGGCCATCCCCACGGTCTATGCCGCCAAATGTACCGGCAGCACCCTGGTTTGAATTATTAATAGGTATGCCATTTACAACATACAGCGGTTGGTTATCGCCGTTTAATGATCCATTACCTCTTATTACTACACGGCTTGAACCTGCAGGGCCGGTAGCAGTACTGGTGGCGTTTACGCCGGCTACCCTTCCGGTAAGTGCGTTGCCCAGGTTGATTTCTTTGGCTTTGTTTACATCATCGCCGCCCACCTGCGTTACTGCATACGTGAGCGCCTTCTGATCTTTTTTAATACCCAGTGCGGTTACCACCACTGTATTGAGTGAAAGTGTTTCCCTCACCAGTTTAATATTGAAACTCGCCTGGCTGCCAACGGTTACTTCCTGCGCGGTAAAACCTACAGATGAAATAACCAGTGTGCTGTTAGCCGGTGCGTTCAGTGTAAACTTTCCGTCTGCATCGGTAGTAGTGCCCTGCTTGGTTCCTTTTATGTTGATGCTTACGCCCTGCAGCGGCGCATCATCGGTATCGGTTATCCTTCCCGAAACATCGGCCAGTACGGGAGCGGCTGGTGCAGAGGGGTCTTTTTTGGTAACTGGTTTTTCTTTCAGTACAATGGTTTTATCTACCAGCGAATAATCAAATGGCTGGTTGCGGAAGCATTCGTTCAATGCATCCTGTAGGGGCACCTGTTTTAATGATACCGTTACATTGTTGGCGGCGGCCATCCATTCTTCTCGGTATACCATATGGTAACCGCTCTGGTCTTTTATTTTTTTGAGTACCTGTTCCAGCGGCGTATTCTTTGCTGAAATGGTAATGAGCTGTGCGAAGCTCCTGGCGCTTACATTCATGCAGGCGACCAGTAGAATGATTGCTGTAAACTTCATAATTAACAGCGTTTTGGTTAGTTGCCCGGATTTGATTTTGAGCATACCGGGTGGGTTACAAAGAGCTCTGAAATGCATAACTTTGTTTTGTTTGGGTTAACAATAAACAGTCCGTCGAACGATTGTATAATGAATTAACCTGGATACCGGCCGGGGTGCTCCAACACACCGGCTTTTTTATGTCAGGTTAACAGATCAAATTGGCAAGGGAACGAATTAATATAAACTGCCAGGGCAAGACAGCCCTAGAGCGGTTGAACTTCTACTTTTTTGCCTGTCATAACAAAATGCACGCCGCTCAATTCCATTACCTGCAGCACTTTCGACAGGTTCATGTTACGCGGTATATCGCCTGAAATGCGGCCGGGCGGTATGCCGTCGGTGTATGAGACTTCCACATCGTACCACCGTGCAATCTGCCGCATGATGCTGGCAATGCCGGCTTTTTTCATTACAAACAAACCGTCTTTCCAGGCCACTGCTTCCTGTACATCTGCATCATTGACCAGTTTAATTTTTCCATCTTTATTTAATTGTAACTGCTGTCCGGGCTTCAGCAGCGAAGCAGTATGCTGGTTGATGATTTTAATGCTTCCTTCCAGCAGCGTGGTGCTGGTATTTTCTTCATCATCGTACGCATTTACATTAAAATGTGTTCCCAGCACGCGTATTTCCATCCCATTAGTGCTAACAGTAAAGGGTTTTTTTGCATCGTGTGCTATTTCAAAATAGGCTTCGCCGGTAATGCTTATTTTTCTTTCTGTACCTGTAAAAGATGTGGGATAGGTAACAGAAGATGCCGCGTTGAGCCATATCTTGCTACCGTCTGATAGTTGCAACTGGTATTGTTTTCCTTTGGTGGTCGTCATGGTATTGTATACTGTTTCGTTGCCGCCGCTCCCGGTATGGTTGTAACTAAGCCGTCCTTGTTGGTTTAACAATTGTGTACCGCCTTGTGCAAGCAGCATGCTGTTGCCGGTACTATCCAGCACCACTTGTTTGCCGTTGGCGAGGGTAAGGATGGCACCTGCTGTACCGGGCAGTACATCGTTTTCTATGGCCGGTACTGGTTGTTGGGCAATCACATTTGTTGTTGCGGGTGAAGCTGCCTGGTATAAAAATGCGATGCCAATACTAATGAGTACTATAGCTGCCGCAGAAATGCGCCACCAGCGCCAGTTTCGGCGCGGAAGGGCGGGTCGGTCATCTGCCATTGCTTTTTCCTGTATTTGCTGGTATACCAGTTCCCAGTTTACGGCAGGTACCAGTTCGCGGGTATCAAATTGTGTAATGAGTTGTTGAAGCTGCTGGTGAACAGTCTGTTCGGTGAGGTCATCATCTTTTACCAGGGAAAAAAGTTCCTTTTCTTCCGCTTCAGTAGTTTTGCGGTTGCAGTAGGCTGCTATTAAATAGGCTAGTCTTTCCCGTGAGGATGGCATCATCGTTAGCGTAATTCATTGCAAAACGGAATGTTATTGCAACATGTATATACTATGAGATCGGCAAGCGATGAAATGTACTAGTCGTGCTTAAAAAAAATTATGACCGCAGATGCGCAGATTAAAGAAGTCAAAAGTCAAAAATCAAAAGTCAAAAAATTTACCTCCTATGCGCAGATTGGTTCACCTCGGTTAGCTCTGCTGGCTCTGTGCGATACAATATAGCCGCAGATTCGCAGATTATGTAATTCAAAATTCAAAATATTCGCTGCGTCCGCCGCCTCGCCTACCCGCTGCGAGAAACATGGCCGCAGATTCGCAGAGTATGTAATCCAAAATTCAAAATATTCGCTGCGTCCGCCGCCTCGCCTACCCGCTGCGAGAAACATAGCCGCAGATTCGCAGATTATGTAATTCAAAATAAAACTCAACATTCAAAATAGGCAATGCACGCAATGAGTGCTGAAATGGCTTTTTTATCTTTCAGGTAATGGCGGATGGATTTCACGGCATCCTGCAGGTGGTTGCGCACAGAATTGGGAGAGATATGCAGCTGGCTGGCAATTTCAATTCTGCTCATACCTTGTTGTTTGCTGAGTTTATACACCAACTGCTGCCGGGGAGGCAATTGCGCAATAATATTTTGGAGCATTTGCTGGTTCTCTTTTATTTGCAACAACGTTTCCAGGGATTCTTCTTCACCCGCTTCACCGTTTTGAACCAATACCAACTTCATGTTTTTTTCTGCAGCTATTTTTTTAAACTGCGCAAAAATGCAGTTATACAAGACTGTTAGCAAATATCCGGCTGGTGTTTCTGCAGCGGCTACCAGCGCACGTTTGGTCCATAAAATAATAAACACTTCCTGCACAATTTCTTCTGCCAGGTAAGCAGAACGCGTCATCTTAAAAGCGGCAGCATAAAAGGGGGCTTTGTAGGTATCAAAAACGGCTCGGTAGGCGGTTATATCGCCTGCGGCTATTTGCAAAAACAGCGCTTTATTTTCAGATGGCAGTAGCGTTGGCATATCGTTGACATGCTAAAAGTATATATTTTTTCCTTAATTATTTGCTTGTGTTTAAGTGTTGCTACCAGTTGCCCGCCACAAATCAATGAAGTGGTTGCATTGTAAACGCATCGTGTTACAGCATTCAAATTAACTAAACGGGTGTATCACTGTTACTTAGAAAAAAACAAGTGAAAGGCAATTATATTATTTTGACGAGTACGCATATTATTTTATCCCGAACAACTGTGCATGTAAAAAAGCAGCTGTAAACGCACCTGCTTCCGCCCATCTTTTTCTGGCTCCCCGCCCGGCAAAAAGCGGATTGAAATGTTTCTGCAGTTCATGGGCATAACCATCGTATACCTTTAAAGTATTGGGTATATGCAGCGAGTCGGCTGTCTGGTGAATGGCCAGGCTTCCATACAAACCTGCTTTATTGACGGCATATGGTACAACGCGGTCTTTTTTTCCGTGTACGCTTGCAATGGGCACGCTTGCATGTTGCAAAAAGGACAGATCAAAAAGGGCGCCCCAGTAATTGATAACAGCAGCAATATGCTGCAGGTGCGGTAGTTTTATGTGCGGACTAATGGAGACTGTATCATGAATCAGTTGAGCTAGTGCCGCCGGGCTGCTGTAT
The DNA here is from genome assembly GCA_963705285.1 of uncultured Chitinophagaceae bacterium. Lineage (GTDB taxonomy): Bacteria > Bacteroidota > Bacteroidia > Chitinophagales > Chitinophagaceae > JACMLD01. The sequence goes on from OY970066.1 coordinate 1,766,810, forward strand.
ACTGCCTGCAACGCAATCATACCGCCGGCCGAATTGCCGCCCAGTATAATGCAGTTGGTATCGATTCTGAATTGCCGGTAATGTGTTTTAAAATACCCGATGGCTTCATTTACATCTTGCATGGCTGTTGCACAACCCGCCACCAGGTCAGCGTAATTTTTTAGCGGATGTCTTTTGCTGAGCCGGTAATTGATAGCCGCACATACATAACCGCGCTGCGCAAAAGTTTTGCCCCATAAAGGCAATCCACCCGAGGTTTTTTTACCAAATTTAAACCCGCCGCCATGCAGCCAGATGATGAGCGGACGGTAAGCAGTGGTATCGCCCGCAGGTTCAAAGAAGTTGAAACGACTGTATCGTTCGCTGATGCCGCTGTCTTGTCTGTACAATAAATCTTTTTGTACCTGTACAGAAGTAAATACGAAGTCTTTAAATTTTACAGGGCTCTCCTGGGATTGTGCGCCTGCATGCGAAACAATTATTGACAGGAGGATGGCAAACCATACTATTTTAAACATACTGCGCATATCATTCAAGATACGTACCAAACCGGTAGCTGGTTCAATGCTGCAGAAAGCAATTTATTATTTGTTTCAATGGCATTCAATCCTACAAGGCGGCAACGTGTTCTTATTAGCTACCGGTTGATTAATGTTCAATTAAATAAGTGTACAAAATACGTTTGCTGTGCAGCAGGTGCCAATTAAATGTGGTCTTGGTAATACAACCCACACTACTACCGCATTTGCAACAGCATGCAACGCTAAACCCCGCCCGTTTTAATCATTTACCGTAAAGACAAAGCGTCTTTGGGAGAACTGTGTATTTTGTATCAATTTAAGGTAAAATAGTACAATGTTGCTGGCCCATCAGCGTTATCCGGTAGGCAAGACAGGCCTGCTCCCATTTAAGAAGTATCTTAATTGAAGGGCAGAACATGGGCTGCGCGGTTTGATGTTTTTTGCCCAATGTAATCTTGATAGCTTAATTCTGGCCGCGTGGCTCATTCATGCGCAGGCAGGCCATTAATTTGTTCCATTTATGAAGTTTTTTATCTGAGTTACATTGGAAAATTCGCCCGAGAGGAGAATAACTGATAAAATAATACCAGCATATGATCGAAAAATGCCAATAATGCATACAGCATTGGACTAATTTTAATATCAAATTATAACTAAATAAGGATTGCTTATGCTAAACAGAACTAACCCACCCGTTGGGGGGAAGTTGTCTCCATTGTTCCCCGCGTATCAACATTCTTTTAACCGGATTTCTCTTTTGAAAAGATGTTTTCTTTTTATTGCCATGCTGGCGTGTTGTCAAATAGCGTTTGCGCAGGCAGGCAATGTGCGTGGCAGAGTAATGTCTGGCGATACCGCCCTGCCCAATGTTACCGTGCAGGTGAAAGGTCTTTCTACCGCAACACAAACAGATAATAACGGAAATTTTTCCATACAGGCATCGCCCACTGCAACACTGGTGGTAACCGCCATTGGGTATAGCAGCCTTGAAGTAAAAGTAAACAACCGTCAAACGCTTACCGTGCAGTTAGAAACATCTGTACGGCAGCTAGACCAGGTGGTGGTAGTTGGTTATGGTACACAAAAACGCAAAGATGTAACAGGCGCTATCAGCAGCATTTCGGCAGACCAGATTGCAAAAGTGCCGGTTACAACATTAGACCAGTCGTTGCAGGGTCGTTCTGCAGGTGTGCAGGTAACCAATAATGATGGTGCACCCGGTGGTGGCGTGCAGGTGCAGATACGCGGCGTAGGTAGTTTAGGTACCAATGACCCGCTATATGTGGTAGATGGGTACCCCATTACCGGTGGACTGAACACACTTAATCCTACAGATATTGCCAGCATAGATGTGTTGAAAGATGCATCTGCAACAGCTATCTATGGTAACAGGGCATCCAACGGTGTGGTAATTATAACCACCAAACGCGGCAGAAGAAATGGTGTGCAGGTATCTGTTGATGCCTTAACCTCTGTGCAAACAACTCCTAAAAAATATAAAGTACTTACCGGCCAGCAGTTTGGTACCCTTGCCAATGCGCAGGCAGCAATTGACGGTTACACCGCGCTTCCTGAATGGGCCAATCCTTCTTCACTCACCAATGCCGACTGGCAGGATGCTGTTTACCAAACCGGTTTAAAACAGAATTACAATGTAGCCATCCGCGGCGGAAGCGATAAAGTACAAACTTCTTTTTCTGCCGGCTACTTTGGCCAGAAAGGAATTGTGCTGGGCTCCGATTTCAAAAGAATTAATCTAAGCCTTAACCTCGATTACAATGCATTTAGCTGGCTGCGATCTTCTACCAGCGTAAAATACACCAGGGGCAACAGCAAGATACCATTTGGAACAGGCGGCCAGGGTGCAGGTGCGGGCATAGGTTACCTCAGCAAATTGCCCCCTACGGTTTCTGGCAATAAACTTACCAGTCAAATTAAAGATGCTGCAGGCAATTATGGATTTTTTAATCCCAATAATCAGTCAGTGAGAAACTGGGGTAATGGCCCGGTATACAATATTGAAACACAGGATCAGAAAAACCTGACCAATAATTTTCTGGGTTCTACATTTTTGGAAGCGACCCTGTTCCCCGGGCTTAAACTAAAAACCAACATCGGTATCAATACCAATGATTATTCAGGGTATTATTTTACGCCTTCAGACACCCGCGCATTAACGCAGTATGGAACCGGTACGCAGACCACACAAAATTTTTATAACCAGTCTGCCAATACAACATTTGAGTGGTTGTGGGAGAATACCATTGCTTACACAAAAACATTTGGCAACCATAGTGTTGATTTTGTAGGCGGTATATCTGCACAGGAAAATACCTTTCGCCAGATAGGCGGCCAGGGCAATAACCTGCCCAGCGATCAACTGCGCGATCTGAGTGCACTGCCTGCAGTACGTGGTGTATACGGTAACCAGGTCACTTATTCACTGGCATCGCAATTTGCCAGGCTGAACTACACCTTTATGGACAAATACCTGATAACGGGTACGGTTAGACGAGATGGTTCTTCGCGTTTTGCACCCGGCCATCAATATGGTACTTTTCCGTCTGGTTCTATTGCCTGGAGGATTAAGCAGGAATCTTTTTTACGCGATGTGAATGCTATATCTGATCTTAAAATAAGGGCCAGTTACGGACAAATCGGTAACCAGTTCAATGCCGGCACCTTCCGTTACCTGGCGCAATATACTTCAGGCCCTGCAGCGACTGACGGCGGCAACAATGGCTATCCTTTTAATAAAGTATACCAGCCCGGTCTTGTGCTGGCATCATTGCCCAACCCGGATTTGAAGTGGGAAACTTCTGATCAAACAGACATTGGTCTTGATGCGGCATTTCTGAACGGAGCACTTACGTTAACGGTAGATTACTATAAAAAAGAATCACGCGACTTTCTGCTGGATATACCTGTGCCCCCGCAAACAGGTTTTACAACCGCCACCCGCAATGTGGGCAGCATTGTAAACAAAGGCGTAGAAATGGCACTTAACTATAATCATACTGCCAGCAAAGATTTTCATTATAGTGTGGGCGTAAACGTTACCACCGTAAGCAATAAAATTCTTAGCCTTGCCACCGGTCAGAACTATATTGATAACCTGGGCAGCCTTGGTTTCTCCACAACCGGTAGCAACAACTGGGGCGTATACAGCCGCTCGTTTGTAGGCGGTCCGGTAGGCGAATTCTATGGGTATAAATCTGGCGGCATCTTTCAAACACAGGCCGAAATTGATGCGCTGAATGCTATTACCGCCGCTAAATATGGTGCCGGTCAATATTATCAGCCTACTTCGGGCCCGGCTAAAAGTGCTGTTCCGGGCGACAGGAAGTTCCTGGATATAAATGGCGATGGAAGAATAACAGCAGCAGACCAAACCGGACTGGGCAGCCCCATTCCCAAATTTTATGGTGGTGTTACTTTTGATGGTAATTACAAGAATTTCGACTTCAGCCTGTTTGTATACGGCGTATCTGGCAATAAAATTTATAACTACCAGCAACGCACACTCGAAAGCTTTGGCAGCTCTACCGGCTCAGTGGGTATTGAAAATATTGGATCCGAGTATTACGAAAATGCCTGGACCACCAAGAACCCTTCTCAGCGCTACGCACGCATAGATGCCAATGAATTCAACGCCAATACGCGCCCGTCTGATGTGTATATAGAAAACGGTAGTTACCTCCGCTTGCGAAATGTAACCGTTGGTTACACCTTCCCAGAACTGATAGCGAAAAAAATTACCGCATCTAAAATAAGGTTCTATGTATCTGGCCAAAACCTGTTTACCATAACCGGCTACAAGGGTCTTGATCCTGAAATTGGTATTCCGCAGGATGCTAATGGCAACAGGCTGCCCACGGCATCTGGTGTGGATGTGGGCACATATCCCAACAGCCGCTTCTTTACCGTTGGGTTAAATGTTACATTTTAAAATTCAGGCAGAAAATAAAATTATAAGCGATTATGAAAAATATAAGAACAATATATATAGCCCTTTCCCTGCTGCTGGTTTTTCCGCTGGGTTGCTCCAAAGGGTTTTTGGAAAAGAATGATACCTCCCGCATCAGCGAAAGCTCATTGTTTAAAAACCCGCAGGATGGCATCAGCCTCGTAAATGCTATTTATGATGGCTTTCAGCACGATAACCAAAGTTTTGTACTGAAGTCTCTTTGGTATAATGCCAACTATACCAGCCAGGACTATTTTAACTGGGGTGCCGATGTGGCGTATAATACCTACCTGTTTCCGGCAGACTTTGGTTCGCTCGGAACTTTCTGGAACCTCTCTTACCAGGGTATTGCACGCGCGAACTCTGCTATTCCCATCATTTCAAAAATGTTGAATGATAAAGTAATTGATCAGAAACTGGCAGATTTTCTTACCGGGCAAACGTATTTCCTGCGTGGAGTGTATTATTATTACCTGGCCGCAACTTTTGGTGGTGTGCCGCTTGAGTTGAAAACAGTTACAGACAATGGCCTGCACCCGCGCGCCAGCCAGGATTCCGTTTTTGCCTCCGTGGCGGCTGACATGACGCTTGCCGCCAGCCTGCTGCCATGGCCCGAAGATCTTGCACAGGCAGATTTGGGCAGGGCTACCAAAGGTGCCGCACTCGGTTACCTCGGCAATGCGCAGATGTGGTTAAAGAAATATGCTGAAGCAGCAGTAGCTTTCAAACAATTGATTCCGCATTATACTTTGTTGCCCAATTATATGGACATTCATGAGTATGACAAACAAAATAACAAAGAGTCTATTTTTGAACTGCAGTTCAGCCTCCCCGGCGGTGCCACACCAGACTGGAGCTACAATAACAATGAAGTAACCTGGATGTTGTCTTTTATGTTTCCCTGGGAAACATCCAATTTTGGTTATACCTACGCCAACCAGAAATTGTATACTTCATTTGAAGCCGGCGATAAACGCAAAGCCGCAACCATTGTTGGTCCGGGCGATACATTGGCCAGTCCGGGTATTGTTGCACTGGGAGGTATTAAAGCCTATGCACAGGTAAAAGCAGGCTTTGCCGGTGCTACATCAATGCCCAAAGCGCATTTCACCGGGCTTGATGGAAATATCATTAATACAGTTGGTAAGGTATCTGATCCCTGGTTGGGTGATCAGCCCGGGCAGTTAAGAAGCGGTTATTATGGAACCAAGTTCTGGCGCGACCCCAATGTTACCGGTAATACGCCCAGCTTTAAAGACCCTAATAAGACATTTATTTTTGGCGACCAGAATGTAGTGATGCTACGGTTAGGCGAAATCTACCTCAGCCTTGCCGAAGCGCAATCAAAATCTGGAGACGCCGCTGGTGCCGCCACATCATTGAAAATTGTACGAGACAGGGCATGGGGTGGTACGGCCCCGGCATCCCCCTTCGGCCCAGATTTTATGAACATCATGATAAATGAATACAGGCATGAACTAAGCGGTGAAATGTCTTTATGGTATAACCTGAGAAGAACCGGCCTGCAGGTGCAGTATATCAAAAACACTTTTGGAATTGATATTCCTGCCGGTCATGATTTATTGCCCATACCCGCATCAGCTTTGTCAACCAACTCAACACTGGTGCAGAACCCCAACTATTAGTGGGTAACTAATTATCTTGCCGGAGGCTTTGTATAACGTACAAAGCCTCCTTTTTTTTCACTCATTTCATTGGAAATTTTCTTTCATTTCAGTACGTTGCACCAATATGAAAAAGACTTGCCTGATTTTTGTTTGCACGGCTGCAATATGGCTGGCAGCCTGCAATAGCAAACCATCTTCACTTTTTGAACAGATTACACCTGCTCATTCTGGCATTCATTTTAAAAATACCATTACAGAAAGCGATTCTCTTAACCCAATGGACGTGGTAAACATTTACAACGGTGGAGGCGTAGGCATTGGGGATTTTAACAATGATGGATTACAGGATATTTATTTTACCGGCAATATGGTAGCGGGCAAACTCTATTTGAATAAAGGCAATTTCACTTTTGAAGATATTACGCAAGCGGCCGGCGTGGAAGGCATGGGCCGATGGGCAAGGGGCATTGCCGTTGTTGATATCAACAATGATGGGCTGCTGGATATGTATGTTTGCAACACTATTTATAAAGATTCGTTGCAGCGGCGCAACATTTTATATGTTAACCAGGGGGCAGATAAAAATGGTATTCCGCATTTTAAAGACCTTGCTGCCGAATACGGGCTTGCTGTAAGTGTGCAGTCTACGATGGCCAATTTTTTTGATTATGATAACGATGGCGATCTGGATATGTTTCTAACCGTAAACGAAGCATCAAACGGAAACAACACTTCAGTATTTCTGCAGCGGAATAATAAAAACATGCCACCCAGCCGTCACCGTCTTTACCAAAATAATCCAGACAGCAGTAAACAGCATCCCATGTTTACCGATGTTTCTGATAAAGCGGGCATTGCCTTTGAAGGGTACGGACATGCGGCTACCATTTGCGATATCAACAGCGATGGGTGGAAAGATATTTACGTGTCGGATGATTTTCTGTCTAACAATATTCTTTACATCAATAACCACAACGGTACGTTTACAGATAAAGCAAAAGAATATTTTAAACACACTTCTTATAACGCCATGGGGCAGGATGTAACAGACATCAACAACGATGGATTGCCCGATGTAATAGAGCTGGATATGAACCCGGCCGATAATTTTCGCAAGAAGATGATGCTGGCATCTAACAGTTACCTTACTTACCAGAATTTTGATACCTATAAATACCAGTTTCAGTATGTGCGCAATACGTTGCAGTTAAACCAGGGGCCTTCAGTAGGCCAAAATGATTCCGTCGGTCCACCAGCTTTCAGTGAAATTGCCTTTGCAAGCGGTATTGCGCAAACAGACTGGAGTTGGAGCCCGCTGGTAGCTGATTTTGATAATGACAGCTACCGCGACCTGATTGTTACCAATGGCTTTCCGCGCGATGTATCTGACCATGATTTTATGGCGTACCGGCAAAAGACCCGCGGTCTGGTAGGTACCAAAGAATTGATGGAACAAATACCCCAGGTGAAACTGCACAATTATGCGTATCGTAATAAAGGCGATCTGGGTTTCAGCGATGAAAGCAGTAACTGGGGATTGATGGTGCCCACATTTTCAAATGGTGTAGCCGTAGCCGATTTTGATAATGATGGCGCGGTTGATATGGTGGTCAGTAACATTAATGATGAGGCTTTATTATACCGCAACACAACCCGCAGCAAAGATACCCTGGTCAATCAATTTTTACAGGTACACTTTAAAGGCAATAGCCAGAATATAAATGGGCTAGGTACCGTTGTGCATATTTATTATGATCATGGCAGGCAACAGGTGTATGAAAATAACCCTTACCGCGGGTATTTATCGTCTGTGCAGGGTGGCGCACACTTTGGCCTGGGTAAAACAACATTGATAGATTCTGTGGTGGTACAGTGGTACAATGGCAAACAACAAACCATTAAAAATATCAAGACGGGTCAACCACTCACGGTGAACCTCAATGATGCTGCTGAAAATTTTTCGTGGCAGCAACCGGCACTGGCATCCGGCACATTGTTTAAAGAAATAACGGCTGCTGCGGGTATACAATATCGTCATTATGATCCTGATTTTATCGACTTCAACATTCAAACCACCTTGCCGCATAAATTGTCGCAATACAATCCCGCTATCGCAGCTGCAGACCTGGATGGCAATGGCTTTGATGATCTGCTTGTGGGCGGCAATCCATCTTTCCATCCGCAAATGCTATTGCAGCAACCCAATGGAAAATTTATACAAAAAGATTTTCTAAACGCTGGTGAAGCCGCATTCCCTACCGATGAAGGCATTTTGGTTTTTGATGCCAATGGAGACGGTAAGAATGATGTGTATATAGCCAGCGGTGGTTTCAAGGCCAAAGCCGGTATGAATAGTTACCAGGACAGGTTGTACATAAATGATGGCAAAGGCAATTTTGTACGGGACTCGCTGGCGTTGCCGGTGAACTATACCAGCAAACTCTGTGTACGCGCCATGGATTTTAACAACGATGGCAAGCTGGATCTGTTTGTAGCGGGCAGGGTAGAGCCAGGCCAGTATCCTAAACTGGTGAGCAGTTTTATTTACCGCAATGATTCAGAAAATGGCAGGGTGGTATTTACAGATGTAACAGCCAGCGTGGCGCCCGATTTAAAAAATATAGGCCTGGTCTGCGATGCTTTGTTTACCGACTTTGACAACGACAAACAAATTGATTTGATACTGGCCGGCGAATGGATGCCGATTACATTCTTAAAAAATACCGGGGGGAAATTTGCAAACGTTACCCCCGCGTCGGGCATCAGCAGCCAGGCGGGTTGGTGGAATTCAATTATTGCCGGCGATTTCAGGCATACTGGTAAAATGGATTATATAGTAGGGAATACTGGCTTGAATACGCTGTACCAGGCCAGTGAAGCATTGCCGGTATATATGACGGCAAAAGATTTTGACCGCAACGGCAGTTATATACCGGTGCCATCATTGTTTTTACCTGCAACAGACGGCACGCTTAAAGAGTTTCCTGCATTTGGCAGAGATGATATGGTGGAACGCATGCCCACCCTTAAAAAGAGATTCAATGATTATAAAAAGTTCGCCAATGCTACCATGCAAGATATTTTTACGCCAGAGATGATGCAAGGGGCGCAGCGGTTGAAGGCCACCATGCTGCAATCGTGTTACCTGCGCAATGAAGGAAACGGAAAGTTTACCATGATTCCATTACCCAAACAAGCGCAACTATCGGCTATCAATGGCATGGTGGCCGGCGATTACGATGGAGACGGCAACCTGGATGTATTAATGAACGGAAATGATTTTGGAACCGAAGTATCCATCGGCAGGTTGGATGCACTAAATGGTTTACTGTTGAAAGGCGATGGCAAAGGCGGTTTTGTTCCACTGTCAATTTTGCAAAGCGGAATCTATATTCCGGGTGATGGAAAAGCGTTGGTATCATTTATGGGCAGCAGCGGTAATTACCTGGTAGCAGCTAGTCAAAACCGCAGTGTGTTGAAACTGTTTGAACTCAATACCAAAAAACAATTTATCAAAATAAGCAATGATGATGTTTTTGCAACGCTTCGGTACAAAAATGGAACAGTAGAGAAACAGGAATTTTATTATGGCGCCGGCTTTTTATCTCAATCAGCCCGGTATTGCGTTGCAGGCCAGGATATAGCTACCGTAGAAATTACCAATAACAAAGGTATCAGCAGAACGATTAATTTATCTTACTAAGTAATTCGATCAATTCAAAAGTAAAAGGTAAAAAGTCAAAAGTCAAAGGCGTAACTGATTTCACGCAGCGGATGGGCGGACATGCGCTCGCACGCGATAATATGGCACAGCTCTTTTAAAATTCAAAATTTAAAATTTAAAATAACCCTCTTCTACTCCGTGAATACCTCCCGTCCTCTGTGGTAAAGTTTGACTGGCGAAAGCTAACCGCATATTGACCGACGCAGGTAAACAAAATTCAACATACAAAATTTAAAATAATCCTTTTGTACTCCGTGAATACCTCCCGTCCTCTGTGGTAAAATTTATCTGGCAAAAGCCAGCCGCAAATTGACTGTCACAGGTAATACAAAATTCAACATACAAAATTCAAAATAATCCCTTTGTACTCCGTGAATACCTCCTGTCCTCTGTGGTAAAATTTATCTGGCAAAAGCCAGCCGCAAATTGACTGTCACAGGTAATACAAAATTCAACATACAAAATTCAAAATAATCCTTTTGTACTCTGTGATTACCTCCCGTCCTCTGTGGTAAACTTTGTCTGGCAAAAGCTAACAGCATATTGACCGACGCAGGTAATACAAAATTCAACATACAAAATTTAAAATAGTCCCTACGCTCTCTGTATATTAGCATATCTTTCTTTTGCTACCGCGTTTCTTGTACAACGAAACAAGCCAATGAATATGCCCAAACATACCATCGCTATTATTTTTGCTGCCTGTGCAGGCGCTTCCATTCTTTCATGTAATAACAATACCGGCATGCAAACATCTGCCAACGCGCCTGATACCGCCCAAAAAGGAACCTATGCATACGATGCCGCATTTTTGAAACAACATACCGGCGAGGCCATTCAACTGGTAAGCCCGGATGGGTTGGGGAAGGTATTGTTATCTGCCCAATACCAGGGCCGTGTAATGACCAGCACCGCTTCAGGCGACAGTGGCACCAGTTTTGGCTGGCTCAATTATGAATTGATTGCCGCCACCGAAAAAAGAAAACAGTTTAACCCCGTGGGTGGCGAAGAGCGTTTCTGGATGGGGCCCGAAGGCGGACAGTATTCCATCTACTTCAAACAAAATGATTCATTTAATATTGCGCACTGGCAGGTACCCTCTTTTATAGATACGGATGCTTACCGGGTGGCACATGCAGATACCAGCAGCGCTACCTTTACGGCCAATGCCAGTTTTGCCAATTACTCCGGAACGCAAATTTCTATTAGCATAGAAAGAACAGTAAGCCTGCTGTCGAAAAATAACCTTGAACAGATATTAAAAGCCTCCATTCCGCAAGGCGTTCGTTTTGTTGGTTTTGAAACGGTTAATAATATTACCAATACGGGCAATGCCAACTGGACAAAAGAGAAAGGCCTGTTATCTGTTTGGTTGCTGGGTATGTTTACCCCCGGCCCGGAAACCAAGGTGATTATTCCTTTTCGTGCCATACCCAATGCTAAAAATTATATTACCTCAGATTATTTTGGCGCTATACCCCCAGAGCGTTTACGGGTAACCGATAGTGCACTGTACTTTACAACAGACGGCCGCTACAGAAGTAAAATAGGGCTCTCTCCATTGATCGCAAAACCGATAGCCGCGGCTTTTGATTTTGAAAAGAATGTTCTCACCATTGTTATACCACAGATAGATGAAAAGGCCGCCTACGTAAACAGTAAATGGGAGCTGCAAAAAGAACCATATAAAGGCGATGTTATCAATTCTTATAATGACGGGCCGCTGGCCGATGGTACACAGATGGGGCCTTTTTTAGAAATTGAGTCATCGTCGCCCGCTATGGCATTGCAACAATCAGCGAAAGGTGTATACCGGCAAACTACCTGTCATTTTCAGGGAGAATATGCTGCGCTTCAAACCATGGCCAGGCAATTACTGGGTGTAGATTTGGATGCAGTAAAAAGTAAATAACGGATGAACAGTTTTGCCGTAAATGGGTTCCATCATTGATTACTTAAAAAAAAGCAAATGCAACAACGAACAACCGCTTTATTGATCTGCCTTGTGTTGGCTGTGTCAGCCAGCGCGCAGCAAAAGCACAATGGTATCGATAATAATATGGGCAACCTTTACCGGATGTCTGACGCCAAAACAAGGTCAATCAGTCCTGAAAATTTTAATGGAGAAAAAGGCAAAGGCGGTATGGCCACTACCGGTACAGGGCTGAATGCATCCCGCGATTTGGGCCGCGGCTGGAAGGTAAGCCCCAGTGTTATCATCAAATCAAAAACAGTATATACCGTTGCGGAGATAGATGGGCCGGGTTCTGTACAGCATATCTGGATGACGCCCACCGGTAACTGGCGCTATTCTATCCTCCGGTTTTATTGGGATGATGAAGCCACCCCATCGGTAGAAGTACCTGTGGGCGATTTTTTTGGAATGGGATGGGGGCAGTACGCGCCTTTGCAATCGCTGGCGGTATGTGTTAACCCCGGTAGTGCGTTTAATTGTTACTGGCCCATGCCTTTCCGTAAAAAATGCCGGATAACAATGGAGAATATTGATGAAAAAGACATGGTACTTTATTACCAGGTAGATTATGTGCTTACCGATGTACCCGCTGATGCGGCTTATTTTCATGCACAGTTCCGACGCGTAAATCCGCTGCCGTTGAAAACTGATTTTACGCTGGTAGATAGTATTAGAGGTAGGGGACAGTACGTGGGCACTTACATGGCATGGGGCGTGCACAACAACGGCTGGTGGGGAGAAGGCGAAATAAAATTTTTTATGGATGGCGACACAGAATACCCCACTATCTGCGGTACCGGCACAGAAGATTATTTCTGTGGCTCCTATGATTTTGATACGCGCAAAAAAAACAGCGCCGGTGTGGAAGAAGTTAATTACACCGAATTCAATACGCCCTATGCCGGACTGCACCAGGTAATAAAAGGAGATGGTCATTACAGTATCGCGCAACGTTTTGGATTATACCGGTGGCATATAACCGATCCTATACGGTTTGAGAAAAATTTGCGTGTAACTATACAGGCACTTGGCTGGCACAGCGGTGGCCGTTACCTGCCTTTGCAGGATGATATTGCATCCACTGTTTTCTGGTACCAGACAGACCCGCATGGCCCCTTTCCTAAATTGCCGGGTAAAGATGGATTGGAGGTGAATTAGGTGATCAGTTGATCAGTTCGGGAGTTCGGGAGTTCGGCAGTTCGAAAGTTCGATCAATAAAAGAAAATTCTTTAAGTATAATCAGCATTAATACGGAGACACTCCCCTCTCCTTTGGAGAGGGGCAGGGGGTGAGGTATTCCATTTGGAGAAGGTAGCTGAAAGCCGGATGAGGTGAGAGGGGCAAGGGTGAGGTCTTTCCCATTGGACACCTAGCTGAAGGTCCGATAAAGATGGCGCTGGGAACAGCTGTACACAACACACAACACACAACACACAACACACAACACACAACACTCAACACACAACACTCAACCCACAACACTCAAAACAAATGAAAATGAGCCGCTACATCAGAACCATAAGTTTAATAGCTGTCCTTTTTATTGGTAGCATGGCCGCGGCCCAGCAAACAGTTACCCTCAGCAAAGACAAGCTTAAAGACAAGATCAAAGGCGGATGGGCCGGGCAAACCATTGGCGTTACATTTGGAGGCCCGTATGAATTTGGCTTTCAGGGTACTTTTATCGGTGATTACCAGCCGCTGAAATGGTACGATGGTTACCTCAAAAATACCATGGTCAATAATCCGGGTTTGTATGACGATCTGTATATGGATCTCACTTTTGTAGAGGTGTTTGAAAAATATGGCATGCAGGCGCCGGTAGATTCTTTTGCCAATGCGTTTGCCCATGCCAGTTATATGCTCTGGCATGCCAACCAGGCCGGCCGCTATAATATATTGCACGGCATTAAAGCCCCTGCCAGCGGCCAATGGCAAAACAACCCACATGCAGATTGCATCGATTACCAGATAGAGGCAGATTTTGCCGGACTTATGAGTCCCGGTATGCCCAATACCGCATCTGCCATTAGCGATAAAATTGGTCATATCATGAACTATGGCGATGGCTGGTATGGCGGGGTATACGTTGGCGCCATGTATGCCCTGGCATTTACATCGGCCGATATACAATTTGTTGTAAAGGATGCTTTAAAAACAGTACCGGTGCAAAGTGAGTTTTACCAATGTATCAACGACGTCATTAGCTGGCATAAAAAATACCCAACAGACTGGAAACAGACCTGGCTGGAAGTACAAAAAAAATGGGCTAATGATATTGGTTGCCCAGAAGGTGTGTTTCTTCCTTTTAATATAGACGCAAAAGTAAATGCGGCTTATGTGGTAATTGGTTTGCTATATGGCAATGGTGATTTTACAACAACGCTTGAAATAAGTACCCGGTGCGGACAAGACGCTGATTGCAATCCCTCCACGGCAGGCGGTATTCTGGGCGCTGTATTAGGTTATGATAAAATTCCGGCTTACTGGAAAATGGGTTTGCGCGAAGCAGAAGACATCGATTTTAAATACACCACCATGTCTTTAAACAAAGTGTATGACATTAGCCTCAAACATGCTTTGCTAAACATAGAAGCCAACGGTGGAAAAACAAATGGCAATAACGTTAGTATACGCACGCAATTACCGGTACCTGTTAAGATGGAAAAAAGTTTCACCGGCGTTTACCCCGTATTAAAAATGCCAGCCACATGGTCTGCAGCCAAAGATGCTATCCATTTTGAGTTTGATGGAACCGGTTTTGTACTGAGGGGAGAATCGGCCAAATGGGGCAATAATGATGGCTATGTATTTGAGGGCATGCTGTATGTAGATGATAAACCTGCTGTAGCAGTTCCTTTACCCGCCAGCTTTACCACGCGCCGGTATGAACTCTGCTGGCAATACGGTTTGCCGAAAGGTCATCACACCGTACAGTTGAAAATCGGTAATCCCTCCGCCGGGCATGAGCTGCGTTTGCAGGATGTAATAATCTATTCAGATAAGGCGGTAGACGGCACAATGGCAAATTATCCTAAGCAATAAAGGTGTATTTAAACCGGTAATTAATCAGGCTGTTATGGTGAATTGGATTTTTTTCGTGACTTTGCGGAAGATTTACTGATAACTTTTTAGCAGCCCTACCATTTCCTGCTACAAATAAACCTTACCTGTTTATACCTTAAACCCTTCATCCGGCACCTTACCCTTTTTTATTCATCATTTCAATAAATTTTTTGTTCATGAAAAAACAATTTTATGGTGTGGCAGTAGCATTCGCCGCTATTATGCTGTTGATAGCCTGCAACAACAATGAAACTGCCAAAACATCTGAAGAAGGCACCTCGGCAGCTACAGACAGTACGCCAAAAGTAACAGACAACTGGAAGCTGGGTGTGCAGTTATGGACGTTCAGAATGTTTACCATTACTGAAGCACTTCAAAAAGTGGACAGTGCCGGTATAAAATATGTGGAAGCTTTCTGGGGCCAGGCATTGGGTGGCGATAGCAAAGATACGTTTGGCATACGCATGTCGCAGGCCGGAAGAGATAGATTAAAAGAAGTATTAAAATCGCACAACATTCAAATGGTAGCCATGGGTGTCATCTCGCCCGGTACCAAAGAAGAATGGGTAGATGCATTTAAACTGGCCAAAGAATTTAACCTGAGTTATATTACCGCCGAACCCAAAAAGACCCTGTGGAACACGGTAGACAGCCTGGCCGGCTTTTACAATATTAAAGTAGCCATTCATGATCACCCCATGCCTAACGCCTATGGTCACCCGGATTCTGTACTGGCGGCCATGCAGGGCCATCCAAATATAGGTGCCTGCGCAGACATTGGCCACTGGGCACGCAATGGCCTTAACATTGTAGATTGTCTTAAAAAGCTGGAAGGCCATGTATATGGCGTGCACCTTAAAGACATCAAAGAATTCAACAATACCCATGCACAGGATACGGTAGTAGGCAAAGGCGTTATCAAATTTGATTCAGTATTTGCAGAGCTGAAACGCCAGCAGTTTAAAGGCATGCTGTCTATTGAGCATGAATCTAACTGGTACCATAGCCTGCCAGATGTTATTGAAACGGTGAAGCTGTACAATGATGAAGTAGGAAAGTTGAAGTAAGTGGTAAGTGGTAAGTTGTAAGTGGTAAGTGCCGCGTCATCGTCTGACCTCCGGTCTGACGTTAGTTTGTGTTGAGTGTTGAGTGTTGTGTGTTGCGATGTACGCGTCATCGGCTGACCTCCGGTCTGACGATGAGGCGTGTTAGGTGTTAAATGTTAGATATTGAATATTGGCGCCGTCTTTTCATCCTCGTCTTAATACTAACTACTAAATACTAGATACTAAATACCTGGTACTTTAAATTTATTTCATTCAATAAACATTTCCTGCCATGCTGTTACGCCGTTTTTTGGTTTACTTAATTCTTTTTACTTTGTTATGTGGCAGTTGCAAGCAAAACACTGATGCGGCTTATACTTCATGGCCACAATACAAGGGCTCCAACGAAAACATTCATTACTCATCCCTCACACAGGTAGACACTGGTAATGTTACACAGTTACAGGTTGCGTGGGAATACCATACCCGCGATGCTGATACTGCCAACCATTCACAGATTCAATGCAACCCTATTGTGGTAGAAGGGGTTTTATACGGCGTATCTCCCCAGCTAAAACTGTTTGCCATTGACGCACAAAACGGCTCAGAGAAATGGCAATTCAATCCGTTCGATTCATTGTCGGGCAACAGGAAATCATTTTTCAACATGAACAACTCACGGGGTGTCACGTACTGGAGCGATGGCGCCAGTGATAAACGAATCTTTTATACCGCCGGGTCAGAATTGCATTGTATTAATGCTGTAACCGGTAAACTGGTTACTACGTTTGGCAATAATGGAAAAATTGATTTGCACAATGATCTCGACAGAGACGTGAAGGATCTTTTTGTTACTTCCACCACACCACCCATCATCTTTAATAATTTACTGATTATTGGTACGCGGGTAGACGAGGGCCAGCATGCAGCACCCGGCCACATTCGCGCTTACGATACCCGCACCGGCAAGCGCCAATGGATATTTCATACCATTCCGTACCCCGGGGAGTTTGGTTACGATAGCTGGGCCGATAGCAATGCCTATAAATATGTGGGCGGCGCAAATGCCTGGAATGGTTTCAGCCTTGATCAAAAAAGAGGAATTGTTTTTGCCTGCACAGGTTCTGCTTCTTATGATTTTTTTGGCGGCAAGCGACTGGGCAATAATTTATTCGGCAATTGCATACTGGCGCTGGATGCCGCTACGGGAAAACGGATATGGCATTTTCAAAGCGTGCACCACGATGTATGGGACAGGGACATTCCATCGCCCCCCGCCCTGGTAACCATCAGGAAAGAAGGAAAAAAAATAGATGCGGTAGCGGTAACTACCAAATCTGGTTTTGTATTTGTACTGGAGCGCGAAACCGGGAAACCAGTATTTGATATTGAAGAAAGGGCCGTGCCTGACACTACCGATCTGGCTGGCGAAAAACTATCCCCCACACAACCATTTCCTGTAAAGCCTGCGCCATTCATGCGGCAAGTGGTTACTGAAAAAGATATCAATCCTTTATTGCCCGATTCATCTTACCAGGAAGTGAAAAAAAGATTGGCGGGATACAAGTCAGACAATATGTTTAATCCGCCTTCTATTCAGGGCACCGTGGTTTTCCCCGGCCTTGATGGCGGTGCAGAATGGGGTGGCCCGAGTTTTGACCCGCAAACCGGTATCTTATACATCAACGCTAATGAAATGGCATGGGTCATACAGGCTATACCGGTAACCGCCAAAGCCACTGCCAATGAAAATTTCCTGCAGGCCGGCCAGCGTTTATACCAGGTTAATTGTATGACCTGCCATGGCCCCGAAAGAAAAGGCTCGGGTAATTATCCCTCACTCATCAACATCAACAAAAAATACAATGGTGCGTCTTTTGATACGCTGCTGCAGTCTGGCAGAAGAATGATGCCAGCATTCAAACAACTGAATACAACCGAAAGAAAAGCCATTGCATCGTTTGTGCTGAACAACAATGATAAATCCCTTGTATTTACCGATAGCAGCAAACAAAAAAACGATGCCATGTTTACTGTGCCGTATACCATTACCGGCTATAATAAGTTTTTAAGCAAAGAAGGTTACCCCGCCATAGCTCCGCCATGGGGTACGCTAAATGCACTTGATCTCAATACAGGCGAATATGTTTGGAAAAAAGTTTTTGGTAATGACCCTGAATTTTCATTGGGAAGTAAAACGCCTACCGGTGCCGAAAATTATGGTGCCTCTGTAATAACTGCAGGTGGTCTTTTGTTTATAGCCGCATCCAAAGACGGTAAATTCAGGGCCTTCAATAAATCAAGCGGCGCACTGCTTTGGGAAACAACATTGCCTGCACCCGGTTACGCCACACCGGCTGTATATGAGCTAAACGGTAAACAATTTATTGTAATTGCCTGTGGCGGCGGTAAAATGAAAACCAGATCGGGCGATAGCTACGTGGCATTTGCACTTCCCGGAAAATAAACTACACTCAATCTTATCCCTCTCCTTGGGCGAGGGCGGGGATGAGGTATTTACCGCCCGGCCCATGTTTGTACAGGATGCGGGAGGTGTTAAAAAACCGTATATTTCCCGACCAATTGAATTGAATGCTGCCATTTACGTTTTATACCATTGCCTTTAACAGGCAGACCGTGCTTGCACTGGTAATTGCCGGTGCCGTTATGAGTGGTTGTAACAATCAACCGGTAAAGCAACAAAACGCACACCCCGCTCCGTTTGAATACACAGACAATCTTCAACCACGGTGGAGCTCACCCGAAAATATCAATGGTGCCAAAGGTGCCGGCGGTAAAGAAAACAATGGCGCCAAAGGCCATCCGTATGATTCCATTGCAGCGGGTGGCAGCAAAGAACTTCTCCATATTCAATCGGCCGGTATTATCAATCGTATTTGGATCACTATCAATGATCGCTCACCTCAAATGCTGCGCTCACTGGTTATTCAGATGTATTGGAACAATGAAACAAAGCCGGCTGTATCTGTGCCGTTCGGCGATTTTTTTGGCGTAGGCCTGGGCCGCACCACTGCCTTTGAGAATGCGCTTTTTGCAAATGCCGAAGGCCGGTCTTTCAACAGCTTTATTGCCATGCCTTTTAAAACCGGTGCGCGCATTGTAATAGTGAATGAATCAAACAAATCATTACGCAATATTTTTTTTGATGTAGACTATAACCTGCTCACCACCTGGAATGATGACTACCTGTACTTTCATGCTTACTGGCACCGCGATACAGCAACCATTTTAAGTGAAGACGTTGCACTGCTGCCGCAGGTTAACGGGCGTGGCAGGTTCCTGGGCGTTAACATTGGCGTCAATGCAAATCCCCTGTATAAAAAATCGTGGTTTGGAGAAGGCGAAGTAAAAATATACCTGGATGGCGATACCAATTTGCCTACCCTTAATGGCACCGGTACCGAAGATTACATTGGTACCGCCTGGGGCCAGGGCAAGTTTATAAACAAATTTACCGGTTGCACTATCGCCAGCGATTCATTACCGCAATGGGCATTTTACCGGTATCATATACCTGATCCAATTTATTTTTCATCAGCCTGCAAAGTAACCATTCAACAGATTGGTGGAGACGAAACTGTTAAAGTGGCGGGTTACCAGCAGGCCGGCGCACCGTTGATACCGGTGAGTACAGATGGCGCGGTATTCACCAAACTGTATAAAAAAGGAGCGGTTACCAATTTACAAGACAGTACCCAGCCAAAGGGCTGGACTAATTTTTACCGTAGCGACGATGTGTCTGCCACCGCTTATTTTTACCTGGATAAAGCCAGCAATAATTTACCCGATTTACAACCCGTGGCTGTACGTACCTGGAACCTGAAAGAAACAAAATAGACCGGCAACACGTTTGTTACCGGCATCATAAACAAGTTATATTGTTGATACACTTATTGAAAAATAAATAACCATGATGAAATTTATCCGCGTTGCATTATTACTGTTGTGTACACACACACTGCTTGCCCAAAAATTATTAGTCACCGATCTTTCCTGCGAACATAAAATTAACCCGGTGGGGGTAGATGTAACGGCGCCCAGGCTTAGCTGGAAGCTGGGTGGCAACGCAAAGAACATTATGCAAACAGCTTACAGCATCAGGGTATCTGCAGATAAAAATTTTAAAAAAACCAGCTGGCAGAGCGGTAAAGTGGCGAGCGCCGAATCTGTTTTGCAACCATATGCCGGCGATGCATTGCAGGGAGGCACCCGTTATTACTGGCAGGTAAAAGTGTGGGACGCTGCAAAAAATGAATCGGCGTGGAGCGCACCTGCTTATTGGGAAATGGGCCTTTTGCAGCCGCAGGACTGGACAGCCAGTTGGATTGAACCTGTACAATCAGACGAGCGCCATATGCCGGGATTGCTGGTGCGCAAAGAATTTGCCGTGCAAAAAAAGATTGCCAGCGCCAGGGCTTATGTAACCAGTCATGGTTTTTATGAACTATACATCAATGGCAAAAAAGCCGGTGATGAAATCTTTACACCGGGCTGGACATCTTACAACAAAAGGCTTCAATACCAGGTGTATGATATAACGGGCTTATTGCAGCAAGGGGCTAACGGCGCAGGTGTTATGCTGGCAGATGGCTGGTACCGCAGTTCACTTGCGTGGGAAAACAACTGGGGTATCTACGGAAAAAAACTGGGCCTGCTTTGCCAGCTGAAAATTACGTTTACTGATGGCAGTGAGCAAACCGTTATTACAGACAATAGCTGGAAAGGAACCCAGGATGGCCCCGTTACCCGCAATGGTATTTATGATGGCGAAAGTTACGATGCACGAAAAGAAGTAAAGGGCTGGAGCAATGCCGGTTTTAACGATAGTCAGTGGAAAGCGGTGAATGTGGCCGAGCATCCTAAAAATGATCTCATAGCGGTACAAACCGTACCCGTAAAAAGAACCGGCGAAATTAAACCCATCAGAATCTTTACAACACCCAAAGGTTTGCTGGTGGCAGATTTTGGACAAAACATGGTTGGCTGGATAAAATTAAAAGTAAAAGGCAATGCCGGTACCTCAGTAACCATCCGCCACGCAGAAGTGCTGGATAAGCTGGGTAACTTTTATACTGATAACCTGCGCGCCGCTGCAGCCACTGCAGTGTATACGCTTAAAGGAGGTGAAGAAGAAACCTATGAACCGCGGTTTAGTTTTTTTGGTTTCCGTTACATTGCCGTTGATGGATTTCCGGGCGACCTGAAACCTGAAAATATAACAGGTGTGGTAGTACATTCTGATATGAAACCCACCGGAACTTTTGAATGTTCCAATGCACTGATCAACCAGTTGCAGCACAATATTCAATGGGGACAAAAAGGAAATTTTGTAGACGTACCCACCGATTGCCCGCAACGCGATGAAAGGCTGGGCTGGACGGGAGACGCGCAGGCATTTTGCCGTACTGCTGCCTTTAATATGGATGTAGCCGCATTCTTTACCAAATGGTTGAAAGATGTAGCCGTTGATCAGGGTGCAAATGGCGCCGTGCCATTTGTAATACCAGATGTACTGCGCAACAATGGAACCTCAGCTGGCTGGGGCGATGTATCTACGATTGCACCGTGGACGATCTACCAGGTATTTGGCGATAAAAAAATATTGGAGACACAGTACCCCAGTATGAAAGCATATGTTGACTATATACGCGGCAAAGCCGGTGAGAGTTATTTGTGGAAAGGGGGAAGCGTGTTTGGCGACTGGCTGTTTTATAAATCTATGCAGCAAACGGAAAACGATGGTTATACCAGTCCGGATATGATTGCTACTATGTTCTATGCGTATTCTGCCAGGTTACTGGCACAGGCGGCAGAAGTGCTTGGCAAAACTGCCGACGCACAGCAATACAATACAGTTTTTGATAAAGTAAAAGAAGCCTTTAACCATAACTATGTTACTGCAGAAGGGCGTATAGCCTCAGAATCGCAAACAAGTTATGTGCTGGCTTTACATTTTGGTTTATTGCCCGAAGCATTGCGTCCGAAAGCAACACAATACCTGGTAGATGATATAAAAGGCAGGGGCAACCATCTTTCTACCGGCTTTCTTGGTACGCCTTACCTCTGTCATGTATTAACGGCTAATGGTCGTACCGATGTAGCGTATGATCTGTTGTTGCAACAAACTTTTCCATCGTGGCTGTACCCGGTTAAAATGGGTGCCACTACTATTTGGGAAAGATGGGACGGACAGAAAACCGACAGCACCTTTCAGGATGTGGGCATGAACTCATTCAATCACTATGCTTACGGTGCCATTGGCGATTGGATGTACCGCGTTGCAGCAGGAATAGAAATAGGCGGACCGGGTTACAAGCACATACTTATACAACCACAGCCAGATAAAAAATTAACGTATGCCAAAGCAAGCTTTGAAAGCAGCTACGGTCTAATTGCATCAGGCTGGGAGTTAAAAGATGGTAAGATGTTGGTTAAAGTAAAAGTGCCCGCTAATACTACCGCTACCATTACTTTGCCTATGGCGCAAACAGACAAAGTTACCGAAACAGGCGTGGCCGTTACAACTGCATTTAAAAATGTAAAGCAGGATAAAAATAACCTGATCATTGAAGCCGGATCAGGCGACTACAGTTTTGAATACGTGCCGGTATCCAACTAAAGTAACAATTCAAAAGATACGTTCTCCTAAGTCCTGAACTGCTGTTTGATAAATTTGTCACCTCAAAAAAAGGTGACAAATTTTTATATTCACTACTGGCTTCTTAAAAATGTTTCGGCAATGAAAAAGTTCATACACTGCTTACCCTGGCTATTATGTCTCTTTTTTTATTTAGGTGTACAGGCATCGCCATTGCAACCCGTACGCCTTACCTGCGAGTACATTGAAAACCCCCTGGGCATTGATATACCATTGCCGCGCCTGGCCTGGAATTTTACGAGTACGGAAAGAAGCCAGTTTCAATCGGCCTATGAAATTATTGTAAGCGATAACCTTGCAGCAATTTCTAAAGGTGCAGGTAGTGAGTGGAGTACCGGTAAAGTTGTTTCAGCTGTAAATATGCAAATAGTATATGCCGGAAAGCCCCTTAAACCATTTACGCGCTACTACTGGCGCGTAAAAGTGTACAATAAAAATGATGAAGCATCTGTATGGAGCGCCGTTAACTGGTTTGAAACAGCTATGTTATCAGCCAGTGACTGGAAAGCCGCCTGGATAAATGATGGCACCACCAACCCTGCGCGCGATGAGGATTATTATAAGCCAGACCGCATGCCATTGCTGCGTAAATCGTTCACCGCAGCAAAACAGGTAGCCGCTGCCAGGTTATACATTTCCGGTGTAGGGTATTATGAAGCGTACCTCAATCAAAAAAAGATCAGCGATCATGTACTTGATCCTGGTTTTACCACTTACCGTAAACAGGTAATGTATGCTGTGCATGATATTACGCCGCTGATAAAGAAAGGAAAAAATGTTGTGGGCTTTATGCTGGGCAGCGGATGGTGGAACCCTCTGCCATTTAAATTTTTTGGCCGGTGGGATCTGCGTGCCTATCAGCAAACGGGCAGACCCTGCGCAAAGGCGGAAGTACATATCCGTTACAAAGATGGTACGGAGGAAATTATTGTTACCAATGAGCAATGGCAGGCAGCACCAGGTCCTATTGTTCAAAACAACGTATACATTGGCGAACACTATGATGCACGGCTGGAGCAGAAAAACTGGTGCAGCAGTAACGAAGAAAGTGCCGTATGGAAAAATGCGGTGAAAGCGACAGGTCCCGACGGCGAACTTACTGCGCAAATGCAGCCCCCCATAAAAGTAACGCGTGTAGTAAAACCTGTTGCCATTATTCCCTTTAAGTCAGGCGTATTTATTGCAGATATGGGGCAAAACTTTGCTGGTGTTGCTGCCATTAAAGTAAAAGGGCCTGCCGGTACCACCATCAGCCTGCGCTATGGCGAAGAGCTGTTTGCAGATGGCTCATTGAATGTAATGACCACCGCTGCCACGCAAATAAAAAAGGGCGGCATCAAAGCTGGCCCGGGTGCGCCTGAAACCTTGTGGCAGGAAGACAGGTATATTTTAAAAGGGGAGGGTACAGAAACCTGGCATCCACGGTTTACGTTTCATGGTTTCCGTTATGTAGAAATTACCGGCTGGCCCGGAACGCCTACTATTGCAGATATTGAAGGGTGGAGAATGAATACCAGTTTTATGGAGAATGGACAGTTTGCATGCTCGGATACCATGTTGAATAAGTTGCACAACGTAATTCAATGGACCTTCCTTAGCAATGTATTCAGCGTACAGTCTGATTGCCCCGGCCGGGAGAAAATGGGATACGGGGCAGATATTGCAGCTACCGCCAATGCCTACCTGTACAATTACGATATGGCCAATTTTTACAGCAAAACCGTACGCGATTTTGCCAATGAGCAATTGCCCGATGGCGGTATCACCGAGATTGCACCTTTTACAGGTATTGCGGACAGGGGATACGGCGGAAACTCTGGTCCGTTGGGCTGGCAACTTGCCTTTCCGTATGTGCAACAGCTATTGTATGATACGTACGGCGATAAGCGCATTATTGAAAACAACTACGAAGCATTTAAAAAACAAATGGCATTCCTTGAATCAAAGGCAATGGACAATATGTTTTTTTGGGATATTAGCGATCATGAAGCACTGGATCCCAAACCGGAAGCATTCAGCGCTACCGCATTTTATTACCATCATGCTGCCATGGCGGCATCATTTGCAGGTATATTGGGTAAACAAGAGGATTCCATAAAATATGCAAAACTGGCGCAGCGCATCAAACAGGGCATCATTAATAAATTTTATGTTTCCGGCAGCGGCCGTTTCGATAACAGCACGCAAAGCGCCCAATTATTTGCGTTATGGTACGGCTTTAGCCCCGAAAAAGAAAATAGCATGAAAGTATTGTTGCAGGAGTTTGAGCGGCATAACTGGCATGTGTCTACCGGTATTTTTTCTACCAAAATGATGTTTGATGTA
Organism: uncultured Chitinophagaceae bacterium; assembly: GCA_963705285.1. Taxonomy (GTDB): domain Bacteria; phylum Bacteroidota; class Bacteroidia; order Chitinophagales; family Chitinophagaceae; genus JACMLD01. The sequence goes on from OY970066.1 coordinate 1,791,741, forward strand.
CTTCGCAAGAACGATATGAATGAAGAAGCTGCCCGTATTGCGCAGCAAAAAGATTACCCGGGCTGGCTGCATATGCTCAATAGCGGTGCCACTACCTTATGGGAAGCATGGCGTGCGCCCGGCACAGTATATTCTGCCAATCATCCTATGTTTGGTTCTATAGACGAATGGTTTTACCGGTCGTTATTAGGCATTAACGCCGCGGCACCTGGGTTTACAAAAATTATTATCAAGCCTCAACCGGCCGGCGGGATACATTGGGCAAAAGGAAACTATCATTCTGTAATGGGCGTCATTACGTCTGATTGGAAAAAGCAGGGTAACGGTTTTTCCTTACAGGTATCTATACCCGTAAACACCAGTGCAATAATCTATATACCCGCCAAACAAAACAGCATCGTAACAGAAAGCGGTAAAACGGTTACGGTGGCGCGGTATGAAAAAGGCTATGCAGTTGTTGAAACTGGTTCCGGAAACTATAGTTTTGTTGTTGAGTAATTACAACTTATTCTAACTTTCACGTCAGACGGACAGTATGGTTAGGAAACACCGTCTGACGTCCACGTCTGACAGACAGTATGGTTAGGAAACACCGTCTGACGTCCACGTCTGACGGACTATTTTTGACAAACAAGATTACAAAATACAGCTGATTGAATGAATAGCCCAACCTACCATATTGCCCAGCCTTCGGTATCACTAACCGCTACCCGGCTGCTCTCACTCGATTTTCTGCGCGGTTTCATTATGGTGTTGCTGGCGATAGAATCTACCGGCCTCTATGGGTATTTGTTTGATTACAGTGAAGGCGCGGCATCCCACCAGATAATCAAACAGTTTACACACCATCCTTGGAATGGCTTGCATTTCTGGGATCTCATTCAACCCGCATTTATGTTTATGGCAGGTGTGGCCATGGCCTTATCATTACAAAAACAATGGGCAAACGGGGTAAGCTGGAAACAGTCGTTTATAAAAATTGCCAAGCGTTGCGGCTGGTTGTTTTTTTGGGGTGTGCTTGATTATGCCGTTCGCCCGCACGGCCTTTCATTTGAATTGTGGGATGTGCTCACTCAACTTGCATTTACCACCATGGTGGCATTTCTTATTTTCAGGTGGAGTACTACCGCGCAGTTTGGAGTGTGTGTTGGGTTGTTGCTGCTGACTGAAGTACTGTACCGTTTCACCCATGTGCCGGGTTTTGATCAACCGTTTACAGACCAGCATAATTTTGGAAATTATGCCGACCTGCTGCTCATGAATAAAATCAATAAAGGTGGATGGGTGGCTATCAATTGTATTCCCACGGCGGTGCATACCATTGCAGGTGCTTTGGCAGGAAAACTGTTGTTATCTGATAAAAATAAAATTACTACATTGTTCACCTGGGCCCTTATCTGTTTTGCCATAGGGTTTGGGTTAGACTGGTTGCACGTTACACCCATTATAAAGAAAATTGCCACCAGTTCATTTACCCTCGCATCACTGGGCTGGTGCCTTTGCTTTTTGATAGCAGCTTACTGGTGGATAGATATAAAAGATCACCGCCGCTATTTATTGTTTTTTACTATTGTAGGCATGAACTCCATATTTATTTATATCTTTTTTGAAATAGTGGGCGACCGGTGGTTCAACCAATATATCCGTAGCATTTCTAACGGCGTACTGGCATGGTTTAATACGCCAGAGCTGCCCACGTTTATACTGGGCTCATTGTGTATTTTTACTCTTGAATGGTTGCTCTGTTATTTTCTCTACAGAAAGAAAATATTTTTCAGGTTGTAATTATTTTTCCTTCTACTATGCGCTTCTCAACTATTGCCACTGCAAGATCAATTGCCCAGCGGCTAACCCATACCGAATTTACCAGTGTAAAAGAACTGGTTGGTTATATGGGTGCCATACAAGCGCAGGATTATGGCATGTGCAGATGGGCCATTGGTTTACGCGTAAAAGGCGCTACGGATAAAGATGTTACGGAGGCATTGGATAAGGGAACCATTCTACGCACGCATGTGTTGCGGCCTACCTGGCACATCATTGCTGCCAAAGATATTTACTGGATGCTGGCACTCAGCTCAACCAAGATAAAGGCATTGATGCAAACCAATAACCGTCAACTGGAGCTGACCGAAAAAATATTTACCAAAAGCAATAAAGTAATTGAAAAAGAATTGGGTAAGGGAACGCATCTTACCCGTGAAGCATTGGCAACCGCGCTGGAGAAGGTAAAAATTGCCACAGATAATAACCGCCTTTCACACCTGCTTGAAAGGGCCGAACTGGATGGAATAGCCTGCAGCGGAAAAACGGATGGCAACAAAAGAACTTATGCATTGCTAAGTGAGCGTGTGCCTGAAAAAATAGTACTCGCCAAAGAGGAATCGCTATCCCGCCTGGCAAAAATTTATTTTACCAGTCGTGGCCCTGCTACCGTAGAAGACTTCAGCTGGTGGTCGGGCTTAACACTAACTGAAGCCAGGCAAGGACTGGAGCTGGCAAAAGCAGGTTTCAACAATGAAACAATAGCAGGCAAACAATATTGGTGGGCAAATGACTTACAGCTGCCCGCAAAGCGATCAGCTTCCATATTGCTGTTACCCTCTTTTGATGAATATATAATCAGTTACAAAGACCGCACTGCTTCATTGCCGGCAGAACATAATAAAAAAGCGCTGACTGCTAATGGTATTTTCTTCCCGGTCATTGTAACAAACGGCATGGTAAACGGGTTGTGGAAACGGAGTGTTGAGAAAGAAACCATCCAGATAATCACCAATTTTTTTGAGCCGCCGGCTAAAGCAGCGGCGGCCCCGTTGAAAAAACAAGTGAAGCGGCTGCAGCAATTTACCGGTACCAAATGTAAACTAAGGCAATAATTAACGGTTCGTGCAACAAACGGCTTAGCTATTTCTTGTGTGTGCGCATATTTTTTATTTATGCAAACGTTTGTTTTTTTGTTAGCCGTTTACCGGATGGCATTATTCCTTAGCTTCGGTCGCCACACCGCACAGGGGATTACTAACACCTAAAGTAAAAAGCACATGCCGTCACACACTGCTACCGTACCAGCACCGTCAACCACCAAAAATTACGCGTACATTATTTTTATATTGGGCTTGCTTTTCTTTATGCTTGGGTTTATTACCTGGCTAAACGGAACGCTTATTCAGTTTCTAAAGCTGGTTTGCCAGTTAAAAGGCGATGTGCAACCCTTCCTGGTAACGTTTGCTTTCTACATGGCTTATTTTGTGCTGGCCACGCCTTCATCGTATATTTTAAAAAGAACAGGCTATAAAAAAGGAATGGCGCTGGGCCTGTTTGTAATGGCACTTGGCTCGCTCATATTTATCCCTGCTGCCAATAGCCGCGCATTTGGTTTGTTTCTTACTGCATTGTTTACACAAGGCATGGGCTTAACGCTTATACAAACTGCCATCAACCCGTATATTAGTGTTGTTGGGCCTATTGAAAGTGCTGCCAAACGCATGAGTATAATGGGCATTTGCAATAAGGTAGCCGGTGTGCTTAGCCCGGTTATACTGGGTGTGGTACTGCTCAATAATGCCACCGAGCTGGAAGCCAATATTGAAGCAGTCACAGATGCCGCACAAAAAGCGGTATTGCTAAACCAGCTTAGTCAAAAAATCATTGTGCCGTATATTGTGTTGGCGGTAATATCTACAGTGGTAGCGGTGGTCATCTATTTTTCTTCTTTGCCAGAAATAAAAAATGAGGAAGAGAAGCCAGTAGCAGGTGCAATCGTAAAAACGAGTATATTTCAATACCCACACCTGTTCCTGGGCATTCTTTGCCTGTTCTTATATGTGGGCGTAGAAGTAATGGCGGGTGATGCCATTGGCGCTTATGGCAAGGCCTTGGGTTTACCATTAGATGAAACCAAAAACTTTACCTCTTTCACACTGGGTTCTATGTTGCTGGGCTATGTTATTGGCATTCTGGCCATTCCCAAATATTTATCACAACAGGCTGCGTTAAAATATTCTGCTATTCTGGGTATTGTGTTATCGGTATTGGTGTTTGTTACCAGCGGCTATGTATCTATTTTATGCATCGCATTGATGGGTTTGGCCAATGCGTTGATGTGGCCCGCTATCTGGCCATTGGCGCTTAAAAATTTGGGCCGGTTTACAGAAGTGGCGGCAGCTTTGCTGATCATGGGCATTGCCGGTGGCGCATTGATTCCTTTGTTGTATGGATTTTTAAAAGGCAGTCCCTTTTTCTTATCTAACCGGTTATCTTTTCTTATTTGTATGCTGCCGTCTTATCTCTACATACTTTACTATGCAGTTAAAGGCAACCTGGCCAGATAGGTTGTATGGTTGATCATGAGTGGTTGGTATAGTTACAATTTTTTGATGTTAATGATGGCCACTGGCGGATCAAATGCCTGCTCATAAGAGTGACGGTTGTAAATACGGCGAACGATGTCCATTCCTTTTACGCACTTTCCAAATGCTGCATAGCCTTGCTTATCCGGGTTGTTGTCTCCCCCGTAATCAAAGCCGGGCTGATCACCCACACAGATAAAAAATTCTGTGGTGGCCGTACCGGGTTCCATACGTGCCAGTGATATCACGGCATCTTTGTGGAAGATGGAAGTAGTATTGGTAGGTTCATGCGGAATACCGGGCAGCGAAGTGGCTTTTTTATAATTGGTTTTCCAGATGCCGCCCTGTATAAGATTGGCTTTGGGTGCATTGGATGGCTGGTTATCATCTGTAAGTACCCTGTAAAACAAACTGCCTTTGTAATAGCCTGCATCCACATAAGATAAAAATGCGGCCACCGTTTTTGGTGCCTTATCGGAGTAGAGTTCTAGTTCAATATCGCCAGCTTCCGTTTCTATTAGAACATGGGGTTCTTTCAAAGCAGGATGGCCACATGAAATGATCAGGCTTACCAGGATAGAAACAAAACAAGTGCGGTTCATCTGGCTTTTTTTATTGTGGATCATTAACCATCAGCGCCGGTTCAATAACAAAATTAGTATAGGGTGCGCCCGCGCGGGAGTCTTTTTCTTTGTTGAGCAGTTGCAGCAATAATTCAGTAGCTTTTTGGCCTTGTTGGTAAGGATATTGTTCAAGCGATGCCATAGGCGGATGCGCTGCATGCGCGCTAAATGGCAGGTTGGCATAACTTACAAAAGTGATGTCTTTATTGATAGTAAGGTTTTTCTTTTTAGCATATTGCACAGCATCCAGCAAAACATAATCGTTAAAAGTAACAATGGCTTCCGGCTTTCTTTTGGCGCTCAGTAACTGCTCCATGGCTTCATAGGTACTTTGTGTAGTAAGGTCTGAGCTGACCATGAGGGTAGGATCATACTTCATGCGGTTGCCGGTAATGGCTTTTATAAAACCTTGTTTTCGCTGGTGGCTGGCCAGCAATTTATCGGGACCGTTGATCATACCAATGACACGATATTTTTTTTTCAGTAAAAAGTTAACTGCCTGCACCGTGCCCGATTCCATATTACACGCTACATAATGAACGTCTGAAGTGCCGGGAATCCTGTCGAAAAAAACAACGGGTATATCGTATTTCTCCAATGCTTTAAAGTGGTCGTAATTGTCGCTGTTTTTGGCCAATGATACAATGATGCCATCCACCTGGTGGTTTTTCATGGTGGTTACAATCTTTTTTTCACGCTCGCAGTCGTCGTGGCTTTGCCCCATCAGCACCGTATAATTGTTGGTATTGGCCATATCTTCAATACCGCTGATGGCCGTAGCAAAAAATGCTTCTGATAACTGCGGCAGTATGACCCCGATGGTAAAAGTTTTTTTCTGTTGAAAAAAGATGGCTTTTTGATTAGGCTCGTAATTAAGCTGGGCTGCCAGCTGTTGCACACGCATCTTGGTGCGCAATCCAATACTTTGATGATTGTGCAATGCCCTGGATACTGTTGAAACAGAGATATTCAGTTGTCTTGCAATTTCTTTAATAGTAGCTACAGACACTTCTTCTTTTATTGAATAAATATACAACAATAAACCAAGCTGGTAATAGCTGGCTGCAGCATAGAAAGTTCAGGATTGCCGGGTGTGTATTCCCAAGTCAAGTTCGCATGTTTTTGTATCTTGTAACAACAATACCTACTTCTAATACAGCCATCATGAAATCTATGTATCAATTTGTAAAAACGCATCAGCAGCAAAAAGACCGGCGGTTATTTATCAGTAACCTTGCAAAAGCGTCCCTGGCAGCGGGCTTTGTGTTATCTGCCGGCGAAGCTAATGCCAACCATTTTTTTTCTTCCCCTGCAGCCTATACAGTGGGCAATATTATGGATCTGATACTGAAAGAAATTCCCGGCGCACCATTCAGCCAGACAGTAGATACGTTGAAAAGTGGCAACCGTGATATTGTGGTAACAGGCATCGTGACTACTATGTTTGCCACCATCGATATTATTGAACAGGCGCGAAAGGCAGGCGCCAACTTTATTATTGCGCACGAACCAACCTTTTATAATCATACCGACGATACGGCCTGGGTATCGCCCAATCATATTGTGCAGAAAAAGCAGGAGTTGCTGAAGCAAAACAAGATTACCGTATGGCGTTTGCACGATTACCTGCATTCATTTGTGCCGGATGGCGTACAGTATGGGGTAGTTACAAAAGCCGGCTGGCAATCGTATTACAAACAGGGCAACCCTGTGCTTACGCTGCCGGCTATTACGTTGAGCAACCTGGCTGCCCATCTAAAAAAATCATTGGGCATTGAGCACGTGCGTGTAATTGGCAAGTTATCGCAAAATTGCGAACGCATTGCACTGCTGCCTGGTGCCAGCGGCGGCCAACGGCATATTTCCGTAGTGGAAAAAGAAAGGCCTGATGTATTAATAGTGGGAGAAGTGCACGAATGGGAAACGGCTGAATACATCCGCGATACGCAGCAACTGGGAGAAAAAACCGCATTGATTGTACTGGGCCACAGTGTAAGCGAAGAGCCGGGCCTGGAGTGGTTGCAACAATGGCTGCAACCGCGGTTAAAAGAATTGCAGGTAAGGCATATCCCCTCAGGAAATCCATTTACCTGGGTATAATAGCCACACAGTTTATGTTACGCTGCCATATTCCATTGTAAACAGTATAATTTGTACGCACAAAAATTGTTTTCGCATGACAAAAACCAACCGTAGAAAGTTTCTAACCAGTGCAGCAAAGGCCACATTGGCTTTTACCATTGTACCCCGTTTTGTTTTAGGTGGAAAAGGGTATCAATCGCCCGCCGACCGTATTAACCTGGGGTTTATAGGTACCGGTAAACAGGGCAGGGGCCTGCTTAATTCTTTTGCAGACAAAGCGCAGATAGTAGCTGCTGCAGATGTGGATGCCAAAAAACTTGCATTGTTTCAATCAAACGCTGCAAAAAAATATGCAGCGCTCACCGGTAAAAATGATTATAAAGGAATTGCTGCGTATGCTGATTTCCGTGAGTTGCTGCAACGAAAAGATATCGATGCGGTAGTAATCGCCACGCCCGACCATTGGCATGCAGTGCACACGGTAATGGCGGCCAATGCAAAAAAACATGTTTACTGCGAAAAGCCGCTGGCGCATTCTATTGAAGAGGGGAGGGCCATGGTAAATGCCATGAAAAAAAACAAACGCATTCTGCAAACGGGTAGTATGCAGCGCTCCTGGAAAAATTTTAGACAGGCTTGTGAACTGGTGCGCAATGGGTACATCGGTACAATAAAAGAAGTACTAGTAAATGTGGGCGACGCGGCGGTTCCATGTGATCTTTCTGCGGTGCCTGTTCCGGCTGAACTCAATTGGGACCAATGGGTAGGTCCGGCACCTTTCAGATCATTTAATCCCGAACTGGCGCCGCCGGTAGAGGAGGATATTTACCCGCATTGGCGTAATTACAAGGAGTATGGCGGAGGCATGGTGAGCGATTGGGGTGCGCATATGTTTGATATTGCACAATGGGGGTTGGGTATGGATGCCACCGGCCCTGTAAAATTTATACCGCCAGAAGGCAATGCCGTAAAAGGCCTGGTAATGGTGTATGCAAACGGTGTACAAATGAAACACCAGGATTTTGGAAGAAATTATGGCGTTAGGTTCATCGGCGAAAAAGGAACAATAGACATCAGCCGCGAATATTTAGACAGCAACCCGGCAAATATTGCCACGGCAGTTATTCAGCCAAATGAAATTCAACTCTACAACAGCGCCGATCATCATTATGACTGGCTCAATTGTATAAAAACCGGCCAGCAACCCATTTGCGATGCAGAAACCGGCCACCGAACCAGCAGTGTTTGTTGCCTGGCCAATATTGCTTACTGGTTGAGGAAACCGCTTGACTGGGATCCGGTAACAGAACAATTTACTAACAGTACGGAAGGAAACCAACTGGTGAAAGCTAATATAAGAGGGAAATGGAAATTAAGCTAATCACTTGTGTTAAGTGTTAAGTGTTGTGTGTTGTGTTGTAAATCCGACCACCGTATGACCTCCTGGTCTAACGGATATGTTTTGTGTTGTTGTGTTGAGTTTTGGGTGTTAAGTGTTAAGTGTTGAGTGTTGTGTTGTAAATCCGACCGCCGTCTGACCTCCTGGTCTGACGGATATGTTTTGTTTTGTTATGTTGAGTTTTGGGTGTTAAGTGTTAAGTGTTGGATGTTGTGTTGTAAATCCGACCACCGTCTGACCTCCTGGTCTGACGGATATGTTTTGTGTTGTTGTGTTGAGTTTTGGGTGTTAAGTGTTGTGTGTTGTGTACAGTTTCGGGTTGGAGTAGGTTATACACTCATCACAACGGTACAAAAAATGTCTGGTAGAAAGCTTACACAACACTTAACATTCAACAAAATAAAAAAAGCAGGCATTTTGCCTGCTTTTTTATCGTGACTTATAGTTTTATAGAAACGGTACGATTATAATTTGTTTACAACAATTTCTTCAGTAAAGCTGCGTGTTTTGTTGATTTTGTACACTTCAGATTTGTTTGTTTTCCTTGATTTTACTTCAACGCTCATTGCAGCAGCGTCTCCGTCTTCTGAACTCAACTGGAAATTCTTTGTAATGTTTGTACCTTTTAAACGGCCTGCATACAGTACATTGTTCTGCTCATCGCGGAAAATAACAATGTATTCGTCTTCTTCGGTGTTGTTTACATTCAGCTGGAAAACCGGCTGGTCTTCAACGTTGCCGATAAATTTTAAATCGATACCAGATTTTGGTTTTACGCCTTCATTACCCAGTACATTGCTGGTAGACGCAACTGATAAAGCTGCAAATAAGGCGATTGCGAGTGTCTTGTAGTTTTTCATAACATTTTTCATAATTGTAGATTGAGAGGTGATTAAATAGTTAATTAAAAGTTTATAATAAATAAATTAAATACTAAGTGTTTTTTCAAGAAGGCTAAAAATCGTGTAGAATATGTGGCAGGCAAAAGAAAGATTAGGGCAACGGCTCTTTTCAACTTGTTACACCAGAGCTGGTGTGTTTGTTTTCATTTCTAATGCAAACATACAACGGGCCTGTGCAGCGCGCAAATCAAATAAATGAAGTTTTTAGCATGCTAAAACGTAACTAGGTTATTGGAAACCCTTGCGGGTAAAGGGTTTTAACAAAATAGTGAAATGATGCCCAACAGCATTACCATAGTAAAAAACAATTCAAATTAGCATAGAAAAGCCTTTAAAAGAGTGGTTTGCTAACATTGCCTTAACACAAATTTGTAGTGAAAATGGACAGGCGGCTGTAATAAGTGTACAAAAGACGTTTAAAATGAAAGCATGTATCCCTGTTTGGGAAAAATAAGCTGTACGCCCAAAGCGTTTGATGCTAACAGTTGTTTTTTTATCAATGATTCACGGGTGCCACCTGGTTTCTCGTGGGTAATTACCACCGGAAAATTACGCAGTTGCGTTGTTCCGGCCAGTTTAGCCAATACTGTTAGCTCTTGCATGAGTAATGAAGGAGTAAGATGACCGAATAATAATTTATCGGGTTGCGCGTTGTCAAATGACACTTCAATAAAAAGCGCTTTCAGTTTTTTATCTTTTATTAATGCTGCTACCTGCTGCCACAGTAATTGCAGGTTGTTTGCATGTTCAATGGTATCTGCACCGGTATCACCCAGGTAAAGCAGGTAGGCATTATTATTCCGTACCAAAAAGGCGGTACTTTTATATGGAGCGGAATGGCTGAGTTGAAAGGCTGTAACCGCCAGGGGCGTGTGCTGCAGCGGTTGTTCTTCACCGGGAGTTAAGGTATTGTAGTGATATTTCTTTAGCAACGGCTTTTCTCCATCGTCCGCAAAATTGGCCCAGCTTTTCCAGCTAAAATACTTTTCCTTCAATACTTCAATGCAGAAGGGTAAGGCATAAATGTTTTTAACTGTGTCATCAGGTGAATTGATAATAAGGCCGGCCACATGATCCAGGTGAGGGTGTGATATCAGGTAGCCTTTTATATTTTTTTTCAGCACTGCATTCACCGTTCCGTGGAAGATGCCTTTATTAATGGCCTGTTGTATACCGGAATGTAATGTGCCTGCATCCAGGCAAACATAGCTGCCGGAGCCTGCTGCTGCCACCATATAGGCGGAGAGATTGCTTTCGTCGCTGCCGCCTTTTACACCCAGCGGCACTACAGTAAATGATGGCGATACGCGGGATTGCGCAGATGCTGCTGCAACCATTACACAACATGAAAGTAAAACAGTAATCGTCTTGCAAAAATTCATGAGCTAAATATAGCCGAAATGACCTATCCCTCTATGCTGGCGCCACCAGTATTTTTTTTTCTGATTTTTTGCAGAATGGCAAAAGACAGTATCACCCAAATAATACCGAGGCAAATTCCGCCAATAACGTCTGTGGCATAATGCACATTTAAAACAATCCTGCTAAGGCCAATGGATAAGGCCAGCAGCAGGAAAAGCGTCATCAGCACATATTTAACTGCCGGGGAAAGATGGCTTTTCCATACCAGCAGTATTAATACCGTGCAAAATATAAACGATGAAAGTGAATGGCCACTGGGAAAGCTGTACCCAGATACGCCTTTTATAATAGGCATCTCCGGCCGGTCTCTTTTAAAAAATGCTTTCAGCGCAAACATCATGGCGGTACTGCTAATTGCAAGAACAGCAATATCTATGGCATGCTGTGTTCGTTTGTTGAATATCAAAAAGGCAATCAGTATAAGATATGCAGGCAGCAAAAAACTGGTAGAGCCTAAAAACGTAATGTTTTGCATTGCCTTAATAAAGGGGGGCGATGAATGCGTGGAAAAATATTGTATAACGCGGCTATCAAAAATGTATTCCTGCTCATATACCGCTTCATGTACAATCCATGAAAATGTAAATAAAGAGACTAGAAACACAATTGCTGTAACGAGTATTTCCATTGGAACCAGCTGCAGTATTTTTTTTTGTATTTTTTTCATGACTTTATAGCTATGTTGACAGCACTATGGGCGTGTTTCCCATTGTTGTTTTGTAAGCCGCATGTTGAGCGTTGTCCATACCTGGCCGTTCACGTGTGCTGGGCTCAACGTATTGTTTACGGTAAACCCGGCATTGGTATAACATTGTATCGCCCGGGTATTCCAGTCGTACACATTTAAAGATGCCGCTGCTATGCCATTCATGGTAAAAGCGCTGGCCAGCAGTTCCTGTACGGTTAACAAACCAAGCCCCTTGCCGCGGTAGTTTTCATTGCCTATTAATATGCGGCAAAGATGAGCGGTAGCGGGGTTGGAAAAATATATTTCAGCGTGCCCTATTATGATGTTATCTGCACGGTGCATGATGCTGTATGCGCGCCGTTTTTCGTCTGCCAAGGTAGCTTCCAGTTGTGCAATAGTTAAAGGAAAAGTGAATGATGGACCTGCATACTGCATGAGCATTTCCGGGCTGGCCGACCAGCTGATAAGCTGATCGAAATCTTTCCGGTTAAAAGGCTGCAGGTAAATCATACAGGCAATTTACTGAAACCAGTCTGTTTTTTAATGGTCATAACTAATGACCCGGGTAACTTTCCATTGTCCGTCTTTTTTCTGCCAGAGCATGATGTTTTTAAATACGCCGCAATCGTCTTTGCCATTTTCTTTGTGGCAGAACCGGTGTGCACAAATCTCCACTGCTCCATAATCTTTAATAGGGTATACTTCCAGGCTTCCTGGTACCATATCTCTTCGTAAACCGGTATTTTTATTTTTTTCAAAAAGAGAAGCAAAATTATCCATGGAGGTTTTATAATCGCCAAGGCCACCCCGGTCGTGGTAAAATTCAAGATCTTCCGAAAAGGTAGTGCGAAGTTTTTCCAGGTTGTGTTCGTTAAAGGCATTGAACATAACACTGTCCATATGCGCAATTTCATTGTACAACTGCTGGGATGCAGGTTTATACGGTTTGGTTTGCATGGTGGTGGGCGATTGCGCATGGGCAACAGCCACAGCCATCAACATAAGCAGGCATAAGTAATTACTTTTCATATTTCAGTGATTTACAAATGATCAATGTATCGCAAGATTGTATGCTGACAAAAAAGAGCGCGTTACTTCGATGTCCATTTAAACCATTTGATACCCAGTGCAGCAAACGCCAATGCATAACCGATGGTTACCAGCAATACCATAGTGCTGTGCTGGTTCCAGTTGGCAGGTTGCAAACCGGCCGCAACAATGTGTTTGACGGTGCCGTACGGCGACCATTTTGCAATACTGGTAATAATATTGGGTAGTACACCCAGTTCTGCAAACATGCCCACCATGATAAATATAAAATAGACCAGGCGGGTAACTGCATTTACTGTTTCAGCATTTTTTATCATCCCCACAATGGCCTGGCCCAAACCAAGGTAAACGGCACCTCCAACAAAAGCCATGGCCAAACCTACTGCATATCCGGACGCGCTCAGGCTAATGCCGTCTGCATAGTAGCCCGCTACAAACACTGCAACCGTTACCAATACAATCATGGCAAGTTGTACCACCAGCCGGCTGGTCATAATGGGCCATGCTGTTAGAGGCGCTACACGCAGCCGCTGAAAGATGCCTTTATCCCGGTCGCGGGCAATAGCGTTTGAGTAACCCATCAGTCCAATAGCATTCAGTCCAATGGTAATGCAGTTAGAAAGTACAAAAGGCCCTCCAAATTTGTATATCAGTCCCTTCCACGAGATTAGTATAATGACCGGTATAAGTAGAATCAGCACTACCGATTTGCGGTTGCGCCATTGCGTGGTAAAATCTGCGCGCAGCAAGGATAACAAAACTGTTTTATTGCCTGGTATGGTTGAAATGTTCATGCTATATAATATTATGAGCGAACTGTACGCCCTGTCAATCCAATAAATACGTCCTCCAGAGTAATTTTTCCTTTTCTGGATGCATTGATTACTTGGGGGTCATTGCGGTGTAAGTCTATCAGTGTTTGCGGGGTATCAATGGCAATGATTTTGCCATGATCAATAATGGCAATCCGGTCACATACGGCTTCTGCTTCTTCCATGGAGTGTGTGGTAAGCAGTATGCCATGGTTATTATCGCGCAAACCCTCCATCCGTTCCCACAGCTGCCTGCGCGATTGCGGGTCGAGCCCCGTAGTAGGCTCATCCAGCAATACCAGTTGGGGGTTATGTATCATGGCAATAATGAGGGATACCCGTTGCTGCTGCCCGCCTGATAATTGCCCAAATCTTTTTTTAGCCGCATCTTCCAGTTTGATAGAGAAAAGTATTTCCTGTAATTTTTCTTTGGTAAGCAGCACACCATGTATACCTGCATATAACCGTAGTATTTCAGAAACGGTAAGCTCTGGTTGAAAATTGGTAGCCTGTAATTGCACCCCCAGGTTGGCCCTGGCATGCAGGGGTTTATCTTTTACATTGAAACCTGCAACAGTAATACTGCCCAATTGTGGTTGCAATAAACCTTCTACCGCACTCAGTGTACTTGTTTTACCCGCTCCGTTGGGGCCCAGCAAACCAAAAATCTCGCCGGCCCTTACATCAAATGATACATTGCTGACCGCACGAAAACTGCCATAGTTAATATGCAGCCCCTCTACCTGTAATACAATATTGTTTGTTGTAGCATGCATGTTTGTTAAAAAAGTTGAGTGTGCTAAGGTATCTATTTTGATGATGGTGTAATAACAGTTTGTGCCGGTTGCCCTGCTTTTGCCGGTGAAGGGCAGTATACAGCGGTCAACAGCTGATTAAAATTAATTGACTGGATTATATTCCCGTTGCCATTAACAAAAATATTTCCTATGTAATCATTGGCAGGCCCGTGTATAATTTGTGTAACATTGCAATTCAAATTATCTGCTGTTTTAAAATATGTTTTATGCAAAGTGCCTCTTTTCAGTTTAACCAAGATTTGCCATGGGAAGATTTACACAATGGCCTTCAGCGGCAATTGTTTGGGTACGATGACCGCGTAATGATGTTAAAAATAAAATTTGATAAAGGTGCTGTTGGTAGCATGCACCAGCATCCACATAGCCAGGTTACCTATATTGAAAGTGGCGTTTTTGACATGACGATCGATAACGTTACCAAAAGAATCAGTACCGGCGATGGATATTTTGTGCCGCCACATGTCATGCACGGTATAGTCTGTGTGGAACCTGGCATGCTGATAGATGTGTTTAGTCCGCACCGCGAAGATTTTCTGGGGTAAGGCTAAGAGAACGAGAGGGAGAGCAATTTAATTTTAAATTTTGAATGATGAATGTTATAAGAATCTGTTTTGCGTTTTTGCGGACAGGCGGACGACAAAGGTCGCGCGCAGAGTTAACGGAGCAAGCAGAGGGCTAAGAGAACAAAGAGAAAAGGAAGGATGAGAATTATTTTAAATTTTAAATTTTGAATGTTCAATTTTGAATGATTGGTTCATTTCTCATCCACTAAATACTGATGCAACCAACAATGCCAAAAAAAGCTCTTTTTCTCCTGGTGCTCTTAGCCTATAATGACGACCGCAACGTTAAATGAAACGGTATGGCAATATGCTCTTTGGAGTTTTCGAGCACTAGTTGCGCCGCTTTTTCACCCATCATCTGGAAATCGGTAGACATGGTAGTAATGCCGTTCAGAATGATTTTCTTCATGGGTGTTTCATTGTATGATACCACGCCCACATGTTTGCCCACTTTTAATTTGGTAGCCAGTATTTTCTCTATCAGCAGCACCAGGTCGTTTTCCATTAAATTGATATAAGCCTCGCCTTCTTTAATGGGTTCATTGGAGATATCATGCACCACCTTGCTGCTGAAAGCGTACTGGTGGCAGAACTGGTAAAAACCTTTTAGAATTTCCTGCGGGTGATAGGTGTACGCGGGAAATATAATTTTCAACGTGTGGTATTTGCTCAGTTGTTCCAGCGCCTGCTCCAGCGCATCATAAATATCTTTTTCAAAGTTTTCATAAACCGCACTGTATTCGCCCACCACGCCTGGCACCAGCAAATCAAGCAATATCAGTTTTTCTTTGGGAATGGTATTGATGATCTCATGCGCATTTTCGCCACCATCCATAAAATGCGGAATAATTACATAATGCGAATAATCGTCTTTTTTATTCAGCAGCAGTTTTTTAAAAAAAGCAAAATCGTTATTGTAAATGTAGAAGTCGATAGAAGCGGTTTCGCCCAGTGCGGTTACAAAGGCATCGTAAATAATTTTTTTGTGCGCGCTGAGTTTATTAAACAGCAGAAAGATTTTTAACTGCTGGTGTAGCTCGGTTGTTTTCACAAAATACCCCTTGCCGGGCACAGAGCCCAATACACCAATTTTTTTCAGGTGTTTGTATCCTTTCTCGGCAGTATCGCGCGAAATTTCAAATTCAAAGCTCAATTCATTGATGGAAGGCAGTATTTCATCTTTACCAAGTTTTCCTTCTGCAATGGCTTTTACAATAGAGTTGGCCAGTTGCAGGTATTTGGGCGTGGCAGAGTAATAATCGATAAAAAGGTGCTGAAATATGGAATCTTTTTTCATTAGCTGCAATTCGGGGTTGTCTTTTTTATAGTGACGGATCCAATGCTACTGCAATTCCTGTAAATTACTGCTGTTTTCTATGCAATCGTTGCCATCGCTCAAAACATTGCCACAGCGGCAGAAACAACCTATAAATTACGACAAAATAAATTGAAAAAGCATGATGGTACATGATAGATGAGAGGGGGCTATCTGCTACATTTACCATCATTTTGCAAGCCATATAGAAAAATACTAAACATGGGTGTTATACTGGGCGTTATTTTCCATTTTATCGGCGGTTTTGCCTCCGGTAGCTTTTATATCCCTTACAAAAAAGTAAAAGGCTGGGCATGGGAAAGTTATTGGATCGTTGGCGGCCTTTTTTCCTGGTTGATTGTTCCTCCCCTTGCTGCATGGCTCACCATTCCGGGTTTTGCGGATATCATTAAACAAACCAGCACCAGCACTATTGGGCTGGCTTATTTTTTTGGATTGTTATGGGGCATTGGCGGGTTAACCTATGGCCTGGGTGTACGTTACCTGGGTGTATCGCTGGGAAGCAGTATTATACTTGGATTGTGTATGGTGTTTGGCGCCCTTATACCATCTATTTATTATGATTTTTTTCCGGCACCAGGAAAGGATACCATCAGTATGCTTACCGGCACCAGGTGGGGGCTGACAGTTTTGTTTGGCCTCGCGCTTTGTATTCTGGGTATTATATTTTGTGGCAAGGCCGGCACCATGAAGGAAAAACAAATGTCTGCCAGAGGAACTGATCCGCATGGTGTAAAAGTGACTACAGAGTATAAATTTGGGTTGGGCATGCTGGTATCCATCATTTCTGGTGTACTCAGTGCCTGTTTTAATTTTGGACTGGAAGCAGGTAAACCCATGGCTGAAACTGCCAACAGGCTTTGGAAAGAACTGCACCCCGGCCAGGGCGAATTTCTTTTTCAAAACAATGTTACCTATGTGGTGGTATTGTGGGGTGGACTAACCACCAATTTTATCTGGTGTATGATCCTGAATGCTCGCAACAAAACTTTTGGCGATTATACCAATAGTAAAACACCGCTTTCATCCAACTACTTTTTTGCCGCCCTGGCGGGTATTACCTGGTTTTTGCAATTCTTTTTTTACGGTATGGGCGAAAGTAAACTGGGCAATGGCGCCAGCTCATGGATATTGCATATGGCGTTCATCATTTTAACGGCCAATATGTGGGGTATCGTTTTAAAAGAATGGAAAGGCGTCAACAAGAAAACAACCACCATGATTGCCATGGGTATCATTACCATCATTGTTTCCGTATTGGTGGTGGGCTACGGTAATTCATTGCATCATTAATAATAATTTTATCAAATTATAAAAGACATAACCATGCCAGTTAGTACTACCAAAGAATTTAAGCATGTAAGTTATTTATGGGATGAAAAACAGGCTGCAGCGCTTGCAGGCGATGAAGTGGGTCTGCTCATATACCGTTCCAATTTACTGGGTGCCGATCTGCGGCTCACCAATTATGGCGGCGGCAACACATCGTGCAAGGCCATGGCAAAAAATCCGCTGACCGGTTTTGAAACAGAAGTCATGTGGGTGAAAGGTTCCGGTGGCGATATCGGCACATTGAAAAAAAGCGGCCTGGCCGCTTTATATATGGATCGCCTGTTGAGCCTGAAAAATATTTACCGTGGTATAGAACATGAAGATGAAATGGTGGAACTGTTCAATCACTGCATTTATGATCTGGCGTCGAAAGCGCCTTCTATTGATACCGCATTGCATGGTTTTCTTCCGTTCAAACACATTGATCACCTGCATCCGGATGCTGCTATTGCCATTGCCGCAGCAAAAGACGGTAAAAACATAACTAAAGAATTGTTCAATGGTACCATTGGCTGGGTAGAATGGCAGAAACCCGGTTTTGATTTGGGACTGAAGTTGAAGCAATGCCTCGATGAAAACCCGGGTATTCGTGGCATTATGCTGGGTTCTCACGGATTGTTTACCTGGGGCGATACCGCTTACGAAAGTTATATCAATACACTGGAAGTAATTGAGCGCTGCGCAGAATACCTGCAGGATAACTATGGTAAAAAAGGACCTGTTTTTGGCGGTGCAAAATTAAACGCATTGCCAAAAGAAGAACGCCTTAAACAGGCAGCGGCACTGGCGCCGATATTGCGTGGCTTCTGCTCAAGCAAACAACCCATGATTGGTCATTTTACAGATGATGAGAGGGTGTTGGAATTCATCAATTCAAAAGACCTCGACAGACTGGCACCGCTGGGTACCAGTTGTCCTGATCACTTCCTGCGTACAAAAATCAGCCCGCTGGTGCTTGACCTGGAGCCGGGTGCAGATTTAACCGATGTAGCTTCATTAAAAGAAAAACTGTCGCCTGCGTTTGATGCTTACCGTAAGCTGTACACAGACTATTACAATACCTGCAAACACCCCAATAGCCCTGCCATCCGCGATACCAACCCCGTGGTGATCATTTACCCGGGTGTGGGCATGTTTACCTATTCAAAAGACAAGCAAACAGCCAGGGTGGCCGCAGAGTTTTATACCAATGCCATTAATGTAATGAAAGGGGCCGAGGCCATTTCAACTTACACCTCACTGCCCAGGCAGGAGGCATTTAATATTGAATACTGGTTGTTGGAAGAAGCCAAACTGCAGCGCATGCCAAAGGCAAAATCGCTCTCTGGCCGAATTGCCCTGGTTACAGGTAGTGCAGGCGGGATTGGGAAAGCCATTGCACAAAAATTTGCAGATGAAGGCGCATGCATTGTGGTAAATGATAATGATGCCGACCGTTTATCGGCCGCGCGTGACGGTTTTCAGAAGCAATATGGCAAAGATGTATTTACAGATGTTGTGCTGGATGTAACAAAAAAAGAAGACATCGACAATGCGTATGCAAAAGCCGCACTGGCGTTTGGCGGCGTGGATATTGTGGTGAATTGCGCGGGATTGTCCATATCAAAACCCATTGAGGAGCATACTGAAAAAGATTGGGACATATTATACGATGTATTGGTAAAAGGCCAGTTCTTTATTACACAAGGTGCGGTTGAAGTAATGCGCAAGCAGGGTATTGGCGGAGATGTATTAAACATTGTAAGCAAGAATGCTTTGGTATCGGGCCCTAACAATGCCGGTTACGGTTCTGCAAAAGCAGCGCAATTACATCTAAGCCGGCTCAATGCCGCAGAACTGGGAAAAGATAAGATTCGTGTGAATACCGTAAACCCCGATGCAGTGATTTCAGACAGTAAAATATGGGCAGGGGCCTGGGCAGAAGGGAGGGCAAAAGCATACGGCGTTAAAGTAGAAGAATTGCCCGCCTATTATGCAAAACGCACATTGCTCAATGAAATTATTTTGCCAGAAGATATTGCTAAAGCATGTTTTGCTTTTGTAGGCGGATTACTCAGCAAATCTACCGGCAATGTACTCAATGTAGACGGTGGGGTTGCCATGGCGTTTGTGCGGTAGCAAGAAAGCTGTTAGCTTTTAGCTACTAGCTATTAGCCCTTATGCTTCGTCATTGAAAAAAATTTGTTGATAATATTTATGGCCGAATACTGTTGCGTTGCCGAATGCTAACAGCTAACGGCTAACAGCTAACAGCTACACTCCATGCAAAGGATCGCATTCAAAATGCAATTGTTTAAAGGATTTGAAAATGAATACAAAAAACGCCATGACGCGTTGTGGCCAGAACTGACGGTGTTGTTAAAGGATGCGGGCATCAGCGAGTATTCTATTTTTTTAGATGAAACAACCAACAGTCTTTTCGGCTTTTTAAAAACTACGGATGCATCAGCGCTTGATAACTTACCAGCCAGCCCGGTCATGCAACGCTGGTGGCAATACATGGGTGATATTATGGAAAGCCATCCTGATAATTCTCCTGTTAGCGTACCTTTAAAAGAAGTTTTTTACCTACCATAAAACGATTGACATGCAGCTAGAAAAATACAAAATAGACGATCATAATAACGCCCTGCTGGCAGACCACAAACGCCGTTTCGATTTTACTGCAGCCGGTGTTCAGGGCCTGCAGGATATCCTGCAAAAATTAATTGATTTCCAGGTGGCCATTCCCAGCTGGGCATTGGGTACCGGTGGTACCAGGTTTGGCAGGTTTTCGGGCGGTGGCGAACCGGGTAACATTGAAGAAAAAATTGAAGACATTGGTTTGCTGCATACACTCAATAAATCCAGCGGTGCCATTTCATTACACATCCCCTGGGATATCCCTGAGAATGTACAGGCCATCAAAACCCTCACCGCACAACATGGATTGCGTTTTGATGCCATGAACTCCAACACATTTCAGGATCAGCCGGGGCAGCAACACAGTTATAAATTTGGATCGCTGCAGCATGTAGACAAGGCAGTGCGCCAGCAAGCCATTGATCATAATATTGATGTTATCAAACACGGTGTGGCATTGGGTTCCAACTCCCTCACCGTTTGGCTGAGCGATGGCTCCTGTTTTCCCGGGCAGTTAAATTTCAGAAAGGCATTTCAGCGAACGCTGGATGGCCTGAAAGAAATTTATGCAGCATTGCCTGCCGATTGGAAAATGTTTGTGGAATACAAAGCATTTGAGCCTAATTTTTATTCAATGACAGTGGGCGATTGGGGACAGTCGTTATTATACGCCAATAAACTGGGCCCAAAAGCCTATACACTGGTAGACCTGGGCCACCACCTGCCAAATGCTAATATAGAACAGATAGTAGCCTTATTGCTGGGCGAGGGCAAGCTGGGCGGGTTCCATTTTAACGACAGCAAATATGGCGATGATGATCTTACCGTGGGCTGCATAAATCCTTACCAGTTGTTTTTAATTTTTAATGAGCTGGTTGAAGGTATGGATGCAAAGAATATGAACCATGCCAGTGATTTGGGGTGGATGATAGACGCATCGCATAACGTGAAGGATCCGCTGGAAGATTTATTGCAATCAGTAGAGGCCATTAAAATTGCCTACGCCCAGGCATTGCTGGTAGATAAAAAAGCGCTTACAGCTGCGCAGGACGCGAATGATACCGTACAGGCACAGGAAATTTTGCAACTGGCCTACCGTACCGATGTTAGGCCGCTGGTGGCAGAGGCCCGCCTGCGTGCCGGCGGGGCACTGCAACCCGTGCAATTATTCCGTCAGCAAAAATTGAGACAACAACTGGTTAAACAACGCGGTGAAAAAACAGTAGCCACCGGGTTGTAGGATAGGAATTGGGAATTGGGAATTTGGAATTTGGTTTTGACGAATCTGCCTGCTGCAGGCATAACTGGAGTTTACTTTTAAGGCCCAATTCCTAATTCCCAATTCCCAATTCCCGAAAAGACACGTAAATGAAAAAGCCACCTGCCATAGCCATATTTGATATTGGCAAAACCAATAAAAAATTGTTTGTTTTTGATGAGCAGTACAATATACTGCTTGAGAAAGCTATGCAGTTTGACGAGATCAAGGATGAGGACGGAGACCCTTGCGAGAACTTGCCGGCGCTAACGCATTGGGTGAAAACATCTATCAGCGCACTGACGGAACACAAAAAGTTTTTACTTACGGCGCTGAATTTCTCTACTTACGGTGCCAGTTTTGTACACCTTGATCAGGAAGGCGAACCTATAGCACCGTTATACAATTACCTGAAACCTTTTCCTGCAGCATTAAAAAAGAAATTCTATAAAAAATACGGCGGAGAAACAGATTTTTCCATAGACACCGCATCGCCGGTATTGGGTAATCTCAATTCAGGATTGCAATTGTATTTACTAAAAGAAGAAAAGCCTGCGCTATTTAATAAGATACATACTTCGCTGCACCTGCCGCAGTACATGAGCTACCTGGTAACCGAACGGCTATGTTCAGATATCACCAGTATTGGCTGTCATACCGCATTATGGAATTTTACCAAAAACCATTACCACGAGTGGCTGCAAAAAGAAGGGATTGCCGAAGTACTGGCGCCTATTTTTCCATCGGATCAACTCATGACAACTAACTGGAACGATAAACCGCTGTTGTGCGGGGCCGGTTTGCACGATAGCTCAGCAGCGCTGATTCCTTACCTCGCTGGTTTTTCAGAACCTTTTGTGCTGATATCTACCGGTACCTGGTGCATCAGCCTGAACCCTTTTAACCACAGCAAGTTAAATGCAGCAGAATTAAACCAGGACTGCCTGTGTTATATGGAATATCGCGGAAAGCCAATCAAAGCCTCGCGCTTATTTGCCGGCTATGAACATGAACAACAGGTGAAAAAACTGGCTGCGCATTTTAACGTAAAAGAAGACTATTATAAGAGCATTGCATTTGACCCTGCTACTGTACACCGGCTTTCACAACAAAAGCCACTTAAAAATATAGCAACATCAAAAACAATGATGCAGGAATCGGTGTTTGGTACACGTGATCTGGCATCGTTTACCAGTTACAGCGATGCTTATCACCAGTTAATGATAGACATCATGGCTTTACAAACCGTTTCCACCAATATTGTATTGAAAAATTGTGGGGTAAAGAAAATCTTTGTGGATGGCGGCTTTGGCAGAAACCCTATATACATGAGCCTGCTGGCAAGCGCTTTTCCAAAAATTGAAGTGTATGCAGCCTCGTTGGCACAGGCTTCGGCCATAGGCGCTGCACTGGCAGTACATCCGTACTGGAATAAAAATAGTTTCCCCGCAGGCCTGATTGAGTTAAAACTTTATGCCGATATTGAAGCAATCGAAATATGACCGTTGGATTATTTATACCGTGTTACGTTGACCAGTTTTACCCCCAGGTAGCCATTGCATCATTAGAATTACTGGAAAAATTTGGTTGTAAAGTGGATTACCCCCTTGCACAAACCTGCTGCGGGCAGCCCATGGCCAATTCTGGTTATGAACACCTTGCGCAGGACTGCAATCATTTGTTTGTACAAAACTTCAGCAGTTACGATTATATTGTTTGCCCGTCTGGTAGTTGCACACTGCACATTAAAGATCATTTGCACGATGATAAAAATGAATCGGCAGCAAAAAATATCCGGAGTAAAATATTTGAACTCACAGAATTTCTGACCGATGTGCTGAAAGTGACAACGCTTACGGCCAGTTTTCCGCATAAAGTGGGTATGCACCAGAGTTGCCACGGACAGCGCGGACTGCATATTTCACAAATGACCGAACTGGTAGCGGAGCCGTTTTCAAAACCGGTTCAATTGTTGAAAATGGTAAGTGGACTGGAGTTAATACCACTTGACCGCAATGATGAATGCTGCGGTTTTGGCGGCACATTTTGTGTAGCAGAAGAAGCGGTATCAGTTAAAATGGGGAAAGACAGGGTAGCAGACCACCTGCTGCACCATGCAGAATATATTACAGGAGTAGACATGAGTTGCCTGATGCATATGGAAGGGATTCTAAAACGGCAGAAGAAAAATGTGAAAGTGATACATATTGCGGAGATACTGAATGGCTGATTTTTTAACTGTGTTAAGTGTTGAGTGTTGAGTGTTGGGTGGTAAGTGGCAAGTGGTAATTGGTTAGTGCCGCGTCGTCGGTTGACCTCCGGTCTGACGGTGATTTGTATGCGTGTTGAGTTGCACGCGTCATCGGCTGACCTCCGGTCTGAGGATAATCTGTGCTGGATGTTCCGGGTCTAAATACTAAATACTAGATACTATATACTGAATACTACCATGAACGAAACATTACATAGCCACGCAGAATTGTCAGAGCAGTTTAATGCTGATGAGGCAAGGGTAAACTGGCACGATGAAACATTGTGGTGGGTAAGGCAAAAAAGAGACAAGGCCGCATGGACGCTGCCCGAGTGGGAACAGTTGCGCGAAACCGCCAGCCAGATAAAGCTGAATACATTATCAGACCTGAACAGCTACCTCAAAGAATTTGAGAAGAATGCACAGCGCAATGGCGTAATCGTTCACTGGGCGCAGGACGGTGAAGAACACAATGCCATTGTACATAGTATATTGCAAAAACATGGCGTAACGCAGATTGTGAAGAGTAAGTCGATGCTTACCGAAGAGTGCCATCTTAATCACTACCTGGCCGAAAAAGGTGTAGAGGTGATTGATACCGACCTGGGCGAGCGTATTGTGCAACTGGCAGGCGAGGCGCCCAGTCATATTGTGCTGCCGTGTATCCATAAAAAGAAAGAAGAAATAGGAGAACTTTTCCATCAACACCTGGGTACACCTGCCGGCAACGCCGATCCTCAATTTTTAACCAATGCCGCCCGCCTGCACCTGCGTGAAAAATTTTTAACGCGGCGTATTGCTATAACGGGTGTAAATTTTGCCATTGCAGAAACGGGTGAAATTGTGGTATGCACCAACGAAGGCAATGCAGATATGGGCGCGCACCTCGCCGACGTGCATATAGCGTGCATGGGCATCGAAAAAATAATTCCACAACGCAAACACCTGGGTGTTTTTCTGCGGTTGCTGGCCAGGAGTGCTACCGGTCAGCCGGTTACTACTTATTCAAGCCATTTTGCCAAACCGCAGCCCGGCCAGGAAATGCATATTGTTTTGGTAGATAATGAACGCAGCACCCAGCTGGGACGCGAAGATTTCCGGAGTTCATTAAAATGCATCCGTTGTGGTGCGTGTATGAATACATGTCCTGTATACCGCAGAAGCGGCGGTCACAGTTATCACACTGCCATTGCCGGGCCGATAGGTGCTATACTGGCACCCAATTTAAATATGAAAGACAATGCAGATTTGCCGTTTGCATCTACGCTGTGTGGTTCTTGCAGCAATGTATGCCCGGTAAAAATTGATATTCATACGCAGCTGTATAAGTGGCGCCAGGTAATTACACAAGATGGGTATTCACCGGCTTCAAAAACTGCTGCCATGAAAGCAATGGCGACTACTTTATCAAAGCCCACATTATACCGTGCGGCTGGCAAAGCCGGGCGGTGGTTTATTAAACACATGCCATGGCTGGTCAATAATAAATTGAATGCCTGGTACAAACAACGTGAAATGCCGGCGCCACCGAAAAGCTCTTTTGGAGAGTGGTACCGGAAGAACAGGGGTTCGGGTCGTTAGTTCGGAAGTTCGGGTTCGTTTGCGTCGCTGTACAAAGTATCTGACTTTATACTACTATGTTCTCACGGGTCTCCGACCCGAGGTTCATGCTGGTAGAAGTCAAAGTAAAAAGACTTAAAACCTATAACGTAAAACTTAAAATTTTTTCGAGCCGCAGGCTCGGAAGAACATAAAAATACAAAGTCAGAGATTTTGTATAGCGGCCAAGTGCTCAAAGTAAAAGCCAAAGTAAAAGGACTTAAAACTTATAACTTAAAACTTAAAACTCTAATTGAATAGCAGGGAAAGAATATTAGCCGCCGTTAAAAAGAACCAGCCTCCACTGGAACAGCTGCCCGTATTAGCTGCAATCAATGCCATACGTTTTGATGATCCGTTGCAAAAATTTATATCGGTACTGGAAGGCATTGGAGGAGTAGTAAAAAATAGTGTAGACCTGGCAGAAGTGGCTGCATACGTACAACGACATTTTACGGAAGGCAATAAGTACATTACCACCATCAACACATTGCAGGGTATCAATCTTATTAATTATAATGACAAAGCCCATTTGCTGGAAGATGTGGAAGTAGCCGTTGTAACCGGCGATTTTGGCGTGGCGGAAAATTCGGCCATCTGGATGACCGCATCATCACTGCAAACACGTGCGCTGCCTTTTATTTGTCAGCACCTGGTGGTGGTATTAAACAAACACGATATAGTGCACAACATGCATGAGGCGTATGAAAGAATCGGTGGCCGGGCGTATGATTACGGCGTTTTCATTGCCGGGCCTTCAAAAACGGCTGATATAGAACAATCGCTGGTATTGGGCGCACATGGTCCAAAAACAATGACGGTGTTTCTTTTACCAGAATGATGGCGCCTTGTATGCGCTTAACTTCTGAATAAATAGTCGAAATTAAATTTTACATGGCGGTAGAGATGCCGCATACCGGCAAACAACATTCCTTCACTTTCGCGCCAAAAATTTCTTTTTACCGTGCTGGGTTCTGCTGAAGAATTTTTTTGTTCAAAAAGGGAATGTATGTCTTCATAAATAACAGCCTTTCCTTTTTTGCGCAAAAAAGACATCATCATCAGGTATTCGGTTTTTTCAACCTTTTTGCCTTCTGCATACCGCCCAAATTTCTGAAAAAAGGTGGTGCGCCGCAGGTGCGGATGATCGCTGTAAGCATAGAACTTTTTATAACCCGGTTTCCATACGGTAAAAAGCATTTCTGAAAACCCTTTGCCCAAAGGCTTCAGGTAAGGATATTTTGTATAGGCATAGAACCGGATGACGTCTATCTCTTTTCTTTCAGAAATAATGGCTAAGCCGTCTGTAAAATGCTCCGCAAAAATGGGGGTGGGGTCAAAGTCTTCCTGCACATACAGGGTAAAAGGAGTGATCACAGCATCCTGCCCTTTATTTATATTGTTACCAAGGCCTTTGTTTTTGGGTGTGGTTACCAATTGAAAGTTGAGGCTGGTTTGCAAGGAGCGTAAATATTCCTGGTGTTCGGGCTTGCTGCCATCATCAGACACTACAATGCCACCGAATGAAATGCCCAGGTTTTTAAAACTCATCAGCAGGCGTTCCAGAGAACGGCTTCTGTTATAATGCGTAACCAATAATGTAACATCACTAAAATGGTGGGCGGTAGCCATAATGCCGTGTATCTTTTGGGTTAAATTATATAAAATATGAGGTCAAAATTGTATTATTGCGGCTATATTAGCAAGAGTGGTTTTATATGTAAACATGTTTTGCACGATAAAACGTTTTTGTGCCTCCCTTATTTTATCTAAAACCTGTCTAATCATTCTATTGGCTGGCCATATCGGTACCCAACATCCGAACCAAACAACCACAAAGTAGCACAAAATAGAAAATATTAATTTACTTCACAAACATGCGGTGCCGCGGGTGCAGCTGTTATTTTAATATATGGCCTTACCTCCTTTTTTTGCAAAGTTTAATAACAAGCACTTCTTTTCCCTTGCCGGCAATGTAATTATGTCTGGCCTTTCCATTGTTATCATGGGCATTTTATACCGCTATTTGCCCAACAAAGCCGAGATGGGTAACTGGGTATTTTTTCAAACCATCTTTGCATTGGTAGAAATGTTCAGAACCGGGTTTCTTACCACGGCTACTATTAAATTTTATTCTGGCGCCACCAAAGAAAGGTCAGCAGAAATAATTGGTTCTGCCTGGGTATTGGCTACCGGTATTACCCTGGCGCTGCTGCTGGTAAATATTCCTGTTTTCCTGCTTACCAATACATTCAATATAGACAGACAGGGGGGGTTGTTTTTCTTTTTGAAATGGTTTGGCCTGAGCTACCTGTTTTCGCTGCCTACTTTTATTGCCAATTGTGTATTGCAGGCAGAGGCCCGGTTTGACAGGTTATTGTATATGCGGGCCGTAAACCAGTTATCACAACTGGTATTTATTGTTGTGCTGATCATAATGAAAGCGCTTACGCTGGAAACGTTGGTTTATGCTTACCTGTTGTCTTTATTGGTTACCAGTTTATTTGTGCTGGCAAAAGGTTGGACGCATGCCTGGGCATGGAAGCGAAAGACAAGAAGCGGTATCATGGAATTGTACCATTTTGGTAAGTATAGTGTGCTGGGTAATATCAGTTCTTACCTGTTACGGGGCTCAGACATTATTATTATCAAGTTTATGCTGGGTGCCGAAGCGGTGGCCACGTATAATATTGGTTTAAAGCTGGTAGAAGTGATTGAAATTCCGCTTCGCAGTTTTGTGGCTACAGCGCTGCCGTCTTTATCGGCTGCCTATAACCGCGGTTTAAAAAAAGATATGATCTTTGTTATGTGCAAATATGCCGGGTTGCTCACGCTGGCATTAATTCCGGTATGCATCGGCTCTGTTATTTTTGCCGACTTTGCGGTATTCATATTAAACGGCGGATGGGATGTACAGGCGGCCAATGTGCTCCGATTCTTCATGACGTTTTCTTTGCTGTTCCCCGCTGATCGTTTTATTGCAGTAGGCCTGGATGTGATTCACAAACCCAATATCAATTTTTTGAAAATACTGGTAATGCTGGCCGTAAATGTGGCAACCGACTTTGCGGGCATAGCCATTGCCGGCAATATTTATGGGGTTGCCATCGCTACTGTTTTCCCGCTGATTGTAGGCATCTGGATAGGCTACTGGTCGCTACGCAAATACGAAAACTTTACACTGCAGCACATCCTAACCGTTGGATACGCCGAAATGAAGATATTGCTGCGAGAGAAACTTCATTTGAAGCACCGCTTTTTACCGTAAAGCCTTTACCAGTCGCAGTCTCGCTAACTTATTCGTGCACAACTGTCCTGTGCCATCCTGCTGATGGCTTTCTATTTTACGCAATCGATTGCGTAGATATTCCGGTTAAATTTTCCAGCATTTTTACATTTGTAGGGAGCATGCTCCTATCGGTGGTAAGAAACTTGAGAAACTACCTCCAGGTATTTGCGTGTTACACCACTTCAAAACAAAACACTGCTGTATGAAAAGAAAGACGATTGCCGTCAGATCCGTTCTGTCGACCCTGTTTCTATTGTCTCCACTTATTTTCCTGAAAGCGCAAGAAAGTGAACCTGTTGCCAGGCTCTCAAAAAAATCTGTTGTAACATCTAATCAAACTGCCCCGGCGAAAAACCTGGCAGTAGATGTAACCGGCAAAGTAACCGGCGAAAATGGCGTAGGCATTGCCGGCGTTACCGTGAGTATTAAAGGTAACAGTGCCAAAGCCGTCATCACCAATGAGACTGGTTCTTTTACCATCAACGTTGCTACCGGCAATGAAACACTGGTATTTACCAGCATTGGCTATACACTTCAGGAGGTAAGCCTTAAAAATCGTGCGAACATTACCGTTATCCTGGTGCAGGATTCCAAATCTTTGGAAGATGTGGTGGTAATTGGTTATAACACGGTTAAAAGAAAAGACGTAACCGGTTCGGTTGTCGGTATCAATCAAAATGACATCAGGTCACGCCCGGTGGCAGATGCATTGCAGGCTTTGCAGGGTAAGGTTGCGGGGGTGGACATCACTTCCAATGAGCGTCCCGGATCTATTGGAAATATCAATATCCGCGGTGTGCGTTCATTAACTGCATCCAACACACCACTATATGTAGTTGATAATATTCCGCTGATAACCGGTGGAATTGAGTTTATTAATCCTAATGACATAGAAACCATCGACATCTTGAAAGATGCTTCGGCAACGGCCATCTATGGTTCGCGCGGTGCAAATGGCGTGGTTATCATTAGCACCAAACAAGGCAGAAACGGCAAGGTGAACGTTAATCTTTATAGTTCAGTGAAACTGGAGAATATCGTTGACAATATGAAGATGTTCAACGCAAGCGACTATATCACTTTCAAACGCTGGGCTTATTATTATGCCGGGTTAAATAATACAACAGGCATCAGCACCAATCCCAGGGGCGACCAGCCAACAATAGGTTCAGACAGAACTTTTTTCAACGCTACCGGTGATCCTTCCGCCTGGGCCAATATTGCCAAAGGCTGGGCATCAGGCACCTGGGACGGTTCAAAAGTTGCTACCACAGACTGGTTCGGCATGGTGAAGCAACAATCGCTTACCTCCGATAATACACTCAGCGTTAGTGGCGGAAGTGACAAAATAAAAGCATACGCTTCTTTTGGATATTTGAACAACAAGGGAACCATTAAAGGACAATCTTACAAGAGGTATACCGGAAAGGCAAACGTAGACATTACACCTACAAAATGGTTTAATTTCGGAACCAACTTTGCGCTTACTTACAGTACACAGGAATTTGGCCAATCAACCGTAAATGCAGCCACCATTGGTACCCCTGCCGGTGGTTTGTATGAGTCTGCAAGGCAGTTGTTCCCTTATGCTGTTCCTTATGATTCTGCGGGTAACAGGATTCTGTTCCCCGGAGGTGACAACTCTTTCAAAAATGTTGTGGATGAATGGAACTATGCCAGGGACCAGAGAGTAACATTACGGGCATTCGGCAGTTTTTATACGCAATTAAATATCGGTTCCATCATACCCGTGCTGAAAGGACTGAGGTACCGTATGAATTTTGGACCGGATATTTCTTATTACCGCGACGGGATTTATATTGATGCCAATTCTGTTGCCAACGGCGGAAGCACCAACTTTGCTTCACTGCAGAATTATAAATCAATTTCCTATACACTGGATAACCTGTTGTACTATGATAAAACAATCGGTGACCATACTTTTGGGTTAACCTTATTACAAAGCCAGACCGCTTTTACAAGAGATACAAGCGTGATAACCGGCAATGGCGTTCCTATTCCTTCACAATTGTGGAATTCGCTGAGCAGCGGAACCGTTACGGGCCAGCTTAGTTCAAGTTCCGGCATTGTTAAACAACAATTATTATCCTATATGGCAAGGCTTAATTATAGCTTTAAGGATAAATACCTTTTAACGGTGTCAGCCCGCCGCGATGGTGCATCACAATTTGCCGAAGGACATAAATATTCAACCTTTCCTTCCGCAGCAATTGCCTGGAGAATTGACAAGGAATCATTCATGAGAGTAGGTTGGATCAATGATCTTAAACTAAGAGTTGGGGCCGGCGTTACCGGAAACTCTGCGGTACAGGCATATGCAACACAGGGAAATGTAACATCACTCTTCTTCCCATATGTAGCTGCCAATTCACCGGGCTCCATTCCAAGCTCAGTATTGGCAAACAAAGAGCTTGGTTGGGAAAAAACAACCCAGTATAATCTTGGTGTAGATTTCTCTATGTTTAACAGGAGAATTACCAGTAGTATAGACGTATATACTTCCAAGACTACAGATTTGCTGATGCAGCGTTCAATTCCTACTGTGACAGGATTTACTACCACCTTCGCAAATATTGGAGAAACATCCAATAAGGGTATTGATATTAATATCACTACGGTGAATATTCACCAGCGTGATTTAAGCTGGACAACTACCATCAACGCCGCCTGGCAAAAAGAAAAGATTGTTGCCCTGGCCAACGGTAATTCAAACGACATCAACAATAACTGGTTTATCGGTCAACCGGTAGGCGTGTTGTATGGTTACCAGGCGTTGGGTATATGGCAGCCGGGTGATTCAGTTGCGTTTAAGGGTTATACCAACAACTCATTTTCCGCAGGTAACGTAAAAGTGGCTGATCTTAATGGAGATAAAAAAATTGATCCAAATAACGACCGTACCATTGTAGGTTTTACAAGGCCACGCTGGGTGGTGGGTATGTCAAATACCTTTACCTACAAAGGTTTTGATTTCACTATCTTCTTATACGGCCGCTTAAATTATACTTATAATGCAGGCGGTGAAGGCCAGGCAGCCCGCGGTACGCAAAGACAAATTGATTATTATACGTTCAACAACGTGAATGCAGCTTACCAGAAACCCATATTCAACTCCGGAAATGCACCGGTAGATCCTTACTTTACAGCATTAGGCTATCAACAGGCCTCATTCATTAAAGTCCGGAATATTTCTTTGGGTTATACAGTTGATAACAAGACATTGGGTCATTCAGGTATTGCCAGCCTGAAGCTCTACTTCCAGGTGGCTAATCCCGGTATGTTATTTTCCAAAACAAAACAAGTTGATATGGACGTAGTGAGCCCCACCTGGAACAGGGGCTTTACATTCGGTGTTAACGCGTCATTTTAATCACAATTAATTTGAATGATATGAAACAGCATACTATTTTCTATAAAATAATAATGATTGGAGGGCTGGTGGTGGCATCGTCCTGCAATAAGAGTTTTTTGGATGAGACAAATACCACCGCAAGAACAAATGATTTTTACAAAACTGATGCAGGCATTTTGCAACTGGCAACGGGTGCTTATTACCAGGTGTTTAATGCGCCATTTAATGGTGAATGGAATTATGCTTCTGCCAATTATGGAACCGATGAATTTCATGTTGGCGGAGACCCTTCTAATTCTCCCTGGAACAATTACGACGCAACTTTCAACCCGGCACTTGCCACCAGCGGTAACACCGCGGGCGCCAATGTTCAATGGGATGCCTTGTACACCGGCATTGGAGACGCCAACCTGCTGATTGAAAATGCAACAAAAAGTACTTCCACTACCGCCGCTATCAAGAGTACGGCATTGGGCGAAGGCTATTTTATGCGTGCGTTTAATTACTTAAGACTGGTAAACCAATTTGGAGGCGTACCATTACAAACTACTCCTGTTACTACCATACAACTGGAGTTTACAAGGGCTACACCGAAAGAAGTTTGTGCACAAGTCATTGCTGATTTTAAGAAAGCATATGATCTATTGTCAAACACTGGCGCGCCATCGCGTATTACAAAAGATGCCGCCGCTCATTACCTGGCTAAAGCCTATTTATTCAGGGCAAGTGAAATAAACAGTTCCTGGAATACCGATACAAAAGCAGCTGATTTGGCGGCCATTATCCCGCTTTGTGATGAAGTGATTGGTCGCCACCCGCTGGCTGCCAACTTTGCCAGCCTGTGGAATTTTACCGCTATCAATTCTGCCAATGAAACTTTACCGGAAGTAATTCTTTCTGCGCAGTTTACCAATGATGTAAACACCAACCTGGGCAATGGTAATACACAGCATTTGTATTTTGTTTCAAGATACGATGTGCAGGATCAAATGGCGCGTGATATCACCGGTGACCGGCCTTTTAGCAGAATGGCAACCACTTATTTCATGTACCGCAGCTATGATATGGTGAATGACTCAAGGTTCTGGAAATCTTTCAGAACCAAAAGTATGCTGAACGGCGCAACGCCGACTGCCCCTAATGTGAAAGGCGACCTGGGAATTATGTTTGTCATCAATCAGCCCGGCGATGCACGGTATCCGCTTTCTAAAATATGTAAAACAACTACCGCTACGCTGGTGCCGGACGTGTATGGAACCGGAAAGGTGATACCCACAACCTATGTGGCTTATCCCGCTGGCCGTACAACTGACGGAGCCCTGAATACGGACTTAACAACGGCTGGTCAGAGTTATCCCTCCTGCAGCAAACACATGGACGGTTCAAGAAATTCTCTGAATGATGTGGTGGGTCACCGGGATTTTATCCTGGCAAGATCAGCTGAAACATACCTGATAGCGGCAGAAGCAAAAATCAGGCTGGCCCAGGCCGGAACAGGTGCTTACGCCGATGCCTTGCCTTATATTAATGCCGTAAGAACAAGGGCACAGTATGCCAATGGAGAAAACCGTTCTACGTACTACGACGGTGGTAACACTTTGCTGTCAGCTACGTTGCAAACACCAGGCGTGGGTAATTCATTTTTCCCCAGCAATTCCTATTATGAATCAAACAATATTCCGGTGACCACCGCTGCTGCTGCCAGCCTGGCGGTTACCAATGTTGCCACCTTGCCCGCACAGGATGAATATATCATTAACACGTTGGGTATTGCTGGTACGTACGATAGAATGTTGTGCTTTATTCTTAACGAGCGTTCACGCGAACTGGTAGGCGAATTTAAACGCTGGGATGATTTGTCGAGAACGCAAACATTGGTAAAGCGCGTACAAACCTTTAACCTGGAAGGCGGACCCAATGTAAAAGCTTTCCACACCCTTCGCCCCATACCACAAACTTTTTTAGACGGTATTCAAGCTGCCGGCGCTGCCCTCTCCAGCTCACAGAAACAAACTATGCAGAACCCGGGCTATTGATTTTTTTTTGACAATAAGCAACACAATCGGACGGTCAATCTTTATTGCGCCGTCCTTTTGTTTTCAAGCCAATGCTGATCTATTATTTTGCACCAAAATTTACCAGGATGAAACAGTTGTACTTTTCTGCCACAGTTTTAATATTGATACTGGTGCCTGCTTTTACCTGCCTGGCACAGACAAAGACACCGGCCAATGATGTAAACACACCCTTGCATTTATTGCAGCCAGCTTATACAGTGCCTTATGGTGTTCCGGTAAAAGACAGTATACAAAAAGTACTTAACCGTATATACAATTACCTGGATGCTGTTACACCGCCCCAGCTGGTAAACAAAAAGACCAATGAAGTAATAACCGATTATAATAAGGCTGACAGCAACACCATTTTCAAACCCGGCGATTTCAGGCTGATGAGTTATGAATGGGGTGTTACTTACAGCGCTATGCTGCTGGCAGCGGAAGCAACGGGCGATAAAAAATTTGCTGATTATACCAATACAAGGCTGCAGTTTATTGCCGCTGTTGCACCGGCATTGAAGACCTTGTACGAAAAGAACCCTGCTGCGCCAAACCCCATCCGTGGATTTCTCAATCCGCATGCGCTAGACGATGGCGGCGCGCTTAGCGCTGCCATGATAAAAAGCTTTCGCAGCAGCAATACACAGGCCGCTCTTCGCCCGTTGATTGATAATTTTTTGCAGTACATCCGCGGAAAAGAATTCAGGCTGGCAGATGGCACGCTTGCGCGTAACAGGCCGCAACCAAACAGCCTGTGGCTGGATGATTTGTACATGGCGGTGCCCGCATTGGCGCAAATGGGCAAACTTACCGGAGACCCTAGTTACTTTGATGATGCGGTAAAGCAGGTGCAGCAGTTTACAGCGCGCATGTTTAACAAAGAAAAAGGCGTTTACATGCATGGTTGGGTACAGGGCATGGCAGAACATCCGCAGTTTCATTGGGCCAGGGCAAATGGCTGGGCAGTTTTAACCATGGTAGAATTGCTGGATGTATTGCCCGAGGCGCATCCCGGCCGCAGCGGCGTTCTTGAACAATTGAAAGCAC
Organism: uncultured Chitinophagaceae bacterium; assembly: GCA_963705285.1. Lineage (GTDB taxonomy): Bacteria > Bacteroidota > Bacteroidia > Chitinophagales > Chitinophagaceae > JACMLD01. Next base: position 1,826,616 of record OY970066.1, read on the forward strand.
ATATAAAAGGATTGGCCGCCTACCAGTCTGGTACCGGTTTTTGGCACCAGCTGCTGGATAGAAATGATTCTTACCTTGAAACATCGGCAACCGCTATTTACACCTATTGCATTGCGCACGCCATTAACCAGGGTTGGATAGACGGTGTTGCTTATGCCCCTGCTGCTGCGTTAGGCTGGGCAGCGGTATCCACTAAAATAAACAACCTGGGACAGGTAGAAGGTGTGTGCGTTGGAACCGGTATGGGCTTCGATCCCGCATTTTACTATTTCCGCCCTGTGAATGTATTTGCAGCTCACGGTTACGGACCAGCGCTGCTGGCAGGCGCAGAAATGCTGCAGTTGTTAAAAAAGAATGCGTTTAAAATTAATGACAGCGCATTGCAGTATTACGTGCCGGGTGGCGGTAAGTAGAGAGTGGCGAGTGGGGGAGTGGGTTGTGGGGAGTGGTGAGTTGTGAGTGGGTAGTGGGTAGTGGTGAGTTGTGAATAGCACTCAAACAGGAGCTTGGTCTGCGCAGCTCTTTCTGCACAGGTGTTTATAGATTGTTGGGTACCGAAACGAAGCTGCGATGACGTAAGGGATCACGGTTGGTTCACGCAGTTTCCCGCACGGCTCTCAGGAAGGCATGTACAATAGCGGCAAAGGGCCTTCAGCAATTAGATTTTGTTCTTACCACATGAATGTAGAATTTGCGGTTACATGACCAGCGGAGAGCAAATAGCATTTAAACAATCACTGAAACAGTTTTGTCAACACCACATTGAACAAAGAATAACTGCTGCCAATAAGGCCATTCATGACGCGCAGGAATCCGCAAACAATGAAGAAAAAAGTTCTGCAGGCGATAAATATGAAACAGGCCGCGCCATGGGTCATCTTCAGAAAGACATGCACGCCCGCCAATTATCTGCGTACATCAAAGAATTAAGTGCATTGCTTACGGTAAATACAGGTATCGTGTACACCCAGGCTGGCACCGGCGCATTCATAGCAACCACAGAAACATCGTTTTTTATTGCCGCCGGTTTAGGAAAGCAAACCGTTAACCGCAAAGAAGTGTTTTTTCTTTCGCCACAGGCGCCGCTGGCCGGCATCATGCAAAATAAAAAGCAGGGAGACAGTTTTGTATTCAACGGAAGAACGGTAGTAATTAATGCAGTTTTTTGAACGTGAGGCGGGAGACGGCAGGCGACAGACGGCAGGCGTGAGACGTGAAGCGCAACACCTCAGGGCGATAGACGTGAAGCGTGAAACGTCAGCCATATAACCGAACCCCACGCCTCACGGCTCACATTTCACGGCTCACATTTCACGGCTCACGATTAACGTCTCACGATTAACGTCTCACGACCCACGCTATATCCCTCACGTTTCACGCTTCACGCCTCCCGCCTCGCCTCAAAAGAAAAATGGATGAATGGTTGCAACATTTTACGAAAACAATCGTATTTTCATACGAACGTATTCGTAAACACATTTATTCATCATAAAAAACGCTTTATGCTACGCACCTTATCGCCTGTTGCCAGAATGGTATTTTTATTAATTGTTGCTATCGGTTTTACCGGAATAAGCTGGCGAAACCCTCATTTTACCACGCCGCCCCATCAGCTGGATACCGTACCTGCTATTGACAAAACCATGATTGACGGTGATCTTGACAGGGCCATTGAAGAACTTAACCGGGCAAAAGAAAACCTGGAGCGGCAATTACAGAAAACCGATTGGGAAAAAGTACACAGGGATATGTCTGCAGCGTTTGAAAAAATAGATTCCAAAAAAATGCAGCAACAAATGGCGCGGGCCATGAAGCAAATAGACATGCAGAAAATGCAGCTGAAAGCCCAGGAAGCGTATAGCAAGATAGACTGGCAGAGAATGAAGGAAAACATGGATAAAGCAAAAGACGCCATGTCGGAAGCTGAAAGAATCAGTATGAAAAAAGGAATGCAACACGCCATGGAAGAAACAAAAAGGGCCATGGAAAAAATGAAATCCGTTGACTCAAAACAAATGCATCAGGAAATGGAAAGAGCCATGGAAAAAATAAGGCAGCAGGAGGGCAGGATAAGACTTGACATGGAAAAAGTCAGGAAACATACGATGCAAAATTTTGGGGAGGAGTTTCATAAAAAAATGGAAAAAGCGATGGAAAAGGTACACCGTGCCGGCGAAGAGCTGCAGGCGTACAAAGAAATGGTAAACGAAATGGAAAAAGATGGTCTACTGAACAGTCGCCAGCCTTATACTATTGAATATGACAACGAAGAATTACTCATCAACGGAGCAAAGCAGCCGGCTGCTGTAACTGATAAGTACAAACGTTATTTTAAAAGCGGTAAAGTGAGGATAAAAAAGGAGAAAGAAGGTAATAACAGAACCATATACCTGTAAAAGCAATTATTGCTATTTGTTTATACCGCCAATAAATGTTGGCGGTTTTTTATTACATAATGTGCAGCCTGTATTTGTTGCTAAGGTCTCTGGTTAGATTTGCAGTAAATACAAAATAATTTTAGTCCTTTAATCGCTGTTTGTTAAATGCAATGGAGAGGGAATAAGATCAAACACATTTTCTTCTTCAAACATCTGGATATTGAGCTGATAAGCGTCATTTAACTTGAGGATGATTTTATCGCGCACTACTTTTTCATAGCCTTCTTTCTGAAAAACGAATTTATAGATGCCTGGTTTTAAATCTGCCAGCGAGAACGTACCGGCTGCATTGCTGGTAACTGTTTTTTCTTTTTTTGAATTATTATAGGCGGTTATGTTAACGTCTTTTATAGGCTTGCCGGTTTCAGCCGCCACTATCACTCCCATAAGATCAGGATCTTCTTTCTTATCTTTTTCTCCGGGATTGGCAAAGGAGGTAACGCTGCAAAACAGCAGCAATACAATGATGGTGATACACCTATTTTTCATAAAAAGCAGTTTAGGCGGGTAATAGTACTGCAGGTTGGTTGGCCTGCCTCATAAAGTTAGCGTTTTCTGAATGGATTGATACAGGCCTCTTCAAATTCATTCCAGGTTTCTTCTATGATGCGGGCGGCTGGCTGTATCTGGCGTACAAGCGCGCTCACCTGGCCTATCTCCAGTTCGCCATCTTCCAGGTTTCCTTCAAACATGCCTTTTTTTGCCCTGCCCCTGCCTAGTATTTGCATGATTTCTTCTGCAGGCGCGCCGCGTTGTTCGGCTTCGGCAATTGCTTTAAAAAACGCATTTTTTAGCAGCCGTACCGGCACAATCTTTTTCATGCTCAGCATAGTATCTCCTTCCATACTGTTTATTACCATTTTTTTGAAAGCACTATGCGAGGATGCCTCCTGGCTGGCAACAAACCGGGTACCCATTTGAACGCCCTCAGCACCCATTACCATGGCTGCCATCATCTGGCGGCCGTTGGCTATACCGCCCGCTGCAATAACCGGAATGGATACTGCGGCACACACAGCCGGTATTAATACCATGCTGGTGGTTTCTTCTCGTCCGTTATGGCCACCTGCTTCAAACCCCTCTGCCACTACGGCATCGCATCCGGCATCAGCGGCTTTGCGCGCAAATTTGCTGCTGCTTACCACATGTACAACCTTGATACCTTCTTTTTTAAGCGTACTCGTAAAGGCTGCAGGGTTACCAGCTGATGTAAAAACCACCGGCACCTTCTCTTCAATAATGATAGCTATATGCTTATCAATATCAGGGTACAACAATGGTACATTCACCGCAAATGTTTTACCGGTAGCCTTCCTGCATTGTTGAATATGTGTTCTAAGAACATCAGGATACATGCTGCCGCTTCCAATAATGCCCAGTCCGCCGGCATTGCTGACTGCACTGGCCAGCTTCCAGCCGCTGGCCCATACCATACCTGCCTGTATAATGGGATATTGTATGTCAAAAAGTTGAGTGATACGGTTTGAAAAAGCAGCCATTGTTTTGTTGTCTGTTATATTTACTGATATGGTTATTCAAGTTAAATAATTTTGGCTAAATCAGCCTGGCTGCGCAGGCGGCGCATAAACATAAAAAGGGAGGCTGTCTCCATGAGACAGCCTCCCTCTATGTAACCGCCAAGTCTGTAATAAAAAATAGGTGGACTGATTTCTTTAAGACAGTACTGGTTTGTCTTCAAAGATTTGTTGTTCATCCCTGTCTTCAACTTTTATTTTTCTGATAAAATCATCGTAGCCATCATCATCATGATTGCTGTACACGCCGTATGCGTCGATGCTATATCCTATCAGGCCGTCATTGGCTTCGAGTACATATAATATTGATGCATCTGAAGGATCAGATTCTCCTTCAAAACGGTATGTTTTCACGATGGTCAATTCTTCAGGTTTATAAAACTTACCATTCCCAATTGTAAAACCTTCAGGTGTTATGGTAAACTCGTTGTCTTTTCTTTTAAGGCGTAATTTCTCTATTACGTAACTCAAGGTGGTCATTATTCCAGGTGAAGTCATAAAATATGTTTTTAAGGTTATGTATGTAAGAACGAATACAGTAGTAAAAGGCAAAGCGTGTACCCTTATCAAAAATGTGGAATGAATATCAAAAACCCCCGCAGCGCAGGGGTTTTTGATAGTTTCAAGCTTATTAAAAGTTCCTTGTGTGGATTTTATTCCCCATTATGCTGATGTGACTCATACACCCTCAACTTATTGTAGAGTGTTTTTCTGTCAATTTTCAGAATGTCTGCTGCCTTGGACTTATTAAAGTTTACCTGTTTCAGCACATTCATAATGGTTTCATATTCTGCCTGTGAGGCCGCATTCTTTAAGTCGAAAGGCTGGCGAGTGGCGGCAGTGGCATCTGCAGGAGCAGCAACGGGTGCAGCCGTTTGTACAGATGCAGCGTAAGGAGCAGGTGCAGCATCGTCTTTCAACGGGTTGTGCTGCGTCATCTCCCACGGCAATACCTTACTGCCTATGAGGCCTGAATTGGTTAACAGTGCTGCCCTGCGTATTACATTCCTAAACTCGCGAAGGTTGCCCGGCCATGAGTAATTGACAAACATCTGCATTACTTCCTCTTCAAACCCTGCTATTTCTTTATTGAGTTCGGCACATGACTGTTTTAAAAAGAAGTCGGCAAAAAGAAGAATGTCTTCCCTGCGTTCGCGCAAAGGCGGAATATTAATAGAGAATTCATTAAAGCGATGGTATAAATCTTCCCTGAATTTTCCACGGCGGTATGCATCCTGCAAATTTTCATTAGATGCTACCAATATGCGAACATCGGCAGCTATCTCTTTATTGCCGCCTACCCGTTTGAATTTTCTTTCCTGTATAACGCGCAACAAAGACGCCTGGATATCCAGGGAAAGGTTAGCTACTTCATCTAGAAATAACGTACCTCCATTGGCTACTTCAAAAAGACCTTCTTTATCACCAAGCGCGCCGGTGAATGACCCTTTCATATGTCCGAACAGTTCACTGCCTACCAGCTCCTTAGACAAAGTACCGCAATCCAGCGCCACAAATGGTTTGTCTTTGCGGGCGCTGGCCAGGTGAATTGTTTTGGCCATCACTTCCTTTCCGGTTCCGCTCTCTCCGTATAAAATAATGCTGTAGTTGGTAGGGGCTACCAGTTCTATTTGTTTATACAGTTCTTTGGTAGTACCTGCCTGGCCGCGAAGAAACTCTCCATCGCCGGCAGCAGAGGCTGTATTTTTTTTAACGGCGGGGCCGCCGGTGCCTGGGCTGGCCGGCTCCTGCAATGATTTATTAATTACATTCAATACCTCTTCGGGTATCAGGGGCTTGGTAATGTAATCAAAAGCTCCGTGCTTAATAACGTCTACCGCAATTTTAATGTCCGAGTAACCGGTGATGATAATTACCACGGCGTGCGGGTTAATTTCTTTGATTTCTTTCAGCACTTCCCGTCCTTCTTTATCTCCCAGCCTGAAGTCGCACAATACCACATCAAAATGTTGTTCCTTGAATTTTGCAATACCCTTATTGCCACTGTAAGCCGCGTCGGTTTCGAACCCTTTTCTTTGTAAAAATCTGCCGAGCAGTGTGCACATATCCATGTCGTCATCAATAAGAAGAATGCGCTTCATAAATCTTTATTTTTAAGAATTGAAATTAATTAAAAATTTGTTTTGTTCATTGCTTTAGGCGGCAACTCAACTTCGTTGGTTCTTATCCACACGGCATAGTCGTTGGGATAAATTTCTCCTCCAAACCGTTTTGCATATACTTTAGTGAACTCAGCACCAAAATAAAGGATAACTGCGCTGTAATAAACCCATAACATTACTATGATAATAGACCCCGCAGTGCCGTAAAGGCTGCCCAGATTGCTGTGGCCCAGGTAAAAACCGATACCGAATTTTCCAATCATAAAAAGTATGGCAGTCGTTACTGCACCTACCATTACATCCTTCCATTTTATCCTGGCATCTGGTAGAACTTTAAAAATAATGCCAAAAAGGAGTGATAACAGGATAAACATAAGGCAATTATTGAGAATAGCCACCACATATACCCCGTTTCCGGGTAAAAATTTCATTAATTGTTTGCTGAGTGCTTCCACTACGGTATTCAGTAGCAGTGATACCATGAGCAAAAATCCCAGGCTGATGATAAGTGAAAAGGATATAAGCCGGTTGAGCAGCATTTTTATCCATCCGCGTTTGGGTTTGCTTTTCAGACCCCAGATATGGTTGATGGAATCCTGTATTTCACCAAAGATACCTGTAGCACCAACAATCAATACAATAAGGCTAACAATGGTGGCAAATACACTGTGCTTCGACAAGTGGATATTGGTAATCATTTGCTGTATTTGCAGCGCTGCTTCATCGCCCACCAGTCCGTGAATCTGCGGGTATAATTCGCCTTGTATAGCATCGCGCCCAAGAAAGAAACTTCCAATAGATATAATAATAGCCAGAAACGGTGCTATGGAAAATATAGTGTAATAAGAAAGCGATGCACTAAATTTCATTGCCTTATCATCACCAAACTCTATGACAACCTGTTTTATGAATAAAAATGCCTGCCTGATTTTTTGAAGCATGTCAATAGCGTTTAACAGCACAGCCAACATCTACAGATGATACCAATCAGCCATTACCGGAAGCAGCTGCCATTAAAAATGGGATTGCGTGTTTTAATGTAAATAGCTTGCCAGATTTTAAAAGGTATCCTATTTTTGAAACATAGTGTTAGTGTTTTATTAACAGTTGTTCGTATTGCAATCGTTTTTTTCGCGTTGTTTTACTGGCAGATAAATTGCTGCATAGTAGCCGTGAACAAGCGTATTTAGTAAAGAGACTGCAGGTAGAAATGATACACAGTATAATGAATGATACATTGAAAGCCCTAATTGTAGATGATGAAGTTGATATATGTTTCCTGCTGAGCGGAATTCTCCGTCAGCAGCAATTAAAACCCGCTTTTGTCAATAACCTGCAGAGTGCAAGAGAGTCACTAAAGCAGGATACCCCCGCTATACTTTTTCTTGACAATCACCTGCCTGATGGTTTTGGACTGGATTTTATCGACTACGTAAAAACTAACCATCCTGATGTTAAGATTGTAATGATAACCGCTCATGATGGGCTAACAGAGCGTAAAAAGGCCCAGGCTAGCGGGGCTGATCTCTTTATAAGTAAACCATTTACCCGTGAAGTGATTGAGTACGCCATAAAAAAACTTCTTTAAGCGCTAAGCCGTCCATTGGTTCCCGCAATTTGTGGAAAAAAATCCCCGTTTTTGCCCATCTCCCTACCTTAGCGAGCCGTTACTGCTTGTAATTAAGCAACTTTAAAGTCTGGCAGACATTTTACATAATATGGCTGGAGAACATCCAATTAATGTATCACCAAAAAAATTACGATGGGCAATTTGTTATATCTGATAGCAGTGATACTCGTTATACTTTGGGCCATTGGTTACCTTGGTTACCATGCAACGGGATTAATACACATTCTATTGGTAATAGCAATTATAGCCGTGTTGTTAAGAGTTATAAGGGGATAGATTGAAAGGCGTGCATTCACCAATTTATTTTAAATTAAAAACTAGACATATGGAAAGCTGGAAATTAAAATTAAATGGCGCTTGGAACGATGTAAAAGGCAAAGCAAAAAAACAGTATGCAGATCTTACCGATGATGATCTTTTATACGAAGAGGGTAAAGACGATGAATTGGTAGGACGTATCCAAAAGAAAGTAGGCAAAACAAAAGATGAGGTAATACAATGGATTCAGAGTTTGTAATCATCCATTGTTTCTAATAAAAAAACCTTCCTGTACAGGAAGGTTTTTTTATTGGCTGACTGTAAAATTATTGAACAAAATCAAGGGTAATTATAAATGTAGTGCCTGCCCCTTTTTCGCTTTCAGCCTGTATAGTACCCTTATGATTAAGGATGATGTTTTGCGTATTAGTAAGCCCCAGTCCATTTCCTTTGGGTTTACTGGTAAAATAAGGTTCAAATAAACGACCCAGCGATTCCTTGTCCATGCCTGTACCATTATCAGCAATTTCAATAACGCATTTATCATTTTCGCCCCGGGTGGTAACGGTAAGAACGCCTTTGCCCGGCTCCATTGCTTCAATAGCATTTACAATGATATTGAGAAATGCTATTTTAAGCTTGTCTTTATCAACTGCTACATCACAAATATCGTGGCTATAGTTCTTTACAACTTTAATATTATATAGTGCAATACGGTCTTTTGCCAGCTCAAGCGATTCGTCTAACAATACATTGATAGATGTTTTGCCATAAGTAAGTTCGGCAAATTTGGTAGAGTTCAGCAAATCTGTAATTAACTGATTGATACGGTTGCTGTTTCGGTTTACCATATCAAACAAAACAGCGTTATCATCTCCCTGGGTCATCTCGCTTTTTAATTGCTCCATCGCCAAATTTATATTGGTAAGTGGGTTGCGCACCTCATGCGCAATGGTGCGTGCAATGCGGCCGGTGGCAGCAAATTTTTCAATACTGCGCATTTGCAGCAACTCTTTGTTTACGCCCCGCAGTTCCATAATGCGTACGCGCAGCTGCTCCTGGTATTGTTGCACTTTTTCATCGGCCTCGCGCCGTGCTTTGTTTTCGCGGATATAGGTAATAAAACCCATTACCAGTAAAAGCGACGCAATAATCAACGATACAATGATAATGATGCGCAGCGATTTAAAAAGGTCTTTCATTTCATCTTTCCTGGCATTCAGCTCCCTGTCTTCCATAATTTGCATCCGCGTTACCAGGGAGCGTATCTCATCCATTGCTTTTTTACCCTGGTTAACCACAGTTTTAAGGCTGTCTGTAAACTCAAAATTGGTTGATTGCAACAAGCTGAGCCCCTGATGCATGAAAGTAAATTTGTTGTCTATGAGCGTGTGGAGTGTATCGAGCCTGCGTTGTTGCAACTCAGTGCCTTTTGTAACTTCTCTTAATATTTCATACGCAGAATCAACCCGCGATTTGCTGGTGAAATAGCTGTCGAGAAACCGGGTATCTTTCATAACAGCATAACCACGAACGCCTGTTTCACCATCTTTAATATCTGATAAAATTTTTTCTAATTGAATAATTGTAGTATTGGTATGATCTACCCATTCTGCCTGCTGCAATAATAACCGGTTATTATAGAATGTTATGAGGTAACATATCAGTAACAAAAAAAACGCGGTTCCATAACCAACTCGGATCCGGTTATGAATCTTTAATTTGTCTATAATTCTTTTCATTCACTTATTTGTTGATACCCCAACATTTGGGGAAAAATTTCCCGTAGTTAAACAAAATTCCACATCATTCACTTAAAAAAATGCTGTTTTACGGCGGAAAAGATGGTATAACAATTGGACATTTTAAGAAGTTGCCCCCTTTTGCTAAATACCTGTAAAAAGCTTGCCATGATATTTTCAACCGTAAACAAAATTCCGGCATTTGTACTGGAAAAACTAGACATTCTTTTTCAGTTGTTAAAAGAAAGGAAGTCAGAATATGAGGCCTTTGCCTGCAACCTGGCCGATAAACAACTTAAAAGAACGGTTTTATTGCTGGCGCAGGAAGCTAACCAGTATGCCAACGAATTATGGAGCCAGATTGAAAGTATGGGTGGAAAGTTGCGTCAGTTATATGGGGCAGATGCAACAACAACGCCCGAGCTTGTGCATATGCCAGACAGTGCGTTGAAGATGTTGCACGAAGATGAAATTCTAAAATCTTGTGAGATGAGTGAAAAGAAAATGATCAATGCTTATCGCAATATATTGAATGAACCTTTTTTGCACGATAATCTCAGGAAATTGATACGTTGTCAGCTGAATGGCCTTACATATGCATTCATGCAACTAAAATTACTTAACACTTCATTTCATAGGTAGAGGGTTTTGGTTTTAGGGTTAAAAGAGGGTACATCAGTATCCTCTTTTTTTTGCAAGGCCGCTATTTTTTTCCGCCCAGGCGCGAGATAATAAAAATCACAAGGGCAATTAAACCAACCACCAGAAGTACGCCAGACCATACACCTGCCTTAAAAATACCTCCAATAGCTTCGCAGCTGGTAAACGTAAAGGCGGAAAATGTGAGCAATGTTAGAAGAGCCAGGCTGTTTGTTTTCATTTCTAAATTTTTTATTGAATGTAAATAATACGAACGTTGATTGTTAAGCCTGATCGGCCATGCCTTCAAATATGCTGATGATTACCTGCACCTGATTAGTGTACTGGTGTTCCATATTGGGCCGCTGGGCACCATACATGGTCCATTTACCTTGTTTTGATTTTACCAGGTTGCACAAAAACTTGCGGTTATCGAGGTAAACTTCAAATACAGTTACGCCCTCACTGGTATAGGAGCAAAATCCGAAATTAATTATCATCTCTGCTATGGATGCCCTGCACCAGGTTAACGATTTGCGAGTGGTGGCCACTCGTTTATCAAGCTTGTTTACCTTTGCACCAATCATACGCGCCAGGGTTGTTTCGCCCAGGTCTTCTTCTATCCAGTTACCCGTTTCCACATCAGTAAAAAACATATTTTCATAGCCATCTTCAAAAATTACCCTGTACAGGCGGTGGTGCGGGTGGGCAACTGGTATCACCCGGGCGGGGCGAATATCATTTTCAATTTTGAGATAAAGGACATGCTCCATAAAACTGTTTTTAAGCGTTGATCATTTCTTTATTGCAGATTTTTCAATCCATACAGATACAGATCCGGCCAAACAATGAAATTCTCCCCATCCATTTTCATCAATGATTACCTCATCATTAATCTTGCCTAAATAATCTATAAACGTCTGGCCTTTGCGCTGGCTGCCTATTTCCATCTTTTTAAATCCTTGTTCCCCATTCGATAGCAGTACAGCACAGCCGGAATTTTTCATTTCAGGAACTCCTTCCCTTGTCCAGCCAATACAATTTCCGTGGTCAAAATAGTTGCGCTGTTCCCCATATGCATACAGTTTTCGAGCCAGCAACAATTTGTCGATGTTTTCAGTACCAGGCAGGTAGATTTCGTAGTCATTTCCATCGGCTCCCTTATCGGTATAAGTAGCGCCAAAAATATCGGGGTAAAACACACAGGGATAGCCTTTGTCAATTAAAAGAATGAGCGCATAGGCGAGGGGTTTAAACCAGGGTTCCACCGGTGCTTCCAGTGCCTGCAGGGGTTGCGTATCATGATTATCAACCACGGTTACGGCCAAATCTGGCCGGGCAGAGAGCAATGTATTGTCGAATATTTTTGTAAGATCATAGTCTTTGCCACTTCTGGATGCATAGTGCAGGTTGTGGTGCAAAGCGGCATCAAACAAAGACATGGCACCATCGGTGGCCTCAATATATTTTAACATGAGCGGCAGATTGCCGGGTGCCCAGTATTCGCCCACGGCAAAAATTTCGCGGCCGCTACTGGTGCGTACATGCTGCAGCCAATCTTTGTAAAAATCAGGAGAAATATGTTTCACTGCATCCAGCCTTACCCCATCAAACTTTATTTGACTAAAATACCAGTCTGCCCATCTTTTCAATTCTTCGCGCACCGCAGGATTCCTGAATTCAATGTCGGTATACATCAGGTAATCATAATTTCCTTTTTCATCATCTACCACGTCTTCCCATCCGTCGCCATATTCATTCTGTATACTAAATATGCCTGACTCTTTAGAGATGTTATCAAAATCTACCCCGGTAAAACAATTATGGTCCCATACAAATTGCGAGTATTTGCCTTTGCGCCCCGGGTAGGTAAATTTGGTATAAGCTTCTATTTCATAAGGGTCAGAAATAAATTCGGTGCGGTTTTCCGGGTCTACTTTGCGGGCGATTACTTTTTCTGCTTCATCTGCACCTGCCAGGTGATTTACCACAATGTCTGCGTATACCTGCAGGCCTTTTTTCTGGGCGGTTGCAACGGCGTCAATATATTCCTGCTTTGTTCCGTACTTGGATCTAACGGAACTTTTTTGGTCAAATTCGCCAATATCATATAAATCGTACACATCGTAACCTACGCTCATACCGCCGGCGTTTGCTTTAAAAGCAGGTGGCAACCATACAGCAGTAATACCCATTTTTGCCAGCGCGGCTGCATCCTTCTTTAATTTGTTCCATAAACTGCCATCATCTGGATAATACCAATGAAAATACTGCAACAAAGTTCCATTCTGCATAGTGCTGGTATATAAAGCCTTTTTATTGGGGTGTGCAGTAGTTTACACTGCTTAATTCTCCGGTGGGTTTATATATCCAGCATGTATATTAGAATTATGCCACATTTACTTCAACAAAAAAATCCGGATTTCCATTCCTCTCATATCATTAAGTATCAGGGTAATCGTATAAGCCATTAAAAGAAGCGTATTGGGGAAAATAGTACCCACTACATTTTGAAGCCTGTGTAATTATTCATACAAGGCCGCGGCTTTCTATACCACTGCAATAATAAACGGGCTGTAAATTATTTGGCAGTGTTTTGGGGTACTACATGCTGGAAAACAATTAATAACTTTTTTAAATTTACTATTATGGCTAACACAAAAACTTTATTAGGATTTTTAGCAGGTGCAGCAGTAGGTGCACTGGCTGGTATATTGCTAGCCCCAGATAAAGGTTCTGAAACAAGAAAAAAAATCTCTCAAAAAACAGGTGATCTGGGGGATTCTTTAAAAGGCTCGTTCAATGATTTTATCGACGGGATAAAAGATTCTTATTCCAGCCTTAAAAGTGAAGCGGAAGATGTAGAAGAAAAAGGCAGGTCGAAAGTAAACAACCTGAAAAGCGAAGCAAGAAACGCGCTTTCATAATTTCTTGTAAAGTATACATGCATTATTTCATTTTCTATACCGGCATACTATAAAAATATTTTCACAATGGAAGCAGCGCCCAATCATTTCGAATCATTACTTTCCAAAGCTGGTGAGTATGCAGAAACAAAAGCTACACTAATCAAATTAAAGATTGCAGATAAAACTTCAGACACGGTTTCAGATGCAGCGTCCTCCTTGGTGGTGGGCATTTTTCTCGCATTTTTTTTACTCTGCTTAAGTGTTGGCGTGGCTTTGTGGCTGGGCGAATTATTGGGTAAAAACTATTATGGTTTCTTTATTGTGGCAGGTTTTTATGGTATTGCCGGTATTATTTTCCATCTCAACCGCAAAAGCCTTGTAAAAACTCCTGTAAGCAATTTCATTGTTACTAAAATTTTAAAAGGCAAAGAATGAAAAATATAAAATATACAGCTGGTGATCTACACCTGCGTATTGCCGAACTAGAACTGCGTGCTCTTGAACAAGAAAATGATTTGAAAAACTCCGCTAAAGACATTATTCATAGCCTGAAGCCTGCTAATCTCATAAAAAGCGCTTTCACTAACACAGTTAAAACACCCGGCTTTACAAAAAATATATTTAAAGGCGCACTGGGGCTGGCAGCTGGCCTGCTCTCCAAAAAAATATTTGTGATGGGTTCTACCAACGTGGTAAAAAAAGCTATTGGTACCGTGGTAGAACTGGGTGTTGCAAAAGTAGTTGCCAACAAGGCAGACAAGATAACTTCATCTGGAATCAAGCTTCTAAACAAAGCCAGAAAATAATGGCATTTTTCTTGCTCATAAACCATTGATGTTATGATATGGTTATTTAGTGCATAGTAGTTTTCCTATGGAAAATTACGATCTTTGCTTACCACTCCTCTAAATGGTCTAACCCTTTAATAATAACTAATTTATAAACCTGTTTCCTACCTAATAAGGTTGTGTGGCCATTGCATTATCCAAAAAGAAGTACTTACTTTGCGGTAGCTATTATTAGAAAATAAGTATATGCAATTAATGATTAATTGTATACATTTGTAGAGCCTTTAGGCTATCTCTTTCTAATGTTAGGCATCGTCCACTATCCTGGGTAACCTGCGTAACAATTTATTTCTACGGAAAGCCTTTCTAACAGTTTGCAGCCATACCTTTATTAGCCATTGCAGCCATAATTTATTGACTACTATATATTTACGCTATAACTATGAGTTATGTTACAGAGTGGAAACATAAATACCTGTTTTATTTGTTGTGTTTGGTACCGGCGTTTATCCTTATGCTCTCTTCTTGCGTAAATATTAAGAAGACAACTTATTTCAATGATATAGAAAACGGGGTTTATAAAACATCGTATAATGCTCCGTCGCCTGTAATTCATAAAAACGACTTGTTAAGCATCTATGTAAGTAGTTTAAACACTGATGCAACACTTATTTTTAACGCACCGAGTTTGCCCATTACTACAGCTGCTGCCGCTAACGGCGCTACCGTACAAAATGTGGGTTACCTGGTGAATGAAGAAGGTGAGATTCAGTTTCCTGTTTTAGGGAAGCTAAAGGTGGAAGGACTTACAGTTAAAGAACTGAATGAAAGGTTGGTTGACAGTTTATCAATAAAAAAATTGTTGGTAGACCCGCTTGTAACTATCCGTTTTCTCAATTTCAGGGTAACGGTATTGGGCGAAGTTGGAAACCCAACAGTTATTACAGTTCCTAATGAAAAGATTAGCCTTCTGGAAGCCATTGGCCTGGCGGGCGATTTAACGATATACGGGAAAAGAGAAAATGTTTTATTGATTAGGGAAGAAGAAGGCAAGAAAATAATTAGAAGAATAGATCTGAATAATGCGGCTACACTTACATCGGCGTTTTTTTATTTAAAATCAAACGATGTAATTTATGTGGAACCCAACAGGAACAAAATAGCGAGTGTAAGCAATTTCAGGCAACTGTTGCCGGCGTTTATTGCAGCGTTGTCGGTAATGGTGGTGGTAGCAGACAGACTAATAAAATAATTTACTGAGCGAGTTATGAAAAAAATGCAGGTATCCGCAAATAAGGGGATTGAAACAGCTGAAAACAGTTTTTTTCAGCAGTTGTTTTTCCGTTACTGGCCTTACTGGCCCCTATTTGTGATTTTAATGATTGCCGGGTTGGGTGCTGGTTACATTTACCTGCGTTTGAGTACACCCCTTTTTGAATCAAGCGCCACCCTTTTGATCAAAGATGAAAAGAAGGGCCTGGACGATTCCAAAATTATTGAGTCGCTCAACCCCCTTAGTACAAAGAAGATTGTTGAAAATGAAACCGAGATCATCCGCTCAAGAGCAATCGTGGGCGAAGTAGTAAAGGAACTAAACTTGTACGCTCCGTTTTTTGAAAAGAACGGTATTACTACCCGGTCGGCCTATACCAGCAGCCCGGTTATTTTGCAATTGCAATTTCCTGATTCACTTACAGCGGGTAAAGAGAACATTGCATTTACCTGGTCTAATGGAGATAAAACCATTACCATAGATGCGGCAAGGTATAAGTTGAATACGTGGGTAAAGATGCCATGGGGCATGAGCCGCTTCACTGAAAATCCATTTTATAAAGCGGATGGCAACGTATCTGATCATCTGTATTTTTCGTTGGTGCCTGTAAAATCAGTTACCAAAGAATTATCCGGCAAGCTGGAAGTTACACCAGTTAGCAAATTGTCTACCGTTATCAACCTGAAACTTACTGATGCCAGCCCGGTGAGAGGAGAGGCTATTCTGAATGCCATCATGTATGTATACAACAAAGTTTCTATTGCAGATAAAACACAGCTGGCTGCAAACACTTTAAACTTTGTAGACAAAAGATTAAAGCTGATTGAGGGTGAACTGGATTCTTCTGAAGGCCGCATACAAAAATACCGTACAGACAAAGGTGCTGTAGACCTGAGCGAGCAAAGCCAGTGGTACCTGAGAAGCGTGGGAGAAAGCGATCAGAAAGCCAGCCAGTTGAACGTACAGTTGGCGGCATTGGATGAAGTTGAAAAATATGTGGTATCTAAATCCAACCAGGCCGGTGTGGTACCTGCGTCATTTGGTATACAGGATCCGCTTTTATCTCAGCTGGTAGAAAAGTTGTACGATAGCGAGATACAATACGAAAAACTTAAAAAGACTACTGCCGAAAACAACCCCGTGCTGGTTTCGTTGCAGAATGAAATAAACAAAATAAAGCCAAATATCATTGAAGTAATCATCAACCAGCGTAAAAGTCTGGTAGCTGGTCGCGACAATCTAAACAGTTCAATTAACCGTTATTCTTCTTTGCTGAAAGGGGTTCCCAAACAAGAGCAGGAACTGGCAGAAATGAGACGTCCCATCGGCATCAAAAATAGTATCTATACTTTTTTGTTGCAGAAGAGAGAAGAAGCAGCCCTGTCATTTGGCGCCACTGTTTCAGACAGCAGGCTGGTAGATAAGGCAGAATCTTCTGTTAACCCGGTAAGTCCAAAAAGATCGGGCGTTATTCTGGCCTCGTTGCTCGGCGCCGGGGTACTTGCCGTGTTATTGATTATGTTAAAAGAATCGCTCAACGGAAAAATATTATTCAGAAGCGATATTGAAACCTTAACCACGCTGCCTGTATTAGGCGAACTGGTGTACGATAAGTCAAAAAAATCTACCCTGGTTTCAGGAAGTGGCAGAAGTTTTGTAGAAGAGCAGTTTCGCCAGATACGTACGGCACTGAACTATTTAAACAACCCCGCCGGAATGAAGAAGATCATGATTACTTCGTCTGTTGCCGGAGAAGGTAAGAGTTTTGTTGCAGCTAACCTGGCCATGAGTATTGCTGCCACCGGCCGCAAGGTGGTGGTGGTGGATATGGACTTGTATATGCCGCAAATAGCGGGCATGTTCAATATATCTAATGATACCGGTTTTGCCGATTACCTGACGGGTAAAAAAGATACAGACCATATCATTAAAAAAACTGCCGCCAGCGCCAACCTTTTTGTAGTGCCGGCCGGTAATATTGCAGGTGGTAATCTTTCTGAGTTGATGCTGAATGGCAAAGCGCAGAAATTGTTGGGGTATCTTGAAACTGTTTTTGATACCATTATCATTGATACCACACCGGTGCTGGCCATAACTGATGCGTACACCATTTCATCTTGGTGTGATGCTACGGTGTATGTTATTCGCCATGCATTTACGCCTAAAATACATGTGCAGCGGCTGGATGATAATGCTGAACTGCACCGTTTGAAAAATACCGGTATTGTTTTCAACGGGGTTAAGAAAAGAGGGATAGGTAAGTATGGTTTTGGATATGGCTATGGGTACGATTACGATTATGGTTATAAATACCGACAGGCAAATGAAACAGGTCAGCATGCAGTCAATGCATGATAACCGGTGTTGGCTTGTGCAAATATAAGATTGTGCTGTATGGATGAGATTGCTGGTGTGGTTTCGGGCCAGTGCCGGCAGCTTTACAAACCGCGTCCTATGTAACCGGAGTGGCGAAGCCATCAGTAAATTTTATAAACAAAAGCAAATAAGCCCCTATGCATAGTGTAACAAAAAAATGGTATGTAGTATATACCAGGCCAAGATGGGAGAAGAAGGTGTCTGACCTCTTGAGTCGTAAAAAAATTGAACATTATTGCCCCTTGAACAGGGTGCATAAACAATGGGCCGACAGGAAAAAGCTGGTTTTTGAGCCGTTGTTTACGTCGTATGTATTTGTTTGTATTGATGAAGCTGAACAGCTGCCCGTTCGTCTTACAGACGGTGTGGTTAACTTTGTTTACTGGCTGGGTAAACCCGCTCAGGTGCGTACAGATGAAATACAGGCTATCAAAGACTTTTTATCTGACTACAAAGATGTTCGCCTCGAAAAAACAAAGGTTAACCCCAATGATATTGTGCGCGTAATAGGCGGGCCGCTGGTTACACAAAAAGGCCAGGTGGTATCGGTAAAAAACAAAACCGTGAAAGTTATATTGCCTTCACTGGGTTATATGATGCATGCAGAAGTAGAAACAGCCAACGTTGAAATTATAAGAGAAGAAACCGGCAGTTATTTCAAAAAGCAGCAGTGGTTGTATGCATTCAGATAAGCAACCAGATTGCGACTCATTATTTTTTCATCCATAAACCCCTGCATATAGCATTCTTTTACTTTAATGTCTCAGATGGAACCAAATCATAAAATTTATATCGCCGGCCATGGTGGCATGGTTGGCTCGGCTATAAGACGTAATCTTGAAAACAAAGGGTATAAAAACCTCGTATTCCGTAGCTCTAAAGAACTTGACTTGCGCAATCAGCAAGCGGTGGCAGATTTCTTTGAAAAAGAACGCCCCGATTTTGTATTTCTTGCCGCCGCAAAAGTGGGCGGTATTGTGGCCAATAATACTTTCAGAGCAGAATTCCTGTACGATAACCTGATGATGGAATCTAACATCATTCACGCTGCCTGGAAAAACGGCGTTCAAAAGCTGATGTTTCTGGGAAGCTCCTGCATCTACCCCAAACTGGCTCCGCAACCATTGAAAGAAGAATACCTGCTCACCGGTTTGCTGGAAGCCACCAACGAGCCTTATGCCATTGCAAAAATTGCCGGCATTAAATTATGCGAAGCTTACCGCGACCAGTATGGCGCTAATTTTATCAGCGTAATGCCCACTAACCTGTATGGCAAAGGCGATAATTACCACCCCAGCAACTCACATGTGCTGCCCGGCTTAATCCGCCGTTTTCACGAGGCCAAAGAAAATGAAGCTCCGAGCGTAACTGTATGGGGAACAGGCACTCCCAAAAGGGAATTTTTATATGCAGATGACCTGGCTGAAGCCTGTTTTTTTCTGATGCAGCAATACAACAAGCGCGACCTCGTAAATATTGGTACCGGCGAAGATCTCAGCATAGCCGAACTGGCCGAACTGGTGAAAAACACCACCGGTTTTAAAGGCGAAATATTGTTTGATAAAACAAAGCCAGACGGCACGCCGCGTAAACTCATGGATGTTTCCAAATTGCACTCCCTTGGCTGGCGGCACCGGGTGCAGCTGGAAGAAGGCATTAAACTGGCCTACCAGGATTTTCTGCAAAAGACAAAAACATCCGTAACCGAAGGAGTTGCATAAACCTCCATTTACACCCAATAACAAGTAACAAGGGTACTCAGGTGTTTCCTTAGCTTTGCAAAAGCCAAAGGGGCCTGTATATATTTTTATACATTTCCTTGATTTTTTAATTTAAAAATTTTTACATGAAAACAGCGTTGATTACGGGTATTACTGGACAGGATGGGGCTTACCTCGTAGAATTCTTACTTAACAAAGGATACATGGTACATGGTATCAAAAGAAGAAGCTCCCTGTTCAATACAGATCGTATTGACCATCTGTACCAGGATCCGCATGAAAGAAATCTTCGCTTCTCCCTGCATTACGGAGACCTTACAGATTCAACCAATCTGATACGCATCATACAGCAAACCCAGCCAGATGAAATATATAACCTGGGTGCTATGAGCCATGTAAAAGTTAGTTTTGATACGCCCGAATATACCGCCAATGCAGACGGCATAGGCACGCTAAGATTACTCGAAGCCATTCGTATTCTTGGCCTGGAGAAAAAAACAAAAATATACCAGGCCTCTACTTCAGAATTATACGGGCTGGTACAGGAAGTTCCTCAAAAGGAAACCACGCCATTTTACCCCCGCAGCCCTTATGCAGTTGCGAAAATGTATGCTTACTGGATTACAGTAAACTACCGCGAAGCATATGGCCTCTACGCCTGCAACGGTATTTTGTTTAACCATGAAAGCCCCCTGCGCGGTGAAACATTTGTAACCCGTAAAATTACCCGCGCTGTTGCCAAAATAGCACTGGGCCTGCAGGATAAACTATACCTCGGTAACCTTGATGCACAGCGCGACTGGGGACATGCCAAAGATTATATAGAAGCCATGTGGCTGATATTGCAGCAGGAAGAACCTGAAGATTTTGTAATTGCTACTGGTGTTACCACCCGTGTAAGAGAATTTGTGCGCATGGCTTTTGCCGAACTGGGTATTGAAATTGTGTTTAAAGGAGAAGGCGCAAAAGAAAAAGGGTATGTGGCAAAATGTTCAAATCCTGCCTACCAGGTAGAAGAAGGTTTGGAAGTAGTAAGTGTGGATCCAGCATATTTCAGGCCAACAGAAGTTGAATTGCTGATTGGCGACCCCACCAAGGCCAATACAAAACTGGGATGGAAACCCAAATACGATTTGGCCATGCTGGTAAAAGAAATGGTGGAAGCAGACGTTGACCACTTCCACAAAGAAAAGCTGTTAAAAGACAATGGCTACCTGATCAAAAACCAGTTCGAATAAATTAAATACGGTGAATCGTCCGGGCAAAGAAAGGCTTGTACCTAGCAGTAAAGCCTTTCTTTATTTTTTACGGCTGTACTTAGCATTCAGGCAATTACCATCAGCACAGCGCTGTACTTAAGCACCAATGAAACTAAAAGCTGCGTTAATCCGCAATTCCCTGGCCAGTGGATGGGGTAAGATATCAACTGTATTGTTCAGGCTGGTACAAATTCCGGTGTTGTTGGCATTTCTGGGAGTAGAAGACTATGGCCGCTGGCTGGTATTGTATTCTTTTCCCTCCTGGATTCAACTGGCCAACCTGGGCTTTGGGAGCGTGGCTTCCAATGAAATGTCTATGGCCGCTGCTGCCGGCAACATAGATAAAGCAAAAACTGTTTATTCAACCACACTGGCGCTGGTAACAGCCATTTTTGTCACCGGCTTTGTACTTATATCGGCCATTGTTCCATTTTTGCCTTCAGAGAGCCTGCTTAAATTACCGGTTGACCGCCACCGTGAGATCACCATGGTAATCATCTGGTTTACCATTTCTACCCTGCTTACATTTTATGGTGAGGTGTATGAAGCGCGGTTTCGTGCAGCACGTAAGGCGCATATGCCGGTACTGCTGTACAGCTTCCGCCCTTGGCTTGAACTGGGTGCCATGGTAATTGTGCTGCAGTTCAGCCACCGCTTTGATCATTTGGCGCTGGCAGTGCTGGCAGTGTCGCTGTTGTTTACATTTGCCATGAAGGCGCTTAGCTACCGCGCCATCAATGAGATAACTTTTTCCAGAAGCTTTATACGCAAAGAACAATTCAGGCCTTTGTTTAAAAAGGGCCTTTCGTTTCAGGCTTTTCCGCTGGGTAACGCACTTATCTACCAGGGCAATATCATGGTAGTGCAAATTATTCTAGGCCCCGTGGCAGTGGCTGTTTTTGGCTCTGTGCGCACCCTGGTAAGGTCCATCAACCAAATGCTGGAACTGATCAACCAGGTTATGTGGCCAGAACTCAGCCTGCTGTTTGGCGTAGGCGATTATAAACGCATTGCCCGTCTGCACCGCATTGGCGTATCTGTTTCCATTGCAGCTGCCTGTTTCTGTGTGTTGTGCCTGGCCATATTCGGACAATGGTTGTTTGCTTTCTGGACACACGGCAACATTCCCCTGCCACAGTCGTTATTACTATTATTCCTGCTGCCTATACCATTTAATGCACTTTGGTTTACCAGCAGCGTTATACATATGGCTTCAAATAAGTATGAAGGCCTTGCGGTGCGGTATCTCATTGCCATGGTACTGGCCATCATAGCCTGTGGCGTATTGTCGCACTATTTTGGGATTGAAGGAGCCGCTGTTTCCACCGTCATTTCAGATATTGTGTTGATACCTTTTGTACTGAAGCAATCGCTGGTATTAACCAATGATACATGGGTGGGCTTTAAGAATGGTATTGCAGAAGAAGTGGCACAAGTGCCTGCATATGTACAGCGTTTTTACACTGGTTATTTTGGGAACCGCAAAAAAAAGCCGGATATGTAAACCGGTATTTTTGTTTAAGAAAACATTGCTATTGTAATTCATCAGTTTTAATAATTAAGGCCTGCGCAAAGGCCCCGCATGGATAGAAATTATACATACCTTATTCTGGCCATCAATGCAGCCGCAGCCATTTGGTTTTTTATTAAGAAAAAAGCCGAGGTGCCGCTGTTCCTTGTTTTATTCAACATTTTTGTAGAATACAGGGTGGTATCCTTGCGTGCAGGCTATTCTGAATGGGTAAGCTTTGAGTACGTTATTCCCTTTAAATGGAATTTTGATATTGCGTATAAAGTAAGTGATCTGATTTTGATGGGTACCACCATCATGATGTATTGCTTTATGTATTTTTTTAAGCCCCCCGCAAAAATCAATGATTCTAACGAGCTGCTACATACGTTTGTGCGGTCTAAAAGAAAGCATATCATTTACGGGCTGATATTATTTGGTGCCATTTCAGTGATACTTCGCGGGGGTGATAACAGTACGGCCTATTCTGCCCTTATAAAACTGGCCACCAGTTCTTTCATTATTTTCTTTTTTCTGCTAATCATTGCAGACAGGGCCAGCACCAGGCGTATAACACCCATGTCTGTTGTCATTTTTCTTTTCCTGGCTTATATCACTTATGACACTGCCATGCGTTTCCAGTTTTTAGGCTGGATGGTGCCTGTTGGCTATTACCTGGCAAGAAATATATCGCCCTCCAGGAAACTGATCTTTGCCATTGTGGGCATCTCTGTAACCATGGTTGTGTTTTCTGCTGCCGGCGTATTGCGGTATAAAAAATTATCTGATCTCACCATTGGACAGCTATACAATGAAAGCGTGGAAAGACTGAAGATATCAGATGATATCAACTTTATAGACGGGTTTATGATGATCTACCAGGTATACCCAGACGAACTGCCGTACGAGCACGGGCAGGAACACCTGAATGTATTGTTGCGTCCCATTCCAAGATCACTATGGCCCGGTAAGCCGCTGGCCAGTTGGGTAAGAAATGTAGAAGCCCGGCATGGCTGGGTAAATGAAGATACCGCCGGTTTCTCACCCACCATCTGGGGTGTTTTTTATGCCGAAGGCGGTATACCGGGGGTAATTATCTTAAGCGTGCTGTGGGCATGGCTGCTTGCCTACATGTACCGGGCATTCAGCGTATTTACCTCAGACCTGAGCGCTTTCCTGGTTGCCATTATTCTGGTAAGCATGATACCCATTTTCCGCAGCGGAGATATGGCTGGAGATTTTGCCATTGTACTGATGAGCTTCTGGCCCATGATCATCTTTACCCGCATGTACAAAAAATTCCTGCAAAAGCAATTACCCTATGCCTGATAAGATAATCTGTATTCATATTGGCGCACGGGCGCATTACCTTTTACCCAAGGCGCTGGCATCTCAGGATAAACTGGAAATGCTGGTTACAGATACCTGGATAAAAGATAAATGGATGAGAAAGCTGCTATCGCGCTTTCCTATGCGAATGGTAAAATCATTCTCCAGCAGGTTTGCCGGGGAAATTAGCCACCGGAAAATAAAACATTTCAGTATTGCGTTCCTTATTGCGGAAATACGCCTCCGTTTAAAATTCAACAACGACTGGAACCTGATTCTTGCGCGCAACAACAAGTTCCAGGAAAAAGCGTTGCCGGTTTTTTTAAAGCTGCCGGCAACAACCGTATTGGGAATCAGTTACACATCGCTCGAAATATTTAAAGCAGCCGCCAACAGAAAACAGAAAACCATTTTGTTCCAGATAGACCCTGCGATACAGGAAGAAAAAATTGTGGCCGCTATTACTGAGCAGTATGCCGGTATATACCCCAGCGCCTGGCAAAAGGCGCCAGAGATATTATGGCAGAACTGGAGAAAAGAATGCAGCCTGTCTGATGTCATCATGGTGAATTCTGCCTGGAGCAAAAAAGGTTTGATAGAAGAAGGAATTCCTGAAGCCAAAATAAAAGTGGTGCCGCTGCCTTATCAGCTGAATGACGCGCACATGAAATTTAAAAAGGTCTACCCGGCCACTTTTACAAAAGAAAGGCCATTGCGATGCCTCTTCCTGGGTACCCTTACACTTCGAAAAGGCATTCACCTGGTGCTGGATGCAGCGCAACTACTGAAAGAATACCCTGTAGAATTTGTACTGGTAGGTTCATCGGAAATAGCAGAATCATTATTGCAGGCGCCCAACATACATTACAAGGGGCTTGCCACCAGGGCAGAAACGGATGCATTCTACCAAAATGCCGATGTGTTTCTGTTTCCTACATTTTCAGACGGTTTCGGACTTACGCAGTTAGAAGCAATGGCCTGGCAGGTGCCGGTTGTAGCGAGCTTGTTCTGCGGAGAAGTAGTTACCGATAACAAAGATGGAGTTGTGCTGCAACACAATACCGCCACTGAGCTTGCAGAAAAGCTGATAGGCTTTGTAAATAATCCTGCAGCATTGGCATCTTTATCAAACAATTGCCTGGCTACTGTTCAGCAATATAATACCGGCAGGTTTGCCCGTGAACTGGCAAACCTTTAATTGAATATGAGCAGAGCCATCATAAAAGACAATTTAAAAATACTGGACGCGCTACGGGGCCTTGCTGCCATTTATGTAGTGATACACCATTGCCGCTGGCTGCTCTGGGAAGGATATGAAATGGGCTATACACAACACCCGGATTCTTATTCTCTTTTTAATAAAGGGCTGATGTATTTTTTCTCAGCCTTTAAATTTGGTAATGAAGCGGTTCTGTTTTTCTTTGTTTTGTCGGGGTTTGTAATACACTATAGTGTTTCAAAGCGGGTAGATAAAGAAGGAAAATTTGATGCAAAGGATTATCTCTACCGCCGTGTAAAACGTATTTACCCTCCCTTGCTGATTGCCATTGCCGTTACGTTTGCGCTAGACCGTTGGGGCATGCATCTGCAACTACCTGTTTATTTTTCACAAACGCCCTACCCGTCTATCAATGACAATATACATCCTGATCTTAGCCTGACCACTTTGCTGGGCAACCTTTTTTTTGTGCAGAAAGTATATACGCCGGTATGGGGTACAGACGGTGCTTTGTGGTCGCTCATGTATGAGTGGTGGTTTTATATTCTGTACATGCCGCTGCTGCTGTTGTTTAGAAAAAACAAATACCTGGTTACCGCAGCGGTGGTTCTTATTTGGTGGCTCAATCTGCGTTTTGGTGCAGGCATGCCGCTGCTGTTACACAAAGTACTCAGTCTTTTTATTATATGGTTTACCGGAATGTTGCTGGCAGATATACTGTTGTACAAAACATTTAGTTACAAAGCGGCAGGCGTCTACCTGCTACTGATAGTGGCCGGTGCGTTTGCGGGCAATTTTGCCATTATTGGTAAAGAGATACTGCTTACTGTGGCAATAGCCGTGTTTTTATACCTGGTGCTTACCACTAACTGGTTTAACCTGCTGAAAAAGTTTGAAAAGACCGGCCCCTTTTCATACACTATGTATGCATTGCACATGCCGGTGGTTTGCCTCATATCGGGTTATGTAATGAAAGCCAACGGCGGCCGGTTACCTGCCCATTTTGGGTATACCTGTGTTGGAATAATTATCTGTATCATCATCAGCTGGCTGTTGCATTTTGTGGGCGAGAAGCCATTTACTAAAAAATAAGTTTTTGACTATGAACGAAACGGCAAATAAGATCGCGGGAATGAATAAAATTGGAATTGTATTCAAAGATTTTGGTCCTTACCATGTTGCGCGCATGGAAGCACTGGCCACCGCGTTGAATGAACGCAATAGTGAATTGGTGGCATTCCGTATTTATGAGACCAGCCGTAATTATGGATGGAAAACCGGTACACCTAAAAATGCCACTGTTATTACATTGGGGAATGAAGATGGTAGTGGGGTAATTGAAGCATTTAAGGTAGCAGCCGCATTGTCTAAATACATCAGGAAAGAAAAAATTGATGCAGTTTTATTGCCCAGCTACTCACCTTTTCCAAATATGCTTTGTGTATTTAGCGCCCGTCTGAGCGGTACCAAACTTATTTTAATGAGCGAGTCGTGGAAACGCACAGAAAAAGCGTCATTGCCTGGACGTTTGTTTAAGCACCTGCTGGTGAGATTATTCAGCAGCGCCATTGTTGGCGGAACGCCGCATAAGCAATTTGCCTGCGATTACGGACAACAACCCTCCAAAGTTTTTCTTGGGTTTGATGTGGTGGATGTAAATTATTTTGCAAAACAGGCTGACAAATGGCGCGCACTTAGCCCGGCGCAGCTGCCAATAACCGATTTGCCGCAACGTTATTTTTTAAGCCTGGGTAGGTTTGCCACTAAAAAGAATATTGAGTCGCTGGTAAAGGCGTATGCCAGCCTGCTGCAGCGTTCCCCTTCTATGGATATCGCCCTTGTGCTGGTAGGCGAAGGGGAAGAACAGGACGCATTAAAAAAACTGGTAGCCACATTACAGCTACCCACCCGCAATGCAACAGGCAATGGTGCACAACAGCCGCCACGTGCCGAAGTGGTGTTTTATCCTTTTCAGCAAGTAGACAAGACACCCTTATTTTTTGCACGTTGCGAAGCGTTTATTTTGCCCAGTATGTATGAAGAATGGGGGCTTGTTGTAAACGAAGCCATGGCATGCAGCAGCCCGGTTATTGTTTCTGAAAATGTAGGATGTGCGGCGGATTTGGTGGTAAATGGTAAAAACGGGTATACGTTTGATCCTGCTTCTGTTGAACAACTGAGTACGGTGCTGGAGCATTTTGTAAAAGATCCATCGCTTGCAGCACGCATGGGCAGCGAGGGGTACCAGCACATTAAACAGTGGGGGCCTGAAAGATTTGCAGAAGGCGCTATCAATGCCATTGAAGCATCGGTGGCTTAAGCTGTAAAACAGGCACACAGCGTGTCCTGCTAAAAGAAAGCATACAATGAATATTCTGATAAACGCTTCCAACATACGCAAAAGCGGTGCCTTGCAAGTAACACTTTCTTTTCTTGAAGAAGTAAAGAACATTACCCGGCACAATTACCTTATTGTGGTGTCTGAAGAAGTGGAGCGGCAGATAAACGCCAGCAGCTTCCCGCACAACTGCAGGGTATTGGCGTTGTCAACCGGCACACCGGGCAGCCGTGGGTTTTCTACACAAATCAGAAAGCTGGGCGAGGCCGAGACAAGTTTTAATGCAGCTATTGTATTTTCTGTTTTTGCACCCACTTACTGGACACCAAAGGCTCCACACCTGGCAGGCTTTGCTTATCCCTGGGCCATCAACCCCGACTCTGTTTTTTTACAACAGCTGCCCTTTAAACAAAAACTAAAAGCCCGGCTGGAAAATTCCATCAAAAAATATTTTATCAGGAAGAATGCACAATACCATGTGGTGGAGGAAGATGATGTAAAACACCGTCTGGCAAAATACTTCAATATACAGCAGAAGAATATTTACGTAGTCAACAACACCTATAACCATCATTTTAATAATCCGGTAAACCTTGCAGCAGCAAAAGTTCAGTTTCCTGCAAAGCGGCCCGGAGAGGTTAACCTGGTTACCCTATCATCTAATTTTCCGCACAAAAACCTTTCAATAATAACCAGGGTTTCAAAAGCGCTTAAGCAAAAAGGTTACAACAATGTATATTTCTACCTTACTATAACCAGTAATGAATTTGATGCCGTCTTTGCAGGCGATACAAACATAAGAAACCTGGGTGTGGTGGCAGCTGCAGAATGCCCGGCAATCTATGCACAATCAGATGCACTGTTTTTGCCTACCATGCTGGAATGCTTTTCGGCTTCATACCCGGAAGCCATGATAATGAAAAGGCCCATCCTTACTTCCGATCTGAGTTTTGCAAGGAGTATATGCGGCAATGCAGCCATTTATTTTGACCCGTTGAACCCGGCAGACATTGCAGACAAAATTATTGGACTGATAAACAACAACGGCCTGTATACCGAATTGGTTAAAAATGGCCTGCAGCGGGTAAAACAATTTCCCTCCGCAGCCGGAAGGGCAAATGCTTATATCAGTATTTGCGAAGAAATTATAGAACAGAAATCAATGAACAAAACAGCGTAACAACAATGAGTCTTTCAAATAATGCTTCACGGGTACGACTGGCCAGTTTTGATGGCACCCATAACTACAACAGTGGTGCGGGCAAAGGAAAGATCATTACCTGGTACCTGGTGAAAATGTGTTTTTTTCTGACGGCTTTTCCCTTTCCTTCTTCATTGAAAGCTGCGCTGTTGCGGTTGTTTGGGGCCAAAGTAGGAAAAGGATTGGTGATAAAACCGAGGGTCAATATCCACATGCCGTGGAAGCTAAAGATTGGTGACGATGTTTGGATTGGCGAAGAAGCGTTTCTGTTGAATTTTGAACTACTGACTATCGGCAACAATGTGTGCATTAGCCAGCGGGTGTTTTTGTGTGGCGGCAATCATGATTACAGAGATGCTGCCATGCCTTACCGCAACGGGCCCATTACGCTGGAAGACGGTTGTTGGATTGGTGCAGGTACTTTTGTTTCTCCACATTCAACTGTGGGAACAGACAGTGTGGTAACAGCCTGTTCTACTGTATCTGGCTCATTGCCAGCCAATGGTATTTATAGCGGCAATCCGGCGGTGTTTAAAAAAATACGATGGAAAGACAACATGTGAAAACCTGTTGTTCAAAATTTTTATAAAACTGAATAACAGCGCCAACGGGCCTTGTAGTTATGAGAATTCTTATTTATGGTATCAACTATGCGCCAGAACTAACAGGCATTGGTAAATATACCGGTGAAATGGGCGCATGGCTTGCAAAAAATGGTCATACCGTAGATGTTATTACCGCTACGCCTTACTACCCTATGTGGAAGGCGCAAGAGGGGTATAGCAACCGCTGGTGGCGTACCGAAACACGCGATGGTGCGCGCATATTTCGTTGCCCGCTGTATATACCCGCAAACGTTACATCGTCTAAACGCATCCTGCATGAATTTTCATTTGTGGCTGCCATGATACCGGTTTGGTTTAAAACATTGTTTCAAAAAAAGCGTGATATCGTCATCGTTATATCACCGCCTTTTCATTTGGGAATGCTGCCGCTGTTATATGCCAGGGTTAAAGGCGCTAAACTGATAACGCATATCCAGGATTTACAGGTAGATGCTGCCAAAGACCTGGGCATGATAAAAAACAAACGGTTTTTGAATATCATGTTTGGTATGGAAAAATTTATTCTGCAGCGCAGCAATGCCATTTCCACCATTAGCCCCGGCATGCAGAAAAAAATTGAATCCAAGGGCATTGCTTCTTCCCGGATTATTATGTTTCCCAACTGGGTAGATGAGCATGCCATCACACCGTTAAGTAAAAGCCAGTCGCTCCGTGAAGCATTTGGCCTTAGTAGTTCTGACAAAGTAGTATTGTATTCGGGCAATGTAGGAGAGAAGCAGGGGCTTGAAATTATACTTACCGTAGCCAAACAATTTATAAATCGCCCGGAAATTCATTTTGTGATAACCGGCAACGGTGGTGGCAAGGAGAAATTGATGGCCGGCGCACGGGAGGCAGGCCTTACCAATGTTCATTTTTTTCCATTGCAGCCTTATGAAAAACTTTCTGCATTGCTGGCAACTGCCGATGTACACCTGGTATTGCAGAAAAAATCTGCCACTGACCTCGTTATGCCAAGCAAGCTGGTGAGTATATTGGCAGCAGGCGGTCTGGCCATTGTTACGGCTTTACCAGGCTCCACCTTATACCAGGTAATAGATGAGCACCAGGCAGGCATTTTGATTGAACCGGAGAATGCCACTGCATTGCAGGCAGGAATTGAAAAAGCGCTGGCCGGCAATATGGAACAGTATAAAACAAATGCGCGTCGCTATGCAGAACAGTTTCTTTCCAAAGAAAATATTATGAAGCAGTGGGAAGCAGCATTAAAGAAACTTTGAGACCGGTCTTTTATTCACGCATGAACAACTATTAGTTATGAATCGTCGCTTTATCAGATTTTTGCAGGCTTCTGTGGCAGGGCTCGACCTGTTAACACTCAACCTTGCAGTAACCCTTACGCTGGTATTTATTTCAAGAATACAACCGGAGTTTGTGAACGCCTATTTCCGGTACTGGCTGTTCCTGAATACATCCTGGCTGGTACTGTGCTGGATATCGGCCATTTATAACGAATACCATATTATGTCGTTTGAGATATTTGCGCGCAAAAGTATGCGTGTGTATATACTCTGGCTGGCGGTTACCATGATGTATCTTTTCTTTTTCCGACAGAACCAGTTATCACGCATTTTTATTATTTCTGTGATATTACTGAGCGGCACCTTTCTTTTACTCAACCGGTTTATCTACCTGCTGCTGCGGCACTATTTCAGACACGGTGAACATCTTTCAAAGAAAGTAATTATTCTTGGGTATAATGATATGGCAAAGAAACTCGCCACTTACCTGGAGGAGGAAAGTCTTAACACGCAAATAATGGGCTTTTGTGAAGAAGAAAACAACGTGCATGAACTTTCGACCTATCCCATACTGAGTAATATTGGTGATGCATTGGCTGTTTCTAAAAGAATGGATATTAACGAAATTTATTCCACCATTGCACCGGAACAGGATAAAGTAATTTATGAATTGATTAAGCAGGCCGATCAGGAGTGTATCCGCTTTCGTCTCATACCAGACCTCAGTTTATTTATTCGGCAACCGGTGCATATCAATTACCTGCGTGATATGCCTGTATTGTCTATGCGCAGTGAGCCGCTGGATGATGTAAGCAGCCGCGGACGTAAAAGATTTTTTGACCTGGTGGTAAGTTTTATGGTGATTGTATTTATACTTTCCTGGCTTATCCCGCTGCTCGGACTGATCATATGGCTTGAGTCAAAAGGCCCGATTTTCTTTGCTCAGCAAAGAACCGGTCGTGATAACAAGACATTTAATTGTCTTAAATTCAGGAGCATGAAAGTAAACAATGAAGCCAATACAAAACAGGCGCAGCGTAATGACGACCGCCTGACGCGTATTGGTAAATTTATGCGTCGTACCAGCCTGGACGAATTTCCGCAGTTTATTAATGTATTCAAAGGAGAAATGAGTATAGTGGGGCCCAGACCGCACATGCTGCGCCATACAGAAGACTATTCAAAAATTATGGGGCAATACATGGTACGCCAGTTTTTGAAACCGGGGGTAACAGGATGGGCACAAGTGCATGGTTACCGCGGAGAAATAAAAGACGATGAGCAACTGCGCAAACGCATTGAACATGATATCTGGTACATGGAAAACTGGAGCATCTGGCTGGATATGCGCATTATGTTCTTAACCGTATACCGTACCGTGAAGGGAGATGAAAATGCATTTTAGGCACGCAGGTAAAGCATAAAATAGGCAGTTATTTATACTGCCTACCGATGATAACCCAAATTTTATTTTATAAACCGTAGATGAATTTTATTACAAATACCGGCACAAAGCTTTCAGTGCTGTTACAGGCACGCAAGGGCAGCACAGACTATCCTCAAAAGATATTGCTGGGCATCCTTTTATCTGGGCTGCTTGCCAGGATTGTGGTAACATTTTTTGCGCCCTTACCAAACATTCATACAGACTCGCACGACTATTTTGAACAGGCAGATGCACTGTTACGCGGTGGCTACACCAATTTTTTTCCCAATGGTTACCCGGCTATCATAGCATTGGTAAAAGCTATTACCGGCCCTGCTGCCATTGTAGTATTGCTGTGGATGAATATTGCCATGTCTGTACTCAACATCTATTTTACCTGGAATATTGCGCGGAAAATTTTCAAGCATGAAAATATTGCGTTGCTGGCTGCAGGTATCATGGCATTTTTTCCTTCTCAGATTAATTACGTGCGGTGGCTGATGACAGAAGTACCCTGTTCCTTTTTCTTGTTGGGTAGTTATTTTTTTTATTACAACCGGCGGTACTGGCTGGCTGGTCTTTTTGTTGGCTTGGCCACGCTGGTGCGTACCGAAATGCTGCCGGTATTTTTGTTACTGCTGTTGCTGGATACAATTTCCCTTAAAAGATTCAACTGGCGCCTGGTGGCTGGCACCCTGATACCACTTCTGTTGATGGGTTTTTATTGTTATACAAAAACAAACGAGTTTTCGCTGGCAGGCCATGGCCGTTTTAATATACTTACCTCGGTAACTGCTTCTGGTAACCACATCGATTTTTTATATGCCGATAAACATCCGGAATACAACACCAATGCCAAGGCGGTACAACTGTACATAAATACATTCAAAAATGAGCCGGTAGCCTACGTAAAAAGCCGGTTTGCCAATCTATGGGAACTATGGGGCTTCTATGCAGCGTCTACGCCATCAGGCCGAATGGTTGTTACCCGCATCGTTATTGGACTGGGCAATCTTTTTCTGATTGTATTTGGACTGCCTGCCTGGTGGAAAAACAGAAAAGATTATAACGTACTCATACTTATCATACCTTTCTTTGTAGTTACCATGGTGCACATTGTTTACTTTGCCATGCAACGCTATACCTACCCCGTTGAACCTTTTATGGTTGTACTATCTGCCTGCAGTCTGTATAGTTTATATAAAAAGAGGAGTGTAAAAACGGTGGTTTAGCTAAGGCAAAAGGGTAGTTTCACCAATAAATCTAACGTCTTCGACTGAACGAAACTATATTCTTTGTCCGCAAGACAGGGGAACTCAGGCACTAGTCGCATTAATATTATTGATACATACAGCGAGGCTGCTTTGCCACTGCGGAATAACAGTGTGGTAAGTTGACTTTATTTTTTCTTTGCTCATTACTGAATAAGCGGGCCTTTTAGCAGGAGTGGGGTATTTAGAAGTAGGAATAGGGTTTACCACACAAGCGCTGCCCGTTAACTTTTTTATTGCCACCGCAAAATCATGCCAGTTAATGTTGCCCTCATTGCTGTAATGATAAATGCCCGGTACCCAACTGCCGCCGCCGTCTTTATCCGCTGCAATAATCGATAAAATAACAGTTGCCAAATCTACCGCGTACGTTGGCGAGCCCCATTGATCATCCACTACATTCAGGCTTTCTCTTTCTTTCATCAACCGCATCATGGTTTTTACAAAATTGTTGCCGTACGCTGCATACACCCACGATGTGCGTATTATGATACTATCTGCATTGTTGGCCAGGCAAAGCTTTTCCCCCTCCAGTTTGGTAGCGCCGTAATAATTAACCGGGTTGGTGCTATCGTCTTCTTTGTAAGGGATGCTGGCAGTTCCGTCGAAAACATAATCAGTAGATATATGCACCAGTTTTGCGCCGGCCCTGGCACACGCTGTGGCCAGTAGTCCCGCGGCTTTTCCATTAATGCGCATCGCCTGGCTGCGTTCCGTCTCTGCTTTATCTACTGCTGTATAAGCAGCGCAATTGATACAATATGCAGGCGCTGTTTTTTCAAAATATGCCTGTACGGCGGCTCCATCGTCTATCGACAACTCATCTTTGGTAAGAAAATTAAAATGGAATTGGTTATACCCGGCAGCTAATGATTTAATAGCTGTTCCCAACTGACCGCTGGCGCCAGTAACAATGATTACAGGTTTGGGCATAAAATTGGTTATTGTTCAAAAACAAAATTATGTACGCAGTCAGCAAAAACGGGATACATTGTATCTTTTTTTGAAAGAATGATTTTATCGGCGGGTATTTGCCAGTCAATGGCCAATGCAGGGTCATTGTAGCTTACGCCGCCCTCTGTTTCCTTATTGTAAAAGTTATCGCATTTATAAAATACTTCGGCGCTGGGGCTCAACACAGAGTAACCATGTGCAAAACCTTGCGGTACCAGTAACTGTTTTTTGTTTTCTGCTGATAATTCAATGGTAAAAACTTTTCCGTAGGTAGGTGAGCCCTTACGCAAATCCAGTACCACATCCAATATGCTGCCCTGCAACGCTCTTATAAGTTTGGTTTGCGAATGTGGGTTATTCTGAAAATGCAAACCCCTTACCACACCATATACAGACCTTGCCTGGTTGTCCTGCACAAATTTGATATTGACATTTCCTCCCGCGGAAAAAGTGTTTTCATTGTAGGATTCAAAAAAATAACCCCTGTCATCCCCAAAAACAACAGGGTCAAAAATCAGCAAATCAGGAAATTCAGTTTGTATGAATGGCATTGAATGATAGATTCTTTTAATCGTAAATGGTAAGGCGGCTATATATAACAAAAATAAAAAGGCTTATCTTTTTGCATACTGTTCTGCATAGTAATGCTGGTAATTGCCGGATGTAATATCATTTATCCAGGTTTCATTGGCCAGGTACCAATCAACTGTTTTCTCAAGTCCTTCTTCAAACTGCAGCGATGGTGACCAGCCCAGTTCCTTGTTTAGCTTGGTTGCATCAATAGCATACCGCAAATCGTGGCCCGGCCTGTCTTTTACATAAGTGATCAGCTTTGCACTGGTACCGGGTGCGCGCGATAATTTTTTATCCATAATGTTGCACAGCAGGTGCACGATGTCTATGTTCTTCCATTCATTAAAGCCGCCGATATTATAGCTCTCGCCGGTTTTGCCCTTGTGGAAAATGGTATCGATGGCCCTTGCATGATCGTCTACATATAACCAGTCTCTCACATTTTCGCCTTTGCCGTATACGGGTAATGGTTTGCTGTTTTTAATGTTGTTGATCATCAGCGGTATCAGCTTTTCCGGAAAGTGATGAGAGCCGTAATTGTTTGAACAATTGCTCATGATAACCGGCAGTCCGTACGTATCATGGTATGCCTTTACAAAATGATCAGACGCTGCTTTGGAAGCCGAATAAGGAGAATGCGGATCGTAACGTGTTTCTTCTGTAAAGAACCCTTCTGCACCCAGCGATCCGTACACTTCATCGGTTGATACGTGGTAAAACAGTTTACCCTCCATGCTGTCTTTCCAGTGTTGCCGGCAGGTGTTAAGCAGTGTTACGGTACCCAATACATTTGTTTTCACAAACGCCAGCGGGTTCATGATGCTTCTGTCTACATGGCTTTCTGCGGCCAGGTGAATAACACCGTCAAAATGGTAACGGTCAAACAATGCTTCCACTTCCTGTTCGCTGGTAATATCAGCTTTTTCAAAAATATAGTTGGGCTTTTTTTCTATATCCTTCAGGTTTTCCAGGTTGCCTGCATAGGTAAGCGCGTCCATGTTAACGATGCGGTACGCGGGGTATTTATTTACAAACAGGCGTACAACATGCGAGCCTATAAAGCCGGCACCGCCGGTCACTAGTATTGTTCTGGAAAAATCACTCATAGAATGGTTTGTTTACAATCCAATATCATTACATAATACTTTTAAACTCTTTGGGCTGTTTTACCAGCTCTTCTTTGGGCAAAGATTTAAAATAATCGTACGTAATTTTAAGCCCTTCTGCCCGGTTTACCTTTGGTGCCCAGTCTAACACCTCTTTGGCGCGCGTAATATCTGGTTTGCGTTGTTTGGGATCATCCGTTGGCAGGGGTTTGTATACTATTTTCTGCTTGGTACCGGTTAGTTTAATGATTTCTTCCGCAAAATCTTTTAGCGATATTTCATTGGGGTTGCCAATGTTTACCGGCTGGTGATAATCGCTCATCAGTAACCGGTAGATGCCTTCTACCAGGTCGTCTACATAACAAAAGCTACGGGTTTGAGAACCATCGCCAAATACGGTTAAATCTTCTCCGCGCAAAGCCTGGCCAATAAAGGCCGGCAATGCCCTGCCGTCGTTAAGCCGCATACGGGGGCCATACGTATTGAAAATGCGCACGATCCTGGTTTCTACGCCATGAAAATTATGATAGGCCATGGTAATGGCTTCCTGGAAACGTTTGGCTTCATCATACACACCGCGCGGCCCTACCGGGTTTACATTGCCCCAATATTCCTCTGTCTGCGGATGCACCAGCGGATCGCCATAAATTTCTGACGTGGACGCTACCAGTATTCTTGCTTTTTTTGCTTTTGCCAACCCAAGGCAATTGTGTGTACCCAGCGATCCTACTTTCAGCGTTTGAATAGGAATTTTAAGATAATCTATCGGGCTGGCGGGCGATGCAAAGTTGAGGACATAATCAAGTGTGCCCGGAATATGAATAAATTTTGACACATCGTGGTGGTAAAACTCAAACTGTTCCAGCTTAAAAAGATGTTCAATATTTCTAAGGTCGCCTGTTACCAGGTTGTCCATTCCTATTACATGAAATCCTTCTTTTATAAAGCGGTCGCATAAGTGCGAACCAAGAAACCCGGCCGCACCAGTTACCAATACTCTTTTTTTGCTCATACTATTTATTTATTGTAATTGCTGTTGACAGGAACGGCGGTGGCCCTTCCCACACTTTCGTAATAAAAACCAAGTTCTTTGATAGCGCCGGTATCAAACAGGTTGCGGCCGTCAAAGATGACTTTGTTTTTAAGTGAGGTAACAATTTTCAAAAAGTTGGGTGTGCGGAATTCGTTCCATTCTGTAGCAATGATCAGCGCATCTGCATCTGTAAGACAGTCGTACTGGTTTTCTGCATACCCTATCTTATCACCTACCACTTGTTTTACATTGGGCATGGCTTCCGGGTCAAATGCGCACACAGTGGCACCTTCTGCCAGCAGCGCATCAATCATATATAAGGCGGGTGCTTCGCGTATATCGTCTGTATTGGGTTTAAATGCCAGTCCCCAAAGTGCAAATTTCTTTCCTTTCAGTTTGCCATTAAAGTATTTGTGGATCTTGGGCATCAGGTGAAGCTTTTGCTTCTCGTTAATATCCATTACCGCGTTAAGAATCTTGAATTCATATTTTACATCACTGGAAGATTTTACCAGTGCCTGCACGTCTTTAGGAAAGCAACTGCCACCATAACCAATACCGGGGAACAGGAAGCGTTTTCCAATTCTTTCATCACTGCCCACACCGCGGCGTACCATATCCACATCGGCACCCAGCTTTTCGCAAAGCAGTGCAATCTCGTTCATGAATGTAATTTTGGTAGCAAGAAATGAGTTGGCAGCGTATTTAGTCAGCTCGGCTGAACGCTCATCCATAAAAATAATAGGGTTGCCCTGGCGTACAAATGGATTGTACAAATCATTCATGATTTTTCTGGCCCTTTCAGAAGAGGTGCCCACTACAACGCGGTCTGGTTTCATAAAATCATCAACGGCTACGCCTTCGCGCAGAAATTCCGGGTTAGACACCACATCAAATTCGCCCTTGTAGTTGGCGGCAATGGCAGCGTGTACTTTTTCGGCTGTGCCTACAGGTACGGTACTTTTATCAATAATAACTTTATAGTCGGTTAGAATTTTACCCAGGTGATCAGATACGCCCAGGATGTATTTAAGATCGGCAGAACCATCTTCGCCCGGGGGAGTGGGCAGTGCAAGAAATATAATAGCGGCTTCTTTGATGCCTTCTTCAAGCGATGTGGTAAAGCGGAGGCGTTCTTCTTTCAGGTTGCGCAGGAACAATTTTTCCAAACCGGGCTCATAAATGGTAATCTGACCGTTGGAAAGTTTCTCCACTTTGCTTTTGTCTATATCAACACAGGTTACGTCGTTGCCGGTTTCTGCAAAGCAGGTGCCGGTTACAAGTCCAACATATCCTGTTCCTACTACAGCTATCTTCATTGGGGAAGGGGTTTTAATTTATGGTTAATAATTATTTAAGGTATTCGGTAACTTTTGAGGCAATCAACGTTAGCTGTTCATTGTCCATTTCTGTATGAATGGGCAAAGAAATAACACGCTCTGTTAACCAGTCTGTCACGGGCAGGTCAAAACTGCTGCCTCCAAATGCTGCAAACATTTGCTGCCGGTGGGCGGGCACCGGGTAATAAATCATGGAAGGGATATTGTTTAAGGCAAGATACTGGTGCAATCCGTCTCTGTCTGCTCCTTCTACCAGCAAGGTGTACTGGTGAAATACGTGTTTGGTATAGGGTGATCTAAACGGAACGCTGAGTTTTGGGTGATTGGCAAACGCGTGATCGTAAAAGTAAGCAACTTTTCTTCTTGCGTCAATATATTCATCTAGTTTTTTCAGTTTAACCTTTAGCACTGCTGCCTGTATGGTATCCAGGCGGCTGTTGCAGCCCACCATATCATGGTAATAACGTTTGCTTTGGCCGTGATTGGCTATCATTTTTAATTGCTGCGCCAATGCGTCATCGTTGGTAAACATGGCGCCGCCATCTCCGTAACAACCCAGGTTTTTAGAAGGGAAAAAAGAAGTGGTGCCAATGGTACCAATCGTACCAGTTTTTTTTATGGTGCCGTTGGAAAATGTAAAATCACTGCCGATGGCCTGCGCATTGTCTTCAATCACAAACAAGCCATGTTCTTCCGCAATCTGCATGATAGCTTCCATATTGGCAGCCTGCCCGTACAGGTGAACGGGTACAATGGCTTTTGTTTTGGGGGTAATGGCTTTGCGAATAGCTTCAGGGTCTATACAAAAGCTTTGTTTATCTACCTCCACAAATACAGGTTGAAGGCGCAGCAGGGCAATTACTTCGGTGGTAGCCACATAAGTAAAAGAAGGAGTAATTACTTCATCGTCGGGTTGCAGGTCAAGCCCCATCATCGCAATTTGTAATGCATCGGTACCGTTGGCGCAGGGTATAACATGTTTAACGCCCAGGTAAGCGGACAGGTTGTCGGCAAATTCCTGCACCGGTTTGCCGTTAATATATGCTGAACTATCCAGAACTGCATGGATGCCCTTATCTATATCTTCTTTGATATGCTGGTATTGCTGCTTAAGGTCAACCATTTGGATAGGTAGCATCACTAAGTATTAATTTGCGGCAAAAATAATAAAATATAGGTAGGGTGAAAGTTTGATTTTAGATTTGTGTATACTTAATTGATGAATACGGTGACTATATTGTTATACCGATTTTTTTTAGGGCTGTATTGGTGCGGGGCCCTGGTGCTCTCTCCGTTCAATGAAAAGGCAAAGCGTTGGTTATCAGGAAGAAAAAATGTTTTTAGCCGGTTGTCTGCGTTTGCTGCTGCTGGCAAATCGCCCATAATATGGCTTCATTGCGCCTCACTTGGCGAGTTTGAACAGGCCAGGCCTCTACTGGAACAAATACGCCAAACCTACCCCGGCCATCGACTGTTGCTCAGCTTTTTTTCGCCCTCCGGTTACGAGATACAAAAGGATTATCAGGGCGTTGACTTTGTGACTTATCTCCCCGCCGACGGTCCTGCTAATGCAAAACGGTTTCTGGCAATGGTTCAACCTGTGCTGGTAATATGGATCAAATACGAATACTGGCACTTTTTCCTGCAACAGATAAAGCTAGAACGCGTACCGTTACTGCTGGTTGCTGGCATATTCCGCAACAGCCAGCCATTCTTTAAAAGTTGGGGCAGTTTTCACCGCAATATGCTGGGCTGTTTTACCTGGCTGTTTGTACAAAACCAGGAATCAAAGAAATTGCTCGGAAGCATTGGCTTATATAACAATGTAACCGTTAGCGGAGATACCCGGTTTGACAGGGTGATTGAAATAGCCGCCCGGCAACATGAAATGCCCATCATTGACCGGTTTACAGGAGCTGCGCCCGTTATTGTGGCCGGCAGTACCTGGGAAGAAGACGAAGAAGAACTCGATCATTTCGCCAATACACACCCGGAAATTAAATTTATCATTGCCCCGCACGAAATTGACGAGGAACACCTGAAAGACATTGAAAAATTATTTCATCATACCATCCGTTATTCAAGATTGCAGGCTGCTGGCTTAAGTGGAGTACCCGATGCACCGGCGGGAGGCCGGCCATCGCCCAATGTCTTGATCATAGATAATATCGGGTTGCTTTCCCGCTTGTATAAGTATGCCACCGTAGCCTATATAGGTGGCGGGTTTGGCAATGATGGGGTGCACAATGTGCTGGAAGCCGCAGTGTACGGTAAGCCAGTGGTATTTGGCCCTGTATACGAAAAATTTGCAGAAGCTGTGGAGCTCGTAGATTCGGGCGGTGCATTCGACATCGACAATGCGCTGGAGTTGGAAAGCAAACTGCAGGAGTTGATAAACAATGAAAGCGTGTTGCAAAAGGCCGGCAGGGCTGCCGGTGATTACGTGTACGCCAACAAAGGCGCCAGCGGAAAGATCATGACCTACATTCAGGAAAATCGCCTCTTAACTAACTGATAGAAATGCTGTGTAGTGGCTTTGCCATCGTCCCAACCCAGCTTTACTTTCAATTCGCGTTCCATCCAGTATTCGGCTTCTGCCAGTATGCGAAATCCATTGATGGTTTTGATGCTTCTTTCATACATGGCATCGTCTCCGCGAAAGAGCTCGCTCAAAAAAACATAGCGGTCATTAA
Source organism: uncultured Chitinophagaceae bacterium (assembly GCA_963705285.1). Taxonomy (GTDB): domain Bacteria; phylum Bacteroidota; class Bacteroidia; order Chitinophagales; family Chitinophagaceae; genus JACMLD01. Next base: position 1,867,167 of record OY970066.1, read on the forward strand.
TGCCGATGCCTTTTTTCAGATCCCTGATAGGCGAGTCAATTAAAATCTCCGCCAATTCTGTTTTTTCTGTTTTTAGCGAATCGTTGAGCGATGAGCCGTTGTGGCCTATAGTATCATTCAGTTCTTTGCCGGTTGTTTGGTGGGTCAGTGTAGGAATCTCCTTCATGGGGTCGAACAGCCATCCGTTTTCTTCATTCTTTTTTGGAGCGGGTGGTGCCTGTTCATATTTGGTCTGCGGCATATCAATTACACGGGCGGATTCGCGCGTTTCTGCAGCTACGGGTTGCTTGATAACATCAGGCGTTTCCTGCACAGGGGGCATAAACCTACTGTGGCTGGGCATTACAACGGCTACTTTGGCAGTGCCTAATTGCTTGCCCGAAGCAACCCCTCCAGCAAGTTCCAATTGTATTTGCTGTACGGTAGCCAGTAAAACCGCAGGGCCGGCATTTTGCTGCGATTGTTCCTGCAGTATGTTGATGAGCGCCTTAACTCTTTCCATGGGTTGTACTACATTTGACGTTATAATGTCTCCTAAAGTTAATAAGTATTTTTAAGCAAATAATGTTAAAGCATGTTTATTGAGCCCAATCTTTCCGGTGAACGCCGCGGATGGATAGAAGTTATCTGCGGTTCCATGTTCAGCGGAAAGACAGAAGAATTGATCCGACGGCTTAAAAGAGTACGTATCGCCAATCAAAAAGTAGAAATATTCAAGCCTGCAATGGACACACGTTACGATATCCGGAATATTATTTCTCATGATGAAAATGCCATTGTTTCAACACCCATCGAAAATTCACAAACCATTCTGCTGATGGCCAGTGATGCAGATGTGGTAGGCATTGACGAGGCCCAGTTCTTTGATGATCAAATGCCTGAAGTATGCGACCAGCTTGCGCTCCGCGGCATACGCGTTATAGTGGCCGGTCTTGATATGGATTACACCGGCAAACCCTTCGGTCAAATGCCTTTTCTGCTTGCAAAGGCAGATTATATCACCAAGTTACATGCCATTTGCGTTAAATGTGGAAATATTGCGAACTACTCATATCGCAAAGCCGCCTCTACCGGCCAGGTCTTACTCGGCGAAAAAGACATGTATGAACCAAGGTGCAGGTATTGCTATCATAACGTGAAATAGTAATTAGTATTTAGTATTAAGTATTAAGACTTGTGGCTTTGGTTTTTTTGCGGATTTCATTGTATTCTTTCTACTGGTTACAGAAGTTTTCTTTTCATGGGAAGCTAGATTTTTTCGTTCCGCGCGTTGCTCCCGCGATTATGCATATTCAAGCCCTTCGGGCTTGTCTGTAATGATTGTTGTATAACGGATACAGTCACCTGTAGCAATGCAGCAAATAGTGTATGCTGAATCGCCGTCGTCTTAATACTGAATACTAAATACTCTGTGCTGAAAATCCGCGTCGTCTTGATACTTTATACTAAATACTAAATACTCTGTGCTGAAAATCCGCGTCGTCTAAATACTAAATACTAGATACTAAATACTAATTATTAAATACTCTACTTTTGTTGCAAACCAACTATTATCAAACCACTTCAACATATCATTTCGCTTTTTAAAAAAGATTTACTGCTGGAAATACGGCAGCAGTATAGTTTTTACGGCGTGCTGCTCTATGTTGCTTCCACCATATTTGTATTGTGGCTTGCTATGGGGCAACCAGAAATCAATGTATGGAACGGCCTCTTCTGGATGATTCAATTATTTGTTTGCGTAAATGCTGTGGCCAAAAGTTTCCTGGCAGAAAGCAAAGGCCGCATGCTGTATTTTTATTCAATTGCCGGTGCGCGTGATTTTATCATAGGCAAACTGGTGTTCAATGTATTGTTAATGGCAATCATGACGCTTACCAGCTGGTTTTTATTTGCGGTTTTTCTGGGCAACCCGGTTATCAGGTGGTGGCAGTTCCTCGGTATTACCCTGCTGGGTGGTACCAGCCTTAGCCTGGTGTTTACTTTTCTGTCTGCCATTGCCGCCAGGGCGCAGCAAAATGCGGCATTAATGGCTATTATGGGTTTCCCGCTAATCATACCACAGCTGATGCTGCTGATGAAACTATCAGGTATTGTTTTTTCTGATGTCATACAGGGCGGTCTTCTTCAAATGATCTTATTACTCGCCGGGCTGGATATACTGGTGGTAGCCCTTGCTATTATTTTATTTCCGTTTTTATGGAAAGACTGATGGGCAGCGCTTGCCAATAACTAACTGCTAACAGTTATGGGCTAATTTTACCTGGCCCGGGTGGTATATTGAACAGGTTTATACTACATTTGCAACGCCTTAAACCGATGCCAATTTCTTTTCCGGCCGCTTGCAACCCGTTGAAAGGAACAAAACAATAAACAGTATGCGCAAATCCTGGTGGAAGATAGTTTGTGTTTGTATTCTTGTCTATACGGTAATAGGGGGCCTGCTGTTTAATATGCCTGCGCGCGAAATCTTACATGAAACCATCCGCAACATGTTTTTTCATGTATGCATGTGGATGGCCATGATGACGCTGTTTACCACTGCTGTTGTTTATTCTATCAGGTACCTGCGCACCCAAAATCTTAAAGACGATATTTACGCTGTCAACTTTACCAAAGTGGGTATCGTTTTCGGAGTATTGGGATATGCTACCGGCGCAGTGTGGGCCAAATATACCTGGACGGAATTTGCCGATGCCTCACAGATTTTTACCGAACCAAAATTGACCGGTGCTGCCATTGCCCTGCTCATTTATTTTGCCTACCTGGTACTGCGGGGCTCGTTAACTGATATCGACAAAAAAGCACGCATCAGCGCAGTATATGCCATCTTCGCTTATGCAATGCTGTTTCCTTCTATCTGGATATTACCCCGGCTGATGGAAAGCCTTCACCCTGGTAAAGAAGGCAATCCGGCGCTCAATTTCAGGGACTCAGATAACCGAATAAAAATGGTTTTTTATCCCGCTATTATAGGATGGACTTTACTGGGCGTATGGATCACCTCCCTGAAAATCAGGCTGGATTTAATTAAAGAGAAAAGTTTATTAAATGGCTAAGAAAATATTTTCGCTGCTTCTGTGTTTATACCTGTTGCCGGCAATGCTGGTAGCGCAGGATGCCGATCCGGAAAAACAATATACCGCCTTCGATATGCGGCATAACGGAAAAATTTACGTGGTGGTAACGGTTATATTAATCATCTTAACCGGGCTTATTGTATATCTAATTCGAATCGACAGAAAAATAACAAAGCTGGAAAAAGAAAACAAATAACGGCTCCATCCGTTCTTCAGAATTGAATCCCAGCTGCAGGGAAAAAGATAGATTACTACTTTGAGCTGTGGGCAAATTAAGCCAGGTGTTGAAATTAAGGGAACAAGAACTGACAGCATTCCCGGGTGGTAAGGGAACAAGCTTAGAACGGCATCTGATTAACTAACAAACGATTGTACACTATATAAAAATTAAAATCAAATTGTATGGCAGGACAACATGAATACAGTTTTTTTGGGGCCGTAGAAAAGAGCTTCGATAAAGCTGCAAAGTTTACCAGCATCGATCCCGGTTTGCTGGAACAGATCAAACAGTGTAATTCAGTATACAGAATGCATTTTCCCGTAAAGATTGGCGACAAGATTGAAGTTATTAAAGCCTACCGGGTACAGCACTCTCACCACAAGACACCGTGTAAGGGTGGTATCCGGTTTTCCACTTCGGTAAATCTGGATGAGGTAATGGCGCTTGCCGCGCTGATGACGTACAAATGCGCCATTGTGAACGTACCGTTTGGCGGTGCAAAGGGCGGAATCAGCATCGACCCTAAAAAATATACAGTGTATGAGCTGGAGAAAATTACCCGCCGCTATACCCATGAACTGATCAAGAAAAATTTTATAGGACCTGGCACTGATGTACCTGCGCCCGATTATGGTACCGGCGAACGCGAAATGGCCTGGATACTGGATACATATACCAGCATGCGCCCCGGAGAAATTGACGCCCTGGGTTGCGTTACCGGCAAACCCGTTACGCAGGGTGGTGTACGCGGCCGCCGTGAGGCTACCGGCCTGGGGGTGTATTATGGCTTGCGCGAAGTTTGCAATATGCCCGATGTAATGAACAAACTGGGCCTCAGCCTGGGGGTAAAAGACAAAAGGGTTATTGTACAGGGCCTCGGTAATGTGGGTTACCATGCCGCCAAATTTTTCAGGGAGGGTGGGGCAAAAGTAATAGCGCTGGCAGAGTATGAAGGCGCTATCATGAACGCAGACGGCCTCAACGAAGATGAAGTTTTTCAACACCGCAAAAAAACCGGTTCTATATTAAATTTCCCTGGTGCTACCAATTTTCCTAAATCAAGCGATGCGCTGGAGCTGGATTGCGATATACTGATACCTGCCGCATTGGAAAACGTAATTGATGGTAACAACGCACCTAATATAAAAGCGAAAATTATTGGTGAAGCTGCCAACGGACCGCTTACCCCAGATGCCGATGAAATATTTATTAAGAAAGGCGTATTGGTAGTACCCGATATGTATTTAAATGCAGGTGGTGTAACCGTTAGTTATTTTGAATGGTTAAAAAACCTTAGCCATGTACGTTATGGGCGCATGGAGAAACGCTTTACTGAAAACATGAACAGTCATATTTTGGGGCAGATTGAAGAACTTACCAGTAAAAAAGTAAGCCCTAAAGAAAGAGATTTCATTATGCATGGTGCAGATGAAGCAGACCTGGTGTACAGCGGACTGGAAGAAACCATGATTACCGCCACCCGTGAGATTATGGATGCGTGGAAGGCCAATCCGGCAGTGCCCGATATGCGTACCGCGGCTTATGTGGTAGCCATTAACAAAGTAGGCACCAGCTATGCAGAGTTGGGCATATTTCCATAAAGTGAGTGGCTAGTAGCTAGTGGCAAATGGGCGTTTGCTACCGATGGCCTTGTGAGTATGAATAGTAGACAGTGACTTAACCGTTGAAATTGACATAATAAAAAACCGGAGCTTGTTACAGGCCCCGGTTTTTTATTTATTCAACCTTATTTGCTTTACTTCACCTTACAATGAACGGCGGCGTTTCTTCATTCCTGTTTCATTACTGTCTTATTCTCGTGCCTGTTCACGCTTTGCAGATATTTATCATTGATAATAGTGGCCATGGGCTTCTGGTATACCTTGCTCTCTACCCACGAAATAATATCGAGGTAAGCAAAGGCCCTTGTTTCAAACCGGTTCTTTTCAAACTTCTTGATTTTCTGTAAAAACGTTTCCAGTTCAGATCTGAATTTGCTGCGAGGCAACTGAAACGAATGGCGCAGAAATTTAAACATCTCTTCTTCCAGCACAGTAATGTTTTGCTTTTTGGCCATAAAACGGTAAACACTTTTGGTAAGGTATTCCATCAGCTCATAGTTACCCATTTCAAAATGGGCCATCAGGTGCAACAGCCTTGCATAAGATTGCAGATCGTCTCTAATATCTACATGCTCGTTGATGATTTTTTGCAAATAATCTATACAGGTGCCATAATCCTCGCTGCCAAAATAGAGGGTAGCTATTTTATAGTTGAGCACCATGATACGGTGATTGTCTATAAACAAATCATACTCAGATAATTTATCTTCAATAGACGGTACCAGCAGCAGCCCGGCTTTGAAAGTGCCCAGCATGCAATGCTGGTTTATTTTTGCACTGGTAATGTAGATGAACGCCTGAATGCGAAAGTTGTCATGGTCCATCACCCTTTCTGATTTGGCAAATGCCTCAAACTGGCGCAGGGCTATTTCAAATTTTTTATAATTGCGCAAATCAAAATGTGCGTTCAGCAATGTATGCAACCCTTTTATATAATGCCCGGTTTCTACGCGTTGCATCAACGGTTGTTCCCCAAACAGGTCTACCCATTTTTGCGAGTAACGGTAATACATCAAAAAATCCTGCCTGATAAATGCATACCATGAATAGCTTTGAAACAGGTATAACTTTTCATAAAAGCCGGTTTGTTCTTCAGCATTAGGCGGCATGTTGTTGTGAAAGAAATATTTCACGGCAGTTTCATCTTCTTCATTGCGCGCATGTCCATTTTTTATAAACCAGCTGTAAAGCTGCAGCGCCAGGTTAGATAATTTGGCCACCATATCTATACGCCCGGTTACTTCAACCGTTTCTGCAGACAATTGCTCTGCCCTGCTTTGCATACTGCGGGTAATGTGCAACATTTCAATGCGTTTCTCCAGCGCCAGTACCAGTGTAAGAAAATTAAATTTCTGGTTGGCCTTGGCAGTTTCTTTAGCCTTATCAAGAATTTTCAGGCTTTGAGAAAAGAGCCCTTTTTTATAAAGAATATGGGCATAATCGAACTGTTCATTTAACTGAAGATCAATACTGTCTGCACTTTTTAGCAGGCGGAGGCTGGCCAGTAATTGTTTGTAGAGATGTACTTTAATGTTGGATAATTGCGGCTTTTTAATGGAAGGCAGTTTTTTGAGCAGTACCGCTTCATCGTATTCTTTCAATTTATCAAGCGCATCAAATAATTCAATGATTTTCAGGTCTTCATTCCCGGAACTGCGCTTGATATATAATTTGAAATTCCTTTTTTCCGATTTTTCCAGGGATTGTACCAGCTGAAATAAACTATCTGAAAAACGGTTGGACATAATAATTTAATTTTCATAGAACCCAGCAGGGTAAAGGTTTTAAGGCCGCCGGGGTTGGTTTAAGCGTAATAAAAACACTTACAACTTGATTAAAAGCACATCCCAACACATCCTATCTTTACACAGTCGAAAGAGAATAGGAAGTGTTGGAGATGTAGGTTGGCAAAGCAATGAATCGTTAAAGGTCGTAAAAAAGCAACAAAGAAAGCTGTTCAAGCAGCTCAACATATTTCGAAGAATTTCATATGGCAAGCAATCGTTAGAGGTCAGTCCGTTTCTACGGAAGGACCCTTTTTTTTTGTAGAGGGCGTGAAATTATAAAGAAAATATAACATCCAAAATTTATTTTTTTAGTGTTTCACCTTCAATGCCCCTATTCACCACATAGATTTCCCTCCTTTTTAATTTACAATTTGATTATCAAAATATTACACGCGTAATACTTTTTTAACTTTTTTTTGCAACGACCGTATTTTTACTATCATCTTATCAATAAAACCACTCCCTTTTTAATAAAAGCCTGTCCGTTGTAATCAAGGGCACTCACTTCCCACACGTAAGCATCGGGCGATTGCTCTTTTCCGGCCAACCGGCCGTTCCATCCATTTAAGCCTGGGTTGGTGCTACTAAACACCAATTGCCCCCACCTGTTGTACACATGAAAATAATCAACCCGTTGAATGCCAGCCAATATGGGCCGCAAAACATCATTCTTTCCATCGTTGTTGGGGCTAAATGCATTGGGTACAAATACCGATGGCAGCGTATTGTACACTTTCACTTTAATATAGGCAGAGTCGACGCAATTGGCTTCATTGTACACCAATACTTTATATAGCAGGCCGGGGTTTTGCTGGCCGAATTTTGCCACCGGCGAAGCAATATTGCTGGCCGAGAGGTTGATGGGCGGCGTCCAGTTGTAGCGCGTGCCGCCAGTCGCCTGCAATTGCAGCAGCTGATTGGTAACAATAGTGGTATCGTTACCTGCGAAAGGGTGTATAGCCGGCAGCATTTTTACAAATACCGCATCTACGCCTGGTTTAGGACAGCCTTTGGTATCGTATGCCAATAGGGTATACAAGGTGGAGCCTGCAGGTTGAGCCATGGGGTTGAGTGTGGTGGCATTGGATAGGGTGGCAGCAGGTGTCCACAAAACCGTAGTGCCGTTTGAGTTGCCATGTAACTGCGCGCTGGTATTAAAACATATCATGGTGTCTTGTCCTGCTGATGCCAATGGATATGGAACGGTAGTTACCAACACCTGCTCCCTGGCCATACAACTGCCAATGGTGGCGGTTACTTCATACAGTGTAGTAAGCTTTGTGATGGCAATGGCACTTGCAATGCCTGGGTTAATGAATTGTGCGGCCGGCTGCCATGCATACTTCAGGCCGTTAGATACCAGTCTCATTTGTATGCTGTCTGTGCTGCAGATAGTGGTATCAGCCATAGCCTGCAAGTCTACATGATCAATTACGCGTATAGTAACCGAATCGCGGTTTTTACAGCCATTGTCATCAAGGTCTGCATAGTAGGTAGTAGTCACCACCGGGTTTACAGTGGGCGTGGGTGTTGATGCATTGATGATGTTTACTGCAGGCGTCCACGTAAAACTGCCTTCGGCGGTTGCATTGAGCTGTACCTTGTCTGTTACGCAAATCAACGAGTCCCTGAAAGCCATTTGTATGGGTGGCTTTTCTACAATAGGCAGCGCGTGTTCAACGGTATCTATACAACCTTTGCTATCGGTAATGGTTAACCGAACAGTCTTCAGGCCGGGTATGCCGTATGTATAGATATCGTTGGGTTGGGTGGAGTAATCGTTCAGGGTACTGTTGTCGCCAAAATCCCAGGTATAACTGTTTACCGTGCCATATATGCTGGATGATGTGTTGGTGAACTGGGTTGGCCGGTTGATGCAAATGCCGGAAAAGGTAAACTGCGGCACCAGGCCGGGGTACACTCTTACTATTGAACTGGTAGAATCTGAACAGAGCTCATTTTTGTTGATAAACAAATGTATTCTATAAACACCTGTGTCAGGAAAGGTATACGTGGGCGATGGCAGGGCCGAGCTGAGAATGAGTGTGCCCTGCGTGTTGAACAGTTGCCAGCTGTATGTTTTAATGAGCGCGCTGGTAGACAGGTTGGTCAATACCATTGTTTTGGTATCGCGGCAAAGGGTGTATACCGGGTGCAGTGTGGCAGCTGCTATAGAGCAGGAGGCAATATTGATCTGAAGGTCTTTGCGCTGTACCGCTATCACTACACCATTGCGTATTTCCTGTACACAAACCGTGACCACATATTTTCCTTCTGCGGGGGCCAGGCCGGTTATGAGGCCGGTTGATTCATTTATCTGCACGTTGCTACCTAACGGTGATACACCACTGAAATTAGGAAGTGCATAAGGCACCCGCAGATAGGGAGGTGAAGAGGGTGGAATGCCGCCGCCATTGGTACCACCGCCACCCCCGGCATAGGCATCGCAAAATGAATATTTAAGCACATCGCCATCCGGATCAGTTGCTGCAAAACTGTAGGAAAACGAATTGTCAGCACAAACAATAACTAAATCATTTCCCGTAAAATGTGCGCTGGTATTTTTAGGCGCTTCCTGCACCCCCGGTGTAATGCCCGGAATTTCTGCCGTATACGTGGCCCCCACCTGCACATAACTGCCCAGGTTATTGATATTGGCCACCCTGAAATTAACCTGGCTAGAAAGAATGTACCCGTTGGCAGAAGGCGGCAATGATACCTTGAAATAAAAATACCCCACCTCATAACATACTACCGGCGGATCTGTAATACATGGATTGGTATTGAACAGGTTCAGATTTTCCTGGCTGCTGAGCGGCACATTGATGTCTTTGATATGTGCACCGGTAACTCGGTCAAAAACACCCACAATGGTGGGATTGTTAAACTGCCGGCCGCTGTTGCAGCGCATAAAAAGTTTTAAGATGCCGTTGTACTGGTACTCGCCATTGACCATACCCCCCGCTATATAATACATTTCTCCCCCGGTTATATGGTCGGCCAGCGCTCCCTGTACGCAGCCAATACAAAAAAAGAAAATAACAATCTTCTTCATTACCCGGTTACAATGAATAGTTAGTTTACATCTACTGATGCGGTATGGTGTGTTAGCAGGAATTTATGATAAAGGTTGATGAATATACGATTTTTTAACAGCAACCGTTGCTTTGCGGTGGTACGGGTTTTTGCCGCTAGCACTGCATGCCGTTACAGCAAAACTTTGCATGCCATTAGCATTTTGCAGCTTAATTTTAGCTTTCAGTAAAAAATGGATGTTAATGAATAAATGGCTTTTTTGTGTTACCGTACCCCTGTTCTTGCTGTCTTGTGTTTCTTCCAGGAAAAATAATTATACCACTATACCGGCAGTGACTGTATTGCCACCGCTGCCAGAATCGAACATCAATGTATCGGTAAAAGTGGCCATGACACCCTTCCTTCAGAAAGCAGCGGTGCTGGTGCCCAAAGAAGTAACCAGCGATGGCTGGCCGCAATACCTTCAGACATCCTGCGATTTTCATTATAAATACCGGTTTGTGCCCGGTGGCTTCGTATTTAATTGTGTAAACAACCAGGTAATGGTAAAGCTGAGCGGCACTTACCAGGTATCAGGAGAAAAATGCGTGTGTGCTTTTGGCCAGCAAACATCGCCCTGGATTGGAGGCAGCTGCGGCTTTGGCAAAGAACCGATGCGTAAAACCGATATTTATATTAACTCGGTGCTGCAGTTTCAACCCAATTATACCGTGCACACCAGAACATTTGCGCAGAAAGCCACTGCCCTTGAAAAATGCACCGTATCAATGTTCAACCTCGACATTACCCAGCAGATAATGGACAGCATCAAATCTTCTACCAATGCTTTTTGTTATTCTATGGATAGTGTGGTAAATGGGCTCGATTTTACCAGTACCACCAAAGCATTGGCAGAACGCATCAACAAAAAAATACCGCTCGATAAATACGGGTATATAAAAATAAACCCCTCTGCAGTAAGGATGGGCAAGATGAATAGTGTAAAAGATACCCTGCAGGCCAACCTGGGTATTTACTGTTTTCCGGAATTGCACAGCGATAGCACCAACAATTACACCGCTTCTTTTTTACCACCCCTGCAAACTGCTGATGTGGTACCTGGTATCACCGTGTATACCAACGCCAAATATGACTATGCTTTTATCAATGGCATCGTAAACCAGGCAGTAAAAGATACTTCCTTTGAAGTGGAAGGCAGAAAGGTGGTCATTAAAAATGTACAACTCAATGGCGCAGAGAATGGTAAAGTGGAAATACTGGTAGATTTTGAAGGCGATAAAAAAGGAAGCCTGTACCTGGTTGGCACACCACAGTTGGATACTGCCAACCAGGTAATCATTATACCCGACCTGGATTATTCTTTAAAAAGCAATGATTTTATTCTAACCATTGGTAAAACTTTTTTCAGCAATAAAATACTGCGCACCCTGCGCGAGAAAGCTACGATTAGTGTTACCGGTTTGGTTGAACAAAACCGCAAAAGCATCGATGCCCAGCTCAACAAACAAATTATGGAAGGCGTTACTTCTGCAGGCACGCTTACAGATATTCGCATACTAAGCCTGGTGGTGGGCAAAGAAGCATTGCAGGCGCAAACCTGTACGCGTGCACGCGCATCTATTATTATTTCTAGTTTATAATAATAGTTCATGGTTGTTAGTTTGGGGTTTGTAGTTCTTTTGCCTGGCATTTAAATTATGCATTTATAGTTTGAAGAGTTTGAAGTTTTGATGCCTGTGCATGATTATGTTTTCAAATAATAAAATAAATAAATCTGTTTTGCACATACCCACGTAGATACATATTCAAACCCTTCTGTTATGTATACTACTACTACTGTTGCAAAAAGATTTTTGCAGGGCACCGTTGCATTGTCAATTACCCTGTTGTTTACAGCCTGTACACGCCAGGCCGATGATGTAATGGCACCACCGCCAGCCTCACGCCCGGATGTTGTTTTTTATGCATTGAATGATAATAACCAGCTCACCCGCCACAATGCGCAAACAGCCGAAACAGCCGATGCCACAATGCCCATCACAGGACTGCCGGCAGCAGAAAAAATAATTAGTATCGATTTCAGGCCGGCTACCGGTCAATTGTACGGGCTGGGCAGCAGCAGCAGGTTGTACGCCATTCATACAAACAGCGGCAATGCAACCGCGTTGGGCAGCGCACCGTTTACGCCAGCCATCAGCGGTACTATTGCCAGTATTGATTTTAACCCCACAGTAGACAGGGTGCGGCTGGTAACCAGCAGCGGGCAAAACCTTCGCCTGCATCCTGAAACCGGTGCCGTGGCATTTACAGATGGTGTTATTAATGGTGGCAGCAGCCCCTCAATAACTTCCATTGCCTATTCAAACAGCGTTGCCGGCGCTGCCACCACTGATCTTTTTGATATTGATCAAACAACAAAAAAATTATACCGGCAAACGCCGCCCAATGATGGCGCGCTGCAGGAAGTAGGCATTATACCCGTAAATTTTACCGGCAAAGGCGGGTTTGATCTGAATGCCGATAACAGTGTGGCACTGGCCACCTTTACCGTGGGCGGTAAACATCAATTGTATGCAGTTACCACGGCAACAGCAGCGGCTGTTTACCTGGCAGACCTTGCCAGCAATGTGATAGACATCGCCATTCCAACACCGGCAGTTGCCTATGCCATTAGCGAGACCAACATGTTCCAGGTATTTAACCCGCAAAAAGCCAATAGTGTTATCAATAAAGCCATTACAGGTCTTGGTGCATCAGAATCATTTGTGGGTATCGATTTCCGTCCGGCCAATGGCCAGTTGTATGGTATTGCCGCAGACAATGCAGGCAATGCGCGGTTGTATACTTTTAACCTGAGCAGCGGTGCGGTATTACCGGTAGGCAGCGGGTTTATGATTGGAACAGCTGCTACTGCATTCGGTTTTGATTTTAACCCAACAGTAGACAGGATACGGTTGGTGAGCAACACCGGTCAGAACCTGCGTTTAAACCCTAACGACGGTACCATTGCTGCCACCGATGGAAACCTTAACCCAGGCAGCCCTATGGTGAGCGGCGCTGCGTACACCAATAATTTTGCAGGCGCTACCAGCACCGTTCTTTATGTTATTGACAAAGACAAGTTGTACCGCCAGGATCCGCCTAATGCAGGCACTTTGGTTGAAACCGGGCCACTGGGTCTTACAGCAGATAGCCTGAATGGATTTGATATTGGCGGCACAAGCAATAAAGCTTACGCGCTTTTCGCTGCGGGCGGTACTACCAAACTGTATAATATTAATATTTCCAGTGTATCACCCACGCCGGCGATTGATTACCCCAATAAAGTGAAAGGATTTTCTATTGGCCTTGGATTTTAAAGCGTCAGCCATTTTATTTCGATACAGCCTGTGGTAATAGCCACGGGCTGTATTGTTTTAGGCCGGGCAGCTACTTTGCAGAATGGAAATGCGGGTTGCTATGTTGAAACTGGATGGTTGCAGGCAATGGTAATGCCAGGAATTTATTGGTCTATTTAAGCGCTGTCATACTTATTTTCTCCTTACAAAATCCATACTCTGCCTCATCATTGCTGCTTACAATTACCAGCCTGTTTTTGCAATAGTCGTGTATTAATTGCTGGTACAGCGCAATGCCGGTGCCATCTAAATTGGTGCAGGGTTCATCCAGCAATACCACCGGCACGTCAGAAAAAATTGCCTGGGCCAATTTAACCCGTTGCTTCATGCCCGAAGAATAATAACGAATCTGTTTACCGGCAGCAGTAGAAAGGCCAACTGTTTCAATGATTTCTTTTATAGTCAGTGCCGGTAATAAAGGTTTGAATGTTTGATGAAACTGCAGAAATTCAGTCACGGTCATCTCCTCTATCACTTCCAGGTAAGGTGCAGCAATAGAAATATTCTGATAAATATTTTCTGCTGATGCCACAGTTTCGCTCACGCCTGAAGCCTGACCTCTCATGCCGGAAGCCTCGCGTTGCACGCCAATCCGCCCTTCGCTCAAAGCAATAGCGCCGCCAATAGCTTGCAGCAGGGTAGATTTGCCGGAACCGTTGGGCCCTACAATTGCGTAACTATTGCCTGTTGTAAATGTGTAATTGAAATGACGGAAAATCCAGTCGCGGTTAAAACGTTTACCGGCATCAGATAGCGATATCGTCATCGGTATTGCCTTTTGTATAACGCTTAATGATGCCGCGGTTGCTTTCGCGTACAAAGGTTACTATCTCGTCCCGTTCGTCGGAAGCGGCAAATTCTTCTTCCAGGTATTCGAGCGCCTGGCTGGTATTCATCCCTTTATTATAGATGATGCGGTATATTTCAAGAATGTGATTGATTTTGTCTACGGTAAAACCGCGGCGTTTTAAACCAACAGAATTTACACCGGCGTAACTGAGTGGTACACGGCCGGCTTTTATATAAGGTGGCACATCTTTGCCTACCAGTGAGCCGCCACTTACAAACGAATGCTGACCTATCTGTACAAACTGGTGTACTGCGCACATGCCCCCCAGTATCGCCCAATCGCCCATAATTACATGCCCTGCCACCTGCGTGTTGTTGCTCATGATACAATTGTTGCCAATTACACAATCATGCGCAATATGGCTGTATGCCATAATAAGACAGTTCTTACCAACCTTTGTTACCCAATTATCTTTAGTAGCGCGGTGTACAGTTACAAATTCGCGAATGGTGGTATTGTCGCCTATTTCTACCCTCGTGTTTTCTCCTTCAAATTTCAAATCCTGCGGATCGGCCGCTATTACTGCACCCGGAAAGATGCGGCAATTCTTGCCAATTCTGGCACCTTCCATAATGGTTACGTTGCTGCCAATCCAGGTACCTTCACCCACTTCAACATTTTGGTGGATAACAGTAAAAGGATCAATTTTTACATTCGTAGCCAGCTTTGCGTTGGGGTGAACGTAGGTATGGGGGTGAATCATTGTGTTTAAATTCTTAAGAATTGGTTTATTGGTAGCAATGGGTTCATTGCTCCCAACAACGGGGCTTAACTTAGTACGATCTGTCTGATGATTGGGTTTCAATTATTCAGTTGAATATGAAAAAATAAAAGCCCGCCAACATGCAAAAGTATTAAAAAGCACGAAAGCAGCTAAAACAATAATTAACGCATGTTAGTAACGTTGGTTATCTGTTTACTGTTGCCTAAGGTATACCTCCGTTTTGTTTAATATTTGTTAAGCCTGAAAAGCGGTCATTTTTACACAGCAACCGGTTAATTTCTTTTTACCAGTTGGGCCACAAGGTCGGCCTCGGTTGCAATTTTATTACCGATGTACACAGTGCCATGCATTTCGCAAATACCCCGCCTTACCGGTGAAATCAGTTCCATTTTCAAAATCATGGTATCTCCCGGTACTACTTTCTGTTTAAACTTACAGTTGTCTATTTTTAAAAAATACGTATCGTAGTCACCCGGCGGCATAGCATTCATACAAAGAATACCCCCGGTTTGTGCCAATGCTTCTACCTGCAAAACGCCCGGCATTACCGGGTTTCCAGGGAAATGCCCCACAAAATGATGTTCATTCATGGTTACATTCTTGATGCCCACAATATGTTTGTCTGTAAGCTCAATAATCTTATCTACCAGCAGGAAAGGGTAACGGTGCGGAAGTTTTTTTTCTATTTGTTGTGAATTGTACAGCGGTGGCTGATTAGGATTGTATACAGGTACATCCTTAGTGTGTTTATTTTTTTTGATGTACTGTTTTATTTTTTTCGCAAAATCTACATTGGTGGAATGGCCGGGGCGGTTGGCTATGATATGTCCTTTTATCGGATAGCCGATCAGGGCCAGGTCGCCAATTACATCCAGCAATTTATGTCGGGCAGGCTCATTAGGGTAACGCAGTTCCAGGTTATTGAGATATCCTTCACTTTTAACTTCAATTTTGTCGCGGCCGAATGCCTTTGCCAGCCGGGTCATTTCTTCGGCAGTAACCGGTTTGTCTACCACCACAATGGCATTGTTGATATTGCCACCCTTTATCAGGTTATGTTCCAGCAACAGTTCCAGTTCATGCAAAAAGCAAAAAGTACGGCAGGGGGCAATTTCAGTTTTGAATTCGCCCATGCTTTTTAAACCGGCATGTTGCGTACCCAGTACCGGACTGTTGAAGTCTATGAGTGTAGTAATCTTGTATTCCACGGCGGGCATAGCCACCATTTCCACTCGTTTTATTTCGTCGTAATGGGTAATATTGGTATCAATGGTATACCAGGCTTTTGCGGCATCCTGTTCCACCACACCGGCATCTTCAATAATTTCCACAAAAGGCGCCGAACTTCCGTCAATGATGGGCATTTCGGGGCCATTAATTTCAATCAGGCAATTGTCTACCCCCATACCCACCAGCGCTGCCAGCACGTGTTCTACGGTGCTAATTTTGGCTCCGTTGTCTTCCAGCGTGGTGCCGCGCGATACATCGGTAACCAGGTCGCAATCGGCTTTTATGATAGGCTGGCCGGGCATATCAATGCGCTGAAACTGGAACCCAAACCCGGGATTGGCCGGCTTCAATGTCATGTCTGCATTTATACCTGTATGCAAACCGGTACCAGAAATACTCACTGCCGAACCTAATGTATGCTGCTTATCGGGGTTAAAAAGTGGATCCATGAATCAAAAATAGTTTTTATTAATTGCCAGCGGGTATAACCCGGCGGTATATAAAATTGGCGCAAAGATAGTTATCAATGTGGTAATGCTAAGTAAATGTGATAATGTGCTAATGTGGAAATGTGGTAATGCTGCTGCGCGGAAGTCGCTCGCGTGGCGGATAGAACGCAGATTTTCATGATTTTCAAGAAAATGTTATGAGAATTATCGAGGTAACCAAGTTAATGTCGTTGCCGCGGAATGGCATTAGCACATTAGCACACCTGCCTGCCGGCAGGGAGGCTTCCACATCAGCACATTTGTTTTAGTAGCTTTGAGATCCTATGTTGTCTGTACGTCATGAAGTATTTGTTGAATGCGCCAACCACCTCAGTTTTTCACGGGCCAGTGAATCACTGTTTATCAGCCAGCCGGCTATCAGCAAACACATTAAAGCACTTGAAGCAAGCTACAAAACCACGCTTTTTGAACGCAAAGGCAACAGCATATCCCTTACCGCCGCAGGAAAAATTTTATACGACCGCCTGCAACAGGCCAAAAATATTCAGAAGCAACTGGAGTTTGAAATAAGCACCGTGCACAGCCAGCTGAAAGCAAAAGGACAATTAAAACTGGGTGCCAGCACCACCGTGGCGTTGTACATCATACCTAAAGTACTGTCTGAGTTTCATCAAAAATACCCCGATGTAAAAATCAGCCTGCTCAATCGTAATACCGACACTATCGTACAGGCATTGCTCAATCACGAAATTGATGTGGGCATAGTAGAAGGAAATAAAAAAATAAATGCCATCAGTTACCAGCCGTTCATGACAGATGAAGTGATTGCAGTTTGCTCGGCAAAAAGCCCCATAGCAAAAAAACAAAGTATCAGCATACAGGATCTGCGCCATTTACCAGTCGCCCTTCGCGAACAGGGCTCGGGCACACTTTCTGCTTTAAAAGGCAACCTGCAAAAACATCGTATTAAATTATCAGACCTGCATGTTGGTATTCGGCTGGCGGGAACAGAAGCGCTCAAAAATTTTTTAAAAGAAGACAATTGCCTCGGCTTTTTACCCCGCCGTGCATTGCTGAAAGAATTAAGAGACGGGGAATTGGTTGCTGTAAAAATTGAACAGTTGCATATCGTCCGCGACTTTTATTTTATACAACGCCAGGGTGCAGAAAATGATGGACTCAGCAAAACATTTATCAGGTTTGCGAAAATGCATTACATCAGATAAGAATTATTTGAAATGATAAATTTTGAATTTTAAATTCATTCACGCCGGTGGTGTAAACAAGCCATGCAAGTGTAAAAAGTTCCGAAGGCATTCAAAATATAAAATTATTGGTGTCCGGGAAAAATTATCTCATTATACGAAGACCCAGTTGTAGCAAAGGTTTTCAGTGATTTACACAAGTGGGGGGCTTGCATTTCTAAGACCTGATACCAGTACGCTTTGAGATGCCTCGTTTTCCGTCAGCTTTGTACAAAAGTTGAATGATGCGATGGCTGAAATACCTACTGCTGCTCAATTACAAACGAAAAGGAAAACGCAGCATCGAAAAGTGTACGAGCGGCCGGCCTGAGGCCATCGTATTAAATGGTTTGTAGGATTTAACCGGACAATAATGATATAAAATCCAAAATTTAAAATAATGCCAGACATAACTTGTGGTTATGACCCATAATCCTTTATCATCAATTTGGTTATGAAGGGCTTTGTAATTTTAGGGCATGATAGCAATACCTGAAATTTTTTCCTATGCCAGCTACCTAGAGTGCGCTCGGTGCAAGGCTGCCTGGCCTGTTACCGAAATCAATACATACGCTACCTGTTGCAATCAGCCATTGGTTGTTAAATATGATCACCCTTCAGCGTTTTATAAAGAAGATATTATTTTTCGCGAGCAAAACATGTGGCGGTATTTTGAAGTTTTGCCAGTTCTGGAAAGAAAACACATAGTAACGCTGGGTGAAGGGATGACACCATTGCTGCCATTAGAAAAATCTGCGGCCATGTTGGGCTTTGCGGATCTACTGATGAAAGATGAATCTGGCAACCCCACCGGATCTTTTAAAGCACGTGGCATTAGCGCGGCTGTTTCAAAAGCAAAAGAACTGGGCGTTGAAAAGTGTATTGTACCCACGGCCGGTAATGCCGGTGGTGCCCTGGCAGCCTATTGCGCCAAAGCGGGCATTGCCTGCACGGTGGTCATGCCAAAGCACACCCCGGCCGTTTTTAAACAGGAATGTGAGCTGTATGGTGCATCATTGGTATTGGTAGATGGACTAATCAACGATTGCGCAAAGAACGTAATGGAATTAAAGCAGCATAGCGATTATTACGATGTATCCACGCTAAAAGAGCCTTACCGTTTAGAAGGCAAAAAAACAATGGGTTACGAGATTGCGGAACAGTTAAACTGGCAATTGCCGGATGTAATTATTTATCCTGCTGGCGGCGGTACCGGTTTAATAGGTATATGGAAAGCTTTTAAAGAAATGATTGATATGGGTTGGATTGAAGACCAGCACCTTCCCAAAATGATTGCGGTACAAGCGCAGCAATGCGCACCCGTTGTAAGGGCTTTCTACCAGCCAAACGGATGGACAGATGGATTTATACCATTGCCCTCCGTTGCAAACGGGCTGGCCGTACCATACCCTTTTGGTATGGATATGATGCAACAGGTTTTGCAGGAAAGCAATGGTATGGCTATTGCCATCAGCGAAGAAGAAATTATAGCCGGTGTAAAAGAATTTGCCCGCACAGAAGGAATGATCATCTGCCCTGAAACAGCTGCTGTATGGAAAGCGCTGCCTTATTTACGCCGAATGAAAGTGGTGCATCCGGCAGATAAAATTGTATTGCTGAATACCGGCAGCGGGTATAAATATTTGGAGAATATTGTGTAGTTGTAACAGGGCACTATAAACGCTGATAGATAAGAACAAAAATTGCAGCCTATACCTTTTCCGCCATCAGTTGCTTTACCAATTGCTCCAGCTCCTGTAATCGCTTTTCAATTTCGGGGAGATTGCGGGTAACCACCTGGCTGCGCAATGCTGCGGTATAATCAAATGCCGGTGAACCGGTAACCGCACTGTCTTTTCTTTTGATGCTTTTACTCACGCCGCTTTGCGCATTTATTTTGCTGCCATCTGCAATGGAGATGTGGCCAACAACACCCGCCTGGCCACCTATCATTACCCCCTTGCCAATTTTAGTACTGCCGCTAATGCCCGCCTGTGCCGCTATCACGCTACTATAGCCTACTTCCACATTGTGGGCTATCTGTATCAGGTTATCGAGCTTAGCGCCTTTTTTAATCAGTGTGGAACCAATCGTAGCGCGATCGATGGTGGCATTAGCACCAATTTCTACCTGGTCTTCAATTACTACATTACCTATCTGCGGTACCTTTTTAAAACTGCCATCTGGCTGTGGCGCAAAACCAAACCCATCGCTGCCTATCACCGTGCCTGCGTGCACCACCACCTGCTGACCCAATACGCAATCGTGGTAAATTTTTACACCCGCATGTAATGTGGTATTATCGTCTACCCGTACGTTATTTCCAACAAAAACATGCGGATAGATTTTTACATTATTACCAATAACAACATTCTCTCCGAGGTAAGCAAATGCCCCTACAAAAATATTATCGCCCAGTTTGGCTGTCTTGGAAATATAAGACGGTTCCTGTATGCCTGTCATTTGCTGCGATACTATTTCCTGGTATTTTGCCAGTAATACAGCAAAAGCAGAGTATGCATCCGGCACACGTATCAATGTAGCGCCAATAGGCTTACTCAATACCTGGGTGTCATTTACTATGATAACTGATGCCTGGGTGGTGTATAAAAATTCTTCGTATTTAGGATTGGCCAAAAAAGCCAGCTGGCCTTGTTGCGCTTCTTCAATTTTACCAAAACCGGCCACCTGTACAGCGGCATCACCTTCAACGGTTCCATTAATCAGCATGGCTATTTGTGCGGCAGAAAATGTCATAGTATATGGTTCAAGATTTTTTGGTTCATATGTCAAGTAGCGGGTAGGGGATTGTTTACAAACCGTAGTAGCAAATATAAAATTTTTTCATGGGGCTGCTGAGATTGTGTTGTATCAGGGCATTGTCTACCTTAGAAATATCTTTTATTGTGCCATCTTTAAAAAGGATATTGATGTGTTCTTCGGTTGCATTATACGTAGTATTGGATGCTTCGCCGGTAAAAACAAGGTAAGCAGCTTCCGCCTCTGTAATACTGAGCTGGCTGCAAATATTATTCCGCAGCGTTTGTACATAAGCCGCATCAAATGGCTCCTGCTGAAATTTAACTTTTAATAAGCGACGTTCAACCAGGCCGCGGCATAAGATCGATAAAATAACATCCGGGTACTCCATCCAGTTCTTAATTGTGCTCAACACATCGTAATCGTCCATCATGCAAAATTTATCAAGGTGCTCGCTGATGGCATTGCTTGCGCCGGGATGCTGCAGAAAAAAATCAAAGCCCGGCGTAGACGCATGCAGGTTGGCACCGTTTGCAATCAATTCTTTAGCCCGTTCAATAATACGTACTACGGTTTTTTCTGCGCTGACCACAGTTTTATGCAGGTAAACCTGCCAGTACATGAGCCGTCGTGATACCAAAAATTTTTCAATGGTGTAAATGCCTTTCTCTTCTACTACCAGCTCACTTCCCTGTACCGTCAGCATTTTCAGTATCCTGTCGTACCCAATGGCCCCCTCTGAAACGCCAGAGAAAAAACTATCCCTGGTAAGATAATCCATACGGTCAACATCCAGTTGTCCACTGATCAGCTGGTGTAAAAATGGCTTGTGATAAGTGCCCCTGAAAATAGCAATAGCAGTCTCCAGTTGACCGTCCATTTCTGCATTGAGGTGGTGCATAATAAGCAGTGACAGATCTTCATGGTGTACGTTTTGCAGCAGCTGAAATTCCAGCGCATGTGAGAAAGGCCCATGACCGATATCATGCAATAGAATGGCAATTTTGGCTCCCAGTGCTTCTTCCGGGGTTATTTCGATGCCCTTGCTGGTAAGTTCACTCAGGGCGCAGCACATTAAGTGATAAGCACCCAGCGAATGATGCAGGCGCGAGTGTACTGCACCCGGGTATACCAATGAGGCAAATGCCATTTGGTGCACACGCCGCAGGCGCTGGTAATACGGGTGGGCTATTACTGCCAGTAAAAGGGGATGATCTATTGTAATAAAGCCATAAACCGGGTCATTCACAATTTTCCTGGTGGAAGCCATACTGTTGTTTATTTGTTAAATGCACCATGCTATGCAGCGTACAAAAGTACAAAGGCTGCGTAGATAAATTACATTTGTTTGTTGAGGCAGCTATTGGCTATTAGCTTTTAGCCAGTAGCTGTTAGTACTCTTTCCCGGTTGTTTGATTGGATTGTTTGTTCCAGATGCATTCTACCGGTAATCATTAACTTTATCAACCGCTTGCCGCTAAAAGCTATTAGCCAACAGCAAAAACTTACACAACACATGGCCGTAGCAACAATACTTTGGGTAGACGATGAAATTGAAAGTTTGCAATCGCAAAAATTGTTTTTGGAAAACAAGGGCTATGTAGTACATACGCTTACTAACGGCTTTGACGCTATCGATTATGTAAAGGATCACCTGGTAGATGTGGTATTGCTGGATGAATCTATGCCGGGTATTACCGGTCTTGAAACCATCGCCAAAATAAAAGAGGTAAACCAGCAGGTGCCGGTGGTGCTCATCACAAAAAATGAGACGGAAAATATAATGGATGAAGCCATTGGCAGCCAGATAAGCGATTACCTGATTAAACCGGTTAACCCCAACCAGGTGTGGCTGAGCCTCAAAAAAATACTCGACAATAAAAGACTGGTGGCCGAAAAAACCACCTCGGCATACCAGCAACAGTTCCGCCATTTATTTATGGCGCTCAACAGCAATCCCGATTATAACGAGTGGATGGATATTTATAAAAAACTGGTGTATTGGGAACTGGAAATGGGCAAGAGCGACAGCCCCGAGATGATGGAAGTATTTCAATCACAGAAACAGGAAGCCAATACCGAATTTTTTAAGTTTGTATCCAAAAATTATTTGTCGTGGGTAAATCCAAAATCCGCCTCGGCCCCGGTGATGAGCCATACACTCATGCAACGAAAGGTTTTTCCGGCACTGGAAAAAGGCATTCCTACGTTTTTTATATTGATTGATAACCTCCGG
The DNA here is from genome assembly GCA_963705285.1 of uncultured Chitinophagaceae bacterium. Lineage (GTDB taxonomy): Bacteria > Bacteroidota > Bacteroidia > Chitinophagales > Chitinophagaceae > JACMLD01. Next base: position 1,889,803 of record OY970066.1, read on the forward strand.
TTTGACCAATGGAAGGCCATTCAGCCCATTTTTGCGGAAAGCTTCCGCATCACGGAAGAAGAAACCTTTTACAGTATTCTGCCTACCGCCACCCAATATTGCCGCAATGCCATTTTCGCCGGGTTAATGCCGTTAGATATTGAGAAACAGTTTCCCAACCAATGGAAGAATGATGAAGAAGAAGGAGGCAAAAACCTGTACGAAGAAGATTTTTTACGCGGACAGCTTAAAAGATTGAAAAAAGATAATATCAAAACATCTTATACTAAAATTGTCAACAACCATGCAGGGCAGGAGCTGGTTAATAATATTCATAACCTGCTGGGCAATGATCTCAATGTGATTGTATACAATTTTGTAGACATGCTTAGCCATGCCCGCACAGAAATGGAAGTATTGAAGGAACTGGCCGGTGATGAAATGAGTTACCGTTCTTTAACACGCAGTTGGTTTGAACATTCTCCGCTGCACCAGGCATTTAAAAAAATAGCCGACAAAAAAATAAATATTGTACTGGCTACCGACCATGGAACTGTGCGTGTAAAAACACCCAATAAAGTAATCGGCGATAAACAAACTACCACCAACCTGCGGTATAAACATGGGCGCAACCTCAATTATGAACCTAAAGAAGTATTGGCTTTCCGTGATCCAAAAGAAGCCGGCCTGCCCGTTCCCACTGTAAACTCATCGTTTATTTTTGCCAAAGAGGATGGGTTTCTTTGTTATCCCAACAATTACAATTACTACGTGAACTATTATCGCAATACATTTCAACATGGTGGTGTTAGTTTGGAAGAAATGATTGTGCCCGTTATTAAAATGACGAGTAAATAGTTTTTAGTTGATAGTTTGAGCGTTCACTGTTCAGACGCTGGCGGGTGTTGGTTATGAAGCAAGCTACACTGAGAAAAGCAGACATATTGGTTCATCAACCAGCCAATTGCTTGATTTTTTGTGGAAAAACAATATGGGGCTTTGTAAGCCATCCGCCTTTGCGCGGTTAATTTTGTACCGGCTTAAATAGCTTTCAGCATTACAATTATGAAGTATAATCAAACAGCACTCGACAAAATAGAAAAGGTACTCGATGAGTCAGGATATGTGGTACGGTATGAAAGAGGTAACTTTCAAAGCGGGTATTGTATACTGGAGGAGCGCAAAGTAGTCGTGCTAAATAAATTCCTGCAACTGGAAGGACGTATCAATACGCTGGTAGATATCATTCCCCAGTTATCTGTAAATGCCGAGTTGCTCTCCCCGGAAGCACAAAAAACCTACAAAGAAGTACTCGCCCGGCTAGAAGAGGAAGAGAAATAGCCATGCATCATTAGCAACGGGCCATTGGCAGTTAGCCCTTAACTTAGCCACCTGTAACACATTTGATTTGTCAGCCAATCCACTTACCATAACATTACTCGGCACCGGCACCAGCAGCGGCGTGCCCATGATTGCCTGCCCCTGCCCGGTGTGTCATTCTGCCAACCCGCGCGATAAAAGGCTGCGCTGCAGTATACTGGTGCAATCTGCCACCACCACACTGGCAGTAGATGCCGGCCCGGATTTCAGGTACCAGATGCTGCGGGCCGGTGTAACGCAACTCGACGCCATTGTATTTACCCATCCGCATAAAGACCATGTGGCAGGACTTGATGACGTAAGAGCGTTCAATTTTTTTTCAGGAAAACCCATGAATATTTATGCCAATGAATTAACACAGGAAGTGATTATTCGCGAGTTTCCGTATGCTTTTACCGATACCAAATATCCGGGCCTGCCAGAGATCACATTGAACCCCATAGATACCGAGCCCTTTATGGTAGGCGATATTTTGGTAACACCCATACCAGTATGGCACCTCAAAATGCAGGTACTGGCTTTCAGGTTTGGCCAGTTTACCTATATAACCGATGCCAACAGGATTGATGACGCTGAAAAAGAAAAGATACGTGGCAGTGAAGTAATGGTCATCAATGCACTCAGAAAAGAAAAACATATTTCACACTTTTCACTTAGTGAAGCGGTAGCTATGGCGCAGCAATTGCAGGTGCCCCAAACATGGCTTACGCACATCAGCCACCAGATGGGCAAACACGATGATGTAAATGCAGAACTGCCCGCAGGAATTGCACTTGCCTACGATACATTACAAATAAAAATATAAATTTAGTGGAGGTAGCTGGTTTAGGAAATCGATGTAATTTCCATCCACCTTATCGCTATGTGGAAAAAATTTGTAAACGACTACCTGCGTTTCACCAGAAAAGATCGCATTGGCATTCTGGTGCTGGTAACACTCATTGTTGTGGTGGTACTGTTGCCCGCCATCTGGCCGTCCAAAAAAGCCACGCTCCCTTCAAAACAACAACTAGAACAACTGAAAGCTGCCACTGCGCGCTTGCACCATACCGATAGTAACTATCAAAATCCCGAAATGCCGGTTAAACGCAACTACGCGGCCGTTGCCGGTTATTCAAAAATAGCTGCAGAAACATTCTTTTTTGATCCCAATACATTGGATGCGGCAGGCTGGAAGCGATTGGGCATACGCGATAAAACAGCCGCCACCATCATGCATTACCTGCAAAAAGGCGGCAAATTCAAAAAGCCGGAAGACTTAAGCAGGATATACGGCTTGTTTAAAGACGATTATGAACGCCTGCTGCCCTATGTGCAAATAAAGGGTGCACTGCCACCGTTAAAAACAAATGACAACAACAACGTTGCAGTTGCCCCAACTACCGGTGCAGGCTACCCGAAACCGGTGAGGACCGCACCCCAAATGGTGGAGATAAATTCTGCTGATACCAGCGCATTGATTGCACTGCCGGGCATTGGCGCAAAATTGGCTGCCCGCATTGTAAACTTTCGTACAAAATTGGGCGGATTTTACAATGTACAGCAGGTGGCAGAAACTTTCGGCCTGCCAGATTCTACTTTTATGCGCATACAACCGTTGCTTCAATGCAGCCCGGCAGGGTTGCAACTGCTCAACATAAACACAGCAGATGCCAATACGCTCAAACAACACCCTTACATACGCTGGAACCTGGCCAATGCTATTGTTCAATACCGCAGTCAGCACGGTAATTTTAAATCAGTGGAAGATTTACTGCAGATAGCTCTTATAACACCTGAAGTACTGGCTAAAATAAAGCCCTACGTGGTCATATAGCTGCGATGGAAAACCGCAAATAAATTTTTCAAAAATGGTTCCTAACACTTGTTAGTGTCACAAAAAAATATTTACTTGCAGTTCGATTCTTATTAGGCCTCTAACGATTGCTTGCTTTTCCCTCATCCTAAATTACGATTGCTTGCCCCTTTTATGGAATTTCAAACTTCAGAACTTACACAACAAGTAGCACAAACCGCCAAAGATTTTGCCCGCCAGTACATTAAACCAAATGTAATGCTGTGGGATGAAAGCCAGGAGTTTCCCGTGTCTGTCTTTAAAGAACTGGGCAAACTGGGTATGATGGGTGTTTTGGTTCCGGAAGCATACGGTGGTTCCGGTCTTGGCTATTTTGAATACGTAACCGTGATTCAGGAAATTTCCAAGGTTTGTGGATCTATCGGACTGAGCGTGGCTGCACACAATTCTTTGTGTACCGGCCACATCATGGCGTTTGCCAGTGAAGAACAAAAGAAAAAATACCTTCCCAAACTGGCCACAGCAGAAATGATAGGGGCGTGGGGATTAACAGAACCCAATACCGGAAGCGATGCCGGCAACATGAAATGTGTGGCGGTACAAGATGGTAACGACTGGGTCATTAACGGTACCAAAAGCTGGATTACGCACGGTATTTCCGGCGATGTGGCCGTATTAATTTGCCGTACCGGCGAACCAAGAACACGCGATAATGCCACAGCATTTATCATAGAAAGGGGCACACCCGGCTTTAGCGGTGGTAAAAAAGAAAACAAACTGGGCATGCGCGCCAGTGAGACTGCAGAGATGGTGTTTGATAACTGCCGCATACCAGACAGTTGTCGCATGGGGGCTGTAGGAGACGGCTTTAAACAGGCTATGAAGGTGCTTGATGGTGGAAGGATATCAATTGCCGCGCTGAGCCTTGGCATTGCCAAAGGCGCTTATGAGGCTGCCCTGCAGTATTCCAAAGAGCGGCACCAGTTTGATAAACCTATTTCAAGCTTCCAGGGCATAGCGTTTAAACTGGCAGACATGGCCACAGAAATTATGGCGGCAGAATTGCTGACCATGCAGGCTGCTGACATGAAGAACAAGAAAATGAACATGACCAAAGAGGCCGCCATGGCAAAATATTATGCCAGCGAAGTAGCTGTAAAAACTGCCAATGACGCCGTGCAGATATTTGGTGGTTACGGGTATACAAAAGACTTTCCGGTGGAGAAATATTACAGGGATGCCAAACTCTGCACCATTGGAGAAGGTACTTCAGAAATTCAAAAGATTGTGATTGCGCGTGAAGCGTTGAAGAGTTAATCTACGATTGCCTGCTTATAATGCGCCCGGTTCAACAATGACCGGGCTTTTTGTTTGATAGCAATTCTAGGGTACTTACTGGCGGTTTTATGTAACGCAATTGGTGTGGTTAGCATAGATAGCTAATCAAATATTATTACACAAAAGGTTGCCTATGCAAGAGTATATGGCTACTATTGTAACAACTGAGAAGCAAACCGGTTTCCAAGCCCAGTTTCAATTTGTTCATAATATGCAACGGCTTCTTCAGCGTCAATGATCGCCATTGAAGAGAAAACTACCGGCATTTGTTTCATTTTGCCAGTCTCTTTATTTTTTGAGTAGCCTCTTTCCAGCTGATTGCCTTAGATGGATTTTTTTCCAGGTCTTTTAGTCGTTTGCGTACTTCTTTTGTTTGCCAAGACGTAATCGGCGGCTCTTGCAAAAATTCTACCGCATCCATTTTCTGGAGGTCTTTGATAACATCAGCGGCATAGCTTTTTTTTACGCGGATTTAATAAGTGGTTTCGGGCATATATAATGTCATTTTACTACAACTATCCCAAAAAATCATCATCCTGTTTCGGTGCATATTTGTCGAACACCTTTTCAATGGCGCCGGCAAATAACGGAAATTTATCTTTTGCAAAATTTTTTACAATCTCAATGGATTTCAGCGCTTGTTTTTCCGTAAGGCCTTCCGCCATTAATTTATCAATCAGTTCCTGCATAGCTGTTTTTTGAATGAATATGATAATGGAAGGTAGGTTAATAAAAAACGCCGGAAAAAAATCCGGCGTTAAAATCTTTTTGCAAGAAACCATTAAGCCACTTTCAACAGGCTCATCTTGCTCTTATCAAACTTCTTGGAAGCGTATTCAAGCGTAAGGTGGAATGTTTTTTCTTTACCGGATGGCAATTCAAACATGGCATCGGTTAAAATACTTTCGCAAATGCTGCGAAGGCCGCGCGCGCCCAGTTTAAACTCCATGGCCTTTTCTACCATAAAATCCATTACATCGTTATCTATCTCCAGTTTAATGCCTTCAATCTCAAACAGTTTTTTATATTGTTTAATGAGCGAATTTTTTGGCTCTGTAAGTATAGAACGAAGTGTACTGGTGTCAAGCGGGTTGAGATAGGTTACCACCGGTAAACGGCCCAGCAATTCGGGGATCAATCCGAAATGCTTAAGGTCAGGCGCATTCACATACTGCAACAGGTTTTTCTTCATGTGCTCCTGCTGTTCTTTATTTACATTAAAACCAATGGCATTGGTATTAACACGGCGTGCAATCAGTTTATCGATACCATCGAAAGCGCCGCCGCAAATAAAGAGAATATTCTGGGTGTTGATTTTAATAAGTTTCTGCTCGGGATGTTTACGACCGCCCTGTGGTGGTACCAGTACGTCGGTTCCTTCCAGCAGTTTCAGCATTCCCTGCTGTACGCCTTCGCCACTTACATCGCGCGTAATAGATGGGTTATCACCTTTGCGTGCAATTTTATCTATCTCATCTATATACACAATACCGCGTTCTGCAGCTGCCACATCGTAATTACATACCTGCAGCAGGCGGGTAAGAATGCTTTCCACATCTTCGCCCACATAACCGGCTTCTGTAAACACAGTAGCGTCTACAATAGCAAAAGGTACATTGAGCAATTTGGCAATGGTTTTAGCCAACAGGGTTTTACCGGTGCCGGTTTCGCCCACCATAATGATATTGCTCTTTTCAATTTCTACATCGTTTTCGGTAACTTTCTGTTGCAGGCGTTTGTAATGATTGTATACAGCCACCGCCAGTACTTTTTTGGCATCATCCTGACCAATAACATATTCATCAAGGAAACGCTTTACTTCTACCGGCTTTTTTACATTCAGCTTAAATTGTGATGATCCGGGGCTTGTTTCACTGCGGATCATGAGTTCCTGCTCAATGATCTCCTGCGCATGTTCTACACAGTTCTCGCAGATATGTCCTTCCTGGCCTGCAATCAGGATCTTAACTTCATCGCGGCTGCGACCACAGAATGAACAATGCAACGTGTTTTTTGCCATAATAAACTGGTAAGCTTAAAAATAAGATTCCCGCCCCATTCCAGGGGAAGTACAAAGGTCACAAACTTTTCGGGTTAATCCAATACCTACAGAATAATAAAAACCGCCTTTTAAAGCGGTTTTTGCGATATGTGTATAAGATTTTGAACCGTTTTACCTATAATTTGGTGATAAGTTCGTCCACAATGCCGTACTCAATAGACTCTTTGGCATCCATCCAGTAGTCGCGGTCAAAGTCTTTCATGATCTGTTCAAACTTTTTACCACAGTTTTCTGCCAAAATACGCGCTGAGATTTCCTTTGTTTTTTTAGTTTGCCTTGCCTGAATTTCCAGGTCGGCACTTACAGCCTGGTAATGGCCGCCAATGCTGGGCTGGTGTATCATTACTTCGGCGTGGGGATAAATAAAACGCCTTCCTTTAACACCGCCGCTTAGCAATATAGAACCCATAGAGGCTGCAAGTCCCATATTGATAGTGCTTACCGGACTTTTAATCATTCTCATGGTATCGTATATAACCATACCGCTGGTTACTATGCCGCCGGGACTATTGATAAAGAATTTAATTTCTTCGCCGGGTTTATCTGCATCCAGCAATAATAGTTTGGTGGTTACATCTTTGGCGGTTTTATCGTCTACGCCTCCCCACAAATACACACTGCGGGTTTCAAAGAAATATTTCTCCATCTTTTTTGCCAGCATCATAGTATCTGGTTGTGGCTTTTCTTCTTTGGGCTCGTCTTCGGGCTCATCATCCATTCTAAATGGTTTTATTAAAGGTCTTCTGTGCAAGTACATATAATAAGTTTGTATTGGTAATAAGAATTAATGTTGCTGCATGCGTGCAATCAAAAACTTAATCAGCTTTTTTGTCTTTTCTGGGATTGGTTAACAGCACTTCGTCTACCAGGCCGTAATCTTTTGCTTCCACTGCGGTAAGCCAGTAATCGCGTTCGCTGTCTTTCTCAATTTGTTTGGGTGTTTTACCGGTATGAAACGCGGTAATTTCATACAGCTCTTTTTTCAGCTTTTTGATTTCATTCACGGTAATTTCAATATCGCTGGCCTGCCCGCCAATGGCGCCGCTGGGCTGGTGCATCATAATGCGGCTGTGTTTTAGTGCGGTTCGTTTGCCCTTGGTACCTGCGCACATCAACACCTGTCCCATAGAAGCGGCCATGCCAATGCAAATGGTAGACACATCAGGTGTTACATACTGCATGGTATCATAAACGCCCAAGCCGGAGTATACACTTCCACCAGGGCAGTTGATATACATCTGTATATCGCGGTTGCGGTCTGTACTGTCTAAAAATAACAATTGAGCAGTTACAATGTTGGCTACCTCATCATTGATAGGGTAACCCAAAAAGATAATGCGATCCATCATCAAACGGCTGTACACGTCCATTACGGCAACGTTCATGGGCCTTTCTTCAATGATGTTGGGAGTAAGATTGGTTACCTCGTATTTCTGGTAGTCGTTGAGCGTGTTGCTTGAAATACCTCTGTGTTGCACAGCGTATTTTCGAAATTCTTGTCCTAGATCTATCATGGTTTTTTCTATTATTGGTGAGGCAATTTAAGGCATTGTTTCTACCAAATACCATGCAAAGCCAAAAAACAGACAAATTGGCGGGGGAGGCAAAGCAGTTAGCTGTTAGCCATTAGCTGCTAGCAGTTGCCTTACATTAGAAAAAGCCGATTATTGGATTGCAATCAATAATCAACGTTTCCTTACTAAACAAAAAGCCATTGGTTCTTTTCGATTGCAAAAGAACTAATGGCTTCAAGCTTATAGCTAACGGCGTAATTAATGATGGTGATGATGTTCTGCCTGCATTTTTGTAAATGCGTCTGCAGTGATTTCTTTTTCGGTGGGGTTCAACTGCGTTTCAGCCCAACTGAATACCTTGTCTGTTTGCAGGCGATGGTAACTGTCTTCCACAAACTTTTTATCTTTCATCATACGGTCTACATAATCGTTTACCCATGGTTGATCTTCGTCCAGGTTGGCGCCGCCCATATAACTGAACAATTGTTGCTTGGCAAACTCGCGGAGGTCTTCCTGCTTTACTTCAATGCCATTGTTTTTTACCAGTTGGTCTACTATCAATGTCCATTTAAGCGAGTTTACAAAAGAAGGATATTCCGTTTCAACCTGCTCGGCAGTCTTTGGTTTTTCACCGCCATTCTGCATCCAGCGTTTCAAAAAAGATTCGGGAAAATTAATTTGTGTGTGGTCCAGCAATTGGTGGTATACCTGGTCTGACAATTGGTTGCGGCTTTGCGATTCCCAATATTTCTGAATGTCTTCCTTTACTGCATTTCTCAATTCTTCCTCGCTGGTAATTTCTTTATTGGGATAGGCTGCTTTAAAGAATTCTTCATTCATTTCAGCTTTTTCAATCAGCCCCACTTTTGTAATCAATACGGAAAAATATTTGTCTGCATCTGCTTCGGTCAGGCCCAGGTCTTTCAAAATAAAATCCCTTTCTTTTTCTTCAAATGCTGTAGACGGCTGTATCACAAAGCGGTCGTCTTTCTTTTTGCCCATCAGGCTGTTGCGAAAATCAGCCGCAAAATATTTAACCAGCAGCGAATTGTCTTTTGTGGTACCGCCTTCAATGGGATTGCCATCTGCATCGCTTTCCGTAAAGGTTACATTCAGTACATTCTCGTCGTTGTCTACACTTTCGGGGTCTGTCATTTTACCATTGCGGGTGCGCAGGCGATCTATTTCTTCGTTAATGCTTTCTTCTGTGGGAATAACCTTGTATTTGGTTACTGCCGCCGTACCCAGGTCTGCCACCGTAAACTCGGGCTTCAGCCCTACTTCAAAAGCAAACGCGTATTCGGCCGGGTTGCTCATATTGAGTTGGCCGGCATCATTCTCTGGCAGGGGAAGTGGCTGGGCAAAAATTTCCAGTTTCTCGTTTACCATATAATCAGACAGGCCTTTCTCCACACTTTTCAGTACTTCGTCAGCAAATACAGAAGAACCGTACATTTTTTTAACCATACCGGTAGGCACCATGCCTTTGCGGAAGCCGGGTATATTGGCCGATTTGCTATAAGATTTGATTGCTTTTTCAAAAGACGGCAGGTAATCGTCCTTCGCCACTTTTACAACGATTTTTTCATTTAATAAACCGATGTTTTCCCTGGTAACTGTTGCCATTATTTGGTACCCCCTGTCCCCCTGAAGGGGAGACTTGGTTACAGGCTCCCTGCCAGAAGGCAATTTTGTAGTTTAATAAAATAATTATTCAATAAATTCTTCTAACGCGGCTAATCTGGCGTTAGTCCCTCCCCCTTTAGGGGTAGGGGGTGTGCGGATGATAGGGGTCGAACCTACATGCCTTGCGGCGCCAGATCCTAAGTCTGGTGCGTCTGCCAATTTCGCCACATCCGCTTTTGTTGTATGCCCAAGCCGAATTTTGGGATGGCAAAAGTAGGCTTTTTGAAATATAAAACCCGTGCTTTTTTCGTAAATTCGTTATCCATGGATACAGTAGCCGCCACGCCCAAATACAACCTAAACGAGGAGCAGGAAAAGAAACTCATTTTACGTGAATACCGGGCATTGTTGCGCAGCCTGAAATCTAAATTAAAACCGGGTGATAAAGAATTGATCCGCCATGCTTTTGAAATGGCGGCAGAGGCCCATAAAACCATGCGCCGCAAAAGCGGAGAGCCATATATCCTTCATCCGCTGGCGGTGGCCCAGATCTGCTCAGAAGAAATTGGCCTGGGCGTACGCTCAACTATTTGCGCGCTTTTACACGATACGGTAGAAGATACCGATATTACGCTGGATGATGTACAACGCGAGTTTGGCAACGAAATAGCCCGCATTGTAGACGGGCTCACCAAAATATCCAATGTAATAGATGTAAACGCATCGCAACAGGCAGAAAATTTTAAAAAAATACTGCTTACCCTAACTGATGACCCACGCGTTATCCTGATTAAACTTGCCGACCGCCTTCACAACATGCGCACACTGGAAAGTATGAAGCGCGAGAAACAGCTGAAAATTTCATCTGAGACCGTGTATGTATACGCACCGCTGGCACACCGCATGGGGCTGTATAATATAAAGACCGAGCTGGAAGATCTGGCCATGAAATACCTGGAGCTGGACACTTATAAGGAAATAGCGCGTAAACTGGCCGAAACAAAAAGGGAACGCACACGCTACATCAATGAGTTCATTCGCCCTATCAAAGAAAAACTTGAAAAAGGCAATTATAAATTTGAGATACAGGGCCGCCCCAAAAGCATCCACTCCATCTGGAACAAGATGAAGAAAAAAGGAGTGAGTTTTGAAGAGGTGTATGATTTGTTTGCCATCCGCATTATACTCGACTCTCCGCAGGAACGGGAGAAGCAGGACTGCTGGAGCGTTTACTCAATGATTACCGACGAGTATACGCCGTCGCAGGAACGTCTGCGCGACTGGTTGAGCAATCCCAAAAACAATGGTTATGAAGCCCTGCACACTACGGTAATGGGGCCGCAGGGCAAATGGGTGGAAGTACAGATACGTACCAGGCGCATGAATGAAATTGCTGAAAAAGGGCTGGCCGCGCATTGGAAATATAAAGAAGATACATCTGATGAAAGCCGGTTCGACAAATGGTTCCAGCAGATCAGGGAAGTGCTGAATACGCAGGATACCGATTCAGTAGACTTTCTGCAGGATTTTAAGACCTCCTTCCTGGCAGAAGACATTTATGTATATACCCCGAAAGGTGACGTAAAAATGCTGCCGGTGGGTTCCACCGCGCTCGACTTTGCGTTTTCCATTCACAGTATGGTGGGGTCTCAATGTATTGGCGCCAAAGTAAATCACAAACTGGTGCCCATTAGTCATAAACTACGGAGTGGTGACCAGGTAGAGATCATTACATCGGCCAAACAGAAACCGACTGAAGACTGGCTGGGTTTTGTGGTGACTGCCAAAGCAAGGGCTAAGATAAAAGATGCGCTTAAAGAAGTTAAAAGAGGTATTGCCGAAGAAGGAAAATATGCATTGCAGAAAAAACTGGAAGGCCTGGGCGCAGCATTTAACCAGCATAATATTGATGAACTGGTTACCTATTACAAGCTCAATTCTTCGCTCGACCTGTTTTATGACATTGCGGTAAAGTCAATTGATCTGAAAGAACTGAAAGAGTTCCAGATTTTGGGAGACAAGATTGAAATACCCAAGCCGGTAAGGCAGCACATAGAAATAAAAGGGGATGGGGCACTTTCTTCGCTGGCAAAAAAAGATGCAGAACTGATCATTTTCGGAGAGAGCAGCGACAAGATCATGTACACCCTGGCCAATTGCTGCAAACCTATACCGGGCGATGATGTATTTGGATTTGTAACCACGGGCAAAGGCCTTACCATACACCGTACCAACTGCCCCAATGCCGCCAAGCTGCTGGCCAATTACGGCCACCGGGTGGTTAAAACAAAATGGGCTAAAAACAAAGAGATATCTTTTCTTACCGGTTTAAAAATAGTTGGTCTGGATGATGTGGGAGTTATTCATAAAATTACCAACCTCATTTCTGGTGAAATGAAAATTAATATCAGCGCACTAACGGTAGAAGCAGTGGAAGGTATTTTTCACGGGAATATAAAAGTGTTTGTGCACGACAAAGAAGAACTGGAAGACCTGGTAGAGAAATTACTGAAATTAAGCGGGATACAATCAGTTGACAGGTACGATGCGGAGAAGGAATAGTTATTTTAAATTTTGCATTTTAAATGGTAAATTTTCGGTCATCAGGCATTTAAAATATAAAATTTAAAATTCATAATATTTCTCCCATTCCTCTATTTTTGCCACTTTCTCAATAACAGTTCAACATTCATTTTATTATGGTAGATGCGATACTGGGTTTGCAGTGGGGAGATGAGGGAAAAGGAAAGATTGTAGATTATTTTGCTCCCAACTACGATGTAATAGCACGGTTTCAGGGCGGCCCCAATGCAGGGCATACTTTATATGTAAGCGATAAAAAAGTTGTACTTCACCAGATACCCTCCGGCGTCTTTCACGAAAAAACAGTTAACCTTATTGGCAACGGCGTGGTGCTTGACCCCGTTACATTAAAGAAAGAATGCGAAATAGTAGCTTCTTTTGGTGTAGACGTTAAAAAGAATTTATTTATATCGCAACGCACCAACATTATAGTTCCTACACACCGGGCGCTGGACAAAGCGTCTGAATTATCAAAAGGCAATGATAAGATTGGCTCCACCCTTAAAGGCATTGGCCCGGCATATATGGATAAAACCGGCCGTAATGCATTGCGTGTGGGAGATTTGCTGGACAAAGACTTTAAAAAATTATATACGCAACTAAAGCAAAAGCACCGGCAGTTGCTCGACAATTTTGATTTCCAGGAAGACATCAACGTATGGGAAGCAGAATTTTTTGAAGCGATTGAATTCTTACAGCAACTGAATATTGTAAACGGCGAATATTTTATTAATGATAAAATAAGCAAGGGCAATAAAGTGTTGGCTGAAGGTGCTCAGGGAAGTATGCTGGATGTTGATTTTGGTACTTTTCCGTTTGTTACATCATCTAATACCACCAGTTCGGGCATTTGTTCAGGCCTGGGTATTGCCCCGCAGCAAATACGCGATGTAATGGGTGTTACAAAGGCTTATTGCACCCGGGTAGGCAGCGGCCCTTTTCCCACAGAGTTAAATGATGCTACCGGCGAAGAATTGCGTAAGTTGGGGAGTGAATTTGGCGCTACCACGGGCCGCCCGCGCCGCTGCGGATGGATAGACCTGGTGGCACTGAAATATGCCTGTATGATAAATGGCGTTACAAAAGTAATAATGACAAAGGCGGATATTTTAGATAATTTCAAAGAACTGGAAGTTTGTACGGCATACGGCATAGACGGAAAAGAAGAAAAAGAGGTTCCTTTTCAGATGATGCGTCATATAATAACACCCGTTTGGAAATCTTTCAGCGGATGGAATTGTAACACGGTTGCAGCGAAAACGATTGCGGAATTGCCTGAGAAAATGAAAGCGTATGTAGCATTTATTAATCAGTATATTGGTGTGAATGTTTCACATATTTCTAATGGCCCCGGGCGGGAACAAATAATAAGCGTTGGATAACACAAGAAAAAAATATTTAAAAAAATTTGGCGGATTAAAAACTTCGCTGAAATTTTACACTAATCAAAAATCCTATTAGACCATGGCGAAGTCAAGTAAGGACAAACCGGTAAAAAAAGCTGCACCAAAAAGTGCAGACGAAAAAGAAGAGAAGGCATCTCCCAAATCTAAAAAGCAGATGGAAGATGAAGACGATGACATCGATGACGATGATGACACTGATCTGCCCAAAGCTTCAAAAGGTAAAGCATCCAAAAGTAAAAAAGATGCCGACGAAGATGATGATGATTCCGACGTAGATGTAGAAGATGATTGGGAAAAAGTGGAAGAAGAAGAAGAATGGGATCCTGACTTTGACGAGTTTGATATTCCTAAGTCTAAGACCAAGAAAAGCGCAGGTACCGGCGGTGCTGCCAAAAAAGGCAAAGGTGAGGAAGAAGATTTGGGGGTAGACGATGATTTTAAAGATATGGATCTTTTTAACGATAGCGGATTTGATGATGAGGATGATGATTATTAATGCCGAACGCGATTAGGATCATGACCGCTAACGAGTTAATAGGCGATTGTGATGCGAAAAGATAAGAAGAGCTGATACTATATTGGGCAATCAATTTTTTTCATTTCCGGTAACGGATTTTGAGCAAGTAAAACAACAGGTGTTGAGTTGGGCAAACCAATTCAACACCTGTTGTTTTCTAGACAACCACCAGTATCATATTAATCATCATACATATGAATGTATTGTGGCAGCCGGCGCTACTGCTTATATTGAGGCAGCTGCAGGCAATGCCCTGCAACAACTGCAAGCGTTTCAGCAAACACATACCGGCTGGTTATTTGGCCACCTTGGTTATGATTTAAAAAATGAAACAGAAGACCTCGTTTCTGGCCAACCAGATTACGTAGGGTTTGCCGATTTGTTTTTCTTTGCGCCGCAAACGGTCATTCTACTCAGCCAGTTCGAGATATGTATCAACTCAGTTAGTGCCGCAGCCGCCGCGCAGGTATACGATGCGGTAAGCCATATCACCCTACAGCAAACGCCAGTTTATACAGATCACCTGCATTTTCAGCAACGTTTTTCAAAAGACCAATATATTTCCACCATTGAGCATTTACGACAGCATATTCTCCGTGGCGATTGTTATGAAATTAATTTTTGCCAGGAATTCTTTGCAGAAAATGCAGCAATAGATCCGCTCGCAGCTTACCGGTTGCTAAGCAGTATATCACCATCGCCTTTTGCTGCATTCTATAAAACGCAGGAGAAGTACCTGTTGTGCGCCAGCCCCGAGCGCTATCTTAAAAAGCAGGGAGATACCATTCTTTCACAACCCATCAAAGGCACCGGCAAAAGAGATCTGAACGATACAACGAAGGATGAACAAAGCAAGACTCAATTATATAACAGCAGCAAAGACCGGTCTGAAAATGTAATGGTAGTAGACCTGGTAAGAAATGATTTGTCTAAAATTTGTACTGAAGGAAGCGTGCAGGTAGACGAGCTTTTTGGCATCTATTCTTTTCCGCAGGTACACCAGATGGTATCTACCGTTAGCGGGCAGTTGCAACCAGGCCTTTTATTTACAGACATTATCAGGAAAACATTTCCGATGGGGTCTATGACCGGTGCTCCCAAGAAAAAAGTGATGGAACTCATTGAAACGTATGAAGCCGGCAAGCGTGGTATTTTTTCAGGTGCTGTGGGTTATATAACACCCGGCGGCGATTTTGATTTTAATGTAGTTATCCGCAGCATTATGTACAACCGGCAACGCCGCTATCTTTCTTATATGGTTGGTTCGGGTATTACCTTTTATAGCAAAGCAGAAGAAGAATATGAAGAATGCCTGCTAAAAGCATCAGCGATTAAACAAGTTTTTGGTGAATAGTTCATGAGTTCGTTGGTTCAGTAGTTCGTTAGTTGATTGCGGGCTGCAAGTTGGCGAACTACGAACTCCCAAACGTTGAACTTTCGAACTTCTGAATAAAAAAAAGCCGGCCATCGTTTTGCAACAAGACCGGCCTTTATTTGGTTTATCGTAATTACTTTTTGACCATTTTGGTAGCCATTATCATGCTGTCTTTTGAAGAGGGCGTTAATGCAGTATTTGCATTTACGGCGTTAGTTAGCATCAACTGTATCGATTCGTTTAAGATTTGGTATTTATTGGCATTGAACAATTCCAATTTGTCAGCCGGCAATTTTATTTCATAACTATTATTAGCGCCGGCCATTATCTTGTCAAAATCAGGATTGTAACGGTTGAAGTCTGGTAACTCCATTACTATGTTTTTTGCAATTACCTGTGAGTGATATTTGCCCGAGATGGTTTGTGATTTGGCAGCCTCCAGTTCTTGGGCGCTGAGTTTGCGGTTAAAGATATAAGTGCCGTTTTCACCATAATTTTCAACGGTTTCTTTTTTGGTGAGAGTGGTTAACCCGCCCTGTCCTTCAAAAATATAATGCGTACCAATAAATTTTTTTACGTGGTTGCGGCTTTCTGTTGGCAGGTAGTATTGAAGGTCCCAGAAATTACGGCTGCCGCTCTTGCGGATGGCCTTCAACACATTGCCGGCACCGCCATTATAGGCAGCTATTACCAGTAACCAATCTCCAAATTGATCATACAGCTCGTTGAGGTATTTGGCAGCGGCGTGGGTACTTTTAATATAATTGGTGCGCTCGTCTACCTTACGATTTACTTTTAACCCAAGCACCCTTGCGGTGGCGGGCATCAATTGCCAGGGGCCCACTGCACCGGCCCACGATACAGCACTGGTATGCAGGCGCGACTCTATCACTGCCAGGTATTTTAATTCTTTCGGTAGATTATAAGTGACCAGGATAGCATCCATTACATTGAAATAAGGCTTGCCCCAGCCCCTCATATTTTCAAGATCTTCAGTATTTCTTGCAATATAATCCTGTACAAAACTAACAGCCCGTGGGTTTAAGCGCGGGCCTGCGGTCATGTTCTGGTTATCGTTATCAAATAAATCTTTGAAACCCTTCTTTTTTGCCGCAGGGGCAACTACGGCGGCAGTGATGCCCATACTGTCTTTGGCTGCTGCCACAGACTGCACGGCAACTGCGGATGACTCCAGCGAAACCGCCTGTTGTGCGTGGGCAGCTATGCTTAAAACCAGCATAAAGCCAGGGATTAATAATACATGCTTCATTGTTGTAGTTTACGTTTCACAAAATCAAAAGCGGCAGTTGTACAATGATTTCTTTCAGGAGGATACGGAAAACCTTGAGGTAAGGATATATGGAAGAGAAATGGGTTAGTGCGCTATTAATGGGAAGTGGAGAAATGCAATTATTGAGCCATTAATTGATGCGACAATTGAAGTAAAGATAACTCACAAAATTGGTTTGTCATAGCCTGAAGGCCGTATGGCATACCGTTGGAGTGTTTGAAAAGGGGGAGGGAGATGGCAGGAATGCCAACTAAATTGGCATAAACTGTATATATATCAGCCAGATACATGGCTATCGGGTCATCGGTCTTTTCTCCAATTTTAAAGGCGGTGGAGGGGACGGTTGGGAGAAGAATAACGTCGAAATTGTTAAAAATTTCTTTTGTCTTATCAAGCAGTTTTTTTCTCACCTTTTGCGCCTGGGTGAAGTAAGCATCGAAATAACCGGCGCTTAAAACAAATGTGCCGAGCAGGATGCGGCGTTTGACCTCTTTTCCGAACCCTTCAGACCGGCTTTCTTTATAGAAATCGGCGAGGTCGGTTTGCGTGGCGGTACTGCGGTAGCCAAAACGTACGCCATCATAACGGCTCAGGTTGGAGGATGCTTCCGCAGTGGTAAGTACATAATAGGTGGGCACAATATAATCCAGCAGGCCAAAGTTAACCGGTGAAACGGTATGGCCTAGGGTTTCAAGACTGGCAATATAAGTGGTAATATGGCTGGCCATTTCTTTGTCTAACCCGGGATGGTGAAGCGCTTCGTCAAAATAGCCGATTCGCAGTTTTTTGGGCGTTTCTGCAAGGGCGGCGGTATAATCGGGCACTTGGCGGTCGGCCATGGTACTATCAAAAGCGTCTTTTCCGGAAATGACTTGTAGTACCAGCGCAGCGTCAGGGATATTGACAGCAAAAATACCAATCTGGTCGAAGGAAGAACCATATGCAATGAGCCCATACCTGGAGATGGCGCCGTAAGTAGGTTTAAGGCCCACAATGCCACAGAAATCTGCCGGCTGTCTAACTGAGCCGCCCGTATCGCTGCCCAGGCTTACCATGCAAAGGCCTGCCTGCACAGCTACGGCAGAACCGCCCGAGGAGCCGCCCGGCACCAGGTCTTCGTTTAGCGCGTTGCGCGTAGTGCCATAAAAAGAGTTTTCATTGCTGGAGCCCATGGCAAACTCATCACAATTACAGGCACCCAGTATGATGGCTTCTTCATCCAATAATTTTTGAATAGCAGTAGCATTATAGGTAGCCGTAAAACCCTGTAAAATGTGAGATGCGGCAGTTACAGTGTGACCTTTGTAGCAGATAACGTCTTTGATACCTACTACCACGCCATGCAATTTGCCGGTTGGTTTGCCGGCAAGGCGCTGCTGATCAAGTTCCGCAGCTTTTTGTAACGCTTCTTCTGCAAATACCTGGGTATATGCATTCAGCCGTTGATTGTTTTCTATACGGCGCAAAAAAAACTCAACAGCCTCCACACAGGTGGTAGTGCCATTGAGTAAATTAGTTTGGTATTGTTGTATTGAGGAAAAACTAAACAAAGGATCCGTAAAACTTCGCAATAGAATGAGTGACAGAAATGAGTACCGGATTAACTATGGAGTTGGTTTATTTTCTTTTTCTTTTAAACCCTCTTCAATTTCTTTGGTAACATTACTTTTTGCATCATTAAACTCGCGGATGCCTTTTCCGAGACCGCGCATTAATTCCGGAATTTTACGGCCGCCGAATAACAATAGAACAATTATCAGGATGATAATAATTTCTTGTGTTCCGAGCATTCCCAACAACACAGGTTTTACATGTAACTGTAGCATAATAAAAAATTGAAGTTCAAAGATAGTGAGAGACTGCAAAATGTATGCATATTTTATTTGCACACCCCATCAAAATAACAATAAGTATACGGCATTACGCTGGGGTTGGATGTCATTAGCGCAGGATTAACAAAAACGGATGCCCTGGGGCATCCGTTTATTATATTTTTTGATTGAATTCTACGCTTTTTGTGCAACAGCCATCTTTTTCTCCTGGATCCTGGCTCTTTTACCACTTCTTTCGCGGAGGTAGTACAGTTTAGCGCGGCGCACTTTACCTGTTTTGTTCAAAATGATGGTATCAATATTAGGAGAATACAGGGGGAAAGTTCTTTCAACTCCTACACCATCAGAAATTTTACGCACGGTAAAAGTCTGCGTAAAGCTGGTGCCCTGCCTTTTAATAACGTCTCCACGAAAACCCTGGATACGCTCTTTACCACCTTCAATAATCTTATAATTCACAGTTACATTATCGCCAGCTTTAAACTTTGGGAAGTCTTTTCCTTTGGTTAACTGCTCATGTACAAATGCTACGGCGTTCATATCTTTAAAATTTATCGGACGGCGAAGGTAGGAAAAATAATTAATAATTAGCAATTAGTAATTAATAATTCCTTCCATTGTGAAGCGAATTTTTTCTTATTTCTACGCGCTGTGCCGCAATGAGACAGTACAGTATGTAATCGGATTTCTTAAAAGTAAATAGGTCAACGCCAATTAGGTAATTGATCTATTTCTGCGTTATTTTTAATTACTAATTATTAATTATCAATTGCCTATCTCGCAACATTCACCGCCCTTTTCTCCCTGATAACCGTTACTTTGATCTGGCCCGGATAGGTCATTTCTGTTTGAATTTTCTGGGCTATTTCAAATGAGAGGCGGTCGCTGTCTGCATCGGTTACCTTATCTGCTTCCACAATCACCCTTAGTTCACGCCCTGCCTGTATGGCGTAGGCTTTTTCAACACCCTGATAGGTCAGTGCCAGGCTTTCCAATTCTTTGATACGCTGCAGGTATTGCTGCATAATTTCACGGCGGGCACCAGGTCTTGCGCCGCTGATGGCGTCACACGCCTGTATGATGGGGGAAATAACATACTGCATTTCCATTTCATCGTGGTGAGCGCCAATGGCATTTATCACTGCCGGATTTTCACCATATTTCTCTGCAATTTTAGCACCCAGCAAAGCATGGCTTAATTCACTTTCTTCATCGGGCACTTTGCCAATATCGTGCAGCAGGCCAGCCCTTTTGGCCAGTTTGGGGTTCATGCCCAGTTCTGCAGCCATGGTTGCGCAAAGATTGGCAACTTCGCGGCTGTGCATGAGCAGGTTTTGTCCATAAGAAGACCGGAACCGCATTTTACCTACTATGCGCACCAGTTCTTTATGCAGGCCATGTATACCCAGTTCAATGACGGTACGTTCGCCAATCTCCATGATTTGTTCTTCAATCTGGCGGCGGGTTTTCTCCACTACTTCCTCAATACGTGCGGGGTGAATACGGCCATCTGCCACCAGGCGTTGCAGGCTAAGGCGTGCAATTTCGCGGCGTAGCGGATCAAAAGAAGACAGTACAATAGCTTCAGGCGTGTCATCTACAATCAGGTCTACACCGGTAGCGGCTTCAATAGCGCGGATATTGCGTCCCTCGCGGCCAATGATCTGGCCTTTGATTTCGTCACTCTCCAGGTTGAAAACGGTGATGGAATTTTCGATGGCCTGCTCAGCGGCAGTGCGCTGTATAGACTGAATAATGATTTTACGGGCTTCTTTATTGGCCTTCTGACGGGCATCGTCTATGATCTCCTGCTGCAATCCAAGTGCACGGGTCTGGGCTTCGTGTTTTAGGCTTTCAATGAGTTGGGTGCGGGCATCTTCTGCAGAGAGCTGCGCCACTTTTTCAAGCCGGCGGATGTGTTCCTCCTGATGTTTCTCCAGCTCGGTACGCTTTACATTAATTACTTCAATCTGCCGGTTAAGGTTTTCCTTAATGGCTTCATTTTCTTTGATCTGTTTATCAATGCCGGTTTCTTTCTGGGTAATGACGATTTCCTTTTGCTTCAGCCTGTTTTCACTCTCGCCCATCTTGCGATTGCGTTCCAGTACATCGCGGTCGTAATCTGACTTAAGCTGAACAAATTTTTCCTTGGCCTCTAATAATTTTTCTTTTTTAAGTGTTTCGGCTTGTAGCTGGGCATCCGCTATAATTTTTTGTGCCTGTTGCTCTGCCTCCTGAACCTTATGTTCTGTATTTTTTGCGAAAACCAGCTTACCTGCTAT
The DNA here is from genome assembly GCA_963705285.1 of uncultured Chitinophagaceae bacterium. Lineage (GTDB taxonomy): Bacteria > Bacteroidota > Bacteroidia > Chitinophagales > Chitinophagaceae > JACMLD01. The sequence goes on from OY970066.1 coordinate 1,910,783, forward strand.
AAGTCCCGCAATTAAAGCAACTACACCTACTATCACCAATATAATGGTAGAATCCATTGAATTTGTTTTTAATACGGTTTACAATCCTGTTATTATTTCTCTCCAATAACATACAATGAGTAAAATAAATGAAGTAGTTGGCGAAAGTACAAAAGATAGAGCATATTATAAGTGTTGAAATTTTCATAAATGGCAGGTGTACATCAACCGGTTGGCGTAATTTGCTGCCTTTAAAAACTAAACAGGCATGAAACGGATTGTAGGTATAATGGCTGCTGTTCTAGGCGTTATTGTTGGGCAAGCGCAGTCAGGCAAGTTCACCGTTACGGGCGATCTCAGTGGTATTAAAGCCCAGGCAGAATGGGTATATATAGCTTATTACGTGGCAGACAGGCAGGTGAAAGACAGCGCATTTGTGCGGCAAAACAAATACGAGCTGCAGGGCAATCTTCCAGAGCCGGTATTGGCCAGGCTAAGCGTTAAGTACAAAACACCCAGTACTGCCGGCAGCATGGTGCCGGCGAACAGTAAGCGCGATTACGCCGCCATTTTTTTGCAACCCGGTGCAATGAAAGTAATATCTCTTGATTCGTTCGCTAATGTAACGGTTACCGGTTCAAAAGCAGATGAAGAATACCGGCTGTTACAGGAACTGGCAAAACCTTATAACGATGGGCTAGACGAATTGTACCGCCAAATTGCTATTGCCAGAAAAAACAATGAACCTGCACTGGCCCAAAGCATAGAAAACAAAATTGATAGCCTGGATGCTTCTGCCAATGAGCAGGTGTATGGCACTTACGTAAAGCGGAACCCGGGTTCCATTCTGGCTATGTATGCGTTTCGCAACTGGGCCGGCTATGAAATTGATGCGGATAAAGTGGAACCAGTTTTTAAATCTTTACCGGTAGCTGTGCAACGGTCTGTATCAGGTAAAGAAATGCAGGAGAAAATAAATATTGCTAAAAAAACAGGTATTGGTCAAATGGCGTTAGACTTTACGCAAAATGATACCCTGGGCAAGCCGGTATCACTTAAATCACTCCGGGGAAAATATCTGCTGATCGATTTTTGGGCTTCCTGGTGTGGCCCGTGCAGAAGAGAAAACCCAAGCCTGGTGGCCGCATACAACCGGTATAACAAAAAAGGTTTCCAGGTGCTTAGTGTATCGCTTGACAGGCCGGGTGAAAAAGAAAAATGGGTGAAAGCTATTCATGCCGATGGTTTACAATGGACGCATGTGTCTGACCTGCAGTTTTGGAACAACGCCGTAGCGGTGCAGTATGGTATACAAGCCATACCGCAGAATCTTTTATTAGATCCGTCAGGAAAAATCATAGCCAAAAACCTGCGTGGCGAGAGCCTGGTGAAAAAATTAGCAGTTATTTATCCTGATTAATACAACCAAACTTTTTGCTTAACCCTCTTGTTCTACAGTTGCGCTGCGTTTAATAACCTGCGCAAAAGCATCAGTTTACTTTTTATACTTAACAATTTACATTAATTATGACAAAAAGAATTCTCTTATCGATGCTATTGATGGCATCAGCAGCGGGTGCAGGCTATGCACAAAAAATAGCGGTAACAAAAGGGCAGAAGCTGGAAACCGTTACTACTACTAAAATGAATATGGAAGTAATGGGCCAGAATATGGACAATGAAAGTGTGGCTACCAGTAATGTAGAAGTAAAAGATGTAAATGCAGATGGTTACCTGTTTATCAATACCGTTAAACGCATGACCATGAAAGGTTCTGCTATGGGACAGGAAATGAATTTTGATTCTGATAAAAAAGAAGATATGGATGGCCAGATTGGCCAGGCGTTAAAAGATAAAATTGGTACGCCCCAGGAAATACAGGTAGACAAACAAGGCAAAGTTGCTGGTACCAAAGATGCGGGCGAAACAAAAGCCGGTGCTGGTATGGCTGATATGATGAGTATGTCGGGCGATGTTACCAAGGGCCAGCCTTACCCTATTCTTATACAACTGCCGGCCACGGCTATTAAACCGGGCGATACCTGGACAGATTCAAGCGGAACTGTTGCCACCCTTAAAACAATCACAACGTACACACTGAAAAGCCTGACCGCAGATGGTGCCCAGGTAAGTTTTACCGGCACGCTGTCAAAAAGTGGTACCATAGAACAAAACGGCATGGAGATACAGATGGATATGACTGGTACCACTAAGGGCGATGCCGTATACGATTCGGCTTCGGGCTTATTGAAAAATACAACCACGTCTTCAGACATTAAAGGCTCGCTGGGCATCATGGGCCAGAATGCTCCGCTCACCGGTACAGTAACAGCCAGTATTGTAGCAAAAAAAATATAGGCTACAAAGTCTAAGAGATGCTAAGAGAAAAAGAGGCTTTTAATAGGCTTAAAGGAAAAGGACAAAAAATAATTGATTAAAAATGTAAAACCCGCACTGGTATTTGCCGTGTGGGTTTTTTAATGCTGAAGGCCTTTGCGCAAACCGCAGGCCTCTTTTTCTCTTTTCCTCTCTTAGCCTTCCAGTTCCTTATCAATAAGCAGTTCCAGTTTTTCAAGGCTGTCTGTAATCTCATTAACAGCAGGCAGGCTGCTGCCAGACTGTTGAGTGGCATACCATAATACCACCATGCCAATATAATCCTGCATGTCTTTGCCCGCAAACTGGGTCTTGAACTCTATAATCTTATCATTGATGAGCTTAATTGTCTTCCGGACCACCTCTTCATCTTTAGGCTCCACCCGTACCCGGTAAGTACGATCGCCCAGCAAAAGATTTATTGGAATTAATTCGCTCATAAATTGCTCTTTTGAAAATGATTTTATATATTTATTCACACTTTATCCACGGGCAGATTTGTCCAATATCGTACTATGAAACTTTATACCACCACTAAAAAAACCTGCTCATGTTTGCCAAAGTTAAATCCCCCGTTTTTATTGATTCTGTAAAATTTGAAATTTCTGCACCCGCACCTGCTTATTTGAAAGCTGTTTTAAAAGATGATAAAGGCAGCATTTGCAGCACATTTGAAAAGGATGTAGCCCGCGAAGAAAATGACCTTACGTGGCGTAATCTAAATGATTTGCCTTACGGTGTGTATACTCTTGAACTGTCTCATGGCCAAGATGAGGTTCAGGTACGCCTGGTAAAAAGGGTGTAGTTATTCGCCCAGTAATACAATACAACGGTCTATCTCCTTTATGTAGTGATTAAGCCTTTTTTCAAGGTCTTTTTTATCTGCTTCGTTCATGTTGTTGGTGGCCGTTTTCAAAATGGATACTTTTTGTTCCAGTTCTTCTATCTGTTTGCTTCTTTCTGCATGCAGTCCCCTGATATCCGCTAACTCTTTTTTTAGTTTCTCGTTTTCTTTTTGAACATACCGGTATTGTTTCAGCAGTTGCTGAACCTTTTCATTTATCCGCTGAATATGCTGGTCCAAAGGGTTCATTTACTGCAACTGCTTTTTTATAATGAATATAAACACCTGCGGAGGTGGGTTACCGGGAGTACATCCTGGAATTATAATTTCGAAATTAAGTATTTGTGTTTACTTTCTTATCTCAGCCTGCAGTTCTGTTTCCATAGCAGTCATGATCTTTGCCATCATGCCATCGATCTCTTTATCGGTTAATGTTTTTTCATCGTCAAGAAAGGTGAAACTTACGGCCAGTGATTTTTTATCTTTTCCCAGTTTATCGCTTTCAAACACGTCGAACAACTGCATGCCCTGCAGTTTTTGCAATTTTATTTGCTGAATGGTTTTTTCAAGGGTTGCATACGCGGTTGTTTTAGGTACCACCAGTGCCAGGTCTCGCTGCACCGGCAGTTGCTTGGGCAGTTCCTCCGCTTTAATGGCGTCGTTTGCTGAAAGCAGCTGCAATACGGTAGTCCAGTAAATATCTGCAAACCATACAGGCTGCTTGATATCAAATATGCCGAGTGTTTTTTTGCTTACGCCACCCAGTAGTGCAACGGTGGTGCCTTTTACTGAAACCTGCATGCAATAATCCAGTTTGGGATGGTTAGTGGGTGTAACCACAACAGCCTTCCACCCCAACGCATTAAAAACGCGTTCAACCGTTCCCTTTAGATAAAAGAAATCGCTTGTTGCGCCTTTGTCTTTCCAGGTTTGAGTCGCTGTTTGCCCGGTAATGTACAGGCTCAATTGCTCTTTTTCTTCATATTCCCCTGGCGCGGCGAGGCGATAAGTTTTTCCAAACTCAAAGAAACGCAGGTTATAATTGCGGCGGTTGAGGTTGTGTGCTACTGATTGCAAGCCTGTTTCAAGCATAGAAGGCCGCATAATATTAAGATCGGCACTGAGGCTGTTAAGCATCTTTACTGCGCCTACCAGTTCCTGCTCTGTGTAAAAAGCACTATTGGTGATAGAATTGGTAAAAATTTCATTGAAGCCAAGGCCGGCCAGGTAGTTGGCTGTTTTTTCTTTGTACGTGTATTTAAAGCCGTCTGTATCTACGGAGGGGGTAATGGTAATGCTGCTGGGTATTTCAATATTATCGTAGCCGTCTATCCGCATGATTTCTTCCACCACATCGGCCGGCAAGTGAATATCTGGTTTGCTGTAAGGCGCGGCCACCCAAATATCGTCCATACCTTCTTTTATCACTTCAAAGCCGAGACCGGTTAAAATATCTTTTACGGTATCCTGGTGGTATTTTTTACCACTCAGTTTTTTAAGATAATGATGTTTTAGCTGAACCTGTACTTTCTCTTTTTTATCGGGGTAAATATCTGCAATGTCAGAACTGATGGTGCCACCTGCCAGTTCTTTTATGAGCAGGGCGGCGCGTTTCAGCACATTTACCGTATTGCTGATGTCGGTATTTTTTTCAAAGCGGGTGGCTGCATCTGTACGCAGTCCGTGCCGGAAAGATGTTTTACGAATGTCTATGGGATTAAACCAGGCGCTTTCCAGAAATATGTTTTGGGTTGCTGCCGTTACACCGCTTTTTATTCCGCCAAATACACCGGCAATACACATGGGTTCCTGGCTGTTGCAAATCATGAGATCATCTGCACCCAGTTTTCTCTCTTTATCATCCAGTGTGATAAACGGCGTGCCTTCGGGCAGGTTTTTTACGATAATTTTTTTACCGCTGATCATATCGGCATCAAAAGCATGTAAGGGCTGCCCGGTTTCATGCAGTACATAATTGGTAATGTCTACAATATTATTAATGGGTCGAACGCCAATAGCACGCAGTTTATGCTGCATCCAAACCGGGCTTTCTTTTACAGTTACACCGCTTATGGTTACACCGCTGTACCGCTGGCAGGCGTTTTTATTTTCGATGCTAACAGCAATGGACAGACTATTATTATCGGGCTTAAAAGAATTATTATAGGGAGCTTTTACCCGGCTGTCTTTTTTATCGTGGTGCGTAAGATAGGCGCACACATCACGCGCCACGCCCAGGTGGCTCATTGCATCCATGCGGTTGGGGGTAAGACCAATTTCATAGATCCAGTCGGTATACGGCTGAAAATAAGTAGCAGCGGGGGTGCCTGGTTTTAAATTGGCAGGAAGTACCAGAATGCCGGCATGATTGTCATTTAACCCTATTTCATCTTCAGCGCAGATCATGCCATAGCTTTCTTCGCCACGTATTTTTGCCAGCTTCATGGTAACGGGCGCAGCATTTTTAGGATAGATAGTGCTGCCAATTGGGGCCACCACCACCTTCTGGCCCACTGCCACGTTGGGCGCTCCACAAACAATCTGCAAGGGTTCACCACTGCCTACTGATACTTTGGTAAGTTTTAATTTATCTGCATTGGGATGCTGGTTGCATTCAAGCACTTCACCCACTACAAGGCCTTTCAGCCCACCTTTCAGTTGTTCATATTCCTCCAGGCTTTCCACCTCAAGCCCCAGCGAGGTTAAAATTCTGCTCAGCCTTTCAGGTTCAATCACCGCAGGGAGGTATTCAGACAGCCAGTTATAAGAGATAGTCATACGATTGCTTCAATTTCAATTGGCGCAAAGATAATTAAGTCAAAATTCAAAAGAGAAAATTCAAAAATGGCCACGCTTTGTGCATAGTAGGGTTTTCTATGGTTAATTGAATGGTGCTAATTGGGCCGCGGTGTTAACAGCGCCTGCGATAGTTTTTTACTTTTACTTTTGACTTTCCATTAATTTTAATGTTTACCACTACATCATGAAAGAAAAAACATTGCATCCGGCGTCCATAGTCATTTTTGGAGCCAAAGGAGATCTTACCAGACGTAAATTGATACCTGCCCTGTACAACTTATTCTTGAGCAACCACCTGCCGGCTATCTGTAATATTCTTTGTATCGATTACCTGCCGGTGGAGGCTGCAGATTTTGCAAACGATTTGCTGGCGGGCGTTAATTCGTTTTCGCGTACCGGTAAAGCAGATGCTGACAGTTGGGCAAAATTTGTTGCGAGGCTGCAATATCTGCAGGCAGATTTTATGAACCCGGAAACCTATGTAGTACTGAAGAAACAGTTGGCCACCTTTGAAAGCCTCCATCCGCGGCAGGGCACCAGGGTGTTTTATTATGCGGTGTCTCCCCGGTTTATAGAAACAATTTCAGACGGATTGTACAAACATAAAATTTGTACCAACAGCAATTTGCACCGTATTGTAATAGAGAAACCGTTTGGAACAGACCTGGTTACTGCGCAACACCTCAACCGTTTTTTGCAGAAAAGGTTTGCTGAAAAACAATTGTACCGTATAGATCATTACCTGGGTAAGGAAACCGTGCAGAATATTCTTGCGTTTCGTTTTGCCAACCACGTATTTGAGCCATTGTGGAACCGGCAGTTTATAGATCATGTACAGATAAGTGTTGCAGAAGCTGTAACGGTTGGCAGTCGTGGCGGTTATTATGACGGGGCGGGCGCCATACGCGATATGATACAAAATCACTTGTTACAGCTGCTTTGTGTGGTAGCCATGGAGTGCCCTGGAAAGTATGAACCGGAAATCATCCGCAATGTAAAAGCCAAAGTGCTGAAAGATATAGTTATCTATAAAACGGAAGACGTTTTTAAAGATGTGGTACGCGGCCAGTATACCGATGGAGAAATAAATCAACTGCCACAAGCTGCCTACCGGTCAGAAGAACATGTATTGCCTGGCTCGGTTACAGAAACTTATGTGGCTGCGCGCATGTTCATCAATAACAAACGGTGGAAAGGTGTGCCGTTTTTTTTGAGAACAGGTAAGGCTTTGAAGCACCAGGCATCTGTAATTGTAATACAGTTTAAAGATTCGCCGTATAAAATATTTAAAGATGATACTGTACCCAACAGGCTTATCATTAGTATTCAGCCAGAGCAGGAGATCAGCCTTTTGTTTGAAAGCAAAATACCCGGCCTCCAAATGAAGCTAACACCGGTAGAGATGGATTTCATGTACAAAGATGCCTACACACAAGATATTCCGGAAGCCTACGAAACACTTCTGCTGGATGTGCTTGAAGGAGACGCTACTTTATTTATGCGCGCAGACCAGGTAGAAGCCGCCTGGAAGGTGGTGATGCCGGTTATAAATGCATGGAAAAAGCATCCATCTAAACAGTTGCGGTTCTACGAGCCCGGTAGCTGGGGGCCTGCTGCCGCCACCAAATTATTAAAACCGTTTGCCAAAGACTGGATACTGCTGCCGGGAGACATAGTCAACGAAGCAAGCAGTGCCGGTAATATAGTTGTAAAGCCGATCACTTAAAACCTTGTTGTATGCTGCTGGATTGCTACAAAGACTTCACTGCCAAAAACCAATTTTTCAGAGCGAGCAGTCATTTTACCGACAACCGCATTGATGACACCGCCAGTTTCGATAAATGGTACGCAGATTTCTCCCGGCCGTACAACCATCCCACTGCCAAGTTTAATTTTTTCTTTCGCGGTATGAAGGAGGCAAAATACAAGCTATTCAATTCTGCCCAACGTGAATGGCTGCTGCACAATGTGGGTGACTGGGGGAGCGGTGATAATTATCTCGATTTTATAAAATCACTGATCCGCGAAGCCAAAGAACAAAAGATATTTGAAAAAGTACTGGCTTACCACCAGATAAATTATGATAATGAAGCAGACTTTCCCATGCTTAGCATTCTGCAACATTACGGGGCACCCACACCTTTGATGGATTGGAGCTACAACCCCGACGTAGCACTTTATTTCGCTACGGAAGGAGTAAATACCGCCTCGGCTTCTGATAGTATAGATGGCTATTTCAGCATTTACCTTATTGTAAAGACCAGTCAGCTGGGTGGCCTCAAAAATATATTTGATTATTCAGGCGGTAATTTTCCCAATCTTGATCATTTCCGCAACCATAAATTCTCCGCCAATTCAAAAAACAATTTTGTTTGCTACATTTCAGATTTTGAAAATAATAACCAGAAATTATCTGCCTTTAAAACAAATATTCCTTCTCAACAGTTTGCCCGGAAGCAACGGCCGGTAACCACATATTACAACCACAATATTATTCCGCAGGAAGGATTTTTTATTTTTAATCCATACCCCGATAAGCCGCTGGAAGAATGTTTTACCCCCGCCAGCAGAATGCAAAAATCAGAAAAAATGGGCCAGTTAAACCTGGCGCCGTTTCATTGTTATAATATCAGGAAAGACCTGGCGGATTATATACGCAGAAAAATAAAGTTCCGCGGTGTTGATACAGGGTATATTTATCCTGAATTGCGAAGCTTTGCAAAAAATGTGAAAGAGAATGTATTGAACAATGCCATTAAAACAACTACAAAAAAGCCAGTCGTAAAACGGAAGGTGAAGAAAAGCGCAAAGCGGTGAAGGTTGTCTTCACCGCTTTGTGGGTATTCATACAAAGGTTTAATGGCTAATGCTGTTTGATTAGCGGTGTAAAAGTAGCTTGCCCTGCCACTGACCGCAATACCAAATATTGGGGGTAAGTAGCACCGGCTTATAGCTTAAAAGAACAAACCATTCATCACTACCTCGCTGCCTTCTATTTGCGGTTGTTGCGGGTACTTTATTTTTCCCAGGCTTTTATTAACGTTCTTCACCAGTTCGCGCAGCGAACCTGGTTTGTCGTTTTTATCGGCAAGCGATTGCAGCAAAAAATAGGTGAGTGCGCCATTGGCCCTTTGGTTGAATACCGCATCGGCACTTTCCTGGTTGCTTTTGCAGCCGCTTATCAACGCCAGGTTCAGCAATTTGGCAGCTTTGGGAAGATCATGAACGACCGCTTTTGGCGAAGCTTTGATTCGCATAACGCGATCGGCAATTTCTAACGGCGGCGTCATACTTCTTACTTTAAAGATGCCGGGTATCGGCATTTTAAACTCCCGGGAAAGATCCTGCGAATGGCATGAATCTGACACCCATATGAAATCGACACCTTTGGGCATTTGCGCAAACACATTATTAAATTCCTTGTCTTTTAACGCTGTTTCGTCTGTCCATACAAAATCATACGGGCATATCACTTCATCAAGTTTATCGGCCTCGCCCTTTTTTGACTGGGTAGGCATTTGCGCACCGTGCCCGCTGTACTGGAAAAACAATTGGTCACCTGCCGCAGCGCCTTTTACCAGCCACGACAGCCCTTGAAGAATATTTGCCTTGGTTGCCTGTTCATCTTTAATCAATTTGATATTGGCTTTGTCGAACTTTTTTTCTTTGATCAAAAAATCAGACATGTCGTTTATATCGTTGATGCATCCGTTTAAGTTATTCCGCGGGTCCGGGTATTGGTTGATGCCTACCAGCAGTGCTTTCTTCATTGTATACAGTTTTAATTTACAATTTTTGCATAGTTTGTTTTCAGGTAACGCTTCAGTGTCTCACTGGCTGCGGGAGAGGCAATCACCGCATCAATGACTTCTTTCTTCTGTGGCGGTGTAAGTTTGGTGAAGTCATACTGCACGGGCTCCAGTATATCCTGAAACCAGGCATCGCTGTTAATGATCTGCAGCATTTCTACTTCTATCATCTGGTTAAAGCTGTCACCCTCCGGGCTGGTCGGCTGCATCTCCCTGAACAATAAATGGAACAATGGAAACCGTACTTTGTCTTCTGGTTGTTTTGACAAAGCGGCAGCGTCTACCCCAATGGATAAGGCATCGTTTGCGCGTAATACACCGTTGCCGAAATACAATTTGCTTTCGTTGTTGCCCACCGGTACCTTTTCTGCGCTGGTAAAAAGCGCTTTTCTTACGGCTTCTACTTTTTGCCAGGGTTGCAATCCTTTTAAGACGGCACTGTATTTACGCATATAATTGGCAGCTGCGGCTGCAACCTGTGGTGTGGAAGCTGAGGTGCCTGCACCACCCAATCCTATTTTATCGGTAGCTACGATATTGTTTTTATCGTGTATAATCCATGGCACATTGGGCGAGAATGCCGCTATGGCATTGTCCATTAAAAATGCTGGTCCAAAATTTCCCTGTACGGCTTTGGTTTGAAAGATATTGCCGTGATAGTAGGGTGTGTTATCATAGCAAATGCCGGTTACATTCACCACCCGCCTGAAGCGGGCAGGGTATACCGTACGTGTTGTGGGCAGCCCGCCTGTATTGTCGCCGCTGGCGGTGGTTACAAATATGCCATTGTCATAAGCGGCGTTTACCGCGCTGGCCCATGCCTTGGTGGGCAAACCACCCATGCTCATGGTGGCAATATCACATTGGGTAGCCGGGTTGTTGCCCAGCCCAATGATATAATCCAGCGCTTCAACAAATGCGCTGGTAGATAATAAAACAACAGAGCGGCAGATTCTAATGGGTATAATTTCCGCCCAGGGTGCGCCACCCAGGTAATCATTAAATGCATAAGTTGGATAGTCAATTTTTCTACCGGCCAGCAGCAACAGGGTAGAGGTACCATGGCCAACACCGTTGATTATGGGGTTGCCTCTGTCAGCAGCGTCATTGATATTGTTATCATCGCGTCCAAAACTTTTTTGCAGCGATAGCAGCAGGTTTTCCGGCAGCATGGTATGATCTTTTACAATGCCCGTATCCAGGTGCGCAATACGTACGATGTCAGTAAGGTTCATCACTGCTTCCCTGGCTTGTTTTAGCTGGCTGAAATCAATATCGTTGTGCCATATGCGCTCACCCAAAGAAGGGTGCGGCCATTCTTCATCGTATTGGCCCGGCACATGGCTGCTTGCACTGCGGGTAGCCATGCCAGAGGCGGGCTCAACAGTGACAGCTTTATTAACATGTACAATATCGGGCTCCACAAACTTCAGTTGTAACTGGTTATTGTGTTCGCGTGCGTGGTGCGCAACGTCCCAGGGGTTGGTGCCACCGGTGTCGGTTGCCAACGCCGCCCTGGCAAGTGTGGTAGGCGGAACAAAACCTCTTGTTGGGCCTTGTTGCGCAGATGAAATGTTATTGTATGGTTGAACAGTAAATTCAATATCGCCGGCTTTTACACGCTGCGGTTCTGTGGGCTGCATACCACGCGTGGCGGGGGCTGGCGTATAATCTATAAGCAGTGCGTTTACGGGCTGAAGTTTGTCCATACTGTATCATTGCTGCAATCATGCAGTGTTGAAGCGTTGTAAAATAATTGTTGATAACCTGGCGGATTACATTTTCGTTTCCAAAGCGGTAGGGGATGGGTGTTGAAGTTGCAGCCCGTAAAAATTACAGGTGGTCCATCAACGTTAGGTCAAATATGGCGCAGTGCTTTCAATAAAACAATACCATAAAGGGGGTACAGATGGGTGATAAGCATCCAGCATTGTAAACTTATAATGTAATTCCTTCCAGCTCAAAATCGGGCATGCTGTTTTCCGGGCTGGCAGCGGCCCTGGGCCTGCCGGCGGGCACTTCAATTTTTTTGTAAATCAGGTTGGCATGTGTTTTTACCTGGTAGGGCCGGTGTACGTTTTTAAGCATAAACTGCAAGCCGGTTATTTCTTGAATGAACTCTACCCGCACCTGGTAAACTGAATCATATTTATAGTTCATAAACAGATCGTCTGTAGAAGAAGGCGCCAGCATTTTCTTTACGCCGGCTTTATTAAATGTAACCGTCTTATCGCGCAACAACAGGTCGGTCTGGCTCATCATAAACCCTACGGCATTCAAGCCTTTATCATTTGGGTAATACACCACTTTCCAGAATACACAAGGTATTTTCACCAGTTCGCCCTTTACTTTTTTTATAAACCAGGGGTCGTTATCAGATAGCAATGGGCCGGTGAGAACGGTTACTTTCAATTCGTGACCAATGGTCTGCGTTTTAAGAATATATTGTTCCAGGCTCCGCCACAGGCCAGAGTTTACGCGCTCGTGCTGGGGCACACAATTGGTAAAATAAAAAGTATCGCCGGCTGCTTTTATTCTTTCTTCAGGGTTACCCCAAATCACTTCCTGAAATGAAGTAAGATGTCCTTGTTCAAAATCATTATGCTGCAGACCATTGGCTTTTATAGCATCATATAATTCATTGCCAAACTGAAAACTGGCGGATATTGATTTGGTGTCCTTTTTAAAATTGCCTTTGCGAACCATATTCTTCCAGTCTTTGCCACTGATATTGGACGCGGTAAAGAATGCAAATTTTCTTTTTTTGTTCATCACCACAGAATGGTGGAGGTAATCAATGATAAAGCCCTTGCCGTTGAGCAACGGCGCTATGTCATCTTTTTTACTGGCGGGTACACGGGGGAGCTCAATGGGGTGGCCGGTGATAAAATGTACATCGTATGCCATGGTTAAAGGGTTTGTGCGCTGGTGGGGCTGCAAAGGGTTGCCGCATCAATTTTCGCCCTTGCTAAAGTTGGTACTATTTTCCCGACGGGCAATCACCCTGCTACCCATTTTTTTAGACTGGATAAGTGTTTTTACCAGTCTTTACGGGCATTTCAGGGGATCGCGGCGCTGAAACACCATACTAGCGCGGAAAATACATAGGTGCACTGGCAAAAATGGCGTGTTTGGGCCATTTGCGCGTAAAAAAAAGGGTATAAAACCCTGAAAATGGCGTGGCTGCTGCATCTTATACATCTGATATTGCACCCAAATTTTTAACGGTATTTTCTTTTGCACCGGATGTGTGAATATTGTTTGTGAAAGGGTGCCGAATTTTTTTAAATTGTGGGTAAGCGCGTTAAGGGCTGTGAATAACGCAGAAATTGCGTGAATTACCTGTGAATTGGGTGGTAATAAATATTAGCAAAGATTTTATCCTTTTTGCGATCGATTGCTTTCTATATTCGCCGTCCTGTTGCCGGGTAACAATTCCTTAACATGCGTGGGTGCCATCATTGGTACCGTTGCGGAAAGTTGGGTGTTGGGTGTTTAGTGAAAGAAAAACAGGCTTTTTTTAAGATCCTCAACCAAAGAATAACCGCAACCTGTTTCAAAACCTTTGCCATTAACCTATTTTTTCTGCCTGGATCACTATGGATTTAACTAACCTGAATAAAGACCGCGCCAAAAGCCGGCGCAAAACCTCTATCGATTTAAGCACCATGGTATACGGCAAGGTGCCGCCCCAGGCCAAAGACCTGGAAGAAGCTGTACTGGGTGCCATTATGCTCGAAAAAAGCGCATTTGATACCGTTGCTGAAATATTGAAACCCGAGTGTTTTTACGTAGATGCCCACCAGCGCGTATTTAAAGTGATGCAGGGCCTGCAGCAAAAAAATCAGCCGATTGATATTTTAACGGTGGTGGAAGAGCTCAAAAGCAAAGAAGATCTGGAAACGGTGGGAGGCCCCTATTTTGTAACGCGCTTAACCAATGCAGTTGTCTCCAGTGCCAATATTGAAGCACACGCCCGTATCATTCTGCAAAAATTTATACAACGCGAGCTGATACGCATCAGCGGAGAAATCATCAATGATTCTTACGAAGATTCTACAGACGTGTTTGACCTGCTGGATGAGGCCGAAGGCAAACTCTTTGAGATTACCAATAACCACCTGCGTAAGAATTTTGATAAAATTGATGATGTACTGGTTAAAACAGTGGCACGCATTGAAGACATGCGCCACAAAAACGAAGATATAACGGGTGTGCCCACCGGTTTTCCTACACTCGACAGAGTAACCTATGGCTGGCAAAGTACCGATTTGATCATTCTGGCTGCCCGCCCTTCAGTGGGTAAAACGGCATTTGCGCTTAACCTTGCCCGTAATGCGGCACTGCATCCTACAAAGCCTACCGGCGTAGCTTTTTTTAGCCTTGAAATGAGCGCCGGCCAGCTGGTACAACGTATTCTTTCTGCCGAAAGCGAAATATGGCTCGAGAAAATTGCCCGTGGCAAACTGGAAGAACATGAAATGAAACAGCTTTACGCCAAAGGCATACAGCGTTTGTCTGAAGCACCTATTTTTATTGATGATACTGCCGCCCTCAACATATTTGAACTGCGTGCCAAATGCCGCCGGTTAAAAAACAAACACAATGTTGGCCTCATTATTATTGACTATCTGCAGCTGATGAGCGGCACTACCAGCGGCGGAAACAGCAACCGCGAACAGGAAATCAGCAATATCTCCCGTAACCTGAAAGGGCTTGCCAAAGAACTGCAGGTGCCTATTATAGCATTAAGCCAGCTGAGTCGTGCGGTAGAATCGCGCAAGGAAGGAAACAAGATTCCCCAGCTGAGCGATTTGCGCGAATCGGGCGCCATTGAGCAGGATGCTGATATGGTAATGTTCCTGTACAGGCCGGAGTATTATGATATCAACCAGAATGAAATGGGCGAAAGCAATAAAGGTGAAACCCATGTTAGAATTGCCAAGCACCGTAACGGTAGTCTCGAAAACGTAAAACTGCGGGCATTGCTGCATATCCAGAAATTTATTGAAGACGATGAATCCGGCGGCCACCCTGGTTTTGGCGGCGGTGGTAATTTTAAAAGAATTCCGCCCGATGGCGGTGGCCAGGCAGCAGGCGGCGGTGCCAAACTGTACGTGCAGGCCGGCAGCAAGATGAACGATTTTCCGATGGATGATGACGACGCACCATTTTAAACATACTGGATTAGTAGGTTAAAGAAAGCCTCCCGCATAGTAGCGGGAGCTTTTTTTTGCAGGATGGTCTTGGTACTCCATTAAGCCCTAATAAGCTAAATTGCGTGCTACGGCTTGGCATGCTGCCTGCAATTGCCAGCCATTACAGATGATTGAGATGAACCTTCCCTTTTTTTATACCATTGAAGCTGGTAACAATAGTGAAACCATTGTGCTGGATGAAGACAACTCACGGCATGCAGTAAGCGTATTACGTATGCAACAGGGCGAGGCACTGTACCTTACTGATGGCAAAGGTCATTTACTATCAGCTACCATTGCCGATGCGCATAAAAAGAAATGCCGGTTAACCATCACCGGTACACAGTATACACCGCCGCCTGAAAGAAAAACGGCCATCGCCATCTCACTGGTAAAAAACCCAGTACGGTTTGAATGGTTTCTTGAAAAAGCAACAGAAATAGGCATTACTGAAATTTTTCCACTGTTGTGCCAGCGAACCGAAAAGCAGCATGTAAGGCAAGACAGAATGAACAATGTTTTAATCAGTGCCCTTCTGCAAAGCCGGCAAACCTGGCTGCCTGTTTTACATGAACCGGTAAAGTTTGAGAAACTGGTAACGCAGTCGGGTTATAATCAGTTATTCATTGCGCACTGCCTCAACAACCACAAAGAAAACCTGGGCGGTAACACCATTAACCAGCAACAACATCAACTGGTGTTAATTGGTCCCGAAGGAGATTTTACGCCGGCTGAAATTGACTCTGCCATGAAACATCATTTTACACCGGTAGCATTGGGCAGCACCCGTTTGCGTACAGAAACAGCAGGAATTGTAGCGGCTGTATTGTTAAAAAATTGATAACAGCAACGTAGTTAGATGGTGGATTAACAACTGGTTAAAATGCATTGTTTGTAAAAACCCTCGTGTTTTATGGATATGTCTAGCGCAGGCATCTTATTATACTTGCAACCTCACGGTAACAAGCAAACAACCTTTGTTTCATTGCCCGGTAAGTACCCTATATGTTTGTAGAGTTTCTTACCCAAAATAGATGCGATTGGTTGTGAAAATTGTTATCATTATTGCAAAATACTGCCGGATAAAATTTTTTTTTCAACAAGCAGTAACAACAGGTGTTAGTATTGCGTACAGTTTATAACGATAATCTTTGCACAGGGTAAAAACTAAATTTCCTTAACTTGCCAACAGGTAAATGCCGTATAAATGAACATAGATCCAACAGACAGAAAAGCAAAAAATTATATCATCAGAAGGTCGCTGCTCGACTATGGAATGGGCGCCATCATTATGGGCTTCGGGATATTCTTTGCTTTTGCCGACAGGTTTGGTATTGAGTTTACCATTACCCCGGCATTTCGCTATGCGTTTGTGGGCCTGTGTATTATTTACGGGGGCTTCCGGATGTACCGTGGCTATAAAAAAAATTATTTTTCAGAATGAATAGTAGCCAGGTCCTGATTCGCCAGATTGCTAAGTTTATTGTACCTGCCGCCCTGTTGTTGTCTGCCTGCACCGGACCATCAACCAACAAACCGGCAGAAACCAATACGAGTGGTAAAATACGAATGAGCGCAGATGAATCTTTCAAACCAGTCATAGATTCGGAAGTTAAAGTTTTTGAAGCATCGTGGCCAGACGCTACCATCACCACCACCTATAAACCTGAAGCGGAGTGTATCAAAGACCTGAATAACGACAGTGTGCGGATGATTATCATTACCCGGCCCCTCAGCCGGGATGAAGAAACACTCATGAAATCGCGCCTTGGCTATACCCCGGTATATGGAAAACTGGCTTCTGATGCCATTGCGGTGATTGTAAATAAAGAATCAAAAGACACTTTGTTTGATATGAGCGATTTACGATCGCTTATAAAAGGTACCAGCGGATATAAATATAAAGTAGTGCTCGACGGACTTTCCTCTACCAGTACGGTACGGTATGTGGTAGACAGTTTAGCCAAAGGGCAGCCATTGGGTAAAAATGTGATGGCTGCCACCAGCAGCCAGGGTGTGATAGATTATGTGGGCAATAATACGGATGCCATTGGGCTGGTGGGCGTAAGCTGGATTGGCAATAAAGATGACACCGCACAAAATAGTTTTTTGAAAAAAGTAAAGATTGCGAGTATAGAATGCGCTGGTTGTCAGCCACCCGTATACACCCAGCCGTTTCAATATAATATTGCTACCCGCCGTTACCCAATGGTACGCGGTTTGTATTATATTTTAAAGGAAAATTATGACGGCCTCGGCAGCGGATTTTCTAATTTCCTCATCTATGAAAGAGGCCAGTTGATTTTTAAGAGGGCTTATTTGTTTCCGGCACGCATGTCGTTTGAAGTGCGATCCACTAACATTAATTAGCGGCATGAAATTTATTTCAGATTACCGGATTGGATATTTTAATACATTTACAAGCACACAACAACTAAAAACAAAAGGAATCAACAATGAAGAAAATCACATTCAGCCTGATAGCAGTAGCGGTAAGCGCCGGTGCTTTGTTGGCTCAAAGCGTTGATCAGGGAAAAAAGTTTTTGTACTACCAGAGATACAAAAGCGCTCAGGATCAATTTGAGAAAGTTTTAGCGGCCAATCCTAATGATATTGCCGCTGTGTATTGGCTGGGACAGACCTTCCTTGAAAACAAAAGTCCTGGTGGCCAGGAACAAGCCAAAGCCCTTTACCAAAAGGCCTTGGCAACCAATGGCAGTGCACCCCTTGTACTGGTAGGTGTTGGCCAGATTGAACTGTTGGAAGGCAAAACCAATGATGCCCGCCAGCGTTTTGAAACCGCCATCAGCCTTAGCAAAGGAAAAGATGTGGAGGTGCTCAATGCAATAGGCCAGGCCAATGCAGATGTAGATACGAAAAGCGGCGATCCTGCATATGCTATCGAAAAATTAAACCTTGCCACACAGGTAAAAGGCTTTAAAAACCCGGCTACTTTCTCTATTATGGGCGATGCGTACCGCAAGCAGGTAGACGGCGGCGCAGCTGTTACCGCGTACCAGAAAGCATTGGGTCTTGATCCAAAATATGCGGAAGCCCAATACAAAATTGGCAAAATTTACCAGACACAGAATAACAAGGAGCAGTTCTTACCAGCGTATGATAAAGCCATCGAACTCGACCCCAGTTATGCCCCGGCATATTATGAGTTGTATTATTACTGGTATTTTCATGGCGATGTTCCCAAATCAATTGGTTATTTTGACAAATACCTTACTGTAACGGAT
The DNA here is from genome assembly GCA_963705285.1 of uncultured Chitinophagaceae bacterium. Lineage (GTDB taxonomy): Bacteria > Bacteroidota > Bacteroidia > Chitinophagales > Chitinophagaceae > JACMLD01. Next base: position 1,929,033 of record OY970066.1, read on the forward strand.
CCAAAACCAAGCGATGAATACGACAAAATAGGTAACCTCTATGCGGCCAAAAACTATGCGGATGCCATTGCCAAATCACAGGCAAAATTGGCTTCCGAAGGTGCCAATGCAGACCCTCGTTATTATAAACTCATCGCTTACTCTTATTTTGACCAGAATGATTCTGTGAATGCTAAAAAGTTCATGGAAGATTATTTCACCAAACAAAAACCAGAAGGTTTTGTGCCGATGGATTATTCATTCCGCGCAGAACTGATGGCCAAATTTCCGGAAAGCCAGGCCAATGCACTCGCTTCTTACCAGCAGGCCGTGGCAGCAGATACTTCTGCAGATGGAAAACTGGATTTGTTAGGCAAAGCAGCCGCACTTGCCAAAAAGATCGGCAACCGCGGAGAAGAAGCCAATTTCTTACTGCAGTTGTACAATATGAAAAAAGCGCCTTCCAATACAGATTTGTATAACCTGGGGCAGGCTTATTACCAGGCAAAAAATTATGTAGTGGCAGATAGTATCTATTGCGGCGTATACCAAACCAAGTATCCTGAAGAAATATTCGGTTACTTATGGTGCGCAAGAAGTAAACAGGCGCAGGATGATTCTACCAACTCCGGCGGACTTGCAGTGGACGCGTATAAAATTCTTGCAGATAAGGGCAGGCAGCTGGATTCAGTAAAATATAAAGCACAAGTTTTAGGTGCTTACTATTACCTGATTCAGTATTACAATGATATTAAAAAAGATAAAGCCACCGCTTTAACTTACATTGATAAAGGATTGGAGACCGATCCGGCCAATCCTAACCTGACCAAGTTCAAGGAAATTTTGAGTGCTCCTCCCAAACCGGCAACTCAACCCAGGCAACCAGCAACAAAACCAAAAACGGGTACAAAAACCGGTGCCAGGTAAAGCAATCTTAGTAGTTATAAAATTTAATAGAAAAATGAATCCCCCGGTCATCATTGACCGGGGGATTTTAATTTCAGGAATTTCATTTTCGAAAGCGGGAATTTGATGGTGCTGCCTTATTTTTGCTACTTAACAATCCATCTTCTGAATGATATCGTGGTACATACTCCAGGCCAAAGTTCCGGTTACAGATTTGAACAATGCCGCCAGCTATTTGCCCATAGCCATTCAACTTCTTTTCGCTGTAATTTTTATTGGTGCCATGATGGGCATTACCCATTGGCTGGGCCCTAAAAGAAAGACATCTGATAAGCTCGAAAATTTTGCCAGTGGTATAGAAAGCCACGGTGATGCCCGCCAGCCGATGGCCATAAAATATTTCCTGGTAGCCATTTTGTTTGTTTTGTTTGATGTGGAAGTAATATTTTTTTACCCGTATGCGGTAAATTTCAAAGAATTGGGTTGGGCAGGTTTTGGTGCAGTGTTGATGTTTGTGGCATTTTTTCTGGCCGGATTCTTTTATATCATCAAGAAAGGCGCATTAAACTGGGAAGAGTAGGTTATTGTATATTGTTAATTGTGAGATTGAGCGGCAAAGGTGCAACTAAAGATGACCGAAAATTGTTAGAATATTTGTCAGTTAGTCTCGTTTTATAGAAGAGACAGACGGATGGTGTAATTGACAATATTCCATTTAAAATTGAAACTATTATGGCGCGTCCCGTACAATATAACGTAAAGAACGAAGGTGGTAAAGCCATTCACACGGTGGCGCCGCCCGAAGGATATACAGGCGAAGGGTTTTTTACCACCTCATTGAGCAGCGTGGTGGGCCTCGCCAGAAAAAATTCTCTCTGGCCATTACCATTTGCTACTTCCTGTTGCGGTATTGAATTCATGGCCACCATGGGTGCCCATTATGATTTGGCCAGGTTTGGTGCAGAAAGGGTTGGATTTTCCCCGCGGCAATGCGATTTGCTGATGGTGATGGGTACCATTGCCAAAAAAATGGGCCCCGTGTTACGGCAGGTGTATTTGCAAATGGCAGAACCCCGCTGGGTGCTGAGTATGGGTGCATGTGCCTCTTCCGGAGGTATTTTTGATACTTACAGTGTATTACAGGGTATCGATCAAATTATACCGGTAGATGTGTATATACCAGGTTGCCCGCCACGCCCTGAGGCAGTGCTAGACGGATTTATGAAAATACAGGAACTGGTGGGTAAAGAAAGCATCCGCCGCAGAAATGGCGAACAGTACAAACAATTAATGGAGAGTTACGGCATACAGTAAGCTATTAGCTACTAGCTATTAGCCATTAGTAAATGAATAAAAAAGTTAGACCTTGCTAACAGCTAAAGGCTAACAGCTAACAGCTCAGAGATGGCATTAACCAACGAATCGATAAAAGAAAAACTAGTAGCAAAATTTGGCGACCTGCTAACCAATTTTGAGGAGCCCTACGGCATGTTGAGTTTTGAAGCACCCAAAGATCAAAACCTTAAATTGCTGCAGTTTCTGTATGATGATCCTGAACTGCGGTTTCAATTTCTTACTACACTTTGCGCAGTGCATTACCCAGACCAGCAGGGCAGGGAGCTGGCCATTGTTTATCATGTACACAACCTGCAAGACAATGTGCGCATCCGCTTTAAGGTATTTACTGATATCAATTCGCCCGATATTTTTACAGCTACCAATTTGTATGCAACTGCCAATTGGATGGAACGCGAAACCTATGATTTTTTTGGGGTTAACTTTGTTGGCCATCCTAACCTCAAACGCATTTTAAATGTAGATGAGATGGACTATTTTCCCATGCGCAAAGAATTTCCGTTGGAAGATGGTACCCGCATTGATAAAGACGATGCCATGTTTGGCCGATAAGCAATAATTGCTGATTGCTCGATTTTGTGATTTTTGAGATATTGAAAGGTTGAGGTTTGTTTTGATATTCCGCATAATGAAATCATGAAATCACGCAATCAGCCATCTAAAAATTTGAAAACCAAGTTTATAAAAAGTAACAGTAAGGGATGTCTGAAATAGCACACAATCATATTAAACTGCCAGATGGTTCTATAGAAAAGCAAACTACCACGCTTAACCTGGGCCCCACGCACCCTGCTACCCATGGGGTAATGCAGAATATACTTGAGTTGGATGGCGAAAGGATTGTATCTGCAGAACAGACGATTGGGTATATTCACCGCGCATTTGAAAAGCTGGCGGAACGCAGGCCGCTTTACCAGATAACCACCCTTACAGACCGCATGAATTATTGCTCATCACCCATCAACAATATGGGATGGCATATTACCTGCGAGAAACTACTGAAAGTGAAAACTCCTAAACGCGTAGATTATCTGCGCGTTATTATTATGGAGCTGGCAAGAATATCTGATCATCTCATCTGTAATTCAATTGTTGGGGTAGACAGTGGCGCTTACACAGGTTTTCTGTATGTAATGCAATACCGCGAATTGATTTACGAGATATATGAAGAAATATGCGGCTCCAGGCTGACCACCAATATTGGCCGCATAGGCGGTTTTGAAAGAAATTTTACCAATACTGCTTTTACCAAGCTGGAGAAATTCCTGGATGAATACCCCAGAGTGCTTACCGAGTTTGAAAGCCTTTTCAAACGCAACCGCATTTTTATAGAAAGAACGCAGGGTACCGGCGCCATCAGCGCAGAACGGGCGTTGAATTACGGTTTTACCGGCCCTAACCTGCGCGCCTCGGGTGTTGATTATGATGTACGCGTGCATACCCCTTACAGCAGTTACGAAGATTTTGATTTTACTGTGCCCGTAGGCAGCACAGGAGATAATTACGACAGGTTCCTGGTGCGCAATGAAGAAATGCGCCAGTCGCTTAATATTATTGAACAGGCGTACCGCAAAGTACAAGCCTTTACCGGTGCAGAAGCTGAAATATACCATGCAGATGTACCCGAGTATTATCTGCCTCCCAAAGAAGATGTGTATACCAAAATGGAAGCCCTGATCTGGCATTTCAAAATCATTATGGGAGAAACGGCCATACCCGTAGGTGAGGTATACCAGAGTGTGGAAGGTGGTAATGGCGAACTGGGTTTTTATTTAATCAGCGATGGCGGACGCACACCCTACCGCCTGCATTTCAGAAGGCCCTGTTTTATTTATTACCAGGCTTATAGCGAACTGACTAAAGGCGCCATGCTCAGCGATGCCATTATGACCATGAGCAGCCTGAACCTGATTGCGGGAGAGCTGGACAGTTAATGTGATAATGTGGAAATGTGATAATGTGGAAATGTGGAAATGTGAGAATGTGAAAACCTGTCTGCCGGCAGGCAGGTGTGGAAATGTGAAAACGCATTTGAGCGGAAACAAGTGAATTTTTTTAAACCCCGAAGGGGTGACATTAATATGGCGACATTAATATAATTACATGAGTGTTGTTTTTTCAGAAGAGAAATTACGGGAGGTCAATAAAATAATTGCCCGCTATCCGCAGGGAAAGCAGAAAAGCGCCTTATTGCCTTTGCTGCACCTGGCCCAGGAAACATTTGGCGGCTGGCTGAGTGCAGAAACCATGGACTATGTGGCCACGCTGCTGCAGATAGAGCCCATTGAAGTGTATGAAGTAGCCACGTTTTATAGTATGTACAACCTAAAGCCGGTGGGAAAATACATGTTTGAAGTTTGCCAAACCGGCCCCTGTATGCTCAACGGCAGCGATGATATTATTAAGTACATCGGCCAAACCTTATCAATCAAGCCGGGTGAAACCACGCCCGATGGACTTTTTTCGCTAAAGACAGTAGAATGCCTGGGCGCTTGTGGTTACGCACCCATGATGCAATTGGGTAAAACATTCAGGGAGCATCTTACAAAAGAAAAGGTCGATGCCATCATCGCAGAATGCAGAAACAATGCAGCTGCCAATAATTAACGCCAGGCAAACTTTTTCAAGGGTATAAATGGTGCTGGTATATAAGATGAAAATTGAAACAGCATTTAATTCTCTAAAATAAGAATCGGCTAACAGCAAACCGCTCGAAGCTCAAAGCTTACAAATGGGTAGAAAAGTATTACTAGACAAAGCACATATTGAAGGCATCCGGTATTATGATGTGTACCGCAAGAACGGCGGCTATGCATCGGTTGAAAAAGCATTGAAAACCTCGCCGGCAGATGTAGTGGAAGAAGTAAAGAAAAGCGGCTTACGCGGCCGCGGTGGTGCCGGTTTTCCTACCGGTATGAAATGGAGTTTTATTGCCAAACCAGAAGGCGTTCCGCGTCACCTGGTATGTAATGCAGATGAAAGCGAGCCCGGTACCTTTAAAGACAGGTACCTGATGGAATTTATCCCCCATCTGCTGATAGAAGGACTGGTGGTAAGTTCATATGCGCTTGGCAGCAATGTAACGTATATCTATATACGCGGAGAATATGCATGGATTGTTGATATACTTGAACAGGCGATAGAAGAAGCCAGAAACAATGGTTTTCTGGGCAAAAATATTTTGGGCACCGGTTTCGATTGTGAAATTTACGTGCAACGCGGCGCCGGCGCGTATATATGCGGAGAAGAAACGGCTTTACTTGAATCGTTGGAAGGCAAGCGCGGTAACCCCAGAATAAAACCACCTTTTCCGGCAGTGAAAGGGGTTTGGGACAGGCCTACCGTTGTGAACAATGTAGAAACCCTGGCCGCCATTGTACCGATTATTAACCTGGGCGGAGAAGAATATGCAAAAATTGGTGTGGGAAAGTCTACCGGCACCAAATTAATTTCTGCCTGCGGCAATATCAACAAACCCGGTGTGTACGAAATTGACATGACCATTTCTGTAGAAGAATTTATTTACAGCGATGAATATTGCGGCGGCATCCCCAACGGAAAAAAATTGAAAGCCTGTATACCTGGCGGTTCGTCAGTACCCATTTTGCCCGCCAATCTGTTGCTGAAAACGGCCAAAGGCGAGCAGCGCATGATGACCTACGAAAGCCTGAGCGATGGTGGTTTTGCCACCGGTAGCATGATGGGCAGCGGTGGATTTATTGTATTTGATGAAGACCAGTGCGTGGTGCGGCACACCTATACCCTGGCGCGTTTTTACCGGCATGAAAGCTGCGGACAATGTTCTCCCTGCAGGGAAGGCACCGGTTGGATGGAAAAGATTCTAAAAAACATTGAATACGGAAAAGGCAAGATCAGCGATATTGATTTGTTGTGGGATATACAGCGTAAGATTGAAGGCAATACCATTTGCCCGCTGGGCGATGCTGCGGCTTGGCCGGTAGCTGCTGCCATCCGCCATTTCCGTGATGAATTTGAATGGCATGTCTTGAACCCTGAAGAAAGTCAGAACAGAAACTATGGACTGGCGCATTATGCGGATGAGAGGCCGGCAGCCGTTCCGGCTTAGGATTTCACGCAGCGGCCGGCGGAGGGGCAACGGACAGCGGAGTGGTCAAATGAACCTTATCTTATAAACGATATGTCTGAAAATGACCTGGCAACACTTGCCCTGGACATTTGCTTTCGCTTGCATAAGCAATATGGTCCGGGACTATTTGAAAGTGTTTATGAAGAATTGTTTTGTTATGAATGGGGCAAGACAGGAATTGAATTAAAAAGGCAACATGGAATCCCTCTAGTTCATGAAGAAATAAAATTGAATATGGGTTTTAGAGCGGATATTATTGTAGGGCAAAAATTGCTAATTGAATTTAAAAGTATTGAAGGTCTTACAGATTTGCATTTCAAACAAGTATTGACTTATTTGAAACTTACAGATCTCAGACTAGGCTTGTTGATCAATTTTAATGTTGTGCTTCTTAAGGATGGAATCAGAAGAATTGCCAATAAAATGTAGCTGATGTATGCTGCGCCCGCTGCTCCTTTGCAGCCCGCTGCGTGAAAGAAGGTTCAATTGATAAATGCAAAAATAAAAAACCGCTGCGTTCGCCGCCTCTTCGCTGCCCGCTGCGTGAAACAAACATGGCTGAAGAAATAAAAAAAGAAGCACCGAAGCTGTTTAAAGTTACCATCGATAACATCACCATCGAGGTAACGCCGGGCACCTCTATATTGAATGCAGCCAGGCAGATTGGTGGCGAAGTGGCCCCGCCGGCCATGTGCTATTATACCAAATTGCAGGGTAGTGGCGGTAAATGTCGCACCTGCCTGGTAGAAGTTGCTGCAGGCTCTACCGCTGACCCGCGGCCGATGCCTAAGCTGGTTGCCAGCTGCCGTACCAATGTAATGGACGGCATGATTGTAAAAAATATTACCAGCGAAAAAGTAATAGACGCCCGTAATGGAGTAGTAGAGTTCCTGCTCATCAATCACCCGCTGGATTGCCCCATTTGCGATCAGGCCGGTGAATGCCATCTGCAAGATTTAAGCTATGAACATGGCAAAGAAGGCACACGGTATGAATTTCCGCGCAGAACATTTGAAAAGCACGACCTCGGCCCTTACATACAATTGCACATGACGCGGTGCATCATGTGTTTCCGCTGTGTATTTGTGGCCGACCAACTCACCAAAAAAAGGGCGCACGGTATACTGGACAGGGGCGACCATGCAGAGATAGCAACCTATATAGAAAAATCGCTCGACAATGATTTCATCGGCAATGTTATCGATGTTTGTCCTGTAGGTGCATTGACCGATAAAACATTCCGTTTTAAAAACAGGGTCTGGTTTACAAAACCGGTGGATGCGCACCGCGATTGCCCTAAATGCAGCGGCAAAGCGCAGCTCTGGTTAAGAGGCAAAGAAGTATTTCGTGTTACGGGCCGCAAAGATGAATGGGGTGAAGTAAAAGACTGGATCTGCAATGAATGCCGTTTTGAAAAGAAAGAAACAGCCGACTGGACTATTGAGGGGCCGGCGCATATTAGCCGTCATTCTGTTATTTCGCAGGGGCATTATGAAGGTGCACAAACACCCAATGAAACCATTGTGAATGTGTTGAACGGCCGCAGTCCCAAATTACTGATGGATATCCATAGTGTCAGTGAAGTAAATAAACCGAATATCAAACTCAGCGAAATAGACGGCCCTGCCCACAGCGATGATTTTAAAAAGTAACACCTGTAAGTTTGCGAAAACGCGTTAAAAGATTTTGAATAAATGATACTACTTGCTTTAGATTATTTTTTGTTAACCGAGAAACTGCTGCTGATTGTAGTTATCGTTTCCGTGTCGCTGGTAATTGCTATGTATGAGACCTATGCAGAGCGCAAAGTGGCCGCATTTATACAGGATCGTATTGGCCCCAACAGGGCCGGGCCATTTGGTATTCTGCAACCCCTGGCAGATGGACTAAAGCTGTTTATGAAAGAGGAAATCATTCCCAACACCTCTAATAAGTGGCTTTTTATTCTTGGGCCCTGCCTGGCTATGATGACGGCCATGATGACCAGTGCTGTTATCCCCTGGGGAAGCCCCATTCATTTTACCGCGTTTGGTTTGGACAGAATGGTCAGCCTGCAGGTGGCAGATATTAATATAGGCATCCTGTATATTTTTGGCGTGGTAAGCCTGGGCGTGTATGGTATTATGATTGGGGGATGGGCCTCCAATAATAAATTCTCGCTTATTGCCGCGCTGCGTGGGGCTTCGCAAATGATCTCCTACGAGCTGGCCATGGGGCTTTCTCTGATAGCATTGCTCATGCTTACGGGTTCATTAAGACTGGGCGAGATAGTACAACAGCAAATGCAGAGCGGCGTATGGAATGTATTTTACCAGCCGCTTGGCTTTTTAATTTTTATTGTTTGCGCATTTGCCGAATGTAACCGCACGCCGTTCGATTTGCCTGAAGCTGAAAACGAACTCAATTTTGGATACCACCAGGAGTATTCTTCTATGAAACTGGGATTTTATTTGTTTGCAGAATACATCAACATGTTTATCAGCAGTGCTATTATGGCCACGCTGTTCTTTGGCGGGTACGATATTCCGTTTGTAAACGATGCAGCTTTGGGACAATCCATTGGTAACTGGCTGCCAATTTTACAATTCGGTTGTTTGTTTGCTAAAATTGCCAGTTTTATATTTTTATTTATGTGGGTGCGCTGGACGATACCGCGTTTCCGTTACGACCAGTTGATGAACCTTGGCTGGAAGAGTTTGATACCATTAGCGCTGGTGAATATGGTCATTACCGGCGCGCTTGTATTGCTGAAACAAAACAACTGGCATTTTTAATGCCCACTTTTAATGCAATCAGGCGGCAGTTTGTTGTTATTACCGCCAATAATGAGTGGTAAAGATTAAGTTGGTAGGTTGGATTGATAAAAATATTTTTGCGAACCTTTATAATTGAGGAGAAATACATCATGCAGGCATTAACGAACAGAGTAAAACCAGTAGAACGCAAGCCAATGACATGGCTTGAAAAGCTGTATCTCTGGAATATATTCAAAGGCATGGTAATTACCTTTAGCCACATATTTAAAAGAAAGGCTACCATAAAATATCCCGAACAGAAAAGACCCTTCAGCCCGGTTTTCAGGGGGCTTCATATCTTAAACAGAGATGAAGAAGGGCGGGAGCGATGCACTGCCTGCGGTTTGTGTGCAGTAGCCTGCCCCGCAGAAGCCATCACCATGGAAGGCGCCGAACGTAAAAAAGGCGAAGAGCACCTTTATCGCGAAGAAAAGTATGCGGCTAAATATGAAATCAATATGTTGCGTTGCATATTTTGCGGCTTGTGCGAAGAAGCCTGCCCTAAAGATGCCATTTACCTTACTGAAACTTTTGCGCCGGCTAATTTTCAACGGCAAACTTTTATTTATGGCAAGCAGGATTTGCTTATACCCGACCCCGTAACCGAACCAGAATTGTACGCAAAGGCGGCTGGCGGAAGAGTGAGGCCTGGTAATAAGTCATAAGTTTTAAGTAGTAAGTAATAAGTTTTAAGTGATAAGTGTTGAATGATAAGTTTTGGTGGGATGAGCAATGTGTTGACTGAGTGTATATATTTTTAGTAGAAAATGTAGAAGATCTTTCAGGCTTACAGCCAATCGTTAACAGTTAATAGCTTAACGCTGGCGGCTAATGACAAACTAACAATGGGAATTACACAAATATTATTCTGGTTTTTAACAGCGCTGGCACTGGGCAGCGCATTAATGGTTGTGCTGAGTAAAAATCCTGTTTACAGTGTGTTGTTTTTGATTGTAACTTTCTTTGCCATCTCCGGGCATTATATATTATTGAACGCACAGTTTCTGGCCATTGTAAATATCATTGTTTACGCAGGGGCCATCATGGTACTTTTTCTTTTTGTAATCATGCTCATGAACCTCAATGCAGACATGAATCTGCAGAGCAATAAACTTATGCGGTTTGCCGGTTTCCTGGCAGGCATGTGTTTGTTCCTGGTATTGGTAGCAGCGTTAAAAGACACTGCCACCAAAAACCAAATGGTACAAACTGCCGGCGGCGAAATAGGATTGATAAAAAACCTGGGCATGGTATTGTTTAAAGAATATGTGGTTCCGTTTGAAATAAGCAGCGTATTGTTTTTAAGTGCCATGGTGGGCGCAGTGGTAATTGGCAAGAAAGAGTAAGATCGCAGCCCTTAGCTATTAGCCGTTAGCTTTTAGCTATTGTGGCAATTGTTTTTGTATTATCAAAAAGCTAACAGCTAACGGCTGGTGGCTAACAGCTCAACTAAATGCCGGTAAACTATTACATATTTGTTGCGTTAGCGCTGTTTTGTATTGGCGTGGTAGGTGTGCTTACGCGCCGCAATGCCATCATTGTTTTTATGTGCATTGAGCTAATGCTGAATGCCGTGAATTTATTGCTGGTAGCATTTTCTAAAACACACCAGGCTGTTGGCACGGCCACCGGCAACGCTGGTATAGACGGGCAGTTGTTTGTATTTTTTATTATGGTGGTAGCCGCGGCGGAAGTAAGTGTGGGACTGGCCATCATTGTAATGATTTACAGAAATACGCATTCTGTAGATATTAATTTCTTAAACAGGTTAAAGCACTAATCCAGGTAGTGGGTACATACTGTAGTTCTACCCGGAGCTTGCCGCAGACCAAAGCAATATGAGTCAATTAGTATTTTTAGTTCCTTTATTTCCGTTGCTGGGTTTTCTCATCAACGGTCTGCTGCGTAAACAATTATCAAAACCCGCAACAGGCTTCATCGGCAGTGCGGCCATACTGGCATCATTTATTGTAAGTATATTTCTTTTTCTGGATGTTAAAGCCGGTAAGAGCGGAGTAGCCACCCTGTTTGATTTTATCAGTTTTGGTTCAGTACATATTCCTTTTGCATTTCAGGTAGATCAGTTGTCTTCATTGTTTTTATTGATTATAACAGGCGTGGGCTTTTTAATTCACCTGTATTCCACCGCATACATGCATGAAGAAGAAAGCCAGCATTTTGCCCGGTATTTTGCTTACCTCAACCTCTTTGTGTTTTCGATGCTGTTGCTGGTGCTGGGCGCCAACTATGTAATTATGTTTATTGGTTGGGAAGGTGTGGGCCTTTGCTCTTACCTGCTCATTGGGTTTTGGTTTAAGAACAACGATTATAACAATGCCGCCAAAAAAGCTTTTGTGATGAACCGCATTGGCGATCTTGGTTTTCTGCTGGCCATATTTTATTTACTGGCAAAGGTAGGCTCGGTAACTTATACAGACGTGTTTGCACACGCGCCGGAACTTTCTGTTGCCACCGTTACCATCATTACATTATTACTGTTTGTTGGCGCTACCGGAAAAAGCGCCCAAATACCTTTGTATACCTGGTTGCCAGATGCCATGGCCGGCCCTACACCCGTATCTGCGTTGATACATGCCGCCACCATGGTTACTGCGGGCATTTACATGATTGCACGCAGCAATATTTTGTATACCATGGCGCCCGTATCGCAATCAGTAGTAGCCATCATTGGCCTGGCTACTGCGGTACTGGCCGCCACCATTGCATTAAAGCAAAACGATATTAAAAAAGTGCTGGCCTATTCTACGGTTAGCCAACTGGGTTATATGTTTCTTGGTTTGGGTGTGGGTGCATATACCGGCGCCGTTTTTCACGTAATGACGCATGCGTTTTTTAAAGCCTTGCTGTTCCTTGGGGCTGGCTCTGTTATTCATGCCATGCACCACGAGCAGGATATTCGCTATATGGGTGGTTTAAGAAAGCACTTACCTACTACCCATTGGACATTCCTCATTGGTTGTATTGCCATTGCTGGTATACCCCCCTTCAGCGGGTTCTTTTCAAAAGATGAAATTTTAGCCGCTGCTTATGCAAGCAACAAAATATATTGGATTATTGGCGTAATTACCGCCGGAATGACGGCATTTTATATGTTCAGGCTGTATGCCACCACTTTTCTCGGTAAGTTCAGGGGCACGCATGAACAGGAGCACCACCTGCATGAAAGCCCCGCGGCAATGACCATACCTTTAATAGTGTTGGCGGTGCTGGCGGTTGTAGGCGGATTTATAGGCGTGCCCGAAGTATTTGCAAAAGATGCGCATTGGCTCGAGCATTTTCTATCGCCCATATTTGTGGCCTCTTACAAATTAAAAGAAGTGCATGCTGCTGATCATGCTACTGAATATATGCTGATGGGTGCATCTGTAGGCCTGGCAGTGATAGCAATTGTTTGGGCAGTAAAGAAATTCAGCAACAAGCCTGATCTGCAGGAGGCCGAAGGCTTTGGAAAAGTGCTGGCCAACAAATGGTATGCAGATGAATTTTACAATGCCACTGTTGTAAAACCACTCAATTCGCTCGGGAGGGTATTAGATAACGTAATTGAAAAATCGGGTATCGACTGGCTGGTAAACAGTGTAGGCAGAAGCGTGCAGTATGGTAGTCGCCAATTGCGTTTGCTGCAAAGCGGCCAGGTGGGCAGTTATGTGTTGCTGATGATTGCAGGTATGATCATCTTGTTTGTGTTGCAATTCTTTTTGAAGAAAGGCTAGTAGTAAGAGGCGAGTGGCAAGTGGCTAGTGGTAAGTAGCGAGTAGCAAGTAGGCGCTTGCCTGGCCCGTTTGGTGGGCAGATGGTTTATAGTGGCAAAAGAAACAAAGGCATAAAGAAAATAGGGAATAAAAATAGGTAAGTGATAGATGGAACGAGATGGCGCGTACAAGCCCACTACCCACTAACAACTTACCACTCACCCAAAAACTATGATAGCTGTTTTACTGATATTGGTTCCGTTTATTGGTGCACTGGCATTGTTTGCAATAAAAAATGCGGGCAGCGCAAAAAACTTTGCCTTGTTTACCAGCATGGTGGTACTGGTGGTATCAATACTTGGCCTCACCATCATGAATAAACCGGAAGACCTGCATTGCAACCTGCGCTGGATATCTGCACTCAATACCCGTTTTCATGTAGGGTTAGATGGAATGGGGCAATTGCTATGCCTGCTTACAGCTATGTCTTTTCCATTAATTTTTGTTGCTACCTGGAACAATACTTATAAAAACGCACACCGGTTTTTTGCGCTTATGTTATTGAGCCAGGCAGGACTGATGGGCGTTTTTCTTGCTATGGATGGCCTGTTGTTTTATTTCTTCTGGGAACTGGCACTGATACCCGTTTATTTTCTTTCTTCTATCTGGGGCGGTGAAAAGCGGATTGCCGCCACCTTTAAATTTTTTATTTACACGTTTGTAGGATCGCTGATCATGCTCACCGGTCTTATCTATATCTATTTCCAGGCGCAGCAATCGTTTGACCTGCAGGACTGGTATCAGCTTAAATTGCCTGAAGCAACGCAAAGCTGGTTGTTCTGGTTGTTGTTTACTGCCTTTGCTATAAAGATGCCCATCTGGCCGTTTCATACCTGGCAGCCGGATGCATATGAGCAATCACCCACCGCGGTTACTATGGTGCTGAGTGGTATTATGGTAAAGATGGGTGTGTTTGCCGTTATCCGCTGGCTGGCTCCTGTACTGCCTATCGGGGTGTACGATTGGGGCGATACGGTTTCGCTTCTTTGCCTTATAGGTATGCTGTACGCATCGCTCATTGCTATCAGGCAGGATGATTTGAAACGGTTGATTGCCTATTCATCCATTGCACACATTGGTTTAATGTGCCTCGCCATCTTTGCTGCCACCAAAAGCGGTTTGCAGGGTACCATGATGCAAATGTTTTCACACGGTGTAAATATCATTGGTCTGTGGATAGTAGCCAACGCAATAGAAACAAAATACGGTACCCGTAAACTTTCTGAACTGGGCGGACTGGCACAAAAAGATGCGCCCCTGGCTATTTTGCTGGTTATTGTAGCACTGGCCAATATTGCATTGCCGCTCACCAATGGTTTTGTGGGCGAGTTTATGATGTTTAACGGCGTATTTTCCAGCGCCATTACAAAATATGGTGTGCTGGATACAGCAGTAGCCGGTATCTGTATCATTCTGGCTGCCGTGTATACGCTCAACATGATCAAAAAAATATTTTATGGCAATAGCAGTGCAATTACAGCACATGGCACACCCAGCGGCTTTCCCGTACTGGTATCTTTATCTGTAATTGTGGTGCTTATTTTTATTACCGGGGTGTATCCAAAACCAATGCTGCAACTGACCAGTGACACTGTTGATGCAATTTTGAAATACATGAGAACATCCATATAAAGAAGATCGTAAGCAACGTATGAATGCAATAATTTTTTCTGCCATCTGGGGCGTACTGATGATGTTTAGCGGCATCTTTATTAAAACAAAAGCCGTTATCCGCAACCTTGCCATTGCAGGGGTGGCTATATTGCTTTTGCTTAACCTGGCAGAACTAAATCATATCATGCAACTGCACATCAATGTAAGAAATATGTTGGTGTTTGACAGCTTCGGGCTTTTGTTTAACAGCGTAGCATTTGCATCCACCCTTATTTATTTATTGCTGAGTGCAAAAGATGTAGAGGAGGTAGGTGTTAACCAGGCTGAATATTTTGCATTGATATTCTTTGTACTCTGCGGCATTGCCATTGCATCTTCTTTCAATACACTACTGATGCTTTTTCTGGGTATTGAGATTATTTCGATACCCCTGTATATTCTTACCGGCAGCGACAAGAGGAACCTGAAAAGCAATGAAGCATCCCTGAAATATTTTTTGATGGGTTCTTTTTCTACCGGCATTATGCTGATGGGCATTGCATTGATTTATGGCGCCACCGGTTCTTTTGCGGTAGAGAATATGAGCAGGCAATTGGATGGCTTTGTACCTGTAATGACTGCCGGCCTGTTGTTATTATTAATAGCCATGTCGTTTAAAGTGTCCGCAGCACCCTTTCATTTTTGGACGCCCGATGTGTACGATGGCGCGCCTACTGTGTTTACATCATTTATGGCCACCATTGTAAAGGCAGGTGTGTTTATAGCCTTTGTACGTTTGTTTGATGCTGCTTATGGCGCTTCTTTAGCACAATGGCGATTAACCATTGCAGTTATCATTGCAGCTACTTTGTTTATTGGAAATATAACCGCAGTTTTTCAGCAAAGCGTAAAAAGAATGCTGGCTTATTCAAGTATTGCGCAGGCCGGGTTTATGTTTTTTGCACTTTTTGGATACAACGACATTGCCCGCGAAGGCATTATTTTATACGCTGCAGCTTACAGCCTCGCTACCATTGGTATTTTTGCCATACTCATTAAAATGAACGATTACACGTTTGATGGGTACAACGGCCTTGCCAAACAACAACCGCTGCTGGCCGCTACCAATACCATTTTCTTGTTATCGCTGGCCGGTATACCCACCACTGCCGGTTTTTTTGCCAAATATTATATGCTGATGGCGGCCATTAAAAACGGCGCTTACATGTGGCTGGTGATATTTGCGGTGTTGTGCGCGGCAGTAAGCGTGTATTATTATTTCCGCGTTATACAGGCTATGTATTTTAAAGAAGGCAACGGAGAGGTTAAAACAATTACACCGCGTTTTAAATGGGTGCTGGCAATACTGGCCGGGGTGGTTATTATTTTAGGTCTGTTTCCGCAACTGCTGCTGGTACATTTGTATTTTTAAAAGTGCCGTGTTCTGCGGCAAACGCAGGCCGTTAAACTTGCCGGGCCAATGAAAATCGTCATTATTTCAGATACCCACGGCCAGCATGCCAGGTTAAAGCTCCCCCCGGGCGATTTGCTTATTCATGCAGGCGATGTATGCAATACCGGCGATAGAACAGACACCGTTCGTTTTCTGAATTGGTTTTCCGGTCAACAGTTTCCACACAAAATTTTTATTGCCGGCAACCACGATCTCTTTTTTGAAAAAGAGTCCGCCGCACTAATAAATAAAATGATTCCGCCCGGCATTATTTATTTAAACGATGGCGGTACCACCGTAAACGGATTGCAGGTATGGGGCTCGCCGGTAACACCCTGGTTTCAAAACTGGGCATTCAACCGGCATCATGGCAACGATATCAACCGGCATTGGAACCTAATACCTGCCGGCACCAACATTCTCATTACACATGGGCCTGCTTTTGGTATACTCGATAAAAATGCGGAAGGATTACATATTGGTTGCAAAGACCTCTTGCGTAAGGTGCAGGAAATAAAACCCAGGCTGCATATATGCGGGCATATACACGAAAGCTATGGAATGAAAACAAAAGACCATGTGCAATTTATCAATGCAAGCGTATTAAATGAACAATACCAACTGGTAAATGCGCCAATAGTAATAGATATTGATTGATGCATGCGCCAATACCCGGCAGCACCGACCATGCTAAGTAATTAGCCCGATATTTCCCTCCTATATTTTATCGTTGCATAAACCGTCTGTCATGTAACTTGTGGTTTCTGATTATCAATATGACAGCAGTAAGCAATCATACAGTTACCGAAGCGCGTGTAAAACCATTCCTGAAATGGGCCGGTGGAAAAAGGCAATTACTGGCCCAGTTTGCTGATTTGTACCCCCAAGCGTTGAAAGACGGTACAATTAAACATTATTACGAACCATTTTTGGGCAGCGGCGCCGTATTTTTTGATATCGCCCAGCGTTTCACGTTGCAAAACGCCTGCCTCTCAGATATCAACAGCGGCCTGGTGGTAACCTACCAGGTAATTCAAAAAAAAGCACCCGCATTGATAGACGCGTTACTGCAACACCAAAAAAAATATCGTGCGCTGGATAAAACAGGTCGCCTGAATTATTTTTATGAACAAAGGGATGCATTTAACCGGCAGATAATGCAGGCGGATACGGCACAAAATAGCAGCCAGCGTATTACACAGGCCGCACGGCTTATTTTTTTAAACCGAACCTGTTACAACGGCTTATTCAGGGTCAATGCAAAAGGTGCCTTTAATACGCCTGCCGGCGATTATAAAAATCCTTCTATCTGCGACCCCGCCAACCTGCTGGCCGTATCCAAATTATTGGGCAACACCACTATAAAGAAAGCCGCTTTTTCTACTGCGTTAAAGAATGTACCACCGCGCTCGTTTGTATACCTCGATCCGCCTTACCGCCCGCTCAGCAAAACAGCCAGTTTTACAGCCTACAACCAGTCGGGGTTTGGCGATGCTGCGCAGCAAAAACTAGCCGCTCTTTATAAACAACTCAGCCAGCAGGGGGTGACTTTAATGCTTAGCAATTCTGATTCTAAAGACCGGTTTTTTGATCGCCTGTACGAAGGCTTTACCATCACCCGCGTACCCGCAAGACGGCTTATCAATACAGATGCGTCTAAAAGAGGCCTCGTAAACGAAATTGTGGTAACCAACTACTGATGTGTTGAGTGTTGTGTGTTGAGGGTTGTGTGTTGAAGGTTAATTACCCGTCCTAACACAACACTTACCACTAAACACTCAAAACAAAAAATTGAGCCAGATTCCTTACTTTTAGTCTATGAATTTACTGGATACCATTTCTTTGAGTTTCCGCACCATACGCAGCAATAAGCTTCGTACCGGAATTACTGTGGCCATCATTGCGCTGGGCATAGCATCACTCATTGGTATCCGTACTGCCATTGAAGCCATGACACAAAAATTTACTGAAAGTTTTTCGTCAATGGGCGCCAATGGGTTCAGCCTCCGCTACCGGCAGGTATGGCGCGTACAGAATAACAACGGCATTAAAAAAGAAAAGAAGGGCGAGAAAAAAGAAAAATTATCCAACCAAAATAAACCCATCACCAAACTTCAGGCAGAGGCATTCAAGCAGGCTTATAAATTTAATGCGCAAGTAGGGCTGTCTATGTTTGCTACCAACAATGCCATTATCAATTTCGAAACCAAGAAAACCAATCCTACGGTACGACTGATGGGGGGCGATGAAAATTTTGTGGACTTAAACGGCTATAAACTTGCCAGCGGCAGAATACTCAATGACCTGGATGTGCAGTCTGGCCGCAATGTAGTGTTGCTCGGAAAAACCGTGGCTACCACATTGTTTGGAGAGAACCTGGAAAGGCCGGTAGAAAAGATGGTAAGAATCAATGGAATACCCTTCAGGGTGATTGGTGTACTGGATGAAAAAGGATCCACACTTGGTTTTAGCTGGGACAATGCCGTGGTTACGTCTTATAATAATGTACGCCGATTTTTTAACAACGGCCCGCGGTCTTCTATCTCCATTGGTATTAAAGTAAATGATATTAATATGCTGGATGCCGGCATGGGCCAGGCAGAAGGCCTCTTCCGGTCTATACGCAAACTCACTACTACCGAAGGAAATAATTTTGTAATAGACAAGAGCGATAGTTTTGTGGATATGCTGTTGCAGAATTTGAAATGGCTTACTGTATCTGCCATCGTTATCGGGTTTATTACTTTAATGGGGGCAGCTATCGGTTTAATGAATATTATGCTGGTAGCGGTAACAGAACGTACAAAAGAAGTAGGGCTGATAAAAGCCATTGGTGGCAAGCAAAGAAATGTACGCAACCAGTTCTTATATGAATCTATCATCATCAGCCTGCTGGGGGCCGCCTTTGGTATCTTTTTCGGTATTCTGCTGGGTAATACGGTAAGTATATTAATGAGCACCGGTTTTGTAGTACCCTGGCCATGGGTATTCCTGGGTATTTTTATTTGCTCATTGGTGGGTTTGCTCGCCGGGCTCTATCCCGCATTCAAAGCCGCACGGCTTAACCCCATTGAAGCATTGCGGTACGAGTAAAGTAACTACCTCACTTTAGACAATCATTTTCTGTATTCATGTTAACACGGTTTTGGCACCTGCCCGGTGTGCAACACTGTATCTATTGCATCAAAACGTTTATTGTTTCACCTAAACCTTTTGTTATGCAACCATTCAGAATTGTACTATTGTTTCTAACCCTGTTTGCCATTGTTTGTTCCTGTACTTCTTCTCAGAATCCAAAGACTAACCAGGCCGATGTTGCCATGGATTCTACAGCGGCCGTAAGTTGGCTAAACAGGCTCGGCAATACTCAGTTTATACAAGGCAGCCACAATGAATTTTATTTGTACATCAGGCTGCGCGGCAATCAAATTCTTACCACAAAAAAACGTGTGCCACTCAATATTTCGGTGGTGCTAGACAGAAGTGGTTCCATGCAGGGCGAGAAAATTGCGTATGCAAAAAAAGCCGCAGCATTTGTGGTTGACCAGCTCAACAACGGCGATGTATTATCGGTGGTAAACTATGACGACCGGGTAGAAATTACCAGCGCCTCAGAAACGGTAAAAAATAAAGAGATTTTAAAAAGAAAAATAGAGGAATTGTATGACCGCGGTGCTACCAACTTAACAGGCGGTATGCTGGAAGGATATAACCAGGCAGAAAGCACCAAAAAAGAAGGCTTTGTAAACAGGGTATTGTTGCTTACAGATGGATTGGCCAATGCCGGCATTACCGACCCCGCACAAATTAAAATGCTGGTTGAAAAAAAATACATGGAGCAGGGTGTTGCACTGTCAACCTTTGGACTGGGTGCCGATTATAATGAAGATTTACTGACCATGCTGGCCGAAACAGGCAGGGCCAATTATTATTTTATAGACAGCCCCGACAAGATACCCGCCATTTTTGCAAAAGAGTTGAAAGGGCTGCTAAGCGTTGTAGCACAGAATGCCATGGTGCAGGTAGATATTCCACCGGGGTTGCAATTGGTAAAAGTATATGGCTACCCTTTTGAACAAACCGGCGATAAAGTAACCGTACGTTTTAACGATGTATACGCGGCAGATGAAAAAGGAATACTGGTAAAGTTTAGCGCCAGTTCGCCCATACGCGAAGCAATGACATTCAACTGCAGCATGCAATACACCAGTGCCAATACATTTGAAAAAGTGCAGGCCACAAAAAGAATAGTGGCCAGCCCTGCAACAGACACATCATCGATCAATAAAAGTAAAGACAAGCTGGTAGAGGAAATGATTGCTTTGTTTGAATCTGCCGAAGCCTTTGAAACCATATTGAGCGATGTTGACAACGGCAAATACGAGGATGCAAAAATAAAAACCGATTCTGCCATCAGGGTATTGTACGAAAAGCAACGGCTGGTGCCATCAAAAAAATTAAAACAGCAGGAAGAAAACCTGCGTGCTTACAGCAGTAGTATGGAAAATATAAAAACCATGCGGGAGTCAGACAAAAAAATATACCAGAAATCAAATAAGTCTGCTAACTACAGCATTCGCAAAGGAAAAGAATAAAACAAAAAAACCGGGCACAGCTGCCCGGTTTTTGTTACTTCAACAATTAGTTATTTGGGATCTAATATCTTACCAATGCGTTCAACCATATCCTGCAAGTGAAAGCGCGTCATTTTATCTGTTACAGATGGCAGTGCTGCATTGATATCTGCACGAAGGCTGCGCAGTGTGCCTTTGGCCACCGAAACAATATCAGTTTTCCTGATGTCACCTCCGCCGAATGTAATAGTGATGCCGCCAAATGAGCCGGTAGCCGGCGCAGAAGGGCTTACAATGGTATTAAATCTCTCCACAAAAGCTTTTTGCAAATTGCGGCGGTACACGTCTATCGGTTTGCGGGTATACAGTTCGGTCCATATATTTTTCTGCAGATCGCCCATTAAATCAGTCAGCGAATAAGCATTGTTGCCCAATGCCGCTTCAGCGCTGATCAATCTGTTCATGCGGCCAGTGGTAAGTAATGCATTCATGGCACTTTCCATACGACTGCCTATTACATTCACAGGGTCGCTGCCGGTTTTACCGGAGATCTCACGGTTGATAAGCCAGGTTGGCGTAGTAAAAATATTCTTGCTAAGGAAAGCCATTGCTTCCTGCTGTGTGGCCTTGGGTACATATTCATATACGGGCCCGGTTTGCTCAACCATTTTAGGCGTTTGATAAATGCCACCAATATTTTTTATGGCATGGCCAAGATAGCGGTTAAATTGTGTTACCACTTCTCCGTACAATTCTGTAAGGTTGCTATAATCTTCATCAGGCACTTTCGTCCACGCCATTAAATTAGGTACAATGCGTTGCAGGTTTTTTATTCCATAACTGCCGGCTTTCATGGCATTGTCGCCCACGTCTTCATTCTGGTTATGCGGATCATCGGGGTCAGATTCCATACCAAAAACCAAACGTTTATTACTTTGCAAACGTTCTGTGGTCATTTTGTTTAGTATTGGCGTTTCCTGTTCTGGGGTAGTGGCCTCATATAGTTTTTTGTATCCCCATTCAATGGCCCATTTATCGTAGTCGCCAATACGTGGATACAAACCGGCGGGTGAAATATTATCCTCTGGCTGTGCTACATAATTAAAGCGGGCATAGTCCATAATAGAGGGTGTATGACCGTTAGCTTCCACCCAGGCTTTATCGCGCAGCTTTTCTACCGGTACAGAAGAGCTCGAGCCAAAATTATGGCGAAGGCCCAGCGTGTGGCCAACTTCGTGCGATGAAACAAAACGGATCAATTGTCCCATCAACTCATCATCAAACTGCATTTTGCGTGCGCGCGGATCGGTGGGCGAGCATTGCACGAAATACCAGTTTCTGAGCAGGCTCATTACGTTGTGGTACCAGTTGATATGACTTTCCAGTATTTCGCCGCTGCGGGGGTCGTGCACATTGGGCCCGCTGGCATTGGGCACTTCAGAGGGCTTGTACACAATAGCTGAAAAGCGCGCGTCGTCCAGGCTCCAGGTACTGTCTTCCTGTGCGGTGGGTGGCAATTTAGCCATGATGGCATTTTTAAATCCAGCCTTTTCAAAGGCCGCCTGCCAGTCGTTTACACCTTGTATTAAATAAGGCACCCATTTTCTGGGCGTGGCGGGATCAATGTAATAAACAATCGGCTTCTTGGGTTCAACCAGTTCACCGCGTTTGTATTTGTCAATGTCTTCGTCTTTGGGTTCCAGTTTCCATCTTACCACCATGCTTACTTCTTTAACGCCTTGCGGATTGGCATCAAAATCTGTATAGTTCCTTATAAAGTATCCAACGCGCGGATCATAAAAACGTTGCTGCATGGTTGTCTTGGGCAGCAACAACAGCGAACTGTTTAACTCCATGGTAAGTAATTGTCCGCCGCCTGTAGCTGAAAACGGCAATGGCACCGGAACGCCGAAACCGCCACCGGCGCTTTTGCTGTAGGTTTTAACGGTTTTAATTTCTACGTTGAGCGGATATGTTTTTACCGATACGATGTATGATTTATCAGATTGCTGTCCGCCTACCTGGAACAATGTTTTCAGGTTGGCCGCAAAGTTCAGGATATCATTATCGGTGTTGATGTAATTGGTCATGTCTATGATAGAGCCGCTGGAATCTTTATTAAAAGCGGCAATGTCAAATGCAGCAACAATAGGTTGAATGTTTGAATTTATCACAGCGCGATACATCGGCTGCGTACTGTCTTTAGACAATTCATCGAAAGAGATTTTCTTCAGGAATATTTTATTACCCGGGCCTTTTTCAAAACTAACTACGTTATTGCCAATCTGGTCTCCGGCATAGCCGAAAAAGAAATTGCGCATGCCTGCCGCTGCCTTAGACAAACGGTTTACAATGAGTATATCCCTGCCCAGCAGTGAGTCGGCAATTTCAAAATACCATTTGTCTTCTACTTTATGAATAGTAAACAAACCTTTGCGCGAGATGGCCTTGTCTGTTACAATGTCTTTATACGGTTTAGGGCCAGATTTGGGAAAAGAGGGAACGGCGGGGGCTGTTGTGCTGCCAGTAACAGGTGTAGTGGCCGGAACCGGCCGTCTATCCTGCGCAACAGCAGGAAGCGTCAACGCCAGTAAAGCCAGCAGCACCCATTTCTTGGGAGTAAACGTTGGAATTTGCATGTAAATAAATTGTTTAGCGGTGAAATTAACTAAAAGATAATAGCAACATTTGTCCCTGTGTCTGAAAGGGCAAATTTTTATTTAAGAGGAAAAGTTTTTTTACATGGAATTACTTTATCTTAACATTTTCATCCAATACCACCTACCGGGCCATGTGGATAACAGCGGCTCAGGGAAAACAGAAAATACTTATCTTGTGAGCCCTGTAAAATATTTATCTTTCCTAATCTGATTTTTTAAAAAGTTTTTTCACTAGAATTGTGTCGTTAAAACACACTACTGGCTAATTTAAATTACTAAAACACTAAAAACAAACGATCATGGCAGAAACAAGACCGACTGCACCTAAGGCTTCCACTTCATCTGTGCAACCTAAACGATCCAGCAATGCTATATCCTGGATGGCACCTCTTTTTTGCATTATTATTGGTTACCTTATCTGGCGTTTTATAATCGGCAGTCCGGATAATTTTACTATCGGCAAACAAAATGGCGGCTTCTGGCCTGAGCGTGATGGTGCAATTGGTGGATTTGCAAAAATGTACCTAGGTGGTATCATTGTACCAATCCTTATCGGATGTTTTTTAACAGTATTGACTTTTGTGATTGAGCGCTTTCTTACAGTTTCAAAAGCCAGCGGTACCGGCAACAATGCAGAATTCATCCGCAAAGTGCAGTACCATCTTGCCAACAGAAATGTAGATGCAGCCCTTGCAGAATGCGATAAACAAAAAGGTTCAGTAGGCAATGTAATGAAAGCCGGCCTGCGCAAATACAAAGAACTGATCAGCGATACACAACTGGATACAGAGCAAAAAGTATTGTCTATTCAGAAAGAAGTAGAAGAAGCAACTGCACTTGAATTGCCAATGCTTGAAAAAAACCTGGTATTTCTTTCTACCATTGCATCAGTAGCAACCCTGTTGGGTCTGTTGGGTACGGTGTTGGGTATGATCAGGTCGTTCTCTGCACTGGGTGCTGAAGGTGGTGGTGAAGCTGCTGCTAAACTTTCTCAGGGTATCTCCGAGGCGTTGTACAATACCGCATTGGGTATCGGTACATCTGCTGTGGCCATTATCATGTACAACGTATTTACCACCAAAATTGATGGTATTACCTACGGCATCGATGAAAGCGGTTTCACACTCACACAAAGTTTTGCTTCTTTGTACAAATAAGCGGCAGGTCCTTACATTTTTTATAACAAACACGGTTATGGAATCTGCAAGGTTTTGAATCTAATCAGTGAATTAATTAATTTATCATGCCAAAAGTTAAAGTAGCACGAAAGAGTACTGCAATAGATATGACTGCTATGTGTGATGTGGCGTTTCTATTGTTGTCTTTCTTTATCTTAACAACAAAGTTCAAACCATCGGAAGCGCTGGCCGTAGTAACCCCCAATTCGGTTTCTGCCAAAGCTGCCCCTGAAAACGATGTTGTACTGATCACCATTGATAAAGAAGGCAGGGTATATCTTTCTGTATCAGACAAAAATACTTCCGAGAAAAAGGCGATGGTCACTTCCATCAGCACGTCTAAAAACCTTAACCTGAGCGCTGCACAGGTGAATGCGTTTGCCCGTGCCGGTTCTTATGTAGGTGTTCCTTTTTCACAATTGGGTGGTTTGCTGAGCACACCGGTAGACGATATCAAAAAGATTAAAATGGAAGGTATTCCCGTAACGGATACCCTCAATAACCAACTTACAGACTGGTTATACGCCGCCAAACAGGCTTTTGAAGGAAAGAAAATGGAGTTGCTGGTAAAGGGCGATAACGATTCAAAATACCCGTCTTTCCAGGGGGTTTTGAATGCCTTCAAAAAGAATGACCTGCTCAAATTTCAGATGGTTACCAACCCCGAGGGCGTACCATCAGGAACTGAATTGTACAGGATAAACAAAGAAGGCAAGAAGTAAAAAACTATTAATTATTTATCACTAAAAATTTTGAGCCATGGCAGAAATGGATACCTCCGGTGGGGGTGGGCATAAAAAAGGACCAGGCGTTAAAAAAGCAAAGAAACTTTCTACCAGGGTAGACCTTACACCCATGGTGGATCTGGGCTTTTTGCTGATCACTTTTTTCATCTTCACCACAACAATGAGTCAGCCTACGGCAATGAAACTAAACCTGCCAAAGGATACTGATAAACCTGAAGAGCAGAACAAGGTAAAAGAATCAGGTGTTTTGACCCTTTTGCTGGGCAAAAATGACCAGGTGTATTATTACGAAGGTACCCTGGCACCAGATGCTTCCAACTTTAAAAGCTCCAACTTTAAGGATATCAGGGCTGAAATCATCACTAAGAAGAAATCCACAGACCCCAAAGATTTTGTGGTGGTAATAAAACCCGATAAAGACTGCAGCTACAAAAATGTGGTGGACATGCTGGATGAAATGCTGATTAACGACGTAAAACGCTATGCCACAGTAGAAATTTCTGATGTAGAATACCAGTTGATTCAGCGCACAGAAGGCGGTGGTAAATAGCCCGGGATTTATTTGTGGAATTATAATTGAAACGCATCTCATTTTAAAAGAAATACCATGTTAGATGTAAATAAGATAATGAGTGCCGATATCCTGGACATCATTTTTGATGGCCGCAACAAGGAGTATGGTGCTTATGAACTGCGCAAATCTTACAGCAAGCGCCTCACCTACGCCCTTGCCGGCATGGCCGCCATACTGGTACTGGTGTTTGTTGGATATTATGTATCCAATGTGATTGCTGCCAACTCTAAGAAGGAAGTAATGGTGGTGAAAGACGTACAGCTGGAAGAAATTAAGCAGGAAGAAAAGAAAAACGAGCCGCCACCGCCGCCGCCTCCACCAAAACAGGAGCCGCCCAAAGTGGAAATGGCCAAATTTACTCCTCCTAAAATTGTAAAAGACGAGGAAGTAAAAGAAGAAGAAAAACCACCAGAACAAGAAAAACTGGAAGATACCAAAATTGGTACCGTTAACCAGGAAGGTATAAAAGATGAAGGCCTTGTTGCCCCGGTAGACAATGGCAAAGGTGTGGTAGAAGCCCCTAAAAAGGAAGAAGAAGATTGGGATAAAACCTTTACCAAAGTGGAAATTGAGTCTGACTATCCTGGTGGACAAAGTGCCTGGATACGTTACCTCACCAAAACACTCGTTTACCCCCAGGATGCACAGGATAATGAAATACAAGGTACTGTGGTAGTACAGTTCATTGTGGACAAAGAAGGCAACGTGAGCGATGTGGAAGCTATCAGCGGCCCCAACGAACTGAGAGCCGAAGCGGTGCGGGTAATTAAAAAGAGCGGTAAATGGACGGCCGCCGTTCAGAATGGCCGCCAGGTAAAATCTTACAAAAAACAGCCTATTACCTTCCGTTTGGAAGCCCAGTAAGCAGTAACTGATAACACCTTTTAAAAAATCCCCTCTGTAAAAGAGGGGATTTTTTATTGCACCACTACGCCTATTTTTGAAGTTCAAGCGGTTACAGTATGGCAACAACAAAGGGGGGATGGGATGATACAATAGTAGCACTGGCAACAGCGCCTGGTATAGGCGCTATTGGCGTTATACGGCTGAGCGGTAGTAATGCCATTGCAATTGCCAATACATTGTTTACGGCAAAAGACTTACTGCCACAAGCCTCGCATACTGCGCATGTGGGTGTATTGATGGATGAAGGTAAATTGCTCGACGAGGCGGTGGTGACTATCTTTAAAGCCCCGCGATCGTATACAGGCGAGCAGGTGGCCGAAATATCTGCGCACGGTTCTCCTTTTGTGCTGGAACAGATAATACAGGCCTGTATTCGCAATGGCGCCAGGCTGGCAAAACCCGGCGAGTTTACCCAACGTGCTTTTTTAAATGGCAAGATGGACCTGGCCCAGGCCGAAGCCGTGGCTGATCTTATCGCCAGCAATACCGAAGCCAGTAGAACGACCGCCATAAAAAATATGCGCGGCGGATTTTCTAATGCGCTGCTGGCGTTGCGCGAACAACTCATTCAGTTTTCTGCACTCATAGAGCTGGAACTGGATTTTGCGGAAGAGGACGTAGAATTTGCAGACCGGCACAAGTTCACCACGCTGATCAATGAACTGCAGGCGGCCACCAACCGTTTATTGCAATCTTTTGCATTGGGCAATGTGATAAAAAACGGGGTGCAGGTAGCCATTATTGGTAAGCCCAATGCGGGCAAGTCTACCCTGCTCAATACATTGCTCAATGAAAACCGTGCCATTGTAAGCGAAATTGCCGGCACTACGCGTGATACCATTGAAGAGGTGATTAATATTGATGGATTACTTTTCAGGTTGGTAGACACGGCCGGTATACGCAGCCATACAAAGGATGCTATTGAAAGTATTGGCGTAGCGCGGGCCATGGAAAAAAGAAGCCAGGCCGATCTTGTTATTTACCTGTTTGATGTAAATGAAACAAGTGCGCAGCAATTGGCGGCGGTGGAAGCGGATTTTAAAAAAGATGGATTGCAATACCTGTTGGTGGGTAATAAGGCAGACAACAATATGCATGATGCAGCTGCAACATTCAACCAGTTTCAGCAGCTGCTCCTGATTTCCGCTAGACAACAGTTGGGTATTGACGAACTAAAAAATAAACTCGTTCAGCTGGTAGCTGCCGGTGGCATTAATACCGAAGCTACGCTGGTTACCAATGCCCGTCATTATGAAGCGTTGCGTCAGTTGCACTCTGCTTTGCATGACGTGCAACAGGGTATCAGCAATCATCTCTCGGGCGATCTATTGTCGTTAGACATCCGCAACTGCCTTCACTGGCTCGGCGAAATTACCGGCGAGATTACCAATGAAGATCAGCTGGATTATATTTTCAGTAAGTTTTGTATTGGGAAGTAGGCGCTTAACCTCATTCTCGTTAACGAATAGCAAAACAGGAATCCAGGCTGCATCTGGACAAGCACGCCTGAAAGGAATTCAATAAAATATATTGAAAACAAGTTCAATCACAATTGTGATGCGAGTAAAGATGTTGCTACAACTTGCTTAAGAAGAGAGCGGGGCTGACGATTCTTCTTCGATAACAGAAGGATAAAACCGCCTCCTCTTACCTCTTCACTATTTACATCTTTAGTACCACCTATAATTTTACATTTATTGACATCTTTATTCTACGAAACGTTAGGTAATTGCTTAAATGTAGAGAATGAAAATCCCTTAACTGGTTACCACCCGCCAAAAGCATTGTTGACTTTGTTAGAAAACAACATGATTCTAAGTCAGAATAAATTGTGGCTATTACATATCATTTGCCTGTCTTATCCAATGCAGCCTTTAATCCTGTTGCCATGGTTGCGACAGGACCAACACCCCAATAATGCAGGAAAAATATTTTAGGTTTCTCATGTACCATGTGATTATGAATCGCTACCACTTCGATGCCATGTTCAATCAATGCTTTAATGACTGGCTGGACTTCATTTTCCAGCATTGTAAAGTCACCGCAAACAGCTGCTTTATCTTGTGTGCCCTGCCAGGCTGCCCAGGTATTAAACCCCATAAATGTACTAATGCCGATTCCTCGATATACTTAGATACCATACTATCATAAGAAAATCCCTAACTATGAAATAACAGTCTTTCAAAAGATTTAAAAAAATTAGCTTTGTTTGTCCCTTTCCATTACTTCTGAGAAGCTTTTTGATACATTTGATTAGTCTTTATGCTTAACAAGAAAGCCATATATTTGCTTATATGAATCAATTGTTCAGAAAAATATTTGTCTCACTGGCCATTGTCCTGGTCTGTGGGCACAATGTTTTCCCTCATCATCACCATGATGAGGAATTGATAATTGATCAGCATCATGGCCAAGATGACGATCATCACGATGGGGATCATGATTTATTTAGCACTGCGCATGTAGATGATGCGTTTGTAACAGGCAAAATGCAATGTGGTTTCTATTTTGATGCTGCACCCGTAGTATTAGAAACAGCGTACCGTATTTTCAACGCTGAACTAACCTTTGTTTATAAAAAACCCGAATACAGTCTCAACAAAGAATTTCCGCCACCATCTGATTATCACTATACATCTTCCCTTAGGGGCCCCCCCCATGGCCTGATTTTATAACAGCTGAATGATTTGTATCATTTGGCTCTCCGTGTTTGCTGTAAAGCAACTCATCCCTATTTATCGCTGTTCATTTCATTGATAAAACCATATTGGTATTGGCTATCTCCCATTCCGGTTTGCAGTTATTGTTGTGCAGTCAATTCAGAAATGGCAGTCATTTTCATGGTTAACACAATCAATCATGCTCAATAAAATCATTGAGTTCTCCGTCAGGAACAAACTTATTATTGGCCTTTTTATAATTGCCCTTATCGCCTACGGCAGTTATGAAGTCACAAAACTGCCTATTGACGCTGTGCCAGACATTACCGATAACCAGGTACAAGTGATTACCATAACACCTGCACTCGGTGCCCCGGACGTTGAGCGGCTTATTACCTTTCCAATAGAGCAGGTGTGCAATAACGTTCCCGGTCTAAAAGAAATCCGTAGTTTCTCACGTTTTGGCTTATCTGTTGTCACCATTGTGTTTGATGAAGCAACGGATGTGTATTGGGCAAGGCAACAGGTTACAGAAAGATTGCAGCGGGCGCAGGAGCAAATACCAAAGGGATTTGGTACTCCAGAACTGGCGCCTGTTACCACCGGACTTGGAGAAATATACCAGTATACAGTAAGGCCAAAGAAAGGCTATGAAAGCAAGTATACAGCGATGGAGTTACGCACGATACAGGATTGGATAGTACGCCGTCAGTTACTGGGAGTAAAAGGCGTTGCTGAAGTGAGCAGTTTTGGCGGCTATTTAAAACAGTACGAGATAGCGGTTGATCCTGCAAAATTGAAAGCCAATAATATTACCATCAACGATGTGTTTACTGCGCTGGAAAATAACAACCAGAATACCGGCGGTGCATATATTGAAAAAGGGCCGGCCGTATTATTTATAAGAAGCGAAGGACTGGTAGGCAATTTTGAAGACATTGAGAATATTGTGGTGAAAAACCTTGCTGATGGTGCCCCCCTGCTTATCAGGAATATTGGCGAAGTTAACCTGGGCAGTGCCACCCGTTACGGCGCTATGACATACAATGGCATGGCAGAAGTGTCGGGTGCGGTGGTTATGATGCTGAAAGGCGCAAACAGCAACGAGGTTATTGCCGCAATAAAAAAACGGGTTGGCCAGATACAAAAGACTTTACCGGAAGGTGTGATGATAGATGCCTTCTTGGACCGCACTAAAATGGTAAATAATTCCATCAGCACCGTTACCAGGAATCTGATGGAAGGGGCATTAATAGTAATATTTGTTCTGGTCCTTTTCCTGGGGAATTTTCGGGCTGGCTTATTGGTGGCCTCCGTTATTCCCTTGGCCATGCTTTTCGCCATCATTATGATGAATATATTTGGGGTGAGCGGTAACCTGATGAGCATGGGCGCATTGGATTTTGGATTGATTGTAGACGGAGCCGTAATTATTGTGGAGGCTGTGATGCACAAATTAAAACATAGTAAGCATTTTGAAACCGTCAATAAACTGGCGCAACCGGAAATGGACAGTGAAGTAATGGAATCTGCCAGCCGAATGATGAACAGCGCCGTATTTGGGCAAATCATTATCCTGATTGTATACCTCCCTATTTTCAGTTTGCAGGGTATTGAAGGAAAGATGTTCAAGCCCATGGCACAAACAGTTGCTTTTGCACTGACGGGCGCATTTATACTTTCTCTTACTTATATACCCATGATGAGTGCGGTTTTCTTAAGTAAGAAAATCTCGCACAAGCAAACTATTTCTGATAAAATGATGACCCGTCTGGAACGAAGCTATCAGCATACACTGGAACGGGTACTAAAAATTCCTAAAACAATACTCGCCCTGGTGATTGCCCTGTTTGGTGTAGCTGTTTTTGTTTTGTTGCAATTGGGGGGAGAGTTTATTCCGGCATTGCCGGAAGGTGATTACGCAGTAGAAACAAGGGTATTGCCCGGCAGTAATTTAAATACTTCCATTGAAGCTGTTTCAAAAGCTTCACGCATTCTATTGGATAAGTTTCCGGAAATTGAAAAGATAGTGGGCAAGACCGGTAGCAGTGAAGTGCCTACCGATCCGATGCCTATCGATGCCACAGATATGATGATTATTCTGAAAGACAGGGGTAGGTGGGTGTCCGCCAAAACCTATGAAGAACTGGAAGCGAAAATGGCCAAGGAACTGGAGGCAGTTCCCGGGGTAACTTTTGGATTTCAGTACCCGGTAGCGATGCGTTTTAATGAATTGATTTCTGGTGCCAGGCAGGATGTGGTCTGTAAAATATTTGGTGAAGATTTGGATACGCTGGCATTGCTGGCAAAACAGCTGGGTAATATTTGTAATACCGTAAAAGGCAGCAGCGGCCTCTATGTGGAATCCGTAACCGGGATGCCCCAAATTGTAATTCACTATAACCGTGGAGCAATTGCACAATTTGGTCTTAATATCAGTGATATCAATAAAGTGGTAAATACCGCCTTTGCCGGGCAGGCCAGCGGCACGGTCTATGAAGGTGAAAAGCGTTTTGATTTGGTGGTGCGCCTAAGCGGCGACAAAAGAAAGGATATATCCGATGTTCAAAACCTTTTGATACCGGCTTCAAATGGTAACCAGGTTCCGTTGAACCAGGTTGCCAATGTAGAAATCATTGAAGGTCCTAACCAGATTCAGCGTGAAAATGCAGAAAGAAGAATTATTGTTGGCTTCAACGTGCGGGGCAGGGATATACAAAGCATGGTGCAGGAACTGCAGCAGAAAGCAAGCACCCAAATGAAAATGCCACCGGGCTATTACATTACCTACGGTGGTGCATTTGAAAACCTGGTAGCGGCTAAAAAGCGTTTGTCCATTGCCGTACCTGTTTCATTGTTGCTGATCTTTCTCATGTTGTATTTTGCCTTTAGCTCTGCAAAACATGCGGTACTTATTTATTCTGCTATTCCACTTTCTGCCATTGGTGGCATACTGGCACTCGCCGTCCGCGGCATTCCATTCAGTATATCGGCTGGGGTTGGCTTTATCGCCTTGTTCGGTGTCGCGGTGTTAAACGGAATCGTATTGGTAGCAGAATTTAACCGCATCAGGAAAGAAGGCGCGTCCGGTGTAAAAGAAGCAGTGATAGAAGGTAGCCAACTTCGTTTGCGGCCGGTATTAATGACGGCGTTTGTTGCATCGCTGGGTTTTCTGCCAATGGCACTTAGTACGGGGGAAGGCGCTGAAGTGCAAAGGCCGCTTGCAACCGTTGTTATCGGCGGATTGCTGATTGCGACTTTCCTTACCTTATTTATTTTACCAATTGTATATATCATGTTTGAAAAAGGAGTTAATGGCAAAATCAAACTGCCAGTTTCGGCAGCCATTATTTTGCTGCTTGTGTTTGGTTCGGTACCAGCAGCAAAATCGCAAACACCTATTGCATTACAGGCCGCTATTGATACTGCATTAAAGAATAACCTGTCAGTTAAGAATGAAAAACTGCGTGCTGCCTACCAGGAGAAATTAATAAAATCCGGTAAGACAATTGTACCTACCAACGTAATGGCCGATGTTGGACAAATCAATAGTTTTTATGTTGATACAAAAATTGGTATTGCGCAAACCATCAGTTTTCCAAAAGTGTATGCCAGTCAAAAAGAATTATTCACTGCGCAGTGGCAAAGCAGTCTTTTATATGTGGGCGTGAAAGAAACGCTGCTAAAAAAGCAGGTGGCCCAGGTATATTTTAACCTGGTGTATTTGCAGCAAAAGCAAACATTGCTGCAAAAAAATGATAGCCTTTTTGCCGAATTCCTACGAAAAGCCATCCTGCGTTTTGAGAAGGGAGAAAGCAATGTCCTTGAAAAGACAACGGCTGAAAACCAGCGCGGCCAAATTGCATTGCAATTATCGCAGCTGCATGATGATATGGAGGTGCTGCAAATCCAATTCCAATTGCTGTTGAATACCAGCACTGTTTTTACTGCCGCAGACAAAGAAAATAGTATTCAAGTTGCGGCAATAACTGATATTTCATTACTGACAGCACAACCTTACCTACAACATTTAAAGCAGCAACAACAAATAGCAGCAGCGGCAACGCAGGTAGAAAAATCGAAGCTGTTGCCAGATCTGAGTTTTGGTTATAATCTCATGAGTATAAAAGGTATCGGGGCCGATAATAAAGCATATAACAGTGTGCCGCAATTTCATTCCGTGCAGGTGGGGCTGGGCATACCCATTTTTACCAGCGGCCAAAAAGCAAAAATAAATGCTGCCCGCGCCAATGAAACGCTGGTGGCCAGTGAATACGAGGTAAATGTGAAAAACTATGAAGCAGGATACAAATCTGCCATGGCGCAGTACAGAAAATATACGGAGGCAATCATTTATTACGAAACAACGGCTCTGAAAAATGCTGATCTTATGGTGAATACTGCCAGCCAACAATTTACCGGCGGCGATATAAACTATCTGGAATGGGTGTTACTGGTTAGCCAGGCAGTTAGTATCCAAAACGAATACATTGAAGCAGTAAAAAACAGAAATGCCAGTGCTATAGAAATCAATTCTTTTATCATAAAATAACAATTGCAATGACAATACGGGCAATGTTCATTTTAGAACCATCCTTAACATTTCAAACCAATAATACGATGAAACAATTGATTATTCGTTCCGCTCTTTTCTTATTGCTGGCTGCATGTGGAGAAAGTAAGAAGGAGGAGCAGCACTCAAACACAACAAAAAGTGACACCAAAGAAAATTTAGCAGTTCTTACTGATGCACAAGCAAAAAATGCAGGCATACAAACCGGCAACCTGGGCCAGCACGAAATTTCTGCAATCCTGAAAGTAAATGGTAAGATAGATGTTCCGCCGCAAAATATGGTATCGGTGAGCGTACCATTGGGAGGCTATCTTAAATCAACCAAACTGTTACCGGGTATGCATGTAGCAAAAGGTGAATCACTGGCCGTGATCGAAGATCAGCAATATATACAATTGCAGCAGGACTACCTGACTGCTAAAGCACAGTTTGCTTTTACTGAAAGTGAATACAACCGACAAAAAGAATTAAATCAGAGTAAAGCCACAAGTGATAAAGTATTTGAGCAAACAAGAGCGGCTTATCAGACACAGGCCGTTTTAATCAGGTCACTTGAAGAAAAACTTAAATTAATCGGCTTACATCCTGCAAAATTAACCGTCGGAAATATTACAAGAAGCATCAATATTTATTCTCCCATCAACGGGTTTGTATCTGCCGTCAACGTCAATATCGGTAAATATGTTACGCCATCTGATGTATTGTTTGAACTGGTTAACCCGGCCGATATTCATTTGGCGCTGACTGTATTTGAAAAAGACCTGGGCAAGCTTTATATCGGTCAGAAATTGATTGCCTACACCAACACTCAACCAGATAAAAAATATCCCTGCACCATCCTTTTAATTAGTAAAAACCTCGGCGCTGAAAGAAGTGCCGAAGTCCATTGCCATTTTGAAAGGTATGATAAGAATTTGGTGCCCGGCATGTTTATGAATGCGGATATTGAAATAAAAAGCAGCCATGCTAATGCGCTGCCAAATGATGCCATCGTTCGATTTGAAAACAAGCAGTACGCTTTTGTTGCAAAGGGAAAGAACCAGTTTGAAATGATAGAAATTAAAGCAGGTAATTCGGAAAACGGTTTTACAGAAATAGCGGTTGATGAAAAACTGGCCCGCGAAATATTTGTATTAAAAGGCGCTTATAGCCTTTTGATGAAAATAAAAAACACGGCAGAAGATTATTAATTCCAACGATTTTTCCAATACTTTGCTTTTTGTAAAGAATTCCATTTTGAATGAGTTTGTACCTTATTTGTACCTCCATCTTATAAGTAATTGATAATTAAGGCAAATTACTTTCTGTATTGGAAAATAAAATCGCAAGGTCAGTTAACTGTATTTTACACCACTTTAATAAAATGTTTATTTACACGAAACCAGTTCCATTGGCATGCCGTTGAATGTTAGGAAGCAGGAGCTGTTGTGTGTTGCTTAAACCCAATACTGTCCCTGTTTTTATCTGCTGCTTCAAAATGGAATTTGGTTGGCTGCATCTCATCAATAGCTATAAGGTCATCGGTATCGCCCAAGACCTCATCAATAAATCCAAATTGCCGCGCCTCGATGCTGTTCATAAACCTGTCTCTGAGAAAAAGCGCCTCAATGTCTTCGCGACTGTGATCGGAAAACTTGCCCATTAAATGGAATATCTGGTTTTGCAGCCGCTCCTGCTCTTTGTATGCAATGCGCACATCCTCTGTATATCCTTTTGCACCGCCACCCATTGGATGCATATGAATGGTAGCATGTGGAAGGGCATAGCGTTGTCCTTTCTGACCCGCTGTCAACAGAAAAGTACTCATGCTGCCACAGAACCCCATTGCCACAGTGGCCACTGGCGATTTCAACTTCCGCATGGTGTCGAAGATGGCAAAGCCACCATAGACAATGCCGCCCGGGCTGTTGAGGTAAAGCATGATAGTGTTGTGATTTTCACTATCCAGGTAGAGCAGCTGCGCCACCACCAGGTTGGTGACGTTCTCCTCGATCGCCGTTCCTAAATATACGATGCGCTCCTTGAGCAACAGACTATAAATATCGTAAGCGCCCCTGGTGGCGCTATCAATGACGGTTGGGATAATCATATCAGGTAAATATTGTGTTTAATTGACGGGCGAAACCTGCGTCTTCCAGAAGTTGCCTGTAAATAGTTTCCAGCCGGAAGCGCTCCTGCGCCCGGCCATAGTGAGTAATCAACCGGTGGCAAACGCGTTGTGCTTCCACTTTTTCGGCGAACCCCTCGTCTATTAGCAACCTTGCTTCAAAGTGTCGCGCTTCTGCTTCACTGAGCTGCCGGAGCAGCCATTGTTCAATCCAACAAATCTCGTTTAGTTCACTGCGCATAACTTTTGTTTGTTTTTATTTCATTCCGGATTTTTTCCAGGCACTTGTATTTCTGAACGGTTGCAGACCTCGTACCATTGAAACCAAACCGGGTTGCAATGTCCTGCATAGAACAATGATCATAATAGAAAGCTTTCAACAGCTCAATACATTTCTTTCCGCTTCTTGCAAGAGAAGAAAGAACGGTTTGCTCCATTTCCTCCAATGCAGTATCATCCTGTTCGGCAACATCGAACGCATCTGGCAACGTTACCGTAGCACCGAGCGCACGCAGCCAGCATATTCTGGCTATACCCAACAGGTATGCCCTCGGGGATGAACGCAGCAGCAGTCGACCTGCTTTTTCCTTCTCCATGTAGATCAGCAGCGCATCATGAAAGGCGTCTTTCGCTTCTTCCAGGGTTCCGCCTTTTCGCCGAACCATTTGCGCCACAGCAGGAAAACTATCCCGGTATAGCTGTATGATGGAATCTTCCGTTTGTGTGGTCATTGAACGTGCTGTTTAATTATAAGTGTCTAAAAAGGTAGGAATATCACCCGGAGAGAACAAAAAAAATTAGAACGGACTTAAATATTACCTACGATGATAAATCGTCGCCATACACTGCCATGCTGAAATACTGGAAGTTTGTACAAAACGATTGGCGGCTGGCGACTAACTCCAGCTGGCCGGCTATTCTTGCTTCGTTAAGCAGGAACAATGCGTTGAAGGTTACGTTTTCAACCTCAATAAGCGGCCCGTCTTCGTACGCTTTCTCCAATACATACAATTATAATAGCCAGGGTTTTCCTACGGATGGTTATACGTACAACTGTAAATAGCAGAAGCGCCAACATGTGCTGAGACCGTTTTTAAAAAAATACAAAAGTAGTTGCAGTTAACATTTGCGCCATCAGTGGTTCGGCCACAAACTCTTGCATCAACTAAATCGTCAGCCATTAACAAATCAATGGCTGATTTTATTGTATTGTTGCGCAACCGTTAGGTGACGGGCACTCAGATCAGTAATGGATGGGCCCGGTTTAGCGTAACCTGGATCGATGCTCAATTAGTAGACCTGGCCAAGATTAACATTAAAACAAACATTGCATACATGAAACGTCGGCTCAGTCAAATCTATCTTTCTGTTGTTCCCATCTTAACCATTGCACTTGGCCTGGGTGTTGGCTATATCAGTTATAAAATTTATCTGCCTATATGGCTCATCAATGTTGGTTTAATGATTGCCGCCATGAGATCACTCGGTGGGGTACATTACAAAGCAGCAGACCCTGCACACAAACGGCTGATTGTTTGCGGCGTCTTTTTTATCATTCCTACTTTGCTTACGTCTATGTTTTTCGGTCTCGGCGCACCACCGTATGAAAGTGCGGCAACCTGGATGGCAACCGTAACAGAACAACGCGTGCGGTATTATTTTCTGCTGACAGCCGGATTGTTTATTGCTTTTGGTTTTGTATTGCTATGCATGCAACTGAAAAAAGCAGGTGAAGACTTTTACGCTGCGCTGGCTGCTGTAACCATACTGATTGCTGCACCCGTTTTTCTTATAGATATGAGTTTCTGGGGGTTCTTTTTAACTAGGATGTACCAGTTGATGACAGATACGCAGGTAACGAAAACTCCTGAATGGGTGTTGCCGCTGCGCAGCATGTTTTATTATGTGAATGTGTTCGCAAGTGCGCTGGTGTACCTTGCCACCGGGCTCGTTGTATTGTCGTTACAGAAAACCGGCTGGTTCAAAACAACGGCCTGCAAATCCTATCTGGCTATTACTACGCTATTCCTGGTACTGTGCCTTTTACCCCCAACAATTCCCGAACCGTTTGCTACGCTTAATTTTATTGTTTCCATTCCCGCCGTCCCATTTATGTTTCCCTACTTTATTGGCATTAACCTGTTGCGGCGCGCTGGTAATATTCAAAGTGATAAATCTATAACAAGTTCTTGAAAGCAGCATGCTGGCAGGATTGAATATTGGAATAAAGCATGATGAATGAGCTTTAACCCTTTCAATTATTTTCCGGATACCAAAGTTACCACACAGCGCGGGGGAATAGTCACCACTTTACGGGTGTTGATCATTTCTTTAGGTGATAAATTTTCATTGTTTTGATCCGATGTACGGTATTGCCGCCATTTCATGTTTTTAGGGAGACCCTTGCCGTCAACACTATAGCTACCCGCAACTTTAGCATAGTTAAGTATCACCATTACAAAGCTGCCATCTGTATTGCGGTAAGCAGTACACATCAGTCCTGTAGGGTCGGTATCGCCTTCGGGAATTTGTTTGTTATCGTCGTCCAATGCGGCAATGCCCAGGCGTACTGCGCCGGGGCGTATAAAGCGACTATAATTTCCCAGGGCCCACAGTAATTTGGAATCTTCTGCGCGCCCATCCTGTTTGCCGGCATCGTGATACACCCTTAGCAACCCGTCTTTATAATCGCCGCCGGCCGCGCGCCACCATTGCCAGCTTTTGGCACCCGCAAAAACAATATCGTGGTGAATAATACGCGCTACATACAACGCTGTTTTCATAGTTCGATCGTAACCACCACCGCCGCCAATTTCTTCATCGTTGCCCATTATACAGGTTTCAGTTTGCCAAAACTGCACGTTGTATTTATTAAGTGTATCATTAAGTTGTTTACGAAAACCGCGCAAACTGGTAAGCGGCGTATTGGTCCAGTAACTGTGTCCGGCCATCAGCCGAGGCACGTTGGGTGTATTGCCCAAATAAGTTTCCGTACTGTCGGGGTTAAAGAATGATTGTATTGCGTACCCACGTTCCCAGTTGGTCATATGCGTGCCAAACATACAGCGATAGTCAGACGATTCAGACACCAGTATTTGCGTATTAATTTTATCTGTTACAAAAGCTTTACTGATAGCGCGTACTGCCCGCGCTATTTCGCGGTTGGTGGCCGGGGTGCCTTCCTGTTTTGGCCCCTGCCAGTTCCAATGGCCATCGGGCTCATTCACCGGGCAGAGATAATCAAACGTAATACCATCGTGTTGCTGCACGCCCTTCATAACTTCGGCCAGGTACTGTGCAAATGCCTCATAGCTTTCGCGTTTAAGATTAAAAGTTCCATCGCGACCGGTATTGGTAGCCAATCCATTTTGCGTAAAATAAACCGGCGGCGAATTTAAAAAGGCAAGAAATTTTTTAACCCCTCTTTCTTTGGCCAGCCGCAGAAAGTTGCGTTGCCCGGCCTGTTTATCCCAGTTGTACGTTCCATCTGCCTGCAGAAAACACTCGGTGCGTGTATTGAGGGAAATCTGGCTTTGCTGCCCTTGCTCTGCACTGCCCGCACCCAGGTTAAAGCGCCACAGGGAAAGACCAATTCCTTTCGGCTGACCGTTGCTGTCATTGGCAGTGCTGAATAACCAGTCGGCAATTCGTTCCTGTTTCTCTTTTGGCCAAAGCCCCAGTGTATGCATACTCCATGCATCGGAAGCACTGAAGTAATCCATTGTTTGCGCCCGGTTACCGGTATCAATTTGGTAATGAATAACCGGTTTATCCTGGCTCAACAACTGATAATTCAAGAAGAATAAAAAAAATAATATGGCATTTTCTTTCTTCATAGACAGACAATTTACTATAAATAGTTACTGGAATATAGCGCCAGCAATGATTGCAGCTGCAAGTGGTTGGACTGCAAAGCCACGATAAAAATACAGTATTTGCGCAATGCATCATTCACATGGGTGACAACTGAAATAATTCTTGTAAGGAGTAACCGATGTACAATCCATGTACACCTGCCGATAAAAAATGTTGTTCGTCGATACTCGCTGCCCCGCTGTTTTTCCGCCTCTACCTTTGTTTAGCGCATTCGAAGTTGATATCATCCGTTAGCATCTTCGGTATAACAAAACGCTACATCATTTGTATGAAAAGTAAGCTTATTCTCCTGGTTGTGTTTGGCATTTCTATATTTGGCAATAGTTGTAAAAAAGGCGATACAGGCCCGGCTGGTCTTACCGGCCCTGCAGGTCCCACTGGCGCTACCGGTTCGGCCAATGTTATTTATTCTGCATGGACTAATCTAACGTTTACAGGTAGTGGCACTTTTTGGTCTGCACAGATAACAGCGCCTGGCGTTACGCAGGATATTATGGATAAAGGTGTGGTGAAAACTTATTTTAAATTCGGTACCAGTGTGTATGAAGGAAATTATTCAAATCTGACATTGGGCTCCAACACCACTCTTTATCAGTATTTAACATTGGGCACCATTAACCTAAGGGCAACATTTAACGCCAGCTATCCATGGAGGTATGTAATTATACCGGGCGGTGTAGCCGGAGGGCGGTTAACTACCGGGGGCGACGCTGAAACGTTTGTATTTGCTGACGGCTCGTCTATGCACAAGGCCGATTTTGACAAGTTAAGCTATGAAGATATTTGTAACCGGTTTTCTATTCCAACATTTTGACAATTGCAGTTGCTGGTATCAAGCATAGTCGGCTTATTTGGTAGCCGTTACTTTCCAGATAGTATTGCCGGCATCGTCTGCTACCAGCAATGATCCATCTTGTATAACGGTAACGCCTACCGGACGACCAT
This sequence comes from uncultured Chitinophagaceae bacterium, assembly GCA_963705285.1. Classification (GTDB taxonomy): domain Bacteria; phylum Bacteroidota; class Bacteroidia; order Chitinophagales; family Chitinophagaceae; genus JACMLD01. The sequence goes on from OY970066.1 coordinate 1,969,795, forward strand.
AGACTTCTTTTTTATCAGCATCCGCTATAAACCCGGTTAAAAAGTCGCTTGGCTTGCCAGATGGTTTACCCCCTGCAAAAGGAACAAAAACAACCTTATAACCGGCCAGAACCGATTTGTTCCATGAACCGTGCTGGCCAATAAAAGCCCCCTGCCTGAATGCAGCCGGAAAGGCATTGCCGTTGTAAAAACAAAGTCCCAGCGAAGCAGTATGCGCGCCAACCGGTACATCGGGCACAATTGCTTTGTCCACCAGTTCGGGGTGGGGATCGTCTTTTAACCTGGGGTCTGCATGATTACCAAAATACGAATAGGGCCAACCGTAAAATCCGCCCTCCTGTACGCTGGTGATATAATCAGGTACTAGTTCATCGCCCAACTCATCCCGTTCATTAACAGCCACCCATAACTTACCGGATACTGGTTCCCAATCCATGCCAACGGGATTACGCAGCCCACTGGCAAATATGCGCTCACCACTGCCATCGGCATTGATCTCCAGAATGTTGGCGCGCCGCTTTTCATTATCCATGCCATGCTCTCCCACATTAGAGCCAGACCCAACAGAAATGTATAATTTATCGCCTGTTTTACCGGCAATGATATTGCGCGTCCAGTGATTGTTGTAACCACCAGCTGGTAAAGCCAGCAGGGTTTTTCCCGGGCCTTTTAATGCAGTGTCGCCTGCGGTGTAATCAAATTGCTCAAGCGCATCAGTATTAGCAATATAAAAATGATTGTTTTTTATCAGCATGCCCAACGGCCGGTTAAGGTGATTGGCAAAAACATATTTTTTTTCATACACACCATCTTTGTTGGCGTCCCTGAATAGCAATAGGGTGTTGGAGCTCTCACCCAGTTTCTGGCTTTTGCCTGCGGGGGAAATTTTTGCCCCAATTTTTTTAATTCCTGTTACCTCTGTATTGGCCTGGGCAACAAAGATATCTCCGTCGGCCGATTGGTAGATCCACCGTGGATTATCCAGCCCACTCGCAAATTTTGTAACGGTAAACCCGTTAGGTGCAATCGGGGTTTTGTTTTGGGGCCATCCAATAACCCTACAGTAATTTTTTACTGACTGCGTGGCAAACGGCGCGGGTAGCGAGTCTCCGTTTAATACCACTGGTGTAGTACTGGTATTTTCAACGGCGCTGTCTGGTTTTTGTGCAGGCGTACTGGTTGACTGCTCATTGTTTGCACAGCCAGCTAAGCCGGCCAGCAACAGCAAAAACAACAGCGGTTCTTTAATCTTATTGGTATGGCTCATACCTGGATTATTTCCAATAGCATGCCAGTGATAATGCTTTGTTGTAACCGGTATGTTTATGAAAGGAAAAGCCGTTGCAGCGTTCAACAGCAGATGAAATTTAATGCATCACGTGGGTGAGCGGTTGCTTTTGTGTACTGATTGCCGGATAAAAAGGATAATTGTTCCTCTCTATGCCAATGCTGCCCGAAATAGAAAATGTTCTGTCATCATTAACATACATAAGGCCGGCTTCTATACGTGAAGAAATACCAAAGCCATTTGAATTAAAACGTGGGGCGGTCATGTAATTTTTATTTGTTCCGGCATTGAACTGCTGATTAACATTAAAATAGGTAGGTGCTGCTGCAACCCCGGCAAAGGCATACAGGTTATTGTTTAACCGGCGGTTTAGCTGCACCCCAATTGGCGCAGAGAAAACAGTAGCATTCATTCCATTTGCAAAAAGAAAACTGGAAGAAATCCCGCCGTATTTACTAACCGACCATTTCTTTTGTAAACTGTTACTATCACTGTGTAAATGGGATGGGTTGAAAACCCTCGCTTGCGCAAAGCCGGCCGGGTTATACGGTAACATTGTTTGTGCTTTCAGCGAAAACAATGAAACGGAGAAGATGGCTAGAAAAAATATACGCATGGGTGCCGGTTTGCCCCATAAAAGTAAAGAATCCGCAGCTATTAATTGTTAATAAGGCACAAATAATAAAGGTTTGCCCATTAAAACTTGAGCGGCTGAATCAGCAGACGTAGACAATGACATCAAATGGCGGTACTTGTCATCGGTCGGGGGATAGTGTTAAAGTGAAAACTTGCTATACCAAAAACTCTGAAATAAAAATGCCCGGTAAAGATGGTTTACCGGGCAGCTACATTATGCAGAAGTTTGAAAATTATTTAGCGTCCGTTTGAGCGCAAAACGGTAATTTCTTTTTTGATTTGATCATCGTACGTTTTTTTTACAATGTAATGCCATTGCTTGTCTGGTACATCTACCGTAAATATTTCACCCAGTTTGTGGTTCTTTACCGCATCCTGCAACTCTTTTGGTACCATGGCTTCACCAAAAAACCAGCCGGTATCGCCATGGGTATTATTGCCATCCATGGTATAATCATCTGAAAGCTTTTCAAACGGGGTGCCTGCGTTGGCTTTCTTTAAAATTATTTTTTCAAGGCTGTCTATTTCCTGGGGTGTTAATGAGGATCTGTCAAGAAACACATAGCTGGCGCGATAGGCCACCGTATCGCTTGCCTCTATTACTTTGTAGGTTACATAGCCAACAGAGAAAACATCTCCTTTTTTTTGCCTGAGCAGCCGCTTGTCAATCAACGAAGAATCTTTTCCGTAAGAAAGACGCAAGAGTGCCGGTTTTAATTCTTTGTTGGCATCAATATATTGTTGTGCCTGCTGAACAGTGGTAATCTTTTGAAATTGTTCCGTAACGGTGGGTTGTGCAAATACGGTTGCCGAAACGAGCAGTAATAAAGCTGCAATGCCATTTTTCATATTGTCTTAATTTTTTTCCGGAACACCAGCGGCGTTCCCCAGTTGCTGTTTTTGAAATACCTGATACAGTATATAAAGTTACTGTTTTTCAGAGTATCACTGGTACCGGCTCAACCCGCCGGGCGCAAATAAAAAGTTAATTAATTTAACAAAAAGGGCAGTTCCATTAGCGCTCCGGCCGTTGAAAAAGTTTATTTTTTTAGCAGTTCCAGCACCTCTTCTCGCCGCCGGCGCGATACTTCTACTTTCGACTCATCGGTCATTGTAAGCAAGCCATCGGGCATATAACGGGTAACATGCATTTTATTGACAAGATGCGATTTATGAACCCGCAGAAAGCCATAGTTGATAAGCACGTCTTCATAATTCTTAAGCGTGTAAGTCACCAGCAGTGAGGTCTTGTCTGCAAAGAAAAATTTTGTATAGTTGCCTTCGCCTTCGAGGCGAATAATATCTTCGGGTTTGTAAAAAAAAGTACCCTGCAGGGTGGGCAGCGCCAATTTAAAATCTTTCTTATCCTTTACGTTGATATTGTACATGAAGTTTTTGTACAAAGAATTGCCTTCTGCCTGCATGGCGTGTTTTTGCAGAAAACGTTTGAATGCATTCTGCAGTTCGTCTGCATCAATAGGTTTCAATAAATAGTCGAGCGCGCTGAAACGGATGGCATCAATGGCATACTCATCATGCGCTGTGGTAAATATGATACCGAAATCTGCATGTTCCACCTGTTTCAGCAGTTCAAAACCGCTCATCAGTGGCATCTGTATATCTATAAACAACAGTTGCGGTTTAAAATTTCTTAACAATCCAAGGCCCTCGTAGGGATCAGTGGTGGTTTTAAGGTGGGTAATGTCGGGTATATAATGATGGATCATTAACTGCAATGTTTTTATTGCGGTGGGTTCATCATCTATCAGCAATGCTTTTATGGTATTCATACTGTAGTGTTTCCGATAAATATGGTAAGCGTTACCTGTGTGCCCTGTACTATGCCGTTGTTGTCAGTTATATCTGTAATGGTTGCTTCAAACGGTTTGCCGTACTGTTGTTGCAACAATTGCAACCTTTGCTGCACCAGCGACATGCCCTTGGATTCATGCCCGGTACTGCCGCCAGGATGTTCAGATTTTAACCGAGCAGACGCACTCCGGCCAATGCCATTGTCTCTCAGAATGGCAAGCAGAATATCATCACTCTGTAAATCAAAATAAATACTCAGTATACGCCCGGTCTGCCTTGGCATCAGTCCGTGCCAGATAGCATTTTCTACAAACGGTTGCAGTACCATCGGTGGAATTTTAATTTCCACCGGTTCTATTTCTTCAGACATATTTATCTGGTACGAGAAGTTTTCTCCAAACCGGTTTTGCTCCAGCTCCAAATAACGGTTCAATATTTCAATTTCTTTTTCAAGGGTAATGAATTGCTGGCTGCTGCAATGCAATATTTCCCTTTGCAGTTTAGAAAATTTGGATAAATATTTATTGGCTTCAATTACATTGCCCTGCAAAATATAATGCTGTACGCTGTTTAAGGCGTTAAAAATAAAATGCGGGTTCATCTGCATACGCAGGGTGGTTAACTGGGAAGTGGCAAAGTCCCTGTTCAGCCGCAACACCTCCATTTCTTTTTCTCTTATTTGCAATTCGGCCTGTATGGTTTTTATTTTACCCGAACAAAGCGAAGCAATGGTGGTCAGAATTTGCAAATGTCTTTTTGTGTAAAAATTTTTTTGCGCATTTTCGCTGTCTATTACACCAATTACTTCCCCATTATCCATGATGGGTACAGTAATTTCCGACATCCGTTTTTTATCATCAACAATATAGCGTGCATCTTGTGAGGTATCACTTATAATTTCTGCCTGACCGCTAACCGCAACGCTGCCAACGATACCTACGCCCGGCCAAAGGGTAATGGGTTTGATGATCTTATTGTCTGTATTTGTTTTTGGGCCCCAGGCGGCTTTTTGTACAAACCCGTTCTGGGTTTTGTCTTTCAGGTAAATAACGCAGTCTTCAAAGTTCAATATAGAAATACAGTTTTTCACCACATCCCACAAAACATCATCTACACTGTTTACATTGTTCATGGAAGTGGCAAAATGATTGATGATTTGCTCAATTTCCAACCGTTCACGATAGCTGGATGCTTTCAATTGTTGCAAACTGGTTTTTTCTGCCTCCCTTTTCTTTACAAATTGTATGCGTTTATAGGCAATGCCAAAAGAGAGCAGCGCCACTGCCAGTATTAGTAAAAGCAGGAACCAGGCTTTTTTCCATAAGGGAGGCGTAATGGTAAACGGGTACACTGCATCTTCCCGGCTCCACGCACTTTTACTGTTCAGCGCCTTTACCCTGAAAGCATAATTACCTGGAGAAAGGTTTTCAAAACTGATGCTGCGCAGGCTGCCGCTGTTTACCCAGCCGGTATCAAGCCCTTCCAGTTGATAATAGTAACGTATGTTTTCCTGGTTGACATAATCAAGCGCCACAAAATTAAAATTGAATGAGTTGTTTGAATAACTGAATGCGGGTACACCTTCGTATTGCCGCACCGCATCACCTGCAATACTTTCATTTTTTTTTATTTGCCTGATGGATGTTATGTATACTTTGGGTGCCACATCGGGCGGTACCAGCCTGCCCGGCTTGAATGAGGTAAGCCCAAAAGTAGCCGCCGCCCAAATGGTGCTGTCTGGTGCCTGGTGTAAATGAATGCTGCTGTAGCCGGCTTTTATAAATCCGTCTGATTCATCAAAATTAAGTACCCGGTTTTTATAGCGATTCCGCCTGCCTATTACGCTGATGCCTTTAGAGCTGCCCGCCCAGATATTATTGTCGGCATCTGCCAGCAACGTTAAATAATGAAGCGTGTTAAGCCCATCATTTTCCGTAAACTGTTTAATAACTACAGGTTCATTGTTATTGTTGAAAATACATTGGAGGATGCCCTGGCCCGACGCAGCAATCCAAATGGTGTCTTCTTTGTCTTTTATAATATAATTGATAGCAAGCTGCTTATCCTTAAATATAAATTTGGTTAGTGAATCATTGCGCAAATGCACCATTCCTTCTTCGCCGCCTATCCAGAGGCTTCCGTCTGGCGCCTCAATGCCCGAATAAAATTTTGCATACTGCGAGGTATTAGGTTGGTACAAAAACTTTTTGAAAGAGATGGTTTCGTCATTGTTAATCATAATCTCGCTCAGGCCCGCATCACCCAGCACATATAATTTGCCATTGCGGGTAGGTATAAATTTCGACAATGAATTATCATGCAGGCCATTGTCTACCGTAAACCTTTCGGCGGTATTGTTTCTTATTAATACCAGCCCTTGGTAACCGCTGGCAATCCACAACCAGTGGCGTTTATCTTCATACATATCTTTTATTTCGGCGCGGGGCACTACTTTGTCTTTGTATACACTAAAGCTGTCCGTCTTTTTCTCAAATATTTTGCCCATGTTAGCGCCCAGTAGCAGCTGGCCGTTTTGCAGCGTCTGCACAGAATAATAATCGATAAACCTTTCTGTTTTGTCTACGGTGTAGGGCGTAAACACCGCAGGTCTTAATTTGATAAGCCCGTCGTGTGATGCTATCCAGAGAAACTGGTTGTCTTGCAACACGTCGGTTGCCCACACCAGGTATTTATCTGAAAATGCAATGTGAATGGATGCAAGACCTGTTTGCGGGTGAAAATAGAATGCGCCGCGGGTGCCTACATACCAATGGCCGGGCATTTGCGCAGTATCTGCAGGCTGGTAAAAATCCCTGTAACGGAAAACGGTATTAACGCCATTATTTACCAGGTTGATTTCTGTAGAGGCGGCATCAAAATATATTTTAGATTGGCTGATCGGGAAAAGGGTTAGTATTTTATTGCTGCTGTTAGTGGTTGTATATACCAGTTCAAGTTTATCATTGATAAACCGGTACAGGTTATACCATTGCGCAATATAAACAGTGCCGTCTGCGGCTTGGCTAACAAGTACGGTGCGGCGTTTATCGATTTCCTCATTCGATAGTTTCCATTGCGGAATAATATGGGTGGCCAGTACGATCTTTTTCTGGCCGGTAAAATCAACTTCGTTTTTGTGCAGTTTAACCGGGCCGTTTTCTGTTGCCAGCCAAAGATTTCCATCGTTATCGGGTAAAATATCATTTACGCCCTGGGGCAGCAGGCCGGCGGCACTTATTTTTACGATCTCATTATTGGTAAAACAAAAAAGGCCCGCGCCTGATCCTATCCACAACCGGCCACTGTCTGCTTTAATTACATGCACGTATCCAATTAGTTCCTGTTGTTTTGTGTACGTGTAGTTATGAAAATTATAACCATCGTACATACTTACGCCGGCGGCAGTTCCCAGCCATAGAAATCCTTTATGGTCTTTTGCAAGACAAATAATTTCGGGCGAAGGCAGGCCATGAAGCGTGTTGTAATATTGATAGGTGTAAGGTTCGGGGGTTTGGGCAGTCAGCGGGTAACTGATATTGAGCAGTGCAAATAACAATGCAAGAAGCTGATATGTAAAGTAGAATTTTCTCAATATACTAATATAAGAATTATGCGGGTAACAGGACTTACCCACAATAAGGCGGACAGGCTACTGCCTGACCGCTGCAAATTTTCATTACAATGCCTGGTGCATTGTTGCGGATGTGTTTAATGGTTATAAGAAGTTTTGCTGTACAATTTTATTGGTTGGCCATACGGCATTGCCATCCGGTTGCTTTTTCCGGACTTATTTCTTTTGTAAATGTCATTTGGTTAGCAGCATAGTTGAAGCCCGGTTGCGATGCCGACATGTAATAACCGGGATGCGCCACGCTTTCAAAAACGGCAGTAATAATTCCATTAACTGCAGGTTGCCGGTGCAGGAAAAATTTATACTCATCGCCCGGCGCTACGGTAATGCTGTTTGAATAACTCATGCCCATATGCATTTCCTGCTTATTGCTGGAAGGCGCCACAAAACACCAGCGATTTTTATTTTTAGCCAATTGAATTGTTACCGCTTGCTGCGCCCCCTGGGCGAGCGTCTCTGACACGTAAAACTCACAATTGTCATCATTGCTGAGGTCATACAGGCTGTATGTTTTGTCAACATCTTTTCGGAACATATTATTCAGATTGCTTCTGATATAGGTATACCGGGTATCAGACGCATTTACTGTAAACACCCATGATTTTCCGGCAATGGGTATCTGTGAAGAAGGCGTCTGGGTGTCGGGCGTGCTATTACTTTTGCTGCACGCGGTGGCTACGCAGGTAAAGCCGAGGAGCACGAGATATTTTTTCATGACAGGTTTTTTTATGATGGTTATTTCTAAAATCTTTCACAGAGTTAATCATAAACAGAAGGATTAATAATGACCACCTATCAAGCGGGTGCGTTCATATATTGAACGGTAATATGTTTGGAACCCGGGGCTATTATAATTACCGCTTTGCGGGTATTGCTTACATTGCAATTGAAAACCTTTATCTAATTTAAAAAAATGGCCATGCGAATTATTCAATCTATTCAAAACCGAATTTATGAACTGCGCGGAGAAAGGGTAATGCTTGACAAAGACCTGGCGGCTTTATATGAAACCCAAACGAAGGCTCTCAATCTTGCTGTGAAAAGAAACATCAGCCGTTTCCCCAAAGATTTTATGTTTCAACTAACTAAGGATGAGTTTGAAAATTTGAAGTTTCAAATTGAAACCTCACAGAACGATGAAAATTTGAGGTTTCAAAATGCAACCTCAAAAACAAGAGGTGGTACCCGGTATTTGCCTTACGCATTTACTGAACAGGGTATCGCCATGCTTAGCGGTATTTTAACCAGTGAAAAGGCTATCAACATGAATATTGCCATTATGCGTGCCTTTGTAGTGGTTAGAAAAGTGCTGGTACAGGAAATTGATGCGCGGGAACAACTGCGTGAAATAAAAGAAAAACTGGGTGAACATGATGCCCAGCTAAACAGTATTTACGATGCCATGGAAAACCTGCTGGATGAAAAAGCTGCGCAGCGCAAATGGGAAGACAGGCAAAGAATAGGGTTTAACCTCTCTGATCAATAATGTAATGATTGCTGGCTTACTGTTCACGGATTTTCGCACTCAGAAAACCGTAACTTCAGGAAAACAGCCATCATCATGTTACACAGAAGGCAGTTCATTAAAAGTACTACAGTATTGGGCAGTGGCTTTGCGCTTGCGGGCCCTGGTGCTATCAACAGTCCCGCCGTGGTGAACAGCATTTTTGCACCAGAAGCACCCTGGTTTAATAAAGCCATGCGCTGGGCGCAACTGGCATTTGTGGAGAGTGACCCCGGCAACTATGACCCGGATTTCTGGTTAGACTATTTCAAAAAAATTCATGCAGACGGTGTGTTGTTAAGCGCCGGCGGTATTGTGGCCTTTTATCCAACAGATGTGCCCTTGCACCACCGTAGCAATATGCTCGGCAATAGCGATCCGTTGAAAGATATGGTAGAAGGATGCCGTAAAATGAATATGTCGGTTATTCTGCGTACCGATCCCCATGCCGCACGGCAGGAAGTATATGATGCACACCCAGACTGGATTGCGGTAAAAGCCGATGGTGAAAAGTTCAGGCACTGGGCCAATCCAGAATTATGGGTTACCTGTGCACTGGGCCCTTACAATTTTGAGTTCATGTCAAAAGTGAACCAGGAAATTATGGAACGGTTTAAACCCGATGCTATATTTTCAAACCGGTGGGCCGGCCATGGTATCTGTTATTGCCAGCATTGCATGCAAAATTTTAAAGCTGCTTCCGGCCTTGAACTGCCAAAAACCGCCGATCGCTTTAACACCACTTATATCAGGTATACTGAATGGCGCGTAGAACGCCTGAAAGAACTTTGGTTTTTGTGGGATGCTGAAATTCACAAACAACACGCAGCATCTCGTTTTATACCCAACGGCTTCCCCGATAAACTGCTGACCGGTAAACATGCCGATTTCTTTTTTGCGGATCAACAGGCAAGAAGGGGTGTTATACCCCCGTGGGCCAACGCCAAAGGCGCAAAAGAAACACGCGCCACTTTGGGTATGAAACCACAGGTGGGCATATTTAGTGTGGGCATTGAAGAAGAATTCAGGTGGAAAGACTCTGTACAGGGCGATGCCGAAATACGTATATGGGTGGCCGAAGGCGTAGCAAACGGTTTGTTGCCCTGCTTTGTAAAATTTGGCGCGGTCATCTTCGACAAGCGCTGGATGAACACCGTTAGTGATATGTACCAGGTATACCATCGCGCAGAAAAATACCTGCGCAATACTGCTTCCCTGGCACGCGTGGGTATTGTGTATTCTGAACAAACCGACAAAAAATACGGCGGTAAACCATGGCAAGACAACAGCCACGACCATGCCAATGGTATGTACCATGCGCTGGTAGAATCGCATACTCCTTTTGAAATGGTAAATGACAAGTTGCTGGCTGCCGACGACCTGAAACGCTTTAAATTGCTTGTGTTGCCCAATATTGCGGCGCTGTCTGATGAGCAATGCAATCAACTAAGCAAATTTGTAGCGCAAGGCGGCAGCCTGGTAGCCACTTTTGAAACATCGCTCTACAATGAAGACGGTGTACAAAGGGCCGATTTCGGTTTGTCTGATCTCTTTGGCGTGTCTTTTAATAACAAGGTGCAAGGTCCCATGCGCAATAGCTACCTGAAACTAAAAGCAGCGCCCGGTACAAAAACATTTCACCCGGTATTAAAAGGAATGGAAGATGCGTTCCGTATCATCAATACCATTTACCAGGTAAATGTTACACCAAAAACTGATTTTCCCAGTCCGCTTACATTAATACCTACCTACCCCGATTTACCAATGGAAGATGTATACCCCAGGGTGGCAGATACTACAGACCGTGGCATTTACCTGCGCGAAATGGGAAAAGGCCGTGTGGTATATATACCCGGAGATCTTGACCGGTCTTTCTGGCAAATGATGGGCATCGACCATGGACAACTGTTGCGCAATGCCGTAAACTGGGCATTGAATGAAAAGCCGGTAGTAACGGTTGACGCGCCGGGTGTAATGGATGTTGTTGCATGGCAACAACAAAGTTCCATGACGGTACACCTGGTTAATTTAACCAATCCCATGATGATGAAAGGGCCTTTCAGAGAGCTGATACCTGTGGCTGCAAAAGTGGGCATTCAATTGCCTGCCAATAAAAAAGTGACTGCTGTAAAATTGCTGGTGTCACAACAAAGCCCAACATTCAACATCAGCCAGGGCATGCTAACTTTAAACATACCCAAAGTGGTTGATCATGAAATAATTGCTTTAGATTTAGCATAAACGGTTGCATCGCACAATTGTATTACTAATGACTGTCGTGTAATTTAATTAACCATGAACTGGACACAGGTAATAGATCCATGTAAGAATATGGGATTGTCTGCACTGGTGGCATTGGCACCGATCCTTTTTATATTCTGGGCATTGATCATAAAAAAAATGAAAGGCTACCAGGCAAGTATAATTGCGGTGGTCATTGCCGTAGTCATTGCTGTTTTTGTGTATGGCATGCCCGTTAAACTGGCATTATTGTCCAGCGTGAACGGTGCACTCTATGGTTTGTTTCCTATCTGCTGGATAATCATCCCCGCTGTATTTTTATTCAACATCACTGTAAAAAGCGGGCAATTCGAAATCATTAAACATTTCATGGCATCCATTACATCAGACAGGCGGCTGCAGGCGTTGCTGATTGCATTTTCATTTGGTTCTTTTTTAGAAGGCACAGCAGGTTTTGGCGCACCGGTAGCCATTACTGCGGCAATGCTGGTGGGGTTGGGGTTTAACCCATTGTATGCAGCCGGCATCTGTCTTATCGCCAATACTGCACCGGTGGCATTTGGGTCTATTGGTATACCCATCACCGTGGCATCACAGGTTACTTCTATTCCTGAAATGGCCATTTCACAAATGGTAGGCAGAACGCTACCCATCCTTTCTGTTATTGTTCCATTTTACCTAGTGATGCTCATGGCAGGGTTCAAAAAAACAAAAGAAGTCATGCCTGCTATTTTGGTATCGGGGATTTCTTTTGCCTTTCTGCAATGGCTTACTTCCAATTATCTGGGGCCTGCTTTACCCGATGTTATTACAGGTATTGGCTCCATTGTAAGCCTGGTGGTTTTTCTGAAATTCTGGAAAGTAAAAAATGTTTGGCGGTTTCCACACGAGCCCGCACCAACTTTCAATACGGAAGTAAGGTATACAATCGGGCAGATCATCAGGGCCTGCTCTCCATTTATTATGCTCACCATCATTATTATTGCATGGGGACTGCAACCTATTAAAGATGTATTTGCTGCTGTTGGCCAGAAGCAATTTGAATTTCCCGGCCTGCACAATGCCATTACTGATAAAAACGGCAAGGCTTTGGCGCATATTTTCAAATTCAATTATTTGTCGGCTGCCGGCACTGCCATCTTTATTTCCGCACTGATATCGGTACCATTGGTTGGGATGAGGTATGCTACTGCCATTAAAATATTTGGCCAAACGCTGAAGCAACTTACTTTCCCCATTATTACCATTTGCGCGGTACTGGCTTTTGCTTACATCGTTAACGATTCTGGTATTACCATTACCATTGCAGAAACACTGGCAAGCACTGGCGTACTGTTTCCGTTTTTTGCCCCGGTGCTGGGCTGGCTGGGTGTTTTTATTACTGGTTCAGACACATCGGCCAATGCCTTATTTGGCAAACTACAGGCTTCTACGGCAACTTCTATTGGAGTAGACCCGGTGGTTACTGTCGGCGCCAATGTATGCGGTGGCGTAGTAGGCAAAATGATATCGCCACAGTCTATTGCCGTTGCTGCCGCGGCTGGTCAGCTGGTAGGACGTGAATCAGAACTTTTTACTTTTACCGTGAAGCATAGTTTTATCATGCTCATTTTTATTTGTTTCATTGTACTGGGACAAGCATATTTGTACAATTGGATAGTGCCTACGTATCATTTGCTTACCACCAGTACCGTGCCGGCGGCAGCAAATTTATCGAAAGGGTATACCTATCTTCTTGCACTGCTTATGGTAATCATTGTATTGGGCGCATCCATTCTATTAATCCATAGCAGAAAGCGTACAGAAAATGATATGCCTGCAGCAACAACCAAATAAAAATGAAATGGAGAATTGCACTTTTCAAAAATGTTGAACAATATATTTGATGATAGTTCCTCCAATAAAAAAATAGGCTCGCTGTCAGCACCAAAATTTCTTTGAATGCAGGATGCCAATAAACACGCACTATGAAGATTGTAGTATTAGACGGATATACGTTGAACCCCGGTGATCTTAACTGGGATGGTTTGAAACAAATGGGCGAACTGGTGGTGCACGACAGAACACCGGCCGCTGAAGTAGCAGCAAGAGCAAAATGGGCAGACATAATTTTTACGAACAAAACGCCTGTAAGCAAAGAAGCTATTGACCAATTGCCCGAGCTCCGGTTCATTGGTGTATTAGCCACTGGTTACAATATTGTGGATACGGAAGCGGCCACATCAAAAGGTATTGTTGTTTGCAATGTACCCGGCTATGGTACTGCTTCGGTTGTGCAGCTCACATTTGCGTTGTTGCTTGAACTTTGCCTGCACGTGCAACGGCACAGCGATGCTGTAATGGATGGCAAATGGACTCGCTCCGCAGATTTTTGTTTCTGGGATTATCCCTTGATAGAACTGGCCGGCAAAACAATAGGTATTATAGGCTTCGGCCATATTGGACAACAGGTAGGTGATGTGGCTGCCGCGTTTAACATGAATATTATTGGCAACAGCCGAACAAGAACGGATCAGCAGCATAGAAAAAACTTTAGATGGGCTTCGGTTCCCGAACTGTTACAGCAATCTGATGTTGTAAGCATTCATTGCCCGTTGTTTCCCGAAACAAAAGGACTGATCAATAAAGACAGCCTGCGTCTGATGAAGAAAACAGCTTTCCTCTTAAATACATCAAGAGGGCCAATAGTGGTGGATGAAGATTTGGCAGCGGCATTGAACAATGGCGTTATTGCCGGTGCAGGCATCGATGTATTGTCTGCCGAGCCGCCACCAGCCGGCAACCCGCTTTTTACGGCAAAAAATTGCATTATTACACCACATATAGCGTGGGCAACAAAAGAAGCAAGGGCAAGGCTGATGCAAATGACCGTCGATAACCTGTCTGCATTTTTGCAGGGCAAGCCGGTGAATGTGGTGAATAAATAAGAACGACTGAATATTATTATAACATTGAAACCAAACAGTAAAACAAGCGCAGCATGAAGCAAAAAAAAATTGGATGGATAGGAACTGGATTAATGGGCAATCCTATGGTAAAGCATTTGCTGAAAGCCGGCTATACAGTAGGCGTTCATAACCGCACCAAAGAAAAAGCAGCAGATTTGATTGAGATGGGTTGTGCATGGTATGATACACCCGCCGACCTGGCAGCAGCAAGCGATGTAGTGGTAACTATTATTGGCTTTCCAAAAGATGTGGAAGAATGTTATTTTGGCAACCAGGGTATATTTACAACGTTAAAGCCCGGTGCTATCCTTATTGATATGACCACCACCAGGCCCAGCCTGGCCATACAAATTGCCGAACGCGCAGAAAGTATAGGTGCATCTTTTGTAGATGCGCCGGTTTCAGGTGGCCAGGTGGGAGCCATCAACGGCACGCTGTCTATTATGATAGGTGGAAAAAAAGAAACGGTGGATGCGGTAACACCCTTGTTTGAAGCATTTGGAAAAAATATGGTGCACCAGGGAAAAACAGGCGCCGGCCAGCATGCAAAAATGTGCAACCAGATTGTACTCGCCGGCTCACTCCTGGGCGTTTGCGAAGCACTGGTGTATGGTATCAAATCCGGGTTAAATTTAAACAGCCTGCTTGAATCTATCAGCAAAGGCGCAGCCGCCTGCTGGAGCCTTGATGTTCTGGCACCCAAACTGGTGAAAGGCGATTATGCACCGGGTTTTTCAATAGACAATTTTGTGAAAGATCTTGCTATTGCATTGGAAGAAGCAGAAGCCATGCGCATTTCTCTGCCGGGGCTGGCACTCGCAAAACAGTTGTATGTAAGTGTGCAGGCGATGGGTAAGGGGTCTTACGGCAACCAGGCATTGTACCTGGCATTGGAAAAACTGGCCAATATGGATCAAAAAAATTAAACGGTTAGTTTTACGCATGCATATCCTGATTGCCCCCAATGCATTTAAAAACAGCCTTACGGCAGAAGCAGCGGCCCTTGCTATCAGTAAAGGCTTTATGCAGAGCAGGCTGCAATGTACGTGTGAGTGTTTTCCGGTGGGCGATGGGGGCGATGGTACTGCTGAACTAATCATAAAAAAACTCCGTGGCAAATGGATAGAAACTGCAGTGCATGATCCGCTCGGAAAAAATATTACAGCACATGTTGGTTTGATTGATGAAGGCAAAACGGCTATCATTGAAATGGCAGCTGCTTCAGGTTTGCGTTTGTTGCAGCAGCACCAGTTAAACCCTTTGCTGGCCACTTCTTACGGAACAGGCGAACAAATAAAAATAGCGCTTGATAAAGGTGCCCGAAAAATAATTATTGGCATGGGCGGCTCGGCCACGGTAGACGGTGGCTGTGGCATGCTGATGGCCCTCGGCATCCGTTTTCTTGATGCAGCCGGCCATACCATTAACGGATTGCCGGGTAATTTTGAACAGTTGGCTTTCATTGATCTATCGGCATTGGATAAACGCATATTGCAAACAGAGATAGAAGTGCTGTGCGATGTGGATAATCTTTTGCTGGGGAGCAAGGGTGCCGCCGCCATGTTTGGACCGCAAAAAGGCGCAACGCCCGAAGCTGTGATACAATTGGATGCCGCACTGGCAACATTTGCCGCGGTTGTATTGCAGCAAACAGGTAAAGAAATGGCGCATATAAAATACGGCGGTACAGCGGGTGGCGCTGCCGCAGGGTTATTTGCATTGCTAAATGCAAAATTGGTAAACGGTATAGAACATTTTCTAGCGCTTACCGGGTTTGATACATCATTGCAACGGGCTAGCCTGGTGGTAACAGGCGAAGGCAGTATAGATGAGCAGACCTTGCAGGGCAAAGGCCCGTTTGGTGTGGCTTACCGTGCAAAATTGAAACAGCTTCCGGTGATAGGCCTTGCCGGTAAAATTCCATTAGAAAAGAATGAAGCACTGCAGCAATACTTTGACGTACTAATGCCCATCAGCCACCAGCCGCTTGATTTGCAGGCAGCATTGGCGGCAACCGAAAAAGACCTGGTGCGTACCGCCTTTGCCCTCGGCGATATGCTGTCGATAAATGTAAAGTAATTGCACGCGAGTTTAGTATCCACTATGATGTACGCGCCGAAAAACCTGTTGCTGTCAGCTCCGCACCATGGGTTTGAAAAATAATCAGGAGATCACAATACGGGCTCACAAAAAAACGTACTTTTCTGCCGCATTTATTCACACAAAACCAGCACAATGATCAAAATGATTGTTTTTGATATGGCAGGCACAACAGTGAACGAACAGAATGTTGTGTACAAAACGCTTCGGCAGGCCATCAATGAAAAAGGATTTGATGTTACATTGGATCAGGTGTTGCTGGAAGGTGCAGGCAAAGAAAAATTGCAGGCCATCAAAAGCATCCTGGCCGTATATGCACAGAAAAACGATGATGCATTAGCGGCTGCTATTTACCAGCGTTTTATGGTGTTGCTAACCGAAGCCTACGATAAAGAAGTGATCACTGAACAAAACAATGCCACCAGGTTATTCCACGCTTTGAAAGATAAAAATGTACTGGTTGTTTTAAACACGGGTTACAATGCAGCAACTGCCCACTTGCTGGTGAAAAAGCTGGGCTGGGTGAAAGGACAAGATTTTGATGGCCTGATCACGGCTACCGATGTTGGTAAAAACCGCCCCAATCCGGATATGATTTTGCTGGCCATGCAACAGTTTGGTATTAACAACGGTTCAGAAGTGGCCAAAGTGGGTGATTCTATTATTGACATTGAAGAAGGAAAAAATGCCGGTTGCAGCCTTACCGTGGGCATCACTACGGGGGCGCATACACTCCAACAATTACAAACCGCCCGCCCGTCTTATATTATTAACGACCTGATGGAGCTACTGCCACTGGTATAAACAAAAACCGAAGGCGGCAAGCTTCGGTTTTTAGATTTAACGGGTGGTTTTTCTTAACGCTTATTTATATCTTTTGCAGGGTCATGTGTATCAGGCTGGCAAGTTTAGTCCGTATTAGCTAACACCCACATTGTATTGCTTGGCAGGTATAATTCCGGAAGAAAAAACGGGTAACAGATTATTGGGCACACTAAAGTAATGTAACGGGCAGCTAAAAAGTATAGGTATATTAATAAATACTTCATCTAAAATACCATAAAATCTTCGCGGTCATCTTTTTTGGGGGTAGTACAAATCTACCATTGCATGGTTGAAGCGGTTGTTGCATGTTTGCGTTTCATTGCGGTCTGCGCAAAGCCGCTATCAGTTAACCATTAAAAACATACACCGCAGTATGAAAAATACAACTATGGATGTTATTGTAATTGGCGCGGGCCACGCGGGACTCAGCGCCAGTTATTATTTAACCCAAAAAGGAATGAAGCACCTGGTGCTGGAACGTGGAAAAATAGGCGAATCATGGCGCACCCAGCGATGGGATTCGTTTGTAATGAATACCGGGTATGCCGCCAACCAATTGCCAGGCAACGGCCAACAACCTGCCTCTGACATTTTTGTTAGTGCAATAGCATTTGCTGATGCGTTAAATGATTATGCAGACAGGTTTCAATTACCGGTTAAAGAACATACTGCTGTTATTGCTGTAGAAGAATTGCCAGGCCAGCAAATGTTCGCGGTAAAAGTGGTTGAAAACGGACAGCACCATACCTATAATGCCCGGCAGGTAATTATCAGTGCGGGCAGTCAGACCAGTAAAAAGATCCCCGGCTTTGCGCATAAGCTTCCTGCTAGCCTTTTACAGTTGCATACCAGTGAGTATCGCAATGCATCGCAGTTGCCGGCGGGCGCGGTATTGATAGTGGGCAGTGCACAATCCGGGTGCCAGGTAGCAGCAGATATTGCCAGGTCAGGAAAAAAAGTATGGCTGTCTACCAGCATGGTAGGGCGGGTGCCGCGGCAATACCGGGGTAAAGATATTATGGACTGGCTCTTTACCATCGGGTTTTTTGATGCCCGTAAATCTGATATAACGGATCCGGTTATCCGGAATATTAAACCACCACAACTTACGGGCGCAGATGGCGGCCATCAAACCATCAGCTTGCAATGGCTGGCAAAAAAAGGAGTGGCTATTGTGGGTAGAACAAAAGATGCCGATGAAAACGCCATCTTTTTTGAGCAAGATGCGGCCACACATGTGCAGTTTGCAGACGGATTTTCAGCCATGGTAAAAAATAAAATCGATGGTTTTATTGCAGCAAACGGTATACTGGCGCCCGCACCTGAAGATGATACCGCCGATTTGCCCGATAATGGATCAGGCTGTGTATCTGACCGTTCTTCTTTGCATATAAAGAAAGATGATATTGGCACTGTTATCTGGACTACAGGATTCAGCGCTGATTTTAGTTTTATTAAGATGCCTGTATGTAACAATGAGGGCCTTCCCATGCACGAAGAAGGCGTTAGTTCTATTGCGGGTTTGTATTTTTTAGGATTACCCTGGCTGCGTACCATGAAATCTGCATTGATAAACGGAACAAAAGACGATGCTGCATTTATTGTTGAAAAAGTACACGCCTACAGCCAGCGGTACAATTTACATTCCGTTTTGCCATAGTATGATTGTTTTTCTTAGTTTTAGCGTTCACGTTTTAAATGATGAATGCTATGAAACTATTGTTGCCAGTTTTTTATACGGTAACCTGCCTGCTGCTACACGGCCATGCATTACAATGACAGGTTGTACAGGCCAATTCAGAAAATGGGGCAGAACACGGCTGCTGGCGACAGTAAAGATTAGCTTACAGTGATCAATAACCGCTTTTGGCAAATGTGGTAATGCCGTCTACCAATGCATCCAGGTTTTTGGTGGTAGTATATACGTTAGGTGTTATTCTTACACCTTTTATATTTTCCCATTCCACTGCCACGGTGTGTATCTTGTATTTCTCAAAAAGAAAACTGGTGAGTTCTGCAGGTTTTTTTCCTTCAATGGCTACCGAACCTATGGCGCAACCAAATGCCGGCTTCATAGAAGTGTTCAGTTTTATTGTAGGAATGTCTTTAACGCGGCCCATCCAGTAGTTCTTAAGATAAAGCAGCCGTTCTTCTTTTCTTTTGCTGCCAATCATTTCATGAAACTCAACTGCTTTACCAATGGCCTGTTCAATAAAGAACGGGCGGGTGCCCAGGTTCTCAAATTTGCGGATGTCTTCACTTTTAGCATCACCAGCGGCAAATAGCGGATAAATATTTTTAATTTTTTCTTTTTTGATATACAGCATACCACTACCTATACACGCACCTAACCATTTGTGCAGGCTGGTGCCAAAATAATCTGCACCCAGTTGAGGAAGGGTAAATTCAAATTGCGCAAAACTGTGTGCGCCATCCACCAGTACCTCAATGCCCTTTGCATGCGCTGCGTCGGCAATTTTTCTTACCGGTATTATTTGTCCGTTCCAGTTAATAACATGGGTAACCTGTACCAGTTTTGTTTTAGATGTAAATGCCTTTATGTACTGGCCCGCCATATAATCGCTGTCTTCGCTGGGCAGGTCCAGGTTTATCCAAACCAGCTTAATGCCGTCGCGCTGTTCGCGCTGTTTCCATGCATTGATGGTGTTCGGATAGTCCTGCTTGCTAAGTACTATTTCATCGCCTGCTTTTAAATCCAAACCAAAAATAATAGTTTCCAATGCCTCTGATGCGTTGCGTTGAATAGCAATTTCTTCGGCCTGCGTGCCCGCGAGCGCCGCTATGTTTTTTCGAAGCGGTTCACGGCCCTGGTCAAGTATATTCCACATATAATAACTCGGTGCCTCGCTGCAATAATCGTGGTAGCGCTTCATAGCCTCCTGCACTGTTTTGGGAGAGGGCGATACGCCACCATTATTCAGGTTGATGATCGCAGGCGAAACGGTATAGGATTGCTGCACATAATACCAGAAATCTTCTTCACTTGCCAATTGGTCTGGTGCCACGCTGGCGGCATTTTGCAACGCGTGTTGCAGGTTACGGCTCCACGCAGGTTGCGTAATGGATGCCAGCAGGGCGGTGGCAGAAAATGCACCGGCCTTGCCAAAAAACGAGCGACGGTTAAAAGCAGTCATAATAAATTGATTTTGCAGCGGGGGAACTGATGAAAAGAAAGATAAGCAATAAATGTCATAATTACAGTAATCCCTTTTGATGGCATATGTGTACGGTAATTGTGGTAAGTGGTGAATTTCTGTCAGCAACGCAAAACATTTTACATTACCGTGGTGCGTGGCTATTTTTGCCGTATGCTATTGAAGGGTACACTCCGGGCAGCCGGTATTATTTATTTTTCTGTTCTTTTTTATATCTTCTTCCTTGCGAGGCGACGGCCGCGACCATCATTTAACCGGCATGTTTTTCCCCCCAATATTATTCCGCTAAGAAATAAATTTCAGGATGCCGCATTGTACCATACCATGCGTGACATTGATAAATGGAATTTTATTACCGATCTGCTGGGCAACATTCTAATATTTATTCCCGTACCTTTTTTTCTGTCATTGTTTTTCCGCATTAAAAGCACTGCCAGGTTGGTGTTGATTTCTTTTTTGTTAAGTTTTCTGGTAGAAAGTTGCCAGTATATATTGGGCATTGGTGTGGCAGATGTGGATGATGTTATACTCAATACCCTGGGGGCTTGTATAGGGGTGGTGCTGCTCAGGCTGGTTGTTGGTTTCAGAATGAAGCGCAGTAAAAATTCAAAATTCAAAAGTAAAAATTAAAATGCCCTCGGCTCTTATCGCATAATACATCAGCCATCAGCGATTTCCTCCGGTTGTTGCACCAAAGCAAATCAGCGATGATCACATCAGCCATCAGCGATTTCCTCCGGATATTGCACCAAAGCAAATCAGCGATTATCAAATCAGCGATCAGAGATTCCCTCCGGCTGCATCAAAGTAAATCAGCGATTATCACATCAGCGATCAGAGATTCCCCAGCGATCAGAGATTCCCTCCGGCTGCATCAAAGTAAATCAGCGATTATCAAATCAGCGATCAGAGATTCCCCAGCGATCAGAGATTCCCTCCGGCTGCATCAAAGTAAATCAGCGATTATCACATCACAGATCAGCCATCGCTCCCCTGGTTCGCACTTTTATCAGGTAATATATAAAAATGGTCAGTACTGCACCCGCAAGCAGGGTATCAAAACACAAAAGAATCCTGAAGAGATGAATGGAGCTCATGTTTAACAGGTTATTAGCTGGTGAATATCAGTTTGGTTAAGGTATCTTTTTTTGGGCTCTGTACCGGAAAGCAGCTGAATAAAAGAGTCTTCAAACTCCATCCATGCGGCGCCGGGCAGCATATCGCACGAAAGGGCTTGGTAAAAAGATTCTCTGGGTTGATCCGGGCCCTGTGATAAGGTGGCTGCATTGTTATTTTTCATGATGAGGTGCTGTATATAAAAATGGCAAAATGGTAAAGGAAGGGGCCGGACTAAACTTTTTGCGGTAAGGTTCTAACGGTTCAATGGTTAAGGGCTTAATTATAACAGGGTGTTACAAATTGGTTACTGGTAAAACGGACAAAACTGCTTTTTGCTGGTTTTGTTTCCACTGGTTTAAAGTTGCGGGTTTCTTTAAACAATAAAATGTAGCCGCGGTAGCAATAGAGCATAACCCTGCCTGCGCAGGCAGAAACGGTGTTTTGAATCTTCAGGGATTTCATGGTGATTTTTTATTGGTTAAGGCTTTTGTTTTACAAATATGTACTGTAAATGCCTGCCTAAAAACTATTAGTGAGTGTAGTGCATGGTTAGCCGGGCGAAATGTAGAAAAACCGGTATGAAGCGCTTTAGGCCATGCGTTTGGCAACCCAGCCAAACTTGCCGGCATACGAAAAGATCGCTCTGCTTCGGTGACCGGCAAAACATATAGTTGAGACGGCGTTTGCCTTACGGAAGCACATACCACATTGAACAAATGATACAGGATGTATAAAATACACGCTTCGGTAGTATCATTATACCATTGGAGCAGAATCGGTTTTCTGTATGGTGGCATTGAACAATATTTGCCGTCGTTTAAAGTGAAGTCAGTATGAAGCAGGGATGAACCCTTAAAATGCATCGCACGGCTTATCGCTTTCTGAAATAATAATGCAGTATGACGGTACCGGATATAGCAGACGGCAGCAATGATAAAATCGCTAGTAAACACATGACAGCACAGCAAATTGTACTGGTACAAAGGTCCTGGAAGCTTTTGCGGGATGTTGACCCGCATATTATTGGTGAGGTTTTCTACGGAAAGATGTTTAACGACGTGCCTTCTCTGCGAAAAATGTTCAAAGCCCCCTTGCCCGCCCAATACAAAAAATTAACGGACATGCTCAGCGTAATGGTGGGCAGGTTACACAACCTGCAAGAGATTACCGATGAGATAAGGCTGATGGCCGAACGGCATACCGGGTATGGCGTAAAACCCTGGCATTATCAAGTGGTGGGCGACGCCCTGCTGTTTACGATGGAACACGGTCTTGGCAACGACTGGAACGACGAAGTAAAAGAAGCCTGGCAATCTTGTTACGCACTGATTTCCGGCATCATGATAGAGGCTTCTCGTTTCAGTTAAGGATACAACCCGAAATCTATCACCGGTTCGGCTTATTTTTACCACCCTTCCCTTGCACCTGCCTACATTTCCGCAGAGCTGATTTTGCCGGGGTTTAATTGTTTGTTACTTTCAAAACATGCGCACAAAAAATGCCGGGCAATTTGTGGTAAAGATCTCATTGACATTGTTGTTGTGGATGCCAGGCATTGCCGGGTTGGGCCAGGCACCCTCCTTTAATTTTCACCAGCTCAGCACCAATAACGGCCTGAGCGACCCCGCTATCAGAAGCATCACGCAAGATAAATACGGCTATATCTGGATTGGTACCATTAACGGGCTCAATCGTTTCAACGGGTATGAAGTAAAAGTTTTCCAACATATTCTGAACGATAGTTTTTCGATACCGGAAAATTTTGTGCCTGCCTTATTTTCTGATGATTCGGGCGTTTTATGGGTAGCACAACCCAAAGGATTGTACAATTACGATTACCGCACCAACAGGTTTGTGCTATACCCGGGCACGGCCAGTTTCTCCATTACCAAAATGGTAAAAGCAGGCAGCCATACTATTTGTATGTCAACTAATGAAGGGCTTGTTTATTTTAATACCAGCAAAGGAACATTCACCCGGTTAAAAGACCAGTCAGACCAGCTAACCAACACATTATTGAGTGTGCCCTTCAATGACTTCTGTCTAACGGCAGACGGGTTCATTTGTATTGCTTCAGATACCGGGCTGGTAAAATACAACATTAGCACAGCCCGCGCTGTATTGATTCCCATACCCGCACTCAAAGACATTGCCTTCGGAAAAATTGCAGTAGACAGTGCAAAAAATATCTGGATATGCTACGGCGATAAAAAGCCTATCCTTATAAAACTAACGCCCGATTTTTTAACGCAAACACTGTATGAGCAATTCTATGTTTCTAACAGCAATCTTAGAGACAACCGCATTACCAGCATATTTTCAGACAGCAAAGGCAGGTTATGGATATGTGCCGCCCGCAACGGACTTTGCCTATATGATGCCGCTACCAATTCATTTATTCAGTATGAACATGATCCGCTGCAGGCTTCCAGTATCAGCGATAACCTTATCAATGTTGTATACCAGGACAGAGAAGGGCTTATTTGGTTGGGTACCGAAGTAACGGGGGTTAACTATTTTGATGCCGACAAGACGCTCTTTCATGTTATTCAACCATCGTACCACCAGAAGGTAACGCTTCCTGATTACTGGTGCCGTGCAGCCGGCGAAGATGCCGCCGGCAACCTATGGCTGGGTACCGGCAGCGGTATAGCACGATACAATCCGCAAAACAATTCATACACCGTTTTTCAAAACACAGCCGATAAACAGAACGTGATACACTATAACTCTATCAGGTCTGTTTTATGCGATGGCGATATGGTATGGATTGGAACCGCCAGCGGAATGAACAGGTATCATATCAGCACCGGCAAAATGGATTTTCTGGGCAATAAGGAACAACTGCCCCTTTCCTTTTTTTGGTCCATCATGAAAGATCATGAAAACAATATTTGGTTTGGCTGCCGCGATGGGATCTACCGGTACAATAAAACAACAAATGTTATTGACAACTTTAGTACTGACCCGTTGCTGGGTAAATATGCGCGCTATAATACGCTCACCATTTATGAAGACAGCCAGCAACGTATATGGTTTGGGTTTTACTCCAGGGGATTATTAATGTATGATGCCGTTGCGGGAAAAACCCGCTACTGGTCTAAAGACGCTGCAAAGCCGGGCTCGCTGAGCAATAACCATGTAATTTCTATTACTGAAGATAAAACCGGCGTTATATGGGCAGCTACACTGGAAGGACTGAATGCCTGGCACCCGCAAAAAGACAGCTTTGCACATTATCTGCGGGGGCCGGGAAGAGCATCAGAGAATACTGCAGGACTATTGACAGATAACCAAAACCGGTTATGGTTTGCCGGTAGTAAAAGCCTGTATATGCTCGACAGCTCCCGCAGGTTCTTTACATCCTTTGATATGAGTAACGGCTTACCAACCGTTGATTTTAATTACCAGGCAGCATTCCGAAGTCATAAAGGCGATTTTGTTTATCCTACCCTCCGCGGGTTTGTACAGTTTAATCCGGATAAATACAGCGCGCAAAATGACATTTCCCAGGCGTATATAAGCGCCTTCAATGTATATGGCGAGACGCCCCAAACATTCATCAATACTGAAGAAACCCCCGGCATTTCACTGGCAGCTAATAAGAATTTTTTTTCATTGGAGATGATAGCAATTAATTACAGCAATCCCAAAGCCATATGGTATGCCCACCGCCTGGAACCTTTTGATAAAGAATGGGTGTACAGCCAGGAACGTGTGGTTAATTATACCAATGTTCCCGGGGGTGATTATGTATTTCATTATAAGACGTCTGCCAATAAAAACAACTGGGACGCCACCGAGAAAACCATGTTAATACACCTGGATACCATATTTTATAAAACCTGGTGGTTTCGGTTGCTTATTTTGGCAATGGCGGCTGCAGTAACATATGGGTTCTATAAATATCGCCTTGCACAAAAAGACAAAGTATATAGGTTGCAATCAAAGGCCAGCGCGCTGGAAAAAGAAAAAGTGCTGGTTATGTATGAAAGCCTCAAACAGCAGCTCAACCCACACTTCCTGTTTAATTCGCTTACATCGTTAAGCGGATTGATTACTTCCAACCCCGCCAATGCCAAACAGTTCCTGGAAAGAATGTCTAAAATCTATCGTTACATTCTTAAAAGCCGCGACAATGAAACCGTTGCGCTCACAGAAGAAATAAAACTGGCGGAAACCTATACACAATTGCAGCAAACAAGATTTAAAGAAGCATTACAGGTTAATTTTAAAATACCTGAAGAATATCTCTACCGTAAGATTGCTCCCGTTACCATTCAAAATTTAATTGAGAATGCCATCAAACACAATGTCATTGGTATGGAGCAGCCCCTGGTAATAAACATTTTTATAGAAGAAGATTTGCTGGTTGTGCAGAATAACCTGCAAAAGAAAAAGTTTGTTGAAACCAGCAACCGGCATGGTTTGGCCAGCCTGCAATCGCTTTATCATTACCTGAGCGGGCAACCGGTGGCCATCATTGAAGACAATCATTTTTTCACCGTTAAAATACCGCTGATATGAAAGCAGTAATTATAGAAGATGAAAGCATCATTGCAGAAGAGTTGCTCAATAAAATAATGGCGGCGGCGCCTTATGTACAAGTGATAGCAACACTAACGGGTATTGAACAGGCTAAAAAATGGCTGGCCGCTAATCCCGAGCCCGACCTTTTTTTTATGGATATACAATTGGGTGATGGGGTTAGCTTTGAACTATTTGAATCCAACCAACTAAAAAGTCCTGTCATTTTTACCACGGCTTATGACGATTACGCCATCCGCGCATTTAAAGTAAACGGTGTTGATTACCTGTTAAAACCGATTGACGACGAAGAGCTGGCCAGGGCCATTGATAAATGTAAAAATATTATGGATAGTAAAGCGGCCTTTCCAACAGATATTAACCTGCTTATACAGAAACTATCGCAACCCCAGCCAGCCATGCCGGCTTACAAGCAGAAATTTATTGTCAGTTACCGCCGGCAGTGGATGCCCGTGAATACAAAAGATATTGCCTGTTTTTTGAAAGACAATCTGCATTACATTTTTACTTTCACCGGCGAAAAACACATTCTTGATTTTACTACACTGGAAGAAATAGAAGAATTGCTGGATCCAAATATTTTTTACCGCGCCAACCGCCAATGCATTGTACATGCAGATGCCATACAAACGGTAACGCCCCATGAAAACCAGAAGTTAACCCTGACCTTGAAAGCCCCGCTTAAAATGCAGGTTGATATCAGCCGCGAAAAAGCACCGGCATTTAAAAAATGGATGGAGAAATGATGTTATGTGCTGGCAGGAGTTTCAGACAGTATATGGCTCACCTTTTTTAATAAATAATCCATTTCAAATGGTTTGGCAATAAAATCGCGCGCATTGTATTCCTGTGTAATTTCACTTATGCGTGAGTTAGCAGATAAAAAGACTACGGGTATATCTTTGGTAACTTCATTTGATTTAAGCCGCTTACAAATTTCCCTGCCGTCAATACCAGACATCCAAATGTCAAGCAATATCAAATCAGGAAATGCGGTGGTGTAATTAAATATGTCATTGGCATTGCTGGTGGCATGAATGTTATAACCAGCCATTTTAAGCATCAGGCTTAATATTTCCAGAATATCGGGGTCATCGTCTGCAATAAATATTTTTTTCACATCTTGGCATTTACGGGGTTCTACAAAATGGGTAATTCAAAATAAAAGGTGGATCCTTTTCCGTGTTCACTGTCCACGCCAATGGTTCCGTTATGGCGTTTAATAATTTCGGCAGATATATAGAGGCCCAGTCCAAGGCCTGAATAAGTATTTTCTTTTTCTCCATTTACACGGAAGAATCGCTCAAAAATTTTACCCTGCTGGTCCCTGGGAATGCCAAGGCCAAAATCTTGTACTGAAAGGTGCACAAGGTTTGCATCGGTAATTGTTTTTACTTTGATGACAGCCTGCGCAGGTGAATATTTGGCGGCATTATCAATAAAATTGGTAATTACCTGTCCAATTTTATTACGGTCTCCGCTAATGTAGCGGGTGTCTGCCAGGTCAATTTCAATATGATGACGGGTTACCCTTTCCGTTTCTTCAATGATCTCTTTTACCAGGTCATTAAAATCAAACTTTTCTTCATGGTAACGCAATTGTCCGTTTTCAATCTTTCTTACATCCAGCAAATCGGTGATCAGTGTGGTAAGTTTGTTTATCTGGATGTCTGCTTTTGTAAGCAGGCTGGCTGCTTCTGTATTCCCTTCCTGCTGAAAATTGTAGCGTAATAACTGAACATAGCCTTTTATACTGGTTACCGGTGTTTTTAATTCATGACTGGCAATAGAAATAAATTCATCTTTTTTCTCCAATGCTCTTTTTTGTTCATTAATATCTGTGCTGATGCCAAACCATGCAACTGTTTCGTTATTATAATCTCTAAAAGGCAACGCCTGGGTATAATGCCACGCATAGATTTCGTCTGCACCTTTTCTGATGCGGTGTACTATTTCAAAACGCGTATCGGTATCAATGGCGGTATTCCAGGCAGAGAAATAAGGCACCACATCTTCAGGGTGAATGTGCAGCCGCCATTCATCCGACAATTGTTCGTTGCTGCTGCCGGTAAACTCAAACCAGCGTTTGTTGAAATAATCTACCGAACCATTAGGTCGAGCTGTCCATACAATAGCCGGAATATTATCTGCCAGAAAATTAAAATGTTCTTTGCTTTTGTATAATTCATTTGTTCTTTCACGAACTGTTTTCTCTAGTTGGTCGTTTAGCTTTTTGGTGACCAGGTGAGCCTGTGCCAGCTGAATATTTTGTTGCCTTAATTGTTCCTGGGTTTCTTTCTGAAAAGAAAGGTCGGTTACAATAATGCTGAGTGCTTTGCCACCATCTATTTCCATGGTGGTCATAGACAATAATACAGGAATAGCTTTTTTATTTCTGCCGGGCAGGTTGATTTCTGCCTTGCATTCTTCCGTCCATGCCTTATTTATCAGTGTTGTAATAAATGGTTTAGCATCTTCGGGAAGAAAGGATTCAAAATCAAAACCTAGCACTTTCGCCATTGGCTGATTGATCATATTGGCGAAACGGGTATTGCAATAAAGTATGGTGCCATCGTGACTTGCCGTAACAGCCCCCTCCACCATTTTTTCTATAAATATCCGGTAGGTTTGATCCGCACTTTTAAGAGTGTACAGCTGATGCCCATCCCCATTTTTCACAACAAAAGCATCTACTTCACCCGCGCGTATAGCGTTCAATGTATCTTGTGCCTCAGCAAGCTGCGCGGAGAGCTCCCCAATTTGGGTAATTAATTCTGCATATGTCTTTTGAGCTTGCATAGTTATTTATAGACACTTCAAATTAATTCAACCAGGTCTAAACCCTTTAGTACTTGAGATTTGTCAGACATATTACCAATAAGCCTTTTCACTGGCAGCGGAAATGTTTTTACCAATAATGGAAGTGCTATAATTTGCTCCTTACTGGCCAGCATGGGCTGCTGGTAAATGTCAATTATTTCCAGTTCATACCGGTTCTTTAGGAATTGCTCACAAATATTTTTAATATTGTTTACTGCCTTTACAGAATTGGGCGACGCCCCGGTGATGTATAGTTTTAAAAGATAGACTTCTGGTGTTACCGGTGCTTCTTCCATAATTTTTTATCTATCTTTTTCGCCCGTGATTATTTTGTTACAGGAACAATATTCAGACCAACCAATACTTTTTCTTCATTGGACAAATCGCCGATGATTTTTCTTATCGGCTCTGGCACTTTTCTTACCAATGTTGGTATAGCAAAAATCTGGTCACCTTCTGCCAGTTGTGGTTTCACCAGCAGGTCTATCACTTCTATCTGGTATTTGCCCTGCAAATGCGTTTCACAATACTTTTTAAGATTGCGCAGGGCGGTAACCGATTTGAGGGTCTGACCAGCTATATACAGCCTTAGTTCCCATGTTTGATCGTTTTCCATTACTTCTGTCTATTTTTTTTGCTTTTTTGTAATGATTCGTCGTTCCCTTTTTTACCATTGCCGCGCATGCGGGTCATTTCATCGCGGTTGCTGGCCGTAACGTCAGTCTGCAACTGCTGTTCAATAAAATCGTTATTCAGTTCTTCTCTTATTGAATCAAATTCAGAATTAAGCGACTGTATTTTCAATTCCAGTTCCCTGCGTTTTCGTTCAATGGCTTTATCGTTACGACTGAGGCTATGCTTTTTTAGGATAGCTTCGGTTTTCTTTTGCAGCATGTGCGCTTCTCTGGCAGAACCAATCAATACCCCATCCCCGCCCAGGTAAACATCTTGCAAATGCAGACCGGTACTGGTAATTAAAAACTCTCTTACCTGGTTAGAATGCCGCATGCCTCTTGATTTCATGATGTATAACGCACGGTTGCGTTCCCCATTCATTTCAATATCCCGCACCTGTATCCATGTATCTACCAATGAAGAAATCACTTCATCAGTTTGTTCTTTCAAAATGTTATTGGGTGTTAGCGCTGTAAAAACTGCAGATATTTGCTGCGTTTGCAAAAAATCAATCAGCCTGGTAAGAATAGATTGTATTTCGCTGGTAGAACCCACCGTTATAAGATTAGTGATGGGGTCTATGATCACGCAACTTGGTTTAAACTCCTTAATAAGTTTGTGCAGGACTACCAGGTGCATTTCCAGGCCATACATGGTAGGCCGCGCTGCCTGAAAACTGAGCAGGCCCGCTTTTACATACTTGTTAAAGTCCATTCCAATCGACTGCATGTTGCGCGTAATCTGTTGGGGCGATTCTTCAAAAGCAAAATAAATACACCGCTCATTTCTTTTGCAACATTCTGCGGCAAAGCTGGCGGCGATACTTGTTTTACCTGTACCGGAAGTTCCGGAAACCAATACGGTGCTTCCTTTAAAAATACCTTCACCGTCCAGCATTTCGTCAAGTGAGGGAATGCCAGTAGAAACCCGTTCAGAAGAAACTTTTGCGTCCAGCCTTAATGATGTTACCGGCAGTACGGATATGCCGTCTTCATCTATAAGAAATGGATATTCGTTACTGCCATGTACAGATCCCCTGTATTTAATAATGCGCAAACGCCTGGTAGAGATCTGATTGGTAACCCGGTTGTCGAGCAAAATCACACAATCAGATACATATTCTTCCAGTCCTTCGCGCGTTAGCGTGCCTTCTCCCTTCTCTCCGGTAATGACGGCGGTAACTTGTTTATCTTTCAGCCATTGAAATAACCGGCGTAGTTCTGCGCGCAGAATACCTTTATTATCGAGTCCTAAAAAAAGGTTTTCAATAGTATCCAGTACTACTCTTTTCGCACCTATGCTGTCAATGGCATGGCCAATGCGTACAAACAAACCATCCAAATCGTATTCGCCAGTTTCGTCAATTTCACTACGGTCTATATGCACGTAGTCTATGCGCATTTGGTTATTGGCAATCATTTCATTGAGATCAAATCCCAGCGAGGCCACGTTACTTGCCAGCTCTTCCGCCTTTTCTTCGAACGTTACAAACACGCCGGGTTCATTATAAAGCGTAGCACCTTTTACAATAAACTCCATGGAAAATAAAGTCTTGCCACAACCTGCTTCACCGCATATAAGCGTAGGACGGCCGGTGGGTAAGCCGCCATTGGTAATATCATCAAACCCGGTAATACCGGTTTGGCTTTTGGTGAGGGGCCTGGGTGTGCCTGTTTTCTTTTGTTTTTGATTGAGTTTGGGGGCCATAATAATATGTCTTAAACTAACTTAAATGTACGGGGTAATATTCAAAGTTGATGCCAGTGCAGGCACCACTAAACTAAACTGGTTAGTGCCTATTATACTTAATGTATGTGTGGCAAATAATGAAGTGATGCACGTAGAATATCAGTCTGTTAGCAAAAAATGTTAGCAGAGATTGCTGGCTTTACCTGTGCAGATATTTTTGCCCAAAGTGTAGACAAATGCATCGGCTAATGTTCTTCTTTAAAATAAATCTTGTAATATTTACGTCCGTCTGGTTCAGTTCCCTGCTCAATGAGGTTGCGGTTACCATGAATGTAAATATGAAAGTTCTTATCGAGCTTTAATACACTTTTAAATACCCGGGCCTGTTTTTTTACCGCGTTTCCGGAGATGGCAAAGCTGTCGTCTATCGGCGTATCCATTTCCTGTTCGTACTCCTGCTTATAAGCTTTGAACAATGCCGCACCTTTTGGATTGTCTATCACCTCGTTGCTGAACTGATCCAGGTCAAACTGTTCATTGTCTTTAAAATAACGGATGGATCGGTTAAGCAGATCTATTTTATCCGCTTTGCTGATATCAAAATCTTCATCCATTTTTTGGGTAACAAAATGTTTGTACGCACTCAATACATTGTGTGTTTGGTTGTAATTATCGTTGCGAACTTTTAGTTGCAAAAATTCATCTGTCCAGTACACAGCTTCTGCCCGGTTGGTTTGATCTATTATGGCAACCTTATAGCCGGCTTCTTTTTCTGTATTGAATATAATACAGCCTTTATCCAGCTTCTTTATATTAATAGCGTTTTCTTCATAGCGCAGGCGAAAATTTTTTCCTTCCTGCAACACCTGTAAAAACGCTTCTTTTGATTCAGATTTGAAAATACCGATGGCATCATGCAATTCGCCTTCCAGTTGTAACTGGCTAAAATAACAAACATAGAGTTCGCCTGCTTTAATTTTAGGGTTGCCGGCTATATCGTATAATTGTTTGGCTATTTGTTGTGTATTGACATGAAAAGTAGCGGGGTCGTCAAAAATGGCCGACACAAAATGAAACACTTCATTTAGCTGCAGATCATTGCTGGGGTGAGATAGCCGGTATATTTCATTTGTTTTTTCGAATGGTTGCACAAAATACTGCATCAAGAGTTTGTTCAAAACTTCGTCGGGTGCTGGCAGCGGTTTTTCAGAAAGCACCAGGGGTTCATCAGCAGTTTTGTTACCGGTCTTGTGTACCGAAAGGCGGGCAATAGACGCTTCAGAAAAAGAAACCATGCATATGTATTGTAAATAAAAAAAGACTGGTGGCCGTCAAAGAAAAACATTTACTGCCAGTTGTACAATTTAAACTGCGGTATGGGAATAACCTGTTGAAAGAAAAAAAGACACCTTCATTGGCGGTAAGGTGGCAGGAGTAAAAAGATATGAAGACTGCAAAGGGTCGCAACAAAATACGCCAGGCCGGCTTCGGTTACTGGCGTAGAAGATGGCTAGTCAGCATTTAATTTGGCAGACCGCTATTGATACTATTGTTTGGTGGTGCAATGCTGGTACAGCCGTGCGGGCATTGAGCTGTAAAAAGTTTTTAATGCAGATCCGGACTGGTTTTAATATCCCATTGTACATTAATATTGTGTTTGGCAGCAAATGGCTTTCCGGCATTCATAACAGCATTGTAGCGTTCGCCAAAGCCGGCTGCGTATTTATCAATGATGCTTTGGACAAGCGTGGTAATTTGTTGGGTAGAAGCGCCGTCGTCATACAATCTGGCCAGCTGGGTATATTCATTTTTATATACCGGTAATGCGTATTCGTACAAGGCGATGGAAGCTTTTACCATGTCCCTGGTATCGTCTGTTTCTTTAAGGTTTTTTACTTTTGAAAAACTTTCCTCCACAAATTGGATATGGCTCTCTATTATTTCTTTTCGTTTCATGGGCTCGGTTTGATCTTTGGTGCCTTCTTTTAGTTTTACAGAAGGCTCTGCCAATTGGCGGTGAAATTGATCATTGGCAAAACCGGCCATCATATTACAGCTCAGCACGGCCCTGTCGAAATAGTTTTCTGGCGTTGCCATATTGCAGGCGGGTAAGGTGCAGCAGGCAGCGAATAATACTAATGTTGCAATCTGTTTTTTCATGTTGGTGTATTTGAAATGAGGGTTAGTAGGAGTTGTTGTAAGTTTTAAGTTCTAAGTATTAAGTCATAAGTGTTATGGACGCATTGCTATAGATCCTGATTGTGCAATTTTCTAGCGCAACACAACACTTAGCACACAACACCCAACACAACCTATAGCACCGCTGCCACGGGGACCAGTTCCATGTTTTTATTGTATTTCAGCATTTGCTGCAGCAAGGCCGTATGCCCCGCGCCAAAAATAACCAGTATCCTTTCTTCTTTACCGGTAAGGCGCTTCAGAATGTTTTCGCAGATAACCATGTTCCGCCGCCACCATTCGCTGATAAGATAAGACCCCACATGGTTGCCTTCTTTACCTGCGACAAGCAAATTAAAATACCAGGCTACCTGTAAGTCTACCATGGGTGCCGAATTCTCCTCCAGTAACATTTCACGGATGGTGTGTTTCTTCAAGGATTCGTTAAAACGCCGCTGTATGCTGTCAACTGACCTGTTTATGTTTTCTATCAGTGTAAACTGTTTTGCTTCGGCGGCAGATGTCATGAGGCTATCAAACGGAAAATCTGTTCCATTGTAATCTACTGCGTAAAGACCGGGCAGATTCAGTTCTTTGGCCAGCCGGTATCCCAATTGATGGGTTTCAGAAGCCCGCAACACAAATTTATCGTTTTTGTACAACTGAAAATTACTGTCGAGCTTTGGCTGTAGTTCCACCGGTACTTCCACAAATATTTTATCCGGTTTAAATTGCTTCAGTTTGGCAAGTATATCACCTATTTCCTGCTGGCGTTTTGACGAGAGCGCATTGACGCTTTCAAATTTGGCAACATCCAAGCCGGGATTATCGAAATGAAAACTACCTAGTAGCAATATTTTGGGTTTTTGCTGTTGGCCGGTTGCGCCAAGCACCGCTACAACGCAAATGCCTGCAATAAAGAGTAATCTTTTCATTTGTATGTTTAAGCGTTGGACGAAGGTGCGCCGGAAAGGTTACAAAAAAACAGCAATCCCCCGCAGACGGAGGCAATTCATAGCGAAACGGGGCAAATAAACAATAAGGCGTTTACCGGTTAGATCTCTTCCTTATAACTCCCCAACAATGCCATGCTAATATGCCCGAATTGCCACTAAATTGTTAACCCTGGCGTTTCCAATATTATCGCATAAGAAAGGTGGCGTCATCTATTGATGTAAATAGCTGAATAACAGAATTTTATTTGGGTACATTGTTTTCCCTTCCTGCATGCGGAAAATTACAGCAACAAGACCTTATTTCTACTTTTTTGTATAAATTGATATGTATCTTTGCAAAATGAATACAGATACCTATCAGCAGGGTAAAGATGACGTAAATGATGGACTGAGTACGATTGAAAGAACGGTTCTCAGCGACTATAAATACGGGTTTGTAACCGAGATAGAGGCAGACGAAGCGCCCATGGGTTTAACGGAAGATACCATCCGTTTTATTTCCGCCAAAAAAAATGAACCACAATGGATGCTTGACTGGCGGCTGAAAGCATTTGCTTACTGGACCAAAATTGTGCACGAAGAACCCAAATGGGCCAACATACAATTTCCCCCTATCAACTACCAGGACATTATCTATTATTCTGCCCCTAAACAGAAAATAGCTTTAGACAGCCTCGACCAGATAGACCCCGAATTAAGAAAGACATTTGAGAAACTGGGTATCTCGCTGGACGAGCAGAAGCGTTTGAGCGGTGTGGCAGTGGATGCCGTGATAGACAGCGTTTCCATAGGCACTTCTTTTAAATCGCAACTGGCCGAACTGGGTATTATCTTCTGCTCTATGAGCGAAGCTATACAGGAACACCCAGAACTGATTCAGAAATACCTGAGTTCGGTTGTACCTGTTACCGATAATTTTTATGCCGCATTGAATGCCGCCGTATTTAGCGATGGTTCGTTTTGTTATATCCCGGAAGGGGTGCGCTGCCCAATGGAACTTTCCACGTATTTCCGCATTAATGCAGAAAATACAGGGCAGTTTGAAAGAACATTGATTGTGGCTGAAGCCGGCAGCTATGTAAGCTACCTGGAAGGTTGTACCGCGCCAATGCGTGACGAGAACCAATTGCATGCGGCAGTTGTTGAACTGGTAACGATGGAGAATGCAGAAATTAAATACTCCACGGTGCAGAACTGGTACCCCGGCGATAAACAGGGCAAAGGCGGGATTTACAACTTTGTAACCAAGCGCGGCATTTGCAAAGGCAATAATTCAAAGATTTCCTGGACGCAGGTAGAAACCGGCTCAGCCATTACCTGGAAATACCCCAGCGTAATTCTGAAAGGGGATAATTCTACCGGTGAATTTTATTCTATAGCAGTTACCAATAATCACCAACAGGCCGATACCGGCACCAAGATGATGCATATTGGCAAGAATACAAAAAGCCGTATTGTGTCAAAAGGTATTTCAGCCGGCGTAAGCAATAACAGTTACCGCGGACTGGTGCAGGTAGGTAAAAACGCTGCCAACGCACGCAATTTCTCCCAGTGCGATTCTTTATTACTGGGCGATAAATGTGGTGCCCATACTTTTCCATACATAGAAGTAAAAAATAGTACGGCGGTGGTAGAGCATGAAGCCACCACGTCAAAGATTGGCGAAGATCAAATCTTTTATTGCAACCAGCGCGGTATTGACACAGAAACGGCCGTGGCGCTTATCATTAACGGGTTTGCGAAAGAGGTAATGAACCAGTTGCCGATGGAGTTTGCAGTGGAAGCGCAGAAGTTGCTGGCCATTAGTTTGGAAGGCAGCGTTGGATAGTTTTTTAGTTTATAGTTCTTAGTTTTTAGTTCGGTAGCCCTGAAGGGGCGAGAGCCATAGCGATGGGTAAAACCCATTGCTGAAGGGGCG
Organism: uncultured Chitinophagaceae bacterium; assembly: GCA_963705285.1. Lineage (GTDB taxonomy): Bacteria > Bacteroidota > Bacteroidia > Chitinophagales > Chitinophagaceae > JACMLD01. The sequence goes on from OY970066.1 coordinate 2,005,859, forward strand.
AGAGGCATCATCAATGGATGTAATCCATTGGTAAAACGAATTGATACAACCCATTGACAAAAAACAATAGCAAGCGTAAAAGTATGAGCGGACAGGTTACCGGGCAAACGCCCACTCACTACCCACATTACCGCACGCTTCGAAGAAACAAATAAAGCAAACAAACACATGTTGACAATTCAGAATTTACATGCGGGCATTGAAGAGAAGCAGATTTTAAAGGGAATCAACCTTGACATAAAGCCCGGGGAAGTACATGCTATCATGGGGCCGAACGGCTCTGGCAAAAGTACTTTGGCCTCGGTGCTGGCCGGAAAGTCGAACTACACGGTAACCGAGGGCACCGTAGAATTTTTGGGAAAAGACTTGCTGGAACTGTCTCCTGAAAAAAGGGCGGCAGAAGGATTGTTCCTGGGTTTTCAATACCCGGTAGAAATACCCGGACTGAGTACGACCAATTTTATTAAAACAGCAGTAAACGAAATCAGGAAATACCGTGGTGAAGCACCCCTGGACGCCGTTTCTTTTTTGAAGATGATGAAAGAAAAAATGGCATTGATGAATATTGATCAGTCGTTGCTCAGCCGTCCGCTCAATGAAGGATTTTCAGGTGGTGAGAAAAAGCGGAATGAGATTTTTCAGATGGCTATGCTGCAACCCAGATTGGCTGTATTGGACGAAACAGATTCAGGACTTGATATAGACGCCATACGTATTGTAGCCGGCGGCGTAAATAAATTGCGCAGTAAAGACAATGCGGTGCTGCTGGTAACACACTACCAGCGCTTGCTCGATTACATAGTTCCGGATTTTGTACACGTGTTGTACAATGGGCGTATTGTACGGTCCGGCACCAAGGAACTGGCTTTTGAACTGGAAGAAAGAGGCTATGACTTCATCAAAAACGAAGTGAAAGTAGGCGAGGAAGCATAAATATATCGCTGATTGCTGATGTGATCAGGTCCGATTTGCCTTTTACGTGCAGTGCCATGATAAATAGTCAGGTACAATTGGTTGTTGGCTTTTTTTGCCTTAAAAAATGTCGCAGTCTATTATCTAACATCTAACATCTTTCATCTCTCCAATGGATAGTACTTATATAAAAGAACGCTTTGATGAGTTGCAACTAAGCAACAAGGGTAATGGTCTTGATGCCGTGCGCCAGGATGCATTTAATGCGTTTAGCAACTGGGGCATACCCACATCTAAACATGAGGAATGGAAATACACCCGTATCGGCGGGTTATTCAATAAAAACTATGTGTTTGCCGCTGCAGCCGGTGTTGATTCAATATCTGACGCCGCGCTGGAAGCCGTGCGTTTGCCGGGTCACGAAGAAGCCAATGTATTGTTTTTTATAAATGGAATCTATTCAACAACTCATTCTTCTGTGCGGTCTAAGGCATTGGTGGTAGTACCGCTAGAAGAAGCTGCAACAGGTGAGTATGCAGGTATTGTATCTGCCAACCTTGGCCACAGCGGCAAGTATTTGAGAGACGGCATCAACGCACTCAATACCGCGTTTGTACACGGTGGTGTTTTTGTACATGTAAAGAAAGGCCAGGTACCCGAACACCCAGTATACATCTACCATATTTCAGATGCAGGTGCCGCCAACGTATTTGCGCAGCCCCGCAGCCTGGTGCACATTGCTGAAAATGCCCAGTTACAAATGGTGGAAACCTATTCTACCATAGGTGCCTCAGAAAGTTTTACCAATCAGGTAATGGAAATCGTTGTAGAAAAGGATGCGTTGCTCGAATTCTATAAAATTCAAAATGATGCCGCCACCACCAACCAGGTAAGCACTACCCATATCAGGCAAACCGGTAAAAGCTATACGCATATCGTTACCATTTCTTTAAACGGCGGTATTGTTCGCAATAACCTGAACGTGGTGCTGGAAGCAGAATATTGCGAAGCCCATTTATACGGCCTGTATTTTCAGGGCGGGCAAACACATATCGATAACCACACCGTTGTAGACAATGTAAAGCCCAACTGCCTCAGCAATGAGCTGTACAAGGGTGTTATGAATGATAAATCGAGCGCAGTATTCAACGGTAAAATATTTGTGCAGCCGCAGGCACAGAAAACAAATGCTTACCAGTCTAATAAAAATATATTGTTATCGGCCGATGCCAGCGTGAATACCAAACCGCAGCTTGAAATTTTTGCCGATGATGTTAAATGCTCACATGGTTGTACCATTGGGCAGCTGGATGAGGAAGGTTTATTTTACCTGCAATCGCGCGGTATCAATGAAACCATTGCCAAATCATTGCTGGTACATGCGTTTGCCATTGACATACTTGAACACGTAAAGCCGGCGCCCATCCGCGATTATGTAAACAAACTGATTTCTGAACGCCTTGAATTTGATATAGCATGATATCCTCCGCAGCCATCACCAAACAACTGGATGTATACGCCATCCGCCGGCAGTTCCCGGTTTTAAGCAGAGAAGTGAAGGGAAAGCCGCTGGTATATTTTGATAATGCTGCTACTTCGCAAAAACCGCAGGTGGTTATTGACGCACTGGTAAATTATTACAGCGGTTTCAATGCCAATATACACCGTGGCATTCATACGCTGGCAGAAGAAGCTACCGCAGCATTTGAGGCTACCCGCGATACCGTGAAACTGTTTATTAATGCGGCTGCACGCGAGGAAATTATTTTTACCCGCGGCACTACCGAAAGCATTAATCTGGTGGCATACACCTGGGGAAGAAAGAATATTAAAGCAGGAGACGAGATTATTATTTCTGCCATGGAGCACCATTCCAACATAGTGCCGTGGCAGATGCTGTGCGAAGAGAAAAATGCAGTGCTCAAAATAATACCGGTTAATGATGAGGGGGAGTTGCTGATCGATGAATATGAAAAACTACTGAACCCCAAAACAAAACTGGTGTCTGTGGTGCATGTGTCCAACGCACTGGGAACCGTAAACCCTGTAAAAAAGATCATTGACCTGGCCCACAAAACAGGCGCGGTTGTAATGATAGACGGTGCGCAGTCTTCTGTACACCTTGATATAGACGTACAAAAGCTGGATGCTGATTTCTTTGCATTTTCATCGCACAAATTATACGGGCCTACCGGTGTGGGCGTGCTATATGGTAAAAAAGAATTGCTTGAAAACATGCCGCCGTTCCAGGGTGGGGGAGAGATGATAAAGGAGGTAAGTTTCCAGAAAACTACTTACGCTGATTTGCCCTATAAATTTGAAGCAGGCACACCCAATATTGGCGATACCGTAGTGTTTAAAACTGCTATCGATTTTGTAACGGCTATCGGTAAAGAAAAAATAAGGGCGCATGAAAATGAGTTGCTGGCTTATGCTACCGGCCTGCTGCAGGAAATTCCAGGCTTGCAAATTATTGGCCGCGCCAAAGAAAAAGTAAGCCTCGTCTCTTTTGTTATAGATAATATTCACCCGCAGGATATAGGCATTTTGCTGGATAATCGCGGCATAGCAGTTAGAACAGGCCACCATTGCGCCCAGCCACTGATGCAGCGTTGTGGCATTACCGGTACCACGCGCGCTTCTTTTGCTGTGTACAACACAAAAGAAGAAATTGACGAAATGATTACCGGCCTGCAAAAAGTAATAAAAATGCTGGCATAATACATGGAGAACAGCAGAACCATAGAAGCAACAGAAGAAGCAATTGTTGAAGATTTTAAATTGCTCGATTCATTTGATGAAGATCAGAAGTATGAATACATTATCGATCTAGGTAAAAAATTGCCGCCATTGGATGATGTGTTTAAAACGCCTGAGAATATTATTAAAGGATGCCAGTCAACAGTATGGCTGGCAGCTGATTTCATTGATGAGAAAGTGCATTTTAAAGCAGACAGTAATTCTGTCATAACAAAAGGTTTAATCAGTATGCTGATACAGGTATTGTCTGGCCATACGCCCGATGAAATTATTACAGCAAAACTTGATTTTATTAATAAGATAGGCATGCACAGCCACCTGGCACAAACCCGTTCCAACGGATTGCTGGCTATGGTAAAACAAATGAAGCATTACGCACTTGCCTACAAAATTAAAAACGCAGCAAAAGCATAATCACATGGAAACCGACGCACTTAAAGAAAAGGTGATTGAATGTTTGCATGGCATATTTGACCCGGAGATACCGGTAAATATTTACGAACTGGGGTTGATTTATGAAGTAGATATTTTGCCGGTCAACAATGTACAAATTGTAATGACGCTTACCTCTCCGGCATGCCCCGCAGCACAATCCATACCCATAGAAGTAGATCAGAAAGTAAGAGCGATAGAAGGCGTAAATGATGTATACGTATCCGTAACCTGGACGCCGTCCTGGAATAAAAGCATGATGTCTGAAGCCGCACAACTTGAACTGGGGTACATGTAAAATGAAAACACCATGAAAATTACCGCACAGGAAGAATACGGCCTTCGCATACTTATTCGCATAGCGGGTTGTAAGGATAAAGCCGGCTTGAGCATTCCTCAGCTTAGCGAAACGGAAGGCCTGAGCAGCCACTATGTTGCCAAGCTGACGCGTATACTAAGGATGGGCGGGTTTATAAATAGTACACCAGGCCTCAAAGGCGGTTATGTGCTGGCCAAACCCTCCGGTGAAATAGGCATTAAGCAGGTATTGAAAGTGCTGGGCGGCGTATTGTTTGATCAGGATTTTTGCGGCACACATGCAGGGTCCTTAAAACTCTGCACCAACTCGGTAGATTGTTCTGCACGCTCCCTCTGGCAAATGATCCAGTTTACAGTAGATCAGTTGCTCGACAAAATTACCCTCCAGGATCTCGCCAATACAGAGAATGAATCTGCCAAAAACCTGAACGTGATGTTAGAAAGATAGCAGGGCCATCAGTTACATGTAGAATGTTTCCGAAACAATTTTGCCATCCTTTACTTCGTACACGCCGAGTTCCATAATATTCATACGACCCTTTTCTTTCATGGTGATATCCATGTGCATAGTACAAGCAAAAGAATTGCTGGCTATTAGTGGTTCAGACACTTCAAGCTGGTGTGTTTCCTGCACCATCGCTTCCCATTTTTTTCCTTTCTCAATAATTGCATCCAGCCCCTTTGTTTCTTTTGCAAAAGCGGGTGTGGCCTCAGGCTCAATACTTACAGCTTCTTTGGCAAATAATTCTGTTTGAGCAGTCTCGTACTGTCCCTGGCGGCAAAGTATCACGAGGCGGGCGGCAATTTCATGTGTAGTCATAGTAATCGTTTTAAAAAGTGATCAGGGGTTATAACCTGTATACCTATTGTAACCAGATTTCATGCCACTTCTCCGGCATCAGCGGTTGATTTACCCGGTAGAATAGGTTGGGAGGGTGTTAGGTATATTGCTACCGTTTTTAAACTAAAAAAAAGGCTCCTTTATTTACAACACAGGTGGTTTTGGTAACACGTATTAAATGTAAATTATGTGACGCGTGTGTGGTGCATGGTTAAGCAGGGGATAAAAATATTCGGTTATTAGTAATCGTTATACAATAAACATCCAGGCAATTTAGGCCGCTTTCTTTCTATTCCCATCGCTCTAGCGGCCGCAACCAGTTTTGCATTTCCTGGTCCTGCACATCATCAATAATTATGGATGAGAACGAGAAAGGCGTATCCACCTGATGTTGTTTGGAAAAATGAACTGTATTAGTATTGCTCCCAGGTTACTCTACTCCTTAATTCCCGCTCCCGGAAATTTTTTCCCATTCCAATACTATAAAGTACTAACAGGCGTTTGCTGGCTTGATCAAAAAAAAATAATGTTATGGAGCGGCGGCTATTGTTATCATTTTGCCATGTCGTTGTACTCCGTGGGCTTGGCGGTGTTGGTCCTTCTGCCTCCGGGTTCACGCAATTGAACAGGATTCTTCGATTTATTTCTTTTACGCATCCACATATTTAATAACTCCACACCAAAAGAAAAGGCCATGGCAAAATAGATATACGCTTTATCAATATGGCTGTGGTGCAGCGGCTCAAGTCCTTCAAAGAAAAGGCTGAAACCTACCATCAGCAAAAATGCCAGGGCCAGCATTTTAAGCGTAGGATGTTTATGAATGAAAGAAGAAATTTTTTCAGAGAAAAAAAACATGATGATCATGGCAATAATTACTGCAATGATCATTACGTTCACAATCTTTGCCAGCCCCACCGCGGTAATAATACTGTCGAAAGAAAACACCATGTCTATCAGTATGATCTGCCCTATTACCGAGCCAAAGGAGGCGGGCTTGCTGTTTACCTTCTCATCCAGTTCATCGCCTTCCAGCTTCTCGTGTATTTCTTTTACGGTTTTATACAACAAGAATATACCGCCGGCAAACATAATTACGTTGCGCAGGTTGAAAGGGTAATGCGTATTGCGCCAGTTAAAACCAAACAATTCGTTGCTGCCATTCTTTACCAGCCAGCCAATACCCATAAGCAGTAAGATTCTTACAGCAATGCCGGCAAACATCCAGATGCGACGGGCGGTAAGTTTTTGTTTGTCATTTAACCTGCCCATGAGGATAGACACAAATATGACATTGTCTATGCCCAATACAATTTCAAGCACAGTAAGAGTAAGTAAACTAATCAGTGCATCCGCGGTCAACAATTCCTGCATAATGGGTTCTTTAAAGACGCAAAAATAGCTGAACATAGTTGAACTACGATCAAAGCACGTTTTTTTACCCGATCTTTTGGGTCGTTGCCAAATCTTATTTTCTGGCACAATTTTTTACCCCATGGACTGTTATTATAAAAATCACCTAACCCTGTTTGTTTGATTCTACTTCTACCTGAATTTAATTTTTAATGTGCATGTCGGCAAAGCCATTGGCGTGCATCCATCAAACAAATCCTAACCGATGAAACAGGTTTTTATTTTACTGCTGCTAACAGCGGCGTTTACCGCCCGCGCACAATACAGCGCTGATGAAAATTTTAGCGGCCGCATAAGAGCAGGGGTAGCTTACACACATGATTTTCCAGGGCTTCGTGGCGCCAGTGCTTATCTTGAATACAGCTTTCCTTTAAATGAATGGATACAAGGCGGAATTGGTATAAGAAGGGTGCAAACCAGTGGCTTTCCGCGTACAGAAACCGTACGTGAATATACAAAGGCTACCGCGCTCGATTTCAAGCTGCTATTTGTGCCTTATCATACAGAATATGCAGCCCTCAGAATTGGTGCCGGTTATTCTTTCTCATTCTATAATATCAGGCGTTCTTACCCCGTGTATGTAGCACATGCCGACCCGGCTGCCACCCCGGAAATCTCTTCATGGCCGCAAACAGATGCAACAGGCCGCACCCGTGGCATCAGCGTTACAGCAGAATATGAATACAATGTGAGCGAGCGATTTTCCGCAGGCGCTAAAATTGAAGTATGCAAAGCGTATGGAACCGTAGTAATGGGTGGCCCGTTTGTGGCGGTGAAATTGTAATCGTGAGGCGTCAGGCGTCAGTCGTGAGTGGTCAGTGGTCAGTCGTGAGTGGTCAGTCATGAGTGGTCAGTGGTCAGTGGTCAGTCGTCAGTCGTCAGTCGTGAGACTTCTGGCACAAAGCAACGCCGCGTAAATTACCTAGCAAGCGATTCACGTCTCACTCTTCACGCTTAACGCCTCCCGCCTCACGCCTCACGCTTCACGTCTCACGCTTCACGCCTCCCGCCTCACGCCTCCCGCCTCACGTCTCACGCCTCCCGTAATTCCTTGCAAATATTCTTTGCTATTCCGGGGCCTTCATAAATAAAACCAGTCCAGACCTGTATCAGTGCCGCACCGGCTTGTAATTTTTCTTTGGCGTCTGCTGCTGTAAAAATGCCGCCCGATGCAATCACGGGTATACGGCCATTGGTTTGCTGGTGTATGTACTGCACAATTTCAGTAGCTCGGGCGGTAAGTGGTTTTCCGCTTAAACCCCCGGCACCAATCGCTGCAAGCCGCGCCTGGTCTGTTAGCAATCCTGCCCGGTTAATGGTAGTGTTCGCAGCCACCAATCCATCCAGGCGTATTTCCAAAGCAAGATCAATGACGTCGTCAATTTGTTCACGCGTAAGATCAGGCGCAATTTTTAGCAACAACGGTTTTGGAACGCTATGTTGTTGGTTAATGGTTTGCAGGTGAGATAAGATTTTGCGCAGCGAATCTTTCTCTTGCAGTTCCCGCAGCCCGGGCGTATTGGGTGAACTTACATTCACTACAAAATAGTCTACGCAATCAAACAGTTCGCGAAAACAAATTTCATAATCGCGCCAGGCCTCTTCGTTGGGCGTTACTTTGTTCTTGCCTATATTGCCGCCAATGATAAGCGGTGTACCGTTTTTTTGCGATGATAAACGTGAGGTAGAACGTGATTTTTTGTACGACTTCCATTGCCGCAATCTTTCCGCAACGGCCTTTACTCCATGATTATTAAAACCCATGCGATTAATGAGGGCTTTGTCTTTCGGCAACCGAAACAACCTTGGTTTTTCATTGCCATCCTGTGGCTTGGGTGTTACAGTACCTATTTCAACAAAACCAAAACCGAGTGCTTCCAGCTCATTGAGGTACAGCGCGTTTTTATCGAATCCTGCGGCAAGGCCTACCGGGTTTTTAAAATGCAGGCCAAACAATTCATGGCTGATGCCGCTGGCGTTTACCGTAAGCCGGCGGGCAATCAGTTTTTTTACAAAAGGAATATAACACAACCACCGCAGGCTGTTCATGGCAAAGTAGTGCACCCATTCGGGGTCAAACAGAAAAAGAAAACTGCGTAAAGCTTTATACATGCTGGCTGAACAGGTTAATGAAATGTAGCAGATTTATCAATAATCTCCTTGGAAAACAATTGGCTAACGATGGGGTCGCCATCCTTTAAATTTATAAAACACCAGTCTTTGGCATATTTGTCTTTTGCTCCCAGCATCAATGATGTAAGGTGGATAACGATATTGCCGTTCTTGTCGAGACTTGTTTTTTCTTTACCAAACTGCGATTGCATGGCTGCAAGTATCACTTCATTTTCCTGCTGGGTTGAATCCGAATCTTTGTGCTTAAAGCGCATGATCATTTTCATTGAATACCGTATTTTGGCATAACTGCCTTCCTGCATTTTGAAAACAGGATAGATGGAGTCGATGGTCAGTGAATCAAGCCCTATTTTTACCTGGTCATTATCAAATGTGTTTTGTAATGTTTCCATCATTTCATCGCGGGTTACCAGTGTAAATAGTTTTGGGTAAGTATAGGCCAGCACCGTGTCAAAATTCATGGTGTTGTTGGCGTGCATAAAATTGTTCAATCGCAGTTGCAGGCGGGCATCAGGCTGGGCTTCCACCACCAGTTTACAGCAAACCCCCACCAGTATCAATAAAAGGTTCTTCATCTGTAAAGTTTGCCCAAAAGAACGCCGAACCCGGTTACCGGCAAAAAGTTTTTATAAATACAAATAAATAGTATTTTTGGTCTAGAAAGTTGCATAAACAACTTAATGGAAAAAGTGTTATATAGATAGCGTGGAGGTAAACAACTAAAAATTATTTTATGCAGGAAGCCTATATTATTGCCGGGTTCAGAACAGCGGTAGGCAAATCAAAAAGGGGCGGGTTCAGGTTTACGCGGCCAGATGATTTGGCCATTGAGGTCATCCAGGGTTTGCTGGCCTCGGTACCACAATTAGATTCTAAAAGAGTAGATGATGTAATTGTAGGCAATGCTGTGCCGGAAGCAGAACAGGGCCTGCAGGTAGGCCGCATTATTGCCGCCAGGGCAGTGGGTATTCATGCACCGGGCATGACCGTAAACCGTTATTGTGCATCGGGGTTGGAAACGATTGCCATTGCTACCGCCAAAATCAGGAGTGGGCAGGCTGAATGTATTATTGCAGGCGGTACCGAAAGCATGAGCATGGTACCCACAGCAGGCTGGAAAACAGTGCCCGCATATTCAATTGCAAAAGATGAACCTGACTATTACCTGAGCATGGGTTTAACCGCCGAAGCAGTGGCCAAAGAATACAAAGTAAGCAGGGAAGACCAGGATCAGTTTTCTTATAACTCTCACCAGAAAGCCATTAATGCTATAAAAAGCGGTCACTTCAAAACCGGTATATTGCCTGTTACGGTAGAAGAAGTATCGCTGGATGCAAAAGGTAAAAAGCAAACTAAAAAGACAGTGGTAGATACGGATGAAGGGCCGCGCGCCGATACTTCTACCGATGCACTTGCCAAGTTAAAACCTGCGTTTGCCGCCGGTGGTTGCGTTACTGCCGGTAATTCTTCTCAAACCAGCGATGGTGCGGCATTTGTTATTGTGATGAGTGAAAAAATGATCAACGAACTGGGGCTTAAACCTATTGCGCGCCTTGTGGCTTGTGCATCTGCGGGTGTGCATCCCCGTATTATGGGCATTGGCCCGGTAGAAGCCATCCCAAAAGTGTTGAAGCAGGTAGACATGAACCTGGCGCAAATTGACCTGGTAGAACTCAATGAAGCGTTTGCGTCGCAGGCGCTGGCGGTGGTACGTCAGTTAGAAATAGATCCGGCCATTGTAAACATTAACGGAGGCGCTATAGCACTGGGTCACCCGCTGGGTTGTACAGGCGCCAAGTTAACCATACAGGTTACCAATGATATGAAACGGCTCAACAAAAAATACGGCATTGTATCGGCATGTGTGGGCGGCGGACAGGGCATTGCGGGCATAATAGAGAATATCTGAGGTCTGATGTATGATCTCTGATCTCTGATGTATGAAGTATGATGTCGGATCTCTGATGTATGATCTCCGAAGTAAGATGCCTGAGGTAAGAAGTAAGAAGGCTGATATATGATGTATGATGACTCAATCTGACCTCCGACTTCTAATTACCCGCCAAGCAAACGAATTTTCACATTTTCACATTAGCACATTAGCACATTTTTCAATTAGCACATTAACACATTTTTCAATTAGCACATTTCCACATCCGCGTATAACATGAGCATTTAAAAAGCCCCGTAATGGGGCTTTTTACGTATTGAACAATAATTTTTACGAGGAATTATACTGTGGAGAACTAGAAGCGCGTTATTTCATAATATAGTAAGCGAGTGGCCTGAAGTTTGTTTTAAAGCCACCGAATCTTCCGGGATTCATTTATAACCAATTATCATTAGAAAAACCAAAATCGTCCCCGTATGGATAGACGAGCCTTTCTGACTGCAAAGCGCAAAACTTTACAGCGTAAGCCAGATACTGTGCAGCAAGTTGCCAGAACCCTGTCTGGCCTCACACCTTATAGCGGTGCATGGGATACCGAAGCTGTAGTTCACCTGTTAAAACGAACCATGTTTGGCGCCGCGCCACAAGACATTGCCTATTTCAGGGCCATGGATATGCAGCAGGCCATAGATGAACTGCTGAATCCCACTGCACCATTACCTGCTCCACCGGTAAAAGATTACAATACCACAGATGCAGTTGTGCCTGATACGGCTATCGCTGCCGGCACTACCTGGGTAACTGATTATAGTAAAGATCCGGCCATACAAAGCTTTCGTATAGACTCGCTGAAAAAATGGAGCATTGGCGTACTCATTAACCAGGATAGAAGCGTGCGCGAAAAAATGGGTTTGTTCTGGCACAATCACTTTGCTACAGAAACCACCGTAGTGGCAGAACCCCATGCATTGTATAAACATTATACCATGCTGAGAAATGGTGCTCTCGGTAATTTTAAAACACTGGTGCGCGATGTTACCATAGACCCGGCCATGCTGGTGTACCTCAACGGCGATCAGAATACAAAAAATGCACCGGATGAAAACTATGCCCGTGAATTGCAGGAATTGTTTACACTCGGCAAAGCCAATATGCCCAATTACACGGAAGATGATGTAAAGGCCGCTGCCAAAGTATTAACCGGCTGGCGCCTCGATTTACCCAATACCGCGTCAGTCTTTAACAGTGCCCAGCATGATACTGCCAGCAAGCAGTTTTCTTCTTTCTATAATAATACTTCTATAGCAGGCCGCAGCGGCGCTACCGCCGGTACAGATGAGCTGGATGATCTGCTGACCATGATCTTCAGCAAAAAGAATGAAGTGTCGCAGTTTATTGTGAGAAAAATATACCGCTGGTTTTGCTATTACACCATTGATGCTGCTGCGGAAGCCAATGTAATTGTGCCGCTGGCACAGATTTTTCAGAACAGCAACTGGGAAATAAAACCGGTACTGGAAGCACTCTTCAAAAGCGAACATTTTTTTGACGCGCTGAACCGCGGTTGCCTTATAAAAAGCCCTATTGATATTGCGGTTAATCTTTGCCGTGAGTTTTCAGTAGCCTTTCCTGATGCAGCCACAGAGTACAAAGAAGCTTACAATATGTGGGATTTCATTCGCAATGAAACCGCCATTGCCACCCAGGAATACGGCGATCCGCCCAGCGTATCCGGCTGGCCGTCTTATTACCAGACACCGCAATTTTATGAGTTGTGGATCAATTCAGACACATTGCCCAAAAGAAATCATTTTACCGATATACTGGTCTATACAGGTTATACCCGCAGCGGCAAAACACTTAAAATAGACCCTATCGCATTTGCGCAGCAGTTTTCTAATCCCGGCGATCCCAATGCATTGATAGACGATTCGCTGGCCATTCTCTACCGCGTGCCCGTATCAGCCACTTCAAAAGCAACTATCAAGACTACCATATTATTGAGCGGTCAAACATCTGACTATTACTGGACAAATGCCTGGAACGCTTACCTGGCAAACCCTTCAGATACTATGGCCTATCAAACCGTATACATTCGCCTGCGCGATCTGTACCGGTATTTTATGAACCTGGCCGAATACCAACTGGCATAGGGCTTAAAACCATATTTTATGAAAAGAAGAGATTTCCTAAAAAATACCGTACCCACCGCCACCATTCTGCCCGCGCTGATTGGCGGTTTCTCGATAAAAGCATATTCGGCAGACAGCCCGCTGCTGCAGGCGCTTGCAGGCGCATCCACCGATACAGATAAAGTGCTGGTGCTGGTTCAGCTAAATGGCGGTAACGATGGTTTAAACATGGTGATACCTATTGAAACATATGGCGATTACCGCAATGCCCGCACCAATATTGCTATTCCGCAAAACAGGATACTGCCACTCAATGGAAACAATAAAACCGGTTTACACCCATCCATGACCGGTATGCAGACATTGTACAATGAAGGCAAACTGGCCATTGTACAGGCAGTGGGATATCCATCGCCCAATTTTTCTCATTTCAGGGCTACCGATATCTGGATGAGCGCCTCAGATGCCGATACAGAAGTAGACAGTGGTTGGACAGGCCGCTACCTGGCATCAGAATTTCCAAACTACCCCAATGGTTTTCCCAATAGCGCCATGACTGACCCGCTGGCCATACAGATAGGTTCTATTACTTCACTGGCATTGCAGGGGCCTTCGGTAAGTATGGGTATGAGCATTACTGACCCCGTTAATTTTTATAATTTGATTGATGGTCTGGTAGACCCTACACCTAATACACCCTGGGGAAAAGAATTGAAATACATACGCATGGTGGTGCAGCAAACGCAGCAATACTCTGCTGTTATTAAAGCCGCTGCTGCAGCCGTGCCCACACAAGGTAATTACCCCACCGATAACGGTTTGGCAGCACAATTAAAAATTGTGGCCCGCTTGATAAAGGGCGGACTCAAAACACGCATTTATATGGTAAGTACCGGCGGGTTCGACACACATTCTGGCCAAGCGGCTGTGTCTGATACCACTGTTGGAACACATGCCAACTTGCTGGGCAGGGTGTCTGATGCCATCAAATCTTTTATGGATGATCTGAAAGGACTTGGCGTAGAAGACCGTGTAATGGGCATGACGTTCTCAGAGTTTGGCCGGCGCATCAAATCCAACTCCAGTATGGGTACCGACCATGGAGCTGCGGCACCTGTATTTGTTTTTGGTAAAAATGTAAAGCCCGGTATTGTGGGCACCAACCCGGCCATACCACAGGGGGCAAGCGTAAATGATAACATTCCTTTTCAGTATGATTTCAGGAGTATCTATTCCTCTATACTTAGTCAGTGGTTTTGTGTAAAAGATACTGATCTGCAAACCATCATGTTCAAAAATTTTCAAAACATTCCTTTGTGCATTAATGCAGCCTGCGGAAGCACCGGGCTTGAAGATGTATACCGCAATGCGGGTGAGCAATTAATCATCAATTATCCCAACCCATTTGTAGAGAGTACTAAAATTACTTTCAAAACCAGGGGCGGTCATACCTTGGTGCATATCATAGATTCGCTGGGCCGGTCTATTAAAACGCTCACCGATAAAGAATACAGCGCGGGGGTATATACGGTAGATTTTAACGGTTACGGTTTACCATCAGGGGTATATTACACGCGTTTACAAAATGGCACCCTGCAACAGGTAAGACCCATGCTTAAGGTAAGACCTTAGTAATTAATTGTGTACACGTTTAAATAATTGCCCCTTTATAAGGGGCTTTTTCATAGTTTTACGTAATGGTAAGCAATTAGACCAATCCACGGTATCCTTCGAAATCAGCCCCTTGCGTAGCAGACTTATCAAATTAAACTTTATTTTCAGTTACATGATCAAAGTTTTTATTGTTGAAGATCATGAAATGTATGTTGAGGGGTTGGCGTTGCTGTTAAAAAAGCAACCAGGTATAGACATTGCCGGAACTGCGTCAACCGGTACTGTACTGTTGCAGCAATTACCCGATTTGGAAGCAGATATTCTTTTGCTGGATGTACACCTGCCAGATATCAACGAAGAAGAACTGATAAAAAGGATACGCGCCATAAAACCGGCACAGAAAATTATTTACCTCACCCTGATGCGCGGTACCAGGTATATCCACAAATTGTTGCGCCATAATATACAGGGTTATGTATTGAAGAATGCACCTTTTGAAGAATTGCTGCGCACAATACATACAGTTTACAATGGGGGCACCTATTTTAGTAAAGAAATTGATGTGCTGAGCCAGAATGATTTTCGCACCACCCTTACACTGGAAGAAAAAAACGTGGGCAACATACTTTCCAGGCGTGAAATTGAAATTCTCACCCTTATTTGTAAAGAGTTCAGCAACCTGGAAATTGCCGAGAAACTTTTTTTAAGCGTTAGTACCATAGAAACCCACCGTAAAAATATAATAGCCAAGCTGGGGGTTAACAATACTGTTGGCCTCGTAAGGTTTGCGCTCAAGAATAAATTGATTGATTAAGCCAGATTTTCTCATCAGCTACCTGCAACGTGAAATACCTGTTTGCCATTTTATCTATTTTTTTCTCGCTGTTGGCAAAGCCACAAAACGTTGATACCAACTACCTGAAAAAATTATACGACCGCTGTCTCGATTTTGATGAAAGCAGGGCCGATTCTATACAGCATTGCGCAGATCTTATTGCAAAGGAAGCTGTGCGGCTGCATTACGACAGGGGCGAGGTTTTATCAAGCCGCCTATATGGTATAGCAGAAGACCTGAAAGGCAATTACGATAAAGCCATTGTATTCTACCTGCAATCGCTGGATGCCGCAAGAAAACTGCATGCCAGCAATTACGAAGGCGCTGCCCTTACAGACCTGGCGTATGTATATGTAAATACCAAACAGCCTGCCCGCGCCAGGGATATGTACCTGCAATCAGTTAAACTGGCCGAGAGAGAAAATAGTCTTAGCTCCATCATCAATGCGTATGGTAACCTGGGTGCTATTTATAACCAGCTCAATCTGCCAGACAGCGCACTGTTTTTTTTACAAAAAGGTATTGCTTATGCAAAACGGGCCACCCACAGTATAGACCTGTCTTCTTTTTACAACAATATGGGCAATGTGTATTTTGCAAAAAAAGAGTACAGCAAAGCGCAGGATTATTTTCAGCAATTGTATAACCAGCATATAAAAGACAGCAGCCTTACCGACCTGTGGATAGATAACCTGAACCTGGCAGAAGTAATGATTGAAATGAAAAATTTTGATCAGGCCCAAACACATGCTACACAGGCATTGCAGATTGCACAAACAATGGATGCAAAAAGCAAGGAAGCAGACAGCTATTCAACGCTGTCAAAATTATATTTCAGGAAAGGCGATTACAAGAATGCTTACGATTACCAGCAGAAATGGTACCTCATAGATACCAGCCTGGTAAATGCCGGTACCAATGAAACCATTGCCTCGCTGCAGGAAAAATTCAACGCCAAACAGCGCGAGCAGGATAATAAACTGTTACAGTCTGAAATTGAAAAAGCGCGGTTACGCAACAAAGCCACTACGCTGCTGGCGCTGGCAGCCGGCATCATTGCCATTATTATTGCGCTGTTGTTGCTGCAAAAAAGAAAGGCCAACCAGGTGCTGCAAAACAAAAACGATTTTATTCACCGGCAGAATGAGAAACTGGCAGAATTGAATTACGAGAAAAATTCGCTGATGAGTATTGTGTCGCACGATCTCAGTACCCCTTTTGCCGCCATTAAAATGTGGCTGAATATTATTGATGATGACACCAGCAACCTGCATCCCGACCAAAAGAAAGCAGTGGAAAGAATCCGCGAATCATCTGCCAAAGGTGAATTGCTGATACGTTCTATACTGGATGTAGAAAAAGCGGAAACCAACCAGCACAAACTGGCACTGGAAAACTTTGATCTGAAAGTTTTTGTGGAAAGCATCGTAGATGATTTTATACCGGCGGCATCAGGCAAAAATATTCAACTGCATTTTGAAACCCCATTAAAGCATGTGTACCTGGTAAGTGATAAGCAACTGGTAAGTCGTATTTGCGAAAACCTTTTCTCCAATGCCATCAAATATTCACCGGCGGGCAAGAACGTATGGATAAGTCTTGCAGATACCAATGATGCGGTAAACATACTGGTAAAAGATGAGGGCGTTGGTATCAGTAAAGAAGAACTGCCCCAGCTTTTTTCAAAATACAGCCGCATTTCTTCTACCCCCACCGCAGGCGAAGCGTCCACGGGCCTGGGTCTCTCTATTGTAAAACGTATAGTGGAAGAACTGAATGGCAGCGTTTTCTGCGAGAGCGAACAAGGCAAAGGCTCCCTATTCACCGTGGTATTAAAAAAATAATGTGATTTTTTTGTAAACGACCACTTACTCTAACCATCTATATTTATATTTGCAACAAAGTGGCAAATATTTGTTAGTGCAAAAACCCATATTGCGGCAGTTACTGGCCGGCGTTCTACTGATGGTATTTTCCTTCAGTATTGCGCCAAAAAAGTATTTGCATGATGCCATTGCCAACCATACAGACACCATAAAGCTGGTATCGCCTGATCACGGTGCACAGTTAAACCATGTAGGTTTTGTGTGTAAATGCGATAACCTGGTAGCAGAATCGCCTTTTACTGACGAAGTAAGTTATTTCAGTCTTGCGCCTGCCAACGCTGACTCCCTTCAGCAAAGCACGGCGCTGTATCATTTCTATTCTACCCATGTTTTCTTTTTTGAACTGCGCGGCCCCCCTGTACCGCTTGTGTAACAGCCAGCTATAACCGCTGTTGCCTCCTTTACTCTCCTACAGCCACCGGCTGTTATCATTTTTACAAGAGCATCCATTATGGTACCCGTCTTTTAATACAATGGGTAATGTATGGAAGCTCACGTACGGGCCATCAAAAAGCAAACATGAAAAAAATTATTCTTTATACCATTATCACCATTGCAGCCAATACTGCATTACAGGCGCAACAAACACCAGATAAAAACATCAGGCCGGTAGTGGCCAGGGGAGCGCTAACCGGCACCATCACCGATGCAAAAACCAACCAGCCACTACAAGGCGCGTCGGTATATTTTCATGATCTCAAATCAGGCACCACTACAAACGCCAGCGGGGCATTTACCATCAAAAATATTCCGCAGGGGCGATACCTGGTAGAAATTAGCTTTCTGGGTTATGCATCAGTGGTAGAAACGGTCGACATCAGCGGCAATACAGAAAAAAATTTTGCCCTCAGCCATTCTTATATCGAAAATGAAGCCGTTACCGTAACGGGTGTTTCTTCTGCTACCTCCGTAAAACGAACACCGGTGCCGGTTAATATCATTCGTAAAGAAGAATTGTTCCGCGGCAGCTCGACCAACCTCATAGATGCGCTTACAAAAACACCAGGCGTTGCGCAGATATCAACCGGGCCGGCTATTTCAAAACCATCCATCCGCGGCCTGGGTTATAACCGGGTAGTGGTAATAAATGATGGCATACGCCAGGAAGGCCAGCAATGGGGCGATGAACATGGGATAGAAATAGATGAATACAATGTAAACAAGGCCGAAGTATTGAAAGGCCCCGCTTCACTGATGTATGGCAGTGATGCGCTGGCAGGGGTCATAAATTTTATTTCGGTTGTACCAGCGCCCGAGCAAACAATCAAAGCAAATATTTTTGGTACGTACCAAACCAATAACCGCCAGCGCGGTGTGCATGCAGACATTAGCGGCAACCAAAATGGTTTTATATGGGGGGTCAACGGATCGTATAAAGCAGCAGCGGATTACAAAAACAAGTATGATGGCGATGTATTCAATTCAAAATTCAACGAAAAAGATTTCGGTGGTTTTATTGGAGTAAATAAAAGCTGGGGTTTTAGCCATTTGCTGTTTAGCCGTTTTGATCAGCGGCTCGGCCTGGTAGAGGGTGATAGGGATAGCGCCACCGGTCGTTTTCTTAAACCCATCAATGATAATGGCGCAGCAGGTGAGGCCATTGCCAGCGGCGCCGATTTCACCACAGACAATCCGTTTGTGCCGCAGCAGCGCATTCAGCATACAAAAATTGCCACCGACAATAGTTTTAATATTGGAAAAGACCGCCTTACGCTAACGCTGGGGTACCAGCGCAACCAGCGGCAAGAGTTTGGCAACGTACTTGACCCGCAGGAGAAGAGTCTTTATTTTGACCTGCGCACGGTTAATTATAACCTGCAATACCATTTTGCCGATAAAAATAACTGGCGTACCACGCTTGGCGTTAATGGCATGCAACAGCGCAATGAGAACAAAGGCGTGGAAGTTTTGATACCCGAATATTCTTTATTTGATATAGGAGGCTTTGTATACACGCAAAAAAGGATCAATAAATTTACAGCCAGCGGTGGTATACGTTTTGATAACCGGTCTATCAATTCAAAACCGTTTGCAGATGCAGGTAACATAAAGTTTCAGCAGTTCTCCAAAGATTTTTCAAATGTCTCTGCCAGTATTGGTGGCAGTTATGAAGCCAGCAAAGAGGTAACGCTCAAGCTCAACCTGGCCAGAGGTTTTCGTGCACCCAGTATACCAGAACTGGCCAGCAATGGCGCCCATGAAGGCACCAACCGGTATGAGTACGGAGAACAAAACCTCACTTCTGAAACCAGCTACCAGGCAGATGCGGGTATAGATATAGCTACGGAACACATCTCTTTTACCGCCAATGTTTTTTACAATGCCATTAAAAATTTTATTTATTACCGGAAGTTGAATGCTGTTGCGGGTGGCGATTCAATTATTACCGACGGCCAGCAACAATTTTATGCATTTCGCTTCAATCAGAACAATGCCCGGTTGTACGGCGCAGAGTTCAACCTGGATATTCACCCGCACCCGCTGGATTGGCTGCACATTGAAAACAGTTTTTCATGGGTGCGCGGTGTTCTAAGCGAAGAACAGGATGGTAGCAAGAACCTGCCTTTTATTCCGGGTGCGCGGCTGATCAATGAAGTAAAAGTAGAGTTGTCAAAAAACGGGCAATCCTTGCGCAATGTGTACCTGAAAGCTGAACTGGACAATACGTTTGCGCAAAACAATCCGTTTACCGGTTTTAATACAGAAACCCGTACACCCGGTTATTCATTGCTCAATGC
This sequence comes from uncultured Chitinophagaceae bacterium, assembly GCA_963705285.1. Lineage (GTDB taxonomy): Bacteria > Bacteroidota > Bacteroidia > Chitinophagales > Chitinophagaceae > JACMLD01. The sequence continues at coordinate 2,025,764 of OY970066.1, forward strand.
CGGCATTGGTGGAGATATTGCCAGTAAAGGCAAGACTTTGTTCAGCCTGTTTTTTACTGCCAATAATATTGGAGATGTGGCGTATCAGAATCACCTCAGTCGTTTAAAGTATGCAGCAGAAAACATGGTCACGGGCAGAACGGGCGTGTATAATATGGGGCGCAATTTCAGCATCAAGTTAAACGTACCTTTGTCGTTTACAACCGGCCATTAAAAGCGTATGTGTTTGCCCGAGATAAAGGCATACGCCCCTGACTGCCGCTAGCTTTTGAGGACTGGTAATTTTTTTGGTCAGGCATACTATCGTTTATTTTTTTGCGTTTATGTTATACTTACTAACCCAATTTCATAAAAAGGCCTCCGGTGTTCCCGGGGGCTTTTTCTTTTTGCGTCAATGCCTATCTTTAAGCAAATGAACATTCATCATGATGGAGATTTCTATTAATACCCCGGCGCTGTTATTTCCGGCCATTAGCCTGCTCATGCTGGCATATACCAACCGTTTTCTTGCCTTGGCAACCCTAATCCGCAATTTGCATGCAAAGTATCAAGACCATAGCAACAAAGAAGGCGTGGCAAAGCAAATAAAGAATCTGCGTTTACGGCTGCGGTTGATACGCATGATGCAGTTTTTTGGTATTCTCAGCCTGATACTGTGTGTGTTCAGTATGTTTTTTGTGTTTAAACAATTGCAGGTATGGGCCAGTATGTTTTTTGCATTAAGCCTGGTAGCCATGCTGGTATCGCTTTTTTTATCGCTGTCAGAAATACAGATCAGCACCAGGGCGCTTGAAATAGAACTTAGTGATATGGTGGATTAGTTGATTGGTTGATCAGTTGATTGGTTGATTGGTTGATCAGTTGATCAGATGATCAGATGATCAGGAATCATACAATTAAGAAAGTATTTCCACACAGCGCAAATCAGACATCATCACATCCAGTTGATTAGGAATCATACAATTAAGAAGATATTTCCGCGCAGCGCGATCAGACATCATCACATCCAGTTGATCAGGGATCATACAATTAAGAAAGTATTTTAGCGCAGCGCAAATCAGACATCATCACATCAGACATCAGAGATCTACGCAACGTGCAGGCTTTTGCGCTCACCAATTTGCTGACGCCACATTGCGTAATACAAGCCTTTTTCTTCCAGCAGTTTGCTGTGGGTACCTGTTTCAATGACTACGCCTTTTTCAAGTACGTAGATGCGGTCTGCGTGCATTATGGTAGACAGCCGGTGTGCAATCAGAACGGTGATCTGGTTTTGTTGTGAAGAAACATCTTTAATGGTATCCGTAATTTCTTCTTCGGTAAGGGAGTCAAGTGCAGAGGTGGCCTCATCAAATATCAGCAACTTGGGTTTGCGCAGCAATGCCCTTGCAATAGAAAGCCTTTGTTTTTCTCCCCCTGATAACTTTAATCCGCCTTCGCCAATCATGGTATCAAGTCCTTTTTCAGCTCTTGACAGCAAACCGGTACAGGAAGCTTTGTCAAGCACATCGGTAAGGTCGGCATCTGTGGCAGATGGGTTTACAAACATCAGGTTTTCTTTAATGGTACCGGCAAACAACTGGGTGTCTTGCGTTACAAAACCAATCTGGTTGCGCAGGTCTTCAAAGCTGATGGAATTTTCATCCATACCATTGTACAGAATTTTTCCTTCCAGCGGCCGGTACAATCCTACCAGCAATTTCATGAGTGTAGATTTACCCGAACCCGATGGACCCACAAATGCAATGGTTTCGCCCGTCTTTACTTCAAAGCTGATGTTTTCTATGGCGCGGTGAGAGGCTGTCTGGTGTTTGAAAGCCACGCTTTTAAAAGTGAGATCCTTTATTGGCCCCAGGTGCAATGGCGTTGCCGGATATTGTTCCGGTGCTTTCTGCATCAGGTTATGGAAATTATTGAGCGATGCTTCTGCTTCGCGGTAAGACAGAATGATGTTGCCAATTTCCTGCAGCGGGCCAAATATAAAGAAGGAATAAAAAGTAAGGGTGATTACTTCGCCGGAAGTTAATTTGCCTTTAAACACCAATGACAACAAAGTAAACATAATTACCTGCCGTAAAAAGTTTACAAAGGTGCCTTGTATAAAACTTAAGGTGCGGATGCTTTTTACTTTTCTCAGTTCAAGCCCCAGAATTTTATAGGTATTGTTGTTAAGGCGGCTGATTTCCTGGTGGGTAAGGCCGAGGCTTTTTACCAGTTCAATATTGCGCAAAGATTCGGTAGTGGAGCCGGCAAGGGCAGTGGTTTCTTTTACAATATTTTTCTGGATGATTTTTATTTTTTTACTCAGCAAACTGGTGAGCAATGCCAGCGCCAGCATGCCGCCTACATAAATGGGCATGATAGACCAATGCAAACCAAACGAATAAACCGATACGAAAATAATACCCACTACAATACCAAAAACCACGCTGATAAATGAGATGATAAATTTCTCTGTGTCAGAACGCACCTTGGTAAGAATAGAAAGTGTTTCACCGCTGCGCTGGTCTTCAAATTCCTGGTAAGGCAGTTTCATGGAATGCTGCAAGCCGTCGGTAAATATTTTAGCGCCGAATTTTTGTACAATCACGTTGCTAAAATAATCCTGGAAAGCCTTTGCTATGCGCGATACCATGGCCACGCCAATCAGTTGACCAAGTATCAGCAAAAGGCCCGTATAAAAAGCCGATTGCTCGCGTGGTCCGGTGGAATGAAAAACTTTCTGTACTTCCACTTTACCATTTGGAAGTTTTACGTCTTCCATTCTGTAAACACCATACTCATGCGGATGGGTGGCAAATTTATCAATCAGGCGTCCAAAGAGATAGGGATCCATCATGGAGAACACCTGGTTAATAGTGGCCAGCAGCAATGCCAGCGCAATCAACCATTTATATGGTTTGAGGTAGAATAACAATATTTTCATGATAGTAATTTAGACCGGATAGGGTGTTTAACCATCAAACTTCGTACAAGTTTGCGATATCTGCCAAGATTTCATACATCAATGTGTAAATGTGGAAATGTGTAAATATGGAAATGTGATGAATGTGGAAACCTGCTTGCCGGCAGGCAGGTGTGTAAATTAGAAGCTTGTGGCAAACGCCTTCCAACAAAAATTACAACCGTTGTGCAATGCAACGCTAAAGAACCTGCTACAAGCCGCTTCTCAATCTTTAATGAGCAAAAGAACTCAAAACTTAAAACTAAAAACAGTCACCCAGCCCAACCTTCCCTGTCTAAACTCCGGTATTGAATGGCTTCAGCCAGGTGTTCGGGAAGAATGCGTTCGCTGGCGGCCAGGTCGGCAATGGTTCGGCTTACTTTTAATATGCGGTCGTACGCCCGCGCAGATAAATTCAGCTTGTTCATGGCAGCCTTTAACAAAAGCGAACCGGCAGCATCTATGGTACAAATTTCTTTCAGCATTTTGGTACTTATCTGTGCATTTGCGTAAACACCGGTATAATTTTTATACCGTTCGGCCTGTATTTCCCTGGCAGCAATTACACGGTTGCGTATAGACGCAGATGTTTCTGTATTTTTTATAGAAGTGAGTTCATTGAATGGTACCGGCGTTACTTCTACATGCAGATCGATTCTATCGAGCAGTGGCCCCGAAACTTTGTTAAGGTATTTTTGTACCGCACCTGGCGGGCAGCTGCAATCTTTTTCAGGATGGTTGTAGAATCCGCAGGGGCACGGGTTCATGGAGGCGATGAGCATAAAGCTGGCCGGAAAATCCAATGCTACCTTCGCCCGGCTGATCGTTACTTTTCTTTCTTCCATGGGTTGGCGCATTACTTCCAGCGCTGTTCGTTTAAATTCTGGTAGTTCGTCTAAAAACAGTACGCCATTGTGCGCCAAAGAAATTTCGCCGGGTTGCGGTATGCCGCCTCCGCCAACCAGTGCTGCATCACTTACAGTATGGTGTGGCGAGCGGAAAGGCCGTTTTGAAATGAGCGTAGCATTCTCCGGCAGTTTACCGGCGACGCTGTGAATCTTGGTGGTTTCAAGTGCTTCCTGCAATGATAAAGGTGGCAGTATAGTGGGAAGGCGTTTTGCCAGCATGGTCTTGCCCGCTCCGGGTGGCCCAATCAATATGGCATTGTGGCCGCCGGCTGCTGCAATTTCCAATGCACGTTTAATATTTTCCTGGCCTTTTACATCGTTGAAATCAAATTCAAAATCGTATTGCGAGTGAAAGAATTCTTCGCGGGCATTTACCACGGTGGGTTGCAGGGAAGATGGGTTAGCAAAGAATTCAATTACTTCGCTGATATGCTGAACGCCGTATACATCAATCTGCGTAACCATAGCTGCTTCTCTTGCATTTTGAATGGGAACAATCAATCCTTTGAATCCTTCTTTGCGTGCGGTAATGGCAATGGGCAAAGCGCCTTTAATGGGTTGAATGGTGCCATCGAGGCTTAGTTCACCCATCATAATAAAACCAGACAATTGTTCAGGATTATTGAGTTGTTCCGATGCGCCCAGTACGCCAATGGCCATGGGCAGGTCGAACGCGGAACCACTTTTTTTGATGTCTGCCGGTGCCAGGTTAACCACCAGTTTGGTGCGCGGCATATGATAGTTGTTGCTTTTTAATGCGCTCTCCACGCGTTGCAGGCTTTCTTTTACGGCGCTGTCTGGCAGGCCTACCACGTAGTAATTCAGTCCGCCCAGAATATTTACTTCAACCGTAATAGTAATGGCTTCTACACCGTAAACGGCGCTGCCAAAGGTTTTTACTAGCATGCAATGAAAATGATAAGTGCAGTTTTAAAAAGAATGGTTGTAATAATACATTTAAAACTGTTCAAAAATGAATATCATAAAATGTAATCTATCGAGAGAAAAAAACATTTTTTTGCGGTGTTTTTCACGGGGGTGTGTTGAAGGAGAACGATTAATTTCCAACTCGGTATTCTCTGTATGAAAACTACATTATCAGCGTCTCCGCATTGCGCGACAACAACCGCAGCGTCCTCCGTGTTTGCGTCTCCGCAGTGTCTCCCGCATTGGGTCTAAAGTTTTATTGAATGTTACCAGGGGACACTGCGGTGCAAGATGTTACCAGGGGACACTGCGATGCAAGAATGTTACCAGGGGACACTGCGGTGTAAGATGTTACCAGGGGACACTGCGATGCAAGAATGTTCCAGGGGACACTGCGGTGCAAGATGTTACCAGGGGACACTGCGGTGCTAAGATTTTTTCATTTCAACAATAGTCAATGACCGTAAGAAAACAGATTGCTCATTATGGAGGATTGTATTTCATTACATTCACCTGCTGCAAATGGATTCCTTTATTTGAACAGTTGCAGGCTTACGATGAAGTGTACAAGCAATTTCATATTTTAGAATTGGAAGGTCATTTTATTGTGGGCTACGTTCTTATGCCTAATCATGTTCACTTATTGATTGCATTTAGCAGAAAGGAAAAAAATATCAACCGCAGAATAGGCACGATAAAACGTTTTTTAGCCTACGCAATTGTAGGCAAATTAGAAAAGGCTGAAAGGTGGGATATATTGGGAACGCTGGAGAATGCCGTATATAATAATGAAAGAGAACAGGGAGCAAAGCACAAAGTATTTGAACCATCCTTTGATTGTAAGTATTTGTTTACTCCTCGTATGATCAGGCAAAAATTAAATTACACCCATCGCAATCCCTGCAGGGGAATTTGGCATTTGGCTGAAAACCCTGTTGCGTACATACACAGCTCAGCTAAATTTTATGAAACAGGCATACAAGGCACTTATCCGGTGACACATTACCTTGCGTTAGACAATATTGATTTAAGTTCATAACTGTTGGCTGCTTCATCCGCAGCGTCCTCCAGTCTCTCCGCAATGCCTCCCGCATTGGGTCTATACTTTTGGTGTCTCCGCAGTGTCTCCCGCATTGGGTCTGTCTCCGCAGTGTCTCCCGCATTGGGACTATACTTTTTAGTGAATGTTACCAGGGGACACTGCGGGGTAACGACACTGCGGGGCACGACGCTTTCACACTTCCTCCTTCAAATACGCCAGCAACTCTTTTAATCGTGTTTCGGCAATGCCCAGTGTACTGATATACTCCCATGAATTGGGCGCTTTGTCAAACTCCAGCCGTTTGCTGTTGAGGTGGTTTCTTAAACCATCCAGCAATGCCTTTACCGCCTTTTCTTTATCCTGAACTTTTTCTTTGATGGTCATTGGTAATAAATTAGATACGTAAGATTATTTCGTTTCTGCCACCGTGCCCTCAAACAACAGGTTTACATTTGGGTCTACAATGATTTTTACCGGCTTTGCAGACAAAGCAATTTCTGCCACCGTTGTTTGGTCTTTTATCATAAACGTCTGCAGCATTTCACCCCCGGCCGACTTTATAGCCACCTGCAATGGAAACTGAAATACACCGGGCTGCGTTTGTGTCACCGTAAGCAGCAGTACTTTCTTAGTCTTGTTGTATTGCCATTGCGTAGTTAAGACCGGGTGACCTGCGGTGTGCAGCCATTGCTGAAAAAATGTTTGCAGGTTTTGGGTGCTGGTTGTCTCCATCACTGTTCTAAAATTGGCGGTGGTGGCGTTTTTACCTGCGTACTGCGCATAATAATTTCTGATGCCCTGCCAGAATACGGCATTGCCCAATTGCCGCCGCAGCATATGCAATACCCACGCACCTTTTTTATAACTGTTGGCATTAAGCAACGGAAAATAATCACCGCTCACGCTGGAATCCACTATTGGGGTAAACCGCTTTTTAGAAAAGGCTATCACCGTTTCACGGTCATCGCGCAACCGTTGTTGCAGGCTGTCGATGCCATATTTTTGTTCAAGATACAAGTGGGTCATATAGCTGGCAAAACCTTCACTCAGCCAAACATGCGGCCAGCTTGCCTCGGTGGCGGAGTTGCCAAACCATTGGTGTGCTATCTCATGGGTAAGCAATGCTTCCACACTACGGTCTCCGGTAACTGTTCTTTCTGCATAAAAAATAGCGCTCGCATTTTCCATGCCGCCAAACTGAGTTTTTGATTGCACATTGGCCAGCTTTTTAAATGCATAGGCGCCCACATTTTTGATAAACCAGGGCAGTATATCTTTTGCCAGAGCATAATCATAAAATCCGTTGCCCTTATCTTCAGGGTACACCCAGCTATGCACCGGTATGCAGTCCACCTCACCTGCAAGGTTAACCGCAAAATCTGCTGCACCAATAGCCATTACTTTGGTAGGCAGCGGCACAGTTTCCTGCCAGTGGGTTTGTTTGAGGTGGTTGGGCAGGTTGGTTTCTTCTACCTGTATGCCATTGCCGATAATTTGGTAGTGATCCGGCGCAGTAATAATAAAATCTACAGCGGCTTTGTCTGCGGGATGGTCTACGCAGGGCAACCAATGATGTGCGCGGTTGGGCCAGTTATCTGCAAAAAAAGTGCGGTGGCCGTATTTATTTTTATCGATGATGAGGCCCGTTGCGGGAACACCTTCATAATTAATAGTAAAGTTAACTGTATCGCCCTGCCTGGCATTTGTGTAGATATGAATGTACTCAGCCTCCTGCAAAAATGATACGGCACTATTGTTTTGTTGTACCGCAGTTACCGTCATGCCTTTGCCGCTGCTGTTTTTCTTTACCATATCCAAATCAAAAGAGGCAGGTGTTTGCAAAAAATGAATAATAACGCTGGCGATGCCTTTAATGGTATTGTTATCATCGTTAAGTTGCAACTGAAATCGGTAATGCAATATGTCTAAAACAGGTTGGGCAGTGTCTTTTTGCCCCTGGGCAGCAAGGGCAACAAACAGTAGGTAAAACAGCCAGTATTTTTTCATGTATGCTGGTAATGTTGATCGGATGAAATTACAAATTCTCCGGCACCTGCTGCTTTTTCTTATGAAGGTAAACCCAATAGGCAACCCGCGCCACCAATTATCAACGCCTGTATGACAACAAAAATGATAACTGCATTTTTGTACGTTGGGTTGTCGGGTACGAGTTTTCTTTTTGAGTAGGCAGACAAACGGATGGCAATATCCCAACCTATAGTGGCATCAAAAAAACCAAGCAGGCCGCAACACAACAATGCGTAGGATGAACTGCCCAATCGGGCGCCAAAAAATCCGGTGAGAAAATAGATCAGCACCGATAAAAACGCCAGGTAAGTATAATCAAACTTGTATCTGCGCGATAAAATGGCGCCCAGGCCATCCAGCAGCGCAATGGCCAATATGCCGCAGGCCAGCACCAGCAGGTTAACAGACATGTATACTAATAATTAAGAGAATCTCAGGTAGCATGGTTACAAATTTTCCAGCATCTCCACCACTTTTTCCTGTTTAAGTATCAGATAGCCGATACGGTCGTTGCTGATACCGTCTTTTAACTGGTAACTGAATAACAACTGGTCTTCTTTTACTTCTGTTTCAAAATAGCGGAATATAATATTAGGATGCACTGTTAGTTCATCAGCAATCTCATAGAGGTGTGTAGACAAAATAAACAGCGAGTTGGGTATTTTAATCAGGCCTTTGATAACTGCGCCGGAGCATTTCATAGCATCCTGTACATTGGTCCCTTTAAAAAGCTCATCTATCAGCACCAGCCATTTTTTACCATCATTTATTTTATTGAGAGTATTTTTTATTCTTTGCACTTCATTAAAGAAATAGCTTTCGCCTTTTACGATATTGTCTACCACGTTGATGTTACTGAGTATGCCATCAAATAAGCTCAGTTCCATAGATTGTGCGGGCACGCCCATGCCAAGATGCGCCAGGTATACCGCCGCGCCAACAGATTTTATAAAGGTGCTTTTACCAGCCATATTGGCCCCGGTCAGAAAAAGAAAATTTTGTTGTTGCTGCAGGTTTACATTATAAGCAACAGGCGCAGGCAATAATATGTGGTACAATCCTTTTACATCAAGTGCAGCTTTTGCTGAATGGGTAAATATTGGAAACGACAGGTGCCTTACTTTTACTGCTTTTGCCATAGAATACCAGGCGTCCAGTCTTCCAAAAATATCAATCAGTTCAAGCGCGGCGTTTTTAAACCGGTACCGGATATAATTACCAAAATAAATGGTTTGCAGCGGTGTTAATGGTATCCCCTTGCGGGTAGCTGCCAATTTACTCATGGCCTCATTGCTTACCAGGGAAGCAGCGCGCTGCACATACAGCCGCATGGTGGGGGGTGTATCATCATTATCGAACACCCGGGCAAGCTCAATAAATCCTTTTACAAAATCAGCAAAATGCCCCACGGTATACCTCACCAGCGAAAAATCGGGCGCATGAAGCAACTTATAAGTAAGCGCATTCATCACATTGGGCGAATCTGGTATGGTATCTATCGGCGATTCATAAAACTTTTCAATCACCATAATGGTACCATTGCTGATACTCTGCGGCCACTGCAATTCTTGTGCGCCAATACGCTGCAGTATTTTCTGCACTTCGGTTATTTTGTTTATATCGGCCAGCGGTTCGCTAAAAAAACGAGCCAGCCATTCTTTGCCGCCAATGGTTTGCGTAAAGTTCAACGTATGAAATATAGAAAACGCTTCTTCCTGGTGAAAGATGGAAAGGTCTGAAAACGTTACATTGTCTATTTGCATTGCTGCCAGTTAAGAGTTATGAATTATGAGTGAAGAGTGGCAGCGGTTGACTAACAGCTACGCTCTGTCAAACACCAGCCGTTCACCCATTACAGATTCATCCCACATGCCATTTCCATAAACCAGATTGCCGTTTACAAAGGTGTGGGTAATAGCTGCCGGAAAAACAAACCCTTCCAGCGGGCTCCAGCCGCATTTATACAAAATATTTTCTTTGGTAACGGTAGTTGGTTGGTCCATTTGTACAATAACCAGGTCTGCATAATAACCTTCGCGGATATACCCGCGCTCTGCTATCTGAAAACAATCTGCCACGGCATGGCTCATTTTTTCTACCACTTTTTCCAGAGAAATTTTGCCCTGTTGCACATAATACAGCATAAGCGATAACGGATGCTGTACCAATGGCAATCCGGCATGGGCTTTTTCATAGGGCTCGTTTTTTTCTTCCCAGGTGTGCGGCGCATGATCGGTGGCTATCACATCCAGTCGGTCGTCTAGTAGTGCTTTCCACAATGCATCACGGTGGTGCGGATCTTTTATGGCAGGATTGCACTTGATTAAATTTCCTTTTTCAGCATAGTCATTGGCAGTAAAATGGAGGTGGTGCACACATACTTCTGCAGTAATGCGCTTTTCTTTCAGCGGTATCAGGTTGGTAAATAATTGCAGTTCTTTTTCAGTGCTGATATGCAATATGTGCAGCCGGGTGTTGTGTTTTTTTGCATACTGGATAGCATAAAAAGAACTTTCAAAACAATTTTCTTCATTGCGGATAACAGGATGATCGGCTGCGGTTAAAATGCCTTTTTCTTTTTTTACACGTTCAAAGTTTTCTTTTATAATTTTCTCATTTTCGCAATGGGTAGCAATCAACACTTCACTTTCAGAAAATAATTTGTCGAGCGCAAGCGGACTGTCAACCAGTAAACCGCCGGTAGATGAGCCCATGAAAATTTTTATGCCACATACATTACGTTTTTTTTCATTTGTTCGAAGGGCTTCGTCTGTATTGTCGTTAGAAGTACCCATAAAAAATGAATAATTGCCCAGCGAAGAATTACGTGCAATCTCGTATTTCTGTTCTAAGAGTTCCTGCGTAAAAACCGGGGGCACGGTATTGGGCATTTCCATAAAAGACGTAACACCTCCTGCCACAGCGGCTTTCGCCTCAGTATAGATAGTGGCTTTGTGGGTTAAACCCGGTTCCCTGAAATGTACCTGGTCGTCTATCACACCTGGTAAGAGATATTTGCCTTCGCCTTTTATTTCAATCACTGCTTCACGTGTCACTATCTTGTCGGCAATCTTTTCAATGCGCCCGTTTTTGATAAATACATCCCGGCTCATTATCTTACCTTCGTTTACAACCATTATGTTCTTGATCAGGTATTTTTGTGTCATATACAAGTTTAGGGCTTTATCCTCTTAAAACAACTATTGCATGCAATTTAAAAAAACCACGTTAAGCTGGCTTATTTTTATTATTCCCGCAATGTCTCTGGCGCAATCCGTTAACCTTCCACAGGGCGCCAAACAAAACTGGTTACTCAACCGGATGGACATCAAACTAATGAATGATACTGCCATTGGTTTTTCTGCCACCAAACCCTATTTGCGTAAAACTATAGTCGCGGGCATTGAAGGTGCGCTTGATAATGAAAACGGTCTTTTTACCGGTGTTGATGTATACAATATGAACGATGCGCTGCTCAACAATACCGAGTGGGTAACTGGTGACATCAGCTCGTTTCAAAGTAAAAAACCCATATTAGGTGCTTTTTATAAGAGCCGTGCAGATTTTTTACAGGTAAACCAAAAAGATTTTTTTCTGGCGGTAAACCCCGTGATACAGCAAATACAAGGCGCCGAATCTGGTACTGGCAACGCAGGTAAACATGTATACCTTAATAGCAAAGGGGTTACGTTTCGCGGCCTGATTGCCAAAAAGATTGGGTTCGATTTTTATGCCACCGATAACCAGGAGCGACCGCCATTGTTTGTACGCCAGTGGGAACAAAAGTTTTCAGCCGTACCCGGAGCAGGCTTTTACAAACCGTTTAAAACAACGGGGTATGATTATTTTGATGCCCGCGGCTCTATTCATTTCAACGCTACCAAATACATTAATATACAATTTGGGTACGACCGCAATTTCATCGGCGATGGTTACCGCAGTCTCTTCCTGAGCGATTTTGCAGGCAGCAACCTCTTCCTGAAACTCAATACCCATATCTGGAAAATCAATTACCAGAACCTCTTCATGGAGTTATCTAATGGAACCAGCCTGGGCGACAAACTTTTGCCAAAGAAATATGCCAGCATGCACCACCTGAGCGTGCAGGCAACCAAATGGCTCAATATCGGTTTGTTTGAATCAATCATTTTCGGCCGTACCAACCATTACGAATTTGGCTATCTTAACCCTATCATCTTTCTGCGTTCTGCCGAACAGCAAAATGGTAGTCCAGACAATGCCAATGTAGGCTTCAACTTTAAAGCCAATATAGCGCATACGGTACAGTTATACGGACAACTGATGTTTGATGAATTTAAATTGAACGAAATAAAATCAGGCAATGGCTGGTGGGGTAATAAGCAAGCTATACAGGCAGGGTTTAAATACATTGATGCTTTCAAAATTAAGAACCTTGATTTGCAGGGCGAGATCAATTACGTGCGTCCTTTTACCTATTCTCATTTTGATTCAGTAGCTAATTACAGTCATTATAACCAGCCGCTGGCGCACCCGCTGGGCGCCAATTTTGTGGAAGCCATTGGTATTATACGCTACCAGCCGGCGCCCAAATGGAACATACAGGCTAAGCTGATTGTGTTCAGGCAGGGACTGGATACAGCCAACAGCGATTATGGCAGCAATATTTTTATTTTGAATGGCAACCGCGCGCGCGATTATGGGTATAGTACAACCGATGGCGTTAAAGGTACCGGTGTAAACGGCTCGTTATGGATTGGATACGAAGTACTGGAGAATTTATTTATTGATGCCTCTTTTATGTACCGTAAAGTAAGCGTTCCTTCGGCTGTGCAACTGGCGCAAAAATCAACCCTGTTCAGTATTGGGCTGCGTTTAAATATGTTCAGGCGGGAATATGATTATTAAAGTATCAGCGCTTCCCGGTGCGAGGGTTATTGATGGCATGCGAATTATTGCATGCTGTCAACATAAAAAACAACCTGAATAATAAAATCTGAAGTATGGTTATCAACAGAATGCTGGTAGTAATTTTATTGTTAAGCACTGTTGCTGCATTTGCACAAAATAATAAACCGGCAGAAAAGAAGAAGCTATCGCTGGATGCCATTTGGGGCGGCAATTACCTGGAAGAACAGAAATTGCGGGTACACCTTACGCATACCGGCGATTCCATTGCATATATTTTTGCCAATAAAGCCACCAATAGCGAGATCATTATAACGCTCGATTTTGAAACAGGAAGGCTGGTAGATACCATCTTCTCTAACCAGATAAAAACCGGGAAAGATTCTTTGCCCATCACGTTTACCTTTTTTGAAGATTTTGAATTTTCTCCCGATGATTCAAAAATTCTTATCAAAACCCAAATAGAACCCTTGCAGGTAAACGCTACCAAAGAATTTAATTATATCTGGGACAGAACCAATCGTACGCTAAAAACGGTTTCTGCAGATGGCAAACAGAATTATGCCACCTTTTCACCAAACAGCCGCCGGCTGGCATTTGTGCGGGATGGTAATTTGTTTGCAAAAGATTTAGTTACAGATGAGGTTATGGCCATTACTTCAGATGGTGCCCCCGGCCGTTTTTTAAACGGTATGGCAGATGCTGTGTATGAAAAGGGTTTTGGCATGACGCAGGCGTATAAATGGAGCCCCGATGGGGAGAGCATCGCCTTTTTACGTTTTAATGAAACTGTTGTGCAGCAATATCCCATTACACTGTACGACGGGCGCACTTACCCCGAAATTACCAATGAACGGTACCCCAAGGCAGGAGAAGCCATACCAGAAGTGCAGGTATATATTTACAATCTCCGCAACAAAGTATTAACTAAAACAGATCTGGGCGTTAATCCCAACCAATACATAGTGGGCATACAGTGGCAAACAGATGGAAATGCCCTGTGGGTGCAGAAGCTCAACCGGCCGCAGACAAAACTGGAAGTGGTGAAAATAAATGCGCGTAACGGCAATGCGCAGCCGGTTTTTATTGAAGAAAGTAAAAACTATGTGCGCGTATACCCTGATAACCTTTTTTTTCTGCAGACAAAAAATTCGTTTTTGTGGCTGAGCGAAAATGATGGCTACACACATCTGTATGAGGTAACCATGAATAACTACCAGCGCAAGCCGCTTACATCGGGCAACTGGGAGGTATTAAAAGTGGAGGGTATTGACGAACAAAACGGCGAGATATACTTTATGGCCAATGAAATTTCTGCGAAAGACGTGCATTTGTACAAATGCGGCTTAGACGGAAAGAATGTTCACCGCCTTACAGACAATGCGGGCGTACACCAGGTGCAGATTACCGGCAACTATAAATATTTTTTTGACGATTATTCTTCACTCAACCAGCCCGCCCGTTACCAGATGTACAGCAGCAGTGGCAAACCCCTCCATGAAAAACTGATACAAAATAAATTACTGCAGCAACACCTGTTGGAATTTGACATTCCGGCCGCCGAAAATTTCAGTTTTACAAACAAGGATACCAGTTATGAAGGATGGCTGATACGGCCCACGGTTACCACTGCAAAAAAATTGCCGCTGCTTATTTATGTCTATGGCGGCAATACCCGGCAGGAGGCGCTTAATGAATGGGGCGATAAAATGGGACTGACCATGCGCTATTTTGCCAACCAGGGCTACCTGGTGGCCTGTATAGACCCAAGGGGCACGCCGGGCCGCGGTCAGCAGTTTAGAAAAGCCACGTACAAAAAGCCGGGCGATACTGAGCTGGAAGACATCATTGCCTTAAAAAATTACCTGGTGACCAATTACAGGGCAGACAGCGCCAATACCGCGTTAATGGGGTGGAGTTATGGCGGCTACCTTGCTGCGCTGGCATCTACCAAATACGCAGGACAGTTTAAAGCAGCCATTGCCATTGCACCGGTTACCAACTGGCGGTTTTATGATAATGTATATGCCGAAAGGTTGCTGCAGTTGCCGGCAGAAAACCCGGATGGCTATAAAAACGCATCGCCGGTAAATTATGTAAATAATTATACAGGCGGGCTTTTACTGGTGCATGGAAGCGCTGATGATAATGTGCAGTTCCAGAATTCAATGGAGCTAAGCCGCGAGCTGATCAATGCCAATAAACAGTTCGACCAGTATTTCTTTCCTGACTTTACGCATAATATCAGCAGCAGCGGTGCAGCCAATATTGCACGCATTAACCTGTTTACCAAAATTCAGATTTTTTTAAAAAACGAGTTGGACGATCCAAAAGCGGAACCGGTGAAAGTGGCGGTAAAGAAAGGAAAGTAATAATAATAATATTGGCCTCTGCTGAAACATGCATAAAGACCGGTGTCTGTTCATAACGGCTATTACAAATTATTAGCTGCGCAGATTAACCTACTGCCACCCCGCTGGTGTTGTACGGTATAATTGAGCGTAGTTTTTTATTACAGTAATGCTAACCCTACGGGTTTGTGCGGGCAGGCATTGGGAGAAGACAACTGCCAATAACCTAAGCGTACAAGACGGCAGCAGTTGGTATGTTTCGCCAAATTCCTAATTCCTAAGCAAACTATCCTTCAAAGATGAGTGAGAAAACAATCTGCCTTGATTGTATTTTGTCTATAACGTTTGAAAATTTGAGGCTGGCATCGCGACTGTGAACGTTGCTGATACCATTGCTGATTTTTATTTCTGGGGAGAGAACAAAGTAACGCATGTAGAAATTAAAGCCAATGCCTGCTTCTATCCCAAAATCTGAACTTTTAAGTTTTACCAGGTCTTCTGCATTTTTTGCCCTGGCCTTTGACGATAGGTCGGTTTCAAATTTTACGCCGCCCATCATGTACACTCGAAAATTATTGATGCGGTCGCTTTTGTATTTTATCTGGATGGGTATACCCAGCAGTACAGATTCAATGGTTTTTTTGGTAACCAGGCTTTCACCGCTTTGTGGGTATTTCAGTTCATACGTCATTACCTTATTGGCAAACAGCAATTGCGGAAATACTATCCTTGCATCCCAATGGCTACCCAGTTTAAAAGTGTGCATACCACCAATACCAATACCCCCGGTATTTTCGGGGTATACAGAAAGCACAGAATCATTTTGCAGAAATTGGGGGTGGTGGCTTATTTGGAAACGGCTGCTCACACCCATCACCACAATACCGATGTGGTAGGCTTTTTCGTCGTTATCTGGCAGGTTAATACCATCGCGCAATTGCGCAGAAGACGTAAATGAAGAAACCAGTAATAAAAGCACTGCTACAATGCCGGACTGTTGTTTTTTGAACCGCAATAAATGGTACATATTCCTCCTGTAAGTTTTTTAAAATAGGTAGCAGTGTATCCAACATCTTTCATTATGGTTATAAAATCATCTCCCTCAGGAAATTTTTGTACTGAATCATTTAAGTACTGGTAGGCCTCGCGGTTTTTAGAAACCAGTTTACCGATACTGGGCGTTACCAGGCGCATATACAGGTTATAAAAGCCTTTTACAACGGTTTGTTTGGGCTTTGAAAACTCCAGCACTACCAGCTTGCCCCCGGGCTTTAATACCCGCATCATTTCTTCCAATCCTTTGCGCAGGTTTTCAAAATTGCGCACCCCAAAAGCCACGGTCACAGCATCAAACGTACCGGTGGCAAAGTTTATTGCCTCACTGTCTCCCTGGTAAAGTGCTATCTGCTTATTTAACAACAAGTTGGCGATCTTTTTTCTGCCCAATTGCAGCATCCCTTCTGAAATATCTATGCCAACAATTGTTTCAGGTTTCAGAAATTTATGCATCATAATGGCCACATCGGCAGTGCCGGTGGCCACATCAAGAATTACTTTGGGCTGCACCGCTTCCAGCTCACGAATGGCCTGTTTACGCCAGTACAGGTCGATGCCGCCGCTTAGAAAACGGTTCAGGAAATCATAGCGGAACGCTATCTGGTCAAACATACCGGCTACCTGCTGCTTTTTGGACTTGTCAGACTTTTTAAACGGCACAATGTTATCGTGGGGAAGCATATTTTTCATAGATAGTTCATGAAAGTTGGTTGTCTACAGTTTTTAGCGCCAAAACTTACCATTTAAAGTTCGGCATACAATACCTACATAAGCCGTTCCAAAAAGATGGTTTTTGTAAAAACCATGCTTAATTGGCTGCGAAACTAAAAACTAATAACTATAATATAAAAACTATGAACTTCGCGGCATGGAAATTAATTCTGCGGAATACGTCATCAGCAGCCCGGATTATACAAAATGCCCGCCGCCAGACAAGGCGGAATACGCTTTTATTGGCAGGAGCAATGTGGGTAAAAGTTCGGTGATAAATATGCTGTGTAACAACCAGAAACTGGCCAAAACTTCGGGCACACCGGGTAAAACGCAACTGATCAATCATTTTATCATCAATAAAAGCTGGTACATTGTTGATTTGCCCGGTTATGGTTTTGCAAAAGTATCGCAACGCGACCGCCGCCGCTGGGAGCAAATGATCGAAAACTACCTGCGCAAACGGGAGAACCTGGTCAACATTTTTGTATTGATCGATAGCCGCCACGGGCCCCAAAAAATAGATCTGGATTTTGTAAACCAATTGGGCGAGTGGGAGATACCCTTTGCGCTCATTTTTACCAAATCAGACAAAGAAACACAACGGGTGGTTGCCGCCAATGTAAAGGCATTCCTGGATGCCATGCGTAAACAATGGGAGTTTTTGCCGGCGCATTTTGTAACCAGCGCCATGAAAAAGACAGGGCGCGATAAAGTGTTGAAGGCAATTGCGCAGATGAATGATGCGTATGGAAAAATTAAAGATTAATAATTATTATTGTCCGGTTAAATCGTACAAACCTTTTAATACGATGGCCTCAGGCCGGCCGGGCGCTCGTACGCTTTTCGATGCTGCGTTTTCCTTTTCCCCTGTAATTGAGCAGTAGTAGGTATTTCAGCCATCGCATCATTCAACTTCTGTACAAAGCTGACGGAAAACGAGGCATCTCAAAGCGTACTGGTATCAGGTCTTAGAAATGCAAGCCCTCCGCTTGTTTAAATCACTGAAAACCTTTGCTACAACTCGGTTTTCGGAAAATGCGATAATTTTTTCCCGGACACCACTAATTAATAATTAGAAATTAACGATTGGCCTCAACTGTCTGAACCGGGATTTGTGGGTTGTATGGGATTTGCAGGATGTCTTTGCCGGGCAAAGAATTCAACAATCAAACTATCAAACTTCAAATATACAAGAGCGATTAATCCCCGGGCGGTGTTTGGTACACAGCCATAAACAAAAAACCCTTCATCAGCGAAGGGAATCAGTTAACTATTTTATTGGCGCAGCTGCTGCTGGCGAAGGCTTCGGGTTTGGCTTTAAAAGCGAAGCCCATACCAAGTATATACCCCATGGCTTCTTTGAGCGCGTCATTGCTTTTAAAATGGGGATTGGTATTAATGTCTGCATGCACTTCCATGTCTACATCGTATTCTGTAAACAGCGGGCAAAGCTCGTACGCAATTTCAATACTCTTGGCAACTTCTACCAGCATACGTTCTTTGATGCTGTAACGGTTCTTTGTTTTTTCGTTGTGAATAAACATGAAACCGCCATGCCCTTCGCGCAGGAAAACAATTACGGTAGCAAATTCGGTGTCGCTGCCCTTTACCTGGCTGTCTGTACCAATGCATACTTTAAGGTGGTAGCCTTTGTTGCTTTCCCTTTTGATGGTGTTTTCAACAGCCTCTTTGATGGGTAACTCAAGCGGGTCGCCGTTAAATTTTCTCCAGATCATATGTAAATGGGTTTTCCGAATTTACGAATAAACCATTTAACTAAAGCAAGACCCGGCCGTTATTGTTTTATTATTTTTTGGGTAAAAGATTGGTTCCCATTGCTGCAATGCAATAATAACAAGCCTTTGGCACCCAGAGAAGGCAGATGGTTAATGCCTGGCTGCAATTTGCCATTGCCCAACAACTGGCCACCGGCAGTAAACAGCCGGTATACAAAATTGTTACTGCTGCTAACTATTATATCGGCTGTGTTGGTATTGATAACCTTAATGCCTAGGTTGTTATTACGCGATGTAAGGGCTATAATGTCCGAGGTATATTCACGGTTATCTGCTGCTGTTATCGCCTTTAACCGGTACCAGGTGGTTTCATTACCTGCGGGCTTGTATGCAAAAGATTTTAAGGAAGGATCTACCACTGCAAGTGTAGTAAAATGATGTGCGTCTGCTGATGATTCAATAACCAGTTGTTTAACGGCTTCGTCTGTTTGCAACCACCACAACAATTGGTGTTGATCGTTTACCACCGCACCCTTGAAATTGAAACTTTTTACAGGCAATACGGTGGCCAGTGTGCCGGTGATATTGTACAGCCCAATGCTGCCTTCATCATTGTGGTACATATTGCCCACGCCGTCTACCACCAGGTAATAAGTACCGGCATTGAGGTTGGTATCAACGCCGGCATTGAGAAGGGTGGAGGGGTTATAAATATTTATCGTGTCATTGCCATTTAGCAATGCTACCTGAATGTCTATGTTGGCACCATCATCGCCCACACCAACGTTTTGGGGAATAGCGCTTAATTTCAGCCAGGTAGGTTGAGTAAGATTTAATTTAAAAACATCTACATCTGCCGTGGTATTGATGAGCCCACTTGCGGTAAACGCGGCTCCAAGAATATTAATGTTGGTGGCACTGGTAATACTGTTGCTGTGGTCATCTGTTCTTAATCCAAAGCCGTTCCTGGTGCTGATGATATCAAAATCATTTTGAATGGAGTTGCAATTAATGGTACTGGGCCCTATGTTCCAGGTAGTGTGGTTCTGGTAATAACCCGCACCCATAATAGGCGCCCATCCTATCTCTCCGGCGCCCTGCCCGGTGGCGTATTCAGCAGTTTTTCTGCAGGTGGCATCGTATACACTTTGGTGTTGCAGGCCCAGGGTGTGGCCAATCTCATGTGAAATGGCTTCTGCTACCCATTTGGTACGGTTGCCCAACAACGCAGAAAATACCCATGCCGGTGTATTATCGCCCCAGATAAAAGAACCCACATATGCCACACCACCTGCCGAGCCATACCATTGAGAGCTGGGGGTAACTATAATGCGCATGCGCCGGTTTCTGGGTGCCGACCAGTACACTGTTGAATCTGTGGTTATATTCAGGTTAAAAGGGCGAAAGTCTTCTGACACCCGGTTAAATATTTCGGTAATAGTAGCGGTTGCGTAACCTGTGCCTGCGGCATCAATATCGCCGCTCATATTCCATGCGGTGCCTGTTACGAGGTGGCCGTCAAAATCTATGAATACCGTAGCTGGTGCAACTGCATAGCTGCTAAGCTTGGGCACCTGTGCCATACTGTGCCCAAATAACAGGGTGCATACACACAGTAAAAATGATGGGATGGTTTTCATAGAAACGGATATAGGCTAATGGGGTAAACGGTGTTTATTCAACCATTGCGAGTAATTGTTTTTGCCTGATGAATGTATACTGACCTTTTTCTTCCCATAACAGCAACACGTCTCCATGATGCATGCTTACAATGCGGCCAATAAAAGAAACGGAGCCGTCGGCATCTGTTATGCGGGAGATATTGAGCAGTGCGTTCTGAAAATTATTGCAGCGTATATTGATGCTTAATTGTTCGGGCGAAATATTTGCTTTTGCAATCACTGTTCCTTCAATTTTAAATGAAGCGCCTAGTGCAACAGAGATATTTCCGTTAAGTGAAGCAGAGAAAATTTGCCGGAGGGCAGTTACAGGTATAGCTATCTTTTCGGGCAATTGTGCAAAAAGCGCTGGTCTTTCTACAGGCTGCTGATTAAGCGGAGGTTGAATCTGACAATTAGCAATACCGGGCAATACCATACAAAAAAGCATGCCCCATAGACACAGGATTTTCATCGGATCTGTTTTTAAGGATTTGGATATGTTTTCAGAAGGGTACGAACAACAACAGACTTCTTACAACAACAGAAGTACAGATTTAAAACGGAGGGGGAAAACAAAAATTGCGTGCAGCATTAAAATTGGCCGGTACTCAGCAATACCAGCGTACAAGCTTCCATGGGGCGTATATTATTATCCGCTGCAAGCCTTGCCAGTTCAGGGTTTTCTGTGCCGGGATTAAAGATTATTCTCTTTGGCTTAAGTGATAATATGTAGTTATAATATTCTTTCTGGTTAGCAGGATTTAGATAGAGTACAACGGTGTCAATATCTTCGGTAGGTTTTTGTTCAGTAGTAACCGGTACATCTGCTACTGCGCCTTTTTTTTTGCCAATGGCCACCACGGGATGGCCACTATTTCTCAGCCTGTTGATGGCCAGACAGCTGTATCGCGATGGGTTATCGGATGCGCCAAGTACCAGGGTTTTCTTTTTTTGCTGATCCATAGGTAGCGTGTTATACAGTATAATAACAAATGTAATGCTGGATTTGTTAAACGGATAATTTAAGGCAAAAAGAAGTCAACTTTTAATGGGTTTAAGGCCAGCACCAACGCCCGGGTATGGCAAAGGCGCCAAAAAATTTTTAAACAACCGGTATTTTTTCCAATGAATGCTACTGAGTATGTTTTTGAGTGCATCTTCCAGTTTGGCATAGTTAAAAACAAAACCTGCTTGCAGCAACTTTGCAGGCACCACCCAACGGCTTTTCAGCAACAGCTCTTTTTCTGTACCAATCAGCCATGCGCCAATGTTCAACATCCATTTGTATGCTGGTAAACCAATTACAGTGCCGGTAATGGTGCGCAGCGTTTTCATAAAAAATGCATTGGTGACTGGGTTGGGCGCCGCGCAGTTGTAAACACCTTCTGCCTCGCGGTGCTCATGCATCCATTCCACCATGCGGCATACATCTTCTATGTGTACCCAGCTATACATTTGTTTACCGCTGCCCTGCTTTCCTCCCAATCCAAATTTGAGGAGGTTGCAATAAGGTATCATTACACCGCCGTTACCCAATACAATTGCCATTCTTAACATTACTTTCCGTGTAAAGGGTGTGCGTTGTTCATCAAAGACAGCTTCCCATTTTTTACAAACCTGTACAGAAAAGTCATCGTGAAACTGTCCATTGAATTCATCTTGCGGTGCATCTGTGGCATGCCGGTAAATGGTAGCAGAACCCGCATTGATCCATAATTTAGGAGGAACAATGCAATTGCGAATGGCTTCACCAATTGCTTTGGTGGCATTGATGCGACTATTGGTAATGTCTGTTTTATTGTGTTCTGTATAGCGGCAATTAACACTTTTGCCAGCCAGGTTAATTACAATGTCTGCTCCTTCCAGTTCGCTGGTCCAGTGTTTTTCGGCGCGTTGTCCATCCCAGCGGCGATAAGTAATATTGTATCCTTGCGTTGGCAGCAGCAATTGCTGACGGTTATTATTGTTATGACCGTTTACTGCATTTCTGCTGATAACAATAATCTGGTTCTCTTTACCAAAGTAGGCGGCCAATGCCTGACCTATAAAGCCTGTGCCACCGGCAATGACTATTTTTTTATTTTTCATATTCGTAGTTATTAAACTTTCAGAAAAAAATGAAATAATAGTGCTAAATAAAAGCTGTTATTGCAAACAGCTTTTTATCTTGTATTTATTATTTAAAGAACTTCATCAAACTTCCAACAAACCAATTCTCATCGGCTTTTACCATTACATCCAGCATTTTATCGGCCTGTTCGCCAAAACGTTTGATGCCGCTGATGGTATCAACAAATTGTTTTACCTGTTTGTCTTTTTTATCTCCGTCAACTTCTTTCAATTGGTCGAGCAATTTGAGCATAGGATCCAGCTCGCGTTTTTTTCTTTCTTTGATAATGAGCCTGGCTACTTTCCAGATGTCTTTTTCTGCGCTAAAAAATTCTTTTCTTTCACCTGGCACAATCACCCTGTCTACTAAGGCCCAGTCAATCAGCTCGCGGATATTCATATTTACATTGCCCCGGCTGATGTTAAGCTGTTCCATAATATCATCCTGGTTGAGGGGGTCTGCACTCACCAACAGTAATGCATGTATTTGTGCCATGGTACGGTTGATGCCCCAATGCGTGCCAAATGCACCCCAGGAAGCAATAAACTGCAATTTGGCCTCGGTTAATTTCATATGAGCGTTTAATCAAAGTTAACTTCTATTTCTGAATTTTCAAAATTTATTGAAAATTAATAAAAGTAAATGTTGGTGAAAACACCAACATAGGCGTGGAGTAAGAAGTGTTGGTGAAAACACCAACCAAGGCGTGAAAAATTACTAAAAGTAAATGTTGGTGAAAACACCAACATAGGCGTGAGTAGGAAGTTTTGGTGAAAACAACAACCAAGGCGTGAACACCAACAAAGGCGAGAAAATTAGTTTGAGAGTAGATGTTGGTGAAAACACCAACATAGGCGAGGGGAGCTGCTGGTAAGTGGGAGCTACATTGTTGGTGAAAACACCAACAAAGGCGTGAAGTTGGTGAAACACCAACAAAGGCGCGAAAATACCAACAAAGGCGGAAATGTTCCTTTACAGCAAATCAGCGATGAACACATCAGAAATCAGACATTCACTCGGCCTCAGACACCGACATCAGCGATCAGACATACCTACCAAATCGACGTGGGACAATTCAATCTTTGGTCTGTTTTTCCGTTGGCGCCTTTGGATGCGCGGAAGATAAGGGCAATGTATCCACCACCATTTTGTGTGGATGATTTGCCAAAAAGGTTCACCAGGTTGTGCAAGCCAAATAACAGCGGGCCGGCTTTAAATGCGCCACCTACCCAGAACTGGTTTTTTGTATTGAGCTGGAGCGGCAGGTAAAAGCCAAAACGTTTTGTTTCCCAGCGGGGCGTTACGGTTACCAGGTTGGTTTGTTTCACCTGCAGGTAAGCTTTCTTTATAGAGGCAAGCGGTATATTCACCGATAGTTCTGCATTAAGATAAAAATTACCGGTGATGTAACGGTCTACATTTGCTACCAATCGTGTTGGATTAACTACCGTAAACTTTCCGGTTGCCTGATCACCATTTACAACGGTGGCAAGGCTATCGTTAAATTCTTTTGCTGAACCTATACCAATAAATTTGTTATCGAGCGCATTGCCGGTAACATTAGTTTTTATACTCGATACAGTGCGGCTTTGCGTACCATATTTATACTGGTTGGCACCAATGTCTAAAAGAGAAAGGCCAATTTTCCAATCGTAATCATAATAGTCTTCATCATCGTTAAAGCTGCTGGTGCCCTGTGGCTTTATCAAATACTCTATGCCGGCGTCAATGGAAGCACCGCCCTCTGCATGGCCCAACATATTACTGAAGTTTTGAGACGTGCTGTTGTAATCATGCCAGTGATCATAGCTGGCCGAATAACCATAAATAAAATTGGCAGCGTTAATATTATACACGGTAGCATTGTTCTGCACCGTTTGCGAAAAGCTGACATTGTTTATGTTGGTGTAAGCGCCAGACACACCACGCCCCACGTGCAGGCTAATGCCAGCATTGAGGCGGCTAAAGTCATTGTCGTACAGCGTGCGGGCATAACTAATATATGCTTCCACCCACGTACTGCTGCGCACTTTGGCATCTATACCGGTGATGTCTGGGTTGAGCTTTAAAAAATCAGTTACATTGTCCAGTGTGTCTACAAAATTATAATCGCTGGTTTGCAGGTTGGTATAACTTTTCACGTTTACGCCAAAAGCAAGGGCGCTTTTGCGGTTCAACGCAATCCTGGCATTGATCAGGTTTACATTGAAGTTCAGGTTGGCCCTGCGTTTGTATTTTCCTTTGTCTAAGTAATATAAAGAGTTGGCGGGTGAGGAGAGCAGCGAATAATCATAAATAGTAAAGGCGTTCGTAGAGCTTTTCAACTGTGTGCCCACCAGCACTACATCCCATTTGAAAGGTGTGTTTACAATTGAGGCGGGGTTGTTATGCACCCCCAGTGCACCCGCGTAGGATGAGCCCTGTATGGCGTGATAATCTTGTGCTTGTAAGTGCAGCATTGCCACGAGGCCAACAAATAGGAGCAATAACAACTTCTTCATGCTGTAGTAGATTAGTTTTCAAAAGGGTTCTCCATGGGTTTGGCGTATCAAATATGCTATAATTTTCGGAAACGGTTTCAATATGCCTATAAAAACATTGGTTACCCAGGCTTTGCCAAACATGCCCTGAATAAACCTGCCGGTGCGTAATCTTTTGGCAAATAGCGCATTCCATTCACGGGTATAATCTGTTTCCATCTGTTGCCTTGTTGTTTTTCCGTGCAGAAAAGCCGTAATGCGGGCTGCCGCTATTTTACTTCCATGTAAGGCCATGCTCATACCATTGCCGCACAAAGGCGTTATCATGCCGGCTGCATCGCCCACCATCAGCACATGATCTTCTACCTGTTTTTTTGATGCAAACGATACCTGTGCTATGGTAACCGGCTCTTTGTAAACAAATGTTGCTGTTGAAAAAATATGTTTTAAAAAAGGATTTTTGTACAAGATCTCCTGCTCCATGTCATGAATGCTGTTGCGAGATTTTCTAAGGTTGCGTGCCGTGGTGAGGTAACACAGGCAGTAAACATTGTTCTCTACCTGCGACATGCCACAATAACCATCGGCAAAATTATGCAGCACAATAGTATCTGCTGCCGTGTTTATTTTAACGTGGTACTTTACGCCAATATAGTTATTCAACTTTCCTGGTTTCTGCAGAGAGAATGGCCGTTTCCACTTTACATCCAAATTGCTGCGTTTACCAAATGATGCGGCCACACATTTTGCTTTAATGGTAATGTTGCCTGCCCGCACCCTGAACAAACTGCCGTTAAAAGACACATCGTTTACCTTTTCATTCTCCCTTACTTCCCCGCCATTGGCAATTGCAATCTGTGCCAGCTCAGCATCTATTTTATAACGGCTGATGCCAAAACCGCCCAATGGCAAATCGTGTTGCAGCGTACTTCCGTTGGGGGCAGATACCAGCAATCGTTTAATAGCAGGTAAATCCATATCGCTTAAAGGATAGCCAATGCTCTCCAGAAAATTCCAGCATTCGAAGCTGATGTATTCTCCGCACACACGATGAAATGGATAGGTTTCTTTTTCTAACACAATGACGCGGAAATTTTCCTTAGCCAGTTGTATGGCCAATGCAAGACCTGCCAGACCACCGCCAATAATAGCAGTGTCATAGACAGGTTCCTCCATTTCCATGGGATCTGCCGTGGGAGCAGTTTCACTGGCAATGCTGTACATGGTTGTTTGTTTAATCATGCCGGCTGGTTATCAGCCACCGGAAAGCCCATTTCCATTCTATGTGATAGTGTTGAACGCCCGATTGCTTCAATAATGCCTCCCACTCCTTTCTTACAAACCCCCGCTGCACAGAAAGCGGTGCATCATTCTTTACAAGATAAGATTTTGAGAAAACACCGGTAAGAAATTTTATAGAATAATATGCTAAAAAATGGCGGTGCAGGTCGTTAATAAAAAAACCGATGCGCGCATTGTTGTGCATCCAATTCAGCATAAACACCAGTTCTTCATCAGTAAAATGATGACAAAACAGCGAAGAGAAAATGATATCGGGGGGATGGCTGCGCAAATCTGCCAGTTTATAATCTGTGGTAAGCAACCTGCTGCCCGCAGGCAAGCGGTCAGCTGCAATGCTAATGCAGTCTTTATTGTAATCGATACCGGTGAGCGAAATATTTACCTGGTTCTTTGTACACCATTCATATATGGCCAGCAGGTTATCGCCGCCGCCGCAACCAATTTCGCACACGGTAACTGATGGCTTGTTTTGCAGTAGTTGTTTAAAACCCTGTAAAGTAATGGCATGTCCGCCAAGGTGTGTATTGATAAAATCCAACTCCTTCATATTTTGCCTGATATCGGCAAAAGGAATGTTTGTACCATCCAGCAATTCTTTTTGGTAGGAGCGGGGCAAGAGCGGTTAGGAATTAATAATTAAGAATTAAGAATTAATAATTAAGAGTTCAATAGTTCGTGAGTTCTATCGTTCATCAGTTCACGTGCAGAATTATTATCGCTGACAAACTTACAACTTACCACTTACAACATCTTCGTTCGCTTCCAGTACAAAGGTTTCCATGGTAAGCCCTGGGCCAAAAGCAGCGCCGAATATTTCTTTTTTACCGCCAGACACTTGTTGTTCTAACAGTTCTTTCAATACAAAAAGAATAGTGGGCGACGACATATTGCCGTATGCCTTCATTACATCATAACTGCATTGTAAAGCCTGTTGTGGCAATGCCAATGTTTTTGCAATGGTATCCAGTATTCTTTTGCCACCGGGGTGGATGCACCAGTGGGTAATGTGTTCTTTTGTTTTTTGGGCATTGTGCAGTGCACGAATGACGAGTGATTCAAAATCTTCTTCAATCAATTCAGGAACATAACCACTCAGGGTCATTAAAAAGCCGGTACCGGAAAGTTCCCAGGCCATATCTTTTTTACCTTTTAGCACCACCTCGGAATAGAAGCTATCAATGCGTATCCCTTTCCTGGCAAAATCATCGTGTGTTACCAGCATCGCAGCCGCCCCATCACTAAACAGCAGGCTGGAGGCAATATTGTCTGAGGTAGGTTCTTTCTGAAAATGCAGGGTACACAGTTCGGTACATACGATAACCACTTTTGCAGCTGTATCGTTCCTGCAAATGCTATCAGCCATTTTCATGGCATGGATGGCGGCGTAACAGCCCATAAAATTAACGGAGCTGCGGTAAATGTTTTTGGGCAGATCCATGAGGTCCATCACCTGCAAGTCTAAACCAGGTGCACTCATGCCCGTGCAGCTAACGGTTATGAGGTGTGTTATTTCTTTTGTCTGTATATACCCGTCTGTACATTTTCTGATGGCATCTACGCTTAACGGCGGCGCAAATTTATTATACCAAATCATCCGCAGTTCAAGGCTCGGAAATGGTTCCAGGTTTTCTGAATGCGGGTAAAATTTCCATTCATTGATTGTTTTGCTGTAGTCATGCACCACTGAGTAACGGGTATCTATACCGCTCTGATGGTAGAGAAACCGCATTTTTCGGTTATCCATTTCATTCATAGCATATACCTGCTGCATAAAATGCATGATATCTTCCTGGCGGTGTTTATGTGCCGGAACTGCTGTGCCGATTGATATAATTTTACTCAATTGCTTACTATTTTCCAGATAACAAGAATCAAAAAACCTGTGTTGGTACAAACAGAGGCGAGCAGATTCATGCGCATGGTGTTACTAAAATTAGCCGTTGCATCATCTTTCCACACTTTTCGTGCCCATATAAAAAAATATACGAGAATTGGTAGCATACAGGTTGCCAGCACACCAAATTTGTCCCAGTCGAGCGCCGAAAAAAAATGATAGGCCAGCACGGCAAATGCCACACTGTAAACTGCTGCAGTAAATATAAAGGTTCCCCTGTAACCAAGCCTGCTGCTAATGGTGTGAACGCCATCTTTTGCATCGGCTTCATGCTGGTATATCTGTGTAAGAGGATAGAAACCGCCAATGAGTAAACTGCTTGCCAGCATACCGCTTGCGGGCACATTAAAAGTAAGCGGTTCATGGCTGCCGTGGTAAACCAGCCAGAAGGTAACCGCACCTTGAAAAATAACCACAGTGAAGTACCCGGCAAAAGCATGTTTTTTTAATCGTATACCGCGATAACTATACGCCCTGGATGCAAGTATGTAGAGCAAAATACCCAAAGCAAACCACGCGCTTACCAGGCAGCTTAGTAGAACTGCTATGATGTCCATTGCAACCGTAACCTTAAACAATTGCTGGGTGGGCGCCATGGGATGTTTGATACCGCCAATACTGGTTTCGTCGCGATCCATATAACTGTTGTAGCCATTACTGGCCGGGTATACCAGCAAATGAAGAATTCCAAAAATCAGCAATGCACGCCACCAGTTGGTGTATACCACCCGGCTAAGTGCAAAAAGATACACCGGCATCAGAAAAAATGAAAAATGAAACCGGAGCAATTGAATGGTTGAACGCTGCATGTAGTCAAGTTAGTAAAAACCTGGCTAAGCGGGCTAAGAGAGTAAAAGAGTTTTTCACAGCGTTAGATGAGTCAGCAACTTTTGAGCTAAGCGATCAAAGAGAAAAAAGTGGGCACTACGCTAAAGAAGGCAGCAGCGTATGATGCAGCAGGGGAGTTGGAAGCGTAAAATCCATTTCTCTTTTTCTCCTTCCACTCTTAGCCATGCCATTCACCCTGTTTTTTATGCATTTCACCTGGATAGGTGTTTTATACTCGGGTTGTGCACGCCATATTTGCACCACGGAACCATTCACCGTTAAACCTTATTATTATGAACAAGAAACACCCGCTGGTGGTGTTGCTGGCTATTTTGCTGGTGGCATCATCTGTTGCACAAACAAGTCATGCACCTGCCAAAACATTGGCGGTATCACTTACTTCATTTCAAAAGCTATTCATCAATACACCTGTAGAACTGGTGTTGGTACAGGATGATGCGTCTAAGCAAGCTATTATAGAAGGCGATGAAAATCTGGTAGCTGCCATGGTATTGTTCATTGCCAAAGATGTAATGACGGTATCTGGCAAGGAACCTGCTGGCAATGAAAAAGTTAAACTCACCATACCGGTTGATAAGCTAACCTGGCTACAAATTAATGCCGACGCGCAGATTGTTGCGCAAAACGTGCTGGCATCCTCCCAACTAACAGTATTTGTTAATGCCAATTGCGCGGTAAACCTAAAATCTGCCGGAAAGATTCTGGTAACTGGTGTAGAGGGCCATGAAATAATTTATACGAAGCGGTAAGCTAAGAGAACAAGGAGAGAAAGAGGATAGCAGTTAGTGGCGCTTCGCTTTAAAACTATGACTGCAAGCAGAAAAAAGGCAAAGTAATTTGTGAGCTTTTGGTTGGGCTGAACGCAACATGTAGAAGTTAGCATATGAAATAAATTATACGAAGCGGTAAGCTAAGAGAACAAGGAGAGAAAGAGGATAGCAGTTAGTCGCGCTTAGCTTTATGCCTAAAGGTGCAAGCAGAAAAAAAGGCAAAGTAATTTGTGACTTTTTAGTTTGGGCTGAACGCAACATGTAGAAGTTAGCATATGAAATAATTTATACGAAGCGGTAAGCTAAGAGAACAAAGAGAGAAAGAGGATAGCAGTTAGTGGCGCTTCGCTTTATGAATAAAACTGCAAGCAGAAAAAAAGGCAAAGTAATGTGTGACCTTTTGGGTTAGCTGAAGGCATTCTTCAGGTGTGCAACATTTAAAAGTGAGTATTTGAAACAGTTTCTGCCTGGTTGTGCTACATTTTTTTCGCAAGGTCGGGAGCATAAAGCTCTTTTTCGCTTTGTTCTCTTAGCCCCTTATTACTCACTTCAACCTGCATTTCTAACAGTTCACACTGAACAATATTTTCGGTGCGTGGATCTGTCATCATATTTGCACCATCATTTGAATAACTATTAAACCTTCTTATTATTATGAAAAAGAAATTGGGTCTTATGTTTTTATTGCTGCTGGCCCTGGTGGTGGCGAGCTATGCACAACCCGCAAACGAAACAAACTATGCCATTTCTGAACTGGCAGTATCTTCATTTCAGAAAATTGTAATCAACACCAATGTAGATGTTGTATTAGTACAGAACGATACGCTCAAGAAGGCATACGTGGAGGGCGATGAGCAACTGGTTCCGCAAATTGCGCTCACCGTAAGCAAAGGCATCCTTACCATTGCTTCGCGCGAACGTAGTTCTTACAGGGGTAAAGTGCAGGTAACCATTGCCGTTAAACATTTGTCGAGCCTTGAAGTAAATGCCGATGCCGGTGTGGTAACTTTTGATCCGTTGCATACACCCAAGCTGCAAGTAAGCATAAATGGTGTTTGTGATCTGCATTTAAAAGCTAACGGTAAGATTCTCTTTGATGCGGAAGAAGGCTACCAGTTAAAATACAAATACAACGCTCCCAATTCAGCAATAGTGGCGGTAGAAGAAACCGGTAGTTAAGCGGTTTGAATATGCAATATTTGTTGTGTTGAAGTGCTAATGAAAAAAAAGTCCCGCCATAAGCGGGACTTTTTATATTGATAATTTGATTGTTGCATCAGATAAGCATGCGTAAGGGTTCTTCCAGCAGGCTTTTCAGTGTAAGCAGAAATGCAGCACCACTTGCGCCATCCACAACACGGTGATCACAACTGAGTGTAACTTTCATGATATTACCTGGTTTTACCTGTCCGTCTTTTACCACCGGTACCTGTTGTATAGCGCTTACGGCGAGTATGCAGGCATCGGGCGGATTAATAATGGCAGTAAACTCATCTACGCCAAACATACCCAGGTTAGAAATGGTAAACGTGCTGCCTTCCCAATCTGCCGGTTGTAACTTTTTATCTTTTGCTTTCTGCGCAAATTCTTTTACTTCTGTTCCAATCTGGCTGAGTGTTTTTGTATCGGCAAAACGCACTACTGGTACCAGCAACCCATCGGGTACGGCAACGGCCACACCAATATTAACATGATGGTTTACGCGTATTTTATCGCCCAGCCAGCTGCTATTGATGGCAGGGTGTTGTTTTAATGCAATGGCGCAAGCTTTCAGCACCATATCATTAAATGAAATTTTTACTTTACTTACTTCGTTGAGTTTGGCGCGGCTTTCAACGGCTTTGTCCATATCAATAGACATGGTAACATAAAAATGCGGGGCGGTAAACAAACTGCCCGACAGGCTTTTCGCAATGGCTTTGCGCATTTGCGTTACCGGTACTTCATCAAAACTTACCTGGCCGGCAGGTGCACTGGCTGAAGCAGCGGCAGCAGCTGGTTTGGCTTCTGCTGCAGCGGCAGGTTTATAGTTGTCAATATCAGATTTGGTGATGCGTCCGCCATCACCGCTTCCCTGTACCTGTGATATATTAATGCCTTTTTCTGCCGCCAGTTTTTTTGCGAGGGGCGATGCTTTTACCCGGCCATTTTGTGAAGCGGGTGCATTGCCGGTAGCAGCCGGTGCCTCAGTTGCTTCTTTTGCAGGAGCAGCGGTAGCTGTTGCAGCGTTGCCGGAAGATTTCTGCTCTGGTGCTGCTTCCGCAGCAGGAGCAGCCACACCGCCTTTTGCTGCAGCTACAATTTTATCAACGTCTACTTTTCCTTCTTCACCAATAATACAGAGCAATGCGTTTACCGCAACTTTATCGCCTTTTTCTGCGCCAATGTATAGTAGTTTACCATTCTTATAGCTTTCCAGTTCCATGGTAGCTTTATCCGTTTCCACATCGGCCAGCAGGTCACCTTTTTTAACGGCATCGCCTACTTTTTTATGCCATGCAGCAATGACGCCTTCGGTCATGGTATCGCTCAAACGCGGCATCAGTATCACCTCTTCTACTTTTGAAAGATCCATGGCGCCGCCTGCTGGTGCAGCAGCCGGGGCGGGCTCTTTTTTATCTTCAGTTTTCTTGTCTTTAGCAGGAGCTTCTTTAGCGGGTGCTTCTTCTTTTTTTGCTTCAGGTTCTTTTTTGGTATCGGCAGCCGGTGCAGCAGCGCCGCCTTTAACCAGGCTGGATACATCTTCACCCGGTGCACCAATAATGGCCAGCAGATCGTTTACCTGTAGTTTACCACCTTTATCACTGCCAATGTGCAGTAGCGTGCCGTCTTTATAGCTTTCCAGTTCCATGGTGGCTTTATCGGTTTCCACTTCAGCCAGCAGATCGCCTTTTTTAACGCTATCGCCCACTTTTTTGTGCCAGGCAGCAATCACGCCTTCAGTCATCGTATCACTTAATCGGGGCATAAGAATCACTTCAGCCATATATTCTTCAGATTTGAATGCCGAAATTAAGGCAAAAACGGCAATTGGTAAGACCCTGTTTTAATTCTTGGAAACCCGGCAATGGAAGGCTATTTACCATGATTGCCTGCCCTGCTACAACACTCATTCCTGTTTACTGTTGTGCGCCGCTAACAGGCACTGGCGGCGGCCCTTCCGGCAACATGGCCTTCCACACTTCCTGACCTTTGCGCTGATCAAATTCTTTCCGCATATCCTGCCGCAGTTTTTCATTCTCAAACAGGTCTACCATGGTAGCCGACAATGATTTTGCAGCAAACAACATACCCTTATGGCCAATAGACATACCGCCACAGGCCACTACCACCCACGAATGCCAGGGTGCCTGGTACGGTGCGGTGGCAGCCAGCAAACTAATTTCAGGCACAAGGTAGCTAACATCACCCACGTCTGTAGAGCCGCCATCGGGATCAGCCCTGGTGGTTTCCAATGGCTTTATGACGCCTTTCATTCCTTTTGGTTCGCTGCCATATTCTTTCATAATGGTGTTAGCAAAATTTGTTTCTTCGGCTGTATAGCTGATAGGGCCTACCAGTTCCATATTGGCCTGTAATGTTTTTGCGCCAGTTTCATTGACAAGTAATTCATAATCGCCGCTGGTTAGTTTTATGGAACTTTCCACACCAGCCATGGTAGCTGCACCCTGTGCTATTTCGCGCATTCTTTTTTCCACTGCGGCAACACCACTCCGTTTGGAATCACGTATCCATATCCACACGCTCGCTTCTGCCGGAATTACATTGGGTACATCGCCGGCTTTTTTAAACACATAATGCATGCGTACGCTGGGCCGCACATGCTCGCGCAGGTAATTGATGCCATGGGCAAAGAATTCTGCCCCATCTAATGCGCTGCGACCATTCCATGGGTCTGCCGCTGCGTGCGCACTTTTACCTATGAATTCTACTATGTAGCTAACCATAGATTGTGAGCTTTGCATACCTGCTTTGTTTTCAAAGTCAGGATGCCAGTCGAGGCATATATCTACATCGCTAAACAAACCGGCGCGTGCCATATAAATTTTACCACCCACATCTTCTTCTGCTGGCGTACCATAAAAACGAATGGTACCTTTTAGTTTGCCGGCAGCTATCAATTCTTTAATGGCCAGTGCCGCGCCCAGGCTGGCCGCGCCAAACATATTGTGACCGCACCCATGGCCCGGCGCGTTTTCTTTTAATGCGGCTCTTATGGGTTGGGCCCGCTGCGATAAACCGGGCAATGCATCAAATTCTCCCAGTATAGCAATAATGGGTTTGCCCGCACCGTACTCTGCAATAAATGCAGTGGGCATTTCGGCTACGCCACGCCGTAAGCTGAACCCATTTTGTTCTGCATAGTCTGCCAGTATTTTTGCAGATTTGGATTCTTTCAAAGCCGTCTCAGCAAACTTCCATACAGAATCGCTGAGGTTGATCAGTTCCTGCTGGTGTTTTTCTACCGATGCAAGTACCCATTTTTTGTTAGCGGGAATAACAGTTGCTTTGTTTTGCGCGGTCAGGAGTTGGAAAGAAAAAGCAAAAAGTAAAAAAAGCAGTGTAAGTTTTAAACGCATGTTGCCGTTGTTTGGTACAACAAATTACGAAAACCGGGCTAAGAGGGCAAAAGAGAAAAGGCTAAGAGGGGAAAAGAGAAAAAGAGCACTATTGCCAGCGTGTAAGGGCATCCGTAAGCCCGTTCTTTTGACTACAGAAGAAAAACAGCAGCTAAAAGCTTACAGCTTGCTATATCTCAAAGTGCATGCGCAAAGCCACAATGTGTACAGGGCCGCGGTCTTTGTTGTAAGCCGGGTGCACCACAAACTGGTAATCTGGGCTGATGAACAAATGAAGTGTTGAAATATGATAACTGTAAAAAAGCTCAATAATATTTTCTGTACCATAGTTGAGCTTGCCATCGCCAATGATAAAACCGTAGCCGTTTAGTGCCAGGTAGGCGCGGTGGTACTTGCCAATGCCGTTGCGCACATAGGCCAATCCTAATTTATCGGATGACCGGTTCCATGCATTGCCGTTTAGCGAAAGGCCGCCGGAAATGCTCTGGTCTATTTCAGTAAATGCCCATGTCTCATTGTTGCCATCATTTTTGCTGTACCGCAAGAAAGCACCGCCTTGTTGTTGGTTGTACTCCGCATTCAGGTAAAAACCTTTTTTATCCCTGCTGTATTTTCTTGTTAAGGTTATATCCGGACTGGTAAACTGAGATATGCCAAGGTCGATGGATTCTAAGTAATTGCCCATGCGCGCTTTGTTGTAAAACCCGCCGGCGCGTAAAACAATATTGGTGGATTTGCCAAGCACGAATTTTTTTTCGGCTTCCAGCACCGTACCAAAAGCGCTGCTGAGTTTGGTATCCAGTTTTTGGCCGTTGGCAGATTCCGGTACCTGTACCAATGCAGTGCGCAAAGCCCATGAGGGGTATTGCAGCGCAAGTACCAATCCGTTGGTATAGCCCCTTGTATTGGCAGGATAGTCCCATGCACCCGCACTCATCAGGCTCCAGTTCATAAAATCGGTTCGGGGGTCGTGGCTGTAAGTGTTGTCATCAAAGAAATCGGCCACGCTGAATTTGCCGGCGCGTATAGAAAGCCAGGCTGCTGGAGCATTTTCGCGCAATTGGTTCTGGTCATCTTCTATAACATTACTACCAAGGCCAAGCGGTATTTTCTGCTCAATAAAAGCCCTGGCAACATATAATTTAGGTGCCGCACTTCCAATGCGGAATGTTTCGCCATTGGCAAAACCTGCAATACCTGTGGCCTTGCTTAGTCCTTCTCCGCCAGCTATTTCCGGGTTAAAATAAATGGCAGCATGGCGCCACAGTCTTCTGCCAATATAATACGTATTGGTAAACGATGTCTTTACACTTTCACTCGTTTGCAGGCTGTTGTTGCCGGTATATTTTGCAGAAAAATTAAAATGGTATTGCGGTATTACCGTTGCCTGTATATGCAGGCTCCAGTTTTTCTGGACGGCAGTGTCTTTTATTAATTGCGCGCTAAGTTGTACGGGTGGAATACATAAAAGAAATAGTAGCGTTCTTTTCATCAGGTAATTTGTTTGCAACGCAAAAGTAAAAACGCTATCTCGAAGAATGCAAATAATTATAGCCATTAACAAAAAGCCGTGCTTGTTTTATGGAATTTTCTTGTATTCAAATCTTAGTACCAGAAGTTTTTCCGGAAGAATTAGGGTTGTTGCAACAACTCACCTCTCAATATCATTTTTCACTAAAAATTTATGAACAAGTTGTATTGCAGGATAAATATCCCGCAGGCTACCTATTATCTCACCAAAAAAATAATTTATTATGGAAGCAGGTAAAATACTTTCCGCCGATGTGCTGGATATTATTTTTGATGCGCGCAACAAAGCGTATGGCGCATATGATTTGCGTAAACACTATCAGCAAAGATTGACCAAAGCCCTTGTAATCACTTTTCTGTTGGCGTTGCTGTTATGCCTGACCTATGTATTACTGGGGTCAGAAAAAAAAGATGATGGTCGATTGTTGTTAGGGCCGGATGTTAAACTGACAAAAGTGGAACCAACTGAAACAAAACCAGTACCGCCTCCGCCGCCACCGCCGCCTCCACCACCTCCTGCCCCTGCAGTAAAAATGGTTATACTTACTCCTCCGGTTATTGTAAAAGAGGTTGCTCCTGAAGAAATGCCACCTACTGTAGAGGAGATGGAAACTGCCAAAATTGGTTTACAAAAATCGGATGGCGGTGATGATTTAGGGGTGGTTGGTCCCCCGGTGGAAGAAAAGAAAGGAATTGTAGACGCGCCGAAAAAGCAGGATGCTGATAATGGCGGATTTGTACCTATTGAAGTGGAGTCAACTTATCCGGGCGGGTTATCTGCATGGACTGCCTTTCTGAACCGCCACCTTAATTTCCCCGAAGAAATTGCTGAGCAGGGTATACAGGGAATGGTCACCGTTCAGTTTATTGTTGATGATGCAGGCAACGTAAGCAATGTAGTGGCTATTAGCGGGCCGCAGGAACTGTATGCATCCGCTGTGGCTGTTATAAAGAAAAGCGGTAAGTGGACACCCGCGCTTCAAAACGGCCGTTATGTAAAATCTCATAAGAAACAACCAATCACTTTCAGGATTGCAGGCGATCAATAGACATTTTTTGCGCCGCAAAGGAAGTCAAGTTTTTGCTAGCGCGGAGATCTGCAAATGCAGAGATAAAACTTGACTTCCGTTTGCGCCAATAATTCCCTGCTCCAACTCAACACACAACACACAACACACAACACTCAACACAATCTTACTGTCCTATCGCACCCACCTTTCTCAATATTTTACGATTGCTGCGCTGGTGCATAAATTTAAATACCAATGAATAAATAGCAGGTAAAATCAACAGGGTAAGAATAGTTGCCGTAATTAATCCGCCTATTACTACCACGGCCAACGGCTTTTGTGTTTCACTTCCAATACCGGTAGAAATTGCGGCAGGCATTAACCCAATCATGGCCATCAGGGCGGTCATTACCACTGGTCTTACCCTTGAGATAACACCTTCTCTAACGGCATCGTCTAAGTGCATTCCGGCATCCAGGTTTTTGCGGAATACCGATATTAGGATCACACCGTTTTGTATACAAACACCAAACAGCGCAATAAACCCAATGCCTGCAGAAATACTAAAGTTGATACCGGTAATGTGCAGCGCCAGTATACCGCCAATCAATGCAAATGGCACATTGATGATTGTAAGAAAAGCATCTTTTACATTGCCATACGTTATGAAGAGTATAAGAAAGATGGCCAACAAACAAATAGGTACCACCCGGCCGAGTGTTTTGGTGGCACGCTGCTGGTTTTCAAATTCGCCGTTCCACGTCATTTTATAACCTTGTGGCAGATGTACGGCTGCATCCACTTTCTGCTGTGCTTCTGCAATGGTGCTCCCCAGATCCCGCTCACGCACAGAAAACTTTACGGCAATATGGCGCATATTATTATCCCTGAAAATAAATGCGGGCCCGGTTAGTGTTTTTATATCAGCTATTTCTTTCAACGGCACTTTGGCCCCGTCATTAGTGGGTACCATCAGGTTTTGGATGGCGTCGGGTGTGGCACGGTATTCCTTCTGGTAACGTACGCGCACATCGAACTTTCTTTCACCTTCATACAACTGCGTGGGCGATTTGCCGCCTATCGCCATTTCAATAACAGCATTGGCGTCTGCCGTATTCACGCCATAAAATGCCATTTTTTGCTGGTCCAGTTCAATCCTGAATTCTGGCTGGCCCAAATTTCTGAGCACACCCAGGTCTTCTATGCCACGCACAGTTTTCAATACATTCAATACGCTGTCGGCTTTATCATCCAGCACCTGAAAATCCGGCCCAAATATTTTCACCGCCAATGCGGCATTAACACCGGCTACTGCTTCTTCTACATTATCGCGTATGGGTTGTGAATAATTAAAAGTAATACCCGGGAACTTTCGCAACTGTGCATCCATCTCATCAATCAGCTGTTCACCCGTGATATTCCTTTCCCATTGTTTTTTTGGTTTTAGATCTACCTGTATCTGCACATTGAAGAATCCTTTTGGGTCAGTACCATCATTGGTTCGCCCAACCTGCGACAAGGTCTGTTTTACCTCCGGAAACCTGGCCAGGATATCGATCATTTTATTGGAGATGGTATTGGCTTCTGACAGCGATACACTCATGGGTAATTCAGCTTCCACCCACAAAGCACCTTCATTCAGGTCGGGTAAAAATTCAGTACCCAGAAATTTCGCCGAGAAAAAAGTCAATATCATAAATACGATGGCAATAATAATGCTCATCTTCTGGTTGCGGTAAACGATATTGAATAGTTTGCTGACGCCTTTTTCAAAAAAGATCACCACTGGGTTATGTTTTTCACGCACATTCTTTCTCAGCAAGATGCTGGAGAGCGCCGGCACCAGTGTAAGGGTAAACAGCAGGGCGCCCAACAGCGCAAAGCCAAGGGTGTATGCCAGCGGCGAAAACATTTTACCTTCTACTTTCTGAAAAGCAAAAATGGGTACCAGGCAGGTAATGATAATTAGTTTTGAAAAGAAAATGGACTTGCCCATTTCTGTGCCGGTATTTTTAAAGAGGCCCAGCTTGGCCAGCTTATTAAACTTTTCCATCCCCACTTCTTTCGCTTTGTGGTCAAGGGCCACAAACAGCCCCTCTACCATTACCACGGCACCGTCTATGATAATACCAAAATCTATGGCACCCATTGAAAGTAAATTGGCACTCATACCTTTTATACGCATGCAGATAAAGGCAAACAGTAACGACAGCGGAATGATAATACTAACGGTAACGGTGGTACGCCAGTCGGCCATAAACAATAACACGATCACCGTTACCAGTACTATCCCTTCAATCAGGTTGTGAATAACCGTTTCCTGCGCAAAGTCCATGAGGTTGGTACGGTCGTAAAATGTATTAATCTTCACATCTTTTGGCAGTATGCTGGTATTGAGCTCATCTACTTTTGCGCGTACCCTGTCTAGTACTTCGCTAGGGTTTTCACCTTTGCGCATTACTATAATACCTTCCAGCACATCTTCCTGCTGATCCCTGGCTACCTGCCCCAGTCGCGGTTTGCCGGCTTCCACCACCGTGCCCACATTTTTTACCAGTAACGGTACGCCATTAACTTTATTGATAATGATATTGTTGATATCGTCTATATCATTCAGCACACCGATGCCCCGCACCACATAACTCTGACCGTTGCGCTCAATAACATCTCCCCCAACGTTTACATTGCTTTTAGAAATGGCATTGTATACATCCAGCGAAGTAAGATTGTATTTGATGAGCAGGTCTGGGTTAACGCTTACTTCAAACACTTTTTCTTCTCCGCCAAAGCTGTTTACATCGGCAATGCCCGGCACGCTTTTAAACTGCCGGTCTAATACCCAGTTTTGAATCGTGGTTAAATCGCGAATGGATTTGGTCTTACTGCTAAGGGTATACCGGAAGATTTCACCGGTGGGGCCGTAGGGCGGTTGTACATCGGGTTTTACGCCATCGGGTAAATCGGCACCGCTCAGCCTGGTAAATACCTGTTGCCGCGCAAATGCATCGTCTACATCATCATCAAAGATGATGCGCATATAACACAGGCCGAAGGCAGAAGTGGTGCGGAGGTTGGATTTTTTCTGTACAGAGTTCAATACTGTTTCAAGGGGTATGGTCACAAACTTTTCCACTTCTTCTGCGCTGCGGCCGGGCCATTGTGCAATAATTATGATTTGTGTATTGGTAACATCCGGAAAGGTTTCAATGGGTGTTTCTTTATAACTCCAGATGCCGAGGGCAACCAGTACTGCTGTAAGAAAAAAAACAAAGTAGCGGTGGCGGAGTGAAAAATGTATAATGCCTTTAATAAACTTATTCATAAAGATGGGTTGTAGAATGATTGTAAGTAAATACGCAAGGGTTACGGTGGCAGACTACAATCATTCTTCTTTGAGCGCATTAAAAAGTAAGACCTGGTTTTGTCCTATAATTTGTTCACCTTCTTTCAGACCTGCTGAAATAAAATCTTTGCCGGCTACAGATTTCAGTACGGTTATCTCTCTCAGTTCAAGATTGCATTTGCTGTGGTACACGATGACAAAGTTTTTACCATTATCGCTTACCACACCGTCTGAGGGTATCATCACCATCTTTCTCCCCTCTTTATTTTCAATAGTGATGTTGGCAAACATTTCGGGTTTAAGCCGCATGCCCGGGTTGGCCAGGCGCACGCGTATTTTCATTACTTTGGTAGTGGGGTCAAGAATCTGGTTTACCTTATCAACAATGCCGGTAAAAACTGAATCTGGGTAAGCGAGCGTACTTACTTTGGCCGTATACCCTTCTTTTACTTTTGCAATATCGGTTTCATACACATTGGCCCATACCCATACATCACTGATATCGCCAATGGTAAAAAGATTATCGTTGTTATCATTGCGTATAAAACCACCCTGGTTAATTTTTTTCTCTACCACATAACCACTCATTGGGGCTGTAATGACGTACACACCGTTGGCAGAGGTATGGCCTCCGCCGTTGATGGATATCATTTCTTTTACCTTGTTGGCAGCAGAAACGGCCTTGTTGTAATTTTCTTTTGCTTCCAGGTATTCTCTTTCGCTGGCAATGCCGTTTTTGTATAAAGATTCGGTATTGTCCATTTGTTTTTTGGTAATGGCCACATCATTGCCACTGGTAGACAAATCGCTGTAATTGCCAGCCACATCCGCGCTTTTGATGATGGCCAGTGTTTGCCCTTTGGCAACCTTATCGCCCACAGAAACTTTTACTTCCAGCACCTGGCCGCTGCTGAACGGAAATACCTTCACCACTTTGTTATCGTTGAAACTTACCTCGCCAGAAAGTTTTAATTCATCATCTATATTGGCAACACCAGCGGTATCCATGTGTATAATTTTCTCTAAAGAGTCGGAGATACATACCTTGTCTTTTTTTTCTGTTGCTTTATTGGCATCGCTGTTATTACAGGAAGCCAGGCAGGCGGCAACAGTCAGCATAAAAATGAAATGAGTAATTGTGCGCATGATTAATTTTTTCAGGGGTTTATTTAAGGTTGATGACAGTGGTGCCGGTGGTATAATTCAATTCTTCTGCAGCGTTTACCAGCGTGGCCTGCTGCTGCAATTGTTTGGAGGCGGCGTCTTTGTAGGCATCAAAAAAATCAATGAATTCAAGCAAGCCAACCTGGCGTTCTTTGTAGCTCTGCACCATGTTTTTCATCAGCTGGTTGTATTTGTTCATGAAATCCGGCGGTATAGACTGTTGCAGTTGCTGTATGTTTAGCAGTTTGCGGTAAGCCGCAATCACATCTTGCTGCACGCTGTTTTGCGCCTGTTGCACTTGCACATTTGCCCCCAGTATGCTTGCCTGTGCCGCTTTGATATTGCCTTTGTTCCTGTTAAAAACGGGCAATGGTAACGAAAGGCCCAGGCCCCAGAAATTATTTACATAACTGCTGCGCTGATCATACTCTACGCCCACGGTTACATCTGGCTTTCCCAATGCCTTCTGGTAGGTCAGGTTATGCTGTTGTGACAAAAGATTCGTTTGTGCAAGTTGTATATCGGGCCGGTTAACACGTGCCGAATCAAGTAAAGCCGTAAGCGTGTATTGCATGTTGATGCTAACACTGTCTGCACGTTGCGGAACAATTACAGTATCTCCGCCTACCTGTAATAAAACGGCCAGCTCTTTTTCAGTATCGGTTATCTGGCTTTGCATGGCAGCCGCTTCTGTTTGCAGGCTATAAAGCAACGCCTTTACGCGGATGTTGTCTTTCTGTGAAATATTACCTGCCTGGTATTGTGCATCCATGCCATTAGCCAGTTGTTGCAGCGAAGCAACTTCGCTATTATAAATTGCCCAGGTTTTAAACTGCAGGTTAAGCGTACTGAAATCATTGCGCAATACAAAGCGCAGGTTGCGCAGGATATCCTTAAACTGTTGTTGCGCGGAAAGCACATCGTCGTTGGCCAGTTGCACCAGCTTGTTTCTTTTGCCCGCAGTTTTTATTACCTGCTGCAATTGCACATATACCTGCCCAAAATCTTTATTGTGCCGGAAAAACTTTCCATCGTAAATATTCTGGTCTGTATTCAGTACAGGATTGTCCCAGTAACGTGCCTGTTCCACCAGTGCTTTGCTGATGTCTGCATTGTATTGCTGCGCCAGCAACGCAAGATTTTTTTGAAGAAACATTTGTTCTGCTTGCGGGAGTG
This sequence comes from uncultured Chitinophagaceae bacterium, assembly GCA_963705285.1. Taxonomy (GTDB): domain Bacteria; phylum Bacteroidota; class Bacteroidia; order Chitinophagales; family Chitinophagaceae; genus JACMLD01. The sequence goes on from OY970066.1 coordinate 2,068,226, forward strand.
TGAGCTGCACAGTATCGGGTTGTTGTGCATGCGCGGTAAAGGAGGCTAGTAGTAAAGCGAATAATACCGGTCTTAACAGACGGTGATACATGGTTCCATTTTTTGTTGCAGGTGCAAAGCTGTCGCCGTCTTTGGTTAAGTGGTTATTAACTTATGTTAAACAGCAGTTAAGGCAATGATTATCATAATAGGAAAGTATAACAGGTTGATAAAGCGGCTGGTGTATACGCGCACTAAAAAAGCGGGAATAACCCCGCTTTAACAAAAGCTCATTTGTATCATTCAGCTATGCAGCAGATAAGGAAGGTACATTAAAACGGAAGCCCACACCATGAATGGTTTCCAGTACTATGTTAGGGTCTGCTTTAAAATGCTTGCGCAATTTTGTAATAAAAACGTCCATGCTGCGGCCCAGAAAATAATCGTCTTTGCCCCATACGTTCAGCAATACTTCTTCGCGCTTCAATACTTTGTTGGGATGCTGGCAAAGAAATTTCAACAGGTCGGCTTCTTTCTGTGTCATGGATGAGGTGCCCTGGTCTGATACAATCTTCAGATCGGTATAAGAGAATTTCAATTTGCTGATCTGGTACTCCTGTACTTTTTCTGAATACATTTTTTTGGTGCGGCGCAGGAATACTTCCATGCGTAATAAAAGTTCGGCCATGTTGAATGGCTTTGTGATGTAATCATCGGCGCCCGACTGAAAGCCTTTTATCTTATCTTCTTCCATTGATTTAGCGGTCAGGAAGAGAATAGGAATAAGGTCTGTTTGCTGGCGTACTTTTTTTGCTACCGCAAAGCCATCTTTGTTGGGCATCATTACATCCAGCAGGCAGATATCAAATTCATTTTTATTAAAGCGGTCAATAGCGGTTTGTCCATCTGGGCACAACACCACTTCGTAACCATCTTCTTCCAGGGCATCTTTAACAATGAACCCCAGGGCGGCATCATCTTCTGCCAGTAATACTTTTGCTTTAGTAGCCATAATCATTCTTTTTAGGTGCTACAAAATTGAAACATTCTTTATACCAGTTGGTGTTAACCGGTTGTTATTCGGCCTTGCTACCGCGGTAAAATAATCTTAAATTCTGTTCCAATCCCGGGAATGCTGTTTACCACGATCTTTCCTTTATGGGCGTCTATCACTTTTTTTACAAAGTTCAATCCCAGCCCAAAGCCTTTTACATTATGGATGTTGCCGGTGGGTACACGAAAGAATTTTTTAAACAATTGCCCCAGGTATTTTTTTTCGATGCCTATTCCGTTGTCCTTTACTGAAATGCTATACAGGCCATTATCCGCTGCAGTGGTAATGATAACATGCGGCTCCCTGGAGTACTTAATGGAGTTTTCTACCAGGTTTACAATCACCATGGCAATATTGCTTTCATCTGCATGAATGGTAGTGTTTCCTTCTTCGGGTATAAATTCAATGCGTGTATTGGTTTGTTTTACCAGCGGATCCATATCTTTCAATACATCTTTGATGATGTTGTTGGGAACGAATACTTCTTTTTCCAGCATCATTTCGTGCTGGTCTGTGCGGGCGGTTTTCAGCAGCCTGTCTACCTGTGTTTGCAGGTGTTCTGTTTGCTGGGCAATGATGGCACTGTATTTTTTAAGACGTTCCGGCTGCTCTGTAATAGGCGGACTGCTCAATACACCCGCAGCCAGCTTCATAACCGCCAGCGGGGTTTTGAACTCATGCGTGAAGTTGTTGACAAAGTCTTTCTGCACTTCGTTGAGAAATTTCTGTTTATAGAAATAGAACATGCTGGCGGCAAAACCTATCAATACCAGTAGCAGCACTACACTGGTGACAATCCAGAAATTGAGCTGGTGAATAACGTATTGCTGGCGGTGCGGGAAATACAAATGGATATAAGAGTAGTCTTTAGGCACCAGTGGTAAATCGATGGCTGTAAAATGGGTGCGACTGTTCGTTTGTTCCTGTGTGGAGGCAGCGGTGGGCAGGTATGCCTGGTATACATACCGTTCTTCATTGGCATCATACACCGCCACTTTACAATCTGTAAAAACATTAAAATCTTCGAACTCAGAAAACAGGAAGCTGATGAGCGAGTCTTTGTGCGGCATTATGTCTATGCGCACAAGAAAGGTATTTGGATTTGGGCGTTCTATCAGTTTCTGAAACTGTGCCCCCGAATTATCACTGATGTGCAAATCTTCGTATAAACCGCGGATGCTTTTTACCACGTTGGTGTTGAAATCCTTTTGCTCATAGTAATACACTTTGTTGATCCAGTACAGTTGAACCAGCAAAATGATGCCTACCAGCACGGTCAGCAGCAACAACATCCATTTTAAGGTGGCAGAACGCATATTTATTCAAAAGTTACAAAACACCGGCAAATATGCGATCATTTGATTTTAACCCGTACAACGTGGTTGTTAAACGGCGGTTAAGTATTAACACAGGTTAAGCTGCGGTTAACGAGCCGTAAAAATTTCATGGCTGTAAAATAGTTACCCACCTTAGCAAAACCAACAAGTATAATAAAGACAGTAGTAATAGAGGGTTCTTTTTAGGGTTTATGCGCCGCTTTTCTAAGCGGCGTTCCCTTTTTTGGGGCGCGAATGAGACGCTAATAGGACGCTAATAGGACGCCAATGGGCGCGAATGGGACGCGAATGAGACGCGAATAGAAGCGAATGATTACCAATTTTGCCGAAATTAAAATAAGATTAATGGCTATGACCTTCGTGAATGACATAGTACTTAATTTCAAAAAACATTCCCGAAAATAATTGTTGTATAGCCGCGTACCTGCATTAGCACATTTTCACATTTCCACATTAGCACATTTCCACATTTCCACATTCCCACATTTCCACATTTCCACATTAGCACATTTCCACATTTCCACATTAGGTTGCTTGTACTACATCTTTCACATTGCCGGTTCTTTTTAGCACGCCCCAATGTTGCAGTTCTCCCTTAATGGCTTTGCGATAAGATTTGAACAATACATAGTACATCAGCCAGCGGTATACAAAACGTTGCGGAATAAGCCACACCAGTTTACTCAGTTTTTCTTTTTCATAACTGAAAGCCAGTATGGAAACAGCGGCATCTACCAGCATAAACACAAAATAATACAACAATATTTTTTCGCTGTTTCCGGTAATGAGGCCTATGATCATAAAGATATCTGCCAGTGGTGCAATGGTGGGTATAATAAACTGAAAGATGAGTATGTTGGGCAGCGCTATCCAGCCCAGCCATTTATATTTCCAGTTAAACAGGGCATCACGGTTTTTCCAAAATGTTTGCATAACGCCGAAGCTCCAACGAAATCGCTGTTTTAAAAACATTGTTACCGTTTCGGGCGCTTCCGTCATGGCAATGGCGCTATTATCGTTTTTTATGGTATAGCCGCACCGCAATATGCGCACTGTAAGATCACAATCTTCCGCCAGGGTATCGGTAGTAAATCCGCTGGCATCTTGCAGGGCTTTTTTACGAAAGGCACCAATAGCGCCGGGTACAACGGTAATAGCATTGATGGCTGCAAATGCCTTTCTGTCGAAATTCTGACTGGTAATATATTCTATTCCCTGCCAGCGGGTAATGGCATTTACTTCATTGCCTACTTTTACATTGCCTGCCACGGCACCGGTTATAGGTTGGCCAGATGTGTTTTCAAAATGGCGCATCAGCAGGCTAACAGCATTAGACAGCAATTTTGTATCTGCATCAATACACACCACGTAATCTGCCTCCGATTGTTGTATACCGAAATTGAGCGCTGAAGCCTTTCCTCCATTGGGTTTAGTGAGTACGCGTATCTTAGTATTGTGTTGAAACGCAGCATCCACTTTTTCAAACGTGGTGTCTTTGCTACCGTCATCAACGAATATGATTTCAAAATTTGGGTAGTCAGTTTTTAATAAATTATTGAGCGAACCAACTGCATTCACTTCTTCATTATACGCAGGCACAATGATGCTGACCAACGGCGCTGGAGTTACACCATTTGCCCATGCAGGAATGATGTTTTCGCGTTTTTCTTTGCGGTGTTGTATGGCCGCCAGTATCGCCATTAAAAATATTCTTGCCAGCGATAAAAAAATAAATACAATAAACAACGATGAAAGTATGTGGCCGCCCCAGTAACCAAATTCGGCCAGAAAGTAATTGAACTGGATAAGGTAATAACCATTTCCTTTTGGGACGGGTGGCATCAGGTCATCTCTTTTTTTATGCAACAAGTCGGCAATGGTGGTAAACTGGTAGCCATTGTCTTTAAAGTATTTAATGATATGCGGAAGCGCGGTTACCGTTGCTTTGCGGGAGTCGCCACCGGCATCGTGCAGCAAAATAATACCCCCGTTAATATCATTTGCATCCAGCCGTTTTTTTATTGCAATTACCCTGGCTACAATCGTATCAGCGCTTACGCCCCTTTCCCAATCTTCGGGGTCAATAGACTCGCCGATATCCAGGTAATTTTTTTGCCTTGCCAGTGCTACCGGTATCAGTTCTTCCGCAGCACCTGGCTCATAATCTGCATTAAAAGGCGCCCTGAAGAGTATGGTAGAATGCCCGGTAATGGCCTCAATGAGCAGGCGCGTAGACTCCATTTCTATATTGGCCCTTTTGGTGCTTACGGCGGCAATATTAGGATGGGTAAATGTGTGGTTACCTATTTCATATCCTTCGTTGTAAATTCTTTTTACCAGGGGTATGTTGTTTTCTGCGTTGATGCCCACCAGGAAGAATGAGGCAGGTACATGCTCCTTCGAAAGTATATCAAGTATCTGCGGTGTGTATTTTGGATCGGGGCCGTCGTCAAATGTGAGTACTACCTGTTTACCTTTTGGCTGGCCATATTTTCTGATTACGTAAGAAGAAGGAAGGCTGTCGTAATTTTCTTCGCTGATAAGCATTTCCGCCGTATCTACCTGGGGTGTGATTAAACCCGGACGGGGCATGCCCACAATGTCCAGTATTTCTCCATAGCCAATATAATCGGGCTCGCTGATGGGATCTACTTTTGCAAATTCATTAAAGTTGAATTGCTGCAATGCTTCTTTGGTCATGTCTTTATCATAGAAATGCCAGAGGCGGTTGTCTTCTGTACCCAGGCGCCAGATGGCAACTCCACTTAATTCAGATTCTGTAGCAAAGCGCAACGTGTTGAAATTGGTAGCAGCATCGGTAAAGAAAACATGGTGCACCACATCCTCATCATCGTAGTAGTTATAAAAGAGGTTGTAATTGTCATTGTCAAAATCAATTTTGCCTTCGCTTTCGCGTGCGGTGGTTAGCGCTTCCTGAAACGATACCACAGATACGGTATCCTCTTTGGTACCATGCACCCAGTCGTACCCATAAGCGGCCATGCACAGAATAAGTTTTTCTGATGGAATATTTTTCGCCGCTGCATCTACCGCAGCTTCAATCCATTTTTGTGCGCTGATGGGGCCGGGTGCAGTGGCATCGTTGTACTGATCGTACGCCATCAAAAAGATATAGTCGTTGTATTTGGCAAGTTCGGGAAAATTATAATCGTCGTTAAAAGGAATGACATCCTGGGTAACAGCAAAGCCTTTTTCATGCAGTTTTTCGTACAATTCTTTCTGAAAAGCAACCAGTGGTTCATCCGTTGCCTGGTCTAGTTCTTCCAGATCTACATTAACGCCATAAAAATTATTAGCGGTGATAACTTTCAATATATCATTGATGAGCTTTTCTTTTTTTGCGGGGTTGGCAAGTATGCGTTTCACTACATCTCCGCGGAAAATTTTGTTTACATTATTTGACAGCATGGGCATGATCTTTACCCCGCTTTCTTGCATGATGGCCAATCCGCGCGCATCTATGCCCGGCACAAGGGTATCGGCCACCGGGTCAATAAAAAGCCATTCGGGAATTACGAGGTTTAACTTATTTATGTTGGCTTTTAAAGAATAAAATGACTGGGGGTTCCAGGTTACATAAAAAGCTGCTCGTATACCGCAGGGAAAAGTGCTGAAAGGACGGCCTTTTGCTGCTGTGCTGGGCAATGGAAAGGGATTGGCATTGTTTACTGCGGCAGATTTTGGTTGCTGGTAAAAGTTTCGTTTGCGGTCGTACTTGGCCGTTATATACTGCCGGAAGCCGGCGTAGTCTCGGGTGAGTTTGTTTTTGTCTGCAAAGGGCTGATCTGGTTGTAATATTTTTTTGAGCGATTCATTCAGTTGGGGTACTTCTGGCTTGGTATCTTTCCACAAAGAAATAATCAATACGGCAATACCCAGAAGGAATAAAAAAAACAATATCCTGCCGCCCCATTTAAACCGCTGCCAGCGGGTGGCACTGGCGGTTTCAAATACCTGCTTTGTATTGATGCTCATGGCTGATAGATAGTTCTTTTAGTATAGGGGGGCATGTACTGTTGTATAAAAATAGAACAGAAATTTGTTAACAGGCCATTAATGAGCTTCCGCAGTTAGTAATCCAGATCTAGGCGCAGCCGGTCTTTTAGCTCTTTTACCAGGGGGTATTCTGCAACAATGCGCTGGTATTGTTCTTTGGTATTGAGGGGAATATCAACCTTGTGCGATAAATCTATCTTTTCTTCTATAACAATAAAAAATGTAAGCAGGCGGTTATTGAATTGTTGTTGCAGGTATTCAGATAATTTTACCCTTTCCGATTCAATAAATTTTAGCTGCAGGTTATTGGGTGTTACAATTTCAAAACAGCTTTCATCCCTGATGCGCAGTATGGCCAGGTCGAAGCTTTGTGCCGCCGGGTTTTTGTTTTCTTTCAGGTATACGGTAAAATCGTTCCATGCCTGTTGAAGCGCTTCGGCAGTTAGTGGTTTGGTGGCGGTAACGGTACCGGTATTTCCATTAGAATACTGGCTGCGTATTTTACCCAAAGCGCCCAGCTTACCTGCAGATGCGGGTGGGGGCGTAGTAGCCTGCGCGGGCTCTGACTGTGGTGTGCTTGTTATTTTTTCTGGTTTGGCTGGTGCTGGTTTTTCTGCGGGTGTTTCTATTACCAGTTTAGCAACAGCGGGGCTTGCAGCAGGTGGTATAGCAGTAACTTCTTTAACGGGTATATAGTCCAGCCTTCTGAAGGCTACAGGTTTTGCCGTGTCAATCAGTTTTTTTTTACTTATGCCTTCTCCGTTTGCGGTAAGCTCTACTGCCTGTTGCAGGTAAGTCAGTTTAATGAGCGCCAGTTCCACATGCAGGCGTTTGTTGCGTGCGGCTTTGTAATGAATGGCGGTTTCATTCAAAATGTTCATGGCACTGATGATATAGGTAATGGGCGTTTTTTTTGCCACCTCAATGTACCTGTCTTTAAAACTTTCTACTACCTCCAGCAAACCGGCCACCCGGGCATCTTTACAAACCATGAGGTTGCGTAAAAATTCTGCAAAACCCTCTATCACCATATCGCCTTCAAAACCTTTGCTGTTAATATCATCAAACAACAGCATGGCACCTGCCAGGTCCTGCTGCTGCATGCAGTCCAACAGTTTGAAGTAATAATCGGCATCTAAGATATTAAGGTGTTCCAGCGTGTTGGCGTAGGTTACCTCACCATTGGTAAAACTTACAATTTTATCGAGTATGCTCAGCGCATCGCGCATACAGCCTTCGCTTTTCTGGGCAATCAGGTGAAGGCCGGCTTTCTCTGCTTTTATTTCTTCTTTGTCAATAATTTCCTGCAGGTGTTCTACTGTATCATTGGCAGTAATGCGTTTGAAATCAAAAATCTGGCAACGACTCAATATGGTGGGCAGTATTTTATGTTTTTCTGTGGTGGCAAGTATAAAGATGGCATAGGGGGGCGGCTCTTCCAATGTTTTCAGAAACGCGTTGAATGCGGAAGAACTCAGCATGTGTACCTCATCTATGATGTATACTTTGTATTTACCGGCCTGTGGTGCAAAACGTACCTGGTCTACCAGCGCACGGATGTCGTCTACAGAGTTATTGCTGGCCGCATCCAGTTCATGAATATTCATAGATGTGCCCTCATTAAACGATACGCACGAGTGGCATTTGTTACAGGCTTCACCGTCTTTGCCAATCTTTTCGCAATTGATGGTTTTGGCCAGTATACGGGCACAGGTGGTTTTGCCTACGCCGCGCGGTCCGCAAAATAAAAAAGCATGCGCCAGCTGGCTGTTTTTGATAGCATTTTTTAACGTGGTGGTAATATGGCTTTGGCCAACAACCGTAGAGAAATTCTGTGGTCTGTATTTTCTTGCTGAAACGATAAATTTATCCATACCTGCGGCAAAGTTAGGCTAAAAGTTTTTTTGTTTTGGATAGCCGGAACGAAGCAAAGTAAGGCAAACCGCGTTTAGGTGGAAACATATTTATGCACGTTACCCTCACCCCCGGCCGTTCTCCAAACGAGAGGGGAGCGCCAGCCCGGTAAGGGCGGCATCATTCATTCACTGCCTAATGAACCGTATAAAAAAAGGGTTGCTTTTCAGCAACCCTTTACCAGGATGGAACCTGGTTTCATATACCAACTGCTAAACTTAATATCCCGGATTGTTGGGCAATAACTGCGGATTTACATCCGTCTCCTGCTTGGGCAACGGAAACAACAATTGTTTCTCTGTAAATGTGCCGTTGAACACGGTTTTGTGGCCTACAAAATTATCCCACGCACCAGTAACATCATTGTGTACTTTGCGGGTGCGCAGCATATCAAACCACATTTTGTTTTCAAAACACAATTCAAAATAGCGCTGCAGCCATACTTCCTGCTCAAACGCAGTCTGGCTTAGTGCGCCAATGGGTGCCAGTTTGGCCCTGGCCCTGATTTCATTAACACTGTTTACCGCTGTAGTATTAGGCGATCCATCTGCACGGTTCTGCGCTTCTGCATACATCAGTTTTACGTCTGCCAGGCGGTACAATGTATAATTCAGGTCAGATTTCAGTGTATTAACAACGGCTGATGAATCGAACCATTTATAGATGTAAGGGCTTTTAAAAGTAACTGTTGTACCAGGAGATTTTTTGCTGGGGTAACTGCTATAGAAGAACTGGCGATCCTGTACACGTTTGTCACCGGCCGGGAAAGAGGCCAGGAACTGGGTAGTTGGATATACCGAACCATATTCATCTGAATAGCCCGAAATGCCAGAGTAATTGGGTATGGTAAGCGGTGTAAGCGGATTGTTTGATGGAACCGCGGCTGCGTACTGTACCTGGAAGATAAACTCGCCCGTATTTTTATTGGCAGGTTTTATCATGTCAGTATACTCGGGAAACAGCGAATAAGCCCCGCTGTTGATTACTTCCAGCGAGCGTTTGGCAGATTCTGCATAGTTAGCTGCGCCGCCATTGATGGCAGCCCCTGCGTAGGTTAAGTAAACATCTGCCAGTATAGATTTGATAGCGCCCATTGATATCAACCCGCCGCTGTTTCTCCAGGGCAAAGTAGATTTCTCGGCAATCAATAAATCGGGGATGATAATGCTGTCATAAATATTCTTGGCGGGTGAGCGCGGAATATTTACGCTGGATACATCTGTAGGCACTTTGGTAACATTGGGCACTGCACCATACATGCGCACCAGGAAAAAATAATAATAAGCCCGCAGCGCACGTGCTTCTGCAATGTAATTGGCTTTAGTAGCGGCATCAAGACCCGGGGCAGTAATGGCCGGAAGTGCCTCTATTGCACGGTTGCAATAACCAACACCTTTGTACAGGTTCTGCCACCAGGTGTCTACATAAAAAGAAGTGGGGTTGTAGCTCAGGTTCTGAAAGTTGATAAAACCTGTTTGCCCTAAATCGCTGTTGGCTTTACCTGTCATGAATTCCATCAGGTTCCAGGTATTGCCGCCGTAAGAAGAAGCCTGTCCGCCCAGCATAGATGCCTGCAGGTTCTGATAAGCAGAATTGGTAAACGCCCTGGCCACTTTCAGGCTCGATAAGCTTGACTCGGGCGTGATAAAATTGGTTGGTTTTTCTTCAAGAAATTTCTTGCAGGAGGCGGTTAGCAAAATGACCGCTCCAATGGCTATATATTTTAATTGCTTCATGTCTTTCGATTTTGAGATTAGAAATTAAGTGTTACGCCTGCATTCCATACACGTGGCCTTGGATAAGAGAAGAAATCAAGGTTCTGAGAAAAGGCCGTGTTGGATCCATAAGTAGTGTTGTAAGTATCCACTTCCGGATCATACCCTGTGTACTTGGTGCTCAGGAAAAGATTCTGTACACTTACGTAAAACCTGAGACGTGCAATCTTGAACCTGTTCAGCATGGCATCACCCAATGAATACCCCAGCATAAAGTTCTGGCCACGTATAAAGGAGCCATCTTCTACCCACCAGGTATCAAACTTGGAATCTTGTGCAAACTTGTAGTTTCTCACCTGCGAAATCATGGTGTTCTGGTTGGTAGGTGTCCAGGCATTCAGCACTGTTTTAAGACTGTTGGCAATGGTTTGCCTGTCTTCTGTTGAGTGTTTGAATGTGCCCGCAGTATTTACACCCTGTACCACGCGGATATCGAATGTGAAATCCCAGTTTTTATAATTCATGGTGCTTACAAAGTTGCCTGTCCATTTGGGGCTGGAGCGTCCTATGATACCGTAATTCTCACTGCCGTCTGCGTTCAGCAGGTATTTTCTGTCGCCGGGTTTCAGGTTCTGAGTGGCAGCCAGTGCAGCTTCCTTATCGCTGTAAGTACCCAAACGTGTTCTGCCGTAAAATGAGCCGATGGCTTCGCCTACGCGCAGGATATTCGTCTGTCCCAGAAAGTTAGGTCCGGGAAAAATATCTGCATTACCATCTTTCAGCTTGATGATTTTGTTTCTATTGGTAGCAAAAATGATATTGGTGCTCCAGGTAAAATCTTTGGTTTGAATATTTACCGTATTAAGCGTAAGTTCTAAGCCAATGTTTCTAACAGAACCCACATTTACATATACATTGGCATTGTTTAAACCTGCAGACCACGCGATAGGCGCCTGTAACAACAGATCCCTGGTGGTGCGGTTGTAATAATCTGCATTCAATGTAATGCGGTTATTCAGCAATCCCAGTTCAAGGCCAACATCTGCCTGTACTGATTTCTCCCATTTAAGGTCTGCGTTACCCATATAATCGGGTATTAAAGTAGATTGTATAGCGCCACCATATACTGTAGTGCTGGGCAGTGTTTGCTGGATAGAACGGTAATTACCAATTTCCTGGTTGCCGATGGCGCCAAAGCTGGCGCGCAGTTTCAAATCGCTGATGGGTCCTGAACGTTGCTTCAGGAAGTCTTCTTCACTGATTCTCCAGGCGGCACCCACAGATGGAAAGAATCCAAATTTATTGTTTACACCAAACTTGGAAGAACCATCGTACCGGCCGGTAACAGTAAATAAATACTTGTTACTGATATTGTACATAACACGGCCGTAAAATGAATTCAGTGTATTCTTGTAATCCTGCGATTCCGAAGCAGACCTTACAGAACCTGCCTGTAGGTAGTCCCACTGAAAAATATCGTCAATAAAATTCTGGGTTTCCGCTCTCATTCTTTCCTGTCCGAACTTTTGCCATGAGGCGCCTGCCAGTGCTGTTATTTTATGATTTTTATTGATCTGCTTATTGTAAGTAAGATAGTTTTCAGACTGCCAGAAAGTATTGAAATAACTGTTCAGGTTGGCAACACCACCCTGGTCTGCAGATAAATTGCGCAGATCCTGTGCAGAGTAGAAATTGTTTTTCTGGTTATTCAGGTTAAAACCAAAGTCTGATTTGAATTCAAGGTCTTTGGTAATACGAAACAGCAAATAGGTATTGCCCAGTGTCTGGTTTACATTGATGAGGGTGTATCTTTTGGTAGCAATATGCACCGGGTTAGAACCACCTTCCAGCCCATCTATATTTGTATTGCCGGCCCAGGTACCATCGGGGTATTTAACGGGCAGAATGGGTGCCGCTTCAGATACCATTCTCGGTACATTCAGACCGCCGTTATTATCTGACACTAATTTCTGCTGACTTTTTACAATAGATATTCCACCACCAATCTTCAGCCATTTATTTATTTCGTTGTCTAAAGTTATCCTGGCAGAATAACGTTTAAAGCCAGAATTAACCATGATACCTTTCTGGTCAAGGTAGCCAAGTGAAACGCTGAACTGTGTTTTATCGCTACCGCCAGAAAAATTCAGCTGGTGGTTTTGGGAATACGCTTTTTTATAGACTTCAGATTCCCAGTTGGTGTTGTAAAGGGGTTTGTCGTTATTATCAAACAGCAAGGGAAAATTGGTATGATTAAGCGCCTTTGGAGGTGTCCATACACCACCCAATGGATCAAATTTCTGGCCGTTGGCATATGACAGGTTATAGATCTGTACAAACTCATTGGCATCAAGCACAGGCAAATGCCGGCTAAGTTCTGCCATGTTTACGTTACCATCGTAACTCACACGGGTAGCGCCGCTTCTGCCGCGTTTTGTAGTAATCATGATAACACCGTTGGCACCACGCGCACCGTAAATGGCGGTGGAAGAAGCATCTTTCAATACTTCAATGGAAGCAATGTCATTGGGGTTGAGGGTATTGCCATCAACGCCCGTTACACCGTCTACCACATACAAAGGATCAAGCAATGAGTTAATAGAGCCCAAACCGCGCACACGCACTTTTGCGCCTGCGCCCGGGGCATTGTTATTGATGCTTACATCAACACCCGCAATTTTACCCTGCAGTGCCTGGGTAACGTTTGGTACCGGCCTGTCCATTAGCTTATCTGCTTTAACAACGGCCACGGCGCCGGTTAAGTCAGATTTTTTTACTGTACCGTAACCAATCACCACCACATCATTCAAATTTGAGGCATCTTGTACCAGTACCAGGTTTTGCAGTTTGCCCACTTGGTTTACGGGTACTTCGGTATTTTTGAAACCCACGTAGCTAAACACCAATACAGCATTGGCACTGCTTACGTCTATAGAAAAACTTCCATCTGCCTTGGTAGATGTACCGTTGTTGGTGCCTTTTTCTAGCACGCTCACGCCCGCCAGCGGCTCACCTCTTTCACTGGCAACGCGACCAGAAATAGGGAGCGCGGTACTGGCCAGCTGGCTTTCTGTTGCTTTATCACCAACAATTACAACCAGTTGGTTACTTAACCGGCGATAAGTAAGGTTGGTGTGCTGCAAAACAAGATCCAGCACTTCATTGAGGCTGGCGTTTTTTACTTCTATGCTTACGGGTTGATTGCCTTTTAACAGCTGGTCTTTGTATACAAAACGGAAATTACCCTGTTCTTCAATGGATTTCAGCACTTTTTTAAGCTGAACACGGTCTAGCTTAAGGCTGATACCCTGCCCGTAAGTATGGGCAAATGTTTGGGTGGAAAAGAATAAAATAAGCACTATTACCATCTTCGTCATAAGCAGGCATTTGATTAGTAGACGGCGCCTGCAAGCAGACGGGCCGTATTCACATTTTTTCATATCTTGGCTTTGATTTAAAAATGATGAAAGCTGTTCCGCCAGCAGGCGGACAGTTTGTCGTTTTTTACTGCGGAGAATGTTGCAACCATTCTCCGTTTTTTTATGGTGGAAATGTCAGGTGAGTTTTTTCATGGCAGCAGTTTTTGGTTATGAATGAAGAAGCAACAACGTTTTTACAGGGTAAGTTTTAAAAACGGTACATGTTTTCACAATTTGGAAAAAGAACTATCTTATTGTAATGATGCCTTTGCTGATTGAGTATTTAAAACTGCCGGTAATTTTTAATGCCTCCATTACCTGTAACAGATTTTCATTTTCAAATATGGCGCTGTAAGCTGTGTTCTTTAGATCTTCATCGCCATTGATAACTACTTTTACGTCATACCAGCGTTCTATTTTTTGCGCAACTTCTTCCAGTGTCTCTGCATCAAACACCAGTTTGTTTTTTATCCAGCCTGTTTCAAGTGCGCTGCTGTCTTTTGCTTCAAAATGCACTTTGCCAACAGTAATGGCAGCAGCATCGCCCTCATTCTTTTTACTTTTCTCTTCCTGCTTTGCAGATACCGCCAGGCTTTTGTTGTTGACCAGCAATTTTTCATTGGGCTTCAGCACAATTTTTTTCTCCGGGCTGTTGTGCAGCGTTATTTCTACTGAGCCGCGAAACAATGATGTCTCTGTTTGTTTTTCGGTTTCATAGGCCCGTACATTAAAAGCTGTTCCCAGCACGCGTATATCAATTGTTTTTGTATGAATGATAAAGGGTTTGGTTTTATCCTTCACCACATCAAAATACGCTTCGCCCTGCAGCGTCACCTCTCTTAAATCTCCCCTGAAATTTTCATCGTATACCAGTTTACTATCTGCATTCAGCCAGGCAACGCTTCCATCGGGCAGTTGTATGCTCGATTTTGATCCTTTGCGCGTTGTTACGGTATTCTGTGCGGCCGGATCCTTTCTATTATTGTTATTGAATTGACCGGGGTACAGAAAAACCATTATTACCGCAACTGATGCGGCAATGCCTGTTAGTGGCAATAGCCAACGGTACTTCTTGCGGGTGGGTTGTTCTGATAATGCAAAGGGGTTTGCTTCAGGAGGCGATACTGATGATAATACAGCAGGGTATACATCCGGGTGATTGCTTAATCGTTGTAAATGACGGTTAAAAAAATCATCCGTTGTATCTTTTACAGCAGTGGTTGGCTTCCACATTTGCATCAGCATCTGCGCTTTTAATCCAAACTCAGGATTATCCTGCAATAGTTTATCCAGCGCAGTCAACTCTTCAGCCGACGCTTCGCCAGTAAGCTTATTGCTTAATAAATGCCAGAATTTTTCCTCCTCCATATAGCTGTCTTACCGATAAGGATACCTGTACGCTTCAAAATGTACCAAAAGAAAAAAATATTATTATAAAAACATTTTATCTTTATGAACGGAAAGGAATATAAATTGTCCAATCTATAGTGAACCAACTTGCCCATATACCAGAACTACAAAAAAAGATTGCCTTGTATGATGACATGAAAGCATACAAGGAATTATGCGATCTGTTTTACCACCGCCTCAACCGCACTGCTTACGCTTTCATCAAATCAAAAGAACCGGCCGAAGAAATTGTTTCGGATGTATTTATTAAAGTATGGCAGATAAGGGCCAAACTGATGGAGATTGAGAACCTTCAGGTGTACTTGTATACGGTTACCAAAAATCTTTGTCTTAAATATATTACCCGCCAATACAAAAACCCGGTCACCAGTCTTGATATGATGCATTTTGAGACCAGCATCGATTTAAAAACCCCTGAAGAAATCTGCATCTCTTCTGATATCATCCACAAAATAAGAACTGCGCTGGATGAGCTGCCGCCCAAATGCCGTTTGATATTGCAATTGGTAAAAGAAGATGGTTTAAAATATAAGGAGGTAGCAGAAATTCTGCATATTTCAGAGCTTACCGTACGCAACCAGGTGGTGATAGCCGTAAAAAAGCTGGGCAAGGCTTTGCCGGCGTACCTGCAATCTTCTGTCAACTTTAATTTTTCATAACACTATATAACAGGGTGTCTTTTAAATTCTTTGTTCCGGTTAAACAAATACCGGAACGTTGTTAGCTTTCTGCTCCTAAAAGTATCTCCCAGGCTTTCGGCCACATTGATCATTTTGGGGTTAAACTCACCTATCCACTGCATTTCATACTCTGTATAATAAGTAGTGGGTTGCACTACCTTGGCCGCTTCAACAATCATAAACGCATCTACACCCTTGCCCTGAAACTCAGGTACAATGCCGTACACAATACCGGTAAACTTTTTATTCTTCATGGTTTTCTGCAGCCATAAAAATTTAAGTTTGTGCAGCAGGTCAAATTTGCCATTGAGGTGTTTAAAGTACTGGTTTAAATCCGGGAGGTTCACGAACATACAAACCGGTTCGTTTTTATAATAGGCAAACCACATTATTTTTTCATCAATAACAGGTTTCATTTTTTTAAACATGAGCACCACCTGCTCTTTCTTTACTTCCTTTAGGCCGCCATGCCCAGCCCAGGCTTTGTTATAGATAATGGTAAAATCGGCGGCAAATTTTTCCAGGTTGTTTTTTTTAACATGCAATGCGGTATAATCAGGGTCTTTATCATATATGGCATGCCGGTCGTACATTTTCTGGTGCAGTTTTTTGGTAGCATCCAGCCCAAAACAAATTTGGTTAAAAAAATTCCGGAACCCATAGTTTTCAAACAGCGCCTCGTAATAGGGGTAATTGTAGTTCATGCAGTACATCGGTTCCTGAAAACCTTCTACTACCAGGCCCCACCAGCGGTCCCGCTCACCAAAATTGATGGGGCCGTCCATGGCCTCCATACCTTTATTGGCGAGCCATTGTTTAGCGGTATCAAACAGCAGGTTGGCGGCGGATTGATCGTTTATGCAATCAAAAAAACCAATACCCCCCACCGGAACGTCATCGCCTTTGTTCTTATATTTTTTATTGACGAAAGCAGCAATGCGGCCAATCAACCTGCCGGCATCGTCTCTTAAAACCCAACGGATGCACTGGCCATGCCGGAATGTTTTGTTTTTCTTTTCATCAAACACTTCTGCTACGTCTTTATCAAGCGGACGAATATAATTTTGATTGGCTGTATTGATTTGTACGTTGGCAAGTATAAAATCGCGGGCAAGGGCCGGGGTAGTTACTGCTGTCAGCTGCATACAATAAATAAACGGGTTGTTTTTTTGCGTGATAAGATTTTATGGGTACTGTTAAAACCTGTTTGTAAATTTGAACAGGATAGACATATCCGGTACATGAATTCCAAAATTAAACGTTTCAATTAAAGTAAACCTCACTATCATGGGCAATAATTCAAAATTTTTAACAGGTATAATTGTGGGTGCTGCCGCGGGCGCAGCCGTTACCCTGCTGCTGAATACAGAGAGTGGAAAAAAAGTATTGGCAGATTTAAAAGATGCAGCCGGTAAAACCCTGCAGGATTTAAAAAAAGCGGCCGCCGATTATACCGGTGATGCAGAAACCGCTGTTTAAAATAACATTATGCCAGCTGAGCAAACCAATTTTTTTGAAGAGACACAGGATCTCGTAGAGAGTTATGTCAATAACCGGCTGAAGCTGCTAAAGCTGCAGACAGCCGAAAAGTCGTCGCGGCTGGTTACCCTGCTGTTTGCGGGACTGGTGGTAGGCATTCTTTCATTTTTTATCCTGCTTTTTTTGAGCATTATGGCAGCCTTCTATTTTTCAGACAAATTTCACAGTCAGTTTTACGGTTTTGGAACGGTGGCGCTGCTGTATATTTTTTTATTGCTGCTGGCGCTTTACCTGCGCAAAAAATTCCTGGATAAATACGTTTTTGGCCGCGTGGTAAAAATTTTGTTTGATTCAAATGCGGATGATGATGAAGAAAACTGAACCCATATTGTATACCAAAGAAAGCCTGCAGCAGGAACAACGCCGCCTTAAACAGGTAATCAGGCAACAGGAAAAAGATTTGCGGCAGCGCGTACAAAAATTGCCCGGCGAACTTGTATATGCCGGGGTAGACGCCGTATTGCCACCGGTACTCACAGGCAGAATTACACATGGCATCCTGAATGCAGGTAAGAATTTCATCAACAAAAGCATCGTACAAAAAACGGCGGGCAATACGTCGCGGCTGGTTACCGCTGCCAAGCAGGCGGGGTTGATCACGTTGCTTAAGTTTGCTTATAGGGTATTTATCAAAAAGAAAAAGAGTTTTTAGTTTGTAGTTCCCAAGTTTGGAAGTTCGGCAGTTCGGTAGTTGCAAAGTTCGGGAGTTCCAAAGCTCGGTAGTTCCTAACAAGATGAACTTACCGCAAATTCAAGCAAAAGCACACAACACTTACAACTCAACACTCAAAACAATATATTGGCCGCAGATTCGCAGATTAGTTTGCTAATGTGCGTGGCAAAAGCACACAACACGTACAACCCAACACTCAAAACAATAAATTGGCCGCGCCAAAAGCACACAACACTTACAACTTAACACTCAAAACAATAATTTGGCCGCAGCAAAAGCACACAACACATACAACTCACCACTCAAAACAATCCAAAGCCCCACACTCAAAACAATCCCGTAACTTCCTAATACCCAACCCTTATTTGCCAGTTCTGGGCGACCAGTCAACCAATAAACCAGTCAACTAATGCAACAATATTTTTTTCCTTTTCCGTACGCGGAATTAAGATCTCAACCCTTACCTTTGCGGCAAATTTTTAAACCGCTGTTTTAATACGCTCTTTTATGGCTAACACAGGTAAAATCAAACAAATTATTGGCGCCGTTGTAGACGTGCAGTTTGAAGGTCAGCTGCCCGAAATTTATAATGCATTGGAGTTGAAACGTGATACAGGTGAAACGCTCGTACTGGAAGTACAGCAGCACCTGGGAGAAGACAGCGTTCGTACCATTGCAATGGACGGTACAGAAGGCCTGGTGCGTGGTACAGCCGTTACCGATACTGGAAAAGCCATTGCCATGCCTGTTGGCCCCGATATCAATGGCCGCCTGTTTAATGTAACCGGTGACGCTATTGATGGATTGCCTCAATTGAGCAAAAACAACGGCCGCCCCATTCACGCTAAGCCGCCATTATTTGAAAACCTGAGCACAGCCAGTGAAATATTATTTACCGGTATTAAAGTTATTGACCTTATTGAACCCTACGCAAAAGGTGGTAAAATCGGACTTTTCGGCGGTGCCGGTGTAGGTAAAACGGTATTGATCCAAGAATTGATTAATAATATAGCCAAAGGCCATGGTGGTCTTTCGGTGTTTGCCGGTGTGGGCGAGCGTACACGTGAAGGTAATGACCTCATGCGCGAGATGATTGAAGCCGGTATCATGAAATATGGCGATGCGTTTAAACACAGCATGGAAGAAGGTGGCTGGGATCTGGAAAAAGTGGACATGGAGGGATTGAAAGAGTCCAAAGCAACATTTGTATTCGGACAAATGAACGAACCCCCCGGTGCCCGTGCCCGTGTGGCTTTGAGCGGTCTTACCATTGCAGAATATTTCCGCGATGGCGACGGTCAGGGCAAAGGAAAAGATATCCTATTCTTCGTAGACAATATCTTCCGCTTTACACAGGCGGGTTCTGAAGTATCAGCCCTATTGGGCCGTATGCCCAGCGCGGTAGGTTACCAGCCAACCCTGGCTACTGAAATGGGTCTGATGCAGGAGCGTATTACTTCTACCCGCAACGGATCTATTACCTCTGTACAGGCGGTATATGTACCTGCGGATGACCTTACCGACCCCGCACCCGCTACCACCTTTGCGCACCTTGATGCCACCACGGTATTAAGCCGTAAAATTGCGGATTTGGGAATTTATCCTGCGGTGGATCCGCTGGATTCTACCTCGCGTATCCTAACGCCGATGATTGTGGGCGATGCTCATTACAACACAGCCAACCGTGTAAAACTGATCTTACAACGTTATAAGGAGTTACAGGATATCATTGCCATTTTGGGTATGGATGAGCTGAGCGATGAAGATAAACTAACGGTATCGCGTGCACGCCGTGTACAGCGCTTTTTGTCGCAACCTTTCCATGTGGCAGAACAATTTACCGGTCTTAAAGGGGTGTTTGTTAGCCTGGAAGATACCATTCGTGGTTTCAATATGATTATGGACGGCGAAGTGGATGAATACCCTGAAGCAGCCTTTAACCTGGTGGGAACCATTGAAGACGCTATTGAAAAAGGTAAGAAGCTACAGGCGCAAGCGAAATAGAGTATTTAGATTTTAGTATTTAGTATATAGACGACGCGGATTTTGGGTTAGTATTAGTATAATTCATATTTAATCTGACCAAAAATAGGCGGTAAATTGGAGCAGTGTCTGATAACTGAATACTAAGTACTAAATAAGCTGTAATGCATTATTTTAGGGAGTTGAGAATTTGGCAACGGTCAATGGATTTAGCAGAATCGATTTATACATTGACCACTAAGTTTCCCGGCGATGAAAAATTTGGATTGTCTTCACAGCTAAAACGTTGCGCTGTTTCAATACCGTCCAATATTGCCGAAGGTGCTGGATGAAACACCAACAAGCAGTTCAAGCATTTTTTGGAGATATCAATGGGCTCATGTAATGAAGTTCAGACACAGTTAGAACTTTGCAAGAGGTTTAGATATCTAGAAAATGAAGCGCTGGAGGTGATTGTGGATGAAACGATGCAGATTTATAAAATGATTTTTGTTTTTTATAAAATCTTTACGCGATGAATGATGGTATCGGGTCTAGATACTAAATACTAAATACTAAATACTCTCAAATGGAACTCGAAATATTGACACCCGTTAAAAAACTATTCAGCGATACCGTGTATGGTGTACAGCTGCCCGGCATAGACGGCAGTTTTGAAGTGCTGGAAAGGCATGCGCCGCTGGTGAGTGCATTAAAAGCGGGCAACCTGAAGGTGTTGAAAGATAAGAGCATGAAGAATGTTGCCCTGTTTACTATTCAAAGTGGTTTTGTAGAAGTGTTAAATAATAAAGTGACAGTATTGGTAGAAGGTGCTACTTCTTCTGAAGCCGGTATCTGATAATGATAAACTCATTTTTTCTAGTGAAAATCCGCGTTTTCGTATCCGCTTAAAATCCATTGTATCTACAACAGGATTCAATATTCTCAATGGCTATGGCTGATAAGCGAAAAATTATGAACCCCGCTGCAAGCGGGGTTTTTTTTTGCTGTTGCGCAAGCTATCTGTTCTAACCAACAATTACAGGCATACATCATTTGCAGGATGCTCCATCCGGCCATTAACGCTATATCAAAACTGGCGATGCTCAGTATAGAACTGGCTGAAATAAAAGCAATGACCACATAACACCTGCCAATCAAAATAGTTATCAAATTAATTGCTCTTAACCCCTTTTTAATTTAGAACGTTCCATTTTTTAAACAACGCGTTTGCATTTGTTACACCGCTGTTAACTTACTCACTGCCACATTAAACGGGTATTCTCTTTGCGGGTCTTATTACTCTAATCTCATCTCTAAATTTTTAATTATGAAACAGTATGCAGTTGTACCTGTTGCCCTGGCAGCCCTTTTTGTGCTGGGTAGCTGTACTAAAGACCCCGTGAGCAAATTAACCTCAGAAGAAACCCGCATTTACATTACCAACCGCGACAGTACCACCAGCTTCTCATCGTTCAAAACCTTTAGCATTTCAGATTCTGTTGCTATCATCAGCAACAACCATCTGCAGGAAAAAACACACGATTCATTTGACGCCACCCTGATTGCTGCTATTGCAAAAGCGATGACTGATAGGGGTTATACCCAGGTATCCAATACCCAGCAACCAGATTTGGGTATAAATGTCAACAACATCATTAACACCTATACCGGCTATGTAGATTATGGGAGTTATTACAACGACTATTATGGCTACTGGGATCCTTATTCCTGGGGATATCCGGGTTACGGGTATTACGGATCGTTTGTAGGCACCTACCAGGTAAATGAAGGCGTTATATCAATTGATATGTTTAACCTGAAAGATGCTGCCGAAAACACTAAAATAAAATCTCTATGGAATGGTGTGGTACGCGGTGACGCCATATTCAGAGAAGGCAATGCTGGCACCAGCATACAGGCATTGTTTGATCAATCACCTTACCTCAAAGCAAATTAATCATGTATTTCAAATCAGCAAGTATGAAAAAGATACAATATTTAATAATGGGCCTTTCATTGTTGGTGAGTGCCGGTGCATTTGCCCAGGATTACGGACTTACATTAAAACTTAATTATTCAGTGGGCGTACCGCTTGGTGCAGGAAGAGAACTGATCAGTAAAACTTCGTTCCAGGGATTTGGTGCAGAAATCATGTACCATATTAATCCTAAATGGGCGGTAGGGTTAGAAAGCGGTTCACAGGGATTTTATCAAAAATATCCCAGGCAACTATACAAAGCGGCAGATGGAAGCGATTTGTCAGCGGTAGTATCCAACAGTGTAGATATGGTGCCAATACTGTTGAAAGCGCAATATAATTTCTTACCGGAAGCTACCGTTCAACCTTATGTTGCTTTGGGCGCCGGTGGAAATATTATCAGTTATCACCAGTATGCCGGTGAGTTCAGCAATGATGGCAAAACAAAATTTGGTTTTGCGGCCAGGCCCGAAGTGGGCATTTATGTGCCGTTTAGAAAAGGCAGCGGGGCAGGGTTTAGCCTGGGTGCCGGATATAATTATGCACCGTTTCATTACAACGGGCTTAATAACCTGGATTATCTTACCGCACGAGTGGGTGTGAGCTTTCCGCTGGGAAATTAGTAATAGCATCGCAGTAAAAGAAAGTCGGTTGGGGTTAACCCTGGCCGGCTTTTTTTATGCGCGGCACCTGGAAAAACAATTGCAACAATAGAGTGGTATTTGAGTATTGAATCACGAAAAGCCGTGCCCGTTGCAATCAGTTCAACTGCGGATCAATCGGGAAATTGATGAGCATTTCGTAATCACCGCCCAGTAAGCGGATGGAGTCTTTCCAGGTTTCGCTGATTTCTTTTGGAAAAACAATCTTGCGGGTGGCCTGGGCAAGGAGCCATGATTTTTCTTTCAGTTCATCTGTCAGCTGGCCCTCTCCCCAGCCGCTGTAACCGATAAAGAAGCGGATTTTATTGGCATCCGCGGCGCCGCTGCGCAGCATGGTGAGCGCCATATCAAAATCGCCTCCCCAATAAATACCTTTTAAGATTTCGGTGCCGCCGGGAATTTCTTCTGGGTATTGGTGCAGAAAATGGATGGTATCCATCTGTACCGGCCCACCATAATACACAGGCAGGTTAAGATCGTCTGCGCTGTTTACCAGTTCATTGAGGGTGTAATCGTACGTGCGGTTTAGTACAAAGCCAAAAGTGCCTTCGTCCTGGTGCTCGCAGAGAAATACAACAGTCCGTTTAAAATTCGGATCTTTCAGAAAAGGATCTGCGATCAATAATATGCCTGGTCCGGGCTGTATCACTAATTCTAAATTACTTATTATATTGGCAAATAAAAATCTTTGTTGGGCCACAGCAAACGGTTCAAATGCTGGTGCAAAACCTTAGTTAAAAACGAGTGAGCAGTACAGAGTTTTCCACAAAAGCCGTTCCGCTCCACTATTTTTGTAATAATGAAGAAAATTCTACCTGTTATCATTTTACTTATTACCGCTTCTCTTCTCGGCATCATTGTTATCCAAATGTCGTGGATAAAGAATATGCTGGTAATCAAAGAAGAACAGCTTAGCGAAAAAGTTATCAGGTCGATGGGTATGGTTGGAACGGAACTAATGGAACAAAAAGGTACCCTGCCCAGTCTCAAGAATCCAAAATTCAGGCCGGGATTTATGATGCCCAGCGATCAGCTAACCGCCGAATTACTAAAACCATCTACCATTGCCCGCAATTACACCAGCTTTGAAATAGAAGAAAAGCTAAAAAAAGCTTTCGACGCCAACGGTATAAAAGATGTACGGTTCGAGTTTGGCATTTCATCCACCGTGGGGCTTAATCCATATGAACTGAAATCTTCTAACCTGCTGAAAGTAATAGAAGACACTGTTAACAATAGAAAATTTATCTATGCACTGCAGGTGCCCAGCGGCAGCGATTATGAAAGCCTGATGCCGGAAGAGCTGATGATACTGGTGGTACCCGATGTAAAAAATAATATTTTCAGGCAGTTACGCTGGCTGATGATTGGCGCCATTCTTTTTACGCTGATAATTTGTTCAGCTTTTTATGTTACCGTAAGCCAGTTGTTCAAACAGAAAAAGACCAGCGAGATCAAAAATGATTTTATTAATAACATGACGCATGAGTTTAAAACGCCATTGGCTACCATATCATTGGCAGTAGACGCCATGCGCAACGAAAAAGTGTTGCAAGACAGGGAAAAGATGGGCTACTTCAGCGGCATCATTAAAGAAGAAAACAAACGGATGAACAAGCAGGTAGAAACCATTCTGCAGGCTTCGTTAATGGAGCGGCAGGAAATTCAACTCAACAAAGTACCTGTACATGTGCATGAAGTAATCGATCACGTGCTGGATAATTTCAGGCTGCAGCTGGAAGACAAAAATGGTAAAACGGTACTACAGCTCAATGCCACAGCCGACCTGGTAGAAGCCGACGATGTACACTTTACCAACCTTATCTCTAACCTGGTAGACAATGCGGTTAAATATTCAAAAGACAACCTGGTCATTAAAATAGCCACCGCCAATATTGGTCGCTTTATACAAGTGCGTATAGAGGATAACGGCATTGGCATGAATAAAGAAACCCAGAAAAGGATCTTTGAAAAATTTTACCGCGCCCATACTGGTAATGTTCATAATGTAAAAGGTTTTGGACTCGGCCTCAGTTATGTTAAAACCATGATAGACGCACACGGTGGTAAAATAAAGGTGGATAGCGCTACCGGTAGGGGCACCACGTTTATTATTGATATGCCACTGGCGGAGCGAAAGAATGGTTGAAGGCTGAGGTCTGATGTCTGATGTGATGATGTCTGATCTCTGATG
Source organism: uncultured Chitinophagaceae bacterium (assembly GCA_963705285.1). GTDB lineage: Bacteria > Bacteroidota > Bacteroidia > Chitinophagales > Chitinophagaceae > JACMLD01. Next base: position 2,092,762 of record OY970066.1, read on the forward strand.
TCTGATCTCTGATGTCTGATCTCTGATGTCTGATGTCTGACCTTTGATGTCTTTTTATTGAGGAAAAACAATTATCGGCTTCACCGTCTGACCTCCCGGTCTGACGGAAATCTCGCATCACCGTCTGACCTCCCGGTCTGACGGAATCTCTCATCACCGTCTGACGGAAATCTCTAACGGCTATCGATGATTTTTTTTTGACTTTTGACTTTTGACTTTTGAATTACATCAACAAGCAACCATCTCCGTAACTCAGAAATCGGAAATCATTGTCTAACGCATAGGCGTATATGCTTTTCCAGTTATTGCCTGTCAAAGCTGCTACCAGTAAAAGCAAGGTAGATTGTGGCTGGTGAAAATTGGTAACCAGTCCCCTGATTATTTTAAAGGAATAACCCGGCGCAATCAGAATTTGCGTTCTTGTAAAAAGTTGCTGCATATTGTTTTGTTTCATCCATTGCAGCAGGCTTTCCAATGCTTGTTGGGGCGTGTATGCATATTGTTGTAAGCTGTCATAAACCTCCCATTGCGTAATGGGCAATGCATCGGCAGAGATGTTGGGACTAATGATCGTTTTTATCCCCATCCAGTAAAGGCTTTCCAATGTTCGGGCAGAGGTGGTGCCCACCGCGTATACGGTACCGGTAGCATTAATAACATCATGTATTAATGCGGGTGTTACTTCAATAAACTCCCAATGCATTTCATGCCCTTCCATGGTATTACTTTTCACCGGTTTAAAAGTTCCGGCGCCTACATGCAGGGTTACATAAGCCTGGCGGATATTTTTTTGTTTTAATTTTTCAAATACGGCCGGTGTAAAATGCAATCCTGCGGTAGGAGCTGCCACTGATCCATCCAGTTTGGCATATACGGTTTGGTAACGGTCTTTATCCGCGGCTTCTGCCTGCCGTTTTATATAGGGGGGAAGCGGTATTTGTCCGGCATGGTGCAAAATTTCGGCAAAAGAAAGTGTGTGGGGTGTCCATTGCAATTCAATAATAAAATGATCGGTTTGTTTGCCTATATACCTGGCTTCAAGTGTAATGGTTTGGTTATAGTAAGGGATTGTTTTTTGCAATACCTGGCCAGCCTTCCATTTGCTGGCACCACCTATCAGGCATTTCCATTGCACTTTGTTTTGTTGCAGCATACCGGTGGTTACATCGGCATAATCATCACCGGGTTCAAGACAGAATATTTCAATGGTGCCACCGCTCGCCTTTTGAAAAAGTAACCGGGCTTCAATCACGCGCGTGTTATTAAACACCAGTAAACTTTCCGCAGTAATAAACTGGGAGATATCTCTGTAAGTACTGGTAGTAATGTTTTTATTATCATATACCAGTAGTTTTGAAGCGTCACGTTCTGCCAGTGGATAGCGGGCTATCTTTTCTTCTGGTAACGTGTATGTATAATCGTTAATCGAAATATTTTTTATATCCATATTGTACAGCTAACTGCTGTAGTTTATTTGATTATGCAAAACACAAAATAAAACCCAAACAAAGATCGGTATCTTTTCTCTTAGGGTTGGCTGCCGCGGTTGCTCTTTTTGTCCTTGCCTCTAAGCCTTAATGGCACTACCAACTTTAATCCGCTCCATAGATCACTCACTGCACACACTTTTACATCTACCAATCCATTGGTTAGCGCATAATTTCTGATAATGTCTTCGGTAAGATCAGTTGCCTTGCCACCACTTTTTTTATACCAGCTTACCCAAATGGTGACGGTGGCATTTTGTATCCATACGGGTTGCAACGCCATCATTTCCATCTCAAAAACACGCATGTTGTCGGCAAACAAATGAACCAGGCCAGGCAATTCGTTTTTTTTACAGATTTGTGCGGTAACATCTTTTTCTAAGAGTGTAAAATAGTTATCTGGTGCATGTAGCATCAAAAGGCGGGTCTCGTCTTTTATGCCCAGCTTCTTTAAAAGGGGAGTTCCCGAGTACCCGGCAGTAGTCATAAATTTCTATCAATTTAAAGCGGGAATGCACATTTAAATGGCCTAATGCACAGCTTATCCACCGGTTTGCACACTCAATTCACAGCAACTAACAACTGTTTCTAAATTAATTACCCCAAAACCCTTGCCCATGCTCATATCTGGCTCAAAATCAGGCTGTGGAAAAATTAAATTTCTCCAAAACAAGTGGCAAAGTGTGAAAAAGTGTTATTTTGTGTCAATAAATGTCAAAATCGGTACAAATTTTCCTAAATGATTCATTTTCTTGGCGAATACGAAGTTACGCTGGACGCCAAAGGTCGTTTTCTGCTCCCCGCCAAACTGGTTAGCCAGTTGCCGGAGGGGCCGGCTACCAATTTTGTCATGAACAGGGGTTTTGACGAATGTGTACATCTCTATCCTATGCAGAACTGGATGGTAGTCTCTTCAGAAATTGAAGATTTGCCAGACCACGACGACGACAACCGTAAGTTAAAAAAATATTTCAATTATGGGGTGGCCACAGCAGAATTAGATACTGCCAACCGCCTTTTGTTACCGGCACACTTAAAAGATTATGCAGGTTTGGTAAAAGATGTAGTGCTGTCGTGCTCCAAAAAACGAATAGAAATCTGGGATAAAAGTAAGTTCCACCAGTTCTTTGATTCTTTAACTCCTGCAGCTTACAGTCAGTTGTACAAAAAGGTAATGACGAAGAAAAACGATTAAGGCGGTTATGGCAAACCAAAAAGACATAACCATCACTGATAGTTCTTCAAGCGAGTATCATGTGCCGGTGCTGCTTCGCCAAACATTGGATGGTTTGGCAATCAAACCCGGTGGCATATATGTGGATTGTACATTTGGCGGCGGTGGTCATTCAAAAGCATTACTGCAGCAACTCAATGCAGCGGGCCGGCTTTTTGTTTTTGATCAGGATGCAGATGCAGCAGCCAATGTGCCTGCAGACGATCGGGTAACCTTTGTGCCCAGTAATTTCAGGCACCTCCAACGTTTTATGCGCTTGCACAAAACAACGGCGGTAGACGGCATCATGGCAGACCTGGGCGTAAGCAGCCACCAGTTTGATGAACCCGATCGCGGATTCTCAACAAGGCATGACGCTGCAATGGATATGCGTATGGACAGGCGCCAGGCATTAACAGCTTATGATGTGGTAAATACCTATTCTGAGCAACAGCTGCACACCCTGTTTGAAAAGTATGGTGAAGTTACCAATGCAAAAACACTGGCACGAACCATTACCGCCATCCGCTCATCTGCATCTTTGCAAACCATCAGCAATTTTAAAGCTGCGCTGCATGCGGTAGTTAAAGGAAATCCCCACAAGTATTTTGCACAGGTGTTCCAGGCATTGCGCATAGAGGTAAATGATGAATTGGGTGTGCTGCGCGAATTACTTGAACAAATACCCCCACTGCTGAAACCGGGTGGCCGTGTGGCCATCATCACATTTCATTCTCTGGAAGACAGGTTAGTAAAAAATTTTTTTCGGCAGGGCACTTTTTCGGAGCTGGAAACGCATCCGTTTGAAAATGTTGCTTCTGCCAGCGAACTAACGATCATTACCAAAAAACCAATCACTGCTGACGAGGAAGAACTAAAACGCAATCCGAGATCAAGAAGCGCCAAACTGCGGATAGCAGAGAAGAAAATGTAATGAATGTGGAAAAATTTGTTCGCGGCTGTATAGAACGCAGATTTTCATGATTGTCATGGTTCATAGTGATAACGCATAGGTGAGGCAACGATTTTTAAGATTAATTAATGAGGCTGCCGCAAGTCTTGCTACTAAATACCATTATCTACATACTATATGCAGAAAGAAGCAAAGCGAGATTGGAAAAGGTTACTCAGGTACCAATGGATAGTACAAAACATTCCATACTTCCTGTTCCTGAGTGTACTGGCAGTGCTGTATATCTACAATGGCCATTATTCTGATAACACCGTAAAAGACATCAACCGCACCAGCAAAGAATTGAAAGAATTGCAGTACGAATACAAATCGCTAAAAAGTGAAGTGATGTTCAGAAGTAAACAAAGTGAACTGGTGAAAGCAGTAGCACCGCTCAATTTAAAAGAATTGGTGGAACCTCCGATGATTTTGAAAGACAGCTTGAAATAATTAAGAATTAAAAATTAAGAATTAAGAATTAAGAATTAAGAATTGCCGCCACCCAAAAAACAAACTACAAATTACAAACTGCAAACCAGAAGTCAGAAATCAGAAATCAGAAATCAGAAATCAGAAATCAGAAATCAGAAATCAGAAATCAGAAATCAGAAACTAAGAACTAAAAACCAGAAACTAGAAACTAATTAATGGAAGTAAAGAACGACATATTATGGAGGGTTTACCTGGGCTTTATTGGCATTGTACTGTTAAGCCTTTGCATATTTGGCAGGGCGGTGTACATCCAGCAATTCCAGGGCAGCTATTGGCGCAGTAAAAGCGACAGCCTCCATACCCGTTTAATGCCCATGCAGGCAGAACGCGGCACCATCTTCAGCGAAGATGGCGATATGCTCAGCACTTCCGTACCGTTCTTTGATATCTATATAGATTTTGGTGCAGACGGATTGCGCGAAAAAAATGGTTTACGGTTTAGAACCTACGTAGACTCGCTCAGCAGTGCATTGGCTTCTTTCTTTGGAGATAAAAAAGCAAGTGCCTATAAAAAAGAATTACAATCCGGTTACAGAAAAAAAGACCGGTATTACGAACTGAGAAAAAACCTCTCTTTTGAACAATACAAAACACTGCGCAGTTTTCCGCTGGTTAACCAGGGAAGAAACAAAAGCGGGTTTATTGCCGAAGTAAAAAACAAACGACTTAACCCATTTGGTTTACTAGCCAACAGAACCATTGGTTTATCGCGCGATTATATCAACAGTAATGGTAAAGTAGTAAGCCAGAATGTAGGCCTCGAAAGAACCTACGACAGTTTATTAAAAGGCGATAAAGGCCAGCGCCTGGTACGGTTTATCAGCGGCGGCGCTTTTATTCCGGTGGAAGGTTCAGAAATTGAACCGCAAAATGGTAAAGACATCATTACCACCATAGATGTAAATACACAGGACATTGCAGAGAACGCGCTTATGAAGATGATGATTGAAAACGATGCCGACCACGGTACCTGCATTGTAATGGAAACCGCCACGGGCAAAATAAAAGCCATGGCCAACCTGGGAAAAAGACCCGATGGCAATTATTGGGAAGATTATAATTATGCGCTTCGTGCCACTGAACCCGGTTCTACCATGAAACTGGCCACGCTGCTGGCTGTTTTAAGTGAAGGAAAAGCAACCATCAACGATCCGGTGCAGGTAGGCAGCACTGGTAGCGATTACGTGGGTGTAAGAACAGTTACCGATGCTGAGCGCCAACCCAAATCTGTTGAAACCATCAGGGAATGTTTTGCACACAGCTCAAACGTTGGCATGAGCAGGATTGCCTACAACACCTTTGCCACACAACCAGATAAATTTTTGAGCTACCTGCATAAATTTCATTTTGATACAAGAACCGGTATTGACCTGGTTGGTGAAGAAAAGCCGGTATTGCCCAGGATAAAGCGTAACAATGAAGGGCTGCATGCCATGGTAACCATGAGTTTTGGTTACGCTATTGAAGTTACCCCCTTGCAGACACTCACCTTGTACAACGCCATCGCCAACAATGGCAAAATGGTGAAGCCCTGGCTGGTAAACCGTATTGAAGACAACGGCATTGTAGTAAAGAATTTTGAAACCGAAGTACTGGAAGAAAAAATTGCAGACGACCAGGTAATAAAAGCTGCGCAGGATTGCATGCTGGCAGTAACCAAAGAAGGAACAGGCCGCCCGGTGTTTAAAAACGCTGTTTATACCGCCGGTGGAAAAACTGGTACTGCCCATGTAGCGGGTAAGGGTGTCAGTTATGATGATGGCGTTTACCAGGCGTCTTTTGTAGGGTATTTCCCTTTTGAAAAGCCGCAATACAGCTGCATTGTGGTAATAAAAACAAAACCACACCCGGAAAAACATATGGGCGGCCAGGTGGCGGGGCCCGTTTTCAAAGAAGTGGCAGACAAACTATACGCTATTAAAAATATCAGCCCTGTTGATATTGAAACAGCCGTTAGAAAAGACAGCACCGGTTTTTATTATGCCGGCGAAACAAAAGATGTAAAACAGGTACTGCAAACACTGGCCATCAATTATGTTGATTCTGCAAACGATCAGCACTGGAGCAGTATGTATGGAACAGATGGCAACGCAGTGGTAAACACCCGTTTGATAGCAAAAAATACGATGCCCAATGTAAAAGGGCTGGGCCTTAAAGATGCACTCTACCTGCTGGAGGGCATGAATATGAAAGTGATGGCCAAAGGCAGGGGCCGCGTTACGGTGCAAAGTATAGACCCGGGCGCAGCCATCAACAAAAACCAATTGATAAAATTAGAATTGAACTAGCGGGGAAACAGTATGGCAGTATTGCAAGACATATTATATAAGGTGAGCATTCGCTCTGTGCACGGCAATACGCAGGCGCAGGTAAACGATGTGCAGATAGATTCAAGAAAAGTAAGCGCGGGCACCGCCTTTATTGCTATACATGGCGCTGCTTCAGACGGGCATCAGTTTATCAATACAGCCATTGAAAAAGGCGCCACTGTTATTATTTGCGAACAGTTTCCGGCAACGCTGTTAGACACCATTACTTATGTGCAGGCAGAAAATACTGCAGCGGCAGCCGGGTATATGGCGCATAACTTTTACGGTCAGCCTTCAGAAAAATTAAAATTGATAGGTGTTACCGGTACAAATGGAAAAACAACCATCGCCACGTTGCTGCACAAACTTTTTACTGCATTGGGCTACAAATGCGGTTTGCTGAGCACCGTGCAAAATCATATTGGCGATACTGTTTTGCCGGCAACCCATACTACCCCAGACCAGGTAACGCTTAACCAACTGTTGAAACAAATGCTGGATGCTGGTTGTACCCATGTTTTTATGGAAAGCAGTTCGCATGCCGTGCACCAGCACCGTATTGCCGGGTTGCATTTTACCGGCGGCCTGTTCAGCAATATCACACATGATCACCTCGATTACCACAAAAATTTTGAGGAATACATACGCGTAAAAAAATCTTTTTTTGATGGATTGTCGTCAGATGCTTTTGCCATCTCGAACCTGGATGACAAACGCGGTACGGTAATGCTACAAAATACACACGCTGCAAAATATTATTACAGCCTTAAATCCATGGCTGATTTCAAAGGAAAAATTCTTGAAAACAGTTTGACAGGCCTAGTGATGGTGGTAAATGATCAGGAGGTGCATTTCAGAATGATTGGTGAATTCAATGCGTACAATTTGCTGGCCGTATACGGTGCAGCCATCAGCCTGGGAGAAGATAAGCACGAAGTTTTACGCTGCCTGAGCATACTCAGCGGTGCAGAAGGAAGGTTTGATTATATCGTATCTGCAAAAGAAAAAGTGATGGGTATTGTAGATTATGCCCATACGCCTGATGCACTGGTGAATGTGCTGCATACCATACAGCAGTTGCGGAAAGGGTACGAGCAAATTATTACCGTGGTGGGTTGCGGCGGTGACAGGGATAAAAAAAAACGTCCGGTAATGGCCGCAGAAGCATGCAAGTACAGCGATAAGGTGATACTCACATCTGACAACCCGCGTAGTGAAGACCCGGCAGAGATATTAAAAGATATGGAAGAGGGATTGAATACAGCTGCCAGAAGAAAAGCCATTTCTATTGCAGATCGCCGGGAGGCCATTAAAACGGCTATCAGCTTTAGTAAGCCAGATGATATTGTGCTCATTGCCGGCAAAGGACATGAGAAATACCAGGAAATAAAAGGAGTGAAACATCATTTTGATGATAAAGAAGAGTTGGTAAGGTTATTTGAATTGCTGGATAAATAGCTAATTCGACATGCAAAATAATCCTGGCGGTAAAACCGGCATCAACTGTAAACAATAATAAAATAGAAAATGCTATACCACTTATTTGAATGGTTTAAACAGCAGGGCATTACAATGCCGGGCAGGGCATTGTTCCAGTTCATCACCTTCAGGGTGTTACTGGCTATTTTATTATCGCTCACTATTACTTCTGTGTATGGCAAAAGACTGATCAATTTCCTGGTAAAAAAGCAGGTAGGCGAAACCGTAAGGGATTTAGGTCTTGCAGGCGAACAGCAAAAGAAGGGTACCCCCACCATGGGCGGGCTAATCATAATTATGGGCATACTGGTGCCAACACTGTTACTGGCCAATCTTAATAAAGCCTACATCAGGTTAATGATACTCTCTACTGTTTGGCTGGGTATTGTGGGTTTTGTGGATGATTACCTAAAGCTGCGCGCCAAACGCATTGCCCAGCAGCAGGGCATCGCGTATAAAAAAGGCGACAAAGACGGTCTGGCGGGCTGGTTCAAAGTAGCGGGCCAGGTGGGTTTGGGACTTATTATAGGATTGACCTTACTCTTCAACGACAATACCAAGGCGTACCGTGAGTTTACCGGCGATGCAAGCGCCATCAGCGCAAAAGACAAAACAGAATTTACCCAGGATGGAAAAGTAAGAACATTTGTAAAATCTGATGTGCCCATTACTACCATACCGTTTGTAAAATCACACGAGTTCAATTATTCCAAACTATTGCCGGAAGCTGTACGGCCCTATACATGGGTGCTGTATTTGGTAGTGGTCATATTTATTATAACAGCCGTATCAAACGGTGCTAATATCACCGACGGTATTGACGGACTGGCTACCGGCGTGTCTGCCATCATTGGTGTTTGCCTGGGCATTTTTGCCTATGCCAGTGGTAATATACGGTTTGCCGACTATCTCAATATTATGTACATACCCAACCTGGGCGAGCTGTCTATTTTTATTGCAGCTATGGTAGGGGCCTGTATCGGTTTTCTCTGGTACAATGCCTACCCCGCGCAGGTGTTTATGGGCGATACGGGCAGCCTTACACTGGGGGGCATCATTGCGGCACTGGCCATTATGGTGCGTAAAGAATTATTGATTCCTATTTTTTGTGGTGTTTTCCTGGTAGAAATATTGAGTGTAACCATACAGGTTAGTTATTTCAAGTACACCAAGAAAAAATATGGAGCGGGGCGGCGCGTATTCCTGATGAGTCCGTTGCACCACCATTACCAGAAATTAGGATATCATGAAAGCAAGATTGTAACACGTTTTTGGATAGTAACCATTTTATGCGTACTGTTTTCAATAGTAACATTGAAAATAAGATAACGGCAATTGTGAGTTACTTAATAAATCATTGCTGAAAAACCACGGCAACCTAAAATCCATCCATTGAAGACCCCCTTAAGGCCGGAAAGATATTGTGGTGCAGAAGAAATTTCATACTACTGAAAAACCCCCTAATCCGCTTAAACCCGTAGCATTATTGAAAACTATTTGGAGCAATGCGTAAAAGAATGGTCATACTTGGCGGAGGAGAAAGTGGTGCAGGTGCCGCGTTGCTGGCAAACATGCACGGGTATGACGTATTTCTTTCCGACAATGGTTCTTTGAAAGATGTATATAAACAGGAGCTGACGGCTAATAACATTTCATTTGAAGAAGGCGGCCATACCGAAGCACTGGTACTCAATGCTGATGAAATTGTAAAAAGCCCCGGCATTCCTGAAAAGAACGAACTGGTAAAAAAAATTCGTGCAAAAGGTATTGAGGTGATCAGCGAGATTGAACTGGCTTACCGCTATAAAGGTGATAGTAAAATTGTTGCCATCACCGGCAGTAATGGTAAAACCACCACAACATCGCTACTATACCACATCTGCCAGCATGCAGGACTGGATGGAGCGCTGGTGGGCAATATCGGTTACTCGTTTGCCAAACAGGTGGCAGAAAATCCAAAGCCTTTGTACATAGCAGAAATCAGTTCTTTTCAATTAGACGATATAAAGACATTCAAACCCGAAGTGGCCATCCTGACCAATATAACAGAAGATCATTTAGACAGGTACGATTACAAATTTGAGAATTACATCGCCAGCAAATTTCGCATAGCGATGAACCAGAACAAAGATGATTTTTTTATTTATTGCGAAGATGACCCGGTGACCATGAAATACATCCATCAATTTGCTATTAACTCTAACCTATTACCATTTACCATGCAACAACAACCAGGCAACGGCGGCTTTATTAAGAACGGACAGATGATTATAGAAACCAACAACGAACGTGTAACCATGAGCATTTACGATTTTGCCCTCAAGGGTAAGCACAATCAATACAACACCATGGCAGCAGGTATTGCCGCAGTAACCCTGGGGTTGCGCAAAGACAAAATCAGGGAGGCCATCGAATCTTTTGAAACGCTGGAGCACCGGATGGAGCATGTATCTACTGTAAGAGGTGTTGAATTTATCAACGATAGTAAGGCCACCAATGTAAACAGTACCTGGTTTGCACTGGAAAGTATGGAAAAGCCTACTATTCTTATACTGGGTGGGGTAGACAAAGGCAATGATTACAGCCTGCTGCTTGAAATGGTAAAAGAGAAAGTAAAAGCCATTGTATGTATGGGGACAGACAATCGTAAAATTCATGAAGTATTTGGAAAAGAAGTGGAACTGATTGTAAATACATCCAGTGCATCTGAGGCGGTACAGGCCGCATTCCATTTTGCGGAAAAAGGTGACGTAGTACTGTTAAGCCCCGCCTGTGCCAGCTTCGACCTGTTTAAAAATTATGAAGACAGGGGAAGGCAGTTTAAAGAAGCGGTGAGGGAATTGTAGTTTTTAGTGTATAGTTTTTAGTTTTTAGTTTTTAGTTCTTAGTTCGGGAGTTCAGGGTTTCAATAAATCAGATCAGAAATATAAAAATCAGCGATCAGAGATAGATGTCAGAGTTTGTTTCCATAGAGAAAAATCCTTTTAAGGGCCTTGGTCAGAAAACCAAGGGCGATAAAGTGATATGGGCAGCCGTTGTGGTGCTGGCCCTGGTATCATTGCTGGTGGTGTATAGCAGCACAGGTACCCTTGCTTACAGGCTGAGTAAAAGCAACGAGTCGTACCTGTTTAAACAAGTGATGTTTATTGGCATAGGCATCATGATTATTTACTTCCTGCATAAAGTGAATTATAAAATTTATTCGCAGGTAGCCCGTTTGCTTTTTATACTCTCTATACCATTGCTTATCTATACATTGTTTTTTGGCGTTCGTTTAAATGAAGGCAGCCGCTGGATTAGACTGCCCATCATACAAATGACGGTACAAACATCAGACCTTGCCAAGCTGGCTTTGTTTATGTACCTGAGCAGGTTGCTGAGTAAAAAGCAGGATACCATCAAAGATTTCAAAACCGGTTTTTTACCTGTAATTATACCGGTGGGCCTTATCTGCGTGTTGATAGCACCTGCTAATTTATCTACTGCGTTGCTTATTGGTGCTACCAGCCTGCTCATTATGTTTATTGGCCGTGTGAGTAGCAAACACCTGCTCATGACGGTTGGCGTGGCGCTGATTCCGGTAATCATCCTGATTTTTTCAGCCATGATTCACCACAAGCAAAACAATGGTGAAATCATAAAAGCAGAAGCGGGTTCAAAATTATTTGCCCGTGTAAACACCTGGATAAACCGTGTAGAAAACTTTATGTATGGCGGCGGTGCAGATGCAGACGATGAAGACAATTACCAGGTAAACCAGGCAAAAATTGCCATTGCCAAGGGTGGATGGATGGGTGTTGGCCCGGGCAACAGCGAGCAACGCAATTTTCTTCCGCACCCTTACAGCGATTTTATTTTTGCCATCATCATAGAGGAGTACGGACTGATGGGCGGCATGTTTATAACGTTTATTTACCTGGTCTTTTTATTCAGGTGCATCCGCATTTTCAGGAGATGCCCCTATGCATTTGGTGCCTTCCTGGCACTGGCGTTAAGTTTTACGCTGGTCATACAGGCGCTGGCCAATATGGCTGTTAATGTAAACCTGTTTCCGGTAACGGGTGTAACGCTGCCGCTGATAAGTATGGGTGGCAGTTCATTCATTTTTACGTGTATTGCTATCGGTATCATATTAAGTGTGGCCACCAATGTAGAACAGCTGGAAGGTAAAGCTGCACTGGCATCAAACGAAAAAAATGATGATGAATAAAAGAATCATCATAGCAGGAGGAGGTACCGGCGGACATATTTTTCCGGCCATTGCCATTGCCAATGCACTGAAAGAAAAAGCGCCGGGAATTGAAATATTATTTGTTGGGGCCAAAGGAAAGATGGAGATGGAGAAAGTGCCGCAGGCAGGGTATCCCATTAAAGGTATTGATATAGCGGGGCTCAACAGAAGTTCTTTGATCAGCAATTTTGGGTTGCCATTTAAACTGGTGAAAAGTTACTTTCAGGTGCGGAGCATTGTAGCAGATTTTATGCCCGATGCGGTAATTGGCGTGGGTGGTTACTCCAGCTTCCCGGTGTTGCGTTTTGCCCAAAGCAAGGGTATACCCACCTTTATCCATGAAAGCAATTCATTTGCCGGTAAAAGCAATAAGATGCTGGCAGTAAGGGCTACTAAAATTTTTGTAGCCAGCGATGGGATGCAAAAATTTTTTCCGGCTGCAAAGCTGATGATAACGGGCAACCCTGTACGCAGCAGTATTGTACAGAGTGCCGTTACAAAAACAGCAGCCTGCCGGTTCTTTGAACTTGACCCCAACAAAAAAACCGTATTGGTAACCGGTGGCAGCCTGGGGGCAAAAGGCATTAATGAAGCCATTGATTTGCATATAAACGAATTTGGAATGAATGATATCCAGCTGATATGGCAAACCGGTAAGCCCTATGCAGAACGGGCGCGCACAGTAGCCGCCGGTAACAAGATGATTTGGGTAAACGAATTTATTGCAAAGATGGAGATGGCATATGCCGCAGCCGACGCGGTAGTGTCAAGATCAGGTGCCATGTCAATTGCAGAATTGTGCGTGGCTAAGAAACCGGTGGTATTTGTGCCCTATCCTTTTGCGGCGGAAGATCATCAAACAGTCAATGCCCAACATCTGGCCGATAAAGCAGCGGGTTTAATGGTGAAAGACAGTGAGGCAAAAGAAAAACTGGTTGCCACCATCATTGCCCTGGTAAAAAACGAAGCGCAGCAGCAATCGCTTAAAGAAAACATTGCAAAACTGGCTGTTACCGATGCAGACAAACAGATTGCAAGTGAGGTATTGCGGATGATTGAGAAGGTTGGTTGATTGGTTGATTGGTTGATTGGTTCGATCAATGAAAGCAGGTTCTTTATTATTAATAACCATTTTAGGAGGCACCCCTCTCCCTGGAAAAGGGGAAGGGGGTGAGGTTTAAAATTAAATGGCTTTTGGCAGGCACATGGCAACAATAAAAACAATAGACGAATTAGTAAACACGCCAACCGGCGCAGGCCATGTGTATTTCATTGGTATAGGCGGTATAGGCATGAGCGCATTGGCGCGGTATTTTTTATCGCGCGGGTGCAAGGTAAGCGGGTACGATAAAACAATTACGCCACTTACCCGTACCCTGGAGGCAGAAGGCATGGCCATTCACTATGAAGACAATGTGGCCCTGGCACCTAAAGATGTACAAATGGTAGTGTACACACCCGCTGTGCCAAAAGACCATACAGAAATGGCCTGGTATAAAGCCAACGGTGTGGAGTTATTAAAGCGAAGCCAGGTGCTGGGCATTATCAGCAATAGCTCTTTTAATATATGTGTTGGTGGCACGCACGGTAAAACCACCATTACTACCATGATTGCACACTTGCTGCGCGATACCGGCTACGGTTGCAATGCATTTTTGGGTGGAATCTCGGTGAACTATAATACCAATTTTTGGAGCAGCGAACGCAATACCTGCGTAATTGAAGCCGATGAGTATGACCGAAGTTTTCTGCAATTGAGTCCGGATATTGCCATTATCAGTTCAATGGATGCAGACCACCTGGATATTTATGGAACAGAAGAAGCATTACAGGATGCGTTTGTGGCATTTGGCGCACGCGTAAAGAAGGGCGGTGTATTACTAAACAAGTTTGGCCTGAAGAGAAACGGCGAACTGGTAGCAGATACGCACCTCACCTATAGCCGGCAAAATGAAAGTGCTGATGCCTATGCGGCCAATGTACGCATGCAGAACGGCGGTTATGAGTTTGATGTAATGATGAAAGACACCATGCTGGCTGATGTGGTATTGCATATGGGCGGCATGCACAATGTAGAAAATGCAGTGGCGGCCATTACGGTAGCACATTTGCTACACATTGACCCCAAAAAAATAAAAGCAGCAGTAGCTTCTTTTAAAGGTATTAAAAGACGGTTTGAATACATTATTGCGCCGGAGACAGGTAAAGGGGTTGTGTTTATTGATGACTATGCGCACCACCCGGCAGAACTAAAGGCATTGATTACCGGGGCCAAGGCATTGTTTGGTGGAAAAAAGTGTACGGTTATTTTTCAGCCGCACCTGTTTTCAAGAACGCAAGATTTGGCGGATGGTTTTGCCGAAAGCCTCGACCTGGCAGATGAAGTGCTGTTGTTGCCCATTTACCCTGCAAGGGAACTGCCTATTGAGGGTGTAACAAGCAACATTGTACTAGACAAAATGAAAAACGGTAATAAGCGACTGGTGGATAAAGAAGGATTGTTGCAATACCTAAAACAAAGCTGGAAGCCTTCTTTGGATGCAGCTTTTACAGAAGTACTTATCACCGCCGGGGCAGGCGATATAGATGCCCTGGTGCAACCAATAAAAGAAATACTGGAAAACAGATAGCCATGAGTGTCACAGGTAAAATCAGAAAAATACTATTACTCTCGCTGGCCCTGGCAACAGGCGCCGGTTTACTGGTATTGCTGATTGCTGCCATCAACAAAAAAAACCACACTGTATGCAATGGCACTGAAATTACCATCAGCGGTAAAAGCAGCGATTTCTTTCTAAACAAACAGGATGTGCTGGCCATTATTGCCCCAGACAAAAGCAATTCGCCCAAAGGCAAACTGCTCGCTGCATTTGATCTCAAGAAAATTGAAGCTGTATTGAAACAGAATGTGTGGGTAAAAGATGCGCAGTTGTTCTTTGATAATAACAATGTTTTGCGCGTAACAGTGGAAGAACGTTCGCCGGTGGCCAGAATATTTACCGTAAACGGGAACAGTTTTTATATAGACAGCAGTGGCAAACGCCTGCCTTTGAATAACCGGATGACGATAAAACTACCGGTGTTCAGCAATTTTCCGTCAGACAAAGAAACCTTGTTTGGTGCAGACAGCCTGTTGATGCAGCAGGTCAGGCAAATGAGCCCGTTTATAATGGCCAACCCATTCTGGATGGCCCAGATTGCACAAATAGATATTACGCCGTACCGCACTTTTGAAATGATGCCGGTGATAGGCAAACACGTTATTGCGTTTGGAGACGGTAACGACTATGCGCAGAAATTTCATCGCCTGTTTTTATTTTATCAGCAGGTGGGCGCTAAAGTAGGGCTCGATAAATACAGCGTTATTAATGTGCAGTATGATAACCAGGTAGTAGCTACCAGGAAGGGAACTGCAGGAAAAATTGATTCATTGCAAGCATTGAAGAATATAAAAAAGTTGATTGAAGCATCCAGGCAACTGCAATATGATACAGTATCCACAGTGGTGGATAATAATATTGCTGCAAGTGCGCAGCCTGCTGCAACTTTAACGATTTTAAAAGCACAACCAACCAATGCTGCTGTAAAAGATTCGTTTCATCGTGTTCCATCCTCCGCCAATCCACCACCATTGAAAAGCCGGGCATCTCTGCCTCAGCAAAAAACCAAACCAAAAGCTGTAATGAGAAGTCCAAATGGATGACACTATAGAAACAACTACTGCCCACCCGGCACTTTAAACCGTTAACAACTAAAAACACATACACTATGAACAATGATTATTCAAATATAGCAGGGCCTGGCAGCGGCCATGCAAAAAACAGCGATAATGAGCAGCCCATTATTGTGGGCCTTGATATCGGCACCACTAAAATAGCCTGTATTGCCGGCCGTAAAAACGAATACGGCAAACTTGAAATCGTAGGCTTTGGCCGGGCTAACAGCAATGGGGTAAAACATGGCCAGGTGCTTAATATAGATGAGACCATCAAGGCCATTCGTGCTGCACTCGACAATTGCATGGCCTCTAACGCAGGCATTGATTTTAAAGAAGTATATGTTGGCATAGCAGGACATCACATCAAAAGCCTCCAAACCCGTGGCGATATTGTACGCCAGGATACCAATGAAGAAATTACCCAACGCGAAATTGACCAGTTGATTGCCGACCAGTTTAAAACCTATATTCCTGCCGGCGATCAGATTATAGACGTTATACCGCAGGAGTTTACCGTTGATAATTTTCAGAACATTCCCAACCCCATTGGTTATGGCGGGGTAAAAGTAGGAGCCAACTTTCATATCATTACGGGCGATAAAAATGCCATCCGCAATATCAACCGTGCAGTAGAAAAAAGCAACCTCATTACCAAAGACCTGGTGTTGCAACCGCTGGCATCTGCCAGTGCGGTGATGGGGCAGGAAGATTTGGAAGCAGGCGTGGCCATTGTAGACATCGGTGGCGGTACAACAGACCTGGCTGTTTTTTATGAAGGCATTCTCAAACACACAGCGGTAATTCCGTTTGGCGGAGAAAATATCACCAATGATATCAAGACCGGTCTTGGCGTATTAAAAACCCAGGCCGAACAAATGAAAGTACAGTTTGGATCGGCTTTGTCAAATGAAGCAAAGGCAAATGCATTTATAACCATTCCGGGTTTGCGCGGTATGCCGGCCAAAGAAATCAGCGTAAAAAACCTGGCCAATATTGTGCAGGCCAGAATGAGCGAGATAATGGATTTTGTTTCTTATCACCTTAAACAGGTGGGTATGGATAACCGCATGCTCAATGGGGGCATTGTATTAACCGGTGGCGGATCTCAATTGAAACACCTGATACAGTTGACCGAATATGTAACGGGACTTAATGCACGCATTGGCTTTCCCACAGAACACCTGGCCGGCGGGCATATAGATGAACTGGCCAAACCAACATATTCTACCTGCATTGGCCTTATCTTAAAAGGGTATGATGATTATGAGCACAACCGTAAACAGTTTGAAACAGCGCATTTCAAGGTAGAAGTGCCGGAAACATTAAAGCAGGTACCACAGGAGCAGGAAGAAGTAGTGGTGGAAGAAGAAGCCATTGTGGCAGAGAAAATCAGCAACCGCAAAGGTATGAAAGACTTCTGGGGCAAGTTTAAAGACGGGCTGATAGACCTGTTTAAAGAAGAAGAAGACAAGCATTTGTGAGATAATTAATAATTAAGAATTAATAATTAAGAATTCAAAAATAAAAAGTTGAAAGGCAGCGCAAAAGGATTGCGCAGTCAGTGGTTTTGAATTTTGACTTTTGACTTTTGAATTTATTAAACCTGAGATTATGATCCATTTTGATTTACCCAAGGAGAAATCATCTATTATCAAAGTAATAGGTGTGGGAGGCGGTGGCAGCAATGCAGTGAACCATATGTTCAGCCAAAGTATTGATGGCGTCAATTTTATTATTTGTAATACAGACGCGCAGGCCATTGCGCAGAGTAGTGTGCCTAATAAGATACAGCTGGGGCCCCACCTCACGCAGGGTTTGGGTGCGGGGGCCAATCCTGAAATTGGTAAGCAGGCTTGTGAAGAAAGCCTGGAAGAGATCAAGCGCATCCTGGAAGTAAATACCAAAATGGCTTTTATTACTGTTGGTATGGGTGGTGGTACCGGTACTGGTGGCGGGCCCATTATAGCAAAGATTTGTAAAGACCTGGGCATATTAACCGTAGGTATTGTTACCACGCCGTTTTCTTATGAAGGCAGAAAACGCCAGTTGCAGGCAGAAGAAGGCATCCGCTCTATGAAGCAGTATGTAGATACCCTGCTGGTGATCAGCAATGATAAACTGCGTCACCAGTTTGGTAACCTTAAAATGAAAGACGCTTTTGCCAAAGCAGACAATGTGCTGGCAACGGCCGCTAAATGTATTACCGATGTTATTAATAGTACCGGTCAAATCAATGTTGACTTTGCAGACGTTTGCACGGTAATGAAAAATGGCGGGGTAGCAATACTGGGTAATGCGGTGGCCGATGGAGAAGACAGGGCACAAAAAGCCATTGAAGAAGCGTTGAACTCACCGCTGCTAAACGATAATGATATCAGCGGCGCCAAATGGATTCTTATCAATATTAATTCTTCTGAAGGCGATCATGAGTTTACCATGGATGAAGTAGAAATCATCCAGAATTATTTACTGAGCCGTGCAGGTGAAGGCACTGATGTGATCCTGGGCCTGGGGTATGATCCCACACTGGCAGATAAAATTGGTATTACACTTATTGCAACCGGTTTTGAATACAAGGATCCTTTTACAAAACCAGTAGCCAAAAAAGAAGCACCGAAGAAAGAAGAAAAGATTGTAATGGTGCTCGAAACAAAAAAAGAAGCACCTGTTGCCACCAAACAATTTGCATTGCCGCCAGATGAGCGCGCAGAAGAAGAGGCGGATGAGGTAACAGAAAAGGAAGTACTGGCATTAACAGAAGAACCGGCGGCACCGGTGGTATTGAAAGAAATGCTGCAACCCAAACTGGTGGAAGAGCCTGTTGTATCAAAACTGGTAACCGGTAATTTTACGAGCAATGCAGCCAGTAAAACTACTGTGGACAATCCGGTGAATTCTGTGGAGAAGAAAGATGAACCAACCTATATGGAGTTGGTATATTCGCAACCACCGGTAAGTAAAATGCCACCGGTTGAACCTGCTTCCGCTGAAACCCCTAACAAGCAATCAACAATTGATGAAAATAATTCTCCGGCATCTGCAGTGCGCGGAGGATACTTGGCCAAGCCTTCCAATATTTATGCCGAACCGCGGACGGCAGATAATTCCTGCTCTCCTGATCAATCAACTCCTCCTGTGAAACAACCCGTCTTGCAAGAGTTGCCAGTTCAACCGTCGGTTCAAAAAGAAGAAGAACCTTCTTTCGACATGCAGCTGGTGATTAAAGATGAAGTTTCTAAAGCGGCGGATGCGCCTCGGGCTCTACAGACTCAGCATCCACAAATGTTTTTTGCAGAAGACCCCGCGATGCGGGACGATGCAGAGGAACAAAAACTTCGCGCTGCAGAACGAATACAGAAGTTACGTAATCTGTCGTTCAACGTAAATGCAGCCGATACAAATAATGAGTTTGAAACTGTGCCGGCCTACATCCGCCGCAATTTAGAATTGTACAATACTGTAAGTCCTGCAGAAAATTTTTACAGTAGCCTGGAAGTAAAAGCCGATGATAATAACAATGGTAAAATAAGTACCCTCAATACTTTCCTGGATGGCAAAAAATTAGATTAATGATAGTTGTGTTTTATAGCAGTTTTTAGTTGTTGTATCCTTTAAAAGGATAATGAATAGCCCTGCCGGTTTATCCGGGAGGGCTTTTTGTTAAAAGGGTTGCTAGCTCCCATAAAAGCCAAAAAATTTGTAAAGTAAACCGCGGCACATCCATGCAACGAACTTTACAATAAATTTGATTTACCCCCAACTTGCAAGCAATGCTAACAAAACAAAGTTTCAAACAGCGCTTCTGGAAAACAGCCAAATGGTTTATTGTTGTTTTTGTGGTTATGTTTATGTTTCGCTTTACTTATGGATATTTTTTGCCTGGTACTGCGCAAAGTGATAATGATCCCGAGAGTTTTTTCAATAGCGTAGATAACTTACGTAAAAACTATGCCTCCGAAAAATTTAAAAACGGCAACATACTTCAACAGCCAGATATGGCAGTTTCACAGAAGTACGAAAAAACGGCCACGGTAAAATCAACAACCGCCGAATTGCCAAAGATGCAAAAGAGATTAAAACAAAGGCTGCATCCTTCGATGGAGTAATTCAATACGAACAGAATACTGGCAACAAAGGAAACCGTGAAATGCACTTACTCATTGGTATTAATCCTGCCAGGTTCGACAGTTTTCATACAACCATTCAGCATATTGGTACAATTAAGTCGACCACAATTATCAAAATTGACAAAACAAATGAATACCGCACACTGAACGCTAAAAAAGCGTCCCTTGAAAAAACTTTACTTTCATTAAACGAATTAAAATCGAGAAATGGTCAGATTGGTGATTATGTTTCACTGCACGATAAGATCCTTGCAATTGAAACACAAATGCAGGAGCTCGGTGTAGAACTTGGCAATTTTGATACAGAGAATGAGTTCTGTACGGTGAAATTTTCATTGTATGAAGGGGCAACAGAAAAAGGAATCAGCCTATTTAGCCGCATAAAAACGGCATTAGAATGGACAATCAGGTATTATGCCATGCTGGTATTTGCACTTTCAGTTGTTCTTGTATCCATTTTTGTGCTGCTGTTGATTGCTGAAAAACTTCAGGTGGCAAAAATTATTTCAAACCGAATGGATCGATAGCCCCGAACAAGTTGTAATACAACCTTCATTGAACCGGTTCATACTCCAGTTTCATCAGGCCCCGCTTCCAGTTATGGCCAAAAGGAACCAGCAATACGCCGGGCAGCAGCGGCCTGGCACTGGGCATGGCATAATTATACCGCAGCTCCACCATCATTTCTTCTTCTTTAATGGCCCCCTCGGTATTAATACTAAAATGAGTAATGCCGTGTTTGGATGCGCTGTATTTCTTACCCACGAAAAGATCTACTCCATTGGCGGATGCAATGGTAAACATATCGTCTAGCAACAGTTGCTTATTACCCCCATTACTGGTCAGAATGGTATCCTTCAGCCCAAGGCCTTCTTCGTTTAGTAAAGTAATTTTGAGCGAACTGGTAATATAGTTATTCCATATGCGGAAGGCCGGCACCGTAATACCATTGGAGTTTACAGTATAATACCGAACCGTTTCTTTGTTATATAAACCCTTGCTTAACAGAACTACACTTTTGCCAATTTTAAAAAGATTAATGGGGCGATACAAATTTTCTTTTATAAAACGGCTGGGCAAAACAATCATTTTCTTGCAGCTGGTTTGTTCAATATTGGTATCCAGCATAGCCACCAGCAAAAAAGATGATTGCTTACTTTTTGCTTCTGTTATGGGGTCAGATACAGCAGCAAACAGCACAACAGAATCAGTAACTGTAATCATAGGCCGGTAAAATCTTTTACCGGCCGACGCGAGCACACATTGAGTTGATTGCCGGGTAATGATATCCGTTTTTTTGATGTGGATTCTTTGATAATTTTCGCCTGCGGCAATCGTGTCGCCCGGTAGAAATTGAATCGTGTCGCTGCTGGTAAGTTTTGCATTGTCTATATCAACCGAAAAAATATGATGACTGGTTCTTACCAGGGTTACAAACCGGTTTTGCTCATCTGTATAGGCAATATTGTTACCCGGAAATACCATGTTGGAAACATCTTCGTAATCTCCTGCTGGTTGCACTTTTAGCATCCGCCTCTTATTGGTGGCAGACAAACTAACAATGTTGGCATAGTAAAATTCTTTTTCATGGTGAAAATTGATGTACCAGGAACTGATAATGCCGAGGTCAAATTTTACTTCACTGATGAAACGCATGTCTGTAGAAAAAACCTGTAGTGTAAGTGTGATATGTCGCGCGCTGCGGCCGGGATGCGCTGCCGAAGCGCTCCACACATGCAAACGGTTTCCGTTGATGCCTGCAATTTGCGCGTTGTAGCCGGTATAAACACTGGCATATTGTGCCTGTTGGGCAAAGGTGATGTAATGAAGGCAGCTTGCCACCAGCGTTATAAAAATGACTTTAGAAAACCGCATGCAACAATTTACCAAAACCAGCTGGCAACCATACAAATTTTTACCATCATGTTATCAAGACAATGCAACGTATAAAAAAAATGCCGCCAGCCAGTAAAGGCAGCAGCATAGTTTAGCAGCAGTATAATAATAAAGGGAATTTGTTATTCATTTCAATCAGGCCGCCTGGCGGGCCAGTGAAAAAACAATGGTAACACCACTGTTCTCTTCTGTTTCAAGGCCAATATTGCCACCCAGTTTGCGCGCAACCTCTACAAAGTGTACCAGGCTGTGCATATAACTGCTGTACGCAAATGCGCCGTTGTTGCGTATGCGAATCAGGTGTTGCCCGGCAATATATTCTGTTTCAATACGGATGCAGCAGCCGGCGGTTCTGTAGATGGCATTGCTGAGCAGGTTGCCGATAATGTAGGCCAGCGAGTTTTCTTCAGCGCTAACAGTTACAGATCTACATACATCGTTTACAATAAAACTTTTTTTCCCGGTTGCCTGCGGCATCAGGCTGATCTGTAATTTCTTCACCAAATCATGCAGTACGGTAACTGTTTTGGCAGGTGGGGCTGTTTGTGGAGAAAGGTTTTTCATAATGACACTGTTCAATGTTGATAAACGGGTTAAAATGCATGGGGCATAGAAAAGGCCAGGCTTTCATAGGCGGAATGGATTCAGGGCCGGTATTGTTTCATAGGGTACGGATAGCAATCTACGGAATGGGTATGGGTTTAAAAGGGTGTTGTACCATACAAAGATGGGCCGTATAAAACGCCGAAAAAATAGATGGCTGTATCAATCTTTCATAGATATTATACTAGTGGATGTAGTATATTGTCTACTTGTACCACTAGCCTGCAGGTGGCATTATTGACATTATTCGCTGATTTTGTGCGAATCGTTTTTATTTAAAACCTTCTGCGATGGTGGCTGTTATCTATTGAGCCGGTGCAGGTGGTGCCGGCAACCTCCATCAAATAAAGCCATTATGCCAACTGTACTTATCACCGGCGGTACCGGTACCATTGGAAGGGCGCTCACCGAATTGTTGCTGCAAAAAGGATATGATGTTATTGTTGTTACCCGCGACGCAGCCAGGCAAAGGCCATCTGCTACCGAAGGATTAACCTATGCAGCGTGGAATATATCCGCCCAAACAATAGATAGTGCAGCTATCCAGCAAGCAGATTATATTGTTCACCTGGCGGGGGCCGGGGTGGCAGATAAGCGCTGGACAGCTAAAAGAAAAAAAGAAATTGTAGATAGCCGCACGCAAAGCAGCGCATTACTGGTAAAAGCGTTGCAACAAAATAGCAACCAGGTAAAGGCGGTGGTGAGCGCTTCGGCTATTGGTTGGTATGGTGCAGACCCCGCCATTCCTAACCCAGCACCCTTTGAAGAATCAGCACCGCCAAACGGAGATTTTCTTGGTGAAACCTGCAAGATTTGGGAAAAAAGCATTGAACCAGTTACCCAATTGGGCAAACGGCTGGTTAAAATAAGAACAGGTATTGTCTTAAGCAATGATGGAGGTGCATTGGTTGAATTTAAAAACCCATTGCGTTTTGGCATTGCCGCTATTATAGGAAGCGGTAAGCAGGTTATCAGCTGGATTCATATTGAAGATCTCTGTCGAATATATTTGCAGGCGATTGAAGACAACAACATGCACGGAGCTTACAATGCAGTGGCGCCGGTGCCAGTTGATAATAAAACACTTACATTACAGCTGGCAAATGCTATCCGAAATAAATTTTTTATACCCATACATGTTCCGGCTGCCGTGCTTAAAATTGTATTGGGCGAAATGAGCGTTGAAGTACTGAAAAGCGCTACCGTATCATCTGCAAAAATAAAAAAAGAGGGATTTCAATTTGCCTACCCTTCTATTGAAGCCGCATTAAATCAATTAACAAGGTAAAAATTGTTGTAAGTGTTGTGTGTTAAGTGTTGAGTGCGTTTGCTCATCCAGCGGTTTCCAGGCCATGGATGTTCGTACGAAACATGAGCCCGTAATTGTCTAAATAGTTAATCTGCGAATCTGCGGCCAATTTATTGTTTTGAGTGTTGTGTGGTAAGTGTTGAGTGCATTTGCTCACCCAGTGGTTTGTTTACAAATAATCTGCGAATATGGCGACTATGCGCATCATTCATCAGCCTCTATTTTGGGCTTTTTCATGGGTGGTATTACCAGCTGCGGGCTGATATCCGGCAGGGCCGATTTTAATTTTTCTCCCCGGTAAATGGCATTGTCTACAAAGTACCAATGCACTCCTTTATCCTCTGACACCGCTATGAGTGTACTTTCCATAATAATTTTGCCCGACATAAATTTTACCTCTGTGGTTTGGGGCAGGGTGGTTTGCAGTTGTTTTTTATAGGTTACAATTTTAGCAGGCTCACCAATAGAAATTTTTTTGATCTCTGCGCCAAACTGTTTCATCATTTTATTGACCGTATCCCTCGCAATCATCATTTTTTCTTTACCGCCCGCTTCGGCCAGCAGCTTTGGCGGAATATACCCCGCTAGTTTATTAACGTCTTTTGCCAGTACGGCCCTGGCCATATCATTGGCCTGTAGTTTTACAGCGGCTTCGGGTGACTGGCTATAGGCTGGTAGCACCAGCAACGTTGAGACAACGATGGCAAATAACAGCGTCAATACTTTGTTCATGATGTATGTTTAAGTACTAAAAGTATACCGGCTTCATTCCCTAACGGTACGTTTTAGTTAAGCAGAACATAAAAATTACAGATCCCTTTTTTTATACAGCCAGAAACAAAACAGCCAGGTAAGCAATATCAAAGCCAGGGTGTAGCCAATATGATATTTGACCGCAGCCAGCGCCGTCTGGTAGCTGGCTTCATCCAGCCTGCCAATAAAAAGCGGCCGCGGAATTAATTTGTGTGATAGCTGTAAGGGAAAATACTGGCCAATATTTGAATGAAATTTTTCGCGTAAGAAAGCCACTGCAATGGGTTCTGCCATGATAAAATAAAAAGTAAACACTGCCAGCGCAATAAATGATTTACGCACTATCAAACCAACCAGGAAAGCCAGCGACAATTGCGAGAACGTTTGCAGTGCAAACAACCCTATATAGTAGGCCATGCCCCATTTATCTGCATCGGGTTTAGTTGTATTAATAACACCAATAACGGTAGCCACCACCGCATACAACAGGGTTACAATTAACGAAAGAATGATTACGTCTATCAATTTGCCGGTCATGAACTGCTTTCTGCTCCAGCCATCAATAACATTCTGGCGGTTGGTTTTGTAAGTGTATTCATTGGTAACCAGCATTATGATTACAATAGCTGGTATAAATACAAAATAGGAAGAAAAATACGCCACCGTTTTCCATGCTTCGGGAAACGTAAAAGGATTGCCCAGCAACATTTTTAATACCTCACCGGCATTTGTTTTACGGGCTACCAGATCGTGGTACTGGTACAGTAAAATAGAATTAATGGCAGGGTAGGTAAGCGCGGTAATGCCCATTACCCACCAGAAGGCGGGATAATTTTTAATTTTGAGCCACTCGGTTTTTACAATTTGTAACATACTATGTATTTTTTCAGGGAGAGGATTTAGTTGTTGGTCAATTCAAAAAACTTAGCTTCCAGTCTTTTTTTCTTGAACTGTAAATGATTTAGCACGATGCCTTTGCTGAAACAGTATTGGTTAATATCATCAAGCCGGGCCGTGCCTTTGGGCAGGTGAAGCTGAAGGCGGTTATCTGCATACGTTAATCGTGCACCTGCATTGTATGCCTGCATGGCCGCGCCGAGTGCGGTCATATCAGCGGCACTTATTTCAACCTCGTCTTCACCGCTCAGCACTTCGTTTACATGGCCGGTGGTAATCAGTTCGCCCCTTTTTAAAATGCTTACATGCGAGCATACTTTTTCTACTTCATCAAGTAAGTGACTAGCCATAATGATCGTATGGCCCATTCTATTCAATTCAATCATCAATTCTCTTATTTCAGCAATGCCAACGGGGTCAAGGCCGTTGGTAGGCTCATCCAGCACCAGCACGCGCGGATTGCCTAATAAAGCTGCGGCAATAGCCAGGCGTTGTTTCATACCCAGGCTGTAGGTGCTGAAACGGCTGTTTTTTCTTTCCTGCAACTTTACTTTTTCCAGCACGTTCTCAATGGCAGCCATATCTCCACGGCCGCTAATGCTATGGGTTATTTTGAGGTTGTTGACGGCCGACAGATAATGATAAAAGTTCGGCGTTTCCAACAGAGAGCCAATTTTTTTTCTTTGGTCGGGGGTGCCAGCACGGCCAAACCATAAAAAATTACCGGTATCGGCTTTTAGTACGTCGAGTATAATACTCAGCAAAGTAGTTTTTCCGCTGCCATTGGGGCCAAGAATTCCAAATACGCTTCCCTCCGGAATATCAAACGAAAGGTTTTTGAGCGCCTGGATTTTTCCGTATGATTTGCTGATGTTCTGGATAGTT
Organism: uncultured Chitinophagaceae bacterium; assembly: GCA_963705285.1. GTDB lineage: Bacteria > Bacteroidota > Bacteroidia > Chitinophagales > Chitinophagaceae > JACMLD01. Next base: position 2,119,113 of record OY970066.1, read on the forward strand.
AAGACTGACAATGTAGTGCGGGTTTTGTTTCTATGGGAAGGTAGCTATAAAATCAACATTGTCTTGTAAATACACACGAACGAGGATATATCTATCCGGGCGGCAAATGAATAGTGAAAATAGGTTTACAATCGGCAGGCAGAGGAGTTCAAGTCGTTGCTAAGAAAACAGGCGGTCAAACCGGGGAGGTCAGACCGCCAGTAGATGCTGTTAATTTCGCACGGGTTTGCCGCTCTTTAATACACTTTGAATTCTTTCCAGTGTTTTCTTTTCACCGGTTAAGCTCAGAAATGCTTCGCGCTCCAAATCCAATAAATATTGTTCAGAAACCAGGGTGGGCTCGCTCAGATCGCCACCACACATTACATAAGCTAATTTTTTTGCCACCAATGAATCATGCTCAGTGGCATAATTGGCCACTTTCATGCCATTGATACCCGCATATAGAGCCCCCAGTGCAGACCGCCCCAATACTTTTATATCAGTGCGTTGTACCGGTTGCGTATAACCGCTTTCATACATTTCAATAACTGCATTTTTGGCGTCGGCAATTCGCCTGGCCTGGTTCATGCTTATTTCATCATGGCCTTTTCTGAGAATGCCCAAATCATATCCTTCCAATGCAGAAGTGGCTACTTTGGCCGTGGCAATATTCAAAAAACGGTTTTTGAGCGTGATGGTTTCAGGTTCATCTTCATGCATTTCATCTGCCGCCCGCAAGGTGAATTCTTTGGTTCCGCCGCCGCCGGGTATAAGTCCCACACCCAGCTCAACCAGTCCGATATAGGTTTCGGCTGCAGCGCAAACTTTATCGCTATGCAGGCTGAGTTCGCAGGCGCCGCCGAGCGTAAGTGCATGCGGTGCGGTTATCACGGGTACAGCAGAATACCGCGCACGCATCATGGTATTCTGAAATAAACGGATGGCCATGTCCAGTTCATCGTACTCCTGTTCTATGGCCAGCATAAAGATCATTCCAACATTGGCCCCGGCAGAAAAATTGGCGCCTTCGTTGGCAATAACAAGTCCTTTATAATTTTCTTCAGCCAGCGCAATTGATTTTTGAATGCCTTCCAGCACTTCGCCGCCAATGCTGCCCATTTTGGTATACCATTCAAGACCCAGTACATCATTGCCCAGGTGGTAAGTTCGGCAGGCACTGTTTTTCCACAACGTCTGATTTTCAAAATTTTTCATTACAATAAACGCATCGCCGCCAGGCAATGTTTTGTATTGTTTGCTGGTAACGTCGTAGTATAAGCGCTTTCCGTTTTCTACTTTATAAAAAGTTTTGGCACCACTGGCCAGCATGTCATCAATCCAGGGTGCAATCGTAAAACCTGCCTGCTTCATGGCTTCAGCAGTTTTAGCAACGCCCAGTACATCCCAGCTTTCAAAAGCACCTATTTCCCAACCAAATCCGGCCATCATAGCATCATCTACACGGTAAAGTTCGTCGCTGATTTCCGGGATGCGGTGAGAGATATAGGAAAAAAGGCCATAGTGAAACTGGCGGTAGAACTCACCCGCCGCGTCCTGGCCCGCGCACAAAATTTTAAGCCTTGCTTTCAGGTCATCTACGGGTTTAGCCGCTTCCACGGTGGCAAATTTTGGTTTTGCACGCGGCCCGTACTCCATGGTTTCAAGGTTAAGGGTTAGTATTTCTTTTTCGCCCCCGCTACCTTTTGTTTTCTTAAAAAAGCCCTGGCCGGTTTTATCGCCCAGCCATTTGTTGTCTACCATCTTTTGCAACCATGCAGGAATGGTAAAGGCGGCACGCTGTTCGTCTTGCGGGCAATTATCTGCAACTCCTTTGGCAACTTTTACAAGGGTATCAATACCTACCACATCGGCTGTTCTGAAAGTGGCAGATTTTGGACGGCCAATGATCGGCCCCGTTAGTGCATCTATTGCGTCAATACCCAGCTTCATTTTTTCTACCAGGCCAAAAATTGCCATGATGCCGTACACACCAATACGGTTGGCTATAAATGCAGGGGTGTCTTTACACAACACGGTCGTTTTACCGAGGTACAGATCACCGTAATGCATAAGAAAGTCAACCACTGCAGTATCCGTGTGGGGTGTAGGTATTATTTCCAGTAAACGCAAATACCTGGGCGGGTTAAAGAAGTGCGTACCGCAAAAATGCTTTTTAAAATCATCGCTGCGGCCTTCTGCCATCAGGTGAATGGGTATGCCCGATGTATTGGATGTAATAAGGCTGCCGGGCCTGCGGTATTTTTCCACTTCCGTAAAAATGGATTGTTTGATGTCCAGCCTTTCAACCACTACTTCAATGATCCAATCACAACCAGCAATGTCTTTCATATTGTCTGTGAAATTGCCGGTCTTTATCTTTTTAATAACGTCTTTATTGTAAACCGGCGAGGGGTTCGATTTGATTGCCGCAGCCAGCGCCTCATTCACTATCCTGTTTTTAACCGCAGGATGATCAAGCGTGGCACCCTTGGCGGTTTCTGCCGGTGATAATTCTGTTGGTGCCATGTCTAACAACAATACCTGCAGACCAATACCGGCAAAGTGACAAGCAATCCTGCTTCCCATTACACCACTGCCCAACACGGCTACTTTTTTGATGATTCGTTTTGACATATGACAAAATTAGTTAGTTAAACAACTATTTGTAAAACGAAGATAATTATTTTGGGTTATCCGTCTTAATAATTATTGAATCAATTCCGTAATACGCCCGGAAATAGTTTTTCTTAGGCTCCGTGGCTTCGTCGAAAAAGGGGATAGTGGAGGGCGGGCGAAGTAATAATTTATAAACTGATTTAAAACCTCCGCCAGGCATTTTTTCATTGATTTTCTGCTGAAGCACCACGTCATAGGGTAACACCGCAATCGTTGTTTGATGATTGTTTTTTGCCTGCAGAAACTGTTTGTCCCTTTCTATCTTTACCGCATGGTAAAAATAACCCGACAATACACTTTTCCACGCATCTGTGTAAGTAACAGACAGTAATAATGCTGCCCCGGGTATCAGCACAAAATGCAGGGGTTGTATTTTTTGCGTTATGCTGTTGAATTTGTCTTTAAAAAAAACTTGCCCGCATACTAATGCCAGCAATAATAAACAAAGTGCTGTTACTAATATGACACTGTTCAAAGCCCGTTCTGGAAATGACCCTTTTGCAACCAGTAATAATGGGGTTAATATGGCCGCCACCATTACCGGTATCAATAAAAAGCAGTAATACAGTTTTTTTGGTGCGCTGAAAAACACAATGATTCGCTGTATTTTTTTATCATTTTGCAAGCTTGATCCTGCCACCACGCAAAACAATGCAGCTATCCAGAAAAGGGGTTCTTTAAAAATATTATAGAACACAGCCCAAGTTCTGAACAAGATTATTGGTACAACGGTAATGTACGATGTGCTGCTATTCATCATTTTCTGCCTGGCAAGTATGCCCGAGGTAAAAAACACAAAAAGGCCTGCAATAAAAGCTGCGCAAAAATAAAGGCTGATAATCTTTTTTTCTCTCCACCGAAATATATTAGATGCAAGTGCTGCAATAAATAGTAATACAATGGTAGCAACAGCAGCCGTTTCATTGCACCCGATCAATAAAATCAGCAGTAATACAATTACCACATCATTTATCCTTTTTGTTTTGGCAGGAGCGCTGAAACGTTTTATCAACAACTGTAAAATGATCAGTAGGATAATGACGGGTGTCTGGTATACAATGGCCCCGCTGAACCAGTAAAAATTGGAAGCAATATCTGCTACCAGGTAAATATTTAATAGCAGGAAGGTGCAACTAACCTGTAACAGCGTATTGGTAGTAAGCCGATCTTTTGTAAAAAAGTGGTTGGCAGTACGCACCAAATGAAAAAAGGCGATAAAAGTGAGGGCAAATAGTAATAGGGGTAATAAGAAATACAAATCTGAAATGAAATTCATTTTCAAGCAGGCAATTTCTAGCGCATTTGTAAAAAACCTACCACTCCAGTAATTATATAATACGCGCTGCCCCTCCCAGAAATTCAAGTATTTAAAATTGCTTTCAAAAAAATAATCTTCTTTAATGGGATGGCAGAAAAAAGGAAGGATGACAAACGGGAGCAATGATAACAAAGCAATTATCCAGAATAAAACATTTGCCCTGAATTTGTTCATTGATAGTTGTTATATGGTGCACCGTTTTAATTATCGGCTGTTACGTATTGGCTTCCGGTAGATACGGCGCTCCAATCTAATTTTTCTTTTCCATTGTTTACCAATTGCTGCATATTTGATTGCAGCAAATTGGCCAGTGGCATTTGCTGGTGTACGGCAGCAGCTTGTTGCAATACCAGGTTCATATCTTTCAGTCCGAGTTTTGCGGTAAATGCAGCCGGCTCAAATTGTTGTTGTAAAATGATATTGCTGTAATTCTGATAAAGCGGTGTATTAAACAGCGTTTGCGAAAACATTTGCCACATAGCTACAGCATCAACACCGCTTTGGCGGGCCAGGGCCGCGCTTTCGCCGATGGCTTCCAATGCCGATGCTATCAAAAAATTGCCGCACAGCCTTACTGTATTTGCCGCGGTAAAAGCATCGCCAAAATGAAATACGCCCGCACCACCGGCATCTTTCAGCAGGGGTTCAACTTTGTTTCTTATGTCTGCGTTGCCGGAAATAACGTAATTCAGTTTTCTGGCGGCCGCAGCTTCCGGCCGGCCAAAGACCGGCGCTGCAAGGTAATGTTGTTTGTTTTTATTGTGAAGCGCTGCCAGTTCTTCTGCTGTTTGCGGAAGAATGGTGCTCATAGATACATGAATGCTGCCCGGGGCAAGGTGTGAAACCAATCCATCAGCTTCTGCGGTAATAGCTTTTAACGCTGCATCATCTGAAACAATGGAAAAAACAACGTTGCATTGGCTGGCGACCATAGCTATGGAATTGCCGGCAATGGCTCCTTTATCGGTAAGTGTTTTTGTTTTTGCCTGTGTGCGGTTGTATACAATTAATTCGTGTCCTTTTTCAACAAGATTAATTGCTATAGGCGTACCCAGTGATCCCAATCCAATAAACCCTATTTTCATGTTGGTAATTTATAAGGTAAAAGTAGTAACTTGTTTTTATAAAAATACATATAAACGAAATGCCTTCTTAGCATGCTGGCGTCAGGAAAATGAACTTCATGCGTATTACTCTTTCGGGTCTTTATCTTTTTTTTACAGGTGCTATTTTTTTAACGCTTACCGGGGCGGGAGTATATTTTTTATTGGCCGATTACGATACCATCATAGCCTCCGTTGTTAACACCCTACACAAAAACGGCCTGGAGCAAAAACTAAGAAACCAGGTCTTCACCCGCCAGCATTTCCATTTGTTGCAACGCGGTGCTTACGCCATATTCGTGATAGCCGTTTTCTTCTTGTGGTTAGCTATCCGCTACCGTTTGTATGTAATACATCTGTGCAGGCTTTCTATTACGTCAATAGCGGCAGGTTTCCGGTCTGTGAAGAATGTTTTCAAGAATAATTCTTACCGGCAAAACATGGTTGTTGCTACAGTCATGCTAATAATTGCGTCGTTTTCATTGTATCATATTCTTAACACTTACATGACGTACGATGAAATGTGGAGCTATAATTATTACACCAGCAATCATTTCTACTATTCCTTTTTTACCTACAGCGGCTATCCGTTCTTTGAAATGATCTCGCATGTATTTAAATGGTTGCCTTTTCCCATGAAGTTTAACCTGCGGCTATCTTCATTTATATTTGGTATGGCAACCTGTGTGTTGTTGTATGCATGCCTGCGCAAACAGTTTAAAGATCATTTTATAGCCACAGCCGGCGTCATCGCTTTTGCATTTATGCCGGCTACCACTATCTATATGGTGTTGGCCCGGGGTGTGGTGCATGAGCTTTTCTTTGCGGTAGCCGGAATTTTCACTTTTCTTTTTTGGCTACAACAACCCGGTCAGCAACGGTTCCTGGTGATATACTTTTTTGCAGGATTACTCGGCATCTACGCCATGCCTACGCACGCCATACTTTTGCTTTTCATGCTGGTGTATGGAAGCTGGCATTTGCTTAAGCATGATAAGAAAAAGGTGGGTGTGTTTATAAAAGTCAACCTATTTATTTTGGGTTTGTCGCTGCTGATTTATTTGCCCATGCTGGTCATCACCGGATTTTCTGTTATGAAGGGCATTTTGGGAAGAAGGGTTGCTTCAATTGATGTAATAGCCTGGTTGCCCCGTTTTGTAAAAGCAACACTATTGTATTATTCAGGTTATCACTATACATTGCTTGCTTTGTTGTTGCTTGGCATGGCTATAGTGCTTTGGAAAAAAAACCGCATTCCAGGCAACCTGCGCCCCATAGTAAGTATTGCAACGGGTTTGCCTGTTTCAGTATTTCTCTTTTTTCTTGCCAGTAAAATATGGTATCCGGGCAGGTCGCTCTCTTTTGGCGCACTGATGATACCGTTGATCATTTGTCTGTTACTACAGCTGGCAATACCTTTCCTTAACAGGTTCAGTAATGTAAAGAATGTAGGTGGCGCGGTACTGCTGGGTTTAATTATGTGGTGGAATGTATTTTTCTATTTTCAGGAAAACCCGGTATATAAAAATGTGGCTGTTCTGTCAGACCTATTTATGCGCAGACAGATTGCAACCTGTTATGATAATTCTTCTAAAGCCAGTTCTTTTTTTTATTACTACCCGGGAATTGAATATTATTACCGGCTGAAACGCAGGATGATTGAATTTACGTTGTCCGCAAAAAACAGTATGCGGTACAAACCCTTATCTCCCAGTGACAGGTATGATTGTATTGTTTATGATGGTAATGTGCCTGATAGCAGCCGCGCTGCCGGTTACCATGCATTGTACACAGACCCCGCAGGAAAATTCAAGGTGTATATTAATGATGAAATAAAATAAGTGTCAGCTGCCCAGGGACGTTTTACATAGCTAAAAGGAAAACCCCCGGATAATACATCCAGGGGTTTATTTAATCTGCTAGTTATCTGTAGTAATTAACTTACGCCGGAGCCCGCATCAATTTTATTGCCAGGCTGAACAAAATGCAGTTTGCCTGCTTTGTCTTCGGCCATCAGTATCATGCCATTGCTTTCTATACCCCTCATTTTGCGCGGGGCCAGGTTGGCTACCACCACTACCTGTTTCCCAATGATATCTGCGGGTGCAAAATGCAGTGCAATGCCTGACACAATTGTTCTTTTTTCGGTGCCCAGGTCTATTTCCAGCTTCAATAATTTATCGGCTTTCGCCACTTTCTCTGCAGACAATATGGTGCCTACTTTAAGATCAATTTTAGCAAAGTCGTCAAACTCAATAGCGGGTTTGTTTACCGGTTCAGTGGCTGACCCTGGTTTTGAATTGACTGGATTTTCTGATGCTGTCACAATTTTATTTTTTTGCAGTTTGTCTACCTGTATTTTTATTTCTTCATCTTCAATTTTTCTGAACAGCAATTGTGGCTCGCGCAAACTGTAACCTGTGCTTAACAGGTTTATTTTACCAACGTTTTCCCAGTCCAGTATTTTTTCTACCACTTTCATCATGTGCAGCATTTTTTTGGCGGTAGCGGGCAAAAATGGGTTGATGAGAATGGCCAGGTTAGCAGTTAACTGCAGGCAGATGTACAGGCAGTTGTCTATCAACTCCTGTGCCTTTGCGTTTTCCAGTATGCGTTTGGCAACAATCCAGGGTTCTTTTTCCTGCATGTATTTATTGCCTTTTCTCGCCAGGTCTATTACTTCAAACAACGCATCGCGAAACTTGTATTGTTCCAGCAGGTTTTCTACGGTTATTTTGGCCTGTTGTATATCGTGCAGCATAGCGGCATCTTTCTCATCTGTTGCTTCTTTGTGCAATACCGGCACTTTGCCATTGCATAGCTTATGCATCAGCACAAAAGTGCGGTTCACAAAATTGCCGAAAATGTTTACCAGCTCGCTGTTGTTCCTATCCTGGAAATCTTTCCACGTAAAATCGTTGTCTTTGGTTTCCGGCGCATTGGCGCACAGTACATACCGCAGTGTATCCTGCTGATCCGGAAAATCTGTGAGGTAATCGTTCACCCAAACTGCCCAGTTGCGGCTGGTGGAAACTTTATCGCCTTCAATATTGAGAAATTCATTGGCAGGCACATTGTCTGGCAGCACAAAATTGCCATGTGCTTTTAGCATGGCCGGAAAAATTATGCAATGAAAAACGATATTGTCTTTGCCAATAAAATGCACCAGTTTGGTATCTTCCTTACACCAGTAATCGGCCCAGTTTTCGGTCAGTTCTTTTGTGGCAGAGATATAACCGATAGGTGCATCAAACCAAACATACAGCACTTTTCCTTCTGCGTCGGGCAGCGGTACTTTGATGCCCCAGTTGCTGTCGCGGGTCATAGCACGTGGCTGCAGGCCGTTATCGAGCCAGCTTTTGCATTGTCCGTATACATTGTTTTTCCATTCCTGGTGGCCCTCTATAATCCATTCTTTCAAAAATGGTTCATACTGCTGCAATGGAAAATACCAGTGTTTGGTTTTCTTTTTCACGGGTACGGCATCGCTGAGCGCGCTGTGCGGGTTGATGAGTATTTCCGGGCTGAGCGTAGAGCCGCAACGTTCGCACTGGTCGCCATACGCGTTCGGATTTGCGCAAACGGGGCAGGTGCCAATGATATAACGGTCGGCCAGAAACGTTTTTGCCTGTTCATCATAATATTGTTCGCTTTCCCGTTCCTCAAAAACGCCATCGTTGTACAATTTCTTAAAAAAATCAGCTGCCGTATCATGGTGCACCTTGTTAGAGGTGCGCGAATAGATGTCGAAAGAAATGCCCATCTGGTGCAGGCTGTCTTTTATCAACGCATGGTATTTGTCAACCACCTGTTGCGGGGTAATGCCTTCCTTCATAGCGCGAATGGTGATAGGCACACCATGTTCATCGCTACCACCAACAAATTTGATATCTCGTTTTTGAGCACGCTGGTAACGTACATAGATATCCGCAGGTATATAACAGCCGGCCAAATGGCCAATATGCACAGGTCCGTTGGCATATGGAAGGGCCGCAGTTACCAATATTCTTTTATAGTCTTTCATTATCCTGTCTTTTGTTCTTGTCTTTGTAGAATGTGAATGGCCGCCTCTGGCATCCATCCATTTCATTTCAAGTCTGCAAAAATACCTTAATTGGCCCCAACGCCAAAATGGTTGATTTTTCCGATAACTTTAAACCATGAATCGAAAATATTTTCTGTCTGCTGCGCTTTCGGCAGGCGCTGTGGTGCAGGCTTTGGGCCAATCTTATCATACTGCTGACGTTGACGATGACGCAGCAGCGCTGATCGTTCCCAGGTACCTGAAAGAGGGAGATGTAATTGGTATTACCAGTTGTGCCGGTTATATTACATTGGAAGAAATACAGCCGGCCATTCATCAGATGCAAAGCTGGGGCTTCAACATCAAAATTGGCAATACCATTGGCAAACGCGATTTCACTTTTGGCGGTACAGATGAGGAACGGGCGGCTGATTTTCAAGCGCTGCTGGACGATGTCAGCGTTAAAGCAATTATGTGCGCTCGTGGCGGTTATGGTGCTGTGCGTATTATCGATAAACTCAATTTCAGCAGGCTGGCATTGCATCCCAAATGGATCATTGGCTTCAGCGATATTACCGTATTGCATGCCCATTTAAACCGCAACTATGGTATCGCTTCCATTCATTCAAAAATGTGCAACAGTTTTCCCGATGACTGGAGCAAGGCGGAACCGGTGCAAATAGAAACCATTCTGTCTATTAAGCAGGCGCTATTGGGAAACCGCATGCAGTATGTGGCGGTGCCCAATGAAAAAAACAGAACCGGTCACGCAGAAGGTGTGCTGGTGGGTGGCAATCTGAAAACGCTGGAATCGCTGGCGGGCAGTAAATCAGATATTAAGACAGGCGGGAAAATATTGTTTGTAGAAGATACCGGCGAATATATGTACAGCGTAGACCGTATGTTCTGGAACCTGAAAAGAACCGGCAAACTATCCAATCTCAATGGTCTGATAGTGGGCGGTTTTAAAATAAAACCAGACGATAGTTTAGATGAAGCGTTTGGTAAAACCTTGCATGACATTGTACTGGAAAAGGTGGCCGGTTATAATTACCCAGTGGTGTTTGATTTTCCGGTTGGCCACCAGAAAAATAATTTTGCGCTGAAATGTGGGGTACGCCACCGGCTTGACGTACAAGCGGCAGCAGTGACCCTGAAAGAAATGAACCCCGATATTAAAAAACAATAGATTAAGATGACAATTATACCGCCTTATTTACAAAAAGGAGATACCATCGGCATTACTTGTCCCGCCGGTTTTATGCAGGCCGAAAAAGCACAAGCCTGTATTGATACGCTGCACGAGTGGGGCTACAATGTAATGGTAGGTAAAACCCTGGGCAGCAACTCTACAAATTATTTTTCTGCCGCTGATGAAGAAAGAATTGATGAAATGCAGGCTATGTTGGATGACGACAGTATCAATGCCATTTTGTGCGGGCGGGGAGGGTATGGTTTGGGCCGCATCATTGATAAGCTCGATTTTACACTTTTTGAAAAGAAACCCAAATGGATCATTGGCTTCAGTGATATTACCGTTTTACACGAACACATTTATAGCAATTACAGAATTGCTACACTGCATGCACCCATGGCCGGGGCATTTAATGATGGCGGTGCCGGCAATGAATTTGTATTGTCATTAAAAAATGCGATAGAAGGAAAGAAAGCAAAATATGAATGCGCGGTGCATGAACTTAATCGGAGGGGAGAAGCAGTAGGTGAACTGGTAGGCGGTAACCTTACACTGGTGGCACATTTAATAGGCACACCATCAGACAGTAAAACAAAAGGGCGGATACTATTTCTGGAAGACACCGGTGAATTGCTGTACAAAATAGACCGGATGCTGTACCAGTTGAAACGAAGCGGCAAACTGCAAAAACTGGCTGGACTCATCATAGGCGGTTTTTCTGATACCACCGATACGGAAAGGCCTTTTGGAAAAACTGTATACGAAATTGTGCGGGAAATAGTGGCTGAATATGATTACCCGGTTTGTTACAAATTTCCGGTAAGCCATGGCAAAGAAAATTATGCATTAAAAATAGGGGTAGGCTATAAACTAAAAGTGGGCAAAAACAAGGTCACGCTCGAAGAGTAAAGTGTCCGCGGCTTTTTCAAACACCGAGTACGCATAAGGGCACAAAGAAACCGGGGTGGGCCTTCATGAAACATCGGTAAGCGATCACAATAATTTAATACTGGTTTTTCTTTCTTTTTGAAAAATGCCCGTATAATTTTGCAGTAGCAAATATGAATGTAAAAGATAAAAACACCCTCTGGACTAAAATACAACATTTCGCGTTTGACGAACCCGGCGCTGCAGTTAATTTCTCTCAGAAGCTGTCCCAGACACAAAATTGGTCGGCAGCATTTACAAAAAGGGCTATAGACGAATACCGGAAATTTATCCTGTTATGTTGTATTGCTGAAAAAGGCGCCTCCCCCTCAAAAGTTGTTGATGAAGTCTGGCACCTGCACTTAACATACACAACATCGTACTGGATAGATTTTTGCAAAAACACGCTAGAGAAAGAGATACATCATCATCCTTCAAAAGGGGGCACCGATGAAAACCACAAACATGAAGACTGGTACAGCGAAACCCTTCAATTGTATAAGACTGTGTTTGGTATACCCCCACCGGGTGATATCTGGCCAAAACCCCAGCAATATAGACGCATCATTGATTCTGATGAACTTCCATCATCTAAAAACATTAAATGGGCAGTAGCTATAATAGCGCTGCCCTTTTTGCTTAACGGCATTCTTTTTAAAAAACTCAGTCCTTTTGCATTGACCGGTCCGGAATTCCTGGTCTTTTATTTTTTGTTGGGACTGGGCATTATTACAGCCTATCTCATGCTGCAGAACAAAGATAAAGTGGAGGCCATCACTACCAATTATCTTCCAAATGATGCCACTGTTTTTCAAATGGCAAAATTTTTATATGGTAAACACAGGGCAGTACAAACTGCCATTGTAGATCTAATAAGAAGAAATCTGCTGAAGGTGAATAATGATAACAGCCTGTTCGTGTTTAATGACAAATATCATCCAGACAAAAATGAAGAAAACCCTTTGGTTCAAGCATTATTACAACAGCCTCATTGCAACAAAACCGATTATGAAACGATTGCGCTGAATTGGTATAGGGAAGACCTTTTTTCTCACCCAACACTGGATAATCTATATGAATTTAGCCGTCGTGAAAAGCCGTTCCTGCAACACGGTATCTTTTATGTTGTATTGATTACGACAGGGGTACTTCGTATGATACAGGGAATGGCCAATCAAAGGCCGGTTGTATTTTTGTTTGTTGAGTTGCTGGTAATGGTTATTGTTTTAAATATAGTGATGAAGCGTAGCTCCGTAAAGAATACAGTTTTTAAAAAAGCACAATTATTATTCAGCGAAAAAATACAGCAGCAAAAAGCACATACTGATTACCTGATAAATAATTTTGTAGTGAACGGGCCGTCAGCGATGGCGGGTTTTGCTGAAGGCATGTTGTTGATGGCCCTTTTTACCAGCTATGATCCGCTGGCAGGCCGGGAGTGGCGTACTTCAAGTTCTTCTGATTGGAGCACAGATACAGGCAGCAGTGGAGATAGTGGTGGAAGCAGTTGCGGCAGTGGAGGTTGCGGCGGATGTGGCGGTGGGGGCGATTAACGAGTAAATGATCTAACGTATAAAAACTAAATAGGCTGTCCTTTTGGGACAGCCTATTTAGTTTGCAAGTGTCTTGCCTGTTTATTGTTTGATGAATTTTCTGGTAAGCGTTTCATTGGCCAGCCGCACTTGCAGGAAGTACATGCCTGGCAACATATGTGGCAGGCTGGTACTGATGGCATTGGTGCCGGTTCTTACACCTTTGTTTTGCTGCACCAGTATTCTGCCCGAAATATCAATGATGCGTATTACAGCATTCTCGTTTTGAGTAGCGTTAACGTTAAATTCAATTCTTTCCCTGGTAATAGGGTTGGTGTTTAACGCCAGTTTGGTAATAATACCGCCCACCTGCACTTTCAGAATTTGACTAAGTGCATAATTATGGTTCTTGTCTACCCGGCGGATGCGGTAATAACGCGCACCGGCGGGGAGATTTTCCTGCGCAAATGTGTAGGTGTTGATACCGCCACTATTTTTTGCCGGTATACTACTCAGCGATACATAGCTAGAGCCATTAAGAGAATATTCCACTGTGTAATAATCAACGTCTGCTTCATCACTGGTTGTCCAGGTAAGAATGGCCTTTGTATTCTGCAGGTTTACGCTAAAATCTCTCCATAATGCGGGCAGCAACACAGAAGAACCCTGGGTAATAATGGTAAACACTACATTGTTAGCCAGTGTAACGTTGGTAAAAGTTAGTTTGTTGCCGGTAAAATTGGAAGGGGTAACGAATGTTTGCGTACCGGTGTTGTAATCGCCGTCGCCATCATCATCTATCATCAGCCTGTAATTACTGGCAGTGGCACCGCCGGTAAGCGTTAAGCCTGTAACATCAAAACTTAACAGGTCAATGACACCAACGCTGCCGGTATTCTGTACTTTCCAGTTGCGTGCCACCCTTTGTGAGCCTACTGCAATGGCTGGCGCCTGGCCGGCGGCAATCAATTGTTCGGTTAACGCACCGGCATCATTGCCAATCATCAGAAATTGAAGATCGGTAAGGCTGGCGGAAACGCCCAAAGACAGGTTGCCTTTTGCGCTCTGACCGGTGCCATCGCCTGCACCAGAATTCATACTGTTGGATAAATTCTGCAGCAAACCGGAGCCGTTGTCTGTGCCAATGCCAAATACATCATTCTGAAAAGTGGGAGAAGCGGTCCAATAAACAGTGGTGCCATCAGAAGCTGTATAATTTTGAGGGGCCGTGGTATTGCCCAATGTAGTTCCATATTTAGTGGCCAGGTAAGATTCAACTAGGTTACGTTCTGCGTTTGACAACGCAAATGGAAACATAATTACTTCGGCAATATTGCCCGACCAGGCTTCCAGCAGGCCTCCGTTGAGATCGCCAATAGTAGCGCTAGTATTATTTGTATTAAACACGAGATTTTGTGACTGCAGCAGTGTTCCGCGGTCATAATGGGAGATGACACCCGAAGCAGCAATAGATGCCGGCATGGCGATAACGGAATTATTCGGACTGTTCCAATAACCATTAAAAGAAACATCATTACCATAGACTGCTGTGGAGAGGCCTGCGGTAGGGCCTGTGCTATTGTTGCCTACCTGGTATGTTTCGCCGAAGCCGCCCACGTTGCCATAAACAAATATCCACCGGAAGCCGGAAGTATTGTTGGCATTGGCTACCAAAAATATGCTGCGGTCTGTGGAACCCAGCGGAAAATTGGGTGATGATGCCCGGGATAAAAATTTGGTTCCGTCAAAAGCCAAAGCCGGGTAAAAATTAAACACATTTGATGCTAAATCTGATTGATTGCCAGCTGCTCCCTGAGAGAAATCATAGGCATTACCAGATTTATCAGACCAGGTGCCAGGTGTTGCCGCCCCATCATCGGCCTTTAGCCACAGTACAGAGCTGCCAACACCTCCAGGCGCTTGCGCAATTAATCCAGCATTCAAAAAAAGAAGGGAAAGAGATAAGTAGAAAATTTTTCTCATATGGTTTGTTTTAAGTGATACAATGCTATTGGTAAGAAAGTGCAACATGTTTGGTTGCAGGTAATCACGTGTGAGTTTTCTGCGGTTGGGTTAAAAACAGGAGACATTTCTGTAGGAAAGGAGTAACTAAAGATATATATTTTTAATATACATAATATAATTTATGCATGGCCTTATAAAAATATATTGCGCCTTTGCGCAGAAGATTGCAGTAACGTGCCAAAGCTTTCAACCAGCTATAGGTGGTTGCAGAAAAAACCTGGCAGTAAGTTGTAGAAATACAGGCAGTAGCTGGGTGATAGATGACATTAGGGGTAGGGTTGCTTTCCCCAACAATACCCAGCGCTTTTGCGAAGAAAATTAACGCAACCTGTCAAGGCTTTTCACCAGCTTCTGGTCGTTGTAAATGCCTTTTGCCGCAAGTATCAGAAAAACGGGTACAGACAGCGCTACCAATGCCGTGAGGTCGTAGTTGCCCTCCGCAAAAAGGCGGGTCTGGTTATAGTATAAGATGATATTTAATAGCGAAATGAGCATGGCGGCCAAAGTGATGCGCATTTGCAATTTCCTGTTTTTGTATAAAAAAACGCTTATTAATGCAGCAATGCCCACCGCAACAGTGAAGATTAGCAGTACTATATTGCTGGCGGCGGTAAGGTATTTAAATGTTTTGGTTTGATCTGCGGCCAACATATTGCCGCTGAAAAAGGAGAGCTTAAGCGTTAGAAAGGCAGCAACCGCTGCCAGAATTAACCAGATGGTTTGAATGCGCTGGATCATAATTAGGAATACCTGTTTAGCATTATTTTTCCGAAGGTATTAATTTCTACACAACCAAACCACTTTAGCCTTGGTAGTAAAAAAATAAACAGGTAATAAAGATTACCTGTTTATCAATGCTTGTGCGAATGTTCAAATGTTAGCGGAGGTAATTATGGCTTTCATATTCATCCATTTCTCCATCAGCTACCCTGATTGTTTTGAAAGAATTTTCATCTTTTATGTAAACCAGATAAACAACCTTGTTTTCTGCGTTTACTTGCAGTACGTTGTAGATAGAAAAATCGTAGTACGTTCTTTTTACCACTGCCCTTACTTCTGCAGGTAATTGTTTTTCATTGTAAGACTGGGTTGTGTAACGATGATGTCCGCCCCGGTCGTAATACACGCGGGTTGGGTTTCCGTTTACGTTGCAATAGGCAATGAACCCGTCTTTCAATGGAAACCATTTCACGTTCTCTGCATTGTTGAATGAGCCGGTAAAGTTTTTGATGGCTTTCTTGCTAACAACTTCGCTGCCGGCCATTGTGTTGACAGGTGTTACATCAAACATACTGCCACGGGGTTTGTCGTTTTTTGCAAGGATAAGCGAGTCTTTGCCATTAGTGGTGTCATCAGATGATTGTTGCGCCAGGGCGCTGTTTGTGATGGTCAGCGAAATGAGCATGCCGCCGGCCAACACCAGTAGGATCTTTTTCATTTTTAAAAGGTTTAATAGTTAATGATAGCTGAATAGTTATAATACTGGCGACAGCAATTGCGGATCAATGGGTGGTGTCATGTCAACCTGCCTCTATCCCGTATTCTAACGTGCCTGCATATATAGTCGCAATACTTTTATCTGAGGGAAACACTTAGTGATATTTTTTTTGGCTTTCTTTTTTTCTTAAATTACGATACCATCCCTTTAACTATGCACCTTTTCCTTCCTTCTAATCACCCCGCAGACCAGTCAATCATTGCAGGCCTCTTGCAGACCGGTATAGAAAGAAGAAAAGCAGAAGAACAATTATTTATTACTTACCAGTATTTTATAAAGGAAGGAATGCGCAAATATGCCATTGCCGAGGAAGAATCTTTTGATGCTTATAGCGATACCATGCTGGTTGCCGTTCAGAAAATAGGAGATGGTTCATTTGAAGGACGATCTTCTCTCAAAACCTGGTTGTTCCAGATTTTTCAGCACAAATGTGTTGACCTTTTACGCAAAAAGACGACCAATAAGAACAGCGTACACCAAACGGCGGCTGTTTCGGACATGTTGTACCAATTGTCTGATGCCAGTAAATCTATCATACAGCAAATGATGGAACGCGCAGATGCCGAGTTGTTGAAAAAAAAATTGCAGGAACTGGGCGATAAATGCCGGGAATTACTGCTTTATTCTGCAGACGGTTACACGGATAGACAACTGGCAACACAACTGGAATACAAATCTGCTGATGTGGTAAAAACAACCCGGCTGCGTTGCCTGCAAAAATTGCGGCAACTGTACAAAAACCCTTTGCACAATGAATGAGATTGACCTTATAAACGATTATTTTTCCGGAGCTCTTTCGCCGGAAGAAATGAAACGGTTTGACCTGAAAATACAACAGGATCCTGTTTTTGCCGAAGACGTCGCATTTTTTTGCAGCGCACGGCAGGAAGCGAAAAATCAACTCCACGCAGAAAAGAAAGCGCAATTTCGCCAGTTATATGCAACCAGTTCTGACCAGCAAAAGAAGACGCCCGTATTTTTTATGCGCGGCTGGGTACGTACTGCCGCGGCGGCTTTAATTATTATAGCTGCGCTGCTTAGCTGGCTTTTATGGCCGCAAACCAGTGCCCGGGAACTAGCGGATCAATATATACAACAGCATTTTTATCAGTTGCCCAATACCATGGGTAGCAACACCACAGACAGCCTGCAAACAGCCATCAACCTTACTAACCGCAACCAGCTGGCAGAAGCACTTGCTATTTTTGAAAACTTTGCTGCAAAAGATAATAAAAATGAATCCGCCATTAAAAATGCAGGCATTGTTTCCCTCCGCATGAAGAATTACGACAAAGCCCTTGCCTATTTTTCACAACTGGAACAAATGGCACAACTCTATTCAAACCCTGGAAAATTTTATAAAGCCATTACGCTGCTGCAGCGTAACCTGCCCGGTGATAAACAAACTGCCAAAACCCTTTTGGAAGAAGTTATTAAAAGCGACCCTGAAAACAAAGACATCGCAACCAGTATCAGCAAGCAATTGTAACCTATCACTCACCTAAAAACTTTATGTATGAAATGGGCAAGACGAAAAATGCAGGTTCCCCCAAAAACACATTCCAACATTCCGCCTGTTATATGGGCAGCCATTAAAGCGGAACACGATGAATGGATTGAACTAATGGCCAACCCAACACCGGCCTCGCTTAAAAAAGCAGGTTTTCAGAAATGGTATATCTGCCAGTCGACAAAGGAGAAAAAGATAGTAAATGGTTTTTCAGATGATGACAAATTCAGCTATGAAGCCTTTGTAGGCGGATTTCTTGAGTACTTCGAAAGGTATGACAGCAAAAAGAAACATGATGAGAGAACAGTTTTCTTTGACTGGCAACCTGGCAATAAGGATGCACCGCTCACCATTTACCTGCGACCGGTGTATACGCCTTACAATTATTACGATAAAAATGATAAACTAAAAAAGGATCCGGGCGGTTATCTAAAGTCGGTCAGTCCTAAGCAAAGTCCCCTGGCACCACCACCAGCAGATGGTCAAACAGATCCGCCGGGTGTGCCATTACCTCCACCACCACCCAGGCGTTTTGAGGATCAGACATAATATTTTGTATCAATTTCTGTGGCTTTTCACTGTTATTACTCTCGGAAACCGCAAGTCTTATGGCCTCCTTTAATTATCATTATCAACCGGAAATAGTTTTTAAAGTAAAAGATAAAAAAACTATTTCCGGTAATGATGAATCCGATCTTACTTCTTTTTTTCGCCATCACGCACAGGTTGACTGGAAAGCGCTTTTTTTGGCTCACCCACATATTCAGATCAAAAGACTGTTTTGTACGTTGCAACCCATTGAACTGGCCCCCTTAATTGAAAAAGCGAGGCAGTTAGATGCCAGCTACCAGGATCCGGAACTACTTTCTTATTTTATTATTGTTTGCCAAACCCTTGCTGATGCCACAGGAGTGCTTCAGCGGTTACAGCATATGAAACCGGTAGAAACTGCCTACTTGCGCGGACGGATAACCGACCCAGCGGTAACGGTAAAAAAAAACGACTATCCGCTAAACAGGGATACCTGAACCCTGCACCCCAGGGCATTGACGCACTATCTGCCTGGCAATATGCCGGCGGCAATGGGAGCGGGCCGGTAAAATTTATTGATGTTGAACAGGGCTGGCATTTGCGTCATGAAGCACTGCATGCCCGCAAACTTCCTTACACCGGTATAAACGCAAACGCATTTAAAGACCATGGTACGGCTGCGCTGGGCGTGGTAACTATGAAAACCGGCAAAGGCACATACACCGGTGTTGCGCCTGAGGTAAACAATTTTGTGGTTTCTCAATGGCGGCCAGATGGAACACCCAATGAAGCAGATGCTATTCTTTACGCTGTTTCCTGCCTGGGTGCGGGTGATGTGTTGTTACTGGAAACACAATCTTTTGATGCAGCTACCGGTGACAGTCTTTGGCCAATTGAGATACAGGATGCCGTTTTTGACGTTATACAGTTAGCTACCACACTTGGTATTACAGTAATTGAACCTGCCGGCAATGGGAATACCAGTTTTAACCGCGGCAACAACCTCGACCATTATTCTGGCCACTCAAAAAATATATTTAATCCTGCTACTACAGCTTACCGCGATTCTGGTGCCATCATTGTAGCAGCTGCTACCAGTTCCGTCCCGCACCATCGCATACCATCTTCAAATTATGGCAGGCGGGTAAATTGTTACGCGTGGGGAGAGGGGGTAACAACAGCTGGTAGTTATCCAAATGATTCAGGTAAGTCCGGCAATTGTTATACAACTGTCTTCAATGGTACTTCCAGCGCAGCGGCAATTATTGCAGGGGCATGCATTTGTATACAAAGTACGGTTTGGGCTGCACGCCATCAATTTTTACATCCCACGGTTATCCGTAGTTTGGTGGCTAACCCTGCCATGGGTACGCCGGCAGGTAAAGGCACAACGGGTAAAATTGGGGTGATGCCCGATTTAAAAAAAATTCTTCATCATTGTTTGCAAGCAGACCATTTACTCATTAACACCGATAAGCATCAATAATCTTCGTAACTTTTAAGTCATTGCCGGCATGCAGTGACGAAAAACATGTTTAGTAAACTGATCGTTATCCTTTCTATGGTAAGAAAAGCAATTGTTGTGTTGGCAATGCTGTTTTTCTTTTTTTACCGGCCCGCATTTGCGCAATGTGCGTCTGCTTCCGAGTTCTATCGCACAATAACTGATCCCACCCTGAACCGCATGGCTTTGGCAAACCTGCCCGATACATTACTGAAGATTGAACAACAATTGGTAGCCTGCCATTTTGAAAACGATTCTTTGCACACGATTGTACTGAGAAAGATTGGCTGGGCCTATTTTGATCTCAAAAATTTTTCAGCGGCTACCCGTTATTTTAAACAATCGGCTGCCATCATCAGTCAACACATTAACAGTGCCGCCATTGTACCGTCAGATCTTATCAGCGCTTATTACTACCTCTCCGGCTTTTGCGATTCACTGGGTAACGGACAAGCAGCCAGGCAATATGCCGACAGCTGTATTGCCGCCGGCTTCCGGTTACATTTGCAGGCTGATTATTTTTTTCTTTCTGCGCTGGTAAAACGGCAGATTTATTTTTATAACCTGGGAGAATACCGGCTTTGCGCAGATGACGCGGTGCTCTGCGAAAAATATGCCGGCGAGTATCAGAAAAATGCCACCACAAAAGAGGAACGGCTTACTGGCCTGTACATTCAGCAAAGCAGTTTTGGATGGAATATCAATGCCCTAGCCAACCTTAACGAATTTGCAGAAGCGGAAACCATTCTCCACCAGAAAATAATTGAATACCGAAAAGCAGGTCTGCTCAACTACCTGGCATTTGCGTATTCAAAAATGGCAGAGCTGGAAGAAAGGCGGGGCAATTACCGCAACGCTGTTTCATATGCTATGCAGTCTTTTAGGTTGTACAGGCAAACCGGTAATTTTTTTAATTGCAAACAACTGCTAAATGAGCTGGGCAATAATATTTATTTCCGGCATTTCAGGCAATACGACAGCGCCCTGTATTGCTATCGCACAGCGCTTTCAATACAAAATATTGATAAATCGCTTGAGCTGAAAGTACCGGTAGAAGACATGGGTATCTGCAACAATATCGCTAATGTGTATGTAGAGAAAAAACAGTTTGATTCTGCTTTTGTTTATTTTGATATTGCCTTCGGTAAAATACAGCCAGGCCTCAGCGAGAAGACCATACTACAGTATAAAAACCTCAGCGAATTTGCGCATCAGTATAAAATGGATTACCTCGTACATCTGTTAATTGATAAAGGCGACGCGTACAAGCGGCAATTTGAAGCTACTGCAAAGCCCGGATCGCTCGCCAATGCAATACAAACTTACCAGGTGGCCGATAAGTTACTGGAACGGTTCATCAAAGCGCAATTTGAAACGGCATCAAGGCTTTACTGGCGAAAGGATTCACGGCAGTTGTATGAAAATGCCATTCGTGCCTGCTGGCTGGCCAATGATCCTGAAAAAGCATTTTATTTTTTTGAAAGAAGCCGTGCGGTGCTCCTCGCCATTCAACTGGCCGAACAAAATTGGCTGGATAATGATGCTATTACCAGCCTTGCCACCATAAAAAGTAAGCTGGTGTATTTTCAGGGCATACGAAAAGGAGCTATAGAAAATTCTATAACATACAAACAATATGCCGACAGCATTTTAACGTATAGCCAGGCTATGTATTACAAACAGGAAGGTATCAGGCAACAGCACAAACGGTATTACCAGTACAACGATACTACAATGGCTTCTGTAAATGATGTACGCAAATACTTGTTAAACGATCACCAGGCGCTGGTGGAGATTTTTTCCGGTGCGGCCGATGAGTATATACTAATGATTACGCCCGGCGGCATGCGTGTAAAACGTATAGACAAGACAACATGCGACCAATTGACCGGCAAATTCATAACGTATATAACTAACCGCAATTTGCTTAACAGTGATTTTAACGGGTTTAAAACATTATCAGCAAAACTACATGCCTTGCTGTTCCAGGGAATGAATTTGCCGGATGGCCGCATCATTATATCGCCCGATGGCGCCTATTTTCCATTTGAATCACTGGTTACAGCCAACAATGCTGCAAGCCCGGTTTATTTTCTTGAAAAGCATATGGTGAGTTATACATATTCTGCCCAATACCTGTTTAATAATTTTACAACTGCCGGTACAAAGGTGGCAGGCAATTTTTTTGGTGTAGCGCCGATCCGTTACCGCAGCAATCCAGATTTACCAGATCTTACCGGCAGTGATGCATCGCTCAAAAAAATTGGCCTGCGCATGACCGATCCCGTTTATCTCACTGGCAACAACGCATCGCGCAACAATTTTATGCGGCAATACTTTCAGTATACTACCATTCAATTGTATACACATGCCGCGGACAGCAGTAACAGAAGTGAACCGGTCTTGTATTTTAATGATTCGGCATTATACCTGTCTGAACTGGTGCCGGGCATAAAACCTGCTACGCAGCTGGTGGTTTTGTCTGCCTGCGAAACGGGTAATGGCACCATGTACCAGGGAGAAGGTGTATTTAGTTTTAACCGTGCTTTTGCGGCAATGGGTGTGCGTTCTTCAGTAACCAACTTATGGTCTATAGATAACCTGGCTACTTACCGGTTAACAGAATTCTTTTATGAATACCTGGCGCAAGGCCTTGCTTTGGATGTTGCCCTGCAGCGTGCAAAGTTAGCTTTTATAAAAAATACACCGGGCGGCGGAGGGCTCCCATATTATTGGGCGGCACCGATATTAGTGGGTAAAACCAATCCGGTGCCGGTTAATAAAGCATTTGCCTGGCAATATTTACTTGCCGGCATGGTTGCAGTTGCCGGGCTTGTATTTTTTGCGTGGAGAAAATGGAAGCGTTGATTATCCCAGTTCAGGGTATAACACAAACTGCTCCATAAATTCGTTTACCTGCTTACGTACTGTAGTGATGATATTTTCATCGTCTGCATTCATCAGTACATTATCAATAACGTTTACTACAAACTGCATGTGCTCTTCTTTCATGCCGCGGGTGGTAATGGCGGGTGTGCCGAGGCGTATGCCAGATGTTACAAATGCGCTTTTATCATCAAAAGGAACCATGTTCTTATTAAGGGTAATATCTGCTTTTACCAATGCCTGTTCTGCTTTTTTACCGCTAATATTCTTATTACGCAGATCAATCAGCATTAAATGATTGTCTGTGCCGCTGCTGATGAGCTGGTAACCTTTATCTACAAACGCTTTGGCCATTGCCTGTGCATTGGTGATCACCTGCTTGGCATACACGGTAAATTCATCGGTTAGAATTTCGCCAAATGCTACAGCTTTGGCAGCAATTACATGTTCCAGCGGGCCGCCCTGAATACCAGGAAATACTGCCATATCAATGAGGTTGCTCATAAGGCGCGTATTGCCTTTTACATCCTTCAACCCAAACGGGTTTTCAAAGTCTTTTTTCATCAGTATGATGCCACCGCGCGGTCCGCGCAAAGTCTTATGCGTGGTGGAGCTCACAAAATGACAGTGTTCAAAAGGAGAATTCAATAAGTTCTTGGCAATCAGTCCGGCAGGGTGGGCCATATCGCACAGCACAAAAGCACCAATTTCATCCGCTACTTTACGGATGCGGGCATAATCCCAATCGCGGCTATAAGCAGATGCACCGCAGATAATTAATTTTGGTTTTTCTTTGCGGGCCTGTGCTTCCAGCATTTCGTAATCAACACGGCCGGTTTCTTTTTTTACGCCATAAAAAAATGGCTGGTACAGTTTACCGCTGAAGTTAACAGGTGAACCATGCGTTAAATGGCCACCCATACTAAGGTCAAGCCCCAATATTTTATCGCCTGCCTGCAGAATAGCCAGTAGTACTGCTGCATTTGCCTGTGCACCGCTATGGGGTTGAACGTTGGCATAATCGCAGTTAAAAATTTGTTTAAGACGGTCTATCGCCAGTTGTTCGGTCTGATCCACAATTTCGCACCCTGCATAATACCGGCGGCCGGGGTAGCCTTCAGCATATTTATTGGTCATTACATTGCCCATGGCCTGCATTACCTGCAGCGATGTAAAGTTCTCAGAAGCAATCAGTTCTATACCATGACGCTGGCGTTGTAGCTCTTTGTTTATCAGATCAAAAACTAAGGTATCTCTTTGCATGGCGCAAAATTAGGAGAACTATCCATAAAAGATACAAGGGCTTCCAGTTTGGTGAAAGAATTGTTAGTAACGCCCAGTATGTCATTGATTTGCTGTACCAGCTTTTCAAGGTCAACGCCGGTTCTGTTTGAAAAGATGCTTATGGTATACCGTTGAGAAGGAATGGTAAATACAATTGCGCGGAAACCACCATTGGAACCAGTATGATATACTGCTTTTGCTGAATCTTTCTCGCTGATGAACCACCCGTATCCGTAAGAAAGTTTGTTGGCAGCATCTACCGGGTATTGTGCAGACAGGCATTGACGCACCGTTTCTTTATTGGCGGATGAGGATTGGTGCAAAAATTTCAACCAGCGCAGGTAGTCATCAGCAGAAGTGTATATGCCACCGTCGCCTTCGGTAGAAAAAAAGATGGCCTCATTGGCATCCAACCGGCTGAATGGAGCGCTGTTATTTTGATGGTCATAACCAATAGCCTGCCTGTATATGGGTTTGCCAATTTGCAATACTTCAGAATGGTGCATGGATAATGGCGTAAAAATATTTTTTTTGAGGTAGAGGTGGTAAGGCATCCCGCTTACCTTTTCTATAATCATGGCCAGCAGGCAGTAAGCCGTATTGCTGTATCGGTATTGTGTGCCGGGTGCAAAATAGGTACTGTCTATTTTTTTCACCGCTTGTAATACATCTTTATCAGTGGCATGTTTAATGATGCCGGTGTCTGTAAAGTTATAATGATCAATAATGCCCGAACTATGGGTAAGCAATTGCCGAATGGTAATGGCATTGCCGGTTACCGGATTAAAATCTGGAAAATACTGAATGAGTTTATCCTGTAATGACAATTGTTTTTTGGCCGCCAGCTGTACAATACAAAATGCGGTAAACTGTTTGGTAATAGAACCGATATTGAAATTCGTACTGCTGGTTATTTTTTCGTTTGTTTGTGTGCTGGCAACACCATATCCCTTTTTAAAAACAAGTGTATGATTTACAGTAATTGTTACAAAGGCACCGGGTTCATTGTCTTTGTAAGATGTTTTCAATAAAGCGTCAATTTCTTTTACAGGTTGCTGACAAAAAACAGGTGCTGCATACAGCAAAGAAGCGAGCCAGAAAGTAATACACTTCATTTGTAGTGGTTTTAGCGCCATTTGTTAATGCTGTTCTAATAAAAGGCAATTTTAAATAAGCCTGCAAACGTAAAATATCCTACTTTCATACCTTGTTTATACAGGTAATGGAGAGGATAAGATACGGGTACGGCTGCAAAATAAAAAATTAGCTGATCCGGAGTAGCAGAACCTGGTTAACACTCATATATGAAAGCAATCATTCCAGTGGCTGGTGCCGGTACCAAGCTTCGTCCGCATACTTACACGCAACCAAAGGCACTTATACCCCTTGCCGGTAAAACGGTACTGAGCATTATTGTGGAGCAATTGCATGATGCCGGTATTGTGGAGTTTATTTTTATCATTGGTTATTTGGGAGATAAGATACAGGATTATGTAAGAGAAAAATATCCTTACCTGCAAACGCATTTTATTCACCAGAACGAAAGGCAGGGCCTGGGCCATGCCATATTGCTTACCCGCGAAATTGTGGCAAGCGATGAAGTGTTTATTGTTTTGGGCGATTCTATCTGCGAGTACAGTGTAGAAGAAGTACTCAGCAATCCTTTTTCTATGGTAGGCGTTAAAAGGGTAGACGATCCACGCGCATTTGGCGTGGCAGAAATGAGTGAAGATGGTTTTGTAAGTAAAGTGGTGGAGAAACCGCAAATACCCAAATCTAATATGGCATTGGTAGGCATCTACCGCATCCGCGAATCAGACTCTTTGTTCAATTGCTTAGACAATAATATAAAGAATGAAGTAAAAAGCCGCGGTGGTGGTTATAATCTTACCGATGCATTGGAATGCATGATTCAAAACGGCGCAAAAATTCAACCTTATAAAGTACAGAATTGGTTTGATTGCGGCCGCAAACAATCGCTGCTCGAAAGCAATGCCACGTTGTTAAAAAAGTTTGGTCACGTTATTTCAGATGATCATCAGTTTGAAAATACCATCATCATTCCGCCGGTAAGCATTGCTGCCGGTTGCGATATAAAAAATTCCATCATCGGCCCCAATGTGGCCATCGGCGAAAAAGTAACCATCAATTACTCCATTGTAAAAGATTCCATCATTGGTGCATTTGCTAATTTGCTCGACATCGTATTAACCGATTCGCTCATTGGCAGTGATACCGAGCTCAAAGGCGAAAGCCGCAGCCTTAATATCGGCGATAATACAGAGATTGATTTGGGGAAGAGTTAACCCCCCCCAACCAACCACCCCCCGGCCCCCTGAAGGGGAGTGCTACGTTTCTTAAGCTCAATCTTTTAAAAAAGGTAGGTTGGATTTCTGATTTATCGAATCAGATATTATCGCTTGAGTACAAGTAACAAGTAGATCATTAGAGACTAGTGGCAAGCAAATTAGTATCCAAACAATTATCTGCATACTACGTATATTAATAAACGTAGTATTCCCCCTTTAGGGGGTTAGGGGGTTTCATGAGTTGTGGTGGGGGTAAAAAGATCACTGCTGAGGTACCTGTCGCCGCGATCGCATACAATAAACACAATTATGCCGGAGGGTATTTCTTTTGCCAGCCTGATGGCAGCCGAAGCTGCCCCACCACTGCTCATACCGGCAAATACCGCTTCTGTTTTTGCCAGTTGACGTGTCATATCTGATGCTTCCTGTTGAGAAATATCCATGATGCGGTCTACCCGTGATGGTTCATAAATTTTTGGGAGGTATTCTTTTGGCCATCGCCTGATGCCGGGTATAGATGATTCTTCCGTAGGCTGACAACCGATGATTTGAATGGCTGCATTTTTTTCTTTCAGAAACCGCGACGTGCCCATGATGGTACCGGTAGTGCCCATTGAACTTACAAAATGGGTGATGCCAGCATCGGTATCGCGCCATATTTCAGGGCCGGTAGTTTTATAATGCGCCAGGTAATTATCAGGATTAGAGAACTGGTTCAACAAAAAATAATTGCCACTGGCGCCTTTTTCTTCCGCATAATCGCGGCAGGTCTCAATATTTTCCAGCAGTGTTACTTTGGCGCCAAATGCCTCCATGGTAAGCGTGCGTTCCCGGGTAGAGCTGGAGGGCATCACCAGTTCAATTTCAAGATCAAACAAACGGGCAATCATAGCAAGTGCAATACCTGTATTACCGCTGGTGGCTTCCACCAGTTTGATGCCGGGTTTAATATCGCCGCGTTCCAGCGCGCTGCGTATCATATTCAGCGCGGGCCGGTCTTTTACACTGCCACCGGGATTGTTGCCTTCCAGTTTGGCATACATCCGCACCGCCGGGTTGGGATTGAGTTTGGTAATTTCAACCATGGGTGTATTGCCCACTAAATCTAATATGCTTGCCATTGTGGTAGTAATTATTTACGGTGAAAAAAATCTGGTCCGACCTGCGGTGCCGACCTGATTTTTATCACGGTCATTTGTGTTCTTATTCGCTCTTTATTCGCGTCCAATTAGCGTTTCCTATTCGCTCTCTATTCGCGTCTCATTAGTGTTTCTTATTCGCGTCTCACCCGTTCCGTAATTTCTATCTCCGCCTTGTGGTATACCGCAGAGTAAGGTGCTACACTTTTTGTTAGCCAAACATTTCCGCCAATAATACTATGGTGGCCGATAACTGTTTCGCCACCCAGTATAGTAGCGCCCGAATAAATGATTACATAATCTTCTACCGTGGGGTGGCGTTTGGTAAAAGCCATCGTTTTATCTACACTCAGCGCACCCAGCGTTACCCCCTGGTATAATTTTACGTGGTTGCCTATTTTGCACGTTTCACCAATAACGGTTCCGGTTCCATGATCTATGTACAGGTGTTCACCAATCTCTGCGCCGGGGTGTATATCGATGCCTGTTTGCGAATGTGCATATTCTGTAAGAATGCGCGGCAGCAGGGGGATATCCAGTTTTAATAACGCATGCGCAATGCGGTAAAAACAAATAGCAAAAAAACCAGGATAGGTACGGATCACTTCAAACTCGCTTTTTGCTGCAGGGTCGCCTTGTGCAATGGCCGTAACATCAGCATTCAGCAAGCGGTATATTTCGGGCAATTGCTGAAAAAATGTTTTTGCCTTGAGGCGGTTATCGCAATCCTGGCATTCTTTGGTACTTTCCAGTATGCCTACCAAATTGCTTTCCAGCTGGTGAAAGGCGGCTTCAAACTGTATTGGTGTAGAAAAAAATTGTTTTGATAATTCAGGATATAGCAACCGCACCAGCTGTACCGCCCAGTCTGTAATAACACTGTTGGCGGGAACGTCTTCTGTTTGCTGCTGTTTATCAAAAATAGACTGAAAAAAAGCCTGGTTCATAATCAGTGATTCAGGTAATGCAAAGTATAAACAATAAACGGGTAAAAAGTTTGTAAAGTTGCAGTTTTTTTACCGGAGTACTTGTAAGGGGCACACAATTATCGCTGCGGCCACAGCCCGTATTGGCAGGTTTATCATGAAAAGTTCAGCAAGATGGATTTTTTCCGCGGCAGCCGCCGCCTTTATGATAAATTTGTGCAAACCCACACGCAGCGCTTTATCAGAGAGTTGGTATTGGCAGACAACAAAGACCATTTTATAAAACCCGAACAATGACTAAAACCTGTTTTGTTATAACTGGTTATGGTATCAAAAAAGATTATATCAAAAACCGTGATATTGATCTCGACAAAACGTTCAGGCATATTATTCAACCCGTTTTTGCAGAGCTTGGGTATGAATGCAAACGGTCGTGCGATTATCCGCCGGCTATGATAGACAGCATTATGTACAAAGGTATTTTTAATGCCGATTTTGTATTGGCCGATATCAGTACCCTTAACCCCAACGCGATGTATGAACTAGGTGTGCGCCATGCACTGCGCCCCTACACCACATTGGTGATTTGTGAAGACAGGATGTTTAAAGATAATAACTGCCCATTTGATCTCAGCCATCTGTCTATGCTATTCTACCGGCACGATGGCGTGTTGCTAGACATTGACGAAGTAGCCAGGTTCAGGCAGGTGTTGAAAGAAAAGGTGATGCAGATGCTTACAGCCAGGCATATAGACAGCCCCGTTCATACCTACCTTTCCGGTTTGCAGGTAATGCTGAAAACCGAAGCACTGGTTGAAAACATTGCAGCTAACCAATTGCCTACAGGCAATGAAAACCAATCGCCATTCAGTGTGGTAGACAAAGAAGCTGCCGTTTATAAAGCCAATGGCACACCAACGCTGGCAGAAATGATTGACACTGCAAAAACTGCCATGAACAATGAACAATATGAAGTGGCTATTGCAGGGTTTAAAGAATTGCTTAACATAACACCGGGCGACACGCATTTTATTCTGCAGCTTTGCCGCGCGGTATATAAATCCAATTTGCCCGATCCGCTCACCGCCAGTAATGAAGCGTACCGGATACTGCTGCAATTAAACCCGGATACATCTATTTGTAATGAAACGCTGGGCATGGCCGGAAATATTCATAAAAATCTGTACCGTCTTACGAATGATAAATTATACCTGGAAAAAGGGCTCCGGTTCTATGAGCGCGGTTATTATGTGGGCAATGATTATTACAATGGTATCAATACCGCTTTTTTGTATTGGATAATGGCATCCGTAGCCAACGATAAAGAACAAACACGCTTTTTTGCAATGCAGGCAGAAAAAATAGACAGGCGGGTAATAGAAATCTGTAACAGCATCATGGAAGGGAAGTATGAAAAAAGAACGGATCGCGAATGGATAATCAATGCACTGGCAGAAGCTTATTTTGGACTGAATGATACCCACAACTTTGAACGCATTGCTGAGCAAAGAAAAAAAGAACAGACAACGGGAAGCCAGCAAAGTTTTAACAGGCAACTGGCCACATTGACAGCCATCAAACAACAAGTCGATGGAATATTAGCCAGTCATTGATGTTTTGCCTGGGCCTCCCCCTTTCATTACCTATATTCTAAATTTAAAACTATTTATTTGAAATCGGCCATACATAGTACACGCACTATTATTGACGGTGCAGCTACAGACGCAACGGTCAGTATTGAAAATGGCGTCATTACCGGCATCAGCAGCGGGGTTCTGCAGGAGCGGGGTGTCGACTTTACCGAGGTAGGAGACAATGTTCTGATGGCTGGCATAATTGATCCGCATGTACATATTAATGAACCGGGCAGAACAGAATGGGAAGGTTTTGATAGCGCCACCAGGGCCGCGATAGCCGGCGGTGTTACCTGCCTGGTAGATATGCCCCTCAATGCATCTCCCGTTACCACTACAGTACAGGCGTTCGACCAAAAAGTAGCGGCCACCAATAATCAACTGCATACGCATTGCGGTTTTTGGGGCGGACTGGTGCCCGGCAACGATCAGCAGATTGCGCCATTGGCTGCCAAAGGAGTACTGGGGTTCAAGGCCTTTCTTACCCATTCAGGCATCGATGAATTTCCTAATGTTACAGAAGATGATTTGCACAAAGCCATGCCCATCATCGCCGGCCTGGGACTGCCATTGCTGGTACATGCAGAAATAGCTACCCCGCATGCAAATGAAGTAATGAGCGATAAGCGATCTTATAATGATTACCTGCTGAGCAGGCCGCGCCATTGGGAAGACGATGCGATTGCCATGATGATAAGATTGTGCAAACAGTATAATTGCCGGACGCACATTGTTCACCTGTCTTCGGCTGACTCAATACAACAGATCGAAGAAGCGCGGCAAAGCGGTTGGCCCATTACGGTAGAAACGGCCCAACATTACTTGTATTTCGCGGCGGAAGAAATAGCCGACGGACAAACGGCTTTTAAATGCGCGCCTCCTATTCGCGAAAAGGCAAACAATGATCAATTATGGTTGGCGGTGCAACAAGGAGTGATTGATTTGGTGGCCACAGATCACTCACCTGCCACACCTGCGTTAAAAGAATTACAAAGCGGCGATTTCAGCAAGGCCTGGGGTGGCATTGCATCCATACAATTTGCATTGCCCGTTCTCTGGACAACCGCCAGGCAACACAGCGGTGCATTAACTGATATGGCCAAATGGTTGTGCGAAGCGCCGGCAAGGCTAATAGGCAAACAGGCCAGCAAAGGAAAAATTGCCCCTGGGTTTGATGCAGACCTGGTAGTATGGAACCCGGAACAGTCCTTTGTGGTAAATGAATCGATTATTCTGCACAAACATACTGTTACACCCTATTTAAATGAGCGGCTATGGGGTACCGTTAGTCAAACCTGGCTAAACGGGATAAAAGTTTTTGACAATAACCAGGTTAAGCAGCTTAACCAGGGTAAAATTATTTTACATTAATGGAACAAGCCTTACAACGGGCCACACAGGTAATGGCACAGATAAGTGAACTGGCGGCCATCAGTGAAGAAAAAAATGGCATTACACGCCTGTTTGGTACCCCTGCTTTTTTAATGGGTAGTCGTTTTATACTCAGCCTAATGAAAGCCGCTGGGCTGGATGCGCGTATTGACAACATGGGCAATGTACGCGGCCGCCTGGCATCTGCCAATCAAAACGCAAAGACACTGGTAATAGCATCACATATAGACACCGTGCGCAATGCCGGTAAGTTTGACGGCCCGCTGGGTGTGTTGCTGGGGCTGAATATAGTAGAGAATATTATCAGCACCGGTATTGAACTGCCATTTCATATTGAACTGATAGCTTTCAGCGATGAAGAGGGTGTTCGCTTTCATACCACATACCTCGGCAGTAAGGTAGTGGCGGGTGCGTTTGAAAACGGTCTGCTGCACAAAACAGATGATACCGGTATTTCATTGCAGGATGCCATTGTAATAATGGGTGGCAACCCTGACGCGTTGTCGGAAGATGCCATTGGTGCGGACAACTGGCTGGGTTATTTTGAAATTCATATTGAGCAGGGGCCGGTGTTGTTTGAGGCGGAGATACCGGTGGCCGTAGTTACTGCCATTGCGGGGCAGAAAAGGGCAGAAATAACTTTTGAAGGTGTGGCGGGGCATGCGGGTACTGTACCCATGCATATGCGGCAGGATGCTTTATGTTGTGCAGCTGAATTTATACTGGAAACAGAAAAGCTGGCAAGCAGCAACAATATTGTAGCCACGGTGGGCAAACTGCATATTAATGATGCGGCCAGCAATACTATTCCGGGTACGGTAACCTGCACGCTGGATCTCCGCAGCGCTGATGAAGCGGTATCCGCGACTGCGTATGAACAATTGAAACAAACCTGTATAACCCTCTGCCATAACCGAAAAATTACACCTGTATGGAATCTTGTTCAGCAAACAGCACCCGTGCAGTGCAATGAAGGTTTGAATGCGTTACTGTCAGCGGCCATACAGCAATGTGGTTATCCGCTCATAACAATGCCCAGTGGGGCCGGGCATGATGCAGTGGCGGTATCTTCCGTTTCGCCGGTAGCCATGCTTTTTGTACGGTGCTATAAGGGTATCAGCCACCATCCCAAAGAAGATGTGGAATTAAAAGATATAGCGGCTGCTATCAAAGTTTCTGATAACTTTATTCAACAATTAAGGCGCCGCGGCTGACCATTGCCGCAGCGCAAATTAAATAGTAACCATCATGGAAATATCTGCATTAACAAGGTCGGTGGTAAAAAGAAATCATGCCGTAATCAGTCCCGATGGATACATCAACAGCAATGTACCCGGTTGGACGGATTGCCGCGTAAACGTGATTATTAGCGAAGCCATGGGTGCGCAGCTCTGCCAAACATTGGTAACAGCCGGCACAGGCGCCAAACTGGAAGGAAAAACAACCGCATCGCAAATATTTTTTTACGTAGTGAAAGGGTCTGTCAATGCAAAAATAGCCGGAGACAGTGGGCATTTGCACACCGGGCAGTTTGTATATGTGCCGGTAAATACTGATTATATTTTGTATGACATGGAAGCTGACACGGAGTTACTGACCTTTCATAAAGTTTACGAACCATTATCAGGCTATAAAATACCCGCGGTGATATTTGGTAACGCTGCCAGTATTCCCGCACCTGCCTACCTGGGTGATCCTGCTTTGCGCCTGCAGGTATTACTGCCCGATGATCTTTCTTTTGATATGGCGGTGAATATTTTTACGTACGACAGTGGTGGCCACCTGCCGTTGGTGGAAACACACGTAATGGAACACGGACTTTTATACTTGCAGGGGCAGGGTATTTACCGGCTTGACCAGGATTGGTATCCCGTCAAAAAAGGTGATTCAATATGGATGGCGCCGTACTGCCAGCAATGGTTTACAGCTATGGGCAAAGAACCGGCTGTGTATATTTATTACAAGAACGTAAACCGGTTTCCTGCAGTAGTTTAATAACAATAAATGGACTGCATGTCGCAAACAACAGGTATGTGGTGGCAGGCTACGGACGGTGCCTTGAATAGGCCAATCGTATTCAGCGAATAAGAAACTTGCGAAAGCATGACATTACAAGAACTAAATAATCTTTCCCCCGAAGAAAAAAAAACGCAACTGCAGCAATGCTGCGGTGCGGCGGCATGGGTAGAAAAAATGCTTGCCAATTTCCAGTTTCCAGATAAAGCATCCTTGTTGAAGAAAGCGGAAGAAATATGGTGCCAATGTACGGAAGCAGACTGGCGTGAAGCTTTTACCCATCACCCGCGCATTGGCAGCAGGGAAACACTGGCGCAGAAATTTGCTTCCACCGTACATTTTACAACACTGGAACAAAAAGGTGCCAGCGGTGCCGATGAAGCTACATTAGACGCATTACTGGCAGGCAACCAGGCGTATGAAAACAAGTTTGGTTTTATATTCATTGTTTGCGCTACCGGTAAATCGGCCGCGGAAATGTTATCATTGCTGCAGCTGCGTTTGAATAACCATCCATCTGATGAAATCATGATTGCAGCAGCAGAACAAAACAAGATTACCCTTATACGCTTAGAAAAATTACTGGCATGATAAATATTACATCCCATGTATTGAATACGGCTATCGGCAAACCGGCAGAAGGTATAGTCGTTTACCTGTATCGTCTGCATCAAGCAGGTACCTGGCTGGAAATATCGCGCAGTATTACCAACAAAGACGGCCGAATACCCGGGTTTGAGTTAACTGACGACGAACTGATGCCTGGCATCTATAAGTTAATGTTTGAAACAGGCAATTATTTTACCCAGCAAGAGCTGGTTTCTTTCTACCCGTTTATAGAAATTGTTTTTGAAGCCGCTGCTGACGAACATTACCATGTACCATTGTTATTAAACCCCTTTGGTTACTCCACGTACAGGGGCTCATAATAGCCTGGAGCAGATTGCATTTGCATAATAACCTAACACCATTTACCATCATGAAACTTACTATACCGGCTGCCGAAAAAGATGCATTGCTGAATGATCTAAAAACCGCTAACCTGTCTTTTCAGCAAACCTATCCCGGAGATAAACCAGACAGGCAGCCCGTACATACGGTGTATGGTGGTGCCAACCTTTTTAAATCTGATACCACCGTAAAAATGGGCGGCATAGCGTTGCGCAACCTTACCACGTATGCACCGGATTTTGTAACCCTTGCCAGGGTATTGCAGTTGCGGGGTTTTGAAAAACTGCCGGTTTCCGAAAAAGACATCAGCGCATTGACGCACAAGATGAATAATATGTCAGAAACAGAAAGAAAAGATGAACCTGCCTGGCTTTCTTATTCTGTCTATAATAAAATCATTGCCAAACTGCAAACAGAAGCCGTGGAAGATTTCAGGATAGACTTTGAGGATGGTTTTGGCAACCGGCCCGATGATGAAGAGGATGCAACTGCGGTTACAGCTGCCAGTGAGCTGGCCGCAGGGCTGGCCAATAAAACCGTTTCGCCATTTATCGGCATCCGCATCAAACCATTTACAGAAGATATGAAAAATCGGGGTGTGCGTACCCTTGATATTTTTCTGACCACGCTGCTGGAGAAGACCGGGGGAAAGCTGCCGCCTAATTTTATTGTGATGTTGCCCAAGGTTACCATACCTGAACAGGTGGTGGCCATGGTGCGGTTGTTTGAGATCATGGAAGAAAAATGGAGCCTTCCAAAAGGCAGCCTGAAAATGGAAACCATGGTAGAAGCAACGCAGATAATTATGGATGATGAAGGCCGCAACCCGCTCATGCGCATCATTAAAGCCAGCCAGGGCCGCTGTATTGCGGCGCATTTTGGCACCTATGATTACACGGCCTCCTGCGGGATTACAGCAAAATACCAAACCATGGATCATCCCGTGTGCGATTTTGCTCACCATGTTACCAAGGTGGCACTGGGCGGCACCGGCATTTTTTTATCTGATGGTGCTACCAATGTAATGCCTATAGGGCCGCACCGGGGCGATAACCTTAGCTATGAACAAATGACCGAAAACCGCCAGAGCGTCCACCATGCATGGGTAATGGGTTTCAACCACACCATGCATTCGCTCATCAACGGGTTTTACCAGGGTTGGGATCTCAATCCTGCGCAATTGCCCATGCGTTATGCAGCCACCTATAATTTTTTTCTAAGCAGTTACGAAGATGCTGTTAACCGCCTGCGCATATTTGTAGACCGCGCTGCCATCTCCACGCTTACCGGAGATATTTTTGATGATGCTGCAACCGGGCAGGGGTTGCTCAATTTTTTTATCAGGGCCATCAACTGCGGTGCCATTACCGAAGAGCAGGCGCAGGAAACAGGTTTATCACTGGCCGAAATAAGAACCCGTTCTTTCTATAAAATACTGCAGCAAAGACGGCAAAACAAATGATCACAACCCGTTAATAAACCTTACATTGAGTATACAGTAAAGGGCCTTACTATGAGCATCTTGTTAAGCGCAAACGCCTACGGAAAAAATGCGGTGAACCTGTCGAAGATCATCCGGCATAAAGATTATCATGAATTCAGGCAACTGAGTGTAAACATTTCATTGCAGGGAGATTTTGAAACAGTGCATACGCAAGGCGATAATTCTAAACTGGTTGCCACAGATACGCAAAAAAATACGGTGTATGCATTGGCCAAAGAACATTTTACCGGGGCGCCGGAAACCTTTGGCCTTTACCTGGCCAATTATTTTCTAAGTAACAATCAGCAACTGTCTCAGGTTACCGTAGAAATGACCGAGCATGCCTGGAACCGGATCATGACTGATGGCAATGCGCATCCGCATGCATACATCAGCGGCGGCGCAGAAAAGCGTACAGCCACTATTGTACAAAATAAAAAAGCTACCACGGTTACGGCAGGTATACAGGATTTGCTGATCTTAAAAACAACCAGCTCAGGTTTCGAACATTTTATCAGGGACAAATACACTACGCTCAAAGAAACTGCCGATCGCATTTTTTCTACCAAGTGCCAGGCCACCTGGCAATACCATGAAACGGATATAAATTTTGATACACAATACACTGCCATACGCAGCTTGTTGCTCAAAACCTTTGCCTTTCATCATAGCCTGTCTGTACAACAAACGCTGTATGCCATGGGTGAAGCAGTATTAAAGGAACATGCACTGGTAAACGAAATCAGCCTGGTGATGCCCAACAAACACCATATTTTGTTTAACCTTGAACAGTTTGGAATGGAAAATAACAACGAAATTTTTATAGCAACGGATGAGCCATATGGGTATATCACCGGAACTTTGCGGAGGGATTAGTTGATCAGTTGATTAGTTGAGTGGTTGATTGGTAGTTGGATTTTTAATGAATATTAAATGATACAGTTTATTCTCAATAATGAAACCATTACCACCCATGAGCCGCCCGGCACATTGCTGATAGACTTTATCCGTTACCAGGCCCATCTTACCGGTACAAAAATTGGTTGCCGGGAGGGCGATTGCAGCGCCTGCACCGTTCTGGCTGGCACTATCAAAGATAACCGCCTGCAGTATACATCACTTACATCCTGTCTTACGGCTATCGGAAACATTCACCAAATGCATATTGTAACGGTAGAAGGCCTGAACAAACCAGTTGGCATGAATCCTGTTCAGCAGGCGATGGCAAATGAAAACGCTACCCAATGCGGTTTTTGTACGCCGGGTTTTATTGTTTCCATCACCGGTTTTTGCCTGGCCAATGCAACACCTTCGTATGAACAGGCTATTGCTTCGGTAGATGGTAATATTTGTCGTTGTACCGGGTATAAATCCATTGAGCGAGCGCTGCACACGATTACCGGTTTAATGCAGCAGAAAAATGGTGATGTTGATCTCATTGCATTTCTGACCGCACACCAAATACTGCCTGCTTATTTTGCCACTATACATCGCCGGTTGCAACAATTGAATCTGCCAACCAATGGGCACACGTTGCATGCGGGGCCGGCCGTATACCTGGGCGGAGGTACTGATTTGTATGTGCAGCAGCATGAAAAAATGGTAGCAAGCGATATCGGTTTTCTATTGAATAACCCCGAATTGAAAGGCATCACGCGGCAAGGCAACCAATGTGTTATTGGCGCCTCTACCACCGTAACAGCATTGATGGAATCTGCTGTTTTTACCAGTGCCGTTTCTGGGTTCAACAATTTTGCAAAACTGGTTTCATCAACACCCATCCGCAATATTGCCACACTTGCCGGTAATTTCTCCAATGCATCGCCTATTGGCGATCTCACTGTTCTTTTTCTAGCGCTGGAGGCAACCTTGCAACTAAGAGAAGGCGATACTACCCGGCAGATTCCGCTGCAACAATTCTATAAAGGATATAAAACAACAGACCGCGCCCCGCAAGAATACATTGAAAAGATTATGTTTCCCATTCCTGCGGTCCGGTACCTGGTTAATTTTGAGAAAGTAAGCAAGCGGCGTAACCTGGATATTGCCACTGTAAATACCGCTATCAAAATTGAATTGAAAGAGGATGTGGTGGTGCGCGCAGCGCTGGCTGCCGGTGGGGTGGCGCCTGTTCCAGCATTTTTAAAAAATGCATCAGCTTTACTAAAGGGGCAAACCATCAACGAAGAACTGGTATCGGCAGTGGTGAGCGCAGCACAACAAGAAGTAGCACCTATTTCTGATGCAAGGGGTACGGCATTGTATAAAAAACAATTGCTTGGCCAGTTGATTAAAGCGCATTTTATAGAATTGTTTCCTGCGTTGAATGCAGAAAAAATGATCGGCCGCACATACAATACCTAAGCATGCTATAAAGTTGTTTCGTATGAAGAATATTGATGCTGCAACACATACAAGAGGAGAATCCATTTACCTGGATGATATTCCACTAATGGGTGGAACCCTGTTTGGCTGCGCTTACCCTTCGGCGGTAGCTCACGGCATCATAACACAACTGGATCTGTCGGCAGCATTGCAAATGCCGGGGGTAATAAAAATTTTCACCAGTAAAGACATCACAGGCGAAAACCAGATTGGCGGTATCATTCCGGATGAGCCATTGCTGGCAGACAACCATGTACATTTTTGCGGTATGCCCATTGCTTTTGTAGTGGCGCAAACACCGGAAATGGCCAAAGCTGCAGCTAAAAAAATAACGGTGTCCATTGACCCATTGCCCGTTATTACTGATGCGCGGGAAGCACAACAAAAAGGCGAACTGATTGTACCACCGCGCGTATTTAAAATGGGTGACACCGCCAACGCCTGGGCGGCTTGCGAACATGTTTTTGAGGGTACCGCAGCTACTAACGGGCAGGAACACCTGTATATTGAAACACAAGGGGCGTATGCATTGCCGCAGGAAAACAACGCCGTAAAAGTGTATTCATCCACGCAGGGCCCCACCGCTGTGCAAAGAGCTGTATGTAAAGTGTTGGGTGTACCCATGCACCAGGTAGAAGTAGATGTAACCCGGCTGGGCGGCGGTTTTGGCGGCAAAGAAGACCAGGCAAATACCTGGGCCGCACTCTGTGCCCTGGCCGCATTTTTATTAAAGAAACCAGTAAAATACGCGCTGGACAGGGCAGAAGATATGGTCATGACCGGCAAGCGGCATCCCTATTCATCTGATTTTAAAATAGGTTTTAGCAAAGATCTTAAAATACTTGCGTACGAGGCAACGCTGTATCAGAATGCCGGCGCGGCTGCCGATCTTTCACCGGCTGTACTGGAGCGGTCATTGTTTCATGCTACCAACAGCTATTATATTCCCAATACAAAAACAACCGCCTATAGTTGTCGCACTCATCTGCCACCCAATACCGCCTTTCGTGGTTTTGGCGGCCCGCAAGGCATGTTTGTGATAGAGTCGGCCATAGCCATGGCAGCAGAAGCATTGGGTGTTGATGTCGCTGTTATTCAGAAAAAGAATTTGATCACTAGCGGTGATGAATTTCCGTACGGACAAAAAGCGGTTAGTGAAGCACTGCCCTGCTGGCAAAAAGCGGAAGAATTATATGGCATTGAACAAATAAGAAAAAACATTGACGCTTTTAATGCCGACAATGTATTATATAAGAAAGGAGTAGCAATGATGCCGGTATGCTTTGGTATTTCTTTTACAAAAACACCCATGAACCAGGCAAGGGCATTGGTGCATGTATACACAGACGGCAGCATTAGCGTTAGTACCGGCGCGGTAGAAATGGGGCAGGGCGTAAATACGAAGATGTTGCAGGTGGCTGCGCAGGTCTTTGGCGTAGATGCCGCCCGTGTTCGTATACAAAGCACCAACACCGGCCGCATTGCCAATACCTCTCCTTCTGCAGCCAGTGCAACGGCCGATCTCAATGGCAAAGCCGTGCTGATGGCCTGCACAGAAATATTGAACCGCCTGAAAGCAGTGGCGGCAAAAGAGTTGGGTACAGATGCGCTTTCTGTTGAAATAAAAAATGAAAGAGTGGTTGCGGCAGGTGCAGCAACGGCCTGGGATTGGTGCAAACTGGTGATGACCGCCTTCCTGCAACGGGTAAGCCTTTCCGAACACGCGCATTATGCTACACCGGTGATTCATTTTGATCTCACCAAAGAAAAAGGTCATCCGTTTGCATACCATGTGTATGGTACCGCCATTGTTACTGCCAAAGTAGATTGCCTGCGGGGGATTTATGAAATAGAGGCAGTAAAAGTAGTGCATGATTTTGGTGCCAGCATGAACACAGCTGTTGACAGGGGCCAGATAGAAGGCGGCGTTGTACAGGGTATTGGGTGGATGACCATGGAAGAGATAGTATATGATGCGGCCGGCGTATTGCGTTCAAATGCTTTGTCAACGTATAAAGTGCCCGATATTTATGCGGTGCCCAAAGAAATTGATATTCATTTCCTGGATACCGATAAAGACAATCTTGCCATACTGCATTCAAAAGCGGTGGGCGAGCCGCCATTGATGTACGGCATCGGCGCTTATTTTGCGGTGCGCGATGCCATTAAGAAATTCAACCCCGCAGCAGTTGTTCCGTTTGATGCTCCTATGACGCCAGAGAAGGTACTAACGGCATTGTATGCTGCCAATACCCAAGAAATGATTGCGCTATCGCCCAACGAAAAAGCCGCATATGGGTAGCACACTTGAAATTTGGCGTTTCATTGCCAGGCAAATGGATGATTCAATTCCCGTAATGTTATTGTATGTAGTAGAGAGTGTGGGCAGCAGTCCCGGTCGGCAGGGGTTTTCTATGGCGGTGAATGCTGGCGGCGAAACAACAGGATCAATTGGTGGCGGAATTATGGAACACAAGTTTGCAGGCATGGCCAAAGAGATAGCAGGGAATAAAAGCGAGTACCTGCAGCTTCAGCAACAGATACATAACAAAGAAGCTCCAAAAAATCAAAGTGGTATGATTTGTTCGGGGGAACAAACAATACTGCTCTACCTTTTACAGCCCGGGGACGCATTGACGATAAAAAAAATAATCAATTGCCTGGAAACCCACGGCATTGGCTGCCTCACATTTTCACCGGCGGGGATGGCATTTACAATTAACCCGCCTGCAAAACAGTTTACGTTTACAAAAGCAAACACAGACGACTGGCGGTATGAAGAATTGGTAGGCTATAAAGATCATCTGTATATTATTGGCGCGGGACATTGCGGGCAGGCACTGGCGAGGTTAATGCCGGGATTGGATTTCTACACGCACGTGTACGACGAAAGGGAACAGCAGCACAGCCTGCAGTTAACCGATGTTGTGCATGAGTTTACTGTACTGAATACTTACCAGGAGGCGGTGCAGTATATAAAAGAGGGGGTCAATAGTTATGTGGTGGTAATGACATCGGGATACCGTACAGACGACCTGGTGATACGTTCGCTGCTCCATAAACAGTTTAGGTACCTGGGGCTATTGGGCAGTGCAAAAAAAATAGAAAAATTGTTTGCAGGTTACCTCGCGGAAGGAATAGAGCCGGGTTTGTTACGCAACATTCATGCACCGGTGGGTCTTCCTGTGAAAAGCCGTACCCCGCACGAAATTGCCATCAGTATTGCTGCACAAATTATTGCGGTAAAGAATGAATAAACTTCAGCATAAAATATATTATACAGTTACACATGCCAACGGTATTATTAATACATTTGGCCCTCATTAAAATTGCTCTATGTCTACATTTACTGCCCGCACAGGGTTTTTGGTTGTCTTGCTGTTTTCAATTGTTTTGGTGAATGCGCAAACGCTTGTACTGCCACCCGGTTTTTCGCAAAGCATTGTTGCCGAAGGATTGGGTGGTGCCCGCCATATGGCTGTTAACAAACAGGGAGGCGTGTATGTAAAGCTGTCCCGCCTAAAAAATGGCAAGGGGATCATTTATTTAAAGGATGTAAAAAAGGATGGAAAATATATCCAGCAACTGGCTTTTGGCGATTATCCCGGCACAGGTATTTGCATCAAGGGAAATTATTTGTACGCCTCTTCTAATGATGAGGTATTCCGCTACCTGCTCAACAAAGACGGCGAACCCGAAAACGCTGATAAGCCCGAGAAAATAATTACCGGTTTGGTAAATCATAATCGTGATAATTCAAAGTCGATTGCGGTAGACAACAACAATAATATTTACGTAAATGTGGGTTCATATATCAATGCCTGTTTGATTGATCCCAAGTCAAAGAAAGCGCCTTATCCCTGTCCGCTGCTTGATTCTGTTGCCGGCATCTGGCAGTTTAAAGTCAATAAGCTAAACCAGCATTATAAAGACGCGGTGCGTTATGCAACGGGTTTTAAAAATGTGGTGGGACTGGATTGGAACAACCAGACCAATTCATTATTTATTATACAACATGGACGCGGCGACCTGCACAATGTTTACCCAGAATTATATAGCGTTGAACAGGATACCAAATTGCCCGCTGAAACTATGTATGAAGTGCGCAAAGGCGCGGACGGTGGATGGCCGTATAATTATTATGACCCTTTTCTGAAAAAACAAATACTGGCGCCGGAGTATGGCGGCGACGGTAAAAAAGCGGGTACACACAAAGCCCTGCAACCAGTGGCTGTTTTTCCGGCGCATTTTGGCCCTAATGGCATGGTGTTTTATACCGGCCATACATTTCCTTCAAAATACCGCAATGGCGCTTTTATAGCTTTCCATGGTAAAAGCCCCGATCTGCAAAAAGGCTGGATGGTAGGCTTTGTTCCTTTCCGCAATGGCAAACCGGCTGCCGGTTATGAAACATTTGCAGATAACTTCTTAATCAATAAAGATCAGCACAAACCCTGCGGCATTGCCCAGGCCCCAGACGGTTCCATTTTTGTGAGTGATGACTCCAGCGGAAGCATTTATAGAATTCAGTACGGAAAGTGATTGGTTCGTGGCGGTGCCAATAATGATGCTGATATAAACGCCCTGGATGGTGTTTTAACCACCAGAGTAGAAGGGCCATGCTGCAAAGGCTTGTTGGTGATAACACCAACAAGGGCCGACATGCGGTCCATGCTTGTTGGTGATAACACCAACAAGGGCTGGAAAATGATGCTGATATAAACGCCCTGGTTGGTGTTTTCACCAACCAGAGTAGAAGGGCTATGTTGCATAGGCTTGTTGGTGAAAACACCAACAAGGGCGGAACACCAACAAGGGCGGAACTTGCGCTCCATACCTGTTGGTGATAACAGCAACAAGGGCTTGAACACCAACACGGACGTGAACGCCTTGGTAAAAAGCGGTGCCAACAATGGTGCTGATATTTTGTTAGAACTTTCACCAACAAAAAAGCATCGTTATGGATTTGAAACTTTCAGACAAAACAGCATTCATCAGCGGTTCAACCGCCGGTATTGGATTTGCCAT
Source organism: uncultured Chitinophagaceae bacterium (assembly GCA_963705285.1). Lineage (GTDB taxonomy): Bacteria > Bacteroidota > Bacteroidia > Chitinophagales > Chitinophagaceae > JACMLD01. Next base: position 2,162,371 of record OY970066.1, read on the forward strand.
TGCCAAAAGATTGTTAGACGAAGGAGCAACCGTTATTATAAATGGAAGAACCGAGGAATCAGTAGCGAATGCCGTGAAGGAGCTGAGCTCGCTGGTAAACAATGGACAGGTATCTGGTATTGCCGCCGATTTTTCTAAAGTGGATGATGTAAACAGGTTACTCCGCCAACTTCCGGCGGTTGATATACTAGTAAACAATGCGGGAATATTTGAGCCCAAGCCCTTTGAGGCTATTCCGGACGAAGACTGGTTCCGTTTCTTTGAAGTGAATGTAATGAGTGGCGTGCGGTTGTCAAGACATTATTTTCCAAAGATGCTGGCAAAGGACTGGGGCCGCATTATTTTTATTTCGAGCGAATCTGCCGTTTTTATTCCCAGTGAAATGATACACTATGGCATGACAAAGACTGCGCAGATTGCAGTAGCCCGCGGACTAGCTGAACTTACTAAAGGAACCGGCGTAACCGTAAATACTATTTTGCCTGGGCCGACCAAATCAAAAGGCGTGGGCGGCTTTATAGAAGACCTTTCAAAAGCCGGCAATAAAACAACCGAAGAAGTGGAGAAGGATTTCTTTACCAATATGCGTCCAACATCCCTGCTCCAACGTTTTGCCTCGGTGGACGAGATTGCTGATACAGTCGCTTACTTTTCAAGTCCGCTTGCATCTGCTACCAACGGTGCTTCTATCAGAGCGGATGGTGGTTTGATCCGGTCGATATTGTAATGCAGGTACAATATTGTGGATTATCATCTACACAAAAAATTTTTTGTTTACTGGTAGCAGTCTATCACCATCACCTGATACCGCTAAGGCTTTATGCTACCTGGTGTTGTTTTACAGGTAGCAAAACGCTGTATAGCTGCCAGTAATCAGCGTATTAATAATCATTTAGTAATAATAGAACATAGCTTTGCATCCCCACTAAATGTCATGATACGCTTGCATCGGGTAAGATGATTTTTTTGATTGGCACGGCACTTGAAACCTCCTACTGCGGAATCTTACTTTCAACAACCATCAACAAAAATCTATTACAATGGGAAATCTTCTTTATGTCATAGCAGTGATACTCATCATTGGCTGGGCAATAGGCTTTTTTGGATATGCTGCCGGCGGAATTATTCATGTGCTGCTGGTAATTGCTATTATTTTGTTTCTCTTGAAATTTATTGGAAGACAGGCCTGAGGATGCAGTTAGCTGTTAGCTATTAGTTGTGAGGTCTTTCCTTATCATTAAGTAAAGGCCGCTCAAGCAGCTATTAGCTAACAGCTAAAAGTTCCATTCTTCATCATAAAATTATAGCACATGCAATGGCTGGGCAGAAGAGAAAGTTCCAATGTAGATGATCGCCGTGGTTTATCAGGTGGCGGTATTGCCGCCGGCGGTGGCATCATTGGTGTTATCGTTTACCTCGTATATAGCTTTTTAAGCGGCGGCAACATAGATCCTTCGCAAATTCCTTCCATCAATTCAGGAGGCAGTACCACGTTGAGCCCCGAAGAGCAACAGGCCGATGATAAAAGGGCTTCATTCGTGAAAGTGGTGCTGGCAGATACAGAAGATATATGGAGCGAATTATTTAAGAAAAATGGTAAGCAATATGCTGATCCAACGTTGGTACTGTATCGCGACCAGGTAGCGTCTGCATGTGGTGGTGCATCTTCCGCATCAGGCCCATTCTATTGCCCCGGCGACAGTAAACTGTATGTAGACCTTTCCTTTTACGAAGACATGCAAACGAAGTTGAACGCGCCCGGAGATTTTGCTATGGCTTATGTAATTGCGCACGAAGTGGGCCACCATATCCAAAACCTAAATGGAACGGCAGAAAAAATTGGCCGGATGCGGCAACAGGCAAGTGAAACAGAAGCCAATCGCCTTTCTGTTATGATGGAATTGCAAGCCGATTTTTATGCAGGTGTTTGGGCACATTACGAGCAAAAGAAAAGCAACATCATTGAAGCAGGAGATATTGAAGAAGCGCTGAATGCTGCTAACGCAATTGGGGATGACCGTTTACAAAAGAGGTCTACAGGACAAGTAGTGCCGGATGCATTCACCCACGGTTCATCTCAGCAACGTATGTACTGGTTTAAAAAAGGGTATGATAGCGGAGATATAAGCCAGGGAAATACTTTTGCGGAAATGTCGGCTAATTAAGCTTTGTAATTGTACCGGCATGAACCGGTCAATCAAAATATTATAGCGCCATGGCTGTATAACAGATGTACTGGTATACAATCATGGCGCTGTTTTTTATGAAAAGTACAAAATGGCAACTGGGTACTTCCGGCAATAGTTATCTGCTATTGGTTATACCAATACTGTCTTAGCAAGAGTATAATATCTTATTCTCTCCGCCAGACCCCTGTCGCCACCGTTTATTGATCGGCTGATGTATTCTATGGGCGAGATATTCTTCACCACTACCTGTCCGTTGGGCAACCGCATTTTTTTAGGCAGCAGATCGGTGTCGGCGTGGTTGGCCGTATCTGTAAAGCGGTGATCTTTCCAAAACTCGCAGGCACTCCAAATGGCAAACTCCGGTTTCTCCAGCAGTTCGGGATTTTTTATAAACAGCTCTGGATTCCCTTTGGTTATACTTAGTTTTTTGTAATTGAAACGACCTGTGGTTTGAAAAATGCCACGCCCTTTGAACTTTAATCCATCGCCCGGAAAGGTATTGCCCAGGCTGATACCTATTTTGGTGCCCGCGTCATACCGTTTAAAATAAGAATCAGATCCAAATTCACGAAGTGTACTAAAAGCAGCGGTTTCATGACAGGCCTGTGCAAGAAAATGAGCGTATTCCTGCGGCGTATCAATGCCATACCCGGGGCAAATTTTATTCATCCAAATGGATAAGTCGGGCATCAGTAACGTTAGCTTACCGGCTATTGCACTGAGGTGATCGGATGTAATGGTAAAAGGCATTGGTGTTGATTAAAGGGTAAGAGGCTAACATTAAACCACTGGCTGCTATGCATGGTGCAGATCAATGGTGCGATTGAAACGAACCCAATAGTGAGATGCCGGCATCTTCCAGCACCTGGGCCAGCAAAAATACAATTGTCATGGCTGCAATAGTTTTAATGAGTGTTATCCATGGATTGAATGTATTGTAAAACCGGATAAAAGTGATGGCGGTATAGGAAAGCAGCAATGGCAGTTCTATGTAGGCAGTATCCAGCTCGGGCCATATCAGCCTCAAAAATGCTACCGGTATAAATAATATAATAATGAATGAAAAATTATACAGTTGCATCACACCGGTTTCAGCATAATTATACCCAGCTTTCAGAAAGAACAGCCATGTAACCAGTGCCACAACGGGCAAAATAACAAAATCCAGCAGCACCATGTATTGGTGTATAAAACTTGTTTCTGCCTCATTTCCTGACTGGTAGTATTTGAACAGGATAGCATAAATCCAGTATTTGAAAAGTGCATTAATGGTGGCGCATAACAAAAACATGGAAATGGGTTTTTGGTATTTGCTTCTTACACCTTCAATATATTCACGCTGCATGGTACCGGGTGCCAGTACAAGTTGTTTGAGTGTGTAGCCAAATCCTTTTTCCAGGTGGGTAAAGAAATGAAAAACATCGTGCACCAGGCCGCCAAAGGTTATCCTTTCCGTGCGGGCAGATTGGCCACATGCGAAACAATACTTTCCATTTGCCTGTGTGCCACACGACTTACAGGTATAGGTGCCGGTAAGAGTATCTTCCATGTAAATGTATTATGATTAGTTCTGGAATTTGAAAGATAATATTTTTTATTATCTGCGATGGCAGAATTGTTTCATGATGGCGGCGCAATGAAATTTCACCAGGCAGGATGTATGCTGGTAGTTAGAATATAGAAAGATACAATGGACGGAATCTATTAGATGCCGGTATACCATGCCCAACTGGTATCGCCCGGGTCAACAAACTCGTCTGTAACCACGATGCGCTGCAGGTATTTCACGCTTTTATAACCGATTTGTGTTTCTACTCTTATGCGAACTGGTGCACCGTGTGCCACCGGAAGCGCCTGGCCATTCATGCCGTAAGCGAGTATTGTTTGCGGATGGAGGGCGTCAAGCATATCAATGCTGTCGATATAACCATCATACGCGTAAAAATTAACGTACCGGGCATTCTTGTTTATACCGGTAATGTTAAGCACCGTCCGTAGCGGTACACCCGTCCATTCGGCGATCGCCGTCCAGCCTTCTTCGCAAGTATGCCGCGTGATTTGCGTACGTGGCGCAAAAGCTTTCAGATCAGCCAGCGAAAAACTAGCGGGGTGTGACACGCATCCTTCAATAGAGAGTTTCCAGTCGGCAAATGCATTACTGTGCAACTGCGCATAGTCTTTACTGTAAGCCACCTCGTGGTCGCCGCCCCTAACAGGATCACCAGGGTTGGTGGTGCCGGTTGCAGGAAAAGCTGAAATGTCTTCAGGCAGGTATTCCTTTACCAGCGATTGGCCAGGCAGCAATGCACGGTGGGCGGCATAGGTCAATGCATCGCCCATACGTAATATATTGCCATACGACGGCGGCGCTTTTTTTACACAGCCCGTCAGCAATATCCCTCCAACGGATGCTAATCCTGTAATGATGGCGTTGCGCCGTGTAACCAGGTGTTTCTTTTTCATATTATTTATCGAATGTCATGCTGCGCATTTGTTTTTTGAAACCCGACCGGGCCACCATTGCTACATGTACTACCAGGAAAAGCACCAGCGCCAAAGAAACAAAGAAATGGATGGTACGGGCAGACTGCGCGCCGGCAAATATTGTCAAGAGGAAAGGATAGGCAGCTGTAATGGCGGGTGACATGGTCATGCCTGTCATAATCACCAATGGGAATAACAGGAAGATCACCCCCATATAAATATATTTTTGAAGCAGGCCATAACGGTCGTCAGCAACCGGTGGTATTTTGCGGAAATGACCCGCAAAATCACTTATCCATAACCGTGTGTTGAACTCGCTCATGCGCGGTGACAACCGTTGTTTCAAGTGCCCGGTAAAAATACCAGCCAGCAAATAAAACAAACCCGTTATAACCAGTAACCAACCCGACAAGAAATGCAGGCTTCGTCCCCAGCCATTTTCATTGAAGATTTCGTACGTACGGCTGGCACTAACCGGTGAATTGGCAGATGCAAAAAAAGGCTTCGATTTTTCCCACCCGGTATGCTTGTAATTACGGCTAATGGGCAATTCAAAGAGTGCAGGTGTTAGATCGTTTCCGGCATCGCCCCAGTAGAGCCTTGGGTGCACCATTAGTATTTCTATACCGCTGTAAACAAGTAAAAAGAAACTGATGGTTATTAACCAATGGGCTATACGAACCCAATAGGGGTGGCGTCCCCGCCTGGTCATTGGCTTGGTTTGACTAACTATTGCAGGAATATCGGTCATTGACAAGGGTTGACTAAATGAATATACGTTTTTAATAGAGCCGTTCCCGCCCCAACGATACAATTTTTACGACCGTAATTTTTTTGCCCTTACCTTTTTTGTAAATAGTCCCAGGGCTGCCAGCACACTCACCGCTGTTACCGTTGTTTTAAATAGGTTTAACTCAATGTTTTTTTCAATGATACCCAGCACATCATACATAAACCCTCTATCGGGCGTACACAAGGTAGAATTGGCAAGAATAACCAGTTCCATTCCTTTAGGCAGGAAAAATGCATTGGATTGTTCAACGGTTATCCCTTTACCTTCACTCCAGAACCCACCCTTTGCATAGATGCGGCCAAGGTTGGTATCTTTTATTTCGTCAATACCAAACTGTCTTTCCAGCATGCGTTGCGAACTTTCCGCAGGAAGAATGGTATTCAGCCGCCGGAAAGCGCGCATGATAGCCATTAAATCATTTACCGAAAAATGCCACCCCACCGCGCCGCACCGCGGCGACTGATCGCCCGAATTCCAGCCCGGTGCCATTGGGGGAACAGGGTAGGCCAGTGCATGGTCGCTTGTATGATCAAGCGTTGAACCTACACCCGCGGGCGCCAGAATATGTTCATTCACATAAGAGGTATAGTAACGAATGGTGGTGCTGTCCCAATAGACATCGTTTGTGGTAGGCAATAAATTAAAAAGCCATGGCGCATCAATAGTACTGATGAGTATGCGGCACAGCGCATAATTAATATTCAGGTACCCGGGCATGCCGGTGGCGTTTTGGGCAATGCTGTTTTTCATGGCTATGAAATCACATGGACCGGGAGAACCGGGTACTACCAATCCTGACTTGTGATTGAGCAAATTTCTGAAGGTAATCTTGTCAATACCCGATCCTTTTGTCCAATACTTGGGCAGATAAGGCAATATCGACGCATCGGGAGAAATGTTATGGTATTCCAGCACCCTGGTCATGGCCATGGCGGTGATGAGTTTGCTTAAACTTGCCACATGCATTTGCACATCCAGTGTCCATGGAACACCGGCCGGCCTGTCTGGTCCGCTGTCTGAAGCCAATATGGCCATCCGGTAAGAATCGCTGAATAATACTTTTCCGTTGCGGCACAGTTGCATTGAATAGCCGCTCACGCATTTGCGTAATAATGTTTGTAAGTCGCTTAGTAATTGCGGCACATTTAAACGGTAGAACCATCCTGCCGGTGGTGGTGGAAGCTTTGGCTCCTTATCGGGGTCGCCATCGCTGGGCATCCTTAAATCAAACTGAACAATGCTATCGCCATGTGTGGCCGGCAGAAGTTCATGCGTACGCAACGATTGTTCCGTCAATCCCAGTCTGTGCAGTATGGCAACCAGTCTGGGCTCCAGATGTTCTTCCATGAGGCCTCCTTTTTTATGAATTTACAACAAGAATATGGCCACAAAAGAAAAAGATGGTAATTACGCTACACGACCCGATTTGACATGCCGTTGAAAGTTTAGTGGTTGCACATTCATGCCTCTGCACTGGCCAGTGTTTGAGTACGTCGGCGCCATTGAAGATAGGCCGTGGCAAGTATACCAGCTGCAAGCACTGCCAACTGCAGAAAAATGCCCATACGCTGCGCGTTGGTAGCGCCATTGCCGATATAATTTAATTCGCAAATACCCTCACTGCCTTTTAGCCCGGTAATTCTTTGCATGAGGTTTACAGCAACGTGAATGCCTGCAGGTACTGCAATGCCGCGCGACCAGGCAGCCCCTGCACCAAAAACAAACGCCCACGTAAATGGACCGAGAAAAGCGATATACCATGTCCAGCCCATGGCTACGTGGTACAACGCAAATGCGGTAGCCGTTATTAGCTGCGTGGCAGGCAGGCCATACGCCTTTTGCAGCGAGACAAAAGAGTAAGAACGGAAAGCGACTTCTTCCATGATCGCCAGCGGTAAGATAATTAGCAATCCGGTTACCATCCATGCATCCGGATGCCAGCTGTTCCATACCAGGCGTACTCCCGGCACCATCAGCAGCATGGCGTACATGAAGATGAACATGCATGTGCCAAGTAGCCATCCATTGAAAAAACGCCTGAGGGTTCCGGATGAAAGCGTTAACCCGATAGATGAAAATTTGTTATTCTCAAACAGTAAAAATAACCACGTAATTAACAAAGCTGCTATTGTTCCGGACACCCAGTTCTTCATTTTATTAAAATAAACACCGCCAGGTGCCAGACCTAATAATGTGCCTGTTGCCCAATATAAGCCTACAAAGGCCATCCAGTACACAACAACCCGTACAACTGTTGTTGTTTTTAAAGCGCCAAACATCATTCTTTTCATATGGCTGTAAAACTATGGCACAACCTGTCTGTGTGTTTGCGACAAATGCATTTGACGGCAAAATGACGTAATTTGTCGCACGGTCATCAGTTATGGATCAAGTCAATAAAAATAAAATTGCGGATTGGGTTAAGCAGGCACGAGCCGGCAAGGGCTACACCCAACAGGAATTGTCTGATCTGGCGGGAATCAGTCTGCGGTCTGTACAACGGATTGAAAATGCAGAAGTAGTGCCCAGAGCATATACAGTTAGGGTGCTTGCAGAAAGGCTGGGGTCATGGCCAGCGAGCGAGGCCGAGGATGTATGTAACGTTGATAACCATCACCCCCAGCCCAAAACGGAGGATGCTGTTGCTGCGGCTCCACAAAAATTAAACAACCAAAGAAAAGTCATTTTATCTGCTGGTACAGGTGTAGTGCTGTTGCTGGGCACAACTGCATTTATAGCTCAATCGGCCCATTTTCCGGAAACATTGTTTGAGGGATTGTTATTGTGGACGAGTGTTGCGGCGTTATATACTTTCATTTTATACCGAATTTGGAAATAGAAAGTGATCCATCCATTTTGCCATCTTAGTGCACGCTGCTTCTTACCACACCATTCTATTAAAAGCAAACCGTTACAACGGTTGAGTGATTAAACACTACTTTTCTGCGGCCACTTTAATATCCCTGAAAAATGCATCGGTACCACCGTCTACGAACAAACCGATGGCCCCGCTGGACGTTGCCCCCAGCTTCAAGTCGCTCACAATTAATACCGGTTGCGGATGGTCGTTCAGATAAAGTTTGGCCCCGGCATCCTTAACCACTATTTTCAATTTTATCCATTCATTTAGCCCCATATCGGCATATGATTCATATTTTCCCTCTGCTTCTTTTCGCAACCTGTCGAACTTATAATCAGGATAAGAAAAATATTGGGTAGAATGATTTCTGCGCAGTTGGTCTTCCGCCCTGCCATTAGTGGGTCTTATGTAGATGCATTCAAATTTGCTATTATCGTCAGCAATCCTGAATGCTACGCCAATAAAGCCCCGTGCACCGGCATCAGCTGTAGGCAGCAACCGGCTCAACAGCAGTACTTCAATGGTGCCGTTACTGAAACTACCGGTGTTGCTCAAGCGCACAAAAGTGGGAATATCCGCACCTTTAATGGCAGTGTCCCGTGAAATCCGCACCGCTTTTTTGCCATCAATACTGGTAACAGACATGGTCACCTGCACAGGCTGCAGATCATGATTTTCGAAACGCGTTTGTTGGGCCCATCCGGTGGCGGCAAAGGCCGAAAAAAACAACGTGATGATTGATATGCGCATAGTATTTTTTTTATTCGGTTCCTGTCCCCACTAACCAATCAACTGCTTGGCCGCTTCTTTTAGTAAGCCACCGCAGCATGGCAAAATTAATCCCGGTAAATATGGCTGCCAGAAAAGCCCGGCCATATTGAATGAATATAGTTGCAAACCGTTTTACCGGATCAATGTTCTTCCGGAGTTTTCATGGTGTGATGTGGTCGATTATTAAAAGCGTACTGCAATGTAACAAAATTGAATAGTAGGTTGTGCAGTTTTGCCTGTTGGAATTGTTTTTAACAATCTTCCTACATGAGTGGGTATGTTACCAGTTGCAGGCAATTGGATGCAAAGCTACAGGCGCTGATGAAGTTAATGTTTCCTTTTCCTGATTGGATCGGCTACCCAAGTGCTGAGCAGCTTCATTCAGTTACGCTGGATTCTTCAACCTGGGGTATTGCTGCAAACGGGTAAATGCACGAAGGCTCATATTGCAGCCGCTCACTTTACTACAACGGATAGCGTCGGCCTGATGTAATTGGTGGAAGGTTTGAACGCTTGCCCATTGCCAGGGCGGTGATAAACTATTTTGTGCTGATGCGTTTGCCGGCGCAGGGTTGAATGAAAAGGGGTTTAATTTTTCTTTATAGTTTTGGCCGCATATACAGATTTATAAGTGGCCAAAACTATCAATTTATAAATAGTTTTGGCCGGATATAATTTTATATATCCGGCCAAATGTGTAGTTTCGTTGCAGAAAAATCTTTGTTATGGGTGCTATCTGCGGGCGGGAAAAAGAAATAGATATGCTGGACGAACTATTAAAATCAAAGTCGGCAGACCTGCTGGTGGTATATGGAAGGCGGCGTGTAGGAAAAACATTTATCATTCAGACCTACCTGCATGATCATATGGTTTTTCATTTAACAGGTATGTACCAGGCGGGTTTAAAAGAGCAGCTACAGCAGTTTAGCCTGGCCCTGCAGCAGGCCAGCCGGTCGGCAATGGCACTGCGGCCTCCGTTAAACTGGATTGATGCCTTCCAGGCGTTACAGGCATATCTTTCTCCCATGCTGCAAAAGAAAAAACTGGTGGTTTTCCTGGATGAATTTCCGTGGCTGGATGGAAGAAAATCGGGTTTTCTTTCGGCCTTTGAACATTTCTGGAATAACTGGGCCAGCCGCCAACCCCAGTTGCTGATGGTTGTATGTGGTTCTTCTGCCAGCTGGATGCTGAGTAAGATTATCAATAACAAAGGCGGATTACACAACCGCATTACGGCAAAAATGCCACTGGCTCCTTTTACGCTGGCGGAAACAGAAGAATACCTGAAAAGCACCGGTTGTAAATTGGACCGTTACCAGATACTGCAGGTATATATGGCTTTTGGTGGCATTCCGCATTATTTGAAGACGGTAGGAAAAGATAAAAGTGCGGCGCAAGTAATTGAAAGAACTTGTTTTTCGAGACAGGGCTTGCTTACCGGCGAATTTGATAATCTATACAACTCTCTATTTGAACTGGCCGATAATCATATTAAAGTGGTAAGGGCTTTGGCTGCTAAAGGCAAGGGATATACAAGGCAGGAGTTGATAACGGTGTGCGGGTTAAGTTCGGGCGGCAGGGCCACTGTTGTTCTTGAAGAACTGGAAAAATCAGGTTTTATACAGGCTACTGTTCCCTACGGTAAAATTGCCAAGGATGTTATTTACAGGCTGATTGATGAATTCTCTATTTTCTACCTGAAATTTATGGACAAACGCAAGCGTGGCGGGAAGGATGTTTGGGCAAGAATAAGTGAAGAGCCGTCTTATGCTATTTGGTGCGGCATTGCATTTGAAGCTGTTTGCCTAAAGCATGTTGAACAGATTATGGAAGGGCTAAAAATACGAAAGGGTGCAGAAATTGCCGCCTGGCGTTATGTGCCTGCAAAAGGCAGCAAGGAAAAAGGTGCGCAAATTGATTTAATCATCGACAGAAAAGATCTGATCATCAACATCTGCGAAATGAAGTTTTATAATAAACCTTTTGTAATAGATAAAAAATACGCCCAGGCAATACAACAAAAAATGGATGTATTTACAGCCAAAATGAAGCCCCGTAAAACGTTGTTTGTATCAATGATCACCACCTATGGTATTGCAGATAATGCGTATGCAGACCAACTGGTGCAGCAGCAGGTAAATATGAATGTGCTGTTCAAAACCATTTAAAGAATGGGAAGAATACTTTATGGCAGGGCGTCCAATTGTATATCTGGTGGGAGATTTGGCCGGATATAAAAAATTATATGCGGCCAAATCCTGAAAATCTATCATTCTCATTACGCTCTTAATTTATAGAAAACAATCATGCACACCGATACAATAACAATTATGCTCCACCACAACCCTCTTTTGGTATTTCTATCAATGTTTTTATTGGTTTGCACTGCATAGAATCCACGTACGAGCAGGATTATTGCAACCACACCGCTAATGCCAACAATGATCTTATTAGTAAGCGTATACACCGCAATGAGTGCGATAACGGTTATCAACACCCCTGCTATTTCCATTCTTTGCCGGTTATTGATCTTTGGCGGTGTTATTGGGCGGATGGCAGACAATGTGGCTACCAGGCCTTCGTAATCATTGATGCCGTACGGTATAACGATATAGTCTGTAGCTGTTTTACCCCGCACCAACAGACTTTTATTTTTATATTGTGTTATGGCAGTAACCTCGTTAAAATAAATAGTTATCTCCGGTGTATTCGCCTGCTCGCGTGTTAATAGATTGCCGGTTACAGTGAGGCGATAGCTTTCCAGCAATAAGCGCTGCTTTTTTGAACCCCGGTAAGCGCTCAACCCCAATACGATGGCCATGATGGGGATGATCAGCAACAAAGATCCGGTGTTTGAGTTGGCGCCGTTATTGGCGTATAACACTACTGCTACACCAATTGCCGGAACAAGGAGAAAAGTTGGGATGTATTTCTTCCAGAATTGCCTGATCATTGTAGAAATGGAGGCGCTGGGAACCTGGTATTGCTGCATGGAGTAAAGGAACATCGTTTTTACTAATTAACAAACAGTCTTTCGTATTCAAATAATTTTTTCATCCTGGAGGGATGATAGCTGTTGTAAGGCTTTAGCCCGGTATGATGAGTATGATTTTATTGCGATCCCCTGCCGCTATAATTTCTTTTTGAAGCAGGAGTTTATCGGTATTTTCAATTGTTAACACTGGCATCATTGGTAACCTGTTAAATGAAGATGAATCATGCAGCTTAGAGCATTTCTGTTGAGCACATTGTTACTCGGTGGCGGAAAAGCCATGGCGCAACTTTGTCCGCTACCTACCAACTGGTCGGCCAGCGCCTACCAGGCGCCCGTGCCTCACCCGGAATATCCCAGGCCCCAATGCCAGCGTAAAGAATGGCTTTGCCTCAATGGTATGTGGGATTATACCGGCGGTAAAGACGCGCCCGACGCACAGCATCCCGAAGCAGCTATTTCCTTCTCAGGTAAATCGGAAAAAATAAAAGTTCCTTTTTGCCCTGAATCATACTTGTCGCATATTCAGCGCAACCAGGAAATCAATATGTGGTACCACAGAAATGTGAGGATACCCGACAACTGGAAAGGTAAACAGGTGTTGCTGCACCTGGAAGCGGTTGACCACATCGCCACTGTTTTTGTAAACGGGCAACAAGCGGGCAGGCATGAAGGCGGCTATGATAGTTTTGTCTTTAATATAACCCGGCTGTTAAAAAGCGGTGATAACAGCATTGTTATTGCTGCGTATGATGCCAATGATGGCCGAACCCCTTCTGGTAAAAACGGTCCACGGGGAGATTATACATTTACATCGGGCATCTGGCAAAGCGTTTGGATGGAGCCTGTTAACCAAACGTATATTGAAGACTTCCGGCTTACACCCAACCTTTCGCGTGGCGGTGTGGCTATCAGCATACAGGCTGCATCCGGAATGAAAGTGAAAGCAGTGGCGTTAAAAAATAATATGCCGGTGGCCACCATAACTGCCGCCAGTAATGACACCTTTTTTCTGCCCATCAACCGGCCTGTTTACTGGACGCCGGATACGCCTTTTTTGTACGACTTGCAACTGAGCCTGCTAGACGGCAAAGGAAATACTGTGGATGCCGTAAGTACCTATTTTGGAATGAGAAGTATTGAACTGGGCATGTTAAATGGTATTCACCGGCCATTGCTAAACGGCAAATTTGAAATGCAAATGGGTTTGCTTGACCAGGGCTATTGGCCCGATGGTATACTTACGCCACCTGGTGATGAGGCATTGCAGTATGATATGAAAATGTCTAAACAAGCGGGTTTTAACCTGATCAGAAAACACATGAAGACAGAGAACAAGCGCTTTTATTATTGGGCAGACAAAATGGGACTGTTGCTGTGGCAAGACATGCCGGCCATCTGGTACCAGAATGAAGACACTGCAGCAAACAGGTCGCGCTTTAGAAAAGAATGGAAAGCCATTATGGACGATCATTACAACTCACCTTCTATTATTGCATGGGTGCCTTTCAACGAAAACTGGGGTGCCTTTGATGTGAAAGAAATTACAGATTGGACAAAAGCATATGATCCTTCACGGTTAGTGAATGGTAACTCAGGGTTTAACAATAACCCGTCGTATCAAAAAGCTTATGGCGATCCCGGCAATGGCGATTTTGTAGATACGCATATTTACGTGGGGCCTTACAAAGCGTCCATTCCGGATAAGAACAGGGCCGCCTCTCTTGGCGAATTTGGCGGGGTAGGGCTTTTTGTGCGGGGTCATATGTGGCCGGTGGAAAACAATGCGTATGACTATGCCACTACCGTGCAAACACTCACCGACCGGTATGCGCTGATGATAAACCAGGTGGAGCAACTGATGAAATACCGGGGACTGAGCGTTGCCATTTACACGCAAACCACTGATGTGGAACACGAAGTAAACGGTATACTTACTTACGACCGAAAGGTGCAAAAGATGGATTTTATGCGTGTTGCTGCGGCCAATAAGGCCTTGATTGCGGCGGGGCGGGAATTGCCTCAAAAATAAAATGGACAAGCCGACTCAACATCGATTTGTCCATTTTCTGATAACCCAGGCTATAATGTAGGAAGGGGTGCGTTCTCGCAAGATGAATTCTTTATCCAATTACTTCTGACGGAGACACAACCCATTTCCATCTATATCTTTCAGCCATGCAAACTTGCCCCAGGGTGTGTCATCAATTTTACCGACCTCAATACCATTTTTATTAAGCGCCTTGATTTGTTTTTCAATATCGTCTGTCTCGCAAATAATGCCGTGAAAACCCGCGAGCGAAATGGTGGCACCTCCATTGGGCAGACCCATTTGTATCCATGTGTCGCCATGCGCTCCCGGCGCTTCAACAATGACGTTGAACCCTGCTTTCAAATAAAACTCTTTTGCTTTTTGCCTGTCTTTTACAGGAATCATAATAATGTCTAGCGATTTCATGGCTGTATTTTTTTGATTAATATGCTTGTTTGCACGACAAAGGTATTTGCGCAATTGCATATCGATGCTAGGTGAATACGACATTATTACACGTTGATTGCGACAATAAACTCCTGTAGATTTGCGGGATGAAACACGTCTCTATCTTACCCCTATATGATGCAACGCTTACCAGTATTGACAGCAGCCATCAACTCTTTTCAAGGGTGAATGACTTTATGCGTTACCAGGGCAAACCGCCATTTTATAAAGTGGAAGTGGTAGGTGTGGCAAAGAAAGCAACATTGAACGGTGGACTGTATAATATTTGTTCAGATAAGTTGACCAGTGAGATTGAAAAGACCGATGTAGTTGTTATTCCTTTGTTGTGTGGCGATTTTACAAAAGGCCATTTCAAAAAATAAAAAATATATTGATTGGGTAACTTCCCAGTACCACCGAAATGCAGAGATTGTATGTCTTTGTGTAGGCTCTTTTTTTCTTGCATCCACAGGGCTTATGAAAAACAGGAAATGTGCTGTGCATTGGGCCGCAAGAAACGAGTTTACACAAATGTTTCCCGATATAAAAATTGTTGACGACGCCATTATCACAGATGAAAACGGCATATACACTTGTGGTGGCGGTTTTTCTTATCTCAACCTGTTGCTGTACATCATTGAAAAACATTTGGGCAGGGAAATATCTATACTCGCTTCCAAAATGTTTGAAATTGATATTGAAAGAAAAAGCCAGAACCCGTATGTAATATTTATGGGTCAGAAACAACATGGCGATGAAGCTGTTTTACAAGCGCAGGCATTTATTGAAGGGAATCCTACTATAATTTTTACGGTAGATGAAATTTGTGATAAGTTTAGTGTGGGGCGCAGAACGTTTGAAAGGCGATTTAAAAAAAGTACCGGCAACTCTATTGCCGCGTACATACAAAGAGTAAAAGTGGAGTTCGCGAAAAAATATTTGGAGTCAGGTCGTAAAACAGTTAATGAAATTATTTATGAAACAGGCTATAACGACATTAATGCCTTTAGAAAAGTGTTTAAAAAGTTTACTGATTTATCTCCCATTGACTACCGAAAAAAATATGCGGTGCAATAATCTACAAGGAAACAGAATCGTTTTGCAATAATTCTACAATAATTTTATGAGATACGTAATTAAACTAACCTTCTTACTCTTCTTTTTTTTACAAGTCCGCGGGCAAAGTGCACAGCGTTTTTTCCCCCAGGCAGAATTAATTACTACCGGTATTTATTATTACCCCGAATACTGGAGCGAAACCCAATGGGAAAGAGATATCAAAAAAATTGCTGAGATGGGGTTTGAGTTTGTGCATATTGCCGAGTTTGCCTGGTTTAAAATGGAACCCGTAGAAGGGAAGTATGAATTTTCGTGGCTTGACAGGGTGGTAGCACTTTGCGAAAAATATCATTTAAAAGTGGTCATGTGTACGCCTTCTGCCACTACACCAGTTTGGATGCGTGTCAATTATCCTGAAACATTTATTATTTATGGCAATTACATCAGAGCAGAGAATGGTACCAGGGGATTGGGATCTATCGTAAACAGCAAATACAGCAATTTTGTAAAAAATATTGTGGCAGCAATGGCAAAACGTTATGGACAAAACAAAACGATAACGGGATGGCAGCTGGATAATGAACCACAAGCTATTGCGGATTACAGCCCTTCATCACAGGTGGCCTTTCGGGAGTGGTTGAAAAAGAAATATACCACCATTGATGCTTTGAATACTGCCTGGGGCGCAGCATTTTGGAGCCAATGGTTTAATAATTTTGAACAGGTTATTATTCCCAACACTACTTTGGTAAACTGGTGGGGCAATAATCCCCATGCCCTGCTTGATTTTAAACGTTATTGTGCCGATGCACAAGCGGCCTTCCTCGACCTGCAGGCAACCATTTTAAGAAACAATATTTTACCCACCCAGTACATTACCACCAATTACACCGCTGTGTGTACAGGCTCGGACGCCCGGGGTACAAAAAAATTAGACCTTGCTACTTATACGGCTTATCCCAATGGCGGCCGCAGCAATTTGGGAGAGCAGGGCTTTCGGTTGGGTGACCATAAAGCTGTTTTGTTTGCAAGCGAATTTTATAAGTCAACAGGAGGGGTTACAGGCATTATGGAAATGCAGATAGGTCCTGTTGGTTGGGGCACCTACAATTCGCAGCTAATGCCCGGCACACTGCGGATGTGGCTGTATCACAACTTTGCCGCAGGTGCCCGGTTAGCCTGTTCTTATCGTTTTCGGCAGCCCTTATCCGGGGCCGAACAAAATGAGGTGTCTATCATTAAAACAGATGGTGTTACGCCTTCGCAGGGCGGCGAAGAGTATGTTCAGTTTAACAGGGAAATGCAGGAACTTAGAAAGCACTATCAACCCAATGCAAAAATGCCGGAAAAGCTTTTTGCAAAATCAACCGCCCTGCTTTGGAACCTGGAAAATTTTTGGAGCATCGACCGGCAGAAGATTACCCAGCAATGGGATACCTGGAATTATCCGGTAAAATTTTTAGAAATAGCAAAATCATTGGGTGCACCTGCAACAGTAATTGGCGAGACTGACAATTTTTCAGCCTATAAATTTCTGATAGTTCCAGCTTATGACCTCGTTGATTCGGCATTGGTAAAAAAATGGGAAAGCTATGTAGCCAACGGCGGCCATTTAATTATTACCTGTCGCACTGCTACTAAAAATCGCGACGGACATTATTGGGAAGCCGCCATTGCTGCCCCTATATCAAAATTGATTGGTGCTACCGTTAGCGTAAGCGATAAACTCTCGGCCACCAGCAACGGCGACATTGTGATGAAATCTACCCATTACCGCTGGAATAACTGGGGCGATCTCTTGATACCTGGCAAAAACACCGAAGTGCTGGCTACTTACGATAATCAATTTTACAAGGGTGCCGCAGCCGTAGTAAGAAATAAAATTGGCCGTGGAACCGTAACCTACATTGGCGCAGACACCGATGATGGACAATTAGAGAAAGACATTATCCGCGAGATGTATACCAGTGCAGGCGCGGTTACGGATGATCTTCCGCCGGGGGTTTTTGTGTATTGGCGCGATGGCTATTATGTGGCCGTAAATTATTCTTCCAATGACTACACCATAAATATTCCGGGCACAGCAACCATACTGGTAGGTGAAAAAACGCTAAAGCCCGCTGGCGTGTGTGTTTGGAGCGAATAATATTATCTTTAAAAAGAATAACGTTAAGCATATATACCTGTTCTAGTTAAGATGGAGGAGCAATGAAGAACAGCGAGTTTTTAATAACTGGGTAATGCGAGGAAATAAATTATAAACTATCTGTTATTTCGCTAAAAGCTATTTGGGATACGTAAGCCGAGTCAATAATGATTACAATCCAATAGATAACTTTAACTGTATGATCAAAATCTTTTTGTGTGGCATCTTTTTTTGTCTCTGTATTATGGGTAGCAGTCATGCACAACCGAAAATTCCTGCCTCTTATGGCCCGGTACCAACCCCCAATCAAACGAGATGGCAGCAAATGGAGTTGTATGCCTTTGTGCATTACTCATTGAATACGTATACTGATCAATCGTGGGGGTATGGCAATGAAGATGTTCAGCTCTTCAATCCTGACAGTTTAGATTGCCGGCAGTGGGCGCGTATTTGCAAACAGGCAGGCATGAAGGGGATTATCATTACCGCAAAACATCATTGCGGTTTTTGTCTCTGGCCGTCAAAATATACGGAGTACTCTGTAAAAAACGCACCCTGGAAAAATGGTAAAGGCGATGTGGTACGTGAAATGGCCGATGCCTGTAAAGAATATGGTTTGCAACTAGGCATCTATTTATCACCCTGGGATAGAAATCACCCTGACTACGGCAAACCGGAATACATTACCTATTTCAGAAACCAACTAACCGAGCTGCTCACTAACTACGGGCCTATTTTCGAAATATGGTTTGATGGTGCCAATGGCGGTACTGGTTATTACGGCGGTGCCAACGAGAATCGCAAAATAGACCGCACTGTATATTATGATTGGGCGAATACCTATAAATTAATCAGGAAGCTGCAACCGAATATAGTGATATGGAACGATGGTGGCGACCGGGGTGATCTTCGCTGGGTGGGAACCGAATCCGGTTATGTGGGCGAAACCAACTGGAGCCTGCTGAATAAAACGGGCGATGTGCCTTACGAAATGCTGCACCATGGTGTAGAAGAAGGTAATGCCTGGGTGCCTGCCGAGGTAAACACTTCCATCAGGCCGGAATGGTTTTATCATCCGGGTGAAAATGAAAGAGTAAAAACGGTACCCCAGCTAATGGAAACGTATTATCATTCCATTGGCCGAAACGGTTCATTGCTGCTCAATTTCCCCATAGATACAAAGGGGCTGATTCATAAAAATGATGAAATTGCCGCGCTTGCTTTTGCGGAGGCAGTAAAAAAGGCATTTGTCGTTAACCTGGCTTTACATAAGAAAGCGGTGGCATCTAACGTAAGAGGTAATGCAAAACAGTTTTCGGCCGCCATGGCAACGGATGGCAACAACAATACTTACTGGGCTGCTGATGATACGGTGCAAAAGGCTTCTATTACCATTGATCTTGGCAAGCCAACCACTTTCAACCGCTTGCTGGTGCAGGAATATGTTCAACTGGGCCAGCGTGTAAAAGCATTTTCGGTGTACGCCCTGGTAAATGGCAACTGGAAGGAAGTAGCTACAGCCACCACCATTGGCTACAAACGCATACTGGTGTTTCCTTCGGTGACAGCCACCAGCGTGCGGGTTACTATCAGCGATGCAAAAAGTTGTCCTTTAATCTCCAATATTGGTCTTTACAATGCCCCACAAATTTTAACGGCGCCTGTAGTCATCCGCAACCAGAAAGGCGAAATAAATATTATACCTGCTGATAAAGAATCCACCGTGTACTATACCATGGATGGCAGTGTGCCCAGTTCCAAATCTGCAAAATATACTGAACCCATCGCCACCGAAGGCAGGGTGCAAATAAACGCTATAGCATATGAGCAGGTGTCCGGCAAAAGCAGCCCTGTTACACACGAAGCCTTTGATATTTCAAAAAAGGATTGGACCATCATTGGCATAGCCGATGCAAAAGCAAGTGCTGTGTTAGATGGTAATCCGTCTACTGCGTGGCACCAGGGTAAAAACCAACCACTACCGGTTGATTTAATCATTGACCTGGACAAAGCAGAAACGCTCACCGGTTTTAAATACCTGCCCGACCAGAATATCTGGAACCCGGCCATCATTGCCAGCTACGAGTTTTATATCTCTGATGACAATGCCACCTGGAAGCTTGCCGCTGCAGGTGAATTTGCCAACATAAAGAACAATCCGCTTTGGCAGGTAAAAACCTTTGCACCGGCCAAAGCGCGCTACATTAAATTACGTTCTTTACGAAATATTGACGCCAGCGTAGAAACGGGTTATGCAGAGGTAGATGTGGTTACGCAATAGTTTTGTTGGGTGGAATTTTAAAGAGAATAATTATGTGGGCGGTAAAGAACCACGCATTTGACTATGCCTCTTCTGCCACACCTGCATTCGAACCAAGACAAGCAGAACGAGAATCTGCGGTACTACCGTTATACTATTGGGTATGGGTCAAGTCAATAATTTAAAATCAACAGCTTAAAAATAATCCATAACAAAGCTTAGGAAAGCATCTACTACACAAAATGCGTCATTTGCAGTTCTTAAGAAATGCTTTGAATCTCTCACGGTAAAGCCAATAAGATGCCTGCCATTATTGAAATATAAAAAAAGCTGGAACGCAGTAACATTCCGCCTGCTTCAGTCGTCCTACCACTCAAATACACCTCATGCTCCGCAACTATCTCAAAATTGCCCTGCGCAATCTTTGGAAAAGCAAGGCTTTTTCTGCTATTAATATCGTGGGTTTATCTGCCGGACTTGCCGTTTGCCTTATGATTGTTTTGTACGTAAAGGATGAATTGAGCTATGATAACTTTAACCCCAACGCCGCAAATATTTACCGCGTAGATGCGGATATTTATTTCAATGGAACACAATTTAATTCAGTACAGATTCCATCGCCCATGGCGCCTGCCCTGAAAAAAGATTTTCCCGCGGTAGTTGAAATAGTTAGGTTTAGAAATTATGGTGATATAAGGGTGCGGAAAGACAATCAGAATATTCTTGATCATCATTCGGTGTATGCGGATTCCACTTTCTTTAAGGTGTTTCCATTTCCCGTGGTGGCCGGTGACCCGCTTACGGCACTGAATGAGCCCAATTCCATTGTAATTGACGAAACAACCGCCAGGAAATATTTCCAGGAGAAACCATTTGATGTGGTGGGCAAAACGATGTTCATTAATAATTCCACCAATTGTAAGGTTACCGCCGTTATTAAAGACATGCCGGCGCAGTCTCATTTTCACTGGAGTTTTATCAGGCCGTTGCGCGATACCTGGCACGATGATGAAAACGATTGGCTAAGCAATAATTATGCTTCTTACATATTGGTAAGACCCGGCACCACGCAGGCCGCTTTGCAGCGCGCGGTTGATGCAACCGTTGATAATTACCTGCTGAAACAATTGTACCAGGTATTGCACGCCAGTCCTGCGGATATGAAAAAAGGCGGCAATCATTTTTTATACCATACCATGCCGCTGACGGATATTCACCTGCACTCCAACAAAACGCAGGAGTTTGAGGCGAACGGAGAAATCAGCTATGTGTATATTTTCTCCATTATTGCAATACTGATTTTACTGATTGCCTGTGTAAATTTCATGAACCTATCTACGGCACGTTCTGCCAACCGCGCTAAAGAAGTAGGCATCAGAAAAGTGGCTGGTTCATTGCGCTCGCATCTTATTATACAGTTTTTAACGGAATCAGTGCTGGTGAGTTTTTTTTCTTTACTGCTTGCGCTGGCCATTGCGGCGCTGTTGCTGCCTTTATTCAATCAATTGGCAGGTAAAGAAATGAGATTTTTAACCCTATTGTCTTCCTGGATGTTGCCGGTACTCATTCTACTCATTCTTATTGTTGGTTGCGTGGCAGGTAGTTATCCGGCGTTTTATCTTTCTTCTTTTCAACCGGTGCAGGTGTTGAAAGGGCATATTGCAAAGGGATTTAAAAACAGCTGGCTGAGAAGCGGGTTGGTGATCTTTCAATTTTTTATTTCTATTATATTGATCATTGGCACCATTGTAATCTATAACCAGCTGAATCATATCCGAAGCAGGCAGCTGGGGTACAACCGCAGCCAGGTACTCATCATTAAAGGAACAGGCGCACTTGATAAAGGCATCAAAACATTCAGGCAGGATATGCTGAAAATAAGCGGTGTGCAGATGGCTTCCATTGCCGGTTCATTACCCACAGAGTCTGGCTTTGATGAAAATGGATGGTTTAAGGAGGCAACGCTGGATGCCAAAGAGGTGACCATCATGACGGGTTTTTATGCTGATCAAAATTATATCCCTACCATGGGGATGCAAATGGCAGCCGGTCGCAATTTTTCTTTGGATTTCCCTACAGATTCTACCGCCATCATTATTAATGAAACGGCTGCCGGGCTGCTTGGTTTTAAAAATCCCCTCAACGAAAAACTGTATCGTCCGTATGGCAATGGCCCCGATGGAAAATTGCTGGCCAGGCCCTATCATATTGTTGGTGTGGTGAAAGATTTCAATTTTAGCACCATGCACAATAAAGTGGGGCCGCTTATAATGGAGCTCAATGAAAACTGGGGCAAAATTGTGTTGCGCATCAATACAAAAAATATTCCTGCATTGATCAGCCAGGTAGAAAACAAATGGCGAAGCATGGTGCCCTCCCAACCGTTTAGCTATTCATTTATGGATGCTGATTTCAACCAGCTGTACAATGCAGACCAGCGGACGGGCAAACTATTTATAAGTTTTGCATTGTTTGCCATTTTTATAGCATGCCTGGGTTTGTTTGGTTTAGTAACGTATGCAGCAGAGCAGCGGGTAAAAGAAATTGGGGTAAGAAAAGTGCTGGGCGCCAGCATAGGGGGCATTGTTGTAATGTTGTCTAAAGATTTTGTGAAGCTGGTGCTGATAGCGTCTCTCATTGCATTTCCCGTGGCCTGGTTTATGATGAATAAATGGTTGCAGGGTTTTGCTTACCGGGTAAACATTGGTTGGTGGGTATTTGTGCTGGCGGGCCTGATAGCATTGGTTATTGCGATGGTAACGGTAAGCCTGCAGGCTGTTAAAGCTGCCTTGGCCAACCCGGTAAAGAGTTTGAGAACGGAGTAGGGTAACGAAGATTGTAATTGCCGGCGAGTATGATTTAAAGCTGTTAGAAGGTTAATGGATTGATCCAAACGCATCACTCGGCCCGTAAACTATTTGCAGGATTTGACCTGACTGCTTTCAATGCCTGAAAGCTGATGGTAAGTATTGTGATAGCAATTGCTACAACCCCGGCGAAAAGAAATACCAACGGGCTAATCGCAATCCGGTAATCATATTGCTGCAACCAGTGCCTGGTAAAATAAAAAGCAACCGGTGATCCAATAGCTGCACTTATCAATATAAGTACGATAAAGTCATTGGATAGTAACATCCATAGCTGTGCTGCACTTGCGCCAAGCACTTTCCGGATCCCGATTTCTTTTTTCCGTTGTTCCGCCATATAAGCAGCAAGACCAAATAAGCCCAGGCATGAAATAAATATGCACAACATGGAGAATATCCAGGCCATCTTGCCCATCAGCACTTCTGTGGTGAACTTAGCGGCGTATGATTCATCGGTAAATGTATATTGAAAAGGAGATGCCGGATTGTATTTATTAAAAATAGAAGATACCTGTTTCAGCGCCTTATGGATGTTTGCATTAGCGGCAATGCGATAGATATAATTGGCGGGCACCCTGTTGAAAGAGTGGGTATAGGTATAAATGGTTGGTTTGGGATTGGTAAAAGGAGAGGTGGCCAGTGCATTCTTCACTACACCTATTATTGTTTGCCTGTTGCCCCAAAAGGCGATCGGTTGATTGATGGACGACTTTAACCGCATTTGCCTTATAAGCGCTTCGTTCAATATAACGGAGGCACCATTGGCACTATCATTGGGTGAAAAATTATTTCCTTCCACGAACTGCATTCCGAGCGTTTTAAAATAGTCGGCATCACTCACCATAACAACGTTTACAATCAATCGCTCGTTTGGTAGTTTATCCTGCCACTGGTCAATTGCTGTTGCTATGTTAAGCTCTGTTGTTGGTGCGGAAGCCCTGGTAATGCTGCCTACCATACCGCTTTGCAGGAGATCATTTTTTAGTGCCACATAATTGCGGTCAAGATCCGCATTGCCAGCCGTCACAACAAGGCGGTTGGTATCCAGGCCCGTTGGCCTGTTTTTTGCGAATTGTATTTGCTGGTAGATAATGACTGTACCTGCAATCAACGCTATAGATGAACTAAACTGTAAGACTACCAGCATCTTCCTGGATAGTGTCGCTTGTTTTCCTGGTTGAATGGATCCTTTCAGTACGGCGATTGGCTTAAAGGAAGATAGATAGAAGGCGGGTTTACTTCCTGCCAGCAAACCGGTAATTAATATATACACCAACATAGTGATCCAAAAGCTGAGGGACGCATAGGGCACATGGATATCAGTGCGCGTTAAATTATTAAACGCAGGCAATGCTAATTCTACCATTACAATAGCCATTACTCCTGCTATTGTTGTGAGGAGCATTGCTTCCAGTAAAAATTGAACTACCAGGCTTATTCGTAAAGAGCCCACGGCTTTGCGTATACCCACTTCCTTCGCTCTTTTTTCAGATCTGGCTGTTGAAAGGTTCATGAAATTGATGCATGCAATTATCAGCACCAGCAATCCGACAATACTAAATATGTTTACATAATCAATCATTCCGCCGGACGGAAGACCATTGGCGAAGACAGAACGAAGGTGCCAGTCTTTGGCCGGTTGCAGCAAAAGCTCGGTTGCTTCATTGCTTTTGTCGTAGTGCCCCAGGAAGTGGTTCAGCTGCGATTGAACGGATGCTAATGAAACATTTGGTTTCAAAGTAATGAAGGTGAGGAAGCTGTTTTCCCAGTTTGTGCTGGCGGCCTGCACCCAGGGTTCTGTGGCTTTGTAGTACTCAAAAGGTATCAGATAACTGAATGGAAAGCTCGCATTTTCAGGAACGTCCTGGATGACGCCAGTTACTTTGAGGTCGTGCCTGTTATCTACCCGCACCATACGGTTGATGGGGTCGGCTGTTCCAAATAATGCTTTGGAGGTAGCGGCGGTAAGAACAATGGAATAAGGATCTTGCAGCGCCGTGCTCGCATTTCCTTTTAGAAAAGGATACGGAAAGACGGTAAAGTATTCACTGGTGACCATAGAGCCGGCAAGCGAAATCTTTTTGTCTGCAACGCTCAGCGCATGTGTACCGGTCCAGTCGGTGGTGACAGTGTTCGCTATGCCCGGTATTTGTTGCTTGATGGTGGCTGCCAGGGGAATCGCAGTAGCCATTGTTTGTTCCGCGACACCATTGAAGTGTGTTCTGTACCTCACCTGGTAAAGTCGTTCATAATTAGGGAGAAATTGGTCGAAGGAGAATTGGTAGAGGGCCCAGAGCCCAATGAGTAATGCAACTGCCATACCTGTTGCGAGGCCTGTAATATTGAGCAGAGTAAACGTCTTATTGCGAAACAGGTTTCGCCAGGCGATCTTACAATAGTTTTGAAACATAATCGTATTGCTGCAGCTTCGGCTGAGTATCCAGTATAGAACAAACGGAATACCAGTGTTCAGAGGCGTTGGAACTCAACAATTTAAATTTTGATACGCTTTGCCATGTCCGCTTTCAGTACAATTTACTGTTCAAAATGTAACATTTTTGCATTTACG
This sequence comes from uncultured Chitinophagaceae bacterium, assembly GCA_963705285.1. Lineage (GTDB taxonomy): Bacteria > Bacteroidota > Bacteroidia > Chitinophagales > Chitinophagaceae > JACMLD01. The sequence continues at coordinate 2,187,840 of OY970066.1, forward strand.
ATCCTGATTAAATCCTTTGCTTTCGGGGTTTTATTTACAATGATGGTAGAATCGTTTTTTGACGGTTAATCTTATCGAACCACAAGAGTCAATGAAGCTGTTCGCCTGATATGGGCCATGGGAGTGGGTTTCAGCGAAAATAAAAATGGACAAACCGATCAAAAAATCGATTCGTCCACTTTGGTTACCCCAGCTGGAGCTTTTTCGAATCATTTGGTAGAGGATTTGAAGCGCTTGGCGAATGCAATTGACCCGACATTACTTGAATAATTGAGAATTGCACCCGTGAAATTGTGTTGAGGAAAAAAGCGTTAACTGGGGTTGGTTAATACTGACTTCGTGTTTGCTGTTTGCAAATCGCGAACAAAGAACTAACTTTAATAGTATGAAAGCACATAATGGAATGCGTCCGCAGGATATGGTAATCCTGCTGAAAATATTAACCCGTGAAAAAGAGGATTGGCAATACCGGGACCTGAGTAGCAAATTATTTATCAGTACCGGAGAGATCGCGGAATCATTGAACCGAAGCCAGATAGCCGGCCTGATAGATGAAAGCCGAAAGCGTGTGCACCGGCAATCGCTTATGGAATTCATTGCTTACGGACTTCAATATGTATTCCCTGTAGTGCCAGGAACAATGGTGACAGGTATGCCTACCGCACATTCACATCCTTTTTATATTTCACATTTTAAATCGGAATTCAAATATGCTTGGCCGGATGAAAACGGCATTATAAGAGGTTTAGCCATCACACCGTTGCACATTGGCGTTCCGGGTGCCGCGGCACTCGATCAGGTATTATATAAAATGCTGGCTTCCGTCGATGTATTGCGCGTCGGAAGAGTACGTGAAAAACAACTTGCTATTAAAGAATTGACAAAAATGATTTTGCCATGAGCCACCAGGCGAATATTACCAGAATAAAGGCTGTTCATACCGCATTAGAGGAATTAGCGGATTCAGTTGTATATGTTGGCGGCGCGACCGTATCACTGTATCGCGACCGGCCGGCTGCGGAACTAAGGCCAACAGATGACGTGGATATTCTCTTGGAAATAGCTAAGTACGGAGATTATGCGACGATAGAAGAAAAGTTGCGTTCAAAGGGATTTGTGAATGATATTGAATCGGGGGTTATCTGCAGATACATTATACACGGTGTTACCGTCGATGTTATGCCAACAGATAAATCGGTGCTTGGTTTTTCCAATGCATGGTACCCTGAAGGATTTGTATCTGCCATAGAAACAGACCTTGGCAATGGTATAAAAGTAAAAATATTTTCGTCAGCGTACTTTCTCGGTTCAAAGCTGGAAGCTTTTCATCACCGCGGGAAAAAAGATGGGCGTATGAGCAGCGACTTTGAAGACATCGTCTATGTTTTGAATAACCGCAACGTAATTTGGGATGAACTAAATGGTGCCCCTGTAAAAATTAAAAATTGGTTGCAACGCGAGTTCAGGCTTTTGTTGGAATCCGGCATGCTATATGAATGGGTAGGCGCTCACCTGGATTATAATGAGCAGCGCAGGGTTAATATAATTGTTGGAGGCCTGGAGCAGTTCATTCTTTAAACGAAGCCTGAATTAGAAAGTTTCAAACTGTCCATGCAAATTTCCAAGAGCCGTTGCTAAATAACAACTTGATTAACTAAGGCAGGCATGGTCTGGCAAACTTGGTGGCTGTGGCTGTATTCTCCTATGAAAAGAAATACTATAAATAAAAAGGAAAGACTGAAAAGTCTTTCCTTTCTCCGTTACCCCAGATGGAGATTTTTCGAATCATTTGGTGGAGGATTTGAAGCGGTTGGCAAGATTAGCAGACTTAAAACCAGCAAGTTAACACCTAGATTTACACCGGCAGTGTAACCAACTAAGAAACGTCATACTATGAATTCTGAATTTTACCCGAACCAATCTAAAGTTATTAGACATTGTATAGTTGCCCATCATTCATGTATCATATTATACGCTTTGACCAGAACACCCCTATGACCCAAGCCTCTTGATTTGACCTCTGGATAATTTTACATATTAATTGAGCTACGGCCAGATGCTGCCATAAAAGCATCTTTAAGTACTTCGCTATAGGTTGGATGTGCATACACCATCTTGCATAGATGTATTCCTCGGCATTTTGTAACCTATCATTAGTTTTAATGCGTCCTTTTTCATCAAATTGTATTGAAGTATGTTCTAAACCCAGACCAAAGGTATAGGGCTTGCGCCCAACTGCTACCAAGCAATAGTCACCTCCCAGTGGCGTTGCTGATTTGCCTATAGAATCCGTATTATACACAGAAACGCTGTCTCCATTGTTGGTAACAGATTCTACCGTGCGCCAAAGAGATCACAACTCCAGTGTAATCAAACACGTCCTTTCAAAAATCCGGGATGCTCTAATTGACAGGCCGCGTACCTAGCCAGTTGCTTTTTTGCTGTTTGCATTATTTTACGCACCGTATGTTCAGAAATTTGTAAAACACCGGCAACCTGTTTACGGGCAAGTTTTACTGTCGTATTAGTGGCAGTTCAACAGGAGCTGGCGGTAGAGGATTAAGAATTAACCAGGTAAGAACGCTTAATAATGCCAGAAGGATTTTTGATACGCATTCTGAAACTATGCCATTTTCATCGGAATACAGTGCCACGAAAGCGTATGAATTTGTTGAACTACTTGAACGAGAAAGACTATAATTTCACTGAAGGTTTATTATTTTTTGGATAATTCGAATCTGCGTAGTAATACGTTTGTTATTACTAAAGAATTCTAAATATCTTTAATATAGCCCCAAATCTTATATAGTATGTTAGTTTAAAGAAGCCACATGCCGTACAAAGACGGTGAAATTAATGATGGACTTCGAATTGAGATAATTGTACGCTGTGGCAGGAGTTTCTGTACTTTATTTGAAGCGGGTTTAACTATTACGACATTTTTTAGATAATCGTTTTTAAAGAAACCCAAACCGATTGCTTCATTTATGATTACTATAAGGCTTCCCCAGGCAAGAAAACTTGTTTTTCACCATAAAGCGAATCCTGCCTGGCAGCTTTTTGGTGAAGCCAGTGTACTGGAATTTTCCGAAATCATCAGCACTTCACCATTCATTGTTTCTGTAAACGGTTACAAATATTATTTCAGTAGCAGGCCTAATGTGAAAGTTCCAGCCGAATGTAATTATGGTCTTTTGGTAAGCAAAATGCCAGTCAGGAAGGACTTTGAAGATAATAAAATTCATATTATTCGATGGTTGAAACATCCTGCATTTATTGAAACAGATCCTGAAACGATAGTAGCATCCTGGAGGAACAAATTTCATTTTGTCAAAGAGGATACGGCGAATGATATTAAGGGGTTACGTCCCCCGCAAACAGGTGCGATTTATTCCATCCTTGCACACGGGCAAAATGCGGACAACAGGGCTATTATTGTAATGCCAACAGGAACTGGTAAAACAGAAGTTATGTTGTCCTCACTGATAGTTAATCAATGCCAAAAACTATTGGTGGCTGTACCATCCGATGCCTTGCGTACACAATTAGGCAATAAATTTATTACGCTTGGGTTATTGAAAGAGTTTGGGATTGTAGAGCGTAGCTGTCTAAACCCAGTTGTTGGAATAATTAATAGTAAATTTTTAACAACAGAAGAGCTTTCCGCATTCCTAACAAAGGTCAATGTGGTCGTTACTACCATGAGTATTCTTACGACAAGCTCTGTAGAGCAAAAGGCATTCCTATCTTCATCCTGTTCCCATTTTTTTATAGACGAAGCACATCATGCTGAAGCCACCACCTGGAAAGAGTTGATCGGCTTATTTAAGAATGAAAAAATATTTTTATTTACTGCCACCCCTTTTCGCACGGATGATAAAAAACTGGAAGGAAAATTTATTTTTAATTTTTCACTCCGCAAAGCGCAGGAACAGAAATATTATAAGAAGATTAATTATCTCCCAATAAGGGATTATAACCCAGTTACAGCCGATGAAAAGATTGCCACAAAAGCGGTCGAACAATTAAGAAAGGATATTTTGGCTGGACATCATCATATAATTCTGGCAAGGTGTAAGGATAAGATCAGGGCGGAAGCGGTGTTTAGGTTTTATGAACAATATGCGGACCTGAATCCCGTGCTTATTTACACAGGAGTTGCCGGGCTGTCAAAAAAAGTAAATGATATTAAATTAAAAAAGCACCAGATTATTGTTTGCGTTGATATGCTTGGTGAAGGTTTTGATTTGCCAGAATTAAAAATAGCTGCCGTCCATGATGAACGCCAGAGTATTGCTATTACACTGCAATTTGTGGGCAGGTTTACCCGGCCTTCTTATGAAGCATTGGGGGAAGCAAGTTTTATAGCCAATGTTGCCTATCCACCGATAAAACATGAACTTGACAGATTATATGCTTCTGACAGCGACTGGAATTTATTACTCCCGGTATTGAGCGAAACGGCCACGGAAAAGGAAATCAAATTCAAAGAATTCCTGGATGGTTTTGCTAACCTTGATGATTCAATTATTCCTTTCCAAAGTATTAATCCAGCATTGAGCACAGTTGTGTATACCAATGGGACCAATGAATGGTCACCTAATAATTGGAGAGAAGGGATTCACAATATTGATTCCTATGATCACCAGTTTAGTAAACACAATCCTGCAAAAAACACGTTGGTGATAATTCTTGGGCAAATCAACAAGGTTGACTGGGGGCGGTTTGACACTGTTCAGAACCTCGAATGGCATATGGTAGTTGTGATCTGGGATTTGCGACCTGGAATCAACCGAATATTTATTAATACGTCAATCAAAGATCTGAATACGAAAAAATTGGTTAGCGCTATATTTAAGGAGGATAACCAAATTGTGGACGGTATGGATGTATTTAAGATATTTCACAATGTAAACAGGCTTGCTATTTTTAATTTTGGCGGTAGAAAGGATTTAGGAAAAGATATCAGTTTTCAGTCATTTTTTGGAAGGGGAGTGCAGGATGGTCTTGCTTTGATGCAGCAAGGTACCCTGATAAAAAATAATATTTTCGGTTCGGGTTACAAAGATGGCGAGAAAATAACGCTTGGATGTTCAGTCTCCGGAAAAGTCTGGTCGTACCTCCGGGGTAACTTAGAAGAACTGGTGCAATGGTGCAAACAAATTGGTGAAACTATTACTGACTCCGAAATCGACCATAATACAGTTCTTCAGCATACTTTATTTCCTGTAACAATTACAGAGAGACCGGCTGTACTGCCAATTCGGGTTGACTGGCACCCCGAAATGTATTTGCATTCGGAATTCAGGTATGAATTTCAAATAAATGGTAAATTATATGACTTATCGGACTGCGAATTAAATATTGTCGAAGTACCAAACAATGCTAATCTTCAATTTTCTTACGACACAGCAGAATCGAGTAGTGTTTTTGAATTGATATTAGGTGAAAGGATCATTGACGGCAAACGATTGGCTTTCCATGAAGTTCAAAAGCTTAGTGGCCCCAGTGTCAGCATTTCCTATGCAAGCAAGGTGAATCAGCCTTTAACAGATTTTTTTCAGGAATTCACGCCGGTGATTTGGTTTGCGGATAATTCCCAACTCTTGCAAAACAGGTACCTCCGTTTAAGAGAGTCAGTTGGGCAAATTGATTTAGACGCCATAGTAATTGATACCTGGAATGGCGTTAACCTCCGCCATGAATCGCAGGGTATTTATCCATACCAAAAGGATTCCATTCAATTTTACTTTATTTCTAAAATTATTGATGATTTCGAAATGGTATACGACGATGATGGCCCGGGTGAGATTGCTGATATTGTCGGCATTAATAACCTTGAAACTCACATCGATGTTCATATGTACCATCTAAAATTTGCCAAACAGGGAAAAGTCAGCAATGAGATTGATAATTTCTACCAGGTCTGCGGACAGGCGCAAAAATCTCTGAATTGGAAATATCGGAATGGCCGAGAGTTTTTTGAACACATGTTTCGGCGAATAACAAAGACTAAAAATAACGATAGCTGTACGCGCCTTTTAAAAGGAACAGAAGATGAACTTGAATTTTTGCTTAACTCCGCCAAATGGACTAAAGAAATGAAGTTTCATATTTATATTGTCCAGCCTGGGTTCAATAAAAATTCGGCATCAGAAGAAATATTGCTATTGCTCGGGAGCACTGCGCATTATTTGCATTCGGTCGGCAACGTTGAGCTAAAGGTTTATTCGAGCTAACAAACTATATAAAAGATAATTCAAGTCCTTCTTTGGCTTTTTTGATTAGCAGCTTATTTTTTACCTTTTATTCGGATATGAACATTTAAAAGGTGTAATCAAATCAAAAGAAACGTTTGAAAGAATACTTGGATTAGGTAATGCTATCGAACAAAACAATCCTAATGTCCAAAGCCCAATCACCCTGACCGATATGATTTTAATAAAGCAATATGCGGGGTTTTATTTTATGACCCTGGCATACAGGCAGAGCCAGCAGGATAATACCCTCGCTCTTTTAATTGAAGAAGGAGAATTGTAAATGGAAAATCATTAATTAAACACATCCCCTATTTATTCTTAGGAATGTGATGAATTTATTTGTATGAATTTAATTTTTGTATACATCGAAAGTTTTAGGTCACTTAATGATGTCAACTTTAACCTGGGCGGAAAATTCCGGTTTGAATATAATGCAGTAACTAAAAAACTGAATGCTAAAGCCAACCCGGTTTACTTAAATGGGTTTTATGATGTTATTGAGGACAGGCAACCTGGTTTTGCTATAATTGACCATGTATCGGCTATCGTTGGGGAGAATGGCACTGGAAAAACGACCTTCCTCGATTTTATCAAGGAGAATTTTCCTGATGGAGTAGGTGGCTTTAGAACCAAGGCGATTTTTGCCTACCAGGACAGCAAAACCCAGGCAATCACTATTTACAGGCACAAGGTGCTTGATATTGATCAACAGTCTATCGCTGACTTAACCGAAAATAATATTTCATTGCGTGATTACGGCCCCAAGAAAGTAATCTCACATAATAAAAAACTCAGGGATTTGCTGGATATCACTCAGCACGATACTGTTGATCATACCATCGATACCGATTACGTCTACCTGTCCAATATTTTTGATAAAAAATATGAAAATGTATATGGGGCCTTACATAATTTGTCCACCAATTACTTGCTCAGAAATGATTCTGCAAAATTGAAGGAAAACAATTTAAACAATGCTTTAGAACTGGTTGAGCAACATCGCAGCAGTGAAATCCACCGGGAAATGGATTTTATTAACGCTTTTCAAAAAGATTACAAACAATACCTGAGTTTTGATTTGCCTGATAAGATAAATGCCTTTTTATTAATACAGTTTGAATACAAGAAAAATGAAAAATTATTTGAAGAAAGGGCATACTATTATTTGAGGGCTTTGGAAGAATTCTTACAGAGGCGGACACAGTTTCTTAGTACATATCAAAATTTTATCAGTACTTTTTTTTTCACAGGTATTTCAAATGTATTCAATGAATACTATAAGTATTCTTCAGAAATTCTTTACCGTCCGGAAATTACTTTTGATGGTGAAAAGATTGGTGTTAATGATTTTTTAAAGATGTTGAATGATATTCTTGATGACCTACTACCCCAGCTAGATAATTTTGGATACCTAACAAAAAAGCTACTTCCCTTTCGGCAGCTTGTGTCCCTGCTTGATACCTATGTCAAAACCTATGACAATAAGATAATAGAAGCACCGCCTGGATTTCAATTCCAGATTTCAACTGAAAAGATGCAGGCTGAATTTTTTAGTTTTTATAACATGTATAAAGAAACTTTTCAGTTTGAGCCATATTTAAATTTCGATTGGGATGATCGCAGTACAGGAGAGAAGGCCTTATTGAATATTTATTCCCGGTTATTTTCATTGTCGGATGCTGTTTATAACAGAACAGCAGCAAACCTTATCCTGAAGGAGAATGTAATGGTTTTAATAGATGAAGGTGAGTTGTATCTTCACCCAACGTGGCAGAAGGAGTTGTTATTTCAATTATTAAAAATATTGCCGATCATCTTTCAAAGGTCTGCTATCAGTAATCAGACTGAACCAAGGAAGATCCAATTGATATTTACTTCTAATTCCCCTTTAATGATCACGGATATTCCTTCCAATAATATTGTATTCCTGAAAAAAGCCAAGGCAGGTGATCCGAGAAAAGTGATTGTGCAGGACAGCCTCAACGACCAGAAGCAAACTTTTGCTGCAAACATTCACACCCTCCTTTCTGATTCTTTTTTTATGGATTCTTACCTGATGGGTGAATTCGCTTACTTTAAGATCAACAAAGTGATCAGTATACTGCTCGGCACAAATACGGAAATTGAAAACAATAAGGAAGAAATTCAGAAAGTAATTATGATGATAGGAGAGCCAGTGATAAAATCCAAATTAACCCAGATGCTGAACGAAAGGTTATCGCTTAATATGGTTGATTTAAACGGAAGAATAACACAATTGGAGCGGCAGTTTGCGGAATTAAAAAAAGATAATTAATATGTTTTTATACGATACCGGTACGCAAAATAGTTTTGCTGTTATTGCTGTGTCGCATTACGCAGGCTTGGAAGATTTCAAAATACTGAAATCGGGAGACAAAAAATATTATGCGAGATCGATTATAGGAAAATTAGACAAGCTGGTCAAATCAAGCGCAAAAGGAGCCGTTTTTTTTAAAGATCTGAAAGCAGATGATTACCACTTACTGCGACGCATTATCGTTGGAAAGCCGGATGAGCTGGCTAACATTATAGAATCAATCAAGGCAAATGTTGATTTCGGAATATATCCCGCTATGGTCCGACAATTGAAAAAAAAACAGGTGCTTACAACTTTTGGCAAAAAAATCCAGGCATTGTTTGACTACAAACAATTTACGACAAAGCGCAATCGCTGGGACGCTTATACTTTGGCAGCTGAACTGGGAATTAATGTTTGTGCTTATTGCAACAGAAATTTTACATTTACACTGGCATCTGGGAAAAATAAAGTAGTACGCCCTGAATTTGATCATTTTCTACCCAAATCTAGTTACCCTTACCTTGCCCTTTCCTTTTATAACTTGATTCCTTCCTGCCATATTTGCAATTCCAATTTTAAATTGGATTTACCATTCAATTTGGATGAATATATTCATCCATACCTTGCAAGCCTTGATAGTATTGTTCGTTTTTCGGTTGAATTAACAGGTATGCCAGGAGCCGACCTAATTAAAGAAAAGTCAAATTTTGGAGTTGCCTTTTTTTATGGCAATTTGAAAAGTTTCAAAATAGTCCTTACATCCAGGCCTCATGCGACTGCTGCGGAAGTTGTAAAGGCGAAAAAAAATATTGAAGCTTTTAAATTGCTATTACTTTATGAAATGCATAAAGATATGGTTGTCGAGATGATACAAAACGCGATTTTGTATGATAGTACTTATATAGATGCGTTGTTTAATAAATTTAATGGCACTTTATTTAATACAAGAGAAGACGTGTTGCGGCACATTACGAAAAACTATCATAACGGTATCGATATGCCAAAGCGGGCTTTTTCAAAATTGTCAAAGGATATACACCTTGAATTTGGATTACAATAGGGATGATAAGTTGTAGAGGTTGATATTAACGAACGCTTTTTCAGCGTTAAATAATATTTCCAACGAATCTGCATTTTTTCGGCAACCAGAATTGGAGGATTGGGCATCTTAGAATCTACTTGATAACCACCATAGATTAAAGAAGCGATATGGCCGCTTTATGTTCGCAACCGGCCGTCAATAGTATTGATTTTAAACCAATTCACAGTCAGTCTGAATTATAAATTTATAATCTTGTCATCCATAAACACCGGGATACGGCTAATGAAAAAGCGACAACAGATTTTAAAAAATAACTCAAATGGCTTATAAGTTGAGTTACTTTGTAATACCTTAATGAAGTCAATAAATTCTGTTAATTCTTGAATCGTTTTACAACGAGCTTTTTTCGAATAGATTGAACTTTCATGATATCTTCGGTACAAAGGCCAAGGGTTGAATTGAGTATATGGGAATCATAACCTTCAAGTACATCTTCGATGATCAATTTCTTTTCAAAAGATTGTCTGAATTGATTGAAGCTTTCATTTGATATTTCCACATAGGGAACTGGCAATTTCTTAAATTCCTGCGGTGTTAGTTCCAGTACTCCACCTCCGTAATATCTTCCATTAAGTTCTGCAAATGTCAGCGTTAATGAGTTATAAAAAGAATAGACAAGATGGTTAATAACAAACCCATGTCTCATATCAACTTTATAAGCTGTATCAGTTACAAGTACAGCCGCATTGTTAACAAGAAATTTGGGATAATGATGGACACGACGAAAGAAAAATCCTTCTGGTGCTACCGCAACATTCGGAATAACGAACCAATTTTTCCTTTTGGCACATTTATACCCTAATGGAATTTTCTTTTCAATACCTATATTCAAATATTCGGATATAGACTGATAGGAACGTGTTGTTATTTCGTCTGAAAAACAGAGTACTTTTGAGGGCTTCCCTTCAACCACAAGCTGGTCATATTCCTTTTGTTCGAACACCACGCTGCCATTTACAAAATGGCCTTTTTGGATAATAGGTCTGGCATATTTGCCAAGTCTGTAACGTTTTTCGGTTGCCTGGTCAATAATAAAAAAATTATTGGCTGCTGTTACAATGCCTGGTTTTGATTCGCAATAATGATTGATATTATTAAGTCTCTTTCCTATATTATTTATAAAAGTTAATTCATCAGATGATACAGTGTGGTGTGTCCATTTTGTATCTGTTGCAGTCAGGGCTATATTCTGCTTTAGGATAAAATTCGAAGTGAGTAATTGATTTGTATCTGTAATGTGTGTAAAGAACTGCCCCTTTTGCACATGCTTTTTAAATCCAAATAGCAATATAGTGTCCTGGCCTTTGCATTCAAATAATAAATCATCAAAAGTGAATATTTCCAACCTTTCGAAATTCGCAGATAAATAAGTCCTGAGCTCCGCAGAAAAATTGACCTGTAATAATTCTGCGGGTAAGACAAAGGCAAGTATTCCATTCTCCGCTAGAAGCTGTGTACACCTTATCAGAAATGTTGGCCAGATATTTTTTACGGAGGCATCAGAAAGCGAAGCGGCAATGTTTATTTCAGCGCAAACCTTGATTTGTGATTTAATTAGTAAAGACTTCTTTATATAGGGTGGATTTCCGGCAATTAGTGAGTATTTGCTTTTTTTCTCTTTTTGATACTCAAGGAAATCCATATTTGTGAACGAAAATCGGGTATGGTGATTATTACTTGCAAAAGCACTCTCCTTTGCTTTTTCCAATGCCTGATTTGTTTTTTCAATAGCATCAAAAGAAAAATGTATGATATTATCGGGGAAAATAGTTTGATTGTAAGCTCTGATAAAACTGCCATCGCCGACACTGGGTTCCAGAATTCGAATGCTATCGGCTTCTATAAAATAGCCGGACACGTAGGACATTATAAATTCGGCCAGATAACTAGGTGTATAATACGAGCCTGTATGTTTTTGTTTATTCAAGGCTTTCTAATTTCGGCAAGTTTATATGGACTAATGGTTTCTCTTGCTGCCAAATGATTTCTTACATCACTAACTACAGTAAATATTTTTTTTATCAATTCTTTATCTTGCACTTTAGATGCGAGTGTTGTTACTTCGTTAAAGAGTTTAACTTCTTTGTTTGATAATTTATATTCCCTTCTTTCATGCATAAGCTGCGGCCTATTTAAATACATTCTGTGTATCACATAGTTTGCGGATACGCAATTCCCGTCAATGGTAAAAGTTGTATCATCGACACTAAGAATTTTATCGTAGTCGGTTAAACTAGGGTCTGGGTAACTAGCCACTTTCAAATCGGGATCTGCAGGCCAATCATCGTTTTTAAACCGGTTGCAGACGGGGCAAGTGAGGAAAAGATTGGCAATATCATTTTCGAGTTTTTTAAATGCAGCTATTGATTTAGGTCTGAAATGTTCAACATGAAAATTGTCAAGGCCACCCCAATGGTTAACATGGATAGCGCAATAAACACATTGTTGATAGCATTCTTCCGCAATTTGCTCTTTCCAGTCAGAATAAGTTCCCGTTACAGGTTGCTTTACGCCATTTTTATTTACAAGCTTGTATGTCATTTTTTATCAAGTTTCTGCAATAATTCCTCTTTCAGACTTTCAAGATCCGCAATGTGTACCTGATATTGATCAAGCCATGCCTTTCTATCGTTAAATCCAGTCGTTGGAAGCTCAAGTTTCACCTGCAATGCTTTTAGCCGCTCCAATTTTTGTAAATCATCATCTCCTGCAGCAACTGCTTTTGTCAGTTCATTGAATTCGCTTAATTCTTTGGTGTTAGAATCAAGGTATCGTTGCCCTGATCTTACAATGATTGGAGTATACATCTTGCCGCCATCTTCATCTTCCGTTATTTCTTTCCGGGTCAGAATATATTCAAACTCACTAAATTTAGAATTTAAATCATCGTCAGGAGCATAAGTAGTAACCATAAAAATCGGAAAATCTTTTAGGCGTTTACGCAGCTCCGTTACCAGCTCATTTCCTTTATAACTAACGGGTCCGCTTTCTCCATTCGACTGATCGTTCAAACGTTCATCCAGGATCAAAACGCAAATGTCATTGGATTCGATAAAATCAAAGTACGATTCTACCTGCTGGAAAGGGAATTGCGTAATAGTGGTAAAATTACTTTTGAAAATTTTCAAGTAATGATCAAGCGTTTTTTTCAGTGTACTGCTTTGATCGGCATTGTCATCAATAATAGCAATCTGAGGCATTTTAATCTACTTTTGGTAACCAAATTTTAAATCTTGCTCCTTTTAATACAGGATCTTTGTCAACAATGACTTCCCCTTTTAATTCTTCAGTAATTGATTTCACAATGGTCAGACCAAGCCCAGTTCCCACGCTTTTGCTTGCATTTGCCCCAACAGTTTTTGTTGAAAACAATGGTTCGAAAATCCGGTGTTCAAATTCTTTTGCAATTCCAGGACCGGTATCTGCGATTGAAAAATAAAACCCATCTATTTCTCCCAATGATTCTTTTTCTACTGAAACCGATATGATCCGCTCGCCCGGTTTAAGTAGGGTCGCAGTATATGAATTGGTGAGTAAATTGACCAGAATGGATTCAATATCCATCGGATAAGTAGTTTGATAAAAATTTTCACCTTCAACATTGATTCTGATGGAAGAGGCTTCAAAAGCCGGCAACAATTCTTTTATAACTGTTCTTATTGTTTTGATGACTTGTATTTTTCTTCTGCTGCGTTTTTCCCGTTGAACTCTGGTAAGTGCATAAGCGCCCCATGCGGCAACTTTCTTTGAATGCTTCAATGCCTTTTCTAATTCTTCCAAGGCGCTTGCAATGTTGGGGGGCTCTTCGGTGAGCAAAAGCTTTGCAGTTGTAACAGATCCTTTAAACTGTGATATTGAGCTTTCGGTCTCATGCCCGAATACAGCAGAAGAGATACCCATAGTGGCTAAACCACTAAGGACGCGCTGCCAGTTTAATAGTTCATTAATTGTGTCACTAACTTCCTCCGAAATGTTTTCAACCGTTGAAATGGTTTTCATAATTGGCTTAAGAAAATTCGTCGGTTTTGTTTTATCGCCTTTTTTTTCTATTTCATCCTTGATATTAGTCAAATCGATGGCAACGTCATTTAGTTGTGATCGTATTTTTATAGCTTCCTGGTGAGCAGAAGTCGCTTCCTTTTTCTTTTTTACTTTTTCAATTTCCGGATTTATTTTGACGCGATAAGTTTCCAGTAACAATACAGCTCCTTTAACTATTGCTTTTAACTCTGAAAATTCAGGGGATTCTACCAAACCTTCTCTGGCTGCACTGTCTATTAATTTTGGATTGTTATCCCTTGCAATAAAAACTGCTCCTACTAATTGATTGGGGTTAACTGTATAATCATTGCCACGTCCAATACCTGCTGGATTTCGCAGCTTCCGTTCTCCCAATTCCAGCCAATCGTATCCAAATTGTGAACTAGGAAACCCGTACGGCTTAATAGCAAAATTATCCCGGTATATTTTAATACCAGCATTGTTATCAAGAAAGCTACGCAAATCAGATAATTTTAATTTTGTTCCTGAAATAGAAGCGGCTTCTCTTAAAAAAAATAATAGTTTGATAGTTATTGGCCCCAATGACAAATCAATCGATACTTCTTCATTAATTTCACGGCTGGATATTTGGGAAAGTAAAGTTTGCCATTGAATCAGTTCAGTCGTTTCTTTTTCAGAATACTTATCTTTTACAGTATAAATAATATCGGATCCCTTACCGTCATAAATTGCAGTTAGCTCAATCTCTGCTGCTTTATAAAAATCTGCTTTTACAATACCTGAAAACACCTGGGCTACATCATTTTCGAATCGCACTTTAAAATCTTCTACTTCTTTCCACGGCGGTGTTAAAGAAGACAATTCAAAATATAGATTTTCAACATTGCGAGTGGACCAGGACTGGCGAAGTCCTGTAATTTTTATTTCCGTTCCTGAATTACTTTCTTTACCCTCTCGTAATGGCAGGCAGATAGTTGTGGGATTTGTCAATTCTATATCGATATCAAATATGTCCTTGCTATCAACGTCGAAATCGTTCCAATTTACTTTCAACCCGATTATACCATCTTCTTCCGATTTAGTTTTTAATTCAAGCATTGCACCTAACCGATCAGTTGAAATACGTCCAATCCCTTTCTCACCTGTTTTACGCCTACCAAGCCCGCTGAGTTTTGATTGCCTTTTGCTTGAAAACCCGATCCGTAGCCAGCTATTTAGTAACTGGTTTCTGTTCATTCCAAAACCATTGTCTGCAACACGTATTAAATCCTTGCCATTTTTGCAAAACACTTCTACCTCGACACTATGGGCGTCCGCATCATAACTATTCTTTACCAATTCAATAAGCGCAGTAGTATGATCTTTAATACTGTCCCGGCCAAGGTGAATTAGGGTCTTTGCATCCATGGAAAACCGTTGGAATTTAGTGTCCAGTTTGGACAGTTCATTTGACAATTTCAGGATGGAACGATAATCAGGATCTTTAGCCTGTAGTAATTCAATAAGCTGTTTTTGCAATTTTTCAGCCGCGTGCATTTAGTAAAAAGTTTTGATACAGGTTAACTATCAGCGATTTACGGCAAGATATGAATTAAATACCAAGCAATACGCTTGTGTGGTCTAAAGTTAAGACACCGGACAAAAGATTCTTGTATGAATTGCATGTAAATATGCTGTAAATTAATAACGATAGCGAATAATTGGTATCATATATTCAAACGCCCTTCAAATTCACCAAAATCCCTAACGAGTGATCATAACTCGCCACGTATCTGATATACTTATATTCATGCAACTGCTGGAAACTGCGGTGATAGGTCGCAGCCCCAGCCAGTTTACAAAGCGGCTTCACCTCATGGCTGAATAAATAAAGGGGCGCGGCACGATTTCTTTCATACCAAATAGAAAGGAGCGCCATATAGAGCGTGATATGAGATAGCCCGATGCGCCAATCGGCGCGGGCCTTTTGCATAAATGAATAAAATAATACGGCTAGTTCTTTCTCTGTCATCCTCTCCATAATCACCTTTCTTTCTTCACAATTAAAAATCAATGCCCGATTCCATCCCCCGCTTGCGTTGTTTTATTTCAACGTGTTATTGATTAAGAGATACCGTCTGGAAAACCTAAACTAATTGACCCCGCTTGCCCGTGGTAACTGAACGGAAAAAATCCGGTTGAATTGACCCCTTTCGGCCATACGAAAATATGATTAATTCTTGGTGGCGTAGGCGGGTGGCTCAGCATGGGTTTTCCAGATAGGTTACAGCCAACAATTTAATTAGAACTTTGCCATTGTTGCAGACTTTCTTTGTGCAGATTTTAATTTGTCGCAACAAACTACTTAAGGTAGCCAAACCTGCTACCGGCTAGATGTCCCATTGTAATACAATGGTGATATTGCCAACCGCTCCAGAGTCGGGTTGCCTTGATTTCAAATTAATAACTGTATCGAAAAATCGCGCCCCCGACTCTGGAGGAAGAGCGTAGAATTTCCGTTCGTGGTACAATGGGACATCTAGCAGGTAGCGGACGAAGCAGGCTGCCTTACCTCAGTCCTTTTTCTTTGGTTAGCATTAAGAAATATAATTGAAAATATTTAGATAACGGGTTTTACTAACGAAAGAGAAGAGAGAAAAATAGCAATAAGCCAATTTTTAACCGGGAGAGCCAATCAAAAATATTATTACTATCACTGCAATGCAAAATGTGGTGTGAGGTTTAAAGCCGCGGAAGCAAATCGCTTGTTTTCTTCATCGCTGAAAAAGTTGCTGCCAAAGCCTGGTATGAGTGAAGTTTTTAAGCTGGTGCTGGAACAAGAATTACGGGCAAAATCAAGAGGTCAAAAAGAGGAAAGTAAAAAGGTGCAGGCCGATTTACAAAAAGCTAATACAGAGCTTGCAAATGCGCGCAGGTTATTGTTAACAGGTGAAATCGAGCCTTCAGAATACAAAACTATTAAGGCGAATATGAAAAAAAGATGGAGAGACTAGACTGGACAATTTTCGAACTTTCCAGGCAGTCGGAAAATATTGATGATTTGCTTAAAAAGGCCGTCCAGTCGCTATCTCAGATGGATCAGCTTTATGAAAATTCAGACAACGAAGTGAAAAGACAGATAATTGGTTCGATATTTCCCGAAAAAATGGTCTTTGACGGCCAATCTTATCGAACCACAAGAGTCAATGAAGCTGTTCGCCTGATATGGGCCATGGGAGAGGGTTTCAGCGAAAATAAAAATGGACAAACCGACCAAAAAATCGATTTGTCCAGTTTGGTTACCCGACCTGGATTCGAACCAAGACAAGCAGAACCAGAATCTGCGGTACTACCGTTATACTATCGGGCAATAATGATACAAAACTAACAAAAAAGCTGAAGTAGCAACCTCAGCTTTTTGTTGGCCTACCAGGATTCGAACCTAGACAAACTGAACCAAAATCAGTTGTACTACCATTATACTATAGGCCATCCTAAAATGGAGTGCAAAAATAAGGTTTGAGTGCTTTGCTTCCAAAAGGTTTTAGCTGTTAGCTATTAGCTATTAGCTTCTAGCTTAGCCATTAGCTGTTAGCTATTAGCTTTTAGCCCTTTACAGAGCAGCCAGACCTTTAGCTATTAGCTGTTAGCTTTAGCTTGGCTATTAGCTGTTAGCTACAAGCTGTTAATCCTTTACGCCGAGGAAACGGTCCAAGCCTCCAAAATCGTTCGCACGTCATCCAATGTAGCGCTGCAAGTGCCCTGAGTGACACCCGCTAACGGTTAGCAGTTGCTTTCAGGGTTTTGCCGAATGCAGTAAGCATTTTTTCCTCTTCCGCCAGTTGATGTAGCAATTCCACCACCAAATCCCTGCTGCCATAATTGAGCTCTTTTGCTATTAGTAATTGTGTTTCAAGTTCAAAACAGGAACCAAGTGAGATTTGGATAAAATGCAGGTAATCTTTACTGCTATTTCTGCCACTGCCTTCTGCAATATTTGATGGTATAGATACTGCAGCACGGTTCATTTGCGACACCAAACCAAACCGTTCATTAGAAGGAAAATCTTTGGTTAGTTGATAGCTTATAGTTGCTATTTCAATTCCTTTTTGCCAGATTTTTAACTGTTTGAAATTACGCATAGAGAAGCTGTTAGCTATTAGCTTTTAGCTATTAGCCATACCGTGGCAAGTTAATTTACCAAGCTAACAGGACAAGGGTGAAAACCTCTCTTTAAAGCTGTTTTTTAAACACACTTTTTGGTATAAAACACCGAGGCCTAATATTGGCAAGACAAAAGCACTAAAAGCTAACAGCTAATAGCTAATAGCTAACAGCTAGCTCGCATTCTCCCGCTCGCGCAACTCCCTTAATTTATCCAAGGCGCCAGACACCACATCGCACATTACTGTATACAATGCGCCCGGTTTTGCATGGGCATAAATATATTCCAGCGCTTCATTCTCGTTGGGTATCACCATGGTAGGCAATGCAGGGTTTACTTTGGCAATACCTTCTTTCAGCAGGTTGATTATTTCATCTGCGCTGCGGCCGCGCAGGTTTTTATCGCAGCGAATAATGATCTCGTCAAACATACCCGCAGAAATCTCGCCCAGTTCACGGATATCGGCATCGCGACGGTCGCCCGTACCCGAAATCAGCCCCACACGATAAGGATAATCCAGCTTGCCGATAAAGTCGGCCAGCAGCTTGAGGCCGTGCGGGTTGTGCGCAAAATCGGCCAGCACGGTAAAGTTTTTAAAATTAAAAAAGTTGAGCCTGCCCGGCGTTTGCACGGCAGATGGCATGAAAGACGACAGGGCTGAACGGATGTCTTCAATGGTTATATCGCGGAAAAGGTAAGAGGCCAGTACGGCAGGCAGGCAGTTGTTGACATTGTGCACGGCTTTTCCGTCAAACGTTACCGGAATGTCTTTTACATTCATCACCCGTATTTTCCAGGTGCCTTTAAGAATGCTTACGTAACCATTTTCAAATACAGATGCAAGTCCGCCGCCAGTGCAATGTGCTTTAATACGCGGGTTGTTTTCATCCATGCTAAACAGGGCCACATTACAATCCAGCCCCTTGCGCATGGCGTATACGCGGTCGTCATCGGCATTCAGCACCGCGTACCCGTGCGAAAATACCGTTTCGGGCAATACGGCTTTTACCTTGGCCATCTGGTCAATGGTATGAATGCCGCCCAGGCCAATATGATCTTCAGCCACATTGGTAACAATCGCAATTTCACAATGCTGAAACGCCAGTCCTGCTTTAAGAATACCACCACGCGCGCATTCTAATACCGCAAAATCAACGGTTGGGTCTTTGAGCACAAAATTAGACGATACCGGGCCGGTGCAATCGCCGCGCATCATCAGCTGGTTTTGTATATACACGCCATCACTGGTAGTGTACCCTACTTTTTTACCAGCGCTTTTGGCTATATGCGCAATTAGCCGGGTGGTAGTGGTTTTTCCATTGGTACCGGTAACGGCAATAATGGGTATGCGGCCCGCGCTGCCTTTGGGAAACAGCATGTCCACCACGGGTTCGGCCACATTGCGCGGCAGCCCTTCGCTGGGCTCTATGTGCATACGGAAACCGGGTGCTGCATTTACTTCCAGTATAGCACCGCCATTTTCTGTTACCGGTGTTTTAAGATCAGAAGCCATAATATCGATGCCGCAAATATCCAGTCCAATAATTTTGGCAATGCGTTCGCACATAAAAATATTGGCAGGGTGTACTTCATCGGTTACATCGGTAGACGTGCCACCGGTAGAAAGGTTGGCGGTGGGTTTCAGCATTACCAGTTCGCCTTTAGGCGGAACCGTACTCAGCGAATAATTTTTTTCGTCGAGCATTTTCTGGGTAAACTGGTCGATGGTAATCTGGGTGAGCACTTTTTCATGGCCATAACCGCGGCGCGGGTCTTTGTTTATTTCGTCAATGAGCCAATGAATGGTGTGCTCGCCATCGCCTATAACGCTGGCGGGTGTACGCAAAGCAGCACAAATGAATTTATAGTTGATGACCAGTATGCGGAAATCGAAACCCGTAATAAATTTTTCTACAATCACGCTGCGGCCGTATTGTTTGGCTGCTTCCAGCGCGGTGAGTGCCTGCTCCCAGGTGGTGATGTTGGTGGTGTTGCCCTTGCCGTGGTTGCCATCAATGGGTTTTATCACCAATGGGTAACCGTATTTGTCTACGGCCTCTTTCAGTGCTTCCTCGGTACGTACAACGGTGCCGCCGGGCACGGGTATTTCTGCGGCGGATAATAAATTTTTGGTTTCTTCTTTATCGCACGCAATATCTACTGCAATGTTGCCGGTGGTGCTGGCTATGGTGGCGCGTATTCTTTTCTGGTGGATACCGTAACCCAGTTGTACCAGGCTGCTTTTATTGAGGCGGATAAAGGGGATACCTCTTTTTACAGCTTCGTTTACAATGCTGCCGGTAGAAGGGCCGAGGCGCGTGTCTTCGCGTATTTCGCGCAGTTGCTGAATATCGGCCGTCATATCGTATTCGGCATCGTCTACAATTGCCTGTACAATGCGCACGCTGGCGCGGGCAGCGAATACGCCCGCATCTTCTTCCATATAACTAAACACCACGTAATACACGCCATGTTCCCCCGCGCTGCGCGTACGGCCAAAACCGGTATCCATACCGCTGAGGGTTTGCAGTTCCAGTGCCACGTGTTCAATTACATGGCCCATCCAGGTACCCTCGTCTACGCGTTGAAAAAAGCCGCCGGGTTCGCCCTCGCTGCAGCGGTGTTCATATAAAGAAGGAAATAATTTTTCGAGCCGAGTGCGAAAGCCGTCTATTTTATTGGTAGGCCGCTCTTCCATGTCTTCCAGGTCCAGTTTCATCTGTATCAGTTTGTTACGCCGTACGCTCCAGTAATTAGGCCCCTTTAGCACTTTGATCTCAAGAATCTTCATATTTACGCAGTTAATTGATGTTGAATAGTCAATTTAGTTTTTTTTTGGCTAGTTTTTAGTTTTTAGTTCGGGAGTTCCAAAGTTCCCAAGTTCGGGAGTTCCAAAGTTCGCAGGTTCCGAACTTCCTAACTAAGAACTGACGAACTTGGGAACTTTAGAACTTTGGAACTCCCGAACACCGGAACTCCCCAGCTGCCGAACTATAAACTAAAAACTATAAACTTTTTATTAGCTTTGCCGCCTCTTAAATTTTTATTTATGGCAACAACTTCAGACATCAGCCGTGGCATGATTATTAAACTGGACGGCAGTTTGTACAGCATCATAGAATTTGGTGAAAATAAAACTGCGCGTGCAGCTGCCAAAGTATGGGCCAAGCTGAAAGGTGTAGACAATGCCCGCAGCATTGAAAAAACATGGAACAGCGGCGATAATATTTATCCCGTGCGTGTAGAGAGAAAAGACTACCAGTATTTATACAAAGACGATACCGGCTACAGTTTTATGGACAATGAAACATTTGAGCAGGTAACCGTGCAGGAATCGATGGTGGATGCGCCCCAGTTTTTAAAAGAAGGACAAGGCGTGAGTGTTTTGATCAACACAGAAACCGAACTGCCGATGAGCGTGGAACTGCCGGATAAAATTGTTGTGCTGGTTACTTACAGCGAACCCGGTATGAAAGGCGATACGGCCACCCGTACATTAAAACCCGCCACTGTTGAGCCCGGCGCCACCGTAATGGTACCGTTGTTTGTAAATGAGGGCGAAAAAATCCGCATCAATACAAAAACGGGCGAGTATGTGGAGAGAGTGAAAGATTAAATATTATTTTGAATTTTGTATTTTAAATGTTGAATTTATTTTGACGATTGATATAATTCCCAATCGACTTTTTAATTTGCTAGCATCGCGGTATAGGCATTTAAAATTCAAAATTCATCATTTAAAATAATACGAGTTGCAGCATTCAAAATAACCCTATCTTAGTCCCCCATTATTCACTGAAAAAATTCAGCATATGGATTTCAAGCAAATACAGGAACTCATTCGTCTGATAAACAAATCCAATATCGGAGAAATAACGGTAGAGGAAAAAGGATTCAAAATTACCATCAAACAAAAACAGGAGGCGGTGCAACAGGTATTGGCCGCGGCTCCTGTATATGCTCCACAGCCCGTTGCGCAACAGGCCATGCCCGCGGCATCCAGCGCACCGGCTGCAGAAAAACAAAATCTGCCGCAGAAACCGCGGCATCTTCCAACCTTATCACCATTAAAAGCCCAATGATTGGTACATTCTACCGCCGGGCATCTCCAGACAAACCGTTGTTTGTTGAAGTGGGCGATGAAATTACACCCGGCAAAGTAGTCTGCATTATTGAAGCCATGAAACTGTTTAACGAAATTGAAAGCGAGGTAAGCGGTAAAGTAGTAAAAGTACTGGTAGATGATGCATCACCCGTTGAGTACGATCAGCCGCTGTACCTTGTTGAACCAGTTTAAATAATGTGTAAATGTGAAAATGTGATGAACCTGCCTGCCGGCAGGCAGGTGTGAGAATAGTATACTTGTATTTTTTTTCACGCCTTTTTAATCACATTGCTGCATTTGCCTCATTTTACACAATGGAAATTAAGTTTAATAACAGGAATGTGATGCTGCTAACAAAAGCCACAGCCGGCTGCTGATTAGCACATTTTCACATTACTCACATTTCCACATTTATCATCTATGTTTAAAAAAATTCTGATTGCCAATAGGGGAGAGATTGCATTGCGTGTCATACGCACCTGCCGCGAAATGGGCATTAAAACAGTAGCAGTTTATTCCACCGCCGATAAAGACAGCCTTCACGTAAAATTTGCCGATGAGGCGGTTTGTATCGGTAAACCACAGAGCTCAGATTCTTATCTCAACATACCGCATATCATGGCCGCCGCGGAAATCACCAATGCAGACGGCATTCACCCCGGTTATGGCTTCCTGGCAGAAAATGCAAGGTTTGCACAAATATGTCTTGAACATGGTATTAAATTCATAGGGCCCACACCCGACATGATAAATGCCATGGGCGATAAAATTACCGCCAAAGAAACCATGATAAAAGCCGGCGTGCCAGTAGTGCCGGGCAGTAAAGACCTGCTTACCGATGTTAACCATGCCAAAACACTGGCTGCAGAAGTAGGTTATCCCGTTATACTGAAAGCTACGGCCGGTGGCGGTGGCAAAGGCATGCGTGTGGTATGGAAAGAAGAAGACATTGAAAAGGCATTCAATACCGCAAAACAGGAAGCAGCCGCCTCGTTTAAAAACGACGGTATTTACATCGAAAAATTTGTAGAAGAACCCCGGCATATAGAAATACAGGTTGCCGGCGATCAGTACGGAAAAGTAAGTCACCTGAGCGAGCGCGATTGCTCTATACAGCGCCGCCACCAGAAACTGGTAGAAGAATCACCTTCGCCCTTTATGACGCCCGATCTTCGGCAGCGTATGGGCGAAGCCGCCATCAAAGCCGCATCGGCCATTAACTATGAAAGCGTGGGCACCATTGAGTTTCTGGTAGACAAACATCGCAATTTTTATTTCATGGAAATGAATACCCGTATACAGGTTGAACACTGTGTAACGGAAGAAGTGGTGAATTTTGATTTGATAAAAGAACAGATAAAAATAGCTGCGGGAGAATCTATCAGTGGCGAAAATTATGAACCGCAGGGCCATGCCATTGAGTGCCGCATCAATGCAGAAGATCCATATAATGATTTCCGGCCCAGTCCGGGTAAAATAACGGTGCTTAACCAGCCCGGTGGCCATGGCATCCGCGTAGATTCGCATGTGTATGCGGGTTATACCATTCCGCCGTATTACGATTCCATGATTGCCAAAATTATTGCCACCGCCCGAACAAGAAAAGAAGCCATTGATACTATGCACCGTGCATTAACGGAGTATGTGATTGAAGGTGTAAAGACTACCATTCCTTTTCACCTGCAGCTGATGAAAGACGAGCGTTTCCGCAGCGGTGATTTCAATACAAAATTCTTAGAGTCGTTTACCTTACTATAACCGCTCAGGTTAGTTAGCAACAGGGCCTGGCTGAGAATGCCGGGCTTTGTAGTTTTTTATCGCTTCGCGATGCGTTGCACGCGGAGGGCGCTTCGCTTAGGTTTCACGCGGACGGCGCGGTGGGGCGGAGGACGCGGAGGTTTTAACGCAAAAAAACACCCGAAGTTTTTAAAACTTCGGGTGTTAGAAATTTCGGGCCTTTAAAACTTCGGGTATATCATATAGTTAGTGCTGCGCCCGCTGCTTCGTCTTTCCGCTGCGTGGAACCATCGCGAAGCGATCAAAAAAAACGGGTATATCATATAGTTAGCGCTGCGCCCGCTGCTTCGTTTTTCCGCTGCGTGAAACCATCGCGAAGCGATCACTAAAACGGGTATATCGTATAGTTAGCGCTGCGCCCGCTGCTTCGTCTTTCCGCTCCGTGAAACCCATCGCGAAGCGTTTACTAAAAACGGGTATATCGTATAGTTAGCGCTGCGCCCGCTGCTTCGTCTTTCCGCTGCGTGAAACCCATCGCGAAGCGATCACTAAAAACGGGTATATCTATAGTTAGCGCTGCGCCCGCTGCTTCGTCTTTTCGCTGCGTGAAACCTATCGCGAAGCGATCACTCTTTCTTCTTCTTGTTTTTCCTTTTCTCGGCTTTTAACGCTTTTGCTTTTTCTTTTTGTTCAGGCGTTAGGGTGGCATCTATATCTTTCTTTTTTTCAGCTTTCAGCGCATCAATCTTTTGCTTCTTTTGCGCTTCGGTGAGTTTGCTATCGTTTTTTATTTTTTCTTTCTCGTCTTTGTATTCTTTTTTGGATGCTTTAACTTCCGCCGCCTGTTTATCTGTGAGGTGAAGTTCTTCTTTCAGCTTGGCTTTCTTTTTTGCAGTGGAAGCGTGATGAACGGTGTCGCGTTTTTGTTGTGCCAGCAATGCGGTGCTGCTACAAACCAGCAGGGCGATTAAGAGGTAAATTGATTTCATAAATGGATGTGTTTTAAAATTATGTTGACTGTTAAAAATTACATTTGTTGTCGCGGATGGTTGCACCCCTGCCTACCGGCAGGCAGGCCTTCAGGGCTCTGTACGCTATATCTATTTACACCCCGGGTTTCACCCGGGGCTATTAAAGTAACGCCCCTGCCTACCGGCAGGCAGGCTTTCACGGCTTCTCCGCCATTGTTGGTGTTATCACCAACGACCTTCATTAGAAAAAAATCTGCGTGCCATAAACTCCGAAAAGGCATTTACACATTTACATATTTCCACATTTCCACATTCATTTTATTTTCACATTATCACATTTTCATATTTCCACATTGACCACATTCATCACATCCTCTATCCCGTAAAATGATGCCAGCTTTCGTATCACTGCTTCCACTACTGCATCGGGACAGGAAGCGCCACTGGTGATTAAAATATCTACCGGCGTTGCCTGGGGTAAATAACCGGTTGATAACAATTCCTGGTGGGTATGGAAATTATAATGCAGTATTTCTTTGGCGGATAAAATCTTTTCTTCGCTATTGATAAAGTAGGTGGGTAGTTTTTCTTCGCAAAGCTCTACCAGATGCGTGGTGTTAGATGAATTGTAACCACCCACCACAATAGCCAACTGTGCAGGTGTTTGCAACATGCCGGTAGCGGCGCTCTGGTTATCATTGGTAGCATAACAAAGCGTATCACGGGTATCAGCAAAACGTTCGGCAATATTATTTTCATTCAAACCATAATGTTGCATGATGGTTTTTTTGAGATAATCTGAGATGGCCTGTGTATCTGTAGCCAGTTGGGTGGTTTGGTTTACCACGCCCAGCTTCTGCAAATCTGTACGGCTGTTAAACCCTGCTGAGTACCTCCCCGCGAAAGCTGTATAAAACTCATCTGGGTTTTTTTCGCCCATCATATATTTCGCCAGCTCTATGGTATCGGCCATATCATTTACAATAACCGAAGGAGCAGAAGAAGCGGCATGCGAAAAAGTGGCCCTGGTTTCTTCGTGTTTGGGTTTTCCATGAATTACAATGCTGTAGCCCTTGCCGGCAATCTGTTCGCTGCGGTTCCATACTTTTTCTACAAACGGGCACGTAGTATTGTATTTTTCTATGCGGATGCCTTTATCGCGCAGCATTTGTTCTGTTTGCAGCGTGGTGCCAAATGCCGGTATCAAAACAATATCATCCGGGGTGATGGTGTCAAAAGGAATCAGCTGTTTGCCGTAGGTATCCTGTAAAAATTGTACGCCGCGCTCCTGCAAATCTGCGTTTACCTGCGGGTTGTGGATCATTTCACTCAGCAAAAAAATACGTTTGCCCTGGTTTTCATCAATGGTTCTGAAAGCAATTTCAATGGCATTTTCCACACCGTAACAAAACCCAAAGTGGCGTGCCAGGTAAATGCGCAGCGGCCCAAAATTGAGCAGGGTGGCGCTAAAATCTTTTTTTAGCTTATCCTCCTTTCTGCGTTTATCCTTCACCGCGGTAATCAGCGGGCTTCTATAGGTAAGGGGAACATTAAATGTTTTCATTAACTGCACATTGTTTTGTGGTACACACCGCTACATCAAAAATTTAATCACAAAGGTACAACCGGCAGGGGGTTATTATAAATTTTGAATCTTGTATTTTAAATGCTTTTCTTGCAGGATAATTGCAGCTTTTATGGCACTGGCGTCGGCTTGCAAGGCCATACGCCATTACACCTTTAACATTACATTGTATGGAACACTTTACCCCGGTAGCATGGTCAACTGATAGCAATATTTATGAAGTAAACCTTCGCCAGTACACACAAGAGGGCACCTTTAATGCGTTTATAAAAGAATTGCCACGGCTGCGGCATATGGGTATCGAAATTTTATGGTTTATGCCCATTACACCCATTAGCCACGAGAAGCGGCTGGGCACACTGGGCAGCTATTATGCATGCAGCAGTTATGTGCAAACCAACCCCGAATATGGCAGTATCAGCGATTTCAAAAACCTGGTAGCCGCCGCGCACGATCTTGGTTTTAAAGTAATCATAGACTGGGTGGCCAATCATACCGGCTGGGATCATGAGTGGACGAAGGAGCACCCTCATTTTTACCGCCGTAATATGGAAGGCCATTTTTTTGACGCCCATGGGTGGAACGATGTAATTGACCTAAACTACGACAATGAAGAACTGCGTACCAAAATGATCGCGGCCATGGAATTTTGGGTGAAAGAATGCGGGATCGATGGATTTAGGTGCGATATGGCCATGCTGGTGCCGCTCGATTTTTGGAAAACCGCCCGCCGGCATTTAGACGGCATCAAAAAACTCTTTTGGCTGGCAGAGTGCGAAGACATTGTATACCACGAAGCATTTGATGCCACCTATACCTGGAAATGGCTGCATAAAATGGAGGCGTTTCACCGTAAAGAAACAGATATTGCCGGGCTTGATGAAGTCTTGAAATTCTACGACAGCATGTTTCCGCCAACGGCCATGCGCGCATTCTTTACTACCAACCACGATGAAAATTCGCACAGTGGCAGCGAGTATGAAAGGCTGGGTGACGCTGCTGAAGCATTTGCGGTACTCTGCTGCACGTGGAATGCCATTCCGCTTATTTACAGCGGACAAGAACTGCCCAATAAAAAAAGGTTGAAATTTTTTGACAAAGACTTTATTGAATGGAATGGCGAATTTGCGCTGCATGACTTTTTTAAAACACTGCTCACACTAAGAAAACATAATCCGGCATTAAAAACAGGTGATGAAGAGGTGGCTACCTTACGGGTACATACCGATGCAAACAACTTTGTATTTTCTTTTTTACGACGTAATAAAAGAACAGGCAATGAGGTGCTGGTGGTTCTTAACCTGTCTGATATTAAGCGACCACTGGTGCACTTGACCGACGGTGAAATCACCGGTTCTTACACCAATGTATTTACCCATGCGGTGAAAGATTTTACCGAAGAAAAGCATTTTGCGCTTCGGCCGTGGGAGTACCAGGTATATGCGAAGTAAGCATCGCTGATGTCTGATTTTGTGATCGCTGATTTGAAGGCAGCCAACCGAAATCGGAGATAAACAAATCAGCGATCAGAGATAAAAACAAAGGCCGGTGCTTCTTACAGCGCCGGCCTTTTTTAAAAGGATATATCCTGGATTCTTCTTATCGGTGATTCATAGATTCATTATCAATTATCGCTTCCTAATTTTACAGTAATCGGGTAATTGCCTTCATAACCGGGGTACACGCCATCCAGCTTAATGGTACCGTTAGCGTTTTTCTCAATCTCTTTTCTCAGTTCATCCACGGTTGTTACATCAACGCCGTTAACTTTTATGATCACGTAATTATCTTCAATTCTTGTTTTGCTCAAAGGGCCTTTTTCATTCATGCCTTTTATTCTAACGCCACCTTTAATACCATATTCGGTTGCATCTTTTTTGCTTACGGTTTCAAACTCGCCCAGTTTATCAAGCACAGATGTTTTTACCACATCAGTATTTCCGCTGCTGTTTTTCAGCAATACTTCGGTTGTAATTTCTTTGCCCTCATGCACGTAAGACACTTTTATTTTGTCGCCCGGGCGATAGATAGCAATCTGGCCCACCAGGTCTGCACCTGAGTTGATGGGGTTGCCGTTTATTTTAGTGATGAAGTCGCCATCTTTAATACCGGCTGCAGCTGCGCCGCCATCTTTTGTAACACCAGTAACATATACGCCTTCACCGTCTTTAATACCGTTTTGTTTTTTTACATCGTCGCTGAGGTTGCTGGGTGCGTAGTTAATGCCGAGGTAGGCACGTTGTACGGTTCCAAACTTCATGAGGTCTGATGTAATTTTCTTTACAATGTTTACCGGAATGGTAAATGAGTAACCTGCATATGAACCAGTAGGCGATGCAATGGCAGAGTTAATACCTACCAGTTTGCCTTCTGTGTTAATAAGTGGTCCACCACTATTGCCGGGGTTAACAGCTGCATCTGTTTGTATAAAAGACTCAATGGGGCTTTTGCTCTGGCGACGGTTAATGTCGAGCGTTCTTCCTTTGGCACTCACAATACCGGCAGTAACAGTTGCTTCAAGTGTAAGCGGATAGCCAACTGCCAGCACCCATTGGCCAACCTGTACATCATCTGAATTGCCATACAAAAGAAAAGGAAGGCCTTTGGCTTCTACTTTAATAATGGCGAGGTCTGTACTGGGGTCGGTAGCAACTAATTTAGCCTTAAAAGATTTTTGATTGCTCAGGGTTACATTAATATCGTCTGCACCGTCCACCACGTGGTTGTTGGTAACAATATAACCGTCTTCGCTAATGATAGCGCCCGAACCGGAAGCCATTTGCGGAAGACTGCGCCCGCCACGATCGCCAAAGAGATCATCAAAGCCATCCCCAAATAAATCAGAGAACGGATTTTTACGTGGAAGATTATTGGTGGCAACTGCGTTGGTTTTGGTTTTGATATGCACCGTGGCTGGTATGGCCGCACTGGCTGCTGCGGTAAAATCTGCCGGTGCATTGTTAACACCGGTTACACCGTCAAACTTTGCATAGTTGGATGGGGCTTTGGTGGTGGTGGTACCCTGTGCCTGCGATTGGTACACATAGGTATCCTTTTGTGAAATCTTGTTGTACGCCCACATACTGCCCACGGCAGTAGACGAGCTGATCAACATAATGGCTACTACTTGTTTAAGTTTCATATGTATTAAAGTTTAACTGCTGCTATCCTTTCAAATTAAATGCCTGTTCCTGTACAAAATAACGAAGCTGACATCATTACGGTTGTCCACTTATATTTCTTAACAAATGTTTTACCAAAGGCTTCGTACTTGTCATTTCAAATTTACAAAAAATTGTTGGGAACAGACAGGTCGTCAGACGTGAGCCGTGAGGCGACAAACGTGAGGCCGCATGTATGACTATCAAACAAGACATCCGGGGTAAGAATATTGCATCTGCTGGCTGACGCCTGATGATTGACGCCTGACGATTGACGCCTGACGATTGACGCCTGACGTTGGCCGCCTCACGCTTACGTATCCAGCAAAAACCGCATGGTATCTACGCCATCTGCAAAGTCTGGCAGCGCAGGATTTTGTGCCTCTCCAAATGGAATATATTGCCTGCCAACAACGCATTGAATATCGGCATTGTTTTGCAGGCTGTCAGCAACGGCTGCTGCAGAACCCGTATAAAACTCATAATGGAGCACGCTGATGGGCGAGAAAACACCAGGGTTTTCAATTAATAATAGGGCGTCATTGGTCATATAGTACTGGTGGTTGAGCAACACAATGGCCAGCTGGTAATCATAATTGTTTTTGTACTTGTTATTGTCGGCAAAATCAATGTATTTTTTGAAGTGCGCTAATAGTGGCACAAAGTCATACCCGGCAGGCACATACAATTTGGTAACGTTGCGGCAGCCAAGGCCGTAATATAGGTTCACATCATCAGCCAGTTTGTCCAGTTCGGCTGCAGATTCTTCGCCGGTAAGAATGGCCACAGAAGTGCGGTTACGTCTTATGATATGCGGGTACTTGCGAAAGTAATAATCAAAATATCTTGCCGAGTTGTTGCTGCCGGTAGCAATATACGCATCGCAGCCCTTCAACATGTCCGAAAAAATAGTTTGCGTGCCTGCTGCCGGGTTCCATTGGGCCAGTTTTTTTACAATCTGGGTAATCAGTGCGGTGTCTTTAGACGATGGTTTTACAACGGCAAAATGCCCGCTCAGAAAAATACACAGCCAATCGTGAAAACCCACCAGTGGAATATTACCAGCCATGACCAGGCCTATTTTTTTGGGCGATGCCTGCGCGGACGGTATAGCATAGGCTTTTACGAAAGATGTTAAAGCATCCGGCGCGAGGAACCGGGCAACAATATTTTCCACGGCAAGGTTGATAAAGGCCGGAGAAAACCAACCGTTTTGCGCAAAAGCTTTGGTTTTTGTGGCCAGCCATTCTTCATCGTCAGAACGTAAATAAATGCCCAGTTTCACTAATAAATCAATACGTTCTTGTAAATTCATTTTGCCTTATTAAATTTGCGGTAAAGATAATCGTAACTAAACCATTAAATTGAATCAAACATGGCTATAAAAATTACTGAAGAATGTATCAATTGCGGCGCCTGCGAGCCAGAATGTCCCAATAACGCTATATATGAAGGTGGTGTAGAGTGGGCCATTGCAGACGGTACAACGGTGAAAGGCCAGTTTACCCTGCTCGACGGGACTGTAGTAGACGCCAATCAGAAAAATGCACCGATAAGTGTTGATACCTATTATATAACACCCAATAAATGTACGGAGTGCCAGGGTTTTCATGAAGAGCCGCAATGCGCGGCGGTTTGCCCGGTAGATTGCTGTGTGCCTGATGAAATGTATACCGAAACAGTAGATGAACTGATGGCAAAAAAAGAGAAACTGCACATTTAGTTTGTAGTTTATAGTTCTTAGTTCTTTGCCGGATTGGTTTACAGTTTTTAGGTTTTCAGTTTTTGCCGCAAAAGCAGGGCTTAAAAATTGGACTGATTGAATGAATAATGGGGCCGGATTTGTGCAAAACTTTTGGCCCTGAAACGAACGGGACTTTGGAAAATTGGTTTACCTTAACACTATCAACAAGTTTCAACCTGTAGCCCGTAAGCTACACTTCAATAAGCGGGTGATATGTTCCGCTGGAAATCTGGTGAAGGGAATTAATAAGACCCTTCACCTTTTTTTGTTTTAGGCGCTAATAGGAAGCAAATAGGAAGCGAATGCGAACGCTAATGAGACGCTAATGAGACGCGAATAGCGGAGGATGATTTACTACATTACAGATCTGCACGACTCCTGAAAATCATAAAAATCTTCCATTGCCCTGCCTTTTTTCAGAAGACTTTTCCTGTTCTTGAATTTTTACTCAATATTTGCGTTACTGTTGGACGAAGCACCCGCAGCAAACCAGCTTACTATGACGCAAAAACCTACCATCGCTTTTATCACCGGCGGCTATTCAGGCGAGGCAGCCATTTCTTATAAAAGTGCTGTTACTATTGAAAAAAACCTGGATGCATCCTTATTCAATGTCTACAAAATAGATATTACCCCGGCAGCCTGGTTTTATACCACCGCCGCCGGACAACAAATACCCGTTAACCGCGAAGATTTCTCACTCACCATTGCCGGCGGTAAAATTAAGTTCGATGCGATCTTTATCGGCATTCATGGAACACCCGGCGAAGATGGCAAACTGCAGGGCTATTTTGATATGGTTGGCATCCCTTACACCTCCTGCGATGCTGCCACTTCTGCGTTAACATTTAACAAGCGATACACGGTGGCCGTTGCTGCGTTTTCTGGTATACATGTTGCAAAGTCTGTGTTGCTGATAAAAGATAAATTTCAAAGTCCGGAAGAAGTAACCAGCCAGCTGGGTTTTCCTGTTTTTGTAAAACCCAACAATGGTGGCTCCAGCATTGGTATGTCGCGCGTGAACAACGCCTCCGAAGAACTGGGTTCGGCCATTGAAAAAGCGTTTCGTGAAGACAACCAGGTACTGGTAGAAGAATTTATAGAAGGCCGTGAATTTACCATTGGCGTTTTTCAGTCGAAGGGAGAAAT
Source organism: uncultured Chitinophagaceae bacterium (assembly GCA_963705285.1). Taxonomy (GTDB): domain Bacteria; phylum Bacteroidota; class Bacteroidia; order Chitinophagales; family Chitinophagaceae; genus JACMLD01. The sequence goes on from OY970066.1 coordinate 2,220,120, forward strand.
TATTACGTTGCCTTTTACTGAAATTAAAACCAAAAAAGAATTTTTTGATTTTGAGGCAAAATATACAGCCGGTTTTACAGATGAAATTACACCTGCCGTGGTAGACGAAAGCATTGCAGAAAAAGTACGCGCTGCCGCCAGAAAAATTTACCAGGTATTTAATTGCCGCGGTATCGTAAGAATCGATTTTATTTACAACAACAAGAACGAGCAGCCTTATATGCTGGAAATAAATACCATTCCGGGGCAAACCGAAGCCAGCCTGGTGCCACAACAGGTAGCGGCTATGGGCTGGAACCTGAAAGAATTTTATACAGCACTGGTAAATGATGCACTTTCCAGGAGTTGAGAATTATGAATATTAATTATGAGTTATGAATTATGAGTTAAGAGTGCGTTTGCTTTGCCATCAGCTTAATTATACAGTTGCAACTCGCAATTCATAATTTTTAACTACTAAAGGGGTAATCAAGAACTCATAATTCATAACTCATAATTCATAACTCTAAACTCATAACTCTAAACTTATAACTCTAAACTCATAACTCTAAACTCATAACTCTAAACTCATAACTCTAAACTCATAATTCATAACTCTTCATTCTTAACTAAAAAACAACGTGTTTCAATTTATAACAAAACGGCCCCTTTGGGCAAACATTCTTTTCGCAATTGTACTGGTAACGGTATTGCTTTTTATTTTTCTTCTTTCGCTCAACTGGATAACGCACCACGGCAAAATTTTAAAAATACCACAGGTAGCTGGTAAAAGCCTGACCGATGCGCGCAAGCAACTGGAAACGCAGGGCTTTGATATCATCATACAGGATTCAGTGTATGTGGATACCCTGCCACCGCTCAATGTGGTAAAACAATTTCCGGAAGCGGATGCCGAAGTAAAAATCAACCGCACCGTATACCTTACTATCAACCGCGCTGCACCACCGCTGATACAAATGCCACAACTGGTGGGACAAAGTTTTCGCAGTGCCGAAATATTGCTAAAGCAAACCGGCCTGAAGTTGGGCGACACTACTTTTGTAGTAGACTTTGCCAAGAACTCCATCAAAAAACAATTATACAAAGGCCAGGAAATTGCATTTGGTACACGCATACCCATGGGCGCCACTATTGATTTGGTGATCAGCAATGGCATTTCAGATGAGAATATTTCGGTGCCCGACCTGGTGGGCATGACCTATGCCGATGCCAAAGTGCTGATGGAAGGCAACAACCTTGAATTTGGTTCGAGGGTGTTTGACCCAAGCGTAAAAGATTCTGTCAGCGCTTATATATACCGGCAAAGTCCACCGCGGCTAACAGAAGACCGTCGCGTTAACCGTATACACCAGGGACAGTTGATAGATATCTGGCTGAGCGCACAAAAACCAACGGTGGATTCCACCGCCAAACCCCAGGAACCAGCACCCAATAATTATTAATAATAATTGTACACTTACAAAATTGAACAGCATGACAACCATGACCGTTGAACAATTGAAAGCAAGAATAGACGCAGGTGAGCAACTGAATATTATAGATGTACGCGAGCCCAACGAATACCAGGAATTTAATATTGGTGCTAAACTGGTACCACTGGGAAAGATAACTTCTATGCAGGCAGATGAACTGGATGACCTGAAGGACGAAGAAGTGATATTGCATTGCCGTAGCGGCAAGCGCAGTGCTACCGCCGGCCTGTTTCTTGAATCGATGGGTTTTAAAAATACCGTTAATGTAGAAGGCGGCATGCTGGCATGGCAGGAGAAATTTGGGAGCCGAGGTTAGCTGTTAGCTGTTAGCTGTGAGGCGTGAGGCGTGAGGCGTGAGGCGTGAGGCGTGAGGCGTGAATGCTAATTTGCGCTGTGCAAGGTAAAGTACAAATGTCTGAAAGCCTGACTGAAGGCAACGCGGTAATCTAATAACCAAGAGGGTAGACTTATAAAAAAATAAATAGAAATGGAACACAAATCTGTGTTCCATTTCTATTCGTTCGCGAAAAATGAAGTGCTAACAGCTAACAGCTAATAGCTAACAGCTCTCCTAAAACTTTACATTCACCGCCAGCATAAAATTTCTGCCGGCCATCGGAAAATAGAAATTCTCTCTCACCAAAGATTTGTCGTAAAAATAGCTGTAGGTATAACCGCTGGCTTCATATTGTTTGTTCCAGACATTGATAAGCCGTGCCACCAGCGTAATATTTTTTGTGAAACCTGTATGCACGCCATATTGGAGTGTAAGATCCTGCGTAAAATAACCATTGATGCTTTTAGCATCGTTGCCCGTATTATCGAGGTATTGTTTGCCGGCATATTTTACACTGGTATTGATTTCTGCATTGGCAAACGGAAACAGCTGTACCATACCCGATGCTATAACTGACGGCGAAAATGCCAGGCTGGTTTTTTTATAATAAAAGGTGTCCTGCTGTACCAAATCAAAATTGGCGTTGTAGCGGGGTATGTTATCATAAAAGTTATTAATCTTGTTATCGCTCACGGTAAGGTTGCCACTCAGCTGAATATATTTTGCGGGTTTGTAACGACCCTGCAATTCAATACCGGCGCGATAACTGCTGGGTACATTCATGCGCAACGCATCGCCCACATCATTTATTTTTCCGGTAAGCACCAATTGGTCTTTGTATTTCATGTAATACAGGTTGATGCCCCATCCGTAATTGAATTTATTTTCTTCCACGCCCAGTTCAATATCATGCAACTGTTCTCTTTTGGGGGGGGCGGCTGTAGTACCGGTTTCATAATCATCGCGGTTGGGTTCTTTGTTGGCCATGGCGTATGATGCATACGCCACCAGCGGTCCTGCAGCATACGTAAGCCCCAGTTTTGGATTAAAAAAATGAAACGTGTTATTCACTACCAGGTCCGGAAATTTGCGGGTGCCGTTGATATTGTAATCTACGCGGCGGTACTGCAGGTCTACCAGTGCTTCCAGCTGGCGGGTTAATTTATACTGGTATTTGCCGTACAGGTTGAAATCTTTTTTAACAGCCTTGTTGTAATACCATTGGTAATTATCTGGTACGCCATTAGCGGCCCAGGTTATATTGCCGTAATGCTTGCCATCATACTCGTTCCATCCGCCACCCATACTCAGCTGATTGTTGCTGGTTTTATGTACTGCCGAAAAAATAGTACCGTACAGGTTGTTATCTAACCAGAGGCGGCGTACCAGGTCTGTTTTTTTTATAGTGCTGTTGCCAATGATAGTAGCAGGCAGGCCATAGCTACTGTAGCTGGCATCGTACTTATATTCTTCGTAATAGCCTTTGCCTTTTGATAAATAAACAGCGGTATTGACCGACCAGTTATTGCTGAACTGGTGGTTGAGAAAAAGCTGGTAATGATCCTGCTGGTAGTTATCAGTTTGATTGGCATAGGTAAACGCATTGTATTTACGCGGATCTGCGGTAAACAGGTTGGCCGAATCTGCAGATGTAAAATACAATGAACCCAGGTTGTTATAATAATGGTTAAGCAGGCTGTCCTGGTTGTAAAATAATTTATACTGCGGTATACCGTTCCACGCCTGGTAGGTTTTTTCGGTACCCGAAATAATATTAAATCGGATGGATGAATGACCATTAATGTAGGCACCACTGGCATACAGGCTTTTTAAATTGCTGCTGGCACGGTCTATAAAACCATCGCTTTGCACTTTCGACAAGCGGGCATCAAACGTAAAATGATCGTTGATGAGGCCGGTACCCAGCTTCACGGTATTTTTCCAGGTATTGAAAGAACCAAAACTGTTATTGACTTCGGCATATGCTTTTTCATTGGTTTCGTTTGTGCTGAGGTTGATGCTGGCGCCAAATGCACCGGCACCGTTAGATGAAGTACCTACACCTCTTTGTATCTGTATGCTGCTGAGCGATGAAGCAATATCGGGCATATCTACAAAAAAAGTACCCTGGCTTTCGGCATCGTTGTACGGTATTCCGTTTACGGTTACGTTGATGCGCGTGGCATCGGTACCGCGTATGCGCAATCCCGTATAGCCCACACCGTTACCCGCATCTGAGGTAGTTATAACCGAAGGCGTTTGACTAAGAATAAAAGGAAGGTCCTGCCCCAGGTTGCGTTTTTCGATCTCGCTTTTGCCCAGGTTGGTTTTTGCAAAGGGTGCTTTGTCGCCCGCGCGGATGGCCTTGATTTCTACCGGCTCCAAAAATAATGACAGCCGTACCAGTGTAAGGTGTACCAGCGGGGCAGGCAATGAAATAGTAGTGTCTAACGACAGAAACCCTACGCTGCTCACCCGGAAGCGCACAGGCCCTGTTTGCCGGGTAGTAAATGTAAATGTGCCTTTTTCATCGGCGGCAAACAGGCCGGTTCTTTCAATATCAATACTGGCATTGGCCACAGGATTACCCGCGGCATCTGAAACTAGAAGATTTGTTTTTGACTGGCCCAGGCTTATCTGCTGAACGGTCAAAAAGCAAATTCCCCAAAACAATTTTTTCATGCATCAACATTTTGTGCAGTGATGGCCGGGCATAGCGGGTTGAATAATAATTAATTAGCTACCCGCATGGTTGGCGAACGACTGCTGTTATAAAATTGTGTTGAGGGAATGCTGCTAAGCAAAAGAGGAGAGAGAACTGAAGATCGGTTCACCTTCCCTGCGCAGGCATTACCCTGATCAGGTTCTACGGGTATTATCTCAGCCGGCCGCCTGCGCGGAAAGCACCCCGAGGACACTGTACCGCCAACTTCGGCGGTATGCTGCAAAGGTATGCCAGAAAACCAATAATTGTTGTAACATTTTACAACATGCTTCGTCTTACTTAAAATATTGTTTATGAAAAAAATCAGCCTTTTCCTTTTTGCAAGCCTGGTGGCGGTGTTTTCTTTTGCGCAGGATAAAATTATTAATGATCCCAATGCCGAAGCCAGAACAGTAAGCGGCTTTCATGGTATTAAAATATCAAATGGTATAGACCTAATCATTAAACAGGGCAGTACAGAAGCCGTGGCAGTGAGCGCTTCTACCAACGAATACCGCGATAATATAAAGACCGAAGTAGTGGGTGGCGTACTGAAAATTTATTTTGATACCAAATGGTATAAGAACTGGACGTCGAACGGTAAGAAATTAAAGGCCTATGTTTCTTTTAAGCAACTTGATTTGATTGATGGCTCGTCCGGATCATACACCACCGTGGATGGCGGTTTTACAGGTACCAATGTAAGAATTGAATTGTCTTCGGGCGCGGGTTTTAAAGGCGCAGTAGAAGCAAACAGTATAACGGTGGATGGTTCGAGCGGAGCAACCGCCCGCATTAGCGGCAAGGCACAAACAGCCAGCCTGGAGGCCAGTAGCGGTGCGGGTGTTTATGGTTATGAGCTGGTGAGCGATAAATGTGATGCGGATGCCAGCAGCGGCGGCGCTATTGAAGTAAGTGTTAGCAAGGAATTATCTGCGGAAGCCAGCAGTGGCGGAGATATCCGTTATAAAGGTAACGGTGTTATTACCAAAGTATCTACCGGCAGCGGCGGCAGTGTAAAGAAAAACGGGTAAAATTGCTGATCTCGGATTTTAATTGCTGATTGCTGATTTTGAGATTTATAGATTGGCTGCGCAGGATTAGGTCTGTCCACGAACTTTAAAAATGTAAAACATCTTATTTCTAAAATACCGCGAAGTCTAAATACTAGATACTAAATACTAAATACTTTTAAAATCCGCGAAGTCTAAATACTAAATACTAAATACTATCATGAAAAAAATATTTGCCGGCTTGTTACTCATGGCCACTGTGTTGTTTGCAAGTGCGCAAACTATTGTAAACGATGCTAATGCGGAAACAAGAGAGATAGGCAGTTTTACGGGCATCAGCGTGTCAAGTGCCATCGATTTATACCTCACGCAGGGTACCGACGAAGCCATTGCGGTTAGCGCTACCGAAACAAAATACCGCGACCGTATCAGAACAGAAGTAAGAGACGGAATACTCACCATCTGGTACGATAGCGAGGGGATGCACTGGCCCAGCGGTAATAAAAAACTAAAAGCCTATGTGTCGTTCCGCAACATCAATAAATTAAAAGCATCGGGTGCCAGCGATGTAATCATCAGCGGTACGTTGAAAGCTGCCAGCCTCGACTTGAAACTGGCGGGCGCGAGCGATATGAAAGGTATGGTGGAGATTGGCACGCTTACGGCCAATATCAGCGGAGCCTCTGATATGATGGTAAAAGGTAAGGTAGAATCTTTGCAGATTGATGCCAGCGGCGCCAGCGATTTAAAAGATTACGACCTGGTAGTGCAGACCTGCGACGCGCAGGCATCCGGCGCATCTGATATAAAAATTACCGTTGAAAAAGAAATTACGGCTACCGCCAGCGGCGCCAGTGATATTGTTATAAAAGGAAATGGCGTGTTCAAGAAAATGAGCAAAAGCGGCGCCAGCAGTATTAAAAAGAGTTGAGCAGCAGTGTTGGTTATGCAAGAGCCCCGGGTTATCCGGGGCTTTTCTCTTTTTATTTGTTTTGGAATAATTTGTCCCGTACATTTGCACCCCATACATCGCGAAGTAGAGCAGCGGTAGCTCGTCGGGCTCATAACCCGAAGGTCGGAGGTTCGATCCCTCCCTTCGCAACGAGAAGAAAGCCCACATAACCAGTGGGCTTTTTTATTGATATTTTTGCAGGGAGCGGGTACGGATATGCGGCGGTGCATGGAGAAATAATGGCGGCCGATGGAGTTGTTATTTCTTACGCCTCACGACTGACGACTGACGCCTCGCAAACCTTAACCATTTTATCATGAAAGCGGGTTTTGTAAACATATTTGGAAAGCCCAACGCGGGTAAAAGCACCTTGCTCAATGCACTCTTGGGCGAGAAGCTGGCTATCATTTCATCGAAAGTTCAAACTACCCGGCACCGCATCAAAGGCATCCTTACAACCAAAGACTACCAGCTTATCATTTCTGATACACCCGGTATCATTGAACCCAAATACAAGCTGCATGAAAAAATGATGACCGCGGTAAAAGAAGCATTGGAAGATGCTGATGTGGCGGTGTTGCTGCACGATCTTACAGATAAAGACACCTCAGAATCGCATGACATATTTGCTGCCCTTAAACTGAAGGTACCGGTACTGGTGGTGTGCAATAAGACTGATAAAGTGGGCAAAGAGCGAACGGAAACAGCATTATCGTTTTTCAAACAGCAATCGTATTGTACTGGTGCCATCGCCATTTCTGCCATTAAAAATCAGCATACAGATGAATTGCTGCAGCAAATTACAGCACTGCTGCCCGAAGGGCAACCGTTTTTTGCTGAAGACGATATTACAGATTTACCCGTTCGTTTTTTTGTGGGCGAAATGATACGCGAAAAAATCTATGAGTTGTATGAAGAAGAGATACCGTATCACACCACTGTGCTGGTGCAGGAATTTAAAGAAAAATCTACCCTGGTAAAAATACAGGCAGACATTATAGTGCAGCGCGATACACAGAAAGGTATTATTCTGGGCGAAAAAGGACAGGGCATTAAAGCCCTGGGCATGGCGGCGCGTACAGACATAGAAAAATTTTTGGGGCAAAAAGTATTTTTAGAACTCTTTGTAAAAGTGAAACCCAAATGGAGGGATAATGATATTCACCTGAAGGAATACGGGTATCACTAATACATCACGATATGTATTTTAAGAAAGCAGCAGGTTGGTTTGTTTTGTTGATGACAGCATGCAAACAATAGTCAGCGCATTTATTAAACAGTTATAATTTTTTATGAACGGATATACAGTAGCCATTGTTGGGCGGCCAAATGTGGGCAAGAGCACTTTTTTTAACCGGATGCTTGAACAGCGCAAAGCCATTGTAGATGATATCAGTGGCGTTACGCGCGACAGGCAATACGGTGTAACCGACTGGAATGGCAAAGCATTTAATGTTATAGATACCGGCGGTTTTGTACCCGAAAGCCAGGACGTGTTTGAAAAAGAAATCAAGAAGCAGGTACTGGTGGCGATAGATGAAGCCGATGCGATTGTGTTTGTGGTAGATTGCGCCACCGGTATTACCGAGCTGGATGAATCTATGGCCAATGTATTGCGCAGGACTTCCAAACCGGTGTACCTGGCAGTAAATAAGGTAGACAACCACGAACGATTGCTGGAAGCATCAGAATTTTACAGCCTTGGGTTTGAATTTATATTCTTTCTTTCATCAATGACAGGGAGCGGTACCGGCGAAATACTGGATGCTATTACCGCGGGCATACCTCCAGATGAAGAAGATGCTTTGAAAGAAGGAGAGGGTTTGCCCAAATTTGCCATCATTGGCCAACCTAATGTGGGCAAATCATCTTTGCTAAACGCTTTGATTGGCGAAGAAAGAACCATTGTAAGTGATGTGGCCGGTACCACGCGTGATACCATACATACCCATTACAAACTTTTTCAGAAAGAATTTATATTGATAGACACAGCCGGTGTGCGTAAAAAGACAAAGGTGATGGAAGATCTTGAGTTCTACTCCGTCATCCGCGCCATTAAAGCCATGGATGAGGCGGATGTATGCCTGCTGATGCTGGATGCCGGTAAGGGCATTACCGCACAGGATATCAATATCTTTAGCCTTGCTGCGCGCAAAGGCAAAGGCGTTGTATTAATTGTAAACAAGTGGGATTTGGTAGAAAAGCAAACCAACACAGCGCGCGATTATGAAAAAGAATTAAAAGAACGCATTGCACCGTTTTCAGATATTCCTATCTTATTTATTTCAGTACAGGAAAAACAGCGCATCTTTAAAGTAATAGAGACAGCCCTGGAAGTGTATGAAAACCGCAGTAAAAAAATTCCTACCTCAGAGCTCAATGATGCCATTCAGGATGCGGTAAGGCAGTATCATGCGCCGGTGGTGCGTGGTCATGCAATTAGTATAAAATATGTGTCACAGTTGCCCACACCTGTTCCTTCTTTTGCATTTTTCTGCAATTTTCCGGACGATGTAAAACAGCCGTATAAAAATTATCTTGAAAACCGTTTGCGCGAACGGTTCAACTTTAAAGGCGTACCGGTGCGGTTGTTTTTCAGGAAGAAATAGTTTTTAGTTCATAGTTTTTAGTTCATAGTTTATAGTTCATAGTTTAGAGTTCATAGTTCATAGTTCATAGTTCATAGTTTGTAGTTTATAGTTCATGCCTCCACGTCTGGCGCGACGTCATTGCGAACCGCCAGAATAGACCTTATATTATTAGAGAGTCACGGCGGTGAAGCAATCTCAACATGGCTTCTGGTCTTGATGTATTTATTGCGCATGATGCGGTTGCACTTTTGTGTAACAGGCTGCTATCCCGGATTCTGGATTGCTTCGCCGCGCAAACCACTAACAAATGATCAGCCTGCAAGCGGCTCGCAAAGACGTCGCGGATAACTGCTTGGCGTCATTGCAAGGCCGGACCTCGGCTTCCGGCCACGGTGTAACAACGTTTTAAAAAGAGAAAAAAACGTTTTCCCAACGATGAAATCCCCATGGCCATATTTTTCTTTCCCGCTACCTTGAACATCGGAAATGTATTTCATTTCATATTGAAGGATACTACACACTTTCCATTTATATAGCACCCATTATGCCTTATTCCTATTCTGAAAAAAAAGGCAGGCTCATGCATTGCCTGCTGATGACATTTGTATTGTTACTATCTCTGCCACTGGCCAGCCAGGTGAGGTGGGATGGGGAGGGTGGCGACGGCCAGTGGGACAATGCCACCAACTGGACCGGCAATACACTGCCTTCTATAACCGATGATGTAGTGCTGGACAATAGTTTCGTCTCCGGCAACTACACCGTTACTTTACCTGTTTCCGCAGCTGTTACCATCAGCACCCTGCACCTTAAACCCGGCGCAGGCAATAGTATACGGTTCGAAATTCCGGCAACCAGCACCATTACACCCGCGTTTACGGTTACTGGTCCGGGTTATGGACTAATCATCGACAGCGGCGGTGTTTTTATCAATGCATCGGGCGCTACCAGTTCGTCGGCAATTTCTGTTCGTGACTCGCTTCGCATCAACAATGGCGGACAGTACATCCACCGTACAAGAACAACCCATGCCGCCATGGTAACGCTTTTATCAAAACAGCCGGGAACAGAGAACGGAATTTTTACTTTTAACGTACCGGGCGGAGGCTATACCATTGCTTCAACTAACCGAACGTATGGCACGCTGGTACTCAGCAGCGAAGCCTCCGGCGGTAGTCAGTCGTATGCCACCACCGCTGCCAACCCTTTTACCATAAACGGCAACCTGGTAATTGAGACCGGTGTTATATGTAACCTCAATGTGAGTGCGCCCACACGTATCAATGGCAACCTTGTGCAGCACGGTGGCGTATTCAATTTGGCCAGCCAAAGCAACAACAATACCGTGTTTGTGAAAGGCCATTGCCTGCAAACAGGTGGCACTATTACCGAAACGGGCAGTGGATTGCCTGCAATAGAGTTCAATGGCAGTATCAACCAGGATGTGCAAATAACTGCTATCAGTAACAGTGTGGCAATGCGGGTAAACAATAGTGCCGGCATCTCACTCTTAGCTGATCTGTCATTGCCTTACCAGCTGCACCTGGTAGACGGCACCGTAAACAACCCGTCGTTTCTTCTAACTTTACAGGCTGGTTGCACGTTGGTGGCAGACTCGTTACCCAATAACCGTTTCATCAATGGTGCATTAAAAAAGGAGGGCTTGCTGGGCAATGAGCACTTCCTGTTTCCTGTGGGAAAAGGAAATAGCAAGCGGTGGATAGCATTGAAAAATAGTACCGGCAGCGTAACTGCAGCATTTTTTAAATCGAACCCAAAAGCACTTGCCACAACGCCTGTCAACGGCATTCACCATACCTCTTCTATTGAATACTGGTCTGTTTTAGCAGATGCGGTTGCAGCGCCACCAGCAAAAATTGAATTATCATTTGACAATGTAAACAGCGGCGGCGTTACTGATCTTGCGGCATTGCGGGTAGCCCAGCTGGTAGGCGGCGCATGGACGGAAAGCGGTAATACCGCCACTACTGGTTCTGCAGGCGCAGCAGGATCGGTGGTTAGTAATGACTTGCCCGCATTCAGCACCATCGATTATTTTACATTGGGTAGTAGTGCAGCGCTGCAAAACGCATTGCCGTTGGAACTGGTTTCAATAAACGGAAATATTATTCCAAATGGAGTTATTATTAATTGGGAAATGGCCACATCCTCAAAGCCGCTTAGTTTTTCATTGCAAGCATCTGCAGACGATAGCCGTTATACAACCATTGCGGAGTTAGCCGCACATGATAACCATACTTTGTATAATTACACAGATAAAAGAGTCTTAACAGGCAAAAGATATTACCGGCTACAAATGGTAGATAAAGACAGCGTCATTTCTTACAGTAAAAAAATCAGTGTTGGTGTAAATGTAGTGGCAGATAATACAGCTTTACTTTGGCCCTCGCCTGTGCGCAGCAATACCACGTTAACAGTGAATTCCCATGTGACCGGTGTAGCCAGGATAACTATTTATACCGTGCAGGGACAATTGGTTCAGGCAAAAGACGCGTGGTTAACGAAAGGAACTAATCATATTCCCCTGCAACTGGCAACCCTGCACCCGGGAATGTATGTGCTGAAGGTAAACAGCCATGCGCAACAGTCTATCAGTATTCAATTTATAAAAATGCCTTAGCAGCAAAATTACTTGACAGTTATAGTTTGAAGCGCTTTGTAATGGCCGCTATATCTTTTTTGAACGAGACCAGGCTATCCTGCTCCTGTTTAATAAAACCATTGTTTTCAAGACTGCCGGTAACTGTATCCATTTCCTTCCGGTTTGCATACACCATCTTGCGGAAAGTATTAGTATAGTCTTTAGCACGGCTGTCGTAAATACCTTTCACCATCCATTCTTTGGTATACATGGCCTGCTGCAGCAATTGTTTTAGTGAAGCTGTATTTTTTTTCAGGTTAATGCCATAAATGGTTTGCAATGCTGCCAGTGCATGTTGCAATTTTTGGGTAGGATACAACGCAGCCTGTTTTTTATAAAACCCATGAATACCGGCCCAGTTTTTTATTTTTTTAGTACTAACCTGTAGTATTAATTTATCCAGTTCCATTGCGGGAATAAGTTGCCCGCCCGCATTTATCCATGATGGTAGTTTGATGGCAGACGGCAGATGCGACTGTAAAGCAGCAGCATCTTTTATTTTATTGATTCCAATGAAGGAAATTACTTCTGCCATGGCGTAATAGTTTACCAGTTCCTTGTACAATTGATAGGCAGGTAAAGCTTTTATCAGCAACACGGTGCGGTCGCTGTTTTCAACGCCGGGTACCAATAGTTCCAAATCTTCTACAAGGGAGTCGTTGCTTTCCAGTAATTTTTCTCCTGTCTTTTTAAGGTCAGCCGCACCCATGCGTTGATTGAATTTTTTTGCATAGGCATTGCCCACTATCGTTTTCATCAATTCAAGCGAGTGAATAATTTCATTGATGCTGTCCGGCGCGAGGAAGTTGTATTCAATCAGCTGAATTTTATCGGTACGTTTATCGCGGTCTACGTACTTCCATGAATTGCGCGCCAATGCGTACATGTTGTACATAAACCAATAGGCGGGCATAATCATCAGATGATCCTTACTCGCATCGTTGCTTACCAGCGAAAACGGAAAGGTGATATTCAATTCCGCCGGGTAATCTCCTTTGGCCAGGATGCAGAAGCTGGCAAAAACGGAGTTATGCTTGAGGCTTACGCAAAGGCCCGGCCAGAAGCCACGCCCGGCAATAATTTCACCGTCGGGGCTGCGCGAATTGTGGTTAGAACCAATGGTGGCCCCGGCGGCCATATTGCTTTGCCCCATTACCAGGGCAGCGCATAAAAAGGAATTGTTGTGGTGCTGTTCGTGCGCCGGAAAAATAAGCGAGTTCAACACCTCACAGCAGCTAATAGTGGCATTATTGCCCAGGTAAGAATTGATAAGCCTTGCGCCGTATTTCAATTGAGAATGCGAAGCCATAAAAAACCGCACCGCCTTTACGCCGTAAAAAATACGGCATCCTTCATTGATGATGCCATTAACCAGTTCGCAACCTTCGCCCACCTGCGACTTTGCATGAGCGTTAGAATTGATAGTGAGGTTTTTTAATTTGTTAGCGCCTTTTATATAGGCATCGCTTCCAATCCATACATCTTTTATGATAGCGCAGTTTTTGATGACGGTGCGGTCGCCAATTTCGCCATAGTAGCCGCGGTGTTTGTCGAATTCATTATCCGTAAACTGTTTAAATGCTTCCTGCAAAGGCGCATTGTCGCGAAACCTGGTCCATAACCATGCGTCACCGGGCAGCATTCCATCAAATGGTATGATGCTTCTGCCACCGTTTTCATTGCAGACCTCCAGCCAGATGCGGTTGGCCTCATCTTCGCCATCCTTTACAATACCATTCCCAAAGCGGGCATAATCGGTGGTGGCCAATTCATGCACGTTTACAATCATGGCATCGTTACCAATAATATAATGCGAAAGGTAATTGCAATTATCAATCACCACATTGTTACCCAGGTCTGAGCTGATGATGGTGCTGTTGTACAACCCAACCGGCCTGCGCAGGTTGTGGAATTCAAGATAAAAAGGTTCCAGCCGGCCAATGCGAACCAGTCCAAAAAATTTACAGCTTTGTACCAGTTCAGGTGTAAATGCATCAGAAACCAATATTTGGTTCCAGTCGTCTGAGGTATTTCGGTTGCGTACCAGCACTTCAATTTCGTAAGCGGTTAACTTGCGGTAGTTGATCGTGTTTTTGTTTTGCTGGTTGCGCAGGTAATATTCGTCTTTACCTTTTGGCAGAAAACCGGGCGCTACAAAATTATAACCCAATGAATTGACCGGACTTTTGCGGATGATGTTCATGCAATAGGTTTTGAACAGGAGTAATTAATCACAATCGTTAGTTAACTGGTAACGGCGTGTTTATTCAACGGTTACGCTTTTAGCCAGGTTGCGCGGTTTATCTACATCCAGGTTTTTAGCAACACCTGTATAATAGCTGAGCAATTGAAGCGGTATAACACTAAGCATGGGTGCAACAATTTCATGGGCTTCGGGCACAATCATGATATCATCGGCCATATTGGCAATGGCTTCATCACCTTCGCTCACTACGGCAATAACTTTTCCTTTGCGGGCTTTTATCTCTTGTATATTGCTCACCACCTTTTCATAGTACACGTCTTTAGTGGCTACAAAAAAAACGGGTAAGCGCTCATCTACTAATGCAATGGGGCCATGTTTCATTTCTGCCGCAGGGTATCCTTCTGCATGGATGTAGGATATCTCTTTCAATTTGAGCGCACCTTCCAGCGCGATGGGGAAGTTGTAGCCGCGGCCCAGGTACAAGGCATTGGCCGCATCTTTATATTTTTCTGCAATCCTTTTTATGTTATCTGTGTTTTGTAAAATGATGGCCGCCTTCCCCGGTATTTCCTGTAATTCTTTGAGCAGGTGCATGTATTGTTCCTGGCCAATGCTGCCTTTTTCATAGCCCACTTTTAAGGCCACCATGGTAAGCACCACCAGTTGTGCCGTAAATGCTTTTGTGCTGGCCACCCCAATTTCCGGCCCGGCGTGCGTATAGGCGCCGGCGTGAGAGATGCGGGCAATGGACGAGCCCACCACGTTTAAGATGCCAAAAATGATAGCGCCCTGCTCTTTGGCTTTTTCAATGGCCACAATGGTATCCGCTGTTTCGCCGCTTTGCGAAATAGCAATAATTACATCTCCTTTATGTACTACCGGGTTGCGGTAACGGAACTCTGAAGCGTATTCAACTTCTACCGGTATGCGGCATAATTCTTCAATAACATATTCTGCCACCAGGCCTGCATGCCAGCTGGTACCGCATGCAATGATGATAATGCGTGGTGCATTTTTGAGTTGCTCAATGTAATTCTGCACCCCACTCATGGTAATGGTGCCTGCCACTGCATCAAGCCTTCCGCGCAGGCAATCATATATGGTATCCGGTTGTTCAAATATTTCTTTCAGCATGAAATGTTCATAACCGCCTTTTTCTATGGCTGCCAGTTCCAGATCAAGTTTTTGTATGTACGGCGTAATTTTTTCGTTTCCCAGGTTTTTTAAGATGAGTTCACCAGGCCGCAGAATAGCCAGTTCATAATCGTTTACGTACACCACTTCTTTGGTATATTCAATAATAGGGGATGCATCTGAGGCAAGAAAATGTTCTTCTTTACCAACGCCAATCACCAGCGGACTGCCTTTGCGTGCGGCAATCAATGTATCAGGGTTGTCTGCATCTGCCAGTACAATCACATAGGCGCCGGTAACTCGTTTTAAAGCAATGCGCAATGCTTCTTCCAGGCTGCAATGGTTGTTTTCCTGTATGTCTTCAATAAAGTTGAGCAACACTTCCGTATCAGTATCGCTTTTAAAGTGGTAGCCCTTGTTCTGCAGTTCTTTTTTTAGTTGTGCGTAATTCTCGATGATGCCATTGTGTATCATGGCCAGTTTACCATTGGCAGATACATGCGGGTGAGCATTGCGATCGCTTGGTTCGCCATGGGTGGCCCAACGGGTATGGCCAATGCCGATATGCGCCTGCAGATCTTTGCCCAGCACACTTTCTTCCAGTTCTGCAACACGGCCTTTTTTCTTATAAACATGCAGGCCGCTTTCATTCAGCAGCGCAACCCCGGCGCTGTCATACCCACGGTATTCAAGACGTTTGAGGCCTTTTAGAATAATTGGGTATGCTTCACGCGGACCGATATATGCTACGATTCCACACATAAGTGCAATTTTAATGCAATTGAAGTATCAAAAATACGGGTATTAATTTAGCTGTTAGCTGTTAGCTGTTAGTGGCTAGTGCTAGTGGCTAGTGGCTAGTGGCTAGTGGCTAGTGGCTAGTGGCTAGTGGTTGTGATCCGCAAGTTAATAGCGAATCGAATGGCCTGTTGTTAAAAAAGTGGCAAGAAGCCCTGGCTGTTTGCCGTGGACTTCCTAATAGCTAATTGCTAAAAGTTAATGGCTAAACGATGCTATCCGCGTACAGGACGGCTCAGGACGATTTACTTCAGGCCTTGCTTACTTTTAAATACTAATTTCACTGATATACGCTTGCTTTATGAATAAATGGATATACTGCCTGCCGGCCTGTTGTATGTGCGTCATTCATTCCTTTGCACAACCGCTACTAGAAACAGGTGCTCAAAAAATGCCCGCCGTTTGGATTGACAAAGACACCCACCATAAAGTAATGCGCCTCACCAACAATGGCCGCAGTAACATGAGTTTCTACTTTCACAATAATCCGTTTGTGGGCAACAGTATGGTGTATTACAGCAGCGAAGCCACCCAGCCTGAGAATGAAAAAGCTGCCAAACAGGAAACCTATAACAGCAACACAAAAGATAAACAGCTGTATATAATTGACCTGACAACATTGAGATCAGCACCGCTTACGCATCAGCCATCTGCCATGAACGCAGAAATAGTGGGGAGAAAAGGCGCAAATGTATATTACCAGGTACAGGACAGTATCTATGTCACCAATATCGGCACCGGAAAAACAGACCTGGTATATGTTTTTCCTGCTGATTTCAAGGCCAGCATTACTACGTTGAATGCAGACGAAACCTTACTGGCGGGTGCCTGGAACGAGGATAAAGAAAAAGAACTTTTCAAAAACCATCCCAATAAATCTGATTACTTCAATATTATTTACGAAGCCAAGCTGCCGCGAACTTTGTTTACCATTGATGTGCGTACCAAAGAATTAAAAAAAATATTTACAGACAGCGCCTGGTTAAACCATGTGCAGTTTTCTCCCACAGATCCCGCGTTGCTGATGTTTTGTCATGAAGGTCCCTGGCACAAAGTAGATCGTATCTGGACAATCAACGTGCAATCAAAAGCCATCAGCCTGGTGCATAAAAGAACCATGAACATGGAAATTGCAGGGCATGAATGGTTTTCGCCCGATGGCAAAACCATTTGGTTTGATTTACAAATGCCCAAGGGCGAAACTTTTTTTGTAGCGGGAGCAGATCTTGCCACCGGAAAAGAGAATAGATATGCACTTGCCCGGGATGAGTGGAGTATTCATTTCAATACATCGCCCAACCAGCAATTATTTTGCGGCGATGGCGGCAATGAAGGCCAGGTGGCCCGCGCAAAAGACGGCATGTGGATATACCTGTTTACACCTGCAAATAATAAATTCAATTCCGAAAAACTGGTAAATATGAAGCGCCATAATTACCGGCTTGAGCCTAATGTGCATTTTTCGCCAGATGGCAAATGGGTAATATTCCGTGCTAATTTTGAAGGCGTGGAAAATGTATATGCGGTGGAAGTAGTTCATAGTTCTTAGTTCATAGTTCTTAGTTTATAGTTTATAGTTCTTTGTTCATAGTTTGTAGTTTTAGTTTTTAGTTTCTGGTTCGTTAACATAGCATAATTGAAAACGCGAAGTGGTCAGTACTGTTGGTCACACCGCTCGGGCGTATCAAACTGCATATCAACGCTAATAATTTTACAAACAGATCATGGTTGTTTTGGGCAATGAAAGCCGGCGTAGCATTTTTAAATTTGTCACTTTTGAATTTTGACTTAATAATATGAAAAAACTGAGTTTGCTTGTTGTGCTTCTGTGTAGTCTGCTGTTTGTTAGTGCGCAAATACAATGGCCCGCTATTAGCCAAACCAATAAACCATGGACACGCTGGTGGTGGGAGGGAAGTGCAGTAAACAAAACAGACCTGGCTGCCAATATAAAAATGTACCAGCAGGCGGGCCTTGGCGGACTGGAAATTACACCTATCTACGGCGTTAAAGGTTATGAAGAACAGTTCATTGATTATCTTAGCCCGAAGTGGGTAGACATGCTGCAATTTACCCTGCAGGAAGCAAAGCGATTAGGCATGGGCGTTGATATGGCCACCGGAACCGGCTGGCCCTTTGGCGGTCCGTGGGTTACACCAGAGGATGCCTGCAAGAATATCAACCTTGTTACTTATACTCTCAAAGGCGGTGAGCAATTACAACAACCCATACAATTTGTTCAGCAACCACTGGTAAGAACAGAAAGCGGTAAAGTGCCCGATATAAAAACGTTGAGCTATCCTATTGCTACCAACAGTAATTTACAATTGTATGCATTTGACCAGGTACGCTTTGAGAAAAAATTACCCCTGCAATTATTAATGGCTTTCCCTGATAAAGGCGAACCAATAGACATCACCGATAAAGCAGATAGCAGTGGAAAACTTAACTGGACAGCACCCGCCGCCACTAACTGGACGCTGTACGCGCTTTTTCAGGGCTGGCATGGCAAAATGGTCGAGCGTGCTGCCCCTGGTGGAGAAGGCGATGCCATTGATCATTTTTCTTCTTCTGCACTGAAAAATTATCTGGCGCAATTCGACAAGGCATTTTCGGGTAAGGATGTCAGTTATCTTCGGTCATACTTTAACGACTCTTATGAAGTAGATGATGCGCGGGGCCAAAGCAACTGGACGCCTGATTTCTTACAGCAGTTTACAAAACGACGCGGGTACGATCTTAAAAATGAACTGCCTGCCTTGTACCAGAAAGACAGTAAAGAAAAAAACAGCCGGGTATTGTATGATTATCGGCAAACCATTTCTGAATTATTACTCGAAAAGTTTACCAGTCCCTGGCACGAATGGGCAAAAGCTAAAGGCAAGCTCATCCGAAACCAGAGCCATGGGTCGCCGGCTAATATTTTGGATCTGTATGGCGTTATAGATATTCCCGAAACTGAAGGAACCGATATTCTGCGATTCAAATTTGCCACTTCTACAGCGCATGTAATGGGCAAACCGCTGGCATCATCAGAATCTGCTACCTGGTTGGATGAACATTTTCAATCGTCATTGGGCGATGTTAAGCTGGCTATTGATAAATATTTTGTGGGTGGTGTAAACCATATATTTTATCATGGCACCAATTATTCTCCCCAACATGAAACATGGCCCGGCTGGCTTTTTTATGCGGCTGTACATTTTACGCCCGCCAATTCTTTCTGGCGCGATTTTCCAACACTTAACAGGTATATTGCCAGGTGCCAGTCTTTTTTACAAATGGGCAAGCCTGATAATGACATACTGTTGTACTTTCCGTTTAGCGACAAAAACTCGGAGCCAGGCAATGAAATGTTACACCATTTTGATGGTATGAAAGGTTTTGAGAAAACGATCTTCAAAAGCAGTGCAGAATACCTGCTTCAGAAAGGGTATGCGTTTGATCTGATTTCCGATAAACAACTATTGCAGGTAAAACCAAACAAGCATTTACTGCAAACCGGTTCCGTTAATTATCAAACCATTTTGCTGGCCGCCACACAATACATGCCACTGGAAACCTTGCAACAACTGGTACAACTTGCCAACGAAGGGGCTTCCATACTGGTGTATAAAAATATGCCGGCAGGCCCTCCCGGGTTAACAGCTTTGCAGGAGCGGCAATCAGCTTTTAACCAGTTACTGGGCGAACTGCATTTTACTGATGAGGGCGGTATTAAAAAAGCTACAGCAGGCAAGGGGCAATTTTTGCTGGGCGATGATTTATCTGCCCTGTTGTCTGCCGCAGCCATCAGAAGAGAGCCGATGGCAGATAAGGAATTACAATTTGTACGTCGTCAATACGCAGGCGGCAGTTATTATTTTATTTCTAACGCAGGCAACAATGCTTTTTCAGGAGATGTGTTACTGCAAACAAAAAGTAGGAGCGTTGTTTTGTTTGATGCAATGCAGGAAAGAAAAGGGCTGGCAAAAATTAAAAACGCCGGGGAAACCAGTACTGCTGTGTATCTTGATTTGCAACCGGGCGAAAGTATTATCGTGCAAACATCTGTGGCTTCAGTTAGCGGACCGCTATTTCCTTACACAGCAGCTAAGGGCGAAGCACAGACTATAACCGGCAACTGGAAAATAGATTTTGTAAGCGGTGGGCCCGAGCTGCCGGCTGCTGTCCATCTCAAAACCCTTGGTTCATGGACAGATATACCCGGCAATGATGCTGTAAAAACTTTTTCAGGCACCGCA
Organism: uncultured Chitinophagaceae bacterium; assembly: GCA_963705285.1. GTDB lineage: Bacteria > Bacteroidota > Bacteroidia > Chitinophagales > Chitinophagaceae > JACMLD01. The sequence continues at coordinate 2,240,233 of OY970066.1, forward strand.
AAGTATTCCATTCATTTCAGAAAGCCGTCCGGTAATTTTCCGGCGTGGCAGCTAAACCTGGGCGAAGTAAGCGAAAGCGCTGAAGTGGTGTTAAACGGAACCAGGCTGGGGGTATTGCTGGGGCCGTCTTATATCATCACCATTCCGGCGGCGCGTTTTAAAGAAGACAACTTATTGGAGGTATATGTTACCAATGGTATGGCCAACCGTATAGCGGATTTGGACAAACGCGGCATTGTATGGAAGAAGTTTTACAATACCAATTTTCCGGCAAGGCTGGCAAAGAACCGCGGGGCAGACGGTTTATTCACTGCTTCAGGGTGGCAACCAAAAGCTTCCGGGTTATTGGGCCCGGTTAATATAACGCCGGTTATATTTGTACAATAATTCATTTAATCAAATAATTCACCAAACATGAAACATTTGCTTTTCCTTTTAGTGGCGGTAGCTACAATGAACATGGCAGTGCATGCGCAATCAAAAGATGAACAAGCTGTTGCAACCGCGGTAGAAACACTGCGCAAAGCCATGCTGGATGGCGACCGCGCTGCGCTTACAAAGATCAGTTTGCCCGATTTGAGTTACGGACATTCAGGAGGCAAAGTAGAAGACCAGGCGGCGTTTGTTGAAGCCCTGGCCAGTGGCGCCAATGATTTTGTTACCATCGATTTATCTGAACAAACAATAAAAGTAGTAGGAAGTACTGCTATTGTAAGGCATAAATTAAACGGTACCAGCAACGATGGCGGTAAACCCGGCGTAGTAAAAATTGCCGTTATGACCGTGTGGGTAAAACAGGCAAAAGCATGGAAACTGCTGGCAAGGCAAGCCGTGAAACTTACCTGATACAACCCTTAACATTGATTTGGAGGAAGCTAACGCTCTATTCAGTAAAAGCATCGTTTCCACATTGTGGCGTTAGCTTCCTTTTAAAACAAACGCAAGCGAGGAATCACATAAGGTATGCTATTGCAATAAGCAGCTTATTATACCAAAATATTGTTTATTGTATGAACGTATTCAGTTTACTATTTTTACTGCCGTAACCAAAACCAGCTTTTGACCAATACTAACCCTGATATTGCCAAACTGCAGCAACAGATAGCCCTTTACGAAGACATGAAAGCATATGAAACGCTCTATGCATTACTGTCTCCGCAATTGAAAAATTTTTGTTTCTCCTTTGTAAAGTCGCATGAGGCAGCCGAAGAAATTGTTTCTGATGTTTTTATAAAATTATGGCAGATAAGAAACAAACTTCCTGATATCGGCAACCTCAAAGTTTACCTGTATACCATTGCAAAGAATTTTTGCCTCAATTATATTGCCCGGTATTTTAAGAACACCGTGGTAAGGCTGGATGAACTGGATTTTGAGCCCGGTGTTACCCTGGGCAGTCCAGAGGATTTATGCGTTTCTGCAGACACCATCCGAAAAATACAGCAGTGTATACGCGAGTTACCCCCGCAATGCCGTATTGTTTTTCAACTGGTAAAAGAAGACGGTATGTCTTACAAAGAAGCCGCTGCCATATTAAATATTTCTGTGCTCACGGTACGCAACCAGGTATTTATTGCCACCCGAAAGATAGCAGCGTTCATTCCAAACTCCATTCACTCACAGATGCCGCAAACCGGCAGGCGTTCCGCTTCCTGACCGCCTGAAAAATTTTTCCATTTATTTTTAGTTCGTTTGGTACTTTCTATTTCATCCCCTTGTCTATGTTAACAGTTAAGTTATGACAGAAGAAAAACTCTGGCTGCTGGTCAGCTTACAACTTTCAGGAGAAGCCACGCCCGCAGAATTAGATGAGCTGGCAAACTTGGTGCAGCAAGACCCCCTTGCAGCAGAAAGGGTTTTGCTGTTGCGCGATATCTGGAATACCCGCCAGGGCAATGCCGCAGTAAATACACCGCTGGGCTTCGATAAACACCTTGAACGCCTTAGCAATCACCTCGGCACCCCGGCACTGCAGTTTGATGATGACGATGCAGAGGCCCGGTTGATACCGGGCAACCCACCGGCTACTACACGCAAATGGTGGTGGATAGGTGGCGGCATTGCAGCATCCGTATTAACGGTAATCATGCTGTTACGAACCAGTGAAGCCAAATTAAGTACAGTGCCACCCAGGATGGCCGGTAATACCATTAGTACCAAACCTGGCTCCAAATCAAAAATTGAACTACCAGATGGTACACAGGTATGGTTGAATGCAGACAGCAAACTGGAATACAATGGAGACTTTAGCGGAAAACTGCGCGAAGTAAGGCTGAGTGGCGAAGCTTATTTTGATGTAATAAAGGATAAGTCGAGGCCCTTTATCATTCATACCAGTACCGTACAGGTGAAAGTATTGGGTACGGCTTTTAATGTGCGTTCTTACCCGGCCGATAAAACAACCGAAACTGCTTTGATTCGGGGTTCTGTAGAAGTAACGCTCAACAACCAACCCGGCAAAAAAGTAGTGCTGAAGCCCAATGAAAAAGTGGTGATTGATAACGCCACTGCGGCATTTGAAAATAGTGGTACGGCAGATACGAAAAAGACGGCAGCAAAAGAGGTCATGACCGTGGAGAATGTCCACCTCGATAAAAAGGGGGAAGATGTATACGAAACCATGTGGGTGAAGAACAAGCTCGCATTTGATGAAACGCCTTTCAACAATATGATGGCTGAAATTGAACGGTGGTACAATGTGCAAATCATTGTAAATAATAAAAACCTGAGCGCAAATACCTATACGGTTACGTTTGAGAATAAAACCCTGGATGAAGTAATGGAAGGATTGCAGTTCTCTGCGCATTTTCAATACACGCTGAAAGACGGGGTGGTAACCATCTGGTAGATAAACTTACTGACAAGCTTTTATATAAACGATTGATAACCTAAAAACTGCATATGAGCCAACACACCTAAACGCTACAAAAAACGGAGAATGTTTGCACCATTCCCCGTTGGTTAAATTCAGAAATTAAAAAAGTCTCCGGGGGGAGGCCTTTTCATCCTTTAACACTTCAAAACTAAGTTATGAAAAAAATTGGATGTAGGGCGCGTCATTGCGCCGCTACTTCAGTAATTAAATGCTTGCTGATAATGAAAATGACGGTACTGCTTATTTGCCTATTTTCCATACAATCTTTTGCCAATAATAGCATGGCACAGGAGAGTATTACGCTTAAGCTGGAAAATGCATCGCTGAAGAAAGCATTTAAAACCATTGAACGACAAACCTCTTTTCGTTTTCTCTACAACGATGGTATATTACCGAACGAACAGCGGATAAATATTAGTGTGCAGGAACGGCCAGCGGGAGAAGTAATGAAAAAATTACTTGAACACACGCTGCTCTCTTTCAAGATCATTGGTAATGACCTGATTGTTATTTCTGCACAGGGCAAAGAAAATGAATCACCTTACGCGGTAGTTACTGGCCGCATCGTAAATGCCGCTAACCAGCCTATCGCCAATGTGAGTATCATGGAAAAAGGTTCCGGTAATGGTACGGTGTCAAAAGAAGACGGTACTTTTTCATTGAATATTGCCAACAGCAATGCCGTGCTTGTTATTAGTTATGTTGGTTTCACCACGCAGGAGATTGCGTTGGCGGGCCGTACCAGCTTGTCTGTTCAGCTGAAAGAAGAATCCAAAGATCTGAATGATGTGGTGGTGATTGGTTACGGTACTACCAAAAGAAAAGATTTTACCGGTGCAGTATCTTCTGTAAAAATGGAAAATTCGCCACTGGCACTCATGCCCAATATGAATGCGTTGGAAGCATTGAGGGGCAATGTACCTGGTCTTAATATTGGCGCAGTAAATAATGCAGGCGGACAGCCCAGCATACTGGTACGTGGCCAGCGTTCTATCAGCGGTACCAACGACCCGCTGATATTGTTGGATGGTGCAGTGTACCTGGGTTCGGTAAGTGATATTGCCCCGGGTGATATTGCCAGTTATGATGTGTTGAAAGATGCAGTATCCGCCGCTGCTTATGGCTCAAGATCTGCCAACGGTGTAATAGCCATTACTACTAAAAAAGGAAAAATCGGAAAACCAGTCATTGCATTTAAGGCAGGCGCAGGAATACAGGAATGGAATAACCGGCCCGAAATGCTGAAAGGGGCAGAATGGATAACGGTTGTAAACGCGCGCAATAAATATCTACCGGGAAGTACCAACTGGCTACAGGCTGGCGAACTGGCCAACCTCAATGCAGGCCGCGAAACAGTATGGCTTGACAAGGTGATAAGAACCGGTGTTGGCCAGGATTATTATGGCTCTGTATCTGGTGCCACCCCCAATACCAATTATTACCTGGCTGCTTCTTACAACAACAGCAAGGGCATTGTAGTGGGCGATAAATTTAATCGTATCACGGTTACCAGTAAGCTCAATACAAAAGTAACGTCCTGGCTGGAAGCGGGTATAGATGCAGCTTATTCCAGGAGGGATTACTCCGGCAATACGGCAAACGTTGGCGCTGCAGAGTTAATGTCTCCGTATGGTGTTTTATACCGCGATTCTGCCAACAATCTTGAAAAATATCCATATACGCAGTCACTCATCAGCCCGTTATGGGGTGTAAGCGATGGCAGCGTTTTCAATACTGATGTATACAATGTGTTTCGCCTAAATACCTACGCCGTGGTAAGCATACCATGGATAAAGGGGCTGAGTTACAAAGCCAACCTGCTTTCCAATTTTGAAAAACGCGAAAGCGGTGGTTTTACCTACGAGAACTTTTATATTAAAGAAGGCGCCGGCGTAGCCGGCAGATACGACCCTGCCACGGTACAAAGTTTGTTATCGAGCGCAAACGGAAACATTGCCAACAGGGCTACCAATAGTTACGTGTTTGATAATATACTCACGTATGAAACCACTATTGGCAGGCACCGTATTAATGCAACAGCGGTAGCAACGCGTGACCATTTTAAGTACAAAGACATCAAAACTACCGGCAGCAACTTTGCTTCCAACGGAAATACAACACTTGGTATAAACGGGCTTTCAAAAGCCACCGTACAAAAAGTAATACAAGACAACCAGGAACGCGCCAATGTGGGCTACCTGGCCAGGCTAAACTATTCATTTAACGATCGGTATTACCTTACCAGCTCCTTCCGGCGCGATGGTGCTTCGGTGTTTGGTGCCGACAGGCGCTATGCAAATTTTGCAGCAGTAGGCGTTGCGTGGAGAATTTCTGCGGAACCTTTCCTGCGCAATTTTAAACCGTTGGATAATTTGAAACTGAGTGTTTCATTTGGCCAGAATGGTAACCAGGGACTAAGCCCTTACGCCACATTATCGCAGGTGCTAAACAGTTCGGCTGGTGATGCACGTTATGAATTCTCTGATGCACAGGGCACCATTAAATACGGATTGGTGCAAAACACTTTAGGTAACTCAAGCCTGGGCTGGGAAAAAACAACGGCTACCAACATCGGCTTTGAATCTAACTGGTTAAGAAACCGGTTGTTTGTTGACATGAACTATTATTTTACAAAGACAACCGACCAGATATTCTTACGCACCATTCCTATTATGACCGGTTTTCAGACGCAGTTGTCATCATTGGGCCAGGTAGACAACAAAGGCCTTGAAATAACGGTACGAACTATCAATATTCAACAGAAGAACATTACATGGTCTTCTACCGTTAGTTTCTGGCAAAACCGAAATAAACTCGCGCACCTCTACCGGGAAGATAAAAACAACGACGGATTGGAAGATGACGATATTGCCAACGGTTTCTTTATTGGCAAATCTTTGACGGCCATTTACGGATACAAGCAAGACGGCATTGTACAAACAGGTGATGCTGCTTATATTACCATGACAGGCGCTGCACCCGGTGCACCTAAATATATAGACATTAACAAAGATGGCAAGATAGATGCCAACGACCGGAGTGTGCTGGGTTACAACAAAGAAAATTTCCGACTAAGCCTCAGCAATACGGTGCGTTATAAAAGCCTGGAATTATATGTAATGGTATCGGGCATTTTTGGCGGCAAAGGTTTTTACCAGCGCAGCAATACTGCGGCATATATGACCTCGGGCACCGGCCGGTTTAATGATAATACCATTTCCAAACCATACTGGACGCCCGATAACGCCAGTAATGAATATCCCTCGGCTTATTTCTCTGGCGACAGCCGCTTTCTTGGCTTGCAATCGCAGGGCTTTGTGCGCATACAGGATGTTTCGCTCTCATGGGCTATCAATTCTGAATGGATGAAGAACAACCATGTAAACGGTGTAAAACTTTTTGCTTCAGCGCGCAACCTGGCCACGTTTACCAAATGGGTAGGCGGCGATCCGGAAACAGGCACCACCGTGCAATCAAACATTTTACCGGTTGCTACCAGCTACTCAGTGGGTGCCAATTTTAGTTTTTAAGCCATTAAACAAAACCGACATGAAACAGATTATTAATAAAATCAGCCTATACATTTTTGCATTGGTGCTTTGCACCATGTCGTGTAAAAAAGTTGATGATAACTTTTTACAAACCACGCCGGAAACATTTTATACCGTAGACAATATTTTTTCTACTTCGGCGCAAATAGACCAGGCGGTAGTGGCCATTTATTCTCAGGTGAGGGATATGTGGGCCAACCCCACGGAGCTTGCGTGGACATTTGTTTTTCGTGGCAATGGTACAGATATGTTTGATGTACCCAGCATACGAAGAGGCAATACATTTAACAACTACGGACTTATCAATGCCAACAACAGTAATTTCTATGAGATATTCAGTGCCTGGTACAGAATTATAGCCAAGGCCAACCTGGCCATTGCCAGTGCAGATTTACCTGCTATTAGCTGGTCATCCGCAACGGAGAAAGCCTATACCGTGGCACAGGCGAAGTTTTTCAGGGCGTTTGCATACCGCAACCTGGGCGAGCTTTTTGGCGGCGTACCCATTGTAACAGATATTACCAAGGCCGCGCGCTACGATTACAAACGTGCTACCCGCGCAGAAACGTATCAATATGCCATTGATGAATTGCTGGCTATTGAAAAAGATTTGCCCGATGTAACTCCTTCCGGCGGACGGCTGGTAAAAGGTGCCTGCCAACATAATTTATGCGAGCTCTACCTGGCGCTGGGCACGCAACTTTCTGCAGAAGGCAATGCTGCCGGTGCCGCCACCGCATTTGCGCAGTCCATTGCCTATGGCAATAAAGTCATTGATGGCGGCACGTTCTCGTTAATGAAAGCCCGTTATGGTGCACGCAAAACGGAAGCACAGGGAAATGTATACTGGGATTTGTTCCAGGAAAACAATGTAAACTACCAGGATGGCAATAAAGAGTGCATCTGGGCCATACAGATTGATTATGCAGCGTACAGAACAGAAGATACGCGGTCAAAGCTTCCTTACTCACGTATCTACGGACCGGTATTTCGCAATGGGGCACCGGCGCACCTGGGTGGTACGCTGGAAGATGTAGGCGGCCGCGGTATCTCACAGGTTACACCAACTTTTTATACGCGCGACAGTATTTATAGCAGCACCTACGCAAGCGATATGAGAAATTCGGAAATCGTATTCCGCCGTACGTTTAAGGGTAATATTCCATCATCGCCTTACTTCGGCATTCCAGTGCCGTGGAGCGTATTGTACGATACAAAAGACAACCAGAGCCTCGATTACCCGGTATCGTGCAAGATTGCTACCGATAAATACACCGGCATTGCAGACGGTGAAAACCTGAGTAACCTTTTTCGCGATGATTATTTTATTCGTTTGCCTGAAACTATTTTGCTGCGTGCAGAAGCCAAACAACGCAATGGCGATAAAGCCGGCGCCGCCGCCGATGTTAATTTGCTGCGCAGCCGCGCCAACTGCACCTACCTGGTAACCGCAGCTGATATGGACGATAAGTTTAACACCATTCTTAATGAACGTGCACGCGAATTGGTATATGAAGAGTGCCGCTGGAACACACTGTTGCGCATGGGCGGCACCATAGCAACAGACCGAATCAAAAAGTATGCATTCTGGCCCGAAGCGCAGGCCACACTCACTTTTCAATACAACCTCTGGCCCATTCCGCAATTGGTGATTGATGCCAATAAAGATGTGAAACTGGCGCAGAACCCGGGGTGGTAAGGTTGTGTTGAGTGTTGAGGTGTTGTGTCATTTGACGCAATTGACGATATTAGGAAGTCAAGTTTTGTATTTCGTAGTAATGAAGCTTCGGGGATCAAACTTGACTTCTTTTTTTTGAATGCTGCATTATTATTGGTAAAGTTTATGGTCACATTTTTCTAACTTCCTGCTATGTATAAATTTTTGTTTGTTGTCACTGCTTTGGTTTTTTGTTATTTTTCTTCTGCCCAAAAACTGGATTACTCCTTACAAACTTCTCCTGATATTGACTACAGCCAGTTGCGCAGTGAATTTGCCCTTACACCTGCGTCATCGCGTTTGCGTTGTTACTGGTGGTGGCTCAACAGCATGGCAACAAAAGAATCCATTACGCGCGATCTGGAACAAATGAAAGCAAAAGGATATGGCGGTGCCTCTATTGTAGATGCTGGCAGTTCCAATTATACGGTGGCAAAAAAAACAGCTCCGGGGCCGGTATTCATGAGCGCTGAATGGATGGAGTTATATAAACATGCGATCAAAGAAGCCGACCGGTTACAAATAGAATTGAGCGTCAATACGCAAAGCGGTTGGAACCCCGGCGGGCCCACCATTACACCGGAACTGGCATTAAAAAAAATCGTTTACACTGAAACGAAAGTACAGGGTGGCAAAAGCATCCGGATAAATTTACCGCAACCAGAAACCAAACTGCTGTACCAGGATGTAATGGTGCAGGCCATTGCGGCAGACACAGGCGGTATGGTAAAAGATAAAGCCATTAAAAACTGGAACCTGAAAACGTTTAACCAGCATTTTGGTTCAAAGGGTATTTATCCATTGTACAAACTGCGTGAAGAGTATCCTGAAGTGCAGCAGGTAGTGCCCGTTAAAACAAATGCCATTATCAACCTCACTGATAAATGTATTGATGGCGTGCTTACCTGGGATGCGCCTGCCGGAGATTGGACGATCATCCGTTATGGATGGACGTGCACCGGGGCGGTGACATCAACCAACAGCGATGGCTGGGAAGGGTTATCGATGGATCACCTCAACCCCGATGCGTTTGCAAAATTTAGTAACGATGTAATAACACCGTTGATCACTACTGCGCAAGCTGCCGGCAGCAGCCTGCATTTCTTACAAACCGATAGCTGGGAGATGGGCGCCGTGGGCTGGACCAACAACTTTGCTGCATCATTTAAAAAATTCCGCGGATATGATATCTATCCATACCTGCCCGTACTTGCCGGCAGGGTAGTAGAAAGTGTTGATCAGTCTGATCGATTCTTAAATGATTATCGTAAAACCATTGGCGATTGCATTGCCGCGTACCATTATCAATTGTTTAGCAACCTGGCGCATGAACATGGCCTGGGCATTCATCCGGAGTCTGGCGGCCCCCATTCCGCACCGGTTGATGCATTGCGGGTAATGGCCATCAGCGATTTTCCGCAGGGAGAATTCTGGGCCACTGCTAACACACACCGCATAAAAGATCCTGAACGGCTGGCAGTAAAACAAAGTGCCAGCGTGGCGCATACCAATGGTAAAAGATTTGTTGCTGCCGAAGGGCCCACCTCTATTGGCCCGCAGTGGGAGCGTGCACCAAAAGATCTAAAGACAAATATCGATCGCGTTTTTTGTTCTGGTGTAAACCGGATAGTGTGGCACACGTTTACCTCGTCGCCCAAAGAATTCGGTTTGCCCGGCAATGAATATTTTGCAGGCACGCACCTTAATCCCAATGTTACGTGGTGGAAACAGGCAGGCGATTTCATTGGTTATCTCAACCGCTGTTCTTACATGCTGTCTAAAGGTTTGTTTGTAGCAGATGTACTGTACTACTATGGGGACGATGTACCCAATTTTGTTTTTCTGAAAGAAGAAGTAACTGATTTGGGTTTTGGACACGATTGGGATAAATGTTCAAAAGAAGCATTGGTTACAAAAGCAGCTGTTAAAGAAAACCGGATTGTATTTCCTGATGGAATGAACTATCGTTTGCTGGTGTTGCCCGCAAGCGATGCTATTGACCTGGACGTATTGCGCAAAGTGGAAAGCCTGGTAAAGAATGGCGTCACCATTATAGCTCCGCGACCGGTAAAATCAACCTCGTTGACAAATTACCCGCAAGCCGATAAAGAAATAAATACCATAGCCGCGGCCATGTGGGGTAAGATTGATGGAACAACCATTACTGAAAATAGTTATGGTAAAGGCAGGGTAATTTTTGGCAAGGACGTCAATACGGTGTTGCAGCAAATGAAGATACTGCCTGATGTATCGTTTACCAGTACCCAGCCCAATACCGGTCTTGATTATATTCACCGCGCAGGCAATGGCATGGATATTTATTTTGTAATGAACAGGTTTGGCCGCAAAGGGATCAACGATTTTGAATTTCGTTATGTAACCAGCTTGCCAGACAGGTATGAGCAGGTTGAATGTGCTTTCAGGGTAACGGGTAAGGTGCCTGAATTATGGGATCCACTGACTGGGAAAATAAAAGAAATTGTCACCTATCGTGAAGAAGGGGGGCAAACTTTTATTCCCCTGAGTTTTGAACCGGAAGGATCACAATTTATTGTTTTTAAAAAAGCAAATCCCACTCCGCACATTGTGCAGATCAAAAAAGATGGCAGGCTGCTGTTTCCCGGTAACCAGTTTACAGGAGTTGACAAACCACCAATAGATGTTGAAAAAAGAGGCAATAACATCATTTCCACCTTTTACAAACCCGGCAACTATACCATGACATGGTCTGATGGAAGAACTACTGCTGCAAACCAGGCATCCGTTAACAAGACGATGCCCGTCACGGGCAAATGGGATATTTATTTTGACAGTACATGGGGCGCGCCCGCACATGTACAAACTGATTCATTGCAAACGTGGACAGCCTTTGCAGATAAAGGCATCAGGTATTACTCAGGCACAGCAATATATAAGAAGACAATTTCGATACCTGCAGCCAACCTGCAGGGAACAACTGTATTGTTGGATGCGGGCAATGTGTTGGAAATGGCTTCTGCTACTCTAAACGGCCACCGGCTACCAGTGAAATGGTATGCACCGTTTACGTTTGATATCACCAGCTATGTAAAAGCGGGCAGCAACCAACTGGAAGTAGAAGTGGTTAACTTATGGCCCAACCGATTGATAGGCGACAGCAAGCTCCCGGCAGCACAAAGGCTTACTAAAACAAATATTGTGAAGTACGACACACCCGGTGCAGACAGTTTGTTACGGCCTTCTGGTTTATTAGGGCCGGTTTCCATTGAATTTATTCGTACAGGAATAGTAAGAAGTAGTAAGTAATAAGTGGTAAGTAATAAGACTACTGCGCAGCATCACTCGCATGACTGTCTCCGGAGTGTCTCCCGCATGACAGTCTCCGCAGTGTCTCCCGCACCGGGTGTAATTGGTATGATGAATCTACCCAGGGGACACTGCGGTACAGGATTCCTGTCTCCCGCACCGGGTCTAATTGGTTTGATGAATCTAACCAGGGGACACTGCGGCAAAGGGAATTCCATTTTTAGCTATCTTTCAGGATAAACGATACTAAACTTGCATATCATGAATAAAATTACCCGGGCAATTACACTTGGCGGCATCTTGTTATTTTATAGCGTTTGCGCAATGGCGCAGAATAGTTTTACACCCGATAAAGCTTTATTAAAAACAATACAGCAAAATTTTACCGATGCCGCCGCACAGTACAAAGTGCTGATGAAAAACCTGCCGGCAGATTCTTTTCCGAAAACGTATTACCCGGAGCGGCAGAAATATGGCTTTAGCAACTCTGGCTGGTGGTGCAGCGGGTTCTACCCTGGTACCCTACTTTATTTATACGAAGAAAACAAAGATGCCACCTTCTATAAAGAAGCCATGCGCATTGATGAATTATTGAAAAAGGAACAGTTTAATACCGGCACACACGACCTGGGCTTTATGATGTTTTGCAGTTTTGGCAATGCCAACCGCATATCGCCACAGCCTGAGTACAAAGAGATTTTATTAAACAGTGCCAAATCATTGTCTACGCGTTTTAACCCCACCATAGGCTGTATTAAATCATGGGATTCTAAAGACCCGAACGATTTTTTGGTAATTATAGACAATATGATGAACCTGGAATTATTGTTTTGGGCTACGCGGGTAAGCGGCGATTCCTCGTTCTATAAAATTGCGGTTACCCACGCCAACACCACTATGCAACATCATTTCAGGCCCGATTATAGTTCTTACCATGTATTGAATTACAACAAAGAAACCGGTGCGGTAAAACAAAAGAAAACCGCGCAGGGTTTTGCAGATGAATCTGCCTGGAGCCGCGGTCAGGCATGGGGCCTGTATGGGTATACCGTTATGTACCGGGAGACAAAAGATAAAAAATACCTCGACCAGGCCAATCACATAGCGCATTTTATTTTATCGAACCCAAATTTGCCCGCCGATAAAATCCCTTACTGGGATTATAATGCTACCGGTATGCCCAATGTGCTGCGCGATGCGTCTGCCGCATCCATTGCCGCCGCTGCATTGATTGAATTAAGCGGTTATGCCACGCCTGCGCAGGCGAAGGAATACATGCAGGCAACCGAAACGATGCTCAGGTCTTTATCGGCGCCACCCTATAAACCCGCTGTAGGTACCAACGGTGGTTTTCTTGTACAACATTGTGTTGGCCACCTGCCACAAAAATCAGAAGTGGATGTGCCGCTAACCTATGCTGATTATTATTTTGTGGAAGCCATGAAACGATATAAAGCCCTTGCAAAATGAGAATGCAATTAATGGCCCTGGCGTTGTTGGCACTTGTGTCGGCAAACAACGCCAATGCGCAGGCGTCTCAGGCAGGTAACGACAGGGCTATCTGGCTGGGTTACCTGGATAAACTGGCTGCCCCGGTTCTTTCAAACCTGGCAGAGGACAAACTCAAAGAAAAATTACCATTGGTCTTATCTGAACGGATAGACAATAAAGAGTCGCGTACCAGGGCCGCTTACCTTGAAGCATTTGGCCGTGTGATGGCGGGCATTGCCCCCTGGCTCAATGGTGAAGGCGGCAGCCCAGCCGAGGTGGCACTCAGAAATAAATATCGGGCCTGGGCGGTAAAGGCGATTGCCAATGCCACTAACCCCACCGCCAAAGATTATATGACCTGGGCCGGTGGCCAGCCGCTGGTAGACGCATCTTTTTTGGCACTGGCACTTGTACGGTGCCCGTGGTTGTGGCAACATCTAGATGAGGGGGTAAAGCAACAGGTGATAACTGCGTTTAAGCTTACCCGTAATATAACCCCGGGTTATAATAACTGGATACTTTTCTCCGGTATGATAGAGGCATTTTTTTGTAAATACAATATTGCGTATGATCCTCTACGGATTGAATACGGCATCCGCGAATTTGCGCAGCATTGGTATGTGGGTGATGGACTGTTTTCTGATGGTCAGCAATACCATTGGGATTATTATAACAGTTATGTAATACAGCCTTACCTCGCCAATATTTTGTCTTGTGTGAAAACAGCCGGCAAATCATATGATTGGTTTGCTCCAAGGCTGGAGCGCATCAATAAACGATTTGCCGTATTGCAAGAGCGCATGATAAATACCGATGGAAGTTTTCCGGTAACCGGCCGTTCTATTGTGTACCGCGGCGGTGCTTTTCATCACCTGGCAGATATGGCGTTGAGAAAGCAATTACCCGATGCATTGCCACCGGCCCAGGTGCGGTCTGCATTAACAGCGGTGATAAAGAAAACATTTGAATCACCTGCTACATTCAAAGATGGCTGGCTGCAGATTGGTTTATATGGTAACCAGCCTGGTTTGGCAGACGTGTATATCAATACCGGCAGTTTATACCTTTGTTCCACTATTTTACTGCCGCTGGGCTTGCCTGCTACAGATGAATTTTGGACAGCACCTGCTATGCCGTGGACCTCTGTGAAAGTATGGAGTGGCCAGGATGTACCGGCAGATCATGCGCTGGAATTGCCAGAGCGGTAACAACAATATTGCTATAATATACTATACTCATATTCAGGCTGTATTTTTCGCACTTATACACCACCGTTTTAAATGCGTTAACATGAAACAAATAGTGGCAGCTTTCATTTTTATTCTTTTTGTTCAGCATGCAGTAGCGCAAACCAATGATTCTGTATTACTGTTTTCTTATTTTAAAGACAATGGGCAAGACGGGCTTCACCTGGCGTACAGTACCGATGGGTACAAATGGGTGGCATTGAATAATGACAGCTCTTTCTTGAAGCCTGCGGTGGCAAAAGATAAACTGATGCGCGATCCCTGTATTATACGTGGTGCCGATGGCCAATTTCACATGGTGTGGACCGTTAGTTGGAATGATGGCGGCATTGGCTATGCCACATCGCCCGATTTAATACACTGGGGCACGCAACAGTTTATACCGGTAATGAAAGAAGAACCTACAGCACGCAATTGCTGGGCACCCGAAATTTTTTTTGATAAAAGTAGCGGAACCTACATGATCTATTGGGCCACTACCATACCCGGGCGGTTTATGAAAGGCGATACGGCAGGCGATGATAAATACAATCACCGTATGTATTACACAACAACCAAAGACTTTACCAGCTTTAGTGCAACAAAACTATTGTACAACCAGGGTTTCAATGTAATTGATGCCACCATTCAACAAGATGGAAACCGCTACGTCATGTTTCTGAAAGATGAAACCAAAAAACCGCCGCAAAAAAATATACGCCTGGCTTTCAGTAATACCCTAACCGCCGGGTATGGCAAACCATCGGCACCCATAACAGGCGATTATTGGGCAGAAGGGCCCACAGTTATTAAAACGGGCAATGAATGGATTGTTTATTTTGATAAGTATACCAAACACAGCTATGGAGCAGTAAGCTCGCCGGATTTGATCAACTGGACAGATGTTTCTGACCGCATCAGTTTTCCGCAGGGTACCCGCCATGGTACGGTATTGAAAATTACAAGGCCTGAATTTGAAAAACTCGCTGCTTTATCAGGCAGATAAGACGTAGCTGGCTATTAATGTTTTATTAATAACAGGATACATCAGGACGGATGCCCAGCCTGAAATAGTAACTTTCACTTTACTAAACGATTGACTTGTATGCCAGCCACTTCAAAACACTTTCTTGTTAGTTGTATCTTCTTCTTTTTTGGTTGTACTGTTTTTGGCGCTATAAAATTGCCCGCCATCATTTCAGACAATATGGTATTGCAGCAGAATACCAGCGTTCATTTGTGGGGATGGGCAGCTGCCGGCGAAAATGTAACTGTCACTGCCAGCTGGAGCAATAAACCAGTAAACGCTAAAGCCGGTGCAGATGGTAAATGGATGGTAAGCATTAAAACATCCAAGGCCGGCGGCCCCTACACAATCCGCTTTTCTGCATCCAATACAATTGATGTTAACAATGTTTTGCTGGGCGAGGTATGGTTGGCATCCGGCCAGTCTAATATGGAATTTTTTATGCGCAAAATGGGTGGCGGGTACACCGGCGTATTGAATTATGAAGAAGAAATTAAAGCCGCTGATTATCCGCAAATACGTACCATAGATATACCCAACAAAGTATCAGATGAACCGCAGGAAGATTTTACCGGTGTTTGGAAAGTGTGTTCGCCCCAAACTGCCGATACTTTTTCGGCAGTAGCATTTTATTTTGCCCGTGAAATTTATAAAGCTACCGGGTTTCCTATTGGCATTGTAAACGCCACCTGGGGCGGTACGCCTGCAGAATCATGGACCAGGAAAGAAATACTGCAAAGCGATACCAGTTTGCAGGTCATACTCGACCGTTATAAAAAGCAATGCGATGAGTATCCTGCTGCTTTTGAAAAATATAAAGCAGCGCTGGACAAATGGAAAGCAGATACCACAAAAACAAAAGGCGCTGCGCCCCGTGAGCCCATGGGCCCGCGCCATAGCAACTCCCCCTACAAATTATACAATGGCATGATTGCACCTGTATTGGGCTATACCCTCAAAGGGTTTATCTGGTACCAGGGAGAAGGCAATGCGGGAAGGGCGGCCCAATACCAGCGGCTTTTTCCGGCTATGATCAATAACTGGCGCGAAGATTTTCACGATAAAAAATTGCCGTTTTATTTTGTGCAGATATCTCCGCACCGCAGCCAGAACCCGGAAATAAGGGAAGCACAATTGTACACGCTACGGCATGTGGCCAACACTGGCATGGTGGTTACTACAGATAATGGCGACTCGCTGGATATTCATCCAAGAAATAAAAAATTGGTGGGCGAACGGCTTGCGCTGTGGCCATTGAAAAACGATTATGGCAAAAACGATCTGGTAGCAAGCGGGCCGTTATACAAATCAATGAAGGTAGAAGGAAATAAAATCAGGATTTCTTTTGACGATGCAGATGGTTTGGTAGCCAAAGATGGTGAATTAAAAGAATTTACAATTGCTGCCGCGGATCAGAATTTTGTGCCTGCCATTGCCAAAATAGAAGGCAATACGGTGGTTGTTTGGAGCGATGCCATTGCCAGCCCGGCTGCCGTACGGTTTGCATGGAAAAATGTTCCTTTCCCTAATTTATACAACAAGGCCAATCTGCCGGCGTCGCCGTTCCGCACAGACAATTGGAAACTAACCACCGAGGGAAAAAACTGATGAAACGCTTTTCTTTCGTTCTATGGCTTTGCGTAATACTTTTTCAGGTGGTGTATGCGCAAAGCAATACAGATATGAGCTGGACAAAAAAAGTAGGTGCTGCATCTTTTCCGCTGTCTAAAAAAATATTCAATACAGCTGATTACGGAGCCGTTGCCGATACCAACATAGTTAATACAACGGCTATTCAAAAAACAATTGATGATTGCGCAACAAAGGGCGGTGGCATTGTGGTGTTTTCACCCGGCAGCTATGTTACGGGATCGCTATTTATAAAAAGTAATGTACAATTGCGCATAGACAAGGACGTTGTACTGCTCGGCTCGCAACATTTTGAAGATTACCCTGAGATGGCAACGCGTATTGCCGGCATTGAGATGAGGTGGCCGGCAGCATTGATCAATATTACAAACGCGCACAATGCAGCACTTACCGGCAAAGGTGTAATTAATGCCAGGGGGAAATTTTGTTGGGATAAATACTGGGCCATGCGCAAGGAATACGAAGCAAAAGGCCTTCGCTGGATTGTTGACTATGATGCCAAACGCGTACGCACCGTATTGGTGCAAAATGCATTTGACGTTACCATACAGGATGTGACTGTGAAGAATGCAGGGTTCTGGACAGTACAACTATTGTACTCGCATCATATAACAGTGAATGGAATTATAGTGCGCAATAACGAAGACGGTAAAGGGCCCAGCACAGACGGTGTGGATGTAGACTCCAGCTCATGGGTATTGATTGAAAACTGCGATATTGATTGTAACGACGATGATTTTTGCCTGAAGGCCGGCCGCGACTGGGACGGGTTGCGGGTAAACCGCCCCACCGAGTATGTGGTTATAAGAAAATGTTTGGCAAGAAAGGGTGGTGGGCTGCTTACCCTGGGCAGTGAAACATCTGGTGGTATCCGCCACGTATTGGCCACCAACCTTACAGGCATTGGCACGGGCAATGGGTTTCACATAAAGTCGGCCACCACCAGGGGCGGTGTGGTGGAAGATATTCATTTTCAAAATTGCACACTCGACAGTGTGGGCAATGCATTCATGTTTACCATGAACTGGAACCCCACTTACAGTTATTCTACGTTGCCGCCAGGCTATACATACGATTCATTACCGGCGCACTGGAAAACTATGTTACAAAAAGTTACGCCTGCAGAAAAAGGTATTCCGCATTTCAAAAATATTTTTATTGAAAACATTTCTGCAAAAGGCGTGAGAAAAGTCATCAATGCGGCCGGCCTGCCAACCTCTGCATTAACGGGTTTCCATTTTAACAATGTTGTAGTAGAAGGAAAATCGGCCGGCGATATTTCCTTTGCCAGCGGATGGATTTTTAACAACGTACACATCGCAGGCGCAGATGGTAAGAAATTACAGGTGGCTGATGCTGAAGCCATGGAACTGCAACAGAATTAAATCAGCAGGCAAGACTTGGCTATCTTCACCATAGAGCGTGCAAAAAATTATTGGTATGAAAATATTCCTTTTTTTAACGGTTGCGTATTGCTGTATATTTTCTGGCTATCTGCAGGCACAGAATACCAGTGATAGTGCTGCTGTTTACGCCGATGCTGCTATTGAGATAGCCCCTACGCAACCGGTATGGGCCTGGTTTGGGTACGATGAACCCAACTATACCTATATGAAAGATGGAAAAAAATTATTGTCTGAAATAGCGGCCCTGAGCCCCGTACCCGTACATGTGCGTGCGCATAACCTGCTCACAACCGGCGATGGTTTGCCCGCACTCAAATGGGGTTCCACCAATGCCTATACAGAAGATGCTGCCGGTAACGCGGTATATAACTGGCGGATAGTGGATTCTATTTTTGACACGTATGTGCAGCGTGGTATGAAACCGCTGGCGCAAATGGGGTTTATGCCGGAAGCAATGTCGGTACAACCGCAGCCTTACCAGCACCACTGGCAACCCGGGCAGGATTACAAATACATATTTACCGGCTGGGCCTATCCGCCAAAAGATTATACTAAATGGGGAGAACTTATTTATCAATGGGTGAAGCACTGCACAGAACGCTATGGGAAAGAAGAAGTGGCCAGCTGGTATTGGGAACTCTGGAACGAGCCTAACGGTAATGGCTACTGGAAAGGAACGGTGCAGGAATATTGCAAGCTGTATGATTACTCAGCCGCCGCGGTGAAACGTGCACTGCCCGCTGCAAGGGTAGGTGGCCCGCATGTTACCGGCCCTTCTGGCAAAGGCGCTGCAGATTTTTTAAAAACGTTTCTTACCCACTGTATCAGCGATACCAACTATGTAACAGGCAAAATTGGATCGCCGCTTGATTTTATAGCTTTTCATGCCAAGGGATCGCCAAGGCTGGTGAATAACCATGTGCGGATGAATGTGGGTACACAGCTGCGCGATATTTCAAGCGGTTTCGCCATTGTGGCGGCTTATCCATCGCTGAAACAGCTGCCCATTATTATTGGAGAAAGCGATCCGGAAGGTTGTGCTGCCTGCGGAATGGCTACCAATCCAGAAAATGCTTACCGCAATGGCACTATGTATTCTTCTTACACAGCAGCATCTTTTGCCCGCAAATACTTGCTGGCCGATTACCATAACATCAATTTTCTTGGCGCCGTCTCCTGGTCGTTTGAGTTTGAAAACCAACCCTGGTTTTACGGCTTTCGCGACCTGGCCACTAATGGCGTAGATAAGCCTGTGCTAAATGTATTTCGCATGTTTGGAATGATGAAAGGAAAAAGAATTGAAACAACGGGTAGTAAAATGTACCCTTTTCTGCTGGCGCGCGATTCAAGTATACGCAAAGGCGATGATGTTGGGGCCCTGGCAGCAAAGAACACCAATAGCATTGCTGTAATGGTGTGGAATTACCACGATGATGATACCACCGGCCCCGCACAAAAAGTAACGGTGCAAATAAAAAATATTGCCGCAAGGCAGGTTTCCATAACAGAATACCGCATAGACAACCAGCACAGCAATTCATATGAAGCGTGGAAAACCATGGGTTCGCCCAAACAGCCTACCGCAGCACAAATTGCCACACTTGAAAAAGCCGGCCACTTGCAAACGATGGGTTCGCCGGTGAAGGCAACCGTCAACCAAGGCGTATTGGTGTACAAAACAATACTGCCACGCCAGGCGGTCAGTTTGGTAAAAGTTGAATGGTAATTTATTTATTTCAAAATGGGTACAATCAACAGGTATACAATCAGGCAGCTGGTATTATTGGTGGGCATCGGTGTGGGTGGTGCATTCAACTATATTACAGCGCAAGGTAAAATAGACCGGTATGCAGTGGTGCAACGACACAATGTGGTAAACAGGCACGCAGATTCATTGGCTTCACTCTCGGTAGGCAATGGCAGCTTTGCTTTTACGGCAGATATTACGGGTATGCAAACATTCCCCGCTTATTACAGCAATGGTGTGCCCTTGGGTACACAATCTGAATGGGGCTGGCATAGTTTTCCCAACACCGCGCAGTTGAAAGTGGAAGAAGCGCTCAAAACATATGAGTTGGAAGGAAGAAAAATTTCATATGCTGTGCAGGTAAAGGAACCGCCCCGCGCAAAAGCAGCAGCTGATTATTTCCGCGTTAATCAGCACCGGCTGCAATTAGGCAATATTGGTTTGGAAATAACAAAGAAAGATGGTAGTTCAGCAACGATAGCAGACATCAAAAATATACAGCAGCAACTGGATCTGTGGACAGGTACCATCAGCAGCAAGTTTACGGTAGATGATGTGCCGGTAACCGTGGTTACCGTCTGCCACCAGCAGCAGGATGCACTGGGTTTTCATATTGCATCTGCCTTAATTGCAGAAAAGCGTTTACAGGTGCGCGTTCGCTTTCCGTATCCTAATGGGCAATTTAAAGATGTGGGTGATAATTGGGAAGGCAATGGCAGGCAATCCGCTGTATTTACTGCAGCTGCCGGTGGTGGATCCATTAAGCGTACGCTGGATACAACTGTTTATTACGCTGCATTGCAATGGACGGCCGGAGCAAGCATCAAAGAAAAATCTGCTGATTATTTTTTAATAGTGCCTAAAGAAGGTGTGCGTGAACTGGATATTAGTTGCCTTTTTTCAACACAGGCACGCTTGCCCGTGCCAACCTTTGCTGCCATTCAAACTAACAGTAACCAACAATGGAAAAAATTCTGGTTAAGCGGCGGTGCGGTAGATTTTGCAGGCAGTACAGATAAGCGTGCATTTGAAATAGAAAGAAGAACGGTGCTCTCTCAATACCTCACCAAAATCCAATGTGCTTCGGCTTTTCCACCACAGGAAACCGGTTTAACCTACAACAGCTGGTATGGAAAACCGCATCTTGAAATGCATTGGTGGCATGCGGTGCATTATGCACAATGGGGCAGGGCGGATCTTTTACAAAAAAGCCTCGACTGGTATTTCACGGTTGCCGGAGCAGCAGCAGCATTGGCAAAAAGGCAAGGGTTTGATGGATTGCGCTGGCAAAAAATGACCGATCATAACGGCAATGAATCACCTTCGTCAGTAGGTGCATTTTTAATATGGCAGCAACCGCATTTTATTTATATGGCGGAATTGTTGTACCGCAACAAACCATCGGCACAGCTGATCAAGAAATACAAAGCACTGGTATTTGCCACTGCTGATTTTATGGCGTCGTTTCCTTCTTACAATGCCCAAACAAAAAAATACAACCTGGGCAAAGGACTGATACCCGCGCAGGAATGTTTTGATGCAGTCACCACTTTCAATCCTACCTATGAACTTGCGTACTGGCATTGGGCATTGAATATAGCGCAACAGTGGCGCATCCGTTCCGGGTTGCCGCGCAATAAGAAGTGGGACGATGTAATAGATCATCTAGCGCCCTTGCCGCAGGCAAAGGGCGTATACCTTGCTACTGAAAGCACGCCTGATTGTTATACCACCGAACGTTACCTCACTGATCATCCGGCAGTACTGGGCGCATACAGCTCTTTACCGGTTGCCAATGGACTTGATACAACAGTAATGAAAAATACTTTTGACCTGGTATGGAAAATCTGGAAGTGGAATGATACCTGGGGTTGGGATTTTCCGCTTACAGCCATGGCGGCCACACGGTTGCATATGCCCGAAAAAGCAGTACAGGCGCTGCTCATGCCTATTCGTACCAACACCTACCTGCCCAACGGTCACAATTACCAGGATGAACGCCTGACGATCTATTTACCCGGCAATGGCGGTGTATTGAATGCAGTTGCGCTTATGTGCACCGGCGCAGATGCAGATAAAACAATCAATCCGGGCTTCCCTGGTGATGGTAGCTGGAAAGTGAAGTGGGAAGGCCTGCGCAAGCTGCCGTAGTTTGTTGGTTGATTGGTTGATTAGTTGATCGGTTGATTGGTTGATTGGTTGATTGGTTGACTGGTTGATCGGTTGATGCCGTATCGGGACGTAATAAGATGTATGCCGGGTGCCCATTTAAATGCTAGTATTTTGTTCCGTCTATAAATTTCTGCTACATAGATTGCCAAACTCCGTGATCGCACCCCCCAGCGGGGTGTACTATGGGTAGCACAAACATTTTTTTTCTTTTTCAGTTCCGTAGGAACGAGTTATGCAAAAGGTGTCGCAAACACGCGAACGGTTTGGAGTGTAACAGCACTCAAACTTTACCTGCGTGCTGAGAACAGGACTTAAAACTTATTACTTACTGCTTACCACTCACTTTCCGGGAACGATTGCGTAAATAGTTGGCTTGCATCAGCATGGAGCGGGATGGCTGTGCTTATGCAGTTTTTTACATTTAGTTATCGATTGTAAAAAATAATGCCAAATGAAAGGTTCTAACCTACACTTCTATGCTGGGTATACATTTCAGCACCCACTTATTATCAATTGTATTTCCTGTTGTTCCTTTTTCCGGTTGATTTTTTTTCGCCGGCAATTTCCTGCTCGTTTCCGAATTGGCCATAGCGCTGTACAGCACTATCATTTCGGTATTTCCATTTGTACTAACTAAAACAACGCATATGAAAAAGCACATTATTTTATTACTGACGGTATTGCTGGTATATATTTCCGGCATTCACGCACAGAGCCAAACAATGAAAGGGCAGGTGTTGGATGATTCTACCGGCCAGGGATTGCAGAACGTTACCATTACCATTGCCGGTGATGATAAGGGTACCCATACAGATAACGCGGGCAATTTTATGCTCACGGTGCCGCAAGGCGCATTGAACGGAAAATTTATTATCAGTTCGGTAGGTTATACTTCGCAAACCGTATCTATCAGAGATGGCCTTACCATTCGGTTAATAAAAGAGTCTAAAGTATTAGATGATGTTATTGTAATAGGTTACGGAACGCAAAAAAAGAAAAATGTTACCGGTGCTGTGTCTTCTTTCGATGCACGTAAACTGGAGGAACGCCCGGTACAGCGTATAGACCAGGCACTGGTGGGTCAACTGGCAGGCGTTACCGTAAAGCAAACTACTGGCGTGCCCGGTAAAGCGCTCAGCATACAGGTGCGCGGTTCCGGCTCCATCAGCGGCGGCAATGAACCTTTGTATGTTATCGACGGTTTTCCGTTATCCGTCAATTCAAGCAATACCAGCAATGGATCTTTTTCTACCGGCAACCCACTGGATAATATCAATCCGAATGATATAGAAAACATACAAGTTCTGAAAGATGCCTCTGCGGCCGCCATCTATGGGTCGCGTGCTTCTAACGGTGTGGTGTTGATTACTACCAAACGCGGACAAACGGGTAGACCAAAAATCAACTTCAATATCTATGGCGGTTACAACCAGGCGCAAAAGAAATTGAAAATGATGGATGGTGATCAATGGATTGCCCATGCCACTGAAATTATTAACGCGCAGTACCTTGTTAAATATGGATCCACCGGCGCTACCGTAAATGATGATCGCGCTACGCGGCTGGCAAAGAACGGCGGCGTTTTTGATCCCAACTATATGGTTGATCCGCGGTGGACAATGCCCGGCCACCCTGGTCTGCGCTTTATAGACTGGCAGGATGAAATAGAACGCAAAGGCCAGATACAGAATTACCAGGTGTCTGCCAGCGGAGGTACAGATGCGGTAAAATATTTTATGTCTGGCAACTTTGCCAACCAGGATGGTTTTGTAATAGGGCTTGGCTATAAGGCGTATTCCCTCAGGGCCAACCTGGAGATCAATGCATCCAGAAATTTGAAGTTTGGCATAAACATATCACCCACATACTCCATTACACAAGACCCTGGTATAGATGGTAAAGATGCAATCTTTCACCAGGCGCTGAGCCTTGCACCGGTACAGGAAGATACCATGGGATTGTTTCCTAATGCACTCAGCAACGGGCAGTATGTATACAGCAGTACTACCAACTCGCCGTATGCCAAATTGAAATACAATAAAGGTACTACCAAACGTTACCGCACGCTGGGAACTATTTACGGAGATTACCAAATCATCAACGGACTTAACTTCAGAAGTTCGGTAAACTTAGACAATACCGATAATATCAGCACCACGTATGTGCCGTATATCACCGGCGGTACGCAATCGGCCAGAACATTTACCGGCGCCAATAACCTGCTTGCCGGAACTTCGGGTAGCTATAACAGTTACAGAAGGCAAACATTTGTAAATGAAAATACGCTTACCTATAATAAGTTGTTCAACCGTGTACACAGTGTAAATGTGCTGGCAGGTTTTTCTTATAATTTTGATAAACTAGACAGAACCACCATGAGTTCAAATGGCGGATTTACCAGCGCAGCCATACAAACCCTGAATGCTGCTGCCGCTGTGACTGGTAACACCACTTCTACGCAAAATGTACTCATATCTTATTTCAGCCGCTTGTTATATGGGTTCAAAGACAAATACTTTCTCTCTGCCAGTTTACGCCGCGATGGTTCTTCCAGGTTCGGCATCAACAACCAATACGGAATTTTTCCTTCCGCTTCTTTAAAATGGATTGTAACGGAAGAAAATTTTATGAAAGGCGTTTCAGTGTTGAGTGATCTAAGGTTAAGGGCATCGTTTGGTGTAAATGGCAATAATAACCTGCCAAATGATTATGCAAGCATAGCCACTATTGGTTCCGCCGGTTATGTGCTGGGTACTACGCCCGCTGCAGTAATTGGTCAAACACCCAATGTACTGGCCAATCCTGATTTGAAATGGGAAAAATCTCAGACCTATGATTTTGGGCTGGATTTCGGCATCCTCAACAACCGCATTACCGGTTCATTTGACTATTACAATAAGTTAAACACCGATCTGTTATTGAATGTACAAGTGCCGGAAGTCACCGGTTTTCAAACATACCTCACCAACATCGGGTCGGTAAGAAATATAGGGCAGGAACTGGAAATCACCTCGCGCAACCTGGTGGGTAAATTTCAATGGACTACCTCTGTTAACCTTACCCACAATACCAATAAAATACTGGAACTGGCACCCGGTCAAACCCAAATCATCATACCCAACGGCTTTACAGTATCTGATCAGATACTGCGTGTGGGTGCGCCACTCAACAGTATCTATGTACTGAAAGTGATTGGGTTTTTATCTGCTGATGATATTACTAAAAAAGTACCGCAATATGGTACGCAGCAACAGGAAGGTGATTTCAAATTCCAGGATATTAATGGCGATGGCGTTATTACTGAAGCTGATAAACAAATTGTGGGACATCCTAATCCTGATTATACATTTGGTGTCACCAATAGTTTCCGTTACAAGGCTTTTGATCTGAGTGTGCTGGTTCAGGGCCAATGGGGCGGTTCCATTTATTCGCAATTGGGCAGGGCCATTACTCGCCCGGGCCAGGGCCGTTCAGACAATCACCCTGCATCGTTTGTAGACAGGTGGAAATCGCCGACCGACCAGGGCGAAGGCAGGTTTGGAAAAGCTTATTCAACCTATAACAATCCCATTACGGCGGCCACCGATTGGTTGTATTCTTCTGACTATGTACGTGTGCGGAATATAACACTGGGGTATAACCTGAAAGCTGCTTTTAAAAGAAATTTTATACAAAGTGCCAGGCTGTACTGTACGCTGGAAAACTTTTTTGGGCGCGATAAATATTACAACGGTTTAAACCCTGAGGCTGCCAACACTGCGGTAAGCTCTAACAGTGCTTACCCCGAAGCGGGCGATTATGGCGCGTTGCCACTGGCCAAATCAATCATTCTCGGCTTAAACATCACCTTTTAATCAGCCAAACGAACAAACATGAAACCATTATTTTTTATACTGATTATTGCTTTAGTAGTAACAGGTACGTCGTGCTCAAAAGATCTGAACCAGGTACCTATTTCAACAGCTACCACCGAAACTTTTTATAAACAGCCCAGCGATTTTTTACAGGGTGTTAACGCGGTATATAACGGACTAAGGGGAGCTACCAATCAGCCTGGTTATCCAGATAGACTGTTGTTTCTTTCTGAAGTGCGTTCAGATAATATTTATCCTTCCAATGATGTGGGCCGCGACCCCGATCCGATCAATAACTTTTCGCCGGGTATTGCCTCCAATGTATATGTAGAAGAAGCGTGGAGCACTGATTTTAACGGCATATTTAAAGCCAATACGGTATTGGATCAAATTAAAAAGAATGCAAGCTTTGTTGGTTCTGCTGCATTGGCTAACCGGTTAACGGCTGAGGCCCGTTTTCTGCGTGCGTTTTTTTATTTTGACCTGGTAAGATATTTTGGTAAAGTGCCAGTGATAGACCACCCGGTGGCCGCCAGCGAAGCCATTACCATTGGCCGCAGCAGCGTTACAGATGTGTACGCATTTATTATTGCCGACTTGCAGTTTGCTATTGCTAATTTACCTGCTAATTATTCTGGCACATTCCCCGGTTACACTGCAGCAGATGTAGGGCGTGCCACCAAATATGCGGCGGAAGCTATTCTTGCACAGGTATACATGACACGCTCCGGTGCAACGTATAATATAGAAGGGCCAGGCCTCGGATTAAACGAATGGGCATTGGCGCTGCCTTTGTTGCAGGATATCATCAGCAGCGGCCTCTTTGTGTTCAATCCAAATTTTGCGGGCGCTACCGGCATATTTTCTTATACCAATCAAAGCCCCGTTACCAATAAAGAATCGGTGTTCAGTATTATGTACCTTACCGGCCAGAGCCCTATTTTAGGTGCCACCTTTCCCTGGCAGTTGGTGCCGAACAGTTATTTCAGTTCTTTGCCTGCAGGCAATACGCCGGCCAATGGGGCACTCGGTTTTCCGGCTGTGTCCACTAACCTTATCAATAGTTTTACCGCCAATGATGCACGCAAATCCCCCACATTCCACACCACCAGTTTTACTTTTAGCGGCGTACCAGATGCACATCCCTTCTTCAGAAAATATCTGGATACTACCAAGATTCCTACCAGCCGTTTCGACTGGGGCATCAATTTTATTGCTATCCGGTACACTGATATACTGATGCTGAAAGCAGAATGTATTTTGCGTGGTGCACCAGGTACGCAAACAGAAGTAGATGCCATTGTGAACCAGGTAAGAACCAGGGCCGCACAACCCACGCTTAGCAATGTAACGCTTGATCAACTGTTGGACGAGCGCAGAAAAGAATTTGCGGGTGAAGGTTTGCGCTGGTTTGATTTGCAAAGAAGCGGCAAACTCCTCACCATTATGAATGCATGGATTGCCGTGGAAGATGCCGCCATTAAAAAAATGAACCAGGTTACCGCCAATTACATTATTTACCCGGTGCCGCAATCTCAACAGGATGCAGCACCCGGATTGTATGGCCAAAACAACGGTTACTGATTTGCGCATGAACAGAAAAAATTTTATCAGCACTATTTCATTTTTATCTGCGGGAGCCTGCATGCCTTCAATAGCTGCAGGTTCTTTTTTTACCGGAGAATCACCTTTTGCAAAACACCTGGTGCCGGTTGGCCGTGCATTGGAAATGGAAGGGTATTATGTTTGGTGCAATAGTCCCATTGAAGATGAAAACGGACTGTTGCATGTGTTCTTTTCGCGGTGGGATGCAAAAAAAGGAATGGGCGGATGGATAAAAGGAAGTGAGATTGCCCATGCAGTAAGTAATTCACCAGAAGAACCGTTCCGGTTTGTTGAAACCATTTTTGCACCGCGCGCAGGTTATTTTGATGCTACCACCTGCCACAACCCGCTGATAAAAAAGATTGACGATACCTACTGCCTCTTTTATATGGGAAACAGCAACGGTAAAACCAATACCAAGCGCATTGGACTGGCTGTTGCTGCTTCATTGAACGGCCCATGGCAGCGGCCAGACACACCATTGCTGGAGGCTGGTGAGCCGGGCGCATGGGATGATCATTGTACTACCAACCCCGCATTCATCAAACATACCAACGGGCAGTACTGGCTGTATTACAAATCGTGGAATACAAAAGAATATGAGACGTCTGCCGACCCTTTTATAAAAGGAAACCGCAAATACGGCCTGGCTATTGCCGATGCGCTGCAGGGGCCCTATCGTAAATATGAAAAGAACCCGGTCATTGATTTTTCTGGTGGTGGTGCTAACCGTCAGTTTGAAGATGCCTATGTATGGATAGACAATAAAAAGTTTACAATGATTGCCCGCGACATGGGTTTTTATAACCACGAAGATGGCATCATCATGCACTCGAAAAATGGCATCAGCTGGCAGCCGCCGGAGATTGCTTACTATGGCGCAGAGAAATACATACAGCAACCGCCGGCGCCACCGCATTTAAAAAAATATGGCCGCTTTGAAAGGCCGCAACTGCTTTTCAGAAAAGGGAAAGCGGCCTATTTGTTTACCGCCGCACAGGGCGGCAGGTATATGACTTCATCATCGTTCATTTTTAAAATTGTATGATGGCCAACCCGGTATTTGCGCGTTAAAAAACAAAAAAGCTTTTACTGTTTGAAATAAAATCATCAATTTCAATTAATCATTTGCAATGAAACAAATCTGTTATAGTATACTGGGCGTACTACTGCTTTCAATGAAAGCCGCTGATGCCCAGCCTTTACCCAAAAAAAAGGATGTACTGCAAAAAATGCAATTGGCCAATGCGTACTTTATGCGTACCTGGCCAGACGCAGGAAAAAGTATCATTACCAATAAAGAAAGGCCCAGCAATATTTGGACGCGGGCGGTATATTATGAAGGCCTGATGGCATTGTATAGCATAGATAAGAACAAAGCATATTATGACTACGCAGTACAATGGGGAGAAAAACACCAATGGGGGTTAAACGGCGGTGTAAAAGTTAGAAATGCAGATAACCAGTGCTGCGGGCAAACCTATATAGATCTTTACCTCATCGATAAAAAGGAAGAGCGCATACGTGATATCAAAGCATCCATTGATGCTATGGTGGCCTCTGATAAAATTGACGACTGGAACTGGATTGACGCCATACAAATGGCCATGCCCGTATATGCGCGGCTGGGTGTTTTGTACAACGATACCAATTATTTCAGAAGAATGTATGAGATGTATGCATTTTCAAAATACAAACATGGCGGTAATGGATTTTATAACACTGCCGATCATTTGTGGTGGCGCGATAAAGATTTTGTGCCGCCGTACAAAGAACCCAATGGAGAAGACTGTTACTGGAGCCGCGGCAATGGTTGGGTGGTAGCGGCATTGGTGCGTACACTTTCTTTGCTGCCAAAAGACAATCCGTACTATAATGAATACATGCAGGATTTTAAAGACATGGTAAATGCCTTGTTACCGATACAGCGCCCGGATGGGTTCTGGAATGCCAGCCTGCATGATGCTACCCATTTTGGCGGAAAAGAATTAACCGGCACAGGCTTGTTTGCATATGGCATGGCGTGGGGCATCAATAATGGTTACCTCGATAGAAAAACATACCTGCCCGCGGTTTTGAAAGCTTGGAATGCCATGGCAAATGAATGCGTGCATGAAGATGGTGTATTGGGTTTTGTGCAGGGTACAGGCAAAGAACCCAAAGACGGGCAACCCGTAACCTATACCAGCAAACCAGATTTTGAAGATTATGGCCTGGGTTGTTTTTTGCTGGCCGGCAGTGAAGTGTATAAACTAAAAAAATAAATGAAAACATTTTTGTCAACCCGGGTATCTATTGTGATAGTGTTACTGTTATTCATCAACTCAATACCGGTTGAATTGATTGCCCAAAACATGGTTGCCAATACCAGCGAGGAAAAAGTGCCAGCCTATACATTGCCAGACCCATTGGTACAGCCAGACGGGAAAAAGATAACCAATGCTGAAGCATGGACAAAAAAGCAACGGCCATATATCTATCATTTGTTTGAGGAAAATGTATATGGCCGCTTTCCGCAAAAAAGTATTCCTGTAAAATATGAAGTAAGAGAAAATGCCAAACAGGGGCTCAACGGGGTTGCCACCAGGAAGCAGGTTAGAATTTACTTTGGTGAGCCAGCTGGTAAAGTATATATGGATGTACTGATTTATCTGCCCGCCAATGCCAAAGCGCCAGTGCCTCTATTTGTGGGCTATAACTTTGACGGTAACCAAACCATTGCGAACGACAACGCTATCTTTTTACCGGACAGTTGGGTGGATGCCCGCGGAAAAGGCGTTGTTAATAACAAGGCAAGCGATTCTTCAAGAGGTAACAGGGAATCGCAATGGCAGGTAAAAGAAATATTGGCACACGGGTATGGTCTTGCAGTAGCGTATTACGGCGATATAGAACCCGATAACCCTGATGGCTGGAAAACCGGTATCAGAACCACTTTGAGCACTTCCTTACAAATTAAACCGGAAGAATGGGGCGCCATTGGTGCATGGGCATGGGGCCTTGCGCGCATGATGGATTACCTTCAGCAGGATGCCGCCATTGATGCAAAAAAAGTAGCGGTGTTTGGCCACTCACGGTTAGGCAAAGCCGCTTTATGGGCCGGCGCATCAGACCAGCGTTTTGCGGTGGTTATTTCTAATGAATCGGGCGAGGGCGGTGCAGCGTTGTCTAAAAGATGGTATGGCGAGACTGTGGGCATCATTAACCAGCATTTTCCGCATTGGTTTGTTGCCAATTATAAAAAGTATAACGACAATACAGCCGCGTTGCCGGTAGATCAGCATATGCTTTTATCGCTAATTGCACCAAGACCGCTTTATGTGGCCAGTGCAGAAGGCGACCAATGGTCGGATCCCAAAGGAGAATTTCTGAGTGCCAAATATGCCGGGTCTGTGTATGCGCTTTTTGGCAAAAAGGATATTGAGGCAGACAGTATGCCAGGCCTGCAGCAGCCTGTGGGCAATATTATTGGCTATCATTACAGGGCAGGAAAGCATGATGTTACATTATACGACTGGCAACAGTATCTTGGCTTTGCTGATAAGTGGTGGAAGTAAGCTGTTGCAAACGATGACGTAACTAGGGGCGACGACTGGCGACAACGACGTCATTGCGAGCCGCATGGTAATTAAACAGGAAACAATTTGCGCGGCGAAGCAATCTGCTGAACCAACAGTCGCGTGCAACACAAAGTGCAAACGCAGCTTGCATACTATATGTTGCTGGAACGTTCGAGATGGTAAGATTGCTTCACCGCCATGGGGGCGCTCTAATAATTATAAAAGTTTGTCTGGCGGTTCGCAATGACGTCAGGAGAGAAGGGGACTGGCGACGACGGCGTCATTGCGAGCCGCCTGTAGGGTGATTTAATATGAAACGACTAGCGCGGCGAAGCAATCTGCACCTGGAATAACAGTCTGTAACACCAAAGTGCAAACGAATGATGCGTAATAAATTGCGCCATTGATCATGATAATACACCGAGATTGCTTCACCGCCGGATGAGCTAAGTAATGCAAATTTTGTTCTGGCGGTTCGCAATGACGTTACGAGAGATGCCATTAGCTGCGGCTTTGCAAAAGCTGCAACAATAAATTCGACACCGTTTAAACCACGCCCATGATGTTGCGTTACATTGTTACTATAGTATCACTACTTATATCATCCGTCAATTGTTTTTCACAAAAGCCTGCGCATCCAAAGCTTCCTAATATCATACTCATTATGGCCGATGATTTGGGTTATGCAGATCTTGGGTGTTACGGTCAGCAGAAAACCGAAACACCCAATATTGATCAGCTGGCAAAGCGTGGAATGCAGTTCATGCAGTTCTATGCCGGTACCACGGTATGTGCTCCTTCACGGGCCAGCCTGCTCACCGGCATGCATACTGGTCATACAGCGGTACGTGGTAACAAAGGGTTTCAGCCAGAAGGGCAAACACCATTGCCGGACTCTGTTATTACCATTGCCAGTGTTTTACAACAACGCGGTTATGAAACAGCCGCCTTTGGTAAATGGGGGCTGGGTTATATTACCACATCCGGTGACCCCAATAAGAAAGGCTTTGACACATTTTTTGGATACAATTGCCAGAGCCTGGCGCATAATTATTATCCTGATCATTTGTGGAACAACCACCAGCGGATCAACTTCCCCGAAAACAAAGACAGCAACGCTGTATATTCTGCAGATTATATTCATGACCACGCCATGCAATATCTCCAAAAGAAGCACGAGCGCCCTTTCTTTCTTTTTCTGCCGTACACATTGCCGCACGGCGATGTTATCAGTCCGCAAGACAGCACGTATAAACATTACGTACAAAAATTTAATGAAGCGCCGCTTCCGCCGGGGCCGCCAAAAAATGATGGCGAGCAACACCGGTTTGAACCATACCCCCATGCAGCATTTGCGACCATGGTAAGCAGGCTCGACAAATACACTGCCGACATTATCAGAATCATACACGAACAGGGCATCGAAGATAATACGCTGGTAATTTTTACCAGTGATAACGGTCCTCACCGCGAGAATGGCGGTGACCCCGATTATTTCAATAACCACGGTATTTTCCGCGGCATCAAAAGAGATTTATACGAAGGCGGCATCCGGGTGCCTTTTATTGCTTACTGGAAAGGAAAGATACAGCCGGGTGTAACCAACCAACCTGCTGCGCAGTATGATTTGTTTCCACTCTTCCAGGAAATAGCAGGCATACCCGTTAATAAAAAATCAGATGGTATATCAATTCTGCCGGTATTGACCAATAAAAAGCAACCACCACATCAATACCTGTACTGGGAGTTTCATGAAAACAATGGGCGGCAGGCAGTTCGCTGGAAAAACTGGAAAGCCATTAAATTAAATGTGCGCACGGATGCCCATGCCCAAGTAGAACTATATAACCTCGATACCGATCCATCAGAAAAAAATAATGTTGCAGCCCAATACCCGGCCATTGCCAGGCAACTTAACACAATGATACAACAGGCGCATACCCCCAATCAACAATGGCCGTTGTTGCCGGGTGAGTAATGTTACGGTGTACTTTCATCAGTCATGGTTCTAACGGTTACAGGTAATGTAATCAGTCGATAGATCGCCATAATATTGGTAGGTCAGTAATAAAAATAGGAAGTAATTGATCTATTAATTCTTAATTTAACGGCCCAAACGCTTCTTTTTATTTATCAAAACTTCGTGTTTATGCCATATACTGCGCACCCTGATCGATACAAAAAGATGCAATACCGCCGTTGCGGAAACAGCGGTCTTCAATTACCCATATTATCATTGGGTCTGTGGCACAATTTCGGTCATGTAGATTTGTTTGATAATTACCGCAGCATTTTACAAACGGCTTTTGATAATGGCGTAACCCATTTTGATTTGGCAAATAATTACGGTCCACCCCCGGGCAGTGCCGAAGAAAATTTTGGTCGCCTGCTGAAGCTTGATTTTGCACCTTACCGCGACGAGCTGATCATTTCCACCAAAGCAGGCCACCTTATGTGGCCCGGGCCGTATGGCGATTGGGGCTCTAAAAAATACCTTGTTGCCAGTCTTGACCAAAGCCTCAAAAGAATGGGCCTTGAATACGTAGATATCTTTTACCATCACCGTCCGGATCCTTCCACTCCGTTAGAAGAAACCATGGCAGCGCTGGATTTAATAGTGCGGCAGGGTAAGGCATTGTACGTGGGTGTTTCCAATTATAAAAAAGAGGAGGCAGCCAAAGCATTCAGCATATTGCGGCAGTTAGGAACGCCCTGTGTTATCCATCAGCCAAAATATTCTATGTTTGAGCGCTGGGTAGAGGATGGCCTGCTGGATACATTGGAGAAAGACGGCGTGGGTTGTATTCCGTTTTCCCCACTTGCGCAGGGCCTGCTTACCAATAAATACCTCGATGGTATACCGGCAGATTCAAGGGCCGCAAAGCCGCATGGGTTTCTGAAAGAAGAACAGGTAACTGCAGAAAGACTTAGCCAGGTAAAGGCATTAAACCAACTCGCAGAAAAACGCGGTCAAACACTGGCGCAAATGGCCCTG
The DNA here is from genome assembly GCA_963705285.1 of uncultured Chitinophagaceae bacterium. Classification (GTDB taxonomy): domain Bacteria; phylum Bacteroidota; class Bacteroidia; order Chitinophagales; family Chitinophagaceae; genus JACMLD01. Next base: position 2,274,394 of record OY970066.1, read on the forward strand.
GCCTGGGTGCTGAAAGATACACGGGTAACTTCTGTATTGATTGGTGCCAGCAAACCCGCGCAGTTACTGGATTCATTGCGCTGCCAGGACAATATCCAGTTTTCAAATGAGGAACTGACGGCAATAGAAAAGATCCTAAAATAATGCTGTCTTCTTTCATTTTGTGCATTAGGCAATTTGATATTGTATTATATAGGGTATATTGACGTTGTCAACAAAATTTTTTGCTATGGCGCAGCTTACGGTTATTGTACCCACGCTTTCTGTCAGCAATGGTATTGCTGCATTGGCATTCTATAAAAATGCATTCGGTGCCGCCGAACTGATGCGGGTGGATAGCCCGGAAGGATTAGTTGTGGCAGAACTGAGCATTGATGGCGCAAGGTTTTTTATTGCCGATGAATCGCCGGAGCATGGCCACCTGAGCCCGGAATCTGCTGGCGGGGTTACTGTGCGCATGGGTTTGTTTGTAGACAATCCCGATGCAGTAGCAGATAAAGCGGTTGCTGCGGGGGCTATTGTAATCTACCAGGTTGCCGACCAGTCTTATGGCTACCGCCTTGGCGCAGTTAAAGATCCATTTGGACATGTATGGGAAATTGCAAGAAAATTAATGAAATGAATACCGGGGTGCAAGAAGACAATTATCTTGCGTACTATCTGCCTGGCAAGCCGGCAGCCATCAAAAATCCGAAATCATTTACATGTTTAGTTTACAAGATAAAAATGCAGTGATTACAGGTGCGGGAAGCGGCATCGGAAAATCGGTGGCGCTGCTTTTTGGCAAACAAGGTGCAACAGTTCATATTGCAGACCTTAATGAAAAGCAGGGTAATGACACTGCTAATGAAATAACAGCTGCGGGCGGAAAGGCCTTTGCGCACGTAGTAGATGTAGCCAGCCAGACGAAAGTAGTTGCAGCATTTCAGCAGATTGAGAAAATTGATATCCTGGTAAACAGCGCCGGTATTTCTCATATTGGTAAAGCCGATACTACTTCTGAAGAAGATTTTGACCGGTTGCTGCAGGTGAATGTAAAAGGTTTATACAACTGTTTGTTTGCGGCCATTCCTTTAATGAAAAAAAATAATGGCGGTGTTATTCTCAATTTGTCGTCTGTTGCGGCCATAGTAGGTATTCCGGATCGCTTCGCGTATTCAATGACAAAAGGCGCAGTAGCTGCCATGACGCTGTCAGTGGCAAAAGATTACCTGGCAGATAACATACGCTGCAATTGTATTTCTCCTGCCAGGGTGCATACTGCGTTTGTAGATGGATTTCTTGCTAAAAATTATCCGGGCAAAGAAGCAGAAATGTTTGATAAACTTTCCAAAACACAGCCGATCGGCCGCATGGCGAAACCAGACGAAATAGCACACCTTATATTGTATCTCTGCTCACCGGAAGCTTCTTTTATTACCGGTTGCGACTACCCCATAGACGGCGGATTTGTAAAACTTAATAATTAAAAACGACACATGAAACTGATACGGTACACCGAAAACGGGCACATAAGAACAGGCGTTGCCATTGATGGAAAATATTATGATACCACTGCCTTTGGTGAAGACTACAATGAAAACTTTTTTCACACCTATGGCCTGCAGCGCCTCAGCGATTATGTAAAGTCTACCGGCAATAACCTGCCGGAAGTAAGTGCAGGCGTTCAGTTATCGTCGCCCATTGCCCGGCCGTCAAAAATTATTTGCATTGGTTTGAATTATGCAGATCATGCAAAAGAAACAGGCGCCGTTCCTCCCAGCGAGCCGGTAATATTTATGAAAGCCACCACGGCCCTTTGCGGCCCTTTTGATGATATTGTAATTCCTAAGAATTCTAAAAAAACAGATTGGGAAGTAGAATTGGCTGTAGTAATAGGTAAACGTGCCAGCTACATTGATGAAAAGCAGGCCATGGACTATGTGGCGGGTTACTGTTTGCACAATGATGTATCTGAAAGGGAGTTCCAGATTGAAAGAGGCGGTACGTGGGACAAAGGCAAGGGCTGCGACACTTTTGCACCCATGGGCCCCTGGCTGGCAACCAAAGACGAAATTTCGGATGTTGATAATTTACGGTTGTGGCTCACCGTTAATGGAAAAAAAATGCAGGATGGCACTACCGCCAATCTTATTTTTAAGATACCTCATATCATTGCGTATACCAGCCAGTTTATGACATTATTACCTGGTGATGTAATTTCTACCGGTACCCCGGCCGGCGTAGCGATGGGTATGACGCCGCAAGCATACCTGCAACCCGGCGATGTGATTGAACTGGGTATTGATGGGCTAGGTACCGCCAAACAAACGTTGAAAGCGTACGGCAGTTAATGTGTTGAGTGTTGTGTGTTAAGTGTTGAGTGCCAGGAGAATTATTTTGAATGTTGAATTTTGAATTTTGCATTGATTGATTGAATACAAAATCTGTGTGGCTCGGTTTGAAACGCCAGGTTTTCTACCTTCTGAACTCCGGAACTTCCGAACTCCGGAACTTTCGAACTCTGGAACTAAAAACTATAAACTAAAAACTATTTAAAGTATTCCACCTTTACATCTCCGGGTAATTGCGGGGCAAAAGAAGAGAGATTGGTTTTTAGCAGCGTGGCTTCGTTCTCGGTATTGCCGTAAAAGGTTACAAAAATATCTCCGCAAATATAATTATAGGGCATTGTCCACGTGGCCACTTTTACCCATTTGCTGGTAAGGTCTTTATCAAACCATGAATCATACATAATGGTGATGCGGGTATGGTTGTCTGCCGTTATCTTCTGAAGAAATTCATTGTTCCAATAACCTTTTTTTCTTGCATTGGCTATTTCATTATTGCCCAGTCCCCACATATCAATGGTATTGATGTCGGCCTTAAAGCTAATGGCGCCAATATCATTGGCAGCAACGGTTTGTCCTTTATAATACTGGGCAAGAAAATTACCCATCTGGTATTGCTGCTCGTAAATATTATAGATGGCGCGTATAGAATTACGGAAAGAATTCAACCCGCGCACCGGCAGGCTGTATAATAATACTGCAAACAAGCCGGCAGGAATAAGGTTTTTGCTGATGGCTTTTACACCATTTTGCTGCAGCCATTGCAAACCCATTTTACCAAGGTGCAGAAAACCCAATACAATCAGATACGCTTCATACCGGTAGAACCATCCAAATGATGCCAGCATGGAGTGTAAAAGCCCCGCAATAATCAGCATAGAAAGTATCCAGAAATTGCGGTCATATTCTTTTGCCTGAAGTTTTTTGAAAGCGATGATCAACGCCACTGCAATAATACCACTGATGCTTTTGGTGGCTTCAATGATGGATGTGCCGCCATTCAAAAAGTATTTAAAATTCTGATTTCCCTTTATAAGTACAGAATTGGGTATAAAGTAACCACCCTGCATTTTTGAATAAAGGCCAAACAGCAACAGCGGCAATGCGCCCGCAATAGAAACAATAAAAGCGGCTTTCCAGTTTTTTTGCCAGGCCAGAAGGCCAAATGCAGCCATTACAAAAAACACATTTTCATAACGGGTGGCGGTCATTAATGCCGCCCATACAGCAGCGTGTACAATGTTTTGCTTTTGGCCGGGTGAAAGCAGAGAGGCTACACTGTGTACAAAGAATAACGTAAAGGCAATTTGCAGGGTGTGTTCCATACCCAGCAGCGTTAATGCCGGCACTGCGCCAGTGAGCAGGGTAAGCAGCACGCAGATAACTTTGTTGGAAGTTGTTAAAGACGAGTGATTGTTTAATTCTTTTTGCATGGCCATTAGCATGAGCAGCGTACCAACAGCGCTTACTACCAATGGCATGATTACGTTAACCGAGAATATTTTAAAGAATACAGCCAGTACAATGGTAAACAGGGGAGAAGAAGAAGTGGAAACAAAACCGGTGGGCGTAATACCCCAGTTGCCATGAAGGGCCAGGTTTTTAGACACCGCCATATGAATAAACGTATCATCAAGCGGGTAGCAAAAATGACCGCCTGTTTTTTTCAATGCCACGTATTCAAGCGCGGCAACGGTAACCGCAATAAAAATTAAGCCAGCTATAAGGGGTAAATACTTTTTCATTATTCCGGTAGTTCGGGTACGGGTGGTTGGTGGGTTATAAACAGTGCGGCCAGCTGCCGGCATTTAATTATTTTTTAAGCAGGTCGTCCATAGATATACCTATCATTGACTCCAGCTCCAACTTAATTACGTTATAGTTGCGGATATATTCTGCCTGTTTTATTTTTTCGTCTGTATATGACCGGTAGCTTTTGTTGTATTCTTCCTGTTTAATGGCACCCTCCTGAAAATCTTTTTCAGCTGCCAGGTAAGCGGTTCTGGCATCTTGGGTTACCTGGCTTTGCCCATCAAGCCTTTGCTGGCACAGCAGGTAGTCTTCATATTTAGTGAGCACCTGCGCTTTTATTTCGCGGAAGCGTTGGTTCTTTTCCGCCTCTGCAATCGATAAGTTTTCCTTCGCTATTCTAACATCATTCTTTTTTGCGCTGAACATATCAAAAGGAATGCTGGCACCAATATTATATTTGGGATAAAAAGAACCCGGGCTGGGGGTTTTAATACCGGTAACAGGATCTGTTGTGCCTCCTTTTAATGAAAATTCATTGATGTTGCCCTGCACGCCAACGATGCTCAGCCAACTGCCTTTTGCTTTTTTTACCTGGTATGCGGCAATAGCAACTTTACGGTCGGCAATTTCATAATTGGGGTTTTGCATGGCCAGTTGCACCAGTTTTTCACGTATATCAAACACTTTGTCTGCAGTAGCGGGTCTCAGTACGCTGATAGGTTCGGGCTTTTTGCTTTGTATTACCTGTGCCATACCGCTATGGGTGTACAGCACAATTGCCAGCAATATAATTTTATTGTGGTTACGCAATGTCATACGCACTTTTGTCAGGTTTTTTGGTATCATATTCTTTTAATTTATAGAAAATAACTAAGGTAGCCAGGTAAAAAAGATACTGGGGGTATTGCGAGATACCCAATTGTGAATACTGCCCAACTACCAGAGAAAAAAAGCAAACGGTAAATGCAATGTAGAGGGTCTTTATTTCCTGCCGCCTCGAATCATAAAAACCGGTGATACCCCGCTGTAAGATGATGAAATAAAAAATGATATTGATGATAAGTCCTACCCATCCCTGTTCCAGCATAATTTTCATATAGCCACTATCTGGCGGATAGCCGGCGAGCCGGTGGGTGGGGTAAAATTTAAGTCCTTCTTCACCACAGCTTTGCAGTCCGCCACCCAGCGGACGTTCATAAATATAAGGCTGGATATTTTTGCGATTAACATCTCGCACCATGTTTGACGGCTCTTTGCTGCCTTCAAACGTTGTTTTAATACGGAATATAACGGGCGAGTTGCGAAGTGGTCCAAACAGCAGAAACAACGCCATACCAATAGAACTGAATAATACAATAACCGTTCTACGCTCGTTGATGGTAAATAATATGTAAGCCAACAAACCGGCAATCAGCATAACATTACAGGTACGGGTACCTGAGTAGCTGGAGGCAATAATTTGCAGGAAAGTGATAATGTACAGCCTGGTGCGGATTTTCTTAATAGGTGTGCGTATGGCCAGTACCAGTGTAAACAAAGCACTGGATGTACACATGATGCCAAATGCAGCAGGGTCTGGCAGCAGGGAAAATTTCCGGAACATACCGCCCTGGAACAACAGGTTGGTGGTATTTGGATCGCTGTGAATCCACGCGTCTTCAAATGCGGTAAATCCAAAATATTGTTGTTTCACTCCCCAAACGGCCACAATAACGGCCAGGATGATCCAAAATTTTACGAACCGTCTGATCTTCTCCAGAGAGTCCAACATTAAAAAACTTACATAGTAGAAGGCGAGGTAGAGTATCTGTTTCTGAAAAAGGTTCCACCATCCGGCCATGCTGTCAATTTCTGGGTTAAACGCTTCGAGCGCCATGTAAAAGAATAGCAGCAGCATCATGAGCGAGATAGGTGTCTTCCAGAAATCGGCGCTGTTGTGCCGCTTTCGGTATTGCGCGGCCATGATAGATAATACGCATAAATAACCGGTGCCCGGAATTAAGATACCCAGCGGAAGTGCAACGCCAAGTATGCGGGCGGGTAGCGTAAATATAATGATAGAGTACAGGTAAGCATAGTAAGCAAACTCAGGATAGTACAGACAGGCAGCCACGAATAGTATGCCGATGCATGCCCCTGCAACAATAAAAGGAATTTTTTGATCAATATTAGCCCCTGCATACGAAAGGCCAATGCCAACAAGTGCCATTACGGTCCACCCGGGCACAGAATTCATACGCCGGGTAAAGAAAACTTCTTTTGCCCAGGCAAGTAATGATACGGTCGTATTTTTTATTGCGCCTGCCATTAATTTTCAAACAATGCTATCAAATATGTTTTGTACAATCTATACATTATCAACGGCTTTCGTATTGGGGCTACTTTTTTCTAAAGATAAGCCCCACCCGGTTTTCGACTTTATAAAATTTTTAAGCTGGCTGGGCCACGTATGATCCATGCAGGGTTTTTCTACCAGCAAATAAAATACGGGTACTATCAGCATCAGGCACAACAGAAAAATCAATACATACATGGCAAACCAAATAATGCTGTTATGTGCACCGGGTACCAGTTTCAGCATCAATTCAATGGTGGCCTGTGCAATAGCCAAATGCAGCAGGTAGATGCTATAGCACATTCCTCCAATAGCCATAATCCAGGGCCTTTTCATAAAACGGTTAAAGGCTTCTGAACGAAAAGCACCGACAAACAATGTTACCAGTGCAAAAACAAACAGTACTGTTTTTCCATACCCTGTAACCCAACGGAAACCAATCATGCTGAAAATGGCAATGGTTGCAGCCACATCCCAAAGGCGCCTGTGGCTACCAGGCTCCAACTTATGGCTCAGGTATAGATTTACCATTAAAATACCTACCAGAAAGTATTGCAACTGGCCTATTATGGTGTACCTCATAACATTGAAACCATCAGATATGCCGGTCTGCTCCTGCACAAATACTATCAGTAAAATGGAAGCGATGATGACAACGCTTCTGTGCAAAGAATTTTTAATGCTGAATATGAGATAAGTAATAAACGGAGCTACGATATAAAACTGGATCTCCACCTCAAGGCTCCAGATAACCGGGTTGAGTGTATTGAAATGTTTGTATACCAGGGTAGAGCTGTACGTAATACCCGTGAAAAAATAGCCCAGTGAGTCTGCCGTACTTAATTTATGCAGCGCAATGGCGGTGATGGCCAGTAGCAGCATCACCAGAATATACGGCGGCTCAAGCCGGGTGAGCCGGCGCATAAAATAAGTTTTCAGGCTGCCCATGGGTTTGTTTGAAAGTCGTTTTATGGCAAACGGAAGCGGTAAAATAAAACCGCTGATGGCATAAAAAAGATAAACACCAACGCCACCGCCCAGGGTATAATTGATGAGCGCATCGCTGATGGCAGATGAACCGGGCGTATAGGCATTTCGGGACCATCTTTCTACGCAATGTTGAATTACCACCGGTACAATGGCCAGGAAACGGAGACCTTCCAGTTCCTGTACTATTTTGCCTTTGGCTTTGCGTTCAAAATAATTAATCAGTTTCATAGTTGAGTGTGCGGCTGCGAACAGCGGGTATACGGAAGGGTTTAGTCAAATAAAAATTTATAGAACATCAGCGTGCAAAATGCCAGAATAAACAACGTTGCAATTACGCGCATCAGTTTGTTTTCAAGATGGTTTTCGCTCATAGTGCACTATTTGTTTTTTACAGCATAATAGGCATCGCCCAGCATCCCGATACTTTCTTCCCAGGTATGCGATAAAGCAAACGCTTTGCGCTGGTGCCGTATTGCGTCATTATCAGCACTATCCGGGTGATTGATGATATAGTTTATCTTTTCCACGTATTCTTCTTTGTTATTACACAGAAAGCAATAGTCTTCAAACATCTTCATACCATCTGTAGCCGTTGCCACCAGTGGTTTGCCCATGGCCAGGTATTCATCTGCCTTCCTGGGGTAGTTGCCGGTGGTGATTTCATTCATGATCTGCGGGTTGATGCACACGTCGAAATGTTTTATATAATGCACCAGCGCCGAAGGTGGTTTGCCACCCAGGAAATGAACATTTTTTAAATCGCTGAGCGCTTCTTTTTTAAACATCCAGTCCACGGGCCCTACCAGTACAATATTATAGTTGGGGCAGTGCTCGGCTAAATGTTTGATGATCTCGATATCAATGCGCCAGGCACTTACAAAACCGGTGTAGCCAATAATAGGGTGGCTGATGGCCCCTAAATCATCCGGCGTAGAGTCATCTGCATGCAGAAATGAAGTAAAATCGCAACCCTGCCCAATGTAAAAACTATGGGGATTGTTTTTCCTGGCATATTCTGCCAGGTAAGTTGAGTTGGCCACTACCATATCAGCTTTTTGCATCACCCCTTTTTCAAGACGGCCGCCATGCCGTTTAAAAAAATCAACCCCCAGCATATAATCGCGTATATAAAAGATATAGTCGGTGCAGTTGATCATTTCTTTGAGGTAGAAACCCCGTATAAAATCATTATCGTTAATCAGCAGCACATTACTGAAATGCAGTTGCGCAATAGCTTTGTTAATTTGTTTCGACAGCCGTTTGCCATTTATTTTATTGAGCCAATCGTGTACGGCGGCAAACGGAATAGCATTGATAGATTCTACAATAACCCGGGGGTTTTGCACCCATATATTGGGTGCCACCTGTTCTATTTCATTGGTTCCTTTCTTAATACTTGCCAGCCTGGTTTTGGTAACCGCTTCATTTTTGTGTTTGTACAAACTGCTTCTGTCTAACGCGCGGTTTACAAACAGTACACGGTTTTTTTTGGCCAGTTCTATGGCCATATCTTTAAAATTGCTGCCTATTTCAGTATCCCACGATTGAAAACTGAACATGACAATATCCCTGTTACTGATAAAACGATGTTCCATAAGGTGTAGCCGGTTACAATGTTTAAGCGGTTTTCATAGTTTTCATGGTTGCATAATGTTCTATCTCGCTGGCCGGTTTTTTTAGCGAAAACAGCCACCATGCACCCAGCCGTATGCAAAGGTTGTAAACAAAAATGGGAATGATAACGCCCATTGAAATGGCAATGAACATGATTAGCGGCAGGTAATGAATATGAAAAACTTTTACCAATACGATACGTACTGCAGCAATCAGCATCAGGTGCATCAGGTAAATATATAGTGAATGATACCCAATCACGCGCAGCCATTTCAATATATCTTTTTGCTGCAGCCACTGGCCAATCTGTATCATCAGCGCGCAACCGCTGAGCGAAATGGGCAAGAACAACCACGCCATATGCATGTTGATGTAGTTATCGTCTCCATTGCGCATATTGATAACGGTAAACAGTGTTTGCATGATGATACAGAACACTGCAGACAGCATCAGCCAGAGGGGCGATAATATTTTTTCGGTGGTTTCTTTCTTAAAAATAAAAGATGAGATGATATCACCAATGCAGAAATAAATATAGAAGTGAAAAATGTCTGGGAAAATGTAAAAGCTGATGCCTTTATAGCCCATATACCCGGCAACGCTGTATAGCAGCAGACCCAGTATTACCTGGTGCCAAAGTTTGAATTTGAGCACCACTTTGAAAAACGCATAAAACGCACCCACAAAGAACAAGGCATTCAGGTACCAGAACTGTTGGTTGTTGCTTGGGTTTCGGGGAAATATAATCAGGTTGATATAGTCAAACGGTACCGGCCGCGCATTTACGTAGTCTCTCAGCGCCAGCTGCAGGGTAATTTGTAAAGACCCCCAGATAATGAGCGGGTAAAAAACAATGCTAAACCTGCCCCATACATATTCTGACAGGTTTTTTTTCTGCAGGCTGCGCGATACAAATAAGCCGGATACTATGAAAAACAAAGGCATTCTGAAACTGTAGAAGCAAACATTAAGCACTTGTAGCACAGGATAATCAGATACAGGAAGATGGGCTTCTTTTAAGCCGTCAAAACAATGCCGGTAGCATACCAGTATTATACAAATGCCTCTTACATAATCAATCCACCCTAGCCGGTTGCTGGCCAGGATGTATTTTGCATTGAATAAGTCTTTAAACAATTTCATGAAGGTTTAAGGTTTAACAGAGCCGCAATGGTTCAACTTTGTTACGGGTTTTCATGGAACGGTATAAAAACGCCAGGCGTTGGAACAATGACTATGGGGTACATTTTATTGTAAGCGTGCATTTGCCTTTAGGATGCTGCACAATTCGTATTACATGTCTACATTGTCTTCTTCTACTTCATTCAACACAGCGCCAATCAGTTTTTCTTTCTGGTTTTTTAAAAAGCGGATAGAATCTTTGTCTGTTTGGCGGATAACCGATTTTGCGGAGAAAACGGCAATCACCGCTTCTGCATATTTGAGCAGTTCTTTGGTATCTGCATGCAAATTCAACGAGGCACCTTCCATGAGAATATAATCATACCGGCCTATCAGTTTGGGAAGGTTCTCCAGTAAATTATTTTTTTGCAGCACCTCATCGGGAGAGAAAAGGCTTTCCTTGCAACCAATAATATCTACATACGGAATTTTGGTAGTACTGTTTACACTGGCCAGTTTTTCCATGCTGTTCGGCTCACCGTTGAGGCTAAACTGATCAAGCATGGGCTTTGCGTCGTACTTTTCAGTGAGGCTGTTGTTAGAAAAATTGGTGTCAATCAATAACACCCTTTTTTTAGTGAGGCTAAAACTGCTGGCAAGCGATTCTATGATAGTCGTTTTTCCTTCAGCCGGTTTGGTGCTGGTGAAAAGAATGATTTTTTTGCCACTGGTTTCAATTTCATAACGCAGCTTCCGCATATTTTCCACGTACACAAATTCCTTGTCGGCAGCCGTGCTTTCATCAATGGTAAAATAATTTTCGATGGCTTTATTTTTAAGGTCAACTTTATTTACCACCGCCAGCAATTTCAGGTTTACTACTTTATTAAAAATTGAAGGGGCACGTACAGACTGGTCGAGGAAGTCCATAATAATGATCCATAACGATGAAACCATGAGTGCCGCAATTGCACCCACGCCAATGATTACTTTACGGCCTGAGCGTTCTGGCTTAATAGCAGGCTGCCCTATCAATGTTTGTTTAAAGTTGATTTCTGGTGCCACGGTAACATTGAGTGCATTTTGCAACTGGCCGGTCATCTGGTTGTATTCAGTATTGAGGCGATCAATTTCTTTTTGCATGGCATCGGCCATCACATCTGCGCCCGCACCGCTTGTAGCAAGTGCATTGTAAGTATTGACGCTCGATTTTAATGTGGCAATAGTGATGTTCTGTGCTTCAATATCATTTTGGATCTTAATTTTCTGTGCCAGCAGGTCCTCCCTTCTTCTTCTTTTTTCACCACGGTCCGTGTTGTTGGAACTGCTTGGCTGAAGCTTATTGATCTTGTTTTGGTTTTCGGTCATCTGGGCTTCAATAGCTGCATCAACGCCGCCCTTTTTTGTGAGTTCCGCTGCCAGGTCGCGGTTTTTTTGCTGCAGGGCAATTAATTCTGAGTTGTTAGCCGGTGCAGATTCTGAAACACTGCCCAGGTTTTCAAGGTTTTGGTTTACTGAACGCAGGTCTGCATTGAGGCTGTTTAATTTGGAAGTTTCGTCAGACAGTTTAGACTGTTGCTCTTTTACCATTTCCAGCGCGGCCGTACTCCTGTCGTTAATGTTAGGAGAATTGAAAGATCTTTTATAGGCTGCCAGCTGGTTTGTTTTGTCTTCAATTTCTTTTCTTTTCCTTGCTGCCAGTGTATCAAGCCTGCCGGTAGATTCTTCGGTACGGGTAGAGGTGATACTGGTAAAAAATGAGATAAATTCTTTTCCGATGGTGTTTACCACAAAGGCAGACATTTCGGGGTTCTGCGATTTATAAATGATGTTGAGATAATCGGTACCGGTAACGCGGTCTACGGTCAGTTCATCAAGAATTGATTCGTTATCATACTGGTACAGTTGTATCAGCTGGTAAACTTTATTTTCTTCCTGGTCATATGCTTTAAGAATTTCTTTACTGGCCTTTTTTTGCTCCAGTATCTGTTTTGCTTTTTCAAAGTTGACCTGTGTGTATTCCGGCTTTGTTTTTTCTTTATCGCTAAGCGTTGTATAGGGCATTTTGCTGGTAAGGTCGTGCAGCATCAGGTCGTAAGAAAGCATGCATATTACTACCGGGCTTTTAAAGGTTTCAATTACGTTTTTAAAGCGCTGGTCAATTTCAAAAATATTCAGTCCTTCGTCTGTGGTCATCTTTACCTGCTGCTTCATGGTAAAACCGGTGGAGTAGGTGGCGGCAGACAGGTACATATTTTTCTTGGTAAAAGTAAAAAGCAGGGCAGCTATGAGGCCGGCAACCGTACAAATAATGATCACCCATTTTTTACGAAGCAGGGCATTCACAAAAAACATAAAATCCATAGAACGAGTTTTTGCAATTTCAGAAAATAAACCACTGGTTAATAACCATTCTTAAAAGGCGCCAAATTACTCAAAAACACAAAACCTTTAATAACGGCGCGCTTCAGTATGGTGAAAAACTAAAGCCGGTTAACTATACAAACAAACGGTAGCACACAATACTGTTGCGGCATTTGCAGCCTGCGCCAAACAGCAGGTTGTTTTCAAAAGAATGGATTTCGGTATTCATATTTACCATTCCTGCTGATGCCGGTAACAATGGTGAAATGATTCTTTTATTAAATATTGCCAGAATAGTTCGTTTTTATAAGCTGACAGGTTATATTGGAGATATACGTAGAATTACTAAAGGTGGTATAAGATAATAGTAAATCACGGGTACTTTCCATGCGGATAGTGAAAGATAGTTGTATGCGGCACAAAAATAATATTAATTTTCAATTTAGGAAGCAAAACTAACATTCGTTCGCTGGTTTATGTGAAAAATACTACTTGCAAACTTTAGAATGAGTACTAATATATATTTACCGTACGTTTAGGAGTCAACTTTCAAAAACACCATGAATGCTTATACAATTACTTTTCTGGGTTTTCTTATTTATAGTTTTTTACACCTATCTGGGCTATGGTTTATTGGTTTGGCTGCTAAACCGTTTAAAAACCAATAAATCCTTACACTTGCCAGCTGCGGAGCATTTTGAACCGGCGGTTGCCCTGGTTATTGCGGCTTATAATGAAGAAGATTATATAGAAGACAAAATAAAAAACACCCTTTCATTAGATTATCCGGCCGGCAAACTGGTGGTTTATTTTGTTACGGACGGGTCTTCAGATACTACGCCTGATATTGTGCGCAGGTACCCCCAGTTTACGCTTTTACACCTACCCCAGCGCAACGGCAAGGCGGCGGCTATGAACAGGGCCATGCAGTTCATAAAAGAAGATTATGTAATTTTTTGCGATGCTAATACGGTGCTAAACACCGCCTGTGTAAAGGAAATGGTGAAATTCTATGCTGACCCCTCGGTGGGGGCGGTGGCGGGTGAAAAAAAGATACACCAGCCCGTCAATACCAAGGCAGCGTCGGCCGGGGAAGGCCTTTACTGGAAATACGAATCGTTTCTTAAAAAGCAGGATTCTGACTTTTACACCGTGGTAGGCGCGGCCGGCGAGCTTTTTTCTGTACGAACGGCCCTGTATCAGCCAATTGAACAGGGAGTATTGATTGAAGATTTTGTGTTATCCCTTCGCATAGCCAAAAACGGCCATGTGGTGAAATATGCACCCGGTGCGTTTGCCACAGAATCCAGTTCGGCCTCTATAAGAGATGAGCAGAAACGGAAAATCAGGATCAGTGCAGGCGGGTTTCAGGCTATTTATATGCTGAAAGAACTACTGAATATCTTTAAGTATGGCAGGCTTTCTTTCCAGTACATTTCTCACCGGGTACTGCGGTGGTCGGTTACACCTTTCTGCCTTTTATCATTGCTGCCGCTCAACATTGTGCTGGTAATACAGCGGGCAGGTGTTGTGTATGATATTCTGCTGGTGATGCAGCTCTTTTTCTATTTCTCGGGTATACTGGGGTGGTTTTATGCCAATAAAAATATGAAGATAAAGGCGCTGTATATACCCTACTATTTCTTGTTTATGAACGTGTCCGTTTTCTGGGGGTTTAAGCGCTTTTTGAGAGGACAGCAATCAGTATTGTGGGAAAAAGCGGCCAGGGAAAAAGCCCTGTAATCCAAAGATCCTTTTTTTGAAATAGCAACCGCCTGTTTTACTCCAGCTGCAAGCCGTATAACCGCTGAAACATACGGTTGACGGTGCCAAATCTGCCGGGTTATCTTTCAGGATATTGGTTGAAAAAAGCCCACTTAGGCTGGTTTATGTGAACGGCATGCCGATAAATAATGACTAAGGTGGCTAAAATTACCACATAGTGGGTATTGCTTATATTAGAATTAGAGGTAGCTTTGTGTAGATATTAAAAAATTAATGTCTGTGAGTTTGATTTGTTGAATTTTGTTACTATTTTTACGCGGAAGTTAGGAACAATAACCTAATAGTATTTACTTAACTCCCCCAATTTACATTCCTAAATATCCTTCGAAGGTCCGCTCAGCCTGCTTGTTCTAAATTTGATCCAATCGTCTCCTTACAGCCAACTTTTTTTATTAATCTGTTCCATTACCCTATCATTGCCGTACCCCACATCCAATTGCAGCCTACTGAAAAATTGAGTTTCTTAAAACTTAATTATTCAAAAGAATGAAAAAAAAGATTTTAGCAATTGACGAAAGCAAAGCTATCAGGTTCTTGTTGCAGACAGTGCTCGGACAAAAGCACCAGGTGATAACAGCTGCTGATGGATGCTCTGCACTTTACTGGCTTTCTAAACGAAACTTGCCGGAGGTTATCATTATAGATCCCCAGTTACCTGACATGCAGGATTGGGAGTTGCTTGAACACTTAAAATCCAGTGGACTTTACGGACACATTCCCATCATTGTGCTTTCATCGCTGGATGTAAAAGAAACACAACTTAGATGTAAAGAATTAGGAATTACAAAATCTTTCCAACAGCCATTTAACCCGGTTGAACTGGAAAATGCCATAGAAGAATTGCTGAAATATGAAAGTAACAATGCAAGTACGCTTTTAAAAGCAGTATAAGCATTGGACCCGAACCCCGAAAACAAAATAAATCCCTTAAATCAAAAATCTTACCTGAATGGAACTTGTTTACTCACCCAAAGCTGGCACTGCTGAGAAAAAGTATAGGCACTATACTGTTAACTCATTTACTGAGCAAAGTCTTACAGATAAGAAAAAGGAATTTTTCTATATCGGAAAAGATTCTTTTATCATAGACAACCTGGTGCACTCATTTGAAAGCGGGTATGCTGCTGAGAACGTAGACAACGCTATCTCTATTCTTACAAAGGTGATTGAAACAAGAAATGTTTATCCTGATGTAATATTGGCCGATGCATCTATAGGGGCTTCCTCTTTACAGGCATTTTACAGATTTTTATCGTGCAACAACTCGCTGGCGGCTATCCCTTTTCTGATAGAAGCGTCTGATACCCCAGCACGCGAACTCAACGACCTGCGCAAACTGCCTTTTGTTGATGAAATCATCTCCATGCACAGGCAGTCTGAAAAATTGCTTTCTAAAATCTATTTCATCAAGAAAATAAAGGATGTGAGCAACATTAAAGTGTTGCAGCAAAATATCAAGCAATCACCAGATGCCCCTTCAGTAAGCAACGACCTGCCAAAAAGAGCATTTGATATGGCGGTGGCTTCTGTCATCCTATTGGTTTTATCGCCTGTGTTTTTGTTGATTGCCCTGGCTATTCGCCTGGAATCAAAAGGGCCTATTTTTTACGTAGCCAAAAGGGCCGGACGCGGATACCGTGTATTTAATTTTTTCAAATTCAGGACCATGGAAGCCGGTGCCGATAAAAAAGTAAACCAGCTTTCACACCTCAATCAATACAGTACTGGCTCAGAAAAAGGCCCCGTATTTTTTAAAGTAAGCAATGACCCCCGTATTACGAAAGTTGGTGCGTTTTTAAGAAATACTAGCCTGGATGAACTTCCCCAGTTTATCAATGTTTTGTTGGGCGACATGTCGCTGGTAGGCAACCGTCCTTTACCCTTGTACGAAGCTGAAACGCTTACTACAGACGATTGGGCTGCGCGTTTTATGGCACCAGCAGGCATTACAGGCCTCTGGCAGATCAAGAAACGTGGCCAGGATGATATGTCTGTTGAAGAAAGAATTGGCCTTGACATAGCGTATGCCAACAGGAACAGCTTTATGTACGACCTGTGGATTATGGCCAATACCCCCACCGCCCTGATCCAAAAGTCTAGCGTATAAGCCAGACATTTATCTTTACCCTGCCGCAAAAAAGAAACCAACCATGATGCCCGGTGCACAACCGCTCGTCTCTATTATTACGTTAAACTATAATCAGCAGGCGGTCACCTGCGAGTTTCTTGAATCTACACGTAAGCTGCAGTACAGCAACTACGAGATACTGGTGTGCGATATGGCATCAGAAATTGACCCCACGCCACTTATTGTTGCCGGCAATTATCCCAAAACAAGGGTATTGCTTAGCAAGAAAAACCTGGGCTTTGCCGGTGGTAACAACTGGGGTATGCGCCAGGCCAAAGGGGATTTTATTTTTATTGTTAACAACGATACCGAAGTAACCCCCGACCTGCTTACTACTCTGCTTGAGCCGTTCTCTAAGGACCCTTCTATTGGCGTTACCAGCCCCAAAATCAAATTTTTCTTTCAACCGGGTATCATTCAGTATGCCGGTTTCAATGCCATGAACCATTTTACCGGCCGTACATCTACTGTGGGAGAACTGCAGGAAGACAAAGGCCAGTTTGATGTGCCGGGTGAAACATTTGGTGCGCACGGCTGCGCCATGATGGTAAAAAAAGAAGTAATAGATCGGGTAGGAATGTTTCCGGAACGTTTTTTTCTGTATTATGAAGAATGGGACTGGTCGGCACGCATCCGCAAAGCCGGCTATAAAGTATGGTACACAGCCAATGCTACTATATACCACAAAGAATCTATGTCTGTAGGTAAGAAAAATCCGATGAAGGTTTTTTACCACACCAGAAATAGGATATTGTATATGCGGCGCAATACCCAATGGTACCAGCAGATGATCTTTTTTATCTTTTTTATATTTTTTGTGATACCGCGCTATGCCATTGACTACTTTCGTAAAGGTGAATTTGAGCAACTGAAGAATTTTTTTAAAGGATTTGCCTGGAATTTATATTCATCAAAATATTCGAAAGTGTAACGGTGCGCTGTAACCGATAATTTTTTTTCATCACCTGGCCTTACTGCATGTTTATTATCTACATACTATTTTCATTATTATTTATTTACCTGGCGGTAAATATTTTGTATTTTCTTGTGGTGGCCATTGCTGGGAAATTTGGACGCTTACCCGTGTACACAGCCAACCCGGCAAAAAAAAATATCGCTGTTATTATTCCCTCCTTTAAAGAAGATGCCATCATTGTTGATACAGCGCGTAAAGCAGCAGCGCATAATTACCCAGCCGCCAATTTTGAGGTAATAGTGGTGGCCGACAAACTACAGCCAGAAACAGTTACAGCGCTGAGAAGTATACCGGTTACAGTGTTGGAAGCAGATTTGAATATGAAATCTAAGTCGGTACACAGCGCATTACATTACCCGGCTGCAGGCCAGTTTGATATAGCAGTAATACTAGACGCAGACAATATAATGGCCGATGGTTGCCTGAATAAAATAAATGATGCCTTTCAAAGCGGCTGTGATGCCGTGCAATGCCACCGCACCGCCAAAAATCACCAGAATGCCATTGCTGTGCTTGATGGCATCAGTGAAGAAATAAATATCAATCTTTTTCGCCGGGGGCCTGCAGTATTGGGTATTTCAGCGGCGCCTATTGGTTCTGGTATGGCCTTTCGGTTTGAGCTGATTAAAGAGATATTTAGTCTCGAACATATACTCACTAATCCGGGTGAAGACCGCGAAATTGATATGCAACTGATGAAACGCCGCATTTTTATGCATTTCATTGAAGACGCGTATGTGTATGATGAAAAGGTATCCAATGCCGGCGTCTTTGAAAAGCAACGTGTGCGGTGGCTGGAAGCCCAGGTAAACCATGTAAAGCGCTTTTCTGATGCTGATATGAAAGATGCCCCCAGAACCCTTACTTTTTATACCAAATTTTTTCAAAATCTACTGCTGCCAAGGTTATTGATGATCATGGTGCTGGGTCTGCTGTTTGTCTTGCTTATTTTTCAGGCTATTTTTGATTTTACCGTAATGATGCCGCCACCATTATATTGGTATGCGCTCATCTGTTTATATGCCGTGGTATTGGTATTGTCTGTACCGGCAAAATTTTACAACCTAACTACTTTAAAGGCTGTAATTCAGGTACCTGCATTGATGATTGCCATGGTAAAAGCGATGCTCAAAATGAAATCAGGCCGCAAAGAATTTCTGCATACCCCAAAAGTCTTTAAGTCTTAGTCCGTATAATTTTTCCAGAAGTTTATTCACATTGGTACAAATATCAATATTTGGCCTTTATTTTGTTCACCTCAGACTTCCCTATAAAAGCGTTTAAACAACGACTTGCCTCTTAAACTCTGGAATAGTAGGGCCGCTAAGCAATCCCTTATTACAAGCACAAAATTTTCGGTGCCACCTGAAAACGGAAGGCACATTAAACTATTTAATCATATTTGCTTAAAAGCTAACTGGTTATATGGGTAAGACTTTTTTATTTCATTTTATAGGTGTTTTTGGTAAGAAATTTGCTGATCTGATTCCTGAAAAATTAGATAATCCAATTTATCCTAACCCGAAAACCCAATTCTTATGAAGGTTAACCTCTACTCATTCAGGAGAAGAGCTGTATTGTTCTTTCTACTTTTCCTTGCACAAACCTCGCTTTTATTTTCACAGCAGGTGGCAAAATCAATTCCCTATCCCGCTTCACCCGATGGGATCATTGGTTTTTTACAATTCACTCCCCCCGATTACGGTACACAACAGCATCCCTTAATCATTTTTTTGCATGGTATTGGAGAAAGGGGCAATGGTACCAGCCAACTTGGTTCCGTAGCTAATAATGGCGTTCCTTACTATTGTTCCAGAGGTTCAAACATGCGTTTCACAAGTGGTGGACAAACTTCTTCTTTTGTTGTATTGTCTCCGCAACTGAGTATGCAGTATGGTTACTGGCCCACCTTTTATGTAAGGGAGATGATTAAATACGCCAAGGCCAATCTGCAAATAGATCCCAACAGAATTTATATTACCGGTTTGAGCCTTGGTGGCGGTGGAACCTGGAGGGCTATCACCGATGCGCAGGGCTTTGATTATACATTTGATGCCGGTATAGCGGCAGCCGCCCCGGTTTGCGGAACGCAGGAAGAGAACGACTATGATTACTGCAAAACCATTGGCGCTAATAATTTACCCATCTGGGCATTTCATAGTATGGATGACAATGTTGTTGGAGTAGGAGCTACCCAGCACGCTGAAATTTTATCGAAGAATTGTAATGTCATACCTGCTTCTATATTTACTTATTATCAAAACGGCGGTCATGGCGGTGCATGGGTAAATGCCTACGATACCGGTCACATTACAAGAACTACCATCGTTAATGGTGTACCTACCAGTTTTACTGCCAGTCCAAATTTATACGAGTGGTTTCTCAGTAAATCACGCGGCTCAACGCCACCGCCTGTGAATACGCCACCCGTGGCAAGTGCAGGTGCGGCACAAACCATCACTTTACCTATTAACACTATTACGCTGTCAGGTACAGGAACAGGCACTAACGGTGCATCCATAGCATCTTATTCCTGGGCAAAAACCAGTGGCCCGGCCGGCGGCGTTATCAGCCTGCCGTTGTTGAATACTACGCTGGTTACCGGACTGGTACCAGGTACCTATGTTTTTACTTTAACTGTTACAGATAACCACGGTTTATCTGCCACGTCAAGTGTAACCATTACGGTTAATCCATTGGTGAACCAGCCCCCTGTGTCCAATGCAGGTAGCAATGCCACGCTTACACTTCCGGCAAACAGTACAACATTAAACGGCACAGCGTCAAGCGATCCTGATGGTACCATTGCTGGTTATACCTGGAGCAAAACCAGCGGACCGGCATCGTACACTATAGCCAACCCTTCTCAGGCCAGTACAGCACTGACCAACCTGGCGCAGGGCATTTATGTGTTCACTTTACAGGTGAGGGATAATGGAGGTGCTACTGCTTCATCAACCGTTACCATTACTGTAAACCCCGCCGCTAACCAATTGCCGGTGGCCAATGCGGGCAGCAATATTTCTATTACGCTTCCTACTAATAATACCACATTAAACGGTACTGCGTCAAACGATCCAGATGGTACCATTGCAACTTATGCCTGGAGCAAAACCAGCGGACCGGCATCGTATACCATTGCCAACCCGTCTCAGGCCAGTACAGCACTGACAAACCTGGCGCAGGGCGTTTATGTATTTACGTTACAGGTTACAGATAATGCAGGTGGTACGTCATCATCAACTGTTACCGTAACCGTAAACCCTGCCGCTAACCAATTACCTGTTGCCAATGCCGGCAGCAACATTTCTGTTACGCTTCCTACTAATAATACCACATTAAACGGTACTGCGTCAAACGATCCTGATGGATCTATTGCCAGCTATGCCTGGAGCAAAACCAGCGGGCCGGCATCGTACACTATAGCCAACCCGTCTCAGGCCAGTACAGCACTGACAAACCTGGCGCAGGGCGTTTATGTATTTACGTTACAGGTTACAGATAATGCAGGCGCAACTGCTTCATCCGTTGTAACGGTTACGGTCAATGCGGCTCCTTTGCCTGCCAATCAGAACCCGGTAGCCAATGCGGGCGGCAATGCTTCTATTACACTTCCAACAAACAATACCACTTTAAACGGTACCGCTTCAAATGATCCGGACGGTACCATTGCAACTTATGCCTGGAGCAAAACAAGCGGTCCTGCATCATACAATATTGCCAATGCAGGCGCGGCATCAACTGCTCTAACCAACCTGGTACAAGGCGTTTATATATTTACACTAACGGTTACAGACAATGCCGGTGCTTCGGCTTCGTCTACCGTAACTGTTACGGTGAACGCTGCTCCCGCTCCGGCTAACCAGTTGCCAATTGCCAGCGCAGGCGGCAATATCACTATTACATTACCTTCAAATAGTGCTACACTCAACGGCGGTGCATCTTTTGATCCCGACGGATCTATCACTGCTTACGCGTGGAGTAAAACCAGTGGACCTGCATCGTACAACATTGCAAGTCCTGGCGCCTACACCACTGCGGTAAACAATCTTGTTCAGGGGGTATATGTGTTCACGTTACAGATTACGGACAATGCAGGCGCAACCGCTTCATCCAGCGTAACAGTAACTGTAAACGCTCCCGCACCACCGCCGCCGGCCGCTAACCAATTGCCGGTAGCCAATGCAGGCAGCAATATTTCAATAACCCTTCCGGTTGATAATACTGTATTAGATGGTACCGCTTCCAGCGATCCTGATGGCACCATTGCCAGTTACAGCTGGAGTAAAACCAGCGGGCCCTCATCTTACAATATTACCAATGCAGGTGCAGCGTCTACTGCATTGAGCAACCTGACAGAAGGCGTTTACGTGTTTACGTTACAGGTTACAGACAATGCCG
Source organism: uncultured Chitinophagaceae bacterium (assembly GCA_963705285.1). GTDB lineage: Bacteria > Bacteroidota > Bacteroidia > Chitinophagales > Chitinophagaceae > JACMLD01. The sequence goes on from OY970066.1 coordinate 2,296,191, forward strand.
GCGGAGTTGCAACATCAACTGTTACGGTTACCGTTAACCCGGCTGTAGTGGCTCCACCACCCGTGGCTCCCCCGCCAGTGGCACCGCCACCGGTAGCACCGCCGCCGCCCGTTAACCAGCCGCCTGTGGCCAATGCAGGAAGCAATATTGATATTACCCTGCCTGTAAATAGTGCTACATTAAATGGTACTGCCTCTGCTGATGCAGATGGAACAATCACAGCTTATGCATGGAGCAAAGTAAGCGGCCCTGCATCTTACAACATCAGTAATTCCGGCGCTGCCAGCACAACGGTAGACAACCTGTCGGAAGGCGTTTATATATTTTCGTTACAGGTAACAGATAACGCCAATGCTTCTACTGCTGCATCGGTTACCATTACCGTACATCCTGCACCCAACCAGGCACCTGTTGCCAACGCGGGTTCAGACATTACGCTAACCTTACCTGTTAACACAACTGCGCTGAACGGCAGCAGTTCATATGATAATGACGGCACCATTAGCAATTACAGCTGGAATAAAATCAGCGGTGCCGGCGCAATCACTATTGTAAATTCAAATACTGCCAACCCATCGGTAATAGGATTAACAGTTGGACAGTACATATTTGAATTAACGGTTGCAGATAACAAGGGTGCCACCAGTACCGACCAGGTGATTGTAACCGTGTTGCCTGAACCCAACAAAGCACCGATTGCCGTTGTTGGAAAAGACACCAGCATTGCATTGCCAGTTGACTCTGTTACAGTAACAGGCATTAATTCATCTGATGCAGACGGTACCATCAGTGCCTACGCATGGAAACAGGTAGCAGGTCCTGCCGCTGCGCAGATAAACAACCCTGCATCTGCCGTTGCCACAATAGGCAAATTGCAGGAAGGCGATTATATATTTGAATTACAGGTTACTGACAATGCGGGTGCTACTGCTACAGCCAGAGTAAGTGTGAGCGTAACCAATAACTTCCGTTACAGCCAGTTCTTTAAACTGTATCCAAATCCTGCTACCAGCGTCATCAACTTCCAATACATTGATGATAAAACCGGCAAGCTTAGCATAGTGGCTTATGATGTAAATGGCAGGCTGGTATTGCACCAGGAGTTCAATAAAGAACAATCGCTTATTACAAAAGAACTAAACATCGGTAGTTTAAAAGCGGGCATGTATTACCTGGAAATTAAACAGGCAGATGGCAAAAAACTCATCAGGCCGTTTGTGAAACAATAGTCATATACTCTTACAATTAAAAAGGCAGCCCACTACAAGGGCTGCTTTTTTTATTTATTGTATTAATATTTTTCTTAATTTCAATTCTTTCAATATCCCTTCAAAGGTCGTTGTTAGTTTCCCCTTGGCCTAAATCCACTATTTTATTTTAATGATTTTAACCGAGCAGTAAAGAGCAGGCATGGCCTTCTTTGTACGCGCCGGCAGCAAATTTTTTTGTAAAAACTGAGTTCAATTAATCGTTTATGAAAAGAATTTTATCAATTGTATTATGTTCCGTCTTAACCTATTCATCCTTAGCCCAACTTACGCAAGGGTCTGTAGCATCCGCTAACGCGCCCGGTGGCCGCATTTATTTTTACCAGTACAAGCCGCCTCAATATAACAATACTGATTTATTTCCGCTGATAGTTTCGCTGCATGGTGGCGGCGAAGGCGGCGATGCAAATGGGAGTAACCTGGCTAACGTGCTGAGTTATGGACTACCACAGCTGGTCTCAAAAGGACAGGTATTACAATCTACCTGGAATGGTGTAACCGAAGGATTCATCATGCTTGCACCTCAAACCACTGCCGCACTGACCAATAGCTGGCCTAGTTATTATGTTGATGAGATGATCAACTACGGCATTGCAAATCTTCGCGTAGATCCTAACAGGGTATTTCTCACTGGTTATAGTCTTGGAGGCGCAGGTGTTTGGAATTACGCAACTTCTTCTCCCACAGCGGCCGCAAGACTTGCAGGGCTGATACCCGCAGCAGCTACGCCCGCTGGCGGCAACTTCTGTAATATAGCCGGCAGCCAGGTAGCTACCTGGGTACAGCATTCTCTCTATGATCAATTTGGTAATGTGCAGCAGGCGATTGACTACACCAATGCAGTCAATGCCTGTAATCCATTAATAGTACCTGCAGTTGATACTATCTACCCTACCGGCAGCCATGATATATACATGACAAAAACTTATGACCCTACCAATAATTCTCATTATCCCAATCTTTTTCAATGGATGCAACGGGTAAAACGCACACTTAATCCGGCTACCAACCAAAACCCCGTTCCGGTAATTGCCGGCCCGGCAGTAGTTAATCTTACTGCACCTTTGAACAAACGCAATTTCCCTGTTCTCGACGGAACTGGCTCTTTTGATAACGATGATATTATAATGGATTACTACTGGGAGCAGACCTCGGGCCCCGCAGTGATGCTGCCAGTGCCCACAGCCGTAAATGATGTTGTGAACGATGAACGCCGGCAACGTCCGCTTGTAGTTATTCCTCCTACACCCAATAATTATGGCGTGCCCATTGGAACCTATACATTCAGGCTGCGGGTGAAAGATTATCTGACATCGAAACCAGGGCACACCCAGTTTGCTACAAAAACAGTTAATGTTGTACTGCCCCCCAGCGGGGTAGCAGGACCGGTGGCCGATGCAGGAGATGATATCTTTCTGAGCGGAACCTCAACTACCGCCCAGCGCTCGGGTGCTTTTGAATCAACCTACGGCGGAACCGGGCCAATTAATTACAACTGGACATTTATCTCTGGCCCGCAAACAGCTGTACTCAGGACATTCAATTACAGCGCGCCGTATACTTCGGGCGATAATAACGTTGGGTTTACCAACATGAATGCCCCAGGCACTTACACATTTGAGTTTTCAGTTAGCAATAGCAATGGCGTTGGTACAGACCGCGTGAATGTAATCAAGCTCTCTGCATTGCCTGTAAGCTATGCGTACATTACAGGTAAGAATAACGGTACTTCCAATACGGTTAGCTGGGCCACTACAGACGAGGTAAACAGCCTCCGGTTTGATGTACAGCGCAGTGCAGACGGTACCAATTTCAGTACTATTGGATCAGTTACCGCCAAAGGCAGCGCCTCAGCTTATAGTTTTGATGATGCCAACGCGCCGCTGGGTGTTAGCTACTACCGCCTGGCACAGGTTGATAAAGATGGTACAACCACGCTTTCCAAAACTGTTACGATAAATAACAGCACAGCGGGACTCTTTATTCAAAAATATCCCAACCCCGTGCACGACAACCTTACCGTGGCTGTGCAAAGTACCACCAATGGTAAGCTCACCATGATTATTGCAGACATGCAGGGCAAAACCATCATGCAACAGCAATGGCAAAAAGACCAGCCGCTGCTCAGAAAAGTTATCAATGTGGGCGCTTTGCAAAATGGCGTTTACCAGATGATAATTGAATCCGGTGCAGAGAAAAGGATTAGTAGTTTTGTGAAGTATTAATACGATTAATTTCTTTTATCTTATATCGAAAAATGAAGAGCCTGGCTCTTCATTTTTCGTATATATACGAAGGCAAATGATCGGGTATTTACGAGTTGAATATTAATTAATTGTGTAGGTGACACTTATCTTGACAGATATCAATATATTATTTTCCACATACGGGATTTTGGTATAGTTGTTGAACGTTTTTCCGCCGTATATTTACGTGCTGCTAACCCTGTTATACAAAAAGAAATCCTTACTTTTTATTGTTTGATTGTTGCTAACGCGTGCTTGCAGGTTACCTGTGACGGTGTTGTATTGCTGCTATCCAATTGTTTTTATTGCTAGTCAAAACACAGAGAGTGCTTTTCATATACTGTTATGGGAGAGATAACAGTACTAAAACCAAAAACGTCAATTTTTTAAACTGCATTGCGCTATGAGAACAACTTTACGGGCATTAATGCTTGGGTTAGGGCTATTATCATTTCATATAATTTTTTCGCAGCAGGTTGCTAAACGGATATCTTATCCGTCTTCACCAGATGGAATCATCGGTTTTCTTGAGTTTCGCCCTTCAGACTATGGCTCGCAACGTCATCCCCTCATCATTTTTTTACATGGCATTGGAGAAAGGGGTAATGGTAGTTCTCAGATAAACACTGTAGCCAACAACGGCATACCAAATCTTTGCGCCCGTGGAGCCAGTATGCGTTTCACAGTGGGCGGCCAAACATCTTCATTTGTTGTATTGTCGCCTCAACTAAGTACACAGTATGGCTACTGGCCAACTTTTTATGTCAAGGAGCTGATTAAATATGCGAAGGCTAACCTGGAAATAGACCCTGACAGGATCTACATTACCGGACTCAGCCTTGGTGGCGGCGGCGTATGGAGGGTTATCACAGAAGCTGAGAACTGGGACTACTCATTTGACGCCGGTATTGCAGCTGTTGCTCCCGTGTGCGGCACCCAGGAAGAAAATGATTACGATTTTTGCAATACCATTGGCGCCAATCATCTGCCCATTTGGGCTTTTCATAGCATGGATGATGGAACAGTAGGCGTAGGTGCCACTCAGCATGCAGAAATACTGGCAAAGAATTGCGGGGTAACTCCAGCTCCTCTATTTACCTATTATCAAAGCGGTGGCCATGGTGGCGCATGGGTGAATGCGTATGATACCGGCCACATTACCCGCAACGTAATGAACAATGGTAGAGCCGTAGGTTTTACTGCTTCCCCCAATATGTATGAATGGTTTTTGAGCCAGTCGCGTTCCACCGGTGCGGGCAGGCCCAGCTACACAGCGCCCATTGCCAATGCAGGTGTGGCGCAAACTATTACCCTGCCACTCAACCTTGTTACTTTATCAGGCTCTGGTACCGGTACCAATGGTGCCAGCATCGTGTCATATTCATGGGAAAAAACAAGCGGCCCTGCGGGCGGAGTTATTACGCTTCCGCTGCTGAATACCTCGCTGGTAACTGGCCTGGTACAGGGAACTTATGTATTCACCCTCACCGTTACAGATAATCATGGCCTCACCAGCAGTTCTAGTGTATCCATCACCGTTAATGGCCTGCTTAATCAAACACCCAGTGCCAGTGCAGGCAACGGAGGCACCATTACCCTGCCCAACAACAGCCTTACACTCTATGGCTCCGCCGCTGATCCCGATGGATGGATTGCATCTTACAACTGGTCAAAAACCAGCGGGCCATCAAGCTATACCATTGTTAACCCCGGTTCACCTACCACCATCATCAGTAACCTGGCAGCAGGCACCTATGTGTTTACGCTCAAAGCCACAGATAATGCAGGTGCTTCCGCAACTTCATCGGTTACCATTAATGTAAACGCTGCCGCCAACCAGCCGCCCATAGCGTATGCCGGTGCCAATGCTTCTATTACATTGCCTACCAACAGTGTATCGGTAGATGGCGGCGCATCCTTTGACCCAGATGGGTCTATTGTGGCCTGGTACTGGGCAAAAGAAAGTGGTCCTTCGTCTTATTCAATAGCGGATGCTACTGCACCACGCACTACCATCAGCAACCTGGTACAGGGTACTTATGTGTTTACATTACAGGTAAGGGATAATGCCGGTACAGTAAGTTTTTCAACTGTCACGGTTACTGTAAATCCGGCTTATGTACCGCCACCGCCCGCGCCTGTTAATCAAACTCCTGTTTCCAACGCAGGCAATAATGCCACCATAACGCTGCCCGCCAACAGTGTCAATGTTGACGCAAGCGGTTCTTACGACCCCGATGGCAGTATTGTTGCGTACTGGTGGGTACAGGATAGCGGCCCTTCCTGGGCCAGCATTGCCGATCAGGCGGCAGTAAGAACTACCATTGGTAACCTGGTGCAGGGTGTATATGTATTTACGCTGCAGGTGAGAGACAATGCGGGCGTAATTGGATTTTCAAAAATTACTATCACTGTAAACCAGGCATATGCGGCACCTTCACTTCCGGTTAATCAAACGCCCGTTTCCAATGCAGGAGGTAATGTAACCATTACGCTACCCAACAACAGTGTGCAGGCAGATGGCGGTTCTTCATACGACCCCGATGGAACAGTAGTGGCCTATTGGTGGGTGCAGGATAGTGGCCCATCTGCCGCTACCATTAGTGAACAGGCCGGCGTAAAAACCAATATCAGCAACCTGGTGCAGGGCACCTATGTATTTACGTTACAGGTAAGAGACAATTCTGGTATAATAGGGTTTTCTACCAAAACCATTACTGTTAATGCAGCACCTCCTGCAGCCACAGAGCAACCGATAGGATATATCAAAGTATCAACCGGCCCGGGCCAGGCGTGCGATGATGCATCAACAGCGGGCAGGTTTGCCATTTATACCAGCAGTATAGCCAAGGGTAGCCTGGTTTACCTGGATGCAGCCCATACACTTTTGTTTGATGGCGGCTGGAACTGGTATTCATTTACACCTGCATGGGGCGGCGCGGTTACCCAAGCCTTTGCCATCTACCCCAATGGCGGAATGGATCTGATTACCAATTGCAGCGGAAGCCCGGCACCACCGCCTCCGCCGCCACCTGCCACTTCGTTGCTGGGTTATATTAAACTATCTACCGGCCCCAATATGGCTTGTGATGATGCATCTACCACAGGAAGGATTGCTATCTACGGAAAGAGCATCGCCAATGGAAGCTTTGTATATGCAGATGCAGCCATGACACAAAAATTTGACGGCGGCTGGAACTGGTATTCATTTACACCAGTATTGGGCGGGCCCGTAACGCAGGCCTTTGCGATATACCCAATTGGCAGTATAGGAATGCTGACTACCTGCACAGCCAATGCAAGAATGATGGTGCAGCCACCTGCTGTTGCCACTACGCTAGCCCCAACTGCTGCAGCTGTACCGGCAGCAACATTGGCCAATGCTTCAAGTGCAGTTAAGTTGTCTATGTATCCAAACCCCGTACGTGGTAACAGTGCTGCAACAGTTGAATTAAACAGCGCAGACAACAGCACTAAAACCATCAATGTGTATAATTCAAACGGCACATTAAAGGCTACTTATAAATGGCCGGTACAACAAGGAAACAATAAATTTTCTTTGAACAACGTAGCCGGTTTGAATAATGGTTTATACATTATTGATATCAGAGACAGTAACAATGCCCCTGTAGGCAAACTGAAGTTTATTAAATTATAACCGTTATCAATACGGTTAAATAGAAAAGGAAAGCTGTTGTAAACACAACAGCTTTCCTTTTTTTGTACCTCCTCTACATAAAAAAATAGTTGTAACATAATTCAAACAGTAGTATAAAGCAATTCAAACTGCTTGTAAGTAATACTACTTAACGAGTGTTATGTTTACCACGTAGAATCACGCTGGGCCTGCATTTCAGCCAAAAATAGTTATATCAAAAATATTGATAATGCCATTTTTGGTATAGTTGTTGAAACATGGTGCCTACCAATATTCTTATGAAAACCTGAGCTGCTATTAATCATCTCCGCTACGGTTCTCATCTGAAGTTTTTATATCGATTTTATTTTGCGCGTACAGATTGCCTGTCAATGATAGTATTTTTTCTATTGCTTTTTCACATGGGGTGAAGAAAATGCACGTGGAGATTTTACTATCCTTGTATTAATATATATATCCGATACCCGTTTAATAAGTATTCAATTTTAAACTGCAATATTCTATGAGAACTACTATGAAAACCCTTGGGCTGATCGCATGTTTATTATTTTTTGGTGTAAACATTTTTGCGCAGCAAACCGCGAAAACCATTTCCTATCCGTCGGCACCCGGCGGAGTAATTGGTTTTTTAGAATTCAAGCCATCCGACTACGGCACCCAAAAACACCCATTGATTGTATTTCTTCATGGCATTGGCGAAAGAGGAAATGGTACTTCGCAAATTGGTACCGTTGCCTATAACGGCATTCCGTATTACTGCGCCAATGGTGCCAGTATGCGTTTTACCGTTGGCGGGCAAACCTCTTCTTTTGTTGTATTGTCGCCCCAGTTAAGTACCGCATACGGTTACTGGCCTACGTTTTATGCAAAAGAGATCATTAAGTATGCAAAAGCCAATTTAAATATTGATACCAACCGTATTTATGTAACGGGGTTAAGCCTCGGCGGTGGTGGTATCTGGAGGCTGATTACAGATGCGCAGGGTTTTGATTATACTTACGACAAAGGTATTGCTGCGGCTGCTCCTGTTTGCGGCACGCAGGAAGAAACCGATGCCGATTTTTATGGTACCATTGGTGCCAACCATTTGCCGGTATGGGCTTTTCATGCCATGGACGATGGTGTTGTGGGCGTAGGTGCAACACAACATGCAGAAATACTCGGCAATATTGTGGGTGTAAACAGCCCGGCAATAAAATTTACTTATTACCAGAGCGGCAACCATGCCGGCGCCTGGATAAATGCATATGATACCGGCCACATCACCCGCACAGTGAATGTAAATGGCAGCTTGCAAAGTTTTACTGCCAATCCAAACCTGTACGAGTGGTTTTTAATGCATACACGTGCCGTTAATACACCACCTACTGCATTTGCAGGTGCTGCACAATCAATTACATTGCCTCTGGGCACTGCTACCTTATCTGGTAGCGGGGCGGGTACAAATGGCGCGTCAATCGCCTCTTATGCATGGGCGCAAATCAGCGGTCCTGCAGGTGCGGTTATTACGGCAGCTGGTGCACCCGTTACTACAGTTACCGGTCTTTCTCAAGGTGTATATGTGTTCAGGCTCACCGTTACAGACAACCATGCCCTTACCACCACATCGCAGGTAACCATTACCGTGGTACCCGCGCCGGTTGCTATTGCAGGTCCGTCGCAAACCATTACCACTACTACAACCGTACTGGATGCATCGCCTTCTTATTCCCCCAATGGCTCTATTACTGCTTATAACTGGCAGCAGGTTGCCGGACCAGCTGCTGCTACTATTCTTAATCCTAATACAGCTACACCGGTAATAACCAATATGCTGGTAGGCAGCTCGTATTCTTTTGAGCTTACCGTTACAGATGTTGCCGGCGCTTCTGGCTCCGCTGTTACAGGTGTTACCGTAGCGCTTGCCGCACTGCCGGTTGAGTTTTCTTACTTCAAAGGACAGCCGGTTGCAGGTGGAAACTTGTTACAGTGGGGTACTGCCAATGAACAAAACAATGATTATTTCTCGGTAGAAAGAAGCGAAGACGGTACCAGGTACACAGAAATTGGTACTGTAGCAGGTTCAGGTACCAGCAGCATAGCCCATGACTATTCATTTACAGATAGCAAACCCAGCGCTGCAACCAATTACTATCGGTTGAAACAAGTTGATAAAGGCGGTAAATACAATATATCTAAAGTGATTGTTGTAACCGGCAGCAGCAACAGTATTGGTGCACGCATTTACCCAAGCCCCGTACTGGCCAGCTTATCGGTAGTGCTCAACAATGACATCAAAGGCAAAGGAAAGATTGAAGTGTATGATGCTACCGGCCGCAGCGTAAGACAGGAAATGATTAGTAAAAACGACAAACTGCTTAATAAAACAGTAGACATGCAGAACCTGGTTCCTGGTGTGTATGTGTTGGAAGTTAGAATTGGTGAAACCTACAGAATAACGAAGAGTATATTGAAACAATAATTACCGGAAAGGTTTATAAAACGCAAAGGTGGCAAGTCCTAACATGGGCTTGTCACCTTTTGTATCTCCGTAACAATATACTTCATCATAAGCCGAAAGATCAAAGGCCGCATTGATGCGGTTTACTTTCTCCTGGCCATGGCAATTGCGGTTTTCAATCTTACCGGTCAACAGGTTATTTTTTACCTGCAGTTTTGTACCAATCAATTGCAGCTGGTGTTGGGCGCACCAGTGCTGTATCCAATTTTCTGCAGAAGCAGAAACAATAACAACTTCTGCGCCGGAGGCCAGTAATTTTTCAATTTCTTTCATGGCTTTGGGGCGAACCAGCGGGGGAATCTGTGAAGCAGCAAATTCATTGCAACGCGCTTGAAATTCCGGCAGGGGCGTATTGCCAAAAAAATGCACCAGCATTCTTTCCTTGGCAGCCTGGTTAGAAATAAGTCCTGCTTTCCAGGCAAATAAAAAAGGAGCATTCAGCGCAAAGCCCAGGTAAAACCTGAAATTGCCTTTATAAAATTTAATGAATTCAAGAAGTGTGTCGTGTGTTGTGATGGTGCCGTCAAAATCAAAAAATGCAATGCGTTTTTTCACAGCTTCATTTTTTTAAACTGGAATTCGGGTATGTTTCTTATTATCAGCATAATCCATCTCCACATCCAACGTACGTACACGGTATTTGTCTTTTTTTGTACGGCATTATAAACAGCGGTGCCTACTTCTTCGGGTTTTGCAGTAAGTATGCCGGGCAGCGTTAAAGATTCAGTCATTTTGGTATATACAAAACCTGGTTTAACAGTTACTACATGTACATTGCTTTTAAAAAGAAGATTACGCAACCCATCCAGGTAAGCCGTAAATGCGGCTTTGGAGCTGCCGTAGATGAGCTTGCTTTGCCTGCCGCGCTCACCGGCAACAGAACTGATACCGGCTATACAACCACTTTTTGCTGCCTGGTAATGTGCTGCCACAATATTTAAAATGGAAACCGCGCCCGTAAAATTGCTGTTGATCATTCTTTCTGCAACATCCCAGTTATTGAAGGCCAGTTCCTCTTCCTCCATTACACCAAATACACACACAGTTACATCTGGCCTGGGCGATAACTGCTCAAAGAAAGGTTTATGCGTAGCAAACTGCAATGCGTCAAACTCATGCAATGTGCAGCTAACGTTGTGGCGCAGCTGCATATCCGTTTGAAAGGCAGCTAATCTGCTGCTGTTTCTGGCAGCCAGTTGCACGGTATAGTTGTTTTTTGCAAATGTTCTTGCAATTGCCTGTGCCATATCTGAAGTGGCGCCTAAAATTAATACTGCCGGCATGAATGGGTGGGTTGTTTTTACGTTGGGTTTACAAAATGTTGACGGGTACAGGCAAAGCAATGCAGTTAATGAAAGATGGTATTGTCTTTCCAGTATAATAAGCCCACAAACCCGGCTACCCACAACAGCAAAACGGCCTGTATAAATCGATCTTTATACAACACATCGGTAGGTGAACCGGCTTTATTTTGTACCAGTGTTATCTGCAGGTAACGCATCAGCCCTGCTATTACGAAAATAGCAGTATAGTACAGGTGATAGGTGCCTGTGTGCTGAATAGTTACAGGGGATACACAATACATGATATAGGTCATTATAATAATTGCACTGAACATAGACAGCATGGTATTGAGAAAGTCTACGTTATAACCTTTCACCGCTTTGCGCATATCTGCCCCGGTTTCCAGTTTAAGAATAATATCATCGCGCCTTTTGCCAATGGCCATAAACAAAGCCAGCAGCAATACCATCAGGTTCAACCATACAGATACATCTATATTGGCTACATACCCGCCAGATTTTACGCGCAAAGAAAAACCAGTGGCTACAATGAGTATGTCCAGTATCGGAATGTTTTTTAAACCGAATGAATAACCCATGTTCAATGCAAAATAGAAGCCCAGTATAGAAATAAACCTAAACTTCTCATCCGCAAAATACGCCAGCACAAAACCAGTGATTAGCAGACACGCAGCAATGACCAGTGCGGCAGTGGGGTTTACCTGGCCGGATGCCAGCGGCCGCAATCTTTTTTTGGGATGTTTTTTATCATCTTCAATATCGCGGTAGTCATTGATAATGTATACGGTACTGGCAACAAAACAAAAAGCAAAAAAAGCAGCAAACAGGTGCTGCAGCCGGGGTATATCAAACAACTTGCCACCAAAAAATACTGGTAAAAAGAGGAAGAGGTTTTTGGCCCAGTCTTTAGGTCTCAGTAATTTGATGTATGGGGGCATATAAGGTTTGTTATACGGGCGCCAAGATAATCTATAAATGCTGACTATACAATACCACTTTGCAGGATGAGTATGGTTTGCTATTTTTAGCCGCGAAATTAACCGCTATGAAGAAATTACTGGGTATTGGCGAAGTGTTTTTGATTGTTTTACTGGCTTTTTTTCCGCTTTTTGGCACTTTCCCATATAGAATTAATATTTTCTTATCGTATGAAGGGGCGTACCGGTTATACGATGGGCAGCTTCCTTATAAAGACTTTGGCATTCCCCTCGGCTATATGTACTGGGTAGTACCCGGTATTTTTTTTAAAATTTTTGGCCCTTATATGATCAGCCTCGTAAAGGCGCAGGTGTTCTTAAATATTGTTGCGGGTTTATCTTTCCGGTCTATACTAAAAAGTTTATCGATCAACAACGGGGTACGTTTTCTCTGCGTGTTGCTGTTCATTATTTCCTATTCATTTTTTAATTACTGGCCGTGGTATAATCATACTGTTATTGTATATGAGCTGGTGGCGCTGGCCATGCTCATGAAATTTATTTTTGGCGAAGGGCAGCGGTGGCGGTATATATGGTTATTGCTAAGCGGCATGTTTGTCTTCTTTTCTTTTTTTACCAAACAAGATGGCGGCGGACTGGCATTACTGATTTGTCTGGCACTACTTATCTATAATGCCGTATATGAAAAAGACTGGAAACAGGTACCGGTATTTTTAGCCGGTCTGGTGGCAACAGGCTTTCTATTGATTGCGCCTTTTATGAAGTATAAGTTCGGCTACTGGTTTAACCATGGGCAGCCACCGCATATATCACGGTTTTCTTTTGGAGACATTGCAGAAGATTTTTTTAATAACAGCCCCTGGATACGGTTTTATATTTTTATTATTCTGCTGTTGTTGCTGGCCCGCATCAAAACGTTTAAACAGTTCTGGAACAACAAACCGCTCATGATTTTCACGTTGCTTACACTGGGCATTCTTGCAGAGGCCGCCATTTTTCAGACCACCAGTTACATACCGGCCGACAATAATATTTTCTTTCACAGTTTTGCCATTGCGTTTATACTGGCACTGCTGGCAGATTACCTGCCGGTAAATTTTGAATCATTTAAAACCATTGCGGTGGCCGGTGTTGGTATGTTGTTGTGGTGGAGCAATGTATACTGGAAGTACATGGCCAAATACATCATTAAACCAGAACCTGCCATTGTAAATACAGATGGCATCGTTAATAAAAAAACGTATCTTATTCAGAAGCCGGATACATCTGATGTACCCATGGATCAATGGCGTACACCCAAACTGGCATCCTTTAAAAAAATGTTGTTGCCTGGCCCAACAGTAGATGGTATTGAGAAGATCATGAACATGGACCTGGTAAAGAACAGCAAGAACCTGAAGGTGCTCAATATGACGGAGCTTACACCACTGGCGTATGAAATGAAGTTTGCGCTGGAAAGAAGTCCTGAATATCCCTTGTGGTTTCATAAAGGGGTGGGCATGTTTCAGCAACAGACCGATATGTTTTGCGATCGCATCAAAAACAATTATTACGACCTGGTACTGTTTGAATACATTCCCTTCCTGAACAATTTTTATCCCTTCCAGGTAAGAGACAGCCTGCTGCAGTATTATGAGAGGGTAGATGTGTTTACCGCACCGCGTAAACCGTCTATACAAGCCTGGGTGGAAGTGTATGTTAGGAAGAAGTAGTTGATGGTTTGTAGTTTTTGGTGTTAAGTTCGTGTGCTCAGACATATGCAGTAACAGGTTAGTTACGCATACGTTCGACCACCTAAGCCGCACAAAAGATTTTCAAAAGAGCGGGAGGTAAAAACTGCAAACCACAAACTAAAAACTATAAACTAACCGGCTGATTGTCCACCGTACTTGCTATCATTGGTGACGATGCGTTTAATGCGTTTTACAAAACCTTTCCACAGGCCGCCATCTATTTGTATGCGGCGATCTGTTGTCCATACCAACGCCTTCGTGCTGGTTACATAAAAAAGTTTTCCAAAACCTTTTTCGCGGAGTTTTAGTGCCAGCCATCCGTCTTCATTCGCCTGCGGTGGATGATCGAATCCATCTACTGCCAGACCCTGTGCTCTTTTGAAACCGGAGTTAAAACCATATACGTTTACTGCTTCTTCCCTGAATTGTTTATTGAACCAGCGCATGAAATCTGCCATATATTCATAAAAAAAATAAGCGCTGCGCGGGGTAGCAGCTGTGGGTATAAAAGAAAAGCGGCCATACACCGCTGTTATACGGTCGTTTTCGAGCGGCTTCACCATTTGCTCAATCCAGTCTGGCGGGTAGATGGTATCGGCATCAGCATTCAACACATATTTGCCGCGGGCCGCCGCCAGCCCTGCGTTGCGGGCGGGCGTAATACCCTGTTTGGTTTCTTTTATGCAGATGGCGCCGGTGCTGAGCACAATGGCTTCCGTATGGTCTTTTGAATTATTGTTTACTACAATCACCTCTACAGAACGTTGGGTGACCGATTTGGAAAGGCAGTACAGCGTTTTCAAAATCGATTCCTCTTCATTGTAGGCAGGCATCACCACGCTTACTTCGGGTGTTCCGTGCAACAGCTGCTGAAAACGTGACCTGATAGCGGGCAGTTCTGCTTCAAGCGCTTTATTTGACTGGTTATAAGCCTGTATATCGGCCGGAATGGCTATCGGTCGCATTGATTTCGTAGAAGGGTTTGGGTCAAAACTAAGGGTATAAGTTGATATATAAAAGCTCGGCGATGCGCTGCTGAAAAAGTTCCGGCCTGCAGCCCTTATTTTTGTTCAAAATAGATACATCAGCCAGAGCAATACAATACTAAGCAGCCCTATAGAATACCTGAAAGGGGTAGGTCCGCAACGCGGCGACCTGCTAAAAAAAGAACTCGGTATTTTCACGTTCAACGATTTGCTGGAACATTTTCCCAACCGCCATATCGATAAAACAAAAGTGAGCTTGATTAGTGAAGCTACCCCGCAAACAGAATTTATTCAGGTTGCTGGTAAGCTGGTAAGCTCGGGCATTATGGGTGAAAAAAGAGGCCGCCGCCTGGTAGCTACTATCAGAGATAGCACCGGCGAAATTGAACTGGTATGGTTTCAGGGCATTACGTGGATAGAGAAAATGCTGCAATTGGGCAATGAGTACCTGGTATACGGGCGGGTCACTTTCTTTCAGGGAATGCCGCAGATAAGTCATCCGGAAATAGAACCGTTTGCAAAAGAGAAAACCGAGGGCAAAAGTTTTTTGGAACCGGTATACCCAGCTACAGAAAAATTAAAGACACGTGGCCTGGGTGGCAGGCAAACCGGCAAGCTTACGTATACTTTGTTTGGTATGCTGCGTGAAACAGATATTCCCGAAAACCTGCCGGCCAGTATCATAACGCAGTTGCAATTAATGCCAAGGCATATCGCTTACCGTCAGTTGCATTTTCCTTCATCGCCCGAAAAATATGAAGCAGCGCTAAAGCGGCTCAAGTTTGAAGAATTTTTTGTGGCGCAAATACGCATGCACCTGGTAAAGGCAGCGCGGCACCGGTATTCTAAAGGAAATACGTTTAGCCAGGTGGGACATTTGTTTAACACGTTTTACAAACTATACCTGCCTTTTGAACTGACCGGTGCACAGAAAAGAGTGTTGAAAGAAATAAGAACAGATACCGCGCAGGGTAAACAGATGAACAGGCTGTTGCAGGGAGATGTGGGCAGCGGCAAAACCATTGTGGCATTGCTATGCATGTTGCTGGCGGCCGACAATGGATTTCAAAGTTGCTTGATGGCACCCACAGAAATATTGGCCACCCAGCATTTGCACAGCCTCAAAGACCTGTTGAAAGACATGCCGGTCACCGTGGAACTGCTGACTGGTTCTACCAAAAAAGCGGCGCGCAATAAAATGTTGGCTGCACTTGCTAATGGCACCCTGAATATTCTGATAGGTACACATGCAGTGATTGAAGAGCCCGTGCAATTTCATAACCTGGGGCTGGTAATTGTAGATGAGCAGCATCGCTTTGGCGTAGAACAACGCGCAAAAATGTGGAAGAAGGCTAGTATACCACCGCATGTGCTGGTAATGACTGCCACGCCCATACCCAGAACACTTGCTATGACGGCGTATGGCGACCTAGATTACAGTATCATTGATGAATTGCCGCCTGGCCGTATACCCATTACTACCGCCCACCGGCTTGAACACGACCGCACCAAAGTGCTGGATTTTGTAAAGCATGAAATTGCCAAAGGCCGCCAGGCATATTTTATTTTTCCGCTGATTGAAGCATCTGAAAAACTGGACTATGAAAACCTGATGCGTGGCTATGACAATGTAAAGGCTTTTTTTCCGGAACCAAAATACTGGATCAGCATGGTGCACGGCCGGCAGAAAGCAGATGTAAAAGAAACCAACATGCAACGTTTTGTAAAGGCAGACACTCAAATCATGGTCTCTACAACGGTGATAGAAGTGGGCGTAAATGTGCCAAACGCATCGGTAATGGTAATTGAGAGCGCCGAGAAATTTGGTTTGTCACAATTGCACCAGTTGCGCGGACGGGTAGGACGTGGCGCAGACAAGAGTTTTTGCATCTTATTAACAGGCAAACAACCAACCAATGTGGCGCGGCAACGTATTAATATAATGTGCTCCACCAACGATGGTTTCAAGATCGCTGAAAAGGATCTTGAACTCAGAGGCCCGGGCGATATAGAGGGGATCAGGCAAAGCGGGGTGTTGAATTTCAAATTAGCAAGTATAGTGTTGGACAGGCAGCTGCTGCAGGTGTCTAAAGAAATGGCCGAAAGGGTACTGGATGCAGATCCAGATCTTGAATCGGCTGATAATTTGCAGCTCAAGCAATTTCTGCAAGCACAGAAAGGTAAAACTGCCTGGAGCAAAATTTCGTAATTATACGTCTGGATTAAAGACGGATTAAACTGTACTACTACCATTGCAATTAAGGAAAACTACCACGATAACTTAGCGGGGGTGAAATAAGATTTACAGCTAAATAACGTTTTAATTAGGTAAATTAGACATACTTTGAAGACACAAAAGCATATAATTTTTCTTTTACTCATCCTTATTTCATCCCGGTTAGCAGCGCAGCAGAGCAATTTTGATTTTGTAGAGAACAAAGGCCAATGGAACAACCAGGTAAAGTTTAAGGGCGATGTGGGTACCGGTTCGTTTTTTTTAGAAAAAACAGGTTTTACCGTGTTACTCAATAACCAGGATGACCTTAAAAAATTACACCAGCGCGTTCATGGCGGTACCAATGCCGCCGCAGGCCACACTACTACTGCCGGTGGACCGAACGCCGGAGACAATACAAACAGCAACAACCTCAGAATTGCGCCGACACCCGTTGCACCAACAACAGCCGACGGCGTAAACCCCATTATGCTGCGCGCACATGCTTACAAAGTAAGTTTTGCAGGCGCCAGCGACGATGTGCAGATTCTTCCTGAAAAAGTACAGGAATCTTACAACAACTATTTGATGGGAAACGATCCGTCTAAATGGGCTTCCAACTGTAAAATTTACAATGCCATTGCTTACCGCAATATGTATCCGGGTATAGATGTACGTTATTATTCAGACAATGGCACGCTCAAGTATGATATTGTGGTAAACCCCGGCGCCAATGCAGGCATCATTGAAATGAAATATGAAGGTGCTGAAAAACTATTTATTAAAAATAACCAGCTGTACATAAAAACATCTGTAGGAGAGGTAAAAGAACTGGAGCCATACAGTTACCAGTTTGATAAAGTAAATGGCAAAACCGATGTCAATGTAAAATACGAGATTGTAAACGCCAATACGGTGAGGTTTAAGATAAAGTCGTACTCAAGGCAGGTTCCGTTAATTATTGACCCTACCATTATTTTTTCATCATTCAGCGGCAGCAGAACAGACAACTGGGGCTTTACTGCTACGCCTGGCCCGGATGGAAGCCTTTTTGGTGGCGGTATTGTGCAGCAGGATGGTTACCCGTAACGCCTGGCGCTGTACAACCCAGACCCGGCGGTGCCACCTGGGATATTGGCCTTACCCGTTTCAACGCTGCCGGCACTTCACGGATATACAGCACGTTCCTTGGCGGTAGTGGCGATGATTACCCTTTGAGCATGATTTCAGACCCGCAGGCCAACCTGGTGCTGATGGGCCGTACTTATTCCACTAACTTTCCCGGAAAAACAATTTTGCCACCACCTCCTGCAGGCGGCGGTGCCGTATCTACTGGGGCGGATCTGGTAGTGGTAAAAATTAATTCGGCAGGTACCGGTTTTATAGGTGCTTTGCGCATAGGCGGCACCGGTATTGATGCAGCTAATATTGAAGACCAGCGCGGCAATGGTACACCCAAAAAAACCCGCACTATCCGCTTTTACGGAGACGATTCAAGAGGTGAAGTAATACTGGATGGCGGTGGCAATATTTATGTGGCCACTCAAACACAGTCAAAAGATTTTCCGATGGTGAACCCGTTCCAGGGTACGCTTGCCGGCAAACAGGATGGTGTTATTTTAAAACTGGATCCCACTTGCAACAACATCATTTTTAGTTCTTTCCTGGGTGGTAACGATGATGATGGCGTTTTTGTAATGGATATCAGTCCTACCAATGGTAATCTTTTTGTAGCCGGCACCACCTCCAGTACTAATTTTCCGGGGGTTAAAGCCGGTGTAAAACAAACCACTTTCCAGGGTGGCCTTACAGATGGGTTTGTATCTGAAGTAGCCAGCAATGGCAGCGGCATTATTGCCAGTACTTACCTTGGCACCAATAGCTATGATGCCATTTATGGAATTAAATTCGATAAACTGGGCTTTCCCTATGTGATGGGCATTTCTGAAGGAAGCTGGCAGGTAAAAAATGCTGCATACAGCAATCCCAATTCAAAACAGTTTATTGCTAAGCTTGAAAAGAACTTATCAGATTTTATATACTCAACCGTATTTGGAAGCGGTAATTCAACTTCCCCCAATCCAAACATTTCTCCGGTTGCCTTCCTGGTAGACCGTTGTGAAAATGTGTATGTTTCCGGATGGGGCGGGTCGCCGTTTGTAGAAGGCGATGGAGGCTTTGGCCAGTTGGGTACAACGGGTATGCCTATCAGTCCAGGCGCACTCAAAACCTTTACCGATAACAAAGACTTTTATTTTATTGTAATAAGAAAGGATGCCGTCTCGCTATTGTATGGCTCATTTTTTGGCCAGGGCGGCAATGGCCCCAGCGGGTTTGGCGAACACGTAGACGGAGGAACCAGCCGGTATGATCAGCAAGGGGTTATTTACCAGGCCATCTGTGCTAATTGCGAAGGCAGTTCTTTTGGCGCTCCGGCTCCGCCGTTTCCTACCACGCCCGGCGTAGTAGGGCCGGTAAATGGCGCCGGTAATAATGGTTGTAACCTGGGTGTAGTTAAAATTGCTTTCAATTTTTCTGGTGTGGGTGCCGGTGTTAGGGCATTTATCAATGGCGCATTTGATACAACAGGCTGTGTGCCACTTACCGTTGAGTTTAAAGATACCGTTAGAACCGCCACTAGTTATGAGTGGAATTTTGGTGACGGCTCGCAACAGATCAAAACGAAAGATTTTATCATACAGCACACGTATACGCAGGTGGGCGACTACAAAGTAATGCTGGTAGGTATCGATTCTACTACCTGCAATATCCGCGATACAGTGTATACCACCATCCGTGTTAGAAACAACGAAGCGTTCCTGGGTTTTACTGCCAATAAATTGCAACCCTGCGAGTCGCTCTCGTACCAGTTTACCAATACCACCACTGCATCGGGCTCTGCACCGCCATTCACCAACCAGTCGTTTATCTGGGATTTTGGTGATGGCACACGCATAACATCTGGGCCCGGGGCAGTCACCCATAATTTTTTAACCCCAGGTTCTTATAATGTAAGGCTGATTTTGCCAGACACCAATTATTGTAATGCCCCTGATTCCCTTCCGTTGTTGCTAAGGGTGGCGCCTTTGGTAAAAGCGCAGTTTGAAACACCACCATTGGGGTGCGTACCATACACGGCTGTATTTAATAATACCTCGCTGGCAGGATATCAGTTTACCTGGAATTTTGGCGACGGCACTACGTCAAACGATGCCAGCGCCAGTGTTACCCATTTATATACCACGCCGGGTAATTACACCGTTAAACTCATTGCTATTGATACCAACACCTGTAACAAGATTGACTCTATCAGTCAGAGTATTACCATGGCCGATAAGCCTGCGGCGTCTTTCACCGTTTCACCACTAACGCCACAGCAAAATGCACCATTCACATTTAGTAATACTTCTTCATCTGATGCCATTAGGTTTAAATGGTTTTTTGGCGATGGCGATTCACTGATAACAGCAAGCCGCGCCAATGTAGATCATCAATACAATGTGAGTGGTACATGGGAAGTGTTACTGGTGGCAATCAACAGTGCCGGTTGTCCGGATACTGCAAGGGCCAGCGTGGTATCTATTATAGTGCCCAAGCTTGATTTGCCCAATGCATTTACCCCGCTTTCAAACGGAGCAAACAGTACTATATATGTGAGGGGTTTTGGTATTGGCAGAATGCAATGGCGTATTTACAACAGGTTTGGCAACCTTGTTTTTGAAAGCAACAACCAGAGCACCGGGTGGGATGGAAAATACAAAGGCGTACTGCAGCCAATGGATGTGTATGCATACACCCTGCAGGTAGAATTTACAGATGGAACACGTGCAGTGAAGAAAGGAGATATTACCCTGTTGCGGTAGGCGTGGCTGATAAACAAATGAGGTACATTAAGCGTTAATCATTTTTTTGACACTAAAGAATAAACAATGCGTGAGTACAGCAGACTGAAGGTGAAGATTGTTTCTTCCATCAACAATTGTGTGCCTCTACCGGCCGCCATTGCGGGTACCCATATACGGTATAAAAAAATGATGGTGCTGGCAGCACTCGTTTGTTTGTCATTTATATCATACGGCCAGGATTTGCATTTCTCGCAGTTTTTTAATTCACCTCTTACCACCAACCCCGCCAATACCGGTTTTATTCCGGATGCTGATTACAGAATTGGCGCCAACTACCGCAGCCAGTGGGTAAACGTACTGGGCGCACCTTACAAAACAATGAGTGTTTGGGGAGACGCACAGGTTTTTCGCGACCGTTTTGAAAATGGCTGGCTGGGTGTAGGCGGTGTTATTTTGCGCGATGTGGCCGGTAGCGGAAACTTAACTTCTACCAAAGTATATGGTTCGCTTGCTTACCACCAGCAGGTAGGTTTGGGTAGCCTGGTAACAGCCGGTTTCAATGTAGGATGGGCCAATAAACGCGTAGACCCTACGCAGTTAAAATTTCCTGACCAATTCAATAAGGCCACAGGCTTTTTTGATGCGGGTGTTCCTTCTTCTGTGGTATTTAATAGTACGTCTATCAGTTATCTTGATGTACAGGCTGGCCTCAACTATGCGTATTTTCCTTCTGATAAAGTATATGTAAACGGTGGTTTTTCGGTGCACCATTTAAACAGGCCCAAAGAAAGTTTTTTTGATGCCACAACAGGGTATGATAATCGTTTATCCCCACGGTATATAGGTTTTTTGAATGGCAGCTTTAAGGTAAATGATATGGTGATTGTAAACCCGATGGCCTATTACACCACACAGGCAAAGGCGAGTGAGCTGGTGGCTGGATTAAATGCCAATTATAACCTGAGCGGAGATGGCGCCATACAGCTTACCGGTGGCGTGTATTATCGTTTGAAAGATGCTATTATACCAATGGTAGGGTTTCAGTGGAAAATGCTGCGCATTACATTTACATACGACGTTACTACATCTACCCTCAGCAATTATAACAATGCCAGGGGCGCAATAGAATTTGCCATTGTAAACCAGGGATTTTATGGTCAGTACGATGGCAACAGGCGGCAATCATGGTGTCCTACGTTTACAAATTAGGGGCTAGTGGGAAGAGGCTAGTGGGAAGTGGCTAGTGGACGTTTGTTGCGCCATAACGTTTATGGTCACACGAAAACATATTTCAATTTCAACAATTTTTCATTTGATGGCTCTTATTTGCCATGCTCCATTCTCCAGTAGCTTGAAATCACAGCACAAGCCCACTCGCTACTCGCCACTTACCACTTGCATGCAATCAACGCAAAGCCCCACTCGCCTCTAACTACTCGCCACTCGCCATTCACCACTTGCATGTAAACAAGTCAACGGCCCACCCGCCACTCACTATTCACCAGTTGCTTGTAGCAACGCAAAAGCCCACTCGCCTCTAACCACTCGCCACTTGCTATTCCCCACTCACCCTCACATCAATCACCCTCAATTGCAGGTTTTTATTGCCGTTCCATTCATTTTCATCAAGTGTAAAAACAACATCCAGCGGTTGCTTTGATTGCAGCAGCGAAAATTTGGCCGCCATACCAAACCCGATACCGGTAAATACAATATTTTCCTGCAACAGTGAAAATCGTATGTGTTCTTCTTTCACAATACGAGACCATCCGTTGTCAATCACCTGGCGTACCAGGAAAACAGGCCGCAGGTTTTCGGGCCCATACGGTTCCATTTGTTGTATAATCTTGTACAGTTGCTGGCTGATATCAGTAAATCGTATTTCAGCATCTATCACAATTTCCGGCACCTGCAAATGTGCTGGCAGGGTAGCTGCAATAACCTCTTCAAATTTTTGGCTGAATGTTTCTACGTGTTCCGGCAACAGCGTCATGCCCGCTGCTGCAAAATGTCCGCCGTAAGCAAGCAAATGCTCACGGCATGCATAAATGGCTTCGTATAAATTAAAACCTGCAACGCTTCTGGCACTGCCAGAAACCAGCTCGCCGCTTTTGGTAAGCACTACGGTGGGCCGGTAATATTTTTCAATGAGCCTGCTCGCCACAATGCCCACCACGCCTTTGTGCCAGTGGGGTTGAAACAACACGGTCGTTTTCCTGTTTACCAGCACGGCGTCTTGTTCTATCAGCGCCAATGCCTCCCCGGTAATATTGCCATCGGCCTCTTTACGGTCGGTGTTATCGCTGTGCAGCATGGCTGCAAACGCAAGTGCAGTGGTATAATCTTTTTCAATAAAAAGCTGCACCGCTTTTTTTGCATCGTCCATTCTGCCGGCCGCATTTACCCGCGGCGCAATTACAAAAACAAGATTGGTAATATGCAGAATAGATTGTTGAATACCGCTTAGTTCAATCAGCGCTTTGATACCGGTGCAGGGGTTTTCGTTCACTCTTTTTACGCCATAGTAAGCCAACACCCTGTTTTCTCCGGTAACGGGAACTATATCCGCTGCAATGGCGGTGGCCACCAGGTCCAGATATCGGTAATAATCTTCCTGCGGCAATTGCAGCTTTTCTGCCAGCGCAGTAATCAGTTTAAAGCCTACGCCGCAGCCACATAATTCTTTGTAAGGATAAGGACAGTCTGGCTGTTTGGGGTTTAAAATAGCTACGGCCGGAGGCAATTCTTTTTCTGGTAAGTGATGGTCGCAAACAATAAAATCAATACCCTTTTCTTTGGCATAACGGATAAGGTCAACCGATTTGATACCGCAATCCAAGGAGATAATAAGTGTAAAGCCATTTTCCAGGGCAAAATCAATTCCCATTTTTGAAACGCCGTAACCTTCGCGGTAACGGTGGGGTATGTAGAAATCTACCTGTGCAGGTGTATAAATTTGCTGAATAAACTGGTACATGCAGGCTACTGCTGTAGTGCCGTCTACATCATAATCACCAAAGACCAGTATTTTTTCGTTTTTATCAATGGCATTAAGAATGCGGTCAGTGGCTTTGCGCATATCTTTCATCAACCAGGGACTATGCAAATGTTGCAATTGCGGTCTGAAATAATCCCTGGCCTGGTCAAAAGTTTCAATGTTACGTTGTACCAGTATTTTACAAATAACATTGCTAATCTTTAACGATTGCTGCAGGTGGCCAGTTGCTGCCGGCGGTGCCTGCAAGATCTTCCATCTTTTTTGCATACGGATAAGGTTATATAAGGCTAATATTTCCTGTCTGTGGTGTACCGCACCAGTTCTTCCAATGTGCGGCGCACGTCAGATTCTTCAAATTCATACAGTATATGCAATGCTTTGTCGCGGTATTCTTCCATCTTCTGTCGCGTATAAGCTATGCCACCGCTTTTGTTTACCGCATCAATTACTTCATGCACTTTCTCTTTGCGGCGGTTCTCATTTTTGATGATATAAATAAGTTTGTTTCTAACGGCCGGGCTACAATTATTCAATGTGTAAATGAGGGGAAGGGTCAATTTTTTTTCCTTGATATCATTACCGGTAGGTTTGCCTACATCATCATTGCCGTAGTCGAACAGGTCATCTTTTATCTGGAAAGCGATACCCACCGATTCTCCAAACTCCCTCATTTTGTTGGTAGCCAGCTGGTCGCCGGAAGCAGAGTAGGCGCCTGCCGCACAGGAAGATGCCAGCAGGGAGGCCGTTTTATTCTTGATAATTTCAAAATAAGTAGCCTCCTTGAGGTTAAGGTTGCGCGATTTTTCAATCTGCAGCAATTCGCCTTCACTCATTTGCTTTACCGCGTGTGAAAGAATTTTCAGCACTTCAAAATCATCGTTGTCAAGTGAGAGCAGCAGCCCTTTAGACAACAGGTAGTCGCCCATCAGCACCGAAATTTTATTTTTCCACAGCGCATTGATGGAGAAAAAGCCCCTGCGTTCGTATGCCTCGTCCACTACATCGTCATGCATAAGGGTGGCGGTATGCAGTAATTCTACCAGTGACGCGGCGCGGTACGTCTTATCAGTTACCTCGCCTGTCAGTTTGGCTGACAACAGCACAAACATCGGCCTGAGCTGTTTTCCTTTGCGTTTTACGATGTACCGCATTATAGTATCCAACAGGGAAACATGACTTTTTACAGATTCTTTGAACACTTTATCAAAGATTTCTAACTCCTTGGCTATAACGGGTGGTGGAAGTTTCATTTTAACTTTAGAACCGGCAAATTACATTATTCGGGTTTTAAATGCTTTGTGTGCAACTTATTTAGGTGCGGAGCTGTCTCAAATCTATGAAATGCAACAACATGCACATTGTTCGTTCGGGAAAAAAATTTGGTATATTTTAACTAAATGATATTTTTGCACGAGCAATGGTATTTGTATTCGTATTAAATCTTCATAAAAATCAGTTATGGCAAGCAAAAAGAACATTTTTTTATCGGGCATAATATGCCTCTTTGCGTCTGCTTCGTTTGCGCAAGTGCAAACAGGGTATGACGTAAAGGATTCTTCTCTGATTCCAGCCTCCAGGCAACCCCAGCACAATGAATTCTTGAATAATGCTTATCCCTTTCCGGCTAAACCCCGCAACCAGTGGGAAATAGGTATTAAAGGTGGTGTGTCAAGTGTAGCAGGTGATGTGCGTACTGTATTTCCTACAGGCGGTTTTGGCGTACACGTTCGCAAAGCGCTGGGTTATGTTTTCTCTTTGCGTGCAGAATATACCTGGAACCGTGCCAGAGGTTTGAACTTCTCAGCGGCTCAGGGTTATACAAGAAACCCCGCCTGGGCAGGTTACAACTTCACAGCCGGTGATAAAGTGTTCTACAACTACAAAACAACAATACAAGACCTTAGCTTACAGGGCGTTGTAACATTAAACAACGTACGTTTCCATAAGGCTAAAACGGGTTTCAATATTTATGCATTTGGTGGTATCGGTGGTTCTATTTATGATACTTATGTAAATGCAAGAAACGCAAGTGGTGCTCCTTACACCGCTTTGTTCAATGGTACCGCTTCAGGAACCTATTCAAACCGCAAAGATGTTAAGAAAATACTGAAAGCGGGTATGGATAAGTCTTACGAAACACATGCTGAGGTTGACCCATTACAACCCAAATTGTTTGGTAAATCTTTCAAGCCTTCCTTCCAGATTGGTGTAGGTATGGCATTTAAACTTTCCAACAAATTCAACCTGGCTATAGAAGAAAGGTTTACTTCTATTAAGTCAGACTTGCTTGATGGCCAGCAGTGGCAGGAAAATACCTACTCTGGTACCCCTGTTAACCCAGGCACCAACGTACCTGCCCAAACAAGAGATTTTGACTCTTACAATTTTGTTTCTATTGGTTTGAACTATAACCTCGGCAAAAAATCCATCGAGCCATTGTGGTGGGCAAATCCCCTGGATTATGCTTACAACGAAATCAATGCTCCCCGTCACATGAAACTGCCCAAACCAATTCTGGACGATGCTGATGGTGATGGTGTAACTGACCAGTTTGACCATGAGCCCAATACACCAGCAGGCGCACCTGTTGATACACATGGTGTTAGCAAAGACACAGATGGTGATGGCGTTCCTGATATAAAAGACAAAGAATTGATTACGCCCACACAGTGCCAGCCTGTTGATGCAGATGGCGTAGGTAAATGTCCTCCTCCTGCTTGCTGCGCAGAATTGCAGGCTAAGCTTGATAGCGGCTACATGATGAAACGTGGTTGCGGTATCGGTGACTTGCCAAGTGTTTCATTTACAGGTCGTTCAGTAAGCTTAAGCAAAGATGCTCAGGCAGTTCTGGCTGGTGTTGCAGAAAAAATGCGTAACAACGCTGGTTGCAAAGTAGCCGTTAGCGGTTATGGCGAAAGCAGCAAAGCCGCACAGCAATTAAGCTGGGATAGGGTAAATGCGGTAATTAAATACCTGGTAGAAAAGGAAGGTATCAGCGAAGACCGCTTTATCTTCAAATTCGGTCTGGGTGAAGGCGACAGCAATACTATCGATTTGAAAGATGGTACCAACGAAGAAGGTCCAAATACGGTTCCGGCTCCTCACCCGAACCTGAGAAAGAAGAAATAATACATTTTTGCTCAATAACTATAAAAACCCTCCCATTACGGGAGGGTTTTTATATTATCCTTAACGGCGTCCATTTGGAAGGCTGATATTTTCCTTTCACTTTTGCCCAAAACAATTAACTTTGCCCACCTTTATGAGGATTATCGCCGCGCTGATTATAATAAGTTTCGCCATTACAGGATGTTCAGGTTTCAGTAAAGTACAGAAGAGTAAAGACTATGAGTACAAACTGAAAATGGCCGACCAGTATTATGAAAAGAAGAAGTACAATTTTGCCCAGCAATTATATGAGGAGCTGTTTCCCATATACAAAGGAACAGACAGGTTTGAAGATTTGTATTATAAATATGCTTATTGCACTTATTACCTGAGTGATTACCTCAGCGCAGAAAACCTGTTCAAATCTTTTGTAGAAGTGTTTCCCAATAGCAAACACTCAGAAGAAATGGATTACATGCGGGCTTACACCTATTTCAAACAATCGCCCAAAGTAGAATTGGATCAAACCAATACTACCAAAACAATGGGCTTCATGCAAACGTTTATTAATACGCACCCGGGTTCTGCCAGAAACAAAGAAGCATCAGATATCATAGACAAGTGCCGCATAAAAATGGAGTTGAAGGAATTAAAAAGCGCTGAACTGTATTTTAACCTGGGCCAGTATAAAGCATCGGCCATAGCCTATGCCAACCTGATGAACAATTTTCCTGATTCAGATAAAAGTGACCAATATAAATTACAGATTATTAAATCGTATTTTGAGTACGCTACTTTGAGTATTGAAGACAAAAAAGAGGAGCGTTTCGAGCAGGTCATTACAGAATACCATGATTTTATAGACCGGTTTCCTGAAAGTAAACTTTTGAAAGAAGCGGAAAGGTATTTTACAACTTCTCAAACTAATATTAAAAACCTGAAAAATGAGCAGATTAAGAAGGCAGCTTAGTTCAAGCACTACCAACGTGGTGGAAACTAAAAATCTTACAGATATCAAAGCCAAAACCGGCAACCTGTATGAATCTATCGCCATTGTTGCAAAAAGGGCCAACCAGATAAATATTACCCTGAAGGAAGAATTGCACAATAAGCTGGAAGAGTTTGCCAGTCATACAGACAGCCTGGAAGAAATTCACGAAAACAAAGAGCAGATTGAAATATCAAAAGCATATGAACGTATGCCCAATCCGGCGTTGCTGGCCACCCAGGAATTTATGGAAGATAAAATCTACCATAGGAGAAATGAAGACAATCTCTTTAGTTAATCTTTTTTCGTAATAGTATAGAAGCGACAAGCAATTTGCCCTGTCGCTTTTTTGTTTTTAACAGGTTACAAATACCCGCTGCATACAGAAAAGGCATAATTTTAAAGTATGTTCCAGTACAAAAAAATACTGATAGGCATTACCGGCAGCATTGCCGCATACAAAAGCATACTGCTGGTAAGAGAATTGGTAAAAGCGGGCGCGGAAGTAAAAGTGGTGATGACGCCGGCCGCACGGGATTTTGTATCGCCGCTTACTCTCTCTACGCTTTCAAAAAACCCCGTGGTGGTTGATTTATTTGAAGCAGACTCATGGTCAAACCACGTAATGCTGGGCCGGTGGGCCGACCTCATGATCATTGCACCGCTCAGCTGCAATACCATTGCTAAAATGGCGCATGGCCTATGCGATAACCTTTTACTTGCTACCTATCTTTCAGCAACCTGCCCCGTAGCGGTGGCGCCTGCTATGGATGAAGATATGTGGCACCACGCCGCCACCAAAGCTAACCTTGCTACGCTTGAAGCTCATGGCGTAACCGTGATACCGGTAGATAAAGGCGAGCTGGCAAGCGGTCTTTACGGAGACGGGCGTATGGCAGAGCCATCGGCCATTGTTTCTTTTATTGGGCAACGTTTTTTTTTGCCGGGTGAGCTGCAGGGTAAAACCATTTTGGTATCTGCCGGCCCCACGCATGAGCCGCTGGATCCCGTTCGGTTTATCGGCAATCATTCATCTGGTAAAATGGGTGTGGCCATTGCCATTGAGCTCGCAGACCGCGGCGCCAAAGTGCAACTGGTATTGGGCCCTTCGCCTATTACTGTACAGCATAATAACATCACCGTATATAAAGTAGAAACGGCCGAAGATATGTACCAGCAATGTATCCGTTTGTTCAACGGTGCAGCGGCGGCCATTATGAGCGCAGCTGTGGCAGATTATAAACCTGCCAGCATTGCCAGAGAAAAGATCAAAAAAAGCGGCGAGAATATGGTGGTAGAGCTGGTGAAAACAACTGATATACTGCAGGCGCTGGGCGATAGAAAAAAGAATGGCCAGGTATTAGTAGGTTTTGCATTGGAAACAGCCAACGAACGGGAATATGCCCTTAATAAGCTCGTAAAGAAAAATGCAGATATCATTGTGCTCAATTCACTTAATGATGCCGGTGCCGGTTTTGGACATGATACCAATAAAGTAACCATCTTTGAGAAAGATGGAAATGAACTGGTATACGAACAAAAAACAAAACAACAAGTGGCAAAAGATATCGTTGATAGAGTAGTAAAAATGCTGTATGCTTAAAAGGTTTATCATCGTTCCGGCAATACTTTTGCTGTTTTGTTCGGCTGCCTTGCACGCACAGGAACTGCAGGCAAAGATTAATGTAAATGCCAGCCGGGTAGGCTCGCAAATAGATAAAAAAGTTTTTCAGACCCTGCAAAACGGTTTGAACAGTTTTTTAAACAACCGTAAATGGACTACAGAAACTTTTCAGGCAAATGAAAAAGTAGTCTGCAATTTCTTGCTGAACATTGCTGAAGTATCTACCGATAATGTATACAAGGCATCGCTCACTATACAGGCCGCCCGGCCCGTGTATAATTCTTCTTACGACAGCCCGCTGGTTAATTTTATTGATGATGCTGTTGCTTTCCGTTATGTAGAATTTCAGCCGATAGAATTTAATGAAAACAGGGTATCCGGTTCAGACCCATTGGTATCTAATCTTACAGCTTTGCTGGCTTATTATGTAAACATTATACTGGGAATGAATTTCGATTCATTTGCATTGCGTGGTGGAGACGCCTATTTTCAGAAAGCACAGAATATTGTAAGCAATGCGCCAGACAGCAGGGATATTGTTGGTTGGCGTAATTTTGATGGACAACGCAACCGATACTGGCTGGCCGATAACCTTACCAATAGCAAGTACGCTATTTTACACGATGCTATTTACAGTTACTACCGCCTGGGTATGGACAATATGTACGACAATGAAACAGAAGCGCGTACCGCCATTCTGAATACACTTAATTTTCTGAACAACATCAATACAGACAATCCCAATACCATGGGTGTGCAATTTTTCTTTCAGGGTAAGGCTAAAGAACTGGTAGGCGTATTTAAAAAAGCCCCGCCAGATGAAAAAAGCCGCGTACTTGAACTGGTTTCTAAGATGGATATTGCCAACGCCAATAATTACAAACAGGAACTCAGATGAAGCAGCTGATTGCTTTTTTTGTGACGACCGTACTGTTAGTATCATGCGGAAGCAATAAAATTCCTGCCAATATTCTTTCTACTGAACAGATGGGCATTCTTACGTGGCAACTCATGCAGGCAGACGAATATATAAATACCCTGATAGCAAAAGACTCCACCAAAAAAAGCAGTACAGAGCGAATGAAGATATACCAGCAGGTATTTGAATTGAATAAAACCACGGAAGAACAGTTTAAAAAAAGTTACCAGTTTTATATTGAGCATCCAGACATTGGGAAGGGAATATTTGACTCTATGACTGTGAGGGCCGGGAGAGAGCGGATAGAATTGATGAGAACCAAACCAGATACCCTTGCATTGAAAGCAGATTCTATCAGGCGCAAAAGACTGGCCGATAGCCTGGCCCGTATGGGTGGTGCCGACTCTTTACACGTACGCCCCGGCGCAGTTGGTAAAGGCTTGCTGCGCGCAGATTCAGTTAATACGCTGCAAACGGGTACATTACCCAAAAAAAGAACCAAGAAGACGCGCCCGTTAATACACCAATAAAAGTTAAGTATGAATAAGGTATATGCTAATGCCCTCAACGCGCTGCATGGTATACAAAATGGAGCCACCATTATGCTCGGCGGGTTCGGTTTATGCGGCATACCCGAAAACGCCATTGCAGCATTAATTGAAATGGGTGTAAAAGATCTTACCTGTATTTCTAACAATGCCGGGGTAGATGATTTTGGTTTGGGACTATTGTTGAAAACACGGCAAATCAAAAAAATGCTAAGCTCTTATGTGGGTGAAAATGCAGAATTTGAAAGACAGTTGCTAAGCGGCGAACTGGAGGTTGATCTCATACCGCAGGGCACACTGGCTACACGCATACAGATGGCCGGTATGGGCATACCCGCATTTTATACCCCTGCCGGGTATGGTACAGAAATAGCCAATGGTAAAGAAATTCGTGAATTCAACGGCAAACAATACCTGATGGAAGAGGCATTGCATGCATCATTTGCCATTGTAAAAGCATGGAAAGGAGATAAACTGGGCAACCTCTTGTTCCGGAAAACCACCCGCAATTTTTCTACTTCCATGGCTAAAGCGGGAGATATTACCATTGCAGAAGTAGAGGAACTGGTTGAACCCGGCCAGTTGGATCCAGATCAAATACATGTGCCCGGCATTTACGTACACCGCATTTTTCAGGGCAACGTTTATGAGAAGCGAATTGAAAAGAAAACAGTCGCCATTAAATGAATTAACAATTAATAATTAAGAATTAATAATTCTTTTGAAAGATAATTCGCAACGCCGCAATAATTCAAAATATACAATTCAAAATTTAAAATAGTTTCGATGGCGCTAGACAAATACGGTATTGCCAAACGCATTGCGCAGGAATTAAAAGACGGCATGTATGTAAACCTGGGCATTGGCATACCCACGCTGGTAGCCAATTATATTCAGCCCGGTATGACCATTACCCTTCAAAGTGAAAACGGTATGCTGGGCATGGGCCCCTACCCGTTAGAGGAAGATATAGATGCAGATCTTATCAATGCAGGCAAAGAAACTGTAACCATCCTGCCCGGGGGCTCTTTTTTTGACAGCGCAGAAAGTTTTGGTATGATACGCGCCGGCAAAGTAGATCTTACGGTACTGGGTGCTATGGAAGTAAGCGACACAGGAGATATTGCTAACTGGAAGATTCCCGGTAAAATGGTAAAGGGTATGGGCGGAGCAATGGATTTAGTGGCCAGTGCCAGAAATATTATTGTAGCCATGATGCATACCAACCCCAAAGGAGCATCTAAATTATTACCCGCCTGCACATTGCCACTCACCGGGGTTCGATGTGTAAAACGCATTGTAACCGAGCTGGCCGTGCTTGAAATAACGCCTGATGGATTTTTATTGCTGGAGCGTGCGCCAGGTGTGGAAGTAGCTGAAATCAGGCATAAAACTGCAGGCAGGCTAATAGCTGCAGACGATGTTCCGGAAATGAAAATCTAAATAAGCCGAGAGGTAAAAAATAGAAAAGCAACTTGCCGCTAATCAATGAGGTTGTTCTTCACCGCAAAGAAAACAAGGCCCGCGGTATTCTTAGAACCAAATCTTTCCATCAACCGGTCTTTAATGGCTTCCACGGTACGTGGGCTTACTTCAAGTTTTTGCGCTATTTCCTGTGCGGTAAATTCCATGCATATGTATTTGATCACATCTCTTTCTCTGTCGCTGATGGTAATTTCCTGGCTCAGGTTGGGCGCTACTTTTTGCTTGGAGTGTGATTTTTTTAGCAGGATGCGATTGACAAAATTATTGAGATAATAGCCCTTCGAGACTACTTCCATAATAGCTTTTTTTATTTCCTGTGGTTCTGCGCTTTTTAAAAGGTAGCCATTGGCGCCTACTTCCATCATGTGGCTTACAAAGCGCTCATCTTCAAACATGGTGAGGCAAATAACATGTATCTGGGGGAAATGCTTGGCAACGTATTTTGTAGCTTCAATACCGTCTTTGCGGGGCATGCGCAAATCCATGAGGATTACTTCTGGTATTTCTTCTCCGGGGAGGTTATCAATCAATTCCTGTCCATTTTCAGCCTCCATTACAAATTTGATATTTGCGTAAGGGCGGAGTGATAAAATAACACCCTTCCGGAATATTTTGTGATCGTCTGCTATGGCTACTTTAATCAGGCTCATTGGTTCAGGTGATATTGGAAAAAGCTAAATTACAAACTTTCGCTATTTAAACGATTATTTTCTGGTTTCATTTTATCACAGTATCTCTTCTTTGGATAATTCTATCGTCACCTTATAATAAGTTTGCGAAACGTCTTTTTCAAAATAAATGTTTCCACTTAACAATTTAAGACGACTTTGGATATTTTTCAAACCCAATCCAACCGGACTTTTATTCAATTTTTCAAAATCTGCCTGGGTAAGTCCCCGCCCATCATGGTGCAGCCGCAGGAAGAACCGGTCGCCATTGATATTTTGCGTTACGTGTATAAAGCTGGCGTTACTATGTTTTAAAATATTGTTTACCAGCTCCTGCAATACGCGGAACAGGATAAGCTCATCCTCGGTTTTGAGTCTTTCTTTATAATCGTGGAAGCGGCAGCTGGCATTGAGGCTCCCCGAGCCGCTGATTTTCTGAAACAGGTCGTTCACCGCAGACTCCAGCCCAAAGTTTTTGAGGGTGGGGGGCATCAGGCTGTGCGAAATATTGCGGATCAGCTGTATGGTATCGTCTATAATTTGTTTGGCGTTGTAGATGCTCTGTAATTGAGAGGCCTTGTCCATATTTACCAGGTTCTCATTGAGGTACAGGCGGGCGGTGGCAAGCAGGGGGCCGGCATCATCATGCAGGTCGGCCGCCAGGCGCTGACGTTCCTCTTCCTGCAATCTTATGGAGGCATTCAGCAACATGCGCTGCTGGTCTTGCTCCATGCGCTGTAAGGTACCCTGGTACCGAATTACTTTACGCTGGTGAAAAATAATGAAAACGATGAGACCAACGGTAAGCGTAAGCATACCAATGGTACCAAAGAAAATCACGTACGGAATTCCTTGTTGGGTATTATTAATTTGTAATAACAGCATGAATTTCTGTTGGCGTTAGGGTTGGTTGATACTAAAATCGCTGTTTTTTCTCAGATATTGTATTGATTTTTAATTGTTCTGAATTTCTGTTCGGGTTTTAAGGCAAATGCTATGCAAATAAATACATTTTTGATGA
The DNA here is from genome assembly GCA_963705285.1 of uncultured Chitinophagaceae bacterium. GTDB lineage: Bacteria > Bacteroidota > Bacteroidia > Chitinophagales > Chitinophagaceae > JACMLD01. The sequence goes on from OY970066.1 coordinate 2,330,243, forward strand.
TGTTGGCGATAAGGTTAATAGACCAATAGGTACCCCGGTCCTCGTCCGACATGTATAACGTTGAAATAAACAGTATAAATGTGGCTGCCAGGTATAAGAATATGGCGATAACCACCCAAAATTTTTTGGTGGAATAGATAAAATTGCTGTCGGGGGTTTTCAGTTGTTCGTAAAAAAAGAGAATGCTATAGGCAATGATGAGGATGGATTCTAGAGAAGCAGGGAGGGAATCAAACCGATCGTTTTGCGACTGCAACAGATTGTACATTTCCAATCCCAGAAAAATGACAGAAAAGCCCGCCAATAATTTCTTGAAAATAGGCAACTTATAATTCAGATAGAAGAATATGGCAAAGAGGCTGTATTCTATGATGGTAAAAGCACTGAATACGTAGAATTCCGTGACCTTAGACAGCTTAATATGTGAAATCCGGAACTTGTAAAACAATCCGTCAATAGCGCAAGCGATTATTATATATATGAATACTACCCATAATTCTTTTTCTTTGTTCCTGTTAAAAAACAAAAGGAAAAAAAATATGGGTAGTAAATCAGATATAAATCCTAAGGAGAATAACATTTAAGAAAGTTAACCTTAACTTTCCCAAATATAGAAGACATTGTAATACCAATCAAGACTATTTTACTAGGCGTTGGTCAACCACTCATACAAGTCTGTATCAGTGCTACCAGAACCCATTCTGTCAGCAACAATAGCTTTTCTTGTATCAAAGTTTCCTTCACCATCTACCATGGTGTACTTAACAATTGAATTTCCGGCAACATCAATACCAACATAAACCAGTGTTTTTTCACCAATTTCATTGTAAGCATTGTAAAAACGCATGCCTGCGCAACCTGGCTGTGAAAGAATTTCTTCAATGATGTTACGGCCAATGTGGTAGCTTTTTACGTCTGTAGGGTTAGCTGCCTGGTAATCGGTGATCATTTGAACGCCCAGGTCATGAGAAATGGCTTCGCCGGTTTGGGCGATTGATTTTGAGGTGATTGCAGTTTGCATCATAAATACAGTTTTTTGGAGGTTTGGAGACATAAATGCGATACGAAATACCCGAAAAAAAAAAGAATGGCCAATGCGCACGTAGATTTACCAAAATGTTATAAATTGCTGAAACTAAGGCAGGATAAGGTTTTCAGCCGATTTTAGAGGTAAATATACTTCGTAAAATTACGAAATTTCACTATGCGATTATAGTAATTTTACGTAAAGATTTGGCAAATCTTTCAAACTGCAAAAAAAATATCGGGCAATTTGGTTGAAAAGAGGGGATAGGTAGGCTTGTCATTTACCGCATTGGTGCACGGCCCAACCGATTAAGATGTGGTCTTCAGGTCAAAATGTGCGAAAAGCATAAGGAGCGATAGCAATTTTAGTACGGGTTTACCGTTCCAGCTATTAAAGTGTGAAATTAACAAGGGTATTGCTGACCAATACCATAGGATGATACAAAAATAAATACCAGTAAGCAATAAGACAATCGCGGAACTACGGCATTTTGAAGGTGCAGTATTTACTTTAAAATCGGTAGAAACGCGTTATTAGTTCCAGCAGCGGGTTGCGGCTGTTGGTAAACAATGCACTAAGTAGTTCTTTAGCACATAAACCTTCGCCGGATTTTTGCCGTTACAGGCCAAGTTACCTGCGGAAAGCCAATAACCCATAAATAAAACCAATGCCCTTATGACCACAGATTTACAAATCAAAGTGTCTATTGCAGATGATCACAAAATTTTCAGGGATGGAATCAGGATGGCCCTGAAAAATAAGGAATACCTAAAAATATTATGGGAGGCTGAAGACGGTAAGGACCTGATGCATAAAATGCAAATTAAAAAGCCGGATGTGCTGCTAATGGATATTCGCATGCCCGAGATAGACGGCATCAATGCAATACCCTTACTGCGGAAAGAATATGAAGACGTAAAAATCATTGTACTTACCATGTACGATGACCAGGAAATGATCAGCAAAATGATGGAAATGGGCGCCAACGCCTATCTTACCAAAACCACCGACCCGGAAGAAATTTACCAGGCTATTCTTGCCTGCATGAACGACGATTTTTATTTTAATGAACTGGTCAATAAAGCGGTTTTATCTAAACTCCAAACCAAACGCCAGGTACGGCAGTTTTATCCCAACCCGGTAAAATTTTCAGAAAAAGAAGTGCGCATCTTAAAGTTGCTGGCAGAAGACAAAACCACCGAAGAAATTTCGAAAGAAGTTTTCCTTAGTCCGCGCACAGTTGAAACCATACGGCAGAACATGAAAACGAAAGTAGGGGCCAAAACCATTGCCGGCCTTATCATGTACGGTATGCGCAACAAACTGATAGATTGATAGGGATTTTGAGATTTAGGGATTTTGAGATTTTGTTCCCGAACGCTGATTTTTTGATCCTTGATTTGATTGTGGATCTTTGATCGCTGATTTTATAAGGGTTACTGCTGTTGTCTTTATCAAATCAGATATTATCACATCATTACATCAGAGATATTAGCACATTAGCACATTCATCACATTCATCACATTTACCACATTGTTTTCACAGACCCACAATGCCCTGCCTGATGGCGTACATGGCCAGGCCAACGCGGCTTTTTACTTCCAGTTTTTCAAACAGCCTGTCGCGCAGCCCGTCGATGGCCCTTGGGTTTAATTTCATTTTAAGGGCAATTTCCTTGTAGGTAAGATCGCTGGCCGCCAGTTTTAAAAAAGTAAACTCTTCGGTAGCCAGCATAGCACTCTCAAGCACCATGGTTCCGCTGGTTTTACTCCTGAATAGGTTGGCCATCTTGCCTGATACCTGTTGTGAATAATAAAATCCGTATTGCACTACCGAACGGATGGCAATTTCCAATTCTGTAGGATGGATGTCTTTTTTCAAAAATCCTCTTACACCTAATTGCAGCAAACGTATCAGCGCCTGATCGCTTTCGTACATAGTAAGCATCAGTATGTGTACGCCGGGGTAGGTAGTGTGCAGCCAGGCAGCAGTTTCAAAACCATCCATAACGGGCATGTTCAGGTCTAGCAATACCACATGGGGGAGGTTATTGTTGTCAAACTGGTTGATCAATTCGCGCCCATTGTCGGCTTCTGCTATTACTTCGCAATGTGCAAACTGCGCAATCAACGTTGCCAGGGCGTTGCGCAGTAAAATATGATCATCTGCCAGGCCAATTTTTATGTTATTGTTGAAGCTGTCCATACTAATTTATACGGGTACTGTAACAGATACAATCGTGCCCTTCCCTGCAGTGCTGGTAATGATACAATTGCCCCGGAGTGTTTTTGAACGGTTATGAATATTGATGAGACCACTGCGCAATGCGGATCTGCCTTTCTTTTCTGTTTCACCGATAGTAAACCCGCACCCATTGTCTTCAACAGAAAGCGTTACCTGTTTTGTTTCATACAACAGGCGGAGGCATATATAGGTGGCGCCTGCATGCTTCAGCACATTGTTCAATGCCTCCTGTGCTATGCGGTAAAGTATCAGCTCTCTGCCCGCCTCCAGAAAAACCACGGGGCCGGTACAGTCAAATTCAACCTGGTACATGCCGGATCGGCTTATTTTTTCCATTTCGGCTTTCAACGTGTTGTACAATCCATTGCTGGTAATAACATCCGGGTTCAACCCTTTTGAAATATCGCTGAGGCCATTAACGGCTTTGCTGATCAGTTCAACCGATGCATCTACACCTTCCATCGTTTTTTGGGTGTTGCTGTAATTCAAAGTATTTAACTGTAGCTTGGCAATAGTGAGCGATAATCCTATGTTGTCATGTATTTCCCTTGCAATATGCCGGAAGATTTGTTCCTGAATTTCAAGCCGCGTCTGCAACAAATTTTTTTCGTAACTATTTTTTACATTCTCAATTTGTTTGCCATGAACAGCCATTCTTTTCTGGTATAAAAAAAGTATGGCTCCGATAAAAGTCAAGAGAAACACCAGCAAAATGGTAACAGCTGTAATAAATAATAACTGATTGCTTGTTTGGTGTTGCATGATTGCGTACAAAAAATAAATGAAACAATAATGTAAAAATTTATGCGGGCGTTACCAGCGGAAATACCTGCCGGCATTGATCAATTAGTAAAAAAAGGTAGTGCTGAACGATGTGCTGCTAAAAATTAATTAATACAGGCCGCAGAGCATAGCCTGTATACATTTTAAAGGGCGAGTAAGAATTGATGTGATAAACCAGTGACGGTGTATCTGCATGGAAAATTATCTGTTCCTATTCATTGATCAAAATAAAAAAGATAAAAAAAATAATAGAAATTAACCGGCGGTTAAAACACGCGGCACTTAGGTTGAAAAAAATTGGCTAATCAAATAGTGTATATCATTTATATAAATTGATATAGTTGGTGGTATGATTTGTTTTTTTATACATGTGTTGTATGCCGTTGTGATATATCAAATAAAATTATTTGACGCGCGTGCTACCGTATATAGTTTCCGGTGAAAAAAACATTTATCATAGGGTGATTTTCACCTTGCTGGCATTATGGGTTTTTTATTTTTGATATGCAGAAGTACTGGCCGTTAAGCCTTATCCTATTTATTTTATACACCGGCTGCAAAGGCTTTGTACTGCCTTTCTGTTATTTTGGACAATGACCATGTGTGGAGGGACAAGGGCAGGCATTTAATTATACCTGCCCTTTTTATTATTGCTTAGCTGCAGTGATGACTGAAAGAAAAATGAAACCAATGAGAAGGGATGAAAAACCAATAGCTGCTTAAGAATAGATATTTTGTAACCAGCGTGAAGAGCAGGCATTAAAAAGCCTGCTTTTTTATACAATGATTAAGTAAGCCAAGGAAACAACCATGCTGTAATGGCATCTTGCTTTCGCTACTTCATTTTTTCATTGCTTTGAAAAGCAGGCTGGTATTATCACGCAAGAAATGAACAATCAGGATAAGGTTTTTCAAGGATCGCGGTTGCTCGCGCACATTTAAAAACGGGACAGGTGCCTGGTAATCCGGCTGGTCATTTCTTTCACAGGAACAATATTTTTAAACTGGGTGTGCTGAAATTTAAATTTTCTTTTGGCAATTGGTAACCGGCGCTTTCAGTTGGGTATTAGTGCAGCTGTTTCAGCCACCGGCTATCGGCCTTTAATTTCGTAGGGACAGGATTGGGGGGAAGAGAAAAATAAGTTGATTGACATTGGACTTCGCTGGCATTCATTGGATATTGAACAAAGTTACTGGACGGTTATTTCAGGACATTGGATGGTCTTGTGAGGTTGCTAATCCCCGTCAATCAACTTGAGAACAAATTTAGTTGTGGACAACTATGTGGACAAGAGCATATCCCCCCAATTTTAAATATTCGGTATTTACTGGCCAAATCGTAGATCAACTATTGGGTATTGTACCATATACTATTCCCAAAAACGGATAAATACTTTCCGTCATGGGCTTTAAGTATATTCCGAAATACCATAATTTCGTATTTATACTATGGTAGATATGGCAAATTTTTATTCTTTTTACACCAGCGCCCGTAAAATCAATAGGTTTTACGTAGCAGCAAATAATACCTTATGAAACAGTACGACCCCACCCGGCCTATTAAAGTAGCCATTGCCGACGACCACGCACTTTTTCGTGCTGGCGTAAAAACCGCATTGGCCGTTCGTAAAGATATCGAGATGATTGCCGAAGCCGATAATGGTATGCAATTACTCAATTTGTTAAAGCATATTGAGCCCGATGTGATATTACTCGATATTCAGATGCCTTTGATGGATGGTATTACCACGCTTCCGGAAATCAGAAAGCTTTACCCTGATATTAAGGTCATCATCCTTTCCATGCACAACGACCACTCCATGATTTCTAAATTGATGGAAGTGGGCGCCAACTCTTACCTGACCAAAAACTCTGACAGCGAAACCATTTACCAGGCCATTAAAACCTGTTTTGAACAGGAGTTTTATTTTAATGAGCTTACCAATAAGGCATTGCTTTCCGGCCTGCGCACCAAAAAGGTGGAGCATTCACAAGACGATGTACAGCTGAACGATAAGGAACTACGCATCCTTAAACTCATGTGCGAAGAAAAAACAACCAAGGAAATAGCCGATATCGTTGACATCAGCCCGCGTACAGTGGAGGCTATACGCGATAAACTGAAAACCAAAACCGGCGCCAAAAGCATGGCCGGCCTGGTAATGTACGCGGTAAAAAATAAACTACTGGAAGAAGGCGCCTGAAATGCCCTCACATAATTGATAAACAGTCCCGGAGTATTTGCCGGGACTGTTTTATTTTCGGTCTCTTTATGAGCGAATATGTAAGTTATAACGGCCGGTTTTACAAAGCCGGCACAGCGCTGGTAGAAGCAGGCAACCGCGGGCTCCGCTATGGCGACGGTCTTTTTGAAACCATGCGTTTCAGCAATGGCACCATTCAGCAGATGGATGCACACTTTGAGCGCCTTTTTGAGGGATTGCGGCTGCTGGGTTTTGATATACCCACGCATTTTACGCCACAATTCCTGGCTGCAAATGTTGCGACCCTCTGTAAGAAAAACATGCATACGCCGGCCAGGGTTCGCATCAATATAATAAGGGGAAATGGTGGCTTATACGATGCACAAAACCATCAACCGCACTGCATTATTGAAAGCTGGCAGCTGGCGGCACCTCATTTTGAACTTAACCAAAATGGCCTGGTAACCGGTATTTACCCCCATGCACGAAAGGCCATGGATAGTTTCTCCCACTGCAAACACAACAACTACCTGCCTTATACCATGGCTGCGCTCTATGCACAAAAACACCGTTGGAACGATGCCATTTTACTTAATGCCGCCGATAGGGTATGCGATGCCACCATTGCCAATATTTTTATGGTGAGCGCTGGTACTGTATATACCAGCCCGCTCAGCGAAGGCTGCGTGGCAGGCGTAATGAGAAAAATGCTGCTGCAGAAATTGCCAACACTTGGTATACCCGTTACTGAAAAAATAATTACTACGGCAGATTTGCTGGATGCCGATGAACTATTTCTCACCAATGCAGTAAAAGGTATCCGTTGGGTAAGCCATTGCGAAAACGCTACCTATACCCGGCAGCTCACCAACCTTATTTTTGATAAATTGTTGAAAAACCTATAGAATAACTTTAAACAATATACTGGCCACCCTGTTTATAGTATTCAATCTTATAAATGGGAATGCATGCCTACAGTAAATATTTGCTGGTTTAGAAGAGACCTGCGGTTAGACGATAATGCCGCATTGTACCACGCGCTGAAAAGCAACCACCCGGTGTTGCCAGTTTTTATTTTTGATAAAAACATATTGGATGAGCTGGAAGAGAAAGCAGACCGCCGGGTAGAATTTATTTACGATGCCCTCCTGGCCATGCAGCAAAAGTTGCGTGCTGCCGGCAGCGAACTGGAAGTGTATTACGGAACACCGAACGAAGTGTTTTCCGTATTACTGAAGAAATACAAGATTGAGAAAGTTTTCACCAATAGCGATTATGAGCCCTATGCGCTTGACCGTGATGCAGACATTGCTAGGCTATTAACTACGCACGTCGGCTCATTGCACAGCTATAAAGACCAGGTAATTTTTGAGAAAGGCGAGATCATGAAAGATGATGGAAAGCCTTACACGGTGTTTACACCGTACAGCCGCAAATGGAAAGCGGCATTGACAGAATTTTATCGCAAACCCTATCCCGTCAAAAAATATTTTTCCAATGTATTTAAACAATCTCCCAAGGAAATTCCCACGCTGAAAGAGATGGGTTTTGTCGCGGTGGAAAAACCTTTTTCGCCCAGGCAGGTAAAAGCAGAACTGATAAAAGATTATACCGCGCAGCGCGATTACCCGGGTATAAACGGCACATCACGCCTGGGCGTGCACCTGCGGTTTGGTACCATTAGCATCCGACAACTGGTAACAAAAGCCATGCAAACCAACGAAACGTTTTTAAATGAACTGATCTGGCGCGATTTCTACCAGATGATATTATTTAATTTTCCCAAAGTAGGGAAGGGCCGGGCTTTTAAAGAAGAATATGAGCACATTGCCTGGCGCAACAATGAAAAAGAATTTGAACTGTGGTGTACGGGTATGACGGGCTATCCCATTGTTGATGCCGGTATGCGCGAACTCAATGCCACCGGTTTTATGCACAACCGTGTACGTATGATTACCGCCTCCTTTCTGGCCAAGCACCTGCTGATAGACTGGCGCTGGGGCGAGGCCTATTTTGCGGAGAAATTACTTGATTATGACCTGGCTGCTAATAATGGCGGTTGGCAATGGGCTGCCGGCAGTGGTTGCGATGCGGCGCCGTATTTCCGAATCTTCAGTCCGGCAAGACAAACAGCCAACTTCGACAAACAATTAAAATACATTCGTACATGGGTGCCCGAACTGGATGAGCTTACCTACCCATTGCCGGTTGTGGATCATGAATTTGCCCGCAAACGTTGTTTGGAAGTGTACAGCAAAGCGTTGAAAAGTTTATAGTTAATAGTCCTCGCAGCGTCTCCCGCACTCCTGTCCTCGCAGCGTCTCCCGCACCGGGACTATTTAATGTAGTACATCCTGCCAGGGGACGCTGCGGGACGAACGCCCATCCATGTAATACATCTTGCCAGGGAACGCTGCGGGAAGTCATCCTATTCCAAAAAAATGTTTGCGGTGAGTTGTTGTGGTAGCTGGTGTAATTCATTGTACACCGATAATAGTTTTTGCACCGCTTGTTTACCTTCTGGGCCCAGATCAATGCTATAATTGTTTACATACAAATCTATGTGCTGGCGCATCACGTTTTCTTCCATCTCCTGCGAATGTTGTTGCACATAGAATGGTAGTGACGGGTAATTGCTAAAAGCATATGCTACACTTTGTTTGATAAGCGCATCAATTTGTTTCTGAAGGGTATAGTCAACACTTCTTTTTATAACAATGCCGCCCAGCGGAATGGGCGATTGCGTTTGCTGTTCCCAATACTCACCCAGGTCAATAATTTTAGTGAGCCCTTTTTGCTGGTACGTAAAACGGTTTTCGTGTATGATGACTCCCAGATCGGTCTGATTGTTAATAACCGCGTCTTCAATGCCTGAAAAAATCATGAATTGTTTGTGCCGTGCCGCAGGGTAAGCCAAAGAAAACAGCATGTGTGCCGTGGTGTTTTCTCCGGGAATGGCAATGGTTTTATTATTTATCAGATCTGGAGATATGTTACTTTTTGCTATCAATAGCGGGCCAACGCCTTTACCCAATGCACCACCCGCATGTAATACAATATACTCTTTTAATACCAGGGGCAGTACGCCGTAGCTGATTTTACTGACGGCCAGTTTACCCGCAATGGCCATGTTATTGAGCGTTTGTACATCTTCCAATACCGCTTCAAAAGAAAGTCCGCCGGTATCAATTTTTTTATTGATCAGCGCATCAAAAATAAAAGTATCGTTGGGGCAGGGTGAAAAGCCAATGGTAATTGTCATAAGTTTTGTACCAGTTGTATAATTGCTGCATTCAGATTTTCAATAGATGCCGTCATGTTCCAGTTTTTTTTATTTCTTTCTGCTATGTAGTTCGACATGCTTCTCAGCTGCAAAAAAGGAACGCCTTCCATTAAACAAACGTAATGCAGGGCAGCTCCTTCCATAGATTCAGCCACCGCATTAAAAGTATCGTTATAAAAAGCCACTTTTGTTTTGCTGGTGGTTATTTCATTTACCGAAATGCCTTTTACATTTTTCAATGTTGTTTTTTTCAGCAGTTCTTTATGCGGGTTTACCAGCCAGGTATTTGTATAAGGAAACTGGTTGGCGGGCAAAAGTTGCAGGCTGAACAAGGTTTTTAGCTGCTGTAATTCAATCACGCTCTGGTCTGCAATGGCATCCTTTGTTATTACAACAACGGAGCCCAGGGGAATGTTTTTGCTAAAGCAGCCGGCAACGCCCGCCTGTATTACCAAGTCATATTTTTTCAATTGCAATTGCCGGGTAAGGTGGTAGGTAGTAGCAGTTAAGCCGATGCCGGTAATTAACACATCTGGCAGTATTTGGTGCTTGCCGGTTTTGCCGCTTTGTAACCATGCCAGGAAAGGCGTAATTTCTTTGGTGGTAGCAGCTATCAGTAAACAATTCATTGATTACGGTGTTGATACCCTGCAAATGTCGGGTATTGGTTGCATTGAACCATTTTGTAAGCAGCAGCGCAGCACATGGCTGGCAACCTTTTCCTGGCAGTGTATGAGACCAAGGGGTTGCAGTGTACCGGCTTGTTTCAAATGCAAATGATTAACTTTGCGAAAATTTTATGGGAGATGGTATACCTCACAAGAGTGGAGCACTTTAACGCGGCGCATAAATTATTCAACCCGGCCTGGAGTGTAGAAAAGAACGAGGCTGTTTTTGGCAAATGCGCCAATGAAAACTGGCATGGACATAATTATGAATTGTACGTAACCATTAAGGGTGATCCCAACCCAGATACGGGCTTTTTGTTTGATGTAAAAAAACTAAGCACTATTATAAAAGATCATGTACTTGAATTGCTTGATCATAAAAACCTGAATATAGACGTACCCTTCTTAGCTGGTAAAATGTGCTCTACCGAAAACCTGGCAATTGGTATCTGGAATCAATTGGTACCCCAATTACCCGCTGGTGTGGCGTTACATGGTATTAAGTTATACGAGACACCCCGGATATTTGTAGAGTATTTTGGTTAGAGGTGAGTGGGAAGTAGTCAGTGTGAGTGGAAAGTAGGAAAGGGCGTTTGCAGGGTTATCTTGGGTTTCTGCCAGTCAATATTGCATACTTTTACCGCTGTACCCGGTCATTGTTAATTATATCTCTCATTGAAAAACATTATGAGTAACAGAGTTGCCGTATACCGCAAAGAACATTTTAATGCCGCACACCGGTTAAACAATCCTGATTGGGATACTGATAAAAACACGCGTGTTTTTGGTAAGTGCAACCTGCCCAATTATCATGGGCACAATTATGAGCTGGTGGTGAAACTAATTGGTGAGCCAGACCCCGTTACCGGCTTTGTAATGGATTTGAAATTACTCAGTGATCTGGTACGCGATACAGTGCTGGCAAAATTTGATCATAAAAATCTGAACCTTGATACAGAAGAATTCAAAACCGTTAACCCTACCGCAGAGAATATTGCTATCGTAATATACCAGTTATTGCGTCCGCATATTACATCTACCATTGACCTTCAGATAAGATTGTATGAAACAGAAAGAAATTTTGTGGAGTACCCGGTTTAATAAAGAACAATGTTGTTTTAATACCTACAACCTATATTCAGAATAAAAATTGCCGAAATGCCTTATACAAAGATTGAAAAGTACGACGAGCAGGTAACTTCAAAACTGGTAGAGAATTATAAAGAAACACTTAACCTGTTGGGCGAAGATGCAGACCGCGAAGGTTTACAAAAAACTCCCGAGCGTGTGGCAAAGGCCATGCAGTTTTTAACGCAGGGCTACCAACTGGATGCTACATCCATTCTTGAGTCGGCCAAGTTTCACGAAGATGTAAGTGAAATGATTATTGTAAAGGATATAGAGTTGTACAGTATGTGCGAGCACCATATGTTGCCGTTTTACGGAAAAGCGCATGTGGCCTATATTCCGAACGGATACATCACCGGCCTTAGTAAGATTGCCAGGGTAGTAGATGTTTACTCTCGCCGTTTGCAGGTACAGGAGCGGCTTACGCACCAGATCATGGAAGTGATCAGGGATACATTAAACCCCTTAGGTGTGGCCGTAGTAATTGAAGCCTCTCATTTGTGTATGATGATGCGCGGCGTACAGAAACAGAATTCGGTAACCACTACGTCAGCTTTTTGCGGAGAATTTCATAAAAATGAAACCCGAAGCGAATTTATCAGGCTGATTGGTTCCCATCTTCATTAACCTCTTTTATTTTAGAAAAGGTTTGTCTGAAAGTATCCATTGCTTCGGATAAACCTTTTATATTTGGTGCATCAATCTGATTACATGAAACATGCTTATGTATTTCCCGGTCAGGGATCACAGTTTGCCGGTATGGGCAAAGAACATTACGACAACAATGCTTTTGCAAAAAAACTTTTTGAACAGGCCAACGAAATTTTAAAATTCCGCATTTCAGATATCATGTTCACAGGTACAGACGAAGACCTGAAGCAAACCAATGTAACACAACCCGCTGTTTTTTTACATTCTGTAATTGCGTATAAAAGCATTGAAGCTGCACGACCAGATATGGTGGCCGGTCATTCGCTGGGAGAATTTTCTGCATTGGTGGCCAATGGCACACTCAGCTTTGAAGACGGTATGCGCCTGGTCAGTATCCGCGCTACTGCCATGCAGAAGGCGTGTGAACTTAGGCCTTCTACCATGGCCGCCGTACTGGCACTGGCAGACGAAAAAGTAGAAGAAATATGTGCGCAGGTGCAAGACGAAACGGGAGAAATAGTAGTGCCCGCTAATTATAACTGTCCCGGTCAATTGGTGATCAGCGGTAGCATAAAAGGTATTGAATTGGCATGCGAGCGCATGAAAGCGGCCGGCGCCAAAAGAGCGTTGGTGTTGCCCGTAGGCGGCGCATTTCATTCTCCATTGATGGAGCCCGCCAAAAATGAGTTAAGGGCCGCTATTGAAAAAACAACTTTTCACCAACCCACTTCACATGTGTACCAAAACGTGGTGGCCAAAGCGGTGTACGACAGGGAAGAGATCAAACAAAACCTGATTGATCAGTTAACCGGCGCCGTTAGATGGACGCAAAGCGTAAAAGCCATGATCAAAGACGGCGCTTCCAAATTTACCGAAGTAGGCCCGGGTAAAGTATTGCAGGGACTGGTGTTAAAGATTGATAAATCCATGCAGGTAGATGGCATCAATTGAAGAAATTGCTGATTTTGGGATGGAGGAATTTTGCAGTCATTTGGTTTGTTGAAATGTTCGAAGATAACCCGCGGATTGTAGATACCCGAAGTCTACAATTTTTAGGTGATAGAAGAATATTGAATCAGACTTTGGTTATTTACCGCCGGATTGTAGATACCCGAAGTCTAAAATTTTTAGGTGATACAAGAATAATGATCAGACTTCGGGTATCTGATTTTTATGGAGCATTGCAGAAAATTGCAGCTTCAGATAACCGAAATCAGCAACACGCCACCTGTTTTGTATCTGCGAGATCAGATTTCGGTTATCTACCTTCGGCGTCGGGTATCTGATTTTACCGAGCATCGCAGAAAATTGCAGCATCAAATAACCGACATCAGCAACACTCAACCTGTTTTGTATCTGCGAGATCAGATTTCGGTTATCTACTGCGGGCAACCAATCCCAAAATCTCTCAATCCCGCAATCAGCCATCCTTACACGCTGATAGAGCAATTGATCCACTCAGGATCCATGTTGGCGTTGTAATATTTTTTATAAAAGTTAATGGCGGGTTCATTCCAGTCGAGCACCTGCCATACAATGCCGTTAAATTTTTTTGCTTTGGCCTCTTCAATCAATGCATCAAACAATAATTTACCCATGCCTTTGCCGCGCATTTTTTCGGTTACTATCAGATCTTCCAGGTACATGCGTTGGCCTTTCCAGGTAGAGTAGCGAATGTAATACATCGCAAATCCTTCCACCTGGCCATCTGCTTCTACTACAAACGCCCACCACACAGGGCTGGGGCCAAAGCCGCTTTCTATAAAATGCGTAAGGGTTACGGTTACTTCCTGCGGTGCTTTTTCGTACAAAGCCAGTTCCTGTATTAGTTCCAGCAGGCGGGGGCAATCTTCTTTAACAGCTTTTCTTACAATGGTGCTCATGTTTCTTCCAATGAAATGATTAATTTTTTTTCCATCCCGGTCCTTTTACAAACCTTCCGGGCATAGCGCCGGTATGTTCTCCATGCTGTAATACAGCCACGCCATTTACAAAAACATCGGTTACACCGGTAGCATATTGATGTGGTTTGTCAAATACTGCGTGGTCGGTAATAGTAGCCGGGTCAAAGATTACGATGTCTGCAAAATAGCCGGGTTTCAGCTCGCCACGGTTTTTTATGTGTAATTTTTCTGCGGCCAGTTTACTGAGTTTGCGTACAGCTTCTGCCACAGAAATTACTTTCTCATCGCGCGCATACTTGCCCAGCACCCGGGCAAAGTTTCCATACGCCCGCGGGTGGGCATTCGATTGCAGAAATACGCCGGCGTTGGTAAATGATCCCTCATCAGATCCAAAGCTTACCCAGGGCAAGGCAATTTGTTTTTTTACATTTTCTTCATTCATTAAAAAATAAATGGTGCTGATGCGGCTGCTGTCTTCAATAATTAGATCGATGGCCGTTTCTTCGGGAGATTTTCCGCGGAGGGTGGCCAATTCTGCCAGCGATTTACCGGTGTATTTTTTCAGGCTGTCTTTAGTAAACCCTACCAACAATACTTTATCTGCCGACCCGGTGGCGTAGTATAAATTCTCCCAACTATTGGAAGATGTTTTCATGTCCTTAATGGTTTGCAAACGAACAGCAGGATTTTGTAAACGTTCGCGCAGTTTGCCAAAGCCCCCGTCTTGCAATGCAGGCGGCATGGAAGCGGTAAGACCGGTACCGCCCGCCAGGTAGGTATACATGTTTGCGCCTATGTCGATACCCTCTTTACGGGCACGTTCTATACGGCGGATAACGCTGTCCATCTTATACCAGTTATCCTTACCCGCAGCTTTCAAATGATAAATTTCTCCGTGCACTTTTGCCTCCTGCGCAATGCTGATGAGTTCTTCAATGGCTTCCAACAGTTTGTTGCCTTCGCTGCGTATATGAGAAATATACCCGCCACCGTATTTGCCCGCTTCTTCGCACATAGCCACCAGCTCATTTGTTTTGGCAAAAAATGCAGGCGGATAAATCAATGACGAGCCAACACCCAGTGCCCCTTCTTGCATTGCCTGTTTTACGAGCAAACGCATACTATCCAGTTGGGCAGGCGTGGGGTCTTTATTGTCTTCGCCAATTACATAGGTGCGAAGCGTGGTGGCACCCACGTAAGAAGCCACATTACAGCTGATGCCTTTGCTTTCTAAAAAATGGAGGTATTCGCCCAGGGTTGTCCAGCTAACGGGATACTTTATATCGCTTTGCCCGGTCAGCAATTGTTGTTTCATGCGGCTGTTTAACGGGCCCATGCTTTCTCCTTCACCAAACACTTCCAGCGTTACACCCTGCCTGATGTCGCTTTGTGAGCGGCCGTCTTCAATGAGCGACTCGGTAGCCCAACTGAGCATATTAATAAAGCCTGGTGCAACGGCCAATCCTTTTGCATCGGTTTCTTTTTTGGCGGAAGCCTTGGAAAGATCTCCAATAAAAGAAATGGTATCTGCATTAATGCCAATGTCTGCCTTAAAGGGGTTGCCTCCGTTTCCGTCATACACCATTCCGTTGCGGATGATGGTGTCATATGCTGGTGCAGCAGGTGCACAAGAAAAAAATAGGAGCGTGCATGCTACCGCCAAAGATGGTATTCTCATGCCCGTAAATGTAGAGCAAATATTTTGAACAGCTTGTGTGTGGGTTATTGCGCCAATGATATATTGATCTTCACACCACCACGTGTATTGGTAATTGGGGCCGAGGTGGAAATCTTTGGTTCTGTTCTGCGCTGATCAAAATAAAGAATGATTTTTACGCGGTTGTTCAGCACGTAATCAATACTGG
Source organism: uncultured Chitinophagaceae bacterium (assembly GCA_963705285.1). Classification (GTDB taxonomy): domain Bacteria; phylum Bacteroidota; class Bacteroidia; order Chitinophagales; family Chitinophagaceae; genus JACMLD01. The sequence goes on from OY970066.1 coordinate 2,346,001, forward strand.
GTGATATGGTGATCACTTTCTGGCCTGCCGTGGGCAGTACGGTAGATTGATCAAGCCGGCTGTTGGAAGTGATGTCATCGCGCACGCTAAAATCAAGCGTAAACGTAATGTCGTTGTCTAGTTTCTTGGTGTCTTTTTTAGTGAATGGAACTTTAAACGGCAGGGGAAAACCTTTCTTTCTCCAGCGGCCGCCAAAAGTAAACTCGGTAGAGCGTGATTCGCTCAATTGAAAATCTACCAGGCTTAAACTAAGCTGGCGGGATTTTTTATATTCAAACCTTGCCCCCAGTTGATTGGTGAACTGCATATCCAGATCAATAAACGGCGCAAATGCCTCAGAAATAGTAATGTTCGGCACTAAAAAGTAAGGAACAAAGTTTCCGGAAAGCGTATCAATAAAGCCAGGATAACTTTGTTTCAATGGGTCTGCATACAAAAGCGCCGAGTTAAAACTATTCATGCTGAGCGTGCTGTTGTAAGCGTGGGTAACCGTAAAATTGCTGAATATTTTTTCCATGCCCGGAATACGCGTAAGCCCGTTATAAGAAATACGCCAGTTGGGCAATGGTTTAATGCCGCTGAACGGATTAGAACTTACTTTTCCATTGTCCTGGCTGATCAACGATACCGAGTTTGGGTCCTTACCAGTATACGCGGCAAGGAATGCGGGTATCAGCACATCCTGCGCATACTTGCCATAACCTCTGTAGTAACCATCTGCTTCCCTAATTGGATTACCTGTGGGATCTTTTGAATAAGGATTCTGTTTTGCCAGCCGCTCGGATAAAATAGCGCGATAGTCCTGGAATTTGAGGAAGGTGGTAGATACCTGGTCTGGACTCACCTTTTCAAACAATGTGTTAAACGAAATATAGCTGACGCTGAAACTACCGGAAGAGTAGGGGCTCAATCTTGAAAAGCCGCTATTGCCTGTGGTGTCTTTGTACAACTCTGAGTATGTTTTACCAAATGTTTTATCAACGTTCAGGTCAATGGTAAGATCGCGCACGGGAATCAATTGTGCATTTATCTTCAGGCTCTGGTTATAATCCTGCCGGTTAAGGTTATTCAATAATGGATTATGGGTAAAGAAACCTTTCTGCGCAAAGCGGTTAATGTAATTGGTATCTGGCTGGCGGCCCATTACAAAATCAAAGCCGGGTGCCATACTGCGCCAGTTCATACCCAGTATTTTGGTACTGTCTGTATAGCCAGCCAGGTTGGTGGTACCGGTAGAGTTATAGGTAATACTCATTCTCTTGATAGACGTCAGTATCCTGCCGAAAATTTTTACCGCAGTGCTTAGCTCAGGCAATGCGTTGGGATCTTTTATTTTGCGTTCTTTTACTTTCTTGCCTTTTTTATTTAATGAATCTGCTGCGTTTTTAACAGCGGGTGTTGCAGGTACAGGTACTGCTTTTGGTGCATCCCAATCAAGCGCCCTTAAGAAACGGCTTTTCTGGTACAGCTTTGTAAAATCTAATTCTGCGGTAGCGTTTTTATCCTGGCTGTTATTCAAGAAATTACCCAGGCTTCTGGCTACGGTATCCAGTGAAGAAGCAAGCCATCCGTATTTGGCAATATAACCAACACGCATGGTTGTCCAGTCAAGCAATGGAATCTTGCTGGTAGGTAATGCATAGGTAAAGGTGGCCTGTTGCTGGTAAGAAACATTTCTGCCACCCCTAAAAAAGTTGTTCCACATTCTTTTTCTTTCATAGCTGCTTAACCGGCCGGGTGCTTCATCTACCCGCGCAAAATTGGTAGCGGTAAAATCAAGATTGAGCGAGCGGGTAAAATCCCAACGGAGGGTATAGTACCTATCGAACGTAAAATATTTATTGTAGGTTTCCGGGATGATGTTTTTAGGCCCGCCCACATTTCTCGCCCTGAATGCACCAAACTGCCGCTTTGCGTCTCCGCGGAAACTGAGTATAGAAGGCATGAGGTTGAAATTGAAATCTTTCAAAAACTTAAACCAGGCATTCTTCGACCGTATGAAATTTTTAAACGGTTCAATGTATTTGGGATTGGAAGAATAATTATAGCCCAGTCCGCCACGGTGTACAATCAGCTCATCGCTCTCTATTAAAGGGTTGTGGTGTTCCTGCTTTGTGTAAGAGTAACTGAGATCAATATTTTCGATACTCCACAACCGTTGTTTTTTACCATTGGTAATATTCTTTTTTACATTGGTAAAATTGATGGTCTTTATGGTAGTAATATCTATTGCCTCTTCTTTAATTGAGTCGCGCACTGTTTTAGACTTGGCGCCGGCTAGTTTGTCTTTCAGTGTAATGTCCAGATCATATGGGTCGTATTGCGGCGTGCTCACCGTTTGTGAATAGCTGGCATACATAGGAATTGAAATGCCTGCTTTTTGCGGAAAGAATTTTCCGAGTTCAAGGTTAGTAGCGGCATCAAACTGGGTGAGGTTATCCCTGGCACGTTCATTAACACGCTGATCAAGATTACCAAAGCCAATGCCTTTAAAACTGCCCGAGAGGGTGAGTGTGCCCAGGTCGGCAAGTTTGATATCTACACGGCCCAATGCTGCCCATCCGCCTTTTTCATTGAGGTCGCTCAGGCGCAGCTCATTAAACCATACTTCTGTACACAAAGTTTCTTGCCCCACGTTTTGCACACCCAAAAACATACCGCGCACTTCGCCCAGGTTGGGGTTGCCGAGTATAGCGTAGCTTTTTCCGTCGGCATCTGTTTCACGGTAATAATTAGTAGGCTGGCTATTGTTATTGCGTGAAATTTTCAATTGAATCAATCGCTGCATGCTCAGCGCCAGTTCATTTTGCGTGGGCCATATATTTGCCGGGTCAGTAGCGTTGTAAGATGTTTTGGTAAGCGGAATTTTTATTTCATAATAGTTGCTCACAAAATCGCTTCCAAGTCTTATTACTGCGGTAAGTGCTCCTGGTTGCAAATTGTCTATGGCGCCTCTTCCTTCAGCATGAACAAACATAGAGAGCGTACCATACTGGCGCAAGTCTAAGTTAAATGTTTTGAATACACCCCTTGAATCGTTGCGTTGCAGGTTGCAAATCTGTAAGCTCATGCTCTGTTCATTCTGGAACAGGTTTACGTTGTTATTGCTAAGCAATTGCTGGCGTTCAATACCGGGAGGGGTAACATAAGGAACTGGTGTGCGTTTGCTGTTTTCTTCGATATTTACCGCCAGTACATTAAATTCTGTTCCTGAATTTACGGGTACGTTGGTATAAGCGCCGGTAGTATCAATTTTAAAACTGAAATTTCTCCACTGGTTGCGCACCAGTTCAAATTGTGCAAAGCGGCAAACCACCGAGTCTTCAAAACCGGTCATGAACATACGTATAAAGCGGATGGATTTAAAGTCGGGAATGTTGCCCACCTTTCTTTCATACTCGTCTATTGGTACGCGAAAGAGATACCAGTTTTCTGGTTTGCCATTGGGAATATTGGGCGTAAAAGATCTTTTATCAGTAATAAAATTCTGTCCCACAGTAAACTGGCCGGGTGCCAGGTTAATTTTGTACTGAAAATATTCTTCCAGTTCATTGAGGGTATTATCGCGGTTGAGATCTTCCTGGTCGGGATAGAGGGTAGCAGCTGTGGTAATAGTGGCGCTGGCGTCTGCAATGGGCGAATTTCCCTGCGGGCTGTTAATATTTTTATAACGGGCAAGTATATTCGCTGATGAAGCATCGTAGGCAGCATCGCGGTAATTTCTAAAATCATCGCTGGCGGGGTCGTTTTGTGCCTGTTGAAAAACAGGTGAGCCCTGGCCAAAAAGGGTGCCTATTTGCGTGAGGTACGCATTGAATTTAGAACGTTCTGCATCGTCTCCCAATCCATCAAAACCCACATCCTGGAAGGGACGGTCGGCGGGGTCGTTACTGAATGCGGCTGTTACCTGCAGCGGGTTGGCGGGTACATTGCCCCATACTGAACTGTTGTCTACAGCAGCATTGCCGGTGGCGCCGGGCAACCCGTTTTCAAATTGCCTTCTGCCATCGCGCAGCACATCTTCAGATATATTGCCGAGGTTAATGTAAAACTGGCCGCCGGTGCTGGCAGGTTTCATCAGAAAAGGATCCTGCATCCAGAATTCAATGTATTCTACGTTGCTGGTTTCAAAGTCTGTTTGGTCAATGGCCCGCATGATACCTCCCCAGCGGTTCTTTGGGTTTTGCAACCTGCCATCCGGTGCTACGCTGCCTGCGCGGGCATCAAAGTTATAGGGGCCTCTTTCCGTGGGGTAGAAAGCCATATCGAAAGTTACCAACTGCGCTTGTCCGTAATCGATAGATTTGGTAGGATATATTTCCTGTTGGTTGATTGCGCGGATGCGCGGGTCAGTAAAATCCTGGTAGCCTTTAACCGGGTTATTGGCGCCTTTGGCATCCTGTAAATTGGGTTCAATATTATACCAGGCAAGTTTGGCGCGGTTATAACCGTAAGCAAGGTCGTTGCTCAAGGCAGACTCAGCAAACAGCCCGTTGTTTTGGGGGGTGGATGCCAGCGTCCAGCTGATCAGGGGAAAACGCAAATCGATATTACTGGTAGCGCCTTCAAAGTCGTCAATATAAATAGAACCACTGGAGCCTTTGCCTATCTGTGGCGGATGGCCGGGTTTTAATGCTGCCATTTCTCCATACGCCTGTATGGTACTCATTTCTGTGGTATGGTACCCGGGCAGTTTGTCTAGCCAACGCGTTAGCTTTGGAAATTCTGACCGGTAATTAAAATCAAGGCCGTACATGGTATTGCGGATGGGGTCGCCATCGCTGGTGCTTACCTTACTGAAATAAGGACGTTCACCCATTTTTACCATCTGCCCGCCAATGCTGAACGATTCTTTAGCGGTATTAATGACCTGGTAATCTGCCCGCAAGCCAAGGTAGTTACGTTGCTGCAATCCAAACCCCGCATTGTTTTCAAACTGCACGTTTACCGGAACACCTGAGTTAACAATGGCCTGGTTTAATATTCTTACGGTACCCAAGCCATAATCAACCGAGTAATCAATGCCTTCTTTCAGCACCGTTCCGCCGGCGCTTACACTTACTGAACCCTGCGGCACATTGAATGCGCCCAAAGATATTTCAGAAGCAGAAGTGCCTTTGGCTCTACCGCTAATGATAAACCGATCCAGGTTGGCATAGGTTTTTGCAATTTCTTTAATGGTATCGTACAATGGGTAAAACACATACTGATCTATTACAGACTGCGGGCTGCCATTAAAGGCACGCTGTTGCAGATCGCGCCCAAAGGGTTCCAGCAATGGAAACACAATCCTGGCCTGCTGCGAAAAAATAGTGCGGTTTTCTATATAGTCAAATACACCATCTGGCTGGGGGTCGTTGCGGGTGTTGAGCGTATCCAATCGCAATATCTGTAACAATGGAACACCATAACGCGGCCCTTCCGGCAGGTAGCGTTTGGTACCCAGGCTGGGCTGCTCATACAAAATGTTCAGCATAAAATCTGCCGGTTGCACGCCGCTGAGATAGCTTCCATCGCGGGTTTTCAATACGTATACGTTTTTCATCATCAGGTCCCACAACGGAAGGTTGGGCCTTTGCGAAGTAGCTTTCAGCAGTTTCAGGAACAACACTTTCTGGTTACCGGTTTTTGCTGCGGTGGTATCGGGTGGTACATCCTGCGAGAATTCACCCACCTGGTAAATTTTTCCATTGAAGCTGTAACGGAAGGCAACGCCCAGCACTTCATCTGCCTGTAAAGGCTGGCTGAGCGAAAGATAGCCCACCTGTGAATCAAAATAAAAATCTGATGGCGACAATTTGCGTGCAAATGTTTTTTCAAAATCCTGCACCGGCGTAAGGCCAAGTGAGTTTAAGCGGGAGGTTACAAAAGACGATTGACGGCTGGCAGGGTCATTAATAATGCTGCGGTATAATGTATTTACATCGTTATCGGGCAGGGCAAACTGCAGTCTTCTGAATGGCTGAATATTTGGGTTGAAGGCAGAATCTTCGCCGAGGTCCATCAGACCTACTATATCTCTTGCTTCGGTGGTAGAACCATTGCGGTTGGTAACCCATACTTCCATTTGCAATATCTGTACGCGTGATAGTACAGCGGGCAGGTTACCCAATACGCTATTGTAGTTTTTTCTGAAATATTGCGATAACAGGAAGTGACGGTTTTCTTCATAATCGTCTGCCTTAAACTCAAACAGGTTAGAAGCGGAACCACCCTGTAAACCGAGGCTCTGCCGTTGAGAACGCTGGTTGGCCAGCACCGCGGTTACATTTAGTTTGCCGAATTGCAATTGTGTTTTTATACCAAAGAGTTGCTGGGCGCCTTGTATCAGCGTTCCTTTTGTAGAAAATGAAACATTGCCCGCTTCAATACGCTTGATGATTTCATCGTTGGTGCCGCTATAGTCCAGTTTTAACTGGTTTTCAAAATCAAAAGTGGCCTGTGTGTTATAGCTGATGGGCAGGCGCATTTTATCGCCAATATTCGCAATTACGCTGAGGTTGGCGTTCATGTCAAAATCAAAGCCACCGCTTTTGCGCGCACGTTCGGGCAGGGTGGGGTTCTTGATGTTCTGGCCCTGGTAGCCTGCAATGATGTCTACACTTCCCTGGGGTTTGATCTCAATCTTACCATTGCCAAAGATGCGGTTGAATAAATTATCGGTAACGCTGAGTTTTGGTTTCAGCATTTTTTTATTGAGTCCGCTGAGTACGTTGGCGCGTTTCTTAAAATAATCGTTCTCATCCTGCTTTCCGCGCAGACGCATGTATTCTTCAAAAGTGAGGTAGGTAGGCTTGCGGTAATAATTGTTGCCTATTCTTTCAACAATATAGTATTGTTTGGTTTTGGGATCGTACTCAATAGAGTCTTTAATATTGGCCGGATCTTTCAGATCAAGTGAGGTGCGGCCGGGGTTTGACAATTTGTCGCCCCTTCTATCTGTAATGGGGTATTTCAGCGAGTCTGATGGTCTTGATTGGGCAAAAGCAGACAGGTTACTGCCTAACATCAGTGTTAGAAAAGCAGCAAGTGTGGTTACTATGGTCCTCTTTAGTATTGAATTAAACAAAACAACCAAGCTTCAAAAGCCAAATTAGTTAGGTATAAATCAGGTCGATAGGCTTATAAAATTTTCAGTGCTTTTTTGATGATGTCTTCTATTTTTTCGGTGTCTGGGGAGGCTGAAATTACTTTTTTAACTGCCTGTTCGGCAGGCTGTCTTCCAATACCCAATGCCAGTAGTGCATTTAACGCGTCCTGTTCTAAAGTATTGTTTACCAATGATGCAATATTTATATCATTTACGGTCTTGACCAGTTTATCGCGCAGTTCCAGTACTACCCGTTCTGCTGTTTTTTTGCCGATGCCTTTAATACTCTCCAGCAATTTTACATTTCCCTGTACAATGGCGCGGCTGATTTCATCGGCCTTCATAGAAGAAAGCATAACCCTTGCGGTGCCGGCACCGATACCGTTTACAGCGATGAGGTGGATAAACAGTTCTTTTTCTTTGAGTTCTGAAAACCCATATAGTACATGCGCATCTTCGCGGATGTGCAGGTAAGTATGCAGTTTGCCCGCCGGCAGGTTTTGTATGCTGGTATAGGTGTTAAGGCTCACCTGCACATCATACCCTACGCCGTTTACTTCCACTACCACCGAAGCGGGCGTTTTTTGAACAAAATTGCCTTGCAAAAATGCAATCATAGCCGCAAAATAAGGGAAAAGGAATGTGTAAATGTGATAAATATGAAAATGTGATAAATTCTTTTCTCCGCGATCAGGTAAATTTTCAAAAAGTAGCTTTTGCCTATTTTGTGGCCTCATTCATCTCATGAACACATTTGTATTTAAATACTACTTTTACCGAAATTTAGATGTCAAATTATGAATCAACCCATTACGGCAGCCATTACTGCAATTGGCGGATATGTGCCCGAAGAAAAGCTTACTAATTTTGACCTGGAGAAAATGGTGGATACCACAGATGAATGGATAAGAAGTCGTACCGGCATTACCGAAAGAAGGATTTTAAAAGGCGAAGGAAAAGCCACTTCCGACCTGGCAGTACCAGCCGTGCTTGAGTTGTGTAAAAAAAGGGGTATTGATGTTACAGAAATTGATTGCATGATTGTGGCCACCGTTACGCCCGACATGGTTTTTCCCGCTACTGCCAATATTATTTGCGATAAAGTGGGCGCTACCAACGCCTGGGGATTTGACATGGGTGCCGCTTGTTCCGGATTTTTGTATGCCGTAACCACTGGTGCCAGCTTTATTGAAAGCGGTCGCTATAAAAAAGTGGTGGTGGTAGGGGCAGATAAAATGAGCGCCATTGTAGACTATTCAGACCGCAACACCTGTATACTTTTTGGCGATGGCGCAGGCGCTGTACTGCTTGAACCCAACAATGAGGGCCTGGGTATTCTGGACAGCATTCTTAAAAGCGACGGCAGCGGAAGAAATTACCTGCATATGAAAGCCGGCGGCTCGTTGAAACCGGCATCTATTGAAACCGTTACCCGAAAAGAACACTTTGCCTACCAGGAAGGGCAGGCGGTTTTTAAATTTGCTGTAAAGGGTATGGCGGATGTTACTGCCGAACTATTACAACGCAATCAGCTAACCGGCGATGATATTGCCTGGCTGGCACCCCACCAGGCAAACATGCGTATCATTGATGCTACCGCCAACCGCATCGGCTTGGCGAAAGAGAAAGTAATGGTGAACATACAACGATATGGCAATACCACCGCCGCCACCATTCCACTCTGTTTGTGGGATTGGGAAAAGCAGTTAAACAAAGGAGATAATATTGTAATGGCCGCATTTGGTGGAGGTTTTACCTGGGGCGCCACGTTAATGAAATGGGCCTATTAATTCGAATGTGTAAATGTGATGAACCTGCCTGCCGGCAGGCAGGTGTGGAAATGTGAAAATTCAGTAATGCAGTAATCCAGCTGTTACATGCACGCTTAGATTAGAACGCTTTTATTTCCACATCAGCACATTTCCACATTAGCACATTTCCACATTCTCACATTAATTCCATGGATAAAAAATTTCCGCTTACCGGTTTTACGTCAACTGCTTTGCATGCAGGGCACGAAGATGATCCGAGGTTGTCGCACATTACACCTATTTATGCCACCTCAACATTTACATTTGATGATGCCGAGCAGGGCATGCGGCGTTTTGCCGGGCAGGAGGAAGGCTACATTTACACAAGATGGGGCAATCCTAATTTTACAGAAGCAGAGAACACGATCTGTGCATTTGAATCATTTGGTATTACTGGCAACAATGGCGCGCCGCTGCAGTTAAAAGCATTTTTGCATGCCAGCGGGCAGGCCGCTATGACTACGCTGTTTCTTGCAAGTTTGAAAAAGGGCGATACTATTTTATCCCACTACTCTTTGTACGGGGGCACGCATGAATTGCTAAACAGGGTTTTGCCACCTTTGGGTATTGACGTAGTAATTGCAGACCTGCGCGATCTTACAGCAGCAGAATCCATCATAAAAAATACACCCGGCCTGAAGTGGATGCACCTTGAAACACCGGCCAACCCAACCATTCAATGCGTAGATATTGAAGCACTGGCAGGCCTGGCCAAACAGCACGGCTTGGGAGTGTCTGTGGACAATACATTTGCAACGCCTTACCTGCAGCAACCATTTCGGTATGGAGTAGATTTTGTTGTTCATTCTACTACCAAATTTTTAAACGGTCATGGCACTGCCATAGGTGGCGTATTGATTGGGCGGGATATAGAACTGATGAATACCAAGTTTACGAAATGGTTTCGCTTGCTGGGCGGCAATGCAAACGCATTTGATGCGTACTTACTAACGCTGGGTATGAAAACACTTGAGCTGCGTATGGACAGGCATTGCCACAACGCCATGGAATTGGCGCAGTATCTTCATGGCCATCACCAGGTTGAGAAAGTACATTATACAGGGCTGCCCGATCATCCTGATTATGCGGTGTGTGCAAAACAGATGCGCCATGCCGGGCCTATGATGAGCATTGAATTGAAGGGCGGACTGCAGGCCGGAAAAAAATTCATTGACAGGCTGCAGATGTGTACCCGGGCGGTTTCGCTGGGTACGGCCGACACATTGATTTCTCACCCGGCGAGTATGTCTCATTTTGGTGTACCCAAAGAAGAAAGAGAAAAGTTTGGCATAACTGACGGGCTAATACGTATGAGCATCGGCATAGAAAATATACAGGATATACTGGCAGATATGGAACAGGCGTTGAATGGCTGATTTTTCGATGTCTGATTTGCGATCTCTGATGTCTGATTTTTTGATCTCTGATGTCTGATATTGCAGTGATGCTTTCTTTTTTCCGGCAGATGTTAGCGTGGATATTCTTTGGGCGTTGTTCTGCAAATAAGATCAGCGATGATTACATCAGCGATCATTACATCCTGCCTCAGTCATAAAAAACGCCCGGGCAAAAGCCAGGGCGTTGTAGCAAGCAAGCATCGGAGAGACCGGGTTAAGCAAATCGTCACAAGAACCAAAACTTATGGTAGTACCGGTGCGGCGGCAAGAATTTCTGCACTCACGCCATCGGCATATTTTTCAAAATTACGGATAAACTGGCTGGCCAGTTTTGCGGAAGCGGCATCATAAGCTGTTTTGTCGGCCCAGGTACTGCGTGGTTGTAACACAGCATCCGGTACACCGGGGCAACTAACGGGCACCATCATCCCAAAAACAGCATGCGGCTCAAAAGATACATTATCCAGCGCACCGTTCAGCGCGGCGGTAATCATGGCCCTGGTATACTGCAGTTTAATGCGGTTGCCTGTACCATAGCCGCCACCGCTCCAACCCGTATTTATCATCCAAACATTCACCTGGTGCCGGCGGATTTTTTCGCCCAGCATATCAGCATACTTGCCGGGGTGCAGGGGTAAAAACGGCGCACCAAAGCAGGCGCTGAAAGTAGATTTGGGTTCGGTAACGCCCGCTTCTGTACCTGCTACTTTGGCGGTATAGCCAGAGATGAACTGGTACATGGCCTGCGCAGGTGTAAGTTTTGAAACGGGTGGCAGTACGCCGTATGCATCGCAGGTTAAAAAGAAAACGTTATGTGGTATACCGCCTACTGCGGGTTCCACCGCATTGCTGATATAATGAAGCGGATACGATACGCGTGTATTTTCTGTAATGGCTTTGCTGCTGAAATCAATTCTGTTGGTACCGGCAAAAAACGGCGTGTTCTCTACCAGTGCCCCGGGCCCAATGGCATTGAAAATCTGCGGCTCTTTCTCCTGGCTGAGATCAATTGTTTTAGCATAACAACCGCCTTCAAAATTGAAAATGCCGTCTGCCGACCAGCCGTGTTCGTCATCGCCTATCAGTTCACGTGCGGGGTCTGCACTTAATGTGGTTTTACCAGTACCGCTCAATCCAAAGAACAATGCTGTATCTCCCTGCGTGCCTTTGTTGGCAGAACAGTGCATGCTAAGCACCTGTTTGGTGTGCGGTAACAGGTAATTCAATACGGAGAAAATTCCTTTTTTGATTTCACCTGTATAGCCGGAACCTGCAATTAAAATGGTTTTGTGTTTAAAGGAAATGACCGAAGCATTGTGTTGGCGGGTGCCGCATTCAACAGGGTCAAGTTGCAAATCGGGTGCAGCAAGAATGGTCCATTCGGGTATAAAATTTTCCAGGTCTGCATCGGTAGGCCGTAAAAACATATTGTATGCAAACAAGTTGAGCCAGGGCTTTTCATTTACCACGCGTATGTTCATGCGGTAACGGTCATCTGCACACGCGTAACAATCGCGCACCCAGATATCTTCTTTAGTTGCCAGGTAGGCCCTTATCTTTTTCTGAATAATGAGAAAATAGCGTTCCTCGATCGGCTGGTTAAACTCGTTCCAATACACGGTGTCGGCGGTAAGCTGGTCTTTTACAATGAACTTATCTTTTGGGCTTCTGCCGGTAAATTCGCCGGTGTTGATCACCAACGCGCCGGTATTACTTAACAATCCTTCACCCGAACAGATACTGTCTTCAATTAACGCTTCTGGCGGTAACTGGTAATGGATATTGTCAACTACAGAAAGACCCAATCCAACAATGGGGGATGAGGGGAAAGAGGTTAGTATCGACATTTGTTACAAACGTTTGTTAGTTTACAAATATAGAAATACTCTTAAGAAACCATCTTTTTGCTGCCCCACCAAATTTGCGAAAGCTTTGACTATTACGGTGTTAATGGCGATAAATTTTCTTTATTTATAACTTTTATTGAATATTTTTAAAAAATTGGTCATAAACATCGAATTTTTAAAATTTTCTTTTTTGTGTCCTTTCATGTTATTGTTAACCCGAAAAATGTGCTGCACGTTGTGGCATTACAAGAAAACAAATTGCGTCAGGGCAGCATCAGCTTGCTTTTTCTTTTCATCGGTCTTATACAATCGCTGGTGCTTATAAATAGCATGCAAGCATGATAACTGATACATATGAAATTGAATCCATAATTTTATGACCTTTCAAGAAAATACGCTGCATGAAATACCTGCCATTAAACGCTGAGATATTTATACAAAACCGTAAGCGCTTTACGGATAGAATGGAAAAGAATTCAATAGCCATATTCAACAGCAATGATGAGCTGCCATCTAACGGTGACGCACTATTAAAATTTAAACAAAATTCAGATTTGTATTGGCTTACCGGTATTGAGCAGGAAGATACCATGCTAATATTGTTTCCGGATAACCCGGATGCCAAATACCGTGAAGTACTGGTGCTGGTGCGCCCCAATGAATTAAAAGAAAAATGGGACGGCAGGCGCCACCGGGCCGCAGAAGCAAAGGCCATCAGCGGTGCTGCCACAGTTGTTTGGCTGGATGTTGTTGACGGATTGCTGCAACAGTGGATACACCTGGCAGACAACATTTACTTAAATAGCAACGAAAATGATCGCAAAGCCAACCTGGTAGCGGTCAGGGATTACCGTTATGCAGCAGAGATGCGCCAACGATACCCGCTGCACCAATACAGGCGCAGTGCAAAAATTCTAAAAGAACTTCGCGCTATAAAAACCCCGCTCGAAATAGAAGTGCTGCAAAAAGCTATTGATATTACCAATGTTACTTTCAAACGTTTGCTGCAGTTCATCAGGCCGGGTGTAATGGAGTACGAGATTGAAGCAGAAATGTTTCATTCGTTTTTATGGCAGCGTGCTACCGGCCCTGCTTACGGTGCCATTTTAGCCAGCGGAGACAGGGCCCGCACCCTGCACTATGTAAGCAATAGCCAGGAGTGCAAAGACGGCGAAATGATACTGATGGATTTTGGTGCCGAATATGGCGGTTACAATGCAGATCTTACCCGCACGGTACCGGTAAACGGTAAATTTACCCGCCGGCAAAAAACGGTTTACAACGCTTGTCTTGATCTGCACAATTACGCCAAAAGCCTGTTGAAGCCGGGCATTACCATTTTGGATTACCATGATAAGGTAGGCGAACATGCCACGCAGCTGTTTCAGAAAATCGGACTTCTTAAAAAAAGCGATGTTAAAAACGAAGACCCAGATAACAGGGCTTATCGCAAATACCTGTACCACGGTATTTCTCATCACCTGGGTATTGACGTACATGATGTAGGTACCAAAACAGAACCCATAAAAGCAGGTATGGTGCTTACAGTGGAGCCCGGCATTTATATAGAGGAAGAACAAATGGGCGTTCGCATCGAGAATAATGTATGGATAACCCGCAATGGCAATAAAGACCTGATGGCTGATATTCCGGTATTGGCAGAAGACATAGAAAGCCTTATGAAAAAACGATAAATACTTTAAAGAAACAAATAAGCATGGCTGTTATAGCGTTATGGGCATTGCAGGCCCTCGGTCATGGCCGATTAACTGTATCAAGCACACAAAAGTTATTACTTAACTGACCGCTTAATTATGAAAAAAATTCCCAATATTTTTACGCTGCTTAATTTATTATTTGGTTGCTGCGCCATTGTGTTTGCATTACAGACAGAATCTATCATTATTAACCAGGCCGATGATCTATCCACCAGTTTTAGTATTCCGGAACGATTGTATTTTGCGGCCATCTGTATTGCCATTGCTGCATTTATTGATTTTTTGGATGGTTTTCTTGCCAGACTTCTTAACGCAACCGGAGATATGGGCAAACAACTGGATTCATTAAGCGATGTGGTAAGTTTTGGTGTGGCACCTGCTGTGATTCTTTTCCAGTTTTTGCGCCTGTCTTACATGCAGCAACAAAACGGCATCGAAATAAATATTGCCTGGTTATTGCCAGCCTTTCTGTTTGCCTGCGCTGGCGCTTACCGCCTGGCAAGGTTCAATATAGATACCACGCAAACGTATGGTTTTAAAGGTGTACCTATACCGGCTGCGGGACTGGTGGTGGCTTCTTTGCCCCTGATAGCTTTTTATAATTATTATGATGGTGCAGTAAACGCACTCATTTTTAATAAATGGTTCCTGTATGCGGTGATTGTGGTACTCAGCTGGCTTATGATAAGCACGTTGCCCATAATGGGACTTAAATTCAAAGACTATTCACTGCAACACAACATGCCCAAACTGATATTGCTGGTGATTGCTGTTATCGCCTTTATTTTATTTAAGTGGATGGCTGTGCCGGTGGTCTTCATCGCCTACATTATCTTATCTTTGGCACTCAAAAATAAAACCACATGACGTACACGGTGCAGGTAAAAGTAATGCCATTGAAAGAATTGCTTGATCCCCAGGGGAAAGCAGTAATGGGCGGATTGAACAACCTTGGTTTAAATACCGTACAGGATGTGCGCATTGGAAAAAATATTACCCTTCAAATAGATGCCGCAACCCCCGATGCAGCTAAACAAATAGCCGAAAATGCGGCGAAAAAATTACTCGCCAACCCGGTAATGGAATATTTTGAATTAGCGGTTGATTGATCAGTTGACTAGTTGATCAGTTGATTAGTATTTTTGCCGTGCAATTGCTCAGTTGATTGGTATTTTCGTATGCAGTTACCCGTTACTACAAAATCGTTGAATACTGATCAACAAACAAACTGATCAATCAGTCAACAAAAAATATGCTCTATATAGTTCCCACGCCCATAGGTAACCTGCAAGACATTACACTCCGCGCGCTGGAGGTGCTTAAATCGGTGGATGTAATTTTAGCAGAAGATACACGCACCTCCTCAAAACTGCTCAACCATTACCAGATAAACAAACCTGTTTCGCCCTATCACCAGCACAATGAACATAAAATTTTGAACCACCTGGTGAACCAGTTGGAAGATGGAAAAAATATGGCCGTTATAACAGATGCCGGTACACCTGGCATTTCCGACCCTGCATTTTTACTGGTACGCGAGTGTATCAAAGCCGGCGTAAAAGTAGAATGCCTGCCCGGCGCCACAGCGTTTGTGCCCGCGCTGGTAAACAGTGGTATACCGGCTTCACGTTTTTGTTTTGAAGGGTTTTTGCCCCTTAAAAAAGGCAGGCAGACACTCTTGAAAAAACTTTCCACCGAAGAAAGAACCATGCTGTTTTATGAATCCCCTGTCAGGCTTATAAAAACCCTCAAAGACTTCATCGAATACTTTGGCGCAGACCGCGTATGCTGCGTAAGCCGCGAACTCAGTAAAATGTTTGAAGAAAACGCCCGCGGTACCTTACAGGAAGTATGCGATCATTTTTCGCAAAAAGATGTGAAAGGCGAAATTGTAATTGTTGTGGCCGGCGCTCAATAATGCCTGGGGAATGTTTTCATCAACCCTGGGCATGCGCCGATCGTTAAATCAAAGCAAGACAATGCAGTAGGCATTGGCATGATTTTTTTATATCTGCGGGTAAATCCCATAAAAATTTTAAGGTTATGAAAAAACTATGTGTCATAGCAGTGGTTCTATTGTCTGTAGGTATGTGCAATTACACCCAGGCACAGCTGCGCAAAATTCCTGCTGAGGCAACCGAGGCCTTTAAAGCAAAATACCCCAATACCAAAAATGCAGAGTGGAAAGATAAGATCACCCATTTCCAGGTAAATTATGAAATGGATGATGTGCGGTATGAATCAAAATTCAGCAATAAAGGCGAATGGATACAAACGGAAAAAGAGGTAGGTGAAGAAGGATTACCGCCCGAAGTAAAAGATGGTTACAATAAAAGCAAGTTTACAGACTGGGAGCTAAAAGCAGTCACCTGGGTACAAAGCAAAGAAAGTGGCGTGCAATACCGCCTGTATGTTAGAAAAAACGGCGTGGAAAAAAAATACCTGTATTTTGATAAAGGCGGGCGGTTAATTAAAGACGCCATCACCATATAAAATAACCTGAGCAGTTATATGAGCCCCGTTCCAACACATGGAACGGGGCATTTTATTATAAGCATAAGTTTATTTTCTTTTTAACCTTTGTATTGCGTTATTTGCTGCAATTTTACAGGTTTAAAAAGGCTTAATAATGATGCGTTTCTGTTTTCTTTTTGCTATTGCTGTTTGTTTTTGCATGATTGCTGCAGCCCAGCCCAACCGCTGGCAACAACACGTTAAATATACCATGCAGGTAAATGTAGATGCTGTCGCTAACCGTTTCACTGGTAAACAGCAGCTGGTTTACACCAACAATTCACCTGATACACTGTCAAAAGTATACTATCACTTATACTGGAATGCATTTCAGCCCAATAGCATGATGGATAACCGTAGCCGCGTGCTCGGTCAGCAAACAGTTAATGGCAGAGCCGACTGGGACGGCAGGGTAAAAGATCGTATACTCAACCTGCAGCCCGATGAAATTGGCTACCAGAAAGTAAAATGGATTAAAATGAATGGGGTTACGCAGAACATGAAATTGCACGAAACCATTCTTGAAGTCATATTAACCAGCCCTGTGTTGCCCAAAGCCTCCGTAACATTTGATCTTGAATTTGAGGCGCAGGTGCCTGTACAAATCAGGCGAAGCGGGCGTGATAATGCAGAGGGCGTGCGCTTTAGTATGAGCCAGTGGTATCCTAAATTATGCGAGTATGATTATGAAGGCTGGCATCCTACACCTTACGTGGCGCGCGAATTTTATGGCGTATGGGGCGATTTTGATGTGAGCATCAGTATCGATAAAAAATTTACCATTGCAGCCACCGGTTACCTGCAAAATGCCCAACAGATTGGCCATGGTTATGAAGCCCCCGGCACCAAAGTAGCGTCACCCACTGGTAACACGCTTACCTGGCATTTTTCTGCACCCAATGTCCATGACTTTGTTTGGGCTGCAGACCCCGCCTACATTCATATCAGCAAACCGGTGCGCGATGGCATGGTGCTGCACGCGTTTTACAAAATTGTACCGGAAGCATTGAGGAAACAGTACGATGGTTTTTCAGCGAGGCAAAAACAACAATTTGGAAATGATGCAGCCAATTTTATAGCCAATTATCAGGAAGAATGGGAAACAGTGTTGGAAAATGCTGCCAAAGTGCTTCCGTTTATGGACAAGTCTTTTGGCAAATATCCCTACAAACAATACTCATTTATTCAGGGTGGAGATGGTGGCATGGAATATCCCATGGCAACTTTATTAAAAGGCGCAGGTACAGGTGTGGTATTTCATGAATGGATGCATAGCTGGTACCAGATGATGATGGGTACCAATGAAAGTGAATACGCCTGGATGGATGAAGGCTTTACTTCTTATGCTGAAGACCTGGTTACAAGAAATTTTTTCGGTAAATCAACGCAGGAAAATTACAAAGAAGCACTACAGCGCAACCCGGCAGACAAAGCAGTTGCTGATGCGGTAACCTTTATTCCTGAAGACAACGGTGATTCTTACGCGGCCTACTTTGCATTGGTAAAAAGTGGCTTTGAAGAGCCGTTAACTACCCATGCTGATCACTTCAATACCAATTACGCTTACACAAACGCCGCTTATGCCAAAGGCGCCGTGTTTATGGAACAGCTGGGCTATGTGGTTGGTACAGAAACCCGCAACAAAATACTGCTGAATTATTACAATCAATGGCGTTTTAAACACCCCAATGTAAACGACTTTATACAGGTGGCTGAAAAAACCAGCGGAATAAAACTGGATTGGTACCGCGAGTATTTTGTAAACACTACTAAAACCATTGATTATGCCATAGACAGCCTTTGGGAAGCTGGGGGTAAAACCATGGTGCGGATTGTAAACAAAGGCAGGATGCCAATGCCCATCGACCTGCAACTCACTTTTAAAGATGGCACCAAAGAGATGCATTACGTGCCAATGAACCTGATGTTTGGCGCAAAACCACCAGAAGATGCTACCGCGCAGCGTAAAGTGTATGATGAATGGAATTGGACAAGCCCCAGTTATACTATTGAAAGCAGCCGCAAATTATCTGATATGGTATTAGCGGAAATTGACCCCAGTCACCGCATGGCAGACACCAACCGCAAAGACAATAAGCTGGAAATTAAGTGGTAAAATAGAGCGATAACACTTTGTCAAAGCAAAAGCCGCTTCATATGAAGCGGCTTTTGCTGTAATGCAGGAATTCATTTTTTGATCCTATGTAAGTACTAAATTCATTGCATAGTCAAAATCTGTAATCAACAGGAGGTAAGGTTATAATGGTTTTACAGTATTTGTTTCTAAGCATCCCTTTTAACAATATAAAAGTAGAAACTAAGCTGGTATGGTACAATACCACTTTAGTAGTATTTATAACTGGTAATGTTTAGGAAATTAAGATAAAACGTTCAACAAAATCCAACACGCTTGCATTACCGACCAAAATATTTGTTGACTGCTTCAACACGGTTATTAACATGTAATTTTTCGTAAATGTGATATACGTGTTTGCGGACTGTTTCCGGGCTGATGAAGAGATTGTTGGCTATTTCTTTATAGAGAAGTCCTTTAGAAAGGTGTTCAAGAATTTCTTTTTCCCTGCCAGAAAGAATATTAATGGATTTGTCTTCCTGCACCGGGCCCTCCTGCACCGCTTTGCCCCTGAACGCGGCTACTACCTTGCGGGCAATCTGGCTGCTCATGGGTGCTCCACCTTCGCTTAGTTCTTTAATGGCTTCGAGCAATTTACCGGGCGCTGTTTTCTTTAGAATATATCCGTTGGCACCGGCACTGAGTGCTTCAAATATTTTCTCATCTTCTTCGTATACCGTACACATCATGTACAAAATATCCGGGTGCATGGGTTTCAACTGGCGTACGCATTCAATACCACTCATACCGCCCAGGTTAATATCCATCAAAACAACCTGCGGGCTCAAAGCCGGTATTTTTTCAATGGCCTCTTCTGCACTGGAAAAACTACCTAACAAACGGTAGCCATCAGACATGATTATGATTTGCTCCAGCGCTGAGCGAATATCCTTATTGTCATCTACAATACAAACTGTTATCGTCATAGTGCAAAGGTGCAAATATTTACATTGGTGACCAATACCACAAAGTGGTAATTTATGAGACAAACTTGCTAAACAGAAACATGTAGAAGGAATTTGTCATTAAAGAAATCTTCCCTGAACAAATCATGAATATGAACAATGTTTGGCCGGCACCTGCTATCGGCAATTTCCTGCGCAAGATCACCTCCTTTCAAACAGATTAAACCATTGATTGTTTCATTGGTTGCAGATGATTTTTTTTTGATCAGCGGTTTTGACCATCTCCACAAATCAGCCAACGGTGCAACCGCCCGCGATACAACCGCATCAAATTTTCTGTTTTTAATTTCCTCTGCGCGTATATGCTGGGTAGTTATGTTTGTAAGGCCAATAGCTTCTGCTACCGCGTCTACTACTTTTAATTTTTTACCAATGCTGTCTGCCAGGTGAAACTGTACTTCCGGAAAAAAAATGGCAAGGGGTATTCCCGGAAAACCGCCGCCTGTGCCCAGGTCTAGTATCTCTGCGCCTGGCGTGCAGTTAAACACTGCGGCAATGCTGAGCGAATGCAACACATGCTTTTCGTATAAGCTGTCGATATCTTTACGGGAGATAATATTTATTTTACTGTTCCAGTCGGTATACAATGCTTCCAGTGCAGCAAACTGTTTCAGCTGCTGTTCTGTAAAATCTGCAAAATATTGCAGCATCAGTTCCAGTTTTTTCGGGGCTTCTTCCATAATGCAGGTGCAAAAATGAGGTAATACACAAACATCCATATATCAAATAACCACCACCATGGCCATAGATCTTTTTCATTTAATTTCTCCATGCTTTTATAAAAGATCATGCCCTGTGTTATGAAACGCACTAAAAAAACAACAATGGCAATGCGCCAGTCGGCAAAAAGGCTTGCAATAAACAGCGGATAAAAAAGAAAATGCGTAAGCGCATAAAGGCCTAATAAAAACCGGTGTTTGCCTTTATAAAATTTACCGGTTGAGTAATGCCTTGTTTTCTGGCGTATCCAATCTGCCCAGGTAGATTTTGGTTCAGAGAGGGTGGTAGCTTCAGGGTCTATTACCACCGCTGTATTTTTTTTGGTGGCCACCATATTGATAAAAAGGTCATCATCGCCACCGGTAACATGGTTGAGCGATGAAAACCCTTTGTTTTGGAAAAACAATTTTTTTGTGTAAGACAAGTTGCGGCCAACACCCATATATGGTATGCCTGCCAATGCGTAAGAAAGATATTGCAATGCGGTATGAAAAGTTTCAAAACGAATCAGTTTGTTTAACAGACCCGGTTTTTTGTTATACGACCCGTAGCCCAGTACAATTTCAATACCATCTGAGTAACCGTCCTGCATTTTTTGCAGCCAGAATTCAGATGCAGGCATGCAGTCTGCATCGGTCAGCAATACCACTTCATGTTTGGCTTCTTTGATACCAATCGACAACGGATATTTTTTACCTGGAATCAGTTTTGCTTCGTAATCCAGGTTAACGCACTGCAGGTGTTTAAAGGTTTTCTTCAATTCTTCCAGCAGGTATTTTGTTTCGTCTATGCTGTTGTCGTTTACCACAATCACTTCGTGTGTGGTTGGATAGGTTTGTACCAGTACGCCGGGTAGGTTAAAGGCAAGATTACCCGCCTCATCACGCGCGCACACAATAACGCTTACGGGGTGCTGCTGGGATTGTTGTTTTTCTTTTTTTGTAAAAAATGCAACATGCCTGAAAAACCAGGCATAATACAGCAATTGTATTAATGTGATGGCTGCAAATACAGAGAGAAGTATTTCCCACATATAAAGCTTCAGTTGCTCAATTAAATTCATGTAATCAATGGTTTGGGGGTATCCGGGTTGGGTGCGAAAATAGCATATTGATGGCTGATTTTGCAGAAAGATTGCAACCCCGATCCATTTAAAGTGGGTGCAGCTGGCGGTGTAAAAGCAAACCTGCAATGCCGTGACAGCAATACCGCTAATTGCATTTATATTGCAGCCTTTATGGCATCGTTACAATTTGATTTACAGGCAACGGACAGGCAGTCTTCAGCACGTGCGGGCAAGATAACAACAGATCATGGCGATATACTGACACCTGTTTTTATGCCCGTGGGCACGGTGGGCAGTGTAAAAGCAGTATCCCAGCAACAATTAGTGCAGGATGTGAAAGCCCGTATCATACTGGGCAACACCTATCACTTATACCTGCGGCCTGGTTTGGAAATATTGGAGGCCGCGGGTGGATTGCATCAATTTAATGGCTGGCATGGGCCCATACTTACAGACAGCGGCGGCTACCAGGTTTTTTCACTGGCAGCAAACCGAAAAATCTCGCAGGAAGGCGTAGTGTTTCAAAGCCATATAGACGGCAGCAAACACCTGTTTACCCCAGAGAATGTAATGGATACCCAGCGCATCATTGGCGGCGATATTATTATGGCTTTTGACGAGTGTCCGCCATACCCCAGTGATTATGCATATGCTAAAAAAAGCATGGAGTTAACACATACCTGGCTCGACAGGTGTATCAGTCGTTTTAATACCACCCCTGATAAATATGGTTATACACAAAACCTGTTTCCTATTGTGCAGGGCAGTACCTATGCTGATTTGCGTAAAGCTTCAGCAGAAATGGTGGCATCAAAAAATGCACCCGGAAATGCCATTGGCGGCCTGAGCGTAGGCGAGCCCGAGGCCATGATGTATGAGTATTGTGCTTTGTGCTGCAGTATACTGCCGGAGCATAAGCCACGTTACCTGATGGGTGTTGGTACGCCCTGGAACATTTTGGAGAACATCGCATTGGGCATCGACATGTTTGATTGCGTGATGCCTACCCGTAACGGGCGTAATGCTATGTTGTTTACCAGCAAAGGCATCATTAATATAGATAACAAAAAATGGGAAAAAGATTTTTCTGTGCTGGATGATGGCATACCTGCTGAAATGAGCAATTTTTACAACAAAGCATATTTGCGTCATCTTATCAAATCAAAAGAAATATTGGGTTTAACCATTGCCAGCATTCACAACCTCGCATTTTATTTATGGCTGGTTGATGAAGCGCGGCAGCATATTCTACAGGGAGATTTTGTTAGCTGGAAAGATGGGATTATACCGGTACTGAAACAGCGTTTGTAAGACATGAACATACTGTTACTCAGACTTTTTATACACGTAGACCAGTATGATAAAAAATAAGACGATGCCGGTGTAGAAGCTGAATTCCGTCCAGTCGTACTGGGTAAAAAACCCATTGAATTTAAAATAGGTAGTATTATCATCTGGCAAAAAATACGGGTAAGTGAATTTTACAAATGGCCAGAACCTGTCTGTTCTGGGTTCACCTGAAGCGTTAAAGAAACGCACTTCCTTGTAAGATAAAAACAATGCGCAAAGGTGAAACAGGCACCATATCAGTACCCAGCGGTATCGTTTTGCTAGTGCGGCTACCGGCGATGAAGGGGCATCACTGGCAGTAGCCGGAAAACTGTTTTTCTTCATGAAATTTACTTTGAGCGCAGTTTTAATCTGTCTTTAATCTGGTTAGGCAAGGGGGACTTTAATCTAAGTAATGGATTTGTTTGCAAAACTATTGCGATACTGTTATAACAAACGGTGAAACCGATGGCCGTTGCCTATGTCATTTGACACAAGAATATTGCCATTCGGGTTAGCTCTCATGGTTGAATTCAAAAATAATAGATTTTTTTTTATTTCACCAGGGCAGCTTTTGAATAATGATATCAACTGCAAAATGGTTGGGCCAAAAACTTGCCTGGCTCAAAAAATATGCATTTGCTGGTTCGTTGGTTGGTTGATACTATCAATACCGCCACGATATCGGTAATATTTTCAGCGCAGTTGGCTGATGTCACTATAACGTATCAGCAACAAATTTTAGCCTATTTTTGGCCGTTACAGCACCTGAAATGGATATATTTTGATGAAAATTCTCGACTGGTACATTATTAAAAACTTCCTGATCACTTTTGTCTTTACCATTGTGGCACTTACTGTTATTTCTATAGTAATAGACAGTAGTGAAAAGGCAGACGACTTTGTAAAATCCGGTCTCTCCACTTCTGAAATTATTAATAAGTATTACATAGGTTTTGTACCCTTCATTATATCCATGATTTTTCCGCTGATGGTGTTTATCGCGGTTATTTATTTTACGTCTAAACTGGCCGGCAGATCAGAAATAGTAGCCATTCTTGCCAATGGGGTTCGCTACCGGCGTTTTCTGCGCCCTTATTTTATAGGCGGCTTTTTATTGGGCTTATTGCTTTGGTACTGCAATATGTTTGTATTTCCCAAAGGCAATGCTATTAAGAACGAGTTTCAATTGCGCTATATAGATGGCAATAGTTCGTATTACTCAGGGCAAACATCCAATGCCACCTTTTACCTGAAGTCTGACCCTACCACCTACCTGGCCATCCGGTATTACGATACCGCCAGTAAAGTATCGAGTGGTTTTTTTCTGCAAAAAATTAAAGGCAATAAGGTGTATTACAACCTGCGCGGTGAATCTATTAAATGGGATACTGCCCACAAAAACTGGAAGGTGGAAAACGCAATAGAACGTACCATTGACGGTTTGCACGAAACCGTGAAACAGGTGCCGGTGATGAACCTGGCACTTAACATTACACCGGCCGACCTGCGCAGGGATGAATACCTGAAAGACAAACTTACTTCGCCCGAACTGCATTCATTTATTAGCATGGAAGAAATGCGCGGTACAGAAGGACTTAACACTTACAAGGTGGAGTATTACCGCCGTATTGCCACCCCTTTTTCTGTGTTGATACTAACGCTGCTGGGCGCAGTGGTGGCTAGTCGCAAAACGCGTGGTGGTAGCGGACTGCACCTGGCATTTGGAATTGTGGCAGCAGCCACTTTTGTGATCATGGACAGGTTCTCCATTGTGTTTTCCAGCAAAGGCAATCTGCACCCTATGATTGCAGCATGGATACCCAATCTTATTTTTGCCGTAATTACGTTTTTTGTATACCGTAAAGCACCCAAATAAAGATTGTTCAATTTTGAGATATTGAGATTTTGGGATTGTCTGCAACACGCGTCACAAGAAATCTCAAAATTCCACAATCTCAAAATCAAGAAATTTATCAAATGCGTTATTATATCATAGCAGGAGAGGCCTCCGGAGATTTGCATGGCAGCAATCTTATAAAAGAGATAAAAAAACTGGATGCACAGGCGGATATCCGCTGCTGGGGTGGAGATATGATGCAGGAAGCAGGTGCCACACTGGTAAAACATTACCGCGAACTGGCGTTTATGGGTTTTATTGAAGTGGTGAAGAACCTGCCTGCCATTATGAAAAACCTTCAATTCTGTAAACAGGATATACTTGCCTGGCAACCCGGCGTACTGGTACTGATAGATTATCCTGGTTTTAACCTGCGCATCGCCACCTGGGCAAAACAACAAGGTTTGCGCATAGCCTGGTATATTTCTCCGCAGGTATGGGCATGGAAAGAGAGCAGGGTAAAAAAAATAAAGATGGCGGTAGACCGTATGCTGGTGATACTTCCTTTCGAAAAATCTTTTTATAAAAAATGGCAGTATGAAGTGGACTACGTGGGCCATCCGCTGATAGAAGTGATTGAACAGGAAAAATTACAGCCGCCACCGCCACCATTCTCAGATAAACCCGTGATTGCATTGTTGCCGGGCAGCCGCCAGCAGGAGATACTTAAAAAACTGCCCATAATGCTGGCCGTTAGTAAGTTTTTTGCAGGTTACCAGTTTATTGTGGCCAAAGCCCCCGGCCTCGACCCTGGTTTCTATGATACGCTGTTGCAGCCGTATGATAATGTATCTTATGTAAGCGGGCAAACCTATGCCTTATTAAAACAGGCCAAAGCTGCATTGGTTACCAGCGGAACCGCCACGCTTGAAACAGCACTGTTTGGCGTTCCGGAAGTAGTATGTTATAAAAGCAGCGCTATTTCTTACCAGATAGGCAAACGTGTTATCAGGGTTAAATACATATCGCTGGTCAATCTTATTATGGATAAGCTGGTGGTAAAAGAATTGATACAAGACCAGCTTACACCGCCCAACCTGCAAAAAGAGCTGGATGACTTGTTGCACAACCCGCAGCGGATTGCGCAGTTAAAAGCAGACTACCAGCAACTGAGAGAGAAACTGAGCGAGGGCGGCCCCGCCTCTGCCAATGCTGCAAAAAGTATTGTGGAGCTCGCTGGTCTATAAACTGGCGTTAGCATTATCGGAGAACCGGCAAGGTAAAGCAACAGCCAATAACGCTTTCTACAACGCGCGTAATGTAGCATCCCATTCTTTGCAATGGAGCGTCATAAAGGAAAGGGCTATCCGCTCGTTAATGCCTTTTGAAGAAAACCGTCTTCACTATCATAAATATCAATCCCAGTAGAAATATGACAATGGTAATGCGGTTGATGCCATGCATGTATTTAAGCCACTGGCTTTTAGGGGCATTGGGATCCCGTTTCTTTAAATACAAATATTCTGCAAACTGCTGCCAGACGCCCATGGACTAAGTTTATTTATTTATGTGGATGATAAAATTACAAACAACCGGGTATAAAAAAGGTTCTTTTAATTGCTATGGCAACTTTCTCAAAATCCTCTATATTTGCCGTCCGCAAAAGCAGGTTGCAGCAAAAGGGGGGTTAGCTCAGTTGGCTAGAGCGCTTGCATGGCATGCAAGAGGTCGTCGGTTCGACCCCGATACTCTCCACTTTTGATTACCAGGCCTTTAGCAGCATACTGTTAAAGGCTTTTTTGTGTACGGCCAGGCCTTGTAACCTCCGCTGCTGCCGTGGGTTGAAAACACCATATTTTCAATAACCGTTTCAAACCTTGCTGCAATAAACAGTGCAAAAAAAACACCATTGCATACAAGGAAGCGGCAGAGTTCTTACTGCTTCCCCACCATCGATTGCCCGGAATTTAAAAAGTATCAACAAGATTGTTATGGTACCCTAATAATCGACCGGAGAATTCATAACAACATACAACGCATAACCGGGGCGAATGAACGAACTGTTACAGATGTTGGCGGAATCATCAATACCGGCAATTGTTTTTGCAGGGAAGTTTGAGTAATAATTTTTCGAAATAAATCCCGGGGATGAACAATCATTAAATTCTCAAATAGTAAAATCTTCCATCAATACAGTAAAACCTGACATTGAATCAGCATCTGCGCTGTTCTAATTTAATGCTTTGATTTAAAGTGCTTTTACAGCCCGATATTTCAGGTATAACGGTTGCAAAAAAAAGTTGAATTGTACAGCCAGCCATATGCACATGCATTTGCTTTTAACCGCCCCGGTACTTTTTCACTTTTTTAAGCAAGCTTATCAATTTTAATACACTTATTTTTTTTACCTGCTATAGGTATCATAAAACCGATTGCGTTTTCAACGCTGACTGCCATGTTTGTAAAAAAATATTTTGAAGAGTTTGTTACGGGTCATCAACGCCTTACCAAAGGAAGAACGATTACCGAAACTGATATCGTTTTACATGCCGGCCACTCGGGCGATTTTTTTCCTCACCACATGGATGAAGAATGGTGCAAAACCCAGCCCTTCAAAAAAAGAATAGCGCATGGCACTTTAATCTTTACCGTTGCTATCGGGCTTACTGCAGACTTTGTAAATGAGGTATCCATGACGTACGGATATGAAAGGCTGCGGTTTATTCAACCCGTTTTTATTGCAGATACTATACGTGTAACCGTTACCGTTACAGAAAAAAAAGATCATAAAAAACCCGGCTTTGGCCTGGTCACAGAAAAAGTGGAAACCTTTAACCAGCACAATCAACTGGTGATGGTGTGTGAGCACCTGCTAATGGTGGAGAAGCGGGAGGCGGAAGACGTGAGGCGTGAATCGTGAGACGTGAGACGTGAATGGTGAGACGTGAGATAGCAGTTAATGGCTGACACTTGCCGAATGACGTCTGACGCCTCACGATTCGCCTCAGGAACAAAACAACAACGATGAGTTCAATTATACTAAATGGTATTACATGGGGGCATAGCAGGGGCATTACGCCTTTGCTGGCTATTTCTCAGCGATACATGGAAATGCATCCTGGTGTTGATATACGTTGGAAGAAAAGAACCCTGCAGGAATTTGCAGATTATCCCATTGAACAACTCACCACCAGTTACGATCTGCTGGTCATTGATCATCCGTGGGTAGGTTGTGCGGCTGCCACGCATTGTGTGTTGCCATTAAACGATTATCTTCCCGCAGCCTACCTCAATGATCAATGGCAGCACTCGGTAGGGCAATCGCACGAGAGTTATTTTTACAACAATAGCCAGTGGGCATTGGCCATTGATGCTGCAACCCCTGCTGCCAGTTTCCGCAAAGATTTACTCCAACAACACCGTATACCAGTACCACAAACATGGGAAGAAGTGATAGCCCTGGCCAAAGATGGTAAATGCGCCGTACCTGCCATCCCCATTGATATACTCATGAATTTTTATACTTTTTGCCTGGCACACCATGGCAATTTATTCAATAGCTCAGAGGAAGTAATAGACAAGGAAACCGGTCTGCTGGCTATTGAAACCATGAAACAATTGTATAGCCTGGTAGATAAGGAAATGTTTTT
The DNA here is from genome assembly GCA_963705285.1 of uncultured Chitinophagaceae bacterium. Taxonomy (GTDB): domain Bacteria; phylum Bacteroidota; class Bacteroidia; order Chitinophagales; family Chitinophagaceae; genus JACMLD01. Next base: position 2,374,082 of record OY970066.1, read on the forward strand.
GTGCAATCCTATTGCTGTGGCAGAAAGAATGAGTGGTACAAACAATTACTGGTACTGCCCTTTTGCCTATGCTTACTCCAATTACGCACGCAAGGGATATGCCCCGCACCAGTTACATTATGCAGATGTAGTGTCTTTTAACCAAACAAAATTACGCACCACCATTGGTGGTACCGGATTAGCCGTGTCTGCTTTTTCGCAACATAAGCAAACAGCCGTTGATTTTGCAGCCATGGCTGCCTCTGCCAGCTGCCAGCGTACGATGTATGTGCAGCACGGCGGACAACCGGGGCATCGGGCGGCTTGGACAGACGCTACGGCCAACTTATTAACAGATGGATTTTTTAATACGGTGTTACCGGTTATGGATAACGGTTATATGCGTCCGCGGTACAATGGTTACCTGCATTTTCAGGATCATGCAGGCGATCCCTTGCAGCGGTGTTTACTAAACAATGGTGATCCCGAAAAAACATTGCTGGAAATGAATGCTATTTACCGGGCCAGCCAGGTAATTGAACCCATAAACCTGCATGTATGACGGCATTGCCCTTGCACGGTTTAGTGGTGCTGGAGTTTTGCCAGTATCTTTCCGGGCCTTCGGCAGCATTGCGCCTGGCCGATCTGGGTGCGCGGGTTATTAAAGTGGAGCCGCCAGGCTTAGGAGATGCAGGTAGAAAGTTATCCATCAGGGATCTTTGGGTAGATGATAGCTCGTTGTTGTTTCATACCATTAACAGGAATAAAGAGAGCTTTGCTGCCAACCTGAAAAACGCCGAAGACCTTGCCGTTGTGAAACAACTGATTGGCAAAGCGGATGTGCTGATCCACAATTTCCGACCCGGGGTAATGAAAAAATTTGGGCTGGATTATGCGGCCGCAAATGCCCTTAACCCCAGGCTTATATATGCCGCCATTAGCGGTTATGGTTTAGATGGGCCATGGAAAGATAAGCCCGGCCAGGACCTGCTGTTGCAATCTATGACCGGCCTGGCGTTTACAACGGGTAATGGTAGCAATGGCCCCGTGCCTTTTGGTATTGCCATTGCAGATATATTATGCGGGGCGCAACTGGTGCAGGGTATATTGGCAGCGCTGATACGCAGGCAAAAAAGAGGCGCCGGCGCATTAATAGAAATAAGCCTGATGGAAACCCTGCTGGATTTTCAATTTGAATTGCTCACCACTTATTATACCAGTAACAAACAACCGCAGCGCAGTTTTAGCAATAATGGGCATCCGTTGTTGAGCGCACCCTACGGTATTTACGCTACTTCAGATGGACATTTGGCCCTGGCGATGATGGATATTGCCGAATTGGCCAAGGCCATTGATTGCCACGACTTGTATGCCTTTACCGCCGACCAGGCTTTCACAGACCGCGATGCTATAAAAGATATATTGGTAAAACACTTGATTACCCGCCCCACGTCGTACTGGATAGCGAGGCTGCAACACGATGGCCTTTGGGCAATGGAAGTTTTTGACTGGGATAAAATGATACAGCACGAGGCTTATAAAAAACTGCTGATGGAACAAAAGATAATGGCAGGCGGCAAAGAAATAGTAACCACCCGATGTCCCATACGCATCAATGGACAGCGTTTATTTGCGGCCAGGCCTGCACCGCAGGTGGGCGAGCACAATGAAAAAATATACAACGATTTTATACATACAGGCACTGTTGAGACAGAAACTAACGGTATTTAAAATAGATGCCACATGAATTTATTGGAAGACATTGTTGTGATTGATTTCAGCCAGTTTTTATCTGGCCCGTCTGCTGCTTTGCGACTGGCAGACATGGGCGCGCAGGTAATAAAAATTGAGCGCCCAGGTACCGGCGATATTTGCCGGCAGCTCTATGTGTCTGATGTTATGATTGAAGGTGAATCAACTATTTTTCATGCCATTAACCGTAATAAGAAAAGCTACGCAGCCGATCTGAAAGACCCGGCCGACCTTGAAAAAATAAAGCAACTGCTGGCAAAGGCGGATGTAATGATGCACAATTTCCGCCCGGGTGTAATGGAAAGGATCGGTCTTGATTATGCCACCGTTAAACGCATTAACCCGCACATTGTGTATGCAACTGTAAGCGGTTATGGCAATGAAGGCCCCTGGAAAGATTTGCCCGGTCAGGATCTACTGTTGCAGGCGGCATCTGGCCTTACCTGGTTAAGCAACAACAATAATGAAGACCCTACCCCCATGGGCGTTGCCGTAGTAGATATTATGGCCGGCACCCACCTGGCACAGGGTATACTGGCAGCTTTGTATAAAAGGGCGGTGAGCGGAGAAGGTGCATTGATTCAGGTAAGTATGTTTGAAAGTATATTGGATTTTCAGTTTGAAGTACTCACTTGTTTTTACAACGATGGTAACCGTTTGCCAGTAAGAAGTGAAGTAAACAGCGGTCATGCATACATAGCGGCACCTTACGGCATCTATGCAACCAAAGACGGCTATATTGCACTGGCAATGGGTAATATTTTGATGCTTGCCGGTCTGCTGCAGTGCGAACCGCTGAAAGTTTTTACAGATAGCAACGACTGGTTCGCAAAAAGAGACAGTATAAAAAAAATATTGGGAACGCACCTGGCAACAGGTACCGCAAAAGAATGGTTGCAGATACTGGAAGAAGCAGACATTTGGTGTGCACCTGTAATGGATTATGATGCACTGCTGCAACAGGAAGGCTACCGTTTGCTGAATATGGAAATTGTAGTAACAACCACCAACGGATTATCTGTTACCACAACGCGCTGCCCTATACATGTAGACGGTAAAACGCTGTTGTCTGTACGCGGTGCACCATTGCTGGGCGAACACAATGAAGAAATTGATCTCGAATATGGAATTAATAAGTTTGTAGTTTCTGGTTTGTAGTTTTAAGTTCTTGATGCCGGTAACTTAATAGTTCCAACTGAGTTTTTGACTTTTGACCTTTGACTTTTGATGTTAGAATAAAAATGCAGCGAATAATAGATACGCACGTGCATATTTGGGATCTCAACCGCGCCGCTTACCCGTGGCTGGAAGGAGATGAGTCTATACTTAACCGCACGTATCTGTTACCTGAGCTGGAAGCAGAAAGGCTGCAAGCTGGTGTTACCGCAGGCGTGCTGGTACAGGCGGCAGGTAATAAAGAAGATACAGCGTTGATGCTGGCCGCTGCAAGGCAAACCGGCTGGATAAAAGGTGTGGTAGGCTGGTTGCCTTTAACAGACCCCGACGCCACGCATGTATTATTGGAACAACAACTTAGTAATGAGTCATATTTCAAAGGTGTGCGTCACCAGGTGCATGATGAAAAAGATGCATCGTGGTTATTGCAACCCAGAGTAATAGACAGCCTGCGCCTGATAGCCTCTTATGAATTACCGTATGATATGGTGGGAGTGTTGCCCGCGCACATTGAAACAGCCATACAATTGGGTAATGAAGTGCCTGGCTTGCGCCTCGTATTTGATCATTTGAACCAGCCACCCATTGCCGGCAAAGAAAAATTTGGCCAATGGGGACAATTGATGAAAGCCGCAGCACAGAACAATAATTTCTATGCAAAAATATCAGGGCTGGGTACCGCCTCTGGTAATTTTAATGACCGTACGGCCAATGATATACGGCCATATGTAGAATTTGCACTCGAAACATTTGGTGCAGACCGGTGTTTTTGTGGCGGCGACTGGCCGGTATCATTACTAGCCGGCAGTTATAGGGCCACATGGCAAATGTATGAAGCGGTATTGTCTTCACTGCTGAATGAAACGGACAAAGAAAAAGTATTGTATAGCAATGCGGTTGATTTCTACCGCCTGGCAATAAACGATTGATTTATCTTGGGATAAGGCTTATGGAAGTAATAAACGGTGTATTGTTTCATGCAGTGGGCGCATCGAGCGCCGCAATGTGCTATACGCCCCAGAAAAATGTAGTTGGGTGGAGCTGGCAAACCTACTGGCTTGCACAAGCTTTCATTTGCTGGTTACTGATGCCCGTTGTGGTGGCGCTGTTTACCATACCACATTTATTGACTGTACTTCACCTTGCACCGGCTTCTGCCATGTGGCGTTCCTTTTTGCTGGGTATGGCATACGGCGTGGGCGGTACTGCTTTTGGAATTGCGATACGCTATGTTGGGTTTTCATTAACCTATGCCATTGCAGTAGGTATCAGTTGTGTGCTGGGTACTTTGTTGCCACCGCTTGTACATGGCAACCTTGATCAAATCATGAAAAGCAACGGGGCAATGTATGTTGTAGGCGGTATTGCCATGGGTGCTTTGGGTATTGCTGTATGCGGACTTGCAGGGCGCCATAAAGAAAAAGACCTGGAGAAGTTACACAATACCGCTTCCGGTTTTTCACTTTCAAAAGGTTTACCGCTTTGCCTGCTGGCCGGAATTTTATCTGCGCTCTACGGATTTTCTATAGACCAGGGCCAGCCTGTTGCTGATGTTGCCGCTCAATACGGCGCGGGCAATTTCCAGGTAAATGTGATCTATCTTTTTTCGAACTCCGGTGCATTTGTTTCAACTTTGATTTATTGTATATACCTCCATCAAAAACAAAACACCTGGAAGGAGTATGCTGTTACCGGCAAAGCCGGGCTGGGCATCAATTATATCATGGCAATACTTACCGGTTTGTTGTGGTATGGGCAATTCTTTTTTTATGGACTGGGCCATGTAAGAATGGGCAGTTACAAATTCAGCAGCTGGGCCATTCATATGGTGATGCTGGTATTGTTCAGTACGGTGGCCGGGTTAATCATGAAAGAATGGAGCGCCTGCAGCAAACGCACCAAACAACTGCTGGCTGCGGCATTACTTGTACTGGTAATGGCAGTATTATTGCTGACGTTTGGAAATTATATTGAGAGTTTTTAGTTTCTAGTTTTTAGTTCGGTAAGTTCGGAAGTTACTCGCTACCACGTGGTCTGGATACTAAATACTAAATACTTAATACTTTATAACATCAACGATCAAATGCAATCCATAAACACTCCTATATACATCATTGGCGCAGGTGGCATTGTAAATGCTGCTCACCTGCCCGCTTATGCCATTGCCGGGTATAATGTGCAGGGGATTTATGATATTGATTCAACCAAGGCAAGTGCAACCGCACAAAAATTTTCTCTGCCGCATGTTTTTCAAAGTCTAAAAGAAATGCTGGCACATGCACCCACCAATGCCGTATTTGATGTGGCCGTGCCCGGCGCGCAAACCATTCCTGTATTAAACCAGTTGCCAAAAGGTGCTGCTGTTTTGCTGCAGAAACCCATGGGCGAAAATTACAATGAAGCAAAACAAATACTTGCATTGGCCAACAGCCGTAATATGGTTGTGGCCATCAATTTTCAGCTGCGGTATGCGCCGTATATAATAGCTGCCAAAGAATTGATCAGTAACAACCTCCTGGGAACGCTAAATGATATTGAGGTGAACGTAAATGTATTTACGCCCTGGCACTTGTGGAATTTTTTAACGGCATCCCCCAGGGTTGAAATCTTATACCACAGCATTCATTATATAGATTTAATAAGAAACCTGTTGGGTAATCCGCAAACAGTATATGCAAAAACAACCAGGCACCCTGCCATGCCCGAACTTGCTTCTGTGCGTAGTAATATCATAATGGATTATGGAGACATGGTTCGTGCCAATATACTTACCAATCATTGCCATAATTATGGCGAGCCCAAACAGCAATCGTATATAAAAATTGAAGGCAGCAAAGGGGCCATCATCATCAATTTTGGTGCGCTGATCAATTATCCGCGGGGCGCTGCAGACAGCTTTGAATACATTTTATCCGAAAGCGATGCAACACCACAATGGAAAACAATGAAGATTGAGGGCAGCTGGTTTCCACATGCATTCATTGGCAGTATGAAACAGGTGTTGATGGCAGCAGAAGGGCTAATCGACAAACCAGATAATAGCGCGTCAGATTGTATTCATACGATGGCCTGCCTGGAAGCGGCGTATATATCAAGCGCGCAGGGTGGTATAAGACCCGATTTGTTGTAATTGTATTGTTCATACCAAAATTATTTGAATGCAGAAGCTGATAAAGAGAACGGGTTTGGTGTATGGCATGTGTTGCATGATGATGCTGTCTGCTCTGGCACAACAAAAAAGCATAACGGTAGTAACGCCGGAGCATCCATCGGCCAGGGCGGCATTCGGTGCGGCCAAATTAACGCAGGCACTGCAGCTGTCGGGCTATTCAATAACTAAGGGTAAGCAAAAAACTGCTTCCGGTAAACGTACCATTGTAATAGCAACACTTAATGATAATCTGGCCATTACAACCGCGGCACAATGGAAACTCACATTGCCACCAGCACCGGGCAAAGAAGGATTTATTATCAGTGCTGCCCAAAACGGCAACCTGCTTATTGCCGGCGCAGATGCTTCGGGGGTTTTGTATGGATGTCTTGAACTGGCAGACCGTATTAAGAACGACGGACAGTTGCCGCTTTCCATCGCAATGACCGATCAGCCGGAGATGGTATTGCGCGGTGCGTGTATTGGTGTGCAAAAACCTTATTACCTGCCCGGTCGTACGGTGTATGAGTATCCATACACACCAGAAACATTTCCCTGGTTGTATGATAAACAATTATGGCTGCAATACCTGGATTCACTGGTGGCCAATCGTATGAACTCGCTATACCTGTGGAACGGTCACCCATTTGCGTCATTGGTGCGGCTTTCTGATTACGCTTATGCCGTAGAAGTTGACAGTGTTACGTTTAAAAAAAACGAAGACATGTATCGGTTTCTTACCACCGAAGCCGACAAGCGGGGCATATGGGTAATTCAAATGTTTTACAACATCATTGTGTCCAAACCATTTGCTGAAAAAAATCATATTAAAACACAGGATCGTGAACGGCCTATTATTCCGCTTATTGCAGATTATACGAGGAAGTCAATCGCAGCCTTTGTACAGAAATATCCGAATGTGGGCCTGATGGTTTGCCTGGGCGAAGCCATGGAAGGCATTGGTAAAGATGATATAGAATGGTTTACAAAAACAATCATTCCCGGTGTGCAGGATGGTTTGAAGGCATTGGGTACTGCTACCGAACCACCCATTGTATTGCGGGCGCATGATACAGATGCACCTGCGGTAATGAAAGCAGCTTTGCCGCTCTATAAAAATTTGTATACGGAAGCAAAGTTTAATGGTGAAGCACTTACTACACCACGGCCGCGTGGCGCCTGGGCTGCATTGCACCAAACGTTGAGCCAGTTGGGCAGCGTTCAAATAGAAAACGTGCACATACTCGCCAACCTTGAGCCGTTCAGGTATGGCGCTATCAATTTTATTCAGCAATCCGTACAAGGGATGCATGAGGTAATGGGTGGCAATGGCTTGCACCTGTACCCGCAGGCATCTTACTGGGACTGGCCGTATGCTGCCGACAGCGTGCACGGAAAAAAATTATTGCAGGTAGAGCGTGACTGGATATGGTACGCCGCATGGAGCCGCTATGCGTGGAAAGCGAACCGCGACAGGCAGGCCGAATTATTATACTGGAGTAATTTGCTGGCCGGTAAATATGCATGCAGTATAGAAACAGGAAAGAGCATCATTGAAGCCTATGAACAGTCTGGACAAATAGCGCCCAAACTGCTTCGCCGCTTTGGCATTACTGATGGCAACCGGCAAACGCTTACACTGGGGATGCTCATGACACAGCTGATCAATCCTTACCGTTATGGTTTGTTTACGTTGTTATACGATGGTGAAAGCCCCGAGGGTGAAATGCTGGTGCAGTACGCAGAAAAAGAATGGAAAGGAGAAAAACATGTTGGCGAAACACCCGTACAAATTATACAAGAGGTGAAAGCACATGCAGATAAAGCGGTGGCTGCTGTTGAAGCTGCAGGGGCAAATATTCATGCCAATAACGCAGAGCTTGATCGATTGAAAAACGATATGTATTGCTACCAGGCGCTTGCGTATCATTATGCACTGAAAGCAGAAGCCGCTTTACATATTCTTCGGTATAAATATTCCAATGACATCAAAGACCTTGAAAAGGCTCGGCCATTGCTGCAACAGAGTGTAGATTATTACAAAACGCTTGTTACACTTACCAACAATACCTACCGCTATGCCAACAGCATGCAAACGCAGCAACGTAAAATACCCATCAGGGGCGTAGATGGCACATTCAAAACATGGCGCGAAGTGTTGGTGCCTTTTGAAAATGAACTGCAACATTTCAATGAAAAAATTGATTCGCTCAAAAAGCAGACTGGCAAAGTTGAAAATAAAATAACCCTGCTGGGGAATGCCGCGGTAAGTATAGTTGGCAATAGCCATCATCGTTTTGTAATTGACAGTGCGGCGCAGGTGTTTACAGATACCGGTCTTGTCATTAGTGCATACGCAAAAGAATTAAAAGGATTGAGCGGGGTGATGTTTCCTTTTAAGCAACAAATGAACGAAAGTACCACACTAATTTTTCGTTCAGATAAGCCGGTGAAAGTGCTGGTAGGTTTTTTTAATGCGAGAAATCCCGCTTTTTCAAAAAACAATATTTATTTAAAAGCACCCGAGCTTGAAACCAATGCCAGCGCCAATGATTACGGACAGGCAGAAACAAGAATTGCCAATGCCTTGGTAATAAAAGGAATGCCCGGCATTAATGTTCACAGTTATGGTTTTCCTGCTGGCAACAATACCTTACAACTGGCAAAAGGTGTTTGCCTGGTACTTGGTTTTGTGGAGGCAGAACAGCCGGTTCCATTGTATGATGCCGGCCTTACAGAAAGCGGAACAAAGCGTGAAATTGATTGGTTGTTTGAGTAACGAATGTGATAATAAGATGAATGTGATAAACCTGCCTGCCGGCAGGCAAGTGTGCTAATGCCTGCTATCGGTCGGTGTAGCAGGTCGGACCGCTTGGGTGTGTTTCGGTTGGTACCGCAGGTCAGACCGCTTTGGTAAGTTTCGGTCGGTACGGCAGGTCAGACCGGTAGGGTATATTTCGGTCGGTACCGCAGGTCAGACCGCCAGGGTATATTTCGGTCGGTACCGCAGGTCAGACCGCCAGGGTATATTTTGGTCGGTACCGCAGGTCAGACCGCTAGGAATAACAGCTAAATCATGAAAAAATATTTCCTTTTTGTATCACTGTATTGTATAACCGCCGTTGCGGATGCACAAACATTCTACAACGTCATTGCCTATGGTGCTAAGAACGATAGCAGCGCCAAGGCAACCGTGGCCATAAAAAAAGCCATTGCTGCTGCGGCTAAAGCAGGAGGCGGCACTGTTTATTTTCCCGCTGGTAAATACCTTACCGGCGCCATCCATCTGAAAAGTAATATCACCATTTTTATAGATGCGGGTGCGGAGCTTCATTTCAGTGATGATTTTGATGATTACCTGCCCATGGTAGAGAGCCGGTATGAAGGGGTAGATGTAACCAGTTTTTCGCCGTTGTTTTACGCTTACAAAGCAACCAATATTACCATCCGTGGCAGGGGAACCATCAACGGCCATGGCAAGAAATGGTGGAATTTTGTAGAAGGCTATAAAGAAGGCCAGGCAAGAACCAAATGGCAATACCTGTTTGACAGCCTCAATAAAAATATATTGTTGCCAGACGATCCCCGGCAAATGAAGCGCGGTTTTTTGCGGCCGCCGTTTATTCAGCCCATGTATTGCACCAATGTGCTCATAGAAGGTATTACCATTATCAATTCGCCATTCTGGACGGTGAACCCTGAATTTTGTGAAAATGTAACAGTAACCGGTGTTACCATCAACAACCCGCATTCACCTAATACAGATGGCATCAACCCTGAATCTTGCAGGTATGTGCACATCAGTAATTGTCATATCAGCGTGGGCGATGATTGCATCACCATAAAATCTGGTAAAGACATTCCTGGCCGAACCAAAAACATGCCCGCCGAAAATTACACCATTACCAATTGTACGATGCTCAATGGCCATGGAGGCGTAGTGATTGGCAGCGAAATGAGTGGCGGTATAAAAAAAATAAGCATCAGCAATTGTATATTCGATGGTACGGAAAGGGGTATACGCATAAAGACAGCCAGGGGCAGGGGTGGCGTGGTGGAAGATATACGCGTAGACAATATCATCATGAAAAACATAACAGACCAGGCCATAGTCTTAGACATGGAGTATGCAAAAGTGGCCGCCGAACCGCTGAGTGAACGAACGCCATTGTTCAGGAACATTCGTTTTAGTAATATAACCGCCTATACCAACCAGGCGATGTATATTAACGGTTTGTCGGAAATGCCGGTTCAGGAAGTCAGTTTGAACGATGTTGTTTTTGAAGCAGTCACCGGCATTACTATCAACAATGCCAAAGACATTGAACTGCACAATGTGCGCGTTAATACGAAAACCGGGCCTGCTGTACAGGCAACAAAAACCGCGCGGCTTATGCTTGATGCGGTGGTATCTGCCACACCGTTGGAGAATACGCCAATCATCAGGTTAACAGATGTGCAGGATGCATTACTGCAACATTGCTGGCTTTTTAAAGGAACCAACCTGTTTGCAGCAATAAATGGCGCAGCAACAAAGGGAATAAAAATCAGCAACAATGAATTGGCAGGGGCACAGGTGGCAATAGGCAATGAGGTAAGCAAAGACGCAGTAAGTCAGTAACAGTGATATATTTGATAAATAAACCAGCCGGATGCGCAACAAAAACTATTTACTATTATTGGCAGCATTGGTAATGTCCAGTGTTGTTTCATCGCAACAGTTACAGTTATGGTACAATCAGCCCGCCCAAAAATGGACGGAAGCTTTACCCATTGGTAACGGTCGGATGGGCGCCATGATATTTGGCGGCATTGCCCAGGAGCATATACAGTTTAATGAAGAAACACTCTGGACGGGGGGCCCGCGTAACTATAATCGCACTGGTGCCTACAAATACCTCGACAGCATCAGGCAGTTATTGTTTGCTGGTAAACAGAAAGAAGCCGATGCATTGGCAGAGCGCGAGTTTTTGGGATTAAAAAGTGAGGAAGGCAAACGCAGCGAATGGGTAAGCAAGGTAAGATCTTTGAACGGCATAAAAGGTAATCCCGCACTGCCCGATTTTGACGACAGCAATTGGAAGACTATGCAGGTGCCATCTTTTGATGGTTGGGAAGCGGTTGGTTTTGAAGGATTAGATGGCGCTGTATGGCTGCGTACAACGTTTGAACTAACGGCCGCACAAACAGGTAAAAACATGTTGCTTGATCTGAACCGCATACGCGACCAGGATTTCACCTATGTAAATGGAAAACTGGTAGGCGGCATGGAAAGCCAAGAACCCAGGCAATATCTTGTTTCCAAAGAGAACTTGCATGCAGGTACCAATACCATTGCTGTACTGGTATTGAATTTTGGGAACAAAGGCGGTATACAGGGTTATAAAGACACCAGCAGGCACATTGGTGTATATGCCGAAGGCGATAGCCCGGAAAACCTGATATCATTACAGGGCAACTGGAAATATTTTATACAAACCGATGAACGGCCGGCTATTGGCCAGTACCAGGCAGATTACCAACCTTTCGGTGATGTATGGTTGAATTTTGCCAACACCACCGGCGCCGTTAATTATAAAAGATCACTTGATCTTACTACCGCAGTGGCAAGTACCCTTTATACCCTCAACGGTACCGAGTATACGCGCGACTATTTTGCCAGCCAACCCCACCAGCTTATTGCTATTCACCTGGGTGCGGGCAAGCCCGCCAGTATCAGTTTTGAAGCAACAATAAACAGCCCGCACAAACATTCATCTGTTATAAAACTAAACGACAATACATTGTCGCTTTCATTAAGCGTGCGCAATGGCGCGATGAAGGGTACCAGCTACCTGCAGGTAAATGCGGTTAGCGGAAAAGTAACACTGGCAGACAATAAAATTGTGGTTACCGGTGCAGACGATGTTGTTATCTACCTTGTGGCGGGCACAAATTTTAAAACCTATACAGATGTATCGGCAGAACCTGCAACGCCGTGTATTAATGCATTGCACGGCACCGCCGCTTCCAGTTATGAAAAAATAAAAGCCGCCCATATAAAAGAATACCAACAGTATTTCAACCGGTTCTCGGTTAATTTCGGCAGTAATGAGAATGAAAAGCTTCCGGTTGATGAAAGGGTGGAAAAATTTGCCGCCACCGGCGATCCTTCATTAATGGCTTTGTATATGCAATATGGCCGGTATTTGTTGATCGCTTCTTCCAGGCCGGGAACGCAGCCTGCCAACCTGCAGGGTATATGGAATAATTTGTTATCACCGCCCTGGGGCAGCAAGTATACCACTAATATTAATGCAGAAATGAATTACTGGCCTGCAGAAATGCTCAATCTCTCTGCATTGCACGAGCCATTGTTTAAAATGATAGATGAGCTGTCAGTAAGCGGCAGGCAGACCGCCCGGCAATATTACAACGCCAATGGCTGGGTGTTGCATCACAATACAGACCAATGGCGCGGCACGGCACCCATTAACGCGGCCAACCATGGTATTTGGGTAACTGGCGGTGCATGGCTTTGCCATCATTTGTGGGAACACTACCTATTTACACAAGACAAAGTGTTTTTGAAGAACCGGGCTTATCCGGTGATGAAACAGGCGGCACTTTTTTTCAGTTCCTTTTTAATAAAAGATCCGGTAACGGGTTATCTTATCAGCACACCTTCCAATTCGCCTGAGCAGGGTGGACTGGTAGCGGGTCCTACCATGGATCACCAAATCATCCGCGATTTGTTTAAGAACACCATAGCTGCTGCGCGTCTGCTGGGTGTGGATCAATCATTACAAACCGTACTCGCAGAAAAATACAAACAGATTGCACCTAACAAAATTGGCAGGTACGGCCAATTGCAGGAGTGGATGCAGGATGTAGACGATACCACCAATAAACACCGCCATGTATCTCATCTCTGGGGCCAATACCCCGGCAATGAAATTAATTGGGATGATACGCCGGAGCTGATGAAAGCAGCACGCCAATCGTTGCTATACCGCGGCGATGAAGCTACCGGCTGGAGCCTCGGCTGGAAAATAAATTTCTGGGCCAGGTTTAAAGAAGGTGACCATGCTTACCGCCTGGTGCAACTACTGCTAAGCCCTGCCAACAGCGGTGCGGGCAGTTATCCTAATCTGTTTGATGCGCATCCACCTTTTCAGATAGACGGAAATTTTGGCGGCGCTGCAGGCATTGGCGAAATGATTATACAAAGCCATACTAAGTATATAGACCTGTTACCGGCATTGGCATCTGTTTTACCAGAGGGCAACGTGCAGGGGATTTGCGCAAGAGGCGGATTTGTTTTTAATATCCGGTGGAGCGGTGGGCGGTTACAACAACTGGAAATAGTTTCCAATATGGGCCAGCCATGCCTTTTGCGGTACGGAGGTAAAGAACTGGCGATACCGGTTCAAAAAGGAAAAAAATATGTTGTTAACGCAAACCTTGAATTGATAAAGTAAAAGGAGCGCATGCACATCACAAAATGGCTACGTGTAAGGGTATCATTAAACGTACAATATGATTAACAGTAACAGCATATTGCAGATAGTAAGAGGGGCAGTACTGCTATGCACCCTTTCACTCAGTCTGCATGCAGTGTTTGCCCAGGCAACAACGGTTGCCAATTTGCGGTGTGAATACAAACATGAGCCGCTGGGGGTGGATGCCTTGCAACCAAAGCTCAGCTGGGAATTGCAATCCATGCAAAAAAATGTGCTGCAAACAGCTTACCGTATCATAGTGGCCGATGATACCGCGCTGATAGCAAAAAATACTGGCAATAGCTGGGATTCAAAAAAAACGCCGTCTGCTGCATCTGTACAGGTACCATATGCCGGTAAACCTCTGCTGGCAGCAAAAAAATATTACTGGAAGATAATGGTATGGGATAATAAAGGCCAGGCAAGCAACTGGAGCAAGACGGCTACATGGCAAATGGGTTTATTAACCGATGCCGACTGGAAGGGTGCCCGCTGGATTGGCTATGCTGAACTGCCAGATTCTAACCAAATTGTTCCATTTGCACATGGCAAAGGAAAAAAAGAATGGGGTACGCGCCCGGATATTTTGCCATTGATGAGAAAAGACATCTCCATTACCCGCCCGGTTAAGCGAGCCACTGTTTTTATTTGCGGACTGGGCCATTTTGAACTGAGTGTAAATGGCAAAAAAACAGGTGATCATTTTCTTGACCCGGGGTGGACGCAGTACAGCAAGCATGCTTTGTATGTAAGTTTTGATATCACCCATCAATTACAACAAGGCAATAATGCCATTGGTGTAATGCTGGGCAACGGTTTTTATTATATTCCGGGTGAGCGTTACCGTAAGCTCACCGGTGCATTTGGTTATCCTAAAATGATTGGCAGAATTGCAGTAGAATATACAGATGGCAGCGTGCAGGATATTGTAAGCGATGATACCTGGAAAACAGCGCCATCGCCCGTCATTTTTTCGAGTATTTACGGGGGCGAAGATTACAATGCAGGCCTGGAACAAACCGGGTGGAACCAGCCCAATTTTGATGACAGCAAATGGAAACAATCTGCTATTACCAGCGGCCCCCCATTGCTGGAAGCACAGTCTGCTGAACCGCTGAAAATAATGCAGCGTTTTGCACCCGTAAAAAAATCAATGCTGAAGCCCGGTGTTTGGATATTTGATCTGGCGCAAAACTTTTCGGGCATTCCGGCCATTACCGTAAGCGGCAGAAAAGGAGATACGGTGCGCATTATACCTGCAGAACTGGTGAATGCTGATGGAGCGGCTGATCAGAAAGCATCGGGCAGTCCCTGTTACTTCAATTATATACTGAAAGGCAATGGTAAAGAAAGCTGGCAACCTCAATTTACGTATTATGGGTTCCGTTACCTGCAGGTACAGGGTGTTGTGCCGGCCGGTGAAGAGAATACCGCGCAACTGCCGGTGATAGAAAATATAGAAGGCCTGCATACCAGGAATGCAGCGCCGCAGATGGGCAGCTTCTCATCATCTAACCAGTTATTCAACCAAACTTTCGACCTCATAAACTGGGCCGTCAAAAGCAATACGGCCAGTGTTTTTACAGATTGTCCGCACCGAGAAAAACTGGGCTGGCTGGAAGAAACGCACCTGGTAGGTAGTTCGGTTCAATACAATTTTGATGTGGCGGCCCTTTGCCGCAAAGCCATCAAAGACATGATGCACGCACAAACAGCTAATGGCCTGGTGCCGGAAATAGCGCCGGAGTATGTGCAATTTGATGGACCTTTCAGAGATTCGCCGGAGTGGGGCAGCGCCGCTATTATATTGCCCTGGTATAATTACAAATGGTATGCTGATAAGCAAACCCTGGCAGACGCCTACACTATGATGCAACGGTACATTGATTACCTGCAGCAACAAGCTAAAGAAAACATTTTGTACCAGGGCCTGGGCGATTGGTATGATATAGGTCCGAACCATCCGGGTTATTCGCAATTGACACCCAAGGGTGTTACCGCTACTGCTATCTTTTATTATGATTTGCAGATTATGGTGCAGGTGGCCACACTGCTGCGCAAGAAAGCTGATGCCATCAGGTATGAGCAGCTGGCGGGCGATGTAAAGAAAGCATTCAACACAAAATTTTTTAACGATACCACGGGCCAGTACGCCACCGGCAGCCAGGCCGCCAATGCCATGGCGTTGTTTATGGGCCTAACAGAACCCGGCAACAAACAAAGGGTAGTTGATAACCTGGTAAAAGACATCGGCCAGCGAAACAATGCTTTAACAGCAGGGGATATCGGTTACCGTTATGTACTGCGCGCTTTGGAAGATGCAGGCCGCTCAGATGTAATTTTTGCTATGAACAGTCGTAATGATGTGCCGGGTTATGGTTACCAGCTGGCACACGGGGCTACAGCACTCACCGAATCGTGGCAGGGTTTAACTTCCGTATCCAACAACCATTTTATGCTGGGCCATTTTATGGAATGGTTGTATGCCGGGCTTTGCGGTATTAAACAGGCTGATGAATCAGTAGGGTATAAACAACTCATCATACGCCCGCAACCGGTGGGTGATATTACCTTTGCAAAAGCAACCTATCACTCACTCTATGGAAATATTTTGGTGGACTGGAAAAAGTTGAACGGTGTATTCACCCTGCAGGTAACTATTCCCCCCAATACAACCGCCGTTGTTTATTTACCTGGCAGTAACAAGGAAATTAATGTTGGTTCCGGTTCATATACTTATTCCGTTAAAATGAAATAGTTGCTTATGTGGCGGGTTACAGATCGTTTTTATGCGGCCAGGTTTTTATTGATGGCAATTATCTGCAACGGATGTAACAGGTATTGGTGTACCGGTTTGGTATACCGTATCATTCTTTTTTTTGCGGTTTTGCTTGCTGGCACAAATGCAGCTGCACAGGCACCGCCCCGCACGGTTATTGATTTTAACAGCGACTGGAAATTTTTTTTGGGTGACGACAGCGCTGCCATTCAACCCGGCTATAATGATGCGGCCTGGCGTACACTTCAGTTGCCGCACGACTGGAGCATTGAAGGTGCATTTAGTAAAACCGCTGCGGCTACTAACCAGGGCGGTGCATTGCCGGGTGGAACAGGCTGGTACCGCAAAACATTTACGTTGCCTGCAGGCACCAACAATAAAAATATTACCGTTGAATTTGATGGCGTGTACCGCAACAGCGAAGTTTGGATAAATGGCCATTATCTGGGCAAACGTGCATACGGGTATAGTTCATTTAGTTATTCGTTGAAGGGGTATGTTAAGCCAGCGCCATTCAAAAATGTGATAGTGGTGAAAGCAGACAATAGCCAGCAACCCAATTCGCGTTGGTATAGCGGCTCGGGCATCTACAGAAATGTGCAGCTGGTGATAAAAAATCCCATTGCATTTAAGCAATACGGTGTTTTTGTGGTTCCTGAAATGAATGAGAACGGTGTTGCATTAAATATTCATGCATGGATACAGGCACCGGAAAATAGCCATTCGCTTTTTTCTATTCAATATGAATTATACGATGCCGCGGGTAAAATAATAAAAGATGAATCGTATCATACCATGATGATGAATAACCTGCAGGGTAATGAAACGAAATATCTTTTTACTTATCAGTTCAAAAACCCGGCACTTTGGTCACCCGACAATCCATATTTGTATAAACTAAAAGCAACATTATTGATTGATGGGGTCAAAGCCGATGAAGTAACCACCACCTTGGGCATACGTGAATTTGCGTTTGATGCTAAACAGGGGTTTACGCTCAACAAAAAAAAGCTGAAAATAAAAGGCGTTTGCATGCATCATGATCTGGGTGCATTGGGTGCGGCGTTTAACAAAGCTGCTGCTAAAAGACAGTTGCAAATGCTGAAAGACATGGGTTGCAATGCCATTCGTACTGCACACAATCCGCCGGCGCCGCAGTTTTTAGGCTTGTGTGATGAAATGGGTTTTTTAGTGATGGATGAAGCGTTTGACATGTGGCAGAAAAAGAAAAACAAATTTGACTACAGTCGCGATTTTGCCTCCTGGTATAAGATGGATTTGGAAGATATGGTGAAGCGCGACCGGAATCATCCGTCTGTTTTTATGTGGAGCATTGGCAATGAAATCCGGGAACAATTTGATTCTGCTGCACTAACGCTTACCCGTGACCTGGTGCAGATTGTAAAAGAAAATGATCCTTCACGGCCGGTAACCAGCGCAATGACTGAAACACA
The DNA here is from genome assembly GCA_963705285.1 of uncultured Chitinophagaceae bacterium. Classification (GTDB taxonomy): domain Bacteria; phylum Bacteroidota; class Bacteroidia; order Chitinophagales; family Chitinophagaceae; genus JACMLD01. Next base: position 2,391,854 of record OY970066.1, read on the forward strand.
CCTCGATAAAAATTTCATTGCGCAATCCGGTGCGCTGGATGTAGCAGGATTTAACTATAAAGATTTTGATTACGATAGTCTTCCCTTGCGTTTTAATAATCAAAAAATAATTGCATCGGAAACGGTTTCTGGTTTGGCTACAAGAGGCGTTTACCAATTTCCGTCGGATACCACCCGTATTTGGCCGCCTAATTATAAAGTGCAGGATACTTTTACTGCTAATGCAGATTATACCTGTGCAGCGTACGATAACACCTATGCATACTGGGGAAACACGCACGAAAAAGCCTGGGTAGCTGTGAAGAAACGTGATTTTATTGCAGGCACCTTTGTGTGGAGCGGCTTTGATTTTTTAGGAGAACCGGTTCCATATCCCTGGCCGGCCAGAAGCAGTTATTACGGCATTATTGACCTGGCAGGTTTTCCAAAAGATGTTTATTACATGTATCAATCAGAATGGGCCACCACACCCGTGCTGCATATTTTTCCACATTGGAACTGGAAGGCTGGTGAAACAGTCGATGTGTGGGCATATAATAACAACGCAGATGAAGTGGAATTATTCCTGAATGGAAAATCACTGGGTGTAAAGACAAAAGTAAATGATGAACTTCATGTGATGTGGCGTACACCTTTTGCGCCCGGGGTATTGAAGGCGGTATCAAGAAAAAATGGCAAGACTGTTTTATCTAAAGAGCTGCATACTGCAGGCGAAGCATTTGCCATTCAACTGAAGGCAGACCGCAACAACATTAGCGCCGATGGAAAAGACCTTTCATTTATTACCGCGCAAATAGTGGATAGGCAGGGATATGCCGTTCCATATGCCGTTAATTTACTTTCATTTAGTGTTCAAGGCACCGGCATACTGGCTGCCACCGATAACGGTTACCAGGCAGATACTTCCTCGTTTAAAAGCCCATCAAGAAAGTGCTGGGCGGGTAAGGCACTTGCCATTGTTCAAAGCAATCAAAAAAAGGGAAATATTACAGTAAGGGTTTCCAGCCCGGGTTTGCAGCCGGCTGTAATAGTGTTGAAAACAAGCCGATAGGCTTTTGATTTACGCAATCGTTCCCGGAAATTGCACCCCACAGAAATAGTAAAATCTTCCATCAAATTAGCAAAACCTTACATTGTTATGGGGTATACGCACCTGTACCTTTAGTACTGGTGAATGTTTTTTTTGTACGATACACATCTTTCACCTCTAACGATAAAAAAAGAGTTCCGATGCAAAGGAGGACGCCTGCTGATATGAAATTACAGTCATGCCATGTTACAAAGGCAAACAACTATTTCTCTTATTTCTTTCTTTCCGTTTTATTTTTTACTGCTACCCTCTGCGCCAGCGCACAAAATACAGCTGCACAATCACCCTCTAATTATCAGAAAGTAATTACAGATAGGGCCGCTAAAATTGTACAGACACTATCTATTACAGACTCAGTTAAGTATAATAATGTTGTAAGCATCATTGCAGAACAATATTCAGCACTCAATACCATACAGGAAGAAAATACAACTGCTATTGCCGGTATTAAAAAAATGGAGGCAGATAAGAACAGTCAGGCAGTTGCACTCAAAAACCAGGAAGAAAAAAAACTGGCCACGCTCACGCAGCAACATGCTGTATTTATTGCTCATTTAAAAGAGCATCTTACTGACAACCAGGTTGAACTGGTGAAAGACGGAATGACTTACCGCGTATTTCCTATTACCTATGCCGCCTACCAGGATATGATTCCTGCTTTGACCGCCGCCCAGAAAGAAAAAATTTATGCCTGGCTTAAAGAAGCAAGAGAGCTGGCAATGGACGCAGAATCATCTGATAAGAAACATGCCGTATTTGGCAAATACAAAGGCCGCATCAATAATTTTCTTTCTGCAGAAGGGTACGACGTAAAAAAAGAAGGGGAAGCCTGGGCCAAACGGATACAAGCAGCCAAAGAAGCAAAACAACCAAACTGATATAAACAATCACTTTTTCAAAACCCAACGCTATATGATACAGTATCTCCTGAAGAGTACACTGCTTCTTCCCCTCTTATCACTGCTCTGCTTAACGGTTGCGGCACAGCAAAAAACTGTCACCGGTACCGTTACCGATGCAGAAGGTAAACCAGTATCGGGTGCTTCAATTGGAATCAAAGGAACAAACAATGGCAAGATGACCGACTCTGCAGGAAACTTCAGTATGGTGGTTCCTTCCAATCAATCTGTAATTAAAATTTCAAGTATTGGTTACGATTACCAGGAGTTTACAATTGGTGCACGCACTGCAGTCTCCATCAAACTGGTAAAGAACACCAAAGACTTGGAAGATGTGGTGGTAATAGGTTATGGTACACAGAAGACCAGGAACGTTACAGGTTCCATTGTTTCAATAGATACAAAAAAACTGGAAGACCTGCCTGTTGCGTCGGTTTCTGAAATGCTGAGAGGGCAGGTGCCGGGCTTATCCGTAACAGGTGGTAGTACAAGGCCTGGTGTAATGGCTGCCATCAGCATCCGCCAGCAATTTAACTGGGGTAAAGATGGTGGTGGAACTATTCCGTTGGTGGTAATAGATGATGTGGTTCAGATAGATCCCGCCACCAATTTGCCATCGCTGGAAAGGTTTAATCAATTAGATATTTCTGAAGTAGAAAGTATAACCGTTTTACGTGATGCGAGTGCCGCTATCTATGGCTCACGCGCTTCACAAGGTGCAATAGTAGTTAAAACAAAAAGAGGAAAAATAGGTGCCCCCAGAATATCTTACTCCGGAAAGTTTGAAACCAATGATGCTGTCAGTCACAGTAAAGTGATGACCGCAAACGAATACGGTATATTCTCAAACAGGTTACAACGTGGTTTAGGCAATACGGTTACGGGCAATCCCAATAACTTTTTCTCACCAACTGAGTTAACAGCAATGGAAAGCCTGAATTACGACTGGCTTCTCAACGATTGGAAAAAAGCCAATGCCATGCAGCATTCACTCAATGTGAGTGGCGGTTCAGACAGGGCCACTTATTTTGCCGGCGGTTCTTACTATACGCAGGGTGCCAACCTGGGTACACAGGATTTTAAACGCTGGACTTTCAGAACTGGTACAGATGTTAAAGTAGCAAACGGCGTAAAGTTTTCGGCGGTCCTTTCCGGTAACAGTACCAACCAGGAAAAATCATTCACTAAAATTAATTTCCAGGATGGGTATGCAGTGGGCGGTGAGCAAAATGATTACAGTGTGTTGCTGCACATGCCAAGATACATTCCCTGGGAATATACTATCAACGGTGCACCAAACTTTGTATCCCCCGTACTCGGCCCTAACAAAACAGGGAATGCAACGGGCAACGGTGCTCTTTCTATGTGGAATTATTATGCCATGCTGAAAAATGGTTCTTTCACCAGCAATAAAAATTTTAGTTACACGGCCAATGCATCATTGCAATACGATTTGCCCTTCATCAAAGGCCTTTCAGTAAGGGGTAATTATGCGATATCCAACAGCTCAAGCAACACCGAGCAGGTGCAGATGCCCACTGTATTTTACCAGGGTACCAACCTGGCAACTGCCAATAATCACCTGTACAGCAATACTACCACCTTTGTACTTAACACCAACAGAACAAATTCAAGGGTGAGCTACGATAATACAACGGGGTCACTGGAGCAAATCAATTTCTTTGTGAATTACGACAAGAGTTTTGGTGACCATACTGTGGCTGCAGTATTTTCCGGCGAGCGTTCAAAAGTTACTTCGGAAGATCGTTACCAGATTTGGGACAATCCTGTTCCGGGTATCTATAACGGAACTTCAGTTTCTACACTGGGCGTTTTAAATCCCCAAAACTCAATCACCTACCGTTCTGAGGGCGGAACAATGTCTTACCTGGGCAGAGTAAATTATAGTTATAAGAACCGCTATTTGTTGTCATTCAATTTCCGCAGTGATGCATCCAGCAAATTTGCGCCGGTGAATTATTGGGGATTTTTCCCTGCTGTATCTGCAGGCTGGATTATTTCTGATGAATCGTTCTTTAAAGTAAGGTGGATGAACTACTTAAAAGTTCGTGCTTCTTACGGCAAAACCGGTAACGACAATGTAAAAGCATGGAAATGGCTGCAATTGTATAACGTTCTTCCTTCCACGGGAATGGGTTTTGGCGCCAACGGTGGACTTTTCACTACGGGTGTTACATCGGAAGCATCTCCCAATCCTGACATCCGGTGGGATAGAACCATACAAAGAAACCTGGGTATAGATTTCTCAGTGTTGAGAAGCCGTTTATCGGTTAACATTGATGGTTATTACAATTCATCTACTGATATGCTTACCCTGATGGCTGGAGCAATCAATGTTCCCATTTCTGCAGGTGGTGCATATGCCGAGCAAAACTATGGCGCGGTTAATTTCTGGGGTGCAGAAATTGCCGCAACCTGGAAAGATAATATTGGAAAAGATATAAACTACTCCATTGGTATGAATTTCGGCTGGTCTGATAATAAGGTAAAAAAATACCTCGATCAGCCTTTTAATTACGAATCTACTTTTGCCGGTAAACAACGCGAAGGTTATTCGCTCATCAATCCTCAGTATGGCTATCGTACCTGGAAGCAAACTTCTACGGGTGATGGCATTTTAAGAACAGATGCTGACGTTGACGCATACTGGGCCTATCTCTCTGATCTGGCCACCAAAGCCGGCACCACACCGTTATATAATGCAGGCAGTGCCAACATTTCTACCCGCGCAGGCATGAGAAAGGGTATGATGGCTTATGAAGACCAGGCTGGTGATCTGAATGCCACTACAAAAACGATTGCCGGTCAGAATGGCCGCATTTCAGACGATCAGGATTATGTGGAACTGGCTAAAAGCAGCCGCAGTTATGGTATCACTACCAATTTAAGCATAGGTTGGAAATCGCTCAGCCTGTTGGCCCAGATAGCCACCAGCTGGGGCGGATGGAACAGCTACGACAGGGTAAAACAGGGAACGGCCAGCACCAACGCTGGTTGGTCGCAGGTAACCTACCTCGTTGATATGTACGATTCAACAGATAATCCCGGTGGTAAATATCCCAATATGGCGTTCTACGACAACGCATACAAAAATTCAGATTTCTGGACATTGCCTACTTTCCGTTGTGTCATCCGATCTTTAAGCATCGGTTACACCTTACCGAAAGAATGGCTTAACAAAGCCCGCATCTCCAATGCTAAAATTATTTTATCAGGATATAATTTATGGGATTTGTACAATCCATATCCTGGTAAGTACCGCAACATGTATGATGGGCCAAACGTACCCTATCCAACTTTGCGTACATGGGCGCTGGGCGTAAACCTTGGTTTCTAACTTTAAATTATCTGTTCAACAAATTGCATATGAAACATAAAATAATATTGCTGATTGCTGGTCTGGCCCTAGTAGCAACGGGTTGCAAAAAAAGCTTTTTGGAGGAAATGAAAAGCTATGATAAGTACGATGAGGCAACCGTTTTTTCGAATGAAGCATTAACCGGCGCCTATATAGACCGCATTTATAATTATATGTTTGGCGCCTATAGAAGCCCCACGCAGGCGGAAACAACATTGGGTGCGTATGACGATTCTAAAACCAGGCTGACGGAAGAAATTGGTGCAGGCGGAACTGTAGGAAATTATATCAACCCAAATAAAACCGTCCAAATGGCTTCTGAAGCAGATGCTTATTATGGAGGAACGCTTACCACGGGCATCGTTAACAATCCTTATACCCGCATTCGGTTTGCTAATTTTATACTGGATAATATAGAAGTATTGGGTGGCACCTCTTTATCTCAAACATTCAAGAACACGGCAAAAGGGCAGGCATTTTATTTCAGGGCTTTACAATACTATTATTTAGTGCGTACATACGGTGGTGTGCCTATTGTACTTCACGTGCAGCAGGCAAGCAGTACCGATTCAACGCTCCGGGTACCCAGGGCTACTGCCACAGAATGTTTTGTGCAGATCAACAAAGATTTTGATTCTGCTGCTGCGTTATTGCCAGCTGTTTGGCCAAGTGCATCCACCAATTACGGAAGGTTTACGAGTGCAGCTGCAATGGCAATGAAAAGCCGGGTTACACTGCTTGCTGCCAGCCCGCTGTTTAATACTGATTGGGACAATCCGGGTAGCGCTAAATGGGCGGCAGCCTTAGATGCAGGTTTGAAAGCTGAAACGTTTTTAACGTCTAACGGTTACGGATTATACGGCAGCACAGCTAAAGAGTGGGAGCAAATGACGTATGTTACCGATAATGCCTTTAACAAAGAAGCAATTTTTACTTTATTACTTTCCAATAATATCACCAGTTCTGTTGGTTACAACAATAGTTGGGAAAATACAGTGAGGCCCAAGGATTACAATGGCGCCGGGGGTGTTTCTGCACCCAAAGGAATGCTGGATCTTTTTCCATTGGCCAATGGTATGCGCCCTACAAAGGCTAACGGTTATGTAGATACGTTTTTCTTTGAAAACAGGGATCCGCGTTTCTACCGCACGTTTGCTTTTTCCGGTGCAAAATGGGGTAGAAATAATGCGCCTAACCGAAATACTTTCTTTTACAGGTGGAGACCAAGCGCCACCGGAGCTCCTGTGTATTACGGAGCCAACAGCGGCAACCAGACACTCAGCCCAGCAGTGGTGCGTAAATTTTCAAACCCCGCAGCAGATAGCACGGTAGGTTGGCAATTTTCAGGCACTGACATCTTTGAATACCGCTACGCAGAACTGTTGTTGAATATTGCAGAATGCTATGCGGCCAAAGGTGATATCAGCAATGCCCTTACTTATCTTGGAAAAATACGCGCGCGTGTAGGCATACCCAGTGCAAATAATTATGGAATTGGAACTTTGGCAGATAAATATGCAGCCATTGAAGCTGTGTTATACGAACGCCGCGTGGAACTGGCGTACGAAGGCAAGCGTTACTGGGATATACAACGATGGTTATTGTACAATGGAGTGTCATCTACTAATCCATCTGCCAATACCGTTTCAAAACTTGGCCTAACTCCCATCAATGGAACCAATAGAACCGGTTATTACTGGCAGGCGATCAACTTTACCAATACCGATCCACTCAACGCTACAGACAGGGCGATTCTGATTGACCCGGATGCTGGCACTTTTGCTGCCCAGATTACCGCACTGAAGAATTTGTACAAAACTAAATTTGTAATGACCCCTTTGGATCAGGCAATGGACAGGGATGGTAATAACCCGGTGAATATTTTATACAGACCCAACTATTATATTTCTGGTTTATCGGCAACCGTATTGTCTTTTAATCCCTGGCTGCAACAAACAGTAGGCTGGCTGGATTACAGCGGGTCACAGGGTAATTTTAATTCAACCAATTAAACAAGTTCTTCGTTTCAACTGCTTGAATGCAACAATGCCTTATCAGGTAAAGACAAGTTAAATAATCTAACAGGGTTGTTTTTTCAATAGCTGCATAAAAAAGAGAAAGTTTTCGCTTTCTCTTTTTTTTAAAAAAAGGGTAACAAAAACGAATTCTTTTTTAAAAAGAATCGTCTAATCAGTTCACAATAAAATTTACCAATGTATATCAATTGTAGAAAGCTGTTTGCATGCGCTGTTATGCTGGCGGGTACTGTGGTGGCCAATGCGCAATACCCGGATATTTCATCCGACGTGAAACGCGCATCAGATTCTTTAATGAGATCAGCCACTAAACATTCTGATTCGGCATGGGCAGTAGCAACACCCATTATTGAAAAAGAAGCACGTGAAGGAAGGCCGTATATTCCGTGGGCTTCTCGCGTTGATGAATTACCACAGGCAGAGATACCCGCATTTCCCGGCGCAGAAGGTGGTGGTAAATTCAGCTTTGGCGGCAGGGGTGGTCAGGTATTAGTAGTCACCAACTTAAATAACGATGGGCCCGGCAGTCTTCGTTGGGCGTGTGAACAGGGCGGTGCAAGAATCATTGTATTTAATGTGGCTGGTATCATCAAAATTACTTCGCCTATTATTATACGCGCGCCTTATATTACTATTGAGGGACAAACCGCACCCGGTGATGGTGTTTGTATTGCAGGCGAAACGGTATGGATCAACACGCACGATGTAATCATACGCTTCATGCGTTTCCGCCGGGGTGAAACCTGGGTAGGCAGAAGGGATGACGCTATTGGAGGCAACCCCATCGGCAATATTATGATTGATCATGTAAGTGCCAGCTGGGGACTTGACGAGAACATGAGTATGTACCGTCACATGTACAACGACAGTACGGGCAAGATTGAAGATAAATTCGGTACCGTTAACATCACCATACAGAATTCTATTTTTGGCGAAGCGCTCGATACCTGGAACCATGCATTTGGCAGCACATTGGGTGGCGAGAATTGTGCTTTTGTGCGGAACCTTTGGGCCAATAATGCAGGCCGCAACCCATCCGTTGGCTGGAATGGTATTTTTAATTTTGTAAACAATGTTGTCTTTAATTGGGTACACCGTTCTGTAGACGGCGGCGATTACCGCGCCCGCTTCAACATCATCAATAATTATTTTCAACCTGGCCCGGCCACACCAAAGAATAATGTAGGCCACCGCATTTTGAAACCAGAGAGCGGGCGTAGCAAACTCGATCACCATGTATATGGAAGGGCCTATGTAACCGGTAATATTATGGAGGGCTATCCGGCCATCACCAAAGACAACTGGAATGGCGGTGTGCAGGTAGAAGAAGAACCGAATACAGGAAAATATACCGCAGAAATAAAATGGAATAAGCCGATGCCCATGCCGGCAATGACTATCATACCGGCAGATGCGGCAAAAGCATATGTATTGGCCAATGCCGGCGCTATATTACCGAAAAGGGACGCAGTAGACACGCGGATTGTAAAACAGGTGGCCACCGGGAAAATTGATTACCTAGAGAATGTGCCGTTGCCTGAAACACAATTTAAACATCGCCGTTTACCCATAGATTCTTACAAACAGGGTATCATAACAGACCCCGTGCAGGTAGGCGGATATCCGATATATAAAGGAACGCCGTATACAGATACAGACAATGATGGGATACCCGATGCATGGGAAATAAAAAACAAACTGAATCCCAAAGATGCATCTGATGCTGCAAAAATTACCAAAAGCGGATACAGCAATATTGAATTGTACCTCAACAGCGTAGTGGACATCAAAAATGTAGTGCCCGTAATCGGTATAAAAAAATAATAACAATCGTGGAACCAGGTGGGTGGCTATCCTGAATACAAAGGCACACCGCATATCCATAGCGATGACGACAGCATACCGGATGCATATCAAGCCATAACCGTCTCAACCCAAAAACGCGGGCGACGCCGTTGTTATTACAAAAAGCGGATACAGTAATATTGAAGTATATTTAAATAGTATGCCATCAGGGAAGGATTAAAACATGGATCCATTGCGTAATAAAAATCATTTCTTTATATCTGCATTCATGCTGTTGTGTGTTTTTACCGGCGGCATGCAAGCTTTACAGGCACAAAAAACAGTACCGCCTGCCCCTTTGTACTTTAACACGCAAAAAAAACTGGCTTACACCCCCGACTCCCTCGGTAACCGCATACCCGATTTTTCTTATTGTGGTTATAAAGCTTCAGAACAAATCATTCCCGTTGTTACCATTAAAGTGGTGGTGCCTGTAGCTGCAGGTGATGCTACTGCGCGTATACAGGCCGCACTGAATTATGCAGCCGGTCTCCCGCTGGACGCAAATGGTTTTCGCGGCGCAGTTTTATTGCAGAAAGGTGTGTATGAAGTTGCCGGCCAGTTGCGCATTACAGCATCCGGCGTAGTGTTGCGTGGCAGTGGTGCCGGCCAAAACGGAACCATTGTAAAAGGAATGGGCAACGCCCGCCTGGCACTTATAAAAATTGCCGGTAAGAATAATAAAACAATAACCGATGCAATACAGATTACTAACGGTTACGTGCCGGTGAATGCCCTGCAAGTAATGGTAGCCAGTGGCGACCGATTTAAAGCGGGCGACCGTGTAATCATACGCCGACCATCTACCGCGCAGTGGATTGCCGCGCTTGGAACGGGTATTTTTGGCGGTGGTATTTCTGCGCTGGGCTGGAAACCCGGCGACCGTGATTTATTGTTTGACAGAACCATTGTTAAAGCTGAAGGCAATACCATTAGTATTGATGCGCCCATCACCACCGCGCTGGACACAAATTATGGTGGCGGCACTATTGCCACTTACACCTGGGAAGGTAGAATAAACAATGCGGGTATTGAAAACCTGCGTTGCATATCTGTATACGATAAAGGCAACCTCAAAGATGAAGATCACCGCTGGAATGCCATCAACATTGAGAATGCCGAAGATGCCTGGGTAAGACAGGTAAATTTTGAGCACTTTGCAGGTTCTGCTGTAAGTATACTTGAAACAGCTAAACGTATTACGGTGGAAGACTGCCAATCATTGCATCCTGTTTCTGAAATTGGCGGGCAAAGACGCTATACATTTCTTACTACCGGGCAGCAAACTTTATTTCAACGATGTTATGCAGAATTTGGCTATCACGATTTTGCTACCGGTTATTGCGCCCCTGGCCCCAATGCTTTTGTACAATGCGAGTCGCACCTGCCATTTAGCTTTAGCGGTGCCATAGACAGCTGGTCGTCGGGTATTTTGTTTGACATAGTAAACATAGACGGCAATGCGCTGCGTTTTGGCAACCGCGGGCAGGATGGCAATGGCGCAGGCTGGGCAGCCGCCAATAGTTTGTTCTGGAACTGTACCGCGGCAAGAATAGATTGTTACCGACCACCCACCGCGCAAAACTGGGCATTTGGTGCATGGAGCCAGTTTTCGGGAGATGGCTATTGGGCAGAATCTAACAACAGCATCAACCCACGCAGTTTATATTACGCACAACTTGCTGCACGGTTGAATACAAATGTGGATAGCATTGCGCAAATACTATACGTTCCCACAGAAGCATCCAGCAGTCCCACCGTGGAAGCGGCAGCTGAATTAAGCCGCCAGTCTGTAAAACCGCGCATGCAAATGCGTGAATGGATAGATATGGCTTCACAGCGCCAACCCCTGGCATCAGGTAGTGCCAGTGCCAGTCAAATAAAAACGATTACTGCAGCAGATGTAAAAAAGATTAATCCTCCGTCATTGGCGCCGGCCATGCAAATAAAGAATGGTTGGCTGGTAAGAGGTAATATAATTATCAATGGTAAAAGACAAAACGTACCCTGGTGGACAGGTGGCATACAAGGAAAAGATTTGGAGAAAGCGATGCCCGCCATTACACGTTTTGTTCCCGGACGTACAGGTAAAGGGTTAACCGATGATTTGGATGAACTGACCAGTAACATGAAAGCCAGTCATACCGTTGCAATAGAACAGAATTACGGTTTATGGTACGACAGGAGAAGAGACGATCACGAACGCATCCGCCGTATGGATGGTGAGGTATGGCCGCCATTTTATGAATTGCCTTTTGCACGTAGCGGTAAAGAAACTGCCTGGGATGGACTGAGTAAATATGATCTTACAAAATACAATCCTTTTTACTGGAACCGTCTGAAACAATTTGCCGACCTGGCAGACCAGAAAGGTTTATTGCTTGTACATCAGCAATATTTTCAGCATAATATTATTGAAGCCGGTGCACACTATGTAGACTTTCCATGGCGCACTGCCAACAATATCAATAACACCGGCTTCCCGGAGCCGCCCCCATTTGCGGGCGATAAACGCATTTTTCTGGCGGAACAGTTTTATGATATCAGCAACCCCATCAGAAAAGAACTGCACAAAAAATATATCCGCCAATGCCTGAATAATTTTACCGGTAACAATGGGGTAATACAATTCATTGGTGAAGAATTTACAGGGCCCCTGCATTTTGTGCAGTTCTGGTTGGGTGTTATAAAAGACTGGGAAAAAGAAACCGGCAAGAAACAAATTATTGGGCTGAGCGTAACAAAAGACGTGCAGGATAGTATATTAAAAAATCCCGTGTATGCATCTGTGATAGATCTGATAGATATCCGTTACTGGCATTACCAGGCAGATGGAACAGCGTATGCACCAAAAGGCGGTCAACACCTGGCCCCCCGGCAGCATGCACGCCTATTAAAACCAAAGAAAACTTCATTTGAACAAGTATATCATGCTGTAAAAGAATACCGGCAACAATTTCCGTTGAAAGCGGTAACCTATTCGGGTGACAGTTATCCGGAATTTGGATGGGCTGTTTTTATTGCCGGTGGCTCATTACCGGTATTGCCGTCTGGTACCGATACAACTTTGCTATCTGCTGCTATAACTATGAAACCGGCAGACCAGCCAGGTAAATATGTATTGGCAAATAATAACGGGTTAATTGCTTATGTTGGTAACAACAATCGTATCAGCCTTGATCTTTCCGGGCTCAATGGAAAATTTGCAGTAAAATATGTGCATGTAAAAGACGGTACGGTAACTGCCGGCAATACACTATTGGAAGGCGGCAAAAAAATAGAGATTGATGTACCGGCTGGTACGGGCTTAATTTGGCTGAGCAAGTAGGCATACTACTGAAAGCAGCTATATAATTAAGTGTAGAAACAATGCGCGATCAGAAAATATGAAAAAGTTAATCATCATTTCCATTCTATTCGCTTCAGTAGCTGCCCATGCGCAGCCTGTGTTGCCATTGCTGCAAGTCTCTTCCAATAAAAGATATTTTCAAACAGTTGCGGGCCAGCCATTTTTCTGGTTGGGCGATACCGGTTGGTTGTTGTTTACAAAATGCACTAAAGAATCCGCCATACAATACCTTGATGCCAGGCAACGCCAGGGGTTTAACGTAATACAGGTAATGGTGCTGCATACGTTGAAGGCAACAAATGTATATGGCAAAAGCGCATTGATAAACGCCGATATCTCCCGACCAGATACCAGCGTTGCTTTTAATACTGGCGAAAGTTATTGGGAGGTGGTTGACTTTATTGTGGCGGAAGCGGCTAAGCGCGGTATTTATATGGCCATGGTTCCGGTTTGGGGCAGCAATGTAAAGGATGGAAAAGTAAGCGTGCTGCAAGCCACCGCATACGCCAGGTTTCTTGCAGCGCGGTACAAGAAATCAAACAACATTATCTGGCTCAATGGGGGCGATATAAAAGGGAGTGACCAGATAGCAGTTTGGAAAGCAATAGGAAGCACGATAAAAAAATATGATAACAGACACCTGCAAACCTTTCACCCGCGCGGCAGGTCATCTTCAAGTGAATGGTTTCATAATGAATCATGGCTCGACTTCAATATGTTTCAAAGCGGGCATAAAGATTATGCACAGGATACCGTCAGGAAAGAGAAATATCATTATGGCGAAGACAACTGGAAATTTGTAAACGCAGACTACCGGCTCACGCCAGCCAAGCCTACCATGGATGGCGAACCGTCGTATGAAAATATCCCCCATGGCCTGCATGATAGCCTTGCTGAAAGATGGTCTGCAGGCGATGTGCGCCGGTATGCCTACTGGAGCGTGTTTGCAGGAGGAGCAGGTTTTACATACGGCGAAAATGCGGTGATGCAGTTTAATACAATGGGTGATACAACTGCCAACTTTGGCGTAAACCGCAACTGGACAGAAACGATTAATGCAGACGGCGCAGAACAAATGCAATACCTCAAAAAATTAATGTTGTCTAAACCTTATTTAAACCGTGTGCCTGCACAGGAGATTATTGCAGGCAATACCAACAGCCGGTATGGTTACCTGTTGGCAACAAAAGGCAACGGGTACGCTATGGTGTACACGTACAACGGCGCCAATATTAGTATAGATATGTCTAAGTTGTCATTTGCAGCAGGCAAAGCTGTATGGTTTAATCCTACAAACGGTGCCATTACAGCTATCCAGGATTTTACAACCAAAGGCATTGCCGTATTTGATCCGCCTGGCGAAACGGCCAACGGCAACGATTGGGTATTGGTGCTGGAAAAATAAAAGCGAATTTTTCTTTACAAGATAAATCGAAACATGAAACAGGTGTATATGATATCGTCGCTCGTTTTATTGCTGGCATCCTGCCAGAAAAAAGCGTACCTGTTCACCTCGTTTCATGAACCTGCCAATGAGGGTTTGCGGATGCTGTATAGTTACGATGGTTACAAATGGACGGATTGCAATAAAACTTTTTTACAGCCTTCTGTAGGCAAACAGCGTGTGATGCGTGATCCCTCCATGGTACAGGGCCCGGACGGCACCTTTCACCTGGTATGGACCAGCAGCTGGCGAGATGATAAAGGGTTTGGATACGCTTCGTCGAAAGACCTGTTACACTGGAGCAACCAGCAATTCATTGAGGTTATGCAAAACGAACCCACTACTGTAAATGTATGGGCGCCGGAATTATTTTATGATAATGAGCAGCAGCAGTTTCTCATTGTTTGGGCATCTTGTATACCCGGCAGGTTCGATAAAAAACTGGAAGACGACAGCAACAACCACCGGCTGTATGTAACCACTACACGCGATTTTAAAACCTTTACACCCACCGCTCTTTTTTTTGATGCAGGATTTAGCGTTATTGATGCGGTGATTGTAAAGCGCAAAGCGCATGATTACGTGCTGGTGTTAAAAGATAATACCAGGCCGGAGAGGGATATTAAAGTAGCGTTTGCCGCTACTGCCATGGGGCCATACACCCATGTGTCTACCCCATTTTCTGATAATTACACGGAAGGCCCGGCTGTAGTTCAATTAAAAAAGGAATGGCTGATTTATTATGATTCGTACCGCAAAAAGATCTATGAGGCATCTGCAACAAAGGATTTTATAACATTTACCAGTGCCAACAACCGGGTTAGTATTCCGCCCGGCCATAAACACGGTACCATTGTTACCGTAAAAAAGAAAGTAGTTGATCGGTTGATCAGTAGATCAGTTGAGTAGTTGATCGGTTGATTAGCTGACTGGTCTTGAAACAGGTGATTAAATAAAGCAACCATGCGCAATCAAAACATTATACTGGTATTTACGGCTTTTGTTCTGCTAAGCATACCAGCACTGGCGCAGGATACCGTTCGTTATACAGGTAAAACACTGTCAAGCGTTGACTATCATCATGGGCAGTTGGCACCCGCTATAGGCGTACATAATGTACAAACCATGCGCGCCAACAGATCCAATGCAGCCAATAGCTGGACGTATAACCACGCCCCCATGCTCGCTTACTGGAATAACCAGTTTTACCTGGAGTATTTAAGCGATCCGGTGGGCGAGCATGTACCACCCGGCCAAACCCTGATGCAGGTATCTAAAGATGGTTATCATTGGGGAGAGCCGGTTGTTATATTTCCGCCTTATAAAGTGCCTGATGGTACCGTGAAAGAAGGGAGAAAAGATTCAGCAAAAAACCTGTTGGCTACCATGCACCAGCGCATAGGTTTTTATACGGCAAAAAGTAAACGGTTTTTTGCACTAGCATATTACGGTATTGTACTGGGCGAAAAGGACGACCCCAACGACGGCAACGGCATCGGCCGCGTGATACGCGAAATAAAAGCAGATGGCCAGTGGGGTAGTATTTATTTTCTGCGTTACAATCATGGTTTTACTGAAAAGAACAGCAGCTACCCATTGTACACTGCATCAAAAGACAAGGGATTGATTGCTGCATGTGAAGAAATACTGGCCACCCCATTGCTCATGCAGCAAATGGTGGAAGAGGCCGATAGAAATGATCCGTTGATACCGCTGCATAAAGATTTCAAAGCATTCAGTTATTACCATTTGCCAGACGGAAAAACGGTGGGTCTTTGGAAATATGCGCTTACCAGCATCAGCAAAGATGAAGGTAAAACATGGCTCTATAACCCATTGCGCGCACCGGGGTTTGTAAATGCCAATGCAAAAATATGGGGTCAAACAACCAGTGATGGAAAATATGCCACCGTATACAACCCGTCAGAATTTAGGTGGCCCCTGGCCGTTAGTGTAAGTAAGGATGGGCTTAATTATGAAAATTTATTGCTTGTTAATGGCGAAATATCTGCTTTACGGTACGGAGGTGCCTATAAAAGTTACGGTCCGCAGTACGTACGCGGTATCCAGGAAATGGATGGCACACCACCAGGGGGCAATATGTGGGTAACCTACAGCATGAACAAAGAAGATATTTGGATAAGCGAAGTACCTGTACCGGTGCAGGAAAAGGAGACAGCCAATGTACAGGAAACGTTCAGCACCATGAAAGACGGCGATGAGCTGAAGCGCTGGAACATTTTTAGCCCGCTATGGTGCCCGGTTGCCATTGAGAAGAACGGCGGTTCCAAATGGCTGGTGATAAAAGACAGTGATCCGTTTGACTACGCAAAGGCCGAAAGGGTTTTCCCCGAAACAAAAAAAGCCATTATAGAGTTTGCTATAACACCCCGGCAGAACAACACCGGTTTAATGGAAATAGAGCTGACCGATGCCAAAGGAACACCCTGTGTGCGTTTCATAATCGATTCAACCGGCGCACTGTATACCAAGGCAGGGTACCGCAACCGGTCACTGGCAAAATATAAAGCCGGCGAATCCATCAATATAAAAATTGACCTGAATACGGCTAACCGTTTTTATACATGCAGCGTTAACGGCGGCAAAGCAAGCAACAATATTTTTTTTGCGCCGGTTGAAACGGTATCACGAATTGTTTTCAGAACAGGAGTTACCAGAAGGTTTCCGGATGCGGATACCCCAACCGACCAGATGTACGATTTGCCACAGGCAGATGCACGTGGTAAAGAGGCCGTGTATGCCATTGAGTATTTAAAAACAACATCTCAACCATAAGAACAGGTTAAACGTTTATGACAAGAGCTTTTATTATACTGTTAATTTGTTTACTGGCAGGCAATGCGGCTTTAGTGCAGGCGCAACAAAAACCATTGGTGTTAAAAGCAAATGGCTTTAAGCATTATGTAGACTACTTCAACACCATGGAGAACGAAAACATTCAGCAGGCAATACCCAATGACAGTGCATGGCCATGGATGGTAAAAAATATTCCACTTTTTGAATGTCCGCAACAGAATTTTGAAGAAATGTTTTATTTCCGGTGGTGGACATTGAGAAAGCATATCAAAAAAACGGAACAAGGTTTTGCTTTTACTGAGTTTTTGGTACCCAGATCTTACGCAGACAAATACAATCTTATCTCGAGCGGGCTGGGACACCATATTTACGAATCAAGGTGGTTGCACAATAAGAAGTATATGGATGACAACCTTACCATCTGGTACCGTGGAAATGATGGAAAGCCCCTGAAAAAATTGCGTTTTTACAGCAGCTGGAACATAGATGCTATTTACAACCGTTATCTGGTCAACCATGACGTAAA
This sequence comes from uncultured Chitinophagaceae bacterium, assembly GCA_963705285.1. Classification (GTDB taxonomy): domain Bacteria; phylum Bacteroidota; class Bacteroidia; order Chitinophagales; family Chitinophagaceae; genus JACMLD01. Next base: position 2,409,239 of record OY970066.1, read on the forward strand.
TTTTATAAGGCAATTGTATCCTGATTTGGCAGCAGACTATGCAGGGTGGGAACAGGAAAAGAAATCCGCCAATGGATTGTTCTGGCAATATGATGTGCGCGATGCCATGGAAGAGACGATAAGTGGAGGTCGTAAAGAAAAAAATCCACGCCCATCTATCAACGGATATATGTATGGTAATGCAAAAGCGCTGGCGGCAATGGCTGCAGTAAGCGGCGTTGCTGGTCAATCGCGCAGCAGTCAGCCATACGCAGCAAAAGCAGACAGCATTAAATTGGTGGCACAATCCAAACTATGGAATGGTGCGCATGCATTTTTTGAAGTACTGAAAGAAAAAGGCGATACGCTCTCTAACGTGCGCGAAGAAATCGGTTTTATACCCTGGTATTTCAATATGCCAGACAGTAATTACAGCGTAGCCTGGAAAAGTGTAAAAGACGCCAATATATTTTGTGCACCCTATGGCATTACTACTGCAGACAGAAGTCATCCTGAATTTCGGTCACACGGCTGCTGCAAATGCGAGTGGGACGGTGCCGTATGGCCCTTTGCTACTTCGCAAACACTAACGGCCATGGCTAACCTGCTAAATAATTATAAACAGCCCTATGTGGCAGATAGCAATTATTTTGATTTATTGCAGACCTACGTAGAATCTCAATACAACCGCGGCCGGCCGTATATAGGCGAATATCTTGACGAAAAAACCGGCTACTGGCTCAAAGGCGAAGAGCGCAGCAGGTATTACAATCATTCTACTTTTAATGATTTGATTATTACCGGGCTGGTAGGCTTACGGCCGCGCGAAGATAATATCATTGAAGTGCATCCATTGCTGCCTGCCGGTAAATGGGATTGGTTCTGCCTCGACAATGTTTTGTACCATGGAAAAATTGTTACCATCATATGGGACAATTCGGGCAAAAAATACAAAAAGGGAAAGGGACTAAGTGTGTGGGTAAATGGAAAAAAGGTGGCCGCGTCAGATAAACTGCAAAAGTTAACCGGCAAGCTATGAGTACGAGACGCCGCTATAGAATAGTCATTATATCATGCATGTTAGTACTGCTATGCAATGGCATGCAGGCGCAACAAACGGAGAAAATGTATTTGTCGGGCACCGGTAATAACAATACTGTTGATTGGGATTTCTTTTGCACCGCAGGTATGAATAGCAACAAATGGACAACCATTGCAGTGCCCTCTTGCTGGGAGCTTCAGGGATTTGGTAAATATGATTATGGATTTTCCAAAGACACCACACGTGGCAAGGAAAAAGGCATGTACAAGCTTGCGTTTGCTGTACCGCCGGGTTGGAAAAATAAACATATCAATATTGTTTTTGAGGGGTCTATGACAGACACTGAGGTAAAGATAAATGGTCAGTTGGCCGGGCCCATACACCAGGGCGCTTTTTATTCCTTTAAATATGATATTACCCAACTAATTAAATGGGGAGCGTCTAATTTACTGGAAGTAACGGTGGTTAAACATTCCAGCAATGCCTCAGTAAACGCCGCAGAACGCAAGGCTGATTTCTGGTTGTTTGGCGGTATTTTTCGGCCGGTATTTCTGGAAGCATTGCCGGCGACTTTTATAGAAAATATTGCCATTGATGCAAAGGCAGATGGAAGTTTTAAGGCGTTGATAACCGTAAAAGGACAGGCGGATAAAGCCGTGGTGAACCTGGTGGCTACTGACGGTTCCATGGTGAATACTATGTCGGTCAACGTAAAAAAAGACAGCAGCCAATCGTGTAAGGCAAATTCCAAGCTTTCACATCCTCAATTATGGAGCGCTGAGTTTCCGCACCTGTATACTGCAGTTTGCACTATCTATAAAAACGGTAAGCCTGTACATACCATTAAACAAAAATTTGGTTTTAGAACCGTGGAGGTGAAGCAACGTGACGGCATTTATGTAAACGGGGTTAAGGTTAAAATGAAGGGTGTTAACCTTCATTCATTCTGGCCCACCAGTGGCAGAACCACCAGCAGAAAAATAAGTGTAGAAGATGTAATGTTGATGAAAGACATGAACATGAACGCCGTGCGGATGAGCCATTATCCGCCGGATGATCATTTCCTGGATATTTGCGATTCGCTGGGTCTTTTTGTGATGGATGAACTGGCCGGCTGGCACGGGCAATATGATACGCCTACCGGAACCCAGTTGTTGAAAGAGATGATGAATCATGACCGCAACCACCCCAGCATTATTTTCTGGAACAATGGCAATGAGGGCGGTCATAATACGGCGCTTGATCATTTGTTTTCTGAGCTGGATGTTCAAAAACGTCCTGTGTTACATCCCTGGGAACTATTTGGTGGGTTTGACACGCAGCACTACCGTGAATACAACTATGGCATTGCCAATTATGATAATGGCCACGATATTATTATGCCCACTGAATTTTTACATGGGTTGTACGACGGTGGCCATGGAGCCGGACTGGAAGATTACTGGGAAGCCATGTGGCGAAATCCATTGGGGGCTGGTGGTTTTCTTTGGGACTTTGCCGATGAAGGTGTGGTGAGAAAAGACAAGCACGATTCAATTGATACAGATGGTAACCATGGTGCAGATGGTATTGTGGGGCCGTTTCACGAAAAAGAAGCCAGCTATTATGCTATCAAAGAAATATGGAGCCCGGTGCATGTGCAGCGAAAAGATATTACACCTGCATTTGACGGAAAGCTGTTGATAGAGAACAGGTACCATTATACCAATATCAACCAATGTCGTTTTAGCTGGAAGTTGAACAAACTGGATACCAACAAAGAACGCACAGGTGCTATTGTATCCCCTGATATTAAACCGCTCGAAAAAGGAGTATTGCAACTTGTGTTGCCTGCTGATTACAATACTTATGATGTGCTATACCTGACCGCAACAGATCCGCATCAACAGGAAATCTTTACCTGGAGTTTCCCGTTGGTAATGCCAGCTGCCGTTGCTAACAGATTGGTAGAAAAAAAGGCAAACAATGTGCTGGAAGTAAATGAAGCAGACAGCACCTGGTTAATTACTGCCGGCGAAACGATCTTGCGGATACATAGAAAGAGTGGTCTATTGCAGGAAGTAAAAACCGGCAAAGGCATCATTCCTTTTGGAAATGGCCCGGTGGTGCAACAGGGGGTAAATAACTTTTCAGGATTTACTATTCAGCAGGGGAAAGATTCAGTAGTGATTACATCGGCATTCAACAAAAAAGATGCTTTTAATACGCTGCGTTGGACTGTTTACGCAAGCGGCCTGTTAAAATTGGAAGTACATTATTTCCCCGACGCTTATTTCACTGATTTTGTAGGTGTCAATTTTTCTTTTCCGGAGTCTGCCATCAAAGGCGTGCATTATATGGGCAATGGCCCTTACCGTGTGTGGAGGAACAGAATGAAAGGCAACCAGTTTGGTGTATGGAACAAATCTTACAATACCACCGAAACCGGCGAAGCCTGGTTATATCCTGAGTTTAAAGGCTATCATTCAAACATGTACTGGTGTACCTTCAATACTACCGGGCAACCATTTACGGTGTATACAGAAAACGAAGATCTTTTTCTGCGTTTGTTTACACCCGCCTGGAAAACCGACCAATGGCATAATTATGAACCCATCTTTCCGGCCGGCGATATTTCTTTTATGCAGGGTATTGCATCCATAGGTACAAAAACCCAGCGCAATGAAACAACGGGCCCAATGGGAATGAAGAATATTTTTTATGATTATGATAAAGATCCCGCAAGGGCATTAAAGATGGTATTGTATTTTAAATTTTAACAGACATGCGGTCGGTGCCTCAGGCCAGACCGCCGGAATTCAGTGCTCGGCACTGAAGTTCAGACCGCAGGCATCAGTGGTCGGTACCGAAAGTCAGACCGCCAGAATTCAGTGGTCGGTACCGAAGGTCAGACCGCCAGACGCCTGCATAAAGTAGCTACAATGATCAAACGTTTTCTATATAGTATTCTTTTCATTTCCGCTACGCTGTTTTTACAAGCGCAGGTAAACGTGCTTAATCTTACCTGCGAATGGCGTACCAACCCTTTGGGTATTGACGTAGTAACACCCCGGTTCAGCTGGCAAATTCAATCTGGTGAAAGAAATACCACCCAAACAGCCTATCAGGTAATGGTGGCATCTTCCAACGAGAAACTGCAAGCCAATGCAGCGGATATATGGAGCACGGGCAAAGTGTATACATCTGAATCCGTCTTGGTTGTATATAAAGGTAAACCACTGGTTACCGGCGCAAAGTATTTCTGGAAAGTAAAAACATTTACCAACACAGGCGAATCTGCCTGGAGTGAACCAGCATTCTTTTCAACCGGGTTGTTGCAGAAAACGGCATGGAAGGCAAAATGGATTGGATATGATAAAGCTGCAGCATGGGATAGCATCACCCAATGGTCGAGGCTGTCTGCCCGTTATTTCAGAAAACAATTTGTGGTGGCCGGCACAGTAAAAACAGCTACTGTTTATATTGCCGGCATGGGTTTGTATGAGTTATACCTCAACGGACAAAAAATAAGTGATCATGTTTTATGCCCGGCGCCCACTGATTACAGAAAATCGGTACTGTACAATACCTATGATGTAACTGAGTTTATTAAAAACGGCAGTAATGCCGTTGCCACGGTACTGGGCAACGGACGTTTTTTTACCATGCGGCAGGCTTACAAACCCAAAAAGATCAACACATTCGGGTATCCCAAAATGTTATTGCAACTGGAAATTGAATATACCGATGGCTCCAAAAAAACAATTGTAAGCGATGAAAGCTGGAAGCTACATGTTGACGGGCCCATCCGTTCAAACAATGAATACGATGGCGAAGAATACGATGCCACCAAAGAATTTCCTGGTTGGAACAATACCGGTTTCAATGATGCGCAATGGTTAAAACCGCAATTAGTGCAGCCACCTGCAGGCAAACTGGTGGCCCAAATGAACGAACCCATGAAAGTGATGAAAATCATTCAGCCGGTATCGTTCAACAAAATAAATGAAGACAAGTGGATCATTGATATGGGGCAAAACTTTGCAGGATGGATGCAAATGAAAGTAAACGGGCCACGCAACACAAAAGTGCAATTGCGTTTTGCAGAAAGCCTGAAAGCTGATGGCAGCCTGTACACGGCTAACCTGCGCGATGCACGGGTAACGGATATATATACCCTAAAAGGTGCAGGGCAGGAAAGCTGGCACCCGTCATTTGTATACCATGGTTTTCGGTATGTTGAACTGAGTGGCTACCCTGGCACACCCAGTGCTGCAAATTTTGAAGGGCAGCTGGTATTTGATAATCTTGAAACCACCGGTTCATTCAGCTGTTCAGATACTGTGCTCAACGGCATCATTAAAAATGCATGGTGGGGCATTGCCTCCAACTACAAAGGCATGCCCATAGATTGCCCGCAACGCAATGAACGGCAGCCCTGGCTGGGAGATAGGGCCACCGGGTCCGGCGGCGAGAGTTTTTTGTTTGGCAATGCCGCGCTGTATGCAAAATGGCTGAATGATATTGAAGAATCGCAAACTGCAGAAGGCGCTATCCCCGATGTGGCGCCGGCATTTTGGAATTACTACAGCGATAACGTTACCTGGCCCGGCACTTATATACTGGTAGCCGATATGCTGCACAGGCAGTTTGGCGATAAACAAAGTATTATAGAACATTATGCCTCCATGAAGAAATGGATGAACTACATGAGAGGGAGGTACATGAAAGATTTTATTGTAACAAAAGATAAATATGGAGACTGGTGTGTACCCCCGGAAAGCCTGGAATTAATACGCTCGCGCGATAGTTTGCGCACCACCAAAGGCGAGCTGCTGGCCACCGCTTATTATTACCGCCTGCTGCAAATTATGAAGCGTTTTGCAGTAGTCAGCAATCGCCCTGAAGACGTACGGGCCATGGATGAACTGGCAGTTAGCATACGCGGTGCATTTAACAAAAAGTTTTTCAATGCCGCGCTCAACCAATATGATAACAACACCATTACCGCCAACCTGCTGCCATTGTATTTTGATATGGTAGACGCAGACAAACGCGCCGCGGTGTTTAACCATATATATGCAAAATTGCAGGCAGATGGTATGCACATCAGCACTGGGGTTATTGGTACGCAATGGCTCATGCGTGGGCTCACAGAAAATAACCGGGCAGATGCTGCTTTCAGCGTGGCCGCCAATACTACATATCCCAGCTGGGGTTATATGATTGGGCAGGGCGCCACCACCATTTGGGAACTGTGGAATGGCAATACTGCCAATCCGCAAATGAATTCGCAAAACCATATTATGCTGTTGGGCGATGTGGTGATATGGATGTTTGAAAACCTGGGCGGTATAAAAAGCACGGATAGCCTGCCGGCATTTAAACAGGTTATTATGAAACCTTCATTTATTACCGGCTTGCAGGAAGTGAACGCCAGTTATCACTCTGCATATGGGAAAATTAGCAGCCACTGGACAAAGCACGATAAACAACTTGTATGGAACATTGATGTGCCGGCCAATACTTCCGCCATTGTACACCTGCCGGCTGTATCGGCTGATGCAGTATTGGAATCGGGCAAGGTACCAAGCACGCAGGCAGGCGTACAAGTAATAAGTTATGAAAATGGTGAAGCAGTTATAAAGCTGGGGAGCGGTCACTATCAATTGAGTACAACATTGAAATGATCAATCAACAAATAATCAGCAACATGATCAGACAAATATTTTTTGTAGCAATTTTCATAGTGGCAGACTGTACCACGTTTGGCTTAATGGCGCAAACCGGTAATAGCGTGGCAGCTGCACCTGATAAAGTGGATGCATCGCTTGAAAAAAGGGCAACGGAGTGGACGGCTGCACTGCAATTAGCAGATGGAGATAAGGCGCAACACGTACACGATGCTATTGTTTTGCACCTAACTGCCGTGCGCGATTGGCATAACAGCCATCCTTATACGTTAACGCCGGCCGGTATTAACCCCGCCACCGGCAACAAATTATCAGAGATGGACAGGCAAATCATTGTTTGTTCTTCCAAGCCTGCGAGTGTTCATGATAGCCTCATGAATGTGCTGACTGCTGAATTGGACTCTGTCCAGGTAGAGGCCATCCTGGATAAGTATACCATTGGTAAAGTAGCATTTACCCTTAAAGGCTACCAGGCCATTGTGCCGGATCTTACCGAAAAAGAAACGGCCGAAATTGTAAAAAACCTGAAGCAGGCACGCGCACAGGCCATCGATTATAAGAGTATAAAAGAAGTGTCGGCTATCTTTGAAATTTATAAAACCAAATGCGAACAATACCTCAATAGCAATGGACGCAACTGGCGGCATCTGTTTAAACAATATACAGATAAGATAAAAGCGCAGAAAGCCGCAGCAAACAACAAACAATAAAAATTGACGCAACATGAAATATGCAATTGTTTACGCAGTATTGGCCATCACATGCTTGTTGTCAGCTGCATCGGTTACTGCACAACAGAAATGGAAAAAAGGCATCATCACCGATGAGTTTATTTTTGAACAGGCATCCTTTCCACAAAGCCATGCAAGTACTGTTGCGGAAACACCAGAAGGTATTATTGCTGCCTGGTTTGGTGGTACCAAAGAAGGCAACAAGGATGTATGCATATGGACAAGCCGCCTTGTAAACAAAAAATGGACTGCCCCTGCCCGGGCAGCAGACGGTGTATTAAATGATAGTGTGCGCTATGCTTGTTACAACCCGGTTTTGTACCAGGTGCCGGGCGGTGATCTGTTGTTGTTTTATAAGATTGGGCCGAATGTGGCGGGTTGGACGGGTTGGATGATGCGTTCAAAAGATAACGGCCATACCTGGAGCCCGCGCGAAGCACTGCCGCAGGGGTTTCTCGGCCCCATTAAAAACAAGCCCGTGCTGGTAGACGGTGTATTGGTTTGCCCATCCAGCACCGAAAAAGACGGATGGAAAGTTCATTTTGAATACACAAAAGATGAAGGCAAAACCTGGAGCAAATCGGCCGATTTGAATGATGGTAAAAATGTTTCCGCTATACAGCCGAGCCTTTTAATTTATTCAGGCAGGCGTTTGCAGGTAATGTGCCGAAGCAAAAACCGGACAATCAATGAATCTTGGAGCAATGATGGTGGCAAGACCTGGGGGCCTATGAAGGCATCGTTATTACCCAACAACAATTCAGGCACCGATGCAGTTACTTTAAAAGACGGAAGGCAGTTGCTGGTGTACAATCATGTGAAGCCAGACAGCGCATTGCCCAATGGCAAAGGCCCGCGCACACCATTAAACGTTGCTATTTCAAAAGATGGTAAACAATGGTATGCTGCACTTATACTGGAAGACTCACCCATTAGCCAGTATTCGTATCCTTCAGTTATACAATCTAAAGACGGAATGGTGCATATTGTATATACCTGGCGGCGCGAGCGCATCAAATATGTAATGATAGACCCGGCAAAACTGCAAATGAAACAGCGCATAATAGCGGAGAAATGGCCAGGCGTTGTAAATACGGTTACAAAGCCATCAGACGATTAATCAGTAACCAACGATTGATGAACAACTTGCCGCTTACAGATATCGCCATAGTTATTGTATACCTGGTTGCCATGGTATTGATAGGTTTTTATTTTTCAAGAAAAAATAAAAATGCAGAACAGTTTACCATTGCATCAGGCAAAATTCCGGGTTGGGCCATAGGGCTTTCTATTTACGCTACTTTTTTAAGCAGCAATACGTTTTTGGGTGTACCTGGAAAATCGTTTGGCAGCAACTGGAATTCTTTTGTGTTTAGTTTGTCGATGCCATTGGCGGCGTGGGTAGCTGCAAAATATTTTGTTCCATTCTACAGGCGTACGGGCCAGGTATCGGCTTACACCAATTTGGAAAAGCGGTTCGGCCCCTGGGCCAGAACCTATGCGGTGATTTGTTTTTTGCTTACCCAGTTTGCGCGGATGGGCTCAGTATTTTTTGGGATGGCGCTCAGCCTGCAGGCATTAACTGGTTATTCTATGGTGACCATCATGCTGGTAATGGGCGTTTGCATCATTATTTATACTGTGCTGGGTGGCATTGAAGCGGTGATATGGACAGAGGTAGTGCAGGGCATCATTAAAACACTTGGCGCTGTATTGATTTTATACCTGGTGATCAAAGAAATTCCGGGCGGTGTACATACCATGATCAGTATTGCAAACGAACATAATAAATTTAGCCTGGGCAGTGGCGCTTTCAATTTTACGGAGTCTACCTTCTGGATGGTGTTGTGTTATGGGTTTTTTATCAACCTGAATAATTTTGGTATGGATCAAAATTACGTGCAGCGTTATCATACGGCCAGTTCTGAAAAACAGGCGTCCAAATCTGTATGGCTGTGCGTTGCCATTTATGTGCCGGCGTCTTTGTTATTTTTTATCATTGGCACTGCATTGTTTGCTTATTACCAAACGCATCCGCAAATGATAGAACCGGTTAAGCTAACCGCCGCGGCCGAACGGTTGAGCAGCAGCGCAACACCGCAACAGTTGGCTGCCGCAGCTGCACAATTACAACCCGCAGATTATGGCGATAAAGTATTACCGCATTTTATGGTAACCAAAATCCCTACCGGGCTGCTGGGCTTAATTGTGGCCGCCATTCTGTCGGCAGCAATGAGCACCATTAGTTCGGGCATGAATGCCTCAGCAACGGTTTTTACTATTGATATTGTAAAGAAGTATTTAAGGCCCGAAATCAGCGAAGGCGGTTACCTGCGCGTGTTGTACCTGGCCACGGTTGTTTTTGGCATTGCCGGCTTGTGCACCGGGCTTGCAATGATAGGCAGCAAAAGCGTGCTGGATACATGGTGGGAACTCTCAGGCATTTTCGCGGGCGGCATGCTGGGTTTATTTTTACTGGGCCTGGTAAGCAGGCGCACTCGTAACCAGGAAGCGCTGACTGCAGTATTGATTGGTATTGTTGTAATTGTATGGATGACATTTTCTGGCTTATTGCCGCAGCGGTATGCGTTTTTGCGGAACCCCCTGCATAAAAACATGATCATTGTTGTGGGTACGCTTACCATTTTTTTAGCCGGGCTTTTGCTTACCTATACCAAAAGAAAAAGCCAACAGATCAGGATTGCCGGATGAAAGCGATTGATTAGGTTTGAATAAAATTGCTTAAAAATGAAAATTTATAGAACCAAGGCAGAAATTATCATTGAATTTGAAGGTGAATGTTATGTTTCGGGCGAAACAGACTGGGATGTATTGATTAACCGGGATGACCTGTATGCGCAGTTGCAAAAAGAAATTTTCAACATGCAAAGTGCGGGAGATGCGGAGTGGTTACAGGGAAAAGAACTGGTGGCACCTGTAGGTACGCAGGAAGTATGGGCGGCAGGTGTTACCTACCTGCGCAGCAAAGTTGCCCGTATGGAGGAAAGTAAAGAAAGCGGTGGCGCTACTTTTTACGACAAGGTATACGATGCAGAAAGACCCGAGTTATTTTTTAAATCAAACGCCGCGAGGGTAGTAGGCCCCAATGGTAAAGTAAGGATACGAAAAGACAGCACCTGGGATGTGCCAGAGCCAGAATTGGTATTGGTGGTTACCTCATCCGGAAAAATTATAGGATACACCATCGGTAATGATATGAGCAGCCGTAGTATTGAAGGCGAAAACCCATTATACCTTCCACAGGCAAAAATGTATGATGGCTGTGCCGCCATTGGCCCATGCGTACTGGTTACGGAAGAGCCCATTGCCCCCACTACCAAACTGGCCATAGTAATTGAAAGGGACGGCGTTGTGGTGTTTGATGGCAGCGTATCAATTGATCAAATGAAACGCAAACACGCCGAGCTGGTAGAATTTTTGTTTCGGGAATATTCGTTTGCTGCAGGCGCTTACCTTATGACGGGCACCAGTGTTGTACCAGATAATAATTTCACGCTGCAAAGTCATGACGTCATCAGGATATTTATTGAAGGTATTGGTGAACTGGTGAATACGGTTGCTTAATTGTTGTGTTGAGTGTTGAGTGTTGTGTGTTGTGTGTTGAGTGTTGAGTGTTGTGTGGTGAGTGTTTTACCCGGTAACAAAATTTTTTTACTTTTTACTTTTGAATTTTTAATGTATGAATTCGTTTCAGAAAAAATTTGTGCCGGTAATGATAACGCCGTTTAACCTTAAGGCAAAGGTTGATCTTGATGTGGTCAGTCACCTCATTGATTTCTACCTTGCAGCAGGGGTGAAAGGCTTTTTTGCCAACTGCCTTAGCAGCGAGATGTACAGCATCAGTGAAGATGAGCGCATTGAACTGACCAGCCACGTGGTGAGGTATGTAAATGGTCGTGTGCCGGTGGTGGCTACCGGTTCTTTTGGTCTTACCATTGAAGACAAGGCAGAATTCAGTAAGAAAATATATGATACCGGTATTGACGCAGTCATAGTCATAACAGGCCACTACGCCAATATTGAAGACAGTGATGAGATATTGCTGAGAAATTTCGAGCGCATGTTCAGGCTTACCGGCAACATTCCCCTGGGTATGTATGAATGCCCCGCGCCGTACAAAAGAATATTAGGCCCAGACGTATTTAAGACTTTGCTTGCAGCCAACCGGCTGGTGTATCATAAAGACACCTCAATCGATCTGGACAAAGTAAAGGCCAAGCTGGATATTTTAAAAGATACCGGCAATGCACTTGAGTTTTATGATGCCCATTCGCCCAACGCCATGTACAGTGTGCAAATGGGTGCCAAGGGCATGTCTTCCATCTCAGGTAATTTTTATCCTGAAATATTGGTGTGGCTGGTCAATAACGCCACCAACCCGGATAAACAGGAAGAAGTAAAATGGCTGCAGTCTGAGATCAGCCGTGTTGACCCGCTCATTCATGTGGCCTACCCCATGAGTGCGAAATATTTTCTACGTAAACGCGGACTGCCTGTAAGAACTATCAGCAGGGCCACTGCATTGGAGTTAACACCGCAACAAAAGCAAACACTCAATGAAGTTCATGAGAGTTTTGAAAACTGGTGCCGCACATTATCCATACAACCGGTAGACGTAGAATCTTTAATGCTGCCGCCGGTGCCCCTGGACCCCGCTATTTAAGAACAATTGTATGCAGAAGATCTTGTTGGTTTTTTTGCTGGTTATTGGCTGTGGCATTTGCTTACACGCCCAATACAATTCAGACGGCAGCTATCCAAAGCCCTTAAAGGAAGTGTTGACGGACATTGAAAAACGATTTGGTATCACCATCAGGTATCCGGATTCAATGGTGTTAAATAAAACATTGGATTATGCCACCTGGCGTTTTCGTAATGATGCGGAAACAACATTGGCCAATGTGCTTACACCATTGGGCCTTAAGGCAAAAAAAGATAAAGACAAGGTCTACAAGTTGGGTAGTTATGAATACTATCGCTGGCAACCCGAAGAAGGTTGGGCAGAAATGGATCGCATCGCATCACAATACAATAATGTTAGTGAGTGGGAGAAACGGAAATCATTGTTACAGCCATGTTTGCTGGAAGCATTGCAATTAAGCCGTTTGCCAGAACCGCCGGTAAGTAAACCTGTTATTACCCCGGTGCGCAAATACGCTGGCTATACCGTTGAGAATATAGCCATAGAAATATTGCCCGGACTTTGGATAAATGGTTCTTTGTATAAACCCGCTAGATACAAAGGAAAAATACCGGTGATACTCAATCCGGATGGCCATTGGGAAAAACAACGTTACCGGGCAGATTGCCAGTACCGCTGCGCCGCATTGGCAAAAATGGGCGCCATGGCTTTTAGCTACGACCTGTTTGCCTGGGGCGAATCACTGTTGCAATTCAAGCAGGAGGATCACCGCAAAAGTTTATCTATGACCATTCAGGCGCTTGGCGGCATCAGGATACTGGATTATTTATTGTCGCTAAAAGACGCCGACACAAATCGTGTAGCCATCACCGGTGGATCAGGTGGTGGCAGCCATACAGTATTGATGACGGCTTTGGATAACCGCATTAAAATATCCGCACCTGTCGTCTCATTGTCGTCTTACTTTTTTGGCGGATGCCCCTGCGAAAGCGGTATGCCCATTCACGATTGCGGCGGCCGCACCAATAATGTGGAAATAGCGGCCATGGCAGCACCACGGCCCCAGTTGGTTGTAAGTGATGGTGGCGACTGGACAGACAAAATGCCGGGACACGATTTTTTATACCTGCAAAAAATGTACAGCTGGTATAATAAGAAAGAGAACGTACAAAACGTACACCTGCCGTTAGAGAAACACGACTTTGGCATCAACAAACGAACTGCTGTCTACCAGTTTATGGCAAAACAGTTACAATTAAACATTAAGGCAATCAGCAATGCAGCCGGAAATATTGATGAATCGGGCATCACCATTGAAAAGGAGGAGTTACTGTACGTATTTGGCGATCATGGTCAACAGTTACCGGCCAACGCCATCAGAGGATTTGCGCAACTTGAACTGCTTTGGAATAATTTGAAACATCAATAGTATGAAGAGACATGTGATTCCGCTTTTGCTTGTTGTCATCCTTTTTTCGCCGGCGGCTTTGCGTGCTCAAACCAAGCAACGCTATAAAATTGGTGTGATAGACCTGATGTTACTCAAAAGACAGAAACTGGGCGCGCTGCCTTTGGCCAAAGAAATAGGTGCTGATGGTATTGAGGTAGATATGGGCGGATTGGGTACCAGGCCAACGTTTGACAACCAGTTACTGAATGATAGCGTACGGCAGCTGTTCCTGAAGAAAGCAAAAGAGTTAAACCTGGAAATTTTTTCACTGGCCATGACTGGCTATTATGCTCAATCGTTTTGCAGCCGTGCAGAATACCGGCAATCTATAGCAGATTGTATTCGAACCATGCAAAGGATGAACGTAAAAACAGCTTTTCTTCCGCTGGGTATTCAGTGTGATTTGAAAAAGGATGCCAGTGTACACGATTCCGTGGTGGCACGTTTAAAAATAGCCGGTGACATGGCGGCCGATGCAGGCGTAGTGATAGCTGTTGAGACTGCATTAAGCGCTGCTGAAGAAGTAAAATTGCTGAAGGAAATCAATTCGCCTGCCATTAAAATTTATTTCAATTTTTCTAACCCGTTAAAAGAAGGCAGGAATTTACTGAGTGAATTAAAAACCCTTGGCAAAGATCGCATTGCCATGATACATGCAAGCAACAAAGACAGCGTATGGTTGCAAAACGATCCGCAGATTGATATGAAAGCTGTAAAGGAAACGCTTCATAAAATGAATTGGAGTGGCTGGTTGGTCATTGAGCGGAGCAGGGATGCAACCAAACCCCGGGATGTAAAAGGAAACTACAGCGCCAATACCGCGTATCTTAAGACGATATTCCAACGGTAATTAAAAATTAGTAATTGTTTGCGGCGGGTTATTAAGACGGCCAGCTCTTACTGTACGCCTTCAAAAGCTCAAAAGAAAATATCTTACCAGCGAGGGCAAACCGGTGAACCAACGATCAATAATTTAAGGCTGAAACCAATTTAAGCAAGAAGAGTTGTGCATGAAAATAATAAGCGAAAAAATAGAATTATTTTGGCAAGCCAGCAATAGCAATCATTTTAGCTCCTTTTGCCATCTTTTTTTTAATGAAAGGCGCATCTTTTATGCTTTTCATTGAAGGGTTTAATTTAATCTTGGCCAAGTCCTTTTTTATTGAAAGCAGAACATCGGGTTGTTTTGTCTTTTTCATTTGCATAAAGATACTATTTTTTTTGCCGCACTAAAAATGCCTCATAATTTTTCAACTTTTCAAACTGTTCCCAGGTGTTTTTTGTAAAACCGTAAATATCAAATAATTGTAGTATTTCTGGCAAATTTTTGCTTATTCCAATTTGGTATAAACGGGTCCTGCTTTGCGTACTTCCGGTTGCAAAGACAAAACAATCAGGGTGTTTTTCAAAAAACTTAAAGATTGTTAGTACCACTGTTGCTAATACTTTCTCACTATCCTGATTTGCCGTCGCGATAAGATCATTGATGTTTCCATTTTCATCCAGGTCTCCAAAACCCAGATTAAAAACATTGGTGTTATTTTCAAACCGTTTAAAAATAACTCTTTTTTTAATTTTTCCTTTTGGCCCCACACTGAAAAACTGGAATTCTAAAAATGAGGCGGATGCTTCAAAAATATATCTTTCGGATTTCATATTATAAACGGATTATATGCCCTACTTATGAATTTAGTTGTTTCTATTGAGCCATACAAAAGCTACGATATGCCGGGTAAAAATGACGATTCACTTGTAATAACCAGCGGGGCACCATTGCAGTAAAATCTTCCATCAATTCAGTAAATACTAACCTTTTTAAAGGCCTTTACCATCGGTACATTTATTCAACTTAACGTTTGAACAGGTTACATTTACACTGCTAACTGAAAAGAATGAAACGGTTGCTTGTCCTTTTACCATTTGCCATTGTGTTACTTGCCTGCTCCCAATTGTATGCAGGTGACATTTATGTGGCGGTAAAGGGTGCAGACAATCAACCCGGCACCAAAGAAAAGCCGTTGGCTTCAATAGCAGCTGCACTTAGAAAAGCCAGGGAACTACGCCGATTACAAGACCCCGCCATTGCAAACGGCATTCACATCATTGTTGGCCCGGGCATATACCCGTTGCAGGAACCCATTTTCATTCGTGCTGAAGATGGCGGTACTGCTGCAAGTCCAACGTATATTGAAGCTGCGTCCTCCGAACAGCCTATACTCAGCGGTGGTATTACCATCAATAATTGGCAACGACCCACCCAAACTGTTCCCGGTTTTGGTGCAAGTGCACAAAAAAAAATATGGATGGCCGATGTGCCGCAACTGCTCAACTTCAGGCAGCTCTGGGTTAACAACCGGAAAGCGGTGCGCGCTAAAAACACCAGTGGGGATGCGATGGCTCGCATTCTCAGCTGGAATAAGAAAGAGGGTAGTTGCGTAATACCGCTGCCTGCTTCCACATCATTGCAACATATGCAGGGCGCGGAAATGTTTATTCATCAATGGTGGGCCATTGCCGTATTGCGCATAAAAAAAATTGATCTATTGGGTGGCGATAGTGCGCGCCTTTTTTTTCGCGAACCGGAAAGCAGGATCCAAAACGAACATCCATGGCCGGCGCCCTGGCTGTCTAAAGAAACCGGTAACTCGGCTTTTTACCTCGCCAATGCCAGTACGTTTTTAGACCAGCCCGGCGAGTGGTGGCTGGATGTGGCACGCCATACGATCTACTATTGGCCATTACCGGGAGAAGACATGACAAAAGCAAATGTAACGGCTCCGTTGCTGGAGACGCTTGTACAAATGGAAGGTGCTGCGGATAAGCCGGTCTCTTATATTTTTTTTAAAAACATTTCATTCAGGTATACGGGGTGGTTGCGCCCTTCCAATTACGGGCATGTACCCCACCAGGCAGGCATGTATATGCTGGATGCGTATAAATTATCACCGCCGGGTACAAAAGAAAAGCCTTCGCTTGACAACCAGGCGTGGATAGGCAGGCCTGCCGCAGCGGTGCAGGTTTCATATGCAGACAGTTGCGGCTTTGAGCAATGCAATTTTGAACATTTGGGTTCTACGGGTCTCGATTATCATAAAGGCGTACACACCAGTTTTATAAAAGGCAATCTCTTTAAAGATATTGGTGGTACCGCCATACTGGCCGGCGTGTTTGCAGATGAAGCCAATGAAATTCACCTTGCGTATCATCCCAAAGATGAACGCGAAGTAACAGATGGATTGCTCATCAGCAACAATCTTATCAGCAATGCTACCAATGAAGACTGGAGTTGTGTGGGCATTGGTGCAGGTTATACGCGCAACACCGTTATTGAACACAATGAAGTAGAAGACGTTGCCAACACCGGGATAAGCATGGGATGGGGTTGGAATGAGGCGTACAACCCCATGAAGAATAACCGCATCAGCGGTAACAAGATTCATCATTACGGCAAACACAATTATGATTGTGCAGGTATTTATACATTGAGCGCACAACCAGGGTCGGTTATCAGCGAAAATTATGTAGACAGCATTTACAAAGCGCCTTACGCACACCTGCCTTCGCACTGGTTTTATTTGTATACCGATGAAGGGTCTTCTGGCATTACAGTTAAGGATAACTGGACGCCCGCTCAAAAATTTTTGCAGAACGCCAACGGACCTGACAACAGATGGTTTAACAACGGGCCGCAGGTAGCTGCAGGCATCCGTCAGCAGGCAGGCCTTCAAAGCCCGTTCCAATACCTTGCAAAAGAAAGGTCGGCCGTGCTCAATGCATGGCCAGTCACAGAAGCTCATCATGAAATTATTGAGCTGGTAGTAAAAGAAAATGATACGCTTGACCTGGTTAAGCTCAAAAAAATTTTACAGCAAAACAATATGGACTCATCGGCCATTTACAGGTGGCAGCAACATTATGTATATTTTGGTCAGGTGGCTGATATTGGCGTAATGCAACGGCGGTTACAGAATACTTTTCCCGGTACGCAGGTAAATGTTTATTACAACCTGGTGTATGAGTTCAACAGGAAGCACTGCAAAGATAAAACAGTAGCCACCACATGGCAACATACCATACTTACTGCCAACCTGGTAGCCGATCCGGTTCTTCAAAAAGAATACCTCGATTACCATTCTACCCAATTTCAAAAATGGCCAGAAGTAGCCAATGGCTTTTGCAATGCAGGGTTTCAGCAGTTGCTGGTGTTTAAAAATGGACGTCAGCTGATGTTGGTGATAAGTATTCCGAAAGGAGAAACTTTAGATAAGCTGAACCCCAAAACGACCGTCAATAACCCGCGTATGGACGAGTGGAACAAGCTAATGCGCAAATACCAGCAAGGGATTACGGGCACAAAAAAAGGAGAGACATGGGTGTTTTTTGCACCCGTTCAATAATCAATAAATAGTTGTACTGATGCTGAATATCGGAATACTTGGTTTGGGGGAAGGCCGGAGCACCATTTCTGCTGCATTGCACAGCCCCAAATTGCAATTGAAAATGATTTGCGACCGGGATGCGGAGCTTTGCCGTAAGCGCGCCGATGAATTTAATATTCATGAGTACACTACCGAATACCAGGATATGCTGGATGATGCGTCGATTGACATCATCGCCATTTACACACCCGACCACTTGCATGCAGCACATGTTAAACAGGCTTTGCTGCACAACAAACACGTGGTATGCACCAAGCCATTTATAGATGACCTGGCACATGCAAATGAACTCATTGCACTGCAGCAACAAACAGGTAAAAAAGTATTTGTAGGACAAAGTTCACGATTCTTTGAACCTTATAAAAGACAGCGGGCAGATTTTGAGCAGGGTGTCATTGGCCAGCTCATCACCATTGAAAGCCATTATAACGCAGACCACCGCTGGTTCCTCCAAAAGAAATGGGCGCTAGAAAATTCTTTCAAATGGCTGTACGGCGGGCTTAGCCATCCCGTGGATTTTATACGCTGGTACCTGCCCAATATTGAAGAAGTAATGGGTTACGGTATGATAAGTGCCAATGGAATAAAAGCCGGTTTGAAGCATGAAGATACCATGCACTTTATATTTAAAGCCACCGATGGAAGGATAGCGCGTATAAGCGGCGCTTATACGGGACCGGTACAACCTACCTCGCGTGAAAGCGGTATGAGTTGCATCCTCCGCGGAACCGAAGGCGCCAGCCAGGCAGATTACCACGAGCTTCGGTATGCAGTTACCACCAATACCGGTGAAGAAAAAATAATTACCTGGGGCGATGCGCAACTGAAACATTATTTCAGGTTTGAAGGGCAAAGCCACCATGCAGGCGAATATCAGAATTACCTGGATTATTTCGCTGATTCCATTGACCAACATTTTACCGCTTACCCCGATCTGAAAGAGGGTATCGGCACCGTTGCGTTGTTACAGGCAATGGATAAAAGCCTTCAAACAGGCATGCCTGTAAAAGTGAGTGATACCTTACGGGCTTTTCACATAAACATGGAGGCGTAAAGAGGAATGAACAAAATTTACGATAAGCTTCAGCCAATTGATTTTATTATTGTTGCCATATACCTGTTGCTGCTTTTTATAATTGGGTATATGGCCAGCTTTGGTAAAAAGAAAAAAGAAGAAAATCTTTTCCTGGCAGGCAAATCATTAAACTGGTACAATATCGGTTTTAACATGTGGGGCACAAATGTAGGGCCCTCTTCTTTGCTGGCATTTGCCAGTATTGGTTATAGCACCGGTATTGTTGCCGGCAATTTTGAATGGTATGCCTTTGTATTTTTATTATTGCTGGCTATGGTGTTTGCGCCCCGTTACATTGCTTCAAAAGTAACTACCATGCCCGAGTTTATGGGCCGCCGTTATGGCAACAGCACGCAGAATATACTGGCCTGGTATGCGCTGATAAAAATACTGATATCGTGGTTATCGCTGGGTTTGTTTGCCGGCGGTTTTTTGGTGCGGCAAATATTGGGCATCCCCATGTGGCAATCGGTTATTGTGCTGGTACTGTTTGCGGGCATCTTTACCTTTGCCGGTGGATTGAAAGCAATTGCACGCGTAAATGTTTTCCAGATGATTTTATTGATCCTGGTATCGCTTACACTCAGTTACCTGGGGTTGCAAAAAGTTGGCGGTATCAGCGCAATGTTTCATCAAACACCCGCCGGTTACTGGAATTTAATTCATCCCGCCAGCGATAGCAAGTATCCGTGGCCCGCATTATTACTTGGTTACCCGGTAGCGGCGGTCGCTTTTTTTTGTACAGACCAGGCCATGGTACAATCTGTGCTGGGTGCAAAAAATCTTGAACAGGGCCAGTTGGGCGTAAACTTCATCGGGTGGCTGAAAGTACTCGCCTTGCCACTGTTTATATTGCCGGGCATACTATGCTTTATTTTGTTCCCGGGTTTAAAGGATCCCAATGAGGCTTACATGACCATGGTAACCAGCCTCTTTCCGCCGGGTATGAACGGGTTGGTAATTGTGGTGCTGATTGCCGTATTGGTGGGCACCATCGGCTCTTCATTAAATGCACTGAGCGCAGTCTTTACTACAGATGTATATGTAAAGAAGATAAATCCTGCAGCCACTAACCAGCAGATTATCAAAATCGGGCGTATAACGGTGGTGGCTGGTTGTATATTTGCCGTGCTGGTAGCCCTTGCAATAGATAATATAAAAGGGTTGAACCTGTTTGATATCTTTCAATCTGTACTTGGGTTCATTGCCCCCTCACTTTCCGTGGTATTTTTGTTGTCTGTATTCTGGAAACGCACCACCAGGAAGGCGGTGAACGGTATTTTGTCTTATGGTTCAGCTTTTAGCCTGGCTACCGGTGTTTTGTATTTGTGGGTACTTACGCCGGATAAATATCATTTCTGGCCGCACTACCTGCTTTTATCCTTTTATATTTTTGCCATACTGTTTATTGCTGCCATCATTATATCGCTTACAGACAGAGCGCCCTCTACCAATGAACAAAAAATGCTGGCCGCAGATATGCCGGTTACCAGCGGCAGGGTAAAATTGTTGTTTACGCTCTTGGGTATCACCATAGTCTGTCTCTATCTTTTCTTTAACGGGTTTAAATAATTATAGTATGATGCACCAAAACATATTTGAACGTAGCCGCAGATCTTTTTACAAGCAAGGGTTGTTGTTGCTGTTGATAACTATTTGCACATGTGGCCCACTCGCAGCGCAACAGGCTACCTGGATTTGGTACCCCGGCGATTTTGAAATTTCTCTGGCTAACCAGATGCAGAACCGCCGTACAGAGCGTTCTACTTTTCTGCCTGTATTCTGGAAGACAGACAATCATTATGTGATGGTTGAATTTACCAAAACATTTGAACTGGCTCAACAGGAACAGGTAGCTATTGCCGTAGAAGGAGAATACAATGTTAAACTGGATGGCAAAGCTTTTGAAGCCAGTCCCACCGAGATTACGGTACCTGCCGGCAAACATTTTATTAATATAAAAGTGTATAACCAGGCGCACGTGCCTGCTATTTTTGTACAAGGCACCAGCCTTTTCTCAGATGCATCGTGGCTGGTAACGTTTGAGAACAAAGAATGGATAGACCAGTCGGGCAAAACATCTGATGTGTCTGCCACCAGCTGGGTAAAGGCCGGATGCTGGAACTTTACTACCATCAGTCAATTGCCATCTGCGTTTAAATTGCCGGTATCCAAATTATCTGCCGCCAGCGTTACAAAAGGCCCGCATTCTATACTGGCAGACTTCGGCAGGGAGACATTCGGGTTTATACAATTGCACGGCGTTAAGGGCAGTGGTAAACTGTCGATCTATTACGGCGAATCAAAGGAAGAAGCCTTGTCCACAGAACATTGTGAAACACTGGATCGCTTAACCTTACAGCTGTCCGAAAAAAAGGACACCACTATGGTGTTATCAAAAGCCTTGCGGTATGTAAACCTGCAGTATGATGAGGCGCTGAGTATAGACTCCGTTTCAGTTTTATATGAGTATGCAGACTTGCCCGATAAGGGCGGTTTTACCTGCTCCGATGAAACCATCAATAAGATTTATGACATCGCCAAGTATACCCTGCACCTCAGTACACGCGAATTTTTTATTGATGGCATTAAACGCGACAGATGGGTATGGAGTGGTGATGCGTACCAGAGCTACCTTATGAATTATTATCTGATGAATGATAATGAAACCGTAAAACGCACCATCTACGCATTGCGCGGCAAAGACCCGGTTACGTCTCATATCAATACCATAATGGACTATACGTTTTACTGGTTCATGAGTATTTATGATTATTATTTGTACTCGGGAGATAAAGCTTTCCTGCAGCAAAATTACCCCCGTATGCAAAGCATGATGGAGTATTGCCTTGGCCGCAGAAATAGCAATGGACTAATGGAAGGCATGGCTGGCGACTGGGTGTTTATTGACTGGGCAAATGGTCTTAGCAAAATGGGCGAATTGAGTTTTGAACAATTGTTGCTGTGCCGTAGCCTTGAAACGATGGCTTTGTGTGCCGGCATTGCCGATGATAAAAAAGGTGCTGTGCAATACCAGCAATTATCATCAGGTCTTAAAAAGCAGTTGTTTGAATTGTATTGGAACGAGAGCAAGCAAGCGCTGGTGCACAGTCGTATCAATGGTAAGCAAACAGACAATGTTACGCGCTATGCCAACATGTTTGCCATATTTTTCGATTATTTCTCTGAAGCGCAAAAGCAAATGGTGCGGAAGTCAGTATTGCTAAACGATAGTATTCAAAAGATAACTACACCGTATATGCGCTTTTATGAACTGGAGGCACTATGCGCCATGGGAGAGCAGCCGTATGTGCTGGGCCAGATGAAAGATTATTGGGGTGGGATGCTGAAACTGGGCGCTACTTCTTTTTGGGAAGAATATGACCCCGCAAAAAAAGGTGCCGAACATTATGCAATGTATGGCCGTCCTTTTGGAAAAAGTCTTTGCCACGCCTGGGGTGCCAGCCCACTGTATCTGTTGGGCAAATATTACCTGGGTATAAAACCAACGGGCCCTGGATATACCAGTTATGTAATAGAACCCAATCTTGGCGGCCTGCAATGGATGCAGGGAAAAGTGCCAGTGCCTGCTGGTACTATTGATATGTATTGCAGCCTTTCACAAATAAAAATTAAAAGTCCCGCAGGCAATGGCGTACTAAAAATAAAAAGCAAAACCAAACCAACCGGTAAAGATTTGTTTATTACAGCCAGCGGCACTAACAAATACGAGATCAAGATACAACCAGGTATAAATTATGTGATTAATTACAAAGCAATGTGAGATAATGTAATGAACTAGTCTGCCGCAGGCAGCTATGCTAATACCACAACAGGGTTTTCCATGATGAAGCCCGCATTTGTTAACTAATGATTACCATGAAAAAAAATATTCTTTCCATCACTTGGGCTTTGCTAATGCTCCATGCAACAGCCCAACACGCGCTTGTAAATACGGCCGGCAGCAAATACGCAAAACTGCACGGGGTTGGCATGGGCGATGTGCATTTTACCACTGGCTTCTGGGCAGAACGTTTTGCCACTTGCCGCAATGCCATGCTGCCGCAAATCTGGGAAACCTATACCAGCAAAACCAGGTGTTATTCATTTCAAAATTTCAGAATAGCGGCTGGTCTTGATACCGGGCATTTTCGTGGTCCGTCTTTTCACGATGGCGACTTTTATAAGGTGCTGGAAGCAATGGCGGCCGTGTATGCGGTTACAAAAGATACAAATCTGGATGAACAGATGGATATGGCCATCGCAGTGATCGGCAAAGCGCAAAAGCCTGATGGTTATATCTATACTAAATCTATTATTGAACAGCAGAAAAGCGGTCAGGCAAAAATGTTTGATGATAAATTAAGCTTTGAAGCTTACAATTTTGGACACCTCATGACTGCTGCCTGCGCACATTACCAAGCAACCGGCAAAACATCGTTGCTCAACATTGCAAAAAAAGCAACGGACTTTCTGATTGGTTTTTATGCTACCGCCACGCCCGAACAGGCACGCAATGCTATTTGCCCATCGCACTACATGGGTATAACAGAAATGTACCGAACAACCGGCGAAAAAAAATACCTACAACTGGTAAATAAATTAATGAGTATACGCGGCACCGTTGAAGGTACAGATGACAATAGCGACCGCCAGCCATTCAGGCAAATGGAAAAAGTTGTAGGTCATGCTGTGCGCGCTAACTATTTATTTGCCGGAGCCGCAGACCTGTATGCAGAAACCGGTGAACCTGCATTGCTAACCACACTCAATAAAATGTGGGACAATGTAGTTAACCACAAAATGTATGTTACTGGCGGTTGCGGTGCTTTGTATGATGGCGTATCTGTTGATGGCGTGTCTTATAAACCAGATACGGTTCAAAAAGTTCACCAGGCCTATGGCCGTGATTACCAGCTGCCCAATTTTAGCGCGCACAACGAAACCTGCGCCAACATTGGCAATGTTTTATGGAACTGGCGCATGTTATTGGTAACAGGGCAGGCGCGCTATGCAGATGTAATGGAGTTGGCATTGTACAACAGTGTGCTGAGTGGAGCGAGTATGCAGGGCACCGAATTTTTTTATACCAATCCGCTGGCGGCTTCTGCTGACTATCCTTATCAACTGAGATGGCAGGGGGGTAGACAACCTTACATCCAACTTTCTAATTGCTGCCCGCCCAACATTGTACGCACCATTGCCGAAGTGGGCAACTATATGTACGGTATGTCAGACAAGGGACTGTATGTACACCTGTATGGTGCAAATAAACTGCGTACACAATTGGCAGATGGATCATCCTTTGCGTTTGAAGAGCAAACGCTATATCCCTGGAGCGGCGCTATCACATTCAACATTACCGAAGCGCCTGCAAAAAAAATGGAGATGCACCTTCGCATGCCTGGCTGGTGTAAGAAAGCAACGTTGAGCATCAATGGAAAAGCGGCAAGTGCAGCGGCGGGTGATGATGGATATATCGTTATTGATAAACAATGGAAGGCCGGAGATAAGATAACATTCATGCTTGAGATGCCGGCGGTGTTGCTAGAATCAAACCCACTGGTAGAAGAGACGCGCAACCAGGTAACCGTTAAACGTGGCCCGGTGGTATATTGCCTGGAAAGCGCCGATTTGGCTTCAAAAAATGTTTTTAACATTGGTATACCCGTCAATATTGAATGGCATACTTTGCCTGTAACAGTAAGCAACGGGCATGTATTGGCGTTAACTGGTCGGGCAAGAATGCTGCAACCAGTACAGTGGAAAAATTCTTTGTATCAGGAAGTAAACAAGAACACCCAACCGGTAGACATTAAGCTAATACCTTATTTTGCATGGGCCAACCGGGGTAAAACAGATATGACAGTATGGATGCCGCTGCTAAGATAGCATGTGGGTCACCGTTACAGTTTTGACATAGAATTTCATTATCAAACCATTTGGCAGATTCACGGCTTATGATAAAACATATGATGATACCGGGGCTTTTACTGATCATACATGCGGCATTTGCGCAGCAAAAAGATGTACCACAGGCGGTGATGCAACAAACGTATGAACAAATAAAAACACCTTTCAAATACGGCCTGGTAGTTGTGCCGCCTGATAATACAAGAAAAATTGATTGCCCCTCTGTGTTTCGTAAAGGCAACAGCTGGTACATGACTTACATCATGTTTGATGGCCGCGGGTATGAAACCTGGCTGGCCAAAAGTGATAACCTGCTTAACTGGAAAACGCTTGGAAAAATGATGTCTTTTTCAGACAGTACAGACTGGGACGGCAACCAGAAAGCGGGTTATGTGGCCCTGCAGGATTATCAGTGGGGCGGCAGCTACCAATGGCAACGCTATCAGCAGAAATATTGGATGTCTTATATAGGCGGCAGCGATAAAGGATATGAAACAGGCGCCCTGGCAATAGGAATCGCCAGCACAGCCAACAACCCGGCCCGGCCACATGAATGGGAGCGCATGGCCAAACCCATACTGACCGCCACAGACAATGATGTGCGTTGGTGGGAAAATAAAAAATTATACAAGAGCACCGTTATCTGGGATAAAAATAAAACTACCGGTTACCCCTTTGTTATGTATTACAACGCCAATGGGGATACCAGCCATAATACACCCAAATGGCGCTGGTTTGAACGCATTGGTATGGCCGTCTCCAACGACATGCTTACCTGGAAACGCCTGGGCATTGACCCGGTGGTGCACCATAAAATTGGGATTACCGGTGATGCAGTCATACAAAAGATAGATAATTTGTGGGTAATGTTTTATTTTGGCGCTTTCTGGGAAGGAAGAAAGGATGCATTCAACAGGTTTGCCTGCAGTTACGACCTGGTACACTGGACTGACTGGAATGGCCCTGACCTGATAACTGCATCTACGCCTTACGACGAAAAATACGCACACAAAAGTTTTGTGCTCAAATACAAAGGCGTTGTATATCATTTTTACTGCGCCGTTAACAATAAAGATCAGCGCGGCATTGCAGTTGCTACTTCAGTTAGTAAAGGAGCCAGTAAATTGCAGTTTGCCGCTAATTAACAGCCTGCAGGTTTGCCATATGAAGCTAAAGTTGTTTTTTGTACAATGCACCCTTTTATCATTTCTTTTATTGCCCCCGGTATTGTTGCGCGGGCAAAACAACATTCCTGGCAACCTCTTACAACAATTTAAAAACCCACCCAATTCCGCAAAGCCCTGGGTGTTCTGGTACTGGATGCAGGGTGCCGTTTCCAAAGCCGGAATTACCGCCGACCTTGAAAGCATGCAACAGGCAGGCATTGGCGGTGCTTACCTGATGCCCATAAAAGATACCTCTGCAGCCATCTCCTTCCAACCCGTGGTCAGGCAGCTTACACCCGAATGGTGGGCTATGGTACAATTTGCCATGCAGGAAGCCAAACGTTTGCAACTGCAACTAGCCATGCACGTGAGCGATGGCTTTGCCCTTGCCGGCGGCCCATGGATACAACCGGCACAGTCGATGCAAAAACTGGTATGGACCAAGCAATACTTAAAAGGGGGAACTGCCCAGCCCGTGTTGAATCAGCCACAAACACTTGAAGGATATTATAAAGACGTTGCCGTATTTGCGTACCCCGCCAACAGCCGGCAGGCATTCAGCGATACCATACAGGTGCCATCCGTAACTACCAGCACAGGCGCTAAAGCCAGCTTCCTATGTTTTGAAGAAAGCAATAAAGAAAGTTTTAAGAGTGATACCGCCTGCTGGATTCAATACCACTACCGCAATCCATTTACCTGCCGCTCTGTACGCATTCATGCCGGCGGCAATAATTACCAGGCCCAAAGACTAATCATACAGGCAGGCAATGACGGGGTGCATTTTACCACCGTTACCAGGTTGCAACCACCACGCCATGGATGGCAGGATACAGATGAAGATTATACCAGCGCTATTCCATTGACTACCGCAAAATATTTTCGGTTTGTGTATGATAAGGCAGGTTCTGAACCTGGCGCAGAAGATCTTGATGCCGCCAAATGGAAACCATCACTCAAGATCAATAATATTTACCTGAGCGATGAGCCGGTGATACACCAGTACCAGTCGAAGAACGGCAGTATGTGGAGGGTAGCCGGTGCCGGTATGCAGGAACGGAACGACAGTAGCGCAGTGCCACTTAAGAATATTATTAACCTTACCAGCAAGCTGGATAGCAATGGTGTATTGCACTGGACCACACCTGCAGGCAATTGGGTGGTGGTGCGGATTGGACATACATCAACCGGGCATACAAATGCTACCGGCGGCGCCGCCAAAGGGTTGGAATGCGATAAGTTTGACGCCGCTGCTATTACATCGCAATTCAACAACTGGTTTGCAATGGCATTTAAAAAAACTGACAAACAACTGGCGCAGGAAGTGTTAAAAATATTTCATGTAGACAGTTGGGAGTGTGGCAGCCAGAACTGGAGCCATGCTTTTCCGGCAGCGTTTAAAAAGCGTATGGGCTATGATATGATGCCTTACCTGCTGGCCATGACCGGCGTTCCCGTAGAAAGCAATGAATTTGCTGAAAAGTTTTTGCACGATGTACGCGAAACCATTGCTGCACTTATCAATGATGTATTTTATTCAACGTTGAAAAAACTGGCGCATGAAAAAGGATGTGTGTTCAGTGCCGAATCTGTGGCACCCACCATGCTAAGCGATGGTATGCTGCATTATAAAAATGCGGATATACCTATGGGTGAGTTTTGGCTGAACAGTCCTACCCACGATAAGCCCAATGATATGCTGGATGCCATTAGTGGTGCACACGTATACGCAAAGCCGGTTGTGCAGGCAGAGGCATTTACTTCTGTAAGAATGAACTGGGGCGAGCATCCGGGAAATATAAAAACAACGGGCGACCGCAATTTTGCATTGGGCATCAATAAAATGGTGCTGCATGTTTTTGTACACAACCCATGGATGGATCGCAAACCCGGGATGACGCTGGATGGTGTGGGCGTTTATTTTCAGCGCGATCAGCCCTGGTGGAAACAGGGCAAAGCTTGGATTACTTATTTGCAACGTTGCCAGGCATTATTGCAAACCGGCAAACCGGTAGTAGATATTGCCGTGTTTACCGGGGAGGAAGTACCGCGCCGCTCGTTATTGCCAGACAGGTTGATGAACACATTGCCCGGTCTATTTGGCCCGGAAAAAGTTGCTGCAGAAAAACAGCGATTGCAAAATACGGGCGAACCATTACGGCAAATACCTGATGGCGTTACGCACTCGGCAAATATGGCCGATCCGGAAGATTGGGTGGATGCGTTGAACGGGTATGCGTATGATTCATTCAACCCAGATGCATTGCTGCACCTGGCTACAGTAAAAAATGGCAGGATAGTATTGCCGGGAGGCGCCAGTTATGCGTTGCTGGTAGTTCCGTACAAACACCCCATGCAGCCCAATGAAGGATATATGTCTGCAGCTGTGGCAAAAAAAATACAGCAATTAATAAAAGATGGCGCTACGGTATTGATGAGTACGGCTTACCATCATGCCATTGGTACAGCGGCAAATGAGGAAACAATAAAAACAGTAATGGCGCAACTGGCAGCCGAACAACAACGCGGTACAACTAAATTGATAGATATCCCTTACGTTCAATCATCTTTTGATAAACTGGGGTTGCAAAAAGATGTGTCTGTAATCAATCAAACCCACAGTATTGCCTGGGCACACCGGAGATCAGCATCGGCAGATATTTATTTTTTAGCCAACCAAAAAGACAGCGCACAAAGGGTAGAGGTTTCATTTCGCATAGCAGGTAAACAGCCATCGCTTTGGAATGCCGTAACAGGAGAGATAACGGTGGCGTCTGGCTGGCGCTCAGAAAACGGCCGCATTTATATGTCAATACCATTTGCACCCAATGAATCAATCTTTCTGGTGTTTACTAACAGTGTTGTACAACCTGAAAAAAACGTATTGCCTGTTTCCCCTAATCACACATTATTGTTAAACAATCAATGGCAGGTAACATTTGATACAGCGTTTGGAGGGCCAGTGAAGCCAGTGGTTTTTGATTCGCTTACCAGTTGGACGGTTGCAGACGATGCATCCATTAAATATTATAGCGGCACTGCCGTATACAGGCGATCTTTTGACTGGAAGGACACATCCACAGGCAAAAAAGTTTGGCTGTCAATAGGAGAGGTTGCCAATATTGCCACCATTAGTATAAACGGTAAAGATTGTGGTACGCTATGGACGCCGCCTTTGCGAACAAATATTACGGGTGCAATTAGGCCCGGTATCAATACTATTGAGATTACGGTTGCCAATACCTGGGCCAACCGGCTGATTGGCGATAACCTGCTTCCGGAAAATAAAAGAATTACGCAAACCACTGCGCCATTCAGGTTAAAGGGAAAACCATTGTTGAAAGCAGGGCTGCTGGGTGATATACGGATTGAGTGGTGAGTTAGAAAGTCAAAAATAACAAGTCAAAAGTCAAAATTCAAAAGACATCGCAGCAACGCCTTTTTTTTCTCTTTGTTCTCTCTTGGCTTCGCGATATATCAAAGCTACTTTTCCTCAAGCGCTTTACTCACCGCTGGTTACGTTAGCAAAACTTAAACCTCTTTTTCTCTTTTTTCTCTTAGCTTCCCTATATCAACGCTACTTCTCCTTTTCTCTTTGTGCTGTTAGCCCTGCTCTTAACCCCTTGCACGCTTTTTCCCTTTTTTTCTCTTAGGTTTCTGTAAATTACCTTTCTTTTCTACCGTTTGCATATGAAAGAAGACGATAAACAGGGGTCGCACAAGAATATTTGGTATGGCGCAGGCCGCCAGCGCATTGAAATTCCCAAAACAATTTTAAAAGCGCGCGTGCACAGCAATCCGCTGTTGAAACACCTGCATATATGCAGTATGGGCTATTATCCCAAAGCCAAGGATCATTACACCTATCGCAAGAAGGGCCTGCCCGAGAATTTTCTTTTTTACTGTGTGGATGGCGAAGGGTGGTACCAGATTGGCAAACAACGGTACGAAGTGGGTACCAACGAATTTTTTATTCTTCCTCAGCATGTGGAACATTCATATGGCAGCAGCCAGGAACATCCATGGAGCATTTACTGGGTACACTTTGGCGGCGATTCATTGCCAGAACTTAATGAAGTACATGCCGTGCAGCAGCATTTCAAACCATTTTTTGTAAAAAACAATGGAGATGTATTGCAGTTGTTTTCGAAAATGTATAAAACACTCGAGTTAGGCTATAGTATCGATAACCTGCTATTCGCCAATATGTGCCTGTCGCATTTTTTAGCGCTGTTTATTTACAACGCGCGCCACTATGCCGGAACGGGCAACGATAAAATTGATTGTGTAGACAGCGCTATCCTTTTTATGCAGGAACAGATCAACGAAAATATTTCGCTGAATGATCTCAGCAGCCGATATAATTATTCGGTATCGCGGTTTTCTAACCTGTTCAGGCAAAAAACCGGTTATGCGCCCATTGATTATTTTGTGCAGATGAAAATGCAGAAAGCCTGTCAGCAGCTTAATTTTACAGATCGGTCAGTAAAAGAGATTGCTTTCAGCATGGGTTTTGATGATCCGTATTATTTTTCAAAACGCTTCCGCACCATCATTGGTATGTCGCCCAAAAAATACCGTTCGCTCAATAATGAGTAGAAAGGCATTGTTGATTGCGGGATTTTTAGATTTTGAGATTTCATTCGCTGCCATTTTACTACATGTAAACTATAAGTTATTATCATGACATCTTTTTTCTCCAGGCTTATTGTGGCCTGCTCTATGTCGCTGTTTATTTTGGCGGATACTTATGCACAAGCGGTTTCCGGCTATGTATATGATGATAGCAACCAGAACGGTCAGCGCGAGGCCAGTGAGCCCGGCATTAAAGGGGTGGTGGTATCTGACCAGGTAAAAGTGGTACGAACCGATGATAAAGGCTATTATGAAATTGACCATATTAAAGGATATGGCATCGTTTTCATCAGCACACCGGATGGTTTTGCGGTTACCAAAAACTTCTGGCAAAATATCAATGGTGCAAAAGGGCAGGTAAACTTTGGACTTACGCACATCAATACGCCCG
Organism: uncultured Chitinophagaceae bacterium; assembly: GCA_963705285.1. GTDB lineage: Bacteria > Bacteroidota > Bacteroidia > Chitinophagales > Chitinophagaceae > JACMLD01. Next base: position 2,440,395 of record OY970066.1, read on the forward strand.
CATCTTTCAGCTTTATACAGGCTTCGGATACCCATATCAGTGAGACCAGCATTGGTCGGATGGATACATTCAGAGCTGTACTTGATTCTGTAAAACCCAACCTGGTTATAATAACCGGCGACCTGGTTAAAGATGCGTTGCGTGTGCCTGAAACGGTTGCCACCTCTTTGTACCAGCTTTTTGTTACTGAAAGCAGTAAGATAAGACAACCCTTGCGGGTGATACCCGGCAACCATGAAATATTTGGTATTGAAAGACAGCTTTCGCTGGTAAGCAGCCAGCACCCATTATACGGAAGAAAAATGTACCGCCAGTACCTGGGGCCCGATTATTATTCGTTCAATTATGGTGGCGTACATTTTATAGGCTTGAACAGCCTTGAGTTTGAAGATCTCTGGTATTATGGCAGCATCGACAGCGTGCAAATGGAATGGTTAAAAAAAGACGTGGCCTCCATTTCGCCGTCAACACCCATTGTTACTTTTCAGCATGTACCTTTTTTCAGTGGCGGTCTAAGTTTGCAGCCATTTGAAGCAGATGGGCCCGGGCGGGTAATTGAAAAAGAAAAAGGGATAGTAAAATACCGGCATATTGTTTCCAACGCAGAGGAAGTAATGACGGTATTAAAAAACCATAATTACCCGCTGGCGCTTGCCGGACATTATCACTACCAACAAAAATTTTCGATGGCGGGTGTGCAAACAAGATTTGAACAAACGGGTGCGGTAATAGGCCCGGTATCAGAAAGCGGATTAAATATGCCATCGGGCGTTGTGCTATACAAAGTACAAAATGGTGTAATTGACGAAGGGCATTTCATTGCACTCGATAAAAAATAAATTGCCTTATCAAATCGGCGCAGGTTGGTAAGCAGAAACAGATATCTCATCTCCAATACGAATGGTACCCGTGCCTTTGTGTACGAGGTTCTGCCCAAATAGAATTTTATTGTTTTTCTGGCGGTAAGTCGCCAGCGTTTTCAATGGCTCTTTCGACCGGGCAGAGGTTTCCTGGTCAACCGTAGTCATTACACAACGGGCGCAGGGTTTAGCCCCTTTAAATTCAATGCCGTTGATGTTAAACTGCTGCCACTCGTCTTCAATAAAAGGCGTGCCCCCGGTAAAAACAATATTGGGCCGGAACCGATTCATGGGTAATGGTTGATGAAGCCGCGCATTTAAATCGTTGAGCGATGACTGGCCGATCATCAACATCGGGTAATCATCTGCAAAACTTGTTATTTCTCCCTCATGCGCATAACGTGTATCAACATACCTGATGCTTTGGTTGGGCATGAAAACCAACTGGCAGGTCATATTTAATGCGCGGCTGAACCAGTTATTAATTTGCGTATCGTATACCTGAGCTTCGCAGCTACTTCTCCAAACAGTTACCATGGTTGTTTGCGCAGCGGCTGGTTCAAACGGAACAAATAAAGGTGCAATGGCGTTTGTTTTATGGTGAAAAGAAAAGCCGCCTTCAGCAAAAGCGGGTTGTAACAACGCCATTTGCGGATGCTCGCGCTGTGTTAAAAAAGTATGCGTGCTATCTACCAGCATCATGCGCCTGTCGTACTGCAGTCCACGGCTGGTTACACTGGCAGTTGGTACATCAATACCGCCCAAAGATTTTACCGGATAAATAAACAGTCCGCTCACTGTAAGCATGGCGCGAAATTATGCTATTTTAATATTTTGAATTGCCTTACTGCCAATTGAACTTCCGTTGTTGTACATTTATTTCTCCACCGCAACCGGATAAAAAATGAAGGCTGTTTAAATTATACTTACTATATTAGTGCTGCACTAAAATCTTGCCAATGGGTGCTTCATCTTTAATTGTGCTGATTTTTGCAGCGATTGCTTTTTCTGCCGGTGGTATGGCGGTTGCAAAAATATTTGTAAAAGGAAGCCGCAACCTTCAGAAAGGGCAAACATATGAATCTGGCATACCCTCCAAAGGTTCTCCCTGGAACCAGTTTAACGTTGGTTACTATCTTTTCGCACTGATATTTCTCATTTTTGATGTGGAGCTGATTTTTATGTATCCCTGGGCGGTGGTCGTAAAAAAGGTCGGCATGCCCGCGCTTATAGAAATCATCATTTTCTTTTTTATACTGTTTATGGGCTTTTTGTATGCACATAAAAAAGGTGCGCTCAAGTGGATGTAGAAGATTGTGTTGAATATTAAGTTTTTAGTTTTTAGTTTTTAGTTTTTAGTTTTTAGTTCTTAGTTTTTAGTTCTTAGTTCTTAGTTCTTAGTTCTTAGTTCTTAGTTCTTAGTTCTTAGTTCTTAGTTCTTAGTTCTTAGTTCTTAGTTCTTAGTTCTTAGTTCTTAGTTCTTAGTTCTTAGTTCTTGTAGATCGTTAAAGGTAGGTAGGAATTTGCGTTCTTATGCTTGTTGATTAGTGGTCTATTCGTGTTTTTATTAGCGGTTTATTCGCGTTTCCTATTCGTGTTTACTCATATGGCAGAAGAAATAACAACAAAGCCCAACTTTCCCGGGCAAATACATGACACACCAGGCGGGGGTATTGTGCTCAGCAAGCTGGATGATATCATTAACTGGGCACGTTCCAACTCTTTGTGGCCACTCACTTTTGCTACCAGTTGCTGCGGTATAGAAATGATGGCGGTGGCATCTTCCAAGTATGATTTTTCTCGTTTTGGTTTTGAAGTAGCGCGTGCCACCCCCCGGCAGGCCGATGTAATTATTATAGCAGGCACCATTGTAAATAAAATGGCCCCTGTATTAAAAAGATTGTACGATCAGATGGCAGATCCCAAATATGTAATTGCGATGGGCGCCTGCGCTATCAGCGGTGGCCCTTTTTTTTATAATACTTATTCTGTGGTGAAAGGCGCAGACCATGTAATACCGGTGGACGTTTATATAGCCGGTTGCCCGCCCCGGCCGGAAGCATTGCTGCACGCATTGATATCGCTCCAGAAAAAAATAAAAATGGGCTTAACACGTGAACAAATAAAATCGGGCAAGGAATAACCATGCTAAACGAAGCGTTGAAAACAAGCATTGCTGCTTTACTGCCAGCTGCCATTATTGAAGATGGCGGCGAGTGGATCAATTGCTCAATTGAACCTGCGGCTTGGAAGCCATTTGCCATGCAGCTGCGGTATACCGAAGAACTGCAATTCAATTTTTTATTTTGTGTCACCTGTGTAGACTGGAAAACACATCTTACCATGGTGTATCACCTGCGGTCCACCTTGTTCAACCACAACATCGTAATAAAAATAAAACTGGATAGAGAAAGCCCGCGCGTGGAAACCGTAGCTGATATCTGGCGTACAGCAGAATTTAATGAGCGCGAGGCGTATGAAATGTTTGGCGTACACTTTATCAATCACCCTGACTTGCGGTTGCTTATTTTACCCGATGGCTGGGAAGGCCGTAACCCGATGCGCAAAGATTTTGAAGACCCGGTGAATATGATAAAGTTGTAACCCTGCCCACCGCCGGTAGCGTGATCGGGATCAGATAGCGTGAATAATTGTAGCCTTCATGCCTGGTGAGATAAGATTACCACCCAAACGATAACAGCTTAGAACCGCAATTAATAAAACAGGTACAATAAATTGAACGCAGCTTCCACCAGTGAACATATTGCCGCTCCTTTGGGGAATGAAGGTGACGACCTCATCATCAACATCGGTCCGCAGCACCCGGCCACACATGGCGTGCTGCACCTGGTGGTAACGTTGCAGGGCGAAACCATTAAAAAAGTGGAACCGCACCTGGGTTACATTCATCGCTCTATCGAAAAAATGTGCGAGAGCCTTACTTACCGTCAGTTTATTTATGTAACCAGCCGAATGGATTATCTGTCTTCGCATATTAACAACCATGCATGCGCGTTATGTGTGGAGAAAGGCATGCAGATAGAAGTCCCTCCCCGCGCACAGGCAATCAGGATAATGGTAGACGAGCTTACGCGTATTGCCTCGCACGAATTGTGGTGGGGCGCCATGGCGATGGATCTTGGGGCCTTTACGCCATTTTTTCACGCCTTCCGCGAACGCGAAAACATCAACGATATCATGGAAGAAACCTGCGGGGCCCGGTTAACCATGAACTATATTGTTCCCGGCGGGGTAATGGCAGATATTCATCCAAATTTTCAACAGCGGGTCAAGAATTTTATACAGCTATTTAAATCAAAGGCTGATGAGTACGATGATCTGCTAACCGGCAATATCATTTTTCAAAACCGTATGAAGGGCGTAGGTCATCTGTCTGCAGAAGATGCCATTTCTTATGGCTGCACCGGCCCCACTGCACGCGGCAGCGGCGTACCATGCGATGTGCGTAAATTATATCCCTATGAAATATACAGCACCCTGCAGTTTGACGAGGTACTGGAATCTGACGGCGATTCTTTTGCGCGGTACATGGTGCGGTTGAGGGAAATGCGGCAATCCATTGCCATACTGGAACAACTGGTTGATAATATACCCGATGGCGATTTCCAGGCAAAAACAAAAGCCGTTTTGAAATTGCCCAAAGGAGAATTTTACCAGCGGGTAGAAACAGCGCGGGGAGAATTTGGTGTGTACATTATCAGTGAAGGTGGTACCACGCCGTACCGCATTAAATTTCGCTCGCCGGGTTTTGCCAATTTATCCGCGCTTAACCATATGGCAAAAGGCGGAAAACTGGGAGACCTGGTGGCCACAATGGGAACGCTCGATTTGGTAATACCGGATATTGACCGGTAAAGGCAGCTGATAGCTGTTAGCTATTAGCTTTTAGTAATTTGAGATGAAGGTGCCGATTTTGGATCATTTTAATGAAAAGGAAAAACATAAAAAAATATAACTAACGGCTAACGGCTAGTAGCTAATAGCTATCAGCTCATTTCTCAACACATGTTTAGTTTAGAAGGCATATCAACATCCATCCACACGTGGCTCAACAGCAGCATGCCGGCCGCATGGGCATTGCTGTTAGAGTTTATACTGGTGGGCCTTTGCGCAATAGGTTTGTTTGCTACACTGGGGCTGGTACTGGTGCTGATGGAAAGAAAAGTGGCGGCTTATATGCAGATACGCCTTGGGCCCAACCGGGTGGGGCCAAAAGGCATGTTTCAAAGCCTGGCCGATACCGTAAAGCTGATGATGAAAGAGGGACTAACCCCTGATGGCGCCGATAAATTTCTTTTTAACGTTGCGCCGTATGTGGTAATGATAATCGCCATGCTATTGCTGGCGCCTATCGCCTTTGCAAAGAATTTTCAAATTTGGGATGTTAATATCGGGGTATTATTTATCTCGGCCATCTCTTCCGTTTCTGTTATCGGAATTTTAATGGCTGGCTGGTCCAGTAACAATAAATATTCATTGCTGGGTGCCATGCGCAGCGGTGCGCAGATTGTGAGTTACGAATTATCGGCAGGGTTATCAATTCTGGCAATTGTTGTATTAACAGGTAGTTTGCGAGTAACAGACATCATTGCTTCTCAGGAAAATGGATGGTGGATATTTAAAGGGCATATACCTGCCATCATTGCATTCGTCATTTTTATTATTGCCGTAACTGCAGAGACCAATCGCGCACCGTTTGATTTAGCAGAGGCGGAATCTGAACTCACTGCAGGTTTTCATACCGAGTACTCCGGGATGAAATTTGCCCTGTTTTTTCTGGCGGAGTACATCAATATTTTTATTGCATGCGCTATTGGCGCCACCTTGTTTTTTGGTGGATGGATGCCTTTACATATTGGCCACTGGCAGGGGTTTAACCATATCATGGATTACATCCCATCGTCATTATGGTTCTTCGGAAAAACATTTTCCCTTATTTTTCTAATCATGTGGTTCAGGTGGACTTTTCCTCGGTTGCGTGTAGATCAATTGTTAAAGCTTGAATGGAAATATTTATTGCCGATAAGCATGGTTAATTTATTACTGGTAACGTTGATGGCTATTATGGGCTGGCATTTTTGATGTCTGATTATTTCACCGGTTTTGCAAAAGCAGGAGCGGGGTGTTTATAAAAGTGTAGCTGATGTTTATAGTAAATTATCTAAAAGAGGTATGGAATGCAGTAGCATCTTTGCTAAAAGGCATGAAGATGACGGGTTATTATTTTACGCATCACAAAGAAATCATTACGCAGCAATACCCCGATAACCGGGAAGAACTGCAACTGCCGGAGCGGTTTCGCGGAGAAGTAATTATGAAGCATGATGACCACAATGAACATGCCTGCACGGGATGTACCGCCTGTGAACTTGCCTGCCCCAATGGAACCATCAAAATTATTACCAAATTTGATATCTCGCCTGAAGGCAAAAAGAAGAAGGCGCTGGATACTTTTATCTACCACCTTGAATTGTGTACTATGTGCAATTTGTGTATTGAAGCATGCCCAACCGACGCTATCAAAATGGCGCAAAATTTTGAACACAGTGTGTTCGACAGAAGCCTGCTGACTAAAAAACTGAATGCCCCTGGTTCAAAAATCAGGGAGGGTGTGGAATAACGATGAATAGATTGTAACAACCAGATACCAATGACTGCATCGCAAATTGTCTTTTATGTATTGGCTGCCTTAATACTGGTAACAGGAATATTGTCTGTTACCACGCGCAAAATTTTTCGCAGCGCCATTTGGCTATTGTTTTCTCTCATGTGTATTGCCGGACTGTATTTCTGGATGGAAGTGGCCTTCATTGCAGCCGTACAAATTATTGTGTACGTGGGAGGCATTGTGGTGCTGATCATCTTTTCCATTTTTCTTACGCAGCAATCTGGTAAAGAAATGCAGCAGCCGGTTAGAAGCCGCTCATTGTATGCTGTGCTGGCAGCGGTGTTCGGCTTGGCGTTCACGGGTTCATTGTTAAACAATCACCAGTTTGCAGCCATCAGCCCAACACCTTTTACGGCAGATGTTGCAGATATAGGCACCCAGATGCTTAGTACATCAGAACACGGTTATGTGCTGCCTTTTGAAGTAGTGAGCATTTTGTTGCTGGCAGCTATGGTAGGCTGTATTGTAATTGCCATGAAAACACCTGTACAACAGCCAACAGACACTTAGTCACCAAGCGTGTATTACGAAGGGTGAAAAGTGGAGACCTGGAACTGAATACCGGAACTATGAAACCTGATCTTAATACTAAATACTAAATACTTTATACTAAATACTCCTCACGCTAACAATGATTCCATTAACCCACATATTATTTCTGAGCGCCGCGCTGTTTTTTATTGGTATGTACGGTCTCTTTACCAGGCGCAATATGATTACCATGCTCATGAGTGTCGAATTAATACTGAATAGTGTCAATATCAATTTTGTGGCGTTTAATAAATACCTGTACCCGGAGAAACTGGATGGCATCTTTTTTACCTTGTTTATCATTGCCATTGCTGCTGCAGAAGCCGCAGTGGCCATTGCCATTATCATTCACCTGTACAGAAACCACCATTCCATTGATGCAGAAGATGCAGGTGAAATGAAATTTTAACAACTATTGCTATGCCCGAGTTTTCATACATATTACTGATACCATTATTGCCACTTGCTGCATTTGTGCTATTGGGGTTGTTTGGCAGAAAATATCTGTCTGGCGCGGCAGGCATTATTGGTACAACAACTTTATTGGCAGCTGCAGTGTTGTCGTTAATAGCTGCAAATACCTATTTCAGCACTGCCAACACAGGCGGTGCATACCAGCAGATCATTCCAATGAGCTATACATGGTTGCAGTTTTCAACAGATGTGACTATAGATATGGGTGTGTTGCTGGATCCTATATCGGTAATGATGATTGTGGTGGTCACCTTTATTTCGCTCATGGTGCATATATTCAGCCTGGGTTATATGAAAGGAGAGGGGCGGTTGCATGCTTATTATGCATTTCTCTCCTTGTTTACATTTTCGATGCTGGGGTTGGTATTGTCTTCCAATATTTTTCAATTGTATATTTTTTGGGAGCTGGTGGGTGTATCGTCTTATTTGTTGATTGGTTTTTATTTCGACAAGCCCTCCGCCGTTGCCGCTTCAAAAAAAGCATTTATTGTTACGCGCTTTGCAGACCTTGGTTTTTTAATAGGCATATTGATTCTGGCATTTCATGCTGAAACGCTCGATTTTAAAACACTCATTGAAAGATTAACCAATACGCAATCGCCCTGGTCTGCGGCCATTGCCGGCGCATCTTTTATGGGTTTGTCTGCGTTAACCTGGGGGCTGGTACTGGTATTCGCCGGCGGCGCGGGCAAGTCGGCCATGTTTCCGTTGCATATCTGGTTGCCCGATGCCATGGAAGGCCCCACACCGGTATCTGCACTTATACATGCGGCAACCATGGTAGTGGCAGGCGTATACCTGGTAGCAAGATTGTTTCCGGTGTTTTCTATGGATGCAACCGCCATGCACATCGTTGCGTATGTAGGCGCCTTTAGTGCATTGATAGCAGCCATCATTGCCTGTACACAAACAGATATTAAGCGGGTGCTTGCCTACTCAACCATGTCGCAGATTGGCTACATGATGTTTGCACTAGGCATCTCGGGTTATGGCGGCGAGGAAGGATTGGGGTATATGGCTTCCATGTTTCATTTGTTTACTCATGCATTCTTTAAGTCTTTGCTGTTCCTGGGCGCCGGTGCCGTTATTCATATGGTACACAGCAATGAAATGAAAGACATGGGCGGACTACGTAAATACATGCCCGTTACCCATGGCAGCTTCCTGGTTGCATGCCTTGCCATTGCCGGTATTCCGCCATTGGCCGGCTTCTTCAGCAAAGAAGAAATATTAACTGCCGCTTTTCATAGCAACAAATTAATTTACGCAACCGGCTTGCTTGTTTCGGGCCTTACTGCTTTTTACATGTTCCGGTTGTATTTTTCTATTTTCTGGGCAAAACCCGCGGCAGTACACAATCATCATGGAGAAGGCAATGCTGCTATGAAATTGCCGTTGGTGATTTTGAGTGCGGGCGCACTGCTGGCAGGGTTGATTCCTTTTTCCAAATTTGTTACAACAGATAGCAAACCTTTGCACACCCATATTGATTGGGTGTTTTCCATTGCACCCGTAGCGCTGGCTTTACTGGGCATTTTAATAGCTGCTGCATTGTATAAAAAAGAAAATGAAAAGCCCGGAAAGATGGCTGGTGCGCTTGGCAGTACTTACCGCGCGGCTTACCAAAAATTTTATATTGACGAGGTCTACCTGTTTATCACCAAAAAAATAATCTTTAATGGTATTGGCCGCCCCGCAGCATGGATTGATAAAAACGTGGTGGATGGTGTGATGAATGGACTTGCAGGTTTTACCGGCGCCACGGCAAAATTTATCAAAGGGGTACAATCGGGTAAAATACAAAACTATACATTATATTTTTTTGGCGGGGTTGCGGCGCTGGCGGTAATGGTTATCTATTGGTGGAGATAGCCCTGAATGAATTAATACCTGCAGGTTGTTGTTCCAGGATTTTCTTTTTTAATCTCTTAGTATGAATTTATCATTGCTTATTGCATTGCCCGTACTGACTGCACTGGCCATATTGTGCTGTAAAGGGCTTAAACAAGTGCGCATGGCCGCTTTAACGGGGGCCTGCCTGCAACTGTTAATGGCAATTTTTTTACTAGTAGCATACTGGCATGAGCGGTCATTGGGCAACCAGGAAAACTTTTTATTCCGGCTGGGATATGTATGGTTTGCATCTTTCAATATTAATTATCATGTGGGGGTAGACGGTATAGCTGTAGCTATGATTTTACTGACAGCATTTGTGGTATTGGCAGGCGTGCTGGTATCCTGGCACACAGATACCATGTCGAAAGAGTTTTTTTTCCTGCTTATTTTTTTGAGTGCAGGTGCATATGGTTTTTTTGTTTCGCTGGATCTCTTTATGATGTTCTTTTTCCTGGAGCTGGCGGTTATACCCAAATTTTTATTGATCGGTATCTGGGGCAGCGGCAAAAAGGAATACAGTGCCATGAAACTGGCACTGATGCTCATGGCCGGTTCTGCGCTGGTGTTTACAGGGCTGGCCGGAATGTATTTTAATACGGGGGCTACTGCGCGCGGCATGCACAGTTTTGATTTGCCAGATATCGCCCTGATGACTTTACCCCTGGATGCCCAGTTACTGTTTTTCCCCTTTGTCTTTATTGGCTTTGGCATTTTTACGGCGTTGTTTCCTTTTCATACCTGGGTGCCCGATGGCCATTCTGCAGCGCCCACTGCAGCGTCTATGTTCCTGGCGGGTATATCTATGAAACTGGGCGGCTATGGTTGTTTGAGGGTAGCAACTTACCTGATGCCTGAAGCGGCGCATGTGTATGCGCCATATATTATAGCGCTGGCTACTATTGCTATTATTTATGGTGCGTTTGCTACGATGATGCAAACAGATTTAAAGTACATCAATGCCTATTCGTCGGTAAGCCACTGCGGGTTTGTATTGCTGGGTATTGGCATGCTTACCAAAACATCTATCACCGGCGCGGTAATGCAAATGGTATCTCACGGTCTTATGACAGCGCTTTTCTTCGCTGCAATAGGTATGCTGTATAGCCGCACGCATACCCGCCTGGTAAACAAACTGGGCGGACTGCTTAAGATAATGCCATTTATTTCTACGGTATTTGTACTGGCTGGTTTATGTTCTTTGGGATTGCCCGGTCTCAGCGGTTTTGTGGCCGAGATGACTGTATTTATGGGCGCGTGGCAAAATCCTGATAAATGGTACCGCGTTGCAACCATACTTGCCTGTGCTTCTATTGTAGTTACAGCTGTATATATATTGAGAGCAGTGGGCCAAACAGTAATGGGGCCGGTTACAGATTCTCACTATAATAATCTGAATGATGCGCGGTGGAACGAACGGCTGGCGGCGGTCTTGCTGCTGATAGGCATTGTGGCCATTGGCATTGCGCCATTTTGGCTAAACAACCTGGTAGCGCCCGATGCAGCCATCATTATTCAACAGGCAGGCAGAACAGTTACTATAAAATGAACCAAGGGCTATGACAGAATTTTTTTTACTGGCAAAACAGGAACTGGCGCTTACATTGATCATTTTTATTTTGTTGTTTATTAAGGTAGGCGCAAAAGAATGGTCAAATAGTGCGCTGTTGCAACTGGTTAACTTCTTGTTGCTCGTAAACCTGCTAGCCGGTTTTTTCTTTGCGCAGGCGGGTGTACTGTTTAATGATATGTTTCGCACCAATTCGCTGGCGGTGCTGGAAAAAAATATACTCAATGCGGGTACGTTAATTATTTCGTTGCAGGCTTATCACTGGTTGAAAGACCACCGGCACGTAATTGAGTTCTATGTCCTGCTGTTGTCAACGTTGCTTGGCATGTTCTTTATGATTTCATCCGGTAACCTGCTCATGTTTTACCTGTCGCTGGAACTGGCCAGTATTCCGCTGGCGGCCATTGCCAATTTTGATTTGGAGAAGCGTCAGTCATCCGAAGCTGCCATGAAATTTATTATTTCTGCTGCTTTTTCATCGGGCTTATTGCTGTTTGGCATATCTATCTTGTACGGTACCACCGGTACTCTTGATTTTGCAGCATTACCGCAGCAGCTGGATGGTAGTGCCCTTCAGCTATTTTCACTGGTATTGCTTATTGCCGGTTTTGCCTTTAAAATATCTATAGTACCTTTTCATTTATGGACGGCCGATGTGTATGAAGGCTCACCCGTAGCAGTAAGCGCCTATTTATCGGTTATTTCAAAAGGCGCTGCCGTTTTTGTTTTTGTAAATGTTTTGTATACGGTATTGAATCCATTGGCAGAAGCCTGGTATAATATTATTTATGTGTTGAGTGTACTTACCATGTTTACCGGCAACCTGTTTGCGTTGAGGCAAACCAACCTCAAACGCCTGCTGGCTTTTTCATCTATTGCACAGGCGGGGTTTATACTGGTGGGTATAAGTGGCAGTTCGCAAGCCGGTATGGCCTCGGTGGTGTACTTTGTGCTGGTGTATGTTTTTTCTAACCTTGGTGCATTTGGGGTAGTGGGTATAGTGAGCGCGCTAACGGGTAAAGAAAATACAGATGATTATAAAGGCTTTTACAGAACCAATCCATTTCTTTCCTGGGTAATGGCCATTTCGTTATTTTCACTTGCAGGCATACCGCCGGCGGCAGGTTTTTTTGGTAAGTTCTTTTTATTAATAGCGGGTGCAGGCAAGGGAAATTATACATTGATTGTAATTGCCGCATTGAATATGATTATTTCATTGTATTATTATTTGCAGGTGGTAAAAACAATTTTTATAGACCGTAACGAGCAGGAGCCTATTGCGGCTTTGCGCATTCATATCTTTCCAAAAATGGCGTTGGTTGTTTGTATGGCGGGCATTATTGTACTGGGGCTGGCAGGCTATGTGTACGAATATATTTATTCAATCAGTGCCGGTTTTTGAATACTGATGACGGGCACGGGTAATTATTTTTTATGGCGATTAATAAAAACCATGAGTTTGAAGATATTGAGGGCGTGAAATGCGCCGTGGTAGAGAAAAATGTGCCGCAGCAAAGGGTCGATTTTTTAAAACCCTTGCTGCAATACAATGGTTACACGGTAGTAGTAGCCGCCAGCGCACCACCTAAAACAGCTACCGCGCCGGCTGTCGCCCCAGAAGTTGCGCCCCCCATTGCTGCACCGGCAACTTTTACAGTGGGTGTAACAGATGTAATGTTCAACGCCACCAATGCTGTGTTCGGTCGTTTGCTGCGCACACCTGGCTTACAGATAGTAACGCTTGCTTACTGGCAGCAAAAAGAAAATACACCGGAAGATGATGTTCCTTATTTTGAAAAAAATCTTTGAGCGCGAACACAGATGACACGGATTAGCAGGATTTACACAGAAAAATAAAATCCGTTTCATCTATTCAATCCGTGTCATCCGTGTTCCCAAAATAAGCGAAGTGCTAACCATTAATTATTATCTGTGCATGCCCGGTAGGTGTTTGTCATCAACGCGGCAATGGTCATTGGGCCCACACCGCCGGGTACCGGGGTTATATAGCTGCATTTAGGCGATACAGCCGCAAAATTTACATCACCCTTCAGCGCAAACCCACTTTTTTTGGACGCATCCGCCACGCGGGTAATACCCACATCAATTACAATTGCGCCTTCTTTCACCATATCTGCCGTAACAAATTCAGGTTTCCCCAATGCTGCCACCAGTATATCTGCCTTACTGCATATTTCCGCAAGATTTTTTGTGTGTGAATGGCAAATAGTTACTGTGCAATTGCCCGGGTCTGTATTGCTACTTAATAAAATACTCATTGGCCGGCCAACAATATTGCTTCTGCCCACCACTACCGCATTCATTCCTTTTGTGTCTATTTTATAATGTTTCAACAGCAGCATAATGCCGTAAGGTGTGGCGGGTACAAATGCAGGCAGCCCCTGCACCAATCTGCCCACGCTTACCGGGTGAAACCCATCCACATCTTTCTGCGGGTGAATGGCATTGATGATTTTTTCATCAGAAATATGTTTGGGTAATGGCAATTGCACCAGTATACCGTCTACATCGGGGTCGTTGTTAAGGTTTTCTATAACATCCAGCAATTTAGTTTCGCTTACATCAGCTTCCAGCCGGGTGAGCGTTGATTTAAACCCTATATCTGCACAGGCTTTTACTTTAGCGGCCACATACGTTTCGCTGGCGCCATCATTGCCTACCAGCACAGCAGCCAGTTGCGGCAGTTTTTTGCCTTCGGCTTTCAACTGCGCCACTTTCAATGTTAGTTCATCAATAATTGCTTTTGAAGTTGCTTTTCCATCTAAAATTTGCATGGCGCAAAGGTAGGGGGAAGGCGCGTTTGTTGTAAAGGTTACCGGTTGAATTTTGATTTGTCCGGTTAGTATTCTGCCGTTTTATCACCACCTTTTTTAGGTTAAAAACACGGTTGGTTTTGGTGAAAACAACATGTTTACTACAAAAAACCGCCGTAGGTTGCTGGTCTAAAAAACCTTTCCTTGATAAAATTTTATATCGCCGTTGCGCTGGTAGCGTCAGGTCATTGTTTGCCGGCGCAAGCTGTTCGCGCTCCACTCAATAGCAGGTATACGGCAATCGGTACCTACAGCAAAAATTTCGCCGATGCTTTCTCCGGCAGTGTTAACCAGGCAACGCTGGCTCAGGTGCAGCATACCAGTGCCGGTATATATGGCGAAAGAAGATTCATGCTAAAAGAACTGAGCAATTATACAGCAGCCATTGTATTACCGTCCAAATGGGGTGGTTTTGGAATGGTGGCCAGGTATTTTGGCGGACAACATTACAACGATTCTCAAATTGGTGCGGGATACGGAAGAAAACTGGGCGATGTAGTGGATATCGGTGTACAGTTCAATTACAATATGATAAGACTTGCCGGTTATGGCAGCAGCAGCGCCATCAATTTTGAAGCAGGCGTAATGTTACACCTTACTCCCAAACTTCATACGGGGCTGCATGTATACAATCCCACAGGTGGCAAATTTGGAAAAGACGGCAATGAAAAACTGGCATCCATTTACACCACAGGTATTGGGTACGAAGTATCTGATAAATTTTTTATCTCTGCAGACATCAGCAAAGAAGAAGAAAAGCCTGCGGCCATAACCGCCAGTATGCAATACAGCGTGGCAAAACAATTTTTTGCCCGGTTGGGTACTGCGGCCGGTACCGGAAATTATTTTTGCGGGCTGGGCCTTCAATGGAAAGTGTGCAGGGCCGATGTTACCGCCACCTGGCATCCGCAACTTGGATTTACACCTGCACTAATGCTGTTGTTCAACTTTACTGCACCCGCACAACTACCTGCCAATTGAAAAATATATGGTTGATAATTTACCTGTTGCTGGCTGGCAGTATGGCTGCTGCGCAAGACAGTGAGTCTGCTTCCACCACCGCGCAACAGCTGGAAAGTATGGCCGAGCAGGAAGATGCCGAACCAGAAGATGATGCTTTGCTGCAGCAACTGGATCATTATAAAAAGAATCCCCTTGATATTAATACCGCCGGCGCAGAAGAACTGGCATTGCTGAACGTACTCAATGCATTGCAAATACAGCAGTTTATTTCTTACCGTGCATTGCTGGGTAAAATTATACACCGGTACGAACTACAGGCCATTCCAACCTGGGGTATTGACGTAATAAAAAAATTGCTGCCGTATATAACTTTGCCGGAAGACGCAGCTGTGGCAGAAAGATGGCCGGCCAGGTGGAACAATGGCGATAGAAAATTACTGCTGCGCTACGCACGGGTACTGGAGAAATCCCGCGGATATGATCAACCCCCATCGGCCGCTGCCAGTTATTATATGGGAAGCAGGGATAAAGTTTTTACCAGGTACACTTATAACTACAAGAACCTGTTGCAATATGGCTGGCTGGCAGATAAAGATGCGGGTGAGCCATTCTTTAAAGGCAAACAGCGCATTGGTTTTGATTTCTATTCCATTCATTTTTTTGCCCGTAAGCTGGGTATTATTAAATCACTGACCATTGGCGATTTTACAGTAAACTTTGGCCAGGGCCTGGTACAGTGGCAAAGCATGGCTTTTAAAAAGAATGCCGCAGTGATTAATGTAAAACGCCAGTCAGCTGCCCTGCGGCCCTATACATCAGCGGGTGAGTATAACTTTCAACGCGGCGCAGGCATCACCCTTCAAAAGAAAAACTGGGAGACAACCGTCTTTGCATCTTACAGAAAGATTAGTTCAAACGTAGTGCCCGATTCAACAAGTACCGATGAAACTGCCTCTTCATTACAAGCAGGTGGCTATCATCGTACACCAGCTGAAAATGCAGACAGAAACAATTTGCAACAAACCGCTGGCGGCGTTAACCTGCAATATTCGGGTGCACGATGGCGTGCAGGCGTCAGTGCTGTCTATTACCATTTATCAACACCCATTCAAAAGACTGACCGGCCGTATAATTTATTTGCCTTGCAGGGCAACTCTTTTTTAAATACAGGTATTGATTACAGTTATACCTGGCACAACATGCATTTTTTTGGAGAAGTGGCTGCAGACAGGCAAATGAACAAAGCCCTATTGAATGGTGCGGTCATCAGTGTGCATGCCAGTACAGATGTATCATTGGTATACCGTACAATAGACCGGCGTTACCAATCTGTACATGCTACGGCATTTACAGAAAATTCCACACCGGTAAATGAAGAAGGATTGTATACTGGTATATCAGTAAGGCCGGTAAATGGCGTGCAGGTGGATGCATATGCCGATGTGTATCGTTTTCCATGGCTTAAATACCGGGTAGATGCCCCATCGGCAGGTAAAGATTATTTGCTCCAGTTCAATTACAAACCCAATAAGCAGGTGTTGGTATACATGCGGTATAAAAGCGAGACCAAAATGGCTAATACAACCGCAGATAGTATGGTGATGAGTGTTACAGCACCCACTACCAAAAACAATCTCCGTTTGCAAACTTCGGTTGTAGTAAACCGGCAGTTGTCTCTTTCAAGCCGGGCAGAAATGGTTTGGTACAAAAACGCCGGCAATACCGGCGAGGGTTTTATGACCTACCTGGAAGCTTTTTATAAACCGGCCGTGTTGCCTTGCAAAGGCAATATGCGTTTACAGTATTTTGAAACGGACGGATTTAATGAAAGGCTGTATGCCTATGAATCAGATCTCACCAATAGTTTTTCCATCCCCTTTTTTTATGATAAGGGGCTGCGTTATTATTTCAATATTAGTTGGGATGCAGCAAAATTTTTCATGCCGGTATTGCGCAGCAGTGTAAAAAAAAGAAAAGCTGCGCTGGATATAGCTATGAAATGGGCGCAAACAATTTATGACGGAAGATCAGTAATTGGCTCTGGCCTCGATGAAATAAATGGAAACAAACACACAGAAATAAAACTTCAACTTATCCTGAAGTATTAATCATGATAAGTTATGCCGATCAAAATTCTCTCAAGCTTACCAGTCAAGATAAGTTTATTAATGTTTTTTTTCACCTCTACAATTGTTACACGTGTTGTTTCTGGTCATAATCATGACGTATAACAGCTAAACTTTTCTTGAAGATTTTTTTTGTAACGGAAACATTGCCGTTCATCAGCGTATTTGCGCAGTAGATAGGTACAAACTTGTTGTTCGTTTTTAAGTTATCTAGACCATTTAATATTTGGTTATTTTCTTGCAGCGTATCAATTTTAAGGCCTGTCATTATTCAAGTAATCAAATGATGTGTGGTTTAACATTTAATTGACAATGGTTAAATAGATATATGCCACCATTAGTTTTTACTACCTGCAAAAAATAAAAACTATAAGCGTTATGAGAAAATTGTGTACACTATTATGTATGCTATTGCTTTTTGCTGCAACAGCATTTTCACAAACAAGAACCATCACCGGCACGGTGAGAGATGCAAAAGGAGATCCCATTCCTTTTGCCACTGTCAAGATTAAAGGCAGCAAAGCCGGCGTTTCAGCCGATGCCAATGGCAGTTATTCCATTAAGGCCAAACAGGGAGACATTCTGGTGATTACTTCCACAGACATTGCTTCAAAAGAAATTGCTGTTGGCAGCAATGACTTGCTGAATGTAGAGGTAGAAAAAACACAGGCAAGCCTGAGCGAAGTGGTAGTAACCGCACTTGGCGTTAAAAAAAGCGAGAAAGCATTGGGTTATGCAGTAAGTAAGGTAGACCCGAATGTATTACTTCAAAAATCTGAACCAGATGTATTAAAAGGTTTACAGGGTAAAGTGGCAGGCGTTGATATTCGTACTTCACAAGGTACGCCCGGTGCAGCTACCCGTATTCAGATCAGGGGTAACTCATCATTCTTTGGAGATAACCAACCGTTGATTATTGTAGACGGTATTTCTTACAGCAATGATTTTGTTAACTCAAGCAGCCAGACTTCTGGCGGTACGGCGTACTCAAGCGGTATCTCTAATCTTGATCCCAATGACATTGCTTCTATGAACGTATTAAAGGGTTCATCCGCTGCAGCCTTGTACGGTTCACGCGCTTCTAACGGCGTTATTATTATCACTACCAAATCTGGTAGCGCAGCAAGAAACAGAAAAGGATTAGAAGTAAATGTGAAGAGCTCTGTTTCCATTGAGAAGATTGCCAATTTACCTGAATACCAAAACCTGTACGGTTCAGGTTCACAAGGTAATTACTCAAGTGGTTCAAACGGTTCATGGGGTGCTGCTTTCAGCACACTGGATTCTGTTCCCGCCTGGGCAAACTACAAAGCAGCTTTTCCTGAAATTTATCCTTCGGCCAACATGAAGTACAGGGCGTTTCCTGATAACGTGAAAGATCTATTCAAAACCGGAACTGTACTGGAAAATTCAGTAGGCTTTAATGGTGGCGATGAAAAATCTTCAGTGGCCATTACCGCATCGCAATTAAATCACCGGGGCTATGTACCCAATTCAAAATACGACAGGTCAAACATCAGCATGGGTGGTAGCACCAAATTAAAAATTGGCCTTAATTTAAGGGGAAATTTTAGTTACACCAGGGCCAACCAGCTGGGTGGCTTCTTTGGTGAACAGCAAGTGGGTTCCACCGCTTCACAATTTGCACGCTCGCTGTTTCTTGCACGCAACTGGGATGTGAGCGGCCTTCCTTATCAGGATGCGCAAGGAAACGAAATACATCCCGGCCCTGCAGGATTTGATAATCCTCGCTGGGATGCTGAATACAATAAAGCAAAAACAGCAGAAGACAGGGTAGTAGCCGGTCTTCATTTGGATTTCAATATTAACAAATGGGCCAGGATTGATGTAACCGGCGGTACCAACATCAGTGCGCTGGAAAGAAAAGAAATTACAGATATCAGCTCAAGAGATGCAGAAGGTTTAGGCCGTCTTGTACTGGACAATTACCGCAAACAAACGCTTGAGTCAACCGTGTTGCTTACTCTAAACCCGGTGGTTGCAAAAGACTTTTCTTTTAAAGCAACTTTCGGTCATAACTTTTTCCAGAATACTATCAACAGAAATGCGCAAACCGGTAAGAAATTTATTACCCGTGGCGTATATACACTGGCCAACACTTCTACACAAAGTTTTGGTATTGAAGTACTCGGCACCGGCAACAATTTCTTTTATGGAGATTACTTTGAAAGAAGAAGGTTGATGGGCGTGTTTGGCGAATTGAATATTGGCTATAAAGACTGGGCATTTCTTGGTGTTACCGGCCGCAACGACTGGTCTTCAACTTTACCCGTAAGCAATAGAAGTTATTTCTATCCTTCAGTAGCAGGTTCCATAGTGTTTACAGATGCCTTGCAATTACATAGCCCAATACTTGATTATGGTAAAATAAGGGCTAACTGGGCAAAGGTGGGCAGGGATGCGTTGCCTTACTCGCTTGCTGACGCCTATATACTGGGTGTAAATTTTCTTGGTCAGAACACAGCGTCATTGCCGGCAACTGCTAACAGCCCTACTTTAAAACCTGAGTTTACTACAGAAGTTGAGTTGGGTACGCAATTGTCGTTCTTAAAGAAAATGGTGGAACTGGAAGTAACATGGTATAAGAAAACTTCCACGAACCTGATAGCGCCCATATCTGTGCCCGCTTCTTCAGGCTACACACAGGGGTACACCAATTTTGGAAAAATTACTAATGAGGGCGTTGAAATAGAATTAATGGTAAGGCCCATACGCACCAAAGATTTGAAATGGGAACTGCGCGGCGTATTCACCAAAAACAAAAACATTGTGCGTGAGTTGATTGCCGGTACAGAAAGATTGTCATTAGGTGGCGTATTAACTTCCATTTCTCCCTACCTGGAAGCCGGTCAGCCATTTGGCTACCTGAGAGGCCAGAAATCTTTGAGGGATTCTTTGGGCAACCTGCTTATCAACCCCGCCACCGGTGCTATGATTCAGGCTACCGCACAAAATTCTGGTTCAGATTTATATAATGTAGGAAACCCTAACCCCGATTTTAAATTGGGAATAGGAAGTACGCTTTCTTACAAAGGACTTTCGCTGAATGTATTGTTTGATATGACCAAAGGCGGTTCTGTTTATTCAACCACTATCATGAATGTGCTGGGCCGCGGTGTGAGCCTCGATACAAAAGACAGGGAAACATTATGGATTATCCCTGGTGTATATGGCGACCCCAATACAGGCAAACCAATTCTTGATGGTGCCAAAAACGAAATTCGTAATGTAACCCGTATTACATCAAACGATTTGTATTTTTCTCCGGGTTCTACACTTGGTCAAACTTATGCCACCAATACAGCTACAGAATGGAATGTATATGATGCAACTGTATACCGGTTGAGAGAGATAACGCTTTCTTATGAAATACCTAAATCAGTTTTCAAAAAACTGCCTGTGGGTTCTGTCGTGCTGAGTTTAAGCGGACGTAATTTATGGTATGTGGCTCCAAACACGCCCAAGTACATTCACTTTGACCCCGAAGTAAATAGTTATGGTTCTACTTCTGTGCAGGGTTTTGAACTGGCCGCTGCGCCTACCACCAGAAGATATGGTCTGAACCTCAACATTACATTCTAATCAGATTAATGCAAAAAACTAATAATACTATGCTACGAAAAATAAGATATGTATTGCCGGCAGTGCTGCTCATGGCTGGCTCATGTAAGAAAGCGCTTGATATTAATACCGATCCCAATAATCCAACTTCTATTGCGGTATCTAAATTGCTGACTACCGCAGAACAAAACATTGGTATCAGCCTGTCAATTGGTGGTGGCAACCGGGGCGGATTGGCGCAAGATCTTGGTGTGTATACCCACCAGCTTACCCAAAGAGCTACCCCAGATCAGTATGGTGCTACGGGCGATGATTTCTGGATAGGACAGGCATGGAACGGTGTTTATCTAAACAGCCTGAATAACCTGGAAGATGTAATTGTACATGCAACTGCAGATGGTAACCTCAAATATGCCGGCATTGCCAAAATTCTGAAAGCATATATTTTCAGCGAAATGGTAGATGTTTTTGGGGATGTACCTTTTACAGAAGCCAATAAGTTTAAGACAAGTGTTAAGTATCCCAAATTTGATGCAGGTAAAGATATTTATCCCGCATTGTTTACAATGCTGGATGAAGGCATCGGTAACCTGCAGGCTACCGCTGCCAACAAACTTACACCCGGTGCAGATGATGTAATTTATAAAGGCAGCGTTGCCAATTGGGTAAAAGCAGCCAATACCATCAAACTAAAACTGTATACGCAAACACGGCTTACGTCTAATGTGGGTACACAGGTGGGTGCATTGATTTCCGGCAACAATCTCATCAGCGCAACGGCTGAAAGTTTTGTACTGCCGTTTGGCCCCAATGGTGCCACAGATGACAGGCATCCCGGCTTCAACGATTATTTTGCCGGCCAGCGTGGCAATTATATCAGCCCCTGGTTTTATGAAATACTGAAAGGGTATAATCCAAATATCAACACGGGTGTAGTTGATCCAAGGATACCCTACTACATCTACAACCAGATTAAATCAAACGCTACCCTAAGCGCACCTATTGAATACCGCGATGGTGCATTTGTTTCCATTTACTTTGGTTCAGTTGGTCCGGATAGAGACAGAAGCCAGCAAAACACCATGTCGTTGCTGGGAATTTACCCTGTTGGTGGCCGTTATGATGATGGTGCCGGTGGTACTGCTACATCTGCCAGTGGCACAGGCGCCGCGCCGTACCGCTTTCTTACCTATGCAGACAGGTTATACCTTGAAGCGGAACTCATCAGTACCAGTGTTATTGCGGGCGATGCCAGAGCCAAATTGCAGGCGGCTATGACAGAATCTTTTAAACAGGTTGATTATGTGGTTACCACATTTGTAAAACCTACCCAAACTGTTCCGGCACTGGCAGGTACAGCTGCAGTTACCAGTTATATTGATGCTATTCTGGCGCAGTATGATGCAGCTGCACCAGCAAAAAAACTGGAAATTATTATGACGCAAAAGTGGATTGCCAATTACGGCAGTGCGGCAGATCAATACACTGATTACCGCAGAACCGGATATCCTGTTTTGTTTGATCCAAACAACGCGGCCATGGCGCCCAATCACCAGGTGCAACCACCGGTAAACGGCGACCCTGCCAATCCTGGTAACAGAAAAGTAGCCGTACAATTACTGAGACCGTTTGCGCAGTCACTGCCCTGGTTTCAAACCGAACTGGAAAACAATGCCAACGCACCGGATCAAAAAGACCCTGCTACGTTCAAAGTATTTTGGAAGCCTTAATAAAATTTAAACTGAGTACAATGAGAAAAATATTTTTATATACGTTGATAGTTATTCTGGCCGGAGTGGGCTGCAGAAAAAAAGATAACCCGCGCATACCAGATTTCACGCGCGTACCCATGCCCACCATTACAAAAGATGCGGGCAGTGATATTACCATCTCCGGATCTGCACCCAACACCTTTACCGCCAAGTTTACAGTAGATCTGTTTTTCAAGGATGATATTAAGCCATCCAAGTTTGATATTGTGGTTATTAAGAACGGTAATAAAAACAATGTAAAACTTATTCAGGCAGGTGTTGCCAGTTTCCCAACTTCCTTAACAATTACAGGCGCTCAATTGGCGACGCTTTTTGGAAGTACCATCATCATTGGCGATAAGTTTGATATTGGTGCAGATGTGTACACGCAGAATGGCGATAAATACCTGGCCTTTCCTGCAGTAGGGGAAGGATATGGTACCGGTGTACCTACGCTTGGCGGCGCCAGTGTGTCTGTAAAGTATGAAGCAGTGTGTACATTTGTTGCGGCTGATTTTGGTGGCAACTATAAAGTAACCAAAGACGATTGGAATGATATTGGTGTCAATCAGGTTATACCTATTACAGTGGTAAGTCCCACCAAACTTTCTTTTGAATCGCCTGTAAACGGCCAACCCATTGTTATTGATGTAAATGCTGCCACAAACGTTACCTCTGTGGCATCGCAGTCATATGGCGATTACAAAGTAGCCGGTATAGACCCAACATGGCCTTACGGAAACAATTTTGTTTCGTCTGTGCCCGGCCCATTGAATGTAGTGGGCGCTTGTGATAAAACCATCAGCCTTTCGCTAAAGTATGTATCCAATAACGGTGCGCAAACCTACGGCCCGTATACACTGGTATTGAAAAAGCAATAATTGTTACAGCAATAATTGTTGAACCAGTAATAAAAAAATGCCGCTTCTAAAAAGCGGCATTTTTTATTTAACCATTATTGTCTGAGTGGTATGCTGCAAATTTTTATACAACAGTAACCAGGTAGTAATTTTTCTTTCCCTTTTGCACGAGCAGGTATTTGCGATGTAAAAGTATTGAAGCATTGACAATAAAAGTAATGTTGTCAATTTTATTTCTGTTGATGCTTACGCCGCCACCCTGTACCGTTTTTCTTGCTTCGCCCTTGCTGGGGAAGATGCCGCTTTCTGCCAGAAAACTTACTATATCTATTCCCGCATTTACTTTGTCCGCAGCAAATTCAAATTTTATCACGCCTTCCATATTTTCCAGATCGTCGGGGCTCAGGCTTTCGGCCGGTGCTGATTGATTGGCAAATAACTTTTCAGTGGTTTCAACCGCTTTTTGATATTCTTCGGCGCCATGCACAAAACTGGTTACTTCTCTGGCCAGTGTTTTTTGCAGTTCCCTGGCGGCAGGGTTAGCAGTATGTCTTTCAATTAAACCGGTGATTTCCTGCTGGGGTAAAAATGTAAATATCTTGATCCATTTTTCTGCATCCGCATCGGCGGCATTCAACCAAAACTGGTAAAATTGGTAAGGGGTGGTTCTTACAGCATCCAGCCAAATATTTCCTTTTTCTGTTTTACCAAATTTGCCGCCATCGGCTTTTGTAATCAGCGGGCAGGTAAAAGCAAACGCTTCGCCACCGGCTTTTCTTCTGATAAGCTCGGTACCGGTTACTATATTGCCCCATTGATCGCTGCCACCCATTTGCAGTTTGGCATGCTTATGCTGATACAGCCAGTAAAAATCGTAGCCCTGCACCAATTGATAAGTAAATTCTGTGAAGCTCATACCGGTTTCACCTTCCAGCCTTTTCTTCACACTGTCCTTACCCATCATATAGTTAACGGTGATGTGCTTGCCCACATCACGAATAAACTGCAGGAAGCTCATTTCTTTAAACCAGTCAAAATTATTGACCATTTCTGCTGAGTTAGGCTTAGACGCATCAAAATCAAGGTATTGCATCAACTGCTTTTTTACCCCTTCCTGGTTATGGCGAAGGGTTTCTTCGTCAAGCAGATTCCTTTCTTCACTTTTACCCGATGGATCGCCCACCATACCCGTAGCGCCACCCACCAGTGCAATGGGTTTATGACCAGCTTTTTGCAGATGTACCAACAGTAAAATGGGCACCAGGCTACCAATATGAAGACTGTCGGCAGTGGGGTCGAAGCCAATATAAGCGGTGGTCATTTCTTTTTTCAGTTGCTCTTCTGTGCCTGGCATCATATCCTGGATCATGCCGCGCCAGCGCAATTCTTCAATCAGATTCATGGTAATCAGCTATTTTGCGCAAAAGTAATTGATTCTTAATACACATGTAACCCAAAAAGGCAATAAAATGACCTCGCAGCCGTTACCCAATACTGTGTGAACTTTTGCCGTATAGAAGAGTAGCGGGTAATTAGTTTACCGGCAGCGAGCAACCAGTACATGAGAAAAAAAGTCTATTAAATTGCTTATCAGAAAATCGCGTTAATGAAAAATAGAAAACCCCTGTTGATCGGGTTGTCCCTTTGCCTGAGCGTAACCGCCGGTGCGCAGTTCCGCAAGTATTCCAATGAATTTTTAAACATTGGTGCAGGTGCCAGGGGTTTATCAATGGGCAGCGCCCAAATTGCCACAGTAAATGATGCTACTTCAGGTTATTGGAACCCGGCTGGATTGGTAAATGTGAAAGACCAGCCGCAGGCAGCATTAATGCATGCAGAATATTTTGCGGGCATTGGCAAGTACGATTATGGAACGCTGGCCATACCCATCAACGGCGGTAAAAGAACCATCGGCATTTCTTTATTGCGTTTTGCAGTAGATGATATTCCCAATACCATCTTCCTGGTACAACCAGATGGCACCATCAATTTTGACAACATTACCACCTTCTCTTCTGCCGATTATGCTTTTATGTTTTCACTGGCACAGCAGATAAAAGTAAAACAAAAACACAACCTCAATTTTGGCATCAACGCAAAAATCATTCACCGCAAGGCCGGAGATTTTGCCAGCGCCTGGGGTTTTGGTTTTGATGCCGGCATTCAGTATGAACACCGCAACTGGAAACTGGCCCTTATGGCAAGAGATGTTACCACTACCTTCAATGCATGGTCGTATAATCTGAATGAAAGCATCCGCGAAGTGTTTTATATGACCAAAAATGAAGTGCCTGTTCATTCTACCGAGTTAACTGCCCCCAAACTGATTGCCGGCGGTGCATACAATTTTAAAATAAGCAATTCGGTTAAACTGCTCACAGAAGCAAATATTGATTTCACTTTTGATGGCAGAAGAAATACGGTGATTTCCACCAAAGCCGTCAGCATCGATCCAAAATTGGGCCTGGAAGCCTCTGTAAAAGATGTGTTCTTTGTAAGGGCGGGCATCAATAATTTTCAGAAGGCATTGGATGAAAGCGATAGCAGCAATACCAAAAAGGTATGGATATACCAGCCGGCAATAGGTGCAGGTTTCAGAATATCCAATGTGCAAATTGACTATGCTTTTACCAACCTGGCCAACCAGTCTAATCCTTTGTATACCCATATATTTTCGCTAAGATTTGATTTGAAGAAAAAACCCAAGAAATAATCCGTATTATTTAAGAAACCGGGAAATTTTACACTATGAAGAAAGTTTTTACATTGTTACTGGTGTTGTATGGTTGTTACAGCCATGCACAGGTATACAACAATGAATGGATCGATTTTTCAAAAACATACTACAAATTTAAATCAAGCCGTACCGGCCTGTTCCGTATACCTCAATCAACACTGGCCGGTCTTGGCCTGGCAGGTGTTCCATCAGAGCAATTTAAGATTTGGAGAAACGGCCAGGAAGTGGTGCTGTCGTCCTCTTCTGCAGGTGTGTTGCCTGGTAACGGGTATATTGAATTTTGGGGCGAAGCCAATGACGGTAAACCAGATAAACCTTTGTACAGGGATCCTGTTTATCAGCACACAGAAAAATTAAGCTTACAAACAGATTCGGTGGTGTATTTTTTAACGGTAGATGCTGCGGCTGTCAACAGCCGCTTTGCTGATCAGCCCAACAATGTTGCGGCCAATGTGCTGCCTGCAGAGCCCTATTTTATGCACACCATAGGAACCTATTACAGAAATCAAATCAATCCCGGATTTGCGGCAGTCATCGGCGAAAATGTGTATTCTTCCTCTTATGATAAGGGTGAATTCAATTCTTCATTGGATATAAGGCCTGCCACACCGCTGGGAGATATTCAAAATAATCTGTTCCCGTATTTATCGGGCCCAACACCCAGGATAAAATATGGTGTGGTGGGAAATGCGCTTAACACCAGAACGGTACAAACCTATGTTACCGGCACGCTGATTAAAGATACCCTTTGCGATTATTTCAATGACATTATTGTTAATACGCCTTTCCCGCTGTCGCTGCTGTCATCCGGAACCACGGATATAACATTTGTTGACAATGCGCCATCGGCGACAACTGCCGACAGAATGGTGGTGTCATTTTATGAGATTAATTACCCACGCAGATTTGATTTTGGCAATGCCAGAAATTTTAAATTCGTGATGCCTGCAACTGCAGCCGGGTATTTCTTGCAGATTACAAATTTTGCTTATGGCGCAACCGCGCCGGTGCTTTATGACCTTACTTACCAAAGAAAATATACCGGAGATATTGCTACCGCAGGTACCGTAAAGTTTGCTCTGCCCCCTGCCGGACAGGAGCGGAACCTGGTGCTTGTAAGCGAAGAGGCGGTTAACTATGTTAGTATTGCGCCAACCGATTTCAAACAAAAGACATTCATTAATTATAACAATACCGCCAACCAGGCCGACTATATCATTATTTCAAGTCCGCTGTTGTATAATGGAGACAATGGTGTAAACCCTGTAGATGATTACAAAATTTACAGAAGTTCAGCCAATGGCGGCGGTTTTAACGCCAAGGTATTTGATATTGATGAACTGGTGGACCAGTTTGCATTCGGTATAAAAAAACACCCGCTTTCCGTAAAGAATTTTATGCGGTTTGCAAGGGCTAAATTTGCTTCAACCCCACAATATGTAATGCTGATTGGCCACGGCGTTGCCTATAATTCTTATAACAAGTTTCAGTCTAGCCCGGTGGCAGACCGATTGAATATTGTTCCAACTTTCGGTTGGCCGGCCTCAGACAATTTATTGTCGTCTGCAGATGGCGCCAGCCCGGTACCCATTACGCCAATCGGTCGGCTTTCTGTAGTGAATCCGCAGGAAATCAGCAATTACCTTGAGAAACTAAAAGAATATGAAACCGCCCAGCGTACAAGCCCTAATACCATAGCAGGCAGGGGATGGATGAAAAATATTCTGCAGATAACAGGTGCCAGTGAGCCGTATCTGGGAAGCGTGTTGTGCGACTATATGGGAAATTACAAAGCAATTATCAGCGATACACTGGTAGGTGCAAAGGTGACTACATTCTGTAAAAGCACCAGTACTGAAATAGAACAGATTTCCAGTGATAAGATTAACCAGCGATTTGACGAAGGCATGAGCTTCTTTTGTTATTTCGGCCACTCGTCTTCTACTGTACTGGAGTTTAATATTTCTGACCCCAATGCTTATAATAATGCCGGCAGGTACTCAGTTTTCTCTGTAAACGGATGTAATGCGGGCGATTTTTTTGTTTTTGATCAACAAAGGTTTTCATTCAGCCAGACCCTGTCTGAAAAATTTACATTGGCAAAACAACGTGGTAGTGTGGCATTCCTGGCATCTACCCATTATGGTATTGTAAATTATCTTAACCTTTTTATCACCAGCATGTATAAGCTGATGGGTAAAACAGATTATGGCGCCAGCCTGGGCAAATTAAATAAAGATGCGGCTCAACAATTGATCCAGATTTCTGGGTCGGGCGATTACCACGCACGGCTGCATGCAGAAGAAATGACCCTTCACGGAGACCCAGCCATTAAACTCAATTTTCAGCCGCTGCCAGATTATGATATTGAAGAACCGCAGGTAGTCATTAATCCAACCTTTGTTTCTATTGCAGAAAATAAATTTACCGTTCATATAAAGGTGTATAATCTTGGTAAAGCGGTAAACGATTCTATCACGGTAGAAATTAAACGGCAGTTTCCTGATAACAGCATCGTTACTGTGCAGCGTGTAAAGATACCCGGTATAAGGTACACTGATTCTTTAACGCTCGATATACCCATTGTGCCCACCCGCGATAAAGGCTTAAACAAACTTATTATTAAGGTGGATGCAGATGAGGCGGTAACAGAAATCACCGAAGTAAACAATATCATTACAAAAGAATTTTATATTTATGAAGATGAGGCTCGGCCGGCTTATCCGTATAATTATGCTATCGTAAACCAGCCAACAGTAAAACTGTATGCTTCTACTGCCAACCCCCTGAGTGCATCCAAACAATATGTGATGGAGATGGATACAACAGAATTGTTCAATTCATCTTCCAAAGTAAGTAAAACAGTTTCTTCTGTGGGTGGCCTGCTTGAGTTTGACCCCGGTGTGGCTTTACGTGATAGCACTGTATACTACTGGCGCACGGCATTGGTGGTGGCCAATGTTGCGGATTATCATTGGAACGGTTCTTCTTTCATTTACCTGGCGGCATCTTCAACCGGCTTTAACCAGTCGCACTTTTTCCAGCACCAGAAATCTGATGTTGAACGAATCAATTTATCGCCGGTTACGCGCAAATGGGATTTCAATAGTGTATTAAACAACGTCTTTTTAAGAAATGCCGTTTACCCAACAGCGTCTCCATTGCTGTCTAACTACCAAAATTCTCTAAACTCCAGCATTATACTCGGCGCTGGATGTTATTACGACGAAATTATTTTTCAGGTAATGACCCCAGGTACCTTCAAACCAATGAGGAATGTGTTTACTGCCGGTGGAGGTATGTATGGTAGTTTGCTCGCGGCATGTGGTGCTAATAAAGAATACAACTTCGAATATCTTCTTGGCTCCAGCAGTTCAAGAAAGCAAATGATGGACTTCCTGGATATGCTGCCAGACGGATCGTTTGTTGTGGCAAGATCCAATTCCAATCCAAATTTTTCACTCAATACTTATGCGAATGTATGGAAGTCTGATACTACGCTGTTTGGACCTGGCAATTCGTTGTATCACAGATTCTTTAACCAGGGAATTACAACGGTAGATTCATTCAACAAAGCACGGGCATTTATTTTCATGTTTAGAAAAAATGACCAGACCAGCTTTGCCCCAAGAACCTTGTTTTCTGACGGCGCTTTTGATCTGATTTCGATGTCTGTTGATGCATACACACCCGATACATTGGGATATATAACTTCACCTCTGTTTGGACCCGCCAAAGCATGGAAGAATATTCACTGGCGTGGAAACAGCGTGGAAACAGTTTCCACAGACAATCCGCTCGTAGACGTTATAGGTGTTGGCACAGACGGTCTGGAAACACCTTTGTATCGACTTGATCTTACGCAACAGGATTTTGATGTATCAAATGTGAGCGCTACCCAGTATCGGTTCTTAAAACTGAAAATGAGTAACACCGACTCTATTAACCAGACTCCTTACCAGCTGAACTACTGGCGGGTAGATTATGATCCCGTACCTGAAGGCGCCGTAATACCCAATGTTTACTTTAAAACAAAAGACCCGTCAAAAGCCATTGATACGCTTGATATAGGGGAGAAATTCAGTTTCGGCATCGCTTTTAGAAATATTAGCCCTGTAGCATTTGATAGTGTTCGTATAAAAATGTACATACTTGATCAGTCGAATGTGCCGCATTTCATTAATTTCTCCAAGAGAAAACCTGTTATTGCCGGTGATTCTATTAAAATTGATTACGAGGTGGATACCAAAAATTACCCAGGTATGAACACATTGTATATTGATTTCAACCCCGATGATGATCAACCCGAACAGTACCATTTCAATAATTTCTTATTCCGAAATTTTTACGTGAGGCCAGATAAGACCAATCCGCTGCTGGATGTGACTTTCGACAATGTGCATATCCTTAACCGGGATATCGTGTCAGCCAAACCGCATATTCAGATCAAACTGAAAGATGATGCCAAGTTTTTGCTGCTTACAGATACTTCCAACATGATTGTGCAGGTTAAGTTCCCGGATAACACCCTGCGCACCTACCAGTTTAACACCGACACGCTGCGGTTTACACCAGCCGCCAGCGGTTCAGAAAATACCGCTACCATCGATTTTTCGCCAGAGTTCCTTACACAGTTCAACGAAAGCGGAGATGAATACCAGTTAATAGTAAAAGGTAAAGACGTGAGTGGTAACAAGGCAGGCACCAACGAATATACCATCACTTTCCGTGTAATCAGCAAGCCAATGGTGAGCAACCTGCTTAACTATCCTAATCCGTTTACAACGTCAACTGCATTCGTGTTTACGCTAACCGGCAGTGATATACCAGATAATATGAAAATTCAGATTCTGACGGTAACCGGCAAAGTGGTAAAAGAAATTACAAAACAAGAATTGGGGCCACTGCATATTGGTAGAAATATCACCGAATATAAATGGGATGGAACTGACCAGTTTGGTCAGCGCCTTGCAAATGGTGTCTACCTCTATCGTTTTGTAACCACCATGAATGGCAAACGAATGGATAAGTTTACAGACAACGGTGATAATACCGATAAGTTCTTCACCAAAGGTTATGGTAAAATGTACCTGATGAAATAAGAAGTGATTAGATCAATACCATAAAGGCCGCCCGTGTGCGGCCTTTCTTATTTATTACATAACTGGGATTATTTTGTATTACTTGTACCGGAATCCATCTGCCATGCTGTTTCCCCGCGCAGCAAAATGGGCGCAATTATTATAAATGCACGGAAGTGGTGCATTACCGCAACCACCTTCAACGGGCATGGTAAATGTAAATTTGCCACAGTTGACGGTTTTATAATTAACCTTCTGCGCGCCTGCAGGTGCAATTATATATTGCTGGTTAAAGTAGTGGCTGGCGCGGTAAACAATATAGCCGGTAATTATACAGGTAAACAAGAGAATACTGATCAGCAGCCCTGTTTTTATGTTTTTTATTTTGTTTATATAAGTACCTGCATAAAAAGAAAGAAGCGCTCCCTGAACAGGTATAATGAAACCAAAGCCAAACCGGGGATCCGGGGCTTGCACAAACCAGAAAACAAGGGCCGCTGCTGACAATAGCAACAATAATATACAAGCCTGTCCGGCCTCTTTTCTTATTTTACGCGCAGTTATAACGGCGGTAAGCAATAGCAACAATAACGAACACAGTATCAATTTATCAGACAATGCGCGGTGGTGCCACCATATGGGCATCCAATGGGTCATTGACAGTTGCGATGCCCCGGGTTTCAGGGCTTCATGCTCTACCCTGGCAAAGGATGATATATATTGCTGCTCAGAAACAGCTAATGCAGCAGGTAATTTCCAATCGGCCTGCACCAGGTCAGGAAATGCAGCGGGAAATAAAATATAACCTGAAGTAATGACATTCCGCGTAACGAATGGCGTCGCCGTAACTAAAATGCATGTCAGCAGTAGCCCTATAACTGGCTTTTTTTTAATGGTTAACAGTTGGTAAAAGATATAGGCCATCACCATACACAAGGGCAACACTGCCAGCTTTATGGTAATGGCAGTGCAACACAAAAAGAAGATGAGCAAGTAGTTGGGGACGCTTTTATTGGTACCGGTGTTGTGGAAGAGCAAATACAAAACCAACCAGGCATACAATGCAGCAATAAAATCTGGGCTTGCAGAAGTGGCCGTAAGTCGTACCTGTACATAACTCCAGCAGCTGAAGACTAATAAAGCGAAATACAGTACAACGGTGGATGCGTTTCCCGGTTTCGCTTTTGCGGCATTTGGTAAATGAGTATTTATTTGCTGTAGCAAGAACATGAGATACCATACCAGCACTGTTGTATTGACAAAAGTTACCGCGGTGCCCTGCATAAAACGAAAACTGAATACTGCGCACACGCAATACCACAAGCCCTGATAACCAAGGTGGGTGTTAATATTTACCAAACCTGGAACAACCCTGTACTCCTCAATCCATTTAATAGTTTGTAAATGATAACCTATTGAATCTGGGTGGTTGATAACAGAGGCCCCCAGTATGAGCAGCATTGACAGCAAGCTTGCGGTTAGCAAAAGAATAACTGGGTGTTGCCCCGCAACCAGATTTTTTAAGTCTGCTAATAATTGTACGCGCGTTTTTTTTTGCGCGGCAATTACTGTTGCGGGAATCAATAGCATAAGTTGTGCGGCAATGCCACCCAGCGGAATGAACAAAGATAGTAACCCACTAGTAACGGTTACAATAGAAAAACCGCTGAAACAAACAATATAAAATGATGGTGTTGTATGGGTGACAGCCGGGGTAAAGCGCGCGAAGAGGCCAATCAAAGCATAACCCCAGGCCCAGCAAAGCAATGATATATAAATCCAGGCAAAAAGTATAAAAAGCATAACCCAATTATAGTATTTGTAAAACCACAGGCTTCTTTATCGCCGTTTGAATATATTGTATTTGATGATGCAATAGAGTGCGCGCATACCATCTTTCCAGTTTATTTTTTTGCCTTCCTCATAGGTTCTGCCAAAATAAGATATACCCACTTCATAAATGCGTACGCCTTTGATACGGCTTATTTTTGCCGTAAATTCTGGTTCAAAACCAAAGCGTTGTTCTTCCAGCTTTATTTTTGAGAACACTTCTGCTGTAAACATCTTATAACCTGTTTCCATATCGGTAAGGTTGATTTGCGTCAGGAGGTTTGAGAAAAACGTCAACACCTTATTACCGATGGTATGAAAGAAAAACAATACCCTGTGGGCACCGTCTCCCATAAACCTTGAACCAAAAACTACGTCGGCATATCCATCCAAAATGGGTTTTAATAAACGGTTATAATCCTGGGGGTCATATTCAAGATCGGCATCCTGTACAACCATGATATTGCCGGTGGCTTTGGCCGCAGCTATTTTAAGGCAATTACCTTTCCCAGTGTTTTTCTGCTGGCGGTAAATCTGCAGTGGTAATTGGCTATTGGCCGCCAGGTAGGCGTGCAACAGCGTATAGGTCTGATCGGTAGAAGCATCATCTACAACAATAATCTCTTTTTGAGTATTACCCAACAACACAACGTCAACCACCTTGTCAAGCAACCTGATGATGGTGCGGTCTTCATTGTAACACGGTATAAGTATACTGAGTTTATCGCTTGCTTCCATTTGGATAAAGGTAATTATTCTGTATGTTTTCTTGGTGTTTGGCACATTCAGCGTCAAACTTATAAATGCGGTAATTGGTAAAGCTGGTATCGGGCTTGTAACAACCCAGGTCTATTCCCCATCTTGTTTCTTCCGCACCTGATTTGTTTTCTATGAGGAAAGCTATTTTACCGTTTCTGAGCCCATTTGTTAGTCCTTTATAATTAAAAATACTGTCGGGTAACGTGCAACAGCTTACCGCATCCATGTTGGGGGCGGCGCTTTCTTTGTACAGCAGGTTTTTAAAAAAATTGAAATCAGGATTGCTCAGATCCATAACATATTGTTCCTGGGAACCTATAGCTTTTTTTATATAATTGGCGATTTGTACCTGTTCTGTAAATTTTTGTCGTGCCTCTGTTCTGCTATTGATAAAGAAGAAGAACAACTGTGCCACCATGTGAAAGATAAAAATACAGCAGGCCGGTAAGGTATACACCGCCACTATGTTTATAGCGCTTGGCATGCCAGGATGCTTCATGCCAGTATAGAAACCTGCGATAATAATAAATGCAAGTAAAAAGCATTCGTTGTAATAACCGAGCGATGAGCCCCATTTAAAACATAGTGCTGTACTAAACAGCAACTGCAAAATAAAAAGCACACCGAGTTTCTTCAGAAAAGGTGAGCGATTGGCGGCAATGGCCTGTATTGATATAACCAAGCCTATTACAAGCGGCAGTGTAAGGTAGGTAGCAGCCATCAGTTTAATAATGTACACATAGAACCAGCGTGGGTCAATCTTATTCTTTAGGGCATTGATAATATGATCAGAAAAAAAATGATTGGAATATATAACTTCAAAATATACGAACATACCCGTGAAAAGTATGGCGGTAAAAACTGTAAATAATAAAACTGCCCGGTATTGCCGGTCAATAGCCAGCCATACAGGTACCAGGGCCAACAGGCTGATGCCATTTTGTTTGGAAAAAATACAAAGTGTTACCAACAGAGACAGTAATAGGCAATGCACTACGATATTACCGGGCTTATACTGAAACAACATGAAAATGGTACCCGTAAAAAACAGCAGGAACAATGCATCAGACCGGTTAATGGTATAGCCCAGGTAACTAACAATGGTAAAAAATAGGGTTGTACACGCAATAGCTAGCGCTTTTTGGGAATGTGCAAATTTGCCCAGCATATGGTATAGTAACAGGCAGGTGGCACCGTCTGCCAATAAACAAACAGATCTGCTTACCCGATAAATGGCAATGGTGTCATTGGCAGTAAAATGCAGCAGGGCAGCCAGCTTGCTGCAAATCACAAAAAACAGCGGCGCATAAGGGTTCACGGCATATGGGTAATCAGCCGGGTTGGGATACATTGAAAAACCCGCAAGCGATCGGATAATTGGATAATCAAAATTGTTATCTATACCGGCTGTATGTGCTTCATAAGAAAATATGATCAGCAGCCTTTGCAGCAATACAATGGCCAATGTAAGGCAACACGTGTAAAAAACAATTTTTCTGATATTGACCGAATACCATGAAAAAAAGATAGAAAGTTTCTGATGCATATTGCCGGAAAGTTAATAACTGTAATATTATGTAAAAAAAACGAGTAGTATGATAAACCAATAGGCATGTAAAGTAAGCAGACGAAAGTATAAAAGCATGTATAAAACAGTATTTTTGCCGGTATGCTAGGAGCACAGGTTTTAAAAGTTTTCAGAAACAGGCAAACAGCACAATAATATCCATATATTTATTTGATAAGCATAAGCATATTTTATATGGAAGATACTGATAGGGGGCTTTCAGCCAGACAGGGTGCCATACAGGTTTCTATTATCGTTCCTGTTTTTAATGAAGAAACAGTGATACCGGTTTTGCTCGAAAGATTGACCCGACTCATGGAGGCTACAGCCCTCAACATGGAATGTATTTTTATTGATGATGGAAGCACCGACGCAACAGGAGCCCGGCTGATATCTGTTTGTATGACGGATGCCAGATTTCAATACATATCTTTTTCAAGAAATTTTGGACATCAACTGGCAGTGGCCGCAGGTTTAAAAAATGCAAGGGCCACCGAGGCTGTGTTTATCATAGATGCCGATCTGCAGGATCCGCCCGAACTATTGCCGGAATTCTATAAAAAATACAAAGAGGGGTATGATGTTGTATTTGGAATAAGAAGCGGGCGTAAAGAACCGGTAGTGAAGCGCAGCCTGTATTACTTGTTTTATCGCCTGATCAACCAGATTGCCACATTGCGGTTTCCGGTAGATGCCGGCGATTTTTCATTGATTAGCCGCCGTGCAATAGATATCATTAACCAGTTTCCGGAAGAAACTGTTTTTTTGCGCGGCATCAGATCATGGATTGGGTTTAAACAGGCCGGCATACAATACAACCGCGCACGGCGGGTGAGCGGCAGCACCAAGTATTCTTACATGCGTTTGCTGCGGCTCGCCATGAACGGTTTGTATAATTTTAGCGAACTGCCCATACGGCTCATTTCGTTATTGGGTATACTCTGTATTTCCACCGCCCTTATTTACCTGGGCGCTACATTGGTCAACAAATTTGTGTACCACACGGTACCAAAAGGATTTACGGCCATCTTGTTTACCATTGTATTGTTTGGAGGCGCTCAGTTATTATCGATTGGAGTTATTGGTGAATACATCATCAGAACTTTTTTCCAAGTAAAAAACAGGCCACCATTTATTGTAGACAAGAAAATTTTTGATGGGGAGGCAGGCAATGGAATCTGATTACCTCCACAAATATTATTTGTTTGAGCGCAAACACTGGTGGTTCAGGGTAAGAGAAAAGATATTGATGCAGCAATTGGATAAATCATTGCCATCCGGTGCTTCATTAAAAATACTTAATGCGGGTGCCGCTACCGGGCGTACGTCGCAAATGCTTCAAAAGTATGGAGCGGTAGTATCCGTGGAAAAAGATCATGACACCTGCGTCTTCCTGCAGCAAAAGCTGGGTTTAGATGTTGTTGAAAGCGAACTGGAAAGCTTGCCTTTTGAAGACAATCTTTTTGATGTGGTTTGTATATTTGATGTAATTGAACACATTGAAGAACAGAAAGTTGCCATCAGCGAGCTATACAGGGTTTGCAAGACAGGAGGTTTGCTATATTGCTCGGTGCCGGCTTTTTCATTTTTATGGAGCAGGCATGATGAAGTAAACCATCATGTAAGACGGTATACAAGGCCCGGCATTACGCAACTGATACAAAGTAAATTTAAGGTGGTATACAATTCTTATTTTAACTGCTTGTTGTTTGTACCCATTTTATGCTGCAGGCTTTTTCAACGGTATATGCCAAAGCCAAAGCGGATGGTGTCGGATTTTGAACACAGTAAATTGCTGAATGGATCTTTTTTTTCCTTTTTTTTCAACGCCATTTTCTCGATAGAAATATTCCTGCTTAAATTTGTCCCTCTTCCGTTTGGTGTTTCTATTTTGGTGCGGGCAAAAAAAGAAGTGCCTACCGTTTCAAAACAATAAACATCTGGGAAGTTTTTGCAAACCAGCTTCTGCACACATCAAACAACGCAAATAATAAACTCACTGGTGCAAAAAGAGGATGGTTTACCAACGGTAATTTCTTCAACGTGATATCTTTTTTTCTGAAGAGCTGCAGCAGGCCGTACGCCCAGAACGGCGCGCCCTGCGTAAAGGTTATTTTATGCAGTTGCAGGTTGAGCGATGACAGCATGTATTTGAAGGACTGGTCGGAAAATATTATCCAATGGCGGGGACAATGTAATCCGCCCCAATAATAATTTTTAAACAGCTTTGCATCCATGCTATCGGCGTTGGGCGTTTTAATAATAATGATCCCATTGGTCTGTAATAGTTCGCCGCATTTTGCAATCATATCCGCTGGATTAGAAATGTGTTCAATAATATTTAGCAGCAGTATTACATCAAATTTCCGGGTGGGCGTATATGCTTCAATGGTTGATTGGATATACACATGTCCTTTTTTTTCGGCCTGTGTACGCGCATTGGTATCTATGTCTATAATTTCTGTATATATAATTCTTTCATCAGCTGTTTTCAGCGTGTCCAGTACATTCCCAGTGCCACCACCCACATCCAGCACAGAAAGCGCAGGGCCAGTTACATCTTTTAACAACGATGAAAAAAACCGACGATCCCACAGATCCTTTAATTTAAAAACTGAATTGCCCGCAGTGCCGGAGAAAGAATAATAATTAGGCGGGTAAATGGTAAGCAGCGAATCGTGCGGAACTTCTTTTATAAACAGAGTGAGGCAATTGGGGCATTGCAAGTATGTGTAAAAATCAGTGGTCGACCGGTATTCCCAGTCTTGGGTGGTGCACCAGTGCTGGCCCGGTGTTAAACAAATAGGGCATATTGCGTGGGATTGAAACAGCATCAAAATTTAAATAAAGCGATGAAAGTTTTCAGGTAGCTTGTTTTGCTATCATGTATGATACCTGCTGTTTCAGGACATTTTTTCAGAAAATTTTCCACCTCACCCAGGCGTGTATAGGAAATACTGGGGTCCCAATGATGCAGCAGGTGTTTATTAAAACCGGCGGCACCAAAGCTGCTATCTATGAAATTGTCTCCAAACAACCTGCTTACTTTGCCGTGGTCTGTTTCTTGAAAATTCACGTTGCCCGGGGCATCTACATCGCGGTGTTCCATCAATTGCCTTAAAGTAGCCAATACAGGAAAAACAATGATAAGCCCGGCAAGCCATGCGAATACAAGCTGCCACCCGCCGGCAAAATATAAGAGTAAATTCCACGCCAGGTGAAATGCAATGGTGTATAAGCTGTAATATTTGGAAGAGAGAGACTGGTTATCAAATTGGCCAGACGTTTTTCCCCTGCTCAAAATGACCGAAAGCGTATGAATACCTGTAATGCTTTTCAGGAGAAAAAAGATATTGAGCTCATTAAAATAAGAATGTTCCGAATCATTTTTTGTGCCAAGGTGGGTATGATGAAGCCAATGAATTTTGCGATATTTTTTAATAGCAATGCCAAAAAAAATGCCCAGGAATAGATCGCTTATCAGATCATTTTTTGCTTTGCTTGTATGAAGTTCGTAATGCGCCGCGGCATGAATAAATAAATGTAGGTATGCGAGAATGTATCCAATCACCAACGCACTTACCGGTAATGCAATAATGGTTTTAAAATACCCAAAACGTACAAGTATGATATCAATAAACAGCACA
This sequence comes from uncultured Chitinophagaceae bacterium, assembly GCA_963705285.1. Taxonomy (GTDB): domain Bacteria; phylum Bacteroidota; class Bacteroidia; order Chitinophagales; family Chitinophagaceae; genus JACMLD01. The sequence continues at coordinate 2,479,149 of OY970066.1, forward strand.
AGCAACAAAAACAGATACCCTTTCACCATGTCATTGCGCACCTTGCTGTATACAGGGGCCAGCTCTTTTCTTAACAGGGCATAGCTCTTCCCTTCAGTGCTGATTACTTCATTGTATGCAATGCTTTCAAGACTATTGATCATGGCAGCGTTATGCGCAAAAAAGGTTCATAATGTTATTTGATGAATGCATGCAGGATACCACCCGCCGGCGTGGTGCAAAGTTCAACAATTTAACTCAACCAGGCAAAACCGGCTTTGCCACTATGCTGAAGGCGACAATGCCTTTGCACGCCGCACTAACATAGGTGAACATTTGCGAATGGACTACCGCGTAATCTTTCGGGTGGCTCGTATGGCCGATTCGCTTTCCAGTTTGATGAAATAAAATCCCCTCGCCAGATTATGTACGGGCAATGTAAATACTTCATCCCTGCCAGGGGTTTCAACCGTTTTTTGGTTGATCAGTTGGCCCGATGCGTTGTACAGCCGTATAAAAAGATGTTTGTCGGTAGGGTTTTTCAAAGAAATATTTATAGTGCTTCCAGTTGCCGGCACTGGGTATATCTTCAGCTCGTTGGGTAAAGCATCGCCCGATGAATTGGTAAGTGTATAATTTTTATCTGTAAGGCAGGAAGTGCTTATAAAAACATTGGTGGCTTTGAACCCGGTATTGAACCAGGTGCTGAAACTGTAGCGTATATTTTTTATTTCGATGCTGGTATCTCTTCCATTGCCAGCAAAATGCAGGTACAGGGGAATATTTTCAGCGCCAGATAGTGCCGCTGTGTTTGTTTGCTGCACGTTTATCAACGTCCAGTTATTGGCGTTTTGCGACCATGTGATGCTGTAGTTGGGAAATATTTTGTCGCCAGCCTGCACGCCATCGCAGGCGCTATGTTGAACAGTGCTCTTGGCGAGAATCCAAAAATAGGGGTCAAAAATGGCCGTATCTGCCTTGAACCCTGGGTTGGCTAAAAATGTTTGGCCCGGTTGTATATTGTTAAATACAATAACGGTATCGCGGCTTGTGTTTTTAAATTGCACGGGAACCGGCATGTCATAAAATGACACGGAAGGATGAGATGTAGTTTGGTTAATTGTTACATACAGGTTATTGCTGCCATCCTGTTTCCAGTCAACGGCATAATTTGGATTGCCCTGCCCGTAAAACCATTTTTGAAAAAAAGAAGTCAGGTCTTTTCCGCTTTCAGCCTCCAGGTGCCGTTTAAAATCGACCGTTCTTGCAAACTTAAATTGCAGTAAAGGGTCGGTAATATATTTCTTGATCGCCCTGAAGAATACATCTTCACCCAGTTTCCAGCGCAGCATATGAAGAAGGTAGGCACCTTTATGATAGGTTAAACGTGAATTGAAAATCCGATTGCGACTGGTTGTATCATCTACCCATACAGATCCATCCGGCAGCGCAGTAACCACATCTCTATAATACTGCCGTTCGGCATAGAAATAGCCGATATCGGTCTTTTCGCGATAAAGTGATGAAGCGTATGTGGCAAATCCTTCATTGAGCCAGATATCTTCCCAGCTGCCACAGGTTACTTTATCGCCAAACCATTGGTGGGCGAGTTCATGAGAAATCAGCCCAATATCTGTGCAGCAAATAAAGCTGTTGGTTTGATGTTCCATACCGCCGCCGGGCCCCCAGGCGGTTTGGCCGTACTGTTCTTGAGCAAAAGGGTAATCACCAAAAAGCTGATTAAATACCTGAAAGGAGCTCTTTGCGTTATTATTGATTTTAGTGACGTTAAAGGCATATTCGGGGTAAGTGGTCAGAAAAAGCGGCATTTGACGAGTGCCAATCAATACGCTGTCCTGAAAAACTACATAGTTGGTAACCGCCACCCCCACCAGGTAACTGGCAATGGGATAACGGTGCATAAAATGCTGGGTTCTTATCCCACCGTTCACATTGTCGGTAAGTTGAACACCGTTAGTGCTTCCACGATATACATCAGGAGTATGAATAACAATGTCTATTGAATCCGCCTTATCGTTCAATCCGTTTTTACAGGGCCACCATTCTTTCGCCCCGAAGGGTTCAGAAAGGGTCCAGATTATCGGCCACCCACTATGATAGGTCTGAATAAATGTTGTAGCGGCGCCATAAATTCTGGGTTGGCCCTGGTAAAAAATGGACACAGAATCACGGGTGCCTGCCGATAGGGTTGCCGGAAAGTGCAATTGTAATCCATCGTCTGCCAACCTTGTAAATAAAATTTTATCTCCATGCCAGGTGATGCTGTCCACTTGCAGGGTGTCACTTAAATCGTATACAATGGCATCTGCTGGAGCAGTAATCGTAAAATACGAGGTAACGGTGCCCTTAATAAATCGTACACCAGGGTCAATTGCCCATTCGCACCGGTAATAATGTACATCAAAATTTGGCGATGAGGCAACTCTTGTATTGGTAAATCCGCCGGGAGGCGGGTTTCTGAAAAACGATTGTTCTGTTTCAGCAATTTTTTCTACGAAATCATCAACTTGTATTTGCGCCGCGGCTTGCTTGCTGATAACGCTAACAGTTAAGATAAGCAGCATAACAAAGAGAAATTGCTTTTTCATTTTGGTAAGACGTCCAGTCGGTTTTGTACGTTGCAGACGGGTCTACTGATAACGAAAAAGGCTATGAAAGATTGCCCTGTTTTTGCGTTTGAGCCCAGCGTATAATGTACTTGCCCAGCATGTCAAATTCAAGGTTAACCGCATCCCCGGGCTGAACGTGTTGCAGGTTGGTATGATGATACGTATAGGGTATAATGGCTACAGAAAATGTATGGCCGGTAACATCAAAAGCTGTAAGGCTGATGCCGTTTACCGCCACTGACCCTTTTTCAATGATATAGGGCGCAAAAGCCTGTTCAAAATCTATCGTGAACAGCCAGCTGCCGTTTACATCCTTTTTCTCTGTTACCCTGCCGGTAGTATCTGTATGCCCCTGCACAAAATGCCCATCTAACCGGCCGGAAGGTTGCAGACAGCGTTCCAGGTTGATCTCGTCGCCCGTCTTCCAGTTGCCGAGGTTGGTTTTTTGCAAGGTTTCAGCAACTGCAGTTACCTGGTACTGGTTCCCTGAAATGGCTTCCACTGTAAGGCAAACGCCATTGTGCGATATACTCTGGTCTACCTTCAGCTGATCAGTAATAGAGGAAGAAACCTGGAAAGTTTTATTGGTGCCGCTGGTGCTGATGGCCGTAATGGTGGCCATTGTTTCAATGATGCCTGTAAACATATCCTGCAAAATTAAGCCCGAAACCATTTGGGCTGTTTGTGAATTTTATTTATCTTTGCCGTCCCAAACACTAAAAGGGGGTATTAATTATGTTGATTATTGATTCCAAAGATTGCGAAAACATAGACAAAGCGCTGAAAAAGTACAAGAAGAAATTTGAGAAAGCAAAGATCCTGGTACAGTTAAGGGAGCGCCAGTCTTACACAAAACCGTCTGTAAAACGCCGTGGAGAAATTCTGAAGGCTGTTTACAAACTGAAGGTGAGTAGCGGGCAATTAGACGATTAATTGAAAATGGACCGATATTAATAGCTGTAAAGTGAATAACTTTACGGCTATTTCATTTTATGGACAGCCCATTTCATTTGCCGCTGCAGGCATTTTTAAACTATCTGGCCTTTGAAAAAAGGTATTCACAACATACCATTGTTTCGTACCGGAACGACCTGGAACAATTTTTCACTTACATCAGCAGCCAGTACCAGGTAGCCAGCCTGCCAGATATTGCCACCACATTTGTTCGTAGCTGGCTGGCAGAATTAAAAGGCGAAAATTTAACCGCCAAATCCATCAACCGCAAAGCTTCTTCGCTGAAGTCTTTTTTCAAATACCACCTAAAAACCGGGAGCGTTACCACCACGCCCATGTGGTCTGTTATCACCCCTAAAATAAGCAGGCGCCTGCCAGAATTTGTACAAGAAAAAGACATGGAAAACATGTTTCAATACCTTGTTTTTCCTGATGATTGGCGCGGTAAGACCGACCGCCTGCTGCTGCAACTTTTTTACCAGACGGGCATGCGCTTAAGTGAACTGGTTAACCTGAAAGAGAACCAGGTAGATGTTTCCAAAAAAGTTATTAAAGTACTTGGCAAAGGCAATAAAGAGCGGGTGGTGCCAGTGGCAGAAACATTGGTAAATGAACTGAAAGCCTACCAGCAGCATAAAAGACAAGACATCGAAAATGCAGATACTACTTTTCAGTTTGTACTGGAGAACGGTAAAAAACTGTATGCAAAATATGTATACCTGGCAGTCAACAAATATCTCTCTGCCATTACCACTATCAATAAAAAAAGCCCGCATATTTTGCGGCATACATTTGCCACTCATTTAACCAATAACGGGGCCGATCTGAATGCGGTAAAAGAACTGCTGGGCCATACCAGTTTGGCGGCTACACAGGTGTACACCCACAACAACATTGAAAAGCTCAAAGAAGCCCACAAGAAGGCCCATCCACGGGCATAAAGTTGTTGTAAGCGTCTCTATAAATAAGGGTATTTTTTAATGGCCTTTTATTTGGAAAAACAGGTGCTATCAGTTAATTTCATGTATCACCCAAATACGGGCCTATGTTACTAAGTACATAACCTTGTAGCTCTTTAAAATATTGTTCACAGATTTAAAAGCAATTACTATGAACGTTAACATCCAAACAGTTCACTTTGACGCAGACGTTAAATTAACAGAGTATGTAAACAGGAAATTAGAAAAGCTTAACACGTTTCACGACCGAATAATTAAGGTCGAGGTTTTCCTGAAGCTTGACAACGTGGTGCACCAAATAAAAGACAAAGTAGCCGAAATCAACGTGAAGGTGCCCCGCCGCCAGTTTTTTGTAAAAGCCAGTTCAAAATCTTTCCAGGAGTCATTTGACGATGCTTTTGATTCCCTCGTCAACCAGATAAAGCGAAAAAAAGAAAAGCAGATTGCTTAATATGTATATTTTTAAAGAGCCCCGCACGGTATGTGCGGGGTTTTTTATTTGCATGCGATGTAACAAATCCGGGGTCGCCGGTAAGGGCATGTAGGATAGATGATGGTTTTTTACAGTTGCGCGGGTAATGACTGCGTCTTACAAAACGCTTGAAATGCAGCAGGGGAGAATGTTTGGTGCAAAGTCAATCTTATTTCCAGTATCCGGAAAAATTTATAGCAGCAAAGTTTTTGTATTTATTGAATTCCATTACCTTTGCATTCCCAAAATTTTTGGGGTAGTTCTTTATTTGCGTACAACTACGCCACCTTAGCTCAGCTGGTAGAGCAACTGATTTGTAATCAGTAGGTCGCAGGTTCGATTCCAGCAGGTGGCTCAAAGTATAAGCAGTCTATTCAACAAGTATATATGGATGTTGTTGATAGGCTGTTCAATAGTTTTTACTGGTTTGGGCAAGTAGTCAAGTGGCCAACGACAACAGACTGTAAATCTGTTCTCTCCGGAGTTCGGTGGTTCGAATCCATCCTTGCCCACAGATTAATGTGAAGATGTGGTGAATGTGAAATGTGAAAAATATCTAGTTCTTTAAATATTGGCATGTGAATTTGCACATTAGCACATTTACATATTTACACATTAGAAAAAGCGGAAGTAGCTCATTTGGTAGAGCGATAGCCTTCCAAGCTATAGGTGGCGAGTTCGAGCCTCGTCTTCCGCTCACAGCAGAACAGGATAATGAAAGAATGACGGTTGGCAGGCGGCTCTCTTTGCCAGCTAACAACGGTCAACTTGCATGTTGATAAGCCGTTGTAGATCAGGGAGCGCATTCCGATCCTTGGGGGTCAGGATGGTAGTGGCTCAGGTCCCATCAACGGCGCTAACAAAAATGGTCAAATGCCGTTGTAGCTCAGGGGTAGAGCACTTCCTTGGTAAGGAAGAGGTCGTGAGTTCAATTCTCATCAACGGCTCAAGTATTGCTGATTGCGGGATTTTGGAGCTTGCCACGGCGTTGCTGGTGCAGGAGAGTCACAAAATCTCGAAATCTTTAAATCCCGAAATTTGGTATAGGGTAGGAAATTAAAATTGTAAAAACACAACTTAAAAACAATAACGATGTCAAAAGAGACTTTTAAAAGGGACAAACCCCACGTTAACGTTGGTACCATTGGCCACGTTGACCATGGTAAAACAACATTAACTGCAGCTATTACTGAAATCCTTTCTAAAAAAGGTATGGGTAACGTTGCTAAAAAGTACGATGAAATCGATGGTGCTCCTGAAGAAAAAGAGAGAGGTATTACTATTAATACTGCTCACGTGGAGTACCAGACTGCTAACCGTCACTATGCACACGTTGACTGTCCTGGTCACGCGGATTATGTTAAAAACATGATTACCGGTGCTGCACAGATGGATGGCGCTATCCTGGTGGTGGCTGCTACAGACGGCCCCATGCCGCAGACAAGAGAGCACATTCTTTTGGCTCGCCAGGTAGGTGTTCCCCGTATGGTTGTGTTTATGAACAAAGTAGACCTGGTAGATGATCCTGAGCTGATTGAACTGGTTGAAATGGAAATCCGCGAATTGCTGACTAAAAACGGTTTCGACGGCGATAACACCCCTATCATTAAAGGTTCTGCTACCGGTGCTTTGGCCGGAGATGCCAAATGGGTAGGTGCTATCGACGAACTGATGGACGCCGTTGATGCTTATATTCCATTGCCTCCCCGCCCGGTTGATCTGCCGTTCCTGATGAGCGTGGAAGACGTATTCTCTATCACAGGCCGTGGTACTGTTGCTACCGGTCGTATTGAAAGAGGCCGTATCAAAGTAGGTGAGGGTATTGAAATTGTAGGTTTGATGGAGAAACCCCTTACTTCTACAGTAACCGGTGTTGAAATGTTCCGCAAATTGCTTGACGAAGGTGAAGCAGGTGATAACGCAGGTCTGTTGTTGCGTGGTATTGAAAAAACCCAGGTTCGCCGCGGTATGGTACTGTGCAAACCAGGTTCTATCACCCCGCACACTGAATTCAAAGGCGAGGTATACGTATTGAGCAAAGAAGAAGGTGGCCGTCACACACCGTTCTTCCAGAAATACCGTCCTCAGTTCTATTTCCGTACTACAGACGTAACAGGTGAAGTAACATTGCCTGAAGGAACTGAAATGGTAATGCCTGGCGATAATACATCACTGTCTGTTACGCTTATTCAGCCCATCGCAATGGAAAAAGGTTTGAAGTTTGCGATTCGCGAAGGTGGTCGTACAGTAGGTGCCGGTCAGGTTACAGAGATTATCAAGTAATGCAGAGAGATAGCTATTAGCTTTTAGCTGTTAGTGTTGACCCTTTGGGTTTGTTGCTAATAAAAAATAAGCTATCTTTAAAATATCGCTAAAAGCTATTGGCCAACCGCTAATAGCTTTTAGCTTTCTTACGGGCATGGTGCAACGGTAGCATACGGGTCTCCAAAACCTTTGATCTGGGTTCGAATCCTAGTGCCCGTGCGGGGAACAATGAGAAAATGTGATGAATGTGAAAATGTGGAAATTCTTTGGCGTGGTAGTCGTTATTCTCACATTTACACATTTATCACATTTACACATTATCTAACACATTTATCACATTTTCACATTTATCAGATGAACAAAGTTTCAGCATATTTTAGCGAGTCATACAAAGAGCTGGTAGAAAAAGTTACCTGGCCTACCTGGGCGCAGCTGCAGCAGTCAACCCTGATTGTACTGGTGGCTACCATTATCATTACATTGCTGGTAGGTCTCATGGATACAGCTTCCAGCTCGGTGTTAAAACTTATTTACTCCTTATTCTAATGATAATGGAAAATCAGACTCAACAACAGGAAACCAAGTGGTTTGTTCTGCGCGTGGTAAGCGGTAAGGAACGCAAGGTAAAAGAATACCTTGATAAAGAAATTTCGCGCGGCGGGTGGACAGATATTGTAAAACAGGTTTTTTTGCCTGTTGAGAAAGTATACAAAGTGCAGAATGGTAAAAAAGTAATGCGCGAACGCAATTATTATCCCGGTTATGTAATGATTGAAATTTCTGAAGGTAAATTGAGCGATGACCTGCGCGATACCATTAAGAATACCAATAGCGTTATTCATTTTCTTGGAAAAGAAAATCCCATTGCACTCCGCAAAGCCGAAGTAAACAAAATGCTGGGCAAAATGGATGAAATGGCAGAAGCCGGTGGCGTAAGCATGATCGAACCATTCATTGTGGGTGAAACAATCAAGATTATTGAAGGGCCTTTTAATGACTTTAATGGCATCATTGAAGAAGTGAATGATGAAAAGAAAAAGCTGAAAGTGACCGTAAAGATTTTCGGCCGCTCAACACCGGTAGAACTCAACTACATGCAGGTAGAAAAAATAAATTAACAACGCACGTCTACATTCTTCAATCCGGCAATTTTTTACTGCCGGATTTTTTTTATTTACCCCGTTTCCACAGCTGCCCATAAATACTGTATAAATTCTCAAATAAGTGTTTTCTGGTTAACCGATAAATCACTAATTTAGCATTAACCGTAGAAATTCTATATCCGCTATTACACTTCCCTGATTTTTTTTTGGCAACCCCTTAAACAATTGTGCTAGCCCATGAGAGTGGCTCACCTGATAATTACCTACACCAATCCGCTGCAAACGGAACGGATGATTCGCCGGATGCAACATCCGGGGTTCGATTTCTATATACATGTAGACAAGAAAATGGATATCAGTTCACACTTGTTTCTATCGAAGATTCCAAATGTATACCTCATACAAGACCGTGTTACCGTAGTTTGGGCTGGCTATAATACCGTGGAAGCTACTATGCGCTCGGTGAAAGAAATTTTCAGCACCGGAAGGAAATATGATTATGTGCACCTGATGAGCGGGCAGGATTATCCCATCAAAACTGCCCAGCATATTTATGATTTTTTTGTGGCCAATAATGGTAAGGAATTTCTTGAGTTTGAACATTTTGATGATTGGGCAGACGAGGCCTACCCGCGCATAAGGGAATACCATCTCACCAATTATCATTTTCCAGGCCGTTATTACTTTCAATGGCTGCTGAACAAATTGTTACCCACCCGTAAATCGCCACTTAAAATGGAATATTACGGCGCGTCAATGTTTTGGGCGCTTACCAGCGATTGCCTGCAGTATATAGTTGACCTGGTAGATAAAAATGCCCGTTTCCGGCGCTTTCTGCAGCTTACCTGGGGCTCAGATGAATTCTTGTTTCAGACACTGGTACTTAATTCTTTGTTTAAAGCCAATGTGGTAAACGATAACCTCCTTTTTCTAGACAGGGATAAAGGCGCTCCCCACCCCAATGTTCTCACTTCCAGCCACTTAAGCAACCTTCTCGCCTCCAATAAATTATTCGCCCGCAAGTTTGACCTTAGCAAAGACAAATTGGTAATGGATAGCCTGGATGGCCACCTGAATGCACTCACGCCTTACATTGACCCTGCGTTAGTCAAACGGCCGGTTTCTGTGGAATAAAGCATTCAATTTTTATTGGCAGCTACAAATATTTTCTTACTTTTGCAGTCCCAAAAATAGTTCTTTCAGAAAATGAATTTGGGAGTTCCTGTTAAAATCGGGAACGCTAACACCAAAAAATAAAAACATGGCAAAAGAAATTTCAGGTTATGTAAAGCTGCAGTGCAAAGGCGGTCAAGCCAATCCTGCACCTCCTATTGGTCCGGCCCTTGGTTCAAAGGGTGTAAACATTATGGAGTTCTGCAAACAATTTAATGCAAGAACCCAGGACAGAATGGGTAAAGTACTTCCGGTTTTAATTACCGTTTATTCCGACAAGAGTTTTGAGTTTATTATCAAAACACCTCCGGCAGCTGTTCAATTGATGGAAGCAGCCAAAATTCAGAGTGGTTCCAAAGAGCCTAACCGCAACAAAGTTGGTAAAGTTACCTGGTCTAGCGTGGAAGCAATTGCCAAAGACAAGATGGCTGATCTTAATTGCTTTACCGTAGAAAGCGCTATGCGCATGGTAGCCGGCACCGCCCGCAGCATGGGTTTAACTGTTGATGGCAAAGCCCCCTGGGAAAATTAATCTTTTACACTTAAAATTTTGAGCAATGGCTATCAGTAAAAAAAGGAAAGTTGCAAACGCAAAAATAGATTCCAATAAATCATATTCATTAAAGGAAGCATCAGGCCTGGTAAAGGAAGTAAATATTACCAAGTTTGACGCATCGGTTGACCTGCATATCCGTTTGGGAGTTGATCCTAAAAAAGCAGACCAGGCCGTGCGTGGTACCGTTACCTTACCACACGGAACCGGTAAAACAAAAAAAGTATTGGTACTTTGTACCCCAGATAAAGAAGCAGAGGCAAAAGCTGCCGGTGCTGATTTTGTTGGGTTAGACGAGTATATAACCAAGATTGAAGGCGGTTGGGTAGATGTTGATGTAATTGTAGCCACACCCTCTGTAATGCCAAAAATTGGCCGTTTGGGTAAAGTTCTTGGTCCGCGTAACCTGATGCCCAATCCTAAAACGGGTACTGTTACCAATAACGTAGCAGAAGCAGTAAATGAAGTAAAAGGCGGTAAGATTGCATTTAAAGTAGATAAAGCCGGTATCATACACGCATCCATCGGCCGCGTAAGTTTTGGGCCAGAAAAAATTGCCGAGAACAGCCAGGAACTGATCAATGCTATTATTAAGCTGAAACCTTCCTCTGCAAAAGGTATTTACCTGAGAGGGGTAAGTTTAGCTAGCAGCATGAGCCCCGGTATTGCAGTTGATACCAAAACTTTTGTACACTAATCTACTCATCTTCTACTTCCGCCCGGCAGCACGCCGGAACGGGATGCCGGAATAAAAAAAATGTTATGACCAAAGAACAAAAAAACGAAGTAATAGAAGTACTGAAGGGTAAATTCTCCCAGTATTCTAATTTCTATATTGCAGATACAGAAGCACTGTCTGTTGAACAGGTAGGTACGTTGCGCCGCGCGTGTTTTGATAAAAACGTGGAGATGAAAGTTGCAAAAAACACCCTTATAAAGAAAGCTCTTGAATCACTGGATGGTGAGCGTTATACAGGTGTGTACGAGTCGTTGCACAAAGTAACCGCCCTGTTGTTTTCAGATAACCCTAAAGAGCCCGCGCTAATCATCAGTTCTTTTCGCAAGAAAAACAACGGTACAAAACCAGAACTGAAAGCCGCTTTTATTAACGGAGACGTATACACGGGCGATACCAGCCTGGTTGCATTAACAAAAATCAAAACCAAGAATGAGCTGATTGGCGAAGTAATTGGTTTGTTGCAGTCACCTGCAAAACGTGTATTGGCTGCTTTGTTGCACCACCACGAAAAGCAAGCGGCCGGCGCCACCGAAACAGCGGCACCCGCAGCAGAATAACCCGGAAAGCTGAAAATGCGGGAAGGTAACATGCCATTTGGTGTATTTGCTTTGTCACGTTTTCTAATTTAATAAAAACAATTTTTTTAAACCATCCCCCGGAGCCTGTCAAAGGCAGTGAAGGAGGGAAAAAATTCAACTCAAATGGCAGACGTAAAAACATTAGCAGAACAATTAGTAGGTCTTACTGTAAAAGAAGTACAGGAACTGGCCGATTTTCTGAAAACAGAATATGGTATTGAACCAGCTGCAGCAACTGTAGTGGCAGCAGGCCCTGGCGATGGTGGAGCAGCAGCAGTTGAAGAGAAAACTGCTTTCAATGTAATATTGAAGAGCGGTGGTGCTTCAAAATTGAACGTAGTTAAAATTGTAAAAGATTTGACTGGTTTAGGTTTGAAAGAAGCAAAAGAACTGGTAGACGGCGCACCAAAATCTATCAAAGAAGGTGTTACCAAAGCTGAAGCAGAAGAACTGAAAAACAAGCTTACAGAAGCTGGTGCAGATGTAGAAATTCAGTAAGCGTATTATTATTTTGTAAAAAGCCCCGGTTTAACCGGGGCTTTTTCATGTCTGAACTACAATGCTTACTGAAAACTATATCTACAGAAATTGATTTATAAGACAGCCATCAATATTAATAATTTCATAATTTTATTTTTTTAAATTATGAAGTTGTCCTATCTTGTTAAACTATTTATAAAGTTATCAAGCGAAAACCCGCATGGCTAAAAGGATCGCGTATAAGGGTCAAATAATCAGGCAGTTATTTTTTACTGCTCATTTATCGTGTTCCGATTTGAGTAATCAGATCAATAAAAGCCTTCCATTTGTGAACGGGTTATTGAGTGAGCTGATAGAAGATGGTGTGGTAGTAGAAACGGGGTATGCTCCTTCCAGTGGTGGCAGAAGGCCGCTGATGTATTCTTTGAAAACAGGCATTCTCTACGTGTTGGCTGTTGCCATGGATCAGTTTGTGACCAGGATTGCACTGATGGACATGCACAATCGTCACATTATTGAACTGGAGAAATTCGATTTAAACTTAGCGCAGGAAAAAGATGCACTCGCCAAACTAACTGATAAAATATTATCGGTTATTGAAAAAACAACAATCCAGAAAGACCACATAACAGGAATAGGCATAGGGATGCCTGGGTTTGTGAATGCAAAAACAGGCATCAACTTTACTTTCCTAAAAAACGGTAATAAAGGTATTACCAATTATATCAGTGAGCAGACCGGGTTGCCGGTTTTTATTGATAACGACTCCAGCTTGGTAGCATTGGCCGAATTCAGGTTTGGTGCGGCCAGCAAACGGAAAAATGCCATGGTAGTGAATTTGGGATGGGGCATAGGACTGGGAATGGTGTTAGACGAAAAATTGTTTAGAGGTAATAATGGTTTCGCCGGTGAGTTTAGCCATATACCCCTTTTCACCAATGGCAAATTATGCAGCTGTGGCAAGCACGGTTGCCTGGAAACAGAATCTTCTTTATTGATAGTTACCGAACGGGCACGGCAAGGTGTTGAAGAAGGCAAGCTTACATTGCTCAAAGGAAAGATTACAAATGAAAGCGCAGAGAAAGATTGTGCATTGGTGTTTGATGCGGCAGGTATGGGTGACCGGTTTGCGGTTTCCCTTTTGTCAGATGCGGGCTACGTGGTAGGCAGGGGGCTGGCCATACTCATTCATATCATCAATCCGGAAGTAATTATTCTTAGTGGCAGAGGTGCAGCGGCTGGCAAGTTATGGTTGCCTCCAATACAACAAGCATTGAATGAGCATTGCATTCCCAAACTGGCAGACAGCACGGTACTTGAGATATCTGAATTGGGGTATGAGGCAGAAATAGTGGGCGCTGCTGCGCTGGTAATGGAGAATTATGAAAAAGTGTTTATTAAGAAAAACCTGAAAACCGATTTAATTACTGCTTAGGTTCAGGTGCTGACTTTTATTTATAAATTAAAACTAAACTGCGATGAGAATTCCAACGTTACGAGCCCTTCTTTGGCTGATGCTGTCAGTATGCAGCCTCTCAGCTTTGGCTCAGACAAAAAAAACCATTGCCGGTACGGTAAAAGACGTTTCAGGCAATGTTATGTCTGGCGTTTCCTTTACTGTTAAAGGCACAAAAATTGCCGGTGCAACAGACAACCAGGGCAATTTTAAAGTAACTGTTCCCGAGAATGCTGTTTTGGTATTTAGCTCTGTGGGCTACAGCAAACAGGAAATAACTGTGGGAAGCGGCAGCTTTCTTACCGTTGCCATGGAAAATGATGGCAAGAGCCTCAACGAAGTAGTAGTAACCGGTTTTGGTGTGCGCAAAAACACAAAAAAACTGGCTTATTCTATTCAGGAAGTAAAAGGCGAAGACCTGGCCCGCGCAGGTACAGTTAATGTGGTAAACTCATTACAGGGTAAAGTTGCCGGTGTAATGATCAACCAGGGTGCTGGTGGTCCTTCTTCCAGCTCACGTATACGCATTCGCGGAAACTCAAACATATCTAGCGGTAACACACAACCGCTTTTTGTAATTGATGGTGTATTGTTGCAGCCTGGTGTTTCTGGTGCAGATTCCTGGGGCGATAACCGCGATTTCGGAAACCAGCTCAAAAACTTGAACCCCGATGATTACGAAAGTCTTACCGTATTGAAAGGTTCTGCAGCAAGTGCATTGTATGGTTCTCAGGCCATCAACGGTGTAATATTGATTACTACTAAAAAAGGACGGGTTCGCCCAGGTTTGGGTGTAACTGTAAACCAGCAAAATACCTGGAACAGTGTATACAAACTACCCGACTTTCAAAATGAATACGGCGGCGGTAGCAGCACCACATGGACCAAAAATGCAGCCGGACAAAATATTATTCCGAATGACAACTTTGCACCTTATTATAGCTTTGGTCCAAAATTCGATGGCAGCCAGGTAGTAGATGCGGATGGTATTACCCGTGCTTACAGGGCTAATAACATGAAGGAACTGTATCAAACAGGTTTCCTCAATAATACCAATGTGGCAGTAGAAGGTGGGAACGACAGAACTACCATTCGTTTCTCCTATACAAAGGCCAACCAGTCTGGAATCGTATCTACTAACAAATTCAGCCGTGATAACTTTAATCTGCGTGTTACACAAAAACTGGGCAACTTCCTGAGTATGGATGCGTCTGTGAGCTACGCAGTTTCTAATTCTAAAAACCCCATGCAACAGGGTGGACAGGGTAGTTTATTGTACCGTCTTGCTTATTCCAACTCGCGCAGTTTTCCTATTGACAACCTGTTTGCGGGATACATAGATAAAGTAAACGGTGGACGCACGCAGGGACCATCTCCTTATCTCCGTGGTTCTGTTACAGATGATATGTGGACAATCTATCAGACAGATGTGAGCCAGAAAGAAGATAACCTGTTGGCCAATCTTGACATCACTGCCAACATAACTCCTTGGCTGAGTTTACTGGTAAGAAGCAATATCAACAGCATCAGCATTGTTAATGAAAAAAGAGAAAGGGGAGACGGTCCTGGATTTAACAGCGCAACATATGGTGCCTATACACTGTACAATTCATCGCAGAAAACAGGCCGTATACAAGCCTTGTTGAGCGCTACTAAGAAAATTTCAGAAGATCTTGAATTCAGCGTATCTGCAGGTGGTGAAACACAGCGTGGCCTGGGTGGCTCACAATTGAGCAATTCAACTGCAGGCGGCTTTAAATTGCCCGATATTTATGCGCTTTCCAATTCAAAAAATGCAGTAACCACCAATACTGACCAGAGCGGCAAATTTCCGCAGTTCAGGCTGGATGCCTTGTATGCGTACGGCGATATTACCTGGAAAAACATGCTGACTTTAACAGGTAGCTTCCGTAATGACTGGGATTCAAGACTTACTTATCCAAATGGCAATGGTAATTATACTTACAACTATCCTTCACTGGGCCTCTCTTGGATATTTACAGAAATGCTGAAAGATAAACCCCAATATGATTTTCTGTCATTTGGTAAATTAAGGGCAAGCTATGGTGTTACCGGAGCTTCAACAGATATTTACAGAACATCAACCGGTAATTACCAGCTCAATGGTACGTTTGTTAATGTTAACGGGGTTGCAGTACCACGTTATGGCTTCCAGAGCAATGACCTGGGTAACCTAAACCTGAAGCCTTTGAGAGCTACCGAATATGAATTCGGTGCTGATTTGAGGTTCTTCGATAACCGCATCAGGCTGGATGCAAGTGTTTACAAGAAAAATACTGTAAACGAAATTATATCACTGGGTGCACCGGCTGAAAGCGGTATCAGCAGCAGGGTAATCAATGCAGGTAATACACAAAATAAGGGCATCGAAATATTGTTGTCTGGAACAATTGTGCGTAAGAAAAACCTGGAGTGGACGACTACTTTCAATTTTACCCGCAACAGAAACAAAATTATTTCATTGTACCCTGGCGTAACCAGTCTTGATCTTGACCTGGCTTTTGGTGCAGACGTTAAGTCTATTGCCGCTCCTGGTCTTGACTTTGGAACAATTGTGAGCACATACGCGTATGCACGTGATCCTAAATCAGGTGCTAAATTATTGCAACAGGATGGTACGTACTGGAGGTCTGGTTCTTATTTCGGTAACAGCACATTGGGCGAAGGCCTGGTAAACCTTGGTTCTGCCATGGAAAACTACCTGCTTAGCAATATCAATGAAATACGTTACAAAAACTTTAACCTGTTTGTACAGGTAGATGCAAAAGTTGGTGGCAAGATTGCATCAACTACCCACCAATACGGTTCTGAGTATGGTAACTATGAAAGTACGCTGTTTGGCCGCGATACCGAACATGGTGGTGTTACTTATACAGATGCAAACGGTGTAACCCGTACCGATGGTATTATACCTGAAGGGGTATTCAGCACAGGTGTTAAATTCAATGGTGTTGATTACGGTGGTAAAACATATGCCGATGCAGTAGCAGCTGGTGTGTTGAAACCAAAAGCTGCATTGGATTATTATGAAGGCATTGCCAGCTGGGGTACCGGTATACGTGAGTACTCAGTTTTCGACAATACATGGGTAGCGCTTCGCGAAGTTTCTGTTGGCTATGAATTTTCAAAAAGCATTGCTTCAAAAATTCATTTCCAGCGTTTGAACCTGAGCGTGGTAGGACGTAACATTGTTTACCTGTATACAACCACAAAAGACCATATATTCCCAGAAGCAATTTATTCAAGCAGACCGGGCGCTTTTGCGGAAACTGGTGGTGGCCCTTACCAGCGCCAATTAGGTATTGTGCTGAAAGCCGGATTTTAATGTGATTAATGAAACCAATTGATAACAGAAATTTTATTACAATGAGATTCTCAAAATATTCATACTTAGCGATACTGGCGGCAGCTGTCTGCTTTGCAAGTTGCAAGAAGTCTGCCTTTGTTGAGCTGAATACCAACCCTAACACGTTGTATTCAATTAAGCCGGAAGAACAATTCCTGAATGCGCCCATTAGCATGCACGGCCAGGATTTTGAACAGTTTTATGACAATCATCGCCGCATCATGTTCTGGATGCAGCAGGCCACCGCACAGGCCGGTAATAACTCCGTAACACTTAAGACGATTGGTAATTTTAATTACCGCTATGGAATTATGTATCCCGGTGTAGGAAGCATTTTAACAGACGTGCAAAAACTGATAGAAAAATTGCCAGCCGATCAACAGGCAAAATATGCGCAGATTTATGCCATCGCAGATATCCCCAAGATATACTATGCGTTTTACGTATCAGATATCAATGGCAGCATTCCATATACAGAAGCCTTCCAGGCGCGTTATGGTGGCACATTAACACCAAAATATGAAAGCCAGCAGGCTTTATATGCGTTGTGGGAAAAACGCCTGAAAGAAGTAATGGGCATTTTAAAAGCAACTCCCGGTGTTACTCAGGTAAATCTGGGTGCAAACGACCTTTGGTTCAATGGTAATACAGCATTGTGGGTGAAAGCCGCTGCCGGCCTTCGTCTCAAAATGGCGATGCGTTTAATGAAACGTGATGCCACTACTGCAACAGCTATTGCAAAAGAAATCATTGGCGATGCTTCTGCACTCATGAGCAGCAATGCAGAGGGATGGGTAATGTATGCAGATGTAACGTTTACAGCTGGCGGTAACTGGGACCCTTATGAATTTAAGGCACCGAAACCCACGGTAGATTTTATGTGGAATACGAGTGATCCCCGTCTGCGCTTATTCTACAAACAGAATAATTATACGGCCGCCAACCTGGCTGCCGCAAAAGCAAAAGGCATTTATCCTGCCAGCACCGTTTACAATCCCCGCCAGTACGTGGGAGCACCTATCAGCCCTGATGTTGTAAAAACAACCGCTGCGTCATGGTTCGTCACCAAAAAAGTAGATGATGCGCTTACACTAGATACCATTTCTTTCCTGCAATGGAGAATGTTTAAACCCGCCTACAGCGCCACCGGTGCGAGCGGCACAGGCAAAAACTTCTTCCCGGTTATCACCTATGCAGACGAGCTTTTCATGCGTGCAGAACTGGCCGCAAAAGGCATCACTACTGAAAATGCGTCTACGTTGTATTACGCTGGTATAGACGCTTCCATTGCATTTTACGATGCAGCTGCAAAAAATGCAGTACTAGAAGATTATGTAGCGGTTACCCCTGCAGAAATCACGGCTTATAAAGCATCTGCACCGGTTGTATGGAATGCTGCAAAAGGACTTGAGCAGATTGGTGTGCAGGCATACATCAATTTTTACAAGCAACCCAACGAGGCATGGGCTAACTTTAAACGAACTGGTTTCCCCAATGCAACAACGGCATTGGCCAATGAAAATATACTCATCGACGGAACTGTATATGATATTCCAAGGCGCGCTGCTATCAGTGCACCCGATGTATCTGATCTGAATGCAGCTAATAAACAAGCTGCCATAGATGCCATGAAGGCAGATCCTGAATTCGGTGCCATTGGAGATTTATATGGCCGTGTTTGGTGGGATAAGAAATAGTTTTTCATAAGCATTAGTTGATACTCCGGGCTAGCTCTTAGCCTGGAGTTTTTTGTTTTTTTAAGTATCTTGAACAATAGCCCCGGCAACAATGAAAATAAAAGGCATACTGATAGTCCTTATTCTGGTAAATACCGGCGGCCGGTTGCTGGCCCAAGTGAAGAACGACTCTGTTTTTACAGCTGCTGTTATTGAATCGTACAAACTGACAAATGCCAGCACCAACAAAACCATTTCAATAAAAAATACCAGCGCCGTAAAGACGCTGCGGTTGTTTATATTTTTATCGCCTGAGTGTCCGCTATGTAAAAATTATGCGCCGGTAATAAATGATATAAAAAAGCAGTTTGGTGAATCTGTAAATTTTGTGGGTATCGTACCAGGCAGAACCTATAGCGCAGCCGTAGTTAGAGCTTTTGCCAGCAAGCACCAGCTCTCATTTCCTGTGTTGATTGATCCCGTAAAAAAACTAACCAATTACCTGCATGCGGCCATTACACCAGAAGTAATACTGTTAAACGAGCGGTATGAGCTGGTATATAAAGGCGCGATAGACAACCGCGTAAAGCAATTAGGTGCAAAAAGGTGGCAGGCTACAGAATATTACCTTGCAGATGCCATTTCCCAATATCTTCAACATACAAGTGTGGTGGTAAAAAGAGTAAAAGCAACAGGTTGTTTAATTAATGATTTTTGATATGAAATTGTTCGCAACATATTTGCTGGTATTTGTATTTGGCGCTATCCGGTTGGCTGCGCAGGAGGTAACCTATTATAAAGATATTGCACCGCTGGTAGAAGCCAAATGCGCCTCCTGCCACAAGCCCGGCGATTCAGGCCCATTCTCATTGCTTACATACGAAGATGTTGCCAAACGCGCCACGTTTATAAAAGAGGTTACCCAAAACCGTTATATGCCGCCCTGGAAGCCCGATAACCACTATGTATCATTTTCCAATGAACGTTCTTTGTCAGAAAAAGAAATTCAAACTATTAGTAAATGGGTAGAAGCAAAAATGCCCAAAGGCAATGCTACCGCGGCAACCGTAAAAAAAACTACCGCACCCTCTACCCGTTACCCGCGTAAGCCAGACATGGTGCTTTCAACAGCAGATACCTTTCATGTTACGGGCGATAACCTGGAACGCTTCATCATATACAAAATCCCTTTTGAACTAAAAGATTCTGCCAATGTGGAAGCCATAGAATTTTTCAGCAATAACAAAAAGCTCATTCACCACGCCAACTTTGCATTTCACCCCGTACCCGATGCAGCCATCGATATAAAAAAGACAGACCCTTACATCAATCTTACAGAAGACGATCGCCGTAAGTATGATCAATACCAACCCTACCGCAAAACCATTACCTATTACGGTGGATGGATACCCGGCGCCAGCTTTGAAGCATACCCGTCTGGTTTTGGCTGGGTGATGCCCAAGCGCGGTGTTATTTTATTAACGGTTCATTACGCACCATCTGCCACTGATGAGGGCAGTCTTTCAGGCATCAATTTGTTTTTTACAAAAACGCCGGTAAAAAGAATGGTGAAAGTGATCAGCTTTGGTTCTGGCGGTATAGGCGAACGGCAAATTGACCCGCCATTTTTTCTACCCGCCAATACTGAAAAGAAATTTACGCTTGAAGTAACCAACCCCAATGAAGACCAGTCTATCTTGTATGTATGGCCGCATATGCATTTGTTAGGCAAAGAGTTCAAAGCCTATGTAACATCTCCCCAGGGCGATACCACCAGGCTGGTATACATTCCGCGCTGGGATTTTCGCTGGCAGGAAATTTATCGTTTCAAACAATTGGTAAAGGTGACCAAAGGCTCGGTGATACATATGGAATGCGTGTATGACAATACAGCAAGTAATCCCTTCAATCCGAATTCGCCCCCCAAAAATATTTTCTCGCGCGGAGATATGAAAACAACAGATGAAATGATGACGCTCATGATGATCTTTTTGCCTTACAAAGACGGTGACGAAAAATTAAAGATTGACTAATCAAACCCCTACTGCATGAAGCAGTTTGACTGGAAAAAAAATGTATGCAGTGTCTTGCTTTGCTGGATGGCATTTATTGCCGGCGCCCAGCAAAAAGGCAGTTTGTTTACAATGATGAGTGAGAAACAAACCGGCGTGTCATTCCTGAACACGATAAAGGAAAATGATACGCTCAATGTAATGCAATATGAATACCTGTACAATGGTGCAGGGGTGGGGGTAGGAGATTTTAACAGCGATGGCCTGCCCGATATTTTTTTTTCCGGCAATACCGGCGCTAATAAACTTTTTTTAAACAAAGGAAATTTTCAGTTTACCGATATCACCCAGGTTGCCGGCGTAAGTGGCAATGGTACATGGAGTACTGGTGTTAGTATTGCCGACGTAAACGGAGACGGGCTGTACGATATCTATGTTTGCCACTCCGGTAAATATGCAGACCCTGAAAAATTGAGCAATGAACTCTTTATCAACCAGGGTCTGAAAGATGGCATCCCTTCATTTAAGAACATGGCACATCAGTACGCACTGGACGCACCGGGCACACAGTCTACCCAGGCCGCTTTTTTTGATTATGATGCAGATGGCGATCTCGACATGTTTTTACTTAACCATTCTAACCACACCTACAATCCATTTCTCAATACCCGGAAGGTACGGGCAACCCCTAATTTTAGTTTTGGCAACCGGCTCTTCCGTAACGACCGTAATGCAGCAGGCAATATGTATTTTACTGACGTTACACTGCAGGCCGGCATTATCAATAACGGATTAAATTTTGGCTTGAGCGTTACCGTTAGCGATGTAAACAAAGATGGCTGGCCGGATGTGTATACCACCAGTGATTATACGGAAAGGGATTGTTTTTACGTCAATAACCACGATGGCACCTTTACAGAATCGCTCAGCAAATCATTTGCGCATATTTCAAAGTATGCCATGGGTGCGGATATTGCCGATTACAATAACGATGGCCGGCCCGATGTGTTTACACTTGATATGCTGCCCGAAGACAATCACCGGCAGAAACTGCTAAAAGGTCCTGATGAATATGATCAATACCACCTGCTGCTCGACAGCGGTTATTACCACCAGCAGATGCGCAACATGTTACAATTAAACCAGGGCACAGACGAGAAAGGCAACCTGCGGTTTAGCGAGATAGGTCAGCTGGCAGGTGTGTCTAACACAGACTGGAGCTGGTCTGGCCTGCTGGCAGATTTTGACAATGATGGATGGAAAGATCTTTTTATCAGCAATGGTTATCTGCGAGATTTTACCGACTTGGATTTCTTAAAGTATACGGTAGCAGATGCAAAAGCCGCCGCCGTAAAAACAGGCAATTTCAATTACCAGACCTACCAGCTGGTAAGCAAGATGCCCAGTAATAAACTTAATAATTATATTTTTCGCAATAACCACCAACTGGGTTTTACCAATCAGTCAGCTGCATGGGGCCTTACACAACCTTCTATCTCAAATGCAGCGGTGTATGCTGATTTGGATAATGATGGCGATCTGGATTTGATTATCTGCAATAACAACCAACCGGCAATGGTGTACCGCAATAACCAGGAAGCATTCCTGCATAACCATTATCTGAAGGTGCGGTTGCTGGGTACCGGTGCCAACACCAAAGCGTACGGCGCCAAACTGGTACTAACCACCACCAGCGGCACACAACAATACCAGGAACTCTACCCCGTACGTGGTTACCAGGGAACCAACACGCAGGAAATAGTATTTGGTTTTGCTGCCACAGAAACCATTCAACAACTTTCCATTACCTGGCCGGATGGTAAACAAAGCGTCCTGCAGGGGCTTCAGCCAGACCAGGCGATTGAACTAAAACAGGCGGACGCTTCCATTGCGCCTGCATCAGCTACCGCCCCTTCTTTCAGGTGGAGCGATATAACGGCAAAGACTAACCTCTTTTTTACACACAGGGAAAATGATTTTATTGATTTTAAAGACGAAGTATTGCTGCCTTATCAACTGTCGCGCCAGGGTCCTGCGCTGGCAACCGCCGATGTAAACGGCGATGGCCTGCACGATGTCTACCTGGGCGGGGCCATTGGGCAAAGTGGTGTGCTGTTACTGCAGACGAATGACAACAAGTTTGTTGCTGCCCGGCAGCAGCCCTGGATAGAAGATTCTACCAGCGAAGAGGTGAATGCCCTATTCTTTGATGCAGATGCAGACGGAGATATGGATCTGTACGTGGTGAGCGGCGGAAATGAGTATGGTGATCAAAGCCCGGAATATGCCGACCATTTGTATAGTAATGATGGAAAAGGAAACTTTACCCGGTTATCGGACGCATTGCCCGCCATGCTCAGCAGTAAACAAGCCATTGCCGCGGGCGATTATGACAACGATGGCGACCTGGATCTCTTTGTGGGTGGAAAAAGCATTCCCGGATCTTTTCCGCTGCCGGCAAAGAGTTATTTGCTGCGCAACGATTCAAAAAAAGGAAAAATTCTTTTTACCGATATCACTGAAGAAACAGTGCCTGCCCTGCGCCAACCCGGTATGGTAAACGCTGCCGTATGGGCCGACATCAACCATGACCATTTCCCCGAGTTGCTGATTGCGGGCGACTGGATGCCATTACTGTTTTTTCAAAATGATAAAGGAAAATTGCAGGATGCCTCTGCCAATGCCGGGCTGGCCAATACCAGTGGTATGTGGGCTACCATTACCGCCACTGATGTAGATAGTGACGGTGATATGGATTTTATATTGGGCAATTGCGGTTTGAACAACCAGTTCAAAGCATCCAAAGAACAACCCATGAGTATTTACGCGGCCGACTTTGATGACAATGGCACCATCGACCCCATTACCTGTTATTATATCAATGGCAAATCATATCCCATGGCATCTAGGGATGAACTGTTGGATCAGATAGTTCCACTCAGAAAAAAATTTGTAAAATACATTGACTATGCAGATGCATCCATCAATACGATTTTTTCCAGTGAGAAAATAGCACAGGCGCAGGTACTGCATTGCGAAGAGCTGGCATCGGGCATATTATATAACAAGGGGAACAGCCGTTTCACATTTGGCGCATTGCCGCTTGCTGCCCAATTTTCAAAAGTAAACGGAATTGTTACCGGCGATTTTAATAAAGATGGTATACTGGATATTTTTGCAGCCGGCAATTTTTATCCTTACCGCATTCAATTGGGCAGGAGCGATGCAGGTTTTGGCGTATTGCTAACCGGCAAAGGCAACGGCACTTTTGAAGCGGAAGACGCAGCAACCACCGGTTGTTATGCAGATGGCGATGTGCGGCAGGTGGCGACAGTAAAAAATAAATCGGGCGAACAATTGATCATCATCGCAAAAAATGATGCTGCAGTGCAGGTGTTAAAACTGAATCAATGAGACTAATAAGGCTGCTGATACTCGGGCTTTGTGTGATGGGGCAGTTACATGCGCAACATACCGCATGGAATGAAGACGCTGCACCCTTGCATAGAGCAGAAAAGGCGCTTACTGATGTTGTGGTGCATGATGTTTTTTCGCCTAATGTGGCCAGTCGCATTTATGTGTATGCAAATATTGCCGCCTATGAAGTATTGGTAAAACAACAGCCTGGCTACCGCTCCCTATACGGTCAAATTGCATCGTTTCCAAAAATTGCCGAACCCGCACAACCTATTTCTCCATCGCTGGCCGCGGTATACGCTTTTCTGCTGGTAGGCAAAAAACTGGTATTTTCTGAGGCGGTGATGGAAGATTCGGTTAATCATATTTTGGCGTGGTATAAAAGCAAAAAAGCAGGCACAAAATTATACACCGCCTCGCTGGCATATGGAAAACAGGTGGCCGACACCGTTATGAAATGGGTGAATGCCGACCAGTACCGCGAAACACGCCGTATGCGCCGGTATAATTTTTCTAAATTGTCGGGTAAATGGATACCTACCCCGCCTGGTTATATGGCGGCGGTGGAACCATACTGGAATAAGATACGCGCGCTCACACTCGATTCTGCCAACCAGTTTCAACCGCCATTGCCTACGGTATACAGCCAGGAAAAAGACAGTCCCTTTTACCGGGATGCATTAGAGGTCTACAATGCAGGTGTTAAGATGACGCAGCAGGAGCGGGATATCGCCAATTTTTGGGACTGCAATCCTTTTTTTCTGAATACCCAGGGGCATTTAAATTTTGCAGGCAAAAAAATTTCTCCATCGGGTCACTGGATTTCTATTGTGGGCATCGCCTGCAAAAAAGCCAACAAAAACCTTTTGGCTACCGCCGCCATATACACGCTTACTTCTATTGCCCTGTTTGATGGCTTTATCAGTTGTTGGGATGAGAAATACCGCAGTAACCTGATCAGGCCCGAAACCTATATTAATTCCCACATAGATGAGAGCTGGCGGCCGTTGTTGCAAACCCCGCCCTTTCCGGAATATACCAGTGGCCACAGCGTCATTTCTACCGCAGCAGCAGTAGTGCTTTCTGCCATGCTGGGCAATCAGTTTGGTTTTGATGATACTTCAGAGCAGGATTATGGTCTTCCCACGCGTCATTTTGATTCTTTTGCTGCTGCTGCGAACCAAGCAGCTATTTCTCGGTTATATGGAGGTATCCATTACCGGCCTGCTATCGAAAACGGGCAGGTGCAGGGCAGAAAAGTGGGCGAATGGGTGCTCAAACGTATTAAGTTATACGAAAAATAGCTCTTTTAACATTTTTTTAGCATTTCCTTTTGTCGCCCGGTTAAAAGAATTGAGAGCTGCCTGCATTTGTAAGGATGTTTTACGTACATTTGCAATCCATTTGTACAAAAGCAGTTAGCCCGGGTATCGAAATCAATGGCCATTTCTATAAGTAATTTTTAGTTAATACACTGAGAACTAACAAGTTCATCGGTATTTTTTTGTCTATAGGCGAATCATAATATTTGAACAATCTAAAACCGGTTTTAAATAATATGTCTTCAACAAAATTGCAAAGCAGGATCAACTTTGGTAAGATCAAAAACTTAGCAGACGCTCCTGACTTACTGGAAGTTCAGATTCAATCTTTTAAAGAGTATTTTCAGTTAGAAACTACTCCGGATAAACGTAATATTGAGGGTCTTTTTAAAGTGTTTAAGGAAAACTTTCCGATCACTGATACCCGTAATATTTTCGTACTGGAGTTTCTTGACTACTTTATAGATCCGCCACGTTACACCATAGAAGAATGTATGGAGCGTGGTCTTACTTATGCGGTTCCACTTAAAGCCAAACTACGTTTGAGCTGTAATGATGAGGAGCACGTAGACTTCCAGACCATTGTTCAGGATGTGTTTCTTGGAAACATACCTTACATGACCCCCCGCGGTACCTTTGTTATCAATGGTGCAGAGCGTGTGGTGGTAAGCCAGTTGCACCGTTCACCCGGTGTATTCTTCGGCCAGTCAATTCACCCCAACGGCACGAAAATATATTCTGCAAGGGTAATTCCTTTCAAAGGGGCCTGGATGGAGTTTGCAACAGACATCAACAATGTCATGTATGCTTACATCGATCGCAAGAAAAAATTCCCGGTTACTACATTGCTCCGTTCTATAGGTTATGAAACAGACAAGGACATCCTTGAATTGTTTGGTATGGCCGATGAAGTAAAGACCGATAAAAAATCGCTGGAAAAACACATCGGCAAAAAGCTGGCTGCCCGCGTTCTCAGAACATGGGTAGAAGATTTTGTGGATGAAGATACCGGTGAAGTGGTTTCTATTGAACGTAATGAAATTGTGATGGAACGCGATACCATTCTTGATGAAGAAGGTATTGATACGATCAGCGAAATGGATGTGAAAAGCGTTTTCCTGCAAAAAGAAGACGTTGGTGGCGACTATGCAATCATCTATAACACATTAAACAAAGATACCTCTAACAGTGAACTGGAAGCGGTTCAGCATATCTATCGCCAGTTGCGTGGTGCTGATGCCCCCGATAATGAAACTGCGCGTGGTATCATTGATAAATTGTTCTTTAGCGATAAACGTTATGACCTAGGCGAAGTAGGCCGTTACAAGATCAACCGCAAACTGGGTTTAAACCAGCCGCTTGATCATAAAACGCTTACTAAAGAGGACATGATTGAGATTATTAAATACCTGGTGCGGCTTACCAATGCCAAAGCGGATATTGATGATATTGATCACCTGAGCAACCGTCGCGTACGTACCGTAGGCGAACAGTTATATGCCCAGTTTGGTGTGGGTCTGGCACGTATGGCCAGAACCATCCGCGAAAGAATGAATGTGCGCGATAATGAAGTGTTTACCCCGGTAGATTTGATCAATGCAAGAACATTGTCTTCTGTGATCAATTCATTCTTTGGTACTTCACAGTTGTCGCAGTTCCTCGACCAGACCAATCCGTTGAGCGAAATCACCCACAAACGTCGTATCTCAGCGCTCGGGCCAGGCGGTCTTAGCCGTGAACGCGCCGGTTTTGAGGTGCGCGACGTACACTATTCCCACTACGGAAGGCTTTGTACCATTGAAACACCTGAAGGACCAAACATTGGTCTTATCTCTACTCTTTGCGTACACGCCAAGATAAATGAGATGGGTTTCATTGAAACACCGTACCGTAAAGTAGTAAACGGAAAAGTAAACATGAAGGAACTGGAGTTCCTGAGTGCAGAAGAAGAAGATACAGCAAAAATTGCGCAGGCAAATACGCCAATGGATGACAAAGGCCATTTTGCCGAGCAGAAAATTATATCTCGCCAAACCGGCGACTTCCCCATTCTTGAGAAAGAAGAAGTGGAGTTTATGGACGTGGCACCCAACCAGATTGTAGGTTTGAGCGCATCATTGATTCCGTTCCTGGAGCATGATGATGCCAACCGTGCGCTGATGGGTTCAAACATGCAACGCCAGGCCGTTCCGCTGATTCGCCCGCAGGTGCCCATAGTTGGTACCGGCCTTGAGGCAAAAGCGGCACGCGATGCACGTGTGCAATTACTGGCAGACGGAGAAGGTATTGTTGAGTATGTAGATGGTAACGAAATTCATGTTCGTTATGACAGAAACGATACCGACCGCCTGGTAAGTTTTGAAGAAGATCTGAAGATATACAACCTGACCAAGTTTATTAAAACCAACCAGGAAACTTCTATCTCACAAAAGCCCGCTGTAAAAAAAGGCCAGCGTGTAAAGAAAGACGATTTCTTAAGCGAAGGCTACGCGGTTAAAGACAGTGAACTGGCATTGGGGCGTAACCTGAAAGTGGCCTTCATGCCATGGAAAGGCTACAACTTTGAAGATGCCATTGTTATCAATGAGAAAGTGGTAAGCGAAGATTTGTTTACTTCTATTCATATTTCTGAATACGAACTGGAAGTACGCGATACCAAGCTGGGTGAAGAAGAACTGACGCCCGATATTCCCAACGTATCTGAAGAAGCTACTAAAGACCTCGACGAAAATGGTATTATACGCATAGGCGCCACCGTTAAAGAAGGAGACATCATCATTGGTAAGATTACGCCAAAGGGTGAAAGCGACCCTACACCGGAAGAAAAGCTGCTGCGTGCCATCTTTGGTGATAAAGCCGGCGATGCTAAAGACGCTTCACTGAAAGCACCCAATGGTGTGGAAGGTGTGGTGATCAATAAAAAATTATTCCAGCGCGCCAAGAAAGACAAGAATGCCAAAGTGCGTGAGAAAGCGCAACTGGAAAAACTAGAGAAAGTACACGAGAAGAATACAGAAGATTTAAAAGAACTGTTGCTGAATAAACTGCAGACATTGCTGAAAGAATACAGCTCTGCCGGTGTAAGCAACAATTTTGGTGAGATGCAGATTGGTAAAGGCGCAAGGTTCAATGCAAAGAACCTGGCTTCTATAGATTACCTGAACGTAAACCCGCTCGGTTGGACAGGTGATGCTACTACCGATGAACTCATTAACGTATTGCTGCACAACTACAGCATTAAATACAACGAAGAGCTGGGAAGGTATAAAAGGGAGAAATTCAATATCTCCATTGGTGATGAATTGCCAGCTGGTGTATTGAAACTTGCTAAAGTATACCTGGCCGTTAAGCGTAAGCTGAAAGTGGGTGATAAAATGGCGGGCCGCCACGGTAATAAAGGTATTGTAGCTAAAATTGTACGTGCAGAAGACATGCCTTTCCTTGAAGACGGAACACCGGTTGATATTGTACTGAATCCATTGGGCGTACCAAGCCGTATGAACCTTGGACAGATATATGAAACCATTCTTGGATGGGCCGGGGAGAAACTGAAAGTGAAATTTTCTACGCCAATCTTTGATGGTGCCACTACAGATGAAATTGCCCAGTATTGTAACGATGCAGGCATTCCATTAAATGGCCATACTTACCTGTATGATGGTGAAACGGGCGACCGCTTCCACCAGAAAGCAACGGTAGGTATCATTTATATCATCAAACTGCACCACATGGTGGATGATAAGATGCACGCCCGTTCTATCGGACCATACAGTCTTAT
The DNA here is from genome assembly GCA_963705285.1 of uncultured Chitinophagaceae bacterium. Taxonomy (GTDB): domain Bacteria; phylum Bacteroidota; class Bacteroidia; order Chitinophagales; family Chitinophagaceae; genus JACMLD01. The sequence goes on from OY970066.1 coordinate 2,508,062, forward strand.
TACGCAACAGCCGTTGGGTGGTAAAGCGCAGTTTGGTGGTCAGCGTTTTGGAGAAATGGAGGTGTGGGCACTGGAAGCCTATGGCGCATCCAACATTTTGCAGGAGTTACTCACGCTGAAATCAGATGACATCATTGGCCGTGCCAAAACGTACGAAGCCATTGTAAAAGGTGAGAACATTCCAAGACCGGGTGTACCAGAATCATTCAATGTATTGGTGCATGAGCTGAGAGGTTTAGGATTGGATCTGAAGTTTGAGTAAGGAAAAGCCGTTAGCTGTTAGCTGTTAGCTATTAGCGATGCGGGAAATAGTTCTAAAAAAATATTGAATACCATTGAATGAAAGCGGGCGTCTAATAGCTAACAGCTAAAGGCTAACAGCTGAATTCAACGTTAAAAGCTAAATAACATATGGCTATCAGAAAAGATAACAATCGTCAGAGAGCGACTTTTACTTTTTCTAAAATCACTATCGGTCTGGCTTCCCCGGATAGCATCCTGGAAAGAAGTTTTGGTGAGGTGCTGAAGCCCGAAACGATTAACTATCGTACTTACAAACCCGAGCGCGACGGTTTGTTCTGCGAAAGAATATTCGGACCCGTTAAGGACTACGAATGCGCCTGCGGAAAGTACAAACGTATCCGTTACAAAGGCATCGTGTGCGACCGCTGCGGTGTTGAAGTAACTGAAAAGAAAGTACGCCGCGAAAGAATGGGCCACATTAAACTGGTGGTTCCCGTGGTGCATATCTGGTACTTTAAAAGCTTGCCCAATAAAATTGGTTACCTGCTGGGCGTAAGCTCAAAAAAACTGGAAACCATTGTGTATTACGAGCGCTATGTAGTAATACAGGGTGGCGTAAAAGAAAGCCTGAACACCGGCGATCTGCTGACTGAAGAAGAATACCTTGAAATACTGGATACCCTTCCAAAAGATAACCAATACCTGCCAGATGATGATCCGCAGAAATTCATTGCAAAAATGGGTGCTGAAGCGGTGCATGATCTATTGCAGCGTATTGACCTTGACAGCCTGAGTGCACATTTGCGCCATGCAGCTGCCAACGAAACATCGCAACAGCGTAAAGCGGATGCCCTGAAACGCCTGAGCGTGGTGGAAGCATTCCGCGATGCCAACTCAAGAATCACCAACCGCCCAGAATGGATGGTGATGCAGTACATCCCGGTTATTCCGCCAGAACTGCGTCCGTTGGTTCCGTTAGATGGCGGCCGTTTTGCATCATCAGATTTGAACGACTTATACCGCCGCGTAATCATCCGCAACAACCGTTTGAAACGTTTGCTGGAGATTAAAGCGCCTGAAGTAATCTTGCGTAATGAAAAACGTATGCTGCAGGAAGCGATAGACAGTTTGTTTGACAACTCTCGTAAATCAAATGCTGTAAAGGCAGAAGGTGGTCGTGCGTTGAAGTCATTGAGCGATGTACTGAAAGGTAAACAGGGTCGTTTCCGTCAGAACCTGTTGGGTAAACGTGTTGACTATTCTGGTCGTTCTGTAATTGTGGTAGGACCTGAACTGAAGTTACACGAGTGCGGTCTGCCAAAAGATATGGCGGCAGAATTGTTCAAACCATTTATCATCCGCAAACTCATTGAACGCGGTATTGTAAAAACAGTAAAGAGTGCCCGTAAACTGGTAGATAAAAAAGAAGCCATTGTTTGGGATATTCTTGAAAATATATTGAAAGGGCACCCGGTTATGTTAAACCGCGCCCCAACGCTTCACCGTTTGTCTATCCAGGCTTTTCAGCCAAAACTGGTAGAAGGTAAGGCGATTCAGTTGCACCCATTGGTATGTTCTGCGTTCAACGCCGACTTTGATGGTGACCAGATGGCGGTACACGTACCATTGAGCAATGCAGCCGTGCTGGAAGCACAGTTACTGATGCTATCATCACACAACATTCTTAACCCGCAGAATGGTACGCCCATCACCCTGCCTTCTCAGGACATGGTACTGGGTCTGTATTACATTACCAAGGGTAAAAAATCAACCCCTACTGAAAAAGTGCGCGGAGAAGGAATGGCATTCTACAGTGCCGATGAAGTAATCATTGCACACAATGAAGGTAAAGTTGATTTGCACGCATGGATTAAGGTGAAAACCAATGTGCGTGAAGATGGTGAACTGAAAAAGAAAATCATCGACACAACAGTAGGCCGTGTAATATTCAACCAGGCGGTTCCCAAAGAAGTAGGCTTTGTAAATGCATTGCTTACCAAGAAATCTTTGCGCGAAATCATCGGGGATATTACCAGCATTACCAATGTGCCAAAGACTGCCAAGTTTTTGGATGATATCAAACAGATAGGATTCCGTACCGCATTCCAGGGTGGTTTGAGCTTTAGCGTAAACGACCTTATCATTCCTGACCTTAAAGAGGAGTTGCTGGTAAATGCAAAAGTGGAAGTGGATGAAGTGTGGGAAAACTATAACATGGGTCTTATCACCAACAACGAGCGGTATAACCAGATTGTAGATATATGGAGCCGTGTGGATACACGCATCACGGAAATGCTTATACGCGAACTTGCTAATGACAAACAGGGATTCAATTCTGTTTACATGATGCTGGATAGCGGTGCTCGTGGTTCAAAACAACAGATTAAACAGCTGGCAGGTATCAGGGGTCTGATGGCCAAGCCAAGAAAAAGCGGCAGTACCGGCAGTGAGATCATCGAGAACCCCATTCTTTCCAACTTCAAAGGCGGATTGAATGTATTGGATTACTTTATCTCTACCCACGGTGCCCGTAAAGGTTTGGCGGATACAGCGTTGAAAACAGCCGATGCCGGTTACCTTACCCGTCGTTTGGTAGACGTTGCACAGGATGTGGTAATTACAGAAGAAGACTGCGGTACATTGCGTGGTATTGCCACCACCGCATTAAAAGATAATGAGGATATTGTTGAGCCATTGGTAGACAGAATAGTGGGCCGTACATCGCTCCACAACGTTTACCATCCGCTGACAGATGTATTGCTGGTAAGCGCCGGCGAACAGATTACTGATGCCATTGGTGTTGCAATAGAAGAAGCAGGTGTGGAAACTATTGAAATACGTTCTGTACTTACCTGCGAAAGCAAGCGTGGTGTATGCGTAAGGTGTTATGGTAAAAACCTGGCGACAGGTTATACCGCACAAAGAGGCGATGCGGTGGGTATCATTGCCGCACAGTCAATTGGTGAGCCGGGTACACAGTTAACCCTGCGTACCTTCCACGTGGGTGGTGTGGCAGGTTCTGCATCTGTAGAATCTTCATTACTGGCCAAGTTCGATGGTACCATTCAGTTTGATGGTCTGCGTACTGTAACAACAGACAATAATGAAGGCGAGAAAGTACAGATAGTTATCGGACGTACCGGTGAGGTAAGGATTACCGATGTGAAGAACGACCGTTTGCTAATAACCAACAACGTTCCTTATGGTGCTACACTGGCGGTGAAAGACGGTCAGAAGGTGGCCAAAGGAGATATTATCTGCACATGGGATCCGTATAACAATGTGGTGATTGCTGAAATTGCCGGTGTGCTCAAATTTGAACACGTTATTGAAGGTATCACTTACCGCGATGAGGCCGATGAACAAACCGGTCACCGTGAAAAAGTGGTAATCGAATCAAAAGATAAAACCAAGATACCGTCTATACTGGTAGAAGGAAAAGAAATCAAATCATACAACTTACCTGTGGGCAGCCACATTGTAATGGATGGTGGCGATGATGTAAAAGCCGGACAGGTAATTGTAAAAATACCGCGCGTACTGGGTAAACTGAGAGACATCACGGGAGGTCTGCCACGTGTAACAGAATTGTTTGAAGCACGTAACCCGGCCAACCCCGCCATTGTTTCTGAAATCGATGGTGTAATTGCATTTGGCGCTATCAAACGTGGTAACCGCGAAATTGTAATTGAAGCAAAAGACGGTGTGGTTAAAAAATACCTGGTGCCGCTTACAAGGCAAATTCTTGCACAGGATGGCGACTTTGTAAAAGCCGGAACATCATTGAGTGACGGGCAAACTGCACCCGGCGATATCCTGGCAATTAAAGGACCGTTTGCGGTTCAGGAATATGTGGTGAATGAAATCCAGGAGGTTTACCGTTTGCAGGGTGTGCGCATCAACGATAAGCACATTGAGGTAATTGTTAGGCAGATGATGAAGAAGCTGGAGATTGTTGATCCGGGCGATACAAGGTTCCTGGAAGAAGATACTGTAGACAAATTGGAATTCCTGGAAGAGAATGATTATACATTCGATAAAAAAGTAGTTACCGAAGCGGGCGACAGCACTAAGCTGAAAGCCGGTCAGATAGCTACGCTGCGCGAAGTAAGGGAAGAGAATTCTATCCTGCGCCGCTCAGATAAAAAGCTGGTTGAATACCGCGATGCCAAGCCCGCCACTTCGCAACCGTTGTTGCTGGGTATTACCAAAGCATCACTGGGTACACAAAGCTGGATATCTGCCGCATCGTTCCAGGAAACGACCAAGGTATTAAGCTCTGCAGCCATCCAGGGTAAGACAGATGAAATGCTGGGTCTGAAAGAGAATGTAATCACCGGTCACCCGATACCAGCTGGTACAGGTTTGCGTGAGTTTGAAAATATGATTGTAGGCAGCAAGGAAGAATATGAACTGTTGCAGACAACCAAAGAGGCCATGAATTTTGATGATGAAGAATAAGATGATTGGATAATCATAGTCGGTAAAAATATAAGTAGGGAGGTTAACCACCTTCCTGCTTTTTTTTGTTTTATACATTTTTTACGAGGGGGAATTTAACACTTCTATTTTTTTGAAAGGTTCTAACTTGCCTTAAATCACGGACAAACATGAAGCAACTTTCACTCATACTTAGTATTATAGCAGTAGGTATTTCCGGTATAGTACTTTTTCAGCAGTTAAAAGGAAACAGTCCTGCCAAAGCCAATGTACCTGTAACTAACGCTACAGAAAACGGTAATGCAGCAACAGCCGGCGCCGGTTTTAGGATTGCTTATTTTGAACTGGATTCATTGCAGAACAACTACCAGTATTTTAAAGATGCATTGGAAATGCTGAAGAAAAAAGAAGAAGCCATGAACGTTGAGCTGGCTTTCCTCGATAAAAAGAACAAAGCAAAAATTGGAGAGTGGCAGCAAAAAGGCAATAACATGTCGCAGGTAGAAGCTGAAGCCGCTAACCGCGAATACCAGCAGATGGCAAAAGAGTTCCAGGATCGCAAACAGCAACTTGAGCAGGGCATCAATCAGCAAATGAGTGATACGCAGAAAAAAATAAGAGAGCGGCTTGAAACCTATCTTAAAGATTATAACAAAGACAAACAGTATTCTTATATATTTTCTGATTTTCCGGAAGCAATATTCTACAAGGATACCATGTTTAATATCACCAACGATCTGATTAAAGGGTTGAACGAATCGTACAAGAAAAAGAATTAATCGCTGCGTACATTCCGCCATTGCGCATTTAAGTAGACCCGATGTTTAAAAATAGTAACCGCCTTTGCAGGCGGTTTTTTTATGGGTATCACGAAGCATTGTTATCAAACTTGTTTGCGATTTCTCATCACATAGCTGTCCAAAAAAACCACGGTACCGTTTAGCCATCCACAGTTGGGCGGTTGCACGGCCGTTTTTCGGCAGAAGACTTCTATACATTTTCCTTATCTTGGGCATTCATCCATTTACCGAAAATGACTGAACAAAGCCCTGCTTTCAAACCATCTCTCGGATTGTTAGATGCCACTATGGTGGTTGCCGGCTCCATGATTGGCTCCGGTATCTTTATTGTAAGTGCCGATATTACCCGCAATGTGGGCAGCGGCGGGTGGTTGATCTTTGTTTGGCTGATTACCGGGTTTATGACACTAACCGCCGCCGTTAGTTATGGTGAACTGAGTGCCATGTACCCCAAAGCAGGCGGACAATACGTGTACCTCAAAGAAGCCTTTAACCCGTTAGCCGGGTTTTTATATGGCTGGAGCTTTTTTGCGGTGATACAAACGGCCACCATTGCCGCAGTTGGCGTGGCCTTCTCAAAATTTGCCGGCTATTTTTTCCCCGTGCTTGAATTAAAAGATGAAAATGTTTTGATGACGCTGGGCGCATTCAAAATATACCCGGCCCAACTGGTATCCATTGTGCTGATTATATTTCTAACCTATATCAATACCAAAGGCATCAAAGGAGGTAAACTGATTCAGACTACGTTTACCGTTACTAAATTGCTTTCTTTATTTGGCCTGATTGGTTTTGGATTTTTGCTGGCCGCCAAATCAGACATATGGAATGCCAACTGGCAGGATGCATGGAGTATGAAAAGCCTGAGTGCCGATGGCGCTACCGTACCGGTAACAGGCGCAGCTATACTGGGCGCTATTGCCGCCGCCATGGTGGGTTCCATATTCAGCAGCGATTCATGGAATAACGTCACCTTTATTGCCGGAGAAATAAAAAATCCCAAACGCAATATCGGCCTCAGCCTCTTTCTGGGCACCCTCATTGTTACTATTATTTATGTTACGGCCAACCTCATGTACATGAGTGTGTTGCCCCTTCACGATATCGCATTTGCGCAACAGGACAGGGTAGCCGTGGCAGCATCCAACGCTATCTTTGGTAATATCGGCACCTATGTAATTGCCGTTATGATTATGATATCAACGTTCGGGTGCAATAACGGGTTGATACTGGCAGGAGCAAGGGTGTATTACACCATGGCGCAAGACGGATTGTTTTTTAAAAAAGCCGGCACCCTCAACCGCAACGCAGTGCCAGAATGGGCGCTGTGGGCGCAATGTGTTGTAGCATCTATTTTGTGTTTAAGTGGAAAGTATGGCGACCTGCTAGACATGGTGGCTTTTGTGGTAGTCATCTTTTATGTACTCACCATCATTGGCATTTTTGTGCTCAGAAGAAAAAGACCCGATATAGAACGACCTTACAAGGCATTTGGTTACCCGGTATTGCCTGCTATATACATTGTAATGGGCGTGGCATTTTGTATAGCCCTTATTTTTCAAAAACCAGTATATGCCGGTTGGGGATTGGGCATCGTATTACTGGGCATTCCCTTGTATTTTATAGCCCAGCGCAACAATACGCAGGCGTAGCTCCATAAAGCCAGCTGCCATTCAGCATAGGTGTATAGTGAACAGTTACAAACAGAACCGCCGGAAAAGCTGTTCCTTTGTACCTAAGTTTTAAAAAGTCGATTGCATGGATTTTGACAAACTCTTTCAAAATTTTTCCCAGTATAAAGTTGGTGTAGTGGGCGATGTAATGCTCGATACTTACTGGTGGGGGCATGTGGAACGTATTTCGCCCGAAGCACCGGTGCCGGTAGTATTACTAGACAAACGCGAAACCAGGATTGGCGGTGCAGGTAATGTTGCATTGAACCTGGTATCATTGGGTGCTACAACCAGCATCTTTTCAGTTATTGGTGAAGATGATGCCGGTAAGCAACTCGATACACTCATGACCAATCAGGGCATCGACACTTCTTATATTATCTGCAGCAACACCCGCAGAACAACTGATAAAACCCGCATCATCAGCCGCAACCAGCAAATGATGCGCCTCGATGCAGAAACCACCGAGGATCTTGTTACCACAGCGGAAGATGCGCTCATAGGAAGGGTAACGGATTACATTACTACAGAAAAGCCCGCCGTTATCATTTTTGAAGATTATAATAAAGGGGTGCTTACGGAACGTGTCATTACAGCCATTATAGCGGTATGTATCCAACATAAGGTAGTTACCGCGGTGGACCCCAAAAGAAAAAATTTCTTTGCATACAAAGGCGTTACCATTTTTAAACCCAACCTGAAAGAAGTAAAAGACGGGTTGAATTTATTAATAGAAGACCCTGATATTGTTTCATTGCAAACCATTCACCGGTTATTGCAGGAGCAATTACAGCACATCATTTCTTTTATCACGCTGTCTGAGAAAGGCGTTTTCTTTCAGAATGATCAAAAGGCCGCCATTGTTCCATCACATTTCAGGCGTATTGCCGATGTATCGGGCGCTGGCGATACCGTGATAGCAGTAGCTGCCCTGCTATACGCAGCTACCGCCAACATTCAACTGATGGCCGAAGTTGCCAATATTGCCGGCGGTCTGGTATGCGAAGAAGTAGGAACCGCGGCCATCAACAAAGAAAGATTGCTGCACGAATGTAAGGCGTTGCTGAAGGAAAACAGCTATTAGCTGTTAGTCGTTAGCTGTTGACGACAGATGAATCAACCAATCAACTGATCAACCAATCAACTAATGTCGACATATACAATGGTTATTCACGGAGGGGCGGGTACTATTCTTAAAGAGGATATGATACCGGCGCTGGAAGCTGCTTATATAACGGGATTGCAGGCAGCCCTGGATGCCGGGTATGCCGTTTTACAAAATGGCGGCACTGCTATCAATGCAGTAAAAGAAGCGGTAGTGGTATTGGAGGACAATATCTTGTTTAATGCGGGGCGTGGTTCTGTGTTTACCAAAAAAGGCTTGCATGAAATGGATGCGGCCATCATGGATGGAACAACACGCAATGCCGGTGCAGTGGCGGGCGTGCGCAATGTTCGTAACCCGGTGCAACTAGCAGTAGAAGTAATGCAACATAGTGATCATGTTTTTCTGAGCGGAGAGGGCGCCAATGAATTTGCTATCAGCAGGGGCCTGCACCTGGAGCCCGAAGATTATTTCTTTTCACAGTTCAGGTACGATCAATGGAAACAAATGCGCGACTCTGATAAGTATGCATTGGACCATTCGCAGGATAAAGTGGAGGCGCTTATGAAAGATAAAAAATTTGGAACGGTGGGCGCTGTAGCCTGCGATCAACAGGGTAATATTGCTGCCGCCACCAGCACCGGCGGTATGACGAATAAGAAATTTGGCCGTATTGGCGATACACCCATTATTGGTAGCGGTACATATGCCAGTAACGGCACCTGCGCCATTAGCTGCACCGGCCACGGCGAACCATTCATCCGCGCGGTAGCAGCGTATGATGTAAGTGCTTTAATGGAGTACAAAAATTATACCCTGCAGCAGGCGATGGATGAAGTAGTAAACAACAAGCTAATAAAAATAGAAGGAGAGGGCGGAATGATTGGCGTTGATGCAGCCGGTAATTTTGCTATGGTATTCAACAGCGCGGGCATGTACCGTGGGGTAAAAACCAGTAATGGTACTGAGCAGGTAGCTGTTTACAGATAGGGAAATTGCTGATTTTGAGATTGCGGGATTTTGATTGCTGATTTTGGGATTGCGGGATTTTGGGATTTTGTTTCCGGCAAAGCCATCGCGCCTCATTAGTGTGTATTCGTTCTCTATTCGCGTCTTATTCGCGTTTAATACTTATTCGCGGCCTATTCGCGTTTCTTATTAGTGTCTATTCGTGAATATTAGTGTATGCAGAAGTATGCCATCATCGTTGCGGGAGGTGCGGGAGTAAGAATGGGCGCAGTATTGCCCAAACAATTTCTTCTGCTACAGGGTAAACCTGTATTGTGGCACACACTCACCGCTTTTCTTACTGCGTTTGATGATCTAACTGTTATCCTGGTATTGCCTGAACAGCATATAGCCACCGGTCAATCTATTGCAGCTGCTACTACCCACCCTGGCCGGATACAAATAACTGCGGGTGGTGATACCCGTTATCAATCAGTAAAAAACGGTCTGGCCAAAGTATCGAGAGACGCTATCATTTTTGTGCATGATGGCGTACGATGCCTGGTTACACCCAATCTGATAAAGCAGTGTTATGCCATGGCCCTGGAGAAAGGTAATGCCATACCGGCTGTAGCAGCTACAGATTCTATACGCGTGGTAGCGGGCAGCAACAATTCGGTGGTAGACAGAAACAGCATTCGTATTATTCAAACTCCGCAAACTTTTCTTTCAACGCAGTTGCTGCCTGCATTTGAGCAGCCGTATGACCCATCTTTCACCGATGAAGCTACCGTGGTGGAAAGAACCGGCGTCGCCATTCACCTGGTAGAAGGCGAGGCCACCAATATAAAAATTACCCACCCGGTGGATTTGCTGATGGCCGAAAAAATACTGGAAGACAGATCAAGCACGGTTATCCGGGGGAAATAGTATTGATGAATAGCTAACCACTCGTAGCAAAAGTTCTAGTGATTTTACAAAAACCAGGGCTTGCTATTGTAAACTTACAGGGGAAAAGCAAAATGTCGCATCAAAAGTGTAGCCGGCTCGCCTCCATCGCCTTGGAAGCATTTGATGTTGAACCCAATTAACCAATCAACTGATCAACCAACGTATTGAAAAGAAGGCAAAGCAAGCGTTTGGAGATTCGTAAATAAAATATGCCTGAATTAATAAAGCCTGATACCAGTACGCTTGGAGATGCCTCGTTTTCCGTCAGCTTTGTACAAAAGCTGAATGAAGCGATGGCTGAAATGCCAACAAATGCTGAATTACAGGGGGAAAGGAAAACGCAGCATCGAAAAGCGTACGAGCGCCTGGCCGGCCTGAGGCCATCGTATTAAAAGGTTTAGAGGAATTCACCGCAGAGTTAAGTGAACAATCAAAAATACGCTGCTATTTTAACGCAACGCCAGATGTAGTTACTACCCATTTATTTCTTTAACCACCTGATGATACCCGGTAGTTTATTCAATTGTATGGCCGGATAGTTTTCCTCTGTAGATCCAAAACTGCGGTAGAACAGTGCGAGGCTGTCAACATCAGACCCCTCAAAATCAAGCACCATGGAGGTATCTGCATGATCCTGTATAAATGCATTGATGAGTGCATGCGAAGCGCCCGACTGCCGGCTATGCGGATGATTGCCCGCCAGTATATAATACGACCGGTTTTGCCAGGTAAAAAAAATGCACGACGCCAATAGCTGGCCGTTGGTAGATATTATACCATAAGTGGTGGCCGCCTTGTGTTGTTCAAGAAAACGGTATAACCCGGCGAATCGCTGAAAGTCTTCGTCATCAACGTTTCCGAATTGGCGCATATGAGATTTGGCCAATGCCAGCACTTCGCGCAAGGGCGGATGCGTTACCGTAACACCCTGGCCCAACGCTTTTTTGATATTGCGCTGTATGTTTTCGCTAAAACCATTGTAGAGTTGCAAATAAGGCCGGTTGAGCGACAGAATAAAATTCTTACGCGTATACAGCGGCAGGTTGCCGGCTTCGGGCGAATTGTTCGGATTGAGGCTGATATCCCAGTAGCGGAATTTATCGGGTATGGCCTCCAGGAATTGTTGGGTGGTGGAAGAATGCAGTGATTCGCCAAACACACCCAGCATGGCACAGCAGAATGGCTGGTACAAATAGCGGATGCCATATTTTTTATTCCAGGTGAGGGGCATCACCGCTTCGTAATTGTTTAATACGAGTCCATCCCAATGTTTGGCCATGGCATCCAGGTAAAAGGAGAAACCATAGACCAGGCTGTTTGAGGCGCGGGCCATGCAGTCATCCCATTTTTCTTTATTGATGTGCTGCTGTGGCAGGTATTTAATGCGGCCGTTCATGGCTGGTTTACCAATCAAGGACTTTGTTTATTTTTCCCAACCTGAAGTTCTGAATATCTATGCTGAAAGAGATGGTTTTGAATAAATAATTTTTACCGAGCGTTGATTTAAAATAGTCCCTGAACTCTTTGCTGGATATTAATGGCAGATAGATATTTACTGTTTCATGCAATAGCGATAACTGCAGCCCTGCATCAAACAAAAAACGCGATGTTTCTGCGCCCGACTGCCAGGCGTCTGCATAGGTACCGATATCTGCAAATATTTTAACCGGAAATTTTTTATCGGCAATGTCAGAGACAAAGTTTACCGCGCCTAGCCAATTATCTGTTTTTCCTACTTTGCTGCTCAGCAGATCGGTCCTTACTTTAAAGGCACCATCGCGCACCATGATCTGCCGGTTGGCCGTTCCTTCAAACTCATTTCTGCCATAGAAGTAGTTGCTGTAAGTATAATCTTCATACCCGTTGGCACCCGTCATGTTTAAATGGTAGCGGTCGGTATCAAATTGTTTGGTGATGGTTTTGCCACCAGTATAAAAAAACTTGCCGGCAAACAACCGTACACGCAGGCCAGATTTATTATTGGCATAGTTAAAAAAGTAATTGCCGGTAAACGCTGCCCGCACAAAGCCATCGGCCTGTTCTATCTGCAGCTGTGCGCGGTAAGGGTAGAGCGCGCGGGTGTTCTCCACCACCAGTTGAAGCTGGTTTAGATAGCGGCTGGTGGGTCTTTTTTCTACCACATCGCTGGTATCTGGCCCAACAATAACGGTACTGAAACGCAATCCTTCTTCGCGGATAAAGAATGGTTTAAACTGTATGTATTTGTGCAGTGTGCTGTGCACATCGTGTTCTTTAAAAGTAACGCGTATAAAGGGTGCAATTTTTCTGAAGGACTGTACGATGCGTTGCTCACCTGCCGGTTGAAAGTCATCCATAGAAAAAGACGAGGTACTAATGCCCAATTCTGTTTTGTACAATATTTTTTTTGGAAACCAGGTATAGGAAGCCCGTGCCAGCCAGTTAAATTTTTTACTGCCGGTAGCATACATCGGTGCCGCAAGAAACTGAAATTTTTCTGCCGGAAACTTATAATTGTGCACTACGAGGCCCAGCATCAATTTATCATATTGATTAACCCCCACCGCAGGCATAATATTGATGTAGTTGTATTTATCGGTTTGGGTAAAATTAAAAAAGGCTGCCGGCCTGATGGTACGTTTTACGGGTGCCGGTAATACGCCGGTGGTGTTGAGCCGGGTGAAAATAGTATCGGTGTTTTGCTGGCTGACTTCATTGATGACTGCTTTAAAATCTTCCGGGTAGGGGTGTTTAAACTGCCAGCGACTGTAATACGTTTTCATGCAAGAATCAAACAGGGGCTGCCCCAGGTAATCTTGCAGCAACTGCATCCATTGACCGGTTTTATAATACGCCACTACGCCACTGTTGATATAAGTGAAACTATCTGCCGGTGTTTGAATGGGTTGATCTTTTTTTACTGCCACTACCGATTGCAACGCCAGCGGTAAAAGATCTATTGGAATGCGTGTTTGCAGGAAGCTCTTTTTCGGGGTGTTGGATAATGGATTATTTACAGGCTGGTAACGGTTATCATAATACGTATTCATGCCCTCATCCATCCAGGGATAATCCCTTTCATTACTGGCCAGAATGCCTTGCAGCCAGTTGTGGCCTACTTCGTGCTCAATGACGGTTTCCAGTTCATGTGCATCGTTCATAGACGAGATGCTGGTAATGGTAGGATATTCCATGCCACCACCAAAACCCATTTTGGCTTCTACGGCGCTTACGGTGGCAAAAGGATATTCACCTAAAACGGCGGAGCGGTACCGTACCGCATTTTTTATGTAGGCCATGCTGTTCTTCCAGGCAGATGTTAAACCGGGCAGGTAATAACTGTAAGCAGTAACCGCTTTTCCGGAAGGCAGCTGCAGGGTATCTTGCTTTACTATGTAACGTTTGTCTGCAAACCACGCAAAGTCCAGCACGTTGTGTTGAATAAATTGCAGGGTTTTGGTGGCGGTGGCAGATGCAGGAAACAGTTGTATGGTTTTCTTTACCTGTTTGTAAGAACCTTTTTTTACCGTTTTTTTTGTCACCACCGGTTCCCAGTTAAAGCTGGCCCTGGTTGCCAGCCATGTTTTTTCGTTGTCATCCTGCAGTTCGCCGGTGGCGGCTACCACATAATTTTCGGGGAGGGTAATATGTACATCGTAGTTGCCAAATTCACTGTAAAATTCTCCCTGGTCGAGGTAGGGCATCGGGTGCCAGCCTTTGCGATCATACACTGCCGGTTTCGGAAACCACTGGGTTACCTGGTACGATTGGCCGGTATGGCCGCCCCGCGAGAAATTTTCGGGCAGTTGTACATGAAATGGTGTGGTGATGGTTGCCTGTGCACCTGGCGGCAATGGCGCGGGCAGCAATAATTGAATGATGTCTATGTAATGCGGATGGTCGGCCGTTTGCGCAGTAATTCCATTTACTTTAAAATCAAGCCGGTTAATATAGCCGCGTTGTTCTTTGTTGCTGAAATAAAAATCTGTACGGTTGTTGCGCAGCAGTTGTTCGCTGAAAGCGGTTTTATCGTTTTTAAATGCATTGGGCCACAGGTGGAACCAGATATAATGCAGTGTATCGGGCGAGTTATTAGTATACGTTATCTTCTCAAATGCATCAAGGCTGTGTTCTTTATCATTGAGGCTCACGTGTATGGTAAAATCAACCTGTTGCTGCCAGTATTGCGGGTAAGCAGCAAGAGAGAGGGCGAGCGCCGCCACAAAACAAAAAATTGATTTACTCAAAGGATGATGCGTTTTGGCCAAAAATAATCATTGTTGTCTGGTTCAGAGTTGTATACCTTTTAATTCGATGGCCTCAGGCCGGCTACGCTTCTCGATGCTGCGTTTTCCTTTCCCCCTGTAACTGAGCATCTGTAGGCCTTTCAGCCATCGCATCATTCAACTTCTGTACAAAGCTCACGGAAACCGCCAGGTTCATCAATACCCCTAAAAATCAGCATTCCATTGATAAAACGAGGCATCTCTAAGCGTACTGGTATCAGTCTACGTATTTGCAAGAATCAGCTGTTCAAAATCGCTAAACAACTTTTCTACGATATATTCTTCGTATTTCGATTTGATTTTATACAAACCGCGATGAAAATAACTGAAAATGAGCGAATAGCGAACAGGCTATTAACGCCGGTACGGACAAATAATTATGTGGATAGCAGGGCATTTATACCCCTTTGCCCAAAAAAATGATGCGGAAGGTGTGGAGCATGATTTTGAAATCGAGCTTGAGCGAGATGTTCTCAATATAGATCAGATCGTACTGCATGCGTTCAATCATATGGTCTACGTTTTCGGCATAGCCAAACTGCACCATGCCCCAGGAAGTAAGGCCAGGTTTTGTTTTGAGCAGGTATTTGTAATAAGGTGTTTGCTGGGAGATCAGGTCGATATAATATTTTCTTTCAGGTCGCGGACCTACCAGGCTCATTTCGCCAATCAGTACATTGTACAGCTGGGGCAGTTCATCGAGCCGCCATTTGCGCATTACTTTTCCCCAGCCGGTGATGCGGGTATCGTTGCCCGACGCCAATGCGGGACCGTTCTTTTCAGCATCTGCATACATCGATCGAAACTTGTGTATAAAAAACGGTTTTCCCTTGTAGCCAATGCGCTCCTGCGAGAAAAATATGGGTCCACGAGAAGACAGTCTTACGCGGAGGGCAACATACAAAAACAACGGCAAGAGCAGTACCATGCCTGCAACGGACACAACAATATCCAGCAGGCGTTTTACATTTTGCTGCCACTGCGGTATGAGGTTGGTGGCAATGCTGGTAAGCAGCGGGCTTAATACATTTTCTGTTTTTACCGAGCCGGCAATAATGTCTATGGTGCTGGGCACTGTATTGATGTTTACTTCTTTCTCGCTCAGGCGGTTGATCAGGTTTTCAGATTCTTTTTTGGTGGGGTTTTCAAGCGCCAGTATTACGTGTTCAATATGGTGCTGGTCTATAATAGCTTCCAGCTGTTGCATATTGCCCAGGTAAGGCAGGCTGCCGGGCATTTCATTTTTTTGGTTGCTTACAAAGCCGGCGTAATAGATGCCAGACTGTTTAAACTGCGCTCTAGTATGGGTGAAAATGCGTTCTGCAAGAGCATAATCGCCGGCAATAATGGCGTTGAACTTTACCGTACCCGCCAGCATTTGTTTTTTAACGATGTTGAGTATTAACACCCGCCCGCAAACGGTAAAAAGAAAATGCAGGAGTATAAAGGAAAGAAGCGAAGTGTAATAATAAAAAAGCGAATGGTTTTTATCGTTCAATACAATTACAAAGAAGATAACGGTGCAACCCACCAGTGTGCAGGAAAAAGCGGTGGTAATTTCATTGAGACGCGATTTGCGGTAGAGCGGCCCGTAACATCCCGCCAGGAAATAAAAAGCCAGCCATAAAAACGGAAGCAATGCCATACCCAGCAGCAGCGGGCGGTTAAGATCAAGCCGGTCGTTACTATAAAACGGTTCTCGCAGTAGATCTTTGCGTACAATGGTAAACAGTATCCACGCAATGGCAGCTGCCACGTAATCGGCAAAAATATACCAGCCAATATGAATCTTTTTGGGAGAGGGCATTGATCAGGCGTTGATGCTTGCGTTTTTTATTTTGTTGAGAATCTGGTGGGCAATGTCCATGGCGCGGTAGCCGTCTACTTCGCTTACAATGGTGGGCGTATTGTTTACCACGGCATCGCGAAATTTTTCGAGTTCCATTTTTATGGCATTTACTTCTGGTATAACGGGGTTTAATATGGCAATGGTTCTTTTGCCGTGTTGTGTCTCCAGGTCGAACGAAAATGCTTCCAGGTCTTTGGGCGATTTCAATTTGATGATCTCGGTTTTTTTATTAAGAAAATCGATGCCGATGTAGGCGTCTTTCTGGAAGAGGCGCATCTTTCTCATGCGTTTCATGGAGATGCGGCTGCTGGTAAGGTTGGCCACGCAGCCGTTGTTGAATTCTATGCGAACGTTGGCAATATCTGGTGTGTCGGTCATTACTGCCACGCCGCTGGCGGAAATGGCTTTTACTTCGCTTTTTACCAGGTTGAGGATGATGTCTATATCGTGGATCATCAGGTCCAGTATTACGCTTACTTCGGTGCCGCGCGGGTTGAACTGGGCGAGCCGGTGTACTTCTATAAACATGGGGTTAAGGTCGAGCTCCTGCGTGGCCAGGTAAGCGGGGTTGAAGCGTTCCACATGGCCCACCTGCATTTTGATATTGCTTTCTTTGGCCAGTTTCACCAGTACGCGGGCTTCTTCCATGCTATTGGCCAATGGTTTTTCTACAAAAACGTGTTTGCCGCGTTTGATGGCTTTTTCGCATAAATCGAAATGAGAAGGGGTGGGGGCTACTACGTCAATGGCATCGCAGGCATCCATGAGGCGTTCTGCATCCAGGAACCGGGGCAATTGGTATTTCTCGCTTACTTCGGCGGCGGAACCATCGTGCGGATCATAAAAACCCACCAGTTCCACGCCGCTGATTTCCTTCCAGTTGTTCAAATGAAATTTCCCCAGGTGGCCTACCCCAAAAACACCCATCTTTAGCATATCATTGAAATTGAGGGCCAAAGATAGGTTCAAAGTTTTAGAGTTCAGGAGTTCGCGAGTTCGTAGTTCGGGAGTTCATAGTTCGAGAGTTCGCGAGTTCGTAGTTCGGGAGTTCATAGTTCGGGAGTTCGCGAGTTCGTAGTTCGGGAGTTCATAGTTCGGGAGTTCGTGAGTTCCTTGTCCATAAGTTCTCAGCGCGTAAGCGCAATAAAAAAGTTCAACAGCTTATTTGCTATTGAACTTCTTCACCGGCAACAGCCGGTTTATTAAATTGCATTGTTTAAGTACTAATCAACTGATCAACCACTCAACTAATCAACTGATCAACTAACTCCGCTCCCTGATGACGGTAAAAGAATACTTTCTGCCGGTTTTACGGGCGGCGCGTGCGGTGGCGTTGGTTACTTCCAGCAGGGTAATGTTTCCGTTGCGGTTAAACTCTAGCGGGGTGGCAATGGAGGGGCGGCGAAGGGTTGATTTTTTTACATCTTTGAAAGATGCTTTTTTCATTTCTTCTTCCAGTTTCTGGTAGTCTTTCTGGCTGGCAGACTGGAGTTCAATACGGGTGATAAAATTTGGCATACACAATCGTTTAGACGTTAATATTGGATAGATGGTTTATTTGGCTTCAAAATTAGCGGATTCCTACAACGTAAATGTTAAGGAAATATTGTTTATGTCATATATAATAGTATAAATGGCGAATTTAATTTCTTGCTCATGGTTTGGCGGGGAACACGTAATGAAGTGCGGGTTTCCGGTAATTTTGAATGCTTGATTTGATGTATTCAGCAAACATCAGGTAGGTAGCAGCGGTTAAAAAGATTCAAAAACATTTTTTGCCAAAAGGTCAAAACTCTTATCTTTGCCGTCCCTTAAACAAAGGGGAATGGATCGGTAGTTCAGTTGGTTAGAATGCCGCCCTGTCACGGCGGAGGTCGCGGGTTCGAGTCCCGTCCGGTCCGCAATAGTTCATCTCAAATCAGTCAAAAGCCCGTAAAATGTAGATTTTACGGGCTTTTTGGTGCACGATAACCGCGTCTACTTTGCACAATACAGAAAAGTCATTGGCGGCGCTTGCCTGGTTATCAAGAAACGGCGGTTTGCTTGATATCAAAGAAAATTACTCAGCGGGAACAGGTGGTATCTACACAACGGTCTATTATAATGGTAAGATAACGACCGCCAGAACCATTGGAAATATTTTGTTTGGTATGAATATGGCGGACAATCAACAGCGTTACACTAACCCAGGCCTGGGTATCAACAATAGCTTTTCATATGACTGTCATGTCGCTAGTGGGCAGTTATAATCAACTACAATGGTGGTAACGGTTATAATGGGGATGGCCCTTTTATGGCGAGCATACATACTCCGGAACTAGTATTCACAACGGCTACTTCGATAAAAAACTTTAAACATCTGTTGCTATGAAATTTTTGCTATTTATTTCTTTTCTAAGTTTGTTTTTAAGCTGCGGATTTAAAGACTCAAAATTTGTAAGAAAGAAAATTGGTGATAATGCTATAAGTATCAAGTGGTACTACTATAGTTATATTACCAATAACAGTCCGGATATGGTGGAAGTGGAAAAAGATAGGGAAATAAAAGAAATTTATAAAGGAGACCGGGTTATTTTAGATGTGGATATTAAAGACCATTGCATTCTTCTCAAACTTGTACAACCTTTAAAAGGATACCCTGAAACAAGAAAGGTTAGCGATGAAGTTTTCGGCTATACGATTGTAGTAGATACAACCGGAATCTCTACTGATTTAAACTCTATACCTGATGGTATCAAAGAATGAGTTGCGCGTACTGGCGCATTCAAGTTTATTGGTTAAATTAGGAAAACTATGGCCATTCGTATTTCGATTATAACGCTCTCTATATTGCTAAATTTCAATGGCATTGGAATTAACAAAAGTTGGAATGCACAGCAACTAATACTAACTACACAAATGGCACCCGCTGTAAAGGAGTATAAAGATTTAAGTTTTGGTTTCACTGTTAAAAACAACACGACTGACAACTTATTCATTGACACAGTATTAACCGAAAAAATCTTGCAAAATCCTTTTTCAAATTTCGAATTTGTTATCGAAAAGAAAAACTCGGGCAGATTCAATTTATATGATAACCGAACTATGGTTGATCCAGCACCAATAAAAGAGGATAGAGTGCTTAGGAAGTCTATTGTGAAGATAACATCAGGTGAATCTTACAAATATATTTATCACCTTGAAGAAATGTATCAATTTACCAAAGGTTCATATAGAATTAAGGTGAAGTTATATTTTAGGGATAATGAGCTAAAGACAAATGAGATAATTTCCGAATGGGACTATTTTCAAGTCCAAAAGATGCTACCCATTCACCATAAGTGGCAAGATTGAAATTGTATTCAACTAAGACAATCGCTGTTGAACTATAGGTTGAGTGCAATTAGATTATTGTTGAGTGTAAGATAAACTTAACCGGTAAAGTCCCGTCGCCATCCATTAGCTTAATCCAAGAAGCAGTGTAACCCTCCGGCGAAATGCATATATTTTACACGGACAAGGATAAATAATCTCGTTCTTCAAAAAAGTATCCCTCCGGCCAAATGCACCTAGTTTATACGGTGCAGTGAATTTAATTTTGTTCTTCAAAAATCAGGGAACAATTATTATGGAAATGCTTCATTCAAAAAAGAGCCGCATTTTCCGAAACGAAGAAACGATTTTGCATTGCTTAGCGAATGTAAGAAAAGCAAGCTCAGGATAAAAGCGTTTGTATTGAAAATAATATTTCGCAAGCCAGTTTTCATAACTGGGCAAAAAAATACAGTAAGCGACCGTCAAAGCCAAGTAAAACAGTCGGGTTTGCTACCCTGCAAATTATGGCACCCACTGTTCACAGAACCGTCATTGTTCGCCCAGGTAAAGGAGATTAAAATCTATCAGAGGGTAACTGCAAGCGCCCTGTCACTTTAACCACACGCGCAGATTTTCGCAGACCATCCTTCGCCCAATTCATTTGACCATTTTAAAAAACTAGCTGGGGTAATTAAACAAATAGAATTATGTCAAAAATGTTTGTTGTTATTAGGTTTTCATTGCTTTTGGCAATCAGTTTAACTTTCCAAAAGTGTTCAGAACAAGGCTCGAGCTCTTTGAACCTGGCTGATACTACTATTGAAAAAAGTACGCCGAATACCAGTGAAGAAGCAGTAAGTCTTGAGTCTACACCCGATTTTATTTCGTTGAGCAATAACAATAACGAATCATTTCTGGGTCATTTGCAAGGGGTTGGAAAAAATGATTCTTCTGGACCTTACCTAAGGAGAGACTATTTTAGCGATAGCTTAAGCTTTACCATAATATACTATCCCAAACTCTTAAGTAAAGATTCTCTGTTATTAGAGGATCTGGAAATTGCCCAATCCGACGGGTTTAAAAATTTTATCTGTTTTGCCTTTGTTTTTGCAGGGCAAAATCATAAAATAACCAAGTCATACCAGGCAGATCAGATTACATATCCAGCTCAGGTAAAATCTTATGTCAGGCAAGATCTTGCCTGGCAATTTTATTCCCAGTCAACGGTAAAAAATCTGGCGGAATTGAGTCAGTATGAAATCGAAACTATATTCAAAAATATTCCCTAGTTAGAATACGTTTGATTACCAATTTATATTGCCTCACCCGAGTTGCTAACTCACCAGAACAAGTTTGTCATTTCTTCCATTATTTTTCGTATCCCATCGCCATTGTATTGTTAACTTCAACAACAATGATGGTGCGTATACAGTCAATAACAGCATCAACAAATCAATTGACTTCCGCATTCTAAAGGCAATAAGTGGCTAAAGTTGCCTTATAAGCTGGTTGAGTAATTTTGTCAATTCAGCTGCAGTTGCGGAATAGTCAGTACTAATCAATTTAATATGATTTTCATTCCTGAAATTAAGAAACAATATTTTTCTGGTGTAGCCGATCAGCGGAGCATCGGCTTCAAATTCAATACGAATTATTTGTGAGGTTTTGATAGAAATTGGTTTTTTAAAAAATTTCATTACGGGGCACGGCATTACTAATACTTCCCGCTCTTTCAACTTTATGGTAACTATATTGTAGTGCAGTAGCTGTCTCCCTATTACAAAAATCAGTGCAGCTATAATCAAAACTGTCCCAAACAACAGGTATTGAGCTTCAGTCGTTTTGTATATCATATACGCCGAGATGAAAAGAGGAAAAAAACTTGACAAAAAATAATAATTTGCGTAATTGGGAATCATTTTCAGATCTCCATTCTCCATAGTTAGTTTAGGATCTTTATAATTTTTAGCAATAATTTCTTTTAATAACCCGGTTAATTCTTCCTGTCTCTTTATTGTCATATAGATTTCGTAATAAAGGAATGGCTGTTTTTAATGATATACGCGCCTTTGTATTTAATCATCCCGGAATTGTGCCTAATAGGACCCGGGTACCTTCAAATCAATATTAGATCTACCATAGTATTAATTTACCTCTACAAAACACCAGTTGGTGAAGAACGTCTTTCTTGCACTGAAACCCTGTCCTTCTTTACCGATCGGAAAAATAATTGAGTTGGAAGATGTGGGAATAGTATTACCTAAAAAGTAAGTGTACCTGCCGCTTAGATTTTTTGCAATCTGTTTGCGGTATTCCAGTTTTTTATCTTTATTTATTAGTGCCTCGGCTAGTACAAGGTCTTTTGAAGACTCTTCTTCTGCAATCTTTTCATCTTCACCCCTGGTTAGGTTCTTTTCGCCGTCGTTATAAAGAATAACAATTTCATCCCCTAGCTTGGAAGCACTAAAGCTGCCATATGTTCTTGAAATACGGGGCGATTGTACCATTTGTATTGACCCCGAACCGCTGGAAGCATATTTTGCTAAACTGAGCTTTCTTGGAATGATGATACAATCAAATGTTTTGCCGGCTTTATTAATGTAAAAGGATAAAACAGGACCGATGTCCAGTGTTGTTGCCATTACTTCTTTCGTTTTTGTAATATCTGTGGAGGAAGGTCTGGTGGAGCTGGTAGAAGATAACTGCTCCGGGCTTCCCAGGATAACGATATTCCCGTTGTCCAGTTCCATAAGGTGGGGCTTAAAATTATTAACCCAGAATTCTTTTTTATGTTTGTTTCCTCCCCCTTTTTTGGAAATTGTTTCCATTAATTCCGGCGTAAATTCATATGCGAGTGGCCTCGACAATTTTAAAGTAGTACAATCCAGTTGCGAAAGTAGTAAACCATTACAATGTTTATCTTCCGGGCTGGTTACGGTGGTGGAATAAACATAAATATTTTTACCGTTTGCCGCTACAGTGGCATTTGTATTAAAGGGGAATAAATTGCCTGATGAAATTATTTTACTTTCTGTTTTTTTACCATCTGCACCGATGCACATCAGTTTTGTATCCTGGTCACTATTCAGCACCAGGCACTCAACGTTATCATTTGTCAACACCGCGGAACCAATGTTAAATCCTTCACCGGAACGCAGCGAAATCTGTTTAACAATGTTTAGCTGGTTATCCAGCACAAATGTGAGGATCGTATTGGCAGAGGTTTTACAGGCAATGAAGGCTTTTGCCGCATCAGCAGAATGGGTCAGGTACACCTGGTTGCTGTTTATAACAGATTCCATTTTAAAAACACCCACGTTTTCCTGCTGAATAGTGCAAATCTTTTTTGGTTCCTTCAGGGTTAAATTATCCTCGTCTATTATTGACAAATACAGGTCAAAAGACGTTTTAGTGTCGGTTTTAAAATAAACAAGGCACAATTTGCCGTTCAGCAGAATCAGTTCGGGGGCAAGAGGGCCAAATATCCGCTCACCATTTTGCAGTTCAATGTCTTTTACTTTTAGTTCATTCTTATCAAACTTTGAGATACTGACAATATATTTCAAATCATATAATTTGGTAAAGGCCCATTTGTAGTTGCCGCCAATTCCCGAATTGGTTGCAGTATAAAAATAATTATTGTGATAAATGGAATGTGTAACTGTCTGGTCGGTATATCCTTTTTCGGAAGTTTTAAATTCATCTGAAACTGTCATCTTTGAATGCTGGCAAAATGCGTTTAGCGAGAGGGCAACAAACAGGCAAATGGCAAGGAGTCGTGGCATGGAGGTTATTTTTGGGAATTTTAGAATAAAGAGCTAAATAATTGGAGAACTTGAATGTAACAAATATATGTTTAAAAATGGTCGCCCAATAACTACCGCTGATTGATAACTGCTGCTGATTGCAACAACGTCCAGCCAGCCTGGCAGCAAACCGCATGTTGCCTGCAGTACCTTATCTTAGTAAAAGTTTGTCGGATAAGTTTGGTCAAAATCTAAGTCAACTATATTTAGTTTTGCGCATAAGCTATCAAAAGCGGGTTTAGTCAACGGTCCATACTTTGGTTTATCCTGGAAATCATTGTTAGTCCGTTCGATAACGTAAAAATTAATTATCTTCTTGTCAATTTTTTCTTTTGCATTAGGTAGCAAGGGGTGTTGCTTTGCATAAATAAAGTTTGAATTGTGTCCAACCGCGAAAACATAAGCAGGAACTAATTCTTCTCCTTTATTAATACTTCGGCTTTCATGAACGTCGATCCATGTCACTTCGTAGTCGTCACAAATCTTGTCTCCCCCGCTGTCAAATAGTCCAAAACAGCTGGCCAAAGAAAGCCATAAAAAAAAGAAAAATAATATTAATAGTCGTTTCATCGGTCGAAAAGAATTACAGCCAACGTTCGAGTTTCTGGAATCGTTTAGTAGACTTATATTGGACATAAGTTCTGTGCCTTCAATTTATAGGTGTAGGCGTTAATCCGTGCTACGAGGTATGGTGGATGAAATAGAGATTTCTATTTTAGCTTATCTTCTAAAGCTGTTCAGCCATTCTTTGATGCATATTGTCCCAGGCTGTTGCGCTTGCTCCGGGGCATCAAATATTTCTTTGAGACTTTGTTTATAAGATCACAACAAGCAGACCTAAATTCCGGCTGCTGTCAATAATTATCCGTTTCACATTCGTGTCAGCCGGATATAATATACGGGGCCTGCCGTATTGCCAGGCAGCGGTTTAAATTTGACGGTGATTTGCTCCCTGTCTTTAGTCAATGCTGCGGGCACCGGGTATACCACATCAATAAATTGCTGCTGGTTCCATTTCCCGCTGATACTTTCTGATGCCAGCTTCTCATTATTGATGTAAATTTCAAAGTTCCGCGCACCCCTTTCATTTCCCCAATAACGCACCACAAGGTGTAAGCCTGTTTCTTTGTTGGTGGAGAGGCGGTAACTAAAATAGCCATCATTTCGCGCATCTCTCCAAAATTCATCCATATAATTTCCCGTGCCTGAATTGATCTTTTCAAGATGATGATCAGCTTCTGGTTGCTGCTCACCCGGCGCAACAAAATCAATAGTGCGTTTATCCAATGCCAACTTTTCTTTTTCAATAGCAGCAATTGAATCAGTATACGTTTGATACTGGTTGTTATTCAGCGCCAACCAGTACACCATGTACCGCGCATCATGAATGGTATAAAATGGCTGCAGAATAAGGTCGGCGGCATTGGCCATTTTAGTGTTATTAAAAATGAAATGCAGGGGTTTGCCGGCAACCGATTGGAGGTTTGCGGCTGTAGTATGACCATCCTGGATTATCATAGGCGCTTTATCAAGCGGTAGTTTTTTTCCTGCTGCGATATGGCCCCAGCGGCCATCATCTGCAACCAGGCCTTTCAGATCTTCTGTGCCCGTTTTGGCACCCAACAGTATCGGTCCATGCAGAAAAGCAATGTAGTTAGGCATATTGGGTAAATGCTCAATTGAATTGTGCATTGGTAACTGTACTTCTATTATATCACCTTTCTTCCAAAATCGCTTAATACCAATATACGATGAGGGATGCTGCGTGTAGAGGACAGGTTTTTTATTTACCGTAATTTTCAGTGCACCCTCTTCTACCCATGATGGATAACGAAGCATTAGCGTAAACGCAGCATTGCTTTTTTCTATAACCAGTGTCGTTTTTTCTTCGTAAGGAAACGAAGTTGATTGCCGCAGCTGTATTTTTTTTTCCTTCCAGTTCAGTACAGACGCAATAAAAAGATTAACAAACAACGAATCATGCTGGTGGGTGTAAATAAACTGCCCATATTTTCCGTGATTTTCCATACCGCTGCCCACGCAGCACCACATCGCTTCATTGGGCGTGGAATATACCCGGTAATGGCGTGGCCGCACCGGCGTAAAATATACATATCCACCATTAACCGGGTGCTGCGCAGAAAGAATATGATTGTACAAGGTTCTCTCGTAATAAGCGGCATACTTCTCTGCCGCGTTCATCCTGAACAAATCTTCCGTGAGTTTTATCATATTGTAGGAGTTGCAGGATTCCGGCCCTTCAACATCGCTGATGAATTCATTGCAAGCCGCAGCACTTGGGAAGAATTCGCGCCGGCTGTTACCACCAAATGCAACTGTACGGTTGGTAGTAACGGTCTGCCAAAAAAAACTTCCTGCTTCTTTGTATTGTGGGTCGTTCGTTAATTCCCCGATGCGTTCAAAGCCTACTGCTTTTGGAACCTGCGTATTGGCATGCTTGTTATCCAGGTTGTCATTGTCTGCTGCCATTGCATCCAACAGCATATGATGGGAAAATCTTTTTGCTGCCGTTAAATATTTTGCATCGCCGGTCATCTGGTAAGCATCTGCAAAAACCTCGTTCATACCACCCTGTTCCGTATCCAGCATCAATTGCATTTGTTCATCGGTAAGCGATGAGGTGATTTGTATACCCCAATCACAGAATTTCAAAAAAATTGCCCTTGCATCTTTATTGCCTGTATACAACCACGCATCCCGGAGACCAGCATACATTTTATGAACGTTGTACCAGGGTACCCATGCCGCACGGTAAGCAGTAAAGTCTCCTGCCTTCAGCGAGCTCCATATTTTTTTGCTACCAGGTACCGCTCCCGCATAGCCCGTCGCCCAATCTGCATTGTTGGCTGTATTGGCTTCCTGGCAGGCTTTGATCGTTGCAATCATATAATCCATCCTGCTTTTGCATGCCATGTCACCGGTAGCCGCGTAGTTCATTGCCAGTGCCGACAAATAATGTCCACCTACATGTCCATCAAGTCCGGCCCAGTTTGAAAAACCCTTTCCTCTTTCAGGCAACCCTGCTTCTTTCAGGTATGGCTGCAGGAGGCGGTCCACATCATATTTCAGCACCGTTTGAATGTTCAGATCACGGGCATGTTTAAATGGCCCGTCAAGCAATTTAACTTCGCCAAGCGCAAACTCATTGGGGTATAAACCCGGCTGCGCATGAGCTGTACCTGTTGTAAAACATAAACTTACCGTTATGTAAAAACTAACAACAAACTTTTTCATAATGATTATTTGGTGCCCGCCACGGAATATCCCATGATCGAAAGCATCTTCTCTGCATATCGCTTGCCAGATTCTGCATAGCCTTCCGCATTAAAATGTACATTATCCGGCGCATCTGTACAACCAGCCGAAGACATAAAACATAAGCGTGTTTTATGGTTTGCGGTAACGTGGCAATGATCCTGTTCATGCCTGCACAAATGACACCCTGGTGTGCATCAACCGTTTCTGCTGCCAGCAGCGGCACTTTTTTGCTTTTATATTCCTTTATCATTCCCTTCATCCATCCGGGTACGATGCTTACATAAGATTCGTAATGGGTCTTATCAAACAATTCAATTTTACAGCCGCCCACCGACACATTGATGATGCCCACCTTTATATTTTCGGGAAGATTGGCCATTATGGTCTCTCCAAAAAAATCAGTGAGGGTAAGCCCGGTAGGTTATTTTACCACCTGCAGTTGCAAAACAGTTACCGAGTAAGGGTCCAGCGTGCGTTTAAATTTTGATGCTACACCTTTTATTTTTGAACTGACCGGTATTATTTTTTCGGGGTCTGTTATAGTATTTGTAGCATCCGGTTTATCGCCGCTAATAACATACATTATTGCTTCGGGCGAAATTTTAGAAACACCGTTCAGGTTTATAGCGATGGGCTGCTTCCTGCCCGTTGCATTTACGAGTTTAAGATAAACGGTGCCTGTTTTATCATCTAACGTGGCACTGTAAAAAACAGTGGGTACAAGTGGCGCCACTTTTATGCCTTCCGCGCTATCCCTCCGGTTCAGTGGCCGCGGCTGCACGGGTATGTTCGATGCTTCCAATGCAACCGTCTTATCCCCCAGGTAATTGCCAAACAATTTTTGAACATAATAGGAGGGAGAACCGTAACTGGTTAATGCATTGTAGCCAATCAAATCAGAATCCCATTGCCAGGCTTTTGGCGCGGTTGCCGTAGCGGTATTTACATTTACAAACAGGGGCGCATAACAAGACATGATAATCAAGTCGGCGTTTCTTTCCATGCCAGTCATCCAGGCAGCGTCGCCGAGGGCAGCAATTAAATTGGTGGTTGGTGCACCTTCTCTGGTTGCCCATTCGCCCACAAAGACTTTCGGGCCGTTGCGGCTGTACTTATCATATTGTGACGCATTCTCCCACATAGACCATGTATCGCGGTAATAATGTTCATCCACAATCTCCGGCTTAACATCACCGGTTATTTTAAGGTCGGGATATTGTGCTTCAGCAATAGTAGAGATTACATGCAATGATGGATATTTCTTTTCAATGGCAGCCCTGAACTGTTTAAAGCGGGCATCATAACTGTTTGATCGGTCGAACCAATCCTCATTGCCAATCTCTATATAATTTAATTTGAATGGCGCCGGATGTCCGTCCGCAGCACGTTTGGCCCCCCAATACGTATTTACGTCGCCCATCACATATTCAATTTCATCAAGGGCATCATCTATATAGGGTTTCAACAAGGGCCCTGCGTCCACATGATCCCCGTTTAACGAGTAACCTGCATACACGCCCAACAGTGGCTCTGCTCCAATATCTTCACACCATTGTAAAAATTCAAGCATCCCCAATCCGTCAGAAGCCCTGTAACCCCAGGAACCTTTGTGTCCGGGCCTTTGCTCTAATGGCCCCAGTGTGGTTTTCCAGGGGAAGGCGTCTGTAATCAATGGGCCTTCCAGGTAATTACCACCGGGAAAACGTAAAAATTTGGGCTTCATATCAGCCATCATTTTTATAAGATCGGGCCTGAACCCATTGGCATGGTTATTATAAGTTGGTGGAAACAATGACACCAAATTGAAATAATAAACACCGGTTCTATTGGTAGAAATTACAAACCGCGCATCTTTTGTGGGGGTAACATTTGCACCGGTTGATAAGGTAAGCTCATATTTTTTCCAGTATATACTCTTTTCCAAATTAATATCAGCTGTGGCATAAACGGTCTTACCATCATTGCTTTCAATAGAAACAGTAATTGGCCCGGCAGTGTTGTTTTCAATTACCGGCAAGGCAGGTGTGTTGGGTTTTGGTTCCCATGGCCAGCGGTGAGGTTCCCGGCGGTCCGTTCCTTTTATGTAAAAAGATGCCCTGTACGTGGTAGATGGTTTTACTGGTATACCCCAATAACCTTCGTTGGCAATACCCACGCGCGTACCGGCACTTTCTACTGTAAGCCTCAGGCTGGTAGAAAGCGCTCCGGTGATGGCATGCCCGCGATCCTCGTAAGAAACATTTTCTTCTGTGGGTGCTACCAGTTTAATGGCTGCTTTTGAATTTGAATCTGCGCGTACCAGGCTCCAGGCTTCCGGGGTTGATTTGTTGTCTTTGAATATCCGGTTCCGTATTAATTCTGCATACAAACCGCCATCATAAGCATGGTTGATTTCTTCTGTCATTAAACCATATAACACGGGGCTTACATTGGCGCCCGGTTTTGTAAAATCAAGTGTAAGCACAGGCATTTGCGCAGTGCCACGGTTTGCAGCTGCCTGCTTCACGGCATCCTGTGCAAGTATAGCCTGCCAGAGAACAAACAATGCCGCCACTAAACTGAACGTTTTTTTCATAACTGTATTTCGTTTTTTATTGGGTTAGTTTGCCGGTTGTATAATTTGATATTTACCAGCCAGGTGCAGCAGGCTGAATAAATACAACAACCCGTCGTAATACGGGTCAAAATAGCCATCTTCATAAGGGGCTAGTTTTGCATTCCAGAGTTCGCTGATAAAGTTACTGGTGTTTGCATCGTTATTGATCAGTGCTGTAGATGCAACGGTGGCCACCAGGCCAATGGAATGCCGTAGTTTCTTAAATCCGCCTGCCTGTAAAATTGAATCGGGCGTTGTTCCATCCATGTTAAACTGGTCGCCAAACACGGTTACACCTTTAGCCCGGAAAAAATGCTGTATGCGCTGCGCATAATCCTGCTGCCATAGTTTATCTTTTCCAAACCAGTTGTAATCCATTGTTATATTCATTGGCACCCGCCAGGAATCATAACGGAATGCAACAGGAATCCATCTTGTATTATGCGGCGCGCCGCTGAACTCACTGTAATCAGGGTTTAAACCGGTAACCGGGTCACAAGCCCTGTGCAAATAAGCCCGGGAGGTATCGGCGCAATCTTTATAGAATTGTTCATGACCATCTTTTGCATACATAGCCCATATTTCCATAAATGCAGGCAGGTGGTAAGAAGGGTCTGTCCATAAATACCCGCTGCCTTCCGGCACAAAACTGATCTGCTTGTGTTCTTTGTTAATCACATGAAAGATATTCCCCGTGCCATCCTTCTTCCACATATTGTCTAAGATTCTCCTGGCTTCTGCATAGTAATTGATGCCAGATTCATTACCCCAACGGTTAGCCGCAAATAATAAACTGGTAACAAAATACAGTTCTCCGTCAGAAGCGGAACCTTCTGAATTTTTTTTCATGGTAGCCGGATTGATGCTCCAGGCAAAATAAGCTTCCCTGGGCCCGTCCTGGTGTTGGATATATCTTTTCGTCCACCGCCATATTCTGTCAAATACCTCTTTCCTGTTAAGTTGTACAGCCACCATCATTCCATAAGAAAGCCCTTCAGATCTGGCATCATGATTTTTTAAGTCCGACACATAACCCATAGAATCGCCCACTTCAAAATAGATTTTATGCGGCCCCTCAAACAAATCTTTATAAGCTTTTTCTACCTTCTCATCTATCTCGCTTTTTTTATACCCAGCTTCAGCAAATAGATTCCGGTATTTCCCGGCTTGAGATGCGGGTGTGGTTTTTTTCTTTTGAGCAAACACGTTTATTGCCGGCAATAGACAAATAAGCGCCAGCAACGGCAATAGCCATGTTGCAGCATTTTTCAGATCAATTTTCTTGTGCATGTTTTATTTGAATGAGCTGTTATTTTATTAGTCAATATTTTGTAAACCATTAAACTAATTCTTCGTACTGCTTCTATTGTTTCCCGTTTCAAACTGGCAGGTCTGATCTATTCAGCGTGAAACAGTACGGCCTTTCATCTGCCAATTGTACAACTCCGCCAAAGCGGCACCAGCTTCAGCCACCGGCCGTTTACATACTCCGTTTGTGCATACATAAATCAACGTTTCGCCTGGCTTGTCTTTTCCCTGCAGGTACGGAAGGTTTGGCCCTGTAACAGCACCCATAAACACGGATGAGGGCTGATAGCTTTTTTGCAACTGCCTGTTTTTCTCAATGGCCTGTTTTCCCATAATGGCTACTTCATTGGTGCCATATGAAAAAAGACCGGCCATGAAGCACCAGCTACCATAAAATTCCGTTTTGTTTTCCAACAGGTGCCGCCACAATTTGCTGAGCATTGCTTTTGAACGATCAATATATCCTTCATTGTCAAAATAAATGCCCAGGTTGTACAGCACACCCGCCATCACCGCATTGGAGGAGGGCAAAACATTGTCTGCCAGTTCAATTTTACGAACCACGTTACTGTCTGATAGAAGGCTGCTGTAATAAAACATCCCTGTGCCGGAAGCATAAAAATTGTTGATAGAATAGTCGGTCAATAACCGGGCAAGGCTGAGCCAATGCTTATCAAAACTTACCTGGTACAACCTTGTATAGGCGCTTGCAAGAAAGGAATAATCATCAAGAAATGCGCTCAAATTTATTTTTCCCTCATTGTATGTTCTGCATAACTTTCCGTCACTGCTAATTCTTTTTTCAAGAAAGCGTGCATTTTCAATGGCCGCCTCCAAACAGGCCTTGTCACCAAAAGCTCCATAAGCATCTGCAAAGCCTTTTAACAACAACGCATTCCAGGAACTCAATACCTTATCATCAACAGAAGGCTTTTCTTTGTTATTGCGCGCAGTCAGCAAAGCTTTGTTGGCGGCGGATAGCTCCAGCTCAAAAGCCCATGGTTCAATGCCGTTTGCCTGCGCATATTGAGATGGTGCAGCGGATGCGTACAGGATGTTTTTATTTGCTTTCCAATTTCCATTGGCTGCAATATTATAATAGCCCGCCACCCGCTTGTTTCCTGCTAAAGCGCTGTTGAATTCCTGTGCAGTCCATGTATAAAAGACACCTTCGCCCGCTTTTGTATCTGCATTTACTGAGCTTGAATACCCGCCGGATGCATTGGCCAGGTCCCGTTTTACAAACGTAATAATGTCATTCGTAACTTTTTTAAAGTACATATCTCCCGTAACCTGGTAGGCATGCGCATATACGCTTATCAGTTGCGCATTGGTGTACAGCATTTTTTCAAAATGCGGTCTCCTCCACAAACTATCCGTTGCGTAGCGCGCAAAGCCACCGCCCACCTGGTCATAGATGCCCCCCAGCGCCATTTGTTTTAATGTGATAGTTGCGGCATCCAATGCAGTTTTATCATTGGTAAGAAAATAATATTGCAGCAAAAACTCAATAATGGCCGGTTCGGGAAATTTAGGTGCACCCTTTAAGCCGCCGTACACTAAATCCATCTTTGCATAAATATTATTGAAAAGCTGCCGGTAGGCTGTTCTATCAGAAAGAGCAACAGCACTGTCATTCAATACTTCAATTTCCTGCTGCGCAATGCCATGTGAAAGCATTTGCGCCTGTAGCGCCACCTTTTTTGGTTGTGTTTTATAAGCAGCATCCACCTGTTTCAGCAGGCCAAGCCAGGCTTCTTTAGAATAATAGGTGCCCGCATAAAATGGCTTGCCATCCGGCAGTGCGAATGCATTCAGTGGCCAGCCGGCATTCCCGGAAAGCAACTGACAGGCATTAACGTAGACATTGTCAATATCCGGCCGCTCTTCACGGTCAACTTTTATACAGATAAAATGCTCATTCATAAAGCGGGCCACTGCAGTGTCCATAAAAGATTCTTTTGCCATCTGGTGGCACCAGTGACACGCAGCATAGCCGATACTGATCAGCAACGGTTTGTTTTCGCGCTTTGCCCTTGCCAACGGTTCATCGCCCCACTCATACCAGTTTACCGGGTTATCTGCATGTAGCCGCAGGTAAGGGCTGGAAGCATTGGAAAGATGATTTCCGTTTTTAGCAGTACACGCACAGAAAAATAGGAAAACCAGTAAAAGCAGGCAGACCTGCTTGTATATCCCGGTATTTTTATTGCGTGTCAAATAGATCATTTCATTTTGTCAGTGTACGGAACACCCTTAGTGAATCGTTGTTTGAACTAACCAATACACCCGGGGCATTTTTCATTTCAATTAACTGCATATCCTTTACATTGTATGGAACAAAAAACCCGCTTTGCCGGGTGCTGGTGCTTTCAAAATTCATATTGCCCAGGCCTTTCAACAATACGCCGGGCGAACCATCAGCCGGCGTTGTTTCCACTTCCACATCAAATTTGTTTCCTGCAATGAGAATGTCCTTTTTCCCGTCATTGTCAAAGTCGTGCGCTATAATGCAATTGACCGTTGAGAACTGGGCCTCCAATGGCAATTTCCTGACCGTAAATTGTCCCTGGTCATTCACCAGTATCACACTCGAAAATAAATTTGCCTTATAATGAAGTGCCGATTCGATTTCCTCGCCAAGAATTGTTTTCAGGTCCGATTCTGCAAAAGATAAATAAGAAGCGAATTTTTTTGAGATAAACGGGCATTGCTGGGATGTACATTCCCTGCCCCGCACGGGCACCTGGATATCGCCGCTGTATTTTGCCAGGAAAATATCATTGGTGCCGTTGTTATCAAAATCCTTTGCGTATACTTCAAATGGTTTTTCAATACTGGCTTTAAACTTATAGTTTTCACCCAGGTTACCGGCAATAATGTCAACATCACCATCTCCGTCTATATCGTCAGCTATTAATTTATTCCACCAGCCGGCTGTATTTTTGAACCCGTATTTCTCCGCAACTTCTTTGAATTTGCCACCATCGTACGCGAAAATTTTAATGGGCATCCATTCACCTGCCACAACCAGCTCCCGTTTTTTATCACCATCCAAATCGGCCCATACCGCCGAGTTTACCATTCCTGCCGCTGCAAGCTCAGGGGCCAGTTCCGCGGTGCGGTCAACAAATTTGCCTTTTTCATTTACCAGCAGATAACTGCGTGGCGCGTTTGGATAGCTGTGGGGCACCACCTGGCCCCCACGGAATACATCCAAATCACCATCACCGTCAAAATCAAACGCAACTATACAGGACCCACTGCTGATAGTTTTGGGCAATACAGTTTTGGAAAAGCCGCCTTTACCATCATTCAGGTATAGCCGATCATTGTACATGGCTGATCCCTCATTGAATTCACTTCCGCCACTTACCACATACAAATCCTGGTCTCCATCCTGGTCGGCATCAAAAAACAATACACCAATATCTTCGCAGGCCTTATCATTTTCAAATGCGGGAACGGGTTGTTGTACCAGTCTGTCGCCCGCCTGCACATACAGCGCACCTGCCTGTCCGGCCGCACCGCCCACATAAAAATCTGCTGCGCCATCATTGTTTACATCGCCGGTAGCTATAAAAGGTCCCGTTCTGCTAAACATATGCGGCAGTAGCACCTGGTCTCTGTACTCATCGTATGTATTCTCGCTGTGTTTGAATGGCTGGGATAAAATATTGGTGGACTGGGTGAACACCGGATTGTACACCTGCTTCCTGTTAATTGCGGGAACGGCCGACTGGTACGCTGCTTGTATTTCCTGGTTGGGTTTTACATTTCGCAACACCGTTTCTTTGTTATCCAGCCAGGTAATGACCATACTGTCTATCACCGGCGTTTTGCCCAGTCCAAAATGCACCCGTGGATCGTTGGAAGAGAGATAACCGCGCACCGTCTTCTGCTCAAAGTACTGCTGCATTTTTCCGCCATAATACAATGAAATTTTAGCGCCAATGCCGTCACGGTTGCCGGATGGCCCTGCCAGTTTTAGTTCAATAAAATTGTTTTTCTTATCCGTGGTGTTCTCATACAACAATGCCTCCTGGTCAAGATTGTTAATGACAAGGTCCATATCACCATCGTTGTCAAAATCTGCAATGGCCGCACCATTGGAGAATGTACTGTCTTCAAAACCCCATGCCTGAGATACATTTTCGAAATTAAGCTGGCCGTTATTTTTAAACAGGTAATTTCTTGCTTTAATGGGTTCATAAATTTCAAGAAATTCTTTGAAGCCCTTTTCAAACATTTCCGTACCGGTTGCATACTTGTATTTATTCGCCTGCACATAGGCATCCTGTTTTTGCAGTATATCGCCATCAAACAAATCCCGGCGGTAGCCATTGGCAACAAAAATATCACGGTTGCCGTCATTGTTAAAATCTGAAAGCAGGGTAGACCAGCTCCACTCTGTTTTTGAAACGCCTGCTAACTGCGACACGTCACTAAAAAATAAATTACCGTTGTTGAGGTGCAACACATTGTGCATGTATTGCTTTTGAAATCCGCTATCCACTATCGCATGAAAGCCTTCCACATCCATGCGGGGCATGGATACTTTTGAACGTTTATAATTTTCTGGCAGCATTTCCATGACCATGATATCTTCATTGCCATCATTGTTTATATCGGCTATATCGGCGCCCATGGAAAACAGAGAAACATGGTTGGTTGCCTTTTTTATTTCATCTTTGAAAGTGCCATTTTTTTGGTTGATGAACATGTAATCATTGTCTGCATAATCATTAGAGATAAAAATGTCTTCGTATCCATCCTGGTTCAGATCAGCATTCACAACCGATAAAGCATATCCAAACGTGTGACCAATGCCTGCCTGCCGGCCTGTTTCAGTAAACTTTCCATTGTCATTTCGGTATAATTTATTGCGGCAATGCTCAGGCGGGTTTCTTTTGCCTGATACCATTCTGGATAAACCCAGGTAAAATGAATCCGGCCTGGCAGAGAGGTATACATCCAGGTCATTGTCGTTGTCCATATCAAAAAATACGGCGTGCATAGTATATCCTTTATCATCCAGACCAAACTCTTTTGCTTCTTCTTTGAAACCCAGGTTTCCCTTGTTAACGTACAGAAGGTTTCTGCGTTCCTCATCACTGTCCTGGTAACCACCTTTGCAAACATAGATGTCCATTAAACCGTCATTATTAATGTCCACCATGGTTACCCCGTTGTCCCATCCTTTTCCCCCATCAACACCTGCAGTTTGGGTAATATCTTTAAATTTCATACCGCCCAGGTTAAGGTATAATTTGTTGGGCACGTCGTTGCCGGTAAAATAAATGTCCTGCATCCCATCATTGTTAATATCCCCTATGGCAACGCCCGCCCCGTTATACACATAAGCAAAACTGTCAAAATTGAGGCGTTTATAATCTTCTTCCACCAGGTTGTTAAAGTTGATCCCACTTTGTGAAGCAGGTATCTTTTTAAAGACTACGGGTTCTGCTGCGGCCGAATCTTGTTGCCTGTTACCGGAACAGGCAACAAATGCAGCAGCAATTATCAAAAGATAAACTGCCTGTATGGTTGTAGTTTGCGACATGCTTCGTCTTTTTGTTATTGTCACTCATTTCAGGCCTTCTGAATACAGCAGGTATTTTTGCCATGCCACCTGTGCCAATTTGCGTCCTAATTTTAATCCTTCAATATTATCAGCCTGAATATGATAACCACCCAGTACGCGTGATAAACCCGCCATATCTGCCGTTTCCGTGAACGTTGTAAAATTTAAGGTTACTGCTTTGCCGGTGCTGGCAGGTTCAGTAAGCGCTCCGGGTATGCGCTTAACTTTGTGGCCAAAGTGATCACTGCCTGTAAACAACCGAAGCGCCTCTGCACAGGCAGCACTTACCGTACTGTGGCCCGAGACATAAGAGGGAAACGGGGGACAAAGAAATGTATCGGGTGAATATGGCCGCCATTCGCGCCCGTCTGCCTCTACAAAACCTTTCTCTGGTCCGCCCCACAATGTGATCTTTTTGTTGGCGTAATAGTCATGCACCAATGAATAGGGGCGTGCAAAGTCGTAATACATTTTTGCTTCCCAACAGGCAATAAAAGCATCCATGGCGGCAGCTTCAATCAAAAAATACATTTTTACATCTTCATCCAGCGTATGCTTATCCCGTTGTGATACAAATTGTGAAAAGATAAACCAATGGCCTGCCTGCTGTACAGATTTAGGCCCATCACGCATAAATTCAACCAGTGCTTTTTGCTGGTTGGTAAGATTTGCCTGCATAGAAACCACTTCTTCTATTTCCTTATTTAATTCAGCTGAGCCAATAGCAGGTGGCGGCACAGGTCGAAACTGGTTTGCTGAATCCAGCATCAGTGGCTTTAGTTTACCCCATTGCGGTGTAAGGCAGGCAGGCACAAATTTGCCGCCTTTGCCGTCGGCAAAGTATTTTGGTTGCCAGCGCTTCAGATCTTTCATGCTATCTGCGCTGTTCAGGGGATTGTAATATGTATAGTCGTCATACGGTTGCCCTTTTGAGCCGGGCATATCACCTTTCTGGTTAGCGCCGTCTTCATAACGCCCCTGGATAACCGATTTTGCCGCAAGATTACCTATTCCTGCAGCAGTAGTGGCATCCATTGAATCATTGCCGGGGTCGTACCCCAATTTGCGCATGGTATTGCTGAGCAGCGTGGAATCTGAAACAAAATATTCCATCATGGCACGGTAGGCGGCATAACTGATGGCAGCTTCTTTGTTTTTCAATGTTCGTTCGGCGGCTGGTCTTCTTTCCGTGTTCTTGAGGTAAAGGGGTGTTGCTTTTGCATCATAGCGGCTCCAGGCATCAAAGATCGCTGTCCATATTAAGCCAAGGTATCTTGAGGTAACGGTGGGGCGGGGCCTGAATTTTTCGGTATCATTTGCGGTACAGATCATCATTACATCGCCCCATTTATAGGCAAGGTTATTTTTGCCCCTTGGTTCTTTCCTGTGTTCCTGGCCATTAACCAAACACGGAATAAAGAGAAGCAAGAAGAAAGCAGGAAAATATAAGTTTACAGGTTTATCAACCGGCTTAACCATCGTTATAAGATTTCAGATCACACCAATCCTGTTTTATCCGCGATAAAATTTACCAGCTCCACAATGAATGTTTTGATTCTTCATTTATCCGATACCCCCTTTTAAGGGAAAAACAGGGAGAAAATGCTCCCTGCCTTCCTTCTGTAAAAACGCTGCTTTATGAGACCCTCATTATTGATAACCGAGGTTTTGCGGATATTTCGGCCCTTCGGTAACAAGATCAATTTGTGATTGCGGTATAGGCCGCAGTACATTGTACGGTTGTACGCCGGCCCCAGCTTCGGAATTCCATAATTGTACACGGTCCACCAGTTTCTTTGTTCTGGAAAGATCCCACCAACGGGTGTCTTCGCCATAAAACTCACGGCTGCGTTCATCTAAAATAAAATCCAGCGTGATATCAGCGATCGTAATTTGTTGTGCGGCTACCGCCGCAGCATATTGAGCGGGTGTTTGGTTTGCTTTAAGGGCAGCCCTTGTTCTGAGTACGTTGATCATATCAGCAGCATTCTGCAGCGTTCCACCACCTTTGAAGGCGGCTTCTGCAGCAATCATGTACACATCTGCAAAGCGGAACAGGATATAAGGCCTGTCTGAATAGTCATTCATATCAGCCCTTGTAGAGTCGTCCCACTTCCTCATACTTGGGTAAAAAGCTGTTGTAAAAGGCACCGTGGCACCGGCCAAATGTTCCGGTTCAAAAATTACTCCTTTAAATGCGGCCCTTTGCGCAGGCGTTACCAACCGGTCGGCCATCCAGATAGAAGTGTCTACCTGGTTTATCAATACACCCCTTGGTGTTGTTGCGCCCGTTGAGCCCTTTGCCGAAGAGGCCGTACTGTTGGAAAGCCATACTGTCTGAAAAGTTCCTTCATAGCGTACGTCTGTGGCCCTGTTCGCAAATGCCTGATCGATAACATATTTGGTATTGGGCCTTATCCGCTGGAAAGGCCGGCCGTTTGCTACATCCCTTACAGTCATATTTGCGCCACCGGTTGCAGGATAATTTGCATTGACATTGGTATAAGTAGGTCGCCAGAAGAAATTAGATTGGTTGGCGCCTGCACCACCACCCCCGGAACCGGTAGCATTATTTTGTCCGTACTTTAAATCTTTGGTATGGTCTATTACAAAAAGAATTTCCTTGCCGTATTCGTTGCCTTCAACAAATATTGATGGATAATAAGGCATTAAATCCAGGCCATAGGTGGCTTTGTTATCAATCAGGTTTTTTGCAGTTGTATACGCTGTGGTAAAATCAGCAGGCTGTCCAGCAGAAGACCATCCCTTCCAGAGATAGGTTTTGGCCAACAGGTATAATGCAGTTGCCTTTGTAGCAGGTTTGCCGGTGGTTGGTGCCGGTACATTTGGCAAATCGGCTGCTGCATCATTCAGGTCTTTAATAATCTGGGCGTATACATCTGCCAGGGGAGCTGGTGCATCTGCTGTTGATGCAGAGGTATTGAAGGTTGTATGCAATGGAACTTGCCCAAAGGTGGTTACCAGGTAGAAATAACAGAAGCCACGCAGAAATTTTGCCTGTGCCAGCAACTGGGTTTTCGTGGCTGCAGGTATATTAGCATCCGCGCCGTATTGCAATATGCCATTTGCAGTATTAATATCTATGAACAATGTGTTCCAGAAACCGGCATAGTCTTCTGTATTGCTTTTTATAGCGGAATTGTTATAGGTGAACCAATGCGTTACATCGGCCGCAGAACCACGCTTCGTTTCATCTGTACCTGAGTTGTAAAGCTGCGTAAAGATTTGGGTACCCCATTGACCGCGAAAGCTGGAATAAATACCCGCAATGCCGCCCTGGAGGCCATCCGTAGTAGTAAAAAAACCTGGTGTAAAAGATGTCCTTGGCTGCTCTTCAAGTACCTTCTTACAGCCCGTGGCGGTAATAAGAAGGACTGCAACAACAAGGCTCCAATTAAAAAATTTATGTTTCATGATAATAGTTTTGTGCGTTAGAATTTTACGTTCAATCCAAAAATAAACTGGCGTGTTGGCGGAACGCCCATACCAACAACTACTATCCGGCCGGTATTGGAAGGAATGGCGGTTTGTCCACCCTGCGAACCAATAGCAGCGCCAAAATTGTTGCCGTTGCCTTCGGGATCAAGGCCCAGGTGATCACGCACCAAAGGCGCCCAGACAATAAATGGGTTTTGTGCTGTTATATAAGCACGGAGTGATTTAATACCGGAACGCCCCAACAGTTTAGGAGAAAAAGTATACCCCAGGTCAATAGTACGTATCTTGATAAAAGAGCCATCACGGTAGGTGAGTGTCGACGTAAAATTTTGTCCGTCTCTTCCGGCATCTGGCTGCGGAAAGTCATTGGTAGGATTGTCTGGTGTCCAGTAATTCACCTTCAATTGCTCAACGCGGCTATTGCCAAAAAAAGGATAACCGGCCCCGCTGCCATCTGCTGATAAATAAGTTACAACGGCTGTCTGACCAAAACGGCCAAACAATACCACGTTCAGATCGAAATTTTTATACTCAAAGTGGTTTGTTAATCCGGCTATTAATTTCGGTTGAAAGGTTCCAATTATTTGCCTGTCGGCCGCGGTAATTGATTTATCCTTGTTCACATCCTCAATCTTAATGTCTCCCGGGGCAACGCCATACGTGGCGGCCTCTGCCTGCTCACTTGTTTGCCAGATGCCCACTTTTTTATAATCGTAAATCACTGCCAGGGGTTGACCAACAAACCATCCGTTTCCAATATCCTGAGGCAGGTTATTTTGAAGCGCAGTTATCTTTTCGCGGTTAAAAGAAGCGTTCACATCCGTGCGCCACAGGAATCCATTGGTTTTGGCGCTCTTTATGTTTATGCTGCTGATAGTAAATTCCATTCCGTGAGCAGAGGTTTTACCAAAATTGCCCGTCTGGGAATTTATTCCGAGGCTACGCGGCAGGCTTTTATTCAGCAAAATATCATAAGTCTGCGTGGTGTAATATTCCACAGCGCCTGATAAGCGGTTATTGAATAACCCGAAATCAATCCCAATATTTGTTCCCCGTGTTTTTTCCCAACCCAGTTCCGGGTTAGGAGCCGTGTTGATGAGGTAACCGTTGGCAAAATTGGTTGTTGGCGCGCTGCCTGAACCGAAGTTGTAAAAATTGCTGCCTAAGCTTCCGAGAGTAGTGTAGGCACCAATTCCGGCATTGGAACTTACGCCCCATCCTGCGCGGAGTTTCAGGGTAGATACAAACTTCACGGTTTGCATGAATGCTTCTTTGTCAATATTCCAACCAATAGAAACAGCAGGATAAGTAGTCCACTGATGACCCGGCGCAAGCACTGAAGAGCCATCCGCCCTTACAGTAGCAGTTAACAAATATTTGTCATCAAATGAATAGATGGCCCTGCCCATATAGCCAATCAAACCGCTTTCATTGTAGCCAGTGCCCGAACCGAGCGCTGCCGGTGTAATGGTGTTTACAAGCAGCCAGTTATAATCCTGGATAAAGTCTGCCGGCACCCCAGCCCCGTTAAATTGTTGCTGCTGGAAATGATTTTTTTGTACTTCCTGCAGAGCAAGAACCTGCAGTTTATGTTTTGCGCCAAAGGTGGTGTTATAGTCCAAAGAATTATTAATGGTATACTGCCAGCCTTCTGCATTGGCCTGGCTAAGGCTTGAGCCTGCAGTGGTTGCATTGGTATTAAACACTGTATTTGGGCCGGTATAGTTTTGGTTAAGGGTTTGCGACCAGCCATAACCGAAAGTAGTTTTAAACTTTAAGTTTTTCAGGATGCTTACCTCGCCATACAAATTATCCTGGAACTGGAACCTCCGTTGGTATGCCTTTATCAGGTCATTGTTGCCAATAGAAGTAAGCGGGTTGATTTGAACCTGGTCCGCACCCTGTTGAATAGCGGGTTGAAAGTTCAGCGTGCTATCATCTTTATAGGGTTTGAACAAAGGGCTAAGGCGGGTGGCCGCCCCATAAGCATTTGTACCAGTGCGGTTAGAGATATTCATGGCATTAAAACTGGTGAAACCAACCTTCACCCTCTCGGATATCTTATGGTCAATATTAACGCTAAAGGAGAAACGCTGTAAATTCTGATCAGTAATCACACCTGTCTCTTTATAATAACCAGCGCCAAAGAAATATTGTGTCTTCTCATTACCGCCCCTCACATTCACATCGTGGCTGGTTCTTAGTCCTTTGGTAAGCAGTAATTTTTGCCAGTCTGTGCTCACGCCTTTTGCAAGGTTGGCAGTTTCATCTGCTGTAAGCGCATACAAATTCTGACCGGGCGTATTTGAGTTACCGGTAGCTGCATCCGCTTTAAATTTTGCGTATTCTGTACCGTTGAACAACCTGTACGTGCCAATAACATCCGATATGCCGGCATATCCGTTATAACTCACTACAGGTTTTGCTGTGGTACCTCTTTTGGTAGTAATGATAAGTACACCATTAGATCCGCGTGAACCGTAAATTGCGGTGGCAGAAGCATCCTTCAGGATGTCAAGGTTCGCAATGTTTTCTGGATCAATATCGTTCAGGCTGCCACCATAAGCCATACCATCTACAACAATTAAGGGACTGTTGTTTCCACTTAATGAACGGCTGCCACGAATCAGGATCTGGCCCGTTGACCCAATATTAGAACTGTTGCTCACAATGTCTACGCCCGCTGCCCTTCCCTGTAACTGGTTAAAGATATTCGGCGCTTTTATTTCGTTCAGCGTTTCGCCCCTTACAGAAATGGTTGAACCGGTAACATCTTTCTTCCGTTGGGTGCCGTAACCGATAACAATTACCTGGTCCATATCAGTTGAAGTGGCTGAAAGGGAGATATTTAACGTGGCTCGTCCATCAGCTATTACTTCTTTGGTTGGATATCCAATGGAAGAAACAACAAGGGTAGCCCTGGGCGGAACAGAAAGCTGGAACTCACCATTGTCATTTGAGGTAGCGCCGGTGTTTGTGCCTTTCACAACAACAGAGACCCCGGGAATAGGCTGATTTTTCTCATTTATGATTCGGCCTTTTACGGTTACCTGGTTTTGCGCTTGCGTGGCAACACCCAGCAAACTGAGGGCGAAAAATAAAATCAACAGCTTCCGGCTGCTGCTTAATAAAAATTCAGGCCTGAGACCTGCGCGCAGGGAAGTTTGCTCATGCAATTTCTTCATAAATCGTTTTTAAAGATTGTAAGGTTGTTGGTTACTATTTAATGTCAAAGCGAGCTTTATTGCCAGGCCCGGAACTTCAGTTCAAATGAATCCGGCTAACTAAGGCCAGCCACGAACTTTTCTAAAAAGGGAAGAGACTTGTAGCAAAGATTTGGGCCGATGGCAAAAAGGAGGCGGAAATGGAAGAGTGGGATCCACTTTCAGGAATGCGTCACCAGGCAGCATTCGGCAGATTAAAACAGATGGCATCATCGTTGTTATATTTTTTCAAAAGCAATTAGTCAAATCGTCTAAGCCCCGTGCCGGCAAAAATTTTTACTCCGTTTTCACCGCGCTTACCACCTCCGTGGTCAAAATGCCCATTCCGGAGCAGGGTAAACAGCTTGTCATCTTTTTTCAAACCAGAAACGGGCGCATTGCCGGGAATCCCCGGTGTTTAAAAAAGACAACTAAAAATACCCAGGTTGAAATTTGGGGGCTGGCTCATTTGATGAAGATTAGGGAACAAATGTTTAATTGACACTTAAAAGCAAAAAAACGCCGGTTAAATTGGTTCACTACAACTTTCAAACCTTATCAAATCAAGCATTTAAGTTTTTTTGTTACAGTAACCACCGGATTGGCTTTTATGCCTGCATCAAACCAATGCATCATCTGTCACCGCAGCATGCACGTGGTAAAGAACCAGAAATTACTATCTTTAATAGGTTTAAATTGGTTGCCTGCACAATGAATTTTCAAAAAGCCATATTGCTAAGCGCGGTCCTTTTGGTGATACTATTATCTTCCCCGGCGCAACAAAAGGACATTAAGTTTACATCACTTACAACTGAAGACGGCCTCTCTTCCAACACGGTGAATGCTATTCTGAAAGACCGTTATGGCATGATTTGGTTTGCAACTGAAGATGGGCTGGACAGGTTTGATGGAACCAGGTTTACTGTTTACCGGCACCGGCCGGATGACCCGGCAAGCGTGCAGGCAAACGAGATTTTGTCGTTGCATGAAGATAAGCAAGGTAATTTATGGGTTGGAACCAGTGGGGGCTCGCTCAGTTTGTACGACCGATCGGCTGATGCGTTTATCAACTTTCCTTCCAGCGGAAAATCAAGCACTTTCCCGAACAATGTAATCAGAAGTATATGCAGCGATCATACGGGTAAGATTTGGGTAGCACATTTTGACGGGGTAAACATTCTTGACCCCCGCACGGGACAAGTTACAAGTATACCCCTTGCTGGCAGTCCCCCCGGTATTCCTTTCAAAGCCATCTGCATCCGCCTTTTTGAA
This sequence comes from uncultured Chitinophagaceae bacterium, assembly GCA_963705285.1. Taxonomy (GTDB): domain Bacteria; phylum Bacteroidota; class Bacteroidia; order Chitinophagales; family Chitinophagaceae; genus JACMLD01. The sequence goes on from OY970066.1 coordinate 2,552,137, forward strand.
GACAGCTTTCAAAATATGTGGATTGGAACCGCGGAGGGGCTTTACCGTTACAGCTTTCAGCACAAGTCCCTGGAATTATTCGCTCATGCTGCGCAGGATGCCGCAAGTATCAGTGGAAATAATATAAATGCCATTGCACAGGACAGGTACGGAAATCTTTGGGTGGGCACAGACAAGGGTTTGAGCATGCTGCCTCCAGGCAGCAGCCGGTTCATTAATTATACGCGAAAGGAGAATGATCCCACCTCCCTCGGCAGCAATTTTATTAATTCCATTGCGGCAGATGGTGATACATTATGGATAGGAACTTCAGAAGGCCTGAATATCCTTGACAGGAAGACAGGCGAAATGGCAAAGTTTGAACCCGATCAGCGAAATATCCATAGTTTAACAGCGTGGTCGGTACGCTGTATCTACATAGACAAACAAGGAATATATTGGTTGGGCACTATACGGGGTGGGGTAGATAAGTACGACAAGAATTTAAACCTCTTTAATTATATCCGCAGCAATGTATTTGATGCAAAAGGCCTGAATGCACCCATCGTTTCGTGTTTTGCAGAATATGAACCCGAAAAAGTATTTGTTGGAAGCGATAGCAAAGGGCTAAGCATTTTCGATTTAAAGACCCGGCTGTTCCGGCATATTAATATCCGTCCGTCGCAAACGCAGCAAACAGATCGCCTTTCGGTGATGGCAATGCAAATGAGCAGCACAAAAAAACTGCTGGTGGGTACGGCGTCCAATGGCCTTTTTGTATATGACCCTGTATCCGGGAATGTTAAACAAGTTACCCGCGGTACTGCCGGTACAGATTTGAATTCAAATGAAATATATGCCATTACTGAATTGCGCAATGGCAACATCATGATAGGCACCAATGGAGAAGGTATCAACCTGCTTAACAAAGATTATAAAGTCATTCTGAGGTATACACCGCATCCCACGCTTCCCGGTGATCGCCTGTTGCCTTTTAACGGCTACATACGGGATATTAAAGAAGACAGAAATGGCAATATCTGGATTGCGACGCACGGCGGGGGACTGGGTGTTTTAACCACCGCCACCCAAGCATTTGCGAACTTAAATACCCGCAACAGCAAGATACCCAATGATAAGATAACAACACTGATGGAAGATAGCCGCGGTTTTATTTGGGCAGGCACCTTTGGAGCCGGTATTGCATGCATTAATGAAAGCAATATGCATATTGAGTTGCTTTCCGAGAAAGAGGGGCTTCAAAACAGCAGTATTTATAAAATAATTGAAGACCAGGCCGGCATCATTTGGGTAAGTACCAATGAAGGCATCAGCAGCATCAATATTAAAACTAATAAAATAAACAATTTCAATTACCACAACGGACTTCAGCACAACAATTTTGTACGTGGCGCGGGCATCCGTTTGCCGAACGGTGAATTGTTATTCGGTGGGCTGGACGGGTTTAATTATTTTCATCCATCCAACTTAATAAAAAATACCAATATCCCCCCGGTGGTATTCACAGGCTTGCGCGTATCAAATCAATACGTCAAAGCCTCCGGTGCGGGACCCATCACCGCGCATATTTCTGTGGCCCGGCAGATCAATCTTGATTATAAACAGAATTTTGCGCTGGACTTTGTAGGCTTAAGTTATACATCTGCGGAACAGAACAGGTATGCTTACAAGCTGGAGGGTTTTGACAAGGATTGGATTTATGTGGGCAATACAACTTCCGCTGCTTACACCAATCTTGACCCGGGTGATTACGTTTTCCGCGTGCGGGCGGCAAATAACGACGGCGTATGGAACAATGTGGGCAGTTCAGTAAAAGTTCATGTGCAGCCGCCCATCTGGCGAACCACCTGGGCGTATATCATTTATGTGCTTTTACTGCTGGGAATCCTTGCATACATCCGGCACAAGGGCATCCGGAAGATACACCGGAAATTTGCCGCGGAACAGAAAAGGAATTACGAAGAACAGGAAAAAAGGGAAGCAGAAAGAATACATGAACTGGACAGTCAGAAGATAAAATTCTTAACCAACCTGAGCCATGAGTTCCGCACGCCCATATCGCTTATACTCGGCCCGGTGGACAGCCTGATTGAAAAAGAAAATAATATTCAATCTTTCCGCCAGCTGGATATGATAAAGCGCAACGGACGCAGGTTGCTGAACCTCGTAAACCAATTGCTTGATTTCCGCAAGATGGAAGAACATGAGTTAAAATTACAACTTGCTGAAGGCGAACTGGTGGGTTTTGTGAAGGAGGTAGGCGATTCTTTTAAAGACCTTGCCGAAAGAAAGAAAATGGATTTCGTTTACACCAGCCAGTTAGACAAATTAAATGTATTTTTTGACCATGATAAATTAGAAAGGGTACTGTTTAATGTGCTTTCCAATGCCTTTAAATTTACAAGGCCGGGCGGCAAAATAATACTAGAGATCAAAAACACTGAAAATACAGACGGGTTAAATACGGATGAGTTAAAAAGATGGGTTTCTATAAGGATAAGCGATACTGGTATTGGAATCCCGGAGGAAAAAAAAGAAAAAATATTCGACCTTTTTTATCAGGATGATACAGATGCTTCCATTCTTAACCAGGGAAGTGGCATTGGCTTAACCATCACCAAAGAATTTGTAAAAATGCAGGGCGGTACCATCAGGATTGAAAGCGAGGCCGGTGTGGGTACTGCGTTCAATATTGTGCTTCCTTTTGCCGTGTGCCCGTCCACTATGGCAGCAAATACATGTACTGCGGAAATAGTGGCTGATGAAACAGTCACCGGAGAATATCAACACGCTGGCGGGAATGGGGATGCAGGGATGGTTCAAAACGAAACATGTTCCATTTTGCTGGTAGAAGACAATGATGATTTCCGGTTTTATTTAAAAGACCAATTGCAATTCCAACACAAGGTGCTGGAAGCTACCAACGGGATAGAAGGTTGGAAAAAAGCGCTGGCGCATCATCCGCAACTTATTGTTAGTGATATCAGCATGCCGGAAATGAATGGCACTGATCTGTGCCGTAAAATAAAAGCCGACAAAAGGACGAGTCATATCCCGGTAATATTATTAACGGCACTGACTGGCGATCAGGCGCAGCTGGAAGGTTTACGTACCGGGGCCAATGATTATATTACCAAGCCTTTCCATGTGGGTGTGCTCAATGAAAAGATTAAGAACCTGCTTGTCCTGAACAATACGTTGAAGAACACGTATTCCAAACAATTTAAAACAGCGGCGCCGCAGGTAGAAATTCACTCTGCGGATGAAGCGCTGATTCAATCAATTGCAGCCTACCTGGAAGAAAACCTGTCCAATTCGCAATTATCAGTGAACGAACTTAGTAAACATGTGGGTATGAGCCGCAGTTCATTATATGCAAAACTGCTTGAACTAACCGGCCAGACGCCCGTTGAATATATCCGCTCGGTAAAACTGGAAAAAGCTGCGGTGTTGCTGGAAAAAAGCGACATGAACATCTCACAAATCGCTTATTCAGTAGGCTTTGCCACGCCCAATTATTTTGCAAAATCTTTTAAATCAAAATTCAATGTGCTGCCGTCAGAGTACGCGTCCAGGATGCGCAAAGAAAGAAAGAAGGATGATTCCCTTTAAACAGTGTTGATTTTCGTCCCTGGCCCGCGTCTATTATATAACCATAGCGTTCATCTTTCATCACCTGGTTCTTAGTGAAGATGATCAGGTTTTTATAGTAGTATCCCGTATAAATTTGAAACAGCAACATATGCCGGTCACGCTGTGTTAATTTTATGTTGTTCCCAAATTTTGCCAATCTTCTTTTGTCGTATTATGAACGTACATGTCACGCAAAGAACCGTCTGAATAGGATATTTTGTCTTTGAGTTTTTGAAAGTCCATAAGTTTACTTTTATGTGTAAACCTATTTCCGGACGAGACACAATGCTGATGATTGTTTCAACGTCATGCCCCAATTGTTGCAAACCCATGTTGGTAGCTGTACATTCTAGAGAAGTCTTAGACCAATTGAAAAATTTAGAGAACTATAGTTCTCCTTTTTACCTGAATTTCTATTTAAAATGTTTATATAAGAGATTTTAATAGTCCACCTTTTTGTTTCAGGGAAATAGAAACCGATTGAAGGCTTTATTCCCAAAAGAGTCTGTCCATTGATAAAACTTGGTCCTGCAGCCATCGCTAAATAAATACGCTCAGTTGGATTGAAATTAGTCCCGACAAACACTTTTAAAACATTTTGAATGCTTTTTTGCGCTGAACCATCTGGATTTGTCCTAAAAACTTTGTCATCTAAAAAAATAAAGTCATCGGTTATATTTAAAAGTGGAGAAAATTTACTTTTGGTCAGCAGTACTGCCTGAAGTCCAAGTCCCAGTCCGTAAAGGTTGTTTGATTTTGTCCTGTCACTTAACGTTTGAGAGAATTCAGGCTCAACGATTATCATTATGTGCCGTTTCACTTGTCCAAAGGTGGTTGTAAAAATGAAGCAGGCTAAGATTAAAGTAGTTACTTTTTTCATAAGGATTTTTATAGCAGGTAACGTTCGAGGCTTGGGGCGGTTGCGGAATTATCCAACTGTCCGCCCGGAACTGAAGCTAAATTTATAACTAAAAGCCGAAGTTTAGAACTACTGCCCAACAGAATTACGTCCGCCGAATATAAAGCTGGGATATGCACTGACGATGATTGTTTCAACGTCGAGCCCCAATTGCACAAAACCTTTTGTTGGCTGCAGTACATCTCGTCAAAGAAGTGTCCCCTTGATTTTGTTCTTTGATGTCTTGGTGATTAGACTTCCTTTTTTAAAACTCCAAATAATTAGAAATTTTCCATTCGCATAATACTCTTCGGGATGTTCTTTTGTTGGTTTGTCGCCGCCCCATAGAAGTCCACCTAAAAAGCCTTCTCCTTTAAAGTCCTCTTCAAATTCAAAATACATTATACTGCCTTTGTCTTTTTTGTTGTCAAAGTTTTGAACTCTTTTGGTTTTCAGTTTGCCAATAAGCATTTCATACATTTCTGGCTTGTCATAAAATGTACAAGCTTGTATTGAAATACAATTGTTGTCCTTTGTCAACGAGTAATTATCTGGAATTTCTTTGTCGGTCAATGATAAACTGTCTATGTTTTGTCCATTAGTATTAATGGTCATAAAGAAAGCAAAAGTTAATAAAGTTAAGAGTTTTGTCATACTAATAATTTGTCGTTTAGATTTTGAGGGGTCATATTGCAGCCAACGGGCAAGTATTGCCGATTGGTGGGGTAGTTGAAAAACCTCGCCTGGCAACTGAAGTTTATTATTTATTCAAAGATGAAAAATTTCTTCTGATGTTCAAAAGAGTTCCTTCCGCCCGAGCCAAAGCTGATAGCGATATGTTGCCGATTGCTCAAACTTCCAGCCCCACTATTGGCAATACTCTTGTTAGCGGCTGTATTTTGTCACCTTGAACATTTATAAATTAAGAATACAATAAACAGTATTATCAAAATTTGATTTACCAAAATGTCGTATCTTCTCTTAGGCAATGTATGTGGTGGATAAGTCAGCAACCATTTGCCTTGATTTGCGCTATCCAAAAGCAACGTAGGCGTAACAGCTATATGTTTCACTCGCTCATAAGGTGCTTTAAAGAAAATTCTGCCAATACTGTTTGAATGTCCTTCTTCATCAGAGTGAAAATACCACAAGTAAGAACTCATGTCTACATTAAACTTTGTTGAGTACTCACTAATCAGCTCATCAAAATCGTCACCTGAACAACCAAGGTCATTTAGCAAATCACTTTCAGCATTTACTTCATCAGTTTTACAACCAGTCTTGTCAATGATGAACTGCATTATATCATTTAAGGAACATTTAGTGGGTGTTACCAATTTGTAGTTATTGAATCAACTTTATTGTCTTTGTCAAAAGTAATTCTAATGCGGTTGAGGTCTAAAGTTTTTAATTCTGCGCTTTCTGGATAACGTTTAAGTATTTCATTAAAGTCTGATTTATACAGTTTGCCTTTTATTGAACTTGCAACCTGCTCTAAGTCAAACTCGGTGTCTTCATAACCTTCTTTCATGTAAGTTATAGTCGCTCCTTGGTCAAGCACCACGTATGTCAAATACAAAGTGGTAAGAACGAAGAAGGTTAGAAGTGTCCAAAAAGAAATTTTCCAATTATTACGCATGGTCAAAATAATATAGCCGCCAACGTTTTACGTATTGGCGATGGTGGGGCATTTGAAAAACGTCAGCCCAACATTTGCACAAATGCCCAGTAGAATTACAAATGTTGAGTTTACAATTGTCAGCCCCACTATTGCCAATACGATGTTAGTTGCCGTTTTTCTTTTTGTCATTTGTCGGGCATTAGTCCTGTTGTCTGTCCGGAAAGTTTTTCCCACTCTTGGTAAGATTTCATTTTTTGTTTCTCTATAAACTGTCCTGTCCAAGGATTGAAAACATAAACGTCAAATTTATATTCAATTCTGTTTCGTCCACCTTTTGGCTCATGTTTAATTGTCTTAGTGTTTATAGCTACCTTGTAGCTAAAGTGTCCGTTGAACAACTCTAATTTCTTGTCCTCGTTAAATTGCCAACTTAAAAATGTAAACGCTTTCGTTGTGTCGTTCTCAACTAAACCAAGCTGTTTTGCATTGTCAATTGAAATTTGTTTTGTCAATACAAAGCCGTTTTTAGTATTTATCTTTTCAAATCCTTTGTTGTCGCCATAATTAAATGGGAAAAATATTTTACCAGCAGAGTCTAAATGGATTTCAAACTGCTCATCATAAATCTCGTCCTCCGAAAGTTTGATTGAGTAACGAAGTAAAAATTCTTTAGGCTCCCATTCTTGATAGTCATACCAAGTAGCTCCGGCACCCTTCCCATTATAAAAAGCTGAACCTTCTGTAGACCAAACCACATAGTTGTCGAAAAAGCGTTGTCCGTAATTAGCAATTAGTAAACTGTCAACATACCTTTTCCTTTTGACAAGGGTTTGGTAATATGGGAAGTTGTCAAATTTTATGACCTCCCATGCCCCTTTATCATGGTCCTGGATATATTCAAGTTCTCCATTCGTATTGTAGTGTTTTGTAATTCCTGTCAAATCTCCGTTTGGAAGTTTGTAGGAAATGTTACTCTCTAAAATTTTTGTGTCGTTGTAATAGTATTGAACATGCTTTATTTTCTGGTCTTCAGGATAAGTCGTGATGCATCTAACGTAAGGATACCGTTCTCTTGTTAGCATAGCTGTGGAGATTTGAAGAGTGTCAGGTTTATACATTCCATTCTTCAATAAAAAGTCGTCTTTGAATTTAACGACTTTCTCCACTTCGGATTTTGTCTGTCCATAGCAATTACCAAAACTTAAAAGTCCAATTAGAAGTAGTATTGTTGATGTTTGCATGGTCGTCATAAAATGGCAGCTAACGAACAGGGCTTTATGCAGGTTGGGAATTAGAATTCCGTCTGCCCGAACCGCTGTTGATTGAAAATATGTTGTTGAATTTAAAACTAATGTTGAACATTGTTTGTCCAGCCCGAACTGAAGACCGGCTTTGCAATTAGCTGAAGTTAAGTTTGTCAAGCCCAACTTGCATAAAGCAACTATGTAAAAGCGATAATCTAAGCTGCCTGATTTTTGATGTGGTACAATAACGAGTAATCATTGTCCACCAAATTAAAAATTACTATGCAGTCTCAAATTACCGCCACGCCAAAGTTATTTATTGGCATGGACATTCACAAGAAATCATGGTCTGTTCATTTGCGTACTGATTTGTTCGACCACAAGGGGTTTAGCATGCCGCCTGAACCGGAAAAACTTGCTGACTATGTCACCAGTCATTTTGCTGATCATGAAGTAGCGCTTACTTATGAAGCTGGCTGCTGTGGTTTTTCTGCGGCCCGTTATTTTCTCAACCTGGGCTGGACGGTAAAAGTTGTCAACCCCAACGATGTGCCCCGTATCGATAAGCAGCTGTACCAGAAAACCGACAAGCTTGATTGCCGCAACCTGTGCAAACAATTACAGGGTGATCATTTGCATGGAATTTATATTCCAACTGAGCCAGAAGAACAACTCAAAAGTTTATTACGTCAACGCAACCAGGTCGTCAAACAATTGCGCAAAGCAAAATCACATATCAAAGGGCTGTTACTTTTTCATGGTATTACTATTCCTGATCAATTTGATAACCCAAACTGGAGTCATGACTTTATAGGCTGGTTGAAAAATATTAAATGGTCGCACAGCACAGGAACAGCATGCATCAACAGTAAACTTCGCATTCTTGAAATGCTGAAAAATGAATACCTGCAAACAAGTAATGAACTGCGTGCTTATTGCAGAAAGCATCACAAGAAAGATTATTACCTGCTCAAAAGTATTCCCGGTATTGGTGGTTTACTTGCAGCTGCTATACTTGCAGAGCTTGGAGACATCAGACGATTCAATAGCGAAAAAGAATTTAGCAGTTGCATTGGTCTCGTGCCAGGCATTCATCAAAGTTCAGAGACAGATTTAAAAATGGGGCTTACACCACGTTGCAAATCATTATTGCGTAGTTACCTCATAGAATCTTCCTGGGTTGCCATCCGCACCGATCCGGAAATACAAGCTTATTACAGAAAACATGTTGGCAAAAATCCGAAAAGTGTAATTGTAAAAGTGGCACACAAAATATGTTGCCGGATATTATCAGTCATGAAAAATGAAACACCATACCAGGTAAATTATAGGAACACAAAAAAATAAAATAATAATTTCTTTAAAACTCAATTAAGGTTTATGGCACGACCACAAAACATGGGGGGTGAAATGAAAATTATCACATCAGCAAGCAGGTGGCGTGCCATTATTTCTTTTATACCATACAGTTGTTGGTGGAGTGTGGCGCAATCTGCACTACCACAAATAGGAGCCGGAGTTTAAAGAATTAAAACAAATACATCACTACGCCTTTGAATGATTTAACGGCGGCGGCAGTGCCATTGCCAATCATCAGAACATAAAATCATTCAAAACCGTAGTGTACAAAAAAATTATGTAGTAACTTTATAACTATATCACAATTGGGCGAGTCCCCGAGATCGCTTTACATAGGAACCTCATGTTAGGGGCATTAGAGTAACTGCCTCAGGAAATTCTTTGAGTTTTCATTGGTATTGTAAATAACAGAGTCTTTAATTGCATCGAAATCACCGCCTTCCTTGGGCCAATTTAAAAAATTTCGGATCTCTTTTAAAAAAGCAATCCAGTATTGACTACAAGGAGTAGAATAAAATACATATGACTCAGGTAATTTTGTTTTAGGAGTGCCTAAATATTTTATAAGCATTAGATATTTTGCAACCCAGTATAACTCTTGATGAATTAAAAATTCTGAATAATCTGGGTCATCATAATCAATCTTTTCTCCAATTTTCTTGTCGATAAACTTAATATAAAACTGAGAATTTAGCTGGAAATTTACCAATAGACCCGGCTCCAATATATTTATTTCCCTTAATAGCTTTCCAACGTCGTGTCCAAAATTCAGGACATTTGATTCGGGCTTGAGTTTGAGAATAATTGCTTTTAAATAAAGCTCAACTGCATGACCAATATTGAAAACTGTCGCAGCTGGAGTTTGTGCTGTAAGTCTCGAATAAGAAATGATGAACTCGTCGCCGAGTCGTGCAAAATATTTCCATGCATATTTGGAGTCGCTCATAAGTTGCGCCTAACTCATAAATATACGCAGCTTTTTTATAATTTACCAACGCGTATATTTTTAAAAAGTATTGTCAAACAAAGCGTTATAAAAATTGACGCAACAACTATTCAGTTGCGCCAATGCAATCTCACGGTTTAAGTTCCAGGCTGTCAAGCGGACTAATAATACCTAAGATATCTTTATTGGTTGTATGTAAATTGCGCAGGGTAGTTTTAATGTCATTGTGCCCCAACAATTTCTGGATCATACTAATATACGTTCCCTTATCCAGCAAATGGGTAGCAAAAGAGTGCCGGAGCGCATGCACACCCCCTGACTTAAATACCTTAGCCTTTTCCTTGGCCAGGTGTAGTATCTCCTGTAAACTGCGCACACTATACGGGGATCCCTCCGTGCTGCCCTGGAATAGAAACCCCTTTGCCGAAGGTTTATACCTGGTGGCATACTCCCTGAGCATAACCAGCAAAACCGGGCTCAATGGAACAATACGATCCTTTTTGCCCTTAGCCTGTTGTACCAAAATAGCCATCCGATTACTGTCTACATTTCTGGTTGTAAGTTTCACCACTTCACTTACCCGTAAACCAGTTCTATAGCAAAGCATCAGCATCGTCAAATTCAATGTAGTATCCAGGGGTGCTTCAATAAATAATCTTTCTTCATCCCTGTGCATTCGTGTGTGGCAGGTAATGGTAAACATTAAGATAAGGTTCACCTGAAGGTAATAAATTATCCGAAAAAACGGTTTTCAAAAGCAGCTGAGGCATTTCCGCTTGACACAGCTTCGCCACCTCGGTCACAGGAACAAGTAGTCAATTACCACATCAATTTATAATCAAAAAGCATAAAATACAAGCAAATTAAAATGCGTTAAAGGGTGAGCAGCAAGAGATATGCTGTTACACTTGTAAGGCGGCCATCTGTGCCAAACAAAGTGGCAAAACTGCTTCAATAAATAATCCCGCGCTGGCTATTTATTACCGCTTCTCCGGTAATCGGAAATCTTCGATAAGTTCGTTCAGAAGGAAATCGCTTGGTTGATAATTTTACATCCTCAGTAGTTGCGTTTGATACTTTATGTTATTTAGAAATAGATCCGCCTGGAACAACAATCCCAGCCAATAATAATTGCAATGACGGCTAATGCTATGCAAGGCGATCGGGATGCGTGTTTGAGCGCCGGTATGGATGATTATATCAGTAAACCCTTTAAGCCACATGAAATAGCCATGATGCTTAAAAAATGGGCGTCATAAAGGCGGTGAAGCGCGAAGTAATTTATATGCACTTGCAAGAAAATGATGGAAAGACCTGATTGTAGCGCTTGTTTGTTGGCCTTTAATGCATGAAATGCAGAATTTTCTACGCAAAGCACACAATTGCATCATCTATCAATGATTCTTTCAGGGGACAGGGGCATATGCGGTATTTACAGGAGCAGTTAACGGTTTGGATTAACTATATTGCATTACTGCATTATTTTGGGTAAAAGGTGCGAACTGCGAAAACTGTTTACAAAGCGCCGTAACATACATTTCAAAAAAACAATGCAACTTGTGCGATGACAAAAGCAAAAAGTAAACACACGACTGGAACCCGAAGCTTCCCCAAAATGTGAAAGTGGAAGTTTCAGCGGATTATTACTTACTGCTAAATTTGACTTCACAGCCAATGCATGAGTACTAAAATATTTTTATCAATCGGTCAATTCTAACCTGATACATCATGCAGACACTTTATAATCTTATCACTTATAATCATCAATTGTACGCAGCTTTAACGCAGGAACCAGACAGGCGGGCGCTGGAGGGGCTTATTGCAAAACTTCAATATTTGGAACCTGAGATTCTGCAAGTAACTGAAGGCAGCATTAATATTTCTCCCGCTGGTAACGTTTTTGTTCATAATTACCCACCGCGGTTACATAGAAAGATTAACCTGTCATAATCCTGTTTTGCAAATTAAAAAAAGTGCATTGAGGAGTTTTGGGTGTAATTCTACAGCAATAGTGGTTTGCCTGGTATATTATTCTTTTCAGCCACTTTGTTTCGTTTTTACCTCCGCTACAATTATTCACGCCAACAAAGTGTCTTGTTAGATAGTGGGGTAGTCATCCCTTCATTGCGACGTCTGCCACAGCATCGGTCCTTAAAAACTGCGAACAGCGCGCACTTTAAATGAACCCTTTTTATCATACGTTGATTTCACACCGTCGGAAAAGCTTTGTATCCAGGCAGCAGTTGCGCCGGCTTCGGACGATGACCAATAGTAGGTATTGAGTGCAAAATTGCCAATGGCCTCTCTTGCTGTATATAATTTAAACAATTCGTCGCGGCTCGGCAGGTACCAATCGTCGTGTCCCCCTTCTACCAGGTCGGCGCATCTTCTGGCAGCAATGCCTGGAGTGTTCACTTTGCTCACAACGGTGTTGGTGTTTGCAGCCCCCGAAAATAATTCCAGGCCCTTTGCGCCGGTTTCGGCGGGCGTTGCAGAATTATCCCAGTAACTGGTGAACTGGTCGCTGATAGTGGCAACGAGTCCATGAACAACGTCATTCGCAAAGCCGGCATCACCCTCTTTGAGCAAGTAAGCAAGTTTGCCACCCTGATAAAGTTCCCCGATAATGAGTGCAAAGAAAACCTTCTGTTCTCCATATGCAGTGCCGTTGCTGTTGGTTGCATACGCGCGCACGTAATATCGGGCACCATCTGTCAGGCCTTTCAAGCTGCTCGTAAAATTGCCGGTTCCTGTACCGTCCAGCGTTTTGGTTCCGGCAATGGTAGGACTCGGTTCGGTACCATAACAAACACCCCTGAAAGTAACAGCGGAACCACCATCGTTTGTGATGATGCCGCCGCAAGATGCAGACATCTGGGTGATGGCTGTCACATTTACCGTAGACAGCACCGGAAGGCCGCCTCCTGCGGGGAGTATATCTGAACTTTTTTTGCAAGAATATAATAAGACAGGTATACTGAACATTACTATCAATGGGTAGAAACCTTTTTTCATTTTTCTAATTTACTTTTTACACAGCGCAAACTAAGACGCTTACTGCATCGTTTTTTTTGCAATCGACGAACGACCTGTTAAATCGCCGATGGGCAGCGATGAAAAGTTAGTATGGCCTGTTTGTTAAAAGTTCGCATGAGAGAATGTAATGCACTTACCCGTGCACACTCGTGTTGGGCAACCAGGCTTCACCAGGAACCTGCTACACGGTCATTTATTTTAGAGATAATACTATAGCGTATGAGGTGCGTAATTTAATCCTCGTGGTTGGGAGAGATCGGCGAAAATCCATGTACTGATTATTTTTTATCGTATTTTGGTCTGGCTATACAGGCGGAAAATATCTGATAAACCTTATTTTGAGAAGGAAAGGCTTAGCCGCTGTACACCACTATGTAGTTCAAATCCGGTATGAGCGGCAATCGATAGAACGTCCATCATTCATCGGGACTGACGGATTAGCAACTTTCAAAATGAGTAAAATATCTTACTGAGAATAATTCATGCGTTGCAGTCAATTGCAGAAAAGGCAGGTATTATTCAACCAACACTTTATAGCTGAAATTTACGCCGTTTCGCTTGATGTGCAGAATATACAACCCGTTTGTAACATTGCTTGTCAATGGAATATCAATTCCTCCGGGGGCTATTCTTACTGAACCCTGCTGCATGATTTGCCCTGCAAGGGTGCTGAGCGTAAATTCATACACACCCGTAATATTTGTTGCAGTCAGATGAATACGATCACGCGCCGGATTGGTAACGGAAAGCTGCGCGTCTGCCAGGTAGTTATTTCTCAGCGTTAACACTTGTGATAATTTGTATTTACCGTCCATATCTTCTGACCGAAGCCGGTAATAGGTGACTTCATTTAATATTTTTGCATCCGTGAAATCATATTGTTGGCGATTTGAAAGGTTGCGTGGGATAACCGTCCCAATCACATAATACTGCAGCCCATCATCACTTCGCTGAACCTGGTAATTTTTCAGATTAATTTCATCCGTGGTTATCCAGTTTATGACAGCATGCCCATTATTTTTGTAGGCACTGAAATCCACCAGGTGTACAGGAAGCAGCAAACTGATACTGCCAAAGGTGAAAGACCCGAATGAAGACAATGTTCCGGAAGATATGTTACCTGTTGTTGCTGTATTACCAGTGGCCCCGCCACCCACCTGTGTCCAGTTGCCGGCAATATAATTTGCTACCCTTGTATCTGCCAGTATATAATGCGGCATAGTTATTTTACTGTTGTCCCAGTTCATATCAACGTTTGCTGTACCACCGCCTGCGCCGTTGAGGATCCAGTATTCGTAGGGGTCCACCGTTACAAGGGGCGTAGCAATATTGGACGGGTTGGTAGTAGCACCTGCATAACGTGCATTAAATATCATGGAAGCGGACAGGTTGCTGATACCAATGGTTCTTTCTACTGCGCCATTGCCCAGTGGAAAAATAAAGGCGGTGTTACCCGTTTTACGCACCCAGCCATTCACATGCCTGCTGTCCCCATCTCCGGAATAAGAGGCGCCTGCTTCATATAACAGGTAATTGGGTGTTGCAGATGTTGTAATCACGCCTGCTGCAAAGTTGTGGGTGCCGCTTACACTCAGGTCATTGCTCAGCAGGATGCCGGCAGCATTGCCGGTAACGAGATGGAAGGTTTTGAAAACCTGGGAACCACTGAGGGTTTGCGCAGCAGTGCCGTTCAGCCACAGCGTACCGGTACCAATGGCCATGGATGCCTGGTTGTTTACCAGGTTCTGTTTTACATGCAGATTACCGTTATTGGTTAGTGCAGCGCCAGACGCATTGGTAAAAGAACCATTGATGCCCATAATATCTGATGAGCCGGCAATATAAATGATCCCCGTGTTTTGCAAATCGCCCTGCGCCTCAACACTATTACACAGCAACTGTAAACAGGCTATGAAGGTTAGAATAAAAATGTTTTTCATTTTAACGAGATTTAGTAGCAGGTGATTGATTTATCCTGGCTTCCAGTACTGTGAGTTCTTTATTAAGTTGCGCCAGTTGTTGCTGTTGCTCTTTTATGGTGTTGATGAGGACAGGTATCAGTTCAGGATAATTGAGCCCCAGCATTTCTTTTTTTTCGTCTCCGGCTACCACTTCAGGCACCAACTGTTTTACTTCCTGCGCAATCAGCCCAATTTTTTTTGCAGCTCCGGGTTTGTCTTTCCAATAATAAGATACCGGCCTTAATTGCATCAACTCTTTCCTGCCATATTCCATGGGCAATATATTTGTTTTGAGACGTGCATCCGAGGTTTGTACTGTACCGTTTGCTGACCAGACGTCCGTCCACCTGGAAGCACTGGTTCCCAAACTGTAGATACTGTTGGTTACCGGGGACAGGATACCTGCTACCGTTAATTTGTCTGCCGGTGTAATGGCGCCGATTCCTATATTGCCGTTTGCGGTTATGCGTACCCGTTCGTTGGTTAACGCATATCCACCCGTAAATAAACTCATATCATAACCAGGGGAACCATTACCAATAACCAGGTTGGCGGCAACGCTGAAGAGGTAGGCTTCACTGGCGCCGTTTAATATTGGAATCAAACTGTTTGTATAACCACTGGAGTTGACACCCATATCTATGTACCCGTTGTTTTCATCGCCGTTATCTGCAGTGGCCACCAGGTCTGAACTGGCTGTACTGCTGGCCGATCTGTTCTGGATATTCAATTGAAAATAATTATCGATTTCTCCCCGCGCACTGATTACATTAAAAGAAGCCGTATTGCCGGCATCCACCAGCAATTTTTCCGGTGAAGCTGAAAAGCCCGCAGAACCAATCGCCGTATTGCCCGTCTCATTGATAACCATACGTTCCGCACTTCCGGTAAACAAATGCATATCTGTACTGTTGTTTGTGCCTGTACCAAGATAATAAGCATCTATACCGGAACCACTGCTTTTGTTCAGCGAACCGTTGAAGCTGCCTGCAAACCGGAACTGGGCAATCAGGTCGCCGCTTTGCAAATTTTGTGGTGCGGCAACAGTACCCCTGATTTTCCGGAGATAAAAACCCGGTGAAACAGTAGCGCCATAATCGTCAAAGAAATAATTGTTACCGGCATCATCATTATCCGTTACCAGCTGCAGCCGACCTGCGGGGTTGGTTGATCCAATACCCAGGTAACCGCTGCCGCTAAGACGCATCGTCTCCATATTGTTTGTTATAAACGGCAGGGTAAAGTTGCTGGTAGTACCAAGTGTTTTTATGGCGGTTGTACGGTTGCCACCCTGGTTCCATGCACCGCCAACGCCCGCGGTTTTGCGTACAGGTGCGTCCTGCGTGCTCACCTGCCAGTTACTACCATCGCTGATTAACCTTATCACTTCATTTGATTCATCCAGTGTCCAGTTACCCAGACCATTAATAGTCTGTGATGAAGTGGTATTAACGGTGACAACCGGGGTTGGTATCGTGATGCTGGCATTTTTTATCCAGTATATTCTTCCCTGGCAGGGCGCCGCATCGGGCAGGCTAACCGCCACAGCGGTGGTGCCAGTAAATATCAACGCATAATCCGATGCAGTTGCACTGGTGCTTGCCGTAAAAGAACGGAGACTGATAGCTGCCGCGCCCCTGACATCAAGCGAAGAATTAGGCGTTATTGTACCGTAACCTATCTGTCCCCAAATTGCAGGCGATAGTAAGAGCAGGTAAGCAATAGTACCATATATTTTCTTTTGCATAAAGCTGAAATTTATTTGTTACCTGCCTGTATTTTTTTTCTCAGGGTTTCTACTTTGGTTTGAACTGCATCAATCTGCTGCTGTTGTTCTTTTACTGCATTGATTAATACAGGCACCAGTTCGGCATAGTTCATACCAAGGGTTTCTTTGGACTTGTCGCCTACCACTACTTCTGGTATCAGTTGCTGCACGTCCTGCGCAATCAGCCCAATTTTTGATGCGGGCATGGCACTGTCTTTCCAGTGGTACCGCACGGGCTGCATCTGCATCACTTCCTTCAATCCGTAATGAAGGGGCTCAATAGCTGTTTTTAACCGGAGATCAGAAGTTTGAATGGTTCCATTGGCAGCATACACAACGCTCCAGCGTGTAGTGCTTTTCCCCAACGAATAGGTGTTATCTGCCGAGGGCGCAACCACGCCGGCTACGGAGAGTTTATCTGCGGGAGTAGTGGTGCCGATACCAACATTACCAGTAGACAATATGCGCATTTTTTCATCTGTGTCTGCAAAGCCATTGGTAAAAAATACCATGTCTCTGGATGCAGTACCGTTACCAAGTATAAAATTATTTCCTGTCGCATACACATAAGCGGTATTAACGCCACCTAGTATCGGATAGGAAGTATTGTTGTAACCGCTAGAATTGATGCCCATGTCAACAAAACCGGTTGTTTCGGTTGCGTTATTGGTGGAAGCAACTACATCCGAACTGGCTGAACCTCCGTTAGAACGGTTTTGAATATTTAATTGCAGGTAGTTATTAATAGTGCCTTTGCCACTGATGGCATTGAATGAAGTAGTCGTACCAGCGTCTACCAGTAGTTTTTCGGGATTGGTTGCATTAAACACAGCTGTTCCGATACCCGCATTGCCAGACTCGCTGAGACGCATGCGTTCCACTCCACTGGTGAAAAAGCGCAGGTCTGTAGAATCATTGGTGCCTGTAATGCCCTTGTAGTAAGCATCAATTGATGAACCTGAAGTAAGCGCCAGGGCCCCATTAAACCTGGGTACAAACCGCAAAAATCCAATGGCATCTCCATTCACCAGGTCCGCGGGTGCTGCCACTGTACCACGTGATTTACTCATATAAATGCCCTGTGATGTTCCGGCGCCGTAATCATCAAAAATATAATCGTTGCCCGTTTCCACTGCTTCATTCACTAAATGCAAACGGCCCGCAGGGGAGATGGTTCCTATTCCCAGGTAACCGGTGGTGCTGAGCCGCATCCGCTCAATATTATTAGTAATAAAAGGCAGGCTGAAATTACTTACCGTACCAATCGATTTGTCAGAAGTAACACGGTTGCCACCCTGTAGCCAGGAGCCTCCTGAAATACTTGTTTTCGGATTGATAACATCCTGGTTCAGAATATACCAATTGGATCCATCACTCACCACACGAATGGTTTCCTGTGGTTCATCCAGCAGCCAACTGGCATTGCCATCAAGCGTTTGCCCGCCCGTGGTGATTATCGTTAACGCCGGCGTGGGTATTATAAGACTGGCATTTTTTATCCAATAGAATCTTCCCGCGCAACCCACCGCTGTTGGCAGCGTTAGTGTCCTGGCAACAGTACCCTCAAATACAAGCGTATTATCGGTGCCCAATGCAGTGATGGTTGTTGTAAACGAACGGTAATTGAATGACAATGACCCGCGCACATCGAGCATTGAATTCGGGGTTGTAGTGCCGATGCCTACTTGCGCAGTAACATGCAGTACGGAAAATAAAAGGCATGCAATGCCATAGGAAATTTTCTTAGTCATATTAGATTATGTTTAACCAGCTTTACTTATTGATAATTGCAATTGTTTTTATCTGTTGATATGAATAAAGGTGTGATAAAGTGTTATTAGCTGATGAGGTATGTTATGTAACGCAGGATTTACCTAATAATTTAAACATAAGGGATTGTTTCCTGTAAGCCGGGAATTCTGGTAAGTGTACTAAGTGTAATCAATTATTTCGACATGCTTTGGGGTATAGAATAATAGCAATTCTTAACCAGTGCAGATGATAGCTCCTCCGAAGTTGTTCACAACGACTCCCTCAGCCCTATCATTTAATTTGAAGCTATGTGTATTTGAAGCCAGCTTTATTGACACGTCATAAAACCGCCACGGCATTTTCTTTACTGTTGTTAGTACAGGCCCGTTTCAGGTGAGCGTTGGTGGTTGATTTTAAAAAAACGCAATACACTAATTGGGAAATACAACATGACCTGGATACACAAATATGATGGGTAAGCCAGCTGTATTAGTGGAACATAGTCTGAAACAATATGTATACCATGCCCGCCGCAGGACATAGTGCGGCCATGAAGAGGATTGTTGCATCCGGCAGGCGAAAAGCAATATAAAATTCAATCATCATCATGAACCGATCAACTACTGGTTAGACAACATGCATCTATGAAGGCCGGTACATCGCCGGGCAAAAGACAACGGTGGAATGCATCGTACTCACGAACAAGTGCTGAGCGGTGACTAGGCCGGACTATGAAATGAAATGGACTGGTGAAGCGCCAACTGGGCAAACAGTTGTATTTACATTGTAAAAACAGGCTTGCAGATTTTCACCGTAAGTGTAATGTTCCCGGATTGAGGATTGCAATTCCAAACAAGAGACCATCTACACAATATTGCCTTCAAATCAATTGACAATCACATAGCTGTCAATTGGCACTGCCTTTGTAAAACAAGCAGCATGAAAAAGTGGTTTCTGATTGCTATCAATGTTTTGCTAGGAATGTTTGTTATTCTTATTCTTTCCTTACTTCGTATTTCAGGGACTGAAAGGTATGATGAGATTATAGTGTACTATATCCCCCGCATTTTATTGTCTTTCACTGTATTAACATTTTTGATATTGATAATTTCGAGGTCAGACAACAAAACGCTGAAATAGCATTCGATCTGAATAGAAAACGAAAAGGCTATTATGCTCGTCTTCCATTTGAGTAAGATACCAGCTTTGTATTATCTTCTAGCGCTGGTGAAGTTCAAACAATAAATCAACTTAGTGCAACGGGTTAGGCGCTTAACTATACTTATTGATAAGTTTACCTGCACCCACCACGGCAAAAGAGACGCAAAAAACAAGGGCGCCATCGACATGTATTTTATAGATAAATTGAATACTGGCAGCAACCCGTAAACAGGTTTCCAAAATTGGTTGTAGTCGATAAATTTCTGACATATCCTTCTAACCAATAAATAGCAATTAACTACTACAAAAAAGACTTTATCCCAATCGATTTCTATACTCACTGGGCGTTATACCTAATATTTTCTTTACATAGCGCGTAAAAAAAGAACGACTTGAAAACGCCATTTTATCGGCGATCTCAGAAATGTTAAGGTTTTTGTTTTTCAGCAGCAGTATAATACGCTCTTTGGCGTATCGTTGTATCCATTCCGATGCCGTTACACCTGTATTTTGTTTACAGACATAGTTCAAATGCTTCGCTGTAATATGCAGTTGCTGCGCGTAAAACTGCACCTCCCTTTGTTCCATACAATGTTTATGTGCCAATTGCATAAACCGTTCGTACAGCGATCCGCTCACTACCGTGCGGTTGCGGCGTTCATATTCATCGGCAAAGATCTGCCACATGTCAAAAAGAAACAGCTGCATCTGCAATTGAAGTGTTTCCTTGTAAAAAATATGCTCAGACGATACATATCTATCGTGCAAAAGCAAAAAGTTGGATACAACTTTTACCTTGTCCTTAGCGTGCAAATGCAATATTGGGTTCGCTTTAGAATGTAATACCACGTCAATACTCCAGCTCTGGTCGGGAATATTATTATCCAGGAAATCCCTTTCTACCAATAAAACATTCGCTTTAAAGGTTTTTGAAAAAGTAACTTCGCTTACCTGGCTATCGGCAAACCAAAATACAAACTCACCCGGTTTAGCCGAAAACCGCTTCTCATTGAACATGAAGTTCATACTCCCTCTATTGCATAAAATGTGCGTATGAAAATGCTGTAAAAAGTTCCTTGGAAATTGTACATTTCCCGATGATTCCAGCAATAGGATTTTTTCTAGCGTGGTTTTCTTCATTACCTGGTTAATGCGTTTGTAAGTATACGTAATATTTGGCACTTCTTACGTGAAAAGTGTAACATCTGGCATGCCTGATGGCCTTAATTTTACACTGTAAATGCTAAACAGTATGGATAAAGCATATACAGATATCTTTCACCGGTTGTTACATGGAGCGGCAGTTCCTTTCACCGATCCCGGCTATTACAACATTGTCAACGCCTGTAATGATACCCGGCTATTGCTGGTTCAATTGAACAATGCATCTCATCCGGATGAGATTAGAAGGCTGATGGGTATTATCACTGGCAGGGAGATAGATGCCACGTCAATGGTTTTTCCGCCCTTTCAAATCAATTATGGAAAAAACACCCGAATCGGCAAACATGTTTTTATCAATTTTGATTGTACGTTTCTCGATCTAGGTGGAATTACCATTGAAGACAACGTGATGCTGGCGCCCAAAGTAAGCCTTTTAACAGAAGGACATCCTGTGTCTGCAATGGATCGGCAAACACTTACTGCAGGAGCGATCCATATTAAGAAGAATGCCTGGATAGGTGCAGGCGCCATTATTTTACAAGGCGTTACCATAGGTGAAAATGCGGTTGTGGCGGCAGGCGCAGTGGTGTCAAAAGATGTTGCTGCCAACACGGTTGCAGGCGGCATTCCTGCGAAGCATATTAAAAGCATTTAAAGCAGTAAAGAAATATGAAATCTATCATCACCTTTTTATCCTGTTTCATCTGCATCCAGCTTTTTGCGTGTTGCACCAAACCAACCGAAATGGCCGCCAATCATATACAAGCTTCACATGCCGACAGTGCCAAACTGAAAATAATAGTCGGCACCAACGTTTTCACCGCAACGCTCTATGATAATGCAACGGTTACTGCATTCAAAGCCACACTACCCCTCACCATTGATATGAAAGAGTTGAACGGCAATGAAAAGTATGTTGATTTGGCGGCCAACCTGCCCGCGAATGCATCCAATCCGGGCACTATTAAAACCGGCGACCTGATGTTGTACGGCGCAAATACGCTGGTGCTTTTCTATTCATCCTTTTCAACGTCGTACACCTACACCCCAATGGGGCGCATTGATAACACATCAGGGTTAAGTGCCGCTTTGGGCCGAAGTAATGTAATGGTGACCTTTGCATTACAGTAAATAGGAGCGGTTAACAATATGAAACATACAAATACTTTAATAAAAAGAATACCATGAAATCATTAACAATCATCGCAATCGCTTCCCTTACATCGTTGACCATGAGTTGTGTGGAAAATAAATCAGAAAACAAGGCGATAGCATCGCAAGCCATCTTTCCAAAAGGTGAAAAAGGACCGGCGGAAAATTTTACCGGTAACGCCTGGAATACCCCACTGGTTGCAAATGACAGCACGTACAATACGGTTATTGGAAATGTTTACTTCGAACCGGGAGCCAGAAGCAATTGGCATAGGCATCCATCTGGTCAGATATTGATTATAACAGATGGCGTAGGCTACCACCAATTAAAAGGTCAACCAAGACAAACCCTTAAAAAAGGAGATATAGTAAAGTGCCCCCCTAACGTAGAACATTGGCATGGAGCCAGTCCTGATACCGGTATGCAACAGCTATACATTTTACCTAAAACCGAGAAAGGGATTGTGACGTGGTTACAGAAAGTGACGGATGAAGAATATAACAATTTAAAGTAAGTCCCTTGTAGCTGTGTCTTTAGGTAAATATCATAGTATCTATCCAGTTTATAGATAAACAACAGTTGTTTATCCCGGTGTTTGGCACGAACCGAAAGAGGCGTTCTGAGTAAAATTCTTTTCTTTCGAACTGGCGTCTGGCAGCGATTTAAGCTGAGATAAATCAGGTAATTCATTTTTTATCATCCATCCACCTTCAAGTGCCGCGTTGCTGACAAAATTAATTACAGCAATCAGGGCCGCAGCAGGCTTTGGCATCCTTTGGTTTCTGTGCGAAAACTGTAATGCTGTAAATGCCCGTATCGCTTGCCCTGAATGCTTCCAGCTCTTGCTTCGATAAGTAATTCAACAAAATATCATCAGGAATATTAATTCGCTTCTCTTTCTGAATAGTGACATTCTCAAACCCGTTCTTTTTTATTAAAGAGAGATACAATTCTTTCCGGATGGCCCCGGAAACACAGCCTGCATACATTTCGGCGGCGTGCTGAATATTTGTAGGCAATTCGCCTTCGAGCACGATATCCGAAATACTAAAATGGGCACCGGGCTTAAGCACCCTGTAAATTTCTTTCAGAACCGCGTCTTTGTTTGGAACAAGATTGAGCACACAATTACTAACAACCACATCTGCCACGCCAGCGGTAACAGGCATTTTTTCAATGTCTCCCTGCCTGAACTCAACGTTATGAAAACCGAGTTTCTCCGCATTTTCCCGGGCTTTTGCTATCATTGCCGGAGTAAAGTCTATGCCAATGACTTTTCCGGTTTCACCTGTTTCAGCGCGCGCAACAAATGCATCGTTACCTGCGCCGCTTCCCAGGTCAATGACCAGATCACCTTTCTTTATTTGGGCAAATTGGGTTGGCAAGCCACATCCCAAGCCCAAATCCGCTTCGGGATTATATCCTGCCAATGCTGAATAATCGTCGGTCATAATGTTGGCCGTTTCAATTGAACAGCCGCCGGCACCACAGCATGATGACGCGTTGGCATCCTTGTCCTGCAGGGCGATTTCGCTGTACTTCTGCCTGACCATTTCTTTTATTTCATTGTCTGTAGTCATATCTTTTTTATTTTAAACGGTTAATTGCAATATTACGATACATGTGTTCAAAAAAAATCAACAGCATTTTTCTTTTTCGGTGTAGGCAACAAAGAACGCTGAAAAAGCCGCGCTATATTGTTTCCATACCTTAGGGTCAATGCAATAGCATACACTTGTTCCTTCGATAGTACCCTGTATCAGCCCGGCATTTTTAAGCTCTTTCAGGTGCTGGCTGATCGTTGCCTGTGCCAGGCCCAACTCTTCCACCAGGTCGCCACATATACAGGCATTCGTTTTAATGAGATGCTGAATGATGGCAATACGGGCTGGATGTGCCAGTGCCTTCATCATAGACGCCAGCTTATTTTGTTTATCGGTAAACATATCGGTTTTCGTAAGTCCCATATATTGCAATATTACGATGAATATTGATACTGGCAAATTTTTTTACATGAAGTCTTTTAGCTGTCATTTAGGGTTACCGACCATATTATTATCGTCTATCTTTTTGCCGGAAATGATGGAGGATCCCATTACCGTGTAGCAATAGATAAAAATCTGATGATTCCCGTTTCGTCTAATAACGGTGATAGCATCAATCCATAGACGCGGACAGAGTTATGGGAATATGTTTTTGACAATAATATGCATCACCTGAAAGCAGGGTCATTTGCATATGCAAGACTGGGATTGCCACTAATTTGTTTGGCCGGTTATTCGGGAATATCCATCTCATTTAAATATCCATCTCAGATAATAGTTGATAATACATTACCGGACTAGAAACTAGCCGGGCTTTGCCCTGTTCGTACAGTATCTATGGCTTTGGGTAGGCTTTGCTATGACTTTTATTGCGGCAGGCAGTAGCCGTGTGTCTATATACACTTTAGAAAAGAACCGTTCAGCTGAGGGATATGGGATATATAAGAAAAACTGCTTGGCTTTCATTGCTTGGCCTTGATATGCGTTTTCAGCATATAAGGAGTGAGTCGGTGAAGCGGTGTTCCTAAATCTACTGGATGATTACCATTGCCCTCACTGGTATAATATTCAATTTGCCCTTTAAGTCTGGCATACCATACAATTCCAATTGATTTGCTCGTAATCGTATCCTCCTGCATAATCCTCTTAAATCCCATCAACCTCGCTGAATCCAGCGCAACTACCAAGGTGTCTTTTACTTTTTGACTGCATGAAATGGGTTGATAATGATCGCCAGTCCAGTACATGCATGCCTCATGACCGGTTAATGATACCCGAAAAGGCTTTTCATCTTTTTTCAGGAAAAAGGTAGCGCCAGCAAGTACGATGGCCACGACCACGAGGCCGGTAATTACTTTTTTTCGTGAGGGCTTGTACTTTGAAATGGTAGCCGATAAAGGATTGCTAGGTCCTGGAACTTCTCCTGTTACTGGGCTTGCCCGGGAATTTTCGTTCTCTTCCGCGTCTCCTGTCCCGATTCCCAATTCGGTTTTTACTTTCTCTTCATCTTTAGCTAGCCGCGTCACTGAATAGTTTGGATGATACTTTTTCCCCAACTCATATGGTCGCTGATCAAAATCTATTAGCCAGGCAAGCAACTCCACAACTTTTGGATCTGGGTCAGATGTTTTGGTATTTATAAAATTCTGTAGCGCTTTGAATTTACCCAACGGGCATTTGTCGATTGCTTGTAAAGATGATTTGACATCATCTGCATTTCCAAAAAATGCCTCCAATACGCGTCCATCTCTTTTCGAAAATCTGGCTCTGCAAATTTTTAAACATTCATCTTTCAGCTTTCCCGGACTAGGGATCAACAATGCCAAGGATAAGCGATCCTCTTCTTTTTTACTATTATAATCAGCCAGCACCAGTGCCGTATAATCTGGAAACATGGTAGTAATTATTAATATAAAGCTATAAGCTTTTATCGAATCCCATAGCATTTTCGGAATTAGCGCAGCATTATCGGAATCTCAACGGAATGATCGGAATAAGCAGAACCATTTGCCAATCAGGACTTTATCCCATTCTATTTTTGTTCCGGAAGCAATCGCACCTCAATAGCTAAGAGGTCTACTGTACAGGATTGACTCCAACCGCAGTGATGGTGAGGCCGGGATGGCTGGGAAGCGCTCCAGCTTCAACATTACTGCTCTACTTCCCAAACGCATTCGAAAAGCGCTTTTTGAATGCTCGCCATTCTGCACCAGAAAAGAATCTGGCTGCAGCACCATTAACACATAAAAACAACAACAATGTTTCAAATTCCTCTTTTGATACTGGCATTGCTATGCGGCAATCCCAAACAGACAGGATCCAACAGCGGTCCAACAGTAACTACAATGGACGGGGGCGGCGACACCGGGCATATTCCGCCTACACCGCCACCACCTCCACCACCGACTCATCAATAGATGACGCTTAAAAGGCAAGACACGTTCTTGCCTTTTTTTATGCCTTAATGCTATTCAGAGCTAAGTTCTTTATTTTTAAGGTAATGAAGTTTACGGAAAACCTTACTATGATGATGGTAATTGCGGCGGCTTTAAACTCCTGCGGCCCCGGCGAGCCATCTCCAGCTGAATCGGTGATTTCAGCTCCCGATTATCAGCGGGGAGTAGCGCTTATGGGCACAAACAGTGATTCAGCGTTTTATTATTTAATAAAGTGGCCTCCAGCTCTAAGGACAGCCTGGAAATCGCAACTTCGTATAATAACATGGCCGTCATACAGGCAGATGCAAGCGATTATTTTGGAAGCCAGGAAACCCTGCTGACTTCACTTAAATACCTGGATGAAAGTAAGGAAAGGAATTATTACTGTCTAGCATCCAACTATAATGAGTTAGGCACTTCCAGTTTACACCTTAAAAACTACGCTGCTGCCATCCGGTACTATGACAAGTCCCTCAGCTTTTCAAAAGATGATAATTTCAAAAAGGTCGTATTGAATAACAAGGCCTTTTGTTACCAGCAAACTGGTGAATACGATAAATCGCTCCAATTGTATAATCTTATCATGGCAGAAAGCAGCGCGGATCAGAAGGCTTATGCCAGGGCGCTCACAAATATGGCCATGACAAAGTGGTTGCAGGATTCCAGTTATGATGCTGCCCCAGAATTGCTTACCAGCTTTGCCATTCGAAGAAACGAAAAAGACAGCTGGGGTTTAAATTCCAGTTACCTGCACCTGGCAGAATTCTATACCAAATTCCGTTCTGACTCCGCATTATATTATGCCGAACAGCTACAAATTATAGCCCGTTGGCTCAACAGCCCTGATGATGAGATGGAAGCGCTGCAAATGCGCATACGCTTAGGTGCTGATAATGACGTGAAACCCTTGTTCATTCGCTACCAGCAGCTCAGCGACAGTGTGCAGAAAGCAAGGAACAGTTCAAAAAACCAGTTTGCTCTCATTCGTTATGATGCAGAAAAAAACCTAGCAGACAATCTCAAACTGCAACGTGACAATTCAGAAAAGAAACTGCAAATCGTGCGGCAAAAAATTCTGCTCTACAGCGGCTTACTGTTTTTGATTGCTGCCGCAGTTGTTTCGGTTCAATGGTACCGAAAGCGTCGAGACAAAATGCTGCGGGAAAAGGAAAATGCTATCCGGGAAAACCAACTAGCTACTTCGCAAAAAGTCCACGACGTTGTTGCCAATGGATTGTATAGGTTAATGGCAGAAATTGAGCATAAGCCCAGTATTGACAAAGAAGTTTTGCTCGACAATATGGAAAATCTGTATGAACGTTCTAGGGATATTTCTTATGAGCAAACAATGACAAAAAATCAATCTTTTGACCAAAGCGTGTCAGCTTTGCTTACTTCTTTCGCAAATCCAGCAACGGCAGTGTTAATTAGGGGAAACAATACAGAAACCTGGGAGGGCCTAAGCGAATTCGCCAAACAACAGCTTAGCTATGTATTCCAGGAACTCATGGTCAACATGAGCAAACACAGCCAGGCCGCCAATACTACTTTGAAGTTTGAACGAATTCCGAACAAGGTCAAAATTGATTATGCCGATGATGGGATAGGTATGCCGGTGAACATGAAATTCGGCAATGGGCTGAAGAATACGGAAAACCGTATTCACAGTATTAGGGGTGAACTTATTTTTGATCGGCAAGCCAGTAAAGGATGGCAGCTGACTATTTATGTCCCAATTTCTAACCATGATTAAAAAAATACTTATTGCGGAAGATCATGAAAGTGCAAATATCTCCATTCAAATAACGCTGGAAGCACTGGGTGTAAAACAGGTTGAATATGTTTATTACTGCGATGATGCACTAGCGGGAGATCCAAAAAGCCGTTTCCGCAGGAAATTCCTATGACCTTTTGATAACCGATCTAAACTTTGATCAAGACGAAAGGATCCAAAAGATAAATAACGGACTGCAATTGATTGCTGAAGCCCGGAAAATTCAACCGGACCTGAAAATCCTAGTCTTTTCTGCTGATAGCCGGGCCACTACAATTGAAGAATTGATAAACGAACTGGATGTAGATGCATATGTGCGCAAAGCACGGAATGATGCCAGGGAGTTAAAAATGGCCATTGAATCGATTGGAACTAATCAAAGATATATTACTCGGCATCTGCTACAATTGGTCAAGGAGAAGAATGCCCACGAGTTCACGGACTTTGACATCACCATTATTGAACTGCTCGCACAAGGCATCCGCCAAAAAGATATTCCTGCCCAATTGCAAGAGCGGAACATACAGCCTTCAGGTCTGAGTAGTGTCGAAAAAAGGCTGAATTATATACGGGAGCGACTCTCTTGCTTAAGTAACGAGCAACTGATTGCATTTTGCAAAGACAAGGGGATTATCTAATTGCTCGCTTTAGTTTGAACTATATAACTTTCGAAAGTATCCAGCATTGCTTTCTTCATTCACTTCTTCCCCGAAATTTATTTTACCGAATAGGCTTGTTTACGGTATCCCGTAAATAAATGGCAACAGTAGAATCTACATTTGATATGTAATAATAGTTAAGAAATGAAAAAGAAATATTATGTGCATACACTCGAACAAGCCAATGGAGACCATGAAGTTCATGCTGAAGGCTGCATTTGGATGCCCAAGCCTGAAAATCGGACGGACTTAGGTGAGCATTTTTCTTGCACCACAGCTGTTACTGCCGCGGGATTTTATCACCGTCAGGTAAACGGTTGCGTTCATTGTTCCAAACCATGCCATACACAGT
Organism: uncultured Chitinophagaceae bacterium; assembly: GCA_963705285.1. Classification (GTDB taxonomy): domain Bacteria; phylum Bacteroidota; class Bacteroidia; order Chitinophagales; family Chitinophagaceae; genus JACMLD01. The sequence goes on from OY970066.1 coordinate 2,580,600, forward strand.
AATATACCATTAAACCTGGCCTAATTCGTCTATCTGGCAAATGGATTATTTAGCTCGGGAGATTTAAAATAATTCACTTGCTTTTTTATTTGTCTGGTTAAGATTGATAAGCATTGTTATAAAAATGAATCTGGTCAAACTTTTATTGCTTATCTGGCTGCTCGGGATGGGGCAGCGAGATGCAACAAGAGCAAAGCCACCAGATTACATCAGTGGAAAAGTGATAGCAGTAAAAGATGGCGATACAATTGAGTTATTGTATGAGGGCAGACCATTAACCATAAGGCTGAAGCATATAGACTGTCCTGAATTAAACGGAAGTCAACCATTTGGAGCTGTAGCGAAACGATTTACATCCAACCTGTGTTTTGGAAAGACCGTTCAGGTGATGCATCATAATGAGTTTGATCGTTACGGCAGGTTGATTGGAATTGTTATCAACGAGAAACAGGTAAATGTGAATCAAGCATTGTTGAAAGCCGGGTTTGCATGGCATTTCAAAAAATATTCAAAAAGTACTGAGTATGCCCGACTGGAAGAAAAAGCAAAAAGATTAAGCTGTGGTCTATGGGCGGATAGTAATCCAACACCACCCTGGATTTGGCGCAGACATAAAAGAATGTCTGCATTGTAGGTTCGATGTTATTGACTGCGAAAAAAATGTACAACATGATTGATCCTACAAGTTCTAGATACCGTTATGCAAAGTCGCCTGGCGCTGGCATGCACCGCAGATTTATTAGGCAGCAGAACGGTATTGAACAAAAGGAACTTGAAATGAAAAATGAGCATCATGTAACGCATGGCACATATGGAGCGCTGCTTTTTCGGCCTGAATGGAAACTGAAACGACAACTCATTATTCAGCGGGATGGGAATTGCAGAATTTGCAGAAATAAGCATGATTTACAGGTTCATCACCGTCAATATCATTTTTTGGTGTTGGAACAACGTTTTAAGGATCCATGGGACTATGATGGACAGTTACTGATTACTTTATGCGAATCCTGTCATAAGCGTGGACATAGCAAGTTTAAAGTTCCAACTATCAATATTTAATTAACTATTATGGGTTTATTTAGCTTTTTCAATCGCGGGTCTAATAATGGGGTTAGTGGGGTTGCCCAGCCTTTCTCCGGGGACAAAATTCTGCCCGAAATACCTGAAGATGTTTTTATTGAAAAATCGTCTCCGCAGGATAAGACCAATGAAACGGAAGTCTCAAAAGCCAATGGTAGCGGTATTCAGTTATTATTTACTTTTCTGGAAAAGAATCATGAGGGAAAGGGATATGATGATGCATTAATGAACCCAGACACCATACACCTGCAGGAGAATATTGAAGCATTGAAAAATGAACTGGAAAGAACCATACGAAAGACGAAGATTTTTTACCAGGATTTTATTCGGGAAATCAACTTTCATATCAACAGTCGTACCCGTAGTGGTATGGTTGACACAGTGGAAGAATTAACTGTTAAAAAAGAGACTGCTGAAAATCATATACAACAAATTTTGGAAATAGAAAACGATCTAAGAGCAGATACAGGAATTGCGCAAGGGGTGATGATCAGTTACACACGCGGTTTTAGAAACGGGTTGGCAGCTATATCACATCACTCTATTATGAAACAAAACTTTTAAATCTTTTCTATGAGTAAAGTATGGCTAAAATTTGGCTGCTTCCTGATTGGCTACAATTATACAATTATCCGAAACTGCAGCGAGATTTCGAAGAAAGCTGTCAAACGCTATACGTTTGCATTGATGAAAGTATACACCCTTTGGGCGTTCATTGGTTATTTTTTTACGCAAAGGTACATGCACGGTGGTATGAATGGTTCATTACTCGGGGCTTTTGTCTTTGTGTTTGTTATCATTCAGATTGAACGACAGGTAATCCTATCGGTAAATCCTGGGCTCATGCTACTTTTTTACGGGGTCTGATTGCTGTTATGATGGCGATTCTGGGAGCAATTATTATCGATCAAATAATATTTAAGGAAGATATTGAATTGGAGAAAATAACTTTCATTGAAAAGCGGATCAAGGAAGCTTTGCCGCCCAAAACAGAAGAACTTAGTGTTCTCAAATTTCGGGGTTGGATTCAGCGATCAGAAACAAAGAGCGCGAACGACAAGACATTATGGTAGAAATCTCGAAGAACCCGACCATACCTATGTATGCTTCTCATACCACCTACACATTGAATAAGACGACTGTCACTGATAGTACTGGTAAGCAAACCACTACCGAAAAACCCGTTCCCACAACCACTACAACTAAATCTGTTGTTTTAAATCCGAAGAATAGCTGAGATAGCGCTCTTACAAAAGGCAGACGCTGAGCTTTGAGAAATGAGAAAGCGATTAAAGAGGCTACTTTATTAAATATACGTCCACAACTGGAACGAGAAATAAGCTCAAAGACTGGTTTTCTCGATGAACTTAAAGTAATGTACATACTTAATTACCGGTTCAGGAGTTGCACTGCTCGTTTGGTCACTCTGGTTTTTCTTTTTTATTGGGATTAGAAATGTTAGTATTGGTAAGCAAATGGAACGAAAAAGAAACTGATTACGAAAAAACCATCAAACACCACATGGATCTCTAGAAGAAAAAACTTGAATTATTTTATACCCAATTATCTGGTAGAAATCAGTAATTGGGGAAAAATAGGCTAGTCAGACCAATTCGGCCATCTTGCTTTGCCGACTTAATTGATAAATTGGGTAAGTCTATTGAAATACCAAATTTCACTATATTTATTTATAAACCCCAAAACCCTTGCCATGATTATTCTTCACTACGCTGTCCAGGCGCCATCATGCCCAGTACCTTATATTCTTTATTACCTTTCTAATAGTTCATTTGGTGCCTTTTTAAGCTTGCAAGCATAACCTCAGCTAACCATGCCAACCCTTAAACGAAGAATATACCTGTTATTGGATCCCAACGACGGAGGGGGCAAATGGGACAAGCTCGTCAATGGAGTCATTGTCACATTAATAGTTTTAAATACCCTGGCTGTGATTGTTGAGACCATAGATAGCGTATATAAGCATTATTCCAATCAGTTTCGGGCCTTCGAGCTATTCTCGGTCGCTTTCTTTAGATTGGAGTATTGTTTACGCGTCTGGACCATCACGGAGAATCCACGGTACAAAGCAGCCGTAAGGGGGAGGGTCAATTATGTGCTAACGCCAAGTGCCCTGGTGGATTTACTATCAGTGGTTCCTTTTTATCTTCCTTTTATTATGCTGATGGATTTACGTTTTCTGCGCCTCTTCCGTTTGTTCCGATTCCTTCGCTTTTTCAAACTTGGCCGCTACTTAAATGCAAGTAAGCTTATGATCCGGGTGCTTCGGTCAAAGAAAGAGGAACTAGTACTTAGTTTTTTCATGACATTTTTTCTGATCATCATGTCGGCGAGCATTATGTATTTTATTGAACACGATGCACAACCGGATAAATTCTCCAGTATCCCAGAAACCATGTGGTGGAGTGTGGCAACCCTGACGACGGTAGGCTATGGAGATGTTTACCCGGTAACGATAACCGGGAAAATTCTTGCATCATTTATATCGATACTAGGGATCGGCATGTTTGCGCTGCCCGCCGGAATCTTAGCTTCAGGGTTTTCTGATGAGTTTAAACAATCAAAGAAAAAAAGACACTGTCCACATTGTAATGCTGAATATTCATTAAGCGCTTCGCTATGAAGAAAAAATACTAAATGGATAAAATTATTAAGTACTTGTTCAATTTCCGGAAACCCATCATCCGTGATTTACTGTATTGACATCGTAGCAGGTACAAGTTTTATTCCTGATGCCTGGGATACCCTGCATGCAGGACGATTAAAGTTCATCCGGTCGGCATGTCTACCGCAGGGCTTCTGGTGCTGTCATCATTGCGTTACCACCAACACTACGTCGGTAGATATCAGTGCCATATTGTTGGCGCAAACGGTTATCACTGTTCCATAAAGAGCTCACGCTGGATAGAGAAGCTTTGATTGGCTGACGAGCGATATACGCTTTTCGCCCATTACTTAACCAATTTCTTGCTGACAGCCGTTTATTTACCTGAGATTAAGATAGGGCATCAGTATCCAAACATTCTTTTGCCTATCCCAATAAAGTTTCTATTTAAGTTTCAAAACCTCAACAGCATATGACCGTGATTTTTATACTAGTCCTAAGTCAACCCTTATTATGCGCTTATTTTGGAAAGCCGCAGGAGCAGATCGGTATATCCTTGAGAGAACAACTTATAGCGATCAGGTTAAGTATCTATGCTTCGGTGGTATTATTGTGGCTACTGGCCTCATGGCAGGTATCGCAGGCGGCTATGGTTTCTATACCATTTTTGAACCGAAGGGCAATGCGTTTAATTCATTTAAAACTGCTAGCGATATTGCAGGTACCTATGACCCAATTGATATAGCTACAATGATTAAAAGTATTGTTTTCGGTATTATATGGGGATTGATCATATTTAATATAGATCGCTTTATTATTAAGCACGGCAAGGGCGATCGAACAGAAGACATTACTAGAAAAGGAACTAATGACGGCTTTGCCGAGTCTTTTTATGGGTGCCATTATAGCGATGACCATTTCGAAACCGGTAGAGATTCGGATGTTTAAAACAGAGATAGATATTAAGTTACACGAAAAGCAAATACAGCAGCAGCAGGTATATAAAGCGAATACAGATTCTATTTTTAATAGTGAGCTCGCTAGAAAGGATTTGGAGATCGCCAAAACAGAAGCTGATCTGCAGAATATGCGCGAGCGCTACAAATCACTAGAACAAAATTATATTGAAGAAGCACGAACGATTACGGTAGGCCCGAGTGCACTGGCAATAAAAGCACAAATGGATGGACTTGGCGATGAAATTAAACATTTGGAGAGTAACCCAGATTATCTGCGTGTTAAAAATGAAAAAACTGATATTGAAAAGCGAAGAGTAGCTAAATTAAACGAGAGTGATAAAGTTGCTGCTGGCCTTGATGGTTTATTAGAACGAATCAAGATATCGGAAGAATTTCGGTCCGATAATTTCTATTTTCATTACACTACTTTTTATGGCAATCGAGCTAACACCAATCTTCTTCAAACTGATGCTGATTAAAAGCCCTTACGATTACATGGAAGAGAATATCAAAGAGCTACTTAAAGCTGAGAATGGTATAGAATTCAATACAATTATTACCAAGATAAAGAAGGACACGTAAAAGAGAAAGTTGTACAACATCAGGTGATTAAACTTTTGAAAGAGAAAATTGCTTTGTTTGAGGCTCAAAGTGAACTGAGCGCAGAGGCACTTTCACGATGGAAGGAAAACAAGAAGGACGACATCCGTAAAAACCCTGTTGATTTTGTTTCAGAAATCAGCAAAGTTGATATGAGTCAAGGACTGAATATAGATTGGATGCTTATCCCAATAAAGTATTCGTGAAGCTACTAGGGGCAGAATATGATATTCTCCAAAGAGCAGGGTCGGGGGTAATGACAAAGTTTTATTTGTCTGGAATGTCAATTATCGTCATCTTTTTGCTGAGCGTCGGCAGTATACGGTACGCAATCGACCTGCTTTTTAATGATTGGCCCACAGAGATTCTGTTGTCTGGATTTTTCTCTTTATTATTCGCATGTATTTATATTTTCCTGATAAATACATTTTCAAAAGAGCAATTGCCTGGGAATAGCCAATTCTTCAGTAGTTCGAATCTTATAAGAACCGGCTTTATTATTTTTATCGCCTACCTGGTGGCTAGCCTGACAATACTGGTTGCAGGACAAAAGTTGGCTCAACAAACCAAGGTATACAAACAACAATTATTCACCGCGCATGGGAATGCCATTGAAGCATTTTATAAGGATGATTTAACTAAACTTACCGTAAGAAGGAACTACTGTTTTACCCAGGCCAGCAAGTACGCTACGAAAATTTTAACGCGGAAATCGCCAGCATTGATGCGTCCATTTCATCAATCCTACAAAAAGTGAGGGTATGAAGCAGAAAGAGATCGCAAAATTGGGAATAATTTTTTTTGACAATAATACTGCAAATCACCTGAAAGCAGGTTCATAGTTTTTTGATTATTCTTTTTTGCTGCCCGGATACCTGATTTACAGTATCTCTTCGGACAATGCTTATTACCGGTTGAAAAAAGAATATGAAAAAAATATTGTACAGCGGGCATATGCAGCGTTCACCATACAGTATCAGCATATTTTTCAGAGCCGGTTTGGCGTTGCGGTTGAAATCTTTTCCCGCTTCGACGATCCTCCATTCAAACGTGTAAGGAAACTTCCGCCCACTTCGGGATCAATGGATGATTTTTTTAAGAATACTTGTCTGCCCCTAAATATTAATATGGATTACAAGCAGGACTATTATATAATGCTAGGGGTAAGCAAGATGGCTTCAAAAGAGGAGTTAAAAGCTGCTTACAGGAGGCTTGCTAAAATTCACCATCCTGACAAAAATCCTGTGATGAGCAGGCGGCCGAAAAATTCAGGGTCATTCAGGAAGCATATGAAGTGTTATCCAATGATGTGAAAAGGCATGTATATGATGAATATCGTGATAAGACAAGGAATCTAATAGACTAAAACTGGCCCAAATGAAACTAAAAAAGAGGCATCGTCCCCTCTTAATTCTAGACTAATACAACGACAAAAAGGTTTTTCGGGAGAAAAGAATCTATGTGCAAGGAACTTTACTGGTTAGTTCGGGCGACCCTGAACCAATGGAGCCTATTTGCAAAGCAAGGCAGACTATACCTTGTATCACAGAAACACAAGCATCAATTATCTCATCAGGTATTTATCAGGATGGTACATCACGTGAATACGAGCGTGCCTATTCTTCTGCGGATCTTTTTGCAGTTCAGCTACCGCAACCCATACAGTGCAGCATAAAGACCATGGAAGCGGAAGAGCTTTACGCCATGACGATCCATGATATAAAATAAAAAATCCCATCATCACCAATATAACCCGACATGAGGAATACAATTTTGGGGAGTTAAGGGGAGATTTTTACGGGTATATTGTTCATATAAGCGAAGAAGACGTTACAGAAACCTTTACAGAATATTTTGGCGCAACCGTCAGGTAGAGACAAAGGAATCAGCAGAGACTTTTTTTACCCGCCAGGAATATTTTAATAAAGACGGTAGCCGATATTGGGGTGAATGGATGGTTAAGGAAATATTCCCGCCGCGGCGACCGGCAGCAGCGTCTTCGACTGTGCATTTTCGGAAAGACAACCCATGGAATATGTTGGCTGGATTATTCTACTTTTCCTGGGGCTGGTTGCTTTCCAAAGTTATTCATTGGATTCTATTATACTTACTGGCAGTATTGTCATATGTAAGGCTGGGATTGCAGCGGAATGGAAAGATTCGTTTATTCAGGACTGTTTTTTATATTTTTCATAGCAGTTGCAATACGATCACTTTTTAACAGAGCAGCGCCATTGGTCGATAAGCCGAGGATGGACAACCAACCAGCACCAGAAACAAGGCGAACAGTTTTAAACGATAGCACCGGTGATCACCTAATCAGTCATACGGTTCGGTGGAGTGATTATGACAGTAACCAGTATGTGGTTACGCTAAGCATTTCAGAATCTGCTGTACGCGGTGCTGAGGAAATGCATCGTGCCATATCAATTAGGCAACCATCGGATGGACAACCGGGAGCCATCTATCGCCGGTTATTACAAAATGATACGGGGAGATTGCTGGCTGTGTACCAGGCATTTGACTCTATTATACAAGCTAACAACATGAATGAACTGCAGGCCACCGAAATGATTGTTTCCTGTATTCAGTCTATTCCTTATTACTTGGTAGTTGATCAGTCATGCTCATCGGAATATGCCGACGATTTTATTTCGAACTATCTCCGGAATTGCCAGTCTAATTGTTGTCTAGGAAATGTGCCCTTCGGGGTTCAGTCGCCAGTAGAATTTGCCGGTAACCTAAAAGGAGATTGTGATACTAGGGCACTTATCCTCTTTGATATTCTATCTCAGCGGGGTACTGATGTGGCCATTCTCACCAGCCAAGTTTATAAGCATGCAATCATTGCTGTACATTTCAAACAAGGATTTACAGGAAACGGTTTAGCCATGCCGGTCGATAAAAACAATTATTACCTGTGGGAAACAACCAGTGGAGGACATCCTCCAGGACAGATTCCCGCTTACATCGCCAATCTGGAAAATTGGACAATTTCCCTCATCCACCAACAATAAAATACATGAAAACATTTCCTTCGCTTGTTTACTGGATGCCATTTATATGGGTTTTGCTGCAAGCCTATTTATTTGTGTTCCTCGCAATTTTTTTCCTGCGATGGAAAAAGCTCCTGGTTTCCCCACTAGCAGGGATGGAGTATGGCGATATTGCAGTTGCCGGCAGCATTCTATTCGGAATCCTCATTATCTCTACCGGGGGTATCGGCGCGGCTTTTCAAACAACCCGAACTTTGGAGAATGCAGGCGGCAATCCCATGGTAAATGTCCTTATTAAGTTTAGTCAGATTTTCCTTGCTGGATTTATTACAACCCTCATTTATATAGTCTTGGTGATTGTAAACAGGAAATTGTTTTTCAAGAACAATATTGATGATGGTATCAATGCTGGCAATTTGCCCTTCGGTATCCTGCAGGCCTTGCTCAATATTGGCATTGCTATCGTTTGCTGGTTTTGGCTGAAAGAGTTGGCAGAACTTATTACTCCTATATACGTAAATTTCAGGTAACCACATGCAAAAATTCTTACTTGTCATATGCCTACTACTGCCGTTTTTTCTAACGGCCGCCTCCGGTAAAGACAGCTGTTGTGCGAAAGCGTCTGTAGGCAGGTGCACCGGCAGCGCATTTTGTAGCGCTTGCAGCAATTGTAGCGCCTGCAAATATTGTGTTAATGGGCGGACCTGCGGTGTATGTGCATCCAGGAAAAAGACGAATGCCCAGTTTAAAACTTCAACGCCTTCGCAACTACGCTCAACCCAAAACGATACATCCGATGGTCAATGTCGCGCCATCACCAAGCGGGGAACACGCTGCAGCAGGTCCGCCCGGTTGAATGGTTATTGCTGGCAACATGGGGGATAGATCTAATTACGTTACTTAAAACGTTTGATATGAATGCCGCTACTAGTTATATTTTACGCGTTCTAATGATCGTATTACTCTTGGGTTGCCTTGCCAGAATGCCCTATGGTTATTATCAGGTAGTGCGCCTTGGAATGACGGTAATGTGTTTTGTTCTGGCTTACTACGAATACGAACAAAGAAGAACCTTTCTGGTCATTACGTGTATTGCACTGGCTATACTTTTCAATCCGCTAATCAAAGTTTATTTTACCCGACACCTTTGGAATGCAATTGATGTAACGGTAGCGGCTTTTGTGGCGGTTTGGGTGGGGGTGGATTTTATAAAAGGGAAAGCGAATAATGGGAAACCGTAAGGAAACAATTATCGACTTGGTTAATTTACTGCGTACACAACAGTTTTAATTTTTGCTAAAATCAAATCAAAATGTCAAAACAAGTAACTTGTATCAGCAAAACCAACAGAACCAGTCGTTACGAAGCCATTAGCCACATTGGGGGAGCATGGGTAAACATACCCTCAAGCAGCTTTTGTTACCAACGCAGGAAAAAATTATGTGATTAAAGTAATGGCAAGGTGAAGCTAGTGTTGCCACAATATGGTAATGAATACGTCAAAACTGAATCGGACGCAACGACGGTTGAAATTTACTGTCCTGAGGGAATGTGTTTGAAAGAAAGCCAGGTAGTACTCTTAATATCAGATAACGGGTAGTTGAAAATACGACCTTTTGCCGAGGTTTGCCTTGTTTTTTTGTTTCCCAGTAACAGCAACACCGAAGCATTGTCAAGAAAATGTCGTGGCACCACGTAACTGTTAATGCAGCAAAACATTGACTGAAAGCATTCAACGTTGATGGATACCAGAAGCCCTAATGTCAAAATATTTATTGTATTAGTCGGCGCGCGGTCTACCGGAGGTAACTTGTCTTTTGCAGGGAAAACTTATTATACGTAGGTGGACCCCTGACTGGATTATAAATGTCCCAACCAGTCGGCAAGTTTTCTTTTATTCCGTGCCTTCGGTTCTCTTGAGCCTACAAAACAGTCAACCGGTCAAATTTGATCCGGTCCTGTGAGACTGTACAGTGCACTTACCGCTCATTTCTCCATCAAATCTGGAGTAAAGAATAAAGACTTTACCTACTTATTTGGATTTTATCAAATTAGTCAATATTTTGTTTTAATAAATTTATGTACCTAGAATGAAAGTAGTTAACCTTACTAAGCCATGACCCGTTCAATAACCCTTTATCTAATCTCCCTCATTGCACTTCCGGCTACATGCATTGCCCAGGATACAATTTTTCTAAATAAGCAACGACAGGTTTACGCAAAAGTATTGGAGGTTGAAGAGGCAAAAATTAAGTATAAAAAATACGAGAATTTGGAGGGACCGGTTTATTCTATTGATAAAACCGAGATTCTGGCTATTCATTACAGTAACGGAACACGTGATGTTTTCAATTCTTTTACCTCAGCTATAAATGAAAAATCATTGTCTGTAGATAGCTTCCTCACAATGATTAAAAGTTCTAATCTGAAAATTTTTGTAAGTGCACCTGATGCCGCTTCCGTTACCCACGCCCAAAGTGCCCTGCAAAATGCAACCACCTGGACTATCGTAGATGATAAAGCTGCAGCACAAATTGTTATCCGTTTTGTTTTTGCAAGCATCGGCATGGGTGATAAAAAAGGCAAGGCACAATTTCTCGACCCCAAAACCGACGAAGTCATTTACGAAACTGCCTACGCCAACACCACTTTTTCGTGGGATGTGAATACAAAAAGAGGAGTAATCACCCGAATTGTTAACGCAAGAATTAAAAAATTACTGGCAAGTGACTGAAAATTACCGGACTCGCAATTAACCTGAATTTGTCCGCTTTCAAAAGGTATCAACATATACCAGCTATAACATTGACCTCCATAAATACGTTTTGGTCATCTTTTTATCGCCCTTATTTTCCAATATTAGCACAGATTCATTCAGAGATAGTAGGTTATATTTCCAGGTATTGCCGTTGCAAACAATTAGCAATTCATTTCTTGCATTATCAAACTGCCAGCGACCTTCTATTTTATTCCTGCCTTGTAAAGCAAGATACCCATCGCTATAAAATTCAACAGTGGTCATTGATTCTGCCGGAAAGCATTTGGCTGCGCCAGCAACGTAATTGAAATTAAAAATCCATCGGTGGCAGAGCAGGTCAATGGTGTTCCGGTATTGAGCTTTAAGTGCTGATTGTAACAGCAGGGCTGGCTGTGCACATGCCATATTGGGTGAAACCAATAACAGGCTCCCAACAAAATTTAATATAATAGCAAGTGTATGCATTCTATTACAGTAAAGTCAGGCTGCCAGCGGATTGATTTTGTCCCTGATGTTTAACAATGCAATTCTAGCCTGCAGAATGTTTTCCCGCCGAATGTTTTCACGTTCTGCATGCTGATAAGTATTAAGCTGGTTAAGAATGCGATCGATAAATCTGAAAATAATATAACCATTTACTTGCTTCTTTTTCATTGCGTCTACAGCAGCTTTAATAAAACGTTCCGCTTCGGGGGTACCTGCATACAAAATTTTAATGACAAGTTTCGCCCGAAATTTGTCGAGCGGCATTAATAAATTTCTTTCTTTTCTCAAATATACTATCGCCATACTGCTAAACTAGCTCCATCCTCTTAAGGCTGGATTAGAACGGAATTAGAACAAGATTAGAATCTATAAGCTACCGCGGAAAATACCGGTCGATAAAACGGTGCTCGGCTTCAGTAATGGATGTTGCTTACCAAGTAAACTTATTATGATGCTGCCATAGTTTTCCTGATATGTTGATTTAAACTGCTGATGCTCATCACTGCTGCCTGTTCGTACGAGCCGGCATGTTTAATGGCAAAATAATGGTCTCCAGCAATACTGGCATTCAACAGGCAATATTTAGAGTGGTTGGCAGGTGAATTCTTTTCTTCCAGTTGCAACATTACGGTGGTGATTTTGCCCTCAGGTGGCAACATATGAAGGCATTCCTGGATAAATTCTTTTAAATCTTCGCTCAGTTCAAACCGCCTTGCATGGATGAGTATCGTCACTTTGTAGGTGTCAGGATGTAATAAAGAGTTGCATTTTCAAAGTTGATCCTGAAAAATTAAAAAGCGGTTAGTATGAAATTAGAAATAGATTAGAATTTGCATGGCTCATTCATTAAGTAGGTATCGTACAGTCTTTTCCTGGGAATTGAAAAAATGTCATTTATTCATTTCCTGCAGCAGTTGTCTCATTTCAGCTATTTCTTTCTCCTGTGAGGCAATAATGCCGTCAGCCAATTTTTTTACCCTTGGGTCTTTAATATTTGCATGTGTGCTGGTAAGAATGGCTGATGAATGATGCGGTATCATACCCCTCATGTACTGCTCATCGCTGATTAAAAATTGATTGCGTAGTGCAACAAACGCACCTGTAAAAAATACCAATGCCAAAAACAGGATAGTGGTATTTAATCGCTTGTTGGTGTACATGGTCTTCATCATCAGTAACATAATAACTGCCATCGGACAAACCATCAATACGGCCATGTAAAAACGATTGGTACTTACGTAAATATGCGATGTGTCTGCAACATTCAGAAACATGGTTCCATACATTACAAAGAATGATACGGTCAAAGTCAATAGCAGTTTTTTATATGGTGCGGTATGCATAGTGTTACTGTTCATGTTTGCGTAGTTGAAGTTAAAAATGTGAGCCCTGACGCGTATTGATGGATACAATACGGTTAAAAGCAACACAACGTATGCCAGAATGAGCATTCCAGATACGCCCCCCGTAATGCGTTTGCCAGTGATTCATGGGTTAAGGTGAACAAATCTCTTTAATACAATGAATTATCATACCAGTACTCATTGGTGCTGTTAATTCATTCTAATTATATTCTAATCCGGGGTTGAACAACGCATTTAAACACTATACGCAGCATGCAATATTTTAGAATGTTAATGAAGTTCCTCGCGCAGAAAATTACCCAATTTCTTTTTGGCATATCCGTCATCACTCGTTTTGCGATACACTCAATTTGCTCGCAGCAGGGAGTATAACCAAAAAATCGGTGCCAGCATCCTGGTCTGAGCTCACCTCAATGCTGCCTTTGTGTAATTTAACAATGCGGTTTGCGAGCGAGAGTCCCAGGCCAAAGCCCTTTACATTTTTGTCGACATCAACCCGGTAAAAAGGCTGAAAAATGTGCTGCAGTTCCTCTTTAGGAATGCCCGGGCCGTTATCACGAATCATCACCTTAACTTCATCATTCCTGACGATGAGTTTAATAATGGCCTTATGGTCAGGTGAATATTTACAGGCGTTGCTAACAATGTTATGAAGTGCTGAAAATAATAATTCCTCGTTACCCCAAATAAGTAATTTATCCTCTTCGGGTGGAAGTTCATTAAAAAGCAACACAATTGAATATGCCGGATCTATTTTTACCATTTCACCTGGTAGCCGCATCAATATTTCATCAATGCGAATAATGTCAATAACAATGCCCGCGCTGTTGCCTGAAGCGCTGGCAAATTCCAGCAACGTTTGGGTGAGTTTATTGAGATGACGAACATCCTGGTAGATTGATTCCATCACCTTACGATAATCAGCTGCTTCCCTGTTTTTAAGCAACGAGACTTCTAACTGGCTGGAGATGGATGTAAGCGGGGTCGACAACTCATGAGACGCATGTGATACAAAACGTTGCTGCACCTCAAAACTGTCCTGCAAACGGTTTAGCAATGCATTCAGGGTAGACGACAGGTAGTGCCACTCATCATTTGCGGGACCCAGGTTTATTCTGCTGGTAAGATTTTTGGCAGAGATTTCGTTTACTTCATCGGCAATCTTTTTAATAGGCCTCACCAATCCACCGGAAAAGAAGTAACCACCGGCAAGTGCTATAATTAATCCGCCTGCAAAACTGAAAAGGATGATTAATCTTAACTGGCGTAGTTTTTCTTTTCCTTCGTAATCGATGGCGCCAATTACCATCACCAACTGGTTGTTATTGGCAGTTACATTGGTGGCAATCACATCTTTTGTTCCCGCGGTATAGTATAGGTGGGTATTGGCCCTCACTTTTGCAAGCACTTCGGCATCCATGGGCAGGCTGTCCTGGGCAATATCGCTGTACGCATAAATACAATAATTGTTTTGATCATACGCCTGTATTACTTTATTTAACAGCGCGATGCTGGTGGAAGAATCAATGCGTTGCACAAGGTTTTTACTAAAATAATCTGAACGGCTTAACAAACGTGCAGTGGTTATCGCACGGTTGGTAAGGCGGGTGGTGATATTCCTGATGCGGTTTTGGTAAGAAAAAAAATATACCGAACCGCATACCAGCAGTAAAATAAAAACAGCAATCGAAGCAAAAACCAGTGTTATCCGGAAGCGTACACCCATGATGTTCAGTTTTCTTTTAAAACATAACCCATGCCCACATGTGTTTGTATCAATTTTTCATCAAACTGTTTATCAATCTTATTCCTGATATAATTGATGTACACATCTATTACATTGGTATTGGTGTCGAAGTCCACGTCCCAAACATTGATGGCAATATCTGCCCGCGATACCACCCTGTTCTTGTTACGAAGTAGAAATTCCAGCAGCTGGAACTCTTTTGCGGTAAGATGAATAATCTTTCCCGCTCTTTTTACTTCTTTACTATCAAGGTTCATTTCAAGGTCGCCTGCTTTTAAGAAATTACCTACCGGAATATGCTGCGCCATCGTTCTTTTCAGCAAGACTCTTATTTTCAGCAACAGCTCTTTAAATTCAAAAGGCTTAACAATATAATCATCCGCGCCGGCATCATAGCCCTCTATTTTATCATTAAGGGTACTCATAGAAGTGAGCATTATTACAGGTATGGCTGCATTGTGTTGCCTGATGGCTTTACAAACTTCGTATCCATTTAAACCCGGCAGGTTTACATCAAGTATTACCAGGTCAAACGGCAACGCAGTAAATACTTGCAATCCAATCTTGCCATCATAGGCCGTTTCGGCAAAATAGCCGTTCTCGTTTAGGCCGAATTTGAGCGTATCGGCAATCTTTTGTTCATCTTCAATGATCAGAATCTTTCTGTCTTCCATGTACTTTTTTTGTAGCAGGCGCCAGAACAGTGCCAGAATTAACAAAGCAGAAAGTTACGGCAACTTTGTTGCGTTTCTCTTTTTCTTCCCGCTCTAATTCAATTCTAATCTGCTTCTAATGGAGGCTTAATAGCGTGGGGATAGCTTTGAACCAATAAGAAGCAGACTATGAATGTAGCATTTAACACTATACTGGTTCCGGTAGATTTTACCATCAATACAGAAATCGCCATTAAAAAAGCGATGGAACTGATTGCGCATCAAGATGGTGTTATTCATCTGTTCAATGTGGTTCCTTCTGTTAGTCCGCTGCTGGGTGCAGATCCATTGTTGCCGGGCAATGCATGGGCCGTAAAAGCGAATACGCATTTTGCAGACCGCCATCTCAATCAATGGAGCCAAACTATTACGGAATCGTATCCCGGGGTGCGCGTGGGCATCCACTTAGAAAAAGGTGGTAAAGTTCAAACAGCTATTGCGCAACTTGCAACAAAGCTCCGTCCTGAATTAATTATCATTGGCAAACATAATTACCACAACTGGTTTCCATTTTTAAATACGTTGAAACCTGCGATACTGGCGGGCGATACGGGTTGTCCGGTATTGACGGCAAAACTGGGGTCATTACACAACAAAATAAAATCGATTGTTTACCCGGTACAGACCATTGTACCAGATAAGTCGCTGGAGATGTTAATTACTTTGGCAAGGAAATACAGGGCAAGGATCTATTTATTATTGCCCGAACACCTATCTTCTCCGGTTTCCGCACCGCTGTACAATTCATTTATTGAAACGTACAGGCAATTAAAAGCAACCGTAAATACGCCAATTGACCACGCAACGGTACCCGGGCACAACCTGGCAAAAGCGGCATTGCAGTTTGCACAATCAATGAAAGCAGACTTGCTGCTGATTAATCCTAAACCAAACGATAAGCACTCCGTACTGCGTAGTCATCCGGTAAATGATTTTGTGAAAGGCAATTCCAAATTGGAGGTACTGGCGCTATGAAGCGCCCAACAAAAAGGTAATAAATTTATTTTTTCATATTAACTATCAGCACTATGAAGCATCTTATTAAAACATGTATACTAATACTTTTTCCATCCATATTTTGGGCCCAGTCGCTGGATGCGGCCCGTGAGATGATTTATTATGAGAAATTTGACAGCGCTGAAGCAAGCCTGCATCAATTACTTAAAACTGATCCCGGTAATGAGGCTGCCTGGCATGCATTGGCGCAATCGTATATCGGCCAGGACCAGGTAGTGCCGCTCAAAGACAGTCTCAGCCTCGCGCCGGCAGATGTGAGGGAGAAGCCGCTTTTCAAAAGTGTAATGGCGCGCGTCTTGCTCCTGCAAAATGATTCCATGGCTGCCAAACAGCAATTTGAGGCAGTGTTAAAAGAAACGAAAATGAAAGACCCTGCAGTGCTGGCTGAAATTGCGGCGGCCAGTATCAACTCAAAGACAGGGGATGCAACGTATGCACTGGAATTGCTTGGTAAAGCCATAAAAAAAGATAAGAAGAACCCTGCACTGGATGTTTTGATGGGCGATGCCTATAGAAAATTAGGCGATGGCGGCAATGCTTATAAGTCGTATAACAACGCATTGGCCAAAGAACCAGAATACGCAGTAGCGCGTTATAAGATTGGCAAAATATACACCTCGCAACAAAATGCCGGCATGTATGTACCTGAATTTGAAAAGGCGGTAGCGCTTGACTCCTTGTATGCGCCTGCACTTTTTGAGTTGTATTATCACTATTATTACAGAGATGTATCTAAGGCAAAATATTACCTGCAAAAGTATATAGCCGCTTCAGACTATGATGTGGCAAACGATTACTTATATGCTGATATTCTGTATGCTTCCGGCAATTATGCAGATGCTATTTCCAATGTAACCACGCTTATTGAGAAGCAAGGAACCCAGACTGCCCCCCGTTTATACAAACTTGCCGCCTATAGTTATAAAGAACTGGGCGACACAGCTAAAGCGGTAGCATTCATGAATACTTATTTTAAAGAACAACATGATACCGGTGTCATTGCCAAAGATTATGAAGCCATGGGAGACATTTACAGCTCATTACAGGGTAAGGAAGACACCGCTGCATTGTTTTATACACGGGCGGTAGAGCTGGAAGCCGATACTGCGCTCAGACCCGGCTATTATAAGAAAATCAGCGGGCTGTATAAAAAGATAAAAGACTACCGTAATGAGGCATTGTGGCTGGGTAAATATTATGAGGCAACACCTTCGGCATCTAATGTAGACCTGTTTAATTGGGGCCTTGCCAGTTACCTTGCTGGCGATTATACAAATGCTGATACCATATTCAACATGTACGCAGTTAAATACCCGGCAGAAGAATTTGGGTATTATTGGAGAGCCAAAACAAATGCCGCCATTGACACTTCTATGGAAATGGGTACTGCCATACCTCACTATTTGCAGTTGATCAGTTTCCTGGAAAAAGATTCAGTGAATGCGGCGGGTAAAAAGCACCTTATTGAAGCATATGGATACCTGGCCGCTTACAAAGCAAATGTGGAAAAAGATTATCAGGCTGCCATTGAATATTTTGATAAACTATTGCAACTGGATCCCGGTAACAATGATGCGAAAAGATACGTTGATATTCTGCGAAAAACAATGGAAAAAAATGCCAATGCAAGTTCGTCAAAGTAATGCGATGCCCTGGGAAAGGATCAACTTACAACTGAAATGAACGCACTAAACGGCGACAGACTAATTTTGAAATTTGAAACCTTTAAAATTTCGGTGTATGAAAAAAATTGACATTCGAAAGATATTAGTCCCCATTGATTTCAGCCGAAATAGCATAAAAGCCTTACGGCTGGCGGTATCAATCGCTAAAGATCATGCCGCGGCAATTCAGTTATTGCACGTAACAGATAATGACTATGAATTATTTCCTGAAGAAATCAAGATAGCACCAACTCATTTTACAGAAACCACACAGCGATTGGGAACGTTTGCCCGGTCAGTCATTGATGAACATGCCTTAAAATGTTTTTATACCTGTGAATACGGAGCTATTACGCACTGTGTGCTAAAGACTGCGGTGAATATGCATGCAGACATGATTATTTTAGGTAAGAATGGCAGTAACAGCAGAGTGCCGGCCTACGCTGGCACTCATTGCTGCCAGATTGCTGAAAAATCACCTGTACCAGTAATGATAGTTCCGGAGGAAATTGAAAAGTATTCTTGTGAAAAAGTATTGTTTCCCGTACGGGCCCTGCTTAGTGTGCCAGACAAATACGACGCCATCAGGAACTTACTAGTTACTAACCCGGCATTTACGCTCTTAAATTTACGTGACCCGGAAAATGAATCAGAATTGCACGTCATTCACCATTTGGACCAACTGATGAAAGCCAGGCTTGAGAATGATAGCTTGCTTTATACCATGGAATACTATTTCAGGGACAACAAGTTTGCAGAAAAGGTGATAAGCAAAATACGGAATCAAGCCTACGATCTTGCCATTATCACCTCCGAGGCAGACGAAGTGAAAAGCGATTTTCAATTGAGTCCGTATGCCCGTCAAATCATTCACAATACAACAATTCCGTTGCTGCTGCTCCATGCAAACTCTCCCAGAATGAGTGCTGACGAAATTTTAAATAAGCTCCATAAAGCCGAAATCTAGTCGCCATCCTTAAACAGGTCATTAAAGTATAACAGCTAAACGTTTGCTTGCTGTAGTGCGCGGACATCGACCACATTCACACACACTAAACAAATAGCTATGAAAACTTATTTTTTTACACTTATTCTTATTGCCTGCAGTACCATTATGACATCCTGCGCCAGAAAAATACATTTCAATACATCTTCAGTAGTGCCGGCGGCGGAAGGAACCATCAAAATTGAAAAGGATAACAATGGTAATTATTCCGTAAACGTTACTGTATTGCATCTTGCGGAGCCCGATAAACTGAACCCACCTAAAAGACTGTATCTTGTATGGTTAGCGACAAAGGATCACGGTCAAAAAAATTTAGGTCAATTAACAATATCATCGGGCCTATTTTCTAAAACGCTGAAGGGTTCATTGAAAACTGTCACTCCATATGAGCCGGTGAGTATTTATATTACTGCAGAGGAAGATGCTGCAAAAAGCTATCCGGGTGCCCAGGTTGTTTTAACCGCTGAAGTAGGTAAATAACTTTTACATGGTAACTAATTTCTGTGGAGAGGTAAAAGGACTTATAATAGTCCTTTTACTATTTTTGGTGGTAGTAGATATTTAAAGTCTAATTTTAAGTAAGCAGGGTTTTTATTTATAGAATTAAGATGTAGAACCCGTTTTAAAATTGCACGAAATAATGAACCGACTTTTTGCAAAGTTTGCCATACACCATGAAAAAGAGGAGACCAAAGTTATAACCGATCAGATTGAAAAGGGTGTTGTTTTCAGGGGTACCAACCTTTGGGTGCTTATATTTGCCATTTTAATTGCCTCGTTAGGCTTAAATGTAAATTCGCCGGCCGTAATTATTGGCGCCATGCTTATATCGCCCTTAATGGGACCCATAATGGGGTTAGGCCTTTCTGTAGGCATCAATGATGTATCATTACTGCGCAAGTCTTTTTATAATTTCCTGGTGGCAACGGGCGTGGCTTTAACTACTTCCACGATATTTTTCCTCATTTCGCCTTTAAATGAAGCCCATTCTGAAATTTTAGCCAGAACCTCTCCCAATATTTATGATGTGCTTATTGCTTTATTTGGTGGGCTGGCCGGTATTATTGCCACCTCCAGCAAGCAGAAAGGCAACGTGATACCCGGGGTGGCCATCGCTACTGCGTTAATGCCTCCCTTATGCACGGCAGGTTATGGCCTGGCCACGCTAAAGCTGGATTTTTTTATAGGCGCCTTTTACCTGTTCATCATCAATACGGTTTTTATTGCACTGGCAACGTTTGTCACTACACGTTTCCTGAAATTTCCGTACAAGCACCTGCCAGACAGAAAAGCAGACCTCAAAGCCCAGAAAATTATTTGGATAGTTGTTATCGTAACAATTATTCCGAGCCTGTACTTTGGTTACGATCTGGTACAACAAGATAGATTCATTAAAAAAGCCAACAAGTTTATTGCCGCGGAAGGCAATTTTACGAATGATTATATTTTGAACAAAAAAATTGATCCCAAACTCAAGGTTATTACACTGGTGTATGGAGGAGATGTTATCTCTGAAGATGACATTAGGAACCTTGAAAAAAAATTAGTCAATTTTGACCTGGCGGGTGCCAAATTAGAAATACACCAGGGGTTTTCTTACCTGGCTTCTGTAAACCGGCCAGATGAAGACAATGGCCAATCTGAGCAATTGAATGCGCTTATCAAGGCGCGGGAGACAGAATTGTTGTCTTTACGCACGCAGTTAGACAGTACAGAGTATTTTGGCAAGATGGGTGCGCAGTTATACAACGAGCTTAAGACGCAGTATGCAGACCTGGCGGAGACAACTGTTGCTATGGGCAGCAGCATTAGATCTGACTCTGTGTTACCAAAGGTTCCGATAGTTATACTAAATTTTTCAAAACCGAAATCATTGTCTGCAAAAACAAAAATGGAAAACTGGCTAAAGGTTCGCCTTAATAGAAAAGACATAAAAACAGTATTTAAATGAGCGCCATTTTAACTGTCATCATATTTTTAGCGGGATATATAGCCATTGCATTTGAGCATACTCTTAAGCTCAACAAAGCTGCATCTGCTCTAATCACAGGCGTATTATGCTGGAGCATGTATTTTCTGACTGCTGATTCACCGGAGGCTGCCGGAGATTTACTGGTACATCATTTGGGTGAAATTGCCTCCATCATTTTTTTTCTTTTGGGGGCAATGACAATAGTTGAACTGGTTGACTCCCACAATGGTTTTGACCTGATAACCAGGCAAATCGTCACAAAGAGAAAAGGAAAATTGCTATTAATAATAACGCTCATCACTTTTTTTCTTTCCGCCCTGCTGGATAATTTAACTACCGCTATTGTAATGACATCGCTGTGTATGAAGTTACTGCCGCAGAAAATTGATCGCCTTTGGTTTGCAGGCATGGTAGTGATTGCTGCTAATGCGGGAGGCGCCTGGAGTCCATTGGGAGATGTTACCACTACCATGTTGTGGATCGGTGGGCAAATCACCGCATGGAATATTATAGTAAAGCTTATTTTTCCCAGCGTCGTTGTTTGTCTTGTTCCCGCCCTGCTGGTGGCACGTCGGTTTAGGGGCCAAATGTTGGATAGCGTTCCTTCCTCTATTTGTACCCCGGAAGAACAAAAAGATGGAAAAATTATTTTGTTTGCCGGCCTTGCTCTGTTGTTATTTGTCCCCCTTTTTAAAACAGTGACCCACCTGCCGCCTTTCATGGGCATGCTCTTAGCGCTTGGATTGATTTGGATAATTACCACCATCATACACAAACGTAAACCGCCTGCCTACCTGGAAAGGTTTACGGTAACAAATGCCCTGCAAAAAATTGATACACCCAGCATATTATTTTTCCTCGGTATATTGTTGGCTGTTACGGCCCTGCAATCGATGGGTATTTTAAAAAGCCTGGCGCAAGCAATGACTGGTAGTCTTAAAAACGATTATTTGATTGGTACCGCGCTGGGTCTGCTTTCATCAGTAGTGGATAATGTTCCGCTGGTTGCTGCCTCCCAAGGGATGTATGAGTTGACTACCTATCCTACAGATCACAATTTCTGGGAGTTTCTTGCATTAACAACTGGCACCGGCGGCAGCGCCATTATTATTGGGTCGGCAGCGGGGGTAGCAGTGATGGGAATTGAGAAAATCAATTTCATGTGGTATCTAAAAAACATATCCTGGCTTGCACTGCTGGGTTTTCTGGCGGGCATTGCCACGTTCTTACTGCAGTTATCACTGGGTAAGTAATGCTGCTCACAATTGCAACACAATGTTATAGACGTTAAACAAATTGCATGGGTGCGAATAGATTTTCTGCTTTCAGCCCTGGGCCACAAGTTAATTTTACCTTTTCTAATCATTTTCTAATCCTATTTTAATGTACCTGCTTTTATAAACTCCGCGTAGTAACTTTGAGCTGGATTATCTTTAAAAGTGTAACTTTGATCTTCCGATTATCTAACACCCCATGCCTGCGCTAAAGAAGCATTTGCGTTTATATCGTTTGATAGCTGTTGTTATTCACCTGGTGGTGTACCTGCCTTTTTTTGCGGTTCAGTTTCTATATAATTTTGATATTGCGTCTCATACACGCCTCGAGGGTTCTTTAAAAGTCTCTCCGGATGTGTCATCTCATTATGTGCAGCATGTAAAGGGACTTGGCGAAAATACCGGCCAGCAACCGGTCAAAGCAAAAATTCGGTTGAGCAAGCGGTTTCAACCCGAAAGTATTATTGCATTTAGCATCTATCACACAACTCCAATCATACACTGGGTAACATTCTTTAAACCCAGGCCAGTAAATACGCAGTTACATCTCGTATTGCTTTCTTTTAACCAACCTCTTCGAGGGCCGCCTTCCTTTCAGTACATTTTTTCGTAAACATTTTTTAGCCATTTAAATATTCGGTATGAATGCTTTCTGTTTCAGAAAGATGCTGGCCCTGGCATTATTGCTAGTTTCCAGCCTTCACTTATTAGCACAACAAACAAATTATACGTTATCAGCATTGGTTGACAGTGCAACAAAATATTTCCCGGAATTACAAAGAAAGAACGCCCAGCTTGCTGCAGCCAACGCGGTTGTGGCAGACGCCCGTACGCTCTACCTGCCATCATTGAAACTAAATGAACAGGTTAACATTAGTACCGACAATTCTCTGGCGGGCAGCTATCTTTCTTTTGGCATGATTCCCTCTACCTCGGCTGGCGTACGCGCCGAAAACAATAGCGGGGCGACCACCGGTAATATCGGCATTTTGCAAAGCCAGTTCGACTTAATAGATTTTGGATACCGGAAAGCACAAATAAACCGGGCCCGGACGTATGTTGATTTACAACAGGCGGACTTACAGAAAGAACAGTATTATCTGAAACTGCAAATTGCGCGGTGGTACTTTCTTTTACTAAAAAGCCAGGCAAAATTAAAAGCCGATGCGGAGAACATTAAACGCTATGCAAGCATTTTTAATGTTATAAAGGCGGTTACTGAAAGTGGTATCCGGGCTGGGTCTGATTCGTCTCTGGCAAAAGCAGAATTGTCGAGAACTAAAATTACTTACAACCAGAACAAGGGCCAGGTAGAGCATTGTAAAATACAACTTGCCTGGCTTTCGGGTATTGAAGTGGAAAAAATAAGCATCGACAGCGCTGCATTGAAAAATGTAAGAACAAACACTATTTTTCTAAGTGGTGCCACTGACAGTACGCTCAATCCGCTGCTCGATTATTATAAGCAATTAAAAAATATAGCGGTAGCAAATGAAAAATTAATTGCTAAAAGTTTCCTGCCGAAAATTGTGCTCACCGCGGCTGGATGGGCCCGGGGATCCAGTATTGCTTTTAATGATCAATATAAATCATTGGGAAATGGGCTGGGTTTTCAACGATTCAATTACCTGGCCGGTTTTTCATTTCAATATGATTTATTTAATGGTATTCGCAAACGGGCAAGGTTAACTACTTATAAGTTTGAAACCGCTGCCAGTGATTTGGCCTTGCAAGGTCAGCAATTGAGCCTGCAAACCGCTACCCGGCAGGCAAACAATGCCATACTAGCCACTGAAAATAACCTGGCTGAATTGCCCGTGCAACTGACTGCCGCGCAGGATACCTACAGTCAGAAAATAGCGCAGTACAAAGCCGGTATCATCAACGTGGTTGACCTTACCAATGCCGCCTATGTCTTATACCGATCAATGAATGATTATGCAGAAACATTGGGCGACTGGTACCTGGCGCAGCTCGACAAAGCGGTAGCAACGGGGAACCTGGACGCCTTTATTCAGGCAATTAAATAAAAATAATTATGGTTAGAACAGCTCTTCGGAAACCAATCACCATACTTGTATTGTTTGTTGGTCTTTTATTGTTTTCGGTGATGGCTATCCGCAATATTCCGATTGATATATTTCCCAAACTGAATCTCCCTACGATTTATGTGATAGAATCGTATGGGGGGATGTCGCCCGTGCAGATGGAGGGTTTTTTTGCTACCCGCCTGCAGGATCAATTCCTCTATGTAAATGGTGTAAAAAATATAGAAAGTAAGAATATACAAGGTCTCACCCTGATAAAACTTTCTTTTTATGAAAGCACCAATATGGCAGAAGCCTCAGCGCAGGTAGCGCTACAGGTAAACCGTGCATCAAAATTTTTTCCCCCAGGTGCATTGCCGCCGCAGGTAATTCGTTTTGATGCCTCTTCGTTGCCTGTAGGCCAGTTGGTTTTTAACAGTCCAACAAAATCATTGAAAGAAATTTATGATCTGGCTGTAACCCGGGTACGCCCCATGTTCTCAACCGTATCCGGTTTGTCTGCGCCACCACCGTTTGGGGCCAATTCAAGATCGGTGGTTGTAAGCGTTGATCCGGAAAAGCTACGCAGGTTTAATATTTCACCCGACCAGGTGGTGGAAGCCATCTCTAAAAATAATGCAATGACCCCGTCGGGCAACCTGCGTGTGGACAGCATGATGTATGTAACAACTGTTAATTCGCTGGAAGAAAAAGTGCAGGAGTTTGAAGATATTCCCATTTCAACAGAAGGGGGGTCCGCTGTTTTTATACGCGATGTTGCCAGCGTGGCGGATGCTGCAGATGTAACTGTAGACTACGCGTTGATCAATGGCAAAAGATCAGTCTATATACCGGTGGTAAAAACAGCTGATGCTTCCACCTGGGCCGTTGTGCAAACGTTGAAAAGTAAATTGCCTGAAATGCAAAGCCTTTTACCAGACGATGTACACGTGAGTTATGAATTTGATCAGTCCGTATTTGTGATTAATGCTGTCAAAAGCCTCATGACGGAGGGATTGCTGGGTGCTGTTCTTACCGGCCTGATGGTACTATTGTTCTTAAAAGATTGGCGGAGCAGTCTTGTGGTGGTTATCACCATACCTGTTGCTATATTAAGTACAGTGCTCTGTCTTAGCCTGGCCGGGCAAACCATTAATTTAATGACGCTAAGCGGCCTTGCATTGGCCATCGGCGTATTGGTTGACCAGGCAACGGTAACCATCGAAAATATTCACCAGCACCTGGAAATGGGAAAGACTAAAAAACAAGCCATACTGGATGCGTGCGAAGAAATATCATTTCCATTGCTGCTTATTTTGCTCTGTATATTAGCTGTGTTTGCACCGTCGTTTGTAATGACTGGGGTTCCAAAAGCCATGTTTCTTCCTTTGTCACTCTCTATTGGGTTTGCGATGATCATTTCATTTTTGGCAGCACAAACATTGGTGCCTGTAATATCAAACTGGCTGCTGAAAGAAGAAATGTTCCGTTTTCAACATAGTAGGTCGCATGCACATGCAGGGCTTGCACTCAATGAACAGGAAGTAGACGAAATTGATTTGCACAATGCGCAGGACAAAGCTCATGGCCATGAAAATGATTTCTTTCAGCGTATTAAACTAAAACTGGCACGGCGATTAGAAAAATGGATGCCGGCAAGAAGACCTATCGTTCTTGGTTACCTGGCGGTAACATTGGCGGCAGCTGGTTATTGCTTTGCAGTGATAGGTAAAGATCTGCTTCCCAAAAATAACAACGGGCAATTGCAAATCAGGATTAAGGAGCCGGACGGCACCAGGCTTGAGAAAACAGAGCGGACGGTTAAAACAATTTTAGGTATAATTAACAGAACAGTGGATGGAAATGTAGCCATCAGTTCTGCCTATGTTGGACTTATACCCAGCAGTTATGGATCCAGCAATCTTTATATTTTTAACAGCGGCACGCATGAAGCTGTAATGCAGGTAAATCTGGATGAACATTATAGCGCCAACCTGGATCACTTGAAAGATGAAATCAGGGAAAATATCGCCCAGGAACTACCAGCTGTAAGGATATCGTTTGAACCGATTGAACTTACAGAAAAAATTATGGCCCAAGGTGCGTCAACGCCTATTGAAGTGCGCGTGGCGGGCAAAAATTTTGAAGAATTAAAGGAGTATTCTTTCAGATTGGTTAAGGAGATGAAAAAGATTGATTACTTGCGTGATGTGCAGATTGCGCAGCCATTACATTTTCCCACTATTAAAATCAACATAGATCGTTACCGGCTGGCGCAAATGGGTTTAAATCTAAATGAAGTAGCCAGAAGTATTACCGATGCAACTTCTTCCAGCCGGTTTACAGAGAAAGTGCAATGGCTTGATCAGAAAGTGTCTTATACCTACCAGGTGCAGGTGCAGGTACCCGAATACCTGATGAATTCAATTGAACAGTTGCAATCTGTTTCGTTGGTTAAAGGAAAATCAAGGCCGGTGTTATCAGAAATAGCGCAAATGACGGTGGATACATTGCCCGGCGAATATGATCGTGCGGGTCCCCGGCGGTTTTTGACGGTGAGTGCAAATATTTACAGGAAAGATTTGGGTACCGCTACTGCTGCCGTACAAAAGGCCATCCACAACATGGGTACCCCACCCAAAGGATTAGTGGCTGAGGTAAAAGGAATGTCTTCATTGCTTACTGAAACGCTGGATTCATTGCAAACCGGATTGTTGGTAGCCATTGTTGTTATATTGCTCCTGCTCACAGCTAATTACCAGTCTTTTGGTGTAGCGATAGCCGTTTTGTCAACTGTACCCGCAGTTTTGCTGGGTGCAATGTTGTTGTTGTTGGCCACGGGTGCTACATTAAATCTTCAATCGTACATGGGCATCATCATGTCTGTAGGGGTGTCGGTAGCCAACGCCATTTTGATCGTCACCAATGCAGAGGCGTTGCGGTTAGAATACCGCGACCCGTTTAAAGCGGCAACGGTGGCAGCAAGTGTAAGGTTACGCCCCATACTGATGACAAGCCTGGCTATGATAGCTGGCATGATTCCTATGGCCAGCGGCCTGGGCGAGGCAGGTGATCAGTCTGCACCACTGGGCCGTGCAGTCATTGGCGGTTTGATTGCTTCCACCTTTGCTGCGCTTTTTATAGTGCCGCTCGTTTATGGATGGGTGCAGCAAAAAAAGTCGTTAAAATCGGTATCCTTGATGCCGGACTAGGTATTCGAAACAGCACACATAATTCTCATTTAATAAAAATCAGTTTACATGAAATATTATATCCTCTTAACAGGCATCCTGTTATTTGTTATATCCTGTTCATCAAATAAGGCAGAAAATAATAAACCGGCTGATACATCAACCAATTCGGAATACAAGCTGGCAACTATTGAAAAAGGGGGGGTAGCAACTACGGTAAAATTGCCTGCACAGCTAGCCGCCTATCAGGAAGTAAGCATTTTTCCGAAAGTGAATGGGTATGTAAAATCGGTACAGGTAGATATTGGGTCAAAAGTGGCTGCAGGCAGCCTGCTGATGGTACTGGAAGCGCCTGAACTTGTGCAGTCCGCCATGCAGGCGAAAGAGAAATATGCCCGTAGCAAGGCAGATTACTCAATAGACAAAGAGCATTATATGCGATTGTTGCAGGCATCTGGTACCGCCGGGGCGATTTCCCCACTAGACCTTTCTACTATCAGGGCAAAGATGGAGGCAGACAGCGCAGTTAGCAATGCAGAAAATGCGAATTGGCAGATGCAGCAAACGATGTTGGGTTATTTACAGGTTAGGGCACCATTTGCCGGTGTTATTACAGAACGCAATGTGCATCCGGGTGCTTTGGTAAGCGCTGCGGAAAAAGATAAGCCAATGCTTGAATTAAAAGATATTGCCCACCTGCGTTTACAAGCAGATATTCCGGAGAACATTGCCGGCAATCTAGCTGTCAATGATACCATGTCATTTTTTGTAAGCGCTTTTCCCGGACGAAAAATGATCGGAACCATCACGCGCAAATCCGGCAATATCAATCCGCGCTTTCGCAGCGAGCGCATTGAAATAGACGTAGTGAATAAAGATGGTTTATTAAGCCCGGGCATGTTTGCTGATGTGGTAGTATATCCCAAAGGAAGCTCCAGTTCATTGTATGTTCCTAAAACAGCTGTTGTAATATCTACAGAAAGAAAATACGTATTGGTAAAAGGTGCAGACAAAATCAGGAAAGTAGATGTAAGCACCGGTAACCAAACAATGGATAAGATTGAAATTTATGGTGATGTTCGTGCGGGTGAAAAGGTAATTGCCATTGCCAATGATGAAATTAAAGAATCTGGTAAATAATTAAAACCAATGGTCATCTATTGACACGCAAAGCCTTGGCGATTTATTCAGTGCTCGGATGTATGCATCAATTGTCTTTCTGGTCAATCTGTCGGGTCAGAAATACTTACCGCAATACTAATTCCATTTAACCGCTCTCTGATCTTATTTAGCAAAATTGTGTAAAAATAATCGGCTTTTATGAATATTATTTCCAAGTAAATAGCAGCAGCAATTAAACCAAATTATGACATTTATCATTCATACCAGGGGTTTTGATCTTGAAAATGAACTTCAGGTCTTTGTTGAAAACTGCTTAAGAATGTTGCTGCGCCAGCCGCGTAAAATATCTGAGGTAAGAGTTACAATGGGTGAAGGAGAAATCAATTGCGGTAAAGGCAAGTTCTGTCAGCTTCATCTCATTGCCGGTGAAGACAGTTATAATGTTATCCAGTATGGAAGTTCTTACGAAGAGGCTGTGTTGTGCAGTGTTAAGGAGTTAGATATAAAAATGCACAAAATTCCACCGAAAACCAGATAAAAGTTATTAAAACCCGTTCATTAACTTTATTTCATTTCTATATAATATAATACGATTTTCATTTTCAAGCTGTTTTAGCAACCGGGAGACTACTACCCGCGATGTTGCCAACTCATCGGCTATTTGGTAATGCGATACCTTAATAACACTTGAACCAGAAAGGCGTTTTTTTTCTTTTAAATAAGAAATAAGACGCTCGTCTAATTTATGAAATGCAATGGTTTCAATAGATTTAAGTAATTCCAAAAAGCGTTCATTAAAACTGCGCATAATATAATTTTTCCAGCTGGGATATTTACACAGCCATTCATCCAGTTTAGAATGGGGTATAGCTATCAACTCCACATCGTCTTCCGCAATAGCTTTTACCTCACTTTTTTTTGCTTCCATGCAGCAGGTGTATGCCATTGAACAGCTTTCATTGCTTGACAAATAATATAATAAAATCTCCTTGCCGGTGTCATCCATCCTGAATACTTTTATGGTGCCACTTACAATTAATGGCATCATCCGGATGTATTTGCCATAATCCATAATAATGTCTGCTTCTTTAAAGTATTTGACTTCTCCAAATTGTTGCATTTCTTTCAATAAAGCGGGTTCAAATGCTGCCTCTAAATTAGTGATGTTGCTCATAGTCAAAATTTAGTATTACCGCGCACTTATTAAATTGCCGGGTTTTATAGCCTGGTAAAGGTATACTTTCTATACGTATACCCAGCCTGCTTAGCATGTCTTTTGGTTTTGCACAAGCCTTCATTCACCACCATGCAATTCAGTTAACACCTAAACTCTTTAACATCTTTTCCAGCGGGCAAAATTTTGTAAAAGCGGATTGTAATAAATTACCCCCAACAAAGACTCCCAACCAAAGCCACTTCATACTTACATAATATGCAAGTAGAATGCTTAATAAAACAAGCGCACCTGCAACAGCCCGAACAATTCTTTCTCTCATGATTGTTAAAATTTAAGTGTAGTAATTTGATTTTTCTCCAGGTACTATAAATACCTGACCGGGAAGTTGGTTTCACTTTGCTCATTGTATTTTTTGATCAGCTCAATTCCGCTCTATGTATTTTCATTGGCAGCGAAACTGAACAGCATCATAGAATCAAAACTTTCATCGCCGCCCGCAAACCATTCTTCCAAAGGATCACGTAACTGGCTATCTTTAAACTAAATACCTCAGTTGCACTGACTACGGTGTGTTAGCTTCCTTGAATATTTGAGTAACATCATCCTATATTCTTTTAAACAGGTTATAATAAATAATTTCATAGCTATAAAATTCTTTTACTTTTTTGGGGATATTTTTTGCGCATCATTTTGAAATATAACAAGGGTACTACCAGCAGGGTAAGGAAGGTGGAGGTTATTGTTCCACCCATTAATGAAATGGCAAGCCCCTGAAATATTGGATCGAACAAAATGATGATTGCACCCAGCGCAACCGCACCGGCAGTTAGTAAAATTGGTGTTGTACGAACTGCCCCCGCTTCTATGATCGCCTGTTTTAGCGGGATTCCTTCTCTTAAACGGATATTGATAAAGTCAATCAGTAATACCGAGTTTCGGACCATCACGCCAGCCAGGGCAATAAAACCTATCATTGAAGTAGCGGTGAAATAGGCACCCAGCATCCAGTGGCCTAACACTATTCCGATTAACGACAATGGAATGGCAGCCAGCATTACCAACGGCACAGTAAAGTTTTGAAACCAGCCGACAATCAAAATGTATATCAGCAAAATAACCACGCTAAATGCAATGCCCAGGTCTCTGAATACTTCAAAGGTGATCTGCCACTCGCCATCCCACTTCAAAGTATAGTTGTCTTCCAATTCTGGTTGCTGTGTATATTCTTCTTTTAAAGAGAAGCCTTTAGGAACTGTTATATTTTTTAGACTGTCTGATATATTTGCAATCGCATAAGAAGGGCTTTCGAGCTTACCAGACATGTCTGCTACAACATACACCACTTCTTTTTGATTCTTACGATAGATATTTTTCTGTTTTATTTGCCTGGTTACAGTTACCACATCCCGGATCGGAACACTATTGCCCTGCATAGAGGTTATCTTCAAATCAAGTATATCATCCATACTGGCTTTGTCAGCATCACTTAACTGCAATTTGATCATGGTTTGGTTAAAGGATGCAGGTTCATACACATTACCTACGGGCATTCCTGATAATGCAGCATTAATGGTTGCAGTTACCTGTGCAGTGGCCACGCCGTAATGCATTGATTTTTCTTTATCTACTTCTAAATGATATTCCGGCTGGTCATCTTCTACCATCCAGTCTGTGTCAACCACATCCGCAGTTTTGTTAAATATTTTTTTTACCTGCTTCGCAAGTTTTATCTGTTCGTTGTAATCAGGTCCATAAATTTCTGCCACCAATGTAGCTAATACCGGTGGCCCGGGTGGTACTTCCACAATCTTTGCGTTGGCATTGTATTTTTTTGCAATGGCCTGGATAGGGGCACGCATTTGTTTGGCAATATCATGGCTTTGAATACTACGTTCTTTTTTGTCAACGAGGTTTATTTGTATGTCTGCTACATTATCGCCTCTGCGTAGATCATAATGCCGCACCAATCCATTGAAACTAATTGGCGCTGATGTGCCAATATACGCCTGGTAGTTTTCCACCAACGGGTGAGCAGCAACATAACCTGCAATATCTTTTGCAACGGCTTGTGTTTTTTCCAGTGTTGTTCCTTCGGGCATATCAATTACCACCTGGAATTCATTCTTATTATCGAAGGGTAGCATTTTCAAGGCTACTGACTTAGTGTAAAATAGCATCATTGATCCCAACAGTATTACAACTATACTGAGAATAAATGTCCAGCGTTTCCAACGTGTTTCCAGCATGGGTTTGATGAAGGCGTAATAAATTTTATAGATACGGCTTTCTTCCAGAGAATGCTCTTTACTTTCTTTATGAGCACCGTCCTTCCTTGCTTTTTCTCTAAGAAAAATATACCCGAGATAGGGAGTGAGTGTTAATGCAATAATCAGTGATAACATCATGGCAATGGATGCGCCAATCGGCATAGGGCTCATGTATGGTCCCATCATTCCGGATACAAATGCCATTGGCAGAACCGCTGCAACCACAGTGAACGTTGCAAGAATGGTTGGATTGCCCACTTCATTAATTGCATAGATAGCAGCCCGCAATGGTGGCAATTTCTTCATCTTAAAATGCCGGTGCATATTCTCCGCAATAATAATAGAATCATCTACCACAATACCCGTAATAAATACCAATGCAAACAGTGTAATTCTGTTCAATGTATAATCCATCATGTAATAGCTGAAAAGTGTTAGCGCAAACGTAACAGGTACAGATAAGAAAACCACCAACCCACCACGCCACCCCATTGCCAGCATTACAAACAATGTAACCACAACAATAGAAATAAATAAATGGAATAGCAGTTCCGAAACTTTATCCGATGCCGTTTCCCCATAGTTTCTGCTAACAGTTAACTGTACTTCATTGGGCAGCAATATTTTTTTAAGGCGTTCAACTTTGTTAAGGATTTGTTCTGATAGTTTCATGGCATCCGCACCCTTCTTTTTAGCAATACTTAAAGTGATGGCCGGATAATTTGATTTGAAAGCATTTGATTTTGAAGAATCTGCTTTACCATAACCAAACAATACATACTGAATGGCTGTTTCCGGTCCCTCTTCAACCTTTGCTATTTGTTTTAAGTAAACAGGTTGTTGCTGATTGATACCAATCACCAGATTAGCAACATCGTCGGAAGTTGTAAGAAAGTTTCCTGTTTCAACCGAGAAGGCGGTATCCTGCTGTAGTAAAGTGCCAGCCTGACTCTGTACATTGCTCCCCTGAATTTGTTTGCTGATAGATAAAAAATCAGCATGGGTTTCCGCCATGTTGTTCTTATCCAGCAATACTTTTACTTCACGGCTTCTGCCACCTATAATATTTACATCAGCAACATCAGGTATCTTCTTTACTTCATTCGTTAGTGCCTGTGCAATTTGTTTGAGCTGATAGTCATGATACTTTTCACTCCACAGTGTTAACCCTAATACAGGTACATCATCAATAGCTCTTGTTTTAATCAATGGAAGTGTAACTCCCTCCGGCATTTTATCCATGTTCTTCATCAACTCACTGGACAATTTAACCAGGGACCGTTCTACATCTTCGCCCACTTTAAACTGAACGATCAGCATGGCCTGCCCTTTCATGGAAGTAGAATACACATACTCCACACCCTTCACATTGGAGATCACTTTTTCCATAGGCGCCGCGACTTTTGTTTCTACATCTTTGGGTTCAGCACCAGGATAGCCTATAAAAATATCCGCCATCGGTACTTTTATCTGCGGCTCTTCTTCCCTTGGAATTAAAAAAGTGCTGTAACCCCCAATCAGCAAAAAGGCAATCATTAACAGTATCGTTAATTTAGATTGTATAATTGAGCATCCGAAAGATCACGGTAAGCTTTGTTCAGTTCCAACTGGCTTTGTTCTTTTTGCTGCGTTAGTTGTTCAGCTAATTTATTGCGTTCTAATTTTTGTGTCGCAATCTTATTCTTAGTGCCATTGCCTTTAAAAATATCCCACGATAATTGTACACCTGCTAAATAAGCATTGGCACCGAAACCAAGCATACGATTATCATTTAACTGGTAACTTCCAAATGCATTTAGTTTAGGATAATAACTCATTTTATTCGATCGAATCATCAGGTCAGATGCTTCAATCGCTTTTTGCATGGCTGCAAAATCTGATCTTGAGGCAGTAATCCTTGTAATAGTATCCGTTGCTAAACTTTCGGTTTGCACCGCAGTATCTACTGTGTAAACCGTCCCATCAGCTTGTCCCATCAGCAAGCTCATGTAATCCGATGCATTGCGGATATTACTGTTGGCTTTTGCAAGTTTTGTTTCAACAGTAGTTACTTGTACCTGTGCATTTAATACGTCAGATTTTTGAATTAATCCTTGCTTGAAATGATTATCTGTAAAGTTGTAAACCGATTTTGTTGTTTGCAAAGCATCTTCCAAAACCTTTACAGCATCATAGGCCAGTTGCAATTGCAGGTAAGCTTTTTGTACTTCAAAAGTGAAATACTCTTTGGTACGTTGCGTTTTGTAGTGGTTTAATTCAGTTTGTTTGGCAGCAGCTTTCCTTTGGTATAATAAATCCATATTTACCAATGGTTGCTGTATTTCAAGCTTTGTGGTAAAATCGCCTGTTGCTCCCGGGCTGTTTAACAATGCCGGGTTGAAATCATTTTGCATGATTGATTTTTGCTGTAGCTTGAACCCAAAAGCATTAAGCGCATTATTGGTGCTAAAAGCAGTATAAGAAAACCCAACCTGCGGTAAGTAAATGGCCTCCGTTTGCTTGTAGTTAGATGCGGCAATGTTTTCATCAAGCTTAGCCAGGTGTACCGATTTATTATTCAATAACGTAGCAGCTATGGCATCGCTAAGACTTAAATGCTTTTTGAAATCCTGCGCCAAAATTGTCTGCACTGCAATGTTGCCAACCACTAATCCTGCAATAGCCTTTAAAATGAAATATCTTCTGATGCTCATTAATGATGGAATTTGCGGCAAAGCTAAATTCCTGAAGGTGGGCTCACGGTAACATTTGTCACGTTCAACTATAAACTTTATTTAGGCCGGGATATGCCTCTAATACAAAAAGTACTGTCCAGATAAACATCTGACAGTACTTTTCAAAAAAAGAAAATAACTTATTACTCTATTGCACGTATTTGCTTACGTTATGCCATGTACCGCCGTTTACTACGTTGCTATAGCCATGTTGTTCCAAAATAGACTTTGCCTGGCTGCTTCTTGCACCGCTGCGGCAAAAGACGATGATATTAGTTTTGTTGTTGAATTTTGTCAATTGACTGAGAATCGTGTTCAACGGGATATTTACCGACCCATTTACATGGCCTTCTGAAAATTCCGCCGGCGTCCTTACATCCACTAAAAATGCGCCCTGCTGAATAATAGCCTGGATATCTGCATCCCGGCTTCTGCCAAAAAGTTTTTCAAAAATGCTCATTGTTTATAATTTATTTGTATTGGAAATCACCTTTGATACTTGTTAAAAATGTCTTGGTACACAGGAATGCAAACAGTAATAACATTGAACTATTGCTTCATAGCTTTGTCTTTTGTTGTTCCCGGATGTCCTTGCAGGTACTTTGCACCGCAGCAGCCAATATTCAATACTGCCATACCAGTCAGCAATATTCCAATGGCTACCATCGCTGATTGATGCGCATAGATAGATTGTGCTGTGATGGCTATACCAAGAGCCAATCGCATCAATCCCAGAAAATTCCAACTATTGAATATTTGCGTCTTCATATTTCTTGATTTTTTCTCTGTATTCAAAAATAGCTTTCAAAGATTGCAATATTGGTATCAAAAGTTACATACAGCGATATTCAGGGAAAATGCAGTTAAATTTTACATCTATCATCAAGGCAGCGTTTGGGTCTTAAAAATCCCGTAATAAACAAAAGCACACCAAAAACTAGTAATACCCATGAATAGTCATCTTTTGCGTAAGTGTAGCCCAGCACTAACAACACCGTGCCGAATGACAAACGGATGATTCGGTTAAACCATATTACCAGGTTTGATATTTTGTCGTTTTGCGGATTCATTGAACAAAGAAACAATACCGCATTCAATACTTAGGTAACAAAAGTTACGAAACAAACCAGTGTTATGGGGCAGCTTTTAAATGATGTTCTATTAAATGCAGGTGTTTTGTCACACTTTCATTACTTTACTCTGGCAGACAAAATTTGTTGTTGGCAAACTGGTGGCACTGATTGCTTGAAAGCCACCTTCAATTTCTGTAAAATTCCTGTAACCACGGGACTGTAATATGGATGCTGCAATCATGCTGCGATAACCACCTGCACAATGAAGAAAAAAATGTTCTTCCGGATTGAGATCTTTTATCCAGTCGTTAATATTAGCCAATGGCCTATTGTAAGCTTCTTCCACATGTTCTGCAGCATATTCGGTTTCTTTCCGGACATCTATGATTTTATCTTTTCCTATTTCAACATTTGACGCAAATGCGGTCGCGGTTATCCTGTCTATCACATCTGCTTCTTTACCGGATGCCAGCCATGCTGTAAAACCTCCCTGCAGGTGCCCCAATATATTATCAAAACCAACACGGCTTAAACGGGTTACTGCTTCTTCTTCGGTGCCCTGATCAGTTACCAGTAACAATGGCTGTGCAACATTTATTATTAACTCACCAACCCATGGTGCAAAATTACCTTCCAGGCCAATATTTATCGACTGTGGAATAAAGCCTTTTGCGAAATCAACATCTTTTCTTGTATCCAGCACCAAAGCACCGGTGTTTTCTGCTACCGCCTCAAACTGTTCCGGGGTCAATGCTTTCATTCCATGGGTTAATACAGATTCAAAACTTTCATATCCTTTCTTGTTCATAGCCACATTCAATCCAAAATACCCCGGCGGTGGAAGCAGTCCGTCCGTCACTGCTTTTATAAAAGAAGCTTTATCAGGTTGATTTAATGCATAATTCATTTTCTTTTGATTGCCCAAAGTGTCAACTGTTTTCGTCATCATGTTTTTGCCACATGCGCTGCCTGCGCCATGTGCCGGGTAAACAATAACGTCATCGGCCAATGGCATAATCTTATTCATTAAACTATCATACAGCAAGCCCGCGAGTTCTTCCTTCGTCATGTGTGCGGCCTTCTGTGCAAGATCCGGGCGGCCAACGTCTCCGAGGAAAAGTGTATCACCAGAGAAAATAGCGTAGTCTTTTTTACTTTCATCTTTTAAAAGAAATGTAGTACTCTCCATCGTATGACCAGGTGTATGCAACACCTTAATTGTAATATCACCGATGTTAAATTCTTCCCCGTCTTTTGCGGATATACATGCAAACTCACAGGCTGCGTTTGGTCCATAGACAATAGCAGCGCCTGTCTTTTTACTTAAATCAACATGGCCACTCACAAAATCTGCATGAAAATGCGTTTCAAAAACATACTTTAGTTTCACCCCGTCTTTTTTCAAACGATTGA
Organism: uncultured Chitinophagaceae bacterium; assembly: GCA_963705285.1. Lineage (GTDB taxonomy): Bacteria > Bacteroidota > Bacteroidia > Chitinophagales > Chitinophagaceae > JACMLD01. The sequence goes on from OY970066.1 coordinate 2,617,843, forward strand.
TGTACGGCGCTGTTTCGCGAAGCGGATCAATAATCGCAGCTTCTCCTTTACTGGTTATGTAATAAGCACCCTGTGCCAGGCAGCCGGTATAAATTTGTTCTATATGCATACAATTCATTTTTTGTTCAACAAAGGTCCCTATATTATCCCACGTATACGGTCACATTTGTTACTTAGCGAAATCAATTTAACATTTGGCTTCAGAAACAAGGTAAAAGATTGCCTAACTGAAGAAAATTTCCTTTATCACTATATATACAGCCATTGCCAGTACAAACCAGCCAAAGGCCCTTTTTAGTTTGTTACCTTCAAATCTTTTTGCCAGTAATCCGCCAATAGATACTCCCGCTATTGCCAACAAGGTCATAATGGAAAGAAATTTCCAGTCAATATTGAAATGACCAATATCACCAGTGAATCCAATGAGTGAGTTAAGTGCAATAATCAATAAGGATGTTCCTACGGCCTGTTTCATGGGCATTTTCAGTAGGAGCACTAGCGCAGGGATTAACAGAAAACCCCCGCCTGCGCCAAGAAAACCCGTTGCCAGACCTATCACCACCCCCAAGAGCAGAATCCTGGGTAAATTGATATCTTTTTCAAGATTGCGGTTGTCGGTAATTGGCCGCCCTTTCTTTTCCTTTATCATTGCTATTGATGCCAAAAGCATCAGTATGGCAAATAATACCATTGTAGCAATTGATTGTGTTATAAGAAGATGATTTGTGCTGAGAAGTACTGAAGGAATTTTTGGCAGTATCAGCTTCCTCGTAACAAAAACAGTAATAATGGAGGATAATCCAAAAAATAAGGCCATCTTAATATTTACCAGTCCTTTCCGATAATTATTTACGGCGCCTACCAAAGCGGTTGAACCAACTATAAACAGCGAATAGGAGGTGGCCAATACAGGGTTGATTCCCAGTACATAAACGAGTATCGGAACTGTCAAAATAGAGCCCCCGCCGCCAATTAAACCCAGCGAAACGCCTACCAGTACTGCCAAAACATAACCCATTACTTCCATTGTATAGATTTAACTGGCGCAAAGGTGTTATAATCGGTGATTAATGTCTGCTACAAAAGTTACAATCTATTCTTACCAGATACCCAAATCAACAATCTCCTCACGGAGGAAGACAAATTGATTTTTCTTTTATTGGAATCTCTTAATGCTATGTGCGGCGTTCGGTTATTTCAGAATAGAATATTAAGTAAAATGTGGCTAAAGGCTGGGGGTTCACTAAAACAGTGGAGAATTATATTACTATCTAACTATAAATTACGTGATTTGCAATATGGATAACTATGGTATATTAATAAGTATTGGTTTTGTCGTTGGCACACTTGGAACCTTAATAGGTGCTGGCAGTGGCTTTCTTTTAGTACCATTGCTAATTATTATTCATCCCGAACTTTCGCCTGAGATAATAACGGCAATTTCAATTAGTGTGGTGGCTTGTAATGCCATTTCCGGGTCAATCGCATATGCGCGTCTTAAAAGGATTGACTACAAAGCCGGACTATTATTTGCTGCATTTACTATTCCGGGTTCAATAGCAGGAGTATATACGACCCCATTAATCCCGAAAGCCACATTCAATATTACTTTTGGATGTTTACTTATCATCCTTTCTTTCTTTCTGTTTATAAAAAAAGTCGCGGACTCTTCACGGCCTGCGTTATTAACTAAAAGTAAACATCTAACAACACATGAATTAACAGACACGGAGGGAAATACATTTGTATACTCCTACAATCAATTAATTGGTATTTCTATTAGTATAATAGTTGGCTATCTTTCTCCGATTCTTGGGATTGGCGGCGGTATCATTCATGTTCCGGCGCTTGTACACTGGTTGCGTTTTCCGGTGCTGATAGCTACTGCCACCTCACACTTTATTTTGGCTATTATGGCCACCGTCAGTGTGATTATTCATGTGATAAATGGAAATTACAGCGAACCACATGTTTTACGCGTGGTAATTGGGCTCGGTATCGGTGTAATTGGCGGGGCACAAATGGGCGCTTTCCTGTCACATAAAATTCAGGGAAATATTATCATTCGCGCACTGGCGGTATGTATTGGCCTTGTTGGACTACGAATTTTGATGACAGCTTTGAAATAGTTTTACGCTTGTTGAGTTTGGATATTTCATTAAATATTCCAGGTATGTACCGAATAAGTGAGGGCCGGGTATAAAGCCAGGGCGTTGAACTAATTACTTAAACTTAGGCGTTTGCCTGTAAATATCAGACAGCTACTTTCTTTTTTGAAGACATTGAATCGTTTCAAAAATTTATAAAAACAGTGAGTAATCGATATGCACTGCAGAATCTATTTTTTCTAATCTCGCTTTAGTCTTTACAGTAAAGGGTTATGAAGTGAAAGTAACAACTACCTGCTGTGAAGAAAGTATCGGCCTGCGCATAGACTAAACAACAAGCACGGATTTTGCTTCTCCAGCGGCTGTAATATAACATCCGCTGAAAAGTAATTACAATTTATGCCGATTCATGGTTTTGCAATCGTTCCATGACCGATTGTTTGTACAGTCGGCCAATAGGGATTTCGCATTGTTCTATTTGCACAGCCAGTGCATTATAACCGGAGATTTTGCTGAGCGAAACAATGTACGACCGGTGTACGCGGATAAACTTGTGATCAGACAAAATATTTTCAATAACACTGATGGGGCGCTTTACCAGCAAATGTTTGCCCCCGGTAAGAAAAATCTTTACAAAATCTTTCCAGCTTTCTATGTACTCAATTTCATTGATAAACACCTTTTTCATATCCTTGTCCACTTTCAGGTAAATGAAAGCCGCCGGGTCAGGCGCATCATTGATGGTGGCAACAGAATCTTCACGCCCCATCATGCGGTTCAACTTGGTGATGGCTTTAAAAAATCGTTCAAAAGAAACCGGCTTCACCAGGTAATCCACCGCATCCAGTTCAAAAGCGTCAATGGCATACTCCCGGTACGCGGTTATAAAAATTACTTTGGGGGGATGAGAGAGGTTTTTTAAAAATTCCGTACCTATGATGCGCGGCATTTTAATATCGAGAAAAATGACATCCACTTTTTTGTGCCGCAATACGCCCAACGCTTCAATGGCATTTTTGCACTGGCCCACAATCTCCAGGTCGTTAAGCGAAGAAATATATTTTGCCAGCACTTTCAATGCCGGCGGCTCATCATCTATCAACAGGCAACGAAGCTTCATGCGGTGATGGTTTGAGCAGTTACAAGAGGCGCCTGCGGTATGGTATACCCAGCCAGGTTGCCACTCAATTTAACCATGAGCGCAACGGCAAAGAAATCTCCCTCATCATTTATCTTCAGCTCATGTTTTCCTGGATAAAGAAATCCCAGGCGTTTTTTCACATTGCTGATACCAATACCATTACTGCTATGCGATGTGAATTCGTTTTTGCCATTGGTGATTTTAAATTTCAATACATTGTTGGTTACCGATATATCCACCGCCATCCAGGGTTTTTCAATTTGCTCCGATGCGCCATGCTTAAAAGCATTCTCCAGGAAGGGAAGCATCAGCAGGGGCGATATGAAATTGTCGCTGATATCGCCTTCCACCGTCCATGATATTTCTATGGTATTGCCATAACGTTCTTTTTCCAGGTCAATATAATCTTTCATAATCGCTACTTCTTTCTCTAGCCTTACTTCATCTGCCTTGCAATCATACAGCATGTAACTAAGCAATGATGATAGTTTTAAAATAAGTCCCGGTGTTTTTGGTGACAGGTCCAATGAAAAAGAATAAATATTATTAAGCGTATTAAATAAAAAATGCGGATGCACCTGGGCTTTCAACAGTTGCAGCTCGGCGGTTGTTTTTTCCTGCTGTGCCTGCAGCAGTTCGCTTTGCTTTACAAACCATTGTTTCCCCAGCGATAAAGAAGAGAAACAGGCAGAAGTAGTGAGCACGCACAGAAAACATTGCCAGGTATAGTCATCGCCGTGGGCCAGGTGCAGCCCATCTAATACCGGGGCGGATACATACTTCAGATAGTAGACACACAGGTACCACCCAACCACGAGCCAGCAAATAATGCAGGCCATAAACATCAGGTATTTCCCTTTCAGCAGCAGCTTTGGTATAGCAGTGTATGAAACAGGATAACTGAAGACGATAAAGACAGGGACCCAGAGTGCGATGCGAATAAAATTACCAGTGAATCCAGACCAAATCGCGGTCAGAAAACAGCTCCAGCCCAACAGCCAGGTTAACCAGAACAGCGAGTGCCGGATGGCCCTGTATTTTGGAGATAATATAAACTGGTTGGTATTGATCATATGAACGCTGAAACTTGGTTACCACAATGTAAGAAATTAGGTGGTAGGATGCTTTTACCGCAAACGAAAAAAGACAAACAACATTGAATCAACGACGAACAACCGTAGAGTCTCCTAAACACCACATGCCTGTTTTAACTGCTTTGTTGCCGACAAACTCACCCGTTAAGCATATAGAATTTATCACGCGAAAAACTGTTTCTATTTTGCTGCTGCCCTTCTAATCAGCATGCGGCAATCTTTAAAAATAAATACCCAGACAATGAAACAAAAAAGCGTGTACGTGATATTGGCGGTAGCAACCGCAGTATTGTTTACTCTTTCATGCAAGAAAGATTCAAACCCTGATACCAATGGTCAGCTGAAACAAACCAGCACCTATCCGTCAGATGTGGTAAAAAAATGGCTGGGCGTTCAATTACCGCTCTTGTATTCACCACCTGTTTCTTATGGCATTAATGCCGGCAGGTACATGGCTTATTGTGGCGTAGCGGTGTATGAAGCCGTTTTGCCGGGCATGCCCGCTTACAAAACGTTGTATGGTCAACTCAACGAAATGCCCCAAATGCCTGTCACCGAACCGGGCAAAGCCTATCACTGGCCAACCTGTGCCAATGCCGCTCTGGCTGATATGACCAGGAAGCTTTTTACGTTTACGCCTGCAACAAATGATGCGGTGCAGAAACTAGAAGATGAATTAAATGCCACCTATCAAACAGAAATTGGCGACACGGCCATTTTTCAACGGTCAAAAGCGTTTGGCAAAGCAGTCGCCGAAAAAATCTTTAACTGGTCTGTTACCGATCATCCATGGAGCACCAAGCCTGCCCTGGTGCTTACCAATAACAGTCCGGGTCTTTGGTGGCCGGAAAACAATAACCCCACCATTGGAGGTGGTATTGCTTACTGGGGCGAAACCCGTACCATGGTTGCCGGCAGTATCGATAACGTAACCTCCACTCCGTATGTCTACAATGCCGCAGATGTAAATTCTCCTTATTATAAAGATTTCAAAGAAGTATATGATCTCTCAAAAAGCCTGACCTATGATCAAAAGCGACTGGCCAAATACTATGACAACCCGGCTGTAAACGGTTACCCTTCCGGAGCAAGCTATATATCTGTATTCAAACAAGTACTGGAACAGAAAAATCCCGCACTCGATATGGCCGCATATGCCTACGCTAAAACCGGTATGAGCCTGTTTGATGCAACCATCGGTTCTTTTAAAGCAAAATTCCAGTTCATGCAGGAAAGGCCCTTTCAGTTTATTCGCAGGGTGATAGCGCCGTCCAGCGATCCCGCAACCATATGGAAGCCATTTATTGCCACACCGGGTCATCCTGATTTTCCCGCAAACCATGCCACATTCAGTGGCGCATTTTCGCAGGCGCTCACCACTATTTTCGGTGACAATGTAGCTTTCACCAACAGCACCTATAAAGGTTACATGTTTGATTTGGGAAAAGGCCCGGAAGACATGGGCAGCTATTCCTATAAATCTTTTTTTGAATTTGCTGACTCTATTGCCATTTCAAGGGTGTATGGTGGTATTCACACCCGTCTTGCGATAGAAGAAGGCACCAAACAGGGGAAAAAGACAGCGCAAAATATTAGCAGCAAGGTGAAATTTAAAAACGAATAACATCAACAGCAGTATTGAGTACAATACCGAGGAGTCTATGGCTCACCTGCCAAATGCAAAAGATGTTATAGCCTCGGGCGGGAAAAAAAATCAGTTGCCTTGTAGGCCAGGGAAAGATTGTAACTGCCACCATCACCAGCCAGGTTAAAAGAAGGTTTTGTTGAGTTGGTAACCGGTGGGTCAATGGCTTGTCCCTGAGATCCCACAAGATTAAAAAACGGGGTTGTTACCGTTACTAATCCACCAGGATCATTTCTTACAAACAGTTGAAAGCCGCCCATCCAATCATCTGAATTCTTGAAACCATAAGTGTTATTGATGCGCTGCAAAGTAAGCGTGAAGAATGAACGCATTTGGTCTGCGGTGGTTAACGGTGAAGTTGACTTTCGGAATAATTCAGAAGCCACCTGCGCCGCAGATTCAAATGTGCCATCATCCTGCTCCATTAATAAACAATAGATGGTCATTGAGCTACCTTTGTTCAAATCAAATTGAAACAGCGTGCCGAGGTCTATATCACTGTTTAATTTTTTTCTGTATAGCATACTCATACTATAATGGGTGGATGGAATTCTAACCTGCCCGGTCGTGCCATTGTCGGCTTTCCACATCAACAGCATGTATATCTCGTCTTCTGTTCCAAAATCTCCATCATTGGTGCCCTGACATTTAAGGGAAGGCATCGTAATCAGAATGCGTTTGGTTTGGGCGAAAGCAATATGTATATAACATATCAGACAACAGGTGAAGAATAGCTTCATAGCAGAAGATTTGCTTGAAGTTAAACTTTTGTTCTAATATCCTGTATATAACGATTGCTGCATCAAGTTTCATGACTCATGAACTGTCTTGTCTATTGTATTATTGCTGAACACAACAAACCGCAGTGAGACAACCCCGGAAAATCCACATAGTAAAGAATCACACCCGCCTTTCACCTGATTTGAAATACGTAAGAATGGACTGAATCAAATAAAAAAAGCAAAAAAAATTTGCGCAGTCAGATGACTGCACTATATTTGCAGTCAAATAACTGCATATTATGGAAACCCGCAGAGACGTATTTCATGCAATAGCCGACCCCACCCGCAGGGCCATCCTGGGTTTGGTGATGTTTCAATCTATGACGCCCGGTGCCATTGCAGAACAGTTTGGTTCTGCACGGCAAACGATTTCCAAACACATACAAATTTTAACCGAATGTGAGTTGTTGAAACAAACCCAAACGGGCCGGGAAATACATTACCATTTCAATGTTATGAAAATGAAAGAAGTGGCTGACTGGCTGGAGCCCTATAAAAAAATGTGGGAAAGCAGGCTTGACAATATGAATGATTTGCTGACTGAAATGCAGGCAAAAAAGAAAGCTAAAAAATAATTTCTCAATAATTAAAATTTTAAAAATGACAAAGCAATTGTATCCCTGTTTATGGTTTGATGGTGCGGCCCGGAAGGCAGCAGATTTTTACTGTGGTATTTTTCCAAATTCTAAAATTTTGCACGATGCCGGCATAACGGTGCAGTTTGAATTGAACGGACAATTATTTATGGGCGTAAACGGAGGAGACCAGTACCAATTTTCAGAAGGAGTCTCCTTTGTTATCACTTGTGAAAACCAGCAGGAGATTGATCATTACTGGTACCAATTGATTGCTGATGGCGGACAAGAGCAACATGGTGGATGGTGTAAAGACAAATTCGGATTATCATGGCAGGTAGTGCCCGCAAACCTGGGTCAATTGATGTCGAACCCTGACAATGGTCAACGCGTGGTGCAGGCGTTCCGGAAAATGAAAAAATTTGACATTAAAGCACTTGAAAACGCATAGTGGTATGAAAAGGAATCGAATCATTTACCGGGTTAGTACGGGACTCTTCTGCGCTTTTCTTTTGCTCACCAGCATTGCTTATTTTACCGATCCTAAATTTGTTGCCATCTATCAGCATCTGGGATTTCCACAGTATTTCCGCGAAGAACTGGGCATCGCAAAAATTGCCGGTGTTCTACTATTACTGGTGCCCCGTGTACCTTTTCTTGTGAAAGAGTGGGTATATGCAGGTTTTGCCATTGCTTTAATTTCTGGCGCTATCGCTCATATCTGCAGCGGTGACCCCGCCGCATACAGCATGAATGTTCTTGTATGGTTTATTGTTTTACTTATTTCTTATACCTTTTGGCACAAGGCGAGGAATGAACGCGCATCAACAACATCTCTTCAATAAATTATCAACTGATCATGGCAAACAAGATTGCAATAACCAGAATTTTCAATGCGCCCGTGGACATGGTTTGGAAGATCTGGACGGACCCGGAACTGGTAAAACGCTGGTGGGGTCCAAAACATTTTAGTTCGCCCATGGCGCGTATCGATTTTAGAGAAGGAGGAAAATCCCTTGTTAGTATGAAAGCCCCGCCGGAAATGGGCGGACAGGAATTTTTCTCTCTTTGGAGGTATGTAAAAATTGTGCCGTTGCAATCAATAGAGTTTATTCAAAATCTGGCTGATGAAGACGGTAATAAAACTGATCCCGTCAAGTTGGGGATGCCCGCTGATTTTCCAACGGATATAAGAACGGTAGTAGATTTCAAAGTCCTGGGTGACACCAGCACAGAACTGACCGTAACTGAGCATGCAGCGTTTGGTTCCATCAGTAACTTTGCAAAACTTGGCCTGGAACAAAGCATGGACAAGATGGTGGCCATGTTCGCCTCATGATGGTAGCAATAACAATAACCTGGAACAAAGAAATATCAACCCGTGTAGTGGGTTTGCAATAAACAATTTGTTTCGCATGATTTGCGCACTCATCTTTTTTTAGCTGGTGGTCACGCACGCCAGCGTATCTTTGGTTGGATGCCTTTTTTGAATAAATCGTCAAATGCATGAGACGCGCCTTGTTGCACATTGCTTTTTGGATGGCTTATTTGTTCCAGGATATTTTGCTGATGTTTTTTTTAAATACCACCAGGTTGCAAACTAACACGGCCGGCAATCTCTTGTTGTCTTTGCAAAACTGTTTGGTATTACTGCTCCCTAAATTGTTGTTTACTTACTATATTTTATACGGGCCATTGAATACAATAACCAGAAATGGTTTCACCAGGAAATCATTGGTGTCGGTATTGCTGGCGGTGCTGGGTGCGATATTGCTGTACAGGGCTTTGGCTGTGTTTTTTATAGAATCTTTCATATATAACTGGCACCGCCCTGAATCTTCGTTTTTCTTTCCGCTGGCTTTCCCGGTTGCGTTAATGGATATAGGTTTTGTTTCCGGCGCCGCCATTACGCTAAAACAAATCAGGCAACAGCTCAGCCGGGCTAAAGTAGAGCAACTGCTCGTAAAAGAAAAATTGGAAGCCGAGTTAAAATTTCTCCGCAATCAAACCAACCCACATTTCCTGTTTAATACGTTAAATAATATTTATTCGCTGGCCAGGAAGAAATCAGATGAAACCCCTGATGCAGTAATGAAGTTGTCTAAATTATTGCGGTTTATGTTATACGATACGGCAAAGCCACTTATCGCCATCGGAGATGAAGTGAAAATGTTGCAGGATTATGTTGACCTGGAGAAAATGCGTTACAGAAATAAGTTGACAGTCAATTTTGTAACAGCTATTCGTGATGAGCATGCATTGATTGCTCCCTTATTGTTGTTGCCATTCCTGGAAAATGCCTTTAAATATGGTGCCAGCGAGAGCCGGTTTGCGTCGTTTATTGAAGTGAAAATTACGCTAGCAGACGGCATGCTTACTTTGTATGTTGAAAACAACAAAGAAAGCACCCATCAAGCATCTGCCGGCAGCCAGATTGGCCTCGCTAACGTAAAACGCCAATTGGAGTTGCTATACAAGGAGTATGATTTGCAGTTGTCAGACCATGCAGCCGTTTTTATTGTTTCATTAACAATCAATCTCAAGAGCTATGCAGAAAATATCCTGTCTCATCGTTGAAGACGAACCGCTGGCGGCTGAAGTGCTGGAAGATTACGTGCAACGGGTGGATTTCCTGGAACGGTTGCCCACCTGCGAAGATGCGATTTATGCTTTAGAGGCATTGCAACGCCAGAAGGTAGATTTGCTGTTGTTAGATATTCATCTGCCAAAATTAAAAGGATTAGATTTTTTAAGAACGGTAGACAATCCGCCAAAAGTAATCCTGACCACCGCCTATCAGGATTACGCACTGCTGGGGTATGAACTGGGTATTGTGGACTACTTACTCAAGCCCATAGAATTTACGCGGTTTGTTAACGCGGTAAACAAAGCACGTCAGCACATATTGGCACAACAGGTTTTATCGAACCCTTCAACTGCACTGCAAAGGGATTATTTGTTTTTTAATGTAGGCAAAAAAAAGGTGAGAATGTTCCTCGATGAAATTCTTTACATCGAAAGTGTCAGAGAGTACATCAAAGTTGTTTCGCAGGGTAAGGCAATTCTTACCAAGTTTACGTTGGGACAAGCCGAAGAATTGCTCAGTAATAAGAACTTTCTGCGTATACACCGATCCTTTATAGTTGCTAAAGATAAAGTAGATGCTTTTTCTTCCACGGATATCGAGATCAGGGGCAAACAACTGCCCATTGGCCGGCTTTTTAAAGAACAGGTATATGCACAAATGGAAAAGTAATTGTTACCCTATCGTGATCGTTAGCAGGCTTACCTTTCACCCTGCTGTATGCCATAATTCAACGAAAATGATTCAAAAATTGGTGGCCGCCTTGATTGTGTATTTGTTCTATGCGGGACCCTTACTTGGTCAGTCATCTCTTGCCAAACCGTTTGTATTAGGCGAAATCAGGGAAATTCAGTCATTAGTATTGGGAGAAAACAGGCTGTTGAATATTTATCTTCCAGAGAGCTACCATACAGGCGATACCAGCAAATATCCTGTTGTTTACTTACTGGATGGGTCGGCAGATGAGGATTTTATTCATATCGCCGGGCTATATCAATTCAATAGTTTTTCCTGGATAGAGCGCGTACACAAATCAATTGTGGTGGGTATTGCCAATGTGGACCGGCGGCGTGATTTTACCTTTCCTACCAGTATTGAAAAAGATAAAGCCAGGTATCCTTCAACCGGCAAATCGGCTCAGTTTATTGCTTTTCTGGAAAAAGAGTTACAGCCATTCATTGAAAAAAATTATTCGGTGAGCGATTCAAAAACAATCATCGGGCAGTCGTTGGGTGGTTTGCTGGCTACAGAAATTTTACTTACAAGGCCAACCCTGTTCAATAAATATATTATCGTTAGTCCCAGTTTATGGTGGAACAACGGATCACTTCTCGGGAATGTGCCCTTCAACCTGTTGCACGATCTTACAACGCAGATACAGGTTTATATCGGGGTAGGAAAGGAGGGGCTTGTGCCGGGCAATAATAAGCGGGTGATGGAAGCAGATGCCAAACAGTTGGCGCAAACAATAAAGGCCGCCAGCAACGCGAAGGTCAAAGTGTTTTTTGACTATATGCCGCGGGAAGGTCACGCCAGCATATTGCACCAGGCCGTATACAATGCTTTACGATGTTTCGCTCCGGGATCAGCTGCTCACTGACTACAATAAGAACGTATCAACTCTCCCCGTTGTAAACCCCCCATTTTTCGTTGTCTGTCCGGCGTTTACTGCAGTTGATGGATATTCAGGTTAAATTTTAAGTGTTTTACTGATCTTACTTTCTCAGTAATCAAAAAAGCTGTCAGGTATGATCAGTCTTACTAAAACCGGCCATTTTTTGTATGGCCTGGGCATTATTGCTTATGGCATTCAACAAATCATCATCAGGGATTTTCGTCCGCAAATATTGCCCGGATTTCCTGGTTGGGTACATCAGTACAGCATCTTTGCCATTGTTACCGGCATCATCATGATCCTCACAGGGTGTATCATTTCAGGTTTGGTTTATGTTGCATGGTGCAATAAAAGGCGTATCACGCTTTATTTGGGTTTTTATTTTTTTCTGTTACTTTTTATCAGTCATCTCCCTTACCTGCTTTTCATATACCCGCATAAATTAAGTCATTTAGGTTCGTGGGGAGATGCGTTGAAAGAACTGGCATTTTCCGGTGGGGCCTTTGTAATGGCTGGCTCAATGAGCAGGGAGGAAGCTACCATTGTAAAAGCCAGTGCTTTTGATAACTTACTGGAGCATTTCATTCCTTTTGGACGCATATTTTTTTGCACCACTATCATTCTTTTTGGATGCAATCATTTTGTGTACGACATTTCGGGCCTGGTGCCAAAGTGGTTTGGCATGCCCGCCTTCTGGAGTTATTTCGGTGGCGCGGCACTTATTGCGGCAGGTGCATCTATCCTTCTCAAAATTTATTATCAGCCTGTAGCCCTGCTGTTGGCGCTCATGCTTTTTCTATGGTTTTTTTCTGTTCATCTTCCAAATGCCATTGCACAGCCGACCGCTGGGCGTGGAAATTCAATCGTCAGTGCTTTTGACGCCCTGCTTTTTTGCGGCATCGCGTTGGTGATTGCGCAAACAAAAAAGCGACTCAGCAATAAGTCAACTCAACTGGCTTGGGCAACCGATGTCGGTAAGAAAGGCCAGGCAAGAGTTTGATGCGCCTTTCCTGCAAGCGATGTGGGTGGTGAAAACCTGCCGGTTCAATTGTTTCCTTTATCGAAAAATATATACCGCGTAAAATTTATAGTATGAGTCTGTTTGTACGTAAGCCTGTCAGTGTGTTGATGGAAGAAGCCAAGCAATCAGGACAACATGCGCTTAAAAAAACCTTGGGCCGCTGGAGCCTGGTGGCATTAGGCATTGGTGCGGTAATTGGTGCTGGTTTATTTTCTATTACCGGTATGGCAGCAGCCAACCATACCGGACCCGGCATTACCATTTCGTTTACCATTGCCGCCATTGGTTGCGTTTTTGCCGGTTTATGTTATGCAGAATTTGCTTCCATGCTGCCGGTATCTGGCAGTGCCTACACATATTCATATGCCACTATGGGCGAATTTATTGCATGGATAATTGGTTGGGACCTTGTGTTGGAATATGCAGTAGGTGCAGCCACTGTTAGCATTAGCTGGAGCCGCTACCTGGTTAAATTCCTGGCAGGTTTTGATGTGCATCTGCCTGCTGCGTTAACCCTTGGTCCGTGGGATGGGGGCATTATTAACCTGCCTGCCGTTTTCATTATTGTTGTCATGAGCCTTTTACTCATGAAAGGAACCAGGGAAAGCGCTGCAGTCAATAACATCATTGTGGGTTTAAAAGTAGCGGTGGTTTTTGTTTTTATCATTTTAGGGTGGAAATACATTCATGCAAGTAACTACCAGCCATACATACCCGAAAATACGGGCAGCTTTGGCAGGTTTGGGTTTAGTGGCATTGTGCGGGCGGCTGCAATTGTGTTTTTTGCCTATATCGGCTTTGATTCTGTGAGTACGGCAGCGCAAGAGGCAAAAGATCCAAAACGGGATATGCCCTGGGGGATATTAGGTTCGCTGGTGGTTTGTACCAGTTTGTATATTTTGTTTGCGCATGTGCTTACCGGCGTTACCCATTACACATCGTTTGCAGGAAAAGATGGCATTGCGCCAGTAGCATTGGCCATTGAGCAAATGGGCAAGCCTGATGCTGCGGGCATCATTCATCCAGACTATCCCTGGTTGAACAGGGCTATTGTGGTGGCAATCCTTGCAGGTTACTCATCTGTTGTTATTGTAATGCTCATGGGGCAAAGCCGTGTATTTTTTAGCATGAGCAGGGACGGATTACTGCCTGCGATTTTTTCTGAAGTGAACACGCGCACCCAAACACCTGTAAAAAACAACTTACTGTTTATGCTTTTTGTAAGCATCTTCGGCGCGTTTGTGCCGGCACGCGTGGTGGGCGAAATGACTTCTATTGGCACACTGTTCGCGTTTATACTGGTTTGCATCGGCATACTTATTATGCGAAAGAAAATGCCGGAGCTGCCCCGTGCTTTTAGAACGCCCTGGGTGCCGTTTGTACCGGTGATGGGTATTGCCGTTTGTCTATTTATGATGATATTTTTGCCGATGGATACCTGGATAAGGCTGCTTGTTTGGATGCTAATAGGTTTGGATGTGTACATCAGTTATGGGGTACAGCACAGCAAACTGGCGAACGGCAGTAACCCACGTAACGGAATGCCCGTAGCCCTACGTGCCGGTATGGGCATTGCCGTATTGCTTATCATAGCGGGCATTGCGTATCAGTGGGTGGAAGGATTTACAGCAGACAAAACACTTTTTTTTATCTCGCTGATGGTGGGGATTGGGCATATTGCTTTCTTTGTTTATAAACTAACCCTTATCAATAAATCACCTTCATAATGCCAATCTTTTGGTGTTGTAGTAGTTAATAAAAAGCAGCGGGTAGTTAGTTTTTCGAAAGACACAGCTTTCTGTAATCCTTTACTTTGTTGGATATCCAGAGCAGTAAAAAAACGTCGAAGATCAAGGTAAAAGGAATGACGCTCAAATTTTTGAAGAATAGGAGTACCGTCCATTCGGAAGAAGATTCCACCAACACGCCTCCTTTTTTTAAGTTTAAATAAAGACAGGTTTCATACACCAGTAAGTCTATTAAATAATTCAACAGCCATGCAATGAGCAAAAACCCAATAATGTTACGGAGCACTACCACCCATTGACTTTTCAATTTTTTTATTGAGGTACTCCAGAGCATCCTACGATTACTACTGTTTGTGAGCGCATGTTTTACCCTCAACAGACCGGAGCTAATATTTGCCAACCCTAACACATACAGGATGAGCAATATCCTGGCGGACTCAATCACTACTTCTAAGACAACATGCATGCTTCTGGTTATTTGCCCAAAACCGCCTAGCTGAATTACCCTGCCTAAAGCCGCAGTAAGGCCAAGTGCCATGATGGTTACGAAATGCTTTTTAAAAAAATAGAGGGTGTCACTTAGCAGATTGAACTTTTCAGAAATGCTTATAGATAATTTCATAACCTATTTTTATAAAAGTTGAAGAACTTGCCGTCAGCCAGTGTTGGCGCTTTGTCAGGTACAACTTATTCAAACACTTCTATCACCAACAAATCTTCCGGGAGCTGTCAATAACAAAATTACGTTTCATTTTTACACGTTACGCGTGGGCGCAAAAATATCGTAACGTTCAGGCGAAAAAACATAACTGTACAGCTGCATCAAATAAATTTATAAATCCTCTGCTGGCTCTGCTACCTCTGCGCGATAATTTTTTTGCAAGCGAAGCGCCGCCAACTCTTTCTCTTCTTGTTCTCTTAGCACCATTTTCGCTTCACTCGGAGGTGTCGCGCAGCGCTAACGGAGCTAACAGAGATAGGCGTCATTAACAGCTGCATCAAATATATTTATAAGTCTCTGCTGGCTCTGCTACCTCTGCGCAATAATTTTTTTGCAAGCGAAGCGCCGCCAACTCTTTCCTCCTTGTTCTCTTAACAACATTTTCGCTTCACTCGGGGGTGTCGCGCAGCGCTAACGGAGCTAACAGAGATAGGCGTCATTAACAGCTGCATCAAATAAATTTATAAGTCCTCTGCTGGCTCTGCTACCGCTGCGCAATAATTTTTTTGCAAGCGAAGCGCCGCCAACTCTTTCCTCCTTGTTCTCTTAACAACATTTTCGCTTCACTCGGGGGTGTCGCGCAGCGCTAACGGAGCTAACAGAGATAGGCGTCATTAACAGCTGCATCAAATAAATTTATAAGTCCTCTGCTGGCTCTGCTACCTCTGCGCGATAATTTTTTTGCAAGCGAAGCGCCGCAAACTCTTTTTCTCCTTGTTCTCTTAGCACCATTTTTGCTTCGCTTAGGGTTGTCGCGCAGCGCTAACGGAGTTAGGCGTCATTATTTATAAACACTCAACCATCATGGCTAAAAACCTGTTCTATTATCTGCCGATTTTATTACAAATGTTGTTGCACTGCAGCGGGGCAAGGGCGCAAAGTAACAGCGTCGGGTTGTCTATACAAGTTCCGTCAACACTGTCATTTTGCACCATCAACCGCCGGTTAACCGTCTACTATGAACTGGCCGTCAGTAACCCCTCGGCAGATACCATTCAAATAAACAAACTAAACGTTGTTGATAATAAAACTGCCGGTGTTTTATTTACATGCGACCAGAACAATTTAGGCGCGCGGTGCAACGGTACCGGAATAATGAAAAATAACAAAGGTGTGCAATTGTCACCAGGCGGTACCGTCCGCATATATATTGAACTTGTTTTGCCGGGTAAGCCAATCAACACCATCATCCATCAATTGGATTGTCTGATTGCCAACGGTGCGGGGGTAAAAAGATGGCAACAATCTGGTGTTACCAATTGCGACTACAACAATGCCTTGGTGTTGGGTGCACCATTAAAAGGCGGGCCTTGGGCGGCAGTGTATGAACCGTCGTGGGAGCGTGGACACCGCCGGGTGGTATACACAGTCAATAATAATGCGCATATACCCGGGCGTTACGCCATTGATTTTATCCGGCTTGATAGTAATGGCTTGTATGCGCATGGTAATGAAGACAGTGTTCGCAATTGGGAAGGTTACAGCGCACCTGTTTATAGTGTTGCAGACGGTGAGGTTGTGGCGGTGCGCATTGATTTTACCCAAAGCACCACATTATCCCGTCACCCCGCATACGCTCCAGATATGGCGACTGGCAATTACATTGCTGTAAAAATAGATGAGCACCGGTTTGTTTTTTACGAACACCTTCAGCCAGGCAGCATCAAAGTAAAACTGGGGCAAAAGATAAAAAAAGGGGAGGAGATTGCCGCAGTTGGTTTTACTGGTCAAACAACAGGTCCGCACTTGCATCTGCATGTGGCAGATACCAATGCACCATTGGAAGCAGAAGGCCTGCCCTTTGTATTTGATTCATTCTCCCTGCTGGGTGCTTATACAGACTTTGGCAATTTTGGTAAGCAGCCATGGATACCCAACCAGGATTCATCAGGTATCCACCGAAAAAAAGAGCGGCCATCACCCAATGCCATTATACAATTTGAAACAAAACCATAAAAGTATAAGATGATGGTTGGCTGCTGTAACCAATATACGCATGATATAACCGGCCAGGATATTATTAATGATTGTTTTTGTTGCGCTCGTTTTTACACTCCTGTATTTTGCTGGCAATTAATAATTTGT
Source organism: uncultured Chitinophagaceae bacterium (assembly GCA_963705285.1). Lineage (GTDB taxonomy): Bacteria > Bacteroidota > Bacteroidia > Chitinophagales > Chitinophagaceae > JACMLD01. The sequence goes on from OY970066.1 coordinate 2,634,962, forward strand.
CGGCGTTTGATTTTGTGAGCTGCCAGGCGGTCTCAAAATGTGTGATGGCTTTCTTGTTGTCAATGCCGGTATACAAATCCCCCAGCAGAGAATGGTATAAATGATTACCGGTTAGCTGTATTTTTTCAGCTTCTGTTATCGCCTGTTTTTTGCCATGCACTTTTGAGACGGCATAGGTTCTGTTTAACGCTGCAACGGGAGAGTACTCATGAATGAGCAATTGATTATAGAGGAATAAAATATCTTCCCACTTCTTTTTTGAATCGGGGTACAGCGCATGCCAGCGCGCAATAGCTGACTCCAGGTGGTATTTTGATACAATGTTTCCCCTCGCAGACTGATTAAAGTGATACTCGCCCTGGTCAAGTAAGTCGCCATTCCATAAACGTGTGTCTTGATCATGATATAAGATGATGTTGCCTTCATTGTTCATCCGCGCATCAAACCTGGAGGCATGAAAACACATCAGCGAAAGCAATGCGTGGGTGGCCGGGGTATTGCTATATTCCTGTTCAATAAGAAGGTGCGTCAGCCGGATGGCTTCAAAACAAACGTCTTTTTGCAAGGCAATATCATGCGAAGAGGAATAATACCCTTCATTAAACAGTAGGTACAATGTCATTAATACTGCGGGCAACCGCTCCTGGATATTGACCAAAGAAGGTTGCTCAATTTTTATATTTTCCTGCCGTAGTTTTTCTTTGCCACGCTGCAATCTTTTGTAAATGATGTCACGACCGGTGAGCAACGCACCCGCAATTTCTCCGGCACCAAAACCGCAGAGCAGGTTAAGTGCAAGGCTGATTTGTGTTTCCGCGGGATTACAGGGATGGCAAACTACAAACATCATGGCCAGCTGACTATCGTTAATATTTTTTAAGGAGAGATCGATCTCCATCTCATGACTGACTGCATTGGTATACCGTAGCTCCTTATAAATATTGTTCGCAAATACGGCATGGTGCCTGAGGTAATCGCGGGTCTTGTTTTTTGCCACTACATAAAGCCATGCTGCAGGATTGTCTGGTAAGCCTTTAAGCGGCCACAATTCAGATGCCTGCAAAAAAGTATCGCTTACAATGTCTTCTGCAATTTCAATATGTTCAATGCCAAATAATTTCCCCAATACAGCCACTATCTTTCTGTATTCGGTCCTGAATAAATGTGGGATAAGATCGGTTTCGTCCATAAAATAATACAAATGACTAGGTGCATTCAACAAGGTGTAAAAATGTATTGTAGCGTGTGTGCCATCCGCTACATACTGCCAATCTCCCTTACTTCTACATTTCCGCCAACTGCCAGAACGGGACAGCCTTCTGCCAATGCGGTGGCGGCTTCCAGGTTATCGGCATGAATGATGCTATAGCCAACCACACATTCCTTGATTTCCATGTAAGGACCGTCGGCAATAACGTTGCCACTGCGCAACACTTTGCCGGAAGGAATAAGGCGATTACCGCGGTCACTTAATTTGTTTTGCGCGGCAATTCCGCCGAGCCAATCCATCCAGCGTTTCATATTAGCCTCCATTTCTTCGGGTGAGCGTTTGGTAAGCGCATTCATGGTAGGAGCATCGTTGCGATAGATAAGCAGAAAATCTTTCATAATGTTGCGTGTTAATGATGGGTAATAAAATATTGTGTTATTCATTCCTGTCGGAAATGGAATGAATCCCTGAGCGGGCAGGCGTTTTTTTCCACAGCACTAAAAAGGTTCCTTGATTCAGCTCTTTGTTATTTGCGTCCCTTGTTTTCCAGAAACCTGTTTCGGTAACAAATCCGCTGCCGTTCCCAAAGATATCAATGGAAATGAATCTTCCGGAACGTACACCATGGACATCCAAGGCTGCGCGAAAAAAATCTAGTGGTGCAGCCGGACCGCAAAGTAATGGTGCATTGAAAGGGATTATCCAGCAGTCATGTACATAGCAATCAATCAGCAGGCTTGAATCAGCTTGTGCAAATGCCTGAAAATATTTCTCATTTATGTTGTGGATTGCCTGGCGGATTTGCTGCAGGCTGCTATCAGCATCAGGCTGCGTAAACCCCTTGTACCGTATCAGCAATAGGGCTAGTAATAAATAAAAGGTGTTTTTCATAGCTGTTCAGTGAGTGTTTGTTGCTCATTTTGGTAATGAATGATATGCGCACCCGAACGCATTGGCAGACAATCGATATACTTTAGTGGAACAGCCGAACGAATTTCCCTGGTGTTAAAGAAACGTCCCTGGCCTTTGCCCGGAATGAGCGGTTGCAAATTAAAATAATAGTCATCTACGAGATTCATGTCAATCAACGTTTCTACCACACTGAGACTGCCAAATGTTATCAATCCCTTGCTGCCAGGCTGTTTAAATGACCTGATATAATCCGCGTCAATGGTTTGTACAATGGAAGATTTGTTCCAGCTGGTGGTTTGCAGGGTTGTTGAAAAAACGACTTTATGCATATCGTGGAGTGTTTGTGCCATTTCTTTCACCCAGGTTGGACTGGCCGGATCTTGCAGGCGTTGCGGCCACCTGTCCTGAAATAGTTCGAAGGTAGTGCGGCCGAAAATGATTGCCGACGCATTTGCGATAAGTGACTGAGTGAACGCAAAAAATTCTTCATCAATGATAACATTTTGCGAATCTGCAAAGCCATCCGGTGTTGTGCTGATTAATACGGTTACTCTTCCCATACGGTTGATTGATTCTTTTATGATTAAACACTTTGTAGTTGCCTGATTTCAATGGTGGCATTGGTGGCTAAAATGGGGCACGCACGGGCAATCGTTAGCGCCTCATTATAATTGCTAGCCTGCACAATGGTGCATCCACCAATAATGTCTTTAAGATGGATGGTGGCATTGTCAGTGGCAGTTGGGGGATCGCCTTTCAATTGTTGACCGGCACGATGAAATTTTTCACTGCTTACATGCTGCCCGTTTTGTATAAGCCCATGTACCCAATCCATCATTTTCACCGTCAGTAGTTCCAGGGCCTCCGGCGATTGGGTATCCTCGTACACTTCACTGCCCCTGAATAATAAAATAAATTTGTCCATTGTTTCAATAGTTGGTTATACCGCTATGACGAACCATATGGCCAAATTGGACAAATCCTGCAATATTTTTTTAAAATGGAGCAACTTACCCATTACTCATAGTTTCGGGTAGCCTTGCGGTTAACTATTAAAGGCATTTGATTACTGACCCGCTCACACCATTCAATGTTTCAATTGTCAGGGACATAACAGTAGTTAATTATTTAGTTTGCAGCGTACCGCAATGGAAGGGTACACCTGCAAATTATTTGCTGAAGACAAAACATGGTAATTCATGCTGACCCGGCTGCCTACCGAAAACTTTGGAAAAATATTGTACCATAGCTGTGGTTCGGCAAAAAAGAAAAATTGTTTTCCGTGCAAACCTTTTGTGCCTTCATCTCCATGATTCCTGCTTTCCGACCACACAGAGAAATCGCCAGAAAATTCCGCTTTGTAATGCAGCAATCCTTTCCACCAGTAGAGTGTCGCCATTACATCATGGCTCATTTTATTATAAGCAATGACGCGATAATTGGCTACAGCCGACAACCAGGTATTTCCCCATTTAAAAGGGTAGGATAGACCCGCCGAAAATGTGTTGCGGATATAATAACTGTATTGCCTGGGCTCGGTAAGTCCGGCGCCACCGGAATATTGCAGGTGGACAAATATTTTGGGATGCCAGCACCGGAAAGTCTGCGAGACCTGGACATAAAACTTCCCCATATTGGTTTTTTCGCCGGTAAAGTCTGCCTGCGTTTTAAACAAGAAGGAACCAGGCTTGATGAAATGTGTTCCGGAATCCTGTGCTTTAAAATATTCAAAATACAGGGTGGGATGATTTTTAGTATTGCCGGAAGGCACCGTGCTTTGCTGAAAATCATAATGCAACTGGAGGCTTTGACCAAGCAGCAGCGTATTGCAGCAACAACCCATCAGAAAGAATAACAATTTCATACGTGTACAATTTTTAGTAAAATGGATATATTGCAGGGCAGGTACAGCCTGCAACGCGGAACAAAACAAAAATCGATTGCCCGCATTTGATGTATCGGAAATGGGCCGTAAACCTTGCAGCAACCGTACGGAAATCATTGAACAACAGGCAGAAACCATTCAACATGAACGAAGTAGACAATGAGGCATTCATCAGTTTGTTCAGGGAGTGTTTTCAAAAATGTTTTGGCCATCCCCTCACGGGGCCCATGAGCGAAACGGAAACGAGACACCTGGGCAATACTATTTTTGAAGCAACGGGACTGGTTATCGGTGCTAAAAGCCTGAAGAATTATTCGTTGTACATCGCTACGCCTGATAGTTCCAAACCAGAGAACCCTTCGGTAGCTACTTTGGATACCATGGCCAGGTATGTGCTTGCGGCGCCCTATACCGATGAAATTAAACGGAAAGAAAAGGAAGGGCATTATCCCTATTGGTATCAATATAAAGGCAGTGCAAAAAGGCAGGAAACAGTTCCTGAAACAAAGAACCCATTAAAAAAGCGCTGGCTAATACTACTGGCCGGCATTCTGTTGTTGAGCGTACTGGCGTTTTTCATTTTCAAAACATCCGCCGAAAAAAAACGACTCACCTTTACTGATAATTTTCATTTGCTGCAGGATAACGATTTGACTGCGCATGGCTGGATGCTCCTTGCCAAAGACAGTGTATGGTGGAACAAGCGGGAAATGCGGCCGGGTATGCTCAGCTTGTTCACCCTAACAGGCGACAACTGGCCGGATACTACCCATGCCCCGGTGATTAAAAATTTACTGATTAGAAAAATAGCCGGCGAATGTTTTTCAACAGAGATTCATTTTACCGACTTTATTCCAACCACCAATTGGCAACAGGCAGGACTGCTTTTAATGGAAGACACGGTACCCGGCAGTAAAACATTGCGCCTTTCTATTGGATACAATGATTTCTTTGGCGGTTTTCAAAGGCCCAAAGAAATCATTCTACAAGGCGTGAGCACCGGCGGCGGCGATGCTGGCCGGCCGGAAGAAATTGTGCACTTTCCGTTGTTTAGTATTGCTGAAGACCAGGAAGCGCTGGTCAATAACAACCTGCGCTATTCTGCACTGCGTATTGAAACAAAGAACGGCCACTACCGTTTTTTATATTCGGCGGGGCCGGTGGCAAATTTTGCTTTTAAGGAAGCGTTTGCCAAAGAGCTTGACATTCAGCCAAAATACATCGGCCTGTTTGCTTTACAGGGTTTTGTAAGCAATACCAATTATATGCCGGTGAACATAAGCTATTTTAATATGGCTATGACCGGTTGCCACCCGTAAGTGCCTGTAACGGATCTTGAAGGTATCCTCATCCTTCTCAAGGGTTCCTCCTTACGATAACCTATCTGCATTTCCACCAAATCATCGCAAATACATTCTGACAAGCTCCTCAAACCAGTCGTTCGTCTACTTAAAAGGTTGTTCAGCTATTAGCACATTTCCGCCGCCGCTGCCACTACTATTTTTGTTGTGAGCACTGGCATAAGAGAAATGAATGCTGCCAAAATTATTTACCTCCTTAAAAATTACCAATGAAAAAGTTGATACACCTTATCCTACTGGTTGTAATAACAACAGGCGTTGTAGTGAGCTGCAAAAAAACAGGCACTACTATTACACCACCACCACCACCACCACCCGATACCTTTGCGGAATTTTTGAAAAATACCGAATGGGTGGGCACACTGGATGGTAACGGATTTCAATACCGCCCACCGTGTTCTCTAAAGTTCAATGCAGATAATACTTTTACGATGTTTGGTATTTTTATATTCTTTCCCAATGGCGTAGAAACATTTAAGGATAGCGTCACGGGAGCAATTCAAAAGATAGACACGCTGCCTGATGGCAGGGTACGAATTACTACCGACATCGCGACAAGTTTTAATGGCGGTCCAACTAAATATCTATACATTACCGATAAGAAAAAAATTCAGGGTATCGATGCAGCTGTAAGCATCGAAACATTTCAACTGAGTTTGTTTCCGGCGGCAGGTGCTTCTGTGGCTGGCAACTGGCGTGGAATTTCATGGAAAGGAGGGTATGGCTATCCTGATCTTAGCAATATCATTTTTGACAATACAAAGTCGGTTACCCATTATTCCAAAAATGGTAAGGCTGTGCAGGAGTCAGCCGAGGCAACCAGTCCGGTCTTAGGTGTGGTGTATGCGCAGAAAGGCGCAAGGGTTTATTTTTACGGGTATAATGAAACCAATCCGCCACCGGGATATGGCGGAAGAACCGTGCCTTATTTTGGAGTGTTGCTGCCGTCTGGTGATAAAATGATGGTGCATTCTATAAATGGCTATGCAAGGCTGCCAAATTACGTTTACACCAATGAACCGTACGGGCCGAGCGGCCAAACGCCTATCATTAATAAGTATTAAGGCTGGTATCTTTCAATATAATCTGTTGTGTAAAAATCAGTGCCGCGCAGCTGTGGTACTGATTTTTTATTCGTCGATGCTTCTCTCATCATTGGGAACAAACCTTATTAACGATGCCACGACGACTGTTAGTAAAACAGCGCCGGATGTCAATTAAATCATTATTGTCCGGTTAAATCGTACAAACCTTTTAATGCGATGGCCTCAGGCCGGCCGGGCGCTCGTACGCTTTTCGATGCTGCGTTTTCCTTTTCCCCTGTAATTGAGCAGCAGTAGGTCTTTCAGCCATCGCATCATTCAACTTCTGTACAAAGCTCACGGAAACCGCAAGGTTCATCAATACCCCTAAAAAAATCATTGATGCATTGATAAAACGAGGCATCTCCAAGCGTACTGGTATCAGGTCTTACAATTGCAAGCCTCCGCTTGTGTAAATTACTGAAAACCTTTGCTACAATTCGGCCTCAGTATAATGAGAAAATTTTTCCCGTACACTAATATGATTAAGTAGATCGTTCTGTACCGACAAGTAGTATGTCCCAAACGGACTATGTAAATCTCTTTGTGATAAAAATGCAGTGCAGTGAGTGATCAAAGAGTATACTCAATCGTTGCAGATGATTTGGACCAGTTGGCTAACGTTTATAACAAATCAGGCAATTAATCCTTTGGCCGGCCATGGTAATATTCAAACCTGGCGTCAACAATATACTGAAACGTTTCGTGGTCAACGCAGACCCGCAACGCATCCAGCCCGGATCTATCATCTAGCCCCTCAAAAAAATTGGAGCATTTGACATACAATTCTGGATGCGTATTTTGCAGCCATTGCAAAAAGCCATAAGGATTAAGCAAATCGTTATCTGGTGCCATTGAGTTTTTTTATCAATGTTAGGTAGTTGATGTTTGTAGTGTTTTGTAAAACTCAAATTGTGCATCCATAACAGCATTGTAGATGCCCTCATCTAACCCCTGTTTGACAGTTACAAAAGAGTCATCATTGGTAGGCTCTGAAATGAATCCCCAGGAGGCGAAATAGACATCCGTATGAGTTGCTTGCAGCCATTCCATAAAGGCAAGATACTCAGAGACGTTTCCAGTAGTTTGCATATAGAATGTTTTGAAAAGCAAAAGTAAACAGCAAACCCCAAAATCCGTTGATCTTTATAGCAATTTTTCCGGCTTTGGCTGCGTTGCCTGACCGTTTTGCTGAACGCACGGCATTGCACTGGCATTTCTTTTGATCACGAAATTTAAAAGAACCATGCAATTACATCATATGGAAAGATTTCGCGCAGCCGCTGCCAATGAACGCGCCCAGTTTTTGAAGTGGTTAACCGAGCATCACAGCCACCTGGCTTTACATTACCAAAGCAATGTTGACCCTCCGCTTATAAAAAATGGTAAAATGACCATCAACAATCATAATATCCAGTATGAGGCCCGACAACAAATGATTAAGGTGCTGAAAGAATATTATGACACGGTTCGCACCGTTGTCAATTCAGAATAGAAGCTCGCGATGTTGGATGGTTTCATTCCATTTAAAACAAACGGAAAGATGGATTGACCTATAATGCCGCGTTTACCATTGTAGCTGCGGCGTAAGTAGCGCTTACCAACTTTAAGGCGAAAAAGCCATCGACGAAAATTAGTATAACAGCTACAAGCATCCCACCATGAAATGCATGATCAGCATCAGGCGTTGTAGTTTAAGTTGTCCCTTTATTTACATAATAATTAGTTGGTTGGGGAAACAGCTTCACAAGAGAAAAGAAATCAACGCGCAAAAAAGTTGGAGACAAAAATGCATGAATTATAAAAATAAAAAATTTATGCGTGATTATCTTAGCGGTATTGCAGGCATGCTGTTAGCCTGTAGTTGTTTAACCGTTACCGCCCAGAAAGGCATACCAGCCAAAGAAATTGTAAAAATAACCCACACCACTAATTACCCGCAAATACTAGAATTTTCACCAGACCTGCTCAGCAAATTAAAAACACCTGCCGGGTGGAAAGTGTCAGTGGCCGCAAAAGGATTAGGCAAACCCCGTATGTTATATATGGCACCTGGTGGCGGCATATACGTCACCAGGCGGGATGCCGGCGATGTGCTATACCTAAAAGATACCAATGGTGATGGCAGCCTGGATGAGCTGTTGTGTGTGGTGGCAAACTTCAAAGGTGTACATGGCATTACCGTAAAAAATAACTGGTTGTATTTATGTAACAGCCACGAATTAAAGCGGTACCCATTAAACGCAGATGGAACAGTGGGAGCGGAACAGGCATTGATAAACGATATGCCGGATGGCGGACAGCATCCAAACCGCACCATGGAGTTTGGCCCAGACGGCCATCTGTACATTTCTGTAGGCAGCCTTTGCAATGATTGTGCGGGCAATGACAAAGAGGTGGCAACCATGTTACAGGTTGATACGCTTACATGGAAACGCAGCATCTTTGCCAGCGGCCTGCGCAACACCATCGGTTTTGATTTTCATCCGCAAACGGGCGAGATGTGGGGCATGGACAATGGCGGCGATGCAAAAGGTGATGACTGGCCTCCGGAAGAGCTCAATAAAATTGTGAAAGGTGCAGATTACGCATGGCCATACGCTTATGGAAAACAGGTGGTAGATGAAACAAGAGAAGATCCGCCCGGCAATACCAAAGCGGTACTCGTTAAAGGAACCCAGCCTTCTGTAATGGAGTTCACCGCCCATAGTGCACCCATCGCTTTCCGTTTTTTTAGTAATAACGTTAATGCAGCAGGAGTGGCGGCTGGCAACGCGCTGGTGACATGGCATGGCTCCTGGGATCGTAGCGAACCATCCGGCTACAAAGTACAACTCATAAAATTTACAGACGGCAAGGCAACCGGCGCGGAAGATTTCCTGAGCGGCTTTCTCGATACCGCTACACGTACAAGGTTTGGCCGTCCTGCAGGTCTTGCCATCAGCACGGAGGGCAAAGTATATGTATCAGATGATGCAAGTGGAATTATCTACTGCGTACAAAAAGGAAATTAATCATTGCAATCAATATCTACGCTCCGCTATTCAGCATCAAAATAAAAAAAATGAAACAGTATTTAATTATTCTTGGTTTGTTAATTATGGCGGCATCCGCTTCTGCCCAAACACAGCGCATCAGTTTTGAAGCACCAGACGCCTACCCCGAAGGAACCGTTTACGATGCCGCAAAAAATATATTCTATGTTTCTTCTGCCCGTACCGGCACCGTGGGCACAGTAACCAAAGAAGGTAAATATACAGTGCTCTATGCCGATAGCAGCCTGAAGTCTAGTTACGGCATGAAGATCGCAGCGGGGCAAAATAAATTGTGGGTATGCACGGGCGACGCCAATTACAGCAGGTTTACGGCTGCTGATACCCGTCATAAAATGGTAAGGCTGATTGCCATTGACCTGGGCACCGGCAAAAAAACAAATGATATTGATATGAGCAAGCTGGTACCGGGCGAACATTTTATCAATGATATAGCCATCGATGATAAAGGTAACTTATACATTACCGACAGTTATTCGCCTGTGATTTACAGATATGATGTATTCGGCAAAGCAACGGTATTTTCTCAAAATCCATTACTGGGCGCTGAAGGAATCGGTTTGAACGGCATTGTCTGGCATAAAGACGGTTTCTTACTGGTAGCAAACAGTGGCAGGGGTAGTGTTTATAAGATAATGCTTTCAGACCCGGGAAATATAACGAAAGTATCCATCGGCCAATTCTTCCCTGGTGCAGACGGTCTGGTACTGAAAGACAATAACAACCTCTACATGGTGCAAAACCAGGGAGTGAATAAAATCTGGCAGCTGGCAACTTCCGACAACTGGAAGACAGCCCAGGTTACTGCCTCCACCAGCGCCGAAGACCGGTTCGCCAACCCTGCTACCGCCACTTTAAGCGGGAGCGAATTGTGGATCATGAACTCAAAGTTTAATGAGCTGGTGGACAGTACTACTGTGCCATCAAAGAAATTTGAGCTGCAACTGGCCGTATTTAAACCGGTTAAATAAACCAATCACTTGCGGCAGGTGATCTAAAAAAGCATTTAAAAATAACAAGTCATATTATAAAAGTAAAAGCCGCCAATGCGCGGCTTTTACTTTTAACGCTTTCATTATTTTTTTATAAACGCCATTGACCTTAACTTTTTAGTAACCGGATTGGTAAGGGTGAGAGTATAATGACCAGGTACTAATTCACGCACCCCAATTGTAACAGTAGCCGAATTATCGTTTTGCAGTTCTTTTATTTTTCGTCCATCCTGGCTATAGATGGTTATAATGGCACCGGTAATATTGCCTTGCAGAGAAAGTTGGTTGTACGCCGGATTGGGGTACAGCAGCACCTCTGTTTGCTGCGCAATGTTTACTTTAACGATACCGCTGTAACTGGTACGTCCATCTTTATCTATCTGGTTGAGGCGGTAAAAGTTTACACCGGGCACCGGATGCTGATCTGTAAAACGATAGGTAGACTGGCCAGCATTATTGGTAGCAGGTGTAAAACCCATATCGTTAAATACAATACCGTCCGCGCTGTGCTGCACAATAAATCCCTGGTTATTTATTTCATCTGCTGTTTTCCATTCAAGGAATACCCTATGTTCAACCGCACGGCCGGAGAAACTGATCCATGAAACCGGCAACGCTGCCTGCAAAGCCAATTTGGTGGCATAGAGGTCAAGGTTGGTAGCACTGCGAACATCTGACCACGCAGCAAAAGCATTGCCTGCACTATCAGCAATGATTTGCTGGTAAAACTGCGACATGGGTGCGGAGCTTACCGGCTGACCTGTTGTAGAAAATGCTGCATTGCCATTGGCCAGCAGGTGCTGATAGTAAATATCAAAAATTTCAAACTGGTTGCCGGTAGGGGTAGCGGGTGCAGGTCGTATCCAGCAGAGCAATGAACCGCCTTTGAAATCGGGCACATGCTTAAAATCAACCGGCATCTGCAAATCTTCCCAGGTGGCAATTTCTTTTTTTACATTCGGCGTATTACCCATACTGTCTACCTGCAAAGAAAAAAGATGCGCGGTGGTAGAGGACAGCAGTATGAAATTGTCGAGCCATGCCAGTTGTACACCTCCCTTTGTATCCGATGCTATTTTAAAACCGGTACTCGCCGCTACCACAGAATCGGCCAGCAGTACACCACCTTCTGCCCATAGCCGCGTGCCAGTGGGCGCTATGCGCTGGCCATACAATTGCGATTTAACGGGATCAAACCTGAAATCCTGCCACACCACAATAATATTATGCCCTGTATCTTTTACAATTTTACAATACAGCTGGTCTTTGGCGGCAGCGCAAATGTTGATGCCCTGGGCGCCCCATTGCGCCAATCCCTGACCGTTTATATGCTGCACAAATACATCATTGCGGGTAGCCACGCCGGTGGTGAGCGTAAAGCAAAGCATCAGTCCGCCCGTAGAATCTGGTACCGCTTCATAGCTGGCAAGATTGGTAAAAGGAGGTGAAACGGCTATGCCTGCCGCGGGCCATTGCAATGTTCCGGTGCCACCCACGCGTTGTGCAAACACTTCGTTGCTGCCGCTGCGTAAATCATCCCAAACAAGAATAGCGCCGCCCATGCCATCAGACAGCAATTGGTAATACAACGTTTGTGTATTTTGTGCAGGACAAACTGCTACACCATTTGCGTTCCAAAGGCGCTGGCCGCCTGGCGACATTCTTTGCATGTAGTGATGAATGACGGTGCCTGCCAGGTCTATCCAGCTTATGATGGCGCCACCATTGCCATCGCTCGCTATCTGCGGTTGTGTGTATAGCCCAATTGCGGATGTAACCGGTATGCCGCCCACCGCCCACAACCTGTTGCCATCTGCAGACAAGTGCTGCGCGTAAATCTGGCTGGTGTTGCCATCCGTGGTTTCCAGCCAGGCAATGTATAGGCCACCCGTTCCGTCTGGCACCAGTTGAGGAAAATATTGGTTTACAACAGGCGTGGTGCAAACCGGTGTGTTTACTGCAGGATCAGGGTTCCACTGGCCCATTGCGTGTTGCGCATTCAGCAGCAAAGCAAAAAAGATAAAGACCGGTAATGATGGTGTAAAGCATTTATGCATAATAACCATGATGAAGCAGATTGAGCGGTATTGAAATAATGTTGCCGGGCAACTATCCATTACAATGATTATGTAAAGCACCATTGCAACTAACTATAAAACTCGTGCTAATAGTAAAGCAACACAATACCGCGATAGGGGGAGGATGTTTTGTTAGATCAACTTTTCGGTGAGCGCTTTGCTGACCGCTTCAATTTGCGATTGCACATGCAGTTTGTCGTAGATGTGTTTGATGTGCGTGCGCACTGTTTCAAGGCTGATAGAAAGCTCGCCCGCTATAAGTTTAAAGCTGTTTCCTTTTGAGAGCGATTGCAGTATTTCTTTTTCCCGCTCTGTTAAATGATAATCATGGGCAGCAGGCGTGTTCTGCATGCGGGCAATAACAATTCTTGCAATGGAAGGGCTCATGGGCGCGCCTCCCTGCAGTACTTCCTGTATGGAGGTTGCCAGTTTATCAGAAATGTTTTTCTTCAGCAAATAGCCGTTGGCGCCTGCATACAATGCATCAAACACATGGGTATTGTCGTCAAAAACGGTAAGCATGATAATCTGCACCGTTTGGTTGCCGGCCCTTATTTTTTTTACTGCCTCAATTCCGTTAATGCCGGGTAAATCGATATCCATCAGTATCACATCGGGCTGCAATGTTGTCACGGTGCTAACTACATCGCTGCAATGGTTAAAGGTGCCGAGTATCCGGTATTGTCCGGAAAGCATCAGCAATTGCTCCAGGCTTTGCCGCAGGCTATCGTTGTCCTCATAAATGACAATACCAGTTTCCATGGCTTTTCGGTTTTAGCGGTTGTTCAAAAATACCTGTTATACCCCATTGTTATCATACCCTGATAGGGTGAGGGGCAGGTGTAACCGGATGCTGGTACCCCTGTCTTTTTCAGCCAAGATGGTGATGGACGCATCAATGCCCTCCGCCCGGTTTTTCATATTTCGTAAACCATTGCCTTTTGTGGTAGCGTGTACATCAAAGCCCCGCCCGTTATCTGAGATTTCCATTTGAAGTATATTATTGTCTGTGTGCAGGTGAACCGATATGTCAGTAGCGTTGCTATACTTAACCGCATTGGTGATGGCTTCTTTAAAAATCATGTACAGCTCTTTCCGTTGTGCAAGGTGTAATTGAACGCCGTTTAACCGGCCATTCTCTCTAAAATGATATTGGATGCCTGCAGGCTCCAGCATTTCCGCAGCAAACTCTTTCATGCGAAACAGCAGCGTTTCAAAATTGTCGTTGGCAGGGTTAATCACCCAAACCATATCACCGATGCTTTCAAGGATGCGGGCAGAGTTATCTTTTATTTTCTGCAGGTAATCATTCACTTTCATCTGTGCCCCATCTTGCATGGCCACCGTACTCATAATGTTAATGCTTGTTAAGGTGGAACCCATTTCATCATGCAGGTCCCGCGCAATTTTACCGCGCAGTCTTTCTTCGCCCTGGTAACGGGCCATTCTTTCTGCGCAAAGGGTAGCCACCCTGCTCAATAGTTTCCGGTAAAAACCAACATACTTTGTCCCGGGTGGTATTGCATCCATAACGCCCCGTAATTTACCGTCTGTTATCATCGGTAAGGTTATACCGGGCAAAGCTGACAGACTTGTTGGTTGGCTGAATGGTTGGTGGTAACTATCCGGTGTGGTGTTCATTTCTCCTGCTGCTGCTATTTGTGTTGCCGCTTGTTTGCTAAACGGAATGCTGGAGTGATACCCATGGTGTGGTACAGTTTGCCTGGCATCAGCCGCAGCCTGCAATACCAGCAATTGTCTTTCTTCGTCGTACTGGTAGATAATACAACCACTCAGACCTAGCTTGCCAATGCAGTTGCGCGCAACATCGCGGCAAATATCTTCCAAATTGTTTTTTCCATAAAGCGAAGTTGCAAATGCGTTCAACAATTTTTCCGCCTTTAGTTTTTGCAATAGGCTGTACACCAGCAATGCAACGGCGGTAGCAGTGAGTAACAATAATAACGATACAAACCAGGATTGTACCCAAAACGGTGGTACTATAACGAAACTAACGGGGTACACTAACCGCGTTAATGCCTTGCCGCGGTAACTGGCCCTTACCGCAAAGCGATAGCTGCCCGCCGGCAGGTTTTGATAGAATGCGGTATAAGTGGTGGTTGGGTGCCACTGGTTATCATACCCTGTTAATTGGTATTCATACGTTACTTCTGCCGAAGATCCATAATATAAACCGGCAAACTCAACACGTAGCGCATTGTTGCGGTAGGGTAGGGCTTGTACTGAGTCTATGCTGGTATGTTCGGTCATTGAATCGCGGTTGCCGGTTTTAACGCTGGTAATTACCAGGGTTAGCGAATAGGTGAGCTGCGGTATTGCCGTGGAAACAAGGTATAAACCTCCGCCGGCAGCCGCGGCTATTTCTTTGCGCGATGGATTGAAAACAATATGGTGCGGACTGCGGGTGTCTGAGGTAAAGTTGGTGATACCGGTAGACGATGAGGGTTGCCTCGCCTTTAAAAGGTTGCCTGCAGAATCTATAGCACTCAGCCCGGTTTCAGAAAGAAGCCAGATATGACCTGACTGGTCTTCGGCCATGGCTGCAAATGTATTTTCCGGCAGTCCCGTTTTCATGTTAAAATGACTAACGGATGTGCCGGCGGGTTTACCTGCCGGCATTTTAAAAATGCCGCTGCCACTGGTAGCCATCCACGTATTACCATGGCGATCTATTAGAATATCGCTCACCAGGTTCAGGGCGGAAAGGCCCGGGCGGTCTTCAAAGCCTTCCATAGACCCCGTGCCCAACTCATATCGTATCACATCGCTGCTGTATGCGCTAATCCAAATACTGTTGCGCTTTGTATCCAGCCGCAGGCTGCCTATTTTTTTGGTAAAGGGTAGAAATGGAAAATGGGTTGAATCAAATTGCTGCTTCTTTTTATTGTATAAGTAAATGCCTTGCAGGTAAGTACCAAACCAATAGTTGCCTGCGGTATCTTGTGCAAAGGCCCTGAAGCCTGCATCTGTGCCCCGGTTGGGCATAGCAAACCTGCGAAAAGATTTGCGTAGGGTATCGTATCGATAGCAATGCCGGTCGGTTAACAGCCATATAGTTCCATCGCTGTCTTCGGTAATGGTGTTACAGCCAGAAAAACGTTCGCCATGTACATCAGTCGTCATTTTTGTAATGGCATTGCCATTTGCCGGCACAACAAAAACCGTTGCGGGATCAAGTGCGCACACAAAATAACTATTGCTCAGCGCATCAAAATAAACACCACCCATTGTATTGCCGGCGGGTTTAACAGACAATGGCAATAACGGTATAAAGCTGGTCATGGGTTGGGGATCGTACAACGCCAATCCGTTATCCGTTCCCACCCAGTGTATGCCATTGTTGTCTGTATAAACGGCGTTAATGGCGTCCGGCAGCAGCGAACCGCTGAAACCGGCAATATGGCCCGATAAACGTAAGCCCTGTGCGCCTGCCGTTATAGTGAGCACGCCTGTGGCAGCGGCCATCCAGTGTTGATTGTTGCGGGCAACAGACAATTGTGTTGATGGATACGGATCGGGGAGCGGATCAACCCTATCTCGTTTTTCAGTGGTTTCATCATACGCGAAACATTCGCCAGTATCCAGCGTAATGTATACTTTACCGGCGGATACATCATACCAAAGTGATTTTACTGTGCCTTTATATCCCTGGCCTATCAACTTAAAAGTACGGGTGTTGATGTTGAGATGCACCAGCCCCCTGTTGGTGGCCAGCCAGTATTCATGCGCTGACTTTGCAGTAAACTTTTGAATGGAAGTATACCGGGAAGCCGCAATGGCAGGCAATGTTTTTGCAAAGCCGGGCCAGTCGTAATGGGTAAATACACCGGTGGTAGTATTAAAACTGCTGAATTCAAATACATCAGAGGCAATCCACAACAGGCCCGTTTGGTCGAACTGTATATCCCACACCAGGTTGTTGGGTAATCCTGGTTTCGTTTTATTGGTGAGCGGCATGATGGTTTCCCAATGGTTAGTGGCAACATTGTACTTGTTCAATCCATCCATAGTACCCACCCACACATTGCCGTTCTTGTCTTCAGTAATTGAATGAATGATTTCGTTGGAAATAGAATTGCCAGAAGAAGGTTTAAATACGCGGAACGAATGCCCGTCGTATTGATTCAGTCCGTTTCTTGTACCTATCCATACAAAACCAGTCTTGTCTTTATATATGCAATTGACGCGGTTATCTGATAAGCCATCCACCGTGGTAAGTAAGCGCGCAGCAGCATACACCTGGGCATTGCTGCGGTAACTGCAGGTGAGTAAAAAACAAAAGGTTGTTATGAACAGGAAATGTTTCAAATGCTTGGCATGGGTTGGCGTCAAATTAAAAATGTAACTACAGTAAGTGCGTTACTTAAGCTGCCTGCTAATTTCTTCTTATTAAATGTACTTATTTTCTAAAGAGTAAAAATAACTGTAGATAAGATTGATTCGCCGCGCCGGTTACTCATTATATCATCAACCGACTAGCGGTTCGCAGTGACGAGCCGCCTACAACGTGGCGTTATGCGAAACGCCCGATACTTCGTGACGTCATTGCGAAACGCCGGGATGACTATTGCATTATCAGAGAACTATGGCGTTGAAGCAATCTGCTGATGGGCGTGCATGGTTCGCGCCTAATGCAACATGCGTTTGCATTTTTGTGTAGCAGTATATTATAGCAAAAGTAGATTGCTTCGCCGCGCAAGCCACTAATTATATTATCACTCTGCTAGCGGCTCGCAAAGACGAACCACCTGCTATGTGGCTGGGTTGCAAAACGTCGTATAATTCCTGACGTCATTGCGAAACGCCGGGATGACTATTGCATTATCAGAGAGACATGGCGTTGAAGCAATCTGCTGATGGGCGTGCATGATTCGCGCCTAATGCAACATGCGTTTGCATTTTTGTGTAGCTGTACATTACGGCAAAAGTAGATTGCTTCGCCGCGCAAGTCACTAATTAATGATCAACCGGCTAGCGGCTCGCAAGGACGTACCGACTACTACTTTACGTCATTGCGGGACGCCCGATACTTCGTGACGTCATTGCGAAACGCCGGGATGACTATTGCATTATCAGAGAGATAGGGCGTTGAAGCAATCTTCTGATGGGCGTGCATGGTTCGCGCCTAATGCAACATGCGTTTGCATTTTTGTGTAGCTGTACATTACGGCAAAAGTAGATTGCTTCGCCGCGCAGGTCACTAATTATATTATCATTCTGCTAGCGGCTCGCAAAGACGTACCGAGTACTACTTTACGTCATTGCGAAACGCCTGGATGACTTTTGCATTATCAGAGAGATAGTTTTGGGTCTAAAGCCCGCGGTATCTACCGCGGGCTTATTGCTTATTATATGATTGCTTGCTGGAGTTTGTCCCTGACAGCCTTGATGGTCACTAATACCAAATCTTCGTCATTTCTTATCGCCTTTAAAGATCCAGGCAACGCCAAATTTATCAGTGAATTGCCCGTAGCTGCCAAACGGCATATTGTTGAGCGCAATAAATGTTCTTTTGTCCTGGACTGCGCCTTCGGACAGTTTATCGAAAGCCGTTTTCAGTTCATCAAAGCTGCCACCCACCACGTAGATACTCATCATATTGCCAGGTACCGGTTCCAAGTTCGGCGAAGCCATCCAGTCGGTTGCCGAGAAATCGATATTACCACTCTGCAAACGCGCATTGATAATACGTTCGTGTTTCTCTTCCGGAAACTGGGCTTTCATAGGTGTGTCGCCCAATTTTGTAAGCGTTAATTCGCCGCCCAGGCATTGCTTATAAAAAGTCATGGCCGCGGCGCAATTTCCATCAAATAAAAGAAAGGGTGTACAATATAACATGGTGCGTTGTTTTATGAAGACAGCGTACAATTTAGTGCAAATAAGTCGTACATGCTATGTACGGGAGGCAGGAAATTTAACGGGCTTTAAACTCAAATCCCATCTGTTGGTACATGGTCAGAAAATCAAAGTTGTTCCATGCTTCGGCAATTTTGCCGTCTTTAATTTTTATCATACACATGCCAGAAAAAGCCAGCGCTTTTCCGGAGGCAGCATCAATAGCGGTTACTTTGCAGAACGCCGCTTCCATGTCTTCTTCGGATACCACGTTTTCAACTACCACCTCCACATTGTTTAGTTGCATTTTAAAGTCCTCATAAAATGATTTAAATGCTTCGATGCCTTTGAGATGACCCACAGTACCAAGGCCATATGCCATTATTTCGGGTGCCAGCAATTGATCAATGGCAGCGCTCCGGCCTTTATTCCAAACTTCCTCAAACCACTTTGCTACAAGGGTAGTTTTGATATCTTTCATAAAAATAGTTTTTACATGATTTAATGTATAGATACGCCTGCACACGATTAAATAAGGTGCCGATGTAAGTATTGTAATGACGCAATAAAAAAATCATGATTATGCAATACTGTTCTGAAGGACGGATCACGATGCGGCAACAAGATGAAATGAACGAATGATGGGAGCAGGATTGAAGCGGGTCTTTCTGGTAATTGGAATTAGGGGTTGTTTTACCTATTCAAAGTAATCATTAAAAAGAACATGGAAAAATTTTACGTCAAGAGGCAGTCATTCATCTCAGCCCTGAAAAGGACGTAAAAATTGAATTAAAAGCAATGCTTCAGCTTTATTAACAAATGAAGTAAAAGGTAATTCTGGCAGCGAAAATCAGGGTATTTTTTTCCCAAACAAGGCGGCATCCTGCCTAATTACAGGCGGAATCATTCCCAGCACAGTATTTGTTTTATAACACAAAACAGTTAATTATGGAAAAATTGCAAAAACTAGAAATGATGGATAAAATCCTGCGTGAACTGGAAGATGTAAAAAGCAGTCAGACATCCGTATTAAAAAAGATATCGCAGGTAGAAGCTGAAAATATTAACCTCGGTGTTCAGTTACTGGATAAGGCTTTACCCGATGTGCATGAAAGTGTTGACAAGGGTATAACTGACATCAGCAATCTGATGGAAAAATTTCAGGAACACCGCGATAAATTTTCAAAAGATAATAAGCTGGAAACAGCAGCCACTGTACCCGCGTAATATCGTTAAAAGGATAGCTGTATCAAAAGCCGGATTATCTAATCCGGCTTTTTGCATTGAATAACTGATGGTGTCATTTTTAGTCTACTATTAAGAAAAAGCACGACGTCGGTCTATAATTCCACCTGGGCCTTTGCATTATCAACAAGAAATACAATTGATTGTTCGCATTTTTTCTGCTGAAAAAAATAAATATGCGCAGGCAAGAACAGGCAGCATATTTGTTGTTGCTTCGCGCAATTGTTAAACAATTAAAAGCAGGAAATAATGAATACCTATACTATTTCTTTAAGCGAACTTGATAGAACGATGTTGTCGCTTGCCGGCGGTAAGGGGGCCAACCTGGGAGAATTAGCAGGCATTAAAGGTATCCTTGTGCCCAATGGATTTTGTATTACCACAGAAGCTTATAAAAAAATAACGGGTAGTCATGCTGCACTAACTGATCTGCTTGATAAATTATCGCTGCTTGCACCGGCCGACTTCGCCAGCATCAGTACCATTGGCAAAAAAATTCGTTTGCTTATCGAAAGCATCCCAATTCCACATGACATAGCAGCGGCCATCGAAGTAAATCTGTTATTGTTTGATGAGCACGATGCCTTCGCCATACGCTCCAGCGCCACTGCCGAAGATTTGCCTTCAGCATCATTTGCAGGTCAACAGGATACATTTTTAAATATTACTGGTAAGGAGTCGATATTGTTGCACACCAGAAAATGCTGGGCCTCTTTGTTTACCGACCGCGCTATTATCTATCGCATGCAAAATGGGATAGACCATCGCGCCGTTCAGCTGGCGGTGGTAGTACAGCAAATGGTGTTTCCACAGGCAGCAGGTATTTTATTTACCGCCGACCCTGTTACCGGCAATCGGAAAACCATATCTATTGATGCCAGTTTTGGATTAGGCGAGGCGCTGGTGGCCGGTTTGGTAAATGCTGATAATTATAAAGTGAGGGATGGCGAAATTGTTGACAAAAAAATTTCCAGCAAACAATTGGGTATTTACGCAGCAAAATCAGGCGGCACCCAACAACAGCCCATTGAGGCATGGCAGCAGCACACACAAACACTTGCCGATGATCAGATACTAACGCTGGCGCGCACGGGCAAAAGTATTGAAGCTCATTTTAACCATCCGCAAGACATTGAATGGTGCCTGGCAGATGGGCTATTGCATATCGTGCAAAGCCGGCCTATTACGACACTATTCCCCATTCCTGAAACAACCGACGCCGGCAATCGTGTCTATATTTCCGTGGGCCACCAACAGATGATGACAAATCCCATGAAACCCCTGGGTTTGTCTTTTTTTCTAATGATAACCCCCGCGCCAATGCGTACTGCAGCAGGTAGGTTGTTTGTTGATATCACCACATATTTAACTGCCACAGAAAGCAGGCAAGGTGTAATTGATATGCTGGGAAAATCTGACCCGCTCATAAAAGATGCACTGAACACGATTGCCTCCCGCGAGGGCTTCTTGCCCCCGCCGCAACCTACATCCGGCGATCAAACCGCTGCTTGGCGCAACCGGCAAACTGCACCTGTAGCGGTTGAAAATGATCCGGGCATTGTTGCCGGATTAATACAACGCAGCGAAGCATCCATTGCTTTATTGCAACAAAACATACATGGTAAAACCGGCACGGCACTTTTTGATTTTATTGCGGAAGATATGGTGGAGTTAAAAAAAATACTGTTCGACCCGGAAAGCCACCGGGTGTTTATGGCTGCTATGGATGCTTCGTTCTGGATCAATGATAACATGAATGCATGGCTGGGTGAGAAGAATGCGGCAGATACCCTCTCACAATCCGTACCCAACAATATTACTTCCGCCATGGGACTGGCTTTGCTTGATGTCGCCGATGTAATAAGGCCTTACCCCCAATTAGTGGCATACCTGCAAACGGTAACAGATGATTATTTTTTAGAAGAGATGTTGCGATATGAAGGTGGAGCGGAAGCTCAGCAGGCAATCAACAATTTTCTGCGCAAATACGGCATGCGATGCGTAGGCGAGATTGATATTACTACCACACGTTGGGCAGAAAAACCTTCGATGCTGCTGCCCATGATAGTATCTAACATTGCTCATTTTACAGCAGGCGCCAGTGGGCAGAAATTTGAACAGGGTCTGCAGGAAGCTTTGGCGAAGGAAACGGAATTATTGGCTCGTTTGCAACTATTACCTGGTGGCGAAGAAAAAGCGCGCGAAACAAAAGAAAAAATTGCGCTGGTGCGCAACTATATTGGTTACCGAGAGTACCCGAAATTTGGTAAGGTGAGCCGTATGTATATTTATAAACAGGCGATAGTAGCAGCGGCCACCAACATGGTAAAAGCCGGTGTGCTCAAAGAAAAGGAAGATGTATACTGGCTAAGTTTTGAGGAACTGCGTCAATTGGCAGGTAAGGGTACAGTAGATTACCATCTCATTCAACAGCGGAAAGAGGCCTACAAACTTTACGACAAACTAACGCCACCGCGCGTGATAACGTCTGATGGTGAAATCATTACCGGCACTTATCAGCATGCCAACCTGCCGCCCAATGCCATTGCCGGCCTTCCTGTTTCAACCGGTATTGTAGAAGGGCGTGCGCGTGTAATAAAGCGCATAGAAGATGCCAACCTGCAGCCCGGCGATATTTTAGTCACGGCTTTTACAGACCCCAGTTGGACGCCGCTGTTTGTATCTATCAAAGGCCTCGTTACCGAAGTAGGCGGCCTGATGACGCATGGTGCTGTAATAGCCCGTGAATATGGACTCCCTGCGGTGGTGGGTGTAGAGCATGCCACCAAACTGATTAAAGACGGGCAGATGATACGAGTGAACGGAACAGATGGCTGGGTGGAATTATTATGATCCTAAGTCTATAGATACCCGAAGTCTCAAAATTTGGTGTAACAGAAGAATAGTGACTTTGACTTCGGGTATCTTATTCGATAGCCAATCGCGATTAACCGTGCACATCAAATAACCGAAGTCTGTAACAGCGTTACAATTGCCACTGCGAGATCAGACTTCGGTTATTTACATAACTAACCGTTGATACCCGAAGTCTCAAAATTTGGTGTAACAGAAGAATAGTGACTTTGACTTCGGGTATCTTATTCGATAGCCAATCGCGATTAACCGTGCACATCAAATAACCGAAGTCTGTAACAGCGTTACCATTTGCCACTGCGAGATCAGACTTCAGTTATTTAAAGCGAAAACCGTTGATACCCGAAGTCTAAAAATTTAGAGGAACTTAAGAATAGTGACTTTGACTTCGGGTATCTTATCTCGTTGGAATGCAATTAACCGTGCACATCAAATAACCGAAGTCTGTAACAGCGTTACAATTTGCCACTGCGAAATCAGACTTTGGTTATACACAGCCCGCTTGAATTATTTATCTTCGGGGACAACCAATTTAAAGTTTAAAACTAACGGTCACTATAAAACTATTATTATGGAATACAGGCAATTGGGCAATTCTGGGTTACGCGTTCCGGTGTTGAGTTTTGGCACTGCCACATTTGGCGGCGGCAATGATTTTTTTAAGGCGTGGGGTAGCACACAGGTGGAGGAAGCAACCCGCCTGGTAAACCTGTGCATGGATGCAGGCGTTAATTTATTTGATACTTCCAATGCCTATTCGGCCGGTGCGGCGGAAGAAATATTAGGCAAAGCCGTTAAGAGTATGCGGGGCAACGTGCTTATTTCTACCAAAGCAACATTTCCGGTATCCGATCAGGTGAATGATTATGGTTCTTCACGCATTCATCTGATAAAAGCGTGCGAAGACAGTTTGCGCCGGCTGGGCACTGATTATATCGACATCTACCATATGCACGGATTTGATGCTAATACACCGGTGGAAGAAACCCTCAACACGCTGAACAACCTGGTGCAAAGTGGAAAGGTGCGCTATATTGCCTGCTCCAATTTTTCTGGCTGGCATCTTATGAAATCTTTAAGCGTTGCGGAACGATATGGGTACAGTAAATATGTTGGGCACCAGGCCTATTATTCTTTGCTCAACCGTGACCTGGAGTGGGAGCTGATGCCGCTGGGTATTGACCAGGGCGTCGGCACCATTGTGTGGAGCGGTTTGGCCAGTGGAAAGCTGAGCGGCAAATACAGAAGAAACCAGCCGATGCCAAAAGATGCCAGGGTGGCCCAGGGCGGTAACCCCGTATTGGGCACTGCTGCCGATGATGAAAGGTTGTACCGAATTGTGGATGTGCTGGATGAACTTGCTAAAACTACCGGTAAAACACATGCGCAAATAGCACTCAACTGGTTATTGCAACGCCCTACGGTATGCAGTATTATCATTGGTGCGCGGAATGAAGCACAATTAAAACAAAACCTGGAAGCAGCGGGCTGGAAGTTATCGCTCGAACAAATTCAACAGCTTGACAAAGCCAGCGAAATATTACCTGCGTATCCTTACTGGCACCAGCGCCAGTTTCCGATGCTGAATGCAGCGCCGGTACTATATTGAATGGTTGAGTTGCCATCCTTCAATCGAACTGTATCGCAGTTAAATAAAAAATGTCCGGGTTATTCACAAGGATAGCCCGGACATTTCGTTTATAAGTTTTTGATCTTTCTCAATCAACCACCAGGCGCTGCGTAAATATAAAACCTGGTTTCTCTACCTGTAATACATAAACGCCTTTTGCAATGGCAGATAGCAACGGAATGCTATAGCGGCCAGACTGTCCTATGTTCAGTTCTCCGCGTTGCAGCGTTTGCCCAGACAATGAATTGACGCTATAGTGTAATTTGCCGGTGATGCGCTGTACCTGTAATTCAATGCGGTTGTGAACAGGGTTGATGGCATACAGCAGCGCAGGACTGGCATTGTTACTGCTAAGGGAAATAATTTTCGACAGTTTCGAGGTGCTATCCTTATCCACACTGCGCAAACGGTAGTATACGGTGGGTTGCTGTACTGCTTTACTGTCTGTATAATTATATTGTAGTATGCCCGCAGCATTCTGCGCAGCAGTATTGCCAAGATTATAAAAACTAATACCATCATCGCTGCGTTGCAGTTCGTAATGGCTGACGTTTATTTCGTCGGAGGTTGTCCAGCTAACCAGGTTGCCGCCGGCCGCCGCACTGGCAGTAAACTGTATAATGTTTACCGGCAGCGCAAACGAAATGCTGCCAAACGTAAATGCGCCAAACGTTGATAGCGGATTTGACCGAATGGTCCCAGTGGTTGCAGTATTGCCGGTAGCATTGCCGCCGCGGTTTACCCAACTGCCGCCAACATAATTGGCAACACGGATATCTGCAACAATATACGGTGGCATGGTAACCTTGCTGTTATCCCAAAAAAGATCTACGGTAGCGGTACCACCACTGATTCTATTGAGCGTCCAATACTCATAGGGCGAAACTTTTACCAAAGGCGTAGTAATGTTAAGTGGATTGGTAGTGGGCCCGCCGTACGAGGCAGTGAAGGTAGAAACCGCGGATAGGTTGCTGATCGCCAATGGCCGTTGCACCGTACCGTTGCCCAGTGGAAAAGTAAAATCGGTATTGCCTGTTTTACTTACGCTTCCCCTGATGTAGCGGGTGTCTGTGAGGCCGGTATAACTGGCGCCATTCAGGTAGTGTAAAAAGGTAGGCGCATCTGACGTGGTAACAACGCCGGCGGCAAATGTATGAAGGCCGCTGACATTAAGATCTGTATTGAGCAGTACGCCGGCCGGATTATTGGTAACAAGGTTAAAGGTGGCAAATGGTTGCGGACCGCTAACTACCTGCAGTACTGAACCGCTTAAATACAAAGTGCCTGCGCCGGAGGTCATACCCGGTTGTGCGTTCACCAGGCCCTGCAGTATGCGCAGGTTGCCGCGGTTAATGAGCGAGGCCGTGGCGGTATTATTAAAAGACCCTGAAATATATACATCCACTCCGGGGCTTATGCCGAGTGTACCGGTATTGTACACGCTTGTTTGTGCATGCGCAATAACCACTCCTAACAGTGCCGCGCTAAGTGAAATGGTTTTTATAATTGGTGTCATAATAATGGTATTATTAACCGGTTATTTTTTGTTTGCGGCAATGGCTTTCTTTATTTCGTCGATGTCGTTTTTAAGTGAATTGATCTGCGCCTGTTGCGCAGTCAGTTGCCGCTGTTGTTCTTTGATGGCCTCTATAAGCACGGGTGCCATTTTAGAATAATCAACTGTTTTATATCCTTTCGCATCGGTTTCTACCAGTTCGGGATATATTTTTTCTAATTCCTGCGCAATGATGCCCAATTGGTGTTTGGTAGTAAAATAATTGTCGGGAAACTCTTCTGTCTTCCAGTTATAGGATACACCCTGAAGTTTCATCACATTGTTCAGTGCATTGCCAATGGGGGCAATATCTTTTTTGTAACGAATATCCGAACAGGCAGAGATGGAAGTGCTGATTACGGCAGATGCGGCCCTTAGTGTACCGCCGCTGGCAGCAATATCGCCCACTACCTGCAAACGGTAATTGGGAGATGTACACCCAATGCCTACAAAACCATCATCGCTAATGCGCATGCGTTCCACCGCATTGGTGCCACCATTGATGCGTGTCCAGAAGGCAATATTAGAAGGCCAGTTGCCGGCATTAGAACCTGTTGCAGAAATATTCAGGATTTGCCCTGTAAGGCCGCCGGGATAAGTGGATTGCAGCACGCCGCCATTGTAATCGCCATAAGTTGACGTAGGAAAGGTGGCTACACTGGTAGCGGTACGAAGTGTGATGGCTACACCGGCGCCGGTGCTGGCACTACCAACCTCTAACCGGCCACCGTTGGTTAAACGCATTTTTTCTGTGGAGTTGGTGCCGCCGTTGGTTCTTGTCCAGAATGCAATATTAGATGGCCAGTTGCCGGCATTGGCACCAGCCGCAGCAATGTTAAGTATCTGGCCGGTTAATCCACCGGGATAGGTTGATTGCAGCACGCCGCCATTGTAATCGGCATAGGTAGCAGCAGGAAAAGTGTTTACGGTTGTTGCCGTACGAAGTGTGATGGCTACGTTGGGGCCGGTGCTGGCACTACCTAGATCTAACCGGCCACCATTGCTTAAACGCATTTTTTCTGTGGCATTGGTGCCGCCGTTGGTTCTTGTCCAGAAAGCAATATTGGACGGCCAGTTACCGGCATTGGCTCCCGCGGCTGAAATATTTAGAATCTGGCCGGTAAGTCCGCCGGGATACGTTGATTGAATAACCCCGCCATTATAATCTCCATAGCTTGCTGTGGGAAAAGCAGCTACTGAGGTGGCGGAGCGGGTAGTGATGGCCGTTGTTGAACCGCTTGTATTACTGCCTATCTCTAACCGGCCATCTGAATGCAAACGCATGCGCTCAACTTTATTGGTGATAAAAGGAATATCTGTATCGGTGGTGGTACCCAAATTTTGGGGAGTAGCAAAAGGGTTTCCGCCGGGCGTCCATGCCGCAGCAGGACCGCCGCTGCCAGGCAGGGTTTCTGCAGCAACCACCCAGTTGGCGCCATTGCTTACCACCTTCAGCGTTTTATTAGGAGTGCTCATTGGCCATGTGGGCAGTCCGTCTATCGTTTGCGCTGCAGTGGTATTAATGGTTAACGGCGAGCTGACTGCTGTTTTTATCCAATACGTTCTGCCGATGCACGGCCCGGCATCCGGCAGGGTTAGTGTAGCGGCTATTGTACCGGTGAACACCAGCAGGTTGTCTGAGGCAGTTGCGGTGGTGTTTGCGGTAAACGCCCTGAAGCCGGTAGACAATGAACCACGAACGTCGAGCGTAGAATTAGGGGTTGTGGTACCCACACCCATCTGGGCATTGCCGGCGATGATAATGCCGGAGCATAATAATAGTAGCAGGAACTTCTTTTGCATGTTCTTGTTGTTTAAAGGACAATAATTGGAATATAGAGCCGGCGGCGGATTTATATTAGCTAACAGGGGAGCGCTTAACTAATCTGGTTTGGGGGTTTGGGTAAGAAATAATTCTGCTAACGAAGTAAATCATGTTTGTTGAATTGACCGATACCCTAAAGGTGGTAATTTTTACTATAGTTTTCCTGTGGCATTGCAAAATGCGGTGCAATTGAGTGATCGAATGGCGCGTATTGATGAGTGTAAATACCTGGAACAACATCTGCAAGGATGCATCGTTCAAAATAAAAACTAGCTAGCTATTACTAATGCAGTAAATCAATACAAATAGTAAGGGTGTATTTTTTAACGTAACTGGTATGGTGTCTATTGGCGCTGCTATTTCTGCAGTTACGTTAATTAATCCATTATTTTATACAGTTGATTCACGCAGTTACTAATTAATGATCTGAAGCTATAACAAGTTTTTCTGCATGCCGTCGGCATGCATTCCGGTTATCCATTGAGCAATCTGTTTTGCCTTTGCAGCAATGCGGGCAGCAATACTCATGCGGCGGGTTTTGATGGCAGGTGGTTGATAGCGCCAATGGTGCAGTAGTTGAAAGTTATCTGCTGTAATGCTGTTGGTTGTGGGCGGTCGTTGGTTCCATACATCATTCAACATTTCAAGTGAATAATGCAGGTGCGGATTGCGTGTAATTAAATCCTGTAGTTGCCGCTGCTCCTGCTCTGTCATATGGCCGGCCATTTTTTTTGCAAAAAGCAGGTATATTTTATGTTCGGTATTCATTCTCTGATTGCTTGGTAAGCTTGTTGCCAGAAAAGTACCAATTGTGAAATCTGCTATTAATCAGGATGGTATGAAAACGGGTGCGAAAGAATTGTCCGGTTTTGATACGCACAGGTGTACGGATGAGGACGCGCCGGTTGTTATGCAATTAGTTATCTTCATGTACGGTTTGCCGTTGGAAGCCGGTAAGCGGTTTTATCAACAACCAATGATCAACAAATAATTTTGGAGTCTTATGAACAGTGTCATAAAAACAGCGGGTCGTTCTTTATTGTGTATTTTTTTCTTTTTCACCAGCTATGTAGCAATTGCGCAGGAGAAAACCTGGATGGTGAGGCTGGCTAAACTGGAGATTGATACTGCCTATCTGCAACAATACAAGGCAGCGGTGGAAGTGCATACCAAAGCAGCCGTAGCATCAGAGCCCGGCGTGCTTACGTTGTACGCCATGTATGAAAAAGATCACCCCAACCGTGTAACGGTATTAGAAATTTATGCAAGTAAAGAAGCCTACCAGTTTCATTTGAAGACCCCCCATTTTATAAAGTATAAAACCGGTACTGCCAAAATGGTCAAGTCATTAACACTCATAGATGTTGATCCTATTGCCTTTGCAGCCAAACCTGGGCTTTTGCAAATCAAACCTTAACATTTTCAACCGGGAAAAATAAAACAATGTGAACAGCATAATCCAATTGTTTTGTTGGGGATACAAAATAGTATTTGGGATAGTGTATGTAGTAACAGTTCTGTTACCACATAGGCACATAGGATCATAGGGAAGTATAGGGGAGGCGATATGTGATTCTATGCTTCTATGTGTTGAGAAAAAAGCCGGCAGCGCAGCGTGATGAAACAACGTAACAAATTACAAATTAACATATCGATAAAAAATCATAGGGAAGTAAAAAAGGTTACACCTGCTGATGGAATGAAAGTATTGTCCGGTTGGTTGGATCAATTCGTTCAAAAAACAATGCCGGGTCTAACCGGGCAGGCCCCAGCAGGTGTATCCTTCTTATAGAATATAGTAAGCCTTTCCGTTTGAATGTTTAAAATAAGACAACAGCCCATCGTCATACACTTCTTTCTTTTCCGGCTCGGCGCGTAAAATGGACTTACTGATTAATTCTTTCTGCAGCGGGTGAACAGCAGGCCGTTGCTGGCTGGCCATGCGCACCTGGTACAACTGCAAGAGATTTTTCTCTATGCTGGCTGCAATGGTGGTTACAGGTGTATCGGTTGGTTTGTTCTCAAACGGATCCTGCAGGTGAATGGCCATTTTTTCTATCAGCAAAAAACAGGCTGAAATGGCTACTACCAACGGTACTTCCACAAAGCCGAAATATTCAATTACGCCAAACGGCAGCAACCCAATGAACAGCATGAGCGACAAATGAATGTACAAACTGTAAGTACTGGGGAATACCGTGTTCTTGATGCGTTCGCATTTACCCATGGCATCGCATATGCGGGAAATGGTTCTGTCAAGTTCTACCTGCTGGTAACTGTTGATCCAACCCTGTTCAAGCGCGAGCCTCAGGTCGGCACCCATGTGATCAAGCAATGCAGACGGAACATTGTCTACCTGGCTAACTTGTTGCAATTCTTTTGGATCAAGGTAATCGCTGAGACCCTTCATCGGTGATTCATTGCGCAAATGCCTGCCGAAACTGAATGCCCAGCCTATCTGCCGGCGGATAACGCGTTCCTGGAATGCCGCTACTTCTTTGCTGTTATAACCGTTATGTGTAAACGTCATTACCTGGCGGGCCAATGTGCGTGAATCATTTACAATGGCACCCCATATATGCCTGGCTTCCCACCAACGGTCGTAAGCCTGGTTGCTCCTAAAGCCCAGCAGCAAAGAAATTACGGTGCCCAATACCGCCGGTATAGCCAGCGGAATGGTGATTCTTACAAAATGATATTTGTTATAAAATATCGCAATCAGCAATGCATACACTGTAATGGCGATAATTTCGTATTTGATCTTGCCAAACACGTATTTAAAGGGAATATTCTTTTTTAAAAGCATGGCTGTTTTTTTTAGGCTGTAATAAATAAGAGACCGGCCATCGCCTTTAGGCTGAAATAAACGTGTAACTATGTTCCTGCTGTTTGTTGGGAACCTTTTCTGCAGGCTGTTCTTTTACACTCAAATCCTGCAACAAGGTAATACGGCTTTTCCTGAAAAAAGGAAGGGGATTAAGGCTGCGTGCATGTATTTTCGTGTACACATAGCTGGTAGGGCAAACAATCATATCGATGCGGTTGGCTTCTGCCCAGTTTCTGAACAGGGCGGGGGTATTGCCCTGCATGAACCGCAAGTTGATATTGTTAATGAGCCAGGGGTATTTGTCTTTGAGTTGTTTGCAACTGAGCCGCAGGTTGTCGGTCAGTAGTTCCTGCCAGGGTTCACGTTCGGGCCGGAAGAAATCAGCAAAATAGAACGGCATCTCGAAAGCGTGAAACAGGATGATATTTACTTCGCGGTTCAATACTTTTACTGCCTGGTCTGCCAGCTTAAGCGATGCAGGCGTAAAATCGGTGGGGACTAAAATGGTTGTCATGGTGTTGTTTTTTTGTACTGTAAAAATGCTACGCCACCATTAGAAGCCGCTAAGAAACCGCTAAGAAAGGAATTAGAATGAGATTAGAAAAGTATTAGAATACTGGTTTTAGCCAAGCGGCAGGGTCACATTTACGGTAGTGCCCTCACCCACGGTTGATGTAACCGCAATTTTGCCACGGTGCATCCGTATGATATTGCCCGAGAGGGGCATGCCAATACCATATCCTTCAAACTTGTTGGTATTAGAAGCCCTGAAAAATGGGTCGTAAATATGGCGTATTTCCTCGGCAGGAATGCCAATGCCCTGGTCGGTAACTTTTACTATTGCCTGTTTTTTAACAATCATCAATTCAACGGCGACAGGCTTATCGCCAGAATATTTGCAGGCATTGAGAATGATATTGCCGAGCGCAATTTTTAGCAGGTCATAATTGCCGGTGATACAGATGTCTTCGTCGTTATCAGGTAAGGCAGGCAGGTGCATGACGATCTTGTTGGAGAATATAGCGGCTGCATTTTCCCTTGCTTCAAAAAGCAATTCATCAATGCGTACTTTACCCCAAAGTTGTTTTTTGCCGTCGAATGAGGTTTGCGCCAGTGATAATAGTCCGCCGGTTAGGCGCTGCAATTTGGCAGCCTGTTGAACAATATTTTCAAGGCTTTTGCGGTATACTTCGGCTGATCGTTCGTGCGAGAGCGCATAGTCTGCTTCCGCCACAATAGAGGTAAGGGGGGTACGGAATTCATGCGATGCATTGCTGATGAAATTATTTTGCGACTCAAAAGCGGTTTCCAGCCGGTCCAGCATTTTGTTAAAAGTATTGATCAGCTCAGATATTTCATCGTCGCCCCGTCTCTCGGTGAGACGCAGGTGCAGATTACCTTCACTGATAATCTGCACTTTACTGGTTATATAACGGAATGGTGCAAACGTTTTGCGCGAAAAGTATAACCCTACCGTGTAAATCAGGGCCACAGATGCTATTAAAGTTATGATTAAGATCTTACCCAACCGCCCGATGATTTCATTTCCATACCTGTTTAGGGCCGATTCAATTACCAGGAAATCACCAGTTTGGTCTTTGTACAACAATCCGGCAAAATGCACCATTTTATCCTGGTGAAAAACAGTTGCTCCCTGTGCCGCTGCAATGTTCTTAAGATAGGAGAGCGGGAGGCCGGCGGGAAAAGGCGTTTGCGGGGCTCCGTTAGCCAATAATTTTACGGTGTATGATTCTTCGCCTGGTAATTTTTCAAGGTAATCTTTACGCAGTTGTTTCAGGTTTTCGGTAGAGATATGGTCCAGTTCAAAAGCAAATTTAGCAGATATGCGGGCCCGCAGTTCGAGGCGTTTGTAAAAATCTGCATAGGTAA
Source organism: uncultured Chitinophagaceae bacterium (assembly GCA_963705285.1). Classification (GTDB taxonomy): domain Bacteria; phylum Bacteroidota; class Bacteroidia; order Chitinophagales; family Chitinophagaceae; genus JACMLD01. The sequence goes on from OY970066.1 coordinate 2,667,237, forward strand.
ACTGGTTAGAAAAATAATAGACGGTTGCCGCCAGCACCAGAAAGACCGCCATGGTGAGCGTAGTAAAAAGCAGGGTGGTTTTTGTTTGAATGTTCATACGGCAGTGTATCAGCTTTTAAACATGTATCCCATACCTACTACAGTTTGTATCATTTTTTGATCTGGCTGGGTATCAATTTTTTTTCTGAGGTAGTTTACGTAAACGTCTACCACATTGGTGCCCATATTGAAATCGATGCCCCATACATGTTCCAGTATTTGTATGCGCGATAATACCCTGTTCTTGTTACGCACAAAATATTCAAGCAGCCTGAACTCGGTAGGGGTTAGCATTACACGTTGACCGGCTTTTTCGATCAGTCTTGCATCGAAATTAATAGACAGGGTGCCAAAGGTCTGGATGTTTTCTTCTGGCCGGTTCATTTGGGTACGGCGGCTGAGCGAGCGCAACCTGGCTTCCAGCTCGGCAAATTTAAATGGCTTTACCAGGTAATCATCGGCGCCTGCGTTAAGGCCGCTCACAATGTTTTCGGTGGTACTCAATGCTGTTAACAGCAATACCGGCGTTGATATATTTTGTTCGCGAATGGTTTTGCACAACTGCATGCCATTAATACCTGGTAGCATGATGTCCAGTATGATAATATCAAATGCATTCTGTAATGCCAGTTCAAGTCCCATATGCCCATCGGGTGCTACCGTAATCTGGTAGCCGCTTTCCGTTAGCCCACGGTTAATAACGCCTGCCACACTGGGTTCATCTTCAATCAGCAATACCTTCATAGCCGTTTATTTCTGCAAATGTAAAAAGAGATAATTGAAATGGTGGGGGTTAATCTTAAGCTTCGTTTTTGACGCGGTGTACGGATTACAAACGCTTAAGGCTGCCAGTAATTGGGGCAGCACCAGCATGTTTAGTGGACAATATGATTTTTTTTCCTGAAGGTAGTAGCTGAAAGTGGCGCTACTATTCCACCAGCAACCTGACTATTGTGCGTATGCCCAGTGCTAACGGTTACCCTTATAGATTTTCTATAATAGCGTCAATCCTGGTTGTTACAAGGCTGGTTGTGAAATAGTTCAGGTAAAAAACCGGCAGAAACATTGCTGCGTTGATGAAAGTCAGACAGATAATTATATGTTTGCTTAATTTGGGATGACGTGTTGCATTATTTCTACAACTTTTATCGTAGTTGTACGACGTACCTATTGCTCCCGTATGCGCATCACTTCTCTTATTTCATCTACAAATGCACTGGTAGAAAGTGGCTTCTGCAAAAAATAATCAGCCCGGCAATTTTTAACGGCTTCTTTGTCTTCAGGCAAGGCAGAGTATAATACAACAGGTATATGCCGGTAAGCTTCCTGGTTTTTTATCTGCAGACAAATCTCGCGACCATCCCATGGCGGCATATGAATATCCAGTATCACAATATCTGGTGTTACAAAATTTATAGTGCGCATGGTTGCCGAACCATCTGCCAACACCGTTACACTATAGCCATTGGATTTTAAAACGTTTTTAAGCATCACCAGCAAATCCGAGTCGTCGTCTACCAGCAGTATTTTTTTCATCAAAGCCTTATTGTTTAGTTGTTTGTATAATCAGAAATGATGCCACACCAGTAAAGAAGTGGCAAGGTGTTTTGAGCTAAGGGTTTCCATCAGCTTAAATGGTTTTTTTCAATCGGTTAGTAATTGCTAATGAAGTAAATCAGGTTCGGCTGCTTCAATCAATACAGGCAATTGCGCATTGAAGTAAATTGTTGTTTGCCCACAAACGCAGCATAAAAAATGTTGTACCGCTATATCTGTATGCCGGTTGTGCTATGTCAGTTTTTCTTTAAAAAAATCAACAGTGCGTTGCCAGGCAAGCTCAGCCGCGGGTTTATCATACCGTGGTGTTGTATCGTTATGAAAACCGTGATTAACATTGGGGTAAATATATGCCGTATAAGCTTTGTTGTTGGCTTTCAACGCGGCCTCATATGCGGGCCAGCCTTCATTTACGCGGGTATCAAGTCCTGCATAGTGTATCAACAGCGGTGCTTTTATTTTGGGTACGTCATCGGCTGTTGGTTGGCCACCATAAAAAGGCACAGCAGCAGCAAGGCCGGCAATGCGAACCGCCATCATATTAACAATCCATCCTCCAAAACAAAAACCTACCGCACCAACTTTGCCGTTGCAATTCGCATGTTTTGCGAGGTAATCATAGCCAGCTATAAAATCTTCCAGCATTTCGTTCCTGTCGCGCTTGCTTTGCAGTTCGCGTCCTTTATCATCATCACCTGGGTATCCGCCCAGTGGAGTCAATGCATCGGGTGCCAATGAAATAAAACCCTGTAGCGCTGCCCTTCTGGCCACATCTTCAATATGCGGATTAAGCCCGCGGTTTTCATGCACCACTACCACGCCACCCCATTTTGCCGGTGTACCGGCAGGCATGGTAAGCAATGCCTTAATGGTGCCACCTCCTTTGGGAGAAGGATAGTTTATATAAGATGATTGTATACGTGGATCATCTGCTTTTACCTGCAGGGCGCCATGATAATCGGGCATCAGGAAGCCCATAAGCGATGCTACTGTAATGCCACCTACTGCATAGGCCGACAATTTTTGCATAAACTCGCGCCGGTTAACACGGTCATGCGCATAATCATCGTACAGGTCAAACACTTCCTGTTTAATATCTTCTTTGCGGATATTGCTCATGGTGATTGATGTTGGTTATGCTAAAGTTACACTTTACACCCATACTAATTACGCTCTATGCAGGTTACCGCAGTTGGTTTGCCTGCCACATGCTTTTTTTATCTCTTTTCAGGCACCAGCAGTACTGCGTCTGCAATTACCAGCCCATCAGCATTTTTATTGGTAATGGATACAAATCCTTTTTTGCCTGCTGCAAACTTATAATTGCCAAGAGATACCCATTCGCCGGAAGTCTGTCCCTGCACCACCACGTTTTTATGATCAAGTACTACTTCCTTACTTGTTTGACCATCGTATACCTGGCAAACAACAGCCGACGCGGCACCGTTAATCCTTGGTACATAGGTATACACGTGGTAACTGCCGGCCTTGCTTATTTGCGGAACAAATTTTACGGCACTGGTTTCCGTTCCGCCGGGAGCCGATTGCAGCCACGATGCACCGTAACTGTTTTTTGAATCGCTGACTTTTTTCCAGTTGCCGGTGGCTTTCACTGCATCTGTTACTGCATCGTCTATAAAAATATCGCCGCTACTGCCATCGGCCAGCGGGTTGGTGGTAAGTATGCTTTGCAACCGGGCGATGTCTACTTTCAGCAGGCTTGATTTTTTATCGATAGCCAGTGATGCGGCAACGGCAGCGGATTGCCCCAGTACCATAAACACCGGTTCCATACGTATGGAACCATAGGCTATATGCGAGGCTGACAAGCAAACCGGTACCAGCAGGTTGCTGCATTCGTTTTCTTTGGGTACCATACAGCGGTAAGAAATGGGGTAGGGAGGGAAGCCGCCTTCCTGCACATCGCCTTCGTTTTTTACCATGGCCACACCGTCTTGTGTAATCACCACGCGGTCGCAATTATGAGAATCCATGGTATAGGCAGCCATGCCCACTGCATCGGTCACTACTTCTTTACCCTGGCAGTTCGCCTGGGTCATTACGTAGGCGCCTGTCATCCTCCGGGCTTCGCGTACATACATTTGTGGCGACCAGTTACCATTGTCTGTGTATTCATCTTTGGGGTAGCCCCATCTAAGCATTTCAGTACGCAAATGCGCGGGCATGCGGGGGTCGTGCCCAATAAAATACAACAACCCTTTTATATACAGTTCATGTGCTTTTTGTATAGCTTCCCGTTGCGCATAGTCTGCTTCAGGAAATGCGTAATTCATGCCTATCATATCTGTAGACAACGGCCCATTGTTATTAATGTCTGTTTTTTGATTGGGCATCAGATCTGGTTTCAGTATCAGATTGAACGGCCGTTGTGGATCTTTTTCAAGCACCCGTATCAGCAGTTCATACTTCGCGGGGTCATAATCTTCTGGCTGTGTAATGGTAATTTGGTTCCGGGGATCACTGGAGAGGCAAATCCTGAAGTTATAGGCCTGTACTTTTTTATCGCCCGACCCCGCGGGTTGTGCAGGTACAGGGCTGATGCCCCATAAGAGTCCGCTGGCAGCATCGCCTTTTGTTTTGTAAGGGTCAATACCATCGGGAAACTGGTGCTTGTTTTTTATTTGCACCCCATTGAAGGTTTCGTTGTATTGCGCGTTGGCTTCGCGCCCTATGGTATAGGTTACGCCGGCTTTTGCCATCAGGTCGCCTTCATAGCTGCAGTCAATAAACATGCTGGCCTTTATCAGTTTATTAGAGGCGGCTTGCGGCGTTTGTGCATCTTCTACTGTGATGGAAGCGATGCGGTTTCCATTTTTTTGTACCGCCTGCAGCCGGTGCGTATACAATACGTTTACACCGCCGCGTTGTACATAACCTTTGAATGTTTCCTCTGCCACGTGTGGTTCAAAAATCCACTGCTCAAATTTTCCATAATGCTGACCGATGCGCCGGTAAAAATCTAGCGCCAGTCCTGATATGGCATATTTGTTACCAATATCTGTGAAACCCAGCCCTCCCGAAGAAAGACCGCCCAGATGCCGGCCGGGTTCTACCAGCAAAACGGTTTTACCCATTTTTTTGGCGGTATAAGCCGCAATTACCCCCGCAGAGGTACCCCCATATACACAAATATCAACCGACAGCGGTGCCTGGGCAGCCGAACGGTTTAACATCGCCGTTATAACAACAATGGGTAACAATATTTTTTTGAGTGAATTCATAGCAAGTAAATCGTGTGGTTTATTGTGAACGGATAATTTTCAACGTGCGGGGGGTTGCCCGTTAACTTAGTGTTGCCAAAGCAAACGATTTTTTTCTTACTGGCCAATTGATGTTTTGGCACTGCAGCGATGTAATAGGCGAAGGTGTTCGCGTTATTGTTGTAATTTTCGGCCGTTGGTTAACCAGCCGGCCTGCTGTTACACCACAACATTGTTATAAATAATCAATAACTGAAATTATGAAGTATGCGGTGCCCGACTGGCTGATTATTTTGGGTGCATTGGGACAAATGTTTACTGCTGTCATTTACCCCTACATCCGGCATGTTGTTTTTGACTGGTATAATGATATAAAAAAACTGAAACCCCTAAACCAGGAAATTGCCAAGACGTATGGCAGGTATATACAGGGATTAAACTTTTCTTTTGGCCTGATTTCAATACTGTTCACGACCGAATTAAAAAGCCAGTCTGGCCTGGCGGTGGCTTTAAGCGGGCTGATTGCGGCCTACTGGACAGGCAAAGTGGCCACCCAATTTTCGTATTACCCGATGTATGAAATACCTAAAAAGACGATATTCAGAATTGGGGAAGTTTTGATGAACACCCTGTTCATTTCTTTTGCCGCAATTTTTATCTGGTTATTTATTTTCAACCTTACCGGCTATCTACAAAAATAAAGGGGGCGGTCAAAATTCAGCCTTACCTTACTACAAAGGAGCGCAGTACAAATGTTCTTGCTGCGATGCGATGAGAAATGTACGAAGCCATTTAAACAGTAAAACCCGGTAAAATTTTCTACACTTTGCCTTCCGAAATGCATCAATACGGCTGCTTTTAAGAATGGTCTCTAATTTGAATATTTTGTTAAAACACTGTTTTATGCAAAATAGGGATATCGCGTTTGTGCAGCTGAAATTAGCCAATATTGGAACCGCGCTTTTTTACTGTGGTGAAAGTTGTCAATTGCCCTTCAACACTTATATCATTACCGCATTAAAAGTAGACAATGAGGGTTATGTTTGGTTTTTTATCAACCGCAGCATGCACCATGACAACGTTCCTATACGGCCATTTGAGGCGCAGCTTGAATTCTATCGCAAAGGGTATCCTTTCAGTATGAAAATTGACGGCGAAGCAAGTGTTGCGGATGCGCGTGAAAAAATGCAGGATTTAATGGGCAAGGGCATTAGCCTGAATGAAGAAACCCTCAATAGTATTATACTGATCAAAGTAAAGATTGAAAAAATAGCCTATAAGGAACTCAAAGAACAAAAAACCTTTCAACCACTGGACAGTGTGGCAAACTGGTTTAAAAACATACTCCATCCCGCCCCATCTACCTGGCAAACAAATGCCGGTCTATCATAGTAAGCATTTAAAAGGTACATTTGTTATTGAAGGTAGATCTTGAGCTTGCAAAAGATAGAGAGCGTTTGTGCGCGCAAATAACATTGTGGCGTAAAACTTGTGGATTAAGCAAAGTGGAAAGAAGCTTCAGCAGGGAGGATATTTTTCAGTAAATCCAATTCATATGCCGGTTAGCGTAGTTCGTAAAAACGTTTCATTTCAACCAGATTCAAGCCGCGTAATTGCCCGTTTCTTATATAATAATGATCAGCGCAGTGGCGACCTCATAAAAAAGGTGCTGTCGTTGTCAGAGCGGGAACAAAGGGAAACCCTTATACAGGTATTAAGAGATTACTCAAAACGGCATCGCAGCATTTCAAAAATCTTCGAAAAGAATTTTACCAGGCTTGCCCCTGTATTCAGCCAACTGGGCATAGACCCCGCCACACTTACGAGTGCACAAAAAGGATTGATAGGCTCTTATTTTACCATGGAGTATTCAATTGAAGCGGCGGCGTTCTTTAATCCGTCTATCATAGAAGATCCTGATCAGACAGGGCTTGCCCCGGGTGAAAAAAGGGTTATCATCAGTTTCAGGGCAACGGGCGAAGGGCATATTTCTTCTATTGTATTTCGTTCGGGCATTTTAGACAGGGAAAACAATATTATCATAGAGCCACCGGGCAAGATGTTGGAATCTCCCGAGCGTGTTAAAAACCATACTTACCACAAAGAAAGTTTTCTGCGCAAACTTCAGGAGATGCAAAGCCCTGGCAATGCTGCGTACCAGATGATGCAGGAAAAATTGCCGGAAACTTTTGTGTACGAAGAATTAAAAAAATATGTGGAAGATGCAAGGGTGGGACTGGCGGGTAGTATGGTAGACCTTGTATTGCTGAACGAAATATTATGGCTGGCTTCTTCGCATTATGAAATGGATTTTTCTGTGGATACTTCCATATCAGAACGTGTTATATTTCCTATTGCACATACCGAGATGAAGGGTATTGAAGATGCGCGCTTCGTAAAATTTACAGATACAAACGGCGAGATTACTTATTACGCAACCTACACAGCGTATGATGGTATTACCATTCTGCCGAAATTATTATTTACGCAGGATTTTTATCATTTCAAAGTACTTCCTATTCATGGAGAGATAGCGCAAAATAAAGGCATGGCACTATTTCCGCGTAAAGTACACGGGTTGTATGCTATGCTTTGCAGGGCAGATGGCGTTAATAACTATATCTCATTCTCCAGCAATATTACTATCTGGCGCAAGTCTACTTTGCTACAACAGCCAAAGTACCCATGGGAGTTTGTGCAAATGGGTAACTGCGGCTCGCCAATAGAAACACCTGAAGGCTGGCTGGTAATTACGCATGGCGTAGGGCCCTGCAGGGAGTATTCTTTGGGAGTTTCATTACTTGATCTTGAATCTCCTGAAATAGAAATCGGCAGATTAGATACACCTATTATTGTACCCAATGATATGGAACGAGAAGGATATGTTCCTAACGTGGTGTATTCATGCGGTTCTATGATCCACAATAACAGCCTCATCATTCCATATGCCATGTCTGATTATGCATCTACCTATGCCACGGTAAACCTGCCGGAGCTATTAAGTGCATTAAAAAGATCAAAATAGTTGTAGCTGTTATTACGTGGTGTGACCTTATTTTTTTTGAAGGATTTCTTTGTACACAGCGATATAGTCACTGGTCATTCTTGCGGCTGAGAATAGACGTATGGCCCGCTCACGGCATTCACTCCGACGGATGGAATGAATCCTGCTTACTGCATCAATGGCTTCGGCTGTTGTCTGAACCAAAAAACCTGTTTTTTCATGGTCAATCAACTCCGGCATTGCTCCGCGATTGAAAGCAATGACCGGCGTACCGCAGCACATGGCTTCTGCCACACTCAGTCCGAACGGCTCATCAAATGAAATTAGGTGCAGCAATGCCAAAGCGTTTCCCAGTAACATGTTTCTTTCTTCGGGGCCACAGTTGCCGGCGTAGATTACATCTTTATCATTCAGAAAAGGACGTACCCAGGTATCAAAATACTCATTGTCTTGTATGAGGCCGGCAAGTATTAGTTTTTTGCCGCAGGCTTTGGCAGTTTCAATGGCTTCCTTTGCGCCTTTATGCGGATGAATTCTGCCAAAGAATAGCAGGTAGTCATCTGTCGGCTTTTCAACAAAAGAAAATTGTTCTGTTTGGATGCCATTATATACGGTGGCTGTGTAACGCAAAGCTGCATTTCTGTCTGCATTGCTGATGGACACATAATAACTGCTGTTGTTGTATTTTTCATACACCGGTACAATGCGGGGAGAGGAGAAACCATGTATAGTGGTTAACATGGGCGTAGGAATAAGCCGCGACCAGGTGAGTGGTAAAAAATCGAAGTGATTGTGAATAAGATCAAACTCACTGGCTTTTTCCATCAAATAGCTGATGTGCAGGCACTCGCACACTTTTGCATCTGCACCCGGGGTTTCTGCATAAGGGAAATCGATACAATGTTCCAGCTTTGCGCTGGTAACGGAATTGCCGGTTGCAAACAAAGTTGTATCAATTCCTTTTGCCACCAGGCCTTCGGCGAGGCAACTAACTACCTGTTCCCACGGGCCATATTGTAAAGGTGGAGTGCGCCATGCTATCGGCGATAGAAGCGCTATTCTCATGAGTTATAAGATAATTACACCTACGCGTTACCGTAAGTTATTTATAATACTTCTTCGCTTTTCATGTGTGGTACTGTTCGGGTACCGGAAGTATTTACTGCATCATTAAGCGTTTGCAACACTGCTAAATGAGATACCAGATACGACAATGTACTTTCGGCTCCCTGGTTACGGTTTACGCCGTAACTTTCTAACCCATCGCAACATCCTTTCGTTTCATGATCATACAGTGCCATGCGTAAATCATTTTCTCCCAAGAACCACATAAAGCAGGTGTACATATTATCCAGGTAGGTTTTATCGCCTGTAACCTGCCATGCTTTCTGAAATAGCAATACCATCGCCATCACATCAAGCGGCTGCTGGGCAAATATGGAAGGTTCACCTTCCATCTCGTACCACTTTTGATTGCCTATTACAGACAGGTAGCCGTTTTTCAACGTAGTGCTGCTCAGGAAATGCATTGTATTTACAGCGGTAGTAAGAATCTTATCGTCATTTACCACGGTAGAAGCATATAATAATGCCAAGGGAAGAATGGCGTTGTCGTACGTCATTACGGGTTCGAACCATTTCCAGGTATTGGTTTGGTTGGCCTCATAATGGTCGACCAGTATATTACTCATTTCCCTGAGTTTTTCCAGCATGCCCAGATCACCTGGAGCAGTTTTCATATAATGTGTAACACCAATAATAGTATTGGCAATGCCCCTTATAGATTGCAGTTTACTAAAGTAGGGTACGGCAGAATGAAAAATTTCGCGCGCTGCCTGAAAATAGGAGTCATTTGGCGGAGCAGCCATTAATTGCCCAACTGCCCATATGGCTCTGCCAAAGGAGTCATCAGACCCGCGTTCGTCCAGATAATTTCTGTTGAAACTAAAAAAATTATGAAAGCTGCCATCGTCCTTCTGCATATAATGGATATAGCTCATGTACACAGGCATCAGATCAATTGCAGCAGGTATCTTTTGTTGGTCATGCGCCATCACCAGCATTATCAAGGCTCTCGCATTATCGTCAAGGCAGTAACCTTCTTTAAGGTTAGGTATGCCGTATTTGGCATGCTGAATAATGCCCGTGTCGTTGGTAAGCCTTTTTATATGATCGAGCGAAAAATCGGGTAATAAAAGCGGATCAAAAACAGTATCGTTTCTTCTGAACGGTTTACTGTCTTCCTGAACAATATTTTCAGACAGGGCAATGTATTTTTCGCCAATTCTCGGCCACGTAATTTCCTGTCCGTAGCGGAAGGCCCTTCTCCTCATCTTATACATATTATCGGGGTCGTCCAGCAGGTTCAGCAGGATAGATGATAGCTGGTCATTGTCATTAAAATTGAACAGGCAACCACGTCCGCGATCCAGCAATTCTTCTGCATGCCAGTAGGGAGTAGAAATTACGGCGCAGCCGGCACCTACAGCATATGCAAGCGTACCACTGGTTATCTGTGCTTCGTTTAAATAAGGGGTAACATAAATATCCGCTGCAGAAAGGTATTTAAATAGTTTGTTCTGGTTAACAAACTCGTTGAGAAAAAGTACATTTTTTTGAAGGTTGAGCTCTTTTACCAGGCGCATCAGGTAGATACGGTATTCTTCTCCGGAATGTTTTAATACATGAGGGTGAGTTTTGCCAAGAATAATGTAAACAACATCGGGATGTAAATCAATCACGGGTGGAAGTGCTTTGATAACTGTTTCAAGTCCTTTATTACGACTGATCAATCCAAAGCTCAGGATCACTTTTTTGTTTTCAAGCTTGAACTCACGTTTGCTTTTTTCGGCATTGTATTGAAGATCGGGCACCCCATGTTCAATAATTTCAATATTGTCTTGCGGCACACCGTATATCTCAGTTAAAAAGGTAACCGCACGAGCAGTCATTACAACTGTTTTAGAAGCCATTTTACAAATTTCTACCGTAATGGCTTTCTCATTAAGAGAAGGTGTTTTTAAAATAGTATGAAAAACTGCTATTAAGGGGATATTTAACCTGTACAATAGCGGCAATACGTAAACGCCGTTATTGCCACCATAAATTCCAAATTCATGTTCCAGTATACAGATGTCTGCACCGCTCTGGTTAATAAAGGCGGCAGCTTTAAGGTAATCCTGTTGCTGATCCTGACGAATAACAAATCCAACCTCAGGCGGATAGTCATATTGTTTTTCTGCTTCACTGATTGCAACAACAACGCCCTCATGCTTTTCACCATTTGCATTCAGTAAGTGGCTAATGGATTTCAATTTATTTTGTGTAAACGTGCCTATACCACATTCACGGGGGGGATACGTTGCTATGTAAACAATCTTCATGTGCTTTAACTTTTAATGATAAAAATAGAGCGATAACGCGCAAGCATTGGTAGATGCCGGAATGGCAGTACTTAGTCGAATACAGTAATACTGCCTGGCATTGTATCGATATTGTTAAAAAACAATGCCAAAGCTGAGGATATGTAGATTAAATTTTCCCGGTAAAATCTCCCGGTATTTTTGTGGAAGGGTAAAGGCAGTTTACGTCCACAAAACACGTTATTCAGACTTTATCTCAATTACATGTTGAAACGCTGCCCCAAGTTGTGTATTAGTGGGCACGACATTTTGCTGGTTGATAGCGGCATAGCAACATGCATTTTAACCTATTACGGCAGACTTTTTTTCATTCAGGTTAGCCTAATACGCCAATTTCCATGGCACATTACTTGAACTGTATTTTGCAGGAAACTATCTTTTTCATGTTTAAAATACACTGATATGCAACAGAACCCATCAAAAGAAAAAATAGTAAATGCTCAAAACGATCATGACAACGGACAGCAGGGTACTGCAACGTCTTTACATACCGAAGCACCAAATAAAGAAAACAATAAGAAACCGTTGTTAACGCCAACCGATCTGAAAGGCAAAAAAGTAGATGGTGATCCGTCACTTGAAACTGACCAACCTATCGATCAGGTTAATTAAAATAAATCAAGGTTGAAAGGTTGTACTCTTACTAATTATGAATGTGCAGACTGACAGTTTGCAGGAAGTGGGATAACTCATAGGGTTTTGCAATAAAGGCCTCTGCCTTGCAAGCAACTATGCTTTCTCCCATTTCTGCATTTGCAGAAAAGAGAATGATGGGTATATGCATAGTGTCTGGATGCTGTTTTATTTTTTTACAGATATCACGTCCATCGGCACCACCTAACGATACATCCAGTATGATTAAATCGGGCGCAAACAATTGTACATGCTCATCAATATCTTTCCAATTTGAAATTGCGTCTACCGTGAAACCCTGCAGCGATAATGTCATTCTTACCAAAGTAAGAATGTCGGGGTCATCATCTGCTACCAGAATTTTTTTCATGTAATAAGTTTAGTAACCTGTATGCTTGATTGCGTGTTGCCTGCAATGTTAGGTTTGCTTTATTACAGCAACCTGCATTCCAAAAACCTGAATCTCTTTAATAAAATCAAATTTGCTCCTTTAGAGTTGGTTGTTTGTCATATGTGCCAAGTCAAACAGGTATAATCATATCCGCACATTTTATCTATACATATTGGCAGCATCACCGGATCTGGTGATCCATTTCACACCATTGGGCATTTGCGGGCTTCGTTACTAAACCCACTTTTGCAAAGTTATTTACAGCATCGCGAAGCCATTAATACCAATAACAAGAACCTTATACCATTAATTATTAAACTTTATTACATGAAAAAAATGAAAATGGCAGTTATAGTGTGTGCTGCCGCAACCCTTGTCTTTACCAGTTGTAAAAAAGACGATGATTACAATGAACCACAGCCGCCACAGGTTGTATCAAACGTTGTAAAAGCCAGCGGAGATATCAGTGGTGCATTGACGCAATTTCGTGCTATCCTGGGTGATTCGTTAAACACAACACCTGGTAAAACCAGCGGCCGCCGCGAAGTAAACTGGGATGGTGTACCTGTAGCCAATACCAATAACAACAGTTTTCCGCTCGACTTTTTTAATAACACGGATGCAGGAGGTCCGGCCGGTCGCAAACGCGGATTGGTGTATGCCGCTAATGGCACCTCCTTTCGCATCGACAGCTCCGACTTTGCAGAAATTGAACCCAGCTATGCAACAGAATTTGATGCATTCAGCCCCAAACGAATTATTGCTCCCGTTGGTACCAATATTACTGAAGTGATTTTTAAAGTGCCCGGCACCACCACAGATGCTTTTGTAAAAGGATTCGGTGTAATATTTCTGGATGTGGACGACGCAAACGCCACCAGCATTGAGTTTTTTAATGGCAATAAAAGCCTGGGTGTATTTAAAGCACCCATAAGAACCAGTAGCAGTTTTTCTTTCCTGGGCGTGTTTTTCCCCAATGAAAAAGTAACCCGCGCAAAAATTACAGCCGGCAATACCGCGCTGGGTAACGGTATAAAAGATATTTCATCAGGAGGTAATAAAGATATAGTGGTGATGGATGATTTCTTTTACGATGAACCCAAAGCGGCGACCAACTAAGGGCAATAGCAGGACGGTAATACAGAAGCAAGCATTATTCCCCGGTGTAACCGGGGATTTTGCATATCCCCTCTTTTGGGGATTGCGCAGTAAACGTAGATGAAGATCTTTGTTGTACGGCAGTGTTGATGTTGGATAACCACTAGCGCAATAGCATGAGTACAACCTACCAGCCGGGTGGCATTTCCATCCGGCTTTGTTGCATAACCGGCCGTATAAATGAGGGTTTCTGTAACTTTAATGACATCGTTATCATATGAAACGACTGTTACCAGTACTTTTTATTTATCTTTTTCTATTTGCCGGTTGTGTATATGCGCAACGGCCCTCTTTGTATTTTGACCGCATTACTGTACAAAACGGCCTTTCACACAATAAGGTTAATTGCATACTGCAGGATAAAAGGGGTTTTATCTGGATTGGCACCGATGACGGCCTGAATAGGTACGACGGCAGTCATTTCACTATTTGGAGAAATATCCCGGGCAGCACCAGCAGCATTTCAGGAAATATTATTACAGACCTGCTGGAAGACGAAGACCAGGTGCTGTGGATGGCTACTGCCGATGGCGGACTAACAAAATATGATTACCGCCTGCATCCCGCCAGGCAATTTACGCAGTATAAACACCTGCCCGGTAATAGCCAGTCTATACCGGTAAACATCATCAACAAATTATTACAGGATGATAAAGGTTATTTGTGGCTGGCTACCAGCGGCCATTCTGTTGTTCGCTTTAATAAAAAAACGGAAACTTTTGAAAGCCCTGTTACCAGGGGTACAAAAACTATTCTGGCATTGGCACGCAGCCAGGCAAATGAAATATGGGCCGGTAAGCAGGGCGGTGGGTTACTCAAGATAAATACCAGCACGCTTGCATTTGAGATGGACAGCAGGTATGATGATTTGTATGCGAAGCTGCCACACGCTACCGTAAGCTCTTTGTTTAAAGACAGAAGCAACAATCTGTGGTACGGATCGTGGGACAGGGTGCTGTACCAGTATAACCGGCAGCAAAACAAAGAGCTGGCGTTTGAAAAAGGCGCTGGCGAACATGGTTTTAGCAATGATGATATCATCAGTTTTGCAGAAGATAAAAATGGCATTCTTTGGATGGGGGGCAGGTACAATGGATTGCATATGTACAACCCGGTTAGTGGCGCTTTTTATAATTATACGTATGACCCTTCCCGTGATGGTACCGTGCCGGATAACCATGTTAATTGTGTATTTATAGACCGGCAGGGCGTAATGTGGGCAGGCACCAATAAAGGAATTGGCAAAACGGCCCCCGCCCAGCAGCAGTTTACACAGGTGTTTTTGCCGGCAAAAGGCAACACCCATATTGCGATCTACGATTTTTACCAGCCAGACAATAAAGATATATGGATAGGTACCAGTGAAGGAATATTTATACGCAAATACAACGATAGCGCATTTACGCAGCACCGCCTCATGTACAATAACAACCCGCTGCAGGTGAGCAAATTTTTCAAAGATGCCGCCGGTCGTTTTTTTGTTGGTACCAATTATTCATTATTTCTGCTCCACCCAGAAAGCTTACGTCTCCAATTATTGCCCAATACAGAAAAGGATCCGGTAATGAACCAGATCATCAAATCGCAGGTTGTATCCATTGCAGAAGATTCGCTTGAGGGTGAGCCGGTATTGATTGTTGCACCTTATGGTCATTTTATTGCCTATTATTTATGGAACCAGAAAAGGTGGGTATCAAGGCTTGATACAACCCGCCAGATTTTGACACGGTATAATATCAAAGACAACCTGGTGCGCGAAGTGTTTAATGCGAAAGAGGCAGGCCATTTGTTTATTGCCACCGCAAAAGAAGGCCTCGGGCGTTGGCAGCGCAACAGCCAGCGGTTTGAATTTTTTAAAAACGACCCAAAGAAAACGGACATGCTGGGTAACAACAATGTGTACGACATGGTGGAAGACGACAAGGGTAATCTCTGGCTAACCACTTATGGTGGGGGCCTTCATTATTTCAACACCACAACCGGCACGGCCAAGCATGTGGCGGCCAGCAATAATTTACTGGAAGGCATAGAAACAGACAGGGGCGGTAATATATGGATGGTAAGCAACGGCAATATTGACAAATACAATGTAGCCATGCAATCATACACCAGTTTTCGGTTGCCCGACATAGAAAAATCCGGTGGCGTACACGGGCATATTTTCAAAGACCGGGATGGGCGGTTGTATGTTGCCGGCGATGGGTACTATGTGGCATTTGATCCGTTATTAATAATGGAAAACAATACCCAGCCATCTGTTTTTCTTACCGACTTTAAAATTTTCAACCAGTCTGCCAGCCAGTTGTTGTCGTCTGAAAATATTTTGCTGCCGTACAACCAGGACTATATTACCATAGAATTTGCGGCACCCGCATTTACCAATAATATTCCGGTACAGTACCAGTACCAGTTAAAAGGCCTCACCAACAGCTGGATTGATATAGGCACAGAAAACAAAGTAAGTTTCTCCAATCTTTCCGGCGGTAGCTACGAATTTATGGTACGGGCCACCAGCAAACCGGGTGTTTGGTACCAGAACACTGCCGGCATCCGCATCACCATTACACCGCCTTTCTGGCAACGGTGGTGGTTTTATTTTTTGTGTGCAATAGCCATAGGCGGTATTATTTACTGGGTATACCGGTACCGCATCAACGAACTGCTGAAGCGGCAGGCCATCCGCAACAAAATTGCGCAAGACCTGCATGATAATATCGGTTCAACACTCAGTAGTATTTCTGTATATAGCCAGGTTGCCAAAATATACAGGCAGCAACAAAAAGACCAGCAGTTGCAGGAAGCGCTTGAAAAGATCAGTGAAACCTCCAGCGATATGATTAGCGAAATGAGCGATATTGTTTGGACCATCAACCCCCGCAATGACAATATGGAAGTGATGATGCAGCGGATGGAATCTTTTGCAAAACCACTGCTGGCGGCAAAATCAATTGTATTGCATTTTACTTACGACGAGCATATCAGCGCATTGAATCCCGGCATGGAGCAACGGAAAAATTTTTATCTTATATTTAAAGAGGCAATCAACAATGTTCTGAAATACGCTGCCTGTAAAAACCTATATGTAACCGTTAAACTCAAAAACCACCAACTTGAAATGACGGTAATTGACCATGGTATTGGTTTTGACCCCGCCAGTGTAGGTAAAAAAACGGCGCAATCACTCTCTGGCAATGGCCTGCGGAACATTTTGATGCGCGCCAAAGAAATGCGCGGACAGTGTGAGATAATTTCGGCACCCGGCGAGGGCACCACGCTGCGGCTGCGGTTTCCTGTCACCTGATTTGGTGATTGTATGACCGGTAGATTTCAAGCATTTTTACAGTATAAAAGGTATTATGAGTTTACGGATAGCCATATTTGATGACAATAAAAATATCAGGGAAAGTATCGGCATGCTGCTTTCAACAGATCCTGCTTTTGAACTGGTGGGCTCATTTAGCCATGTACTGGATAGTACAGATGATGTACGCAATTGCAACCCGGATATAATATTGATGGATATAGAAATGCCTGGTATGTCGGGCATAGAAGCAGTGCGCACCATCAAAAAATCTTTTCCGCAGGTACAGGTGTTGATGCAAACTGTATTTGAAGACGACGACCGCGTTTTTGATTCCATTTGCGCCGGCGCTTCGGGTTACCTGTTAAAAAACTTTTTGAATACCAGGCTGGTAGATGCCATCAAAGAATTGCAGTATGGCGGCTCGCCCATGAGTCCTTCCATTGCAAGAAAGGTATTTAACAAGATGCAGGAGATGTCGCATGTTGTGGTACCGCCTGCAGTGCCTGATTACAATCTCACTCCCCGCGAGAAAGAAGTGCTCGGATGTATTGTTGAAGGTCTGGCGTATAAAATGATTGCCGATAAGCTGAGCATCAGTTATGAAACAGTGCGAAGCCATGTGAAAAAGATTTACGAGAAACTGCATGTTGCCTCTTTAACAGAAGTGGTGTCAAAAGCCATGAAGGAAAAAATAGTGTAAGAGTTAAGGGTTAAGAATTATGAGTTAAGAGTTATGAGTTAAGAGTTATGAGTTAAGAGTTGCTTCGCAGATTCTTCCACAGCAGCTTTCGCACAGCTTACTTTGTTAAAAATCCACCACAACAGTTCAACCTTCAAAATAATTCTTTTCGATTGTTTCCATGTTTGCGCAGCTTTTACTGCAAACGATCCTGAACAACTAGTCCATTTGTAAAATAATTTCTTTCACTCTCTCGTTTGTTTCTCAGCCACACCTGCAAATCTCAGCAACAACAATTCAACATTTAAAATTGAAAATTGAAAATAATTCTCATCACTTTTCTTTCACCAATCCGGCCACCACTTTGTTGTGAACAGGTTTTACTGTCTGCAGAAAATTGTAAATGGATTTTAGTTCGTCATCGCTCATGTGCCGGAAAGATTCCCAGGGCATATGGCTTTCTTTAATGATGCTGCCCTGCCTGAACCGGTGAATAAATTGCTGTTGCGACCACCCGGTGATGCGGCCGGAAGCATCTGTTGTAAGGTTGGGCGTTGTGAGCGAATACATGCCGGAGTCGGTAGGCAGGTCAAATTTCAATCCGCCCGCAAAGTCCGGTCCGGTAAAAGCGCCCGTCATCAGGTTACGGTTGGTATGGCAACCACGGCAGTTGGCCACGCTATTGGCCAGGTACGCACCATAGGCAACCCCTGTATCTTTTACCACCTTCACTGGTACAGGTCCGGATGGGCCGGCAGGTTTTAACATGAATGCTTTTACCACCTTGCCCAACATGTTCATCTTATTTGCGGGCACTGTATTATCAACCGGGGGGCGGCTGCGTAAATAAGAAATGATAGCCACCAGGTCTTCATCGCTGGTGTTATGAAAAGGCATTAAATCAAACAATGCACGGCCGTTGGTAGCAACACCATAGCGCAAAGCCCTGGCCAGCGCCTCATCGGTTTTGCCTGCAATGCCTGTTGCATGCGGTGTAAGATTGGGTGCAAACAATAAGCCAATGGGCAAGTCAAATACCCGGCCACCTGATAAAGCGGTTTCCTCAGTGTTGGTTATAGGATCAGGTTGATTGGGATTACCATGGCAACCGGTACAATGTGCAGCGCCCAACACAAGCTTTCTGCCCGTGGCGATGGTGGCACTATCCTGCCTGGCCTTAACCGGCGGATAGGGCGCATCGAATGTTTGATTTTGAAGCAGCGCAACAGTTACCACTACACAAATAATAAGGAGCAGCACGATAATGCCGGCTACTTTGAGAAATTTCTTTATCATGATGAATATTATTGGGGTTGTTCGTAATAGTATTGGTCTAATAGCATTTTTTCTGTTCCATTTTTTCTTGCCCTTGCAGCAAGGTGTTTAAATACGGGAAACAGCCAGCCCAACATGCCGGCAGGTTTGGTATCTGTGAGTGTAATTAAAAGAGCCAGGTGGCTGAGGTTTTTTGGTATACCCGTGCTGGTGGTTTTGCCATCGCGCGCCAGTCCATAGCCAATCGCTAATCCTTTTATGAAATTATCATGAGCCGGAACAAATTTGATGTGGCAGGTAACGGTTTCTTTGCTGTCATTAAAAAAATGATGCGGCGTACGCAGGGGCACCGTCACAGATTCGCCCGGTCGTATATAGTGTTTTCTTTTACCTATTGCAATGCCCAGTACCCCTTTAACGGCGGTAAATGTTTCTTCAAATGCAATATGCGTATGCATGCTGTTGCCTCCACCAGGCGATACTTCCAGTTCGCCCAACGAATAAGCACCATCTGTGTCTGATGCGGTTTTGAGCACAATAGCCCTGTCTTTGTACACCGGATTTATAAATTCTCTGCGTGGTACCAATTGTTTTTTCATGTATATGGTTTAATGGCGGCAAAAGTAGGAGCACGCAAATAAGTATCAAATAGTACAATACTACTATTGGGGGGTCATCACCACATTTGGGGATTGTTTTAGTGAAGGAAAGTTTCAACATTTACGGTCCTTTATTTTTAATCCTATAAAATATAAAACGATGGCAAATGAAGCGGCGTTGTTGCGGATGGCGGAAAGGCTATCGGCCTATATTGAACAATACGTTACCACAGTAGGGGCCGAGAACCGGGATGAAGTGTTGGAACTGTTTGACAAAATGAATTTATTTTTTCCGCATTGGGTGATTGCTACCTGTCCTATAATGCACCCCGATATTCATTATGTAAGCAGTAACCACCCGCATGTATTCGGGCAAGAAAAAGGATCGCTTATAAATACCAGCGTACAGAAATTTTTTTATGATGTGCACCCGTCAGACCAGGATGATTTGCAGGAATGTTTCAAGTTTGTGCACGACTTTATTGAATCCACCCCGCCCGAACAGCATTGCTTATACCGTATGGTTTTGCATTACCGGTTTCAAAAGAAAAGCGGACAGTATATGTACCTGCACGATGAAAAAGCGGTGCTTCGCCTGCGCGAATCCGGCAATTTGTATTACGCACTTTTTTGCGACGTTACCGAACAGAAAAAATTTGCAGGTGTAAAAGCAGAAGTTTTTAAACAGGAAGAAACCCTCTTCAAAATAATTGAATTCAAACCCTCTGCAGACCGCACCAATCTGTCAAAAAGAGAAAGCGAATTGGTTACACTCATCAAACAGGGTTTGAGCACAAAGGAAATTGCCTGGTACCTGAAGATCAGTCATCATACCGTGCGAAATATAAAAAGCAAGTTGTTTGAAAAGTATAAAGTAAGCAATACGGTTGAACTATTGAACATGACTACCTAATGAACTTTCACGCTGCGCGTAGGGGATAGGGTAAGGCCGGTAAGAAACTACCGGCCATTTTTGTCTGATGCCAATCTGTTAGTCTACCTGTTCCGCTGTGGATATAAAACCGTTATTACCCTGCAATCTGTAATAGCTTTTGCGGCATGCGGTACTTCTGAGGGTACTGTTGACAGCATGCCTGGCGTAAGCATATCCGTTGTTTCACCAATCTGCATTTCCAGTATTCCATCCAGCACAATGTCTATGGCTTCTTCAGGGTGTTGATGCAATGGTATTTGCACGCCGGCTTTCATATGGGTGTATGCAATGGTGAGGTTCTCCGTTTGTATGGTGCTCAGCAACGCACCTTTAAGTGCTTCTTCTGCTGATAACTGGTTTAATGCAATAAAATTGTTCATTGGTTTTTTTGTTTAAAATGAAGTGTATCAACACATACTATCGAGGGTGCATGTATGCTGCTTACCTACTTTGCACCGGCAGAAATTGTTTATCTGTTAACGACAACAGAAATGCTTCCAGGTCTTTTTTCTCTGCGACAGTTAAGCCAAGCGGTCGCTGCAATACGGTATCCCGGTTAACGGCATTGGGTACCCGCTTTGCCGGTTCGTTATAAAAATCAATTACTTCTTCCAGGCTTTGAAACATGCCGTTGTGCATATACGGAGCCGTTACAGCAATGTTGCGCAGCCCTGGTGTTTTAAATTTTCCAATATCGTCTGCATGGTGCGTGATGCCCATGCGGCCGCTGTCGTTTAACTCCCTGCCATTAAAAAGCCCGATGTTACGGAACTGGTTCTGTGTAAAATCAGATCCAAAATGACATTGCGTGCATTTGCCTTTTGTACTGAATAAAGCAAAGCCCCTTTTTGCGGCATCGCTCACCGCGTTAGAATCGTCGTTCATTTTCCAACGGTCAAAAGCGCTTTCGCTTGTTTCCAGCGTTTGCTCAAATGCAGCAATGGCTTCTGCCAAACGGTGGGGTGTTGGCATACCATGAAATAGGTGGGCAAACCACGCGCTGTATTGTTTACTTTGTTGTAAACGCTTTACTGCAGTGGCCACCGGCAGGTTCATTTCTACCGGGTTTTCAATGGGCATCAGTGCCTGCTCTTCCAGTGTTTTGGCCCTTCCATCCCAAAAGAAGAATGGCTGCCGCGCCGTGTTCATAACGCTTGGGCTATTGCGAACTCCTTTTATCTTTTTTACGCCAAGGCTCACTATGCCCGAATCAGCAAAAGCAAAAGCAGGGTTGTGACAGCTGGCACAACTAACCGTTCTGTCTTTTGAAAGAATGGGGTCAAAAAATAAACGTTTGCCCAGTTCTGCTTTGTCTGCAGGTGCATGGTCCACCGGGGCTGCCCTTATGCATAAAAGGCTGATACCGATTATTGCAATGGATATATACTTTTTCATTGCTGTTAATGATTTTTACAATGCCGGAGAAAACCCCGGTGGTTACATGCTGCTGATTTAATTGCCGTGGTTCAGAAAATCATATTCATCAATCATTGGTACGGCGCGTACACGGCCCAGTACCAGCCGGCTGGTTCCTTTCATTCTTTCAATGCAGGGATCGTTAATAGGTTCAAGCCGTAAGGAATCATTGTTGCTGAAAAAAATCAGTTTGTACGTACCCGTGGCGCCATCGCAACCGTTATCGGTCATGCTAAACACATTGTCTTCCAGGCTATAGGTGCCGGTGACAAACGGCTTTTTATTTACATAGCCTTCAAAAGTTTGGTCTTCTTTAAAAACTACGCCGGTCACACTGCCTTTTGCGGAAGGGGCGGTTTCCCACCTTCCGGTAAGCTGATCGGGTTTCATACAGAAAAGTGTTGCAGCAATGGATGCACTCATCAAAATTGTTTTCATGATTGATTTTTTTTTAAGTGATAAGATTTATTTGTTGATTGATTTGAAAAATGGTTAATGATCATTTGCCCGGTGCAGCCAAACACCCAGCAGTACCATGACAAAGCTTGAGATCATGAATATCTTTCGGGTATCAAATCCTTTTGCTATTTGGCGTTGGGTTGCCTGTACATCCGCGGGCAGGTTGTTTATATCAGTAATGGAAGTTTGAAAATGAAGACAGGATTTTAGTTGACACGAAGGGCGATAAAGTAACCCGACCCTTTTAATACATTGGCCGCATGCAATTTGCCTCTCGGGATCCAGATAGAGGCGTTGTTATGCACAATGTAGTCATCGCCCCCCAGCTGTATCTTATAGATCAGTTTATCAGGCGAGATAATGATATTGATTTCATCGTGGTCGTCATGTATATGCGGTTGTGTGTAGGCCGCAGGTGGCGTAAATACCGGCGATACATGATGAACAGCCATATGGCAGGGGAATGCGGATGCGAAATAGCGCGTAACGGCGCTGGTGTCTGTGTGAAAAGGTACATTTGACAATACAGAAGGTATCATGTCGAATATGAGCGATCGATCGTCTTCTTTTTTGGCAGGAAATGGCTGACTGATGATGGTGTGCATCTTTTTTCAATTTGTGGTGAATAAGGTTTGTAAGTGCCGGCAAGGCAGGCATTCAAAGCACAAATTTGTTGCAAACTGATTTTTTGCGCAATATTATATTCGTACTAGTTCGTCAATGCGGCGGGGTTATATCCAAAAAAGCGGTCAACGGAACTGTACCAATTTATTCATATAATTTCCTAACTTGTATATCTCCGGCCCCGCACGATTGTATGAATTTTACCGGTTTAAGGTAGCATGCATCCGGCTCATTTCTCTGGTACACCCCCTGTGGCATGAATAGCGCATCGCTGGGGAGATAATTCACTATAAAAAATATTAACGCTTCTCTTAACATTAAACTCAGCAATATGCCTGAATACAAAACGCCGGGAATTTTTATTGAAGAGATACCCAAGTTCCCTCCATCAATTACCTCTGTTGAAACCGCCATTCCCGCCTTTATTGGTTATACTGAAAAAGCAGGGTTGAAAGAAGCGGGCGATCTGTTGCTGAAGCCCCATCGCATCACATCGTTGCTGGAATATGAACAATATTTTGGCACTGCCTGGCCGGAAATTAGTATCGATGTAAGTTTTGATCTTAGCAATCCCTCAAAGATCAATGTACAGGCAAAAATTAGTCCGGCTACCGCATCAAAATATATGATGTACTATTCGCTGCAGTTTTTTTTTGCCAATGGTGGCGCCGCTTGTTATATTGTTGCTGTTGGCAATTATTCAAGCATAGGCGGCGAAATTATAAGCAATGAACTGCAAAAAGGTTTAAACGAGGTAGCGAAGGTGGATGAAATAACCCTCCTTGTTTTTCCCGATGGGCTGAATATGGCGACTGCGGTCGAGCATTATTCTCTGTACAAAAAGGCACTTGAGCAGTGTGCCCTGTTGAGAAATCGGTTTGCGGTGATGGATGTATGGATGGATGCGGATGCTGCGGCGGACAACGTACAAGTATTGCGCGAATTTGATTTCGGGGATATTGATACGCGCAAATATGGCGCCGTTTATTATCCGCGTGTGTATACAAACATTGATTATCGTTATACAGACGAGACAGCCATAGCAATTCATGGTGTGGCGGGCGCTACCACGCTGGCAGCCCTGAAAGAATTCAACAACGCCTATTATTTCATGGCCAAGAATGCCATTAGTAATATTG
Organism: uncultured Chitinophagaceae bacterium; assembly: GCA_963705285.1. Classification (GTDB taxonomy): domain Bacteria; phylum Bacteroidota; class Bacteroidia; order Chitinophagales; family Chitinophagaceae; genus JACMLD01. The sequence goes on from OY970066.1 coordinate 2,691,091, forward strand.
ACATGTTGCTACCGGCATCAGGCGGCGTTGTTGGACAGTATGTAACAACAGATAATGCCCGCGGTGTATGGAAAGCACCAGCCAATGTAAACCTGACACTGGCGATACGTCCTGAGAAAATGATTACGAATACAGAACAGGAAACCTTGAACGTAGACCCGGTGGCGGGAAAGTCGATCAACGTAATCCGTTCTTTTCCCGGTCGCGGACCGGCCATTATCTGGGGAGCGCGTACACTTGCGGGTAATGATAATGAATGGCGCTATATACCGGTACGGCGATTCTTCATCATGGTGGAAGCGTCTGTAACAAATGCAACGCAGCAGTTTGTATTTGAACCCAACGACCGCAATACCTGGGTGCGCGTACAATCAATGATTGACAATTTCCTCACTCAACAATGGAAAGCCGGTGCGCTAATGGGCTCCAGCACCAAGGAAGCCTTCTTTGTGCACGTGGGTTTGGGCCAAACCATGACCGAACAGGATATACTGGAAGGCCGAATGATTGTGGAAATAGGTATGGCGGTGGTACGCCCGGCTGAGTTTATTGTGCTGCGGTTCATGCACAAAATGCTCAGCGAATCTTAATCGTTATTGCCAACATTTTACCTGCGCTTAGACATAGCTTTCGTTTAAAAAATAGCATTAAACTACCACTTTGTGGTATTGTGGCCACCATATATTTTTCTAATTTTAGCCATACCCCTGTTTCCTCCCTTATGACGGCTGCTACATCATCTATCAACTCCTTTTAAACATTTGCGTATGCCTTTTTTTGATTTTCATTGTCATCCTGGTATGAAATCACGCCTGGCGCCAAAAGGGCAGGAGCCCAGCCCGTGGGTTTCCATCAAAGTACAACTGGAGGTGTTCAATTCCATTAAGCTGGATGTAAGCCCTGCATTTGCTGATGCTTTGGATTCGCAGGCCAGTCTTCACCAGTTATGGGAGGGGAGCGTAAACCTGATTGGACTAATTGTGCACAGTATTGAAAAACATGTTGCCGCTGGTTTGCTTGAAATGGGTATTGTACGCAGCGGCGCCATTTTGCAGCTTGACCCGGAAAAGATTGCGGCCAGTGCAAAAGGTGATCAATATTATGCCATTGCCAGTGCAGAAATACAGGGCCTGGTAGATAATGCTACAGCGCCGCCAGCTATGGGTTTGCCGGAAGGAGCTAAACTAAAGTTTATTCGTTCCATGACAGAATATGATCGCAATGACCCCAATACCATTCATGCCCTGCTGATACTGGAAGGTTCGCAAAATCTTTTTGATGATCCCGAGGCACCTGATGCCCATGAACAATTTTTCAGGAACCTGGATGATCTAACCAGTAAGTTCAGGTTGTTTGCCATGAACCTTTGCCATTTTCAGCAACAGCCCATTGCCAACCATGCTTTTGCCATGCAGGTGCTTAACAACATATTGCCGTTTTACCCCAAAGAACGCGGCATTACAGAATGGGGTTTTACAGTGATACGCGAGTTGTACAAACGCGGTATACTGGTAGACCTTAAACACCTGGGACATTTTACCCGCAAAGAATTGTACCGGTTGCGCGCCGAAGAAGGTATTGCATTACCACTGATATGCAGTCATGCAGGTGTTACCGGTATCAGCGAAATGGAGAAGCTGCAATACATTTATCACGAAAGCCCCAAAGATGCCGGCCCTGTTTGGAAAATAAATTTTATGAAGAAATGGGGACATGTAAAAGATACGGCGTACAACATGATCAGCCTTAATTTATACGATGAAGACATTGAGGAAATCATTATTTCTGGTGGTATGATAGGCGTTTCACTTGACCAGCGTATCATTGGCTTTCCGGGAGATGAACCGGTGATGTACCAGCAGGGCATATTTCCCACGGATCTTGATTATGTTTCTAAAAAAGAAGCCGATGTGTTTTTCGGCCCTGTATCGCCCGGGAATATTCCACCCGGAACCGAAGACAATGATATAGTAATGAATGCCGATGATGCCGCCAACCAGAACAGCGGCTTCACAGAAGAACTACATGCGCATTATTTTCTCAACCAGGTATTACACATATTGTTTGTAGCAAAGAAAAGCAAGCGCGGTATTAAATTGAAAGATGCTTTCCGGCTGATTTGTATTGGCTCAGATTTAGACGGACTGGTAAACCCTATTGACTGTTGTATGACGACGGCAGACTATGCAGATTTTAAAAATAAGTTGTTGCGCATCATGAATAAAAAAAGCTTCTGGCGCGGAACCGGCTTTGCTTTTGGCGACCTTAACAGTGCGGATTTGCTGGATGGTATCTTCTTCAACAACGCCGAAGCGTTTCTGATGAAGCACTATGTTTGATTGCGATCACATACACATGATATAAAGTGCCGTTCTTCGGCAGTATAAACTCACCCGGCATGCGTGGTTACGCAGGTTAACAAATCGCTGTTGATTTATATTGGTACAATTTCATTGCATTACCATTATTTTGTAAAAAAATAGGGAATGTCAAAATACCTGTCTACTATCGGTCTGTTATTTTTGTCGAATGCTTTTATGACCGTGGCCTGGTATGGCCATTTAAAATTCTTTGGCAAAACTGGCCACCAGGCTGCGCTATGGCTCATTGTATTGTTTAGCTGGGGACTTGCTTTTTTTGAATATTGTTTCCAGGTGCCTGCTAATCGTATTGGCTTTGCAGACAATGGAGGACCTTTCTCCCTGGTGCAATTGAAAGTAATTCAGGAAGCCATTACATTAATTGTGTTCATGCTTTTTTCGCTGATCTTTTTTAAGAATATACAGTTTACCATCAACCACCTGATAGGTTTTGGTTTTCTGGTATTGGCCGTATATTTTATTTTTAAGAAATAACGGTACGAACGCTAGCAATATTCAATGCAACGCAGGTACCGTAAGCCTTCAGTGCTTGCCATGAGAAAGATTATCTTTGACCTGCATCGAACAAAAATTACCGGTCATGAAAAATATGCTGATTGTATCGCTGTTAGTATCATATGTAACGTTGAGTTCCTGCCATAGTTCAAAATCTGCCGTTGGCGATGCCGGCAACGCGCCCATAACGGATACCTATTGGCGTTTAACAGAACTGATGGGCAAACCGGTGGGCCCAACGCCGGCCGATAAAAAAGAAGTATACCTGTGGTTGAAAAAAGATGGAAACCTGCAGGCATTTGCGGGTTGCAATGGTGTGGGAGGACGTTTTGAATTAAAACCCGGCTCACAGATTGCCTTTTCAAATCTCATGGGTACTATGATGGCTTGCGATGATTTGGCCAACGAAAATAAATTACTGGAAGCATTGCGGCAAACGGATAATTATATCCATCACGGAAAAGTATTGCTGCTCAATAAAGGCAAGAAAGCGCCCCTCGCGCGTTTTGAAGCTGACTACGCCAGGCAAATGCCATAAAATGCCAGGCATACATTTTTGCATAATTATTCCATATTAATTTTATCTACTGCACGCCTTTGCGCGGTATAAATGCCACGTTGTCCACTGAAATAGTACGCAGTAAAACAGGCAACGGCATAGTATAGAACATCTGCCCCTCCAAATAATTCTACGCCCATGATCGTGCATGCCACCGGGGTATTGGTAGCCCCTGCAAATACTGCAATAAAGCCCAGCCCTGCAAAGAGATCTATAGGGGCGCCGGTTGCCACTGCCAGCGTATTGCCCAATGCAGCACCAATAAAAAATAAAGGGGTTACTTCACCACCTTTGAAACCCATACCAAGTGTAACCGCAGTGAAAACCAGTTTCCAAAGCCAGCTCCAGCTATGCGCACCACCAGCCGTAAAAGATGATACAATAGAAACACCATCGGCTTCATTGCTTGTAACACCCAGGCCGGTATAATCTCTGGTGCCCACAATAAAACACAATAAAATTATCACTACACCCCCCACTGCGGGGATCATCCATTTATACGGAATGTATTTATTGCTGTATGTTTTGATGGCATGCTGCAATTGCGAAAACAAATAGCTGGCAAGTCCAAATGCCACACCTGCTATAATGGCCTTACCAAGCAGCAGCACATCAATATGAATAAAAGACAGCCATGAAGAAATTTGTGACGCGATGCTAATGTGATAATGGGTGTGTTGTATGCCCCAGGCCGTGCAGGTAATATCTGCTAGTATGCTGGCTGCCAAACAAGGCAGCAGTGCATCATACCTGATGGTACCAATGGCCAATACTTCCAATGCAAAGATGGCGCCCGTTACCGGTGTACCGAACACCGCACCAAACCCGGCAGCAATGCCTGTCATCAGCAATAGCCTGGTATCTGCAGTTGGCAAAGAAAAAACTTTTGCCAGCGCGCCTGCCATGCTACCGCCTATTTGCACAGCGGTGCCTTCTCTGCCGGCAGAGCCACCAAAAAGATGGGTAATCAATGTAGTTAACAATACCAGCGGCGCCATGCGGGCAGGAACGCCGCCACCGGGTTCATGAATTTCATTCATGATAAGGTTATTACCGGCTTCAGTATGCTTGCCCCAGTTTTGATACAGAAAATATATAGCAATGCCAGCCAGCGGTAACAGGTAAAGGAGCCACCCATGTTGCCAACGCAACACAGTAACCTTGTCTAACAACCATAGAAATAACGCAACGATGGACCCGGTAGTTAATGATACAGGCAATACCAGTAATGTCCATTTCAATAAATACCGAGTGATGGTTAACTGTTCGGCAGCGTTTTTTAATTTATACATCAATGGCTGGTTGATCGGTTGATCGGTGGATTGGTTGATTGGTTGATTGGTTGATTAGTTCATTAGTTGATTGGTTCATTAGTTGATCGGTTGATCAGTTGATTGATTGGTTGATTAGTTGATCAGCGATCAGTGATTGGTTGTCACTTATTCCGCCGACTCGTCTTGGTACTAAATACTGAAGACTAAGTACTAAATACTTTCCCGATCCGCCTCGTCTTGATACTAAATACTAAGTACTAACTACTCTAAAAAAAACCCTACGGGCCGAAGCGGGTAGGGTCAGCGGTTTTTTATGGATGATGGAAAAGCTTGTCAGATAAACAAAGCCCTGCCATTTACGGCAGGGCTTGGCTTATTATGCGTTCCTGTTGATACAATTCAGATCTTCAAATGCCGTCTCCAATCGCTTTGCAAAAGTTTCTTCTCCCTTGCGTAACCAAACCCGTGGATCGTAATATTTTTTGTTGGGTTTGTCTTTGCCTTCGGGGTTGCCCAACTGGCCCTGCAGGTATGCCTCGTTCTTTTTATAATAACCCAGTATGCCTTCCCAGAACGCCCATTGCAAATCGGTATCGATGTTCATTTTAATAGCACCATAACCAATTGCTTCCCTTATCTGGTTTTGCGGAGAGCCGCTTCCACCATGAAAAACAAAATAGACTGGTTTGGGGCCGGTCTTTAATTCTTTTTCAATATAGTCCTGGCTGTTTTTTAAAATGATGGGTCTTAGTTCAACATTACCAGGACTGTATACACCGTGTACATTACCAAATGCTGCGGCTACTGCAAACAGTCTGCCTACCTTGCTTAATTCAGTATAGGCATACGCCACGTGCTGCGGCTGTGTATACAACTTATCATTTTCAATACCACTGTTGTCTACACCATCTTCTTCACCACCGGTAACCCCCAGCTCAATTTCTATGGCCATGCCAAGTGGCTGCATGCGTTTAAAAAACTCAACCGAGGTATGAATATTCTCTTCAATAGGCTCTTCAGATAGATCCAGCATGTGCGAACTAAATAAAGGCTGCTTTTTTTCTTTATAGAATTGTTCTCCCGCATCAATCAGCCCGCTTATCCAAGGTAACCATTTTTTTGCTGCATGGTCTGTATGTATCACCACCGGAACGCCATAATGTTTGGCAACATTGTGTATGTGTAATGCGCCGGATATACCACCTGATATATTGGCCTGTAGCTTATCATTGGGCATTCCTTTGCCGGCAATAAACTGTGCGCCGCCATTGGAGAATTGTATAATTACCGGGGAATTTACTTTTGCGGCGGTTTCCAGAGTAGCATTGATATTATCAGTGCCAATAGTGTTAACAGCCGGTAAAGCAAACTGGTTTTCTTTTGCATCTTTGTAGAGTGCTTCCAGCTCTTCGCCGAATAATACGCCTGGTTTGTACTTTTTCATGTGTGAAAAGTTGCAGTTTTTGTTGTGATAAATTGATTTGTTTAAGGGGCAAGCAATGGCTAATGAGCCGCTAAGATAGGGTAAAACGGTAATAGGCGCGAATAGGGCCCTAATAGAGAACGAATAGGCCGCTAATTCTGCGGCAATACGCTCGTTTAATTGCTTTGTATTTGCGTTTTCATTCGTATGTTATTCGCGGTTCAATCTTCAAAGCGGCTTTGTATTTTAGGGATCAGCAACAGGTTTTTCTGCAGTGTTTGTTTGAGGTGCCGTTTCAGCAACTGGCCCATGCTCCTGCAATTTTTAAAAGAAGGCGGATTGCCATAGAGATTGCCCAGTTCGGTTTTTAGCTGCGCCAGTTTTTCGGGACTGGAAATTTTATCTTTTGCCATAATATCCAGCAGCTCTTTAATACGGTACCTGGCCGATGCCAGCCTGAACGTCATTAGCGTTCGTTCTTCTGCCTGGTATTGCGCAATGGAATCTTTATTGAGGTGTTTAAGCGATAAATCTACAAACGCCTTGTTTTCTTTAAAAAATTGTGGCAGGTATAAATTTTTACGCCCTTCATATGATTGCTGGTCAAAGTCTATGCAGCGGATACGGTATTGATAGTCTTCAATATCAGGCGTAATATCTACCACAAAATTGTAGCTGCGCATATCGCCCAGCAAACGCACGAAACAACGTTCGTTGAATTTTACAAATTCTTTGGCCAGGCGTATTTTATTGGTATCTGCTGCTTCCAGGTATTGTTTAATGAATACATCTCCGGGTATGCCGGGTATATGTTCTTCTACCAGTGTATTGTTTTGTACAAAGAAAGTAATGCGGTTGGGCGAAAGGATATGTTCCAGCTCCAGGCCGTAAATACGCGAAGCGTCTGCAATTTTAATATAATAATGATCATAATTATCATTGAACTTATTAACGATGCGGATGCGGAAAGGGTGGGAGTTACCGAATGTGCAGTAATCGATGCGAGCTACGTCAAGGTGTTTACTGAACGTTAAATCGCCTTCCGTTTTAAGAATGGCGTAAATATTTACCAGTCCATCGCGGATATAGTTCCATTCGCGCATGTCATAGCTCACGCTTTCCCAGTAAGTGTCTTTGCCGTTTTTATCGAGTATAGGAACTGAATAGGTATAGTTTAAGAGGTCGCGGTAGGCCACCGGTAGTTTTACTTCGCGCCCGTGTTGTTTGAGGTAAGCACGCAAGGGATCGTTTACCGGAAACATGGGTTTTTTGCGTGATGGCCGGTCGGGGTCATTTTTTGAAAGCGCGTTCAGTGGTTCACCAAAACTCATGGAACTGAAGGTAGGGAATAATTAAAAATTAATAATTAAGAGTTCAAAGTCAAAAGTCAAAATGTTAAAGTAAAAAACAACTACCATAATACTAGCCCCGGAGAATCTCAAAATCTCTAAATTTCACAACCAGCAATCAGCAATCACGCAATCACGCAATCAGCAATTGTTCTATCAGGCTTTCAAAATATGCCGGGGCATGCAGCAAGCGGCTACCGTACCAGCTAAACATTTCTCCATCGGCCAACAAAATTTTTGTATTGGGAAGTTGTTGTTGCAGTGCGGATATATGCTGCGCAGCAAAGGGAAATGGTTCGGACGAAAGCAGCAGCAACTGGCAGTCAAGCTGGCTGATGTCGGCTGGTGTAACCACGGGATAGCGTTCGCGGTCCTTAAAAATATTATCGAATCCGCAGCGGGTGAGCATATCGTTGATAAAGGTATCACCGCCAATGGTCATGTAAGGGTCTTTCCAGATAAGATAGCTCGTTCTAATGGCGGGTGAAGCGGGGGTGAGTGTAGCAAAGCGTTCACGAATGGTAGTGATCATCTCCTGAGCGGCGGTTGCTTTGCCGGTCATGTTACCAATGGTTTCAATCATTTGCAGGGCTTGTTGCAGGTTGCCGATATCGCTGGTCCATACCGGGCATATAGCGGAAAGGGTATCCACCTGTTCTTTCAGGTTTTCTTCTTTATTGGCAATGATAAGATCAGGCTGCAGGGCTTTAACCTGGTCTATATGTACCGACTTGGTGCCGCCAATACGTGTTTTACTGCGAAACCATGCCGGGGGATGTACGCAAAATTTGGTGATGCCTACCACTTCGTTGTTCAACCCCAAATCATACAGCAATTCGGTTTGTGATGGCACGAGTGAAACAATGCGCATGGGGGGGAGTTCAAAGTTCAAAGTTCAAAGTTCAAAGTTCGGAAGTTCGGAAGTTCGGAAGTTCGGAAGTTCGGAAGTTCGGAAGTTCGGAAGTTCGGAAGTTCGGAAGTTCGGAAGTTCGGAAGTTCGGAAGTTCGGAAGTTCGGAAGTTCGGAAGTTCGGAAGTTCGGAAGTTCGGAAGTTCGGCCAAACAGCGCTGCAAAGTTAATTGAAAATTCAACAGGAAGGAGCCAGCAATGGCAATAACACAATAGCGATTGAAATAACAGGCGGGGAGAATTACAGAGGAAGAAACAGAATTCAGAGGTCAGAGGTGAGAGGTCAGAAATCAGAGATGACAAAATCAAACATCAGAGATCCTTACAAAACTCTTTTGCCTCCTGCCAAACGATTGATTCGGCAGGAGGGTACTGGAGATTAAAGATTGTTTTTCAGCGATAATGGATATGGTTTTTCTCAGGATATGGTCATGTTTTTCCTTTACAGGAGAAACGGGTTTTTCATTTGGATATGGACAGGTTTTTTAAGGACGGATTCTAAAAACTGGACTATTGTTAAGATATTGGATTGAAATAGAAAAGTTGACTGATATTGGATTTTTGAATTTTCTTAGGTATTGGATATCGAATTTTTTTAAACGGACTTTTAAGGGATATTGGATTCGAATACCAATCAACTTCTGATACAAAAGTATATACCACGAAGCGGGTATACAAGAGCGGTTTTAACCGATCTTTAACCTTCGGTATTCCGGTGATCGGTGGTGTAACATACATTTTTAGGCTGGTATATTTACGATGATTTTGCTCGTAGAATTACAGTTTTTATAAAACTGTTGACATAGAACCTACTAGGGACAAGGCTTTCATCGCATTAAAGTAAATTTAAATATATTGTAAGTGTTACTTACTAAGCGCATTTAATACATCGTACTTAGTAACAATATGGTAGTTACCCGTATCATCTTTGCTAAGTACTGCGCCATTTTCTTTATTGATGAGCGTACTCAGTTTCTCTACAGGCGTACTAAAATCAACCAGCGGAAAAGCGGGTTCAATTACAGACGAAACTGACGCATTTTTAATATCCGGGTTGGAGAAAACTTTCTGGAACAGGCCATTCTCGCTAATTGATCCCACAATATTGCTTTCTTTCATTACAGGCAGGTGTTCAATATCATATTTTTTCATGAGTTCCACCGCGTCAGAAACAGAATTGTCCGCTTCTACATGAACCAGTTTTTGTTTAGCGGCCCTGCCATTCACAATGTCTTTGAACGTTTTTACATCTAGGAAACCACGTTCCATCATCCATTGATCATTGTAAATTTTTGCCACATACCTGCTGCCATGATCATGAAATATCACCACTACCACATCATCTTTTTTTAGCTTGTCTTTTAATTGAAAAAGTCCCTGTAAACAACTGCCCGCACTATAACCGCAAAACAATCCTTCTTCTTTGGCAATGCGCCGCGCCATCACTGCGCCATCTTTATCAGTAACTTTTGTAAACTCATCTATGTACTGCATGTCGTAGTTGGCAGGCACAAAGTCTTCACCAAAACCTTCGCTGATATAGGGGTATACTTCTTTCTGATCTTCTTCGCCCGTTTCAAAATATTTTTTTAATAACGATCCGTAGCTATCGATAGCCCATACTTGAATAGCCGGATTTTTTTCTTTGAGGTATTTGCCGGTGCCTACAATCGTTCCCCCGGTACCGGTAGCCACTACAAGGTGGGTTACTTTGCCATCTGTTTGCTCCCATATTTCAGGCCCTGTTTGTTCATAATGTGCCAGCCGGTTGGCCAGGTTATCATACTGGTTAACGTACCAGCTGTTGGGTACTTCTGTAGCCAGTCTTTTTGAAACCGAATAATAAGAACGCGGATCATCAGGTTCAACATTGGTAGGACAAACAATTACTTCCGCACCGACCGCTTTTAAAATATCCGCTTTTTCTTTTGACTGCTTATCGGTGGTGGTGAATATGCATTTGTATCCTTTAACACAAGCTGCCAGTGCCAGTCCCATGCCGGTATTACCGCTGGTGCCTTCTATAATAGTGCCTCCGGGCTTTATCTTGCCTTCTTGTTCGGCCACCTCCAGCATCTTCAGTGCCATACGGTCTTTGATAGAGTTGCCTGGGTTGAAGTATTCTACTTTGGCAAGTACAGTGCAGGGCAAACCACGGGTTATTTTATTCAGCCGTATCAGCGGCGTATGGCCAATGGTTTCCAGTATATTGTTCTTGATGTCCATAGGGCAAAGGTAGGTCATTGACGCAGAATTTTATCTCTGATGTCTGATGTGTATATCTCTGATGTATTGCGTTAAACATGGCAGGTATTAATTCAGAACTGTTAAAGACAATTTCGCAAAATGGCATGTAACATATCAGCGATCATTACATCAGACATCAGCGATTCTTCCTAGTTTAGCACCATGAAAGTGTACTTCATCAGCGGGTTGGCGGCAGACAGCAGGGTGTTTAAACATATCCAATTACCCAAATACTGCACGCCTGTTTTTTTAGAATGGATTGCGCCGCTGAAAAATGAGTCGCTGCAAAGTTATTCCATGCGTATGGCAGCCGCAATTGATAAGAACGAGCCATTCGCCATTATTGGATTATCCATGGGTGGAATGATAGCTACCGAGATGGCCAAACAATTGAACCCGGTTGTTACGGTACTCATATCCAGCATACCCTGTTCAAAAGAGCTGCCGTTTTATTTTAAAGCGGCACGTACATTAAGGTTGCATAGAATAGTGCCGGTGTCGCTGGTAAAATCTGCGGCAATTGCCAAGCGTGCCTTTACAACGGAAACACCAGAAGACAAAGATATCTTACGCGCTATCATCCGCGACAGCGATAGCAGGTTTATCTACTGGGCCATGGATGCCATTTTAAAATGGAATAGTGATGGCTTGCGTTCGTCGTACATTCATATTCATGGAACAAAGGATGAAGTGTTGCCGATGCGTTTTACAAAACCTACCCATATTATTAATAAAGGGGGGCATTTAATGGTCATGAACCGGGCACGTGAGATAAATAGTATACTTCAGGATGTGCTGCCAACGCAACACTTAAACGGCAGCTGACCTATCGTTCAGAATTTTACGGCCTGTTATTTCGTATGTATTCTATATGCAAACCAGGGCACAGTCAGGTTGGTACATCTGCTAATTCCGCGCACCGGCATTCAACTATTCTCTCTGTGTTCAATAAAGATTGCCAGGGTACCAACAGAAGTGGCAACATGGCCTGGCCTGGAACGTTGGAACATTGGATGATAATGATAGACTATGTAATTAAAAATCCTTTATCGGGACAAATAGAATACCAGATTCCAAATGCTGGTATAAAAAATGGTCGTCTAGGGTATGCAGATATAGTAAACACAAGTACAGGAGATATGTTTGAAATAAAACCACCTACTCAGGCGAGTGCTGGGCAGCTTGAAGTAGCAAGGTATGTGGCAATGGCAGCAATTGAATGCCCACGGCCACCGGGTTTGCCCATCTGGCACCAGGGTACAAATTACGCTACCAGGTTTTTACCTAATCCACGAAATCCTTCAAAACAAATTAAAGCAAGTTCAATAACCCCGGGTGTAATTATTTATGAAGATGTGCCGGGAGGAAACCCTCTTCCGTTGCTTATACCAATGTATGTATTAGAAAAAATAAAAAGCCTGGTGGAAAAGCTGAAAAATACGCCCCAAACGATCGAAGTTGCAATTGCACAATTCTTGAATGATCCTGCCAATGCTGACTTGGTAAGCACTATAAAAACTGCAGCCATTTCAACGGGAGTAGCAATAATAGTGGGGACAATTATCGAAGATTTTCTCACAGCAGGGATAGGTATTGCCGATGATTGGGCAAGCTTTGCGCTTGCTATGAGAATAATAAAATTTGCTATAAAGCTACCCTAGCGCGAAACTTAAATTAACTTTAAAGTAATAATCTGGCATGAAAGAATTACTTAGTAAAGAGGTTGACAATGTCCTTATTCATCAATGGGGAATTAAATTATCGGCGAATTTTGTCAGGTGTTTGAATAAGCAAGTAAATGCGTTTCTGAGAGAAAAGGTAAAAGGGAAAATGAATCATAGCGCTTCGCTTGGATGGCCTGATTTGTTAACGCAGAAACCGGTAATAGTTTATGATCAGGTTTGTTATACAAATGCTTTACTCTCTATCAATTTTTGCATTTTCAATATTAAACTATGTTGGCAATCCAATTCCGGGAAGATATATAAAATAACAGATGAGAAAATTGATGAAACGTGACATTGTTTTTTGGATCGAAAACATTGATGATGAGAAGTTTAATAAAGCCGTAACCAGAATATTTACTGGAATTAACGATGCAAATGGCCAACATTCGTTTTTTAGAACAGACTGGGCACCTTTATTGCGACTTTATCATAAGACCGAAATGTCTGACGAATTTATTATTTGCGCGGGTAATCAACTGGCCAGGCATTTTTGAAAAGGATACTAACATTAGTATTGTAAATGATATAACATTAAGCTTTGAACAAGATCTGGTTATTAATTATAAGAAAGGGAATGAATCTGGTATGAATACCAGTATTTGGTTGGTGAATGGTAAGATGCTTGCCAGGTTTATTTGGAGTTCTCTATCTGGCCGCATCTATGAACTTTCGGACACGGACATAGATTGTGCTGATATTAGTTTCCGGTTCGATAGGCTTGATACAGAAAAGAGGCCATACCGTTTTTTAGCAAAAGCTACACATACTTCAGCAAGCGGAAATGGATAGATAAATATAGGTTTGTAACAATTTTAAGCATTTCGAAAGCAACCTATCGTCAAATGGCTTTGTATAACTTAGGCTACTGTTACACCCAGGTAGGTGATAAACAAAAAGCGATTGAGTATTATCAGAAAACGCTGGCCGAGTTCCCCGATTCCCGAATGGCCCGCGAAGCATTGAACATTCTGATGTTACGATAAATGAATGCCAGAAAACTATTTCTCTCCGTCCCCAAACTTCATGACGTCCCACCCTCGGCTTTCAATTTTTGCTGTTGATAAAACAAAATTTTTTCTTCCACCCCATTCTTTACATTTGCTGCCCACTATAATTGAAGCGGTCATAATTTATGGAAGTAAAATACATTCAGAAAATTGGAGAAAAATTAAACATTACCATCAAACAGGTAATCAGTATCCATGATCTTCAGGCAGAAGGTGCCACCATACCTTTTATGGCGCGTTACCGCAAAGAGGCCACCGGTAATTTGGATGAAGTGGTGATTGGAAATGTAGTGGAAGAAATAAAAAATTTCACTGAACTGGAGAAACGCAAAGAGACGGTTATTAAAACTATTGAAGGGCTGGGTAAACTTACAACCGAATTAAAACAACGCATTGAAGACTGTTACGACGGCACCGCACTGGAAGATATTTACCTGCCGTACAAACCAAAACGGAAAACAAAAGCCACACAGGCCATAGAAAAAGGATTGGAACCACTGGCCACCCTTATTTTCAAACAAGGAAACGAAGATCCTGCATCGGCGGCAAACGCATATATCAATGAAAATGTAAAAGACAGCAAAGAAGCATTGCAGGGCGCAAGGGATATTATTGCAGAATGGATAAGTGAACACGAACAGGCACGCAATAAGGTAAGGCAATTGTTTACCGAAGGTGCAGTACTCTATTCAAAAGTATTGAGCAGCAAAAAAGAAGATGAGGCCGCCCAGAAATACCGCGATTACTTTGAGTTCAGCGAACCGCTGGCACAAAGCCCCTCTCACCGCACGCTGGCCATACGCCGCGGCGAGAAAGAAGGCTTTCTCATCATGGACATTAATATTGACAGGCAACAGGCAATTGATGAACTGGACAGAATTTTTATTACCGCCTCCAACGCCAGCAGCACAGAAGTAAAGAAAGCCGTAGAAGATGCCTACGATCGGTTATTAAAATCATCTATAGAAAATGAATTTCGCCTGCTGGGGAAGAACAAGGCAGACGAGGAAGCCATACAGGTATTTACGGAGAATCTGCGACAGTTATTGCTGGCATCGCCACTCGGCTCAAAACGCATATTGGCGCTCGACCCTGGTTTTCGTACAGGCTGCAAACTGGTTTGCCTTGATGCGCAGGGAAATCTTGTACACAACACCACTATCTATACATTATCAGAACACCAGACAAAAGAGGCAATTGCCGAATTAAAATACTTGGTGAGCAAATATGATATTGAAGCAATCGGTATTGGTAACGGAACCGCCGGCAGAGAAACCGAACAGCTGGTACATAGTATCGATTTTGGTAAACATGTAAGCGTGTTCCAGGTAAATGAAAGCGGCGCCTCTATTTATTCCGCGTCAGAAGTTGCCCGCGAAGAATTTCCTGATCATGATGTAACCGTGCGCGGTGCCATCAGTATTGGCAGGCGGTTGCTTGACCCGTTGAGTGAACTGGTGAAAATTGATGCCAAATCAATTGGCGTAGGCCAGTACCAGCACGATGTCAACCAAACCAAATTAAAAGAAGGGCTCGACCGGGTAGTGGAAAGCGCGGTAAACTTTGTAGGGGTAGATGTAAACACCGCTTCCAAACATTTGCTGGTGTATGTATCTGGCCTCAGTAGTACGCTGGCTAAAAATATTGTTGAATACCGCCTGAAAAACGGCCCTTTTAAAACCCGGGCTGAGCTAAAAAAAGTGCCCATGATGGGACCAAAAAGTTTTGAACAGTGCGCTGGCTTTTTACGCATACCCGGTGCAGAAAACATTCTCGATAATTCTTCGGTACACCCGGAGAGCTATCATGTGGTGGAAGCCATGGCAAAAGATCTGCAGGCAACATTGGAAGAGCTGATTAAACAGGCCGACCTTCGCAAGAAGATAAATAAGAAGCAATACATTTCTGAAACCATTGGTGAGTTTACCATTAATGATATTTTGAAAGAGCTGGAGAAACCCGGCCGCGACCCGCGTACACAAATTGAAGAGTTTCGTTTTGATGAAACCATAAAAACCATTGAAGATGTAAAAGTGGGCATGCATGTACCCGGGCTGGTAACCAACATTACCAACTTTGGTGCCTTTGTAGATATTGGTGTAAAGCAGGATGGACTGGTGCACATCTCGCAACTTAGCAATACCTACGTGTCTGATCCCAACCAGGTAGTGAAACTGCAACAGAAAGTAATGGTAACCGTAACTGAAGTAGATGTAACACGCAAACGAATAGCGCTTACCATGAAGACGGCTGGCGGCGAAAGATCGGCTGTTCAGGCTGACAGAAAACCAGCTTCCGGTTCGTTTAATAAAAATGCAAAGCAGAAAGAAGCGCCGCTGAATCCCTTTCAGGCAAAGTTGGCGGAGTTGAAAAAGAAACTGAGTTAAGTAGCTACAGCGTTGGTATATATTCTTGTTGGTGAAAACACCAACAACGGCGCTGAATGCAAAGCAGAAAGAAGCGCCGCTGAATCCCTTTCAGGCAAATTTGGCGGAGTTGAAAAAGAAATTGAGTTAAGTAGCTACAGCGTTGCTATATATTCTTGTTGGTGAAAACACCAACAACGGCGCTGAAAGGCTTGCTGCTAAAGAAGTCAAGTTTTGATCATCGGAGATTTGTAATCGCAGGGTGTAAAACTTGACTTCTTTGGTTTAGCACGTTTTTACGGAATAAAATAAGTCAAGTTTATCTCTGAGTGGGCAAGTGTAAGAGTGTTAAAACTTGACTTATTTACCGCGGCACGAAACGCTAACTACAAAAAATAAGTCAAGTTTATCTTTGAGTGGGCAAGTGTATGTATGTTCAAACTTGACTTATTCACCGCTTCACTTCTTTGCTTCGTAGCAATACCAAAAGAGCCCTCACTGAGGAATCAGCAGGGGCTCACCGGACCATCCCGATACAATACCGGGACAGACTATTTTTGTTTCAATTCTTTATTGTATTCGCAGTTGATGTTGGTGTTGTGCAAGATGAATGAACTACACCAGTTGTTTTCTTTTTTTGCCCAGCCACATATCCAGCAGCATGAGACCCATGACCACATTTATCATCATGAAAATAGTGGTGTAAGTATTGTTGAAGAATTTGCTAAAGTTAATTTTACCAGGATTGTATTTGGTGATCAGATCATTGGATACGCCGCTATTATCTGACCAGTTTACCTGGCCCAGCCCATAGATAACCATACCGGCAATCATTACCAGGAAAAATATACCGATGCCATAAATTACTTTTTTGTTGATATAAGTTTTAGTGGCCGGGGTGATCTGGTATTTGGCAATTTCTTCCATTACGTTTTGGGAGAAACGCATAGAAGGTTCATCCAGTTCAAGCGAACCCTGCATCAGTTGGTGTACATCCAACAGTTCATGGTATTTGTTGCGCCAGGCTTCCTGTGTAGCAATCAGCTGCTCCACAAAAGATTTTTCTTCGGCATTGCCCGACCCGTCGATGTAGTCCCACAGCCGATCTTCCATGTTTATTTCTGTACTCATACCAATGTATTCCGCAAGGGAAATTTTGTTATCTAAAATTAATGCTATTATTTTTAAAGAACTGTTATTATAAAGGCCTGGCGCCTGCGTCTGGCCTTATCTATACCAAATCCCGCACTTCCTGTGCAAAATGTTTTTCCATTTTTTCTTTTAACCTTACCCTGGCGCGGTGCAGTTTCACTTTCACCGTATTGGGTTCCATTCCAAGTATTGCTCCAATTTCGTCCAGGCTTTGTTCGCCTTTATAAAACAGCGTAATGATCTTTGCGTCATCAACGCTTAATAATTGTATGGCCTCGTTTACCATCGCAATCCTCGATTTCTGCTCCACCTGGTTGGCACGCATACCGCCATCTATGTTATCGGCCACTGCAAACACTTTTTCATCATCCAGCGAATGGGTTTGAAGTCGTTTTTTTCTTAAAAAAGTGATGCAACTGGTATTTACAATGGTATATAACCAGGTGCTGAACTTTGAATCGCCCCTAAAATCAGACAGGCAGCGGTAGGCTTTTACAAATATGTCCTGCGCAACTTCTTCGGCATCTTCGCGGCTGGTGGTATAGCGTAAGCAAATGGAAAAAACAAAATTCTGGTACCTGTTCACCAGCACCGCATATGCTTCCTTATTGCCCTGTAAAACAGCGCTGATAATGTCTTTATCGTTTGGTCCGGTTTGCATTGTGCTGGTTATATGACTACGGGTGAATGAAAAAGGTTACAGTCTGGTTTTAAAGGGCGGGAGCTTCTAATTATATAAGTATTCAGGAGGGTAGCAGCTTGTTACAGTAAAGTAAATGCGTTTTGCGTCTGTAAAAAAGGGTAGACAGCCTCAAATAACGGTTTGGCAGCGTCAAATGCACTTTTTTACCGGTAAGCTGTAACCTGCCGGTAAAGGTTGTAGTCATAGTTGTTGTAAGTTCTTTGACGGGGTGTTAAACGAAACGGTAAACAACCGGCACACCTCTCTCAAAAAAAGTTCTGAAAAGACTGTAACCTGGGCGAACGACTGGTAGTCTTACATAGAACAAGCAAACAACATTCAATCAGAAACAATAAAACTTTATTTTATGCACGGCGGAGAAATGTTAATCCCTATTTTGGTTCCCCTGGGCTTTTTTGCCATGATTTTTGGAATCGTATACATGAGAACAAAAGAAAACCTCGCAATGCTGGAAAGAGGTATGAACCCTAAAGAATGGGCCAATCGCCCGGCTCCTTACAGAAACCTTAAATGGGGGCTGTTGCTGGTGGGCGCAGGTATAGGCCTTATGCTGGCATACTTTATTACGCAGTATATGTTGCACGATGAAGAGAACCCGGCTTTGTGGTTTGCCTTTATAGGTATCGGGGGTGGCCTTGGCCTGATAGGTTCTTACAGAATTGAGAAAAGAGAATTATTAGACAACAAAAGCACTATTGTCAACTAATCAGCTTCACATATAATTCCCACCTTATCCTTCTTCAAAGCACTCTTTATGGGTGCTTTTTTTTATACGCGGATTGGGAAGGATGATTGTCTGAACTGGGATTTTGGGGGATTAGAAGGATTCAAAGGATGCAATTGACCGGAGAAAGAATTCAAAATATAAAATTCAACATTTAAAATAATTCAGTTGGTTAGCTCTGCTAGCTCTTTGCGATAAAATATATCCGCAGATTCGCAGATTATGTAACTCAAAATATAAAATTCAACATTTAAAATAATTCAGCTGGTTGTCTGAACCAGGATTTGGGAGGATTAAAAAGATTAAGGGGACGCATTTGCTTGCACGCTGGATCCAATCTCTGTTAGCTCTGCTAGCTCTGTGCGATAAAATATAGCCGCAGATTCGCAGATTATGTAACGTAAAATATAAAATTCAACATTTAAAATAAGTCAGCTGGTTGTCTGAACTGGGATGTTGGAGGATTAATTGGATGTATATGCTGCTTTGCTTGCACGCTGGATCCAATCTCTGTTAGCTCTGCTAGCTCTGGGCGATAAAATATAGCCGCAGATTCGCAGATTATGTAACGTAAAATATAAAATTCAATATTTAAAATAAGTCAGCTGGTTGTCTGAACCAGGATTTGGGAGGATTAAAAAGATTAAGGGGACGCATTTGCTTGCACGCTGGATCCAATCTCTGTTAGCTCTGCTAGCTCTGTGCGATAAAATATTACCGCAGATGGGCAGATTATGTAGCTCTGCTAGCTCTGTGCGATAAAATATAGCCGCAGATTCGCAGATTATGTAACTCAAAATATAAAATTCAACATTTAAAATAACCTTCTAATTACTCTTCGCACCAACCAGTTCTTCTTTACCCAGTTCCTGTATGCCCTTTAACACGGTAAGATCATTGGCATTCAGTACTTCGTAAAAGCCATTGCTGCGCCATTGCTGCCGCGCAATAAGGGCTATCAATCGCTGCTGCGCAAATTCACGGTCGCGGCTAGTAAGTGCATTTACATTCACGCTGTCTTTTTCGGCAAAACTGGCAAACTGGTTCCAGAGGGTAGGCGATGTTTTATACTGGTTATAGAGCTCGGCGGCATTGGGCACAGCTTTTAATTCTGCCTGGTGCTGCACAAAGTACCGGTAAGCAAAATTGTTGAGCGTATTGTTGGCATAGAGGCGGGCAAAATTTCTTGAGACATACGCTGTATCCACGGCCACAAATACATCAGGCATTATACCGCCACCGCTATACACGCTGCGGCCAGATTTGGTTTTAAACGCCTGCCCCATCTGCTGTACATGGTTGCTGTCTGCGCTGGACATTTCGCCATTGTGGTAGCGTTTGCTGATATCGCTGGCATAATCATCCTCCCCCTTATTGTATGCTTTTTGTATACTTCTGCCGGAAGGGGTGTAATAGCGGGCTACCGTAAGCCGCAATGCAGAACCATCTGCCAGATCATACTGTTCCTGCACCAGCCCTTTTCCATACGTTCTCCTGCCCACAATTTCGGCGCGGTCCCAATCCTGCAGCGCACCCACCAGCACTTCGCTGGCCGAGGCACTGCCTTCATTCACCAATACTACCAGCTTGCCGGTTTCAAACAAGCCATCTCGTTTGCAACGGTATTCCTGGCGCGGACTTTTATTGCCCTGCGTATATACAATCAGCTTGGTACCATCTAAAAATTCATCGGCCATTTCCACAGCTTCCTGCAAAATGCCGCCGCCATTATCGCGGAGGTCGAGCAGCAGTTTTTTCATGCCCTGCGATTGCAGTTTTTCCAGCGCCTTCATAAACTCGCGGTAAGTAGATTCAGAAAACTTATTGATGTGTACGTAGCCTTCTTCCTTGCTCATCATGTAGGCGGCGTCTACTGATACAATGGGTATCATACCGCGTTGCAGGCTGATGGGCAGTTGTTTGCCATCGCGGAGCAGGGTCAATGTCACCGTACTGGCGCCCGGGCCGCGCAGTAATTTTTTTATACGAGCGGTAGTGATGCCGTTGCCCGCCACCAGCGAGTCGCCTACTTTGATGATACGGTCGCCTACGCGTAAACCTGCCTTATCGCTGGGGCCGTTTTCCATTACGGAAACAATGTTAACGGTATCGCTAAAAATATTGAATTCTACGCCAATGCCCTGAAAGTTTCCCTGCAGATCTTCGTTTACTTCGCCGAGGCTTACGGCCGGTATAAAAATAGAATGGGGATCTAATTTGTTGAGTAGTTGTTGTATAGCATCATCGGCCAGGGTATCCGGTGCAACGGCATCCACATATTTCAACTGAATCAAATCAAGTACCTGTTGTAAAGCCGTGTTTGGCTGCTTCTTAAACAAGCTGCCTGGCCTGGCGGTGTTTTCGCGTAGGGTATATCCAATAGACATACCTGCAATCATTACCACTGCAAATAATAATGGTAACCAGGTATTCAGTTTCTTTTTAGTTGTCATAGTTTGAAGCCGTTCAAAGCTGCAAATTTAACCTAAATAGGCAGAGCGGAGGCTGAATATTTGTTTTATGGTAAATAGGCTGGGAATATTAACTTCGTTCTCACTAAATATTTGTATGTCAATTTTAATAGCAGATAGCGGGTCAACAAAGTGCGAATGGTGTTTGCTGGGCAGCGGACGAAAAAAGACTGTTTTTACACAGGGTTTGAGTCCATATTTTTTAAACAGCGAACAGATCCAGGACATTATACGCAAAGAGCTACTGCCAAAAATGAAGCACCAAACGGTTACGTCCGTACATTTTTACGGTACCGGTTGTCTTGATCCGCGCAATGCAAAAATGATGAAAGCCACCCTCAGCAGCATCTTTACAGCGGCCAAGGTGGTGGTGCAGCATGATTTGATGGGTATTGCCAAGGCTGTCTGCGGCCATAAAAAGGGCATTGCCAATATACTGGGCACCGGCAGCAATTCCTGTTATTATAACGGCAAAAAGATTGTAAAAAACAGTCCCGGCCTTGGGTATGTGCTGGGCGATGAGGGCAGTGGCGCCTACCTGGGCAGAAAAGTAATCCAGTATTACTTATACGGCACGTTTGATGAAGAGCTGCGCTATAAGTTCGATGATAAATACAAAACAAATGCGGCCGGCATATTGGAAAATGTGTACAAAAAACCGCTGCCCAACCGGTACCTGGCAGAGTATTGCCTGTTCCTGGCAGAGAACCGCGGTCATTATATGATTGAGAACATTATTGAAGACGGATTAAACGATTTTTTCTTTACGCATCTTTGTAAATTCAGTGAGAGCTGGAAGCTGCCCATTCATTTTGTGGGTAGTGTAGCCCATGGTTTCAGGGATGTTATTACGGACCTTTGCAACAGCTACGAATTTGAACTGGGAAAAATTTTGAAGAACCCTATGGAGGGATTGATTGAATACCACAGATAACAAATGAATATGTCTTTCGAAAAGTTTACCGAGCAGCCAGGCAAGTACCGCAACCTGGATAAAATGACCGTGCAGGAAATTCTGCAGCATATCAATGAAGAAGACAAAACCGTGCCTTTTGCCGTTGAAAAAGCCATTCCGCAAATAGAAAAACTGGCTTCCATCATCAGCAATAAAATGTTGGAAGGCGGCAGGCTGTTTTATATTGGCGCAGGTACCAGCGGCCGCCTGGGCATACTGGATGCCAGTGAAATACCGCCTACCTATGGCATGCCTTACGGACTGGTGATTGGCATCATCGCTGGTGGTGAAGAAGCCATTCAGCGCCCGGTAGAAAATGCCGAAGACAGCACCACGCAGGGCTGGATAGACCTTGAAGAGCATATGATCAGCGATAAAGATGTAGTAATAGGGATTGCGGCCAGCGGTACCACACCTTATGTAATTGCTGCATTAAAGGAAAGCCGTGAACGCGGTATCGTAACCGGCTGTATTACCTGCAACCCCGGTAGCCCATTGGGCGACACTGCACAATACCCCATTGAAGTGGTGGTGGGACCGGAATTTGTTACCGGCAGCACCCGCATGAAAAGCGGTACCGCGCAGAAACTGGTGCTCAATATGATTTCCACCGCGGTAATGATACAAATAGGAAGGGTGGAAGATAATAAGATGGTAAACATGAAACTCAGCAACGATAAGCTGGTTGACCGCGGCACCAAAATGGTGATGGATATTCTGCGGCTCACCGACTACGATAAAGCAAAGAATCTGCTGCTGAAATACGGAAGCGTAAAAAAAGCCGTTGAGGCCGATAAAAATATGCATTGACCTGCCATACAATTTTGCTTCAAAATAAAGTGCAAAAAAATCATCCGATTAAACCGGATGATTTTTTTTATTATGAAGTAAATAAAGGAAATTTAGTGTACCATTTTTACCATCTAAAACTAACTTTATGAGGTACAAAATTTTACTCTTTACCTTTTCATTTTTTACACTGCTTTCATTGCATGCACAAAACACTACTAAGGTGTTTGCCATTACAGGAGATAACAACAATGCCAATAACCCATTTCTTTGGACCAACATTAGTGAGGTAGATGCAAAAAGCGGAAAGGTGCTTCGGCCGCTGTACACGCATTTGCGCACTGCTTTTGATTTTTATGACGGCAACACAAAAGCAAAGCGCTTTGGCTCTTCGTGGCAAAACAACCAAAAATCCCCCGCGCCGCAAATGCCCGCATCTTATATTGTTGCAGCTGCGGCGTATGATGTGCGGCATCACCGTATGTTTATTACACCCATGCAACAGCCGGAACTGCGCTGGATAAACCTGGATGATAAGGGTGATGCACTGAAAATTTACACCGTTCCCATTCCACTTTCGGCAGCGCTTGTTGCCAGTGAAGGCGCACAAATCACCCGCATGGTAATTGCAGCAGACGGCTATGGATATGCTTTAACCAACGATGCCAACCACCTGATACGTTTTTCAACCGGGCGTAAAGTGGTGGCCGAAGACCTGGGTGCATTGCAGGATGCAGCAGATAATGGCGCGGTATCCGTACATGTAAAGAACACCAGTTTTGGCGGAGATATGATAGCCGATGCGGCAGGCGGATTGTATTTAATTTCTGCTTACCATGCAGTGTTTAAAATTGATATAACAGCTAAGTCAGCTTTGTATATTGGAAAAATAAAAAATTTGCCCGAAGGTTTTACAACCAATGGCGCAGCGGTTGATGAAGAAGGTAAACTGGTGGTAAGTACAGCCGGCCCAACCGGCGGCTATTTTTCGGTAGACATGAATTCATGGGAGGCATCAAAAATATCGGGCGACAATAAGACCGACGGTGTATCTGATCTGGCCAGCAGCAATTTTGCGTTTCAAAAAAAATCTGCGCTGGTACCGGTCGTGGTGGCAGCTACCATGCAACCGCTTAGCAACATTACGGTATACCCTAACCCCGTAACACAGTCGGTAGTGCGCCTAAATTTTGCCAATAAAGAAACAGGCCGTTATATGATACAACTGGTAGACCTCAGCGGAAGACTGGCCATGCAAACACCTTTTACACTGGCAAGCCGCAACCAGGTAACAGAAATGAAGATGCCTGCAAAATTTGCAAAGGGTGTTTATATGGTTAAAGTAGTGAATGCCGCCGGACAAAATATTTACACCAACAGGATACTGGTGAACTGAACAAGACCCAATATCATTTGTTTAATTTAATCTGCGGCAGGTGATGTGGGCAGCAACTAACACGGTGTTCTAAACATCAATGATTTCATAAAAAAACTTGTGTAGGAAAAAAATATTTGGACTTGGCATTACGAAGGCTGTATATTGCTACAGCCTTTTTATATGCAGTAACAAGTATAATATGGCATGGCATGTGCAATAGAACCGGCACATTATTCAAAAAAAGATTGGTGGACTATGCAGGATATTGAACCATTTTATAACTGGCGGCACATTTATATCAGTGAGGAAGATGAACGATCCCCTTTCTACGGCCGTGTGTACTCAGAGTTTGAGTTTTCGCAGACCGTGTATAACTATTACATACATCCGCAATGGGATGATTTTGGATCGCGCACACTGTACATGAAAGTGATCATGGCAGATTATGAAGAAAATTACATGATCATTGAACTGATTGGTGAATGGAATGATGCCATTGAAAATGATATCATGGAACTAAAACGTGAAGTGACCGATGTGTTTTTTGCGCAGGGGATTACTAAATTTATTTTGATTGCAGAAAACGTATTAAACTTTCACAGCGATACAAAAGATTATTATGAAGAATGGTTTGAAGAAGTAACAGATGAAAATGGATGGGTAGTTATTCTCAATATGCCCGAACAAACACAGCATGATTTTAAAAAGGCCCGCCTCAACCGCTACCTCGAACTGATGGAAATTCAAAATTGGCGCATCTACAAACCCTTTCATTTATTTAAAAAGATCGATGGCGAGATCATGAACAGGCTGAGTTAACAATCGTTAGCTTTTCCGCTGCTGGCAAGGGTTTCCGCAAACAATTATATAAAAAGTTTTGGCGCTTTGCAATTAGTTCCTATTTTTGAAAGGTAATGGCAATCAACAAAGCATATTTTGGTTTTTATTTTTACTTCTCTTTTAGTGAGAAGCGGGGATGCTTTTGTTGATACACTAACCACGAAATTGTAAATCAACATAAAAGAGTCCCCCGATAATCGGGGGATTTTTTTTTATTGCTTGTGGCAGCGGGTAGGAGACTTGGAAGAACATAACGTGTACGAGGTCTGGAGACTTCGTACAACGGGAAAACTTCGTACAACGGCATAATGGGGTAGGGCGGTTGTTATCATTTGCAAAGTAAAAGAACCAATAGCGAATAGCTTGACGCTTACAGCTTATAAATAAATATGGCAACAAGAGTTTCAATACAAGGGTACGAAGGCAGTTTTCATCAGGTGGCGGCCCAGCAATTTTTTGGTAAAGATGTTACTGTGTTGCCCTGTGCAACATTCAGGGATGTGGTAAAGATTGCCGGCAATAAAAAGGAAAGCGATGGCGGCGTAATGGCTATTGAAAACTCTATTGCAGGCAGTATTTTACCCAACTATAACCTGTTAAAGAAAAGCAACCTGCAAATAGCCGGTGAAATATACCTGCAGATAAAACAAAACCTGTTGGTTAACCCGGGTGTAAAACTGGAAGATATTCGTGAGGTGCATTCTCACCCCATTGCCATTCAGCAGTGCTTTGGTTTTCTGGATAAGTATGACTGGAAACTGATAGAAACAGAAGATACCGCGTTGAGCGCAAAACATGTGCACCAGCATCGCAGTAAACATATAGCTGCTATTGCCAGTAAGCTGGCCGCTAAATTGTTCAACCTGCAGGTGATTGCGCCCAATATTCACACCATGAAGAATAACTACACCCGGTTTTTAATATTGCAGCGCGATGATGTATTGCAGCTTCCCGATGGGGCCAATAAAGCCTCCGTGAATTTCAATACGGATCACTCACGCGGCAGCCTGGCCAAAGTGCTAACACAAATTGCTGACGGAGGTATCAACCTCAGCAAATTGCAAAGTTTTCCTATTCCGGGTAGCGACTGGCAATATAGTTTTCATGCAGATATGGAATTTGATTCTATGGAACAATTCAACACAGTAATGGATGCCATCAAACCATTAACGGAAGAAATTAAGGTGTATGGCGTGTATAAGAAAGGGAAAACAGTCTAGTTTATAGTTTATAGTTCGCTTGTTCAGAGTTCAAAGTTCGGAAGTTCAGTGTTCGGAGTTTCAAAGTTTAAGTAATTGGGAATGAAGGTAAGAAGTGAATGTTCCTAAAAGCGTCACAATTGACGCCTCACGATTGACGATTACGGCTCACGCCTCGCGTCTACATACTAATATCTAAATACTAAGTACTATACAATGGTTACAGCAAAACGGTTAGAAGGTATTGGCGAGTATTATTTTTCGCAGAAGCTGCGCGAAATTGATGGCCTTAATAAAGCAGGAAAAAATATTATCAGCCTGGGCATTGGCAGTCCGGATATGCCGCCGCACCCGGATGTGATTAAAGTGTTGCAGGAAGAAAGCGCCAAGCCTACCACTCATGCTTACCAGAGCTATAAAGGCTCGCCGGTATTGCGTACTGCTATCAGCAACTGGTATGCAACGTGGTACCAGGTAACCCTTAACCCGGAAACGGAAATACTGCCGCTGATAGGAAGCAAGGAAGGTATCATGCATATATGTATGACCTACCTCAATGAAGGAGATGAAGTGTTGGTGCCCAATCCCGGGTACCCTACTTACAGCAGCGCCGTAAAACTGGCAGGCGGCACCGTAAGGCCTTACCACTTAACCGCAGCAAATCATTGGCTGCCCGATTTTGCCGTGCTGGATGCATCAGACCTTAGCAAAGTGAAACTGATGTTTGTCAATTACCCGCATATGCCTACCGGCCAGCTGCCTGCACAGAATTTTTTTGTGCAACTGGTGCAATGGGCCAAAAGGAATAATATTTTACTGGTGCATGATAACCCGTACAGTTTTATTTTGAATGATCATCCAATGAGCCTGTTAGCTGTTGAAGGCGCAAAAGATACGGTGATAGAGTTGAACTCGTTAAGCAAATCGCAGAATATGGCCGGCTGGCGCGTGGGCATGTTGTGTGCTGCCAAAGAAAGAATTGACGAGGTACTTCGTTTTAAAAGCAATATGGATAGTGGTATGTTTCTGCCCGTGCAACTGGCTGCAGCAAAAGCACTGGGCCTGGGCCAGGACTGGTACAACGCCATCAACAAAGTATATAAACAAAGAAGGGAGAAAGTTTTTGCGCTGCTGGAATTGTTGCAATGCAGTTTTTCAAAAGACCAGGTAGGCATGTTTATATGGGCGAAAATACCTGCAGGGTACAAAGACGGGTATGCATTGAGCGACGAAGTGCTATACAATGCCAATGTATTTATTACGCCGGGCGGCATATTTGGCAGCGAAGGCAATAATTATGTTAGGGTAAGCCTCTGCTGCAAAGAACAAAATATTGATGAGGCTATAGAAAGGGTGAAACAAGTGTTCAAAGAGGGCTAAGAGATCAAAAGAGAAAAGGAGTGAAAGAGGATGATGCAGAAAGCTCTTTTTCTCTTTTAATCTCTTAGCAAATAAATGAATCGCCGAGAGGTTACTTGAGAGAAAACCGCGATAAAAGCTCTTTTTCTCTTTTAATCTCCTAGCAAAGAAATGAATCACCGAGAGGTTACTTGAGAGAAAACCGCGATAAAAGCTCTTTTTCTCTTTTAATCTCTTAGCAAATAAATGAATCGCCGAGAGGTTACTTGAGAGAAAACCGCGATAAAAGCTCTTTTTCTCTTTTAATCTCTTAGCAAATAAATATCAATCGGGTTTTAATTAAAAACATGCAGCATTATAAGTTCTTTTCGCTTTTCATCTCTTAGCAACAAGTATATGTTTGATACAGTAACCATAGTAGGCGTAGGTTTAATAGGAGGGTCGCTTGGCCTTGCACTCAAAGAAAAAGGCATTGCAAAACACGTGGTAGGGGTGGGCCGCTCGCAGGAAAGCATCAATAGGGCAATTGAACTGGGCCTGATAGATGAAACACTGCCGCTGGAAGAAGCGGTGGCCAAAAGCAACCTGGTGTATGTATCTATACCGGTAGATGTTACATTGCCCGTAATGCAGCGCATCATGGACCTGGTAACGGATCAGCAAATTGTGGTAGATGCCGGTTCCACAAAAAATGCCTTGTGCCAGGCGCTGGCCGATCATCCCATGCGCAGGCGTTTTGTAGCCACTCATCCTATGTGGGGTACAGAATACAGCGGGCCGGAAGCAGCGGTAAGAAATGCATTTGCAGGACGCACCTGTGTGATATGCGAGAAAGAAAAAAGCGATGCAGATGCTGTTGCCAAAGTAGAAGAGATGTACAAACAAATTGGAATGCACATGGTGTACATGGATGCGGTAAGCCACGATATGCATGCGGCCTATGTAAGCCATATATCTCATATCACATCTTTTGCACTGGCCAATACCGTACTGGAAAAAGAAAAAGAAGAAGATGCCATTTTTGAACTGGCAGGCGGTGGTTTTGAAAGTACCGTACGTTTGGCAAAAAGCAATCCGGCTATGTGGGTACCCATCTTTATGCAAAACCGCGAGAATGTGCTGGATGTCTTAAATGAACATATTTCGCAACTGAGAAAGTTTAAAGCTTGTCTTGAAAAAGAGAATTACGGCTATTTATTACAACTTATTGAAGATGCCAACAAAATAAGAAGGATTATTAAATGAGGAATAATGTGGAAATGTGATGAATGTGTAAATGTGAAAATGTGATGAATGTGAAAATGGGGTGAACGTGAAAATGTGTAAATGTGACGAATGTGAAAATGAGATCTAAATATCACCAATGCTGAAGCGGTTTAACAATCATCGCCCGCGCAGCCCTGAAAGGGCGTAACACAATAGCCCCGGGTGCAACCCGGGGGATTGGGGTTGGTGTTTTATCAGCCCTGCAGGGGCGTAACAAAACAACGTATCATTATTACCAAACATAAAAATAAAACCCTGCAAGCACTCCATTAGTGGTTAGGGGTTACCTTTACAAATGCAAGCAATAGCAACAACAATGAAAGAACTAGTACAGGAAAAATGGAACAAGCGTCCATTGATCATTTCCGGTCCCTGCAGCGCAGAGACCGAAGAACAGTTAATAGCTACCGCACAGCGTTTAGCTAATACCGGCAAAATAGACATGCTGCGGGCAGGTATCTGGAAACCACGTACAAAACCGGGTTTGTTTGAAGGCATTGGCGCCAAAGGTTTGCCATGGCTGCAACAGGCAAAAAAGCTCACCGGCCTGCCTACTACTGTGGAAGTAGCTACCGGCAAACAGGTAGAAGACGCCCTCACTTTTGATGTAGACGTTTTATGGATTGGCGCACGCACCACCGTTAACCCCTTCAGCGTACAGGAAGTGGCCGATGCATTGAGAGGTGTGGATATTCCGGTACTTATTAAAAATCCTATCAATCCTGATCTTGAATTGTGGACCGGCGCCGTTGAACGCGTTGCCAGGGCCGGCATCAAACAGATTGGACTTATACACCGCGGCTTTTCTTCTTACGGCAATACCGAATACCGCAATGCTCCTATGTGGCACCTGGCCATTGAAATGAAACGCCGTAACCCGCATATGATGATCATCAACGACCCTTCTCATATCTGCGGACGCAGGGATATTTTACTGGAGGTGGCGCAGGAAGCCATTGACCTGGACTTTGACGGACTGATGATAGAATCGCATATAGACCCAGATAATGCCTGGAGCGATGCCAAACAACAGATTACACCAGAACAACTGGCCGAAATGCTGGATACCATTGTTTGGAGAAAAGAAGATGTAAACTCCGCTGCCGACCATGCTGCCCTTGAAAAACTGCGCCAGCAAATCAACCACCTCGATGACGAAATGATGCAGATACTGGGCCAGCGCATGAAAATTGCCGACCAGATTGGTAAATACAAAAAAGAAAACAATATCACCATCCTGCAAACCAACCGCTGGAACGAAATCCTGGAAAGGGCCTTCAACCGCGGTGAAAAACTGGGACTGGGAAAAGAATTTATTACCAAGTACCTGGATGCAGTGCATATGGAAAGTATCAATCACCAGAATAAAGTGATGAATAGCTAACATTCGGGCACCTGCACCTCAGAAAAGAAATCCGGGTGTAACATCAATGAAACAATGGCAATGCCATACGGTAAATTGTCTGCCATGGGTTTCGATTATCATTATAAACCACCATTGAATGGCTGTTTTAGCAGAACCTGTCCGCACCAGGGGCAGGCAATCGTATCGGTTTTCCAATTCGTCGGTAGATTATTACCTGGCCAACGGCATCAGTCAGTTAAAAGCGATCACTGATGTGCGTTCAACCATTATCATTACTGATCAAAATGTATTTAATGCCCATACCAAACGCTTTAAAAACTGGAAGACTATTGTACTGCCAGCCGGTGAGCAATACAAGAACCAGGCAACGGTTGATAATCTTATTACGCAGCTCATAGAAATGGGCGCCGACCGTACGTCTACCCTGGTAGGTGTTGGTGGCGGTGTTATTACAGATATTACCGGTTATGCGGCATCGGTATACATGCGGGGTATACGTTTTGGTTTTATACCCACCAGTATACTGGCTATGGTAGATGCTAGCATTGGCGGCAAAAACGGTATTGATGTGGGCTTGTATAAAAATATGGTAGGCATCATACGCCAGCCGTCTTTTATTCTGCATGATATGGTGTTTGTAAACTCGCTGCCCGCGTCTGAATGGGAAAATGGGTTTGCTGAAATTATCAAACACGCCTGTATAAGAGATGCGGCCATGTTTCAGCAGCTCGAAGAAAATTCCCTGGCCAAATATCAGCATAAAAAAACGTTGGTCTGCGATCTCATACAACGCAATGCCATTTTAAAAACAAAAGTGGTGCAGAAAGATGAGTTTGAAAAAGGCGATAGAAAATTATTGAATTTCGGACATACGCTCGCCCATGCCATTGAAAATATGTACGCTTTTTCTCACGGCCAGGCAGTAGCCATTGGCATGACGTATGCGTGCCATATTTCTGAACAGCTCAGTGGGTTTAAACAAACCAAAAGGGTCACAGATCTTATCAGCAAATACGGGTTGCCTACGTACACTTCATTTGATAAAGGAAAAGCATTTGAGATACTGCAAAAAGATAAAAAGAAAGTAAGCACCGCCATGAATTATGTGCTGCTGGAGAAAATAGGCAAGGGTGTGGTTAAACAGATTCCGTTAAAGGAACTGGAAGCCATTATTAATCATCTTTAAATGCCCGTTGAAGGGTAGGGGAATGAAAGTCACCATACAACCATCTGCGTTATCTGGCAATATACAGGCACCGGCCTCCAAAAGCTCCATGCAGCGGGCCTGTGCGGCTGCGCTGGTGGCCAAAGGTAAAAGTGTGATCAACAATCCCGGTCATTCTAATGACAACAAAGCAGCCATGGACATTGTACAACGGTTGGGTGCAACCGTTACCCTCAGCAGCAATACGCTGGTTATTGAGGGCAATGGCGTACAACCGGTAGCGGCTGATATCAATTGCGGAGAAAGTGGCTTAAGCATACGCATGTTTACGCCGCTGGTGGCGCTGAGTGAAAAGCAGGTAACCATCAACGGTAGTGGCAGCCTGGCCACACGTCCTATGGATTTTTTTGATGAAATTCTGCCCTTATTACAAGTAAAAATAAAAAGCCAGGCCGGCAAGCTGCCATTGGTGATACAAGGACCAGTGGTGCCAATAGATATTACGGTGGATGGCTCGCTCAGTTCGCAGTTTTTAACGGGCTTGCTTATGGCATATGCCGCCGCGGGTGCAAACAACGTTGCTATAACTGTTACCAACCTTAAAAGCCGGCCATATATTGATCTTACATTAAACGTGATGAAACAGTTTGAGCTGAAGGTGCCAGAAAATAGAAACTATGAAAGCTTTTATTTTAATGCTTCACCAACCCAACCAACTAATCAACCAATCAACTACACGGTAGAAGGAGACTGGAGCGGTGGCGCATTTCTGTTAGTAGCCGGCGCCATTGCCGGAAATATCACCGTAAAAGGGCTGGATGTATATTCTACCCAGGCAGATAAAGCAGTATTGCAGGCACTGATGGACTGTGGTGCTGGTATTTCCATTGAGCCATCGCAGATTGAACTAAGGCCTTTGCCGCTGAAAGCTTTCCATTTTAATGCAACCGACTGCCCCGATCTATTTCCGCCACTGGTAGCATTGGCCGCCTGTTGCAACGGCACCACTTCAATAGAAGGTGCCACCCGCCTTACCCATAAAGAAAGTAACCGCGCCCTTACCCTGCAGGAAGAGTTTGGCAAGATGGGTATTGAAATAACATTGCAGGACGATCTGATGCTGATCAAGGGCGGCACCGGTTTAAAGCGCGCTACTGTACATTCAAGGCACGACCACCGCATTGCAATGGCTTGCGCAGTAGCCGGGCTTGTAGCAGACGGCGAGGTAACGATTGAAGCCGCCGACGCAGTTAATAAATCTTACCCCGATTTTTATGACCATTTGAAAGTACTGGGTGCATCAGTAAAGTAGGCGATGTAATTTTTACATCTATTTTATTCTGTTTGTATACATCCATCCGCACAATAGGAAGCCATATTTGTGTAAATCCAATAAATCCTTGTCATCCGTGTTCAAAAAATATCCAAACCGCGCAGCGGTATAAATCAAATGTCAACATCGCAACAAATAGTAGCATCATGGGCCGCCAACGCTGCCAACTGGATTGCTACCATCGACAACGCAGAATTGGAAAGCCGTACGCTGGTTACCAATGATGCCATTGTTTCGGCAATTGGCAATTATACTATCAATACCGTTCTTGATATTGGTTGCGGAGAAGGGTGGTTAACCCGGGCTTTGCGCAGTAAAGGGAAGCAGTCATATGGGGTGGATGCTATTGCCGGGCTGGTTAATAATGCCATTGCCAAAGATGGCCCGTTTTATGAAACTGGTACTTATCAGCAACTGGCAGCAGGTAAAAAATTAATGCAACCATTGTCTGATGCAGCTGTTATTAATTTTGCGTTGATAGACAAAGATGAAACCGCTGCATTGGTACAGGCCATTCCGCAATACCTGGTAAAGAATGGCTTACTGTTTATTCAAACCCTGCACCCATTGGCCATTGCGGCTACCGGTGAATATACCAGTGGGTGGAAAGATGGAAGCTGGAACGGTATGAAAAGAAGTTTTGAACAGCCATATCAGTGGTACTTTCGTACATTAGGAGACTGGTTACAGTTATTTGCTGCTAAGTATCATGTAATCGCAGTTAAAGAACCTGTTCATCCACAAACAAAGAAACCGTTGTCGGTTATCTTTATATTACAAACTAAATAAGCAATTCCATTTTGCGGCACTGTGAATTATGAATGCATTTGGTAGAATATTCCGCGTACACATTTTTGGAGAATCGCATGGCGAATCTGCCGGAATCAATATTGATGGCTGCCCCGCCGGTCTCTCATTATCTCCCGAAGATTTTTTGGAAGATATAGAAAGAAGAAAAGGCGGTACTCAAAAAGGTACCACACCCCGGAAGGAAGATGATATACCCATTTTTAAAAGTGGCGTGTTCAATGGTAAAACAACCGGCGCACCCATTACCATTTTATTTGAAAATAAAAATACGCGTAGTGGAGATTATGAAAAACAGCGCGCCGTGCCCAGGCCCGGCCATGCAGATTTTGTAGCGCATGCCAAGTTTGGCGGCTTCGAAGATTTCAGGGGCGGCGGCCATTTCAGCGGGCGCCTTACCGTTTGCCTGGTGGCCGTGGGTGTAATTGCTAAAAAGTTATTGGCAAAGGTTGACCTCACCCCCGGCCCCTCTCCAAAGGAGAGGGGAGCGTCAGGCATCACCGTTACGTCAACCATTCTTGAAATTGGCGGCGAAAAAGATCTTGAGGCAGGTTTGCAAAAAGCCATCGATCAAAAAGATTCTATCGGCGGTATTGTAGAATGCAGGGTAAACGGCTTGCCAGTTGGCCTGGGCGAACCCTTTTTTGATTCAATAGAGTCGGTTATCAGTCATGCCGTGTTTGCCATACCCGCCATTCGCGCCATTGAATTTGGAACCGGATTTGCCGCTGCCCGAATGTTTGGTGTTGAACATAACGATGCCATTGAAGATAAGGCCGGTAAAACCACTACTAACCACGCAGGTGGCGTGGTGGGCGGTATTACCAATGGCAACGAGGTGGTGTTTCGCATTGCGGTTAAGCCCACTTCTTCCACGCCAAAAGAACAACATACGCTAAACTGGGAAACCGGTGAGGTGGAAAGTTTTTCAGTAAAAGGGCGGCACGACTTGTGCATTGCATTACGCGTGCCCGTGGTGTTGGAAGCAGTAACTGCCCTGGCGCTGGTTGATTTGCTGATGCTGGAGCACCACATTAAAAGAATACTTTAATTATTGCCATGCCTGTTATTTACCACGTTACCACCACCGCCGAATGGGAGGCGGCCCAACAAAAAGGCGCTTATACCACACCGTCATTGCAAGATGAAGGATTTATTCATTGTTCTGCAGATGATGCACAGGTGCAGGGGGTATTGCAACGTTATTTTGCCGGTAAAACCAATTTGCTTAAACTGGTAATTGATACCAATAAACTCAGCAGCCGGTTTATTTATGAATGGTCGCCATCAACTGCCGATACATTTCCGCATGTGTACGGTCCCATTAATTTGAATGCGGTTATTGAAACCATCAAAATCTGAACATCATTCATGCATAGCTATACCGTTAATGCCTCACTGCAGATATTGCCGGTTGTGCAGGACAGGCATCCGTACGAATGGGTAGATGAAGCCATTGCCGTTATTCAACAATCGGGCATCAAATATGAAGTGGGTCCGTTTGCCACCGTAATAGAAGGCAGCTATGCAGAAGTAATGAAAGTGATCAATGATGTTAATGAATGGTTGTACAGCCAGCATTGCAACGAATGGATATGTAATGCGCAAATACAGTTGCGTAGCGGCGGTAATATTACCGGCGATGAGAAAACAGGTAAGTTTAAGTAATTATTTTTTCTTGTCGAGGTTTTTGAATTCAGCAAAGGGTATATCCATGCATTCAAAATAATTTTTCTCATCCGGCCAGGAGTAATGCCACCATTCTGTTTCAAACATTTTGAAACCATGCTTTTCCATTACATCTCTCAAAATTTTACGGTTTTGCAGCGCTTCAAAAGGAATGGCCATAAAAGTATGGTGCGCCGTATCGCTAAAATTATCAAACCCGGTTGGCATTTGTAATTCTTTGCCATTGTGATTGTAGATAATGGTGAGGTCTACAGCAATGCCCCGGTTATGACCGCTTCCTTTTTTAGGGTCGGCCACATATTTTTCATTCAGCACCAGTTCCCAAAATTTTTCGGTAATGGAATACGGCCGATAGGCATCAAATACCTTCAGGCCCATCCCTTTCTCATTGAGCTCTTTTTGTACGGCAGCCAGGGCTTTAGCGGCAGGCAGACGCATAAAAGTGTAGGTGGTTTTGCCAGGGTACATATTCCGCCGCATAAAATTTTTATCGGTTGCGTATTTCAAATCGTACATTATGCCCGGCGCCAGCGTCTTTAATTCAACCATTTGCTTGTTACTGTCTGCTTTTACCGTATTGTTGTACATGCCAATGTCTTTTATAACAGGTACACCATATTTGCTAAGCGGTGGTTCAACAGACTGGGTAAAGGCCAATATGGTGTTGAGTACCAACGCGGTTGTTAAAAAAAAATGACGGTGTTTGGGTAAATTCATCGATAAAATTTGGTTTTTTCGAAATTACAGTATCTTTTTACATAATAATATGATCAAACTACCCCTCCGCCGCGTTTTTCACCCTCAACGGAAGGCTTTCTGGCTGTTATTTCTGGCCTTTTGTGTTGTCAGCTGCAATAATACTGAACAAAAGCCTCCTGAAGTAGTGGAGGTGAAAATCCCCGAAAAGATTGATGCAAAAGTGAAGGAACTGTTGCAGACCAGTATGCGGTATGTGCTGGAGAACAATGGAAAATTAAACGATTCTGTTAGTTTGCTGCGCGCAGGATTGGTGGATACCATTTACCAGACCACCGAATACCAGCCTTTCTGGAGCAGCAACGAAAAATGGACGCCACTGGCTGACTCACTATTTGCATTTATTGCAGGCGCAAGGTCATATGGGCTGTTTCCATCTGATTATAACGTTAACTCGCTCGTAAACATCCGTACCGGCATGGCAGCAGATTCGCTCCATAAAAAAAATGCAGCGTTATGGGCCCGGGCAGATATTATTTACACCGATGCTTATTTGCACATAGCGCGCGATTTGCGGCTTGGGAGGCTTTCGAGAGACAGCATTACCATGCGCAATGATTCGCTGATAACCGATACGCTGTTTATTAAAAATTTCCAGGATGCCGTTGCACAAAAAAGCATTCGTCGCTCACTGGAGCAACTGGAACCAACATTAAAAGGATATACTGACCTTAAAGCTTCCATACCCGCGTTTCTTGATTCAGCAAATTTCAGTAAGGCAACCTATGTACTATATCCTTCGAGGGATTCGGGCGTGTTGTTCAAACAGGTAGAAGCCAGGTTGAATGAATTGCAATATGCCATCATACCGGGAGATACTACTTCTTTTCGGGAAAGCATCCGCAAATACCAGAAAGAGCATGGCATACCGGTAACAGGTAAAATAGGAGAACGTACTGCCAACAGTCTTAATAATACCGATTTGCAAAAATTCAGGCGTATTGCGGTTAGCCTTGACCGGTATAAAATGATGGCCGATACCCTGCCGCATCAGTATATATGGGTAAACCTGCCGTCATTTTACCTGCAACTGTGGGATGCCGATACCATTGCCCTGCAGTCGAAAATAGTAGTGGGTAAACCGCTTACCCGTACACCCGTGCTAACCAGCAAGGTGACTGATATGGTTACCTACCCGCAATGGACCATACCTGAAAGTATTATTGTAAAAGAAGTGCTGCCTGGTTTAAAAAAGGATACCAATTATTTGCGCAAGAAAGGCTACAGTCTTATTGATGATAAAGGCGATGAAGTAACCGCTTCGTCTGTAAACTGGAGTAAATATAAAAAGGGCATTCCTTATAAAGTGGTACAGGGCAGCGGCGATGACAATGCGCTGGGCATACTCAAATTCAATTTCGGCAATAAGTACAGCGTATACATGCACGATACCAACCAGCGCTACTACTTTGATAAAACACTCAGGGCGCTTAGCCACGGTTGCGTACGTGTACAACAATGGAATAAACTGGCGCGTTTTATTATCAGTAACGATAGTACCAATGCTGCGCCGGGTGCCAATACTTTTAAATCTGATTCATTAAAGGCCTGGTTAACACGCAAAGAAAAACATACCATAGGGGTAAGAACAAAGCTGCCGGTTTATTTCCGTTATTTTGGATGTGCCGCTGTTGAAGGAAAAGTAAAATTTTACGACGATATTTACGGGGAAGATAAATTGCTGATTGAACGCTATTTTGTTAATAAAGGCCTCAATTAATGAAAAAACCCGCTTGCCTGTTGGCCACACTTTTATTAGTGGCCGGTATGCTGCAACTTGTTGCACAAGCCCGGCCAAAAGGTAGTGTGACCGCCAAAAAGCCATCTACCGTACAATATGGCACCGCCAGTTATTATTCCAACAAATTTCAGGGTAAGCCAACCGCCAGCGGCGAACTATACGATAAAGCAAAAATGACCTGCGCCCACAATTCATTGCCGCTGGGTACCTGGGTAAAAGTGACCAATCTGCGCAACAAAAGATCAGTCATCGTGCGTGTAACCGACCGGCTGCATCATAAGAATAAAAGAGTGGTGGATCTATCAAGAATTGCCGCGTCGCAATTAGGTTATGTGAAGAGAGGGCTGGCAAGGGTAAAGGTGGAAGTGCTGGATAAAGATGACCTCCCTAACAAATAGCTATGCATACGATTACACCTGTATGGTGAAACGCTGATTCGCACGTATTAAAAAATAACGCTCGTTAATAAATATTTCACGTTTTCAAACCTACCCGCTATTTTTGTCCTCATTACTAAAACTATCTTGTTATGAAGAAGTTTCTGCTAGTTTTCCTGGTTGCCACAGGTTTAGTACAGGTTTCTGTGGCGCAGGATAATAATTATATAAAACGTCCCGCCCTAGGAGTAAATTTCTTTTTTAACGATTTTAATGGCGCTGGCTACCTTAAAAAATACGGTCTTAACCGTACCATCAGAGATAAACAACTGGGTCAGTTTAAAAGCATGGCACCCGGCCTTGCGGTTAATTACCTAAACGGTCTTAGCAAACACCTGGATGTGTCTGTTGGGCTGGCGGGTTCTTTTCTCGATTATCCCATTACCGGTAAAAGTCTTTTTGGCAATGACAACCTGTTGCTTGAAGGAGATGTATCTATAAACGCCAAGATGTTAACGGATAAATACTGGTTTACGCCCTATTTGTCTGCCGGTATAGGCGCTTCCAAATACAAAGGCTATTACGGCGCTATTATTCCTGTGGGTGTGGGTATGCAGGTTAATTTTTATGACGAAGCTTTTTTGTTTATCAATGCACAACACCGTTTTGGTATTACTGAAAATACATCGCATCATTTTTATTACAGCATCGGCGTAGCCGGCAATATCGGCGCAAAAAAAGAACCCAAAGTAATACCACCGCCACCGCCGCCCGCCGTGGAACCACCAAAAGACAGGGATGGAGATGGTGTCATAGATAGCCTGGATACCTGCCCGGACGTAGCTGGTATGGCCAAATTTAATGGCTGCCCCGATACAGATAACGACGGTATTGCAGACAATGATGATAAATGCCCCACCGTTTCCGGTCTTGCCCGTTACCAGGGTTGCCCTATACCAGACCGTGATAAGGATGGTGTAAACGATGAAGAAGACAAATGTGCTGATGTTGCCGGTGTGGCACGTTACCAGGGTTGCCCCGTTCCCGACCGCGATAAAGACGGTGTAAACGATGAAGAAGATAAGTGCCCGGATTTGGCTGGAGACCCCGCCAACAGCGGCTGCCCGGTGATAAAAGAAGAAGTGATCAAGAAAATTGAATATGCCGCGCGGAATATTTTCTTTGCTACGGGTAAATATACATTGCTGGCAAAGTCTAATAAATCATTGAATGATGTAGTGGCCATTCTCAATGAAACAAAAGATCTGAAACTTGATATTGACGGGTATACAGATAATACCGGCAAGGCAGAGAAAAACCAGGTGCTGAGTCAAAACCGGGCCGATGCCGTAAAAAAATACATGGTATCCAAAGGCGTTGACGAATCAAGGCTGGCTTCTACCGGGCATGGCCAGGATAACCCGGTTGCCGATAATAAAAAAGCTTCCGGCCGTGCCAAAAACCGCCGCGTAGAATTACACCTCAAATATTATTAACCATACAGTCATTGTATCAAAAAGCAGTTCATTCTTATGGGCTGCTTTTTTTATTGGTTTGTTTCATACATTCACCTGTATAAGCTGTTGGCAGGTAAACGCTATAGCAGGCAGAAAAATACTGCTGAGAACATTTTAAAAAGTAAATGATAACATGAAAAAATGCTTTTGGATTCTTGTATTGTTAATTACCGCCGCCAGCGGATTTGCGCAGTTACAAAGCCCCGATCAGTTTCTTGGTTACAAGCTGGGCAGTCGTTACACACCACATTTCAAGATTGTTAATTATGTAAAATACATTGCGGCTCAATTGCCAGAAATGGTTAAAGTGGAGCAATACGGAGAAACCAATGAGGGGCGGCCGCTGCTGCTGGCATATATTGCTTCAAAAGAAAATTTCACTAACCTCGAAAATATCCGCAAAAACAATTTGCGTTTGGCCAATAGCGTGCCCGATAAAATGGCCGCTACTGAGGAAACACCGGTTATTGTATGGCTTAGTTATAATGTACATGGTAATGAACCATCGTCTTCTGAAGCTGCCATGCTTACCTTATAT
The DNA here is from genome assembly GCA_963705285.1 of uncultured Chitinophagaceae bacterium. Lineage (GTDB taxonomy): Bacteria > Bacteroidota > Bacteroidia > Chitinophagales > Chitinophagaceae > JACMLD01. The sequence continues at coordinate 2,730,953 of OY970066.1, forward strand.
GAACTGGTAAACCCTGCCAATACACGGTCTGCGGCATGGCTGAAAAATACGGTTGTTTTGCTAGACCCCTGTATAAACCCGGATGGGCGTGACCGTTATGTAAACTGGGAAAACCAGATGCAGGGCAGAACACCCAATGCAAACCCCATTGCAAGAGAACATATAGAACCATGGCCAGGGGGCAGAACCAATCATTATAATTTTGATCTCAACCGCGACTGGGCCTGGCAAACGCAGATAGAATCTCAGCAACGGCTGGCTAAATACAACCAGTGGCTGCCCCAGGTGCACGTAGATTTTCACGAGCAATGGTACAATTCGCCGTATTACTTTGCACCCGCAGCCGAACCTTTTCACGAAGTAATCACACCCTGGCAGCGCGAGTTTCAAACAGTTATCGGCAGAAACAACGCCAAATATTTTGATGCCAATGGCTGGCTGTATTTTACCAGGGAAAGATTTGATTTGTTTTACCCCAGTTACGGCGATACATACCCCACGTACAACGGCTCCATTGGTATGACATTTGAACAGGGCGGCCATAGCCGCGGCGGACTGGCGGTGGTTAAACAGGATGGCGATACACTCACGCTGTATGATCGCCTGCTGCACCATTTCACCACAGGCATGTCTACCGTTGAAATGGCTTCTGTAAACGCTGCGAGGCTGGTCAAAGAGTTCCATAAATATTTCAATACGGCTATACAATCGCCCGTGGGAGAATTTAAAAGTTATGTGTTGGTAGATGACCGCACAGACCGTATAGATCGCTTGAAAAACCTGCTGGATAAAAATAATATCGATTGGACGTATACCACCAATACCGGTAATTTTACCGGCCTGAATTACCAGAGCGGTAAAATTGAATCCTTTAAAACAACGGCGGGAGATATTGTAATCAACACCAATCAGCCAAAAAGCAATATGATTAAGGTGTTGTTTGAACGCAACTCCAAAATATCTGATTCAGCTACCTATGATATTACCGCCTGGTCGTTGCCGTTTGTATATGGCCTAAAAGCATACGGTTTAAAAGATTTTTTTACCGGCACCAGTAAAACACCCCCGGCGGCGGCGAAACCCGTAACACCAATAACTGTTGAGAACACGTACGCATGGGTGGCCAAATGGAACGGATTGAACAGCGCCATATTTTTATCTGAATTGCTAAACAAAGGCATTAAAGTAAGATTTGCCGAAGAACCATTCAAGGTAGGAAACAACGATTTTGATAAAGGCTCGCTCATAATCACCCGGGCATCTAATTTCAGCTACGAAAAAGAACTGCAGGCGCTGGTAACAAAGGCGGCGCAAATAAACCATTTAGAAGTTGCTGCAGTGCCAACCGGTTTTGTAGACAAAGGATTTGATATTGGATCAGGACGCGTAAAGTTTATCAATAAGCCAAAAGTAGCTTTGCTCTCAGGTAAAGAAACGGGTTCAAATGCCATGGGCGAAATCTGGCATTTCTTTGATCAACAGCTGAATTACCCGGTTACACTCATTAATGTTGACGATTTGGGCAATATGCAACCCGGCGATTTCAATGTGCTGATTATACCCGATGGTTACTACACATTTTTCACACAGAAAGAAAAAAATGAGCAGCTGAAAGACTGGGTACGCAAGGGCGGCAAAATCATTGCGCTTGAAAATGCCGCTGCGCAAATGAGCAATGCCGATTGGGGATTTAAAATAAAAACTACTGACGACGATAAGAAAGATAAAGAAGACAAAGACGAAAAGAAAAATGATTACAGCCTGTTAAAAAAATACGACAACCGCGAGAAGGATGAAATTACCAATAACATAGCCGGTGCAATCTTTAAGGTAGAGCTGGATAATTCTCACCCATTGGCGTATGGCTATACTGATAATTATTATACGTTAAAACAGGATCAGACTATTTACGAATTTCTGAAAGAAGGATGGAATGTTGGGGTGATCAAAAAAGATAATTACGTTAGCGGATTTACCGGTAACAAACTAAAAGAAAAATTGAAAGATGGGACGCTGTTTGGCGCCATTGAAATGGGGCGTGGCAATGTGGTTTTTTTAGCAGACGATCCTATTTTTCGTAGTTTCTGGGAAAATGGAAAACTATTATTCTGCAATGCTGTTTTCATGGTAGGCCAATAGAACTGGTTTTAAAAAATTATAAGCGGGATTGCGGTATTATTGCTTTGGCATAATTTGCCGATCTTCAGGTGTATAAAACAGGTTGTTTATGAAGCGCTGGTTTTTATGGATATTGTTGCTGCCTTTTTTTGGAACGGCCCAGAAATTTACTGCTGCAGATATGAAACAAATGAAACTGTTCACTACCGGCATCTTTAAACAAGCGGCAACGGTTTCAGCAGACACGCAGGCCGTGCAACCATCGCTAACTATACAACCGATATGGAGTAAACGAAAAGATGGGGTATGGTTATTTGCAGATAAAGCAGATAGCATCCGTTCTTACCAGGTATGGCATTATTATTTACAGGACGATTCTACATTGTTGCTGCAGTTTTTTACTTTCAAAAACCAGCAGAAAGCGTTGCAACTTGCCAATGATATACGTACACAATCAGAACTGTACATTAATGAACTCTTTACCAGTCATGGTTGCGATATCTACCTGAAAAAGATTAAAACAGGTTTTACGGGCGGTACTTTTGGCAAAGATTGTTTTACCACTACGCCGGGTACCGAGTACATGGTTTCCAACATTACTATTACCAAAGACGGCATAAGCTGGCAGCAAACACAATACGATAAAGAAAACAAAGAAGTGCCGGCGGCATCAAACGGTACAGTAAAGTATGTAAAGGCGGCAAAGCCAAAGAAATAAATATTACGCATGAAGCAATTGTCAGCATTTCTCTTCGCTCTTATTACTGGATTATCGCAAACGGTGCTGGCACAGGCGCCGCAAGTACTGTCGTCTTCAGATATTTTATTGGGTTTAAAAAAACTGGATGTGCTGGGCAGCGTGTTGTATGTTGGTGCGCACCCGGATGATGAAAATACCCGCTTGTTGGCATGGCTGGCAAAAGAAAAATTATTCAGAACAGGTTATCTGTCGTTAACAAGGGGCGATGGAGGCCAGAATCTAATTGGCAATGAACAGGGCATAGAACTCGGTCTTATACGTACGCAGGAATTGCTGGCCGCCAGAAGAACAGACGGCGCAGAACAATTTTTCTCGCGCGCTTATGATTTTGGTTTTTCTAAAAGTACCGATGAAGCGCTGCAGAAATGGGACAAAGAGAAAATACTGGCCGATGTGGTATGGGTAATACGCAAATTTCAGCCTGATGTGATCATTACACGTTTTCCGCAAGACAGCCGGGCTGGCCATGGCCACCATTCTGCTTCTGCGCTGCTGGCTGTAGAAGCATTTACCGCTGCGGCAGATGCGGCACGTTTTCCCGAACAACTGGCTTTTGTAAAACCATGGCAGGCAAAACGGGTATTATGGAATACATTCAATTTTGGCAATACCAATACAACCAGCAATGATCAATTTAAAGTAGATGTAGGTGCTTTTAACCCCATACTTGGCAAAGGCTATGGAGAAATTGCTGCGGAAAGTCGTAGCCAGCACAAAAGCCAGGGCTTTGGCGTACCGCGCCAGCGTGGCAGCGCTATGGAATTTTTTTCTACCTGGAAAGGCGATACGCCAACAAAAGACCTGATGGATGGCGTGAATACCGGCTGGACAAGAATAGCCGGCGGCGCGCCCATTCAGCAGCAGCTGGATTCAATTGTACAATCGTACTCCCTTTTTTACCCCGGCAAATCAGTAAAGCCGCTGATTTTATTATACAATATGATCAATGCGCTGGCAGATGGTTACTGGAAGCAGCAAAAACTCAAAGAAGTACAAAACCTGGTGGAGGCCTGCAGCGGTTTGTTTGCAGATGTAACCACTACCGAAGCCCAGCTGGTACAAACTGATTCTGTACGGCTATCAATTTTTGTCAATAACCGCAATGGCAATGCCATCCGACTTAAAAAAATGGTGTTGAATGAGCTCACGCTAACACCAGATACTTTGATGGCCAGCAATCAAAATATAGTTTTTAATAAAGCCATCTATATTGCACCAGACGTGCCGGTATCTCAACCATACTGGCTGAAAAATGAAATGAAGGAAGGTCATTTTGAAATCAACGACCAACAGTTAATTGGTAATGCAGAAAACCAGCCGCCGTTTAACGCAACATTTGTTTTCAATATAGAAGGACAGGATTTTACCATCACCCGTTCTTTAAAACAAAAATACACTGACCCTGTAAAAGGTGAACTTTACCAACCCGTGGTGGTGGTGCCGCCGGCTACTATTTTTCCCAATAAAAATTTACTACTTTCTGCTGCACAAACAGCGCAGAACATGCGCGTTACCGTGCATGCAATGAAAGATATGATTAAACCGGCCATCAAAGTAACTGCTGCAAAAGGCTGGCAGGCAGAACCCGTTACCACGCTCCCGTATGATACATTAAAAAAAGGGCAGGAGATGGAAGTGGACTGGGTGTTAAAACCTGTGTTAAAAGAAAGGGAAACCGGCAAACAGCCATTGTTGTTTTCGGTATCTTCAGGCAGGGAGCAATATGCCAGCCTTATTAAAACCATTAATTACAATCATATTCCCAATATCAGTTATTTCAGGGCGCCGTCTGTGAACATGCTTACCCTTGATATTAAAACAGCCGGCAAAAAAATTGGCTATATAGAAGGTGCTGGCGACAATGTGCCCGAAGCACTATTGCAACTGGGCTATGAGGTAACCATGCTGAATGATAACAGCCTCGCCAATAGCAATCTTTCGCAGTTTGATGCCATTATTACGGGGGTGCGCGCTTACAATACAAAAGCCTCGCTTATTATTTATTACAGCAAGCTGATGAAATATGTTGAGAACGGTGGAAACCTGATTGTGCAATACAATACTTCTGACCAGGTAGGCAATGCAAAAGCAAAAATCGGTCCTTATCCCTTTGCCGTATCAAGAACAAGGGTAACAGATGAAAATGCAACGGTGAAAGTATTGAAGCCATTACACCCCATCATGAATTTTCCCAACAAGATAACCAACAAAGATTTTGAAGGCTGGATACAGGAAAGAAGTATTTACCATGCAGGTAACTGGGACAACCATTATGAAACCATTTTTGCCATGCATGATGCCAATGAAAATGATGATGAAGGAAGTTTGATTACTGCTAAATATGGCAAAGGCGTTTTTGTTTATACAGGACTGGTATTTTTCAGGGAACTGCCCGCAGGCGTACCCGGTGCTTATCGGTTACTGGCCAACCTGATTGCATTGAATCAAAAAAAAGGATTTTAATTATGGCCAATCCTTCGCAAAGCAGAAGAGAAATAGGGTTTGTAATAGCTATGGTGCTGGGCTTGCTGCTGGGCATTTTTATAAAAAGGGTGCAGATTGGCCTGTTAATAGGGCTGGGCCTCGGGTTACTGGCAGCAGGTATGATAAGCGGAAAGAAAAAATGAAAGTGGCAAGAGGTAAGTGGTAAGTTGTAAGTGCCGGTTACCAGCTGTTGTAAATCGTCGGCCAATGGTTTCTTCAATTCAAAAATACAGTAGTTTGGATGCTTTCACCGGTACTCAACACGCGATACTCCAATGTGATACGTTGTAAGCGCGTGGATTTCACACTTAATACTTAACACGCAAAACAGAAAAATGGAAAATGAGGATAAAATACCATTGCTTAAATCGTGGATGCAGTGGTATGTGCTGGTGCTGGTATTTCTGATAGTGCTCATTGTGTTGTTTACTTTGTTTACCAATTATTTTTCATGAGCCGCCCCGACTGGATAGTACTTGCCATAACGTTGATAGCCATCATTGCCTATGGTTTACACAAAAGCCGTGCGTCAAAAGATTTGGATGGTTATTTCCTTAGCAACCGTAGCATGCCCTGGTGGCTGGTATTATTGAGCATTATGGGCACGCAGGCCAGCGCGGTAACTTTTTTATCTGCCCCTGGCCAGGCCTATACAGACGGAATGCGTTTTGTGCAATACTATTTTGGGCTGCCCATTGCCATGGTAGTATTAAGTGCCACCTTTCTGCCCATCTTTCATCGCCTGAAAGTGTATACCGCGTACGAATACCTCGAAAACAGGTTTGATCTGAAAACACGAACCCTTACATCTTTTCTATTCCTGTTGCAAAGAGGCGTGTCCACCGGAATTAGTATTTATGCACCCGCCATTATACTGTCTTCATTACTGGGCTGGAATATTTACCTGACCAATATTTTCATGGGTGGCTTGCTGATTATTTATACCGTTACCGGCGGGGCGCGCGCCGTTGCCTATACGCAACAACTGCAAATGATCATCATTTTTGCAGGTATGCTGATTGCCGGTTATATGGTAGTACACCTGCTGCCCGAAGGCGTTGGGTTTATTGATGCGTTGCGCACCGGTGGTAAAATGGGCCGGTTAAATGTAATTACCAGCGGGGTAGAAAACGGTAGTTTCAACTGGAACGACCGCTACAATATCTGGAGCGGATTGATCGGCGGTTTTTTTCTGGCGTTGTCTTATTTTGGTACAGACCAAAGCCAGGTGGGCCGTTATCTTACAGCAAAAACACTTACAGAAAGTCGGCTGGGCTTACTCATGAACGGGCTGGTAAAAGTGCCCATGCAATTTTTTATTCTGTTGGTGGGCGTATTGGTATTTACTTTTTACCAGTTTAACCAGGCCCCATTGTTTTTTAATGAGGTACAGGTAAAAAAAGTGGCGGCATCGCCCTATAAAGATTCATTGCGGTTGATGCAATTAGAGTATGCGCTGTTGTCTAAAGAAAAAACACGCACCGTAGGCAAATGGGTAACAGACAGTAAAACGAGCGCAGGGGCGGCGGCAACAGAAGAAAAACTGCGGTTGCTGAACGAGCAGACAGATAAGCTACGCACCGATTTTAAAAGCATGATAGGTAAAGCCGGTATAGGCGGCGATGCCAATGACACCAATTATATCTTTTTGCGTTTTGTGATTGATTACCTGCCAAAAGGATTAGTGGGCCTGCTGATAGCCGTTATCTTTCTGGCCGCATGGGGTAGTATTGCTGCAGCATTAAATTCGTTAGCATCCTGTACCGTGATAGATATCCATAAAAAGTTTATTAAAAAAGATTGTTCAGCTATTGTTGATTACAAAACTTCGCGCTGGTATACATTTGGCTGGGGCGTATTTTCCATTTTCATAGCCATGTTTGCCACCAATATGGGTAGCTTAATAGAAGCGGTAAATGTATTAGGCTCACTTTTTTACGGTGTAATACTGGGTGTTTTCCTGGTGGCATTTTATCTAAAACATGTGAGAGGCAACGCAGTTTTTATTAGTGCGGTGGTGGTGGAGTTGTGTATTGTGTTGTTATTCTGGAAATCGGCCATCGGTTTTCTGTGGCTCAACGCCATTGGCGCATTGGGTGTAGTATTGCTGGCATTGCTGCTACAGCCGTTGTTTAGTAAAAAATAAAAGCTGATCTCCAGATTGCATAGAATCCCCAATTATTTATAGCATGCATTTATTGTAAATCGCTTCTTTAGCAAATAGAACCATAGGGCTATAGGTTCACATACCATTGTCTATGATTTTCTATTTATCTATGATTTGATGTGGTAACGCTAACAAAAAAAATTGCTGATTTCGGGAAGCTGAGGTATTGAGAATTAGTGCAGTTAGCACGAAGAATAATCTCACACTCAAACATCCGAAATCAGCAATACTATTTTACCGATCAACTAATCAACTGATCAACTAATTAGCCAACTACTTCAACGTTGCCAGCAGCTTTTCATTCAGTGCAACATAATCATCGTTCTTAGCTACTTTGGCCACTTCAATTGATTTCATTGCTGCAGCTTTTGCTTCTTCTTTTTTGCCAAGTTTTGCAAGGCAATTAGCTTTCTGGTGCAATACCCAGAATGCAGTGGGGTCTTGCTCGGCAGCCTTGTTAAGCCAGGTAAGTGCCTGGTTCAGATCTTTACCATTGTCCATATAATACATAGCGGCATTGAAATACGGCCGGTTGTCTTTCTCCATCATTGTTTTTATCTGCGCCGATACCTTTGTATCAACATCGGTGGTAATGGGAAGGGTTACACCGGTATTTGCCCAAAGAATGTACAGGTTGGTGCTGGTGGCTTTAATATCGCCAAATTGCATGGTAAAAGTTTCCATGGGATCTTTCATTGCAAATGCAGGTGCTTTTACCCGTACCACATCTTCTGATTGTTTGTACGCAGCGGGCGATGTAACATCCAGTTGTTTGGTGATGATAAGTGTCCAGCTGTCTGCTTCAGGTATGGTGAGCAAACCGTATTTACCGGGCGCAATCTTAGTACCTCCAATATTTACTTCTTCTGAAAAAGTAAGTGTGGTTGCGCCGTTTGCGCCGGTACGCCATACTTTACCAAAAGGCACCAGATCGCCAAAAACCTTGCGGCCTTTAATATTGGGCCTTGAATAAGACAGTTCCACCGAGCCTAAACCAAATTCTTGTTTAATAGTTTGCGTGGAACTGGGGGAGGGTGTTTTCAGTTGCTGGCCAGACACACTCATAGCGGCAATACCCATAGAAAGGGCAAGCAGTAATTTTTTCATGATAGTATTCGTTTAGACGGCAAAAATAAGGTAATTCAAAAGTTAAAAATCAAAATAGTCCCGGGCTGGCCGCAGATACGCAGATGAAAGCAAACTCAAAATTTAAAATTCAAAATATTCCCGGGTTTCTGAACTGGGATTTTTGGGATACCAGGGATTGTAAGATGGGAAATTGGATAGGCCTCCTGTACTCTGTGAAAAACCTCCTCTTACTCTGTGGTAAAATTTGCTGCACATTCGCAGATGAAAGAAAATTCAAAATTCAAAATAGAATTAGGTAGAATAAGCGCTTAATGTTTTTAGTATTGGATAAGGATGCGGATTTATGTGTAGCATTCTTTTGATCAATACCTCAAATATTTTCTTGCGACCGTTTCTATTGTTGAACCGATAACTGTATTCATTGCAGTATGCAAAAAAGTGGTCATTAGAACATTTGTGGTGTATTCCTCGCATCCAGCTTTTGAAAAGCATGATTTGAATATGCAGTTCTTTGAAATTTCTTCCTTTTAATGACCTTATTTGCGTGATGTCCATTTCCGTGCTTAAAGTTTTGTAAGGCTGATAGTCATCGGTTCTTATTTTAGCTGATGCCGACACCCCTTTTTTCAGGGCATATCGTAAAGTGTCAGCTTTGCAATTTTCTATCGGGTTCATAAATATATTGCCGACTTTTCCATTACCCAGCAGTTCAAGGGCTATTAACGCGGCTTTTTTTTTATCAATTTTTCGGCCGTGCTGCCCCTTATTTCTGGCCCCGAGAATGAACTCGTCAACATCAACATTGTTTTGTAACGCAGCGGCTTCACTCATTGCTAACTGCACTTTGCGCTTAAACAGCCAGGCAGTTTTCTGCTGAACGCCCACCTCACCCGCCAGTTCTACTGTAGACATCCCTTTCTTTTTGGTGGTAAGGCGAAACAGCATGTGAAACGCTTTTAATAACGGTAAACGGATGTCATGAAAAAGCGTGTTTGCCGTCACACTTTCATCATATCCGCACTGCTGGCATCTGCGATGAAATCCTGTTTTACCTTTTATATATTTCTCGCACCCACAGTGCTTGCATTGGTAGCCGAATTTCCATTTATGGTCATCCAAATAACGCAAACAAGATTCGTTATCAGGAAAACAACGCGCAAATTCTATTGCGTTAATACCTTGAAACATACCTAATATATTTAGCATGAAAATACTACAATATTTAGTTACAACAAAGCATTACCTTTACGAAGAGCTTAATATGCCTAATTCTAATTCAAAATTCAAAATAGTTCAGGAAATCGGATGTGCCTCCTGTACGCTGTGAAAAACCTCTTCTTACTCTGTGGTAAAATTTGCTGCACATTCGCAGATGAAAGAGAATTCAAAATTTAAAATTTAAAATAATTCTGGATTTACCTCAGATTCGCAGATTTCCATTATCACAAAGATTGTAATTAGTTGCAGATAAGCATACTGGAATTTCAATGAACATTGTGCAACAGATAAAATCATTTGTAATAACCACGACTTAATATGACAATTATTGAATATTGATTAAAATTTAAGCTTACAGTTATTAATCGGTCCTCAAACTTTTCACTGGATTGGATAGTGCTACTTTAATGCTTTGGTAGCTTACGGTTAACAAAGTGATAATTATGGCACCTGAACCGGCCGCTGCAAATATCCACCAGGAAAGTTTGGTGCGGTACTGGTAATTTTCCAGCCAGCTATGCACGAAATAATAAGCTGCCGGCGTAGCAATAAGGAAGGATATCATCACCAGCACAAGAAATTCTTTCGATTGCAGGCGCCACAAATTAAATACCGATGCACCGAGTATTTTGCGTACTCCAATTTCTTTCGTGCGTTGCTCTGCTACAAAAGAAGCAAGCCCGAACAAACCTAAGCAGGAAATAAATATGGCAAGCACTGCCAGCACGGTGGCAAGGTTTCCTATACGCTGCTCATCGCTGAATTTCCTGGCATATTCTTCATCAGCAAACTTGTAATCGAAAGGTGCGGCAGGCGAATATTTTTTACAAACGGCTTCAATTTTGCTCAGGGCTTCTCTTGTTCCGACATTGGGTTTAATTTTAATGTTTAGATGTCCTGCCTGTGGCGTAATAAAATACACTGCCTGCTTTACAGGGTCATAGGGTGAGGTTATGACAATGTTTTTTATCACTCCTATGATAGTATAGGTTTTATTCCAGCTAACTGTTTGGCCTATAGGATTTTGAAGTCCCATATATTTTACGGCAGCTTCATTAATAATTAAGGCGGAAGAATCTGTGGAAAATTGGCTGGAAAAATCTCTGCCCGCAATAAATTGCCAGCCTACCGTATGGCCATAATCAGTGGAAACACCCACGGTAGTAAATTCATCCCGCATACCCGGTTGCTTATCTTTCCAGTTAAATCCGCCGCTGCTCCTGCTGCCTTTCGTGATGGAACTGCTGGATTCCGCCACACCCGCAATAACCCCTGTTTGTGTTAAATCATTTCTCATGGCGTTAAAATGGTCATGAAAATCGGTTGAATAGGGTCTTAGCAGAACTAATCCCCTGTTATCATAGCCAGCAGGACGATTTTTAGCAAACTGGACTTGCCTGTAAACAACCACGGTGCCAATAATCAATATGACGGAAACAGTAAACTGTACAACCACCAGAACTTTGCGTGGTGTAGCAGCAAAGCGCCCCGCTTTGAATATACCTTTTAATACCTTCACCGGTTGGAAAGAAGATAAATATATAGCAGGGTAACTTCCTGCTATAAAACCTGTAATAAGACTAAATCCGATGCCGGACAACCAGAATAATGGACTGCTCCACAAAATTTCCATTTTTTTACCTGCTATGGCATTAAACATTGGAAGCGTAAGTTGCACCAGTAATAACGAAAGCATGAATGCGCAAAAAGCAACCAGTACTGATTCTGTATAGAACTGACTGATTAATTGCGAACGTAAAGATCCAACTGCTTTGCGGATACCTACTTCCTTTGCCCGCTTTTCACTGCGTGCTGTACTTAGGTTCATAAAATTGATACAGGCAAGTAGCAAGACAAAAATGCCGATGATGCCAAACATCCATACATATCCAATTGCTCCGCCGGTATTGGTGCCATTTTTAAATTCTGCATACAGGTGCCAACGGCGCATGGGCTGCAGAAAGACCTGTGGTGTCAACTTAGCGCCTTCGGTTCCCAGGGCTCTTAACTTGATATCCTTAATTTTAGCTGATACTTCAGCTACTCTTCTGCTATCTGCCACCTGTGCAAATAGCTGGTATGAATTCTGGTTCCAGTCGCCCCGCGCATTTACATTTTCATCCGCCGCTGCATATAAATCCCAGGGAGCAATAAACGCGAGATTATTAAAGCTGGTATTAGCCGGCAGATCTGCGTAAACACCAGTCACTTTTAAAACGGAAGTATCTAATGTAACTGTCTTTCCTATTGCATTATCATTGCCAAACAGCGCTTTTGATACAGATAAAGAAAGCAAAATGGACGAAGGTTCCTTCAGACCTTTTGCTGATCCACTGGTCATTGTAAGTGTTAGCATGTCTGGCGCATCGGTCTCCATAAAATTACCCTGCTGTGAAATACTTTTTTCTCCAGCAGTCAGCAGGTGTGCGTTTGTCCATGAAGATAATACCACATGTTTAAAATCAGTTCCATAGACACGTCGGAGCGCTGTACCTAAAGGAATAGGAATTGCTTTATCTGTATGTATATCGCCATTGTAATTTTGATGCTGCAAGACCTGGACGATACTATCATAATTTTGGTGAAATTTATTGAAGGAAAACTCTTCATATATCCAAAGTCCTATTAATAGGGCAACGGCCATGCCGATTGAAAGCCCTCCGATATTAATAAAAGAAAAAATCCTGTTTTTAACAAGGTTGCGCCAGGCGATTTTTATGTAGTTTACGAACATGCAGCGAATGTTATAGTGTTACGAAGGAGCATTTACCTGAATTCGGTGCCCATAGCATGCCAGATGAGTATGTTATTATAAATCAACTATTTATACTATAATAGTAGAATACGATCGTCCGCTTTCATTACAAACCATGTACGGTAATCAAACACTTTGTATCGTCCTAAAATAGCTCAGAGTTTAGTTATATCCTGTTATGCAGAAAGCAAAATTGTAAGTTCTACTTTTGCTTACATATTGGATATTGCACTATCAAATTCTGGCTATTACAAATCATTACTTATCCTTTCTATCATGAAAATCTGCGTTTCATAAACGAAGCAAAAGCAATCAGGTCATTTTTTTACTTTTTACTTTTGAATTTTGACTTTGCTATTAGAAAGTAACAATCACGGTGGCCGTGGTTTTTTTGCCTTTTAATAATTTCCAGGCGGGGCCTTGTTTGATCAAACGGATCGCTTCTGCATCCAGTTCTTCATCGAGCGACTGTTCAATGGTGTAATTACCTATCCATGTGCGGTGTACAACAAATGATACCACCACTATGCCATGTAGGTTGCTGAGCTCTTTTGTGACTTTTTTATTTTTTTCAAGGTATTCTTTATAGGCATCCCAACCTGTTACTGGTTCGGCGTCGGGTATTTTTATGGTAATTTCCTGTACGGCCGAACGTTTTCTTTTTTCAGCGCCATTGCTTTGCACTACCACATCGCGCTCGCTGGGCGGTGCCGGTTTCAACACAATCTGGTTGAGCGCAGCTTTATTGCGTAACCGCAGGTTTTGCGTAACGAACCCTTCAGATTCTACTGACACCGTTAGCAAAGTATCTTGTGCTTTAAAAGAAAAATAGCCTTTATTGTCTGTTTGTGTGGTTATATTAAGGTTAGGTATTTCTACAAAAGCATTGGCCAATGGTTTATTAGACGCGTCGGTTAAATTGCCATTGAATGTATTACCGGCCTGCGCGCTTAAGTTAGCCAATGCTGCTTTGTCGTTGCCAGTTTGGTCATCTGCCGCAAAGCCTTGTGCGCGCCGGTCTTGCGCATTACTGGTAGAAGCGGGCACGTCTTTTTTTAACGGTGACGCTTTGGCAATCGTTTCTTTTTGTTGATTCGGCGTATACGATTTTGCAACTTCTGCATTTTCTTCTTTTCGTTCTTCTGCTTCCGGCAATGCAGTTACTGCAGGAGCGGGTGGGGCGGTTTCAATACGTTTGTCTACCTCCGCATCGGCATTGTTTTGTTTGGGTTGCTTACGTGGTTTGTTAACAGCGAGGTCTTGCAACGCATTGGCACTGGCATTGCTGTCTGCCTGGGGGGTACCCGCGTCAGCTGCTACCGGCGGGGGCGTATTGGTAGTAACGGGTTTTGATTTGGCAATGGATGATTCGTTTGGTGGCTTATTGATAGCAGTATACAGCCATCCTGCGCCTGCAACAATCACAACAACTGCAGCCACCTTCCACCACGCAAAAGACACAACCGCGCCTTTTTTCTTTTCATTGGTTCTTGCAGCCAGCTGTTCTGTAAGGTGAATAAGATCTGCTGGCACTGCTTGCGGCGTGCGCAACCGGTTTTCATACCCATCCATGGCATCTGCAAGAAAAGGGTCGTCCAACGCTGCTTTTTCCATGGCATGCTGTTCCGCGGCCGACAATTGCCCGGTCCAATATTTTTCTATATCGGCAGCTGAATAATTCATGTTAGGATTGTCGTTGCGCATAATAATGATGCTTCTCAAATGCTAAGCAGGCTCAAATAGTGTTAATTGTTTTTTTCCATACAAATTTTCAAATTTCTTCTCCCGTTCTGGATGAGGCTTCTGACTTTTTTCCAGTCGAGCCCCGTTTGCTCCACTATTTCATTATAGCATTTCTGCTGCAGGTAAAACAGCCGCACTGTTTGTTCCTGTTCACCATTCAATGTTTGCAAACACTGCTCCAGTTTTATATATGTTGCCTCTTTCTGCAGGGCACCATTCAGATGCCATTCTTCGCCCCTTTGCATAAGTTCGGGACTGATGGCTACGGTTTTTTTGTTTTTCTGGCTGCGTAACTGCATCAGGCAGTGATTTTTAGCCAATGTATACAGCCAGCTTTTAAAATTATCTACCTCATGTTTTTTCAGTTTATCCACCAGTTCTTCAAATACCTGCATTACGGCATCTTTGGCCGGTTCGGCGTCTTCCAGGTATTTCAGGCAAACGCCGTATACCAATTCCATATACCGCTGGTAAAGCGTGGCCAGTAGCTGCAGATCACCGGCTTGCCGGTAGGCATCCACCAGTTCTTTATCGCTCTGTGCAACAGTTGATATGTTTTTTATAAATGCCATGATGGAACGAAGTCTGATGTCTGATGTTTGAAGTCTGATGTCTGATCTCTGATCTCTGACTTCTGAAGTCCGACTTCTGACCTCCAGCGCGATACAAAGACTGAGAACTTAAAACTTAAAACTCCTTTCTGCGCGATACAAGGACTTAGAACTTAGAACTTAAAACTTTAAACTCCTTCCTGCGCGATACAAAGACTGAGAACTTAAAACTTAAAACTTTAAACTCCTTCCCGCGCGATACAAGGACTTACAACTTACAACTTAAAACTTAAAACTTCTTTTGCGGCAAAATAATTCAAAAAATCAGGATTCACCGTATGCAATTTCATAAAACCCTGCATCCGGTTAGTGTTGGCCACCAAATAATCATTTTTACAAACAGAAAAAACAAAGTTTATGCGATATGTAATAGTAAGTTGCCTGGTTGCTGTATTCAGCATATTATCTTTCCGGCCCGTAACAGGTTTTACGGTGCAGGGTAAAGTTACTGATGAAAAGGGCGCGCCCCTTCCCGGCGTGGCTATCAAAGAAAAAAACACTTCTACCGCTACTACCACCGATGCTGCTGGCGCCTTTACCATAGTAGTGACCAATGAAAAGTCTGTGCTGGTTTTTTCATATGTAGGATATGAAACGCAACAGGCAAAACTGAAAGGAAAATCAAGTATTGCCATTGTGATGAAAACCGCAGTCCAAAACCTAGAAGAAGTGGTGGTAACCGGGTCTGGCATAACACGCGAATACGAATATGCCGCACCAAAATCATATTCAATAGCCGCTCCGCCAGCTACACACCACCGCCCCAATTATATGCCGTTGCAGGGCCGTGTGCCGGGTTTGTCAGTAGCCAATGCTTCCAAACAACAGCCGCGCGATAAAAAAAGGCGCGACACATCAGGCATGTTGGATGATAAAGACTTTAATACAGAAGACTATGACGGCATTGTTGAAAACCGATTTTTAACCGCCGCAGAAAATGCCCTGTCTACTTTTTCAATAGATGTGGATGCCGCTTCTTACAGCAATGTGCGCCGCTTTTTGCAACAGGGCCAGTTGCCCCCGGCAGGTGCAGTACGCATTGAAGAGATGATCAATTATTTTCATTACGAATATCCGCAACCGCTGAATGATGAACCATTCTCTATCAATACTGAAACGGCAGCCTGCCCCTGGAACAATGCACATAAGCTGGTGTTGGTGGGCCTGCAGGGAAAGAAAATACCGGTAGAAAATTTACCACCCTCCAATATTGTTTTCCTGATTGATGTATCCGGTTCTATGATGGATGAAAACAAGCTACCACTGGTAAAAACTTCTATGAAATTACTGACTGATCAGTTGCGTGAACAGGATAAAGTATCGCTGGTGGTATATGCAGGTAATGCAGGCCTGGTTTTGCCCGCCACCAGTGGCGCGCAAAAAACAACCATTAAAGATGCCATTGATAAACTGGAAGCGGGTGGGTCTACCGCAGGCGGACAAGGTATTCAGCTGGCGTATAAAACAGCGCGGGATAATTTTATGAAAAAGGGTAACAACCGCGTCATATTATGTACAGATGGTGATTTTAATGTGGGCGCCAGCAGCGATGATGATTTGGTACGGTTAATTGAAGAAGAAAGAAAAAGCGGTGTATTTCTTACCGTGCTGGGCTATGGCATGGGCAACTACAAAGACAATAAAATGGAAAAGCTGGCCAATAAGGGCAATGGCAACCATGCGTACATTGATGGTTTAAACGAAGCAAAAAAAGTTTTAGTGAATGAATTTGGTGGTACACTTTTTACCATTGCCAAAGATGTAAAGTTACAGGTAGAATTTAACCCTGCTGTGGTACAAGCTTATCGCCTGATTGGTTATGAAAACAGGTTGCTCAACAAAGAAGATTTTAATAACGATAAAAAAGATGCGGGCGAACTGGGCAGCGGTCATACCGTAACAGCTTTATACGAGGTGATACCGGTAGGGGTAAAAAATGAATTCCTGGAAAAAGTAGACAAACTTAAATATCAGCAGCAACAATCACCTGTTGCAGGCAAAAGTACCGGTGAAATGATGACCATCAAATTCAGGTATAAAAAACCAGATGGAGATGTAAGCAGGCTGATAGAGCACGCGGTACAAAACAATATGGCTGATATAAAAACGGCATCTGCCAATTTCAGGTTTGCAGCAGCAGTTGCTCAATTTGGTATGGTGCTCCGCAATTCTGAATTTAAACAATCATCCACCTTTAATAATGCATGGCTATTGGCAAAAGATGCCCTGGGCAAAGATGAAGAGGGTTACCGCACTGAATTTTTGCAACTGCTAAAGAACGCGCAGTCCATTGCAAAGCATGCGACAAAAGTGGTAGCAGACGAAGAGGATGAAGATGAAGCGGCAGTCAATGTGCGTCGTAAATAATTTTCAATAATTCATTTCCATCAGCCTTACCTGTCCGGATATGCATCCGGGCAGGTGATGCTACAACCTCAATGTTATGAAACAACAGATACAACTGCAGATTCCCGAACCCTGCCATGAAAACTGGAACAATATGACGGCCACGCAGCAAGGACGGTTTTGCATGTCTTGCCAGAAAGAAGTGGTCGACTTCAGCACCATGACCGATGTGGAGATACTCAATTATCTTTCCACCGCCAGCAGCAAAACCTGCGGAAGGGTAGACGATAGCCAGTTAAACCGTCTGCTTGTAGCACCCCAGCAAAAACCACGGTATTCTTTTAAATATGCATGGAGTGTGCTCATTACCTCTATTCTGATAGCCAACAAAGCGCCGGCACAGGTAAAGCTACCCGTAAACAGCGTTGTTACTTTACCGGTAGATGGCCCCACTCGTGGTGAAGTGCTGGTGGTAGGCAAGATTGCTTACCGTCCGCCTGCTTCCAAAGTTACCCGGCAGGTGAGTGGTATTGTACTAAATGAAAGTAATGAACCTGTTCCTTTCGCCTCAGTAATGGTCAAAGGAAGTTCCAGCGGTGTGTCTACTGATGCAGCCGGCAGGTTTACCATTGCGGTTTCCAACGACTTTAAACGTGTGAAACTGATAGTAAGCTCTGTTGGATATACTGCCCAAACAATTGATTGCGCCAACTATGACCTCGTATTGAACACCACGGCTGCTGAAGGAAAGATGAATCTGCAAATAGGCGAGGTATATTTACAAACGCAGATGATGGGTGACGTAGTGGTGTTAAGCACCCAAAATTGTTCAAGACGCGTCACCACAGGCACAATGGGTGTTATCATATACGATACATTGTACAATGCAAAAAGCAAGTTCAAAGATGTGTTTGATATCAATCAGATCAAATCTTATCCCAACCCAATAGCCGCCAATGGCCAGTTTCAGCTCAGGTACAAACTGAAAGAAACCGGCGACTACCAGTTGCGTTTCACCGATGCGTTGGGGCGCATTGTTGCCAGCACACAGGTAAACATTGTTTCCAATAACCAGGTGGAATCTTTTAATGCAGGTTTACTTGGCGGCAACGGCGTGTACTTTGCCAGCATCAGTAATAAAAAAACAGGAAAAATGTATACCACCCGGTTGGTGCTGCAGTAATTATTTAAATGAAGGATGATAATCCTGCAGGGTCTTGCGAAGATATTCCCTGTCGAGATGGGTATAGATTTCTGTGGTGGTGATGCTTTCGTGCCCCAGCATTTCCTGCACGGCACGCAGGTCTGCACCGCCTTCTACCAGGTGCGTGGCAAATGAATGGCGAAGCGTGTGCGGCGAAATATTCTTTGTGATGCCCGCCTGTTGTACCAGGTCTTTGAGCAGTAAAAAGATCATAACGCGACTTAGTTTGCTGCCCCGCCTGTTGAGAAATAAGATATCGTCGTTACCGGGTTTAACGTTGATGTGTACACGTATATCCTGCCGGTAAATGCCAATGTATTTGATGGCGCTGCGCCCAATGGGCACCAGCCTTTCCTTATCTCCTTTGCCCAGTACTTTTATAAAGCCCACATCGGTATATAGATTGGAAATTTTGAGGTTTACCAGTTCGCTCACGCGCAAACCGCAACTGTACATGGTTTCAACAATGGCTTTGTTACGGCCGCCTTCGGGCTTGCTGAGATCAATTTTTGCAATGATGGCTTCAATTTCTTCAAAGGTGAGTACGTCTGGCAGGTGGCGTTTGAGTTTCGGCGCCTCCATTAAAACCGTGGGATCGGTTTTGGTGATGTGCTCCAGCAAACAGAATTTATAAAAGCCCCGCAACCCAGAAATGATGCGCGCCTGCGAAGTGGCCGTCATGCCCAGCTCTGTAATGAACCGCAGAAATTCCTGCAGGTCTTTCAATTGCACTTGCTCTGGTGTAAGCAGCTGTTGCCGGCTTTGTAAAAAATCAGTGAGTTTGTCTACATCGCGCAGGTAGGCTTCCACAGAATTATCTGAGAGCGATTTCTCCAGCTGCAGATAAGCTTTGAATCCTTTTTTATATGGTTCCCACATGGTAACTGCGCGTATAAAATAAACAATGTTGGTTGAGATGTCTTAATTTCGGTTGTCAAATTTGACTAATAAAAACCATATCTGATAATTTTCAACATGCAATTGGTAAACCTGCGGTCATTTAAACAGAAGGCAAGGCATAACAGAAGGCGTTTTCGTTTGTTTCTTTCCCGGGTAGAAAAAAATCCACCAAAAGATTTGCCACAGCTGACCATTACTGCCGACCAGCATACCTGGCGTGAAACCGATTGCCTCAGCTGCGCCAATTGCTGCAAAACCATGTCGCCTACCTACACACCCGAAGACATCAGACGCATTTCGCTGCACCTGAACATGACGCCGCGTGCGTTCAAAGAAAAATGGTTGTATAAAGACAAAAAAGATGGCGACTGGATGAATGTAAAACAACCCTGCCAATTCTTAAACCTGGCAGACAATAAATGTTCCATCTACGAAGTGCGCCCGGCCGACTGCTCCGGCTTTCCGCATCACCATAAAAAGAAAATGACCGACTACGTACACGTCTATAAACAAAATGTGGAGTATTGCCCTGCCACGTACACCTGGGTAGAGAAAATGATGGAGTTGGTTAAAAAGAGCAATTTCTGATTTAGTGATTTAGAGATTTTTTGATTTTCCGATTTGTTGGCGCGGCTGAAGATACCCGAAGTCTGAGTTGCTATTCTTTAGTTACCCTGAATTTTTAGACTTCGGGTATCAAAGCGGCAATCTCAAAATCACGAAATCTCAACATCCCGCAATCCCAAAATATACCGCGGCATCAAACGTACACGTCTTCAATAAAAAAATAGTCCGCTTCTTTTTCTGCCGCCATCATAATGGATAACACATCGTATTGCACCCGCTTCCATTGTGGGTTAAGGTAATGGTATTCGGCACCGGCTTTCATTAACCGTTCAATTTTTTTGCGATCCACGCTTTCTTCCGGCTCGCCAAATTTCTTATTGCTGCGCGTTTTTACTTCCACAAAATGCAGTACATCATGGCACGATGCAATGATGTCTATTTCATAGTATGAATGGCGCCAGTTCATATGCAGCACCACAAAACCTTTTTTGGTAAGCCATTGCGCGGCGAGCGTTTCGCCACCAGCACCCAATAAATGATGGTTTGCCAATCGTTTGCTATTTTTATATTATTTTAACGCCCTTTGTTTTAAGGATTGCTGCAGTGGCTAATGCGGCCTGCAGAAAATAAATATTATGAGTAATAAAAATAGCGTATTCAGGTTAACAGGAAAAGTACAGCATTACCAATGGGGCGGGTTCGAGTATATACCTCACCTGCTGCGTATCAACAACAGCCAGCACCAGCCTTATGCAGAGTATTGGCTGGGTGCACATGACAATGCTCCCGCACAATTAGAAAACGGCGAGGGATTGAATGCGTTTTTCACCCAAAATCCTGGTAGCCTTGGCGCGGTAGCACAAAAAAAGTTTGGACGGCTTCCGTACCTGTTGAAAATACTGGATGTAAAAGACATGCTGTCGATTCAGGTGCATCCCAATAAAAAATCGGCAGTGATAGAATTTGAAAAAGAGAACAAGGCAGGTGTTCCGCTCAATGCCCCCAATCGTAATTATAAAGATGACAACCATAAACCTGAGCTGATGACGGCACTCAGCGATTTCTGGTTGCTGCACGGATTTCTGCCGGCCGACAAACTCAAAAAAACAATTGGAGCCGTTCCTGAATTCAGTTTTATGTTGCCGGTTTTTGAAAAAGGTAGTTACAAAGCATTGTATGAATTGCTGATGACCATGGAGCAGGCAAAAGTAAATAGTGTATTGCAGCCATTGCTGCAACGCATCATTCCGTTGTATGAAGCCGGTGAATTGTCTAAAAATTTGCCAGACTTTTGGGCCGCCAGGGCCGCGCTTACTTTTAATGATGGGGATACTATAGACCGCGGCATATTTTCTATCTACCTGTTTAATATTGTGTACCTTAAAAAAGGCGAAGCGGTTTTTCAGGATGCCGGTATACTGCATGCCTACCTGGAAGGACAGAATGTAGAAATAATGGCCAACAGTGATAATGTGTTGCGTGGCGGTTTAACACCGAAACATATTGACGTGGCAGAATTAATAAAACATGTGGTGTTTGAGCCTGTTGAACCCAATACTATACATGGCAGCCCGGTAAGTGCATCAGAAAAAGTTTTTCTTACTCCCGCGCCCGATTTTGAACTGAGCAAAATAACACTGGCAGCGGGGGAGTCGTATGCCTTAACAACTGCGTCGGCAAGTATTTTCTTGGTGTTAGACGGGTCAGTTACTGTGGGCCAGGCATCTTTGGGGCAGTTATTTTCAAAAGGGGAGGCATTCCTGGTGGTAGACCAAAGCGCCATTACCCTTACAAGTGCAGCGGGTGCCGCCATCTATCGCGCATCTGTTCCACAAACGGCTAACAGCTAAAAACCAGCAAATAGACACCAGCAGCTTTTAACTTGCCGGGCAGCATATTTTCAATTATTTTTGCGCAACAGAACAACTTATATGAAATCTAACAAATCACTTATTGTAACAATGCTGGCACTAATTGTTATTGCAGCTTTGTACCGTGTTATTCCGGGCCGTCCCTGGGGCTTTGCACCGCAAATTGCCATGGCATTGTTTGGCGGCGCCGTAATCAAAGACAAAAAATGGGCGTTTGCATTACCCATCTTCTCCATGTTTTTATCTGACCTGTTGTACCAGGGTTTATACAGTGCCGGGCTTATATCAGACATTTATGGTTTTTATCCCGGTCAGTGGATCAACTACTGCCTTTTTGCGCTGATGGTATTCATAGGATTTGCGATTAGGAAAATAACCGTTGTTAATGTATTGGCAGCTTCGCTGATTGCACCAACCGTTTTCTTTCTGCTTTCCAATTTTATTACCTGGAGCGGACTGGCAGGACTACGCGGCTTAAACAGGCCATTTACATTTGATGGATTAATGATGGCGTATAATGACGGGTTGCCATTTTACCAGGGCGGTGTGCTGGGTACACTGTTTTTCAGCGCCGTTCTTTTTGGTGGATACTACCTGCTTACCAGGAACAGTACAACTGTTGCAAAAACAGCGCACGTATAACTATATTATTCTACTGCATACAGCAATGCCATCCGTTTTTATGGGTGGCATTTTTGTTGTTGGAATTGCTTGAATACGATTACGCGGCCTTACCTGAAATATACCGCACCAGGCTTCTTTTAGCCACCGGCAAAAGGGTTTCATCCACCGGGCAGGTAAGATCTGTTTCTATAGAGTATACCGCGGGATTGGGCAAATCTCTTTTACCACGGATCAGTTCAGATTTTATGTTCTCGTAGGTGTTCACCATATTTCGTTCCCAGTCTGCTATAAACTCTGTGCGTATGGAACGGTATTTTTCATCGTGCTTTTCAAAAATGCTCAACCGGTATTGATACACTTTTGTGTTGCGCCCGCTTCCTTCATTGAGAAAGAAATAGCCTTCATTAATTTCAAGCGGAATAATGCCTATCGGAAAGATGACCAGTTTATGTTCAATAAATTCGTACAATTCTGCGCCATTGGCAATGGCGGCTTTCATTTCAGCGGCAGAATAATTGATGATGCTTTCCAGCTCTTTCATCATTTCATCATCTTCCACAATCTGCTGGTACAATAACTGTAATTTTTCAAGCTGGATGCCATTGAGGCGTTTTGGAAAATGCTCCTGCAAAAACTTTTTGTTTTCGCGAAATGCTACCAGGTTGTTGTAGTGAAAAATTAAATCGGATAATTGCGGGTATAATTTGTTCTGATTAAAATACCTGCTTACTTCCTGCAGGTAGGCGAGGAGGGTGTATTTTTTGAGTTCAAAGTCTATATAACCATCTGCAAACCATGTTTCCGATAATGCTTTCATGCGGTATAGTTTAGTAAGTAGTTATATGAATTTACAAAAATCACATCATATTGTAACGATTGGCTGTATTATATCCTTTTAATTGTGTCGAAAGATAATTGCCTTTTCTATAAATGTAACGGTAATACCGCCCTGTTATTTTGTATGGGTACTGGTGCCCCGGCCGGCTATACAACTAAAAACAGCGCCAAGCTGCCAAAGCGCAAAAAAGTTATCTGCAAATAAGTGTTTTTGCTATTTATTATTGTTTTTAGCAGGAATTTTGCTTGGAATATGTATCATTCAACCCAAATAACCAAAATGCAATCTATGAAACACTTGTTGTTGCTGCCATTGCTGCTGATTGCAGCATTTACCGTTCAGGCTCAGTTAGTTGCCAAATCACGTTGCGATGTTATTACTGTTGATATTCTTGACGGTAAAGTAAACGGTATTAAACCCAATGCCCGGTTCGACGAGATAAAAGAAAAATTACCCTGCTTCACAGCCACCGAAGCCGAAGGCACCACGGCAAAATGCGGAGGTGCTATTTTTTATAAAGACAAAGACATTTTCTTTTACACAGACAGGGATTACGTAGAAATCAACGAGAAATTCCAGGGTAAATTTACTACACCCATTCTCGGTCTTGCCCGCACCAACCTGTTTAGCACGTTGGGCAACCCTAAAATTAAAGATGATACCTGGGAGGCGTACCAAATGGCGTATGGCATGCTGGTAGTACACTTCAACAAAGCCGGAAAAGTTAACAAGGTACAATTCAGTACAAGAGGGGCGGATACGCTTAGTTTGTGCGAATAATGTACGCCATTTCTGGTTTGTTAAAATGTTTTACCCGCAATAATATTCAAGTACCTGTTTGCAGCGATGCAATATTTTTGCGGGTCAATAGTATATGCTTGTGAAGAAAATCCCGGTTTATTTTTTCATTTTATTACTACTTTATACATCCGCTGCCCATGCCCAGGGCGCGGGCGCATGTACAACACTGGGCCAAACTCCTGCCACTGCTTTTCCGCTTTGTACCAAAGATACTTTTGAGCAAACAACTGTTCCATTTTGTACAAATAGCAAAGTAGTGGTACCCGGTTGCCAGGGCAGCAACGCCGACTATGCAGATAAAAACCCATTCTGGTACCGATTTACCTGTTACCAAACGGGCTCGCTCGGGTTTTTGATTACCCCCAATGATTTGAAGGACGACTACGATTGGCAACTCTATGATGTAACGGGCTTGAGTAACCTCAATGCTGTGTATACAAATACCTCATTGTTTGTAGTGGGCAACTGGTCGGGCAGCGCTGGCCTTACCGGAGCCAGTAATGCAGGGCAGCACAATGTAGAATGCGGGTCAGACCCCGCAGAGAACATTAACAGGTTTAGTACTATGCCGCTGTTGCAAAACGGGCACACCTATCTGTTGCTGATCAGCCATTACAGCGATAACCAAAGCGGGTATAAACTTTCTTTTGGCGGCGGCACCGCAATCATCAATGATCCCAAATTGCCCGATTTGCAACAGCTGCAATCTTCATGCGATGCAACCAAAATAACTGTGAAGCTGAATGTAAAAATGAAATGCAGTTCTTTGGCGCCCAACGGCAGTGATTTTATCATTAGCCCTGCTGCAGCTACGGTAGTGGCCGCCACCGGCAATGGTTGCAGTAGTAGTTTTGATATGGACTCTGTGGTGCTGGTATTGAGCAACCCGCTGCCACCCGGTAGTTACAATGTATCAATCAAAAAAGGATCAGACATAAACACATTGCTGGATGATTGTGACCGCGATATACCTGAAGGCCACCAGCTTCCGCTTACCATTACTGCATTGCAGCCCACTCCGCTCGATAGCATCAGCCCTGTTAAATGCGCACCCACCAAGCTGGAACTGGTATTTAAAAAGAATATCCGTTGCAACTCCATTGCGGCCGATGGAAGTGATTTTGTGATTACCGGCCCCGCACCTGTAACTATTGCCAGTGCCGCAGGTAATTGCAACAATAATTTGAGCAGCACCATTGTACTCACGCTTTCATCACCCGTGGTGAAAGGAGGCGTATACCAGGTTTCGCTGAAGCAGGGAACCGATTTTAATACCATTGTTGATGAATGCGGCCAGTCTACTTCTATCAATTCTTCTGTAAGTTTTAGCGTACAGGATACTGTTTCCGCCAACTTTAATTATCAACTCGCCCTGGGGTGTACTGCAGATACCATTGTGTTTTTACATGATGGCAGCCATGCAGTAAACCAGTGGTTATGGGTGTTTGATGCATCTGGTGCCAGCAGTGCACAAAGCGCAACTGTAATATTTAAAACGTTTGGGCCAAAACAAATATCACTGGCGGTATCCAATGGTTTTTGTAGCGATACCATCATTAAAACCATCAACCTGGATAACCAGCTGGAAGCAATTTTTGAGACCAGCAACCTGTTATGCCCCGAAGATGCCGCCGTATTCACCAATAAAAGCATCGGCAACATAACAGATTACCACTGGGTATTTGGAAACGGCCAAACCAGTGCGCAGCAAACACCCACCGCGCAACACTATCCTACAACCGGTGCTGAAAAAAATTATACGGTACAATTAATTGTGCAAAATGCAGCAAACTGTTTTGATACCGCGGTGGCACAGGTAAAAGTTTTAAAAACCTGTTATATTGCCGTGCCCAATGCATTTACACCCAATAAAGATGGAGTGAATGATTATCTCTATCCATTAAATGCCTACAAGGCAGACAACCTTGAGTTTAGCGTATACAACCGGCTGGGTCAGCTGGTGTACCATAGTACTGACTGGACAAAAAAATGGGATGGTACCCTCAATGGCGCATTACAAAATGCCGGAACATATGTGTGGATGCTGCGTTATACCGATCATGACAGCGGAAAAAAAGTAATGAAGAAAGGAAGCACGGTGTTGATCAGATAGGAAGTTGTAAGTGTTGAGTTGTAAGTTTTAAGTGTTAAGTCCTTTTTCCGATTTATAGTGGTGAATTATAGAAAGCAAAATTTGTATAGCAACAAAAAAGCTCTTTTTCTCTTTTTATCTCTTAGCATTAAAATAATCATCCAGATGGCTGAAGATCTCCAAATAGCAAAAGGAACTAAAGAAGAACAGTACCAGGCGTTGATGCCGCAGGTGAAAGCACTGTTGGATGGAGAAGAAGACCTGGTAGCCAACATGGCCAATTTGGTAGCTGCGCTGAAAGAACAGTTTGGCTGGTTTTGGGTGGGCTTTTACCTGGTAAAGAAAGATGAACTGGTGCTGGGTCCGTTTCAGGGGCCGGTGGCATGCACGCGTATACGAAAAGGCCGTGGCGTTTGCGGCAGCAGCTGGCAGCAGCAACAAACATTGATTGTGCCCGATGTTGAGAAATTTCCCGGGCATATTGCCTGCAGCAGTTTGTCTAAATCTGAAATTGTGGTGCCGGTATTCAGCCATCATGAAGTAGTGGCCCTGCTGGATGTTGACAGCGATGCGTATGATCAGTTTGATGAAACAGATAAACAATACCTGCAACAAATGGTGCAGCTGCTGCAATTCTGATTAACTACTCTTCCAATAGTTTATCAATGGTTTCCTCAAACTCTTTTTTGTATTTCAGGTAATGATCGCCTGTGCCCGGGCCATTAAAACCGGTGTCTAATTTACGCACCTTACCTTGCTTGTCGAGTATCACCGATGAGGGAAAGAACTTGATTGGGGTTAGTTCTGGCAATGTTTTTTCGGTACGCAGAGAATCATTTACGGTAACACCCGTTATAAGCATAGGGTAGGTTACATTAAAACGCTGCTGAAATTTTTTCAAAGTTTTTACCGATCGCTCCCTATTGGTACTGTATTCATAGGCCAGCGATACTACTTCAAAGCCCCTGTGTTTATTTTTATTATAATAGCTGCTGAGGAAGGCGGTTTCATCCATGCAATTGGGGCACCAGCTGCCCATTAATTGCACCACCACTACTTTGTTGCTGAATCTTGCATCATTAATGGAGACGGGTTTACCATCCAGATCATTAAAGGTAAAATGCAGTTTTTCTTCGCCCGGGCGCAGGTACATGGCCACATCGTCTTGCGGTAGGGTGGCTGTATCATTCTTATAGGCATGCCAGGGTTGTTTAAACGTGGCGCCAGAGTAAAACCAACCGTCCCTGATAATATTTTTATCGTCAATTACCGCGGTAAACAGAAACGCATGACCGCCATCAAAACAAGAAAGTTGCAGGCTGTCGCCGCTAATGGAGCCTTCCAGGTAACGGTAATCGCCCGTTGGGTTAAGAAAAGTACCGGTTACATAATTAACGCGCTGGGTAAACTCCGCAATCGCACGCTCTGAACCATTGTTGCTTTCAAATTTTGCGGACCAACGTCCGTTGATATTCCAGACCGCGTCCAACACGGTGGTAAAACGTTGTCCGCCCCTGGTTGCGCTAAAAGGAATGATCTGCGTTTTTACGGCACCACCTTTTATCCAGTTACCGGTAAGAGAAGCCCCATCTTTACTTTTTTTTATTCTGAACTGGCTTTCAAATAAAGGCATCTGTATAATTAATGAATCTTTTTTAACCTGTATATCGGTTACGCGTATGCGCTCGCTGGCATTTCGTATGTACCAAACCGGTTTGCCATTTTCAGCTGTCCATTCAAAATTGAAGACGATATTCTTGCCATCTGCCCGGTGCAGTTCTGCACGCCACCAGTTGGCAGGCTTTGGCTGCGCCAGTGCGCTAATACCTGCCAGTATAAAGAGGAAAAAGCAGAAGTACGTTTTCATGGTATAAAAACAATATACTGCAATGATAGTTCAAAAAAAAGTGGATTAAAAGCTCCCGACCTTCTGTAACGTTGTTTTTAATGTTTGGGCTACCCGCACAGCGGCAATTCTGTTAAAATCAATAACTTGCTGTATGCTGCAAACAATTTCCATTTTGGTGAAAGGCAAGGTGCAGGGCGTATTTTATCGTCAATCTACTAAAGAAAAAGCCGTTGCGATTGGTATAACAGGCACGGTATGCAACCTGCCCGATGATTTGGTTGCCATTATGGCCACCGGCAAACAAGAACAGTTGGATCTGTTAGTGGCGTGGTGCAAGCAGGGACCGCCGCAGGCCGTGGTTAGCAACGTAGATGTTACAGCTCAGCCACTGCAAATGTTTAAAGGGTTTAGCGTGGTGAAAAGGTAAACGTATGGATGCGGACACGCGGTCTGACCTTCGGTGCCGACCGCCGCACACGCGGTCTGACCTTCGGTGCCGACCGCCGCACACGCGGTCTGACCTGCGGTGCCGACCGCAGCGGTGCCACGCGATCTGGCCTTCGGTACCGACCGCAGCATTAAATCATCATAATCATGAAAATCTGCGTTCCATCAACGCGTCGCGGCATTATCACACCTGCCTGCCGGCAGGCAGGTTTTCACATTTGCACATTTCACATTACTTCAGGTTATCCAGCATCTCTTTCACCATCTTTTCCAAATCATATTCATTTTTCCAGCCCCAATCATTACGTGCCACCGTGTCATCAATGCTTTGCGGCCAGCTGTTAGCAATCGCCTGCCGGTAATCTGGCTTATAGGTAATGTCAAATGAAGGAATGTGCTTTTTAATGGAAGCTGCAATTTCTTTTGGCGAGAAACTCATTCCTGAAAGATTGTAGGAAGTGCGTACAGATATTTTTTCTGCAGGTGCTTCCATCAGTTCAATGGTGCCGCGTATGGCATCGGCAATATACATCATGGGCAGGTAGGTGTCCTCTTGCAAAAAGCATTCATATTTTTGTTCATCCAGCGCTTCGTGAAATATTTCTACGGCGTAATCGGTAGTGCCACCGCCAGGGGCAGATTTATAACTGATCAAACCTGGGTAGCGGATGCTTCTAACGTCTACCCCAAACCGGTTATGGTAATAATTGCACCAGAATTCGCCTGCATATTTACTAATGCCGTATACGGTTGAGGGCTCAATAATAGTTTGCTGCGGGCAATTTTGTTTGGGACTCGTGGGTCCAAAAACGGCTATGGAACTGGGCCAGTAAACTTTGCGGATTTTTTCCTCGCGTGCAATATCAAGCACATTGAGCAGGCCGGTCATATTAAGGTTCCAGGCAAGGTTAGGGTTTTTTTCTCCGGTGGCGGATAGAATGGCTGCCAGCAGGTAAATCTGTGTAAAATTCTGACGGATTACCTGCACATGCAACATCTCCTTATTCATTACATCCAGGCTTACATAAGGCCCGGTACCTTCCAGCAGCGGATTTTGCTCACGCAAGTCAGATGCTACCACGTTTGCGTTGCCGTATAATTTTCGAAGTGCCAGTGTCAATTCTACCCCTATCTGTCCGCTGGCGCCAATCACCAGTATTTTATCTTTCACCATTTTTGTATATTTATCTGAGATTCAAATGTAGCAATAAACCCATTTATTCGTTTTCTGTTTCCCCAAGTGGTTGTTAATCGATAAAGATGGTTGTTAGGCGATTAAATGGTATTTATATTGATGCCAGGGCTAAGTTTACAGTACAACACTGAAAGCATCTTCAACCATCATCCAATTAAACTCGATCTGTATGAAAAGAAAAAAATTCATCGTTTCTGCTATGGCAATGGCTGCTTCTCCCGTGTTATTGAAAGCGCAAACAACCGTATTCAGCCCCCGGCCCGGTAAAGGGTTTAAGATAAATGCCGGTGAAGGCAGGTTGCACGGCCACATTAAACTAAAGGGAGTAAATACAAATGTGCTGGATGTAAAAATATCCGGCAGTGATACGGAAGGGGGGTTCGCCCTTTTTGAACAAACATCTTTAACCCAGGGCAAAGGAACGCCGCTGCATGTTCATCATTTGCAGGATGAAGTTTTTTACGTGGTAGAAGGCTCATATTACTTCCAGGTAGGGGAAGAAAAATTTCACCTCAATGCCGGCGACAGTATTTTTTTACCGATGAAAGTTCCTCATGCATGGACACAGGTTTCAGAAAAAGGAAAAATGACCGTATTATTTCAGCCCGCCGGTAAAATGGAACAATTTTTTGTAGCCATAGCGTCTTTGGAAAAAGAACCCACACAGGCAGAAATGGCAAAGCTTTTTATTGACAGCGAGATGCAGATTGTAGGCCCACCGCTGAAGCTGGTTGATTAGTTGATCGGTTGATCGGTTGATTGGTTGATCGGTTGATTGGTTGATCGGTTGATTAGTTGATTGGTTGATCGGTTGATTAGTTGATCCGTAGGCACTACTTAACTGGTAGTGGCTGTAGATCGATCAATAAAAGTAAGTGCAGTATTTTTACCCAACATTTTTACGGAGACAGCTCCCCTCTCCTTTGGAGAGGGGCCGGGGGTGAGGTCGCTGATCAACCAATCAACTGATCAACTAACTTCGCTGTATGGAAAAATTCTTACAGGATCTTTTTGCCGGCCAGCAGTACGATGAAAATAATTTCTTTCTCATTGCAGGCCCTTGCGTGGTGGAAAGTGAAGAGCTGGTAATGGAAGTAGCAGATAAGGTGTATACCATCTGCAAAAACCTGGGCATTCCTTATATATTTAAAGCGTCTTACAGAAAAGCCAATCGTACCAGCGCCAGTTCTTTTACAGGCATTGGCGATGAAGCCGCCATGGAGTTGCTGAAAAAAACCGGTGCTGCTTACAAGCTGCCCGTTACTTCAGATATTCATGCCCACGAAGAAGCCGCTATTGCCGCCAACTACATGGATGTATTGCAGATACCGGCATTTCTTTGCCGGCAAACCGATCTGCTGCTGGCAGCGGCGGAAACCGGTAAAATTGTAAATGTAAAAAAAGGCCAGTTCCTGAGCGGGCCCGCTATGAAATTTGCCGCTGATAAAATTCGCAAAGCCGGTAACAACAAAGTAATACTTACAGAAAGGGGCAATACTTTTGGATACCAGGATCTGGTGGTAGACTACCGCAATATTCCCTGGATGCAGGAACACAATGCCCCGGTGGTGATGGATGTAACCCATGCACTACAACAGCCCAACCAAACGAGTGGTATAACAGGCGGCAACCCCCAGCTGATTGGCACTATTGCAAAAGCGGCCATTGCCACGGGCGCAAATGGTCTGTTTATTGAAACGCATCCCAACCCTGCAAAAGCATTGAGCGATGGCGCCAATATGCTGAAGCTTGATCTGCTGGAAGCCCTGTTACAGCAACTGGTAAAACTGCGTAAGGCGGTGGTATAAAATTGGTTGGCATAAATCATACGGTATTGGATTACCTGCAAAAAATAATAGAAGATATTGAGCTGCATTCCATCGGCGGTATACGGGAATGTTTTGAACACGGCATCAGCCCCAATGAGCTTTTCAGGGGTGAACCGTTGATCAATGAACTTACCAGCGAGTATACCCGAAGCAACCATTTCAGCGGCTGTGTGAAAGTATTTATGGAGTACGGGTTGGTCTTCCCCGACAAAATATTATTGGCTGTGCTGGCCAATGATGCAGTATCACTGGATAACCATTTAAAAAGCAACCCTGCTGCTGTTTCAAACAGGTATACCTTGCGTTGTGCCTATACGCCGTTGTATGAAGCAACACTATTGCATATTTGCGCAGAATTTAATCATGTTGCTTCAGCGCAGGTGTTGGTGAAACATGGAGCATTAATAGATTCGAAAGCCGGAACAGACGAAAATGGTTTCGGCGGTCAGACGCCCATTTTTCACACCGTTAACCAAAACAATCACCAGTCTGCAGACATGTTGCAATACCTGCTTGCTCAAAATGCTGATTGTACCCTGGGCATTACCGGTATACTATGGGGCAAAAGCTATCCGTGGGAAACATTTATTCCGGCGGTTACCCCTGTTAGTTATGCCATGATGGGGCTGCTTCCGCAGATGCACAGAGATGAGCGTACCATTGCAGAGGTAGTAAGCCTTTTGTACAGTCGTGCATACGGAGTCAGCTATATGCCGCGCAACATTCCAAATGAATACCTGAAGCGGTAACGAATGGCACTGCACCAAATAGCAAGCCCCGCCTTGCGGCAGGGCATTGTTTGCAGGTAGGGAATATTTTTTTGCTTTCAAAGTCGGATTGTTTCAAAGGTTCCGGCGGACTTTAAAACGGGACATTCATCGGTTTTCTCATGCTACCCTGCCGCTCCGCTCATTGCCTTGTTGATGTTTCTGCAATTTTATCTGGAGGCGACTAAAAAATCGTTCGGTAATAACAGCCAGTATATTTTCTGTTACAGATAAGTAAAAAGCATTATCTTCTGTATTCATTACTTTATCCACCATTGCCCGGTAGGTAGGGTCCATAGCATCAAGAAAAAGCCGTTCATCATCTAATTGGCGATAAGTGTTCAGTAAATCTTCGGTAAACAATGGAAGGTGGGCTGCCATCCATGATTTTGGAACCATAATTTTAAGCCGGTTTACACAGGCACCACTGCAGCCCTTCATTACAAATTTGTCTTTGGCAGTGGTTAAGAAAATAGAAGTAACTACTTTATCATCGTATGAAACGCTTTTGTTGTTGAGCATTATATTGAATTCTGCGCCTGCCTGTATCTGGTTAATATGAATTGCCAGGTAATCTTCTTTGTTTACAGACAGTTCCACCTCAAAATCTTCATTCAATATGTAATTGGAAACATAGGCGTAAAATCCATTTTGAAATTCCAGTAGTTTATAACCGCCGCTGGCATACTGGTCTTTAAACGTAATCTTTTTACCAAAATGATGGGTGGATACTGATTCCACAAAATCGGGCACTCCTGATTCATCAAAACTAAAATTATGGTTGGCGAGTCGTATCATATTTCTAACTGGCTTAAGTGTATATCCTTACATGTGCTGTTTTAATTACATGCCATATCTATGACGCGTGAAGTGTCTAAAAAGTGCGCAGGGTATGCAGGTTATGATGGCTGAAAAGGGCAATTGGTTGCCCGGAACGGCTTTTTAGAGCAGGTGGTTAACCGGTATGGGATAGAAATGCATAGACCCGCGAAGCGGTGAATAAGCCTGAGTGGTCTGGTTATTAACGTCTTAGGTGCAGCTGCCGGTCATTAACCTGTATTATATGATGGTATTGAGCTGGCTGGGTAGGATGCCAAACTCTTTGCGGAAGGCGGTGCTGAAATTACTTAGATTGGTGTAGCCCAGCTCCATGGCCACCTGTTTAATAGAATATTTATTGGTTTCCAGTACTTCGCGGGCGGCGCGCATCCTGGCTTTTTGAAAGTATTGGTAAATGGGTAAACCGTATACCGTTTTAAAATTGTTTTTCAATTTTGTTTCGCTGATGTTTACCATTTTGGCGAGCTCGGGTATAAAGGGAGACGGACTAAACACATCGCGGGTAAGCAACGACTCAATTTCCATCACGCGGTTAATATCTTCACGCGTCAGTTTGAGATCAGGGTTATCGGTTTCCATTTTTACTGCCACCCGCATAAAAAAGCGTTCAATCAATAACATAATGCGGTTTTGAATAGCTACCTGTTTAAATTGGCTGCTACCATTTACCTGGTCAATTATTTCATGAATCAGTTTTTTGTATTCAATATCCAGCGGCTCCATACTAATACGGGAGGCTTTTAATGAAAGGTATTTGTGCAACAAACCGCTTTGCGAGTCCACACCAAAATGATTGATCAGCCATTGATTGTCGAGCAAAATATTGATTCCCTTTGCGCCGGTACCGGTGGGCAGTTCATAATTGGCATCAAATAATGAACTAGTTAATAAAGCCGTGGAGAAAGCAGCATTGCTTACCTGGTAATGATCATCATCCAGGTCTACCGCTACATTGCCTTTGGGTATTATTTCAGTAAACCACAGGGTATAAAATTCTTCTTTTATTTTTTTTCTTTTAAGCCGGTAGGTATCGGTAAAAGTGTAATCAAATGCCATTGCCTGCAGATCGCCATGCATTTCTATGTATTGGGTAAAACCGATGGCCACATGTGTTGGGTAAAGCAGTCTGTTATTAAGTATGGGCGTATTCAATGCAGTAGCAAGGGCCTGCAGGAGGTCCCGGTAGTTAGTATGATCATACTCAAAAACAAACATCCTCAGTCATTATGAATTTCAAATTCAATCAGGCATTAACCAGTAAGAAGCAGTTCATCAACGGTACCGAAGCGGATTACGTCTTGCTGAAAGGATATAGTGTTTGATATTCATCCAGAAAGCAACAAAGAGGTAAATGATAACAGGAGAACCCATTGTAAGAAACGAAATATAGATGAAGTATTTACGAATAGTGGCAGATGCAATGCCCATTTTATCACCGATATAGGAACATACGCCAAATACCTGCCATTCCACAAATTGCTTGAAACGTTTCATGTATGCTAAAATAATTAAAAAAAATTAATCGATCAAGCGGAGAGTGGTTAGGAATTGGGAATTTGGAATTAGGGGAACCATCCATTGCGATTGACGGACCAACGGCCCAATTCCAAATTCCTAATTGCAAATTCCCAGTTTCCAAGATTACAGCGTAAATTCGCATCACTTTTAAACGGCTGTTACAGGTTTTCACCGGGCCCGTTGGCTTTGGTTCGCTGCAAATCCGCCTGTAAACCCGTTACTAACACTCAAAATACAATACCATGGTATTCGATTTGGACATGATCAAAAAGTTGTACGGCAGTTTCGCAGGCCGCATTAGTGCCGGCCGCAAGATTGTTGGACGCCCCTTAACGTTAACTGAAAAAATATTATATGCCCACCTCTGGCAGGGAGATGCTACCGAAGCACATGAAAGAGGTAAAAGTTATGTTGATTTTGCGCCAGACAGGGTAGCCATGCAGGATGCCACGGCCCAAATGGCCCTGTTACAATTTATGCAGGCCGGCCGCAATAAGGTGGCCGTACCCAGTACCGTTCATTGTGATCACCTGATTGTGGCAAAAGACAATAGTAAAACAGACCTGGTGCGGGCAGTGCATGAAAGCAGCGAAGTGTACGATTTCCTGGCATCAGTTTCCAATAAATATGGTATCGGTTTCTGGAAGCCCGGCGCGGGTATCATTCACCAGGTGGTGCTTGAAAACTATGCATTTCCCGGTGGTATGATGATTGGTACCGATTGCTCATACGGTAAATGCAGGCGGCCTGGGTATGATTGCCATTGGTGTGGGTGGTGCCGATGCATGCGATGTAATGGCCGGTCTGCCATGGGAACTGAAATTTCCTAAACTGATTGGCGTAAAACTAACGGGTAAACTCAATGGCTGGACAGCACCCAAAGATGTCATTCTTAAAGTGGCCGGCATTCTTACCGTTAAAGGCGGAACCGGTGCTGTGGTGGAATATTTTGGTGAAGGCGCTACTGCCATGAGCTGTACGGGTAAAGGTACCATCTGTAATATGGGTGCAGAAATAGGTGCTACCACTTCTACATTTGGATACGATGACAGCATGAGCCGCTACCTGAAAGCTACCGGCCGCGCAGAGGTAGCCGCACTGGCAGACGACATCAGGGAACATTTAACCGCCGACCCCGAAGTATATGCTAACCCGGCAGATTACTTTGACCAGGTAATTGAAATTAACCTGTACTGAACTGGAGCCGCATTTAAACGGACCATTTACACCCGATCTGGCCACGCCTATTTCTAAAATGAAAGAAGCTGCTGCCGCCAATGGCTGGCCTACAAAAATTGAAGTTGGCCTTATTGGTAGTTGCACCAACTCTTCTTATGAAGATATCACCCGCTCTGTGAGCCTCGCCAGACAGGTATCAGAAAAAGGATTAAAATTAAAATCTGAATTTACGATTACGCCCGGCAGCGAGCAGGTGCGTTTTACCATTGAGCGCGATGGCTTTTTAAGCGTTTTCGATAAAATAGGCGCCACCGTATTTGCGAATGCATGCGGCCCCTGCATTGGTATGTGGGACAGGGTAGGTGCAGAAAAAGCAGAAAAGAATACCATTGTGCATTCATTCAACCGCAATTTTGCCAAACGTGCCGATGGTAACCCCAACACCTTTGCATTTGTTGGTTCGCCCGAACTGGTAACAGCATTGGCCATTGCCGGTGATCTTTCGTTCAACCCGCTTACAGATACACTTATTAATGAAAAAGGCGAGAAAGTAACGCTGGATGCACCTACCGGTTATGAATTGCCGCCCAAAGGTTTTGCTGTTGATGATCCCGGTTTTCAGGCACCGGCTGCAGATGGCAGCGGCGTGCAGGTAAAAGTAGATCCTGCAAGCAAACGCCTGCAGTTGCTTGATCCGTTTCCTGCCTGGGAAGGTACCGACCTCAAAGGTTTGAAACTACTGATTAAAGCAAAAGGAAAATGTACTACCGACCACATCTCCATGGCCGGTCCCTGGTTGAAATTCCGCGGTCACCTGGATAATATCAGCAACAATATGCTCATAGGCGCCGTTAATTTTTATAATGAAAAAACAGACCGGGTTAAGAACCAGCTTACGGGCGAGTACGGCCCAGTACCTGCCACCCAACGCGCATACAAGGCAGCGGGTATTGGCACCATAGTAGTGGGCGATGAAAACTATGGTGAAGGCTCCAGCCGCGAGCATGCAGCCATGGAACCGCGCCACCTGGGCGTACGTGCTGTATTGGTAAAATCATTTGCGCGTATACACGAAACCAACCTGAAAAAACAGGGAATGCTCGGTCTTACGTTTGCTGATAAAACCGATTACGATAAAATACAGGAAAACGATGTAATTGATATCATCGGCCTCGACAGCTTTGCACCCGGTAAGGCATTGGCCATTGTATTACATCATGCAGATGGAACCTCAGACATCATCAAGGCGAACCATACTTACAATGAACAGCAGATAGAATGGTTTAAAGCCGGCGGTGCGTTGAACATCATCAGGAAACAATTTGCATAATTTCATTTTTGCTACATAGTTTTTTCAGCCGCCCAATCGGGCGGCTTTTTGTTTGAGTGTACGTACAATTAATGCAGGCCTGTAAGGCGGTCGTCAACAACAGAGATCGCATTGTGCCGACATAGAACATTCTGCTGCACATTATGTACGTGTCGCTGGCCTGAAAGGCCTTCATCACCAACACAGGGCATCGCCCTGTGAAAAATGGCATCGGTCTGCACACAGCCCTGACAGGGCGAAAGCATCTACGGGTAACAAGGATGTTGTCGCACAAACCATACGGTCGGTTAAGCCCCATACAAAATGATCGTCGTACATTTAATACAGATGAACCTTCGGAACACGCATTACTACAAACGGGCAAAGTATATGCTGGTGATACTTCTTGCCGGCATCCATTTTTCTCCTTCATTGTTTGCCCAGGCAGACAGTATCACCATTGCTATTAAACCCGCTTACGACAGCGTATCTAACCTGCACCGTTTCTTTTTGGGTACCAATTACCGCAGGCTGTGGGCCGTACCGGTAAAGATCAAAGTGCTGCACCTGGGGGCAGAAAGCGGCGGGCTTACTATCCTCCGGCAGGGAGGGGGCATGCAAACGCGTTCGCTGCGGTTGAAAGATGTCTCCGGAAAAGAATGGGTATTGCGTAGCCTCGAAAAATATCCGGAAAGAAAACTAGCCCCCAATATAAAAGCCACCATAGTAAAAGACATTCTTATTGATCAAATCACCACTGCCAATCCATTTGCTGCATTAACGGTTCCGCCATTTGCCGATGCGTTAGGGATACCGCATGCCAACCCGCAAATTGTATACGTGGCGCAAGATGAAGAGCTGGGCGAATACCAGGCAGAATATGCCGGTAAAGTTTTTTTGCTGGAAGAGAGAAATGCGATGGGAGATGCCAATGCCGATAACGGTGAGAAAATGCAGGAGAAACTAACCGCAGATAATGATGTATCCATCGACCAGGAAATAGTACTGCGCGCCCGGTTGCTTGATATGTTGCTGGGCGATTGGGACAGGCATGAAGACCAATGGAGATGGGAAAAAACAAAAAATAAAAAAGATGTACTGTATACACCAATACCCCGCGACCGCGACCAGGTTTATTATAAAACTTCCGGTGTATTGCCATGGATTGTTTCGCACCAGTTTCTCATGACAAAATTCCAGGGTTTTAATTCCACCATCAGGGATATAAAAGGATGGAATGTAAATGCCACTTTCTTTGACCGCATGTATTTAACCGCGCTGGATGAGCAGCAATGGAAAAAACAAATTGCGTTTGTACAGGCGGCCATTACAGACAGCCTTATACATGCCGCCATACAATTATTGCCGGCGCCGGTTTATGCATTGTCTGGCAAAGAGATTG
Organism: uncultured Chitinophagaceae bacterium; assembly: GCA_963705285.1. GTDB lineage: Bacteria > Bacteroidota > Bacteroidia > Chitinophagales > Chitinophagaceae > JACMLD01. The sequence continues at coordinate 2,769,476 of OY970066.1, forward strand.
AAAACAAACTCATTACCCGCCGCGGCCACCTGGCAAAACTTGCGCTGGAATATTATGCGTTTATTTCAGCAACCGTAGACGTGCCGGTATCCGACAAACACGAGCATATTGTGGTACAGTACACAGACAGCAGCAGCGTGCATGTTACCATTTACAAAATAAAAAAGAGTGGCGATGAGGACAAGGTAATTTATGACCGGGTTTTTTTGCCCGGCACCACAAAAGAAATCAGGTTGTACGGACGTGGCGGCAATGATGTTTTTACCGTACAGGGCAATCAATATTCGCCCATAAAAATCAGGATGATTGGTGGCGACGGCCTGGATAGTTTTTATGTTGACAACGATTTGCCCGGTAAACATAGAAGGTATATCTACGACCGTACAGACGAGACCAACCTCATTCCAAAACATGTCAACGCGCGCAACCGGGCCGGTACGGATAGTACGGTAAATATATACGAGCCGCACAATTTTAAATACGATTTGTCAGGCCCGGTGTTTTCGGCTGACTATAACCGTGATGATAATATTATTTTGAAAGCAGGTTGGTTACGCCAGGTGCATCGTTTCCGTAAAGATCCTTTTGCCAGTAAGCAGGAATTCTGGGTTAACTATTCCACCGGCCGGCATTTTTTCCGGATTATCTACAACGGCGAGTTTAAGAAAGTGGCTGGTAACAATGATTTGTATGTAAGCATCTATTCAAGAGGACCGAAGTATGTAAGAAATTTCTTTGGTATTGGCAATGAGACCATTTTTCCCAATGAAGGAAAACGGAAAATCAGTTATTACCGCACCCGGTTCGATTATGTAACGGCTGATGCAAGGCTGCGACATCCGCTCGCGCAATACCTTACCGTAAATGCTGGCATCAGGGCGCAGTATTATCATGCCTCAGGCGATGAAAATGAAAATAATTCGCTGGATTCTTTTAGTACTGCGCATCCCGGCGACAGAATTTTCAGCAACCAGTTCTATGCTGGTCCCGTGGCAGGCATTGTATACGAATCAAGAAACAATACCACATTGCCTAACGCCGGCGTGCATGCGCAATTAACCGTGATGGTCATGAAAGAATTCAGTGCCGGTAAAAAAAATTTTACACAAGTTAGTGCAGACGTGGAGCACTACCTGCCGCTAAACAGCGATTCTACCATAGTTCTGGCAAACAGGCTGGGGGCTGGTACTACCAGTGGCAGCCCTGCTTTTTTTCAATTGTTGTACCTGGGTGGTTCTACCAACTTGCGCGGATACCGCAGTTACCGTTTTGCAGGCAACCATTTTTTGTACCATAATATAGAGCTCAGAGTCAAATTATTTGATTTTGTGTCGTATCTATTGCCGGGCACCGTGGGCCTTACGCTATTTAATGATGTTGGACGGGTATGGGCGCCTGGCGAATCATCGCATACCTGGCACGATGGATATGGTGCGGGCATCTATATAAGACCAGCGCAACTGGCACTGATACAAATACAGGCCGGCCACTCAAATGAAGGATGGCAACCCTACATCACGTTAGGGTTTAGGTTTTGAAATGTGTATTACAATTTACAATTGCGCTAAAAACAGCACTGAGTAAATCTGTCCCATTACTGCCTCAGCCTACTAGAAAATTTTAGTTGTAGTTCCCTCACTGCCAATAATGTAGAGGTTGGCAAATCATTTGTGTCATCTTGCTAAAACATTTATTATGGCAACAACTACCTCATCACCGGCAGCAGCCCATCTTAAAGAACTGGAAGCAGAAGCAGCCGCAACACGCAAATGCCTGGAGAATATTCCGGGTGAAAGATTTGATTTCAAACCGCATCCAACATCCATGAACCTCGGCTATTTGTCTTTACTGGTGGCAGAAATACCTTTATGGATAGCACAAATGGTAGAAAAAGGCGAAATTGATTTGGCCACATTTGAACATGCGGATGTAAAAGACAATAAAGGGCTGCTACAATATTATGATGATAACATAGAAAAGGCACGAAAAGCTTTAAGCAATGCAAAAGAAGCAGACCTGGCGAAAACATTTTACCTCAAATCAAACGGTCAAACGGTGTTTTCAGAAAAAACCAGTGAGTACATTGGCCCTACCATCAATCACTGGGTGCACCATCGCGGTCAGCTTACGGTGTACATGCGCATATGCGAACTAAAGGTGCCTGCCATTTATGGTCCGTCTGGCGACGACAAAGCATTTTAAGTTTTCCTGATAATTTTTTTTTGAATTGTATACCAAAAATTTGGGCAAGTAAATGCTTGCGCATACATTTGCAAGCAAATACTTGCATAATAATGGACACGCGGAGAGACGTATTTCAGGCGATAGCAGACCCAACCAGGCGGCAAATCATTAGCCTGCTCGCACAACGGCCATTGAACGTAAATACCATTGCAGAAAAATTTAAGGTAACGCGGCAGGCTGTATCGCTGCATGTAAAAATTCTTGCTGAATGCGGGCTGGTGGTCATCAAACAACAGGGGCGTGAACGGTATTGCGAGGCTAAACTTCAACAGTTAGATGAAGTAGCAGACTGGGTAAGCCACCAGCGTACATTCTGGAAGCAGCAGTTTGGTTCGCTCGACAAATACCTGAAGCACGTGCAAATAAAATCCCCGCGTAAGAACAATTCAAAAAATAAATAATTAAACATGGAAACTGCACAAACAGCATTCAGGGCGCCATTAGAACTGGTGCATGAATTTGATGCGCCCAAACAGCGGGTATTCAATGCATTTTCAACGGCAGAAGCACTGGGGCAATGGTGGGGGCCTGTGGAATGTAAAAACACTGTTATCAAACTGGATTTCAGAACCGGCGGTATCTTTCATTTCAAGATGAAGATGCAGGGACATGTATCTTATGGCCGTTTTATTTTTGGCGCTATACAGCCGTATGATTTGATTGAATTTACCAACGCCTTTGCTGATGCAGCTGCCCGTGTGGTGAAGGCACCTTTTGACATTGACTTGCCCATGGAAATTTTTTACCGGCTCGTATTTACAGAACACAATGGTAAAACACGGATTACTTTAACCGGCATACCTGTTAACCCCACCAAAAGCGAAGAAGACGGTTTTATTTTCATCAATGCAGATATGCACAAAGGTTTTGGCGCCACATTCGATAAACTCGCGCAATATCTTTCAGTGAATCAGTAGCTGCGCTTAATAAATTGAAAACGTGTAATATCCGTACGGCTATAACCAGCATGGTATCATCTTTGTGGTGCAATACATGCCAACTGATACCGCCGCCTGCAAGTGGTGGACACCTGAAATTATTACTTAATTAAAAATCTATGACCATGGACGTATTACACTTTTCTACATTGATAAACGCAGACAAAGAAAAAGTCTGGCATACCATGCTAGATAAACCTACCTACAGTATCTGGACAAAACCTTTTCATCCCAATTCTTCTTTTGAGGGCAACTGGGAAGAAGGCAGCGAAATACGTTTTATTGCGCCTTCTGATAATGGAAACGCTGAAGGTATGTTTAGCAGGATTAAAAAAAATGACAAGTATTCATTTATATCTATTGAACATATTGGTATGATTAGCAATGGTGTGGTGGATACTACCAGCGAGCAGGTAAAAAAATGGGCGCCTTCATTTGAGAATTATACATTCAGCCCCAAGGGAACCCAGACAGAAGTAACCGTAGATATGCAAATTGACGCTGCTTATAAAGATGAGTTTGAGAAACTATGGCCGAAAGCATTACAGGCGTTGAAAGAATTGAGTGAAAAATAGTTTGCCGACTACTACCAGTAACAATAGGTCTAGCCATGGTTGTTGTGCAAATAATTGCTCAGGCACTCAAGTACGTTTTATTTATTTATTTCCCCGTTTGTTGAATAAATTATTGTTGATGCAATTAAGGACGTAAACAACCGCCACGGCATATAAGTTGTTTTATTGAAGGGGCATGCAAATGGTACAAGCATGAACTTCACTCAATAAAACCACTCATCATGGCAAAATTCATTATTGCTGCCGGTACGGCTAAAGGCAAAACATGGAAGGCTACCGGTACCAACCCGCATACCGGCCGGTCAGTAACCATACAAGGCGGACAAAAAGGTACGCCGGTAGGCAAGAATAATCCTGCCAGTGAAAAGTCGTTTGATGCACGCCACAATGCCACCGGCATGACGCCTAAAAAGTATATCAATAAACTCCGTTGGGATAATAAAGCAAAAATAGGCAGCAGTGTATCCATACCCGATAAGCTGTTCAAAAAATAAAAGCAAGCAAACAGCAGGTATTTCTCACACAAATGGCCATCAGTAACCATGCGTTAGTCTCTAAGCATGTAATTCTTGTTTATTCCTGCACACTGTGGTACCTTTCATAGGAAATGGAAGGAATGAGAAAATACCTGTTGATTGTAACATGTGTAGCCATCAGTACCCTGCTTCGCGCGCAGGTTGCTCCATCGGATACCGTTGTTCCACCCGATACAGTATCTGTTGGCATCTACATTACCAGCATTCATGATATTGATTTCAAGCAAAAAGAATATACACTCAATTGCTGGTTATGGCTTACTTATAAGGACACAGCGTTTGATTTTGCAAAAAACCTGGAAGTGCCCACCGCAAAATCAGTCAGCCGGTCGTTTGATACAACTACGTACCGGCCCGACGGTACCATTTACATGATTATGAAACTGCAGTGCGTGATGAAAGATTCGTGGAAGATTGCCAATTTTCCATTTGATCAGCAGCGCCTACGATTTTTTATTGAAAACTCCCAATACGATTCTACCCGCCTTGTTTTTAAAGCAGATACGTTGGGCGATCATTTTGACAAGCGCTACGCACTCAATGGCTGGGTGGTTGACAGCTGCCGTTTGCAAACCACGTCAAAAAAATATGAAACGGCTTTTGGAGATAACACTGCGAGTGCGCCGCGCGCTGTGTACAGCCAGTTTCGTGTAATTCTGGATATCACCCGCAATGCCGGAAGCCTTTTCTGGAAAATGTTCCTGGGTATGTACATTGCATTTCTCATCTCGTACACTTGTTTTTATATTCATTCAGATGGCATAGACAGCCGGTTTGGGCTCAGCGTAGGTGCATTGTTTGCGGCCATCGGCAATAAATACATCATAGACTCTGCCTTGCCTGAATCTACGTCCTTTACGTTGGTAGATGCCCTGCATGGCCTGACCCTCTTTTTTATTTTTTGCGTGGTAGCCTGCACTACCTATAGCCTGCGCCTGGTAAAAAACGGACAACAACCAAAGGCCGCACGTTTTGATATGATTGCTGCACAGGTATTGCTCATCATTTATATTGCTCTTAATATTTTGTTTATTACAAATGCGGCTTCGGGTTAGGTTTATTTTTATTGCGGTTACTTTGCTGGGCTTCCCATATACTATACATGTATGAATGCTTTAAAAGAAAAGTTTGAAAGGGATGGATTCCTGGTGATGCCTGATTTTTACAGCTCCAAAGAATGCAATGATCTCATGGAAAGGGCGGCATGGTTATCGGCCGGTTTTGATTATAAAGGCCATGCATCCATTTTCCAGACAGATGACCAGGCAAGAACCAGCGATAGTTATTTTCTTGACTCGGGTAATAATATATCTTTCTTTTTTGAAAAGGATGCATTTGATGTACAAGGCAATCTTTTGCGACCTGCTGCACAATCTTTCAACAAAATCGGCCACGCCCTGCATGATCTTGATCCGGTGTTTGAGGCCTTTTCTCATTCCCCGCAATTGAAGAAATTGTCAGCAGCGCTTGGCCTGCAGCACTATGTCGTTATACAAAGTATGTACATCTTTAAACATGCAAAAATTGGCGGTGTGGTAGATACCCACCAGGATGCCAGTTTTTTGTATACCGAGCCATATTCATGCACCGGTTTTTGGTTTGCGCTGGAAGATGCCACCATCAATAACGGCTGTTTATGGGTCAAACCCGGCGGCCACCAAACTGCATTGCGTGAGCGTTTTCGCCGTAACGCTCATGGCGGCACTTATATGGAAGTCTTGGACACAACACCTGTTTCTACCGCTGATATGCAACCGCTGCAAGTAAAGCAGGGCACCTGTATTGTATTGCACGGTTTATTGCCGCATTACAGCCTGCCCAATACCAGTGGCCGCTCGCGCCAGGCCTATGCACTACATGCCATAGACAGTAATGCAGTATACCCCCCAGACAATTGGCTGCAAAGAACTTTTGCGCCATTGCGAAGTTTTTAGTCAATTAGTTTTGGTCAGCAAATACAGGTCACCCGCTCCACAACGCATTTTGTCCACACTTTCCATTAGCTATCAGGTGCCGGTTGCATGGCTCAAGATTTTCACTTACAACATTGTAATTACTACAAAAATTTTGTTTCTTGAGACGGTTTAATAAACAGGCGATAATACATCTATGCATGCCTGTTAATGAATGAACCCCAAAAATAAACCCTATGATTATCTACGGTACCCGCAGCAAACAGCTGGCAAAACAAATGGTTCCACAAAAATGCTCCAACTGTGGCACCCCCAATAGTGTAGACCTGTATGTTTTTCAAAAATATGCCCATGTTTTCTGGATACCATTTTTTCCTATTGGCAAAACAGGCGCCAGTGAATGCAGTCACTGCAAACAGGTACTTCCACTGAAACAAATGCCGGAGTCATTGTCAGCCAGCTATGAGCAGCTTCGCTCACAGGAGAAAACGCCGGTATGGATGTTCTCCGGGCTTGCGCTGCTGGCCGTGCTGGTAGTGGCAGGTATTGTTACCAGTAAACAAAAAGATGTACGGAATGCGCGTTTAATTGCAGCACCCCACCAGGGAGATATTTTTGAAGTAAGAACAGAAAACCGGCAATATACATTGTACAAAGTGCATGATGTTAAAGGTGATTCCGCTTTTTTACAGCTGAGTACATTTGAAACAAATAAGATCTCCGGCTTGTATGACCTTAAAAGAAAAGGGGAGGCTGCCTATACAGAAGAACTGTATTCATTTTCAACAGCCGAACTAAAAGAAATGGTTAAGAAGGGGGAAATTATAGACATCGAGCGCCAGTAACTGCCTTTGTGCTATATTTAGCAAAAGGCCTATGCGCAGGTACTTCATTATATTATTGGTTGCTGCATTTCTTATTTCCTGTACTTCTGATCAACAGCGTACTGAAGGTGTTGGGGGTGATAGTGCCGATACTGCAAGGCCGGCTGGTGCCAATTATTTAAAGGTGAAGGGCGATTCAGTTTGCTGCCACCATTTGAAATAGAAGTAGCATTGAGCGGCCGCGCAAATGAACAATTGTTGCGCGATAAAGAACCCATTATTGTAGCGGCCTGGTTTTCTGGCCAGCCGGCAGATACAACTTCAAAGGAATATGCCGAATCAGGCGAAATGTTCATTAAATCATACCAGGTAGTGTTAGACACCGGCAGGGTTGCCAGATTTGAAAGGCTGCAGTTTCCCAAAGTATTGTATGACTCGCTGGCCGATAAAGACATCCGCGTACTGATCAATGTTTTCAGCGGCAGAAAATCATCGCCCGATAACCTGCTGGATTGTGCTATTCTTTCCGAAAAGTTGAGCGCGGTACAAAACAAAAAGTTTGTGCTCACCGGTAAATTAATTGCGGAGCAGGATAGCTCGGCCATTCAATGATAACTTACTAAGCGTTATTGTAGACTTTCAATATTGTTTCGCGCAGCACACTGCCTTTTTCTGAGGTTATAAATTCCATAGCGTCCGCAATGGCCGATGGCGTAACCCAGTCTGCGGGATTGGCGTCGGGCATACTTTGCCTGTTAATGGGAGTATCTATGGTGCTGGGCACTACTACTGTGGCTGTTATATTGGTGCCCTTGGTACTTTCATTGATAAAATCTGCCAGTTTAAACAGGAGTGATTTTGAAAGCGCATAAGCCATTAATTCTTTTCCCTGTGCAGGTTGTAAAGCCGGTCGCGCACCTATAAATACCAAACGCCCGTAACCATGTTGCTGCATATGTTGCAATAAAGGACGCGCCATAAAATAGGCGGTTTCAAAATTGAGGGAATACATTTTTTTCAGATCAGCGCCGGTAGTAGCATCCATGTTGCCTGCGGTAAAACCGCCTACCAGCATCAATGCAGCATGTACCTGGCCGTATTTTTGAGCAGTATCGTTTATAAATGCATTACTGGCTGCTTCATCAGAAAGATTTACCGTAACAAATGCATACTGCGGATTTTCTTTGGCAAAACCAAGATGCGTATCGCTGTTATCAACTGCAATAACGGTATAACCTTCCTGTAAAAATTTTTTTACGCAGGCAATACCCAGGTTGCCATTGGCGCCGGTAATAATAATTGTTTTCATTTTGATGCTATTATCCGGCTAAGATAATCATAAAGACGTTGTTAGGATAGGCCCTTCGTTCATCACGGATTGCCAGTGTGACCAGGTCCTGTTTATCAATGCAAATGACAGGTATACTATGATTTTAAACTTCTTATGCATCTCAAGTCTTAAGCAACCAACAGATCAGCCAATCAACTAATCAAAGTACTTATTACACCAGTGCCTGGTAGAGTACTTCCACGGGGTGCAATGCTTTTTTGCCGGTGCCGTCTTTTATCTGGTGGCGGCAACTGGTGCCAGGTGCGGCAATAATATCATCAGCGGTTTGCCTGCGTACCGCCGGAAACAACACCAGTTCACCAATTTTCATCGATAAATCATAATGTTCTTTCTCGTAGCCAAAAGAACCGGCCATGCCACAACAACCGGAGGGTATGGTTTCTACTGTGTAGTTTTTTGGAAGCGATAACAAGGTTACCGACGGGGCTACAGAAGAAAGGGCCTTTTGCTGGCAATGGCCGTGCAGCACTACTTTCTTTTTTTCGGTAGTAAACTGTTCTGCTGTAATATTTCCTTTTTTTATTTCTGCTGCAAGAAATTCATCAATAAAATAAACATGATTGGCCAGCTGCCTGGCTTTTTCGTACCTGGCATCGTCAGCAAGATCTATGTATTCATCCCGGAAAGTGAGAATGGCGGATGGTTCAATGCCTATAAGCGGTGACTCTGCATTGATAACAGGGTGAAGCAGTTCTATGTTCTTGTGCGCAATGGCTTTTGCTTTGCGCAGTAGCCCTTTAGACAACCATGATCTGCCGCTTTCAATATGTTCGGGTATAATCACCTCGTAACCTAATTTCTCCAGCAGCAACACAGCAGTCATACCAATCTGGGTATCGTTGTAATTGGTAAACTCATCGCAAAATAAATGCACTTTTTTCTTGCCCTTGGGATGGTTGACCGGCTGGCGTTTAGTAAACCAGCTTTTCAGAGTATGGTCATGCAGGGTGGGCATAGAGCGTTCCAGCGCAAAGCCCGACACCTTTTTTATGATCGAGCTTATGCTTTTATTGGTGACCATAAAATTGTACATCCCCGGAAGGATGGCGCCCAGGCTGGCACTTTTGCTAAAGTTGGCAATGAGCTTAGATCTGAACGGTACTCCATTGGCGTCGTAATAATGTTGCAGGAATTCTGCTTTCAGTTTGGCTACGTCTACATTGGATGGGCATTCAGACTTACATCCTTTGCAGCTGAGACAGAGATCCATCACTTCATAAATTTCAGGATGGTTGAAGCGGTTTTCTTTATCTGAATGCGTGAGAAATTCTCTTAGTATGTTGGCCCTTGCGCGCGTGGTATCCTTTTCATTTCGGGTAGCCATAAACGATGGGCACATGGTGCCGCCCGAAAGCTGTGTTTTACGGCAATCCCCCGATCCGTTACATTGTTCTGCATGTTGCAATACATCCTGGTTATGGAAACGGAACACCGTTTTAAACGGCGGCGTCTGCTGCCCGGGGGTGTAGCGCAGCATGGTATTCATAGACGGCGTGTCTACAATTTTGTTGGGGTTAAAAATATTTTCCGGGTCCCACGTGCGTTTCACTTCTTTCAGCAGCTGGTAGTTTTTTTCGCCCACCATTTGTTTGATGAATTCGCCGCGCAGCCTGCCGTCTCCATGCTCACCGCTTAGTGATCCATTGTATTTTTTTACCAATGTGGCAATTTCTTCTGCAATGGTGCGGAACAACTGGTTGCCTTCTGCAGTTTTAAGGTTGATGATTGGCCGCAGGTGTATCTCTCCTGAGCCGGCGTGTGCATAATGCACAGAATACAGGTTGTACTTTTTCAGGATTTCGTTAAAGTCGCGGATATAGGCCGGCAAATCCTGTACATCCACCGCAGTATCTTCAATAACAGGAACCGCTTTGCTATCGCCTGGCAGGTTGCTGAGCAGCCCTAATCCGGCTTTTCGCAATGTCCATATTTTTTTTGTGTCGTCTCCAAACAACAATGGAAAATGGTAACCAAGGCCGGCTTCGCGCATGGCAGTTTCTGTTTGCGCAGCTATCGCCGTTATGTCATTGCGGTTGGTCCGGGCAAATTCTATTACCAGAATGGCACCGGGATCTCCCTGTACAAAAAAGCGATTTTTAAGTTGTTCAGTATTTTCTTTTGTGCATTCAAGTATGTAGTGGTCTATCAATTCACTGGCGCTGGGGGCAAACTGCAATGCAATAAGATTGGCGCGCAGTGCTTCATCTATGGTATTAAAGTGTACACACAGTAGCCCGATTTCTTTTGGGGGCAGCGGTACTACATGTAGTTTTATTTCTGTAATAAATGCAAGCGTACCTTCAGAACCTGCAATCAGCTTACAGAAATTAAAGTTGGGCTCGCCGAAGGTAAAAGGTGCCGTATCAAGCAATACATCCACTGCATAACCGGTATTGCGGCGCTCTACTGTTTTTTTAGGGAACTGTTTCCTGATCTCTTCCTGGTTATCGTAATTACTGAGCAAACGCCTGACAGTTGCGTAAATAGAAGCTTCCAGCGTATTGCCTTCACATTTCTCATGAAACTGGTCAATATCAATTGCGCCAAACACTGCCTCAGACCCATCGCTCAGCAGTGTTTTTACTTCTAACAGATGTTCTCGGGTGCTGCGGTATACTACAGAATTGGAGCCGCATGAGTTGTTGCCAACCATACCTCCAATCATGGCCCTGTTGGCGGTAGAAGTTTCCGGGCCAAAAAAAAGGCCATGGGGTTTCAGGAACATGTTGAGCTCATCACGTATAACGCCGGGCTGTACGCGCACCCAGTTTTCGCTGGTATTCAGTTCTATAATTTGTGTAAAATGCTTCGAAACATCCACCACTATTCCGCTGCCTACCACTTGCCCGGCCAGCGAGGTACCCGCAGTTCTGGGAATGAGATTTGTACCGTTTTTGCGCGCAAATGCGATGAGATGCTTAATGTCAGTCACCGTTTTTGGAATGGCAACCGCCAGGGGCATTTCACGGTAAGCGGAAGCATCGGTAGCGTACAGCGTACGCATAGTAGTGTCAAAATACAATTCTCCCTCTAATTGGCTGGCCAGATCCGTTAATTGCACCTTATTTCCGGGGGTTTATATAGTAACCGGCGGGTGCAAAAATAAGCCCTTTCATGTATCAGGCAAGGAGAATAAATAAGGCGAAAAAGTGGTAAAAGAGTATGATAATAAGTAAGATAGGTGTGAAGCAAACAAAGAGACCAGAGGTGATAAACAACCTAAAACCCCTGATCTCTTTGTTGTAGTCTTTTTGTGATGTCGTTATATGGTTACGCGGCGTACTTTAGTTTAATTTCCAGCGGCTTTAAAATGCGGTTGAGCAGTTCTTTATCCACACGCGGCGTGATGCCATTATTTTCTTTTACAATCATCCATTCCTGCTGTTCATTGTATCGCAAGGTAAAAAAATAATCTCCGTTTAGTTTTATCGGGTATACTACACCGCGGGAATCCTCTTGTTCAAAAACATTTGCCTTCACCATGTCTCCCCAGTAGCGAAATTTGATTTCGATTGATTTCATAAACCATTTCATAGACCACGAAATTTAATTGATTCGTATCAACGAAATTATCGTGCCTAAAATCAATTTTTCAAATTTGCAACCGATTTCCAAAAAAATATTAATTTCTTTTTAACCTTATTGTAGAACATTTTTTGCAGTCTGATGGCAATTCCTAAAACAAAATTTTTAGTTTAAAATATTGGTTATAAGCCGAAAGGATATGTAATGGAAAACATTTATTCCTCTATCGCTCATGCATAAGTGTTAAATTTTTTTAAGTGTAATGGGAAATGATGTCTACTATGTGGATTTAAAGTGGATAAATCAGTGGATTAATTGTTCAATTGGGTAGAGCAATCCAGACGTGCACCATTCCACTTTATAATCGATGAAGCGCCCTTTTTAATTTTTTTTAAAAGTCAATAATACTTATGAATTTATTTTCAGCGTTGGTGTAGTGTGTTCCGAATTGATCATTGCGGCTCTGGCGGCTTGTAAAAGATGTCGCTGGGTATGCGCCGCAATAAACATCAGCACATCTCCCAACTTTAATTGAATAAGTGGAGCAATTGAAATACCTGTCCTGGTATTATTAAGATCGATGTTTTTTGCATCGGTTAATAATTGCAGCATTTTTTCCTGCTGTTCAATAAAGGTTGCAATAACATGGTCGCCGTCTTCATCATTGCCATGAATGTATTTTTTAAAAGCCTTTATTTTTTTTGATGGCAAGCCATGACTATCGGTTTGCATCAGCTTTGTAAAATAACCACCCAGCCAACCGGTAGAAAAAACCGCCGACACGGTTTTATTTTTTTCTCTGGCCATTTGAATAGATTTTTCAATGGCCGGCAGATAGTAATCGCCATAACTATTCAGGTGTGCCAGGCATTGTTTGGCACTCCACTGAGTGGGCGCTGGCTGGTGCGAAAATTTTTTATCTGGCATCATCTGCCATTTACTAATAGCTTCATCAAGAAAGGCAGTCGTTTGTTGGTAGAGGTCATTGAGTAATTGCAGGCTGTTGTATTGCATGATTGTAATTTTATACAGCAAAGCTGCGGGTTGTTACTGCGCAAAATCTTGACCTGCACCAAGATTTTTTAAATTTTTACGGTGGACAGCAGTTTGCTAAACGTGCTGGCATCAATGGCCAGGTAAGAAGCCAGGTATTTGTGCGGCACCAGGTGCAGAATATGGGGGCTTCGTTTAAACAGGATCCTGAATTTTTCTTCCGCTGAAAAACATTGTAACTCTATTTGTCGTTCCAGCACGCCGCCAAGCGCAAAGGCGGTGGCATTAAAAAACAATGACTGTATTGCAGGGTATTTGTTCATGAGTTCCTGCATTTGCGCATAGGTGGTTCGCAAAAAAGAACTGGTTGTAAGTGTTTCAAGGTAATAGGCTGCCGGCCGGCGGGTTAAAAAGGAATCGGCAATGCCCGAAAACGAAAACGGATACGTGAATACAATGGTGGCCTCTTTATCGTTATGGTGCAGGTAGAACGCCCGTTGAACGCCTTCGGTTACAAAATATAAATAGTTCTCTGTTTCACCCGACCTGGTAAGAACTGTTTTTCTTTTTGCTGTAAAGGGTTGCCATGCAGCAGCCAGTTCTTCCCATTCTTTAGCCGGCAACGGTTGCACATTGCCGATGAATAACTTAAGCTGCTCAATAGCAGTAGCAAATTCCATACAGGTTAAATTGAAAAACTATCTGATTCTATGTGGTATATTTTAGTGCACTAACTTTCCATTAAACGCGCTTCCTCCAGGTCCAGTTCCCATTCTTTGTTTCTTAATAATTCTTCTGAATACAAACGCTCGCTTCTTAATTTCTGAATTTCCTTTCTTCGTACCGCCACAATGTCTATCAGCATGCGCCGGTACCTTGGCAGAAAACTGGCTTTGGCAATGGTTTCCTCTTCTTTCAATAATTTTTTGTTGGTGATCTCTACCATTCTTTCATACCGTTCCTTCAACCGTCTGAAAGCATCCACATCGCCTAAATCATCTGCATGTTCGCTTTGCATCAGTTCAAGCGCGGCAGTGGCCAGCCGAAGCCGCACCGTAAGTTCCTGTTCTTCGGCGCTTTCTCCTTCATCGTCTTTTACCTTGAGCAGTTTAATAACAAACGGAAGACTGAGTCCCTGCAGTACCAACGTAAATAAGATAACAACGAATGTGATGAACAGTATAAGGTTGCGGTGTGGAAACGCTTCGCCGGTACCAAGCGTTAACGGAATGGCCAGCGCAGATGCCAGTGATACCACGCCGCGCATACCACTCCACCCTACAACAAATACCATTTGCCAGCTGGGCCGTTTTTCACGTGAGCGGATGCCTTTCGACAATAACCTGGGAAGATACGCACCTGGAAAAACCCATAGTAGCCGAATAACCACGGTAAGCACGCTGATAATAATTCCATAAAACACGGCGGCACCAACAGAATATTTTCCCAACGCCCCCGTGATGGCAGGCAACTGCAATCCGATTAAAATAAATACCAGTCCGTTTAGTAAAAACGTAAGCGTTTGCCAAAAAGAGTACACTTGAATCCGCGAGTTGTAAGAAAAAATTTCATGGGAGCGGAAACTTAAAAAAAGCCCGCCGCTTACCACCGCCATTACCCCAGAAAAATGCACGCCTTTAAAGTGAAGGTGTTCAGCCGTTATATACATTATATAAGGCGAAATGATGGTAAGTACAGTATCTATGCTTCCGGTAGTAGGTAAGAAACGGTGCGCGGCATATAAGATATTGGCGATTACAAGGCCGATGACAATACCCATTATAGCAACAATAAAAAAATCGCCGGTAGTTTTCCAGAAAAAGAACTGGCCGGTTACAATGGCACCGAGCGCAACACGAAAGATAATAAGTGATGATGCATCATTGATCAAACTTTCGCCTTCCAATACCGCTAATATACGTTTAGGCATACTAAGGTTTTGCAATACGGAGGCAGCGGCTACTGCATCCGGCGGAGATATGATACCTCCCAACAAAAAACCAAGGGCCAATGAAAAATCTGGTATCAGGGCATGTGCGGTAAATGCCACGCTGGCCGAAGTAAAAATAACCAGCCCTGTTGCCAGCATGATGATGGGCCGTTTATATTGCCAGAAATCTTTCCAGGAAGTGTTCCATGCAGCAGCATACAATAACGGTGGAAGAAAAATAAGGAATACCAGGTCCGGATCAAGACTTACCACCGGTATACCCGGAATAAAACTAAACAGCAAGCCCGCCAGCACTAAAAATATGGGATAGGAAATGCGCAGCCGTTCGCTGAGCATGGTGAGCATAGAACTAAGGAAAAGGAGGGTTAAAATCAGCAGCAGGTTTTCTTCCATGGCCGTGAAATTAGGAAGAATTGGTTATTTTTCTATCGGGGCACTAAGCGGCCGATTTAGCCCTACAGCCATTGGTAATAAATTGATAATAGGGTAATTCTACTTCAACAGGCATGTAATGCGCCGTATGCGTGATAAATAATTTCAACAAAGATGGGGAATTATGGCGTCAATAAATATCTTATTGATGGTGTTTTACCTTTACCCGTATGCGGCATACTAATTGGTAACTACAGAATGTGCGTTAATTATTAACTCTAAAATTTTTATGTCATGCAAACTACTACAACAGAAACAGTTGAAATACTAAACGACCTTGTGGAGATTAATAACGACAGGATTGTTGGTTATGAAAGGGCTTTAGGAGAATTGAAAGATTCTGATGCAGATTTGAAAGCGTTGTTTACTTCAATGATTGATGAAAGCCGCAAAATACGCATTGATCTTGCGGGCGAAGTACAGGCATTGGGTGGAGAATTTGAAGCAGGTACCACCACCAGCGGAAAGTTATACCGTGCATGGATGGATGTAAAGGCAGTTTTTACCGGCCATGACAGACACGCCGTACTTTCAAATTGTGAATTTGGCGAAGACGCTGCACAGAAAGCATATAAAGATGCTTTACAGGAAGATTTGCCTGGCTACATTCGCACTTCACTGGAAGCGCAAAAAAGTATGCTGAGAGCATCACACGATAAGATCAAGGCTTTGCGCGATGCTGCCAAATAAATGCATTCATATCTTACCAAGGTAATTGTGTAATAAGGTTAACGGGTAAGATAGTAAGCCACGAAGGCCGCAGACTTAAAAGTCGGCGGCCTTCTTTTTTGCGCGTTATCCCCGCTTTCGTACATATTCTTCTTTTCATTATTATCTTTAATCGTCCTCCGGATGGAATTAACTATCATTATAACGATCAATGAAATATTTGTTCCGCCTATTTATTGTGATGATGATGCAGACACCTATTGATGTTTTTGCGCAACGGCTTGATAGCAGTGTGCATACAATTTTATTTCTCGGTAACAGCATTACGTATGCAGGCAATTATATTATCGATTTGGAAGCCGCATACACGCTATGTCATCCCACACAACGAACCCGCTTTATTAATATGGGTTTACCCAGTGAAACAGTATCCGGGCTATCAGAAGAAGGGCATGCGGGTGGCCGTTTTCCCCGTCCCGATTTGCATGAGCGCCTGCACCGAATTCTTACCACTATTAAGCCGGATGTGGTGTTTGCATGCTATGGTATGAACGATGGTATTTATTTACCATTCAATCAACAACGTTTTCAACATTATCAGGACGGCATGAACTGGTTGCACGATACCCTGGTAAAAACAGGGGCAAGGGTGATTATGCTAACACCACCAGTATATGATGAAGTACGGGGCGGTATAAAAGGATATGCGAATGTACTGGACAGGTATGCAGACTGGGTGCTTTATAAGAAAAAAACAGCGAACTGGGAGGTGGCAGATATTCATTATCCGATGAAAAAATACCTGGCCGCACACCGTAAGCAGGATACTGCCTTTGCACTGGCACGTGACGGGGTACACCCGGGAGACACAGGTCACTGGCTAATGGCCCAACAGCTGTTATTGTATATAGGTGAAAAGAAGGCAGCCAAATTTCAGGATATCAATAGCGTGATGGCCCAACATAAAAACGGTGCTGTTATATTACAATTGATAGCAGACCGGCAAAGTTTTATGAAAGATGCATGGCTTACGGCTATCGGTCATACAAGGCCGGAAATGAAAAAAGGGATGGCCCTGCAAGATGCAATTACCCGGGCCGGGGAGATAGAAGCTGTAATTATTGTAAATTTAAAATTGTGAATTTTCAATTTCCTGTGTTTCGCATTACAGCACGTGGCTAATTTTTACCACAGAGGAAGAAGAGGTTTTTCACAGAGTACACGAGGTAAATCCAGAACTATTGTAAATTTTGAATTTTAAATTTTGAATTTGTTTTCATCTGCGCCCTATTGTTGCCGCAAACAATTATTAATTATTAATCTTTAATTATTAATTACTAAAGGTTATGTATATACGCAATCATTAAGCCTGCAGAAAACCGGGTGGCCTTTGTATTTCCGATATCGCCTATCAATAAGTTGCTTTCATTGGGATTATCAAAGTTGATACCCTGGCGGTATTGACTGGTGCTGCCATAACTGATGAGCAGTCCGGAGCGTAAATTGAATTTTCGTTTTTTGAAATTGGCGCCCAATTGTGCGTGGTACAGGTTCCAGGCCGCTGTATTGGCTTTGTAGCCCGAGATGGCATCAGCAAAAAGTTTATCGGACGAGTAATTAAAATCAGTGCGAATGGAACAATAGCCGGTTACAACGTCCTTCAACGGAAAGCTAACAGCAAGGGCAAAATTTACCACTGCCTTACGTGCATCTTTTACATTGATCAATGAAGAGGTAGCTGAATTATTCCCTGTATCGGGGCGTATAAAATAGTCGTTTCGTGGTGTAATAACATTGTATTCTTTTACCCTGTTGAAATATTCAATGGCAAAATACACTTGCCCCTGCCCGTAATCATACGTGTAACCGAGGGCAGCACTCAATGGTACTTTCCATTTAGATTTTAATTTTGTTTGCCTGGAATTAGCTAATAAATAAAGGGTATCTCCGGGCAACAGTTGTAAGTTGTTAATGATGTTGTCAGACAAAATATCTGCACTACTGTACAAATGTATCTGCGGAGCCGAAATTAACAGACCCACATGATGGCGATCCGACAGGTCGTATGCAAAACCGGCTTTGATACCCAACCCAATGTTGAGGTTATTCCCCTGAAAGTATTCCGAAACATTAACAATGGGCGGATTAAAAAGATTGCCGGTATTTTCAAGCGCCCTTGATTTATAATCCAGTAAGTAATTTTGCTTTCTAATGTTCACTGAGAATGATAGTCCTGCTGCGAGTTTTGAATTAATATTTTTTCCAACGGCCAGCATTCCTGTTGTTTGGTGTACAGAATTGGAAGAAGAATATTGGCCTACAAAAAATTCGGGGCCGGGACTATACGCATCGTTGAGCACATTAAACTTATCATCGCGCCTTTGCGACGCTGAATAATTGATCACGGGGTCGTTTATCAATGCATATGCTACGGTAATTGGTTTATTTTTGAGGTTGAGGTAAATGGTGTTGGAAACCATTCCAGGTATAACGCTTTCAGAGGATGATTTGAGGTGGAGCCCGGTGCCCGCGCCATTTCTAATGGTTGTGTGCTGGAAGCTGTAAATACTTCCATTGATAGACGCTGCATTTTTGGTATTGTAGGCCAGCAATGCAGGATTGTAAAACATTACCCCGCTGTCGTTATTTCTGGCAATGGTGGCGCCTGGTGTAAAGAAACCGCCGGGGTTAAAAGGATTAGACCAGTAGTTGGCATCCTGCGTAAATGCGGTAAGGGTTGACAATATTCCAATGATAAGGTGTACAATTTTCTGCATAGCGTTGGTTAAGTAAGGTAGTTAAAGAAATAAAGGGGGGATTGGCGCAAAACTACAAAAAAAACGCAGGCCACTAACCTGTACACTCCCACGCAAATTGTTTTGCGGCTAATTGGAATTGGTAAAATATGTTTGCATCTGATTTTGATTTAACTTTCGTAGACTGTTTTCCTATCATCGGTAAAAACCCATGTTATGTTGTTGTTTTCATTCTGCAGAAAAAATGGTGTGGCCGCATGGTGTATGCTTTTGGCCGCATTACCCGCAGCTAGTCAAAACTTAAGTTTTACAAAACCTGCCATTTTTTTACCAGAAGCGGTGACAGACCGGGCGATAGACATCACCAATTTTAACGGGGTATATTTTGTTACCTGGAAAGAAGCGGGCGATGCGGGCAATGTACATTACAGTTGCCTTGGCAGGCAGTACGATACCGAAACCGTGAGCACTGCGGCCGTGATTACCGGTCAGCAAACGGCCGCTGCGCCCGTATTGCGCGTGCTGGACAAACGCATCTATCTTTTCTGGATATCGCCGGATGGGGTGCTGAAATATATCATCAATAACAGCGAAACGAGTTTTAATACCGCATCAGTATATGAAATTCATTTTACCAGACCGGTAAAATTATCAAAAGGCATTACCGCCACGCCTGTAAATGGAAACGTGATGATTGCCAGTCATGGCGCGGGGAAAGATGAAATGGTATGCGCCCTGCTGCAACCTGGTGCAGACGGGGTGTTTGCAGATGCGGAAGCCATGCCTGTAAGCAATGAAAAATCGGCGGATTATCCTTTTGTAGTAACGTTGGGTAAAACGACGCTGCGTTTTTCCTGGCATGGCAAAGATCAATTGGTGTATTATACAGACTATGATACTAACAGTAAGGCATGGTCGAAATCAACATCGCTCGGCACCGCCAAAACCACCACATCGCCCGCTATCTACCAGGTATGGAATGCAGACAGACTTTTCTATTTCTGGAGCGGCGGCAGGAGCAGTAATACAGTTAACTATGCTTCGGCTACCGATGAAGAAACACCTGCGGGCGGCCAGGTATTGCCCGATGTGTTTGCTACCAGGTACCCGGTGTCTGTTTGTAAAGTAGATGATAATAATTTTTTACTGGCGTACGCAGGTACCGACCGGCATTTATACCTCAGCAGTTTTTCTAATTACAATGCCGCCAGCTGGATGGAGCAAATATTGGCGCCTTTAACCAGTACAAAAACTCTCCAGGATATTGTTATACCCGGAGCGCATGATGCCGGAATGAGTGTGTTAAACGGGGTAGGCGGCCAGCAAAGCGGCACCATTAACCAATGCAATACGCTTACACAAAAGATCAAAATAGAACAGCAACTGAATGCCGGCATTCGCATGTTTGATCTCAGGGCAGGTACGTACCAGAACCAGCTGCATGCCAAACACTGCGCATCAGATTGTATGGCAGATGCCATTGGCGGCGGATATGGTGAGAAAATCAGCCAGGTGGCAAACGGCATCCGGCGTTTCCTGCAAAAAAATAAGCAGGAGATTATTCTTATCAGCTTCAGCCACTTTTGCGAAAAAGAAACACCGCTTGCAGAACTTAAAGATTCACTGGTACAAAGAATCGGTAAAGAATTTATTTACACTGCTACCGCTGCCGGCATTGGCCATGTGCCTTTAAAAGATCTGGCGGGCAAGGTGATTATTACATTTGAAACCGCTGATAACAACGATAAGTTATTCAGTTCCTGCTCAATTGCAGATAAGTCCGCAGCTTTTGTCAATTTCCGGAGAATGTATGCCGCCACCAACGATATAAAAAAGCTATTGGACAAAGAGAAGTTGTTTTTCCGCGCAATTAACAGCGATGTGCAAAAGAACGATCTTATAAGGCTGGATTGGCAGCTTACCCAAACCAGCGATGAAGCACCCATGATTTGCAATGATTTTGAAGATGACAAGCTAAGCCCGGTGGTTAACGGCGTCATGCTATTGGCCAATGTGGTAAGGAAACACAAAAGCATCATCGACCATTCGCTGGAAGGAAATAAATACCTGCCGGCTACGCTAGACGATTGGATAAAAGACGGAACTATCAATAAACAAAACAAACCGCATATACTGTACGTAGATGTGGCAGGTGCATGGATTACCGATTATTGCATCGATTTAAATAAAACGGCGCTCTACCGCTAAAATAACTACCGCATTGACGCAGTAAAAATTGATATGAACAACAAACCATCGCGCAGGCAATTTTTAACAGCGGCGGCGGCAGCCGGGTTGCCTGCGGTATTGTGGCCGAATAACACCCTGGCTGCATCGTTAATACCAGATAACAGTCTTCCGGAAAAAGGGCTGGTATTTTTATTCCAGGGAGATTCTATAACTGATGGTAACCGCGGGCGCAACACAGATCCCAATCATATCATGGGCCATGGTTATGCCTTTGCCATAGCGAGCCGGGTAGGTGCCGATTTTCCCGAGGCAGGCTATACTTTTTATAACCGCGGTATCAGTGGTAACAAGGTGCCTGATTTGCAGCAACGCTGGCAGTCTGATGCGCTTGATATTATGCCGGATGTCTTAAGTGTATTGATTGGCATTAACGATACAGCCGCCGTAGTAGAGCAAAGAAATGGTGCCCAGACTGTTGATGAGTTTGAAACAGGTTACCGCGACCTGCTTACGCGTAGCCGTACAGCCAACCCCGGCGTTCTCTTACTACTGGGTCTTCCTTTTGTAACGGAGGTGGGCAACCGAAAAAATAACTTTGGCCTTTGGAAAGAGGAAGCCGCGCAAAGGGCTGCAAGGGTAAGAAAATTAGCCAAAGAATTTGATGCGCTGGTGGTAGATTATCCTGCTGTTTTTGAAAAGGCCGCCTCACGCGCGCCCGCTGATTATTGGATCTGGGATGGTATACACCCCACCGTTGCCGGTCATGAGCTGATGGCGAGGGAATGGATAAAAAAAGCATCAGCCCGTTTACTTTTTTTAAAGAAATACAAGTATTGAAAATGGTTCATGTTATTAATCAATCATTAATCACTCAATGAGGAGAATATTGTTATTGCTGGCATTGGCGGTCTTGCTTACCACCCTACAGGCGCAACAGATAGGCAGGACGGCGGCTCTAATGCAGGGCTATAACCCGGTGTGGAACAGCCAGAGTAAGAATGCTTCTGAGTCAATGCCTTGCGGTGGGGGAGATATCGGCTTAAATGTGTGGGTGGAAAATGGTGATATTCTTTTCTACATGTCGCAAAGCGGCATGTTTGACAAGAACAACCAGATGCTAAAAGCCGGTAGGGTGCGGTTGCATCTATCAACCAACCCTTTTAATACAACGGCATTTAAACAGGAACTGCGGTTAATGGAAGGCGGTATAACCATGAGTGGTACCAACACTACTGTTGCTATTTGGGTGGATGTTTTCAGGCCGCTGATACATATGGAAGTGCAATCTGCAAAGCCTGTTGTAATTACGGCTGCTTATGAATCGTGGCGACATGAGGATCATATTATACAGGGGGCAGAGTTCAGGGCGAATTCTTATAAGGTACCACAGAAAACAATTGTAAAAACATACAAAGACAGTATTGGCTTTACAGGTAATGATGTATTATTCTGTCACCGTAATGGCCAGGGCGCTGAAAATATATTTGACTATACGGTTCGCATGCAGGGAATGAATGCAGTAAAAGCACAAATGTATGACCCGCTTACCCACAATACATTTGGCGGCGTTATGAAAGCGCCCGGTATGGTGCCTGCCGGAAATGATACCGGTAGTTATGCAGGTACGGCATACAAATCATGGATACTGACTACAAAAAAGCCGGTGCGTACACAACAGGTAACCATTGGCCTGTATACTGCGCAAAGGCCTACACAATCAGCATGGCAAATCGGTTTGGACTCAATAATCCGAGATGCGGATATACGCAAAAAAACTGCCTTGCAAACTACAAGGCAGTGGTGGCAACAATTCTGGAACCGGAGTTATATTTTTATTGAAGGGCCGGATAGTGTGGTTTCCAGGAATTACCAGTTATTCCGGTACCAGCTGGGGTGTAATGCATATAGTAAATGGCCCACAAAATTCAATGGCGGGCTTTTTACTTTTGACCCGGTATATGTTGATAAGAAAATGACTTATTCGCCGGATTTCAGGTTGTGGGGCGGCGGCACCATGACCGCGCAAAACCAGCGGCTGGTATATTATCCTATGTTTAAGGCCGGAGATTTTGATATGCTGCAACCGCAGTTTGATTTTTATATGCGCGCTCTCACCAATGCCACTTTGCGCAGTAAAGTTTACTGGAACCACGATGGCGCATGTTTTACTGAGCAAATAGAAAATTTTGGCCTGCCCAATATTATGGAATACGGCACTAACCGGCCGGCCGGAACCGATCCCGGGGTAGAATACAATGCATGGCTTGAATATGAATGGGAAACTGTTTTTGAATTCTGCCTGATGATGCTGGAGACAGAAAGGTATGAAGGGCGCAACATCCAATCCTATATTCCTTTTATTGAAAGCTGCCTTGTTTTTTATGATGTGCATTACCAGCAACTGGCAAAGAAAAGAGGTGTGAAGCCGTTTGATGAAAACGGGCATTACATATTGTATCCAACATCTGCCGCGGAAACATTTAAAATGACCTATAATTCGGCAACGGTTATTGCAGCTTTACAAGTTATCCTAAGCCGATTGCTGGAGTTGCCGCGTCAATACGCAGACAGCGTACAAAGAACAAAATGGCAAACAATGTTACAACGCGTTCCGCCTTTGCCTTTGCGTGTAATAGACGGGCATACTGTTTTGGCACCCGCTGAGGCCTGGGCGAGGGTGCAGAATTCTGAAACACCGCAGCTATACCCCGTTTTTCCCTGGGGTTTGTATGGCGTTGGGCGGCCTGGGCTTGATACCGCCATTAATACATACAAATATGACCCGCATGCAGTGAAATTTCGTAGTCATATCGGCTGGCGTCAGTACAGCATATTTGCCGCCCGGCTGGGGCTAACAGATGAAGCTACAGCGCTAACGCGTGAAAAGTTTAGGGATGGTAACCACAGGTTTCCCAGTTTCTGGGGGCCGGGGTTCGACTGGACGCCCGATCACAACTGGGGCGGCGCGGCCATGATAGGGTTGCAGGAAATGCTACTGCAGGTAGACGGCAAAAAAATATACCTGCTACCTGCCTGGCCAAAAGAATGGAATGCTGTATTCAAACTGCATGCTCCTTATAACACTACCATTGAAGCGCAAGTGAAAGATGGGGAAATTATCAATCTGCAGGTATCGCCGGCCAGCCGCAGGAACGATATCGTGATTATGCGCAATTAAGCCCCGAAAGATGCAATGCGCAGTACGTTTGATATGTATGTTTCGTATAAATTGCGTCGCATATTCACTGCTTTTGTGGAATATTTTACTCCCGTTTAACTATCTGGTCTTATTAGATTTTATTTAAAACAATTCCATTCTTTTACTGATTATTCAAAACGAGTCTTAGTTAAACAAGAAAAACCAGCGTATACCTATGCGGGAGTGCAATAAGCACCTGCTCCTTTACACTGAACATGCAAGCGCGGGCTGTGGCGTTATTATTGTTTAGTTTATAACAAAATATTACTCACCAAATCAATCGTATGAAAACATTTGGCATAAACAACAAGAAGAGAATAGTACTGGTTGCAGATGATGACTACGATTTGCTGCAATTGGTAAAGATGCAATTGCAACAGGCAGGCTTTACAGTGCAGCTGGCACTAAATGGCAATGGTATTGTAAACATGGCCATAGATGGCCATCCTGACGTGATACTGCTCGACATATCGATGGATGGCATATCTGGCGGAGACATTTGTAAAAAACTGAAGACATCTGCAAAGACGTCAAACATACCTGTTATCATGATTTCAGCGAATGATAATATTGAAACGATTGCCACGACTTGCGGAGCCAACGCTTTCGTTCGCAAACCTTTTAACCTGCAAGCCATCAAAGAAAAAATTTCGGAGTTCGTAGAAGTGTAAGCAATCTTGTATTACTTTATTTCTTTGATTTCTGTTTTAGTGCCATTGTAACTGGCGATAACTACCCTTACCACATCTTTATCAATCGGTATTTTCCTCGATGATTGTGATAGATATCCCGCTCCATAATAGAATTCCATTTTTTTTCTTTTGTTGTTTTTATAATAGAATTCGGCAGTAAAATCTCCGGGTTGTAGGTTTATCCATTTTTTGCTGGTAATACTTTGTGGAAGTGCACTTGCATACAGTTGCAGACTATCCTGGTTTTGTGTAACAAGTAGCAAGTCGCCCGCTGTTGCTGTATGCAATGTTGCAAGCGCTTTACCATCACCATGCACAAAAAAGCCGCTGGTAGCTGCGCTCAAACTGGTAAACTGTCCTTTACCATTTCCTTTTAAACACAGGCCGTTGAATGCATCGTGCCGGCCGCTGTAGGGTTCCATTCCATAATCATTGCCGGCTAACACCAGGTCGGTATTGCCATCATTGTCTATATCCAATGCCTGCATGCCGTACACGGGTGCAAATTGCGCTTCTGCAGGCAAAGGGCTCATTACAAATTTTCCGTTGCCTTTGTTTTCAATGTAGCTGGTATTCATGTCCGTTGCCGTAAACACAAGCGCATTTTCGTGGTCAGCGGGTTTCAATAGTTCATTCAATGATGCTTTCCCATACGCTTGATAGGTAGGATATTTTTTTCTTATAGATATCATCTGGCTAATCATATCATCGCGCGTTGTCATCGGAAATAATTTCCTGCTGCCATCTTCGGCATTCATGTAACAGAATACAATAGGGTCCATTAGACCATTGTCGTCAAAATCTTTTGCATAGAGTTGCATCGGCTCTTGTGGAGTGGCTTTGTAGTTAGTGTTTAAACCCAGGTTACCGGCTACATAATCTATATCACCATCATTATCAAAATCTGCCGCGGTAATACTGTTCCACCAGCCAAGATGCGCAGCGATGCCGGTGGAGTCGTTTATGGGTTCAAACCCGTTGCCGGTATTGCGGTAAAAACTGATGGGCATCCATTCGCCGGTGGTGACAAGGTCTGGTTTGCCATCATTGTCAAAATCGGTGAACAACGCATCTGTTATCATGCCGGCCAGCTGCAAAGAAGGGCAAAACTTTTGTGTGGCATCTACAAACGTACCCGCATAGTTAATAAGCAGATAACTTTTTGGCGCAAGCGGATAGGCGCCTGATACCACACGCCCGCCCACAAAAAGATCAAGATCGCCATCACCATCAATGTCTGCTGCACGTACACATGACCCATTGGCAAACATTTTTGGCAATGAAGAATAGCTGGGCCTGAATTTTCCATGTCCGTCGTTGATGTACAATACGTCCTGGCTGGCTGGCTCATTGGGCGGCAATTCATAACTGCCGCTTACCACATACAGATCTGCATCGCCATCATTATCAGCATCAAAAAACAGCAGCCCCATATCTTCAGCCGGGTGGCCATCATCTTGCTGCAGAAAGCGGGTAGAGTCTATACTAAAACTTCCTTTATCATCCTGCATAAAAAACATACCGTGTTTGCCCACAGAGGCGCCAATATAAAAATCGTCGTACCCGTTGTTATCAATATCTGCAACGGCAATGCCCGGCCCGTACTGGCTGAGTTTATGCGGAATAGAAGGTTGTGTGTTGTAATCAATGGCATCTCTTTCTGTATGTTTGAAAGTAATACCATATTTATTGTTTACCTGTGTAAGAAGAGCCGCTGTGCCTAACGGCGTATGCGTGTTACTTTCGGTAGCGTCTTTCTCATTCAAATGCAATGGCTGATCTGTACGAATATTGGTAAGCCATTGTGTTTTGCCACCGGGCCAGCGAATCAACAGCGAGTCAATGGTGGTATTGTTGCCGAGCCCAAAATGCGCCCTGCTATCATGGGTAGACATATACCCGCGCGATGGCTGGTGTTCATAGCGTTGTTGTTTCCCTTTATCATAATAAATGGTGATGGTTGCGCCGATGCCATTGGTGTTTTTATCCGCACCGTGCAAGTTAACAGTGAGTGTATGAAAGTTTTTATCGGCAGCAGCGGTGTTTTCATACACAAATGCGGGATCGTTGATGTTGTTGATGACGATATCCAGGTCGCCATCGTTATCCAGGTCCGCATACGCCCCACCGTTAGAGAAAGAGGGTTTTGTAAAACCCCATGGTTTGCTGGTATTGGTAAATGTAAAACCCCCATTGTTTTTGAAAGAATAGTTAGCCAGCTTTACAACAGGTAACGAATCTGTTAAGGCCAGCGAGTATTTGCCTTTACCGCCACCCTGGCCGTTATTGAAAGTGATGTAATCAAGGTCGGTTACATCTCGTGGCAGGCCGTTGGTGATGATCATATCGCGAAAGCCGTCGTTGTCAAAATCTGCCACCAGCGGGCACCAGCTCCAGTCTGTTTGGTACACGCCGGCCAGGTAACCAATTTCACTGAACACCGGGTGACCCTGCGGCGACATGCCCTGGTTCAGCTGCAGAACATTGCGTACATACTGGTGCTCATACCCAAATTTTTCGCTGTTGTAATAATTAAAGTATTCATTGCCGCTGAGCATTCTTTTTTTGCGGAGATTATCTTCTGGCAGCATTTCAAGAGAGATGATATCTGCCAGCCCATCGTTATTGATATCCACCACATCGGTACCCATTGCATTCCAGCCGGTGTGTTTAAAGTATTCACCCAGCCTGTTGGTGAAGCTGCCGTTTTTATTATTGATGTATAATAAATCGTTTGATACAAAATCATTGCTCACATAAATATCCGGCCAACCATCCTGGTTAAAATCTGAGATACATACTGCATGGCCCCACCCCTCAATAGTTATACCTGCTTCTTTTGATACGTTGGTAAAACTGCCATTACCGTTGTTGCGGTAGAGCCTGTCTGTATTGAGTGCACTGCCGTCTATAACTTTTGGCCTGAAGTTGATGGGTGTTTTAGGGTCATTCAGTTCATTGGTGACCAGGTAGAGATCAAGGTCGCCATCCAGATCGTAGTCGATAAAAACGCCTTGCGTGCTGAAGCCTGTATCTGCCAGTCCGTAGTCCTCAGCAGATTCTTTAAATACAGGTATGCCCTCTTTACCAACACCCTGGTTGATGTATAACAGGTTGGTTCTTTTTACCGGGTCTTTGCGAAAAGAAGCTGCTACATAAATATCCTGCCATCCATCGTTGTTGATGTCTGCCACGGTTACTCCGGTACACCACCGGCTTTCTCCACTGGTGCCTGAAGTTTTGGTAATATCCTGATAAGCGAGTGCCCCTTTATTAAGATATAGTTTGTTACCCGCCATATTGCCGGCAAAATAAATATCCATGAGGCCGTCGTTATTAAAATCGCCAATGCCCACGCCGCCGCCGTTATAAATATTGGCCTGGTTTAAGATGTTCAGGCTATCGCTTTCTGTGATGGTATTGGTAAAGCCGATTCCCGTACGTGCTGGTGGAAGTAAATTAAATAAAGGAGGCGGTGCCTTTTGCGCAAAACAGCATAAAGAATAAAACACCATTAACATCAACGGACACATCAACAACCTGCGCAGCAACATAAGCAAGACAATTTAGCTGCGGCAAGATAATATTTTTTGAAATGAATGCTGGCCGTGAATCAATTTGCACAAATAATGAAATACCAGGAATACAAACAGGTTGAGCGCATCCTTTACAAGTTATTTTTCATGTGCCAGTGCCGGCCCTACTACTTCAAAACCATTGCCCTGCCTGAATTTGTGTTTTTCTGCATCGGTCATTTTTCCATATACGCCCTCACTCACGGCTTTAAAATGCAGCTCCATTTTTCCGGCAGGCTGAAATATGATCAGCATTCTTGCGGGGCCGGTATTTGTCTTTGAGAACGCGTGAGGTATCATGCGCGGTCCAAATAAACTATCGCCTGCCTTTGCAGTAAAATTTTCATCGCCAATTTTGAAGATGAACTCGCCTTCAAGTATATAAAACCATTCATCCTGGGTGTAATGGTAGTGCAGGGGCGGGCCGCCATTCACCAGGCGGGTAGATTCAAACGCAAAAATATCACCGTCACTATCCTTACCGGATATCTTTGTATAGAAAGTATCGCCTTCCATTAATGTAATGGCCGCATCAAACCTGTCTTTTTCTTTTTCTACCTTAAACCCTTTTGCTGCCCGTTTTTTACCTGCAGGAGCCGATTTGCCGGTAAGCGGCAGGCCGGCAATCGGCGTTATTGCAACAGATGCAAGGAACGATCTACGTTTCATAGATAATCTCAGTTTTATTGATGAAGGATTATGCCGGTAATGTATAGTGGCAGTTCTATGAAAGTTACATTATTTTAATTAGTCAAAATTGGCAGTGCGAAAATAATTTTAGCGAAGGCTATCGTTTTATAAATTTTAGTGTCTGCTGCCTGCTATCTTTATAAATGCTCAGCAGGTAAATGCCCGGCGCAAGCCGGCTGATGTCCACAGGTTGTAACCCTAGGGCGATTGTTTGTTGTTGTACAATTTTGCCATTCATGTCATGCACCTGCAGCAAGCTTTGGTTTGCCAATCCGTCTATGTACAATTTGTCTGCAGCGGGGTTGGGGTGAACTGCCAGCGTTGCATTTGCCGGTGCTGACCTTAATGAAACAATTTTGCTATAAGAAAACTTAGTATCATTATCCACTTGTAACACCCTAAAATAATGCAGGCTGGGGTTGTTAACCGGTACGGTGCATTGGTAACTGGTAGCGGCGGTGGCAGCAACGGTACATGCGTTGGTGAAAGCAATGCCATCATCACTTTGTTGTACAGTGTATTCTTTTACGTTGTGCTGATCGGTCACCTGCCAATTTACCCGTATGTTTTTTGCGTCGGTATATTGCGCCTGCACGCCCAGCCAGGTTACCGGCAACGCGGCTGCGGCTCTCTGAATAAAGAAGTTGCTGAAGCTTGTCACCACTATTTCCAGGTAGTATCCGCCATCAACAGCTTTCCATGCTACGGGCATTACTTCAACATCGCCAGCGGCGGGGATATACTCAACCGGTACCGTATTGGTGTTGTTAATTTGTTTGATAACGCTTAATGAACCCGGGTCTGTAATAGCAGGGTCTGCTGCTTTCAACGCATTGAACTGCGCCGTGGTAAAGTAGAGACGTATATTGATGCTGGCGCTGCCATTGGGGTTATTTTCGGGGTTGATGGTATAGTTGCGGTTCAGGTAAGGCTTGCCGTTACTGGTACGAATGGTGGATGTATTTTCGAAAATGCCGGTAGGTACAGCTCCCAAAAAGAAATTGTCTTCTATTTCAGCAACCGGAGAGTAAGTACCTGTAGTTGTATTGCCAGCCTCTATGGCGGTAAATTTTTTACTGGTGCCAGAGAGGAAGATGGGGTTGGCAAAGTTGGTACCGTACACCAGTGGCTGTACAGATTTGCCGGGCGGGAGATAACCGGCTACATTTAGCTGATCCAAGTGGCGCATAAATACATCGTTGCCCGTGCCTGTACCGCCATTGCGACCGTCCGTCCAGGCAATGACGCCGGTACCATCTGCAGGGTCCACACACGCAAATGCCTGGCCGGGGTATACATACATATTGTTGATCATAGGCGATGCAATAGGTTTACCCATGGCCCCCCAGGCCAGTTGCGCATTTTGCAAAATAGGGCTCACCCTGGTATACCTTCCTTCTTCCACAATATGAAATAACGCATTGCCGGTATTGTTGGCAGTAACCAATGGAAAATCATAGCCTATTGAGCTTCCACCAAAGCCCGTGCGTATTTCGCTGCCAATAATTTCTCCCTTCTTACCACCGGTTTCATATGTAAAACGGTATTGGCCCGTGCCGGCATTTTCAATACGAAGGTGCTGCAGCAATACTTTTCTGAAATTATCAGCGGCTTTTTCCTGCACCAATGCGCTGGTGTACAAGTGGCCACCGCCGCTCGACAGCGAAAAATCATAAATGGACGCCCCGGCTGCCAGTATAGAATCACGGAAATAATAGAACGTGTCCAAACCTGCCGGTTTTGCGAGGTTGTACCCAAAAAGCGGGTTGTTATTTGAAGCTCGCTGGTAGGGTATGGCATCAAATTTTTCATCCATAAACGCAGTGGCAAACACAGGTGGATCAGATATAACATTATTGATCAGCTCCCTTTTGTTAGATGCTATCAACTCTATGTTAATATTGCCCGGCGTGGCAACTGTTGCACCCTTAGGATAATTATAACTGAGAGCACCCTGGTCAATTAACTGGAACCCCTGAGAGATGACGATGTAATCTGTCCACACGTTATAACCGGCAGGACTGGTACAATTGGCGTCCAGAAAATTCCATCTTAGTTTATACAATACATCCACATCGCCTTTTTTATAGGTAGATGTTTGCGTATAAGGATTACCGCTAGGGTAAATCAAGGTAACGTTTATTGTTTGGTCTTTTTTTGCTTTCCACAATTTGTTATAACAAAGCATGTTTCCCTGCGAACCGATATTTCCGCTCATGTTGATAACAACACTGCAATTGCCCTGCAGATCCGGCCAGATATTGTAATCAATTACTGTTGTACCCGGGTATACCAGTTCCCATCTTGATGCGCCAACGCAGGGTCCGTTCACTTGCCGGCTGATGGCGTTTTCATTCATGCGCCCTGAGCCATACCTTTTCATGGTTCCATTCTCATCTTTATAGTTGTGAATGTACACGTAATCACCATTGGTACTGCCTGTGTTTACATAGGCCACATAGAAACCGCCTTCATCATCGGCAATGAGTTGCGGGGCAGCATAATTTTCAGACAGCCCGGATGCTGTTTGCGCCACTATATAACCCGGCCCGCCGAATACCCGGTTACCCGTTGGCGTAAGGTGCTGAACACAAATTCTTTTCCAGGCGTATGTGGCAATACTGTCATCGGTATAGGTAATGTACAAACCTCCGGCATTATCGCTGGCCGCTACCCTGCGATTGCGGTAATCCTGGTTAGAACTGAAGGTGAACTGCTGGTTGTTGGTACCTGCAGAAACAGGTACGCCACTGGTAGCCCACAGGCGGTTGCCATCTTTGTCGTACTTCTGAATAAACACCTGGGTGCGCTCGTAAAACCCGAGGCGCTTATCTTCCCATATAAAAAAGTAACCATTGTCCGGAAAGCTTTTGATCACCATTCCATGAAACTGGTCGCCTGTTTGCACACAAACCTGCATGTGCTGGTCGTCTGTAAAAAGGTTGGTGGTATTGGTCCACTGGGCATGGGCCGCCATTGTGTTTGTAATGACAAACAAAAAAGTAAACAGCTTTTTCATAACTAACAATTTGAGGGTATAACAAACTTACAGAGGAGCCAGTGTGGTTATTTTCGCAATCGACCAACAACCATTTTTCTAGACAAACGGGCTATTTCCGTTGTGCAAAGCGGAAAAAACCATCCGTTACTTCAAATGTTTTTCCCTTGCCGTTGTTATTGGCGGTGAAATGAAATATGCCTTCAATCCATTCATCCGTCACTTTAGTTATTTCCATGCTGCCGGTGCGGCCTCCGTAAAAATTAGGGTCATCTGCTATGGAAAGATCCACGGCATTGCCTTCGCCAAAGATAGATTTCTCACCCATCTTATAATGATAAGGCAGGCCAATGTAAGCGTCGCCTACGTATCCAATAATGCGATGTGCAGCTTGTGGCGGCATCAGCGAAACGGCTGCCCAGGGTTTGCCATTTATTTTAGCGGTCATGGTCCAGCCGCCGCTTTTGGTGGGTATAGTGCCGGGCCGTGCAGCTGTAATGGCGTTTTTTAGCGCAACCGCCTGATCGCGCGCACCTGGCTGACTGTTGCAGGCACTGAGGCAAAAGCACATGATGGTGGAAAGGATTACAAGTTTCATTGTGTATGTTTTGTATGATGAAATACTTTACGGATGATGGCTACAGTGTTACTTTATTGTTGCCCTGCGGCGTGGAGTGCCGACACATCCATTTGGGATTGCTTTTATTGGTCCTCCTGCACAAACTTACCATCACACATGACCGTTTTTTCCCACCAATCGCCCAACAACAGGTTTAGTAGACGAACAGCCAGGAAATAACCGGTTTGTGGTAACAAATACATATCGTTAAAAATTGTAAATTGTACGCGTGGCAACAAATGTGCAAGCAATGGACCCTAAGAAAAAGAATTATACCTGTGTTATTGTGGATGATAATGAGCTGGACCGGCTTACGGTAGTGTCTTATGTGCGGAGATACCCGTTTTTGTATGCCGCCGGCATATTTGAATCGGCAGAACAGGCCCTGGCGTACATTCAGAAAAATGAACCGCCCGATGTGCTTTTTCTTGATATTGATATGCCGGGCATGAATGGGCTTGAATTGAGAAAGCAATTGTCGCAAATACCTGCCTGTATATTTGTAACATCACACCCCGAGTTTGCACTGGAAGGTTTTGAAACTGCGGCATTGGATTATATCGTAAAACCGCTGAAAGCAGACCGTTTTGCCAAAGCCATGGAAAGGCTGGAGCAATTTCTGGAGGTGCATCACAAAGCCGAGCTGCTGGATTACACCCTGGGCGAGGATACACTTTTTATTAAAGACGGACACCAGCACATCAAACTGCGGTTACATGAAATTATTTACCTGGAAGCATTAAAAGACTACACCGGTATTGTAACCGATAAAAAGAAATACTGTGTATTAACGCCGCTGGGTAACCTGTTAAAAGAAAAAGCTTTTCAAACGTTTATACGCATCCATCGCAGTTATGCTATTCAAAAACATTATATCAAACAAATATCTTCACGCGAGGTTTTGGTAAACGACAAGCTGTTGCCGGTGGGCAGAAGCTATAAAGAATCGGTGGAGCGGTTATTATCATAATTTAGGAATGCGTTGAAAATAATTGACTGAGGCATCGCTATAAAAACATTAGATGAAAAAACTGTTGACGGGTTTTTTGTTATTGGTCGGTTGCCAATTGTATGTGCAGGCGCAGAAACCGGCTGAGCTGGATTCGATGTTAAAAGTATTGGCTTCACTAAAAGATGATACCAACAAGGTGAAAACGCTCAGCAGGATTTCGCAGTATTATTATACAGTGGAGCCGATAAAGAGTTTTCCCTATGCCAACAAGGCATTGGAGCTCGCTGAAAAAATAAAATGGAAAAAAGGAATTGCCAATCTCAATAATAATATCGGCTTATTTTTAAGCGATACCGGTAACAATGTGCTGGGAAGAAAGTATTATGAGAAAAGTTATGCGCTGAACCTTGAATTGAATTCCAAAGCCAACCAGGTAAACAACCTCAACAATATTGGCAGAAGTTATATGGTTGAATCTGCCCATACCATTGCGGCGGATAATTTTTTTAAAGCCCTTGGCATTGCGGAATCGTTGCAGGATAATGACCTTATTTCGCTGGTTGCAGGAAATCTTGCCAATTGTTTTAGTGTACAGAAAGATTATCGTAAGGCGGCCAGCTATGCTGAAATGGAACTTGATTACGGCACGCGCGCACAAAATTCGCGTCGCATCATTCATGCACAAATGGCGTTGGGCAGTGCAAAATATCAGTTGAAGGATACCATCGGTGCAAAGGAATTTGCCGGCAAGGCCCTTAAACTGGCAGAGGAAACGCACAATAAGGTAGATGAAACAAAAGTGCTGATTAACCTCGCTAATTATTATAATCCTGATTACAGTAAGCAGATTGAACTCATGCTTCGTGCAGGCAAAATTATTGATGAAATTAATCCCGGTTCTGAAAGCGCGCTTGTGAACAACGCCAATTTAGGCGAGGCCTATATCAACAAAGCAACAGAGGTTTCAGGTACGGAAAAAGCAACTTACCTGAAAAAAGCAGATGCGTGTTTAGTGCGTGCAAAAATGCTGGCGGAAAGAGCTAACAGTCCCGGTTACCTGGCCAATATTCAAAAAATGCTGGAACACCTGGAAGAAGAAAGAGGAAATTACAAAGCAGCACTGGATTATTTCAAAAAAGCAACGGCCACCAACGATTCGCTCTATTCGCAGGAGAAGAAAAATGAAATAGCGGGGTTGGAAGGAAAACACAACCTGGCGGTAAAGGATAACGAGATTGCCATTAATAGATTGATGCTGGCTAACCAGCGTAAAACACAATGGGGTTTGATAGCCGGTCTTGCCTTGCTGGTGGTGATTGGGGCATTGCTTTACCTGCAAAGCCGCAACCGTAAAAAAACAAATACCACCCTGATGGTGCTGAACAACCAGCTGGATGAAGCCAATAAAGTAAAAGCGCGTTTCTTTAGTATTCTCAGCCACGATCTGCGGAGCCCGATTGTAAACCTGGTGCATTTTCTGCAACTGCAAAAAGACAGTCCTGATTTATTGAGCGAAGCGCAGCAACAGAAACACCGCCAGCAAATCAGCGATGCCGCAGAAAGTTTGCTGAACAATATGGAGGCCATGTTGCTGTGGAGCAAAGAGCAGATGGAAAGCTTCCGCCCCAACATAAGACACTTGCCTGTGCAGGATCTCTTCACGTATATCGACAGTTTCTTTTCATCGCACAATGTATCTATTAACTTTGAGGCGCCGGACGGCTTGATGGTATTGGCAGACGAAAACTACCTTCGCACCATAATGCAGAACCTCACCTCCAATGCCATTCGCGCAGTAAAGGACGTACCCGGCGGAACCATTTTGTGGAAAGCAAACAACGAAGGAAACAATACGGTGTTATCTATAACAGACAACGGCCCGGGTATTGCCGAAGCAAAGGCAAAGACATTGTTTGATGAAACGGTTTCAGGCAATGCCCGCAACGGGCTGGGGCTGCACCTGGTGCGAGACCTGGCCAAAGCCATCCGGTATTCAATAGAAGTACAATCTTCACCTGGCAAGGGCACCACGTTTGTTTTGCTGGCAGCAAACTCATAAAAAGTGCGGGTGCTACACCAGATTTATTTTACCTGGTTCATAAATGTTTTCCGGTAATTGAGCGGACTGTATTTGGTGCGGTCTTTAAATGTTTTGTAAAAATTAGACATGTCATTGAAGCCGCTGTCGAACCCCACCTGTACAATGGACTTCTCAGTATTGATTAATTGCCCGATGGCAAAATCGATCCGGTAATCGTTGACTACTTCTATAAAAGTTTTACGGGTTATTTTTTTAAAATATTTACAAAATGCTTCTGGCGTCATATTAACCCGCGATGCAACGGCAGTCAGCGAAATAGGACGCTGAAAACTTTCCACCACGTATGCCATGGCGGCATGAATTCTTTCCTGCTCATTCAATGATAGCAAAGGATAAGCATGTTGATTTTCCAGTAATACATAGTCTTTGGTGCCAGCCAGTTGGTGCAAGACAGATAAAACATCCAATAATTGGTTAAATGAATCCGGTTCATCGGGTATATGCTGTATTTGCTGGCGTGCCGCTAACGTATTGCCTGTAAATTGAATGCCATGGCTGCTGTTATTGAGCAAACGCAGTATGCTTTTTGTTTCGGGTGCCGAAAAGAATCCATCGCCCAGAAATGATTGCTGAAACTGTATTACAACCGACACGGATTTTTTGGTGCCGGATGCTTTTGCAGACTTCCAGCAATGGGGCAGGTTGCTGCCAAGCAGCACCAGGTCGCCGGCCGCATAATCATTCATGTGCGAACCAACATAACGTTTACCTGTACCCGAAACGATGAGCGTTAACTCGTATTCAGGATGAAAATGGTAGGGTGCGGAAAAGCTTTTCTCCTCAAACCGGCGAGCAATGAACGATCTGTGCCTGGACGCTTTTATGGATTCAAACGACGCTTTCAAATATTGATAATTTTATCTTTAGATCCTGTCAAGGTAGGTAATCGGGATAAAATAACCCATTTTTTAGCCAATTTTCGCATTTTTTATCCCCTGTTCATGCACGTAGTTTGTTACCTGAAGTTAAACCCAGTATTATGAACGAAGTATCATTGCCATTGCTGAATAATTATATTGACCTCGATCCATTACAGGTACATGCCTTCCGCAAAAACGGCCATACGCTTGTTACGGGTGTGCTCTCTGCTGAAGAAGCGGCCGTATACAGGGGCGTTATCAATGAAGCCGCCTATAAATACAATACTGAGAAAAGAAAGCTGGAGGAACGCGATACCTATGGCAAAGCGTTTTTGCAGGTAATGAATTTGTGGGAAGTAGACCCCCAGGTAAAACGATTTACGCTTGCAAAACGTTTTGCCAAAATTGCTGCCAACCTGCTGGGCGTGTCTAATGTACGGTTATACCATGACCAGGCCTTGTACAAAGAACCGGGCGGCGGGCTAACTCCGTGGCACCAGGATCAATATTATTGGCCGCTGAGTACCACCAATACGGTAACCATGTGGATGCCGCTGATGGATATTGATGAAGACATGGGCATGCTTACATTTGCCTCCCAGTCTCATACAGACGGTTTTGTAAAGAATGTAGCCATCTCAGATGAATCTGAAGCATTGTTAGAGCAACACATCAAAGACAAGCAATACACCATTACCCGCGCCAACGCAATGAAAGCGGGAGATGCTACCTGGCATTACGGGTGGACATTACACAATGCACCCGGCAACCAATCTTCTGTTACGCGCGAAGTGATGACCGTTATTTATTTTGCCGATGGCGCCACGGTAACCAAGCCGCAAAACGAACACCAGGAGGCAGACCGGCAGCGATGGCTGGCCGGCCTTGCGCCCGGTGCGGCGGCGGCTTCTGCGCTTAACCCTTTGTTGTTGTAACTGGCAGCATCTGTTTTATTGAACTTGCCTTAACACCAGCGCTCGCTGTATGTTAAAACCTCTTATGCCGGTAGTATTCAATAAATTATTTTGAATGTTGAATTTTAAACTATTAGTGTCGGGGAAAATTATCTTATTATTCGAACACTCAGTGGTAGCCAAGGTTTTCAGTGATTTACACAAGCGGAGGCTTGCAATTGTAAAACCTGATACCAGTACGCTTTGAGATGCCTCGTTTTATCAATGTGTCAATGATCTTTCAGGGGTATTGATGAACCTTACGGTTTCCGTGAGCTTTGTACAAAAGTTGAATGATGCGATGTCTGAAATAGCTACTGCTGCTCAATTACAGGGGAAAAGGAAAACGCAGCATCGAAAAGCGTACGAGCGCCCGGCCGGCCCGAGGCCAACGTATTAAAAGGTTTATACGATTTAATCGGACGCCAGGGATTTTAAATGTTGAATTGGTATTGAACCTCTTTTTCTCTTTATGCTCTTTGCTATCCTTTTTCTCTTTATGCTCTTTGCTATTTCTCTTAGCGCGCTTCGCCTTACATTTGTAAACGATGAAAACCCTGCGTATTTGCGTTTTAATATTATTGACATCGTTGCCGGGTACGCTGTCTGCCGCTGATGGCAAATGGAAGCAACTGGCCAACAACCCTGATTTTTTGCACCGTGCCATTAAGCAGGTAACAGATGTAATTGTGCATGATGTGTATTCGCCGCCGGTAGCCAGCCGCACCTATGCGTACGTTTCCATTGCAGCTTATGAAGCGGCCAGGTATGATCAGAGCAGCTATCCTTCGCTGGCAGGTCGGCTCAATCAACTCACGGCATTTGATGCACCTAAACCGGGTCAGCAATACAGTTATTCGCTGGCCGCTGTAAATGCATTGCTGCTTACAGGAAAAACCATGGTGATATCTGATGATTTGATTGAAAGTTTTCGCCTGAAAATATTGCAGGAGTTTTTGTCCACCGGCATGCCACAGGACGTATTTGATAACTCGGTGGCATTTGGAAAACAAACGGCTGATCATGTGCTTGCTTGGGCAGCAAAAGATAACTACAAACAAACACGCGCCTTTCCAAAATATACCGTAACGGATGATAACGAAAGCTGGAAGCCTACTCCGCCGGCATATATGAAAGCAGTGGAACCATACTGGAACAGGATAAGAACTTTTGCCATTGATTCTGCTACCCAGTTTCAACCATTGCAGCCCACCGTTTTTTCTGCTGATACGGCCAGTGCGTTTTACAAAGAAGCGGTGGAAGTACAGCAAATTGGTTTGCACCTTACACCCGAACAAACCGCCATAGCCAATTTCTGGGATTGCAATCCTTTCAGGATGAATATTAACGGGCATGTGATGTTTGCTACAAAAAAAATATCGCCCGGGGGGCACTGGATAAATATAACGCGCCTTGCCTGCCGGCAAACAAAAGCCAATTTGGCGCGCTCTGCGGAAGCGTATGCGTGGTTATCTGTAACGCTGGTGGATGCGTTTATCAGTTGCTGGGACGAAAAATACCGCAGCCGCGTCATCAGACCCGAAACGTATATTAACCGGTACATCAGCCAGAGCTGGGTGCCCTTGCTGCAAACCCCGCCTTTTCCGGAATATACCAGCGGGCACAGCGTGGTATCGGCCGCTTCTTCGGTTATCCTTACCCGTTTGTTTGGCGAAAAATTTTCGTATACAGATTCAACGGAGGTGGAGTTCGACATCCCGGTACGTCAATTTACATCTTTTAGCCAGGCAGCCGCGGAAGCCGCCATCAGCCGTTTGTACGGCGGCATTCATTACATGCCCTCCATACAAAATGGTATGCTGGAAGGAGAAGCCATCGGAAAATTTATTTCAGCCAAAATGAGACGGAGAAAATGATATGAACGCGCCGGGCACACTGGCAAAAAACACGCTAGTCCTCTGCAGCAGTGTTCTATCTATAAACAACACCCCCGGTTTTACCTTGCTGCAAGGTGTAAAAAGAATGCACACGGCCTGCTATTGAATACAGTAAATCAGTATCTTACTGCCCTTTACAGATATCTGACAACAGCCATGACAATAGCAGGTCTTCTTACACAACATACCATTGTAGCCATCATTCGCGGTGTACAACCAGCGGATACACCCGCTATTGTTGAAGCGTTGCATAACGGAGGCATTTACGCGGTAGAGGTTACACTCAATTCAGACAACGCACTGAAAGTTATTGAGAAGTTGGCGGCAAATGCGCCTGGCAACATGCTCATTGGTGCAGGTACAGTCTTGAATGCAGCTGCTGCTCTGGCTGCCATAGATGCGGGGGCGCAGTTTATTATATCCCCATCTTTTGATACAGAAACCATTAGTGTTACAAAAGCCCGTGGTGCGGTGAGCATCCCCGGTGCTTATACTGCCACAGAGATTGTGCAGGCGCATGCAGCAGGCGCAGACATAGTGAAAGTTTTTCCTGCGCAAAGTCCGCAATACATAAAAGATCTCAGGGCACCATTGTCTCATATACCTATGATGCCTACGGGCGGCGTAAATATTTCCAATATTGCCGACTTCCGCAATGCCGGCGCTGTAGCTTTTGGTATAGGCAGCGCATTGGTAGATAATAAGCAACAGGTAACGGCAGCCTACCTGCAATCACTTACAGAAAAGGCAAGGGCATTTGTAAAGGCGGTTAGCTGATAGCAGTAGCGGCTAGCTATGATGGTTGCATGCCCGGTTACACACAAAAATCAGTACATCGGTTATTGATCTCAGTTATAAATTAAAGACAGTATATGAATCATTGCATAACACCTTCTTTGCATGAATAAAAGCTTTTTAAGCTGCGATTGGGGTACCTCGTCTTTCCGGCTAAGGTTGATTGATGTTGATTCAGGAATAGCGCTGGCAGAATCTGTTTCTGATGAAGGTATTGGTTGGGCCAACGAAACATTTGTGCAACAAGAAAACTTAACACACCAGCGGGTACCATACTATTATTCCATTATAGACCGGCATATACAAAAACTACAAACGCAGGTAAAAGGCATTGAACAAGATACGCCTGTTATTATTTCCGGTATGGCGTCTTCTAATATTGGTATTGTGGAACTCCCATATACCATGCTGCCTTTTTCTACCGGGGGCGAAGATATTGGTGTAAAACGCCTTGGTAAAAAATATTCTCTTAGCCATGATCTGAATATTATTTCTGGTGCGCGTACGGCCAACGATGTTATGAGAGGAGAGGAGACCCAACTGATAGGATGTGCCAATGGGCATAGGCAGGCGAAGGAGCTGTTCATTTTTCCCGGTACACATTCCAAACATATCACCACCCTGGGCGGCAAGGCCACGGATCTGAAAACGTATATGACCGGCGAGCTATTCAGTCTCTTATCTGCCAACAGTCTGTTGGCAGACCGTATTGAACACACAAACGGAATCTACAGCGATGATAACGACAGCGCTTTTGAAGAAGGTGTAAAAAGCGGGCAGCATGAGAACTTATCGCATGCGCTTTTTATTGTGCGCACCAATCATTTGCTGAAACGCTTTTCAAAGACATCCAATTATCACTTTTTAAGCGGCGTACTGATAGGCGCCGAATTGGGCGACCTGGTAAAAATGGATACGGGCGACATTACCATTGCAGGTGAAGAAAAGCTGATGGCACCTTATGTAAAGGCCTGCAACGTTCTTGGTGTGCGTGCTGCCGTTAACACCATTGATGCGGCTACTGCTACTATACAGGGCCAGTTGGTCATTTACCGGCGTTTGTACGCATAACGCGTTTTATTTGCGCATTTTAACCCGCAGCACATACATATCAGCTGTTATATAGAGTGTTTTTTCATCGGTCGATAAGGCGCAATTGGA
This sequence comes from uncultured Chitinophagaceae bacterium, assembly GCA_963705285.1. Classification (GTDB taxonomy): domain Bacteria; phylum Bacteroidota; class Bacteroidia; order Chitinophagales; family Chitinophagaceae; genus JACMLD01. The sequence continues at coordinate 2,810,866 of OY970066.1, forward strand.
AGTAAGTCCTTCAAATTTTATCTTACCCAGCAGTTTACCGGTTTTATTAAATATCCATACACCACCGGGGCCGGTGGCATATACATTGCCTTTGCGATCAATCTTCAACCCATCTGGCATCCCTTCTTCTTTTTTAGCGGCCTCACTGGCGTCGAAGAATATTCTCGGGTTCACCAATTTATCGCCGGCAGAAAAATCAAATGCATACCAATATGGTTTCAACGGATCTGAATTGGCGATAAGCATTGTTTTTTGATCGGGTGTTATGGCAATGCCATTGGGTCGCGTAATGGAATCAGTCAATAAAATAGTCTCGCCGGTTTTCTTTATTTTATAAACGCCCTGGAAGGAAAGTTCCTTCAACGGATCGTCCATGTTTTTTTCGAGGCCGTAAGGTGGGTCTGTAAAAAAAAGATCGCCATTGTTGTTATAAACGAGGTCATTCGGGCTGTTGAATTTTTTTCCTTTGTAATTATCGGTGATGGTGGCAAAAACCGGTTTGGGATTTGCGAGGTCTGCATTCATTACAGCAATGCGCCGGTCTCCATGCTGGCAAATAGCCAATTGACCCGTTTTACTTAAGGTAAGTCCGTTGGAACCAATTTCTCCCCCGCGCGTAACAGTGCCGGTGTAACCAGAAGGCGTTAAGTAAACGGTGGCACCTTTTTTTTCAGTCCATTGGTAAATGATATTTTTCGGAACATCTGAAAACAATAACAGCTGCTCTTTTTCCACCCATTGCGGGCCTTCGCTCCAATCGTAGCCAGACGCAATGATTTCAACCGTGGCGTTAGCATCAATGATGGCATCCAGTGCGGGATCTATTTTTTCAATATGGCCCTTTTTCTCCTGGGCATTGGTGCCGGCAGCCAGTAACAGCGTCATGAACAATAAGGTTGGTTTAAGCATATAAAAATTGTTAATTGTTACCTGCGCATTTCGCAATGACTCCGCTCAGGGGGTACACGCCCGTACTCAAAACTTAAAACTTAGAACTTAGAACTTAAAACTTAACTCGCCCTTTCCGCCTGTTTCATGTGCATATACTCGGTAGGTGTCATTTTAAATTGTTTCAGAAAATTACGCGAAAAATTGCTTTGCGAGCTGAAACCCGCCATATAAGATATCTCGTAAATTTTATTATCGCCATCTGCCAGCAATGCCGCCGCTTTTTTAAGGCGGGTAATATTAATGAGTTCTACAGGGGTAAGATTAGATATGGCTTTGATTTTCCGGTATAAAGTGATGCGGCTCATGTTCATGAACCTGGCCATTTTTTCCACATCAAGGTCGGTGTCTTCCATGTTTTTGCAGATAGTTTCGTTGAGCGTCTCCAAAAAACGTTCGTCCGCTTTAGAATGCGCCATACTTTTAATATGCACCAGCGGTGAACTGGCAAAGTAATCGCGTACCATATTGCGATTCGCAAGCAAGCTGGCAATCTGGGCCAGCAGGTGTTCTTTTGAAAACGGTTTTTCTATATAGGCGTCTGCGCCAATCTCAAGGCCTTCAATTTTGGACTGGATGGTATTGCGCGCGGTGAGCAGTATAACGGGTATGTGTGAGTGATGTACATCGGATTTTATTTTTTTGCAAAGCTCAAAGCCGTCTATATCAGGCATCATTACATCGCTGATAACCAGTTGTACGGGTTCGGCATCTAATATTTGCAGCGCTTCTGTGGCGCCCGGCGCTTTGAATACTGAATATTTTGTTTGCAGTATCCGTTCCAGGAAATCAACTATTTCTTCTTCATCGTCTACGAGTAATATAACCGGTAGCATAGGCAGCTGTTTTATTTGGTGTTGGTTAATATTGTTTTTCTTTTTTGTTTGCCGGGTAATTGTTCCGGCGGGCGCAGCGGCAGTTCAAGTATAAATGTATTCAATCCGTCTTTTGATTCTTTAAGCCAGAGGTGGCCATTGTGCAATTCTGCCAGCGAGCGCGCCAATGCCAGGCCAATACCCGTACCTTTTTGTTTAATGGTTGCTTTAAGTCTGAAAAACGGCTCAAAAATTTTTTCTTTCATATCGGCAGGAATCTGGTAGCCATCATTGCTGATCTCCAGTGTCAAAAATGAACTCTCTTTTGTAACCGGCCTTAGGCAAATGTTTACCCTGCCCGCAGCATATTTTACTGCATTGCCAAACAGGTTGCTGAAGATTTTGTGCAGCGCTTCCTCATCGGCCATGGCAAATACTGCGTCACGTGGCAGCTCTGTATGATACACCAGGTTTTTTTTCTTGGCCAGCGGTATAAAATTGAGCCATTCTTCCTGCAGCACTTCCGTAATATTTACCTGGTTCAGATCTATGCTGAACCCTTTTTTTTCTGTTTGCCTGAAATCGAGAATTTGGGTAATCAGCGCTACCAGTCTGCTGGTGTTTCGTTCCATGGTAATCACATCTTCCTTTATTTCTGGCAGCTCATCAATTTTTTCATGCAGGTTTTCAACCGGGCCTTTTATTAATGTAAGCGGTGTTCTTATTTCATGCGCCACAATGGTGAAAAAATTAATTTTTGCCTCGTAGATTTCTTTTTCTTTTTTGTCTTCCAGCCGGTTATGCCAGGTACGGATAAGATAATAACACAGCGCTGTAAATGCGGCCAAATACAGCAACCATGCATATACGGTAGCCCAGAACGGTGGCGTTATTTTAATAACCAGTTCTTTGGAATTGATGGCAGACTGGCCGTTGGCCGATACTTTCAGTTTAAATGTATAGGTGCCAGGTGACAAATTAGTGATGTATACTTTGCGGTTCGATTTCAATTGCGTCCACTCATTATCCAGCCCCTCCATGAAGTAACTGTATTGCGTCATCTCCGGCGAAACAAAACTCAGTGCGGCAAAATCTATACTGAAAGACGCGTGGTCGTAAGGGAGCGTTATTTTATCTGTACAGATCACAGACTGTTTTAAAAAAGAACTGTCTTTATCAATGGCCAGCTCCTTATTGTGCACCTGCAAACCGGTAATAAATACCGGCGGGAAAAAATGACTTTGTACAAAATTGCCCGGGTTAAAACTGATCATCCCTTTAACGCTTCCAAAATACAAGGTACCAGCTGTGTCTTTGTAGCCAGAGTGATAGTTGAATTGGTCATTCAACAAACCATTTGCCTTCGTGTATACTTTTACTGTTTCAAAAATAGGGTTGAACTGTACCAGGCCTTTGGAAGTAGTGATCCATAAATTTTTTTGATTGTCTTCAAGCGTTTTAAATATAAAATTGCCGGGCAGGCCGTTTTTAACCGTGTAAGCAGTAAAGGTTGTACGAGTGCCGTCCAGCTTGCACAACCCACCGCCTTCGGTAGAAAACCATAAATTGTAATTGCTGTCTTCATATACAGCGTTGATATCATTATTGGTGATGCTGTTTTTATTATTGGGTATGTTTCGTAGCTGCCCCGTTTGTTGGGTGGCAGGGTTATACCAGAAGCCGCCATTGCCATGTGTGGTTACCCACAATACATGATTGTGATCTTCTATGATTGAAGTAACAAACAAATGCGTAGGTATCCCGGCGGGTTGTTCAAAATTACCGCCGGCCTGGTTGAATTTGTAAACACCATTGCCACTGCCCACGTAAATGTCACCGGTATGTGTTTTCAACATGCAAAGCGTGAAATTGCTCTTCATATCATTTTTACCCGGGCCCGCCGCAAAACGTTTTTTTACTTTCCCTGTCCTGATATCCATGATATCAAGCCCGTGTTCAAACGTGCCAATCCATAGGTCATCGCCGTTTACCAACAGCCCGTGTATATTGCTGTACGCAATACTGCTGCTGCCACCCGGTTCAAAATGGGTAATGGCGCCGGTTGCCTTGTTCATTTTATTGAGACCGGCATCTTCTGTACCAATCCAGAGGTTGCCATAACCATCTTCGCATATTTCCCGTACTGCACTGCCACTGATAGAGCCGCCGGTATTGTCTGGAAAATATTTTTTAAAGGTGGCGTATTGTTTGGGATAATAATTAAGTCCGCCAAAATAAGTGCCTGCCCATACACTGCCTTCCCTGTCTCTAAAAAGGCTATAGACGGCATTGTCTGAAAGCGAATAGGGATCCAAAAACTTTTTCTTCAGGTTGGTGAATTCCCCTGTGTTGGTTTGCAATATAAATATGCCCGACTCTGTGGCAAACCAGTACTCCTGGTTGCCATTTTCTAAAATATCGCGTACAAAAATGGTTGTCTTGTCGGGGTTATAAGTAAGAATATCGCGGTAATCGCCAGTGGCAGGGTCAAATTGTTTGATCCCTTGGCTGGTGGTGCCAATATATACTGTACCGTTGGAGCCAGCATGTATTTTCTGTATCCAGAAAGAAGCCGGGCGTGTGGAATGCGCAAATAAGTTGTAGGGTTTAAAGGTTGCGGAAGCGGCATCAAATTTTTGGAGATATCCATTGTCTGTAGCAAACCACATAGTGCCGTCATTTGTTTTGCACATGGATGTTGCGTGAAAAAAATCACTGGCATCAAACTGTTGTAGTTGTTTCGTGGCAGCATCGTAGTAACAAACGTTTTGTTTTGATAAAAACCACAGTCTTCCTTTATTGTCTTCGGTTATTTCGGCAACATCTGTTATGCCGGGCGTGGTGGCGCTGAAGCGGACCAGTCGTTCATTGGGCCTGTCGAACCAATACAAACCTTTCTGAGATCCTATCCAAAGTGTGCCTTTACTGTCAACAAACAACGAAAAAATAAAATCCGGGTACAACGGCGTTTCTGCCTCATCGGTGGCAAAGAGTTTGAAATGATAGCCGTCGAACCTGTTCAAACCTTCTTTGGTACCAAACCACATAAAGCCGTCATTATCCTGCACGCTGCAAAAAACGGTACTGTTGGAAAGACCGTTCTCTACCTGGTAATGCCTGAAATAGTACGGTTGCGCATTTGCTTTGTAAATGCAAACCGGCAGTACACAGGCAAGTAATACTAGCAATCGTATGTAAGCGGTCCGATTCAACTTACTATGAAATGTTTTTTATTATGGAGATACAGCGAGCAGTAAACATCTTTATGTAAAAAATTACATTGAGAAAACGCAAAAATGTAACATTTTGAAAAAATTATGATACGCACAGAATTAGCCGATCCATAATTTATAAGTTCCTTCACATCACGATTTAAAAGTAATCATTATCCTTTAAATCATGCAAACGATTACATTTATTCTTAACTAACAACTGATTGCTGTATGAAATTTTCTGCAAAGCATTCTATGCCTGTTATTGCTTCCTCCGCAAAAAGCATATGGCAAAAAAGAAAGTTTTTCTTTTCTCTCTTTCTCCTCGCCTGTATAGGTTTACCTGTATTCTCGCAGCAGCAGGGTAATGCAAAGATTACGGTAACGGGTATGGTTACAGACAGTGCCGGCGCAGGTTTGGGCCAGGTAACCGTATCAGAAAAAGGCGCAAAAAATTCCGTTGCCTCTTCATCAGAAGGTAATTTCTCCATTGCAGTAAAATCAGAAAATGCGGTACTGGTTTTTTCTTCTGTTGGCTTTTTAAACAAAGAAATGAAAGTAGGCAGCAATACCAACTTAACCATTTCACTTGAAAGGGATACGCGCGACCTTAATGAAGTAGTAGTAGTAGGTTATGGTGCCAGAAGAAAAGAATCGCTCACCGGAGCTATCTCCACAGTTACAGCAAAAGACCTCGACAGGGTGCATGGAGGTTCTACCGTAAGTACAGGACTTGCCGGAAAAATACCGGGTCTTACTTTTCGCATGCCCGATGGACGCCCTGGTGCTTCTGCCAACATCCAGATCCGCAATATGGGTACGCCTTTGTATGTAATAGATGGTATTCAGCAGGATGCCGGACAATTTAATAACCTTGCTCCCAATGATATTGAAAGCATTACTATTCTGAAAGATGCATCCGCCGCTATTTACGGCGTACGTGCAGCCAATGGCGTAGTAGTGGTAACCACCAAACGCGGTACTACCGGAAGAAACAATATCAACGTCGATGCCTACGCAGGCTGGCAAACATGGACAAGGTTTCCTAAAGTGCTCACCAATTCATATGATTACATGCGTTACCTGGCCGAAGCGCAAATCAACAGCAACGGCAGCACCAGCATTACACAGGCAGAACTTGACAAATACAAACAAGGCGCCAGTGCCGGCGATGCCTATAGAAGTTTTGATTGGCGTGATTATGTATTGAATGGCCCCGCCCCGCAGAATTCTGTCAACGTAAACATTAATGGAGGTTCTGATAAAGTAAATTATTACGTTTCTGCCACCAATCTTTATCAGAATTCAATGCTGGGTAAAGAATACCGTTTCAACAGATCCAATATTCAATCCAATGTAACTGCTAAATTATCAAACCGCCTGCGCTTCGGTGTAAACATCAACGGCCGTGTAGAAACCAGGCAAAATCCCGGGGTACCAGGGGGCGATGACTATTTTCTTGCACGACTTGCGGTACTGCGCAACACACCATTGGAAAGACCATATGCTAATGACAACCCGGAATACCTTAATGACCTTGGTCCGCATCTCGAATCAAACTATGCTTTCCTCAGCGAAAAATTATCCGGTAAGTTTCGCGAAGACTGGCGCGTTTTGCAGGCCAACTTCAATGCTGAATACACCGTGCCAGGTATAACCGGTTTAACATTGCGAGGTGTGTATTCTTATTATGTTGCAGATAAACTGGAAAACAACCAGGAGTATACTTACAAAGCCTATACTTACCGCCCCGCTACCCAAACGTATGATGCAACGGGCGGCAGTACCAATCCGTGGCGCGATCGTGAACAGGTGAAACAGATCAACATCACCGTACAGGCGCAGATAAATTATAACAACACCTTCGGGCTGCATAACATTGGTGCAACCGTGGTTGCTGAAAGAATAACATTGGAAAACCGCAGAAATTGGATACATGCTTCACCCATTTCAAACAACCTGCCGCTGATTTATTTTCCTACCATGGATCAATACCAGGATAGCCAGGATAAACAGGCACGTATTGGATACATCGGTCGTATCAACTACAGCTTCGCCAATCGTTATTTCCTGGAACTTTCTGCCCGCCGCGATGCCAGCTATCTTTTTGCGCCTGATAAACGCGTAGGGTATTTCCCCGGTATTTCAGCCGGATGGAGAATCACCGAAGAGCAATGGGTAAAACAACTGCTGGGTGATAACACATTCCTGACAGATTTAAAACTTCGCGCCTCTTACGGCCAGTTGGGTGATGACCGTGCCCTCAACGGTACAGACCCCATAGTAACACCCTATGCTTACCTGGAAGGGTACAACTATAACATGGGTACGGCTATCATTGATGGAAATGCGGTTACTGTTTCGCGTGATAAGGGTGTACCCACTACCAGAATTTCATGGTCTACGAGCAAGATTACCGATATAGGCATGGACTTTAGTTTACTGAACGGCAAACTAACGGGTACCATTGACTGGTTTTACCGCAAACGCAGCGGCCTGGTAGGCAATAAAAACGATGTGCTGGTACCGGTGGAACTGGGTTATGAACTCCCGCAGGAAAACATTAACAGTGATGCGCAGTACGGCGAAGAAATGTCGCTGGTGTACAACGGCAAAGCAGGCAAATTAAATTACACCATTGGCGGTAACATATCGTATGCAAGGTCCAAATCATTAAACTCTTACAACCCGCTTTTCTTTAACTCGCTCGACCAGTACCGTAACTCAAGCGAGAACAGGTACCGTAATCTCGACTGGGGATATACCGTAATAGGACAGTTTACTTCTATGGAAGAGATCAATAATTACAAGGTGAATATTGATGGAAAAGGAAATACCACGTTGTTACCGGGCGATTTAATTTATAAAGATTATAATGGTGATGGTAAAATAGATGGTAACGACGACAGGCCGATCAGTTTTGGCTACGGTACACAACCCAATATCAATTTTGGATTTACACTGGGAGCTGTTTACAGGAACATTGATTTTCATGCAGACTTTTCCGGTGCTGCAGGATATACCTGGTACCAGAACTGGGAAACACGGTGGGCTTACCAGAACAACGGTAACCTCAATGCCATATTTACAGACCGATGGCACAGGGCAGACCCACTGGATCCAAACAGTGCATGGGTAGCGGGTAAGTACCCACCCAACAGGTACAACGTGGGCACCAACCACAGTGATTACGACCACAACTCCACTTTTTGGCTTCATAGCGCCAAATACCTGAGGGCCAGAACGCTTGAGCTGGGTTATACATTACCGCCTTCGCTCATCAGTCGTGTTAAAATACAAAAGGCAAGGTTCTACTTCAACGTATACAACCTGTTCTCCATTGATAACCTCAAACAATACCAGGTAGACCCGGAAGTTTCTGATGACAACGGTCTCCAGTTTCCGCAGAATAAAGTGGTTAACATAGGTGTTAATATTTCATTCTAACCATTAATTCCTTGTTACAAACAAAACAACATCAACAAATGAAAAAGATATTCTCAATAACGTTGTTTGCACTGCTGCTGGTGGCAGGTGGTTGCAAAAAAGACAGCTCGTTTCTTGATATCCCCCCCGTACAGGTAATACCCAATGAAGTGGCCTTTTCAGATCCGGCACTTGTGTTATCTATATTAGGTGATTTATACAACCGGCAGGTAGATTTTTCTGCATTGGATAATACGCCCGACTATAACAACAATGATGTTGCCGGATGGAGAACTTTTGCAGATTTCAGCGAAAGCTTTCCTTCAGAAAACGGAAGTTCATTTATTGTGCAGCGTACAGGTTGGGACTACCGGGAATGGGGTATCTGGAACTATGGTTACATACGCGATCTGAACTTATTTATACAACGCGATAGTGCAGCCACGCAATTGTCTGCCGCAGATAAATCAAGGTTTTTAGCAGAAGGCCGGTTTTTAAGGGCCAACTACTATTTTGAAATGGTAAAAAGAATGGGTGGTGTTCCGTTGATCACCAGCCCCTTGTTGTACGATTATAAAGGCGATGCTACTTACCTGCAAGTACCCAGGGCCAAAGAATCGGATATTTATGATTTTGTGATCAGCGAAGCAGAAGCCATCAAAAATCAATTGCCTTCAGATGTAAATACAAAATCACGCGCTACTAAAGCAGCTGCCCTGGCAATGGAAGCAAGGGCCGCTTTATATGCTGCCTCCATTGCAAAATATGGCGCCAATACGCCACAGGTTTCATTGCCCGGTAACGAGGTGGGGATTCCTGCCTCCATGGCTGCCGCTTATTACACTAAGGCGCTGAACGCTGCCAAAGAAATTATCAGCAGTGCAGATGGTGGTACCGGTAATGCAGGTGGGTATGCTTTGTATAAAGTGTTGCCGGATCTGTCGGATAATTTCGCCGCCGTTTTTCTTGACAAAAGCAGCGTAAACCAGGAAGCCATTTTTGTGGAAGATTTTAAAGCCGGTGCCGGTAAAACACACGGTTATACCACCAACGACCAGCCTTTTTCATTGTCTGATGAAGGTGGAGACGCAGGCAGGCTTAACCCATCGCTGAACCTGGTGGAAGCTTTTGAAAAACTGGATAACACCTATGCGCCTATACCAACAGTTGACGGTGCTGGCAACCCTATTTATTATACACACCCCCAGGATATTTTTGCCGGAAGAGATGCACGGTTAGCCGGTACCGTTATGACACCATTTGACGATGCCAGCTCATACCGTTTTAAAGGGGGAATCATTGATATATGGGCCGGTTACCTGAAGGGCGACGGCACCATTGTTACCAGTGATGAAGCGGGCCACCTTATCAAATTTCCGGATCCGGTTAATTCACCTGCTATAAAAGTAGTAGGCAAAGACGGACCTGTTAACGGCCTTGAATTGAGAACACAAACCGGTTTTTATATCCGCAAATGGATTGACCCCACTGTTGGGTCGGGCAGAAGGGGCCGCGGAAGCGATGTGCCGTTTATCCGCTTTCGGTATTCTGAAGTATTGCTGAATGCAGCAGAGGCCGCCTTTGAGTTGGGCCAAACAACTGCAGCAGTTGGTTTTATTAATAAGGTGCGCGCCAGGGCGGGTTTAATTATTCCGTTGACTTCAGCGCAACTCACTTTCGATAAGATTGTGCACGAACGCCGTGTTGAGCTGGCCTTTGAAGGACATATTCTATTTGATATGAAACGCTGGAGGCTGGCACATGTGGTATGGGATGGTGCACCCACCACACTGGCAGATCTGAAAGCCAATATTGGTAGTGCCACCAAAAGAAGCACGCAGCCTTGGGGCTTATGGCCTTACCGTTATTACAATCCGGGTAATCCCAATGACAGCAAGTGGGTATTCAGGGAAGTGTTGCCGGCAAATGTTACCGGTTCAAACCGGTTTCAATTTGGTAATTATTACTCGCTCATAGGCGATAATATACGCGCCGCCAATCCCAAGATTGTTAAACAGCCAAACCAATAAGCTTATTCTTTTAAACAGCACATCATGAAAAAAAGATTTCAGTATATAGCACTATTTGCACTCTGCGTGGCTGGTGCATCCTGCAAAAAAGATAATTATAAAGAACCCACTTCCACATTGAGTGGAAGGTTATTATACAAAGGCGAGTCTATTGGGCTTGAAAATTATCAGGTACCTTACCAACTGTACCAGTTTGGCTTTGGAAAAGTGGGTGCCATAGATGGTACGTTCAACCAGGAAGGCGCTTATTCATCGCTGTTATTTGACGGCGATTATAAATTGATCATTCCCAATGGCCAGGGCCCCTTCAGGTGGAAGCAACTGGCGTCTGGTGCGCCAGATTCTACTGCCATTACAGTAAATGGTACCCAAACGCTCGACCTGGAGGTTACACCCTATTATATGATCCGGAACGCACAGCTTACCGGAGCGGGTGGAAAAGTAACTGCCGTGTTTAAAGCAGAGAAAATTATTACCGACCCCGCACTGGCAAAAAATATAGAACGCGTAAACCTGTTCATTAATAAAACACAGTTTGTCTCTGGCGCCAACAATATTGCCAACGTTGGTATAGACGGCGGTTCCATAGCAGACCCCAATAATATTTCACTCAATGTAACCGTGCCTGGTATAGCACCACAGACTTATGTGTTTGCCCGCATAGGTATAAAAATTGCCGGTGTGGAAGATTTGATTTTTTCACCCGTGCAAAAAGTAAACTTCTAACAATGCGACGATCAATATTGCCGGAAAAACCAGGTCCAATATCGGGACAGTTTTCAGTTATATAGCAGTTTGGTTCACTAAGAGAAAAGGGCGGCATCTTGTCCGCCTTTTTTTTCGACAAAAATTTAATTCCTGGGTTGCCTTGAAATTTTGGGCAGGTTATGAAAAGGGTATAACTTTTACGGATTTTAGTCAATAAAATTTATTTGATGAAACATTCTTGCCTGTTCTTCTTTTTTGTACTGGTACTGTTGCGCATTTCCGCGCAGGAAAAATGGTCGATGGCAAAGCACACCATTGCTACGCCATGGGCAGAAAAAATAGATGCCGTCAACCCACTGCCGGAGTATCCACGCCCGCAACTCGTACGCGGCAACTGGAAAAACCTCAATGGCCTCTGGCAATATGCTATTCTGCCCAAACAGCAGGAAACCATACCTAATGATTTCAGCGGAAATTTATTGGTGCCTTTTGCCGTTGAATCTGCCCTGTCTGGCGTAGGTAAAACGGTTGGCAAAGACAGTGTGCTCTGGTACCAGCGCAGCATGACGCTCCCGTCAACGTTTAAAAATAATATTGTGCTGCTGCATTTTGGGGCAGTGGATTGGTTGTGCGATGTGTATGTAAATGGAAAGAAAGCAGGCACCCACCAGGGGGGGTATGATCCGTTTTCTTTTGATGTGACTGCATTGCTGAATAAAAAAGGTGATCAACAAATTGCTGTACGCGTGTGGGATCCTTCTGATGACGGGCCACAACCCCGTGGCAAACAAGTAAACAAACCCAATGGTATCTGGTATACACCGGTAACGGGTATCTGGCAAACCGTTTGGGTGGAAGCTGTACCGCAAACTTATATTGCTGCAACTAAACAAACACCCGATATTGATAAAAAGCAGGTGAACATCTCTGCCGACGTACACAACCTGTTGCCGGGCGATCAATTGATTGTTTCTGCCTGGAAGGGAAGTGAAAAACTGGCTGAAGAAAAACCAAGCGGTAATACAGTAGCGCTAACAATACCTGACCCGCAGCTATGGTCGCCGGCGCATCCTTTCCTATATGATTTAAAGATCTCCATAGTTCGCAAAGGCAAAACGGTTGATGCAGTAACCAGTTATTTTGCTATGCGCAAAATATCCATGGCTGCCGATAACAACGGTATGCAGCGTATGATGCTCAACAATGAGTTTGTTTTTCAGTATGGTCCCCTCGACCAGGGCTGGTGGCCAGATGGATTGTACACCGCGCCAACCGACGAAGCCCTCAAATTTGATATAGAGAAAACAAAAGAAATGGGGTTTAACATGATTCGCAAACACGTAAAGGTGGAACCTGCCCGTTGGTACCGGTATTGCGATGAACTGGGGATACTTGTTTGGCAGGACATGCCCAGTGGTGATTTGGGTAACCGCTGGGAATCTCGCCCCGGTATTTTTGGCCGGGCCACCGATAAAGCACGCACACCAGAATCTGAAGCGATATACAAAACAGAATGGGGCGAAATCATGCAGGACTTGTACAACTTTCCCTGCATTGTAGTATGGGTGCCGTTCAATGAGGCCTGGGGGCAGTTTAAAACCAGGGAAATTGTAACGCATACGATGGAAAAAGATCCATCCCGGCTGGTGAACACAGCCAGCGGCGGCAATTTTGAAGACGTAGGCCCTATCATTGATCTGCACAACTACCCCGAACCATTAATGCCCGACCCGGTATTGTTTGGTGCCAAACGCATACTCGTACTGGGCGAGTTTGGCGGTTTGGGATTACCGTTAGAAGGTCACACCTGGCAGGATACCAAAAACTGGGGTTACCAAACATTCAAAACCAGGGAAGACCTGCAAAAAAGATATGCTGAGCTGATGGATCGTATACCTGCACTGATAGAGAAGGGCTTGTCGGCCGCCGTGTATACGCAAACCACTGATGTAGAAGTGGAGACCAATGGACTGATGACATACGACCGCAAGGAAACCAAGATACCTGCAGCCACATTGAAATCGCTGCACGCAAAGTTGTATGATAATTCAAAAGTAAAAATTCAAAATTCAAAATAACCCTAAAATGGGCCGCAGATTAGAAATTCAAAATAGAATTAGGCATATTAAGCTCTTCGTAAAGGTAATGCTTTGTTGTAACTAAATATTGTAGTATTTTCATGCTAAATATATTAGGTATGTTTCAAGGTATTAACGCAATAGAATTTGCGCGTTGTTTTCCTGATAACGAATCTTGTTTGCGTTATTTGGATGACCATAAATGGAAATTCGGCTACCAATGCAAGCACTGTGGGTGCGAGAAATATATAAAAGGTAAAACAGGATTTCATCGCAGATGCCAGCAGTGCGGATATGATGAAAGTGTGACGGCAAACACGCTTTTTCATGACATCCGTTTACCGTTATTAAAAGCGTTTCACATGCTGTTTCGCCTTACCACCAAAAAGAAAGGGATGTCTACAGTAGAACTGGCGGGTGAGGTGGGCGTTCAGCAGAAAACTGCCTGGCTGTTTAAGCGCAAAGTGCAGTTAGCAATGAGTGAAGCCGCTGCGTTACAAAACAATGTTGATGTTGACGAGTTCATTCTCGGGGCCAGAAATAAGGGGCAGCACGGCCGAAAAATTGATAAAAAAAAAGCCGCGTTAATAGCCCTTGAACTGCTGGGTAATGGAAAAGTCGGCAATATATTTATGAACCCGATAGAAAATTGCAAAGCTGACACTTTACGATATGCCCTGAAAAAAGGGGTGTCGGCATCAGCTAAAATAAGAACCGATGACTATCAGCCTTACAAAACTTTAAGCACGGAAATGGACATCACGCAAATAAGGTCATTAAAAGGAAGAAATTTCAAAGAACTGCATATTCAAATCATGCTTTTCAAAAGCTGGATGCGAGGAATACACCACAAATGTTCTAATGACCACTTTTTTGCATACTGCAATGAATACAGTTATCGGTTCAACAATAGAAACGGTCGCAAGAAAATATTTGAGGTATTGATCAAAAGAATGCTACACATAAATCCGCATCCTTATCCAATACTAAAAACATTAAGCGCTTATTCTACCTAATTCTAATTCAAAATTCAAAATGTAAAATTCAAAATAGTCCTATGTTGGCCGCAGATTAGAAATTCAAAATTCAAAATAGTCCTTAGCTGGAGCCTCTTGTACTCTGTGAAAAACCTTTTTTACCTCTGTGGTAAGTTGCCGCAGATTCGCAGATGAAAGAAACTTAAAATTCAAAATTCAAAATTTATAATTTAAAATAGTCCTTAGCTGGTGCCTTCTTGTACTCTGTGAAAAACCTTTTTTACCTCTGTGGTAATTTGTCGCAGCTTAAGATAATTTAAAATTCAAAATTTAAAATTTAAAATAATCCTGGTGAGTGGTACAACGATGATAAAAGGTGCAATAAATATAAGATGGTGGCAGGTCAGCACAATAGCATTATTGTGTTCGATTCACCTGCAGGCACAAAAGATACAGGCAACGGTATTGGATGTAGCGCAACATACTATCAATTTTTCCAATAGCTATTACGTTTCCAATAAAGCACCGTTAACAAGGGAGTACTTTGCAAAATTGCCGGTTACTGCATTTAAACCCGGTGGCTGGTTGAAAAAGCAATTGGAATTACAACGCGATGGTCTTACCGGACACCTGGGCGAAATCAGCATATGGCTGTCAAAAACAGATAACGCATGGTTGAATAAAGAAGGCATAGGAAAACATGGTTGGGAAGAATTGCCTTACTGGCTAAAAGGGTATGCCAACATTGGGTACATGCTGGAAGACAAGCAAATGATTAAAGAGGCAAAGTTCTGGATAGATTTTGTGTTAAATAACCAGCGAGAGAATGACGACTTTGGCCCCATGGCGCTTCCTAAAGGCAAGCGCGATCTCTGGACCAACATGCCGATGCTCTGGTGCCTGCAGTCGTTTTATGAGTACAGCAACGACCCGCGCGTACTAACGTTTATGGGTAAGTATTTTAAATGGCAACTCTCCCTTGCCGATGAAGATTTTCTGGAAGATTACTGGGAGAAAAGCCGCGGCGGCGATAATCTCTACAGCGTTTACTGGCTGTACAATCGCACTGGTGAAAAATGGTTGCTGGATTTGGCTACAAAAATTGACCGCAATACGGCCAACTGGCGCCAGAAAGACAACCTCCCCAACTGGCACAACGTAAACATTGCACAATGCTTTCGCGAACCTGCTACGTATTATTTACAAAGCAAAAACAAAGACGACCGCGATGCCACGTATAATAATTTTGCATTGATCAGAAAGATATACGGGCAAGTACCCGGCGGTATGTGGGGCGGCGATGAAAATTCGCGCAAAGGTTATGATGATCCCCGCCAGGCGGTAGAGACCTGCGGAATGGTGGAGCAAATGACCAGCGATCAGTTCCTGCTGCGTTTCACCGGTGACACCCGTTGGGCCGATAACTGCGAAGATGTTGCGTTCAACACATTTCCCGCAGCGTTTATGCCCGATTATAAAGCATTGCGCTACCTCACCGCGCCTAACATGGTACTCAATGATGCACAAAATCACGCCCCGGGTATTGATAATGCCGGTCCGTTTTTAATGATGAATCCATTCAGCAGCCGCTGCTGCCAGCACAACCATGCCGCCGGATGGGTATACTATGCAGAGAATGCCTGGATGGCCACGCCAGATAATGGATTGGCCGCGCAATTTTATACAGACGGAACCATTACCGCCAAAGCAGGTGATGGAACTGACGTAAAGATCATCCAGAAAACAAAATACCCGTTCGAAGAAACAGTAGAGCTGGCTGTGATTGTACCGAAGCAGGTTTCGTTTCCGCTTTACCTGCGTGTACCTACCTGGTGTAAAAACCCCATGGTAAGTGTAAATGGAAAGAAGATGAAGTTCACCGGCAGCACCGGCAACTATATTGTATTGGCCGGCAGCTGGAAAAATGGCGATAAAGTGAAACTGGAACTGCCGATGGCACTGAAGGTGCGCGAGTGGGCTGCCAATAAAAACAGCATTAGCGTTGACTATGGCCCGCTTACATTCTCATTGAACATACAGGAAACATACAAACAGAAACCGAGCAAAGAAACAGCGGTAGGCGATTCAAAATGGCAGGAACAGGCAGATGAAAAAAAATGGCCCTCGTACGAGATATATGCCGCCACCCCCTGGAATTATGGATTGCTGCTCAGCAAAGAAACGCCGGAAAAATCGATTACCATTACACGTAACAACTGGCCTAAAGATAACAATCCTTTTGTAAATACATCTGCGCCCATTACGCTAACAGTTAAAGGAAAACAAATACCTGGCTGGACGATCGATCAGTATGGCCTCTGCGGTATATTGCCTGTGAGCCCGGTAAAAACCGCCGAGCCTGTGGTTGATTTGCAACTGGTACCAATGGGCGGCGCACGGTTGCGTATTGCCGCATTTCCGGTAGTGGAATAGTTTCTAGTTTTTAGTTTTTTAGTTTCTAGTTCATAGTTCGTTAACGGGATCGGTGTCAGAAAGCGGTCGGCACCGAAGGTCAGACCGCTTCAAGTTGGTAACGGGACGGAAGGCCAGACCGCCACAAACAGCGCGACCACTTCAAACAAATTGTATGCTTATAAAACGCATCTTCTATTTATTGCTGCTATTGTCTGCTAACGCGCATGCACAATCGCCGTCTGCTGCCACCTTTACCAATCCGTTGTTACCTTCGGGCCCGGATCCCTATTCATCTTATAAAGACGGCTATTACTATTACACACATACGCTGGGTAATCGCCTCGGCTTATGGAAGACGAAAAGCCTGGCAGATCTCAAAACAGCCGAACACACAACCATTTACACGCCACCAAAGGGAACAGCCTATTCAAAAGACCTTTGGGCACCCGAAGTGCTTTTTCTGCAGGGTAAATGGTATGCGTATTTTGCCGCAGACAGCATCAACAATACCACGCACCGTATGTATGTGCTGGAGAATGCATCTGCAGATCCTATGCAGGGGGAATGGGTCATGAAAGGAAAAGTTACCGATTCATCAGATAAATGGGCCATTGATGGCGATGTGTTTGAGTACAGGCATCAGTTGTACATGGTCTGGTCTGGCTGGGAAGGCAATACCAATGGCGAGCAGGATATTTATATTGCCAAAATGAAAAATCCCTGGACGATAGAGGGCCATCGTGTTCGCATCAGTGCCCCGTTGTACGATTGGGAAAAAATAGGAGATCTGAAATCTGAAACCCCGCCCCATATCAATGTAAACGAGGGCCCGCAGGCACTTGCCCATGGCAATGATTTGTTTGTGGTATATTCTGCCAGTGCCTGCTGGACGGATAATTACGCGCTGGGACTCTTACGTTTTACCGGCGGCGGTGATCTGCTGGATACATCCAAATGGAAAAAAAGTGCGCAACCGGTTTTCAAACAATCACCTGCAAACGGCGTATACGCCACCGGGCATAATTCTTTTTTTGTATCACCCAATGGAAAAGAGAACTGGATATTGTATCATGCCAATAGTCATCCGGGCGATGGATGCGGCAATAAAAGATCGCCCAGGGCACAATCATTTACCTGGAATGCAGATGGTACACCCAATTTTGGCGAACCCGCTAAAGAAGGAGTGCCATTGCCCATACCGGCAGAAAACAAATAACGATAAGAAAAAACAACAGATGAAAAAACTTGCAATTATTATCCCTATCCTGTTCGTGTATTGTATCATGACCGGGCAACAGTTCAGGGCGCCTGCTTATCCGTTGGTAACGCATGACCCGTATTTTAGTATCTGGTCTACCACTGATCTGCTAACCGCATCGCCTACCAGGCACTGGACAGGTACTGATCAATCGCTCACCGGACTTATTAAAGTGGATGGAAGCGTTTACCGTTTCCTGGGCGATAAAGAAAAGCCTTATAAGATTGTTGTTGCCGCCGGAGATGAACTGCATTACGACGCAACCTATACTGAAACTCAACCGGCAGGCGATTGGAACAGTTTTGCTTTTAATGACAGCAAGTGGAAAAAAGGTAAAGGGTCCTTCGGCGATAGCAAGTCAATAGACAATACCATCTGGACCAGCAAAAACATCTGGGTGCGCAGAACATTTACACTTAATTCAACCACCTACGGAAATTTATTTTTAAAACTGCAGCACGATGACAATGTGGAAGTGTTCCTCAATGGTGAAAGCGTGTATGAAGTGAAAGGCTGGACAGGAAAATACATTTATATTCCGATAAGCGATGCTGTCAAACAACACCTTAAAAAAGGCAAAAACGTGCTGGCCATTCACGTAGAAAATACGGCCGGCGGCGCCAAACTGGATGCCGGAATTGTGGAAGAACCTGCAGATACAAAGGAAGCCGCTATCAAAATAGCAGACCAGAAATCGGTAACATTGAACGCCACACAAACCATTTACAATTTTACCTGCGGTGCGGCAGATCTCACACTCAGTTTTACTTCGCCGTTGCTGGCAGATGATCTCAATTTGTTATCGAGGCCGGTCACCTATATTAATGTGGCGGTAAAATCTAACAATGGTGCGGCGCACGATGTTCAGTTGTATTTGGGTGCATCAACAGATATTGCCGTTAACATGCCTTCGCAGGAGGTAAAAACTGAAAAATACATCGCCAAAGGATTGTCGATCTTAAAAGCCGGTACCACTGCGCAGCCGGTCTTGCAAAAAAAGGGAGACGACCTTCGTATAGACTGGGGCTATATGTACATTGCCGTACCGTTGGCTCCGGGTATACAGCAATCGATATCTGCCACCCGCGGATTTGCGCAATCTTTTACCACTCCGGTGGCTCCTTCAGCCACTGGTAAGCATCTTACATTAAACACAGTGGCCAACCTGGGCAGGGTGGGCACAAGCGGAAAAGAACAACTTTTTTTGATAGGGTATGACGATGTGTATTCCATTCAGTATTTCAACCAGAACCTGGTGCCCTGGTGGAGGTTGCAACCAGGTGCCAGCATAGAACAGCAGCTGGCGGCCGCAGCCAGTGACTATGCAACCGTTATAAAAAAATGCGATGCTTTTAACCAGCAGTTGCATGCAGATGCAGGAAAAGCAGGCGGTGAAAATTATGCGCGTTTGTGTGAACTGGCCTACCGCCAAAGCATAGCCGCACATAAGTTACTCAAAAGCCCGCAGGGCGAATTATTGTTTTTGTCAAAAGAGAACTATAGCAACGGCTCCATCAATACCGTGGATATCACTTACCCGTCGGCGCCCATGTACCTGATCTACAACCCTGAATTATTAAAAGGAATGATGAATGGCATTTTCTATTACAGCGAAAGCGGTAAATGGGACAAGCTTTTTGCCGCACATGATCTCGGCACATATCCTATTGCAAACGGCCAAACCTATGGTGAAGGCATGCCGGTAGAAGAATCCGGCAACATGACTATTTTGGCCGCCGCCATCGCCAAAAAAGAAGGCAATGCAGATTATGCAAAAAAACATTGGGCCACCCTTACCACCTGGGCCAACTACCTGGTAAAGGAAGGTTTTGACCCTGCCAACCAATTGTGTACAGATGACTTTGCCGGACATTTGGCGCGCAATGCTAACCTCTCTGCAAAAGCAATTGTGGGCATTGGCGGTTATGCAATGCTGGCAGATATGCTGGGTGATAAAGCCACGGCAGAAAAATACAGAACCATTGCCAAAGACATGGCATTGCGCTGGGAGACGATGTGCGATGAGGGAGATCATTACGCGTTAACGTTTGACAAAAACGGCACCTGGAGCCAGAAATACAATATTGTTTGGGATAAGGTGCTGGGCCTCGGCCTCTTTAGAAAAGAAGTGTACGAGAAGGAAGTAAAGTTTTACCTGGGCAAACAAAACAAATATGGATTACCGCTAGACAGCAGGAAAACCTATACCAAATCTGACTGGATATTATGGACGGCAGTGCTGGCTGATAACGAAAACGATTTTAATGCCCTGGTGAACCCGGTATACAAATACGCAACTGAAACCACATCAAGAGTGCCGCTCAGCGACTGGCATGAAACTACCGATGGAAAAATGGTAGGCTTTCAGGCGAGAAGCGTGGTAGGAGGGTATTTTATAAAAATGCTGGAACAGCAGTTAAAAAGGTAATCTATGCAACGTGTACGAATGATATTGCTGGCATGTTGTTGTTTGACAGTCATCATGGCGCGCGCGCAACAGGCTGTGGCACTGGCGCACTATGTATTTCCTTCATTTGTGAAAGGCACTGTTTGGCAAAAAGATGGCAGTAAAAATGAAGCCATGCTTAACTACAATGCATTGAGCAGAGAAATGATCTTTGAAACTGCACCGGGCCAATACCTCGCCCTGGCCACTCCGGAAAAAACCGATACTGTCTTTATACAAGACCGGAAATTTGTACCGGTGAACCGTGAATTCTATGAACTGCTTACCCCATTGGCCATTCCTTTATTTGTTCAGTACACCTGCAGCATTAAAGAGCCAGGCACCGATATCGGGTATGGTATGTCTTCATCAACACTGCCTTCACCCGCGGTGAAATCGCTGATCAAAAGAGGAGGCGCTTACAGTCTCAGACTGCCCGATGGTTTTGAAGCCGGCATGCTTGAAACATACTGGCTGTATACAGATGGCAAATGGCAGAAGGCAAATACTGCCAAACAATTGCTGGCAGCCATTCCAGAAAAAAAAGACCAGGTAAATGCATTGATTAAAAAGAACCATACCAGTTTCTCCAACCGTAACAATATTATAGAACTGATCCAACAATTGAAATAATTGTTAGGGGTGGGAGGCTGGCAGCAATGTGATTTTTTATTCCCTATTTTTACAACGTTTCGGCATAATACGGCTTAACACTGCATATTTAACGATATCAAAAAGACAACATAGTAAGCAAGTCATTTTTCACTTTTAATCATTCCTAATGTACGTACGCACCAAGGCCTTTTTATTGCTGATTGTATTATTGGCTGTACAATTTGCTGATGCACAGAAAACAAAAAAATCAGTAGCCGAACCGCCCGCACCCGGCAAAATATGGACGGCTGAAAAGGCCAATAGCTGGTATGCTGCACACAAGTGGTTAACCGGCGCC
Source organism: uncultured Chitinophagaceae bacterium (assembly GCA_963705285.1). GTDB lineage: Bacteria > Bacteroidota > Bacteroidia > Chitinophagales > Chitinophagaceae > JACMLD01. The sequence goes on from OY970066.1 coordinate 2,832,131, forward strand.
AATTATATTCCTGCCAATGCCATCAATCAGCTGGAAATGTGGCAGGCGTCTACTTTTGATGCCGCCACCATCGACAAAGAACTTGGCTGGGCAGAAAACATCGGTTTCAATACCATGCGTGTTTTCCTGCATTCGCTTGCATGGAAACAGGATCCCGAAGGATTTAAAAAAAGGGTGGATCAATTTCTGGCCATTGCAGATAAGCACCACATACAACCGATGTTTGTATTTTTTGATGATTGCTGGAACAAAGAACCCAAAGAAGGTTTGCAGCCTGCACCCAAAACAGGTATTCATAATTCAGGCTGGATGCAGGACCCCGGGCAGCCGGCATCTGCAGACAGCAGCAATTTTCCTCAGCTGGAGAAATATGTTAAAGATGTACTCACACAGTTTGGCCACGATAAACGTATTCTTTTGTGGGATTTATACAATGAGCCGGGCAACAGCAGCAAAGGCAACACCAGCCTTCCATTGCTTACCAAAGTGTTTGAATGGGCCAGAACCGTTAATCCTGACCAGCCCATCAGTGCTGGTTTATGGGATTGGAACCTGACCGATTTGAATGTTTTTCAACTGAACCATTCAGATATTATTACCTATCACAATTATGATGAACTGCCGCAGCACCAGCGTGTGATTGCCGTACTGAAAGCAAGTGGTAAACCGCTTATTTGTACAGAGTATATGGCACGCACCCGCAACAGCCGTTTCTCTACCATACTGCCACTGCTGAAAAAAGAAAACGTGGCCGCCATCAACTGGGGCTTTGTAGACGGAAAAACCAATACCATTTATGCCTGGGATACACCGCTTGCAGATGGCAGCCAGCCGATAGAATGGTTTCATGATATTTTTAAAAAAGACGGTACGCCATACCGTGAGGATGAAGTGAACCTGATAAAGAAATTAAACAGCGTAAAATAATTTGTACCAGCTTCTCTCATATAGCGTTTTAGCAAGTCAAACCGGGTGTGTTCACGCCGGGTTTCTTCATTATTTTTATACCTGCAGCCATGAGTGATACCATTTCCAAAATAACATTGCAGGATATTGCCCGCTCGTTGAACATAACGGCGGCCACGGTGTCGCGTGCGCTCAATAACCATCCCGCTATTAAAGAAGCTACTAAAAAAATGGTGAAAGATGCGGCGGTAAAATTAAATTACCAGCCAAATAAAATAGCTTCTTCCCTCCGCCTCGGCAAATCAAGTATCATTGGCGTTATTATACCCAGCGCCGAAATCAATTTTTTTGGCTCGGTAATACATGGCATCGAAAAAGTTGCCAATGAAAATAATTACAACGTATTGATATACCAGTCAAATGAAATGTATGAGTATGAGAAAAAAGGCGTGCAGGCATTTTTGCAGTCGCAGGTAGATGGTGTACTGGCATCTATTTCAAAAGAATCAATGAACCTGGATCATTACAGCGAGATTAAGAAAAGGGGCGTGCCGCTTGTGTTGTTTGACAGGGCGAGCGATGAACTGGGTGTGTCATCTGTTGTGGTGGATGATTATGCCGGCGCATTTGCAGCTACCAAGCACCTCATAGAACAGGGGTGCACAAGAATTGCACATATTGGCGGTCAGCAGCACGTAAATATTTTTAACCAGCGGCTGAAAGGATATATTGATGCGTTGAACACACACCACATATCTGTGAACGATGATTTGATTGTATATGGAAAGGTAAGCATTGAATCTGGCAGGGAATGTATGCACAGCTTGCTGAGCGGTACCGGAAGGCCCGATGGTGTGTTTGCTGTGGAAGACTTTACCGCACTCGGCGCCATGCAAGCTATTAAAGCCGCCGGAAAAATAATGCCCGATGAAATTGCCATTGTTGGTTTTGCCAACGAGGCATTTGGCGAATATATTACACCTTCCCTTTCTTCGGTTAACCAGCAAACTGTAACCATGGGTGAAGAAGCGGCCAAACTTTTTTTTGAACTCATGCGTCACGGCGACCCTTACGAAGGCAATCCAAGAAAAAAAGTACTCCGGCCAGAACTCATCTGCCGCCAGTCGAGTATCAGAAATAATAAGATAGTTTCCTGATAGCGGTTGCGCTTTGTCTTCAATCATAATTTATGCTGCATAAAGTTTTATTGGTATTTGCCTTGTTTTGTTGTGTGCAGGTGGGTGCCCAGGTTACGGTAAACACCAAAGGCTTTAACAAGTCTAATGGGGCATTGGTATCGAGGGTTGGCAACAGGTTACGTGTAGACTGGCCTGCCGGCAACCATGAAAAGGGGCAAGTGGTAATTGATCTCGAAAATGGGCATCCGTTGTTAAGTAGTATTGGCATGGTAAAATCAGCACAGGTTCGTCAAATTATTAAAAATGCCGATCCTGCTTTTCTCCTTACTGTGGGTAAACGTGATTTGATCTCGCAAAACGGGTGGAATATTTTTTTTGATAAAGTTCCGTTGAAGCCACACCAGTCGTATGCGGTGGCGCTAATTAAAAAAGCTGCAACCGTCACCAGCAATGGTAACAGCACTATTATTAAAATAGATGAAATACAGGCAGCAAGCTTCAAGGGGGCTCTTGAAATTACGCTGTACCATGGCAGCCCTCTTTTTAATATTGCCGCGGTAATGGCTACCAGTATTGATTCAACCGCTATAGTATACGATGCGGGCCTCATCAGCAAAGAAAAAAACTGGAACAGCATTCACTGGTCTGATGTATATGATACCATGCAGCAGGCGGCTTGCAATATGAATGACAGCAGCATTAACCAGGCAGTAAAATACAGAACCATTATTGGCCGCAATATGGCTGGCAGCCTGGCGGTATTTCCTGCGCCGCACCAGTATTTTTATCCGTTAGATGAAGCATTTAATCTTCGTTTTACGTGGTATGGTAACCGTTATAATAAAATGTTTGATGGGTATGGCTTGGGTATCAGGCAGGATTTGTTTGGCGATAACCGCTACGTGCCATGGTTCAATGCGCCGCCCGGTACATGGCAGCGGCTCAACTTTTTTTGTTATATCAGCACCGCTACGCCGCATGCTTTATTAAAACAGGTAAAGGCGTACACGCATAACGACAGTTATCTACCCCTCAGCGGGTACAAAACAATGGTTAGTCATTTTCACAATGAACATGTCATGAAAGTAGTGCTGGCCGGCAAGCCCGATCCTGATACGCCTAATTTTGTAAAGGTGTTCAAAGATGCAGGCGTTAACATTGTACACCTGGCAGAATTTCATGGCTTTGCCCATACTAAAGGACCCGATGACCTGCGGCTGAAAGAATTACATGCCCTGTTTGCCATGTGCAACCGGCTGTCTGATGCTGATTTTCTATTATTGCCCGGTGAAGAACCCAATGCATTCCTGGGTGGACACTGGCTTGAATTTTTTCCAAAGCCGGTGTACTGGGTAATGTCTAGGAAAGAAGACCAGCCATTTGTGTCTGATGATCCTAATTATGGTAAGGTATACCGGATTGCCAATGCAGAAGAAATGTTGTTGCTGCTTGAAAGAGAAAAAGGGCTTGCATGGACTGCGCACGCAAGAACAAAAGGTTCTACCGGTTACCCGGACAAATACAACCAGGAAAAATTCTTTCTTTCTGATCGTTTTCTGGGCGCCGCGTGGAAAGCCATGCCGGCAGATTTATCGCAACCCCGGCTGGGTAAGCGGGTGTTAGATTTGATGGACGACATGAACAACTGGGGGCTGCATAAAAAAGTGTTATCTGAGGCCGACTTGTTTACCATTGAAAAAGAAAACGAAATGTACGCGCACCTCAATGTAAACTACCTGCAACTGCCCGCTTTGCCATTGTACACAAATGGCTGGCAGCCTGTGTTGGATGTATTGCAGCAAGGACGTTTTTTCTCCACTACCGGTGAAGTACTCATTCCATCTTTTTCCGTAAACGGAAAAGGAGCAGGCGAAACCGTTGCAATCGGCAAAAACGGGAGCGGCGTAATTTCTTTTAGCGCGCAATGGACCTTCCCGCTCAACTTTGCAGAAATCATTACGGGCGATGGTAAACAGGTGTATCGCCATCGCATCAACCTAACAACAACCCGTTCATTTGGCAAACGGAACTTTATAGAAGAGATTGATCTTACCGGCAGAACATGGGTAAGGCTCGAGGTATGGGATGTTGCCGCCAACGGCGCATATACGCAAACGGTCTGGCTAAAATAGTTGTCAGTTTTGGTTGTTGGTTTTTTATCCCTTTTTCGCAGATAGATTTAGTTCCCCCTGATTGCACATAATTTTTCAAAACATTTTGTTTGGGGCAGCGATTCTACATATTCAGGGTGTACTGGGTGCCGTGCTGGCGGTTTTTTGTTAATGCCAGCTGGTATATTATTTGAGCCCTGAGGGGTTATGCAGGTAGAAATTACTTTTTTCAGACAGGTCATCTTCTTCTCTATTGCAGCGGCCGTTGCTTATTGTATTCCCGTTTTCTCTTACATACAGCAGATGAGCTATGAAGAAAGCTACATTTTATACGTGGGCAATTTTTTGTTTGCAGCAGTTATTGGGTTTTTTATAGCCTGGTTTTATAAAAAGCACCAACGTAATATTAATACGATACGGCTGGTAGTTATTGGCGGTAAAGCTGCTATGGCCGGAGTGGTGGTTGCCTGTATATTAGTGACGCTTATGTTGGTGGTGCTGGTGCCGCATATCTTTAGTGCATCTCCTTCTGCTGACTTGTCATTGAAGGCTTCGCCGGGACAGTTTGCTGGTAAAAACCTGGGGTTTGGTAAAATATTATTTCTAAATGCAGTGCTCGGCAATATGGGCGCTTCCTTTTTTATTTCGTTGTTGATACCTTTTTCTGTTATGAAAAATATATACCCGGGCGAAAGCGCCAAAGAATCACCTGGCAACGAAAACCCGAAAAAGAATTATCCTATGTAAGAGAAATTAAAAATTCAAAATTCAAAATATTTCAGGATTGGCCGCAGATTCGCAGATTAAAGAAATTAAAATTCAAAATTCAAAATCTAAAATAGTCTAAGAAATCGGATCTGCCTCTTGTACTCTGTGAAAAACCTCTTCATCCTATGTGGAGTTTCCCGCAGATTCGTTGATGAAAGCAAATTTAAAATTCAAAATTTAAAATAGAATTAGGTAGAATAAGCGCTTAATGTTTTTAGTATTGGATAAGGATGCGGATTTATGTGTAGCATTCTTTTGATCAATACCTCAAATATTTTCTTGCGACCGTTTCTATTGTTGAACCGATAACTGTATTCATTGCAGTATGCAAAAAAGTGGTCATTAGAACATTTGTGGTGTATTCCTCGCATCCAGCTTTTGAAAAGCATGATTTGAATATGCAGTTCTTTGAAATTTCTTCCTTTTAATGACCTTATTTGCGTGATGTCCATTTCCGTGCTTAAAGTTTTGTAAGGCTGATAGTCATCGGTTCTTATTTTAGCTGATGCCGACACCCCTTTTTTCAGGGCATATCGTAAAGTGTCAGCTTTGCAATTTTCTATCGGGTTCATAAATATATTGCCGACTTTTCCATTACCCAGCAGTTCAAGGGCTATTAACGCGGCTTTTTTTTTATCAATTTTTCGGCCGTGCTGCCCCTTATTTCTGGCCCCGAGAATGAACTCGTCAACATCAACATTGTTTTGTAACGCAGCGGCTTCACTCATTGCTAACTGCACTTTGCGCTTAAACAGCCAGGCAGTTTTCTGCTGAACGCCCACCTCACCCGCCAGTTCTACTGTAGACATCCCTTTCTTTTTGGTGGTAAGGCGAAACAGCATGTGAAACGCTTTTAATAACGGTAAACGGATGTCATGAAAAAGCGTGTTTGCCGTCACACTTTCATCATATCCGCACTGCTGGCATCTGCGATGAAATCCTGTTTTACCTTTTATATATTTCTCGCACCCACAGTGCTTGCATTGGTAGCCGAATTTCCATTTATGGTCATCCAAATAACGCAAACAAGATTCGTTATCAGGAAAACAACGCGCAAATTCTATTGCGTTAATACCTTGAAACATACCTAATATATTTAGCATGAAAATACTACAATATTTAGTTACAACAAAGCATTACCTTTACGAAGAGCTTAATATGCCTAATTCTAATTTAAAATTTAAAATAGTTCTGGATTTACCTCTTGTACTCTGTGAAAAACCTCTTCATCCTCTATGGTAGTTTTCCGCAGATTCGCAGATGAAAGCAAATTCAAAATTCAAAATTCAAAATTTAAAATAGTTCTGGATTTACCTCTTGTACTCTGTGAAAAACCTCTTTTACCTCCGTGGTAATAATTAGCCACAAATCAATAAGGTACAAGTCAATATTTGCAGTAGTCTATACTTCTTAATACCAACATATAACGTAAACGATGCCCCGAAGATTTATTGTGTTATTACTCTCAGTTTGTATTTGCATAGCCGCTACCGCCCAGGTGGTATACCCGTATCCATTGCAGCAATTTTCGTTTCATGCAGAAAACCAGCAAAGCTTTATGGCGTATATGGATGTTTCGCCTCCAAAAGCAAATGGCAAAACCATTTTATTGTTGCACGGAAAAAATTTCAATGGCTATTACTGGAAAGATTTGATTCCCTTATTGACCAATAAAGGTTACCGTGTTATTGTGCCGGATCAACCCGGGTGGGGCCGCTCGGCCAAGCCGGATCTGCACTATAGTTTTCACCTCCTGGCTTCCATCAATAAAAGTTTGCTCGATTCGCTTCAAATCAATAAAGTAATCGTGCTGGGCCACTCCATGGGTGGTATGCTGGCCATGCGGTTTACACTCCTCTTTCCGGGAAAGGTGGAAAAGCTGGTGCTGGAAAACCCCATTGGGCTGGAAGATTACAAGACATTTGTACCTTATCAAACCCTGGAGCACTTATATGCAAAAGAAAAAGCTGCTACCTATTCTTCTTATAAAAAATACCAGCAAAGTTATTACCCTGAATGGAAGCCCGAATACGAACAATATGTAGCAGCACAGGCAGCAGCACTGGAAGACCCTGCTTTTGATCATATTGCATGGATAAATGCGGTTACGTATCAAATGATTTATGAGCAACCCGTTGTATATGAAATTGACCGTATTGCCGTGCCCACGCTGCTGGTTATTGGCCAGGCAGACCGCACCATAGTAGGCAAAGAATTATTATCCGAGCCACAGAAATCAACCTATGGCCAGTACCCGCAATTGGGTAAAAAAACGGCGACAGCCATTAAAAACGCCCGACTGGTTGAAATGCCGGGTGTTGGCCACATTCCGCATGTGCAGGAGCTGCAAAAGTTTACAGAAGCCTTGTTTAGTTTTCTTTGATATGGGCGGTTAGCTGCTTTTTTTGTATTTTGCCGGCATGTCTTTGTTTGTTGCATCATTGAATTCGGGCAGTAATGGCAATTGTTATTATATAGGTAACAATGAAGAAGCGGTTTTGGTGGATGCAGGCATCAGCTGCCGTGAAATTGAAAAAAGAATGTACAACCTTGGCCTTGATCCGGCAAAAGTAAAAGCGCTTTTTATCACCCATGAACATACGGATCATATCAGTGGTGTACCAACGCTGGTAAAAAAATATAATCTTTCTGTATATATTACCCCGCGCACCTACAGGGCCTGCGGTTTTTTGTTGAACGAACAACTCGTGCGCTCTTTCAACCCATTTGAACCGGTACAGGTTGGTGCTATTTCAATTACTGCCTTTCCCAAATGGCACGATGCTATTGATCCGCACAGCTTTGTTGTTAGTTATACGGGAACAAATATTGGCGTCTTTACCGATATTGGCGCGCCCTGCAAGCATGTGATACATTATTTCAAAATGTGCCATGCTATATTTTTGGAAGCTAATTATGATGAAACAATGCTGGCCAATAGCCGTTACCCGGTTTTTCTCAGAAACCGCATTAGTGGCAAACACGGGCATTTGTCAAATGTGCAGGCGCTGCAGTTATTAGCAGACCACCGGCCTTCTTTTATGACCCATATTTTTCTATCGCACCTTTCAAAAGAAAACAATGATCCCGCTATGGTCACCGAGTTGTTCAACAGCCGGGCCAATGGTGTGCAAATTATTCATGCATCGCGCTATGCCGCTACCGCGGTATATCATATTGCAGCCGCAGCGCCGGTGCCTGCTGCTTCGCTAGCCAACCGCACTGCATTATTATTACCTTCCCTGTCAACGCCTGCCAAAAAGAAAAAATCTCCCGCAGCTCAGTTACAGCTGACATTGTTTTAAGCTAACCTGTTGTGTAATGATGAGGCTGGGGTAAACCGAAACAAAAGGACCCTGTCAACCAACAGGGCCCCTCTGCAATGAATGGTAAATGCCTACTGTTTTGTTATCTTCAGCGGCATTCTATTTCTTCCCTGTATTACCTGAAGGATGTACATACCAGGACGGTAATCACTACCCATCAAAATAATGCTGTTGGGTGACAACCCGGTTTTTGTTTCTATAAGCCGGCCGAATACGTCATACGCCATGATGATAATTTTCTCACCGGCTGCATCGCCTTTCAATTGAATCGAAAAGTTTTCACCTGTCTTTGCCGGGTTGGGGTAAACGGTAGCGACGGACTGCTTATTCGCAAATATAGGGGCGTTGGTAGCGGTATTTATTGCGGCACTTCTCAAGGAGGGTGCAGTATTGCAGGCAACGGTTACATCAAAGCAACATACTGCGGTCTGGCCTGTAGCGTGGTTAATAATTTCGTAACAAACATTATAGGTGCCTGGTCCCTGGTTGCTTCCCCAGGCAATACCGGAAAGCTGTTTATAAGTAAGAACAGGATTGTCGAACTCGGCAATAAACTGTAACCGCCAGTCAGCAGATAAATCATTCCATTTATCATTGGGTGTGCCGCCACGGATGTGCACATACGGTTCCACAATACTGGTAGTACTTCCACCATTGTTGGGCTCATTATTATTCCAGTCTGTATACACCAATGCTTCGCCGTTTACCCAGGTAAAACTACCAACTGTACCGGTATTGTACAAACCAATCCAGGCGCCAAAATCGGGTTGTGGTAAATTGATTTTGACGAATACCCCTTCACCCGCATTGTTAATGGTTACCAGGTGACCATTTGCTGCAGCAGCAATATCCCGCGCCCTGGGCCAATAATAAGTATCGTCAGAATAATAATAACCATGGCCGCCATAAATGCCTTTCAGGTTTAGGTGGCCAGTACCCGGAGCAAATGCATCTCCGCCTGCAATTGGTATACTGGGAGGAAAGGCGGTTGAAGGAATGGTCCATTTAACGGACGTTGTACAATTAGTACCTGCCACCGTTATAGTGGTATCGGCCGGGCAAAGCGGTGAAGTGCCGCTGCATACCACACTCAATTTGAAACAACAGCTGGTATAAACATGTGTAACGTTATTATAAATTTGGTAGCAAACAGTATACTCGCCTGCTGCAACAGCACTGCCGGGCGCAGGGCCGGAAGTCTGTGTGTAGGTCAGTATGGGTGTATCAAATTCTGCTATGAATGGAAGCTTCCAGCCATCAGGTAAATCATTCCATCTGTCGTTGGGCGCAGCCCCACGAATATGCACATACGGCTCACCCACAAAATTTGCAGTGCCATTTGCATTGCTGGGTTCATTTGTATTCCAGTCGGTATAATTGAATGGCTCGCCGGTAATCCAGGTAAAACCGTTGCCGGGGTTATACAATCCAATCCAGGCACCAAAATCTGGTTGGGGCAGATACGTTTTTATAAAGGCGCTTTCTCCGGCATCGGTTATGCTTGCGAGGTGACCAAGTACTGAACCAACTGAATTTTGTGCGTCAATCCAGCCATAACTGTCTACCGACTGATAATAACCATGACCGTTATATATTCCTTTTAGCCTGATGGTTGACTCGGGTGCAAGCACACTGATAGGTATTGTTAAACTATCAGGATATTGTAATGAAGGTGCGGTCCAGTTAACGACGGCCGTACAGGTATTGGGGTCGGCCATAATGATAGTATCATGAGGGCATTTGGAAGGATCGATAGTAATGGTTCTGCCAACAGTAATGCTGGCGCCTCCTGTACATTGGTTAGCATCACTGATTGCTAAAGCATAATTGCCCGCGGTAAGACCGGTAAAAATACCCGAGTTATTGGTAATGCCGTTGAGCGTAAAAGTGTAAGGGGGAATGCCGGAAACCGTCACCACCACTGATCCGTTGGCATTGTTATCTGTTTCATTGGTGATGTAGGAGAACGGTCCCACTGAGCATACACCAGAGCACGACACCAGGTAATCTTTATTATATCCCGGTTTCTGGCCTTCCAGCGGATCGCCCAGCACAACTGGCGGCAATGCGGATCCGTTGAGCGTAAATGAACCGGTAAGTATATAATCGAAGCCGCCCGGCGATGAATTGATGTTAATATATGCAGGGTCAATATTTATGTAGTAAGAAGAATCCCAGGAATAACTGTTGATGACCGGACTGGTTATAGTATTCATCAGGTAATGCGGGTTGGCCTCATTTAAATTTTGATAGATAGCCATAGCAATCACCAATTCTCCGGTACTGTTTACTCCGCCTACGGTAGCAGCCGGCAAAACATATTTAATGCAAATACGACCTGTTTCACAACTATCCGTTCTGGCGGGGTCTATATGAATAGAACCGATGCTTTGCTGGGCAAACAACTGCGTAGTAATAAAAATGGCTAAGGTGATAAAAATAATTGTCATCGTTATTTGTCTGCGTAGCAATTGCCATGGTACAGACAATTTTTTTTTACTGGCAACCAATGGAAATAAATCCTTGGCGGGATGTAGATGTTTCATGCGGTTTAAAGTTTAGATGGTTAAAATGGGGTTATCAGCATAGATGCTGGAGCTTGTCATGGGTACGCATAAAACGAGGTTTGTAATAGGATGCTGTGTTTGAAAAATCTTTATTGATACCAGAACAGACAGGTTGTGCTTGTATGATTACAAGCTTTATTGCATACTTATCAAAAGAGTGGGGCAAAGATTAAAAGAATGAAATGCGATGGGGTGTTGCGAATGCTACATACGGTGCAATCCCAAATATATGCTTTATATAACATCACTAATTGGCGGCAGCTATTTTTAATCTTCCCTTAACCAGACGCCCGCGCATTTGTGTTGTAATAACCAGATGGCAGCCTACTATCGTTTCCATAAGTTATATTGAGCGCGCCGTATGATTGTAATGAAGACTCAGGCCTAATCTGTGTATTGAGCAGCATGGCCAAAGCCGCGATCCTTTGATCAATTATTTTTTCGTATTCACTTATTACCGTCTCCCCTGCATTGCGGCGCTGGATTAATTCAAGTTATACATAAGACCATGTAGCTGTATGAATATTTACCCCTAGCCTGGGAAAATCAGACCTTCAAAAAATAATACTCAGGGGTATTACCCGTTTGCTACACGGTTACAGCCACCATCAGTTTTGTTGTGATGTCTTGAGTAACATCAAACATAATAACTCAGCAGTTGCAAGGCAGTAATAATCTCTACCCGTATGGACAAGATGTTGTTAAAGAATATTTCTATTTTCTTAACTGTTGATGAACAGACGATAGACAGTTACTTTAACGTGCATGATCCATCGCCTATTTATAAGCGGCAGCTAAGCCACGAGTTTGAAAAGTACATTGCCTCTTCTATCGTTGCTATCAAAAGACATTCCCAGCTCCGGTATAAACTGGTTTGCACCAATGAGAGCGACCGGCAATATGTTGAACCGCTGATTCACTCCATCCGCCGTCATTTTTCTATTCAGAAAGTAATAAAAGAAGCAGAGTTCCTTAAGTTTAAAAAAGGGGCGTATAAATTATTATGCATTAGTATGGCCATCGTCATCATCAGCCATGTTTTCAAGTTTACATTGTTGAACGAGGAGAACCGCGTTCATTTTATTATAGGCAATGCAGTGGACATTTTCAGCTGGGTAATTCTCTGGACGCCCATTGATAAACTTGTTTTCTTTTGGAACCCCTTTTTAAAAGAGATATCCATATTAGACCGGCTAATGAATGCTGAAATAACCGTGAGCGTAAAACAGGCTGCGGAAGTAGTAATGCAGGAGAGAAAATATGCATAAAGCATATACCATACTATTTTTTCTTGCCTTTTTCTGTGATGCGAACGCCCAGCAAAAGCTGATGCTGGAGCAATATTCATTTATTGGCGGCGGTGCAACCAGTATGCTGGCACCTGTTGCGCATTATGAGACCAAACATAAATGGTATGCCGAAGCCCGTTATAATTACGAAGATATCAATACCTTTTCCCTGTATGCAGGCCGTACATTTTCGGCACAACGTATTTTTTCCTGGTCGCTTACCCCAATGATAGGCGGCATGGCCGGTAAAATGAAAGGTGGTTCATTTGGCCTCAATTCTGAATGCAGTTTCAAAAAATTTGGTTTTTCATCCCAAGCCCAATACAGCCTTTCTGCAGAAACCGAGTATGACAATTTTTTTTACAACTGGTCAGAGCTGTATTACCAGCCGTTCGACTGGGTATATACGGGTATTGCCGTACAACATACGCGAATGTATGCCACCAATGCATTGGTAGACCCCGGCGTACTGCTTGGTTTTTCTTACAATCAATGGAGTTTTCCGATGTACAGTTTTAAACCGTTTGCTGCCGAACGTTATTTTGTTGTAGGCATCAACTGGGAATGGAACCATACTAAAACAAAGCCGATCAAACCCGCACCTATAACCGCTGTTTTACCTCATACCATTCCACCCGGCACAGCAGACCCTTATTAGTTAATAGCATACCCTTACAGGCTGATAAGTATTCATTGTTTAGTAGAAACAACATTAATTTTAAATTAAAGTTACAACATGGCGTTATTGAAGCATAAAGATCAACTCAAACGCAATGTTCATGAAAAACCTGTCACTTTTCTTAACTGCTCTTCTTTCTGCAGCTACGTTGTCTGCGCAAATAGGTGTGGGTACTACCACACCCAATTCTACTTTAGATGTACGGGGCTCGCTTTCTACCGGATACAGAACATTTACTGCTGGTACAACAGCTGCCATCAGCGATAATATACTGGTGTTTACAGGTACTGCTGCCACTACGCTCACATTACCAACTGCAGTGGGAATTGCCGGCAGAAGTTATCAGATTAAAAATGCCAGTACAACAGGGCCTACGCCTGTTGTCACCATTGCCACTACGGCTGCTCAAACCATTGATGCACTCACCAGCTGGACACTCAATGAAATTTATCAAACCGTTACCGTGGTAAGCAACGGCACCAACTGGCACGTGGTAAATAATTTGGCCGGTAGTTCTGCTATCAGCTGGAGCCAGACCGGTAACGCGAATATCAACCCGGCGATAAATTTTTTAGGAACAAGCGATGACAAACAAATGACCTTGAAATCTAACGGACAATCTTACCTGGAGTTTGGCAGGCGCCAGACGCTCGGGCTTGTACAAGGTTACACAGATTACAACGATAATGATGAAAAGGTTACCTATGTACGATCTGCCATGCAGTTCGAAGCACCCAATGCCTCCTTTTACAAACCGAAGATGTATACGGATGTCAATGGCAATTTTCGTGTAAAAGGAAGTTCTGCCGGTACTGATTATTTTGAGTTTGGATCTACCGGTACCAGTAATAACGGCGGTTTTGAATTTATCATTGGCGATGATGGCGATGAACCCATTGTATTTAAAAGCTACCACTATGTAAATGGAATGTCTGAGATCATGCGCCTGCAAAGCGGCCGCATGGCAGTTGGTTCCAATGCATTCAATGCAACCAACCCGGAGAAATTATTGATTGATGCAGGTACTACCACTTCTTATAACCTGATGACCGGTAAAGGCAGCATCGATAATTATTTGCAGATTAACGTACAAAACCGCTCTGCCGGAACCAGCGCCAGTTCTGACCTGGTGGCTACCGCCGACAACGGTTCCGAAACATCCAACTACATTGATATGGGCATTAATTCAAGTGCGTATAACAATACAGCAGTGCCTGTTTTAAATGGTGTAAACAATACCTACTTATACGCCGCAGGCAATGATTTTGCGCTGGGCAACCTGGGCAATAACAAACCACTTGTTTTCTTTACAACACCCAATGCCACGCAGGCAAATGCCACAGAAAGAATGCGCATATCCGGTGCCGGTAATGTTGGTATCGGTAATAACAATCCTGGTTCAACTTTATCTGTAAACGGATCGCTGGCTATGGCTTACCGCACTGTTACAGGAGCATATAGTATACTGGCAACCGATTACGTGATCATTAATACCGGTGCTGCCGCCACCTGGACGTTGCCCGCTGCCACTTCCTGTGCAGGAAGAATCTATCGCCTGTTAAACCAGGGAACGGGTGCTATCAGCCTGTCGCAAACAATCAGAACCGATGCCAGCTCCACCACTACCACACTGACAGGTACAGCCGGCGCTAATTACTATGAAATTTTATCCGACGGTACCGAGTGGAGAAGGATCAATTAATAATAACCATCATTACACACTACTGCTAATCTCAAATTATGAAATCATCTAACCGGAGTTACCAATTTCTTGCCTGTTTTGCAGCCGTAATGGTTTTTGCAGCACAAGCCAATGCGCAAATAGGTGTGGGTACCACTACACCCAATTCAACGCTTGATGTAAGGGGATCGCTTTCGCTGAACTACCGGTCGTTTACCGCCAGTAATGCAGTAACGGCAACAGATAACATGCTGGTATTTACCGGTACGTCTGCAGCCACATTAACACTGCCTGATGCTACCGCCTGTATTGGCCGCGCCTACTGGATAAAAAATGTAAGTTCAAATACTTCATTGCTTACTATTGCCACTACTTCATCTCAAACCATAGACGGTATTGCCAGTTGGTTGCTGGATGAGGTAAACGAAAGTATCCGTGTGGTGAGCAATGGTGTTAACTGGAATATCAGTGCGCAAAGCCTGCCCACGGGTGCTGGTACCAACTGGAGCCAGGGTGGCAACAGCGTAGCATCTATCAAAACGCTAGGCACCATCAATAATTTTGATCTTCCATTTATCACCAATAACACGGAGAAGATGCGGCTCACTGCCGGTGGCAACATGGGCATAGGCACTACCACATTTAATGGTACCTATCCTGAAAAGCTGCTGGTGCATGCGGGTACCACCAGTTCGGTAAACGCTATTGTGGGCAAAGGCACTATTGATAGTTACCTGCAACTGAATATTCAAAACCTTTCTTCGGGCACCAGTGCATCTTCTGATGTGGTAGCTACTGCAGATAATGGAAATGAGACAAGCAATTATGTAGATATGGGTATAAACGGCAGCAACTATGCCGGTGGTGTAATGGGATCTTCCAATGATGCATACCTCTATAACCTGGGCCAAAACTTTTTGGTGGGAACAGGTACTTCCGGCAGATCGCTTGTATTTATGACAGGCGGTACCTCACAGTCAACAAATGAAAGAATGCGTATAGACGGATCGGGCAATGTGGGTATCGGTAACAACAATCCTGCTTATAAACTGCATGTTACTGCGGCATCCAATCCTTTATATTTAGCCGGCTTGCAGTTAGGCAGCGGTGCAGACAGTATGCTGACCATTGTAAATGGTGTGGTAAAAAAAATAAGTTCATCTGCCCTTAACGCATGGTCGCTTACGGGCAATGCGGGTACTAACCCGACCAATAATTTTATCGGTACCACAGATGCGCAGGCTTTTGTGGTAAAAGTGAATGCTGCACAAACAGCCAAGTTTGATCAGAACGCCATGGCGCTGGGTGCCGGCGCATCCATCAGCAATTCTACCCATTCTTATGCATTGGGCAGCAGTGCCAACGTGGGTTTTAATCATGTCAATGGTTTTGCCATTGGCAACAGTTCTGCAGTTAATACAGATAATTCTTTTTCTATCGGCAACAACGCTGTCACAAACGGAAGTAATTCTTTCGCCATAGGCAATGGTGCAACGGCCAACAATGCCAATTCACTGGCCATAGGTGCTGCGGCCGTTACGGCTTACAGCATTAGCGATGCCGTAGCTATTGGAAGCAACGCAACGGCCAATGCTTCCGGTTCTATTGCAATCGGCAGTAACAGTACGCTGGCTAACAAGGCCGTTACCAATGCCAACAGTGCTATTGCCATTGGTACAACGGCTACTACCAATAGCGCCAGTTCAATTGCCATCGGCACCGGCGCAACCATAGCATACAGCCTGAGCCCTGCCATTGCCATTGGTAATGCAGCAACAGTTAATGGAAACAGCGGTGTGGCCATTGGTAATGGAGCTAGCATTGGTACTGTAGCAAACGCAACGGCAATTGGTGCCGGCGCTTCTGCAACCGGTACTGCAGCTGGGTCAACTGCAGTGGGTTATAATGCATCTGCCACATTGCCCAATGAAGTAATACTGGGAGACCGAAGCAATAGCAGCCTTGCAGTAGGCATTGGTACAGAAAGTTTCTCCGGCAGCAACCGTGAAAAATTGCTGGTAGATGCAGGTACATCTTCTTCAGTAAATGCCATTGTGGGAAGAGGCAATAATAATAATTACTTGCAATTGAATATCCAGAACCTGTCGAATGGCACGGTAGCATCGTCAGATGTGGTAGCCACGGCAGATAACGGCAGCGAAACAGTGAACTATATAGATATGGGCATCAACTCAAGCAATTACTCTGCCACCGGTATACTGGGTGGTGCAAACAATGCTTATTTATATACCACCGGTAATGATTTTGTGATTGGCAATTCTACCAATAACAAGAGCCTTATATTTTATACTACCAGCAGTAGTAACAATACCGAGCGGATGCGCATTACCAATGCCGGCCTCATTCCCGGCCAGGACAATGTGTACACCGTGGGCAATACCACCAACCGCTGGTCGGCTGTGTGGTCTGCCAATGGCACCATTCAAACTTCTGATATACGGCTCAAGAAAAATATACTGCCGCTTAACTATGGCTTAAAAGAAGTGCTTGCGCTACGCCCCGTGAGCTACGACTGGAAAGACCATCCCAACCAGCATAAAATTGGTTTGATAGCGCAGGAAGTAAAAAAGATAATTCCGCAGGTAGTAACGGGCGATGAAACAAAAGAAAGCCTGGGTATGAATTACGCTGAACTGGTGCCTGTGCTGATCAATTCAATAAAAGAATTACAACAGCAAATTGATGAGATGAAGAAAACAATCAGCGAACTGAAGTCAAATAAATAATCACCATTAAAAGTCAGTTCAGATGAAAGCAACAATAATTTTTACCACGGCAATGCTACTGGCCGGTATCTGCAATACGCAAGCCCAGGTAAACCTGCAGAACAACGGTACGCTTTATATCAGCGGCCCGTCGAGCATACTTTTTGTAAATGGGTCGTTTACCAATGCTTCCGGTGCAGCGCTCACTAACAATGCCAGCCTCTATGTGCAACAGCAATTGGTGAACGGGCAGGCGGCTATGGCAGCAGGTAGCGGTACCTTGTACCTCAATGGTTCAACTGCACAAGTAGTATCGGGCACACAGCCGTTTAGAACATTCAACCTGGTTTCTAACAATGCAGCGGGCATTACGCTCAACAACGATCTGAGTGTTAGCGGCACACATACATTTACTACAGGTATCATCAGCACATCTGCCACACCCAATTACCTGGTATATGAAGCCGGTGCTTCTTATACGGGAGATGCGGACAGCAAACATGTAAGCGGATGGGTAACAAAAAATGGCAACACCGCATTTACGTTTCCGGTAGGTAATGGAACGGTTGAAAGAACAATAGCAGTTAACAACCTGTCTGGCGCGGCAGTTTTTAATGCGCGCTATGCCGGCCCCACCACCAATACTGGAAATGTGGCTGCGCCGCTGGTAACTGTTGACCCCAACGAATACTGGGTGGTTAATAAAATAAGCGGTGGTACGGCAACGGTAGACATGAACTGGAACAACAGCAAGATTGCTATGCCGCCATATTTGCTGGCCAGCATTAGAGTGGCTAACTATATTACCGGTTTATGGACGCAGGTGGGTGGCAGTGCGGCTGGCAATACCGCCACTACCGGTACCATCAGTTCTAATACATTGTCTTCTTTTGGCAGCTTTACATTTGGCAGTATTTCTTTTGCATTGCCCGTTGACCTGTTGCAGTTTGGCGCCTATAACAGCAACAACAATGCTGTTGTAAAATGGACAACCAGTAATGAAATCAACGTAAGCCATTATGAAGTGCAACGCAGCGATGACGGCATTGGATTTTATGCCATTGGTAATGTGGCTGCCCGCAATCTCATAACAGAACAGCAATATGAATATACTGACAGCAAAGCGCTCAATGAAAAAACATGGTACCGTTTGCGCAGTATTGACATCAATGGAAAAACACAATTGTCTAAGATAGTATTGGTAAGCGGCAATGCAGGTGCAGAAAGGGTGATGTCTATTGCTAACCCGGCCCATGGCAGTATTCGTATAGCCACTAAGAATATCACAGGTCATTTCGATTACCGCATCAGCACACTTGCCGGCCAGGTGTTACAGATGGGGACTATCAACATGCCAGGTTCTGGCAACTATGATATTTATTTATCGGCAGCTGTTAAAAGTGGTGTGTACATTTTGCAGGTGCAGAAGCCGGGCTATGTGTTCAGTAGAAAAGTAGTGATAGAATAGTTTTTAGTTTATAGTTTTTAGTTCGTTTAACTGGATGTATGGTCCAGAGTAAATACCCGAAGTCTTTATGTCCGGAGGCAACATCAGCCCAGGTTATAAGACTTCGGGTATTTATGCGCAACTAAAAACTAAAAACTAAAAACTATAAACTTATACTGATGATTTGCTCGCCGCGTACAGCTCGTACCAGTCCTGCCTGTCCAGATCAATTTTAAAAGCATTTACAATATTGCGGATGCGTTGTTCGCTGGTGGTGCCGATGAGCGGCAATGCGCCAAATTTTACCAGCCAGGCAACGGCGATCGATTCAATATCGGCATCGTATTTTTTTGCAATCTCTACCAATTTTCTGCGTACGCGAATGGCATCTTCATCGGTACCAGTTGCAATGCGCCCGCCGGCGAGTGGGGCAGAGGCGAGGGGCCGCATATAACGCTGTTTGATATAATCTACCTGGCCATTATCGAGTGCAGAGGTGTTGAGCAGGTTTAGTTCAATATGATTGGTTACAATGGGTACGCGCAGGTAAGAAGCTAATAACTGGTGTTGAAAGACCGAGAAGTTGGTAACACCTATGTTTTTTACTTTTCCGGAGTCTCTCAACTGGGATAGGGTCAACGCGGTTTCTTCCAGGCTGGAGAGTGGGTCCAGATGGTCCAGCAAAAAGATATCGATGTAATCTGTTTTAAGCTTGCGCAAAGAATTGTCTACGCTTGTAAGAATATGTTCACGTGAGGTATCGTAGTGTTTAACCCTGATGCCGGGGTGGGCAGCATCGGGCAGGCGCAGGCCGCATTTGGTGAACAGTACAATGTCTTCACGTTTAAAAGATTTCGCCTTAATAAGGTTGCCAAAAATCTCTTCGCACTGGTAGGCGCCGTAAATATCTGCGTGGTCAAAGGTATTGATACCCAGTTCCAGGCAAAGGTTTACTATTTTCTCCATAGACGCTTGTGTATCCGGTGCTTCGGTAGCCCACCTGTAAAAACCATAGATAGCAGGGGATACCTTGGGGCCAGAATCGCTCAAATAAATTTTTTGCATGGTCATAATTATGTAAAACGGCGCCAATCGTTGTGCCGGGTGCTGTCAAAATTAACCCGCTTCGGCTGTAAAACCGTAAATTTTTTTGCTGTTTTTTGGGAAATCCGGTCAGCGTGTTCTATATTTGTCTACCAATTTAGTAGACTAATAAATACCGTTATCACAGTTCACTGATGAAATTGCAACTATCAATGTATCAAATCTTGTACATCGGTGCGGCTACCGGGCCGGCTGGTTGTTCTTCCTATTGTTGTTGCTGACGATGCTTTCCACAGGTTTCTTGCCACTACTCCGCCATTTATTCATTTAAAAAATAAGCACTCATGAGAAAATTATTTTCGCCTGCCCTGGTATTATTCATGCTGGTATTTTCGCTGGCTGCCACCGCACAATCAAAATCCATTACCATCACTGGGCGCATCACGTCTTTTGAAGAATCGCTTCCGTTAGAAGGTGTTAATGTACAAGCCAAGGCCGGTAATGTAACCACCGGCACCATGCCAGACGGTACTTTCAGCCTGCCTGTTGCAACCACCGAAAAAACGCTGGTGGTAAGCCTGCCTGGGTACGAAAAAAAGGAAATTGCCGTAACTGGTAAACGCGAGTATGATATAGTACTGAAACGCGCCAACAATTTAGCTGCAGATCCGTTTGTGCTTGCTATCAACCACCGGTAAAACTTATGTTATAATAAGCATGTGCCAGAACTTTTATGTGGTTGCCGTGTAAAGCCATTAGTAAAAAAATCGATCATCATGTCAAAATTTATAGCCAGGGTACAATTGAACAGCGCGGAAGCAACCGATTATGAAACCCTTAACAGGGAAATTGAGAAAGCACCTGCTGTGTTAAAGAACAAAAGTATATCGGTTACACGCGATAAAATTAAAAAAGGTGAATACAATTACCGTGGCAATATCACCCTGAGCGATGTGGTAAGCGCGGTGTACCGGGCCATTAGAAAAACGGGGCGCGATTACTCCTTTACCGTAATGAAGAACAAAGGCAATTTTTACCCGGAATAAGCCGGTTTGTTTTACGGTAAAGCAATTTTTGTATGCTATTAATAATGCATAATTTTATACCACTAAAAAAGCGATGTATGAAAATTCTTGCCCGGATAGCATTGTTCCTGTTATTGTCAACTGCGGCCTTTGCGCAGGAAAAGCAGGTAATACCTGTAA
This sequence comes from uncultured Chitinophagaceae bacterium, assembly GCA_963705285.1. Classification (GTDB taxonomy): domain Bacteria; phylum Bacteroidota; class Bacteroidia; order Chitinophagales; family Chitinophagaceae; genus JACMLD01. Next base: position 2,853,019 of record OY970066.1, read on the forward strand.
ACGATTTTGAAAAAGCCATACAGGCCAAAGGCGCGCAGGTGGTGGATGTAAGAACGCCAGAGGAATTTAAACAAGGTTATATAAAGGGTGCGGTAAATTATAATTGGCTCAATGAAAAACAATTCAGCGAGCAGGCAGGTAAACTGGATAAATCGCAGCCCGTTTACGTTTATTGCCTGAGTGGCGTTCGCAGTGGCAAGGCGGCCGACTGGCTGGCTTCCAACGGATTTACAAAAGTGGTTAACCTGGATGGTGGCATCAAAGCCTGGAAAGATGCTGGAAAGAAAGTAGAGACCAAGTAGCGTAATCCGCAGCAGCACACGGATCAAACGGATGTTAAATCAATCAGTGAATGATCTGAATCAGTGTACATACGGTCATCCGTAGTCCAAAATGACCATCAGTGAATTTCTTCTTTTCCTTCTTTTTTAGTTTTACAGGTTCCCTTACACCGGGCACCATCAACCTGAGCGCTGTTCAACTGGGGCTCGATAAAAAGCCGCATATTGCCTGGCGGTTGGCGCTGGCTGCAGGCATCATGGAATATATCTATGCATGGCTGGCAGTGAAGTTTGAAGCGTGGATTGTATCAGCACCTGTGGTGGTAAGCAATTTTCAACTGATAGCGGCCCTTGTAATGCTTACTTTAGGTACGCTTACCCTTCGTGCTGCTGCACAACCTTCAAAGTTTACCGAACATTTTAACAACAGTGGTTTTCGCAGGGGGTTGATGCTAGGCATACTGAACCCGCTGGCCATGCCCTTTTGGCTGGGGGTAACAGCCTATCTCAACAGCCAGCAGTGGATTAATTTATCGTCTCCCGTACAACTGCATAGTTACCTGGCGGGTGTGGCTGCCGGTGTATTTACATTGCTGGTAATTGTTGCCTACCTGGCTAACAAAGTAGTTGCTGTCATACAACACAAAGCGGTGTTGTTGAAAAAAATTCCGGGTTATATTATGATCACGCTCGGCATTTTTGCTTTGGGGCGTTACGCGGTTCATCTAATTTGGCGATAGTAATTTGTTTATGCAGGCTGCGTCAGCACTTTTGTGCAACACACTGTTAGGGCATCAGTAAGATCTTGCGAACCGTCACGCCGGGCCGTTCTTAAGAGAACGTCTTTGCGAACCGCCATGAGGTTTTTTGCAATCGCAGGGTAATTCGGCGGTGAAGCAATCTGCTGATTGTTATCTTATACTGATGCAAATGTGATGCTTGCTGCGTTAGCACTTTTGTGAAACACACTGTTAGGGCATCAATAAGATTGCTTCGCCGCTCAAGTCATTAATTATTTATCACCGAACATGCGGCTCGCAAAGACGTCACGCTACTTTGCCGCAACGTCTTTGCGAACCGTCACGCCGGGCCGTTCTTACGAGAACGTCTTTGCGAACCGCCATGAGGTTTTTTGCAATCGCAGGGTAATTCGGCGGTGAAGCAATCTGCTGATTGTGGTAGTGTATTGCTGAATTAATTATGCATGCTGCGTTAGCACTTTTGTGAAACACACTGTTAGGGCATCAATAAGATTGCTTCGCCGCTCAAGTCACTAATTATTTATCACCGAACATGCGGCTCGCAAAGACGTCACGCTACTTTGCCGCAACGTCTTTGCGAACCGTCACGCCGGACCGTTCTTACGAGAACGTCTTTGCGAACCGCCATCAGGTTTTTTGCAATCGCAGGGTAATTCGGCGGTGAAGCAATCTGCTGATTGTTATCTTATACTGATGCAAATGTGATGCATGCTGCGTTAGCACTTTGGTGCAATACACTGTTAGGGCATCAGTAAGATTGCTTCGCCGCATAATACTCTAAGACTACCATTATTACAAAAGCGGCTCGCAAAGACGTCACGCTAATCCATGTAACGTCCTTGCGAACCGCCGTCAAATTTTTTTGCATCAGCAGCGATCTACGTTGGTGATGCAATCTGATTATTGTAATTATGAACTCACAGCGTCACACGGCTACCTGTAGCCGCAGATTTATGTAGGGCTTCCACAATACGTATATCGCGCAGGCCTTCTTCGCCAGGTACCATCATGGGCTTTTTTTGCATGATGGCCATGGCATCATCATCCATTTGCTTGGCTTGCTGCCAGGGCACCTCATACGGCGTATAAATTTCTCCCAGCGGGCTGCTTCCTTTAAGGCCATTGTAACCAGAATAAGGGGCCATTTTTATAATGCCTTTTTCGCAAGTGATGTCCATGAAATTGGTATTCTCTCCAAAAGTGGATTTGATATTGGCCAGCACACCGCCGGGAAATTCCAATACTACTTCCATCGTTTCTTCAAGACCATTTTTATAAATTTCAGGTCGCGTAGTTGATAGTTTCGACGATACCACCGCCACCGGTTCCATGCCAGACCCCAGCCTGGCGCCCTGAATAGCGTATACACCCATATCATACGATACACCGCCGCCCAATTCTTTTTTCTGCTTCCAGTGATCGGTTCGGTTATCCCGGTAACCAGCTGCGCAATTCACCTGTTTTACTTTACCCAGCAATTGTTGTTTCACAATGCGACGGTATTCCTGCGTATTTGGTTCATGTTGCAACCGGTAACCTATGGCCAGCGACTTTTTATTTTTTTTGCACGCATCAATCATTTCTTTGCATTCCTGTTCGGTAATGGCCATGGGTTTCTCGCACCATACATCTTTACCGGCATTGGCCGCCCTGATTACATACTCGCGGTGCATTGAAGGTGGCAATACCACGTATACAACATCTATATCTGGGTTATTGGCAATGGAATCGAAATTCTGGTAGTTGTAAATATTCTTATCTGGTATTTTGTATTTCTCTTTCCACGCAGTTGCTTTGGCGGGTGTGCCTGTAACAATGCCGGCCAGGTAACAGTTTTTTGTTTGTTGCAGGGCGGGTGCCAGCAGATCGGTACTGTAATATCCGAGCCCTACCAAGGCCACACCCAATTTGGTTTTTTGAGTAGTGCGTGCCAACAGGCTGCCGGGCGATAGCAGCAATGCGCCGCTGCCAACAGCCAGTGTTTTTAATGCGTCTCTTCTTGATTGCTGAAGCATTGTTATTATTTTTTTGGTGAAGGAAATACAATGAAGGGTACAGCAAATGTGTAACGGTTTGTTTTCATACAGCCGGGTATTGGTCAGTGGCGGTTACCACTCGCTAATGCAATCTCCGCTTTTTTATCATACCGCCCTTGGTATCTTTTACTGAATTTCTTACCACAAAGGCATTTGGGTCGATGCGCTCAATGGCCGCATTGAGCTTACTCACTTCCAGCCTGGTGATTACGGTATAGACAATGTCAATATCATAAGTATCGCCGCTTTTGCCATACCCTCTTTTACCGCGGTATACAGTTACGCCACGCCCCAGTTCATCGGTAATCATTTTGCGGATGGCATCGCTTTTTACAGAGATAATGGTAACTCCGGTATATTCTTCAATGCCTTCGATAATAAAATCCACGGTCTTGGACGCAGCAAGGTAGGTAAGTACAGAATACAAAGCCGTTTCTACCGAGAGCAGCCAGGCGGCCACTGAAAAAATAACGATGTTGAAGCTGAGAATGACATCGCCAATGGTGAGGCTGGTTTTGCGGCTGATGAAAATGGCCAGCACTTCTGTACCATCCAGCACGGCGCCACCGCGTACAGATAAACCGATGCCGGCGCCCAGGAAAAATCCACCAAATACGGCTACCAGCAATTTATCGTGCGTTACGTCCGGAAATGGAAAAAAAGCGGTGCAAATGGCCAGGCCAATAATAGCCAGACTGGCTTTCAACGCAAACAATTTATCAACCACCACCAAACCCAGCAGCACAAACGGAATATTAATAATGACCAGCACCACGGGTAATTGAAAAGAGGTAAGCTCGGATATCATTAACGAGATGCCGGTTGCGCCGCCATCAATAAATTGAGTAGGCAGCAAAAAACTTTTGAGACCAAAACCCGCACAAAAAATACCTGCACCAATCAGTATCGCATCTTTTATCTGCTGCCATACATTGAGCCGGAATTCGCGCAGCCCCTTAGCCAGTTCAAACGCCGATAATTCTTCCTGTCTACTTTTGTTGCGGTAAACAGTATTGACAACTATCTTAGACCAAAGGTGGTTCATGTAGGTGAAGTTAACAAATAAGGCCCGTTTTTCTGGATGCAAAAACTGTTGGCCAATTATTGCTGCCGTTTCATATCTTCATCAGACAGCATAATATTAATGGATGCATCGCAGCTAAAAAAAACCATCGGCCTGTGGCCTGCGGTTTCAATTATTATCGGCAGTATTATAGGTTCAGGTGTGTTTATGAAGCCTGCTACCATGGCGGCGCAAACCGGCTCACCCTTATGGATGACCGCAGTTTGGATCATTGCCGGTCTATTCTCACTAATTGGTGCGTTAATTTATGCAGAGGTGGGTGCCATGCTGCCCGAAACCGGTGGCCAATACGTTTATTTCAAACATATGTACGGCCGGTTTGTGGCGTTTTTATATGGATGGGCGGCTTTTGCAGTTATTAATACTGCGGCGGTGGCAGCCATTTCATTTGTGTGCTCGCAATATGCAGATTACTTTCTTCAGCTACCCCGGCTTGATGCAATTGCAGAACATTCGGTAGCCATCCACCTTCCTTTTTTGGGCAACCTTTATCCGCTCGAAAACATTGGGGTTAAATTATTAGCCGTCTCGCTAATTACTGTGCTAACTGTTATAAACTACATCAGCGTGCGCGCAGGCAGCGCGCTGCAGGTGGTTTCTACATTGGTAAAAATGGCCGTTATTGTAGCGCTCATACTGGGCATTTTATTTTCAGGAAAAGGAGATCCCGGCAATTTTGTGCATGCGCTTCACCCCAAAGAAGGCATGGGTTTATTAAGCGGATTGGTAGGCGCGTTAACAGGTGCATTTATGGCATATGATGGATGGATAAACATCACGTTTGTGGGTGGAGAAATCAACCATCCCCAGAAGAATATACCGCGCAGTTTATTCATCGGCGTATTTGCGTGTATAGTAGTATATATATTGGTCAACCAGGCGTATCTCTATGTGTTGCCGGTAGAGAAAGTGGCGGCATCGGGCCTCGTGGCTTCAGACGCTATCTCCGTTGCATTGGGTGCCACCAGCGGTGCAATTGTAGCAGCCATGGTGGTCATCTGTACATTTGGTGCCATCAACGGTAATATCATGTCGTGTGCAAGGGTTACCTATGCTATGAGCATCGATAAATTATTTGTAAACTGGACTGGCAGGGAGCATCCCCGTTTTCGTACACCCGGCAATGCGTTGTTGCTGCACGGCATCTGGGCATCTATGCTGGTGATTAGTGGTTCGTTCGACATGCTGGCTGATATGTTCACGTTTATTTCGTGGATTGCCTACCTCATGGGTGCGGTGGGTATCTTTATTCTGCGCAAAAAAATGCCTCATGCTGCCCGGCCATATAAAGCCTGGGGGTATCCGTTGCTGGCCGCACTTTTTATCTCTTTTGCCGCGTTTTACGTAATAAGCACCATTTGGAACGATGTTAATAATTACAATGCGGGCAAAGCGCCGGTGATCAATTCCCTGCTGGGACTGGCCATCACCGCCTTAGGTGTTCCGGTGTATTGGTATTTCAGACGGAGGCGCTGATGTCGGATGTCGGATGTCTGATCTCTGATGTCTGATCGCTGATGTAATCATCTCTGATTTGTTGCCGGTGCATTTGTTGTATTAATTACGATTTTTCCGCCTTGCAGTACTAACATTAAATAATGAAATAAACGAAATCAGAGATAATCACATCAGACTTCAGAGATGGAATTCAGCAATCTTCACATCAGACATCAGAGATGGATTTCAAAGGAATCAGAGATAAATACATCAGACATCAGAGATAATCACATCTGACATCAGACCTACCCATCCGGTTTCAGGCATTTGTCGTATATTCTGGTATGGAATTAAAAAGATTGAAAGCGATTTTTCGTCAGGTAGCATTGCCATTATTGCTTTTCTTTGGCACGGTGCTTTTATCCGCTGCCTGCAATAAAAATAATACCATGATTACTACCGGAAGCAATCCCCCCATTACCAATGGCAGCGATGCCGGGGCAAAGAAATACCTTGCCCTCGGCGATTCATATACCATTGGCACTTCGGTAAGCGAAAAAGACAGGTTTCCGGTGCAAACCGCCGCATTATTACAGGCGGCAGGTATTAATGTGAAAGCAGAAATTATCGCCACCAATGGCTGGACAACTGGTGACCTGATGTATGCGGTACAAGATAAACCTGTTACCCTGAACTTTGACGCGGTAAGTTTACTGATTGGGGTAAACAATCAATACCAGGGCAAAAGTTTGGACGCCTACAAACAAGAGTTTACCAAACTGCTGCAACGCGCCATAGAACTGGCCAACGGAAAAGCCTCGCATGTTTTTGTATTATCGATACCCGATTATTCGGTTACCCCATTTGCCGGCAACAGCAACCGCCAGCAGATTGCCGCAGAAATTGATGCTTTTAATGCAGCCAATAAAATGATAGCTGCAGATTTCAGGGTGCATTACCTCAATGTAACAGAAGAATCGCGCAAGGCCGCCAATGACCCATCGTTGGTTGCTTCTGACGGACTTCATTTTTCCGGTAAAGAGTATGCTATTTGGGCAATGCAATTAAGCGCCCTGATGCAACCGGTATTGCAGTAACAGCCACCAATTTTTTACACTAAATAAACAAAAAGACAGCTTATAGGTGATCAACCAAAAGAACCCGTGTCGAATAACGGCGTAGATAAGCAATTGACAATTTAAAATTATTATTGTTCGGTTAAATCGTACAAACCCTTTAATACGATGGCCTCAGGCCGGCCGGGCGCTCGTACGCTTTTCGATGCTGCGTTTTCCTTTTCCCCTGTAATTGAGCAGCAGTAGGTCTTTCAGCCATCGCATCATTTAACTTCTGTACAAAGCTCACGGAAACCGGCAGGTTCATCAATACCCCTGAAAGATCATTGACACATTGATAAAACGAGGCATCTCAAAGCGTATTGGTATCAGGTCTTACAATTGCAAGCCTCCGCTTGTGTAAATCACTGAAAACCTTGGCTACCACTGGGTCTTCGAATAATGAGATAGTTTTTCCCGGACACCAATGATTTAAAATTGTAAATTAACAATGCTCAGTGCGTTAGCATTTCTATTATTGCTGTATGCTGCGGGTATAATTGTAACAAAGCCTGGCGTTCCGCCAGTTCAAAATCTGCAAAGTCAAAACCGGGTGATACGGTACATCCTACCAGGGAATATTGACCGCCCTCTGTTGTTTTTGAACCAAACCAGCTTCCTGCCTTCACCATGCATTGAAAACTTTCGCCGTTCTCCGGGTTATTGCCCAACAGATGTTGCGTTAATCGTCCGGTGGTATCAATCTCATAGACTGTCAGGGGATCACCATAATAAAAATGCCACAATTCATCGGCAGCAATGCGGTGCATGGCAGAGAACTGGCCCTCTTCCAGCAGAAAATAGATTGCGGTAGATGCATGCCTGGGCCCGTGAAAGCCGGGCGGTAACTGTTGCTGCGGAAATACCAGGTCTGAATAATATGTTCTGCAATACGAGCCGCCTTCAATATGCCGGGTGAGCTGCAATTTTTGTATCCAGTAATCAGCTGAAGGCCGCATGTTATGGTTGAATTTTTACTTTGATGGGCGTGTTTCCGTAGTACCAGGCGTTGAGCTGTTCTTTTATACGCGCAGTATCTGCGGGTGTGCAGGGTACGATGGTATAGATATTAAAAGAAAGGGAATCTTTTGTTTCTACAGCTACTTTGTTATTGTATTCTTTGAGAACGCTCACATCTTTTAACTGTTCATAACGTTTAACTGCACGCGCTTTTCTTTCGGTGGTTTCAAAAATAAATTTATAACCGCCGGGTGATGGCGCCGTAACTGCGGGTTGGGTAACAGGCGCTGTGGTAACAGCGGTATCCTGTGGCCTGGTGGTGGCCACTACGGTATTGGTGTCTCCATGCTGGCCGGTGGAGTCGGTTGTAACCGGCAGCGCAGCCACCGGCGCTGTTGTTGCCGGCTGTTCGGTAGTTGTGGTATCGCTGTCTGTATTCTTATTGTAAAGATAGTAGCCACCCCATCCAATCAGGGCCAGGGTTACCAGCACTACCAGTAACACAATGATTCTGCTGCTGTTTGCGCCGCCGCTGCCTCCCGAAGGTTCTTCATTGGCATACACCGAAGGATTTTTTCTTTTGGTTTCAATATGCCGGTGCGGAATATCTTCTGTTTTTTGCGGAATGATGGTGCCTGCGGAAAATGTATAGCCGTTGTCTTTGTTTTTTTGCAGGGTGCCAATGCCTTCAAAATAATAAGGCTTGCCAATGTTGAGGTACTGAAAGGCAGTAGCAATATAAGAATAGAGGTCAGCCTCTGCCAGCGGTTTCATTTTGCCGGTTTGCTCTTTGATGTACATAATCAGTGAGTCATCTAGCTGGGGACCGGTTGTTGAGCTGAAAGTGATGCCCTCAATGGCTGTTTTTATTTTAGCTGTCTCATCGGGCAACACGGCCTTATCATCCAGTGTAAATATACCAATACCCGGCAGGGCTAGTTTTTTAAACTGGTACAAATAGGGGCCTAACAGGTTATCTACTTTCACGCTGATGGATTTAGGAACAAATTACAATAAATCGCTGTCTTACAAACAAATAACACGATTTAAACGTGGTATACAGGCCCAAATTGTATTTTTGCGCAAAATTTTGTTATGCTGAGCGAGCGTGAGAAGAAATTTGTGGCCTACTGGAAGCAGCACCGCGATAAAGAAAAACGGGTGTTCCGTCAGTTGCTGGTTGGCCTGCCCATCGGTTTGATATTTGTGGTGCCCATCATTCTTAATTTTTCTTCTGGCTGGTACAAACGTGCCAATATGTGGGCGCGGGGCCATGCAGATGACAATTCAGCCACCGTATTAATTGTTGCCGCACTCATTATACTGGTGTTCATTGCTATTTTTTCAAAACGCCACCGTTGGGAAATGAATGAACAAACTTATCGTGAACTACAGGCAAAAGAAGACAAAGAAAAAGATACAACAGGTGCAGCTAAAGACTTTTAACCATGGTCTGTGCAATACCGATATATTTGCGAAATTTTATATGAAAATGAGGAAAATTATTCTTGCGCTTTCTATTGTTGGTTTTTTTGCCAGCAGCTGTCATAAAAGTAACAGTAATTGCGATTATGATGCCTGCACGCTGAAAGCACCCGCCAGCGAGGTAACCCAATTAGAAACTTACTTAAGCAACGCAGGTATTACCAATGCCACCAAACATTGCAGCGGTATGTATTATAACATTTCCAATGCAGGTACCGGCGCTTCGCCCACCGTTTGCTCTTATGTGGCTGTAACGTACAAAGGCAAGCTCACCAATGGAAATGTGTTTGATCAAACCACTACCGGCCCCGTTGCGTTTACCCTGGCTACCTTAATTGAAGGCTGGAAAAAAGGCATCCCCCTTGTAAAAAACGGTGGCGTAATTACGTTATACGTACCACCATCTCTTGGTTATGGCAGTTCTGATCAGAAAGACCGCAATGGCAATATCATTATTCCCGCCAATGCCATTTTAATATTTGAAATTACACTGGTAGATGTGCAGTAAACAATTAAGAATTAATAATTAAGAATTAAGAATTCTTTTGTCATACACTGTGTGGCGAAAAGATTTTACCTGACGAGCGTTCTTTTACTTCAATAACAGTAGCTACAAGGTGGCATGTGCAGTAGGTAATTAAGAATTAATAATTAAGAATTAAGAATTCTTTTGCCATACTCTACGTGGCGGCAAGATTATGCATCACGAGCGTTCTTTTACTTCAATAACAGTGGCATGTGAAGTATGTAATTAAGAATTAAGAATTAATAATTAAGAATTAAGAATTCTTTTGCCACATATGGTGTGGTGCAGTGGGCAATTAAAAATTCAAAAGTAAAAAGTAAAAATTCTTTTGCCTCAACCATGCTCTTTTTAAAGAGCGGTACTTTTTTGACTTTTAAATTTTGACTTTTGACTTTGCAACGTTTGACTTTTGAATTCAGTACCTTGTATACTGATCAACTACTCAACTGATCAACTGGATAACCACTTAACTGATCACCATGCCGCACGAAGCCATTTCTGTATTTGACATGTTTAAAATTGGTATCGGGCCATCCAGTTCGCATACCCTTGGCCCATGGCGTGCGGCACAGCGCTTTCTGCAATCACTGGAAAAAAATAACTTGCTTGCCAACGTAATTTCGGTGGAAGTTTTATTGTACGGATCTTTAGCTAAAACCGGCAAAGGCCATGGTACTGATATGGCGGTCTTACTTGGACTGAGCGGCGACGACCCGGTTAGTTTTGATGTAAATAATATCAACGCCAAAATACATGATATCACCAGCATGAAAAAACTGGTGCTCAGTGGTAAACACGAAATTGATTTTGATCCCGCAGAAAACATCAGTTTTCTTATAACTGAGACCCTGCCTTACCATCCAAATGCGCTTACCTTTTTGGCTACCACCAGCAACCAGCAGCAAATAGCAGAAACATTTTATTCAATTGGTGGCGGTTTTGTAAAAAAAGAAAATGAAGATGCACAAACCTCACAGGCAGTACAATTGCCGTTTCCGGTAAATACCGCAGATGATTTGTTGCACTGGTGCATGAAAGGCCTCCAAATAAGCGAGGTGGTCATGGAAAATGAATCTGCCTGGCATACCGAAGCAGAAACAAAAAAAGGCTTACTGCATATCTGGGGCGTTATGAAAGACTGCATGTACCGCGGCAGCCACAATGATGGCATATTGCCCGGCGGACTGCAGGTAAAACGAAGGGCGGCGGCACTCAATAGAAAGTTGTTACCGAAGAAAGACTATACAGATTATAATTCCTGGATGCTGGCCATCAGGCGGGGCGGCAGCGATTTTAAATATACGCTCGACTGGGTAAGCTGTTTTGCCCTGGCTGTGAACGAAGAAAATGCCTCGTTTGGCAGGGTGGTAACGGCACCTACCAACGGTGCTGCCGGCGTAATACCCGCAGTGCTGCAATATTACATCACGTTTTGCGATGGCTATAAAGACGATAAAATAGTACAGTTCATGCTAACGGCTGCCGAAACAGGCAGCATCTTTAAAAAAGGTTCTACCATTTCTGCTGCCATGGGTGGCTGCCAGGCCGAAATTGGTGTGTCGTCTGCCATGGCTGCTGCTGGCCTAACCGAATGTATGGGTGGCACACAACGGCAAACTCTGATGGCCGCCGAGATTGCCATGGAGCATCACCTCGGCCTCACCTGCGACCCTATTGGCGGACTGGTGCAGGTGCCCTGCATAGAACGTAATACCATGGGTGCTATTAAAGCCATTACAGCATCTCAGCTTGCATTGCAGAGTACGCCTGATTTTGCAAAAGTGTCGCTGGATGCTGTTATCAAAACCATGTGGGATACAGCGCTGGATATGAACAGCAAATACAAGGAAACCAGTGATGGCGGACTGGCGATCAATATTCCATTGAGCTTACCGGAATGCTGAAGTTAATTAAGAATTAATAATTAAGAATTAAGAATTCTTTTGCCGGGTCATTGAAGTGATACCAAACCATTGCAAAATCACTTAGTCTCACCATCACCAATTGATAAATCAGTTTAAGAGAGAAAAGAAGAAAATGAGATTTCAAACGCGTCGCTGCATTTTCACATTTCCACATTAGCACATTAGCTCATTAGCACATTTCCACATTAATTCAGCAGCGGGTCCACTTCAATATCTTTTACCTCTACGTTGCTATAATCTTTTATTTCATTGTACAACGTATCCCTTTCTACGGGTTGGCGTTTGGCTTGTTTAATAAGTGTTACCAGTTGCGCGGTGCTCATAGCAGGTGTTTGTTCTTCACTGCCGGCCATGGAATAAATCTTGGTGGTATCGTCGATGGTGCCATCGAGATCGTTTACACCAAAAGAGAGCGTTAATTGTGCATTTTGCCTGCCCAGCATAGGCCAGTAAGCTTTGAGGTGCGGAAAATTATCCAGGTAAAGTCGTGCCACTGCATACAGCCGCATATCTTCTGTAACAGAACTTTCAGCTACGTGGCTCATATCATTGTCTTTGTTGCGGAATTTTAATGGGATGAAAGTGTTGAAGCCACCTGTTTCATCCTGCAGCTGACGCAAACGTTCCATATGATCTATGCGGTGTTCAAATTTTTCAATATGGCCATACAACATGGTGGCGTTGCTGTGCATACCCATTTTGTGGGCGGTACGATGTATGTTTAGCCATCCATTGGCATCTACTTTATCTGCGCAAATCTGCTGGCGTATATCCGGGTGAAATATTTCAGCGCCGCCGCCGGGCAATGAATCAAGGCCGGCTGCATGCAGTAATTGCATACCTTCTTCGGCAGACACTTTTGCCTTGCGAAACATATAATCCAGTTCAACGGCGGTATACCCTTTTATATGAAGCGACGGGCGGTGCGCTTTTATCTGTTTCATCAGGTCAATAAAAAACGCCAGGTTTAACTTGGGGTGAACACCGCCTACAATATGCACTTCGGTAATAGGTTTGTTATCGTAACCCTTTACAATATGCATCATTTGTTCGGTACTCAGTTCCCAACCTTCTTCACGGTGGGCATACAACTTTGAATACGCGCAAAATGAACAGGAAAACACGCATACATTGGTGGGCTCTATATGGAAATTGCGGTTGAAATAGGTTTTATCGCCGTGTAGCTTTTCGCGTACAAAATTGGCCAGTGTGCCAAGAAAAGAAAGACTGCCTTTTTCAAACAATAACAGACCTTCTGCAGGGGTTATTCTTTCGCCGGCCAGTATTTTTTCTCCGATAGGCTGTAAATCTTTGCCGGTATTTTTCATTAGTACCGCGGCCTGTAATGCACTGCTCATTGATGGTTATTTTAATGCCGCAAAGGTACAGCGGAGCAGGCAGACAGACGTATAAAAATTGGATTGCGTAATGCTATAGAAAATCATTTGCATTCATGAACTTTTGTACTCCTTTTTTGTTGTTGATGGTAAGTGCACCATTGTTCTTTATTTAACGAAACAATATATTGCTATTCAATTATCCACAGGTTGTTAGTAATTAACTTTAGGTAGTATATAGTATCATGAATTATATTTGAAATAAGCGGATACGATATTAATTTGTACCATCATAATTTAACAAAAAGGTTTCGCCCAAAGCATTGCAACGGGTGCAGTCTTTTAAAACCGAACCGAATTGACAGAAGCCATTATCAACCTTGAGTCAGTAAATCCGATTGAGTTTTTTGGAGTAAATAACGGTAAGCTGGACATCCTGAAAAAGAAATTCCCTCTCTTAAAAGTTTTAAGTCGCGGCACACAGGTAAAACTGAGTGGTTCACCTGAACAGGTAGAAAACGCCAAAGAAAAAATTGATCTCATTGTGCAGTACCTGGAAAGAAACGGGCACATGAGTGAAAATTATTTTGAGCAGATCCTGGGTGGAGACGATGCTGAAACGGTAGATAATTTTATAGACCGCAATCCCAACGACATACTGGTGTTTGGTCCGCATGGTAAAACCGTACGTGCCCGTACCGCTAACCAGAAACATATGGTAGCAGGTATCGATAAAAACGATATTCTTTTTGCTATCGGGCCTGCCGGTACCGGTAAAACATATACAGCCGTTGCATTGGCAGTACGTGCACTCAAAAATAAGCTGATAAAGAAAATCATTCTTACCCGCCCCGCAGTAGAAGCAGGGGAGAGCCTGGGTTTTTTACCCGGCGATCTTAAAGAAAAAATTGACCCCTACCTGCGCCCATTGTATGATGCGTTAGACGATATGATACCGGCCGATAAACTGGGTTATTACATGAGTACCCGAACCATAGAAATAGCACCACTGGCTTATATGCGCGGGCGTACGCTTGATCACGCTTTTATTATATTGGATGAAGCACAGAACGCTACCGATCTGCAACTTAAAATGTTTCTTACCCGCATCGGCTCCAATGCCAAAGCCATTATTACGGGTGATATGACCCAGGTAGATTTGCCGCGCAACCAGCGCAGCGGGCTGGAAAAAGCCGTGCGCATATTGCAAAACGTAGACGGTATCTCACACATTAAATTAGATGAAGAAGATGTGGTGCGTCACAGACTGGTTAAGGCCATCATCAGGGCGTACGATAAAGAAAAAATCAGAGAAGAGGGAAACCAACTATAAAGAATCCGGAATTATCAAAACAAGGCGCTGTTACAGCGCCTTTCCTTTTTGCAGCCGGGTTGGGTTTATAAATTGGATGTGTTAAGCCGCAAATCTTTGAACTGTCTACCACCTATTTTAAATAGTTTTGCAGGGAAATAAAATTTATGAAAAAATACATTGCAATTATTGTACTGGCGGCTATAGTAATCTCCTGTAACAATGACACCAGTTACACCAAACCGGCAGATGCACAAGAAGCCGGGCGCGAATTTATACGTGCCGCATTGGACGGAAACTATGAAAAGGCCAGTTTTTATTTGTACAAAGATTCTGCAGGTGTAAACGAAATGTTGCTTAATAAATGGAAAACGTATTATGGCAACTGGTCGCAGGAAGATAAGGTAGGTCATAAAAATGCCAATATCATCGTAATCACCACAGAAGCTACCAGCGATTCCACACTTAATTTTATCTTTTCCAATTCCTATAAAAAAGATACCACCATTATCAAGATCCTCAAAGCAAAAGGCGACTGGCTGGTAGATTTGAAGGATATACACAGCAGCCACTTATAATTGTTTCTACCCATCATTATCAAAACCGGAGAATGAAAAAAAGGATGTTTTCGCTGCTTGTAATGCTACTGCTCACAACAGGCGCTGCATTTCTGTTATCATGGGGCACCTGGGGCCACCAGCACATAAACAATGCCGCTGTCTTTGCATTGCCCGACAGCATGCGTCATTTTTTTTATAATCATATCGATTTCATTACCGAAGAATCTGTGATACCCGATGTAAGAAAATATGCCATCAATGATAAAGCAGAATTTGCAAGGCATTATATTGATTTGGAATTGTACCAGTCTGCACCGTCAGATGTGGTGCCACAGGCAATGAAAGAAACCGCCGCCAAATGGGATAGTAAATTTCTCGACAAAAATGGCATCCTTCCCTGGTATATGATTGAAGTGGTGCAAAAACTTACCAAAGCTTTCCAGGATAAAAAGAAAGCAGAGATACTTTTCCTTGCGGGAGATCTGGCACATTACATTGGAGATGCCACCCAGCCCCTGCATACATCGGTTAACCACGACGGGCAGTTAACCGATCAAAAAGGCATTCATGCATTTTTTGAATCGCAATTGCCCGAACAGTTTGGGGGCAGCTATAATTTATATACCGGGGATGCAGTGTATATACAGGATGTACAAAAAGAAGTATGGCGCATTATACTCAGCAGCCACCAGTTGGCAGATACCTTATTACTGGCAGAAAAAAAAGTAAAAGCAGGTTTTGATACCAGCAAGATTTATTTGAAGAACAATGCCGGTGCTATTGTAAGAAATAAATACAACCAGGCCGTTCATTCATATGAATATGCAAAAGCTTACCACGATGCGCTCAACGGTATGGTGGAAAAGCAATTGCGTGCCGCCATTGCTGCCACTGCCAACTTGTGGTATACTGCCTGGATAAATGCCGGCCGCCCTGATCTTAACCAGCTTGATCAGCCTGAGCTAACCAAAAGAAACAGCAAGAACTACAAAAAAGATTACAAGCTTTGGCAACAGGGACGGTTATTTGGTTTTAAAATAGACGCTGAATTTTAATGCTAAAACGAATGATATGCCTCAATGGCTGGTATTTGCTGTCTTATCCGCTTTTTTTGCCGCACTCACAGCTATTTTTGCCAAAGCAGGGCTGAAAGAAGTGAATGCAGACCTGGCCACTGCCATCCGAACGGCCATTATACTGCTTATTACCTGGGGTATTGTTTTTGCCAGGGGACTGGGTGGCCAGATACAGGGTATGTCTAAAAACAACTGGCTGTTCCTGGTATTGTCTGCCATTGCCACAGGAGCATCCTGGTTGTTTTATTACCGGGCCTTGCAAATCGGCAAAGTATCTGAAGTGAGTATCATAGACAAAGGCAGCCTGCTCTTCACCATACTCTTATCTTTTCTTTTTCTGAAAGAACCCATGACACCCAAAGTATTAATTGGCGCGGGGTTGATATTTGCCGGCATGCTGGTATTGATCTGGAAGTGATATACGCAAGCCCCGGTAAAAAATAATTCAGTTCCTTTTCCGGGAATTCATTTGTACGTTTGTACGGTTAATAACAAAAAAATTATGCAAATTGTATCGCATCCATGGCATGGTATCAGTGCCGGAGAGAGTGCCCCACGTCTTGTAAATGCGGTGGTGGAAATACCGCAGGGTTCGCGCTGTAAATATGAGATTGATAAAGACAGCGGCATGCTGAAACTGGATCGCATCATTTACTCCTCTTTTCACTATCCCTGTAATTATGGCTTTATTCCGCAGACCTATGGAGACGATAAAGATCCGCTGGATATACTTATTCTTACGTCCCTCCCCGTACAGGCGCTATGCCTGATGCAGGCAAAAGTGGTAGGGGTGATGCAAATGATTGACGGGGGCGATGCAGATGATAAGATCATTGCTGTGGCAGCTAACGACCCCACCGTAAATCACTATAACAACATTGAAGAGCTGCCCAAACATTTCTTTGATGAATTGCGCCATTTCTTTGAAGAGTATAAGAAACTGGAAAATAAAACGGTGATTGTGGAAGAGTTTGGCGATAAAAGCCAGGCACTAAAAGTAATTGAAGAGGCAATGGCATTTTATAAAAAGACCTTTAAACGGTAAACGGTAAGCTGGTTGTTCACCTGCAAAATTGCTGTTATGACCATACAAACCATTCTGCTGCTGGCCATTGTTGGACTTGCCGCTGGTTTTTTAAGTGGTATGATAGGTGTTGGGGGAGGAATCATTGTGGTGCCTGCACTGGTATTTGTACTGGGTTTTACACAGCAACAGGCGCAGGGTACATCATTGGGTCTTTTGTTATTGCCGGTGGGTATACTGGCCGTGATGAATTATTACAAAGCCGGGTACATAGATGTAAAAGTGGTGGGCGTAATGTGCATTACTTTTATTCTGGGTGGATGGCTGGGTAGTAAAATCGCTATCTCACTTCCACAGGATATCATCAAGAAAATATTTGCCATTGTACTCATCATAGTCGCACTCAAAATGCTCTTTCTGGACAAACGCTGAACATTCTATTTTTCTTCGCTGCGACAAAGTACTTATCACTTATCTCTTAAAACTTAAAACTTGCAGAAGTTTGTGCAATTTTTCCGTACCGGCATCTAATCAATAAGAAACTTACACGTTTTGAATCCAGACCGCTACCAGCACATATCAGACAATGCCTTGCTTGAAAAGTTTTATGCAGATAAAGACAATCACTGGCTGGGCATTTTATTGCAGCGTTATACCATGCTGCTACTGGGTGTATGCATGAAGTATCTCAAAAATGAAGACGATGCAAAAGACAGTGTGCAGCAGGTTTTTCTGAAGGCCATTGCAGAACTGCATAAATACAAGGTGGAGTATTTCAAAAGCTGGATTTACATGGTAGCCAAAAACCATTGCCTGATGAAGCTGCGCGACCGCCATGGCAAAGCACCGGTGGTACTTAATGAACAAAGCATTTTAATAGAGGAGGAAGCACCCTCGGCCCAGGCGCACCTTGACAAAGACCGCATTCTGGACGCTATGTCGGCAGCCATTGAAGAATTAAACAAAGAGCAGAAACAATGTGTAACTTTGTTTTACCTCGATAAGAAATCATATACACAGATTGCAGAAATAACCGGTTACAGTATGATGCAGGTGAAAAGCTATATTCAGAACGGTAAACGAAACTTAAAAATAGTGGTAGAGCGTCTTATAAAACAGCCATGAACAACAATTTACTGAACATATTATCTAATAGCAGTAAAGACATTGACAACCAGCAGTTGATGGATTACCTGGCTGGAAAGCTTTCTGAAGAAGAAAAGCAACAGATAGAAATGCAACTGGCCGACAGTGATTTTATGAGTGATGCAGTGGAAGGACTGGACGATGTGAAAGATAAAAAAGACATCAACCTTTATGTGGAACAACTCAACCGCGACCTGCATAAAAAACTGCTGCAGAAAAAACACAAAAAGAAAAAAAGAAAGATGCTTCAGCAGCGGTGGGTATTTGCCGCCATTGTTCTTATACTGGCCATTGTAATTGCCACCTGGCTGATGATTGTAAAGTTTCAGGGGCTTAAACCCTGAGGAAATCGCTGATGTCTGATGTGAGGATGTCTGATGTGCGATCTCTGATGTGAGGATTTCTGATGTGCTGATCTCTGATGTTTGATGTAATGATTCCTGATGTGTTTGGTGAGATCTGGCGGTTTTGGTGCGACAGCCAGTTAGCAATAACACTTATCCCTGGGCGCATAGAAGGCCTTATAGCCCGCCTGCCAGCACCCCGTTAACCATTGCGGCAACGCACAGCCTGTGTCAAACAGAAAAGATAAACACCCGCAGAACAGCACCAATACCAACTCTTTAGACCAGTTTTTAATCAGTGCCGGCATACAATAACTTGCTGCAATGCTACGCTTGAAACCAGCATAACCACAGGACTGTAAGGATGATTTATTTTGAAGATATGAGTAATTAGCCTGAAAATTTACCGCAAAGTGGTATTTGTATAACGGATTGACTATTGTACTTTTACACCAGCAATTGTAAAAAGTTAACGAGCAGCTAACATATCTTAACACTATTTTTAGTTTTGCAGGCCGACATTTACACTATCAAATTTAATTAAACGCATTTCAATAAAGATTTTCTCATAAGCAGTTAGTTTTGGTTACGAGCCCTGTTTCTACAGGGCTCATTCTTTTTATAGATATTATACTGCGTATTGAACCGTGTGACTAGTCCTTCCAACTGTTTCCTTGGTGGCAAAAAAATTGCCGAAGGCCAAACTCCAAACTACAAACTATAAACTTTCTTCCAACGCAAAAGTAACCGCTGCTGTAGCGTGAATAAGTGTGGTATCAAACACCGGAATAGGGCTATCATGTTGTTTAATCAGTAAGGGAATTTCTGTGCAGCCCAATATCACGCCTTCTGCGCCGGCCTTTTGTAAGCTATGAATAATGGTAATGATTCGTTCTTTGGTGGATGCAAGAAAAATATTCTTACCCATTTCATTATATATAGCATCGTGTACAAATTGCCGGTCGGCTTCATCAGGTAAAATAGTATTCACATTGAATTTTTCAAGTTGTTCCTGGTAGAAGCCCATCTCCATGGTATATTTTGTACCCAATAACGCCACTGTTTTCAGGTTCATTTGTGCAATGGCTTTTCCGGTGGCGGTAGCAATATGAATAAGTGGTATAGCTATACCTGCCTGAACCTCGGGGGCAACTTTATGCATGGTATTAGCGCCCAGCAATATGCAATCGGCGCCAGCAGCTTCCATTTGGCGCGCAATATGACCAATCATACCGGCGATAGCGGCCCAGTTGTTGGCAAATGTGAGTGTTTTGATTTCTTCATAATCCACCGAGTACAATATAATTTTTGCTGAGTGCACGCCACCCAGTTGCTGGTTTACCATTTCATTAATAATACGGTAATACTCTGCAGAAGAAAGCCAGCTGATGCCGCCGATGATGCCAATTGTTTTCATTTGCTGTATGATGCGATGGTGGATACGCAAGATACATACTTATCGTGGGTGAAGATGGTATGGTGTACCTGGTACGCGGGCTACATTTTCCAAAAAAAATCTCACACCACTGAAATTTTAATCAACGCTTCCGGCCCTTCTATTTTATTTGCATGATTGGTTATCTTTGCCAACCATTTCCACGCAGGACAATACTGACATCATTTTATTGAATTAATAAAACTGCTCACATGCCGG
Source organism: uncultured Chitinophagaceae bacterium (assembly GCA_963705285.1). GTDB lineage: Bacteria > Bacteroidota > Bacteroidia > Chitinophagales > Chitinophagaceae > JACMLD01. Next base: position 2,873,082 of record OY970066.1, read on the forward strand.
TTGATCTTCGTTCAGATACTGTAACCCGTCCTGGCGCCGCTATGCTGGATGCCATGATGCATGCAAAAGTAGGCGATGATGTTTTTGAAGAAGACCCCACCATAAACCGCCTGGAAGCATTTGCTGCAGAAATGTTTGGCAGAGAAGCAGCCATTTATTGTCCTACGGGCACCATGAGCAACCAGATTGCCATTAAATGCCATACTCTGCCCGGCGATGAGGTCATCTGCGAAAAAAGCAGCCACGTGTATTTGTATGAAGGTGGTGGAATTGCTTTCAATGCAGGTGCGCAGGTAAGATTAATAGATGGCGACTTTGGCCGCATCAATGCCGCACAGGTAAAAGCCGCCATCAACCCAGATGATGTGCACAAGCCGAGAACTTCGCTGGTAAGTCTTGAGAACACCGCCAACCGCGGTGGCGGCAGTTGCTATCATTGTACCGATATTCTGCAGATAAAATCTGTTTGCAGCGAAGCCGGACTGGCTTTACACCTGGATGGCGCGCGGCTGTTCAATGCGCTGGTAGCAACCGGCGAAACACCCGAACAATATGGGCAGCTGTTTGATAGCATTTCCATTTGTTTGAATAAAGGATTGGGTTGCCCCATCGGCAGTATACTGATAGGTAATAAAAAATTCATCCGGCAGGCAAGACGCATCAGAAAAATTTTTGGCGGCGGTATGCGGCAGGCCGGTTTTATGGCTGCCGCCGGTTTATATGCCTTACAGCATAACGTAAAAAGGCTGGAGCTGGATCATATACATGCGCGGCAGATAGCGCTTGAACTGAAACAGAAACCATTTGTGGGGCATATGCTGCCGGTGGAAACCAATATCATTATTTTTGAAGTGCTGGCACCGTATACGGCGAAAGAACTGGTCGAAAAATTTCACCAATATGGTATCAAATGCATTGCTATTTCTGCTAACCAGGTTAGAATGGTTACCCATCTGGACATTAATGAGCAAATGGTGAAAGAGGTTATTCATTGTATCCAGTACCTCTAAAAAAATAATACCCGCCTGCAGTGCACAAAATTTATTGTTGAATTTGCATTCTCCGCAATTCAAGCAGGTTGAGTCCATTGGCATGAAAGTTTTTTATACGCGGATTCACCAGCCTGAACACTTCATCATACCACAGCGGCACCACAGGCGCATCATTGATGATCATGCGATCCATTTGCTGGTAAAGGCCTTGTTTAATGGTATCATTTATTTCTGTGAGCGATTGTTCATACAATTGATCAAATTGCGGGTTCTGGTAACGCGTGTAGTTGGGCGGTGCCGGGTTCTGGCTGTAAAAAACACTCAGGTAGTTTTCTGCATCGGGGTAATCTGCAATCCAGCTGCCGCGAAAAAACAACGCCTGCGACTTGGCGGTTTGCTCTAGCAACAAACTTTTCTGCACCACCTCCACCTGTATTGTAATGCCTACTTCTTCCAGTTCTTTGGCAATAAAGCTGGCAAAGTCTGCATAAATAGGAATGGTTAAAAGTTTTATCACCGGAAAATTATGCACTCCGTTAAACCCTGCTTCTTTTACCAATTGCCTTGCTTTGGCCGGGTTATACGTATAGCCTTTTACGAGTGCGGTATCAAAACACGGAAAGCCGGCAGGAATGAAACCGCTTTCTGCCGGAATGCCAATAGAGTTACGCAGGTAAAGCATCATCTTTCTTCTGTTAAAACCATAGTTGATAGCCTGGCGTATTTTTTTAAATCTTACCGGCGCATCTTTTACCAGCGTATTGGTGGTGTCTACCAGTATGCCCAGGTATTCTGTATTGAGGTATGGATGTTTTGATAGAACAATTTTACCAGCCCATTCTTTTTTTAGTTCGCCTTTTTTACTAATCACTTCGTCTTTAAATGAAGGATCGATATCGTTGATAAAATCTACTTCGCCCTGTTGAAACAGCAGGAACTCGGTAGCCCTGCTATCGTAAAACGAAATCTTTATACCATCAATATAGGGGAGGCTTTTACCTAAGCTATCTTTTTCAAAATACAGTTTGTTTTTGGCCAGCACCATGGCCTGGCCTTCCTCCCATGCAACCATGGTAAAGGGCCCGGTGCCACAGGGATGATTGCGAAAATCTTTACCATATTTTTCTACCACTTCTCTGGGCACTACAGAACAGTATTGCATGCTGAGTAAACCCAGTATAGGGTTAAACGGGCGTATCAACTGCAATTGAAACGTAGAATCATTGATAACGCTAAACCCTGCGCTGCTGTCTATACGGTTATTAAAAATCCAGGCCCCGCTGCTGGCAGTATTTTTATCCATGATTCGTTGAAAGCTGTACAAGACATCGTGTGCGGTAAACAATCTTCCTTTACCACCGGCAAACGCATCGTTATCATGAAAAAAAACATCCGTCCTCAAATGAAATATATAACGTTTACGATCGCTCGAAACATCCCAGCTTTTAGCCAGCGAGGGCACCATGTTGAGCTCATCATCTGTTTCTATAAGGGTATTGTACAATTGATGTACGGCCCACATCACCGACTGGTTTTTGGCAAAAGCAGGGTCGAGGCTGGCAATGCCCGTTACTTCATTGTAATGAAAAATCTGCTGGTTGCGGCGTTTGCCGTTTTTGCACATCACCAGCATGCAACAACCACTAAGCAAACAAACCAACCGTATGTATATTTTTAACTGCATATTTCAAAAACTACGGCTAAATTTAGCAATCTAAAATTAAAACGCCGTGGTTATATCAGTAAAGCGCCTTTTCTTTATTGCAACAGCATTGCTCAGTATGTTGATGGCGCAGGCGCAGTTATTGCACCAGCAGCAGGTAGCTACCAGGCAGGATACATTGCGCGGCAGCTTGAATGCAGAAAGAACCTGGTGGGATGTGATACGGTATGATATTACCGTGCAACCAAACTACAACACAAAAACCATCAGCGGCGTTACCGCCATTATCAGCAAGGTAAAGGCTGCTGGAAAGAAGATGCAGATAGATTTGCAGGAACCATTGGAAATCGACAGCATTATTTTACGGGCTGAGCGCTACAACGGCGAATTTGTGTATGCTTATGGCAAAAGCACATTGGTATTGCCCGTAAAGCAAATGGTAAGAGATGGAAATGTTTACCATGTGGATATTGGATATACGTTTCCTGTGAATGCTTATTTTCGGTTAGAGGTGTACTACCATGGCAAACCGCGCGAAGCCACCCGTCCGCCATGGGATGGCGGATGGATTTGGAAGACAGATGCAAACGGCAGTCCGTGGATGAGCGTTGCATGCCAGGGATTGGGCGCGAGCGTTTGGTACCCCTGCAAAGATCACCAGACAGATGAACCAGACAGTGGTGCCACATTAACCATGATTGTACCCGACACGCTGGTGGCGGTAGGCAATGGCAGATTAAAAGAAAAAAAACAACAGGGTGATGGAACCACGGCGTGGACGTGGCAGGTAGTAAACCCCATCAATAATTACAACATCATACCATACATTGGTAAGTATGTAAACTTTTCAGAAATCTTCAGCGGCTTGAATGGCCAACTGGATTGCAGCTACTGGGTGCTTGATTACAACCTTGAGAAAGCAAAAGAACAATTTAAACAGGTGCCGCTGATGCTGCAATGTTTTGAAAACTGGTTTGGGCCTTATCCTTTTTATGAAGATGGATATAAACTGGTAGAATCTCCGCACCTGGGTATGGAGCACCAGAGTGCCGTGGCTTATGGCAACAAATACCAGAATGGTTACCTCGGCCGTGATCTTAGCGGCAGCGGCTGGGGATTGAAATGGGATTTTATTATTATTCATGAAAGCGGGCATGAATGGTTTGCCAATAATATTACCAGCAAAGACCTGGCAGATATGTGGCTGCACGAAGGGTTTACCAACTACTCAGAAACATTATTCACAGAATGCCAGTTTGGTAAAGAAGCCGGCAGCGAATATTTAATTGGCAGCCGAAAAAATATTTCCAATGATGCACCCGTTATCGGGCCATATGGTATTAACCGCGAGGGCAGCGGCGATATGTATTGTAAAGGCGGTAGCCTGTTGCATACTATCAGGCAGGTAATCAATAATGATTCTACCTTTAAAAACATACTGCGCGGGCTCAACAAAACTTTTTACCACCAGACCGTTACCACCCATCAGGTAGAAGCATACATCAGCAAACAGGCGCATGCAGATTTCTCCAAAGTGTTCGACCAGTATTTGCGCACTACTATGGTACCGGTGTTTGAGTATACAATTGATCACAACACCCTTTCATACCGGTATGTAAACAGCGTACAGGGTTTCAATTTGCCATTAAAGGTGAACATTGGAAAGGATACCTGGATAAAACCTGGCGGGCAATGGCAAACCATGAAATTGCCTGCAGGGTTTAATGAAAATGATTTTAAAGTGGATAAAAATTTTTATGTGAGAACAAAAAAAGTATTGCCTGCCGCCAGCATGGCACCACAACGGAAACTTAAGTAATTAAGAGTTAAGAGTGAAGAGTTAAGAGTTAAGAATCAAGAATTAAAAATTAATAATTAATAATTAGCGGTCAGCAATTAAAAAGTCAAAATTAAAAAGTAAAAAAATTTGTCGCAGATTCGCAGATGATAATGCGGCGCGGAGCATCCATGTAATGGCATCCTGAAAATCTCATAAATCTTTTCAATCGTGGTTCGGACAATGCGCTTCTACTGTATATAAAAATAATCTGCGAATCTGCGGCTAATCAGCTCCTTTTCTCTTTTTATCTCTTAGTTTTAGAACCAAACAACACGCAGTGCCGGCAAAATTTTCGTGGATAGCGGTTATCATTTTTTTCGCCCTGGTATTTTCATGGTCGGTATATCGTGATATACACCTGGAAAAAAGGTACGCCGGCGATCTGCGCAACCGGGTAGTAGGCGCCCGGTTACAGAAAGACGGCCGCTCACCCTACTTTTATAAATGGAAACAAGGTGATGGTACCCGGTATTACGACCCCAATAACTTTGATTCATTGCGCGTAGCTAACATCACCGCTTCTCCGTTTTTTCATTACCTGATGTACCCGGTGGCGGAATTGCCCCAGCGAACCATCTCTGTAATATGGCTGATTGGGCAGTACATAGTGCTAACCCTGATTGTGGCACTATCGCTCAGCCTGGCAACTACCACGCAGCAACGATGGTGCGTGATCATTGCAGCTGCTTTGCTGTTGTTAACCGAAGCCTGGAAAATGCATATTGGCAACGGGCAGAACTATAGCGGGCTGGTATTGCTGGCAATGCTTTTTTATTATTGCATGCGCAAAAAAACATTGGTCATGTGTTTGCTGGCAGGCATTTGCGTAGCTATGCTGGTGCTGATAAAACCTACACTGGTATTGTTTTTTGTGCCCTTTCTGTTTTTGTTAAGAATGTACAGCCGGCAGCAACTGGCGGTATTGTTGTTGCCAATGGCGGCAGCCTGCATATGGATAGGTTGCAGCACCCATCAAATGCATCTTTGGAAAGACTACAAACAAAACATTACGCAGCAAATATTATTACATCAGCAAGAATCACCCGAAAAACAGGTTAACGACCCGGATCCTGTTTTTGAAGTGTGGGAGGGTATTGATCCCGCTGCCATTCAGCAAGCGGGAAAACTGTTCCCTGATAAAATCTATTCTGAAAATGGAAACTTCTTTGTGTTGACGCAGCAGTTGTTCCACATAAAAATTAATACGACGGTATTGTCTTTTCTTTCGGCTGCCTGTATTGTATTGCTGTTACTGGTATTTTATCTACGGCATCGCGACAGCGGCTTTACATTGCCAGCTACCGCGCTGGCCGGTTATTGCCTTTTTATGACAACAGATTTATTTTCGCCGGTTTACCGCCACCAGTATTATGCTGTATTATGGTTGTTTCCCTTAATGTTGGGCGCATCGCTGTATCAGGAATCATTAAAAAAAATATACGTTGTCATTGCAGTTGGGTTACTGTTGAATATTACTAATATACCGTTCCTGCCAATGGAGCATACCATGGGAGAATATATCATGCTGGGTGGTTTTATTGTTTTATCATTGCGGCGCAAAACACAGGGTATTTAATGCAGAAAACGGCCATCATAATAGGAGCAGGCCCCGCGGGGTTAACAGCGGCGTACGAGTTGCTTACCAAAACTGATATCGTTCCCATTATTATAGAACAGGATACACAGGTGGGTGGATTGTCGAAAACAATCAACTACAAAGGAAATAAAATAGATATTGGCGGTCACCGGTTCTTTTCAAAATCTGAAAGGGTTATAAAGTGGTGGCTGCATTTTTTACCTTTGGATGCTGCCGTTGATAAACAACACATCGATATTCATTACCAGCACAACCATGCTGCATTTGACATTGCAGACGGCTTGCTGGGGCAGGGCGATAAAATAATGATGGTGCGACCGCGCAAATCGCGCATTTACTACCAGCGCAAATTTTTTGATTACCCACTTCAGCTAAATGGAACAACAATCGCCAACCTGGGTGTTGTTAAAATGATGCGCGTGGCAGGTTCGTACATGTATGCAAAATTATTTCCAATAAAACCGGAAACCAACCTGGCGCAATTTTTTACCAATCGTTTTGGCAGGGAGTTGTACGAAACTTTTTTTAAGGATTACACAGAAAAAGTGTGGGGTGTACCCTGCGAAAAAATTCCTTCCAGCTGGGGGCAACAGCGCGTAAAAGATCTCAACATTTCTAAACTGTTGTGGCACGCGGTTACTTCTTTTTTTTCATCGGATAAATCTCTGCAACAAAAAGGCACCAGTACCAGCCTTATTGAACAATTTCTGTATCCAAAATTTGGGCCCGGTCAAATGTGGGACACCGTTGCTGCAGAAGTACAGCGGCTGGGCGGCACCATTTTGCTCAATACCAGTGTATCGGGTGTACAAGGCAACGAAAACCGTTTATCTGGCATTACTGCTACCAACCAGCTGACTGGCAGCACTACATCAATGGAAGCGGATTATTTTTTTTCTACCATGCCCATAAAAGAATTGTTTGAGCAACTGCAGGGCATTGCCGTACCAGCTGATGTGATGTCTGTTGCGACTAATCTTGAGTACCGTGATTTTTTAATTGTTGGTATACTGGCCTCAGCGCTGGCCGTGCATGAAAATACCGGTGAAATGGTGAAAGACAACTGGATTTATGTGCAGGATAGTAAGGTAAAAGCCGGCCGCATACAGGTATTTAATAACTGGAGCCCTTTTATGGTAACCGATCCATCTACCGTTTGGCTGGGCATAGAATATTTTTGTAACGAAACCGATGAATTTTGGAACCAGGATGATGCAACGATTGCGCAAACAGCTATTCGTGAAATGGAGACCATTGGTATATTGGATCCCGCGCAGGTAAAAGACAGTATGGTGGCACGGGTAAAAAAAGCCTATCCTTCTTATTATGGCAGTTACACGCATTTTGCCAAAGTGCAGCAATTTGCAGATACCATTGAAAACCTTTTTTTAATTGGAAGAAATGGTATGCACCGGTATAACAATAGTGATCACAGTATGCTCACCGCCATGACAGCCGTTGAAAATATTATCAACCAACGCAAAGACAAACAAAATATCTGGGAGATCAATACAGAAGAAGACTACCATGAGCAAAGTAGTAAGTGATAAGTTGTAAGTAGTAAGTTCGTTTGCCTGCATTAGCAGGTCTCCGTAGTGTCTCTCTCACTGAGTGTATGAAGCATATTGAATGTTCAAGTCTCATGTCTTCAAGTCTCCCTAGTGTCTCCGCCACTGGGTGTGTGAATTATATTGAATATTGCCAGGGGACAATTCCGGGCAATACGCTTAGCAATAACGTAGCAAAAGAACTTAAAACTTAGAACTCAAAACTTAAAACTCTATTAATTGCCGCCTGCAGTAACAATGCCGGTCCTGGTTCTTCCGCCGCCGCGGAAAGTGCGCTCATAATAAGGGTCTGTTAATGAACTGATGGTTACACCGTAATTGAGCGAAGCGTGTACAAATTTATTGTTGCCCAGGTACACCCCAACATGCGAGATGCCTTTGCGCGTAGTATGAAAAAATACCAGGTCGCCCTCTTCCAGCATTTCTTTTTTCACATGGGCACAGGCGTTATATTGGTCTTTTGCCATTCTGGGCAGACCAACACCAAAAACATTGGTCATGAGGTTACCTGAAAATGCGGAACAATCTATTCCGTCTTTGGTATTGCCGCCGAAACGGTAGGGCGTTCCGTACCATTCATCTATAAAAGCAAATAGTTTCAGGTTGTTGAGGGCCTCTACCGGCACATCCATCAATATGGCGTATTTAAACTGCATGGGCGTATAAATACCGGGCGTATTGCCCTCCATACTGAACGTATTGCTCACAGAATTGTTGGTAGTAGCAGCGGGTTTGATGCCCGGTTTGGAAGCGTAAGGGTCGGCGCTGATATTTTCAATGAAACGCGGCGCCTGGCTGCGTGTTTTGTTAACAGGTGCTGTTTTTACGACAGCCGCTGGTTTCTGCGTAGAACAGGCGCAAATGCTCATTGCCAGTAAAATAATTGAAAGCCAACGCATTAGATATAAATTTGAGTGTTATTATCGCATAACCAGTCAGTTATATATTAATTACGCTGGCAGTGTGGAAATATTGTGCCAATCCTGCCAATTGGTGGTAAAAACTTTGGTTGTTAATTGCAGCCGTATCGAATTGTTTTGAGTGTTGAGTGTTGAGTGTTAGGTGTTTTGTAGGAGGAGGGAATTGTTTTGGGTGTTGATTGTTGTGTGGCATTTAATGAGCACCGACAAGTTGTGATTCAAAACATCAGATTAGGTGAACTCAAAAGGTACAGCAACTAAACAGCAAACCAAAAGGACTCAAAACTTAGAACTTACAACTTAGAACTTAAAAAATGCAGTTTTCACATTTACACGTACATACCCAATTCTCATTGCTGGATGGTGCTGCTTCCATTCAAAACCTGTATAAAAAAGCTATTGCAGATGATATGCCGGCGCTGGCCATCACTGACCATGGCAATATGTTTGGAGTGTTTGAATTTGTAAAAGAAGCCTACAATCATAAAGGTGCCGATGGTAAACCGAAGATTAAACCGATGGTAGGTTGCGAATTTTATATAACGGAGAACCGCCACCGTAAACAATTTGCAAAAGACGATAAAGATCCCCGCCATCACCAGATGTTGCTGGCAAAAAATGAAACCGGTTATCGAAACCTGGTAAAGCTTACATCGCTGGGCTATATAGAGGGTATGTATTCTAAATATCCGCGGATCGATAAAGAATTAATACACCGATACCACGAAGGCCTTATTGCAACCACCTGCTGCCTGGGCGCATTGGTGCCGCAAACCATTTTGAAAAAGGGAGAAGATGAAGGTGAAAATGAATTTAAATGGTGGCTGAATATTTTTCAGGACGATTATTACGTGGAGCTGCAACGCCATGGCATCCCCGACCAGGAAAAAGTAAACAAGGTATTACTGAAGTTTGCAAAAAAATACAATGTAAAAGTCATTGCTTCCAATGATTCTCATTATGTAGACCAGACAGATTTTAATGCACACGATATTTTACTTTGCATCAATACCGGCGAAAAACAGGCCACACCTGCTAACCGTGAATTTTCTGATGATGATGTGGTAAATAAGAACACCCGTTTTGCATTTCCAAATGACCAGTTTTATTTTAAGAAGACAGATGAAATGGTAAAGGTCTTTCACGACCTGCCGGAAGCCATCGACAATACCAACGAGATAGTCAGCAAAATTGATTTGCTTGATCTGAAGCGCGATATATTGCTGCCCAATTTTGTGGTGCCCGCAAATTTTTCATCGCAGGATGATTACCTGGAACATATTACCTGGGAAGGGGCACAGTACCCGGTATACTGAACTTACCCCTGAGATTGAAGAACGCATCCGGTTTGAATTGTTTACGGTAAAAACCATGGGTTTTGCCGGTTACTTTCTTATTGTAAGTGATTTTATAAAAGCGGGCCGCGACATGGGTGTTTTTATAGGTCCGGGTCGGGGTTCTGCCGCAGGAAGCGTGGTAGCATATTGTATCGGCATCACCAATATTGACCCGATTAAATACAATTTGCTGTTTGAACGTTTCCTAAACCCGGATACGAAAGTCGATGCCGGATATAGATACTGATTTTGATGATGAAGGAAGGCAGAAAGTGATCAACTATGTAGTGGAGAAATATGGAAAGAACCAGGTAGCGCAAATCATTACATATGGTACCATGGCCGCCAAAAGCAGTATTGCCGATGTGGCCCGGGTAATGGATTTGCCATTGGCCGAAAGCCGTGCACTATCAAAGCTGGTGCCGGAGCGGCCTGGCGTTTCGCTTAAACGCCTGCTGCATGCACCCATGACAACCAAGGAAGCAAAAGACGGCGAAAAATCACTGGAAGAAAAAGAACAGTTGCAGGGAGATGATTGGGAAAATGTAAAAAGGTTCCGCGAAGTATATGCTGGCAATGATATACTAAGCACCATCCTGCATGAAGCAGAAATGCTGGAAGGGTCGGTACGCAATACCGGTATTCATGCCGCGGGTATTATCATTGCACCTACAGATCTAACGGAACTGATACCGGTGGCCACTTCCAAAGAATCTGAGTTGTGGCTTACACAAATTGAAGGCAGCATTATTGAAGAAGCCGGTGTAATTAAGATGGACTTTCTAGGACTGAAAACACTCAGCATTCTTAAAAATGCACTGGCGCTCATCAAACTAAACCACGGCGTCACCATAGATATAGATGACCATACCGCTGGATGATGAAAAAACATTTGAACTCTACCAGCGCGGAGAAACCAATGCAACGTTTCCAGTTTGAAAGTGCGGGCATGCAAAAATATCTGCGCGACCTGAAGCCCGATAAGTTCGACGACCTGATTGCCATGAACGCCTTGTACCGGCCGGGTCCCATGGCGTATATACCCAACTTTATAGATCGAAAACACGGCCGCGAGTTAATATCGTACGATCTTGCCGGAGATGGAAGAAGATCTGAAAGATACTTATGGCATTACCGTATACCAGGAGCAGGTAATGCTACTATCTCAGAAAATTGCGGGTTTTAGTAAGGGCGATGCCGACGTATTGCGTAAGGCAATGGGTAAGAAGCAGAAAAGCGTGCTGGATAAAATGAAGAAGCAATTTATTGAAGGCGCCACGGCAAAAGGGCATCCGGCAGATATATTGGAAAAGATATGGACAGACTGGGAGGCGTTTGCGCAGTATGCATTTAATAAATCACATTCCACCTGTTATGCCTATGTAGCCTACCAGACCGCCTATCTGAAAGCGCATTACCCTTCAGAATACATGGCGGCTGTGCTCAACAATGCCGGCAGTATAGAGAAGACCACTTTCTTTATGGAAGAATGCAAACGCATGGCACTAAAAGTACTGGGGCCCGATATCAATGAATCGCTCAGCGGTTTTGCGGTAAACAGTAAAGGCGAAATACGTTTCGGGCTAGGCGGCCTTAAAGGCGTGGGCGAGGCAGCAGTGGAAGGCATTATTGAAGAACGCGGCAAGCGCGGTGCGTACACCAGTATTTTTGATTTTATCAAACGCGTAAACCAGCGCACCGTAAACAAAAAAACGTTGGAAAGCCTGGCCTATGCCGGCGGCTTTGACTGTTTCCCTGAAATGCACCGCGCTGTTTATTTTCATGTGCCACAGGGCGATGTATCTACCGGCCTGGAAAAGATCATTCGCTTTGGCAATATTTTTCAAACGCAATCGCTCGGCAATGCCAATACGTTGTTTGGAGATCTGCCTGCCGTAATGGATGTGCCCATTCCTAAAATTCCTGTTTGCGAGCCATGGTCGCTCACAGAATTGCTGGATCATGAAAAAGAAGTTACCGGCATGTTCATGAGCGGGCATCCGCTGGATAATTTCAAATTTGAGATTCACCATTATGGTATTACCAGCCTGCAGGAGTTTAACGAAATAAAACAGACAGTTACATTACAAAGCAATCCCAACAAACCACTGCGGCTGGCGGGCCTTATTATAGATGCGCAGCACCGTGTAAGCAGGCAGGGCAAAAATTTTGGATCGATTATGCTGGAAGATTACAGCGGCAAATCTGAATTTATGCTCTGGAGCGAAGATTACAACCGCTTTCGTAATTATATGGAAAAGGGCACCAATTTATTTATCACCGGTGGTTTTAAACAGCGGTACAACAAGGCCGAATTTGAATTCAGGATAGACAGGATTATGTTGCTGGAAAGCATAAAACAACACCTCACCAAACAAGTGATCATAGACCTGGAAGCGCGCCACCTGAACGATAAAATGGTACACTTTTTTGAAAACAATATTAAAAGCTTTCCCGGCAGAACGGCGCTCAAGTTTAATATAAAAGAACCCAAGAAAAACCTTAAAGTGGGCATGTTTTCAATGGAAGGCGGTTTTGAAATGAATGACGATATGGCCGGCTTCCTGGCAGATAACCCTGAGTTTGAGGTACATGTGGTGACGGTGTAGAAGGGGAGTGGCTAGTGGGGAGTGGGGAGTGGCTAGTGGGAAGTAATAAATAGTAGAATAGCTGGAGCAAGCAGGCAAGGGTGTGAAAATGGGAGGCTGCTACACTGAAAACTACAAACTACAAAATTAGACTTCAAACTCATTAGGCTTTCTTTAACTGTTTAAAGACGTTTTAGCATGCCCCGCGGGTACAACACCAGAAAAATGACAACTTATACACAACTTTATGCCAGCAAAGCATGTTATAAGGGTTGGAGTTAATTTTGCAGTTCTTACGGCGTAAACAACAGTAACAAAATATAAATCTAAATCAAATATTATGGCAGCAGAATTCACCGATTCAAATTTTAAAACCGAAGTACTTGACTCTTCCAAGTTGACCGTTATAGATTTTTGGGCAGAATGGTGTGGTCCGTGCCGTGCAATTGGGCCCGTTATTGAAGAACTGAGCAAAGAATATTCAGGCAAAATAAATGTAGGTAAAGTAAACGTGGATCACAACCCGCAACTGAGCACCAATTATGGTATTACTTCTATCCCCGCTATCCTTTTTGTAAAAAATGGCAATGTGGTAGATAAACTGGTAGGTGCACAACCAAAGGCCAACTTTGTAAAGAAAATTGAACAGCATATCTAATTGCCGGAATCAATTAATAATATTAACCCCCGCTTTACGGGGGTTTTTTATTGTAAGGCTTGTATGCCTTAGACCTCAGGAGCTATATACCGCGAAATGAAATTTGTGCACAAATGCGCAAGGGTTATATTTTATGACAATCGTTTGATTCGTTGTGAAGCTCGCAAATAGGGTGACGATGATTTTTTGATTAAGGTTTGATTAAACTCATTGTTCTGATTTTTTTTTGATATAATTTCAGCAAGCAGCGCTACTAACTAGCGGTAATGCATGGTGGCTGAATGGTGCGCTGCATCCTACCTGCAATGTCTCCTTTTTCGGCAGTTAATAAATCAACCAACACTATATGAAACTTCCTGCTCGCCACTTGCTTTTCATTATTGCGGCCTTGTCTTTTGAAACAATCCTTGCCCAGGCGCCTGGTATACAGTGGAACAAATTGTATGGTGGTACAAATATAGACTGGACATCATTTTCTGGCGGTAAGTCAATGCGCCAAACCGCAGACGGTGGTTATATCATTGCCGGGCAAACCAGGAGCAGCCTGAGCGGCAATGTAACTGGTACCAACCACGATGCAACCGGTGGTACTGACGATATATGGGTACTGAAACTGGATGCGGCCGGCAATATTACCTGGCAACAACTATTGGGCGGTAGTTCTTTCGACAATGCATCAGATATTCAACAAACTGCGGATGGCGGGTATATAATAGCAGGCAGCAGCACCAGCAGCCAGAGTGGAGACGTAACAGGGGTGAACAATGGCAATGGTGATATATGGATTGTGAAACTGGATGCAGCCGGCAATAAACAATGGGACAAACTCATGGGTGGTTCCGAAGGGGAGGGCGTGAATGCCATCCGGCAAACTGCAGATGGCGGTTACATTGTTGCCGGTTATAGCAATACACCTCAGCCAGGCGGCGATATCACCGGGACCAATCACAGCTCTTTTTTTACAGATGATTATTGGATAATAAAATTGGATGCAAGCGGCAATAAGGTATGGGATAAACTTTTTGGCGGCGATGATTATGACAGGCCACTATCCGTGGTACAAACAGCAGATGGAGGTTATATGGTGGCGGGCGATTGCAACAGCAGCGCCAATGGCGATGTTAGCGGCACCAATCACGGCGATTGGGATTTCTGGTTGCTGAAACTGGATGCAGCCGGCAATAAACTATGGGATAAAATACTGGGTGGAACATTGTGGGATTACAATGCCAACATTGAGCAAACTGCCGACGGTGGTTTTATACTGGCAGGTAGTACACTCAACAGCCAGAATGGCGATATCAGCGGCACAAGCCATGGTGGTTGGGATTATTGGATTGTAAAACTGGACGGTGCAGGCAACATTACCTGGGACAAATTACTGGGTGGAAGCGCGCTTGACCAGGCTTATTCAGTGCGCCAAACCACAGACGGCGGATTTATTATTGCCGGAGTGAGCGCCAGCAGCCAAAGTGGAGATGTAACCGGTACCAATCTTGATCCTGCCCCGTTTTCCAAATCAGGCGACATATGGTTGGTAAAACTGGATGCTGCAGGTAACAAGAAATGGGAGAAATTGACCGGTGGAGATAAAGATGAAACAACACCGAATGTGGTGATAACACCGGATGGTGGTTATATCATGACGGCTGTTAGTTTGAGCAGCCAAAGTGGCGATGTAACGGCCACTACTAACGGCAATAAAGATCTCTGGATTGTAAGGTTTCTACCTGATCCCTCCGCAGGCGCACTACCCCTTACATGGGTTTCTTTTACTGCACAACAACAGCAGAATAAAATATGGCTGAACTGGCGTACTGCTTCAGAGCAAAACACAAAAAATTTTACTGTGCAGCGGAGCAACAATGGTATTACCTGGAGTGATATAGGCGTGGTAAGCGCAGCCGGTAATAGCACTACCGTTAAAGAATATAATTTTTGGGATACCCATACCAGCTATGGACCCAACATGTATCGCTTGTTGCAGCTGGATATAGATAACACTTTTACGCTTAGCGAAACCAGGGTGGTGAACGTAAACGGTGCCAATGGCGGCTTGCGGGTCCTGGTAAACCCGGTAACCAATGGCGTTTTGCAAATTGAATTACCTTCTTCCGCTGTAGTATCTGTGGTATCAATGCAGGGTGTTACCATGTACACCAAACAACTGGCAGCGGGCCGACAAACAATTTCCCTGAATAATTTAACCAAAGGAACCTATACGATAAAGGCAGGCGGTGTGACAAAAGTCTTTGTGATACAGTAATCTGGTTTGTAGTTTTTGGTTTTTAGTTTTTGTGCCTGGATTGCACAAAATAACCGAAGTCTTGAACTGATGCATATTACCCCATCAGCCTGCCAGACTTCGGTTATTTATATTACCAATTAACTGATCAACCAATTAACTGATCAACCAATTAACTGATCAACTAATCAACCGATCAACCAATCAACTAAATACCGCATACCGGGTATATACCAGGGATTACTGTTGTGGTAACTTTATAATGCAATGCATTATTTATGAAACCATCTATTTTGTTGCTGCTGGTTGCCGCTATCATCAACAACCAGGTATCTGCTCAAATTTTTGCCAGTTCGCTGGATACAATTCCTGCGGGGTGGACCGGCCCTGTATTCAAACTGCACGCAGCCTATCCCAAGAAACTTTCAAAAGAAACAAATCATCCCTGGCTGAAATTCAATTTCAAGACCCAGCCCAAAGCGTACATGCAGGCGGTGCTGCAGTATTTTTTAGCGGGCAATACCGCTAACGGGTTTGATGTGCGTAATAACAAAACCCGTAAATGGTACCATGCACCTTCTATGAGCTGGCAGCCGCTCAACCGCGCGTATGGCAGGGAATTTATTCATGGGTTGACAAGAGAAAGAAATTCTCCTGCGGGCGAATTGTATCCAACGCAAACAAGCATGGCACAAAACTGGGCCGTTGGTTTTTACAATGCCGCCGGTGCCTATACATTTGGAAAAGTATGGGCAGATACCAATCACCTGCAAATTGACAGCGTTGTTTTTCCTGAACATACGGTAACGGCCAAGCTATTATTTACCGCTGCCAGTCCAGATGAGGTGCCATATATAAACGGATCGCTTGAATGGCAGGCAAACATTAACACTGCATTGTTTGGAACAGGAAAAAGGGCGCCGCGCACGGTGCGGCTGTTACAGGTAGACATTGCTGTAAAAGATGCAAGGGCAAATACTTTAACAGGTTGGGTGTTTGGTACATTCGCTTTTCATGCGGGCGCAAAAGGTAATACAGTATGGAAGAAACTGGTGCCCGTTGGGTTAATGTGGGGCAATGATGCCAATAAGTTTGACGGCCAGCGTTTGAAGGAAACATGGATCAATCCTGATTACCTAACATTGTTTACATTTCCCAATGGCAGGCAAATGCATGTGGGGTATAAAGGAAGATTAAACGGGCCGGTAGACAATCCTATTTCATCTTGCCTCTCTTGCCATGCTACCGCGCAAAGCCCCCAGTTCAGGCCCATTACGCCAGATACCGGTAAGCCCGCCGATCTGTCTGCATTTTTTAGAAACGTAAAATCTAATGAATCTTTTGATGGTTTGCCTACCAGTTCTTCCATGGACTATTCATTGCAGTTGGCAGGCGGAATAGCGGCTGCATTGGCCAACCGGGCTCAGCCTGGCATATTTATGCAACCGGGCGCAGAAGACATCAAAAAGATAGAGTACTTTATCACCAGTATGGAAGACAGTGTTAATACAAAAGAGCAAACGCCTGCTGCCTTGCGCGGTCCTCTGCAAGCGCCTACTGCAGAACCTGCAGCACAGCCACCGTTACAACATCATGCGGCATGGATACTGGGCCTGTGTGGTGTTATTCCGCTATTGGTTGCGTTGGGTATTAATAAAAAAAGCTAGCGGGCGGTCATCTGTTAAGAAATCAACCATCGTTAATTGCAGCAATCTCAAGATCACAAAATTATTGGTGTCCGGGAAAAACCACCTCATTATACGAAGACCCAGTTGTAGCAAAGGTTTTCAGTGATTTAAACAAGCGGAGGGCTTGCATTTCTAAGACCTGATACTAGTACGCTTTGAGATGCCTCGTTTTCCGTCAGCTTTGTACAGAAGTTGAATGATCCGATGGCTGAAATACCTACTGCTGCTCAATTACAGGGGAAAAGGAAAACGCAGCATCGAAAAGCGTACGAGCGCCCGGCCGGCCTGAGGCCATCGTATTAAAAGGTTTGCAGGATTTAACCGGACAATAATGATCACAAGATCACAAAATCACATAATCAGCAATCTTTAATGCGTAACCGTACCTAGTTTTAACGGGTCATGTTTGTATTTAAAGACCAGAGGAAAAATAATGCCCAGTACAAGCGCATACGCTGCAAAAGTAAACCAGATGCTTTGCCAGTCCCTCACGCCATTGCGGGTGAAATAGTCCACCACGCTGCCGCTAAACCATCCGCCCAGGTATGCCCCGATGCCATTGGTCATCAGCATAAACAACCCCTGCGCACTGGCGCGAATTTTAATGGCTGCTTCCCTTTCCACAAAAAGTGACCCTGAAATATTGAAGAAGTCAAACGCCATTCCGTATACAACCATTGATAAAACCAGAAATGGAAAGCCTGGTCCGGGATTGCCAATGCCAAATAATCCAAACCTGAATACCCAGGCAAAAATACTCATGATCATCACCTGCTTGATGCCAAAACGCCGGAGGAAAAAAGGTATCGTTAGTATAAAAAGGGTTTCTGAAATCTGCGCTACAGATGATAGCAGTCCCGGGTGTTTTACTGCAAACGAATCAGGATACACTTTGCTGAAATCATCCAGAAAAGGTAAGCCGAAAGTATTGGTGATTTGCAACGCGGCGCCCAGCAACATGGCAAACAGAAAGAAGATAGCCATCTTCCTTTGCTTAAATAAAACAAACGCATCAAGGCCTAATGAAGACGCAAGACTTTTTTTCTCAGTTGTTTTAATGGGCGGGCATTTAGTGATGGTAAATGAATACAGACCCATAATGATGCCTGCTACGGCGCTTACATAAAATTGATAATGACTTTGGTTGAAACCCAGCAAATCTACCGTCCACATAGCACAAATAAAACCCACAGTGCCCCATACCCTAATGGGCGGAAACATCTTTACAATATCCAGACCGTTTTTCTCCAGCGCGATATAAGAAACGGTATTGTTCAACGCAATGGTGGGCATGTACATGCAGTTGTTGAGCAGCATGATAATCCAGAGTAGTTTGTAGTTAGTTACAGTAGATGCCCACAACAACAAGATAGCTCCAACAATATGGCACAAACCCAACACCCGTTCTGCATTCACCCATTTATCTGCCACAATCCCCAGCAAGGCAGGCGCAAACAAAGATGCAATACCCATGGTTCCATAAATACTGCTTATCTGTAATCCTGTAAATCCCAGCGAAAAAAGATAACTTCCTAATGAAATTAACCAGGAGCCCCAAACAAAGAATTCCAAAAAATTCAGCACTATCAGCCGGAATTTAATACTCACAGTAGTTGGTTTGTTTAAATGGTAAGATAAAGATTTTGAACGAATTTACAGGAACCGTCACTTGCGTTCAATCATTAAATTTGTGTGGGTTAAAAGGCTTATATTTAACGTCAGCGATTGCTTCCAAACACCATCACTCCCCAGTAATACGATTATTATTTATGGCAATACGCGTTGCAATCAATCATAAGACCACTTATAGTTACGACCGGCTGGTGTCGCTCTCCCCGCACATTTTTCGCTTGCGGCCTGCCGTGCATTCCCGCACCAATGTAGAGGCGTACTCGTTCAAAGTAACACCCAAAGATCATTTTATCAACTGGCAGCAGGATCCCTTTGGCAATTACCAGGCAAGAGTGGTATTCCCTGAAAAAACCAGGGAACTGTCTGTTGAAGTGGAGGTGATTGCCAATATGGTGGTGATTAACCCGTTTGATTTTTTTGTAGAAGAATATGCTGAAAATTTTCCGTTTGAATACCAGGGACAGTTACCCAAAGAACTCGTTCCCTACCTGGAGATAAAAGACAGTGGCCCGCTGCTTACCAAATGGCTGCAGGGCGTAGATCGGTCAAAAAAAACCATTAATGATTTCCTGGTATACATCAACCGCAAGGTGTATACAGACATCAGTTATTCCATACGCATGGAGGTGGGGGTACAAACCTGCGAAGAAACATTGAGCAGGGCCATTGGCTCGTGCCGAGATTCTGCGTGGTTGCTGGTTCAGATATTCCGGCACCTCGGCCTGGCAGCGCGTTTTGTTTCGGGCTACCTGGTACAGCTAACCGCAGATATCAAATCATTAGATGGCCCGTCTGGTCCTGAAAAAGATTTTACCGATTTGCATGCATGGACGGAAGTATACATACCGGGGGCCGGATGGATAGGACTGGACCCTACATCAGGACTGTTTGCCAGCGAAGGGCATATACCACTGGCATGCACACCCGATTATGCTAGCGCCGCCCCGGTGGTGGGCGCTACCGACAAATGCGAGACTACATTTACGTTTAGCAATACGGTAACACGCATTCATGAAGACCCGCGCGTTACAAAACCTTACTCTGAAGAACAATGGGCTGCCATTAATGCTACCGGTGCATTGGTAGACAAGGATTTACTGCAGGGCGACGTACGCATGACAATGGGCGGTGAACCCACCTTTGTGTCTATTGACGATATGGAAGGCGCAGAATGGAATACCACGGCAGATGGAAAACTGAAACGTGAGCTTTCGCATGATCTGATTTTTAGGTTGCGCGAAAAGTTTGGGCCCACCGGAATGATACATTACGGGCAGGGCAAATGGTACCCGGGCGAACCGTTGCCGAGATGGCAATATGGATTATTCTGGCGAAAAGACAATTATCCCATCTGGAAGAATATTGAACTGGTGGCGCATGAAAAGATTAGTAAAAAATATACCCATGAGCACGCACAGGCATTTGCGCATGAACTGGCAAAAACGGTAGCGGTCAGTACGGAGAATGTGTCTACGGCTTATGAAGATGTTTTTTATTTTCTTTGGAGCGAAGGAAAGTTGCCGGCGAACGAAGATCCGCTTCAATCCAATTTAAAAGATCCAATTGAACGGCGTACACTGGCGCAATTGCTGGAGAAAGGCTTACAAAATCCCGCAGGTTATGTGTTGCCGCTGAAATGGAATTATAACAACGATAAATGGCAAAGCAATAAATGGGTATTGAAAAGGGAACACCTGTTCCTCATTCCCGGCAACTCACCCATTGGTTTGCGTTTGCCGCTCGATTCCCTGGCAGCCGTTGCCAAATCTGATGAACCGCAAAAAATTGAACGCAGTTTGTTTGAAGATTTGCCGGCATTGGGGCATTATCATGAAGCTATTACCAGCCGCTATGGTTTGGTAACGGTACACCCAGAGCCAGCACAGAAAATAGCGTATCAAACAGAACCGGCGCCAGAGAAAAAAGATGCATTGGCCGACCGCAATAAACGCCCTGAAAAAAAACAGGCAGAAGAAGAAGCCAAAAAGCCGTTGTACACCATACCGGTTATTAAAACCGCCTTGTGTATTGAAGCAAGGGAGGGGATTGTTTATATTTTTCTGCCTCCCATGGACTACCTGGAACACTATCTTGACCTGGTTGCGTCTATTGAAGCCACTGCAACCAAATTAAACATACCCGTACGCATAGAAGGCTATGAACCTCCGCGCGATTACCGGTTGGAACGGTTGGTGGTTTCACCAGACCCCGGTGTAATTGAAGTGAATATTCATCCTTCCTCTAATTGGAATGAACTGGTTCATAACATTGATACCTTGTACGACCAGGCATTTCTGAGCCGGCTGGCTACAGAAAAATTTATGCTGGATGGCCGGCATACCGGCACCGGTGGCGGCAACCATATTACCATTGGTGGTGCTACGCCGTCTGATAGTCCGCTGTTGCGGCGACCCGATGTGTTGCGCAGTTTAATTACGTATTGGCAACACCACCCCGGTTTGTCTTATTTATTTTCAAGTGCATTTGTTGGCCCTACCAGCCAGGCACCACGTATAGATGAAGGTCGCGATGAGAAGCTGTATGAAATGGAAATAGCTTTTGACCAGGTACCGGAGAGTGGATTTGTGCCTTTCTGGATGGTAGACAGAATATTCAGGCACCTGCTTACTGATATAACGGGCAACACCCACCGCTCAGAGTTTTGTATTGATAAAATGTATTCGCCCGATACTTCATCAGGCAGGCTGGGCATTCTGGAGTTTCGTGCATTTGATATGCCGCCGCATAAACGGATGAGCCTGGTGCAGATGTTGCTCATTCGTGCATTGATAGCAAAATTCTGGAAAACACCCTACAAACACAGCCTGGTACGATGGGGAACTGAATTACACGATAAATTTATGCTGCCGTATTATGTGCACCAGGATCTGAAAGATGTAGTGAATGATTTGAATGATGCCGGATACGCCTTTAGCATGGGCTGGTTTGAACCTTTCTTCGAATTCCGTTTTCCGCATTATGGTACGGTAAAGTTGCAGGATATAGAAATGGAAATACGCATGGGCATTGAGCCATGGCATGTACTGGGTGAAGAAATGAGTAGTACCGGTACTGCCAGGTTTGTAGATTCATCTCTTGAAAGAATACAGGTAAAATTATCCGGCCTTAACGGTACACGGTATGTATTATTATGCAATGGCGTACGCGTGCCATTGCGCGAGACATCCATAAAAGAGGTATTTGTTTGCGGGGTAAGGTACCGTGCCTGGCAACCGCCATCAGCATTGCACCCTACCATTGGCGTAGATACACCGCTGGTATTTGACATAATTGACACCTGGAACAGCCGTTCCATTGGAGGTTGTACCTATTATGTATCGCACCCCGGCGGTAGAAGTTATGATACGTTTCCGGTAAATAGTTATGAAGCAGAATCAAGGCGGTTCAGCCGGTTTGGAAATACTTCTCACTCACAGGATGTGCTGCAACCCGTACCAATAACCAATATGATCACA
This sequence comes from uncultured Chitinophagaceae bacterium, assembly GCA_963705285.1. GTDB lineage: Bacteria > Bacteroidota > Bacteroidia > Chitinophagales > Chitinophagaceae > JACMLD01. The sequence continues at coordinate 2,895,286 of OY970066.1, forward strand.
AAGCTCAACAGCATCACAGCTCATTACATAGAACAAAACAGGTTGCCGTACCTGGCAGATGCACCATTACCAGAAACCAATGTGGCGTACCCTTACACACTCGATTTACGGCAATTCTGGAAAAAGAAATAATGTTTGCAACTGGTTATAACCGGCTACTGCGTTATTGAAATATGTTGTAGCAACAACACTGTATCTGCCACAGCAGTAATGTTTTGTTTGCTATCAGGATGCAGAACAAATATTTGTTTTTCTCCCAGTTGTACTGAATCATTCTCTGCGTCAATATTAATTGCTCCTTCAATAACCTGTACCACTAGTAGTCCCTCTACAGTTAGGTCATCCATGGCAGCATCTTTATGCAGGGCAGATAATACCATGGTAAGGCCGTCTGTTTTAAAAACCGTAATGGCATTTCGGTCATTTTTTTCCCAGGCCTTTTCTTCTTTCAGCTGGCTGATAAACTTTTCCAAATTAATTGCTACGGCAGGCGCATCAATAATCCTGTTACCTTCCGGACGGTTAAGGGTGGCATCATTAATTTTAACTGGCATGTGATTGAATTTTTTATGTGATTGATAATGGACGAAGTACGACGACCATTTTATAGTGGAAAATTATATGCCGGAACATGAACGGGCAATAATAAGGTCTTTTGAAAATCTCCACAGGCACTATTGTAGAACCAAATCCACAGCTAGGCCGCCGATGAAGTTCTACTGCCGTTGGATTTTTTATAGATAATAGAAAAAAATACCACCAGGGCATTTACGCAAAACGAAAATGAATTGGTGAATATAAGGGGCAAATCCTCTTTTCGTATACCGTACCATACCCATCCTGCCAGCCCCAGCATGAGCACAATCAGCATAACAAATGAAATGTTTTCCGCTTTTTTTTCACGAATAATTTTGATTAATTGCGGTAGCATTGAAATTCCGGTAAAAATACCAGCTGCAATTCCTATATAATTCGTGAGCTTATCCATGGGTATATAAATTTGTCTGTTGACAGGCATCATGTTGCCAGCATGTATACGGCATGCTGATAAATTCATGCCATTAACGGTATTTGCCGAGGGTGTTTCGCTTTTACAGCCAGGTGAAACCGTCTCCGAAACATTTTGTTTGTGGCATGCTTTTTAATTCTATTGATCATCATACCAAGCATTTATCAATTTTTTTATACCGCTAACTATGCCATCACCTAAAAAAAATTCAACCACGCGCGCGCAACAGAACAGTAAACTTGACGATTTGGCAAAAAATACAACAGACGATGTCAATAGTCTGCTGACCACCAATCATGGTGTCAAAATCAACGATGATCAGAACACACTGAAAGCCGGTAACCGCGGTCCCAGCCTGCTGGAAGATTTTATCATGCGTGAAAAGATCACGCATTTCGATCATGAACGTATTCCTGAACGCATTGTGCATGCCCGGGGATCGGCGGCCCATGGCGTTTTCAAATTATACAAGCCCATGGCCTCCGTAACAAAAGCCGATTTTCTAAATGATACTGCCACTGAAACGCCCGTGTTTGTGCGCTTCTCCACGGTAGCAGGTTCCAGAGGATCAACAGATTTGGCGCGCGACGTGCGGGGCTTTGCGGTTAAATTTTATACACAGGAAGGAAATTTTGACCTCGTCGGCAATAATATGCCGGTATTTTTTATACAGGACTCAATAAAATTCCCTGATTTGATTCATGCGGTGAAGCCGGAACCGCACAATGAAATACCCCAGGCGGCTTCTGCACATGATACTTTTTGGGATTTTATTTCGCTGATGCCCGAATCAGCACACATGATCATGTGGGCAATGAGCGATCGTGCCCTGCCACGCAGCTACAGAATGATGGAAGGCTTTGGTGTGCATACCTTTCGGCTTATCAATGCCAAAGGCGAATCAAACTTTGTAAAATTTCATTGGAAGCCATTGCTGGGTGTACATGCCGTGGCTTGGGATGAAGCCCAGGTGATATCCGGTAAAGACCCCGATTTTCACCGCAGGGATTTATGGGAGGCGATAGAAGCTGGTGCTTTTCCTGAGTGGGAACTGGGTCTTCAAATCATTCCTGAAAGAGACGAAAACAAATATGAATTTGATTTGCTTGACCCCACCAAATTGGTACCTGAAGAACTGGTGCCGGTGCAACGTATAGGTAAGATGACGCTGAACCGCAACCCTGATAATTTCTTTGCTGAAACAGAACAGGTGGCTTTCCATGTTGGCCATGTTGTGCCCGGTATAGACTTTACCAACGATCCGCTTATGCAGGGCAGGTTGTTTTCTTATACAGATACGCAACTCATCCGATTAGGCGGCCCCAATTTTCATGAAATACCTATCAACCGGCCTGTAGTGCCCATTCACAATAACCAGCGCGATGGCCATATGCGTCAACAAATCAATAAAGGAAGGGTGAGTTATGAACCAAATTCACTGGGGGGTAATTATCCTTTGCAGGCAAAAATGGCGGAAGGTGGGTTTGCTTCATACGGCGAAAGAATTGATGCGGTGAAGGTGAGAGAAAGAAGCAGGAGTTTCTTTGATCATTTTAGCCAGGCGCGCCTGTTTTTCAATAGCCAGTCAGACCCTGAAAAAAATCATATTATAGATGCCTTGTCGTTTGAGTTGGGCAAAGTGGAAACTGTTGCCATACGTGTAAGAATGTTAGGTGTACTCAGCCAGGTAGAAAAATCGCTGGCAACGGCGGTGGCGTATAACCTGGGCCTGCATGTACCTAAAAGGCCCGAAGAGCCGATTAACCACAGCATACCTGCCGACGGCGACCCTAAAAAGTTTCAGCCCATTAAGGTAAAAAGCAGCCTTGAAAAATCTGAGGCGCTTAGTATGGCAAATACCATAAAAAACAGTATTAAAACTCGCAAGATAGCCTTACTGGCAGCTGACGGGGTAGATGAAGCAAGCTTGCTGAATATCAAAAAAGCATTGGAAGCAGAGGGAGCGGTTACCCATATTATTGCACCTAAGCTAGGTTTTATTGTTGCAGAAAATAGCGCGCAAATACCTGCAGATCAAAGTTTGCTCACAGCAGCATCTGTATTGTATGATGCAGTGTATGTGGCAGGTGGTATCAACAGCGCAGCCACGTTAGAAGGAGAGCCAGATGCCGTACATTTTCTTAACCAGGCTTATAAACACTGCAAGGCCATTGGTGCGCACCGCTCAGCAGTGCAGGTGCTGGAAGCTACTTATTTCGGCAAAAAACTTCAGGAAAAGAAACGGGAAGACGGGGTAATCATTGAAGAAGACTTGAAGAAACTGTCTGCAGATTTTATAAAAGCCATTGCACAACACCGTTTCTGGGAACGCGAAAAGCCACGCAAAGTTCCTGCATAAAGCTTCTGATGTAAAGAAAGGAAAAGCTAAAAGTTATTTATAACTATTTATAACAATAAGGGAAGTAAAAATCAACACATATGCAATCGCTCAATTGGGGAATCATCGGGCCGGGCAATATTGCACATGACTTTGCCAGGGATCTTGGTTTGATTAAGCCTGCGCAAAAAATTACAGCGGTACTGGGTCGCAAACGTGAAAGCGCAGATGCATTCAGCAAAACGTTTAATATACCAAATGCGTATACCGATTTAGACAAGTTTATCAAAGAGTCCAAAGTGGATATTGTATACATTGCCACGCCACACCCCATGCATTATGAAGAGGCGCTTGCCTGTCTGGAAAATAAAATTCACGTACTCTGCGAAAAGCCGATGACGTTGAATACAGCGCAATGCAGCGAGCTGGTGGAAGCCGCCACTAACAACCGCGTTTTTTTAATGGAAGCTATGTGGATTCGCTTTTTACCGGGCATACGCAAGGTAATGTCATTGGTTAACGAAGGCGCCATTGGAAAACTGGTGTCTGTAAAAGCCGCCATGGGTTACAAAGCTCCAAAGGATGATGATAACCGGTATTTTAATCCGGTGCTTGGCGGTGGCTCTTTGCTTGACCTGGGTATTTACCCAGTGTTTTTAGCACAACTGCTGCTGGGAGAACCTGCTGAAATATATGCTGCTGGTAAACTTACCGATAAAGGCATTGATGAAACCTGTGCCATTTTGTGCAATTACCCCGATGGCCAGTATGCGCTGCTCGATTCTTCATTGGTTACTCAAACCGACCAATCTGCTATCATAGCAGGCGAGAAAGGGGTCATTAAAATATTGAACCCATGGTTTGAGAAAACGGTGGGCATTGAGTTACAGCCGTACGATAAAGAGAAACAGTTTTTCCCCTGCGAGTGGGAAGGTCATGGTTTGCAATTTGAAATAGAGGAAGTGCTTTCCTGCATTCAGAATAATAAAATAGAAAGTGAACTGTTTTCGCATGCGTTCAGCTTGCAACTAAGCGAAACCCTGGAGGAAATAAGGGATCAGATCAATGTAACGTATGATATGTATGAGTAACAAAATCAAAATGCAAAAGTAAAAACCTATTCTCGCATTTGTTACAACATTCATCAAAACCCATATATGCAGAAAGTAAAAGTAGACGTGTTTGACAGTAGCGCTGCATGGTTACAACAAGCAAAAATTTCAGCGGTTGCAGATGGGTGTATGTTTACCGAAGGCCCGGTGTGGCATCCGTCCAATTATTTTATTTTTAGCGATACACCGGCAAATAAAATTTATCGGTTAACTGACTCAGGCTCACTTGAAATATTTCTTGACAAAAGTGGCCTCAGCCACAGTGATACCGGATTATTATCTGACCAGGTTGGTTCAAACGGGCTGGCGTTTGATAAACAACATAACCTGCTTGTTTGCCAGCATGGCAACCATGCAATCGCCCTTTTGGATGGTGAGCAAACAATCCATCCGCTGGTCACAAGTTTTAACGGTAAGCCGTTTAATAGCCCCAATGATATTATTAGTTCAGCAAACGGGGTTGTTTTTTTTACCGATCCACCCTATGGCCTGGCTGGACAGGAATTGCATCCACAACATTTTCAGCCCCTTGCTGGTATCTACAGATATGATGAACATGATGGAATAAGGCTGGTGGGTGATCAGCTCCGGTATCCCAATGGTTTATTTTTCTCGCCTGATCAGCAATATCTTTTTGTAAGCAGTAACCACCCTGATGAGCCGTTTATTTTGAGATACCATTTACTGACAAATGGCGGTGTGGAGTACGACGGTATTTTTATGCAGCAAAACGCAGATGGTATGACAACAGATGAATCAGGTAATATATACCTTGCTACTAATGAAGGGGTATTGGTGGTATCTTCTTCGGCAAAAAAACTAGCACTTGTTTCTCTGGCGGAAACACCAACAAACCTTGCATGGGGTGGTAATGATCGTCAAACATTGCTGGTTACTGCCCGTTCTATGGTATACACAATAGAAAAACCGTAAACATACAATCATGGATCGTTAGCCCTTTTGCTTTGTTTTAGTGTGCAAATTCTCTGAAATATGCCTTTCTGTTCCTTTCTTTCTTTCGCTCATTTGTTCCGCCTCATCAATGGAGTGTGATTGCTGCAGGCTCTCATCTTTCTTTGTTAGCTCACTTAAATGTGAATAATATTTCTGGATAATTTTTAATTCAGCTTCCGGAATATTCTCAACGTCTACCAGGCGGTTGCTGGCAAATTCATGCGCAGCTATCAGTTCATTAAGTTTTAACTGTATGGCCAGCGAATCTTTGTTCTGCGACTTTTGAATAAGAAATACCATTAAAAAAGTGATAATGGTTGTGCCGGTATTAATGATAAGTTGCCAGGTCTCTGAGTAATGAAATATCGGGCCCGTTGCCGCCCACGCAATCACAATTAAAAATGCACCAATGAACGCGCCAGTGCTTCCTGTTATTCTTGTAACCCTATTGGCAAACTGCTCTGAGATGCTGAATTTCTTCGTGCTATTTTCTCTTTTCATATCTGGTTGTTTATTTTTGTAACCCTATTAAATTGGCCGGTTGTTAATTATTATTCCGGCAACATGACATTCATTCCTTGGTCTTCTGCGCTCACTGTTGCGGTGAGCACGGCTGATTTAAACGCTCCACCTTTCATCTCTTTTAAAAACATAAGGTAATATTTTTTTACCTCGTGCGCATAGTTAATAGAGTAATTAAGCACAGCCTCCTGCCATTGGTCATTTTTTCCGAATGCAATCAACTCGTCGGCATTTGCCGAGCCCTGCCGGCCCGCACTTCTAAGCTGTGATGATGCAGTGAGCATAGCCATATCGTCTATAACCTGGTAAATACTCCGGTATTCCTTTTTGATAAGCTTAAAATTAATGTTGTCTTTTACCGGCTGCATTTCCTGAATGACAAACGGATCATTCCTGAAATGGGTAGTGCTCAATAATGCCGGCGGCCGGTTTTGCATAATATGCTGGATGCTAACTATGCGATCTGCTTCAGATTTCCACACAGGCTGCTGTATAGACAAATAAGGCAAAAGCGAAGAGGGCTTTGACTGCTTCATATCGAGCAGTATATATTTTTCGCCTTTGTCGTTAAGCGACTTCAGCAACAATGCATACCTTTTTATACCCAGACTGCTTGTACCTGCCACACGAAATACTGCATCGGTTACTTTGTAATTGTAAGGGCTGTCGCCATTATTCTTCAGCCAGTCGGTGATATGAGCAAACAAATCCTTTTTCAACCCGGGCTCTAATGTAAAATGCCGTGGATCATCGGATAATATTTCCAGCTTTTTCTTTTTAAGCAGCGTTCGCTTTTCAAGAATTTCTTTTTGCTTTCTTTTGCTTACTTCAGTTAAAAACTCGCACACAATGCCTTTGGCAGTTTGCGGCTCAATATAATTAGGTTTACCGGCGCTTAATGTGGCAGCATATGTTTTGATGAACAATTGCGCCATGTTAAGGGCCCGGCGCTGATCTATTTTTAATGTTTCAAATGCAATGAAAATACTGGTTATTATTCTTACCAGCTCAAGCACAGCGGGCGCCAGTATCGCTTCATCGAAATCATTCAGATCAAAATATACCAGCCTGTTGTCGCTTTTATACGTACCGAAATTTTCCAGGTGCAGATCGCCGGAAATCCAGGCAGTAGGCGAAAAGGGCATAACGTCTGCCTTCATCAGATCTTCATAAAAGATATGATTGGTTCCGCGGTAAAACCGAAACAGGTTTTCAGCCATGGCTTCATATTTCAACTCTACCACGCCGACAAGACGGTCGCTGTTAAACTGTAATATTCTTTGGGAAATGCTTTCCATTATTGTAGATGAATGGCCGCAGTTATGTAGCCTGCCCGTTTAAGAATATAATAATGATAATATCATGCCATTAAACATACATGTTCCGTTCTATGGTGATTTCAATTGTTAACGAACTTGCATCCGTAAGTTTGAAAAGGTAACTAACGATTCATGCCAGCGCATAAAAAAGGCCGGATAGAAATCCGGCCGGTAAAAACCATATGCTGATCTACTATTGAAAATGGCTATATTGTTTTACTAGGATACTGGTTTTTCATCCTGTTTTTCCCAGTGATAACTACCTTCCTGTTCGGCTTTTATATTTATATAAGATTCTAATTACCGCGTACTTTAGATTCGTCATTGCGAAAATCTTCATCAAAATCCTCGTCATCAACTTGTGAATAACGGCTACTGTGATCTTCCGTAGTTTGAATTTCCGCCACCCTGGCAACGGTCATCATCTTGGTCGTATGCAGAACTTCCTCTGTTCATGCTTCTGTTTTATGCCATAGTTGTAAATTTTATAGTTAGAGAAAAGCAATCTCTTCTCTTGCCTCAAAATATATACCCGTTTGGAGACACGATGATTTGCAACAAATCAACCGTAATGTTTACCGGCTTTGTAGAATAAAAGGTTACATGTAAGCATGGCTGAAGAATAATTTCTACAAATCAGCAAATCTGGTGTAAGACCACATTGATGTTAATTATAAGGCGAGAGTATAAAGTTAATCGGGGCAGCGCTAGTGTGCTTCAATAGATACACTGATATTTATTTTTCAAGTGATTTAACAATTTTCTCGAGGTTGATTCCTTTACCAATTACTGGTTTAAAAATATCACCTTCACGCCTGATGCGTGCAATAGCATTGTTAATGGTGAAATCTGACATTTTCAGCCCTTTCTTTACCTCTTCCCAATATAAAGGCATAGATACAGTAGCTCCGGGTTTTGGCCTGAGTGAGTAAGGCGCTGACACAGTTGCCTGCGGACGGTTTTGAAGAAAGTCGATGTACATTTTTCCGCTACGGTTTTTTACAGCGCGCTCAATACTGGTATACGTGGGAATTTCTTCATGCACCATTGTGGCAACCACACGCGCAAACTCTTTCGACTGTTCATATGTATATTTTGCACCCAATGGAATATAAATATGGATGCCCGTAGAGCCGCTGGTTTTTGGATAGGCGGTAATGCCCATACCGTCGAGCACCCCTTTGGTAATATTGGCAGCTTCAATTACCTGTTCAAACGTTGTTTTTGCAGGATCAAGATCTATAATGCACCAGTCTGGATAATCCTCCGTTTCTACCCGGCTATGCCATGGATTCATTTCTATGCATCCTAATGAGGCCATGTATAACAGGCTGGCCTCATCTTTTGCTACCAGGTAATTGCGGTCGCGGTCATTAGCACTGCTGGTATAGGGAAAAGTTTCTACCCATTCTGGCGCTTTACCGGTAACATCTTTAAAGTAAAAACTTTCACCGTTGATACCATCCGGGTGCCGGTTCATAGACTGGGGCCTGTTTTTGAGATACGGCAAAATATACGGCGCTACCTGGTAATAATAATTAAGCATATCGCGCTTAGTAATTTTTTCTTTGGGCCAATAGAGTTTACTAAGGTTAGTAAATTTGAGTGGGTGCCCGCTAATTTTCTTTACCTGCGTTTCTTCCGTTGGATTAAGCAACGTTTGGCGCGATGCCGCAGTCTCCTTTTTAATCACCTTACTTTTATGCAATACAGATGGGGTAATTATTTTTTTGACGGATGTGGGTTTCTCCGCTGTAACCGTTGTCGCTTTTTTATCATCACGCATACCTTCAAAAGACGGATGCCGCATCACACCATCGCTCGTCATTTCTGCATAAGACACCTCGCACACCAGTACCGGTTTTAACCATGTGGCCGTTGCTTTTGGTGGGTTGGGGCGAAAGCGTGATGGTTTGTTGATATCTGGCTCTGTATCAAATGGCGAAGTTTTGCGAATGAGTGGTTTAAATTGTTTGAGCATCTCAGCCTGCAGGTCGTCAGAGAACCCGGTACCAATTTTACCTGTGTAAATAAATTTCCCTTTTTCAAATACGCCTACCAATAGCGAACTGAACTTCTTGGCAGAGTTTTCATTTTTGGTAAAGCCCCCAATTACCACTTCATGGCGGTTGCCTACTTTTATTTTTAACCAGTCTTTGGTGCGTGCACCCGGGATATATGGACTGTCGGCTTTTTTTGCCATAATGCCTTCCAGCTTCATTTGTTGCGCGGCCTTAAAAAATTCAGTACCGGCAGCATCAAAGGTTTGGCTGATGCGTATCAGCGGATGATCGGGTAACACAGCAATTAATTTTTCCCTTCTTTGCTGTAGCGGTAGATCAAGTAAAGAGTAACCGTCTATCCACAGCAGGTCAAATACATAATACAGCAGGCGGCCGTCTGCTTCGCTTCGCCAATTCTGAAGATCGCCGAAATTTGAAACGCCTTCATCAGAGGATACAATAACTTCACCATCCAGCACGGCATCCAGCTTCAATGTTTTTAGTGCTTCATAGATGGGGTAAAATTTTTCATTGAAAGATTTACTATTTCGGGAGCTAAGTTCTACTTTTCCTTTTCGCAAATGCGCAATAGCGCGATAACCATCCCATTTTACTTCATATAACCAGTTCTCTGCATCAAAAGGTTTATCGGTAAGTGTGGCCAGCATGGGTTGCAATGCCGTTGGAAAGGATGCTTTGGTACCTATGGCTTTTGGATCAGCTTTTTTTTTGGAGCGGCAGTTTTTTTTGCCGGTGCACTGCTTTTCTTTACGCTGGAAGATTTGGTGGCTGCACGGCCATAAACTTTATCGGGTGTTTTTTCCATCTGCTTGATTGTTTTTCCTGAAATCACGGACTTTTCCTTTTTGGTGATATCTGTTGCCTTTGCGTATTTATCTTTGACTTTCATCAGCAACCATGAATTTTCGCCCTGGTAAGATGACTTCACCAGTGCATATTCACCCTTTAATTTTTCGCCATTCAATGTAAAAACAACTTTGCCTTTTTTCAATTGCTGCAGCAGGTTTTTTTCCATTTCTTCTGCGCTGCTAAACTCCCCTTCGGCTGATGTGTAGGTACCTTCATCCCAAACAATGACAGTGCCGCCGCCATATTGACCTTTTGGAATAATGCCTTCAAAATTGCGGTAATCAAACGGATGATCTTCTACCATCATGGCCAACCGCTTTACAGAAGGGTCTGTGGAAGGTCCTTTTGGCACCGCCCAGCTTTTTAATACGCCTTCCATCTGCAAACGGAAATCATAATGCAACCGGGATGCGTCGTGTTTTTGGACCACAAACCGCAATTGACCTTTATCCACTTTACCGCCCGTTGGTTCGGGTGTTTCTTTAAAAGAGCGCTTTTTTTTGTAGACTGATAGAGACATATAACATAATATAAAAAATATCGTGCCATTACAATATTTGATACTGTTGGGGATTTGCGGTAACATGTAAAGTGCAAGGCAGAAAAAATGTATAGCTAAACGTTTTGCTTTATATGCCATTTCCATTCCATGGAATGAGTAGGGTTGAAAGCTATGTCCACCCCTCACTGTGCTACTAATTTTTGCGCACACATGGTACAACAATGCCTGCACTACTGGTACAGTAGTTGATTACATGCTTGTACAACTACACCAATTTTACAATGAGTATAGCTTTCCCGATCATTTCATGGGCCAATGGCAGTAATATCTATGAAGTAAACGTAAGACAGTACACAAAAGAAGGCACGCTACAGGCTTTTATCGCCCACATACCACGATTGCACAAGATGGGCATCGATATTTTATGGCTGATGCCTATTACTCCCATCAGTGTGGAGAAACGCCAGGGTACGTATGGCAGTTATTATGCCGCCAGTTCTTATACAGATATCGACCCTGCGTATGGTACCGTGGACGATTTTAAAAATCTTATCAATACGGCACATGGTTTTGGAATGAAAGTTATCATCGACTGGGTGGCCAATCATACGGGTTATGACCACCAATGGACAATCAAATATCCGGAATGGTACCATAAAGATGAGCAGGGCAATTTTACGGATTTGCATGGCTGGATAGATGTAATTGACCTTAATTATTCCGTGCCTGCATTGCGGCAGGAAATGATACAGTCTATGCAGTATTGGGTAAAAGAATTTGACATTGATGGCTTCCGTTGCGATATGGCCCGTACCGTACCTATTGATTTCTGGATTGAAGCAAGGGGCGAGTGTGATGCCGTAAAGCCGCTGTTCTGGCTGGCGGAGTGTGAGATTGTAGAATACCATGAGGCGTTTGATGTTACATATGGGTGGGAGGTAATGCGTGCGTTAGACAAATACATGAAAGGAGAAATGTTGCTGGCAGATATTATCCCTTTGCTCAATAACTATTCAAAATATCCTATTGGGTCGAGAAAATTGATGTTCACATCAAACCATGATGAGAATACTTATTATGGTACTGAATATGAAAAATACGGCGTGGCAGCTATGGCGATGGCTGTATTCAGTTGCACCTGGCCGGGTATACCACTTATTTACTCGGGGCAGGAAAAACCCAACGTTAAACGCCTGCCATTTTTTGAAAAAGATAATATTGACTGGGAAGGTGAAGTAACACTGCATGATTTTTATCATAACCTCTTACAGTTTCGTAAGCATAATAAAGCGTTACAGGAAAGTGCTTCGGTTATTGTTCTTCCCTCGCAACATGCAGATGTGCTGGTATATCTTTGTCGCCGCCAGCAAGATAAAGTACTTGTTTGTCTTAATTTTTCAAAAGAAGAAGCAGTATGCCAGTTAGATCATCCTGCTCTCCCTGGCAACTACAATGAACTGTTTTCAACGCAACCATTGCAAATAAAAAGAAAACAACAATTCACACTTGCGGCAGGTGAGTTTAAAGTATACCATATTACCTCGGGTAACGCCGGCTGGTAAATAGCAATAGCCTACGCTGGCAACTACGCTAAAATTGTTGTAAGGAGGTATTATGCCATCAACGGTTATAGAACATATGGTTTATGACGAGAAGCTGTGTACGCTCACCATTATTTTTTTATCGGGCGCAGTATATCAGTACCTGAACGTTCCCCATGCAGTATATGCAGAAATGAAGGCCGCCCGCTCCAAAGGCACGTATTTAAACACGCACATAAAGACTAACTATTCTTTCAAAAAAATTAAATAGCTGCATTTATGTGGAATTTGCTTCCCACCCCGCACGATGAGGGGCATGCTGTAAAGCAGGTTCTCGCTGGCACGAATATTTCTTCACCAATGAAAAAATAACAATTATGAAAAAGACATTGATCCCACTTGCAGCAGCAGCTATTTTACTTGTTTCTTGCGGCAATAATGAATCATCAAAAGATAGTGTTGAAAAGGCAGATTCTACCAATCAGGAAAAAGTGGACTCGCCTGCTGCAGTGAAAGAGCCTATTAAGACAGACGAAGAAAGCACCAGTTTTCTGGTTAAAGCTGCTAATGGTGGAATGGCAGAAGTAAAACTTGCCCAACTGGCAAAAGAAAAAGCAACAGATACCGCAGTGCAACATTTTGCAGATATGATGATAGCCGATCACAGTGCTGCTAATGAAAAAGTAAAAGCACTGGCAGCCGAACGCAATGTAACATTGCCTGCAGAACCAGGAGAAGATGAACAGAAAAAAGCTGCCGAACTGGGTAAGAAAGCCGGAAAAGATTTTGATAAAGACTATGTAAATACAATGGTGAAAGGCCACGAAGAAACCCTTGATTTGTTTAAAAAATGTTCTTCAAAAACATCAGACGGTGCGGTAAAAGCGTTTGCAGATAATACCATTCCTACAATAGAACACCACCTGATGAGAATCAAAGACATAAAAAAAGGATTGAAATAAGGTAATTGTATTTGGATTACTAGTACCCGCCCATTAACTTTTAAACATTGCATGTATGGCAAAGTATTCAAAAAAAGCCGCCGAAAAAGTAGAGGAGGTAATGCATGAAAAGAAGAAAGGCACCTTAAAAAGCGGCCGAAGCGGTAAGAAAGTTACAAGTCGTGCGCAGGCCATTGCCATCGGTTTGTCTGAAGCGCGCAAAGCGGGTGCTAAGATTCCAAAGAAAAAAAGTGCCGCCAAAAAAAGTAACGGCACCACTCGTAAAAAAGCAGCGCCCAAGAAAAAAGCACCGCCAAAGAAAACGGCACGTACAACCAGCCGCAGTAAATAGGCCCGGTTCAATTCAATATACATTTCACCTCCCCTGTACTAAAAAGGTACAGGGGATTTTTTTTGCTTCTGTCAATCTTATCGTGCATGTTATCAAGTGGTTTGGCTGTGGGTGTTAGTGCTACTGCCGCATACCCTATACCGGGTATATACACGCTCTTCTTGCTCAAACTAGTAGGGTGTCTATACCACTAAAAAATTCTTGGTATTACAGAAAAAAGTTTTAATTTCCTATCCCTTTATCTGCACCCGCACCCAATTCTTCCGCACCGTAGTAGTTATTACCCTGGTTAGCACCCTGATAATGTAGCACAACAATTATTCATCTGTCGTTTTTATTTTTATAAAAAATGATTGGGCATGCCTGTATGTACCTTCAGAAATATTCCCCTGTCATTGCCTCAATTGTTACGGGCAAATGCAAACCGGCAGTTAAGTTTTAACAGTTCCTGACTTAATATTATTACCTGAAACTATCATCATCGTACTTCATCTTTAAAATTTTAAACCTTTCTATCATGAACAAGAAAAGAAAATCTTCAGTGCTTGAAGAAGTTACAAAAATTCATACGGAAGCGCAGGCAACAGACGATGGAGATCGCTGTATGATTGCGCCATCGCCTGAGTTAAAAAAGAAAATTGACGACGAAATTAAAAAGTTGAAGACATCAACTTCACGCGGGTTGCTGGCCGGAAAAATTGGTTTTCGCGAACCGCAGCCGGTGGGTTTCAACGATGGTCTTATTTATCCGGGTACCATGTTTCCGGTGGGTACAACGGCCTCTGTAGCAAGATCGGCCGGTTTAAACAGGGCGCCATTGCGTGGTACCGTGCGCGTTATAGTGGTGCTGGTAGATTTTTCTGATAAAGTAATGACTAAAACAAAAGCGCATTTTGAACAGTTGTTTTTTTCACTGGGTTCAATTGCCACCGGCAGCGTACGCGAGTACTACCGTGAGGTTACCCATGGACTGATAGATATTCAGGGACAAGTGGTGGGCCCCTACCGCATGCCGCTTACCATGGCACAATATGCACATGGCGCATCCGGTACAGGTGGCGCAGCACCCAATGCACGTACTATGGCAAAAGATGCCGCTTTAAAATCGAACCCGGCCGTTAATTACGCTATTTATGATAACGATGGAGATGGATTTGTAGATGCTTACGTGGTTATTCATGCCGGTACCGGGGCAGAGGTATCGGGCAGTGGTAATGATATATGGTCACACAAATGGACTTTATCCGGCGGTGCCTACACAGCCGATGGCACCACCAAAATATTCTCTTATCTCACTGTACCGGAAGATTGTAAGCTGGGCGTTTGCGCACATGAGCTGGGCCACCTGCTGTTTGGGTTTCCCGATTTATATGATACCGATAACTCCAGTGAAGGTATCGGTAACTGGTGCCTCATGGCAGGCGGTAGCTGGAACAATGGTGGTAATACGCCCGCCCATCCTAGTGCCTGGTGCAAATGCCAGCAGGGTTGGGTAACTACAGTTAACCAAACCACCAATCAAAGCAATGTGGCGCTGGAAGATGTAAAATCAGGATTTAAAGTGCATAAACTTTTCAAGAACGGCTCATCTACCAATGAATATTTTTTGGTTGAAAACCGCCAGAAAACATTATTCGATAAATTTTTGCCCGGCGCCGGTTTGTTGATATGGCACGTAGACGATGCCATTGCCAACAATACCAATGAAGCGCATTATAAAGTGGCATTGATGCAGGCAGACAATAAAAAAGACATGGAGCTAAACCACAACCGTGGAGATGCGGGCGATTGTTATCCCGGTTCATCCAACAATACCAAGTTCAATAATACGTCTGCGCCCAATTCCAAATCTTATGCAGGTTCAAACACCTGTGTGGCGGTCAATAATATCAGTGCGCCCGCGGCTGTAATGCATGCCGACCTGAATGTTAAATGTACCGTGGTAAAAATTAAAGACCTTAAGGAAACGATCAAAGACATTACAAAAGATAAGGAAATAGCCAAAGAGCTTAAAGTTGAAAAGATTGAGCACAAGGAAATTGAAAAGGCCATTATTGCTGATAAAACAGTGGCGCACGATAAGACGTTTGTTGAGAAACCAGGTGAGAAGTTTACAGAGAAAATATCCGAAGGCGGTTTTGGAAAACCCGGTGGTGGTTTGCTGGGTGGCGGCGGTGGTTTGTCTGTAGAACAAAGACTGGCTCAGCTGGAAGCGCAACTTGGCTTTGTACAGCCTTTTATTGATCAGTCTGCGCGGCCAGATTTATCGCAGGGCGCATTGCAGGGAGAAGAAGATAGCGATGAATAAGCCCGGCTTGCGTATATTTTTTACAGGCAACCAGTGATACTGTTATTCAACCCGTCATCTGCCGCGCTTACCAGCAGGAGATGCCGGGTTGTTTGCTATGGCTGCGGGCGTTGCTGTATCCTCATTGTTACATCAAACCAACTTATTTTTCATGCACACGCTTATATTTCATGTAGCCGGTGATACGGTTGCACAATCACTGCACGATATATTGTTCCTGCAGGGCCAGCGCGAACTGCGGCTGGTGAGCGATGCGGAGCTGGCCTTTGCGTTGTGGCTGCACCAGGCGGAAAGTAATGGAAACTTTTTTACGCGCATACGGTTACAAGATGGATTTATTATTGAACCCGCCATGATAGGGCGTGCTGTAAACCGCATTCCTTATTTTCAGATGCCACATTTTATTAATCCGGCAGACAGGCAATATGCAGAAACAGAAATGTATGCGCTTTACATTAGTTTCCTGTTATCAATTAAAGAAAAAGTAATAGATGGAATGCCGGTGAAGCATATTAATAATGCCGACAATGCCCTATTGGCTACTGCTATGGCTGTTAAGGCCGGTATGAACGTATTGGAAACGCTGTTTACTTCTTCGCCACGCTGGAAGCAACCTACGGCGCTGTCTGCCCTCGATCCAAAGAAAAAAGAAACGGTGTTGTGGCATAAGCATTCGCCCCATTTGGTGTGGGAAAACAAACCTGTTTTATACAATGAAGCTTTTACTACCTTGATAAAGGTGGATGTTGTAAACCGCCGCGCCTTTTGCAATACTGCATTGCCAAAGCAGCTCCAGAAAAATATTGTCACCTTTTCGCAGCTGATAGGCAGAACAGTTTATGAACTAACATTGGCTGAAATAAAATCGAAATATAAATTTTATGCCGTCAATACCCGTCCGGCGGTAGTTGGCAACGCGGCACTGGAAGCTTTCGCATCATTGCTGACTTCAAAAAAAAGATGACCCATGTTGTTATTTATCGGTATACCCACAGAATCCCCGCTGCAGTTGGCTATTTCGGCAGCAGAAGAAAATGATATTCCCTATTTGGTGCTTGATCAGCGGGCCATGCATTACTGTAATCTGTCAGTTGGATTTATAAATAATAAATTTACCGCCACGCTACAGCTGCACGAGAATGACTACAACCTGGAGAAATTTTCCGGCATCTATTACCGTACCATGGATCATATGGCCATGCCGCATGCTAACCCCCTGTCTTTACGATATATTGGGGCCGATAATGTACAGAAATCAGGATTGCTGCACCAGCAATTGCTGTACTGGATGGATGTTACGCGCGTACGTATCTTAAATGCACCATGGGCCATGGCCAGCAACGTGTCTAAACCTTACCAGGCACAGCTGATAAAAGAAGCCGGTTTTGCCATTCCGCCCACCTGCATCACTTCTGATGCCGCGGCCTTGAAACAATTTCAGCAACTGCATCCCGGCGTTATTTATAAATCAGTAAGTTCTGTACGATCCATTGTAAAAGAACTGCAACCCAGCGATGAGAAAATGCTGGATAAAATACAATACCTGCCCACCCAGTTCCAGCAAAAGTTAGACGGAATCAATATACGCGTGCATGTGGTAGGCGATGTATTGTTTGCCACAAAAATTGAAAGCACAGTAACCGATTACCGCTATGCCGCCAGGGAAAACAAGACGGCCACACTTACGCCTTTCCGCCTTCCTAAAAAAATAGAAGAAGGTTGTTACCGCCTTTCAGCAAACTTAGGGTTAACTTTGTGTGGCATCGATCTTTTTTTAACTACCGCCGGTGACTACTATTGTTTTGAAGTGAATCCTTCCCCCGGTTATAGCTATTACCAGAATAGCACAGGGCAGGATATTGCAGGGGCCATTGCACGGTGGTTGTATTATGGAACGGCAAAATAATTTGTTATGGTATCCATTATAGAAAATTATGCAGATATAGCAGGCAAGATTGTTGCGCTTACCGAGCATCCCACCAGGGCGGGTTACCTGCAAATGAAAGTAGCGCTTAAAAAAAGTAAACCTGTAGACGGTTTCCCCAACCTGGCCCAGGCCGATGAGGGCACCACCATTGCCATCAATGTAAAAAAAGAGGAAGCAGACACTGAAAAACTGCAAGCCAAAAGATCTTTTTCTGCAGTGGTAAAGAAAGTGGCAGGGCAGGAGTACTTTATTAAGTAAAAAGTCAAAAGTTAAAAGTCAAAATTTGCCGTGTCGTCATTGCGAGCCGCCTGCCCGGTGATGAATAATGAGTGACTTGCGCGGCGAAGCAATCTTACTGATGCCCTTAGAGCGTGTTACACAAAACTGCAAACGCAGTATGCATCACAATTGCATCAGTATAAGATTATAATCATCAGATTGCTTCACCGCCGGATGTCTCCGATACTGTAAATACCTGATGGCGGTTCGCAATGACGACCCGCCGGGAGATCATTTTGCAACTGCGTGTCGTCATTGCGAGCCGCTTACTCGGTAATAAATAATTAGTGACTTGCGCAGCGAAGCAATCTTCTTTTGCAATTACTTGAAGTTACACAAAAGTGCAAACGCAGTATGCATCACATTTGCATTAGTATGAGATTACAATCATCAGATTGCTTCACCGCCGGATGTCTCTGGTGATGCAAAAAACTCGATGGCGGTTCGCAATGACGACGCGCCGGGAGATCATTTTGCAACTGCGTGTCGTCATTGCGAGCCGCTTACTCGGTAATAAATAATTAGTGACTTGCGCAGCGAAGCAATCTTCTTTTGCAATTACTTGAAGTTACACAAAAGTGCAAACGCAGTATGCATCACATGTGCATCAGTATAAGGTTACAATCATCAGATTGCTTCACCGCCGGATGTCTCCGATACTGTAAATACCTGATGGCGGTTCCCAATGACGTCACCAGACTTGCGCGGCGAAGTAATCTTCTTTTGCAATAATTTGAACTTACACAAAAGTGCAAACGCAGTATTCATCACATTTGCATCAGTATAAGGTTACAATCATCGGATTGCTTCACCGCCGGATGTCTCTGCTATTGTAAACAACCTGATGGCGGTTCGCAATGACGTCACGAGAGTGGCGCGGCGAAGCAATCTTCTTTTGCAATAATTTGAAGTTACACAAAAGTGCAAACGCAGTATGCATCACATGTGCATCAGTATTAGTTTACAATCATCAGATTGCTTCACCGCCGGATGTCTCTGGTGATGCAAAAAACTCGATGGCGGTTCGCAATGACGACGCGCCGGGAGATCATTTTGCAACTGCGTGTCGTCATTGCGAGCCGCTTACTCGGTAATAAATAATTAGTGACTTGCGCGGCGAAGCAATCTTCTTTTGCAATTACTTGAAGTTACACAAAAGTGCAAACGCAGTATGCATCACATGTGCATCAGTATTAGTTTACAATCATCAGATTGCTTCACCGCCGGATGTCTCTGCTATTGTAAACAACCTGATGGCGGTTCGCAATGACGTCACGAGACTTGCGCGGCGAAGAATCGGCGCAATTTTTTGACTTTTTACTTTTAACTTTTGAATTTTTACTTTTTACTTTTCACTTTTTAATTCGTCCGCTGCATCTCCTCATCTGCAGCAGTTTTTCTTTGCCGGCTACCCTTTAACTGCTGGTTGCCAAAAGAAAAACTGATGGTCAATAGTGCTATTCTTGAATCTGCTGTTATCCATACACTATTGGTGAATGCCGGCACGTCTATTTTTCCTTTAAAATAATTGCTGTGCCATACATCCTGTACCACCAGCTTGGCTTTCCATTTAATCAGAAAACTTTTTTGAAGGCCCACGTCCATGGATCCCAGCCAGGGCGTGCGGGTAATGGCATTAACAGATGGCGTGTTGAGCCTGCCAGACAATTCGCCTGTCCAGCCTTTTCCAAACACAAAGGCATTGGCGCTGTTGATTCTTCCTGCAAATTGTGCAGACCGTAGTGGTATGAATTTATACTGGTACTGAAACTGATTGTAGGTACCTGTTAACGAGTTTTGCATCGTCCAGCCTTTTATGATAGCCACCGGAAAAGTAACAGTCAGATAATAACCCTGCGCGATACCGATATTCTCCGGCTTGCGTTGCGTTGTTTTTGCATCGATGGGTTGCACTACAAAAAATACCAGGTCGGTGGTATAGGTGGCACCCACAGCAGTAAAAATTTTGTTTTTGTACCCATGTTTGATCTCAAATGAATGCGTGTACTGCGGGTTCAGAAAAGGATTGCCGCTGCTATAGGCAAACGGGTCTATATAACTCCTCGCGGGGTTGAGTGATTGATAGTTCGGCCGATCAATACGGTAACTGTAAGAGAAATTCAGTTGATGGTTTTTATGTAAAGCGCGGGTGATAAAAAAGCTGGGAAATAGGTTAAGGTATTTCCTGGTAACGATGTTGTGATAAGTGAGTGAATTACCTTGCGAGTGGGTGTATTCTGCCCGCACACCCAATAATACATCTGTCTTTGGGCCTATTTTACCTGCGGCGCTAACATACCCTGCGTATACGTTTTCCGCATACAGGAAGTGATTGGATAAAGCGGTATCCAATGCCAGGTTTCCATTGGTGGACGTGCTTAACTGCAGGTTGTTATCTGATCTTACGCGGCTCATTTTTATACCTGCTTCCAATTTCCAGCCTTTAAGAATGGGCTTGTTATAGTCTGCTTTAAAAGTAAGGATGTTGATGGTGGTAGGCATATCAGATAACAGGTAGGCGGAGGGCTGTGTGGGATCAATCGGTACCAGCGTTTGCGTAGTGAGAAAATTACTGAACTGCCGGTTGAATTTACCAAAGTCTATGTCTGCAGTGAGCTGTGCCTTACCAGGAAAGCTGTGCAATAAATTAACATTGAACAGGTGGTTAGACTGAATGTTGGAAAGGGTTTTATCGGTAAGCGTACCCAGGTAAGCCTCACCATTGGGTTGGTGGCGGAAGAGGGCAGTAGCGGGACTGGTCTCACGGCTTACATCCCAGATGCCTGTCCATACAACGCCGATGGTAGTTTGTTTATTGATGAAGTAATCAACACCGGCTTTTGCATTGTGCGCGTGATTGCGGAAGCGGATAAAGGAGTGCTGTTCAACATAATTTGTTTGCATGCTTTCTGTTACGGCACGGTTGATATCAAAATTTCTGTAATTGCCTTCCCTGCCCACGCCGTAATTACCAAACAGGTTAATGCGGGCAGTACGGTGGTTGATTTGCAGGTTTGCCCGTTGCCTGCCATACCTGCCAGAACCGGCTCCGGCCATAGCGGTACCGTTGGTGCCGATATTATTGTTCTTTTTTAAACAAATATCAATAATGCCAGCGTTGCCTGCGGCATCATACCGTGCAGATGGATTGCTTATCAATTCAATTCTGTCTATATTGCTGGCCGGCATGCTACGAAGCATCGCAACCGCATCCGTCACTGAAAGATAGGTTTGCTTTCCATCTATTTGTACAATAACACCTTCTTTACCGCGAAACATAATCTGATCATTTTGCTGATCAATCGTAATTCCGGGTGCCTTTTCAAGCACTTCCAGCGCTGTGCTGCCACTTCCGATAATGCTGTTAGCCACATTTACAACGGTTCTGTCAGTTTTCTGTTCAATAAAAGGGCGTTTACCTGTTACCGTTACCTCATCCAGTTGCACCGGGGCCGGCAGCAATACTATGACGGGTAAATCAATACGCGTGTTGTGGGCTTGCATAGTTACAGGAGATACCATTTGTTTTTTATACCCGGTTTTTGATATTGTAATACTATACGTTCCTGGGGGTACCGGGGCTATGTGATAGCGTCCGGAGTCGTCTGTTATTACAATACGCACCATAGACGAGTCGGGCAGCTTGCGTAAAGAAACATTTGCCTGTTGCACCGGCTGCTGACTGGCTTGCACCTGCCCACTGATCAACTGGCCAAAAGAGGTAACAGACAACGATAGCAACAGGATAACTGAAAAGATGTTGATGACCATAACGCAATTTTTATAGCTGATACAATGCACTGCACAACAGAAAGTTTTTATTTCTGTAATGAATCTTGCATTAAAACTACGCTATGGAAATACGGGGCTCAATCCCCAATATATGGGAGCAACCGGGTGAAACAGGTATTGCAGGTGGTGGTAGTTAGAATGAATGCTTGACCCATGAACACCCTCCAGGGTTGTTCATGGTTTTTTTTGAAAGCCATTGCCAGTTGTTACCGAAAAAAGAAGAAGTGCGCTTTACTCCGGATCTTCGTCATTGCCTGTACGGTTAAACAGCAGCATAGGCGTTCCCCACAACATCACCAACAATAGCAGGCTGATATAATGTTGCTTTTTACTGTATTGCCCGGCAAATCCCTTGTTTGCCTGCAGCAGCCAATTTATTATTATCAGCACTCCGAACAGAAAACATATTACCACCATCAACCTCTTTATCATTTGTTCAGAAATTAAACTGTTTGCCACCCGGTACTATCATAGGGGCCGGATCTTATCCGGCCCTGTATGAATGTCTCCGATGCAAACTGAACTGAATGCAATGCTACATCAATGGATAAAAAACGCGTTACCGTAAAAACGGTATTTTTTTCATATGATGTGTTAAAAAAGTTATAACACCATCATTCATGCCCCGGTAAATGAAAGATGTGTCGTTTCTATTCTATTTTTTTTATTGGCTGCAGGGCAATTTGCATTTAAAAAAAATGAGAAAGTATTTATTCACCACCTGTATTTGTTCGCTCTTTATTATTTGCTGTGTAACAACAAAAGCCCAATCTGTTTCTCAACCGGCGTTGATGTTGTTTACCAAACATTGCGTACAATGCCACGGAGAAGATGGTACCCGCGGGCGTTGGGGTGCCAGGAACCTGCAAACAACCAATTTGGGCGATGCCGCATTGCAGGCAGTCATCAGCAATGGCCGCGGCATTATGCCAAGATGGTCAAAAAAGTTTGATCAAAACCAGATTGATGCATTGGTGAGGTATATCAAAACATTGCGCCGGCACTAGGGTATTACCTGTCGGGTTTATTCTATTTTAAAATATTAGGCGTTTTTACTTTTGAAAAAAAATTATATGGATATGAAAAAAGAAATATTAATTATCGGTGGAAATGGAAAGACCGGAAGCCGCGTAGCAACCCTGCTGCAAAAAGACGGCTGGCCGTTGCGCATTGGATCAAGAATGGGTAATCCGGCTTTCGACTGGCAGCAATCAGATGGATGGTTACAGGCACTGTCAGGCATTGACGCCGTGTATATAACTTACCAGCCAGACCTGGCAGCCCCCGGCGCAAGCGCACACATAAGGTTATTGGTTGAAAAAGCTAAAGAACAAGGCGTGCAAACACTTGTCCTGCTCTCAGGTCGTGGAGAACCAGAGGCACAGGAATGTGAAGAGGTGATCATTCAATCGGGTTTGCAATGGACCATTGTACGCGCCAGCTGGTTTTGCCAGAATTTCAGCGAAGGAAATTTTTATGAGGCAATAATGTCGGGTCATGTGGCGCTTCCTGCTGGTAATATACGTGAACCTTTTGTGGATGCAGATGATATTGCGGCGGTGGCAGTTGCCGCGTTAACAACGCAAGGGCATCATGGAAAAATCTACGAGGTAACCGGCCCGCGCCTGCTTAGTTTTCAACAGGCGGTACAGGAAATAGCCAACGGATGCGGCAGGCCCATTCAATATCAGCAAATAAGTTTGGATGATTATGCAGCCGCCATGAAGGAGCATGGACTGACCGGAGAAATTATTGACCTGGTGAAATATCTTTTTAGTACAGTACTGGATGGGCGCAATGAATACATCACCCACGGTGTGGAAGAAGCGTTGGGCAGAGAAGCCACCGACTTTTCAGCCTTTGTAACAAAATCGATAGCTGCCGGTATATGGAAAGAACAAATTATACTTCAACATTCATGATTATAAACAATAAAATGAGAAAGATGCCGGCAGCCACCATTTGTCTTTTTTTAACCGCTGTATTAACTGCATTGATTACGGGTCTTTTTTATGCATATTCCTGCTCGGTCAATCCCGGCCTCGGCCAGCTTGGCAACAGCGAGTACCTGCAGGCCATGCAATCTATCAACCGGGCAATATTAAACCCGTTGTTTTTTGCCAGCTTCCTCGGCACACTGGTGCTAATGCCATGCAGTGCCTGGCTACTGTACAAGCAACCCGGTAGCAACGGGTCGGTACTTTTAGTATGTGCATGCCTGTTATATGCGCTGGGTGTTTTTGGCGTAACCATGATGGGTAATGTGCCGTTAAACGAGGCGCTGGCTGCAATTGATCTAAAAGCCGCCAGTGAGCAGGATATACTGCAGCACCGGATGGTTTTTGAAAAACCATGGAACCGTTTTCACAGTATCCGCACTATTGCATCGGTACTCTCGTTGGTAATGGTGCTGACGGCCTGCCTGAATCATTGCCGTACAGGAGAGTAGTTGGTAAGCCTTTTGCGCGCAGCCTTCACAACTGTTTGATGCGAAAATTTCGGTATTCCACCTTCATCGGCGGGCCAACATGTACCTGCACACCCAGGCTACCTGAGAGCTGCCGGTGTAAGGTATCATTATCTGTTACATCGCTCATCAGTATGCCGTTTAAATAATGGAGCAGGCGGTTGCCTTTTACTACCAGGTGGTATTCGTTCCAGTCACCGTTATGGATATGCGCTTTTAATGAATCGTCGTTGGCCAGCACTTCGTTTACGGTCAGGTTTGTCCAGGCATTGTTTTTAATTTGCGTGGTCAGTGACTGGTTGCCGGGGGAATTGACTACCGTTACTCTCTGCCCGCGGTATGCCAGCGTGGTTCTTATTCTTTCTTCGTAGTTCTGCCCGGTGTATTTGTTTTTACCGTCTATATCTGCCTGGTAACCTGCCATGGCAAAAGGTAGTGAGTCTATGATGTGGCTGCGGTAATTGATACCGCTGTTACCGTTGGCTGAAATACGGTAATCAACTTTCAGCTCAAAATTGCGGGTGATGAGGTCTTTATTTATGATAAATGAATTGCGCCTGAGCAGGGTAGCCGGTGTTACTTCGCCTATCAATATGTTGTTTTCTATGCGCCAGTAGACAGGGTCATACATCCATCCGTCTAAGGTGCTACCGTTAAACACAAGTGTATAGCCGTCAACATCTTTATTGCTGGCCGTTGCCGGCTTGGTGCTTGTACATGCAAAAATTGTTGCGGTAGTAAAAGCAACCAGCAAAGCCCTCAACGGTAAATGCTCCATGCTCATTGGTTCACCAGGTTTCTCATAAATCCTTCGGCATAACGTTCACCCACATCCGGAAATTGAGCTACCAGTGCGTTAATAGCTGCAAGATCAGCAGGCGTAAGCACCAGGTCTGCAGCTGCAGCATTTTCCTGGAGGTATTTTCTTTTTTTGGTACCGGGTATCGGAATGATATCATCTCCCTGCGCCAGTACCCATGCAATGGCAAGCTGTGCAGGTGTACATCCCTTGTCTGCTGCAATGGCGGCAAATTTGGTGGCCAGCTGCATGTTGTTATCAGCATGCGTGCCCTGGTAACGCGGTAGTGTAGACCTGAAATCGCTGGCAGGCAGTTGGTTGATCGAAATGGTGTTAGTAATTAATCCGCGCGACAGCGGAGAAAAAGCTATTAGGCTAACACCCAGTTCCCGGGTGGTGGCAAGAACACTTCCTTCCGGGTCACGTGTAAGTACAGAATATTCGCTTTGCAATGCCGCAATGGGATGAACACTGTGTGCTTTTCTCAATGTGGTGGCAGATACTTCGCTAAGGCCGAGGTAACGTACTTTTCCTTGTTGCACTAATTGGGCCATAGCGCCTACAGATTCTTCTACCGGCACCCCGGGGTCTATTCGGTGCAGGTAATATAAGTCAATCACGTCTGTACGTAAACGCTGAAGACTTAACTCAACAGCCTTTTGCATCCAGGCTGGTGAACCATCTACATACATACTGCCCGGGCCATTGCTGCCCTCTTTCATGCGGAAACCAAATTTGGTGGCTATAAAAACTTTGTTGCGGTTAGGCTGCAGCACCTTTGCCACAAGGCTTTCATTGGCGCCATTGCCATATACATCTGCGGTATCCCAGAAATTAATACCCAGATCCAGGGCTTTTTCAAGCGTGGCAATGCTTTCTTTGTCGTCTGTAGTGCCGTAGGCAAAGTTCATACCCATGCAACCGAGCCCGGTAGCCGATAACATTTCTGGCGTACTACCTAGTTTTCTATATTTCATACTATTGAAATTACAGAAATTGGTTGATTGGTTGATTAGTTGACTGGTCGATTAGTTGGGCTGTTGAATGCTTAGGTACTTTTAATTCTTGGCTTACAGGTTTATGGATAATAAAGCATTGGATTTCTTAGCCGCAACGGGTATTATTTACGTACATTAAATAGTGTTTGGTAATTGTAGCTGACCATCTGTTAATAAAAATGGCATGATATGTTATATAATAGCATGGTAGCCCATACAATAAAACAGGGTAGGTGCTCCGTTACAGTTGCACCACTGCTTATATAAAAGCATTATATTGATTATTAAGAGGTTGGTGCAGGCGTATTTTGCCTGCAGTCAACTCATTTTCATAAACCGGGTAATATGCGGATAAAATGTCTCAGTTTGTTGGTTTTCTTGTATATGGTTCCACAGGTGTTGTGCGCACAAAAACCTGATACGCTGGGCACTAAACTGGATAGCCTTAAAAAACAAACCGATACCCTTGGGCAAAAAAACCTGATTGAACCGGAGTTGTACAATGAAAGGACTAAGATTACCTTCAGGGTGTTTGGTTTATTGTTGCTGAACGATTTTAAGCAGCAGGCGTTATCGCCTTTTCAACCCGCCAAAAAGGCATTTTTACGGGATGCAGCATTGGTAGGTGTTGCTGTTGGCTTTGCATTTCTGGATAAACCCATTCAGAAATGGGCGGTTACTTTTCGTAACAACAATCCATGGTCAGAAAGGCCCAGTCAAACGCTTACCAACCTGGGCGCACAGTTTGAAATCATTCCATTGGCGGCCATTGCTACCACTGGAATTATTTTCAAAAATGAGAAACTGAGAACCACTACGGCGCTGGCATTTCAATCTTATATAACAGCTACCTTCTGGTCTACTTTGTTCAAAGAATTATCGGGTCGCAACCGCCCCACCAATTTTGATCCCAATTCAGATTTAAACTCGGCGCGTTTTCACGGCCCGTTTTATAAACTGCCGTACAGCGATAACAGCGCATTTCCATCGGGACACACCGCGCTTGCGTTTGCTGCTGCCACCGTATATGCCAAAGAATACAAGGATATTCCGCTGGTGCCGGTCATATCGTACGGTATTGCTACGTTGATCGGTTTCAGCCGTATCACAGAGAACCGCCATTGGGCTACCGATGTAATTGGTGGCGGGTTGCTTGGTTTTGCCTGCGGTACGCAGGTGGTAAATAATTACCACCGCTACGCCAGGCTGAAACGGCAGGAAGGGCTGCTGAAGAAAAAAGACAATAAAGGCCATGTCTCCTTTAAGCTGGATTACAATCCCTTCGGCGGCGGGCTGCAACCCGGACTGGTATATACTTTCAGGCAATAAGTACAAACACCCGTTTGACCGTCATTTAGTTTTCCCGCCACGCAGGTTTCCATTTATTATCATTGATAATGTTTTTATTGATGACAGGCATTTATACCTGAACAGTATATTTATGTATTGTTGCGATTTACGATTGATTTTGTTTTTTCAGGGATATATTTACAGGATGAAGAGATGCAATGAGCACAAAGAGGTTAATGGCCAATTGAAGCTACAATGTGGTTAAGAAAAACCAGTAGCCGCAGTACACAACCTGGCTGTTCACGTACATTGATTGCACAGTATACAACGTTTAAAAATAAATATTGCCAATATGAAGTATTCGTTTTCCATGAAATGCCTGTTAACCCTGGTATTGATCATTTCACTTGCTGCCTGCTCCAACAATAAAGCAGGAAAACCAAGGGTATTGGTTTTTAGCAAAACAGCAGGTTACCATCATGAATCCATTGCAGAAGGCAATGTGGCCATTCAACAATTGGGCAGTGCACATAATTTTGACACGGATACCACCACAGATGCCGCCATGTTTAATGAAGACAGCCTGAAGAACTATGCGGCCGTTATTTTTTTAAGTACCACCGGCGATGTGTTAAATAATTTTCAGGAAGCCGCATTTGAAAGATATATACAGGCGGGTGGCGGTTATATGGGTATTCATGCAGCATCAGATTGTGAGTACGACTGGGGCTGGTACGGACGATTGGTGGGTGGTTACTTCCTAAGTCACCCGGGCATTCATGATACATTTCCCAATATACAGGAAGGCGTCTTTACAGTGGTTGATTCAACCAATGCATCCACCAAAGACCTTCCCCGGCCATGGAAACGTACCGATGAATTTTATAGTTTCAAAAAACTGAATAAAGAAGTGAAAGTGCTGCTGAGGGTTGATGAAAAAACCTATCATGGTGGAGAGAATGGCGATAATCACCCCATGGCATGGTACCACGATTATGATGGCGGCCGCGCATTCTATACCAACCTTGGCCATACCAAAGAGTCATTTGCAGACAGCCTTTACCTGGGGCATATTTTGGGTGGAATTGAATACGCCATTGGCGGCAATAAAGCTTTGGATTATGCCAAGGCTAAAACAATGATTCCGCCAGATGACAACCGCTTTTCAAAAACTCAGCTGGCGCAGGGCGATTTTTTTGAACCTACCGAGATGACAGTACTGCCCAACCTGGATATACTGGTGATTCAGCGCCGCGGCGAGATCATGCTATTTAAAAACGATACTAAAAAAGTAAAACAGGTAGGCTTTCTGGATGCGTATTTTAAAACCAAAGTACCGGGCGTTAATGCAGAAGAAGGGTTGCTGGGCCTGGCAAAAGATCCCAATTACGCAAAAAATAACTGGATATATATTTATTATAGTCCGGCAGATAGCTCCGTTAACCGGCTATCTCGTTTCACTTTTAAAAACGATACGCTTGATAAAGCCACCGAGAAAGTAATACTGGAAGTAAAATCACAGCGTGAAATCTGTTGCCATACGGGCGGTTCCATTGCATTTGGGCCAGATGGCTTATTGTATTTTTCTGCGGGCGATAACTCCACCCCGTTTGATGAAAGAGGACAGCGCTACGTAAACAGTGGTTACGGGCCGTTAAACGATGAACCCGGCCACCAGCAATACGATGCCAGGAGATCAGCAGGCAATACCAATGATCTGCGCGGAAAAATTATGCGCATCAGGGTAAAAGATGATGGCAGTTATGAAATACCCGATGGTAATTTATTTCCGAAGGGAACGGAAAAAGCAAGACCCGAAATTTATGTAATGGGCAACCGCAACCCTTACCGCATTTCGGTAGATCAAAAAAACAGCAATTTATATTGGGGCGAAGTAGGGCCCGATGCACAGAACGATAGTTTTGCTACGCGTGGCCCGCGTGGGTACGATGAAATTAACCAGGCACGCAAAGCCGGATTTTTTGGATGGCCATTATTTGTGGGAAACAATTATGCTTACCGCGCATACAACTATGCAACCGGTGTAAGCGGCGACGCTTTTGATCCCGCTAAACCCGTCAACAATTCAAGAAACAATACCGGCTTACAGGAGTTGCCACCCGCGCAACCCGCATTTATCTGGTACCCTTATGGGGCATCCAATGATTTTCCGCAAGTTGGTACCGGCGGTAGAAATGCCATGGCAGGCCCGGTGTATTACACAGATATGTTTCCAAAAGAAACCAGGTTGCCCGATTATTACAATGGCAAATTAATTATTTACGACTGGATACGCGGATGGATTAAAGCCGTAACGCTGCAACCCAATGGCGACTTTGATAAAATGGAACCGTTTTTTGGATCTATTAAGGTAAACTCACTGATAGATATGGAAGTGGGCCCCGATGGTAAATTATACCTGCTTGAATATGGCAGCGGTTGGTTTACAAAAAACCCAGATGCCGGTTTGGCAAGGATAGACTATAACGGCGGTAACCGGGCGCCGGTAGTAAGCGCCGTCACCATCGATAAAACTTCAGGCGTATTGCCACTCACGGTTACTGTAAAAGCAACGGCCGTAGATCCGGAAAAAGATGATATCAAATACAAATGGAATTTTGGCAATGGCACCATTAAAGAAACAACCACGCCATCAGCTGATTATACGTATACAACCGCGGGCGATTACAAAATTTCTGTGGTAGCAGCAGACAGCAAGGGCGATAGTGCTGCCAGCGCCCCGGTGGCCGTATATGCAGGCAATGAGGTGCCGGTGGTGCAGGTGGGTATAACGGCAGGCAACAAGTCATTTTATATGCCGGGCCAAACAGTGCAGTATGCCGTAACAGTCAGCGATAAAACAGATACTGCAAAAGTAGACCCCGCCAATATGTTTGTGTCTGTTGACTATACAGAAGGTTTTGACAAAGCGGCCGCCTCCATGGGCCACCAACAGGGACAGGCAAACATCAGTGGAAAAAATATCATGCTGTCGCTCGATTGTAAAGCCTGCCATAAAGAAGCTGATAAATCTGTTGGTCCCTCTTATGTACAGGTTTCGCAACGATATGCAAAAGATCCCAACGCTATGTCTTACCTCAGCCAGAAGATCATTAAAGGTGGCGGCGGAGTTTGGGGCGAAGTTGCCATGGCAGCGCATCCCACATTATCGCCGGAAGATGCGGGACAAATTGTGTCGTGGGTATTATCGCTCAGTAACCCTGCAGCAGTAAAAAAATCATTGCCTGTGGCTGGTAGTATTACTGTGCCGGCAGATGTGAAACCGAATAGCACCATGGTTATTTCTGCCAGTTATACTGACAAGGGTGGTAACAATATCAAAGCATTAACTGGTAATGCTGTTGCATCGCTGCATAGCAATACTTTTGGTTTTAAAGGAAATGAGAAAGTAAAAGGTTTTGGAACGTACAGAGGCGGTGGCACCACTTTGTTTATTTTTCCTGTAGGTGCAGGCTGGTTTGGCGTGGAGAACATTGATTTGTCGGGCGTAAAATCTATCAACGTAAACAGCCGTTGGCAGGATGTTGCCCCCAACATAGCATTTGAAGTGCGGCTTGATGCCCCGGATGGAAAAATATTGGGCAAGGGAAGCATGGCTGCACCAAAGAAGGGACAGCAGGCGGGCTCCACTAATATTCCCATAGAAATGGTGAATGACGCCCAATTGCATACGGTGTACTTTTTGTACAATAGCCAGGAAAAAATAAAAGGCGGTGTGGTATCGGTGCAGTTTAATGGAAAGTGATCTCTTGTGTTGAGTGTTGAGTGTTGAGTGGTGAGTGGGTGAGTGGGTGAGTGGTGAGTGGTGAGTGGTGAGTGGTGAGTGTTGAGTGTTGAGTTGTACGAGCCTGAAATAGGTTGACCAAAATTAACCCAAAAACGGTCAACAATGAAAGAGCAACTACGGCCCATGCGAGTTTTTAGTGATGCGTTAAAAAAGAAGATTGTCAAAGACATTGAATCGGCAAAATCTTCTATATCAGCTATTGGTCGGCATCATGGAGTCAGCACCACAACTTTATACCGATGGCTAAACAAGTATTCCCGAAATTTGCATTCGGGACAAAAACTGGTTATGCAAATGGATAGCGAAGCGTATAAAACCAAGGAATTAGAACGGCGGATTATGGAGCTGGAGGCAGCTCTTGGCCGCAAGCAATTAGAAGTAGATTTTTTAAATCAGGTATTTGAGCAGGGTAAAAAAGAGTTGGGAATTGATTTGAAAAAAAAGTTCTTCACTCCACCCTTCAATGGTTCAGGCTCAACAAAAGACAGCACAACTACACAATGAAAGATGTGTACCAGGTGGCGGCCATCAGCAAACAGGCAGTCCATCAGCACACAAAGCGTGTATTAAGTAAGCGGGTGACAGCTGTAAAGTTCTTTGAGCAGGCAGACAAAATAAGAAGGGAGCATCCAAAGGCGGGATGCAGGAAAATGGCGCTGGAGCTAAGTTGTAAAGGATGGGGACGAGATAAAACAGAACGGTGGCTACTGGAAAATGGCTACAGGGTGTATTATCCTCCAAATTTTACCCGTACAACCTATGCACAGCATCATTTGCACTACCCCAATCTTATAGAAGGACTGGAGTTAAATAATATCAACCAATTGGTTCAGACCGATATCACTTATTATAGGGTGAAGGAAAAGTTTTATTACCTGGTATTTTTGATTGATGTTTATTCCCGGCGAATAGTTGGTTATTCTGTGAATGGCACAATGAAGGCAACGGGTAATATAAAAGCGCTTCAAATGCTTTTTAAGACCCGGGGGAAAGGGAATGTAAAATCCATGATTCATCATTCAGACAGAGGCAGTCAATATATCGACAACGCGTATAGGGCCTTATTACATGACCACGGCATTAAGATAAGCATGTGCAAAGCTGCATGGCAGAATGCATATACAGAAAGGATAAACAGGACAATCAAAGAGGAATACCTTAATGGATGGGAAATCAACAGCTATGACCAACTTAGTCAGAGTGTAGGCCAGGCGATCAAGCATTACAACACAAAAAGGCGTCATCAAAGCCTGCAGTGGAAAACACCTTGCGAATATGAATCGGAAATAGATAAGCTGTCAATGGGGCAAAAGCCCAAAATGATGATATACAAAGAACCAGAATAACAAAAGGAGTTTAACAATAATCGATAATTAAAAAGTCAACCTTATTTAGGCATATACAAGTGTTGAGTGTTTTGTGGCGTCGTTGCGAACCGCCATCAGGACATGTACAATACTGGTGAGCAGCGGCAGTGAAGCAATCTGAATGTGTGAAAAGGGCGGTGTTGCACTTATAATGCAATGCGTTTGCACCTGTGTGTAACACGTTGTTATGGTAGAGTAGGTTGCTTCGCCGGGCATGTGTCTCATTATTCATTACCAGGTAAGTGACTCGCAATACGCATGGAGTGGCTAAATTGATAGCAGGCCGCTAGTGCGAACCGCAAAAAAGAAATATCATCATGAGGTTTTTTAGTACCGTCTTATTCCTGCTATGTCTTGGCAACGCAAATGCGCAAGCCGTTATCGAAGGCCATGTAACAGACATCCTGCTTAAACCCATCAGCAATGCCAGCGTTCGCTTGCTTAATACGCCCATCGCGGCAATCACAGATCCAGCCGGACATTTCAATATGCCCAAAATGCCGCCCGGAAAATATACCATCGAAATTTCGGCCATTGGTTATGCTTCGCTGGCAGAAACTATTGACGTAACAGCCACCGCCAATAAACCATTTCGTTTTCAAATGCAGCTGCAATCTGTACAGCTGGAAACAGTAGTGGTAACAGCGGGCAAAAAGGAAGAATTGTTGCAAAATATACCGGTAAGTGTTACGGCGCTTACCGCCCGCCAGGTAGCCGATTACCGCCTCTGGAACATCAAAGACCTGGCTGGCATCGTACCCAATATGTATGCCGGCAACCCTGGCGACGAAAGAAATGTCATTTCCATTCGTGGTATTACCACTACATCATACGATCCTTCCGTTACTACCTATATTGATGGTGTAAATCAATTCAGCCTCGATACTTATATCCCTCAGTTGCTGGACATTGAAAGAATTGAAATCTTACGCGGTCCGCAGGGTACTTTGTACGGAAGAAATGCCATGGCCGGTGTTATCAGCATCGTTACCAAAAAGCCCATCAACCGCGCCACCGGTTTTATTGAACTGACCATGGGTAATTATCACCAGCAGCGATATACCGGAGGACTTCGCCTTCCTGTAATAAAAGATAAACTATTTGCGGGTGCTGCATTTGTGATCAGTAAACGAAATGGTTATTACACCAACGAATTCAATACTACATCATTTGATAAGCAACAACAGGATGGATTTCAATATTACCTGAAATATTTGCCGGGGGGTAACTGGCAAATTTCTTTTAATGGAAAAAGACAGGTCAATACAAACCATGGTGCATTTCCGGTAGTAAACGGTGTTGATGAAGCATTGCAACATCCCTTTCTGCTTAACCAGAATGCGCTGGGTAAAATGATCGACAAAACCAATAACCTGTCACTATCAGTTACACACAAAGGTGCGGTGGCAGACATCAGCCTGCAAACTGCCTGGCAAAATAATTACCGCTATTACAATGCGCCCATTGATGGTGATTTCTCACCGTTGGATGCTGTTACCATCATCAATGATTACGGCCATCAATGGAACAATGTAAAAGTGCTTACCAATGAATTCCGGATCAGTTCTGCAGACAATACCACCAGCCCGTTCAGCTGGACGGCCGGCACCTGGTTCTTTCACCAGTCTGTGCCCAACAAACAGGCAACACATTTTGGCAATGATGCCGGCGTAATAGGTGTTCCTGCAACAGATGCAGCTTCCATAAATACCACGCGTGGCAAAAACACCGGTGCAGCTGTGTTTGGGCAAGTTGAGTACAGGATTACTGATAAACTCTCGGTGGTAGCAGGCTTGCGTTACGACTATGAAAACCGAAAACTTTCTGTAATGGGCGAGTACCAGCCAGACGGCAGCGCGGCCATTGTTACTACACCAGATACATCGGCCTCCGTGCATTTCAGTGCAGTATCTCCTAAACTGTCATTGAAATACCGGTTTAACCCTTCCAGTAGTGTGTATGCCAGTTACGGCCGCGGGTACAGAACCGGCGGGCTTACACAATTATCAGGCGATCCATCTCAGCCACCATTGTATCCTTATTCGCCTGAATACAGTAATAATTTTGAACTGGGTAGCAAAAATGTTTTGTTCAATAACCGCGTTCGCGTAAATGCGGTGCTGTTTTTAACTTACCTGCGTAATGCACAGGTGCCTGTATTGGTATTGCCCGATGCTATTACAGTTACAAAAAATTCAGGCAGCCTTAGCAGCAAAGGTGCAGAGCTGGAAGTTTCGGCCAGTCTGCTCAGGGGTTTACAGCTGGATTACAATCTCGGTATTACCCATGCCAAGTACCGGAGTGTTGGTATTTCATCTGGGGGACAAATTATTGACCTTGCCAACAAGCAACAAATTTTTACACCCAGTACCACATCAGCCTTAAGCCTGCAATACGGTTATACAGTGAACGCAAAAAATAATATACAACTGGTGGGCAGGGGAGAGTGGTTTTACTTTGGTAAGCGGTATTTTGATTTTGCCAATACCATTGAACAAGGCTCTTACGGATTGTTCAACGCAAAAGCAGGTATTACCAGTAAGTATGCAGATATCTGGTTCTGGATAAGAAACCTTAGTAATGAAAAATACATAGAGTTTGCCTATGATTTTGGCGCCATTCACCTGGGCAATCCAAAAACATTTGGTGTTACCCTTGCAAAATCTTTTTGAGACCAGGATTGGGTAGTTTTCTCCGCATTTTTTAATTTATTGTTTGTGCGCAATTGTCCAGCGGTTGATTTACCGCGCTTTCCAGATTGGTACACGATGTGTTTAAAGGAAGTAAACTACAACATCATGGAAAAGCGCATTCTCGGCATTACTTTATCTATTTTAGGCGTGGTGGGTTTAATTTATGCGGGTATCAGTTTTATCAATGGTGGCACGGGTGTACGCAATGTGAAGATGATGTTGTTCTCAGCCATCCTGGGTGCTATTTTCTTTTTCGCGGGAATCAGCCTTGTAAGAAACACCCGCGATAAAGCTACCTAAACCACTTTTATAATTCCTCACCGCAGTATTTGCAGTATTTGGCATCTGAATCATGTCCTTCGCGGCCACAATTCATGCATGCCTGTGCGTGGGCAGCTTTTCTTCTCATAGCCGATGCCATTTCTGTGGTAACAATGCCTGTAGGCACTGCAATGATTCCATACCCCATCAGCATAATAATGCTGGCAATAAATTTTCCCATGGGGGTTACCGGAGAAATATCGCCGTAGCCAACCGTTGTGATGGTTACAACGGCCCAATAAATACTATCGGGGATGCTGTTAAACCCGTTTTCATTTTTTTCTACCAGGTACATAATCGAGCCCATAATAATTACCAGCGTAAGTACCACCAGCATAAAAATGCTGATCTTGCGCAGGCTGCCCTTTATGGCCACACCCAGGAATTGCATTTCTGACAAATAGTGCGATAGTTTGAATATGCGGAAGATGCGTAAGAGGCGCAGCGCGCGTAGCACCAGCAACGATTGTGCGCCTGCAAATACAATACTGAGGTAAGAAGGAATGATGGCCAGTAAATCTATCAGTCCCAATACACTGAAAACATAGCGCCATGGCTTTTTTATACATACCAGCCTCAGTATATACTCAATGGTAAACAACGTGGTAAACGCCCATTCCATGATGGTAAACCAATGCCCGTAGCGCGCATGCCAGCTACTGATGCTATCAAGCATTACGATAATGATGCTGGCAATAATCAGTACCAGCAGCGACACATCAAACAGTTTACCTGCTGTGGTATCAGACTCGTAGATGACTTCATGTAACCGGTGTTGCCATGTTTTGGGTGCTTCGTTCTGCATATGCCCGCTTATTAGGTTCTAAAGATAGTGCATGCGGTAATCATGCCCGGGTATAGAAGCTGAAAGAAATGTTTTGTATCGGCAAAAAAATGACCTGTTGTTACACAGGTCATTTAAAAAGATGATAAATTAAAGCTATGCCACTAGATTAAATTCTGCACCAAAGGCGTGGTCAATTACAATTTTCCAGCTTCCATCATCCTGTTGCTTCATTACTTCAATGCCGCGAGCACTGATTTTTATTTCGTTGCCATCGGTAATATTCCATTCTGATCTGCCTACCGCTATATTTCCTGTCTGCAGGCAATACACCGTTTTTATTTCCATTTTTCCTTTAATGGCAAGAATGGCTTTTACTGCAGCTTCAAATGCTTCTTTTCCGGATACCGGTTTGCCGGGTTCCGGTACAATGATACCGGTTACATCATACATGTTCATTACAGTGGCAGGGTCGCCGGTGTTAAATGCGGCGGCCAGGGCGGCATGTGCATCCGCCGCTTTTCTTGGTAAATTCATTTTGTTTTTTTTATGGTGAATGATTCATTGACTGATGCTATGTGCGGTATAAAATGGCCCGAAATATTTATGATACAATAGCAGCAAAGTTTCTACTGCTGTGTATGGCAGTTGACAGCGTGTTGATTGCATTGTAGACTTTATTAAAAAAGAATGGCCCCATGCTGATTCTTTTTACGCCTAATTGTTGCAGTTCATCAAAACCGGGCAGGGCGGGCATACACATTACGTTAACGGGTAGCCGCGTTGCGTTTACTACCTGTTGTATATCGGCAGCGGCGGTAATGCAGGGCGTGAAAATTCCATTGGCGCCTGCCTGTTCGTATAGCTGTACGCGCCTGGTGGTTTCTGTAAGGGCTTGTGGCATGCCCAGCAGGAACGCATCTGTACGAATATTTAAAAACAGGCGGATGTTGTTTTTGCTGGTATAATTGGCGATGGCTGCAATTGTTTTCTGAAATATATCTGCAGGTTGGAGTGTACGGGTGAGCCCGGGTACTGTGTCTTCCAGGTTGATGCCTGCAATGCCCGCATCGTACAGCTTACTGATATTAGTGGTGATGCCATCTGTAGTGCGGCTGTAACCGCCTTCCATATCCACCGTAAAGGGTATGCTTACAGCTGCCGCCATTTTTTTGGCCGTTTGCAGTAACATAGAAAACGGAAGTTGTTCGCCATCTGTATACCCGTTGGCAGTGGCCAGGGCCTGGCTGCTGGTGCCAATAGCTTTATACCCGTTTGCTTCAAATAGCTGCGCACTGTGCGCATCCCATGCATTGGCCAGCAGCAACGGCGCCGTTTGCTGGTGCAGCTGCAAAAATGTTTCGAAATGTGTCATACAAAAAAGTTTGCAATTTTACTGTTGATGAATTACAGCAAAACTATTGTAGCAGTAAACTTTGAGATTGTACAAACCGGAACAGTTTGCATTTATTGCAAGATAGACTGGTTTACCGGAAAGGTGTGCTGGTGATATGCTGAAGGTGTGATGCCGGTAAAGGATTTAAAGTCCCGGATAAAATGCGATTGATCAAAATACCCGCAATCATAAGCGATGGATGTAAATGGTTGTTTGTTTTTTGCAATGAGTTGCAGGCTTAACTGAAAGCGGTTGATTTTATTGAATGATTTGGGTGAGAGTCCCGTATGCGCATAGAATAATTTTTGCAGGTACCGTGGCGTAATGTGGTGCATGCGTGCAATGCGGTGAATGCTGTCTTCTTCCGCATTTTTCTTGATGGTCTGTAAAATGCTGGCAACGGTATCCAACCGCCATGTTTTCTTTTTATTGCGGGCAAGCGCCGCCAGTAAAAATTTTTCTACCAGCAAGATTCTTTTTTCTGCGCCGGTTGCCTCCAGCAATTGTTCGTGTATATATTTTGCAGGCCTACCCATTACATCAACAAGATCATACACACGGTTATTGAACTGGCCCAGTTCTTCATCAAAAAAATAAGCCGCCGCATGTGTGAGAAAACGGATGCCCAGCATGCAATGCGGCCCTTTTGATTTAATGGGCAGTGGTTTTGTAATTTGTCCCCATAACTCTGCAGGTGGGTTTTTGATGAATGTAGTATCACGCGCAGCTTCCCATATACCATTGCCAAGGTTGAAGATAAGTTCCATATCGCCGCTTGGAAATACGGTGTCCTCAAACGCCGTATCCGTGTGCGTTTCAAAAAGATAATACCCTTTTATAAAGGGCTGTAACCCGGCTGATGGTGAAAAATGCCTGAATTGCATATGCTAAGATAATAACTGCTTTGGTCAAAATTAACAGCTGGCAGTAAGTATCCATTGTACAAAAGCGAACAAAAATAGCACGCTTATTTACCCATGCCATCCATGAAAAGATAACGGGGTCTGTACTTTTCTGTTTCTACTTTGGTTTGTACATCTATCCGCAATACGGGGGCCGGTGTGTTGCTGGTAAGTGCAGGCCAATAAGGTACGCCCAGGCCATTGGGGTTGCCGGTTTTTATAAAATTGGCAAAGTATGTCTGCATAATTTCAGACACAAAAAAGTCTTCAGGCTGCCAGTCGAAAACACGGTTGGTAGGCAGGTTGCCCATGGCATATTCAATTTCTGCAGAGTGTACGGCGCCTGCTGCGGGGGGCGCTTTTCTTACGGCTGAATCTGAGTTGCGTGTAATGCCGCCGGCCAGGTTAGCAGTGGCATTGCCCATTTCTGCGCGCATAGATGGCCTTGGCCGCATATAGTAATAGCGGTATACACTGGCTTTTCCGGTTTGCGCATGTACATCTATCCATTTCCAGGTACTGTAACCAATAAAGCGGTCGCTGGCAAGGTCTGTAGACACCTGGGGTACATCTGCGTCTGTGCCTGCCTGGTATACATTTAAAATACCAGCGGCCTTATCGCCATACATCTTCTGCACGGCGGTTTCAAAGTTTATTTTCGTTTGTTCTTTACCGGTAATACCTGTACCATTCCCTTCCATAGAATTCCAGCCGGCCAGCAATGGAACGTGCGCCTGTTCTCCGGCAGCATAAATACTCACGGGTGATTTGGGAAAGAAATAGCCATCCACCGCAACCGGAAAACGTCCGAAGCCTTGTTTGGCCGTAGCTTTTATCACCGTTTCGGCAGGCAAGGCCCTAAGCGCCGCCAGCGTATTTGCGTTGATGCTGTCGCCAAATTTTGTCCCAACTTTTTCAGCATCTGCCAATGGCATGGTAGAATTCATGCCCAGCAATGACCCGCTTTCGCCAATGGCGCCTGCTATAATGTTGCGTGCGAGGGGAGAGGCCATTTGTGCACTTACGGCAAATGAGCCGGCAGATTCTCCGGCAATGGTTATTTTTTTGGGATCACCGCCAAATGCAGCAATGTTTTGCTGCACCCATTTAAGCGCGGCACTTTGATCCATCAGTCCATAATTGCCGGAAGCATGATTGGGCGATT
This sequence comes from uncultured Chitinophagaceae bacterium, assembly GCA_963705285.1. GTDB lineage: Bacteria > Bacteroidota > Bacteroidia > Chitinophagales > Chitinophagaceae > JACMLD01. The sequence continues at coordinate 2,935,045 of OY970066.1, forward strand.
CTTTGGTTAGCTCTGGGTGTGCTAAAAAACCGAATACACTCAACCGGTAGTTTACTGTTATCGTTACTATACCGCGGCGTGCCAGGCTAAGCCCTTCATACCGCGGTTCTGAACCATCGCCGGCTACAAAACCTCCGCCATAAAAATATACCAGCACAGGTAATTTATCGGTAGCTGTGTGTGCGGGTGTCCATATATTTAAATACAGGCAGTCTTCGCTCATGCCATTGGAGCGGAAATTCATATCGCCAAAAAGGGGGAGCTGCATGGCACGTGGCCCAAATTGATCGGCTTTTTTTATTCCTTGCCAGTTTTTTGCAGGTTGTGGTTCGCGCCAGCGCAGGTTGCCAACGGGCGGCTGCGCAAAGGGAACGCCTTTAAAACTACTGATACCCGATTCATCAACACCTTCCAATATGCCATTGGCGGTCTTAACCTGTAACATTATTTTATCAGCGGTTTGGGCGGAGGCAGGAGGAATGGAACATGCCATGATAAGGAGGGCAAAGCAATATTTTCTCATATAAACATTTTTTTAAATTATCGATAAAAGCCGGCCGTGCAAAATTAATTTTGAAAGCCTCCCATACTACTAACCCCAACAGCCCGTTATTCACCACGGCAGTTATTGGTTTTAATGCCATTTTAAGCTTATTTGTCTGTATCTTAAGGTATTGCAACATTTATTGGTTTGTAAACCGTGGTACTAAAAAATAAATGGTTTTGCCGGTTACAAATTCTAACCCAGCATTTATAAATATATGAAAGCAGCAATGTATTCTGATGATGAACTGGTAGCAGCTATCAGACGGGATGGAAACCTTGACAAACCCGTTCTTTTTATCTACCAGGAGTATTCAGATAAAATCAGTTCTTTTCTTATGAATTATGGCGCCAGTGAGCAGGAGGCGCAGGACGTTTTCCAGGAAATGGTGGTTGCATTTATAGACATTGTAAAAAAAGACCGCTACCGCCCCGAAGCAAAACTGGGTACTTTTCTCACAGCGGTAGCGAAGAACATGTGGTTTAATGAAGTAAAGAAGAAAGAACGTTCTGCCATACGAGAAAAACACTTTGAAAAGGGGCGCGACCAGGTAGAGGCAGATGTAAGCCAACTGATTAGCGAGCGTGAAATGAAAAAGCAGATGAGAGACCTTTTATATAAGCTGGACGAGCCATGCCGTAAGATTCTGTTGCTGTTTTATTATGAAAATCTTTCTATGAAAGAAATTGTTCAACACCTGCCTTATGAGAATGAGCAGGTGGTTAGAAATAAAAAATCAAAATGCCTTCAAAGTTTAACCGGAATGGTAAAAAATCACCCACTGGCAGCGGGCTTAAGCAATAAAAAAAATTAAAGAAGATGTCATCCATTAATGAGCAAATACTGATTGATTACTTAGACAACACGCTACAGGGCGACGACCGCCTGAAAGCAGCGCAGGTAATCAGCGAAGACGAAGACGCCGCCACTACACTAGCGCAATTGCAGTTCTCGGTTGATCTTATCCGTGAGGCGGGTGTAGTGCAACAGGTAGCTGCAATCAGACAACAGTATACTACTGGCGCCAGCGTAGTGACTATGCAAAAAAAGCAAAGCGGCGCAATAGTGCGTTCATTTTCAAAAAATGTTTTCCGGGTTGCCGCTATGGTAGTTATTGTACTGGGTGCAGCTTCTGTATATAAATATGCTGCAACCACCAATACATCCGTCTATAGTCAGAATTTTACATCTTTTGATCTTGAAACAAGCAGGGGCGCTAATAATGACGGTCAAATGGAAACCGCTTACCGCAATAAAAACTGGAATGGCGTAGAAAATATCTTCGGCCTGCAAAAAGATAAAAGCATAAAATCATGGTTCCTGGCTGGTATGGCCGCAATGGAATTGAAAGAGTACGACAGGGCCGTTACCTATTTAAATAAGGTGATGACGCTTAATAGCAGTAATGCAGACCCAGTTTACCAGGACGAGGCCGAGTACTACCTGGCCCTTGCTTACCTGGGCGCCAAAAAAACCAATGAGGGAGTAACCATCCTCCGCAAAATAAGAAACAACAAAGAGCATGTATTCTACCAGAAAGCCGCTGCCATTAAGGCCATCGATTTAGAATTGCTTGAAATAAAATATTAACAGCTATACCTACCAATTGTCAATCTCCCCCGATGGTCTTGTACTGTTGGGGGTTTTTGTTGTGTTGAGTGTTGAGTGTTGAATGTTGTGTGGTGAGGGATAAATTTATTTTGAATTGTAAATTTTAAATTTTGAATTGTTGAGTAACCCACATTTGAATTTAAGCACCGCACTAAAAGAGTTTGAATTTTTTCATTCTTAATTATTGGTGTCCGGGAAAAATTATCGCATTTTACAAAGACCCAGTTGTAGCAAAGGTTTTCAGTGATTTACACAAGCGGAGGCTTGCAATTGTAAGACCTGATACCAGTACGCTTGGAGATGCCTCGTTTTATCAATGGCATTTTTATTTTTTACGGGTATTGATGAACCTTCCGGTTTCCGTGAGCTTTGTACAGAAGTTGAATGATGCGATGGCTGAAAGACCTACTGCTGCTCAATTACAGGGGAAAAGGAAAACGCAGCATCGAAAAGCGTAGCCGGCCTGAGGCCGTCGAATTAAAAGGTTTGTACGATTTAACCGGACAGTAATGATTTACTATCGGCAATAGTTCTTACAAATCTTTGATAATCAATATTTGATAATATATTTTGAAATATGCATGTTTGCCGGTTACGTTTTGTTATGCAGCATTGATTAAATAGTATAGCAGTTCATTGACATACGGCCTCCAACATCCTGAAAAACCCAAATTATCCAAGTCCTTAAAAAAACTTTTAATTGCCGGTTACATTTTGTTCTGCAGCATTGATTAAATAGTGTAGCAGTTCATTGACATACGGTTTCTAACATCCTGAAAAATCCAACATCCAAATCCTTAAAAAAAACTTTTCATTCCCGGTTACATGTCGTTCTGCAGCATTGATTAAATAGTATAGCAGTTCATTGAAAAGGTTGTTTATGAAAATTGTCCAAATCCATGTAAAATCACTGTCCATTCTGTGTAAAACCAATCATCCATTATCTGTAGAAAGCCAATTAAAAATCCACATCCAAATCCTACCACTATCCCTGAAGAATCCAACACCAATACATCCTTTATGAAAACCAATGATTATCCCTTCCTATGAAAAATGAAATTGAATAACATTCCCTTGTGGAAAAAGCCAGTAATTCCTGTGTAAAACCATCCATATCCAAACCAACAAAAAATCCCTGTCCATGAAAACCGTGTTGATACCTTAACAAGAAACTATCCAATTCCTGAAAAACCAACCATCCTGCATCCAAGCATCCAACGAAATTTTTAGAACCAAATGACCTCCCCTAAAAGTCGGCGTATCCTTTTGAAAACTAGCTTTTCCCTATTGTTGATTTATTACAGGCAGTTGTGAAAAGCGTCGACTTTTTTTTAATCTTCTCCGGGTAAGCATTCCCGTTATTAATATACAAACACCGGCAGCGGTTAACCAGCCTGTAAAAGAACGGCGTGGGTAAACGGCGCCGGTGTTTCCTGTTACAACCAGGTTAGCCCAATAGGACGGGCTTTTATACAATGCATCTCCGTTTATATAATCCAGCTTTGCCTTTTGCAAGGCTTTTGATTTGGTATAACCTTGCTCCAGGTATATATGAAACCGGCTTAGTATAGCAGTAGTTGCTTTGTCATCGGCTTTCCAGAGGCTGTTAATGGTGGCGCCGCAACCAGCATAGGCAAAGGCACGCCCCAGGCTGAGGATGCCTTCATTACCTGCCAGTTCTCCCTTACCTGTTTCGCAGGCGCTGATAACCACCAGCTCACAAGCGTCTAAATTCAATCCATAAATTTCTTCCAGGTACAAACAGTTTTCCTGTGGTGTTTTATTATCGCGGTAAAAAGCAATAAACGAAGCAGCCGGATTTTCAATATCTGCCATGGCATGTGTGGCCAGGTGAATGATGGGGTAGTTGCCGGCTTGTTGCAAAAAATTTGACTTGGATGCCTGTTTGTTTAAAAAAACGGTTCCTTTTAAATTGGCAATTTCTGCACCCGAGCCCGGTAACCTGTCAATAAAATTAAATCCAGCTTCACGATAGCCTGCACCTGTTGCGGCAAAAGGCGCAAACGATGCAATGGCCGCCTGCTCACGGTGTGGGGTACGCGCAACGGTGTTCATAAAGAAACCTGTGGAGAACTGGTAACTGATAGTAGTTGTTTCCAGCAATGTTTTACCGGTAGTGCCATCGGGCAAAGATTCAAATGGCAACAGGCAAAGGTTACCATCTGGTATAATCAACCATTCGTCTGCCCCGGGTGCCAGTAATTGCATGGGTTTTACCAGGTGTTCGTACAGGCGCTGTCCCCAAATGCCGGGTTTAAATTTTCTGCCGTCGCCTGTCTGTCGCAGGTTATTTATCCAGGCAGCTGTTTCCTGTTGCAGCGTGTCTATTGCGTCAATACGGGTATACTTAAACGAAGAGGGTGTAAACGCAAAAACATGCAATGCATCCACTGTAGCAAAAAAACTAAACAATGCCTGCCCTGTAGAAAGGCGTTTGCGCAGACTGGCAGAACTATAATTTTCATCCTCATACTTAAGCTGAAAATAATGATTGTTTTGTTCCATTTGTTTTTGCAGCCGCGATAAGGCTATTTCATAACCAGCTTTTTCCGCCGCCAGTTTTTCCAGTGCGGCATTGTCTTTTAACTGTTCGGTTTTTACATCCAGCCGGGCAATGGCAAATTTTATATTTCTTTCGGTTTGCAAAAAAGATGGGTTGATGCCTGCGCGTTGTATACCATTTTTCTGGCGCAGGTTAGCCGCCATAATAGATGCTTTGTTTTTTTCGGTGACCATCAATGCCTCTTCCAGGAAGTTGCCCGCAGGATGCAACCGATGCAATTGCAGGCATACATTGAGCGCGCCATTGTATACTTCGCGGCTTTTCTTTTTTAGAAATAGTTTGGCATCATCTGTATCATAACTTCTTTCAATAAATGCCAGTAGGGTAATGGCTGCCTTGTACGCATCCAGCGAAGCAGTCAAGTATTTTTCTGTGCTTTCTTCGCGGTGCAGCAAGGCAAAAATTGCGGCCTTTTTACACAATGCATCAAATAGACGATAGTAAGTATAACTGCCGGTAAAATTCCCGGGGTTAGTATAAATGCTGGTATTGTTGAACTGGCCGGCGAAAATACTAATAGCCTGTTGCAGGCTTTCCAGCGCGGGCATGTATTGGTGCCCATCTGCCTGTATGTCGGCCCGGTACAAACCATTAATACCTACATCCAACCGGTTGAGGGTGCCATTGCTGTTGGCCTTTAGCAATTTGTTGAGATAATAAACGGCAGAATCTGGGCGGTGCAATGCGTAATACGCCAGTGCCTGTTCGTTTAACACGCCGGGTGTGGTAGCAGGGTCTATTTTTTTAAAACATTGCAGCGCTTGCCGGTGTTGGTTGATGGCGCTATATGCCTTGCCCATATTCATACAAATGCCATTATAAATATACCCGGCAGGCAGTTGCTCTTTGATGATTTGTTTGTAAATATCCAGTGCTTCAGTATAGCGATCGAGTTTATAATACGAGGTGGCAATGTTTGCCTGCAGCCCCAATGCAAACACCTTATCATACGGCTGCCGTTTTTTCACAAACGACAGCGCCTGGCTAAAATAATTTTTGCTTTGCAGGTAATTGCCATTTACATAATGCAGCGCACCCAGTGTATTGTACAACCTTTCTGTTTCGGGCAAGAGCGGAAAGCGGTTCACCAGTGATTCTGCTTTTATAAGGTAGTAATTGGCCGAATCAAAATTGTTGAGGTTAAAATAATTGGTGCCGGCATAAATGAAAGGTTTAAAAAGCAAAGAATCGCCTAAGGTAGGGTTACGGTGTGCCAGCGATGCGGCTCTGAGATAAGCCGCTTTTGCATCCGTATTGTTATTAGCAACATCCAGCAGGATGCCTTTTTTTAACCACGACTGAAACAGCAACGAATCGTATTGTGGTGAAGCATCCCGTTGTATTTGCGCAATAACCTGGTTGAAGCAGGCAAGCGCCAGGCTGTCTGTTACAAGGGTTGGACTGGAGCTGTTAAAGTACCGGTCGGCTTTTTTGTACCGGGTAAGAATAGGCTCTGCAGGTTTGCCAGGTTGGGCTTGTGATGCACAAAGCAATGCCAGGAAAGCAGGTAAAAGCAGTATGACTTTCCCGGGCATAGGAGGTTTATTCGGTTTAGGTATTGAATGTTGACGAATAACACCTAAAACGTCCCTTTGATTTGCCTTATTGCCCTTGTTTACAGGGCCGACCTGGTAACGATAATAATGGGGGGCCTTGGGCTGCCTCTGTATTGAGCGCTGTTATCACCCAGCAGGTTAATCAGCAGCACACTGTTTACAATTTTGTTCAGTTTGTCGGTAACCAGTGCCAGCAGGTCGGGTGGTACGTCCGACTTTTTATTGTAGTAAATAAGGTTTACGGTAATTTTCTGCGTGGCCATAGCGCTGTTATCATCCAGCTGGTACGAGATGGTAGTAGTCACTTTGGTACCATTCAGCGGAAGCAGGCCAAATGCTTTATTGGCAGTATTCTTTAAGTCTATAATTCCATAGTCTTTATCAACTATTACTTTTTGGCTGGCTGCCTGGCCGGTCACGTCAAACTTACAATTGCTGCCGCTGCCCGGCACGCCTGAAGCGGAAACACAAACCGGGTCTGCGGTGGTGCTGGCGTTATAATATGGTTTGGCGTAGCGCTCATCGTTGTTCAGCACATACAGGCTGTCTGCATAAGAGATACCTGCCAATATCAACGTTTGCAAACAGGTATCAGTCGTTCCTTTTTTTACCCAGCCGATATTATAGCGCACGCCGGTTTCGCTTTTTGAAACGTTAATAGCGCCGGTATTTTTATCGATGACCATACCCTTAGGCCAGGAAATATAGGTGCCTGAATCTGGATGGTTAACGGGCGCAATAATATAATCTGTAGGAGCATTCTGTAAAAAAAGGATAGTGTCGCCGTAACTGGGTGCGCCCGGGCAATGTACAGTATGTAGTTGTGGATAAGACACCGCAGCCGTCGTATCTATTACTGCCGATTGGGTAGTGTCTTTCACATTGGGGGGCACAACAGGCGTAACGGTTTCAGTGTCAACGCTCTTTTTACATGCGGTAACACATACCAGCAATGTAATGGCCAAGAGGAGGATACGGTTCTTTTTTTTCATGGGTTTGGTGCTTACAACAGGCGGACAAAATAAAAATAAATCCTGGTACGGGCAAGCTTTACAAGCTGAAAAGCATGCTGGTAGCCTATTTCGAAGATTAATACACGCTGGGCGGCGATTTGTAACCACCGGGCGAAATTATTATGGCGTTAGATACCGCAATCATAAAAATAAAGGGTTTAAACATGTAGTTTATTGATACAGGCAGTTGGTTAGCATACCAACATTCCGGCATTATTTTTTATTTGGGAAGCGTATGACTAAGACACTACCCATTGCCGTTGTAACCCTTTTATTAGCTTTTAATTGCTTAGCGCAGGATTCAACACTGCAAACTGCACCTATAGCTCCAACACCTATACCTCCCGCAAATAATGAGGCAGACCTGCAAGCCAGCCCTCAATATAAAATAAAGCCAGGCGTAGATATTCCGCTGGTAGTTGCAGGCGCAGGTTTTTCAGCGTATAACTTTTCACGCATCTCCAAAAAAACCAGTTCTGACCCAGCCTATGTGCAGGGGTTATCAAAGAAAGACGTAAACTGGTTCGACAGGTGGGGTGTGCATGCTTACCATAAAAAAACTGATGATGCCAGTTACATTCCCTTTTTTGTATCCATGCCGGCACCGCTGCTGTTGTTTGGGTTAGATAAAAAAATGCGGAAAGATTTTTTTAAACTTACTTTTTTGTATGCCGAATCAATGATCATTACAGGTATTTTGTATACTTCTGCCGCAGGTTATACCAATCGGTTGCGGCCAATGGTATACAGTGCCGAAACGCCCATGGAAAAGCGCATACTTTCCGAACAGAAAAAATCTTTTTTTGCAGGGCATGTGGCGCTGGTGGCCACCTCTACGTTTTTTATGGCGCGTGTTATTGATGATTACCATCCCAACTCACGGTTTAAGTGGTTGTATTATGGACTTGCCAGTGCCGCAACCCTTGGTACTGCTTATATGCGGTCTGCAGCGGGTGAACATTTTCCATCAGATCTTATTTTAGGTACCGCGGTAGGTACACTGTCTGGTTTGCTAACACCATCACTACACAAGATCAAACTGGTAACAACAAATCGACTCAGCATTTTGCCGATTGGCGGCAGTGGCAGCACTGGTGGGTTTACCGCATTATATCGTTTATAATTACAGTGTTCGACTCTTATAATAATATTCATCCCGCGAAGATGCAGTCTCTATGTTGGTGTTATTGACGGTAATTTGTTTCATTACTGCAAACAGGACTGTTTAAAGTTGGGTCGCAACGGCGGCCAATACATAATTACCTAACAGAAAATCCTTTCCCTTTCCACAAGATGCCTTTTGCACTTCAGGTTAATTGACTTACCGGTGAAATAATAGTGGGTCGGTTTAAAAAAATAGCCCTTTTTGTGTAAGTTGGAAATCAATATATTGTGTGTGGTGATGCAATTGAAGTCAACAACGATGATGCGCTAAAATTTATTATTAAACAGATGTGTAATACAAAATGCTTGGTTGGTTCGTGTTGATTTGGCGTGGTTGTCTGTTATAACTTACCCTTGATATTGAAGCTTGCATTGTTTTGATACAACCAGCATGCAAACAAATAAGCGTATAAACTGTTAATGGCACATATGAACGGAATGAGGATTTATCTGACGGGATGTATATTATTTTTCTTGACGGGCTTTGCTGCCGCTCAAACAAACTGGGAACTGAAAGTGGATAAGGATGGGATTAAGGTCTATACCAAAACAATGGACAACTCTCCCTTAAAAGCAGTGAAAACAGTTTGCACCCTCCATACTTCGCTTAGTACACTCGCTGCAGTTTTACTGGATGTAAAAGGTGGAATGGATTGGGTCTATGCCACTAAAAGCATTACAATGCTGAAGCAAATTTCTGCTACAGAGCTTATCTACCACTCTGAAATTAATGTACCATGGCCGGCCAACAACCGCGATTTTATAGTGGGTATTACAGTGGTGCAGGATGAAAAAACAAGAGCGGTAACCGTATTGGGATTGAATAAACCTGCTTATCTCCCAGAGAAAAAAGACGTCGTGCGTATACAACAATCCTACTCACGGTGGCAAATCACTCCCGTGCAACCTGGTACTGTAAAGATTGAATATGAATTGCGGGTAGACCCCGGTGGTAAAGTACCTGTTTGGCTGGTAAATATGTTTGCCACACGCGGGCCCTTTGAAACATTTAAGAAACTGCAAGAACAGGTAAAGAAACCTGTGTACAGCAATCAGCATTTTTCATTTATAAAAGATTAGGACAGGCCGCACCGTTAGTGATTGCCCAGGCCGGGTTTTACTACGGTAAGGTTTTCATCGATCTGTCGTTGCATAAAATTGAAAACGTCTTCTGGTGTGCCGGTAAACGGTCCGTATGATTCAATTTTCAACGCCGCCATGGCCGATGCAAATTCCCCGGCTTCCTGCGGTGCTTTTCCCTGTATACGTTGCGACAGGTAACCAGCCATATACGTATCACCGCAGCCTGTAGTATCACAAATTTTGCCGGGAACAAATACAGGGATATCATAAAAAATGCCATCAGTATAAATAACAGATCCTTTGCTGCCCAATGTTATCACTACTTCTTTAACCCCCCATTCAAAAAGGAGTGTGGCACCCGCCCTTACATCTGTAAGGCCGGTAATCATTTCCATCTCCTGGTCATTGGCCTTTAAAATGTCTATGAATTGTAGTGTTTCCATTTTTGCCGGCCAGTCGTTGAGCACTACGTTCAGGTGATCTACTTTGCGCAGAAAGCCCTGTACGTCTAACGATACGCGGCCGCGTTGCGACAAATCTTTGATAAATTCTACTGACATATCATCGGCCAGCAAAGGGCCGAGATGAAAAAGTTTTGCACTGATGTCTTTCACCTGTTCTTGTGTAAACGGGTCTGCTTTGCGCAATACTCTTTGTGTGCGGTGGTCAAGGTTTTCAGGATAAATGTTTTCAAAATAAACAGAGTAGGCGCTTTCATACGCGTTGATATTGATGCCCTGGGCGCGCATGGCAGCCACAGTGTGCATTTCGCCCTGGCCGAGCGAGGTAATCAACAGGTAATTGAGCGGCTGCTGGCGGATGGCATTTGAAAAGTAATAGGAAGTGCCCCCCGGCATATATTTTTCCGAACTGGGTGTTATCACTTTATCCAGTGTAATATGGCCAACTCCGCAAATATCAAACATGCTGTAGAATTAAGATCGTATCCTGATAATCAGAACGGTGCAAAGATAAACAAAGCCAGCCTATTTACAGCCACTATGGGTGCGCGTTTGTTGACCCGGAACGTGCTATGTAAATCGTGGGTAATTTGCCGTACATACATATAGACATACTGTACAGTTAGCCGGGAACATTGTTAATTAACTGCAAATTGTTTCTGCTATTTACTTATCTTTCAATGGCGATGTTGCAATGGTGCCACCAGCTCATTACCGGTTAGTGGTATTTTATTTTACAGGGTATTGACGTAATATCGATATTGGCCCACCCTCTGAATACTGCTGGTATTTACTCTGGTTGAGTGTCTTTTCTGTTTAATTATTTTAATGTCTGCATGCGGGATGCGTTCACTAATCATGAAATGGGGGTGAACGTACTACGGAACGTAGTAAATGTAAAAAGCTATGGCGTTTTTAAAATCGAAGGGTTATGGGTTTGATGCGTTGATAAGCTATGCACACATAGATAACAAGTCAACGCGCGCCGACAATGGTTGGATAGCTGTCTTTCAAAAAAGATTGCAACTGGCGCTGGAGGGATTGTCGGGTGAAAAGAGCATTGAAATATGGCGCGATCCAAAACTTGCCGGTAACGATTATTTTGATGCGGTCATAAAAGAATCGCTTGAAAAATCTGGATTGTTGCTGGTACTGTATTCAAACGGATACATCAATAGTGACTATTGCACCAAAGAAATAGACCACTTTTATGCGCATGTACAAAAAAAGGAAGACCCTTTCGGTTTAACGGTTAATAATAAGTCCAGGATATTTAACATCACACTATACAATATTCCTAATCCAAGCTGGCATAACGCCTTACAGGGGAGGAGCGGGTATGATTTTTATGATGATGCGGTAAAGGAGCCCATCAACCCAAAATCAAAGGCGTATAAAAAAAGTATTGCAAAACTGGCAAGCGAAATCTGGATGATGCTGTCTTCAATGGAAAAAGCCAATACGGATAAACAAGCCGTTTTTTTTGGATCATTCCCCAATTCGCTGGGTTATGAAAAGGAACTGATAGAAGACGAAATAAAACTCAAAGCCAAATTGGTCCCTGAAAATTTTGGCGATCTGCCTAGCCAGGAATCAAGCCGTATCGATAAAATAAAAGAGATCATGGCATCGGCGGCTACTTCCATTCATTTGTTTAATGAGAATGCCAGTGATAAGTTGAAGGACACCGAAAGGCCTTCTTCCATTGTGGAGGCTGAGGTGGCACTTTCAACGGATAAACCACAGGTTATATGGATGCCAAGCGAACTGCAGCAGGATAAAATTGATAACCCGGTGCAAAAGGATTTTCTGAAAAGTATTGAGAACAATACATTTCAAAAGGGCGAGCTCACCATTTTAAAATGTCCGCGGCCCAATATCCCGCGCGAGATCAATGAGTGGCTGCAGGCACACATACGGCCAGATACAGATGTGCCGGACAATATCTGGTTGATTGACCGCGAAAAGGATGACAGCGACAACCCTGATAGAATTCGCAGATTGTTAAAACTGCAGGACCAGGAAATGCTGAATTACCAGAATTCAGATAACCTTGATGGAGCAATATTAAAAGCCAGGTACTATTTGTATATCGTGACCAACAAACCGTTTACGGCTATCAGCAGGCTCGACAATATCATTAAAATAGCACCCCCGCTTTTAAAAAGCAAGGGCGTATATATTGCGCCAGCGGCAAAGCTGTATAATGGGTTTGCAAGTGATATTATAAAATTTGAAAACAGGGGGTTTATGATACACAATGCAGTGGCTGAAGTTGAACCAGCAGCGGAAACCAATCTTAGAAAGTTTATGCAGTCGATGCTGTAAGCGATTATCAATTGAAGGCAATGAATAATACGATGAATCAATTAGCTGATAACCCATTTGTAGGGTTGCGTCCATTTGAAATGGATGAGTCGCTCCTTTTTTTTGGCCGCAACGTACAGGTCAATGAACTGATAGACCGGTTAAAAGTTTTCCGTTTTCTTTCTGTGATTGGCAATTCAGGATGTGGAAAGTCGTCACTCATACGCGCGGGCCTTATACCTAAAATTAAAGGCGGATTTCTTTCACAGGATTATGATCGCTGGCAAATTGCTATTATGCGGCCGGGTAATGATATTCTTTATTACCTGGCCAAAAGTATAATTGCCGCTGATTTGTCGCGCATAGACATCAATGAAGAAACACTTCACCAAGAGAGTGTGGCGTTCAAGCAACAAATGATTGAACGTGGGTCTGTTGCTTTACTGCAAAAAATTGCCGAAGTAACCATCAGCACAGGAGAACAGGTAAATTTTTTGCTGCTGGTGGATCAATTTGAAGAAATATTTAATGACGACTGGCGCAATAGCATAACTGGCAACACAACAGGTAGTTTGGAAAATGAAAACCGACTAATTTGTGTAAATGCATTGCTTAAACTGGTGAGCCAGGTCAATGTGCCGGTGTATGTTGTGCTTACCATGCGCTCAGATTTTCTTGGGCAGTGTAATAAATATTTTGGATTGCCCGAAGCCATGAACAGCGGCCAGTACCTAGTGCCCCGGCTTACACGTCAACAGCTGAAAGAAGCCATTGAAGGCCCGGTGAGGCTTTTTGGCACTGCTATTACAAACGGGCTGACCAACCGGTTGCTCAACGATAATGAAACGTTTACCGTAGACACTACCCGCGATGAGTTGCCCGTGTTGCAGCATGCGCTCATGCGGACCTGGAAATACTGGGTGCGACAAAATACACCAGCAGCGCCACTGGTGCCGGAGGATTATCTCAACGATGAAGTGGGTGGAATGTCAATGGCGTTGTCTAACCATTTAAATGAACTGTACCTGCAGTTAGGAAACGGTGCAGGCACAAGCAACCCAGGTAAAAATGTTCAAACAGTATTGCAGCAACTCACAGAGGTTGTTTTCAGGCGACTGACTACTATTGACGAAAAAGGCCGTATGACACGGCGGCCGCAGGAGTTTTCATCCCTGGTTAAAATAGCATTATCTGTCACCGGCGCATCCCGCACGGAAGTGCAAACAGTCGTTGACTTGTTCCGCAAAAACGGCAATTCGTTTTTAAGTCCGTATAAAGGAGCTATCTATGATGATACGGTCATAGACATCTCTCACGAAAGCCTGATGCGCAATTGGGGGCGTTTGAAAGACTGGATGATAGATGAATTTAAGGCGGCAGAACTTTATAGAAAGTTGAACGATCGGCGGGAACAACATGAAACCGATCCAGACCTGCTGATTAAAGGGGTTCTGCTGAAAGAGTTAAAAGACTGGAATGATTCGGGTATTTACAATACTGAATGGGCTACCAGGTACCATTCGGCCGGGTATGATAAAAATAGTAAAGACGCAAGAGAGGAATACGAAAAGAATATTGCTTACCTGGTCAAATGCCAAAAAATTTATGAAGAAAGAATGGCTGCAGAGCAGGCTAAAAAAGATGCAGCATTAAAAGAACAGCTTCAACATACAGAAGAGCAATTAAGACTCGAAAAAAGAAAAACAAGCCGTATAAGAACGGTAAGAAATTTAATTGTTTTTGGTCAGAAGGCAACTGATACCGAGGGAAGTATTACCTACACCCTTGACACCAACCGGAGTGAAAATAACCGACATCATATTCCACTTGAAAGAAAAGGAAGCCAGCTGGAATTTATTTTTGCCGACCATACCACCTGGATTTGTAATAGCGAGACCTTGCATGAGTTATACCCTGAAGCCGACCTCACCGTAAAACTGGCGGGACAGCAGATTGTTGATGATACCAACTTTGAACTACCCCTGGAGTTTCATGCATCCATCTCGGAAAACGGCGCTCCGGGCAGCATCTTGCTTTCCGCGGTAAAGGTTTTTAGAGCTCGAGATGTTGTGATGGGTATTCAACAGCTTGCCAGCCAGCTCGAAAATGAATTGCTGGTCCATGGCATTCCTGAAAGCAGTACAATAAGGGCGAAAGGCCGTGCGCAGCAACTTTTATCGGCCGGCGCTGCCATGTATCGTCTTGACAAAAATTTTGTCTTTACAGAGTATTCGGCTCAACCCTCCGCTGGTCCTATTTTGCTTTTTATCCACGGAACTTGCGGAGACACGCTTACAACTTTCGGGGATCTCAAAGAATCAGCTGCATGGTCTGCGATTCATGAAAAATATAGCAATGATGTTCTGGCGTTTCAATATCGTTCATTAACAGCAAGCCCGTTACGCAATGCGGTTAAACTAGCACGCTTATTACCCCAAAATGCGCACATCCATATCATTAGTCATTCTACAGGCGGGCTCATTGGCGAAATTCTCTGCAAGTTTTGTAGTAATGACAGTGTTTCGCCCGAAGGATTTACCACATACAATTTTGACCTGCTACTCAACGAAGGCCGCAATGCCGACATCGCCCTTATACATGAACTGGAAACCATCTTTTCTACCAAGAAAATCTCCATTACTAAATTCATCAGGGTTGCTTGTCCGGCCGGTGGTACGCAACTGGCCAGCAAGAAATTGACCCATTTACTGAATGTTTTTCGCAACCTGCAAACATTTCCCGTTACTATTGCCGGATTATTTAAAGAATTTTTGTCAGCTTCCATTATAACGGGAGAAAGTATAGACTTACTACCTGGCATAGAAGCACAGCATCCACAATCGCCTTTTATAAAACTATTAAATGATCAGAGAGCGCAGACAGCTACAAGCGGGCGTTCATTAGCAATTATTGCAGGGCAACGCAATGATAGTTTCAACGGTGCAGCATTGCCGCTGCTGATAGGCAAGTTATTATACTTGCAGAGCAGCGACCTGGTGGTTAACACCGATTCTATGTACATGGGTGTAAAAAGAGAAAGCCACATTCAATATTTTTTTGACAAAGGAAGTGATGTGAGCCATACCAGGTATTTTGCCAATCAAACAACAAGGGATGCCATACATTTTGCATTGCAAGCAAAAGACGATGCACCCATTCCTGGGTTTACCAGTATGGTACAGGCAGGTGCATACGGGCAAAGCGGCGGTGATGATGTTACCGGGGAACTGCTACCACCAACTGGTGTTCCTTCCGGTACCAAGCCAATTGTAGTGGTGCTGCCGGGTTTGATGGGTTCTGTACTTTCGGAACAAAACACCAATAACTGGATTGATTATAGAGGTATACTGTTGGGTGGCATCAGCGGTCTTGCAACAGATTACAATGCGCACATTGCTGCTACTTCCACTTTTAAAATTGTATATGGAAAACTGACTGATCAGTTGTCAAAAACATATGAAGTTGTTATTTATCCGTACGATTGGCGAAAGCAACTTTCTGAAAGTGCGGCAGCATTCAATGATTATATGAAGTCACTGTTGCAATTAAATGTACCTATTAAGATCATTGGCCATTCTTCAGGGGGTGTGCTGTTGCGCGATTTTATCATCTATCATGACGAAACCTGGCGAAAGTTGAATGCATCAGCGGGCTTTCGTGCGATTTTGCTGGGAACTCCACTGGGCGGATCTTACAGAATTCTTACGATGTTATTTGGCAATGACCCAATCATCAATACTTTGTACATGCTTGACCAGGCACATACAAAAAAGCAATTGTTGAATGTGTTTTGCCAATTTCCTGGTATATTAAACCTTTTGCCGCTTAGTAATGATAGTGCAAACGACTTCGCCAATGTGAAAACGTGGAGTATGATGCTTAATGCTACGGGCGACGTAGACTGGCCCCTGCCGAAAAAGGAACAATTGTCAGTTTTTGGTGCCTACCGGGATGCGATACTTGCAAAATCTAATTCTATTGATTATTCAAATATGGTCTATATAGCCGGAAAGGCCCGGCAAACCCCTATAGGTTATATAATTGATAACATATCTGCAGCCGCTGAGCTGGTACACTTGTATACAGCGGAAGGTGATTCATTTTCTACTTGGGAGCAGAGCATACCGCAGCAAATGTTAGCAGATGGAAACGTTTATTATGCACCTGCTACACACGGAGCACTGGCAAACGAGGCTGGGTTTTTTGGAGCGATAGAAGAACTTCTTGCATTAGGTGAAACAGCGCTGTTGCAAAAATCCCGGCCGCTGGTCAGGGCAGAAGAGAAAATTTTCAGGGGCCTGCCGCCGGTTAATTTTGATTTGTCGGAAAAAGGATTAGTGTATGCCGTTTTTGGATTTGATACGCAAAAAGAAAATGTTGTTAGCCGTGTGCCGCTCACTGTAACGGTAAGCAATGGCGATCTTTATTACGCCAGGTACCCCTTACTGGCCGGCCATTTTATCAATGATGGAATTTTATATGCCGAAAAGAGAATCGATGTAATTATGTATGGTATGCTCGCTGCCAGGCATAAGCTTGGTATCTATCCTGGTCAAATTGGTACCCATAATTTGTTTAACGGCGAGTCAGGTACACCTTTTGCCGGTGCTATCATTGTTGGATTGGGCGAACCCGGTTGGCTCACGGCTGCTAACCTTGCACTAACAACAGAGCAGGCCGTGGTTTACTACCTCCTAAGCGTCAAAGACAAAGTCGTTAAACGGTTAGGCATTTCCGCGCTGCTAATTGGGTCAGGTTATGGGGGGCTTTCGGTTGAGAATTCGATGAAGGCAATCATTGAGGGAGTTAACAGGGCAAATGATAAGGTATTTGCCTTATTCAAAAACAATTCAAAGACCATTCAGCACCTTGAGTTTATAGAACTGTATTCTTCCATTGCGCTCAGTTGCCTGTATACCCTGCATAAAATTGCCTACCGCGAAAACCAATCTTATCATATTGAACCCGGTAGCAAGAGCATCGCCATGTTACCCGGCAGCAGGAAACGATTGCCACTGCATACTGGTGAAGAATGGTGGAACAGGATTGTTGTAAGGCATAGTATAGGGTTGCCTGGCAGTATAACCGCGCCGGCTTTGGTTTTTACTATTTCTGCAAGCCGTTCTTCAGCAAGTGGCAATGAAGCCGAGGTGAATACAGCATTGATAGATCTTTTTATGCAGGAGAATGTCAACCTCGATCATTGGTCGGCCAATTCTGCAAAAGCACTTTTTGAACTAATGGTGCCTGCTCAGGTAAAAGAAGAATTAACAAGGGTGGGCAATATTACATGGATTGTTGACAGAAGCTCTGCTGCATATCCATGGGAACTTTTGCAGGAAAATATGGCCAATGCTAAACCCCTTTGCGTAAAGGCAGGTATGATAAGACAATTGTCAACATCCGACTTCCGGGTGGGGTTACAAAATGTTGCTGCTGAAAAAGCTTTAATTGTTGCCGATCCGCTGGTAGAAGGCATCAGTCAGTTACCTGGTGCAATGGCTGAAGGACGTTTGGTAGAGCAAATAATAAAAAAGATGGGTGTTCCTGCCAATACACTCATCAGGAAGAATGCGAATGATATTGTGCAGAGCATTTTTAGCGCCGGTTACACTATCATTCATCTTTCTGGGCATGGAGTTTTTGATCCGGAAATGCCCGACAAATGCGGGATGGTAATTGGGAAAGGCATGTACCTTACCGTTCGCGATATTCAACAAATGGCTGTGATACCGCAAATGGTTTTTATTAATTGCTGTTTTGTAGGGAAAACAACCATGGAAGAAGAAGCTTATTACGCAGACAGGAATAAACTGGCAGCCGCTTTGGGCACGCAATTAATTGAATTGGGTGTTAAAGCAGTGGTAGTAGCTGGCTGGGTGATCAATGACAATGCCGCATTAGACTTCACCAATCTTTTTTATGATTACATGTTTGCAGGTGTACATTTTGGCAGTGCAGTAAAAATAACAAGGTCTATCGTGTATGATAAATACCCCGGCAGTAATACCTGGGGTGCCTACCAGTGTTATGGCGATCCGTTTTTTCAGCTAAGAAATCCTCCGCAAAGCTATGAAATGGCCCCGCCATTTTATATTATGGCTGAGGAAGCTGAAGTTGATTTGGAAAACTTGCTAAACAGCCTGCAGGTGGCTGGTGCAGTTACAACAGACAGCCGGGCCAGGTTAATGCAGATTGAAGTAGCCATTGAGAAAGCCCGCATCAGCAACGCCTTGATTCTCGAAAAGCAGGCATTGATTTATTTTGAACTGGGCATGTACCGTGTGGCGGTGGAAAAATTTGAAGCACTTTTAAAGATTGAAAATGCCGGGTTTTCTTTTGCCAGTATGGAAAAATATTGCAGTGCCCGGGGAAAATATCAAATCAAGCTTTATTATGATGAGCCCGGTCTCAAAAACAAACGGTTTATTATTCAAATGTTTAGCATCATCACGGCCGACATGGAGATACTGGTGAGGTATGGTGTCACAGTTGAAAGACTACACATGTTGGGCGACATTTACAAACAGCAAGCACTGCTGCTTACCCCTGCTTCAAAACGCGAAATTACCTATAAAACGGCAGCATCATGCTATGAGGAAGCAGCAAAAATGCCTAATAACAACAGACTGATATATTCAATCACCAATGCTATTGAGTTAGGCTGCATCATTCAACTGGTCACTGGTGCGCGAGGAAAAAAAGAATACAGAAATGATAATAAAACGTATCGTCTAAGAAGCAATAAAGAATCGAAAAATGAATTAATGGTTCTTAAAAATAACCTTGTCAATACTACGGCCAATTACAATACTGTCACCGATACGTTTGCATTACTTCATATAGATTTGTGCCTTTTATTGGTGACAGAAAAAGGTATGGGCCAAGAGGGAGATTGGGTGGCGCTTGCAAATGCATTTACCAGCGCAGCCAAGCTAAGCGGTAGTGCTGGAAGAAATGTGGAACAACGTGAGCAATTGCAGTTTTTAGCTTGGGCCTTTTCTACTGAGAAATCATCTGTGCCCGTTGTTACAACAGCCACTGCTTCCGGCAATGCGGAAGACGAAGCCGGTATAGCACCATGGGTGATGGCAGTAAAACAAGCCTGGCAGCAGCGCAAGCTTTCGCGTACAGGAGTTAAACCAAAGACAAAGGCGGTTAAAAAAGTAGCGACAACACGTGGCCGGAAAAAATAGTTGTACTATAATGATGTTAACCTCACAAATTATTTTTCTTCATTTCACTCACCGCATAATCAACCGCCCTGGCGGTTAAAGCCATATAGGTAAGCGAAGGGTTTTGGGTGGAGGTGGACGTCATGCACGCGCCATCTGTAACAAATACATTTTTGCAGGTGTGCAACTGGTTCCATTTATTAAGCAATGATGTTTTTGGATCGTGCCCCATTCTTACACCGCCCATCTCATGTATATCAAGCCCGGGCGCCGCTTTTGAATCGCTTGTATTGATGTTGGTAAAGCCTGCCTTGGTATACATCTCCGTCATTTGCTCCGTAAAATCCTTTACCATTTTTTCGTCATTATCATCGTAGGCGATGTTTACATTCAGCAAAGGAATACCCCAATCGTCTTTCATGGTAGGATGCAGGCTTAACTGGTTGCTTTCTTTGGGTATGGTTTCTCCCATCATGTGAGAACCCACGTTCCATGCTCCCAGTTCACCGGCGGCCAGGTTATTTTTCAATGCTTCACCAAATCCTTCTGTGTGGCGGTTGGTATACCTGCCCGCAGAAAAACCGGCAGCATATCCCCGCAGAAAATTGGTTTCCTGTTTTGCTAAGTTGCGAAAACGCGGAATATAAGCACTGGTAGGGCGGCGTCCTTCTGTGGTGGATTCTTTAAAGCCGTTGTATTGTGCCGATATACGCGCGCGGTAGTTATGAAAAGCCGCATACTTGCCCATCAGCCCGTTATCATTGCCCAACCCATTAGGAAAACGTTTTGAAATGGAATTGAGTAGAATAAGATTGCTGTTCAACGCCCCCGCATTTACGAACACAACAGGTGCAAAATAATCTGTTTGTTGTTTTGTTTTAGCGTCTATTACGCGCACGCCGGTAACCTTGCCTTTTTGCTCATCGTAGATAATGGAGTGTACCACCGCATCGGTACGCAATGTGAGGCGGCCCGTTTTTTCGGCCCAGGGAATAGTGGAAGAGTTACTGCTGAAATATCCCCCAAACGGGCAACCACGCTGGCACAACGTTCTGTTCTGGCATTGCCCCCGGCCCTGCTCCAGGTGAATGGGTTGTGGTGCGGTAAGGTGGGCACACCTGCCAT
Organism: uncultured Chitinophagaceae bacterium; assembly: GCA_963705285.1. Lineage (GTDB taxonomy): Bacteria > Bacteroidota > Bacteroidia > Chitinophagales > Chitinophagaceae > JACMLD01. Next base: position 2,955,668 of record OY970066.1, read on the forward strand.
AAATAACATGCCTGTCTGAATAATTGGTGGCAATAAAATCTTTGAAATAAGTTTCAACGCATGACAGTTCCACCGGTGGTAAAAATTCACCATCGGGTAGCGATGCAAGGCCGTCTTTATTACCGGATATACCTACAAATTTTTCTACATGGCTGTACCAGGGTGCAATGTCTTTATAGCGGATAGGCCAGTCCACCGCAAATCCATCGCGTGCCGGGCCATCAAAGTCAAAGTCGCTCCAGCGTTGCGTTTGCCGCGCCCACATCAACGATTTACCGCCCACCTGGTAACCGCGTATCCAGTCGAAAGGTTTTTCCTGCACATACGGATGCTCCTTGTCTTTTACAAAAAAATGCAATGCATCTTCTTTAAATGCGTAACAGCGACTGATAACGGGGTTCTCATCAAGCACCTGCTGTGTTACCTGTCCGCGGTGTTCAAACTCCCACGGTAGCATATTGGTAGTAGGATAGTCTTTTAAATGCTTAACGTCCCTTCCTCTTTCCAGTACCAGGGTCTTCAAACCTTTTTCTGTAAATTCTTTTGCTGCCCATCCGCCGCTCATGCCCGATCCAATGACAATAGCATCAAATATTCTTTCGTTTGTATCGCCCATAACATGGTATTGTTAAGATGTTTTTGTTAAATCATTTTTTACAGGTACGCAGCCCTGGTATTTGCCTGGCACCATTTTATACACCTGCAATTTGGTTAAATAAAACTGCGACGTGGTATAAGCCTGGATGGTTAATTTTTTTGTGGTATTGTAGAAAAAAAGCAGTGCCGGGTCAAGATCTTTTTTTCCATTGATGCCACTTACCACCGCTTGCCGTTCGGTTGCATTACATTGTTGAAAAGATCGGTTGTACGCATCATCCACTATTTTTTCAAACTGTGCCATGCCATTCAAAAACTTTTGCTGGTCTTCTTTGGTATGGCAATCATCTACCATCTTTAGCACAAAGAGGTGCGCAGAAATATCTTTCGCGCCGGGTGTAGCCGTAGCTGGTATAATGGTTTCGGCAAGCTCTGCCAGGTTTTTTTCCTGCACTCCGTTGATTTGTATGTTACGGAGCAATACAGATGATTTGCCTTTATCTTGCTGCAGGCAGGCCGGCAAAAGGGTAACGCCGGCAGAAACAAAAAGAAATTGTTTGATAACAGTGCGCCTGTTTACGGTCATAACTATTTTTTTAGCTTTTATCGTTTTGGTATGTTACCTGTAAAACCTGCCCAACAAGGGGTGATCTATAATGATTGTTTTTAGTTCATTGGGATCTACAGCGCCTTGTTTGCTGTATACAATTTTACCGCCCGGTTCCACCAGCAAAGTATATGGTAAAGCACCCTGCCATTTTGGATCTACCGCTTCTATCAAATTGTATTTATCGTCTACGTGAAAAATATAATTGGCAACAGACGATTGTTGTTGCTGAAGAAATTGCAATGCTTTGTCTTTTTTTGCGGGGTCGTCTGCACTAATGCTGATAAACTCAAAATCTCTTTTGCGGTACATGCGGTTAATGGTAATAAATTCCGGAAACTCAGTTACGCAGGGCCCGCACCAGGTGGCCCAAACGTTTATAAGCCTGAGCTTGCCCGAAGTATTTTTTACCAGGTCTTTAATACCTTCTGTGGTAATAGTATCAAGCTTTACCGGTTCTTTGGCCCATCCGGCTTTTGCTTTCACTATCCAGTCGCTCTTCTCTGCCCATTTAACGGAGCAGCCAAAAACTTTGGTGGTGGCAACCGGCACCTCCTTGTTACTCAGCAATGCTTCAATGGCGTTGCGGGTGTCTTGTGTATTGGGGGTTTTGCTGGGTTTTTCTACATCGTCAATACGGCCGCTGTACCGCAGCTTCCGGCTTTTATCAAAAATAAAAACGTGTGGTGTGGCCACAGGGCCATATTTTTTGGATACTTCTTCATTGCCCCCGTCATAGAGATAGGGAAAATTAAATTGCTTGCGGGCAGCCCGAAGTTTCATTTCATCAAAGCTATCACCCATATCGGTATAATCCAGTTCGCTCAATGTTATAGAACCAGGGTCGTTGGGCATGATAGCCACCACAGCCACATTTTTATTTTTATAATCACGGGTAAGTTGTATCAGGCGGTCTTCATATGCTTGCGCAGTGGGGCAGTGGTTACAGGTAAACACTACTACCAGCAGGTTGGCATCTTTAAAAGACGAAAGGGTGTAATTGTTGCCATCTGTGGCAGGCAGGTTAAAGTCTGGTGCCGCTGCGCCAATGGCAAGTGTTGGATGATCATCGGCCGAATGAAAAGAATAGAAAGCAACAGCCAACAGTATAAGCAGTGGTAGGCAAACAAGTTTCCGCTGGTTCATATATGGCAAGTATTTGCCGAAAAGTTACAAATTAATATGCATTCAATACCATACGCCGAGGCTTCACGAACGGGTTTATTTCCCTTATTAATACTTTTTTGATAGTTAATGGTTAAATATTATCCGGAACCGGCTTCCAATACGGGTATTGTATTGACTACCCGTTTATACCATCCGCGGCCAATCAATGTTTGCAGGAGATCAATATGGCGGGCAACCATTCTTTTACAGGCATCATACTAACTCCTGCGCGGCAAAAAGCATTCCCGCATCCCCCGTATACCTTACCGCCAGAAGCAACGATCGCAGTTTTTAATCCGCATCCGTAATAACGGAAACTTTACTGCCGGTCCCTACAAAGAGGAAGACGGCCTTTTCGGGTACCTGATAAAACAATAAATGAACAGTGCATTGTTGCTATGTACAAAGCTGCCGTTGATATACGGCAGCTTTTTTATTTTATAAAAAGCTATTTTTGGTATATCGCGCTGTGCGTATTAGCTTCACTTAACTGCACATAAACCCGCCTGTGAAAACAAATGGTAGTAATTATTTACCTGCTTCGTGCTTTTCATAAACACTGTATATTAACATGAACTCATCTTTCAGGATGGCTGTTTTCGCCAACATCATTATACCATTTATATTTTTGATGGGATGCGCTGACGTATTTGCGCAACAAACTAAAAAGGCTCCGAATATTCTGATCATATTTTCTGACGATCATGCCTACCAAACCATCAGCGCTTACGGCAGCAAGCTGATGCAGACGCCTAATATAGACCGTATTGCCAAAGAAGGTGCGGTATTTAAAAATGTGTATGTGACCAATTCTTTGTGTGCGCCCAGCCGCGCCACACTGCTCACCGGTAAGTACAGTCATGTAAACGGACTTACCATCAATAATATTTCCAACCCGTTTAATGCCCAGCAGCCACTTTTTCCACGCATGTTGCAGCAGCATAATTACCAAACTGCATGGATAGGCAAGTGGCACCTGCAAACGCTGCCCGATGGTTTTAATTTCTGGAAAGTTCTCCCCGATCAGGGCAGGTATTACAACCCGCAGTTCATCAGCATGAACAAGGATACGGCGGCATACCCGGGCTATGTAACAGACGTTATTTCCGGATTTGCGGAAGAATGGATGAATCAGCGCGATACCAGTAAACCTTTTTGCCTGGTGGTAGGCGAAAAAGCTACACACCGTGAATGGCTGCCCGATATTCAGGACCTCGGTGCTTTCGACAATTCCACTTTTCCCATGCCTGCCAATTTTTATGATACCTATGAAAACCGTGCGGCTGCTAAAAACCAGGACATGACCGTAGACAAAACCATGCGGTTGAAAGAAGACCTGAAAGTGCATGCGGATTATAACAAGGGCATCTATGGCCATTTTACGCCAGAACAGAAAACTGCCTTCTACGAGTATTATGAAAATAAGGTGAGCAAAGAATTTGATGCACACCATTATACCGGCAATGATTTGGTAAAATGGAAGTACCAGCGCTATATGAAGGATTACCTCGCCACTGCAAAATCGCTCGACCGTAACATCGGCCGCCTGCTTGACTGGCTGGATAAAAATAAACTGCGCGAAAATACCATTGTCATCTATGCGTCAGACCAGGGATTTTATATGGGCGAACATGGCTGGTTTGATAAACGTTTTATGTATGAAGAATCTGTACGCACACCCATGGTGATGCGCTATCCCGGTGTTATAGAACCCGGCAGTACTATCAATGAAATGATAGTAAATATAGATTTTGCACCCACGTTATTGCAAGCAGCCGGTGTGCCCGTGCCTGCAGATATACAGGGAAAGTCATTTCTTCCTTTGCTTAACAAAAATGCATCGTCTGCCGAAGGCTGGAGAAAAGCGGTGTATTATCATTATTACGAATATCCTGAGCCGCACCATGTGGCACCCCATTTTGGTATACGAACACAACGGTATAAGCTGATCCGTTTTTACGGACCGGCCACTTACTGGGAATTGTATGATCTGCAAACAGACCCAGGCGAAATAAAAAATGTTTATGGAATTAAAGGCAATGAAAAACTGGAAGCCGGACTAAAGAAGGAACTGAAAGAACTCATTGTTCAATACAAAGATGATGAGGCAATGAAGCTGATGGATTAGTTGATCAGTTGATCAGTTGACTAGTTGATTAGTTCGGTAGTTCGGTAGTTCGTCGGAGCAATAAAAGTAATTTCCTTTTATGTATTATTAACATCGTTGCGGAAATACTCCCTTCCTTAAAGCCCTTTCCATTTTCCTTCTCCTGTTGGAGAAGGTGGCTGAAAGCCGGCTGAGGTGGGAGAGGGGTCGGGGGTGAGGTCAATCTGTTTACTCCATTAAAGTTGGTCTGCTATCATGCGTATGATTAAAGTTGTTCTGATAAACGTTTTTATTATCTCTTGTTTTTGTAGTCCGTCATTTGCACAACCGCCCGGTAAGCTGTGGTATACTAAGCCAGCAAAGGTGTGGACGGAAGCCTTACCCCTCGGCAATGGCAGGTTGGGTGCTATGGTGTTTGGTGGCGTAAAGCAAGAACTGATACAATTGAATGAGGGTAGTTTATGGTCGGGCGGGCCGGTTCGCACAAATGTAAACCCGGGTGCTTATGATAATTTACAATTGGTGCGCGATGCGCTGCTGAAAGAACAGGATTACGCAAAGGCCTATGCGCTTACTAAAAACATACAGGGCTATTATTCCGAGTCGTTTATGCCGATAGGCGATTTGTTTATCAGCCAGCAATTCAGTCAAAAGGATACCGCGGTAACCAAGTATTACCGCGACCTGGTGCTGAGCGATGCCATGACCACCACCCGTTTCACAATAGGCGGTACAACATATACCCGGCAGGTTATCAGTTCAGCACCCGACCAGGTAATCATCATCCGCTTTACCGCCAGTAAGCCGGGGTCACTGCATTTTACTGCCGCCATCAAAGGCTTACTCGCTTACCAGAAATCGGTTGTAGGTAACAGTGAGCTGGTGGCTAAAGGCAAAGCGCCCTCCCATATAGAACCCAATTACGTACGGAGTGATAAGCCGGTAACAGAGACCGATACTGCCGGTTGCCGTGGCATGCGTTTTCAGCTGAGGCTAAAAGCTATGAATACTGGCGGTACCGTAAGCACAGATACCAGTGGAATTACCATCAAAAATGCCACAGAAGTACTGCTTTTTGTTTCTGCTGCTACGTCATTTAATGGGTTTGATAAATGCCCCGATTCTCAGGGTAAAGACGAAAATAAAATAGCGTCCGCTTATCTGAACACAGCTGTTAAGAAAGGCTGGACAATGTTGTTGAATAGTCACCTGCTTGATTACCGCAGGTATTTTAACCGCGTGTCGTTTTCACTGGCTGTTCCTGCCAATAATACCAATGCCACTCTGCCTACTGATGAGCGTTTGTTGCATTATACAGAAGGTGCCGCTGACCCTTCGCTTGAAACCCTCTATTTTCAGTATGGGCGGTACCTGCTTATCTCGTGCTCGCGCCCGGGTGGCGCTGCCGCCAACCTGCAAGGTATTTGGAACAAGGAATTGCGGCCGCCATGGAGTTCTAACTATACCACTAATATCAATGTGCAGATGAATTACTGGCCTGCCGAGGCGGTGAACCTCTCTGAAATGCACCTGCCATTGATGGAATTTATAAAAGGAGCTGCTGTTACCGGTACTGGTACTGCTAAAGAATTTTACCACGCAAACGGCTGGGCAGTGCACCATAACAGTGATATATGGGCGCTTTCTAATCCCGTGGGCGATTTGGGAAAAGGAGACCCAACCTGGGCCAACTGGACCATGGGCTCGCCCTGGCTCAGTCAGCATCTATGGATGCATTACACGTTTACAAAAGATAAAAAATTTCTGCAGCAGACAGCTTACCCGCTGATGAAAGAAGCGGCCGCTTTTTGCCTTAGCTGGCTGGTGGAAGATGCGAACGGATGGCTGGTAACCGCCCCCTCGGTATCTCCGGAAAACCAGTTTATAGACGATAATGGTAAGCAGGGCAGTGTGTCCATTGCCACTACCATGGACATGTCTATCATCTGGGATTTATTTACCAATATCATTGATGCATCAAAAGAACTGAACGAAGATGCCGGCTTTCGGGACCTCATCATTGCCAAGCGCGCAAAGCTCTACCCGTTGCACATTGGGAAAAAAGGCAATTTGCAGGAATGGTACAAAGACTGGGAAGATGTTGACCCACACCACCGGCATGTTTCGCACCTTTTTGGTTTATACCCAGGCCGGCAGATTTCACCCGTAACCACCCCTGAGCTGGCAGCGGCGTCAAAAAAAACACTTGAATTGCGTGGCGATGCCGGCACTGGATGGAGCCTGGCATGGAAGATAAATTTCTGGGCGCGCCTGCTTGATGGCAACCATGCTTATACTATGATCCGCAGTTTGCTGCACCTTACCGGGCAGGAAGGAACCAATTATGCCAGTGGAGGTGGTTCTTATGTGAATCTGTTTGATGCCCATCCGCCTTTTCAAATCGATGGCAATTTTGGCGGTATAGCAGGCATGACCGAAATGCTGCTGCAAAGCCATAACAATGAAATTGCCCTGCTGCCAGCATTGCCCACTGCATGGGCCGCCGGTGAAGTAACAGGCCTTAAAGCACGCGGCAATTTTGAAGTAAGTATTTCCTGGAAGGCTAACAGGCTGGCACATGCGCAAATTGTTGCCCTGGTAGGGGGCCCCTGTACAATAAGAACGGCCACTGCCATTAAAATTAACGGCGTACAGGCAAAGTCGGTAGCGGACACTAACGGGTTTACTACCAGCTTCAATAGCACTAAAGGGAGTAAGTATATGCTGACTATTTTATAAAATTTGAGCACTAACCATTCTACACCATGTACAAAACGTTTGTTTTACTTTGTTGTTTTTTAGCAATGGCGACAGCAGTTTTTTCGCAGCAGGATACAGGTTTGGTACACCTGGTGAAGCGAGGCGCATCGCTGGTGCAGGTTTCCAAACAATTTACGTTTACAGAAGGGCCTGCTGTTGATAAAGCCGGTAATATTTATTTCACAGATCAACCCAATGATAAAATCTGGAAATATTCAACTACCGGCCAGCTTAGTTTGTATATGGATAAAACAGCCCGCGCCAATGGTATGTATTTTGATAAACAGGGTAACCTCATTGCCTGTGCAGATGAAAAGAATGAGCTCCGCTCCATCACTCCCGGTAAAAAAGTAAAAGTATTGCTGGATAATTTTAACGGTCATGCTTTTAATGGCCCTAATGATCTGTGGATAGATGCAAAAGGGGGCATTTTTTTCACCGATCCATATTACCAGCGCGATTACTGGAAAAGAAAGCAACCCGATCTTCAAAAACAAAACCTGTATTACCTGGCAAAGGGCAGCCGTCAGGCGGTGATAGCAGACAGTAACCTGGTGCAACCAAATGGTATTGTGGGCACACCAGATGGTAAATATCTTTTTGTAGCAGACATACGCGCAGGTAAAACATACAAATATGAGATTGGCAACAATCACACGTTGACAAACCGTACGCTCTTTGCACCCATGGGTTCAGATGGTATGGCGCTTGATCAAAAAGGTAATCTATACCTTACCGGTAAAGGTGTAATAGTGTATAATGCCTCCGGTGTACAACTGGGCACAATTGCCGTTCCATCTGGTTGGGTGGGCAATTTGTGTTTTGGTGGAAAAGACCGTACAACACTTTTTATTACTGCATCTGAATCTGTATATACGTTACAGATGCAGGTAAAAGGAGTAGAGTAGGGCCAATGCTGCGAAACGCAACAATGCGCATTTTTTCGTTTATCCCCCACCGTTGTGGGACTAACATATCAATATGAGAATAATCTCCTTTTTTGTATGGCTGCTGGTACCGGCGGCCCTACTATGCCAGGCACCCGCAATAAAATATCCGGTAGATTCTGCCAGTATAGAACATGCCGGTGTGCCCAAAGGCGAAGTGCTCAAATTCACTTTTAACAAAAGCAATATTTTTCCGGGTACTACGCGCGATTACTGGGTATATATTCCTGCAGCTTATACCCCAGATAAACCTGCCTGCGTATATGTTAACCAAGATGGTATTCAGTGGAAAGCGCCGGTAGTTTTTGACAACCTGATATACAATAAAGAAATGCCGGTTACCATTGGGGTGTTTGTAACGCCGGGCAAGGTACTCTCTGTGGGCGGCGGACAGGACCGTTATAACCGTAGTTTTGAGTACGATGGTCTCGGTAACGCCTATGCCAAATTTATTTTAACCGAGTTGTTGCCCGAAGTAGAGAAACAAAAAGCCTCTGACGGTCGGGCTATCCGTTTGTCAACGTCCGGGAATGACCGGGCCATTGGCGGCTCCAGCAGCGGTGCGGTATGCGCTTTTACTGCAGCATGGGAGATGCCTGCGGCATTCACGCGGGTGTTCAGCGCCATAGGAACGTATGTGGGTTTGCGTGGAGCCGACCGCTACCCTACATTAATACGCAAATACGAACCAAAACCCATCCGCGTTTTCTTACAGGATGGCGTAAATGACCTTAATATTTATGGGGGCGATTGGTACAAAGCGAATGAAATGATGGAGCGTGCATTGGTGTTTGCCGGCTATGAGGTCAAACATGTATGGGGAGAAGAAGGTCATAACGGCAACCAGGGTACGGCGGTTTTTCCGGAGGCGATGCGTTGGTTATGGAAAGACTGGCCCGCACCGGTTAAGACCGGCATTTCAAAAAACCAGGTGCTAAGTGATATTTTACTACCAGGAGCTGGTTGGGAACTGGTGGGAGAAGGGTATACGTTCACAGAAGGTGTGGCGGCCAATGCTAAAGGTGAAATATTTTTCCAGGATATACCCAATGCCAAAACGTATAAGGTGGCTGCCGATGGTAAGCCTGTGTCATTGCCACTTAATTCAAAAAAAGCCAGCGGTACCAGTTTTGCCGCTGATGGTAAACGTTATACGGTTGCCGGTGCTGCCAGGCAGGTACTTAGTTATGATGCGGCAGACAAAGAGACCATTGTAGCAGACAGCATCAATGGCAATGATATTGTTGTGGCCAAGAACGGAAACGTGTATGTAACAGTGCCAGATGGCGTAAGCAACCCCAGTAAGATTGTTCTCATAAGACCAAACGGTGAAAAGCTGGTGGTAGACCAGGGTATCAAATTTGCCAACGGACTAACGCTTACACCAGACCAGGAACAGTTGTATGTTACAGAATCAGCCTCTCACTGGGTGTGGATATACAATATTAACGCCGATGGTACACTTAGTAATAAACAACATTACGGGTGGTTGCATGTACAGGATACAGATGAAAACGCATGGAGTGATGGGCTCAAGCCAGATACCGCCGGCCGTGTATTTGTAGCGTCTAAACTGGGTATTCAAATTATGGATCAACTCGGCAGGGTAAATGCCATACTACCATCACCGCCATCCAACAACCAGGCTTCCAATTGTTATTTTGGGGGACCTGGTTTCAATATTTTTTACCTCACCTGTGGCGATAAAGTATACCGGCGCCGGTTGAGAACAATGGGGGTGAATTTTTTTGAAGCACCCATAAAACCGACCAATCCCAGGTTATAATGGTAGGTTTTGGTGATGCGTTCGAATGTTCAGCGCTATTCTTACACCAAGACTTGCATTCTACCAGGTTAACACCACCTTCTTCCCTGTATTTGCCGACGCATAAATAGCCTCCATGATGCGCAGGTCCTTTAATCCTTCTTGTCCGCTGATATGAGCGGGCAGGGGTTTATGCGCAAGCAGTAATTTGCCAATACCATCCATTTGCGCCGCCTGTTGGTTGATATCAGGAAAATGAAGTTCGCCTTTACTTGTTCTGCCTTTAAACGGGCCATAACTGATAGCTGGCGCCAATTCAAAAAAACCGTTGTCGGCGGCTGCATACAACCTGTCAATGTTTGCAGTGTACGTACTGGTAGAATTGCAAACCGCGCCAGAAGGAAATTCAAGCTGCCAGGTTATGGATGCTTCCACTTCAGTAAACATGTCTTTTTTAATAACAGGATTAAACTGCGCAGTAACTGCTACGGGCTCTTCACCCATAATATACCTGCTGGCCTGCAGGCAATACACACCAAGATTCATCAAAGGACCACCACCGGAGAGGGCTTTGCGCAGTCGCCACTGGTTGGGATCATCTACTTTATACCCCAACGATGTTTCCATTAAACGAACCGGCCCAAAAACTTTTTCCTGGCCCAGTCTTTTTATCTCCATGTTATAGGGTTCGTAATGAAGGCGGTAGCCAACTGCCAGTTGCACGCCCGCCGCTTCGCACGCTTCTATCATGGCTTCGCAATCTTTTGCCGAAGTGGCCATGGGTTTTTCTGTAATTACATGTTTGCCGGCTTTGGCGGCCCGGATTACAAATTCTTTGTGCATGGCATTGGGTAGCACCACGTACACAAGATCAATTGACGTATTATGGATGATGTCGTCAAAATTCTGGTAGTTGTAAATATTTTGCGCCGGTATATTGTATTGCTTTTGCCAGCTGACGGCTTTGGCAGGTGTTCCGGTAATGATACCCGCCAGCCTGCAATACATAGAATCTGCCAGGCCACTGGCAAGATAACCCGCATAAGTGCCCAATCCGCACAATGCAATGTTTACCTTTTTGCCATCAAACAGATTATCCTTTTGGGGATTGGGTTTTGCTAACGAAGGCAGGGTAGTGGCGATAGCCGAAGCGCCCATGCCAATACCTATACTGTTTATGAATGAGCGGCGGGATACTATTTTCATACTAAAAACCGGTGGAATGAATCCGGATGTACAAAATCAGTCGCTCAAAAGAATAAAATATTACACGATGGCCACAACAATCTAATTAGAACTGGCAAAAGCGTTCAAGAGTTTTACTATTGTTTGGTTGCCTTCAAAACTGGTAATGTAGTTGCCGCTTTCATTGTACAATGCCATATGTGGAAGACTCTTCATGCGGTAAAAAGGAGGAAAAAAATATTTTATATCACGGCCCAGTTTTATGTTGCTGTATTTTTCAATGGCATACTTCTTATTAAAGGCAACCATTTCTTCAAACGGCTGATAAGTGGCCATAATAATCTGGATATCTTTTAGAGAATCAATGCCTGCCAGCATATCTTCTGTCTGGTGCTGACAATGTGAGCACTCCGGGCTAAAAAACATAATCATCGTCTTGTGTTTGGCAAGCAGATCGGCTTTGGTAATATGCGTGGTGCTGTCTGTTTTCAATAAATCAAATGAAGGAATACCTGGATTTTTTCTGAAAGGTGCATTGTGGTCTATGCTGTCCTTCTGAGCATTCAAACCGAGTGATATAAAAAAGGCCAGTGCAAGGGTAAGTAAGCGCATTATGAACGAATTAGTTGCACCAAAAATAGTTGCCAATCTTGTAAGCGCATAGATTATGCCTGTTTTTTAACAAAAAAAAGTTTGGCAGATTACGAAATCTCCGTAGATTTACGAAAACATCGTAGTAATGCTGGAAAAGTTAACCCCCCAGGAAGAGCAGGCCATGCGTGCTGTTTGGAAATGCGGCGAAGCCAATGTAAAATCTTTCCTGGAAAACATAGAAGACCCGGTACCGCCTTATACAACGCTGGCCTCCACCATCAAGAACCTGGAAAAAAAAGGTTACCTCAGTGGCAGACTCATCGGCAATATGTATTTGTACAAAACAGTGGTGAATGAAGACGAATACAAAAAGCAATCACTCACTAACATGGTAAAAAATCATTTTGATAATTCTTACAAAGATCTCGTGGCTTTTTTTGCCGAACAGAAAAAAATCAGCCCAAAAGAACTGAAAGAGATTATTGATATGATTGAAGGAAAAAAAAGTTCTAAGTTTTAAGTTTTAAGTTTTTAGTTCGTAGTTCGTAGTTCGTAGTTCGCAGTTCATAGTTCTTAGTTCGTAGTTCATAGTTCATAGTTCTTGGTTTCAGGTTACGCATGTTAGTAAGTATATGTTAATTCAGAATTAAAGCAACTCGGTACCGAGCGATCAGACGTCAGAAATCAGAGGTCCGAAATCAGCGATCAGAGATCAGACATCAGATCAGCCATTAAAATTGTATTTATGCTGCAATACATTATTAAGTTATCCATTTGCCTGGCGGTGCTTTATATTTTTTACAGGGCAGTTTTGCGCCCGCTTACTTTTTACCAGTGCAACCGGTTTTACCTGTTGTGCTATTCATTATTGTCTTTTGCCATTCCATTTATAAACATTGCGCCATGGGTACAGGGTAAAGAAAACCAGTCGCTCATCCATTTTATACCGGTAATCAGTTATCATACGGCAGACGTACAAACAGTGGCTACAACACCTGGCTGGTTACAACGGCTGACTGCAACAGACTGGCTGTTGTTTGTAGTAGCCGTGGGTACCATTATCATGCTGGTAAAATTGGGATTACAATATTTGTCGTTGCGTCGCATACGCAACAACGCCATTTTGCTGAAGGCCGATGCAGGTATACAGTTATATGAGACCAGCGCAACGGTGAGCCCGTTCTCTTTTGGCAATGCCATTTATATTAACCGAAGGCTGCATACGCCTGAAGAGTTGCAACGGATCATTCAACATGAGTTTGTGCATGTACAACAAAAACATACCATCGATTTGTTGGTTGCCGAATTGTTGTGCGTGTTCAACTGGTTCAATCCCTTTGCATGGCTTATACGCAGCAGTATACGCCAAAACCTAGAATTTATCGCAGATAGCAATGTGGTAGAAAACGGCATCGATAAAAAAGAATATCAATACCTGCTGCTTAAAGTAACCGGTGCTCCCCAGTATAGCATCGCCGGCCATTTCAATCTTTCTAATCTTAAAAAAAGAATTGCCATGATGAATAAAATGAAAAGCACCCGCCTGCATCTTGCAAAATTTCTGTTTGTACTTCCTTTGATGGCTGTTCTATTGCTCGCCTTTCGCAGTAATAAAAAACAGTTGCCTGCAAATAATAACACTGAGGCACGCGAATCTTACATCAATACCGTTGAAATACCGGGCCTGGTACAACAATTGGAAAGTGCCAGCAGGTTTACGGATACCTTACCTCCACCACCACCGGCGGAGCCTGCAATAAACCCCGGGCTGCCTGCACCGGTACGCACGCAGACTATGCCAAATAACAAAGGGTACATAGTTACCATAGCAGACAACAATGGAGAATGCATTGTATTGGTAAAAGATAAAAAGAAATCCATTATAAAGGCTATTACGCTAACCGACTGGAACAACAACCGAGCGGCCAACGAGTCCACCTACGGAAAAATTCCACCGCCGCCACCGCCACCTGTGCCGGGTGCACCAGCAAAACCTGCGCCGCCGGTAGAAGATGCTAAAAGCGCAACGCCAGAGCCGGCAGAAGCCCCGGAGAAAGCTGTTATTGATGCAATATCAGAAAGGCCAGCATTGGCAGGTAGTGAAGATGTTATTGCTACGCATGCAGAAATAAGCGAGCACAATGGAAATCGCACGAGTAAAGTAACTGTTACATTGAAAAACGGCACTAAAGAAGTATATAACTTGAACAATGCTGCAGAAAAAACTGCGTATGAAAAAAAATATAACAAGCCCCTGCCTCCGGTGAAAGCAGCTGCCCCAGCCAAAAGTACACCGGCTACATTGCAAATCAGGCAGGCAAACAGTGCTGCTCCTGCAGCGCAACCATTATTTGTAATAGACGGCATTGAGCAGGCAAGCCCCTTTAATGCCAATAGCATAGCGCCCAACAGCATTAAAAGTATGAATGTTCTGAAGGGCGATAGGGCCACCTTGTTGTATGGCAGCAAAGGCGCAAACGGTGTAATCCAAATCAATACGCGTGTGCCGATTGTAATGGTAGACAGCACCATGGTGGCACCAGTTGTTGAAGGTTATCGCCTGAAACAATAATTCATTAAATAGTTGTTGTACGCATCAGCATACATAGCAAATGAAATAATGTTGTTGCTACTTCTTGATAAACTTAGTAGTGCAATTGCCGTTACATTGATTATTTTGCAATGGTTACCAACCCTTGCACATGTCTTCACCCCCCGCGGCACTGAAAAGAGAGATTAGTTTATTGCAGGCCACCAGTATCAATATGATTGATATGGTTGGCATTGGCCCCTTTGTAGTGATGCCCCTGGTGATCAGTATGATGGGCAGTCACCTGTTTTTATGGGCCTGGATTTTTGGTGCCGTAATAGCCTTTGCAGACGGTATGATCTGGAGCGAACTGGGCACCCGGTTTCCGCTGGCAGGTGGCAGTTATAATTTTCTCAAAGAAGCCTATGGGCCAAAATGGGGAAGGCTGATGTCTTTTCTTTTTGTTTGGCAAACCTGCCTGCAGGCTCCGCTGGTAGTGGCATCTGGCGCCATCGGCTTTTCACAATATTTTAGTTACCTGGTGCCGTTATCAGGCATTGAGCGTAAAATGGTATCGGGGCTGGTGGTGCTGTTGATTACGTTTTTATTGTACCGCAATATAAAAACCATTGGTAAGATGGCCGTTTTTTTGTGGGTGGGCGTTATTGTTACCATTGTTTGGATAATTGTTAGCGGGTTTACGCACCAGCAGGTACATTACTCATTCATGCCTAACGGCAATGATCAATCGATGTTTAGTCTGTCGTTTGCATTGTTGCTGGGCCAGGCATCGGTAAAAACCATATACAGTTACCTTGGCTACTACAACGTGTGCCACCTTGGCGGAGAAATCCGTGATCCGGTCAATAATATCCCGCGTAGTATTTTTATCTCTATCTTTTGCATTGCCGTATTGTATCTGTTAATGAACATCAGTATAGTTGGGGTAATACCGTGGCAAGAGGCCATGCAAAGCAATTTTATTGTGAGTTTGTTCATGGAAAAAATTTATGGCCATAATACCGCGGTGGTTGCCACGGTGCTGGTGTTATGGATTGCTTTTGCATCGCTGTTTGCTGTGGTGCTGGGGTATAGCCGCGTGCCATATGCCGCCGCGGCTGATGGCCATTTTTTTCCGGCGTTTGCCAAACTGCATCCCACCAAAGGGTTTCCCTATATTTCATTGCTTTTTTTAGGCGGCATCGGGTTTGTTTTCAGTCTGTTGTTTAAACTGGGCGATGCCATCAGCGCCATTCTTGCCATGCGCATTGTGGTTCAGTTTATTGCTCAATCAGTAGGGGTAGTACTGCTGCGTCGTCAGCCTGCGTCAACTACCCCATGGTTTAAAATGTGGCTGTACCCGCTGCCGGTTATTTTATCAGTGTGGATATGGCTGTTTGTATTTTACTCCACCGGCAGAATGGCCTTGTGGGGACTGGGCCTCTCCTTGTGCGGGGTATTGGTTTTTTACGCCACCCGCAACCTTTGGAAAAAGGAACAACCCTAACTGCCTCCTTTCTTCAACCCGGGCTTTATTTGTATATTTGCGGTTCTGTAAAATTTTTTTATGAGCCGGAACGGAAAAGTATTGGTGGCAATGAGCGGTGGTATAGACAGTACTATTACCGCGCTGATGCTAAACGACCAGGGATATGAGGTGGTGGGCATAACAATGAAAACATGGGACTATGCTACCAGCGGCAGCAGCAAAAAAGAAACCGGCTGCTGCAATTTAGACAGCTTTAACGACGCCCGCATGGCTGCCGTACAACATGGTTTTCCGCATTTTATACTGGATATCCGCGAAGAGTTTGGCGATTTTGTCATTGAGAATTTTGTAGACGAGTACATTGCCGGGCGCACCCCCAACCCCTGCGTAATGTGCAATACCCATATTAAATGGCGCGCGCTGTTAAAAAGGGCCGATGCCATGGGCTGCGACTTTATTGCTACCGGTCACTACGCCAAAATTCAGCAACACCATAATGGAAGATACTTTATCAGCAAGGCTATAGATGAAACCAAAGACCAGAGCTATGTGTTGTGGGGGCTGCAACAAGATTTGCTGAGTCGTACCCTGCTGCCATTAGCGCCTTACCGCAAATCGGAAATCAGGCAGATGGCGCTTGATTATGGTTACCCGGAACTGGCAAAGAAAAGCGAGAGCTATGAAATTTGTTTTGTGCCTGATAACGATTACCGCGGCTTTCTGAAGAAAAAGGTGGAAGGACTGGAAGAAAAGGTAGCTGGCGGCAATTTTATTGATAAAACAGGTAAAGTACTGGGCCAGCATAAAGGCTACCCGTTTTATACCATCGGGCAACGCAAAGGCCTCGACATAGCTTTTGGCCGGCCTGTTTATGTAACCGGTATTCACCCAGATACCAATACCGTTGTGCTGGGCGAAGAAGAAGACCTCAACCGCCAGGAAATGATGGTTACTAAAATAAACTGGGGCAAGTACGATGGTATCACCGATGGCATGGAATCGCTTACCAAAATACGCTACAAGGATGCCGGTACGCTGTCTAACCTGTACAATGACAACGGCGCTGTAAAAGTGCGGTTTTATGAAAATGCCAAGGGAGTAGCGCCAGGCCAAAGCGCTGTATTTTATGAGGGCGATGATGTAATAGGGGGCGGCATTATCATGCGAAATGCCTAAGTAGAAATACAGAAGCCAGATCTCGTATTAAATGTTCAGGAATAGGCAGTTAAAAGACAATAATCAGCTAATTTATACGTTTGCAAACCGGGAAGGATTATCCTCCCGGTTTTTTTATCAAGCATCGGAAACCATTATTCCATTGTCTGGTCTACAGGTGCTGCCTTTAAAACTGACTGGTATTTTATGAAGAACAAATTTCTTGCAATCATAATTGGAGCCTGTTGTGTGGTGATGGTGATCTGCTGTAACAAAAAGAACGACCTGGTAAGCGATAAGATCAGCGATTACACCAACCTGGCTGTGGGTAAATACATTATCTATAAGCTGGATTCGACTGTTACACTTCCTTTTGGTGTTGGCTTCACCATAAATTCATACACTGTAAAAGATAGTGTGGAAGCGCTGATGACGGACAACCTCAACCGCCCTGCTTTCCGCGTGGTGCGCTATTTCTGGGACGAGCCCACCCGGCGCTGGAACAACAACAATACCTTCATGGCCATTCAAACCAATAATACGTTTGAATTTGTGGAGAACAACAGGCGCCAGGTTAAAATGGTAAGCCCGCTGGCCGACAATTTTTCGTGGAATGGCAATTCTGCTATCGGCACTTCTCCCTTTAATTTTTCTACCAATGATAATGAATACCTGTTCTGGGTATTTGCGTATGCCAATAACGGTATGCCTTTTCAAGTAGGCAGCCAGAATTTTGATACTACCATTACGGTGGTGCAATACGACTCTAATAATAATAAACCCTTTAACTCCATTGGCCTTAGCAGTTACAGCCGATCCTACGAAGTGTACGCAAAAGGAGTAGGAAAAATTTTTCAGGATCTACTTGCCTGGGAGTACCACACCAGCTTTTTTACACGCAATTGTAAATTGGTGCATTGCCTCAACAATAAATGTGATACCACCGCCATTAAATGCAACACAGATGAATTGGCAGGGGGTAAAAATTGCGATTCAATAGCAAGGGCGCAGCTGGATGCAGGTGTAAGAATAATTTGCGATACCATACCCGGAAACTTTTCATACGATGGATACGGTGTAAAACTGTCAATCATCAGTCATAACTAGTCATTTTCATGTTTATCTTTTAATAACATTGAATGAAAAAGTATTACCTGTTATTTGTTTTGTGCAGCGTGGGTTTTTCATTCAGCGCCAACTGCCAGTTCAGCCGTTATATCATCCGGTTCACTGATAAAAAAACAACTGCATTCAATCTCAGCAACCCATCACCTTATTTATCTGCCAAAGCAATTGCCAGGAGGCAACGGTACAAGATTGCGCTTGATTCTACAGATCTGCCGGTGAGCGCGGCGTATATAGACAGCATCAGGCTGGTGCCCAATGTTACTTTGCTCAATGTTTCAAAATGGCTGAACCAGGTCTGCATCAGAACCACCGACCCTGCTGCCCTTACTAAAATAAACAGTTTTTCTTTTGTAAAAAATGCTGCTGCTGTAGCAACCAGGGTAATACAGCCGGCAGACGTTCCATCTTATAAAGCAGACGAGTTTGCAGCAACACCACTGCCTTTGCGTATTAGTAATACTGCTGAAACATTCAGATTTACCGGAACCATGGATGCCTTAAATTATGGAAATAATGCCGGCCAGGTACGTATACACAAAGGCGAATACCTGCACAACCTGGGTTTCAGGGGAGAGGGGATGACCATTGCTATGCTGGACGCAGGTTTCTTTAACTATAAAGCCAACCCTGCTTTTGACAGTGTGCGTTTGCAAAATCAAATACTGGGTACCTGGGATTATGTTGCCGGTGAACAAAGTGTAAATGAGGATAATGCCCACGGCGCTTATTGCTTGTCTATAATGGCCGCCAACTCTCCTGGTAAAATAATTGGTACGGCTTCCAAAGCAAAATATTGGCTGTTGCGCACTGAAGATGCAGCATCAGAATACCCTGTAGAAGAACAAAACTGGGTGGCGGCAGCAGAATTTGCCGACAGTGCCGGTGTGGATATCATAACGTCATCACTTGGATACAGCAATTTCGACAACAATACTTTTGATCATAGTTATGCGCAGCGCGATGGTAAAACAGCAATGATCAGCATTGGCGCAACACTGGCGGTAAAAAAAGGTATTTTGGTTACCAACAGCGCGGGCAACTCCGGCAATGGAACAACCGAGGCCAAGTATGTGCTTTGCCCTGCCGATGCAGACAGTGTGTTTACCATTGGCTCAACTGATGTAAACGGCAACCTGTCTGGCTTCAGCAGCTGGGGACCTAATGGTGCAGGTAATTTAAAACCCAATGTAGTATCTGTAGGCGGACCTGCGGTAGCGGCAGATGTAAATACGGGTAACCCTGTTACCGGTAATGGCACATCTTTTTCTAACCCTAACCTGTGTGGTTTGATTGCCTGTTTGTGGCAGGCATACCCGGAGTTTAACAACCGGGAAATTGTTGCCGCCGTTCAAAGAAGCGCCAGCAGGTTTACCAATCCTGATAACCGGTTTGGCTATGGCATACCAGATATGGAAAAGGCCTACATCGATCTGCAGCAGCAACGCACTATCAGAAATTACCAGCAGGTATTGGGCAGTAGCTGGATAAAAGCCTACCCCGTTCCTTTTAATGGAAACCTCAGCATATTAATCAATGCACCTGTTACCGGTAACAGCACCCTCCGTTTGATTGATATGAATGGAAAAACGCTGGAAGTAAAAACTGCTGCCCTCCAACAGGGAAGCTTGTACACATTAAATTTCAACAAAGTAAATTTTATCAGCAAAGGGGTGTATACTGTTCAATACAGCGATGGTAAGAATAAGACATCATTGCGGGTAGTGAAACAATAATCTGGTATTTAGTACCAAGTAGTCAGTATTTAGACTTCGCGGCGAGTAAGAGAGTACTTAGTACAGAGTATTTAGTATATAGACTTCGCGGCTGGAGAGAGAGTATTGAGTACTTAGTATTTAGTATATAGACTTCTCGGCGGGTTAGAGAGTATTTAGTATTTAGTATATAGTATTTAGACTTTGCGGCAAGTTAGAGCACATCCTGAAATTGATAACTACAATTCTACTCCTTCAGATACCATGTCGTTTTTGCCGTTGGTACCGGGTCTTCAATCTTGATACTAAATACTAAATACTGAATACTAGATACTCTTTTTAAACATTGCCGCAAACATAGTGTCTGCTTTCATGGTATAACCTTTCAGTACAGTTTTTTGCAATAGCTGCATACCTGGCTGCTCCAGCATATAGTCTACGATATCTTCATTTTCAATTTTAAAGACAGAACAGGTAATGTAAAGAAAATGACCGCCCGCTTTCAGCGCGGGTAGTGCCGATGTGATGATACGTTTTTGCAGTTGACTATAATGTTCCACTTCTTTGGTATCAAAATAGCATAATCTTTCCGGCGTACGGCCCCAGGTGCCGGAACCGGTGCACGGGGCATCGGCAATGATCAAATCAAAATACTGGTGCAACTGAGGCTGAACAGGTTTTGAGAGGTCGGCCTGCAGCAGCCGATAATTTATGATGCCCGCAGCTGAAAACCTGTTTTTTAGGTTATGAAGTACGGAAGATCGTATGTCTGACACCGTTAGTTCAATATCTCCCAGTATATCCTTGGCAAGAATAGACTTACCACCGCTGGCAGCGCAGCAGTCCCAAACCTGCTGTATACCTTCAGTACCTGGCAGCATTTGAAGCAGCGTGCCGGTTTGCTGGGAGCTATAATCTTGTATTACGGCTTGGGTATTGAGCGGCAGCAACGTATCAACCTTTGTGGTGGCGGGCACACGGATGCATTGTGCGTTCACCCTGGTGAAATGAATGCCTGCCTGCTGCAGCGCCGCAGTAACGGTAGTGTCATGCCCCGGCCTTATCCGTATAAATACATCTGGTTGGGTGAGGTGCGACAAATTAAAATCTTGTTCATTGATTCCTTCACTCAGCCGGCCGGCTGCCGGAAAAATTTGTAGTGATGCTGCATCCAATTGTAATACGGCGCATTTCTCTGCTGCAGGCAATGCGGCCATGGCGTTCCAGGTGGGATTAATGAGTTCCAATAGTTCACCCGGCTGCTGGGCGCATAAAAAAAGTGCTTCAGCTATGGCTGGTTGCAACGGCTTTCCCTGCGCAGATTTACCCAATCTGAAATAACAATAACAGAGGTGTGTAATTTGCTTCCTGTCTCGGGAACCATATTTTTTGTGCTGCCTGAAAAAATCTTTTATAAAAAAATGAAACGGTTGGCTGCCAGTGTAGGTACTGATAATGGTGGCTGCCGTATTGAGATAAGAGAAATGCTTCATTGCCCGCAAGGTATAAAACATTGCAGAAATCAGCTTTGTTGTTGCTGGTGGCTTTTCACAAAGCTTTCCATTGTTGTAAATGTTGCAATGGTTTGTAACCAGGTTAGGTAAGCAGCTAATTTATGCAGGAGCTGGGTGCCCGATAATTTGCGTGTATAAAATGGCATGGCGCTGTAAGCAGTAAGGTTGGCATACTCCCACGGATGAAAATACAGGCTGATATAGTGATCACGCTTCAAAATTTGGAGGCTGCATTGTTTGATAAACCACAACGGAAGATTTTTAAATGCCAGCCAGAACAACGGAATACGGAGGCGTGGCGTTACAGAAGACGGCAACACCCACAGTTGCGCTTGTTTAAATATCGTGCGGGGCTGGTTGAGGTGGTTGTACCTGCCCGGCAACCAGGTGGGGTGCAATGATGCATCGTACAGGTAGCCGGCATCAGCTATCAACTGCTTACTAACCGGTGCCAGGCGCGGCATGCGGAAGCCAGTTATGTTTTGGCCTGAAATAGCGGCCAACACCTGCCGCGATGCTGCGATATCTTCATCTGCAAAGCGGCTATGATAAAAAGTGTGTGAAGCAATTTCATGAACGGCGGCCAATTGTTTAATGGCTGCTGTATTTTGTTGCGCGTAAAACGCGGTGGTAAAAAATGTAACGGGTACCTGTAATTTCTCTAACAGGGGCAGCAGGTTATCCATGCCTTGTTGGGTAACTGCCAATTGCTCTTCTATGGGCAACGCCGCACCGTATTCATTGGGTATATCAAACTCCTCCAGGTCGAAGCTAAGCAGTACGCGGTATAGCTGTTTTGAATTCTGCATCAAACCGTCTTAAACTCATTAATTTGTCCTTAAGAAAGATACGGCAAAAATTGCTGGCCTCTTTTAGATACACGGCAGACGACATGCTGGTGAAAGAAACATCGTCGCGCAGTTTTACCGTTAATGCCTCAATGCGAATATTACTGTATGAACTGGCAAGCCAGATAAATTCGGTATCAAATAAAAACCGGTTGATGGTTGTTTTGAGCAACAGTTCCCTGCCAATCAGGTTAATCCCTTTCAGGCCCGACTGCACATCTTTAAAGGGCAGGTTGAGAAGGGTTTTATTCAGGTAATTGCAACCATTGGAGGCCAGCCTGCGCAGCAATGACAATTGCTGGCCGTAGGTAGATTCGCGCACGCCCATCACCAGTTCTGTGTTACCAGAAAGCAGGCGTTGATAAACAGCGCAGATATCGGCAACGGTATAGGGGAAATCAATATCGGTATAAATAATAAAAGGTGCCTGGGCAGCCTCCACACCCTTTCTAACTGCGTAGCCTTTACCCATATTTTGGGTGTAGGAAATAAACCTGAAATGTGGGCAGCGGCGACTAAGAAACCGTTTAGAGGCAGCGGTAGCGGGCAGCGGCGAGCCATCATTCACCACTATTATTTCAATTTGAGTGTCAGCGGGAAGGGATGCCTTAATTAGCTGATAATGAGCAGCAACCTGCAGGTGCCAGCCTGGCTTTGGGTTATAGCAAGGCAACACAATACTTAGATTGAGCCTCGTAGTAGTACTCAATTGATTCATTTAGGGGGGTGTTTTAAAAATTTCGCCAATAAAGATATAGAAAATAATAATGAGCTTTAATGAAATTTTAATCTGGAATCGAAAAAAAAGGCGTCTAAGGGAATTTGGCGGGACTGCTAGTCGAATTTGTCTCGCGCTTCAAAAAAGGAAAGTTTTGAACATGGAAAATGACAGATAAAGCTTTGCACGTGTACAGAAACGGTGGTCAAACCATAGTTTCAGGTTTGTTTCCCAGAATTCGGATGACTGTTAAAAATGGAGGAAGAAGACAGACTTATGCGGCGGTTAGATTTGTGTTGATGTAGTTGCTAAACCAGCCGAATTACCAGGCAGTTGGCGGTTTTTAAAAGCGGTTGCATGTAACTGGTAGATGATATAGCACCATATAACTACTGCTGGCAATGCTTTGAGCGAATTTTTGACAATAAACTTTTTGATAAAAGGAGGCACCAGGTCAGAGGGCGACATGCTGATAAGCAAAAAGGCAAATATTATCAGCAGCAGGTGAAGCTTGCTTACAGGCCGGGGTTGCAGCACATACCATATTGCCACACCGGTCATGGCAATGATATAAGTAGAAGACTCGGAACCGGTACTGAAGATGGTGCAGAAAATTAATACAGAACTCAGTACCATTAACTGAAACCACTGCTGTTTGTACGCGCGGAAATGAATGTATACCGATGCAAAGGCTGCAGCGCCCAGGGCAAGCAGCGGCAATGTAGGCATAGCACTCCAGCCCATACCACGGCGTATTAATCCAAAAATGGAAATGTCTTGTATGGATGTAACCTGCACATTGAGATCATTTTTTTCTACCAGCTGTTCCATCCATTGCCGGTAGGTAAGCATTAGAAAATCAAAATTGGTTACCAGCAATGGCAGCAGTCCAAGTATTATCGTCCAGATGATAAAACCCGCAATAAACTTTAATTTATTGTTCGCAAACGGAAAGCAGGCCAGTGCCACCACCGGGTAAATTTTCATCAGCATACCCATGGCAATAAAAAAAGTTGCCCATCCTTCTTTTTTTTCTTCTACAAAAACAAATGGCAGAATGATACAGGCTGTTATGAACGGGTTGCAGGTGCCCCGCTGAATGGTGGTGAGTAGTTCATGCGCAATCAGAAACAAAATGATCAATTGCTGTTGCTGGCTGATATTGATTTTACGAACAGCATAATAGAGTATCCATGAATTAAAGGCAATCCATAAAAACCAGCCCATCCAGAATGGTACAAAACTAAAAGGGGCAAACAGCAATGCATAGAGCGGGCCGTATAAAAACAGGTCGCCATACTCTGTGGGGTGTAACCCATACAAAGTAACCTGGTGGGTTAAATGAATGTATGAATACCGAAAGATATCATAGTAATTGTGTGAGCCAAAAATTTGCTGTAAGCTGGCAATTACCACCATAAGTATATACAGCGCATGCAGTACCGTCCAGCTTTTGAACAGGGGGTAATCAAAAAAGTTTATGAGGCGTTTATACATGGGGGTTATGCCAGGGGCAGAATGTAAAATAGCCAATGTTGATAACATGCTTTCAACGCCTTAAGCCATCATCTACAATTCTAGCAATGTTTTTACGGGGTCTTTTCCAAATAAAAGAAGCTCAGGATTTTCAAGCAATTCTTTCACTTTTACGAGAAAGCTAACAGACTCGCGGCCATCAATAATGCGGTGATCATAACTAAGCGCCAGGTACATCATGGGCTTAATAACCACCTGTCCGTTTACCGCCATTGGCCTTTCCTGTATTTTGTGCATGCCCAGTATGGCGCTTTGCGGAATGTTGATAATGGGCGTGCTCATGAGCGACCCAAATACACCGCCGTTGGTTATAGTAAAGGTACCGCCGGTCATTTCCTCTATGGTGAGTTTGCTTTCTTTAGCTTTGGTTGCCAGCTCCACCACTTTTTTCTCAATCTCTGCCATGCTCAAACTTTCGGCATTGCGTATCACAGGCACCACCAGTCCGCGCGGGGCAGACACGGCAATAGAAATATCGCAATAATCGTGGTAGAGAATGTTATCGCCATCAATATAAGCATTTACCGAAGGCCATTCCTTTAATGCAAAGCAGGCAGCCTTGGTAAAAAAGCTCATAAAGCCCAGGTTAACACCGTGTTTTTTATTAAAAGCTTCTTTATATTTTGTGCGCAAATCCATGATGGGTTTCATGTCCACTTCATTAAAAGTAGTGAGCATGGCCGTGGTGTTCTTTGCTTCAACCAACCTGCGGCTAATGGTCTTTCGCAGGTTGCTCATTTTTTCCGGCTTCTCGTTGCGGGTAAATGGTTCGGCACCGGGTACACGGCCGGGGCTGCTGAGCGCAGCCAGCACATCGTCTTTTAAAATTTTACCATTGGCACCAGAAGGAGTGATGGAAGAAGGATTTACCTTTTTGTCTGCAATAATTGCCGACGCAACCGGCGTAGCTTTGACACCCGAGGCGCCATTATCTGCGGGAGCACTGCTTTTTTCTTCAGCAACAACAGGTTTTTTCTCCTCTTGTTTTGGCTGGGCAGCCTGCGGCGATGCAGTTGCTTCTGCTGCAGCCGGTTGTTTTGTTTGTTCTGGTTTGGCCGCAGATTCATCAATGGATGCCAGAGTATCTCCAATTTTTAGTGTGTCACCTTCTTTGGCGGACAATTTCAATACACCTGCTTTTTCTGCATTTACTTCAAATGTTGCTTTCTCGCTCTCCAGCTCCGCAATTACTTCATCCCGTTCAACATATTCGCCCTCTTTTTTTGTCCATTTTAATAATGTTACCTCGCTAATGGATTCACCAACTGTTGGAACTTTAATATCAATCATAAGTTATAAATTCAAAATAGTATTTAGTATATAGTATCTAGTATCAAGACCCCTGGCCGCCAAATTGAGTACACAACACTTACCACTCAACATTCAACACAATAGTATTGAGTACCTAGTATTTAGTATTAAGACCCAAGACCAGCTACCCAAACAGCTTAGTCAGCACATAACGTAATCCAAAATATATAATTCAAAATTTAAAATAGTAATGAGTATCTAGTATCAAGACCCAACACCAACAGCACAAAACTATTCAACATTCAACCCAAAACACAACTCGATCGCTCTAGTGGCAATACCGGTAGCACAAACGTACTTAACACACAACACTCAACACACAACACTCAACACTCAAAACTCAAAACTCAAAACACAACACAAATCTAGATAGAGAATGCGGTATCAATAATTTCCGATTGCTCCTGGTGATGCACTTTATTGTAGCCTGTAGCTGTAGAAGCGCTCGGTTGCCTACTGATAACGCCGTAATTAATATTTTTAAGGTTCATCTGAAGATAAGAAGCAGCGCCCATATTAAGCGGTTCTTCCTGCACCCAGAACCAGGTGGCGCGGTTGTATGTATTGTACAGCGCTTCAAGTTGTTTGGTTGGCAGGGGGTACAATTGTTCAACGCGCAGTATGGCGGTATCTTTCCGGTTTTCTTTTTGCTGGCGTTCGGCCAGGTCAAAATAAATCTTCCCACTGCAGAAAAGTACTTTCTTTACCTGTGATGCATCGCTGATAAAAGGATCGTCCAGCGTTTCCTGGAAACGGCGGAAGGTAAACTCGCTCATCAGCGAGTACGAACCGGGGTGCCGCAGGTTTGCCTTGGGTGAAAAATTGATCAGTGGTTTGCGGAAACTCCATTTTACCTGTCTGCGCAGCAGGTGAAAAAAGTTAGCTGCGGTAGTAATATTGGTTACCACCATATTCAGTTCTGCGCATAGTTGTAAGAAGCGTTCCAGGCGTGCGCTGCTGTGTTCTGGTCCCTGTCCCTCATACCCGTGCGGCAGCAGCATGGTTACGCCATTCATCCTGTTCCATTTCTGTTCACCGGCGGCAATAAACTGGTCAATCATCGTTTGGGCGCCGTTGCAAAAATCGCCAAACTGTGCTTCCCATAAAACCAGGGCATTGGGGTTGGCCATGGCATATCCATATTCAAAACCCAGTACACCGTATTCACTTAGCAAAGAATTATAAATTCTGAACAGGCCGCCTGCACCATCCAGCCTGCTGAGCCTGCTGTATTCTTTATTGGTTACTTCATCCTGCAATACTGCATGGCGATGAGAGAAGGTGCCGCGTTGCACATCCTGTCCGCTCAGGCGCACATCGTGCCCCTCTGCCAGCAGGCTGCCGTACGCCATCAGCTCACCGGTGGCCCAGTCCACTTTTCCTTCTTCATTGAATAATTTTATTTTATCCTGGATGATCTTTTCCACTTTTTTCAGCGGCTTGAAGTCTTCGGGCCATTTCATCAGCGCGTCAAAGATTTTTTTGAAATCTGTCTCACTGATAGCAGTAACCGGAGATTGTTCAAAATCTTCCCAGGTAGCCCGGCGCATGCTTTTCCAAACGAGTTCTGGTTGCTGGTAGGTGTATGGCAAAGGGTTTTGCTTGACTTCGTCGAGGCGTTCCTGCAGGTCGCCCCAGAATTTTTTCTCCATCTCCTTTGCCAGCTCACGGGCATCGGCCTCCCCGTTTTCAAGCAGAAAGTTAGTATATACTTCGCGCGGGTTAGGATGTTTATCAATCAGCGCATACAGGTGCGGTTGTGTAAATTTTGGATCATCGCCTTCATTGTGGCCATGGCGGCGGTAACAAACCATGTCTATAAACACATCAGCATTAAACTCCTGCCGGTACCGGGTGGCAATTTCAACGCATTTTACCACTGCCTCTGCATCATCACCATTTACATGCAACACAGGTGCGTGTACGGCAGCGGCCAGCGAGGTGCAATAATCTGAACTGCGGGCATCTTCAAAATCGGTGGTAAACCCAATCTGGTTATTGATAACAAAATGAATGGTGCCACCAGTAAGGTAACCATCCAGGCTACACATCTGCAGCACTTCGTACACAATACCCTGTCCGGCTACTGAGGCATCGCCATGAATTAATACGGGCAATATTTTATCGTAATCACTTTTATACAATACATCTGCTTTGGCCCGGGCAAAACCTACCACAACGGGGTCTACAGCTTCCAGGTGAGAGGGGTTGGGCATCAGTTTGAGGTGTATCGTTTTGCCCGACGGGGTTACCAGTTCACTACCGTAACCCATATGGTATTTTACGTCGCCACTCCCCATGGTTTGATCCAGCTTGGCGGTGCCTTCAAACTCGCTGAAGATCTGTTCATAGGTTTTACCCATAATATTAGCAAGAATATTCAGGCGGCCGCGGTGGGCCATACCAATCACCACTTCATGCACATCGTTATCAGCAGCGGTATTAATAATCGCATCCAGTCCGGCGATAGTGGTTTCGCCACCTTCTAATGAGAAGCGTTTCTGCCCTACGTATTTGGTATGCAGAAATTTTTCGAACATAACACCCTGGTTCAGCTTTTCCAGGATCCTTTTTTTCTTTTCGAGTGGTAACGGATCCAGAAACTTCTTTTCAATTTCATTGGTCAGCCAGTCTACTTTTTTCTGGTCGCTGATGTATTTAAATTCGATGCCTACATGGGAGGCGTAGCATTTGGTAAGGTGCTCGTAGATTTTGCGAAGGGTGGTGGTGCCCAGCCCAATCATTTTACCAGCCTGGAATTCTTTGTCGAGGTCAGCTTCTGAAAAGCCGTAAAAACCAAGCTCTATATTGGCGCCCCTGTCTTTACGGGTGCGTATGGGATTTGTTTTTGCCAGCAGGTGGCCTTTGTTGCGGTAACCCAATATCATGCGGTATGCGCGTATCTCGTGCATCCAGTCGGTTGAAGCAGGTGCTGCCGCCGCGGGTGCGGAAGCGCTAGCCGCTGCACCGTTTCCATTGCCATTGATACTGGTTTTGCCGTTGCCGATGGCAAAATCGAAGCCTTCAAAAAATTTTTTAAATTCAGGGTCAACACTGGAAGGGTCTTTTGAATAATCCTGGTATAAACCCTCTATAAACTGCGGGTGGGAGTTTGTGATATAAGAGAAATCCTTCATTAGGAGTAAACTTTTTATGGGTTACAAATATCGGTTAAAATACTGAACCTTAATTGGTCTTGCAAACCGGTTCTGCTTATTTTTTGTAATATTGGTACCCTCTCGGGCAAATGCTGATTCATGAAACAGCAAGAATGGCCCGTCGCGGACACCATTACTGCAGGTATTTTACCTGTGTTGTAAAAAAACATAGCCGCCTGTGCTATTTTTCATGGTATTTCCCTACCTTTGCCGTCCTTAAATTTTTAGAATTCATGGCTAATCATAAAGCTACCCAGAAAGATGTGCGTCAGGCAGGCAAACGCCGCGAAAGAAATAAGTATTATGGTAAAACAACCCGTAATGCCATTCGCGACCTCAAGGAAGTAAAAGAAAGCAAAGCAGCAGGTGATGCCTTGCCAAAAGTGGCTTCTATGATTGATAAACTGGCCAAAAAAGGCATCATTCACAAGAACAAAGCCGCTAACCTTAAAAGAAAGCTTGCAAAAACAGTAAATACGCTGGCCAAATAAGCCCTCTGTATTTTGTTTGATATATTTTAGCGAAAGCATTCCGCCAGCGGGATGCTTTTGCATTTGCAGAAGGTCCGGGTTTTCCCTAGGATGCCAGCTTCTTCTCCGTGCTACCGATTCATGTAAAATGTAATTTCAGGTATGGTTAGATGGTATAGTTGTATGATGCTGTTATTATTAACGCTGCCCTCCCTGGCGCAGAGAGACAGTGTACGCAAATACCTGGATGCCGATATGCAGTTTACCACCAGGAAAAATGCGGTGTATGCTGCTATGGCGATAAAAAGTAATGATCATTGGTTGCTGTATGCTGTTTACCCAGATACCACCGTGCTGCTGCAGGTTTATTTTAAGGATGCTGGCCTCAGCATTAAAGATGGCTCATACACGCTCTACCATCCAAAAAGAATTATAGCGCAGCAGGGCACATTTAAAGACAATGTACCCAATGGTAAATGGCAATCATGGTACCCCAACGGCCAATTAAAGAACGAGGGCCTTCTTCTAAATAATCATTTTTCAGGCAACTGGAAATCGTGGTACGACAATGGGCAATTGATGAGCGACCAATCATTTGCCTATAATGAAGCCGGGGGTGCAACCGTACACCAGCTTTCACCAGCCAAAACGGTAGAGAAATTAATGGATGATTTTTCACCGGAGCGTGTACTGGAGGGAAAAAGTGCAACCTGGTATAAAAACGGTAAGCAGGAATCGCTATTGAATTATCATAATGATACGCTCAGCGGCCCGTGCAGCTGGTTCCACGAAAACGGCCGCCTCAGCAGCAAAGAAACCTACCTTAATGGCAAAGTAACCGAACTGGAATGTTATGATTCAACCGGTAAATACACCGGCGCCACCTGCAGCATTTTAAAATTACCGCTGCTGGTACATCCGTTTTTTACAGCACTGGATTATATAGAGTTTGAACTGCACAAAGAGAAAAACAAAGGAGTAGAAGAAGGCGATGTGGAAGTAAGTTTTATGGTAACAAAAACAGGCAAGGTAGAACACCTGGTGTTTATCAGCTCACCAGATCCCAACCTGACCAAACTGGTGAAGCGTATTTTTGAGGACATGCCTGTATGGTCGCCGGCGGTTACGCACAATCGTGCTACAGATTACCCGGTTACACTTACTATACCTTACTACAGGGAATAACCGCCTTCATTTATTTTTATTACTGTCTATACATTTTTATGATGATTACATGGGTTTGTAAAACGTTTGATGAATTGTCGGTAGACGAACTATATGCTATACTTCATTTGCGCAGTGCGGTATTTGTGGTGGAGCAGAACTGTGTTTTTCAGGATGCAGATTATAAAGATAAACCATCGCATCACCTGATGGGATGGAAAGAAGATGTGCTGGTGGCTTATACGCGTTTGGTACCGCCTGGTGTTTCGTATGAAGAACCCAGTATTGGCAGGGTAGTTACGGCTATAACGGCAAGGGGTAGTGGCATTGGACGCACGCTCATGCAACAGTCGATTACAACATGCAGAAAATTGTTTGGCAATAATGTGATCAGGATTGGCGCACAACTCTATTTAAAAGACTTTTATGCTTCTTTGGGATTTGTTCCCACTGGCGGAATATATCCCGAAGATGGAATTGACCATATCGAAATGCTCTTGTACTAATTTATTATAAGGGAATTACAGCGTATTCTTACTTTTTTTTATATTTTTTTTGTGACCCACACACCACAATTATAGTTTCGTCGTTTCTAGTTTGTAAGGGGTATTTTTTGTTTTAGTACCCGAATCCAAATAACTATTCGAAAACTAAAATCTGGTATTCATGAAAAAGT
This sequence comes from uncultured Chitinophagaceae bacterium, assembly GCA_963705285.1. Taxonomy (GTDB): domain Bacteria; phylum Bacteroidota; class Bacteroidia; order Chitinophagales; family Chitinophagaceae; genus JACMLD01. The sequence continues at coordinate 2,986,806 of OY970066.1, forward strand.
TTTTACACTTTCTGTGGGGAACGTGTGTAATTATGCTACTCTCCATTTTCTTTCCAACGCAGGTATCTGCACAATACAATGACGGTGGTCCGTTCAGCGAAATTGGTATTACCGTAGGACCATCAAACTTCCTGGGAGACCTGGGAGGCCATCTCGGAAAAGGTCAAACCTTTTTGAAAGACAACAACTTTAATCTTACAAAAGTATCAGTAGGCGCGCACTTCAGCTACTATCCAAAGGATTACCTGGGAGTAAGGCTTGCTGTAAATATTGGTAAGCTGGAAGGCGATGACAATGTAATTAAAGGCAAAGGCGGGTATGAAGAGGCCCGTTTCAACAGAAACCTGAATTTTCAGTCAAAATTCTTTGAAGCCATTTTGGTGGGCGAAGTTTACCCCACTGTATTCCTCGAAGAAGATCCTACTGATGTATATCATAAATTACGTCCTTACGGTATTGCCGGTGTGGGTGTATTTCATTTCAATCCACAGGGTCTTGACCTGGCAACTGGCCAATGGGTAGCATTACAGCCGCTTCACTTAGAAGGACAAGGTTCTGCTGCATACCCCGATCGTAAAAATTATTCTTTATGGCAGCCCAATATCCCTTTGGGTGTGGGTATCAAATACTGGGCAAGCGATAACCTGAGCCTGGGCCTTGAAGTTATCTATCGCAAAACATTTACAGACTATATTGATGATGTAAGTACCACCTATGTTGGCAACGCATTCTATGATGCTAATCTTACACCTGCACAGGCTGTAATAGCAAAACGCATGGCCGATAAAAGCAACAATGGCGCCGGTGGTGCACCTGCTTACGGACAGGCGGGCGACAAAAGAGGAACTGCGCAGAACAAAGATGCTTACTATACTTTCGGTATTAAATTAGGTATACGTCTTGGTAGCGGCAACAATGTAAGTAACTCAACACGTTGTCCGGTTATCCGTTTCTAAACAACGTGCCTGGTGTATAAAAAAAGCTGGTTGTTTATTACTAAGATCCGTACCCTTTTTTAACCCGTTTAATACGTACAAGATGAAAACATTCATACCTGGTACCCGCAATGTACCTAAACAGGTAACGTGTATGCTACTGGCACTGGCAGTTATGATGCTGCTACAAAGCCCGGTAAAAGCCAGCCCTTTGCCGCTGCAGTACGCAGATAGCATTGTCATCAACAAATTACTGACCAGTAAAAAATATAAAGTAAAAATTTACCCCAATGCCAGGCAGGAAGTCATTTTCTTCAATGCCAGCGGTGAAGAGGGTAAAGTATACCAGTTATTTGTTTTTGACGTGGAAGGAAATCTTGTAAAACAAACACAAATACGTAATAAGCAAACAACCATGATGGCCAATTTCAATAAAGGCTGTTATACGTTTGAAGTTTTCAGCGATGATGAGCACATTGAAAACGGCACGCTTACAATAAAATAATAAAAGTTCTTTTTGCTGATAACAGATGGCCAATAAGCGGCGGGAACATCGATAAGATCTAATATCCGGTTTAAAAGACCTGATCCGTTCCCTATCGTTCCTAAGTACCCTTACAACAAAAAGATTTTATAAATCAATTCCCGCCACTGCTTATTGGTTTAAGCAAAGAATTAAAATAACTGTCTCAATCCAGTATCCTCAACGGCCCGCGATGAATAATTGCGGGCCGTTTCTTTTTTTTAGTCGCGAATTAGACGCAAAGAAGGAGCGAATGGACGCGAATGGAAAATAAAGTGCAGGTAATCGCAAATTAACTAATGAAGGTGCGGTAGTTGCTGCATAATGGCCGAATGATTACCGCTTACTTAGCGGCTTATTCGTTTCTATTCGCAGCTGATTAGCGTTACAAAAAATGTTCACCCACTTCCTTCCAGCTATTGAGGCGTTCAAATCCCTTTTCATCTAAATTGTGGGGTGCGGTAAATAAATAAGGTTTGCCTTTAAAAGGTTCCAGGTGCCTGGTATGGTCATCTATCATGAAATCTGCCTGTATCATACTTTTTACACCGCATAGCACCAGTTGTTTCCAAGTAAAAAACGGGTAGTGCTCCATCAGCCAGTTGTATTTGTCAGTCAAAGAATTGGGAAACTCAGTGGCAGCGGAAACTATATACACCTCATACTTCTTATTCATTTGCTCCAGTATCTCTATACTGTTTTCAATTACTGGCAGGTGCCTGAAAAAGCCGGGTTCAAACAGCTGCTGTCTTACCACTGCCTGGTGTTCTACTGGAAAACCTTTTACCAATGATTTTCCTTCCAGCATCTTTTTGTAATCAATATCGCCACCATATTCTTTTTTGTACCATTCAATCATGCCGGCAGTAGTGTCGGCTATTACTTCGTCCATATCAACCAATACTCTTTTCATATTGCCTGCTTTGTTATTTTAATTCTTCTTTTAAAAACCTGGCCGTATGGCTTTCTTTTACGTCAATCATTTCTTCGGGCGTTCCCTCAAATAAAATTCTACCACCGCCATCTCCACCTTCGGGCCCGAGGTCTATAACATGGTCCGCCATTTTAATCACGTCGAGATTGTGTTCAATGACCAGCACAGAATTGCCACGGTCTACCAGTTTATTCAGCACATCCAGCAAATGCTGCACATCCTGAAAATGCAACCCCGTAGTAGGCTCGTCTAAAATATAAAAAGTTTTACCGGTATCTTTTTTACCCAGCTCGGTTGATAGTTTTACCCGCTGTGCCTCCCCGCCGCTGAGTGTTACGGCAGACTGGCCGAGTGTGATATAACCAAGCCCCACTTCCTGCAGTACTTTTATTTTGCGATAGATATACGGTACATTATTAAAAAATTCTACTGCTTCATCCACCGTCATATCAAGCACATCACTGACAGATTTTCCCTTGTACCTAATCTCCAGTGTTTCGCGGTTGTATCTTTTACCATTGCATTTTTCGCAATGCACGTAAACATCGGGCAAAAAATTCATTTCAATTACCCGCATGCCGCCGCCTTCACATACTTCACACCGGCCACTTTTTACATTGAAAGAAAAACGCCCCGCCGTATAGCCGCGAATCTTAGCCTCGGGCACCGATGCAAACAGCGTGCGTATATCCGTAAAGAATCCACAGTAGGTAGCCGGATTGCTGCGCGGTGTACGGCCAATAGGGCTTTGATCGATCTCTATTACTTTGTCAATATTTTCGAGGCCTTTTATAGAACTGTGTTCCATAGCGGGCATTTTTGAATTGTAACAATATTTTGATAAGATGGGATAAAGTGTTTCGTTGATCAGCGTAGACTTGCCGCTGCCGCTTACACCGGTTACCAACACCAGTTTACCCAAAGGAATTTTTACATTTACCTTGTGCAGGTTATTACCGGTAACGCCCTTCAATTCCAAAAACTTTCCATTACCCGGTCTTCTTGATGCAGGTACCTGTATGGATTTTTCACCGGTTAAAAATTTAGCCGTTTCAGAATTGAAATTAAAAACATGGTTAGGCGCGCCCTGGGTAACAATCTGTCCGCCGTGTTTACCTGCACCAGGGCCAATATCAATAAGATGGTCAGATGCCAGCATGATGTCTTTATCGTGCTCTACTACCAGTACGCTGTTACCAAGGTTGCGCAAATTTTTTAAAGCAGTAATCAACCGGTGGTTGTCGCGCTGGTGAAGGCCAATAGATGGTTCATCCAATATATAAGTGATGCCCTGCAATTGCGATCCAATTTGCGTGGCCAGCCGTATACGCTGCGACTCCCCGCCACTCAGTGTTTTTGATGAACGCCCAACAGTGAGGTAGCTAAGACCCACGTCTAACAAAAACTGCAGGCGTTCACGTATCTCTTTCAACACATCTTTTGCAATGGCGTTTTGTTTATTGCTGATTCTTTTTTCAATGCCAGTAAGCCACAACATCAATTTATCCAGGTTCATATCGCTCAGTTCAGCAATATTCTTTTCATCTATTTTAAACCACAGGCTTTCTTTTTTTAAGCGCGTGCCGCCGCAGGCATCGCATTTTTTCAGCTCCATAAATTTTTCCACCCAATCCCGCAAGGCTTCACTGCTGTTGGCAGCAAACCAGCGGCGCAACATAGTAACAATACCTTCAAATTCGGTATTGTAAATACTGCCGTCTGTGGTGTCAAAGTCGAACGACGCATCTTTTCCGGTTGCTTCTTCATTGCCGTACAATAATACATTCATCGCCTTTTGCGATAAATCTTTTAATGGTTTATCAAGGCTGATTTTATTTTTGCGTGCTACCTGTTGTACCTGTTTAAAAATATGCGCTTCCCTTTCTTCACCCAGTGGCGCAATACCACCTTCGTTAATACTTTTAGTGGTATCGGGCAACACCGCGCTCATGTCTATCTGGTACACGGTGCCCAATCCCTTACAAACCGGGCAGGCGCCGTATGGAGAGTTAAATGAAAACGCGTTGGGCGATGGCTCTTCATAACTAAGGCCGGTATCCTCGCACATTAACTGCTTGCTGTATTGAGTAACTTTATTATCGTCATTTATCAACAGAAACATAAGGTCTTTACCCAGTTGCAGTGTTTTCTGGATGCTTTGGCTGGCACGTACTTTCATATCCGGCGTTACCGCCAGCCTGTCTACCACCACTTCTATATCATGAATTTTGTAGCGGTCTACCTGCATTTTAGGCACCAGATCTTTTACTTCGCCATCTATCCGCGCTTTAACAAAGCCCTTTTTGCGGATGTCTTCAAACAGTTCGCGGTAATGCCCTTTACGGCCACGCACCAGTGGCGCCAGCAGGGTTATTTTTTTGTTTTTGAATTTGGTGAAGATGTTTTCCACGATTTCCTCTTCACTGAACTTCACCATTTTTTTGCCTGTGTTATAACTATAGGCTTCGCCCACCCTTGCATAAAGAAGGCGCATGAAATCGTAGATTTCGGTAATGGTGCCAACAGTGGAGCGGGGGTTTTTATTGGTGGTTTTCTGTTCTATAGAGATAACGGGGGAGAGCCCTGTTATTTTATCCACATCAGGCCTTTCCATATCGCCAATAAACTGGCGGGCATATGCGCTGAAACTTTCCATATACCTGCGCTGCCCTTCGTTATAAATAGTATCAAACGCCAGCGATGATTTGCCGCTGCCGCTTACACCGGTGAATACGACCAGCTTATTTTTTGGAATGCTGATATCAATGTTTTTGAGATTGTGCTCGCGCGCGCCGAATACTTCTATAAATTCCTGCTGTACCACTGCCGTTTCCTCTGCAGGCTGCTTCTTACTTGCCATATGCTGAATAAATTCTAAAATTAAAAGTTGACTTCCATGGTTAAATCTGTGGTCAGATTTTTTGCTATAATTATTAGCTAAGATAAGAACAAAAGCGAAGCATTTTAGTTTGAATCGCCCCTTCAAAAAACAAAGAAACAGTTGTACGCGTTCCTTTTTCATGTTTGTTTGCTTTAGTGGCCACTATCTAAAAAAGTTTGGACATTTAACGGTGTAACTATTACCTTTGCGCCAGTTCTTTATCATTACTTATCAAGAAAGGCAGAGGGATATGGCCCTGTGAAGCCTTGGCAACCAACAATGTAAATTGTGAAGGTGCTAATTCCATCTTCGCACTTGCGGGGAAAGATAAGTCAGATACCAGCTTCTACATTATTATGATACTATTGAAAGCTCATCTGATTTAAGATGGGCTTTGTTATTAGGCGCCCCTCCTTTGTTGATAAGCACCGGCTCACGTGAATACGGTATATTGTAAAAATTAACAGCGCAAATTTTGGTGGTTGCCTTAAAACCGCGGTAAATTTGCATTATATACAACTGTAAGGATGTCTGTAACTGTAATCTCCAATAATTTATTCTCCTGCTGCTCCTGCTGTTGTTGATGTATTCGTTCTGTTTAGCTACGCAATAACCTTCATGCATTTCCGGTGTTTTTTCATAAATATTATCATTAAAAATTAAACTTCATTTTTATGAGCCATCGTTTCGAGACCCTGCAACTGCACGCAGGACAACAAGTTGACCCTACAACCAAATCAAGGGCTGTACCCCTGTACCAAACCACTTCTTACGCATTTGATAGTTCAGAACATGCAGCCAATCTTTTTGGATTGAAAGCTTTTGGAAATATCTATACCCGTATCATGAACCCTACTACCGATGTTTTTGAACAACGCATTGCAGCCCTCGAAGGCGGTGTGGCGGCGCTGGCAACCGGAAGCGGACAGGCTGCGCAATTTCTTGCGCTCAATAACATTATGCAGGCGGGCGATAATTTTGTTACCACCACTTACCTGTATGGCGGTACCTACAACCAATTTAAAGTAGCCTTTAAACGCCTGGGTATAGAAGCCCGTTTTGCAGATGGCGATAATGCAGAAAGCTTTGTAAAGCACATTGATAAAAATACAAAAGCCATTTACCTCGAAACCATCGGTAACCCGCGTCTGAATATTCCTGATTTTAAAAAATTTGCAGACCTGGCCAAAGAATATGATCTGCCATTGATTGTAGATAATACTTTCGGTACCGGCGGTTATTTATTCAGGCCAATAGAGTGGGGCGCTAATGTGGTGGTAGAGTCTGCTACCAAATGGATTGGCGGCCATGGTACTTCTATAGGAGGCGTTATTGTTGATGCCGGAAATTACAACTGGGGCAATGGCAAATTTCCTCAATTTACAGAACCCAGCGAAGGCTATCATGGATTGAAGTTCTGGGACGTGTTTGGAGAAGGCAACCCCCTCGGCTTACCCAATATTGCATTTGCCATCCGCGCAAGAGTAGAAGGACTGCGTGATTTTGGTGCTTCACTAAGTCCGTTCAATTCATTTTTATTGTTGCAGGGGCTTGAAACACTAAGCTTGCGCGTTGAGCGCCACGTTCAAAACGCACAGGCATTAGCGCAATGGCTGGAGAAACACCCGCAGGTGGACTTTGTACAATATCCCGGGCTGAAAAGCAGTCCATACTTTGACCTGGCAAAAAAATACCTGCCCAATGGTGCCGGCGGTATTCTCAATTTTGGCGTAAAAGGCGGTAAAGAAAGTGCCAGCAAATTTATTGACTCATTGAAACTGGTAAGCCACCTCGCCAATGTGGGCGACGCAAAAACACTGGCCATTCATCCCTCATCTACCACACATGAGCAATTGAGCGAAGCCGAACAAAAAGCATCCGGCGTAGAGCCCAACCAGGTACGCATTAGTGTAGGCATAGAACACATTGAAGATATCAAGGCCGATTTTGAGCAGGCATTTGAAAAAGTTTTCGCAAAGGCGCTGGCGTGATTGAGCTACCAGCTGTTAGCTATTAGCTTTTAGCTGTTAGTACGGGTGCAACAGCGGTATCGGGCCTGCGTACTACCAACATAACCCAGCATATCATAGATCTTTTTTGAAACTATATTTTACATGTACAGGCTAGAAGCAAAAAGGGAGGAGCTAATAACTAAAAGCTAATAGCTAAAAGCTCATACCTCGCAGCTTTCAGCCTGTACTTTACCATTGCAATAAGTCATTGTCGTATAAAATCTTTACATATCAACAGGAGTTTACCTTAGAATCGGGCAAGGTATTGCCAGGGTATGAGCTTGCTTATACCATACATGGCACCTTGAACGAAACAAAGGATAATGTGGTGTGGATTTTTCATGCTCTTACCGCCAACAGTGACCCGGCAGAATGGTGGACGGGTTTAGTAGGAGATGGCAAGCTGTTTGATCCGGCGTATTTTTTTATAGTATGCGTAAACATGCCTGGCAGTTGTTATGGAAGCATCAGTCCGTTGCATAACAATCCAGAAACCGGCTCACCGTATTATCATGATTTCCCGTTTTTCACTACGCGAGATATGGTCTTGGCGTACCAGCCGTTGCGCGATTTCCTGGGTATACGTAATATACATATTGGTATTGGCGGATCCATGGGCGGTCAGCAATTGCTTGAATGGGCTATAGCAGAACCGCTGCTGTTTGATTTTATTTTTCCCATCGCCACCAATGCACACCACTCCGCATGGGGCATTGCTTTCAATGCCTCGCAAAGAATGGCCATTGAAACAGATAGTACCTGGCAACAAAAAAATGATCTTGCAGGAATAGAAGGGATGAAAACTGCACGCAGCATTGCCTTAATTTCTTATCGTAATTATGATACTTACCAAGAGGGACAGGCAGAAATGGAAAACGATAAGGTAGCTCATTATAAAAGTGAGTCGTACCAGCGTTACCAGGGAGAAAAACTGGCCAAACGTTTTAATTCTTTCAGTTATTATTTTTTAAGCAAGGGAATGGATGCGCACAATGTGGGTCGCAAAAGAATGAGTATCCCTCATGCGCTGCAGCAAATCAAAGCAAAAACTTTGGTGATAGGTATTGAGTCAGATATTCTTTTTCCTTTGAAAGAACAGCAATACCTGGCCAAATATATTACCGGTGCACAGTTTGTTTCTATTCATTCTCCTTATGGACACGACGGGTTTTTACTTGAATTTGAACAAATACAACAATACATCGTTACATTTCTATTAAATAACAAAGCCGGTGCCTATACACTGGCGGCAACTAATTAATTCAGAGATATGGAAGCGCATAAGCAGTTAACAATTGGTCTATTTGGATTTGGCGTAGTAGGAGAAGGGTTGTATAAAGTGTTGCAGCAAACACCTTCGCTCAAAGCCAACATCAAAAAAGTGTGTATCAAGAACCCGCAGAAAAAAAGAGATGCGCCGGATAGCTTGTTTACTACAGACAAAGATGTTTTATTGAACGATCCGGAAATCAATGTAATTGTGGAAGTAATTAATGAAAGCGATGCAGCATACGATATTGTATCCACTGCCCTGGCCAATGGCAAAGAAGTGGTAAGCGCCAGCAAAAAAATGTTGGCGGAGCACCTGCCGGAGTTGCTGGGCCTTCAAAGCAAAACAGGATTGTCTGTGTTGTATGAGGCGGCTGCCTGCGCATCCATACCGGTTATACGCAACCTGGAGGAGTATTATGATAATGATCTGTTGCATTCTATCAAAGGCATCGTTAACGGCTCTACCAATTTTATTCTTACCAAAATGTTTGAAGACAGGCTTGATTTTCAAAAAGCACTGTTGCTGGCACAGCAATTGGGTTTTGCAGAAAGCGATCCGGTATTGGATGTAGAAGGGTATGATGCCGTAAATAAGTGGACGCTGTTGCTGGCACATGCTTATGGTATTGTGGAGAATCCCGATAACATTGTATTCAACGGCATTCAGAACATTCAGTTGAGCGATGCAGTGGTGGCTACTGAAAAACATTTCGATATTAAGCTGGTTGCGCAGGCCAAGAAATTACAGAATGGAAAAGTGGCCGGGTTTGTATTGCCACAGTTTGTAAAACACGATGACCCCCTCGCGTTTGTAAAGAACGAGTACAATGGTGTTGTAATAGAAAGCTCTTTTGCTGATAAACAGTTTTTTTATGGAAAAGGCGCTGGTAGCTTCCCTACGGCATCGGCAGTGTTGAGTGATCTGTCTGCATTGCGTTATCAGTATAAATATGAGTACAAAAAACTCTACCACCACACACCCAATGAACTCACTACGGATTTTTTTATAAAAGCATACATCAGTTTTGATGACCTGAAATATATTCCCAAAGAACGCTTTGAATGGATAGAAGAATGGCATGCAGATAAAGACCGCAAATACCTGGTAGGTGTGTTGGCGTTTAATGAATTAAAGGATAATACCTGGTGGAAAGAAAATAATACGTCGCTTATCTTAACGCCAGAACCCATCATTGAAGATGTGGAAATAAGAAAATTAAAAAAGAAAAGCCTTGAACTGGCGGGTATAATTGGATAGCAGCCCGTTGCATGTTAGTATATCTACACCAGGTATTTCTCGTTGAACGGAACTTCGTTTTCTATTAGCAACCTTTTAAACTCATCGTAAAACGTTTCAGTTTTGTGATGAGTTTTTTGTTTTTTTATGTAGTTCACCACATTGTTCTTTTTATCCAATGAATAAGAGAAAGCGCCATAACCGTCTTGCCAACCCTCAAAATCTGGGAACTTTCCGTCCTCTTTCATCCAGCGGCTGCTGGAGGTCTTTATGGATTTTATAAAGTCGCTGATGGAAAGTGCGGGGTGTATGTCGGAGCATATATGGATGTGATCTTCGATACCATTGATCTGGTAGAGTTTGCATTTTTTGTTGTTGGCGATGCCCCAAATGTATTTGTAAAGGTCAATTTCATGTGCGGGATTGATGGTGGGTTTGCGGTGTTTCGTTCCAAAAACAATGTGGTACAAAAGGCAATCGTAATTTCCCATAAGTGATGTTTAAATATGAAAGAAGAATGATTTGGAAATAAAATTATTACTGTTAGTATTTGTAAGGAATTATTGCTCCATGTATTTTTCACTTCAAGAAATGTTTTTTCCCCGTGTGTATTCTTTGTTTTCTTCGCGGAGAAGTGCAACCCTTTCAGGGTCGTGCTATCAACTGGCTGTACCGCGGGTTGCACCCGCGGTTACGACTGTATTCGCCTTGCAGGCTAGCGTTTGCGGGTAAATCTGCGGTAATTTTCATGCTGGCTTTCACGGGAGAATGCGTGGTAAGCTTTAAGAATACCTCTTTTCAGGAACATCGGTGAACCAATATAATGTTGAAAAAGATATCGGCAATCGCAAAGCCCGATAGGGCTTTCACAATCGCAGCGCGGGTGCAACCTGGGGTACCGAAGTAAAAAAAATAACAACTCCCTAAAGGGGTTGCACAATTTTGTTAATCATCAATCAATACAAACTATCTATTTTTTCTTTTAACTATGGTTGCCGGTTGCGCGCAAGCCCGATAGGGCTTTCACAATCGTAGCTCCGGGTGCAACCCGGGGCTACGATTGTTACAATAAACGCAACCCTGTAGGGGTTGCACTATTGTTCATTTCCTCAAGCGTTCAACTTCTTATCCCTTCAAATCCAGCTTAATTTGTAGTTCATCAAACTGTTTTGCATCAATGGTACTGGGGGCATCCAGCATTACATCACGCCCGCTGTTATTTTTTGGAAAGGCTATAAAGTCGCGGATAGATTCGCTGCCACCCAGGATAGCGCAAAGCCTGTCGAACCCGAAAGCGATACCACCATGCGGTGGCGCACCATATTCAAAAGCACCGAGCAAGAATCCAAATTTGTGCAAAGCTTCTTCTTCAGTCATACCCAATGCTGCAAACATCTTCTCCTGCAGATCCCGCTGAAAAATTCGGATAGACCCCCCGCCAATTTCGTTACCATTTAATACCATATCGTACGCATTGGCTTTTATATTGGCATACGGGTGTTTCAGGTATTCTGCCGCATTTTCAATAACGGGGTTATTGCCAATCATTACGCTTATCTGGTCTGGTTTGGGCGAGGTAAACGGATGGTGACGTGCTACCCAGCGATTGTCATCTTCTGCGTATTCAAACAACGGAAAATCGAGTACCCACAATAACCGGTATTCATTGTCTTTGCGATAACCCATGCGCTTGCCCATTTCAAGTCGTAGTTCGCTTACAGCTTTGCGTGTTCTTTCTTCGGCACCGGCCAGTATAAGTATCAGGTCGCCAGCCGCAGCATAAGCGGCAGTAGCAATAGCTTTTAATTTTTCTTCATTGTAAAATTTATCAACGCTGCTTTTAAACGTGCCATCAGCGTTGCATTTAATATATACCAGCCCTTTCATTCCAATCTGCGGGCGTTTAACCCACTCCGTTAGTTCATCGGTTTGTTTGCGGATATACTCGCTACAGCCTGGTACGGCAATAGCAATAACCGTTTCCGCCTCATCAAATACCTTAAAATCAGCCCCGGTTACCAGCGCCTCATTGTCTTTTTTGTCAACAAATACGGTTGCGGGCTTTTTGATATTGCAGAGCTGCATGCCAAAACGGATATCGGGTTTGTCGTTGCCGTATTTCCACATGGCATCTTCCCAGGTCATTCGTTCAATCTTCTCTGTATAATCAATGTTTTTTACATCTTTAAAAATGCGTCGCACCAGGCCTTCAAACATTTGGAGAATATCTTCCTGTTCCACAAAACTCATTTCGCAGTCAATCTGCGTAAATTCAGGCTGCCGATCGGCCCGCAGATCCTCATCGCGAAAGCATTTTACAATCTGGTAGTAACGGTCGTACCCGCTTACCATCAATAGTTGTTTGAATGTTTGCGGACTCTGTGGCAGTGCATAAAACTGCCCGGGGTTCATGCGGCTGGGCACCACAAAGTCCCTGGCCCCTTCTGGTGTTGATTTAATAAGGAAGGGTGTTTCAATATCCATGAAACTGTTTTCATGCAAATAATTTCTGGCAGACCGGTTCACGGCATAGCGCAGTTCCAGGTTTTTTTTAACGGCGTTCCTGCGCAGGTCAAGAAAGCGGTATTTCATCCGCAGGTCATCACCTCCGTCTGTATCATCCTGTATGGTAAATGGCGGTGTAACTGCCTTGTTGAGTATGGAGAATGAGCCTACCGCCACTTCAATGTCTCCCGTAGGTATATTGGCGTTTTTGTTGCTGCGTTCGTGCACTTTTCCTTTTGCCTGCAATACAAATTCGCGCCCCAGGGGGTTGGCATCCAGTATGGCGTTCAGGTTTTCGTTGATCAATAATTGTGTGATGCCATACCGGTCGCGCAAATCAACAAAAGTAATAGCGCCAAATTTGCGAACTGTTTGCACCCAGCCGGAAAGGGTGACTTCTTTGTTAACATCTGCGATTCTCAGTTCCCCGCAGGTATGCGATCTATACATGTGCGTTCGATTAAATAGGTTTTTTAGCCGGGCGGACTTGAGCAGTGTTGCGACCTTAAATGAAAGGTTTTCAGCGCGTTCCAACCAGCTTTTTAGAGGCGCAAAGGTAATTGAAACCAGTAAGGAATCCATATTTTCGTTAGCACAGCAAACAGTCGCCAGAGAATCCGCAAACTCATTGTAATAGTGATGGAACAACTGCCGCGTAAGTTTCTAACCGGTTCATACACGTAATTCCTGCAATGCGCGCGATGGGGAAACATTGTCTGAAAAGTCCAACCATCTCCTAACTGCCATCCACAAACTGTCATAAGAGACTGTTTTTCAAGCAGAATTGTGTTAAAGCTCGACATAAGGCTGTTAACAATATAGCGAGCGGGCGCCGCAATTGTCATCTTCCGTAAGCTATTTTAAAAAACATCAGCCAATTAGCTTTTACTTTTCAGAAAAAGTTTATACTTTGTTTGCATATATCACTTTCCATTCTCCTCTGAACACAACCTCCTCCCTTTAAGCTTACTTCCATCTCAGGAAAAACCGTACTACACATCCATACCGTGTTTAACCACAACAACCTGTTTGTTTTGTAACCGCAAAATTACAACCCATGGAAGTAGTGATTATTTGTGCAACGGTATTTCTTATTGTAAGTCTTTATAGTTTGTTACAAGAGCCTGTTGGCCGATTGATGCAGCGCTATTATTATAAAAAATTTTTGAAGCTGGAAGATTATTACCGCACCATTGTAAGGGCGCACCTGGCTTATTTCCGCCGCCTGTCTGAACAGGAACAGCACCGCTTATTGTTCCGCACTTACCTGATGCACCGGTCTAAAAAATTTCATTATGTGGGCATTGAAAAAAAAGAGGAGATGCCTGTACTGATATGCGCCGTTTCTGCACAACTGACATTGGGTCTCGACAGATTTTCACTCAATTACTTCCGCGATATTTTTGTACTGCAGCACGATTACCATTACGGTTATTATTCATTGCCTTTTATGGGTCACGTAGACAATACAGGTATTTATTTGAGCTGGGATAATTTTTTAAAAGGTATCCACCGCGCAGATGAGAACAGCAATGTTGGTCTTCACGAAATGGCCCACGCGCTGGCATATGTAAACTTTATTGTAAAGTCTGAAGAAGACAAACATTTTACAAACGAATTCAAGAATTTTTCTAAAGTGGCGCGCCCCATCTTCCAGGATATGCAACGCGGAAAGAAAAATTTCCTGGGTGAATATGCTGCCAGTAATTACCATGAGTTTTGGGCAGTAAGCGTGGAAATGTTTTTTGAGAACCCGTTCCGTTTTAAATATGAATTGCCCGATTTGTACCTTGCCATGACCCGGGTGCTAAAACAAGATCCGTATGAACTCATCATCAACGGCAAAAATTCCTGCATTGCTTAATGCGTACTTTTCTTATTCAATATTGTTAACAGGCAATTCTGTGGTGGCTTCTGCTGCCGCTTCATTTTCATTTTGATGTCGCTTGTATAATACCGCGTAATAGTAAGCCAATACACCCAGCCCCAACGCAAAGGGAATGATGGCTGCCTGGCGCAAACCGTAGCCATGCCAAATATTTTCATCGAGGTCAAAGAATTCGCCAATCATCCATGTGCAGTTGGCGGTTATCCAAAAATCTACGGCCAGGTTGTGAAACAATTCGCTTTTCATGTGTCGCGTTTGCCATGTTATCAATAGCGCCACTGTTAGCGTGGGTACAATCATTATTAAGCCTGGTATTCTTAAGTTGATGGCCCAGCAAATATCTTTTAGCAACCATAATAAGATGTGCAGGTTTTCTGTTCTTCTGAAATTGGCCGGTATGGAATATACTTTGTTGCTCATGTTGTGTGTCTCTCTTGTTAACGCGGTGGCTAATGGTGTTTTTTTGCTGGCAAACAAAAATAGGAGATTCAGGAAAAAGACTTACTTTTTAGCAGATGACTCACAGTTTTTTGATGTTGATGGTATTATCGCGACAGTATCCTCGTAAACCGTTGCACATGCGCATCTGGCATAATGGGGGTATGATGCACCAGATGATCAACCAGTTGTTTTGCAAAAAACGGCGCCAGCGAGCAGCCTTTGGTTCCCATGCCATTTAATATGCCCAGCTTTTTTTCTGCGGGATGCATTCCAACAAATGGTTTTCTTTCCAATGTAGCCGGTCTTACAGATGCGCGGTGATCAACAATCGTAAACGGTAATTTGATGGTTTGTTGTAACCAGTTGGCTACAAACTGGTAAAAGCCTTTGGTGGGTTGGTCGTTATCAAACTCCCATAAATAGGTAGAGCCAAGCCAGAAAGTAGTACCCGCCCAGGGCACAAGGCTGTAGCCTTTCTTTACAATATGGGTGGTGGGAAAGCCTGGAATGTCTACCAACAGCATTTCGCCTTTGTTCAATCCATAAGGCAGGTTAGAAAAAAATGGATTATCAAAACCTGCAACGCCATCGCAAAAAATAATGTGGCCGGCAGTGATATCTTTATATACTACGTTGTTTTCTTGAATAATCAATTGGGCGGGGTCAAAATGTTCATCCAGCAATTGCTTGGCGGTTGACAGTTGTTTGCGGTAGCTGGCCAGCAACAACTGCATATCTACCAGGAAGGCAGGTTGAATAATACCATAGCCAAAATCATACTGCAGCAAGGGCTGCCAATCCTTTTCATTGCTCGGAAGGGAGAGATACTGTTGATCTTTTTCATAACGTTCTACAAAAGCCATGCGCATTTGCGGTGTAGGAAAACAATCGATGATGGGTTTTTCAGCAATGCAATTGATGCCAAGCAGGTCGCCTATTTCGGTATAGGCATGCCATGCAAATGGCATGAGCTCATCAATCATCCAGGTTTTTACAATTCTTCTGCCGGTAACCGGGTTAATGATGCCAGATGCAGCCTTGGAAGCTGTAAAAGGTTTGCTTTCATCAACAACAATAAAAGATTGACCGGCTTTTGTCAATTCATGGGTTAGAAATGTGCCGCAGATACCCTGACCAATTACCAGATAATCAACTTGCATGCTGCAAAAATAGGGGATAGGGGGTGTTGTTGCGTAAGCCCGCCGCATCGTCATTGCGAACGGCCAGAATGAGATTTGTATTATTAGGGTGATGTGGCCGTGAAGCAATCTGCTGTTGGTATTATCAACTTGCTGCATCAATCATGCATGCTGCGTTAGCACTGTTGTGTAACACTCCGGTTTGGGTAAAGCAGATTGCTTCGCCGCGCAACATAATCATTATTTTATGACGCTGGATGCGGCTCGCAATGACAACGCGGATTTGCGGTGAAAGCCTGTCGCGTCGTCATTGCGAACGGCCAGAATGAGATTTGTATTATTAGGGTGATGTGGCCGTGAAGCAATCTGCTGTTGGTATTATTAACTTGCTGCATCAATCATGCATGCTGCGTTAGCACTGTTGTGTAACACCCCGGTTTGGGTAAAGCAGATTGCTTCGCCGCGCAACCCACTAATTATTTTATTACGCTGGATGCGGCTCGCAATGACGATGCGGATTTGCGGCGAAAGCCCGCCGCGTCGTCATTGCGAACGCCAGAATGAGATTTGTATTATTAGGGTGATGTGGCCGTGAAGCAATCTGCTGTTGGTATTATTAACTTGCTGCATCAATCATGCATGCTGCGTTAGCACTGTTGTGTAACACCCCGTTTTGGGTAAAGCAGATTGCTTCGCCGCGCGGGTCACTAATAGAATCAGCAAACTATTGGCGGCTCGCAATGACAACGCGGTGATGAACGTCATTGCGAAACGCCCTGACGAATCTTATTACGTAACAACAACGCGGGGTAGGCTATTTACCTTCCACATTCACACGCACCCCTTCCGAATGACTCGCAAATTCTGGCGCATACATACACTGAATGCTGGTAACACCGTTACTAAAATTGCCGGTATGGGTTACAAAAAGCGGGTACTCAAAAACGTAGGTGCCTTTTGGTAACCACCCAAAAAAGAAATTGGTACTCGCGTCTTTAGTGCTTTCATAGTAGCCCAATCCGCCCCGCCATTTATAGCCGCTCAAAACATTCACGGGTTCCATACAACTGGCGCGCATGTCTTTCATGTGCACATATTCCATGTCCCTGTCTACGCGCAATTCAATTCTTACTTTTATTTTATCACCTGTTTTTAAGTACGCATTGGCTGCAATGGGCTCCAGTACCGGCCCACGGTCGGTGTTCTTTTCAATAAACAATTGTTTGTTTAATTGCAGTGGTGTTGCCGCTGGCGTAATTTTATCAAGCTGTTCAAAATATTGCCAGTAAACGGCGCCCCATGCGGGCAAACCCGACTTTTGATTCTGCGTATTGGCCACTGTAATACTGATATTTCCAATAGCCGGTTTAACAAACGGCCCGTCGATTGTTTGCTTAAAATAGCCGGTGCCCGCTTCAGCGCCTGCTGTGGCAGAGGAAATGATTTTATCACCCAGTTTTATTTCTACGCTCGGTGTATTGTTGAGCCAATCGCTTCCCTGCAATAACAAAGCATAGCAAGCTTCCGCAGTGGCCTTGGTGGTTCTCCAATTTTGGGTTTGTTTTTGTTTAAGCAGCCAGGTTTTTAAATCATCCACGGTTTTTGTGTCTTTACTAATTTCAGTAAACACTTCAATCAACAAACTTTGGGTTTCTACCGGCGCCTGGTGCCAGAAATAACCAGCAGTATTATCTTTCCAGTACATACCCATTTCTTCATTTACAATCGCATTTTGCCTGAGCGATTTTACAATATCCCCAGCCGTTTTTCCATCGCCACTGCGGAACAGTGATAAAGCAATCATACCCTGCATATACCTGTTTTGCTGCAACCAGAATTGCTGGCTTTGTTTACGGAAATAATTAACGGCCGTAAACGACTTGCCCGGAATGGCGTAACCAAAAAAACTGCGCATGTACAGGTATTGTATTTGCAGGTGGCCAAGATGGTTCTTGCTTAAGTCTGCCTTGTTTTTTACCAGGTTGTCATAATCATCTTTTATTCTTTCATCAAGGTAGGCTACTGCATTGGCGCTCACGGTGGCCCATGCTGTTTGCTGTACAGTGTTGAATGCTTTCAG
Source organism: uncultured Chitinophagaceae bacterium (assembly GCA_963705285.1). Lineage (GTDB taxonomy): Bacteria > Bacteroidota > Bacteroidia > Chitinophagales > Chitinophagaceae > JACMLD01. The sequence goes on from OY970066.1 coordinate 3,004,653, forward strand.
TTTCGTAAGGTGCCCCAGCCCGGTAATAATGTATTGGGTGATAAACCGGTCGTCTGGTCCGCCCTTGAACCAAACAAAACCCCCGTTTTCACTTTGCATTTGTTTTAATTTTTCAAAAGAAGAAGACAGAGCGGCACTCATTTTAACCATATCAAACAGCAGTGCAATGTTTTTCTTTTGTTGCGCCTCATTTTTTGCCTGCATTACCCAGGGTGTCTCTTCCAATAACACAGATTTCAGTTCAGGGTTTTTTTGCAGGTTCGATAGCAGGGCGGCAGTATCAGCTGTTTTCCATTTCTCAAATATTTCTTTTATGCGGGGAGACGTATTGGCAATTTTTGTTGCCAGCGCATTGGCGTAGTAACGGTTGAAAGTTTGCTCGGCGCATTCATACGGATAGTCCATGAGAAAGGGGAGCGCTTGTACCGCGTACCAGGCCGGGTTGGTAGTAAATTCTACCGTGAGCGCATGTTGCTGCAATGTTTCGCTGTTACCGCTTTGCAGCAATTTTTGAAATGTAAAATTCTTTGCTGTATTGCCACGCACAGGCAGTGGCATACTTTCGGTTACCAGCATACTATTGGTGAGTACAGGCATGGCGGCTTCTTCACCATCGCTGTTATTACCTGCTTTGGCAATCAGCCGGTAGCTTACGGCGCTGTTGTACTGGTAAGGCACGTCAATCGAAAATTTTACTGCCGTGCTCTGTGAAGCTGCAGCGGTAAAGTATTGCGTGGGGTACATATTGCGGAACCAGCCATCTACCGGTTGGTTGGTGGCGGTGTTAATCAGTTCCAGCTGCACCGTGCCCGTTACTTCTTTATCAGTAAGGTTAACCACCTTGGCGCTAAACTCCATTTTATCGCCCTCGCGCAAAAACCGCGGTGCATTGGGTTGCACCATCAGTTGTTTTTGGGTGATGATCTCTTTGGATGAGTAGCCGAACGCTAATTCTTTTGTATGCGCCAATGCCTGGAATTTCCATTTGGTAAGTGCTTCCGGAATGGTAAAGCCAAACGAAACATTGCCTGCACTATCCGTTTTCAAATCGGGAAAGAAGAATGCGGTTTCGTTGAAATTTTTACGGACTTGAACGGGAACATCTTGCTGGCGATCATCTCTCGCAACTTCTTTGCCTTCCGGTGGTGCAGGTGCCTCTTCATTTTTATTATTAATAACTTTAGCGTTTTCTACTGAAAAACCGCTTACTTTTCCTGCCAATTCCTGTTCACCTAATTCCATCTGCCTTGGTGCACTAAGATCTTTTTTGTCTGCCATATCTTGCACCATACTCGGTTGGGAAGATGCCGCCATTCTATACAACCGCCTGTTTTGATTTTCTAGCTGTAACAGTGCATCATAATTTTTTGCATAACTCTTGTATTCTTCATTCCAATACCGCTCCTGCGATTGTATCGGGCCAAATGCATACCCATCTTCCCAGCTGCTTGTTCCGGAATAGCGGCTCCAGATACCGGGTACTGTCCAGCCATGCGGCCTGAACTGATCCAGCGAAGCATCATACATAGATACCAGCATTTCTGCTGCTACTTTTTCTTTTTTAAACCCGCTTATTTTCAATTTCCATTGCTCTTCGCTGCCGGGTAGCATTTTATCGCGGAAGGTGGTATAATCAACCTGTAATTCTTTGTTGGTCCAGGGTACATTAATATTGTTTGACACTATGTAAACACGATTGTCTTTTACAAAAAAATGGTGTACACCAAAGCCACCGCGGTCGGCCTCGGTTACCGGAAAGCTGAAAGTTTGTTTCCCGTTAAGCGTGAAAAAATGGTACTCCGGTTTTGTTTCATCAACATTTACTCCGGCATTGAATACATCAGGTTTTGTTTTATCTATCTGCTGTATCAAAAATACATTGCCCGCTGCTGAGCCAATACTGATGGTGGAGGATTGCCCTGGTTCCGGCGTCTCATTTTTCTGGGCCGACCAGGTATATAAACTTGCAGGTAGCGCCTTGCTTTGTTCATGGTATAACTGCGCATACCTGGTATCTTTTACTGCATTGCCGTATTTATCTTTTGTTACGGCCTCTATTGCATACCAGCCTTCCAGTAATTTTGATGGTTGAATGGCGAATGCCGAATTTTTATTGCTGCTATCCGTTACAACCACCACCGGCTTTTCTTTTGTCCAGCTATGGTAATCGCTTTCATTCTGGTACTCATCGTGCGGAAAAAGTTTGATATACTCATCTCTGCTCATTACAAACTGGTCTGGTTGCGGCCAGTAACGCTTGCGGATAAGCCGGTCGGGTGTTTGCAAACGGCTGATGCTAACCGTTACTTGTGCCGCCTCCTGTATTCCTGCCATATTTGTTGTGGTAATGGCAATGCTACGCAAGCTATCGGCATTGATGCTTTCTCCGTCTTCAACGCCAATGGTTAATTGTAAGGCTTTGTACGAAACCGGCACCGTGGTTTCACCGCTTCTCGTTTCGCCATTCAGATCGGTTACATCTGCTGTTACCTGGTAATCAAATACGGGTTCCAGTTCTTTGCGTATGGTAAGATCGGGTATTGCTTTAAATGTGATGGTGAATTTGCCTTCTGCGTTAGTGGTGGCTGTACCGTGGCTAATCTCCATATTGCTGGCACGCGGGTAGCCCCATTTCCAATACAACCATGGATAAATAAACCTGGCTACCCTTTGCACGCGGTACTTCACCTGCGCACCATCAATATTATTACCCGCATATGCTTTGGCGGTGCCGGTAATGGTAATGCTGTCGTTTACTTTGTAACTTCCTTTTATGGTATCGTAATCCACCGAAAACTTCGGGCGTTTGTATTCTTCCACAGCCATATTTGCATTGCCATTAAGGTCTTCATCAAACAATGTAAACTCGCCGTTTAATAAGCCCTGTGGCAATATAAATTTACCTGAGTAAGAACCGTATTCGTTTGTTTTCAGGCTTAGCGAATCAATCTCTTCGCCATTGGCATTGCGCAGAAATATTTTTGTAGACTGGCCGCTGTACACTTTTATTTTATGGCTAGTGTAATCGTTGGTTACTGCAATTCCCTTAAAATAAACGGTTTGCCCCGGTCGGTAGATGCTTCTGTCGGTAAAAAGAAAAACGCGGGCTTTTTCTTTTTCAAACTGGGTGGCACTGAGATTGCCGGCACCTGTATTGTCTTCACGGTAAAAAATGTATTGCGGTTCATCCATGAAGAGCTTGTCATTACCATTGCTTACTTCCAGTTGCAGGTTGCCCTCCCGCGCGGTGCTATTTTTTGAAAGCATTAGCCAGCCATTTTTGTCGGCTGTTTTTAGTTCGCCTTTTACCAGTTTATTTTTGCGTGTGTTATAATCATACTGGTTCCACCAGGCCTGAACCGTAGCACCGGCCAGCGGTTCACCGCTTTGCCGGTTCAAAACAAAATAATGATTGTTATTATTGATATAGCTGATGCCAGATACATAGAAATATTGAACGGCCATCGGGTTTTTATCGAACGTAAAATCAGCGTTGGTGCTGGCCAGCAGCAGGTATTGGCCGATTGGTAAGGCATCCACTTTTATCTCTGCACTGTGTTTGTGGTAGTCGTTGGTGGCAGGCAGATCCTGGTTCCAGTTGCGCAGGGGTTTCAGGCCCACCACGTTTTTCCAGTAAGCATCATCGTAGCGGTTGCTTAAGCTTTTTTTAATGTCATCGTTCAACAGTACAACGCGGAAATACAGTTTTGTAAAATTGCGGTAACTCACCAGCGTTCTGAACGGTTCTGCAGGCAGGTTTACTTTTTCTGTAATAAGGTTGAGTTCTTTTTTTTCTATTTGTTGCAACAGGTTAAAACAATTGGCCTTGCTTTCAGATTCTTCTTTTTGCTGCAGCACCTGCTTGCAAATTGAAGCGGCAATAATATACTCGCCTTTTGCACTGGCGGTGTCTTTCTCCTCCGTTTGCAACGGATTATAACGGGCAGCTTTATTTACGTGCAATTGCGCTACCAGGTAAGATGCCTGCGCGGCAGCTGGCAGGTTAGTGTATTTAGTAGATAGGGCGTTCAGCGCTTTTTCATAGAGCTCGTCTTTATTTTCCATCACTCCATAACTGTATACAAACTGCAGCCGGTCAATGTCGGCATCAATGAGGGCATCCGGTTTTTCATCATTGGCATGCATGGCCAGCAATTGCTGATAGATCAGCAATGCCTTATGATAAAGTGAACTGCTGTCTGAGGTGCGGATGGCAAGTTTGCTAAAAGCCGGTGCCGGAGAGAAATAAGCGGCATCATTAATTTCAAAAGCATAGGATGGTTTGTTGATATCCCTTTCGCCATTTTTAAAATAAGATAGCGCACGGTGAGCCAGTAAGTCATACAGGGTGGGCCGCAGGTAACGCGCATTTCCTTTTATAATGATGGCATCAAATGGTTCCAGCTTTGTTTGCTGTAATAATTGCTGGTCTTTTAACGATGCCAGGTACAGGGAAGATATTTTTGCATGAAAATCATCTGCACTCCAGGTATCAATGTCGTTTTTATTACTGGCGGGTGCATTGGTACGATCGTACAACTGGTAGCGGCGCTGCTGAAAATGGTAATAATACTTCTCTGCCAGTAATGAGTATAAAATGGATGCAGCAGCGGGAGTGGCGGCTTTTATTTCGTCTTGCAATATGCGCACACTATTATTGCCGGCCGCTTCGTCAGTATTTTGTTCCAGGCTTACCCGGTAGACAAGTGCTTTAATGGTTTGTGCTTCTTCCTTTTCTTTCTTTGCCAGCCCATAAATTTTATTTACTTCTTCCAGCGCCGATTGGGTAAGCCCTTTTTTATTTATAAGCGAGTCTACTTTCTTCCAAAGCGCGGTATAGTTGGTCATTTTTTGCTGGGCATATAAATGGTTGACAGATAAAAATACAAGGCCGGTAACAACTAACAGAAGGTTCCTTACAAATATCATGACATCAGATTTTATAAATGGCGATAAAGATAATAAATGTGGTTATGGGATGCATGGTTGTTGTTTTTTACATATGCGTAGTTGCAATCAGGGTGTTAAAGTATTTAACAACAGCAGCGATTGATTCAAAAAACTGCACATAAACGCAAGCGGTATGCGCTGCCATGCGTTTATGTGCGGCATTGATTGTCAGTGTATTGCCTTAACAAATTCTTATAGGTTGCTGGTTTTACTTTTTACATGCTACGCCTTCTATTATATACAACCCGGAAGAAAAAGAACCTGGTTACAATAAGATTAAGCATCATTAAAATGTACAATTATGAAAAAGATTTTTACACTCGGTTTTGCAACACTGGTTTCTGTTTTTTCATTTGCTGCTAAAGCGCCCAACCGTTTGGTGGTAGCTGCAGAAGGTAATGCTCCTATAAAAGTTATGGTGGATGGCAGCCGTTTTGATCAGCAAGCAATTAACAACAGTGTGGTTTTTGAAAACTTGCAACCAGGTTTTCACGCCGTAAAAATTTACCAGCTTACAGACAAGCGTTATGGTGTATTTAACCGCAGGCAGCGTACCGAGTATAAATTGGTGTACAACGCTTCCGTGAATATAAAACCTTTGTTTACCACCCGCATTGAGTTAAACCGTTTTGGCACTGCACAGGTAATTGAACAACCCATGCGTGGTAATTATGGTGGCGGTGGAAGGGACGGCCGGTATGATAACCGCAACGATGACCGGAAGTATAATAATAATGATGATTACCGTAACAATGATCGTGATTACAGAAACAATGATTATATACGCACCATCAGCGATGAAGATTTCTTTGCGGCAGAACGTGTAATGCAGCGTGAAAATTTTGATGATGCCCGTCTGCTGTATGCAAAACGTTTGATGGACGATAATTACCTGAGTGCTGAACAGGTGAAAGAACTGGCCCGCTTTTTCTCATTCGACAACAGCCGTCTTGAGTTTGCCAAGTATGCTTATGCCAATACAAAAGACAAAACAAACTTTAGCGTGGTGTGCAATGCGTTTATGTCGACCAGCGGCAGGGATCAGTTGATGATTTTTATAAAGAACAACCGTTACTAAAATATTTTGTTGGTTTAATGGTGAGATGTATGATGGCCCCGCAATTCTTTGCGGGGCTTTATTTTGATCAATAATGAATGCCCATAAGTTGGCTGTTGTTGGATGGCGCAAAAAAAACTCCTGCAATACTGCAGGAGCCTGAATATGCAATTAGCAGGTGGTTATTTTTTATTGTTGATTACTTCAGCCATCTTTTTACCAATATCAGCCGGGCTTTGCACCACATGAATACCACATTCTGTCATGATCTTCATTTTAGCAGCAGCAGTATCATCAGCACCGCCAATGATAGCGCCTGCATGGCCCATTCTTCTGCCGGGGGGTGCTGTTTGCCCCGCAATAAAGCCTACTACAGGTTTGGTACCGTTTGCTTTTATCCAATAGGCAGCATCAGCTTCCATACTACCGCCAATTTCGCCAATCATTATAATGCCATCTGTTTCGGGGTCGTTCATTAACAATTCAACCGCCTCGCGGGTAGGTGTGCCAATAATAGGGTCGCCACCAATACCAATTGCGGTTGATATACCCAGTCCGGCCTTGGCCACCTGGTCTGCGGCTTCATAGGTTAAGGTACCGCTTTTAGAAACCACACCTATTCGGCCTTGTTTGAAAACAAAACCTGGCATAATGCCCACTTTGCACTCGCCGGCTGTAATAACACCCGGGCAATTGGGCCCAATCAGCCTGGTATTTTTACCCAGCAAATAACTTTTTGCTTTTACCATATCCTGTACGGGAATGCCTTCGGTAATACAAACCACCAGGGCAATACCTGCGTCAGTAGCCTCCATAATGGCATCTGCCGCAAAAGCCGGGGGTACAAATATGATACTTACATTTGCACCTGTAGCTTTTACTGCATCCGCAACTGTATTAAAAACCGGTTTATCCAGGTGGGTACTGCCTCCTTTACCCGGCGTTACACCACCCACTACATCGGTCCCGTATTCAATCATCTGCGTAGCGTGAAAACTGCCTTCTGTACCCGTAAAACCCTGCACAATTATTTTTGAACTTTTATTCACTAAAACAGCCATGGCGTATATATTAGATTGTGGGCAAAAATAGGGGTTTTGTGGTAATCTCTGATCGCTGAAATGGGATCTCTGATGTCTGATGTGGTGATCTCTGATTTCCTATACTTAGATGGGAGGGAATCTCTTATGTCTGATGGAACCATCTCGGATGTCTGATGTGGTGATCTCTGATTTCGTATGCCCGGGGTGAAACTCTGATGTCTGATGTGGTCATCGCTGATTTCGTTTGCTTCGCCAGGTTCCCGGAAGTAAAGGCTGTTTCTTGTAATCGGTATTTTACAATGAAACAAATCAGAGATGATAACATCCGAGATCAGACATGGCTTTGAGGTATGGCAGCTATCAGCTTTTGCGTATACGGTTGCCGGGGATGGTGGTAAATCTGCCCGGCAGTACCGGTTTCAATAATTTTTCCTTTCTGCATCACCATAATACGATCGCTGATGTAATGCACTACCGAGAGATCATGCGATATAAAAATAATGGTGAAGCGGAATTCCTTTTTGAGGTCGTTCAGCAAATTCAGTACCTGCGCCTGTACACTTACATCCAGTGCGCTCACACTTTCGTCGCATACAATAAAAGAGGGACTTAATGCCAATGCCCTGGCAATAACAATGCGTTGCCGCTGGCCGCCGCTAAATTCGTGCGGGTAACGGTAATAATGACTGGGCTGAAGGCTTACTTTATCCAGCAATTCCATAACCCGTTCTTTTCTTTGCCGGGCAGTGGGCAATACATTGTGCACCTGCAATACTTCCTGTATGGCATTGCCAATGGTGATGGATGGGTTGAGTGCCGAATATGGGTCCTGGAAAATTATCTGGACATCTTTTCGCAGGCTGCGCAAATGGGCAGCCGTGTAATGCAGTAAATCATTTCCTTTAAATAATATTTTACCACTGGTGGGTTCTATCAATCGCAGTAAGGTTCTGCCCAACGTGGTTTTGCCGCAACCGCTTTCGCCAACCAGTCCAAGTGTTTCGCCCGTATATACGTCAAAACTTACATCGTCTACGGCTTTTGTATAATCTGCCGGCTTGCCAAAGAAATTTTTCTTACCGGGATACCAAACGTTCAGTTGCTGTACTTCGATCAATTTCTCCGGGTGACCATCGTTTACAAGGGCCTTTTCAAATGCAAGTGGTGCTGGTTTCGCGACAGGGGTTGCAGGCTCCGGAAAAAAATCGCTGACCACGGGCAGCCGTTCACCTTTAACATGCAAAACCGGCCTGCATGCCAGCAAACCTTTTGTATACGGATGTTGCGGATGCTGCATGACCGCTTGCACCGTGCCGGTTTCCGCAATATTTCCTTTGTACATCACCACCACTTTATCGGCTATTTCGGCAACCACCCCCAAGTCATGCGTAATAAAAATAACGCCCATCTGGGCAGACAGCTGCAATTCTTTTATTAGCTGCAATATGGTTTGCTGCACAGTTACATCCAACGCGGTAGTAGGTTCATCGCAAATCAGCAGTGCCGGGTTGCCGCTCATGGCCATGGCAATCATTACCCGTTGTTTCTGTCCGCCGCTTAACTGGTGCGGGTAACGGTAAAACATCGCCTCGGGGTTAGGAAGTTGTACTTTTTTAAATAGATCGATGGTTTGCTGTTTAGCTGCGGCAGCAGATAGCCGGCGATGTTGTAAGATGGCTTCCATCACCTGGTTGCCACAGGTAAACACGGGGTTGAGCGATGTCATCGGCTCCTGGAATATCATGGAAATTTTATTGCCGCGTACCTGGCGCATAGTAGCAGCTGGTGCATGCAACAAGTCAATGGGCGTATGTGCGTCCGCTGCGAACAGGATGCTGCCATTGGTGTAACGCACCGTCTTTGCCGGCAACAGTTGAAGTATGGAGAGTGCTGTTACTGATTTGCCCGAGCCCGATTCACCCACGATGGCCACAATTTCGCCGCGGTTAACCTGCAGCGATACATCATGCAATACATCATGCGTGCCCTGTTCCGTTTCAAATGCAACCCGAAGATTGTTGATAGATAATAAAGTCAAAAGTCAAAATTAAAAAGTCAAAAAGTACACAGCATCGGGTGCTAAATACTTTGCTGCTTTATCTGCTTCATCCACTTAATCCCTCTGCTAGCTCTGTTAGCGCTGCGCAAAACCTGTCCAAGCAAAAGCTCTTTGTTCTCTTTTTCTCATTCTTCTCTTAGCCCTCTGCTAGCTCCGTTAGCGCTGCGCAAAATCCCTTCACTCCTCTGCTGGCTCCGTTAGCTCTGCGCAAAACCTGTCCAAGCAAAAGCTCTTTGCCCTCTTTTTCTCTTTACTCTCTCAGCTCCTCTGTTAGCTCTGCGCGAAACCCCTCCAAGCAACAGCTCTTTTTCTCTTCCCTCTCTTAGCTCCTTAAAATCGCAAATGCCTTACCGTTAAACTGCCGTTGATCAATTGTTTTAAAGAATCGATGCCTATTTTGATATGGTTCTCCACAAAGCTGCCGGTTACTTTTTTATCGCTTTCTTCAGTTTTAACACCTTCAGGCACCATGGGCGAATCACTCACCAGCAATAAAGCCCCGGTTGGTATTTTATTATAAAAACCTACAGAGAAAATAGTAGCGGTTTCCATATCTATGGCATAGGCCCTTATTTTCTGCAGGTATTCTTTAAATACTTCATCATGTTCCCAAACACGACGGTTGGTAGTGTATACGGTACCCGTCCAGTAATCAACCTGGTAATCGCGTATGGTGGTGGAAATGGCTTTTTGCAATGCGAAAGCTGGTAGCGCAGGCACTTCTGGCGGAAAATAATCGTTGGAAGTACCTTCACCGCGTATAGCAGCAATGGGCAATATCAGATCGCCGATTTTATTGCGTTTTTTAAGACCGCCGCATTTACCCAGAAAGAGCACGGCTTTAGGACTGATGGCGGTAAGTAGGTCCATCACCGTGGCGGCTGTGGGGCTGCCCATACCAAAATTAATAATGGTAATATCGCCGGCAGTGGCGCATTGCATGGGCCTGTCGCGGCCAACAATTTCCACGCTGTGCCAGTCTGCAAACAGCGTTACATAGTTACTAAAATTGGTAAGCAGTATATAATCTCCAAATTCTGACAATTTCTGGCCGGTGTACCGGGGCAACCAGTTTTGAACAATTTCTTCCTTTGATTTCATGTGTTAAATTTAATTTGCTATTACCCTGCCGGGATATAGTAGATTAGTACTTTTGCTTTTGTATTTTGCAATCAGCTAAGATACAAAATTGCCATTGCAGAAAGATTACGTTAATTATGATAGCCATTAACTATCCGCCGCACCAGTACAAAATACGCGAACCGGAGCAAAAGAAGGAGGAAATATGGGATGATACCCGGCGCCAATGGGTTAGTCTTACGCCCGAAGAATGGGTGCGGCAGAATTTTGTGCAATACCTGGTGCAGGTGTGTAAATATCCTGCCTCTTACATTGCGCTCGAAAAGAAAATACAACTGGGCGATGTAAAAAAACGGTTCGATATACTGGTGTACAATGGCGCTGCCAAACCCTGGCTGATGGTTGAATGCAAATCAAAAGATGTACAGATCAGCAAAAAGGTACTTAACCAGGTATTGAATTACAATATGGCAGTGCCCGTACCTTATCTTGTTATTACCAACGGGCATTACTGCTTTGGTTATTACCGCAACGGCATCGATATACAGGAATTAATTGAACTGCCGGTATATGAATAATGCGCTTCGTGTTTTTTTGGAACACAGATGACAAGGATTATAGGATAAGACAGATTGCTTTTTACTACAAAAATTCAACCTACACCGCTGCTATGATAAAAACCTATTGGGTGTTATTTTTTTGTACCTGTATGATTGTGCCGTCTGCTATGCACGGCAATGTTGTGCAACAGTCAGATACCGGTCGGTGGATTGATGATGTGCGGGAGTTCCGCACGGCGGTTTACCAGCAAAACAAAGACAAGATCAAATCATATATCGATTTTCCGGTAAGCACACGTAACAATGAGATCTGGAACATTGTATATGGTGGAAAAGGCCAGGACGCCCAACGACTTGCCCATGAAAACAAACCCTTTACTGAAAAAGATTTCGACCTGCATTACACCAAACTGTTTTCAAAAAATTTTGTTGCCGCCTTATTGAAAATTAAAACAGACGAGTTGTACAGGAAAGGCGAAACAGAAACAATAACGTTACACGACGGAGCCGCCACTACCTATAAAATGTATGCTTCATTTGATAAAGACCATAAAACCCTGCAACTGAACCTGGCTTTCAAATTTTTAACGGAAGCTGAAAAAGGTGCGGAACCTGAATTTATAGAATCCAACGAAATATATTTTTTTGATATTACTGCAACCGGAAAAATAAAATTCAGGAAGATAATGATAGCCGGGTGATCCATCTCCACAAAAAATTTACAATTGCCACCATTGCGTTTGCGGATGGGGTTTACCCAGCATAATAGGCTCGCCTATCATGGGCGTTGTTACGGGCAGCTGTAGCTCACCAGTTTTTTTTACTACCCTTATTATGGGATCGTTCCAAGAATGCAATGCCAGCGTAAACTTGGCCCAGTGCACGGGCAGTAACAATTTCGCGCCCAGGTCAACAGCCGCTTGCGCGGTTTGTTCAGGCATCATGTGTATGTGCGGCCAATGCTGGTTGTATTGGCCACATTCTAAGATAGCCAGGTTAAAAGGGCCGTACGTAGTACCGATGGTTTTAAAATGTGTATCGTAGCCAGAATCCCCACCCAGGTAAAGGGTGTAATCAGGTGCCTGCAATACAAAACCTGCCCATAATGTTTTACCGCGTGTAATACCCCGGCCCGAAAAATGACGTGCAGGCGTTGCCGTTAGTTGTATGCTGTCTGTAACAGCGGTGGTTTGCCACCAATCCAGTTCGGTAATCTTATCGTTATCATATCCCCAATACGCAAAGTGCGCGCCTGTACCCAGCGTGGTGATCACTTTTTTTACTTTTGGCTGCAATGCCACAATAGACGGATAATCCAGGTGGTCGTAATGGTCGTGCGTTTGAATAAGCAAATCTATTTCAGGCATGTCTTTTACCTGGTAAGTGTTGGCACCGGGGTAAGCTTTCACCATAAAGGATACCGGGGCAGCCGAGCCACTAAAAACCGGGTCTACTAAAATATTGATGCCATGTATGCGCAACAGGTAAGATGAATGCCCGAACCACACAATCACAGGCGCATCACCTGGCAGTTGGTTTAAATTGGTTTGTACAAAGGGTAATGGTACCGGCGGGCGTGTATCTTTTGGCTTATTGAAATAAGCCTTGAGCGTTTTCCAGTAAGAACTGTCTTCGGCCAATACCGGCGTATGACTGAGATTTTGAAAAGAATCGTTTTTATAATTTGGCGATTGTTGTATGCGTTGAAGTCGTTCTCCTGCCGGTATTTTTCCAAATGCTTTTTTCAGCATGTTTTTATTTGCAAGGTAATGGTTAGCGGTTGGCCGGGTGAATAAATTTAACGGAAATTAAAAACATACGCTTATTTTTAAGCAGCACTTCCATCGTTTGAAAAAGAGAATATCAGTATACACAGCATCCGCCATTGTGGTGGCCAATATGATTGGCACCGGCGTGTTTACCAGTCTTGGTTTTCAATTGTCGGCCGTTCAAAATACCATTACCATTATGGTACTGTGGCTGGCGGGTGGCATATTGGCGCTGTTTGGTGCATTTGCGTACGCAGAACTGGGCACGCATTTTAAAGAATCCGGCGGCGATTATATTTATCTGTCACGGCTGTTTCATCCGTTGCTGGGCTATTTGTCTGCATGGGCGGGCCTTACCGTTGGTTTTTCTGCACCGGTAGCGTTGGCTGCTATGGCGTTTACCAAATATTTAGCGCCATTTGGTTTACAGGGTAATGTGTGGCTGGCCATTACCGTTATAGTGTTGATTGGACTGATGCATAGCTTCACTATCCGGCACAGCAGCCGCATGCAGAATATTTCCACGCTGGTAAAAGTGGTGTTTATTGTAGCGCTTGTAATAATCGGGTTGGTGTTGCCGGGCGGGGCGGTCAATGCATTCAACTATTCTGCCAACTGGCAGCAGGAGATAGCAACGCCCGGTTTCGCTGTTTCCATGATCTATGTAGGCTTTGCTTATACGGGCTGGAATGCAGCTGCCTATGTGGTAGATGAAATTGACAACGCACCGCGTAACTTGCCCCGGGCACTCATCATAAGCACCCTATTTGTAGCCGCCTCTTATTTATTGTTCCAGTTTGTTTTATTGAAGCATGCATCGGTGCCCGCCATGGAAGGCAAAGAAGAAGTGACATTCATTGCTTTTGATAACCTGCTGGGCAATGCAGGAGGCAAATGGGTAAGCGTATTTATAGCTATACAATTGGTGGCCACCATCAGTTCTTATTTATGGGTAGGGCCCAGGGTTACACAGGCCATGGCTAAAGAGTATAAATTATGGCAGCCACTTGCTAAAACAAATGCCCATCATATACCCGTTGCGGCGCTGTGGTTGCATGTAGGTATCAGTATTCTGCTGGCATTAACAGGTTCTTTTGAACGGGTTTTATTGTATGCCGGTTTTGTGTTGCAACTGATGGCTTCTTTAACTGTTGCCACCAGTCTTGTTATTCGCGATAAAAGACCCGGTTCATTTAAAAGCCCTTTCAAGCCTGTACTGCAAATCATCTTTTTGTTGTTCAATACATGGGTGCTCGTGTTTACTGTTATAGACCGCCCGTTAGAAAGCCTGATCGGCATAGGTATCCTGCTGGCGGGGGCAGTAGTGTATTATTTTGATAAAAAGGTTTATTAGTTTTTAGTTTGGAGTTCGTGGTTCAGAAGTTCCAAAGTTCTCAGTGTGCCGCTGTACAAAGTCTCCGACTTTGTACATTGTATGTTCTTACGGGTCTCCGACCCGAATTCAGTAGCTCTGCACATGGTACAGCAACAATTATTAATTAATAATTAAGAATTAAAGAAAATTTACCTCTTTAGGGTATTGTCTTCCGCTTTTCGCAATCATAACTTGCAGCTGATAGTATCAAGTATTTAGTATTTAGACTACCGGCAATTGAAGAGTATAAAGTATGAAGTATATAGTATTTAGACCACCGGCAATTGCGTCGCACAAAGATTTTAGTATTTAGACCACCGGCAATTGCGTCGCACAAAGATTTTAGTATTTAGACCACCGGCGTCTGAAGAGTATATAGTATTTAGTATCCAGTATTTAGACTACCGGCAATTGCATCGCACAAAGATTTTAGTATTTAGACCACCGGCATCTGAAGAGTATATAGTATTTAGTATCCAGTATTTAGACCACCGGCAATTGCATCGCACAAAGATTTTAGTTTTTAGACCACCGGCATCTGAAGAGTATATAGTATTTAGTATCCAGTATTTAGACTACCGGCAATTGCATCGCACAAAGATTTTAGTATTTAGTATTTAGACCACCGGCTTCTCAGTAGCAACAAAAATTTTAACGGCAAACAGTTACACAATGCGCAAACATTGGCGGTATAGCCATGCCATAGGTTGTAGCGGGCGAACTCACTAACGCCGGACTTCCGAACTCGAAACAGCCGGCTAAAAAAACTCCAAACTAAAAACGAAAAACCAAAACCTACAAACTATAAACTATAAACTATAAACCAAAAACTACAAACTATAAACTAAAAAACTATTCTTAACAATAAACCTTTTCACTATGTCAAAAGAACGTCCAAAAAAAGATCTGGAGCATGTCGACTTCCGGTCAACATTCAAAGTATTACAACTGTCTAATCCCAATTATTTTGGTAACCTTAAAGACAGTAAACTTAAACCTGTTGAACAAATTGCAGGCAATGTTTTTTATGAAGAATTAAAATGTGTGAGCTATCACCCGGCTACACAAGTATTGCACGCAGCCATTAGCATTAAACAAGGTGGCGGTTACTCCGGTGGCCCATGCACCAACGGCAGTTTTGAGTATGTTCGGTTTTATGTTGATTACCTGCGCAATGGCACCTGGATAGATGAGGGAGTGGTAAGCACCAATGTGCATGATCTCTCTTTCCAGGAAACACTTTGCTACAATGTGAACCTGAAAATAGATCCTTCCAAGAAAGCGTGTTGCGATGATGATGCCGTTTTGCCACGCGTAAGGGCAATTCTATCGTGGAACAGCGCGCCGCCCGCGAACTCCCCGAATTGGATTCCTGTATGGGGCAATACCATGGAAACCAATATACAGATAGCTCCCCTCAAAAGCTTGTGGTGCCTTATCAAAAAAGGCATTGTGCTGGACGATGTTATAAAAAAACAACTGATAGAAAATATAGATAAACTGCAGATTGTATTACCCACCGTGCCGCCTTCGCCCGATCCCGTTTTTAGTCCGCAGTACTTAAAAAGGATGTACAAAGACCAGGTAGAAGACACCCGTGTTGCATTGCACTATGTTGCTGATCTGCAGAAATTCAGCGCATTTTCTTCTTTTACCGGCAACATCACTGCAGAAGGTTTTAACTGGCCCGAGATACTGGGAAAAATAAAACTGCTGCAGTTTAATACTACGTACGAAGAAGTGAAATGCGTTGCCCTCAACCGCGAGTTGAACTCTGTACATGCCAGCGTGGTACTTAAACGGCCTTTTGGTTATTCAGGCGATCTCTGTACCAACGGCAGCAGGGAGTATGTAGCGTTTTATATGGATTTTGGATCCGGCTACCAATACATGGGTACCAATTCTGTAAATGTGCATGATATCAACACCATGCCCAAAGATGGTTTGTGGTACAATATTACGTTGCCGGTAAACCTGCAACCCCACCAGAAAGAATATTGTATTGCAGGCAAAGCAAAACTGAAAGCCATCTTATCATGGAACAGTGCACCGCCAGCCAACAATCCCAACTATGTAGCGCCTTATGGAGATTGGGAAGAATGCACAGTAGAAATAAAATCATTGCCAGGTGGCGTTGTACCCGGCAACAGCACCGTAATACTTGAAAAAGTAGGTGGCATGGTGGTAGATGATATCAATAATGCCACAGGTCTGGCTACCACTGGCCTTGCAGGGTCTTTGGGCGGCGCGCTCAACAGTCCGTTCTATGGCACTATGGAGTTGATCGGTCACATCTTTTTTGCTTTACCCGGTATGAGCTATCGCTTCCTGGTTACAAAACCCGGCGGTATTGAATTGCCGTTAGCAGATACGCAGGTAATCACCACCGATACATTGGGCGTATTTACGGATCATACATTCAACCCTGGTGCAGACGGATGGATACCCTACCTGCAAACAACTACAGTAAATATTGTAGGCGGCTTACTGGGAAGGTATGGCGCAACCATAGAAGGCAAACATGTCATTCGCATACAGGCGAAAGATATTTTCAATAATATCTACAATGATCCCAATGGTTCCGTTACCATTACTGTAGATGCCCAGGCGCCCGATGTGCAAATACATATCGACCCGTCTATTGGCGGCGATTGCGCAGACTTTACTACCGGACAGGATATAACCGGCACGTATAACATGACAGACGCACATGCCGGCTCATTCAGTATTTCGGTTACGCCAGACAATGGAGCAGTAGTAGACGTAGACGGCACCGGCGGCAATGGACTTAGCTATGTGGGTGGTACATTACCCAACGGCGGCAAGTCGGGCACATTTGTGATACACACAGCAGGTGTTCCAAAATGCGGTTATAATGTGCGCATTGATGCGTACGACAGAACCATTGTACATTCTCATGCAATCGGACTGTACAATAATGATATACAGGGATTCTGTCTTCGTGTGCCAGGCCAGTAGTACCAGGCACGGCAGACTTTACTAATACCAGCAGCCGGATATAACCCATCCGGCTGCTTATTGTTTTAAAATTTTCAGAATGGTGGGAATGTTTTATTTTTAAGAAAGATATTTTCTTATTTATCGGCTGTTACAAAAACAGAGTAAAGAAGATAATTTCTTTTAACACGGCAATAGTATAGCAAAGCCGTTTCCCCAATTGGTATAAGCCCGTCTAATCAGTAGCATCAACCTGGTATTACCTGTTTTTTCCTGCAGCACGCAGATAACAGGCGTGCCACAGAAGGCTGTTCAAAAAATTATTAACCATTAGCATGAACCTATTGTACCTGGCATTAAGTATGTTGACAGCCTGGCGTATTACCCATCTTCTATCAAAAGAAGACGGCCCGTTTGATATCATTTTTTTAGTGAGAAAAAAAGTCGGAAACGGTTTTTGGGGAAGCTTGCTCGATTGTTTTTATTGTACCAGCGTATGGGTGGCATTGCCATTTGGTATTTGGCTGGGCACGGGTTGGGCAGAAAAATTATTGTGCTGGGGCGCTGTATCTGGTGCGGCCTGCCTGCTTGAACAGGCCACCACTGCTGGTAAACAAAGCGCGCCAAAGAGTGAGGTTCCTGATTATACAGAAGACTAATTAAACAATTAAAATAGAAACCCATGTGCAACTGCGGCAACAAAAGAAACGAAACTGCCAACACTACTGCTAAGCAATCGTCTGGCATGTACACCGGTAGCCAGCAGGTAAAATTACCCACGCAAAAATTAGGGCCCGATATCAGTTTTCAGTATACCGGTCAGTCGGCACTTACGGTTACAGGCAATGTAACTGGCAGAAAATACCGGTTTAGCGCGCCCGGTGAACAGCAACTGGTAGATTTTCGTGATGCTTCTTCTATGGCATTGGTGCCGGTACTCAGGCGACTGTAATAGTATCTCGGCCGCCATCCGACTTCCCCCGGCGGGGGGAAGCCACCAAAGCACAGCCCCGGCTTGTCTAAGTTCCTACTTCAGTTGTACCATCACTTATTCCAAGGCACACACACAATCTTTAATCATCATCAACATCATAAAAATCTGCGTTCCATTCTCCGCGAAGCGGACTAAAGAAGACGAGCATTAGACATCACTACGAAACAGTGTTTACCCACATCTTTCATAATTCATCATCACCATCATAAAAATCTGCGTTCCATTCTCCGCGAAGCGGACAGTATATCAGCTTGTTTTCTTGTAATTAAGTATAGCCCAGGTATTGAAGAAAAGCGCAAATGCTGTGATGATAAGAAACTGGTATTTGATATCGCTAAAACCGCTGCCTTTCAGTACCACCATACGCATCACTTCAATAAAATAAGTTACCGGGTTAAAACTGGCGATGGAACGGGCCCATGGCGGCATACTTTCTACCGGCGTAAAAAGCCCGCTCATCAAAAGAAATATCATTATAAAGAAAAAAGCAACGGACATGGCTTGCTGCTGTGTGTCAGAATAAGTAGATATCAATAACCCCAGGCCAAGCAATGCTACCAGGTATAGCGCAAGAAAAGCATAGAGTAGCAAAATGTTACCCTGCGGTACAATGCCGTATACCAGCCTTCCTACAACAAATAATCCCACAGAAAATACAAACATGCCAATCACCCAAAAGGGTATCAGTTTGCCTAATATGAAATGATATTTTTTAATGGGCGTTACATTGATCTGTTCAATGGTTCCGATTTCTTTTTCCTTTACTATATTTAATGAACACATGTATGTGCATACCATGGTAACCAATACTACCAGTATGCCAGGCACCATAAAAAACGGATAGTACAGGTAAGTATTAAACCAATTGGAAGCCGTTACTTCAATGACCGGTGATGGATTAAACCGTTGCGGCTGTTGCCAGTTAAGGCGGATGCTGTTATTAAAGCCAGATATGATAGTGGCCAGGTAAGAACCGCCCAACCCCGCTTTGGTACCGTTAATGGCGTTAATGGCAATAAACAGTTGCTGTTTATTTTCGCGCACCAGTTTTTTTTCAAAGTCTTGGGGTATTTCCAAGATCAGGTCCGCCTCGTCGTTCTCAATTTGTTTGAACGACTGGTTGAATGAACTGCTATAGCCCGACAACCTAAAATACCCCGATGCGGTGATGGTGGAGATGAGCTTCCGCGAATAAGTGGAGTGGTCATTATCAACAATGGAAATGTTGATGTTTTTGACCTCATAGTTCGCCGCCAGCGGCATGATCAGCAATTGTATTACCGGCATTACAAAAATGACCGGCAACAAAGATCGGTTCCTGAAGATCTGTTTGAATTCTTTGATAAGCAGGTAACGTAGTGTTTTCATTGCAGGCGTATTTTAAATTTTTTAAGGCTTACCAATAACAGAAAAACGGTCATGGCAAAGAGGATCAGCGTTTCTTTCCAGATAACCGAGAAACCCAAACCTTTTATCATAATTGATTTGGCAATGATGTAATACCACCGGGAGGGAACAATATTTGAAATAACCTGTAATGGTTTGGGCATATTTTCTATCGGGAACATAAAACCTGTAAACAGCATAGTAGGTATCAGCATACCCAGCAAAGAAACCAGCATCGCAGATTGCAAAGAGTCTGTAGTGTTTGATATCAGCAAACCCAGCGCGAGTGCAGTTATAATAAACAAACTGCTTACGGCATAGAACAGCAGCAGGTTGCCGTTAAATGGCATATCCAGCAGAAAAACACTGAGCAGCAAAATCACTGTAAGGTTAAAGAGCGACAATACAAAGTAGGGCACCGCTTTTGAAATAATTACCAGGAAGGGATTGAATGGAGAAACCAGTAGTACTTCCATGGTGCCTTTTTCTTTTTCACGCACAATGGATGCGGATGTCATTAATACACAGACCAGCAGCAACACCAATGCCATAACGCCGGGTACAAAATTGGTAGCACCTTTTAGTTCGGGATTGTACAGCATGCGTGTTTGCGGTACAATCTGGTAGGGTAGTGGATTGAGCGTGGTGAGTTCTTTCTGGTAATCTGATACAATATTGCTTATGTAATTGGTAAGGGTTGTGGCAGTATTGGGGTCAGATGCATCCGCTATAACCTGTACCGATGCCTTGTTGAAATGCAGGAGGTCTTCATTAAAACCTGCAGGAAAAACAACGGCCAGTTTTATGGTGCCACTTTTAAAAGCGGCTTCAATTTGCTGGTGGCTCAACAGGTTTTGTTCCAGTTGAAAATTTTTGCTTACTGCTATTTTTTCGATGATGCGCCGGCTGGCATTGTCTTTGGCATAATCACAAATCACAATCTTTGAGTTTTTGATTTCATTGGTAAGCGCAAAGCCGAAGAGAATAATCTGTGCCACCGGCAGCCCAAACAACAGCAGCAATGTCTTACGGTCGCGAAACACGTGGTAAAACTCTTTTTGTATAAACGTGATAAACTGTTTCATAAAAAAATGATTAGTCTGCTTTTCTTTTAGCACCCCTCGCCAGTTCAAAAAACACTTCATCCATAGACGATGCGCCATACTGTTGTTTTAAGTTAGCCGGTGTATCCAAGGCTTTCATTACGCCATCCACCATCATTGAAATGCGGTTGCAGTATTCTGCTTCGTCCATATAATGCGTGGTAACAAAAATGGTAATATTGCTGGCTGCCGCTGCATAGATCAAGTCCCAAAACTGGCGGCGGGTAACCGGGTCAACACCACCGGTAGGCTCATCAAGAAAAACAATTTTAGGATCGTGCAGTATAGCTACTGAAAAGGCCAGTTTTTGTTTCCATCCCGGGGGTAATGAGCTTACCAGTTTGTTGGCTTCGTTTTGTAAACCCAGTTGGTCAATAAGCAGTGCTGTCTTTTCTTTTATTTTTTTGCCAGAGAGCCCGTAGATGCCCGCAAAGAACTGTATGTTTTCAATGATGGTCAGATCTTCGTACAAAGAAAATTTCTGGCTCATATAACCGATGTTCTTCTTTATTTTTTCCGTCTGTTTGTATACATCGAAACCCGCAATGGTGGCACTGCCTGAAGATGGCGTAGAAAGCCCGCACAGCATGCGCATAGCGGTGGTTTTGCCCGCGCCGTTGGCCCCGAGAAAACCAAATATCTCACCTGCGTATACCTCAAACGTAATTTCATTGGTGGCAATAAAATCGCCAAAACGTTTGGTGAGCTTGTCTGTTTTTATTACTACTTCATTCATGTTAAGCGTTCATCAGTTTAATAAAACAGTCTTCCACCGAGGGCTGGATTTCTTTTAATTCTACCTGCTCATACTGGTGCTGCTGCAGGTAGCGGGTTAAATCTGCCGTTGCATTGCCGGCATCTGTGCGAAAAGTGATATGGTGGTATTCCCCAAAAGCATTGCAGCTGCTGATGTTGTCGTAGTTTCTCAGTTCGGTAATCAGCCGGCTCATGTGCGTGGACTTAATGGCAAACAATTTTTCGGGGTATTGGCGGGTAATGTTTTCAGGGGTGTCAACAGATAATATTTTTCCTGTTTGAATAAGCGCGATGCGTTCGCAAAGCGTGGCTTCATCCATATAGGGCGTAGAAACAAGAATAGTGATGCCTTCATTTTTCAGGCGCTTTAACATTTCCCAGAATTCTTTTCTTGATACCGTGTCAACGCCGGTAGTGGGTTCATCCAGGAAGAGAACAGACGGCCGGTGTATGAGTGCGCAACAAAGCGCCAGTTTTTGTTTCATTCCGCCAGAGAGCTTGCCCGCCCTGCGCGTTTTAAACGGTTCAATCTGTACATAGATATCTTTGATGAGATTATAGTTGGCCTCAATAGTGGTATTGAACAGTGTGGCAAAGAAGCGCAGGTTTTCTTCCACGGTTAAATCCTGGTACAAAGAAAATTTGCCGGGCATGTAACCCACTTCTTTTCTAATTTTTTTGAAATCTTTTACCACATCGTGGCCATTTACCGTGGCGTTTCCGCCGTCTGGCAACAACAGCGTAGTGAGCATACGAAATATGCTTGTTTTACCGGCGCCATCGGCACCAATCAAACCAAACAACTCTGCTTTATCTACACCAAATGATACATTGTCTACCGCCACCAATGCGCCCTTGTTGTAGGTCTTCCTGAGATTATTTAAAAGTACATGGCTCATGGGGTTACAATTTTATTTCTCCGTACATGCCAATCTTATAACTGCCATCGTTGGCTACTTTTATTTTTACAGCATACACCATATTCGCCCTTTCATCTTTCGTTTGAATGGTTTTGGGGGTAAACTCGGCTTTATCGCTTATCCAGGTAACCGTGCCATTTGTTTCTTTGTAACCGCCTTTGCCGTCATCGGTATGCACTTTTACTTGCTGGTTTAGTTTTAGCGCGGGTAGCTGGTTGCCTGAGATATAGGCCCGTAGAATAATAGTCCGCAGGTCGGCAATCTTGTACAGTGGTTTTCCCTGCGCCGTTATTTCATTTACAATAGCGTATTTGCTTAGTACCGTGCCATTGAGCGGGTTAATAATGTTGCATTTGGCCAATTGATCATTTACCTGCTCAATCTGCACCTGTAATGGCAATAGATCGCCGCTGATAGATGAAGACTGTGTTTGTAAAGCCGATACCTGTGCATCTTTTTGCTTACCGGTTACCAGTAATTGTTTGCGGGTTTCGTCAATTTGTGCATTGATATCGTCAAGTTGC
Organism: uncultured Chitinophagaceae bacterium; assembly: GCA_963705285.1. Taxonomy (GTDB): domain Bacteria; phylum Bacteroidota; class Bacteroidia; order Chitinophagales; family Chitinophagaceae; genus JACMLD01. The sequence continues at coordinate 3,027,187 of OY970066.1, forward strand.
TTCGGCGTTGCGGCATCTGCTTTCACCAGGTTTTGAATACGCGTTTGCTCATGCAACAAATTATTCAGGCGGCTTTGTATAACTGCTTCCTGCTGGTTGTAGTAGCCGGTTTGTGCGGTTACATTGGGTATGCGTTTGCCGGTTGCGCGCAATTGTGCTTCCAACTGCTTTTTTTTCAGGTACAATGGTACGCTGTCTATATAGCCAATTACCTGTCCGGCCTGTAGCAGCGCGCCTTCTTCCACGTTCAGTTGTTTAATGGTGCCCGGCGCTTCGGCAGAGATAATGGTTTCTTCTGCTTCAAATGCACCGGATGCATCAAAATTGTTTTTATTGTTTTTGCAGGATGCCATTGCTATCAACATTATGGCTGCAAATGCAAGTTGCCTGGTGGGTCTCATTGTTGTCATTTTTATATCAAATTAATTGCCTGATGTTACCTGGTAATTGTATTGTGCCTGCAGCAGTTGTACCTGGTGCAACAGCATGCTTTGCCTGGCCTGGTCTTCTGCGTTCACATAGCTCAGGTAGTCGATGCTGGTAATGGTGCCGTTTTGCAGCTGGCTGCCCGATGTTTGCTTTATCTTTTCACGCAGGCGTATGATCTCTTTATCGGTATCTATCAATTCCTGGAATTTGGTTACTTCCGTATTTTGTTGCGATAAGACCATGCGCGTGTTGAGCAGAAATGTTTCTTTTTGTACGTCAATGCCTGCCTGGTTTAACTTAAGAATGGCTTTCTCCTTTTTGGCGGTATACAAGCCGGTAAAATTCCAGTTGAGTTTTAATCCGCCGATGTAATAACCAGCAAAATCATTGCTCAGCATATTCAGCCCAGGCCTACCGTAACCACCCTGCGCAAATACACCCAGGCGGGGCAGGTTTTTTGCTTTAATGAGTTTATCCTGTATAGTGATGCTGCTTTTCTGTGCTTCATACAACTGTAATTCTGGCCGGTTGATAGCAGGCATGGGCGCCACTGGTGCTGGTGGCTGCAACACTGTGCTTTCTGTAACGGGCTGGTTAATAAAAATCGCCAGCATGTCTGCATAACCTTTACGGCCTGCTTTTAATTCTATGCTGCGCTGATCTGCTTTCAATAGTTCTGCCTGCAACACATCTGCACTGCTTTTAAGCGCGGTTCCATTGCTGATGGCTGCGTTTATTTTATCAAGCCCTGCGCGGATATCTTTTTTCAGCAATTCGGTTTGCATGGCTTGCGCATCTATCAATAATAAACCAAAGAAAAGCTGGTTGATGCGTTCTTTCAGCTTGTATAATTCTACTGATAATTTCTGGGCTTCTGTGGCAGCATTGGCCGTTGCCAGTTGTTTTTGTTGTTGAATGGTATATCCGTCGGTCAGTGGCTGGTAAATCTCGGCATAGGCTTTATACTGATCTTTGCTCAGCACCGGTATGTTTACATTGGGTAACGAGAATGGTATTTGTGTAACGGCGCTTTGGTAAGTGCCTTGTCCGTTGAGGCTGAGTTGCGGCAACCAGCCTTTGGCAATATTTTCAAGCGTGTAGGCTGTTGTTTTTTCTATCAGTGATAGTTGTTTGGCGAGCGGGTAGTTCTTTGCAGCCAGCAAATAACTTTGTTCAATGGTAAGGGGGCCTGTAGTTTGTGCCGGGCAAAGCAGTGAAAGAAACAGTAAGCTGCCCATTAGGATGAACTGTTTTAATAATAATATGGTTCGTTGCTTTGTATTCATTTTCTTGCATTTTTATCGTGGTCACCAATTCAGGAGGGTGTTATTTTGCTTTCAATGCGGCTTTTATCCACCGCGGAATGAGCTTTTTGCGTTCCAGCATTAATTTGGTATAATCATCTTCTGATAAATTACCCATGCCTTTTAGTAATGGTTTGGCAACAAACGGAAAGGCGGTCATGCCCAGCATGGTCATAATAACCTGCAAAGGATGTACGGCTGTTATTTTACTTGCTTTTACTGCTTCGTTAAACTGTTTGATGAAATGCGATTTCAAAATCATGTCAACTGCACCTATTTTGGAAAACAGTGTATCGGGGCTGGAGCGCATTTCGCTCAACATAAAAATGGGTACACCCGGGTTTTTCAATAGCAATTCAATATGCCTGTCTGCAAAAATTTCAAATTTCTCATCGAGCGTGGTGTTAGTTTCATTAAATACCGCCAGTAATGATTTGGTAAACCCCTGCATTGTCTCCAGCATGATGATATCAAACAGCTTCTGTTTACTGCGGAAGTAATAATTCAGCAGCGCCAGGTTAATGCCGGCTTCTTCAGCAATATCGCGCGTGCGGGTGGCGGCAAAACCTTTTTTATGAAATACCAGGCGGGCGGCATTTTTAATTTTTTCCTCTGTTGAACTGTCGGGTGCGGCTTTTGCTTTCTCCCTTTTTTTAGGTGTGGATTTTTTCATACCGCAAAGATAAACCTGAAAATCAGGTTTAATCAAAAGATTTAATCAAATGATTAAAAACAGGTATGGAATGCAGGTTTTGACGGGTAAATGGTAAGAATCTCTGATTGCTGATTGGAGGATCGCTGATCTGACTTACGTGGGTGTGCAGATTCTAATTACCCGTTATTGAATGGGCGCCGCCTGTCAGGTGTTTGAGTTTCACATTACTAATCAACCCGTTGGATTTGTAATGCAGCGTAGTAATTTTGTTGCGGTGACTTAAAAGCGTGGCAAAAGCAATCAGACATCTTCACATCAGACATCAGCGATACCTATCACCCCAGTATTTCATTTACATGCTTATGAATATTGGCGGCAATTTTATCGAGCGGAAGATCGTTCTCATCGCCACCAAAGGGGTCTTCCACTTCTTCGGCAATGATTTCAAGGCTGGCCAGTACGTAAAAAACAAAGGTTACAATGGGTATGATAAGGTAACCGAGGGAGAACACGTAGCCAAACGGGAGCGTGACCACATAAAAGAAAATGAATTTTTTGATGAAGGCACTGTACGAGTAGGGGATGGGTGTGTTTTTGATACGCTCGCAGGCGCCGCAGATATCTGTAAAAGAAATCAGTTCTGTATTGAGTACAATTAACTGGTCGCCATTGATAACACCGTTCTTGTACAACGACTGAATATGAGTGAAAAGCAGTTTGGCTATTTGGTTGGGAATGTGTTTGTCTTGGCTGATCAGTTGTTCCAGGTGGGGATCATTATCAAATAGCGAGATCCGCGTGGTTTCATGCCCTAAATGTTTTTTGAGCGCATAGGCGTACGCGGGTATAATCTTCCTGAAAAAATTCCGGCTGGCAGTATCATCTGCGGGCACCATCACGGCCAGTTTAATAGCCAGGTTACGGCTGTTATTCACCAGTGCACCCCATAGCTTTCTGCCTTCCCACCAGCGGTCGTAAGCAGTATTGGTTCTAAAGACCAGCAGCATGGAAATTACAAAACCCAGCAAACCATGTAACACGGGAATGCTTTTTACATGGCTGTTCTCAGGCAGGTGCAACCATTCAATTTCTGCAAACGTTACCAATGCTGAATATGCGGCCACACCAATCATGAGGGGCATCAGCCTGCGTATGGTATCCGACTTGTGCAGTCTAAAAAGAAAAATGAACCATTCTTTCGGATTGTAACTTATCATATTATCTCTGATGTCTGATTTGAGGAGGGCTGATTTGTTTTATTTCAGCATGTTTTGTTTGCAAAGGCATTATTTCTTTTACAATACTAAGATAATCTGTTGTTTGTAACAATTGACACGACTGTTTTATTAAAGCTGTCATTTTCACATTTTCACATTTTCAAATTTTTCTAATCGTTTAATCCATTTTCGTAAGTACAGCAAAGGAATAATTCCAAAGACGCCAAACGAGCAGTCAATCAGTTTCCAATAAAGAGGTATGCCGCGTACCGAACCGGCAATAAATGCAAGCGGAATGACGGCTGCGCAGGCTATCATGCCCCATTCTATCACCCATATATTTCTCACCGGGTCTTTCAGGGGTCCTATAAAAAACAATGCAATTACAATGTGCGCAAATGCCAGCCAATCGTAACCATAGGCAAGCATGGGATAACGCATGTTGGTATCATGCAGCGCTTCATATACCTGCTGCAGAAATGCTGCCAGCGGCGCCGGCATGCGGCCGCTGAAAGTAAGCAGCCAGCGCAATTCTGTTTCTAACGGAAAAGCGGTAATGCCACTAATGGCTATCGCTACCATAAAAAACACCAGGGTAAAGCGTATGCGGGAACGCAATTTCTTGATTTCCTGATGTTGAGATTGCTGGATTGATTGCATTTGCTTTGACAAGAATTTTATGAATGATTGTTGGATTTCTTGCGTTTGAGATTTCTGAATTGACTTTACTACTTTTTTAAAAAGAAGTGATGTAAGAATAGAAGGTATCTTGAAATCTCAAAATCTCAAAATCCCGAAATCCCAAAATCCCGAAATCTCAAAATCAGCAATAAAAGCACAGGCAAAAGCTAATTGTGTTGCTTTATTCTGTCTATGGCGTGTAACAAACCGTTGCTGAACGCATCATCGGCCAGTTGCCAGAACATGATGCCATTCAGGTTATTGCTGATAACATATTTTGTCTTGTATTGAACAGACAAGCTGTCGTCGTAAGTGGCCAACAGTTTTCTTTGCCGGTTGAATGCATACGGCGCATGGGCAATGCTGTCCCAGTACTGCACAAAACCATTGGCAGCACTTAGCGTATCATTGCCCCTGCGGAAAGAGAACCCGTGAGAAAATTTGCCGGGCAGGTAGAGACCGTTGCCGGTAGTATCGGTTACTTCAAAAAGACGCCCGTAAAATGCTGCGCCAATAACAATTTTATCGGCCGGTACACCCGCTGCCAGCATCAGCTTTACCCCGTTATCGGTAGATTCTTTTTGTAAAGGCGTTGAATATAACGGTGTATGATGACCGCTAATGGTACTAAAGCCACTCACCAGGTCGTAGCTCATCAGGTTTACGCGGTCTACTTTTTTCATGACCTTTTTCCATTCAACCGCAGAATCAATGAATTTGGTGAAACCGCCTGCGGCAAAACTAATTTCATGGGAATTGCCCAGTTTCCGCCTCAGTTGTTTAATCAGTTGGGTAAACGCCGGTTTGTCTCCGGGAACAAAAGCGTGGCCCGGAAAACCCTCAATAGCGGGATATTCCCAATCCAGATCAATGCCATCTGTACCAAAATAGGTGTTAAGATCCCTTACAGAGCGCGCAAATTCACGCCTGCCTTTACGGGTATTAAAAACGGGTGAGCAGGTTTTGCAGCCACCCCATCCGCCCAGCGATAAAATAATTTTCAGCTGCGGGTTACGGCTCTTTAATGCCACCATTCTTTGTATGGTAGCACTATCGCGCGCGTTGCCAACCGACAGCTCATTGCCTTTTAGATGGCAAAAGCAGAAAATAAGATGAGTTAATTTTTCTACTTCAAAACTGTCAATCATAGTCGTGCGGCCGGCGTAGTAGGCGATAACAGCAATGGGTTTTGAGTTGCTGCTGTTTTGTGCGTTTGTTTGCAGGGTGAAAGACAGGACCGATGCCATTAAGAAAATGCGATAAAGCATAGTGTTGGTTTTGTGCTGAAAAAATATCTGGGTATGGCAGCGGTCTAAATTAGAAAAAGAAGGTCAAAAAGCACCATTCTTTGTGGTAATGAATGTTAGTTTATGGCAGGCAAACCAATTTGTAGAGACTTCCTGAATGGGACTGTTAAATATTAGTCACATTTTAGCCATATCCCCTTAACAGACAGCCTTCTAATTTCGTTTCTATGCTTAGTTGCATTACCTTTGCATCCTCGTACGAAAATCGGGTAAATTAATGATCGCTATTTTAATATTTTTCTTTTCACACTGGTTTTTATCATTGTTCTTCCACACTTTTTTTCTGCACCGGTATGCATCCCACCAAATGTATACAACAGGAAAAAAAAGGGAGCGGTTATTTTATTTTCTTACCTGGTTTACGCAAGGCTCTTCTTTTTTAAATCCCCGTGCTTATGCGGTGCTGCACCGGATGCACCACGTATACAGCGATACCGAAAAGGATCCGCATTCGCCCCATTTTTTTAAGGACGTATGGCACATGATGATCCATACCAAAGAAATTTACCAGGCCTTTTTAACCGGTAAGGCATTGCCCGAACCGCAATTTACCGAGGAGTACCTGCCAGTATGGGCTAAGCTGGATAAATTTGGCGACAGCATGATTACGCGTATTGCATTTGGCGTGGCGTATACAGCTTTCTATGTATATTTTGCACCCAGCGCCTGGTGGTATTTGTTGTTGCCCATTCACTTCCTGATGGGGCCCATACAGGGCGCCATTGTAAACTGGTGCGGGCATAAATACGGCTATTCAAATTTTAATAATGGCGATCATTCGCGCAATACAGAGCCCTGGGGTTTGTTTTTATTGGGCGAATTGTTTCAGAACAATCACCATAAATACCGCAACAGTCCCAACTTTGCAAAAAAATGGTTTGAGTTTGATCCTACTTATGTGATTATGATCCTCTTACACGGAACGCACGTCATCAGGCTTAAAAAAAATTAGCGGTTACTATGCTAAAATAAGTCGCTACTCCACTGGTTCATAACAATCATAGTTGCGCTGGCGGAATATTTTATCGTCTTTGAATTCAAATATGGTACAAATATGCGCCCTTAGTACCTGTCCCTGTTTAAACCTTCCCGCCTTTACTTTCAATTCGCCTGTCCAGGTATATTCTGCAATTACAGTATCATCAGTTTCATAAAACCGGCTGGGTTCAAAACGCTGGTACGACAGCATTTTTTTGCCCGCTTCAGCGCCTTCAATCAGATTGGTAAATGTTCGTTTCCTGATGGCGGGTATCATGAGGTTGGGGTACTCTGTTTGTTCTATACCGGTATGCAAGATTTCCCGGTATTCAGCTTCACTGGTAGTAAACCATTGCAGCAGGTTGAAAAAACGTTTGATGGTTTCTGTCTTGTGGTTCATGGCAGGCAATTTATACGTGAAAAATTACCCAACTAAAATAGCATCTTTTATTTTTAAAAACGAATAGGCGCAGGCGTTGAGGCGGCATAGGTGCTTTGCCCAACACTGGGTAGCAACTACGCTATGGCTGATGCGGAATTGCGGCAAAGTTTTGTCGATTCCGTGGGTTGTGGCAAGGGTGTGTCGATTCCCTGGTTTGTGTCGATCCCCTGGGTTGCACCCAGGGTTACGCATATTCAACCCCGTTGGGGTTGCTGTTTATTTGTAAAAGCTGGTAATGGCGCAAAAAAATCAGCAGACTAGCTGCTGATTTTTATAGTAGGATCTATAGTTTGTTATGCACTGCAGGTAACACAACCCTCTTCCATGCTGCAGCTACCGCCGGTAAGCAGGCTTTCATCTGTTGCATCTGTTACTGTTGTTGTAGTAACATCGTGGGCATCAATTAAAGGTTCTTTTAATTTACCACCCTGTTTTTCAACTGTAAACTGTACTGCCTGTGAAGCGGCTTTGGTACGCAGGTAATACATGCCGGTTTTTAACCCTTTTTTCCAGGCGTAAAAATGCATGGAGGTTAACTTGGAGGTATTGGGTGAATCTATAAACAGGTTGAGTGATTGCGACTGGCAAATATACGCGCCCCTGTCTGCAGCCATATCAATAATAGCTCTTTGTTTGATTTCCCATACCGTTTTATAGATATCTTTTATTTCTGCCGGGATGCCTTCAATTTGTTGCACGGAGCCATTGTGCTGTATGATATTGTTTTTCATCTCATCGTTCCACAAATTCAGCGCTACCAGGTCTTTTAACAGGTGTTTGTTTACCACCACAAACTCGCCGCTCAGTACTCGCCTAACATAGATGTTAGAGGTGTACGGTTCAAAACACTCATTATTACCCAGTATTTGCGAAGTAGACGCTGTTGGCATCGGAGCCAGCAGTAATGAATTTCTTACGCCGTGTTTCAGCACCGCGGCTTTCAACGTATACCAATCCCAACGCAGCGTAGGTTCAGTGTTCCACATATCAAACTGGAAGATGGCCTTTGATACCGGTGAGCCTGCATAGGTTTCATAAGCACCTTCTTTTTCAGCCAGGTCTTTACTGGCAGTCATGGCGGCAAAATAAATGGTCTCAAATATTTCTTTGTTCAACACTTTGGCCTGCTCGCTTTCGAAGGGCAGCCGCAATAAAATAAATACATCCGCCAACCCCTGTACACCCAAACCAATGGGGCGGTGCTTCATATTGGAGTTACGGGCTTCTTCAATGGGATAGTAATTATTGTCGATAATCCGGTTGAGGTTAATCGTAGCCTGGTAAGTAACATCATATAATTTCTGATGGTCGAACTGGTTATCTATCACAAACCTTGGCAATGCCAGTGAAGCGAGGTTACATACCGCCACTTCATCGGGCGAAGTATATTCCATTATTTCTGTGCACAGGTTAGAACTTTTGATAGTACCCAGGTTTTGCTGGTTGCTTTTCCTGTTGGCAGCATCTTTATATAACAGATAGGGTGTTCCTGTTTCTATTTGTGCATCCAGTATGGCAAACCACAGGTCCTGTGCTTTAATTGTTTTCCTTGCCTTACCGGCGGCTTCGTATTTGTGATATAAAGCTTCAAATTCTTCGCCCCAGCATTCGTGCAGACCGGGGGCCTCATTTGGGCAGAACAAGCTCCATTCGCCGCCTGCTTCCACGCGCTGCATGAACAGATCGGGTATCCAGAGCGCATAAAACAAATCGCGCGCGCGCATTTCTTCCTTGCCATGGTTTTTACGCAGGTCTAAGAACTCAAACACATCTGCATGCCACGGTTCAAGGTACACCGCAAAGGCGCCTTTGCGTTTACCGCCTCCCTGGTCTACATAACGGGCGGTATCATTAAATACTTTAAGCATGGGAATAATGCCATTGCTGGTACCATTGGTACCGCCGATATAACTTCCGGTGGCGCGTATACCATGAATGGCCAGGCCAATTCCGCCGGCGCTTTGTGATATTTTAGCAGTTTGTTTAAGCGTATCGTAAATACCATCAATACTATCTTCTTTCATGGTAAGCAAAAAGCAGCTGCTCATTTGCGGCTTAGGCGTACCGGCGTTGAACAGGGTGGGGGTGGCGTGTGTAAACCAGCGCTCACTCATTAGGTGGTAAGTTTTGATAGCGCTCTCAATATCTTCTTTGTGAATGCCGATGGCTACCCGCATGTACATATGCTGCGGACGTTCCACCACTTTACCATCCAGTTTCAGCAGGTAAGATTTTTCGAGGGTTTTAAAACCGAAATAATCAAATCCATAATCCCTATCGTAGATAATGGTAGAATCCAACAGCTCCGCATTGTCGCGGATGATAGCCCATACGTCATCGGCCAGCAGGGGCAGGTATTTTCCGGTTTTGCTATCGGTACACTCAAACAACAACTTCATTGTATGAGAAAAACTCTTGGTGGTATTCTTATGCAGGTTGCTTACTGCAATACGGCTTGCCAGCAAAGCGTAATCGGGATGCTTTACCGTAAGTGATGCCGCCGTTTCCGCAGCCAGGTTATCCAGCTCGGTAGTGGTAACGCCATCGTACAACCCTTCAATTACTTTTTTGGCTACGTCAATGGAGTTGACAAAACGTCTTTCCAGGCCGTAGCAAAGTTTTTCAATGCGCGCGGTGATCTTATCAAATTTGACACTTTCGTGCTTACCATTTCTTTTAATTACAAACATGGGGTAGTAGAGAATTATAGGTGAGTAAGAATAAGTTTTGAATGTTGAATTATGAATTAAGAGTTATGAGTCACTATATCTGAGCAAATGCAACTCATAACTCTAAATTTTTAAAAGTCTTCATCTACAGAAAATGCCTGTGTTTCTTTTCCGGAGAGTACGCCTGATTTCTGGTAATCGCCCACCCGTTTTTCGAAGAAGTTGGTTTTTCCTTCGAGTGAGATCATTTCCATAAAATCGAAAGGGTTGGTGGTGTTGTAAATTTTTGGGCAACCCAGCTCGCTCAGCCAGCGGTCCGCCACAAATTCAATATACTGCTGCATCAGTTTCGCATTCATGCCAATCAATGCCACCGGCAGGGCTTCCGTAATAAATTCTTTTTCTATGGCTACTGCATCCCTGATGATATTGGTTACATGTTCTACCGGTAATTTTTCATTGAGCATGCTATAGAGCAGGCACGCAAATTCGCAATGCAGGCCTTCATCCCTGCTGATCAATTCATTGCTGAATGTGAGACCCGGCATCAGCCCTCTTTTCTTGAGCCAGAAAATAGAGCAGAAGCTGCCGCTGAAAAAAATACCTTCTACGGCGGCAAAGGCTACCAGTCTTTCTGCAAAGTTGCCATTATCTATCCAGCGCAATGCCCACTCCGCTTTTTTCTTTACAGCCGGAACGGTATCAATAGCGTGAAACAACCTGTATTTCTCTGCAGGGTCTTTTATATAAGTATCAATCAGCAATGCGTAGGTTTCTGAGTGGATGTTTTCCATCATGATCTGGAAGCCGTAAAAACACCTTGCTTCGGGCAATTGAACCTCGCTCATGAAATTCACCGCCAGGTTTTCATTTACGATACCGTCGCTCGCCGCAAAAAACGCAAGCACGTGAGAAATGAAATGACGTTCGCCATCGTTCAATGCGTTCCAGTCTTTCATATCGCTGCTCAGATCAATTTCTTCGGCTGTCCAGAAGCTGGCTTCATGTTTTTTATACTGTTCCCATACTTTGGGATATTTTATGGGGAGAATAACAAAGCGATCTTTATTTTCTCTCAGCAATACTTCATTTTCATTCAACATGACTAACCATTTTTGTGGTGGATATAAACTTTCAGGCGGGGAGACGGGGTGCTGATTACAGCAGGAAGATAATTTCCTTATGTAGCCAGTTCGCTGCCTTTCACCCGAAAGCGTTCAAACTAAATCATTGTGATACGGCAGGTCTTCTGACTTTCCCGCTTTCTGAAGCCTTCCCGTGCAGCCAGCACAATACCTGCAACTGGCAAAACATAGTGGCTTGGATTTTTTTCAGAAAACTGGCACCGGGGTGCCTGGGGATTTACAGCTACGGGGATAGTTCCGGATTTTCGCCGGATTCCCTTTTAATTCCGTAATAAAGAATCTATTACGGCAACCATAATCACAGCACAACATTACTAATCAATATTAAATTAATGTGAAGGATTTATGCACCAGTTGTTAAAAACTTACGGGAGCTGTATTGGCTGCGGGTTTGCGGCCATTTTGCCACAATGTGAACAAAAAAATTTTATTTTTCTGATCAGGGAGTTAAGCCCTGTACCAGAGCCCGCTGCGCCCGTAACCTGTTGCTGTTTAAGGGGCTGGAATACTTGCTAATTATTTCTCTGCACGAATGATACGCCGGGGTTACGATAGCAGTTGTTGAAGCAAAATGGTGCCAATTTTCTGAAATAGTGGAATAGGTGGAAGCCGCAGATTTTCGTACTACGGTTACTCATTAACGTTATCGTACCCATTTTTTTATGGCAATGCCTGTGCACCGGTATCGGGCAGTTTATCTGCCAGGTACAGATACGGCGGATGAAAATGATGTGGAAAAAGGTTGGTGGTACTTTCAGGAAATAGGTTGAAATAGGCGCTGTCTGCCAAAAGAACAATAGTATTACCTGCTCTCACATAATGATTGCTCTTGTAATAGGTGGGTGGTATAAAACCAGGCAATGATTTCTTCACCGCCTTGGATACCATTTTGCCCAGGTAATTCTGGTACCTGCGTTGTGCTGCTTTGGTGGGATTGTCTAACCGGCTGTAAGCATACCGCAGCGCAATGTTCTTGGGAAACTTCATTTTATTGATCATCTTTTTGGCACTAAGAAAAGGATTGCTGTTGTTATAATCGCTGGTGGTTTGGATAGACATGGGTGTTTCAGGTACCCAATCTGCGGAGTTGACCACATTATATGCCCAGCCATACTGTGTCATGGCTTCATACTCATAAGCAAAATATAAATTGCCTGGTTTGGGGCCGGCGCTGCAATAAGTTTTGAAACGGATATCGGTTGGCAGTGTGTGCTGCTGCTGCAGGTTGTACAGGTAAGCAGTAAGTAAAAATGCAATTGCTCCACCCTGGCTGTGACCCATAATAATCATATCTTTTATACCGGCTTTATAGGAGCTGTCAATTTTAGGCAGTATGTCTTTCGATAAAAAAGCCATGCTCACCAGCCAGCCGATATGTACAGCAGCCCGGGGGTTGTTTGCCAACTGGTAACTGAAGTTTTCTTTGTCGCTAATCTGCAGTTGACCTTTGGCGGGTACCATGGCCGCATAGAAATTTCCCAGCCAGCTTACTGATTCTGCCGTGGTGCCGCGCAGGCTAATGACCGCCACGTTAGATGAGTCGACCCATAAGTCCCAGAGATTGCCCAGTCCCATCACAGTTGATTGATACAACATGCGGAAACGCTGTGGTGCAGCTATTGCTTCATAATATTTGGGCGCTGCGGTTGTTCTGGCAGATACTTTCAATAACTCAATATATTCCTGCTTATCAAAACCGGGATGCAACTTTTGTGCGTTTGAACTGCCAGCGAGTATAAGAAGCGCAAGAAGCAATAGAACTACGGTGTTTTGCAAACTGGATGCCATGGTGTTTTAATTAAAGGGGGATGTATAACGGTGTAGTATAAGTGATGCTGATTGCCTAGGGTTGAATACCAAATAAAATTTCTCGGTTCCTTAACCAGATCGCCTGGTCGGTCAGCTTATCTGACCGCCTGGCAAAATGAAGACTTCCGAGGTTGAGTGCAATAGCAGAGCCGGTTAATATATTGCCCAGCGTAGCATTGTTTTTTCTTACCACAATGCCTGTTACCAGTGCGCCAACGCCTGTTACAGAAAGCACGCCGCCCCAGATACGGTCTGCTTTTGCCTTGCGGTAAAGTTGTTTGGTATTATACGTGGTAAATTCATTTTTTAATGTCCGGTAACTAATTTTCGTATTTCCTTTGTAATAAAATCTGCCCACGGTATGCAGGGTGGCATTGTCGTAGATCTGCATGTGCTGGTCGGTAGTTTGGGCAACCGTGTTTGTTGTAAAGCCTACGCTCAATAGCAGTAGCATTAAAAGCAACTGATAGGAGGGTGATGTCTTTTTCATATTATGTAGTTTAAGGATTCCGTAGTAAATGAACCGTCACCACTCTACCAGCGATACACTCACGCCAATAGTAGTTTGCCGGTGATTGTAATCAATCAACGTTTCGCCATACCCGTCGGAAACCTGTAGCAGGCCTTTGAAGTTGCCCGAGATAGGGAACACCCAATTGGCCTGGATACTGCCCCTGCCCCAGGTATTGGTAAACTTCAATGAATGCGTGCTCACTACGGAAACCTGGTGTCTGCCAAATGACCTGATAACCGTTACATCACCGCAACCAATATAATCGGTAATGTCTGGGTTCTCATCGTCTTTATCGGGCAACCTGAACCATGGACGTATATACAATTGCCAGTTTTTTCTTTCAAGGCCTGCATGCAGGATCACACGGTTCCAGCTGCGTGATAAAGGCAGGGTTCTTCCGTTCGACTGGTGGTTCAGCGCAATGCCGAGCATGCGTGTATTAAAACCAAATAGTGAAAAACGCGTGGCAAAATTGAGGATGAGTTCGGGCTCATAATTTAATTCACGAAACGGGCGCGACAGTGTTTCATTGTAAATCTGCCAGTGGGCTTTTTGCGTGTAGGCTATCCACAGATCGCCATGGCCCCAGAAAATGCCCCGTAAGGCTTTTGTTTTCAGGCTGAGTTGAAATTTTGCTTCGTAATGATTATATGCAACGGGAAACGGCAGGCTGTAAGATGGGTTACCGCTTTTCGGCTGTGTATTAGGGTTATCAGACCAGCGGCCGGCGGTTATATAAATGGGCTTGTAAGGGGTGATGATAAATGTTTTCTTTCGGTAAGCGGAATCCAGTTCCCATCGTTCTACCATGGATTGTCGGTAGGTTTCTTTTTTGAAAATGTCATCCGCCTGTGCAATCGCAGCAACGTTGTGTAGCAGAAGGATCACAAGAATAAGGCCGGGTAGTAAGATAAATGAACGAGAGGGTGGTTTACATAATTGTTTTATTGGTTGAACGATCATGAATTTTCAGTTGGCAGTCGCCGCATTTACATGGTTACATGCAATGGTGCGCTGGTTGTTTGGTTAAGGACCCTATTCTAAAGGTAGTTTTTTTTGCAATACATTGCATACCGTGCCGCATTTGCGAAAATATTTTAGTGGAGTGTAAATGATAAAGGGTAGGGATATACGTTAGCGAACGTACAATGTGATTTGCTTTTTTTGTGAATGTGTTGCTGCTGATGCTGCTTGTAAATGCCTGAATGGATTAGACTGTTAGCGGTCTTCTTTCACCCACCTGCTGGCGCCACATAGCATAGTACAATCCTTTTTGCAACAGCAGTTCATCGTGTGAACCGGTCTCAGTAATCTTTCCTTTTTCCAGTACATAAATCACATCTGCATGCATGATGGTAGACAGCCGGTGGGCAATCAGTATGGTAATTTGCTCCCTGTTGGCAGAAATAGTGCGGATGGTATTGGTAATATCTTCTTCGGTGAGCGAATCGAGCGCTGACGTTGCTTCATCAAAAATAAGCAGCCTGGGATGCCGCAACAACGCACGCGCAATAGACAGCCGCTGTTTTTCGCCGCCCGATAATTTCATACCACCTTCGCCCAGTATAGTATTGATGCCGTTAGACGACCGGCTGATCAGGTAATCGCAGGACGCTTTGTGCAGTGCATCCATTATTTCTGCATCGGTGGCGTCTGGTTTTACAAATAATAAGTTCTCTTTAATAGTACCTGCATACAATTGTGTATCCTGCGTAACGAAGCCAATCTGCCGGCGCAGTACATTGTACCTGATGCGCGATGCAGGTTCTTCATTGAAATAAATTTCGCCTGCAACGGGTTTGTATAAACCCACCAGCAATTTTACCAATGTAGATTTGCCCGACCCGGAAGGTCCTACAAAAGCAATGGTTTCGCCGGTTTGCACCCTGAATGAGATGCGATCCATTGCATTGTACGCAGCGGTTTTATGGTGAAACACCACATCCTGAAAGCGGATGTTCTGCAACGCACCAATCTCGGCAGGGTCATCGGGTCTTTGTTCAATGGGTTTGTGCATCAGCTGGTCAAAGTTGGCGATGGAGGCTTCCACTTCCCGGTAGCTGAGAATGATATTGCCCAGGTCTTGCAGCGGGCCAAAAATAGACGTGGAAATAAATTGCATAGTAATCAGTTCACCGGTGCTCAGTACTTTCCTGAAAATTAGCCAGAGCAGAATAAACAGAATTGATTGCTTCAACAGGCTGAGCGTGGTGCCTTGCATAAATGTAAGGGCCCTTACTTTTTTTACTTTCACCATTTCCAGTTCAAAAATCTTGAGCGTTTGTTCGCGCAGGCGCCTGATTTCGGGAAACGTTAGACCCAGGCTTTTCACTAGTTCAATGTTTCGGAGCGATTCTGTGATAACGCCCGACATTTTATTGGTCTCCCTGTTAATAGAACGTTGCGTGGTTTTTATTTTCTTACTTAAAAGACCTGTTAGCGATCCGAGTACGAGAATACCAATGACAAATACAGGTATCAGCATCCAGTTTTTGGTAATGGAGTACCAGATGAGAAAACCAATGCCTACAACAGACGAAAATAAAATATTAATAAACGAGTTAATGAACTGTTGCGTATCTGACCTCACTTTCTGTAGTACAGACAATGTTTCGCCGCTACGTTGTTCTTCAAATTCCTGGAAGCTTAAACGAAGGGTTTGTTTTAATCCTTCATTAAAAAGCTGCATCCCAAATTGCTGTACTGCAAGTCGGGTATAATATTCCTGGAAGGCTTTGGCAACGCGCGCCAGCAAAGCCACCACAATGGCTACGCTCAGCCACCACAATACACCTTTTACCAGTTCATTTTCTGATCGGTTGCCCGGTTGGGTGGCATACTCATCAATGATCTTACCAAAAATAAGTGGGTCTACCAGGCTCAAAAGCTGACTAATACCGGCCAGTACCAGCGATATAGTGATCAACCATTGCTGTGGTTGCAAATACTTCCAGAGAATCTTCATGTGAAAGGGAAGTTACAAAAAACAGGCCGGGTAAGATTATAGAGAAAGTCAAAAGTCAAAAGTTGAAATTCAAAACAGAATTAGGTAGAATAAGCGCTTAATGTTTTTAGTATTGGATAAGGATGCGGATTTATGTGTAGCATTCTTTTGATCAATACCTCAAATATTTTCTTGCGACCGTTTCTATTGTTGAACCGATAACTGTATTCATTGCAGTATGCAAAAAAGTGGTCATTAGAACATTTGTGGTGTATTCCTCGCATCCAGCTTTTGAAAAGCATGATTTGAATATGCAGTTCTTTGAAATTTCTTCCTTTTAATGACCTTATTTGCGTGATGTCCATTTCCGTGCTTAAAGTTTTGTAAGGTTGATAGTCATCGGTTCTTATTTTAGCTGATGCCGACACCCCTTTTTTCAGGGCATATCGTAAAGTGTCAGCTTTGCAATTTTCTATCGGGTTCATAAATATATTGCCGACTTTTCCATTACCCAGCAGTTCAAGGGCTATTAACGCGGCTTTTTTTTTATCAATTTTTCGGCCGTGCTGCCCCTTATTTCTGGCCCCGAGAATGAACTCGTCAACATCAACATTGTTTTGTAACGCAGCGGCTTCACTCATTGCTAACTGCACTTTGCGCTTAAACAGCCAGGCAGTTTTCTGCTGAACGCCCACCTCACCCGCCAGTTCTACTGTAGACATCCCTTTCTTTTTGGTGGTAAGGCGAAACAGCATGTGAAACGCTTTTAATAACGGTAAACGGATGTCATGAAAAAGCGTGTTTGCCGTCACACTTTCATCATATCCGCACTGCTGGCATCTGCGATGAAATCCTGTTTTACCTTTTATATATTTCTCGCACCCACAGTGCTTGCATTGGTAGCCGAATTTCCATTTATGGTCATCCAAATAACGCAAACAAGATTCGTTATCAGGAAAACAACGCGCAAATTCTATTGCGTTAATACCTTGAAACATACCTAATATATTTAGCATGAAAATACTACAATATTTAGTTACAACAAAGCATTACCTTTACGAAGAGCTTAATATGCCTAATTCTAATTCAAAATAGCAGCGTGGTAGCTGTTCCGAAGGAACAATTTATGGGTAGTAGAAGGTATGGTTGATCGATAAGTTCCGGAGGAACGCGTTATGCAAACGACCGGCATGAGCATAATGCGGTCCTACAGACCTCTGCGTTACTTAGCAACGCATAAATCCATAAACTGTTCCTCCGGAACAATGCCGTTAATGATCAGAGATAGCAGATTGGAGAATTCAAATGTAGATTTTACCTTCATCATTCAAAATAATTGCCTCACCGTTGTGCAACTGGCGCCTCTACCTTGTGTTTATGCGGCTGATAGTATTTTTGCATGAACTGCTTTTTATTATCGGTATATTCTGTAACAGCGCCAATCATACTCAGAAATTTGATATAATACCAGGCAAAATCTACCTGGTAAGATAAAAAACCGGAGCGTGCACTCTTGGGATACAGGTGATGATTATTGTGCCACTCGCCCGCCACAATGCCCGGCCAAAGCTGATTAATAGACATGTCTTTGCGGTTGTAATCTGTATGATCCTGCCGCTTATCTTTTCCCTTGCCATGGCCTTCATAATTAAATGTACGCACACCTACCGCCCAAACACCGGCAGCACCAAACAACGCACACGCCAAACCCGGGCCACCAATTATATAAAATATAAAAAACCAGAAACACCAGTTAAGTAGTACACCACCAATCGTACGCCAGGGGTTAGCCAATGAGCTCCATTGCTGGTATTGCGCATAAGTATTGGATATCTGCCCTGTATGTTTCATCAGATGCACACAACGGTTATAGCTTTGCGCATCCATGGTTCTGCTGATAGGCTGGTGATTAACATCGGCCAAAAAACAATACAAAAAACCGCCGGTTGCATTATACGGATCACCCGGCTCATCTGATTTGGCATGATGCACGTGGTGAGAAATCACATAAATTTCTTCAGGTATAATTTTAAGCGTGATATTTTGCGTAACAAAACGCCAGAAGTTATTACGGAATTTAAACGCCCTGTGTGTACAATAACGGTGATACCATACAGTGCCATGAGAGCCCATAATGACCATGCTGTACACAAATGCTATGATGAGCAGTTTGATGCTGAAGAATTTAATAATAAAAAGCGAAAGAAAAACACCTAATGCTGCCACCATCATCCAACTCGTAAATGACAACCAGTTTTTTTTGTCTTTAAATACATTAAGCCGCTTGAAGAATTCATTAAAAATTGCCCCCGGACTTGGCTTCGACAAATTGCCCGCTGCGTCTTTCCATCCGTAGGAAGGTGGCTCCAAAACACTGTCAATAAATGGCATGCAAAACTTATTAGGTTAGTAAAGAAAGTAGTAACCTGCATAAGGTAAGCATATTACCCAGTATAATCGCTTTATGTAGAAGAAAAGTGCGTTACAAGTCAACTATTCCGACACACCACTGACTATTTAACGATTTTGCCCACTTTTGATGGCATGAATGCTACAGCGTTATCGACTTTGCTCATCAATCAGCACGGTCATAACCCGCTTATAACCAAAAACTACAAACTAAAAACTGTTTAGCTTCTTGCAGCCTTTTCCAAATCAGCAATAATAATCTTATCCATCTGCATCATTGCCTGCATCACTTTAGCAGAAACCCCGGGTTCTTTGCTACCCATTAACTCACCCAATGCCGCAGGAATAATCTGCCACGACAAACCGAATTTGTCTTTCAACCATCCACATCTTGATTTTACGCCGCCTTCAGAAAGTTTTTCCCAAAACATATCCACTTCCTCCTGTGTAGTACAGTCTACATAAAATGATACTGCCTCCGTAAAAGGAAACATGGGGCCACCGTTCAATGCCATAAATTTTTGACCTTCCAATTCAAACGATGCCGACATTACAGAGCCTTTTGGTGCCATGCCATTATCGCCCCAGCGCTGATGTATTTCAAATTTGGCATTATTAAAAATACCGGCATAAAAATTCATAGCTTCTTCTGCATTGTTGTTGAACCATAAGAACGGGGTAATTTTCTGTTTGCTCATACTAAATCTTTTTTTCTGTTGATGGATTGTATGCCTGCGTTTCTATTACTGCAGCGCGTTAACTAGAAATGTTTCACCAGCGTGTTGGTACCATTAAAACATTTGCTGTATCAAAAGTAGTTTGCCGTGTTGGATTGTATCAGGTGCAGTTGCGACATTTACCGGGCGCAAAACGCCATCTACTTCTTTGCAGGGGTTGCCTGTTTTTTGAGTCCCATGTAATGATCCCTTTTCTTTTTATCAAATTTTTCAATGCTGTAGCGCAAAAGGGTTCTGGGCATGGTAGCAGCATATTTATCCAATAGTTGTACGAGTTGTTGAGGGTTTTTATCGCCAGCAAAACGCAGCATCCACCCGGTAGCCTTGTGCACCAAATCTTCTTTATCGTTCATTAATAATTCTGCAATGGCAAAAGTGTCGGACAAATCTCCCTGGCGTATAAAATAACAGGTGCTTACTATGGCGGTACGCCGTTCCCACATGTTTTTGGAACGGGATAATTTGTACAGTATTTTGCGTGGCTTGTTATACAAATAACAGCCTGTCATGTGCAGACAACCGAGATCAACGAGATCCCAGTTGTTGATCCTGTCGTGCCGGCGCATGTATAAATCAAAAAATTCTTTTCGCCGTGGCTCGGGCGTTTTTTTACTGCGCGATGCCTTGTCCATAATACTCACAGCACCTGCCCTTGCTTCATGCACGGGGCTTTCCAATAATTTTTCCAGCTCGGCCACGGGCATGTCTGCAAAATCTTTTGATAGCGCAAACAGCTGGCGCATGCGCACGCCGATGAATACATCGCCTTCTCCATACTGGCCCTCGCCCGATTTAAAATACCGTTGTGTTTTGGCGGCTTCTTTTGCTGAAGCAATGCCGTGTAATCTTTTTAAAAATGCAGCAGCTGTTAACAATGGTTGTTGGCCGGATGTTTTTGCCACATGTATTGGTTTCTTTTTATTATTGGCAGATTTGGGGGGAAGTGCTTTGCTCATGGCAGTATATTACAATTAATTTATTGTTCTACCAGTTGCAGCCATTCCTGTAACACCTGCCGCAAGATCTTTTCTTTTGCATATAGATCTTTCAAGTCGTGTATCTTGGCAATCTTTCTTCCATCAGGGTAATTACCTTCCAGCAATCCATGGCCGCCGGTAACTTTTGCACCGGTAGGAAAAACAATCAGCACTTCATTTCGGTGCACGTTCACCACCGCGATATCCCTTTTATATTCTTTCGGATTGAACGGTTTCATTTCACCGGTATACACAAAGCAGGGGGCATTCCATTTGATGATTTCGCCAATTTGTTTATCGGTAGTCAAAAAAACTTTTCTTACCCCCGTAATTATTTCGGCAAATGGTGCGGGCAGGTTATTAATAAATACATCTACGGTTGCTGCCACAGGCGGCTTTGTTGCTTTGGCCATATTGTAGAAAATTGAATGATTCAGAAAAAAGTTGCTCGCCGCGGGCAGCGCAGTATACTTCTAAACTGCGTTCTCCGCCCCGCCATTCCGCTGCGTGAAACCATCGGCGCAGCCGAAAACTCAGCTGCGTGAAACCGAGCGGATAATGATTCAGCAAAACGTTTCTCGCAGCGCGCGGACGAGGCACCGGGCTCAGTATACTTCTAAACTGCGTTCTCCGCCCCGCCATTCCGCTGCGTGAAACCATCGGCGCAGCCGAAAACTCAGCTGCGTGAAACCGGGCGGATAATGATTTAGCAAACGTTTCTCGCAGCGCGCGGACGAGGCAGCGGGCTCCGTAGACTTCTAAACTGCGTTCTCCGCCCCGCCATTCCGCTGCGTGAAACCGTCGGCGCAGCCGATAAATCAGCTGCGTGAAACCGAGCGGATAATGATTCAGCAAAACGTTTCTCGCTGCGCGCGGACGAGGCAGCGGGCTCCGTAGACTTCTAAACTGCGTTCTCCGCCCCGCCATTTCGCTGCGTGAAACCATCGGCGCAGCCGATAATCAGCTGCGTGAAACCGGGCGGATAATGATTCAGCAAACGTTTCTCGCAGCGCGCGGACGAGGCAGCGGGCTCCGTAGACTTCTAAACTGCGTTCTCCGCCCCGCCATTCCGCTGCGTGAAACCGTCGGCGCAGCCGAAAACTCAGCTGCGTGAAACGAACACGCCATTACTTACCCAGGTCTTTGTAACTGATCAATTGTATGCCTTTTTGCTTAAGAGCCGCTTTTACCTTTTCACTGGTAAACAAATCTGTAACACCCTGCCGGTCTGCCGCCACATCCTCATAACCTATATGGTAAACCGCTTTTAATTCTTCATCGTTCAGGCCCGGGTGCTCAATAAAAACATAGGTCTTTCCCGGTTGCAGCTTATTAAGCATGGTAAGAAAGCTTTGTATCTTTTCTTCAGTTGTTTTGTGCGGCCCGTCGAACCCCACCATTTTATCGCGGTCGATGCCCGGTTCTATTGGTATATGGTACTCCGTGGCCAGCTTTTTTGTAAGGGCTGCTACTTCCGGTGATAAAGAGGTGCATCCCATATGCGATGATAAATGACTGATGCGTGGTATTTTTTTCAGTGCCAGTTCTATTTGGGCCCTGAACTCTTTTTCAATGTCTGCTATCGTCCATTTATTTTCTGCAATAGATTTACCGGGATAATTTTTGTTCGGAAAAACCATCGGAAAGAAATAGCCACTGCTATCTTTTATACTGGCACAATCGGTAAGCGGGCGCCATTTAACATTTTCCCACTCGCTGGTAAGCGCCAGGTGAATGCCCACATCTACGCCGGCATTTTCGTGCAGCAACTTTACCGCTTCCGGAAACCAGGGCGATGACACAATGACTTCAATAGATGTTTCAATGCCTTCTTTATAACATTTGATCAGCGCCAGGTTGCCCGAGTGCGAGTAACCCATATCATCTCCGCGCACCACTAGCCGGATATTGTTTTGCTGCCCATGTGATTGTACGGCAAATACAATAGCTAAAAGTAGTAATAACTTTTTCATGGTATTTTTTTTGTGACTTTTGTAAACTATAGCATGCGCTTCTTTTCACAATTCCTTCATGGTTGAATTCAACGGGAAAGTAGTATTTTTTTATCGTCTAAAACACGGTCGAAGATCGAGGGAGTCCGGTAATGTTCATAATCCTCCATTAACAGCTGTTTAATGTCAACATATAACTTAAAACCGGAAATCAACTGGTGCGTATAAAATGTTCCAGCGTTTATACCAGCCATTTTCTGCAATGTGAACTTTCCACTCCTCCAAAGTAAAACTCACGTGTTTACGGTATTCTTATATTTTATCTTTGAAAATAATCGCGGAGTTTATTTTTTCTGCTATCTTTAATTGCATAATTTGTTTTGTACAATCCTTCCAGATGAAAAGTAATTCCTGAGCTTTCGTTTTTTCACAAAGCTTACAACACCCCTCAACAAGCCTGATTAGTTAGCAAAGCCGGTTTAATGGTATCAGCACCTTTGCTGTTTTTACATTATTCAAAAAATAGTTGATCTAGCCTATGCCGATCCTGCAACCATTGTCGGAAAGATTTGCCGATCTCCCGCTTATACTCTGCGGCCCCTTTGTGCGCAGGGTGGAACCGGAAATTATTTCTGTATGGGTAGCCCTCAAAGAAAAGCGTGATATTGTACTGGAAGTGTATACCGGTTACTGCACCCCGTCGAACGCCTCCTTTCCTGAAAAGCAAGTGGCTTTTGCTTCTGCTAGAACCCCCACCTTGCAAATTGGTAAAAACCTGCACATAGCAGTGGTTCATATAGACACCAACGGAATGCTTACACCCGGAAGCATCTACTCTTACAACCTGCTTTTTTTTACAGGCGCCAATGAAACAGAAAACCTGATCTCGCTGGGTTTGCTTGACGAACCTGAATTACTCGGTTTTAAAAAAGGCCAGTTGCCCTCGGTCCTTACCGCGCCTGAAAAGCTGGAAGACCTGCGCATTGCACATGGTTCGTGCCGCAAACCGCATGGAAAAGGCCGCGATGGACTTGCCATTCTTTCAACGGTCATGTCGCCAGATTTTATTGAACCCGATCGCATTCACGACCCCAGGTCAAGACCGCATTGCTTGTTTCATACAGGCGACCAGATCTATGCGGATGATTGCAATGATTTTATGATACAGCATTATACTGATGCCGGTAATTTTTTGTTGGAACGCGTAGAAGAATTGCCTTTTCCAAAATTGCCTGACCAGGATTACTCGCTGCAGGTGGATAAAGATGAAAACTATGTATGGATAGAAGCAACGGCTGCTGCTTTTGCCCCGGGCAGGCGCGCTACCAATTTCTATTCTGGCTTAACGGGTGATGAAGGCAACCACCTTTTTTCATTGGCGGAATTTTGCGCCGCCTATATTTTCCAATGGAGTGATGTGCTCTGGCTGGAGAAGTTTCTGAACCCCGCCACACAAAAAAATGAATTCAGGCTGATTAATCTGCCATCTGCAGCAAACCTTTTCAAAGACCGGGTAAACGATACCAAAGAAACACGCACTTACCTGCAGGGTCTTGTAAAAAAAGGAGAGGAGGGGGAAGGAACTGCGGAAGTGCCAGCCAATTGGGATACACTTACCAACGACCAACGGGCATTTGCGCTCACGCCCGCTCCAACTGATCCTATACTAATAGCGTCGATGAACCGGTATGTAACAGGGCGTGAACGGGCAACACCAGATGATGCTCCCCGCCAGAAAGAAAGGGTGGCCGAATTTAGAAACGGGTTGAAAGCAGTGAGAAGGGTAATGGCAAATACACCCTCTATTATGTGTTTTGATGATCATGATATTACAGACGACTGGTACCTAACCGGGGGCTGGACGAAAAGAGTATTGGCCAACCGACTGGGTGAAACCATTGTACGCAACGGTTTGCTGGCATTTGCGCTGTTCCAGGCTTGGGGCAATGATCCAAAGGCGTGGGCCGATACCACACCCAACAACAATGCACGCAATAAACTGCTTACGGATATTCCTTTACTGGTGGCTGCTTTTAAACCGCTCACTACCGGAAGCGATATAGTTAGTACGTCAATGCCTGCAGGGTATAAACCGCTAATTGCTAATTTTCATTACGCTTTGGGGTTTGCAGATTTTGATAAGCCACCGGTTAAGTGGCATTGCTCGCTGAAGATTGGCCCTACCAAAGCATTTGTGCTGGATACCCGCACCCGGCGCGACTTTGCCGATGGACTCGATTTTCCACCCAACCTGCTGCGCAAAAGCGCACTCACAGAACAGCTGCCAGGCAATGCCATGCCGTTTGGTACCGAACTGGCCTTTATTATTTCAGGCGCACCAGTACTGGGCCTGGCAGTCATGGAATCTATTACCCAACCTTTTGCTTCGCGCATTGCCGAAGTAAAAGCCAGCATGAACGACCACTTTGATGTAAAACGGCGCAGGCGTATCAACACATCTGCCCGCGGGGTAGGCAATACCGGTAGTGAAGCCATGGATGTAGAACACTGGTCGATTCATGAAGCCGGTTTTCAGGCATTATTAAAACGTTGCGCCACATTTAAGAAAGTAATTTTTCTTGCAGGTGATGTGCATTACGGTATTACCAGCGAAATGGACTATTGGGTGAAAGGCGAACCCGAAGCGGCCAGGTTTGTACAAATGGTATCCAGCTCTTTAAAAAATATAAAACCAGAAGGGCAGCTGATGGGCCTGCTGCCAGCTGCCTTTGTGGAAAATGTACTCACAGGCGGCCTCAACCATGATTTTGCCAATGTAAGCAGCATAGGTTGGGAGAAAGAAGAAGACGTAAAGAAGTTAAAATTGCGGGTAAGAACATCCACCGACCCTGATGTATTTGACGATGCCAGGCCTGGCCAGTTTCCTCTCCGTTATGCCTATGCGCTTTCCAAAAAATCTGTTTCTATTCAGTTGCGCGATTGGCCGTTGAAAGAGTTCAAGCCAGATCCCGCGACTCCCGGAAAGATATTGCCTGGTATCGTTTTTAAAAAAGACATACCGGCCCCCTCATTCCGGTGGAGCATGAAAATTTTGCCAGATGAGCGGGCAGATACGGAACGGTTTAATTCTCTGTCGGCTGCCTTTCCTAATCTTATTGCTGACATCCCCAAAAATGATAACAGCAGTGATGCATACAAAGACGGCCTGCAAAAAATATTGCAGCGGAGCTCGTTTTTAAGTCGTAATCACATGAACCGTTTTATAAACTGGTATAGCCATATTGCCATTATTCATTTCGAAAAAAAGCAGGATGAGTTTTTTGCATTACATTCTATGTTTTTTGTTCCGCAATTGCCTGCTCCGGATAACCTGAAAACGGGCACCATGGAGTTCCCTTACCTGCGGTACCGCGCATCGCTAAATAAAAAACCGGTGGCAGCACAACCTGCATTTCCGTTGGAAGGGTCGTAGTAATAATAACTAACGCGCTAATAGGCTGGCGTATAGACTGGGCAGGCCTGCAAACTTTTTAATTGTTCTCACATGAACAGGATTACAAAAGCTATCAACATCTTAGATAAATGGCTGAGCCCGCTGGCGGAGTTGGCCAAAGATGAAAATTTTAAAGGCGAAGTGCTGGCAGCTGCAGGCGCCAAAGAGAGCACTTCACCTCAAAAAAAAGCAAAGGCCAAAGAGAAGCTTAACAAAGCGTTGCAATTGCTGGATGATTTGCGCAAGAAGCTGGGCCTCGATAAAAGCGACGTACCCAATGTAAGCAATATTATAGCATTGGGAATAGTGCTGGCAGAATTGTACAAGGTAATACAGGCCCTTCGCGAAATGCTGGAAGCCTGCGATTATTTTGGGCTGGAAGATGAACAAGGCGATACCATAAGTGAAGACAAGGAAACGGCGATTGTAAACGCTATGCGTGCCATTACAAAATTTCTTACCCAAAACGTTATAAAAAAAGAATGGCCTGTGCTGGCAGCCTGGGCCGATGCGGCGGGTATTTTTTCTGATGAGTACACAGAAACCAGGCGCGCGCTAGACCTGGCATTGTTTCCATGGCTTTCACTCATCAATGCTGGCCTCGGTATTTTTGATAAAGATTTTAATCCAGATTTTCTCCGCCCCGTGGGCGATATCAAAGATGATGATCAGCTGCGTATTACCAAAGGATTATTCCTCGCGTTTTCCATTGCGTCTAAAATTGCAGAAAACAAGATTAAGTCAAAAGGACAATTCCTGTTTAACCTGGGGTATGAATTGCCACAGGCGCAGGATGTTTTTCCTGTAGCCGCCGGTATTGCAGCCCGTGTTATGCAAATGCAGTTTATACCCGGTGCGAGTTTTGATGCAGAAAATGATGAATGGATAGGAGATGAATTATTCGGTGCAGCCTTTCGCGATTCCATTATTTCATTTGCCACTATACCTGTTTTTCCAAACAACCCCGCACCGGGTACACCTCCCAAAGGTTTCCAATATTTGCTGGGGTTGGATCTTAACCCCGGTAACCCTGATACACCGGCAGAAGAGCCTGGCCTTACAAAAGATCCCTTCAGTATTTCCTTTCCGGCCAATTTTGCGGGGAACCTGCTTTGGGGAGAGGGTATCAACTTTACCGCCATGGCCGATGGGCCCCTGGCCACCACAGGTCCATTGCTGCTAGTACGGTATGCCAAACCGCAAACAGAAGCCGAAGCACATGATGTAAGCGGGGGAGATATATCGTTTGTACTCGAACCGAAGAAGACTACCGTGAACGGGCAACCGAAAGATGATTTTGAGATACGGCTTGAATTCAACAATTTCGGATTGTCGCTTTCAGGCGAAGACCGGGATGGTTTCTTGCAAAAGATATTGCCCGATAATGGAGCAGCCAAAATAAACGCCAGTTTTTCAATTGTATATTCCGCATTGCAGAATAAATTTTCTGTGAAAGGCCTCGATGGTAATGAAGGCCTGCTATTGCTGTTTGCCATTGAAAAAAGTTTGTTTGGCAAATTGCGTATACCCACTATCTATGCCGGGCTTAAACCCTTTCTTGATGATGAAAAGGCTATCAGGGGTGTCACACTTGAAGCATCTGCGCAAATGAACCTCACCCTGGGCCCGTTTTCAATGAGCGTAGACCGGCTTGGTTTCAATACTTCACTCAGCTTTCCTAAAAAAGCAGATGGTAATTTGGGCGGCGCCAATCTTGGTGTTGCATTAAAACCACCTTCAGGTATTGGTTTCCTGGTGAAGGCATCTATCGTAAAAGGCGGCGGCTTTCTTTCCATTGACCCAGAAAATAATCAATACTATGGGGTGGGAGAATTGTCCATCAAATTAAGTTCCAACACACCCAATGAACTGGAACTTTCATTGAAGGTAGTAGCGATCATTCTTACCCGCATGCCAGATGGGTCAAAAGGTTTCTCTTTCCTGCTGCTTGCCACCATTGAATTTAATCCGGCGTTTGATACTGTATTTGGTTTTAAACTCAAAGGCGTTGGCGTACTGGTGGCGCTGCACCGCTCTATGAATATGGATGCGTTTCAGGACGCAGTTAAAGATGACCGTTTTAATTCCATACTCTTTCCAGACAACCCCGTGGGCAATGCACCTACTATTGTAAAAACAATGAATGCATTGTTTCCCGCAACAGAAGGCCGGTATGTATTTGCTATCATGGCAAGAATTGGTTGGGGCACGCGCAAACTGGTTGATATAAAAGCGGGCTTATTGCTGGAAGTTCCCGAGCCACTGAAACTGGCATTGGTGGGCGTGGTAAAAGTGACGCTGGAGGAAGGCAACATTAAAATTTTAAAGTTCCAGTTAAATTTTTTGATTGCATTAGACGTGGGACGGAAAATATTTTCCATAGACGCCGCCATCTATGATTCGAAATTTTTGATTTTTGATATCAAAGGCCAGGTATTTGTGCGTTATCGCTGGGGCGATGATCCCGTGTTTTTATTGTCGGTAGGTGGGTGGCATCCGGATTTTCAGGTTCCTGCCGGGCTTAACCTGCCGCAAAAACCCCAGCGGCTTAGTATTCCATTGCTGGAAGATGGTAATCCTTCGCTGATACTTTCCTGTTATGTAGCATTTACTTCCAATACCATCCAGGCGGGCTTTGCCATCGACTTTAAATTGAAATGGTCTAAGTTCAGGTTGGAGGCAGGCCTTTCAGTGGATGCACTGTTCCATTTTGATCCCGTTTATTTTGTAGTAGACTTTGAAGGCAAACTGCGCATATTCTGGGGCGATAGCCGCCTGGCAGGTGTAACCGTAAAAGGAAAATTCTCAGGCACCACACCCTGGCGTATACAGGGCAAGGCCACCTTTGAAATATGGATATGGGATTATGATGTTGATTTTGATAAAACCTTTGGCGATAAAGTTTCGGAAATCAGCCAGGATACAGATGTGCTTCCCCTGTTGCAAAAAGCGTTACAAGACAAAGCGAGTTGGCAAACTACCATGCCCGCCGGTAGAACAGCCAATGTTATACTCCGCAATACTGAAAATGATGTAGACGAAGCCCCCGGGTCATCGCCAGCAGCAGCAGCCATCATTGCCGATCCCCTGGCAAGGCTGGATGTTATGCAACAGGTGGCGCCATTGGCGGTACGTATAGACAAACTCGCTTTTCAAAAAATAAAAGATTTCCGCAAGTTTGATCTCAAAGCACAAACAACCGACGGGCAACCATTGCCCGGCAACCCGCTCAACGATTTTTTTGCACCGGCCATGTTTCTCGATTTAAATGATGCGGAGAAACTTTCGCGAAAATCTTTTGAGCAGATGAAAGCTGGTTTCTCTTTTGGCGATGCTGAAACCGTGACTACAGGTGCCGCACAGGTAACGCCATTTGCATACGACAATGCGTTGTATGATCCCCTTGCGCCTGTAACAAAACCAGATCCACCACCGGTGCACGAAAATCATTTCCAACGCTGGGTGGCCAACAATTCTACCAGCCGTTCTGCACAAGGCAGAAAATTTACTGCCGGTAAAGAAATCAATGCGCGCAGAACAGCTGCCAAAGGGGATCCTTTTGTACTGGCCGATGCCATTACCGGCAACAGGATTATGGAAGTGCCCACTCAAACCACTGTTACTGCCGCTTACGATGAAGTATGGAAACTGCAACAGGGCAACCCGCTGAGAAAAATACATGTGGTGCGTGAATCGGAACTTCTGTAATTAATAATTAAAAATTAAGAATTGAAAATTACAGGTTTGCAGCAAAATAACCATGTATTTACGAGATGGTGATTATTACAGTCTTAATAGCAATTATTCCTGTACCCTCGACTACTATAAATTTTTAATTATTAATTTTTAATTACTAATTACCCACATGTCTAATCAATACGTTTTTCTTCCATGGTTACGGCGCGGTCTGGCCAGTCAGGTAAAGGATGTAGACCCGCTTTCAGGTGCCCCCATTGCCGAACAGCGCTCATCCGTAAACGTGAGTGTGAAGATAATGGCAGATGATGTGGAGAAGGGTAGTGTTGAACAACAGGTATCGTTAATGGGGCCGGGAGATATTACCGGTATCAGCAGCACAGCTATTGTAAAAACCGATCCCGTGGCCGGCGCAAAAAACTTTGAACCTAACTACCTCCCTTACATAGAATTTTATGAAGAGGATTTCCTCTGGCGGTACAGTCCGGCAAAAGCAGCAGCCGACCGGCGCTTGCGCCCATGGTTATCATTAATAGTGTTAGAAGAAACCGAATTTGAACGCATTCCGCAAACTACTGAGCCCGGCAACCGGTCAATACGCATTGTTGCCAGCCCGTTAAGCAGTGTTTTTCCACCCCCTTCGCAAATATGGGCCTGGGGCCACGTGCAGGTAAATGATGGCAACCTGCTGAATACCGATATGGCCACTACAGAAACACGCAATCAGAAAATTGCCGGCTCACTCAATAGCAATCCCAACCTGGGCGTAAGCCGTTTGCTGAGCCAGCGTAAACTAA
Source organism: uncultured Chitinophagaceae bacterium (assembly GCA_963705285.1). Lineage (GTDB taxonomy): Bacteria > Bacteroidota > Bacteroidia > Chitinophagales > Chitinophagaceae > JACMLD01. The sequence goes on from OY970066.1 coordinate 3,057,303, forward strand.
AACCTGCCACTACCTATTTCGCATTTGTGGTACCATCATTTGAAAAAGGCCGGGTGGCCGGGTTGGGCGGAAAGAAAGCAGCCATTGACGCTATCAGCCGGTTTGAACCTTCATGGGGCGGCGCTACGCCAAACGACGGGAGGTACCCGGTATATTATGAATGGAGCTTTCAAACCGGTGCCGAAGATTTTGAAGCACTGGCCAAAAAAATAAGCCCGCGCGATCTAACGGGAACGGATGTGGGTAAATTATGGATGGATGCCTCCGATATTAATTATGGCGACAATTTCAACTATAAAGGCAACCAGGAGCCCGAAAAACCTGAACGCAAAGGCTTTCTGCCTTTTGAAGGCGCATTGCGATTGCCGGGCCCACCGCTTACCAATCTTGCCATGCAGGGCGGTGCGAATGAAATAGAATTTGTAGATCATTTTGCCAAGTTGGTTAACCTGGGGCTTGAATACAGGCAAAAGCCGGCATCCGATTTACAATGGGGTATTGCAGCATTGGGTAATGATCAGGATGATCCGCTGCTGGTACCACCCGTTTACGGCCGCTGGTATGTAAAGCCAGACGGCAACGCTGTACTTGATCCGTCTGAACACCACAACTGGCTGGAGCAACTTAACCTTGACCCCGGTATGCGCGTAGCAGCGGGTCTTGGCGCAGAAGTGGTAAAAGAACATCAGGAAGAATGGATGAGCCGCTCCTGGGAACAATTATCCGATTACCGCAAGCAACTTAATACGCAAATGCACAGGCTTCGTTTTGCCAATGAAGTTACCAAAGCCACTTTCGTGAAGCATTTTTCAAAAGACGCCGTACTTACCGATGAAAGTGCCAACCGGGTACTGGCGTTTACGCAATCCGTACAAACAGTTATCAAATCAGACCAGGCAGATATTTCTGTTGCAGCCAAACTGTCTATTTCAAAAACAGACGCTGCATTTGTGCAACCGGTGTACCGCCGAATGACCCGAACAGGCGGACCGGTCATGAAAAAGTTTCAGACAAAAACTACCTATAACAAACTAATCATGGGTGGCTCAACACAGTTTGTGGTACTGGGGTTTTTTGTAATGGTGAATCCGTTCTATCAAAACTTTAGTGCCATTATGCTGAGAAGGGTAGAGCCCAATAATTTTACTTTTGTACCGGGCCCCTGGCCCAACGTAGCTATCATGCTGCAGGATCCTAACTGGTTTGGAGGGCAACAGGGAATGTTTTTGGCAGACAGGGCCAAGTTTCCGGGTATTGCGCGCGACCTGCTCGTTAATTTATTATCAAAACTTGTACTTGCCAAACCGCCTTTGTTTGATCTAAAATTACTGGGGCAAAAAGTATTGTCTAAAATTTCACCGGCAGCCAGTTTTAATGCGCAATACCAGGCAATGATTCCTGCCAACGCACCGCCCGCCATTGCGGCCAGTGAAAACATTTCTCCCAATAGCTTCAATCCGTTTTTTGCTGATCCAACATTTGAGCGGCTGGGAAAATTAAGACCAGAACTGTTTATTCCCAATCTTGAAAAAATTGACGCCAATTCATTTGTATTGCTGCAGGCCAACAGCGCCTTCATTGAATCTTTTTTGGTGGGTATGAACCATGAAATGGGTGCTGAGTTTTTGTGGCGGGGTTTTCCTGCTGACCTCAATGCCACCTTCTTCCGACAGTTCTGGGATGTAAGCGATGCGCCTGACAATAGCCAAATGCCCGACAAAAGCGATATTGTGCCTATTCGCCAATGGGATTTTCGTTCACTGGGTTTTAACGGCCCAACTGGCAGTGTGGCCAACCCCCTCGTATTTGTGATCAAAGCAGAACTGGTAAAGAAGTATCCTAACCTGGTAGTATATGCGCAAAAAGCCGTGTTAACACCGGAAGGTCGCGTGCCCGACACTGCTTCGGCGCCACTGTTACCGCTGTTCTTGTCGAACCTGGGCCCGGATTTTCTGTTTGCCGGTTTTGATCTTACAAAAGAAAAAGTATTGGGCCAGCCATCAGGCGGGCAGGTAGATAAAGACGGCTGGTATTTTGTAATTGCAGAACGCCCGGGCGAAATGCATTTTGGTCTTGACCAGGATCGTACACCCAATAGCCCATATGCTACCTGGAATGATCTTGCCTGGACTGATTTGCCCCCCGAACTGGTGTGCATAGATCTGGAACAACATATTCCAACATCGCCGGCTACCCGCAATGGGCTTGAATGGGGGAAAGGACAAGCAGCCATTACCCCAGACCCGGTAGCCGGTACTGGCGATGCCGCTCAAATGGCTGCCATATTGCAGCAGCGTCCCGTGCAGATTTTCATACATGCATCACTGTTAGTTAAATAATAGGGCCCCAACAGCCCTTCAAAATATAAGTACCATGGCTGAGTTTACAGATCGTCAGAAAAAATACACGGATGCTAAGAAGACGTTTGAAGTAGCGTCAAAAGAACATTACCTGGCCCGCCAGCAGCTAATCATTGTTGAACAACAGATTAATGATTTTCTGAAACATAAATTGCTGGCCCAATTACCTGCTAATAATGCATTGGCCAAACAGCGTATTAGTGCGGTAAAGTCTTTAACTGACAGCCAGGCCAAACTTCTTATTGCGCAAAAAGCGCTTACAGCAGCCCGTGAGGATTTATCATCATTGGGTGCTGCCAGCCAAACAATGGCAAACCTGAATGATGGCATTCCTGTTTTACTGATACCGCTTAAATTACAAACAAGATTCCTGACCATTAAACATATCGCCCGAAATATACCCGATGAATTGCTGGTAGACATCAATAAAATAAGTCCCGCGCACAGGGAAATGGTCACATCTGTTTTCGGCAATCTGAAGCCTTCGGTCGATCCGTTGCAGGGTATCAGTTCGCAGGCGGCTATGCTGTCGAGCAGTGTTAGCCCGGTGGCAACAACATTGATAAATGTATTGAACCAGGATCCATCTTCACGTACCGGCAAAAAGCGCTGGCAGAAAACAGAGGACAGCAAACAACTGTGCGTTCGCATTTTTCCGGACGATATTTATTTGCAAACCCATGAGACAGCCATCACCACTGCTGAGCAAACAGCCGCAAAAACATTCTGGCAACGGATGTGGGATGCCGAACGCACTTTCCGGAAAGAGGCAGCCACTCCTGCGGCAATTGCCACCAGGAAAGAACAGCAACTGGCAGCATGGAAACAACTACGTTTTGAATGTTTATCGCACCGCGCCAGCTGGCTGGTGCGTATCATGCGGCCTGCGGGCTACCCGGATGGATTTTCAAATGATTTGGTAACCATACCTGCTAACAAATTTCCTGGGGTAGAAATCAAATCAGACAGCTGGACGATTGCCCCTGTTACAGAATTGTTGCCTGAACAATTTACCCTGAAAGTGTTTTTTAAAAACCCTGATCTACCGCCAAGAGAAATTACCGGCCTGCCCATTCCGGATTATGTGCAGATGGGCTTTGACCCTGATGAAAAAGAACTGGATTCTTTTTCCGAAAAACAACAAACGCTTGAGTTGCCAAAAGGCATTCGCTGGCTTACCGATTTGGAAGAGGCCGAGAAATGCGGCATGGCCATCCGCATGCCGCTGAGTATGAATGAATTTAATTCAGGTATTGCAAAACTGGTGGTATTGGGTGTAAAAACAGGATCAGATGCCAATGAGGGCGGCCGCCTGGTTACCCGCTTATTCGACAATCACCATTATCGCCCGGATGGCATGGCGTTTTTGCCACAGGGTACTGCCACTAATAATTTGCCGGGCAGACCGGCTGGTTTTAGCAACGCAGGTCTTTCTGATGAAGCCACATTTAATCTTGAATTTCCGGTTACACTGCCAGACCCGTTATCAGACAGCCGGCGTTTTGTTACCGCGCTTGGGCTTGATGCCGGCACGTTCAACGGCATCTTTGATAATGAAATCAGGGATGCAGAAGAGGCATTGCAAATCAATAAAGCGCTTTGGCCAGGCACCATGGGTTATTACCTTGATAACCTGATGCGCCCTAATCTAACGGATACGGACATAGCCTTTACAAAGAATTTTTTTCAACGGTATGTTACCGCGCGTGGACTGCTGCCTTCATTCCGCGTGGGCAAACAACCCTACGGCATTGTACCTGCCACGGCCTGGCAATCATGGCAACCGGCCGCCGGCGCCAGCGCTGAAGAAATGCGGCTGGTGGCATTCCTGAAAAAAATGGATGCGCAATGGACTTCGCTGACTGGCGCAGTAAAAACAATGAAAAAAGTATTTGAAAATACCGATGAACAAACCATGAAAAGGGAATTCAGGGAATTGCTGGCCGTGCAGGCCAGTTCTACCCGGTATTTCAGGCGACTGGTGGCCGGCGAATATTTATTATGGAATACCAATAACCGAAACAATCCACCAGGAGTTGAAAAAGCAGGCATACTTACTAATCCGGCCAAATACAAAACCATACTGGAAGGAGCTGGCGGATGGAATGCGCCTGTAAACCCGCGCCCGCGCATACTGGGCAAATTCATGGATGATGAAAACTACAAACTCACAGATACAGCACCGGAAGATGCAGGCGTTGAAACACCATTGATGCCCAATGGCAAAAATTACCTGGGTATGTTGCTGGATGCTACAACGGAGCAACTCAAGTCCAATGTATGGGGAGAAGATTTTGGCAAATTTGTTAGTCAGCGTTCCTCACGGCTGGTATTTTACATGGCACGGTTTGCTTACTTACAGGAATGGATAAACGCAGCAACGGCGGTTATAAAGAAAGAAAAACCAGTATTGAGCCCGTTTGCACGCCTTGATTTTGAGATGGAGTATGTATTTGGCGACAAAACGCCCTCCAGTGAACACAAACTTTTTTTAGCCGCCACGGGCACGGCCGGTACATTTGAAACAAGAAAAAACAAGTGGGCTTTTTTTGAAGAAATACTTGCCAACGGAAAACGCGCAGATGAAACCATTGCGCAGCAATTAAAGAATGCGCTTACTGCCAATGATCCGTTGAATGCTTTACAAGAGGTAAAAGCGGCTTTGACTGCTTTATCTGATATACCGGTACACCGCCTTGAAAGATTGTTTAGCGAACACATTGATACCTGTAGCTTCAGGCTGGATGCATGGTTGCAGGGGCTGGTGCTTTCTAGGCTGGAGGCTAACAGAATAAAGCCTGGTCAGGAGAAGGGTATTTATATTGGCGCTTATGGCTACCTGGAAAACCTGGTGCCGTCCACAGATCCGTGGATACAGGTTAAGGAAATTGCCAACCCGCAGGTAGTAGATACAGCCGTTGCGGGTAACCAGCAGGTGGTGATGCCGGTTTATGATTTCTCTTTCTATACACCTCAGCAACTGGCAACTGTTAAAAAAATGATGTTTGTTTACCTGGGAAGCGATGCCACTACTTTTCTCAGCCAGGATGCCAATACCAAGCAGATCATTCAACTGCAACTATCCGGCGCCGTTAGTAATGGTGGATTTATATTAACACCTTCCCTGGAACACGCCGCCACGGCATCTATACTGCGCGCCGGTTATGAACACCATGCTTTGTCACAGGGCCCGGAATCTACCACACTCGCCGTGAATATTGATGCCACGCGTACCGGCCTGGCAATGGACATGATGAAGGCGGTGAATGCAGGTCATTCGCTCAATGAACAACTGGGTTATTTTATAGAAAGAAAAATGTACGATGGCACCGTGCTGGCGCAATTTGTACCCGCCTTGCGTGCGGCTTTTCCGCTGCATATTGAACGCAACGAATGGGATGATGACCAGAAAATAAATGAAGCAGATAAAGTTAGTAACCTGGCACTGGTTACAGATGGGCTGGCGATTGTAAACAAAAACCAGCAACCGCAAACCGCGCCAACATGGAATGATAAACTCACCGCTATTTTTGGTGCCGATCAAAATGCAAAAATTGAATTTGGTAAAATTGTAGACCAGGCAAAAGATCAGTTTGATGCCATCGGCGATATTGTGCTGGCAGAGAGCGTTTTTCAAATGGTGAAGGGCAGCCCGGAACGGGCGGCCGCGGCGTTGCGCATAACAAGTGATGCGTCAGATATCATTCTTCCGGAAGTAACGCAAGTGCCATCCGAAACCCGTTTGGTTACCCACCGTATGGGCTTTGTGTTAAACGCCACGGGTAATTTGGAAAAAGCGTGGCCGGCAACAGATACAACGGTGTCGGTATTTGCGCGCATGTCTCCCGCGCTCAACCGCTGGCTGGCAGACCAATTACCTGCGCCTGATAAAATTGTGGTAAAAGTATTTTTTCCTGATAAGCCAGCTGTTAAAGTAAACCTGAAGACGATTGGGCTGCAGCCTATCGACTTTTATTACCTGCTCCAAAAAACCGGCGGCCGCCCACAGGAAAGCCTGCTGGCCTGGTTGTTTGCAGCGGCTGCAAGAAAACAGGCAGGTATGGGCGAAGCTATTTTTGCAGAGGTATCGTTTAAGCGTGAAACAGGTTTTGGGGCGGCAGAGTTTGCTGTAAGGGAACTGATGCCACTAATTAAAAGCATTGGATGGCTACTGGAAAAAAGCCGACCGATGCGGCCAGCCGACTGGCAGTTGCCCAGTGCATTGCCGGCAGATGCACCCGCCTATGATAATACCCATCTCCGGGATGTCTGTGAAGCATTTGCAGGCGATGCAGCAGCCAGTCCGGTTCCCGTTTTCCTAAAGAAACTCAATACCGCATGCAAAGCGCTTGAAGACAATATGCCTGCAGGTTTTGTCTCTGTAGCATCGGCTATGGCGTACAGTGAATTGTTGCACCTGGTACCACAGGCTTTTACTCTAGGCTTTTGGGACGCCACGCCCCGGTGTCCCGACGTATGCAATCCCATAAATGCAAAACTGCTGCTGGATCATGCCAGCCAGGTTGCTGAAGGATTAACAAAGCGGTTGCAGATGGCCGGTAGTTTGCTCAGTGCTGTAGCCGCACAGCCTGCCACAACAGCCAGCGATAAGATATTTGATGACCTGGTTGCCGTGGCACGTGTATTTGCAGGAGAGGATTTTTTAGTGTTGCCCGCATTTCATGTGCCCAAACCTGCGGAGATCAAAGCAACGCTTGCCAATAAAGCCCTCACCACAGGCTTGAAAGAGTTTGAAACGGAAGAATGGTTGCAGGGGTTGTCAATGGTGCATGAAAATGTCAGAAACTACCAATTGTTATTCAATCTTCGCGAGGTGTGCAATGCGCCTGCCACCGCACGCCGCTTAAGAATATTACAACTGCCTTTTGTTGCCGGTGCTGCCAATGCATGGGTAGGAGGCATTTTTCCACCCGGGTTTACGCCCCCGCCGGCAGCTACCTCCATGGCTTTTGAGTTCTCTGCCAATTTTGTACCTGCACAATTGATAGCTGGTATAGTAATAGACGATTGGCGCGAAAAAATTCCGTTGCCGGCTGTAACCGCGGGCGCGGCCATCCATTACAATGAAGCAGACAGCGAAGCACCACAATGTTTGTTGCTGGCAGTAGCGCCAGAACAGAAAGGTGCATGGGATTGGAATATGTTGCTGAATACAGTGCTAGAGACCATGACCATGGCCAAGAAAAGGGCAGTAGATACGGAGATATTGCAGACCACCTGGCTGAACCAGTTTTTGCCGGCTGTTATCAATCCTATTGATGCAAAAAACAATACGCCCAACAACGATTTTAAATGGTGCGGCCCCGCTATCAAAACCCTTCCAACTGTTGATATGGGTGGGTTGGGACATTTCTTTACCAAGCTTTGACAGCAGTATAAACTGACACGATATGGAAGAATCTATTTTAATGTGGAACCGGCTCGAAGGCTCTATGCGAAACGAAAACCAGCTCGACAATGCGCTGCGGTTTGAAATACGCGATGCATTGTGGATGCTTACGCGTCAGTGGCAGTTTGGTGAACTGGATGGCGAAGACGCCGCTACCGCAGCCTTTGTACAAGTAAGCGGTCAGCAATCGCCTGTAAAAGGAGTAGGCGGCGCCGGCCAGCCGGTTCAACCATTCGATTTTAGCAACAGCCCATTGGAACTGCCGCTGGAGCGGGAAGTGTTTGTACCAGATATAGCAGACCGGCTGGAAATGGGCCGACATTGGGAACGGATGCTTAGAAAACGTTTGCCTGCAGCGCCGGCCAAAACCGCTATACAGAAATTCAGAACCAATATAAAATTTCAGTTCAACACACCACTACCGGCCGAGCCTAACCGCGAAGATCGCTTTCAGCATGCACAACATTTTGCCGACGAAAACCGGCTGATGATGATTGAATCGCTGGCAGGTGGCCGTGCCCTGGACGGCTATGCGTTACTGCGCGAACTGCAGGGCGGTAAAGCTGCTTCGGTTTTTTTACCACAGTCTGATGCAGCAGTAAACGCCGCGGGCAAAGAATTCCTGCAGTGGTTTGAGAAAGTGTACGGACAAACCACCAGCGCCAAAAATACCTGGCACGCGCAACACCTGGAGTACCAGCCACAATTGGCATTTCATGATACTAACGGAAATACGCAAACGCTTCGCAAAGAAGAATACTATGGAGACGGTATAAAATGGCACGGCTTTGCGCCAAAGCCGGTTTGGGATGAACAAAACCCGCCGACACTGCCTGTAAACATGCCTGCAAGCACCACAGAAACAGTGATTCCTTCGGGTGTGCGTTTCCGTGGGATGCCGTCTAAACGACTTTGGGAGATGGAAGACAGCCAGGTAGATTTTGGATCCATCCGCGCAGCGTCCACAGAATTGAGCAAAATGTTGTTTGCAGAATTTGGCCTGGTGTATGGAAACGACTGGCTGGTGGCGCCGGTACAATTTAACTGTGGTAGTTTATGCAGGATAGCCACCATGGTAGTGACCGACATTTTTGGTAAAGCCACCGTGCTAAAAGAGATCGAGCCAGATAAAAACTGGGCCTTCTTTCAAACGCAGGGCGCGCCAAATGACAAGCGTTGGTTGTTTCTTGCCAATGATGCAGGTGTTACCGAAGAAAGTAAACCCATAGAAAAAATTTCTTTTCTGCGCGATGAAATGGCCAATATGGTTTGGGGCGTGGAAGAGATTATCAGTAATCCGTTTGGTGGCGGACGTGATGGCGAAACACTTGCCAAACAAACCGCTCAACTGATCAATACCGTTATTGAACCTCCGCCACCGGCCACATCGGGTAAGTTGTCGTCGGAAGGATGGGTGTATAAGGCAGGTACCATGATGGCCGAGAACCGAATTCCTTTTATACCAGTGGCCACCACCAACTCACAGGCACAGGTATTGGGCAAGAGAACGGTGGTGCTGCAAAGAGCTGCCACACCGCGGGTAGCCGATGGATTTACACCGGTGCGCATTCGGCCGCGTACACGCTTATTGGGTTATAACGGCAAACCCGAAAATGAAAAGCCTGATCCGCTGTTTATTTTTGAAGAGGAAGTGCCACGCACCGGTATGGAATTAAGCCTTATCTGGAAACGCGCACGCTGGCTCAACGGACAAACATTTACGTGGCTGGCCCGTAAAAAGAAAGTAGGCAAAGGAGAGATTGATGCCAACTTCCGGTTTGACACGCTAAAGAAATAGGGGTTGGGTTGTTTATTATTAGTAATAACGATGCCATTCCAAAAGAATAGCATGTTTTGATGTACGCGGTGCTGCAGTTTACGCTTCCAGCCGGATCATGCATTGCACGTCTGTGCCATTGATATACCATTCCACACAATACCCCTGCGGGTCAAGGCCCGGATAATTCATTAGCTGCTCAAAGGTTTTTCCAATTACCTGTATGTCTTTGGCGTAATCTTTTATTGTTTCGCTAATATAGCTGCCCTTTTTCAATACCATCTTTTTGCGACCGAATTGTTCCGCCTCACCAGGTTGCAGTTCTTCGGCTGCTGCCTTGTACCTGATTACTTCATCTTCCGGTCTTGAAATACCAAAGTACCTTCTATTGGAAGAAAATGGCACGGTGCTATGCAATTGCTGATGTGCTGCCAATATACCTTCAGGAAAAGAACTGGCTTCCACGTAAAAAACAGGAATGTCTTGTTGAATGATCATCGTTTCCATACTGTAACATTTTTTTGTGCGTGAACGATGTAAAAGTACATATGGAAGAGTTGGCATACGGGGGGCAAAAGCGACAAATAACAGGCAGGTTCCGGCAATGAATATAATTATCTGCCCCTGCCGGCTATTGTTTAACAATGGTATACCATTTGTTTGCGCCGGCCCCGATCTTCATTGTTTTACCGTCTGGCTGTATTTGCCCCGTTATAGAACCGGTCGTGCCGGGCGGGTCAGGAAAAACAATAAATCCGTACACATGGATATAGCTGGCTGTTATGGGTGGGCCCTGTAATCCCGGATAAGAGTTATATGTCACGCTTTTGGGATTTATAAAACTAATCGACAGTTGGTCGTCTCTCCAGGTAGTACCTTCTACCGCCTGTTTGGTAAAGTTATTGATTTGGGCAGATACAACACTTAAAGCGCTAGGATCGCTTGATTTGATATCAGTCAGCGTTTTATCGTTGCTAACGGTAGCGTCTATGCGTTGTTCAACTGAAAAATAATCATTGCATATTATCGTAAGCCTGGAACCTTCCAATTGCCAGGTTCCCTGACGTAACGATCCGAATTCACTCCATACCAGGTTTCCGTCGCCTTTGAATGTTACAGCAAATAATTGCGGACCGCCACCGTAGTGTTTCAACTGTCCTGTCCACACTGTATTATTAAATAAAGAGGGGTAGTCAACAGCGTTTTCTTTTTTGCAGCTGCCAAATATAAAGGCAACGGCGGTTAATAGCAACAATAGCTTTGTTTTGATGCTGCCTGCCGGTGGAGTAATAGAAAGATGCATGATAAGGTTGTTTTAAGTATGGCATAATGCATGGCGTTTTATTCCGGAAATAAGTAACCATATTGTCGCAACAAAAATAATATGCCTGCTAACGGTATTCAATACCCAACATATGGGAGGGATGTATAAAAAAGTAAAAAGTCAAAAGTCAAAATTGCTTCTACTTCGCGGACAACATTTCTGAACTGGGAATTTTGGGATGAAGGGATTTATGAGATGCGTTTGCGCTGTGATAGGCAACAATTGTTTTGTTATAACACCGCTGGAAGAAACATAGCCGCAGATTCGCAGATTAATAATTCAAAATTCAAAAATTAAAATTTAAAATATTCGCTGCGTCCGCTGCCCCTCTGCCGTTCGCTGCGAGAAACGGAGCCGCAGATTCGCAGATTAAAGAATTTAAAATTCAAAATTTAAAATTTACAATAATGAGCGCGCTGCCTCGCTTACTCGCTGTGAGAAATAGGGCAGCAGATTCGCAGATTAATAACTCACCATTCAAAAATTAAAATTTAAAATATTCGCTGCGTCCGCGGCACCTCTGCCGTTCGCTGTGAGAAACATGGCCGCAGATTCGCAGATTAAAAATTTAAGATAAAAAATTCAAACTTTAAAATAGTCTTGGGGTTGCCACAGATGGGAAGAGTAAGAATTTAAAATACAAAATTTAAAATTCAAAATAGTCCTGAGCGGGCCGCAGATTCGCAGATTAATAATTCAACATTCAACATTTAAAATTCAAAATAATACTCCTTAATTGCTCTCCGTAATTTCCTGGTCAACGTAAGCTGATACCCAGCCCACCTGGCCATTCTTCACCAGGAAGAATTCTTTTTTCTCGTTAACAGATTCAAACTGGCGCATGATCTTTAGCAGTAGCCTGCTGCCGCCCATCAGCGAGCGCTGATCAAAAACCTGGTGCACCCTTTTTATTTCTTTCGCGGTGGCATCCAGATCCATATTCTTGTTCTTAATATTCTTTACCAGGTAGAAATCGGAGAAGGAACTGTAGTCGGCATATATTTTATCGCAGAATGCGGCTACTTCATCGTAGGTAACGGGTACGGTTGTACGCTCATTCATTTCGGGGTGTAACAAAGTGGCAACCGCCCAGGCAATACCACCGCTGAAAGCTATATTATCGCTTTTTGGATAAGCGCCACTTTCATTAACGGCGTAAATGATACCGGTATTCTCGGCTTCGGTGGCTGTTTTTGCCAGTTGCTTGTAAAAGCTAACCAGACTTTTGTCTTCGCCACTCTTTTTTTCAGCAGCATTCGTCATACTTTTGGTGCCCCAGTTTACACCGAACAACTTAAAATCTTTTACATTGCCATTGGGAAAATAACCGCCTTTGGTATTTCCACTGCCGATATCTATCAGGAAGGTGTTGTATCGCTCATTGTCTGGTACAATGCCCAGGTGCGATAAACGCGCTTCATCTGCAATATCAACAACTTCTACCATGCGCTTGTTTTCTTTGGTGCGCAGTTTAAATGAATCAACCAGGTTGGTAATCCATTCCGTCTTATGCTCTTTTTCTGCCTGCATTTTTACACCACTGCTTACTACGGTAAAAACGCGTTTGGGAGAAATGTGGTATTCTTTGATGGCCTGGTTGTATAAACCATACAAGCCATTAAGCGTTGCCTGAAAATTCGGATGCAAAAAGGAGATAAAGTCGGTATTAATAGAAGTATCTTTTAAAATGGCAAAAGAGCCGTTTGTTTTAGCGTCTTTACCAATTTCAAGAATGCTCATTTTTACACCCTTGGAGCCTACTTCAATACCGGCGTATACCGAGGAGTTGTTATATTTTAATTTTACCTGCGTTTGACCAGATGCTTCATAAAAACTGGTAAATAGCAGGCAGGCCAATAGCAGGCGAAGGCTTAAGGTAATGTGTTTCATGGCAGGCGGTTTAATAAATTTTGAAGTAAAGACGCGGCAGGATCAGTGGATCATTTCTCAATTTCAAACGTCTTTGTAAGGATATGTAAATTGGTGGGGGGAAACAAAAATAGTTAAATTATTAAGTAGCACAAGTACTTTCACCATAGTTTTTTAAGCAGGCGCTTTATTTTTTTACAAGTGTTTATACCAGTCTTTTTACATCTACCGACACACTCAGCTGGTGCGGGCCGCTGTTGATAATCACCCCTTTTAAAGGCGCAATATCTGCATAATCTCTACCCCAGCACGCAGTAATATGCTGAGCAGCAGGTATTTGGTTATTGGTGGGGTCAAAGTCTACCCAACCCAAATAAGGAATGTATACCGAGAACCATGCGTGAGATGCGTCACCACCAGTCAGCTTCTCTTTGCCGGGAGGGGGAAGGGTTTCCAGGTAACCACTTACGTACCGCGCGGGCAGTCCAACCGATCGCACACAAGCAATCGCCAGGTGTGCAAAATCCTGGCAAACGCCCTTGCGCGCCTTCATTACTTCAGAGAGCGGCGTGGCAATGGTGGTGAAGCCCGGCCTGAATTCAAAATCATGATAGATGCGTTGCATCAAATCAAAAGTAGCATCGTACATCGGTTTTCCGGGTATATATGATTGCAGGGCATATGCAGTGATTTCGGGGGTACCGGCGGTAAACATGGTTTCCGGAATGTATTGATGTACATCCAGCCAGGCAGTGGTAGACTGCTTGGCAAGGTCTTTTACTTCCTGCCACGGCACAGCGGCATATAGGTTCATTTCGGGGTTATCGCGCTTTATTTTTTCTACTTCAGATGTTACGGTAACGGTTAGGTTTTTATGTTCTTGTTGAATAGCAAAATACATGACCTTATTCCCAAAGAAATCTTCAAATTCATTTATCACGCCCGGCTGCGGACTGATACTGACAACCGATTTTTTGCACAATTGTTTATCAAACGAACGGGGTACCAGCCGCGCAATATTATGGCAGATGCTAACAGGCTCGCTGTAAGAATAACTGGTGGTATGGGTGATTTTGTATAGCAAGAAGTAAGCATTTAAAATGCAAAATTCAAAAGTCAAAAGTCAAAAGTCAAAAGTCAAAATTCAAAAGTCAAATCTTTTGCGCGGTAACTCAATTCATCATTCAAAATAGTCATTATGAACCGGGATTTTAAATGATAATAGGATGTATTTGCCGGCAAATAATTCAAATTACGATGCTATGGTTAAGAGATAGCGGCAGCGTAAAGGAATTCAACATTTAAAATTCAACATTTAAAATAAATCACAACATTTCTTTCCCCTTATCTCTTAGCCAGTCTGCCGAAAAAAGTTGTTTCTGCGTTTCTGCGTGTTTGAAATATATTTTGGATACGGCGCCGGGTATGGCCAGCAACAGTGTATTCATTTTTGATAAAAAAGCATGCAGGTTTTCGTAGCGCGATGTTTCTTCATCGGGTTGCGCCAGCACATCTTTATCAGCCAGCTTCAGCAGTGTATACGCTTCCAGTACCAGCCGCTCATGTTCTGCCAGGGTATGCCCTGTTTGCGGTTTGGGCAACTGCGACAAATACGCTTTCAACCTGTCTAACTGGTACACCAGCGAACGCGGGTTATTGGGGTCGAGCAGCATCAGATCAAGCACCAGCGGCAATTGAATATGTGCCCTGTATTTGTAACGGTAGTTGACCAGGCTTTCATTGCTTACCAGTATTGATTCCTGTAAATCATATTCTGTCTGATCATCATGCTTCTTAACCAATGTTGCCAGCAGCATGGTAATGAGTAGGAGGCTTTGTTCCATTTTGCGGCCGGTATCAAGCATCACCCATCCCTGCTCGCGCGAAATACTTTCGCGGTTCAAGCCAATGAAAGCCACCATGGAGGTAATGAGATTATCTAGCGCACTCAGCATACGGTGATGACCGGTGTGCGCAACAGCAGCCATGTGCGTCCATTCTTCTTCAATACTGCGCAATACCCGCCAGGTATCGGTAGACCAGTGATCACGCACCGAGTAAACCGCTTTTTTAAATAAAGAAAGGTTGTAACCGAGGCTGCCTGTTCTTTTTTCATCGGATAAAATATCGCGCAGCTCTTTCCAGGGATTGGCAAATTTTTCATCGTCTTCATCGCCCGTAAAACCAGGGTAGGTGGTAGTAAAATGCGTGAGCGACATGAGCAGGTTTTGTTCAGACTGGGTATCGTTATCGCTCAGCAGGTTATTGCCTTCGGCGATGAACTGCATGACTGTTCGCAGAAAACGTGCGTTGCCCAGCACACGTTCGGTGTAGCGACCAACCCAAAAAAGATTTTCTGCTGTATGACTGGGCAATGCACCGCTGTGCGAAGTCATATAACTCCGCTCCAGTTCACGGCGCACATTGAGTATGCGACCGGGCTCGGGCGAAATAATCCAGGTGTCTTTACTGATGCCGCCTTGTTGGTTCGAAATAATAAAATTACCTAGGCTGGCGGTAGTACGGGTTAGGCCGCCGGTCATGGCAATATACCCCTCGTTGTTGCTCACCAGAAAACTTCTGAACAAGGCGTTGCGTGGTTCCACTTTTCCATTTACCAAAGACGGGGTTGAAGAGAAATTTATTTTTTCCTGCCCCACATAAATACTAGGGTGCGCTTTTATCTGTTCACGCAATTCTGCCACTTGTTTGGCAGTGAGCGATGAGCCATCCACTGATGTGCTGCGGGTAAAATCTTTATAAATTTTTTTGATGACAAGCGAGGGTATATTCTCCATTACATACGCTCTTTCTTCCGCCTGTCCGCACCACCACGATGCAATGGTGGGCATAATTAGGTCTTCGCCCAGTAAATGCCGCGCAATATTATTAAGAAAGGGCATCAGCCCGGGGTTTTCAAGCACGCTACTGCCCAACGGGTTGGCAATGCTTACATTGCCGCAACGCAGTACATGCAACAAGCCGGGCACGCCTAACTGGGAATCTTCCCGCAGTTCAAGCGGGTCGCAATACACATCGTCTACGCGGCGAAGTATCACATCTACTTTTTCCAGTCCGCTCAGCGTTTTCAGCCACACATAGTTGTCTTTTACCATCAAATCGTTGCCCTGTACCAGGCTATAACCCAGGAAGGATGCCAGGTAAGAATGTTCGAAATACGTTTCATTGCTGGGACCGGGGGTAAGAATTACAATGCGCGGGTTGGCATTTTTGCCCGGGGCTATTTCTGTAAGCGCGTTGCGCAGGGCATTAAAATAAGTAGAGAGCCTGCGCACTTTGAGGCCATTAAAAAATTCTGGCAATATGCGCGCCATGGCCATTCGGTTCTCCAATGCATAGCCTGAGCCGGAAGGGGCCTGGGTTCGGTCATTCACTATCCAGATTTTGCCATCGGCACTTCTGGCAATATCTGCCGCATAAAAAATGAGGCGGTGCTGGCCGGGTTGTTCAATACCCCGGCATTGGCGTAGAAAACCTGCATGGTTGTAAACCAGTTCCATGGGTAGCAAGCCCAGTTTTATCAGCTCCTGGCTGCCATAAATGTCTTTCAGTATCAGGTCGAGCAGGCGCGCTCTTTGTATCAACCCCGATTCAATTTTCTGCCATTCTTCTTTGTTGATGAGAAAGGGCAGCAGATCCAATTTCCAGGGGCGGTTAAGACCGGCGGGGTCATCGTAAATATTATAAGTAACCCCATTTTCTTTCAGCAGGCGCAACATGTCCTGGTTGCGGCTCATGATTTCTTCGTTGCCGAGTTTGCTGAATGATTGAAAAAAAGTTTTCCAGTTGGGGCGGGGGCTGCCATCAGCATCGAGGAACTCATCATAAAATTCCTGGATGCTACTGTAATGCTCAAAAAGTGCATCCTGTTTTATGTCAGATATCATGCATATAGTTTGTGGCCGCCAAAATCTTTCGCGTAGCTATAAAAATAGTAAAAAATAGTTCCTCGTTTTTAGTTTTCAGTTTTTAATTCATAGTTCGTGCTTCATCGTTCTTGGTTCATTTGCCGTGGGGTTGCTTTGAATGACAGGCAATTTGAAATAATTGAAAAGAATCATATAAATTACGGAACTATTTTATTCTTTATGAAGCACCGCCATCTTCTGATTCTTTGTACAGCATTTTTTATGACTGTTACAATTGCCAATGCACAATTGCGCTTGCCCGCCATTATCAATTCCAACATGGTATTACAGCAAAATGATTCTGTATGGTTATGGGGCTGGGCGGGACCGGGAGAAAAAGTAATGGTAACCACCAGCTGGAACAACCAGCGCGATTCTGCCATTACCAGTAATGGCGCCAGGTGGAAGCTGAAAGTGAAGACACCTGCTGCAGGCGGGCCATTTACCATCACCTTTGCCACCCATGGCACGCCGCTTACGCTGCAAAATGTAATGATTGGTGAAGTATGGGTATGCTCAGGACAATCAAATATGGAGTGGAGCTATAACAATGGCGAAAAAGATATCCGCACAGAAATGCCCGCCACGCCAAACAATAACATTCATTTTTTTCAGGTTCCAAAAACTACGTCAGACAATCCGCAGGACGATATAAAAGCGCAGTGGACAGTTTGCGATTCTACTACTATCAAAGGCTTTAGCGCGGTGGGTTATTTTTTTGGAAAAAAATTGCAGCAGCAGCTCAATGTACCCATTGGCTTAATTAATACCAGCTGGGGCGGCACCCCTGCCGAAGTGTGGACGCCGGAAGCCACCATCAACAATAATGAACCGTTGAAAGCCGCTGCCGCCAAATTAAAACCGGTTGCCTGGTGGCCCAACCTGCCCGGGCAAACCTATAATGCCATGATTGCACCGTTTACAGCGTACAATATTGCCGGCGCCATCTGGTACCAGGGTGAGGCTAATGTAAATAACAACGATACGTACAGCAAACTGCTTACAACCATGATTGACTCGTGGCGCAGTGCCTGGCACAAAGACTTTCCGTTTTATTATGTGCAGATAGCCCCTTACAAATACGGCAATAATAATACAGGGGCATTGTTGCAGGAGGCGCAAACAAAGGCCATGAGCCACCCCAATGTGGGCATGGTGGTAGTCACAGACTTGATTGATTCCGTTACCAATATCCATCCATCGCACAAGCGCGAGGTTGGTAATAGGCTTGCCAATTGGGCATTGGGTCAAACCTACGGCCGCCAGGGTATTAACTATAAAAACCCGGCGTATGCAAGTGCGGAAGCAAAGGGTGCTACCATGGTACTGAGTATTAACAACGCGCCAACTGGGTTCCAGGTAACAGCGGGTGGATTAAAAGGTTTTTATGTATCTGGTGCTACAGAGAACTGGTTACCTGCGGATGCAAAAATTGAGAAAGGTAAAATTGTTGTGTGGAACAAACAAGTGAAACAGCCCGTTTACGTGCGCTACGGATTTGGAAACACCCTTGTAGGCAATGTAATTTCTGCAGAAGGTTTGCCGCTGGTGCCGTTTAGAACAGATACATGGCCGGTTGACCAGGGGCTTGTGCCATAGAAAGCAATTGCTGATTGCGGGATTGAATACAATTGCTGATTGCGGGATTTTGGGATATTGAGATTTAACGCGATTGCTGATTGCTGATAGCAGGCTGATTGCGGGATTTTGGGATATTGAGATTTGGCGCCGCCCTGATGGTAATATTGCGGGAATAAAGAATTACCCTGAAAGTAGGGCGCACTCGCCGCTGCGCAATCTCAAAATCCCGCAATCTCAAACTAGGTATCAACTAGGCTTGGCGGAGCTCTTCTTCAATAACATCATTGAATTCGGTCTCTTTCTTAGACACCCATTCTGGTAATGGCTGGGCCACAATTTTCCATATGCCATCTTCTTTTCTCATGCGGAACATGATGCGGTTGCCGCGGTCATCGCTTACGTCTACTGTAAACAGTTCATCCTGGAAACCGGTGAGCTTTCTGAAGTTAAACTCGCGCAGGTGGCCATCTGCTTTTATCAACCTGGTAAACTGTATATTTTTAATGAATTGAATGTGCATGGTGCAAGGTAATTAATAGTTAAACAACCATGTACCCATTATCAAATTTTATGCTAAAACACCCCGGTCAACTCATTTGCGCTGTTAAAGTTGTTCACAGTTTTGAGAGATAAGAGATATTAGTATTTAGTATTTAGACCCTCGGCATTTGCGGCCGCGGACAAAGTTACCTGTCACGAGCCTCTATGATGACTTTCTTCATCGTCTTGGTACTAAATACTAACATCTATTATCTTTTTCCGCGTCGTCTTGATACTATATACTCAATACTGAAATCTCTCCGTGCGTCGTCTTGATACTAAATACTAAATACTAAAATCTCTTCTAAAATCTCTCTCCGCGTCGTCTTGATACTAAATACTAAATACTAAAATCTCTTCTGAAATCTCTCTCCGCGTCGTCTTGATACTAAATACTAAAATCTCTTCTAAAATCGCTTTCCGGGGGTCTTGATACTAAATACTCAATACTTAATACTTTATACTAGATACTCTTATCTAACATCTCTGCTGATTGTTCTTCCACCGCCTGCATACTTGCGCGGTACCTGATAATGCGGTTGCCTATCATTACAATGATAAAACTGGCTGTGGCGCAGCAGGCCATTACACCCGTCATGGGCAGCGCGGTGCCATTGTGCAACATGCTTACCAAAGCAGCGGTAAATGCGCCAATGCTCATTTGTATACCACCCAGTAATGCTGATGCACTGCCGGCATTTTTGCTGAACGGCGCCAGTGACAAAGCAGATGAATTAGGAAATGTAAAACCCTGGCAGCATAAAAAAATAAAAATAAAAAATATGGTGCTAAACAGTTCCAGCAGTCCGGTGGCAGTGCCAACAAATAAGCAAATACCCGTAACCGACTGGCAAAGCAAGGCTACCGTTATTATTTGACGGCTGTTATAATTTTTTAACAACACGCTGTTCAGCTGACTGGCGCCTATCAGTCCCATGGCAATCAGCGCAAATATCCAACCATACTGTTTGTCGCTCACGTGAAAGAGTTCCATGAATACATGGGGAGAGCCGGCTATATACGCGTACAAACCTGCAGAGGCTACAGCACCGGTAAAAGCATATGTATAAAACTGCGGGTCTTTCAACACCGCCAAAAAATTTCTGATAATAGGAATGGGTTTTAGCGACAGCGAGGTATCCGGTGCACGCGTTTCAGCTAAAGTAAAATGTACCGCAGCCAGTATTGCGGCCACCATAAACGATAACAGTATGAAGATGTACTTCCAGCCAAATGCCGATGCAATGTATCCGCCCAGGGTAGGTGCTATAATAGGGGATACGCCCACCACCAGCATAAGTAGCGAAAATACCTTTGCATTGTCTTTTACGGCAAACAAGTCTCGTACCATGGCGCGTGAAGCGACCATGCCGGCGCAACTACCCAGCGCCTGCAAAAAACGCAATGCTATCAGCGCATCAACAGAAGTACAAAAAGCACAACCTACAGAGGCGAGCACATAGGCGGCAAGCCCTATATAAAGCGGACGTTTGCGGCCAAACCTATCCAGCAACGGTCCATACAAAAACTGACCTGCAGAAATGCCGATAAAAAAACTGCTCAGCGATAGCGATACATGCGCAACGGTGGTATGCAGATCTTTGGCAATGGCCGGAAAACCTGGCAAATACATGTCAATAGAAAAAGGCCCGATGGCCGACAACAGACCCAATATAAATATATGGTAAGCTGTTTTTTTATCTTTAGCAGGCATATATCCCATAAAACTATACTATTTTAACAAACACTAGTTGGTGGTGCTATGCGCAGGGTTTATTTTTAATTATAAAATATTGTATGAAGTATATTCTTTTTTGTTTTTTACTGATACCCGCTGCGGTACTGGCGCAGGACTGCAATCTGAAAAAAGGGCAGGATGCGTTTACCAGCAAGCCTACTCTAACAACCGGTTTTATTGATTTGCAGGGTAACACCTTATCCATTGATATCAATAACAAAGAAATTGATTTCTTTTTTGTGCTTACGGGTCCAACTGTAAAATGCCTCGACGAAGAAACCCAGCTGACTGTTGTATACGAAGGCGGTAAATTGAAGCAGCAGTTCAAAAATTATGGTTCCATGAATTGCGATGGCATCTTTCACGTAATTTTTAAAAACAGCGCGTATACCAACTCGCAATTGCAAAGGTTATCGGTAAAAAAAATTGTGTCTATTCAATTTACGGGCAGCAATCCCAAGCCATTTATCATTAGCCTGCTGCCAGACCAGCAAACCATGTTGCAAAACACCATTGGTTGTGTAATAAAAGAAGCCAAAACGATACTGTAATTACTGTGTTGTGTGTTGAGTGTTGAGTGCTTTTTTGATGTGTTGTGTGCTTTCTTGATGTGTTAAGTGTTGAGTGTTGTGTGTTGTATGCCGTTTTTGGTTTGTGTTAAGGAATATATTGGGTATCTATCGCTGTGGTAATAAAAAGTCCCGGTCAACAGACCAGGACTTTTTAATAATCGACATTTATTACTTCAATTATTAGCTTCACTAATAACTCTTAACTCTAAACTCCTAACTCTTAATTCCTAACTCAACTCTTAATTCTTTACAAACTGCGTAGTAAGCGGTTGTGCATCTCCGTTTCCGCCAATTACTACCGTGTAGATACCGCTGGCCAAACTGCTTACGCCGGATATATCTATGGTGTTGAAACCGGCATTCAGTTGTTTTTTGATTTCTTTTACCTGTGTGCCATTGTTGCTGAATACTTTTACTGTTACTGCCCTGTTGTTGCTGCTGGTAGTGGCAACTGTAGCTGTGTTTACCACGGGGTTAGGATATAAACGGATGCTTACATCGTTCTTCTGGGTACCTATTACTTTTATTACTTTTGAATATTCATACATCCCGTCTTTGTCAATCTGTTTCAACCTGTAGTAAGTTACAGTATACGGTTGTGCATCGGTTGAATAATATACATTGGCCATATTGCTGTTGCCGGTAGCAGCTACTAAAGACAGTGCCTGCCAGTTGTTCCCATCATTGCTTTTTTCAATCAGGAATGAAGCGGCATTCAGTTCTGTTTGGGTAGTCCAGGTAAGTGTTACATGGTTGTTGTTCCAGGTGCCTGAAATATCTGTCAGTACCACCGGTAATGTGCTAAACGTAACAGGAATGGTATAAGTAGAAGTGTTGGAAACAACGCCCCTGTTATCGGTAGCTGTATAAGTGAACGCCGCATTGCCTGTATAAGCAGTAAGTGGGTCAAACCTTAAAGTAGAAGCCTGGCTGGGGGTAAGCACCTGGTTAACTGCAACTGCCACATAGCTTGTTCCATTATTGTACAGTAATGTGCCGCTGGCAGCTGAAGGAATCGTTTTGATGGTATAGCTGCTTACAGATTCGTCATCTGTTCCGGCCAGTGCAGCAATAGCAGTTGGTCCGTTGGTGTTTCTCATAGAAGCTACGGAAACGTTGGTGGTTACAGGTGCAACTGATTTCTGGAAAGTAATATTTCCGAAGGCAATGGCCTGTAAACCCGGGTCGGCATTTACAATGGCAGCATTCAATGTATTATAACGCAGGGTAATGGTGCTAACAGCATTACCGCCAAAGTTTACCATCATGGTACCGTCTTGTGCGGCACTGTTTAAGCTAAGGCTCGATACGTTTCCGCCGCCGCTGCCGGTATTGGCCGTAGCTACATTGCCGGAAATGCTGAATATAGTAGAACTGGTATTGTATTTAGTAAGCGTTGGCAGAATAGTACCTGCAGGGCCGGCGCCGCTTACAGTTACCTGGTCAACATATGCATAAGGTGAAGAACCGCCTGGCATATCAATATCTGATATGGCAAAGCTCAGGTTCTGTACAGGTGCAGAAAAAGTATAAGTGACTTCTGCATACGAAGCCCTGTTAGAGAGGTTGATGTCTATCTCCATAGCATCGGCAGAACCCTGCACCACAAAATCGGCCGAAGTACCGTTGTTTCTATTTACACGTGGATAAGGTGAAACCAGGCTGCCTGAACCTGTAAGCGCAACATTTACGGTACAATTAATACCAGAAGTGCCGATGTTGGTGGCAGTTCCGCTGGTGGCGGGTGCGCCCCAGGCTGGTGAAAAGGATGAACCCAGGTCTAACGTATAGTTGGTTTGGGCATTAGATTGTTGAATGCTCATCAGTGCAACAATGAGAAGGAGTAAAGAGGTAATTTTTTTCATGGTACGATTGATAATAGTTGAAATTTAATGTCGTTACGTATTTTCAATTAGGCTGCCAGAAATATTTTTCTAACACAATCATTAAGTAATCAACGTTTTATCAAACCATTCAAATTGATTTATATGTCAATTTCGTCCTGATTTTGGAAAAAATTACAAAAGTTGGAATTGGGAAGAGGAAATTTTAATGTCTGATGTGTGATCTCGGATGTCTGATCTCTGACTTCCTACTTCCGACTTCCGGCCTCTGACCTCTTACTTCTAACTTCTTACTTCTGACTTCCGACTTCTGCTTCTATGATCAAAAAAAACCGCCAGGCTTAGCCTGGCGGTTTTTTTAATTTCTGATATGTTTTAGTACCTGTAATGTTCCGGTTTAAACGGACCAGCTTTGGGTATACCCAGGTAAGTGGCCTGTTCGTTTGTCAGTTCGTCCAGCACCACACCAATTTTTGCGAGGTGAAGACGGGCTACTTTTTCATCAAGGTGTTTCGGCAATACATATACTTTGT
This sequence comes from uncultured Chitinophagaceae bacterium, assembly GCA_963705285.1. Taxonomy (GTDB): domain Bacteria; phylum Bacteroidota; class Bacteroidia; order Chitinophagales; family Chitinophagaceae; genus JACMLD01. Next base: position 3,080,780 of record OY970066.1, read on the forward strand.
TTTCGTAGTTTTTTGCGTTTGTCCACAATTCAATCTGTGCCAGTGTCTGGTTAGTAAATGAATTGCTCATTACAAAGCTGGGGTGGCCGGTAGCGCAACCCAGGTTTACGAGGCGACCTTCTGCCAGAATGATAACTTCTTTACCATCTACATTGTAAATATCAACCTGTGGCTTGATGGTATCTTTTGTATGACCGTAGTTTTTATTCAGCCAGGCCATATCAATTTCAATATCAAAGTGACCGATGTTGCAAACAATGGCTTTGTCTTTCATCAGGCGGAAGTGTTTCTCGGTAATCAAATCGCGGCAACCGCTCGCAGTTACAATAATATCTGCTTCTTTTACGGCGTCCACCATTCTTTTCACTTCAAAACCGTCCATAGCAGCCTGCAATGCGCAGATAGGATCAATTTCTGTAACAATTACGCGGCAGCCGGCACCTTTCAAAGACGCTGCAGAACCCTTGCCCACATCGCCATAACTGCCCACTACGGCAACTTTACCAGCCATCATTACATCTGTAGCACGGCGGATAGCATCTACCAGCGACTCTTTACAACCATATTTGTTGTCGAACTTAGATTTGGTAACTGAATCATTTACGTTGAAAGCAGGAATAGGCAATGTACCTTTTTCCATTCTTTCGTATAAACGGTGCACACCGGTGGTAGTTTCTTCGCTCAAGCCTTTGATGTGCTGAATAAACTCAGGATATTTATCAAATACCATGTTCGTCAAATCGCCACCATCATCCAGTATCATGTTCAACGGACGATCAGCGCCGCCAAAGAACAGGGTTTGTTCAATACACCAGTCTGCTTCTTCCTGGGTTTGGCCTTTCCACGCAAATACGCCAATACCGGCAGCAGCAATGGCAGCAGCCGCCTGGTCTTGTGTAGAGAATATATTGCAAGAGCTCCAGCGTACTTCGGCGCCCAGCGCGGTCAATGTTTCAATCAGCACAGCGGTCTGAATGGTCATGTGAAGACAACCGGCAATACGCGCACCTTTCAATGGCTGCGAAGCGCCATACTCTTCCCTTAAAGCCATCAAACCAGGCATTTCTGCTTCGGCAAGACGAATTTCTTTACGGCCCCACGCGGCAAGGCTCATATCTGCTACCTTATAAGGAAGCTTTAAATCGATGGACTGCAATTTTGTTGACATGATTTATTTGTTTTTTGATAATGGGAGAAATGATTAACTGCCTCGCAAAGGTAGAATGGGAGAACAAAATATCAGTGTAGATTATGTAATTTAGAATAAAATACTAGTTTTGACTGTTTTTGTAGAACAAGTGAATAGCATACCATGGAAAAGATACCAGAAAAAGAAAAATACGCTTTACCCCCGGGGCAGCTCGATGAAAAAGATGTGCTAATACTGCGGCTGTTGCAGCAAAATGCTAAAATGACGGTGCGTGAGATTGCCGCGCAGGTGCACCTGAGCACTACACCTGTTCATGAACGCATTAGGCGGATGGAAGAATCTGGCGTGATATTGCAGTACGCCACGTTGGTCAACCACGCCAAAGTACGCAAAGGCCTGATGGTGATTTGTTATATTTCACTGAAAGAACATAGCAAAAAATCGGGTACCCGGTTTATCAAAACCATTAATGAACTTCCGGAAGTAATTGAGTGTTACAATATATCGGGCGAGTTTGATTTTATGCTGAAGGTGGTGGCGGAAAGTATGGATGCCTACTATGATTTTCACGTTAACAAACTGGGACAATTGGAAAACATAGGGCATATGCAAAGTACTTTTGTAATGGGAGTGGTGAAACAAACGCATTTAATAGTTTAAAGTTTCTAGTTCGGAAGTTCGCTAGTTCCAAAGTTCCAAAGGTTTTGTTCCATAACCTCAAACTATTGAACTGCCGAACTGCTGAACTAGCGAACTTCGAACTATCGAACTATCGAACTTCGAACTCCCGAACTCCCGAACTTTGATCACAAAAACTTTCTCTTATGTATACATATGATACTTTGTCTGAAGCGGTAAATGGTCTTAAGCAACGCGGTTATACCATTGACTTTAATACCGATAATGATCTGGTGGTTTGCCACAAAACACCGGTATCGCTGGCACCCAGCGAATTTGAAATTGCCGAAGTACATCGCTTTGAAGGTAATACAGACCCTGCCGACGAAGCCATTGTATATGCTATTGAAAGCAAACATGGCCATAAAGGCATACTGGTAAATGGCTACGGCCCCGCAGCAGAACCTTTAGGTGATGCGCTGGTAAAAAAGTTGCGGGAACGACATTGATGAGTAGTAAGTAATAAGTAGTAAGTAATAAGTAATAAGCTCTTTTGCGTCGCAGGAATTTACAAGTAGTAAGTTATAAGCTCTTTTGGGTCGCAGGAGTTCAAGTTGCAAGTAGTAAGTTCTTTGGTTACGCAGCGGGCATACTTATGAGTTTGATCAGACATTTAACTCATTAAAAAAGCCGGGTGATATACCCCGGCTTTTTCTTTTATTGCGCATACATTCGCCCCTGATTAGTTATCTGTTCGCTTTCTATTAGTGTCTTATTCGCGATCTATTCGCGTTTTATTAGCGTCCCCTTATTGCCGTTTTGTTTTGTTTAATTTTGAATCGGGTATTTTCTCACCTGTTGGAGCCAGCTGTTTAAAATCTTCTTTGGCCACTTTATCTTCTTTGCCCAGGTAATTCCAGTCGATGGTTTTCATATACCGGGTAAATGTTTTATTGAGGTCGGCTGTTTTTACCAGGTCTATCTTACTATTGATTTCGTCGAACAGCCGCCAGTTACCGGAAGCTTCGCAAAAACCCAATTGCCCCGCTTGTGATGCACTGGCCTCATTGGTGAGATAATAATTGGTGAGGTATTCTTTCTTTTTGTCTTTTACTTCTTTATCGGTGAAACCATTTTTCTTTATATCATTAATGATATCGGCCATTACCTGCAGCGACTGCTTGGGGTCGATGGTGCTGATGTACAGGTTAGCCGTGGGTTGTTGTATGGTATTCTTATTGTAAAAAGCGGCCGGTGCATAAGAAAGGCTGCGTTTGGTACGCAGTTCCACAAAATACCGGTCGGATAATATACTCATGGCAAATTCAAACAACGGTCCATCAGCCGAAAAGTATTTAGGCGCATTCAGTGTTCCCAAAATATAATTGGTAGCAATATCGCGGTTCTTGATGGTTGCATTGGGCGTGGTCACACTTTTGAATGTTGGTTTTTTGGCTTCCAGTCCCGCAGGTAATTTGGCCAGGCTGCTTTTAATGTTGTTTAATAAATCCGACTCTTCAATATTGCCCACTACTACCAGGTAACATTTTTTCTTTCCCAGCAGCGCAGCGTAATATTTTTTTGCATCGGCCAGTGTTAATGGTTCAAGTGAGGTAGCTGTGCCATTTGGCATCTTGGCATAATCTGATCCGCCAAATAAACCTTCCGTAGCCATTTTGCGCAAATAGGCATCCGGGTCTGATTCCTGTTGTTTGGCAGTAGAGACCATTTGCGCTTTAATAACGCCAAATTCATTTTCATCCATAGCCGGGTTTAAAATGGCATCCGTAAACATGGCCCAGCTTTCACTCCATTTGTCTTTTAAGCAGGTCATGGTCATTTTACTGTAATCTTTTGCTGCAGTGGCATCAAAGCTGGTACCGAGGTTGTCTGCCTTGGCAGCAAAATCATCTTTATTTACACTTTTTGTGCCGCCACTAAGTGCCAGATTTAATGCCAGCGGCTCAAGGCCCTGTTGTGCAGTGGTAATGTTGGCTGTACCGCCTTTGATAAACAGGCTGGCGGTAATGACTTCTTTCGGCGTTTTTTTGAAAATAATTTTCAGGCCTTCATAATTGATTTCTTTGGTGGCGCTTTGTGCGTGCGCAGCCGTTACTGCCAGCACCAGGCAACAAATCATTACTATAAAATGGTTACTATATTTCATGCTATAATTTTTTGAGGAGGTATTAATTAAACAAGGCGTCTACATTGGTTACATTCCAGTTTTTTTGCTGCGCAGGGTTTAACAACAGCCCTTTTACATTCGGTCTGCCTTTGATGTATTTTTTTACATACTCCTGTAAATCGGCGCGTGTAATTTTATTGATCTCGTCTATGTAGTTAAAGTAATAATTTAATGAGGCAGATGCCCACCAAAAGGTAAGGGTGTGTACATAATTGGATGTTACTTCTGTATTGTATTTCTCACCATTGGCGAGTTTTATTTTTGCGGTAGCCAATTGTTCGTCTGTGAAATAATCAGGCGCATCAAACTGGTCAATTTGCTGGTTGAGTACTTTAAATGAGGCGGCAAATTTTGCCGGGTTGGGTATCATGAACAAGGTAATGGGGCCGGTATATTTTTGGGTGGAATAATTGATGCCGGTATTGAGCGCATAGCCGCTGTCTACCAGGTTCTTTTGAAACTTTGAATTTTTTTGCGTGAGGATATAAGAGAAAACATCCGCTACAATGGTATTTTTTACATCGTTTCTTGTATCCGGGCCATGCCAGCCAATTTGCAATGCGGGCACTTGCGCATTAGGGCCCGTTACTACAAAACTGAGCGAATCGGCCGGGTTACTGGTGAGCGGAGTAAATTCAGGAATGGGCCATTTCTGGAAAGGATCAAAATCACATGGCTTCCAGTCGCCGAAAATAGCGGTTACCTGTTTTACAATGTCATCATTTTTTATATCGCCTGCTACTACCAGTATAGAATTATTGGGGTAATAATATTTGTCTTTGATCACGTTCATTTTTTCTGTGGTGCAGGTCAGTATTACTTCATGATCGCCAATTACATTTTTGCGCGAGAACAGGTTGCCCCACATTTTATGGTTAAACTTGTCGATAAGCGGCCAGAAAGGGCTGCTTTCAGCGCGCTGAAATTCGCCGTCTACCACAGGGTTTTCCTTTTTCATTTCTTCCGTTAAGAACAGTGGGTAGCGGATGGCACTATTCAAAAACTGCAGTCCTTCATTTACTTCTTTATTGCCCAGGGTAAAAAAATAATTAACACGTTCGGTACCCGTGGTGCCGTTGAAAGAGATGCCCAATTCCTGGATGCGTTCCAGGTATTTTTCCTGTGAAGGAATGTCTTTATTGGCCTTAAAAAACATGTGTTCATACAGGTGAGACAGACCGTTGTATTCCGGTGATTCTGTGTACGAGCCGTTTTTTACAGCAATCTCCACAGTTACAAGCGGCACGGAATTATCTTCTACCACCAGCAGTTCAAGGCCATTGGGTAGTTTAGACAAGTGAAAATTGGCAGGCCAGTTGCCTTGTGCGTGCAGCACATTGGCCATCAACAGGCTTACTGTAAACAGGAACATACATTTTTTCATGAGCGTTATGGTTTTAAGAGCAGTAAAATAAAGAAAATTATAAGGTGACGCGCTAAATGCGCGGTGTAGGGGAAGATATTTATTTAAATGAAACCGTAAAAGAATAAGTTTTTGGACGGTTGTAATAGCGGGTTGAGAGGGCGGCGGACGCAGCGAATATTTTAAATTTTAAATTTTGAATTCCTCTAATCTGCGAATCTGCGGCCATATTTCTCGCGGCGGGTAGGCGAGGCGGCGGACGCAGCGAATTTTGTAAATTTTGAATTTTGAATTTTAAATTGCTTTAATCTGCGAATCTGCGGCCATGTTTCTCGCAGCGGATCGGCGAGGCGGCGGACGCAGCGAATATTGTAAATTTTAAATTTTGAATTGCTTTAATCTGCGAATCTGCGGCCCTGTTTCTCGCAGCGGATAGGCGAGGCGGCGGACGCAGCGAATATTGTAAATTTTAAATTTTGAATTCCTCTAATCTGCGAATCTGCGGCCATGTTTCTCGCAGCGGATAGGCGAGGCAGCAGCGGACGCAGCGAATATTGTAAATTTTAAATTTTAAATTGCTTTAATCTGCGAATCTGCGGCCAAGTTTCTCGCAGCGGACAGGCGGAGGCAATTTTGACTTTTGAATTTTGACTTTTTAATTTTTACAGCAAATCTTTCACCATATCTGCTACAATCTTATCGATAGGCAAGGTAACGGTGGCGGAGGAGAAATCGTTCCAGTCAATAAAGCGGAAGGTTTCAGTTTCACCAGTGGCTTCGTATACTTTCTGCTGGTTGGCATCAAAATCAAACGGTGTTGTACGCAAGGGCGCGGTGATGGGTTCCAGTGCGCGGGCAAAATAATAGATGGCAATGATCTGGTGGGCATTGTTGAAGGCACTCATTTGGTAAAAGTCGGTGGTATAAATATGCACGCCTACTTCCACCTTCAGATTCATTTCTTCCATGAACTCGCGTTTGAGGCAGTCGCGTGTACCTTCGCCCAGTTCGAGCCCGCCACCCGGAAATTTTGTATAATAATTACCGCGAATATGCTCATCGCTTACGAGCACTTGTTTTTGATCATTCAATAGAATGCCATATACTCTTATTGTAAACATGTTAAAACCATTTTTTCTTCATGAAGTACCAGCTGATCACGATAGAGATGCCCACAGACAACATCAGCGGTATATAAAAAGCATGCGGCGAAGATGAATAGGGGATGGGTACGTTCATACCATAAATACCTGTTACCAGTGCAGGCAGTGAAAGAATGATGGTAATGGAAGTAAGCCTTTTCAGCACATTGTTCATATTGTTATTGATGATACTGGCAAATGCATCCAGGGTACTGCTCAGGATGTTGGTATAGATATTGGCCATTTCAAGTCCCTGTGAAATATCTACCACCAGGTCTTCCAAAAATTCTTTTTCTTCTTCGTTGAGCCCCAGAAAATTGGTGCGGGCGATTTTCATTAACAGAATCTCATTGCTACGCAAGGCAGTTACAAAATACACCAGGCTTTTCTGGATCTTCATAAGTTCCAGCAATTCTTCGTTACGGTTGCTGGCGTATAGTTTTTGCTCCATGATGTTCCGTCGCTGGTTAATTTCTTTCAGCGACTCCATATAGGTCTGTGTTATCTTTTCAAAAATCTTCAGCACCATCATTTTCCGGTTGTCGGGGTGGCGGTTCTGAAACGTGTTCAGAAATTTTTTGATAGCGCCGTTCTCAAAAGAATTTACGGTAACTATCTGGTTATGGGTTAAAATAATACAAATGGGGATGGTGATATAATAGGCATCGCTTTCGTTAAACGAATTGTTTTCGGTGGGGGTTTTAATAACAATAAGTTTAACATTGTCGTCTTCTTCAAAACGGCTGCGTTCGTCAATATCCAGCGAATCGGCAAGAAAATCAAGCGGAATATCCAGCGTATCAGACAAGGCAGAAAACTCTTCCTGTTTAAGGGGGGGCAGAATGTTTACCCATGCGCCGCTATCGGGCCTGTCTATGGAAACGGTTTTGTGATCTATATTTTTGAAGTACTGGATCAAAGGGTTTGGTTGCTGGTTTATGGTTGAATGCCCATAGTTACGGAAGTTCCTCCACTATTCCAATTTGTTATCTGGAGGTGGCGATGCAAAACGAACATAAAGAGAGAATGAAGTATCAGACTTCTATATCGCCTTCAAAAACTTTTTCTGCGGGTCCGCAAAGAAAAATATTATTGTAGTTGCCATCATGTAAACGATCAAATTCTACCGTTAATTTTCCGCCTTTTGTAATAACGGTTACGTCATTATAGCCGGTTTCATTGTGGTAACACACCAGTGCTGCAGCAGTTACACCGGTGCCGCAACTGAATGTTTCATTTTCTACACCTCTTTCGTACGTGCGTACTATGATCTCATAATCGCTTTTTTGCTGCACAAAATTTACATTGATGCCCTTTTCGGCAAATTCATCGCTGTTGCGGATGTCATGTCCTTTTTTGTACACGTCGTATTTCATTACATCGTTGATCATTTTCACATAATGTGGTGAGCCGGTGTCTACCAAAAAATCGGGGCCGTGCTCTCCAATTGCGTCAACGTCTTTCATTTTCAGGCTTACGATGCCATCAGGATCAATCTCAGCTTCGTGCGGTCCGTCTGAAGCTATGAAGTGATAAACGTTTTTGTAGATGCCCATATGCGACGCAAATTTTACCAGGCAACGGCCGCCATTGCCGCACATGCTGCTTTCGCCGCCATCGGCATTGAAATATTTCATTTCAAAATCGTATCCTTCTTTGTTATTAAGCATCATCAGGCCATCTGCACCAATGCCAAACCGGCGATCGCAAAGATCTTTTACTTGTTGGCGGTTGAGACTATTGTAGCGCCCATCGCGGTTATCGAGAATAACAAAATCATTTCCAGTTCCCTGGTATTTGTAAAAGTGAATTTTCATATCAATAAAGGCCAGTGGTGAGTGACAAGTTGCTAGTGGGCGCTTGCAAACTGGCTGTTTGGGGTGCAATATAATGAAAAAGTGAGTGGGGAATGGCTAGTGGGGAGAGGCTAGTGGCGAGTGGTGAATGGGAGTACACGGGCCCATTATAAAGTTGGTATGACAAAAAATTACAAACTATGGTATTTGAAAAAGCAAGCGTATAAAATAAAGTAAACTAAGTACAGTTGTATTTATTTTTGCTGATAACCTTAACCTGAAAGATGCTTAATTTATCACACAAGAAGCTGGATGTTTATGCTATCTCGCTACAACTGGTGAAAGAGACCTACCATCTAACCAGCCATTTCCCGTCAGCCGAAAAATATGTATTGGTGAGCCAACTGCGGCGAGCCGCAGTATCGGTTAGCAGCAATATTGCCGAGGGCGCTTCAAGAAAATCATCAGCGGAAAAAAGAAGGTTTTATGAAATTGCCCGAAGCTCGGCGGTTGAAATAGATACTCAATTAGAGATTGCATTGCTACTGCAGTATGTTGAGTACAGTAATGTGTCTCTTGTAGAACAACATATTGAATCTGCCTTCAGAATGCTTAGTAAAATGATCGTGAACCTGGAAGGGGGCTAGTGGGCTAGTGGGAAATGGTAAGTGGCGAGTGGGCGTATAGTTAGCTAGGCAAACGCCCACTCACCACTCGCTACTAGCCACTCGCTATCGCTAAGCAAACGCCCACTAGCCACGAGCTACTCGCCTCTCGCCGATCACCACCCGCCGAATCTCTCCAACGTTGTTTGAATCAGCTGGTCCATTACGGCGGTGGCGTCTTTGGAGAATTGTTTTTCTACCCGGTTGGCAACAATGGCGCTCAGGCTGAGGCATTGATGGCCCAGCAGTTTGCCCAGGCCGTAAATGCCTGCGGTTTCCATTTCAAAATTGCTGATGCGGTGCTGTCCGAAACTGAAGGTGGTGAGGTTGTCTACCAATGCGGGGTTGCTCAAACCCAACCGAAGTACGCGGCCCTGCGGACCATAAAAGCCCGGACATGTAACCGTTATACCATGGTGAAAGCCTTCAACAAAATGTTTGAGCAGCGTACTACCTGCGCCACTGATATACGGTTGGGCAAAACTGTTGTTGAGTTGTGTTTGCGTAATAAATGCATGCAACAGTTGTTTGTCTTCATCATTATGATCGGTGCGGTAAAAATTCAGCAGGTTGTCAATCCCCAGTCCATGGGTAGATGCCACGCAACTGTCTACCGGTATATCTTTTTGCAAAGAGCCCGAGGTGCCCACGCGTATGATCTGCAGCTGGCTTAATTGGGGTTTGATGGTGCGGCTTTCAAAATCTATGTTTACCAGGGCATCCAGTTCATTTAGTACAATGTCTATATTATCTGTGCCTATGCCGGTGGAAACCACAGAAACCCGTTTTTTGCCCACATAGCCAGTATGCGTTACAAATTCGCGATGCTGGTTTTTGTGTTCGATGCGGTCGAAATATTTGCTGACGGCAGCAACACGGTCGGGGTCGCCCACGGTGATGATGGTAGGGGCCAGTTCTTCAGGTGTTGTATCCAGGTGGTAAACGGCCCCGCGGGTGTTTATAATGAGTTCAGATTCAGCAATTCGTTGCATGGGATCGATTTTCTGTTAAGCGGACTAAGTTCCCGTTTTTTTTGAGAATCTTCGCCAAAATCTGCTATTTTTGCCCTTCTTCAAAAAAGGTCCTTTGGCCGAGTGGCTAGGCAAAGCTCTGCAAAAGCTTCTACAGCGGTTCGAATCCGCTAGGGACCTCTGAGGTAAAGATTGCGGCAACGCAATCTTTACTTTTTTTTACTCCACTTTACTCCCATTAGTCTGTTTTTCATGTAATTATAACAGGCCTTCAAATTTCTTCCTTTATACCTTTACTGCAGCTGATTTCTTTTAACCAACCATTTTACATCTTATTTGCGCGAGTAAATGCGCGAGTAAAATGGCCACAACATTCAGCTATGGTTTTTTCAATTCGCATTACAGTAAGTAGAAGATTTCTTCGCAAGGATGGAACTTGTTTTATTTTTCTTCGTTACTATCACTCACCTCGAAAAAGTGTCTTGTTAAATAGTGGGTTGGTTATCCCCCCAGAATATTGGAATGAAAAGAAAAGTATCATTGTAACCGGTCTGCCTCCCAGATATGGCGATAGTAAAATACTGACTGAAAACTTAAGAAGAATTTTTCGAATCGCTCAAGATCTTGCTTTGCTAGTTGAAAAAGAAAACATTCCAAATCCGGGCGAATTTGTAAAAGCTCATTTTAGTCCTCAAATGACGCAGCAAGACTTGTTATCACTTGCCGATTCCTTAGCAGTAAAAGATATACATCGTAACAGAAGTGTCTTTTTTCAAATTGATCAATACGTACAATCCAAATCAAATAAGGTATCTCCGGTTGTTCTGCGCGCTTATAGAAATATGAAAAGCTACCTTTTGGCATTTCAAGAGCATCAAAAGAAGGTAATGAGAAATGCAGACTATAACCTAACATTCGCTAAACTAGATTTTAATTTCTATGAAGATTTTGTAGATTTTCTTACGTTTAAATGGACCCACGTGAGGCGCACAAAGCTATTAACCGGGCTGAAAGGAAATACAATTGGACGTGTAATCAAAGACTTGAAGGCATTCATAGCTGACCGTGTGAGGAAGAAAATTATTGCTCCAATTGATATAAGTGAATGGACAGTATTAAAGGAAGAAATTGATGCGGTGTATGTTAATAATGATGAAATATCGTTAATCAAGAACGTAGACTTATCAAACTATCCACATCTACTGGATTATCGGGATGATTTTATTTTAGGATGTTTAACAGGATTAAGGTTTTCAGACTTTTCAAACATTAATGATTTCGACGTGCGTGGAGGGTTTTTATATAAAAAGCAACAAAAATCTCAGCACTGGGTTGTTATTCCGTTACGCTCCACTGCTAAGCAAATTTTGGAAAAGCGATTCCGTGAGAATCAATCACCGCCATCTAATCCCGAATTTAATAGGCATATCAAAACAGTAGCAAGGCTGTCGGGCATTGACCAATCAATTTCGCACTCGTTTAAAAAAGGAAATAAGATTGTAATTGAAACCAGGCCAAAACATGCCTGGATTACTTCGCATACTTGTTGTCGTTCGTTTTGTACAAATGAATTTCTAGCTGGAACTCCTGTTGCTTTGATTATGAAAATAAGTGGACATAAAAGTGAAAGAGATTTTTTTAAGTACATACGGGTTACACCTGAGGAAGCCGCGTTGAAGATTCAAGAAATTTGGAAACAGCGAGAAAATTCTTGAAGGTCTTAACGGTACCCGGATGGACAATATAGAACTGAGACGTTCAAAAAGTGTTTTATTTCATTTTAGCTCCCTTAGGCGAATAAATACCGGAAATTGATAATAGGATAAAAATGGCTGATTCTCAAAAATCATCATTGAGCAAATTTTTTTCAAAGAAGTTGTCTTTCCTGCGCCGGGGTCTCCCAGTAGGATTAAATGATTGATACTATTACTAAAGATGCCTTTTAGTTCAATGACGTTTTTTTTTGTGACTTTAGTATCGTCCCATTTTTTTGCCGAAAGCCGGACATCCAGGTTGATATATATATCCCGTTAATTGATTTAGCCTGTGTCATCTCCCTTATTTGAATTTGGGAATTTGATTAGAAATCTATGAGACATTTTGGGCAATTGCTTCCTGCAGATCCGATTTGCTGATGGATAGATTCCGATTTTTTATGCTACTAAGCATTCTTTGCTTCGCGAGATTACAGGCCTCATCGAAAACTTTTTTGGAAGCAGCGCTTTTCAAAAACGTAATAAGAGTGGAAAGAATTGCCATTCTGATGGGTTTACTTGTTCTGTAATTTAAATAATCTTGAAAAATGGCAAATTCTTTCTGGGAAGACAAGACGGCCTAACAGCCAAGGTGAAAATGAATCTGGCTAACCGTCACAAATGTTTTCAACTTTTACAAAAAGATATTGAAGAATAGGTGTTGGCTGGCTTCCGGATATGAATTAAATCGTTCTAACCACTTTTCCCGTGGGAGTATTGTACCGTAGCGGCGGAAGACTGCCATCAGTTTCAGCAAATCGTTGTATGAGCAAATTCGTTTCGTATTTTTCTTATCAAGTTGAGCTCTTCGAATTCATTTTTTTGGATCCGTCCTAACGCGAAACATGCCGAAATCCGGGCAGAAAATGTCCCTAATGGGGCATTAAATCCTTCAAGTAATTCTTCAGAAGTCTTATGCCTTAATAGGAAGGAAGTGAGTATGTTTTTAAGTCTTTCGTCCAAGATGATTCCGGAAATAAGAACTGCTCCGCGGTCCGATTCCTTATTAAGTTTGTGAAGGAACTGTCCCAGTTCTTCAATCTCAGGTTCACTTTTAGGTCTATCCATATTAATTGCTTAAGTCCAAACAAAAATGTTAATTAATATCTTTCTCAATCACGGCGATAAGTATATGTGTGAATCAATTTTTTGTCGGTTCGTGATTAGCCGTGGTGAGATTTACTAACAAGAGTACTATTAATAATAGCGTTCTTAGTCTGACAGTCACCTATACATTTAACGGTTAATATTTTTCTGTACCTTTGATATAGCCTAATAGCTCAACTAGTAGAGCGTCTGCAGAACATGCAGAAGGTTGGGGGCGCGAATCCCCCTTATAAACCCTAATGAGTCCTTGGCTACTAAACTTCACCAAGGCTCAGGCATTCTTCTCGCCACCCCCAAATTCTCTGTTGCTTTTAGTGGAGGTAAAGGGACTCGCTTCTTTACACCTTAATTCATCAGGCTGTCTTTGAGCGCCGGGTAATATTTTTATTAATGAACCATCGCAACGTTCAAAAAGTTCATTACGCCATTCTATGTTGTTTAAAATTTTGCCTTCTGTCATTTCTCTGCCAATAAAGTATCTTTTATTATCGTAAATCACGCCAAAATTTTTTCCTTTAAATCTATTATATAATCCGACAAGTTGGGGTGAACCTCCACATTGTAGATCTTTCATCTTTAATAAAGTGTGACAAAGGCATTGAAACAAAGCGCGGCTTGTTTTCCCATTGTTGCCGTTGTAGTACTCCAGATATCTCTTGTAAAATTCGTCCTTACCACTTCCTAAAATTATTACTTTATCAGACGTTTCTGGAATTGGATGTTCTTGTTTTGTCCAACCTTGTTTTTTTGTCCATTTATAAACAAAGCAAATAAAATCCGTTTCTTTTTGCCTTGAAACATGAAGTATTTCAAGTGAAGAGCTCATAGCAATGCTAGTTGGGTAAGTATCAAATCTTTTTGTAATCTCCCCGAACACAATATCAGCCCTTTCCCGATTTGTAGATTCGGCCGGAAATAGAACTCTATCTCGATCCATTTCCATTATCTGATTAAGAATTATGGTTGGATAAAGAACATCACCGCAATAACCTAATATATCAGGTGAATTTTGAAAGGCAAAAACCTTTCTTCCATAATCATATGTATTCGGAAAACCCCAAGAAAAACGACTGTCACTTGCAATGTAGACACTTGAAGTTTTTCGTGAGTCTTTTCCAATCCAGCTTAACAGTAGCGTCATATTGCAGTATTTATTAAAGTAATTAGGCAGCTTTAGCAGCTGGCGGTAATTTGACTGCTTAAGGATACGTAATTTTTTTATATGATTATAATTTTAGAATGATTTGCAGTCGCGGCGACAGGGGATGCACGAAGGACCCGACCGGAGGGAGATCCTGAGTGCGACTGCCTGGCGCAAATGGGCCTCAGTAATCTAATTTAATTAATCCTTCCAGCATCCTTTCCATCTATTTCACCATGTCCACCACTGTGCCGCGGGTCTCTTCCACCATATTCTGGATGAAAGCACTGTTTTCTGCCAGAGCAATGTGCTGCTCAACGATTCTTATCAACCGTTCTAACAAATCGATATTCGGCCCGGAAATTCTTTTCATCTCCCGGCCAATGACGATGGCGGAAATTTCCGGCAGGCTCAGTGAGCCCAACCGCCCTTCGTCCTTAAAAAGGTCTTCATGTGCCGTATAAATAAAATCCGCCTGCAAATCAAAATAGCTGCCGGTTATAATGGCTATGTCCCGGGCATCCTTGTACCTTTTTTCCGGCCGATCATCAAAGGCAATCAATTTCAATAACACAATAGCAGGCAGCGTAGCAACTTTGAAATGATGTCCCGTTTCCAGTTCCATACCCGTTGTTCCGGTATTGAGCACTTCCTGGAAACCATCCACGCTGATGCTGGTCAAACCGGTATCTGCGATTTGTACATGACCATCAATTGACAGGGCACCAAAGGGCAGTATATCCACCTGTACGCCCGAAGGAGCAATCATGACAACAGCATTGTGTTTGCTTTCCAAAAACTGGTGCTGATTTTTGAGATTAACCTTCGCCGCCTCGTATTCTATTTGGCTGCCGACCAGGAGAGCAAAGTCTATATCTTTTGTACCGCGCAAATCCGCACCCGTCTTGGCGTACCAGACATCCCGGGCAATCGCGCCTATCAGGTAATAGTCAATCCCCAAAACGGCAAATGCCTCTAGTGCATCAAATACAGTTTTCAGGCTTTCGTTACGTTCGTTGAGCAGGTTCATATGCCAGGTATTTTTCATAGACAAGATTCGCTGCGCTAACGCACCGGGGATCACCGGTCATCATAAGGTCAGCGTATACGAGCACCGGCGGAGCCAGTTTTTGGGGATCCGAGTTGGCATCCATCCAGAATTTACGGTACAAAGCCAAAGGCCCGTCTTTATCAGGGATCAGGGTCCATTTTTTTTGCAGCGTTAGCGCAGTCTCCTGCGTATACAGGGTAAGCTGTGCCGGTCGCAGGAAATCAGTCATCCGTTCTGCTGCGGGCTCGCCCCCCATGCTGTAGCACCTAATTTATCCAACAGATCTGGCGGCGCCATTTCATAAAAATGCCTCTCAAAAAAACGATAACGCCCCATCAGCAAATCGGGCTTTAACGTTTCGTGGTAAACGGTCGCCCAGCGATAGAGCAGTTCTTTTTTTCGCTGCAACTTTCTTGTTTTCTTATCCACCTGCAGGAGAAACCCCGCCTCGTCCAGGCCATTTATAATATGTTTGATATTGCCCAGAGCTGTTTCTGTGATAGTCGCTATTTGCCGGTAGGGCAGATTGAGCAGTATCTCGTTACATAAAAAATGAAAGACGGTTTGCACCCCTTTTTTGGTGAAAGCACGGTTAGCTGCGGGCTTTTCCGGCTCTGCTGGTTTATGGCCATCGACCCAGAGCAACAGCTCTTTATCTTCGGGATAGATATTCCCGCCGGTATCCAGCCACGCAATTTTCGCTTCACGCAATGCTTGTTTTTGAGCCGGGTACAGCCTGTCGGCGACAATCATCCAATGCCGGCCATTCTTTAGGCCAAGAAAACCCTTTTGCCGGACGATGTCCTGGATATTATGCGCTTTGATATCTTTTTTTACTTCCAGGACTAATTTGAATGGCTTGCCCTTTACAGTAAACGCAAGTTGCCCATCTGTAACATCCTTATTGTCAGGTAAATATTCTGCCTCCAGCCCGTGGTGGCGAACAGTCCATTAATGGCTTTGTAGATAGTATTTAGCGCTCCCAGTGTCATCTATTTACATTGTTCACTGATGGTGAACAGGCATCGCGGAAGATAACCCAGCCCCATAGAACCATCCGGTGGCGGAGGTGGGTTGTGCGGTTCCTTATACAGATTGCTATCGCTGGGATACCGGACGTCAAATGCCAGTTTGCCATGCCCGGTATCCAATGTTTGCAGCTTGTGATTATGCAAGTCTTTTTCGGTCAGTCCCAGTTTATGCAGATTTTCCAGCAACGCTGGATCGAGATGTTATGGTATTTCCTTCCTGTATAAGTTACTAAAAAATAGATGAATCGGTTCTTACCGATTGGACGTAATTGCGCAGTAAATGAAAATCAATGGGGATGGCTGGTGGATTTTTGCAACTTTTATTTGTTGACATTTTTCAGGGTATTGCTCAGGGGGAAATTACAGCGCATGTGATATGTTTAAAGTCAAACTTTTCTAAGCCGTGTGGTAATGGCATTCTAAAAAGCAAAAGAGATTTTCGCAAAGTGTCGGCGAGAATTATATTTCTACTTCCTATACCTGATACCAGGGAGAAGATTGTTTGGAGGAGTTAGGGGTTATTTTAAGCAGTCATTATGATTTTAAGAATTTTAAGAAAGGCTGCTTAGCTGATACCGAGTTGGACAATAGCGTAGTTTTACGGTAGGAATGGTTCCATGTTAATCCCTAAATTGGGTATGACCCTAAAATAAGACATTATCTTATTCCCATTTCCTGAGTTATCAAATTAACCCAACTTTATGAAGCTTTCAGAAATAAAAAGACCTGAGCAGGAAAACATAAGCCAAGAAGATTTAGTAGTGGAAATGGTAATGCCGCAAAAAATCTATGAACAGGGTACGGGGATTTTAGCAGATATTTTGATTGCGCCAACTCTCGCGATTACCAAAAAGGATAAAGAAGGAGAGGTGCATGTTCTTCCTATTGATCCAAAAATGTTCGATGAAGATGCGTATAAGCGGTTTAACAATTTTACCTATAGCATAGGTAAAATGGTAAGACTGGCAGAAATGAATCTTGATACTTTGATACAAGTAGTTGGTTTGTATTTAGAACTTCATCGTTTTGCAGAAATCATAAAGCGTAACTCGGATTGTAAACAATTAGCCCAATATGATGTTATCTCCGGTTTTCAAAAATTAAGTTTTGTAAATCTCAGGAATATTTTTAGTTGTATTTTAAAAACAGATGTCGAGTTGCAGGCCATCGAAGAGTTTAAAAATAGGGAAAGCCGGGATAATTTTACTGCTGTTTACCGGAATTATATCGACGACAGAGACAATTACACACACGGGATTCTATTTTTTCTTTACCCGGATTTATCACCGGTCTTAAGGGTAAAAAAAGATGGTGGTGACAAATATATCAGGTATACCAAAGAGGTTTTTGTGCACAACCTGATGACGTTCGATTACCTTACGAATGGATTGAATAAAATACGTGAATTCCTCCAGAAAAAACTACCACAACAGTCCAAAGCTACATGATAAACACAGGGTCATACTAAAATTTGTTCGCAAATCCCCAATTAGTATCTTTATGTGTAGCGCAGGATGATATTCCCTAAGTATACTAACCCCTTGTCTAATGTATTCAACTAAACACGGCTCCTTCGATGGCGATAGCTGGGAGACTGTAATGCAGGTGTGCTTCAGGCTCAAGTATGAACAGGAACATTATCAATGTATCGTTGCTTCCCCAGGAGACTTTGGAATCGAAGGATTTACCAGTACTGGCAAGGTTTTTCAATGCTATTGCCCGGATAATCTTACAACTACTGCCGAATTATACGAAAAGCAAAGAGATAAAATTACAAGGGACTTACGAAAGCTTCAAACGTATGAAGCTCAGTTGAAAGGATATCTGGGAGCAACAAAAATCAAAGAGTGGATATTTGTCACTCCTGAATACAAAACCAAGGACTTAATCAAACACTGCATAGATAAAGCTGAGGAAACCAAAATGCTGGGTTTGCAAATTATTGACACTGATTTTAAGGTATTGATTCATGACATCGACAATTTCGCTACTGAAATTTTTGTCGCCTTAAACGCAGATAATAAAAAGATTGCTTTGCTCCCGGATCAATTGGATGCGGCTCCCGACAAAGTCATCAAGTGGAAAGAACAATCTATTTCTTTAGTTGATAACGCTGTTAGAAAACATGGCAAAAGGTTTCCCGCTAATACAGTTGAACTGGATCAAAAAGTGAATCGTCTTACAAATACTACCGTCGAAGACTTCCTGAACAGAGAGTCGATTTTAAGAAAGTGGAGAAATATGCACCCTGATCACTACGATAGATTTATCGCATTGGTCGGGCAAATTGAAAATGATGTGCGGGAAAAGTGCATGTTTCCCTCCAATGATAACAATGAACGGTACGATTCAATCAATAAGATGGTTGATGCCAAGATTAGAGGCAGCTTTCCTTACCTGGACGAAACGGCAATTTTAAAGCTTACCAGAGGGGTGTTGGCCGATTGGCTGGTAAGATGTCCGATTGACTTCGAATAAATATTTATGCCAGCACAACAAGAACATATCAGGTTTACAAAGCGGACAATTCCAATTCCAGCCGATTACCGTCCTCTTTATAAGATTGGCCATATTTTACTGATTTTGCATTTTACATGTCGCGGTGGCAAAGGGTCACTGATGAAATTGCATTTTTTGGCGTGGGCAATAAAAAGCAAAAGGAATATCCACACGGTACGGGAATGGGTTAAAACAAATTTTACAGCGGATTTTCACATCTGGGGAGTAGAACCTACTGTTAACAGGGCACTCTTGCTTGCCATCTCAGATAAAATGATTCGGGAAGAGAAGGGAGGATTTGTTATTGAACCACGTGGGCTTTCATACGTCCAACTTATCCTTGACGAAAAGATGATGGTTGCAGACGAGCGTGAGTTCTTGGTAGAATTAGGCAAAAATTCAATTACTGAAGCAAAGATTAAAGAGTTGTCTCTTAAAATGTTCTAGTATGTTGCACATCCGGGCGATCAAACTTGAGGTTAATACGGCCGATGGCCTTTTTGGAACGGTCCTGACATTTAACAAAGGGCTTAATATCATCAGAGCAAATAACACTACGGGGAAGAGTACTATCTTTCAAAGTATACTATATGCATTGGGGTTTGAAGAGTTGCTGGGTGCTAAATATGAGAAAACAATGCAATCAGTTTTGAAAGATGAGGTAATTGATATGGAAGATATAAAGCATAAGGTGCTTCAATCGTATGTGATATTGGAAATTGAGAATAAGGAAATCGTAACGATCCGAAGAAGTGTTGTAAGTGCCAAAAGAAAGAGCACTTTGATAGATGTTTTTAAGGGGCCATATATCACCAGCCCGGAAGGCAGTTATGAAGTAAGTCAAATGTTTGTACATGAAAGAGGTGCGGCATCAGATGAGATATTTGGCTTCCACGCGTTTCTTGAAAACTACCTTGGATGGGATTTGCCGGAAGTACTTACTACCAGTGGGGACTTTGTAAAACTATATATGACTTTAATAGCGCCCTCTTTTATTGTTGAGCAAAAAAAGGGATGGTCTGACTTTTTTGCAACACAACCATTTTATAACATCAGAAATGCGGATGCAAGGGTTGTAGAATTTTTGCTCAACATGGACGTTTTTCAAAATGAGAGGCGTAAGCAAATCATCAACCAGGATAAACGGGTTATCCAGGAAAAATGGCAGTTTGTTTACAATGAATTCCGAAAGTTTGCTGAACGTGTGTCCGGCGAATTGATAGGCCTTAATGAATCCCCGGTTATTATTAATAAGAGCAGTGATATTTATATCAGGGTTATCAAGCAGGAGCGGTCTTATCTTATTCCGGAACTTGTGTCAACTTTGTCTGCAGAATATAATACTTTGCTTAACAGCAACCAGGACAATACGAGTATTGATTTGCAAAAGAGCGCCAACCGGCTGGATGAGTTATCATCTCTACTCAATAAGCATAATTTCCGATATGAGCAAATATCATCTGATACTTTTCATGAAAAGGAGAAAATCAAGCAATTTATTCTTCAGCGGAAAAATGTAGAAGAAGATCTAAAGAATAACAAAACTGCTCAACGGATGTACACCATGGGCGCAGACTTGCCAACTTCTATCGCAAAACGAGCCTGTCCAACCTGCGGAAACGAGTTAAAAGATTCACTTTTGCCAAAAGAGGCTGATCAAACACCGATGCTTATCGACGAAAACATTTTATTCCTGGAAGCCCAACGAAAAATGATCGAAGTATTTATCGAAGGACAGAGGAAGCTGGTGATTGAAAGTGAAACCAGAATGTCCGATTATAAAAATCAGATTGGCCTATTAAGAAGCCAAATCAGGGCCATTAAAAGAGATTTGGTTTCAGACGATCGCCTTCCATCAGAAGCTGAGATTGAAAATAAAATCAACCTTCGGAGACAGATAGAGTTTTATGATTCTGCCATCGAAAAAATAGACGATTTTAAAGACCAGGTTATGGATCTATCAAAAAAGTGGACAAAGGTGTTAAAGAGCGAGAAGGCACTCCCAAAAGATTTTTTTAGTGCTGAGGATCGTGTAAAACTTGGTGCACTCGAGAAGAACCTGATATTTTTGCTCAACAGATTTAATTATCATAGCAAAGAAAGTGATGCTATAAAGATTTCGTCCGACAAGTATCAGCCGTCAATTGAGATTGACCTAGGCAACGGCCGAACCAAATCGTATGATATCAGATTTGATTCATCCGGCAGCGACCTAATCAGGTGCTTATGGGCATACTATGTGTCCCTTTTTAAAACATCCCGTGAATTCAACGGATGTCATCCAGATTTGTTGGTTTTTGACGAACCCCAACAGCAATCGGCATCAACTACTGATTTCCATGACTTCTTAAACGAACTTTCAGGTTATCCGGACAGCCAGATTATTGTTTTTGGCTCTTTTCAAAATTCCGAGGAGGATTTTATTAAAGCAACTGAAGGCATTTATTTTAATTTAATTAAAAGCGAAGCCCGATTTATTAAAAAAATGGACTAACGCTTTTACATTCAATCAAGCTGGAGAATGCTTCCAGAATACTTTTGCAAAAATTAACAACGCGCTCAGCATTTCTGTATCCGCGGTCAAGTGCAACGTAAGAAGGCGATGGATTTTATCCGGTCACTACTTGACCGGTACGTCGATAGTGCCTTGCTGGTAGCCATAGTGCTGCCTTTGCATTGAGCGAATTATTAAAGTTGGGAAAAATGTGCATATTCAAGATAAAAGTTTTTGGTACCACCTGTGATGTGCCAGGTCTTTAACAGACGATCACGAAATGAGTAATTGTCCGTTACGCTATCCAATACCATGAGCAGTTGGCCAACGCTGAAGAATCTCGAATTAAAGTAAGGGTTTTTTGTTGACTGTGGATCAAGTATTGCCAATTGCTGAAACTGCGTTGCCCATTCTACGCCTTTCTTGTTTAGTTGCTTTAACCCGCTTTTTAATTTTTCATCTACATAATCCTCAGGTTCAACTGTACGATTTATAAAAAATTGCAGAAATGTCTGGGTAAGTTTCATGTCCTGTAGGCTGTTATAATCATAATGTGTGACGGAAAGGCTGAGTATACGCCTGTTTCTGAACTCTATCTTTGTTGTTACACCAGCGTTCGCGAGGTCAATATATCCGTTTTTTCTTATAATTAACTCAATCTTCCCGGCCTGTAACTGAGAATGAAGTAAACTGGAACCAAGATCAAGCATTGCACTGGGCATATCACCCGAGCGGGCAAGATCTGTTAATAGCTTTTTCTTTATTTCAACCAAAATAATTTCCTTTTCAGTTTCAATAACCATGTCGCTTTCACCATCCCTTCCATCAACTACAAAGGTTCCTTTTGAAAATTCAATTCCTTTTTCCCTGAATTTTGAAAATATGTAGTCTTCCAGTGCTTTGCCTATCTTTTTGTCCGTTGACTGTTCTTTGGGGTTCTTGCCGGAATCAAAAGCAATCTTCACTGTTTCCGCCAATGCATAATAAAAACTTGAGCAGCACCATGATTTGTCGGATAAAATGAAATTAGAATTATCCAGTTTTACTAATGGTTTCTTTCCGAAATTGGCCACAGCAACATCTGTAATAAACGTATACCCTGAATTAATTGTAGATTCACCGTGAGAGAGCACATCAAAGATTTTTTCCAATCGTTCAAGTCCAAGCTGGTTATCTGCCGTTTGTAATAACCTCGCCGGATTAATCATTATTGGTCCGCATGTATTTCCCGCTCCGGCCAGTATGAAATTTGTGACCATAATATAGTCTTTCACCGTAAATCCGGCCTTTGCAAGGAATGTAGCCGGGTCGACCCAGGCAAACAGAAACGAAAGCATTTCCACTTCCATATCAGGGCTGCTCTGCATAATTCCTGTCGCCGAATCAAAAATGATAGTGTCCTGAAGACTTTTTAACAAATGATCACCATTGAGCAGCACGATTCCATCCCATAAATTATAGGATTGGACGTCAAGTGTTCTCAATATGAGCTTCGACAAGTCCAGTATCTTTTGCCAAAGCACGTCCTGCGCCACGGCATCTTTTGCAGTCCATGTTTTTTCCGCCTTAAGATGTTTCAAAGACAGGTTTAGCAGATACCCATACGGAACAGCATACTTAACATTTGCGGAATTCATGGGGGGGGCTACGGAAAAAAGGTAACGTTTTACTTCTCGGTTATAAATAGACTTCTACCATTGGCCGAAAATTGCCCGAATCACATTTAACCCTCCTAATTGACTGATGGCTTCTTCCATTTCCTCAATCAATTTTTCCAGCCCGCTGGTTAACTCAATTGTATCATCATTTAATTCAATTGTACAACCCCTCGCAAGCATTTCCAGCATGACGCGAGCAGTATCAACTTCTCTTGGATACTCGGCACGGAAAATGCCAGGATCGAAAGGAGGCAGTTCGCTTTCAAAGGTCTGCGCATACTTAGCATACAGGATGATTTGTTGCCAGGCCGATTGCTCTTCAAAAACAGGGTTGAGGTCGCATGATGACAAGATAAACTCAAGATATTTTATTAAAAGGCGGCTGTCATGATTATTAACAACCGCATCGTAAATCAATGCCGTTTTCAGCTTAGAGAAATTTTGTCTCGGTGACAAATTCTCAGGTCGCAAACCACCTACACATTCATTTATTTTGCGCTGTAATTCAGCTCTTATCGCAGCAGTTGAATAGCTTCCATAAGAAGGCATTCCCAAATGCAAATATTTGTCCTGCAGATCCACATCTTTGAATGTATCATGGACGGCGACTTTCTTTTCTAAAGCTTTATATTCAGCTATCATATTTAAAATTCTTTATACTAAAAGTTTTATTACTCAAAAGAAAAATTTCATACGAATGATTCCAGTTGCACCCAGGGCTTTTGCTACAATAATCGCAGGCTTTATTAATATTATTGAGATTTGTGAAGGCAAGTATGCAAGATTGTAATTTGCTTTCAGGTTCTGAACCTGGGACTGAAATTCTATTAAAGGCTTTGTAACTGTTTGGCTGATTTTATATTCCTGCCGGTTGTGGATGATCAACGAATCATGAACAAGACGCGGTATGGAATCTTTTATTACGCAGGTATCGCAGTAAGGACTGCTGAATATTTTTGTAATATTTCTATTGTATTCTAAAAAACTCCCAAATATTTGTTTATTGCGTTTAAATTCAAGTAAAGGCAGAATGCTGTCTACATATTTGATGTTCTCTTCTGCCATTAAATTACAGGTGTTAAAACTGTCAATTTTGTAATATGTAACAGGGGCATTGGAAAATTTTATATAACACTTTTCTTCGTAGGTAAGCAAATTTGTCTCACGGATGAAAGAAACCGGGATTCCCTCCGGCGATAACAGTTTAATATGCTCGCCGTACTTTTTAAACTCTGAAATAAGGCTGTCATCCAGTTCTTCTTTTGTATACCGGTCGAAAAAAAGGAAAATAAAAGCAAGGGCAAATACATTGAGAATGGTCAAATTTATAAGTATTCCCAGGATGATTTTTCCAAGTCTATTAAGAAAAACAGGCCAAATCAGAAATATGGAATAAAAGACGCCTAATGCGTTCAAGAGGTTGACAAAAAAATAGATAGCGTAATTTTCTGAAGATATGAATATGCTTATGAAAATTACTACCGGTATCGACAATATTGTCCAAATCAGATAAATAAAAATAGCAACCTTCCAGGGCCTGAACTTACTGCGGCTAACTATGACGAGTCCTATACAGTTTAAGATTGTAAACGGAAATGTTAAAACTATTATTGAAACAATGAATCTGTATGCATTTGCGAATTCAAACTTTTCTGAGAAAATCAGGCTTAGTAAAGCCAAAATTACCGTATAGTAAATAGTTTGAGAATATTGCTCTTTTGCAGTACGGTTAAAAAAAGATTTGAAAAATCTCACTGGCTGAAATGCATAAAATACCGAAAGTTCCTTTGTCCATAAAACAATGTTTTCTAATGAAATTTCGTCATAGAGGTCTACTACGGCTTTAGGAAATTTTATTGGCATGTTTGATTTTATGTTTGTCAACTATTTTAAGGATACCATAATTGCAGATTAGATTGTTATTGCTTCAATCAGTGCTTTCTCTGATCTCCTCGTGAAAATGCAGGTATGACCCATACCGAATGATCCGCCAACTGCTCTTGTCCAGGTCCGCACAAAGATATCTTCTATGCCGTCATGGTTGAAATCTGCCCGAAATTGCTCTATTAATAATATTTCCATCCCTTGAAATTCCAATGCTACCTGGAAATTATAGGCGTCCTTTTTCTTGATAATGCCTTTCTTTATGAGATCAGATACTGAGGTTGAAGAGTCAAATTCCGGTTGGCAGCCGTCCATACTGAGTATAAAATTTGGAGATAAATATTCCAAATTGTCGATCCCCAACCAGGGTTCACTAATGAAGGAAGCTTTTGGCATTATTGCATCGTGCAGCGCTTTAATCAGGTCATCCAGAAAGGTAAAGCAATCCGCCATTTTCATAGCAAAAGTGGTGGCCGCGAAGAAACCCTGTTTTTTTGCCATTTTCCATTCCCTGAGTGTTGACACTGTTTTTGATTCCTCATTTTCATTAATTAATTCCAGTCCAGTAAAAGATTTTCCAATCAGCAAAGTTTTATCATAAAGGACTGAACAATCGGTATTCAAATAAAAAGAATCAAATACTTCATCAATGAATTCTACCGCGACCGGAATTTTAATTGTTGTACTATGCCAGTTAGTTTCCTTAGCCTCTCTGATAATTCGCTCAAATTCAGTTATATCGATGAGGCCGTCTGCCAGCGCAGCTCTTGATTTTGACAGAATTGTACCCCTATTTCTTCGATTTCTTAGTTTTTCGATTTCGCGTTCGAGCCGGGGGATTTTCTTTGCGGCCATTTCCAGGAAATAGATGCTGGCGGATTTGCTTAAAGGATCACCGGATTTCCTCAAATTACATTTGGTATGTGCGGGCACCAAATTAAACAAGCTTTCAGTGTCAAACTCTGGCTGCAGGGAATATTCTTCCTTCAGCAAATTGAGTTTTCTAATGTCATTACCATAATTCGCGGGAATTATATGGTCTACCTCAAGGTCATCAAATTCCAGTGGTCTCTGACAATAAAAGCAACTGTTGTTATAAGCTGCTAACAACGCGCTTCTTATGATGTTATTTGATTTCAAATCTGCCATAACAAAAGCTTTTATATTGAATGATTTGTATCATATGTTCTAATGATGCGATGCTTGTGATTAAGGATAGCAATATCGAGACTTTTTCGTTAGCCTGCGCTGAAGATCGTCAGGTAGATGGCCGGAATCAGCAGAAAGCAATTTATTTTCGTTTGAGTCATTGACTCTTGCCGCAGCGCGAGTGGTATTTTTTTTGTCTGTATCAGGGCACGATTGCCGGCAATAATTGTATTTTTAATTAATAAAGATGGCCGGGAAATAATTTGAGTGAAATTAACACGATATCGGAAGATCGACAACTGCTGGCGCGGGTCGCGGCGGGGGATGAGAATGCTTTGTCGCAACTCATCCGGATCCATGCGAAGGATATTTATCACCTGGCCCTGACGTATCTGCACCGGCCGGAGCTGGCGGAAGAGATCACGCAAGACGTGTTTACCAAACTCTGGCTGACCCGTGACCGGCTGAGGGAAGTCGGCGGTATCCGTGACTATCTATTTATCATCACGCGCAACACCACCTTTTCGGCTTTGCGCAAAAGCCTGAACAAAGAACCGGTCGATTATGCCAGCCCTGTGCACACCCGGATGGACATCAACGAAGCTCCGGACCGGCAACTGGAAGCAAAGGAATACGCCGGTATCTTCGAAGAAGCTATCGCCACACTGCCGGAGAAACGAAGGCAGGTGTTTCACTTGAGCCGTGAGCAGGGGCTTACCCATTCGCAAATCGCCGAACAACTCGATATTAAAAAATCGACGGTGAATGATCACCTGACCCTCGCGCTGAATTTCATCCGCATAACCAGCTTGAGTTTTAATTTGCTTATGGATATCGATGGTAAGCCGTCATTTCTCATTAAATATGATTGTAAAATCTGTGGCGCAGCTTTATGTGTACGATAGCAATGAAGGTCGATCTTGATGTCTTAGCTCAAACATGGTCTGAAAGCTGCAGCAGACAGGAGTGCGGATACATCCATCCTAACATATTTTCCTCATTACATGAGTTGTCGATTGGTTTCAACAAGCGAGATAGCCAGTACAACTAAATCCCTAATTTTTTAAAGTCAGCCCGTTTAGTTCCTTCTACTATTTCGGGGATGTTGACTTCAAAGTAGTTCTTTGTTGTTTCACCGTGCGTATGGCCCATCATTTTTGAAAGGATATTCCCTTCGGCACCGTACCTGACCCAGAGTTGTGCGTTGGTATGACGACCGACTTTATTACACACGTTCTTATCGATATAGGCCATGCCGGCTATCGTTTTTAAATTCCTGTTATAAACTGCCTCACTGATAAAATGGCTTCGATCGAAAACTGTTTTCGTGTTTGCCGCAGCCTCGTATTTATTGATGATGTTTGCCGCATAAGGGAACTTAAATAATGGAATAATCGTCTCGTTGCCGTTTTTGTCCCTGGCCCCGTGGATAATATAACCCTACTGTTCATTCTCCATCAACTGATTCTTGGTGAAAATGAACAGGTCTTTATAATAATAGCCTGTATAAATTTGAAACAAAAACATATCGCGGTCACGTTCAAGCTCGGGCTGGACTTTTGTAAATTTTAGGTCTTTCCAAGCCTGTATTTCTCTTGGCTCCAGGAATACCCGTTTCGCTTTCGGAACCTTGATTTTGACATCTTCAAAAAGCGCATCCAGGTTGGTTTGGTCTATGTAGTTTTCTTTTGCCGCATATTTAATAACCTTTTTGAACGCTCCATGTATTTTTTACAGGCAGCTCCTTCCAGATTCAGTTTCATTTGCATAAACCGGTGGAAATCGCCTATCATTTTGCTGTCAATGTCTGCAAACTGAAGCTGGGACCGGTGTTTCTTTAAATGAGTGAGGGTGGTCCTGTATTTTTTCAGCGTGTTCTCTTCCAATTTTTCTGGTGGGCGGTCTATGTACAATTGCATGAAGTCGTAAAATGAATGGCGGTCACCTTTGCGTTTTAAGTGCGAAAAAAGGGATTCAAGACTGATGCTTTTATTAAAAGTATAACTGCGTTTGATCAGCTCGTTTAGGATGTTCTTTTTTTCCCTGATTTTGTTATTGATTTCAAATGCGAAGGTGTGAGACGGCTTTACCCAGGCATCTTCTAATCCGCTCCATTCCGAAGGTTTCACTTTCTGGGAGTTGGAACTTTGTAATAGCGGGCCTGGTTACCGATTTTGATCCGGATATGGATGGAGTACAACTCAGTTTTATTCTTTTGGTTCCTCCAATTCAGTACTATGGCAATGTGTGGCAAGTTCATTCTTCCATCAATTTACGATAGAAAATGAAAAAACCGTAAACAAAACTGAAAACAAATTACCGGGAATAAATGGGAATCGAACCTGTGCTAAAAACGACGAAACCCTCGCCAGTTGTGACTTTGACGCGGGTTTGGTTCTTTTTAAGAAGTGTTAGTTCTTGCCATAAGTAGCCCGTAGGGGGCTAATTTTAATATTGTATTTCAATTAGTTATGACGATTTCGTAAATGGTTTCGATTTATTTATTCACAACTCTTTTCAAGTCCCTTTATTCCCGCTACCAAGTTTACAACAATCTTTATTAGGCGCTTCGATTCAATACAATTCTTTTCATTGCATATTCGGTATAAATTTCCGTGAACGTTAAATTGATTAAACAGCAAACCTTCAAAGGGTGTTAATGTCAATTCAGAAATGCCATTGGCAGCATAAAGATTTGAATAAAAGATTTTTTTAAACGCATTAATTGTTTCGTTTGTTAAATAGCGATTTACTATCCAGTGATTATTATGTTCGCACCCATTAGGTAACATTGAAGCACAAACTACTGTTGGCAAATAGGTGCCCTATTTGTTGTTTACCCGAAGTCTTCCAATTATTTCCGGTAAAGCGTTACTGACATAATTGGCGCACTTTGCCTGTGATTGTGATTTGCATATCATTACCACCTTTCGTCACGGTAAGTATCCATTTGGCATTTTAATCAAAATGGATCGTCGATCAAGTCTTGTTTTCTTAGCACGCTGGCTTGAATATTTAGACGAAGAGGTTATCAACTATATTTTCAGTTATACATCGCAATAGCAGTTTGTCAATATCACTCTCTCTATGCCAAACGTAATTTAAAGTTCAACGATCTAAAAAGTTCGATTATTGGATACTTAGATGTAAGCGTACCCAAAATTGGGCTGGTTTAGATTAGAGGAGGTCACTGGCACTTCAGCTACAAAAAGGTGGTGCTGTTACAAATTGACAATGATAGAACCAATGCATCTTGTCACGCCTTGGTTCGGGCTACGCTTTCACCAAGACACGGCTCCGCCGGAAATCTCATTTTTGACGCACTTTTTCCAGCTCAGGCAGCGGCATTTTTTCATCCCACAAACATCAAACTTCATTGTACAAACATGAATCATACTGTCTTTGGTGTATCATTGCGCAATAATTATTTACAAGTTTACGAATTACTAATTTATTTAGTATTTTTGACCGTATTAAGTTATCGGCAGGCTACATCAAAACATGGCAAAAACAATATTTGAAAATAACATCCTTTATTTAAAATTCTCCTTTCTGGCTGAAGCGGAAAGTGGTGGGGTTTTGTTGACCAAAACTTATGAGGGCATTAATACGAAGATAGCTTCACCGGATATACTTTTCGGTCTGGAAAAAGCAATAAAGTTTGAAGCTGATGCGGTATACTTTCGTTACTTTAAAGATGGTCGTTCCGCCATTCCACAGTTGTATTTTTTTGACTTTACAAATAAAATATTGTCAAGAGAAGACAAAAACAACATACATATCCGAATGTGGAACGGGTACCAGGTTCCGGCCTATGTCATCGTAGAGAAATCAGCTGTTAGTTTTTTTGATGCGCGCGAAAAACCCGAAACAAACAAGGCTGAATACGCCAGCCAAATACTCACACTAACTGGCGAGGCAATAAAGACTTTTAACGCACAAGGATTCGATGATGGTTTGTTTTGGGAGGAGCAGAATGCAAAAACCCATTTTAAATTTGAACAATCTGCTACCAGGGATTTAATACGGGGCTTAAAAGAAGTGTATAAAAGCTTTAAGGAAAAATCTAATCTTGACAGGCATGTGGTCTTAAAACTGCTTGTTCAATGTTTATTAATAAAATACCTGGAAGAACGCGATGAAGCTAGTGCCAGCGGTTATTTTGCCGGTACTTATTTTAAAAAGAATTTCCAATGCAACGATTTTTGTGATACCGTAAGAAATGGTAAGTT
Source organism: uncultured Chitinophagaceae bacterium (assembly GCA_963705285.1). Classification (GTDB taxonomy): domain Bacteria; phylum Bacteroidota; class Bacteroidia; order Chitinophagales; family Chitinophagaceae; genus JACMLD01. The sequence goes on from OY970066.1 coordinate 3,110,673, forward strand.
GTTGGATTTATTGGATAGGTTAGCCAGTGATTTCAATGGAAAAATATTTGAATGGGATAAAAAAGTTGAAAAAAAAGAGCGTGCAGGAATCCAGGCCACAGCAGTAAATCGGCTGGCTGATTATCTAGATGGTAAGATTCAGGATAACCAGTATGTCCTTTGGCGACTTTACTCCTTCTCGTATTTGCCAGTGGAGGTGATAAGTTCGGTATACGAAGAGCTTTTGGCTGATAGCAAGGACATTGTTTACACCCCTGAGATGATAGTTTGTACAATGGTGGATGAATGTATGCCATTGAAAAACCCCCAGGCCAATTTTAGCTTGATCGATGTCAGTTGCGGGTCTGGTATATTCCTGGTGAAAGCGTATAAACGTATTGTGCAATGGTGGCGTTATGAACAATGGCAAAAGACTGGTAAGCTTCTTAAGCCCTCACTGGCGGTCCTAAAAGAATTACTATTGAAAAGCATTTATGGTATAGACATTCAACAAGATGCAATACGCTTATCGGTCTTCAGTTTAGCATTGGCAGTGTTGGATGAAGTAAATCTTGATCCCCCTACCTGGGGAAAATTAAAATTTCCTGATTTAAGTGAAAATATAATTACAGAAGATTTTTTCAAGTTTATTACTACGAAACCCTTAGGCGAATTTCACCTGGTCATTGGTAATCCCCCGTTTAATCTACAACCAGTAAATGGGAAGGAGCCAGGCAGAAAGCAATATTTTGAACTGCTTAAAAAAGAAACAGGATACCAAAGTGAGATCCGTATTCCTGATGAAAACCCTGCATTACACTTTTTGGTACAATCAATGAAACTCCTCACTGCAGAAGGTTTACTCTGTTTGATACAACCATCGGGGCCGTTATTTTACCAAAATAATGCTGCTTTCAAACAAGAAGTTTTTTCGAAATATAATCTATTGCAAGTAATCGATTTAACCAAACTTGCTGATAAACTTTGGGGGAAAACGAACGTTTCGACCGCAGTTGTTTTTCTGCGGAATGGAAAACCTGACAGTTCTGAGATATTGCATTTAATTGCTAACAATACATTTTCAAATTCCAACCGGCTGTTCTTAGAGTTTGATCATTATGATTTTCATTACGTTTCTCAAGAAGCATCGTTAAACAATCAATATGTTTGGAAATCTAATTTACTGGGTGGGGGCAGAATAACCCAGCTGGTTGAAAGGCTGGAAAAATTAAGGACATTAGGACAATTTTTAAAAGAAAAGGTCCATTATGCTGATTGGAAATATAGTGAAGGTTACACTATTGGTAATAAGAAGAATTATGCAGATTTTATACATAATAAAGTTTCAGTGCGGCCAGAACTATTTGGTGAGCAAGGTGTGATTAAAACAGTAGTGGAACGTGAAGGTTTTTTTGAAGCCCCAAGGACATTTTCAAAAGAAATTTATAAAAAGCCGCACATTCTAATTAAAGAAAATGTTGGAAACGAATTTATTCCTATGGATTTTCTTGATTATGATGCTGTTTTTAGCCATGAAATAATTGGAATTTATGCTCCTCCAAAAGAAAGTAAAGAACTGAGAGAGGTTTATCGGATTATCAAGGAAAATAATAGATTGTACCGGTTTTATATTTTTGCTACAAGCAGCAGAATTCTTGTAGGAAGGGCAACAGCTATATTAAAAAAAGATATTGATAATTTGCCTTTTCCGGAAGGACCGGATTCAATAAAAATATCGCATTCTGAAAATTTAATTATTGATGAGTTATTATCTTATCAGATAAGAAAAACAAATCTTCAACTTTTTGAATATGCTTCAATAAACAGTATACTAGAATTTTCAGTTATATTTTGCAAAACTCTAAATAGTATTTACGAATCAAATGGTAAGTCTTTCCAGCTGTACAAAATATTGGACGCCGGTAGGTACTATGCATTGCATTTTGAATATACTAAAAAGCAAGTTAACCCATCAACTGAAAAAAACGGCAACCTGGAAAATTATATTCAGGATATCATTCCTACCCAAAAGCGTGGAAAACAAAAGGGACACATACAAAAAATCATGAAGGCTTATGGAAAAGATAAACTCATTTTAGTTAAACCCAAACAACTATGTTATTGGTTACCTTCCATTGCGTTGCGTGATGCGGATGAATCATTTGCTGATTATGTTAAAGCCCGTTATCACAATGCTTAAGGATAACCAATCTTCCGGCGCTTTGCCATTGCCTGATTCATTGAGTGTATCACCGACGATTGAAGTTGATAAGGTGTTGGAATATGTAGACAAGCATATCGCTGGCTTCTGTACTTACTACCAAACCATAAAGGATTCGCAAAGAGAGAATAGGATAAGTGATTTTTTGGTTCGTCATTTTCAACTATGCAAAAATGAGGATGCAGATGGTTTTTTTCCGTATGATTTTAGCAAGAATCCGACGCAGCCGCAGTCTGGAAAAGAAACTGATATTGGGGTGTATGCTTTGACACGCGGCACTACACCAGTCACAATTATTGAGTTTGAAGCAAAGCGTCTTTCTGAGTCATCTAATAACAAAGAATATGTTTGTGGAGAAAGAGGCGGTATAGAACGTTTTAAAAGAGGCCATCATTCTGCTCATCTTACCGTTTGCGGAATGTTTGGATACGTACAAAGCCGGACTGCTGCTGAGTGGATAACAATTGTAAATAACTGGATAAAAGAATTGGCAACCAATAATACTGATGAAACCATCGATTGGAAAACTGAAGAAGAAAAACTTTTACTGGCCCAGTCTTTTTCAAAAGTTGAGAAATTATCATCCCGAAATGCACGAAATCAAACGCGTGATACAATAATACTCTTTCATTACCTCATGGAACTGAATTGACCGTATATTAAGTACTTGTTACTTTTAAGCAATTACCGCCCTGGTTTTTGTATGTTCGTTTTTTTTCTATATACACCAGCGCAATTCAGACTTTTTTCTTTGCCTTATATTTTTTATTCACTCAAGCAGTTTAAATATTAATTGACAACCGATCCTCACGCCATAGTATTGGTCACTGCAGCACCGGTTTTTGGTCTTAAAAAAAGCGGTATTTATTACCCCAGAGATGGACCTGTAACTTGACATTACTTGAAAACACATGAAAGCACTACTGAAATAGATACGAAATGACTGAACAAATACATCGCAAAGGCGGCTGAAAGATGACAATATTTTATTGGGTACCCGATTGCCCAAGATTTTGAGTATCGAACTCATCCGTTGTAGTGCTCCGTTTTATGCCGACCTACTAACAAAATTGATTTTGTTGTATCGAAAAAATCTACCAGGATGTATTTATCTTAGTATTGATGCAAAAGAAATGGCAACAATATTAGCGATTGGAGATCAAGCGATTCTTTCAATCGACCTGCGTAAGTTAAGGTAATTGGCTAATTGGAGTCAGTAAAGCCTGGTGCTAAGCATCTGGAAAGTAACTTTGGCCCATTTACGCAATTATTTTATTTGTAGAAATCTCTTTTCTTGATTATAATTTAATAACTTGTAGGACACTTACGCCCCTAAACTAAAATCCTGTTTTGATGAGAATACTTGTTCTTAGCGATCTTCATGTCGGGGCAGCCGCCAGAGCTAAAGATTTATGTCCTTATCCAATAGGGGCGTCCAAAGATGATCAAATGACTACCAGCTTTATAGATGTATGCAAGACATATATAGTTGATCAGGGAAAATTTGACTTCTTGCTTATTCCGGGGGATATTACTAATCAATCCAATCTAATAGAATATTATTCCGCAGAAAAGTTCATTATTAGTATCTGCCAAGAGTTGAATATTCCTAATGACAAAGTTATTGTAGTTCCGGGGAATCATGATGTAGATTGGTCTGTTGTAGAAGGACTAAAAATGCAAGACGAAGAAAAAGTCTATAGGAAAAAATACAAGTATAATACATTAGCAGATGAGTCACATTTCTTTTCAAAACTTTCATGTCCGGAACTTGTTGTATCCCCTTACTTTAAGATATGGGAATATTCCGATGTGATTTTCGTTGGTTATAATTCGTCTTGGCATGACAACTCATCTTTACCTAAGCATTACGGTTTAATTGAGATAGCACATATTGAACAACTTGGGCAAAGCTTGAAGAAATTAGGTATGACTGAAAAATTGAAGATATTCGTCATTCATCATCACGTTTTCCTGTATCCAAACCCTCATCCAAGTTGGATTGATATTTCGGCGCTCCAAAATTCTCAACTACTATTGGAAACACTGTCAAGTTTTTCATTCAATTTTATAATTCACGGGCACAGGCATGTTCCTAATTTTTTATCCACGACAATAAATAATTTTGACGAGATAAACCTTTTGTGTGCAGGTAGCTATTCTTGCCAGGTTCATCCTGATATTGCCGGTAGTGTTGGCAATATGTTCCATATAATTGAATTTGACAACATTGCAAAATGCAAGGGGCAGGTGCTTACCAAGGCCTATCATTCTACCGAGTTTAAATGGATCAATAGCAAGGAAAACTATGGTATTTTACACAAAAATCCGTTCGGTAGTGAACTGTCATACGAAGATTTATATCATCTGTGCAAAGAAAAGTCGATGGATATTTTACAAACAAAAGAAATGGTTAAACTAGAGCAATTGTTTTGTGCAATTCCTGATTTGTCGTATTCACATGTCTCAACGCAAAAGAAAATTATTGAAAATCTAGAAAATACATTAGGTTTAAAATCGAGCACATTTGGTGAAAATGAGGTGATCCTCATAAAGAAATAGTATGTATAGAAATTTATTCGATTTAGGTAACGCAAGAAATCTGCTAAAAAAGGAACTGGTTGAGACATTTATACCAACAGAGGCATTTGAGAGACTTCTTTCTCCCCAAAATCAAATTATTATTGGCTCAAGAGGTTCTGGTAAAACGGCCTTATTGAAAATGATATCCCATGACCACTTGTCAATTTTTAATAATGTGAATGCAAAACAAATCATCAAAGACAAAGTGTTTATTGGAATCCATATTTCAACCAAAACGAAATTCAGTGGTGGTCTTAAAAATAAGTCATGGCAAACACCGGAACAGCAAGAGAAGCATTTTAACTGGTTAATGAATATTGCATCTTGCATGGCGTTTCTTGAAACATTGAGAAGTTGCCTTTCAAAGTATATTGATGAGAAAGAGGATCGCATTTCAAAAGAAATTAGTATTGTAAAAAAAATAAAAGAATATTGGTTCTCTCCAGACCAAGATATCTATTCAATTGACGATATCATACAAGAACTTGAAGATATTGTTGTGAAGAAGCCGAGACGAGATCTTGAAATCAATATAACTGGTGCATCAGACATATCTAAAAATTTGGGGCTTGTGTTTGATTTGGATTTGTTTGACCCACTTATTGCAGCAATCAAAATTGTGAATAAGCAATTTGATTTTCCAGAGTATACTAATTGGTTTATATGCATTGATGAAATAGAGATCTTAGATAGTTTTCATCATCGCATACTTAACTCATATATGCGGGCGAATAATGGTAACATATTCTTTAAGTTCACTACGCTTCCTTACTGTCATTATACGCTTGAAACCAATTTGAATGTTGATTTAGACATAAGGCATGATGTACATTATGTTTACATTGACCAAAATTCCTCATTTCAATTTAAAGCATTAGAAAAGCATAATAATGCTTTAAAGCTTTTTCGTAAAAGGGCGGAGCTTTCGATGCCAGAATATGCGGAAGTAAATTTTTTGCAACTCTTTGGCAAGTCTTCAATGTTAGATGCGAAGATCATTGATTATAGTTCTATCGACAATTTCAAAAACCAGACTTTATCGCCTGAGGAGTTAGAGAAAATCATAAAATTTGAACCGACACTTAATTTATTCAATACTTTGACCAATGAAAACACCAGGACTAAAGGGCTGGCGTTATTACGACAAAAGAAATTCAAAGACTTTGGTGATCAGTTTGGTCGCAAATTGCGAGCTCTTTTACATTTGAAGGCTTATATCGAAAAATACAGTGGCAATAAGAATATGGAGTTGTATTACGGAGCAAAAACTGTGATAAATGTTGCTGACGGTAATCCAAGAAAATTAATTAAGATTTTTAAAGAAATGATTGCTTATTTGCAAGAACGAGATAGTCCTTTCATAAGCAAAACAGACTCTTCAATAGTTCCTATTTCAGTTCAAAACCAAGTTTTAGTAAAAATAGCGGAACAGGAAATTAGTCGTTACCGAAATGAAATAAACTTTGGAACTGGACTGTATGATTTCATCGATGTAATTGGATCTTACATGCAAAATTATATACATAATCAAAAATTAGGCTTTGAGCAGATTTCTTCCATTGAAATTAATAGCTCGAATGATCCTAAATTCTGGAAATTAGTAGAACGGGCCGTTCAAAAAGGTATTCTGTATCCAAACATTAATATTAATAATCCAGATGATATGCCATATAGAGAAGGTGTTTTTCATTTGGCCTTTATTTTTGCACCTAAATTTAAATTGCTGCCAAGGAAGGGCGATTCACGGAATGTCACTCTTATGATCGGCAATTCACAACTAAAACTGGATTTTGATGCTTAATTTGACTAATGTTTATAATATTGACATTGAGGATATCCATTCACAACAATTTGATGTCGGAATTTTTGCATCCGGCTATGAAAGCCGATCGTCTTTTTTAGCGCGGAACCTGAATAGTTCATCTATTAACCATAAAATTATTTTAGGCTTTGAAGAGCATCGAGACGATGACGTGCGTCTGGATAATGACGCGTATTACAAAAAGCATTATAACGACCCTTTAATATTTAGTTCGCAGGATCAAATTAAAATCTATTCCGAATTGCGGGCAATTTTTGAGGTGATTGAAATGGATAAGCGAATATCTATACTCTTAGACTATACCTCTATGGCCAGGTTATGGTATTCTGGAATTTTGAATTTTCTTCGTTTTCACAAAGATCGGGACATTGATATATACCTTAACTATTCTGTTGGGTTGTACAAAAGCAATTTTTTAGATTACACGTACACATCAATAAATTCATTGCCCTCACTCGAAGGTTCGCTGAGTTCAAACAATAAAACTTTATTAATTCTTGCTATTGGATTTTCACCATACATTATTAAGTCCGTTGTTGAAGAAATTGAACCAAATAACATTATTGGAATCTTGCCTACACCGAATGTAATTCCCGAATATGAAGAACAGGCTAATAAAACAAGGGAAGAATTGAATGAGTATATCGATCTTTGGATGACTTGCCCGGTTAATAATCTTGAAACAATTTTCCGCAACTATGCCGAAATAACGAACTCAAACAGTAATGAAAAAGATATAATATTTTTATCGCTTGGCCCCAAAATATTTACCCTTGCGTCCATTTTGGTCGGTCAGAGGTTTGACCAGGTAACCAGTCTATATTTGAAATCAAAACGTGCTAATAATGATGTCAAACCAGCAGGACATTTTATTTGTAATAAGTTAACTTATAGACCAGCTTAAGTCAAACTCAATTAAAAGCGCAAATCAGGCTAAATATTAACAAGCCGAAGGAAACAAAAAAGAAAGTTACCGCCCGAATTAAAACAAGGCAATACAAGCATATTGTTACGGGCATAAATTGCTTCGTCCAAATGCAAGCTTTGATATTTCTTTGCCTACGTTTTTGAACTAATTTTTTCGCTGAAAATAAATGCTGTATGGGTGGTCGTTTAAGATTAAAATATTTTAAAGGGGAAAAACAGAAATGCATGAGTGAAAAATTTCGAATTGCTTACAATTCCGACAGCATCATTGCTGAACAAAGTGAATTGTCAAGCCTTTGTCTATTTGATGATCAGGTGGGTATTGCCCTTTTCTGATCCAGCCAACGCTTTTATCGAAGTTAAAAAAAATGAACACTAAATATCAAAACTACTAATTGTTCATGTATATGGGTTACTGGTTTTATAACCTTTATTATAGGTATCGACCCGTTTAGGCTGCCAAGTGCTAAAAATGGTTTTATTTGCATTTAAAGATTTTTCATCGAAGAAATACAGAAAGTCGATTCCATAAGCAAGGCAAATGCCTTGGTAGGCAAGCAAACCTTGCATCCTTTGGTCAGTGTTACCGACTTTTCCAAGCATGGCCAGCTACCGTAAATGAGAATGACCATGGACTTTTACGGGGTATTTTTAAAGTATGCAAAAGATGCAGAGCTAAACTATGGACGAATTCATTATGATTATAAAGAAGAAACGTTAATATTTACTGCTCCGGGACAAGCTGTTGGCCTTGGAAATAGAACTCCGGGTAAATTTTTCCAGCCCACCGGTTGGGTTCTTATGTTTCATAAGGATTTGTTGCACGGAACTACTCTTATGAAACGCATGAAAGAATATGGATTTTTTTCTTATGATGTGCACGAGCACAATGATCGCTTGAGGGCAAATTGGGCATTTTACAACCAAAAAATAAATATTGCCAGTTTTTAACTTCTCGCAATTTTATCTGCTCCTTATCTACAGAAAAAATTGTCATTCATCGGCCCTGCCTTCGCCAAATTTTGCGTAAAGTTTTTGGAAAGTTTAATTTTCAACTCCTTTGAAACTGCTTTTAGACTTTCGAAGATTGTTATAAATTCGGATATGACTTAAGTATTCGTCTCTTGGCTAAATCTACTTTCTTCAAATGAAGTTAACCGAGGTAAAACCACATAGAAGCACTGTGGTTTCTTCACCACCTGCCGCTGATGACAGCTCGATAAATCTGTTAACCGGGCATTCCTGCTTTTTACTTGGCATTGCAATGTGATTTTCGATTGACTTCGAATACCTCGACTTCATGTTGAGAATCGGGACTTCAGTTTACTCAGGTATTGCACTGATAGATGGCATCAACCCATGAAAATGAAGTTAAACTGAATAACTGTTTCAAAAATACAGATCGCTTAATTTCCTACTGTATTTTAATTCGTATAAGTTGGTAGGTAATCAATAAAAACAAAAACAGGTTTTTTCATTTACTTGTCAGGGAAACTGATAATTCCCTGTTTTGCAAGATCATTGGGGAATGGCAGCTTTGCCGCCGGAGACTATGAGGCAGTAGTTGGTGTAAACGGATATAAATGAATAATACGAACAGTTTTTTGTGTAAGGACGCTAATCAATTAGACATAGTGAATTTTTTGGGTAATTTGGGATTTGACCCGGCCAAAGTAAATGGAAGTGATTATTGGTATTTGTCGCCTTTAAGAAGGGAACAGACAGCGTCTTTTAAAGTTAACAGAAAAAAAATGTATGGTTTAATCATGGTATCGGCCAGGGAGGTACACTAGTTGACTTTATTTGCTATTCTACAAGTGCTCAATCGGCGAATGCCTATCTAGAATTCAAAATATCAGTCCTATTCTAGTTTCCTTTCAACAGCAAGCCGTTTTTCCAGCGTTTGAAAAGGAAAAGCATGATAGCGGCGCCAGCAAAGTTAGCATCATCAGTTCAACTGAGCTGATTGATCCAGGCCTTATCGCTATCTGGAAGCCCGTAGAATCAACCTGAACATTGCCAGACATTACTGCAGCGAAGTCAGTTTTGAGCTCTATAATAAGCAGCAAAAAGCCATAGGATTTAAAAATGACGGGGGAGGCTACGAGCTCCGTAGTGCGGACTTTAAGGGAAGCAGCTCGCCCAAAAACCAAGACTAATCACCTCACCAGACGCAAATTCAGTATCCGTTTTTGAAGGTTTTTTTAGCTTCCTATCCTATCAAGCGCTGAACCAATCAAGGCAAATAAAGATGGCTTCTCTGCCAGATATTCAGGAGGACTACCTAATATTAAATTCAATTGCATTCTTTGGAAAAGCCAGATCCACCATGGAAAATTACAGCGTAATTAATCTGTATTTGGACCAGGATAAAATGGGCATTGCTACCACGGAAAAAGCTCTGAAATGGTCAGATAAATACAAAGACCGAAGTCAACTATATGCAGGATTTAAAGATCTAAATGACTACCTGATTGATGGCTCCCAACCTGGATTGAAACAAAGCCGACGACAGGGAAGGCGACTTTGAAAAGTCGGGAGCCAGCTATGTTTCTCCTTCGTCGAAACTGTGCTGGCCCTATTCATCCTGCCCTGGCGGGACGGGATTCATAGGGATGATACTGGAATGTGAAACTGAAATGTGTGATATGGAAAAGGAGAACGGGAAGCTTTGGAAAAACAAAGGAGGACGTCCCAAAAAGGATGTCAAATATGACCAGCAACTGGCACTCATGTGCACGGTGGATGAAAGAAGAATAATTGAGGGCCGAGCGATGGAAGCGAATAGTTCTGTTTCTGAATACCTTCGAGAACTAGCCACCAAAGGCCATTCTGTCAGAAAAAATAAATCGCTTCCAAAAGAGGTTTTACAACTAACAGCGACATTCAATCACATGGCTGCTAACCTCAATCAAATCGCAAAACAGCGCAATCGTTTCGAAGTACTGACCACTCCTGAAATAGCCATCCTAAACCTTCTTTGTAAAGAACTCGTCCGCCTAAATCGGGACATTAAAAACTATCTGTCATGATTGGTAAGATTATGATAGGCAAATCATTTTCTGGTTGCCTGAAGTACTGTTTAGGCGATAAGCTGATGAAAGGAAACAAAAATGAACCGGTCATGAAAGACCGGGCCGAAGTGATTTTATATAATCAGTGCTACGGAGATACCAAAGCCCTTACGTCACAATTCAACGAAGTCCGAGGTCTCAATAGAAAGCTGGCTAAACCAGTAATGCATATTACTTTGAGCCTGGCAAAGGGAGAACAGTTACCCAATTACAAATTGGCTGACATTGCCCAGGATTGCGCAAATGAGGTGGGCTTTTTGCAAAACCAATTTATCGTGGTATTGCATAAAGACACTGCTCACCCGCACATCCACATTATCGCTAACAGGGTCGGGCTAGACGGTAAAACTGTAAGTGACAGTAATAACTTTAAAAGAATTGCAAATTTTTCCCGCAAGATGGAGGCAAAATACCAGCTGCAGCAGGTCGCCAGCCCTAATGCTTTTTTACCAAAAGACAAAGAGCCCATCCAGCGCAATGACCAAAGAAAACAATTATTAAAACAGCATATAGTGTACAGCTTGGCAACGTCCGATAACTATCAGCAATTTGAAGCAAAGATGAAAGCCTTCAAGTACGAAGTTATTAAAAAGCGCGGTATTGCTTTCCGGGACGAACAGAAGGTCTATACGAAAGGCAGTGATGTTGGATTCTCTCTTTCAAAAATTGAGAAAGCCTTTTCACAAAGCCAAAATGATGACGTTAATATTCAAGTCGGTAAATTTGACGTTCATAGAAGCGACCAAAAAATACCGAAGGACAAAATGGTTTCTGAATCCGACCCAGACCAATTTACAACACGACTTTCGGTTCTCGATGCGCTATTTTCGCCTGCACAGCAATTTGAAGAAAGGTCTGATTTTGGATTTTTACAAAAAAAACGAAGACGTAATAAAAAACAAAGACGAGGCTTATGATTGCGAGTGAGATTATAGTAAAATTAAGAATTCAGACAGGCACTCATAAAATTAATAATTCTTGAGGTTTATGGAAAGTGATGTAATGACGTTTGTTGTCATTCCAAAAGAGGAGTGGACAATCTTTAAAAATGCGCAGCAAGAAATGATTGCTATTATCAGTAATCTGAAAGAAAAAGGCCCTGGTGGCGTACTGGTTAATCATATAACGGCCAAAGAATTTATGGCGGCAGTTAAGATTGGGCGTACAAAGTTTGATAACCTTGTCCATACCTCTAAAATAAAAGTGGTCAAAAAGAAACGGAAAATTTATGTACCAGTGACCGAAGTGAATCGATATTTTATCGACCCTAATGTGAAGTGATTAGGTAGTGTAGTCGGTAATTATAAACAAACTTAATTGTAATGAGTGATCATGTGCAAGTGGGTGGAAGTACCCGTATAGGAACAATAGGAGGAACGATTCTGGTGATTTTTCTAAACATTTTTCATAATGACGTAATTCGGACCATAGGATTTGCAGCGCTAGGTGCCACCGTAAGTTTTTTTGTGAGTTTGTTTTGGAAGTGGTTAATGCACCGCCTGAATTTAAGAAGATTGAAAAATAATAACAAGAATGGTGAACTTAAGAATTTGGAGGATAAAAGATAAGCCCTCATTTATATGATTCTGTTTAATTTGGCAATGGCTGCACAGGACTATTTATATCATGATTTCATTAAATTCCAAGCGTTGTGAAATCCGCCCTTTTTGTTCCTTCCACAATCTCAGGAATATTTACTTCATAATAATTTCTGGTCGTATCGCCATTCATATGTCCCATCATTTTAGATAGAATACTACCTTCAGCGCCATATCTTACCCATAGCTGAGCATTGGTATGTCTACCCACTTTATTACAGACATTTTTATGTATGCTCGCCATCCCAGCGATGGTTTTCAGATTCCGATTATATACCGCTTCGCTGATCAAATGTTTCGAATCAAAAACGGTTTTTGCCTCTTGGCTTGATTTGTACTTTTTAATGATTTCTGCTGCATAGGGGAATTTAAACAAGGGGATGATCGTTTCATTTCCATTTTTGTCTCTAGCTGCATGAATGATGTTACCATACTGCTCATCTTCCAACAATTGGTTCTTGGTAAAGATGAATAGATCTTTGTAATAGTAGCCGGTATATATCTGGAACAAAAACAAATCGCGGTCTCTTTCTAGTTCTGGCTGGTCTTTTAAAAACCGCAGGTTTTTCCAAGCCTTTATTTCCCTGGGTTCCAGGAAAGTTCTGTTGGCCTTAGGCACTTTAATTTTAATATCTTCAAAAAGATGCTCCAAACTGGCCGGGTCCAGGTGATTTTCTTTTGCCGCAAACCGAATTACTTTTTTAAAGGCTTCCATGTATTTCTTACAGGCTGCGCCTTCTAAGTTCAATTCATTCTGCATGTATTGATGAAAGTCGTAGATCATTTTGGCATCGATTGCGGCGAACTGCAGCTGTGGCCTGCACTTTTTTAAATGGCTGAGTGCGGTGCGGTATTTTTTGAGGGTATTTTCTTCCAGCTTTTCCGGTGGTCGATCAATATAGCGCTGCATGAAATCGTAAAACGAATGCCTGTCCCCTTTCCGGTTCATGATTGAAAAAAATGTCTGGAAAGAAATCGGCTTATTAAACATATAGCTCCGCTTTACCAGGTCAATTGCAGCATTCTTCTTTTCGAGAATCTTATGGTTAATTTCAAATGCAAAGGGATGGCTGGATTTTACCCAATTGTCATCTGCCGCATTCCATTGACTGCGGGCTATTTTCTGGTGCACCGCTATTTTTAAATATTTCGAGTCCCGATCGATTGTACTACGCAGATAGACAGAATAAAGACCTCGCTTATTCTTGTCATTCCGCCAATTAAGGACAACCGATATCGTTGGGATAACCGTCATATCGGCAAAGCCTCAATTCAAATACCAAAACCGTAAAACAAACCGTAAAACAATTGAAGGGAATAAGCAGGCGTTGATAACTTGCAAAAATGACAAAACCCACGCCAGTATTGACTTTGCGTGGGTTTAATGCTTTTTAAGAAGTTTTAATTCTCGCTTTAAGTAGCCCGTAGGGGAATCGAACCCCAAATGATATTTGATGCACTCTAAAAATGTTGGAACAACTGATCAGGAGTGATGTTTAAGCCTTCACAAAGGGCAACTATAGTTGTTAATTCTAAATTCACCTTGCCCGATGCAATTCTTTGAACATGGGCGTATTCTAAATCGGATTCGATTGCTAACCTGCGGAGAGTGAGCTTCTTCTCTTTTATAGCGGTCTTTAATGCCCGTGCGAATCTTTCTTGAATTTTGGCCTTACTCTCCATGAGGCTCGAAAATCATAGAAAAGAGAAAGATATATGGCGTATGATTATACGTCAGTCAATAAATTTTGTATTTTTAAGGGACGGATTAATTATTACATTGCGATTCTTCAATAAGATTATTTGAAGCAATTCGCTTTGAGTCTCGTAACTGAAACGTAGGAATTTCAATTACCACGGGATGATAAGTGAAGAGCTCACGTTTAGGCGTGGGCTCCCTTATTCGTGGTAAGGCCTCCTACGGCCGCAGTTACGGTAAGAGGAGTTCCACGCTTTTTTAAACTCCACTTAATTCTTAAAGCGACGTAATTGAAGCAATCGCTTCAAACATGGTCGATGGAGTCTCATCAAGTACATTTGGATAAGAATTTAATTGTAGCTCTCCAAAAAGGAGAGGAGGCAGCGTTTTGTACCTTGTTTCACAGATTCTATTCAGCACTATGCGTCTACGGACAATGCATGACTAATGATCGTGAAGCTTCAGAACATATTGCGACGGACTCTTTTATGAAATTATGGGAACGCAAAGTAAAATTTTCTCATATCCTCACCGTCAAAGCATTTTTATATACTACAGTACGTAATTCCAGTATAGACTGGCTACGTAAAACCCGGGCAGACAAAAAAAGGAAATCTATCATTGCAAATTCTGCCCAACAAGTTGAGACAACCGGCTTGGAATTGCTCATCACTGCAGAAACTTATAGAGAATTGCACGCGGCCATTAGCACTCTGCCAACCCAATGTCGCGAAGTGATTAATTTGTCTTTCATCGAAGGAAAGAAATTAAAGGAAGTTGCCACTGAGCTGAACATAGCAGTAGGAACGGTTAAATCTCAAAAAAACCGCGGTCTCACTATGCTGAAAAAACGCCTGAAAGCTCTGCATGCTTTTTTCTTTTAAAACTTCCTACACATTTATTTTATTTTTTTGTAATCCTTTTCGCCGAAGTTTCCGTTTTAGTTACAGCATTCCATTTCCTGAATTATCTCTAACTTAATAGCATGAAAGAGGACGAGCCATTTACATTGGATCCTCAGGATGAAAAAGCATTCCGGGTAGCTTACCTGGTAGCTGGCTTTATACGTAAAACCCTGACACCTGCTGAAAACATCGAACTGGACAACTGGGTCACTTCCAGTATGGACAATCAGCGGCTGTTTGAAAAGTTGATAGATGAAAAAAACCAGGACAAATGGTTGCGACAAATAAAGGCAGTGGACACAGAAAGAGCTTTAGAGCTGGCTAGAGCTAGAATCTCTATCGTAAAGCCAACAAAAAAACCTGAAGTACGCCCATTATGGCCCTTTGTAGCTGCCGCATCAGTACTGGCTGCCATCATTATTGGGCTAGTTGTTACCAAAATTAACCAACACCCAACTTCTCCGATTGTGCAACAACCGATCAATGATATTGTACCAGGTAAAGATCAGGCAACGCTGACATTAGCAGACGGAATGATAGTAGGTCTGGATACGCTTAAAAATACTAAGCTGTTGACGCAAGCCAATAGCCAGATTATTAACTTGGACAGCGGTCTGTTAGCCTATGGCCTGGTAACCCCGACTTTGTTACCGCAGGCTGAAGTCTTTAATGTGCTAACCGTTCCTGCGGGGGGACAATACAAAGTTGTCCTCCCTGATGGAACCAAAGTTTGGTTGAACGCTTCTTCATCCTTAAAATACCCTACCGTATTCAGTGGGAGCAAACGAACGGTAGAGTTGACAGGGGAGGGGTATTTCGAGGTGGCCAAAGATCCCATGTTTCCTTTTGAAGTAGTGGCAAATAATACTTCCATATTGGTGCTGGGTACCCACTTCAATGTAAATGCTTACAATGACGAACCGGTATTGTCGGTAGCACTCGCGGAAGGAGCCGTGCGTTTGAATAATACCGTGGTATTAAAACCAGGCGACCAGGGGAATATTGCAAGCAATGGCAATATTGAAAAAGTAAAAGCAAATCTTGAATCCACTCTGGCCTGGAAAGATGGCCTGTTTGATTTTAAAGAAGCGCCAATAGACATGCTGCTGCGCCAGGTCGGCCGTTGGTATAATGCCAAAATTGTATACGACACAAAAATTACCGACCATTTTAATGCGCAAATACCCCGCAATGTAGCGGTATCAAAATTGTTGCATTTGCTGGAGGCGACAGGTTCCGTGCATTTTAAGATTGAAAACAATACTATCCGAGTAATGAAATAAATGAAAAACCACCAGGGTGGAGAACAAAAAGCCGGGAGGTGCTCGAAACACTACCCGGCAACCGCTTGAGTTAACACCCTGATATAACCTGCTGAGGTATCATCTTTCGTTAACCCAAACAAACAAAACTATGCTTTTGACTGCATTATTCAAAAAGCTATGCCCTGACCGGCCGGCTTTGAGAAAAACGGCGCGTATGATGAAAATTGTCACCTTATTCCTACTGGCCAGCTGCCTTCAGCTTTCCGCACGAACGGCGGCGCAATCCATTTCTCTTGCTCTCAACAATGCAACCCTTTCTACTGCTTTCGCCGAAATTCAACGTCAATCGGACTACCGGTTTGTCTACACCAATGAACAACTGGCTGGTGCATCCCGGGTGTCGATTAAGGTGGAAAGTGCTACTTTGGAAAAAGTGCTGGAGCTGTGTTTTCGGGATCAGCTTCTGGAGTATACTATCGAGGACAAGTTTATTGTCGTAAAATCAAAAGAAAAAAAGCCGATAAGCTTTACAACAACGGATCATGAGATAAGAGGTACGGTCAGCAACGAGAAGGGGGAGCCTATCGGCGGCGCCAGCGTTAGGGTACAAGCCGACCAAAAAGGTACTGCGACGAATGGCAAGGGCGAGTTTATGCTAGCGGATGTTATTTCCGGGTCGGTCATTATCGTTAGCAGCATCGGGTACGAAACAAGAGAGATTGTTGTAGGTAATAACAGGACATTAAGCATTCAACTGCTGACTGCAGTGAGTGCGCTGGACGAAATGGTGATAAAAGGATACTACACCACTTCGAAAAGACTTAATACAGGTGCCGTATCTAAAATTGGTGCGGATGAAATTGAGAGACAACCGGTCAGCAATGTGCTCGCTGCCGCTGCCGGAAGAATGCCCGGTGTATATATCCAGCAAGCGAATGGTATGCCGGGTAGCAGCTACACGATTCAGATCAGAGGCCAAAACAGTCTGCGTAACCTGTTTCGTAATAACGGCAATCTGCCTTTGTATATCATTGACGGTGTGCCTTTCAGTGCTACTCCTTTAGGAACCTCCTTTACCAGTGGTATAACGCAAGGTGGTAATCCTCTAAGCAATATCAATCCATCAGATATTGAAAGCCTGGAGGTACTGAAAGATGCCGATGCAACCGCGATTTATGGTTCACGTGGCGCAAATGGCGTCATTGTCATTACTACAAAAAAAGGAAGGGCAGGAGATATCGAGGTGCAGGCAAACGCTTATTATGGTGTTGGAAAAATCACCCGTCGAATGGATTTGCTGAACACCGCCCAATACCTGCAGATGCGTAAAGAAGCATTCAGGAATGATGGTGCCGCGCCGAATCCTTCTGCCGATTTTGATGTGACCAGTTGGGACAGTACGAAGTATACAGATTGGCAAAAAGAATTGTTGGGTAACTCCGCAGTTATCTCAAATGCTGAAGTGTCAGTTTCGGGCGGTAATGCAAACACACAGTTTCTTGCCGGTGGCGCTTACCACCGGGAAAGTACTGTGTTTCCAGGGTCGTTCGCGGATAAAAAATCTTCTTTCCATTTTAACCTTAGCAGTTCATCTAACAATAAAAGACTGAACGTATCATTGTCCGCCAGCTATATGGCTGACCAGAATAACTTAATGCAGACAGATCTTACCACCGCTGCATTAAGGTTGATCCCCAATGCGCCTGCGGCGTTTACAAATGATGGCCAGCTGAATTGGCAGCCCGGTTTCAGTAACCCTTATGCCGTGCTGCGGCAACGTTACAAAGGATTGACCAGTAGTTTGATTGGTAATCTCGTGGCAGGATATCAGCTTGCCAAAGGCCTTACCGCAAAAACAAATTTGGGGTATACCAATGCTACCATAGATGAACGCAATATCGTTCCGTTAAGCTCTTTCAATCCTGCAAATGGCAGTACTTCCGGTTATACTTATTTCGGTAATACCTCGGTGCGTTCCTGGATTGTTGAACCGCAGCTGGAATATGGCATCAACATTTTCAATGGACGACTAAAAACGTTACTGGGAGCTAGTTTCAATGAGCAGAAAAGATTTTTGCAGGTTATCGATGCTG
This sequence comes from uncultured Chitinophagaceae bacterium, assembly GCA_963705285.1. GTDB lineage: Bacteria > Bacteroidota > Bacteroidia > Chitinophagales > Chitinophagaceae > JACMLD01. Next base: position 3,128,839 of record OY970066.1, read on the forward strand.
AAAATTTTACGCAAGATAATCTGCTGGAGAACCTGGCAGCGGCACGATCACTATTTGTAGTGGACGGTGACAACACGGTGTATCATTATCAATCCCTGTTTCTGCACATTAACTACGATTATAAAAGCAAATATTTATTGAATTTAACAGGTAGGCGGGATGGGTCCAGCCGGTTTGGTCCCGGCAAACAATACGGAAATTTTGGTGCCGCTGGCGTGGGTTGGATTTTCACAAAAGAAAAGTTTTTTCAAGCATTGCCTTTTTTGAGTTTTGGGAAAATTCGCGGGAGTTATGGCATTACGGGCAGCGACCAGATTGGCGACTATAAATATTTAAACACCTGGGCGCCGACTACCTATGCTTATCAGGTAGGCGGACTGTATCCGACAGGGCTTGCCAATGATGATTATAGTTGGGAAACCAACAAAAAGCTGGAGCTAGCACTTGAACTCGGTTTTGTAAAGGACAGAGTTTTGTTTTCAATAAGCTACTATCGAAACCGTTCATCAAATCAATTGGTAGGATACAGTCTGCCGTCAACCACCGGTTTTTCAACCGTCCAGGCGAATTTACCCGCAGTCGTAATGAATAAAGGTTGGGAATTTGAGCTGAATGCCAAACTACTCAACAAGCCTCAATTTAGCTGGTCAGCTTCTTTGAATCTTACCGTTCCTACTAACATCTTATTGTCTTATCCGGGCATTGAAAACTCTTCCTATGCTAACAGTTTTGAGGTGGGGAACAGCCTGTTTGTGCAAAAGAAATTTCATTATACTGGTGTGAATCCCCAAACCGGTCTGCATGAATATGTAGACATAAAAAATAAATCGATTACCAGTAACCCATCTTACCCGGAGGATTTACAGGCACAGCGATCGATAACCCAGCAATACTACGGCGGCATGAACCATTCATTGGTGTTTAAAGGATGGCAACTGGATATTTTTCTTCAATTTGTCAAACAGACCGGAGCGAATTTTTGGAGTACTGCACCGGTCCCCGGCATGCGGTTTAATCAACCCGAGGTTGTATTGGGCCGCTGGCAAAAGCCGGGTGATCAAACAACGATTCAACAGTTCACCCAGAAAACGAGTTCGGCAGCGTATGCAGCATACAATATTACTGATAGCGATTACTACCTCGTGGATGCATCCTTTGTCCGGTTAAAGAATTTATCGATATCCTATCATTTACCGGAGAAAGTGCAGCGTGGTCTTCACCTCAAAGCCGGCAGTGTGTTTGTTCGTGGCCAAAACTTGTTTACCATCACCAACTACCTCGGGCTGGATCCAGAAAACCAAAGCACCTCTCATCTGCCGCCATTGCGGGTACTCACCGGCGGCATATCCATTACACTTTAATAATCAACTTATGAACTTTAAATCTTTTTCAATCATATCATCCATACATCGCCAACAACCGGTTTTCTGGTTACTCTTGTTTTTCACTCCGGTTGCTGCAAGTATTTCCTGTAAAAAGTTTATTGCCGTTGATCCGCCTGTCAACTTATTGGTTCAGGGTACAGTATTTAGCAGTGATGCCACTGCAAATGCCGCAGTAGCCGGTATCTATGCACAGCTGATGGGGAATGCAGGGAACTTTGCAAAAGGCGGGCAGCGGGGTATCAGCGTGCTTTCCGGATTGTCATCAGACGAAGTGCAAGATTTTTCTAATTCAGCGCAGGCAAATCAATTTTATAAAAATGCGCTGTTGGCTTCCAACAGTTTTGTCCAGTCAGCTTTATGGACCGAACCTTATAACGTCATTTTTTCTGCGAACAGCATCCTGGAAGGACTAGCCGGTTCCTATGCTGTGACTGAGAAAACGAAACGGCAATTAGAAGGAGAAGTTAAATTCATCCGGGCGTTCTGTCATTTTTATTTGACCAATTTTTTTGGGCCGGTGCCACTGATTCAGACGACCAGGTATCAGGACAATGCTTTAGTTGCACGGAATACGGTCCCAGAGCTATACGCTTCCATCATGACTGATTTAACGGATGCGATACAACTGATGGAAGACAGCTATACACTGACCAAAGGACAAAGAATCAGGCCCATTAAATCAGCAGCTGTAGCGCTACTAGCGCGGGTGTATTTATACCGGCAAGATTGGACAAATGCGGAACAGCAAGCTACAGCGGTAATTGCTAGCCCAAATTATTCCTTGTTGCTTAACTTGAACGACGTATTCCTGGCAAATTCTTCTGAAGCTGTCTGGCAACTGATGCCGGTGCTCCCTACTTACAATACTACCGACGGCAATGTATTAATTCTTACCGACGTTCCCTCTGTCGCTGCGTTATCTCCCGCCGTCATCAATGCATTTGAACCCGGCGATCAACGAAAGATTGACTGGGTAAGCCGTTTTACAAATTTGACCGGAAGCTGGTATTTTCCGTACAAATACAAGGTGAAAACTGGCTCAACATTGAAAGAGTACGCTATGGTATTGCGCCTCGCAGAACAATACCTTATACGTGCAGAAGCCAGGCTACAGCAGGGGAAATTGTTGCCTGCTATTGAAGATCTGAATGCCATCCGACTGCGTTCGAAATTGCCGGTCTATCAGGGACCGCAAGTAAAAGACAGCATTATGAAAGCGATTGCTCATGAGCGGCAAGTAGAATTGTTTACCGAATGGGGACACCGCTGGTTGGATATTCGCCGGACCGGTGCAGCCGATTCTGTTATGCGCGCCGCAGCCCTTGTGAAAGGAACAATCTGGGATGCGCATTCTATGTTGTATCCCATTCCACAGACTGAAATCAACAGCAACACGCGGCTGATTCAAAACCCAGGTTACTAACCGCGATTAAATCCTCGTTATGCTACGGTATGTTTTGTTAATGGCAATTTTTTTGCCAGGTTGCCTTATTGCAACCGGCCAAACCAAAAATCATGACGGTAAGGTACATTCGTCCGGAAGCGGTATATTAAAGCCATTATTAATTGGAGCAAAAGTCCCTGAGATTTCATTTGATACCGTCTATAATACTGGCAGAGGTAGAACCACAATTTCCGAAATGTTGAAGAAAGGGCCTTTGGTTGTATGCTTTTGGCGAGTACAATGTGGCTCCTGCATAAGGCTGCTGTCATCATTACAATCGGCACAATCGCAATCTGATCATCCCGTTCAGGTGTTGACGGTATCTGATGAGCCATATGATAGTGTTGCCCGATTCTTCAATAAGCAGCGGGAACTAACAGGCGACGAGTTCGGTTTGCCGTTGGTAAGCCGGTGTCCGGAACTGCAACAATTATTTCCTTACAAGGCGGCGCCCTACTATGCATGGATCCGGCAGGATGGGAAATTGGCCTATTTAACGGATAGTAAAGCGATCACTGGTGTTAATTTGAATGCTTTTTCATTGGGCGAATCTTTACGAATCCCTCCAGAAGAAGATGAATTGCGTTTTAATCCTTTCAAGCCGCTATTCATAAAAGATTACGGCGGAGACGGAAGTTCGATGCTTTGGTATTCCGTTCTTTCCAAATACATCAAAGGCATGCCGTGGGTGTCAGGAATTGCCACAGACAGCACACGAACTGTTGGACTAATTTACAACGCTCCGGTCAAAGCAATGTACCAGGCAGCATTTAATGATTTCCCCGATAACAGTTTTTGGGTTCCCGACAACCGTACGATATTGGAAGTTGCCGACAGTGATAATCTTGTATACAAACGGGATGGACTTTACCAGACCAGCAATTACTGGTGTTATTATTTAGTGGCTCCGAAAATGCCAACGGATTCGATTAAAATTATGATGCAACATGATATGGACAAGTATTTTAAGTTAACGGGACGGATGGAAAAAAGAAAAATGTTGTGTTGGGTGCTGCATGCTGGTGATACAAATATTATCAAGGCTTCGGGCGGGGAACGAAAAAATTACCACGATATAGCCCGGTTCAAGTTGATTCTGCAAAATGTAAAAATGAGTACTTTGCTGGAAAGGTTTATTTATCATTTGCTTGAAGGTTCACCCTACCCATTCGTTAATGAGATAGCTTATTCAGGCAACATTAGTATCGTAATGGATGATATCGTATACAATAATCCCGTCACGATACAGCAGGCGCTAAAAAAATACAAGATGGAACTTATTCTGGAAGAAAGGAAAATTAATATGCTGGTTATTCGTAATCGTTAGGGAACCACTGTAAATTTAGCTGATACGATACCAAACGCTTTCCAACGACTGCGAATAACATATCATGATAAACAAGAAAAGAGCTGATTTTTGAACCGTCACCATCAGGGATATAAAAACTAAATAAATACCGATTATTTTTTAGTGAATACAGGTCAACGACAGAGGCTTTATCATACATATTGCTACTGTCATTGTCTGCACGAATGCCCGAAACGATGTATAACCAGTTCCCTGCCGCGAAACTTGTCCTGCAACTGTAACGGGATGGGGTAGAAATAGTCTTTGTGTTACCGGAAATAAAATTGACTTTGATTTTCGCCATGCTGTTAGTGTCAATCGTCCTGCCTGTTTGAATGGGCTGCAGATTCGTGTCCAGCACGACATACAGATTCTGGAAGTAATAAACATAGAGGTAGGTATTAGCGGATTTATTGTATTGAAGTTTCCCGTCTGTGCAAAACACTCCATCCACTTGTTTATTTAGGACAAATTTTTTCTGCAAGCTTACACTATCGCCACGCAGGTTGTAAGAAACGAGTATATTTTGCTGAAGGTGCTTATCAAAAATCCTGAAGACATAGCTTTCGCGTGGCCCGGGAACTCCCTGGCTAAATAGAAAAGTGTCCTGTATCTTTCGCCCAATATCTTTTGTATCCAAATTTCCTTTGACCAAATAAGGAGAGTTGCCGTCCATCAGGTGAATATCCGGAGAATCAACAATGATTTTAGCCGACCCAATCGAATAATTAATTTCTTTTGGTATCTCCAGTTGAATTTGCTGCTGGTGTTGCAAGAATCTATCCGTCAAAATTAGCCGACTTGGGTCTCGGTAATTGCCCAGGTAAATAAATTGTCCTGCGACTCCCGCTATATAATAATTGTTATCTGATAAAGGAAATTCTTTATAATCACCTGTGGGGTGCGGGGGAAATTTTCGTGTAAAACCTTTATGAGACAAATTATTGTGTAGCGACAGTTGGTAAATTAGTACAATGAGTAATATTGCGAGAATGAAACAGGTCGCCAGGTTGCTGATGAGTCGTGCCAAGTTGTTTTTCGTTACCATTAATCTAGTTTTACTAAAAAGAAATTGACGGCAACATGCCGTCAATTTCTACTCGCAATTACGGTTTTTTATTAAAGCGTAATGAGCAGCTCGCATCGTCCTTATCATATTGCTCCTGTTCATCACAGAGATGCTCTCCTGACTGAATACAAGTGCCCTCAATAAGCGCACAAGAAGCATTCCTGCGATTATTGACCAATGAAGAATTTTCCTGGGTAGCAAATGAGCTGCCCACTGCTATCATAAAAGCAGCAACCATCATCAACTTTACTCGTTTCATGATTTTTATTTTTGCTTTAGACCTACTCTGTTCGAAGGTTTTCGGTATCCCCTTGCCTTTCATATACACACGGCAGGCGGCCGCTTCCAATCATGGTAGCTACAACATGAATGAATACAGTTTAATCAGATAATTGTAGAGCGATTTGCTATTTGACTTTGCTTCTCTTTCTCCAACATACCAGAAGTGCTTATCCCGATTGCAGCAAGCAGTATAAACAAACAATTAAATACAAGATGCTGATTCCAGGTCATTTTTTGTAAAATGCCGCCGCAGCTACAAGGAATATAATCGCTGAATCGTGTTATAGAAATTATATAGGCGGAAAACGCAGTCATTAATGAAAATGAGGCATACAATCCTGCAAGTCGAAGTTTTTCTATTGCCAACATTAGCGCGATGAGTATTTCAACGACAGGTACGGCGATTGCAACCCAATCGGCGAAATAAGTAAGCATAGGCGATTGGCCTAGCTGCACCCGGAATTTTTGGAACTCAATCAATTTACTGGTTGCGGCATATACAAACAGCAGTATAAAAAGAATTAAAATGATTTCAGAGAGAATGATTTTTCTCATGGAGCTGAATTTTTGCTCTGTAAAGATGCATTACTTTATGTACTGATTCCAAATTCAAGTTGTAGGCAAACAGAAGAGAAATATTGGCACTACCGTTAACGAATATACGTAAACACTTATTCCCCCTTGCGGCGAACCTCGCTGGAGTGATAGCCGAAGAAGTCGTAAAAATTTGATATAAAACTGGTAGTGAGTTTGTAACCAACTTTGGCTGCAATCTGCTTTGTGCTAAGATCGGTATCAAGCAGCAACCGCCGCGCTTCATTCATTCTTGCTTCCATATGCAGCTGGCCGATCGGTTTTCCATGAATCTCTTTAAATGCGTCTTTTAGCTTGTCTGTATTCATGCCCGCCTCGCGGCTTACTTCGCCGATCCTGAATTTTTTATCAAAGCCTACCTTTACTTTTTCACCAATGCTGATAAGTATATCCCGTTCTCTTTCTGTCAACGGCACCAATGGGTTTGCTTTTTTTGCCGCCTCGATCAGCAACAGGATCATATACTCCCTGACCTTGCTTTCATACAGCAAACGGCTGTCGTCAGCATTGAACGGCATGTCCAAGATGGCATTCACCGTATCCAAGGCCATGGCACCCGCCGGTTTAGGTTGGTTCTCCAGGAAAAAGGATTTTCGGTCAGTATTGTTAAATAGGGGACGAAGAAATTCGAACCGGTTAAGCAATGGCTTTAGCCATTCGTCCGACCAGGCGACTTCCATGTATTCATGCGGCTTTACTTTTTGAAATTCCGCCGTCGCCTGCCCGCCACTGGTGTGCAACAATACAAACTGGCCTTGTTTCACGACTACGGACCCGGCACCCTCCATCTCCACCTTCAAACTATTCCGCAATGCTAAGAATGATACCAGTCTCGCCTTGGTCTGGAACAACCTTAGCTTAAAAGGCTGGATAAAATCAAACAAGTGAAACCGCATGGAATAATGCGAACTACTAAGTTCCTGTTGGATAATGAGCCCGGCATTTGGATCGCTGGCTGTAATAATGTCGCCACCGCGCAATACCGGGCCGGTATAATTATCCGGCAAACTCGCGGACAATTCAAATTGCTGGTTATTTGGTGGAATAAAGTCGGGATGCATAACCTGGTTCCTTTCTTTTTAAATTTAACTGAAAAAAATATTGCGGCAAACTAATCAGCGATAAGTGCCATCGTAAGGGTTTGCATTTATGGTGATTGTTCGCATGCGATTGCAATAAAAATAAACCACGGAATACAGTCGCGCACAGGTAAATGTATTGGCAACCGGAAGTTATTTGCACTAAAAATAAATCCGCTACCAGGGTTGAGCACCCCGGCAGCGGACATATGAACGGTTGCTGCTATCGTTACCGCACGGTCTTCAGTATCCAATTGGCTGCGTGACCGTTGCGATTGGCGCATGGGGGAAATTTATCTCCTTTCGCCATATGAATAATTTGCATGTTATGCAGGGCATATTTGTATTGCCCGCTTGCGGGCAAATTTGCCCAGTTGCGTTTGCTATCGTGTTTTTAGTTTTTTGTTGTTTTGATTTGCGCTCGGCGCAAATGGTTCATTTGCTGCGTGGCGGCTTTCGTTTGCGTACAATTTACATTTCTATCGGTTTTGACATTTACGGTTTCCCGTAAAACTTCCGATTGCCGACATTTTACTTCTGAAGGACGAGTCACAACCAAAATTGGTTGTGAACATTCAAGACCATTTTTTTATTTGCTCAGAACATGAGAATCAGCAGTATGCTGTTGTTGATCATTGGCTTTAAAGCTCAATGAGCGTTTATTGGATGGACTTAAGTAGGTCATGGTAGTCCAATATGTATCTGTAACTAAAAAAAGGTGTTTTCAGGATAGAGCCAGGTTGTTCCTCGTCTATTTTTTATACAGGACAGCCGCCTATTTGTCAATTATTGGTATAAGGATTAATGAGTAAGGTGATCCCTATTCTAAAAATTGGCGACGTAAATGAACTTTACCTTCTCATCTATTCCTTTCACAATTGGTAATTTTAAACACGTCACGTCCCTGGGATTCCATTCTTAACCGATCTGTAAATACGCAAGGTTTTCTTTCGGCAAAAGGAAAATCAATTGTTATCACTTGTGGCTTCATTGGGTTGAGCAGAGTGTTTGTTAGTACATGATCCGGATTTTAATTTGTAGCGGGATGGTCAGTTCAATCCAGGTCTTTGGGAATAGCTATGAATAAATAATTTGTACTTGAATAAAATAATTGTTGTATATCAACCAATGTAAATTAAACCTTAAAAGAATTGTATGTATGATTCTACTTGGCTAAAATATCTGCCGATTATTCGAATTCTCATGAAACGTTCGGCAGATAGCGTTCAAAATCTTGATCTGAATCGATTTGATTTTCCCAACGTAGTAATTTTTCAAATAGTAAACATGTATTTACTATACAACTAAATAAAGCCAAAGTGAATGGTGCAACTGCTCATCCACAAATTGCTAAAGATTTACTGCAAGTCTTTTCCGGCGACAGTGCTTTTAATGCGTTGCTGCTAAGAGCTAATTATCAAATCAGCCTTAACCGCAGATTTCAGCTTAGTATCGAAAATACTTCTGCTATTTACGACGATGGTAAATACGATCGGACGGTAGCCGGCCCCGGTATTTCAATAGAACTGACCATCCCAGAGCATATTTCTGATAGCGAAGCTGAACAGATTGCTGTTGAGCTGGCTTTACTTGCGAACGAAGCGTATAAAAGTTTGGGTGGCAAGGGCCTCGAGATTGCTGGCGTTGATATGATGGAAGCGGTAATCACAGGAGGGATTATGATATGAGTGAACGTAAAATACGCATAATTGTTAGCCGAAAAAGTGCGGAAGATTCGCCGGACCTTTTGAAACAGGTGAGTGATGCTTTTCAGCATGGTGACCTTGATATTTACATTGGTCCATCTAAAAATGACGCCGCTACATTCACCGGCATCTCCGGGAAACAAGATTTTGAACGGAATCATTTACTAGAAAGTAAAATTGAAAGCAGCGCCAGCACGGCATTAGATAAGGCGAATTCTCGTGGAAATGAAGCTGCAGTGGTTAGAAACAAGGAAACTTTATTTAAGGTCATTAAGAAAGCTATTAAAAAGATATTGCAAGAGGGTTGGAGAATAATCGTTTTGGAATTTTTTAAACAGCTCTTTAAGTAATAATACGACGGCCTAACGACAGCTAATAAAAGAGCACCTTTAAATGACATGGCTAAACCCTCGTGACCACTTAAAATTGTTTAGAGAGCATTGTTCTACTAACGCCAAGGTTTTTAAATTATACTGCATACCTCCAAATTTTTTACGTCCACTTCCCAGTGAATGCAATCGTAATTTTCTAAACAGTCGGAAATCCTAATTGCCAATGTTCCGAATATGAACGTGCTCACAGAGGCAAAGTACTGGTTTTTACAAGGCATAAGTTTTCTTCCAGCTAACTTTTTTGTCTACAAATTCCTAGAGGTCGTTGATCTCCTTTCTAGGCTTTGGCGGTTCGTCGGTAACCTTTACTTTCTCTATTTCCTTTTCAAAATCAATGAAGAAATTTTTATGATTTCTATTGTCAACAAAATAACCACTGTACCTGAATTCTTCCTTGTCACCAATGGATTCAACATTGATTTTGTTTAGGATTAAATATAAACTGTCCACCTGATTACTGTTAAGTATACTGTAGGCTTTATAAGTAAATCGTGCATGTCGAAAGTAACTCCTGGTAATCAGGTAGCAGCAGCCGATTTTTTTTTATGACAAAAATGTGATAAGCCCATAAATCCATATTTGGTCCAAATTGAAAAGCGATTTCTATAGCTTTTCTTTCGCTGTAGAATTTTAAAAAATCCAGTTGTGATGCATGGTAGTTAGATGGTAAATAGTCGTTCCAAAGGCTTGTGAATTTTGTTGTGTCAATATTTTCGATATCCCTGTACCAAAGCGTTCTGTTTCTACCCGAGTCAAGGTTGTAAAAGCCCGCATCGGAAAAAGAAGTTGTTTCATATTGAGAGATGCGATTGAAATTTTTGTTTGTTACAATTTGCTTTACCTGTAATGCGTCACAGTCACAAGAGGTTTTTTTGTCATAAGAATTGTCTGTCATTGAACATGCAAAGAAGAGTCCAACAGATGCAGTAAGTAAAATTATAATAATTCGTATCATGAGTGTAAGATGTTAATAAAGACAGAATTCCACAAATCCATATCAATTCCTGCAGGCATACACGGCTTGCTAACAGAACTGTTCGTCCGGTAACCAGGTTGAGTAATATATCTAGGCATTATTTATGGCAAAAATCTCAATGAAACGTCGCAAAAATTTGTTGCCTGTTTGTTCGACGAAGGGGGTGATGGGCACTGAATGCCATTACTATTTTATTTTAGCTCTATTGGATATCAAAACCTCTGATAAACTTTCACTCATTGAATTAAGGAAACTTTCACCTAAATCAGATGCATTTTCGCTGGCGGTTTTCAATTTCTTTATTGAATCTTCAGGATTTAATAAATAGTGGTTTATTGCAAAAGCAATCTGGTTATCGATAACGCCGAGCCTGGCGAGGTATGGATTTACCTGCATATATAGTCCATTATTCAAAGCGGCCAAAACCGCTCTTGATACAGCCAGGTCAGGCCACAGTTTTTTCATTTTTTCATTGTATTCATTGAGTTCCAGCTCGTTGGCGGTGGAATAATGCCTGGGTTCCCAAGTTGTATATTGCATTAACTGGATTGCCTGTACCATGTTTTTAGTTAAAACTTCGGCCGCTTCCCTGACTTCTTTTTTTAATGTATCTTCATTCGATCGTTTCCATTTTCTATTCTCTAATCTGAGTTGAAGAATAGAATTAATTAAAACACCAGTTAAAGCAAGTAAGGCTGCAATGGTCGTAGCCACAGCAGGAAGTGAAATTGTGTTATCCGGAGACTTTGCGTTTTGCTGTGAATTATAATAGCTGGCCTGAGCTTGTTGATTAGCTATTTGTGCTGCAACTAGTTGCCGGGGTAAGGAATCCACTTGCCCAAAAGCGGCCACTGAAAACATGAATGAAAAGATGAGTAAGAGACGTATTTTCATTGCTTGTTAGTTTTTAATGTTTCGGTTTTTTTGAAAATGCTCTCACTATTATCGGGCTTTCTCTGCAATTTTTACTTCGGACAAGATTAAGCCGTTCCGGCCAGAAACTATTAAAATGTTTTGATATAAACAACCGTATTTCTACCTGTTTGAATTTCCCATAGGTTATTTATATTGCCTTCATTGTCGGGACTGTCAGCTCAGTGCTTAGCGAAATGCTGTAATATAGTCAATCCGCTGATAATGTTTGCCAATCCCCTCTATGCAACAGTGCATTTAATTTTTCAAGATAGCTTCCGCCCCAAGCAACCCATAACTAAATTGTATGAAGTCAATATTTGTTCCGTTTGCACAGATGATTAACTTCATCGGGCATCTCAGGAAAAATTATCCACTTCCATTTATTAGTTTTCTGACTTGCATACTCGTCTTTGTTTTGTACTTAAAGTTTTATTACGACTATAGTTTGTGGGTGTTACCAATGTTGCTGATATTGTTAATACTTTACTTATTTGTGGGCGCCGTAAGTAAACGAATAAACGAGGTGCCTGTTAAGGGTAGAGTTTTTCAGGTAATTGATAAATTGCTGACCAGATTTTCCGCAACGAAATTTTACCAGGCTTGCCGTAAAATAGGAAGTAAGGTAGTAAAAAGTAAATGGGGGCCGATAATTGTATTTTGCTTGCGGATAATAAAAACTTCAGGTTTTTTCTTGCTTTTTGTAACATTTCTTTATTTGGCTGTCATTTATGAATTTACCACTAAATACTATAATGAAGAACTGGATATAACTTCTTACTGGGATTGGTGGCCACGTAAACAAGAAAATATCCATATCTATTCCGGAGAACAGATGGGTAATTATAAAAGAATAGCTGACGCCATTGTAACCAATGACAAAGAGAAGTTCTTTATACATCCGCCTGCCGCTTCTACAGGCGGGTATGAAAATCCAAATCGAGTTATGCTTGATCCCCAGGGAATCGGATTTGTCCAGGAAGATATTTATAAAGATGGGGATAAAATGAAGGACCAAATAAATTACATTGTCCCGCTGTACATGGAAAAGCTCCATATTCTATATGATAAAACTTCAGATCGGTTTAACAAGGACATGCAGGCTCGATATCCTGATTTTGGATTGTCTTTAGGAATCAGAGATAGTGTACTAATTGACGTCATCAGGCAGTCAAGTGTTGCTGCTGGCAGTATCAGCAGTTCCACCAAATTAATATCAAGTATGATACTGGCCGAAATAGGGGATTTGAGGTTCGGCCGGTCCCTCGACGTGTATGCGATTACCAACGAAAGGCTTTCAGATGCCTTGAACAATGTTGGAAGTAGAGGAATTGGTCAAAGTCGATTTGATTTGGTTTTTTTCATGGCGGGACAATCGGTTCCCGAAATAAGAAGAAAGTTGCTTAGTTCTGATTCATTTGGATTAATCGGGATTGAACCTTCTTTTGTCGCTGCCATCAATAATCGCTACAAGACCAATTACCGAAACACTGATTTTTCGGCAAGATATGAACAATTGAGCTATGGTTTTAAATATGCCCGAATGCCAACAATTGGTTCACTGAGCTATCTCATTGCAAATAAAAATGTTAAGCCCTATGCTATTCGTAAGTTCATAGATCAACTGGATCAATCAAAGGGCGATTTAGGTATAGCTTTTTATAACTTTAAAGAGAACTATGATCGGGATTTCAGTGCCAGGATCAAAAAGATTTCTGCGAATTTGCTTATAGGAATTACTGCAGGAGCGATTTTAGGTGCAGTGATACTGTCCTTTATTTTTGCTCTTATTTCTGGTTTTTATTACGACCAATTCACTGATCGCCTGGCCGGTGTTATCTCTGAGATACCTGATGAAAGTATTCCAAATGAGGAAGCCAAGAAAAATGGTATAGTGCGGGAAAAGGAACGATATGAAAAGTCATTAAGTGATCTTACGGCGGAGAAGAAACAGGGCCACCTATCAAATTTCGACTTATATTACAGAGAGTATAGAAATGAATATGGCTTAAAGTCTCCCCATATTCAGTTTTTTCAACGAGAACTTATTAATCGCGAGATTATCAACGGGATGAGTGATCTGGTAGATCTAAGGCAGGATGTTAATAAAGCCTTGAATGAAGGAAAAGTGAATTTTGAGCAGTTTAGCAATTTGATTGGCCGTACTGATATCATTATGGAGAAACTTAGAAAGAGTTTATTTCTCCGACTGCATGAAGTTTTGCTAAGGCCTTCAGTTTTTGATGGCATTGATAAAAATGATGTTGAATATGGCAATAGTATAAGGAAACAACTTTTAAAGTATGTCACCTCAAGCTATCTTAATTTTGAAGATTATAAAGAACTCGACGGTGTGATTGCAGCTCAAATTAAAGGAGAAACTGACGGCAAGATCTGAAATATAGTATGTTGAGAGATCCTGCTTGTTTGTTTCTCAAATCATCCAATAACTAGCATCACCCTGGATTAGATTAATCCGTGTGATACGAAAAGCAGGTTCATGTTTTTGGCAACCGATTAGTAATCTAATATTTGATAACTGGGAATCAAAGTTCCCGAAAAAGCTGTCGTATGCCTAATTCGTGTTCTCTTCACATTGGGTTAAATAATGTGGACCCCAACCACTATTCCGGCTGGAGCGGCCAATTGTATTGTTGTGAAAACGATGCGCTTTTCTTCCATGAACTCGCGGAAAAGGCGGGTATCGCAAACCGTGTGTTACTATTGTCATCAGGCAACCGCGGGACGGAAATGCCGACCTCGGCGAATGTAGACAAATACCTCAAGCATTACAGTGAAACTTTAAAAAGCGGCGATTTCCTTTTTATCACGTACTCGGGCCATGGTGGCCAAATCAGAGATCTGAATTTTGACGAGCCGGATGGGGTTGACGAAACCTGGTGCCTCTACGACAGGCAGTACATCGATGACGAACAATGGGAACATTACAGCAAGTTTCAACAAGGTGTGCGTGTGCTGATTATTTCCGACAGTTGTCATAGTGGGAGTGTCGCCAGAGTAGTTGAGTCCAGTAAGGATGTAGAAGTGGAGGGAATGATAGATGAAATTTACAAAAAGATGAAACTGGTCACACGGGATGCACCAAAAGACATCACCTTTGCTGCTTACCAGGCTCATAAGGAAGAGTATTATGTAGCAACGCATAAGCCTATCACTGCAAAGGAAAACATCGGTGCTGCCGTTTTACTAATGGCTGCATGCCGCGACGAAGAAAAAGCCTCCGAATGGGACGGCTTCGGCCTTTTTACCAGCACGATCCGAAAAGTATTAATGTTGGAAAAAAATATCGCCCACTACGAAGACCTGCATGAAAAAATTTTAAGACAAATCCCGGCGATACAACATCCTGTCCTTTACTCCTACGGGCCGGGTGTAGATTTGTTCAGAAAGGAAAAAATATTCCTGGCAAGTACGACCAATGCCAACTTAAGTTTCTTTAATCCCGACAATACCAGCGCATCCATTGCGGCGACAGAAAATCTTATCATAGATTTTGGCGAAGGCAAACCTGATGTTAAATCTGCGTATAGACCCGCCGAACAAACCAAACGTGGTGATACCGCCTCACAAACTATTTTTCTGCGAGACGTGTCGCAGGAAGCCGGCAATACATGGGATGAAGCGTATAAAGAATACTTTGAATTAAGAAACACACACCTTGGCGCCTTCGTTGAGCCAGATATAAAAAGCAGGTTCCAAAAGAAATCGCCCGCATCAAAGGCAGTTCCGGAAAACAGTTATATGTCTGTGTGGCCCTCTCCGCCCTTGACACTCGGAGCAGATGAATTCATTTGGCATTTGGACCGCAACCATTCCCAGCTAAGAGATGCCGCTGACGCTGTCAGGAAAAAACTGGCAATTACTGATTCACTGGATAATGTAACTGATACGATGGTTAAAATTGCCCACATTGACACCGGATATATTCCCGGGCATACAACGACACCAAAATTTATTTTAACGCAGGACGGTGTAAGTTTTGTAAACGGTGAGACTAATAACAAGGGCACTGATGTATTAAATAATCGCATAAAAATACTGGAGGAAGACGGCCATGGTTCGGCAACCATGGCTATTCTGGCCGGAAATTTTATCAAAAAGGAGGATTCTTATGCGAATTATGAGGGATATTTTGGAGGCATTCCCTTTGCCAGGATCCTACCCATCCGAATTTGCGACACGGTGTATAACGCTTTCAATGCAAACGATGTGGCGCGCGGTATCGAATACGCAATAGAGATGGGATGTGAAGTGATTACCATGTCGATGGCAGGCTATCCTACCCGAAGAGTTGCGAAGGTTGTAAATAAAGCATATGAAGCTGGGGTAACCGTGGTTACCGCCGCTGGCAACAATTGGATAAATGGAATTAAAAAACTTACCCCGAAAGCTGTGATGTATCCAGCCAGATTCGACAGGGTGATTGCCGCCTGTGGTGTTTGCTATAACGAAAAGCCGTATGATTTTGCAGCCAATAAGGAAGAGATGAGTCTTCGTTCTGAAGGTGGCGAGACCATGCAAGGCAACTGGGGTCCCGAACGTGCCATGCGAACAGCCCTGGGTGCTTATACGCCAAACCTTGCTTGGGCCAACAACAATCCTGAGAATAAATATCAGTTTTCACGTACCGGTGGTGGTACTTCTTCGGCAACCCCGCAAATCGCTGCTGCAGCTGCCTTATGGATAACTTTCAACCGGGAGGCACTGCTGCAAAAAAAATATGCAGGAACTTGGAGGCAGGCCGAAGCAGTACGGCAGGCGTTGTTCCAAAGCGGCGGCGTAGATTACCCAGGTTATAAAAAATATTATGGCAACGGTTCTCTGAAAGCAAATGATGCACTCAACATTTCCGATGAAATACTCAACATGGAGCTTGAACGAGCCGAAGAAGCTTCCGTAAGTTTTCTTGGTATCGGAAGTTTTGTCTCGCAATGGTTTCGGGGGATACAAACAAAAGCAGCAACACCGGGGATGGAACAGCAGGAAGACGATCCGCAATTGAAAGAAATGTTGTCAATTGAAATCATGCAGGTCTTGCACAAAGATTCAGCTTTGTTTGATTATCTTGAGGCATTGGATCTTGATGGTGCTGACCAGAATTATTTTGCCAAGCAATCCGCCCAGGAAAAATTCAGACAACTAATGAAGGCGTCTCCATATGCGTCCTCTACCCTGAAATCTTTATTGTAATAAATTAATACTATGACAAAGCCCACATTTTATACGGCGTTCTCTAATACTTTAACCAACAGTATTCCCAATTTGTCTGAAGAGGCCATGAAAATTTCTGATCTTTTGCAGGAGCTCGCATTCAGCGATAAACTTTATTATATTAAGGATGAAATATTCAGTCTTGACCGGCTAATGTTGAATTTTGGGAAATATGGACGGCGCATTGACATTTTTTATTTTTCAGGACATGGAAAAAATGGTTGTTTGCAATTAGTCGAAAACATGCTTGCTGAACCAAATGAAATGTCGGATGTTATCAACTCTTCGCTGAAAAATGCAAAACTAATTTTCTTTAATGCATGCGAAACTTTCAAGCTCGCACAAACCATTGTGGAAAAAAGGAAAAGTAGCGACGGTAAAATCGTATTGATATCATGCAAGGGTGAAATCAGCAGCTTTATAGCCGAACGCTTTGCCACCTTACTGTTTACACAAATCGGTCAGCCCGGCAAATACCGGGACGCGTACGATCAGGCGAAGGGGTTGGCAAAAATAATACACAAAAATTTACGGTTTAAGGAATTTGATAGTAAGAAAGCTGTTCTTGATGTTAATGACGAGTTTGACATTGGCTATATTGAAATCGGACAGGACGATCCAGGAGCCAGTAAATCTTCGTACCCGGCCGCTGCAGCGAATCCTGTACAACCTTCCATCATCGGAAATGATAAGCTCACAAGGGATGCATTGACCACTAATTATATGCACGAAGTAGTCGAATCTCTGGTGACTAATGCTGGGGAAATAGATAATGAAAAAATTAAGTTGTTAAAAGATGCCTTGCTTACCGCCGGGCAAATAGCCAAAGGCGAAAAGAAAAACAAACAAGCCACTCAATTATTCAATCAGGCTGCAGAAGCGTTACCTGGGCTCAGTTCCGGTAGTGCTTTTGACTCGCTTATCAATGCTGAAAAGAATCTCAATAAACCGTACGTTAAGAACTTGATTCAATCGAGAGATTCGGGAACGACCATTAGTAGCATGTTAAAGAGAGTTAACAGCATCGAGCTTTAATAATTTCTTTTTTGTATTCATTTATCACCTTTAACCCAAAGAACCAATTATGCCACGCCTATTTGCCCTGCTTTCAGGGGTCAAAGAATATCACCCCCAATCACGCGTGTCATCGCTTACCGGATGTGTAAACGATGTAAATAATATGGAAGCCTATCTCAAAAAAAGGTTTGTACCGGAGGATCTGTATCTCAAAAAGTTATTGAACGCAGATGCTACGCGACAATCATTTATAGACATGTTTACCAGTCATCTAATCAATAATCCCGATATCAAGCCGGATGACCTCGTATTGTTCTACCATAGCGGTCATGGCTCTTATGCTACATCCCATGCTGCTTTTTCTGAATGGGACACGGAAAGGCGTGACGAAACACTTGTGTTGTATGACAGCCGTTGTGCGGGTAGTTTCGACCTGGCCGATAAAGAGCTCCGTTTATTGCTGAGCAGGGTTCCAGCGAATGCAGGGATTATCGTAATTGTAGATGCCTGTCATTCCGGGTCCATAACCCGTAACATTGATGACCTGGATGTAATACGACTGGGAAAAGCAAAACATGCACCTGCACGCGATAACGACACTGAAAGAAAACTTTCCGAATATCTTACCGTCAACGGCGAGGGTTATGAGCAACTGCTTGATGGCAACGGCAAAGCTGCACTGCCAAAAGTTAATTGCCTGTCTCTTACTGCATGTGACAGAACTGAATTGGCGTATGAAGGTAGTTACAGCCCCGAAGGGATGTTCACCAGCATGTTGCTCGAAGCACTGGATGCCGGACCCATTAATTTGAGCTATGCGCAAGCTTATGAACATCTCTATACATTGTTGAAAAGAAGGGCGCGCCAGCAAACACCACAACTTGAAATCTCAGGCAGCATTAATCCGGATACTGTTGTATTTGGCAATAGCATTTCAAAAGGGGAAAGTGTTTACGAAGTGGTTAAAGAGGTTGGAGGCAAAGTAACTATTAATTGCGGGGCACTCCATGGTTTAAAAAACGATGCGGCATCAATGAAAAGCATGGCGATAAGCCTGTATGATAAAGAGGATCCTGCTGCACCTGCGAGATTATTAAAGTTCAACGCGATCGGCCTTGATAAGGCGGATCTGGAAGAAGTTTCCCTGAGTCCAAAAATTTATCAGGCTAAGGTGGTAAACCTGCCGCCGGTTATTTGTATTTATGTAGATGGCACTACTGCCGAGCAAGCGCTATGGAAACAATCAGCGCCCGAAAATGAGGAATGCCTGTCTTTTGTATACGACAAAACGCAATACCGTGATTACATCGTACAATTTCTTGATTGGAGGATCACACTCAGCCATCCAGCGACAGGGGAAGAGATAAAAAGAACTGCCGGGGTTTCTGTCAACGATATTTTTTATATGAAATCCTGTTGCAATAAGGTTTGTTCCTGGCACCAGTTGTTCGCCATGCGAAACTATGCGATGACTGAACAAGAATTTGATAAAAAATTTAAGACCAGTTTTGGCATTGAGGTGTACAACGATGAAACTGACAAATGGGAACCGCAGCCCGAGAATACTATAGTATACTTTACTGAAAAAAATAAAATACCAGCCAGGCTTCGATTGGCAACTGAAACTGAGCCAGGCTGGTATTGCGGCGTATACTATTTGAATAGCCGTTTTGGTGTGCAGCGGCTTACCAACCCTTCCAGCGAATCAAAAGTTTCGAAAGACCAACCCCTCTGCCCGCTACCCGAAGGCGCTTTATTGACAATCCCCGACGGCATAAATGAAGTGACTGATTATGTTAAGCTGGTAATCAGTAAAACGCCGTTTAATGACTTTCTTATAAAGGAGTTTGAAGGCTTTAAAAAAACAAATGATGAAACAGGGTTGGGAACAGACAAAGACTTTGTCGTACCCGAAAAAATGGATAAGGAATGGTACGTTAAATCGATTTCAATAAAATCAGTTCGCAATGCCGGGAAAATTGATGGTCCGGAAGGTTATACGAGTGGTAAACTGACGATTTCCCAACATGATTCATTAAAGGGTAATGCAAATATTTCTTCTGTGCCGCTTCAGGCGCGGAGCATTCATCCTTCCGACCAGTTGCGTCAGTTCGTGCAGGATAATGGTTTTGAATTGATAAACCTAGGAGCAAGTAAATCAGACACTCCTACTTCCTTAGTTTGGATAAATGAATTAGATGGTGACGTGTCGGTGGACAACCCATTAAAGTTAACTGTAAAGGAAATTCCTGCGAAAGATGGTGGCCTAGTCGCTTTGACAATGGAAGACGGAATTATTCAAGTGATCGGTATCGGTGTACCGGATGAACAATTCGGAGGTTACTTAATAGATATTAGCGCATTGCCGGAAGATCAGCAACGTAAGAAAAGCCTGGTGCGTGCAGCCTGGTTCTGTTTCGTAAAAGTAGTCTTGCGTACAGACCTGAGCCAATTACGTAGGGTAGTCTATGAAAACGGAAAAGCGGATTATACAGACGATACACAAGACTGCGTGAAACCGGGTATGAAAGTAGCGGTCTGCATACATGGTATTATCGGCAACACGAAGGGCATTGCGTCCGCTATGGAGTTTCTGCTCAGCGAAAAGCAATACGATCTCATTCTGGCTTTTGATTACGAAAACCTGAATTCAAAAATAGAAAAAATTGCAAAGACGTTTAAAAAATTACTGGCAAAAGCAGGGGTGAGCAAAGATGCGCCGGTTGATATCATCAGCCATAGCATGGGCGGGCTTGTAAGCCGGTATCTCATAGAGCGGCTTGCTGAAACGGATGGATGGGTAGACAGACTGTTTATGTTTGGTACGCCCAATGCCGGGTCAGTACTTGGCGAAATACCTAAAATACGCGATTGGACTGTGACCATACTCACACTTGCCTGCAATTATGGAGGTTCTTTCCTTGGAGCGGCCGGCCCTGTACTATCCGCATTGAACAAAGTTCTGGCTACCACTAAAGTGGCGACAAACAGCCTGGCGCAAATGGCTGTTGGCAGTAAATTTAATATATTGCTGAACGGCCCGGTAGGGCCGGTGACAACAAAATATCACATTATTGCAGGGAATGTACTGGCATTTACACCGACAGACGATAGTGGGCGGTTTGAAAAAATAATGGAAAAAATAAAACGGCAGATTGGTCAATTGTTGTATCGCCCGCCGGTTAAAAATGATATTGCCGTAGGGGTGGACAGCATTTTAACGATGCCCGAAGGAATTAGTGTTACAAAGAAAGAGATTGCGGGTCATCACCTGAATTATTTTGAACTGGATGAAACTATTCAATATTTTAAAACATTGGTTTAAATAAATGATGGCTGAGATACCGAAGATACTATTATTGTTTGCTAATCCTAAAGGCGACCTCAGTAATATAAAAAAAGAATTAAACGATATCGTAGCTTCCTTAAGGTACGCAAAAGCAAAGAAGATATGTGATTTTGATACCCCTTTTGAAAACGAAGCGTTCAGCACTATCGTTGATTACACCTCAGGTATTGAAGAATATTCGGCGAGCATTTTTCATTTTTCCGGCCACGCCAACGAGCAATCCCTACTTCTCACCGAGGATGCCAGTAGTGTTAAAGCCGTCTGTGACCTGTTGAAAAAAATAGGGACTAAAATGGCTTTCCTTAATGGCTGCTGTACGAAAGGCTTTATATCAAATTTGTTTAAGGATACTGATGTGACAGTGGCGATCGCAACTTATAATAAGGTCCAGGATCCTGTTGCTGCTCAACTTGCCGATATGTTCTACAAGCAATTCACGCGTGGAAATAATATGGAAACAATTTTCAGAAACATGCGATCGTCTTTTGAAAAACATGTGCTCCACCGAGAAGGATTTGATATGCGTGACCTGCAACTTCCAGCAGCGGCATTTCCGGACGAAAACAAAGCTGCTTTTCAATGGGGGTTATTTTATAAGAACCCAAACTATTCTAACATAACCGTTGACAACCTGATGACCAAAGGTCCTGGCGACATCGCAAAAATAAATCAGAAAATAAAAGATGTAACAAAGAAACTTGTTGCAGCCCAGGAAGAATTAACAGATCTTGAAGCAGATTTACGCCGGAGTCCATCCGAGCCAAGACGCCGATCTGTTACAAGTAAAAAAATGGAGATTAACTCGTTTGTATTGTCCATTACAGAATTGGAACAGGAACGCGACAGGATGAATAGAGAGAGAAACGTGCAGGAAACAAGGGCCATAAAGGCAAAACTATCGGACGAATTCAGGAAGGCGATAAAAAATATCAATTATTTCGATCAGCAAGAGGTGTATGAGGAGGGTACCCAATGCCAGTTTGCATGTTATGCGGCGGTTGGAGATGAAGATGCCCTGATTGATTTGTTGCTGATGAGACTCGAAGATCAGTACGATTTTAATGATAACAATCATCTATCGCTTGTGATCGAGTATAAATCGATTTTGGCACAAAAATTCTGGCCGGCGCTGGCATATGAGCTGAAGTTAGAACCGGGAGAAAAACCAGACTCCATATGCAAGACGTTGGTTAACGATTATTTTCTGGGTACTGTTGGATATACACAACAACATATTTTTCTCAAAATATATATCAGTCAACTCCGGCCTGATGATGTTGCCAAACTTGTATTTGAATTTTGGGATAATCTTCAAAAAGTCTGTAATCAATCCGCTGTCCTGACGGGATCGACTGAATATTGTCATAGGATAGTAGTGATTTTAATTGACCAGATGGGAAGTCAGGACCGGCTGGCTGCAATTGAAGCCATTACCAATAATATAAATGCACAATTGCAAACTAAGTTTAAACCAATGCCATGGGTGAAACCATTACAGCAACAAGAAATACAAACTTGGATTGATATACATGCCCTGAGCAGGGTAGGCATTCGCCGTACAATGGCAGGTGAGATATTTACTGAAAGTGGTAATGGGAAAATTAGAAAAATATTGGAGTCAGTGCAAAAGAAATGTACCATGCCAGATCTTGATCTTTTTTATCAATTAAACATTTTACCAGATCATGCACAAACAGTATTTGGAAAAGAGTGAAGGTTCCGCAGGAATTACCCCCGTTGAAATACCGACGCGCGCAAAAAGTGGCAGAACGGTTTTGACCGAAACCCTTCAGCCTTACTTTCCCGATCCCGATTTGGTACGGGCGGTGAATGTAGCGCTGTTGATCAACAGGCCCCTATTAGTAATGGGAGAACCGGGTTGCGGCAAATCGCTGCTCGCAAAGGACATTGCATATTGCTGGTATAAAGAACGTATGTTCGTCGACAATAAGTATTTCGAATGGCCGATCAAGTCAACTTCGAAAGCAAAAGAAGGTCTTTATGAATTTGATTATCTTGCCAGACTCCACGATGCCAATGTAAAAGACGTTAAATCGAAAAACCCATCAAACTATATACGCTATGGACAACTGGCCAACGCCATGAGAGCTTCTGCTGCCGATGCCAAAGCAGTTTTGCTGATTGATGAAATCGACAAGGCTGATATAGATTTTTCAAATGACCTGTTGAACGAACTTGAACAGAATTCTTTTACGATTACAGAAAGCGGCAAAGAGGAAACCAGTAAACACAGACCTTTCATTGTCATAACAAGCAATTCTGAAAAAGATTTGTCTGATGCGTTTCTCCGGCGGTGTGTATTTCATTATATCGACCTTTTTTCAAATAAAAAAATTTCGACCAATGAGCCAAATATGTGGCTAAAGAAAATTATTAAAGCAAGATATTACAGCGGAAATGAAACCACAGATCCAATGATTGACAAAGCAATTGACACTTTTTTGGATTTCCGGAAACGGATGAATACGGATGTGCTTACCTACCGGAAGACAATTTCTACCAGCGAATTTCTCGATTGGTTTTCTGTATTAAAGCAATGCTCGGAAGAGAAAGGAACTCCTGCCTTAACAAGCGATTTCCAACAATGGATAAGTACTGCCAATCCTTTGAAAATACCTTTCGGAAACACGTTATTCAAAACAACGAAATCCCTGCTGGACCTGCAAACCCTGAGTTGACATGGCATATAGTGATGACATAGAGCTGCCTTTATACAATGCATTTATCCAATTAATGCAATTGGAAAAAAATGAACCCAGCAAAGGTATTGACCCAGAATCATACCTGCGGCTGGTACACGTCCTGCGTCAGGGATATGCTCTAAATTGCAAAGACGAACTGATATTCTTCTGTAAAAAACTTTGGCTGAAGCCTTTTCATACAGGCAATGCTCCCGTTACCGAACCGGTAATGCAAAAAATACTTGAGGACAACCTTCGGACCTATGAGGTCAAGGCAAAAAATAAGGAGATGGTTCAACAAGAAGACACTATCAACAATGCCGATACAGGCAGTTCAATTGAGCCAAGCGACACGCAACGAGACGGTAGCCAGGAAAAGGAACCCTTTGAACAGGATGCACAGCCGCCCAAGGAACTGCCTGTCCGTTCACCTACCAACTTAGCCTCTTTGATTTTAAACATAGAAGAAGAGGAAGCAAGCAATACAATTCAACAGCAAGATTATAGTAATTTTTTTAATGACAAGAAATTCAAGTTTAATTATACTTATCTGCCAGTAAGCCCGCGTTTTATCGAACAGACCATCCGTTCACTACGATACAAGACCAAGGGTACAGGAAGGCCTGTTATCGATATTGAAGCAACCATCAAAGATATCGGGTCAAAAGGATGTTTTGACAGCTGGCAGATGCGCGAGGAGGATGATTTTATTACCAAATGGACCCTTATGTTCGATCGGGGCGGCTCAATGATTGCATTTCATGGTTTTCAGGATACCATCGCGGATGCTGTTTTTAACCGAAGAATAAAGAATTACGGTAATTTACTTTATTTCCGAAATGTGGCTAAAGAGTTTTTCTACACTAACCAACAACGTTCACGCTCAATACCATTTGCACAGATAACCGATGCAACGCCCATGAATATCCTGATAGTAAGCGACGCTGGCGCGGCGCGGGGAACATACAACGAAGACAGAATAGCGAACACTTTTAATATGCTCTACCATCTGCGGGCACATCGCGTTGCTTGGCTCAACCCACTTCTAAAGGAAAGATGGGAGGGTAATTCGGCAGAAGTCATCGCCCGGTTTGTAAACATGTTTACTCCCGGAAATGATTATTCAGATGACTTCGGCAATATCGTTCGATTTTTCAAGTCAAAAATCATAACCCCAACATTTTCGTAAATGGTAGAAGCGCTGATTAATAATGTCCGTGCTGCCGAGCAAACCGTGTCTGCTTACTATAGGAAGCTACAACACAATTATGTGGGTAATCCTGAAGCCCCCTTATGGATGGCTTGCCTTGCTGCTTTCCCGGTTGCTATGACCATCGACCTGATGTACCAGTTGTGGGCGAATTTCCGCGAGTTGAATGATTGGAAAGGGAAAATATATCAATTACCACCACTTGTAGTCAATGATTGTATTCTGTCATCCTTGTTTCGTTCAACGGGCAGAGACATCTTTGAAATGTCTCCTGACGTCCGAGCATATCTGTTAAATGGATTAAGGCAAAAATTTGGTGATGAATTGTTTGCAGACCTCGCGTCATTCCTGTATAAATATATACGTGAAAAACGGATGACCGATCTCCCGGAAAACTTTTATGATGCACAGGAGTGGGCGGCATTGCTTACTGTAGACCCCAAACAGGCGGCTACCGACATTCTCAGTTCTTTAAAAAGCAAGTTAGATACGGAAGACAAGATGGAATCAATCGGAGTCGCGAACCTGCTTACCACACTTGTAAAAGATAATCAGGACCTCGCCGAAATTATGCGGCAAGCACTGGATAAAAAAACGGACAACGCAGCCATCCAGACGGAAACAAGCGCAGCCGCAGGTAAAAAAAATATTGCTATTCGACCGGGGATAGCAGGCAGCGGTATGAGTATTGACATTCCGCCTGAATTAAGTGCAAGTCTGATGCCATTGTATGAAATTGGTGTAACTGAGACTTTCGCGGGTGCTTCAGGCAATACTACGCAAGGGACGGTGTATGCGGTGATGGTAGCTATGGGTAATGGCCCTACCAGTAGCCGACAGTTTCAGACTTTCATAAACTTGTTATCAAACAAAAATCTGCTTGACAGACAAAATATCCGGATTCTGGAAGGAGCAGAGGCGAGTTACAACCAAGTGCGCGATGCTTTTGAACTCGCTTTGTCCCGTGCGACTATTAACGACACTGTCTTATTTTATTTCACCGGTCTCGCTACGGATGAATACGGTGAAACTCATTTGTGGATGGCAGATACCCGCCGGACCCGGGATAAAAATGAAGATGATCCATCCCTGGAAGGCATTAATTTTTCATTTACAGAGGATAAATTTAAAGATATACTTATTCGTTTTTCCCGGAATCCCGCCACAGTAATAACTATACTGGATGCAAAGGTTACCGATGCTGACGCATGGTGGAAGAGTGATTCCAGGCATGTTGTGATCGCAACCGGTGTGCCAGGGGATATCAAAAATAGCGATCAGCGCAGCCTGACAGGCATGCTGGTACAATTATTTGACGCCAATAGGCAGCATCTTACTTACAAGGAAATTTTTAGGCATTTGCTGCTGGTTGAAGAACAGCTACCAGGATTTGCTATTCACCGAGAAATCCTGGACAATTATTTCCTTACTACTGTACAACAATCTCCTATACTGCAAAACCAGCTTTTGTTATCAAAACTGGGGCACCGGTTGTTGCTAGACGGTAAAGAGGGGAGACATTATCAAAAAGCGTTTGATGAGTTCAAAGCCAAAAATACGATAGCGGAGGGCAGTAATGGCCAGCGCGAACTTCAGCAGGCGGTGTTGTTAAGAGATAGCGATCATATACATTTTCTTTATTTTACCGTGCAACCAGCACACCAGAATGAGGCGGCGGCCAGCCGTAACAAGATTGAAGAGGCTATTACTGAAAGACTGAAAATAAAAGGTGAACGTGACACATTAACCTTTGCATCAACCACCCAACTAAACGAAAGAGTTAAACAATTGGTGGATGCCAATATTGTCCCGTGTCATGTAATACTGATTGGTATTAATAGACACTGGATTAATAAACCAACGGAAAGAAAGGAGCTTGAAAGCTTTTTAAATATAGCGTATGTACTGAATAAGCCCGTGTATTTCGTAGTTGAAGAGCGATTGGATTTCAAGAACTTCGGATTTAATTCGTATAAGGTGCTGCCACATTCAGCTAAACCTGTAAACACTGACCAAGGTATGGGTGATTTGCTGGAGGACCTGGATGTCATTATTCAGAACCTTGAAAGATATCTTGGTAGGAGTGTTGATTTATCCAACAATATCCGGGTTGAAGCAATCCTGCGTGAAGCGCGTAAAACTAAAATGCTGGCGCTTCCACGCTTATCGTTGAGGGAAATACCAGCAGCTGTTTTTCAAATAGAAGGACTTATATCTTTGGATCTTGGCCTAAATGATATAACCAGTGTTCCTCCGGAAATCGGGCAGTTGCAATCACTTCGAACGTTAATCCTGTTCGAAAACCCGATTTCGTATTTGCCGAAAGAGATAGGTAACCTTTTGCATCTGGAACATCTTGATCTGCGCAGAACGCGACTACCCTTGTTGCCCTGGCAAGTCGGCCGACTTACGAATTTAAAAAGACTTGAGATCGATGATACACCAATTAAAATACTGAATGTCGGGTCTTTTGCAGATCGGTTTCCTGATGTGCTGAGTTATAGGGGTGTTGCATTGCTAAACGCAGAACATGATATCCCGCTTAAACAACAATTTGCGCGAGTTCATTCAATTGAAATAGCCATTCTTGAGATTCACAGTGAATATTCAACTACCCGACTAAATGTTGCTCCTGATGGTCTAGAAGATGAAGTCTATTCAAGATTTTTTTCTGGCGTTAATACTCTGCGGCAATTGTTTAAATTAATATATACCCAATCCGGCACCAAACAAACAATTGTGTATCTCTGCGATGAAAAAAACATTCTTTTACCTCAGTTTGGCAATACTGAAGATGTCGGATATCTCATTTGTCAATATTTAGACGCTTTTGGCAGGCCGTTGAATCTTATTATTAATAATCCATTATGGTACAGTCCTTACATGCCCGACCTCATTAATAAAAGCAAGCTTAATTTTGTGGCGATAAGGAACAACACGATAGTTCAGGGGGATGGCTTTGCCAAACTGTTTTTTGAAAATATCTGGAAAACAACCGTCGGAGATCAAACCTATAACATTTTCGTGGCTATGGATAGTTTCGATAGGAAAAGTGATCATGCTTATTTGCAACGGGGGCTGTCCAAATTTGGCTACGAAGTATGGTCCGCCCCTGAATCTCTTGCATCTGACTCTGACATGCAACCGATAAGAGATGCAATTGATCGTGCAGACCTTGTTATTCTTATTGTGACTGATCTTGGTGCGCCACGTTTCCCGGTTTTTGGAAACGGGAGAAGCTATCTGGAGAAACAGTATAAATTGACAATTGAAGCAAAAAAGAATCTATTTGTTTTTATTCAAGATGCACCTTTTGAGAAGGAAGAACAGCCATTCAAGAGTTTTCTTTCCCGATTACGTCGTCAAAGCAGCGTGACCAGGTTTAGTAATGTCGCTGATCTTTTAAAACGAATCCCTGACTCCATTGCGGGTGGCGCTATCCCAGCTCAAAGGCGAAGAATGTCGATTGCTGATACTATAAAGCAACTCCACACACCTCTGCGGGGCCGTGAGCCTGGATACTCTGTTTTTGTAAACTATGAGGTTATTAAAGATTTTTCGTTGCCTTTACCAAGTAGGAGTACTAAAATTAAGGCAACAAGCACTTCCCTAATAACAGAGAATGAGATCAGGCCTGTCAATTCCGATAGAAATGTGGAAGTCCAAACTACAACGATAAAGCCATTTAAAAATAAGTGGGTGCTGGTGGCAGGAACAGGATACGATTCTAAAATATCACCGGCAGAAAGCCATGGCTGTGCTGCGATTGGTGCAATGCTGGCAAAAGAAGGTTATGGTGTGATTTGCGGAGGATGGGACGGGGTGGACAAAAGAATATGCGAGGCTTATGACAGGGTTTTGCTGGCATCCAATCAACCAGTGGGTGATAAAATCATACAAATTGTAACAAATTATCAGGAGCCAGTCTTTAAAAAAGGCACCATACAACAGGTAAAAAGTGGAGATTGGAATAAAAATGCTTTTCGAAACGCGTTTGCATTAATTGTTATTGGGGGAGCTAGCCTGACGAAGAAAAGTTATGAGGTTGCGATTGCCCAAAACCTGCCTGTAATTCCTATTTCGGCGACTAAAAAAGTGGCTGCTGACATTTTTCAACGCATTTCTCAACAATCTGAATACCTCTATCCAAACAGTCTGCTGCGCCGTCTTGACAAACCTTTGAATTCCCCATCAGATGCAGAAAGGATTGCCTTCACGGTGCGCTCTATATTACAGGAACTTTCTGATCAAACAAGCGCGGCTGAGAGCTTCGATGCAAAGGTCCAAGCGCTTTACAAAAGCAGACCCATTATTTTTCACTCCGACGTCCAGAAGGGACGTTGGGGAGGAAAATCGTCCTTGAATGGTAAACGTCTGGCAGCAAAGGTTAAGCGCACAGCAGTTAAAGTGTATTATGATATACTGTTCTCCGTAAAAGGTAAAGAAATGGATGGCAAAGTCGCTTTTTTTGTGCATGATAGTTACCCGAAGCAAATCATTTATGCAACAACGAAAAACAAGGAAGCAACAATGACGCTCCGCGCCCGCAAAGCTTTTACTGTTGGCGCATTTGTAGAAAACGGAGAAACCATGCTTGAACTTGACCTGAACAACGTAACGGGTTATCCTGATGAATTTTATTCAAGCATACGCCGAAAAGCAGTTGACAAAGATAAAAAAGAGAGTTCTAAAACGGCTGATAAAACTAAGCCTAAAAGAAAAGAAGAAAAAAGACCTGGATCAACGAGTTTACCCGCCAAAAAACCTGTGGCCAAGAAAAAGGCCGCCAAAAGTGCGCTGGCGGACTTCACGGCTCCCCTGACTCCAAGCCCTGTCCTTGCAGAAATAGTTGGGGAAAAACCCATCACAAGGATAGAGATAATAAAGAGGTTATGGAATTATGTGAAAAAATATAAATTGCAGGATACGAAAAATAAGCGAATGATCAATTCCGATACTAAATTGAAACCATTGTTTGGTGGTAAGTCTCAGGTTTCAATGTTTGATCTCGCAAAAATTGTCAGTAAACATGCTAAGAAAGAAATATGGCTAAAATGATCCTAATTTTTTAAAGGCCGGCTTCGTTCTAGTATAACGTGTAAATTTTCAGTGTACCAAAATCTGTTGTGATTTGACCGTCAACGGACAATTATCTGTCTCCATGTCTATGTTGAATAATGTGAAGTATTACTATCTGGGTTTTTATTCTTAACAACATACATTAAATCTTATCTTATGCGCGACCCAGATTGGGTAAATTCCGCAGGTCAATTATTTGTATTAGCAGGTCTTGTCTTTGCCGTCAGAAAATTCAGTTTGCAGAAAAGAAGAGAATTTCAGAAACGATTTTATGAACAACAACTCGCCACTTTTACGGAGGCTGTAGATATTGCCGCGTTCATAACACAGCTTGAGGAAATCGAACCTGAATATCAGGCGGCCGTTCGCAGCTTCAGAAGGCTTTACTGGGGAAAAATGTGCTTGGTAGAAGATCGAGCAGTTGAGAAAGCAATGGTCAGATTTAACAATTTGCTGGATTTATATGAAGATTCAAAAGACATTGCTACAACAGAAAGCTAATTCATGAAATTGAAAGAGCTGCCATTTATCTTGCGCAAACCTGCCGCAATTCGACTCTTCACACATGGGAAATAAAATATCGATTTAAAGGTTGTAACGAATACACATTGGAAAGCGAAAATGGTAAGTGATAAGGCAGTGACAGTTATAAAAATCAGCACAATAATATTACAACGGTGATGTCCTGCGAGGCAGTCGCATCTCCTTTCACTTCAGTGTTGTTTTTGGTACAATCAAACAGTATTTAACGGAGAGATAGCTGTTTAATAAAGACTTCCGATTGCCGACTTTTTCCTTCCATTTGCCAATGGCTACTATAGTAATTTTATTTGGTCCAGCACGCCTGGTAACTGAGTAAACTTGACTGCAATGGAAGAAGTATTGGAATTGCTCAACGGTGTCTACCCGTTATCTACGCCCCTTCGCGACCACATCGGCACCATTCTCCGGCACCGCGTAGTCCCCAAAAAAGCTTTTCTGCTGAAAGCCGGTCATGTCTGTCGCGATATCTACTTCATCCGCAAAGGCATACTTCGCTGTTATTACTTAAAAGCGGAGGTGGAAGTGTGTTCGTGGTTCATGAAGGAAAGAGACCTCGTTATTTCTATCGAAAGCTTTTATGCGCAGTCGCCTAGTTATGAATACCTGCAAGCGCTGGAAGAAACAGAGGTGTGGTACATCAGCTATGCCGAACTGCAGCGTATTTACCAAGACTACCCAGAATTTAATACGACAGGTCGTTTGCTGACGCAACGGTATCATCAACACTGGGCGCAGCAACTGTTTGCCATTCGGATGCATACGGCAGAAGAACGTTATCGCTGGTTAATGGACCACCATCCGGAGTTGTTGCTAAGAGTACCTGCAAAATTTATAGCCACTTACCTGGACATTGCCGAAGTCACCTTAAGCAAAATAAAGGCGAAACAGTCACCATAATCATTAAACCTTATTACTATGATTCAACATTTATTAATGACTCTCGCAAGTATCGGGTTGGTTTTTGCGGTCGGTTGTAAGAAAACGACCGATCTTCAGGGAGGGAATGAAAATCATCTCGTCAACTCAAGCAGGGCATACTTTGAAAACGAAATTCTCTCTTCATCTCCGGGCGACTTTGACGTGATGTCTACGAATAAGGAAAACCGCGACCCTGGAAAATGGCGATCGAAAACGCCTTCATGGGACAAAGCGGCTGTCATTTCTATTTCAGCTGGTGAAGCTGTATTAGTGCCTGTTCAATTTATAGAGCCTTACTTAATAAAAAATAATCTCTCCGGCCAAACAGTGTACTCGTCCGACCATGTAACTAAATTATTAATATACAAAGACGGCCGTGGTGACTTCAACGCGGAACAGCTGACATTTTTTCCTGATAGTAACTACGTCAATGTAAATGGGCATCCCTTCACAGGTATCATTTCCATTGATAGTTGGGCCGGGACACCTCTTAAAAGATTTAAGTTCAGTCAAGACGGTACGACTGAAAAATATGCTCTACCAGCAATACAATTAAACAGCTTGGGGGATAGGAAGGCAAATGAAAGGAACATTATTACTATCTGTTATGAGTCTTCCGGATACAATTATGCGGTAGGCGATCCAAGCCATGGCTATTTTTGGACAAGTGCATTGGGTTGCCAGAGCTATTTTTTGGTCGACCCGAATAATTCTTGGGGTGATCATAATCTGCCCGCTGTTGACTATGGCATTACCGGAGCTGGTGGAACTCCAACGGGTATGGGTGCTACCAAGCCTTTTTCAGTAATAGGGGCACCTGATCCAGTTATTAATGTTGGGCAATACATGAAGTGTTTCACCAATTCTCCAGGGTATGGAAACGTCTATACGGTAACGCTTTGTGTACAACAACCTATACCAGGCTCCCGCGAAACTTGGGGAATGACGGGGGACGGTTCATCGGCGTCTGGAAGCCCGGTGGCGGTCGGGCATGCATTCCTGATTTTGAGCCAGACCAATGCCGTTGGGTCTACGGTAAGAAATGTGGGATTTTATCCGGAGGTTAGTGTCACACCTATTTCGCCTCGCAGCCATGGACAGATAAATAACGATGCCTATCACAATTATAATATCAGTGTCTCTGTCACCATGGACAACAGTCAGTTTTTTAAAGTCGTGAATTATTTAAATTTGTGGACAGAATCCAGTACAACTTATGATCTAAACACTAATAATTGCACAACTTTTGCGCTTAATGCTTTAGCAAATGCCGGGATCAATATCCCCAGGACAACTGGGACCTGGCTAAATGGGGGCGGTCTAAATCCAGGTGATCTTGGAGAAGACATCAGAACAATGCAACTGTCGTCAAATATGACCAGAACTACACTGACAGGCACGCATGCTAATATGGGCATCTGTTATTAAAATCGAAAAAAATGAAATCGTTATTTGTCCAATTACTGGCTCTCTCCATTTTACCATTTTTTTGCACGGGCCAGGAAATAGAATGGAAAAATACAAAGCATTGGAAATTGTATAACATTTTTGATAATGCCGCTTTCAGGTATCCGGTGGACAGTTTGTCTTTTTTTAAAAGTTTACCGTTAGATGATTCAACCATAAAACGTTTTTTTAGTTCGGCAACCATTTGGCCAAAAGACAAAGCAAGCTTATGGATGGGATTATTTACAGCAAGTTTTGAAACTGGTGATAGTAAGACCCGAAAAATAATAATCAGTACGTATGGTGGCTTTTTTTACGATTCTGCAGAAAAAAGATATTATGAACTCCCTTTGGAATTACGCAAAGAATGGTATCTCTTCATTAATGACCAATTAGATTTGATGAATCTTTCCAAATGAAATACGTCAGTACTCGTTTTATGACTAATATGTTAATTTCCACAATCCTACTTATATTGTGGGTAGCAGTTAATTACTTATTGTTTTATCCGTCTACTAACGGCATGGGCGATTTTTTTGGAGTATCCATCATGTACATTATTACTACCTACACTATGCTAATTGTTGGTGCGCTTGTATTGCTTTTACGATTTGTGAAAATTTTACAATCTGGGCATACCTTTGTGGTGGTATTGTCGATGGAACTCAATATTGTTATTGGGGTGACATCCATCATTCTTTATGTCTTTAACAAAGCAGACTTACCCTGGGTAAATAAAAGCCTGCTGAATTTATTAGTAGGCGTATTATTGCTGGGAGATTGTATCCTTTTCCGAGAAAAGAAACTCGAACGATAAATTGATTGTAGTTTACCTTTTGTCAACCGGATTAACGTCAAGTTGAAATGAGTCCGCAGACGCTGAACTGGGAGAGATCGACAATAAGCGTGGAAATTTTAAGCTCAATATACTATAAGGTAGTTTGTTGTGAATTTAAATTCAACTACTCAACCAATGATTATTTAAAATTCATATTTTGTTACCAATTTCCTTTTCATGACCGATGTTCATCTAACCCCAAAAGAGCTGTTAATCATTAACCTTATTTGTAAAGAACTAACAATAGCAGAAATTGCTTTAATTTCAGAGTTGGCTCCGAGAACGGTAGACAATTACAAACGAAGTATTCAGAAAAAAATAGGAGCTAAAAATATTGTGGGTATTGCCGTATACGCCTTGTTGAACGGTTTAATCAAATCGGAGGAAATCATCCGCTGGTTAGAGACGAACAATCTGCGAACCCAGCAGGACAACTAAAATCAAACTACTATTTTGAATGAAGTTTAGCGCAACCATTTCTTAGGAATTGTTTTCGTCAAATTTCAAACATTAAAAGATTTGATCAATCTCCTTCCGGTTTGCCGAATATCAATATCCTAATACCTACCTGCTATTTTGTAACCTGCATTCCCTTACATCTACCAATCCACTCATTAACGCATACAACGCCACACCTACCATATTGCGTGCACCAATTTTTTCCTGGATATGGTAACGGTGACACTCGACAGACCGCACCGCAAGCTTCATTTCTTCCGCTATTTCCTTGCTTGAAAGTTGCCGGCAAATCAATTGCATCACTTTAATTTCCTGTCTGCTGAATTTTATCTGTTTTGCTTTCAGTCCGGCTTCAAGGACTGTCGTTACTTTACCATAAAGTTTTTCCGAAATGGTACTGCAATAAAAGGGTTTCCCTGTACTGGCTATCATAATTCCTTCGATGATCTCATCCGCAGGCGAACTTTTGGCTACGTAACCATTTGCTCCCGCACGTATCATACCCATAATATGCTCAGTATCTGTAAACATGGAGAATGCAACAACATTAATCCATGGATGTCTTTGCTTTATCTCCCGGCAGGCTTGAATCCCATTTATTTCAGGCATTTGTAAGTCGGTGAGGACTAATTGGGGTTGATACTGATCTACTTTTTCAATGAGTTCCCGGCCATTTTTTGCTTCGGCCACAAAATGTATGTTGTTGGAGTAAGTATCCTGAAGAATTTTCTTGAATCCGGTGCGGACAAGTTCATGATCATCGGCAATCACAATTGTGATTGGGTTGGATAGGTTCATGGTACGGTTTAGTTTAGGTAATGCCAAATTACTTCAATTTTTAATAATCGGAAATCCTACACAGTTTTTTTATTTTCCCTTTTTTTAAAAAAACTTATCTAAGACAGTATTTTCCACGTTGTTTGATAATTGAAACTTATTCATCTTTGAAATCGCTAAGCTTTCTCTCGTACTGCTTGTATCCTGTAAATATCCACACCGCTTTTGATCGTTGATCCTTTTAGTTACTACCCGTAGTAATACGGGTGGTCAGGCCATATTTTGCCCTTACTATTTAAATACTTAATATGCGTAGGATCACCGTTCTGTTTTTGATATTCGCTTTTATTGCGTTGAAAGGCTATTCACAATGTGGAACTGCCAACCTGTTACAAACTTATCCGCAGGCTACTGCCTATGGTTCTGTAAACGACGCCGGGTACGAACCCGACCGCGCTTTTGATATGGGTTCAGACTCGCTGATCACGTATTGGAAAGCAGCCTATAGCTCTGGTGGACATCAGTGGGGTGTAAATTTTGGTGTAAGACTGGACTTTTGTACGGTCCGTCTGGTTTGGGGTTCCAATGATTATCCTACCGGAATTGTTATTCGCGGCACTAATGATTTTTCAGGCTTCACAACGCTCGCTGAAATATCCAATAACTCGAGCAATATTGTCACACTAAATTTCACTGCCCCTGACACGTTTCGAATCGTGGATATTTATGTTTATGGCGCTACTCCCTCGTCTGGATTTTATAAGTTGTCCAATGTACAGATTTTTCAGCGTTCTACTAACCAGCATCCTTCTGTAACGCTAAACGCCAATTCCTCCTACTTGCTTGGGACGGATATTAATCTAACAGCAACAGCAAGTGATCCCGATGGGACAATTACGAAAGTGGCATTTTACCAGGGGACTACCAAACTTGGAGAAGACGCTACCTCTCCGTACAGTTATAACTGGACGGGAGCCGCACTCGGTACGTATTCTGTCACTGCCCGGGCATTTGACAACTCGGGAGATTCCACTACGTCTTCCGCAGTTAGTGTTACGGTTTCTAACGCGCCTTCTTATTTAAAGAACTGGAACCTGACCGGGAGTAACATTAACAATTCCAATTCGGGCATTGTGAGCATTGGCAGCTTTCCTACGGCATGGACAGCGATTGACACTAGCGGCATTAAGTTAACAGTTAAGGGTGCCATATTCGCTAAGAAATTAACTGTTACACAAGTGCTTTGGCCAGATTATGTGTTTGATCGTGATTATAAGCTTCGATCATTAAAGGATGTTGAATCTTTCATTAACACAAATAATCATTTGCCAGATGTGCCGTCTGAACGGGAAGTTAAAGCCAACGGCGTGAACGTAGGCGAAAACCAGGCGGTGCTTCTCAGAAAAATAGAGGAGTTGACATTATACCTGATTAAGCAGCACAAAGAACAGGAAATTCAACTGGCCGCTATAAAGAAAATGCAACAAGAAATTAATACCCTGAAAAGAAAAGTCAGCAAAAAATAAATCATGGGTAAGGGGGTGATCATCGCATGTATAGTATGCACAATAACCCTTTTATCCGGGTACAGCGGTCATGCGCAAACAAAAAAAAAGATGCAGGCAAAACGATTTCTCTTGATACAACGGGTTCCCGGGCAGCTGTTCAAAAAAGGACAGCAAAGGGATAGCGTGCCCGGCCTGTCCTGGCTGGCTGTTCCGCTTCAAACCAGTTGTAAGGCGGTCATACCTGTTAATCTTGCATATACTGATACTGGCAGCGGTCTTGGTGTGGAACATGCAGATCATTTTACCTCAATAAATAAACATGAGCCGTTGGTGCGGTTAAAAGGAAATATTCTCTATGATGTAAATTACAGATCCAATATTGATACTCCCTTCGCCGAAAAAAATATCTTCCAGCATACAGTGCAAACGTATTTGGATATTACCTGGAAAAATCAATATCCCTTCCGGTTATATCTCACTAATCATTTTGGCAATTCCAACTGGTTTAAAAACTACACTGACATTAATTTCCAATATAACCCGGATGAATTTGCCAACCAGGTTAAAGCAAAACTCATTGCAGCTGTCAAAAAAGCAGTTAAATATGATTCACTGGAGGCGATTGAGCAATCGCTCATAGCGAAGAAAAATGAGTACAGCCGTTTAACTGAATCGCTCAAAGATCCTGCGTTTCTTCAAAAGTTAATTGAAGCAAAAGAAAGATCATTGAGAAAAAAAGTTCCTGCTGATACATCTTTGATCTTAGGTGCCAACAAACGGTTAACAGCTTTTAATTTATCCGAAGCTGCTTTGGCACGACTTACAAAAAACGGCTTTGGGGACACCGCCCAATCCAAGCTAAAAAAGTATAAGCAGGACAGCTCCCTTACCGGACTGCAAAAATTGTATCAATCCAGGAAAGACAAATTAGATTCATTGCATAAACAAATTGGCCGGCTCGATAGCATGTATAAGTGCGTTAGGCATTTAAAAGATTCCGGTACAGAAAAGCTGACCCAGGATATTCAGGGGTTGCGCAGTGGAGCAGCTTTGAAAGATCGTCTGAAAAAGTATGGTATTTCCGATAGTGTATTACCAAAGGGTTATAAAAAATTACTCTCGTTGAAAACTTTTGGAATCGGCCGAAGTGTCGCGGATTATTCTGAGTTGTCTGCAAAAAACATCAGCATTACTGGTATCCAGGCAGAATTTAATCCCCGATACTATTATGCTTTCGCGGTTGGCACAGTCGACTATCATTTCCGGGACTACCTAGTGACAAGAACCGCATTGCCAAAACAATATTTGGCACTGGTAAGGGTTGGCAAGGGGGATAAAGACGGTAACCATATCTTCTTTACCTATTATACGGGACAAAAGCAATTGTTCAATGCCATTTCAAGCCAGCAAGGACAGACTAGATCTAATTTCAATTTAATGGGGATAACGGTCGAGGGAAAGTATTCGATTGGCGCAAATACTTTTTTAACGGTTGAACTTGCCAAATCATCATTGCCCTATTACAGCAGGGATAGTGTTAAGCGTGAGAGTACGATTCAAAATGTGCTGCAAGTGAACAACCGTTCCAATGAAGCCTATGCTGCCAGCTTTGTTTCCTTTATTCCATGGGCACAAACCTCCATTGCTGCCAGTTATCGTCATACGGGTGCCAATTTTCAGTCCTTTAGTCTTTTTAATTCCGGTGCTGCGCAAACTGCTTGGTCGGCACGGGTCAGCCAACCTTTTTTTAAACACCAGCTACTCATTACGGCTGCTATTCGCAAAAATGATTATTACAACCCATTTATTGCCACCAGCTATAGCAGCAACTCGGTACTGAAAAGCATACAGGGAACATTACACAGAAAAAAATGGCCGGTAATTGCGGTGGGGTATTTCCCCAGTTCACAGCTGACCAAACTGGCTGATGGGCGTTTATCGCAAAACATGTTTTACACGGTGAGTGCCAGCGTCAGTCATTTTTACAAGTTCAGGAAAGCTCAGTTCAACAGCATGCTGGTGTATACACAGTTCTATAATTCATCTTCGGATTCAGGCTTTGTTTATTTCAATACAAAAAATCTATTGTACAGCCAATCACTCTTCGCCGGCCGGTTCAGTTTGCAATTCAATTTTACCGCCGCGAGCAACAACAGCTATAAGCTTTATGTGGCAGATCAGAATACCAATTACAAGTTTAGTCAATGGCTGAGCCTGGGTGCCGGCATTAAATATAGCAGGCAGACCGTATTCGATTTGTCGCAATGGGGTTACTCAGGCAATGTCAAAATGAAAATTCCATGGGTGGGCGATTTACAAATGATGATTGACAAAGGATTTATTCCTGGCCCGGATAAGCGGTTGGTAGAAAACAGAATGGGGCGGATCACTTATTTCAAAACGTTTTAATGATAATTATGCGTAAACAATTTTTTTATGTCCTGCTAATGCTGTGCATTGTTCAGTCAAGCAACGCACAGGTTACGATGGCCATTCAATCGGCTCCACAGGGAATTGTTCAAAAGCCACAGCTCTGGAATATGGTGTTGGTATATACTGGTGACACCCCAATGGAAATATATATTAAGCTAACTCTGTTGGGTGCACGGGATAACCGTCCCATGATGAGTGCATCGTCTAGGTCAGTTACTATCAGCAAGGGCGCACGCCAGATAAACCCAACAGAATTATCGCCGATCCAGTATAATTATACCTCCGCCATATTTAATGTAGATCCAGGTGCGGATGGATTTCTGCCTATCGGCAATTATAAAGCCTGTTATACTATTTACAAACATGACAATGACCTGGTAGTGCCATTAGCGGAAGATTGTATCCCTATAGAAGTCCAACCGTTGAGCCCTCCGATTTTGAGTAGTCCGGTTGACGCAACTGTTATTGATAACCCATTTCCGCAATTCACCTGGCTGCCTGCAGTTCCCATCAACCTTTTCAGCAATTTGAATTATGATTTGATATTGGTGGAAGTGCTCAAAGGGCAGGGCAAGCTGGACGCAGTACAAAAGAACCTGCCGGTGTATACAGTAAATAGTTCTGTTAACCCCTTTAATAATTATCCTGCATCATCAAAAACATTGGACACTGGTAGATCGTATGCGTGGAAAGTCGTAGCCAAGAACGGGATGGATCCGGTAGCGCAGAGCGAGGTCTGGACATTTCGGATTAAATCAGCCACTCCCGTTCTTTCACCCGGGCAGCGTGGTTATTATATGCTTATGGATGATCAGCTCCACGCTGTCTACGGTTTGCAAAAAGACACATTACAGATAAAATACGTGTCGAACGAGCCGTCACGGAACGCTACGATTGCGTTTACCGACGAAAAAGGGCAAGAGATCCAGCATTCCTCAGTTAAAATCATGCAGGGTGATAATTATTTAGACTTTCCCCTGAATAGCCAGTTTAAAAAGGAAGTTACATACATCATCACTGTTACAAGCGGTGATGGAAAAAAACACCATTTACAATTTCGAATTCCCAACAAACAATAACCCCTATGATTCAGGTCATCGCTGATAAGTATACAAAGCCCGTGGCGGGTTTGCTGTTATACATCTTTTTAGTGCAACTGGTATATCCTCTTCGCGCATCCGCTGCTGATAGAAGGAGTGCGCACAATTGGGCCGGGACGTTTGCAGATAGTAACCCAGCAATAAATTTGCATAAATATAATAATGAGGGGTCTGCACTAAATCACAAAGTTACAGCCCCTTTGATCGCGGCAAAACCAGCAACATACCAAAAATTAATTCAGCCAGTCATTGGCGGTCCCTCAGCGCCAGAAGCCACTTCATTCAAAACCGTCGGCTCCAGCAACCTGGTTAATTTATTTACCGGTGATTTTTCCTATAGTATTCCATTGATGGATGTTGGTGGTTACCCGGTGAATCTTTTTTATAATGGGGGTATAGGCATGGAACAGGAAGCAAGCTGGGTCGGCCTGGGTTGGAATATTAACCCTGGCTCAGTGAGCCGTAATATGCGCGGAATACCGGATGATTTTGATGGAACGGATATGCTAAAGCAAACGCAAGATTTAAAACCCAATCGCACCTGGGGTGGGGAAGTAGGCGTAGATGGGGAGTTAATGGGCATCAAGGAACCTAAACTGGGTTTATCTGCCGGGTATTCTTATAATAATTATTTAGGTCCTGCTATTGAAATGGGCGCCACGGTGTCGGTCTCTATTCCGATGCAGGAAAACATCAAGGCAGAAAAGTCAGCTATCCCTACTGTTGGTCTTTCGCTGGGAGCCAAATTAAGCTCCCGGTCAGGCCTAACGTTTACTCCTTCTTTAAGTGCCAACAGTTCACTGACTTCCGTTAATGTAACCACCGGCATTGGTCTTAGCACCAGTTATAATTCCAGAACAGGTATCGCTGCATTGAACCTGCACTCTGAAGCTTCCCTGTATTATTTGCAAGATAATCAGGAGCGAGGGGCGGATTACCGTGAGACGCGCAGCAATATAATGAGTACACGGTTAAGCAGCAATATCAGTTTTGCAAAACCGACTTATACTCCTATCGTTCGTATGCCGATGCAAAACTCATATACTTCAGGCCAGGTAGAATTTGGCGGTGGTGCATTTGGTTTCAGGGGGTCAGCAACACTCAATGGATTTTATTCTGTTTCGAAAGTACCTGACGAATGGAAGCAAGTATCTAAACCTCTGGTAGGCTATATGTACTCTGAAAAAGCAAACAGTAATCCAAACGCGGTTATGGATTTCAATCGGGTGAATGATGCAGAGGTAACACCCAATACGCCGGTAGTCTCGGCGCCTATGTACGCGTATGATATCTTTTCTATCCAGGGGGAGGGAACCAATGGCTCTATACGTGCATACCGTGGAGATCTCGGTTTTATGCGTGACAATGAAACTCTTTCCAAAGACGACAATATCTCCATTGGTGCAGATATAGCCATCCCAGGTCACTATGGTATCAATGTAAACACCGTTGCTGCACCGACGCGTGTGGGGGGCTGGGAAGATAACAACAACACCCTTCGCCAAAGTATGACTTGGAAGGCAAAACAGCCCGGCAGTTCATTTGAAAATATCTATTTTAAAAATCCCGGTGAAGCAACTGTCACCAGCGCGGAAGCAATCAATCGGATCGGTCGTGACAGTCTAGTCAGATTTAAACTTGGTGGTTCCGATGCCGTGCCCAGAATGGAATCACGACTGGAGCTATTTTCAAAAAAGACCGGAGCCGTAAACGGATTCCGGCCAGTATCAAATACGACTACGTTGCCGCGTGAAAAACGTACCCAGGTGATAACCATGCTCAACGCAGAAGATGCTGGCAAGGTTGGATTGGAAAAATGGATACGGACTTACCAGACTGGGAACAATCTTTTTGACCAGACCGATCACCACATTGTTT
Organism: uncultured Chitinophagaceae bacterium; assembly: GCA_963705285.1. Lineage (GTDB taxonomy): Bacteria > Bacteroidota > Bacteroidia > Chitinophagales > Chitinophagaceae > JACMLD01. The sequence continues at coordinate 3,170,515 of OY970066.1, forward strand.
ATGACAGCATTCCCCGGGTAGGAGATTATCGTAAGAAAAATCATATCTCAGAAATAGACGTACTGGAGCAAAATGGGATGCGCTATGTGTATGGCGTACCTGTATATAATATCAGTCAAAAGGACTTTACATTTACTGTCGCAAATCTGCCCACAGGTGCAACCAACATGGTAGCCTACAATGCTGCTGTCGATCCAGCGCTGAACTCTTCGCACATGGGAAACGATTCCAAGTACGATGGCTTTTTACAGGGACAAGAAACTCCGGCTTATGCATCGTCTTTTTTAATTACCGGTTTGCTTTCTCCTGATTATGTCGACGTGACAGGCGATGGGATAACAGAAGACGACCTTGGAGGCGCGGTAAAATTCAATTATACCAAATCTGCCAGCGACCACCAATGGAGAACTCCCCGCAGCCTCAGTACGTCAGCTATCGCGCATTTTAATGAGGGAAAACGTTCCGAAGGCAGGGATAACAAAGCCAGCATCACGTTCGGAAAAAGAGAAAGCTGGTACCTGAATACAATTGAATCCAAATCCATGATCGCCGTATTCAGCACTGCTGATCGCAACGACGGGAAAGGAGTAGTAGGTGAACATGACGGTACACCCAATACCAATGAACACGCTAACAAAAAACTAAACCGTATAGATCTATACACAAAAGCAGACATCAAAGCGAATGGTATCCAGGGTGCAAAAGCGCTCAAATCAGTGTTGTTCTATCAAAGTTATTCTCTTTGCAATGGTACACCTGACAATGCAACTGGCGGCAAGCTTACGCTGGATTCGATTGTATTTGCGTATAACGGTCAAACCAGGACTAATAAAGAAAGATATGTTTTTAATTATGGTAATAAATCGTCAAATAAACACAATCCTTCTTACCAATACAGCGCTTCCGACAGGTGGGGAACCTTTAAGCCAGTGATGGACAGCAATGCGGTTGCCGTCAATCCTGCCAGCCTGAATAATATCGACTATCCTTATACAGGCTCATCGAAACAGCAAAACGATATGTTTGCCGGCGCCTGGAACCTCAAGTCAATATTGCTCCCCTCGGGCGGCCAGATGGAAATCCAATATGAAGCGGATGACTATGCATATGTGCAGGATCGCCGTGCCTCTAATATGTTCCCGATATACGGGCTGGGTAACAGCGCTATGTACACCACGAACAATGGTTTGTACAACCGGGGTTTGACCGATGACAATTTATATGTATATGTAAAGATACCGCAGCCTTTGCAGCAAACCGATCCCAGTAAACGAAAAGCCGAGATCTATAGTAAATATCTTGAAAGCCTGAAACAGCTTGCTTTCAAATTAAAGGTAAAAATGCCGAAGGGTTTTGAGCCTTTAACCGTGTATGCCACTGGATACACAGATTACGGTTTGTGCAGCAACAGCAGTAATAAAGACATCATCTATATCAAGCTTGCGCCTTTGGATGGCAAAAGCCCCCTCGCTAAATCCGCAGTCAATTTTCTTATTGAAAACTTGACGGGGCAGGCTTTTCCCGGGTACGATGCTTCGGCCGTTAAGACTTTATCCGAGTTCCTGGATTTAATGGGATCCATGCTTTCACAGATATCCAAAGCATTTACCAATGCTGAAAACCAGGTCCGGTCCCGCGATGGTGGACGAACGATTGATTTGGCAAGCTCATTTATCCGTTTGTGCAATCCGCAGAAGATAAAATATGGCGGTGGCAACCGCGTGAAGCGGGTACTCGTAAGAGACAATTGGAATAAAATGACCCAGCAATATGTATCCACCTATGGTCAGGATTATGATTATACTACCACTGAAAAAATTGACGGAACGGTTCAAACCATCAGCAGCGGGGTTGCTTCTTATGAACCGGGTATTGGCAGTGAAGAAAATCCTTTCCGGGAAATCCTGAATTTCAGCAATAAACTGCCGCTGGCTTCAGCACAATACGGCGCTATCGAGATGCCCATGCTGGAAGGTTTTTATCCTTCTCCTTCTGTTGGTTACAGCAAAGTAACGATTCGTTCCATTCATCGAAACGGAACCCATGGAGATTCAACAGTCCGTTCAGCCATTGGTAAACAGGTAACAGAATTCTACACTGCCAGGGATTATCCGTCCTTCTCCACCTATACCCCAATGGAATCCATGGATTATAAAAAAGATCCGTTCTTCTCATTTTTTAATAAAGAAATCATCAATCGCCGCATTGTTTCACAAGGATTCCTGGTAGAGACCAATGATATGCATGGAAAAATGAAATCCCAAACCGCTTATAGTGAAAGCGATGAAAAAACACCCATATCCTATTCGTATCACAGTTATAAAAATACCGGGAAAAACGGACTCAATGATCAGGTTGATTATGTATTTAATAAAGAAGGAGGTGCAATACATCTTGGCAATATGGGAGTTGATATGGAGCTGATGACAGATGTCCGTGAATTCAGTATCGAAAGCAAAGCAAAGAATCTGATGGCCCAGGTGGATATATTCTTCTTAGCATTCATTACCCTACCCATACCAACTGCTTATCCTACCCGCAGTTATATAGAAAACAAATATCGGGCAGTTACCTGTACGAAACTGATCAATTACCACGCCATCGAAGACAGTGTAATTGTAATGGATAAAGGCAGTGTAATCAGCACCAAAACCATTGCCTATGACGCTGAAAGTGGGACTCCATTGGTTACTCAAACAGCTAATGAATTCAATGACCCAATCTACAATGTCAGTTATCCCGGGCACTGGGCGTACAGCAGTATTGAGCCTGCGTATCAGAACATCAATCTTTCTTACCAGAATGTATCTTTTACGGATGGTAAGATTGTATCGGGTGTACCGGATTTGAGCGTTTTTGAAAGCGGGGATGAGTTATTTCTTACGAATACACCCGGCAACAATATTTCCTGTCCTGCCCCTTCAGCCAATGTGTATCGGTTATGGGCATTCGACAAGAATAAAAATACTACGGCGCTGACGGTGCCTGCGAAAGATATTGTGTTTATTGATTCGATTGGCAGGCTTTTCACAAAAACGGGTGTTGACTTCCGAATTATAAGAAGCGGAAAGCGTAATAATATGGGCATTACCGTAGCCAGCGTTACCGGAATGGCAAACCCCATTGTCACCAGCGGCGGGAGCCGAAAATTAGTACTCAATTCCAGCAGCAAACTAGTGGCTGCATCTTCAGTAGCGTTCAAGGAAAAATGGCAAACGGATAATGATATCATTGTGAAGCGGGTCTATTACACGCCTCAGTGCACCACAGGTGAACTGGATAGTATTGGTTGCCTCGGTATCCTGGAGAAAAAAATAAATCCATACCTGAAAGGTTTGGTCGGCAATCTTAAGCCTTACCGGAGTTATACTTATTACGGCTCAAGGGTAGAAACTGATCCAACTCAATCAACATCCATTCGAAAAAATGGGTATATCGCCAATTTCAGCGCTTTCTGGAATTTCAATTCCAACAATAACCTGGTCCCTGATGAAGGCAATACAAATTGGGTATGGAATAGCGAACTTACCAAAGTGAATGCCAAAGGACAGGAGCTTGAAACCAGGGATGCGCTTGACCGATACACCGCTGCACAGTTTGGCTTTAATAAGAATATTCCCGTAGCCATGTCTCAAAATGCACGGTATGGAGAATCATTTGCCGAAAGTTTTGAAGACTATAATTATAGCGAAAGCCTGAATAAGTCCAAATCCTACACTTGCGTACGTAACTACATCGATCTTGCTGGTCAGGCTGGCACCAGTATCGTGACAGGCAACAGTAGTGTTCTTCCGCACAGCGGCAACTACATGCTACAGGTAAATGCGGGAAATCAACTAAACAAACAGCTGAACCTTACAGTCACTGGTACCGAAAGTTATAAATTCAATTTCTTCAGGGATACGACGAAATCGGTAAGCGCGCAGGGTGGTATTACCAATTGGCAGCCTTTTTCCGGCACTTATAATTCGACGACGACGGGCCCCTACACATCAAATTTTTCGTCTAGTTCAGCTGGGACACTTTCGGCCTACCCTGAACCCGGTAGGAATCATTCCTATAGTATTACAGGTACTACCTATTTGAAGATCCTGACACAGAATACTTACATCTTTACTCTTGCCATTTCTACCAATTATCAGGCGCAGCCCGATTCTGTTCCTACATTTTATTCCAATAGTCTTTTCCTTACCATAACGGATGAAAATGGAAACATTGTTGGGGACACTATTTTGTCCAAAGGAAGTATTCTTACCGGAGGAGTTAATCTGCCCGAGCCTTATTATAGGAAAGCACTTTGTCCAGGCGTTTACAAAATAACTGCAACAGGCTCTGAGTCGTATTCCAGTGGACCATCCATCGTTAATCTTGGTAATAACTATTCATGGGGATGTACCAATTGTAACTCGCTCAATTATTTGCCGCCATCGGCCGATAATGGCTGTGTTTCCACCAAACCCATCGCAGCAACGGATAGTATGATCAATCCTTCTTTTACGGTTACTCCAGGCAAAAAGATGCAGTTCAGTGCCTGGGTGAGAGAGACTTGCGATAGTGTGGTGTGCAGCAAACCAACCTACCTGAACAATCACGTGGAATTGCAGTTCCCAGGGAGCGGTACGGCAACCGTTACAATGCAACCGAAGGGGCCGATTATTGAGGGCTGGCAAAAAATAGAAGCTGAATTCACCGTTCCTCAGAATGCAACTTCAGCGACTCTTATGTTAAGTAATGACGGCAGTCAGCCTGTATATTTTGATGATATCCGGATACATCCGTTCAATGCCAATATGAAGGCTTATGTATATGATAACCGGACATTAAGACTCTCGGCAGAACTGGATGAAAATAATTATGCTTCATACTATGAGTATGACGAAGAGGGGCAGCTGATAAGAGTGAAGAAAGAAACCATACAGGGTATTAAAACAATAAAAGAAACCAGGACCGCCAGGCAAACAGGCATCCGAGATGTTCAATAAACGCATATACAAAAAAACAGTATGAAAAAGCGATTCTATCTGGCGGTGTTTTTTTTCAATTTCTTATTTCCAGGGTTTAGTCAGCAACAGGATACTGCGGCACTGATCAAAGAATTTAAAAAGGTCGCCGATTTTTCCAGGCAGCCATATCTCTATTATTCAATGCAAACGCGCCTTGAATCATCTCCTATGATCTCCTGCACTGATACCGCAACAACAGATGCCGAGTTTTACCGGAATGGAACGGATGTATATTATAAAAACGGTGCGGAAGAATTGTTCCTGGAAGACAGCCTGCTTATCAGTGTCAACCATGAAAAGAAAACTATATGGATTTCAAAGACCGATAAGAGCAGCAAAGAAAGTTCAGCCGGTTTGTTTCCAGGGAACAAGGTATTGCAGGACATGCTTAAAAAAGGTTTTACCATCCAAAAGCCGCTGACATCAGACGGGTTTAGCCACCTCCAATTTACCAATAAGCAGATGGCAGGGCTTTCCAATGTGCTAAGTAGCCGGATAAATATCTCTTATCACCACGATACATTTCTGCCACTTGCACTGCACATAGAAATGCGTATGCAGCAACCGGCCGATGAAGATTTGGTTACACAAATCAAAAATATGGGGGTAGCAGAAAAAAAGTTGCTTCAGGAGATAGACGGTTCCTTATACCTGGTACGAAGTCAAACTATGAGTTGCGCCTTCAATACCATTAGTACCAGCAAAGAGAAGGCGGCATTGATTCCAAAGTGGCAAAACAAGATTTCATTTGATGCTGCTGATCATAGGTTTGTAGGTATGGCGGAACTGCAAGAATATACCCTTAGTCAGACATTTTAAAATTTACAGTCACCTATATATTGATAAGATGATGAAAAGGTCATTCGCTATACCGGTTTTAGCCTTTCTGCTTTTATTAATGCAGTATCAAGTGGTTGCTCAATTTGAAGAAGGGAAGCAGGATATCATCCTTACCCACCTGGATGGCTCGGCGATTGCCAGTTCTGCTAATATTACCACTGCATATTCCAGCAACGGAGAACTCAGACACAATATCCTCAATATTGTAACCTTAAAAATTGATGAACTGTCGCCCGTTTTCCCGCAATCTGCTTTTATTGCTACGGTTGCATTTACAGCCGATACGAGAGAGACTGTATCTCCACAGAGCGCACTCCGAACATCAACTGGACAGTTGGTTGTAAATTATGACCCCGCCACTGGTGCTAAATACAATGTTAGAAACTATACCCAACTGTTGACATCTGAAGAAGTAAAAATTACCATCAATAGCATTACCATTACGGGAAAAACCGGTACCTGGGATCCAATGCCTTTGTTGCACATTGAAAACGAGATGCGAATCACGAGGTATTTCGTCATGCCATCAAATGCAACCACGTTAACACCTACATTCAATACACCCAGTAATTATACGGATGCAGTGGGCGTCTCCTGGACCTGGAACAATGCGGCAAATAATAATCTCTCTCAATTGGAATGGGCATGGGTGGAAACAGAAATGGAAGCATTTTATACACAGAACAGTGTGTTAAACACAGCGGCTCTTTTTCAAAGCAACAGCACCCGCGTTGATCTTGACAATGCTCAAAATTCTTTCAAGATTCCTTTGTTATATCCTGGATCTGGTAAACTTTTTTATCGAGTACGGCCGGGGATTCGTAAAAATGATGGAAGTGTTATTACTGGACCCTGGTCGAGTGTTCAGAATTTTTCTTTCGGAGGGCACGAACCCAATCTCAACTGGCAAAGCAGCACCAGTTTCGCCGAAAACGGTAAGTCAAAAACCGTCATTCAATATTTTGACGGTAGTTTGATAAACAGGCAAACCGTTACCAAAGACAATGTTACAGGTAATACTATTGTTGGCGAAACTATTTATGATTTGCAGGGCCGGGCCAATGTGCAGATTTTACCAACACCTACTATTGACAATGTGATTGGCTACTTCAAAAATTTTAACCGTTTTGCTGGCCAGCTTGATAATACTGATCCCGCTAGCTTCTTTGACCTAACACCTGCTGCTGTAAAATGTAACGGTGCACCGCGCCTGGATAGTAGCAGAGGCAACGGACGTTACTATTCCGCCAACAATGACTGGCTCTCCACCGAAAATAAATCGAAATTCATACCCAACGCATTTGGCTACGCATTTACTGAAACCCGGTTTATGGATGACGCAATGGAAAGAGTGAGCATGCAAGGTGGAGTAGGCGCTAACCATCAGATAGGGAGTGGACATGAGACCAAATACTTTTATGGGAAGCCCAACCAGCATGAATTGGATGCGTTATTTGGAACCGAAGTAGGGGATGCAACCCACTACAGCAAGAATATGGTGCAGGATGCGAATGGGCAGATGAGTGTAAGTTATGTTGACATGCATGGAAGAACCATTGCTACCGCCCTGGCGGGACAATCCCCGGCAAATCTGGCTTCCATTAATAACAGTGCCGACTATCCGCAGGCAAGTAGCCCGTTAAAAAATGAATTGCTGACCGTCGCGAACAATGCGGTGAAAGGTACCTCTGTTGAATCTGTAAGTACGATTTTGGTACCTGCGTTAACCGACTATCATTTTACCTACCAGTTCAACCCAGCTATTTTTAGTGGCACCAATCCGGTTACCAACCAGTCAGTTTGTTTTGATTGTAAGTATGATCTTGAAATTTCAATCCGCCCGGAAGATTGTAATGCCGCCGCCCCACCGGTCGTTAAACGATATAGCAACCTGCAAATCGTGCCCGCCAATCAGGCATGTGGAACAGCCATGGGATTTGTTGGCGAAGGTATTACGACGCCCACTCAACAAATTTCCTTTACCCAGAGTTTGCCTGCGGGATCCTGGGTAATCAGGAAGTCGCTGATCTTAAATGATTCTTTGTTCGCTTTGAGAAGAGACAGTGCGCTTAAGGTCTTCTTGGTACAAACCCAGCAGCATATTTACGACTCCATATATTTACAGTTGTCCAGTAGAACAGGCTGTAATCTTCCCGCAGGTAATACAGCACCTTGCGATAGTTGTAATGCGCACCTGGGAACATACAGCCAATATGAAACCAATTATCTGACTTCAATAGGCAATCCTTCAGCGTTCGATGTCACCATTATTCACGCACAATACAGCCAGGATTCTTTGGCCTGCGCTGAGACATGCGGTCACAGCCTTAACCTGTCAACACTCGCGAACATACGTAGTCAGATGCTCGCGGACATGATGCCCTATACCGGACAATACGCGATAGATCCCAAATTTCAGGGCGGAAATCCTACTGCGTTCAGTTCATCGAGTGAACAGGCTAAATACAACATATTTACCACCAGTCCGGCCGTATCTGGAAAAACAAAAGCTTTTTATCTATACCCCAAGACCGAAACAGGCGGCAGTTCCAGTTATTTTTCGGATGACAAAAGCACAGACAACAGTATTTATTCTTCTCCAGGTGTGCTGAACCTGTCGATGGCCGAATTCGCGACCCGTTTTGAACCTTCCTGGGCAAGCAGCTTGTTGTACTATCACCCGGAATTTGCAAAGTTGAAATTTGCAGAGACCAATCTCGCCAGTTCTTATAACTGGCAGGATAAAGTACAATTTACTGAGTCCTATGCACAAGCTCAGTCACTGGGCTATCTGAACCCGATTACTAGCGATCCATATTTTACAGCCAACCTTAATACAGTAGATAAAACAAATATTACCCAGTATATTTCTGACTATGTATCCGGAAAGACAGGGTCAAATAATTCTAACACACCTTCTATCTGGCGTATTGCCAACGGCTCGGTGCTGTGCGCTTCCCAAACAGATGATGCTAAAAAAAGTTGCATACTGGCAACAACCCGCAATGGACTTGACCCCAGTATAACGGCTGCCGCCGACAAAGACAAAGTATGGCAGACATTCAAAGCTACTTATCTCAGTTTCCGCAACGAAATGCTGGTCAATTATATCAATAACAACAATTCAAGCTTAGGGGCTACCGCTATGACGAACCTGCAAAATGAGGGCAAGCAACTCGTTTTCACCAATGCACAAGGAGTGGCGAATCAAAATGGCGCAGGCGGCTGGTGGGCTATTATCAACTCTAATGACACCACACACTTTACCGATTCTTTAAACGCTTACAAATTACGCAACCCTGCAGGTGGCGACAAATGTGTTGCACAAAGGCCGTTCTGGTATGATATGTTGGCCCGTTGTGAAAGACTGACTTCATTGCTCAATAACCAAACACATGCAGATTCAGTTACAGTTACAACTATCATTAATCAAATACTGGATGGCATGGTTGATGTCTGCCACCACGCCCAAACTGTATTTCAGCCATATGGTGCTTCCACGGTGAATCCTTCCTTTATAGGTTCCCCGCAAAGTTTTGAGCAGGTTATCAACCAGGTCCTGGCAAGTAATGGAATTGTTACCAATGTGGCTGATAGCAATTACTTCTGCAACCCTTTCAGCGTGGAGTCTCCAAAACCCTTTGGCAAGAATGCGCCACTGTTCACTAATTATACCAATCATATTGATTCCTGTGGATGCAGCCGTTTTGCCACACTCAAACAGGAAGCCACGCAGGCAGGCGGGTACAATGTATCCAACATAACCAGCATGAACCAGTTTCTGCGCGCCAATTACAATGATACGCTCAGCTTAATTGTTTGGGAGGGCCTGCAGCAGTGCAGTTCATTGTATCATGATACCTGCAGTCTTGCTTCTATGGTGGAAATGGATAAACCCTACCATGCCGGGCCGTCCTACAGTGAGCCATTGCCCGAGTCTAATCCTAATTCGTGTTTTGTATACACCCCGATACCGCTTTCGGCATTTGTATCTATGCCGGCATTTTTAGATTGTGGATATCAGAAACCGTGCATGAGTTGTGCCCAACTGTCCATGCTTACAACACAATTTAAATCACTGTATCCCGCCTACAGTGGGGTTCCGTATCTGACCAGCTCTGCGACCGATGCTCAGGTGCAAAGAAATAATTTATGGGCCCGGTTCTTAAATTACCGCACCGGCTTCTCGTTAAGTGTGCTGGATTATATGGTGGCAATTAAGAATTGCAATCTGGATTCATCCAGTAATTTTATTGGCTACGGGAATGACTGTGGATACAACACTGCCGTAGACTCATTATTAGTTACTTCAAGGGTATCCCCTTATGCTCAAAATTATACTGCCCGTAAAACCATTGTTTTTCAAAGTGGTTTTTCAAGCAATAGCAATGATGAATTTACAACGGAGCTGAATTATAGTCTGGGCAATTGCGTCATCAGTTATGGAATTGCTGGAACCGGGTTAACGGTTAATAATTCTTTCGCGCTTTGCGCTTTCAGCAAACCCGCTAATGATATTTCACTTTGGGAACCCGTAGATACGCTGCCCTGTCGCCAGGCTGACACCCGCGCGCAATTTGCAGCACAATTGATGTTTGATAAATTAAAAGATTCGCTGACCGCAAATTTTGATAGCCTTTATTTAGCCAAGTGTTTAAGCGCCAGAAGTGCGGAGCAATTTTACGCCACCTATCAGCCTTTAGAATATCATTACACACTGTATTATTATAACCAGGCGGGCAATCTGGTGAAAACCTTACCACCTGCCGCTGTTAAACCAAACTATGATCCAACCTATCTTGGCAACGTCGCCACACAACGCGCCGCTGTGGCTGATTTATTGCCGGGTAACAACGAAGTATTGGCTACGCAATACCGCTATAATACGTTGAATCAGGTGCTGGCGCAACACACCCCTGATGCTGGTAATAGTAAATTCTGGTACGACCGTCTCGGTAGGCTTGCCATTAGCCAGAATGCCAAGCAACTACAGGCAAATCAATACAGTTATACACGCTATGATGCGCTGGGGAGAATAACTGAAGTGGGTCAAAAATCGCAGTCTGCTCAAATAACACAAATAATTACCCAGGATCCAGTTGCGCTTAATTCGTGGTTATTAGGAACCGGCACAGGATATAGAGATCAAATAACGCTGACTGTATATGATTTGCCTTTCACCTCATTGGCGGTAAGCACAGCAAATGGCAGTGGTTTATACCAACAAAATTTAAGGAATCGTGTCAGCTATGCAATGACTTTCGATCACGAGGGATCTATGACCCAACTTTCGGATGGTACAGTAAGCGGCGGCAGAGCCGCAACCTACTATACCTATGATATTCATGGTAATGTGGATACATTGCTCCAGTATAGTTTAGTTATGGGTTTTTGGGGCAATGCCTATAAAAAAATGTCTTACAATTATGATCTTATTAGTGGCAAGGTTAATGACGTCGCTTATCAGGGAGGCCAGATAGATGGATTTTATCATCACTACAACTACGATGCAGAAAACCGGTTAACCAGCGTACAAACGAGCCGAGATAAAATTTATTGGGAAACAGACGCAAGTTATGATTACTACCGACATGGTATGCTCAGCAGGACGGTGATAGGGCAAAACCAGGTACAGGGAATTGATTACGCATACACGCTCCAGGGATGGATAAAAGGTGTTAATAGTAATAATCCTGCGGGTTTTGACATGGGAAAAGACGGCTCCTCAGGTGCAAGCCATACTAATATTAGTAAAGATGCCTATGGATACTTGCTGAATTATTATAATGGGGATTTTCAGCAGATAGACGCATCAAGCACAAGAGCTTTTTCATTGGTGCCATATACTTTACCATCATCCACAACGGGGGCAAATCTCTTTAATGGTAATATCAGCAGCATGTTAACAAATGTGCCGATGTTATACAGTGGTATACCGTTCCTGTATGGATATAATTACGATCAGTTGAACCGGATAACTGCCATGGATGCCTTTAAGGTGGTGAATGGGTCGGGAAACATCATTTCCCTTACAGGTACAGATGAGTATAAGGAAAGGGCCAGTTATGATCCCAATGGTAATATCCGGACTTATTTACGCAACGGAACCACCTCGGGGGGGAATACTCTCGCTATGGACAACCTCACGTATCAGTATGAAAAAAACAGTTCGGGTCAATTAACCAGCAATAGGCTGCGATATGTTCATGACCAGGTTGCCGATGCTAATTATGGAAATGATCTGGACAATCAGACTACGTCTACCTTAAGCCAGGTGCAGGGGGATAATGCCTCTGGAACTAGTTATGATAACTACTATTACGATGACATCGGAAATCCATATACTGATAGGAAGGCTGGAGTGTATAATCAGTTCTTTAATGTCTACGGAAAAATAAGCGCTGTTTATAGAACTGGCAATATCTATTCGGTTGCTTATTTTTACGATCCGGCAGGGAACAGAAACTCGACCTTCATTACAGGTCGGGATAATTACGTATCTAATTCTACTTACTATGTGCGTGATGCCAGTGGTAACGTAATGAGTGTTTATAAAAAATCTGATACCAGCCATCTAATACAAACAGAAATTCCTGTTTACGGAAGCTCCAGGATCGGTGTTTTAAATGTAAATCTGGACGTGCAGTACCCAGTTTCAACCACAAGTACTATTTTTACGCGTGGTAACAAGTTCTTTGAATTATCCAACCACTTAGGTAATGTGCTGGCAACGGTGTCCGATAAGAAAGTGGCTGTCAGTGCAAATAGTAATATTATTGATTACTATAGCGCGGATGTAGTTACGGCCAATGATTATTATGCGTTTGGTATGCAGATGCCGGGTAGAAGCTATACGCAACAAAATTCAACATATCGGTATGGTTTCAATGGAAAAGAGAATGATAATCAAGTGAAAGGAGATGGTAATCAGCAGGATTATGGAATGAGGATATATGACCCAAGGGTGGGAAGGTTTTTGAGTGTGGATCCGCTGACAAAAGAGTATCCCTGGTGGACGCCTTATCAATTTGCTGGAAATATGCCTATTGTAGCAGTAGACATAGATGGAATGGAACCTGATGAGAAAAAAAATGAAAATGAAAAAAGCGATCTTAAAAATAGCACTACTAAGTCACTCCTAGAGAAATTAGATGATAAGCTAAACGGGGGAGGTGCCCAAAATGAACAAAATATTCAAGTACTGCAGGCCGCAATCAAGAATCAGGCTGAAGAAGTTTCAAAATATAAAGGCTTGCAAGGAATCGCCTCTTCAGGAATGTTAAGCGCAACAAGTACTGAAGCATTTAAGGCAAACCTTAATTTATACAGTGAGTATGAAAATAAAATACAAGAGCATACAAAGTCGTTCGCTTACTTGACCAATCAACTATATAACGCAAGTCTTACAAAACATGATGTGGAAAATTATAATAAGTTTATTAATAAGGAGCTCGATTTAATTAACTATGGTGCGAATGCAATGTTGACAGTAGCCACATTTTTACCAAGCGGTGGTGTTTCGAGCGGATTATTTGCCTCTACAACAGAAATACGCGCATCTTTATTTAGTTTGCGGGGAGGTTATGGACTGTTTGGAAAGAGTGGACTTAGGATCGCAGGGTATAAGATTGAAGCTATGTATGCTACTCCGCGTGTTGGATTCGGAACAGGTACAATATTTTCTATCAAACAAGTTGGAAAAGCTGGGGGAAATTTGTTAAGATGGGATTATGGCCTGTTGCATGGAACGCAAACAATAGGCTTACATTCCACATTTAGGTTTAACTTACTAGGCAGGACTTTCGGCGGATCTGGTCAGTTTCCCTGGAGTGCACCATTCAAATTTTGGAACTATATTAAATGAATTACAAACTCAACAATTTAGAAGTAATTGTGTACAATGAAAATTTAGTATCAATAAAGGATACTTTGGAGGATATTGATATTAGTAAGTCTAAATGGGACTTTGTTTTTGATTTTCTCCTAGATCGAACGAGTGATTTTTATTTCTTGGGCGAAAAGCTGGAGTATTTGGATTCTCAAATGAAAGATAGTTTATCGATATTATCTGAACGCACCATTTTTATTGATGAGGACTATCAACAGGTCTATTTTAAGTTAAAGGCCGCAAATTTAATAGTTAGCCGCAATTTATTGTTCCGGCTTTGGTCTTATTATGAACTCCCAGCAATAATTTTTCTTGTTGAAAAAAAAGATGAAAAAAGTCTAAGCCAGTTAGTTGCTAAGCAAGTAACCTACACCGAGTTCGCCGTTTCGATACCGGGACTGTATATAGTTCATCGCAATTTCGAGCCAAATGTTTTGTGGATTGCAAATGGCGTCGGGGTGCAATCAATGATTTTTAACGATATCGGATAATATGCTGTTTAGTAAAAGGGTCACCAAAATTTGACGAAAGGCGTACCACCGTTTTTAAGGATCACCGTCGCTCTACCCATCTGTCAGATGCTTCTTAACATCGACTATCCCCATATTATTCTTCTCTTGCGACATTTAGTTTAATTGAATTGTAATCAACAATCAGCTTGTCTTATTTCTGAGTTTTAAATGAGTTGTTTGCGACGCACCGAGCTAGATGTGAGTGTGCGACTTAATGGTGCCGAATTGAAATCCCAGAGCCTGATCCGATACTATTCTTTAAGTTTGGGAATTCCAGTTAGGCAGAACCGCTATTCTTATTGCCACTGAGGTACGCGGAGAAATGAGTTGATGCAGGAAGATGTTTTTACCATCACTACAATTACGATGCAGAAAACCGGTTAACAAGCGTACAAACGAGCCGCGATAAAATTTATTGGGAAACAGACGCGAGTTATGATTACTACCGACATGGTATGCTCAGCAGAACGGTGATTGGGCAAAACCAGGTACAGGGAGTTGATTACGCATACACGCTCCAGGGATGGATTAAAGGTGTCAATAGTAATAATCCTGCGGGTTTTGACATGGGAAAAGACGGCTCCTCAGGTGCAGGCCATACTAATATTAGTAAAGATGCCTATGGATACATGCTGGATTATTATAATGGGGATTTTCAGCAGATAGACGCATCAAGCACAAGAGTTTTTTCACTGGTGCCATATACTTTACCATCATCTACAACGGGGGCAAATCTCTTTAATGGTAATATCAGCAGCATGTTAACAAATGTGCCGATGTTATACAGTGGTATACCGTTCCTGTATGGATATAATTACGATCAGTTGAACCGGATCACTGCCATGGATGCCTTTAAGGTGGTTAATGGGTCGGGAAATATCATTTCCCTTACAGGCACAGATGAGTATAAGGAAAGGGCCAGTTATGATCCCAATGGTAATATCCGGACTTATTTACGCAACGGAACCACCTCGGGGGGGAATACTCTCGCTATGGACAACCTCACGTATCAGTATGAAAAAAACAGTTCGGGTCAATTAATCAGCAATAGGCTGCGATATGTTCATGACCAGGTTGCCGATGCTAATTATGGAAATGATCTGGACAATCAGACTACGTCTACCTTAAGCCAGGTGCAGGGGGATAATGCCTCTGGAACTAGTTATGATAACTACTATTACGATGACATCGGAAATCCGTATACTGATAGGAAGGCTGGAGTATATAATCAGTTCTTTAATGTCTATGGGAAAATAAGCGCAGTTTATAGAACTGGTAATATCTATTCATTTAATTATTTTTATGATCCGGCGGGCAACCGAAACTTAACCGTAATTACGCGCAGTAATAATAATTACGTATCTAATAATATTTACTATGTGCGTGATGCCAGTGGTAACGTAATGAGTGTTTATAAAAAATCTGATACCAGTCATCTTATACAATCAGAAATTCCTGTTTATGGAAGCTCCAGGCTCGGTGTTTTAAATGTAAATCTGGACGTTCAGTATCCAGTTTCAACAACAAGTACTATTTTTACGCGTGGTAACAAGTTCTTTGAATTATCCAACCACTTGGGTAATGTGCTCGCAACGGTGTCCGATAAGAAAGTGGCTGTCAGTGCAAACAGCAATACAATTGATTACTATAGCCCGGATGTAGTTACGGCCAATGATTATTATGCGTTTGGTATGCAAATGCCTGGCCGGAATTATACGCAGCCAAACAGCACGTATCGCTATGGGTTTAATGGGAAGGAGAATGATAACGAGGTTAAAGGCGAGGGTAATCAGCAGGATTATGGCGAAAGAATATATGATCCGAGGTCGGGGAGATTTCTGAGTGTAGACCCATTAGCACCTCAATTTCCTTTTTATTCTCCATATCAGTTCAGTGGAAATATGCCAATTTCAGCGATTGATTTAGATGGCGGCGAGGCAAAGGTTTCAATAAACTGGGCGGCAGTTTCAAAGGATAGAACAAGAATCGAGATTGCAGCAGATGTAAAAATAAAAATTCAAGTAATAAATCTTTCGGCAACCCCAAACTCCGACATTAATTTGTCACTGATTTCTTCAAATTTACAGTCAGACTTAGCCGAGAAACTTTCTGGAACTAATATGGCTGCGTTTAAAAACCCATTTGAGTTTATTAAAGGTGGCGAAAACAAAATATCTGACGTCAAAGTTTCAGGTGCTGAACTTAAGGACGTGTCATTATCTTACAAGGTGAAAGTAGAGGCTGAAGTCAAGTTGGCAACTTCAATGACAGATATAAATAATGCGGGTTGGGTTTTTGCAATAGTTGATCATATAAACGAACGATCTAATGCGAAGGATGCAGCCGGGCTGGCAAATACTATGGGAGGTAAAGTTGCAATTGGGGAGGCCCAGTATTTTAACTTCACTGATTTTGCCTCGAAAGGAAGAAATCTTATCTTACATGAAACGTTACATTTGCTGGGAGCTGGTGATACGTATCCCCCAAATGGAGGCTTTCCAGGAACTCAAAATGGAAATAATGTTATGTATTCAGGTTTGAAAGGATTTCAGCTAACGCCGGATCAAATTGTGAGGGAAATTTGGCAAACCACAATTGGAGTTTCTCCCGCATTTAAAAAGGGTGGGTATGTTCAGCCCACGAGTTCAGGAGATAAAGAACAAACACAAGAACAATTAAAAAAGTTTATTCATGACGAAGCTACAGCTGAAAAAATTGATCAATAATAAAGTCTTAATTGCTCTCCCCTTGTTTGGAGTTTTACTTGGTTCTTGCTTATCTGATCCTACCGGGACAGTTGCGGAAGGAAAAATAATTTATTCAGACAACTGCGTTGCCTGCCATAGCTTAAAAAGTTCTTTTAACAACCAATCAAGTTTATTGCAACTGAGTAGTTTAGATAGTGTTCAACTCGCAACCAAGATACATGGCATGAGGGTTGACTCTATTCATGCCCCTTATTCGCGAAAATTGTCAGATAGGGACTTACAGTCAATTTCTTTATACATAAAAGATATAAGAACGCTTCGTTATTAATGTATGTTAGTGTACCTTTTAGATAAAGCCAGCTTTTAATTTTGAAAGAAGTTGAATTAGAGCTGCTTATGTGCTTTTCCCGCTCGAATTAGTAAGCCCCAGAACTTAGCATAGACAATCGAACTTTAGTCAAAAATTTATTTGAATTTTGAAGAGCTTTAAATTAAGCAATAAACTTTTTGAATTGTCCAATTATCGGGGTAATGTGCCGGCCACCGTCTCAGACAAAAAGTGGCTGTCAGTGCCAATAGTAACACCATTGATTACTATAATCCGGATGTAGTAACGGCCAACGACTATTACGCGTTTGGTATGCAGAGGCCGGGGCGAACTTATACTCAATCAAATAGTAGCTATCGGTATGGCTTTAATGGAAAGGAGAATGATAATCAAGTGAAGGGAGATGGTAATCAACAGGATTATGGTATGAGGATTTATGATCCGAGAGTAGGGAGGTTTTTGAGTGTGGATCCGATTGGAAACAACTTTCCTTGGGATATACTTATGCAGAAAATGACCCTGTAAATTACATGGATTTAGATGGTGCCGAGAAAGCGAAGCCAGCTACAGTAGATATGGCAAAGGAATTGCTTAATGTTGTGGGAAGAATAATTTCCAATACCAGAACACAGCTTACGCAGGCTACAGACAAGTCGGTAAAACAAAAATTACAGATTTCTCTAGAACTCGATAAAAGAACGTACGCAGCTCTAATGACGTTTATTTATCGAAACGAACCATCGGATGCAGAAAGATTAGCAGATTCAAAGAGCAGATCCATACGTAACTGAAGGGCTTGATTTAAGTCCAGCAGGGGATATAAAAGTAGTTTTCACTGGTAGAAATTTCAAAGAAGAGGAAAAAAATAGATACGCTGCGGTTGGATACTTGGCCTTAGATATTTTTGGAGGCGAAATATTGGGGGGGGGGGTGGGAAAAGCTGGTAAAGCTTTACGTAGAGGAATAACGGGTGGGGGAAAATCTATTTTAGAGGAAATAGTAAAAAAGTCCGGTAAGATAGCTACAGCCTTAGATGAGTTACATGTCAGAGCCGCGGTTAATGACATATTTGGGCGGCCCGTTGTAATAAATGGAAAAGTTTACGACCATCTTACGGAAGTTAGAAATGCGCTTAGGGGCATGGGGAATCAGATTCAGGAACTAAATAAGTTGATAAATAATAGCAATACTGGCAAAGAGATTGTTGAGGCTGCTACTGAGTTAAGAAATACACTACAAAAGCAAAAAGATGAAATCAATTCAGTTTTAGACAGAGCGACAAAGTCTGCTAACAAGTAATAACTAACTATCTAGTATAATATGAACGTTAATAAATCATTAGAAGAATTGGAAAACGATTTTTGGGAATCCACCAGCAATTTTCCAACAGCCTTAGTAAAAAGAATTTTTTACTTACGAAAGCAGAAACTTAAGGATTTTGACTCTGACGACATCCGAATTTTAATTTCACAAAGTGTTGGATTAACCTATATAATTCCATTGGCGCTTAAGAAGTTGAAAGAAAATATTTTGGAAGAAGCCTTATATTATCCCGGAGATTTACTACTAGCGGTATTGAATGTGAGTCAAAATTATTGGCCTAAAAATATGGCGCAATGTCAAGAATTTGTAGGTTCATTGAAAAAATCAAAAAATCAAATTGAAAGTGGGTTAGAAGATATTGAAATAAAAAGTGAGGCTACGAAATTGATCTTAGAAATTTTTATGATCACTAGTAACTAATCTACAGAACGAACAATAACATCCCATTTAGTTTCGCCAGTACACATTGTTGATAAGGCCAGATTTTGATTACTGAATAATTCAGTAAAAAAGATTATAGCGACCAGTCTTGTCCATAGCCAGGCTGTCTGATGCAGATGTACCCGGCCAATAAGGATAGTAGTTAGGCGCTTAACGAACTAGATCTCTTGGCCACCGAAGCGCCAATATATGGCAGTAGCAGAGTGGGAGTTTGGAACAAAAGCGATTTAGCGGAGGATAATCAGAACGATTTATCGGTCTTCAACCGCTTACTGTTCAATAACCGCGGGCGCAAGTTCTATGAAATATCGAATCACTTAGGGAATGTTTTGACGACGATCTCGGATAAAAAGATGCCGCATAATAATGGCAGTGGTATTGCAGATTATTATACCACGGACGTAGTAAGTGCAACAGACTACTATCCATTTGGAATGCAAAGCAGGTATACTTATACCGGAAGCCTCGCACTGAATTATCGTTTCGGCTTTAATGGAAAGGAGAATGACAATGATGTGAAAGGAGAGGGCATGCAGCAGGATTATGGGGAGCGAATCTATGATCCGAGATTGGCAAGATTTCTTAGTACCGACCTGTTAACGCAAAAGTTTCCTGATTTGACCCCTTATCAATTTGCTTCCAATTGCCCGATTGCAGGAATCGATCTTGATGGGCTAGAATTTTTCCCAAGATTTAAACAAAATGATCCACTTAGTTTAACAGCTTGGTCTTCTATAACAACCTACAAGAAATCCACAATTGGGAAAATCGTTAACGGTAGTGCCGCTGGTATAAAAGCCTCTGCAACTAAAACATTCACTTTCTTCACAAGTGATGTGTTTAAATCAAGCACCTATAAAAACGCTGGGGCATTTTTTGAAGAGGCAATTTGGGACATGTCAACTGTGAAAGTCTCTGAATCACCAAGATTAGATGCTTTGGCGAAGGATTTCGAGGCAAACGTCATAAACGGAGACGCGTATACCCGATCAAAATATATAACTGAATTTGGTGCGGATGCTTTGACCGCATACATTTCTGGTAAGGGGCTAGGAAACATTTCATCCTTCGTAGCAAATACAGTGAAAACTGATTTTGCAATTGCTAGACAATCTTTAAGGGTAGGAGCCCTTAAAGCTGCAGCTGAAGCCAAAAGTGGAGCAACATTATATAGAATTGGTACTACTGGAATTTCGGCACAAGGCGAAGCTGCACAATATTGGAGTCTTGAAAATCCCTTGATAAACCCTGAGGCATATGCAAGAAAGTATAATGTTCCTTTAGAAAACATAAAAAATGCAGACTTTATTGAAACTGCCAACCTGAAAAAAGGTGCCAATTTTATTACTAGAGGAGTAGGGGAAGCGCCAGGAAGTATAAATACTGGTAAGGGTATTGAGGTTGTTGTAGAGAAAAGCGGTACGACAAACAATCTAATAACGCCAATTAAAAAGCCATAATATGAATTATTTAGAAATTCTTTCAAAAGCTGAGTATAAGTTAAAACAATTTGATTATATAATTCTCGATATAAGAAAGTGTATTGCTGCTGGATCAACTGGAGGAGAAATAGCTAGCATCCTTGGTCATTACTTAAAAAATTTGCGAACAACTAATGAAGTTGCATATACAATAATGCAAACGGATATAGAAAAATACTTAGCTGACTGTAAAAAGGGAGGATTAACTATAATATAATTGTCTCTTGAACTTTGTAGGTATCAGGAACGAGTTTTTATTTTTTCTAAATCACATCTATATAATAACTTTAGGATTAATGGCTGTACATAATGTCATTTTTAAATATTGTATTCGTGAACTGAGCTGAAATAATTGTGTGTCTATATCTGCTATTCCCGTATAACATAAAATATGGCTAGACATTTCGTTTTAAGAATATTCCTGCCGGTCTTATGTATGAGAATATACCTCAAGTCACTTTTTTATTTATTTGTCTGTAATCCGTGATTATCTCCCAGATGGATTATGGGCATTTGGGCTGATATCTTGTATATTGTTAATTTGGGAAAATGAGATAAATACATTCTGGATTACAATAGCGTTTTGTTCGTTCACAGTCTTTAAATTACATCAAAAATTTGAAGTTATTGCAGGGAACGGCAACCTCGGGGATGTCATTTATTATTTCATATTTAGTATCGCCGCATTAATTGTAAACACGAAAGCGCATCCAGTGAACTACTAATTTAATTTTTATTTGGCCCATTTGCGAATTAATATTCAAAAGCATGCCGGGTCAAACGTTTAACAAAAATACTGGGTCAATGCATCCAAAGTTTCCGAATATAATTAATTTGCTAAAACATTGTTTTTTGAATGTTTTAATCCCAGTCGTAATAGGTGTTGGAATCTACACCATTAGCCAATCCTATATTTATCTACCCTTCATTAGAAATTATGTTCCTGACGGATTGTGGGCATTTGCGCTGGTCTCGTGCGTATTGCAAATTTGGGAGGGGGATGTCAATATTCTATGGATTGCAATCATCTTCTGCTTATTCATTGGTTTTGAATGGCTACAAGAGCTTCAAATTATTTCGGGCGACGGGGATTGGAAAGATTTAGTTTGCTACTTTCTATTTGGTATTACAGCAATATTAATAAATAAACCCACTCTCAAAAAAAACGTAGAACATGAAAACATGGATTAAACATGGGCTTTCTTTTATAGCAGTAACGGTTTTTGTTTTCCTTGCCATAGCCAGCGTGGCCTCAAAAAAAAATATGACCATTGAAAAAGGCGAAATACCTCCGGATATCAAAGGGTATAAAGAAACCATTGTTATTGTTAGCCAGACCAGGCAGTGGAATAAATACGCTGATAAGTATTTTACCGAGAACTACCAAGGCAAGTTCATTTTTGTTGAGGAAAAGGAACTTGTCAAATATCCAGATACCGATAAATATCGGTTTTTCTTTGGCCGTAATTTGCGGTATATGCAAGAGGTCGGAAGTAGTTTTTCGTCCGTTACCAGCGAGAGGCTAACAATGATTGACAGAAAAACAGGAAAAACATATGCTACCCACTCTTCATCTGCGTTTGGCAAATTGCTAAAATACTATTCGGCGGCCCTGGAAGAGGCACGAACGCAAAAATAATGTCTTAAACTCCAAAAGCGGTTTTTACTAATCGAAGTTAAGAGTTGAATTTTCGTGTAACTTCGGTTCATCCATCGTGTATTATATTTCGGACGTAAGGAATGCGCAAGGCAACCATATGCAGATTACTCGGCTACTAAGTATTAAACCAGGTCCAAAAAAGATTGCCGAATCAACAGGAAAACCGGATAAGCGCCAGAGAGATAATAAGACTACTCCGGGAAACACGCCAACATTGAAGCCTCATATTCATAAAAAAGGCAAATAACTACATAGAGTTTTTATTTCTCCTAATATGCTATTTTTAATAGGCGAATAGCGTAGAGAAAACTATTGCCAAGCTAAAAACGAAACATCTATTCTGATGATTCTTGACAGTTTATAAAATCGAAATTGTCCGACCGGCATGTGTAAAAGATGAGTTGTGGCGTTATTGTACACAGCCTCGGAAGCGTCAATTATGCAGCCTAATGAAATATAGACCGGTTTACGGCGTACAGCTAAAGCTAGCTGACCATGCATCGTTGTTGCCATCCACCACGGTTTCAACTTTGAACTCGTATAAGCCGCAGCTTCCGCGGGTAAAATATAATGTACCCGTTGCTGAAGTATTTAACGACATCCCCCAGGGTCCGGCATAAGATGCGTACCCCATCCAGGAAGAACTAGCAACCGTTCCACCGCCACACAAACTCACCACACTAAACCGGTTAGGCACATCATATGCGTTAAGGCTGATATTTATGGTGGTAGAAGTTGCCACAGTATCGAGTCGGATGGTGTCGGTTGCATAAGTATAGTATCCACTGGAGGCCCAGGAGCCATCCAAATAGCCTGAACAACCAACGACGGACCGTAATGCAGCTGTATTGTTGGCTATTCGTCCATTTGTAGTCTTTGCTAAAGAAATGGAAGTTTCTAACGAGCTGTTTCTTGCCCCTTTTAGATTGGTGAATGTGAAATTGATGACAGGGCGCGTATCCAATTCATATGTTTGGAGGGTGGCCGTGGCCGGCAACTCCTGACGGCTGTTTTTTTTACAATTAGCCAGGGCAAGCATAGCGATAGAACCCATACATAACAAGGAAAGGCATGTTGACTTATTCATGGTTTATGATTTACGAGTAGAAGAAACTCAATCGTGGAAGGGGACGGACTGCGATAGATTTTTGCGTTTAAATGGGCAGCAGATGGATGCGAAGGATACAGCGTTTAATTCTTATTCAAACATAGGTACAATTTATGTGTTCCACTACCGTATTTTCACGGTAGGGTAGCAACGAGATATTTTCAAAGACGAACAGGTGTTCGTTTTTCGATTAATTGTTGAATTATTTTATTTACCCGTTGCAATGTTATCTCGAGGAGAAAGCGATGCTGTTATTATCGACGCCATACGGCACAGTTACACCTACTATTTGCTACAATGTTAAGCCCCACTAGTGGCAATACCAATATTATGCGCAGATTAGAATGTCTCTTTTTGTTTTATTGACCGAAACAAGCTCCTGCTACCTAAATTTTCCTTACCAGAGAAGCTGGTGGACTTGGTCGTATTCAATACATTTAGCTGCAGGAAACAAACAAAAATGCAATTCACATACACTCAATTGCCAGTGGCGCAAATGGTTTTAGTGATTTTTGTTCCGCAAAGCCGCTTGAGACAGATATTCTAAACATGATTTACTAGCGGCCGGTAAAGCACACCAATTTTTTTGCTGGTTTTTGCTCATACCTGGAACTGCACAAAATAGGTAGCCAAT
This sequence comes from uncultured Chitinophagaceae bacterium, assembly GCA_963705285.1. Taxonomy (GTDB): domain Bacteria; phylum Bacteroidota; class Bacteroidia; order Chitinophagales; family Chitinophagaceae; genus JACMLD01. The sequence continues at coordinate 3,194,441 of OY970066.1, forward strand.
CATATTTGAATGATACAACGTTTGCTCAAGACTTCTTAAAAATCAATTATTAACTTTACTTACAGTAGGTATTGTTGGTAAGCCGGGCCGGTATCACGGAATGCGCTTGCCGTTGGAGCGAGACTTCATCTGTGAGGTCCAGCAGAAATTTTTCCCGGACTTCCTTAACAACCAGCAGGATGGATTCATTTAATACAAGGCGGTTTTGAATAATCATTGCGGCTTCATCAATGTTTTCTTTGATGAATGCTGTCATTGCAGCGTGCAGTTGCTAATGACGGATCTTCTCATTTTGTTGTTCGCGAATTACAACTTAACTGTTTTTGGGAAAATTTTCAACTTTGAAATAAATAAAGACTACTGCTGTCCGGATATTGGCTTGCCATTTTGATTATAGTATATTACGCGAAAAGTGCAATGAGAATTTTTCTTGTTAGCAATTGCCTGTGGTCTATTTAAAAAAAAATCAAGCGCAATCTTTTTAATCGGCCCAGCTCTCTCTCACGAACAATCCCATCGCTTGTACATCACGATTACGGATGTTCTTGGTCACCTTCCCGCCCTATAACTTTTGTTCTATTGCCCGGGTGCAAAAAAAGCAGCACATTTATTTTATTCAATTAAAAGATATGAATAGAATTTTTCTCCTGCTTTTCCTGTTAAGTGTTTTTCAAATGACCAATGGCCAGATGGAAGGTGCTGTTTTAAGCAAAATACAGGGATGCGGCAGTGCAACTTTGATTGGCAATCCGCTCTGGGGCGCCGGTGTTATCCATCCCCCCACTTTGTATTTTGAAAAACAAGTGGGTACCAACTGGGTCACCATCCACACACAGGTATCAGTAAACGGTAATAATTACCTGGTCATTACTCCCGGGGATATTACTGCAGCAACCCTCTACCGGTTACGGGCCAGGGATGAGAATACTTCGCAGGAGTTTATTTCGACGGGCGTAATTGTTGACCCGGGTACCTGGAATGGCGCACCACCTTCATTTGGCGGCACTGTCTCCGCGTCTGCTGTGTGGGGCTCTTTGTCATGCGGACCGGAAGATGATTTTCTGCAGGTAGAGCCCGCCTTTTCGCCAGCCGGGCGGCCACCATACCGGATAGAGTATAAAAAAAATACAGACGCCAGTTTTACCGTGGCGGCATCGGAGGCCCTGTGGGCTAATATTTATGGTATTCTTCCCAATACAAACTATGACGTACGGGTAACGGATTTTTGCGGGAGGGTAGCTACCTCTTCCGGGTTCCGATTGCGGGTTATTGCCGGCGCATATGTGTTTCAGCCAACCGGCTGCAACGATGGAATTATCAGGCTAGAGCCATCAGGCACCCTTGCTACACGCGGCTTGCCACCTTTTACCTATGCCATTGGAAAGTATACGGATACCATGACAACCATCCGGCCTGGTTTAACATTCGGGAATACTTTTGCATTCAACAATCTTTCGCCGGGTGATTATGATGTGCAGCTACAGGACGTTTGTGGGAACCTGTCGCCACTGCAAACTATCCGGCTGGGCGGTGGCCTTCCCCGGCTTTCGGCAATCACCAGTCAACTCTCTCCCGACTCATGCAGCTTTACCGCGACAGTGAATGTATTTACCGGCACCCCTCCTTTTCAGTACGGCATTAAAGCGCCGGGCGCCAGCACATATACTTACCAGCCAGACAACATTTTTCCCGGACTGTCATCTGCAGGGCAGTATTCATTTAAATTAAAAGATAAATGCGGTGACAGCAGCCTGCCGGTTAACTACTCCGTATTTTCTCCTCCATCCATCAGCAGTATTGATATTGTTCCAACCGGTTCTTCCTGCATCAATCATTTTGTGGTGAAAACGGCCGTGCTCAACCAATTGAAACCATTTGACTACGGCATCCGTTTAGCGGGTAGCCAGGATCCTTTTGTTTTCCAGGCCAGTGACACATTCAAAAACATGGTGGCCGGAAACTATGATATAGTAAAAAGAAATAAGTGCGGGAATCTGTCACCCGTGCAGACAGTTTATACCTGGACAAATTCAGCGTTGTGCCCGGTGCGCACAGACCCTGGCGATTACGAAGTTGCATCGGGGCAGGGTTGTACGGATTTTTCAGGCAATACATGGATCGACGCGAAGGACGATAATGGGAATTTAATTTTTTCCATCAATCCACAGGACAATGTCCTGCAGCAGGTATGCTGGGGCGTGCGCATTACAGGTGGCGATGGTACAACGGTACGCAGTGCCCAGATTCAAAACAGTCTGCTCAACTTTATGGATCGCAATTTTTACATACAGCCCGCAGTTACACCAGTAATTTCAAAACCTGTTTTAATAAAGCTATATATTACCGATAATGAATTGCAGAATATGCTCACCTGGTTGCACAACCATGGCTACCCAACTGCCACAGAAAAAGATTTAAAAATTCTTAAAAAGAATGGAAGCGCCGGCTCGCCGGTTGATTTGGAAGTGACCAATGATAATACGGCCCCATCGTCACAGTTTACAGTTATTACACCGGTTTTCACGAAGTTTGGTTTTAACTGGGCCATGGAATTCAGTCTGACTAGTTTTTCAGAATTTAATCCATTTGCCGGTACGCTGCAGGCGCTTCCGCTGGATTTCATATCTTTTACCGGTACATTGCAGCCCAATGATGTCAGTCTGTCGTGGAGTACGGCAAATGCATATGGCACTTCACACTTTGATATAGAATGGAGCCGCGATGGCCAACTGTTTACAGCGATTGGCAGCCGGCCATCGATCAATACCCCGGGTGTTATAAACGACCAGTTTACGCATACTTCCCCGGATGGCGGAAATAATTTTTACCGCATTAGGCAAATTGATGCAGATGGACATTCAACGCTGAGTAAAACAATTCAAGTATATGTGCAGCATACAGCCGGTATTAAAGTGTATCCGAACCCAGCCAGGAAAGATATCCGTATATCGCTCCAAAATAATGCGGCCAACCGCATCCATTATGTACAACTCACCGATGGCCTTGGTAAGTTGTTACTGACAAAACACGCCGGCAATGACAATACAATAATCGTGTCACTAGCTGGCCTGCCAACGGGCAGCTACCAGTTGACGGTGGTTACAAAAACAGCAGTATACAATCATAAAATACTTAAACAATAAAACAATGTCTGGGTTGGTATGCAATGTAATGCGGTTCATTTGCCGGGATAGTCCGGCACGGCAACCGGTATGAACAGGCAGATTTCTGACGGGGTTGACTTAATTTTAGGACATGCGCAAATGGACTACCTGTATCTTACTAGCTGTGTGTATAGGCCCTCAGCTATTTGCGCAACAGTACCGCATACTGCACTGGGGTATCGAAGATGGTTTATCGCAGGGCATTAACCAGAAAATGATACGCGATGCAGCCGGTTATTTATGGATCAGTTCCTACGAGGGACTCAACCGCTTTGATGGAAAAACGTTCCGTAATTTTTATAACTTTCCGCGTAAAAGAAACGCGATCAACGGCGTGGAAACCACCGGTTTGGTCAGAGACAGCACGCAAAAAATATGGATTGGTTCCGGTGATGGGCTAAACCGTTATGACCCGGTCACAGATTCTGTGATGGTTTTTTTCCCCGATAAACCACCTGCAAAACAATCCAGTTATATAGTACCGGTAGCGTCGACTGCGGAGGAAGTCATTTGTTTTGATATCAATGGTATGATTACCGCTTACCATTGCAAAAGTTTGCGGAGGCGCATTATTGCACATGGTATTCCGTGGCACAGCAATAATATCAGCGCCAATAATGCATGGCTCGATAAAGAGCAAAACACACTGTGGATGCCCGCCCACAATGGTATTGCCCAGATTGATATCGGAAACGGCAAAACCTCCTGGCACTTGGCTGGCGAAAAAATAAACGCTGTGTACCGCTTTCAAAAGAGTAGTTTACTTACCGGTACCGCCAATGGTTTACTTGAATATAATGTCATCACCCGTATCGCCAGGCCCGTAGGCATGTTGCCGGCTGCCGTTACGGGCCGGGTTAACTGCATTACGGCAGACGTCAACGGCGCGATATGGATTGGCACAGAAGAACACGGCATTTTTATTATGCAGCCCGGCAAATCATTTGTGCAACTGCAGAAAAAACAATATTTCGCAACATTCCATCAGCGGTAACAAGATCAATAGCATTTATTGTGACCCGGACGGTATTGTCTGGGCAGGCGTGTCTACTAACGGAATTGATCAACTGAAGCCCGGCAATGGCATTACGCATTATGCAGAAGAGGTGGGCAAGCCTGTTAGCCTTACCAATAATATCGTCCGTTGTTTTTTGCAGGATAACCAGGGCCGGATATGGATTGCCACACAGGGTGGTGGCATCAACTTGTTTAACCCGGTAACGCAGCAGTTCTTCCCACTCACTACGAAAGACCTGCCCGGCTTGCCCTGTGATTTTATTCGCTATATGGTGCGCGATAAACATAATACGGCGTGGATAGGCACAGAAAGGGGCATGTGCCGGGTTGACATGAACAGCCTGCGGGCAACAACCATTCATTTTACCGGCGCTGGTAACCGGCTGCTTGCTGATCCTTATATTGAACAAATTATACCATTTGAAAATAACGGCTGGCTGATTGCAACCAAAGAATATGGATTGTTCCGCCTTGAGGCGTTTGTAGATACTGCCCGGCAGTTGCCGGTACCCGGCAACAAGCATGTTTTTTATACCGCGTTCGTAAATGACAAGCTGTTTATGTCGGTTTGGGATGACAAGCCACGGATTTATTCGATCAGGCATGATAACTGGACAGAAATAAACAATCCGCTGTCAGGATTTATTATTACTTATGTGTTGTTTGACAGTAGCTCCAACCGGTACTGGATTGGAACACTGCAGGGATTGCTGGAGACTGACGCAGGCCTGAACATACTGCACCACTACACAACGGAAAACGGCCTCAGCAATCATTATATCTATGCCATCATGCGCGATGAGGAATTTTTATGGATTAGCACCAATAAGGGTCTGTCCAGGCTTGATACGCACAGCGGTTCCTTCCGGATATTTACACCTGAAGACGGCTTGCAAGGTTATGAATACAATGCAAAAGCCGGCTTTGCAGATTCTGCTGGCAACCTGTATTTCGGCGGCACCAACGGCTTCGACATCATTAAGCGCGACGCGGTTGTACATCCGCCTGCCACAGTCCATTTTTATATCAGTGAGTTACTGGTAAACAATATTGCGTATGCGGGTGCCCGTGATATTAATTATACGTCTTCACTCTCGCTGCCCTATACAAGTAATAATATCACCATCCAGACCGGGGTGGTAGATTTTCTGACGATGGGAAAAAGCAGGATACGGTACAAATTGGAAGGACTTGACACAGGATGGAAATATGCAGACCGTGATTTCAGGATCAACTATTCAGGCCTAGTACCTGGCACCTACACATTTATTGCTTCCGCGTCGGGCAACAACAACGTATGGAGTGACGCTGCTACAAAACTTACTATCACCATTACCGCACCCTGGTGGCGCAACTGGTGGCTGCGCGGTGCTGTTATACTGGGCTTGCTGGGGATTGCGTTTTTATGGCTGCGATCTTACTATGCCGGTAAATTGGAAAAGCAGCGGCTGACACTGGAAAAGCAAAAAGCCGTAGAACTGGAACGCACCCGTATTGCAACAGACATGCATGACGACTTGGGCGCCGCACTTAGTCGCATCAAATTTTTAAGTGAAACCATTGGCATACAGGAACAGCGCCAGCAGCCAGTTACCAATGAAATAAACAGGATAAAAATGTATGCCGATGAAATGATTGATAAAATGGGCGAGATTGTGTGGGCACTCAATCAACAAAATGATACGCTGGATGACCTGGTGGCCTATACCCGTTCGTATGCGGTCAGTTATCTCTCTCAGTTCGGGATTGGCTGCACGGCACGGTTTCCTGCTGACACGCCCGACCTTTTTGTGAGTGGTGAATTCCGGCGGAATGTGTTTCTTGCGGTAAAAGAAAGCTTGCATAATATTGTAAAGCATTCCAAAGCCACGGAAGTTATCTTATCGCTTACTGTAACCGATAAATTATTTATCGAGATCAAAGACAATGGCACCGGATTTAATCCTGATAAAGTGCGGCCATACAGCAATGGATTGACGAATATCAGAACCAGAATGAAAAATATAGCCGGCAGCGCTGTTATCAGCACAGACAATGGCGTACAGTTGCAATTGATAATACCGCTACCTGCATAAGTTTCGTTTTATTCGTGCGCAGGCATTATGAACTATTTTAGAAAGCAATTACTATGAGCATACATGTAACTATTGTGGAAGATCTGGATGAAGTAAGGGATGGATTGCACACGATGCTTTCCGTCAGCGGATTTTTTACGATTACCGATACCTATAAGACAGCAGAAGAAGCATTGTATGAAATACCGCGGCACAACCCGGATATTGTTATTATGGACATTAACTTGCCCGGCATGAACGGGATTGAATGCTTGCGCCTGCTGCGCGAAAAGAAAATGAAGGCGCAGTTTATGATGTTTACCGTGTATGAAAATGATGAAAAAGTTTTTGAAGCCCTCAAAGCTGGCGCTTCCGGTTACCTGTTAAAGAATACATCAACTGCACAGATAGTGGAAGCGCTGAAAGATTTATACAACGGCGGCTCGCCCATGAGCGCCAACATAGCCAGGAAACTAGTAACCGCTTTTTACGAAACCGAAAATAAAAATGCAACGGTAGACGCATTGAGCAAGCGTGAAAATGAAGTATTGCAGTTGCTGTCACGTGGACTGTTGTACAAGGAAATAGCTGAAAAATTATCACTCTCAGTTGGTACCATTCGTCAGCACATTCATAAAATTTACGAAAAACTGCACGTGCAAAACCGAACTGAAGCGCTCAATAAAGTGTACGGAAAAGGGTAGTGACCTGCGCTTAGCAATGTTGGGCCGTCTGTTAGCTTTTGTTCTATTCTTTTGCTTTGTATCCGCAAGTAAGTTGGCATTTGCGCAGTCTTGTGCTTGGCATCCATCCAAGCAGTGAGACAGATTTCAAAATGCGGGTTACTCCACGTTGCAAATCATTATTGCGTAGTTACCTCATAGAATTTTCCTGGGTTGCTATTCGCACCGATCCGGAAATACAAGCATACTACAGGAAGCATGTTGGTAAAAATCCAAAAAGTGTAATTGTAAAGGTTGCACATAAAATGTGTTGCAGAATACTGTCAGTCATTAAGAATGAAACAGGGTACCAAGTAAATTATAAGGGCATAAAAAAATAAATTATTAACTTCTTTAAAACTCAATTAAGGTTTTATGGCATGACCACAAAACATTCGGGGTAGAGTGAAAACTACTACATCAGCAAGCAGGTGGCGGGCCATTATTTCTTTTCTACCATACAGTTGCCGGTGGAGTGTGGCGCAATCCGCTCTACCACAAATAGGAGCCGGAGCTTAAAGATTAAAAAATGAATACCTCACTACGCCTTTGAATGATTTAACGGCGGCAGCAATGCCATTCCCAATCATCAGAACATAAAATCATTCAAAACCGTAGTGTAGAAAAAAATAAATTATGCAGTAACTCTATAACCATATCACAAATTGGGCGAGTCCCCGAGATCGCTTTACATAGGAACTGAATGTTAGCGGCTGTTTGGGTACTGTTCCCGAATCTTAGTGTCGCCGTGATAATATTCGATTTTAGTTATATTGCCGGTTCTGTTGAAGTATGTAACAACTCTGTCCAGTGATGAAGGTTTATAATAGTCAAGGAATTCCAATTTGCCATCAGTGTCATACCCAATTATCATGTCGACAGGCTTACCATCTATGTCACGTCCTATCTCAAATAACTGACCATTCTCGTGATATAGCTTAAATATTCCTTGCGGAATCCCCGTTGAATCAAACCAACTTTCAGATCGTAGTTGACCATTGTCGTAATAAAGGTGAAACGAGTCCACAAAAATACCCATTTTATAATGCGCTTTTGTATAAATCTTTCCATTTTTGCTAAAGGTCATTCTAAGTCCATTTAATGTGTCGTTCTTATAGTTATTAATCTCTCGCAAGGTTCCATTTTCATCATAAATTTTCCAGAGACTATCCTTTTTTCCATTCTTAAGTCGGCCTACTGTCCTTTGCTTGCTTTCATTTTGGTTACAAGATGATGTACAAAACAATGCAACAACCATTGGCAACGATAAGCACTTGAACAATTTAATAAATGCGGTATTTGATTGATTTGTCGCCAATATTTTGTTTTGATGATTTTACTAAAATAGCCGCTAACGTTCGAGGCTTGCCGCAGGGCTGGTATTTTATAACGGTCTGCCCGGCAACTAAAGCCGATTGAAAAAATGATGTTGAAGTTAACAGCTTAAAGCCAAATAGAATTGGTCAAGCCCGATATTATTTAATAGTAGAACAAATGATGATTGTTACTACATCGACCAGCCTTGCGGCAAACCTTTTGTTAGCGGCATACTCTTCTACATTTAGTACTTTAATTTCAACGTGTTGCCGTCTACAAATTTTCCCTTTGAAATATTGATTGGTATTCTTTGTTCTTGTGAAAGTCCGCAGGTCTGCCCGTCTTTAAAAGTCACGTCATAGTCTAACACATAATGAGTAATATTATAAAGAAACCCTCTTAGGTCTTCTAAACTTGTTTGTGAATCCAAAACTTCCATCTCAGTTTTATTAAAGTCTTTCAGTCCATAAGTATAGCCCGATGTACCAATGTCATTAGTATGTAAACCAAAATAAACCCAAATGTTAAGTGGTAAATAGTCGTCACGCATTAATCCTGCTTCGATTAAATAATCTTCCTTTGGTATTAGTAATGACTGGTTGCCTTTATAAACTCCGATCGAATTTGTTGTGTGCAATAGCGAGCATAGAACTTTTGTAAAGATTTTAAAGCGTTTAATTTGGTCCTGTCCACCTTGCATCATTGAAACTATCAAATGACTTTTATGTTCTTTTGTGTCCTCCAAAGCAGTTTGCCAATTGTATGCGTATCGAGCAGTTCCTTCAATGTCGCCTGATGGGATAGGAATAGGCATGTGTGCAACTGCAATCATTTCTCCGTCAACCTTAAATACAAATGATGAATTGTCGCCTGTTGGTTCTTGGATATCATTGCCGTAAAAACTTTTAAAGTCATCTCTGAAGATATCAACGTCAAAAGTATTGACGTCTTTAAGGAAGACCATCCCTAAAATTATTTTATTGTCTTTAGTTTTATCCGCCTTTTTCTTTTTCCAAAACATAGTGATGTAAGCTTCCCCAAAAATAGTACGTTTTAAAAGTGGACAAAATTCTAACTTTAAAACGTCAAAAATGAAAAAGAGTAAATTCACAACAACACAGATTGCCAGCATTCTTAAAGAATTTGATAATGGCAAAACAGCTGATGAAATCACCCGGGATCACGGCGTAAGTAAAGCGGCATTGTATAAATGGCGGCAGCGATACGGCGGCATGGAAGCCAGTGAACTTAAACGGATAAAAGATCTTGAAGAAGAGAATGCCCGTTTAAAACGTATGTATGCCAACCTGGCTATGGAGCTTGATACGGCCAAATACATTATCGAAAAAAAGCTTTAAAGCCTTGCGAGAAAAGGCGGATTGTTGATGAAATCCGCAAAGAACGACCCAAAGACATCTGCAAGGCGTGTCGCATATTACGTTTAAGCAGAAGCAACCTGCACTATCGTTCCGTTAAAAATGATATGGCAATTATGGATCGATTGGCGAAAGTTGCAAACGAAAACCCAGGCGAAGGGTTTTGGAAATGCTACGATAGAATCAGGAACAGTGGCACCATTGTCAATCATAAACGACTTCTCCGGGTTTACAGGCAAATGAAATTAACCCATCGCCGGAAGATTAAAAAACGTTTGCCAGCCAGGGTAAAGGAGCCTTTAGAAGTACCAGGCAGCTTTACCCAGACATGGAGTATTGATTTTATGAGTGATGCGCTAAGCAATGGAACCAAGTTTAGAACCTTCAATGTAATAGATGATTATAACCGGGAAATTCTTTTTATTGAAATCGATTACTCGCTAAAGAGTAGTCGGGTGATTTGGGTATTAAGACATTTAATCAACCGTTACGGCAAACCACAAAAGATACGCATGGATAATGGACCTGAATTTGTGGCCAAATTAGCACAAGGCTGGAGTGAAGCAAATGGGATTGGTTTTAAATATATCCAGCCCGGAAAGCCCACTCAAAATGCCTATATCGAAAGATTTAATAGGACATACAGAAAACACATCCTGGATGCATATTTGTTTGACAATATCGATGAAGTAAGAGAATCAACGCAAGCCTGGGTAGATGACTATAATAATGCTCGGCCGCATGACAGCCTTGGCGGAATATCCCCCAGGATGTATCGAGAAAAAAATCTGCCAGCGATTGGGCTGCGTTCCGCTTCGGCTACGCCTCCGCTACACTCCGCCCAATCGCTGGTAAAGGAAATGTCTCCATTTAAAAAGTACTAAAACGGGGAAGCTTACAGTGATTTGTCAAATAGAGTTGCCGCTAACGTCCAGGGCTTTATGCAGGTTGGGAAATAGCATTCCTTCTGCCCGGAACCGCTGCTGATTAAAGATATAAAAGTACAGGTTAACAAACAAAAGCCCAGCAATGTACGTCCAGCCCAGATGAAGCACAACAGCGATATGCCCATTGCTCCAACTTCCAGCCAGCCTTGCAGCAAACCTGATGTTGTGTGCAGCCTTTTAGTCAATGTTTGTGTATGCTTTTGTCGAAATTGGTAGTGTCAAATTTATGAGCAATAATGTCACTTCGTCTGTCTTTAATTAGATTGGCAAGAGTTGCCCAATAATTTTTGTTCTCGTTCCAAAAGTTAGTCTCAATTGCCAAAACATTTTTTAAAAGGTCGCCTTAAAAAAATCACCTTCTGCAAATAAGTCAATTGTCAAAACTTCAAGAGCTAGAGGAATTAAATAGTCCAAACTGATTTGTTGGCCAATCATTATTCGTAAGTCTTCTGTTGCAAAACTGTCCAACGGAAGTTTTCTAAGTTCGTGACAACGTGTTACTAAATGACTGTCGTGGTCTGGTTTACCCCAAAAGTCTTTTTCCAGATTTTCAAGAGTCTTTTGTCGCCAATTATTTTCAAGTTTCATTATTCCTATGTCAAAGTTGATATTAGTCTGGTGATTTCATTTGCTAAATCCTGTCCGTCCTTTCCAATAAAATCGTCCCAACAAGAATTTGGCAAGAACCAAATATGTAATTTGTCAAGTTGCGTATTGTCGCCTTGCTTGAATTTGTTGATACTGTCAAACAATCCCGATGAAATTCTTCGGCTGATAAAAATTGTGCAGAGTAACCACCTTGAAATTCGCTTGCTAACTTTTCAGCTTGGTCCAGCAAGTCAATAAGTTGTGTATGGTCAGTCTGTGTCGTCATAAGGTTGCACACAACGGTTTAGGGCTTGGCGTTGTAGGGGAAATCAGGGAACGTCGGCTGAACCCTTGCACTAAAGCTAAATTGAAAAACTAAACTTGAGCCTTTATTCTTCAGCCCCTATAACGCCAAACTCCTGTTAGGCGTTTGTGCTTGTTTCGACGCAGGTCTTTAAGTCAAACAATCTTTGTCTTACATTGTTTTGTAAGTTCCGTTTAATAAAATAAGTCAATAGGCTAAAAGGAAAACGAAGTTCAAAAGAGTACAAGAATGTCACTTCGGTTAGTCCTTGTTTAAGGTCCTTAAATGTCCACGAGCCTAAAAATGTTTTGAATAGAAATGGACCTTTGGTCATTTTTACTGCTGTTACCTTTGGTCTGTTAAAACTAACATATTCAGTTTCCATTCCTAACCCATTTTTAGCAACACAATATGCTTTTACACCTTTGTCCGCATTTGTTGCGCCATTAATTAATTCTGCCTTCTTTAAAAACGTATCCCAATTAAGCCTGTTATTATAATCTTGTGTATAATCAAAAATTATATCTTGTGTACTCTTGATATTTATTTTCTCGAAAAATTTGATTGCTTCCATTATTCAGAGTTCTTTTTGATAGAAGTTAATAAATATCGTTGAAATATTTTCAGGATTAGTCTCACGGGTAAATTAAACAGAAAATAAAGTCGCTTGTCAATGCTGTAAGTTGTAACCAATTTTAAATTAGTTGAGTTTGAGTTAGTCTTCAAAAAGTAAGCGCCACTTGGAATTCTGAAAACCCCTTGCGAAAGCTCAAAAAGATAGCAAACTCTAAATCCTTTTTCTGGATTAAATGAAAATGAATATTCATTTAATGGTTTCCACACTAAGATCTTTTGCATAAATCGTTTGCCTGTGTCGAAATATGCAATTCGACTTCCACCTTCACCTTCTGAAATAATTTCAGCTCTCAATGGTTTTGGAATGTCAAGTAGGTTGAAAATTAGAGGGTCAGAAAACTGTTCTATTTTGACGTTAGTAATATTGTCCCAAATTTTTTCAGGTTGACCGCTTATGTCAATGTCAGAGGATATTGATTTTATAATATGTTTACCTGTCATTTGGCTGTCGTAACGGTTGGTTATAGCATAACGCCTAGCGAGCTGGGCTTTATGCAGGTTGGGAATTAGAATTCCGTCTGCCCGGGCCACTGCTGATTGAAAATATAATGTTGAAGTTAAGAACTAATGACCAGCGATGTTTGTCCAGCCCGAACCAGAGACCGGCTTTGCAATTTACTGAAGCTAAGTTTGTCAAGCCCAACTTGCATAAAATCCCACGTTAGCGGCAGTAATTTTTTATGTTTAGTTGTTAGAAAGCTTAATTAGTTTTTCGAAATCAATTTTAAATAAAGACATACTTTCATAAGAGATATCCGGAATGGTATTAAATCCAGAATCTTCTGTCACTAAACTTAACCCGATAAAATTTTCAAAAAGTTGAACACAATAAAACTTTTCGGCCACCCAAATATCAATCATAATTGCCCCTGAGTCAAACCTGTGAATTTCATGCCTGATGTTTAGCTTTTCAAGTATAGGAATTGTATACTCAATTACTTGATCTATGTAATTTCGTTCATTCATATTATCCTTACCGCGGTGAAGTGCTTGTTGAGTTTAACCAATAAATATTATTTCAGACTTGAATACTCATTATTATTGCCGCTAACGATCAGGGCTTTGCGCAGGTAGGGCATTGTTGATTCTCCAGCCCGGAACTGAAGCCCAATTAAGAAATAAAAGTACAAGATAACAACTAAAAGCCTGGCAGAATTACGTCCGCCCTAACCAAAGTGAAGAGATGCAAACAGCCGAAGTTTCAACGTCCAGCCTTGCTTGCACAAAACCTGATGTTGTACGATTGTGCCATCAGTCTACATGGTTCATACGCCTAATAACTTCGAGGGATAACTCATGGTATGAAGTCTCAAATATTTCGATAGTATAGTCCTTCGCAATAACTTCCATTATTTGGTCTTTAAATAAAAGAACATAGTGATTTAATTTTGTCCACCTGAAAGGATTATAACCAGGGTGTACTTTATGTATTGACTTCAGCTCTTCAATCCATTTTGAATTTTCGATTATGTGAGCCCATTCGTCTAAGCCACTTTTATAAAGAGGAAGTCCTGGAAAAACTTCGTCATTTGCAATGCCGAATTTGAAAGTATAGCCGTCAAATTCTACGAGTGCAAGTAGTTCTGAATTCTTTACTCGCGACCCTATCGTAATGATTTTTTGAATGGAGTCCTTGTCCCAATCTGCTACCGTGTAAATCAAATAAACGTTCTGTCCGTTTGAAAATACTTGCGGCATTGGAGCCCCTCCATCCCATTTCGGTGTCCAGTCAATTTTCTTTACTATTTCCATTTGAGTGTCGGAATTTGTTTCGGCATATCGTACAACGCTTAAATATACGCAGGTTTTTTATCTTTTACCATCGCGTAAATTTTCAAAAGGTATTGTAAAACAAAGCATTATAGTAATTGATGCAGTAGGTATAAAGTTGCGTCAATGCAATGTTACATTGTAAGTGCCAGGCTGTCAAGCGGACTTATAGTACCCAAAATACATTTCTTGGTTGTTTGCAGATAGCGCATGGTGGTTTTAAACTAATTGCCTCCTCCAATTGATTCCAAGGACTTCGGCCAGGCATAGCTTCGCCACCTCAGTCCCAAAGTAAACTCGGTTTTCGGACTAGTCTATGCCCTGAATATATCTAAAATGTTGGAATTGGTAAAGTCCAAAGACAGGTATTTGTACGGTATCCAGAAGCTGTCAAAGGGCTATATCCGTACGCCGCAAACAATCACCACCCGACGGTTTTTTACCGCGCAAATGCGCTTCCAGGGCTTCTATAATGGCAGTAAGCGCGGTCTGGCTGGTCAGTCCAGCTTCTATCGTTTGCCCGCCAATATTTCTGTAATTTTAAATACACCACTGCTTACGTCAATCTGTACCATAAATTATAGCTTACTTCCGCTATTATTAACTAGTACATAAGTTCTAAAATCAATTCTTCATTAAAAAACAACTCCTTATGGCACCCCGAAAACAATTCATAAGTCGAAGCAGTTTAGGAATCTTCACTTTACTTGCAAACCCTTTATCGGCAATCCCTAATACGAATTCCGATTCTGAAGGAGTCATCGTTCACGAACAGGAAGGTGAGGCCTATCAGGTAAAAGGTGGGCGGGGCCTTATAAAAATTAAAGTCGGCAAAATACAAGGCGCGGAAAGCATGTGCTTTTTAACTGAAGACTTCCCTCCCGGCGAGGCGATTATGATTCATAAACATCTTTGGGACGACGAATTTATTTTCCTGCACCGGGGCTCGGGGTTATTTACATTGGGAGAAAAAGAGGTCACGATAAAAGAAGGCGCTTTTGCATTTGTACCGAAAGGCGTCTGGCACGGCTTACAAAATACCGGCAACGTCAACATTGAAATGCGTTTCGGTTATTGTCCCGCAGGAATGGAAAACTTTTTTAAGGAAACCGGGGTGCCAGTAGGAGAACCATATGTTCGCAAACCATTTGAAGAGCGAAAAGCTATTGCCAAACGTTATGGGTTTGTGCCGAAAGTAGAACCTGCCAGTTAGTGGTTAGCCGTTTTGTTTCATTGTGATTGACAGCGCCATTAGGTTGGCTGTGCATGCGAGAATGGCTGAATGATTTTTATTATCATATTGAGCTAAGCAGGTTGGTATCAGTATCTGCCAAAAATTGATAGCAAAGCTTTTTCTATGCTGTATGTATGGCTATTATTAGATACGACATTGTTGGCCTCTACTTAAATTCTATTAACGGCATCAGAGTCCACGAAAATGATGCGTTAATAAAAATGATCTGGAATTGTAATTGTTTTACTGATAAGTAACTCTCAATAAGCAAAAAAGCCCGGTGATACATGTGCTTATTTGCTAAAAGCATCGCGATTAACCTAATTTTGTCTTCAAAAAAGTTTCAACCTATTCAAACTATAACATAGTCCTCCATAAATACGTTTTGGTGATCTTTTTATCTGGCTTACTGCCCAATACTAACACCGACTCACTTAGAGATAGCAGGTTATATTTCCAGCTACTGCCGTTGCAAACAATCAGTAATTCGTTTCTTGCCTTGTCAAACTGCCAGGCACCTTGTATTTTATTCCTGCCTTGCAAAACAAGCGATCCATCGTTATGAAATTCAACGGTGGTCATTGATTCTGCCGGAAAGCATTTGGCTTCGCCGGCAACTTGATTGAAATTAACAATCCATCGGTGGCACAACAGATCAATGGTGTTCTGGTGCTGCGTTGTAGATGCTGATTGTACCATCAGTGTTGGCTGTGCACCGGCTATATTGGGTGAAAGCAGAAGCAGACTCCCAACAACATTTACTATGATGGTAAGTGTATACATGCTGTTAAATTAAAGGCTAAGCGGCCAGCGGATTGATTTTGTCCCTGATGTTTAACAAAGCCATTTTCGCCTGCAGAACGTTTTCCCGCCGGATAGTTTCACGTTCGGCGTGCTGATAGTTACTCAGCTGGTTAAGGATGCGGTCGATAAATCTAGAAATGATATAACCATTTACCTGTTTCTTTTTCATTGCGTTCACAGCAGCTTTAATAAAACGTTCCGCTTCACCGGGTGTACCTGCATACAAAATTTTGATGACAAGTTTCGCGCGAAATTTGTCGAGTGGCACTAATGAGCTTCTTTCTTTTCTTAGATGTAATATTGCCATACTGCTAAACTAGGCCCGTGCTGTTAATACTGCATTAGAACGGAATTAGAACAAGATTAGAATCTGTAACCAATCACTAAAAAATAACGTACACAAAACATCTATTGTCAAAGGATTGCAGCTAAGTCCCGGCAAAATGTTTATAGTTGCTATCCAGCCTTCATTTTGCCCAGATGGCCCTTGTCTGCCTGAAAAGCGAATAGAAGACACTTTGCTTAGAATACATTTTATGCGACTGGTGCGCCCAGTGTTACACCGGTGCCTGGGTCATGATAGGAGGTTGCTTAGCAAGGGCCGGTTATGATGTTTCCATTATTTTTCTGATATGTTGGTTCAGGCTGCTGATGCTCATAACAGCTGCCTGTTCGTATGAGCCGGCATGTTTTATGGCAAAATAATGGTCGCCCGCTATTTTGGCATTCAACACGCAGTATTTAGAGTGATTGGCGGGTATATTTTTTTCTTCGAGCTGCAACATTACGGTGGTGATTTTGCCTTCAGGCGGCAACATGTGCAGGCATTCCTGGATAAATTCTTTTAAATGTTCGCTCAGTTCAAACCGCCTTGCATGGATAACTATTGTCACTTTGTAGGTATCTGGATGTAATACAGAGTCATATTCCAAAATTGACCCTGAAAAATTAAAAAGAGGTTAGTATAAAATTAGAACGAGATTAGAATTTGCCTAACTTATTGCATGAAGGTGGCATCATACAACTTTCTCCAGGAAATGGGAATCACTTATTTATCCATGTCCTGCAGCAATTCTTTCATCTCAGCTATTTCCTTCTGCTGTGAAGCAATAATGCCGTCGGCCAATTTTTTTACCCTTGGGTCTCTAATATTTGCATGTGTGCTCGTAAGAATGGCTGATGAATGATGCGGAATCATACCCCTCATGTATTGTTCATCGCTGATTAGAAATTGCTTGCGTACCGCAACAAACGCACCTGTAAAAAATACCAATGCCAAAAACAGGATAGTAGTATTTAATCGCTTGTTGGTGTACATATTTTTCATCATCAGCACCATGATAGCGGTCATCGGGCAAACCATCAATACAGCCATATAAACCCGATTCGTACTTATGTAAATATGCGATGTGTCTGCAACATTCAGAAACATGGTTGCGTACATCACAAAGAATGATATGGCCAAAGTCAGTAACAGTTTTCTATATGGCGCGGTATGCATTGTGTTACTGTTCATGTTTGCGTTGTTGAAGTTAACAATATGACCCTAATGGGTATAAATGAGTATAATACAATTGACAGCAACACACCGTATGCCAGAATTAGTATTCAGATACGGCGCCTGAATGCGTTTGCCAGTTGTGTATGGTTGAAGTTGAACAAACAGACTTTAATACAATGAATTATCATTACAATACTCATTGATGGTACAATTTAATTCTAACAGCATTCTAATACGCGGTTCAACAAACACCGATGAACGCTACACGCAGCATGCAATATTTGCAGGAGGTTAATAAGGGTAATCGTGTAGAAAATTACCCAGTTTCCTTTTCTCTTATGCCGATATCGCTTAGCCAAGCAGCTTTTGGTTATAACCTGATTGCTACTCAATAATCTCGCATCCCCTGTCGTCATCCCTGGCGAATTAATTTTTGCTTTTTAATATGTAACGTAGCAACGCAATCTCACTTGAGCTGGATACATGTTTAAAACGATGTCAATCTGTTAACCTAACCATCTCTGAAATCAACAATAAGTATCAGTTGAAAAAAAAATCGGACAAAAATCGCAAAAATGAATAATTGTTTTCGGCCGCACCTAAATGAAGGAAAGAATTGGTGTTCTTTGAAAAAAACATCTTCAAAACAAAATTTTATCTTTGTACTTGTTTTATTACTCCACTAAAAGGTTCGGCCTGGTCTTTATAATGATGCTATTTTTGGTGCCTGCCTGCCAAGATAAATCCGTAGGAAAAGGCCGACCATTGTTGCAACCCGATACTACGATCACTCCAGCAGTGGCATTTACTCGACTAAAGTTAGACAGTCTTGCAGTGGACGCTTTTATAAGAAATGAAAAAATACAGGATTCAACCGATGTAAGAATCAGGAACTTTTACCGCGTAAGAAATTATCAATATGCATGGTTTGATAATGATGGCTTGACTGACCATGGGGAGGCTTTTTGGAACCTGCATCAGCAACATCAGCAGGGAGAAGCAGATAACTCCGATAGCAATCTTTTACATAAGCAGATGAAAATACTTATCAATGAGGATACTGTGTATTCCGCCGAAGCAATCGCTGAAATGGAGATTCAGTTTACCGAACATTTTTTAAAATACATAAAATCGGCTTTTAATGGTAAAGTAGAGCCCGAAAAAATGCAGTGGTATATTCCCAGAAGGAAGGTAGCCCCATTAGCAATGCTAGATTCATTTTTGGCAGACCATGGTTGGAAACCTTTGGCTCGTTCTTTCTACAAACTTAATGCAAAGCTCCGTTTTCTAAGAGACCAACAATGGTCGGTTGTCAATTACAAAAGGGAATTAAAAACCGGTATGAATGACGTGGCCGTTATTGAACTTAAACATCGATTGCACGCGTCAGGTGAATTTGCCTCCGAAGATTCGACTGATCTCTTCACGCCAGCATTAGAGGAAGCAGTAAAAAGAGCACAAAAAAGTTTCGTTTTTAAACAAAATGGGATTGTAAACAATAAACTGGTAAAAGCACTCAATGTGCCCGCTGAAGAAAGGAAAAAGCAGGTCCTTATTAACCTGGAAAGAATGCGCTGGATGCCCGAAGAAAACAGAACCCAGATTGTTGTTAATATACCCGAATTTAAATTGCATGTGTATGAACAGGATAGCAATATGCTCAATATAAATATTGTTGTTGGAAAAGCCGCCAACCGAACAGTTATATTTTCCAATCAATTAAAATATATTGTATTCAGCCCGTTTTGGAATATACCAAAAAGTATTACACGCAACGAAATACTTCCTGGCATCATGCAGAGCAAGGGATATTTACAGCGAAATAACATGGAAATAACTGGTTATGATAATGGATTACCAGTTGTTCGCCAAAAGCCCGGAAAAGGCAATGCATTAGGGCGTATTAAATTTTTATTTCCTAATAGCTACAATATTTACTTTCATGATACGCCTGCTAAAAGTCTTTTTAAAAAAGAGAAACGGGCTTTCAGCCATGGTTGCATAAGACTAGAGCAGCCCGTTGAACTGGCAAAATATCTATTACGCTATGATACAACCTGGACAGAAAAGGAAATTGAAAAAGCAATGAATCGTGGCACAGAAAAATGGGTTACGTTACCTAACCCAATACCTGTCTATATTGTTTATTTCACTGCATGGGTAGATAAAGGTGGCATATTGCAGCTCAGAGATGATATTTACGGTCATGATAAAGAAATGATGAAACATTTATTTGAATAAATAGAGGAGGTCTTAAATAAATTATGACCAATCTATTATTTAAATACATTCTATTGATGCACTGTTTATAGAGGATACCAGAATTATCTACTCGTAAAATGAGTATAACAATCCTTTTTTAGTGAGCTGTAATATCAACCTGTACTCAAATTAAAATAGTATATTCAACTTACAGAAGTTAAACAGCCTGTTAGCTTTAAAATTATCTTGCTGCATAAAACTACCAACTGGTTTGGTATTTGTGTTAATAACTAATTATATCTGCGGCGTGTCAACTACAATTGTTACAATCAACAACAATCCATAGAATAAAAGCTACTAATAAAAAGCTGTGCCAGTCGCTGTCCGTAACAGAGTTGAGCCAAAGCGAACCAACCAAACTTATAAGTATCAAAAGAAAAGAAGAAAGATAAAAATTAGCATGCCCACAAAAGCATGCCCAAGCCCGTTAGTGGCCAAGTCAATTGACCTCAATTTGAGAAGCGCTCCCCTGGTTTTAAGTTATAGTTGTATCTGACGCCACAAAATCCTTAATTGGTGTATAAAGAAGGACATATAAAAGGAGTTTAAGACGGTGAAGAAATGCAATTTCTTTTGTTGTGTGGGTACTGTGACAAGTGATTTTCAGGTCGCTTGATTTATTAGGTTGGATACCAGGGACTACGGGCAGTGATTTGAGTAAAGCGCAAGTATATGTCTTTGTCTTATCTCAGTATGTATGGCAGATCAAGCATGTCAAAATTCTACGTATGTGTTACCTCGTTGCGAAAAACTTTCCCATTGTCAGAAAAGCGGCGAGTCTATGCAACTGAGTCTGAGTCAAAATAGCGTACTTCGCTGTTTGCAACTGCTCAGTCTCAATTTACTATTGAAACAATTTGAGTTTACATGTTATTGATTGATGTGGATAGGAAGGGTTATTTAAAAAAAGGCTTTACAACTTTGCTTACCAGTATAATAGTACCGAGTCTTTTATTGAACCCCATGACGGGGCTGATCATCTGCAGCAGGCTGTCGTTCACTTTAGTAACCGCAATTGAATCAGTATTAAGGTACGAAGGAAGCCCGGGGCGTAAAAACATTTGCCCTTCATCTTTTTTGTTGGTTGAAAGCAAAACCCTTCCTGAAGGGTCTGCTATAACAATCTTTTGAATATACTGACCTTTTACCATATCAGTCATATAGAAATCAATCTGTTTCAAATTGCTGGTTAACAATTCTGAACGAACGGCCCATGAAAACGGTTTCCCAAGTAGCGCCAGGTGCGTTTGAGTTAGCTTATCAATCTGAGCCGTGGTATTTTCTTGGAGCCGGTGTTGGTCATCTGCCGCTCGTTGCATCTGCGCCATCTGATCAGCCTGGAATTGCTTTTTAAGTTGATGAATTTGTATAGCCTTCCATATCCAAAGCGCTGCAATCAATATAACTGCAATTGCAATGGTCATCATGATGATATTCCGAAACTCTTTGTTATAAGCACTTGGGTTGTTGTCAGTGTTCATATTTTCTTTTTTAGCGTGCCCTTATTTTGAAATTGAAAATGGCTTGGTTTTCAGAACGAGCATGGAACCGGGGTATACGATATCTGCTCTTTGTTCAGCAGTAATAAAAAAGCCAGTCGGTCTGAACGTGGTTGTAGTTTTTAGTGAACTCTTAAGGGCACTGGACAAAAAGCTGCTACTGGTTCCAATCTGGCCAATGTTTTTAGTGCCTTTTCCTTCGGTCTCCATCCATACTACATATACATTTTGTGATGGCGACAACCGCTGGGGGTCGGCCAGACGAATGACACTCAAGTCAATTGAATAATTGTTATTGTTATCCTTTTTAACTTTTACATTTCCTTCTGCCGCGGGCACCACGGGTGAAGTGGAAAATGGAATTTTAGTGGTTCCGCAAGATTGCAGAAGAAAGGTAGCGCACAGTACCATAGCAAATACGACTCGCGTACTTGGGACAGAAATTTGAATGATGTTCATTGTCATATTTTTGAATGTTGAAAAATCAGAAGTGCATTAATCGCTCAATAAATTTATCTATTTGGGACCAGCGATTGTTTGGATAATCTAATACCCAATATGGGCAGCATTATCACTAAAATTAGAATGTCAAACAATGCAAATAAAACTTATTGGAGAATGTCTTTCGCCGATAAGGGGATATTAAAAGATAATGGTCTTAACCAATTATAGTCGTGGGAATACTATGCCAAACTTGTTAAAGATTAATATCGCTTTAGATCGATTTATTATGATTTGCTGATTCTAGCCGCCAACGCCCGGAATAAATTTTGATGTTTTAGCGAACTATCTGCCTGTTCCAACTGCATCAGCATGGTCAAAAGCTCACGTTGTATATATTGGTCATTTTTTCCATAGTTCCATATAGGATGAATACATTTTATAAAAAGTTCCTCGAAGTTGGAAGAAACTACCTGGATCCGGGGAATAGATTGCGTGTCACATAGTACTACAGACGGGTGGTGTTCTAACCGGAAAAATAACAGATCGGTTAAAGCATGAAGACTTATAACTGCGGTGGCGGGGTCATTAATCCCTGGGCTAAGAGCTTTAATTGCAATTTCGGCAAGCTGGTAAAAACCATATTCCGGGTGTATTTGCACCGGTTGACCCTTGTAAAAATTAGCTGCTGACAGAATTTCGTCGGTGCATATTGTAGAAACCGATGATTTACTGGAATAAACACAGACAAACGGAGTTCCTTTTATAAGAAAATCACCGGCCTTATAAATAAAATGCATCATTATTTTGTGTTCTTCTGCAATTGCAATCATCTTCTTTTCATCAATGCCCTGGAAATAATTTGATTCAGGCGCATGTAGCTGCGAATGAGGAATAATTTCCCACTTGGGTAAAACATGACTGACGTCGCCAAACCTATTTTTCATCGCTTGCGTGGTTTCTTTTTGCACGCGCCGGATAACTGTTTCATATTTCACCGTTTGAGTTACGTAATCCAGGAAATAAATAAATAGAAAAATATCAATGACTGTTAACAGCAACAAAAGGTATATACTCAATGCCGGTACATAAACGCCACTGTTAATGTCTCTGATTGTACTCAACAAAAATAAAGCGTAGACAATGGTCCCTATATAGATACCAAGCACCCATTGCTGAAACCGGTTCTCTATCATGCTGCTTACCACACGGTTACTCATTTGTGAGGCCGCCTGGTTCAACACAATCATTACCATTGAAAAACTAAAAACAGTAAGCGAGATTATGGCTCCCGCCACCGTAGAAATAATTGTTCTCGCCGTGCTGGCATCTTTAAGACTTAACCAGCTCAGGCGCTGCTTCAACGCTTTACCCGGATCTGAAAAATCGATTTCGAGCATTAACCACGACAGCAGAAGAAAGGCTATAGCAATGATCGCCGGGTAAAATGCAATGCTTTGTGTAATTTTTCTAACCTGAATTTTTATCCATTTGGCTGGATTGATAACCATAGCGCTGATATTTAAACTAATTGTAATTGTAAAATGCAACTACTTCTCAGGCTGTAAAAATTGACAAACCCAACCTTGAAGCCTTCTAGTTAGAAGATCAGTGGAATACTGGCACATATCATGCCTTTCCCAAATTGATGGCCAAACCGACACAGTAACACAATCAAGTTCAACGTACCGAACCGATCAAGACGGAAGTGGGTTGATATGATTTAGCATATCTATTTACTCAGAGTGATTTTTTGCATTTTCAGTTCATTCCCTTTAACCCGCTATCCTGTTCTGCTGTTTTAACCAACCCGTGTAACGATGCATATGCAATTACATCTGCATTGATTTTTAGCAATTATTTTCTTATAAATTTTGTGTTTAGAGACGGCTTTTGGTGCTTATTAAATTACTACAGCAAGTATGGTCGTTATTTGCAAACAACATCTATCGGTTCAAATGCTTTGAGGTTAGATTACTATTAACTCGTATCACCACTATTGTTTGGCGCCAGGTTGAGTCTTTGTATATTGATATATTACATCCCGCAATTCATACAAATCAAAAGGTTTAGACAAAAAAGCATCTGCGCCGGCAGCAAGACATTCGTCTTTTAAATGGTTATATGCAGAAAACATAATAACTGCAATGGGTGGTACTTGCCTGCATAACTTTATCCAGCGGCAAATCTGGCAGCCATCGCCAACTTTCAATACTTTATCTAATAAAATTAATTCGGGCTGTTCATTTTCCAGAAGGAGTTGTGCGCGTGATGCATTGGTGGCAGTAGAAACCTGGAATGAATGGTATTTCAAAACTATCTCTATTGTTTCAAGAATGCTTTCATTATCATCAACTAGTAATATATGTGGAGTTTCTGACAACATAATATCTTACAAAAAAATATCCCACAAAACCCAGGCCGTCTACAATGAAAATGATTTTTAAACGGACGTTATTTCAGGCATTGCCCGAGATCTCGCTGCCTCTGGTTGCAGTTTAGGTGCAAAAAGTATCTATTTATTTACATTCCTTTGCCTGCGGTCGCTGCACACAAAATTTTACATAGCAGTTTTGCGCGCAGTTTGTTTAACGTTAGGAATAAATGCTCAATGTTTTTTAGTATCAAAAATACTATGCTGCTAAACTAGGTCCTCCCTATTAACCATGGCTTAGAATTGCATTAGAACCACATTAGAATTCAGTAGTGAATGAGTGTGAGCTGATTATAGTTGCCATCGACACTGTCTCATCCACAGGTTACAACCTCTTTATTTTTCTAGAAAAGATGAATCATTGTTTTGAGATAGCGTTGCTTTCCAGTTTATAATTGCCTGCCTGCCTACCAAATTCAGCAGAATACAATTTATTATACAGATTGCATCCGTCATAAGTGTGGCTTAGGGTCCGGGCATCGTTACTGTGAAATACTGTGGTACTATTTGTATCAATTGATGATGAAGTGAGCTCGAAGAGATTGTTCATACATTGCTTTACCTGCAGTGGCATTCGTGGTCTTGCGTTGGCATACTTGAAGTTAGAACATCCGTACTGATAAGTAAAGGTTGTGATAAGCACTTCCATTGAATTCTAGTCGTATGCGGATAGGGGGCTCAACAATATGTTTTACCTCTAACAGTAGCCCGCATCATTTAAGGAAGTTGTAGGAGTTGTTCGTTCACAAAATTACCCAATTGCTCTTTCGCCTTCATCACTGGTCCTGTGGTAGACCCAATTTGCTCGCGGCGGGCAGTATAACCCAAAAATCGGTACCTGCATCTCGATCTGAGCTCACCTCAATATTGCCTTTGTGTAATTTAACAATGCGGTTGGCGAGCGAAAGCCCCAGGCCAAAGCCCTTTACATTTTTGTCGACATCAACCCGGTAAAAAGGCTGAAAAATGTGCTGCAGTTCCTCTTTAGGAATGCCCGGGCCGTTATCACGAATCATCACCTTAACTTCATCATTCCTTACAATGAGTTTAATAATGGCCTTATGGTCAGGTGAATATTTACAGGCGTTGCTAACAATGTTATGAAGTGCTGAAAATAATAATTCCTCGTTACCCCAAATAAGTAATTTATCCTCTTCGGGCGGAAGTTCATTAAAAAGCAACACAATTGAATATGCCGGATCTATTTTTACCATTTCACCTGGTAGCCGCATCAATATTTCATCAATGCGGATGATGTCAATAACAATGCCCGCGCTGTTGCCCGAAGCGCTGGCAAATTCCAGCAACGTTTGGGTAAGTTTATTGAGATGACGAACATCCTGGTAGATTGACTCCATCACCTTACGATAATCAGCTGCTTCCCTGTTTTTAAGCAACGAGACTTCCAACTGGCTGGAGATGGATGTAAGCGGGGTCGACAACTCATGAGACGCATGTGATACAAAACGCTGCTGCACTTCAAAACTGTCCTGCAAACGGTTTAGCAATGCATTGAGGGTAGACGACAGGTAGTGCCACTCATCATTTGCGGGGCCCAGGTTTATTCTGCTGGTAAGATTTTTGGCAGAGATTTCGTTTACTTCATCGGCAATCTTTTTAATAGGCTTCACCAATCCACCGGAAAAAAAATAACCACCGGCAAGTGCTATAATTAATCCGCCTGCAAAACTGAAAAAGATGATCAGTCGTAACTGGCGCAGTTTTTCCTTTCCTTCGTAATCGATGGCGCCAATTACCATCACCAACTGGCTGTTATTGGCAGTTACATTGGTAGCAATCACATCTTTTGTTCCCGCGGTATAGTATAGGTGGGTATTGGCCCTCACTTTAGCAAGTACTTCGGTGTCCATCGGCAGGCTGTCCTCGGCAATATCGCTGTACGCATAAATACAATAATTGTTTTGATCATACGCCTGTATTACTTTATTCAACAATGCAATGCTGGTAGAAGAATCGATGCGTTGCACAAGGTTTTTACTGAAATAATCTGAGCGGCTTAACAAGCGAGCAGTAGTTATTGCACGGTTGGTAAGGCGGGTGGTAATATTCCTGATGCGGTTTTGGTAAGAAAAAAAATATACCGAACCGCATACCAGCAGTAAAATAAAAACAGCAATCGCAGCAAAAACCAGTGTTATCCGGAGGCGTACACCCATGATGTTCAGTTTTCTTTTAAAACATAACCCATGCCCACATGTGTTTGTATCAATTTTTCATCAAACTGTTTATCAATCTTATTCCTGATATAATTAATGTACACATCAATTACATTGGTATTGGTGTCAAAGTCTACGTCCCATACATTGATGGCAATATCTGCCCGCGATACCACCTTGTTCTTGTTACGAAGTAGAAATTCCAGCAGCTGGAACTCTTTTGCGGTAAGATGAATAATCTTTCCCGCTCGTTTTACTTCTTTACTATCAAGGTTCATTTCAAGGTCACCGGCTTTTAAGAAATTGCCCACCGGAATATGCTGCGCCATTGTTCTTTTTAGCAGTACTCTTATTTTCAGCAAAAGCTCTTTAAATTCAAAAGGCTTAACAATATAATCATCAGCACCGGCATCATACCCCTCCACTTTATCATTTAAAGTGCTCATAGAAGTGAGCATTATTACAGGTATGGCTGCATTGTGTTGCCTGATGACTTTACAAACTTCGTATCCATTTAAACCCGGCAGGTTTACATCAAGTATTACCAGGTCAAACGGCAAAGCAGTAAACAACTGCAATCCAATCTTGCCATCATAGGCCGTTTCGGCAAAATAACCATTCTCGTTTAAGCCGAATTTGAGCGTATCGGCAATCTTTTGTTCATCTTCAATGATCAGAATCTTTCTGTCTTCCATGTACTTTTTTTGTAGCAGGCGCCAGAACAGTGCCAATGTTAGCAAAGCAGAAAGTTACGGCATCTTTGCCGCCCTTGTCTTTTTCTTCGGCCTCTAATTAAATTCTAATCTACTTCTAATGAAGGCTTAATAGCGCGGGAATAGCTTTGAACCAATAAGCAGAGACTATGAATGTAGCTTTTAACACTATACTGGTTCCGGTAGATTTCACCATCAATACTGAAATCGCCATTAAAAAAGCGATGGAACTGATTGCGCCACAGGATGGTGTTGTTCATCTGTTCAACGTAATTCCTTCCATGAGTCCCCTGCTGGGTGCAGACCCATTATTGCCGGGCAATGCATGGGTTGAAAAGGCGAATACGCATTTTGCAGACCGCCATCTCAGTCAATGGAGTCAAACCATTACAGAGTCATATCCCGGGGTGCACGTCAGCATCCACCTAAAAAAAGCAGGTAAAGTTCAGCCAGCTATTACGCAACTTGCAAAAAAGCTCCGTCCAGAATTAATCATCATTGGCAAACATAACTACCACAACTGGTTTCCGTTTTTAAATACGTTGAAACCGGCAGTATTGGCGGGCGATACAGGTTGTCCGGTACTGACTGCAAAATTGGGGTCATTGCACAACAAAATAAAATCCATTGTATACCCGGTACAGACCGTTGTACCTGATAAGTCGCTGGAGATGTTAATTACTTTGGCAAGAAAATACAGGGCGAGGATTTATTTATTGTTACCGGAAAACCGTTCTTCCCCGGTTTCCGAACCGCTGTACAATTCTTTTATTGAAACGTACCGGCAATTAAAGGCAACCGTAAATACGCCCATTGAACATGCAACGGTGCCCGGGCACAATCTGGCAAAAGCGGCATTGCAGTTTGCACAATCAATGAAAGCAGATTTGCTCTTGATAAACCCTAAACCCAATGGTAAGCAGTCTGTATTGCGTAGCCACCCGGTAAATGATTTTGTGAAAGGTAATTCTAAGTTGGAGGTACTGGCGCTGTAATGCGCGCAACAAATAGGATAATCAAATTTATTTTTTCATATTAACTATCAGCACTATGAAGCGTCTTATAAAAACTTGTATTCTAATTCTTTTACCATCCATATTTTGGGCCCAGTCGCTGGATGCGGCCCGAGAAATGATTTATCATGAAAAATTTGACAGCGCTGAAGCAAGCCTGCATGAATTACTTAAAACTGATCCCGGTAATGAGGCTGCCTGGCATGCATTGGCGCAATCTTATATTGGCCAGGACCAGGTAGTGCCGCTCAAAGACAGTCTCAGCCTCGCGCCGGCAGATGTGAGGGAGAAGCCGCTTTTCAAAAGTGTAATGGCGCGCGTCTTGCTGATGCAAAATGATTCCATGGCTGCCAAACAGCAATTTGAGGCAGTGTTAACAGAAACGAAAATGAAAGATCCTGCAGTTTTGGCGGAAATTGCGGCGGCAATTATCAATTCAAAGGCAGGGGATGCCGCGTATGCACTGGAATTACTTGGTAAAGCGATAAAAAAAGACAAGAAGAACCCTGCACTGGACATTCTGATGGGCGATGCCTATAGAAAATTAGGCGATGGCGGCAATGCTTATAAGTCTTATAACAATGCATTGGCCAAAGACCCCGGGTATGCAGTAGCGCATTATAAAATTGGAAAAATATACACCTCGCAACAAAATGCCGGCATGTATGTACCTGAATTTGAAAAGGCAGTAGCGCTTGACTCCATGTACGCACCCGCACTTTTTGAATTGTATTATCATTATTATTACAAGGATGTCTCCAAGGCAAAATATTACCTGGAAAAGTATATGGCCGCTTCAGACAATGATGTGGCAAACGATTACTTGTATGCCGACATTTTATATGCGTCCGGCAATTATGCAGATGCCATTTCCAATGTAACCAGGCTTATTGAGAAACAAGGAACCCAGACTGCTCCCCGTTTATACAAACTTGCCGCCTATAGTTATAAAGAACTCGGCGACACAGCTAAAGCGGTAGCATTTATGAATAATTATTTTAAAGAACAACATGATACCGGCGTCATTGCCAAGGATTATGAAGCCATGGGAGACATCTACAGCTCATTGCAAGGTAAGGAAGACAGCGCTGCATTGTTTTATACACGGGCTGTGGAGCTGGAAGCCGATACTGCGCTTAGACCCGGCTATTATAAGAAAATCAGCGGCCTGTATAAAAAGATAAAGGACTACCGCAATGAGGCACTGTGGCTGGGTAAATACTATGAGGCCACACCTTCGGCATCTAATGTAGACCTTTTTAACTGGGGCCTTGCCAGCTATCTTGCGGGTGAGTATAAAAATGCTGATACCATATTCAACATGTATGCAGTTAAATACCCGGCTGAAGAATTTGGGTATTACTGGAGAGCCAAAGCAAATGCCGCCATCGACACTTCTATGGAAATGGGTACGGCCATACCGCACTATTTGCAGTTGATCAATTTCCTGGAAAAAGATTCCGTGAATGCTACCGGCAAAAAACACCTTATTGAAGCATACGGATACCTGGCCGCTTATAAAGCAAATGTGGAGAAAGATTATGCAGCAGCCATTGAATATTTTGACAAACTATTGCAACTAGATCCCGATAACAGTGATGCGAAACGATACGTTGATATTCTTCGGAAAACAATGGAAAAAAACGCCAATGCAAGTTCGTCAAAGTAAGTGATGCCGGTGAAAAGGATCAGCACGTAACTGAAATGAACGCGCTTAGCCGCAGCCGGAATAGCTTCGAAATTTGAAAATTTTAAAACTTCGGTGTATGAAAAAAATTGACATCCGAAAGATATTAGTACCCATTGATTTTAGCCGGAACAGTATAAAAGCTCTTCGGCTGGCAGTATCAATTGCTAAAGACCACGCTGCCGTTATTCAGTTATTGCACGTAACGGACAATGACTATGAGTTATTTCCTGAAGCGATCAAAATAGCGCCCACGCATTTTACAGAAACAACGCAGCGATTGGGAACCTTCGCCCGGTCAGTTATTGATGAACATGCCCTGAAATGTTTTTATACCTGTGAATACGGGGCCATTACGCACTGTGTGCTAAAAACTGCGGTGAATATACATGTAGACATGATTATTTTAGGTAAGAATGGCAGTAACAGCAGAGTGTCGGCTTATGCCGGCACTCACTGCTGCCAGATTGCAGAAAAATCACCTGTACCGGTAATTATAGTGCCGGAGGATATTGAAAAATATTCTTTTGAAAAAGTATTGTTTCCTGTAAGGGCCCTGCTCAGCGTGCCAGATAAATATGATGCCATCAGGAATTTACTGATTAATAAGCCGGCATTCACACTTTTAAATTTACGCAACCCGGAACAGGAAGCTGAATTGCACATCATCCACCATTTGGACCAACTGATGAAAACAAGGCTTGAGAATGATGGTTTGCTTTATACCATGGAATACTATTTCCGGGACAACCAGTTTGCAGAAAAGGTGATAAGCAAAATACGAAACCAAGTGTATGATCTTGCTATCATCAGCTCTGAGGCAGACGAAGTGAAAAGCGACTTCCGGTTAAGTCCTTATGCCCGGCAAATCATACACAATACAACAATTCCGCTGCTGCTGCTTCATGCAAATTCACCCAAGATGAGCGCTGATGAAATTTTAGATTCGCTCACTAAAACAGGTACAGCGTAACCTGTGAAACCAGTTGTTAGTGGTATGCTTCCTGCCTTACCATATTTCGTAGGGTTAATGTACACTGCAACTGTTTATGGGTTGCTTTCCGTACTTTAGATAAAGAAAGAGTAAACGGGTGCTGATTTCGCTAATGACACCTCATCCGGTATAAAGACTATTTTTCCTTTATCATGTCCCCTGCTAAAAAATTGAATTCCTGGCTGGCTACTGCCATTTGCGGAAATGACATTACCTCTTCATGCTTGTATGTAGCGGCGCTCACAATAGCAATGGCAGGTCAATATGCATGGGTGGCGCTTTTATTGGTAGCAGGAGTGCTTTTCTTATTTCGGAAAATCTATGGAGAGGTAGTCGGCGCTTTGCCGTTGAATGGGGGCGCCTATAACGTGTTGTTAAATACAACCAGCAAAAGCAATGCATCGGTGGCAGCTTGTTTAACAATTTTATCTTACATGGCTACAGCAGTGATTTCAGCCAGTGAGGCGATGCATTATCTTCATGAAATAATCCACTGTTTGCCTGTCAAGTACGCCACTGCCGGGCTGCTTTTCATTTTTTTATGTCTTACTATATTGGGTATATCAGAGAGTGCAATCGTTGCCCTGGTCATTTTCTTGTTTCATCTGAGTGCTATGCTGCTATTGGTTATGGGGGCGGTCATTTTCATTTCGAAACATGGAATGGCGACTTTTCATTTTAATTTCTCGCAACCACTGCAATCCGGAAGCATTGCCAGCGCGTTGTTTTTTGGGTTTAGTGCAGCTATGCTTGGCATTTCTGGTTTTGAAAGTTCTGCAAATTTTGTTGAGGAACAAAAGCCGGGAGTTTTTCCGAAGACTTTAAGAAATATGTGGATAGCAGTATCGGTACTAAATCCGCTGATTGCATTTTTAGCAATTGGGGTGATGCCCGTACAGGAGGCCGAAGCTCATCAGCAATCGTTGCTCAGCTATATGGCCCGACTGACCGGCGGATCAATGCTGGTAGTGATAATTTCTGTGAACGCTGTAACGGTTTTGAGCGGGGCATTACTTACATCGTTTGTAGGCGTTAACGGATTGATTAAGCGGATGACATTGGATAGAATATTACCACAATTTTTTCTAAAAGAAAATAAACGGGGGAGCAGCTATCGGATTGTAGTCGCATTTTTTCTGCTGTGCTTATCTGTTTTGCTTGTAACAGGCGGAGAACTTGCACCGCTTGCGGGTGTGTATACTATCTCTTTTTTATCAGTAATGATATTCTTTGCGTTAGGCAACTTATTATTGAAATTAAAAAGGAGCAGGTTACCACGGCCGGAATATGCCACCACACTTACCGTTATCCTTGCTCTTTTTGCTGTAGTTGCTGCATTGTATGGTAATGTAAGAATGCGGCCGGAATACCTGGTAATTTTTTTACAATATTTTATTCCGGCCATGTTGCTCATATTCTCATTGCTTAACCGGAAGTATATTTTTGAGTTTAGTTTAACGGTACTCAAAAGCTTTACAGACAGGTTCCGAAACATTACCCTGCACAGTCGCAGAAAAGTAAATTACTTTATCAATATTTTGCATAGCCAAGAGTTTATATTTTTCTCAAAAGGAGATGATATTGCAACGCTTAATAAAGTGATGATGTACGTTTATGAAAACGAAGTTACCCGAAAAATAAAGATTGTTACTGTTCTTAAAGAACATGAGCCGCCCCAGCAACAGTTCATGGTAGATTTTGAAGTGCTTGACAGGGCTTATCCTGAAATTAAAATGGAATATATCACTATCGAAGGAGTGTTTGGCCCCGAATTGATAGATGAACTTTCTACCAGATGGAAAATTCCAAAGAATTTTATGTTTATCAGTTCACCCGGGGAAAAGTTTAGTTACCGCGTTGCCGAGTTGGGTGGAGTTCGGCTCATTCTGTAAAAATTAATTATAAACTGCATCAAACGAAAAAAAAAATAAGGTAGCAGTTTTTAACAGATCTAAACCGTATTACCCCCTGTTCTTATTGGCAAACCGGTAGCTTTTGGTTAACTTTGTATCCTCATCTTAACTCAAATGAATACTCAAACCACTACATTTTAAGTATTGGAAATTACTTCACTTTTTTAATAACAAAACCATGAAAAGATATTTTTACCCATTAGTTGGTTTTCTCTGTGTCATCCTTTTTACATCCTGCGCCAGAAAGATCCATTTCAATACATCTTCGGTGGTGCCTGCAGCAACAGGTACTATTAAAATTGATAAGGATAATAATGGTAATTATTCAATAAATGTTAGTGTATTGCATCTTGCGGAGCCCGATAAGCTGAACCCCCCTAAAAGTCTTTATCTTGTATGGTTAGCCACAAAGGAACACGGTCAAAAAAATTTAGGTCAATTAACCATATCGTCGGGTCTGTTATCTAAAACATTGAAGGGCTCATTAAAAACGGTCACTCCCTATGAGCCGGTGAGTATTTATGTCACTGCAGAGGAGGATGCTGCTAAAAGTTATCCCGGTCCGCAAGTTGTGTTAACTGCAGAAATAAACAAATAGCTTTTGCACGATAATCGAATTTTCTTACGGAATGTAAAAGGACTTAGGATAGTCCTTTTGCTATTGTTGGTGGTGGTAAATATTTAAAGTCTAATTTTAAATAAGTAGGGTTTTTATTGATAGAATAATATAGAAAGCCTGTTTTAAAATTGCCGAAATAATGAACCGACTTTTTGCAAAATTTGCCATACACCATGAAAAAGAGGAGACCAAAGTTATAACCGATCAGATTGAAAAGGGTGTTGTTTTCAGGGGTACCAACCTTTGGGTACTTATATTCGCCATTTTTATTGCCTCGTTAGGCTTAAATGTAAATTCGCCGGCCGTAATTATTGGCGCCATGCTTATATCGCCCTTAATGGGACCCATAATGGGGTTGGGCCTTTCTGTAGGCATCAATGATGTATCATTACTGCGCAAGTCTTTTTATAATTTCCTGGTGGCAACGGGCGTGGCTTTAACTACTTCCACGATATTTTTCCTCATTTCGCCTTTAAATGAAGCCCATTCTGAAATTTTAGCCAGAACTTCTCCCAATATTTATGATGTGCTTATTGCTTTATTTGGTGGGCTGGCCGGTATTATTGCCACCTCCAGCAAGCAGAAAGGAAACGTAATACCCGGGGTGGCCATTGCTACCGCATTAATGCCTCCCTTGTGCACGGCAGGTTATGGCCTGGCCACACTAAAACTGGATTTTTTTATAGGCGCCTTTTACCTGTTCATCATCAATACGGTTTTTATTGCACTGGCTACCTTTGTTACTGCACGTTTCCTGAAATTTCCGTACAAGCACCTGCCAGACAAAAAAGCAGATCTAAAAGCCCAGCGAATTATTTGGATGGTTGTTATCGTAACAATTATTCCGAGCCTGTACTTTGGTTATGACCTAGTACAACAAGATAGATTCACTAAAAAAGCCAATAAGTTTATTGCGGCGGAAGGCAATTTTACGAATGATTATATTCTCAATAAAAAAATTGATCCCAAGCTCAAGGTTATTACATTGGTATATGGGGGAGATGTTATCTCCGAAGATAATATCAGGATCCTTGAAAAAAAATTAGTCAATTTTGACCTGGCAGGTACCAAATTAGAAATACACCAGGGATTTTCTTACCTGGCTTCTGTAAACCGGCCAGATGAAGACAATGGCCAATCTGAGCAATTGAATGCGCTTATCAAGGCCCGAGAGTCAGAATTGTTGTCGTTGCGTACGCAGCTGGATAGTACAGAATATTTTGGCAAGATGGCCCCGCAGCTATACAAGGAGCTTAAGACGCAATATGCAGACCTGGCTGAGGCAACAATTGCTATGGGCAATAGCATTAGGCACGACTCTGTATTGCCAAAGGTTCCCATTGTGGTATTAAATTTTTCAAAGCCGAAATCTGTGTCTGTAAAAGCAAAAATGGAAAGCTGGCTAAAGGTTCGCCTCAACAGAAAAGATATAAAAACAGTATTTAAATGAGTGTTATTGTAACTGTCATCATATTTTTAGCCGGTTATGTAGCCATTGCATTTGAGCATAACCTGAAGCTTAACAAAGCTGCTTCTGCGTTAATCACAGGCGTGTTATGCTGGACCATGTATTTTCTGACGGCTGATTCACCCGCGGCTGCCGGCGAATTACTGGTACACCATTTGGGTGAAATTGCTTCCATCATTTTTTTTCTTTTGGGTGCAATGACCATCGTTGAACTGGTTGACTCACACAATGGTTTTGACCTCATCACCCGGCAAATTGTTACCAAACGAAAAGGCAAATTGGTATTGATAATAACCCTGATTACATTTTTTCTGTCTGCCTTGCTGGATAATTTAACCACTGCTATTGTAATGACGTCGCTGTGTATGAAGTTATTGCCGCAAAAAAATGATCGGCTTTGGTTTGCAGGCATGGTGGTGATTGCTGCCAATGCGGGAGGCGCCTGGAGCCCGTTAGGAGATGTTACCACCACGATGTTGTGGATTGGTGGGCAAATCACCGCATTGAATATTATAGTAAAGCTTATTTTTCCCAGCGTTATTGTTTGTGTTGTTCCCGCCCTGCTGGTGGCGCGCCGGTTTAGGGGTCAAACGCTCAGTGCCATTCCTGCATCCATTTGTACCCCGGAAGAAAAGAAAGATGGAAAGATTATTTTGTTTGCCGGTATTGCCCTGTTGTTATTTGTACCCGCTTTTAAAACAGTGACCCATCTGCCGCCTTTCATGGGTATGCTATTAGCGCTTGGATTGATTTGGATAATTACCACCGTCATACACAAACGAAAACCGCCTGCATACCTGGAAAGGTTTACGGTAACAAATGCGCTGCAGAAAATTGATACGCCAAGCATATTATTTTTCCTTGGCATATTATTGGCTGTTACGGCCTTGCAATCGATGGGAGTATTAAAAAGCCTGGCGCAAGCTATGACGGGCACGCTTAAAAATGATTACCTAATTGGTACGGCGCTGGGTCTTCTCTCGTCGGTGGTAGATAATGTGCCCCTGGTGGCTGCGTCGCAAGGAATGTATGATTTAACTACCTACCCCACCGATCACAATTTCTGGGAGTTTCTCGCATTAACAACCGGCACCGGCGGCAGCGCCATTATAATTGGGTCGGCCGCCGGGGTTGCCGTGATGGGCATAGAGAAAATCAATTTCATGTGGTACCTCAAAAACATATCATGGTTGGCATTGCTGGGTTTTGTGGCGGGGATTGCAACGTTCTTACTGCAGCTCTCGCTGGGTTGGTAAGGTTGGTTGGGGTAGGGATATTCGTGGGTTTGATAAACGCTGCGCTGGGTCACTTGTCGATCATCTGTTCAAGTCTGCATTTTTCATCACCAGTAATTTAATTATTTACTTGACGCTGGCCTAACAGATACTACCCTTGCCAAGCTGCAATGCCAATTAAATTGAGACTTAGGAAGATGATTGCCACTCGCTTCGTTACCTGAGTTAACGAATTCCCTTGGATTGTTACATTGCATTTTAATACATTTGATAAATTACTGGCCCTGGATTAAGGATGGTCAATTTCGTGTCATAAAATATAAATGCTCTATCTTTGAAGCAGACTTTGCAGCTACTAAATAAGAGGTAAGAGAGTGAGTGATTCGTTGAGTACAATTGTAGAAGAGTTTGTAACAAATTGATTTAGAAATATATTGAAGTATGGGTTCGAGTCCCGTCCGGTCCGCATTTTAGAGAGTATATCTCAAGGAAACCCGCTCTGGTAGCGGGTTTTATTTTTTGGAGGAAGTTTAGTTGAACCTTTAGTCGAATTAGTCGTTCAAAACTCTCCCTTGCTTTACCAACCTTTACAAAGAGCAACTTGTCCTTATAAAGATACAATTCATTTATTTCTTATTTATCCAGCCTTATTACTTTTCTGTTTATTCGTAAAACTTCGTGAAGTGAAGCGTGGGAAACACTCATTTTCCCTTGTTTTAATATTTCATTTACTATTACTTTCTATTTCACTTGGTAATTTTAAAAAAAACATAAGTGTATGAAAGATTTTGTGAAAATGAGTAAAGAGTTTATTCTATTTGATAACCCATTAAATGTTACTGTAATCAAACGCCAGTTTGAGATCAAACACTCCTATTATCAACAAAAATTACCTTATTGGAGTTTTTCAGCCTCCCGAAAAAAAAATATAGGTAGTTTTTGGTTGAGTAGTCTCGGACATTTTTTTGTAATACTGGGGCTTGCGGCCATAACAAATTTGATGCGAACAGAAGACAAAGGCTTTGATGTAGTATTGATTTCAACTTTATGGCCGGAACATTAAGCATGTTGATTCTTTTACCTGCCCTTTACCTCCAGATATTGTATTTGGATTATTTGCCGAAACTTGATACAATAATTGCTGAAAAGGAAATTTTAAAAAAAGAAGAAGAGGATTTAAACCTAAGTAAAAGGGAGCAATTTTCCATACCGGCTCTCACTGTTATTTACTATATATTTTCTAAAACGTCTGGAATACAAATACTGCCTGGTAATAAAGCATCCGGGCAATTACTCAATCGTCTTTTTGGAGTGACCTCAGACAGCATTAGAAGAAATCTTGTCTGTCTCTACAAAATTTCGGAGCTCTCGGCCAAGAAGCGTTTTGAAATTCAAAAAGGGATTGATAGTGCCAGAGATTTTTTTAAGGCAATTGACTCCCAATCAGCCTCTCAATTTCTGGATGAACTCGAATTAAAATTGAATAGAAGCAGAAATTAAAATACTTAAGACCTATTTTAAAATTATTTTTTCCCGTATCACAATGTGATGCCGGTTTATCAGAAAATGAGAAACCTGATTTGTACCTTCAGAACCTTCTACTTTTTTTTACGAGCAAATGTATTTTGCCTCACTAAATTAATAATCGATGGACCAGTAGCTGAAAAGGAAAATACAATGTTGGGACATTATGAACCCTGGCAGGACTTATAAAACAAAAACTCAATAATAAAGAAGTAAAATTTCCCGAAAACAATTTTTATTCGGATTTTTTTTTACACCTTAATTAGTTATAAAAAAAGAGGGCTGTTGAGAACAACAGCCCGTTCAAGATATCTGCTTTGCTATATGAACTGAGAAAACGAGAATTTTAGTTGGTTTCTCCTAATTAATATTAAAAAAAGAATTGTTTTATTGATATCCAACATTCTGCTTGAATTCATCCTTATTAAGGACTGCATCTAACTGAGATTGGGGTATTGGCCGAACAATATGAAAAGACTGAATATTAGGATCAACGTCTGGATTCAGCGCTTTAACACGGCTAATTAATTTACCGGTTCTTTTTAAATCAAACCATCTCAATTGCTCTCCAGCAAATTCTCTTGCTCTTTCATCTAAAATAAAATCAAGTGTTACCTGCGCTGGCAGGATCTGCATGGCAGCAGTTTGACCTGGGTCTGCAGCTCTTGTTCTTATTATATTAATAAAATAAGCAGCTGAATCTGTTCTTCCTAATCCCAACTGTGCTTCAGCAGCAATGAGAAACAATTCGGCATAACGTATCACAAAAACATCTCTTGCACTTTGTGCCTCATTATAAGAAAGGCGGGTTGAATCCATATGCTTTCTTAAGGATGGATAGACTAGGCGATTCAGTACTTTCCCTGTTGCCGCATTGTAAATGGTGTTTCTGTTGTACACTTTATAAGTCGTGCCACCGGGGTTAGTGCCAGTTGTTGTTCCATCCGAATTTACAATAGTACCTACCTTAAGTGTTCTTGTTGCAACTATTGCGGTATCTCCCGGCCTTGATTTAGCTGTGTCGTTGGAATTGCCTGTGCAGCTATTCCAAACTTCCCTAAACGACCCCGCATAACGAGAGTCCCCGGGACCATATAAGTCCAAAAGTGCACGAGTTGGCATATACCTATTGAATGGTCTGCCGTATTCTATTATTCTACCCATACGAGGTAAGTCGTCATATTTCATTAAATACATCATATGACCATTGTTACTTCCCCTGCTATGGCCAATAGTAAACAGACCGGAATTAATATCGTTAAAAGTCAGTGTGTTTGCGTAGTTAATAGCATATATTACCTCTTTATTATTTTTTTGAAAAGCCATATCCCATAAATCCGTGTACTTTGGTTGAAGGACAAATCCAAAACCTCCTTTAATAACTGCATTTGCCATTGCAGCCGCTTCTGCATTCATTCCTCTAGTTAAATACATTCTAGCTAAAAAGGACATAGCCGCAGGTTTTGTAACCCGACCATAATCAGAGGTTGAATTAGATAAATTGTTAACAGCAAAATTCAAGTCCCGGAAAATTTGAGCATAAAATGTATCAACAGGTGTTTTATTAGCAGTAGAAATAATGCCCTTTGTTTCTTCTGTAGTAAAATGAACTCCTCCCCAAGTTTCTACAATATGCCAGTAATAAAAAGCTCGCAGAAAACGAAGTTCCCCTTCTCTTTGTTTTTGTGTTGCCGCGGAATAACCTGCTTCTCCTATCCGATTAATACCCGCATTACACAAATTAACTCCACTATATAAAGCATTCCATTCTAATTTAAGAAGACTATTTGTGCCCTGCAGATTGACGTACTGCGATAAATCAGGAGAAATATCACCAGCTGCACTCATCCAAAGATCGGTTCCCATTTCAGATATATTGTATCCTTCTTCTTTACCATACCACATTCGTTGATAACCATAAGCCGCATTTACAAGGGCGTCAAACCCCGCCGGTGTAGTGTAAACAGCTTCTGCAGTTAACCCACTTGGATTATATTCTTCTAGTTGTTTTTTACATGACAAAGTAGTCAGTAATAAAACAGATAAAACTATTATTGATATATTTTTCATCGTAAAATTTTTTTATATTAAAGACCAAAGTTTATTCCAAATACTACGTTTTTCAACATAGGAGCACTTTCACCTCCACCCCTTTCCGGATCATATTCTTTTAATTTGGCACTCTTTGTCCATGTTGCAAGATTTGTTCCATTAACATATACTCTAAGACTGTTGAAGAATGCTTTTTTGATTGTAGGAAAAGTATATCCAAGTGACATATTCCTGATCCTCAAATACGAACCATCGACATAACCTATGGTACTAAAATAAAGGGTTGATGCTCCCGAAATATTAGCGTTTGGTCGGGGATAGTCGTTTGATGGATTGGTGGGCGTCCAGTAATTAATAATTTTGGTGCTGTTACTTAGATTTGATTGACGATCATACCTGTTTAAAAAATTCGGATTAAGCATTTGTCCCCAACGCGCATAAATGTAGATGCTAATATCAAAGCCTTTATAAGTAACCTTGTTATCAAATCCCCCGTGCCATTTAGGTCTGTTGACGCCGCCAAGTACAACTCTATCATTTATAGCATCAATCTTATTATCCTCGTTTTGATCTTTTACTTTTATATCTCCTGGTTTTTGGCCAAAAACCAGCGCATCTGCTGCCTCAGAGGTCTGCCATATTCCTAATTTCTCGTAATCATAAAATACATTTATAGGCTGTCCAATAAACCATCCGTTTCCAATATCATTAACTCCATTGGTAACTAATGAAACAATTTCTTCCTTATTGTGGGAGTAAGTTAATGAAGAAGACCATGTAAAGTCTTTTGTTTTAACATTAGTGGAACTCAAACTAATATCATAACCTCTGTTTCTCGTTTCGCCTATATTCTGATAAACCGTCTGAACTCCGGTAGTAGGAGGTAATCCTCGTGGAAGTAATAAATCAGAAGTATGAGTATCATAAATATCAACAGTTGCATTTACCCTGTTGTTGAGCAACCCAAAATCAATTCCAATATTTTTGGTTTTTGACAATTCCCATCCGGCATCGGCATTTCCAAGCAGCGGAGAAAAAGTGAATCCCTGGAAACTTGTTTCGCCAAATGCCATTGGCACACGGAGTAACGAACTTTGCGTGCCATACGGAGAAATTCCAGAATTACCTGCTACACCATAGCTAAGTCTAAGTTTAAGATCACTTACAAATGATACTTTTTTCATAAAGTTCTCATCAACTATGCGCCAAGCAACAGATGCAGATGGAAAAGATGCCCATTTATTTCCAACGGATAGCCTTGAAGCACCATCTACTCTATTTGTTATTGTAATCAGATATTTCCCCTTGTAGCTATAATTAAGACGGCCGGCAAAGGATAATACATTCCATTTTGTATAACCACTGCTGATTTTAATATTATTAGGTGCATTTCCGAGCGCATAAAACAATTGGGAAGGTAGCAATTGACCTTCACCCTGTGCACTAACATTATCGGATAGGCTCTCTACATAGCTGTTTAAGCCAGTCAATGTGAATGAGTGACTTTTAATATTTGTTTGATAGGTAATAATGTTATCCCAATTTAAAAATCGGCTGTTAGAAGCGTTATAAGATGCAAAACTACCGGTTGCGGTAGCACGGGAGATACTCTGTTGAGCTTCAAAAAGACCTGATCTGGAATTTCCAATATTAACACCAAAATTTGATCGGAATGTAAATCCTGAAAACGGTTTCATATCCAGATAAACATTCGTAATTACACTTGTTATCTTTCCGGTATTGTTAAATACATTTGGTTGTTCATCAGCAAGAGCACTGACGGTATTTCCGTTAGCCGGATTGAGAATGAAATTGCCGTTTGCATCGTAAACAGTTCCAAATGGAATAATTTTATTTGCGATATTCAGTGGATCCCTTCTATAACTTTCGTCCCTGTTAGTTATCTGACTTTGTAAACCAGCTTTTATCCAGCTATTAAAAGTTTGATCTATATTAGTCCGGATTGAATAACGTTTGACCTCATCAAATTTTAAAATTCCTTTTTCCCTTAGATAATCAATCCCAAAGTAAACTTTCGTTTTATCGTTACCGGTACTGACTCCGATATTATGATTCTGCTGTATCCCTTTATGAAATAATAAATCCTGGTAATCTATCCATTGATTGTTTTGAATTGCTGCAAATTCCGCCGCTGTAAAAATTATTGCATCATCTGCAGATGAATTCCATGCTCCAACGGTACGTTTAGCCTCCCTTCTTATTTCAGCATATTCAGGTCCTGTTAAAACGGAGGGATACCGGGATACAGTTGATATACCCAGATATGAATTAAAATCAATCTTGGTTTTGCCCCCTGACCCTTTTTTTGTTGTTATAATAATAATTCCATTAGCACCTTGCCACCCATAAATTGCAGTGGCTGAAGCATCTTTTAAAAACTCAACGGATTCAATACTATTGGGATTAATATCATCAATGTTCCCTGTCTGTATACCATCAACTATAAACAATGGGCTGTTACCAGCACCAATTGACCGGTTTCCCCGGACTCTGATGCTCAAACCTGAAGAAGCAGAACCACTACTCCTTTGTATATCAACTCCAGCTACTTTTCCTTGGATTGATTCAAGGGGATTTTGGGCAGGGATCTCCCTTATTTCAGCTCCTTTTATTGAAATCACAGATCCTGTCAGATCCCTTCTTTTTACCGTTCCATAACCAATAACAACAACTTCGTCCAACCCTTTTGTTGATACTACTAATTCAACATTGATTGTTGATTTTCCACTGGTTGAAATTTCCTGTGTTGCAAAAGAAACACCAGAAAAAACAAGTGTAGAAGAGTTGTTGGGAAGATTAATTTTAAAATAACCATCATTATCTGTTGTTGTAGCA
Source organism: uncultured Chitinophagaceae bacterium (assembly GCA_963705285.1). Classification (GTDB taxonomy): domain Bacteria; phylum Bacteroidota; class Bacteroidia; order Chitinophagales; family Chitinophagaceae; genus JACMLD01. Next base: position 3,236,762 of record OY970066.1, read on the forward strand.
ATGTTTGTTCCCTTTGCTGTTACTGTAATCCCAGATACCGGTTGTTTGTTTTCTGAAGATGTTACTTTACCTGTTATTTGTTTACCCTGGGCAAATACCTGACCCGAGAAAAAAAATAAGATTAGTAGCATTGAAAGTCCTTTTACTTTAAGTACTCTGGTCATAATCGTTAGTTTGATAAAAAAATGTAATGAAAATCAAGAATTTTACAGTGCGTATGAGGATGCGTTTGATATTCAAATTTTAGTGGCATTTTAATAAACCTCTTAAACCTTAAGCTGGTTAAAGCAAGGCTCTGAGTAAATAATAAGCGAGGAATTTGAAACATCTGCAAGCTTCAGTTTTTAAGTTCTCTATAGAATCGTTAGTTATATCGAAAAAAATAGGTGTAGTAGTCCTTAAAATTTGCTAAAATATTTTCTATTTTTTTCTATTTTTTTCGATTAATGAAATTAATATATGTTTTTGATTTAGCAATGTTTATTTTTTGCATACAAATTAACTTCTTTTAATTATGATAATAAATCCAATTGCTATAATCTATTGACAATCAAATACAAGAGATAGAGATTTGAATGTGAGCTAATTTCAAGCTGAAATCTTTAAAAACCCTCAAAATTTTTTGCGGAATCTGTTCCCGAGAAAATTATGAGTTTTGACTACTTAAACAGAAAAGTTGAGAATAAAAAAATGGAACAATTATATTATTATGCTGCTACAAATAGAATTAGTCTCAATTTATGGTCAATGAAATTTGAAAATACTTGTTCAAATTTCCAGGACAAAAAAAGCAGCTGCTGAGAACAGCAACGAGTTTTTGATTGCTAGGTCGAAATGAAAAGTATATTGTAACACAGGACCAGCTATTCACTAACGCCAACGTGGATCTCCTGAACTATTTTTTCCAGGGAAAAGTGCATCAATAATTCTAAAGTCACCGTTAGCCGGATTCTGCCACAATAAAGTACTTGACTTTGCAAGAAGAACTCCGGGAATATCACTTCCTCCACTTGTCTGATCAGCAGTTTTATAATTGTTACTGCTAACAATAGATGTACCGCCAAGTGTCCTGATACCTCTTACGGCAGTTACACCGTTTTTACCTGGACCAAAAATACAGTTGGTCACGGTAATTCCATTTGAAACTGTCATGGTAGTTCCATAATCAATATAGTAACTACCACTTATCGGAGTTTCATTTACAGTACATTGATCCATAAGAATAGAATTTGATGAACCAGAAGAGCTAACTATTATTTTTTCTATTTTATAAAAAGTGCTATTTGTAATGCTGATATTATTTACTTTCCCGCCAGTTTGCCCCATCGTTAGCACACCAAAGCCTGAAATACTATCTATGATACAGTTATTAATGACAAGGTTTTCAATAACTACGCCACCTGCACCTTGAGTTCTAATCATTCCTCTAAAAATTTCTGCTACACAATTTTCAAAACTGAAACGTCCGATATTTGCAGAAGCTCCAGCTGAACTTAAATTGAATATGTAATTTGAACCATAAGCGGCACCTAACAAATACACGTCTTTGAAATCGATAAAATCAATGGTACTTGAATTAGCAACTGAAAAATTACTGGTAAAATAGATCTTAGCCTGGAGAGTTGTAGATAAATCAGGACCACTTAAGATTGTAACGGATTTATTTAAATTTAATGTGGTTGTAATATTATAAGTTTCTCCTCTCTTCAGCAATACAGTACTTCCGGACGGAATTAATGGCAATGTATCTGACAATACCGAAGGGCGGCCGGTTATACCAGTGAGGTCAATTACGACTCCAGCAAATGGAGCTTTTGTATTAAAATCTACAAACCCTCTTACATCTGTCCCACTATACAAAAAGATGGTATATTTTGTATCACTTACTAAGCCGTTGATAACTTTGTTTTCGTTTATCAAGTCTGAAAGGGTAAGATTGACTGTTGTTATTACTGAGCTATCTGAAGTCTTCAAAATTTTAATGGACGAAACTGGTGCCCCTTTTGTAGTCCAGCTTACTCTTACAGAATTAAAAGTAATATCGGAGATGCCAGGGTTTTTTAAAATTGAAGTTAAAGTCTTAATAGCGCCGAGATTTGACCAACTTGAATTTTTAGTAGAATCTATAGCGATGGATCTCGCTTGTACCTGGTAGAGTTGATTAAATAATAATTTTTTGAACATAGCCCTTGTGGTATCAATCCTAAGATATACGTCAACCGTACGAAATGTGTCCCGGCTAAGTTGAACTTCATAGGCGGTTGCAGCATCTATTTTAAGCCAGCTAGCAGTAATAGTATTTGAATCTACCAAAAGTGCACCTGAAATTACTGGCCCAAAAATTCTTGGAGCTTCTCCTAGATCTGAGGCCTTTTTGCAAGCTGTGAAAATCAATACTGCAGTAAGCAGTACAAATAATATTTTTTTCATTTTGTGTTTTTTTTGGCGGAATTATTTTAATAGCCGTATTCATTTTTAAGTGTCCCCTGGGAAGCGGCAATAACAGTTTGATGAATGGGAAATATGTACCTAAGTGGAGTATTTCCTGTTAAATCAGTATATCCCTTATACATATTAATGTAATAATCGGATGGCAAATTTGTAGTTGTATTCCATAGTGATACTAACCAGTTAGTAGCAGTGTAACCAGCAGGAACTGGCCCTGTAGGTTTCCTGAATTGACTTAACCAGGAAATGGTATTATCTGGATTTCTTGTATAATACAATTTATCAGGGTAGCTGGCGTAAGGACCAATGTTGTTTACTGCACCATTCGCTAATTGAACCAGTGTATTTCTTACTTCAGCCACCTTTTGACCATAGTTACCCCACCTGATCAAATCATGTTTTCGAAGAAACTCACCTCCAAATTCCCATGCCCGTTCATTTACAATTGCATTAAAAAATGCCTGTTTATTTCCAAGTGCCGATACATATGAATTAACTTTTACTCCCCATAATGATGAAGGGAAAACTCTTTGACGAACCTGTATCAATGCAGCTTGTGCTTCAGCAGTTGGTCCGTTGTTAAGCTCATTTTCGGTTTCTGCCAGCATTAGCAAAACATCAGAATACCGCATCATTGGCCAATTGATTCCCGTTCCTTTTGAAGATGTGGATCCGAGTGGAGTAGGTACAAGCAGTCTGCTCCACTTGTTGATAGCTATATTTGTAACACTAACTGGACCCTGCTGAAGTGTACTACTATAGTTAATAATAGAGCATGATGCTGATACCCGTAAATCTGATGTGTCAAATGAAAAATAATAGGCAGGACTCAACAACATCTGTACTCCCGTACCGCCATAGGCATGGGTACCCGAAACAACATTTACACCTAACACATAGCCCTGGTCACCTCTTAATAGTGGGTAGGCCACTTCAAATAACATATCACCATTTACTGGGGAAATATATTTATTCTGGTTTAAGAAAACCTGAGCATAATTTCCTAATGGCCGCGGTTTTAGATTAACCAGTTTCTTACAATATGTATTGGCAATTTCGTAATATTTTTTTCGTATTGCTGCTTCAGTATTTGGATCATGCATGGTAAGATCTGGCTTTAACCAATAACCTCCCCTCATCAGGGAAAGCCTTGCTATCATCCCGATAGTATACTCCCTGTTAACATATTCAATACCGCCAGAGTTCTGGTCAGCCCACAACATATCGGGCTCAATACTCATTAAATCCTCTACCAGAAAACTCAGGATTGAATCACGCCCGGTTTTAGGCAAGAAAAAATTTTCACCTGTCTTGGTAGGAGTTATTTTAAAAGGCACATCTCCCCAACAGTCGATAAGAACATAATACCAGAAAGCCCTCAATGTTTTCGCCTCACCTAATAGTTGCTTGTATTGCTTGTTAGATGGATCTGCCTTCAGGGAAATATTAATTAACCCATCTTCACACTCATTTGCCTTATTGATGGAACTATAAGCCTGGTTCCATACAAGAGCAAAATCTGTATTGTTATCAGCAGTTAAAAAATTCCATATATCCCTTCTTCCACCATCCTGAGTCGGGTTCACATTCCCTACTTCCACATCGGTGTTCATCTGAAACTGGTTAGTGTAGCGAGAGGTAAATGCATCTGTACTAAAACCCTGATAAATACCCAGAACGGCTTTTCGGGCTTCAGATTCAGAACTAAAGAGAAACTCCTTCGGATTATTCGTTAAGGATTCAGCCTCCAAAAATTTCTTACAGGATGAGAGTAAGGATACGGATGCTGCAATCATAAAAAAAATTAATATTCTTTTCATATAAATCGTTATTTGAATAATTAAAAAGTTACGTTCACACCGGCTGTGAAATTGCGGCTTCTTGGATAAGCAGATTCATCAAAACCAGGTGTTAGCCCATTATTTCTTAAAGTGTTTACCTCCGGATCATATCCAGAATACTTTGTCCATAAGAAAGCATTATACACTGTACAGTAAACTCTGAACTTATTGATATAAGCCTTTGACGTAAGCTTTTTCGGCAATGTATATCCAATGCTAATTGTATTGAGCCTAAGGAAAGATCCATCTTCAATAGCCCATGAAGAAACAACTGGAGACGTGAGACCCATAGAGAAAGGAGACCAGATAGAAGGGTTAGGGTTTAGTTTAGTCAACTCCACAAGATCGGTAACAAGATTACCAGCGGCGTCTATATAATGATAACGGTTATCATAATTCACAGTACCCAGCATATTAAGGTAAGTCGTTCTGTACTGCATGTTGAAGCGTATCTTGGCTGCATTATAGACATTGTTACCTGTTACAAAGTTGAAGAAGGTTGAGATATCAAATCCTTTGTAGGCAGCGTTAAGTCCAAAGCCACCAAAACTTTTTGGCTGGCCATGACCAATTACTGTACGATCATTAATATCAATTATTCCATTTCCGTCAAGATCTTTAAATTTTACCACACCCGGCCGTAAACCCGTTACACCTAGCGCATTCATTCCGCGTGAATCGGGAACTCCTGATTTAAGAGTATAACCTGTACCGTTTTGAATAAAATCATCGACAGTGTACATTCCATCTGCAACAAAACCATACATTAACCCCACACCCTGACCAACTATTACTTTATAATCATCGGCATATCTCAGGTCGGTACTGGCCCAGCCTGAATTATAGTTTCTTTCATTTACACCATCAAGCTTGTCTATATTAAACTTATTAAAGCTGATATTAAAATTTGCATTTAACTGGAATTTTTTTCCAGAAACTAAATTAGAAATCAAGCTCAATTCAATACCACGGTTTGAAGTTTGCCCAATATTTTGTTGCTGAATAGAAAAGCCTGTAGATGTTGGAATTTTTGATTCAACCAGCAAGTCTTTTGTTGTATTATGATAAGCATCTATTGTTCCGGAAATTTTACCAGCGAACAATTCAAAATCAACGCCTATATTTCTGGTAATTGTAGTTTCCCATCGTAAGTCCGGATTGGCTAGTTTGGAGCTTGAATAGTTATAATAAGGTTGTGGAGCATTCCCAACTCCGTAAGGTGCAGATTGGCTAATAGAAAAAAGTGTCCTGTATAGGTCATCACCAATATTATTATTACCTGCAATTCCATAACTAACCCTCAACTTAAGATCCGACACAAACTTTACTTTATCCATAAACTTTTCAGACGAGATACGCCATGCTGCTGATGCTGCAGGAAAAAACCCCCATTGCTTTCCGGGAGCAAACTTGCTGGATCCATCAAACCGGCTTGTAAAATTAAAAATATATCTCTCTTTATACTGGTATATAGCTCGTCCAAAAAAGGAAGCCACTTTACTTCCGGGATCGTCGTAAGATTTGTTAGTAAGTGTTGTACCTTGAGCAAGCGAGGCAAAAGTCTTCAGGACAGGCATATCCAGTGGAAAACCTATCACCTGCATTGTATTGTCGAAGCCTTTACCCAGTATAAAAAGTTCCTGCCCTAACAGTATCCCCAGATTATTTTTTTTGCTTTTGAGTAAGTTGGCAAAATTCAGGGTATTGGTAATACGGTAGCTATTGAAATAAGAATTACCAAGATCAATTGCCGGAAGACCGCCATTATTTTTTGCTGTAGTTGTAAGGGAATCGTAATACCTGCGACTGCTTGCCCAGCTGAAATCATATCCGAATTCTGATCGCCATGTAATGTCTTTAGTGATAGCCCAGGATGGAGCAATATTAAAGTTCAACACCTTGGTTTCTCTTTTCCTGTAATCATTTTGATTTAACTGGTTTGGCCCCTTGCGTAGTGCGTCATCTCTGAATTGTTCGTATAAATCATCATCACTGAGATTTGGATCAAACACAAGATAGTCTGCAATCCCATTAACTGGTCTTGTAGTAATTGCATCTTTTATCTTGAAATTGGAAGAGCCGGATGTACCTGCACCATTTACATTTGTGTTAGTATATCGCATAGCAAAATCCAGTTTAATAACTTTAGATATTGCATGATTTAATTTTAAGCTCATGTATTTTCTATCCAGACCATTCGGCGGCTTTTGCCCTGCATCCTTATTGTATGAAAGTGAAAGACTAACTTTGGTTTTTTCATTGCCACCACTTATATTAAGGTTTTGTTGCTGAGAATAAACCATCTTTCCAAAAAGTTCATCTTGCCAATCGGTACCTTTTTGGTATTTATATAATTCCAGATCATTGTAGGAACCAAACCTGGTAGTAAAATCAGGCAGACTCTTATTTAAAACTGCATATTCATATTGCATCAAGACATATTCATATGGAGAGAGCACATCAAGTTTTCTAGCCAATTTTCTTCCGGTTACAAACGAATTGTAAGAAATAATTGTTTTCTGTGATGACTTTGCTGATTTTGTAGTTACAATGATTACGCCGTTGGCTCCCGAAGCTCCGTAAATAGCTGTAGTTGCGGCATCTTTAAGTACATTGATAGATTCAATGTCCGATGGTGGTATATCGTTAATACTGTTAACCCTAAAGCCATCAACGATATATAACGGATCATTACTGCCGGTTACAGATGTTCCTCCTCTAACTAAAATAGTTACTGCAGTTCCTGGTTCTCCATCTGAAGTGGTAACCTGGACACCAGGCAAACGGCCTGTCAAAGCTTCTGCAGCACTGGATACAGGAATTTTTTCTAATTGCGAAGCACTGATAGAAGCAACCGTGCCAGTCAAATCTTTTTTACGAACAGTTCCATAACCCACCACAACAACGTCATCCAGATCTTTTACTTCGCTAATTAACTCTATGGTAAAATTCGAATTCCCCTCTAATTGTACTTCTGACGGGAGGTAGCCAGTATGGCTAACTACAAGCGCAGTTACTTTATTAGTAACAGAAAATGTAAACTGTCCTTTATCGTTAGTTAAGGTAGATGTTTTTGTCCCCTTAATGGTTACCGTAGCACCTCCTAAGGGCTGCTTATTATCAGAGGAGACAACCGTACCGGCAATTTTCCGGGATTGGGTAAATGCAGAGAAGGCACTAAAACATATTAAAAGCACCAGGAGGGTTTTTTTCATAAACAAGCTAATTTGATGTTTGCTAAACTAAAGAAAAACAAAATATTAATTTATGTTTTTCTTTTTATATTTTCAATTATTTTCGATTTTCGAAAATGTTATTTCTTTTTAATAGGAGGAAATTTATTTTTTGATTGGAAAAGATTGATTGCAACATCTCCCAAAATGAAAGGTATTAGCTTATAAATTATTGATAGTGAATAGTTAGAAGGCTGGTCATGCCTAGTATTTTTAACGCACTATTCAAAATAGGTTCTGATTATTTTTTACCTGAATTTTTGACCTCCCTGAGTAATTATTAATGACTGCCTATACCTTTTAAGGTACCTCCACTGTGGGTGATAGGCAGGTTCGGAAAGACCGGCAATTACCAAATGGAAAATGCATAAATGAACCCGATATCTATAAAATATTTATTATTACGCATCATTCTCACTTCTTTGGCCATTCACTTTTTAAAATAAAATGAAAAGTGCTGTTGATTGCATCAGGCTTTGCTTTAATTATTTCAAACTTATCATTTCTCAGCAGTCGAATCATTTCTGCTCCTGCATATAAGACGGGGCCATAACCGTGTGTAGCATAAATACTTTTTCCACGGTAGTAATAATAAGTATTATCATGTGCAAAGGTTGTTCCTTCGCAGGTGCCATCTACTGCTCCGTTAGCGAGCACTTGTGTATTTGTTGCATTCCAGCCTGTGAGTGCGACAGGCCCATACACATGGCTTATCCATCCTTCATTAATGCCCTTGGCTATCGCATAAGTAAACATAGCTGTACAAGAAGTTTCCAGGTACGTATCATTTTTGTCAACCAGGTTATGCCAAAAGCCGGTGCCATCTTGAAGCTCTGCAAGGCAGCGTATTTGTGATCGATATAAATGAATAATTTCAGCACGACCCTTATAATTTTCAGGCAAAGCTCCCAGCACTTCAGCCATACTTAATAAAGCCCAACCATTTGCACGGCCCCAGTAAAACCGGGGATCATAACCCGCAGAGTTTACATTCCATCCATGATCAAAAAGACCTTTCTCAGGCACGTAAAGCCGCTTTGCCATTTGCAATACCTGATTTACGGCATCGTCAAAATATTTATTGTCCTTTGTCAGTACACCCATATTCACCAGAAAAGGAATGCCCATATACATATCGTCTGACCAAACAGATTCGTATTGCGGCCTGTGTCGGGCAAGTGTTCCGTCATGAAGACGAAATTGTCCTTTGGATATATAATCTGCAGTACGATTGATCAATTCCAGGTAATCCTTGTTTTTGGTTTTGAGATAAGTTTTGATTAATGCTGTCCCTATTGACCCACAATCATCCAATGCTTCAAAATGAAGTATTCTTCCCCAAGGGCCAATCCTTTGTTCTGCAGCTTTACCCAGGCTTTTCTTTAGGTAAGGCAGATTATTGACAACATAATTATAGAACTTAATATTGTCGGAGAAAAAAGCAGTATCTCCTGTTACCTTAGTTATATAATCAAAAGCAGAAAGAACTACACCATGCGTATATGACCATTCACTCGAAAATCCATTAGATGGAGTTGCATTTGGATTTAGGATCGAAAAATCCGTAATGGTTTTATTTGTTTTAGCATCGATTACCGTCTGCGGACTTGTAGATTCATAATAGTGACGCACAAGATTCAGCACAGACTTGATGCTATCTGCATTTGGAAAAGTATAGGAGACAGGATAGTTTGGAATACTTCCTGCGATTGGTTTCTGTGCAAAAATGCCGGTACTGCAAAGTGTAACAAGCATCATCACCAATAGCGCCTTATAATTTCCGGCAAATTCTCCACGTACCGTGCTTATAAAGTTTAGTCTTTTCATTTAAGTCGTTTTTTATTTCAGTTAATATTTATTGAACCGTAACCACCACACGCTGATACCTTGTTATCCGGGGTGTTCCGTTATCGATGACCTCGCAGATAATATGAATTGTTTCTCCATTAACTGCATTAAGAGGCACATTAAAAGAAGTGGCTTTCTTTTTTTCATTCCTGATTTTAATAGCTCCGTTATACGTGTCTGCTTCTTCATATTGCCACCAGGTATAGGTCAGCATATCACCATCGGGATCTGATGTTCCTTTGGCACACAGCTTTATTTTGGTTCCTTGCTTTGCCGTGATATCCAACGCATTTTTCAGGTGTACTACTGGTGCATGATTGGCATCTTTAAAAGATTTTACACACCAATCGGCCCTGGCTGCAAAATCGTTTTGAAATGCAGGAGTCCAACGCCACATTGGTTTGAAATAGGCGCGGTGGTTACTATCGGATGTAGCTGTATTCCCTTTTTTTGAACTCACTCTTCCCCAACCATTACTACCATACCAGCGCCCTTCCGGATATTTATAATTTTTATCTGGCACCGGATCGAGCCATGTATTATTTCGAACCAGTATATAGCGCCCACCCCAACCACCCCAATCGGGATGTTCAAGATTACGCAGACCGATTTCAATCTCATGCATAAAAGCAGGTGAATCACCTTCAGACCTGAAGTCTCCTTCAACAAATCCGTCTTCTCCTTTTTTATGTGCCTTATACAAGGAACAAAGCGGGCCGTGATTTTCAAGGATGTTTTTTTTCATCCACTCCGCTTCATAATATTGATGCATTTCTTTGGGCTGGGTATTCTTCCAGCGATAGGCGATTGCTTCAAACTGATCGGAATTGATGGTCAAAATATTGTACTTGCCCCAATGTGGCTTTATGTATGCCTGGTAGGTTGAATCCTGTTCCCAAATAAAGAAGAAGCGCATCTTTTTTGCCACCTCTTGCATTCTATCCGGATGCTCTTGTTCGATAGTTTTTAATGCACGGGCAAGTGTATTCGTACCACCCCATGCCTGCATCCATATCGGCCGACTGTCAGATTTATCTAATAATACTTTTACTATCAGTTGTGAACCCTCAGTAACCTGGTCCATTTCACCTTCCAGTTCTACATTGCCCAATACAGTACGCGCCCGTAAGTATGCAGGGGTTGGATAAGTTTTATCATGCTGAATTAAATTTGGATACACTTTTTCATACGCATCCAGGTAAGGATTCATCCAATCATCTCCCGCCCATTTATGACCATGCCAATGGTATTGCGAACTGGTTGTAATTATGCCTTCAATATCCCAGTCATTAGCGTAAAGTAAGCATCGTACCATCGAACATTCATCATCAATTTCGCCATCGCTTAAAACTATTACACGTGGCTTTTCAATTTTATTTTGAGCTGTTACAATACTGGTAGTTGAAATCACTAGAAGTAACATCAACACCACCTTCATTAAATAATTTGTTTTTTTCATAAGTGCACTGTTTAAAAATTAAAATTGGCAGGATTTGGCCCGAAACGCTTTCCCTTATCTAACGCATCCAATGCGTTCATATCTTCTTTCGAAAGTTCGAAGTCAAATACCTGTTTGTTCTCCAAAATGCGTTCGGGATTTACAGATTTCGGGATAGTTACTACACCATGCTGCAAATTCCAACGCAGGGTAATTTGAGCCGCGGACTTGTTGTATTTTTTTCCTATTTCCCCTATAGATGTTACCGAAATAATATGTCCCTGCATTAATGGACTCCACGCTTCTATCTGGATTTGATGCTTCCGGCAGAATTTTAATAATTCCGGTTGAACAAGGTAAGGATGAAACTCAATTTGGTTTACAGCCGGTACAATGTTGCCGGCTTTCAAAATATCTTTTAGATGAGGAGCCAAAAAATTACTAACGCCTATTGCTTTTGCACGGCCGCTTTTATAAATTGTTTCCATCTCCTGCCAGGTATCTTTGTAACAACCGGCTACAGGCCAATGCACCAGGTACAAATCAACGTAGCCGGTTTGAAGCCGTTCCAAACTTTCCTCAAAAGCTGCTAATGTTCGTTTTTTGCGCTGGTCTTCATTCCAAACTTTGGTGGTCAGAAAGATTTCCCCGCGTGGGATACCACTTTCTTTAATGGATTTGCCAACACCAGCTTCATTGCCATATACGGCGGCTGTATCAATACTGCGATAACCGGTTTCCAGCGCATATTTAACTGAGGATTCTACTTCATTGCCCTCTTTTATTTGATAAACACCAAAGCCCAGCCAGGGCATTTTAAGCCCATTGTTTAGAATGCTGCAATCGTTTATGTTATTTATCATGTCGTTATTCAATTCCACTTTTTGTCTTCAGAAAAAAAATATAAATTTCTTCAACACCAATTTATTTTATTGCTCAATCTTTTTTCCATTAATTACCAGGTTGTTGAAATGAATGTCTTTTGTTTTACCTGAAATGGAGTTTCCTTTTGCAACACCATTGAAATTGCAATTAGATAAGTTGATGTTGTACACACTGACCTGGTCTTTGAGCCCGGCAATAAATACACCGTAGCCACTTTTCTGACAAGTGACATTTTCCATGTAAATGTTTCTTACAGTTGGGAAATATATTCTTTCGCCAAGTTCCTTAGGTTCGTACAACAGGTCAATATCCAAAATGCCTCTTTTACACTGACCAACTGTAATGTTCCTGACGTAAATATTTTCCATCACCCCGCCACGGATGGTATTGCTTTTTAAACGAATGACACGCTCCAGTTCGGGGCTATCCATGTTGCAGTTTTCTACAAAAAGATTTTTGTAGCCACCAGTAATTTCGCTACCTATTACAACTCCTCCGTGGCCATTTTTCATTTCGCAATTCCGGACAATTATATTCTCGCTCGGTTTCATCCACAAACGCCCATCGTTATTCCTTCCTGATTTTATTGCAATGCAATCATCACCTGTATTGAAAAAACATTTTTCGATCAAAACATTTGCACAAGATTCAGGGTCGCAACCATCGCCATTCGGGCCATCATTTTCTATATAAACGCCACGAACGGTAAGGTTTTCGCACATCAACGGATGAATAACCCAAAAAGGGGAACGCAATAATTTCACACCTTCGATCAGCACATTTTTGCATAGGTAGAAATTGATCAGTTGCGGACGCAGTCCATCTTCTTTAGTCATTATCCTTTGGGTGACCGGCATTTTGGCGATAGACCATTGTTGTAATTTGGGGCGGCCTGTTTTCTGCGAAATATCGCCTTCTTTCCATCCGAACCGCGGCGCTCCGCATTTCTTCCACCAGTTATCATTTTCTGCTGCACCATCGATGGTTCCTTTACCGGTTATGGCTATATTTTTTTCGCCGTAGGCATATATCAGTGGTTGTAAATTATAGCAGTCGAGCCCTTCCCAGCGGGTTAATACTGTAGGAAAATAATCGGCATCGGTTGTAAATAGCAGTACAGCTCCTTCGCTTAGATACAGGTTCACATCGCTTTTCAGCGTAATAGGCGCAGTATGCCAAACCCCTGCAGGAACCACTACTCTTCCTCCGCCATTCATGCTGCACGTGGCAATGGCCCGGTTGATGGATTCGTGGTTGAGAATTTTAGAATCGTTGGGTTTTGCACCAAAGTCAATTATGTTATAGTCCTTGTTTTTAAAAACAGGAGCTTTGATATTTTTTTGAATGTTGGGATATATATCACGCCATGCAGTTGCCGCATCCTGCCCATAAGCCCAAGCGATTAAATTGGATACGATAATTAAAAGGAGAACTTTTTTCATTATAATTATTTTATACTATTTAAATATATCTCCAGCATAGTATAACCATCTTTACCCACTGTATTTCTATCAGCAGAATCATTAGGGTTCAGGTTATTTTTTGTTTCCCATTCATCCGGCATACCATCATGATCAGTATCTATGGGAGCAGGGATGCTTTTTAATGCCGGCCATCCACCTACATCGCCCGGTGTATCTATAATGCCGGTTTTTTTTGATGGGTTGGCAATTTTTTTGGTTTGTTTGTATGTGGTGCCTTCGTAGGTAGCATAGCCCTCTTTGGCTTCTTTTAGTATCCTTGCATCAATAATGTCTCTTTTGGGTAAGCTGGCACCTGCATTTTCAATTACCAGATTAAAAGCTTCTTTAGCTGGTTGCTGGTTGATTGGCATCGATTCCCAGGGCTTTTCCATTTTCACATATTGCAGGTTGACTGCACCACCTTGTGGCTGCACACCGCCATTCCAGTTGTCGGCTGTGACATTTGAATTTCCTTCAACTACGTTTCCGGAGATATACCACTTACCAAAATCACTCACATCATTACGCATGGCAGGATTGGCAATGCGATAGGATATATCACCTGGTTGGGTTGCCGACCCGGGCTTATAATAATTGTTAACAATATTGAATTTTGAAAAAGAAAATCTGGGATCACCAGCCTGCTGATTTTCGCCACCATACATACTGTTATAACCCCAGTTGTATAAAACATTATTTCTATAATCAGTATAACCTGAACCTGATGCCATGCGTGGATTACGGCTGCTGTTATGTGCAATAAGGTTGTGGTGATAAGTGCCAAAATTTGATCCCCAAATACCACCGAAACCATGAGCTCCTTTAATGTGAGTAGAATTGAACATACTTTCTGAGATAATACACCACTGAACGGTCATGCTATCACAATGATAAATGGACATTGTTTCATCAACACTCCAGCTTGCAGACACATGATCTATAATAAGATGTTTTATAAACCTGCCTGACATGGCATCGTAATCCACCCCTGATTGACCGCCCAGACGCACTCTTAAATACCTGATGATAACATTGTCTGCTCCAATAGTCAGCGGATGATTTTTCAGGCAGATACCATCACCCGGCGCAGTCTGACCTGCAATGGTTATATAAGGATGTTTAATTGAAATGGGACTTGCGAGTTCAATTGTACCTGACACTCTGAATACTACAGTTCTTGGCTCTTTTGCTTCTACAGCAGCCCTCAAACTTCCTTCTCCTTTATCATTCAAATTTGTTACTTCATAAACAACGCCGCCCCGTCCGCCAACGGTGTACTTACCATAGCCTTCAGCCGTTGGAAATGCAGGTGTCCGCTCATCGGAAATTGTCGGAGCTAAATGAGCGTTGTCTGATTTATTTACTGTTTGCTTTGGCGCATTGCAAGACAAAATAAATATTGCCATTGAAGCTGAAACTATTTTTTTCATAAATAATTTTTTCAGTTTTACCTCTTGGTGATTTTGATTTATTCAATATTTTTTATTCGACAACATCAATAATAACCCGTTGGTACCTTGTTAAACGAGGTGTGCCATTATCAGTAACCGCAAGAATAATATGCATAGTTCCAGTGCCCGGCGGCATTACCCGGCTCTTCTTAACCATAAGCCATGCATTGGGTTTATCATAGCCAACAATGTCGAGCTTAATTCCTGTTCGGGCATTTGACATGCCACGAGTGCCCGCTTCCTCATAACAAAACCATTCGTATGAAAGCAGATCTCCATCGGGATCAGTTGTGTTCGCTGCACTTAGATCAATACGATCACCTTGTTTGACTTTTATATAAGTTGGATTGTCTAGCTTCACTACCGGCGGATGATTTGCCTTATTGTAGGGCATAATCGTCCAATCCATCCGGGCAGCAAAATCATTCTGATAAGCTTCACGCCATCTCCAGATTGTTGCCTGGTTGGTTTCGTGCCATTCACCATCTTTGCCTAACACTTCATCATCTGCATTGGTCCATATAGGATGAGTTTCGGGTTGATAAAACCATTTTTCGGTTTTCGGTGTATACAATTCGTATCGCCCCCCCCAGCTTCCCCAATTAGGATGATCGGGATTGTTAAGGCCATTATTAATCAGGTAAAGAAAAGAAGGTGTATCTCCTTCCATCATGTACTCCCAGCGGGGATACATTTTTCCCAGCGGGCCTTTGTTACGGATGTTACGATCGAGCCATTCGTTGGTTACCAATTCGAAATCTGCACCACCAAAACGGCCATGAAATTTATCGCCACCAATGCCTATCCAAGTACCATGATGAAAACCGCCTCCAGCATTGGCGCCGGGTGTGACGATATAAAAAAGCCCGGGAAATTCCGCACGGATCCATGGTCCGCTATTATCCTGATCTGAAATGGAGTACACACGAAGTTTTGAAACAAATTTTGCAAGCTCTGCAGCAGAACGAGTCGATCTTACTTTCCATAATGCCTGGGCCAGCACATTGGGTCCACCCCAAACATTGACCCATAAAGGTCTTGTCTCGTTACGATCTGTGGCGTTGATCAGCAGTTCAGATCCGGGTGAATCTTTTCCTTCGCCTACACCATTCATTCCACCAACCGGAATTCCTTTTGAGATAAATTTTTGTAAATACTCCACTTTGGGAAAACCGTGTTCATGCAATTCCAGGTTGTCTCTTACTTTTCCAAAAGCTTCAACTATTTGTTGAATGCGATCTGGATTTACTGTTTTTACAACTTCCGTAGCAACAAGCCCTTCAATATCCATCTGGTTTGAATAGGTCATTAAACGGACCATTGACATCTGGTCATCCGGATCGCCACCTATGTCTGTAAGAACGAATAACCTGGGTTTTTCCTGGGCATTAAGGGTTACACATGTAAGTGAAAAAGCGATGGATAAAATCAAGAGCCATCTGCTTTGTAATGCCGGAAAAGCAATTCTCATCATAGTTATATTATTTATCAAATTATTTCTGTTCATTTAAAAAAATAACTTCTGGCATTTTTTTAGATAAGACTACAACGAGTTCATATAAACTTCAATATTCTCATACTTCACATCCAGATCGTGGCCATTTGCTTTTGTTTTTTTCAGGTTTAGTCCCCGACTGATCTCCCATTTGTCAGGGATGCCATTATTATTCTCATCTACTGGTGCTTTCGTTGGTGGATATTTTGCAAAACCGCTACCGGGCCAATCATCGGGAGTACCGGGGATAAACCCGGTTCCATTTTTTACCGTCTGCGATACAAAAGATGTGATATTGTCCCTGATGGGTTTGGTGGCGCCACCTTTTTCAATAACCAATTTATAAGCTTCTTCAGCAGGTTGGGTAACCACAGGGATTGAGGCAATAGGTGAATGGACTATAGCAACTTCCGATTTTCCAAAGTCGCTTTTAAAATCATCCGGCAGGTTATTTCCTTTGCCATACCATTGCGCCCAACGGGTATTTTCGCTCCAAGCATACATTGGATTACCTTTTGTATCAGGTCCTTTTTTAAGCGTATTGCCAACGTAGTTCAGTCGCAGGTAATCCTTATCTGACCCGTAACCCGTTCCCACAAAATTGTAGATGACATTGTTTCTGAAATCATAGGTGAGCATATCTATGCGTGGATTACGTACCCGGCCGTGTGCCAAGAGATTGTGATGAGATGAAACCCAGCCCCATCCAACTCCGACTGAAGTCATGGAGTGGTTACCTTTTTCATGCGTAGAGGCCGTGAGGCCGCCGTAAATATAGGACCACTGGATGGTAGTAGCTTCCCTTTTAAATTGACCATAGGTGTTGAAAACCTGATCGCAGGCATAAGCAATATCACAATGGTCCGCGATAATATTCATGGCGTTAAGATCCAATGCATGGGTCTGTTCACCAAGTGTTCTCTTAAGATCTCCGGGGCCTTTAATATCGCCTACGCGAATGCGGAGGTACCTGAGAACCACATTATTCGTTTCCACTTCAATTCCAAAATTCCTGATTTGTATTCCCTCGCCCGGAGCGGTTTGACCGGCTATCGTAATGTATGGGTTCTTGATTTTAAGCGGTGCTTTCAGATTGATGGTTCCTGAAACAGCAAAGACAACATAGCGAGGGCCTTCTGCCTCTATCGCTTCACGCAATGTGCCGGGAATTAATTGTTCAGCCGGTAATGCAGGAAATCCCGGTAATAGTGGAACACCTTCGCCCGGATGTGCATTTCCTAAAGCATCAACATAAGGAATCCATTTTCCTTCACCGAGTGTGGTGGCGTAATCACTTGCTTGTCCATAAGTGCCTTCCGGCCTGCCGGGGCGACCCTTTAATAAGTAATCATCCAAAGATGTTACCACGAAGACTTTACCGCCTCGTCCGCCCATCGCATAGCGACCGGCACCCTCAGCTTCAGGGAAAGCAAGCGTTTGGCTACCTGCAAATTTTGTAACAGGCGCCACTGGTGTCAGCTCAATTTCTACATATGGACTTCCGTTGGTTGACCCTGATAAATTGGTCACCGTCATTTTGATGCCATTGGGCAGCAAATAATTTGAAGAGAGATAAGAATCATTTGGCAAACGTTTACCACCGTAAGAAGCTAATGCATCAACAATTTTATCTATTTTTTTAAGGAAACCCGGAATCACCGAGGAGTCAAGATAAGGAAACTGGGAAGTAAGTTTTTTTCCTTGTGCCATGGCCTCTATCCGTCCATGCTGCACACCAAAAATTAGTGGCCGCCCAACGTGTAATTTTATTGAGGGATATTGCCGGTCAAAGGAATAATATTCTGATTCATAAGCAAACTGATCGAATATCTTCTCGCCTGCCCATCCGTTTTCTTCCCTTTGATCGCTAAACAAAAGCGGGTATGCTGCATTACCTTGTGCCAATTGCGGGATCCTATCAAATATTTTTTTTGCGAGTTCCTCCGGCTGTATTTCCCAGGGGGTTTCTGTGGTTAAAAGTTTCGCCAGAAAAGGGAATTCCTGCATCAAATGCTTCGCCTGGGCAGTGCCTTTTAGCGGGTTAGCAGTTTGCCCGTTAACCACTCCAAAAAATAGTAAAAAAACCAGGGAGGCCGATAAACGATATTTATTCATAGTTCGCCAATTTTATTTTACTGAAATTCATTTTGATAAAACTTTCTTGTATAGTTTTTTTCGATTTTTTTCAGATTTTTATTTTGTAACCTGAAGAACCAATATGGCATCTTCCCAATTTGCGGGCGGCAGCATATCCCTTGTTTCTTTTTCTTTAAATGAAGTGATCCTTTCTCTTTTGTCCGTTTCTTGGATAAAACCAATAAGCATCCGCATTGTTACCTAAAATGTTTTTAACCTGGCAGGCAGAATTGTTTGAAAAATATACCAGCGCCATATCACCGGACTTTGATGTGATGGCTGTTTTTAGACTCTCATCTTCACCCACACCTGAAATAACATTACCGTTTGGCACCCATTCATTCCATTTGTGTTCTACCAAAAATTGTTTTCCTACTTCTGCTACTTGTTTTGCTGCAGGAAAATTCAATGCCTGCTTCCAGGTATAGCCACAATTGTAATCACCATCATTTCCCCGCATGGCCCAGATAGGACCTGCGCCATAGGTGTGGCCTGCACCACCAGCAAAAAATGTTTGATAAAATTGTCTGCGCACCCTTACCGGCGTAACCCAGCCGCACTCATGACGATATGAGCCATATTCATAAGAACCTTCTAAAAACAGACTTGGTTTTACCGGATCGTTTAATTGATAATCATTCAGCATGGTTCTATATACATCATTCACTTCCCGCCATACTTCGACACCATTTGCGTCCTGCCATACATCTCCGTGAAACCATTGAGAGGAACCATAAGGAGCATCTCCATTTGGATGGTAGGTCATGAAGACTTCATCCCATGCAGGACTCTTTTCATTCCATGCCGGTGATTGCCCGGTCACTCCTTTTACAATTCCTTCAGCCATTGACCGGTATATCGGCTGTTCATCAAACGAACTATATTTTTGATTCTTATCGTAACCATCAAATTGTGCTTTTGTATCCCCACCTAACATCCAGATTAAATTGGGTTCTTTACCATAGCGTTTGCCAATAAATTCACCATAAATTTTAGCTTGCTCTGCAGAATACAATCCTTTTCCGGTAATTAATCGAGATGCCCAACAAGGTAATAATGCCAGGTACATGTTTCTCTTTTTCACTGCTCCAATAACATAATCTGCATGATCCCAATAATCGTTTGGTGCATTCATGCTGCCGCCGTTTACGAGTAAAGGGTCCGAAGTGTTGGGCTTATTTTCATCACCGGTAAAAGGACGATGGCCGTAAGCGTTTGCAGCATTATCAGGACTTCTGCTTAGACCTCCGCCATGCGGTGACCAATGTGCCACCGCCTGAATGACAGTGAAGCCAAGAGCTTTCCTGCTATCCAGATATAGGTCTACTTCTTCTCTTGTTAATTGCTGAAACATTCCCCAGCCGGTATCACCAATCCACAGAAAGGGGGCACCATCCTTATGTTGAATATAATGACCATTGGATGCAATTTCCAGTTTGCCATGCAACTGCCATGGCGACTGTGCTGAAATCTTTTTTATACTCCCAAAAAAAATAAGACATAAAATGATAATGCTATATTTCATTGCTTTTTATTTAATAGTAATGATCACTCTCTGGTACCTCGTAAGTTTTGGTGAACCATTATCTGTTACTTCACATATAACATGAATAGTCTCACCCCTTTTTGCATTCTTCGGAATCGTTAATGAAGTTTTTTGATTTTGAGCATTGGCTATTTCAACAATACCATTAAACGATCCCGCATCCTGGTATTGCCACCATGTATAACTTAATTTATCTCCATCAGGATCAGTTGTTCCTTTTGCATTCAGTTTAATTTTAGAACCTGGTTTTGTTATTACATCCAATGCATTTTTTAATTGTACAACAGGAGAGTGATTAGCATTTTTGAAATCTTTGACACACCAATCGGCACGGGCAGCAAAATCATTTTGAATAGGCTTAATCCATTGCCACATGGATTTCATATAGCTTGTCAATAACGTATCATTTGGAATCTCCAGTTTCATACGGTTTCTTCCCCAGGCATTTTGTGTCCACCACCTGCCAGCCGGGTAGATGTAGCCGGGTTCATCCACTTTGTCTATCCAGGTATTGTCTCTCACTTTTACATACCTGCCACCCCAGCCACCATTACCAGGATTTTCTAAACTGCGTAAACCTGTAGAAATGGTATGCAAAAAAGCCGGCGAATCACCTTCTGAGCGAAAGTCTCCTGCTTCAAAACCTTTTTCATCTTTTAAATGGGCTTTGTACAAAGCAGTCAATGGACCATGGTCATCCAGCACATTTTGCTTCATCCATGAGCCTATTAAATATTGTTGTTGTTCCTTTGGTAAAAATTGTTTCCAGTTGTAGAAATAAACAATGAACTGATCGGAGATGATTGTGAGGATATTGAATTTACCCCAATGAGGTTTTATATAGTTCTGGTAAGTTTTGTCTTGCTCCCAAATAAAGTAAAACCGAATTTTACGGGCTACGGCCTCCATTTTTTCCGGATGCTTTTCTTCAATTGTTTTTAAAGCCCGGGCAATAGTATTGGTGCCTCCCCAGGCCTGAAGCCATATGGGCCTTCTGTCTGATTCATCTAAAAGCACTTTTACAATCAACTCGGATCCAGGTGTTATTTTTTCCATCTCACCTTCGGCTTCAACATTGCCCAATAAAGTGCGGACCTGTAAATATTGAGGTGTTGGATAATCTTTGTCATGTTTGAGCAAATTAGGATATACTTCTTTATATGCATTCAGATAAGGCTGTGCCCAGTCATCACCAGCCCATTTGTGTCCTTGCCAATGGTATTGCGAACTTGTTGTAACGATTGCTTCAATATCAAAATCGTTTGCGTACAGTAAGCAACGCACTAATGAGCATTCGTCATCAATTTCTCCGTCGGTGGTAATAATAACACGGGGTTTTTCATTTACACCGGCTGCGACAGCACCGATGCAATGGAGAAAAAGAAAAATGGTTCCCAGGAGCATTAATAAAACAGGCCTTGACAATTGTACTTTTTTACAAATCATAAATGGTTTTGTTTTCTAACAACTACTTTTATTAAAATTCATTCCAGTTCATTCTTTTGGTCATCTTTTACCTTATCCCCATTGGTCACTTTGTAAATGCGCAATGCCATATATGGTTTTGACGGGAGCTTTATAGATGAATTATTTTTGTCAATAAATTTATAATTGTTATCAGGCATTGGAGTAATTTCAAATATTTTATTCAAAGGCTGAATAGTCATATTCCAGGTATCAATGATATCTGCTTTATATTTTGCGCCTTTTGCAAGTCCTCTCTTCGGAAGGATAAAGTCCCATTTATTGGGTTTATCTTTTCCAAAATAAATAAGGTAGTATTCTCCCTCATTGCCAAGCATGTTGTTTTCAAAAAAATGATCGATAGGTTCCAGGTTACCTGCGGGATTACTTTCTACGATTTTTCTTAAAAATCCAATTCGTGCCGGACTTGTACCCGTTAAAGTTCCCCCATAAGATATCCATTCACTAATTGTATAGGTTTCCCCATGTGTGGCGTAACCGCCACCTATCACTGCATTCCAAAAACGGAATGTCATTTCTTCTCCGCTTAATTGCCCCCACCTGCTAGCTATATTTCCTTCATAGTTGATCTCATCATTTAATATTGGTTTTCTATAAATATCTCTAAGAATAGACGTTCCGAAAGGAGCTTTTACTACATTGTAGTACTGATAGCTCACATGCGTTACCCATGGTTTGGTATAGTCGTAAATACGATCGGCGTTGTGTATTGAACGTAAATGTTGATACGGGTCTTTTTCCTGCACCAGCTTAAAAAGTTCATCCCAGTCATCGTCGCTCATGTTTTTGATAAAACTATTTTCGTTGGCAAGACTCCACCATATATTTCGGAAGGCTGCATAACGGGCAACCATATAACGGGCAAAGAGTTTATTTACCTCCTGCCCGGCCATGTCAAATCCCCACTTACCTTTATCGTAGGGACGAAACAAAATAAGATCAGCCTCCACACCCAAATCTCTTAATTGCAATACACATGAATCAAGATTTTTAAAATATTCCGGGTTGAGTTTTGAGAAATCCCAATTGTCTTTATTATTGCCTTGAAAAGGAAACACAGTAATTTTAAGAGGGCCATCCATATATCTTTCTTTATAAGGAGGCACTGCTAAAAACCGGGCTTTATTAAACGGACTTGATTTCATTGTTTCGATAGTCTGCCTTTTTGTATTCGCATCCTGGAAAGGCCATTCATAAATAGTGGTACCAAAAGGAAAATACAAGGTGCCGTCATCATACTTAAAATGATAATTATTGTTAACTCTCACCAGCCCATGAACGTTTGGACCAGGCGCTGTACATTCGAAACTTCCTTTTTTATTATTGAGTTCATTTTTGTTGCTGCTGGTAACATAGGTCCACGTACCTTCTTTATCTGGCATAAATCGGATGGTGTAAATTCCATTGCCATCGTAATACCCTTCCTGTTCATGCACTGTTTCTCCATTGATAAAACGACCAACAAAGCTTGTTCCTATGAAAGGGTTTCCTGCGGAGGGACCTTGCAGGGTGAGTTCAAACACATCCCATTTTTGAATTTTATTTTGTGCCGCCAAATCAACAATCAGCACTAAAAAAACCGAAATGGCTATTAATAGTTTTCTCATAAATAATTTTATATCTTATGATTGTTATGCAAGGGTTGTTTTGAATACGCTAGTTTACATTCCATTTCTTCGCCCATTCCGGGTAATGTTTCAACAATCTTTCCGGTGCAGCGGTATACCAACTATAACCATTACGACGCTCATAACCCAGTTCTGCAAATGTTTTTCTTTTGATACCATCACGGTCACAGAAATAAGGAAGTTCTGTTTCAAGATCATAAAACCGGGCCCATAGGGCTGGAGCATCTATATCTTCCACTACAACCTTATCTTTTTTTCCTTCGGCGTTTAGTATATCCCGTAATTTGATCCCTACAACTTTATGATTTTGAAACCAACTTACTGATCCTTTAACAGCATCAATAATTTCTTTTGATGGATTATCAATTTTCATTAATAACAAAGTAATGCCAACAGATTCGAAACCGCTGAAAGAAGACAGTTCATAAGCCCTGGCATTTGCAGGTTCCATTGTTACTTCATCATGTTGTGCACACCAGACAGTTCGTTGTTTTTTTACTTTGATCTGAGTTTTCAAAATGCAGTCCACACCTTTCTCAAATGATTTTTTTGCATCTTCTTTCATCTTAGAGCTGATGTTCATTGGGGCATAATATGACTGGTCTTCTTCTACATCTTTTAAAAACTCCACTACATTCACCATTGCATTATCATTGTAAGTAATATGCGCACTATATGAAATGACTCTACCCGGTCTTACAGGATAAAATTGCGGCCAACCGCCATTAGCATATTGTGCTTCCAAAATATAATTGAAGCCTTTATTGAAAGCATTCAGGTAACGTTCATCTTTTACTTTATTATACATTTTTGTGAGAAACTGCATCTCGGTAAGTGTTGCACCATTATCAAATGTGGCACCTATACCAGAGGACTTTATTTTATCCCATTCTTCCTTGTCAAAGCCTTTAACATAATCGCGGTTCTTAGACCATCCACCAATATCCGTCTGATAAGTCAACACACTATCAGCAATCCTTTTTGATTCTACTGATCCGTACCAATCTTCCGGCATTTTGACAGCAACATCTCTCCAGGTTAATTCCTTTTTAATTTTTGTTGTTGCCAATTCCTTTTGTGCAGCACAAGAAAAGGCGTAAAGTAAGAACGCATAAAGCGTAGAAATTCTCAGAATATTTTGCATACTTCTGTTTTTAATTAATACCAGTTATTTTGTTTGGCAATATGGTCACCACAATTCTTTTATATGCTGATAAATGTGGCGTTCCTTTATCAGTAATCTTTAAAATAAAATGTGCTGTTTCTTTTTTTTCAACTGTAGGTGCTGTTATCCATACACCGGGATAATTCTCAGGTGAAACCTTTATTTCTTTATTATATGTGCCAGCCTCGGGATATTGAAACCATAAAAAGCTAAAACTATCTCCATCCGGATCATAAGAATCTGAAGCATTAAGGCTGAATCCTTCGCCTGATTTTATAGTAATTTCAGTTCCTGATTTTAATACAGGCACCGGCCTATGGTTAGCACTTCGGTAATCTGCCACACACCAGTCCATACGGGCAGCAAAATCGTTTTGAAAATCGGCCCTCCATCTCCACAGTGTGGATTTGTTATCATCATAGTGCAGCGTATCCAATTTTATGGCCCTGCCAAAATCGTTTGGTACGAATGGCGTATAAGTATCTTTACTGTCAGTCCATATTTCCCTTGTCTCTGGTTCATTGGGAACACCAGACGTGCCCTTTTTTTGTTTAGTAAAGTCTGGCTTATACAATTCATACCGGCCACCCCATCCGCCCCATTCGGGATGTTCAGGATAATTCAACCCGTTTGGAATTAAATTTAACCACGATGGTGTGTCACCTTCCATTCCCCATGATACATCGGGATAAGATGAGCCAAGTCCACCATGCCCCTGTTGTATATTTTCTGCCAACCAGCCATTGCTTATTTCTTCATTGGTAATGCCCTTAATTTTCGAATTAATCGCTACCCATGTGGAGCTACCATATTCATCTCCCGGACTAACAACATAATGCAAATCAGGAAAATTATTCCTGAGCCATATACCACTGTCATCCTGGTCGGAAATTGTGTAAACCCTTAGCTTGGCAACTAATCGTTTTATATCGGAAGCGGATTTAGTTTCTTTTATTTTAAATAATGCCTGCGCCAATGTATTTACACCGCCCCAAACCGATATGTATAATGGCCGTGCGTCACCTTCTTCCAGCACTTTTATTATCCAGTCTGAACCTTCTGAATCCTGACCATTACCCACAGCCAACATACCGTATTTAGCAAGCCCTTTCTTAGTTACGGCTAAAAGTGTTTTAGCTTCCGGGAATCCTGGTTCATGCTTATTAAGGTTTGGCTGCACCTTACCATACGCACCAATTATTTTTTTGATAGATTCGGGTGCTACCCTGCTTTTTTGCCATACAGAGGTGGTCGCAATCAAGCCTTTTATATCAATCTGATTAGCATATAAAAAAAGGCGCACAAAAGATTGTGTATCGTCAGGATCTGCTTCAATATCCGATAAAACAATAACCCTGTTTTTGACAATACTTTGTGCAAAAAGCGAAAATGGAATTTGTATACAAGAAAAAAACAGCAGGGAGAAATATAAAATTTTTCTGCTTATTTGTAACTTTCCAAGATATTTAATGATTGTTCTTTTATTCATAATGCTTAATCAATTTTGTTTGCAGTATTATTTCATCCATTCCCACCTTTTCGCCCAGTCCATTAAATAAGCCTCCCGGTGAACTGAAATTGTTTTTGCGCCCTGCTGATCTCCTATATAGAGATTGCTATCCGGACGATCGCCGTACCACTGATTTCCGAGTTTGTAATCATCCTTGCCTGCTTTTCCCGGCCACGGATTAATACTCACATATTTACCTGTTTGTCCATTTAATTGAGGAATCTTGCTTGTTATGGAATAAATACCAGTTTCTGGTTTTTTGGATGAATAACGCACTGCATAATTACCATTGCCATCATAATAACCTGGCCATTTTTGACCACCGGTTTCAAAAATGAAACAGGAAGAGTCTTGCGGTATATTTAATTCCGGTCCTTTAAAATGCCACTCCAAAACTGCATAAGCAGCAACAGTGTCTTCGATAGTAGAATTGCCATAGAAAATTTTTCTCGAACTTCTGTCGATTCTTATAAAACTTCCGCCCCAACTTTCACCTGTAGGGTCATCAGCATCGCCGTCCATTAAATAGGCGAGGGAAGGTGTATCGCCCATTTTGATATCACCATTATAGTAATGAATAAAGTCAGCGGCCATTGCACCCTTCCCCTTGATATAATTATTATAGTATGCTTTTCCTTTTATATTCTCCGGCGAATTTTCATCCATAAACCAACCCCTGTAAGTGGCATTGGCTTCAACCATCCAGAGGTCCGGGTGGTTTTGGGCAATATAGGCATATGCATTTATGCCCCATTTTTTGTTAGGGCCGCCTATCCAATAAACTCTTATATTTTTTTTAATTTCAGGAGCATCATGCAATGCCTGTGCAATATCTTCGATACCACCCCAAACCAAAACCCACAATGGTTGGCTGCTTTTCTTTTTAGCGCATTCAATGATGTGCTTTGACCCCGCGGTTTCAATAGTATATCCTTTGTACGGAGCTTCGTTAATTCCTCCCTGTATGCATAACTTTCTCAATGATTCAGCCGAAGGAAAGCCAGGTGCATGTTTTTTCAATTTAGGAAAGTCTTTTTCATACAAGTCAATAATTTTCAGGAAATCTTTTTTTCTTCCGTTCCCAAAAGGAGATGAGACCAAACCTTCTATTTTAAATTGATTTGAATACATTAAAAGATGAATCATTGATTGAAAATCATCAGGATCAGTTCCTCCTATGTCAGAGCAAACTAATATGCGGGGTTTTATCTTTTGTTGTGCTTCACAACTGAGTTGAAAAAAAATAATTGCAGCCACTACGCCGACAAATTCATAAATGTTTAGCTTTCTGAAATATTGCATGGAACTACTTTTCAATGTCATTTAATAAATAATATTTGTCTTTCCTTTCAAACTGTTGAATTTCCTTCAACCAGTTTTTATAATTTTTAGCAGCACACCCATTATCAGCCGACTGATAGTATTTTTTTTCAGTATTCAATTTTTTTAACGCATCAATACTTTCATAAACTCCAACTTCAAGCCCGGCGAGTAATGCAGCACCCAATGCCGATACATCGGGAGTACCAATGGTTGCGACATTCTTATTAAGCAGGTTGGCAATGAATTGCATGATGAATTTATTATTCGTCATACCACCATCTGCATTCAATTCTTTCAAAGAAATGCCTGCGTCTTTTTCCATGGCAATTATCACATCTTTAATTTGATAGGGAATAGATTCCAAGGCCGCTCTGACGATATGATTTTTTGTGGTGCCAAAACTCATCCCGGTTAAAGAAGCTCTCCTGTCCATTTGCCAATACGGTGAACCTAAACCACTGAATGCAGGTATTAAATATACTCCGCCATTATCTGCTACGGCATTGGCCATAGCTTCCGTTTCGTTGCTATCGTTAAATAAATTCAACTCGTTTTTTATCCATTCGATGGTAGCGCCACAGGAAACAATTACACCTTCATAAGCAAAATCAATCCTGTTTTCTGTGCTCCAGCATACGGTTGTTACCATACCATTATTAGATGTTAATGGCTTGCTGCCAATATTCATCATCACACTGCAGCCTGTACCCATGGTAGCTTTTGCAGCACCTGGTTCAAAACATCCTTCGCCAAAAGCAGCAGCATGTGAATCACCTATGAGTGCCGTAATAGGAAGGTGATGATCTAATATGCCAGCTAGGTTTGTTTTTCCATACAGGGAAGATGAAGGTTTAATTTCTGGCAGATGAATCCCTTTTAATCCGAACTCCTCCAGCAAATCATGGTCCCATTGAAGTGTGTGAAGATTGAAGAAAAGAGTTCTTGAAGCGTTTGTGAAATCGGTAGCATATTGTTCGCCGTTAGTCAATTTATAAAGCACCCATGTATCAATGGTTCCAAAATATGCCTTTCCATTTGAAATAGCAGAATGTATCGTAGCAACATTTTCATTTAGCCACATCAGCTTTGTGCCGGAAAAATATGGATCAATAATCAATCCCGTTTTGCTTTTTATTGATTCTTCCAGTCCGTCATTCTTTAACCATTCACAAAATTTTACAGAACGTTTACATTGCCACACCACAGCATTATACAAGGGATTTCCATCTTTATCCCATACAACAAACGTTTCTCTTTGATTGGAGATACCAACAGATGCAATTAATTTGGTGTCGAAACCTTTTAATACAAACTCGTCAATACATTTTTTTACTGCTGCTAATACATTTTGAAAAATTTCTTCTGGCTCCTGTTCTACAAATCCGTCTGCCAAATAAGAAGTGCGCAACATTCCCGTTCCTTTTGCAACAGCAATCCCTGCATCATCAAAAATTAATGATTTGGTAGAGCTGGTACCCTGATCAATGGCTAATATGTATTTTTTTTTGTTCATTATTATTTGTTACAGAATTTCTAAGAGTCTGAATTATTCGGAATAAACTTACCTGTCCTACCTGCCAACCCGGATAGCCTAAATAGCAGAATTTGGTAGAAGAGTGGCTCTCACATTATTGTTCAGTGAAAAATAATGTTGCGAACTATTCTTCGATTGCAACAGACGATGAAAGCAATACTATAACGGGCTACAAAAAAACATCTTACTCTTTCTTATCACCTATTTTATCAATGATAACGGCCAATAATATTACCCCGCCTTTCACTACCTGTTGCCAAAAAGGTGAGACATTCAATAATACTAATCCATTATTTAATACTCCAATGATAACAGCTCCGATTACTGTACCCCATACACTACCTTTACCACCATTTAATGACGTGCCCCCAATTACTACCGCGGCAATGGCATCCAACTCGTAACTCGTGCCTGCATTAGGCTGGGCAGAGTCCAATCTTGACGTAACAATGATTCCACCTATTGCAGCCAACGCGCCACCTAAACTGTAAACAATTATTTTTACCCGATTGATCCGGATGCCTGAAAGCTTAGCTGCGGTTTCATTGCCACCAATGGCATATATATATCGGCCTAACTTAGTTTTGCGGGTTATAAAAACTGCCAGCAGAACCACAAAGGTTGCAATCCATACAGGAATGGGAATTCCTAGGAATGAACCTGCACCGATGACGGCAAAATTTTTTCCGAGATTGCTTATCGGATGTCCTTCCGTATAAAGCATGGTGAACCCTCTTGCAATAGTTAACATTGCCAATGTTGCAACAAAGGGTGGTACTTTAAATTTAGTTATGACCAACCCGTTAAACCAACCCATTAAACTTCCAACAATGATGGCACTGAGTATTGCGCCCAAAATGGTGAAGCCTATATACAAGTCAGCCGAAGGAACCTGAATACCATTTTTTAACAACCCTGCTGTAACGGCACCACATAAAGCCAAAACTGAGCCTACTGACAAATCAATGCCAGCTGTTAAAACAATCAATGTCATTCCGGTAGCTATACAGGCATTCACTGCAATTTGTCTAAGTACATTCACGCCATTTGCAGCAGTAAAAAATTTATCGGTAAGAATACTTAGAATGATGACCAGTACAACCAATGCAATCAATGATTGAAATTTCCTTAAATTATTTTTATTTGATATTGCAGTAGTTGTCATTCGCTCAATTAATTTTTATTTATAGCATATTTTAATATCTCTTGCTCGGTCGTACTATTGATTGGCAGGTTAGCGGTTAATGTTCCTTCACAAATCACCAATACGCGGTCAGATACGCCGAGTATCTCCGGCAATTCGGATGAGACCATAATAATACTCATGCCCTCATCAGCCAGCGTTTTCATTAATTTATAAATTTCTGATTTTGCGTTGAGGTCTATACCACGTGTTGGCTCATCAAGCAATAAAATTTTTGGGTTAGTGGCCAGCCATTTTGCAATTACAATTTTTTGCTGATTACCACCACTGAGGTTTTGTGCTGCATTGTTTGCTGAAGAAGTTTTAATACCTAATTTGGCAATATAACTTGCTGACAAAGCTTTTTCTTTCGCATGGTTGAGTATTAATCCGAAGTGCTGCAACTGTTTTAAAATAGTAAGTCCAATATTTTTAGTGACAGATTGATTAAGAATCAGACCCTGTAATTTTCTGTCTTCCGGTACTAAAGCGATACCGGCATTAATAGCATCAACAGGTGATTTAATTTTTCTGACATGATCTTCAACTATTATCTCTCCACTAGCATTCTTTGGGTGGAGTCCAAATATGGTCTCCATTATTTCTGTCCTTCCTGCGCCCATTAGTCCATAAACACCTAAAATTTCACCTTTAAATAAATCAAAAGAAATATTGGAGAATAAATTTACGGATTTAAGTTCCGGATGTCGGAGGCTTATATCTCTGGCAGAAAGAATTACAGGTTTTCCCACAAAACTGTTAGTGCTTTTTTGAAGTGTTATATCCCTGCCTGTCATTTTCTGAATCAGCGATTCTTGTGTAGTATGCCTCATATCACCTGCATCTACAGTAGCGCCATCTCTTAATACCACATAATAATCAGCAATAGCAAAGAGTTCTTTAAACTTGTGAGAAATATAAGCAATGGTCTTCCCTTCACTTTTTAATTGTGCGATTATTGAAAAAAGATTATCAACTTCTTTATCGCTGATAGCCGATGTTGGTTCGTCCATGATAATTACAGACGCATTGGAATGTAAGGCTTTTGCTATCTCTACCAACTGTTGTTGACCTACTTTTATTTGGATAACTTTTGTATCGGGATCGATTTTAAGGTTTAACCGGGAAAGTAGTTGTTTTGTTATATGATTCATCTGTTTCTTATCAAGCATACCTAAAGCATTGGTAATTTCTCTTCCTAAAAAAATATTTTCTGCAATAGTTAAATGCGGAACAAGATTCAATTCCTGGTGAATGATGGCAATTCCTATATCTTCTGCATCCTTGGTTCCGGAAAATTTAACGGATTCACCATTGAAAATAATTTCTCCATCATACTGGGTGTGTACTCCTGAAAAGATCTTCATCAGCGTAGACTTCCCGGCACCATTCTCCCCAATAATTGCATTTACACTTCCGGGATGAAGTGTGAGATTAATTTTGGATAAAGCAATAACCCCTCCAAAACGTTTTGATATATTTTTTGCCTCAAGCATTTAGTTAACTATTTGTAGACGTACAGGAAGCAACTCTAACCCATTCCAATTAATATACTCTTTGTTTATTTCAATTGCAGCAATGATATTCAGCTTATCCCCCTTTTTTACCTCTTTCTTAAACGAAGGCAAAATTGTTGTTCTGACTATTTTATTCATTTCTTCCGAAATGCTATTAAGGTTATCTGTATTGGGAAAATCATTTACATCGACTAAGGCTGAAGCATCACGTATAGCATTGCCATAAATATATTCAGTAGCAAGGACTCCTTCTATAACTAAATCGGCAGCAGGTAGCTGAATCAAAACTTCGTCCTCGTTTACTGTTGTAACGGTAGCCTGTGTTTTTATTAAAGTGTACCGGTAGTTACCAACAGCCAAAGCATTCGTATATTTATTTATTGCGGAATCTTTATTAGATGAAACCGCTTTAATGAAAACGGACAGGTCAACAGCACTATCCATCTTTACAAACATATTTTTATCCCATAAATTTTTAGAGTAAGCTATAGCATCAAAATGCTGCCCAACAGCTATCTTAACTTCGCTGAGCTTTTTAATATAAACCGACTTATAACCTACCAGGCCTGCCACAGCAATAAAGAAAATATATTTTAGCAGTTGCTTCATGTTATAATTATTTTTTACCGTAAGCAATATAGTTGGCAATATTTTTTGCTGTAACTAATTCAACCGCGACTGGTATTTTTTTAGGAAATTCTCTTCTGCCTTTTATATATTCATCTGCAAACTGGGCTGCTGTTTCTGCCATCACTTTGGGAAACTGCATACCTGTGGCAGCTATTTTATTTTCACCGATCGAAGTAATTACATCCTCTGCCCCGTCAAAGCCAAATACTTTTATTTTATCAGCCTTACCAATGGTTACCAATGCCTGGTAAGCTCCGCTGGCCATACCATCGTTGCCACAAAAAACACCCTCAATATCCGGATGCGCTTGTAAAATTGATTCCATCACTTCCATGGCTTTGTTGCGGTCGAAATCGGCACTTTGCTGTGCTACCATTTTTAATTCTGGATAATTATCTACTACACTGTGAAAACCTTTAGAACGGGCCCATGTATTGTTATCACCAACCAGTCCCAAAAGCTCTACATAATTTCCTTTTTTTTGAAGTTGTTGGGTAAAATATTTGCCAAGGGCAACAGCACCTGAATAGCTATCAGATAGAATTTGTGATGTGGGAGCATCAAGTGAATTAACTTCCCTGTCCATGCAGAAAACAGGTACGTCTGCAGCTTTCGCTTTTATTACATTGGCAACAGAACCATTTGCATCGGTTGAATTAAATAGAATAGCATCAAAACCTGCAACTATAATGTTATCAAAATGGTCACTCTCTAAAGCGGTATTGTTTTGTGAATCAAAAATTTTTGCTTCGTAGCCCAATGACTTTGCTTTTGCAGCCGCTGTTTCGGCTAAGAAAACAAACCAGGGATTGTTAAGAGTGGAAACTACCACAGCAATGCGGTGTTTTTTATCCTTTTCTTTGGTTTTGCACTGTGTAAAAGAAAATATAATTAGCAACAGCATCAGATAAAATGGCAAATTTTTGTGCATCTAACAAGTTTTAGTCGTGACTCAATCGTTACAATAAATTCTTCTGAAAACAGGCACTCAACTTTATTTAACCTGTATAGCGGCAGACTATATATGTACATGTACTTTTTCAAGTAACACTTTCACTTCTTCAGCAATACCATTTTCACTGATGCTATAATGATTAAATATATCCTGTTGAGAACCGGTCACGGTATACTCATCAGGTATGCCAATTATTTTAAAGGGCTTTGAATACTGATGCTGTAACAGGTAAGATGCACAGGCTTCCCCCAATCCTCCGTTTATACTATGCTCCTCTACTGTTACAATTGCTTTACATTTATCAGCAACCGACTGTATTAAATTAAAATCCAAAGGCTTTATTGTATGCATACTGATAACTGTTGCATTGATCCCATCTCCTTTTAATTTTGCAGCAGCCAGCAATGCAGGGTAGACAGTTTCTCCGGTTGCAATAATGGCAACATCTTCACCTTCTT
This sequence comes from uncultured Chitinophagaceae bacterium, assembly GCA_963705285.1. Classification (GTDB taxonomy): domain Bacteria; phylum Bacteroidota; class Bacteroidia; order Chitinophagales; family Chitinophagaceae; genus JACMLD01. Next base: position 3,269,934 of record OY970066.1, read on the forward strand.
TTATCACTCTTCCCTTTCCAAATACAAACTTGTCTTCATTTATTTCTTTTAACGGAGGCATAGGTTTTTTACCAAAACGCAAATAAACCGGCTGATTAGATTCTGCCGCAAGTTTAATCGCTTGTTCAGTTTCAAAATTATCTGCGGGTGCCACTATCATAATATTATTAATTGCCCTTAATGCAGCATAGTCATGAAGACTGTGATGGGTGCTTCCCAAAGCCCCATAACTAACACCTGCACTTATACCTATAACATTTACAGGATTATCACTATATGCCACATCATTTTTAATTTGTTCTAACGCTCTGGCAGTTAAAAAACAAGCCGGAGAAACCGCAAAGACTTTTTTACCACAAGAGGCAAGGCCTGCTGCCACACCTACCAGGTTTTGTTCTGCTATACCAACTTCTATAATCTGATCAGGAAATGTTTTTCCGAATGGAACTAGTTTACCGGATCCCCTGCTATCGCTGGTCACCGCTACAATATTTCTATCAGTAGCTGCTAATTTTTGCAAAGTCTCTGAAAATATTTCGAGATTGGCTTTGTAACTATTTATATTGATTTTTTCTGCCATTTTATAATAGAGTTATTGCATTATCTAATTCCTGCTGTGCTAATTCATATTCATTTTTGTTTGGCACTCCGTGATGCCACTTCAATTGATTCTCCATATAGCTTACACCTTTACCTTTAACGGTATGCGCAATAATTACAGAAGGCTTTCCCTTTTCAAATGGGAAACTGTTGAACGCAGCTTTCAATTCATCCACGTTATTACCATCGACTTCTTTTACTGCCCAGCCAAATGCCTCCCATTTTTTATCTAAAGGATCAGTATTGCAAACATCTTTTGTAGCAGCAGTAATCTGTAATCCGTTTTTATCTACAATGGCACAGAGATTATCCAGCTTGTATTGTGCCGCACAAAGAGCTGCTTCCCAGTTGCTGCCTTCTGGCAATTCGCCGTCACCAAGCAATGTAAAAGTCCTGTAATCTTTCTTATCCATTTTTGCAGCCAATGCTATTCCAACACTTATGGGTAATCCATGTCCTAATGCGCCAGTGTTTTGCTCTACACCTTTTACTTTTTTTGTAGGATGACCGATATAATGCGATTTGTATTGGCATAAAGTATTCAGATCTTCCTCAGGAAAAAATCCCTTATCAGCCAAGACTACAAACAAAGCTTCCACACAATGCCCTTTGCTTTGAATATACCTGTCTCGGTCGGGGGATGAAAAATTTTCCGGCGAAACATTAAGTACTTCATTATAGAGTACGTTTAAAATATCTGTGCAGGAAAGACTTCCACCAGTATGTCCGGCTTTGGCTTTGGTGATGTACTGTAAGATTTTCTTACGGTATATTATTGATTTCTTATTTAGCTCTTGTGTTGTCATTAAGTGCTTTTTTTGTTACCAAATTTCAGTTTTTTATGGCATCGTCCCTTGCGTCGCACTCTTGTACTGCTTATCATTGAGCATCAGTCGTGCTACGAAATTTTACAAACAGAAAACTTCGAAATTTATACCACCTCTTCGCAAAATGCTCATCCGTGTTACATCGTACAAGAGTGGCTCTCACCCTTTCTTCCACCGGAAGAAAAGATTGCGAACTATCCGCCATGGGCGGGTGCACCACAGCTGATAGTAGTAATGCAGTCGGTTCCATCATTGTATTAATTATGCTGGTATACTTCCCAGCCCAGGTAATTCTCCAATGCTTCTTTTAGAATGCCTGCAGTTTTACTAGCATTCATTACCACATGATGCTCGAATCCATTACGACAGACATAATTCATCAGTCCCTGTAAATTATTTATTTGTGCTACAGCCCTGTTGCCAAAAGTTTTTAATGCGTCATCAGTCAATTCACCTTCACCGATATATGCCTTAATGATTCCTTTGCAATCATCTGTACTGATGCGACCATACGTTAATGGCATCGCTGGTGTACGGCCATCCAATGCACCGTACGTATTTTCTGTACCTACACTTGTTCCCAATATGGGAGCGGTGCTGATGGTGATGTCCGGCAAAAAGGATTTGGCCCAGTTGCCACAATGAAAAAGAACGCATTTTGTATCATCATCCGCGTAGTTATTATTCCAATCTACCAATGCAGATGGTGAAGTGCTTGCCAGTTGCATGGCATACATCGTCAACGTACCAGTTACATCTACTTCGCAGGCACTTGGCAACATATTCTCACTCATCATACTCATGCTGGTACATACATTGCAGCCATAATTTTTTTGAATAGAAGTCCAGCATTGAATAGCCGTAGCATCCAAACTGTTTTCTACCATAAAGTCGGCCAGTACCACATCTAATTTTGCTATCTGTACTAATTTATCGGGTGGTGTTAATCCTGTATTGGTATAAGCATGAATTTTTTCTAATTTCTCTTTTACGCTTTTATCATCAGCAGTAAGTTTATTGGCATTACCTAATATTTCTGATAAGTCAACCGTAGTAACAGAAATACCATTGCGTTGTAATAATTTTTCACTGTAGCGGACAGTATTAAATGCTGTAGGTCTTGCGCCAACAGCACCTATGCGAACTTTGCGCAACCCATTTACCACCCGGCAGACAGCAGTAAAGTTTTTTAAATCGCTAATAAAAGATTCATCTCTTGGACTTACCACATGCTTGGTAGTCAGCGAATATTTTATTCCATATTGATACAGATTATTACTTACCGAGATTTTTCCGCACCAGGCATCTCTTCTGTTCACCACATCCATTTTTCCTAAATCATCAGGATAAGCTTGTATCAATACCGGAACAGTAAGGCCGGATAACTTAATTGTTTCTGCCACACCTTTTTCATCGCCGAAGTTGGGAAGCACTACAAGAATGCCATCAATATTATCTGCATGTTTCTTAAATAAAGCTGCACATTTTTGTGCATCACCAAATGTTTCCACACCGCCTAGTTTAGAATCGTCGGTGCTTAATAATACAGGAATGATTTGCAATTGCTTAAATAGATCCAATATTTCTGTTCTTGCTTCTGCTACCAGCTTATCAGGAAAGAAATCACGGTTGCCAATGATTACACCTAAAGTCATTTGTTTATTATTTCCCATATCAGCTTGCAATTATTAATTCAATATCGTTGTCCTTAAATACTTGTTTATGTTTTTCTTCTATACCTGCGTCGGTAATGATATAATCTATCAATGATAAAGCACCGAGGCTTGCAAAAGCAGCTTTACCAATTTTGGTCGAATCCGCTAAGAGATAAGTTGTTTCCGCTGCTTCAATCATAGCTTTCTTCACTACTATATCGCTTATGCTCGGATATGTAAGACCAGCTTTCAATGAAATGCCAGCCGTTGCTAAAAATAATTTCTGAACATTGAGTCCTTTAAAAAAATCAGCAGCCTTTTGCCCAGTCAACGAAAGTGTTGGAGGTTTAAATTCTCCACCCGTAACAATTACTTCTATTCCCGGTTCTGCCCCCAGCATCAAGGCGATGTTTAGCGCATTAGTTATTACAGTAAGGCCTTTCTTTCCTTTTAATTTTTTGGCAACTTCTGTTGTTGTCGAACCTGAATCCAGTATTATTGTATCACCACTTTCAATAAACTCAATACAACGCTGCGCTATTAGTTCTTTTTTATCCAGGTTTTCCTGGTGTATCAGGGAAAATGTTTGTACCTGGTCTTTAATGTTCTTTATATAAGCACCGCCATGTTCCCGGGTTATCGATTCATCCTTCTCCAGCTTTTCCAAATCCTGTCGTATGGTCACTTCTGTTACTTTGAAAATTCTGGCAAGATCCAGCACTTTGGCTGACCCGTCTTCTCTGAGTAATTCCAAGATTTTTTCTCTTCTGTGAACTGCAAGCATGTTTTTGATTTTACAATGTTAGAAAAATAAAAGAAGATAAACAAAAAAATACGAAAATAATCGAAATTCTTGTTCTTTTATACAAGAATTCAACAAGTTACCAATTACTGATTACTCGTAAAAAATAATCAAACAGGTATTTTTTCGGAAAAATACAAAAGAAGTGACGGTTTCTCGATTACCGATAAAATTCCAGAATATCGCCATAAAAGCCAGACCAAAAAAAAATGATACTTGATGGATAGGATTTCAATGGATATCCTTTATAATTCAATCTTCCAAATATTCCTTAAACTAGGTTAATTATTGTCCGGTCACCTCCCTGTAGTTCTGCTATGAAAATGGGAAGCAGCAGTGAATAGAACCTAATTAGCTTTGAGATAGTTTCCAGAAACTTTAGCTACCTTGATTCATTAACAACTACATAGCTGAATTGTGTTGTTGAAAAAGGGATAATATTCAAGAGGAGCCGCTACCCCCGTCATATGACTACTTAATAATATCCAGTTTTTTTTCAAATTCTAAGTATACTTAGCTTCTTTTCCTTTTTCAACAAATGTATTTTGCCTGCCTAAATTATTATGTGATGTTAGAAAAAGTGAGCAATGGTAAACCCGTTACCCCAATGCTGTTCCCGTATGAGCCGGAACAGTTCTGGCAGCAGATGCGCCAGATAGTGAAAGATGAAATCAGCAGCCTTGCTGATAAGAAACCGCCAGCAGCGACGCAATATGCAACGCCCGGCATGACCTACAAACCCTTGTATAAGATTGCTGAAGTCTGCAGCATCTTCCATGTGACCAAGCCAACTATTTATGATTGGATAAAGCATGGCAAACTAAAGCCCTTTAAAATACGGTCAAGGGTATTTTTTTTATGGAATGATATCCAGCAATTATTACAACCCGAATCTTCACAGTAAAAAAATGGTTATGCAGCAAAAGATTATGTGTGAACAGGCCAACCAGATGGATATGGTGGAGTACCTGGAAAAGCTGGGATTTCATCCCACGAAAATTATCCATAATGATTATTGGTTTTTATCGCCACTAAGAGAAGATAAAACAGCGTCCTTTAAAATCAACCGTCTTAAGAATGTATGGTACGACCACGGACTTGGAAAAGGAGGAACATTAATTGACTTTGGCAAGCTCTATTACCAATGCACGGTAAAAGAATTACTGCTACGGCTTGAAAATGAAAAAGGGAATATTGTTTTTCTTCACCCGCCAAAAAATACAATGGCTGGTGAAAGAAAAGAAACTGTCAGCCATGCCGGAAAGATTGCTATTGTGAGTGCTTCAGAAATTACTGACCCCACACTTCGCAACTATCTTCATAGCAGGAAGATTCCGCTGGCTATAGCCAATCAATTTTGTTCGCAGGTAGCCTTTGAACTGCACGGAAAAAAACATCTCGCTATTGGCTTTAAAAATGACAATGGCGGCTATGAATTACGGAACTATTATTTCAAAGGTTCAAGTGCCCCAAAAGAACCAAAATTAATCCTCCAAAAAGACAGCAACAACCTCGCAGTATTCGAAGGATTTTTCAGCTTCCTTTCATTTCAAACCTTGCAGCAATTCAAATATCAGAAAGTGAGTGAACTGACAACCTTACATGCCCATTCACTGGTATTAAATTCTGTTGCCTTTTTTGAGAAGTCCAGGGCACTGATGGAGAAGCATAGTAATATTCATTTATTTCTTGACAATGATAAAACGGGAAAGCAATGCGTACAAAAAGCATTGCAGTGGTCAGCAAAATATAAAGATCTATCGCAAAGACTTAAATGAATCGCTTATCCAATCACTCGCCCACGAATTAAAACAAAGCCAGACACATCGTTTGAGACCCCGATTTTAGTGAAGCCAGCTATGTTCCGGTTTCACCGAAACGCTGGCTTTTCTCATCCCGCCTTCGGACGGGATTCGAAAAGACATTGTGTAAGACCCCGTGAAAATGAAAGATGATGCAAACCGAAAAGACAACTAAAAAGAGTAAAGGAGGCAGACCTAAGAAAGCAATAAAGCAAAATCAATTTATTGGTGTAAGGTGCTCACTTAGTGAAAAAGCAATCCTGCGGCAAAAGGCAAAAGCGGTCCATTTAACACTATCAGAATTTTTACGGGAATCAGGTCTTCATGGACAAGCTGTCAGTAAAATAAAAGTATTGCCAAGAGAAGTTTTGCAGCTCACCACAACATTAAATCAACTCGCCGCAAATATGAACCAGGTAGCCAAAAAAAGAAACCAGTACGAGCAATTAAATGACACTGAAATAGCTGGTTTAAACTTCATGGTACATTCACTAAAAACAATTGCCATTGACATCAAAAAATACCTGCAATGATTGGTAAGGTAAAAACCGGAAAATCGTTTCGTGGATGCATTAATTATTGTCTAGATAAAAAGCAGGCGCAGGTGCTGGCGTATAACTATTGCTATGGCGAAAAAAAAGAGTTGATTGACCAGTTTAATGATTTGAGAAACCTCAATCAAAAATTGTCCAATCCCGTACAGCATATGACCCTCAGTTTGCCACCTGGTGAGAAGTTAAGAGACGAACAATTTACCAGTCTCGCTACTGATCTGGCAAAAGAAATGGGCTTTGAAAAAAATCAGTACATGGTAGTCCGGCATCATGATACTGAGCATGAGCATATCCATATTATTGTGAACCGCGTCGGCAGGGACGGGAAGACCTTATCCGATAGTAATAATTATAAAAAACTGGCCGAATTCTGCCGGAAGATGGAAGTTAAATACGAGTTGAAAAAAGTACTGAGCCCCAGAAAATTTCAAACCCCGCAGCAGCGGCAATTGCCCCGGTTGGACATGCGTAAAGAAAAATTAAAAGAGGATATTAAATCAACGCTCAAACAATGCAACAATTACGAACAGTTTCAGGGGGCCATGAAACAGAAAGGGTATCAGATAGAAAAGGCAAGAGGAATTGCTTTCACCGATGATAAAGGAGTGAGGATAAAAGGAAGTGAAGTAGGTTATTCGCTGGCAACAATAGAAAAAATATTGAGGCATGAACTGCTATTGGAACATACGCTACTTCAGGAAAAAACACTTTATAAAGAAGAACATGAAAAAAGGCAATCCTTGTTATTAAAAAAACATCCCAGTCTGCTACTGCAAAAGAACTCAGCGAAGAAAGAAAGTATTGCCGATATACTGACAGAGAAGGTAGACTATCAGGAAAATGTAGATCACCAATACAAAAAGAAAAACAAACAACAAAACAGGTTACGCCTGTAATTAATCACCTCAAAAAAATGTGAGTATGGACAATGTGCAAATTGATTATGTATTAAACCAATTATTGGAAGAACAAAAAAACAATACAGCGGCAGTTGAGAGAATAATGACACTGCTGAAACAGTTATTGGAAAAAACAAGTATTATAGAAAACGAGTTTCTCCCGGGTGATACGCCCACTATCGCAGAAAGGATAAGGCTTATTCAAATCAGTTTAGGCAATAATCAAAAGCAAAAAGAACAGGTAAAAAATGAACCGTTACCCACGCCGGATCCACCACTGTCGTCATGGATAACAATCAAATACAGTTATCATCTGATAGCGATAATCCTAACTGGCCTTTTTTTTATTATATCGCTGGTCTTTATTATAAAATATTATATCCAGTCAGGTGAACTAAGCCGGTATGAAAAAGATTTTACCGAATGTCGGGCAAATGACCTGAAATATAGTTTCATTAAAAAGAATCAGAACAAGTCTATACAGAAAATGCTGCGTCAAACGGACAGCCTGTTTAAAGTCTCTCCCCAACTACTTATCGATTCTGTAAAGAAGGACACAGAAAGAACTAAGAAATAAATTTATTAACTTTAAAAAATATGGGTGGAAAGATAATTACTACTGATAGGCCTGATTTGCCACAATCTTTATTCTGGGAATTCAGGTATGATGATATTGAATGGAGAGAGGAATATCTTACCGTTATTGCCCGTGTATGTGAAAGGGGCACTCCCGCAGAATGGGAGGAAATGATAAGATTCTACAACAAACCATTTGTAGAAAATGCCCTGAAACATGAAATAAAGTTCCTGGAGAACCAGGCCATCGATAAAGTGTGTAATTATTTTTCCGTGCAGAAGGAAGACCTTTTATGCTACACACGGAAACAATCGAGGCCAGGACACTGGCCTTATTAAGACAGTTAATCAACGACAACCAATTACAATTATTCAGTCTCGCTGGTGGAACTGCTCTCGCCTTGCAACTCGGACACCGTAAATCAATTGACATTGATCTTTTTACAGAAAATAATTTTGATGCCGCATTATTAGCTCAACATTTAACTACCTTATACAATGTGCAAAGGATTGCGCATAGAAATAACGCAGTGGCATGTTTTATAAAGGATGTTAAAGTAGATATTCTTGCCCATCAATATCCATTGATAAATAAAATAGAGACTATCGAAGGAATACGGATGTATTCCCTGGAAGATATTGCTGCCATGAAACTAAATGCCATCGTCTATAACGGAACACGGATAAAAGACTTTGCAGATATGCATAAGTTACTGGAGTATTTACCTCTACAAAAAATGACTGATGCTTTTACGAAAAAATATCCTGCCGTGAGTGAAGAGATGGCACATAGCGGATTGAAATACCATGATGATATCAATAAAAAGGAAAAAATTGCTTACATCGGTAAAGATGTCCCATTTAATAAAATTGAAGAGCGGTTAAAACAATCAGTTGCAGCTCCAGCTAAAATATTTAAAAGCGAACTAGGCTTAATACAAAAGCAAAAGCCGCAACAAGGGCAAAAGCTTATCCCGAAGAAAACCCAGAGAAAAAGAAACGGTTTAAATCCCTGAAACATAAACTACTTATTCCTGTACATTTTCGGTTATGCAATCTTTAATTCACCACGCTTCTGCCACAACTCCCTGATTTGTTGACCCGCCTGTTCAGGTGCTATTTTTATATACTTATAAAAATCCTTAAGACTTTTATGCCCGGATATTTTCATAATAAGTTCAACCGGTGTTCCGGCTAAAAATTCATTTGTACAAAATGATCTCCGACAGGTATGAGAAGTAATGTATTGATATTTTGGCTTCACCTCAACAATAGTTTTGTTCCCTTTTAAAAATGAATGCTTAATCGGTTGTACGAGTTCAGCCGCTTTACCCACCTCTTTGATGTAAAAATTAAAGTCAGCGTTGCTTGTTACCGGAATGTTGCGATTAAAAGAATGAATAAAAATATTGAGGGCTTCATCCCTTAAAGGGATGACAACCCAATGCTTGGTTTTCTGTTGTTTTTTAAAAATCATCCCGTCACGCACATCTTCGGAAAGGATGGTGGAAAAGTCAGAAAACCGCAACCCGGTAAGGCAGCCAAAAACAAGAAGGTCTCTGTACTTTTTCAGATGGGGTTTAGCAGAAAGATCAAGCTTCGCTATAAGATTAATTTCTTCCTGTGTAAGGTATATTGCATCAGCGTCTTCTTCAAGAATTTTAAAGCCGGTTAAATCCAACTCCTCAATAATTCTTTTTTGCTTCCTGTTTTTCAAAAAGGTGATTAATTGTTTGACGTTCTTTCCAATTGTATTATTCTTTAGCCCTTTCATGCTTTTTATCCTGTAATGGATATGCTCATAGGTTAAATAGTGGACATATTCTTCGTAGAAATCCAGATTGATTTCCTCGAAGGTTATAGGCTTTTTTCGAAACTCCTGGAATTTCGTCAGAATATCTTTCAAGTGCTTCATGATACCCAGCGTCGTTGGTGCCACCATCCTTTCTCTTGATTTAATATATGCTTCTAGTTGAAAGAAAAAGTCTCTGTTGATGCTGGACTTTCTTTCAATAGATGGGATGTCGACCTTTTTCAATTTGGCCAGATCAAACGAAGGTGTATAAATTTCTTTTATAAACCGAACAGGATTTACCACTTGCTGGCTGAGTGCAAACGAAACGATGTCCTCGGCCAATCGTAGCTGTCTTTTCAATTCGGTATTAAGTACATCAGTTTTTCCAAATTCCTCAGGTAGTTTGTCAGCAATCCGTCTCAGCTTTTTGCTCCAGTAATTGGGAGGAATAGCAATTCCTGTATTCAGCAGCGTCTTGTTACTCTCGCTAAAACAATACTGAATGAATACGAGGCTTGTGCCGTCTCTGCGGACCCTCTTCGGGTTGCAAATGAGTGAAATTGGTAACAACATAATAATTCAAAGTTTTAGTCGAACTATTTTGTCATTTCTGCGGACCGTTTTCCGGTCCTAAAGGGAAAATGACAGAAAATGTCGAAATTTTAGTCGAATTGTGTGTTGTTACTCTATGTAAAGTTACATTCTTGAATTTTTTCCAAATGTTATAAAAGATTCAAAAAGAGAACTTTAATGATAAAGCAAGGAAAGTGATATATGACTGAAATTCGGTTCTGAATGGCCGTCCGGTCCGCAGAAGTCAGTTTCAAAACAAACTAAAAGCCTGCAAATCGTTGATATTGCAGGCTTTTCTGTTTTTGTACTTCCCCAAATTGCTCCAATTATCTCCAAAAACGAGTGAGTGATTCAGTAGTCATCGATTCACAAAATATTTACTCACTGTAATGGCTTTTATCATTTGATTATCAACTTGTTCAATCCCTGAACATCTTGTTTCGTAGTAATTGCAAGTCGAAATTTGTTAACCAGTAAATCTATTGAGATGTTAGACAAAAGTTTCGGTTTGCTTTTGTATGTAAAGAAGCCTAAAAATTACCTAAAAGGTGATGTACCAATCTACCTGCGTATAACAGTAGATGGTGTAAGCTTCCCCAAAAATAGTACGTTTTAAAAGTGGACAAAATTGCTAACTTTAAAACGTCAAAAATGAAAAAGAGTAAATTCACAACAACACAGATTGCCAGCATTCTTAAGGAATTTGATAATGGCAAAACAGCTGAAGAAATCACCCGGGATCACGGCGTAAGTAAAGCGGCATTGTATAAATGGCGGCAGCGATACGGCGGCATGGAGGCCAGTGAACTTAAACGGATAAAAGATCTTGAAGAAGAGAATGCCCGCTTAAAACGCATGTACGCCAACCTGGCAATGGAGCTTGATACGGCCAAATACATCATCGAAAAAAAGCTTTAAAGCCTTGCGAGAAAAGGCGGATTATAGATGAACTCCGCAAAGAGCGACCCAAAGACATCAGCAAGGCGTGTCGAGTATTACAACTAAGCAGAAGCAACCTGCACTATCGTTCCGTTAAAGACGACCTGGCAATTATTAATCGGTTAACGAAAGTTGCAAACGAAAACCCGGGTGAAGGGTTTTGGAAATGCTTTGACCGAATCAGAAACAGTGGAACCATTGTCAATCATAAGCGACTGCTTCGGGTTTACAGACAAATGAAACTAACCCATCGCAGAAAGATTAAAAAACGTTTACCAACCAGGATAAAAGAACCTTTAGAAGTACCGGGTTGCGTTACCCAAACATGGAGCATAGACTTTATGAGTGATGCGCTAAGCAATGGAACCAAGTTCAGGACCTTTAATGTAATAGATGACTATAACAGGGAAGTGCTTTTTATTGAAATTGATTACTCGCTAAAGAGTAGTCGGGTGATCTGGGTATTAAGACATTTAATAAACCGTTACGGTAAACCACAAAAAATACGCATGGATAACGGACCTGAATTTGTAGCCCAATTAGCACAGGCCTGGAGTGGTGCAAATGAGATTGACTTCAAATACATACAGCCCGGCAAACCTACTCAAAATGCCTACATCGAAAGATTTAATAGAACATATAGAAAACACATCCTCGATGCGTATTTGTTTGATAACATCGATGAAGTGAGAGAATCAACGCAAGTCTGGGTGGATGACTACAACAACGCCCGGCCGCATGACAGCCTCGGTGGCGTATCCCCCCGGATGTATCGAGAAAAAAATCTACCAGCGATGGGGCTGCGTTCCGCTTCGGCTACGCCTCCGCTACACTCCGCCCCATCGCTGGTAATGGAAAAAGTCTCCCATTAAACTGTACTAAAAAGGGGAAGCTTACACAACAGTAACCATATTAAAATTGGAATAAAAGGAAGTCCAAAAGGAAGCCAAAATTTTACAATGTCTTCTTTAAGTGGAATTCCTGCTTTTATAAATAATGCCCAATGCAAGAAAGTATATGTCGCAATGAAGCAAATTGCAATGATTAAAAAAGGTCTAAAAATTAGTTTGATTTTGTCCGAAAGTCCTGTCATAATTTCTTGCTGTTAATTCTGTGTCGGGTGTCGCTGTAATGGCATACAACGGTAAAGCATTTGTGAAGGCATGGCAATAGCAATTGGTCAGCTTGGTACAAATGCTTAATTGAAAAACTGAAGTTGAAGATAATTACAAATGTTCAATAGCGTGATGTCGGCTTGAGCAAAAGATGATAAGAATTACTACAGCACAAGTGCGGCTTGTCAGCCATGCTTTTACAAATGCCTATGTTAGCGGCTGTTTTTGTCAATAAAGTTAATTATTTCTTCAATAGCCGGACTGTAGTTTTCAGTAGTGTCAACCAGTAAAGTGGGTGCATTAATATTTACAGGGTTATAATTTTCTGTCAATTCGGCGAATCGTTCTTTAGATAGAATTAGTGACTGGTCACCGTGATACTTTTCTCTATCTGAATTTTCTAACAGTCTTTTTGCGAATCTGTCTTTTATCAAGTCGTGATTTGTCTTGCAAATGACAATCTTAATGCTTGCTTTGCCTAACAGATTTGAAAGTTTTGGTCTCCATAATTTATCTTGAAAAGCTGCTTCAATTACTATTGATATCTTTCTTGATATTAATAAGTCTATGATTTCGAAAAATGTGTCATACACATGCAAGTCGACTGATTTATCCAATTGAGTATGCTCAACATTTAGTGTATTTATTAAACCCTCTTTGAGTTCGTCTCTTGAGATAAGCGGACAATTGATTTTGTCAGCCAAAATATGTGCTAAGGTTGTTTTTCCTGATGCCGGACTTCCTGTCACTACAATTAATAAAGGTTTGTTCATTTAAGTACTTTGCCTGTCGGTGAAAATTGCCGCTAACGGCCAGGGATTGCTGCTGTGCTGGTGTTCTGAATTACGTCAGCTCGGTACTGAAGCCGGAGAGAATTACTGATGATGAAATTAAGCATATAAGTTCAATAAAATTACGTCTGCCCGAATCGCTGCTGACAGCGAAGAAAAAGATCAGGATTTATTTGTCAGCCAGCATAGCAGCAAGCAACTATGTAAAAGCGATAATCTAAGCTGCCTGATTTTTGATGTGGTACAATAACGAGTAATCATTGTCCACCAAATTAAAAATTACTATGCAGTCTCAAATTACCGCCACGCCAAAGTTATTTATTGGCATGGACATTCACAAGAAATCATGGTCTGTTCATTTGCGTACTGATTTGTTCGACCACAAGGGGTTTAGCATGCCGCCTGAACCGGAAAAACTTGCTGACTATGTCACCAGTCATTTTGCTGATCATGAAGTAGCGCTTACTTATGAAGCTGGCTGCTGTGGTTTTTCTGCGGCCCGTTATTTTCTCAACCTGGGCTGGACGGTAAAAGTTGTCAACCCCAACGATGTGCCCCGTATCGATAAGCAGCTGTACCAGAAAACCGACAAGCTTGATTGCCGCAACCTGTGCAAACAATTACAGGGTGATCATTTGCATGGAATTTATATTCCAACTGAGCCAGAAGAACAACTCAAAAGTTTATTACGTCAACGCAACCAGGTCGTCAAACAATTGCGCAAAGCAAAATCACATATCAAAGGGCTGTTACTTTTTCATGGTATTACTATTCCTGATCAATTTGATAACCCAAACTGGAGTCATGACTTTATAGGCTGGTTGAAAAATATTAAATGGTCGCACAGCACAGGAACAGCATGCATCAACAGTAAACTTCGCATTCTTGAAATGCTGAAAAATGAATACCTGCAAACAAGTAATGAACTGCGTGCTTATTGCAGAAAGCATCACAAGAAAGATTATTACCTGCTCAAAAGTATTCCCGGTATTGGTGGTTTACTTGCAGCGGCTATACTTGCAGAGCTTGGAGACATCAGACGATTCAATAGCGAAAAAGAATTTAGCAGTTGCATTGGTCTCGTGCCAGGCATTCATCAAAGTTCAGAGACAGATTTAAAAATGGGGCTTACACCACGTTGCAAATCATTATTGCGTAGTTACCTCATAGAATCTTCCTGGGTTGCCATCCGCACCGATCCGGAAATACAAGCTTATTACAGAAAACATGTTGGCAAAAATCCGAAAAGTGTAATTGTAAAAGTGGCACACAAAATATGTTGCCGGATATTATCAGTCATGAAAAATGAAACACCATACCAGGTAAATTATAGGAACACAAAAAAATAAAATAATAATTTCTTTAAAACTCAATTAAGGTTTATGGCACGACCACAAAACATGGGGGGTGAAATGAAAATTATCACATCAGCAAGCAGGTGGCGTGCCATTATTTCTTTTATACCATACAGTTGTTGGTGGAGTGTGGCGCAATCTGCACTACCACAAATAGGAGCCGGAGTTTAAAGAATTAAAACAAATACATCACTACGCCTTTGAATGATTTAACGGCGGCGGCAGTGCCATTGCCAATCATCAGAACATAAAATCATTCAAAACCGTAGTGTACAAAAAAATTATGTAGTAACTTTATAACTATATCACAATTGGGCGAGTCCCCGAGATCGCTTTACATAGGAACCTCATGTTGGCTGCTGTAGAAGTCACTTTACACTTTTGTTCTGAGTCCACCTTTTAAGTGCGTCTTCAAAAAACGATTTTATTTCCTCTCGCTTCCCGTCAACACAAACTTTGAATTGCGAACCGTTGGTCTTTGTAACAAGCATGTAAGGACAATAAGTTGCACCTGCATAATAAACTGTGTCAATAGATCCTATGTCTGAATAAAGTGCAGATGCAGCGACGTCTTTCGTCCTGTCTTTTTCGTCAATCCAATATTTAGCTATTCGTCTGTCAGTAAAGAAATTTCCAGCCACATCCTTTTTGAACTCCGAATAAAATTTATAAATCCTTTCGTCTTTGTCAAGCAGATTGAGTTTTTGAATTCTTTCAATGTCCGCCTTTTTTAAGGTGTCTCCTGTCTCGATGTGATTGCAAGCACTCAAGAGCAGAAGTACAAATGGTAAAGTCTTTTGAGGTGTCATAAGTGAGTCGTGTCAGTAGCGCGCTAACAAATATCCCATTGGATATTTCAGATGGTCAAATTTATAGCAGCCAACGAGCAGGGCTTTGTGCAGTTGGGGACTTAACCAACTGTCCGCCCGGAACTGAAGCTAAATTTATAACTAAAAGCCGAAGTTTAGAACTGCTGCCCAACAGAATTCCGTCCGCCGAATATAAAGCCTGGATATGTACTGTCGATGATTGCTTCAACGTCCTGCCCCAATTGCACAAAACCTTTTGTTAACTGCAGTACTTGTTAGTAATGTGCAATAATTATTCGCAACCGAGTATTTAATAAGTTTTGCAATGTTGAAATTTCGGTTTCATTTAGTAGAGCTTGGGGATCATCAACAGATAAAATAAATTTCGCAAATCCTGCAGGCTCGACGTATTTTAAGTCATTTAAAGAACTCTTTTTTTGGCAACATGGTGTTCTTATGGTTAAGTCCGTAAAGTTATTTTTTTCTGCTGCCTCCATTGCATCTTGCCAAAATTCTGTATTAATTTCTTTTTTGCAGAAGGTGCAGATTATACTGTCAAAATTTTGACCTTGGTCCACGAACTCTATAGTGTCTTTGACAAAGGATTCAACTTTGTTATTAGGATAAATCTGTTTTAGGAATATTTTGGCTTGTTGCTCTTGTTGAGGTGTTGCAGTATAAGAAGGTGTTGTTGAAATTACTCTCAAAATTGTTGAAGGAACATCTATCAATGTTTTGGGTACTTTTTGTTGTTGCTTTGTATCATTGCAACTCAACAGTCCAAGAAAAAGTAAAAAGTTCAATATTTTTCCACTGTTCATACTATTGCAGTTAACTCTTAAATATACGCAGGTTTTTTATCTTCTACCATCGCGTAAATTTTCAAAAGGTATTGTAAAACAAAGCATTATAATAATTGATGCAATAGGTATAAAGTTGCGTCAATGCAATGTTACATTGTAAGTGCCAGGCTGTCGAGCGGACTTATAGTACACCAAATACATTTATTGGTTGTTTGCAGATAGCGCATGGTAGTTTTAAACTAATTGCCTCCTCCATTGATTCCAAGGACTTTGGTCAGGCATGGCTTCGCCACCTCAGTCCCAAAGCAAACTCGCTTCTCGGACTAATCCATGCCCTGAATATATTTAAAATGTTGGAAATCGTAAGGTCCAAAGACAGGTATTTGTACGGTATTCAGAAGCGGTCAAAGGGTTATATCCCTACGCCGCATACAGCCCACCACCCGACGGTTTTTTACCGCGCAGATGCGCTTCCAGGGTTTCTATAATGGCAGAAGCGAGGTCTGGCAGTTCAGTCCACCTTCTATTGATTTGTCCGCCAATTTTTCTATAACTTTAAATACGCCACTGCTTACGTCAATCTGTACCTTAAATTATAGCTTACTTCCGCTATTTTTAACTAGTACATAAGTTCTAGAATCAATTCTTCACTAAAAAACAACACCTTATGGCATCCCGAAAACAATTCATAAGTCGAAGCAGTTTAGGAATCTTCACTTTACTTGCAAACCCTTTATCGGCAATCTCTAATACGAATTCTGATTCTGAAGGAGTCATCGTTCACGAACAGGAAGGTGAGGTCTATCAGGTAAAAGGTGGGCGGGGCCTTATAAAAATTAAAGTCGGCAAAATACACGGCGCGGAAAGCATTTGCTTTTTAACTGAAGACTTTCCTCCCGGCGAGGCGATTATGATTCATAAACATCTTTGGGACGACGAATTTATCTTCCTGCACCGGGGCTCGGGGCTATTTAACAAGCGCACCTTTCGGGCAGATCAATAGTAGCCGGAACTCAATACTAATAAATTGATAACCTGCCTGACCATTTTGCTAAAATACTGCAAGACTCGGAGTGACGGAAATGCCTATCTCTTCTTCAAAATAGTTACAGCTAGCGATGGATCGTTCATCAACCGGTCCATTTCACTAATCACGAGGTCTTCAATATCTTGTTTAACCTGCAAATAATTGCGTTGAATCATGGTATTATTCAACTGGCGAACAACGGGAAGAGGCTTATAATTTGTTTGTTCTGTTTTTAACGCTTCGTGATCATTTCTTATGGCACAATGAAAGGTTTTCAGGTCTATTTTGCAATCCGGATCATCTGCTACCATTCCAACAAATTCACCCGAACTTAGGCTCGCGATTTTCGATGCAGGAATACTGCTTTCGAGTTGTCTCGACTTACTGATTGATGTGTCTGAGCGATTGATAGATATGCTGGATCTGTCCTGCATAATTTTTCCAAACCGTTCGGATAGTTGTTTCGCGGTTTCTCCTGTGACCTGCCCGCTGATAATGTTGCCGGTAATATTCATAATAACGTCTGCCTGGTCCTTGCCGTAGTCTTTTTTCAGCTGACTGAAATCCTGGATACCAATAGCAGTAGCAACCTTATTGCTTCTGGCCGTTGCAATAAGGCTGTCAATATTGTTGAGGTAAATAGTGGGGAACTCATCGAAGATCAAACTGCTTTTGAGTTTACCTTTTTTGTTCACCAGTTTTACAAGTCGGTTCACATATAGTGAAAGCACTGCCCCATAAGTCTGAATCTTTTGCGGATTATTGCCTACGCAAAGGATCTTGGGTGCGAGCGGATTATTGATGTCGAGATTAAAATCATTTCCTGATAACACGTAATAAAGTTGAGGCGAAGACAACCGTGCCATGGCTACTTTGCCGGAAGCAATTTGACCTTCCAGTTGTTCCATGGCGTCATGCAGGTACGCGTTAATGAATGGATTAATAAGTACGTCTATTTCTTTTTCGGTCCTGAGGATTGAAAAGAGTTTTTCATATTCTACTTGCATTAGTTCTATTACGTGGGGCAGCGTGCAAAATTCTCCATCCTGGTATTTTCGTAAGAACCAAATAATGGCTGTCAAAAAATTGATAGGGGATTCCACAAAAAAGTCGCCCTGGCGTTTTATCCATTCGCGGTTAAGACCCATGAGTATCGTACGGGCAGATTCTGCCGCATCCGTAATGTCCAGCATATTTTCCTTATCCAGCGGGTTGCACCGGTGGCTTCTTGTGAGATCGTCAAAATTGATGGTGTAGAATTTTGGAGGGACCGGATACTTATGTTGGTTTGCCAGAAAATGATTGTAAGTAATCACCGACAAGTCATCGAATTTAAAGTCATAGACAAACATGGTGAAACCTTTGGCCAGTTGCTGTGTGATCAGGTGGCGGATAACAAAATAGCTTTTGCCGGAGCCGGGCGATCCGCATACGAGTACCGACCGGAAGGGGTTGATGATGTTGATCCAGCTTTGTCTTTGTTTCCGTTTAAGGTAATAGGTCGCTCGCAGATTAATCGAATACTCATTTTGAAGCAGTCTTTCTTCTTGCGGAAACGTTTCATTTTCTTTATTAAAAATGTCTTTGTTGAGGAACTGATTCTTAATGACTCGTGATAGCAGGGTGCCGCCTGTCAAGACCAGTATATAGCCGACACTTGTCAAAAGGATGTAGCTGATTGTTTTGGTTTCTGGTTCAATGTGTACAATCAATACGTAATAACTAAAAAAATAAATGAGTATACCCGCGGCACTATAGAGAAGTGCTGTTTGATAACGCAGCAATTCATCCTTCTTTCCTCGGGCGCCAATCAATGAAATGGTAAGAAATATGAGTGCTATCAATTTGGAATAATGGAATTGATTAAACAGTCCGGTTTGCTTAATATTCATGAGCAAACGGTCAGATAGCTCAGACCGTACTCCCCAGCCAGCGAAAACCTGGTAGCAATAGTAATAAAAATGCAAACTTAGCAGAACAATACTGATAAGTCTGCTCATGTCAATTATTTTCCGAAGCCCCTGCTCATTTTCCCCTGTGTTCATAATGACCTTCTCCCTCCCTAAAGGGGATTTTATTTGACTCTTTTATAAATTGATCCGTTTCCGTTTTTTCTTTCTTTTCTTTGGAGGCTCAAAAGGCGCGCTGTTGTCTGCGGACAGGAATTTGCTATCCGGCATTAGTGCCGGCTTATTGCTTCCCACGTTTGCGTCGATATTATTTTCTATAATTCTTCGGCCATTGGTGTCGTTAAATTGTTCCTCGGCTTTCGATTGGTGACGTGGATACGGGACATCTTCAGTTAGCTGTGTTCTTGTTCCTGATTGCACGAGCGCAGTATTAAGCTCAAGCCGGACGGTGTTACTAGGCGTTAACATTTCTTGGATAGCAGTTGCGCTGTATGATTTACCTAAGTCGCTGCCATTAAAAACAGTTTTTGTTTTGTGGTCGATATAAGTGAGCCCATATATGATTCCCTCTTTGTTTTCCCGCACTATAAGACTGATATTGTCCTTTTCCAGTAATTCCGCTAAGGCTTTTATGTCCTTTAGACTGGTGCGCATCGCCCAATTGATAACAGTGGTGATCCGTTTAGCAAAGGGAGCTTTTAATTGCTCGTTCATAGCAAATTTCCTGGTCAGATTGGCGAGCGTTGGTTTCATAAAAAAAGCACTGGCTTTTATGGGAACGCCAATTGATCGTCCGTTATCATTCAGCACGCGGTAGAACAGACCCTGGTTGGCTAGACCTTTTTGCCGGTGCGTAGCAGGTCCCTTGCCACAGGGCTCAGCGATGACATTATAGAGTGTTAATACGGCATTAAGTTCTGGCAGTGAGCTGTATTTATATTTGTCAATTACTTGCAGCAGCACATTACTGATTGCTTGTTTAGTAGCTGTTCTTCCATAAGCCACCTTTTGCGCATTTACCGGCACCAGTTTAAATGCATCAGAAAGTTTCTTGCTGTCGGCTTTTACCAAATCAAAAGTCACTTCAATTTCCCTTCTTGCTTTTTCGGATTGGTTCCTCCCCAAATTGTGCATCGGGATGCGTTTACCGTCCCGTTCAATGTTAGTGCTAACGATGTGAATATGCGGATGACCACTATCGTAATGTCTGTAGACCAGGTAAGGCTGCTGACCAAAGCCAATTTTTTGCATGTAGACGTCGGCAATCACTATCATTTTCTCGTTGGGTATCGTTTCTGATGGATCAAAATTCAGGGAAACATGTAAGGCGTTGGTGACTGTTCTCTCATTCAGTGTAATCAACGACTGAAACCTTGCCAACTTCTCATAAAAATTCATATCAATGGCTTCTTTGATAAAGCCGGATGCCGCCAAAATTTCTGCGGTACCCTTCGATACTTTTTGCTCGTTATAATTCAAGGATTTTGAAATATTTTTTCCTGTATTTATTCTTGCGACCATTGCTCCTGAATTTGAATTATTTTTTGTTGTATTTCCTCCACCTTCTTGAAATAAATATGCCTATTGTTTTCATGCAGCATTGCCCATGTTTTAACCTCCTTATCACTGGTCATGCTGTGTAGTTTTTTGACAGCCTGGTTGAGGTTGTTCCCGATTGCTTTCAGTTCTGCTTTAAGAAGAATAATTTCTGCCACAAAATCATCATAGGATTTGTTCCGTGTATAAACAGTTATGGGCTTATCCAGCAGTATACTTCGGGCATATTCGCTTAGCTTTCTTTTTGTGGAACTTGCGAATCCCTTTTTAATTTTGTTGTATTCTGGTTCGCTCAGGCGCAGGTGCAGCCATTTTACGCGGTTTGTGTTTCTTTCATGCATCCTCTTTCGCTTTTATGCATACACAATGTTTTTCTTCTACCCCCGCGACTCCGGAGCAAGGGGACGAACCGGTTGTGACACAACCGTACATTTAACCGGGTGCGATTTTGAGCACCCTTACAGCTTCCGATATTTTCGGCTTAAGTAGGGCAGGGGTTAAACAAAAACTCCGTCAGGGCGAACCCTCGATGAGTGGTTTGGAACTCTGTTTATGCATTTCAATAAGCCATTCATTTACGTCTTTATTACCATGGTAACGCCCGCTTTCGTCGATGTATTTTGGATGAAGACTGGCCGCATAGCCACAACAATTTTGGCCTGCCCTGTCATTATCCAAGTACAGGTGGATAGCTTGGTACTGCTCCAGAACAAACCTGGCAGATTCAAATAAAGAGAGCGAATTGAGTATGCAAAAGTCGAATTCCGGTTTTGTGGTTTGCGGGAACAAAACAATCAACGACAGGAAGTCAAAAAATCCCTCAAATACAGCAATTTTAGCGCGTCCATTTCTTATGGTTGTGATCGCTTTTGGATGGGTGCTATTTTTACAATACCGGTTGCGCAATTCGTACCCACCAGCATCGTTTTTGAAGCCAATGGAGTAATAGGTTTTGTCATTGACTTTATAGTGGACCTGCCGGCAAAAATGCGAAGCTATTTCTTCTGTAATTTTCCTTTCATGTATGTATTGCAAAAGCGCGCTTGACGTAATGGGTTTTACTTGTAGAATTTCAATGGTATTACTCGTCAAGATTTTTACAGGCTGGGAAGCAATGCTTTTACTACATGTTGAGATGCTTTGTAAAATGTCACGCGTATGGTTTGGTACCAGCTGACCCAATAATCTTGCAAAGCCGAATAGTGTTCCGCCTTTGCCGATGCCGTGGTCGTACCAGCAATTAAGGAATCGATTGACCTTGAAAGATGCCGTTTTTTCGTGGCGAAGGGGAGACAGATACCAATAGTCATTGCCACGGATTTTTACTGGTTCATGGCCAATGCTGTACAGATAGCAGACCATATCTGTTTCTCGAAAGTTTCGCAAGGGAACAATATTTTTATTCATAACACATTTTTCACTCGTCAGCCTATTTCAGTTGTAAAATTAATTCACAGTTTCATGCTGCCATATCATCACTATATTCTATAGAGGATCAAACCATCTATCATTTTTACATTTGTTTCTGTGAAAACAACGTTGATTATTTTAAATAAACATGTATGTTAGCAAAAACGGATCTCGCTAAAATTTATGAGACCATACTTAGTATTCCGGGTATGAATGATTCGATTAAGGTCGGTATTCAAATTCCGCGGAAAAATGTTTGGTTGTTAAGCAAGGTGATTGAGCGTGGTTTGACGGCGAAGGATACAGATGATAAAAGCAGTCTGCTGGAAATGCTTAATAAAGAAACAATGGTGGCACTGATGGAGGTTGCCGGGCAGTTGATAGAAAAAGCTGGCCTTTCGGCGATGAATGAGAAATTGCAATCCATTTGAGCATTCCATTATTCGATTATTCTTCGATGGCGGCAACGAGCCGGCCTGGGAGGGCGGCTCGTTTTTTTGCTGTTTTCATCTTCCTTGCAACCAATCATGTTACGAATAGCTACAGCCTTGCCGCGTTATTTTTTAATTCTAACAAAACAAAATTATTAGAAGTCGAATCAACAAAACACTTTCGTGAAAATGATACAACAATACCTGTTGACTGCTGTTTATTCTACCAGCACGTAAACCATCATTCCTGGTGTATGCAATCTTCCATACGATTCCGTGCCATTAGAGGATGTATATAATTGCACTCGACTACATCTATCGGTTGTCTGGCAGATAATTAAAATAAGCGGGGACTTGGCCCCGCTTATTATTTTAATTCATGGAAAGTGCTTCTTCGCCTGATTTAGCGAAAGCTGTGCAGAGGTTAAATGCCGACTGGGTCCGCATTTGTGCGGTTCCTCCGTAAAGAATTGATTTTAGCTTTGCTTCTTGGTCTTTATAGCTACGCACATTTTGAAAATAACCGGTTACCGCATTATATGCACCGAACACGGTTCCTTTTACAGTATCCGTTTGTTGGGTGGGACTTGTCATGGCATAGGTATATACATTGTCTATCATGTTCCGGAAACAGGTTGACAAGTCGTCTTCATTGCCAGCCTGTACATTCTTTAGCGTTTCTTTATTGGGCACCATGGCGAGTTGTATTAGCTTTTTTACTTGCGGGTCTGTTATCCTCACTTTAGCCCAGTTATTGAATATACTATCCAGCTCCCCCGACATATTATTGGCTATGCCCATTACCTTATGTGCCTGTTCTAATCTTTCCTTTGCATTCGCGGTATGTCTGATTTTAATGGCGTTGCTGTGATTATGCAAAGCTGCGTTTAATGTATTGGCGCAAACAATACGTACGGGTGTGAAAGCCGCTGTAATGCTGCCGTATCCGTCATGGGATGTAGTAAGAAAAATGTACTTTTCAACTAAATCATTATTGCCTACTTTAATATAGCCGGGAAGCTTGGCGGTGATAAATATGCGTTCGCCTTTACCCAATGCGCCGGCCGTCTCGTATTGTATACCATCACCCCCCACAATGGCGTCAAAAAAATTGAAAGCGTCTGCATTTTGTACCACTTCATAATCTATTCCCAGCCGGTCACCTAAGATGGCTTTATTGTCCGCCCGGCTGGTGAAAAAGGAGGTAGAGGAAATAACCGACGTACCGTCTTCGAAATGGTGGGTGTTTGGTTTTTTCAATACCGTAAAATCGAGTCCTGCGAATTGAAGCGCTTCGCGGCTATTTGGATAATCATTTACAATTGTACCTAGTCCGTGCCAGGCTTTTTCTTTAACACTGAAGAAACTATAATTGCCTGTTTGTTCATTGAGATTGAGCTGGTGTGCCATAAGTTTGTTTTTTTGAGTTAAGAATTACAAAATCATGCAGCGCCGTTTACATTCCGGCGCTGCGGTGATGGTTAGAATGGAAGCGCATCCTCGGGCGGTGCTGGCGGAGCTGGCTCAGTGTGGGTTTCTGACGGTACTGTTCCACTTAGTTTTGTGCCACCATGTAATTTGATGCGGTCAACATGAAAATTCAAGTTGGCTTTTGCTTCGCCGGTTGCGTCTTTGTAGGCGCTGGCATTTACATCTCCGCTTAATTCCACTAAGCCACCCTTTACCAAGTATTCAGCGATGCCGGTATTGCGCCAGTACGCGCAATTAAAAAACGTGGTAATTTCCTTCCATTCACCTGCACTGGTTTTATACCTTGTGTTTGTGGCTACTGAAAATCTAACTAATTTGTTTCCTCTGCTGGTTTCTGCAACTTTTGCATCTGCAGTCAGCCTGCCTGTTAGTTCCATACATTTTACGTTTAATAGTGAAAAAATTGTTTGACAAAAGAAAAACCGGAAAAAAGAAAGCTGTGTTTAGAGCGACCGGCGTAGGCATGACACCAAAAGGAACGCGGAATAAAGGAGGAAGCTGTGTGTAGGCATACTGTGTTTATGCCGAACCTTTTGGTTGCGGTGTTTGCAAGTCGCTTTCTTTGCTTACTCTTTTTCCGGTTGAATTTGTCGGTATAACAGACTGGGATTGTAAGGGCTGCGATTGGGTACAAGTAATATGGTTAAAACCGCACTACCACACATTGGAAATTTCTTGTAACCTGCGGCTAAGGGGACGAAACAAGAAACAAGTGTGAGAAAGTGTTTAAAAAGATGGAAACAGTGTATTTGGCTCACACCCCCAAAGTCGATATTGTATTAGACGCATTATGCTGTATCACAACTTATTCATAAGTTTTTTGATATAAAAACTTTTGTATCTCTAATAGTTTGGCCATGTAAGCTAGTGCCTTGTGTGCTGCCTTGATATTGCAACAGATTCCGTCCCTGGGTGGGTAGTTATCTTAATTAAATGCATGTTATTCGGACCGAAGATGTAGGTTACCTCAGTCTTGTTTAATCAACACTGGCACTTATGTGCTACCCAGATAAGTCCCGCTATGTAAGAAAGGACAGGCCCATTGAAAATTTGTTTGCGGAGAGTAAGCCCTAGTGGTACTAATCTTTAGGATCAGCTATTTGGAAATTAACATGTAACTCCGCAGTGGTAATGGCACGAAAAGAAATCAGTGGTGTCCTGATAAGGCCAATCAATTCGTCGCCGGCATCAATCGTATGCAGCCGTTCTTTGATAATACCTTCTACTGATCTACCAATGGTTGAAAAAATTTTATAGGCGAAATTGGGATGAGAAGTTGTAACAATAATATTTTTTCCAAATGGGATCGATATAGGGGCGGACCATTCATTCGTTATCAACATAGCCGGCAAATTTACCCATTTCCGTCAAAAGTGTTTGTTTAGCGCTGCGCACTTAGTTAGATGTTACCTTGTCAATCCTCCGGTTCACGAGTTTGTGGCCACGCAATCTTTGTCCATATTTCCAAATTTTGCCTTACTTTCGTAATCGTTTATCAAAAAATATCATGAATAGTAATCAATTTTCAGTACTTATAAGCAATTTTCAGGGACGGCAGGCTCCCGAAGAGGGCTATCTAGTGGGTTATGCAGCGATATTGAATCATTACAAGCTCAGCGTGTTTCCACCGGATATCCTGTGTCTTATCAGTCAAAAACACAAACAATACGAAAATAGCGAATGGAGAGTTTTTACGCCCAGGTATATGCCAGAGGATAATTTAAACGGACACCTGGTATTTGCCCTTAAGTATGAAGGAATTG
Source organism: uncultured Chitinophagaceae bacterium (assembly GCA_963705285.1). GTDB lineage: Bacteria > Bacteroidota > Bacteroidia > Chitinophagales > Chitinophagaceae > JACMLD01. The sequence continues at coordinate 3,295,418 of OY970066.1, forward strand.
ACTTAGCTATATTAAAGGCAGTATTCATTGCACTGGATGAAAACACCATCAGCGAGCTGGTGAGCATGGAACCTACAGGATCGTACAGCCGGAAAATCTGGTTTCTCTATGAATGGTTGCTGGCAAAAACGCTTTCTTTACCAGACCTTACTGCAGGCAATTATATAGAAGTGGTGGACGAGACCCTTCAGTACGGAATTCAGCATCAGGTCCAAAACTCCAGGAGACATCGCATACGAAACAATTTGCCCGGCACAGTGGAGTTTTGTCCAATGATACGAAAAACAGCTGTGCTGGAAGCCTATATCAAAAGCGACCTCTCGGGAAAAATCAAAACCATAATAGGAAAGCTTCACCCTGATGTAATGGCAAGAACGGCAGCATTTCTGTTATTAAAAGACTCAAAAGCATCTTATGCAATTGAAGGGGAGCATCCACCCCAGAACCGTGCACAACGGTGGGGCAGGGCAATTGGGCAGGCGGGCTGGCAGCCCATTACCGAAGCTGAATTGACCCGCCTTCAGCAGATTGTGATTGACAACATGCGTTTTACCAAATTAGGTTTTCGGTTGCAGGAAGGATTTATCGGCGAGCATGACAGAAGGCACGGTACACCCATTCCGGATCACATATCTGCAAAATGGAAAGACATACCTCGCTTAATGCACGGACTTATCGCCACAAATGAAAAGCTTGAAAATGATGATAGCTTTGATGCGGTGCTTGCAGCCACCATTGTAGCATTTGGGTTTGTATTTATTCATCCATTTGTGGACGGCAATGGCAGAATACACCGCTACTTAATACATCATGTACTGCTGAGAAAAAAGTATGTTTCTAAAGGAATTATATTTCCTGTTTCCGCCATAATGTTGGATAGGCTGGACGAATATAGGCGGGTTCTTGAGCATTTTTCTGCGCAAATCCTGGATAGGATTGAATGGCGACCGACAAAAGATAACAATGTCGAGATCCTGAATGAAACAGTTGACCTCTATCGGTATTTTGACGCAACACGGCAGGCAGAATTTCTGTATTCTTGTGTTAAGCAAACTATCGAAAAAACTATCCCGGAAGAAGTAGCCTACCTTGAAAAATATGACCTGTTCAAGTACTGGTTGGACAATCAATTCGAAATGCCAGACACAACCGTGTCTTTGCTTGTGCGTTTTCTGCAGCAGGGCAACGGCAAACTATCAGAAAGGGCCAAGACAAAGGAATTTGCGGAGCTCAATGCGGATGAAGTAAAATTGATTGAAGATAAATTCAACGGTATTTTTTATGAGTAATCGTTTTTAATTAACTACCCCAAAGAAAGAAAACCATAGATATCGATTATTTTAAGAATTTAATAATAAGGAACTGCTTTCAGGTTTATATTACCCAACCACAACAGAATTTACGGTCAGGAAAATTCTCAATTATTATTGAACAACTGGAGAATATACTACAGTAGGAAAATGAACCGTATATAAATTGTTGTGAAAGTCCTTATCAGCTGTGCAATTGAAAACATGATTAGATACGCAAAGCAAATGCTGCAGTCCATTTTTTTGTAAAATCCTTCTGCTTAGTGTATCAAATCGATACAGCAAGTGTATTATAATCGAACAAGTTCAAATACAGCGTTGGGTAAACTATTGATAAATAATTAGTTGTATCCCGGCACAAGCCTAGCCTATAGAATTGATAAAATCCTCCCTCGGCTTCAATCTTGTTTCTATTACAAAAGCTTTTAAATAATGGTTAAAAACTCTCTGAAAATAGCGCTCCGAATACTCTGGAAAAACAAGCTTTCCTCATTTGTGAGCATACTGAGCTTGTCACTGAGCATGGCGGTGGGCGTTATTATTTTCACCGGTCTTAAATCAACTTTTGATACTGACCATTTTCATCCGAAATTGAATCAAATAGTGCGGATACTCACGCAAGAAACAATGGAGGGGCAACAAACCAAATGGGCGACAGCCCCGTTGCCATTGGCGAATCAAATGGAAAACATCTCTTTTGTTGAAAAAACGGTTAAAGTGCGTCTTGCCGGAAAACATAACCTGCAAACTGACAAAGGTGATATACCAATTGCCATAATATTTTCAGAGCCTTCTTTTTTTGACGTTTTTGGCTTTCAATTGTTGTCAGGTAACCCACAAAGCCTTGCCAATATTTCAACCACCGTTTTTTTATCAGAAAAAACAGCGGAGAAAGTCTTTGGCAAAAGCACCAATGTTTTAGGACGTACGATTCAATTTGAAAATATAGGCTATTACACAGTTGGGGGAATAATCAGGGAACCGCTTTTAGAAACACATCTGCCCATTGAGGCTATGTTATCAATAGGTGCTGCAGAAATGCTTGAAAAAAAAGGTGCCATCAGCAGTAGTTCTAAAGATTGGGGAGGCTTCAAAACTTCGGCAATCTATGCCCGTTTAAAATCTAAAGATGATGTTCCGCAACTTAATGCAACGCTTCAGCACTATCACCGGAAAGTGGATAAAAGTAATCTTCAGTTTTTGGCACAATCCATAGAAGACATTACCCCTGGAAAAACTGAGCTTAAAAACAATCCCAATGCGGGTGCTAGTTGGGATGACGTAAAAACGCAGCTATTCATCATTCTATCTTTAACCCTTTTAGCGGCTTTTAATTATATCAGTTTGGCATTGGCACGTGCTTTCTCCCGGGCAAAAGAAGTAGGTGTTCGCAAAACAATAGGCGCAACAAGAGGACAAGTGATCGCTCAATTTTTAATTGAATCGATCCTGATTGCCGTGTTTGCCTTGTTGTTTACCGTACCATGTGTAAATATTTTAGCTCACTATATACCCGATATGAGTGATGTGACATTCTCCTGGGATATGACTTTAGTAATATGCCTGCTAACCTACGCAGTTATTACTGGCTTAGTAGCCGGAGCACTTCCATCGTGGCTATTGTCAGCGTTTGAGCCTATACAGGTGTTGCGTAAAATGAAAAATATAAAAATATTCCGGGGTGTTGCTTTTTACAAAGGGTTAATCGTGGTTCAATTCGCCGTGACTATCATATTTATGATATTGGTAGTAACAGTAGCAGATTATGATAGAAAAAACAATGCAATCATCAGCGCAACAGTACCCTCCAATGTTCTGACACTTGACTTGAAAGGTGAAAAATATCAAAACTTGCAGGCCGAAATAAGTCAGTTAAGCCAGGTAGAAACGGCGTTGGCTACTAACTGGTACTATGCGCCAATTAAAATGGGCAAAAATTCTGTAACGCTGAATGATAAAACACTGGAATTAGCTTACGTAAGTATTGACCCACGCACAATTAAAACAGAAGGAATTAGCATAATAGCCGGGCAAAATTTTCCAGAAAGCATGTCCCTGGGCAAAGAGCAATATATATTGGTGAATGAAGCGGCCGCAAAATTATTACAATCAAAATCGGAACCGTTAGTAGGGCAAAGTCTCCTACTAGACTCTGCCGCTGTACAAGTCATTGGCATTGTACCCGATGATATTATTGGCCAACAAATTCCGCTCATCTACCGCTATTTGCCCAATGAAATAACTACCTTAACGATAAAAATAAAGCCCGGTACAGAACTAGCGGCTTCCGGCGCCATTCAATCTATATGGAAAGATCATTTTCCCCAGAAAACCGCCAATCTTTATAATTTAAAAAGCTATCGTTACTCCGGAGAAATTAATGGGGAGCTAAGTGGAGAAATGGAAATTTTTGGAGGCGTAGCGCTGATAGTCATGATAATTGCTGCTTTGGGCATTTTGGGCATAGCCAGTTACTCAATAGAAACCCGCATTAAAGAATTGGGTATCCGAAAAATTTTAGGAGCAAACCAAATAACATTGGTGTGGGTAGTTACAAGGAATTTTGGCATGCTTATGCTAATTGCTGGCCTCATTGGTGTACCAGCTGGCTTGTTGTGTGGTGATTTAGTAAGAAGGGAAATGGGCAGTTCTCTTGATTTGGGTCCGCTTAATGTAACTATTGGATTTAGTTTGGTTGCTGTAGTCGCGCTGCTGACTGTCCTGTCGCAAACCATTCGAGCCGGGCGGGTGGAGCCGGTAAAAGTTTTAAAAGCAGAGTAAAGAAGATAACATGTTCATTGTTTACGAAACTCCTTATGTTCTATTATTTAATGCAAGTTGTCTATGATGCTCCGCTTGATGAGCGCATTACCCGCGGGGAAGTATTCAACAGCGGCCTTCATATAACATCCCGGCAAAAATGCATCTAAGAACTTGAGCAGGTCAACATAGCATCCCAGACTGTTTTTTGTGGCTCTTAAGCATAACCGACTTGTCAAACGATTCTCGTCGATACTCCTTCCGGGAAAGCGCTAAGTACCATCATCAGTCAATATAACTTTTGTACTTTTCCTCTGAAAGATGATCTACTGGCTGTTCCATTGTCTTAACAATTAATAACAAATAATATAGCGTGTGGTCTCCCATACACTAATAATCGGTTTCTTGAATTAATATTCTAAAAGACGGATTCAGTGAGTGGTGGTTAAAAATTTCCTATATTAATATCATTTGAGAGGGTGAATGTGCATAGTATATTTGTTATGCAAATGGCGGATGACCGTCAGAGTTAGTGAGTAAGAAAATGTCGAAGTATGTTGCACAATGTAAGCTGGGCCGCTTATTCTTCTTTTATTAGCTGGATCCTGATTTTTTATTACGGAACTATTGGTTGGATATTTTACCGTAAAAACATTTATTTATGGTTGTCACGGTCCGTTCAGTCATCGCCACAAAATTTCTCATCTCCATTAGCTGAAAGCCTTGTCATGGAAGTTTGCGCCTACGCCAGTCAAGCGGCAACGGAAGAATTGCCCAGCTATATCATCATACAAAAATTAAAATCAATTGTACAAAAATATAACGGACTCCAAACCAGTCCAGACAAACAAGTCATTAATACAAGGATAGGGGTTGAGGTAGAAAAAAGATGCTCCATATCGCTTACCAGGGAGGAATTGAATCAGCTGTGGACGGGTTAAGCATGTGGAGCATTCTTTTTTATGACAGTGTGTTATTAAACGTGATGTATGAAAAAAGTGAGTATGAAAACAGTTATTAGCAATTTATTATTTCTTTTATCCACCTTTTATCTAACTGCGCAAGACGGCAACGCCGGCATCAATGAAGCCAACCAGAAGGTAAGAGGTTATTTTGCGTCAGGCACAAATTTGATGTATGCTGTAGGCGCTATCCTTGGGCTGATCGGCGCGGTTAAAGTTTATCAGAAATGGAATGCGGGTGACCCGGACACTGGCAAAGTAGCGGCTGCCTGGTTTGGCAGTTGTGTATTTCTCGTCGTCGTCGCCACCGTTATTAAATCTTTCTTCGGTATTTAAGTGCATCACCCTCCCAGGTCAAGCGGGTATCAAAAACGTCTTCCGTAAAGGAACGGGGTTGGTATTGCCACACCACAAAATCAAAAAATAAAAATATGAAACGGTTTTTTCACGTGCTGTTGCTTATGGGGTTTATAGGATGTAAGAAAAGTCCGTCGGCTGACACTGCTGTTTTACCTGAATGGCAAAGACATTTAACTGCCAATGACCGGCAACGTATTGATTTCAGTAAATACGCGGTAAGCAAACAATCAACTGCGTGGTACTGGCAATATTTATTAAAGGATGAAGGAAAACAAGATGAGTTTTTGTTAATAGAAACGGATACTGTAGGCAAATATGTGTCGGGACGCTTTGTTCACTTGCTCCCAGGCGCTAGCGATGTTGCATCTTTCAGTGGGTCTATAATTATTGAATCGCTGGAACATGCAGTTTTGCTTAACAGTACCATTACTCATGGATATATCGCCGCATGGCATCAGTCGCCATTTCCTGCTTCTAGAGAAGCGGTTGTCCCTGGGGGTAACCTGCCCGAAGTGATTGTGACCGGCTATTATCCGGCACCGGCTAGCGGGTTATCGTTTTCTACGTATTTGTCTTTGCAGAGTCTGGTACAAAACAGCAATGGTGGTGACCCTAGTTATTATCCAGACTCCGGCATTGGCATTTATAGCTTGTTGCGTAGTTCTAATTATATTTCCGCAGGTGGTAGCAGTACACCGGACCTTGCTATGAATTATGAAACCAGTTATAACAATCCAGCGATTGATATGAATGCCTGGATGATGTGTTTTGGAATGTTCCCGGACAACGGCTCCCAATGTGCCGTAACACTCTACTGCGATCTTCCTGTTGATAGCGATCCGAGTGCCGTTTACAACTGGTATACAGGTGCTACTGGTCATGTCTTCCTGGAACTCAATAAAACCCGCGGTGATCAAAGTATTTCACAGGTCATCGGCTTCACTGCCATCCATCCGTTTGCAGTATTTGGTCCGAATGATCAGGTGCCTTCAAAAACGGTGGACAATGGCGGGCATAAATACAATGCGTCTGTAAAAATTAATGTTACAGCGGAGGGTTTACGACAAGTTATCGAACAGGTGAAAATATATACAGCGAACTACAATTACAATATCAGCAGTTTTAATTGTATCCAATATGCATTGGGCGCGCTCAACACTGTCCTGGGCAACAACGCTATTACCATGCCCGTGCTTCAAACATCGGGACAATACCCACCCGTGAATTCACCGGTGTATTTGTACCAGGAGTTGGAGCGATTAAAATACAGTAATAGCCCATTAGCGCCGAGTATTCAGTTGGGCGGACCGTTGCATGCTGGTAAAAGCAGAGGCGCCTGCAATTAGCGGTTGAACGACTTGTTAGGGAGTACAAACTTTTTATCTAGAACTATATAGTATCAATCAATCTCTTTATGACAAACACCGTGTATACCATCAACAAAGGCATCAATAAGCCAATTGAATTCCGCGGACTAAAAGCGCAGTATATCTGGTACCTGGGGGGTGGCTTAGTAGGGTTGCTCGTAACGTTTGCAGGGCTTTACCTGGTAGGTATTAACACATTTATATGCCTTGGTTTGATAGGCGTGATGGGCACCTTATTATTTCTGTACATCTACCGGTTGAGCAATAAATATGGAGAGCATGGCCTGATGAAAAAATTGGCCGGTCGATCAGTTCCCGGTATTATCAAATCAAACAGCAGAATGATTTTTACTTTTCAACACAACACAAAGCGCAAAACCGGCATCAATTAACCAAGAAGAAGTATCATGGAAAAGTGGCTCAACGATATGTTACCGATTAGTAATATTGAACATGATTGCATTCTGTCAAAAATGGGAGATGTGACTGCTGTATACGAATGTACCCTACCAGAACTATTCACCCTTTCCAATCAGGAATATGAAGCCTTTCACCATGCATGGGTAAAAGCTATAAAAATAATGCCTGCCGGGTCCATCCTTCATAAACAGGACTGGTTTGTTGAAAGCCGGTATCAGGCCAATTATGAGAGTCCGGAAGCTTCTTTTCTGTCACACAGCAGCGAACGTTTTTTTAATGAGCGGCCATTCTTGGATCACCAATGTTATCTTATGCTAACTAAAAAGCCTTTGCAACGCAAAATAGCTTCCTCGCTGTTTTCTACTTTACTGCGTTCGTCCATTGTGCCAGAGGAAACGCTGCAGCCGCAGATGCTCCAGGATTTTCTTGACAGTTGTGGACAGTTCGCCAGCATACTACAGGGAAGCGGTTTTGTTCAAATCAAAAGAATGAATAAGGATGCACTGCATAGTAACCGCCAGAAAGCAGGTTTGATTGAACGGTATTGTTTCTTATCTGAAATTCACAAAGAGCGCGTGGTAAGAGATATTGTCTATAAGGACGGTATGCGCATAGGCGGACAATATTGCCAGTTGTACACAATGGCTGATGTGCAGGAACTGCCAGCGGTGTGCGGGCCGAGGATCAATTATGATAAGTATTCCACCGACTCCACAAAATTTAGTGTTGGGTTTGCTTCCACGCTGGGTCAGTTGTTACCATGCAATCATATATATAACCAGTATGTTTTTATCGGCGACACGCAGCTGACCATCAAAAAATTGGAAAGCAAACGGCTTCGGCTGCAATCATTAGCCGCATATTCAAGAGAAAATGCTATTGCCAGGGAAGCCACCAATGATTTTTTAAACGAGGCAATTGCACATAGCAGGCTCCCTGTAAAAGCCCATTTTAATATTCTTGCCTGGACAGATGCTTTGCCGCAGTTAAAAGAAATAAAAAACCTGGTATCCAGTGCCCTAGCCCAGATGGATGCGGTACCGAAGCAGGAGCTGTCGGGTGCTCCGCAAATCCACTGGGCGGGCATACCGGGTAATGCTGCTGACTTTCCTATGAATGATACGTTCGACACTTTTGCAGAACAAGCCGCCTGTTTTTTTAGCCTTGAAACCAGCTACCGGTCATCTGCCAGTGCCTTTGGTATCCGGCTTGGTGACCGTCTTAGCGGAAGACCCATTCATGTGGACCTTTCGGATGAACCCATGAAGAAGGGAATCTGTACCAATCGTAACAAATTCATTCTTGGGCCGTCCGGTTCGGGTAAATCTTTTTTTACCAATCACTTGCAGCGGAGTTCTTTCGAACAGGGGGCTCATGTGGTAATCGTGGATGTAGGTCATAGTTACCAGGGCCTGTGCACGATGGCAGGGGGTTATTATTTTACCTATTCTGAACAGCATCCCATTCAATTCAATCCCTTTTTTATAGGCGAAGGCCTGGATACCGAGAAAAAAGAATCCATTAAAACTCTTTTACTTGCGCTTTGGAAAAAAGACCATGAAAGTTTCGGCCGCTCTGAATATGTGGCGCTTTCCAATGCTTTACAATTGTACTACGAACGTGTACAGGCAAATCATTGTTTTAATAGCTTTTATGAATTCCTTCTGAATGACTTTACGGTGGTCCTTAAAAATGATGCGGTCAGGGATAAGGAGTTTGACATTGGCAATTTTTTGTATGTTCTCCGGCCATACTACAAAGGCGGTGAATATGATTATTTGTTGAATGCTACTGAAAACCTCGACTTGCTGCATCAGCGCTTTATTGTGTTCGAACTGGACAACATTAAAGACCATCCCATTCTTTTCCCAGTAGTAACGCTGATCATAATGGAAGTATTCATTTCCAAAATGCGTAAACTAAAAGGGATCCGAAAAACAATTCTCATTGAAGAGGCCTGGAAGGCGATTGCGCGTGAGGGGATGGCTGAGTACATCAAATACCTATTTAAGACGGTGCGGAAATTTTTCGGTGAGGCCATTGTTGTCACCCAGGATATTGAGGATATCATTTCTTCACCTATTGTCAAGCAAACCATTATCAATAATGCGGACTGTAAAATTCTTTTGGACCAATCAAAGTACCAAAACAAGTTTGATCAGGTTCAGGAATTATTGGGATTAACAGACAAAGAAAAGGCACTTGTCCTATCCCTTAATAAGGCGAATGACCCATCAAAAAAGTACAAGGAAGTTTTTATCTCACTTGGAGGCATGCTGTCAAAGGTGTACAGGACTGAAGTATCGCCTGAAGAATATTATACCTATACCACAGAACAAACCGAAAAAATAAAAGTGCAGAGGTACGCACAAAAGTATGGAAGCATGGAAAAAGGGATTGCCGCATTGGTCGCGGACATTGCCTCAGCCTGAATAAAAGGTATAGGATTGACAGACAGTCAAAATAATAAACATGAAAATGCTACTATTTGCCATAACCGTTGCGTGTTTGCTTTTGCTAAGCTGCCAGGAGTTTTCGGCCGGCGCCCGAGTGAAAGACTTTATACCGGGTACCTATGCCAGCACCTGGACTGGCCCATACAGTAAAACGAGCGATACAATTTCTATCACTACCATACAAAAGGAAGGAAGTGAGGTATACCTAGTCACGCGCCGAACAAAACTGGAATATATAGGAAGCACTGTTGCGCGACCACCAGAGTACAAGATAGTTCACTGGACGGCTACATGGCAGGAAAGTTCGCGAACCATTCTTGTACATAATAACGGCAGATTGTTGTCTTTTGATCCGGCAGCGGACGAATTGAAAATGGGTGTGATTACTTACAAAAAATTATAGAATGAAAAGAGCCTTTTTTTCAGCGCTGTTGCTGCTGGCGTTAACCATTGCACCTACCATGCAGTCGCATGCAATTGTCTGGACAGTTATTACTGCAGTCATCAAAAAAGTCATCATTGCAATGGATATCGCGATTCAAAAATTGCAAAACAAGACCATTTGGCTGCAACAGGCGCAGAAGGAACTCGAAAACGCTATGTCAAAACTAAGACTTAAGCAAATAGGTGATTGGGCAGAAAAGCAAAGAGTATTGTACCGCGACTATTATGAAGAATTGCAAAAAGTAAAAAGTACCATCGCTTATTATAATCGCATTAAAGCGGTTACGGTAAAACAGTTGCAATTGGTTGCAGCCTATAAAAGATCCTCGGCGCAGTTTAATCAAGATGCCCATTTCAGCGGCGGCGAATTGTCATACATGGGAAAAGTGTATGGCGGTATGCTAGAGGCTAGTGTTAAAAACATAGATGCCATATTGATGGTCATTCATGACTTTACACTGCAGATGACGGATGCCCAGCGTCTGGAGATTATTAATAGGGCAGCGGCGCGTATTGATTCCAACTACGCCGATTTGCTGCGGTTTAACGAAGAAAATCAACGATTAAGTTTGGCCAGGGCTAAAGACCTTAATGATATTGCACTGACCAAAAAACTATACGGATTATTACCATCATCAAAGGGCGACTAAAAGAATTAATTATAAATGCGGTGTGTGTATGAAAAAAGTAATAGGGGTGTTTATATCGATGGCGGTTGTTACAAGTTTACCTGCGCAGACAAAGCGAATCCAAGTGATGCTGCAACAAATTAGTGCAAATGCCGCGCATATGCAACAACTAAGAAAGGGTATCCAAATTGCAGGAAAAGGATTACAGTTCATCGGTAATGCAAAACAAGGCAACTGGAATTTACACACCCTATTTTTTAATTCGCTATTACAAATTAACCCTGTTATAAAGAAATGGGAAAGGGTAGGGGACATTGTTTCATTGCAGCACCGCATTGTGCTAGATTGCCATTTGCATACCCGTGAAATTCATTCGAGCGGGCAATTGACAGCCGCAGAGACCGGTTACGTATCTGCTGTATTTTCCAGGTTAATTACTTATACTCTTGCCAACATTAGCGAGTTAACACAGTTGTTGACGGCGGATGTTTATCAGATGGGTGATGAAGAGCGCATCAGGCGAATAGAAAGTATTTACAACACCATGCTGGCCGACGCTGATTTTGCACAATCGTTTGGGTCAGCAGCCATCTTGCTAGCGAAACAAAGACAGCATTCATTCAACGACAACATGCTCTACAAAAAATTAAATGGGTCATTATGAAACACATTTCAATGAAGAAAATATTGCTTTTGGGTGGATTCATTGCTGTGTATATCACAGGTTTTGCACAAGCGCAGGAACTCGAGCAACTGGCCCTGAATATTGAGAAGCTCGCACAGTTCAGGAAAATACTTAGCGATATGAAATCAACTTATGAAGTATTGGAAAGTGGCTATTCTACCATCCGGGATATCTCCAAAGGGAATTTTACCCTGCACAAAAGCTTTCTGGATAAGCTACTAACCGTTAGCCCGGCGGTCCGGCAATACAGTAAAGTTGGAGAAATAGTATCGCTGCAGCTCAACATTGTGAAAGAATGCCAATCTGCAAAAGCGCAGATTGGTCGAAACAAGAGCATCTCCGCTGCTGAATTAAATTATATCGCTTCGGTATATACCCAGCTTGTACAGTCGTCTCTACTGAATTTAGACGCTTTGTTAAATGTGGTGACCGCGGGAAAGCTTCGAATGTCTGATGCTGAACGGCTTCAAGCAATTGACCATATTTATGATCAAATGAGAGAAAAAATAGCATTTGTCCGCCATTTTAATGCAAGTGCATCCATTCTTGCTGCACAAAAAAAGAAAGAGCTGATCGATTTGAATACCACTCGTAAGCTGTATGACCTAAAATAATTTGTATGAGTTTGCAACTTGTATTCGTCTTATTACAGACATCCATTGCCGACGATATTCATGGCCTGCAAAGCGTCCTTGACCAGTTGTATACCGACATGATACCGCTGTGCAGTGGCTTGATAGGAGTGGGAAGGGGGATTGCCGGTTTTGCGGCTATCTGGTATATTGCTGCAAGGGTATGGAAACATCTTGCCAATGCGGAGCCCATTGATTTCTATCCGTTATTTAGGCCGTTTGTGCTTGGCTTTTGTGTGCTCATTTTTCCTTCAGTGATAGCGATGATCAATGGCCTGCTGCAACCCACGGTCTCAGGTACCGGGTCGCTGGTCACCGGCTCTGATAAGGCGATTGCGGCACTTTTAAAACAAAAAGAAGAAGCTGTTAAGAATACGGTGGCATGGCAACTATATGTTGGGCCGGGAGGCGAGGGTGACCGCGATAAGTGGTATGAATATACGTATAACGAAGATCCTTCGCAGGAAGGATGGATCGCAGGCGTGGGCAATTCGGTCAATTTTGCCATGAGCAAATTCTACTACAACTTTAAAAATTCTATCAAAGCATTTTTATCTGAGGTACTGAAGGTATTGTATGAAGCAGCAGCACTTTGCATCAATACCATCCGGACTTTCAACATGATCGTGATGGCCATACTGGGACCGTTGGTATTTGGGATTAGTGTGTTTGATGGATTCCAACACACGTTGCGGCAATGGCTCGCGCGCTATATCAATTTGTTCCTGTGGTTACCGGTCGCAAACATTTTCGGGGCTATCATGGGTAAAATCCAGGAGAACATGCTGAAACTGGACATAGCGCAATTGCAGGATCAGGGCAATACCTTTTTCTCTCCCACCGATATGGGGTATCTAATTTTTATGATCATCGGTATTGCGGGTTATTTCACCGTACCCTCGGTTGCCAATTATATTGTACACGCAGGCGGCCAAGGTGCTTTGTTGCAGCGGGTAAACATGGGCTTCCAAACCGTTCAACGGACTACGGCAAATTCAGCAAACAGCGCTATTGGAACAGCAACGGGGTGGGCTGGCAATGCTGCTACAGCGGTGAGTAGTGCGATAGGATCGAGTTCACCCCATTCTAGTGGTAACACGGGGTCTGGCTATATGCAAAATAAAATTTCAGGTAATCATTAAAAGGGAATTGAACATGTTTACGCAAATGCGAAATATTGACAATGCTTTTAAATATGTGCGCGGTTTCAGTATGCTGTTGGTATTAGCATGTACACTTATCAGTTCTTACGCGGTGTATAAGAGTGCTCAGCAGACTGCCCAGGCCCAGAACAGAATTTATATTCTGTCAAATGGTAAGGTGATGGATGCATATGCATCGGAAAGAAGGGATAATATTCCGGTAGAAGCCAATGAACATATTCGCAATTTTCATCGGTATTTTTTTACGTTAGACCCAGACGAAAAAGTAATAACGGGGAACCTGCAGAAAGCGCTATGGCTGGCAGATGGGTCTGCCAAACAGCAGTATGACAATTTAAAAGAAAGCGGGTTTTATAACAATCTAATTGCCGCAAATATTAGTCAAACAATAACTGTAGATAGCATTCGGTTAGACATTAACCAGTCACCCTATTATTTTCGGTGTTTTGCTACCCAGGAAATTACCCGCCCAACCAGCAAGGTTACCCGAGGGCTGTATACGCAAGGGTATTTACGCAGCGTCTCTCGTTCAGACAATAACCCGCATGGTTTTTTAATTGAGCGTTGGGCAATATTGGACAATCAAGATATCAGTATAAAAAACAGGTAATAAGCATTGTATGAACAGAAATAATCTTAATGGTACAGGCGGCAGACGGCCGCTGAAACCAATGCTGGGAGGGCTTATAATTAATAGAGTTATCCGTCTTCAACAATATTGTGCATTAAAGATGCAAAATAGTGTTCAGCGATTTTCTCAGCGCACGCAAAAAATTATGTTTGCCACCTTGTTCATCATAGCCGCGTCATTTAATTGTTATACTACGTTAGAGGGGTTAAACGGCGGTCCTCTACGTTTACTGAATATACAATCCATCCGTTTACCGATAACAGAAAATGACAATCTTGGGGATGGTAAGGTTATTTCTGGACCAGAGTTTAACCAGATTAAAGCTTTCACCTGGTACATGGATAGTCTTCGGAAAAGTTCCGCTGGAACTTTAGTGGCAGACAGTATTACAATGCAAAGGCCAGGTCTGATGGATAGTATTCAAGTACTCAATCGTTTGTATTTATCACAAGAATCAACTTTCCGCAAAAAATAATAGGTATGCAAAGGGCAACTCATTCAAACAAGTTTATTAGACTTGGCAAATTTTTAATTGTATTGCCGCTATTGGTAATTCCATTCATTACGGTGATTTTCTGGGCACTCGGTGGCGGCCAAGGCGCGGGTGCCCAGGCTAATCAACAAGAAGTGACTCCCGGCTTGAATCTTCGACTTCCGGAGCCTCATATTTCGGATAATCCCATTGATAAAATGGCATATTATGATAAGGCCGCCTCCGACTCAGCGATATTACGGAGTTTAATAAAAAGCGATCCAACCCTGTTGCGTCAGGAAGCAACCACGTCTGTTGATACATCTTTGAATTTTAATCCGATGGTTTTTAATACTAAGAAAAGCAGTGCGGATTCCAACGAGCAAAAGGTATATCAAAGGTTAGAACAATTGAATGCCGTGCTGGATCAAAACGAAAAACCGGAAACTGCGAATAAAAGAAACTATTTGCAGGAATCTGCCCACCAACAAAGTATGCAGGAACAACAACACCTGACAGAATTAATGGGAAAAGTGAGCAGTCAACCTCGAACGGGACAAGACAGCGAGATAAATCAATTAAATGGCATGCTGGAAAAGATCCTGGACATTCAGCATCCTGAAAGGCTGAAAGCTCGGTCGGCAATAGCAGGTGTACAAGGTGACGGAAAGCCTGCGGCCGTAAGGGAAGTGACGGCACCGCACAATATAACCCTGCTGGATACCCTCGAACAAATTAATTCTGACCTCTTTTTCGGCCTTAAGCAGTGGCAGGATGACACGGAAGAAGCCAATACGATAGAGGCCATTATTCATCCAACCCAATCGCTGGTAAGTGGGGCAGTAATAAAAATGCGATTGCTCACTCAGGTTGCGGTTGAGGGACATTTGATAAACAAAGGCACTCTCATCTATGGCATAGTAACACTCAATAATGAACGGCTTTCCATCAGCGTTCGTTCGATCCGCGATGACCATTCCATCTATTCCGTTAATATGGAAGCCTTTGACATGGACGGCGTGGCAGGTGTATACATTCCCGGTACGGATACTCGGGATGTCGCGACACAATCTGCCGGCAACGCCCTCCAATCTTTTTCGCTCAGTTCTTTAGACGCATCTGTCGGGGCTCAGGCCGCGAGTGCAGGCATCGAAACTGCCAAACAATTGCTTACTAAAAAGGTCAGGTTGACTAGGGTACAAGTCAAAGCGGGTTACAAAGTTTTTTTGAAAAACATAAATTAATTCAACTGTAAATTAAAAAAGATGAAAAGAGTTGTGAGTATGCTGGGTGGGATATTGTTTTTCTTTTTTATGCAGGGGCAAACCATTTCTTTAAGCACCGATAAAACAACGAGTCTGGTTTTTCCCTTTGCCGTGCTACACGCAGACCGGGGAAGTAGGGATATTATTGTGCAACAAATTCCGGAAGCGCGAAATGTGCTGCTGGTGAAGGCGGTTGCGAAAGATTTCCATTCCACTAACCTCACGGTAGCAACCAGCGATGGCAGTATCTACTCGTTGAATGCTGCATACGATGCCAGTCCCGCACAACTTGTTTATGAAATTACTGCGCAATTGCATGAGTCAGTTGAAACATACGCGCGGAGCGTCATTACCAACAGCAAATTTCTTCATGGTATCGGCGATCGCAACTGGGGAATTGTCAGCAGAATTACCGGCCTGTATAGCAAAGATGAGGTGCTCTATTGCCAGGTGCATCTTGAGAATCGCTCGGCGATCGATTACGGTGTTGATTTTTTGCGCTGCTATATAGGTGATAAGAAAAAGGGGGGTAGGACAGCCACTCAGGAAACCGAATGGGAACCTTTGTTTATTGCAGGCAACAAGACGATGGTGAAAGCCCATTCGCGTTCGGTGCTGGTATTAGCCCTGCCTAAGTTCACTATTCCTGATGCAAAGTATTTCGCTGTGGAAATAAACGAACGCAACGGCGGGCGGCATCTATCCATGAAACTGAATAATCGAAAATTAATTAAAGCGATTGCATTGCCTGATTTGCAATGAAAACGAAGTGTTATATTATTCATTTATAAAACTACTATCATGAACGAAGACAATTTTTCATTCCTGGAAAAACAAATTAAGTTTTCAGGTTTTGGTGATGGGCACAGTGGCGAATTGAAAGAGAAAATGCAACAACAATTGCCTGAATTCACCATCTTTCATCAGCAGGATTTTGGGAAAGACAATGTTGTAGCAACGCTGCAGTTCCGAAAGTCGGACCAAGCTGATATGTATTTTTTCAACCGGTATAGTCTTTTGCTAAAAAATGAGAATCAGACCGATCCGGTGAAGCAAACTTTCTTTATTCATGCGAAGGAAGACAATATCACACTTAAGGAAGGTTACAACCTTATGAACGGTCGGGCGGTGCACAAGGAAATGACTCCGAAAGAAGGAGAGAAATATATGGCATGGGTGCAGCTTGATTTCAAGAATACAGACAAGCAAGGGAACTATGAAAAAAATACCTATCACCAGAATTATGGGTTTGATCTGACGAAGGTGCTTGCGCAATTTTCAATAAAGGAATTGACTAACGAGTCACACCGTCAGCGGCTGATAGACTCATTAGAAAGAGGTAACCGGCAGGGTGTCACTTTACAGACTAATGGCCAGGAATTAAAAGTGTTTATTGAAGCTGCCCCCAAATTCAAGGGTCTTAATTTTTATGATGAGTCTCTTAAACGAGTTAATGTACAGACTTTGCAGGAAAAGCCAGGAGAAGCACAGGGGCATAAGCAAGAGAAGAAGGAAAGTCACAAGAAATCGGCCGGTGATGACGACGAAGGTGCTACGGGAAAGAGTCAAAAACAATCGAGGAAAAAGGGTCACCGCATAGGGTAAATAACCCTGGTATTAGTCCGGCCATTTCTAAATACTGATAAATAATGGAAAACTCGATTACCTCGTTGCAGCAATGGGACTTGCTAAAGAAGTTTCTTACTGCAGTTCGCGATGATCCGCGTATTGGGGTTTTTCATATCAGTATTTATGTTTGCTTGTTGCAACAATGGGAAATAACCTCTTTCAGGAATCCCGTGGAGGTATTTGCCCGTGAAATTATGCCGGCTGCTAAAATTTCCAGCCCGGCTACTTACCATAAGTGCATTCGCGCGCTACATGCATACGGGTATATCCATTACGAACCTTCCTATAGTCATAATGAACGTAGCCGGGTCTTTTTGTTAATCAAGAGCGAAATTTCAACGTATTTTAATATCGGCCGTTAATTTTTTATTAGTAATCTATCAGGTTGTTTAAATTATTGTGATGAAAGACTCAGTGAGCAAGACACAAAGTCCTACGCCCATACTGTTTCCTTTTGAACCGGAAGAATTCTGGGTACAACTAAGGGAGATCATTCGTCAAGAAGTGGCTGTTGCAAAAAAGGTAGCCTCTAAGACTGTAACCTACGAAACACCTGGAATGCAATACAAACCCTTATACAAAATGTCTGAAGTTTGCGGTCTATTTCAGATTTCGAAGCCCACCGTCTACGAATGGATCAGACATGGCAAGTTGAAACCTTTTAAAATTCGGTCAAGGGTATTTTTTTTGTGGAATGACGTACGTCAGTTATTGGGGGAGTAAATTATAATGTAGCGATACCACGTGGAATATTCGGAGTAGTTAATCCAGTATTTTCGTTAGTAATTGGCCCACTATGGTATTGGATGCCAATTTGTAATTGGGTCAATTCAAAGTATATATTAAGGGCCATTGTACGCGTTTTTTCCACTTTAAAGGTAGAAATCCAAATGTTTCTCTTCAAGAGATTGAAAGAAATTGGATAGACAAAGCACTCGTTGTTTATATTGGAAAAGCAGGAGGTGCTGGAAGCGGAGCAACTTTAAGGTCAAGGCTAAGACAATATCTTAACTTCGGGCAAGGCAATAATATCGGCCATTGGGGCGGTCGTTTGATTTGGCAATTAGCATCATCAAGTAAATTATCTGTTTGTTGGAAAACATTGCCTCACGAAGACCCTAGAGAAATTGAAAAAGAGCTGATAATGGATTTCAAAGCGCAATTCGGCAACCGACCGTTCGCAAACCTTGCGGACTAGCAGGTAGAACATATAAAGTAAACGGATCTGGACATCTTGGAACTTGATTAGGACGAAACAATAGAAGCGCAGCATTGCTGCCTTCTGTTAAAAAAAAGTAGTGACTATGCTGGGGACCGCCGCTCATTATTGGGGTTATGACCCTTCCATGTGATTTTGAAACAAACTATAAGTCCTGCTTTGGACCAACATCACACAGTATAACTGTTAGCGCGCCTTCCGATTAACTTTCCCGCCATTTCTTTCTGATTTGTTACGCGCGAAACGCGTTAGTGCATTTTAATACTGCTGTAGGTTTTGGAGAACAAAACGTAAATGAAAAATAAAAAACCTGCGTATATTGCTATTTTTTCGTATTGGTAATAGATCTCAACCACCAGAGATGTAAATAATATTTTTATTTTTTTTCCTATGTATTTGTAAGGCACACTGTAATAATGCCTGTCTGCGCCCAGGCATACATGTCCGTTTTTCATTACTGTTACTATTGATTGTTGCTTAAACTCGTAACGATAATCTGGTAATGGTTGCAGGGCACTTCTTTCCAGCTCTTCGAACTGCTGCCGGCGGCTGTATTCACGCCCTTTAAAAGGAGCATTGTTATTTATTTCCAGTGCGTCAAGGATAGCTTTGTTCAGAGATTCTCACGAGAAGTGAACCTGAGGGCCCACGGTGGTATAAACGCATCTGTAAATGATTTTTACCATGCCCTCGACCAACGATTTATCCTTTGGACGATATGCCCTAGCAGGCAGCACAGCCGTGCTGTAATGTTCTCCAAAGTCAGAAAATGTCTCATTGATAGCCGGCTCATATTTGCTGCTTTTGGTAACAGCTGCTTTAAGGTTATCCGGTACAATGGCAGATGGCGCGCCACCATAGAACTGTAATGCATTCTCGCAAGCTCTTATCAGATCTTCTTTTCTCTGATTGGCCACAGCTTCAGCATACATCAACTGACTGCAACCCAGGATGGCGGCAAAGACTTCTACTAATATTACCTCACCGGATTCATTGTCTGTAATGCTCAGCTTTTCACCTGCAAAATCTATATACATTTTATCACCTGCTTTGTGCTCGATATGCATAACAGGTTTGAACTGTTTGCAAAATGCACTCAGATGCCTGTAGAACTGCGTTAGTTCGTAGCCATCAGGATAAATCTGCCGCTAACGCTTCCATAAAAGAGTCATAGTGACGCCTTTACGCTTTAACTCTTTTTCATATTGCGGCAATAACGCATGTAATACTGCTAAACGACTGTCTTTGACGGGCTCATCACGATGGTTAAACAATAATACCAGCTGATGATCACTCATTCCCTGGAGCATATCAATGGTCAATCTTTCCTTAATGTACAGTTTGAGGTACTTTCTCAGCTTATTTCGTGCGACCCCGGTAAGGGTGCTAATCTTTCGTTTGCTTTCACCTTGCGCATACAGGCGAAAAATCTGTCTAATTTTGGTCATGCGGATGATTTTATTAGCCATACCGAGTGGAGTTTAGCCAGCCAAACTCCGACAATTATGACTTAAAAACAGCCTGCTTTACTACAAACAAAGGGTGGGTCAATTTACTACGAAAAGAGCGGGTCAATTTGCGCCAAAATAATGGGTCATCTTAAAACAAAATGAGCGGGTTAACATCACCGATTTTTCCACCTAGATCATTGTAACACTTGAGTTTAGGTTTTTGCCAGAAATAATAATCACGTGTGAAAAAAAATAGGCAGTTCAGGTAAGTACATTCTATTTTTGATAAAATTTACATTGATGTCGTTTATTAATATAGAAATAAAAGCACGGATTCATAACGTAGCATCGGTTCGCGAGTACTTGATGGAAAACAATGCCGATTTTAAGGGCACGGATAATCAAACCGACACTTATTTTAATTCACCCAAAGGACGGCTTAAACTTAGGGAAGGAAATATTGAAAACAATTTGATCTATTATGAACGGCAAAACCACGCCGGGCCAAAACAATCAAATTTTACTTTGGTACATGTGCCTGATGCCACCAGTCTGAAAGCCATACTCGCCGCAGCAATGGGCATACTGGTAATTGTTGAAAAGAAAAGAGAAATTTATTTTATCGATAACGTAAAATTTCACTTGGATACCCTAACCGGCCTGGGCACCTTTATTGAGGTAGAAGCTAGTAACAAATATGCATCGCTTGGAACTGATGAGTTAAACAAACAGTGCAATTTTTATATCAAAAAATTTGGAATATTGGAAGCCCATATGATCAATGTATCTTATAGCGACTTGTTGTTGCAACAAGCGTCTTAATGAAATATTCGGAGGAGTTATCCAGTGTTTTCGTTAGTAATTGATCCACTATGGTATTGGATACCAATTTGCAAGTGGGTCAAATGGTTATGAAAATGAAACCGAGTGGCTGACTGTTGACTGTGGCGCAATTGGCTATAACATTTCAAGACCTTATAAAGAAGGAACTTTACGAGAATGGAACGACACCACTCCTGAAGGTTGCAACATTGCAATTGTTCGGAGCATTCACAAAGACCATCCTTCAGTTCTTGAAAATAAATGGGTTGATAAAACGGTGGCAAACATTTGCAGGCAACTTGCAACGATTTTTAATACAACTGTTTATCATCATCGGACCTTCATATTGGGAGTAAACCAAAGCGAAAAAAAAATAGCGCATTCAACGCTTAGACCTTTCAATCATAACAAAACCAGCCACTACCTTGGAGTTGGCTGCTACGCTGGTTGAGGCATAATCGTTTTGAACATTAGCTCGCTGTTCGGCATTTGTTGGTGCGACGTTCATTAAGTTATTTTTGTTATAAATTGTATTCAGTTTTATTAATCGGACGGAACGCAGAAACCAGCCCGGCAGCAATCCGTGAACGTTAGTGGGACATCACATCATCCCATCACATCTAACATTCTTATTAGTAAAATCATGATTTCTTCGCTTATCAACTTAATCTTAACTGATAATAATTTGTAAATTCATATAAAATACCACTGATTTAAACTCTCTGAATAATGGCAAATGAGAACCAAGTAACCCTTCTTAAAGGGGGTGTTAATGGCTGGAATAGGTGGAGAAAAGAACATACACAGGTGAATGTGGACCTCTCGAATACTGACCTCAATTCTGCCTACCTGGATGGTGCCAACCTCACGAAGGCCAACCTCAATGGTGTAGACCTTTCAAGAGCTAATCTTACTGATGCCAATCTTAAAGGTGCCATCATCAGAGGTGCTAATCTGAAAGGCGCCACCCTCAGAGGTGCCAATCTTTCAATGACTGACCTTCATGGTTCCGACCTTAATGCTGCTGAACTTAATAATGCCAACCTTAATGATGCCAACCTCGATTATATCAACCTTTCGAATGCCGATCTTGCTAATGCATGCCTTAAACATTCCTCTCTCTACGAAGCATTTCTTAACGGAGCCTTTCTTTTTGGAGCGTCGCTCAATGGTGCCTTTCTCAATGGTGCCAATCTTAAAGGTGCCAATCTCGAAAATGCTGACCTCAGAGGTATTTGGCTCAATGGCGCCAAACTTAATAATGCCAAACTTAATGGTGCCAATCTCAAAGGCGCCAATCTCAATAGTGCGGACCTCAGTTGTGCAAACCTCAATGGTGTCGACCTCAGACACGCGGACCTTCGAGGTGCTAATATAAGTGGGGTTGACCTTCAATGTGCAAATTTAGTAGAAACGGACCTAGACCAAGCTACCTTAACTAATTGTAAATTATATGGTATATCTGTATGGAATATAAAAGGAACTCTAAAAACTCAATCTAACCTTATCATTACGCCTGATAACGAAGCAGAAATAACAGTGGATGATCTTCAGGTTGCACAATTCATTTATCTTCTTTTAATCAACAAAAATGTTCGTAATGTCATTGATACAATCACATCCAAAGCTGTGTTAATCTTGGGCCGTTTTACTCCTGACCGTAAAGAAGTGTTAGACCTAATCCGTGAAGAGTTACATAAACATGATTATGTTCCCATTCTTTTTGACTTTGAAAACACTAAGAACCAATCCTTGTTGGAAACGGTAATGACCCTTGCAGGTATGGCCAAGTTTATTGTTGCTGATATTACAGCAGCCACGATGGTAAGAGAAGAATTACGGTCTATAGTAGAAAAGTATCCAGCAAAGCCAATCCAACCAATTATGCTAAATGGTGAGAAGGAATATATTACGTTACCAGAAATGTTCAGAGATTTTAAAAACATACTCAAGACATTTGTCTATGTTAATAAAAAAGATATTGTTTCTGGATTATCAATTGGAATTATAAAACCTGCAGAAAATTGGTTGGCAGCAAGAAATGCACAAGATTTGATTGGGAGTAAAACAGAAAGAGAGCTCGAGTTGGAAAAGGAAAACGAAGCTTTAAGAGGACTGCTGCAAAAAAGAAACGCATAATACTAATAAAATAATTTAGTACCAATAAAAAAGCAGTTGCGCTAACAACTGCTATTACATGGCCCTAACCAAACTAAGGTCTTCACCAAGGTAAGACTTTTTTATGGCTTTTTATATGTAATAGCCACTATTTAATCTGACAACAAAGGATTTTTTGTTTTATAGGGTTGGGATATATTTTTATGCCGCGGGTGAAACTTGTCCTATCATCTTTTGCCTTGCTAAGATAAGAGATTCTTTAAATGTCTCCATTGGGGTTTTGCCATAGCAGTATCGGCCGCTGTGAGTTCGCTCATGATTGTAATATTTGAGCCATTGATCAAGGTCGCGTTGCAATTCTTCCAGGCTGTTGTAAAGTTTTTTCCTAAAGGCCACAGCATAAAACTCTTCCTGCATTGTACGATGAAGACGCTCGCAGATGCCATTGCTTTGAGGATGACGGACCTTAGTTTTACTGTGCTCGATACCTTCAATCTGCAGATAAAGTAAATCGGATAAGATACGTTCCCGGTTATACATGCGATGTGAAAGAACTGAGCCGAACCCCGCTCCTCCCAGTTTGCTAAAACTCAGCCATCAATAATAACATTATAATTTCTCGCGCACACCGCGAATATCCTCTAAGAATTTTATTGTCAAGTCTTTTTGGGTCTTTTTCGGAAAGATTAAGTAGGTGATAGTTTTGGCGTGTGGCGAAGCTCGTTGTTCATTTGTT
Organism: uncultured Chitinophagaceae bacterium; assembly: GCA_963705285.1. Taxonomy (GTDB): domain Bacteria; phylum Bacteroidota; class Bacteroidia; order Chitinophagales; family Chitinophagaceae; genus JACMLD01. Next base: position 3,318,949 of record OY970066.1, read on the forward strand.
TTTCTAGCCTTATACTGTACCATGCAACATCGTCCAGGTTCATCCCATATGCGCAAGCAGGTTATCGCAGCGGCAACCATTTCCCGTACGAAGCTTAAATAGTGTAGTCACTTCAAATTAACGTATTAATGAATTGCTCATATCTTTATTAACTATAAGATTCCCTTTGCAAATGCAACCACATAGGTTTTTTTTGCATCTGTCATGCATAACTGTTTTATTTAACATTGACCGTATTATTATTTCTGTCATGTGTTCGCCAATATAAACTGCCGATATGTTTAAAGAGTCTGATATTAATAATGACAATGATCCAAATCAATATCATTTAATTATAAAACGGGAACAGGAAGAAGATATTTATATAGATTTCATTAATATAACAAAAGCTTCGGACATTTTGAGGATCCTAACGCATAACATTAAAAAAAAGATATTGATGTTGCTTTCAGACGAACCTGATTTAACGGTTACAGCTATATATACTAAAATGCACTTAGAGCAGTCTTTGGTCTCTCAACACTTGAGTGCTCTAAAAAATGCCGGTATTTTAAAAGCACATAGAGTAGGAAAGCACATCCGTTATTCAATAGATGTCGACTATTTATCGAAGATTTATAAGCATGTTGTATTAATGCTTGCATAAGTCAGAATTGTGGATTCCCGAACAGCTACGAGTACTATTAAATGTACTCTATGGTATAAATAGACATTCAGGTTTTAAATTCCTAAATAGAATATGTTAGGCCCAGTTATTAAGTTATTAGTAATTGATAAATCCAAATGGTTTGGTGAGGCGTTCCACTTTTGTCTGCCAGAATTTCCGCGTATAGTCTATCTAGGTTGGTGCCAATTAGGAGATCATGGACTGTCTGCCTGCCAAGAACTTAAACCAAACATTGTTTTAATAGATGTTTCACCCAACAACAGAGAAGAACTGCAAATGATAAAAGCAATCTGCCGGCTTGATGACAGCTTAAAAGTAATTTTTTTTTCTATGTCATGCCCGGGTGTATTCGTACCACTGCTTGTTAAGTACGGTGCAGCTAGCTTTATCAGTAAATATTCTTCGTTACAAAACATTATAAAGGAGATAGTCCGTATCAATGATGAAGGAAACAAAGGTCACCTGTTTTAAGTAGAACTTATGTAGTTTTCCGTAAACCTTGGGAAGGAAAGAAGGCATCCCGTAGGATGTTGGACGCTTAGCATTGATCCACTTGCCATTTTTGCAACCCTGCTGCCTGATTGTTTACTCGTTTTTGGGTTATTGGTGCACAAACCACTTACACATAGCAAAAACAAGCCATTAAAACAACAAAGAGTTAATTAGCGAAATTGAGCACGTTAAAATATAGTATGGCAAATATCCCCTTACAATGAGAGATTACAGCACGGGGGTTACTGGCATCGAGAAGTATTTTTATACTAATGACGATTCTACTTACAATGTATATTTTGACCAACCCAAATTTTTACTGGATCGGTTCGGTACCCTGGAATTTGTTGTCGACAATCCCCATGACAACCACGTGGTCACAAGCCATGCCTCCTGGAATACTCGATGGGCGCCAAAATAATACAGGCGACCCAGCGTTCATATACTTTCAAAAACCGGGCATCCGCATTGAACGCTTTGTTGGTTTAACTAATTATTTTACCAATCAGCAATGGTAGAAGATACATTGGGAATTAGGTTTAAAATTACAGCTGATAACGTCCACTTTTACCGCTCTTTCAAAATGCTCATTGTTACCGGTAGGGTAATGTACGAGTCCGGTTCTTGTTATCAATTCGGTAGGCCTACCCCAATACAAATATCTTAATGATGAATATGCTGCTCAATTTTTTGCAGCAACTCATCCATTTCAAATGGTTTCGCAATAAATCCGTCTGCGCCAGCAGCCAGTGCAGAGTCTTCAATATCCTTACTGGCAGAGATGAGTAATACCGGCAACGCGTGGGTGAGTGGATCCTGTTTAAGCAACTTGCAAATCTCGCGGCCGTCACTGCCAGACATCCAAATATCCAGTAACAACAGGTCAGGCAGGTCTCCCTTAATTTCCAGCACTTTTTTTCCGTCTAATACGCTATTCACATGGTAACCTTCAAACTCCAGCATTATCGTCATCATTTCAATGATTCCCTGGTCATCGTCTGCAATTAATATTTTTTTATTGTTTGTCATGCGGTGGATGATAAAGTGGTAATGAAAAGCAAAAGGTGGAGCCCTTGCCCTCTTCACTGGTTACCCAGATACGGCCGCGCTCTCTTTTAATGATCTCAGAAGCAATATATAACCCCAGACCAAGCCCGGGAAAGGTGTGTTGCATATCGCCACTTACGCGGTAGAATTGTTCAAACACCTTGTCCTGCTTATCTTTCGCAATACCAATGCCCTCGTCCTGTACGCACAAATGCATTTGGCCGCCCTGGATGGAGCTACCAATAATAATTTTGCCGGCTGCAGGAGAGTATTTCATTGCATTGGTGACCAGGTTGATAATCACTTGGCCGATGCGGTCACGGTCACCCAAAACCATTCCGTCTCCGCTAAAATGTTCAATAAGTGTATGTTTATCTGAACTTGCCTGCAAATCCTGCACCAGTTCATGCACCATGGGATTAAAATCAAAAACCGCATCATTGAAATCTAGTTTACCCGAATTTATCTTAGTTACATCAAGCAGGTCGCCGATCAGGCTGGTCAGTCTTTTTATCTGTGTATCCATACGTGCCATCATCTCGGCTTCCTGGACAGCTCCTTTTTTCACCAGCATTTTTTGCACTACCTGCCCATAGCCTTTGATTGTAGTAACTGGTGTCTTCAGTTCATGGCTGGCGATACCTATAAAATCATCTTTTTGTTTTTGCAGGAATTTCTGTTCGGTGATGTCTACACAAGCGCCAATGTAACCGGTAAAGCGCCCGTCACTGGTGTACTGGGGGTGACCACTGGCATTGCACCAATGCACTGAACCATCGGTACGGTATAGTTGGAATTCAGTATGAAAATATTTTCTGTCCTTGATAGTGAGTATAAATTTTTCTTTAAGCGTTTCCTGGTCATGTTGCCCAAGATTACTCGTCCATCCGTTGCCCAATTGTGCTTCGAAAGGACGTCCGGTCCAGTTTACCCATGTCTGGTTAACATAGGTGATGGCACCTTTTTCATCTGACATCCACAGCGCAATCGGCGCAGCGCTAGTTATATTTTTGAGCAATTCTTCGCTGGCAGCAAGTGCCTGTCGGGCGGCCAGTTCGGGCCTAAGGTCCCGCATTACTGCCCCGATAGCTAACGGTTGGTTGCTAATAGGATCGTCTATTCTAAAACAGTTATTAAAAACTGGGAAAGTTTCTTTTGTTTGTAAATGACGGACTATCATGGTACCAGACCACTTGCCCGTGGTCATAACAGCTGGAATAACTTCTTCTTCTATCTGCAGAAAATGCTCCGGCGCGTGCAATTCCGCCACGGGTATGGTTGTCACTTGATCCCTACTTTCAAAACCAAGCAGTTTACGGCCGGCCTCGTTAATATATTCGTTAAACCCATGCAAGTTAAGAATGCTTACCAGGTCCACGCTGTTATCAACCAGTGAAATTAGTTTGCGTTGCTCTTCCCTGGCTTTTCTTTCTTCAGTAGTATCAAGCAAGGTTCCGAGTATCCGTTCGGGCTTCTGGTTGTTATCATAAAAAACCTTGCCTTCAACTTTTACCCAATGAACACTACCGTTTTTCCATAACACACGCGCTTCATAGAAAAGCGCCCCTGTTTTGAGCGCCTGCTCATGTGCGGTTATTCTGTTTTGTAAATCATCCGGATGAAATACGGAAATGTAAGCCGCTCTTGCAACAGGTTCGTCAAACCCAAATATCTCGGCAAATTTTTGTGAAGTAATCATTTCACCACTGTGCAAATCAAGATCAAAAGTGCCCAGGCCAACAGCATCGGTGGCAAGTCTGGCTCTTGCTTCCGCCTGCTCAGCGTGGCTTTTCGCTTTCGCTAATTCGGTAACTTCCGTGGCTACCGCAATAACACCGCTGATGATGCCATCCGGTTCCCGATAGGGTTCGTATACAAAATTAACATGCGCTAACTCCACCACGTCTTTGCGCAGCAGCGGAACTGCCATACCCGTTGCTTTGAACGATTGGCCAGTCAGCCGTACGCTATCCAGCAATGCTTCAAATCCAATCCCCCTTGCATGCGTCAGCACGTCGAAAATGGGTTTGCCTAATAAATCCGCTGTTGTCTTTCCATATAATTCTGCGAGCGAGGGATTGATCAGGTCCACCACATAGTCCGCACCTTTTAAAATTGCAATGCCAACGGGTGCCTGCATAAAAGTTGTATGAAGCTGCTGCTGTTGCTCTTTCAAAGCCCTAACGCCGGCCTGTTCACGCTGCGAAAGCCTGTAATGTTCCGTCACATTCGTAGGTGAATGAATAAAATAACACACGTTGCCGTTTTCATCCAGTACGGGCGTATTACTGGTAGTCCACCAGCGTTCTTCAAATTCATCGGTTCCGGGCACCGGAATATCATACCGGTAATTGTACATGATATGCGGGTGTTTGGTCTGAATAGCTTGTTCAAAAGAAAAGATGGTCCTTTCAATATTTTTGGAGACCATATCAGTGGGATTGGCCGGGAAGACGCCAAACACAGATTTACCAATGAGGTCTTCGCGTAGGGTATGAGTAGCATGCAGGTAAGCATCATTTACATCAAGCATGGTATAACTGGGGCCATCGGTTCCAATGATAAGCATCGGCGACTGGCTGGCATAAAAAATCGCGCTGTGTCCGGCGGAGGGCATTGTAGTAGTCATATTGTTTCAGACTGTATTCCACAAATATAGCTGGCTTATACATACAATGTAGGGCTCCCGGCCATTTGGGCACTGTCAGGTTTGCCTATGGTAGTTTGTAGCAATCAACCATTAAAGCTGGTCGGCAACGGGCCTGAACAAACAGCGGTAAAAGACCTGCCGGTGCACACCTGACACCTCATACATGTCAACCATTTTAATCAGATTTTTTTTCGCCGCAATCTGGTCAGCCTTATTTACACAATGATATATTTTTGACATGTTAAACAAACGTGAGCAAAAAATGGGCGCTACTGCCTTCATAAATTGCTATCCTTATTTTTACCTGTCACCGATTGTTGTTGCAAAATGCCGTTCAATCATTTGCTTGCTTAGGCCCTTTCTTTATAATATATCCAGGAAGTTGGCCCGCAATAAAACAGTATAACCATTTTTTTGGGGAAAATATAAAGTTGGCATAAAATTGCTCGCTATTCTTTAAAAATTCATATGCGCATTTTTCTCTCTCTATTTTTACTGATGGCAGGTACACTGCTTTCCAACCCAGCAATATCCCAGCGTGATCCCGTAGAAAAGGCCCACGATAGTAATGATAAAAAAGCCGATAAGAAGCTGGTAAACGCCGAGGTAGCAACATTCCTCGTCAAATCTGCAGATGCAAGAATGATGGATGCACAGGAAGGCAAAATGGCGAGAACAAAAGGCACTACAGCGGCTATACGTAATTACGGCGCACTAATGGAAAAAGATCAGGCAATGTTGCTGAATCAAATTCAAAAACTTGCTGCCACCAGAAATATAACGTTGCCTGCAGCTGTTGCCAATGAAAAAAGAGAGGCCAGCAACGAACTCTCCAAGGAAAATGGAAAAGATTTTGATAAGAAGTTTATCAAAATGATGATAATCGATCACGAACGCGACGTAAAGTTATTCAAGGAAGCAGCCGCCTCGGCCGACAAGGGTGTGAGTGCATTTGCCAGCAAATATCTTCCTATGATTGAAACCCATCTGCAAAAAATAGAGGACTTAAAAAAAGCTGAATAAAGATGCATTCATTCGATGCAATCTTTCATTTATTAATTTGGTCGAACTTAGCAACTGCCTCGCCCGCCAATGGCTATTTTCAATGCAGGTTTTCCTATTAGTAAGGTGGTACGCCCTAAAATTCCCATCCCACTCCACCAATTTGTAGAATTTAGTACACATAGCTTTCAACCAATGAGGGCGCTGATATAGGCAGTTCATGATATCAGGCTGCTTCATAGAAGTAATAAAGTAACAGTACGCAAGCCCTTCTTCAGTGGCTGGTAAAACGTTATACATTTGTGACATTTTTTTTGGTCCTATGGAGCCTGCTTTGTTTTGATGAACGCATCATTCATTAAAACAAATAATTATGAAACTTGTATCTCTATTAACTATTCTTACCATTTTTATGCTCGGGTGCCATAAAAATGATGGGGATGCCCCCACTCAACAAAGACATTACGTTTATCTTGAAACAAACGATGCGGGCGGAAACGCTATACTTGGTTATGTACAAGGGCCAGACTCCAATCTTTCCACACTGCCCGGCAGTCCCTTCCCAACGGGTGGCAAAGGCCTTGCTAATCCAACACAGGCACTTGGCCCAGATGATGCAGACAATGAGGTAGTGATTACTGCCGACAAAAAATTGCTGTTAGCTGTCAATGCAGGAAGCCGGTCAATTGCTGTTTTTAGAATTGCTGCTGACGGCAGTTTAACCGCCGTTGATGGCTCACCATTTAATTCAGGTGGCCCAACACCGCAAAGTATCGCTATAGCAGGAGAATATGTATACGTTGTAAATAAGGGAACCAATGATCTTGACGCTTCCGGAAACGAGCCGAATTACACCGTATTCAAATTAAGCGGGGCAGGCATGTTAACCCCGGTTGATAATTCAACCATTAAAGCTATCTCAGGTTCTTCTCCATCACATGCCTTGCTGTCAAACGATCGTAAGTTCTTGTTTGGTACCGACTTTCTGGGTTTCATGCTAAAGCCAATTCAAGGCACACTTCGTTCTTTTTCCATTGGAAGCGATCATAAATTGACACCGGTAGGGTCACCAATAATAATTCCCGGAATGGGTGGTGCGCTCGGCCTCTGGCAACACCCCTCCGCCAATATTTTATATACAGGGTTTCCACTGCAGGGTAAAATAGCAGTATACAATATTGACCCGGCCTCCGGTGCCTTGAGCTTTTCCAAAACGGTGGATGCCGGTCCAGCCGCCTGCTGGCTTAGAACCAGCAAAGACGGCAAGTTTCTTTATTCACTTAATTCTGGTGAAAATTCAATGTCCATCTTTAACGTAAGCAATCCGGGTTCACCCGTTGCGCTCGGAAAAATTACATTAAAGAATTCAGGTCCGTTATACATGGCCATGGGTCTCAGTTTTACTACTAGCCAGGATTTTTCATTTGAATTTTCTGCCGATGGCAAGTTTTGTTATGTAGTGAGTCAGTATACCAATCCCGATTTTTCTTTGGGCAATTACAATTTGTTACATGTATTGGTAGTAAGTGCCGATGGATTGCTGTCAGAGCCCGGCCAGCCAATACCCTTGCCCGTAAATACCACCGTAAGACCCCAGGGTGTTGTAACACTGTAATTGCTGGCTTGTAATTTGAAACAATCTTTATTAATAATAAAACAATCAAAATGAAAAAAGTAAAAAGAATGCTGGGCGTAATAACAATTATTTGTTTTTGTTGTACCGGTCTGGTCACTGTTAGCTATGGTCAGGAGAAAATGGGCGACAAAAAAATGAAAACCAGTGTTATGATGAAAGATGGTACAATGATGCTGATGAAAGATGGGAAAACGATGGCAATGGAAAAGGACATGACAATGACAAACGGAACAGTGGTAATGATGGATGGCACTGTAAAAACGAAAGACGGCAAAACAATGATGATGAAGGAAGGCCAGTCAATGGACATGAATGGTAAAATGATGATGAAGAGAAAAATGTAAATGCTAATAAACTCAGCTGTAGTATTGCTGCTGCAGCTGAGTTTAATATAACCAGTATGATTAAACAAGCGCTCGTTATTGAAGACGATGAAGACATTGCGGAGTTGGTGGCCATCCACCTCCGGGATATGGGTTTCACGGTTGTCATAGCACAAAATGGCAGAATAGGTTATGAAATAGCTTCCCGTGATTTGTTTGATCTGGTGGTGCTTGATCTGATGCTGCCCGAGATGGATGGCTTTAGTATCTGCAAAGCCATGAGAGAAAACAACAACACTACGCCGGTAATCATGCTCACCGCCAGAACAGATGAAAGCGATAAAATTGCCGGGCTTGAATTTGGTGCTGATATTTATGCTACCAAACCATTTAACGTAGTAGAGTTCACCACCATGTTAAAAGCTTTTTTCCGGCGGCTGGAAATTTCCCGCAAAGAAGCAAGCCCAGAGGCAAAACAAGTGATTAGTGCCGGAGATTTAGAAATCAATACCCTTAATAAAACAGTTTTTATTCAGGCAAAGCGTATTGAGTTAACAAATAAAGAATTTGATCTTTTATTGCAACTGGCGTCTAACCCGGGCCGTAATTATTCAAGAGAAGAATTGCTTCGTCTGGTATGGGGATATGAATACCAGGCCTATGCACATACCGTGAATAGTCACATCAACCGGTTAAGGTCAAAAGTTGAGTCAGACATTAATCATCCGGTCTATATACTCACCAGCTGGGGTACGGGTTATCGTTTTACTGATGCACACCTATGAAAGCAATTAAAAAACTATACTGGAAAGTTTTTATCGTTTTTCTGTTAATACTGATATCGCTCGGGAGCGTATTTATTTTCATTTTTGCGCGCACCGTGGTTGCCTATAATGATGAGGCAAGCCAACACCTCCATGCAGGTGTGGCCAAACAAATTGCGGCCGACACACATTCTTTTGTAAATGGAGATATCAACAAGCCAGTTGTTGAAAAACTTTTTCACAACGTAATGGTATTAAATCCAGGCGCCGAAATTTACCTGCTTGATAGTGCTGGACATATTTTGACGTATTCGGCTCCTGACTCGGTAGTGAAAAGGCATGTTGTTAATCTGAAGCCCATTCAAAAATTTATCGGCGCCGGCGGAAACATATTTATCGAAGGAGACAATCCCCGGCATACTGGCAGCACAAAAATCTTTTCTGCTGCACCCGTCTATAATGGAAGTCATTTAACAGGTTATGTGTATGTAATATTGGGGGGCGACAAATATCAGTCTGTTACTTCTGTGATGTTTAACAGCTACATTGCCAAAATAGCAATGCTGGGCATATTATTTACGGTGATTGCGGCACTGGCCATTGGGTCGGCGTCCATTTCTTTTATTACACGCGATTTGGATGCTATCGTTGCACATGTGCAACAATTTGAAAGAGGAAATTGGGGGCAGCGCATTGTTTTTCAGAAAGGTAGCGAATTTGGTGAGCTGGCCGCCACCATCAATAAAATGGCCGACACCATTGTGAGCAATATTAAAGCCATTGAAACAGTGGAACAATCCCGCAGGGAACTAATCGCCAATGTTTCCCACGATCTTAGGACGCCGCTGGCCGTTGTTAAAGGATATGCTGAGACGCTGCAGTTAAAAAAGAATGAATTGCCGGAAATAGAGAAAGACAAATATATTTCGCTCCTTGTCAAAAGTAGCGAAAGCCTTAGCAAAATGGTAGATGAACTCTTTGAGTTGTCTAAGCTGGATGCAAAAGCCACCGCTCCACAATTTGAATTTTTCTCACTGCCTGAGCTGGTTCTCGACAATGCTGCCAGGTATCAGTTATTAGCCAATGAGAAATCTATTCGGATAGAAACATCCATAACAACCGACATTCCGCTAGTCTATGGTGAAATAGCACTTATTGACAGGGTTTTGCAAAACCTGATATCCAATGCTATTAAATTTACCCATCCTGGTGGAATTATTACCGCTTGCGTTTTTGCAGATGTCACCAATGTAAAGGTGCAAATAAAAGACACAGGTATCGGCATCCCCCCTGACAAACTCGATGGCATTTTTGAACGGTACTATCATGCAGACTATCAGGAGAACGACCGTTCAGGCATCGGTTTAGGTCTTGCTATTGTACGGCGAATACTGGAAGTGCACCACAGTAACATATATGTCACCAGTGTAGAAGGGGTGGGCACCGTTTTTTCATTCACGCTTCCCATTCAGAAATTTAAGTAATTAAAAGTGATTGGTAAACCCAGGATATAAGGCGCGCGGTACCAGCTTCTGATGATTGCGTAACCGCTCAGCTATTCAATTAAACATAACAGGCCCCAAACCTCCGGGAAGCGCGTTTCCAAACTCAGCTTTTTGATGGCAAGTGATAATAACATTAAAATATTTCTACCAGGAAAGTATTTATGGCATCATTTTAAGGGCTATAACTTGTAAGCAACCACCACACACCAGCCAACTTTCCCCACAAACAAAAATATTCAAACAATGAAAAAATTGATGTATTCCGCCTTTTTTGGCGCAGCAATGTTGCTCGTCGCTGGTGCCTGTAACAACAACAATACCGCCAGCACTGTCCCTGGCGATGATGCAGTAGCTACCCCAGACACTACTAAGACAACCGCTTTAAAACCTGCAGGTGCAAAACCCGCATGGGCACCATCCATCAAAGATGAAATGCAGGTGGTGATTGAAAAACTGGAAAGCTACAATGCAGCACCCATAGAAACATTAACCGCCGCACAGGCAAGGCAAAATCCCACCCCTACAACTGCTGTGATGGATGTGATAAAGGAACATCGTATTACTGTACCTGCCCCTGGTTGCGATACAGCGGGCAAAGATATACCCGGCGCTGGGGGTAGTATTCATGTACGCATATACACACCCAAAAGCGGTGATAAATTTCCGGTAATCGTATACTATCATGGAGGCGGATGGGTAATCGCCGATTTGGATACATATAGCGCTTCCGCACAAGCGCTATGCGAGCAGGTGAACGCAGTAGTTGTATCGGTACATTACAGGCAGGGCCCCGAATTTAAATTTCCGGCGGCTCACCAGGATGCCTTTGCCGCCTATGAATGGGTAACAAAGAACCTGGCGGCCATTAAAGGCGATACTATGATTGCAGTGGCGGGCGAAAGCGCAGGTGGTAACCTCGCCTGCAATGTGAGCATCATGGCGCGCAATAAAAAGATATTGCAACCAGTACACCAGCTACTGGTATACCCCGTTGCCAACAATGATATGAATGATAGCTCCTACAATCAATTCGCAATGGCCAAACCTTTAAACAAAGCCATGATGGGTTGGTTCGTAAAACAGGCGTTGCCCTCTATGGCTACGGCAGCAGATCCCCGGATATCGCTGGTAAAAGCAAATTTGAAAGGACTGCCTTCCACCACACTCATTGGCGCCGAAATAGATCCATTGGCAACAGAAGGAAAATTATTGACTGATAAATTAAAGGCCGCGGGCGTGGAGGTAGATTATAAACTGTACGAGGGTGTTACGCACGAGTTTTTCGGGATGGCACTGGTAGTACCCGAGGCAAAAGATGCACAGAGCATGGCTGCCTCCAATTTAAAGAAAGCGTTTAAAAAATAAGGACTTAATAGATAATTGAACAGCACATCCCACAAATCCATTTGTGGGATTTTTTTGTTCCATGGTGACGAGCATAAAAATTTTTTATAGAAAGGGCCTGCAATGCGATCCGCATCACGCACTGTCCACCAGGTTTTTTCTTATTTTTTCCAGCAGTTCATTGATCTCGAAAGGCTTTGCAATATAATCGTCGGCACAAGCAGCAGCGGCCCGGGTGGCAATGGCTGGATCTGCAGATAGCAGCAATACCCGCATGTTGTCGAAAAAGTTATCCTGGCGCAGTTTTCGGCAGATGTCTTCGCCATCCATTTTACCCAATTTAATGTCTAACAAGAGAAGATCCGGCAGGTTGGCTTCCATTTTTAAGATTTCTCTACCGTCGCTTACATGGCGAACGATATAGCCTTCTCCTTCCAGGATCATACTGATTACATCGGCTATCGCAAAATCATCATCAGCAATTAATATTGTAGGCTGTTTCATGCGTGTCAAGGTCAGCCAAATATAATAAAACTAGCTTAATTTAATATTGTTCATCGCGTCGTATCCATCAATCAATGTAAGATGCCTGAGAATCGCTGAATACGCTCGAAATGTTTAATTCATTCAATTTTTGAAGGGCGCTTTTAATTTCATCACCAAATTCCGCGCTCGGTAAGCTGCACGCGCCAGTCAACCTTCCAACCGCTCCTTTTTATAGTGTAACTGCTATGATTGTGCATTGGTGCTAAAGAACCTGCTCACATCCGGGTTGGTTGGAATACTATAAGCGAGAAAACAATTGTGCCAACCCGCGAGGCGCACCAAATCCCGATACAACTATTGGATTATCATGGAACAGTTGTTATGGACCCCATTAAAAATAAAAATAGACGGCGTCGATTTTTTTAGGGGTTAGTGTAGCATCCCGCCCAATTGTTCTAAATAGACTCGCCGCCGTTCATACTGGTACCTATAACCCGGGATATATATGAATATCTGTTCTAATCACCTCATTTAACGGCTGGTTCATCGGAATCTTCATTAAAATTCTCAGTAATCTGCAGGAAGCCAAGCAAACCAGCGGAAGCATCGTCGATAGCGGTATAGTCATAACTGTTAATGCGCTTTCCAGCCTTATCTGTAAAAAATAAAAACTTAACATCAACCTAGATGCGATGCCAGGAACCTGTTTTTCGTAACGTTTAAACTGTTCCATCGACCGCTTTCGTTGATTCTGCGCAAGCCGATTAAGGCCATTCCTTTTTAAGCCACTCCATACTTCAGCGGCGATACCTAGATGCCATGTTACCTTTTTAAGGTACCAAGATGTATGAAGCTGTCCCCCTTCACAAGTCTTACGCAGATGCAGGATTTTTTCTTAAATATCTGCAGATACCCTCACTTTCGGGTAAGCAAATTACCTGTTTTTCTTGTTATTAATTATCAATAGCGCATTGTAAGAAAGGTTAATCAAAGGCAGATAGTGCTTTTAGGTTCGTTGTTTATCTTTCATTTTTTTTGTGTAATATGCCTCGGAAATTTGGATCCCAAACAATATTCAGGCACGCATTTATATTTCTTTCTTTTTTAGCAAGGGAGACTAGCTATTGCTTGAAAACTGCCTCTCTGCCTAATACTCTGGTTTGTAGTTAAGCATTATTGTTCCGCAAGGAAAAGGGATAGATTTTAAAAAAGCAAAGTTTAAAATATCTGTCCTTTGTTTAAATATTGTTACACCTTTACCTAAACAAAATGGGTCAAGCAGGAAATAAAATTCGTCAATCAAATTATTTTGAATTAAAGATGAGGCAAACGAGGCTCCGCCATAGACTAAAATGTTCTTGCCCTTTGAATTTTTAAGTTTAACTATTTCGTCCTTGAAGTTGCCTTTCAGTACTTCACTATTGTTCCAATGACTTTTCTCCAAAGAATTTGAAAAAACAAGCTTTGGAATTTCTGAAATTCGCTTTCCAAGCGCAAAATCCTTATGCTTTGGGTTTGTAGCAACCTCATCCCAGAACGGTATTAAATCTTCAGCCGTTTTTCGTCCAAGCAAAATGATGTCTACATCTTCCAGATTCTCAACGCAGAATCTGATCACTTCCTGATCCCATTTGAAATTATCTCCGCCGTCTTCCATGTTTACATAATTGTCGATTGTCAAGTGCATTTGCAATTTTAGCTTTCTCATTATCATTTTGTTTTATTGTTAGAAATTACTTATGCGTTGTGATAACTAAAATAATGTAACCTTTTATGTCATCGCAGCTCAGAAATTTCAGTTGTTATGCCTCTCTTACACCCCATCCGGAAATTTTGACCAAATGTGCAATGTTCTTATGTTTGATACATGCTTACGGTTATTGTACCGTCCTTTCGGTCAGCAAATGTTTGCAGGAAATTGACTTCATATTTAACACGCTAAGTTCGTGAGTTTTTTGGGCAGCCATCTTTAATAAATTGCTTTTTTTTCGCTGCCAAAAGATAATGGTATCACTGGTAAATAAGGTCAATGCACCGGTGCAGACTTTCATAGCGAAAAAGCCGCCATGCCCGGCGGTGCCACCCAGTATTACAAAGACATGCCCGGCTCAGAAAAACATCATCTGGCTAGCAGACAATCCTACGCAGTTTGATTTTTACGACCGGGAGCCTTATTCCACTACCGTTGTAAATAATGCGGTGAAGTGATTCGGCAACATTTGAGATAACTGGGCTTCAATGTTAATAAAAAGAGGCCTTTTTGCGCCCCCCTTTTAAAAGAAAATTCATTCGGATTTGGATACAGAAAATAGCGCTTTGCTGATCAAACAACCAGCCAACTAACGTAAAAAGAGTCATAACTAGCGGCCAGACGATAATACTACACGAAAATTTGTCAGAAGGCCTACGGTCCAACACACGCGCTTTGTCGTCCACTCGATGTTAGGCACCGCATGCCGAAATGCTTGTCTTACAGTAAAAAGAATAAATTAAACAAAATTTTCATTAAAATATTCGACGGAAATGTCGCATCAATAAATGCTGATAGCATACCAGTTTTCGGACAATTTATTCGGCAGCCAGCCTGGCAGCAAACCTTATGTTTTAAGTTGTTCTTCGTCCGTATTGAAGAGTCAACGCATAAATTATTTTGAACTGTCCATTTATTTTTTCAATGTCAAAAAATGTTGCTGTCCGGGATGAGCCATTTTACTGGGATTCTATTGTAATTTTGATGTAATCTTATAATATAACAATGCTGCCAATGTTGCATTCTCGAAAGTTGAGTGTTTTGTTACCGGGCATCTGCGCGGCTATATTGTTATTGTCTGCCACTTCTTCAGAAACACCTGTTGAAACCGGTCCGTACACATTCAACTATCCAGCGAATTTCGGTAACCAGTTTACTATTCCGGCAGATAACCCCACCACCAAAGAAGGCGTATATCTCGGTAAGATGTTGTTTTATGAACCACTCTTATCGTCTACCAATAGTATTTCCTGCGGAAGTTGCCACCAGCAGGCATTGGCGTTTACAGACGGCAGAGTGCTGAGTGATGGTGTAAACGGATTAAAAGCAGACCGCAATGCTATGTCGCTCGCTAACCTCTTGTGGGTTAAAAACTTTTTCTGGGATGGCCGGGTGAAGGGGCTGGAAGAACAGGCATCATTTCCTATGACGCATCCGCATGAAATGGATCAATCCATGGCGGTATCTGCTAAAAAAATTGCGGGTATAAAATCTTACCGCAGGCTGTTTGCATTGGTGTATGGCAACGATTCCGTTACAGCCGAAAGAATGGTGAAGGCCATTGCGCAGTTTGAACGTACGCTGATTTCCTGTAATGCTGCGTATGACCGGTACCTGCGCGGCGACTACCAGCCTACTCCTGCGGAAATGAATGGAATGAGCTTGTTTATGCGAACGCCCAACCCGGCAAATAATATTCGCGGTGCCAGTTGCGCGCGATGCCATGGTACACCAAAAATGTTTATAGAACTCTTTCACAATAACGGGTTAGACAGTGTTCCAAAAGATGCAGGCCGGCAGCAACTAACATGCAATGCCGCAGACGCAGGCAGGTTCAGGGTTCCCACATTGCGCAATATTGCATTAACCGCCCCTTATATGCACGACGGACGTTTCAGCACTTTGGAAGAAGTAGTTGATCATTACAATGAACATATTGTAAACAGCCTGGTACTGAGCCCTTTACTCCAACATGTTTCTAATAACGACAATGGCTCAACGCTAGGCCTTACTGCAGTGGAAAAAAGTAACCTGTTAAGTTTTTTGCACATGCTTACCGATTCAAGCTTTATTACAGATAAAAGATTTTCTGATCCCCATAAAAATTAAACCATGCAGAAAGCATTTTTCTTTGTCTTTGTTCTTTTAGCAGCATATTCCCCAACGGTTAATGCGCAAGGCGCGCCACAGGTAATCATTGAAGGGGATATCCCCAAAAGCACTATTCTTACCGCAGAGCAGTTTAAGGGCATGAACCGTATCAGCCTCCATAGTACCGATATGGCCGGTAAGGGCCATGAGTATTCCGGGGTAGCCGTTACCGATATATTGAAAACCGCCGGTGTTATTCAGCCCGCTTTTAACCGCGATAACCTGACTAAATACGTACTGGTACGTTCTTTAGACAATTACCAAGTATTATTTTCTTTGAGTGAACTGGATTCTGCCTTTTCCGGGCGTACCGTTATACTGGCCGACTTGGTAGACGGCCAACCCTTACCGTTAGCAAAAGGGCCGTACAAAATTGTTATTCCCGGAGAAGAAAAGAGACAGGCACGCGGCATCTGGGGTGTCACGCATTTTATTATACGTAATTCAAATGAATAAATATTTACTCCTCGCTTACCCTTACTTTTTTTTGCTATTCGTTAAAAACTGTAGCCCAGCCCTAATTAAAACTGATATGGATCACCTGATGGCATAACAATACTGCTGTATTAATACCGTAGCTAAATCGTTGGTTGCACCGAGAATAACGCACAATCGTCAATATCAACATTCAAATTTTTCATTGATAGCGTTCATTTGAGCGGTAGCGAACTAACGATTGGGCGTAACTGGCTATAAAGACATCTGGTTTTTAGAAAGAGTCAAAGTGGCATGGTTTTTAAATCTACCCTATTGTTGGGCAATATAAAACGCCCACAAAAAACACTTGAATACGTTTTTGCACTGCTGGTTAACGGCAGCGGCCTTTTTTACTGGATAATTATTTGCGCGCTGTTCTTTATTGCAATTACAGGTCGCTATCTCCTGGTGGCTGGATTGTTTTATGGTCTCTTTTATGTTTGGCAACCCGAGCGATGGAAACAAAGAAAGCTTTCCAGCAAACCTTATCCTGCAGGACAGCTGAAAAAAGAGATTAAGTGGAGCACACTGCCTTCTTCCATTTTTGCGCTGGCCGGCGCCTTGGCCTGGTGGCTTTGGCAGTCCGGGAAATCGTTAGTATACACTGATATCACAGCGTATGGTTGGTGGTACTTGCCTTTGAGCCTATTAATAAGTATGTTTATACAGGAAACATATTACTATTGGCTTCACAGGCTGATGCATCACAAAGCTGTCTTTTCCATTGTGCATAAAGTGCACCATAATAGTATGACCACTTCTCCATTCACCGCCTTTTCATTTCACCCTCTTGAGAGTGTCATCCAGGCGTTGGTACTGCTGGTTATTCCGATGGTATTACCCTTACACCCGTTGGTGATTCTAACACAGTTGACGTTTATGTCTTTCACCAGTGTTATCAATCACCTGAACATTGATATCTTTCCCAACAATGGCGCAAAAAAAGCAATCAGTCAAATAATGATTGGTGCTACTCACCATTCGCTCCATCACCGACGGCATCAGAAAAACTTTGGATTGTATTTTACTTTCTGGGACAAATTGCTCAACACAGAGTATCATCGACCCGCTGCTTCACAACTGCAAGTACCTGTAAAGAAAAGATGAATGGATAGGGTAGTTAATAGGAACAGTGTGGAGCTTTTAACCACGCTTAATAAACGCTGAGCATTTAAAAAGTACGGAATGAAAAGATGGCAAAAAAGGTCGTAGACAATTAGTGCGTGGCCGTGTTTTATTGATAAAGTCCTGAATAATTTGAAGGGTATCCTATAAGCAAGCCAATGGCAATGCCGGCTCTGAGCTTCTGTAAGCATCAGATATGTTAAACTTGGAAAATGGTTTGATAACCGTTTTAAGTTTCCCTATGATCTCTTTTTTCACGAAAATGTTCGATTTCATATTTGTCACCTTCTATATAGTAGCAAGTTATTATTATATTTAATGTATCAGTGCTGCGACCATCGGATATTCTATACAAAACTATGCAGCCGCTGATAAAAATATTTAGGCTGCGACAGCTTTATCTTGGAAGGCTTTGTAAGCAGATAGCGATAACATGCAGTTATCTGCTTTCTATTCTTATTCTTAATGTTGCAAGTTTAGCCCGCCTTTAAGCCCAATGTGTTTTTGGCAAAATAAACTATTTAGTAATAGAGTAGGGCTATTAGATGGCAAAGCATCTTTTTCATGGAAGAGTTTTTGTGAAAACCTTTTACCGCTGCAGGAAGTCCAGTAACTTGTGCTTTTTAGGTGAAAATTGCACTGGAAACAAGTACCAACTAAATTTTTTGAGTAAAATGCGATAAAAGTCAATTGTCTTAGATTACAATGCAATTGCGTCAAAATTGTCCTACTATTGCAATGCCTGGTGTAATTCACTTGAAGAACATTTTCGGTACTCTTTTCTTGTGATTCGTTGAACACTCTTATTCAGTTCATTGTTTTTCTTTTGTCACTCCATCTGGACGAATTTCCCAGCTCATAAATCCTTATTATTGATTGCGTTATTTTGTTTTCATTAAGAGAAGTATCACGCCTACCTTAAACTTTAATTATTGTGTCTATTGGAGCTGCTGACCTTAGTATTTGTGATTTGGAACCTATTCATATACCTGGCAAAATACAATCGCACGGTTTTCTGGTAGTTGTTGACAGGAAGAATACGATTGACTATGTTAGCAGTAATATTGTTGGTTTCATTGGTCAAGAACCAAGCGATCTGCTTGGTAAACCCCTTGGCATATTGTTATCTCAGTTTCAATCGGCCACATTCCCTGATGTGCTGGTTCAGTTGGCCGAGGGCACACGAGATGGCTTGGCTGCAGCCGCATGGCAAAATCCGTTGACGGTGGCCGCTGCCGGTGTTACTTACAACCTTATTGTTACAACAGGGTCTGAATATACCTTGCTGGAATTTGAACCACGAGTGGTTGCGTATACTACCCACCTGCAAACTATTTCAAAAGTAATGGCTGCCATTGCTGATAACAATACAATTCAGGATTTGCTGGCTAGCGGTGCCGCACAAGTGAAAGACATTATTGAATTTGATCGTGTAATGGTGTATCAATTTGCAGCAGATGGCCATGGCGAGGTTATAGCAGAAGCAAAAAATAGTGATCTTACCTCCTTGCATGGCTTGCACTACCCCGCATCAGACATTCCGAAACAAGCCCGTGAATTATACAAATTAAATCATACAAGGCTTATTGCAGATGTTGCATCTGATCCGTCGGACATCGTAACTACGCATCCATTATCTGCCACACTTGATCTGACCCATTCCCAATTACGGGCTGTTTCTCCGGTGCACATTCAGTATTTGAAAAACATGGGCGTGGCATCCAGTTTCAGCATTTCTCTTTTGTATAAAAAGGAATTGTGGGGATTGATCGCCTGCCATAATTATAGCCCGCGTTTTATTGATTTTGAACTACGTGAAGCTGCACGCATAATAGGTGATGTAATCTCCATGGCACTGGAATTTCGGCAGGATGAGTCTGACAGTCAACTGCAATTACAACTGTACGATAAAGTGGCTTTATTGGTGCTTTATATGCAAAAAAATGTGTCGCTGGAAAATGCTCTGACGGCGCAAGAAAGCACTTTGCTTTCAGTGGTTTACGCCTCAGGTGCTGCACTCTGTTTAGATAACAAAATAATTCAACTTGGGAATACACCAGATAGTCAAATGATCAATGCCTTAATGGATTGGGTGAGTATACATCACAATGAAGGCATTTATCATTCTGCTGCCTTGCCACTCGAATTTGCACCCATACAGGCTTTTCAACACATTGCAGCAGGCATGCTTGCTATTCCATTATCGAAAAATTGGAATGACTATATTGTTTGGTTCAAGGAGGAAATTATTCAGGTGGTAAAATGGGCAGGCAACCCGGATAAGCCGGTTGAAAGAGCTGGGGCTGTTGGACACATCTCGCCGCGTCACTCATTTGACACCTGGGTAAAACAGGTATCCGGTACAGCTGCCCCCTGGAGCAAAGCTGAAATTAATGCTGCCACCCGATTAAAAGAGGAAGTGCTTATCAGCATTAGCAGCAGGGCTGGTGCCGTTAGAACTATTAATGAGCGGCTGCACCATGCATATGAAGAGCTTGACACTTTCAGTTATACAGTTTCACATGATTTGAAAACACCTCTTACGGCTATTAAAGGGTATGCACAACTGCTCTCCACCGATACGAATCTTGCGCCTGGAGCACAATTTCTTGCGAAACGCATTGCAGACCGGACTGATAAAATGAACAGTATGATAAAAGCTGTATTGCATTACTCACGTGTGGGCAGGCTGCCACTTGATGCGACTTCCGTAGACACGGCTGAAATCATCCAAGAAATCATCCAGGACCTGGAACAGGGCGATTATCAATCAAAGCCTACCATTAGAGTTGGGGATTTGCCACCGTTGTACGGCGACCCGATACTTGTTTGGCAGGTGTTTAGCAATTTAATTAGTAATGCAGTAAAATATTCGCAACAGGCGTCTCATCCTATTGTGGAAATAGCCGGGCATACCACAGATAATAATATTTTCTATTCAGTAAAAGACAACGGCATTGGTATACCAGAAAAAAACCTAGACGAAGTATTTTTGTTATTTAGCCGCATGGATAACGTACAGGGCATTGAGGGAACTGGTGTTGGGCTAGCCATTGTAAAAAGGATTGTTGAAAAACATGGCGGTTCTATCTGGGCGGAAAGTGAATTGGGGAAAGGAACTACGTTTTATCTTTCTTTTGTAAAAAAATAAGCTATTGCATTTGCTGCTGCCTAATCCATTTTGCGAAACAGGCAAAGGTCTGATTAGCGGCAGCAATGACTTTTACTTGGGCTGCGCCGTCTAATTCTGCACTATCCAGCGAGTGTTTAAACGCGTTCCACATACGCATAGTATCGGCTCCATAACTTGTAAAAAATGACACCGCGCCTTTAAATTCCGGTGGTAGTCGCTCCATTATCATTTTACTAATAACTCCACCCCCGAGCGTTGACCCTTCCATCACATACAGCGCTCCCCATGCGGCGTTGCTGTCAGTAACTGTGGGTAATATGCTATCTCCGCAAAATGCAGGCAAACGTTCAACGCTTAATTGATGGAGGTCGGCTTGTATTAAGGCAATCTTGCGGCGTTCAGCGTAGTCCGTAAGTGCAGCAACGTTTATTGTGTTAGCAATTAATAATTCAAGACCTCCGAAAAAAGTATAGAAAAGTAAAAGAAGCTGGATATAGTCTTCGCGCGTTTGGATGTTTTTAATGGCCGGTATCATCATTCCCTCCAATTGCCTATGAGTAGTTACTGTTTCTTCTTTTAATTGCTGTGATAACAATTTCATTATAATAATAAATTATTTTGTGTTGTAGCTTCTTTATTGTGCAGCGGTGTAAAAATAACCACAAACAGCAGTTATTAGTTTCGCAATTGAATGCCTTCGTGGGAATCATACCAACCATCGAAAGGCCCTCATTAACGGCGGTTTGTTTGTATTATGGCTTTTTGAAGTCATTATAATAGCCGTCTTCCGACACTGATGAGCAAAATCTGTAAGGTTGGCAGAATGTGAGGGCACCGGCCTTTATTCATTGAATTCATGGTAGAACTTATCTGATTTCCCAAATGTATAAGCCAATTCCGCGGCAGCAACAGAAGGGCTCCAATCTTTGAGAAAAGTGCTGCTCAATCGAAGCACTGGGAGTTAGTTTTTGCCTATATCTATCAGAACTAAATTTTTTTTAAACCAACGCTGCGTAGTAACTGGACAAAGCCATCTACGTCTAACCTCCGCATTATTAGCCTATATATATGTTGCCGATATGAACCTGGTTGATACGTAGCCAGATTAAATTTTAATAAAATGATATTTCCTCAAGTGCTTTCCTGTATTTTTATTGAAAACGGAGGTAAATGAATGTGGTCTGCGCCGTTAATGACTTGTTCAATGCATCAAAGGCGAAAGCTGTTATACTCATCAAAAAAAAATCAGGTCGATTTTTGAACTATCACGGAAATTTCAGGGCAAATAGTCATCCGTAAAATAAATAGTTTATCTTTAAATTAGACCGGCATTATGAGTACTTTTAAATGGCTGAAAGGTGATCAAATATCCGGCAGATCAGCATATTATGACTTTATGCTAGGGTTCCAGCACAGGCACCC
This sequence comes from uncultured Chitinophagaceae bacterium, assembly GCA_963705285.1. Taxonomy (GTDB): domain Bacteria; phylum Bacteroidota; class Bacteroidia; order Chitinophagales; family Chitinophagaceae; genus JACMLD01. The sequence goes on from OY970066.1 coordinate 3,340,923, forward strand.
GAAATTTATGGAAATATTGGAAACATATTATTATAACGACTGATGGCAAACCGATAAATGTTTCAGCGACTTTAATAGATGCAAAAGGCTTTAATGCACTTGTCCAGCTGGAGTATGAGTATTATCACCTGAATGAATGATTTATTAATTGTAAACCCCCGACTAGTATTCTTTTATTATTTGCTTCAGTCTAGCAATGGAAGGATCACCAAGATTATTAACGTTGTTTATCGTTACCCTGTCACCACCTCTGCCGGGTACAACAATTGATTGGCTGAATTTTTTATATAATTGTGGGTATCCCTTCTTGAATGCCCTCATAAATTTCACATATTCTGCCACACCCGGAAGGTAGATTACCATTACTGTAATGTAACTCAAATAAACCGCAATGGCTCCCCTTGTTTAATATTGTAGGGAGCCTACATTAGTTTTTGACAAGATAATAGTAATAGTTAGTGATTTGCATTAGCACCATAAACATATCGCTGTCCATATTTTTCCAGTTGTTGATAAATCCTGTATCATCTACGGCAGGGAGAATATCCAAGCAATATATTTTACAAAGCTCTGGGTAGTTCCTTTCAAACGATTTCATAAAAGCTTTATGTTCAGCTATATGTTGTAGGCTTGTCATATAGTGCAACGATTTGGTAATAAATAAAGTGTACATATTTAAATTACCAATGGTTGAAAAAATATTGGTTGTCTAAAAGGGCAAAACACTACAAAATTCTCTGTCCCATAAATATTACGTCCAAAGTCATGATCCACAGATACAAATATTAATCAAACCTTTCCTCCGTGGGGCTCCAGGCGGTAGGCCACCTGAACAGGAATGTGCCAAGGTTGTGCGTCCGAGCAGCCTTATGTGGTCTGTTGAATGTTATTACTTTGGATGTCTCTCTTTTTACCGTACAAAACTGTGCAACATCTAGCATAGAAGTTTGTAGCAGCCGATTGAGGTACGGGCAGCTGTTGCGACGGCGAGGACTCGGAAAAACCCGGAGTTAGACATAGTCTAAACCTCGCTGCGACCATGAAAATATTCAAATCGGGCATCTATAACATACTGATAAGTTTCACTGTCGACACATTTCCGGAGTGCTTTCATGGCCTCCCGATCATCAAGGCCGCCCATGTATCCAGAGCATCTCACATATAGCTCAGAATGCGTTTGCTGCAGCCACTGCAGAAAACTATTAGAATTAACTTCATTATTTGCCTCTGTCATCAATCAAAGTATATTGTGTTGTCGGTCATGGCAATACCCTAGTCAAAAAATTCCCAGGGTAGCTTATGAAAATGGCGCCTATTTTGATTTCGCTTTCTAAAATCCCCTATGTACAATCATCACCGAATGACAAGCAAAGCGGCCGCTTTATATGAACTTGACCTATTTTTAGAATGGCTAGCAGAACATCACCCAAAGCTTGCCAAAACGTACAGTGAGAATGTCGACCCGCCTATGATAAAAAATAGCAAAATGACAATCAATAACAACAACGAAATTAGTCTGGCTGACCGGCAAGAAATGATTAGGCTGGTAAAAGTGTATTACAATACCAGAAAAATCGATTCTGGCTAATTTCTAATTTGATTGTTTTTACGACTATTTTGGATGACCACTCAGACTTTTGTTGATTACTATTCAGTATGCCAGGCATTTTTTTTGCAATGCAATATTATCAATTTGCCAAATTGCTCAAGCGAACCTACCGGAATTACTACACCATATACAAACTTTACATTCAAATTCGGGCCAAATAAGAGCCGATTCTTTTGTCCACAGAATATATTAATCCGAACGATGCAAATATTTTGCAGGCAGTCATCGATAACTCCTATATTATGATGGCACATTAGACTAAATGATTCCTATTTAATTGTTAGCAGGCTAAGCTAGCATACGTTTCTCGATCAAACGTGCCAATTTTTATCTTAGCCCAGTTTCATCCAACGCTGTATTATAGTAGAATCTTACAAATTATCGAAGCGTTTTATTTAAGTAGGCTTCGACAAGAACGGTGGCCTTTGTTTAGGATTCTGCCGCAAGCCCTACTTGCGACCGATGAAGTAATATTCTTGGATTGCCTTTGTTAAGGATTGTTGGCATTCATTATCAAGGGTGGCTTTGTCGAATACAATGCGCTGATTCTCGGATGGCATAGTCACTGCTTTCCAGCACTTAGTATAGAGCTCTGAATGGTTAGTTTGAAACCATTGCATGAAGCCTACATAATCGTTTTCACCCCGGCTAAGTTCCATAAATCGTTTTCTTACAACAATATATTAAATATTGTTGGTAATTCCCGCCAAATGTCTGCTTCCATGCTGGGTGGATAAAAATTCCGATTGTCAATGAATACATTCCATTGCCCCTAATTTTTATTTGGCACCATGCCTCTAAAGATAGAGGGGCAATAACGCGTCTAAATGTTATGAAGAAAAAAATTTTATGCCGTTATGGTTCAGCGATAGCGAACTGACGATTAGCATATCCACTTGTGCTTTGGTCGACACCCGTTTCGACGAAGCGAATGTAAGCCAGATTGCAAGTAAAATATGTTGAAGGGCTGAACTTGGCCGGCATCATTATTTACGGGGAGAATAAAAAAGTCGCCAAAGCCCCGAATAGTTTAAAATCCATGGTTGAACTACTTTCATCAGTCAGAGACATGGAATCTCCTTAGATAGAATCCTGTTGACCCAACTTGCGATATCTGGCATCTAGGGCAAGGTTCTTTGTTTCAAATTTATAACAGTAGCTGTGAAAAGTCAATGTTATTTTTTTAATGAATAAATGTAAATAAAAACCCTTTATTCAACGGCTGCTCTCATTTCCTAATGAGCTTCTGTTCTCCCGATTTTTTTGTGGAAACCTTAAAAAGATATTCAGTGTAATAATTTTTGTTTAATCCTGCTGTCATCGGAGTGACGCGGAGCGTTTTGTGTTGTTTTACAAAGTTGTTGTATACAACTAGCAAAGCAATTGCATAGCCATGCTTCCGTTCTTATTACTGAAACCATTGGTAAGGCGACTGAGCCTCCCCATGTGCGTTCGAGCAGTAGGTAAGATTATATAAAAAAATTTAACAGATTATAAATTAAAAAGCTTACGCATTCTTAATGAACATGAGTGAAAAGCACCTTAAATTGAATTTGTAAGACATGTTTAATATAACTGCTTCGAAACCTATGATCGAACGCGTGGTTCTTGAAGCAAAATGAAAGCTTTCTTTCATTACGTGCTCCATTCCGCAAATTGCAGGCAATTAGGCCAATTTAATAATTCTTATTTTATCTAATTATTCAAAAATGAAAAAGGTAAAACACCAGCGGAATTTATGAGACATTTGCTTTGTTGTAGTAAAATTATGATTGCCGCTCCAACAAATAGGCTTCGGCATCGTCCTTTCCATCATCAGAACTGTCCAATCATCTAAAACTAGCCCCTTTATTCCGTTTTTATACTTTTAACCGGGTCCGCTGTTGCTGCCTGTATAGCTTTATAGCCTACTGTGAACAAGGAAATTATTCCCGACACTAAGATTGCAGCAGCAAATACCAGCCAGCTTAACTCAATATGGTAATGAAAACCATTCAGCCATTCCTGCATGAACAGGTAACCTAATGGTGCTGCAATCAAAAATGAGATGCCAATAAGGTTGATAAATTCTCTTGAAAAAAGCATTACGATACTCTGCACAGACGCACCCAGAACTTTGCGTATACCCACCTCCTTGGTTTTGCGGAGCGCCATAAAAGACACCAGGCCATATAAACCTAGGCACGAGATAAAAATAGAAAAGAAAGCCGCAATCTGAAATAGGGTAGCTGCCATGGCTTCCGAGTTATAAAAATGGGTAATGCGTTCGTCCAAAAAACTGAGATCATAAATGTAGGTAGGGTAGGTTTGCGTAAATAGCTTTTCCATGCGTGGGAGGGTAGCAGCCATTTTTAAGGGGTCAATTCTCAACGCAATAAACGAGTATGCTCGCCGATGGGTGGTCAGTGCAAAAGGGGCAACGGGTTCTTTTAAAGACTTGCTGTTAAAATCATGCATTACACCCACAATCGGATAAGTGTTGGTGCCGTCAAATGAGACGACTTTACCTATAACAGCCTGGTTAGTGGTGCCCAGCTTTTTAACCATGGTTTCATTCACCAGCAGTTCTCGCATAGTATCACTTTCATACGGCAGCCGTCCTGCCATAAGCCCTATGCGGAAGGTCTGCAAGTAACCAGTATCACCAAACTGTAGGTTAACACTAAAATCTTTTCTTACAGGATTGCCATCATAGAAAAAATTATTGTTATTAGAGCCAAAACTGGCAGGTGCATCCATCGCAAAACAAGCAGCTTCAATGCCCGGTGTTTGTAGCATCTGCTGCTTTAAGTAGGGGTATTGCATTTGATCGGTACTATCGCTGGGTAGCTCAATAAACGCGACAGCATTTTTATCAAATCCCATGGGCTGGTTACGAAAAAACCGCATTTGCTGCAACACCACAATAGTTCCGATAATAAGTAGCTGCGCTATCACAAATTGAAACACTACCAGGCCCCGGCGAAGTGAAATGCCCTTGTTACCATTTGCCAATTTGCTTTTGATGGCTTCTACCGGGTTAAAGCCCGCTAGCACTATGCCGGGGTAAAAACCGGCAAGAAAATTAACGGCCAGACCCAGCCCAAAAATAAAGAGTACCATCACTGGCTGTTTCAACAGATCCAGCGCCAGCGGCTTTCCCATTAACTGGCTGGTAAATGGCAATGCCAGTTGTACCAATAACAGCGCAAGCAATACTGCGATGGTGGTCATCACTGCAGTCTCGCCTAAAAACTGCCGGAGTATTTGGGGGCGGCTGCTGCCCAATACTTTCCTTACACCAATTTCTTTTGCCCTGTTAACTGATTGTGCAGTAGCCAAGTTAACAAAATTGATACAGGCAACCAGCAATAAAAAGAAAGCGGTAAGCGCCAGCGACCATAATTCTTTCTGGGTGAGGGCATTGCTTTTATAAGTGTTGTATTCAGTACTAAGATGAATATTGGCCAGCGGCTGCAAGGATAATTGAACTTTTTCTTTGCTGTCCTTTTCTGGGGGGTAATATTTATTTACAATGCTTTGAAAATTTATTTGGTCTGCGCTGGTATTATTTTGCAATAGCACAAAACACTGGCTTGGCCAGGGGGCGGCTGCCCAGTCTTCATGTTCAAACATGTACGTGTTTATTTTGCGGAAAGTGCTGAATGATGCACCCATCTTTATTTCCATCTCCGTATGCGCTGGCAAATCTTTGAATATGCCTGTCACCTGCAACGGTACTCTGAAAGACCACATCTGTATCGTTTGCCCAATCGCTTTTTGCCAGTCGCCAAAAAAAGTATTGGCAAGCGTTTCATTCAACACGCAGGTATTAGGTTCATTCAGCCTGGCCGCATTACCAGCAAGCCAATGGTAATCAAACATGCTGAACAAAGCAGGCTCTGTAAAAAATAGGCCGTCATTTTGCTTTACACGTCGTTCATCTGCCAGGTCCTTGCCCGGTATGGGTATATGAATCTGCGCCCCACCAATATACCATACCGGCGCAACTGCCTCAATTTCGTGTAAATCATTATGAATCGCTTTCGACAGCAGGGGTGTAACAGATCCCGTAGACCATTTTACTTCACCCGTCACTGGGTTAATGTATTGGGCAACGGTACGGTAGATACGCTTACTGTTTTTTTCAAAACGGTCATAAGTAGTCTCGTAACGGATCACGATAAAAATAAGCAGGCTGGCGGCAATCCCTACTGCAAGCCCGGCGATATTAATGGCAGCATACGCTTTGTGCATGCGAATACTCCGCCAGGCATTTTTAAAAGAGTTCTGTAGCATAATAGCTGGTCATCAACCGGTATGCCATGCGTATAATTCTTTATTTTACTGCGGGTTAGTAAAAAGTAAAAGAAGCGAACTGTCCGCAAACGAACATCCACTGTGCGCAAACAGACTAAAAGGTCTGGATCTTCTCTATTCGCTTTTGTTGAATTAGCGCCTACATTCAAAGGCGTACAATTACTGCATTTAGCTTAACAACTTAAAATGGTAAGTATATAGTGTAGTAGGTACTTAAAGATATGGAAACAATGTACCGGTTTGACCAAAAGTAAGTTTATAAAACAAATACCCTTCGATGCATCCTGCGTCAAAAATTGTTTTATAAACGCGTTAACGTCTACCGGGGTATGTTTAATTAGATGGAAAAGCAATGATGCCAGGCGACGCTGCAATTTTTGTTCGATGTAACAAAATCTCTCCTCGTTCAAAACACAACTAGGTCCGTTAAAGCCGGCCAGACCGTAACCTTAAAATTTGACTACCCGTTTGTTCGTGCCAGCACCTGGGAAAAAAACGAAGTGCAGGTAACTGCTTTTGTCAATATCAATGACCACGAAAATGACAGCGCCTTTTCTTTAACCGCAGCAACCACGGCAGATGCCCTGGTGATTAGTAATGAAATAAAAGGCCTCGACAAGCTGCCCCGCCGTTATACCATTGTACAAAATGGAAAGAAAATGATGTTTCGCTCAAAAGAAGAATACCAGCAAGCGTTAAAAACCGGTACCAGGGAACGATCTTATGAAGGAACAGACATTGATATAGTGGTGGAGGTAAAATTGCCTGTTCAAAGCAATATTGTCATCAAATCGGTGTACGGTATCGTGGAAATGACCAATTTTAATGCGCCGGCCGATGTTGATGCTACTTATGGCGGCATTGATGCAACCATTACAGCAGCTAGCGTAGGCTGGTTAAAGGCAACCACTAGTTATGGGCAAATTTATTCTAACCTGGATATGAAGATAACAGACCAAATGGAACGCGATTTTTTCATTCCATTACAGCAGAGCCCGGCAAAGGACCAAGCTATTCCCTCACTTCCACCTACGGCAAAATTTATCTGCGAAAACCGTGAGATGGAAAACGCTGCCAATGTAAGCTGGATATTATTTATACAATGGTGCGGCCATTCATTCCTTTTAAACCCACCTAGATCGTGGCAGGGCAAATGTAAAGTGCCGCACTTTATCCATCCTACCGTTTAACGATTGGTAAAAACTCAGCGCATGCTTGTCTTCTTCATCGGCCTGTACAAACACTTCCGCTGCGCCTGCCTCGCTGGCGGCTGTAAATACCGCGTTCGTCAAATTGCTGCCAATACGTTGTCGCTGAAAGTCCTCTTTAACTGCTAAATCATATACATAGACCAAGGGGTTTAGTTTATAATATTGTGGAAAGAGATAGGCTGTTAAGCCACCCACAACTTCCCCGTTAACCAAGGCAGCAAAAACAAAGAAATCGGCTTTTTGTAAAAGCTGCAACAAATAACCGGCGCTAGGCAGCGTGTATTCTTCCCACTCAAAAACATCACTAAACAGCAGGAGAACGTCTTCGAAAATAGTTACGTCCTGATAGTCTAGTCTTCTAATCTCTTTTTGCATGACGAGGAATTTTAATCAATAATATACCATGCTCCTGCTACCTTTTTGATAAATGGCGATGCTGGTCGAGGCATTCTTCTATAAGTTATTTCATTCCTTCTAATTTTTTCTCTTCCGTTGCCGCAAGCGTCTTGCAAACTTTCTTTGGCATGCGGGGTACAATAATGCCTTAAGCGATAGAACAATTATGCCAACCCCAAGGTTGGCCCAACCCCGGCACAACTATTGGATTACTTATGAAAAAATACTTTTTATGCCATGTACAATGGGCACTTTCCGCCCTCCTACAAGAATCAACCAGTAAAGCTTCGCCACAAAGCAGTAGCCTGAAACTAGCGATGACCTATTGCAATACATAAAAGATACACGCAAGGCCAGGAAAAACGACGTCTGATAAAAAGTTCAAAAGATACCGCAACTGGATGTTGTATATCGCAATCAGGGCGTTGATTGATTGCTACACTATTTCAAGAGTGTGGACATGACGACAAAGGCTTAGGCGAATATTTACTGGTTCAAATCAGCACTATTTGTTCATGTACCACACGTAACCGATATGCTAATTACAAATGATAAGGACGCCATGCCATTTACTTCCAAAAAAATGTAATGGATCAGGTTCCGCACCTTGGTCAATGGGCAAAGCATGGTGCGATGCATGTAGGCATCGGGAAATTCTTTCCTCGGGGTATATATTTTGCTACTTATTTTCCGCCTCTCAGGAAGTCTTCAATATCCTTACGCAGCGGGCCGTTTTCTTTTATCGCAGCCTTAATTTCCTGGTGCGTTTTGTTAGGAAACTGGCTGTGCAGGTATTCTACTTCTGAAGGGTCGTTGGCATCAACGCGAATGCGATCCTGTTGACCGGTAGTTGATTTGTTGTCACTCATGGTATTAAATTTTAGGATAACCGTTCCAAAAAAGCTGCCAGAAAATAGCTTACAGTAAAATGTGGTGGAACAAACCTCCAAGAGGCATAAAATATAACCACAACAAGTACGCAGTGTGAATAAGTTACTTTTGAGCGGTTAATTGTCGAAGGAAAACGTTTTGAATAGCCGGTATGCCGCTCCAACTACCATTGTTTAAAAAAATTCTACCAAGTTATAACCACTGATTACTTTATCCAACATATGCAAATATCCAACATGAAAAATTTTTAAAGTCGCTGGCAGAAAACAATGGCCATCGTGTGCCGCACTGCGGGGGCCAAGTTGGCCCTGTATTGATAACAAAAATCTAAAATGACGATCAAGCTGATGTGTTAGGTATGGATATTAAAGAAATGCTTTAACTTTGTACCAATAAAAAGCAGTTGCGCTAACAACTGCTATTATATGGCCTTAACCAAACAAAGGTCTTTATAAAGCTAAGACGTTTATTGATTTGATCGAATTATTTTTGTTTGTAATATGCATAGAAATTATGATTATTTGTGTCTCTATTGGGAAGAAGAGCAAGAAGAATTCGACGCCCCGTTCCTCAATGGGTTTCCCTTAGGTATTTAAAAATAGCTCCATCAACAGGTGCGTAATGACTATCTGGGATGTTGGGTCCTAGCGCAACAGCCATTGCCTTATCGCTTCTGCGTTTATTATCGATGTAAGTGGATGAAAGATACCAGACCTTTAATTCATAACCCATCGAATTAGTCATTATACCCTAATGCGCAGACCCTTTTTCTAAATAGACCTGAAAGTAAACTTTTCTATCTCCCTTTGTCACCAACTCAAAACCGGTTTCATCGTTATTATATTCCAAGTCATTATCATAAACCGTCCATTCATTCACATTGATTATGGCTAATTCATTCAAATTCTTATCCCAAATTACTATGTCTACATATAGTCTTGAATCTTTGACATAAATGTTGCAAATAGGGCCTCCCTTGAAGTCTTTTCTTGCGCCGAACATGTTATTGACTAATGTAACAGGTGCAGGTAGCGTTCCTTTACCAATTATAATTGAAGGGATAACTGCCCCGAATTGATCTTATATATTTCCAACTTTAGCGTTTATTTCTACAAAAAACATCTTTTTTGGCCTTAATCTAAGTTTGAGGTGCTGCAATCATCGCGGATTCGATTAATAGACCATTGTAGTTCGCCCAGTCCAGTCAGTATCCTTCCATTTATTTTTTGCGAAGACTTCAATTACTGGAATAGCAATCATCAACAAAGTTGTTAAGTAGTACATATAGCATTCGGTTTAGGGATACCGAATATAAGCTTTCGGCGCTATGGTTTGACACCATAATATTCCTCAATTGCGAGTACCATTTGTTTGTACTGTTCGGGTTCCAAGCCGTTTTCATTTAAAACTATCTTATGATCGGACACAATAAAGGAATCCCAACAGCAGGCGTACAGGTCTGCATGCTTTTCTTGAAGCCATTGAAGGAACTTTCCGTAAGGCGATTTGATTTCCATGAAAATGATTTATCCTGTAATTTAAAATAGCACTTTAAATTATCTGTTGTCTTATTGCACATTTCAACTGGTTCGCTAATAATAAGATTACCTTACTTCAAATGAACTACGAATTTGCTTACCCGTGCGATGATCCGATAACTACAAAAATAAATATCATTGGTGGTCAAAATTATTTCCTAGTCTGTATTGGCAATCTCAACTACTTGCATTCTGAAAAAAAGCCCGTGATTGACAAAATACGGGGCCTACTATTTTTAGAAAACGTTGTTTTACATTCCATACCCGACGATGAAATGATAGATATTTTATTATTCCCTGAAACGGCCCCTTTTCAACTAGTCCATGGGAACAAAGCACTCCTTAAGACATTTCTCGAACGCGGCAAAGCAGCTTAATTATTTTGCCGATATTTGGGTGATGGAAGACAATAACGAACCTGTTATTCCACTTGCCAATCTATGCAAGCTATGCAATTCACCACTGCAGGCATTGTTGAAAATGGAGGTAGATGAAATCGGTTTGGGGCGTTACTGGCTTGTCCAATGCATCAAAGGGGAAAGATGCTATACTCATCCAAAAAAGATAAGGTCGATATTTGAACTATCCAGAAAATTTCAAGGAAAGTAGCCGGGTATAAACTCCAATATTGAGTTAAATTCCTAATCTTGGTTGGGAATAAAATTCGTTCTGTATTCCTGATAAAACATCGTAGGTTTCTTGATCTAACTTGCCCACTCTTATTTTCAACCCCGTTTCATCTAACGCTTTGACTATATTAGAGGCATATTCCTTAAAAAGTGCAGGATATTTTTTGGCGAACCAGTGCATGAATTGCTTGTAATCACCTATGAATTTATTGTCTGGCATTTTAAAAGAAGTGCAGGAAAAGGCGCAGTGCTCGCAAGCTAGGCTTAAATTGTCGTAAAAGCCTTTTTATTATTTCTTGTATTCGTGGTCTAACACGTATATAGTCTCCTCAAAAGCCTATTCAAAAATTTATCGGCGCCGAGGGAAACATATTTATCGAAGGAGACAATCCCAGGCATACTGGCGGCACAAAAATCTTTCTGCTGCACCGTCTATAATGCAGTCGTTTAACAGGTTATGTGTATGTAATATTGGGGGGCGATAAATTTCGGCCTGTTACTTTTGTTATGTTTAACAGCTACATTGCCAAAATAGCAATTCTGGGCATATTATTTACGGTTATTGCGGCCCTGGCCATTAGGGCCGCGTCCATTTCATTTATTATGCGCCATTTGGATGTTATCGTTGCACATGTGCAGCAATTAGAAAGAGTAAATTGGGGCAGCGCATTGTTTTTCAGAAAGGTAATAAGCGTTGTTTATCGTTGCCGTGTCTCCGCCTTTGCAGGGTACGTCAATTGACTGGCTAAATTTCTTATATAATTCTGGATAACCTTTGTGGAAAGCCCTCATAAACTTTACATATTCTGCCACACCCGCCAGGTAGATCACCATTACTGTAATGTAACCTAAATAAACCGCAACAGGTCGCCTTGTTTAGTATTGTAGGGAATCTATCATTAATTTTTGACAAGATAATAGTAATCGTTGGTAATCTGCAGCAGCACCATAAAACATTTCCGCGTCTATATTTTTTGAATTAATAATAAACCCGGTATCATCTACAGCCGGCATAATATCCAAACAATACATTTTGCAAAGCTCCGGGTACGTTCTCTCAAACCATTTCATGAAAGCATTATATTCAGCTATGTGCTTGTGGCTTGTCATATAGTGCGACCGTTTGATATCTAATAATGTATACGTATTAAAATTACAAATGGTTGAAAAAATATTGGTTGTTTGCAAAGTCAAATTTAAAAAGCTTTTTTCTATCATGTGCCTATGGTAATGCTTCCACCCGGCCTGTATAGTCTGTTAAATGTGATATCACTGAAGGCCTAGATTTTTATCCAAAGCAATTTACTATACTGGATGAGGCAGCGAAGAAATTTACAGCAGTTGATTGCGTTACGCGGTGATGGCAATTGGAGGACTCAACAAATAATTTCTTGGCCTTAACCAGGATCACGCTCGGGAAAATATTCAAATCTTGCTAAAATGCTATACTGATAAGTTTCAATATCCACACATTTTCGTAAGCCTTTCATGGCTTCGCGGTCATCAACGTTGGCCAAGTGTTGAGAGCATTTACATACAACTCAGGATGCGTTTTTTGTAACCATTGCAAAAAGCGATAAGGATTGAGCAAGTCGTGATTTGGTTCCATGCTGCTACTTTAAACAGTGTCAGATTGCCAGAGAACGATGTGTTTTAAAAAATTCAAATTTTGCATCGACTACAGCATTGTAGGTATCCTCGTCCAGACCATCTCTTCTAATGATAAAGGGCGCGTCATTGGACGGCTCCGAAACAAAGCCCCAACAGGCAAAGTAGACATCGGGATGAGTTGCTTGTAGCCATTCCATGAAGGCAATATATTCTTCAATTTTGGAAATATTATTCACCCGATTGCTTTTAGAACAAATTTACAATCCAATCTAATATGGCCGGTTGTCATTTACGGCAACTTTGTCCTGGCTATATTAGGACATATAGTTACTTTGCTTTATTGTACCAGGGCAATGTTGACCCTGCAGTGGTAAGAAAGGGGAAAATGGCTATCAATAATAGAAGCATTGGCTATGAGACACGGCAAGAAATGGTACAGGCATTAAATGCGTTTTAAAGTGATGCGTTTTTGTGATTGATTAATTGCCGTGGTTAATGCAATACGAACATCATCAAGTACGTTTTCAATATTCAGCAATTACACTTCAGCCGTCTGAATACTGGTTTCCGTTCTCAATTTATTGGGGTCAGCGATCATAATTTTTATTCTTTCGGTTGACCGTTTAATAATTTGAAGCCCCCCTGCAATATTTGGTGACTTATTCTCCATCTCCTTCACCCTCTCCAGCGCGAAAATAATATTAGCAAGGGGATTTTTCATATCGTGCGAGATAGTATCCAATAAAATCTGATGTTGGCTTATCAGCTTCGCCACTCCATTAAATCATTTATTCGTCCTATAATGTCGACTAAGGTAATAATAACGCCATTTGTAATTCCTGCTTCTCTTAAAAAATTAAGGAAAACGGTCTGATTTGCCCCTCAATAATTCTGCAACTTTAAATAGCCACTGCTTGCATCAATTTAGACCTGAATTCTGCAATTATTAAGCGCTGCATAAGTTTAAATAAATTCTTCATTAAAAACCAACCCATATGGCATCACGCAAAAATTCATAAGTCAAAGTAGTCTAGGATTTTTCGCTTTACTTGCAAATTCTTTATCAGCAATCCCTAATATCAATTCCGATTTTGAAGGAGGCATCGTTCACGAACAGAAAGGTGAGGCCTATCACGTAAAAGGTGGTTGAATAGTAAAAGAACGTCTTTGAAGATAGTCACGTCGTGGTGGTTTAGCCTTCTGATCTCTTTTGCATAACGATGAAATTTTAATTAATACGTGCCAAAACCTTGCTTCATTTTTGATAGATGACGAGACTGGCCAGTCATCCTCCTATAGGTTAGCCCTTCCTTCCAATTTGCTCTCTTGCGTCGCCTCAAGCTACTAGCAAATTGTACTGAGCATGCGGGGTACAATCATGGTGTAAGCGGTAAAACAATTATGTTAACCCGCAGGGCGGACCCAACCCGGCGGTAGTGTATCAGTTTGAGCGGATGTTAGAAAAATCGCTATACTTCTCCGGAAAAATTTGAGACAAGTTGTAGTCAGCAAGACTTAGTTATACAACAAGCTTTCGCAATATTTTCGGGGCGAGATCCAATAAAAGATTTACGATTCCATATCTTTGGGAAGTTAATACAGCACCAGTAAAGTCATGTAAAGTAGATTAAACTTTTGTATAGTGCGAGTAAAAGCGCGAGTAAAAAAATTAGTTTTTTGATTTTCAATATATTACGAGGTGCTGACGAATCCGCTAGGGACCTCTAAAGTAAAGATTGCGGCAACGCAATCTTTACCTTTTTTTACCTCCATTTACCTGTATAGCTTTGTTTTTAATGATTATAACAGGCGTGTGAATTTCTTCCTTTTTACCTATACTGCAGCTGATTTCTCTTTACCAGCCATTTTATATCAAAATTCTGTGAGTAAATCTGTATGTAAAACTGGCAATATATTCCCCCTGTTTTTTCGAAAGTAGGCGACGTGGTCGTTTATAAATTCGACACCCCTGTGCAACTAAGGGACAGTTTAAGCAGCAGGCAAACCATATCAGTAATAAGAAAATGGAAACTTTCTTAAATTGTTGGAAAAGCTACTTGCTATTTTTGGATGAGATAAGGTGTGGGCAACTAGTTATCCAGGAGTAGGAAACTTACAATAGTTTATTGGTTATTTCCAAAGGTTCAGCAGGCTCCATACTGATATCAACAATCTTTCGTTCATCAATTAGTTCGGCGATTGTACCTACGCTTTGTTCAATGCTGCGTTTAAGGCCGCCTTTAACGTAATCGTTAACAGGCAATGTATTCACGTCGTCCCACATTTTTTTAGGGCCTCAATTTCTTTGCTGTAATACTCAATTTTTCAACCTGTTTTTCCCTTTCGTAATGTACGATTTTGGAAAAAATTTGCATAAATAACTCTATCACTTTTTCCGATTCCCAGCAAGTCAAAATTTCCGGGCGAGGCATACATTAATTTACGAAATCCGTAGTTGCCGAAAATCTATCAATGGATATCTAAACTGATTATCAAAGAGTGTATAGTTTGCATCCTTCTCGCCATAGTGCACGTAGGATAATTTATAGGCTACTAGATCATGAACATGGATCAATTCGAGCTTTAAAAACGATAAAGCTTCCTTCAGGTTTTAAATTCTCCGCAGTCCATTCGCCATCAACAGACAGCCGTAAAATCAATTTTGGGTCAACTATTTTTTTTTCAAATATTCTTTTTTGCTGCTCCACGCTGACAAGATCAGTAGGTGATTTCAGCGCCGGTTCAACCTGCCTGCCCAGAAATTACCTCAGCGTTAACAACATATAGTCCTTGTCTTTTTGATCAAAACTGCCCCTTGAATACCGAAGTTTCAAATCAGCATTCAAAATAAATTTCCATCATCCATCTGGTTCCGTTCACTATGTTTATTTTTCCCAGAACATTTTTCTGTAAACCACCAATGCGGTGTACATTCTGCAATGATGGTGTTATGAAATCTTGCCTGCATTCGTTTACAAACATTTCGCCAGCTTCATCATACGAATCAGGTAAATGAAGTTTATGTTTTTAAGGAAGACATGCCGCCGTCTACATGCAATATTTCCCCTGTTATCCAACTTGCCTTTTCAGAAAGTAAAAATGCAGCCATATTTGCGATGTCTTCAGTTGTTCCTGTTCTTTTTAAGGGGTGACGCCCGGCATTCGCTTGCCTTTTTTGTTCTGTGTTTAACAATGAAGCTGCCAAAGGAGTGTCGGTCAACGACGGGGCAATACAGTTTACGCGGATAGAGGGCGCATATTCTGCAGCCAGGGCTTTAGTAAGGCCCTCTATAGCACCCTTCGAGGCCGCGACCTGCGTATGAAAAGGTAACCCAGTCTTTGCGGCGACGCTAGAGAACAAGACGATGGAACCATTAACGGCTTTTTTTAATGCTGGCAGTGCAGCCTGCATTATTCTGATGGCGCCAATTACCTGTATCTTGTAGTCTGTTTCAAAATCTGCCGGTTTGATTCTTTCAAAAGGCCGTAAATTGATGGTGCCCGGGCAGTAAACCAATCCTGTAAGTTCGGGAGGTATGAAATCCAAGGCTGCATTTTCATCCAGAACATCTAAATGATGATACTGAATATGCGGATGATATTCAGCAGGTTTATTGATGTTGAATGTAGCAATGACCTGTTTACCCGACTGAGCAAGCTGATTCGCCAGTTCCCTTCCAATTCCGCGAGACCCTCCTATGATTAGATAATTTTCCATATTATCAACAATTGATCAATCATTCAATACTGCTGTACTCAACAGCACTGATAATCCAATTCTTTACCATGATGCATGGCCCATACAGAACAATTGCCAAAGACGCAATTAACCAACCAAGTTGACTTTAGTAGTAAAATGCACAAGCAGTTATGGAACACTCCAACATGATTGCTCTGTTATTAATTCATGCAGGACGATGACCAATCGCTACAAAAATTTCTCCGCTGACTATGTAAAATACGGGGCATAAAACAGCCATACCCTTATGCTGGTTAATGCCCCGTATCTGGAGAAAAGTAAGAACTTATTTCACTTCTACTTTGGCAGTAGTACAGCGTCTATCACATGAATAACCCCATTTTTTGCTTTTAAATCTGTAGCAACCACAATTGCCTTCCCTCCGTTTTCATCAGTTAATACTACTTTACCGTTTTCAACACTGGCAGATAATTTAGCACCTGCAACTGTTGTAAGAACGGCCATGCCATTGCCTTTCTTTATCGCCGCAAGCACGTCTTTAGCGCTCAGATTACCTGCAACTACATGATAGGTAAGAATAGTAGTGAGTTTTGCTTTGTTTTCAGGCTTTAATAGATTGTCAACGGTACCAGCCGGCAATTTTTCAAATGCAGCATTGGTAGGTCCAAATACAGTAAATGGGCCTGCACTTTTCAGTGTTTCTACCAGACCTGCCGCCTTCACCGCTGCGACCAGGGTAGTATGGTCTGAAGAACCTGCGGCGACATCCACAATGTCTTTATTTGTTTGAGCTGCCAGGGTGATTGCAAAACAACTAAAGGCTAAAAAAAGAAAACCAGTTTGTTTAAGTAATTTCATAATACTTGTTTTATGATTGATAATTGGTTAAATGCAATAGACACTGATGGTATTCTGTTTAATTATTTAGGTCAATTACTTAAACACTTTTTGATAGTGGATGGTTCGAATCTGCAAAAAAAATTAAGCAAACTGGTATTTGACACTGTATTTACTACAGTGCAAGGGTAATTTTCACGGATGCTACCGGTGTAATGCCGCTGATAGCTAACCCTCTCGACAAGATGAATTGATTGAGGCTCGCATTCTACAATTACCCTTTGTGTGATTAATCGCTCGTACTGCGGTAACACATAATTGTGAAACCAGTGTGCGGGAATACTCATTAATAAGTAAACCCAGACAGCGTTTACATTCCAGCCCATATCCTGTGGCTATTACTATGGAGTTACTGTGGCAAACTGATGTTCAGCGCCATTTTATAACTGGAAACAGGCGCTCATCCATAGCGTTTAACTTCCACGGTGCTGAAAATGTGATGTTTTGTATAATGCCCTCCACTGACTACCAGCCCATTACCGAAGCTGAGTTGACCCGCCTTCAGCAGATTGTGATTTACAACATGGGTTTTACTACATTAGGTTTTTGCGTGCAGGAAGGATTTATCGGCGAGCATGACAAAAGACATTGTACACCCATTCCGGATCACATATCCGCAAAACAGAAAGACATACCCCGCCTGATGCAGGGACTTATTGCTACAAATGAAAAGCTTGAAAATGATAATAGCTTTGATGCGGTGCTTGCAGCAACCATTGTAGTATTTGGGTTTGTATTTATTCATCCATTTGTGGATGGCAATGGCAGCATACACCGCTACTTAATACGTCATGTGTTGCTGAAAAAAAAGTATGTTTCTAAAGGAATTATATTTCCTGTTTCCGCCATAATGTTGGATAGGCTGGACGAATACAGGAGGGTTCTTGAGCGTTTTTCTGCGCAAATCCTGGATAGGATTGAATGGCGACCGACAAAAGAAATACTCCCTCGAATAGCAATTCTTGCCTTTTTTCAGATCTTTTAAAAAATGAATGTTTAATGATTTTCTATATTAATATCATTCGTGCAGGCAAGTGCGCATTATTGAAAACCCTTTGAGCTGCAGCATTTATCGCAACCTTGAGTTATTGCTTGCCGCGCAAATAACGTACAGTCGTCAATATCAGGTTTCATGATCTTCATTAATGGCGTTCATTTGAGCGGTAGCGATCTAACAATTGGATATAACTGGGTGTAAAGAGATCTGGTTTTCTGGGGTCAAAGTGGCGTGATTTTTAAACCTACCCTATTGGTGGGCAATATAAAAGGCCCACAAAAAACACTTGAGCACGTTTTTGCACTGGCTGGTTAATGGCAGCGGGCCTTTTTACTGGATAATTATTTGCGCGCTGTTCTTTATTGCAATTACAGGTCGCTATCTCCTGGTGGCTGGATTGTTTTATGGTATCTTCTATGTTTGGCAACCCGAGCGATGGAAACAAAGAAAGCTTTCGAGGAAACCTTATCCTGCAGGGCAGCTAAAAAAAGAAATTAAGTGGAGCACCCTGTCTTCTACCATTTTTGCACTGGCGGGCACCTTGGCCTGGTGGTTTTGGCAGTCCGGGAAAACGTTAGTATATACTGATATAACAGCGTATGGTTGGTGGTACTTGCCTTTGAGCCTGTTGCTAAGTATGTTTATACAGGAAACGTATTACTATTGGCTTCACAGGCTGATGCACCACAAAGCTATTTTTTCCATTGTGCATAAAGTGGACCATAATAGTATGACCACCTCTCCATTCACCGCTTTTTCATTTCACCCTCTTGAAAGTCTTATCCAGGCCGTGGTACTGCTGGTGATTCCGATGGTATTACCCTACACCCGTTGGTGATTCTAACACAGTTGGCGTTCATGTCTTTTACGAGTGTTATCAACCACCTGAACATTGACATCTTTCCCAGCAGTGGCGCAAAAAAAGCAATCAGTCAAATAATGATTGGCGCTACTCACCATTCGCTCCATCACAGAAGGCATCAGAAAAACTTTGGATTGTATTTTACTTTCTGGGACAAATTGCTCGACACAGAGTACCATCAACCCACTGCTTCACAACTGCAAGTACCTGTAAAGAAAAGATCAATATAAAGGAACCCATTTTACTCCGCCTACTTACGCCAGGCTATAAACAGCAATGTAACCTACAGTTAATCGTAGTCGTCTCAGTGTTTTCAGCAAAAGCCCATCAGGTAATAGCAACAGCGCATTCATATGTTTTGTTGTCTGGCAATCCTGTGCCGACCGTCTAAATCGCCATAACCTGTTTAAATGATACATTTCAAGATCGTAGTTAACCTTCCCCGCATCAATGAATTATTCGTCTTTTTAAGAAACTTATAGTGAATTAAAATATGAAAACAAATTTGAAGCGTTCGTTAACCAGAAATTCTATGCATGTACAGGTCAATGAGGGCTTTTGGTTTCCGGGCCGCTGGATCGGTGGCCTTTCAATGGTGATAGCACCTGTTCTTTTTCTTACGGGGATGTTGATTCGGATGGAGTTCCATTTTTTCTTTCCACAACAACTAAAGGCTTTTAATGATCACCCGGCCCTTATCATCACATCCTACAACTTTTTTATCGTTGGTAATATTTTATTGTGGCCAGCTATTATTACCCTGGCCAGACTTATAGGACAAACAAGAAGTCAATTAGCATTATGGGGTGGAACTTTTGTTCTCCTCGGGCTTTTTGCCCGAACTTTTCAGGGAGGCATTAATCATCTTGCATTTCAGTTAGTCAATATTCAAGGCCTGGAAGCTGCGACCAGAACGATTGCGGAGTCGTATGGCGCATTTAATCTAATAGCAACGCTTAATGGTACAATTATGTTCGGATGGTTGATTCTGGCAATCGGAGCATATCTTTCTGGTACACTCGGATGGTTTAGGTCCATTGCACTGGCACTAATGGCGGCGCTTATGAGTGGTGTGCTTAAAGGGACATCATTATTTTCAATAGTGGCCGCTTTCGGGTTGTGTGCTGCACTTGTACCACTCGGCATTAATGTACTGAAAGACGGGCCGGTGCCTGGCATTAAGGTCATTGTTTGCCGTACATTTATTGTTATGGTATTAATTATAGTCCTTTATTTTCTCGGGCAGGCAGGTTAAAAAGTGACGGATGTTTTTTGAAAGGACTCGGCAGCGATGAATTTTGTAATTTAAACACTCACTAATTTTACTTTGTAAAATCGCAGAAAACACCAAGTTGTATTTGAAGTGAAAATGATTTCCCTCATATAAATCCACACCTTCTCTTTTACTGCAATTAAGATTCAAAATTATAAGAGAGGACTTATTGGCTCCATTAACAATTCAGTAAATTTGGATGCAACGAGAACATTAAATCAGCAGTGATAGGGGTGGCCGCTCCCATAAAATCTTTTGGATTTACATTGACCATCATTTTACCCCTGATTAATGGGTTTTCCGGGCTGGGTGATGAGCCAGTTCAGGATTTACACATGAATATCCATGGGATGAATCATTGAAACCACTATTTTCGACTCTATTGGAACCTTTTAAACCGACACGTCTGCCATGAGCCAGCAAGCCAAATACCTGAACAATAAAAATAGTACAATGAGATTGATCATTACATTGTTTTCCCTACTGGTATCTATGCAGTTGCATGCCCAGCAAACAGTCATACAATATTTGTCAGGAACTGATAAAGACCATACCGTACAGTGGGATTTCATGGTAACAACAGGAATGAATAGTGGAAAATGGAGCACCATTGCAGTTCCGTCTTGCTGGGAACAGCAGGGTTTCGGGACGTTCAACTATGGCGAGGACAAAGTTAATCCAGCGGAAACAGGCCAGTACCGATATGCTTTTAAAACGCAATCGTCATGGGGCGATAAAAAAATCTTTATCGTATTTGAAGGGTCAATGACAGATACGGAAGTCAGCATTGATGGTCATTTGGCCGGTCCGGTCCACCAGGGCGGATTCTACCAGTTCCGCTATGAGATTACAGATAAATTAAAAGCAGGGACGGATCATTTACTGGAAGTAAGAGTGACAAAAAAATCGGCCAATAACTCAATCAATCGTGCCGAACGGCAATCAGACTTTTGGTTATTTGGAGGAATATTCCGGCCCGTGTATTTAGAAATTGTTCCAGCCACCTTTATAGACAGGGTGGCGGTTAATGCGAAGGCAGATGGTTCATTTGGGATGCAGGTTTTCACGGTAAACACCCAGCGCAATCAGACAGTAGAAATTCAGATCAAAGAATTAAACGGTAAAAACATCGGGGCTCCTTTCACAGTTCATGCATTGGATAGTGTATATGCATCGCATCAGTTTAGCGGTATCAAAACATGGAATCCCGAAGAACCCAATCTCTACAAAGCGGTTGTGTCTATTAAACATGGAACAAAAATTATTCATACCATTCAGCAAAGATTTGGATTTCGAACAGTGGAGTTCCGTCCAAAAGATGGATTCTATGTCAATAATACCAAAATTGTTATGAAGGGCGTTAACCGGCACAGCCAATGGCCGGAGAGTGGCAGAACATTAAGCCGTGCGATTCATTTAATGGATATTGAATTGATAAAAGGTATGAACATGAATTCGGTGCGCATGTCTCATTATCCACCCGATAGAGAATTTTTAGATCTGTGCGATAGTTTGGGGCTTTTTGTACTTGATGAATTGACCGGCTGGCAAAAGGCATATGATACCCTGGCAGGTCGGCCATTGGTGAAAGAGCTCGTAACCCGCGATGTTAATCATCCAGCTATCATTATTTGGGATAACGGAAATGAAGGCGGTTGGAACAGGGCGTTGGACGGCGACTTCGGATGGTATGATCCGCAAAAAAGATTTGTATTGCATCCCTGGGAGAGATTTAATGGAACCGAAACCAAACACTACCAGGATTTCAATTATGTAACCAATGCGGTATTATACGGCACCGAAGTGTATTTTCCTACTGAGTTTATGCACGGCCTTTTCGATGGCGGGCATGGAGCTGGTTTGGATGATTTTTGGACGGAGATGATGAAGCACCGTGGTTTTGCCGGAGGCTTTTTATGGTGCCTGCATGATGAAGGGGTAGTACGTACGGATAAAGGAAATATTATTGATGTAGCAGGCAATTCCGCACCCGATGGCATAGTTGGTCCGCACAGGGAAAAAGAAGCCAGCTATTATACCATCAAAGAAATATGGTCGCCGGTAGTCGTGAATACAAAATCAATCCCGCAGAATTTTAATGGTCAAATTGAGGTGGAAAACCGGTATCTGTACACCAATCTTGCCCAATGTAAGTTTGAATGGAAAATGGTTGACTTACCGGTAGCCGGCGAAATGCAAAGCAAGGAAAGGATTGTCAACGCCGGGCGCGCCATACCGCCGCCGCTGCTACCTGGTGAAAAAGGTTTTCTAACGATCAAATACCCTTCTGGCAATGGCGCAGATGCCCTTTACCTAACGGCTTACGACCCCAAAGGCAAGGAAATATGTACCTGGAGTTGGGCGCTGGCACAACCAGAAGATATAGCAAAAGCGGTTAACACCCGTCCTGAAGTGGGCGCGGTATCGGCTGTAATCAATGGTCAAAACTTAGTCGTTACTTGTGATGGTATAAAATACCAGTTTGACACTTCCACCGGCTTTTTAAATAAAGTGGTAAATGGAATTGAAATTTCATTCAGCGATGGGCCTGCACTAACGGGCATAAAACTTAGCTTGTCCGATTTTAAACATTATCAGCAAGGTGACAAATACATCGTTCAGCCGTTTTATGGTGAAGCCAGGTTTAATGTGCAGTGGGTCTTTCAAACCGGTAAACTCCCCAAACTTGAATACAGTTATTCGCAAAAAGGCAACCTGGATTTTATGGGCATTACATTTAAGTATCCTGAAGAAAAAATTAATGGCATGCGCTGGATGGGACGTGGCCCTTATCGTGTATGGAAAAACAGGTTGAAAGGCCAGCAGTTTGGCGTTTGGCAAAAACAGTATAATAATACCGTTACGGGAGAAAGTTGGAATTACCCCGAATTTAAAGGCTGGCATGCAGAAATGTTTTGGGTTACACTGCAGACAAAGGAAGCCAACTTTACCATTTATACTGACCAGTCCAGTATATTCCTGGAAATGTTGCAGCCAGACAAACCAAAGGGCCAAAAAAATGAGAATACCAGTCCTCCATTTCCCGACGGTAATATTGGATTTATGAATGCAATTTCGCCAATCGGCACGAAGTTTCAGGGAGCCGCTTCATTAGGGCCACAAAGCCAGCAGAATATTTTTATGAATTATACACCCGTGAGTGGTTCGTTATATTTCGATTTCCGGCAAAACGAAAAAAAATAATAAATGGTTAATATAGTATTGATACGATGACGTTCTCATTTTATAAACATTGATTGTCTGCTGAACCTTGTTCGCTTATTGCACTTAACTGTCAACTGTTTTTACCATCGCATGTTTATTGCCCATACGCTTTCATAATATCAGGCAATTCATCTTTTGTAATAACAAGGTTGTGATGATAAACATAGTTGAGGTATGTTTTGTCCAGGCTTTGTAAATGACCGGTATGCCACTCCATCCACCATAGCCACATCGCATTTTCTTTCAGGCATTTTTCCGGATCAGGCGGAACGCCGCACTCATGAAACACAATTGGCATCCGCTTTCCCACAATGGCTTTCATGCTGCCATACATGACTGTTTGCGGTTCGTCTGATTTTGTGTAGGTATCAGCTCCTGCAATATCTACATATTGATCACCCGGATACCACGCACTGTCTGGTTGTCCGGTGTAACACAATACCCAAATCAGGTTATTCAGTTTTCTTTCTCTGGTGTAGTAATTATACATCGTTATCCAGAGGCGCTTAAATTTTTCCGGCCCCTGTTTGCCCCACCAAAACCAATTTCCGTTTAATTCATGAAAGGGGCGCCACAATACGGGTACATGTGCATCCCTGATTTTTTCCAGCAAATCCCCTTTGGCTTTTAATTCTTTCCAGAACGCTTCATTTTCTACGGTGCCCTTTTCCCATATTTTATCAATGTCTATCATTTTCTTACTGTTTGCATAGCCCTGGCCAATACCGGGTGCGCCCATATGCCACATAATGGTGGGAATACCGCCGCTTTTCCACCATTCGATAGTTTGCACCACTTCCTTTTCATTGTCTTTTTCGTTTATAAAATCCGTTCCCCTGATAGCGGGTTGTTTTGAGGTGACATCCTTGATGTACTTTAATTCATCATAGCCCCAGGGCGCATACATTTGGCCGGAAAGTATTTTTTTCCCATAGATGTCATTCAGGTAATCGTACAGCGCTTTCGCCTCTTTGGATGCGTTGGGTGTTGTCAGTCGATGGGCTGCTGGTTTGCTGGTGTCCGAAACCGAATCATTTCTGTTTAACGGGAGAGTTAGCGTGCGCATGCTCTCTGTCTTTAACCAGATAGTCGTAACATAGAAGACAAACAAAATATAATGTTTCATAATAAACTTCTATTAGTTACAGTGTATGGCAATCTGCTGGTATCATTTGGATGCTAATAGCACCCCATTTAACATTGCGGTCAGGTAAGAAATTGGTGGGTTTTATTTTATCGTTAACGCTGCTGATAAAAGATTTGGCGCGGTAGCATTTATTTTGATTTCCCCTGCCTGGCTGCTGCGTTCAACCGCAACCAGCAGACGTCCTTCATATAGTTTACGTGTATCAGTCTTATAGGAACCGGTAAAATCCAGTTGTCCATTGTCGATGCCTATAAGCCGGCATGCACCTGCAGCAGTAACGGTCACTTCCGCTTTTGCATCAATTACTTTTAGACCAGCCTTGTCAACAGACGTAATTTCAAATAGAAAAATATCGCTTGTTACAGGTAAAACAAGCGGCGTAATCTGCAGTCTCAATGCTGAATCGGTTGTTACGAGTGTGGAGGTTGCAACTTTCCGGCCTTTTATATAACCAGTTGCTGTTAACTTCCCGGGTTTAAATTGTACACTCCAGTCGTTAAAGTATAAATTATGGGAGACAGTCTTTCTGCCAAGTGATCGGTTATTAAGAAAAAGTTCCACTTCCTCACAATTTGTAGAAGCACGAACTTTTATAATGGAATCCGTGTTCCAGTTCCAGCTAAGCCGAGCAGGAGGGGTTCGCCACGCATTTTGCGCCTGCTCACCCGTAAGGCCATAGAGCTGAAGAACCGGTTCATTGCGCCAATAGGCAGCACGCTGATAAAAGCCGGGTTTCTTCCCGCCCGCAATATCAATCAGGCCGGATCTGCTGCCGCGATTCGGAAGATTGCCGGTTTCGCCAAGATAATCAATACCGGTCCATATAAAATCTCCTATTACATACTCATTGTCACGCACCCCCAACCAGTTGTGAACAGCATGTGTTGTCTCGGTCCCAAGAAAAATGCGATTCGGAAATCTTCGTCTTTCAGGTACATAGGTGCTGTCTTTGTACAATCGATCGATATAATTGTAGCCGCCCAAATCAAGTACATCCATAAAGCCATTGCGCGAAGACACAAAGGATTGATCGCAGGCTGATGTTGCCGGCCGCGTGGAATCTTCCTCATGGCAAATGTCTACCAATTTTTTTGTCAGCTTCCAGCCATCGTCATCAAACTGATCGGGAATTTCATTGCCAATACTGTACATGATTACACTCGGGTGATTGCGGTCGCGCCGCAGCATGGCGCGCAAATCTGTTTCGTACCACTCTTTAAAATAAAGATGATAACCAAATTTTGCTTTACCCCGGGTATTTTCAGTATAGTTCCATGTCCAGTCACGTGTCCACTCATCAAATGCTTCATCAAAAACATAAAAACCAAGTTTATCACACAGATCATAAAATTCCGGCGCAAATGGATGATGACTGGGACGAATGGCATTGCAGCCCATTTCTTTTAAAATGCCAAGACGGTATGCCCAAATTGCTTCGGGCACGGCATTGCCAAAAGAACCAGCATCCTGATGTAGGCATACGCCTTTAAGTTTTGTTGCATTCCCATTTACAAAAAGCCCCTTGTCTTTATCAAATCTCAGGCTCCGTATCCCAAAATTGGTGGTGACTTCATCCAGTTTTTTCCCATCAACCAATAAAGTGCTCCGCAAACGGTAACACACCGGCGATGTATCAGACCATAGGCGGGGTTGCGGTACCATCACTAATTGTGTTACTGAATCTCCTTTGTGCATATTGCGCAGCGTCATTTTCGTTTCAACGGTAGTAACGATTTCTCCTTGGGGCGATAGTATGCTGCTTTGTACAAGCACCTCCTGCTTTTCCGGTTTTACACCCCAGGGGTTGTTGACCCAGGCCGCTCTTTGGGCAGCTGAGAAAAAATGAGCATCTATTATGTAATTGATTTTAACAGTGGCTGCGCTATTAGACACTACCGCGGTGGAAACAAAAATACCCCCGTCAATACGGAACTGTGTATACTCAGTCAATATTAGCCGCACATGCCTGTATATACCTGAGCCGGCATACCAACGAAGAGCTGGTTCTGCAGCATCGTTAACGCGAACGGCTATGATATTTGGCGTTCCGTCTTTTTTAAGATATTCCGTTATATCGTACCGGATATCGATGAAACCATAGGGTCGGTGACCCAATAAATTTCCATTTATCCACACGTCGCTATTCATATAAATAGCGTCGAATTCAATTACTACTTTTTTGGAAGTATCCGGCGATAAGAAACTTTTCCGGTACCAGCCAATGCCATGAGTAAAATAGCCGGTATTTCTGTCGCCCTTAGGCGGCGGATTAACGGGGCTTTCAATACTCCAATCATGGGGAAGGCGAAGGGTTCGCCAATGGCTGTCATTGAAGGAAGGTTCGCTGGCAGATATATCATCGCCCTGCCAGAACCGCCAGTCTTCATCAAACGAAATGATCTTACGCGGATTATCAGTGCCTGGGCCTGATTGGGCATTTGTAAAATGCAAACAGGAATTGCCGGTAAATAACACCAGTAACATCGTTAAATAGCGGAACCAGGCCAGCCCGTCCAGATTTATTTTCAAATTCATGATCAGTCATGATTGTTCTTAAAAATAATCTAACTGGTTAAGAAAAACGGCTGCGGGTAGAATTAGTACTAAACTCTGATAATAAAGTACAGCTTACATGATATATCATACGGAGTGTTTTATGCAAACACAAATGATACTACGTTGTTAGATGCACAAAGAAGATCTATTCGATGGGTCCCACAGTCGCCTTTCATTGGAAAAGCAAATAAAATTTCATCCTGCATTTGTTTAGGTTATAATATTCTTATCCTTGGGTTCCGGTAATAAATTTCTGCATATTCCGACTGAAGTAATATTCGACCTTCTTTTACACTTGCCTGGCTGCCTTCATTTACGATAACACCATTTACAATGTGAATACAAGACCCATTATAAGAAATGATTTCAACGGTATTCCACTCGCCCGTTGGTTTCTCGGCATCTTTTTGTTTTATCATCCTGGTATGGGCAGAAGGTTTGGCCTGTTGCCCCAGAGATTGTATCGTAGAAAAACCCAGCAACCAAAAATCGCCCACATCACCTTCCTGTATTTGGCATTCTATTGATGTTGGCCAAATGGAATCTGGTTCATTAACCGGGATATTGTAACATATACCGGCATCGCGTTTAGCGTCTTCACGGGGCGGCCATTTTCTGGCGCCCCATTTAAAATCAATTTTAAAATGATAGTTACCGTAGCTTTTATCAGTTATTACATAACCTAGTTGCTCCCCCTTTACATGCAGCACGTTGTTTTTTATAATAAAATTGCTATCCGGTTCAGTATTTTTTCCGAACCCCTTTATAAAACTATGCCAGCCATTCAGATTTTGTCCATTCAAAAGTGGAATAAAAAAATCATTGGTGACTGGTTGTATATTTTTTACGATAAAAACATAGTCGTTGTAATCACCGTTTTTCGCCTCCTCAAAACAAAGCAAATAATTATTGGCGATCGATTTTCCATTTGCATCTTTCAAAGGATATATTCTTGTGGCATGTACCGCATTTGATGGGTATAAAAACATGTTCCATACGTCTTCTGAGAAAGCCGAATGCGTGGGACCGGTAACATAAAATCCAAAGTTTTGAACACCTGGATCAAAAGATCGATTGCCCATGGCTGTTGCAGGAAATAAACATTGGTGTTCCGGGTACGGCCCAGCTGCTGCTAAAATACCCACTTCTTTCTTTAAAGGTATGGCGGCCGAATCGATATAATATCCAAACGGCAACTCAAAATTGGGTGAATAACGCGCTACAGGAATGATTTCAACGTTTCCTTTTCCGGCTTTATGAAACAGTGATGCGCTTATTTCATCTCCCTGCATTTCGGGAAGCGCATGATTGGCGAGCGTCGTCCATCCAATATTTATTTTATACCCCAGTGCACTTACAATACTTGACAGTGTGGGTTCATTTTCGCCTTCCAGCCCCTTTGTACTGATACCAACCAGTTTGGTTTTAATAAGCTGTTTGCCGCTGGCGTTCCAGCCCTGTAATGATGCACTGGTTATCCCAACAAAAGAATGTGAGGGTACGAAATGAATGATGAGTTGATTGCGTTTATACGATGCGATCTTAAAATTGATTGTATCGCTGGCGGTAAAGCTGCTAATATTAGCGGAAGCAGCTATTGTGTCCGGTTTGCTAATTGTACCTTTGATGGCGGAAAACACCAACCTGTTTTTATAAAAACTGGTATTTTGACAGCAAACGGTCACTGACAATAAACATAAAAATGCGGAAATGCACATACTTTTTTTCATGTTGTAGACAAGCATTAAACGTACAGGATTCGTAGAAATGGCGCAATAAACGTAATAGATTGCAGTAAGATGGCCGTCCTGCTGTATCCTGTTTCTCCTTTAAATTTGCCGGAACAGCATGTAACTTTTTCTTGGTTCGACTAAATTTTTGGTGTTTGCAGCTCGAATACTTTAGGGGCACTGTATGCTTTTACTTTATGCAAAGCCTTGTACAATACAAATCCTTTCCAATATGCGACACCGGTAATGTTGATATCGATTACATTCAGTATAAATACAGCAGGTAAATGTTATAATCAGAACTTACATTATTTTAATTAAATTTTTATTTGAATTATGAGCACTACGCCATTTTCTACCATTATTTCGGGTGCAATGACATGGGGTGTTTGGGGAAAGAATTGTAACACTCTCGAAATGATTGAATTGATACGTTGTTGCCTGGAAAATAACATTACCACATTTGATCATGCTGATATCTACGGGCATTATACAACTGAAGCCGCCTTTGGCGTAGCATTAAAGGAAAGTAGATTTGATCGTAGCAACATGCAATTGATTTCCAAGTGCGGTATTCAAATGCCATCGGAAACAAGAAACACAGCCATCAAACATTACAATTATTCAACTGCACATATTGTATGGTCAGTGGAGGAATCATTGAAAAATTTGCAAACTGATTATTTAGATTTATTACTGTTGCACAGGCCTAGTCCTCTGATGAACACAGACCATATCTGCGAAGCAATTGAAAAACTTACAAAAGAAGGTAAGATTCTTGATTTCGGTTTGTCTAATTTTAATCCGTTGCAAACAGATCTAATTGAAACAAAGATCAAGGTTTCTTATAACCAAATAGAGTTTTCTTTAACCCACAGCGAAGCAATGTTCAATGGAAGCCTGGATCATATGCAAATACACCAAATAACGCCCATGTGCTGGTCGCCATTGGGCACATTTTTCAGGAAAAATGATGAACCCGCCCGTCGTGTAAAAGAAATAATTGTTACCCTGGCAGCAAAGTATGATGTTCCTGATGAAGTGATCTTGCTGGCGTGGATCTTGAAACATCCGGCTGGTATATTGCCTGTTTGCGGTACAACAACTCCGGCGAGAATTGCTGTTTTGAAAAAAGCGACAGCAGTTGAAATGGAATTGCAGGATTGGTTTGCGCTTCTATCCGCCAGTGTAGGAACTGAAGTTGCTTAAATTACCGGTTACTTTAATGAAATCCCCAACTGCTTTACTTTCCATGAAAAATTAAAAGTTTTTTTGCCGGAGCAAACATGAATGCTGAAAAAGCTACCGGTATTTACCGGCTCAAAGGTATATTTAGATTTGACTTTGTACGGCGGTTTGTGATCTTGAGATTGTCTAAGTAAGCACTTTGCAGGTTTTGAATGCAACCGCAAAGTCAGGTTAGTGCAGGATTGTTTAATTTTTCTTAGTTTTACATTTGTATAGACGTAAAACTGCATTCACTCTATTCAGATAGTGCAGGTCTTGTAACCTAACTAACGATTCAAATGCTTCTTATCACCGGGTTAAACCTAAAAGCCGTGCTGGCTGGAGTGGCCAAAGGGGATCACCGTTCTTTCGGGCTTCTCTTTAATCATTACTGGGCTCAGGTTTACGGGGTTGCTAAGGCATTTACGAAATCCGACCAATTGTCAGAAGAAATAGCGCAGGATATTTTTCTTAAAATCTGGTCTGCGCGTGAGGAACTTCCCCGCATACAAAATTTTGATGATTATCT
This sequence comes from uncultured Chitinophagaceae bacterium, assembly GCA_963705285.1. GTDB lineage: Bacteria > Bacteroidota > Bacteroidia > Chitinophagales > Chitinophagaceae > JACMLD01. The sequence continues at coordinate 3,371,250 of OY970066.1, forward strand.
TTTTATCATATCCCGAAATCATATCTTAAACCAGCTTAGGAAAAAAGTTAAGGAAATACCTTTTACAGAATTTCTGCTGCAATATGCAGCTGACCTTGAGCCAGCCCCGGATGCACTATTACTGGGAAAACAGGCAGTAGAGCTGGTAGACCGGGCGGTTGGGCAGCTACCTGTACAGCAACGCCGCGTTTATAAACTCAGCCGTGAAAATGGTCTTAGTCACGAAGCGATAGCCGCGTCTTTGCAAATTTCTAAAAAAACTGTGCGCAGCCACATATACCAGGCGCTTCATTCTATACGGGCATACCTGTTAAAACATTCTGCAGTTTTGCTGCCCTGCCTTTTGCTGTTCCATTAAGTTGATTTATTGGCTGCATTTGCCGCTTACTTTCCCCTTATTGCATTCCATTGCCGGTGCCTCTTCAGTACACTAAACAGCCCGGTTTAATTTTTTTTATCAGGTACTAAGCCCTGCGGTAAACTTTTGTGTCTTTACAGAACCGGTGATTGCGCGAATCCCCCGGTGTTACCAATTATGAGGAATACAAACGTTGATAAACTGCTGGCCAAATTTATTGAAAATGATATTTCCGGTCAGGAAATGGAACAGCTCTTACTTTATCTGCGTGAAGGCCACGATGAGGAATTGAAATACGCTATCGATAATGCGCTCAGAACGCGCGATTTTGCCCACCTCGCAGCCAATAGCCAGCCAGCAGCCGTTCTTGGGAAAATCTTGTCGGGAGTGGATCATAAAAGTGCGGATATTGAAGACTTAAAGCCAGATACACATCTTAAGAAAAGAATCTTTGCTGTCCGTTCTTCATGGATAGCTGCGGCTTCTGTGTTAATAATGTTAGGTTGCGCGGCGCTTTTCTTTTTTAATGCAAGATACAAGTCTATTCCACCAGTGCAACAGTTGCCCGGAACTAATGCAGCGGCCTTCACCCGTTTTCTTGTATTGCCAGATAGCAGCACTGTAGTTCTAAAAGCCAATAGTAAGCTAGTATATGGTCCTTCATTCGGTTCATCAAAAAGGGAAGTCAACTTAACCGGTGAAGCATATTTTGACATACGGCATGATGCGCAAAAGCCATTCATTATTCATACGGGCGCAGTAAAAACAATTGTTTTGGGAACCGCTTTTAATATCAAAGCAGTACCTGGCACCGGGGAGGTTACAGTGTCAGTTGCCCGCGGCAAGGTAAGGGTCGAGAATCAAAAAGCTGTTATCGCTGTTTTATTACCAAATCAACAGATTGTCTACTCTACCTCCACGGCTTCAGGCACGCAACAACAGGTAAATGTCAACAAAATTGTTACTGACTGGACTACCGAAGACATGGTTTTTGAATCGGTCTCCATGTCGGCAATAGCCGCCACATTAAGCAAACGGTATGGCGTGAACATAAAAATTCAGCATCCCGGCCTTATGGAATGCCCGGTTAAGATTTCATTCAGCGGCACAGAGTCTTTAGAGGATGTAATAACGGCTTTGTGTACTGTTACCAATGCAAGTTTTGCAACTGATAAAGATGGCCAGATACTAATAGATGGAGAAGGATGCCAATAACTCAATTTACCATGATAAATGATCATTTATGATAGACATGCATACTGCTCATTCGCCCCCTGTATACATAAAAAACCCCTCCGCCGGCAAAGCAAAGAGGGGATAGCCTGAAATGTAAACAGATAATTTTCAAACTAATTGCAATTTATGAAAAAAAAGATTGCTGTCAATCTCTTATACCCTAAGATGTATAAGGGCCACCCTTTTACAAAGCGTAACCTACAATTGTTAATGAAAATAAGCACTTGCCTTTTCTTAACCGTGCTGATGTCTTCAGAATTGCTTTTTGCAAAAAAGTCTTTTAGCCAGAACCTTGCAGAAAAGGTGATCACCGTAGAATTTCATAATGAGACTTTAGATAATGTGCTTACCAAAATAGCGGCAAGCTCGGGTTTCCGCATAGGGTATGTACCAAGGCTGGTGGAAAAATACAAAGGCATCTCGCTTACAAAAGAGCCCAGATCTGTTGAAAAAATATTACAAATGGTTTTGGCGCAGACCGACCTCGACTTCAAATTGCAAAAGACATCCATTCTCATTTTCCGCAATAAAAAGAAGGCACCCGCTAATCCAACAATTGCCGCCAATACCATCGAAAATTCAGCGCAACCCCTGGAGAAAATCATCAGCGGGTCAATAAAAAATGCAGAAGGCAAACCGCTGGCAGATGTAAGCGTTCTTGCAAAATCAACGTCTGTTGGTGTTAAAACGGATGCAGACGGACGGTATACCATTAAGGTGCCAGATGATACAAAGGTGCTTGTTGTAAGCTCTGTGGGATATCTTACACAGGAAATAGAAATCAATGACAGGTTGTTGGTGAATATCGTTCTGGCGGTAGCTGATAATGTCTTAAGTGATGTGGTAGTGGTGGCTTACGGAAATACCACTCAAAAAACTTTCACCGGCTCACTCCAAACCATTAAGGCAGACGACATGCAGGATTTGCCGGTAACGCAGTTTACGCAAAAACTACAGGGACGACTTGCCGGGGTGCAGATTCAACAAACAACCGGCGTACCAGGCGCAGGCATGTCTGTGAGAATAAGAGGAGCAGCCTCTATAGGAGGCGGTACCCAGCCGCTGTACGTAGTAGACGGATTTCCGATAACCGGCGACATTAATAATATAAACCCTGATGAAATTGAGTCTTTCACAATTTTAAAGGATGCGTCTGCTACATCATTGTATGGTTCCAGGGCATCGAACGGTGTAGTTATTGTACAAACCAAACGGGCCAAAAGCGGTCAGTCTGCCATTAATTTTAACAGCTTTTACGGAATTCAGCAAGTGCCAACAAAAGGAAGGCCGGATATGATGAACGCAGAAGAATTTGCGCAGTATGAAAATGAGGTGTTCCAGGAAAAGATAAGATTAGGACAGGCAACTGCCATACCTGCAGAATACCAGAACCCTTCTCAATACAGGGGCAAAGGAACAGACTGGTATGGATTATTATTGCGCGACGCTCCCATACAAAACTACAGCCTTTCATTGAACAGCAGTAAGGACAAACTGAGCACTGCTGCCGTGCTGGGGTACATCAACCAGCAGGGCGTGTTGCTGAATTCCAATTATAAACGCTATTCGCTGCGGGTGAACAGCGACTATAAGTTTAATGACCGTGTTTCAATAGGAGTAAATATTGCGCCTAGCTATACAACCAGTTCAAGCCCCAACTCAGATGGTAATATATTTGGCGGGGGTATTATACAGAGCGCCATTGCAACCTCACCTATAGCGCCCTATATTAACCCGGATGGCAGCTTGCCACTTACAGCTACGTCAGCAGGTTTATTTCCTAACCCAAATTGGTATCGTGTTGTTCAGGAAGTAAAGAATAATACTAAAACAGGAAGGCTATTGGCCAACGCTTATCTTAGCCTGGAAATTATCAAAAACCTCAGTTTCAGAACAAGTTTCAACGTAGATTATACCACGCAGAAATTTGACAACTTTACGCCCTCTACTGCGGGTAGCCTCTTTTCTGCACCACCCATTCAAACAAATGCTTCACAGTCCAAAAGCAGCAACTATAGCTGGCTTGCCGAGAATACGCTTAACTACAAACGCAGTTTTGGCGAACACAATTTTGATGTACTGGTTGGATATACCGCGCAACGGTACTATGGCGAAAGCAATAACGTATTTGCTACAGGGTTTCCAAACGACAGGGTACAAACCCTCAATGCCGGTTCTTCTTTTACCACCAGTTTCGGCGTAAGCGAATGGACGCTCGCGTCTTTTGTTTCCAGGTTAAACTATAATTTTAAAAACAAATACCTCCTTACTGCATCATTCCGCAGTGATGGTTCATCACGCTTCGCCCCTAACAAAAAATACGGAAGTTTTCCATCCATATCGGCTGGATGGAATATTACCAATGAAGATTTTATGACCAGGTTTTCAAAGATTTCATTCTTGAAATTAAGAGCTGGGTACGGCCTCAATGGCAACTTCAATATTGGCGACTACAGCTACCTTGCCCGTACCAGCACAAACAATTATCCATTTAATAACACGCTTATCCAGGGTACCACCGTAAGCTCAATTGGAAACAATAACCTGAGCTGGGAAAAATCAAAGCAACTGGATATTGGCCTGGACCTCGGTCTGCTTAACGACCGGATATTTATTACCTATGATTATTTTCATAAGACTACATCCGGTATGTTGTTTAATGTAGGTATACCGCAGGAATCAGGTTTTGGGTCTATAGCCGACAATGTGGGAAAGTTTGATTTTAAAGGGCACGAGTTTTCTGTAACAACAAAAAACCTGGTGGGTACATTAAAATGGACTACCAACTTCAACATCTCTTTTATCCGCAATAATGTAGTTGACCTTGGCCCGTATGCAAAGTCGCTCCCAAGGGGCGATGCCAACGGCCCCAATATTACCCAGATTGGAAGCCCGGTTGGATCTTTTTATGGTTACAAATTCATTGGGGTGTATGTTAACCAGGCAGACCTGGATAAGTCTCCCCAATACCTGGGGGGCGATTCAAAGTCAGACGTAGGTACCGTTAAATATGCTGATATCAATGGTGATAAAACGATTACTGCAGATGATAAAACTATTATTGGCAACCCTAATCCTGATTTTGTATACGGCATGACTAACGAGTTGTCCTATAAAAGATTTGACTTCAGTATTGTGGTTTCCGGCATGCAGGGTTTTGATATAGAAAACCGTACCCTCGAATATATTCAAAACCTTGATGGCGTGTTCAATGTTACCAAAGATGTTGCCCGCAGGTGGAAATCGCCCACCGACCCTGGCGATGGGGTACACCCCAGGGCGGTAGTTAGTACGCCATTGGCGCGCACCACTAATTCTCGCTGGGTTACAGACGGCAGCTTTCTTACCATTAAAAATATCACGATGGGCTATGTGGTACCGGTAAAAGAAAATGCTTACATCAAAAGTATCCGGTTATACGCCGGCATTCAGCAAGCGCTGGTGTTTACCAAATACAAAGGTGCCAACCCTGAAGTAAATGATAGCGGCACCAGTGCACTGGTACAAGGCATTGATTATACCTCTTACCCTGTGCCACGCACCTATACCGTGGGTATTAACATGAACCTGAAATGAGGATTCGTTCATTCACCATTTAATGCTGAAATTATATGAAATGTAGAATATTAATAACAATGTTGGGATGCACCTTGCTTTATTCCTGCTCAAAGAAATTCCTGGAGCTAACACCACAAACCAGTGTAGTGGCAGCTTCTTTTTTTATTACGGAGGACGACTACAAGCAAGCGGTAACAGGAGCTTATCGTCCGTTGCAGGCACTTTACAGCGACGCGTACGTTATGGGCGAAATGCGGTCAGACAATACGCACTATATTTTTAAATCGAACGATCGGGGTGGTCAGAATGTACAAAAGGAAAATATCTCTGCTTTTACAGACGTATCTACCAATGGCTATACAAAAAATAAATATGTAAATTGTTATTCGGGCATTGCAAAGGCAAATGCGGTGTTAACCAGGATTGATAAGGCCGCTATCAGTGATGCAGTAAGAAAGAACGTCAAAGGCCAGGCAGAATTTTTAAGGGCCTTTTATTATTTTGAACTGGTTCAATACTTTGGAGATGTGCCATTGCATTTAACAGAGGTGTCTGACGTAACAGCTACTGCCTTAGCGCGTTCTCCCAAAACAGAAGTGTACAAGCAAATTATTGCAGATGCAACAGATGCTGCCATGTTGCTGCCAACTACCCAAACTCCAAAAGGCCAGGCCACCCGGGGCAGTGCTAAAACACTGCTGGCATATGTTTATATGACCTTGAAGCAGTATGCAGACGCAGAATCTGCTTTAAAGGAAGTAACAACCCTTGGATACAGTCTGCTGTCTGACTATGCAGCTATCTATGACCCTGCCAATAAAAACAGTGCGGAATCTATCTTTGAAGTGCAATACCTGCAGGGCACGTTTGGATTGCAAAGCAATTTTGCCTACCAGTTTGCACCAGCAGTAGCAGATACTAAAAATATAACAGGCGTATCCGGCAATAACCAAAGTTTTGGCGGATGGAATATTCCTTCGGCTGATTTAATTTCTGCTTATGAACCGGGTGATAAAAGGTTTGCCGCCTCCATAGCAACCGGGTATACAGATGCCAATGGAAATTTTGTTGCGCAACCTTTCATTAAGAAATACTTACACACACATGCTGTTTTCAATAATACCAATGACGATTGGCCCGTATATCGCTATGCAGACGTCCTGTTGTTACTTGCAGAATGCCTCAATGAAGAAAACAAAACGGCAGAAGCGTTGCCGTATGTAAATCTCGTTCGTCAGCGTGCCGGTTTAGCCAACACCGCCTTAACAGATCAGGCAACACTCCGGGGCATCATTGCGCATGAAAGGAGAATTGAACTGGCATTTGAAAATCATCGCTGGCTTGATTTGGTGCGAACCGGTAAAGCAATTGAAGTAATGACCGCCTATGGCATAAAAATAAAACAACAGTATAGCTATATTGCCGCCGACGCTTATAATGTGACTGCCAGTAAATTTATTTTTCCTGTTCCTTTTGATGAATTGGCTATCAATAAATTATTAACACAGAATCCCGGTTATCAATAAATGATTTAATAATTAAAGAAGCAACATTTATCTTTTCATATAGCAGTAATACCAAAAAGGCTTGTTTCCACAGGCCTTATTTTTAATTACAATAACGCGTACCAAACCATCATTATTGACAGATGATAAACGTTAATATAACAGGCAAGACTGTATTGATCATACTTGCCGGAATGCTGACCGCTGTCAATGCTTTATCGCAGCCATTGATTACAAAGCGTATAAAAGAAAGTCATCCGGTTGTGTATCTAGCCGGTGGCCATACTTCAACTGCTATAGCAGTGGAAAGAAAATGGCAGAATGGTTTTTGCAGTTTGCAGATTAAAAATACGGGCGGGGTGGGTCTGCGTGTAAGCGAAGTGGTCATATTCAGCGCCAATCGGCAGTTTGCTGGTACAACGCCGCTTTATGCAGAAGGTTTCCAGATGCTCAGCCAGTATACCGGTACACTGGGCAACGTTGAAAAAATTGGAAGTTATGATGACTATGCACATTATAAACTTCCGCAGCCGGCAGGCTATAAAACGGTTTATAACATGCTGGTACTGCATGGAGAAGATGGGAACGAAACACTAATGGGATTCAACTCTTCTTTCCGTTTTATTGGAAAATTTTATTTGTCGTACGACACTATAAAGGTGGTGATGGATCTTGATAATACGCTAATACATCCGGGTGAAATAATTCGGCTGGAAGAATTTTCGTTGCTGACGGCAAAAGACGTTCATAAGCTTACAACATTATTTGCCGCACGTATCAATCACTTTCATCCACGGCTGAATCATACACCTATTCCGGCAGGGTGGTGCTCATGGTATTGTTTCGGTCCGGGTGTGACGCCGGAAAACATAAAAGATAACCTCGGCTATATCAAAAAAAATATTCCGCAGCTGCAATATATTCAGTTAGATGATGGATACCAGGCGCATATGGGCGACTGGCTGCAAACCGGCCCCGCGTTTGGAACAACCATAAAAACATTGTTACGGCAGATAAAAGAGAGTGGCTTAAAGCCAGCCATCTGGGTGGCGCCCTTTATATGCGACAGCAATTCAACTATTTTTAAACAGCATCCAGACTGGCTAATACACGATACAATGGGCAAACCACTGCGGAGCGATAAAGTAAGCTTTGGTGGATGGCGACTGGCGCCATGGTATGTGTTGGATGGAACAAATCCAAAAGTGCAGCAGCACCTTACCACTGTTTTTCGCGTCATGAACCAGGAATGGGGTTGTACCTATTTTAAGCTCGACGCCAATTTTTGGGGAGCCATCCAGGGCGGTGTGTATTATGATAAAAATGCAACCCGGGTAACCGCGTACCGGAACGGCATGAAAGCAATCATTGCAGGAGCAGGAAAAGCATTTATACTTGGGTGCAACCATCCGCTATGGCCATCGCTCGGCCTTATCAATGGTTCCCGGAGTTCCAACGATATTTTCCGAAGCTGGAAAAATTTTGTGACCACCGGCGAAGAAAATATTAACCGGATATGGCAGAATGGACAACTTTGGTGGAATGACCCGGACTGTATATTGCTGACAGGACAGTTAACTGATGATGAATTTATGTACCACGCTTCGCTACTTTTTTCTACAGGAGGTATGATGTTAAGCGGTGATGATCTTACCACTATACCTGCCCAAAGGCTGGCTATTTTAAAAAAAATGCTCCCGCCGTCCGGCATCGTAACGCATTACAATACAGGTCATGACATTGGCTGGATGAAAACATCCACCGGATACTACCTCGTCATTTTGAATAAGGAAAATGAACCCAGAAAAATATCAGTGCCCTTATCTCATGCATATGACGTAATTAACTACTGGACAGGCGAACAAAAAGGGATACAAACGAATACATTTTCAGCCGATGTGTTGCCGCCGCATTCGGGTTGTGTGTACAAGTTAATCCAAACGAAAAAATAAGTAAAGCGCAAGCGCAATTTTTTGGCAAAGTCAAACGCAGTTTTATTATGTAAACAATTATAAAATTGTATTTTCGAAACCAGGTGCCAGTTTTTTTCTTTTATTATTTTGAATCAACTATCCCTTCATAACGAACCAGAACTGCTGCAGCTGCTAAAAAATGGCAGCGAAAAAGCATTTACGCTATTATTTAATGCGTACCGGGGAAATATCTATTCGACCGCTTTTACATTTTTAAATTCCGCCACACTGGCTGAAGAAGTTGTGCAGGATGTTTTTTTAAAAATGTGGCTGAAGCGTACAGAGATGGGTGAAGTGAGACATTTGCAGGACTATTTGTTTATTATGACCCGCAATATCATTTTCGACCGGTTGAAAAAAATGTCTTACGAAGCAGCGGCCCGTCAATCATTAACCGGCAACGAAACGTCTGCAGACGAAACGGAATATTTAGCCCGGTTCCATCAATGCCAGCAATTGCTTAAAGAGGCAATAGACCGGTTGACTCCACAACAAAAGAAAATCTACATTCTTGCAAAAGAACAAGGGCTTAGTCATGAAGACATTGCCGCGGCCATGCAACTATCAAAATATACCGTGAAAAAACATATGGCGCTGGCACTTAACGCTATTCGAAAATATTTGTATACACATCTCCATTACCTGGCATGGCTTATTGCATTATTCAGCCTGCCGGCTCTGTGACTACCCGGCCGGCCTTCACAATTTATTTTCCGCCCAACTACTCCCCGCATTTTCTTCAGTCGTCTTTATTTATGCCAAGAGCTTGCTCACATGCAAGCACGTTCAGCTATACACTATGACAAGTGAAGAAAAATTTACTACGTTACTGAAAGCATATATGGAAAGAACGGCGACCGATGCCGAGTTCAGGGAATTAATGCTGATGATTAGGGGTGGCGGTTTCGACCATTTGCTGAAACAGGTCATTGATGATACTATCCAGGAGAATGAAATGGTGGAGGATTTTAACAACAAGCGCTCCGGAGAAATATTGCGCCAAATACTAAATGCAGAAAAACATACGGAAAAACTAATTCCTTTACACCATACGGGCTTTAAACGCTGGCGCTGGCTTGCCGGTGTTGCTGCTATCATTGTGGTGGCTTTGTTGGTGGCTGTATTGGTGCCCGGTAAAAAAACCATTCCCACCGGCATAGCAGCCAATAAAACAAACACGTCTTTACAGAATAATGGCGTTCAGGAAAAAAAATATGTGCGATTGGAAGACGGTAGTACAGTGCTTTTAAATAAAGGAAGCCATCTTGTTTATCCTGAAAAATTTTCAGGTAGTAACAGAGAAGTAACCCTCACCGGTGAAGGATATTTTGATATTCAGCACAACGCCGACCGGCCTTTTATTGTACATACCGGACAGATCAGTACCACTGTACTGGGAACGGCTTTTAATGTTCGGGCTTACCCGGGTCAGCAGTCAATTACCGTAACGGTTACCAGGGGTAAGGTGAAGGTGAGCGAGCATAATAAGATGCTTGGCATCATTACGCCAAATGAGAGTATATCTGTGGACGTACAGAATAATTTATACAAGCAGGAAACAGTAAACGCAGACAGGGTTGTGGAGTGGAAAAATAAGTACCTGGTACTGGACAACATCAGCTTTGAAGATGCAGCTATACTCATTGAGGGGAAATACCACGTAAAAATTTCTTTTTTGAAAGAATCGCTGAAGGCCTGTCATATCAGCGCCACTTTTATGAATGATGAAACATTGGAACAGGTGCTAACCGTATTAACAGGCGTGTTAGATGCGAACTATAAACTACAGCCAAATGACCAGGTGATCATTGGCGGCAATGGCTGTAAATAATATTGCCAGAACTTATTCACTTACCAAAACGATTGCTATGCTTAAAATCAACTCTCCTTAAGAAATTGTTGTCATCTCCTGACATAAAAAACCCCCCGGCCTGGAAAGCAATGAGGGGTTCGTGCTAAATAATTATAGTAACTATTTAAACAGCTGCAAATTATGCAATTATTTGTTGCCGAACCGTTATGTTCGGGTTTGTCCCTAAACAAGGCCATTTCAAAATCTAATCTCGTATTCATCATGCGGGTTAATCTTTTTGCTGTCATATTCCTGCTGCTTGGATGTCAGCTTTTTGCCAAGGTTACGTCCGGGCAGGATGCCCGCGAGGTATTGGTAACCATAGAATTAAAAGATGTTAGTCTTGTAACTGCATTTAAAAAGATCGAGGAAAAAACAAACTTCCTGTTTGCCTACCAGCCAGGGCAGGTGGCTATTTACAGCAGGGTAAGTTTGCCCCGCGGAACCAGGTCGGTAAGCACCACACTGAAATTATTATTTGAAAACACCGGGCTTGGTTTTAAACAGTCGGGCACCAGTATTATCATTCTAAAAAATGAAAAAACTGCGACGGATGCATTTCTTCCGGCAGATAAAAAAGAAGCCTTTGCTGATACTACTATAACCGGCATTGTGCTGAATGAAAACAGTCAGCCCCTGGAAAATGTATCGGTAAGGTTGAAAAATACCAGTGCAGGTACGGCTACCGACGGTGCCGGAAGGTTCAGGTTATCGCTGAGTAATCTCTCCGGCATTTTAATATTCAGTTCGGTTGGCTACGAACAGCAGGAAGTAAAACTCGACAGCAGGCGTACGTACAATATTGGCCTGAAGTTGCTTAACAGAAATTTGGATGAAGTGATAGTGATTGGTTACGGAACAAAAAAGAAAATTGATTTAACCGGCACTGTCAATTCGTTGTCATCAGATGAGATTGTAAAAGCAAGGGCCAGCAATACGCAGGAGGCCATGCAGGGGCGTTTGCCTGGTGTTGATATCAGGCGAACTTCTGGTAAACCCGGATCAGATTTCAGTATTGAAATCAGGGGTGCCAATTCAATTACGGGCTCTACACAGCCGCTGTATGTAATTGACGGAATTGCGGTGGCGCAACTGGGCGGCGCTACCAATCCTGTGAATGACATAAACCCCGCGGATATAGAAAGAATTGATGTGTTGAAAGATGCTTCATCAACTGCTATCTATGGCTCAAGGGGTGCTAATGGGGTTGTATTGATTACAACAAAGCGGGGTTCACGCGGTGCTGCCAAAATATCTTATGATGGCTATGCCGGCATCGTTAACCCTACTCATGTGCCACCAGTGATGAATGGGCCCACCTTTGTTGAATACGCCAAAGACTATTTCAATGCACAGGCCGGTTATCCCGCTACGCCAATTCCCAATACTGCTATATTTTCGGCTACGGAACTCAGCAATATTGCCAGCGGCAAGTATACAGACTGGATTGATCTTATTAAAAGAAATGGATTCCAGTCAAACCATAACCTCTCCCTGACGGGTGGCGATGAGAAAACTTCCTATTTTATTTCCGGAGGTTACCAGTTGTACCAGGGAACTACCAAAGTAGAAAATACCAAAAAATATACGTTTAAAGCGGGTTTGGATAAAACACTCAATGGCGTATTTAAATTTGGCGCGTCTGTATACGCAACTTTTGCGAATATCCACCCGGGAAGCGGTGAAGTATTTCGTTCCGCCTACCGGTTACGGCCAACCGGAAGTGCTTATAATGCCGATGGTTCACAAAGATTTTTTGTATACGAAGGTGAATCGCAGATAACCAACCCGCTTTTTGATTTTGATAATGAGATCAGGCAACAGCAATACCTTCATGTACTGCCTAACGTGTATGGCGAAGCTACTATTGCCAGAGGTTTGAAAATACGCAGCTCGTTTAGTCCGGATATCACGTTTCAGCGCCAGGGACAGTACAATGATACGTACTCAAAACAGCAGGCAGGAACCAAACCTGCCAGTGCATCAACTGCTTCCAACCAATGGCTTAATTACACGCTTGACAACTTAGTAACTTATAATAAAGAAATCGGGCGCCATAAGTTTGACCTTTCACTGGGTAATACTTTTGAATACCATCAGCAGGATTTTAGTGCCATTAGTGTGCAGGGTCTGCCTTACCGATCGCTCTGGTATAATCTAAGTACCATTACCACTGTTACTATAAATGGTGTAGCTATTGCTCCGGTAGGTCCCACAGTTAGCAGCGGTTATTCAAAACAAAACCTGGTATCTTATTACGGACGTCTATTTTATAGCTTCAGGGATAAATATTTATTTACAGGAACCATGCGCGCCGATGGCAATTCTGTTTTTGCGCCTGGTTATAAATGGGGCTATTTCCCTTCTGCTTCTGCTGCCTGGAAGATCAGTGAAGAACCGTTTTTTAAAAATATTTCGGCCGTCAATTTGTTGAAGCTGCGATTGGGTTTTGGTAAATCCGGTAATTCAACATCAACCGTACCCTATATTACCCAGGCTACTGTTTACCAGACCCAGTATGATTTTAACGGGGTGGCCGCCAATGGATTTGCGCCCAATTTCGGCAATCAAAATTTGACCTGGGAAAAAACCACCGAATATACAGCTGGCATAGACATGGAATTATATAAAAGCAGGATTGGGCTTCAGCTTGATTTTTATCGCAAACAATCAAAAGGTTCGATACTTGCGCAGCAGGTTCCGCCGGAAAACGGCTATTCTTCCACCACCACCAATTTAGGATCTGTGCAAAACCAGGGTGTGGAAATCAGCTTAAACACCGTGAACATACGTACAAATAAATTTAGCTGGACTACTAATTTCAACGTTGCCTTTAACCAAAATAAATTATTGACCTTATATGGAGATGGCAAAGATGATATTGGTAATGGCAGATTCCTGGGGCAAAAAGTGCGCGTTGCATACAATTATAAAATTATTGGCGTGTGGCAGACCAGCGAGGCTGCACAAGCAACAGGGTACGGACAAAAACCAGGTCAGTACAAAATAGAAGATATCAACAAAGACAACAAGATAGATGCCAACGACCGCCAGATAATTGGCAGCAATATTCCTAAATGGTTTGGCGGCGTTACAAGCAATCTGCGGTATGCCAATATTGATTTCAGCTTTACCGTTTATACAAGGCAGGGCACATTTGAGAACAGTATATTTTTGGAACAAGCAATGAATGGCGACCAGACAAGGGCGCGTTTCGGTGCGTTTGACAGGGATTACTGGACACCTACCAACCCAAGTAACAAATGGGCCAATACAGCTTTGGAGCAGGATGGAACCAGGAGAACGCTGGCGCAGTTTCAAAATTCATCTTATACAAAAATCAGCAATATCACACTCGGTTATACTTTTCCAAAACGTGTTGTTGATAAAGCGGGCATCAAAATGCTGCGGGTATATGCCAACGCTTTTAATCCTTTTATTTTCAGCAAGTTTATTGGATGGGATCCTGAAAATGCTGAAGGTAATTCATTTCTTAACCAGGATTTCCGGACCCGCACTTTTATGCTGGGCCTGAACATTACGTTATAACCATTCTATAAACTAATAACAAGATTTGTGATGAAATATTTAAATAACAAATTCGCGCTGCTGAATATAATCATAGCGGTGGTTTTCACTACCGCAGGCTGCAAAAAATATACGGATGAATACAATCCTTCCAGCCGCACTGCCGAAACTTATTACAATACACCTGCAGGATTTGAAGACCTGGTAAAATCAAATTATGCCGGGCTAAGGCCAATGGTAGGTTATGCAGGGCTTTACACGGTTGGTACGGACGCGTTTTCTTCTATGGGCATCAATGATAATTATGGACTCAACCTGTACAATAGTAATTTAAACCCATTTGTTGACGACGTAGACAAATATTTCAGGCTATTATATTCGTCTATCAACATTGCCAATAATACATTGTATTGGGCCACGCAGGTGCAGGGCGCTATGCCGGCTGCAGTGGCTGTAAGGGTGGCAGAGGCAAAAGCACTCAGGGCCTGGTATTATTTTTTGCTAACAGAAACTTATGGAGATGTGCCGCTCGTGCTGACCCGCACCACATCAGTATCATTGGTTTTTAACAGAACTCCTGAAAAAGAGGTGTATGCGCAGGTCATCCAGGATCTCAATGATGCAATGGCCGCACTTCCGGCAACGGCTACTGATTTTGGACGGGTAACAAAAGGTTTTGCGCAGCACCTGCTTGCCAAAGTATATCTAACCAGGGCCTATAAGCTATATGGCGGGGGCAATACTGATTTTCAGATGGCGGCCACAACAGCAGAAACGCTCATCAATTCTACTACCTACAATTTAAAAGCGAAATATGCAGATCTTTTTGATCCCACTATTGCCAATTTTCAGGTTAATTCCGAAGTGATATTTTCTGTACAATACAGTACCAATGTGGCTACTAATGCCGTTGGCAATGCCAATGGCAATGGCTTGCAGCAATATTTTTTATGGGATAGCCAGAATACGCCACTGGTAGGTCGTAGTACTTTTTACGGAAAAACCAACAGTGCGCTTGCACCCGATCCTTATTTTTTCAGTGTTTTTGATAAAACACGTGACAGCCGTTACCTGGCCAATGTATATGATGTAGTATTTGCACAAAATGCAGGTAGCTTTGGCTCCAGAACTTTTGCCGTGGGGGATACACTTATTTATTATCCTGCTGTTCCATTATCAGATGCTGCGGTAGCGGCAAGCCGCTACCTGATCATTAACCCTGATAAGTACCGTAATTCACCGTTTATTGCAGGTCAACGCAATTTTCCCCAGTTTAAAAAATTTCGCGATCCGTTTGTGACTTCCTATGTAGACAATGGCGGTGCCCGGGATACTTATGTATTCCGGTTGGCTGAAACTTATCTGATTGCCAGCGAAGCTTACCTTAAATTAAACAATCTGCCTAAGGCTCTGCAGTATTATAATATTATTCGGGCCAGAGCAGCTAAGCCAGGTATTAACCCTGCAACAAATGTTTCTTACGCTACAGAAATGCAGGCTACCACAATAACCATCGATAATATTCTGGAAGAACGTTTGCGCGAATTAACGGGCGAAGAATTCAGGTGGTTTGAATTAAAACGTACCGGTACCCTGGTCAGCCGCACATTAATGTATAATGACGAGGCAAAAGCATCAAACACGTTAAAATCTTTTCACCTCCTGCGGCCAATACCACAGGCAGTAATAGATTTAAACCGGGATTTGTTTCCGCAAAATCCCGGCTACTAACAGTGTAAAACCGCTAACCCCCAAATCTGTACATCCCGGTTTGTTTACCGGGAGGTTATTATCCCCGCATGAAGCAGTACTGCTATCATTAATAAATCAGGCTTTATCATACCAGACATCTAGTTATGATCCGAACAGTGCTATCTTTTTTTGCATCAAACCTCGTGATATTTTTTTTGTTCTTACCGGCGTGTGTCGCACAAAAAACACAGGTAGTTAACCTGCGGTGCGATTATCGCACCAATCCCCTGAACGTTGAGACGGCTTCTCCCAACCTGAGCTGGCAGTTGGTTGCGATGAAGCGAAATGTTACGCAGCAGGCTTACCGGATATTGGTAGCAGATGATTACCAAACCATTCAGAAAAACACGGGCAGCGTTTGGGATTCCAAAAAGGTGCATACTGATCAGTCTATACAAAATATCTACAGAGGTGATGCACTGTTGTCTGGCAAAACGTATTACTGGAAGGTAATGATCTGGGATAACAAAGGCGATTCTTCATGGAGCAGACCTGCCAGCTGGCAAATGGGTTTATTGACGCATGCCGACTGGAAAGGAGCGCAGTGGATTGCCTTTGAAAAGATGCCGGATTCTATGCTATTACTGCCATTGCATGCTGAGGCGAGACGAACGCCCATCACAGATATATTACCTCTTTTTAGAAAAACGTTTTCTATCAATAAATCCATTAAGAAGGCAACCGTGTATATAGCAGGGCTGGGGCATTTTGACCTGCATATAAATGGTAAGAAATGCGGAGATCATTTCATGGATGCCGGCTGGACCGATTACAACCAACAAGCGCTGTATGTAAGTTTTGATATTACCGGTCATCTGCAAAAAGGGACGAATGCCATTGGGGTGATGCTAGGCAATGGCTTTTATTTTATGCCCGGAGAACGATACCTTAAACTGCAGCTGGCGTACGCTTTTCCCAAAATGATTTGCAGGATGTTGATAGAATATGCAGATGGAACGGCGGAAGACCTGGTAAGTAACCCTTCATGGAAAACAAATGCCGGGCCCATTACTTTCTCCAGTATATACGGCGGAGAAGATTACAATGCCACCCTTGAACAACCGGCATGGGATGGGCCATTGTTTAATGACTTATCATGGAAGAATAGTATTATAGTGGAAGGGCCGCCTGCCCTCAGTGCCCAAACAGCAGAGCCGCTGAAAATATTTGACAACTTTATACCGCAAAAGATTAGCCAGCCAAAACCCGGCGTATTTGTATATGACCTGGGCCAAAATGCATCCGGTATCCCAAGCATTATTTTTAAAGGAAACAAAGGAGCCAAAGTTCGCCTGTGGCCATCAGAATTATTAGACACAAACGGTTTGATTACAACAAAGCCAATCGGCACACCGGTATATTTTGACTATACATTGAAGGGTGGTGGCAATGAAAGCTGGCAACCACGTTTTATGTACTACGGTTTTCGTTACATACAAGTGGAAGGTGCTGTTCCGACAGGAGAAAAGAATGATCACGATTTGCCAGTGGTGGTTTCATTGAAGGGATTACACACACGCAATTCGGCCACTTCGGTGGGTCAATTTGATTGTTCCAATGACCTGTTTAATAAAACGAGCCGGCTCATAGACTGGGGTATAAGAAGTAATATGGCAAGTGTATTTACAGATTGCCCCCACCGCGAAAAATTGGGGTGGCTGGAAGAAGCTCATCTGATGGGGCCGTCGATAAGATACAATTACGATATTGGCAGCCTTTGCAGGAAGACTGTGAGAGACATGATAAATGCGCAAACTGCTGAAGGTCTGGTTACCAGCATTGCGCCGGAATACGGCGTATTTGGAGGTCCGTTCCGCGATTCACCGGAGTGGGGTAGCAGCAGCATCATTATACCATGGTATGTATACGAATGGTATGGTGATAAACAATTGCTGGAAGAAGCCTATCCGATGATACGCCGCTACCTGGCGTATCTGAACAAAAAATCGCGCAACCATCTGCTCTATTTTGGATTAGGCGATTGGTATGATATAGGCCCAAAAGAACCAGGACCCTCGCAACAAACACCCAGCGGCATTACGGCTTCCGCATATTATTATTACGATCTTGTGATTGCGGCCAAAATAGCTACGCTATTGGGCAAAACGGAGGATGCCATTGCGTATCAGCAGCAGGCAGCTGAAACAAAAAAATCATTCAACAACAAATTCTTTAATGCTACCACTATGCAATATGGCACCGGTAGCCAAACTGCCAATGCCATCGCTGTCTACATGAACCTCACCGAACCAGCATACAAAGATTCAGTAATAGCAAATATTGTAAAAGATATTCGCAAACGTAACAACAGCTTAACGGCCGGGGATATTGGTTACCGTTACCTGCTCAGGGTGCTGGATGAAAATGGATTGTCCGGTATCATTTATGATATGAACAGTAACGCGTCTGTACCGGGTTACGGATTACAGTTACAACGGGGTGCTACGGCGCTTACTGAATCATGGCAGGCCAATGACAATGCCTCTAATAACCACATGATGCTGGGACACCTCATGGAATGGTTTTACAGCGGCCTCGCAGGTATACGCCCTGCCAGCAATGCAATTGCTTTTAAAGAAATAGAAATAAAACCGCAACCAACCGGCAATGTAACAGCAGCCAGGGCGAGCTACCTGTGTCCATATGGAATGATTTCGAATGACTGGAAAATCAACGGTAGTTCATTTGATCTATCCGTGGCAATACCGGCTAATACTACAGCCATCATTTACCTGCCTGCAAAACCTGCTTCGGTCATACAAGAAAATGGCAAGCCAATATCCTCCAGCCATACCGTTCAATTACTACGTTTTCAAAATGGGTATGCGTTGGTGCGCGTTGGTTCCGGCAATTATCAGTTCAGCGTTAAGTAAAAAAAATCCTTTGTTAAGCCAACTAAAAACAGCAGTTAAAATTATAATTAATGAAGAAGATAATCCTGATTTACTTTATTGCTATATCGTCATATAGCCAGGCACAAACCACTTCCACTGTCAGCGTGCCAGTAGATAAGATGGATTGGTGGAAGCAAGCAAAGTTTGGCATGTTTATTCATTGGGGCGTGTACGCAGTACCTGCCGGTATATATCAAGGCAAAGAAATTAAAGGAATCGGAGAATGGATAATGAATACGGCAAAAATACCTGTAGCTACCTACAAAGCTTATGCGAAAGAATTTAACCCTGCACAATATGATCCTGCAGGCTGGGTGCGGATGGCAAAGAACGCCGGCATGAAATACATTGTTATTACCTCCAAACACCACGATGGGTTTGCTTTATTTGACAGCAAGGTTACCAATTGGGATGTGGTGGATGCTTCGCCCCTTGGAAAAGACCTGCTGCAACCGCTCGTGGATGCCTGTCATAAAGAGGGTATCAAAATAGGATTCTATTATTCGCAGGCGCAGGACTGGAACCATGCGGGCGGGGCAGCAGGCGGCGGTCATTGGGATAAGGAACAGGACGGTGATTTTGACAAGTATCTTGACCAAATTGCACTTCCGCAGGTAAAAGAAATTTTGGAAAACTATGGAGGGCTTGACATTATTTGGTGGGATACACCCCAAAATATGACACCTGCCAGGGCGCAAAAATTTTTAGCACTTACTAATAAATATCCTAACCTGATTATGAATAACCGCCTCGGCGGTGGTTATCCGGGTGATACCGAAACGCCTGAACAATTTGTACCTGCAACAGGTTTTCCGGGTCGCAATTGGGAAAGCTGTATGACAATGAATGATACCTGGGGGTATAAATCAACAGACAATAATTGGAAAACTTCAACAACACTGATCCGGCAACTGATTGATGTGGTTAGCAAGGGTGGCAATATGCTGCTCAACGTGGGTCCTACCCCAGGCGGCATTATTCCTGCAGAGAGCGTAGCAAGACTTGATACCATCGGGCAATGGATAAAAATCAACCAGCAATCATTGTACGGCACTACAGCCAGTCCCTTTCCTTATTTATCGTGGGGCCGCTGCACAAGAAAAGAACAACAATTATTTTTACATGTTTTTGATTACCCGGCAAATGGAAAACTGGCAGTACCCATTTCAAATAAAGTAAATAAAATTTTTCTTCTCGCTAATCCAACAAAACAGTTATCATTTACCAGTCGCAACGGGCGGGTGATAATAACACTTCCTACTAATGCTCCGGATGCTGTCAGCACGGTAGTGGTAATGGAATTTGTTGGCGAGCCGTTAGTAGCTGCGTCGCCTGTTAAGGGAAAAGACATTATTGCCAGTTCACAAAAATCGGAAACGATGAAGCCTCAAAACCTGTTAGATGGCGATCGGCAGACCCGTTGGGAAGCGGCCAGCGGACAACAAGAGGCCGTACTTGAGATCAATCTTGCCAAGCCCGTTGATATTTCTACCGTGATTGCCGATGAGCCATGGCATCCGTGGGAAAATAAAAAACAGCAATTTACCCTTCAATATAAAAAGGGTAATGAATGGATCACGGTCGTTGACGGAGTGAGCGGCGGCTCGGGATTCGTTCAAAACTTTAAACCCGTTAAAGCGCAATATTTTCGTTTACTCGTCAGCAACAAAGAAATGGCACCCGTGCTGCTGGAGTGGCAATTGTACGGCCCGGAGTAAAGTGGATGGTGTCTGCAATAATCTATTAACCGAAACAGTAAACAATACAGGTGAAATGATGAAACAGAAAAAAGTATTGCCATTATTGATGGCTCTTTTCTTAGCCGGTACAGGCACCACCACTGCTCAATCTATTGGTAAGGAGGATGGTCGTCAGTTGGAAGAAATCTTTCTTCATCCGCCGGAAAGCGCAAAGCCGGGGGTGTTATGGATGTGGATGGGCTCCAATATTAGTAAAGAAGGCATCACGAAAGACTTGGAAGCGCTCAAGAAGGAGGGTTTTAACCGAACCACTATGTTCAGCCTGGCAGATGTTACAACCCCATGGGCAGGACAAATTGCTAAAAGCCCTACGCCGGAGATAATTGCATGGACAGAACCTTGGTGGAAAATGGTGAGGTTTGCAGCGGAGGAATCAAAACGCCTGGGTATGGATTTTGGCATGTACAACGGAGCTGGCTATGAATCAAGCGGCGGTGTATGGATTACTCCTGAATTATCAATGCAGGAACTTTGCTGGTCGCAAATAAAAATCGTCGGCAGCATACATGTCAATATGCAATTGCAGCGTCCCCAGGTATCCGCCAAAGGTCATACACCTTACCCCATCTTCAACGAGGAGACAGGGAAAGTAGAGATACCAGAAGTTGCTGCACGCAAAAATTATTATAAAGATATTGCTGTACTGGCCGCGCCCGCCGAAGGCATTGTATCAACAAACGATGTAATAGACATTTCATCAAAGATGCAAGCCAATGGTATGTTGGATTGGGATGCTCCCGCCGGTAAGTGGATTATTTACAGGTTTGGGCATACCACCACTGGAACCTATATACAACCCGCCCAATGGAAGGCAACAGGACTTGAATGCGATAAAATGAGCAGGGAAGCCGTTAGTTTTCACATGGATCATGTGGTGGGCGAAATTCAACAACACCTGGGCGATTTGATTGGAACAGGATTTACCCATGTACACTTTGATAGTTATGAAGCCGGCACTCCTACCTGGACCCCTGCAATGACAGAAGAATTTGCAAGCCGACGGAAATACGATTTGACTAAGTTTTTGCCTGTATTTGCGGGAAGAAATGTAAACGGTGTGTCTGACTCATTAAAATTCAGAAACGATTTCGATGCTACTATTAAAGATCTTTACCGGGATGTATACTTTACTACTATAGCGGAAAAATTAAAGGCAGCCAATCTTAATTTTTTATGCGAGCCTTACGGCGGGCCGTGGCGGCAAGACGAAGTGATGCCGCTGGTAGGAAATGTAATGACAGAGTTTTGGACACATAAAGGAGCTTATTCACCTTACGAATTGGAGTCTACGGTTGCCGCGTTAAGAAAATCGGGTCAAAATATTATAGAAGCAGAAGCATTCACAGGCGATGCTGCAGACAGCAAATGGGACGAAACGCCCGCGTGGTTAAAACCAATTGGCGACGCGGCTTTTTGCGCCGGCGTAAACAAAATGGTTTTACACCGTTTTGTTCAACAGGCATTTGACGACCGATATCGCCCCGGCGCCACCATGGGACGATGGGGAACGCATTTTGATCGCACACAAACCTGGTGGGAGCCGGCTAAAGCCATGATAACCTACTGGCAGCGTTGCCAGGCTATGCTGCAATGGGGCACGATTGCCGGAAGTACCGAACAAGATTTTAGATGTACTGATACAACCGGTAATGTAAAAGTTCAAAGTATTCATAGGTCCTCAGGCAATATTGATATCTATTTTGTTGCCAATACATCGCGCAATGCCGGGGCAGCTACCTGCCATTTCAAGATAAAAAACAAAATCCCGGAATTATGGGATCCGGTAACCAAAAAAATCCGCACACTTCCCGCCTTTATAAGTAAAAACGGTGAGACTGTTGTTCGGCTGAATTTTGACCAGGCACAAAGTTTTTTTATTGTTTTCCGTAATAAGATCAGCATAAAGGATAAAGGGAATAAAGTCAATTTTGCAAAACAAAAGCAGTTGCTGGAATTGAAAAAACCCTGGATAGTGATGTTCGATTCAAGCTGGGGTGGCCCCCCGAAACCAGTGATTTTTTCCTCCCTATCAGACTGGACAGTGAATGCACATAAAGGAATAAAATATTATAGTGGTACGGCGGTGTACACCACTTCATTTAACCTCACACCCGGAGATATTGCAAATAAAAAATTGCCGCTGTATCTTGATTTGGGTATTGTACAACATATTGCCCGCGTAACAATTAATAATAAAGATCTTGGAATTGTATGGACTGCGCCCTGGAAAGTTGAAATTCCGAAAGGTGTATTGAAAAGCCATAATAACACGCTGGTCATTGCAGTAACCAATGTTTGGGCGAACCGGTTAATTGGTGACGAGCAGGAGCCACCCGATTGCGAGTGGATTCCGGGTTATATCAGTTTTGGTTTTTCATTGAAAGAATTTCCCGACTGGTTTCTTAAAAAACAGCCTCGTCCTTCACCAGGGCGGTATTGTTTTACCACCTGGAATTATTTTACAAAAGATTCACCGCTTGTTAGCTCAGGTTTATTAGGTCCGGTTAGGATTATTCAAGGTGAGTAATTTTTTATTTGGCCTATTTACCGGCGCCGGTTGTTTGCGCCGGGAAAAACCGTATGCGTGGTGCTGAAGATGCTGCTATTTTTTTTCCAGTTTTTCCCGCCTCGACCAACACTCGTCCATTTCACCACCTGTTGATTTTTGACCTTGATGGCGCCAGTCACCATTCACAAAAGAATAATCAAAAACAAGTGTTTTGCCGACACTCTCCGCCGTTTTAGTAAAGAATTCTATTTGCTCCGTGTATTTTCCATTAACAGTGGAGTAAGTTCCACCACCGGCATTTTGAAATGACCTTGTCACAATATTATATGCAACCCAGTGGAAATATTTGCCAGACAGTATTTTCATCGTCCTCCGGGGGTAGAAGGCGTTGCTTCGCTTCGACAATGTGTCATTCCTAAAATTTCCGGTAATGATCCATGCTCCCATCAGTTCACCCGGTTTACCGTCATCAAGCCGTGACCATATTTCGTTACTATTTTTTAAAACAAGCGTTTCATCTTTTAATTCGAAATTGGCGGAAGTTTCTTTGCCCACCATTCCACTGTCCATAGAATTCCACTCGATATTCCTGACAAGTTGATTGTTATTGATGGTGAAGGTTCCGCCATAGGAGCCAATAAATTTCTTTCCGGGTATATCATACAATGCCACCGAAAATATTTTATCCGTATTGATCATGATCGCCCGCTTGTCTGGCGTGCCGTAGCCCCATGCACCAATTATGTTTTTTTGATTGTACCCAACATATTTGAATGTCTTTGAAACATCTAAACCAACCATAGCTGCAATGCATGTAGTAATTGCCAGTACAAACTTCATATTTCATTTTTTACGGGTTAGTGAAGTTACTATTTTTCGTTTACCTTATTGATTCATTATTCTCACTGACGCACTTACCATGGACGTGGTTCGGAGTAAAAATTTGAATTTTAATTTTGTATCAATGTATAACGAATCTGTTAGGGGATCGCTATAAGAACCATTTTTAATTATTGCTGTAAGCTGAAATGTTGTTTCATTGTTTCCCCCACGGCAACCGCAGGTAGTAGCTTGTTACCATGGCTTAATTGTTGTTTTGTTTTTACAATGACATCAGCAAAACAAAGCGGATTAGAAAGAACAGCGGGATTCATAGAAGTGCGCGGTGCGCGTGAACACAACCTTAAAAATATTGACGTTACCATCCCCCGGGATGCCCTGGTGGTATTTACGGGTGTATCTGGCTCTGGCAAATCTTCGCTTGCGTTTGGAACACTTTATGCCGAGGCGCAAAGGCGTTATCTGGAGTCTGTATCGCCCTACGCGCGGCGGTTGTTTCAGCAAATGCAGGTGCCCGAAGTTGGCTCTATCACAGGGCTTCCGCCGGCAATCGCCTTACAGCAGCAGCGGGGCGCACCCACCACACGTTCATCAGTAGGCAGTGTAACTACTTTGTCTAACCTGCTTCGTATGCTCTATTCCCGTGCGGGTGATTACCCTGCCGGTCTTCCGCTTTTGTATGCGGAATCATTTTCAGCTAATACGCCACAAGGTGCCTGTCCCAATTGCCATGGGCTGGGCCGCGTTTATAGCGTCACTGAAAAAACCATGGTGCCCGATGATTCACTGAGCATACGAGAGAAGGCTATTGCAGCATGGCCGAGCGCATGGGGCGGGCAGAATCTCCGCGAGATATTAATGACGCTTGGGTATAACGTAGACAAACCATGGCGTGATTTACCCAAAAAAGACCGCGACTGGATTCTATTTACGGAGGAACAACCCACCGTGCCGGTATATTCCGGATTTGACCCTGCTGAAATCAGAGCGGCCCTGAAGCGCAAAGAAAAACCAAGTTATATGGGCACTTTTACCGGGGCACGCAAATATGTATTGCAAACATTTGCTACCACTCAAAGTGCGATGATGAAAAAAAGAGTCATGCAGTTTATGACAGGTGCTGATTGCCCTGTTTGTAAAGGCAAACGGTTGCAACCCGATTCGCTGCGGGTAAAATTTGCAGGGCTCGACATTGCTGAACTTGCTGCATTACCCATGAAGCAATTGGATGCACTTCTGCGTTCATCTGCTGCAAATCATCCTACCGTACAACATGGTGTTAGTCATCCGGAAAAAGTGGAGGTACGCAAAAGAATTGTGCAGGATTTGCTAGCACGGCTGGAGGTGTTGCTAAATCTCGGGCTGGGATACCTGTCAACAGAACGGAGCACACCGACTCTTTCGCCCGGAGAATTGCAACGGCTGCGACTTGCCACGCAAGTTTATTCCAACTTATTTGGAGTGGTATACGTATTGGATGAACCTTCAGCAGGGCTGCACCCCGCGGATACACAGGCGCTGCTGGCTGCACTGGAAAGATTAAAAGCATCGGGCAACTCATTGTTTGTGGTAGAACATGAGACCGAAGTAATGCAAAAAGCCGACTGGATTATCGATATAGGCCCCGGTGCTGGTGAAAAAGGCGGTGAAGTATTGTACAGCGGGCCGGCAGAAGGACTCCGCAATATAAAAAATTCGCAAACAGCAGCCTACTTGTTTGGCGCCCATAATAAAATAGCGCACTCTTATAGACCCATTACTGAATGGTTAACATTGAAAGGTATCAAGCGTAATAATCTTGATCAGGTTGAAGCGGCGTTCCCTATTGGTGTACTAACGGCTGTAACCGGCATCTCGGGTTCCGGTAAATCTTCGCTGGTGAGCCAGGCACTGGTGGAACTGTTACAACATCATCTTGGTCATGCTGTAGAGACCGAAGAAAAAGAATTGCTGGATGCTACGCCACAAATTACCAACGGTAAAATTGTATCGGGCATTGAGTTGGTGAGCCGTTTGGTGCAGGTAGATCAGAAGGCAATTGGCAGAACACCGCGATCTAATTTAGCTACCTACACGGGCTTATTCGATGAGGTCAGGAAATTATTTGCAGCGGCTCCGCTCGCGAAACGTCGGAAATATTCGGCAGGCCGGTTTTCATTCAATGTAAACGGCGGCCGTTGTGAGCATTGCCGGGGCGAAGGGTTTGTAATGGTGGAGTTGTTGTTTCTGCCGAGTGTATACTCGCCTTGCCCCGTTTGCAATGGCAAGCGCTACAATGAAAAAACACTGGAGGTACTATACCAAGATAAAAATATTGCGCAAGTGCTGGAGATGACGGTAGATGCAGCGGCAGCTTTCTTTAAAAAAGATGGCAGCGTGTACCGCGCCTTGAAGATGGTGAGTGAAACCGGTTTGGGCTATCTCCGACTGGGGCAATCCGCCACTGAATTATCGGGCGGTGAAGCGCAACGTGTAAAGCTGGCCACCGAATTGTTGCGGCCACCCAAAGGCGGAACCCTATACTTACTCGATGAACCAACAACCGGCTTACACCCGGCAGACGTTGACAAACTGCTTGGCCAGTTGCAGGAATTGACAGACAAAGGCAATACAGTTATTGTGGTGGAACATGATATGCAGGTGATTGCGAACTGCGACTGGGTGATTGATATGGGCCCGGGTGCTGGCGACGAAGGCGGGAAGATTATAGCTGCGGGTACACCATTGCAAATTGCAGAAACTCCCGAAAGTAAAACAGGTAAGTGGTTAAAGAAATACCTGGAGAGATAAAGAAAAACAAAGAAGGTTCAATAAGTGTAGCTGATCTAGTGTTTACATCCGGTATCGATCTTGTATTCGTTTTTGTTTCGTACTCTTAATACCAACAGTAAGCTGTAAAAGATCATTTTCACATCCAAAATATCTTTACGTATATGAGCAAACAAATTTTAATTGGCGTTTGGGCTGTTGTTGTAGCAGTTCTGATGTCATGCCAGTCGCAGCCACTGGCGAAACAACCTGCTCCAACAGAAGCAAAGCCTACGGTTGATACCAACAACGTACAACCGTTAGACAACGGTTATGCAGAAGTCAACGGTTTAAAAATGTACTATGAAGTGTATGGAACCGGTAAACCGCTTGTGCTGTTGCACGGTTCTTATTTAACGATACCCATGAATTGGGCACACATTTTACCAATGATAGCGAAAAACCGGAAGGTGATTGTAACAGAACTGCAAGGTCATGGTCGTACAAGAGATATTGCACGTGCTATAAGTTACGAAGGTATGGCTGATGATGTGTCTGGCCTGCTTACGCATCTTAAAATTGACAGTGCAGATATATTAGGTTGGAGCATGGGCGGTGGCGTGGCGTTTCAATTTGCGGTACGGCATCCGCAACAGTTGCGCCGGCTGGTGGTGGTTTCGGCGCCGTATGCACAAAATGGATGGTGGCCTGAAGCAGTTGACAGCTTCGCTACATTTGATGCAGAAATGTTTAAAGGCACCCCCATACAAAAACAGTATGATAGCCTGGGTAACGACCCCGCTCATTTTGCCGAGTTTGTAACGAAAGTAAAAAGCATTGATCTGAAACCGTATGATTGGTCGAAGGAGGTAATGAATATCAAGGCTCCGATCTTTTTGGCCATTGGCGATGCTGACGGTATTGTTTACGAACATGCATTGAAACTGTTTCGCGCCAAGGGCGGTGGCAAACAAGGTGAATTTCACGGGCTGCCAACATCCAGGCTGGCCATTTTACCCGGCACCACGCATATTGGGATGTTTATGCAGCATGAAAAATGGCTGATACCAATGATTACTGATTTTCTTGATTCTGATTTAAATGAAAAACCGCCGGGATTTTAGAACTGGTTCCCGTATTACTTTTTCAAGCTAACTGGTAGCATGCATAAAAATTAAAGCGTGTTCAATCCTAGAACCGCAATAAGCGCAATGTCTGTGAACTAAATTGGGTTGAAGAGTCATTGCGCTAAATAAAACTGCTGGATCTCAGCCAAATTCTTTTATACAAGTTAGTTGCGTGCAAACATTTCTTTCAACTCTCTTTACAATTCATCACTAAAATTCTACCATTGGGGAGTATTATGTAACCTTTCGGCGATTTCATCAAATCAAATATTGTGGTTGTTTGTCCTAAGAGTTATAAAAATACTCATTATGCAAACACCATTTAAGCCAATTATGCTAAGGGGCATGGAATTACTCGCATGCATCCTTTTAATCAGTACAGGTTGTAAGTATATTCCGCCTGTTACGCCCCCACCTGCTAAAAACACTATCCTGGAAAAAGTTGCCGGCGACAGTCGTTTTTCCTATTTATCGGTGGCTGTTGTTCGCGCCGGGTTGAACGGTACATTGGGTGATAAAAGCGCCAGCCTAACTTTATTTGCCCCAACCGACCAGGCATTTCAGGCTGCTGGCTTCAGCAGTATTGATGCAGTGGCGCACGCGCCAATCGAAACACTAAAGTCGATACTGCTGTATCACGTGTTACCATCTGAAGTAAAATCAGGCAGCATTCCACTTGCAGCTAATACGGAGGTCAATACAGTTGCCAGTAAGGCGGTGTATGTTACCCGCACCAGCGCAGGCACTGTGTTCATCAATGGTATCAATGTTATTCAAAAAGACTGGGACGCCAAAAACGGTGTCATTCATGTTATAAACCGCGTGCTCATTCCTCCCACTTCAACTATTGTGGGCGCCGCCCAGGCAAATGCCAACCTGAGTTACCTGGTTGCTGCGGTATTGCGTGCAAGCCAGGGAAATACCAATGTGGCAGCTGTATTAAACGGCGCAGGACCATTTACCGTGTTTGCACCTACCAACCAGGCTTTCATTAACGCTGGGTTTGCCACCATTGATGCCATTAACGCAGCTGACCCTGCAGTACTTACTACCATTCTTACTTACCATGTTATAGGTGCCCGCATTTTTTCGTCGGACCTCACAGACGGGGCAACACCGGCTACGCTTAATGGCGGTACCGTGAAAATATTGCTCAGCGGGGGTGCCAAAGTAAAAGGCAACAGTAATACCACTCCATCCAATATTATTGCAACAGATATTGTAACCCTCAATGGAGTAGTGCATTTGGTTGATCAGGTATTGCTCCCATAAATAAGAATGCCAAGCCCTGCCCGCAAGATTATCAGATATTATCACATTAAAGTAAGATCAATAAAATATAATTATGAAAAAGAATAGCACAATACGCCGGATTTGGCCCAGCCTGTTTTTGTTTACTGTTATTATTGCAGTTGCTTCCTGCGATAAAGATGACGATACCCCCACCGACACTAATAAGGTGGTGAATGTTGCTTCCACCAATGGCTTTACTACACTTGTGAGCGCTATTGGTACGGCTGGTTTAACAGCCACCCTCAATGGCACCGGACCGTTTACGGTGTTTGCGCCTACGAATGCAGCATTTTCTGCTATCACGCCGCCATCGGATCCGGTTGCCCTGGGTACTATTTTGAAATACCATGTGCTAAGTGGAAAGGTATTGGCTGCGGCTTTACCTACGAGTTATAACCCCGGCGTTGTTACGTTGAATGGTGATTCGGTGTATGTTAAGAAATTTGCTTCAGGTAACGCCTATGTTAACGGTGTCAAAGTAGATAAAGCCGACGTAGACGCCAGCAATGGAGCCGTTCACGTGATTGGAACGGTGTTGTTGCCTCCTGCTGCGAGCATTGTGGCAGTAGCGCAATCAGATACAAGCTTCAAATTACTGGTGCAGGCAGTGGTAAAATGCGGACTGGCAACAGCGCTGTCAACCCCCGGTTCTCTAACGGTATTTGCGCCCACCAATACAGCGTTCAAGGCCGTTGGTTTTGACAGTACCGCTATCTCCAATGCCAATGCTGCCACGGTGAATACGCTTACCAATGTATTGTTGTACCATGTGGTTCCTGTGAGAGCTTTTTCAGCAGACCTGGTTGAAGGACTCACTACTGCACCCACATTGCTATCCGGAAAATCACTGACGTTCAGCATTGCAGGTGGTGCAAAAGTTACTGGCAGCGGAAATGCGGGAACGGCTTCTAATATTGTAAAAGTGAATATAGTGGCAAAAAACGGGGTGGTACATGTTATTGACAGGGTATTATTGCCCTGATGCGTGCAAAACGAAAAACGATGCCTGTAAGAACCAAGCAGTTCCGGCACTTTCCGGAACTGTTTCTTAATTTAGATACATGATGTTTTCGAGTAAATACAGGTATGCTGTCGTGATATTGCTGGGCATCTACTCATATATCAACACGCTTTTTACTGAAGTTTATCATTATTACGGTATAACCGCCCCCTGGTACATCATTATGGGTTTAATGATTTTCATAACCCTTTCCATTTGGGAGGCTAACCGTTTAATACTTGTCGTGTTAAAAAGTTATCACATTAAATGGCACATTTGGCAATTCCTCTGTCTTTTTTTTATTGCCGGTATGATGGCTTCAGTTGTACTGGGCCTGGCGGTAAGTTGGGGAACCGCGCAATGGCTGCATCTTCCGGACAGCGAGCGTAAACTAAGCATCAAACTGGCAATGACCTATGGTACGCGCATCAACTTATTCCTGCACATTATTAATGGAATATTTATTTTCAATAAGCAATACAGAACCAAACAACTGGAGGCGGAAGAATTAAAACGAATAAATGCCCAGGCACAACTGCAGGCCATCAAAAATCAGGTCAATCCGCATTTCCTTTTTAACAACCTTAATGTATTGTCAGGGATGGTTATCAGGGATAATCCGGAAGCCAACACATTCATCGAGGAATTTTCAAAAGTATACAGGCATATTTTAAATAGCCAGGATAAGGAACTGATACCAGTAGGCACAGAATTGGAATATATTAAGCCATATATCTTTTTGTTGAAAAAAAGGTTTCCCGAAAGTATTGCTATAGAGATGGATATTGATCCAGCGTTTTATCATTGGTTGATTGTACCTGCTTCGCTCCAGATGTTGATTGAAAACGCTATCAAACATAATATCCTCTCCCAAGGCAAACCATTGCAGATTACCATTTCTATTAAAGATGCAACCAGGATGGTAGTAACAAATAATCTTCAGGTTAAACAGCCTGCAGGCGATTCAACCCAACTGGGACTTAAGAATATAGCGCAGCGATATGAGTTGATAACCGGCCGGCAGATCGGAATAAGTCAAAATATTACGAGTTTTACAGTTGAATTGCCATTGATACAACCAGCGTCATGACAACCTTAATTATCGAAGATGAAAAAATTGCTGCAGACCGGCTGCAGTTGTTGCTGCAAAGGTGTGCGCCCCAGGTACACGTGCTGGGCACAATTGATACCGTTGAAAACAGTGTTGCCTGGCTGAGAACCCATTTGCCGCCTGATTTTATATTACTCGATATTCACCTTGCGGATGGTTTTGCGTTCGAAATTTTCAGGCAGATTGATGTGCCAGTGCCCGTAATTTTTACTACTGCCTATGACCAGTATGCGATGGAGGCCTTTAAACTGCTTAGTGTTGACTATCTTTTAAAACCAGTAACGGCCGATGCTTTGTGCTTTGCTATTCAAAAACTACATACGTTTCGGCAGTCGAAAGAAGTGTCACCGGCCTATCATCAGTTGTTGGAGTTGCTTGAGCGGTCACAACAGAAATATAAAACACGGTTTGTGGGTAGGGTAGGACAGAAATTATTTTTTATTGAAACCGACCAGATAGCCTATTTTTTAACGGATAACAAAATGGTGTGTATGTACACCTTCGATGGAAATCATTATTTAATTGAACACTCCCTGGATGCTTTGGAAAAAATGCTTGACCCGGTTCACTTTTTTCGCATCAATAGAAGTACCATTGTGAAGGCAAAAGCTATTGAGCAGGTGAAGCCCTATATAAACAGCCGGTTAAAAATAATTGTAAAGACCGGGACAAAACAAAGGGATGTAATTGTGAGCCGCGACAGGGTGATGGATTTTAAGAAATGGGCCAATAATTAAAACTTGCATATGAAGCGTTTCATTTTAATGCTGATTGTCGCCATTGCGCTGGTGGCAAATGCACATGCTCAGCAAAACAAAACAGAAGACGTTATTTACCTCAAAAATGAATCTGTTATCCGTGGAAGGATAATTGTACAAGACAGTCTGCGTGTGAAAATTCAAACAGCAGATGGCACCATCCTGGTATTTGGAAGCAGCGATATTATTAAAACCGACAAACAACCTTCATACGCAGGGTATCGTGCCAGGGCGGGCGCGTTTGCGCATTTTACTGAACTGGGCCCCCTGGTAGCAGGAAAAACCACTATCGACGGTGTTACCACTGCTGCATTTTCGTTTCAAACTGTAAACGGTTTTCGTTTCAACCAGTTTTTGTTTGGTGGAGCAGGTGTGGGTATTGATTTGTATGCCACACAAACTATGATACCCTTATTTCTGAGTATCCGTGGCGACATATACCCGGGTGGAAGTGTCATTCCGTTTTATTTTATAGATGGCGGATATGCAGTAAACATTACGCAACGTTCTGCAACCACTTCCGACTTTCGGGGGGGCATTTTATATGCCGGTGGCGTTGGTGTAAAAATACCCTTTAATCGGTCCGCGGGCTTTCTGATTAGTTTTGGGTATCGTTACCAGGCCAGTTCTTATATCAGCAATACATTCAAAAATGATATTGAGTATCATCGGCTTGCTGTAAGGGCAGGTTTCTTTTTATAACCAACACAACCAAACAATTCGAGCCGCCGTAAGCCTTATAAATAGTAATAAATTGCTATTAAGGTATTTAATCAGTTCGCAAACTTTTTATTGGGTTCGCTGTCGCCGCTTTCAGCGCATACAAGCTTACTGTTAAAACTGCAATAGCTGCGATGAGACCACAGGATAGTACAAATACAGACCACTCCACGTCAATGCGGTAGGTATAATTTTGTAGCCACTTTGTAGTAGCAAACCAGGCAACCGGAATAGCTGCTACCATGCCGGCAAGGACCAGCTTGAAAAAATCTGTAGATAATAGTTTTGTGATGGAAAATATACCAGCACCCAATACTTTGCGGATGCCAATTTCTTTTACACGCTGCTCTGCGGCATAAACCGCCAGACCAAACAAGCCAAGGCACGCAATAAAAATGGTAAACCCTGAAAACAGTAGAATCACCGACGCTGTTCGTTTGTCTTCAGCATATAATTTTTCAAGACGCTCATCTAAAAAACTGAAATCAAAAGGGGTTTCCTTTTCATACGATTTGTACAACTGTTGCAACTGATGCAGTGTGGCATCTGTTGTAGTGGCTGACAATTTTACAAATAAATTAAAGTATCGTTCTTTAGGCTGATACCTGAAAATGAAAGGCTCAATACCTGTATTTAAAGACTTGAAATGGAAATCTTTTACAACACCTATAATCCTGCCTTTTGTACCCCAAAATGATACCTGTTTATACAGCACCGAGTTGATAGACTCGCCCATTTGCTTTACAGCAGTTTCATTGACTATATAATTCGCGGTATCATTGGTGATTTGGGGTGAAAAATTCGTTCCACTTAATAAGCGCAAGTGCAAAGCAGGAATAAATCCCGGATCTACATTTGCCTGGGTGATTAAGAATTTGTCGGTTGGCTGCATGCCATCCCACTCAAGGTAACTTGAATTGTATACATTCGCCAGCGACATGGTAGCTGGCGCGGTTGCCATTACACCAGGGAGTTTTTCCACCTCACTTCTGAATAACTGCGGCTTTTCTTTTAACACGTCGCCAAGACGTACTATAACAACTTGTTCTTTATCAAAACCAAGATCTTTTTGTTGTATAAAACGCAGTTGTCGGTACATAAAGAATGTGCAAATAATCAAAACCCCCGCAATGGTAAATTGCAACACTACCAGGCCCTGTCTGAACCGCTTGCCGGAACCCGCAAAGGTAGTTTTCTTTAAAATCCTCACGGGTTCAAATGAAGATAAAATGAGTGCGGGATAAAAGCCAGCTATTACTCCAATGATAACTATAAAGCAGGCAAACAGCGGATATAATAGCGCATTGGACAGGCCAGTATTGAGATAAGTTCCTGTGATATGTTGCAGCCATGGCTGGGCTATATTAAGAAGAACAACTGCCAGTATGCCTGCTATGCAGGCTATCAGCGTAGACTCACTGAGGAATTGCCAAATAAGTTGTCGCCTGCTGGCGCCATTCACTTTGCGTATACCTACCTCCAGCGCACGATTCAGTGATCGCGCGGTTGAAAGATTGATAAAATTGCAACAAGCAATTACAAATAGCATCAAACCGACTGCACCAAAAATGTCGATATATTTTATACTGTTTCTTTTTCCCCAATCGGTTTTGAAATCAAAAGAAGAATGAAGATATTGTTGGCTGAGCGGTTGTAACCTTAGTAAATCGTGTGTTTCAGAATTGTATTTACTCAATTGTTTCTCAATTTGCGCCTCAAAAGCCTGTTGATTGGTGCCTGCTTTTAAGAGCAGGTAAGTATGAAAATTATTACTGTTCCACTTGTTAGACCATTCATCTGTTTTAAAAAGAAAGGTGATGGGCAGTAGAACGTCAAAATGAATACTTGAATTTTGTGGTGGATCTTTTACGATACCAACGAGTTTAAAATCATTTTGATTGTTTAGGCGAAACGTTTGTCCGAGTACATGGTCATTTTCTTTCCAGCCTTTCCCAAAATATTTATCGGCCATTGTTTCAGTTAGAACAATCTCGTCGGCCGATTGCAGCGCAGTTGCTGCATTTCCTTTAATCAATGGGAAATTAAACACCTTAAAAATGCTGTTATCTGTCAATTGGATATCTTGTTGTTCAAAGATGTTACTGCCATTTTTTAAAAGCCCACTCCAATGCCCGAACCTTACCGTAGCGACTACCTGTGGAAAATCTCGTTGTAATGCCGGTGCTAATGGACCCGGTGTTACCGCAACTGTGTACAATGTACCCGCCTGGTCTTGTTTTTCTGTGAGTCGAACTATGTTGTTGAAGTTTTTGTGGAAGCGGTCATAACTCAGTTCGTTCAGTATATATAAGCCAATTACAAGGCAGCAGGCAAGGCTTAATGCAAGCCCGAAGATATTGATGGCAGAAAAAAACCGGTTTTTCCTGAGATTGCGTAACGCGATTCTTAAGTTGAGTAATATCATACTGTTATTGTAAATGAGTGGTATACCTTTCTCCTGAAAGCCGACGCTCTATTTTGACCATGGCGGCTCATGTTAGTTTTACAACGGGTGTAGTGAAGATATAGATTTAACCCAATGGTTATGCCAAACGCAGAAGTGCTTTACATTCAGTGTTTGAGCGGAAAAGGCTTTGTTAGTATGTACGCAAACGTACAGTAATTGTTCGCTTTTGAACAGGGAAGCAAGTGCTACAATGGTAACACAAACTTCAGCCTAAGTGTGGTGTATAAATAACTCACACCAGAAGGTAAAAAGAGTTAAACAAATTATAATCCCGATTCGTCCTAAGGTGTAACGATTTTAATGTTCCTGTTTCCTCTCAAGTTTTTGCCTCATCGACCAGCAATCGTCCATTTCTCCACCAGTAGATTTTTGACATCGATGGCGCCAGTCACCATTGACAAACGAATAGTCGAAAACAAGTGTTTTACCGACACTTTCTGCCGTTTTGGTAAAGAATTCTATATGCTCCGTGTATTTTCCATTTGCAGTAGTGTACGTCCCTCCACCCGCATTTTAAAACGGCCTGGTAACGATGTTGTATGCCACCCAATGAAAGTATTTGCCGGAAAGTATTTTCATCGTCCTCCTGGGGTAGGAAGCGTTAGCCCGTTTTGACTAGCGCTCAATGAAGTTGATATTTTTAGTGTACTGTTTGGTGATTCATTATTCTAATTAACACCCGCTCAGTATTACTGTGGTTGGATTGTGACCAGCATTAAATATTTATCGCTACGCGAAGAAGGTAATTGCGCAATAAAGGTTAGGTTTCTAACAGGCCATACAAATGGAAGGGAGCCAACTTTGAAATGTTCGTATAAATCTTGACTACGTCATTTACATTATCGCTGGTAAACTAAGACGCCGTTGCGGGTTTTTTTCGCGGGGAAAATGTGTCAATCTTATTTCATGCAAGCCGGGCCACAAGCCGCAACAGCATTGCCAAAATGTGCACGCAGGTAAGAGAATGGCGTGATGCTTTTATTTTTGATGTACAGTATTATCCAGTCGTCATACTTTACCACCCTCGCTCTCAAGGTTACCGGCTCGGCTACAAAATGCTGCACGGCTTCGTTCATTTGTTCACCGTTTTCGCCCAATATAAGGCAGTAATTCTCATTCCCTTCCTCATCTTGTACTCTCAATACAGGTGGAATGCCGCCAAGAATACAACGAATGGCACAGTCTTTATGTGGTTTGCCCTGGCCTGGTTTCATTACCCCAAAAAAACATTTGGGATCAACTATTTCGCCGTGTATTTCCTGTTCCCTCAGGTTGCTTACAAGGGGTAATAAAGTATCTTCTGCAACATCTGTAATGTTTGTTACAACTGAATCATTTGCATCAACCTGCATCAGCAATTTACCATCATTGTACAACAGCGTTCCATGCATGGTTACTTCTTTGCGGTTGAGGGACCTGTTTTTTTGTTTCTCAATGGCGGCAATAACCCCCGCAGCACCAGTTTTTCCAAAACCTATTAGCGGAATAGTGATAAATGAAGGACGCCCTAAAATATCTTTGCCATTAACAGCTTTCAAAAATGGGAAAGGTTGGGTGAAATAAATGCCCTTTACTGCGGTCAGTTTTCCGAATTCAAAATTACCCGTAGAAAATTTCTTTTGCGAGAGTGCAAGTAGTACACCCGTGATTGCTCCCATTGCCAGTAATACAAGGAAGACCCTTTTCACAAACTTCGCAAATCCGTCGGGGGCTTTCTCCATCCAGCCAATATAAAACTCTTCGTTTTTCATTGTATCATTCTTAATTGTTGGTTTGTTAAATGGTGGCACCTGGCCTTTCTGTTCCTTCCGGGTAAGGCGTTGAAGACAACCATACTTGTCCTTCTTTAACCCGCACATCATACGTACTTACTTTTTCTTTGAACGGTGGCGGTGATTGGCCGTTGACTGGTAAATACTGGTAACCATGCCAGGGGCAGGTAATACAGCCGTCCAGTATTTTACCTTCGCCCAGCGGGCCGCCCTGGTGTTTACATACATTATGAATTGCGTAGAGTTTTCCTTCATGTTTATAAACGGCAATCCTTTCTTCGTCGATACAAAATATTTTTGCTTTGCTTTCATCTATTTCGGCCACATTGCAGACATATGAAAAGCCTTGTTCTTTAAGGTCGAACTGCAGATTATCTTTTTTTACTTCCCGGCTGCCTGCAATAAGATGTAGTAATACCAGTGCAGCTGCGCCAATAATTATCATGATAACAAAAACAGGGTTGGTTTCATATTGCACCACACCCAGCATAACATGTAGTACAATTAGTAAATAAGCGAGGTAGACAAACATGTGTAATGTCTTCCAGGTTTTGGGTGAAAGATTACGCAGCCAGAAATCATGGCTGGTCGCCGCCATCAATAATAAAATAACCAAGGCAAAAAAGCCCAATGCCTGAAAGGGAAACTGGGCAACAGAATTGTATTGTGTATTGGAAGTAAAAAGCGAAACAAATGGATTTACATTGCCAAAGGCGTGAAATTGCAGAATGGAAAAGCTGCCGTGTACCAACGCAATCATAAACATGGTTACACCCAGGTGGCGCCGGTTGTATAGCAATGGCAGGAATTTTTTATTGAGCCTGGCTAACGGCCCGATGGCGAGTATGATATGCAGTAACAGTATGGCCAGCGTACCGGCCGAACGAATGAGCAGCGTTTCAAAGGTATATTGCGGATTGACCATTGCAGTCAATCCAATAAAAACAGCGAGATACAATACACAAAAGACAAAAATCAGCCAGTCGTATTTTTTTTTCTGCCGGTTCCAGCCAACGGCTGCATACGATGCGCTCATGGTCTAAAATTTATTGTGTCAATCACCTGTTGGTGAATAAAGTCGTACAAAATAAAATGGTCGGTATAAGCAGGGTTTGCATTAAAGGTGGTGTCCAGCGCAAAATACCAATTGCCCCTTGCCTCAACACGGCCGATGAGTTTTGCCTTTTCTAAATCCTTTGTTGTACTACCTGCATAAATTGTGGCGGTAGGATATGGCAAGGCTGTTTTGTTAATCCACTCCAGCTGCAATTGTGATCCCGCTGTATTGCTACGGATTGCCACTGTATAATATTGTTTGTCTGATTGTTTGAGTACAACAGGTAACGGCGCAAATGTTTCCGGTTGCAACAGCTTTTGTGCAGGTTGTTTGGGAACTGCCAACCAGGCCGTAACAATGCCTGCGGCAAGCAATATTGCCAACGAAATCCATATTTGTAAATGCTTTTTTCTAAGCGGCTTTATCATGGCGGGTTGATTTTGCATGAATCCATTTTTTAAGGAGTACCGGCCAAAGCAGAATTGCACCAGGCAGAATAATAATCCTGAATCCGATGCTGGTTCCATGAGCACCATCATCAAAAACCCTAACGCCTTTTATTACAAACACAATTGCAAATACCAATCCTGCCAGCAGATAAATGGCCATCAGCAATAATATTATTTCAATTATCATGGTAATTAATTTACTAGTCAATAATTAATAGGCTGTTGGAAGCCATATATCAATCGCTGCTATGAAATTTCTCATTTACAAAAATATCCGTTTTTTTTCGGAAAGATGATTCTAGCGCTTTGATGCCGCCACGGCCGCAAAATACGCGTATAGACATTGCTATCACGCTGCAAAGAAAAACAGGTATGGAATGATTATTTGTCCCGTACCCGACAAACTGGTACAAACAGCACATTAATATTAAAACACCACTAATTCTGCATGCTTGCTGAATGAATGGCATGCAGGGTAGCATTGGTTACAATCCGCCAGTCAGATGGCTACCATAAAAGTTCAAATAGTGGCCACTGCTTTGAAATGCATAATAATTAATTGTCATTTGCCTGACAAAGTTTGCTGTGGATGATGCCTAGTTTTGATTTTTATAAATTAAGCAGTATGAAAAAAGTATTCTTTGTTATCGGTTTTTTAGTTGTTGGGTCAATAAACGTATTTGCGCAGAAATCGTCGGTCTTTAATCCTTCAGATGGCGCCATTCATGGATATGACCCGGTATCCTATTTTACAGAAAGTAAACCGGTGAAGGGAGATAAGCAGTATTCATTTGCATGGAATGGCGCTACCTGGTATTTTGCCAGTCAGCAAAACCTGGATGCATTTAAAACCAATCCGGAAAAGTTTGCACCTCAGTATGGGGGTTACTGCGCATACGGACTGGCTGATGGACACAAAGCACCCACAGATCCGCAGGCATGGCTGGTTGCAGATGGAAAACTTTACCTGAACTATAATAAAGAGGTGCAGTTAATGTGGAAGAAAAAGCAAGAGGAGTATATTCAGAAAGCCAATAAAAACTGGCCGACTTTGAAAGACAAAGAATAGGTCTTGTAATGAATGGCTTCCTCAAAACTTTTGCTGCGTTGCCATATCTTTTTGGATATGGTTTGTTAGTTTATTTTGTTTGACTGCTTACCCTGTTTATCAATTCTGCAATCACACCAGTCCACCCGGTCTGGTGCGTGGCGCCAACACCCCGGGCGGTATCGCCATGAAAATATTCATAGAACAAAACAAGATCCTTAAAATTGGCATCGTGCTGATAAATGGCATCATTCCCGTTTATCTTTCTTTTACCTGCTTGGTCCTGCCTGAAAATGGAGACCAATCTTTCTGCAAGATCATCGGCTACTTCACGCAGGCAAACCCAGTTTTGCGAACCGGTAGGCATTTCCACCAGGACATCTTTTTTATGATACCCGCCCAGCGTTTGCAGTGCATTCACCAATAAATAATTCATCGGCATCCACACGGGGCCGCGCCAGTTACTATTTCCACCAAACAGTGAAGTATTGCCTTCTGCCGGTTGGTAATCCAATCCAAAATACTCCCCGCCTATGGTAACGCCATATCCCTTCTCATGAATTTTAGAAATGGAGCGGATGCCTCCTTCGGATAAAAACTCAGATTCGTTTAATAGTGCCTTCATTAATTTTTCCAGTCTTGCCTTTGGCACAAGTGATAACAGGATATCATTATGATCATACAGTTCTTCAATTACCAGCGAATGCCCGTTATCCTGTCTGTATTGCTGAAACCATTTTAGGCGTTTATGAAAATCCGGCACTTTATCCAGCATATCTTTTTTCAACACCAGGGTGGCAAACAAACTACTCAATCCAACAAGGCTGCGTACTTTCAATGGTAGGTACCGTCCGTCTGGCATAGCAAGCACGTCATAAAAAAAGCCTTCTTCATCGTCCCAGCTACCGGTCCAGTTTTCCCCGATGCGGTTCAAAGATTCTGCGATATAAATAAAATGTTCAAAGAATTTAGTGGTTACGTCTTCATAGGTGCTGTCATACTGCGATATTTCAATGGCCATTTCCAGCATATTCAAACAATACATGGCCATCCAGCTGGTTCCATCGGCCTGTTCCAGCATGCCGCCGCCCGGCAGGGCGCTGCTGCGGTCAAATACGCCAATATTATCCAATCCTAAAAAACCGCCTTCAAAAACATTATTGCCTTTGTGGTCTTTACGATTAACCCACCAGGTAAAATTGATCAGCAGTTTTTGAAAAACCCGTTTTAGAAAATCAATGTCAGGTTTTCCTGTTTTCTCCCGGTCGGTTTTAAAAACCTGCAGGCAACTCCATGCATGCACAGGAGGATTTACGTCACCAAACGCCCACTCATACGCGGGCAATTGTCCGTTAGGATGCATATACCACTCACGAAGGAACAAGATCAGTTGTTCTTTGGCAAAGGCGGCATCAATCATAGACAACGGTACACAATGGAATGCTAGGTCCCAGGCGGCATACCAGGGATACTCCCATTTGTCTGGCATAGAAATAATATCTTCATTATTCAGGGAATGCCACTGATGGTTACGGCCCTGTTTGCGGCTTTCGGGTGGAGGAAGCTGACCCATGTCTCCATTGAGCCACCTGGGTATATCAATATTGAAATATTGTTTGCTCCACAGCATCCCGGCAAAAGCCTGCCGCTGTATATTGTATAAGTCGCCGTCGTTGGTTTTTGTAATGCTCGCATAAAAATCGTTGGCCTCCGTTATGCGATTGTCAAACAGCATATCGAAAGAATGATTAAATGGGTTATGCGGTATGGCATTTTTAGACAACCGCAGTCTAACACGCACAGAAGAACGCGGAGCGATGCTGAATGCATACATCGGCGCAAACTTGGTGCCTTCCTTTTTTTCTTCCAGCCACCCGAATTGTTGTGCGGTTACTGCCGTATGAAAAGCATCTTTGACAAAAGGCGTTTTATTGGGTTGATTGAATACACGCTCCGTA
The DNA here is from genome assembly GCA_963705285.1 of uncultured Chitinophagaceae bacterium. Lineage (GTDB taxonomy): Bacteria > Bacteroidota > Bacteroidia > Chitinophagales > Chitinophagaceae > JACMLD01. The sequence goes on from OY970066.1 coordinate 3,412,523, forward strand.
TTTGTTTCGTTTTCTGTAAAAAGGGTACGGGCCGGTGTTTCAAAATAGAAGTGATATTTACCAAGCTCCGGATGTTGCAGATCTGCCGACGCGTAGCTGTTATGTGTTTCATGTATTTTTATTAGCGGATTTTCTTTCAGGAGCCCAACAGACCATAGATTACGGAACCAGATGGTGGGCAACAACGATAAGTGCGCTGTCTCATTGCCGCGGTTGTGTGCAGTAATGCGGATACTTATATCTTCAACATCGTTCTTTGCATATTCGGTAAAAACATCAAAATATTTTCCTTCGTTGAACAAGCCTGTATCCAGTAACTCATATTCTGTTTCAAACTTTGACCGGTGGCGGTTGGTGTTTACCAGGTCTGCATAAGGAAAAGCCGCCTGCGGATATTTGTACAGGTGCTTCATATAAGAATGGGTAGGCGTATTATCTAAGTAGTAATACAATTCTTTAACATCTTCGCCATGGTTGCCTTCGTTACCTGTCAAACCAAACATGCGTTCTTTAAGTATGGGATCTTTTCCATTCCATAATGTTAGTGCAAAACAAATACGCTGCAAATCATCACTAATGCCTGCAATACCATCCTCGCCCCAGCGGTAGGCCCGGCTCCGGGCGTGGTCGTGCGGAAAATAATTCCAGGCGTCGCCATGCTCACTATAATCCTCCCGCACCGTGCCCCATTGGCGTTCGCTGAGGTAGGGACCCCATTTTTTCCAACCGTGTTGCGCTAACCGTTGTTGTTCTTCGTTCATCAGGTTTTTGTGTTAGGTGCATTTGCAATAAATTATCAGTCGTTGATGGTTGGCTGCTGATAGCCGGTGCAGAAGTCTGCCAGCTGGTGGTTACATTACCCGTTGTCTTCGAAACCCGGGTACAATGTCATACCGCCGTCTACAAATAGTGTGGTACCGTTTATGTAGTCTGCATCATCACTGGCCAGAAATACAGCTGCATTACCAATATCCTGCACCTGGCCAATGCGTTTTTCGGGAATGAGTTTTAACAGCGCCTGCAAATGTGCTGTCGTATCCCATGCCTCGTGGTTAATGGGCGTTGCTATTGCCCCCGGTGCAATAGAATTAATGCGGATCTTTTTAGGGGCAAATTCCTGTGCAATGGTTTTCATCATCATCATAACGCCGCCTTTGCTGGCAGCATAGTTGGCATGCCCTGCCCAGGGAATGACTTCGTGCACACTGCTCATGCAAATGATTTTTCCTGCAGCCTTGCTTCTTTTTTCATCCAATCCTCTCCGCAAAAATTCTTTGATGGCTTCCCGCGCACAAAGAAATTGCCCGGTAAGATTAACACCCAGTACAAAATTCCATTGTTCCAGTGTCATCTCAGTAAACCTGGCATCCCTTTGCAACCCTGCATTATTAACCAGTATGTCAACGGTGCCGAACTGCGCTATTACATCCGCAAACATCTTTATTACTTCATCCTCTTTACTTACATCGCAAACGCAGGTTATACCTGATCCGCCTGCCGCAATAATTTCTTCGAGTATTTTATCTGCGGCGTCTTTGCTAGTCGCCACCGGGTAATTGACCACCACGGTTGCACCTGCGGCCGCAAGTGATTTTGCCACCCCGGCACCAATACCGCTGCTGGCACCAGTAACAATTGCTATCTGCCCCTGTAATTTTTTGTCCATTTTGATTGCGTTTAATAAAATGTTGTGTTATGTAAATAACGATGCATATCCTTAAATTACTACAAGCGTTACTGAATCAATTTTATTTTTTCAGCATGTGGTTTTGCATTATTCAATGGCGCTACAACATGTTAATGATAGGTGACGCAAAAAACGTGCGTATGTACTATGGTCGGCGCATGCATAAATACAGCGCCGTCCGGGTTATACAATTAACCAAAAACTCATTGCTATAAAACATCCGTTTGAATAGTAACAAAACTACGAAGGCGATAAAAAATCAATTGTCAGTAGCCTGACACAGGGGCATCTTTAACAATACATCCCACACAATGGGGCCATTTAATTTCAACACGTTTACGGTTGTAAAACACGATACTCTTTCCTGGAGCATTTGGCTGAAATCGGTTATGTAAAGCAAAAACAATGGTATCTGCTACATTGCTTCGGCCCATGCGTGTGAATGTATCATTCCCTGCAAGACGCAGGTCGCCAAAAGCATTAGCCGCTATAATCATTATTTTTGTTAGTTTATTGCCCGGATCACTACGCGCTGGCAAGTTGGTCTTGCATACCCCATGGCGCTGTCATTACAATTCAACCCTTGGCCTATGCGCAGCTAATTCTGATGACTGGTTTAATTTTTTATCAATTTCAAAAAGCTAACGCGGTTGTTTTCTTCTATTCGTAAAACGTACAAGCCCGGTGCGGTGCCGGCGGGTACAGTTATTGCCACCACGTTAGTCCCACTTTGCAATACAAGTTTTTTAGACAAAACGGATCGTCCATTACCATCCAGCAATGCAAGTGTTGCATGGCCACCTGTCTGCGATGGAATTTCCACGTTTATTATATTACTGAACGGGTTGGGTGAAACGCTGATGGTGCTGCTGCTTTGGCCGCGTAATGCAATCACGGAAGAAAATGTATAACTGCCATTGATGTCTATCATTTGCAAACGGTAATAGTTAAGTGCTGACGTAAAATGGTTATCGGTAAATGTATAATTTCGGGGTAAAGAACTATTGCCGGCGGCGGGTATAGTTGCTATCGTTACAAACTTTATTCCGTCGGTACTTCGTTTCACCATGAAGGACGCGGTGTTCATTTCAGATAGCGTCATCCATGATAAGATATTATCGCCTGAATGATGCACGCCGGTAAACGAACCCAGGTGTAATGGCAGGGCTACAAGACCGGTATGAATAAAAAATCCGCTAAACCCAGTTACAGTAAATGTTATCTCCCAACGGTTATACGTGGTGTTCCATATAATATTTGAATTGGTGGGGTCAATAAGCGTGCTGGAACCAGAGTAGGAGCCGGGTGTAAAGAGCGTGCTTGTACCGTGGTATTGGGTAATTCTTAAGTTGGCGCGTCCAGCCATATCACCGGAGTTCATGGGTAAGTGCGGAAAGGTGCCACGGCCAACGTTAAAAGCGTCAAAGTCGGCCTGGGTACAATACAACGTAATAGTGGCAGTAGCATTTGCGGCATTGGTAGCGGGTTCAATATCAACATGCCGCGGCATATAGGGTATTCCACTGTGGATTTGAACAGAAGGCTCAACATGCATGGTGGCAACCACTTTTCCATTGATCATGGATGCACCACTGGGTTGAATACTGGCGATTAAACCACAATTGCCATTGTCATCCAGCAGTATATTGTTGCCGGCATATACATACCGCGTGGCCGTCTCATTCGAATTTGCCAACTGGCTAACCTGGGGAACAGATTGAAATTCATATGCACCCATATCACGCTGCGAATTGAATGCCCGCGGTAATCCGGCTGCATCTGCAGTAGTAGTGTCTGCAATATTATCGCCCTGATTGATGCCGGGAGAACAATCCACCAAATTATATCCGTCATCAGCCGTACCAAAAATACCGTCGGCACCCAATGGTGATGCGGGATTCAAAAATTTTGGTGCAACATTTAGGTTGCCAGAACCGGAAGAAAATTCAAAAGCATCAGAGCTAGTCAGCGGAAAACCAAAATTGGAAAAGGAAATGTTTAACCTGAAGGGCTCAGTTCCGGTAGCAATAACCTGCGTTCCCAGTACACAATTTTTTATTGATAAATAGGAAGGGAAGGTAGAGGAGCTTAAAGACTCATTAAGTCGAATAGAAAAGGAGGTCTGATCTTGAAAAGTACACCCTGAAAGAGAAGTATGTATAAGAGGGTAGGTAGTAATGCCGTGAAAACCGTTAAAATTATCAGTGTTGACACCCGAGCTACCACCAATAAACACCGATTTTTCTGCAATGAGGAATGAAGAATCAGCTATTATTCCGTAAGCGGGCTCATTCTGTATGATTTCACAATCAGGAAGTCTTGCAACAAAACCACAATTGTTGAGATAAAGAATTTTTACCGTAGCTCGTAATGTATCGTTCTCGGTAGCATTACGTACAACATTGTAAATTTCATGTTTACAGCTGTCCGAAAAAAGCGAGTGTTCTATTCTAACATTTTGATCAATCGATCCATTAAAAAAGGTGGAAAAGCCTTTGTTATCACTAAAATTACAATAAGAATAGTTGACTTTTCCGCCGCCGAGATTGGACACTGCGGATATGCGTAATCCGGTATTATACCGGAAAGTACAGTTTTTCACGGTTGGATTGCTTGTTGTACCTGCATCAGCTCTATTAGTGATGCCTCCCGCTACACTATCAATAGGAGACATTCCGAACTGAATAACAAAGCCATCCACGAGTGTTCCGGACATCACATTTAAAAACTTGACAACCGTATAACTGTCGCCGTCATTATCGCCATCCAGATCACCAGAAAGTATAGTTGGGTATTTTTTTGGGTCTCTTGCAGCAAAACCCGGATTGCCAACAGCGGGGTAGCCGCCATATACCGTTACCAAAGAAGGGATATTAAAACTGGCGGTTGCATTCAGTGTACTGCTTGGCGTATAGGTGCCCTGCGATACGTTGATTACATCACCTGGCCCCGCAATGGCAAGTGCGTGCCTGAGTGTTTTAAATGAAAAAGCCCAGGAAATTCCAGGGTTTGCATCATTGCCGCTTGAGCGAACGAAATAGACTGTCGCATTGCCTGTGCTGTTGAAGCCAAGACTGAGCCCTATAAACAAAAGGATTGAAAATGCCTTAGGACGGGTTAACGTTGTTTTCATAGAATATTAGTGTGACACGGATGTAAATACTACAAGCTGCATTAAAAACACATAAAGTTATTTTAACGAGTCAATACGGTGTTAGATGAAAACCGAATTCATTGTCGTCAAAAATCGAAATGTCATTATCGTGATTGCCGGACTACATTTTTATCAGTTTCAAAAAGCTGACGTGATTGTTTTCTTCTATTCGTAAAACGTACAAGCCTGGTGCGGTGCCGGCGGGTACTGGTATTGCCACCACATTGGTTCCACTTTGCAATACAAGTTTTTTAGACAAAACGGATCGTCCATTACCATCCAGCAATGCAAGTGTTGAATGGCCACCTGTTTGAGATGGAATTTCCACGTTTATTATATTACTGAACGGGTTGGGTGAAACGCTGATGGTGCTGCTGCTTTGGCCGCGTAATGCAATCACGGAAGAAAATGTATAACTGCCATTGATGTCTATCATTTGCAAACGGTAATAGTTGAGTGCTGACGTAAAATGGTTATCGGTAAATGTATAATTTCGTGGTAAAGAACTATTGCCGGCGGCGGGTATAGTTGCTATCGTTACAAACTTTATTCCGTCGGTACTTCGTTGCACCATGAAGGACGCGGTGTTCATTTCAGATAGCGTCATCCATGATAAGATATTATCGCCTGAATGATGCACGCCGGTAAACGAACCCAGGTGTAATGGCAGGGCTACAAGACCGGTATGAATAAAAAATCCGCTAAACCCAGTTACATTAAATCTTATTTCCCAGCGGTTGGAGGTGCTGTTCCAGGAAACATTTGTATTACCTGGATCAATGAGCTCAGTTGGCCCACTGTACGAGCCCGGCACAAACAGCGTGCTGGTTCCATGGCATTGTGAAATTCTCAAATTCGCCTTTCCGGCTGCATCGCCAGGGCTCATGGGTAAATGCGGAAAGCTGCCACGCACAGCATTGAAAGCGTTAAACTCAGCCTGCGTGCAATAAATTGTTACAGTTGCCGTAGCCCTTGCGGCATTGGTTGCGGGTTCAATATCAACATGCCGCTGCAAATAAGGTATGCCATTATGCACCTGCACTGTAGGATCAATATGCACCTTTGCCGCTACCTTACCATTTATTGCAGCACCACCAGTGGGCAAGATGCTGGCTATTAACCCGCAATTACTGCTGTCGTCAAGCAATACATTATTGCCTGCATATACATAACGGGTGGCTACATCATTTGCTCTAGCTAACTGGCTGACTTGGGGAACGGATTGAAATTCATATGCCCCCATATCACGCTGCGAATTGTATACCCTTGGTAGACCGGCCGCATCCAAAGCGTTAGTATCTGCATTGTTAGTGCCCTGGTTGATGCCCGGAGAACAATCCACCAAATTATATCCGTCATCAGCCGTTCCAAAAATACCATCAGAACCTAATGGCGATGCCGGATTTAAAAATGCCGGTGCAATATTCAGGTTGCCAGGACCACTGGCTAAGTGCTCGTCAGTGTAGCCATTAAACCGACTGCCAAAATTGCTGTAGGATATATAAAAATCTTCATAAAATGGCGTTAATAACAGCGGCGCATCTATGGTGCAATTCTTCATGGAAGTATGTGAAGCGGCGTGCAGGGGCTCGTAAAATGTACCGACAGCGTTTCTGGTTTGCTGAGCGAAGGTGCAACCGGTAAGAAAAATCCGGTTATCTCTTTGTTGTTTGTCCAGAAAATTATCCATATACACCCCCCATACGCCACCAATAAAAACTGATTGCTCAATGATGGTATTAATAGTATCCGAGTAATTATTAAAGGCATATATTATTGCCACTGCTTTGGATGCGGCAATAAAAAGGCTATTACCTATAAATAACCGCTTTTTCAAAGGCACTTTGGGATCAGCCAGGTTGCTGGAACCGTTAATTTCAAAACGTGCATCATTATTCATGAAAACACAATGGTCAATGGCAACATTTTGATCTGGTGAGGCATTACTAAAAGTTATATCACCGCTGTTATTGTGGAAATGGCAATAAGAATATGTGGTAGACACACTGCCAACGTTGGTCACTGTTGATCCGTTAATGTTACCATAAGACAAATGATACCTGAAAGTACAATTGCGCACAACAGGGCTGCTGGTATTAAAATCATCGGCGTGATTGGTTATCCCCCCGCCGTAACCATCCACGGTCGCATTCCCCTGTTCAATGATAACTCCGTCCAGAATAGTTCCGGGTGCTACATTATTAAATTGCACAACGGAGTTACTATTGCCTGGTTTTAACCCATCGCCATTTAAATCGCCGGAAAGTATGGTTGGATACTTTTTGAAATCCCTGTCTGCAAACAACGGATTACCGGCAGGCGCATAACCGCCATATACAATCACCTGCGAAGGGATAGTAAAACTTGCTGATACATCAAGTGTACTGGTTGGTAAATAGGTACCCTGTGCTACATTAATCACATCGCCCGGCCCTGCAATGGCCAGCGCGCGCGTGAGCGTTTTAAATGACAAAGCCCAGGAGAATCCAGGGTTTAGATCGCTACCGCTTAAGCGAACAAAATAGACTGTAGCATTAGCTGTGCTGTTGAGGCCAAGAGCTAGCACTAAAAAGCAAAGAATTGAATATGCGAAAGGTCGAAGTATTTTTGTTTTCATATGAAATTGTGTATGTATGGAGATGCAAATACATGAGTGAGCGTTAAAAACAAATAAAGATATTTTGATGAGAGAAGAAGGTGCTCGATGAAAATCGAATTGCTTGTAGTAAAAATTCGAAATTTTGCAACCCGCCACTAAGGGGCTTTTCAAACCGATTCTGATAGTCCTGGAGTATTTCCATACCGATCTGGTAGAAGGCGGACCTATTTATTTGTCATAACATATAATGCTCGGCTTAATCGCTTAACTTGTATATGCAAGCTTCTGCACATGCCACACCACCATGTTTCTCCACAATAAAATTTTTATATGGCAGCATATTCCAGATTATTGTTGTTGGTATTTATTGTAGTCGGCTGCGCGCAGGCAGGAGGTGACACTCCCGCTATCCGCCAGGTAATTGAAGCTGAGGATACTTCCTTTTACCAGAACAAAGACAGGCTGGCGCATACCAAATATTGGCATATCATTCCCGCCACGAGGTGGTGGTATTCAGGAAAAGACATGGATGAATTTTGGACAGAGAATGATTACAAGGCTGCAATACAAAACATGAACATACCGCCTGCTGACAACGCCGCCTGTACATTCAGTGAATTTTTTATCAAGGTGAACGGTAATGTGGCCTGGGCAACTTACGATAAGAAAACAGTAACGCCAGGGGGCGAAACCGAGCACACACACGAGTTCAGAGGCATGGAAAAAATAGCGGACGAATGGAAGATTATCAGCGCCTCAGTTCATACATTCACACCAAAATAAAAGAGGCAGCACGGACATACAATTTGATTATGTCTGGAAAGCTTTCAAATGTATTGGATAAACCAATTTAAAGGCGGCGGCACACGGCGGGTTTACCAGTGCACTCGATTTTCGCTGTTTCAAATACTTTCGCTCCGCAACTGTCATTTCATTGGCGGGCCTAACACCTCCGAATCATATTTTTGGAATAGCTCTTGTAGTGCCGCCATATCGGGTCCATCATTCTTGTTAAGTATCTGTACCATACCGACAAAATATGCCTCCATATTGGTGGCGGGGGTAATGCCTACCAACAGCGAGCCTGCAGTTTTGCTAATACAATTAAAACGGTGTTTTACGTTTCTAGGTATAAAGATACAGTCACCGGCTGCTGCCGACAATACTTCAGTATCCAGTTCAAATAAAAAGCTTCCTTCAAGCACACAAAAGAATTCATCAAATGTGTAATGAATATGCAAGGGAGGGCCAAAACCTTTCCGGTTATTGGTGCTGATAAAAGCAGCAAGTCGGCCTTCTGTGTCGCTACTTAATATTTTAAAATCGATTGGGGTATCGGCATAAATTATCTTTTCTTTATACCGTGTAGTTAACGCAGTTACCTTAAAGCCTTTTTTGGGTGGGTTGAATGGTTGAGAAAATAAAACAGGAGCTGCACTTGCAGCGGCCATAAGGAATACCGAGTTTTTTACAAATTTACGTCGTTCCATGATAACATCTTTTTGTTGTTAATTTTATACAAACAAAAATAGTTGTCATTGGAAGTGGGGTAGTGGTAAAAAATCAGCAAGTTTTAGCCAATACCTAAAATTCTTTCCGGGGAGCGCGCTTGCGCAGCTAACAACGAACGCGGCGATGAGCCAGAAAATTGTTTAAAATCTTTAACTAAATGCTGGTAATCGTAGTATCCTGAATGGAGCGCAATGCGTAACCAATCAGCATTTGGATGTTTATCTTTGCTTTGGTAAGCCTGATAAAAACGATTGATACGTGCAAAGAATTTTGGCGTAATGCCATTTTGTTGCATAAATTTTCGCTCAAACTGACTGTTTGATAAGCAGGCAAGTTTGGCCATTTTCTCCATATTAAAACTTGCCGGCGTCTCGGCAATTATTTTTGCCACTTTATCAATTGGGTGCAACCGATGTTTCAACGATTCAATTTTTTTAAAAAGATACTGTTCCGTCATCTGCAAGAGGCTTTCGTGGGATGGTGCGTTTATCATTTGTTCATACAATTGTCCAATTTGGGGATTTAAAATTGCTTCTGCATCAATTCTATCATCAATAAATTCGGTAAGAGGCAACTGTAGAAATTTTGACAAAGCGCCAGGATGAAAACAAACTGAAAACATCTGAAATTGTGGCGATAAGCGAAAGTCGAACCGGGAAATTTGAGATCCATTAATCGAAATCCTGGGAAAACATTTCGAAATTTTTGCTGCCGGGTCAAACGCGTTTACACCACCGCTTAAATAAAACACCAAACAATGCTGAGTATTGGCAGGAAAAGGTTTGATTGGAGATGCTGCATTGTTGGCGAAGGTAAAATGCAAGATGGTGTAATCTTTTATAAAGTCTTGTAAATGCAACGAAGGTTGTATGACTTGATAAATCATTTTATTGCTTTGGCATATTAGTAATTTGTTCCTGCGTCGAATGCAGGCAGCGAACTATGAGTATTGCGGGATCCCGTAAACAAAAATTAAAGGTAATAAATGAGATGACAAGCTGCGGGCAACTTACCTCTCTTTATTCTTCTTCCTTGTATGGGTGCTACTAATTTTTTGCCTATACAAGACTTCAGAGGGCAGGGCGTAGTAGAAAGTTAAGAAAATTTCTGTAATGTTTGACTAAAACAATGAAGTATTTGGATTATGACCAATGTAGAATAACTGCGCCTATTTTATATAGTAACTAGGTAAAAAGTCTTTATATACGCCATAATAACTTCTGACCAAACTTGCAGCGGCTTGGTCAGACGCGTACCGTTGGTCAGCATATTTACTCCAAACAAAAGCGGCCGTATAAAAAACTTAAGACCAATGTCTGGTTGATCAAACTACTCTATTACTTCTCTTTGTCTTCCTCTCAATGTTTTAATAATGATGCCGGCAACGATACCTCCCAATAAATAATAGCCAACGGTCATGAATTTTGTTGTCAATGTTTTGGTAACGGGGGTATCATCCAACCCAACTTTTCCTGTTACGGTTACCGCGCCAATACCTGCCAGTAGCCCCAATGCAGCACCGCGGTATACAATAGATGTATCGCTGCCTAGCCCCGCGGTACTGTAATAGAGTGCATTGCTGGTTACATCTGCGGCAAGTGTGGCATTAAATAATTGTTGTCCCTTCGGAGAATTGATTCCGAGTGCACTCGCGGTTTCAACCAGGGCTTCTTCACCCACCAGGTCAATTCTGGGAGCGCCCTTAACCGTCTTAGCCAGCGATTGGTGAATGATATTGAGGGCAATGCTTCCAGCAAGGCCGCCCAGTAAATTTTGAATGGTTCTGTTCATACCTTGTTCGCATCAAACCTCCTGCCAGATTGTAGGTAATTCATACTAAGGGAATAACGAGATTTCTTCGGTGAATTTGTTTAGAAATTTTGCTTCGCGGATCGGGCCTCGCACAGAGCCAACGGAGCTAACAGGTGCTAAGAGGTGCTAAGAGAAAAAGAGCTTTCGCTTCGCTCATGGGGTGTCGCACAGAGATTCTGTGTTAATTACCAAGTTTTATTTAATCAGGTTTCTATAAATTTGAAGTTCTAAGGCGACCTTGAGTCAGCCTGTTTAGGGCGGTCTTTATGACCGCTCTAATCTTGTCTGGCAGATGGTTCAACCTGCAGATTTTTAAGGTCATCTTGTTTAAAATAGTCTTTATCATAAACAGTATTAGTCTTGTAAAGGGTGTACATCATTTCAAGTAGCTTTCTTTGTACGGCTACAGCCGCTTTCATTTTTATTCCATGTTTTGATACCAGTCGGCTAAAGATGGCTTTGAACCGTTCGTCATGCCTGATGGCTGACAGTGCCGGCATGTGCATCGCTTTGCGTAAATACTTATTTCCTTTCTTTGATATTTTTGATTTACCCTTTACTGATGTTCCTGATTGTTTTTCTTTTACATCTAATCCGGCGTAGCTGGTTAGTTGACGCTTATTTCGGACAAGTTCAAAACCATTGGTCTCTCCCAATACAGTAGCAGCTGTCAACTCCCCTATGCCAGGAATACTGCTCAAAAGCTTTACCGTTTCTTTTACCTTCTCATCCTGCTTGTATGCTTCTGTAATCTCTGCCTTGATTTCAAGCTCCTGTTTGTTTAAAAAAACTATTTGCTTTTTTACCCTGGCCAGTGTGCTGATGTTAGGCTCGGCCTCTGCCTGTTCTGCATGTAATTGATTTTTAGCCATCGTGCGCATCTGTACTACCTGTTCCCGCTCACGGGTTAACTGTCTTAAGCTTTTAAATAACTTTTTAGGCCGCTCCCATTTATCCAGCTTCCTTTCCAACCCAAACATCGCTATTGCTTCAGAGGCCGTCTTATCCGTAACTGTTTTAACACTCAGTGTACGGCTGTAATTACTGATTTTGTTGGGCAATACAATACTTACTTCATACCCTTTATCTGCCAAAAAGTAAGCAAATGATTCGTGATAAACACCCGTAGCCTCCATTACAAAGCGAACTACAGTTTCTTCGGATGCCTGGTTCTTTACCCATAATACCAAAGCTGTAAATCCTTTCTGTGTATTGGCAAATGTTTTATGGCTGTACAGTTCTGGTGTCCAGTCATCATACATCCGGCCCATACAAACTACTAATTCTTTTTGGGCTACATCAATACCCGCCACCTGCTTTACAATTTTTTTGTTCATACCATGTGTTTTAAACAAAAAAGTGAAAAATCTCCCTTCGTTTTGTCTCCTGTTGGATATCCTGGATATACAGTGGTGACCGTATTCCTTACATTCTGTTCAAACTCGAAGAGATAAAAAAGAATGAGGCTATATCTCTGTGTCAACATGCTTCAGGAGCTGTTTGCTAACAGAACTGCTCTCACCCTTTTTTCACCTTTTTACATCAAATCTATTGGTATCTTAACTCTATCTCAAAGAACTATTTTACTTTATTTTGTAAACATAGGAGCTAACGGAGCTAACAGGTGCTAAGAGGTGCTAAGAGAAAAAGAGCTTTCGCTTCGCGCATCGGGTCTCGCACAGAGCTAACGGAGGTAACAGCGTGCTAAGAGGTGCTAAGAGGTGCTAAGAGAAAAAAAGATTTCGCTTCGCTCATGGGGTGTCGCACAGAGCTAACTGAGCTAAAAGGGTGCTAAGAGGTGCTAAGAGAAAAAGAGATTTCGCCTCGCTCATGGGGTTTCGCACAGAGCTAACTGAGCTAACAGAGTGCTAAAAGGGTGCTAAGAGAAAAGCAGGATGAAAAAAAGTAAAAAATCTCTGCTAGCTCTGTTAGCTCTGCGCGACATTTTTCTTCAAGGAAGCGCGATAAAATCTCTTTTCCTCTTTGTTCTCCTAGCATTCTTTACTTACAAGCGAAGCGCCATAAAATCTCTTCTAGCTCTGCGCGACATTTTTTCTTCAAGCGAAGCGCGATAAAATCTCTTTTCCTCTTTGTTCTCCTGGCATTCTTTTCTTACAAGCGAAGCGCCATAAAATCTCTGCTAGCTCTGCGCGACATTTTTTCTTCAAGCGAAGCGCCATAAAATCTCTTTTTTTCTTTGTTCTCCTGGCATTCTTTTCTTATAAGCGAAGTGCCGCCCTTAGCCATGAATAAGTTTGCAATGCCAAATGCACAAAAAAATACAGTTACTAATTGGAACGTTTTACTGATCCATTTAGTAACTGTAGCATTTAAATTTACAGACAACTTCACATTGCCTGCTTGAGGTCGTCAATCCAATTATTTATCAACTGCTTTTTTAGTTTCTTCAGCCATTTGAAGATGGTGTTGTAATACGGGTACTTTACCCTTTGCCCATGCAGCCAAATCTTTATCAGTGCCTTTATCTGCTTGTTTATTGAATAAATCAATGTCTTCTTTATGGTCGCTCACCATTAAATCGGCATATGCTTTGTCAAAATCTGCACCTTTTTTCTCTGTAAGGTCGGCTACCGTTTTCTGGCATTTTTCGCTAAGTGCAGTAGGCAGGGTAATGTTTTTTGCAGCTGCTGCAGTCTTTAATTCAGCATTGGCTGCTGAATGATCTTTTACCATCATTGCGCCGAGCTTTTTTATAGCCGGGCTTACGCCTTTGCTTACTGCCATTTTACCCAGTTCAACTTCCATCATACCGCCATCAGCTGCAGCAGTGGCAAACGATGCATCCTGCTCCATGTCTGCCATTGGCTTGTTTTGTGTACCGGTATCGGCTTTTTCTGCGTTATCAATTTTAGCATTGTTTGTGCTATCAGCTTTGTCTTTTGCATCTGTTTCGGCAGTATTGCCACAGGAGCAAAGAACGGCCGTGGAAATAATTAAAAAGCTGTACGAGATGATTTTTTTCATGTTGATGTTTTTTTGTTTGTATAAAATTTGATGATTGTATAAAATGTTGCTGTTATTAAATTCATTGTATTATGGTTGCCCTTTTCCACCAGACGATCCATAGATTTGTCCGGTGGCATAACTGGCATCCGCAGCCGCTAATTGTACATAAATAGATGCAAGCTCCGCGGGTTGACCCGGCCTGGCCAATGGTGTATCACCCCCAAATTTTTCTAGCTTTTCCATGGTGGCACCTCCGCTGATCTGCAAAGGAGTCCAGATAGGTCCCGGCGCCACACCGTTCACCCTGATGCCTTTTGGTCCTAACTGTTTGGCCAACGACTTTACATAATTCATGGTAGCTGCCTTGGTCTGGGCATAGTCATATAAATCTGCTGAAGGGTCATACGCTTGTTCAGACGCAGTTCCAATAATAACAGCACCTGGTTGCAGATGGGGTAATGCACTTTTTATGATCCAAAAGGGCGCATAAATATTTGTTTTCATCGTCCAGTCAAACTGTTCAGTTGATATATCGAGAATAGATTTATTTGTCTGCTGGCGTGCCGCATTATTCACCAATATGTCTAAACCACCCAGCGCGGCTACTGCATCTGTTACTAGTTTCTTGCAAAAGTTTTCGTCACGTAAATCGCCGGGCAATAACACACCTTTTCTTCCGGCAGCTTTTATTAAAGCAAGTACCTCTTGTGCATCCGATTCTTCAGTTGGAAAATAATTAATGGCCACATCTGCGCCTTCACGTGCATAGGCAATGGCTGCAGCCCGGCCCATGCCAGAGTCGCCTCCCGTAATCAACGCCTTTCTGCCAGCCAACCGGCCTGAACCTTTATAGCTTTTCTCTCCATGGTCAGGTTTGGGTTCCATTTTACTTACCAATCCGGGCCATGGCTGCGACTGTTTAGGGAAGGGCGGCTTTGGATATTTTGATACCGGGTCTTCCAGACCCTGCACGGCAAAGCCGGTGGGCACTATATGTTGTTCGGCAAGAAGGGGAGACAATGTAAAAGCGGCGATGCCGGTTCCTATTCCTTTGATTGCGTTCCGACGCGCCATTTTTCTATTCGTGTCCATTCATTATTCATTTGCCTAACCAAAGCAAATAGCGTTCCTGCCATTATGGTGGGGCAAAAGCCATAAAAAAGCCAGCTATTAGGTAAAATGATTATTTTAATCCGCAGCCTTGTGTAAAGTGTTGCTCAGCCACCACGCTGCCTAAACCCCCTGAGGTAACCAAACCGTAGTAAAAATAAAATGGTTTTTAGAAGCCCGTGGCCCAATAATATTTAAACGACGCCAACTGGCATGATATTATAAAGATTCAGACCATGGCCCGTACAACAAGAAGCAAAGCACGCCTTTGGGTAACGACTCATAAGAAGACATCTGTCTTTATCGGTATAATACTCCTGCTTATTATCATTCGGCTTTTTTTGCCGGTGATAGTATTGCACTATGCTAATAAATCGCTGGCTAATATGAATGGATATTATGGGCATATCGATGATATTGGTATATCACTGTACCGCGGCGCTTATCAGATAAACGACATGTATCTGAATAAACAGGACAGTACCAGCGGTAAACAAACAGATTTCTTTAAAGTAAACAATATCGACTTATCAGTACATTGCGGCGCATTGCTCCATGGCCGCCTGGTGGGAGAATTGGTGTTTAATAGCCCCAGGCTAATTTTTACTGAAAACAAAACAGAATTAGCACAGGTAAAAAAAGACACGAATGACTTTAGAAAGATATTGAAAGACTTTATGCCCTTGAAGATCAACCGGTTTGAAATTCACAATGGCGAGTTGCATTACGCCAATAATACAAAAAAACCGGTGATTGATGTATCTCTTAAAAAAATTGAACTACAGGCAGACAATCTCAAAAATGCCGATGATAAAAAAGTGCTGTTGCCATCTACGGTTACGGCGTCTGCAACAGCGTATGAGGGCACTTTGAAATTCAATATGAAACTCAACCCATTGGCAGACGGCGCCACTTTTGATCTCAATGCAGACCTGAAAAATGTAAACCTGGTTTTACTCAATAATTTTTTGCAGGCCTATGGCAATTTTGATGTGCACAAGGGGAACTTTGGCTTGTACACAGAAATGGCTGCAAAAAATGGCGCCTTTAAAGGATATGTAAAACCCATCATTAAAGGCCTGGATGTGGTAGGCCCGGAAGATAAAAAAGACGGTTTTTTTCACAAAATATGGGAGTCGGTCGTTGGAGGCGTAGGTGTGATTTTCCGCAACCATAGAACAGACCAGGTGGCCACGAAGGTATCGCTGGAAGGCAATTTTAAAGATCCTACAACCAACACGCTGGATGCAATATTTGAAGTGTTACGTAATGCATTTATTCAGGCGTTGATGCCCAGTGTAGACAATGAAATAAATATCCATTCCATAGAGGAGGAGAGTAAAAAAGACAACCGTAATTTTTTGCAACGTCTTTTTGGAAAGAAAGAAAAAGACGATAACAAAGTTCCAGCAAAAAAAGAACCGGCTAAAAAAGTGGATAAGAAATCTTAGAGAAGGCTCACTTGTTCTGCCAACTGCCGCATTGACTACCGTGCTGCAAATAATTGTTTAGACCCTAATAATATTGTATCAAGATATCATTCGTGCAGGCACCCGTTTGCTATTTTATCCCGGTATTACAAGTATTTGTTTACTGCTTCTTTTAATATTTTCAGTGATAGTGGTTTTGGCACATATCCATTGGCGCCACAAGCTATTGCATGTTCGGCCACGTTATGATTGCCAGACATCATTAATATGATAACATCTTTAAACCGGCTATCCTGGCGCAAGTCTTTGCAAAGCTGGGCTCCATCTACCGTTTGCATGGCTATGTCTAACAATATTAGACGCGGTTTGTAGCGCGCAGCATCTTCTATTAAATGAAAGCCGCCCAAACATTGGTGAACCTTGTATCCTATTTGTTCCAGTTGGGTAGCCAGCAGGTATAACAGATCTTCATCATCATCTACTACCATTATCAGCTTTTTCTCAGCCAAAGATTTGCCCATTCGTTATTGTTCTTTATAATTTACGAGCGTAAAAATAAATGTGCTCCCTTCGCCAGGTTTACTTTCAACAGTTACCTTTCCGCCATTGCTTTCTACCATGCCTTTTATAAGATAGAGACCAATACCCTTGCCATCCTGTACATTTGAGAAACGGTTAAATGGCACAAACAATTTGTCTCTAATCTTATTCATATCCATACCTGTACCATTGTCTGTAAAACGCAATTCAACAGCATTGTCTATTTGCCGGGTTGTAATTGCAACCGAAAGCTGTCGTAATGGATCGCGGTATTTCACCGCATTACTCATCAAGTTATGTAAGATGCTTTGCAGGTAGCCTTCAATATATACAATATGAGAAGCTTGCTGAAAGTTGGTCGTTACAATGGCATCAGCGTCTTTGATAAACTGCTGGTGTTCTTCTGCAATGACCCGGAAGACGTCTTCAAATTGTATGGTATGAATAACCCGTTTATCAGGGTTTTGCAAGTCAAGTATTTCAATCAGGCTGCGCACGGTTTTGTCTAACCGCTTGACAGAGCGCGACAATATCTGTTTGTAAGCCACGGTTTCTTTCCCCTTGGGGTGCGTATCAAGGTATTCAGACGCCATATTCAAACTGCTCAACGGAGTTTTCAGGTCATGAGAAATGGCATAGGTGAATTCTTTCATTTGCTGATTGCTGCGGGAAAGTTGCAGGTTCAGTTTCTTGATTTCTTCAATTTGTTGTTCTACCGTATCAGCTTTGGCGCTCAGCTCGTCGGTCAATTCCACCAGCTGAATATTCCGGATTTTCAATTCTTCATACGGTGATATAGTGGGTTCGCTGGCCAGATGTTTTATCCACCCCTGCACTACCAGTCTGTTGATGACCGTTTTGTGTAACGGAATAATTTTTTGAATGGTTACCTGCGTCCCTTTAGAAGTGCTTTGAATCTTGAACTTGTCAGATAGTTTGCGCGCAAATACAAGCCCCACACCTCTGCCCCTGAAAGTTTCGGGTTTGCGCTCCAGTATTTTTGCCAGGTCTTTTATACCGGGCCCCTCATCTTTAACAACAGCAACCAGTGCGGTCAAATCCTGCTCTTGCAAAATGCTAAAGCTAATAGTGCCGGTCTTCGCAAATTCTACCACGTTCCTGCACAACTCAGAAATGGCAGTGGCAAATCGGGTTTGTTCAGACAGCGTTATGCCACAATATTTGCTGAACTGCATACCCCGCCGGTGGGAGAGCATAATATCCAGCTCATTGTTGATATCTATGGTAAGGATATCTATGGCTTTGGTCATGCGTTTAATGACTTTAAAAATTTGCCGATTAAAATCGTAGAATCATCGTTTGCCCTGTCAAAATCTTTGTAAATAGCGGCGCATACCATCATGGCATGGTGCTGCAAAATGCCCGGGTATTTTTGTATATCCCAACGACCTGAAATACCATCGCTGTGCATAATCAAAAAATCCGTTTTTTCGTTCCATAAAAAACTATGGTTGTTAAAAGACGCGGGCATAATGTGACCCACTATACCATTGTATGAAAAACAACCTTTGGTTACACTCGGGGTAATCATTTTCATGGCTATATTACCAATGCCGGAATAAATCAGTTGGTGGTTTACCTGGTCAATGTGAACGATGGTTGCCACCGCGCCACGCGTTTTTTTCAGCGCCTGGTGCAGCATGCTAAGTTCTTCTGCCGGTTGCAATTTTGAGTAAGCCGCGAGACTTTGCGTGGCCAGAAGCGATGCATCATGTGCATGCGCCCCATGCCCAAGCCCATCTATCAATGCTATTCTCATCATTTTGCCTTGCACAGTTGCCAGCCAGGCATCACCACAAAGCACATGATCCTTTTTGGCCACACAAATAGCATTCACTTCAAATAAACCTCTAACAGGCGAAACACCGGTATTCACATAAATCCTTGATAACAGAACAGTGCCCCATCCAGCCAATGAATACATATCAAATTCATCAGACAAACGCTTGATCGCACCAAGGCCCTGTCCAAGGGTTTTACTGCTAGAACGACCGTCTTCCATCATTTTGAGGGGAAGGCGCATACCTGGGCCATTGTCTATCGCAATTAATTCTATACCGGTTTCTTGGCCACTGATAATTTTTCTTGCCAGTATAATTCCACCTTTTGTGGCATGCTTAATGAGGTTGCTGGTAATCTCTGCAATAACAATTTCAACTTCCCCAAGCCGGTGCTTCTTAAAACCCGCCCGCTCGGCCAATTGGCGCAGTTCGGACCTTACCATTGCCTGGTAGGATCTATCGGGTAAGGATAACCGCAGATGTACCTGGTCCTTTTTATCCATTTTTCCACTTTAAAATCATCACCGTTGTGCCCTTACCGTTTTTGCTGGTAATTTCAAACTGGTTAACCAGTCGTTTCGCGCCCGGCAAACCCAAGCCCAGGCTTTTGCCGGTAGAAAATCCATCTTGCATGGCTTTTTCTATGTCTTTAATACCGGGGCCTTTGTCTGCAAAAGTTAGCCGGATACCGATTTGTAAAACCGATGCGCTTACCACTTCGCAAAGCACCACGCCGCCGCCGCCATAGCGCAACATATTTCTCACGAGTTCACTGGCCGCAGTCAACAATTTGGTTTGATTTACCAACCCCATTTTTATTTTCTGTGCATATTCAGTTACCCGGTTCCTTAAAAAAACGGTGTCTTGTTCCTTGCTGATGGTAATGGTTTCTTTATTAAGAATGGTCATCGGTATCGGATCCGTATTCGTCCGTGAGGAATAGTTTTTGTTGCAGTAGCTCCATCCCTTTTTCTACATTAAGGGCAGTATGCACCCCGGTCATTGGTAACCCTAATTCTATCAGGGTTATTGCTACAGCCGGCTGCATACCTACCACCACGGTATGCGCATCAAGTATTCTCGACATCTGTGCAATATTACCCAGTATCCGCCCCATGAAAGAGTCAACTATGTTTACTGATGAAATGTCAATCAAGACACCCCTGGCCTCATGTTTGTTAATCATGCTCACCAAATCACTTTCAAGGCCAAGTGCCAGCCGGTCATACAGATCAACCTGAACAGTTACGAGCAGAAACTGTCCCATTTTTAAAATTGGTATTTTCTCCATAGCAGAAAACGCTTGTTATTTTACATCAGAAATTTTACGCACTTCAAGTCTGGTCATCTTAAATGCGGTACGTAATGCATGGGCTAGAGATGACTTTGTATTAATATTAGACAAGTCAATACCCAGATGCACAATGGTTTGGGCAATCTCTGGCCGTATACCGCTTATGATACATTCGGCCCCCATCAGCCGTGTGGCGGCTACAGTTTTTATAAGGTGCTGGGCCACCAGCGAATCCACTGCAGGCACGCCGGAGATGTCGAGAATGGCAATGGTGCTTTCTGTTTCCACAATTTTAAGCAACAGGCTTTCCATTACCACCTGCGTACGCGCACTATCCAGGGTGCCAATAATAGGCAACGCAAGAATGCCATCCCATACCTGTATAACGGGCGTAGAAATTTCTGATATTTCAGATGTTTGGCGCAGTATCACTTCTTCACGGCCTTTAATAAAGGTCTCCAACGTTATAAGCGCCAGGCTGTCTAACAATTTATTGACCTTTATGATTTCGGTGTTTAAAGCAGCTGAATCGCTGATATTTTTGGCAAGTACATTCAGAAAAACATCTTTGAGACTAAATACAAAATAAGCTGTTTCCCGCGGCGAAAAGCCGTTCTTCGCCCTGCTAAGAGAGATGCCGGCCAATGTCTCATTTACTTTATCATATTCCGCAGCCTGCACGTCACTGAAATTATCCCTTTTAATAGCGTTTAAGATGTTAGTCAATAACTCTTCAGACTCTTTCTTTAAATCGTCGTTAGATAACAGGTCTTCTCTTAACCCGTCATCTTTTAATTGTTGGTTCATCCATTGTTCCAGTATCTGCTTTTGATTTCTGGGTAAAATTTGCGAAGCTGATGATTTCATTTAATTATGTTTATATGCGCTAAATGTAGGCAATCAGCTCCTTATTGGATAGTTTAATTTCTTAAAAATCTGAAATGTCTTATAAGTCATTTTATCAATAATTACCTTAAATGACCTTTCACAATTAGAAATACTTATAGCCTGTCCGTCTGAATGCTCCACAATACAAAAGGGGCAGAAATGACTCTCTGCCCCTTTTATGCTTGTTTCATATTAATTAAGGTCGTAATTGCGTGCTATCTTTCTTAGCCTTACCAGAATTTTTCCACTTCTTTTTCATAGTGGTGTCTTTCTTGTGCGAGCCTGTATCCTGGATAAATGCCTGCGCATTACCGGATGTCAATACAGGGCTAGTGCTGTTAACTGAAGCCGAACTGTCATTAATCCATAAGAAGCCGGCACATGCTAGGGTGATGATTCCCGTTACTATTTTTTTCATAACCTAAATTTTTGTTTATAAATAATTTGATGATAATAACACAATTAATGTACCGCAGTACCATTTAATTTGTTAATGGGTTGTATTGCCTATATAATGCGCAGAGTTGAGTTTAATCAATCAGTATGTTGTCTTTTGGGGATGCATTCCAGTGAGACAGGCTAACAACAATGGTAAAAACATTCTACAGACACCTCTTAATTTCCGGTGCTGGGTAAAATTGACCGCACCGTTATTTTGCGGTGGCAACACGTTTTACAAGTGCGGCTACAACAATCTGTGATAATTTGCTCGACCATGAAACGGCAGACGATGGCACGCAATCTTATCGTGCTTCTCATGCAATTTAATGTTGAAAACCGTGATTGCCTGTTAACCAAAGTAAATATCACAACCATCCAAACCCTTTTCATTACCGTGTCTTTTTGTTCTCGCTACAGGAGGTGTTTGGTTGACGGATATAATTACATAATACTCCTTGCGCTGGGTGGTAATACCCGTGACATAAATAATTTGGTAACTGTTAATTACTTTGATATTTTCATTAATATTTAATTATAGACCCGTTGGGCTAATCAATTAAGATAAGCCTCGCAAGCCAAGCCCCTTTCCTATGTCTGGTAACCGCACATTTTCTGCATTTATTTCTTATACTGCCGAGGATCTTGCCGCCCATGCAGACGTTGTTAGCAGCGTACTAAGAAAGTTACGGGTTACACCAATAGATCACCGTGATTCTGACGCCACCGGTGCTCCTAGTGTTGCATGGTGTATGGAACAAATTGAACAGGCGGATATACTAATTGTATTGGTTGCAGAGCGATATGGTTGGGTGCCGCCCACAGCTCAGGGGGGAGACGGTATAAAGAGTATTACGTGGATGGAAGTTGAACATGCACAAAAAAAGAACAAAATTGTGCTGGCGTATATACTGACGGAAGATGCAGCATGGCCGATGAATTTGGTAGAATCAAAAAAGAATCCAGGTATACTGCCTTTGCTTAATAAATTTAAGGATGAGCTAAAAAAGAATGTCTCGGGTTTTTTTACGGATGCAAAGTCGCTCGATGGCCCTATCTCGCGTAATGTGCCAAAAGCCCTTGAAAAACTTGCTCCAGCGCCGCCCATACCACAAGTTGTTACCAAAAAAGATCAAGTTGCGTCAACCGGGCCTATTGTTCGATTTTTTTACAATCGGGAAGATCCACCGTCGGTGATGGATCGGATGAGCCCCGAATTACCCAAACGAATTTTATCTTTGGAAGGAGGAAGCATAGACTGCTTTATCATAATTGGGTATCTTGAAAAGATAGAAAAACTGTTGCAGAAAAGGTATAAAGAAGATGATTTTAAAATAGCTGATTACTATGACCTCATTATAGGAACTGGTTTTAATAGTGTGCTGGCGCTTGAATTAGCCAAGGGAAAGTTTGTGCGGGACATTGAACCTTTGTTTAAAGAAATCATTCAGCGTTATTTTAGTAAAACAACTTCTATACTTACGCGGTTGTATTACAAATATGACCCGCAGCCACTGCGTAACACGTTAAAAAAATATTATGGAACGCAAACGCTGGGGTCAAAAGATTTAAAGACTGGTTTTGCCGTAGTGGTTACAAGATTCGACCAATCTAAACCCTGGCATTTTTTGAATCATGAGGGGTGGAGTGATTTTGATGCACTGAAAAATGTGCCACTGGATCAATTATTAGAAGGAAGTCTGGCCATGCCCTCGTACATGCCTTATGTAATTTTAAATACGCCAAATTTGGGAGACATTGTTATAGGAGACGGCGGATTTACAATAGGAAATGATAGCTCTTTGTATGCCTTACTTCTAGTAAGCAACCACCAATTTCCATACAAATGGCGTTTTGGCGAGAACATGCTTTCTCTTACTACCATAGGTTCTAAAGGAAGACGGGTATTAACAGCTGCAGCTGAATTCAAAGATATCAACCTGTTAAAACAAATGCCCTTGCTCATAGATACACTGCTGGCGGGAGCTGCTGCAAATTCAGAATCGTTGTTGAATGCCCTCGCTGGCAATGACGCAACCCGCATTGCCGATACACCCATTGGGTTAACAAGCCACCGGTTTGATATTTTATTGTCTCCCGAATCATTGGGCAACTTAGGTTTTACCATCGATAATAAAAGCTTTGACGAATTGTTTGACGGGCCGACCGACAAGAATATTGACTATTTTCTCAAAATTGGACGCATGGCAGCAGACAAGCAAATATCACAAACCCATTTCAGTCGTTCATTTGACGTACGAGACATCGGCAACAATATTCCTTAACTATACAATGCATTGTTTGATAATTATTAAACCTTCAAAAAAAGTATCAAATGTTACACTACAACTTCACGCGTATGCTGCTGGCTGCCAGGATAGAAGTTCCAATATGGTTGTGGATTATTTTAGTAGTAATAGGGCTGTTGGGTGTCATAAAAAAGATAATGGATAATTAATTGCTTTAGGAGTATTGTTAGTCGGACTCCGTGTGATGAACTAATTTTATAACCACGTACAACCGGTTTACATGGATCAGTCAATAAATCTTCGCATTATTTTACAAGACCCGCCTGCTGGTGTCAATTTCGGCCTGCAGAAGGGGCAGGGTAGCACGTATGAAACAGTTCAGGTACAACGCTCAAACCGAGCATCCCTTCAATTTACTGCAGCGGTAAAAATTAAAGATATCTCCACCAAATTGCAGGAGCCAGATTTTATAGGACCTTTTGTACAAGGTAAAGCGCCAGCCAAATTTATGTACATAGATATCGGCACTTATGCCGGAGACCATGCGTCAATATGGGGTCGCCGGTTAAAAATACCTTTAACGGGAATCACCTGGGCCATGATTGAACAGGTACAAAACAATTTGTCTCTTGTTATTGAAACTACCGTACCGGGCACAGGTAAAGACGGTGGCCCCAATTGTGCTACTGTTAAACCATTTAATGGATGGCAGGTTGCTGCTGTTTGAATAATACCATAGGGCCGCAAGTTTCTCATTGCATTGATGGCGATGTTATCAACACTTCTTATGGCATTCGACCTATATCCAGTTGTCTATAGGTGCAGCTTTCACAGTAAAAAAATACCCGGCGCTAGGCCGGGTAAAAAAATGATAAGTGTGCAACAACATGATAGCATTACATTTTCAGTAACTTTTTTAGTACGCTGGTGTTTCCGCCTGCGTTAACCTGCAGATAGTACACACCAGATTGTAAACCGCTTAAATTGGCGATTGTAATTATATTGCTACCTGTATTCAGGTTTACTGTTTTAGTAATAATGGTAGCGCCTGCACCATCTACAATTCTGAGTGTGCCTGCAACATTTACTTTTGCAGGAATAGACACTGTTACAAAATCATTGATAGGGTTAGGGTATACATCAATACTTTGTATAGCACTTCTGTCAACCGTTGCAGCAACGACAGGGCTATAGGCGCTTGTCAAATCCAGGTTAATTAGCTTCAGCCTGTAATAATTCTTGCCCGCCGATACTTTGTTGTCAGTAAATAAATAATCGCGTTGATTGCTGCTATTTCCTGCTGCGGCAACCTTTCCAATAGCTTTCCAGTTATCCTGCCCGTTGCTGCTTCTTTCTACTATAAAAGAAGAAACGTTTTGCTCGCTGGTGGTTGACCATTGTAACACCACATCCTCGGCAGTTGCTTTTGCCCCCAAATTTATTAATGTTACAGGCAAGATTCCAGAAATGATATGCGGTAAAGTAAATGTCCGAATGCGGTTATTGAACTGGTCTGCAATATAGGTAAGGCCATTTTGATCGATGGCCATTCCGTCCACACCATTTAGCAGTGCCTGGGTTGCCTGGCCGCCATCGCCTCCAAAACCAACAGCGCCTGTGCCGGCTACCGTATACAACTTGTTGCTCGTAACATCAAGCAAACGCATTTGGTTATTGGTAAGGTCTGCAATTATCAGGTTGCCATCCGGGGCAATGGCAATATCATCGGGCCAGCTCAATTGCGCAAAACGCGCTGGGCCACCATCACCTGCTTTTCCAGGTATACCATTGCCGGCAATGGTATTAATAATACCGGTGGCATGGTCAATTTTACGTATCACATTATTGCCTTTATCACAAAAAATTAAGTCGCCGTTCGAGTCAATGACCATACCATGAGGATTGTTGAGCGCTGCCGCTGTAGCAGGGCCTCCATCACCACCAAAGCCATAATTATCTCTGCCAATACCATTAAATTTACCGGCAAAAAAATTGATGATGCCATTGGTTGAAACTTTATAAATGATATTGGCCATCGATGGGTCGTTGGAAGTGGAGAAGTAGATATTTCCAGCTTTATCTACTACAATATCTGTTGGGCCTGAAAAACTAGCAGCGGTAGCCGGTCCGCCAATATTGACTACTGCATTAGTTCCGGCCGTACCAGCCACGGTTGTGATGATGCCCGTAGTTAAATCTACTTTTCTTATGCAATTATTATATCGGTCGGCAATCAGCAAATTACCCGCGTTATCAAACGCCATACCTGCAGGGTCGCGAAAGCGCGCTTGTGTAGCAGGGCCACCGTCACCGCTATAGCCCACTTCACCCGTGCCAGCAACCGTTGTAATAGTATGTGTGGCATAATCAATTTTGCGAATACGCTGGTTCATACCATCTGCCAGGTACACATTGCCATTTTTATCAACGGCTACGTCACGGGGAACGTTAAACTGTGCAGAATCTGCATTGCCGCCGTCGCCAATATCACCCGCGGTGGCTCCCTTTTCTACATACAGGTTTGAAATGATATTATTTCTCAAATTGATTTTTCTAAGTGATTGATACTTCTTTTGTGTAAAGACCAAATCACCTGATTTATCTATCAACACCATGTCTGGCTGTGAAAGCCGCGCCTTACTTGCATCAACGCCATCACCCCAAAATCCTTCATCATCTATATTTCTAGAACCTGCCAGGGTTGTTACACCATGTGTTCTTGCGTTGTATCTATAAATGATAGACTGGTTGCCACTGATGAAGTAAAGATTGCCAGCCGCATCAACCGTTACAGCCAATGGATAACCGATGGACGCATCTTGCGCTAATGTGTTTTCAGGAAATGGCGAATCGATACCGTTACCAACTATGGTGCTTACCAGGCCAGTTGAAGCAGTGACCATTCTAATTCTTGCGTTGGTATAATCAGCAATATAGAAATTGCCGGATCCATCAATACAAAAGTTCTTCAAAATATTGAAGTCCGCATTTGCCGCTGGAATATTGTCGCCATTGTATCCGCGTCTCCCGGTGCCGATCACGGTGTGAATAATGCCAGTGGCGGCATCTATTTTCCTGATTACATTCCGGCGCACATCGGCTACATACAGGTTATCAGAGCCATCCACCGCAATACCCCAATTAAAAAATGCTGCATTGATGGCCGGTATACCCTCACTGGTATTAAGGCCACCATTACCAGCAAAGGTTGAGATTTTGTTATCAGTGTGGTTTACCTTTCTGATGCGTTGGTTACCGCGGTCGCTGATATAAATATTTCCTTTGCTGTCAACCGCAACGCCAACAGGCTCATTAAGGCTGGCATCGGTTGCCAAGCCACCATCGCCACTATAACCGCTTGTGCCATTACCAGCAATGACTACTGCCTTGTGCGCATTTTTGGTTACCATATACACCTGGTTTTTATAACTACTGGTGTAATAGTAATTGCCTTGCCTGTCAATAGCGACTCCGGAAAAACCTGTAGTGTCAGTGGGATTTCCACCTTTTCCAGCAAACGTTTTAATGGTGGAATAAGACTCGTAGTATTGGGCTGAGGCTTGATATGCGCCCGCTACTGTAAAAAACGCCGTACAAAAGAACATAGTAATCCAACCATGACTTGTAGAATTGTGCATGTTTCATAGAGTTTTTAGAATTAAAAATGGTACGTCTTGCTACATAAGATTTTGGATATGGGCATTCTTGTGTATTTTTTATATACCAGGGCAACCCACCAGCGATTCAACAGGATATTGGCAAACAGTCTTTCACGACTTGGATATACGGTGTGTTCTTAGGATCTGGATAAATAAGTGATTCTTCAGAACATGGATACAAGGATCATTCTCAGGATATGGATCAACCGGGTATTTCAGAACACAGATTAACTAAGTATTCTAAGGATTTGGACAAAAGAGTTATTCTCACCATTTGGATTAACCCGGTATCATTAGGATATGGACAATGGCAATACTTAGGACTCGGATAAAAATGGTATTCTCAGGATCTGGATGAAGGACAATGTTTAGGATTTGGATTGACCAGGTATTCTCGGGATTTGGATCAACTTGTTTTTCCCAGGACATGCACTAATCTGGTATTTCAGGATATGGATAAAGGATACTGCTTAGGACTTGGATTAACCAGGTATTCTCGGGATTTGGGTCAATTTTTTTTTCCCCCAGGACATGGACTAATCTGGAATCTCAGGATATGGATTGGATGTACGTACGTGGTTTTTCAAGCGACAGGATTGGAGGTGATTTATGTCTGCCGACGGACAACCTCACCTGAGAACAAATGTATATGCGGCAAGACCGGTCATTGTGGCCGTCCATTGATTACATTGTAGCGAAAATTCTAGCAAATACCAGACTATTGAAATTCAATTTGGTATATAGAATAATAAATTATATTTTTTTGTTTAAAAAAATACCCGGCAACAAGCCGGGTATTTTTATGTAAGGGAAAAAAATGACGGTTACATTTTTAATAACTTTTTGATTGTGTTGGTATTGCCATCCAGGTTGACCTGCAAAAAGTAAACACCCGGTTGCAACCCTTTCAAATCAGGGATGGTGATCACATTGGTACCGGCATTCAGGTTTACTTTTCTAGTAATAATGGTAGCGCCTCCGCCATTTACAATTCTAAGCGTTCCTATCGAATTAGTTTTTACCGGAATTGATACCGTTACCATTTCCTTTACCGGGTTAGGATACACTTCAATTTGCTGTGTTGAATTAGTGTTAAATGCAACGGCTATTATAGAACTGTAAACGCTGGTTAGATCCAAATCGACCTGCTTAAGCCTGTAGTAATTTTTGCCAACCGGCGCCTGCTTGTCGGTAAATGAATAGTCGTGTTTAATGCTGCTATTTCCCAATGCGGCAACTGTCCCGATTGACTGCCAGCTATCCTGGCCGTTGACACTTCTTTCTATTATAAACATAGAAGAGTTTTGCTCACTGGTAGTTGACCACTGCAATACCACGTCCTGGGCCAGTGCTGTTGCACGGAAGTTTATCAGTATAACAGGCAGCGCCCCCGGAGTGATAGAAGGCAAAGGAAATGTGCGAATCCTGTTATTGAACTGGTCTGCTATGTAGGTCCGGCCATTTTGATCGATAGCCATACCATCAACTCCATTCAACAAGGCTTCGGTTGCCTGTCCGCCGTCTCCGGCAAAGCCTGCCGCACCCTTTCCTGCCACGGTATACAATTTGTTAGTTTTGACATCCAGCAAACGCATCTGATTATTTGTAAGATCTGCTATTATCAGGTTCCCGCCCGGGGCAATGGCTATATCATCAGGCCAGCTCAATTGCGCATTCAGTGCTGGTCCGCCATCGCCTGCGTTTCCGGGGGTACCAGTGCCGGCGATAGTAGAAATAATTCCAGTGGAACCGTCCACTTTCCTGATGACGTTATTGGCTTTATCACAAAATATCAGGTTCCCAACGGAATCAATAACCATACCATGGGGACTAGCTAAAAGTGCAGCCGTAGCCGGCCCGCCGTCTCCCGAATACCCGTAATTGGGTCTATTAATACCATAAAATCTGCCGGCAAAAAAGTGTATTCTACCATCGGTAGTGATTTTATAGATAATGTTGGCGATGGATGGGTCATTTGAAGTGGAAATGTAGATATTGCCCGCTTTATCTACAACTATATCTGTTGGGCCATAAAACGATGCCAAAGTTGCGCGGCCGCCAATGTTACCTATTCCATTTGTACCAGGCACACCAGCGATTGTCGTAATAATGCCCGTGGTTATGTCTACTTTTCGGATGCAGTTATTATAGCGGTCAGCGATTAACAAATTGCCAGCGTTATCAAAAGCCATACCTGCTGGATCTTTAAAACGTGCAAGGGTTGCCGGACCACCGTCACCAGAAAAGCCTACCTCACCCGTACCCGCAATGGTTGTGATGATATGAGTTACATGGTCAATTCTGCGGATACGTTGATTGATACCATCTGCCAGGTATACATTGCCATTTTTATCAACAGCCACGTCACGGGGAACGTTAAACTGCGCTAAATCTGCATTGCCACCATCCCCAATATCGCCAGCGATAGATCCTTTTTGAACATATACGGTTGAAATCTGGCTGGTAGAAAGGTTCACCTTCCTCAAGTATTGATAATTTGTTTGTGTGAAAACAAGATCCCCGTTTCTATCTACTAAAAGCATGTCTGGGCCGGTAAGACGTGCTGCAGTGGCAGATACACCGTTACCCCAAAAGCCTCCATCAGTTGGGCTGCCTGCCAGCAATGTCATCGTTGACATTGCATTGTTGTATTTTAATATAATGGAATTTTCAATGTCAGTTATATAAAGATTTCCAGTCGCATCAACGGTAACGGCGTTTGGTTTTCCCAACAATGAGACACCGCCATCAACGTCCGTTACCAGTCCCGTTGCAGCAGTCATTTTTCTCACTTTAAAATTATTTTTGTCTGCGAGATAAAAGTTGCCTGCAGCATCTATACAAAAATTTTTAAGACCGTTAAATTGCGCGGTCAGTGCAGGAATGTTTGTGCCGCCATAACCCTGACCCCCTTTCCCAATAACAGTCTGCACATTTCCACCGGATGCCGGAACTTTCCTAATAACTTCGAGCACATAATCCGCAAAATACAAATTGTCAAGGGCATCAATTGCAATCCCCCAATTGTTGATAGAAGCAGTAACCCCGGCTTCTAAGATGGAAACGGTTGAAATTATGCCGTCTACTTTATTAATTTTGCGGATGCGATGATTCTCCGCGTCGCTTACATAGATATTTCCCCTACTGTCAATGGCGAGCGAAACAGGTGAATTAAATGTAGCTTGTGTTGCCAATCCACCGTCACCTGAATACCCTTCTGCCCCCGTACCCGCAAACAATACAGCGTTATTGGTGACTTTATCAAATTTAAAGACCTGGTTTCTGTAACTATCAGTATAATAATAATTGCCTTGCTGGTCGGTAGTAATGCCGGAGAATCTGGTGCTATCATATGGATCGCCGCCTTTTCCTGCAAAAGTATTGATGATAGCGTAAGACTGATACGGCTGCGCGAGGGCAGTGTTGATGCCAATTAACGTCACAAAGGCTGTGCAAAACAGTATCGAAACGCATCGACTACTTGTAAACTTGTTCATGATCATAGAGTTTTTAGAATTAAGAATGGTACTCGGCTTCTTACAAGTATTGGATGGGTGCACTGTCATGCAATTATAGGCTGCATTAAAATAATACCCGGTTGGAATTTAATAGGATAAAAGGAACAGTGTCTGGATTTGGATAACAAGTGATAATCTAAGGATTTGAGTTCACCTGCGATATGGTTCATCAAAGGAGGAATTGGAGATTAAATTCTTTCCTACTAGTTGACCTTTATGAGAGCAAAAGTAAATTAACGACGAGGAATGAATGTAGACATTCATTGATGGCATTGTAGAAAAAACGCTAATCGTGATTACCGGAAATGCAAATCAACAGTAGCATTAGCAAAAAAAAATAACTTTCTAACACGCCAGCTTTAACATAAATAATTGTTTCCAAACAAAATATTCATTAATAATTTTGTGTATTGGAAAATTATCCATGTTAGCGATATGGTTGTAATATTGTCTAGAAAGCGCCGCACTCACCAATCTGGCAGCGGCATTCATCGGTGTCAGGCAGTATGTCTGTAATGGCCGGAAGAACAGTTCTGGCCAATTCCCACTCAAATGGTAGGATGATAAAAATGATCTATTCAGTTGATTTAAATTGGCAGTGGCTTGCCGAAGTGTAGAATGTCAGGAAAGCCGGTAATGCAATTCACCGTTAGAAGCGGCATTTGCGAAATAACCATTGTTCGCGCATCATGTGCTCGTGCATCTCCCACAGACCGGAAATCAGGTATTGGTTCGCTCCATTTATTAATTGGGCTGACTGAATATGTGATTGACCATGAAGGGTTATGTCTGTTATCCGGTTGCCTTCAATAAGCACATCGCGGCCGGCGAATATTTGGCCGTTTTGTACATCAGGGATATTTGTAATTATAATGACAATATCCGCAGTTGCAACCTGCCTGCACGACAATGCAGTTATAGAAAATGCAAGACAGCCGAACAATTTGATTATTTGTATCAAGAACCTGGGGATTGCATCCGCCATTATAAAAGGAGTTACGCTTAATCTTTATAACTTATTCGTGTAAATTACAGAAGTTTGTCAATCAATTCATCGGTTTTCGTGAGGTGTTTTTTGAACATTGTATCACAGCAATTTTATGGATACCGGAAAAATCTTTACTCATGATTAGAACAACTACGCTCCTGGGTTTAATAGGCGGAGCAGCTACTGCATCCGTCATTTATATTGTTGCAAACGCAGGTAAGCATCGTATCTCCAGAAACAAGCATGTACGAGCCTGGAAGCAAGACACCATGGCTACCTTCACCGGATGGCTTGAGAAGTTGAAACCGGCCATTGATAGTGAGATAAAACGGTAACCAGCTGCCTCTTCATATGCATTTTAAGATTCAATAATTCGTCGGTTTAGCCATATTCTCTCAACTGTGCCCTACAAAGAGCAGAAAGCGTTGTGAAATAGAATGTACTTCATCAAGGCTGCGCGAACCTGTGATAATGCGCTTAACTTTCAAAAAAATCTAAAGAATCTTCTACTCCTTTCAGAGGTCATCTGTTAAAAAATCTATACATCTAATTTAGACTGACATCACTTGCCATGCAAGCAATAAATACTGACGTATGATCCTTTTTTATTTTGTATTTACAGAATATATTTTTCTACCATAAATAGTGTGTTACCTATCGAAAGTGATAATGCATCTGCCGTAACACTCGAACGCATCGTTTTAAATACATATAGGAACACATTCCACTCCATTTTTATATCTCATCAAAAATCACCTTGACGCTATCAAAGAATGAGAACATTTTATTATACATCAATAAAAACTCTGGTTATTATTTTTTGCGCCAACTATCTTATCTATCATACTCGTAAGCAGTTTTGTCCGCAACATCGTTGCTGCACACAATTTATAAACTCGCTGTTTTTGTTAGGAAAATCTGATGATTGTGCTATAACAAAAAACTGCCATTACACTTTGCCCGGCGAAATCAAATTTGTTTACTACACATTTTAAAAAGCTTAATCGTCATTATGAAACAGCTCTGCAAAAAAATGAGAAGCGTACAGAAAAATTTAGTACAACAGTTAAAGGTGCTGATTCTGACCACTGTTAGAGAAAAAACTTTTACCGCATGCGTTCGAGAATTTTGTTTGTTTGGTCGTACAAGATTGAGTTTGTCTTTTTTGTTCTTTTCACCTGCAAAACCTTTTGCTATTACAAAGGCTTGTTATCATTTTTTGCCTGTTGTAGTATTTGCAGCCCTGCTGCTGACTTCATGTGGACCGCAGCGTAAAAATGCCGTTTTTCAACACCCGATGGTAGGTGTTACCTCAGGCTATCATGCAATGCCAGTTAGTTCAGACAGTATCAAGGCTGCCACCTATGCCGATGCATCATTTTCCATAGGGCAAATGGGTGTTAGCATGCATGATGATATTTTTTCTTTCCAGGGTAGGGTTCATCGCGCGGTACTTCTTGATAACGTGCGCTTGTATGGAGGTTGTATGGTTGCTTTAGGTAACTATCGTGTGAAGCCGTACAATGGCTTATCCCTGGGGCTTGCTTCCGGTTCTCTCGATTCTCAAACCCATAATAGATTTTTTGGAAGTTACGGTGTTTTTGGAGGCGTTAGTCTATCTGCACCAGTGAAAAGACGCCATGAATGGCGTTATATTGGCATTGAGGGAGGTATCTGCAATGAATTCGGAAATTTTCTCAGCTTCCGGAAAAGTTTGCCTGATTCCGTGTATCGTGGCAATGATCGGAATAGCGTAATTGGATCGCTCGGGCTAACCACAGAAGTTATTTTCAAAAGACGCTCAGGCTTCAAATCTGGTTTGAAGTTTGCCAATGGGTTATATTTTAGAAACATAGCTCTTGCTGCAGAAGACCCAGCCAATCTTACAACAGACAGTTTTTTCAGCAGAGAGAATCCCTTATTTTATTTCTCGTTTACTTACCATTTAAGTAAGCGTAGGAGCACCATCTATTTCCAGCTAAATGGTGCTTCGCGTACAACAAATTTGCAATTTGGATATAATTACCGGTTTTAAATGACGGTTGCTTGATTATTGAAGTAATTGCAAAAACCGATACGCTACTGTAAGTTTAACATGTGCTCAAGAATGTTTGGCTTTCTTCTGCACAAACCACTACTTAAAGCCCGCGAATAAATGTATTATTTTTCACGCATAAATGCTACATTCGGCATTATGAGAAAAGCTTTCATTCTGTCCATCGTTTTTACCACCACGCTTTCCGCCGCTATTGCACAGGGCCGCAGGGAAGCAGGCCCTGATGTGGCCCCAAAAGATTCTATCGTCGAAAATATTATCCGCGAAGCAAAGACCAACTCGCAATTGCAATTGATGGCCCACGCGTTGTTCGACAGTATTGGCCCGCGTTTAGTAGGTACGCCGCAAATGGAAGCGGCGCGCGATTGGGCATTGGCGAAGTATAAAAGCTGGGGCATTGGCGCAGAAGCACAAAACTGGGGCGTATGGAGAGGATGGGAGAGAGGTATTTCGCACGTAGATATGATTTCGCCCCGTGTTCGCACACTGGAAGCAACACAACTTGCCTGGAGCCCTTCTACCGGCAATAAAACCATTACCGCCGGCGTAGTAATATTGCCAGACCTGGCAGACTCTGCTGCTTATGCCGCATGGATGCCTGCTGTTAAAGGAAAATTTGTACTTGTGTCTGTGCTGCAACCTAACGGCCGGCCAGATGATAATCTTGAACAATTTGGTACTGCCGAATCAATACAAAAAATTAAAGACCAACGTACAAGGGCAACCGAAAACTGGAATGCACGCATCAAAAAGTCTGGCTACACAGCACGCACACTACACGCTGCGCTGGAAAAAGCCGGTGCGGTTGGCATTATAAGCTCAAACTGGTCGGCCGGTTTTGGGGTGGATAAAATATTTGGCGCCAACACAAAAAAGATACCTTCTGTTGATGTCATGATGGAAGATTATGGTTTGCTGTACCGCCTGGCAGCATCGGGCGCCGAGCCAAAAATAAGCGTGCGTACAGAATCCAAAGAACGCGGCGTGGTGGCCACTTTTAATGTAGTGGCCGGTATAAAAGGCAGTGAAAAGCCCGGGGAATATGTGATGCTCTCTGCACATTTCGATTCATGGGATGGCGGTTCCGGCGCCACAGATAACGGAACAGGAACACTGATGATGATGGAAGCCATGCGCATTCTCCAGAAAGTTTACCCACATCCAAAACGCAGCATACTGGTGGGCCACTGGGGTAGTGAAGAGCAGGGCTTAAATGGTTCAAGGGCATTTGTAGAAGACCACCCGGATACAACCAGCCATCTGCAGGCCCTATTTAACCAGGACAATGGTACCGGCCGTGTAGTAAATATGTCTGGGCAGGGTTACCTGCACGCGTATGAATACCTCACCCGCTGGCTGAGCAAGGTGCCTTCCGATATTCGGGATTCTATAAAGACCACTTTTCCTGGAAGCCCGGGTGGTGGTGGATCAGACTATGCATCATTTGATGCAGTAGGCGCTGCCGGATTCTCGCTGGGCGCTTTGAACTGGTCGTATTTTAATTATACCTGGCATACCAACCGCGATACGTATGATAAAGTAATGTTTGACGATCTGGGCAAGAATGCCATCCTGGTAGCTATACTTGCTTACATGGCTAGCGAAGATCCCAACCGCGCATCTACTGAGAAGGCTGTGCTGCCCATCAACCCCAGAACTGGCGAGCAAACCAAATGGCCGACACAAGTGAAAGCTAATCGTAGAGGTGGATTGGATTAAATAGGTATTGATAGCGTTGCAACTGCTTTACCTGGGTTATGTGCAGCAAAAAAAAAGGGCAGCATAGAAATGCACCCCGTTTAAAATCCAATATCCTATGAAAAACCGCTGTAAAGATAATCGCCAACAGCCCGTGTGTTAGCAGGATTACTACCTGAAGTTGACCCGTAGTTATACGCAATATGCAGTCAACCCAGTCGGTTAAACGTATAAGCGGCCGCATCGCTAATAAAATCCCTGCCTTATAATTCCCGGAAAATTTTGAAGCAGCCTGTAGCATTTATAGCATCAGGTAGCCAAACTGAGCGCAATAAAAATAAAAAATTGCGCAACTCGTAAGTTGCGCATATATTTGCAACCTGCGGGTTGCGCAATTTAATTGTACCGATAATGAAGAAAGATCTTTTTCAGGCCATTGCAGACCCTACACGCAGGGCCATCTTAACATTGATTGCTGTGCAGGCAATGACGCCCAATGCAATGGCCGAACAGTTTGAGATGAGCCGCCAGGCAGTGTCGAAACATATCAGGGTATTGCAGGAATGTGGTTTAATAAAACCTGAACAATCCGGCCGGGAAATTTATTATCATTTCAATCCGGCAAAAATGAAAGAACTCGATAAATGGATTGAACCATTCAGAAATACCTGGCAACGCAGGTATAGCCAACTGGATAATATATTGCTAACAATGAAAAAACAAAAAAAATGAGTATCGATTCAACAGCAGATTTTTCCATAGACAGGGAAAACAAAAAAGTGATTGTTAAACGGTCATTTGCGGCCAGCGTGCCGGATGTTTGGAAAGCGTTTACCACTTCTGAAGTACTTGATCAATGGTGGGCACCTCATCCATGGAAGGCCAGAACAAAATCGATGGATTTTCGCGAAGGTGGCCGGTGGATATATGCCATGGTGGGTCCTAACGGTGAAGAACACTGGAGTTTTGCCGACTATAAAACCATCCACCCGCAGAAAAGTTATACGTTGCGCGATGGTTTTTCAGACGATAAGGGCAACGTTAATAAAGAAATGCCACAATCTGACTGGGATGTACAATTCAGTGCTATTAAAGATGGAAGCGAGGTAGTTGTTACCATTTCATACGATGATGTAGAACAGCTTGACAGCTTTATAAAAATGGGTTTCAAAGAAGGGTTTACTATTGCCTTGCAGGGTTTGGATGCCTATTTCGCGAAAAAGAAATAATACCTACCGGTTAGCATACCTGGTCAGGTGTATGATTATAAAAAAACCTCCTGTTAGAAAACAGGAGGTTAATTTTTTTGATAAAACAACTTAAACTACACACTAAAAACTTTAAATCAGGCCGATACAGTTAGGATTTTCTACGGATATTGGGTTAACTGTCTTTGTTAGGATATTGGATATATGTGTACCAGCTTGAGAAACAAAAGTAATCCACATGCTGTATGTGGACAAGAGGGGATTTAATCTGTTTTTAATATGCGGTTTTCACGGTAGAAATCGTAAAAATACGAACAGTTCATTCGAAGATATACGTAAATACACACCTGAGGTTTAAGCCTAATTGTCTTAGTGCGGTAACTTTTCAGTAAGATGGCGCCAATAACGGCGGGGCATATGCTGCAGGTGCAATTTCATATTTTTACGCGCCGCTATATTTACACTGCCAAAATATTGCTGCCACAATTGCTGGTACAAAACTTCTTCCTCATCTTCTATACTGGCAAGACAGGTTTTGTTGTTGAGCCCTGCATCAAATTGAATGGTTACCGTAGCCACCTGGGTTAAATCATAATACAATCCGTATTTGCGTGTGCTGTCATAAATAAGCCAGCGCTGATCGGCATACCTGTTTTTAAAATGAGGCAGTATTAATGGCAGCACATTAAAGTCTGGTTCAATCAAAGCATAATACAACCCATCTTTTGTAAGCTTGAAACGAACAAAAGCTTCCATACGGTGTTTTTCACGCCCCACTTTTTTGCTAATCTGGTGAACGGCCAATACATTAGGGTGACTAAAATTATTATCTGCAGCAGGGGTGGAGGCAATCATGTATTGTATGTAACCCAGCAAAGTATTTTCTACGCCGGTAATTTCAGACAGAAAAGTCCTGTAAAAACGGGTGAGTGCTGGTGCAGTAAGTTGTTTTTTTAATTTTGCATACACCCTGGCAACTTTTGCTTTGTCAGTAACAACTGTATGCGTACTTCCCAATAAAATACCCGGTGCTACGTCCTGCCGGTAAATGCTTACATCAGTCATTTTATAATCGTACACGTCAAAAATGGCTGTCAGCAGTCCTTCAAAACTTCCATCATACAATACAGCGTGCATCAGAACATATTTAGCTGTTTGGTAAAATTTGCTTTGTATTTACTATTACCTTCTGCAAGAATCATTTGACGTATTTGTTGCGGCTGCCAATCTTTTATGTCAAAAATAGTATTGCAGGTAATAAAATATTTTGCCCGGTTCAGCGAGATGCCCATTTTTTTCAGGTGCTCGATATCCATGCGGTTGAATTTTCTGGCAGCTACTATTTTTTGAGCACTTTGAATGCCGATGCCGGGCACGCGTATCAGCAAATGATAATCTGCGGTATGAATATCCAACGGAAAAAGATGCAGGTTGCGCAATGCCCAGTTTAATTTCGGATCCAACTGCATATCCAGCAAAGGATCTTCGGGCGTAATAATTTCATTTACTTTAAAGCCGTAAAAGCGCATGAGCCAGTCGGCCTGGTACAAACGATTTTCGCGCACCATAGGCACGGGTGTACCAATAGCAGGCAAACGGTTATCGTTGCTAATAGGTACATAACCCGAATAGTAAACACGTTTCAGGTTCATTGTTTTGTAAAACTGGTCTGCCATCCATAAAATTTGCAGGTCTGATTCTGGCGTTGCACCAATCACCATTTGCGTACTCTGCCCTGCAGGAACAAACAAAGGAGTTTTTTTGAATGCTTTTTTTTCATCACGGTTATGTACAATGGCATTTTTCAGATATAGCATGGGTTTGATCATGTCTTCCCGTTTTTTATCGGGCGCCATAATAGCCAGGCTTTCTTTGGTGGGCATCTCAACATTTACGCTTAAGCGGTCTGCATACAAACCAGCCTGTTGCATTAGTTCATCACTGGCACCCGGAATGGTTTTAAGATGTATATAACCATTGAACTTATGCTCTGTCCGCAATTTTTTTGCGATGGCTACCAGCCTTTCCATCGTATAATCCGGATTGCTGAATATGCCCGAGCTTAAAAACAACCCTTCTATATAATTGCGGCGGTAAAAATTGATGGTAAGATCTACCACTTCCTGAATGGTAAAAGCGGCGCGTTTGATATCATTGCTTTTGCGACTAACACAATAAGCACAATCGTAAATACAATGATTGGTCAGCAAGATTTTTAAAAGCGATACACAACGTCCGTCTTCTGTGTAAGCGTGACAAATACCGGGTCCCGTTGTACCCAGCCCTTTATTAGAATTTTTGCGGTTACTACCGCTGCTCGCGCAGCTTACATCATATTTTGCAGCATCCGCCAGGATATTTAATTTTTCAAGCACACGATCAGCATTCATCGGCTATAATATTTAGTATAAAAATACTAAACATTATAGTATTTTAGCCTGCTTTACTATTAAAAGATATTGTTGAAACATTTGCGAGATTAGTCTTCCATTTCCTAATCAAAATTTACATATCGATGGCATGCAATACAACAATAATCAGTGGATAGCTTCGATCAGGCACAAGTGCGTGCGCTGTTGTTTAAAACGAGCCAGCGTTTATACCTGCACGTTACCAAAATAAAATGGATTAGCCGACCCACTCTACAAGTGCTTCAGCATCTGCTAATAATTTTTGTAACTGGGGAAATGGAATAGATAACACCGGCGGGTCAAGTGGTTCTTGCGATACCAACACAAGGTTGGCTTTGTCAAGCCAGGTTTGCAGCTCACGTTGGGGGGGTGCAGGCAGAATTTTGGTTTGAAGCGCCACAGCCGCACTTTTTGCCTGGTGCCGAATCAACCGTATGTTACTGGCAATGATAGCAAGATCCTTTCCCACCGCATCGGTGTCAGAGGTTATGTCTTCTGCTTCATCCAGATCATTGGGGAAAGGATATCCTTCGTCCTGTTCTTTGTCTGAGACTATGAATAATGCAATCATATCCCCGCCGTTTTTAACCGACCAGGCAAGGCCTTTATCTAACATTCCCGCAGGAAAATGCAAACCATTGTAAACAAGAATTACTGCTGCCATTGTTCTAAGATAATAAAAAATGGATTAGGTGAACAAGAACCTTAATAATGAACCTTAATAAGTGTAATGTTAGAAAAAAGCAGAAAAATTTTCATTCCGCTTTGAAATACAAAGTACTTTTATTAGTTTTGTTTTTGAATAGTATAAACCATCAAATATGTTGACCATTACCCAGAAACGCCGCAGTATAATTTTTTTGATACCTGTAATTATTTTATTGCTTCCATTAATAGCCATGCAATACACTACGGAAGTGGTATGGACGATCGGAGATTTTGCCGTGGCAACAATACTACTTTTTGGTACTGCCACAGCATGTGAAACCGTTATCAGTAAAGTCAAAACTAAAAACCTACGGTTGGCTATTTGCGCAGTTATTCTTTTTACGTTTGTAGTAATCTGGCTTGAACTCGCAGTGGGCATCTTTGGTGCACTACTTGCCAACGGCAACAGCGACGCTTTTAAGGATAATCTCCACATTTTGGCCCCCGCCATGGGATAAGCCTACCATTTATCCTGATATAGTTGTATTAGAATTGTTTCTTATACCAATGGAACGGTTAGGTATTGGTGAAATAAGCGGCTTAAACAATAAGGAGCGTTGTAGTGTAATAGAACTACCTTGTAATAATGAATCCAGCAACTATTGTTGCGATTGGTTTTGCGGAAGGCGGGCTTGAGCCACTCAAAATTTTTTTTGACAACACACCACTTGATAATACTGCTTATATAGTTCTCGCCGATCTACAGCCTTCTTTTCGTGCCGAGTTGCAGGGAATTTTAGACCGGCATTCCCCTCTCAAAGTGGTGGAGGCAGTAACAGACACCGTCATCCAATCAAATATAGTCTATGTTGCCTCGGGCGGTACCAGATTGTCTATTGTTAAGAACAAACTATTATTGAGCACCAGTAAGTATTCAGGTGCCGGCGATTCCATTAATTTCTTCTTTATTTCGCTGTCAAAAAATAAGCAAGCTAAATTTGCGGCCATCATTTTTTCGGGCAATGCCATTGATGTGAGATCAGGTATGCAAGCATTAAAATTGGCAAAAGGCCTGGTGGTGGCACAGAGTCCGTCTACAGCTGCCAATCCGTTTATGCCCCAGACGGCTATTCAATCGGGTTTTGTAGACTATGTAATGGAAGCGGCATCTATGCCTGATTTATTAATTAAATGGACGGAAAACAAACAGCTTCCCATGCCATTTAAAAGTAGCATAGCTACAATTGATAAAGTGCATGAGCAACAAATACTGCTGCAACTCGGTCAGTCAATTAAACAACAACGACTTTCAAAAAAAATTTCACAGTCACTTTTTGCCCTCCAGCTCGGCATTCAAAAGGCAAGTTTGTCCAGAATAGAATCCGGACAAACCAACACTACCGTGCTTTCCCTCTTAAAAATGGCTAAGCAACTTAATATTGGCATAAGCGATTTTTTCTAACAGTATATTGAGATGGCCGCGCGTGTAACTTGTGCGTTGTCACCGGCTATTACTTACCATTACTATTCCACTTCACAGTTATTTGGTTGCGCAATATTAAAGCTCTTCGTTACTAGATAAGATTTCTATAACGCATTAACGTCGATGCACTATCAGAAAGCCGGTAATGCACATTGGTGTAGAAAATAATCATCAAAAAGATTGTCAAACAACCGCATGCTATTAAGCTTATATAAGCTGGAGGTAAATTTCAGGCTATCAATATCTTCAGGCTGGTTTTCTTATATTTGTGTTTTCATAGGATAAGGTTTAATGGTTAATGGTATTTGATTAGTGTATCCCGCCGCAAGGCGGGATTTTTTTTATCTGTATTGCATTATCATACGAAGTGTTTGTTTGCAGATAAAAAAATCCCGCTTCACATACAAGTGTATGCGGAGCGGGATGTATAATTTGCACTACCATCAAAACGGTAATCACAAAAACCTGTTATAAATTCTTCAATCGCATTTACAGGGTGGCCATATCAATCACAAAGCGATATCGTACATCGCCTTTCACCATGCGGTCGTACGCCGTCTGAATATCTTTGATGTTGATGAGTTCAATGTCTGAAACAATATTATTGGCTGCACAGAAATCGAGCATCTCCTGTGTTTCCTTAATACCGCCAATACCAGAACCGGCGAGGCTCTTCCGTCCGCCCAATAAACTAAAAGCGGCAATAGGCGCGGGATCCGGTGGAACGCCCACGCAAATATGGGTGCCATCGGTTCTCAGCAAAGAGAGGTACATATTAAAATCATGCACGGCAGATACAGTGTCCAGTATAAAATCGAAAGTTCCTTTAGCTGCTGCTACTTGTGCAGGATCGGTAGTCACCACAAAATGATGAGCGCCTAACGCCTTTGCA
Organism: uncultured Chitinophagaceae bacterium; assembly: GCA_963705285.1. Lineage (GTDB taxonomy): Bacteria > Bacteroidota > Bacteroidia > Chitinophagales > Chitinophagaceae > JACMLD01. The sequence goes on from OY970066.1 coordinate 3,454,566, forward strand.
TCCGCTTCTTTTTTAGGCGATGTACTCAACACCGTAACTTCGGCACCGAACGCTACGCCAAATTTAACGCCCATATGACCCAGTCCACCAAGGCCCAGTACTGCCAGTTTATGGCCCTTGCCCACTTTCCAGTGTTTTAAAGGAGAATAGGTGGTGATGCCTGCACACAGTAATGGCGCGGTAGCAGCCAGGTCTAGCTTATCTGAAATATGCAATACAAATTCTTCCCTTACAACAATTGTGTTGGAGTAGCCGCCATACGTAGGCGTTTTTCCATCGCGCTCATAACTGTTATAAGTTTGAGTGCTTCCATTAAGACAGTACTGCTCCAAATCTTTTTTGCAATTTTCGCAATCCTGGCAAGAGTCTACCATGCAACCAACAGCTGCCAGGTCGCCCACTTTAAATTTTTTGACATGGTCGCCCACTTTTATTACGCGGCCTACAATTTCATGACCGGGTACCATAGGGAAGATACCGGGAAACCAATCATTTTTTATCTGGTGTAAATCTGAGTGGCAAACGCCACAAAATAAAATGTCAAACTGCACATCATGAGCACCTACATCGCGTCTTTCAAAAGTCCACGGTGCCAATGGCGTAGTCTCGTTCTGTGCAGCATAAGCTTTTGTTGTAATCATTGTAATTTTTTTGAAAAATGAGGTATAAAATTAGTTATTTGCCCGAACCGGCAATCAAATAACACCCGCCGCGCCGGAAAAGTTCTTTTTTAAATCTCTGATCGCTGATTTTCTGATATCTGATTTGTTGATAGATACCCGAAGTCTCAACATTCAGGGTCTTGAAGAATATTGACTCAGACTTCGGGTATCTGGTCTTACTTATAAAAGCAATAGTAAGATAACCGAAATCTGCATCACCAAGCCTTTTTGGCGTGTGCAAGACTATATTTTCGGTTATCTACGAGGCCATGGCTAAGATCAGACTTCAGATATCCCCAGATCAGACTTCAGACACCCGCCACCGGCTCAACCATACCGGTATACCACTAATGGGTTATTGGTACAACAATTTAATCCACTTAGTTTTAATTCCCTTTTCCCAACCGCACTATTAAACTTCCGTCCCTGTATTTATTCATTCAACAGCAACGGCCGCTATGGCCCAATACCTAATTATGGATAAACAACAAATTTTCAGCAGGCTGCAGCAGATAACCGGTACACTTAAACCGGCACACGAAGGCGCCAGTCTTGATCAGCTGGAGCGAAAGTTGGCAACGGAAATGGCCAGGAACCCGGATCTTGACATCACCGGTACACAATCGCCGCACGAAGCAGCCGTGCCGGAAACAGCCATCGATCTGCACAAACGTTTTGATCATTTAACGGAACTGTTAGACAAGCAGGCATTGACCGGCCTGAACACCGGTGCCCCACTTGTCTTCAGGCGCGAAACCGCTTTCAGCAATAACCTGCTCGGCAACTCGGTGCCGGGCTGGGGCAGTGGTATGGCCGCTACCGAAACCTTTGGTCCTTTTATTGACGAACACGGTCTGCATTTGTGGTTCGATTTTTTCTACCCAACGCGACTGGTAAAAGTATTTTTACAGGGGCAGGCGCAACCAGTGCTCGCACTTCCTATCAAAGGTATTTTAACGGCACGTACTTCTTTTAAGGTAGAAGCGGGCAGTGCATGGATAGCCTCGCAGCTGATTGCCCGTACCAGCGTGCTCAACGGATATTATACCGGTCTTACTATAGGCAGTGGTACGCTAACATTTTCTGCCAATGCCATTATTAATGGAGATACTATTGTGTTGCCCACGCTTAAGTCCGCTACAGTAGAATTGCAACTTAAACAAAAGACGGTAACAGACCCCTCAGCCGATGCGGGTTTTGATGCCACCACCGCCATTATTGCTTTGCCTAAAACTTTTACGCTTACGGTAAGTGCCCTGGGCAGCACCGTAAAAGGTACAGATGCTGCGTGTACCGTTTTTGGCAACAACACGCAGTTTCTTTTTGCCAACAAGCCACCCATATGGATCGATTTTCTGAATCATATTCTGATACCATATAACACCAGCAGCATCGGCAATGACCCTGCATCTTTCCGCGTAGAAACCGTTGCTTCCGCTCTTAATACGGTGGCGGGCACAGCCAAAATTGGAACCAACAGCGGATGGTTGTTGCCAGCCGCACAGGTAAGCGCTGCGCAGTTGGGTAATGCAGCCGGAACGGGCTCGCTGTGCATCGGTCTGCAAAAAGGACTCACCACCACCTGGAAAGGATTGAAGGGCGTACCTACCAAACTCAACGCACCCGCCATTATTGCGGAGCCGGGTATGCTGAGCATAATTGATTTTTTTGCAGAGAATACCAGCGCCAAACAAACATGGAAGCTCTGGCAGAATGATGGCGCCACACATCATTCAGACATTCGTATTGGTTTTGGAAAAGCCTTCCCTTTTATTTTTGTGAGCGCCTCCAAAGGCACAGAGCAACTCACGTTCTTTTGTAATTATAAAGCGTCATTTGATAAGCCTGTTGATGCCAATGGCGATCCATTTGATATCACTTCCATTGTGGCAGTGGGCGCCATTGTTCAAAACCAAAAAGATTTCAGTGTATTATTGCTGGATACTGACCTGTTGTACGACGGCAACCCGGCAAGTACACAATTGAGTAAACGGTATTCCCTTGCACTTCGCAATGCGTTGTTTACTACTACTACACCTTATAGCCTGTTTCTTACAGGTAGCCTGCAAGATGATAACCATGTTACCAAAGGCGGCCTTGCGCTGATGTTTGGCATCCGCATGTACCTGCCTACCTTGCCCGATCCTTACGTATCCAGCTTTACCAGCTTTATGCGCGATGGCGCAGGCAGACAGCAACAAATGGGCATTACACAAATGGCGTTGGCTGGTTTTGTAAAATGGCCCGACCGCGGCCAGGCCGGCCAGGGCAGACCTGATAACGACTATGCCTACGTGTATTTCAGGCTTGCCCCCCTAAAACTGCCCGATCCGCCAAAAACATTCGTGTTGGCAACCCTGCCCGGTACCATCGATAAAAATAAGTTAACCATCACCGGTAGAAACTTTCAAACCGGTATCAGTGCATACAACCAGAAGATAACCCTGCGTATCAACCCTGATAACGCCGGTACACTGGTTCACCCAGATGTAAAAATTAATGGAGAGGGCGGCCTTGGTAAAAAGCTTGCAGTTCCCGGCCGCATCAATCTGCAGGATGCAGGCGTTGCCGCAACTTTGGATGACCTGAAAAAAAATCCGGCATTCACCGGCATCGACAATAAAGATCAACACTTGCGGGCGGTGATAAATGCAGCGGCGCACCAGGCAGCCGGAGGAGGCATCCGAAACCCTCTTTTTTCAGACACTGCTACTGAAGGCGACACTGCTTCACGCGCCGCCACCACTGGTCGTGTTTCATTTACCGATAGGTTTATGTTGCTCGATGTATCCAGCAATGCAGACCAGATGGGTGTTAGTTTTGGCGCCGCAATACGCGTGCTGCGCAACCAGCGCGGAGATGTACAACTCGGCAGGCCCGAAAACAATGCCAGTGCATTGCTGGCGGATACGGCAGTAGCTGCGCCAGATATGCCACTGCAAATACTGAATATGGATGTGGTAGCTGTTGCCGCCAACCTGCGCGCGGTTACGCTGCCGCAAATATCGTGGGAGCCGGTAGTGAATGTGCCAATGAAACTGGAAGGCGGCGTGCTACCCGCAGACGATTTGATTACCTATACCCCGGGTTTGGTAGTATATGAGAACGATGGCATACCTACCCGCATCTTTTCTGAAAGCCCTTACCAGGTACCTATTACTCCTTTGTCGGTAACACGTCATTTTATTAAGGAGTACAATGATAAACAAGTACCCCGTCAGTTGCATTCATTGTTTACATTGCCTTTTGCCATGATGGCACAGGCGCATTTCACGCGCGACCTGTCAAAGCCCCACGACCGCAATGCACAATTGCAACTGCATATGCCATGGTTTGACCAGCTGCGCGGCGGATTGCAGATTAAAGTGGAAGCGCCAAAGGCAGATTCGCCCCAGCAAAGCAATACGTTTGAAGGACAAACCATACAAATAGATAATAATATACGATGGTTCCTGCTTGGCATTCCGCTTACCGGCAGCACATTGGGCAAAACGGTAAAAACCATTTTCAATGGTGTTTTCAGCTCGCAAAAACCGGCTGTTCCGCTTGAGAAAATGGAAGTCTCTGGTTATGGTGCCACCATCTTCAGCAACTGGCTCAATAAAAGCGCTGCCATAGCAGATGTAAGCCAGGCCAAGTTTGATGTAATTGTGGGCCGTACCGCGCATGAAGTGGTGCAGGTACGCAGTGTGCTCTATATGTGTACAGGTATTGTGCATGTAGTACGCACCATAACGCTGATGCGTAGCCCAAGTGGTTATGTTTTTCGCTCAGATTCTGGTTGGAAGGCCGAAAGCGATGCCTTCTACAATTGTGACTACAAAATTGATTTCAGCGAAAACGGTATAGAAGATATTGTAACCGTTACCAATCCGTATGAATTTCATAAAGGCGCAGTAAAAGGCGTATCTCATGTCCGTGAAATAAAAGATTACCCGGCTGGCGGCGCATTTACTTCCTCCTTCAGCCTTAATGAAAGCGGATTGCCTGCAAAAACCGGCAAGCCCCTGGCCAAATGGAAAGCGCGTGTGTTTGCCAATATCAACAGCCTGGATGATCAACTGCCGGTAATACTGCAGGCGGTTGTTTTTGATGGCGATGTACACATGGATAACCTCACCAGCGGCGCGGTAAAAGATCCCGCTACGGGAGATTTTGTAACGCAAACACGCAAGATGCTGGGCTATGTGCAACTGGCACCAACCGGCATACTCATCACACCCAAAATACTGGCAGAGTTGCTCAATTTCCAAAACGGATCGTTGGGCGGGCCGGTAGATACAACGCTTAATATTGCAGGTTCCGATCAGAAAATGCGACTGGCACGGGTAGATATCAATGCTGCATTGAACGGTTCCGGGCTGCCCGTGTTTGCCACCGCTGCAAGAGGTTCGCTCATTTTACCCAAAGACGGTTCCTGGAGTACGGTAAAGCAACATACAGATACCGGTGATGTACAACCGGTGGAAGAGGGCCAAACCGTTCCACTCATAAAAACAAATGGTGCGCCCAATTTCAAAATTGCTAACCCGGCGGATGTACTGGTGGCAACTGCTTCCAAATTAAATTTTGGGGTACTGCAATCAACCGGCACACAAAAATTATTGTTTGATATACCACAGTTTGCCGGCGGTATAAAAAAATTACTCAGTTCGCAAACCTATTTTGCAGATGCCTATAAGCTGCTCAATTCAAAAGGTGTATTCCCCAATATTGCCAATGCACTGCAACTAACCAATGCAGAAAAAGAAGTAGAAATAATAGGCGAGGGTTTAATGAAAATGGCTGAGCGCACGCTGGATATGAACAACCTGCTCTCTAATTTTCAATACCCCTTTATCAACGAGCCGGGCGTACTGAAAATCTATGCAGAATACAAAAGCAAAAATGGTTCAGGCAATTTAAAACTGGGGATTGATTCTGCCGGCGCGGCCACCGATAAATGGAAAGCAGCGCTGTCCAACATTCGTATTGTAGTAGACCTGGGGCCATTCACAGAGCTCATGTGGATCAATGGAAATTTTGATGCTGGTAGCAGTGTACAACCCGAGTATAAAAAACCCAATCTTGAACTGGCCGACTGGCTGCAGAAAGTAAAAGATATTTTAAAAATATTGAAACAATTATCGGGCGGCAGTTTTGATGATGGTATGGAAGTGAGCATGAGCAACTCGCCCGACAACTGGGAATACAAACTCAATTGCAGCCAGGAAATACCGGTGATCAAATTTCCATCACCCGCGCAATTGTCTGTCAATCCAAATCCGCCCCTAAAACTGGAAGCCGGTTTACGGGTAGGGTTTTATTTCAATGAAAAAATTGCCATTCCCACCAGTCTCAAACAACTGGTGCCCGCTTGCGGCGCATATCTTGAATTTTACGGAAAGCTGCAGGTACAATGTTTTTCATTGGGGGTTGCCAGCATTTATGCAGTGGGGCAGGTAACGTTGGGCATTGCCGCAGATAGTAAAGCCGGCATAACACTGTACATGAAATTTGGCTTTGGCGTAGAACTGGTAGTGGGCCTGCCGGTGGTAGCCAATGTAAGTGTATTGTACATGGTTGAAATAGACGTGCGTATTAATGAAGATAAAATACGCGTGGGCGCACTCATGCTGTTCCGCGGGCATGCAGAAATTTGTGGCGGACTGGTGGGTGTTACCATACAGATTGAAGCCGGCGGTGCCATTGAAACCGGCGGAGGCAATACCAATTGCGTGGCACAGGTTACTTTCTCCATTGATATTTGTATTCTATGGGTCATCGATATTGATTTTAGTGACAGCTGGGAAGAAACCCGGCAGATTGCTTAACCAATTTATCATCGTTTAATTTATTGATATGGCGCTTTTACCGCAAAAACTTCGCATCCTTACTTTTCCGCAACGCATCAGCGGCAACCAGCTTGAGTTGCGCGTGCTGGTGTTGCCCACCCAACAGTTGCTCAATATTACTTCGCCTTTTGAAAGTACCATCAATCCTGGTACGGTGGTGGATCTTCCGGCGTTTATAAAAGCCAGGTTGCAACTGGAAATTAAAACCATCAAAGGTTTGAGTGGTTATCCATTTTCTGATCCCACCTTCCTGGATGATGGCGTGTCAGTTGATAATTTTGCAACAACACTGGCTTTCCCGGAAAACATAGCCGCACTGTACGAAGCATTGTACGTGCAATTTAAGCTGGACAGTTCTACTGCTTCAACCATAACAGGTGCAGGGTTGCCTGCGGCGGATGGAATAAGCAAATTTCTGCCGCCTTCTTACCGCAGCGCTTTTAATTTCACCAATCCAAGAACGCCCTACGCAAAAACAGATGACAGTTACCATTGCGCCATTAGGAATACAGATGCCGCCAACCCGGCTTTCACGCAAAGCAAGAACGATATTACCTGGGGCCGGGTAATTGCATTCTGCCTGCGCCAGCCGTTGCTAGCTGAAAAAATGGGCCTGCTTTTTAAATGGACTTTGCCATTGCCGAGCAACGATTATTTTGAAAATGGGGGATGGGTGTACTTCAATCTGTTATCAGACCTTACAGATTTCAGCATTGCCCCAGCCAATGCAGCGCTTGAATTGAGACAGTATGCAGCACGTATACCGGCCATCAGTAGCCCAAGACCATTGTTTGGTGCAGTATTGTTCCCCGTAGTAAAAGGGCCCGTGCAACCCAACGGTGATTTTGATACACTGAAAATAGAAGCCGCCGATTACGATGATGGGTTCGCTAAAATTGTACATGCACAACAACCGGTAAGCGCCAATATACTAAGCGATGAACCGGATGGTATTCACGTACAAAAAGAAGCAGGCATCAGGCTGGGGTGGGATGATGAGCAGTTATTGATTTGGCAAAACAGGCAGATGCTGGCAGACCCCGCCACGCCGGGCCAACGGTTGGATGCGCCATTGGGAGCATTCAGTTACCGGGTAGATGTGCGCAAAGCCGGTGATGCCGCATGGAACTCTCTGGTTAATACACAAAGCAAAGCCGACCTGGTGTTGCGTGGTCAGCCGGTGGCACCGGCAGGATCCATTATAGAAACAGGTGTGCAGGTTTTTCCGTCCACCATCAACGGTACAGATACCCGTCTTTGGTTGCCTGCATATTTTACACAATGGTATGGCCCATCGCTGGTGTTGCCAGATGATAAGGCTGCCGAACTGGATGCTACCGGTGCCCTGGCAGAACCTGGTAAATACAGTGACGCACATATTGCCGCCAACCCTGATCAGAAAGCCGGTCTGTACCTGCCATTGTTGCCGGAAGCCTGCGAATTAAAATATGGGTCGGATTATGAGTTTCGTGTACGCCTGGCTGATCTTGCAGGTGGTGGTCCTATATTGGAAGAAAATGCAGAGAATGATGCACCTGCCTCCAGCGCTTCGGTTGTATTTAAACGTTATATAGCGCCTAAACAGGTGAAACTGTCGCCGCTGGATCCGCAGCCCGATCCCGATACGCATGCGGCAAAATTTTATGCCGGTGAACGGTTTGATGTGTTCAGGCCGCGGCTTGGTTATCCTGCCCTTCTTTTTACAGAAATGGATACCGCCACCGCTTTTCAGCGATTGCTGGACGACCGTGATTTTTTACATACCGGTAAAGCAGGCCTTGAAAAAATAAAGGAACAGCGCGACGTAAGTTTTTTTGACCCCGATACAGACAGGATGCTGGTGCTGGTGGAACTGAAAACCATTAAAATGGATAACCTGGCTTCTATGAACCAGAAAGAAGCCTATATTCCATTGTATAAAACTTTTCGCGCCTTTCCTGCAGACCCCGCTGCTGCCTTTAACCTGCAACTGGAGTACCGCGATGCCAATGTAATTGAATTCGGTAACCAGGTTACCCTGGGCGATCTCAATATATCGCAAGCAGATATCGACAACGGCAACACTATCATTCTGCCCACTTCTCGCGATATAAGAATAACCATATTACCGGTATGCTCCGACAAACCTGCCATACCTGCATATTTCGGTTTTGCAAAAACGTTATATGCGCAAGAATGGATACGCACAGGTGAATCGATACAGTTTTTTGTGCGCGAAAATGCGGTGGCCGAACCGTCGTTCTTTAAAAAAGATCTTGTGTCCAAACAATTGCAGGGTATTTACCTGCAACCAGATCCGGTGCAGGTATTCAACAAGCAAACCTTTATAACAGAGTTGGTGGCCGGTAAGGAAGCCGCGCAAAACAGCGTTATGCAGCGCCTCGCCACCCAGTTGGGGCTCGGCTGCACTGGTTTGTCGCTGGTAGGTAATCCCGGTGAACGCATTCACTTTGGCTGCAGCAACCGCATCCGTCATACCCTGGCGCCTGATGGTTCTTCTATCAGTTTTGCCAGCAATGCAGAATTATTCAATCATTGGGTATGTGTGCTGAGTTATGAAATTAACCGCGACTGGACCTGGGATGGTCTCGCTGCCGCCGGAATAGAAATTAAACGGCGTAAACAGTTTACCGGTGAGGGAGCTACAAAGGTAACTGAATTGGTAGGCGCTGTGGAGCTGAAAAAAACTGCCAGCCGCATGGCCATTGACGATCCCGACAGGAGCTATACCCGCATTGTTTTTATTGATGCCGTGGAACCCAAAAAGGAACTGGGTAAACCCGCAACCGTTGCAAATCCCTATCCCAATACCATCGACCTTGAGTATACTCTTACCCCGCAATTTATCAGCAGCGTGGGGGCGGTATCTGCTGAAGAACAGGTGGAAACGGCAGATTTGCAACTGCCCACCACCGTTATACCCAAACAGGTACCCAAAGTGGTAGCTGCGGGTATTGCCCTTTCACCGTATGAGCACAACGACCGGTATTCAGAAACTGTTACCCGTGAGCGTTATCTTTGGTTTGAATTTGAGGATGCTATTGAAGACCCGAATGATACCTATTTTGCGCGGGTGCTTACCTACGCACCCGACCCGTTGCTTAGCTATTCTAATATGGATCAGCTGATGGTTAAACAGGAAGATCCGCCATTGCCCATTCCGCAGGAACTGATAAGGGTCATAACAAAAGACCATGGTAATGATAATGCCGGGCTGGATGCCATGCAGTTTATGACCGCAGAAACACCCAACCCCGACACACCCATGTTGAAAATATCACCCAAACATTACCTGTTGCCATTGCCCACCGGCCTGCACAATGAATCTGCACAGTTGTTTGGTTTCTTTACCTATGAGTTGCGCGTGGGTCATACGCAGCATATCTGGTGTACAGCCAATGGACGGTTCGGTCACCCCACGCGTGTAAATGGTGTACAGCATCCCGCACCACCTTTGCAGTGTTTGGTCAATCGCGATGAACACGGCATTGTATTATCAGCACAATATGCACAGGCTGTATTCAACGGAAAGAATGTAACCAGCAAACCGCCGAAAACAGAAATATGGTGCATGCTGTATGCGCAGGTAAAACAGGCGGATGCCAGGCAAAACCGCAACCTGTTATTATCTGAAACGATGCTTGTTTACCAGCGCACCGATGAGGAGTTGCAGATTGCCGGCTTCCTGGCCAAACGCGGGGCAATGACCATCAAAGAAGCCAACCGCATTAAAATCAATTTAGATATTCCCATTACAGGGCGTGGTGGCTGGACGCAAAAAGAAATTGATGCGTTGCTGGAACAATACAATCTTGATGGCGATACCACGCTCAGCGTGCTGGCGGTGGAAATGATGCCACGCTATGAGCAATATATTTATAAACCCGATTACCCGATTACATATGAGCGGCCGCTATCGCAGGGATTGGGTAATTATCGCATATTGCGCACCTCCAGGCTGGTAGCTGCACCGGCTGTTTGCTGCGAAAACTGCGGTTGATCGACACCGAGAGAGATACCCGAAGTTTAAAACTTCAGCGTAACTGAAGAATAGTATCTCAGACTTCGGGTATCTTATCTGTTGCAACGCTTTCAGATAACCGAAGTCTCGAAGCAAAAGCGATACCCGAAGTCTTAAAGTGTAGAATGATAGAAGAATAGTAACTTATACTTCGGGTATCTTATCTGTTGCAACGTTTTCAGATAACCGAAGTCTGTAACACCAAGATAAATGGCCACTGCGAAATTAGAGAATAGACCTCAGTTATCACGAACCTTATATTTTAATGTATTTATGTATGTACATGAACTAATTTCCTTTATGTTTGTCCATTAAATAAAAAAGGGCATGCGAGTACATACATTTTTTACATGGTTGATATTGTGCCTGGCAACAACAGGCGAAGGTTTTGCACAACTGCCTGCTGCTGCAAAACATCCACCCAATATCATTCTTATTGTATCAGATGATCATGCCTACCAGGCCATCAGCGCGTATCAGCCAGGATTAATTCGCACACCAAATATTGATAGAATAGGGAAGGAGGGAGCCATCATGCGCAAAGCGTATGTTACCAATTCTGTGTGCAGTCCCAGCCGCGCGGTTATACTTACCGGTAAGTACTCGCACCTGAATGGGTTGCGCGACAATGGAACTTTTTTTGACAGCACGCAGCAAACCTTTCCGAAATTATTACGGCAGCACGGCTACAAAACGGCTGTCATTGGCAAGTGGCATCTATGGTCGGCGCCCACTGGTTTTGATTACTGGAATATTCTGCCGGCACAGGGCCATTATTACAACCCTGATTTTATTAAACAGGGAAAGGATACTGCTTACACAGGTTATGTAACAGATGTCATCACAGATTTATCGCTCAACTGGATTACCCAAAATAAAGAACATCCATTTTGCCTGCTGCTGTTCAACAAAGCACCCCACCGCAACTGGATGCCGCCTTTACAATTTTTAAATGAATTCAATGATCGCCAGTTTAGCCTGCCAGCCAATTTTTACGACGATTACAAAAACAGGGTTGGACTACAACGCCAACACATTACCGTTGCCAATGACCTGGATTTGAAATACGACTCTAAAGTTATTTGCGATACCTGCAAGCCATCTGCTATTAACGACTGGGCGCCGGGAGAGTTTCAACGCGAGATCGAAAGGCTGACACCCGCAGAAAAGAAAGTATGGGATGCTGCCTACGGACGCGAACAGGCATTGTTTAAACAGGTGCGTACAACAGATGAGCGTGTCCGTTTCCAATTTCAAAGATATATGGAAGATTACCTGCGCTGCATCCATTCCGTAGACGACAATACAGGCAGGGTGCTTCAGTACCTGGATAGTACCGGGTTGGCTGCAAACACCATTATCATTTATATGTCTGATCAGGGTTTTTACCTCGGCGAACATGGTTTGTACGATAAAAGGTTTATGTATGAAGAATCTTTTCGCACACCCATGCTCATCAGGTTTCCCGGTGTAGTTCCGCCACGGCAAAAAATTGATGCATATGCGTTGAACCTCGATGTGGCGCCCACTTTACTCGATCTTGCCGGCATAAATGTGCCGCAGGATATGCAGGGCGTTTCTATGAAAAAATTATTGCAGACCGGTAAAGATGCACAATGGCGGAAAGAAATTTATTATCATTACTATGAACTCTCTTTTGGATTGACCAGGCATTACGGCATCAAAACCGATCGCTATAAACTTATGCATTTTTATGGCGCCGTCAATACCTGGGAACTTTATGATCTGAAGAACGATAAACAGGAAATGAAAAACCTGATTGGCAATAGTAAATACACACCGGTAATACAACATTTAAAAACACGCCTGCGTGCATGGCAGACGTTTTATAAAGACCCGGTTAAAGAATAATATTGCGGCGGCTTTCGTTGGTATAAATAAACGAGTCTGCGGTGTAATAGCCAAGATTGTATTCTATTGGCCGGTCCCCCTGGTCAAATACAAAACGTTTGCGAAAAAGAATGGGACTGCCTTGTTCAACCTCCAGTTTGGCGGCAATAAATTTATCCGCGGCTTTGGCACTGATTTCCTCCTGCGAAAGATTGGCGATTACCATATAGTCTTTCTCCAGAATTTCATACAAAGGCCGTTTAAAATCTTCTTCGCCGGTAAGGCCTACCCGCGGATGAAAGTAAGACACAAAATATACAAACGGGCCTTCGGGTCTTCCCCTCAACCGTTCCAGTTTCAGAATCTTTTTATCGGTACCAATTTCAAAAAAATTGCCTACCGGTTCTGGCGGTAACACCCAACTTACATGCAGCTCAAAATTTTTGATGGGAATGCCACGGGCTTTCATTTCCTGTGAAAACGATAGCCAGTTGTTTGATTTGGAACTGACAGCGCTGATGGAGACTTTTGTGCCAATACCTTTTTTGCGTATCAGCAAGCCTTCATACACCAGTTTATTCAATGCCTGTCGTATGGTGGTGCGAGATATGGCCAGTTGTTTTGCCAGGTCAACCTCGTTGGGGATCAGCTTGCCGTCTGCATACTGCGGGTCTGCTATTATCTTTCGCAACAATGTTTCCGCTTGTATGTGCAGGGGTACATGGCTTTTATGGTCGATACTCAGCTTCATTGAATGTATTGAGCCGTGAAAGTAAAAATATTTTGGGAGTTTGTTACTATGTTCATATGTTTGTACATATAAAAAACGAATTGCTCACCAAAATTAGCTGTATGAAAAAAGGGTTTGCTGCACTCTCTTCTCTTACCACTACAAAAGGTAAACGTATTGGTGGTGTACATTTTTCAGCGGCGCACCAGTTGCTTTTAATCAGTATACAGGCTGCCAACACTACCTAACCTATCCATGGTGGATACACCACTTTACAACACTTATACCTTCCATCTGCAAACGGTAAGTTCAATTAATTAATCAAAAGATTTTCATTGTATGAAACTTTTTCCGCGTCACTTCACTCAGCAAACAACCGGGCGCAGGTATGCTGCATGCCGGGTATTGCTCTACTCAGCATTGAGTGTACTTTCCCTGTTGTGTTGCCAGCTGGTAACTGCACAGCAGGTGGTAATACAAGGTAAACTAACTACAGAAACCGGGGCGCCTGCTGCCAAAGCATCCGTTCAGGTGAAAGAAACAAAAGCCGGCACCACATCAGATGATGCGGGCAATTTTACCATTACCGCAAGAACCGGGCAAACGCTGGTAATAAGTGGTATCGGTTATGCTACGCAGGAAGTGGCGATTGGTAAATCACCCAACCTTACTATTAAACTGGCATCCAGCACTTCAAAGCTCGATGAAGTGGTAGTGGTGGGTTATGGCACGCAAAAGAAAACCTCGCTCACCAGCGCGGTGTCTTCTATTTCAGCTGCTGATATTGTTACCACCAAGAATGAAAATATTTTAAACACGCTCACCGGTAAAATTCCCGGTTTGCGCGTGGTGCAGAACACCAGTGAGCCGGGCGCTTTCAATAATTCATATGATATCCGCGGCATGGGTAATCCGCTGATAGTAGTAGATGGTATACCAAGACCTGATATTGCACGCATAGACCCGAACGATGTGGAAAGCCTTTCAGTATTAAAAGATGCCTCTGCTGCCGTATACGGTGCAAGGGCAGCCAATGGCGTCATACTGGTTACCACAAAAAAAGGAAAGCGTGGTGTAATGGAATTAAATTATACCGGTACCTATGGCGTGCAGATACCTACCGGCTTTCCTAAGTCTTCCAATGCGGTGGAATACATGACGCTGGTAAATGAGCTCAACATGCACAATGTAAATGGAGGCTCACGTATATACAGCGATGCGCAGATTGAAGAATACCGCAACGGCACCAAAAAAAGTACCGACTGGCAAAAGGCCACCATCAGAAGATCGGCTGCACAAACACAACACAGCCTCAGCGCCACCGGCGGCAGCGAAAGCCTCAATTATTTTTTCAGCCTGGGATACACCGGCCAGGATGGTATTTTAAAATCGAATGATCTGTTTTATAAAAAATACAATCTGCGGTCTAACCTCAGCGCAAAAATTTCAAAAGACCTTACGTTTGATCTCAGCCTTGCCGGTATTATGGAAAGAAAAGATCAACCTATGCAGGCTGCTTATTGGGTATTCAGGAGTATGTGGTACCAGCCACCCGTTAACCCGGTGTACGCAAACGATAATCCGCAGTATTTGAATTCACTGCCCAACCCGCTGCACCCCGTGGCCCAGTCTACCTCTGCCATTGCCGGCAACCAGGTATTTAAAAACAACTGGTTCCAGTCTGCCGCAACCCTTACTTACAATATACCTTTTGTACGCGGCCTGAGCGCCAAAGGCGTATTCAGTTATGATTATACGCTCAACAATAACAAAATTTACAACCAGTTATACAATACCTATACCTATAACCCCGCTACTGGTGTATATGCTGTTAGCGGTACCCAGCAATCACCTTCCACCGTAAGAAGGGAATTCTATGAATACCCCACAACACTGGGGCAGTTTTCATTGAAATATAACCGTACGTTCTTAAACGCACACCACGTAAATGCGGTGGCGTTGTATGAGCAAAGCCATCGGGTGGGCGATAATTTCTTTGCCCAGCGCGAACTGGCCATTCCCGTTGACCAGTTATTTGCCGGTAACAGTACTAACCAGCAGGGCAACATGAGCTCAAACATTCTTAATACGTTTGATTATCAGAATGCCGCTTATGTTGGTTTTGTTACGTACGATTTTAAAGGGAAATATTTTGGAAAGTTTGCCTTCAGGTATGATGGCTCTTCTAAATTCTCCCCGGCAAAACAATATGGTTTCTTCCCGGATTATGAATTGGGCTGGCGTATTTCCGAAGAAAACTTCTTTCGGCAGATAGGGGCGCTTTCTTTTATCAATAACCTTAAAGTACGAGGATCTTATGGAAAAACAGGAGATGATGGTGCATTGCGCTACCAGTTCCTCACCGGGTACACCTACCCCGCCAGCGGTTCTGCCCTCGGTCAGCCTGCAGGTGCGGTGTTTGATAATACTTTTGTGAATGCTGTACAGAGCACCGGCATCGCCAACCCCGGCGTGTTCTGGTATACTGCCAAAACAATTGACATTGGTTTGGATCTGGACGCCTGGAAAGGAAAATTTGGTATTACTATCGACTATTTTAAAAGAGACAGAACGGGCCTGCTTACCAACCGCATACTTACTGTGCCTGATGTGGTAGGTGCTGGGCTGCCACAGGAAAACCTCAACGGCGACCGCAATGAAGGTTTTGATTTTGAAGTTCGTCACCAAAGCTGCATTGGTAAACTTAATTATAATGTACGCGGAACATTTGGTTTTACGCGTATAACTAACCGTTATATTGAACGTGCCAAATCAGGTAACTCTTACCTCAACTGGATGCAAAACAATACCAATCGCTATGCCGGGGTATACTTTGGTTATGGCGAAGCGGGCCAGTTCCAGGATTATAATTCCATCGCACACAGTCCTATTTACGTGGGACGCGCAACTGCGGTGGGTGATTACCGTTATGAAGACTGGAATGGTGACGGACAGATTTCTGTAGACGATAGCCATCCTATAGCCACCACCGCTACCTCCGCCAACCCTTACAGCGGTTTGCCATTGATTACTTTCGGTTTTACAGCGGCTGCCAGCTACAAAGGGTTTGATATGAACCTGCTTTTTTCCGGCGCTGCAATGGTCAAAGCTACTTATACCGAGCAACTCGGTATGCCGCTGTGGGCAAGCGGAAATGCATTAGAAATGTGGCAAGACAGGTGGCACCCTGAAGATCCCAATGCAGACCCGTATGACCCCAAAACCAAATGGGTGCCCGGGTATTACGCTTATACCGGTACCACTGCATTCACCAATACCCTGCACAACGTGCGCAACGCTGCTTATGTAAGATTGAAAAGCGCTGAGATTGGTTACACGTTGCCCGACCGGCTCACCAAGAGAGCTGGTATCAAAGGCATGCGGGTGTTTGTGAACGGGTACAACCTGTTTACCATAACTGGTCTTAAATACCTTGACCCGGAACATCCGTCTGCATTATCAGCTGTTGACCAGCAGTTTGGATATGCTTACCCCATTGATAAAATTTTCACTTTTGGTCTGAACCTGAAATTTTAATAGCAAGAAAATGAAAAAAATAATATACCTGTTGTTCGCCGGCTGTTTGATAGCATTTGCAGGGTGTAAAAAAAACCTGGATGTGCCGCCGACCAACATCATTAATGACGCTGATATTTTTTCGAGTGTAGCCGGTATAGATGGTTATATGGCGCGCATCTACAGCCAAATACCCATAGAAGATTTTAAATGGAATCCTTCTACCGGTTTTAAAACTTTCTTCAACGGATCAACTGCCACGTTTACCGGCGAAGCCATTAGCAGAGACCAGGCAGGTGGTATTGAAGGGTTTAATTATTGGGCCGATGCCTATGCGCTCATTCGCGATTGCAATTATTTTATGGAGACGCTTCCCAAATATGCCAGCACATTTAGCGCTGCACAGGTAAGCAACTGGCAAGGCGAAGCAAGGTTTATCCGCGCCTTCACTTACCTGGCCCTGGTGAAAAGATATGGTGGTGTGCCCATTGTAGACAAAGTGCTTACTAAACCCGGTCAGGCAATTGATGCAGTAGCAGGCAATATCGACAGTTTTAAAATACCACGCGCCGCTGAACAGGCAGTGTATGATTTCATAGGAACCGATCTCGACTTTGCGTACACCAATCTTCCTGAAACCAACAAAGGCGGGCGCACCAGCAAATATGCAGCTGCTGCACTTAAAAGCAGGGCGATGTTGTATGCGGGCTCTGTTGCCAAATACAATACCAGCAATCTTAGTGCGGGTGGTGTACAGGTAGTTGGTATTCCCGCAACAAAGGCCAACGATTATTTTAAGGCAAGTTTTGATGCCGCCAACCTGCTAAACGGAAAGTTTTCGCTGTACAAAAATGCATGGTCTGCAACAGACAAAGTAGCACAGGCCAACAATTTTGCACAATTGTTTCTTGATAAGGCGAGCGCAGAAAATATTTTCATCCGCATGTATAAATTCCCCGATGCAGTGCATTGGTATGATTACAATAATATTCCCCGGCAATTATGGAACAACGGTGGCGCTGCGCAAACCAACCCGACACTCAACTTTGTGGAGATGTTTGAAGGCCTTCCCAAAAATGCCGATGGAAGTTTTCAAACTACCGATGCCGGTGGCAAGTATGTACTGTATGATAACCTGAGCGGTCCGTTTGTAAATGCAGAACCGCGTTTGAAAGGCACGGTGCTTTTACCCGGCGATGTATTCAAAGGCGTGGCTATAGAAATGAGAAGGGGTATCTATACCGGTCCGGTGGCGGGCGGTATAAGCAGGTTGCAACCATTGGGTTCAACCGCCACTTACCCCACCACTAACTTCATTGGCCAGGCCGGTCCTGAAATTACTACTGCGTTCGTAACCCTGCCCGATGGTACGCGGATGAACTCAGCGGGCGCCAGCGGATTTTATTCTAACATCAATGGCGTTGCCAGCGGTATCTCAGGCTTTTCGGTAAGAAAATACCTTGATCCTGCAAAAGCCACGGCCGATATTGCCAACAATCGTTCTGAGCAAAGCTGGATTGAAATGCGTTATGCAGAAGTGTTACTGAACCGGGCAGAAGCGGCGTATGAATTATACAGTGCAGGGCAGGCAGGTACTTACCAGCAGCAGGCGTTAACAGATATCAATGCCATCCGCGAACGCGCAGGAGCAACACTTACCACGCTGGCACAATTGAATTCAGTGGATACCATCCGTAAAGAAAGAAGAAAAGAACTGGCCTTTGAAAACAAAACCTGGTGGGATTTGCGCAGATGGCGCATCATAGACAAAGAGCAGAACAATACCCAATGGCGTATCCTCAACCCCATATTTGCTTTCAACGCGCTGAAATACTTTTTTGACGACCGCCCAGATGAAAGAAATACCCGTTTCACATTTGACCCAAGATGGTATTACCAGCAAATACCCGCCGGCGTAATTGCCAAGAGTTTAAATATTGTTCAAAATCCAGGCTACTAATTAAAAACAGCATAATGAAAAATATTGCATTCGCAGCTGCTATGGGCATGATTGTACTCATAGGCAATTCCTGCAAAAAAAACGATAATTTGCCCGCACCTGCTGAAACCCTGCGCGGAAATATTATAGACGCCAGCACCAAACAAAATGTGCAAAGCGAAGTATCGGGCGATAATGGCGCCGGCACACGCATCCGCTTGCTTGAGACAAGCTGGAGCGATAACCCCACACCACTGTACCTGGCCACCAAACAAGACGGAACATACAACAATACCAAGGTGTTTGCCGCCACTTACAAGATAATTGCAGAAGGTGCGTTCGTTCCCATGGATCTTGCAGGCAATGATCAAACACAGACCGTTAACGTAAAAGGCGTTACCACCGTTGACTTTACCGTAGAGCCATTTCTGCGCGTGGCCTGGGTGGGGCAACCCGTTACCAACGCAGACGGTTCTGTTAGTGTACAGGTAACCGTTAGCCGTGGTACTACCAATACCGCTTTTCAGCAGGCAATCATCAACCTCGGCTTATTTATATCTCCCAGCGAATATGTGGGCAACAATAATTACGATAGCCGGTATTCTACCTTATTAACATATTCTGGTACCACCGGTAATGCGATTGTAGGCCAAACCATAACGCTTACCAGTAAACCGCTGCCAAAAAGAGAGTGGTTTCTGCGCGTTGGGTCTAGAATCAGTTTTGGTACAAACCGCTATAATTACTCTGATATAAGACCGGTAACCATCAATTAAAAATGGGGGAAATACCGGGCAGGAGACGGATGATCATTACTCCGGCTTTCATTTTGTGCTATTGCTGAAACAAGTTACATGCTCAAACTGATAAAATTTTGTATTGCGGCGCTGGTAGTAGCATGTGGTGGATGTTCTTCTTCGCCCACCGCATCTGCACAGCGGCCGGGTGGCGACGCAGCGGGGCTGGCCTGGCGGTTTGAACCGTTTTATCGCTACAGGGCAGATGGCCTGGCAGGTAGGCCTGTCCGCATCCGGCTGAAAGATACGGCCTGGCACGGTGCGGTAGATGTAACAGTGACGTATAACCGTATAACGGAAACAACACGCTTCACCAGCAGCGATACCCTTTTCCAAAAAGGGTTAGTGCTTCCCGCCGGAGCGGGTGAAGATAGCGCCGCAACCGTTGAGCTAACACTGGCATATGCCGATAAAAACTTTTCGGCAACCATGCGGGTACCACGCATGAAAAAATATACGGTATACATCTATCCGCATGCGCACCTGGATATTGGTTACACAGCCCTTCCTGAAAATGTTAGAAAGCTGCAGGTAAGAAATATTGATGTGGGTATAGACCTGGCAGAAAAAACACAGTCTTATCCTGAAGGCGCGCGCTTTGTCTGGAACCCCGAAGCCACCTGGATTGTAAGCGAATACCTGCACCAGGCATCCGCAGAAAAAAAGAAAAAATTTATTGCCGCCGTGAAAAAAGGGTGGGTTCAGATAGACGCCGGGCATTCAAACATCAATACCTCCACCTGTTCTGATGAAGAACTCCTGCATTTTTTTGACAACAGTACATCCATTCAACAGCAAACAGGCATCCCTATCTCATCTATGGTGCAATTTGATGTACCCGGGGCGGCATGGGGACTGGTGCCGGCAGCAGCGCAGTTTGGCGTGCGCGGTATGATCAGTTTCCCCAACAATTATGATACGCGCAAAGATTTGGAACATAAACCATTTTATTGGCTGGCACCGGACGGCAAAACAAAGATGCTTTTTCTGCAGGGTTTTCCTTACGGTATCGGTTATACGATCAAGGGAAATCACTACGGACTCTCCAGGCTGCAACAGTATACCAGCAATTACGACCGTGTTCAAACCAATGAGCCATTGAAGAATTTTCTGGATCCATTTATTTTTCATGAATTATCCAGTGCAGCCATACAGCAGTCGCCCTATGATTTGTTTGCCATGACCTGGTCGATGGCCGATAATTGTGTAATTGATGCAGACCTGCCGGAAGCAGTAAAAGCATGGAATGAAAAATATGCTTACCCGCATTTGGTCATTAGTGGATCCAAAACAATATTGGATGCCTATGAAAAAAAATATGCTGCTATTATTCCGTCTTATCGCGGAGATTTCACAGAGTTCTGGACGAATGGGCTTGGGTCTGATGCAGCCAGTGTGGGTGAGGGAAGAAAAGGCAAGGAAGCACTGGTACAGGCGGAAACACTTTGGAGCATGTTGCAGCCTCGGCAAGACACCGCAATCAGCTATTGACAGTGCCTGGGAAGATTGTTTGCTGAGCGCAGAACATACCTGGGGCGCACAGGATTCTCATTCTGAACTTGCCCGGCAGGTGGAAAAAATAAAAGCCGGTTATTTCACACGCGCAGGTACGGAAAGTGCCGCACTCAATAACCGCTTGCTGAGCCAGTACCAGGATGCAATTGCCAAAGGATTTTGCGTTATTAATACCTTATCATGGAATCGCAGCGGTATTGTTACTCTTACCAAAGCGCAAGCCCAGGGTGAGGTTCACATTGTGGACGATCACAATCAGCCGGTACTATGCCAGCGGCTGTCAAGCGGCGAACTTATTTTTCTAGCCAACGATATACCTGCTCTTGGCTCCCGTTATTATTCCATCCATGGCGGGCCAATTGATACGGCCAACGGCATGGCCATTGCGCAAACCCTTTTGCAGAATGGTGCACTGGCGGTAGAGTTGAACAAATCAACAGGCAATATCAAAAGTGTAAAAGATCTGGCAGATGGTTATGAATATGCAGACGCTACCGGCGGCATCAATAGTTACTGGTATGTGGCCGGTGTATATAACGGAGAAGACAGACCGAAAACCCCGGTAACCGTAGAAAATGCATCCTTCAGCGTTAAAGAAAAAGGTCCCCTGTTGATCTCGGTAATGGTACGCTCAAATGCGCCTGGCGTAGATTACCTTGAACGTGAAATACGCCTCTTCAGAAACAACAATGCCATTGAAATAAAAAATACGTTACATAAAGTACCAACAAAGAACAAAGAGAGCGTTCACATAGGCTTTTCATTCGCTATTCCCGGTGGTGTAAGCCGCATGGACATGCCCTGGAGCATTGTTGAACCCAATAAAGATCAATTGTACGCTGCCAACAAAAATTGGTTTGCCATTCAGCGTTGGGCCGATGTGTCCAATGCCAGTCACGGTGTTACCCTATCGCCAGTTCAAGCACCGCTTATTGAGTGGGGCGAAATAGCTGGAAATATATTGGATGGCGCCCGCCAGTACAGCTTATGGAAAAAAGATCTGGCACCATCCTCCACCTTATACTCTTTTGTGCTGAATAATCACTGGGATACTAATTTTCCGCTAGAACAGGGAGGAATAATAAACGAATCATATGCCCTGCAATTTCACCATGGTTACGATGCGGTAGTCGCCACCCGGTTTGGCTTAGAAACGCATCGCCCATTGCTGGTAGTGCAGGCAGCAAAAAATATTATTGAAAAACCAATCGTTCGCATCGGCCATCCAGCCATTGTGCTGTCTTTATTAAAAGCAACCGGTGGTAACCGTGAGTTACTGCTACGGCTCAGGTCGGTTGCTGATTCGGCAGCATCGCCACAATTATCCTGGCCATCGGCCAAGCCAAAGAAGATAGTGGTATGCAATGCAGCGGAAACGCCTATGGGTGAAATAGACAACAATTTTCAGGTAGCGCCCTTTGGCATGGCAACACTGAAACTTATTTATTAATACTGCTATGCAGCCACACAGCGGTAAAAAAATATAACATCAATTGTGCCAGTGGTAACATGATGACTGGTATGGAATCTTTAAATGAACAAAAGCCAATTCAAGATTATGGTGGGAATTTCAAAGCAAGACGGGCAGGTAGGTGAACAACTGCAAAGCCGTTTTAGAAAAAGCCGGCAGGCGCTGCTGCCTTACCAGTTAACCGGAAAAACAAACGGCACGCAAGGGTATGATATTTATCCCTATCATTCTTTGGGCAATGGTAAAATTCATAATGGCTATGCCAGCCTTGCCAAATGGATAACCGGGTATCGTTGCGTGATCATCGATGGTTTTAGTGGTGTGTTGTGGAATGATGTGCAGACCTGTCTGCAAGATGCCCTTGCTGCACTTGGGTTAAAAATTCAATGGATAGATGTATCGCAGTTCCTGCGCGACGAAAAAGAAATACAGCAATTGGTGGCGCCCTTTCTGGGTGAGCGCGATTCTGTGTGGGGTACAAAAACCACGTTGCAGCTGCAGGATTTTTTTACCATGGATTTGTTGGCCACGCCTGTCATCGATAAAAATTATGATTGCACTATCATTATAGGTACGGGTGCTGCGTTGTATCATGCCGAAGCCCCTGTTGTGTACCTCGATGTTCCCAAAAATGAAATACAGTACCGGGCAAGGGCTGCTGCTATTACCAACCTGGGTATGGCGCAGGCAGATGAACCCGCCCACATGTATAAGCAGTTTTATTTTGTTGACTGGGTGGTACTGAACAATTATCAAAATGCCATCCGCCGAAGAATTACCGTTCAGGCAGATGCGCAATGGAAAAGCAATATCAACTGGATGCTGGCAAAAGATTTACAAAACGGTCTTCAGCAACTTACACAAACAGTATTGCGCGTTAGGCCATGGTTTGAAGCAGGTGCCTGGGGAGGGCAGTGGATGAAAGAACATATAGAAGGATTGAATAAGGAAGAAATCAACTATGCATGGTCGTTTGAGTTAATTGTTCCAGAGAACGGCGTTTTATTTGAAAGCAATCAATATTTGCTGGAAGTACCGTTTGATTTGCTGATGCAGGCAGGCTACCAGGCTATTATTGGCAGGCATGCTGACTTTTTTGGAAAGGAATTTCCCATCCGGTTCGACTTTTTAGATACCTGGGATGGTGGTAACCTGTCTGTTCAATGCCACCCCTCACTGCCATATATACGCGAAAACTTTGGCGAACACATCACACAGGATGAAACCTATTATATACTGGATTGCAAAGAAAATGCACAGGTGTTTCTCGGTTTTCAGGAAGGGATTGACCCCGCCCGCTTTAAAACAGCGTTGCAAGACAGCAAGAACAACGGTGAGGCAATTGCGATAACAGATTACGTGCAATCGCATCCCGCCAACAAACACGACTTGTTTCTGATTCCAAACGGTACGGTACACAGTGCCGGTGCCAATAACCTTGTAC
Organism: uncultured Chitinophagaceae bacterium; assembly: GCA_963705285.1. Lineage (GTDB taxonomy): Bacteria > Bacteroidota > Bacteroidia > Chitinophagales > Chitinophagaceae > JACMLD01. Next base: position 3,478,346 of record OY970066.1, read on the forward strand.
TGGAGATCAGTGCTACACCTTATATTTTCACGTTTAAAATGTACGACTGGCTGCGGCTGGATCTAAATGGCGAACCGCGCGCCATCAACATAGAACACGCGTATAACAATCTTCGCTTTGAACGGCAGGGTGACCTGGTAAAAAAGGAATTAATTTCAACGCCCGTTCAAATAGAAAGTGGAACTGGTTATGAAGTATGGCATTTGCCTACGCATGCGGAGCATTTTTATGATGTTCACCGCGTGGAGTTTGATAAAGAATTCCCCGCGTCAACCAATGATAGCTGTCATGTGCTGATGCTGGTAGAAGGCAGCGCCATTACGGTGAGACTGGACAACCATGAGCAGGCATTCAGCTTTGCAGAAACTTTTGTAATACCCGCTGCGGTTGGCAACTATACAATTATTAACCAGGGAAGCGGCCGGGCAAAAGTGGTAAAGGCATTTATTAAAAACGATATTGATTTTTTAAAGTACTAATAGCGCTGTATGAAAAAATTAATGGCATTTTCTTTCACGTATTTTTTACTGGTACAACTCATCGCCCAACAAAAACAACCGGTAGATTATGCTGACCCTTTGTTGGGTACATCAGAATCGCGCTGGATGCTCAACCCCGGTGCCACCATGCCGTTTGGTATGGTGCAACTGGCGCCCGATAACCAGGGCGGCGTATGGAAATCTGGGTATGAATATTCTCTCAATAATATTGGCGGCTTCAGTCATATTCATTCATGGACAATGGCCGGATTGTCCGTAATGCCCACAGTTGGTGTTCTTAATACGCGGAGAGGCCCGGCTGATGGCCCCACCACTGGCTGGACAACCGGCTACCGCTCACGCATTGATAAACCCAGTGAAAAAGCGAGTCCCGGCTACTATGCGGTAACGCTGATGAATGGTAATATTCATACAGAACTTACTACCACCACGCGTACAGGCTTCTTCCGTTTTACATTTCCGGAAGAAGAGAATGCGCATATTTTGCTTGATCTCGATATTCCGTTTGAAAATACGGCAGAGATACTCGATGCCAGTTTTAAAAGAATATCTGATACAGAAATTGAAGGGTACTCGCACCAGAAATGGAGCTGGAATGAATACACCGTGCATTTTGTGGTACGGTTCAACAAACCCATGAAAGCATTTGGGGGTTGGCGCGGTAATACCGTTATTAAAGACTCTGCAGTCATAAACGGCAAAGGCAAAATGGGTGCGCATGCAGATTTTAATACAACAAAAGGTGAAACCATCCTGATGCAAACCGCTATTTCGCTGGTGAGCGTTGATCAGGCACGGTTGAATATGACTACCGAACTGAATGCGTTTGGCTGGAACTTTGATGCCGTACACCAGCACGCCAGGAAAACATGGAATGATTTGCTCAGCAAGATCACAGTAGAGGGGGGCACCGAAGCCAACAAAAAGAAATTCTATTCCAACTTTTATAGGTCATATGTGGCGCGTACTACCTGGAGCGATGTAAATGGAAAATATGTAGACGTAAATGAAAAAGTGCAGCAAGTAGATCCCAGGAATCCCATGTATGGCAGTGATGCCTTGTGGAATACCTTTTGGAACCTGAACCAGTTATGGGGACTCGTTAATCCTGATCTTACCAGCAATTGGGTAAAATCTTTGCTTGAGATATACAATACGGGCGGATGGTTGCCCAAAGGGCCCGCCGGACTGGAGTATTCAGGCATCATGGAAGCATCGCATGAAATTCCATTGATAGTAGGTGCCTACCAGAAAGGCATACGCGATTTTGATGTACAGAATGCCATGAAGGCCATGGTGCACCAGCAAACAACGCCCGGTGTAGTTACACCGGAGAATGGTTTTGCCGGCAATAAATTTTTAGCTTCTTACATAAAACTGGGTTATGTGCCGCAGGAAGAAGGGCAGGTGTCCAATACATTAGAATATGCGTATGACGACTGGTGCGTATCTCAGTTTGCAAAAGCTATTGGTAAAGAAGATGTATACAAACAGTTTATTGAGCGTGCAGGCAATTATAAAAATGTGTTTGATACTTCCAGTAAATACATCCGCATGAAGCATGCAGACGGCAGCTGGGTAAAGGAATGGACGCCTTTCTGCTGTACCAGCTTTAATGGCCCCGGTTACCTCGAAGGCAATGCCTGGCAATACAGTTTCTTTAACCCGCATGATGTGCAGGGAATTTTAAACCTGATGGGGCGCGATGAATTTAATAAACGGCTGGATGAAGGTTTCAAAAAATCAGTGAAGTTTAACTTTAATGCCGATGGCGATTTATATGACCTGGTACCCATCAACCATGGCAACCAGCCCAACATGCAGGCAGCATGGTTGTTTAATTACTCAGGCAAACCATGGCTCACGCAACATTGGAGCCGTGAAATTATGAACCGTTATTATGGCACTACACCTTATCACGGGTGGCTGGGCGATGAAGACGAAGGACAAATGGGCGCGTGGTTTGTAATGAGTGCTATGGGCTTGTTTGAAACGAACGGTGGCGCATCGGTACAACCATTTTACGAAATTGGCAGCCCGTTGTTTGAAAAGGCCACCATACGGCTTGATCCCAAATACTACAGCGGTAAAACATTTACTATTATAGCAAAAGGTGTGTCTGATGTGAACCGTTATGTACAGTCAGCACAACTGGATGGTAAGCCGCTTACCAAACCATGGTTTTATCATGCCGATCTGGTAGATGGTGGGTCGCTTATATTGCAGATGGGGCCAAAGCCAAACATGCAATGGGGTAGCAAACCCGGTGATGCACCGCCGTCTATGTCGGCAAATAATGAGAAGAAATAGATCAATAAAATTCAACGATTGAACCATGCAAACCACGGTTAAAAAAATATCCATTCTTTCTGTTACGTTGGTGGCCTCACTCGGCGGCTTTCTTTTTGGATTTGATATGGCCGTTATATCAGGCGTGTTGCCGCTGGTACAAAAACAATTCAACCTCTCTGCTTTCCAGGAAGGTTGGTTTGTGTCTGTGGCATTGGTGGGCTGTATTGTGGGCGTAGCTTTTTCAGGCGAGCTGGCCGATAGAATGGGCAGAAAAAAACCACTGCTGTTATCAGCCGTATTATTTGTGCTGTCTGCGCTGGGCTGTGCGGTGGCGCCTTCCCTATCGTTGATCATTGTTGCGCGGTTTTTAGGTGGGGTGGGCATTGGCATTGCCTCTAATGTGGTACCCTTGTATATTTCTGAGATAGCACCCGCCAAAAGCCGTGGCCGGTTGATAACCTATTACCAGTTTGCATTAACGTTTGGCATTCTGGTGGCTTATTTAACCAATGCAGGCCTTGTTAAATATGCGTTTACTCATACCAGTGAGACTGCAACAGGTTTTGCAGCATCGTTTTATACTACCGAAGTATGGCGTGCCATGTTGGGGTTAGGTTGCATTCCGGCAGTATTGTTTTTGCTGGGTTTATTTATGGTGCCCGAAAGTCCGCGGTGGTTGTTTCAGCAAAACCGGGTAGACAAAGCCAACCAGGTGCTGGAAGCGCTTGGCATAGAGCAGGACATAAAAGAATCAGTACCATCTTCAAACAAAGAAAATGAGACCGCATCTTATAAAGAACTTTTTTCGCCACGTTGGCGCAGGGCATTACTGATTGGTGTATTGTTGCCGTTGTTTTCTCAGTTTAGCGGTATCAACGCTATCATTTATTACGGGCCCAGTATCTTAAGCAATGCAGGCATATCGCTGGATAATTCTTTGCTTAGCCAGGTGATCTTTGGCGCGGCCAATATGTTGTTTACGCTTATCGCAATCTGGAAGGTAGACAGCGCCGGCCGCAGGCCACTGTACCTTGCAGGTACAGCCGGGGCGGCCATCAGTTTGCTCTGCACCGGTATATGTTTTGCCGTGGGTGCTACTGGTACTATTTGGTTGCTCATTAGTGTATTGTTGTTCCTGGCCTGTTTTGCTTTTTCCATCGGCCCGTTAAAGTTTGTAATAGCAGCAGAAATTTTTCCCAATAAAATACGCGGACGTGCTATGGCCATCAGTATTATGGTCATGTGGGTGGCTGATACCATTGTTGGGCAGCTAACGCCCGTACTGCTGAAAGAGATCGGCACTGCTGCTACCTTCTATGCCTTTGCTGCCTTTTGCGTGATAGCATTTGTTACGGTATACAAATTGTTGCCCGAAACCAAGGGTAAATCGCTGGAAGAAATTGAGGCAGGCTGGAAATCAGTTAGTGAGGTGAATGCTCCGGCAACTTCGTTGCCGCTCAACAGTGGCATTGGTAAAATACAAAAGCCATGATGCATACTGACTATTGTATTGGTGCAGATATAGGCGGTACACATTGTACGGCAGCAGTGGTAGATCTTAAGCAGCGAAAAATTGTTACTTCATCGCTCAGCAGAATGCCGCTTAATGCCAATGCTGCAGCCGGTGATATTATTGCTGCATGGTCTTCCTGTATCGCATCTGCGAAAAAAGATATAAGCATCGCAGCTGTTTGCCTGGCAATGCCCGGCCCGTTTGATTATGAACAGGGCATCAGCCTGATGCAGGGACAGCACAAATATGAAGCCTTGTATGGGCTGAATGTAAAACAACTGCTGGCGCAAAGCCTGCAACTTACCGAAGCCGCCATTTTTATGGCCAACGACGCAGCTTGTTTTTTATATGGGGAAGTTTTTGGCGGTGCTGCCGTTAAACACGCAGATAAAACAGTGATAGGCATTACCCTTGGCACCGGTTTAGGTTCTGCCATTTATAAAGAAGGCACTGCACGAAATGCAGACCTTTGGTGCATGCCTTTTCTGGAAGGCATTGCAGAAGATTACCTGTCCTCCCACTGGTGTGTGCAACGTTTCAATACTTTGACCGGTATAATGGTGTCGGGTGTACGCGAATTGGCGCAGCTGGCAACCAGCGATGAACGAGCTATGCTTGTATTTCATGAATTTGGAAACCATCTCGCGCAAATGCTGGCGCAGTTTATAGAAATGGAGCACCCCTCAGCGGTATGCATAGGTGGAAATATTTCAAAGGCATTTCCGCTCTTCGGCAACATACTCGCTGAAACCCTTGGCCGGCGCTATCCACATATCAGCATTGAACCATCTATACTGGGAGAAGAGGCAGCCATGCTGGGCGCAGTGGGTAGCTGGGCTTTTAAACAACAACAATCTGTGCAATTGCCTTCGGCATTGTAACATCATTCTCACTGATAATTGTATCACCCATGTTCACAACATTTAAGTTATATTTTACTGCCCTTTTGTTGTCAGGTGTAAGCCATGCCGTAGTTGCGCAGGAAAAAGATTTTACACAATTTGTAGACCCGCGTATCGGAACCGCACATTGCCGCTGGTTTCACTACACGCCAGGGGCCTTGCCGTTTGGCATGGCAAAGCCGGCGCCTTCTACCAATGGCAGCTACGGCAATGCGCACGGGTGGGATGCTACCGGTTATGATTACCGCCATACATCCATCGAAGGGTTCGCCAATTTTCATGAGTTCCAGGTAGGCGGTATACTGTTTGCGCCCACGGTGGGCACGTTGCAAACAGTGCCTGGTAAGCTGGATAACCCGGCAGACGGTTACCGGTCTGAATTTGATCGTAAAGATGAAGTGAGCACAGCCGGTTATTATGCTGTACTGCTTAAAAAATACAATATTAAAGCTGAATTGACTGCCACAAAAAGGGTTGCGCTTCATCGTTATACCTTCCCTGCCGCTGCAGAAGCGCATATACTGTTTGATATAGGCAACAAACTGGGTGAAAGCGGACCGGTGAAAGATGCCCAGGTAAATTTATTGCCCGATGGCAGCGTGGAAGGTTGGGTGACTACACTTCCCGTATACGTGCAGAAATACCAGTCGGGCGCCGTAGTAACCATGTATTTCTCTGCTGTGCTTGATAAAGCGCCTTCTTCCTTTGGCACATTCAATGGAAAAGATGTGCAGGCGGGCCAGCGTGAAGGCAGAGGAAAAGGTGCTGGTCTGTACCTCAATTTTAGTACGAAAGAAGGTGAGGCTATTACAGTTACAGCCGGGCTATCACTTACTTCCGTTGCCAATGCACGGCTCAACCGGCAACAGGAAGCAGGCAAACTTTCTTTTGATGCTGCAAAGGCGGCTGCAAAAAAAACATGGAACAGTTACCTCGGCCGCATTGATGCATCCGGTGGAAAAAGCGAAGACAAAGTAAAATTCTACACAGGCCTTTACCATGCACTGCTGGGTCGTGGCCTTGCAAGCGATGTAAATGGCGCTTACCCGAAAAATAATGGCGACATTGGGCATATACCACTGACTAAAAATGGCAGTCCTTCCTTTAATCATTACAATACCGATGCAGTATGGGGTGCTTACTGGAACCTTACCCAGCTATGGGCCATTGTTTACCCTGAATATTATTCTGATTTTATAAAAAGCCAGTTGCTGGTATACCAGGATGCAGGTTGGCTGGGCGATGGTATTGCCAGTAGTAAATACGTATCGGGTGTAGGAACCAATTTTGTTGGACTGGTAATAGCCAGTGCCTATATGGCCGGCATCCGCGATTTTGATATAGCAACCGGGTATGCGGCTGCAAGAAAAAATGAACTGGAGGCACACAACCGGCCGCCTGGCGCGGGCAAGCTTGACCTTGATCGTTTTCGGCAATACGGGTACGTTAATCATCTAGACAGCGGAAAAGGCGGTGGCGAACGCTGGCAGTTTTCTGCATCACATACTTTAGAATATGCTTTTAGCAGTTATGCAGTGGCCAACTGGGCGAAAGCACTGGGAAAAACCAACGACTTTGATACATTGCAGCAATTGTCGACGGCATGGGAACAATTGTATGATCCCTCATTGAAAATTATGCGCCCTAAACTGGCCAACGGGCAGTTCATCAGCAAGTTTGACCCTTCTCAACCGTGGCGCGGCTTCCAGGAAGGCAATGCATGGCAGTATACTTATTTTGTACCCCACAACCCCGAGGCATTGGTGAATAAGATTGGGCGTGCAACATTCAATCACCGGCTGGACAGTTCATTTGTACTGGCAGAAAAAGCGTTGTTTGGCGGCGGTGCTGATATTGATGCGTTTGCGGGTATTGCCGGCATTTACAACCATGGCAACCAGCCCAACCTGCATGTATCGTGGCTGTTCAATTATTCCGGCCGGCCATCGCTTACACAAAAGTGGGTGCGTGCTATCTGCGATAAGTTCTACGGCACAGAAGGCATACATGGGTATGGTTACGGACAAGATGAAGACCAGGGACAGTTGGGCGCCTGGTATGTAATGGCTGCATTGGGATTATTTGATGTAAAAGGTTTTACCGCCCCCAATGCAACATTGGGTCTGGGCAGTCCTTTGTTTGAAACCATTCACATCCGTTTAAATCCTGCTTACGCCAAAGGAAAAATGTTCACCATCGTTTCAAAAAATAATACACCGGGTAATAATTATATCCAGTCCATTCAGCTTAATGGAAGCGCCGTTCACCAGCCATTTATACCGTTACAAAGAATCCTTGCTGGCGGACAGCTGATGGTGCAAATGGGAAAAGATCCGGTGGACAAATATTAGCTGGTTGGTTGAACACGAGTGACAATCTCCATGTATCTGCAACAACGCAAATACATGGAGGTTGATATGAATGGTGATTGCAGAAGGTTTTTTATTCTGTGCGCAACGACTTTACCGGGTTAGACACGGCGGCTTTTACAGACTGAAAGCCCACTGCAATAAACGCTATGGCCACAATTACCACAAACGGAATCACAAAGAAACTCCAGTGCAAATCGATCCTGAATGCATAGCCTTTGAGCCAATTGGAAATAGTGAGCCATGCCAGCGGTATGGCAACTACAAATGCAATGGTGAGCAACAACGCAAACTCGCGGTACAACAACTGTAGGATAGACCCAACTGATGCGCCCAATACTTTGCGGATGCCAATTTCTTTTGTGCGTTGCAGCGTAGTAAAAGATGCAAGGCCAAACAATCCCAGGCAGGCTACCAATATGGCGAGGCCTGTAAACAAACCGAATACCTGGCCAAAGCGCTGGTCGCCTTTATATTGTTCATTGAAGTGTTCATCAATAAAAAAGTATTCAAACGTATTGCCGCTAAAAAATTTGCCCCATTCTGCTTTTGCCGCGTCAATGGTTTGCTTTGCATTGCCGGCAGTTGTTTTAACAGATACATTACCAACAATATCAGGGATGCATCGAAAGATCAGCGCATCATAATCATCGCGCAGCGACTGCTGATGAAAGTTGGCTACCACCCCCACAATGGTGTACTTGTTGCCCCAGAAATCAATCACCTTATTAAGAGCGTCTGCAGGTTTGTTAAAACCAAGTTGCTGTACTGCCTTTTCATTGAACAGCACTGTATTTTCATCGTTGCCAAAGTCTTTGGAAAAAGCGCGGCCCGCCACCAATTTCAACCCATAGGTATTTACGTAGTCGTAATCCATGCCAATGATGCGGTATTGTTTTTGGCGGGTGATGTCTTCGCTTACCAGCTTAATACCGCCCGCGTTCCAGCCTACCGGTTCACCGGGCACGTTGCTGGACACGGTAATATTTTTAACCGCAGTTTGCCTGGCCAGTTCTTCTTTGAAGGAAGTTATTTTTTTCAGGTAACTCGAATCATTGGTGCCTACAGTTGGTGCGGCTATCACCAGTGTTTGATCAATATTTACACCCAGTTCCTGCTGGCGCATAAAATGTATCTGCCTGTATACTGAAACAGTTCCGATCAATAAGAACAGCGACGCTGCAAATTGAAAAACCACCAACGATTTTCTCAGCAACGCACTGTGCGATGTGGTGCCTGTCTTTCCTTTCAATACTTCTACCGGGTTAAAGCCAGATAATACAAAGGCAGGGTAAAGCCCGGAAAGAAAAACACCTACAACGAATAGAATAATTAAATCAATCCATAAACCTTTTTGCGCAAACAAAGAAGCCGCCAGTTGCTGGCCCGATAAAGCGTTGAAGCCCGGCAAAGCAAGGAATACGATGCCCAGTGCCAGTACTACGGCAATGCCATTGAGCAATGCAGATTCAGACAAAAACTGTACAATAAGCTCACGCCTGCTGGAGCCAATCGCTTTGCGTACGCCTACTTCACGTGCACGGGTAATAGCCCTTGCCGTAGCCAGGTTGATATAATTAACCCAGGCAATAACCACAATAAAAAAAGCGATGCCTAATAAAAGGTATATCGTTTTTCCTTCTGCCGTTTCACCCGGCTCCATCATATAGTGTGAAGTGAGATGAATGTCTTTCAATGGCTGTAGTTTGTAAACAGCGCCTGAATTATATTCTTTTAAACCAGCGCCGGCCAGTTGATCAACAATTGCGGGAAATTTTGCTTCTACCTTTTTAGGGTCGGCGTCTTTGCGCAGTAATAAATAAGTCAGGCATCCATCCCACTGCCAGGCATTTTCAGGTCCGTTGCCGCTGGAGTCAGTATTGCGTTTGATAAATGTGGCAAAGGAAAGCAAGACGTCGGGCTTTATTTGGGTATTCACCGGTGCATCCTGGTATACTGCGGTAATAATATAATTGCTGCGGCGGTTAATGTTCAGTGTTTTGCCCACCACATTGGTTGTGCCAAAGATTCGTTTGGCGGTACTGGCAGAAACGGCAGCTTTGTTCGGTTCTTTAAGCGCGGTATTTTTGTCACCCGCAAGAAGGGGATAGGTAAACACGTTAAAAAAGGCATCGCTTGCAAAAAAAACTTTTTCAATTTTAAGGGGTTGGTTTTGTACATCGGTCACCACTTTATTGTTCTGCACCAGTTTTACATAGGCTTCAATCTCCGGGATGCGGTCTTTAAAACTATTGCCAACGGCAAAAGCGCCTGCAGCCCATTGTGTTGCCAGTTTGCCGTCGTTATAACGGTCTTGCTGCACCCGGTATATCCTGTCTTTGTTTGCCTGGAAATTTTCATAACCCAATTCAAAAAATACATACTGCAGTATCAGCAAACAAGCGGCAATGCCAATGGCCAGACCCAGAATGTTGATGCCGGCATATACTTTATGGCGCTTCATGTTGCGCCAGGCTATTTTGAAAAAATTTTTTATCATAGCCAATCGGGCACAACAAACATGCTACTTCAATAGCGAGGTGATTTTCAATTGCCTGTATCAAGATAACCGTATGGGTTTGTCCGGATTTGATACAGTTGCTGCACGGTTGCGGGCAGTCATGGAATATAAGGCCCGCGAACAACCAGTTTATCGCCGGCATCATCCACTTCAAACAAATGCGGTATCCTGCGCGTACGGCCGTTGATATTTTGGTGACTGTGTACGGCCATTAACAGTTTTCCTTCAAAAGTTTTGAACAGCATGCCATGTCCGTAATTAGGAGGCGTAATGGGTTCTTTCTCCTGTATCCATGGCCCATCGAGTGTTCCGCTTGCAGAGTACGCAACTCCCTGTGTGTAGTCTGCGTATACCCAACTGGTCCAAATCATACCCAGCCGGCCGGTTTTTGTGCGAAACAGGTAAGGCCCATCGGTTACTTTGTTGGCTACATCACGGCCATGCTCATCTTTTTCCCTGCTCCACGGAGCATCGCTGGCGCGGAATAATAAAGTTGCCGCTCCAATCGAGCCACTTAAATCTGGTTTCAATTCAATTTTCTCAATTGTACCGTTCCAGTTCTGTAACCACTCATAACAGTAAACCATGTACGGCTTTCCATTTTTATCTACCCAAAAAGTTCCATCGAGTGTGGGTTTATCAGCCGGTAAATAAGTAGGGTCTTTCATAGGTGTATACGGCCCGCCTGGTTGATCGCTCACCAGTATATGCGATGCACGTCGTTCAATAACATTGTCTTTTACGGTATCAATTTTTACAGCCCGGTTGGTAAAAGTGGCAAAGTAATAAAATCTGCCTTTGTATGCATGCAGCTCTGCCGCCCATATCATTGGGTGTGGCCCCATCCACGATTGTGGATCTGTTTGTGCCACCTGGAACGGCCCATCCCAGTATTTCAAATCTTTGCTCTTCCATAACATGCCACCGGTGCCTGTCATGTAGTAGGTGTGGGTGACGCTATCGGCCAGTATGCACGGGTCACTCAATCGTATAGAATCCAACGGAATATTTTTTGCGGGCGGGGAGATTTGTTGCTGCGCCGATACGCCGGCAGAAAAAAATAACAACACCTGCAGGAATAAAAAGCAATTTTTCATACTTGGGAAATTGTTGCGTGCGCAATCGTAATAAAAGGTCCTGGCTTGGGCATTACTTACGTGTGCTTCCACAATATTAGCATTCTACCGTGAACACACGCCAAAATGGTAACGGAAATATGGGGGAGCACAATTAATAGCCAGGGGCATCTGTAATCGGAGAGAAAAACTACAAAAGACTTGTAAGAGGCAGCGCGTATTTGTTGTGACTGCTGGTAGCCATGGTGCTGCAACGGGCTTAACGGGCGTTAGTGCGATCTTTAGTACCAAAAATACTTTGTTGAGTTGACTCTATTCGAGCATTTGAAAATGCCCAACCGGGCATTTTCAAATGTTAGAGGGATGCGTAAACTGTGTTGAATCTTTTTCCGCATATTACCCCATTGGTGAGGAATTGAATGCCCATCAGTTTGCAATAGAAATGATGACGCTATATTTTTTCGACAACTGCTTTTAACCCTTTCAGCACTTTATCCCAGCCTTTTTCAGAGCGCTGGTAGCGGGTAACAGCACCTTCGCCTGCACCTACATTGTCTGACACCGACAAGACGGTTTCTCCATTTTCAAACCTGATGCGGTCGGTAACAGTTGAATAGGTATTGCCATCATCACTTTCGTTCCGCACGGTGTATTGCAATACTTTACCTGGTTCTGCCTGCAGAATTGTACCCTGCATAGATATTTTTTTAACCAGGAACAATCTTCCGACAAAACGAATGGGGCTGCCTATTTTCCAGTCGCTGAATACCTTGCAATGAAAAAAATACCGTTTCGTTTTTTCAGGGTTGGTGAGCGCATCCCATACTTCTGCCGGCGTGGCATGAATACGAATTGATTTATTGACGATATATTGCATGAAAAGTACGATTTGTTATAGGTTATGTATGCCAACAACTATACCATCTCACCGACTAATGACGGGTGCAGAGGAATTTGCTTTGTGATGGTGTAATTGCGTATGAATTATGACTTTTTAAAGTTGCTTTTAAAACACCCTGCAATGCTGGTATTATTATCTTATGTTTTTACTGCCATCACTCATTGCTGCCGCCTAAGTAAATTGCTCGTCACATAATCTTTTCGTTTATCAAGTGATATGGACGAGTCATTTTTTTATCAGTGACTGCAAAGTTTGAGCATTGGCAAAAGCATCCCCCATGGTATTATTAAAATATACATAGACATCCTTTCCATCCTTCAACCAGGTACTGATCTGTACAGCATGTTTTTCCAATATTGCCAATGGGTATGAGCCGCGGTAATCGCCTTGCTGTCCATGAAAGCGCACATAAGCGAAAGGGGCAGTGGTGCGCAGTTGCTGGTTAATAGAACCCGGCATATCATGCAACACCATTGAAATTCCATATTTGTTGAGCATTTGTATAGTAGCCTGCTGGTACCAGCTGTTATGGCGGAATTCAATGCATTTTTTCCATTGGCCGGAAGGGTCAAGGGCATGAACGTCTTCGAGTAACTGCGTCAAAGCTGCGTGATAATCAACAGTGATTTTTCCCGGAAACTGCAACAGCAAACAACCTTTATGCATACCCACAGCTGCAATCGTGTCCATGAAATTTGTAAGCACCGCTTTATCATATGCTAATTCTGCTACGTGTGTAATCTCCCTGTTCATCTTTATCGTGAACTGAAAATTTTCAGGCACTTCGCGGGTCCATTGCAACAGGGTGGTGGCCCTGGGTATTTTATAAAAACTGCTGTTCACCTCCAGGCTTGAAAATAAAAAACCGTAATAGGTAAGCCGGCTGCTGTTGCGGAACGCTTCAGGAAAAGTTGCCTTGGCACCTGGCAATGTAATATTGCTGGTGCCTATGTATGCGTTCTGAGATGGGGTCGTATGGTGGGGTTGCATATAGTTTGGGGTTGGCAGACAAATACAACGTTGTTTAGGGCCGGGCCAACATTCATTTCAAAACAATGGGGAAGAAATGTATCAGGTTGTACATGATTACAAGATGCTTTCTTCTGGTTTTGTAACCATTTTTATGTAAGATAATTGCAGAAAGCTGGTTGCATCAGCGGTAATAGAACTATTGGTTCCCTCGTGTAAAACAAGTGTTTGCTGCGCATTCAATTGCACCGTTACCCCATCATTGACAATGGTAACACTACCTTCCAGCACCTGCAGCATCAGCAGGCCTTCTGTCTGCACATGGTTCATGGCAGCTCCTTTATGCAGTCCGCATATTACCACGGTAATCCCATGTGTTTTAAATACGGTAATGGCGTTACGGTCACCAGAAATCCAGGCTTTTTCTTGTTGTAAACGGCTAATAAAATCAGCATAATTGATCTGTACAGCGGGTGCATCAATCAGCCGGTGACCCTCGGGTCGATTGATAGTGGCATCGTTTATTTTTATTTCCATACACACACTAAATATAAAAGTGTGCCGAAGACGAAGTTGTTGCCTGCCTGTAGCGGCAAAATGTAATAATATGCTTTACCAGACAACGCTCGCGCGCGTTAGGGAGGCTTGCTTATCACAATCGGTCAAAAGCTAAACCCGAAACTATAAACTATAAACCCCAAACTCTAAACTCTAAACTCATAACTCTAAACTCATAAAGCTATCAGTGATCCGTTCTGAACGGTGAAGCGGGAAGGCCTTCTTTATTGTATAAGTTGGGATTCACCGGAAAGTCTGCCCATGCATACCGCACATACATAGGCGCAGTAATGTCATCATTCCATACCACCACTTTATCGCCGTTTATTGTGGCCTTGGCCCATACAAATTTTTTATCTGCCCCTGCTATCGCAAATTCGCTCAGCCCCTCACCATCATTAGTTACCAGTCCACCACCGGTGTGTGTAAATGAAACGGTAATCTCTTTGCCTGATATACTCGCCGACTGGAACAGCGGTCCGGAATAAACTATATTTTTTTCTCCATACACCATATGTCTGGCTGCCAGGGCCAGCCGGTCGCCAACTTCTTTTTTTCTGTCGGGATGAATGTCATTCCATTCGCCCAGGTCGATGGCCACGGCCATCATTGTATTAGGAACCGCCAGGGTTTTCAACTGTGCTTCACGAAACATGGCCCACTCACTTTCTGCGGGCAGGTAATTCATGTCCATAAAGCCTGGCAATTGCACGTAGAGAAATGGTGCAGTGGGCGCATTCCATTTTTGCCGCCAGTCGGCAATCATGGTATTCTGCAAGCTGGTGTAACTGGCTGCCCGTCCGCTATTGGTTTCGCCCTGGTACCATAGAAATCCTTTTACAGAGAAATTAATCAGTGGAGCAATCATGGAATTGTACAAAGCGGTAGGCTGATTTTGTGCGGCAATACCACCCCCGCCGGCGCCACGTTGTGGTATATTCACCTGCCCCACCTTGTATTGCCAGTAGCCTTGCAGATCAACGGTGTCGGTGCCGGCAATCAGCTGGTAGGGTTTGTCTGGGACAAATCCTCCTTTGCCGGCATTATTGGTTACGCGTATAACAAAAAGATTTTTGCCGGCCTTCAACAAACCTGCCGGCAGGGGATATCTTCGTTGCGGATACATATAACCGGTAGTACCCACCTGTTTTCCATTGATGTAAAGTACATCTGCATCTACAATGCGGCCCAGAAAAACTTTTGCCGGTTTGTTCACCATAGCGGCAGGCACATCCATCTCACGGCGGTACCATACAACGCCATCAAGATCGCGCACGCCCTGGTCTTCCCAGTAACCGGGAATAGTAATGGTACGCCAATGTTTTGGCTGATAGGTTGAACTGAACCATTGCTCTGCAAGGCCTTTGTCTTCCGGGGCCGGCATAGTGCGGTCGGCAATAGGCGGTCTTTTATTTAACCCACTGATGTAAGCGGTGTCTTTGTTTTTTTGAATAGTTGCCTGCACATCCGTAAATTCTTTGAAGCTGTCTTCGCTCATCCATGCTTCAATAGGGGTGCCTCCCCAGCTGGCGTTGATAAGGCCGATGGGTACATGGTATTTATCGTAAACGTTTTTTGCAAAAAAATAAGCTACTGCAGAGAACGCTCCAATATTTGCGGCATTGGCGCTTTTCCAATAGCCCGTTGGCAGGTCTGTCTGCGCCACCTGCATATTCGCAATGGTTGGTACCCAGAACTGCCGTATTTGTGCATAGTTAGCAGCAGCTATTTCTGCTGCATACAAAACCTTATGCAGATCCATCTGGTGCACCATATTAGATTGCCCTGAACAAACCCAAACATCGCCAAACAAAATTTCTTTGATACTGATATGGTTGCTTGCGTCTATCTGAATGGTATAGGGTCCACCGGCTTTGGTGGCAGGTAGCAGCAAGCTCCAGTTACCCTGTTGATCAGCCGTTGCAGAAAACCTTTGTTTGTTAAAACCCACTTTCACTTTTTCTTTCGGTGGAGCCCATCCCCAGATTTTCACGGGTATGTCCCTTTGCAGTATCATACTGTCCCTGATAAGTCGTGGCAGCTTTACCTGGCCTGCTACTGGTTGAAGAAGATAAACCACAAGAAGAACAATTATGCTGATGGGTCTCATTTCAATAATTAAAAAGTCAACATTAAAAAGTAATAAATCTACGCGGCGTGTTACATAATTATTCTCGATACTCCGGGATATAGGCTGAGTGTCGCCATGATGGCCATATTTTATGATCTCAACAAACTAAAAACTAAAAACGCTGAACTAAAAAACTATAAACTAAAAACTATAAACCCCTCAAGTATGCATCAACCGGTACAATCCTGCCATCTGCATCATATTTCAGCTCAGTTACTTTTACAGAGCGCAAATGCGTAACACCATTAGATAAGCTGGAGTCGTGGTAAAACAGCCACCACCTGCCGTCAAATGCAAGAATGGAGTGGTGGTTGGTCCAGCCTATAACCGGGTTAAGAACAATGCCCTGGTAAGTAAAAGGCCCGTAAGGGGTATCTCCCGTGGCATAACATATTAAATGGGTATCGCCGGTGGAATAGGAAAAATAATATTTCCCATTGTATTTATGCATCCACGAAGCTTCAAAAAAGCGCCTGCTGTTATCACCCGCCAGCAGGGGCTGACCCGCCTCGTCTGTAATGGTTATTTCCTGCACGGGCTCTGTAAACGCCTGCATGTTTGCCGTTAACCGCGCCACCCGTGGGCCGAGCGCAGGCTCATGGGCAGCGGGTTCAGCATTGGCAGCGTTGTAGGTATGGTGGCGATAAGATTGTAGCTGTCCGCCCCAAAGGCCGCCAAAGTATAAATAATAGCTGCCGTCATCATCTTTAAAAACACAGGGGTCTATTGAATAGCTGCCTTTAATGGGTGTAGCTGCTGCAATAAATGGGCCTTCTGGCTGGTTACTAACGGCCACACCTATCTGAAATACCCCGTCAGGTGTTTTGGCAGGAAAATACAAAAAATATTGGCCGTCTTTCTCGGCAGCATCGGGCGCCCACATCTGGCGGCTGGCCCAGGCCACGTCTTTTACATGCAACGCCGTGCCATGGTCGGTTACCGCGCCGCCGGGTTTGTCCATAGATAACACATGGTAATCTTCCATGGCAAAATGGCTACCCAGGTCGTCGAAAGGTATGCCTGCATCTATATCATGCGAGGGATACACATAGATCCTGCCGTTAAATACATGGGCCGATGGATCAGCAGTATACATATGCGTTACCAACGGCGTTGAAATGGCATTGCTGATGAGCTCAGAAAAATTAGTGAGCGTGTTACTGTTTTCGGGCATGGTATAAATTAAAAAGTAAAAAGTAAAAATTAAAAAGTAAAAATTAAAAAGTAAAAAATGTATGCGCTGTAAATAAAAACAGGTAAAGAATGGTGATGGCTTTTTATGTTCGTCTTGCTTTCAAATCTTTTTCTATGGTAAGTTCTGTTTGTTTGTTAATGGCGTATCCAAACAGCAGCAGGCTGCCGGCAATAAAAATTAAACCGGGGTAAATGCTTACAGACATTTGCATGCCATTGATGGCGGCTGCTGTTTGTTGCGGCGCATTGGGGTTATAGCCATAGCTGCTCAAAATAAATGTACCAAGACCGCCGCCAAGGCTCAACCCTATTTTTAAACCAAGTATCATGGCAGAGAAAATAATGGCGGTGGCACGGCGGTTGTTTTTCCATTCGCTGTAATCCGCCACATCGGCAATCATTGCCCACAATAATGGAATGGTGACGCCATATAAAAAGCCGTGTACTATCTGGGTTACAAAGACAGCGGTAATGGCTTGTGGCGAAAAAAATGTAAACATGATCAGGCTGAGTGCAGAGAGAAAAAGAAAAATGCCAAAAATATTTCTTTTGCCAAACCGGTCGGCAAGTGGTTTTGAAAAAAGAATGCCAATGATCATAAATACAATGCCCGCAGCATTGAACAGGCTATTGGCAGACGTGTACGCTTCTTTGGGCCATTCAAAATTGCCCAGGCCCATACCGGTAATTGTTTTATTAAGACCTGCTATAAAATTATTGAAACCCACATTTTGCAGAAAAGCCGCCTGGCTATCCTGGTTGAGGTAGTACTTAAAATAGTAAACGTACATGCCGCCTTTCAATGCAAGTGTAATAAACACCAGGATAGTAACAGTGAGCATGATAATCCATGGTTTGTTTTTTGAAAGATCAGCCAGGTCTAGTTTCACCGGGTTTTTTACTGCGTTGGTGGGTACCACACGCTCGCGCGTGGTTAAAAAAGTAATCACAAAACACACAACACCTACGATAGCGAAAAACAACATCACTTTTTCAAAGCCCACTTGTTCATTGCCATGGCCGATAGATAATGCCAATGGCCGCAAGAGCGCCTGAATGATAAATTGCGCTACCATTACCGCTACAAAACGATAAGACGAGAGGCTGTTGCGTTCTTTCATGCTCCCAGTAAGCACACCGCTCAATGCTGAGTAAGGCAGGTTATTGGCCGAGTATACAATCAGCAAAAGAAAATAAGTTACCGCGGCATACACTACTTTTCCTGTTTCTCCAAAGTTGGGCGTGCTGAATGCCAGCAATGATATGGCACCAAAAGGTACAGCGGTCCACAATACCCAGGGCCTGTACTTGCCCCAGCGCGTATTAGTGCGGTCGGCAATGGCGCCCATAATAACATTAAAGAATGCGCCGATAAAACCAAAAAAGGTGATGATAAAACTGGCGGTACCTGCCGGTATTTGATATACATCCGTATAAAAAAATCCCAGGAAAGTAAGCAGGGTTTGAAATATCAGGTTGGCAGCCAGATCCCCTAAACTATAACCAACTTTTTCAAGTACAGATAATTTATGCAAGCTTGGATTCGTCATGTTTGAATGTATATTTTATTTTTTTGATTGTACCGCTGTTTTTATCACCGCATAAAATGCCGGTTTGGGTTGGTATTGTCGGTCGAACAACAATGGATAGTTGGTTCTGCCACGCACCGGAAAATTATTCAGCCACGACTGCCCGTCATTAACACCCCAAAAAGTAACCCGGCTAATTTTGTCTTTGTATTGTATAAACAAACGGAACAGGTCTTCATAGGCTGTGGCCAGTTGTGCCTGCGCTGTATCTGGCAGTCCTTTGGTATAAGGGTTCAGCCGCTCATTGTATGCAACTGTTTGGCCAACATCTGCAGTTACCGCACCGGGGTCCTGCAACACACTCAGGTCAAGTTCAGTAAACATTACTTCAATGCCCAGTGCTGAAAATTCCTGTATGCTTTTTTCAATATCGGCAAGCGGCAGCTTGTACGATCTCCAATGGCCCTGTATGCCCACACCATCTATTCGTACACCGGCTGCCTGTATTTTTTTTATTAATGCAATGGCACCTGCTCTTTTCAAAGGTTGCTCAATATTATAATCATTATAATAAAGTTTTGTATTCGGTGCCACTTTTTGCGCCAGGCGAAATGCTTCTACCACAAAGTCGTCTCCAAGGTATTGTAAAAAGATCGATTTGCGCATGCTGCCGTCTTCATTCAACGCTTCATTCACCACATCCCATGAGTATACTTTTCCCTCGTACCGGCCGGCAACGGTTTCAATATGATTGGTAAAGTACATGCGCACAGAATCTTTGTTGGTGAGTTTGCGCGCAAAGGCCGGCAACTGGCTGTGCCAGATAAGTGTATGCGCATTGATTTGCAGGTTGTTCTTTTTTCCATACGCCACCAGTTTGTCTGCCGGCTCAAAATTATACTGGTTCCATCCCGGGTGGATGATTTCAGCTTTCATAATGTTTTCGGGCGTAGCAGCATTGAACTGTTGCGGCACCAATACTGCTGCTGCCGAATCTTTTTCCATGATTTGTTGGGTGTTGAGCGCTGTGCCCACAACAAAATCATTTTTGAATGTTTCCTTTAATGAGGGTGTTGCAGTGATATTATTAACTGCCATCCACACCATGATAATAATGACTAATTTCTGCAACATGTTGTTTTGTTTAAAAGTTAATACGTTTCCGTTGGAATAAGGTAACCAAATACCGGTGTGTGAAAGCTGCCGGTGACACCCTGTAACACAATGCCGGTATCGATTGCCCAGTATTTTATGACGTGCTTTCCGGGTGCGCCTGTATCATGTACCGATGTTTGTATAATGATATTTGCGCCCACCCAGAATTTTTTTCTGTTGTGCTCATTTGCTGCGCAAATGCTATGGCGCAGGTAAGCATTACAGTAATTAAAAAAATGAATCGCTTCATGACAGTCGTTTAATCATTTGCGCAGGTGTTGCTGAATATTGTAAAACGCCAAGAAGGCATCCGCGATATTCAACGCATCCAAACAAACAAGTAATGAAAATGGGGTTATAAAAATATTGAACCAGCTGCCGGCAGCGGCCAACTGATAACCCTTATGTGCAGTAGATAACCAGAATTGATAACAGGCAACTAAGATATGGAATTGGGTGCAAAGGCAATGTTTTTAGTTAAATAATTCGAAGATTTTCTTACGTTGGCACAGCAAGTGGTGAAAAATAATTTGTTTGTTGAACACAAGCCAGTTCTCTGTTGCTCATCAATTGGTATTACCAATGCCCGGCACAAAATTGAACTTAAGGTCTTTGTAATAATCCAGCGAATGGTTTGATTTTTCAACATTGGCAGGAATGGGCAAATGCGAAAACGTTTGAAAGTACAACATGCAAGAATTTCTCCACCATTCCGCATCCTGCTCCTGTATGGCCAACAGCATTTTTACCTGCCTGAACCTGTCAGGGTCTATCATGTTTTCTACACCATTCCATTGTTGTTGCATCCATCTGGCGGTATCCACTCCCTCCTGGTATTTGCTGCATAGTTCATCCCATAAAATTTTGCCCGACTTCATGGTGTGCCGCCATGATACATGATGAAACCACAACAAAAATTTTTCATCGCAAAGGGATGAGTCTTTCCATTGTTGCTGTACTTCCGGCCGGTACTGCGCCAATGCGTTGCTGCCCGTTGCAGTTCTGTTGAAGCCAATACCCAGTGAGTCTGCACGGTGATAATATTCCGGGTTCCAATCGGCCCTTGCCAAATGATTCTGCCATGGGCCCGGGCCGTAATGATGGCCTGCTGCCATGATATGGTGAAGGCCAAGCGGTGTCATATAATTTACGACCGCTTCCCTGGAGGCAAGCATCATTTTTTTGATGGTGGCGCAGGCAGCAGCATCAGTAGTAAACGTTTGGCGGATCCATTCATCGGCTATACTGGCTGCATCCAAATTATGGTTCCATGCCAATCGCCCATAGGCATACCAGGTGGCTTGTCCAAACGGGTGGTTGGTCCAGTTTCTTTCTGAACCAATATTGGCAACACCTGCAATGGCTGTAATGGGTGTATTGAACAAACTGCCATCAATTATTTTTGCTACGGTAGAAGATTTGCCTTTGGTGTAGGTATCTGCATCCAGCACTTCTTTAAACAAAGGCGCCTGGTAAACCAGATGCGTACCCTGCCCAAGGTATTCCATCGTAAGCTGCAATTCCATGGCCACGGGTGTTTGCTGCAATGCGCCAAACAATGGAGAGAATGGTTCTCTTGGCTGAAAATCAATCGGCCCATTCTTTACCTGTATAATTACATTCGGCCTGAACTTTCCATCAAACGGTTTGAATTCTGTATACGCCTGTTTAAACCGGTCTGCAGCGGCAATATCTGATTGAGTATTTTTTACCGTGGAATCAAAATTTTCGCCACGCTGGTGCAATCGTGCATCATACACAAATGCCCTCCACATCACAATGCCATGATGCGGGGCCAATGCATCCGCCAGCATATTTGCGCCGTCAGCATGCGAACGCTCATAGGTTTGCGGGCCCGGTTGTCCTTCAGAATTTGCTTTTACCAAAAAGCCACCAAAGTCTGGAATGTAGTTATAGATTTCATCCGCTTTTTGTTTCCACCATGCCTGCACATCCTTATCAAGAGGATCAGCAGTTTTTAATCCGCCAATTTCAACAGGCGCGCTGAACCTGGCCGCCAGGTATACTTTAAGACCATAGGCCCTGAATACATCTGCCAGCGCTTTTACTTTCACCAGGTATTCTTTAGTAAGTACCAGCGCGTTGGCATTTACATTGGTGAGCACTGTTCCGTTGATGCCAATGGATGCATTGGCCCTTGCATAATCAATGTACCGCTGGTCAATATAATTAGGTAATGTATGCCAGTTCCAAATAGAAAACCCCGCGTAACCGCGCTCCACAGTCCTGTTGAGGTTGTCCCAATGATTCAAAATACGATATTGAATTTTTGGTATGCTGATAACGGCAACCGGACGCACAGGCTGCAACGTTTTCACGAGTCGCAGAAAATGAAAGGCACCATATAATACGCCCGCATCTGTATTAGCAGTAATGATGGTGATGTTTTTATTGTTGAGGCGGGTAGACTTAATGATAAATCCCTCGGTACCCAACGCCGCGTAATCAATGTCTTTGGACAGCGAGGGCACGGGTATATTGGTCTTTGTATACGCCAATACGGAACCGTCTTTAATGGTTCCGGCATTTTGATATGCCTGTTGCAATAAGCCACCAAGGCCGGTTTGCAATTCTTTTAATGCCACCGTTAGGGTGGGTGAGTTGCCATAAACAGTGATGCTACTGATCTGTTGCCGGTATTGTTGCCGCAGCGTATTGTTGCCAATGGCGTCATACCGCAGCCAAAGCCGGTAACCATCCTCTGCAAAAGACACATTAAACGTTGTAATCAAAAACAATATGATGATAACATACTTAACCATAACGCACGTTGCAAATAATGATAAATGAAATGAACCAACCTAAAGTATTCCTTTTTTCAACAAAAATAGCAACCGGTTGCATAAATCCGGCAAATAGCTATATTTTTAGCGTAGACAGTGTATAGTTTATAGTTTTTGGTTCTTGGTTCTTAGTCCACGGACAGGATATGGATTATTCTCAAGAGTATGAGCCCTCCTGGTATGGACAAAATATTTATCTGGATCTTTTTGAATTTTACATTCTGAATTTTTACTTGTTTACGCAATGAAGCTACCAGCAACATTATATAAATGGATTAGCAAACACTCAGTAGGTTTTGTTTTGGTTCTATTGTGCAGTTGCTGCAGTGTTATGGTACTCGGTCAATCACAGGTAAAAACAATACCCGGACTTAAAAAAATCAGTCCCGATTTGTTCGGTTTATTTTTCGAAGATATTAATTATGCAGCCGACGGCGGGTTGTATGCCGAGCTGGTACAGAACAGATCGTTTGAGTATAACCCGGCAGAGAAAAAGTCATGGCACCCGCTTTCTTACTGGGAGTACCTGCCCACCGGGTACTCATATGGTAAGATAAGCATAGAGACAAAAACGCCGGTACATGAAAATAACCCGCATTATGTGGTGCTAGACGTTGAGTACATCAGGCCCGGTGGCGGGGTGGGCATACAAAATAACGGGTTTGATGGCATGGTGGTAAAAGCGGGTGAACAATATAACTTCTCCATGTTTGCGCAACCATTAAGCAATCAACCCTTGTCCGTTACCGTGAGCCTGCAACAAAAAAACGGGCAGGTGCTGGCGAAAGACAGTTTGATTACCGGTACAGCCGGCTGGAAAAAATATACACTCCAGCTGGTAACGAATGCCTCTTCAGACAGCGCCGTGTTAGTTATTATGGCTACCACCCCGGGAAAAATAGCCATAGATGTAGTATCCCTTTTTCCTGCCAACACTTTTAAGAAACGTGCCAACGGATTAAGACCAGACCTTGCTCAATTACTGGCTGATATGAAACCAGCTTTTATCCGTTTTCCGGGTGGATGCCTCGCACATGGCGATGGACTAAACAATATGTACCGCTGGAAGAATACTATAGGCCCGGTGGAGCAGCGCGTGGAACAAAAAAATATCTGGGGCTATCACCAAACCGCGGGCCTCGGCTATTACGAATTCTTCCAGTTTTGCGAAGATATTGGCGCAAAGCCGCTGCCGGTTTTGCCTGCAGCAGTAAGTTGCCAGAACTCTGGCGGCACCTGGCAAATTGGTAGCACCGGCCAGCAGGCATTGCCAATGGAAGAAATGGCAGCCTATATACAAGAGGTACTCGACCTGGTAGAATGGGCCAACGGGCCGGTTACTTCAACATGGGGTGCAAAACGCGCAGCAGCCGGGCATCCCGCACCTTTTAACCTGCAATACATTGGTATTGGTAACGAGGATAAAATTACCCCTGCTTTCGAACAGCGGTTTACCATGATACATGAAGCGGTAAAAGCAAAATATCCTGCTATTATGATAGTGGGTACAGCCGGCCCTTTTCCAGACGGTGAAGATTTTTCAAAAGGCTGGGCATTGGCCAACCAGTTGCATGTGCCGGTGGTAGACGAACATTATTATAAAAACCCCGAGTGGTTTGTCACCAATCAATACCGCTATGATGGTTATAACAGGAAGCAGGGGCAGGTATACCTGGGCGAATACGCCTCATGGGGCAATCAATTACAGAACGCCATTGCGGAGGCGTTGTATATGGTAGCGCTGGAACGCAATGGAGATATTGTAAGAATGGCCTCTTATGCACCATTGCTGGCAAAAAAAGACAACACCCAATGGAAGCCCGATATGATCTTTTTTACCAACAACAGTTATTACCTGACGCCCAACTACCACGTTCAAAAAATGTTCAGCGCCCACCAGGGAGATTATTACGCAGACAAAGTAATAGCTATGAACAACATTGATTCACTGGGTGCGGGCTCTTGCTTGTACAACACTAAAACCGGTGCCATCATACTGAAACTGGTAAATGCCGGAAAGGAAACCAGACCTGCCGGTATTAACCTCCGCAAATTTGGCAACATTGCAACGGATGCTGTAAGAACTACTATTAGCGGCGATGCGGCTGCAGCCAACTCTTTTGAAGCAGCAGGCAATATTGTGCCTGTAACAACACCCTTTACGGCGGCGCGGCAGTTCAGTTATAACATGCCACCCATGTCGCTAACAGTGATTGAAATAAAAACAAAACCCGGTGGTTGATGTCTATTCACCGCGCAAATGCGCCATTTCCTGTAATAACAATATTTAGTAAAGCATTCAAACTTGCCATGGCACTACAATTCAAACTAAAACATTGGCCGGTATATTTCCTGGCACTTATTCTTAGCCATGTTGCGGGTACCAGCACAGTTTCAGCGCAGGCCCTGAAAGATGCATACCAGCAGGCATTCCGTATTGGTACCGCGGTTAACCCTTCCATTACATCCGGTAATGACAAAGCGTCGCAGGAAATTGTGCTGACGCATTTTAATTCCATTACTGTTGAGAACGTAATGAAAGCTGCGCTCATCAATCCGCGCCCCGGTGTTTTTAATTTTGCACCCGCAGATGATTTTGTGGCGTTTGGTGAAAAACATAAACTATTCATTATAGGCCATACACTGGTATGGCACAACCAGTGCCCCGACTGGTTCTTCACCAATGAAAGCGGTAAACCCAATACAAAAGAGGAGCAGCTTGAAAGACTGCGCAGCCATATACAAACCGTTGCCGGCAGGTATGCAGGCCGTGTGCATGCATGGGATGTGGTGAATGAAGTAATAGATAATGATGGTAGCTACCGGCCCACCAGTTGGGTAAATGCAGTTGGCAACGGAGATACACTGGTAAAATATGCTTTTAAGTTTGCTGCGCAGTATGCGCCGAATACAGAATTATATTACAATGATTTCAATGCATGGCGTCCAGCCAAACGCGATGGGATTGTACGCCTGGTAAAAATGCTGCAGAAAGAAGGAATACGTATAGATGGCGTTGGTATGCAAGGCCACTGGGGCCTGAACTATCCCAAAACATCATACATTGAAGATGCCATTGATGCGTATGCGGGTTGTGGGGTTAAGGTAATGATAACGGAACTGGATATTGATGTGCTGCCGCTTACCAAAGAAGGACAGGTTATTGGGCAGGGTATGAGCGACAAGCAATTTCAACTGGAAGAGTTTAAAAATTTTCTCGATCCTTACCGCCAGGGTTTGCCTGACAGCATACAGTCAATGCTTACAAAAAGATATGAGGAGCTGTTTGGCATTTTTTACAAAAGAAGGGAAAAAATTTCACGTGTTACGGTGTGGGGTGTACAGGATGGCATGAGCTGGAAAAATGATTACCCGATACCAGGCCGTACCAATTACGCGCTTTTGTGGAACCGCGATAAAAAACCTAAGCCGGCAGTAAAGGTCATATTGAATGTACCGGCTAAGGTAGGTAAATAACAGCTGTACATCTCCGTTAGAATCAACTTAAAAACCTGCATCAATGATGGGCAAATTATTATGGTTGTTGATACTTATTGCCTGTGCCGTTACGCCGGTGGTTGCACAAACCAACTACGCACACAACCCGGTCATCTTCGCAGATGTGCCGGATATGTCTATGATACGTGTTGGCGATACCTATTACATGAGCAGTACCACTATGCATATGAGTCCGGGCCTGCCCATCATGAAATCGAAAGACCTGGTAAACTGGCAAATGGTGGCTTATGCATATGATACGCTGGCCAGTATGGATGCACTTAACCTGGTAAACGGCCAAAGTACTTACGGCAGGGGATCATGGGCCAGCAGTATCCGTTTTCATAACAACATTTTTTACGTAACCACCTTTGCGCAAACCACTGGCAAGACGCATATCTATTACACCAGGAGTATTGAAAAAGGCCCATGGAAATCAATTTCATTCTCTCCCGCTTATCACGATCACTCTTTGTTTTTTGATGATAACGGAAAAGTATACCTGCTATATGGTAACGGTAAATTGTTTTTGGTAGAATTGAAAGAAGATCTGTCAGGCGTAAAACCGGGTGGTATACAACAGGTAGCCATTGAGAACGCCAGTCTGCCCAGTCAAACAAACGGCAATACTGCCGGGTTGGGTGCAGAAGGTTCACAATTGTTTAAGGTAAACGGAAAATATTATCTGTTCAACATTACCTGGCCGCGGGGCGATACGCGCACGGTGGTGGTGCACAGGGCAGATAAAATAACTGGTCCGTGGGAAGGCAAAGTAATCTTTCATGATAAAGGCATTGCACAGGGCGGTTTAATTGATATGCCCAATGGTAAGTGGTATGCTTACCTGTTTCAGGATTATGGTGCAGTGGGTCGTATACCATATCTGGTGCCGGTTACCTGGCAGGATGGCTGGCCGGTGCTGGGCGTTAATGGCAAGGCGCCAGACACATTGCATTTGCCGGCCAGCAAAGGGTTAATACCTGGTATTGTTGCCTCTGATGAATTTAACCGCGCCAAGGGCGAACCGACTTTACCCCTGGTATGGCAATGGAACCATAACCCTGATAACCATTTATGGTCGCTTAACAAACGAAAAGGTTTTTTGCGCCTCACCACCGGCAGAGTAGATACCTCTTTTTTGCTTGCACGTAACACACTTACGCAACGCACTATCGGCCCGGTATGTACCGGTATTATTTCGCTGGATGTTGCGCGCATGAAAGAGGGTGATTTTGCAGGCCTGGCATTATTACAAAAAAATTATGGCCTGGTAGGGGTCAGAATAAACGAAAGCGGTAAATCAATTGTTATGGTAAACGCCGGCACCGGCAAGGCGGAAGAAGCCGGCAATATACCATTGCAACAGCAAACCGTTTTTTTTAAAGCTAGTTGTAATTTTACTGATAAGACAGATCAGGCTAATTTTTTTTACAGCCTTGATGGCACTACCTGGTTACCCATTGGCACCACGTTAAAGATGACCTACACGTTGCCACATTTTATGGGCTACCGGTTTGCACTTTTTAACTATGCTACCAAAAATATCGGCGGTGCTGCCGATTTTGATTTTTATCATATCACCAATACAATCGGCCAGTAATGGCTGGCGGATAAAAATAGCAGGGGTATGTGTAATGATCATCGGGCACGTGAGCGCACAGACGAATCTCTTACAATAAGGTTGGAATGAACAACAATGGTATTGGTTTCTCCCAGGTTACTGATTCCTTTGAGGTGATTGATCAAATGCCTGGCAGCAATTTCTCCCATATCTTCACCCGGGTAATTGATGGTGGTTAAGCTCGGCTCAATCAGTTCGCCAATGGCATCGTTATTAAATCCAACAATAGCAATATCGCCCGGCACGGCAACGCCGTGTTCTTTTAATGTACGCATACAGAAAGCAGCCAAAAAATCATTGGTGATAAAAGCGCCGTCGGGCAGTGGCTTCATCTTAAGTATTTTCATAGCTGCATCAACGCCAGACTTTCTGCTTAGGTCTTCCAGTATCAGCATGCTGTCATCAAACGGAAGGCCATACTCCGCCAGGGCATTTTTATAACCTTCAAACCTTTGCGCATACACATTCCTGCTAAGCGTGGAAGTTACGTGTACAATTTTTTTACAACCCTGTTCTATCAGGTGTTTGGTGGCCAGGTAACCGCATTTTACATTGTCTATCACAACCACCGTTTTTTTTCCGTCCTGTTCCACCCGGTCAAAAAATAATACGGGTACCCCTTTGTTGAAGAAACGGTTAAAATGATCCAGGTTGCCGGTTTCAAAAGACAGTGAGGCAATCAGCCCGTCTACTCTTTTATTGAAAAGGTTTTCTGTATTCGCAATTTCTTTTTGAGCACTTTCAGATGAATGTGCAATAATGATGTCATAGCCTTCCTGTGCCGTGGTTTTTTCTATGCCGGCGAGTACAGAGGTAATGAAATTGCTATTGAGTTCATGTACCAGTACCCCGATGGTCTTTGTTTTCTGACTTCTGAGGTTACTGGCAAAAGGGTTGGTGCGGTATCCAATTTTTTTCGCAAAGTCGGCAATCCGTTTCTTTGTTTTTTTACTTACGGCGGGGTGCTGTTGCAAGCCCCTGCTTACGGTGGCTGCTGAAAGGTTCAATTGTTTGGCAATATCATAGATGGTTATTTCTTTCCCTTTTTTCATACAGTAGTTTAGGCGTTGCAATTTAAAGTAAAACGAATTCTTTAATAATTTATATCAAGCGGGTTGTGTAAAAGTACAAGAAGCATTCAGGCTGC
This sequence comes from uncultured Chitinophagaceae bacterium, assembly GCA_963705285.1. Taxonomy (GTDB): domain Bacteria; phylum Bacteroidota; class Bacteroidia; order Chitinophagales; family Chitinophagaceae; genus JACMLD01. The sequence continues at coordinate 3,507,026 of OY970066.1, forward strand.
ATGTCTGCTACTTTTTTATAAAGGTGGACATTTGCGTTGCTACCCATCCGGCATTTTCGGCGTAGGAACCAGAGATTACCCGGGTATTTTTATCTGCCAGTTGTACGCCCTTATCTTTCTCTTCGGGTGTAACCGGAAAAACAACGGTAGCGCCTTTGCTTCGTAACGCTGTTTCCCAGTCTATCGGCAACCATTTGGCAGATGCATACCGTGGAAAGCAGGTAATGGTTTTATCTTTTACAAAAAAGCTTTTATCACTCAGTTGAATGTTTATCAGGGAAACTGCACCATGCCCGGCCGTGCCAACCACACCGCCGTTTTCATAGATAGCTGCTGCAATGCGGGCAATACTGTCGTTGTTCACTACATCATAAAACTGCCCGCCTCCACCCGGGTAAAATATACCTCCGTAATCAGCTGATCTTACCTGGTGGGGGGCAATAGAATGAGTAGTCTTGTTGATGAACAACGCGCTTTGTTGAATCACGGCCAGCTCTGGCGCCAATGTGCCCTGGTAGTAAGTGGCGGCTTTTCCTCCTTTGGCAGTGAGAATATCCACTTCAATACCTGCTTTGGTAAAGGCTGCTATGGGGTAAGCAATTTCCATCAGGAAGGTGCCATTAGGTTGGTTTTGCAAAGTATCTATATTGGTGGATACAATCAGTACTTTTTTTGCCTGGGTATGGCAGTCACTAATAACACAAAAAAACAAGAGCAGCACGAGTAGAGGCTTCATGCAGCTAATGTAGTTAAAATCATTGATGGAAGAAGGCCCGCCCGTAAGGTATCAATGAATAACATTGTTGGCGACAGGCGCCTGCTTTTCAATGGATTTATAACACCTATTTTATTTTTTGTTGTTAGTTTTGCGTTCTTTACGCGGACACCTGCGGGTGTATCGTATCAACAAAGACAAAGAGCGTGAAGCAAAAAATAAAACGTGGGTTAAGGGTGTCAAGATACATCATGTATAAAGAAACCCTGGTGGATTATAAGGAACATTGGTGGTCATTCCTCGGCGCATTCACCGGCATTGGCCTGATTGCTTTTTTCCAAAGTTTTCTGCTAGGAAGGCAGGAGAATATTTTTTTAATCGGCTCATTTGGCGCCTCCAGCGTATTGGTGTATGGCGCCATTCAAAGCCCGCTGGCACAACCCCGCAACCTGGTGGGTGGGCACGTTATCTCGGCAATTATTGGCGTTACGGTTCATATGATGTTGCCGGATATTATTTGGCTTACGGCCCCGCTGGCGGTAGCGCTGTCCATTGTTGCCATGCAAATTACAAAAACCCTGCATCCGCCCGGTGGGGCCACTGCCCTTATTGCAATTATAGGCTCACCAAAAATTACATCACTGGGGTACTGGTTTGTGCTATCGCCGGTATTTACAGGCGCCCTGATTCTTTTACTGGTAGCGCTTGTGTTCAATAATATGACTTCTTACCGTAAATACCCCACCAACAGAAGATTTACCCATACCATGCGACGCATTTTTATCAACCGCAGAAAACCGTAATCATGCAGAACTGCGGCCTTTATTTCTTACCAAAAATCAGGGCATAAATAACATAGAGCCATCCAAGAATGCCATGAATGATGGCCCACAGAACTGATTTATTCCGGGTCCATGAAATAACTACAGCTATGATTGTACCGAGGCCAACACCCGGCGCTATGTATACAGGTTGCGCATAACCGGTACCGTAATAATTTCTGTCAACGCACGATGCCAATATTGTAAAACACGCGAATAAAACGATATGACTTTTCTTCATGTTATCCTTTTTGATCTAATGCATAGTTACTATTTTTTCAGGATGCCGCCGTGCGCTTTTTTTTAGTCTGTACAGCCGTGTTATTCCCGTTGCTTTGCTGCACTTCAGGTGCATTTAAATAATTATTGTTACATTGCTGTATGACCAGAATCAAAAAAAGGCGTTCGGGCAAAAAGCGCACGGCAGACAGAAAGAAAGCTTCTGCCGGCCGCAGGGGTGGCCGTGCTGCAAAAAAAGAAACCACGCTGAAAGAAAAAAAGGAAGCCACGGGTGAAAAGGCTGGGTCGGCCAGTCAAAGCAAAGAACCGGTAAAGGGTAAAACAAGATCCGCAGGAGCAAGAAGGGTAGCGGTGGGCAGAAGTGTTGCCCATACAGATAAAAAACCAGTAAGCGCGTCCAAAAAGGCATCGCCTGCAAAATCAGCGACTCCGGCAAAGCCAGGTAAAGGTTTTGCACCCTGGAACAAGAATAAGTTTAAAAAGAAAAGCAAGGAAGAATAATCCCCGATAGTTTATTACAACTCTTTTATCATCCACACATCGCATCCAAAATGACCTGTATTGCCCATTGGCCCTTGCAGGTAAGTAAATCCAAATTGTTCATATACACTTACGGCTTTGCGTAGTTCGGGCATCGTTTCCAGGTATACTTTTTTGTAGCCCAGTTCTGTTGCCTGTTGCAGGCAGCGGTTAATCAACAACCTGCCCAAACCCTTGCCCCTGGCCTGCGGGTGCAGGTACATTTTCACCAGCTCGCAAACGCCTGCGGGTAACCCGGCCGATGGAAATATGCCGGCACCACCCAACAATGTTCCTTCCTCCTCTGCCACCAGGTAAAAGCTACCGGTTTGCTGAAAAAGTTCATACAAGGCGTCTGTAGTGGGATCGAAAAATACCGTGCCTGGTTTATTTGCGCCAAATTCTGCCAGCGAATTTCTGATGATCACTGCCAGCGCAGTATTGTCTGAACGCTGAATAGGCCTGATTTGAGTAGCTGGATGCTTATCCATGCAGCAAAAATAAGGGAGCGGTTTTTAATGGGGGCTTAGCTTATCAAGGCAACAATAGCGTAAAATATAGTGTAAGAAATAGCAAGGATGAAGAAAAATAGTTTGGTGGAGTTTTTCATATGGCGCCGTGTAGGTGTTTATGTTTATGGGATATTGAGATAAAAACGAAAAAGATATTCAATTATTTTATGCCCCTTAAACAATTAAAGTGCCAAACAGGAATGACTGGCAATAATTGTCCATTTATTGCTTGCAGGCAGGTTTAACCCTGCATTTGCGGCAGGGTTACAGGTAGCGTTCGTTGATGATGTCCATATGGTGTTGCACATGCCCGGCAATTACATAACCCAGGGCCAACGCATTGATAGGTGTATTGCTCGCCATGCCTTCAAAAACCAGTTCTTTGTCTCCCAGGCTGGCAAACAGCCATTCGGTGGCAGTCCGCAGGCTGGTAAATTCCTCTACCAGGTCGTTCCATTTTCTGTCGGTCTGGTTGGCGGCAGCCGCCCAGGTATTTTCGTCAAAACCGGGCATCGGCGTAGTGTCCAACCTGGCCGTTCGCACCGCGCGGTAAGAAAAAACCCTTTCCGCATCTATGATGTGCTGTAACACTTGATTGATGGTCCATTTGCCTTCAGCATAAGCATAGTCCCGTTTTTTGGAGGGGATATGTTTGAGGAATTTTTTAAACGCCTTTGTATTTTTTTGAATGGATTTCAGGACTTCGCGGTCGGGCGCTTTGCCTATATAATTCAGAAAAGAACCTGCGGCAATGATGTCTTTTTTGGAGAGCATTTCTTTTTTTGCAAATCTACAAATAACACGTTTAGGGTATAAAACAAATTTGGAGAAGCTGCTGAATGGTTAGAACTTTATGTAAACCTCTTGGCGAACCGTATTCTCTTTTATCCTCTTTTCTAACCACATCGTTTTGATTCTGTCTGAGTAGCGCTTAACCAGTTTTTGAACAACTAAACCATTTGTTATGGCATGCCCTAAATACATAGGCGCGCATTCATTCCCTCTGCAACTATTGAATATACAGAACAGTTTGTTACCCAATATAAACAAGGGCTAACATGTTTTCCGGCTGTCTTAATATTTTTTACTAGATACTAATAGCTCTCATACGGTAAAGGTTCTGCAGGCGTAGCATAAACCATCATTCATTTCAATTAAAACTTTTTTTATGAAAAAGCATTCCACGCTTTTGTATCTCTGCATTGCCTTTACAACTATTTTTCAATTGTCTTCCTGTATCAAACCCCATGATCCGCACAATCCGTACGATGCAGATAACACGTACGATGGCTGCCGCGTAAAACAAACCATCAACCAAACAACGGATGAGTCTACCCCTGTTACGCGCAACTTTAGTTACAACAGCAACAACGACCCTGTAAGTGTAAACAGTCCGCAGGTGTCTACCGGTAATCCCAATCTTGTTTTTAAGTACGATGCAAAATGCAGGCTGACTGAATACAGCGGCCTCTATACAAACGGCCTGTTTGAATTTGTGCATAAATATGGTTATACCTATAACCGCATCACAGTAGATACGCAATACGTCTTTGGTACTTATGCAACGCTGAGCGGTTACTGGGGGCTACGATATTCATATATCAGGTATGATGGCCTCGACCGAGTGGTACAGGATTCAGAAGTGTATGTGCTGCCTTCACCGCTTACCAATGTTATCAATTACAGTTATGATGCAAATGGTAACCTCATTAATGGAAAAGTGTACGATGCCAAACTAAACCCACACCGCACTAATAAGGTTTGGATGTTTACCGACCGAAATTACAGCGTCAATAACCCGGTTACGGCCAATACGTATAATAGTTCCGGCCTGCCCACCAATTTTATGCCGCCCACATCAGCGTTCGATTTAACCTTTGCCTATATCGGATATTTTGGATCCACGCAGATATTTTATGATTGTAAGTAGGGGAGTTGTGCACTTGCATGATGCGCTTAATCATGCAAAAAAGTGGTACACCTAATCATGCAAATAAAAATCCCGGTTCGGATTACTCCTAACCGGGACTTTTTTATAATTCATACAGGCTTATCCTTTTTTGTCTTTCTTTAAGGTAGACTTGGGTAATTTTTTATTGGGTGCGGCTGATGGGGCACTTAAAGTAGCAGCTACTTTTGCGGCTTCGTACGCGTTGAGTAAACCGCCGGTTTTACAAAGCTCAGACATATCCACCATTTCATCGCTGCCCGGTTTTTTTACTTTCACACCAGGCGCTTTGGCTGATTTTTCAATGCAGTATTTTAACTGCTGAGCTGTAAGGTCAGGAAAATACGATAACAGAAAAGCAGCAGTACCTGCAACAATGGGAGAGGAGAAGCTGGTGCCTTGTGAGTTGCCGTATGTATTGCCACCGGGGTTAGTTGAATAAATTTTTACACCGGGCGAGAATACATCCACATTCTTTTTACCATAGTTTGAAAATGATGCTACCAGTCCGCCTTCCTGCGGATCTGCCGGGTCTCCGCTTGCACCAACAGTAATGTAATTGGTAGCAGTTGATTTTTCTGCCCTTAACCTTGGGTTGGGAAAATTATCGGCGGTGTCTACATTTGCAGCACTGTTGCCTGCCGCCTGTACCAGCAATACGCCTTTGCTTTCTGCGTATTTTACGGCATCATCTACCCATTTCTTTTCTGGGGAAAAACTTTTACCGAAACTCATGTTTACAATGTTGGCGCCATTGTCTGTTGCGTAACGTATGGCCAAAGCAATATCTTTATCGTGCTCGTCACCATCGGGCACGGCGCGTATCATCATAATTTTTACATTGTCTGCAATACCCAGAACGCCCACATTGTTGGTGCGGTTAGCGCCAATAATACCTGAGCAAAATGTTCCGTGAAAAGGCGTGCTGGCCATTACGTCATTGTTGCCATAATATTTATCGTTGATGTCTGCTTCGTTGTCTTTCACAATTTCTGCGCGGTAAGCAACCGGCTCTTTATCTGCCGCTTCTTTCTTGCGTTCCTGCCCGGTTACATATTCAGTAAAGCCTTCGGCCAGTTCTTTATTGCTGGTTTCCAGTTCGCTTTTAGTGGCTTTATAGAGGTAAAGAAAACCGCTTCTTGCTTTTGTTTCTTCCGGCGTTTTAGGAATGTATGCCTGCAGTTCAGTACCAGTGTATTCTTTTTTTCCGAGTACTATTTGCATAAGGCTGTCACTTTTCAGTGTAGCATCAAGCGCCCTTTTCAGAAACACGATATCTACCTGTTCGCCATCTTCATCTCCCTCAACATTCACCCTTGCCTTCAGCCACATTTTGTATTGTTCCTTATCATCATCGCTTAGCGTAGCAGTATCTATTTTTTTGCCACTGTACAGATTTTTAAAACGATAGTAAACGCGTGCACCCTCATAAGAATCTTCTTTCACATTTCTGCCATCTTTACCACCAATGAAGTTCCAGCCGTATACATCATCAACATAACCGTTCTTGTCGTCGTCTATACCGTTACCGGGAATCTCTTTTGGGTTGGTCCACAAAATGCCTTTTAAATCTTCATGCAATGTATCTACACCTGAATCTATGACTGCTACCACCACTTGTTTGCTTTTCAATTTTTTGGCGCGTACAAATTCATAGGCTTTGTCGAGGCTGATTCCGTAGTAACCATCTTTATCTTTATCCATCAGGTGCCAGCCCTTGGGTACATTCTTGAAACTGGTGCCCTGTGCATCTGAATGCAGGGTGGTTAATAACAGAAGGCCAGCAAGGCATAGTTTAATCGTTACTTTCATTCAAAACATTTAAAAAAGGGTGAACAAATATATAGCCGGTAAAAATATAAAAAGTTCCTGCACCAGTAACCATAAAACACACGAACGGTGAAAATGGGTTGTTAATGCTGGCGATTTTACCAATTCTTTAATTATCGTGCCAAAATTGTTTTGCCGCAGCTGCATGATAGGCAACCGCGGCAAAACGATATGTAGGTGTTAAGGCAGCATTAAAATTACCGGCAGTGCGTGCTACACTTCTTCATTGCCAACGTTTTATTGATTCAGTTTCAATTCTACACGCCTGTTTTTACCTCGTCCTTCTGCGGTTGCATTATCTGCCACAGGGTCAGCCTGGCCAAAACCGTTGATGGTAATGCGCGTGGCATCTACTCCTTTGGAAACCAGGAAGTCTTTTACCGCCTGTGCCCTGCGCGCAGAAATTCTAAGGTTAGCGGCTTCCGTACCGGTATTATCAGTGTAACCATTTACAGACAATTTCAACTCAGCATTGGTTTGTAAAAGATCGGCCACTGTTTGCAAAGCGGTAAATGATTTGCTGAGCAACTGCGCACTGTTAAGCGCAAAGAAGATATGATCAGCCGCAAGGTTTACCTGTTTTTTAATTTCTTCTTTAATCACCGGGCAACCTTCGTTGGCAGCAGTGCCGGCAACAGCGGGGCATTTGTCTGCTTCGTCGTTTACACCATCGTTGTCTGTATCAGGTATGGGGCAGCCATTATATTTTGCCAGTCCTGCCACGGTTGGGCATTTGTCTGCTTCATCATCAATGCCATCTTTATCCGTGTCTGGTACAGGGCAGCCATTGTATTTTGCCAGTCCGGCGACGGTTAGGCATTTATCTGTTTCATCATTAACGCCGTCTGCATCTGTATCCGGAACGGGGCAGCCACTGTATTTCACCACACCGGCAACGTCTGCGCATTTGTCTTTACTATCGGCTATACCGTCACCATCTTTATCGGGGCAGCCATTGGTGATTGCGGTACCGGGCTCAATGGGGCAGGCATCCTGCTTATCAGGTACACCATCTTTATCTTTATCTTTTATAATCGGCGTGGGTTCCTTAGCTGTTGCCAGCCATATACCCAGCGATGCGCCATACACACGGTGTTTGAAAGTTCCTTTATCTGGCGAGTAATACAGGTTATCAAGCCCCTGGCTGATAAAACCGGTAAGGGTGATATTGCCTATTTCAAACCCGGCCCTGGCATTAAATCCAAAACCAAAAGTTCGGTAGCTATCATCTTTTTTGCCTACTTCCAGGTCTTTGGTGGCAGAAATAGAGATGGTGGATTTTACAACAGTATCTACAATAAATTCATCGTGCTGGTTGATCACTTTGGTACCCTTGTAAAAAAGAGAGATGTACGGGCCGGCGCTTATCAGAAAATTGGTGGTCTTTTTCTTGGAAAGCGGCAGCTTAACCGCCAGGTTCAACGGAATATCAAAATATTTGGTGGTAAGCGTGGTTACGTTGTTGTAAGAATAGAAACTGTCTGCATTGTTTGCCTGCAGCACTTTTGAAAAGTTCCTTCCTTTTTCAGTATACAATACCGAAGGTTGAAAATACCAGTGTTTACCCAGCGGTATTTCAATAGTTATACCCGCATGGATGCCGCTTTTGGCGGAGTAGTAGGGTTTGGTGGTAGAGTCCCACCCGGCAATAGTATTTTTCTCTGAAATGTTGGCTGATTGAAGTCCGCCCAGCAGGCCCAATTTTACCTGGCCAAAAGAGGTGGAAGCAGTAAACAACAGGGTAAGCAAAAATAGATTTTTTGCCATAGGATATTTATTTATAACACTTTAATGATACCTATCAACGCGTTTTGGGGGCTTTTATTTTGCCGGTCGGCACCAATAATAAACGCGATGCTCAGATATCAAACTTAATACCCTGAGCCAGTGGCAATTTGTTGCTGTAATTGATGGTATTGGTTTGCCGGCGCATGTACACTTTCCAGGCGTCGCTGCCACTTTCGCGGCCGCCGCCGGTCTCTTTTTCACCGCCAAAAGCGCCGCCAATTTCAGCCCCACTGGTGCCGATGTTTACGTTAGCAATACCGCAATCGCTGCCGTTTTGCGATAAAAACATTTCCGCTTCACGCAGGTTAAGCGTCATAATAGAAGAAGAAAGCCCCTGCGGCACGTTGTTTTGCATGCGGATAGCTTCCTCCATAGTGCTGTATTTGAGCAGGTATAAAATGGGGGCAAAAGTTTCGTGCTGCACAATACTGTAATGATTGTGTGCTTCCGCAATACAGGGTTGCACATAGCATCCGCTTTCATATCCTTTGCCTTGCAGCACCTGGCCTTCTACCACAAAACGGCCGCCTTCTGCCTTGCATTTTTCAATGGCGGCAGTATACATGGCCACAGCATCTTTGTCTATCAGGGGTCCCACATGATTTTGTTCCTGCAGGGGATCGCCAATGCTCAGTTGCTGGTAGGCTTTTACCAATTTTGCCTTGAATACATCATATACAGATTCGTGTATAATAAGGCGGCGGGTAGTAGTGCATCGCTGGCCTGCCGTGCCTACGGCGCCAAATACGCAACCAATAAGGCTCATGTCGAGGTCGGCATCTTTTGAAATGATGATAGCGTTATTGCCGCCCAGTTCCAGCAGGCTTTTGCCCAGCCTGGCACCTACCGCGGCGCCTACGGCCTTGCCCATACGGGTAGAGCCGGTGGCAGAAAGTAAGGGTATACGGGTATCGTGGCTCATCCATTCCCCTGCATTGCGGTCGCCCACCAGCAAACAACTAACGCCTTCGGGCACCTGGTTAGCGGCAAATACTTTTGCAGCAATCTGCTGGCAGGCAATGCCGCAGAGCGGTGTTTTCTCGCTGGGCTTCCAAATGCAGGTATCTCCGCAAACCCAGGCCAGCATGGTGTTCCAGCTCCACACCGCTACGGGAAAGTTAAATGCAGATATGATGCCCACTATGCCCAGCGGATGGTATTGTTCATACATGCGGTGCCCCGGCCGCTCACTGTGCATGGTTAAACCATGCAACTGACGGGAAAGCCCAACCGCAAAATCACATATGTCGATCATCTCCTGTACTTCGCCATAACCCTCCTGCAGGCTTTTGCCCATTTCATACGATACCAGCCTTCCCAGGTTTTCTTTTTGCCGGCGCAATTCTTCGCCCATCTGCCGCACAATTTCGCCGCGCCGGGGTGCCGGCCATTGCCGCCATATTGCAAATGCTTCCTGTGCTTTTGTCACCATGGTTTCATAGGCAGCTTTATCAGCGGCAGTAACAGACGCTATCAGTTTTCCATCAACCGGTGAATAAGATTTGATGTCCTCACCCTTGCTTTTTATCCATTGGCTGCCGGTAGAAACACCATCGTTCACTGCTGCTATGCCGAGCGCTGACAATATATTGCTGATCATGGTTTTTAGTTGAAGGCGCAAGATACAAAATCGGGGGGCGTGAAGCGTGAGGCGGGAGACGTGAGACGTGAGGCGCGCGAGGTGAGTTTATTTTCAGCTGCTTAACAATTTCAACTTATATTTATTGCAGTAATTGTTAAGAGGTGAGCGTTGTTGCAAAGCACTCACGCGCTCACGTCTCGCACGATTAAACTATTGCTTATGCCGTTCAACAAGCCCACGTTGTCATTCTGGCAAATTGTAAATATGAATGTTGGTTTTTTTGGCATTCAATACAGTTTCGGTTTGCAACAGACCGCCATCAACCCACTGTACACTTTTCTGCATGCCAAACCGGAAGATTTGCCATTACTCAACCTGGCTGGTCCCATGACAGGCCTACTGATTCAACCATTGATTGGTGCATTAAGCGATAAGACCTGGCACCCGCGATGGGGCCGCCGCAAACCTTATTTTTTAATTGGCGCTATCTTTTGCAGCCTTTGCCTATTTGCATTTCCGTTTAGCAGCGCGTTGTGGATGGCTGTAGGATTGTTATGGATACTGGATGCAGCCAACAATACTGCCATGGAACCCTACCGTGCATTTATTGCCGACAAACTGCCTAATGCGCAAAGGCCTCTGGGTTTTCTTACCCAAAGTTTTTTTACCGGTTTGGGTATTACCCTGGCAAATGTGTCGTTGTATTTTTTTCAGAAATTAATAAGGGGCGAAGCAAGGGCATCAGACGGTCAGTCGGGCATTCCTTATTGGGTATACGGTTCTTTTTTTGTAGGCGCGTTTTGTTCCATTGCATCCGTTTTATGGTCTGTATCCAAAACACCGGAAATACCGCCTACCCCGGAAGAATTAAAAGCATTGCAATCGCATCCCAAAGGAATATTTGAGCCATTCAAAGAAATTATTTCCGCTATAGGCGATATGCCCAGGATGTTATGGCAACTGGCACTGGTTTATCTGTTTCAATGGTATGCCATGTTTTGCTACTGGCAGTTTATCTCGCACAGCATTGCAAAATCTGTATGGAACACGACCGCCGCCGCCAATCCAAAATTGTACGAAGAAGCAGTGGGGTGGACGGGCCTTGTAAACGGATTTTATAATATTGTTACTTTTCTTTCCGCTTTTTCACTCGTATGGCTGGCAAAAAAATATACGGCCAAATATGTACATATTGCTTGCCTGGCCATGGCCGCCATATCATTATTTATTATTCCTGTTATACACGATAAATATTTTCTGTTTGCACCAATGATTGGCTTCGGTATAGCCTGGGCCAGTATGATGGGCGTGCCCTATATCATGGTAGTAAACAGTATTCCTAAAGAAAGATATGGCGTGTATATGGGCATAGTAAACATGATGATAGTAGTACCCATGATATTGCAAACCATTTCTTTCGGGTTTATTTACAAGCATTTTTTAGGGAGCAATCCAGGAAATGTAATGGTGTTTGCGGGTGTGTTGTTATTGCTTGCTTCGCTTGCTACCACGCGCATAAAGCCCACAGTGGCGCCAGATGATGTAGTAATGCCGGCAGGGGGGCATTAAGAGTTTTTAGTTTTTAGTTTTTAGTTCGAAAGTTCGGAGTTCGGGGTTCGAGAGTTCGGAGTTCAGCGTTCGGAGTTTAGAGTTTAGAGTTTGGAGTTCAGAGTTCAGGGTTCGGAGTTCGGGGTTCGGCGTTCGGCGTTCGGCGCGTCGAGATTAATTGAAATTGACCTTAAAATAAATAATACAATAATACAGCTCACAGCTAATAGCTAATAGCTAACAGCTAACAGCGCACAGCTCATAGCTGAAATCTACAACAAATGAAAATCATCTGCATCGGCGAAGCGCTCATAGATATGATTTGCACTGATAAAGGAAGTCCCCTTTCTGCGGGGCAGCATTTTTTAAAAAAGCCCGGCGGTGCTCCCACCAATGTAGCAGCTGCCATTGCTGCGCTCGGCGGTACGGTTGAACTGGCCGCTAAAGTTGGCAACGATCCGTTTGGCCAGCACCTGATTGATGTAATGGAAGCATTTGGCGTGTCTACCAAATGGATGCTCAAAGACAATGACCATTTTACCACCTTTGCCTTTGTATCATTGATGGAAGATGGTGAACGCGATTTTGTATTCAACCGCGGTGCAGATGGCCAGCTGAGCCGCCACGAAATAGATGGCATTGATCTGGATGATGTATCGATTATTCATTTTGGATCTGCCACTGCTTTCCTGCCAGGGCCTTTGCAGATTGCTTACCAGGGATTATTGCAAAAAGCATTGCAGAAAAATATCCTGATCAGCTTCGACCCCAATTACCGCCACCTGCTGTTTGGAAAAGATCAGCAGTCGTTTATCGATCAATCGTGGAATTTTTTAAGCGCCTGCCATTTTTTTAAACTGAGCGATGAAGAGGCCATGCTTATCACCGGCTGCCCCACACTGGCAGATGCAGCAGCCGTGTTGCTAGCAAAAACCAATGCGGTGTTTACCATTACGCTGGGCAAAGAAGGCACCCTGCTGGGTTATAACAATGCAACCTCCATTGTACCCAGTATTCCGGTTAAACCTGTAGATACCACCGGCGCGGGCGATGCATTCGTGGGCGCCGTTTTATACCAGCTGAGCGATAAAACGCTTACTGCCATCAGCCACCTGTCTTTGCAGCAATGGCAGCTGGTAATTGCCAATGCCAATAAAGCCGGCGCCAGAACCTGCGAATACATGGGCGCCATGGAAGCTTTCAAACATTTGAACAACCAGATTTTTAATTAAGGTAAACAGCTTGCACCGTGTACAATTACAGTCTTCACCAGCAAATCAATACAGAACTTCAGCAGACAGGAATTGATATAGGACAAAAAGATATTGCATTTTATACGCGCTTTATTGCCAATGCAACCGCTATGCACGCTTTGTACAATGAACTGTATGGAGAACATCCGCAGAACAAACAGGCCTTTGCGCAACTGCTGCGTACGGTAAGCACGGCGTATATTAACCGCTCTGCAGCACTCCGCCAGCGCGATGATGAAAAGCAGGCAAAAGAGCATTGGTTTCTCAGCAATGAAATTACCGGTATGAGCCTGTATACAGACAGGTTTTGCGGCAACTTGCAACAGCTGGCCCGTAAGCTGGATTACTTTAAAAAACTCGGTGTTAATTTTTTACACCTCATGCCGGTATTTAAAAGTCCGGCAGGTGAAAGCGATGGCGGTTACGCGGTATCAGATTTCAGAAAGGTGGATGAACGGTTCGGCAGCCTGCATGACCTGCAGGCGCTTCAGCAAAAAATGCAGGATGAAAATATGTTCCTGATGATTGATATCGTGCTCAATCATACATCTCACCGTCATGCATGGGCGCAGAAAGCAAAAGATGGTGACAAGCAATACCAGGAGTTCTTTTACATGTACCCAGACCGGCATATGCCCGACAAATTTGACGCAGCCATGCCCGATATTTTTCCGGAAAGCGCACCCGGCAATTTTACCTGGGTAAAAGAATGCAGCAAATGGGTGATGACAGTTTTTCACCAGTATCAGTGGGATTTAAACTATACCAACCCTGCCGTATTGGTGGCCATGCTGGATACTATCTTCTTCTATGCCAACCTGGGCGTGGATATTTTGCGCATAGATGCGCCCGCCTTTATCTGGAAGGAAGCCGGCACCACCTGCCAGAACTTACCAAAGGCCCATACCATTTTAAGATTGATAAAACAATGCGTGCAGGTGGCCGCGCCGGGTATGGCGTTATTGGGTGAAGCTATTGTGGCGCCGGCAGCTATCATGAAATATTTTGGCGACGGATTGTATACCGCCCGTGAATGCGATTTTGCGTACAACGCCACACAAATGGCGCTGCAGTGGGATGCATTGGCTACCGGTGATACACGGGTAATGCTGGCAGCGCAGCACGAGCTATTGCAAAAACCTTATGGCACATCCTGGATAAATTATACCCGTTGTCACGATGATATTGGACTGGGCTACGATGATTATATGATCCAGAATGCCGGTTTCAATGCCTGGGAACACCGGCGTTTCCTGAAAGATTATTACTCCGGCAACTACCCGGCGTCCACAGCACGGGGTGCACTATTTTCCGTGAATCCAAAAACACAGGATGCGCGCATCAGCGGCTCACTGGCATCGCTTTGCGGACTTGAAAAGGCATTGCACGACAACAATACACAAGACATAGACACCGCCATCAACAAAGTATTGCTGATGCAGGCACACAGTTTTTTTATTGGCGGCATACCCATGATTTTTTATGGCGATGAGCTGGGGTATACCAACGATTACTCTTACCTGCAGGACCCCGGTAAAAATTATGACAACCGCTGGATGCACCGGCCCGTTATGGACTGGAATAAAAACAACAATATTGATGTTACAGACACCATTGAACAGCGTGTATTTTCGGCTACACAACGGTTGATCAGCATCCGGAAAAGCCTGCCGATGGTAGGGGATTACAAAAACCTCGACTGGCTGTCTCCCCACAATATTCATATAGCCGGTTACCTGCGAAGCCTTGGCGATAAGCGCCTGTTTTGCCTGTTTAATTTTGGTAAAGACACCGCGTACCTGACCTGGTACCTTTTTAAAGAATACGGCAATGCTCCTGCGCAGGTTTATGATTACTGGAAAGAACAGTTGCATACGGTGGGTGAAGACCATGAATTCCTGGTAATGGAACCCTATACTTTCCTGTTATTGGAACCGCGGTAATTCAAAATGTATTCAATTTGTTTCAGCAGGCGCAAATACAGGCCCCTGCTGGCTCTTGCAAGGACTATTATTTAATTTAACCGCGCTTAATCTTCGGGGAATGAAAATTTATTTATAACTATGCAAGCACGGATAAAGAAGCCTTTGCAATGACGAATAAAGCAGCAGTACACACCCGCGATGACGCCCCGGCACAACAGTACAAAGTTCCGGCAAGCCTCTCACCCTTTATAAAAGACAATTCAATTGTTGCACGTTCTCCCGGAAGGATTAACCTGATTGGCGAACATACTGATTACAATAACGGGTTTGTTTTACCAGCCGCTATAGATAAGGCCGCCTATATTGTTATTACACCACGCACTGATAATGAATTGCACCTCCATGCTGTAGACCTTAATGAACGGTATACCACCACTACAAACAAGCTGGCTAAATCTGCTGATGCATCGTGGCCCAATTATATACTGGGTGTTATTGAACAGTTTGCCCTGGCGGGTATTACCATCAATGGTTTTGACGCATCGCTAACGGGCGATATTCCCATTGGCGCCGGTCTGTCTTCATCTGCAGCGGTAGAGTGTGCGGTGGCACTAGCTATCAATGAACTGTATGGGTGCGGGTTTGATAAATTTACGCTGGTAAAATTATCGCAGAAAGCAGAGAATGAATTTGTTGGCGTGCAATGCGGTATTATGGATCAGTTTGCCAGTATGTTTGGTAAGCACAACCATGTGATAAGGCTCGATTGCCGGTCGTTGGAATTTGAGTATGTTCCATTTAATATGGAAGGCATTAAAATTTTATTGCTCGATACCAATGTGAAACATTCGCTAGCGTCCTCTGAATACAATGTACGTCGCAAGCAATGCGAAACAGGAGTGGCCTGGATACAACGCCACGTACCTACTGTAAAAAGCCTGCGCGATGCCACGCCTGAAATGCTCGACAAATACGTACTGCCCGATGATATGTTAATTTACCAGCGTTGTAAATACGTGGTAGAAGAGAACAACCGCTTGCTGGCAGCCTGCCATGATCTGGAAAAAGGCAACATACCCGCGTTTGGTGCCAGGATGTTTGAAACTCATTATGGGTTGAGCAAGTTGTATGAAGTGAGTTGCCCCGAACTTGATTTTTTGGTAACGCATGTGCAGGACAATCCGGCGGTGCTGGGTGCGCGTATGATGGGCGGCGGGTTTGGTGGTTGTACCATCAACCTGGTAAAAGAAGAAGCAATTGATGAACTGGTGGCAGAGACCACCATTGCTTATAAGAAGGCGATGAATAAAACGCTTAAGGCACATGTGGCCAAAATTGAAAGCGGAAGCAACTTGTTGTAAGGCGTAGGAAGTTAATAATTAATAATTAATAATTAAGAATTTAAACTCTTTTAGTGCGCTGCTTATATTTTCATGTGGGTTACTCAACAATTCAAAATTTAAAATTTACAATTCAAAATAAATTTATCCTTTCAACACTCAACACTCAACACTCAACACTCAACACACAACACTCACCACAGAACACTCACCACAGAACACTCACCACTCACCACTCAACACATCACTTCCTCCCTTGGTCAAAAAATTTTCTAAAAAACAATAACTGGTAATCGATGCTGTTTCTCCAATACACTGCATTGTGTATGCCGGGTCTTTCTGCATAATCATGTTCAATGCGCAACGACAGCAATTTCTGGTGCAGGTTGCGGTTAGGCAGTATCAAAAAATCATAGATCCCGCAATCGATGGTGAGTTTTAATTCCCTGTTTTTTAAACTGTCAATTACATTGATGACAGAATTTTTTTTAAGGTTGGCGGCATTCACGGTGCTGTCGCCAAAAAGGGCTTTAAAATTCATGCCTTTCGGAAAGAAATTCAGGTCCACCAACCCGCTGATAGAGCCGGCGGCGCCAAAAATATCTTTGTGCCTTATGGCAAGGTACAGTGCGCCATGTCCGCCCATGCTCAAACCCGTAATGGCACGATGTGCCCTGTCTTTATACGTGTTGTAACTGCTGTCTATATGGTTAACCAGCTCAGTGGCGGTAAAGGTTTCATACCGCACGGTAGAATCTGCCGGGCTGTTGATGTACCAGCTGCCATAGCCACCATCGGGGCAAACAATGACCAGCTGCATTTCATCTGCTTTGCTTTTTAGCTGGGGCGCAACCAGTAACCAGCGTGCATAATTGCCCGCATAACCGTGCAGTAAATAAAGTACGGGGTAGGGCTGGCTTGATTTTTTATACGCGTTTGGCGTAATGACCACGCATTTAACGGTCTTCTGCATGGCGCTGCTGTAAACGGAAATGGTGTCTACATTGCCTGCACGTACTGTACTACCAAAAACAGCAAAACAAAAAATAGTTATGATCCATTGTTTCATGCGCCTTTTTCTTTTCATAAAAATAGGGAAGATGTCTGATCCCTGATTTTATTATGCCTGATTTGTTTCAGCAGGTGTATACTTCTGGTCTTCGGTCTTACGGATAATCAAAGAATGCAGTCTGATTGTTCCATCATCACAACCACTAGCAACTCCGTTTCATCAACGCGTGCCTAGCCACCGTCTGACCTCCCGGTCTGACGGCCTACGAGATTTGCCGGTCTTAACGGAGCATCAGTCCCTTGCCGCGGTGATTAAAATTATTTTGCTATTCCAAAACACCTTATTAATTTTGATATCAAATTAATATCATTTTAAATTAACGCAATATGGAAAAAGATTTGAAACCAATGTCGGGCTACCTGGCATTGATATTAGCCGTCGGTTCATTTGCAGGCGCTGTATTTTGTTTTGTTGCTGGTATGGGCGCTGGTGATTCATCCAATACTGGCGTGATACTGTTGGCGGGTTTATTGATTGTGTTGTCTGTATTTTTGTTCAAGGGCGTAATGGTTGTAAACCCCAACCACGCCAGGGTGTGTACTTTTTTTGGTAAATATGTGGGCACGGTAAAAGATAATGGGTTGCTGTGGGTAAACCCATTCTATTCCAGCTATCGTATTACGCTGAGATCGCAAAACCTCAACGGCCAGCAACTTAAAGTAAATGATAAAATGGGTAACCCCATTGAAATTGCCGCTGTTATTGTTTGGCAGGTAAAGGATACTTACAAGGCATCTTTTGAGGTGGCCGATTTTCAGCAATATGTGGGCATACAGAGCGAGGCGGCGGTACGCCACCTGGCTACCAGTTGCCCGTACGACCAGATGGAAGATGCGCAGGCTGAGATAACGCTGCGCGACGGTGGCGAAAAAGTAAACGACATGCTGGAGCTTGAGCTTACCGAAAGGCTGGCACCTGCTGGTATTTTAATCAAAGAAGCACGCATCAGTCACCTGGCATATGCACCCGAGATTGCAGGCGCTATGTTGCAACGCCAGCAGGCTACCGCCATTGTAGCAGCCCGTTTTAAAATTGTGGAAGGTGCAGTGGGCATGGTTGAACTGGCACTGGAAATGCTGAGCAAAAAGAATATTGTAAACCTGGATGAAGAACGCAAAGCCGCTATGGTTAGTAACCTGATGGTGGTATTGTGCGGCGAGAAAGCGGCAACACCGGTGTTGAATACCGGTACGCTCTACCAGTAAAACACATTCATGTATAAAAGCGGGTGCGCATGGCAGATAAAAAAAGTTTTGTGCTAAGGATTGATGAAGACGTGTATAAACTGCTGGAGCGATGGGCGGCAGATGATTTCCGCAGTGTAAACGGGCAGATAGAATGGATCATCAACCAGCAACTAAAAGAGGCAGGCCGTTTAAAAACGGGAAAAGAACCCAATGCCGGTAAGTCAAAAAAATAATAGCTGCGGGCCGCAAGGATTACTGCTGGTTGCTTGTGTGTTAGTAAAAGCAGTGCAGCATACAGTGCATTAAAATAAAAAGCGTTTCATTTTTTATGAAACGCTTTTTATTTGTTATCAGCAATGTTTATTTCAGTTTTTTCTGCAGGTTCTTGTCAATGGCTTCCAGGAACTCTTCGGTATACAGAAAATGATCACCGTGTTTTACTTTATTGCCGTGTACGCAAACGGCCAGGTCTTTGGTCATTTTACCTTCTTCTACCGTTTCAATACAAACTGCTTCCAACGCATTGGCGAAGTCAATCAGTGTTTGATTGCCATCCAGTTTACCACGAAATGCCAGTCCGCGCGTCCAAGCAAAAATAGAAGCAATGGGGTTGGTAGAGGTGGGTTTGCCAGCCTGGTGATCGCGGTAGTGGCGGGTAACGGTGCCGTGTGCAGCCTCTGCTTCCATGGTTTGTCCATCGGGGGTAACCAGTACTGAAGTCATAAGACCCAGGCTGCCGAATCCTTGTGCCACGGTATCGCTTTGTACATCGCCATCGTAATTTTTACAGGCCCATACAAAATTGCCATTCCATTTTAAGGCGCTGGCCACCATGTCATCAATCAGGCGGTGTTCATACACAATACCGGCGCCATCAAAAGCAGTTTTAAATTCATTGTCAAATATCTCCTGGAAGATATCTTTAAAACGGCCATCATATTTTTTAAGAATGGTGTTTTTGGTAGAAAGATACAGCGGCCATTTTTTGCTGAGCGCCATATTAAAACAGCTGCGGGCAAAACCCATGATGCTTTCATCGGTATTGTACATACTCATGGCCACACCATCGCCTTTAAAATTAAATACTTCAAAGGTTTGTGGTTCGCCACCGCCTTCTGGTGTAAAGGTCATGGTAAGCTTTCCCTTTCCTTTGATAACGGTATCGGTTGCGCGATACTGATCACCAAAGGCATGACGGCCAACAATAATGGGGGCTGTCCAGTTGGTTACCAGGCGGGGAATATTTTTAATAACAATGGGCTCGCGAAAAACGGTACCGTCCAGTATATTGCGGATGGTGCCATTGGGGCTCTTCCACATTTGTTTCAGGTTAAATTCTTTTACCCTGGCTTCATCTGGTGTAATGGTAGCACATTTGATACCCACACCATATTGTTTAATGGCATTGGCAGCGTCAACGGTTACCTTATCATCTGTTTTATCACGGTATTCCATGCCCAGATCATAATACTTGATGTCAATATCCAGGTAGGGAAGTATCAGTTTGTCTTTAATGAATTTCCATATAATCCTTGTCATTTCATCGCCATCCAGTTCAACCACCGGGTTGGCTACTTTAATCTTTTGCGCCATGGTTAAGTGTTTGTTTAAAGTGAGTGGCAAACCTACATAATTTGATGGATTTTTCATCAACCCGGTACAGATTGATCATCCAGGGCTGAAATAGCATCTTATGCACCAGCAGGCAAACATGCAGATTTTACCGGTAAACGTTAGGATGCCCATATTTGCAAAGCTGTTTATTTTAATGCGCTTTCTGTGGTAATTTTTTTTAACTTTAATTACTTTGGATACATACGCGCTGAGAAATCATATAACCATGCAAAACTTGTATGCATATATCAGGCAGTTTGCCGACGTATCGCCGGAAGAGTTTGACCAGATGGCCAAACACCTGGAAACGATACAATGCGATAAGAAGCATATCCTTACTTCAAAAGGGCAGGTTGAAAAAAATGTGTACATTATCCATAAAGGATTGGTCAGAAAATTCTTTTATAAGAATAAGACTGAAATTATTACCCAGCTTGCCAAAGAAAGCGACCTAGTTTGTTCATCAGTATCATTCCTTTCTCAGAAACCTTCAGATTATGTGGTGGAAACACTCGAGCCCTGCACGTTATTTGCATTGAGTTACGACAACCTGCAAAAAATGTACAGCTGGGGGCATCATATGAACAGGCTGGGGCGGCTTATTACCCTCGATTGGCTGTTACAGAAGGAAATCTGGGAGCACGACAGGCTGCGCCACCAGCCCCGTGAGCGGTTTATAAGGTTTATGAATGAAAACAGTGAACTGGTGCAGCGGGTACAACAGAAATACCTTGCGTCCTATCTCAATATGAAGCCCGAGACCTTTAGCAGGTATAAACATTTATTAAGGGGTCATTAATACAAACGCTATTGTTTCATCATGAACGAACAGATTTTATACAAACAATATCTGGACACAGTGCATGCTTATTTCAGCCGTTTTATAGACATGAGCAGCGAAGAATTCAACATGATTGCCCCTTATTTTGAAATCAGGAAGTTTGCTAAAAAAACAAAAGTGCTGAAAACGGGCGAGGTAGATAGTTATTTCAATATCATCATGAAAGGCCTGGCGCGCAAATACCTGCTCGTTAATAAGAAAGAGATTACTATTCAACTGTCTACTGAAGGGCATATGATTCATTCCGAAATATCTTTTAACCTGCAACGGCCTTCAGATTGTATCATTGAGGCCATTGAGCCCGTTACGTTTTTGTCAATGAGCTTTGCCAATATTCAAATGATCTATGAAAAGTTTCCCAAAACAGAAAAATTGGGCAGGATGATCATTACGGAAATGTTTATCAAAAAAGACCAGCGCGATTTTAAACAACTCAATACCACCACCCGCGAACGCTTTCTCAATTATATGCAGAATCATCCGGATATGCTGCAGCGCGTACCGCAAAAATACCTGGCCTCTTACCTCAACATAAAACCCGAAACATTCAGTCGCTTAAAGCATTTGCTTCGCCCCAAACGTAGTGCTGGTTGATTAGTTGATTAGTTGATTAGTTGATTGGTTGATTGGTTGATCAGTTGAAATCAAATGTTATGCATCCATCTACCAATCTTCACCTCATAGATTCACATATTTGTCTTTTGGAAATTTCACGCTGTAACCTACCCGTACTTTCTTTATCTCGCCTGGCGCTAATTGCAGTTTCCAGGTAAGCACGCCGAGTTCTTTATTATCTGCCGCACTGCTGCTTTCAAGCAGTTCCACTTCAATATCTTTATTGGCAGACAACGGGTACTGGTCTTTGAGTAGCATTTGTACCGTTTCTTTTTTATTATTCTTTACCGTTATCTCATAGGTAAAGACCTGCTTTTTGTTACTTCCCAAAAATTTTACACTACTGAAATCTTTTAATTTTTCTTTCTTGATCACCAGGCGTTTGTCTTTACCTAATGTTAGGTTAAGTGTATCCTGCGTAGAATGCGGGTCTATGTATGACTTTCCAATATAAGTACCTTCGAAAATAATATTGGCGTCGCCAGGCAGAAGGTTCAGTTTTTCCCAATCTGCCAGCTCACCCAATAGATAGGCATCTTTGTCAAGTTTTGGTACAGCATAATATTTATAGGTGGTCTGTACTGCAAATTCTTTTAACTGTACGCTTTGCTCTTTGCCGTTACCGGGCACATCATATGGCAGTTCAATATCGTAGCTAACATTGAGTTCATTGTCTTTTACGGTAATGTAATCGCCCAGTTCATCTTTAAGGGCTACTGTTACCACACCATAGGCAGCGCGGGCGCCATAGGTTGCCGTGGCCGTAGCGTCTTTCAGCACCTCCATGCTTTTAATATTGTTGGGGTCTATTTTCTCAAACTGCTGCTGGCTGATCACATTTCCATTTACCACATACAGTGGTGTGGTGTTTGCACCTGTTCCTGTTCCACGCACACGCAGGTCTTCTTCGTTTTCTTCATCGGCTGTTTTCTTTTTTGCATATGCTGTTACTACTACGTCGTTCAGAGGCGTGCCAATTTGCACACCAGACAGCTTTCCCTGCAACATCGACTGTACCGAATTCATGTAGAGGTTATTTTCCATCCGGGTAACAGGGTTGGTATAATTAAGGAACCAGCTTTTCAAAATAGGTGCGCTGCTGTTTTGATTGGGTGTGGTGGTAGTAAGTGTGAGCTTCACCTGTTTCCAGTCGATACCCGTTGTCTGCACTACTTTCGCTTTATACGCCAGCATAATTGGTTTGCTAATATTTTCTACGCGTATATCGTAAGAGGGGTTCCAGTAAGCTTTATCGGTAATGTATGAAATGGTAAGGTGGCAATTGCCGGCTATTGGGTTCATTATCTGCAGCATTAATTTTCCTACAGTCTTATTATTTTTCTGCTCTTCCTCTGCAATCTGTAGTTTAATCTTTTGCGCAGCTTCATTTAGTTTGCCCTGGCGCTCGCGGTAAATGGCCATTTCATTTTGTGTTTCCAGCGTCTTGGTTTTATAGTAGTCCATCATCTTTACCAGTTCTGTAACGCTCATGCCGGTTTGCGTACCGCGAATTTCCCGGTTGGCTTTCAGTACTTCCAGCAGTTCGGCATTTGTTGTAAGCATCACTTGCAGCCGGGTATTTTCCCGGTTGATGGCCTGCAACGAATCTTCCAGTCTTTTAATACTGGCAGGTTTGACAGCTGGTTTTAGGTAGTCCGTAAAAAATGACACCGACAAAATGGTTAGTTTTTCAGTGTAGCCGATCTGAACGCTGTTGATATCAAGGCCATTGCTTAGGCCTTCTACCACCACGTCGTTGCTGCCCTGTTGTAAAAAGGCAGCGGCTGTATGAATGAGTTCGGCGCCGGAACGGTAAACAGTGGCCGATTTGAGCACAGTTGGAACGGTAGTTACTTCGTCGCCCGCAAAGGCCGTAGTACAAGCCATCAATAATACAATGGCAAAAGCAGTGATTTTATGCATACAAATTGTTTTGAGGTTAATTTGTTACCTGATGCACAAAAACGAAGGATTGCATAATTGGTTGATCAGTTGATTGGGTGATCGGTTGATTAGTTGATTAGTTGATTGGTTGACTGGGTGATTAGTTGATTGGTTGACTGGTTGATTGGTTGATTGGGTGATCGGTTGATTAGTTGATTGGTTGACTGGTTGATTGGGTGATCGGTTGATTGGGTGAGGTGATCGGTTGATTCCCTATTGCTCACCCCATCGGGGTGTATTATGGGTAGCACAAAATGTTTTAGAGATAGAAGTTCCGTAGGAACGCATTATGCAAACAATCCGCAAAGGCAGCGCGTATTCATGGCAAACACGAATTAAAAGATCTGTAGTATATGCATAACATATCCTGCCTGGTATTGCACCAAAAAGAAAAATCCCTCCTGCAACAGGAGGGATGATTATATCGTCAAGCTTTAAAACTTAAAACTTAAAACTTAAAACTTAAAACTTATAACTTAACAATTACAACTATCACTTGTACAACAGCTCGTAATATTCATTGGCCATGCGGTTGCTTTCAAACTGGATGCGTACATCGCGCATACCGTTTTTTACAACCTGGCGCCAGGTTTCGTAATTATCATAATACAGCGGTAGAATTTCGTTTTCCAGTATTTCATACAGCTTGTTCAGGTCGTATTCATCCTGCTGCTGCACGTGCATATTGGCATAATCCGCCTTAGGTACTACAAAACCGTTGTTGCCATGGTTTACAAATTCGGGTATCCAGCCATCATCGGTAGAAAAGTTTACAGCGCCATTCATGGCGGCTGTCATACCGCTGGTGCCGGAAGCTTCACGGGGAACACGCGGGTTGTTTAGCCAGCAATCGGCTGCCTGCTTCATTCTTTTTGAAAGCGCGAGCTCGTAACCAATTACCACTGCAACGTTTTTATAGCCACGGCTTAAATGTACCAGGTGGTTAAAATCATTAATGGCCGGGTAATCCATGGGGTAGGGCTTGCCTCCCCAGATGATCTGCACCGGGTAGCGTGTGTTGCTGGTAAGGCGGTTGAAGCGCTCAATATCCCGGGTAATCAGTTCAGCACGTTTATAGCCGGCAAATCGCCTTGCCCATACAATGGTAAATATATTTGGATCGAATATCTTACCGGTTTGATCGGCTACAATTTCAAACGCCCTTCTTTTCAGGTGTTTCTTACGGTCGTCCCACCAGAAGTCATCTCCTTTTTCCATTTTATCATACAGTTGCTTGTCGGCCCAATAGCGATAGTTCTGCGCATTGGTAATAGATATAATTGGGCAAACACCTTCGTACCTGCTCCACATAGCTCTTGATACATGGCCATGCAATTGTGATACACCATTGGCCAGTTTTGCAAAACGCAGTGCCACCAGCGAATGATTAAACTGATCATCTGTAATACCGGTCAGTTTCCTGGTTTCTTCCAGGGTGAGCCCGCAGAAGTAGCTCATCTTATGGCATAGATAGATATCATGCTTTTCATTGCCCGCTTCTTCAGGGGTATGCGTTGTAAAAACAAGCCGTTTTTTTACTTCGCTGATATTTTTATTGAACTTCTGGTATAAATAAAACGATGCGCTGATGGCATGTGCTTCGTTCAAATGATAAAGGTCTGGGTTAAAACCAATTTCATCCATCAGTTTGGCACCGCCCACGCCCAGCAAAATAAATTGTGCCACTTTGGTAGCCACGTTGGCATCGTATAAACGGTGTGTAATGGTTTGCGATACATAATCGTTCTCCGCCAAATCAGTACTTAATAAAAAGATGGGGGCGCTTTTGAATGTTTCAGGGTTCAGGTAATATACTTTTACCCAAACCGGGTGTTCGTGAATATTTACCTGGAACTTAATGCCGGTATCTTCCAGGAAGCTGGCGTTTTTTTCCATCCAGGTAACCTGCAGGGTCTGGTCCTGGTTGCGTGCCTGATCATAGTAGCCGTATTTCCATAAAATACCAATGCCTACCAGGTTTTGTTTTAACTCGTAGGCACTGCGCATATGACTGCCCGAAAGAAAGCCGAGGCCGCCGCTATAAATTTTAAGCGGTTGGTGCACGGCAAATTCCATGGAGAAATAAGCAATTTTTTTGGAGTAGCGTTCTTCAGGAGTGTAGGGTACTTTAAATTTTTTAAAACTCATGGTGTTTTGATATTCATTCACAATAGGTTAGGGCACGCAAATTAACGGTAAAATAGTAAAACAATTGTCTTGTATTTAACTGGTTGATATACAGCTATAAGAGAATAGCAAGAGCCAGTTAACTTCAACAATCAGGCCTTTTTTGCGGGGGTGGTTGATTTTGCAGGCTTCGTGATGCTTTTAGCAGGTGGCCGCCGGGTAAAACTGCCTTCAAAAAAACATTGAATATCACGGTGTGAACCACAATTTTCCTCCTGCAGGCGTACGGTGTTACCAGCAAAAACAAAACTCAGTTCACATTGGTCGCCAGGCTGGCTGTACAATGCTTTACCAGGCGACACAATGCGGGCCACGCCTTTCAGTTCGCCTTTGCAATCTTTGCTGTTTTCAAAATGAACAAAGAACAGGAACTCATTGGCCTTTTTACTGTCGCGTATAGCAACAATATTGAACTTGTTCTGACGATAATCTCCGGATAATTTATTTTTTGCAGGTAAGGTATCGATGGGGTTAAAGAGCTCTTTCTTGGCTTCGGCCTCATTTGATTCTGTGAGCAACAAGGTAAATACGCCGGCACCGGCATTATAGGCATAAGCTGCCTTGCTGTACATCATGCGGCCGTCTGCCTGTTTGTATTGCCGGTTGGTGGTGAAGGTATACCTGGCATCCATAACCGCAGTTTGTTGTGTAGTGCTAATATTGTCCTGCACCAGCAATGGCATACCGGTAATGTATTTTTTATCTTTATCGAACACCAGCACATAAGCGGCTTTTTGTGTTGCGCCGATGACTTTCAGCAGCAGGTAGGTTTCTTTGTTTTTTTCAATAATCCTGGCCAGCGGGTAAATTTTGGGAGGGTTATTGTTATTAAAAAAACGGCGCAGCAACGTATCGGTCACCAGGCTTGAAAATGTTTTGTAACTGATGGCAGATGTGTCGGCTTTCTTTTTCTGAAGTGTGGAATCTGCCACTATAAAGGGCGGTTTCTCTTCCTCAAAAAATTCTATAAAATCGCTTACAGTTACGCCTTCTTCATCTGACGGCAATTTCTTTTTACCCTTGCAGCCCAATAGCAGCAGGGGCATCAGCACGATCAAGATCCATTTTTTCATAAATAAACCCGGTGTTACCGGGCTAAAGTAATCATTTTGTGTGAACCGTGGTTCTTTGAAGGTGGCCGTTTTAGGGTTTTTATACACCATAAGATGCTCCAAATCTTGTTAAAAATAACAACATTGCTGTTTGCCATCAGTCCCCCTCACATTTTTAAAGCTGCATGCCCTTTTTGTATTCATCCCTCCACCCGAAGCACACTGGCCAGAAATTAAAAGTTTACCATTTAAAAATTAATTTTTAGATTTGCCTAAATTTTAATTTAGTCTAAATGAAATATTCTGCCAGTAAGGAGAATTATATAAAGGCCATTTTTCATTTGCAGCAGGAACAGGAGAGTGTCACCACCAATGCGCTGGCAGAGGCGTTACTCACCAAACCCGCTTCTGTAACAGACATGCTTAAGAAGTTGAAAACCCAGAAGCTGTTGCAGTATGAAAAATACAGGGGCGTTAAGCTTACCGTGGAGGGGCGTAAGCTCGCGGTGCAAATCATACGCAAACATCGTTTGTGGGAGTATTTCCTGGTGGAGAAACTGCAGTTTGGCTGGGAAGAAGTGCATGACATTGCGGAAGAACTGGAGCATATCAGCAGCAAAAAGCTCATAGACCGGCTGGATGCTTTTCTAGATTTCCCCAAGGCTGATCCGCATGGCGATCCTATACCGGATATCAATGGCAAAATGCCTTCTTTGCAGCAATCGGCGGTAAGCGATATGCCGCTTAACAGCAGCGGAACCGTAAACGGTATCAGTGATCAGTCTGCCGAAATGCTGGAACTGTTGCGGCATAAAAATATACAACTGGGTACAAGGCTCGAAATAAAAAAGAAATTCGAGGTGGATGGATCCATCGAACTAAAAATACGCAACCAGCAGCAGGCTGTTAATATTAGTGAACACGTAGCAAAAAACTTATTGGTAGCATATGACAACAAGAACAGATAGCCACGTATCGCTCAGCGAAGTGCATGAAACCATTGATACGCGCAGCGGCACCAATAGAAAAAAGATACTGGCGTTTTTAGGCCCCGCATACCTGGTAAGTGTGGGCTATATGGACCCCGGCAATTGGGCAACCGACCTCGCAGGCGGCAGCAAGTTTGGCTATTCATTAATATGGGTATTGCTGATGAGCAACCTCATGGCATTGCTGTTGCAGAATTTATCGGCCCGTCTGGGTATTGTGCGCGGGCGCGACCTGGCACAGGTAAACCGCGAAGTATACCCGCGCTCCGTTAATTTTATTCTGTACCTGCTGGCAGAAACGGCTATTGCCGCCTGCGACCTGGCCGAGGTACTGGGTATGGCTATTGGTATACACCTGTTAACAGGCATTCCAATTTTATGGGGCGTTTGTATAACGGTGCTGGACACCTTTTTACTTTTTTACCTGCAGCGGCTGGGCATGCGTAAAATGGAGGCATTTATTATTACGCTGGTGGGTATTATAGGACTTTCCTTTCTGGCAGAAATGTTTTTTGCAAAACCGAACTTAGGTGAAGTGGTTACTGGCTTTATACCCACCCTGCCCGGTAAAGAAGCGTTGTACATTGCCATTGGTATAATAGGCGCCACGGTAATGCCGCATAACCTTTACCTGCATTCTGCGCTGGTGCAAACCCGTAAGATTGGTAAAGATGAAAAAAGTATCCGGCGTGCGCTCAAACTCAATATGTTTGATACTACCATTGCCCTCAACCTGGCATTTTTTGTAAACGCCGCTATTCTTATATTGGCTGCGGCTGTGTTCTTCAAGGCCGGCAGAACAGACGTGGCAGAAATAAAAGATGCGCACGAATTGCTGGCACCCATGCTGGGCAATGCGATTGCCCCCATTCTTTTTGCCATTGCACTGATAGCAGCCGGACAGAGCTCTACCATCACCGGTACCCTGGCAGGGCAAATTGTAATGGAAGGTTACCTGTTGTTGCGCATCAACCCTTTGTTGCGACGGCTGTTAACCCGGATGGTAGCCATTGTACCCGCTGTTATTACCATCGTTATCTGGGGCGATGATAAGATTGACGCGCTGCTTATTTTCAGCCAGGTAATTTTAAGCCTGCAACTCGGCTTTGCCATTATACCACTGATACATTTTGTAAGCGAAAAACAAAAGATGGGCGTGTTTGCCATTAAACCGTTTACCCAGGGGTTATCTTGGCTGGTGGCGTCTGTACTGGTCTACCTTAATCTTAAAATGGTATTTGGCGAAGGCATGGATTTTCTTGACAATGATCATGGCCTGCTGCCTAAGATACTGGTAGTGGCCGGCCTTGCCATACTGGTTGGCCTGCTGCTGATTGTGATCACTATTCCATTGCTTAAAAAGAAAAAAGACGCCGTGGGTGTAACCGTGCACCACAACATAAAAAGCTTCAACCAGCTTGAAATACCCGAATTCAAACATATTGCCATAGCGCTCGATTTTAGCGGGCACGATGAAAAACTGGTGGCCTTTGCGCTCGGGCAGGGCAAACCAGGCACCACCTATGTATTGCTGCATGTGGTGGAAAGTGCCAGCGCTAAACTATTGGGCGATGCTTCTGACGACCTTGAAAGCCAGAAAGACAATGAGCAACTGCAAGCGTACGCACAACAACTGGTGGCGCGTGGAAACCATGTTTCAGCAAGGCTGGGCTACCGTAACCGTATAGCCGAAATTGTACGCATTGTAAAAGAAGAAAAAGCGGATCTATTAGTAATGGGTGCGCACGGCCATACCGGCATAAAAGACCTGGTATACGGCGAAACCATTAATAAAGTAAGGCATGAGTTGAAGATACCTGTGCTGGTGGTGAATATCTGAGGTCGGATGTTCTGATCTCTGATCTCTGATCTCTGATTTCTGATCTCTGATCTCTGATTTCTGATCTCTGATTTCTGATCTCATTTCTGATCTCGGATCTCTGATCTCTGATCCCGAATGTCTGACGTCTCCCGTCTCACGTCTCACGCCTCCCGTCTCACGCCTCCCGTCTCACGCCTCACGTCTCACGCCTCCCGTCTCCCGCCTCCCGCCTCCCGTCTCACGCCTCACGCTAAAATACTGCGACGACCACCCAAAATGTTGCGACGTACGGCCCCTCCCTGTTTTAAACGTTGCAAGCCGTTTCCCATCTTATATATATTGATTCACTTTTTAAAATGTACAATTATGAAAAAGATGTTTACATTATTATTCGTTAGCGTAGTAACCGTTAGTATTGCTTCTGCACAATCTGGCCGCTTTGATTACGGAAAGCCTGATATGGCCTATAACATCAATGGCAAGCCGGCTGCTATCCGTAAAATCAATCATGAGTATGATTATAAAATTGCCGCAGTAAGCGCAAGCCGCCGTATGAGCAGGTTCGAAAAATCAAGGCAGATACGCCAGTTGGAAAAACAACGCGATGCCGAAATTGCCCTGGTAAAATACCGGTTCGATAAAAACAGCCGTTTCTATGGAGACGATAAATACAGCAGGAACAATTCTCATAAATGGTAACCCAATGATAAGGCCGCGAAAGCGGTCTTATTTTTTTGTGTGCATGGCACATAAGTACATTATAATTATGGTGTTTTATAGCACAACCATCCTTTATAAAACGGTAATACACAAACATATTAAAGTGCAAGTTTGTATCTTTAGCAGTCAGGGACAGCCTTTAGCCTCATTTTAGAAAGCTTTAACGGACGCCAGCTATGATTTTGATTGTTGACGACAGGCCAGAAAATATATTTTCGCTTAAATCGATTCTTGAACTGCATTCTTTTCCCGTTGATACGGCTGCAAGCGGCGAAGAAGCACTTAAAAAGACCCTGAAGAATACCTATTCTCTTATCATTTTAGATGTGCAGATGCCGGGTATGGATGGATTTGAAGTGGCAGAATTTCTTGCCGGCAATACCTTCACGCGAGACATACCGCTTATATTTTTATCAGCCGTTAACACCGAAAAGAAATTCATTACCAAAGGATACTCCTCCGGCGCCATTGATTACATTGTAAAACCCATTGACCCAGATATTTTTTTGCTGAAGGTGAAAACATTCCACCGTTTGTACGAGCAGAACCGCGCATTGGTACAGGCGCAGGAAAAGTTGCAATCAGAAATTGAATTCCGCAAAAAGGCCCAGCAGCAGATACAGGAAAAAGCACAGGAATTAAACGGCATACTGGGATCTATTCCGCAGGTGGCGTTTACCGCTTCGGGCAACGGTAGTATCGACTTTGTAAATGATCACTGGTACGAGTATTCGCCCGCATTTTCTGCTTTCCCTGTGGTGCATCCCGATGATCCGCTTATTGAAGAAGTATGGAAAAATATGCTGGTGTCTGCCGAGCCACTTGAGCTTGAATTGCGCATCGCCAAACTGCATACAGACGATTTCAGGTTTCACCTGTTGCGCGTAGTGCCTGTAAAAGAAAATAATGTAGCCGTGAAATGGGTTGGTACGTTTACAGACATCGAAGAACAAAAACAGGTGGCAAAAAGAAAAGATGAGTTCCTGAGTATCGCCAGCCACGAACTGAAAACACCGCTCACCAGTATTAAGGCTTATGTGCAGTTGCTCGACCAAATGGTGACTGCAGACGGGCAAACAAAAACTTTTGTAGACCGTACCCTGGTGCAGGTAAATAAACTGGATGACCTTATCAATGACCTGCTGGATATCTCAAAAATAGAAAACGGAAAATTAAAATTTGATCTTAAGCCCGTTCAGTTTGACCAGTTACTGGGTTCTACACTGGAAATGCTAAAGCAGATTTATCCTGGTGTGGTTATACAACATACTGAACAGGCCGGTGCCGTTATAGCCGGCAATGCGCTGCGGCTGGAACAGGTAATTATTAATTTCATCAGCAATGCAGTCAAATATTCACCGAAACACAAACAGATAGAAGTGATTACCCGGGTAACGGATACAAACGAATTGTATTTTGGGGTAAGGGACTGGGGCATTGGCATATCGCCCGAAAACCAGGTACAGGTGTTTGGAAAATTTTACCGGGTGTCTGAAGCATCGTTGCATGCATCGGGGCTGGGCATAGGGTTGTATATCTGTTCTGAAATATTAAAAAGGCACGATGCGCAGTTTGGCGTGGAGAGCGAGCCTGGCAACGGATCGCTTTTTTATTTCAAGCTGCCCGTCATTGCCAATCAATAACTGCGGCCATTCAATAAAAACATAGATTGATGAAACTTTCTTTAAAACGAAACCTGCTCATAGGGTTCGGATCCTCACTGCTCATCTTAATTATCAGTTCTATCGCTTCACTGGTAAGCATCAATAATCTTTTTAGTAGCAGCGAACTGGTAGCTCATACCAACAAGGTGGTGCAAACACTTGAAGAAACTATTTCTGTAATGAAAGATGCAGAAACGGGGCAGCGTGGGTTTCTTATTACGGGCAACCAGGATTTTCTTGAGCCTTACAACGGGGCACCTGACAAAATCAGATCACTGTTGGCAGAAATAAAGCAACTGACTGTTGACAATCCGGTGCAACAGTCTAATGCAGGGAAGCTGGAAAATTATGTCAACAAACGCATCTGGAAACTGCAGGAACTGATAGACAAGAAAAAACAGACTGCTATTGTCAATATTGCCGATATGCAGGAAGGCAAAGTGTTTATGGATAGTGTGCGCACCATGGTAAAAAACATGGAAAGCACGGAAAATGCACTACTGAAGGTGCGTACCGATAAGCTGGGCCGGTTTACCGCTGTTACCCCCATTTTGATTGTAGTAGCCGCGTTGCTATCTCTGATTATTACCATTCTCTTTTATTTAAAAACAAACCGCGACGTAACAGAACGTGCACGCCTGCAGGAACAACTGGAACTAAAAGACGCTGCCATTGGCCGCCGTATCAATATTATACAGGGGATATCTGAAAAAATTTCTGCGGGCGATTATAGTGTACGGGTGCACGATAGTGAGACCGATGACCTCGGAAGCATTGCGGGCGCACTCAATAAAATGAGCGCCTCGCTGGAGCAGTCATTTGCTGCCCTGGCAGACAAAGAATGGCTGCAGTCTGGCCTGGCCGGCATGAACGAAGTAATTGTTGGCGAGGATAACCTGCCGGTGCTGGCAGAAAAAATGACCGCCTTTGTTGCCCAATACAGCAATAGCCAGGCCGGTGCCCTGTACATTTGTGAAAATGATACTTTGCTGCGGCTTGAAAATGGTTACGGAGTAGATAACCAGAAGTTGAACCATTTGATAATGGCGGGCGAAGGACTGCCGGGCCAGTGTTTGCGCACTAAAAAGGCAGTATTAGTAAACGATATTAGCGACAGTGATTTTATCATCAGCTTCGCTACCGGCCAGATAAAGCCATCGAGCCTGATAGTTTTTCCTTTATTTTTTGAAAATAGGATCAAAGGCATCATTGAACTGGGCACCCTGCATACCTACTCGCAACGCGAACTGGATTTTTTTGACAGTGTTGCCGGCGTTATAGGCATCGCCATTAATACGGTGCAAAACAGGCAGCGCGTACAGGAACTGCTGGAAGAAACACAATCGCAAGCGGAAGAACTGATGTCTCAGCAATCAGAGCTGGAGCAGATCAATACAGAACTGGAAGCCCAGGCGCAGCAACTCCAAACATCCGAAGAAGAGCTAAAGGTTCAGTCAGAAGAATTGCAGCAAACCAACCAGTTGCTCGAGGAAAAATCTGTATCCTTGGAGCAGCGCAACCAGTTGATCCTGCAGAAGAATATTGAAATTGAAAAGAAGGCTGCCGACCTGGCCCTTTCAACCAAATACAAATCAGAGTTTCTTGCCAACATGTCGCACGAGCTGCGCACACCGTTAAATTCTATTTTATTATTATCGCGGCTGCTTACCGAAAACAATGAACAGAACCTTACCAAAGACCAGGTACAATATGCACAGGTAATACAGGGTTCTGGTAACGGCCTGTTGCAACTCATTGACGAAATACTGGATCTTTCTAAAATAGAATCGGGCAAAATGACCATTGAGGTATTGCCTGTAAAGGTGGCCGATGTTACCAACGGATTGCATGAATTGTTTGCACCCTTGGCAAAAGAAAAGCAACTGGAGTGGAAAATAATTACCGGGCCCGAAGTACCGGCTGTGATAGAAACAGACCAGTTGCGCCTTGAGCAGGTGCTAAAAAATCTGTTGTCGAATGCATTTAAATTTACTTCAGAAGGATATGTAGATCTAGTGGTAAACTGCCCGGCCAATAAACCAGGTTTTATTTGCTTTACAGTAAAAGATTCTGGTATAGGCATCAGCGCAGAAAAACAGGAGCTCATTTTTGAAGCCTTTCAGCAGGAAGACGGTTCAACGCGCAGAAAGTATGGTGGCACCGGGCTCGGACTATCTATCAGCCGCGAACTGGCCAAATTACTGGGTGGCGAAATAAGTTTAACCAGCATCTCTGGCCGCGGCAGCGAATTTGTTTGCTGTATTCCACAGGCGGCTGGCAAAGTGGTGGCGCCAAAAGAAAAGGATGTACGCCCCAGCAGTAGCCTGCCCCCATTACCGCAGGAACAGCCAGTTCAGCAAAATGCTTATGCTGATTATTATACCAGCGTGATACCGGAAGAGATTGCCGACGACCGCAGCGATATCAAACCAGGCGAAAAGGTATTACTGATCATTGAAGACGATGTCAGTTTTGCCACTGCATTACTGGAGTATGCGCGCCAGAAAGGATACAAAGGAGTGGTAGCAGTACGTGGCGATAAAGGGGTGGAGATGGCGTTGCAATACCGGCCACTCGGCATTCTGCTGGATTTGAGGTTGCCGGTAAAAAACGGCTGGGATGTATTGGATGAACTGAAGAATAACCCAGAAACACGGCATATCCCCGTGCACATGATGTCATCTTTTGAAGTAAAAAGGGAAAGCCTGCAAAAAGGTGCCGTAGATTTTATTATCAAGCCTGTTGCTTTTGATAAGCTGCACACCATATTTGAAAAGATTGAAATGGTGCTCGCTAAAAAAGATAAAAAAGTACTCATCATTGAAGAAAATGAAAAGCACGCAAAGGCGCTGGCATATTACCTGGGTGCATACAATTTGTCTGCCGGCATCTATAATTCAGTAGAAGATACCATACAAGCGCTGGCCAAAAAAGATATTGATTGTGTGATACTGGATATGAGCGCACTCGATAAAAACACCGATGAATTGCTGGAGCGCATCAGGAAAGAAGAAGGCCTGGAAGATTTGCCGGTAATATTGTTTACGGGCAAGAGCTTATCGCAGCCCGAAGAGTTTAAGCTGAAGCAGTATGCAGATGCCATTGTATTGAAGACAGCGCATTCTTACAAACGCATACTGGACGAGGTATCGTTGTTTCTGCACCTGGTTCAGGAACAGCAAACCAAAAAAGGATTGCCGGGTTTTGAAAAATTTATATTGGAAGAAAATGTATTAAAAGGAAAAAAAGTTTTGCTGGCCGATGATGATGTGCGCAATATATTTTCTATGACAAAAACGCTCGAAAAATACCAGATGCAGGTGATACCGGCCCTCGATGGCAAGGAAGCGCTGGCGCTGGTAAAAGCCAATAAGATGGATGTGGTGCTGATGGATATGATGATGCCGGAGATGGATGGCTATGAGAGCATCAGGGCCATCCGAAAAGAACCGCAATACCGCAACGTGCCCATTATTGCCGTTACGGCAAAGGCCATGAGCGGCGACCGTGAGAAATGTATTGCGGCAGGGGCTTCGGATTATATTTCAAAACCGGTTGATATTGACCAGCTGGTATCATTATTACGGATATGGCTATACGAAAAAAGTTATTGATTATATGAGTCGAAAGGCAAGCAACATTTTAATTATTGATGATGACGACCGGAATATTTTTGCGCTACGGGCAGTACTCACATCGCGCGGTTTTACCTGCAGCACAGCCGTAAGCGGGCAGCAGGCATTGCAATTATTGCAGCAGGGTACAATTGGCACGGCGCTGGTAGATATGATGATGCCGGGCATGGATGGTTATGAGTTGATGGAACGCATCAGGGAGATGCCGTCGCTCAATCAGGTAAAATTGGTGGCGGTTACCGCACAGGCCATGATGGGCGATAAAGAGAAATGTTTGGCCGCAGGTGCTGATGCGTATATTTCAAAGCCGGTAGATATAGACAGGTTGCTGCAGGTGCTGCAGGAGCCGTTAAACCCGAGCGAATGATTACAACCGCAGAAATAGATGATTTGCTGGCAACCGTGGCAAGGCGGTACGGTTACGACTTCATGGGCTATTCGCGCGCATCTATGCAGCGGCGCATTGATTCTTTTTTTGTAAAAGGCAGGCACACCTCTTTTATTGATATGAAAAACCGTCTCCTGAAAGAGCCGGCCTGGTTCATGTATTTTGTGGAAGAAATTACGGTAAACGTAACCGAAATGTTCAGGGATGCCGGCTTTTACAAAACCGTGCGCGAACACCTGATTCCGGTACTGGCCACTTATCCTTTCATACGCATTTGGCATGCAGGCTGTTCAACAGGCGAAGAAGTGTATTCTATGGCCATACTGCTTAAAGAAGCGGGCCTGCTGCATAAATCGATATTGTATGCAACTGATATCAACCAGGCAGTACTGGAGAAAGCAAAAACAGGCATATTTCCCGCCGCCAGCATGCAACAGCACTCAGAAAATTATATCCGCAGCGGGGGACAGGCAGATTTTTCAAGTTATTACACGGCCAATTACAGCAGCGCCAAGTTCGACCCCTCGCTGGCACAGCGTATGATATTTTCAACGCACAACCTGGTGGCAGATGCATCGTTCAATGAATTTCAACTGATTGTTTGCCGCAATACATTGATCTATTTTGACAGGCAATTGCAGGAGCGGGTTTTGCAGCTGTTCGATAAAAGCCTCGACTCATTAGGGTTTCTGGCACTGGGCAGCAAAGAGTCATTGCGTTTTTCATCTATTGTTGGCCATTACAAACAGCTAGATAACAAAGAAAAAATATGGCGGAAAAACAAGTAAGCGTTCCCAGTAGGCTTATTCTCATTGGTGGCTCTTCCGGCAGCCTCGATGCCTTGCTGGTATTGCTACCCGCGCTCCGGAAAGATTTTGCCATTCCCATACTGCTGGTTATCCACCGCAGCAATGCAACCGACAACGGGCTTGCCGATTTACTGGCTGCCAAAACTTCCCTGCACATCAAAGAAGCAGACGAAAAAGAGCCCCTGTTACCTGGGTGCATATACCTTGCGCCACCAGATTATCATGTATTATTGGAAACAGACGGAACTTTATCGCTGGATGCCTCAGAAAAAGTCCATTACTGCCGGCCCAGCATAGAAGTAAGTTTTACCAGCGCAGGACCGGTATACAAAAATAACTGTACTGCCGTATTATTGTCGGGCGCCAATGCAGATGGCGCAATGGCCATGAAACTCATTAAAGAATATGGTGGAACAACCATTGTACAAGACCCGGCAGAAGCCCTTGTAAATTATATGCCCCTTCAGGCTATTCAGTTAGCTGCCGCAGATCATATCTTGCCTGCCTCCGGTATTGCTGCGCTGCTCAATGCCCTTTAACCCACTAATTGTTCTATCATTTCCTGTAAGGCCTGAATGTCGAATGGTTTTTTTAAGAGGCTATCTGCGCCGGCTTCTTTGGCCAGTTCTTCCACGTTGCTATTGGCACTGAAAAAAATGACCGGGATGTGTTTAAATGATTCTTTTGCCTTAATCTGTTGAATGGCTTCTACGCCGCTCATATCGGGCATCCAGTTATCCATTAAAATAATTTGTGGCTGAAATGCTTCCAGGTCTGCATCAAGTGAACGGCAGTTTTCACGGCAAGTAACCTCATAGCCCTTTCTTTGCAATATAACTGACGTCACTAATAAGATGTCAGTATCATCATCGTAAATAATAATTCTGGTGGCCATAATTAAAGAATTGCCGCACAATGTAATCAATTAATTAACGGTATTTCCTTAAGGGTGAGGGGAGAATTTTCCCCACCGGTCAGGCATTACCGTAATGGTCACACTCACTTAAAACGTTTGAGAGTTTGGTAAGCTTTTGGTTTAACAAAAGCCCGAACCCGGCAAGCATTTGCAATTATAACCAGTATACTGCAATGAACCGAGCAATTTCCCTTCAATTATGAACCCATTACGCGCAAGAAAAAGCATAGCCATCATTGGAGGCGGCCCTGCTGCATTGTTTGTTTACAAAAAAATGGTGGACGCCGGTGCCGTACAATTTACGGTTCATGTTTTTGAAACCAAAACTGAGTTTGGTGCAGGTATGCCTTATAGCGTTGAGGGCTCGGGCAAAGAGCACATAACCAACATTTCCGGCAACGAGATTCCCTCGCTGCCAACAGACGTTACAGCATGGATTAAAAAACTGCCGGCTAAAACGCTGGCAGCATTTGGTATTGATGGCAATAGCTTTACACCCTATAAAGTCATTCCCCGTTTGCTGTTCGGACAGTATCTGCAGGACCAGTTTAAACAGTTGTTGCAACAGGGCGAGGCAACAGGTATAGGTACATACATCCATAGCAACTGTAAGGTTACTGATATCATTGATCTGCCTGCAACTGCTAAAACGAAAATTACGCTTAACAGCAAAGAAGACATGCTTTTTGATGCCGTGGTTATTTGTACCGGGCATCAGTGGCCGAAATCGCTCGAGGGAAAAATAAACGGTTTTTTCGATTCGCCTTACCCTCCCTCAAAATTACGGCATCGCTTCAATCACCCCATTGCTATAAAGGGTAGTTCGCTTACGGCCATCGATGCCCTGCGTACACTGGCGCGCCAGCATGGACATTTTAAAGAGGAAAAGACAGGTAAACTTGTTTTTGTTCCGGATAAGGATGCAGACAAATTTACATTGGTGATGTATTCACTGAAAGGGTTACTGCCCGGTATCCGTTTCCACCTGGATGACCCGCGTTTGTCTGACGAGGCATTGCTGTCTGAAGAAGAAATACAGGCACATATTGCTGACAACAACGGTTTTTTATCGCTCGATTTTATTTTTGAAAAGGACTTTAAAGAATTGCTGAAAAAAAAGGACCCGTCTTTTTATGCCCGTATCAAAGACATGAGCATCGAAACTTTTACAGAGGAACTTATGGGCATGCGTGAAGACATGGATCCTTTTGTGCTTTTCAAAAAAGAATACGATGAAGCAAAGAAGTCGATCAAAACAAGAACATCTGTACACTGGAAAGAATTACTGGCGGGGCTTAGTTTTGCTATGAATTATCCTGCCAAACATTTTTCAGCCGAAGACATGTTGCGGCTTAAAAAAGTGCTGATGCCATTAATATCCATTGTCATTGCATTTGTTCCGCAAAGCTCGTGCGAGGAGCTGATGGCATTGCATGATGCAGGCAGGCTGAAGATTATTGCTGTTGAAGCAGACAGCGAAATGAAAGTGGATAAGGAAGGAAACAAAGTGTATCACCATACCAGCGAAGATGGTCGTAAACACACAACGGCGTATCAGACCTATATTAACTGTACCGGGCAACCGCATTTATGGATACAAGATTTTCCTTTTACTGCATTGGTTAAAAGAAATACGGTTACGCAAGCTCAGTTGTTATTTCAATCAGCAGACAATGCTAAGGCATTGGTGCAGGAAGGTAATCAGGACATCACGTGCGCAGACAATAAGTATTACCTGTCTGTGCCCGGTATTGCTGTAGATGATGATTTCAGACCCATTAACAATGCCGGTGTAATAAACCCCCGTGTATATATTATGGCTGTTCCATTTATCGGAGGCTATTATCCTGATTATTCAGGACTGGATTTTTGCGAAGAAGCGGCGTCGCGTATTGTTGCCGATTTATTACACACCGCCCCGGTTGAACCAGCCTAACCTTTGCCAAACGGTTCATATGCGTTTAGGTCTTCCCGGCACCGCTTTTCTTACTGGCGGGGGGCATTTATTTTACCCTTTTCTACTTTGAGGTCATTATCATTTCTTCGTTTCATGCATACTATTTGACATCAGCCGCTAAAAAGCCGCTTCATTTAAAAATGGCTGAACAGTTGAGGGCTTCGTACGGCGGTTGGGGGCATAAAAAAAGGGCTGGATAGAAATCCTGCCCCGTTTAAAATCCAATATCCTATGAAAAACCGATGTAAATATAATTCTCTGAAAACGCTTTTCGAAAAAATTTAGATGAATTACATGTTTTGTTCGATAATTAGCAGAATTTATGCGTAGTTGGCAGCTCACAAATCAAAATCTTGTTGTTTAAAACATACGTAATCTGTTAAGTGACAGTCGTTCTTCCGCTACTTCACTGTTTTTTCCTCTTTTTAATGTTTCGTATGAGAATAATGGGCATTCCCCAGCAGAATATAAGCAATATCACTGAAACATAGGTTAGATTGGTGCGGCTACCCAGGCCACCCTCATATTTTTGCAGAAGCCAAATTCCAATCGTTAAGCTGCCTAATAAAAAACTCATCACCGCAATAAAAATCATTTTCATCTTGTGAAGGGGTAAGCCAAATCGATGCCAGTGTTTATATGGTTGAGAAGCAGTGTAATATACCTGAAAAGATGGTCAGGGGTTCCAATTGTGGGATAGTTGTTGCAGTTGTGAGAACAGGCTGCTGAAGACAAATTTTATTTCCTGCAATTGATCACCCTGCCAACATAAACGGAGGGATGATAAGCCCAACTTTTCCTGCGATATCACCGCAAACTTTTGCTATGCCGCAACAGCAAATAACATCCATCCCTTTTTTTACGCATCAACAAAACATGCCGATTATAATCTACAGCGTAAAGTTGTTTGATGAATTATGCTATGTTGATCGGTTTTTTTGCTTCAACAGAACAGTAGCATGTTGTCATCTTTTGCCTGTTGTACGACCGGCATATAGATTGCATTTTTCAGATCAATCAAAAATAATTTAGTATGGATAGCATTAATAAAAACCAGAAAGAAAAAAATCATGAAAATTTGTACGATGCAGCTGCCGCTAAGAGAATCGTTGAAATGGTAAAACAGGCAAAGTCGTGCTTTTTTTGTACCGGCGAAGCTGTTGGTAATTCAATGGGCGTACGGCCTATGAGTATACAAAAGGCCGATGACAATGGTACACTATGGTTTCTGAGCGCAAAAGACAGCCATAAAAACGCAGAAATTGCTGAAGACAATGCGGTGCGATTATTTTTCCAGGGTTCGGCTCATTCAGATTTTTTATACCTCACAGGAAACGTTACTGTATCTACGGATAAAGCCCTGATTCATGAATTATGGGAACCTATCTTGAAGACGTGGTTTACAGAAGGTGAAGACGATCCACGTATTTCCGTAATAAAATTTGAACCCGAAACAGGCTATTACTGGGATAATAAACATGGTAACGCCGTAGCCGGTGTTAAAATGCTATGGGGTGCCATTACAGGGCAAACATTGGATGATTCTATAGAGGGCAAGATAAAAGTATAATTCCCTACTCACTTTCGCAAGACCATACACATTGCTACCAATACGGGGGTTGGCAGCTAAAGGCTGTTAACCGCCGTGCTGGTGCACAAAATTTACCAGGCTGGTTGAATTTTTCAGGTTCAGCTTTTTAAGGATGTTGTGCCGATGAACCTCTACGGTTTTAAGCGCTATAAAAAATTTAGCGGCTATTTCTTTTGAAGAAAGACCTTCTTTGATGTAGTTAATAATTTCGAGCTCCCTTCCGGTTAAGTTGCTAAGGTGGGGTTTACTATCGCCTCCTTCCAGCAGCTGGCCGGAAATGGCATTTTTAATTTCAGTGCAAATAAATTTATTGCCGGCGTGTACCTGCAAAATGGCATTAAATATTTCTTCTTTTGATGAATTTTTTGTGACATAGCCCCTGGCGCCCATTTGCATCATGTTTTTAAAGTAAGATGGATGGGAATGCATAGAAAGGCCGATAATTTTAGCAGATGTCTTTCCTGCCAGCTTCTGCGTGGCCTCTATACCCGAAAAGGGCGGTATATTAATGTCCAGTAAAATGATATCGGGCTTAGCAGTTAAAGCGATGTCAATTAAATCTTCACTGTTCTGGCAAATAGCTATTACTTCAAAACCGGGATGCGAGTTCAGCATTTCGCGCAATGTTTCCCGAAATAGTTTGTGGTCGTCTGCTAATACAATACGGATCATGTACAAGGGTTTTATTGGTATGTCTGGTTATTTCTCGGTGCAAAACAAACGCATTACAGGCACTTGCGGGGTAGTTGTTCTTTGTAAAGTCATGTAAAACAATTTTCCCCGAATACTAAAGGTTTGCATGTACCGGATACTCATCATTCATC
Organism: uncultured Chitinophagaceae bacterium; assembly: GCA_963705285.1. Classification (GTDB taxonomy): domain Bacteria; phylum Bacteroidota; class Bacteroidia; order Chitinophagales; family Chitinophagaceae; genus JACMLD01. Next base: position 3,548,874 of record OY970066.1, read on the forward strand.
TCTGCGCTTTTAAAAACATTGCCTGTGTTTTGAAATGATGCCTTCACCAGGTTGTGATGCATTATCCGAGAAAGGAATGCGATAACATCAGTTTGCCCGCAAGTGTCACCAATAATGAATAATAAATATTGCTTTTGACCTTACCTTTTTTCACTAATTGTGGTCTAGCACATTGGTGATGCGTTCCTACAGGAAATAGTGCAGATGGATAACTCTTTTTAATTGTACCGTGAGAAACGTCCATACTTTCTCATGTTACTAGGTACCACTGTGGAAGGCTGGTTTCTACCAAGCCTTCCCTCGTTTTAAGGTGTAGTGAGGGTATGAGGTAGCAGCATTGCTAATGATCTATCATTATACGTCCATCTAAAACAAATCTGTCGCCGGCAAAAAAATGATCAGCAGTGTAGTCAATAATGTAGTTAACCAGAAAAAGTAACATATAGCCTTAAACGACTAGCAGCTGTCTGCATAATATTAATCGGCTTGATAAGAATGAAGAATTTTTTGACAGGGGTTTTAATGGTTAGCTTTGATTAGTGCAACCGCTTCCTGGAAGCGGTTTTTTTTATTTGAAGCTCACCTGTGCGGTATCGCTCACAATGATCTGTGGTTTATCACGGTAACTTTTTATTTCACCGGTTACACATACCTGTTTATTTACCAGAAACTCTTCTGGTTTATAACTAAACTTTTTCCGGTCTGCGCCATAAATAACAAAAGTAAACGGGTTGTTTGGATAAGCATCCCCCATATTGAGAAGGGTGGGCCGGTCGTTACTATTTTCAAAATACCTTCCGCCAAATACTTTATCGCACACGGTTAGCTTTTCACCAATATGCTTTGCCGCTTCTGCGGCGGGAATAGAAGTTTGCGAAAAGCTATGTTTCACCGCCAATATACAAACTGCCAATACAATATACTTTTTCATGCTACAAGTGGAATGATGATAGCAGTGAAATTACAGAAAAAGCCTAAACAATATATGTATTGCCTTGTAATCAAACAAAATAGGGAGAAAATTACGCCGCATCGTCTTCCATGAAAATATTGGGTGCTACTCGTTTGTGTTGTTGCGACAGAAACGACAAAATGAAGGAGATACTGCTAAAGGCCAATGCCACAAAAAGGCTGGTCCATTCCGGCTCGTCTTTCATTTTTGATAATGCACGGGGCAGGTGCAGAATAAAAACCCATAACAGAAACATACATCCCAATAGGAAGGTGGCCAGTTCGGTCATCTTATTGATAACAATGCTGATAGCGGCTAACAGAAAACCGATACCCACCAGCACCCCCAGCCACCATTTAAATGGCAACCAGGCAGGTATGAGCATGGCAATAAAGTCTGCGTATTTAAAATGCAGGAAGGCAAAAACCAGTAATGAAAAACTAAACACATACCTGGCTACCCGCGTAATTTTTGAAACCAGTGTATGCTGCGCAGAAAATAAACCTGTAGGCTGATGGGGCATTGCCGCAATAAAAAAGGCGCCGCAGCACAAGCTGATTACTTCCATGGCGGCGGTCCATTCATTGGGGTCATATATATTGCCGGCCAGTTTAAAAAAATGTACCAGTAAAAAAAGCATACCATAAAAAATGCCTAACAGCACGGCAGCCGCATACCGCCATTTTGCAAATAACAATCCGCTGCCCAGCACTATCAAAACAACAGCGGTTGTATACAAAAAGAGTATTCTTGCAGGCACCGTATCTGGCACAGGCAGCAGTCCGCGGTTGAAATTGCCGGCAACTATCTGAATAATGCCAAACGCAATGGTGGCCACTGCAAACAGAATACTGGCATGCGCGGTTATTTTTTTCATAATACCAAATCTACAGCCGCCTGCAATGCGGTATAGGCCTTGTCTGCAAATGCGCATCCTGCATTGACATATTCCTTTTTAACAATGATGCATTCTGTTAGCCCGCAGAAACTGGTTGTTTGCCGGCCGGTACGGGTTTTATCGTGTTTTTTTATGACGAACAATTAGTTTCACCGATTTTTGAAGCATGAACAGGGTTTTGCTGCATGCATTGTTTTGGCTGGCTTACGTGCTGGCCACTGCGTTGATTGATTTTTTGTGGGGAAAGGCCACATTGCCCCAGTTTACAGACGCGCAATTGATTCCTATTACCGCATCGGCGGCCCTGCTTGAAAGCATTTCAAAAATTATCTTTGCTTACTATGCCGCGTACTATGCGCTCAATAAAATAATCAGTAAAAAACGGTTGTCGTTTTATTACTTTATTGAGATACTGGCAGTATTGCTTGTTTGTATCGTTATAGACCGGGTTATCACCAACGTGCTGATACTGCCTTACTGCTACCAGTATGTCATACCTTCTGCACCCATATTTGAGCCGAGGAGGGTGGCGATTGTGATCATTTTTGCTTTGCTGGTGGCTGGCCTTATGTGCGCTATCATATTGGTGAGAAAAGAGCTGGCCGGCAGGGAGCGCGAAAAAAACCTTATCAAACAAAAACTGGAAACCGAATTGAAATTTCTGCGCAATCAAACCAACCCGCATTTTATATTAAATACACTTAATAATATTTATGCGCTGGCAAGAAGGAAATCTGAAGATACCGCAGAGGTGGTACTGCGTTTATCTGAATTGCTGAAATTTATGTTGTACGAATCGGGCAATAACCTCATTCCGCTGGCAGATGAAATAAGAATAGTGCAGGATTATCTTGAACTGGAAATGATCCGCTATAGCGAAAGGCTTACGATAAGCTTTAACAACGAAATTGATTCCACTGATTACCGTATTACACCGCTGGTGCTGTTACCGTTTGTTGAGAATGCGTTTAAACATGGTATCAGCGAAACCCGGTTTGAGTCGTTCATCAACATTGATATCTCGGTAAAAAAAGGCCAGCTGCAATTTGAAATCGAAAACTCTTTTGAGCCTTCTCCCGGAGAAAACAAAAAAATGTATATTGGTTTGGTGAATACAAGAAGGCAGCTGGAACTCACCTATAGCCAGTATAAACTAGACATTAAAAGCGCGAACAATATTTTTACAGTCAATCTTTTTATTAACCTGAATAGTTATGCCGAAATATAGCTGTATCATCATAGAAGATGAGCCACTGGCAGCAGAGCTGCTGACAGATTACGTAAAGCAGGTGCCTTTTCTTGAACTCAAGTCGGTTTGCGGAGATGCCATCTTTGCCATGGAATACCTGCACAAAGAAAAAATAGATTTGATCTTTCTTGATATTCACCTGCCCAAGCTAAAAGGATTTGAATTTCTGGAATCATTAAAAAATCCGCCGCGGGTAATCATTACATCAGCGTATAAAGATTATGCCGTGCAGGGTTTTGATTTTGATGTAACCGATTACCTGGTAAAGCCCATCCGCTTTAACCGCTTTTTGAAGGCGGTAAACAAGCTGGATAAAAATGAAACAACGGTACTTACCCGGAACAACACCCTAGTAGAAGGCAGCCGGATGCATTATTATTTTAACGTAGGTAAGAAAAAAGTAAAAATTTATTTTGATGAAATTCTTTATATAGAAAGCCTGCGCGACTATGTGAAGATTTGCACCAGCGATAAAAGCATTCTTACCAAATTTCAATTGTGGGAAATTGAGGATCTCCTTTCTAAAAACAATTTTTTGCGGGTGCACCGTTCATTTATTGTAGCAAAAGATAAAATTTCCGCTTTTTCTGCGCATACTGCAGAGCTGAACAACAAATCGATTCCAATAGGCAGAAGTTATAAAGAGTTGGTAATGTCTGTGCTGGAGAAAAGCATTGCAGAACCTTAGTGTCTACCATACGTTTGCTGAGCCGTAGTGTCTACCATACGGTTGCAGAACCGTAGTGTCCTCCCATATCAGTCTGGTAAGGCAAGTCTCTAATGGGAGAGACACTACGGGGACGGTGTCTACCATACGGTTGCTGAGCCGTACTGTCCTCCCATATCAGTCTGGTAAGGCAAGTCTCTAATGGGAGAGACACTACGGGGACGGTGACCGTTGCTCATCAGCGTCTCCGTAGCGTCTCCCTCATTCGATTGATGTATTATGATGCATCTTGCCAGGGGACGCTACGGTTCAAATTCCCCTGGCGGCAACAGCATCCCAGTAGCTTTTTCCGTAGGCAGCAAAAATTTCTTCACCGGGCATTATATCTGCAATAGCTTCAAGAAAAACCCTTTTGTTCTCCACCACAAACCTGGCATTGTTGGTATAACCAGGCCGGGTTATCTGCCCCTCTGCATCATTGGCATAACGGCCAAGGCTATCCGGAAATGGCATTGCGTCAATAACGTGGTTATTATTGACAAAATACACAAACGGGTTAAACACCGGGTTGTCCTGTATTTTTTGGAAAGTAGTGATCAGACCTTTGTATTCAATGATTCTTTCCCCTTTGTAAATAGCAATGTGTGCAAAAAGACCTTTGCCAGCACCCGGCAGGGTAGACTTTTTAACGCTTACGCTATGCGGATCAATTCTTTTGCGGCGGGGTGGTTTCATGGTATATCAACAGCTGCAATGATCGCACTTAATACGGAATTGCGTCAAAAAAATAGGCTGTGGCACTAATGCCACAGCCGTGTTGATATATAGATAGAAGCCTTATGCAGGTTATCTGAAACCGCCAGATACGTTTATTTTTTGTCCGTTTATCCACGCAGACTCGTTACTGCCGAGAAACACCGCCACTTTTGCGATATCATTCGGCTGACCAATTCTTCCGAGCGGAGTGCCGGCTACTATTTGTTTTTCCATATCTGTTCCTATCATGCCCAGGGTATGTGCGCCTTCGGTGTCTACACCACCGGGAGCAAGTGTATTTACCCTGATGTTTTTGCCACCAAGTTCTTTTGATAAGGCAACTGCAATGGTATCCACCGCACCCTTGGTAGCGGAGTAAACTACTGAATTGGCCATTGGGTTATCGCTTACAATAGAACTAACGTTGATAACACTGCCGCCATCGCCGTTAAAATGCTGCAATGCTTCTTGTGTGGCCAGGATGGTTCCGAGTACGTTGGTGTTAAACTGGCGATGAAATTCTTCTTCCGTAATGGTTTCAAGCGAATCAAATTTGTACACGCCGGCATTGTTTACCAGTATGTCTAATTTGCCGTAAGCCGATTTGGTGGCCGCAAATAATTTTTTGATGTCTGCAGCAGTGGCCACATTTGCCTGCACAGCGATGGCTTTGCCGCCGGCTGCCACAATTTCTTCCACCACCTTATCGGCGCCGGTTTTGTCTGATGAATAATTAACTACTACTGAAGCTCCCTCGCTGCCGTAAGCTTTTGCAATACCTGCTCCGATTCCTTTTGAAGCGCCTGTGATAATGGCTACTTTGTTTTTAAGTTTTGACATAAATTGTTGTTTTATAATGAGAGATTGATTAAATTTCTAACGTAATTAATTTATTTAACACTGTTAAGTAATACGGCCAAAAAAAACAGTTTTACAACTGTATACGAGGGAATACGCCATTCATTTGTCACCTTTATTTAGGTTCTGCGTTCAGCTTTTTATAGCGTTAATCATTCCGCCGATGGCATCCTGCAACACCTGCCTGTTGATATCTTCCGAGATCTGTTGGCTGGTCATGTTTATGGAAATTAATCCATGCACCACGGACCAAAAAGTATAGTAACGTCTGTCGATATATTCTTCCGTTTTTTTTGCCGCGGGGATTAGTTCAGCAATCTTGTTCCTGAGCAAAGACTTCGGCGCTTTCATAACTGCGCAGGGATTTTCGTTTACGCAACAATTTACCTGCACGCCATACATTACCTGGTACAACTCTTTTTCGGCAAAAGCAAAGTTCCAATAGGCCAGCCACATCGCTTCCAGTTGTCTTTCGGGCTCAGTAAACAAATTGGCGGCATCTTCCATTTGTTTAGCCAGTTTTAAATAACCTGTGCGGGTGAGCTCCTGCAGAATTGCGTCTTTATTGCTGAAATATTCATAAATAATAGGGGCAGTATATTCTATCTTATCGGCAATTTTACGCATGCTCAGGGCTGCCCAACCTTCTTCTTTGACGATGTCAAGCGAGGCCGCAATAATATTGCACCTGGTATCCTCTTTTAATCTTTGTATGCGATCTTTGCTTGCCATTGCTGAAGCAGTGTAAAATAATCTAACACTGTTAAACAAAGGTAAGATAATTTAAAGATGCCCGCCAAAGAAACTTTCCGGCTTTATGAAAATGATAACATATGATGGGAGCGCAAGTTACGGTGTGGTGCCCCCAACACCGCAGATGGTGGGGGTGTACTTATACATGTCGCCGCTGTAAAAAATATAGCCCCTCGAATTATACGTTACCCCACTATTCCGCCGGTATTCTGTTCCGGGGTAGTTGGCCCTGATGGTCCATGTATTGCTGGCAGGTGAATATTTATACAGGCTGAATTTATTAAGACCCACATAGGCATCGTCCCCAATGGTAAATGAAATGGCATCATCACCCAGTATGCCAGGGTAGTTGGCTTGTATGCTCCAGATATTAAGAATCTGGTTATAGCAGAGCAATGTATTGAACAATATATTAGAAGGCCCGGTAAAGTTGCCCCCGGTACCTCCTCCCACCACGTAACCATTTGACCCAATGCTGAAAGATGTTGTATTGGTGCGCCCGCTTACGCTCGCCGGCATATCGGGCTTTTTTGTCCATTGGTCAAACACAGCATCGTATTGCCATAGATCTTTAAAGTAAATGCCCTGGTATACTCCGCAGGTGACATAAGCTTTATTGCCAATTACAAATGTGGAAGGGTGTACGCGTTTAGGGCCTGCAAAAGGCGTTTTTTGTGCCCAGGTATTGGTAAGCGGCGAATACTGCCAGAGTTTTTTGGGTTGCGCACTGTTGATGGCGAGGTAGCCTTTATCTGCCACGGTAAAACTGTAACAATAACTGAAGTCATCATCTGGTACGGCAGAATTGATCCACGTCCATGTACTGCCGTCGTAAATATATATTTTGTGCCCATACACTGGCACATAAATTTTATTGTTGCAAACAAAATGGATGCCCAGGTAATGGGGCGAGTCAACCACATTGGAGCCTGCAAACGGCCAAGAGGGTATATCTGACCATGTATTGCCGAAGCAGGGTACGCTGGCTGCAATAGCAGTAGTATTGGCCGGAGCAATATTTACCTGGGGAGAAGGGGCCAATTGTTTGGAACATGCATATAGCAGCACAACAACCAGCAGTAAAAAGATCAACTTTTTCATAACGCTGTTTTTAGGTGGAGGTGTAAATGGTAAACAGAGGTAGTGATTTTAGTACAACCACAAGCGGGCATCTTAGCGGGCGGGTATATTGATTTACTGAACGGCGATGAAATCCATAAAACCGCGTCGCCGCCAAATCATTTTTTCGCGCAGCGCAAACAGAGCTAGCAGAGGTGCTTAGAAATAAAATACATCATTTCTCACCATCACAATCATCAAAATCTGCATTCCATAAAACCGTGTCGCCGCCAAATCATTTTTTCGCGCAGCGCAAACAGAGCTAGCAGAGGTGCTTAGAAATAAAATATCATCATTTCTCACCATCACAATCATCAACATCTGTGTTCCATTAACCGCGAAGCGGCATAATCATAGCTGCTTGGGCATTGTTGAATAGCGCAGTGCGTTATTGAATAGGGCAGGGGCAAGCCCTGCCCCTACGTTCATGACTATATCAAATCTTTTTGATCATCACAATCATCAAAATCTGCGTTCCATAAAACCGCGTCGCGGCATAATCATAGCTGCTTGGGCATTGTTGAATAGGGCAGTGCGTTATTGAATAGGGCAGGGGCAAGCTCTGCCCCTACGTTCATGACTATAACAAATCTTTTTAATCATCACAATCATCAAAATCTGCGTTCCATTAACCGCGAAGCGGCATAATCATAGCTGCATGGGCGTTATTGAATAGGGCAGGGCATTATTGAATAGGGCAGGGGCAAGCCCTGCCCCTACGTTCATAACTATAACAAATCTTTTTAATCATCACAATCATCAAAATCTGCGTTCCATTAACCGCGAAGCGGCCGAAGCCCCACTTTACATTGCAAAAGGAAATAAAAGATTGGCAAACAGCTATTTTTTTATAAATGTAACAGTGTAGGTAAAGCTCAACGCAAACATTTAAATAACGGAGAACCTATCAGCATTTAGGGTGCGCGTAAGCGGTAGACCATTGAAAAAGGGCATTACGTATATATGCTTATATATATTGAAGCATTTTGATAAGACGCGTCCACATAATTTGTGTGCTCTTCAAATTCGGTTATTTTTAATTGCTGCCGAATAGAATTGTTTGCAAAAAAATAATGGAATGCGTCCTGTTTTTAACTTAACCCCGCATCTGCAGTTTACAATGTCTGATGCCTTTCCCGAAAATTTCAAAGGTGTACAATTGACCGGTGGCAGTGTTACTACTGCTTATCACCCAACTATTGGTACCATTATTTTACAGGAGATCACTAACAAACATTTCACTATACTGTTCAGCATTTTTGAAGTGCGGCAACTATGTAGCTTCCCGGCGGTGCAGGCCCCATCTTTGCTTACTTCTTTTCTGGCGCTGCAAAATACCATTCACTATCATTTTAAAGAAACGGAAGCAACCGTATTGCAGCAGGGGCAGTTTGCATTGTTACACAGCAATGAACAGGAGGCACGAATGTATTTTCATAAAGCCGGTACCTACCAAACGCTCGAAATCAGCTGGTCCAACAAAATGGTGGAAGATTTTATACCGTCGTTCTCGTTCTTGCGCCCGTTGCAGGAGGAGAAAAATCTCAGGCGCTCTTTTTACTTGACGCCTTATAGTAAAGCTGCCGGTTTCAGATCATTGGGCATGGCCCATGTTTTAATGCGTTTTCCGTGCAATGAACCCAATCTCATTTATCTTTTCGAACACAAAATAAAAGAGTTTTTGTTATGCCTGTTAATTGCAGCAGAAAAAGTACCGCACTCAACCGCACATATCAATGGTGTAGACTTAAATAAAATCCAGTTATTGTACCAGCAACTGCAAGAGCATCCCGAAAAAAGATTTCCCATCAGCGCACTTGCCCGTGAGGCAAACATGAGTCAACAAAAACTACAAAAACTATTTACGCAGGTTTTTGGTATATCTATATTTGATTTTCACCTGCAAATCCGTATGAAGCAGGCGCACCGGTTGCTGGAAGCGAACGTTTATAGTACGGCCGACATTGCCGCCATGGTGGGCTATCACCTTACCACCAGTTTTATTACCAAATTCCGTGAATTTTTTGGATATCCACCCAGTGAAATAAGAAAACGAAATTAAAAAGTATTTACCCCTGCCTGTATGCCGTAAAAGAAAGCCGTATGAAGCAAGCTCTATTTAGTTATTCGATTGCCATCCTTTTTATGTTGTTATTTATATATACAGCTGCATGTGAACTGTTGTATTACGCAGAATTTGTGCAGGGGCTGGTGCAATTGCCATTGGTAGGGCATTTTGCATCAGAGATGGCATGGGTGATGCCTGCAGTGGAATGGAGTATTGCTGTTATGTTGTTCAACCATCGCTGGCGTTTTGCGGGCTTGTTTGCATCCTTCAGCCTTATACTCCTTTTTACGTGGTATGGCATCATCATTACATTTTTTACTGACGGCATCTCCTGTTGCGGTGAAACTGTTTTTGACGACTTTACCTGGCGGCGTTACCTGGCGTTCAACAGCAGTTGTGTTTTGTTGTTGTCGCTGGCCGTTTTGTTCTACCAGCCAATTTTTTCTACCGGGCTGGATTATGACATCCCCGTCCAATACCTGCCGCCTCATTCACTATAGCCATGCCGTTTTTATTAGCATAAACACGGGCGCCGCCGCCATGTTGGTAAGCGAATGGAGAAAGATTTTCTTTTTAATCCGGTTGAGTGCAGACTTGGTATCTACGCTTTTGAAATCTTGCAAACCCTGTTGTAATATGATTTCATCTGTTATTCGTTCAAACACGAGTTGGTTTTGTAGGCTGTTATTTACCCAATCGTTCAGCGCGCGATGCTCCCCTGCATTGAGACTATTCTGAATAAAACCCGTAATCAGGAAGGCAATCCTGAAAGCTTGTTTGTCTTCTTCGCTGAGCGAAATAGCGGCATCTTCTTTCACCGGTTCAGTTAAAATGGTATTGAAGAAATGACTGTCTGGCTGTACGACAATCATTTCTCAGAAAAGGTAAGCTCTACGCCATTATTTATTTTGATCAAAGGAAAAAATGTATGGCTCCCGGCGGGTACTATCAGGGCATCATTTTCTGCAAAAACTGCAGTCCGGCTTTTTTGTGCAACTTAATGGCGGTTAAGCTTACATTCAGCTCCTCGGCTACCTGCTTTACCGATTTTCCTTCCTGGTACAGCATCTTCATTACTTTTTGGCGCTGCGGGGGCAATTTTTTGATGGCAGTATGCAGTTCATGTATCACTTCTGTTTTTACCAGCTGTTCCCAGGCTAGCGGTTCACTACCGTGCAGGCTCGCAGCACCCTTATCTTCAATTAGCCGGCGCCGGTATTCTGCTTTGAGCCAGTTGAGGCTATCATTTTTTACAATGGTATACAGGTAAGATTTCAGTACGTTGAAATGGTTGAACATTTGCCTCCGTTCCCATATTTTAATAAACGCTTCTTCTGCTATGTCTTGCGATGCAAAACGATCGCCCGTAATCTGAAAGCCATAATAACACAATGGCGGGTACAATGTATTGAATAAAGTGTCAAACGCCTGCTGATTCCCCAGCTTGAAACTTTCGAGTATATAATTTTTAATTACATATGTTCGGGCTGGTTTCTCTAAATAGTTGATTTTCATGAAACACTTACCTATGGGTGATTGTAAAGAATTTAGGCTTTGTCCAATTTTAAACCTTAACATTGTAGGATTTGAAATCAAAAATTGACAGGTACGTAATTGAACATGTAAGAGAGAAACGGGTAGAAAAAAATTTGTCTCAGGCAGACCTGGCATTTGAGCTGGGTATGTCAGTTGGTTTTATTGGTAAAATTGAAAGCTCAAAATACCCCGCTCATTATAACCTGAAACACCTAAACGAACTGGCGCGTATTCTTAAGTGCAGCCCGCAAGATTTTCTGCCTAAACGTCCGCTATAACATCTTTTCCCTGTCATTTTAAATTCATAGCCGGTAGTCACATGCATTCATAATACCTAACCAACCATAAACTAGAAACTAAAAACTTTTGTAGCTGCAAAATAATAAAAATTCTCACTTTCCTATAGGCGAGTAACTTATTTTTCTTTTTTTTATATGAGTGGATGGTTACCGGGGATGGATTATCTGCATATACTGTGGTTACGAAAGTGATGATAGATCAATGCAACGCTTTACCGTGCTATGCAAGTTATACATCCAGTCCGTCAACTGCTCATTGGTAGTAAAACCTGTAAGTTTCGCGCAGTAGTTTTAATCCTGTTACTTTAGAGAGCAATAGATATATGCCTGCTGTAGTCGTACAGCGGGCTTTTTTTTATACCCTGCACCAATAGTTGCGTTGGAATTTAATTTTTGCCGGCAACCCCTGGCGTGCCATGCCATGTATTTTACTGAATACAGCTAATTCAAACAGGTTTGAGTAGCGGGAAGCAGACCTTTAACGGAACTCAAAACCATAAACTCAAAACTTTAAACTAAAAAATCTAAACTTTTGCTGTCCAAAACTTATTTGCTAGTTTAGTTACCTATTCAATCTATCATTAAAACCTGGCCATGCTTGCTGCCCCTTCAATGAAAAATACCTGTCTGCACGTTACTGTATTACTGTTGCTGTCGGCTGTCTGCTGGTGCCAAACACCAGGTAAAAAGCAGGCAGTGGATTATGTAAACCCACTTATAGGCACTGCCGCTACTGGCTTTGCGAAAAACCTTGACGGAGGCGGTACCATGCCTTCTGTGGGTACGCCATTTGGTATGACCAATTTTGTTGCCCAAACCGGCGAAAACCTCATGAGCCGCATGAATTATTTTTATGAAGACAGTACCATCATGGGGTTCCTGGCTTCTCACCAGCCAACGGTTTGGATGGGCGATTATGGATACGTGTCTGTAATGCCGCAACTGGGTGCATTGAAGGTATTACCCGCAGCACGCGCAATGAAATTCAGCCATGCCAATGAAGTATCCAAACCTCATTATTACTCCGTAACACTGGATGCTGATAACAACCAGCACATTAAAGCAGCTATGGCGGCTTCTTCGCGCTGCGCCATCCTGCAGTTTACCTTTCCGGCAACAAAAGATGCGCACATCATTGTGCAGGGCATCAACTTAAACCCTGAAATAAAACATTGGGCCAATGATTATACAGACCGTATTAAAAAACTGAAAGGATATGTGAACATCAACCGCGCTGCCAATGAAATTACCGGGTACAACCCAGACAGAATGTCTGCGCAAATAGGTCCCGAATTGCCCAACTTCAAAGGATATTTTGTCATCCAATTTAGCAAACCATTTACTTCGTACGGCACCTGGAGCGGCGAAGAAGTAAGTGCTTCCTCCACCGAACAATACGGTACGCGTATGGGGGCTTACATCAACTTTACCACCCGCGCCAATGAAATGATAGAAGTGCGTATCGCCACTTCTTTTATCAGTATTGAACAGGCAAGGGAGAATATGAACAGGGAACTGCGTGGAAAAACGTTTCAGGCCTTGGTGCAATCAACCCGCGCCGAGTGGCAGAAAAACCTGTCGCGGATAGCCGTTGACGGTATTTCAGACGATCAGAAGTCAATTTTTTACACTGCCATGTTTCATACCATGCAGTTTCCGCGCGAGATGTCTGAATACGGAAAATATTACAGCGGATTTGACGACAAAGTACACAACGGTAATTCATACACCGATTTTTCTTTGTGGGATACTTTCAGGGCGCTGCATCCGCTGTTGTTGTTTACCCAGCCGGAACGCATCAACACAATGGTGACTGCCATGCTGCAAATGTACCAAGAGGGTGGCCGTTTGCCCATATGGCCCAACCCGGCAGAAACCAATATTATGATAGGCACACATGCCGATGAAGTAATAGCCGATGCCTATATAAAAGGTTTTCATGGGTTTAATGAACAACTGGCGTATAAAGCACTTTTGCATGACGCCATGGACCCACCGGTAAATGATACCGGCCTTCGGTATGCAGACCGCGACAGGTGGACGGGCTATGAAGCGCAGGCAGGGCTCACCTATTTTAAAAAGCTGGGGTACGTGCCGGTAGATAAAACTGCGGAGTCAGTATCGCGCACGGTGGAGTATTGCATCAACGATTACGCAGTGGCGCAGATGGCTAAAGCCCTTGGCAAAATGGAAGCATACGATCAATTGATGCAACTGAGCAACAACTATAAAAATCTGTACGATACTGCTACCGGCTTTTTATTGCCCCGTAAACTAGATGGTGCCTTTGATGCAAAAAATAAAGATGGTATCTGGGAAGGATTTACAGAAGGCGACCAGTGGACCTATACTTTTGGCGCCATGCACGATGTGCCGGGCATGATAAGTATGATGAATGGGAATCAGTCATTTATTTCCAAACTGGATGAAAACTTTTCGGGCAGGCATTACCGTCATGATAATGAACCCGGCCACCATTATATCTACCTGTATGATTACTGCGGCCAACCCTGGAAAACGCAGGAGCTGGTGAGAAAACATACCAGCGAAAATTTCAGGAACCAGCCTATCGGTATCAACGGCAATGAGGATTGCGGACAAATGGCTGCCTGGTATATTTTTGGGGTGATGGGCTTTTACCCGGTAACACCCGCCTCTGGTATTTATGCCATTGGCGCGCCACAGTTTCCATCGCTCACCATGAATTTTATGGCCGGCGGCAAACCACGCAAATTGCATATTGTGGCAAAAAATATTTCAGACGCCAATAAGTACATTCAGCAGGTTACGCTGGATAGCAAAAAGCTGGCTACCCCATTTATCACCCACCAGCAAATTGTTAATGGCCATGAATTAATTTTTGAAATGGGGCCGGCGCCAAATTACAACTGGAAATAATTTGCCGGCAAGATGTATGTGCTGTTGGTATAACTGTTGATTCATGTATAAACCAACCATACCATGTTTATTTTAGAAAATTATTTAACAGCAGTTATCTTCTGTGTTATTACGATGCTGTGCTGGGGCTCCTGGGCCAACACACAAAAGCTGGCTCCAGCCAACTGGCGCTTTGAATTGTTTTACTGGGATTATGTCATTGGTATTCTGCTAACGACCCTGGTATTTGCATTTACATTAGGCAGCACCGGCCACCAGGGGCGTGGTTTTGTTGCCGATATAACCCAGGCTGCTTCGGGCAATTTGTTATCTGCTTTTACCGGAGGTATTATTTTTAACGCTGCCAATATATTGCTGGTAGCTGCTATTGCTATTGCGGGTATGTCTGTTGCCTTTCCGGTAGGCATTGGTATTGCGCTGGTGTTGGGTGTAATAGTAAATTATATAGACCTGCCGCAGGGCAATGCGCTCTTGCTTTTTTCTGGGGTAGCATTGATTGCCATTGCCATTATGCTCAATGCCACCGCGTATAGAAGAATGCTTGCAGGCAGCGCATCCTTGTCTGCAAAGGGCCTGGTTATCTCCGTTATAGCAGGGTTGCTAATGGGTTTTTTCTACCGGTTTGTCGCCCAATCTATGTTTGCCAATTTTGTGGTGCCCGAAGCCGGTAAGTTAAGTCCGTACACAGCCATGGTATTGTTTGCTATCGGTATTGTTGCCAGTAATGTAATTTTCAATACTTACATCATGCGCAGGCCTTTTGCGGGTGCGCCCGTGGCCTTTGCGCAGTATTTTAAAGGAGGATTCCGCAATCATTTCACCGGTATTTTAGGCGGCATCATTTGGTGCATCGGGATGTCGTTAAACATTATTGCCGCCGGTAAAGCAGGTGCAGCTATTTCTTATGGCCTGGGGCAGGGAGCAACGGTGGTGGCAGCTGTGTGGGGCATTTTTATCTGGCGGGAATTCAGGAATGCACCAAAAGGCGTACCGGCACTGCTTAATACCATGCTGCTGTTGTATGTTGCGGGTATCGCGCTCATCATTTATGCACGATAAAACTCAAAATAATTAAGCGGTCTGTTATGGCAAAGCTGGTAGTAATAGGAAGTTCGAATACCGACATGGTGGTAAAAACCAGCAAATTTCCCATGCCGGGGGAAACGCTGCTGGGCGGTGAGTTTTTTATGTTTTCTGGGGGCAAAGGTGCTAACCAAGCGGTGGCAGCTGCAAGAATGGGAGCTAATGTTGTGCTGGTTTGCAAAACCGGCGATGATATTTTTGGCCATCGAGCCCTGAACGAATATGCAAAAGAAGGTATCAACACCACTTACATTACGCAGGAACGCGACAAGGCTTCGGGTACAGCATTGATTCTGGTAGACGATAATGCCGAAAATGAAATAGTGGTTGCGCCCGGGGCCAATGAATTGCTCAATGAAACAGATATTGAAGCGGCCACCCCCGCCATTGATGCGGCAGCAATCGTACTTTTACAACTAGAGGTTCCCGTTAGTACAGTAGCGTTTGCCGCTACAAAGGCATTTACAGCCGGCAAAAAGGTGATTCTCAACCCGGCGCCTGCGCAACCTTTGCCACCCGCTCTTTTTTCCTGCCTTTACCTGGTTACGCCCAACGAAACTGAGGCGGAAATTTTAACCGGCATTAAAGTACACAACAGCGAATCGGCGGCCGCTGCTGCTACTGTACTCTTAAAGGCGGGTGTGCAGAATGTTATTATTACGTTAGGCGCACAGGGTGCCTTCTTTTGCAATCACAATCGTAACATGATGATAAGAGCACCGGCAGTGAAAGCGTTGGATACCACCGCAGCAGGCGATGTATTCAATGGCGTACTGGCAGTGGAGCTGGCTGCCGGCAATAATTGGGATGCGGCTATTAACACAGCCTGTAAAGCAGCGGCCATTTCCGTTACAAGAATGGGTGCGCAGGCCTCTATGCCCTACCGGGCAGAGGTAGACGCTTTTGCAGGTTAATAAGCAATGATTATTTTTTATTGCCGGTTTTTTTAGCGGTCGCCTTCTTTCCTGCCACCTTTCTGGGTGCCGCTTTCCTGGGTACTGCTTTTTTGGCAATTTTCTTCGCAGCTTTTTTCACTACTTTTTTCGCAGCCTTTTTTGCCGTGGCTGTCTTTTTCTTTGCAGCTTTTTTAACCGTTTTGCCGGTCACTTTTTTGGTGATCGATGTTTTTAAGCTGCTTATTTTTTCAACGGCCGCCTGCGACACTTCCGCCAGTTTATCTGTGCCTTCTGCAATTTCATGGCCAATGGTGCCAATGGCTTCTCCGGCTATCCTGAAAATACTTTTATCTGCGGGAGCTGCTTTCTTTTTTGCGCTTTTCTTTTTCATATGGCTTTTTATTGATTGAAACTACACCAATGTTGCCAAAAAAGCAGGCTAAGGCATCAATATTTTGTACCCGCAAGTGCTTAAGATAGTCGCGACACGGGCCCCTTATCCGCGCGGGAGGGCGCTTATCCAGTTAAGCCGGCGGATCAGACGTGTATACGTTTTAAATAATAAGAAAAAGAATATTGCTCCAAACAAGATTAATTGCGGAAAGCTTAGGTCGCCATCTGAATTTTTAAAAACATTCTCAACATTTAGATAAGCGTTATCAAAAATATACGAGAACAACAAATAGATCAGCAAGTAGCCCAGGAATGCAGTTACGGCTATAAAATAGATAAATAGAAAATTCAGCAGGTTGAATGCAACAATATTGCCAGCAGAATAGGTGGGTTTTTTGGCAAAAAATTTCGAGAAGATAACCGTAAGAATAATAATTGCAATCATATAAACTGGACCGATAACCGGAAATGCATTTGATGCTGCAACAAATGAATTGGCAAATGCACCGAGCAAGCAATAAAAAAGCAATAGTGATACCAGCAGTAAGACGGTATATTTTTTGTTAAACAACAGCACACTGAACTGTGCAAGTGAAATGAGCAATACAAAAAGTATCAAAAATACCACAACCACATTGCTATAGAAAGTACGGGTAGAATAGAGGTTCAGGCTTTCTTTATTCAATATATCGTAATAGGTATTGATGGACGACAAACTTGAGTCGCCCCCATAACTGGTGAATTCATACTTGGCAATTGTTCCCCCGATATTTCGTTTGAAAAAGGCAATTTCTTCGGGCGTTTTTGCGCGGAGTAGTTTTAGAAAGTCAGTATAATTATAAGCGTAGGTAGTCGCCCCTGCCGAGGCAGCGGGAGTGTTCTGTGTTTTTGTTCCATATGGATTGCCTTTAGTGGTATCCACATATTTTGCTACTGAATCTGCAGAAGCTTTTATCGTATCCGCATATATTGCAGCGGTAGTGTCAACAACGGCAACTGCTGAATCGGCTGATGCAGAAGAGCTATTAAATTCAAGTTCTGTCAACGCCTGCGTGATAAATTTATTCGATTTCAAATTTTCAATGAGATCAAAATCGGCTGCATATACCGGGGTGTCCCTGAGAGAATCCAGCATGCCAGCTCTTATGGCAGTTATATAATCAGAACGTATCATAGCGATACGTATTTCATCAGAAACATCCTTGAAATTTACATACTCAAGCGTTGAATCGGCACGACTGCTCATCCTGAATGGAATGTACACCGCAATGATTAATAAAAACAAGAGGGTAATCAGGTTCACGAACAACAGGTTCTTCAACTGGGTTTCATTAAAATTTTTATTGTAATACAAATATTGAAACCGCAGCAGCGCTACTATCAATCCCAAACTCGCTATACAGCCGGCAATCAGCACCCAATAAATATTATTGGTCATACGCACGTGCCCCGAAAAAATAATTACCATAGCCAGCAACAGCATAGCAACCGGTAAAACTATATGCACCCTTGTGAGCCAGATGTGCGGCTTATTGGTGATCAGGTAGGTGTCGAGTTTATTAAAAAGCCTTTTCATATGGCGTCAGGCTAAGGCGGTTTTGGTAATAAATTTTTTTGTAGACACGCTGATATCCTGAAAGTAGGAGAGCGATATATTTTTGCGCGCACAATATTGCAGAAAGTTGAGTTCAGAAACTTGCAAAGGGGTAGTAATAAAATAAGAGAACCCGTTAAAGTCAAGCCCGGTATAATCCAGTTCCCGTAAACAGTAGGTGAGTTCTTTCAGTGTAAAGTTGCAACGGAATTCAAACATGTTTACCTGGCGGTCCTGGCCAATCTGGCTGGTGGGACTTTGGTACGTTATTTCGCCGTCCTTTAATACAATCATATTGTCTGAGGCAGCTTCCACTTCTTCAATGTTTTGCGAGCTAAGGATGATGGCTATCGGATATTTAATACTCTTGCAAAGATCGCGCAGATCATTCAGTACCCGTGTTTGCGTGTTAATATCCAGGTTGGCCAGCGGCTCATCCAGCACCATCAGTTTGGGTTTCCAAACCAGTGTTCTTGCCAATGCAAACCGTAGTTTATACCCGCCGGATAGTTCCTGCCAGGTGGCATTTTCGTATTTCCCGAGCCCAAGTCTTTGTATGATGTAATTCACTTCGCGATAGTTCTGGCTGCCCGTCATGCCATGCGCCGCTGCCGCATATTGAATTGATTTTTTAACGCTGCCAACCAGCCGGCCAAGTTCTTGCGGCAGATAGGCTATTTGCGGTTTTACCAGCGCCCAGTCTACCGTAGTATTATCTGTTTGCAATGCCCCATATGACAGTGTACCCAGCTTTTTTTCAGGGTACAGTTCTCCGGCAATAATCTTCAGCAAAGTAGATTTGCCGTTGCCGTTTTCACCCACCACACCCGTAATCTCACCGGTGCGCAATGCAAGTTTAATATCGTGTAAGCGAAAGCCCGACCTTGCATACGATTTGGCAATACCATTGCACTGGAAAACAATATCACCCTGTCTTCTTTTTTCTGACCAGGCAGCCTGTATAGCCGGCAGGTCGTAAGTTTCCGTTACCACCGCGTTGCCAGCGTTTACCTGCTGATAAATTTCTGCCGCCACACTGCTCATTTTCTCAAGGATCGCTTTTCTTAATTCAGCATTGTTGAAATAAACGTTTGCTTCTTCCTGCAGTAGCACAGAAGTAAAGTGCAATTCATCATCGCTACTGAAGTTTTTGGAAAATTGCACCAGTTTATCGCCCACCTGACTGTGCGCGCTCTCCATGTCGCGGGTGAGTTCCTTGTAAGCGGTATCGATACTTTTGGTCATGCTCTTTTACCGGATGATTTTTCAGACACTTCTTTGGACACTTCTGCCATAATACTTTTTATCAGCTTGTAAATTTCCATACGCAATGCCTGTTTGGCATTTAATATTTCCACCAACGGTGGGGTATTGGCGCCCCCGCTGCTTTTCTCAGTGGCCTGTTCCAGGTCTGATAATTTGGTACGCAGTATCACAGCTTCAAATTCCTGGTCAGAATGGCCGTAATTGACCGCAAAGTCAATGGTTTTATTGCAGGCTTCCTCCAGTTTCTGCGATTGTTTCAGCAGGTCTTTAATGCTTTCCATGGCACTCACCGGATCCCATACCTGCAGGTGTTCAATAATTTTTTTGATCGATTTGCGTATACCTTCCACCACATTCACCCATGCATCGTTTTGGTTGGTCCATGCTTCCACAAAGCGTGGATCGGTGGGCAGGGTTTGTATGGCAGACAACTTCATGTCGGTAACACTGCAGTTGCTCAGCATTACGGGAATGATCCAGACTTTATTGGCTTCCTGCAACTCCAGCGCCTTTGCCAGCTCTTTGTTATAGATATATTCGGATGCTATAAAATTGGCAGACACCAGTAAGATGACAATGTCGGCAGAACAAAGCTGCCCGCTGATGACTTCATCCCATTGTGTACCCGCATCAATTTGAACATCTGTCCAGATAGATACATTCTCCGTTCTGGCTATTGAGGAAAAGTGCGTCAGGAACAAATCTTTTTGTTCTTTGTCGCGATGAGAATAGGAAAGGAATATTTTTAACTGCCCGCTCATGAAAACTTCTTTTGTTATGACGATAGCGTCATTAGCCTGTTTTCAAGACGGTACAAGGAGGGGAATTTTTGTTGCAGCTAATATAAATGTTTTTTATTATAAGTTAAAAGTAAAATCCACCCAGCCGGCTACTCATGAATCAATGGTCCATTAGGAGTTAACAATTTTGAATTGAGAGCGATGAGGTTGTTTGCTCCCTGATAGTGAAACGTTTTGTCTCCGTTGCGGTTCACCGGGTTATGTATACTCTTGCTGTGAAGATTGGACAGTGGGAGCGATCAGGTTTGAAACCGCAGCGTCTCTCACCGGAGCTGCATGGTAGCGCAAATTGTCTGACGGAAGAGCCGCTGCGGCCACGCCAATAATAACAACCCTTACAGCCGGTTGCTCGTAAGCGGATCAATAACAGCCTTTACTTCAGCAATAGTGTTGATGGGAAATTTTCCGAGCCTGGCGTGCTCGCGTATGGCCGCTTCACTCTCGGCAATGTGAATGCAATAGATCTTATCATCTGTGATGTACGATTCAATCCAGTGATAAGGTTTGCCAAGCTGATCGATGGCCTGGCAAGATGTTTCTGAAATAGCTTGCAGTTCCTGCGGCGTAAGGTTGCCTGCACCTGGCAGATGCCTTTCAACAACAAATTTTTTCATACAAATAATTAGAGGGTTGAATAATGATCAAAATTGAACAACCTTTTGTTATTTGATGTGCAGGGCGTTCCCCATTTATGAAAAATGCATTCCCTATTTTATAATTTCCAGCCTAACGGCTTCCTGCACCGCCTTTGCGCGCGAGTTTACATCCAGCTTAAAAAATATAGAAGAAATATGGTGGTCAACTGTTTTGGCCGAAATATACAGCCGGTTGGCTATCTCCCTGTTTTGCAAACCTTCTTTGAGTAACGGTAAAATATCCAGTTCCCTGATGGTAAGCTGCGCCGGATTTTCTTGTGTGGATTTCCTGATGCCACGCGGAATACTTTTGATACCACACATTCTCATTTCCTGTTTCATTTTTTCATACACGGCAGTAGCACCCAGTTCATGTACCAGGCTGATGGCCTGCCGCTTATTGTCTTCATCTCCTTCAAACAATGCCAGCGCCTGTTCATACGGGCGCCCCAGTTTCTTCCAGACAGCAGCGGCCTTTAACGCTTTTGCGGGGGTGGTGATATCAAACCCTTCATATATTTCATCCAGGTCCAACTTGGTACGCCTGGCCACGTGCATCCAGAAAGCAAATTCACTGGTTTCAAAAAAATCGTCCGACTGGCCAATAAGTTCTATGGTACGGTTCACAGCGAGCTCATCCAGTATTGTTTGGCCCGTTATCCATTCATACTCCAAAGAAGCCACCATTGCCGGAATAATCCTTTGCAATTCCATCGCTTCAAATGCTTTTGATCTGGCTTCTGCCAATAATAAAATGGCTTCGGGATCGCCTTTGCGCATTTTTAGGGTAGCCATTACCGCGAGAATACCAATTTTTACCACCGGCGGCTGCTGTTCGTTGCGCAACAGGTTTTCTGCGAGGCTAGATGCAGCCGTCCATTGCCCTGTTTCGAGTAACAACCTTGTCTTCCATGCAGACATATACGCATTCCAGGAATCAAGATCCCTTTCTTCACAATATTGAATGCCGTCTTCCAATGTCTGCCGGGCAAAATCATACGCTTTCAATTCTACAGAAATGCTCCCCAGGTTGGTATACGCACGCGCCACATGCTCATGGTAGCAATTTTTCATGGCCAGTTCCAGGCTTTGCTGCAACAACGCTTTGCCTTTTGCATGTGTGGCCGCTGTTTTCATGTAGATAGCGCCCACATTGTTTTTGGCGTGCGCCAATATATCATCCAACTGCAGTTCTTCTGCCATAGCAATGGCCTTCTCTCCCCAGAAAATACATTCCCGGGTATGTTTGGCCAGCATACTTAACTGCGACATATTGCTAAACGCCATTGCTTTGGTAGCAGAGGCCGGTTGTTGCTCCAGCACCTCAATAGCCTGTGCCGCATAGGCTTCAGCATTTTTGCGGTTGCCTTCAAACCACCATAGCCGAGAAAGAAAGCGCAGGCAGTTGCCAATTTTTTCTGCGTTGTTTTTTTCTTTGAACAGTGCTAAAGATTTGCCGGTGTAAATAATAGCATCTTTAATGCGGTTGATGAGGTAACATTCATAAGCATAGGCCTCATAAAATTGTATTAGCAGCTCTTTATCGGTACCCTGGTAATATTCTATGGCCGACAGGTACAAACGTCCCGCTTCTATGTGCGCACCCACCAATGCTGCCTGCCGCGCGGCCAGTGGCGCATACTGTACCACCAGTTCATAATCATTGGCATTTTTTGCGTGGTGGATGATCCGCTCGGTTTCCTGTTGCTGTTCAAAACTGTCTTTTAGCAGTTCCAATATGCTTTTGTTGAGGCTGATTCTTTTTAAAGGTGATAAATTGTTTTCTATGGTTCTGCGGTATAACTCGTGTTTAAAGAAAACAATTCCATCTTTTACAATCAATATTTTTGATTCTATACAACGTTCAATGGCCGCACCATACAAATCATCAAAGCGGTTGAGATAAGCAATCTCCAGGCCGGAGGGAATGACAGACAATAACTCCCATACCTGTTTGGTTTTTTCTTCCTGCCTGTTATAAACAGCCAGTACAGAATCTTTGATGTTATCCGGTACACCGGTACTGTAGGCGGCCAGTATTTCATTTACATAAAATGGGTTGCCGCCGGAAATACTGTATACATCCTTTCCATTAAAACCTTTTGCTCCGGCCATTTTTTCAACTGCTTCGCTCGATAAAGCGGGCAGGGCGATCCGCGTAAAAGAATCGGGTGCTAACTGACCCAGCACTTGCCGTAAGGGATGCTGTGCATGAATTTCATTATCGCGGTAGGTAAGAATAAACAGGCAGTTCAGCTGTGCAATGCGCCGCGCAAGAAATTTTATGAAGTCGAGAGTAGCTTCATCGGCCCAGTGTATGTCTTCAAACACAATCAGCGTGGTTTGTTGCTTCCTGCTCAGCTCATGATAAAAACTAGTGAACAGCATGGTTCTTTCTGCAATACCCGTACTGTTTTTCCACAGATCGCTGTTCACTTGTAACAGGATATCGTACACTGGTGCCAGTGGTCGGGGTGTAAACAATGCATCACAGGTGCCCAGGTATACGGGATATTCTTTTTTAAGTGTGTTGCAGAACGCCTTTACCAGGGATGTTTTACCAATACCGGCTTCACCGCTTACAAAAATACAGTGGCCTTCTCCTGCATTGATGGTGGAAAATTTTTGTTCCAGCAGCGATAAAAATCCTGTTCGCTCAATCAGCTCCATACATTCTATTTTATAAAATGAAGATATGGGTATTTCAAAATAGGGAATATACCCTATATACGGTAAAAATTGTGTGCGCAGCTTTGCAGTATCATTTATTCATTAAAGTTAAAACCATTTGTTATGAAATGTTTGTTTGGTAAAACCTTATTCGCGGCTTTGAGCCTGACTGGCTTTCAATTATCAGCCCAAACCGGTATGGAGAAAGCCCCTAATACCGGGGCAAAAACGCTTTTTTTAGATGTTCACCAACTGGAACCCGGCAAAGTAACCTTTGAAGGGGTGGCGCAGGCACATACCAAAGACTTGGCCACCCAGGGTAAGTACGGGGTAAATTTTATGAAGTACTGGGTAGATGAAAAAAAAGGATTGGTGTATTGCCTGGCGTCCGCCGCCGATAGCAATGCCATGCGTAATACCCATGCTGAAGCACACGGGTTGTTGCCGGATCATATTTATGCAGTGACAGACGGACAGGAAGCTGCAATGAAAGGCACCAACCATTTATTCCTTGATGTGCATTATCTCGGCGCAGGCAAAGTAACTGCCAAAGACGTGGCAGGCGCTCATGTAAAAGACCTGGCAGTGCAGGATAAGTACGGTGTAAACCTGCTCAACTATTGGGTGAATGAAAAGGAAGGTGTGGTGATGTGCCTGGCCGAAGCAAAAACTGCGGACGCGTTAATTAAAACGCACAAAGAAGCCCATGGCCTGTTGCCCAGCCAAGTAATGAAAGTAAAACAAGGTAATTAATCACCATCGACCGCCAGGTGTTTACGCAGTGCGCGCTTTGTAAAGAAAAGAAAATGGAAAAAAACGGGCGTAATGGGTATGATGAACCCCAAAGTGTATAACAGCCGCTTACAAGAAGGGATTGGCATTTGAAATGATTGGCGATGAACTGCAACTAAAGGGTAACAATGCGATACTGAAATTAATGGAAGGTGCTAAAGCACAACGAACGCGCCATTGCTTTGCAGGAAATTGAAGAACTGCGCCGCAAAAATGCAGATGGCATCATACCGGGCTGCACCGAAGTCCCCCTGTTGCGCAGCGAAGCGTCCGCAGAAAAAATAACAAAAACCACTTCTACGGAAGTGGTTTTTTATTGCATTCATTGTTGTCTTTTGAACTGCCGCCCGCCCATGATGCTCAACCTACAGGCGTATTATTATTGGCATAATAGCTGTAATTAATGGGTAGCGGCTGTATAAAACGCCGTATACCAATCAAATGCCAAAGAGTGCTTTATTTACGGGGGGCTGGACGGTGCTGAAAAATTCATTTAAAGGATTTATCAATGACAAGGTGCCCAAGCTCAGCGGATCATTATCATACTACATGATCTTTTCTATGGGTCCGTTGTTGTTGATAATAATTACTTTTTCAAGTATTTTTTTTGGAAGGGATGCTGTGGAAGGCGGTGTTTACCGGCAGCTGGAAAATTTTACGGGTCCTGATACGGCCATTCAGCTGCAACAAATCATTAAAAATGCCTCGCTGAGCGGTAAAACAACCATTGCTACCATTATTGGTTTAATAACATTGCTGATTGGCGCCACCAGCGTATTTGCAGAGATGCAGGATTCTATTAATTCTATCTGGGGTGTAAAAGCCAAACCAAAAAAGAACTGGCTGAAGTTTTTGCAAGATAGGGTACTGTCATTTTCTGTTATCATCAGCCTGAGTTTTATTCTGCTGGTATCGCTGGGTATTTCTGCATTGATTGAAAGTTTTGGTGGTTTTCTAAAAGACAGGTTTCCCGATATAACGGTAGTCATATTTTATATCATCAACCTGCTTATAACCATGTGCATCACTACTTTTATTTTTGCCATTGTATTTAAAGTATTGCCAGATGCAGAAATCAGGTGGAAAGATGTTCTGGCCGGCGCGGTAGTAACCACCGTGTTATTTTTATTGGGTAAATTTGGTATCTCTTTTTACATTTCAAAAACTTCTGTGGGTTCCACCTACGGGCCGGCGGGTTCGCTTATTATTTTGGTAGTGTGGATCTACTACTCTTCCATGATATTGTATTTTGGCGCGGAGTTTACCAAGTATTATGCCCTGCAATATGGGGCGCCCATACACCCTTCCAAATTTGCCGTTACAGTAGAAACCGTAGAAAAAGAAAAGGGTTCAATTTCCATACAGCAAAATGAGCAGGTAAAAGATGCCAAGATGAACAAAACGTAAATGGGCTATTGCGCTGGCGGGGTTGTACTGTACAATTTTTTTGCATTGCAGCCTGGGCAAGCTACCTTCAGTACCCTTTAACGCCAACAATACCTTAGCATATGAAACCCTACTGTTTTGTAATCACCTCCTTTGGTGAGAAGCCCAACCTTAAAGACTTACAGGCAAAGTATGAATCGCGCAACACAAACGTTCCCCTTCAAAAAATTAATTTTGATAAAATTTACGACGAACTGATTGCACCTGCTATCAGGATGGCCGACCTGGTGCCGCTGATTGAAAGGGAAGAAACCAATTTGGGTGTTATTCAAAAAACGATGTACGAGAAAATTATTCTCTGCGAATTTTGCGTGGCAGATTTAACCAATGCCAATCCCAATGTGTATTATGAACTGGGTATGCGGTATGCCGTAAAACCTTTTACTACTATTCCTATTATAGCTTCCTCTCATTTTCCATTGCCGTTTGATATTGGGTTTAACCGCACTTTCCAATATAAAGTGGATGAAAACTTTAACCTGGTTGATACTGCCACCCATGTTGCCGCACTGGCTGGTATGCTGCAAACGGCCAAGCAGAACAGGTCTACCGATAGCCCTTTGTATGACCTGGTAAATGGAATTGCTTTTCAGAATTCAGTAGCACATGAAAAAACGGATGTATTCAGGGACAGGGTAGCGTATGACGATAAAATAAAAACGAAACTGGCATATGCGCGCAGCATTGCCGACCCGGATAAAGCCAAAGCCAAACAGTTGCGCATTGATGCAATAAACGCGATAATTGCAGAGAACCAACCGTTGACAAACATTGAAACGGCGATACTGGTAGATATTATGATATCCCTGCGTGATGTGGATGCATTTGACGAAATGCTGGCTTTCATTAAGTCGTTACCCCGTTATGTTTTTAAAACTGTATTGATGCAGGAACAATATGCTTTTGTACTAAACCGCAACGGAGGCAAAGCAACACCGGTAGACGATGTAATGATAAACGAAGCAGAAAGCGTGTTGCGGGAACTGGAAACCAATGGCAAGGCCAGCAGTGAAACCTACGGTATCTGGGGAAGAATCTATAAAGACAAAATGGACAGGGCTTATACACCGGGAAAATTGGGGAAGGCCAAAATACATCTTGCCAAGGCTCTGGAGTTATACAAAAAAGGTTTTGAAGCAGACATCAGGGATGCTTACCCGGGGGTAAATTATATCACCTGTCTTGAATTATCGGGCGACAAAAAAACAGCTACCCGACTGATACCTGCTGTGGAAAATGCGGTGATAACCAAAATGAACCGCAAGACCCCTGATTACTGGGATTATGCCACCTTGCTGGAACTGGCGGTGATTGAAGGAAGATTTGTTGAAGCCAGTGAATTTTTTGAAAAGGCAGATACGCTCACCCCGAAGCCATGGATGCTCAATACAACAAAAGGTAATCTGGAACGGATGGTAGTATTTAGAAAGGAGCGGGGAGAGGATACTGCCGGTATTGAAGAAATCATCAAACTATTTGGATAACAACGGATGGGTAGCTCAAACCTTCATCGCAAAAATACAATCGAAAAAATGAATTTATACGAATAATTTCGTACTATTGTCGTTATTGAAACGACATATATGAAACGCCTGCTTTATTTTATCGTTTGTCTGCCGCCGTTAGGTGTATGGTCGCAACAGCCGCCGGCACCAGCAGATAGCATGGCCTTGTATTTTGATGAAATACAATACGCCGCGCAACGCAATAAACAATTATGGAATCAGCCCTTATACGGCCCCATGCTTTTCATTTACCCTGCTACCCGCCAGGTGTTTGCCAATTACCCGGATGCTGCAGGTGTGTTGAAACAATCGGGGCCGGTGTATACAGGATATTTTCCCGCGGAAAGAAATATTGCCAATACCGCTGTTGAATGGAACGGCCGCCGGTGGGCGATGGTCATGCTGCCGCTGCCAAACAATAAGCAGGACAGGATCAATTTGATGGCGCATGAACTTTTTCACCGTGCGCAACTGTCGCTTGGTTTCCGGTTACTGGATGCTGCCAACAACCACCTTGATCAAAAAGAAGGCAGAATATACCTGCGGCTCGAACTGGAAGCATTGAAACAAGCTGTTAATACCAGCAATGACCGCGTTGCAGCAATGCATGTAAAAAATGCGCTGGCATTCCGCCAATACCGGCATGGGTTATATGCAAGAGCAGATAGCACAGAAAACAAACTTGAACTTAATGAAGGACTGGCAGAATATACCGGTCTTTTGGTGGCCAACCGAAACAAAGAGCAAACGGTGGCCCATTTTAATGAGGTGCTGGCAGGCTTCCTAAGCAACCCTGGCTTTGTACGCTCCTTTGCTTATCAAACTGTACCCATGTATGGTTACCTGCTCCAGGGTAAGCGCCCGTATTGGAACCATCACGTAAAGGTAAGCACCCATCTTACAAAGTATTTTCAAGACGCGTTTCATTACAGTGCGAAAACTTTATCTGCCTTAGCGATACAGGCCCTTATGAACAATTATGATGGCAATAACATTGTGGTAGCAGAAACGGCCAGGGAACAAAACATCAAAGCAACCATAGCTGCTTACAAAAAGAAAATGGTACAGGATCCGCATCTTGAAATTCCCGCCATGCAAATGAATGTATCGTTTGATCCCAGAACGATGATAGCTGTTGAAAACGCCGGCACTGTTTACCCTATCATAACAATAACTGATAATTGGGGCACACTGAATGCTAGTAAAGGGGCATTAATAAATACAGACTGGAGTAAAGTTTCCGTAAGTAGTCCGTTAGTAAATACAGCAAATAGTATTGAAGGGGAAGGTTGGAAACTTAACCTGAAAGAAGGCTACACGCTGGTAAAAGACAGCGCAACCGGCAATTACTCCGTGCAAAGAAAATAGGTATTACTTAGCTTGATCCGATGGTTTGGTGGCTGGTGCATCCTGCTCGCTTTCTTTTTTAGCTGTTTCAGGCGGTTGCGCGGCATCCGGCAGCTTACCGGTATTGTCCATGGCACCTTCTTTAAAAGCCTGCTTTTTTTCAGCGGCTTTTACATCCTTATTGTCAGCTGGTGATGATGTATCCATAAGTAAAAGGCGTTTGGTATTTAGAACCTGTAATGCACCCTACAAAGGGTCGTTATCTTTTGCTTTTATGTAGCCAGTATTAAACTGGCTCAATGGAGGATGGAGTACTTTTTCCTTTTTTGCTTTATCGGGAACTGTCTTTTCTTCTTCCTCTTTTTTTATGGGGATAACCCGGGCGTTTGTTGGCTTAACGGCGGCTAAGTGCGTATTGGCTATATCTGTTTTAGAAAGCATCGTTGCAAATAGTTAGGATAACTATTATTAAAAAAGCATGCCTGATTTATCTAACGGTTGTTAATTAACCGTCACTTACCAAAAAACGTCTTTTGAGTAACTATTTCTACAAGGAGCTGCGTTGCTAAAAGATTATTGTGCATCAGCTTCAATCAATTTCCCCACTGCGTCTACTAGTCCTTGCGGACGTTGTTCGCTAACCAACCAGTGTCCGTTATTTTTATGGAGGTAGCCGAAAAATACTTCGTTCAATACTACATGCCACGAGGAGGGATGCTCATGCCCTTTTTTTGTTTCCGGGGTAAGTCTTCCATCGTAGTGCGTGCCTTCAAAATCAAATTCAATATTGCGCCAGGTGGTTTCCATTTTTGCCGATTTTTATAAATCACTGTATAGAAGAATCATGCCAGCTACAGACATTATGGAAGCAACAACGGGCTGCAACCTGAATGCTGCCGCCCGTTTTCCTCCTGCTGTTTGATGTATTTGTGTAGGTTACCAGTCAACCACGGAACCATCCAGGAAGTTATACGTTTCCGGGTTTTTCCAGTCGTGACCCATTTTATCTTTGATAAGCGCTTCGTCCAGTTCAATACCCAGGCCCGGGCCTTTGGGTATCATAACCGTTCCGTCTTTCTGCAACACAAACGGATTTTTTAAATAGCCTTCGCCAAGACTCACCTGCTCCTGCACCAAAAAGTTGGGAATGCTTGCTGCTAGGTGTAATCCGGCTGCCAGCGAAATTGGCCCCATCGGATTGTGCGGTGCAATGGGTACATAGTATGCCTCGGCCATACCTGCAATAATGCGGCCTTCGGTAATTCCGCCGGCATGGCATAAATCGGGTTGTACAATACCTACTGCTTTTTTCTCCAGCAGTTCCCGGAAACCCCATTTGGTAAATATTCTTTCGCCTGCGGCGATGGGTAAGTGGGTGCCGCGGGCAATATCTACCATGGTATCTACATTTTGCGCCTGGCAGGGTTCTTCAATAAACATGGGTTGAAAAGGCTCCAGTTCCTTGATGATTACTTTGGCAGTCTGCGGAGAGATATTGCCATGAAAATCGATGGCAATATCCATGTCGGGCCCGGCTGCTTCGCGCAACGCCGCAAAACTGTCTACGGCATGTTTGATGAAGCGCGGATTCTCAACAATGTTTGCGGGATGTTCGTGCTGTAGCCCGGTTTTTATAACGGTATAACCCTCTGCTTTTCTTTTTTTAATATCATCGGGTGTAGCGGCACGGCCATACACACGTACCCTGTCACGCGTGGGCCCGCCCAGCAGTTCATACACAGGCACACCCAATAATTTTCCTTTTATATCCCACAATGCCTGGTCAATACCGCTGATAGCGCTGGTGAGAATAGGCCCGCCACGGTAAAATGCATGACGGTAGATAGCCTGCCAATGGTGTACAATATGCCTTGGATCTTTGCCCAGCAGGTATGGTTCAATTTCTTTGATAGCTGTTTGCACCGTGAGCGCGCGGCCCTCCAGCAATGGCTCACCCAACCCCACCACGCCTGCATCGGTATGTATTTTTAAAAATAACCACCGTGGTTTGACCAAAAAAGTTTCC
This sequence comes from uncultured Chitinophagaceae bacterium, assembly GCA_963705285.1. GTDB lineage: Bacteria > Bacteroidota > Bacteroidia > Chitinophagales > Chitinophagaceae > JACMLD01. Next base: position 3,579,380 of record OY970066.1, read on the forward strand.
AGCCGCGTGATTTTCACTTCTGCTTTTACCGGCGTTTTTACAGGCTGCGTTGCATAGGAGGAGAGTGGTAGCGTTACACCGGCGCCAATTGCCCCCAGCACTGATTGTATAACAGTACGTCTTGACATACTGTTTTTTCTGGATGATACTGCCATGATTTTTTGGTTTTTGTGAATAGTTCGAAAGTTCATAGTTCGAAAGTTCATAGTTCGGGAGTTCATAGTTCGGAGTTCATAGTTCGGAGTTTATAGTTCGGAGTTCATAGTTCCGAAGTTCATAGTTCGGGAGTTCGCAGTTCACGAGCCCGGACTGCGTTCCGCAAACAACAACACCCAACACTCAACACATAACAAACAACACCCAACACTTAACACATAACAAAAGCACCCAACACCCAACACTCAACACAACAAATCACGGTCTGATGATGGTTCCGTCTCTTTTGCGTACCTGCCAGTTAGATTTGGTGATGATAGGATATTTGGCCGCTTCCTTTTCATTGATGTCTACCCCATGGCCGGGCGCTTCATTTACGTACATGTAACCGTTCTTCATGGTGGGGCAACCGGTAAAGATTGTTTTTAATTTATCTGAAAAGTGTACGGCTTCCTGTATACCGAAATTCCATACATTCAAATCAATATGTGCGTGGCAGGAGTGGCCTACCGGCGATACATCTCCCGGGCCGTGGAATGCTGTTCTTACATTGAAGAATTCACCCAGGCGGGCAATTTTCATAGCGGGCGTAATACCGCCTACCTGCGACACGTGCACCCTGATAAAATCATACCACTGGTTTACCATTGGCAATTTAAACTCATTGATATTGTTATACAGTTCACCCATGGCTATTGGTACAGACGTACTCATGCGTAACTGTTTGAACCATTCCTGGTTTTCTGGTGAGAAGGGGTCTTCAATAAAATAAGGATGATAGGGTTCCAGTTGCTTGATCATATTGATAACATCCATCGGTTGCACCCGTTCATGCACATCATGCAACAGCTCCACTTCTTCGCCGCATACTTTCCGCACGGTTTCAAACATTTTTGGAACAGCGCGCAAATACGCACCCTCGTTCATGTATTGATCATTCTCATAACCAAACCCGGCTTCTTTAAAATCTGGCTTGTTGAGGTTGCCTGTGCCTGTTCCGCCATATCCACCCTGTTGAATGCGTACATGCCGGAAACCCATACCCATATATTTTTGTACATCAGCGGCTACTTCCTCTGGTGTTTTCCCATTGGCATGCTCGTAACAATCTACTGCAAACCTGCTCTTGCCGCCCAACAACTGGTAAATAGGCATGTTGGCGCGTTTGCCTTTTATATCCCACAAAGCCTGGTCCATACCGCTGATCGCATTGTTGAGTACAGGTCCGTTTCTCCAGTAAGAACTAACATAAAACGAGTTCCACATGTCTTCAATATTGTCTACATCTTTTCCCACACAAAATTCTGCGAGGTAAGTATTTATGGCAGTTACCACCGCAGCGGCGCGTTGTGTAAAGGTGGCGCAGCCCAGTCCATACAAACCAGGTTCAGTGGTTTCAATTTTAACTACAATGAGGTTGATGTTTTCCGGCGCGGTTGCAATGGCCTTTACGCTTTTAATTTTTACTGGTGGCAAACCCGCTTTGTATGAATTGGAAATTGCGGGCGCTGTAGCCTGTGCCTGCACAAATGGTTTGGCGAGTAGCCCCGCTGAGCCGAGTGCCAGCATTTTCATTAACTGCCGGCGCCCTGTTTTAAAATCTGATGCTTCGTTTTTCATGATGTGTGAACGTTTTAGTTAGAGTAATTCATTGAGTTTAACTTTTGCGGCTTTGCGCGTAAGCAGGTGAATGATCGTCCAGGCCACCAGGTACGTAAATCCACAAATGGTAAATAATATATTGTATCCTGCGGTGATATTGCCCGACGCTTTGTAAGCATCCAACAAACTGCCCACCAGAATGGGAAATAGTATTCCGCCCAGGGCGCCTGCCATACCACCGATGCCTACCACCGAACTAACGGCTTCTTTTGGAAACATATCAGATGCTGTTGTAAATATATTGGTGGCCCATGCCTGGTGCACTGCCACAGCAATGCTGATCAGTATAACGGCCATCCATGCACTGGTAGCAAACTGCGCCAGTATGATAGACACTTCCATGAACGCAAATACCAGCAGCACCGTTTTTCTTGCTTTTAGTACAGGCCATCCTTTTTTTATAAGCATGGACGAAAAATAACCGCCGGCAAAACTGCCAACAGTAGTGGCGGCATAAATAATCATTAACTGGAGGCTCGGTTTTTTTAGATCAAGGCTAAAGGTGGAAGAGAAGTAAGAAGGAAGCCAGAATAAAAAAAACCAGTAAATGGGATCTATTAAACCTTTGCCTGTGATGTAAGCCCATGTTTGTGGAAAGCTGAACAATTTTACCCATTTAACTGGTTTGTTTTGATCTGTAACGTCTTTCTCTTCTTCCTGTCCGTTAATAATCAATTGGTATTCTTCTTTAGTAATTCTTGGTTGTTTTGCAGGAACGGCATACAGCCACCACCAGAATATCAGCCATACAAAGCCCAGTGCGCCGGTAATCAGAAAGACTTCCTGCCATCCATAATTTTGTAAAATAAACGGAACTATCAGCAACGCCACTACAACGCCCACGCTGGTGCCCATGTTAAACAACCCGGTGGCCATTGCGCGCTCTTTATCAGGAAACCATTCTGCTACCGTTTTCATGGCAGCAGGATAATTGCCTGCTTCTCCCAATCCCAATCCAACGCGTGCAACGCCAAATCCAAAGGCACTCCTGGCAAATGCATGCAGCATGCCGGCAATACTCCAGAAAACAATGGTGATGGCATAGCCGAGTTTGGTACCTATTTTATCAATCAGCCAACCGATGGAAATCAAACCCACGGCGTAAGACGCGGTAAATGCCATTACAATATGCGCAAAATCGGTCTCTGTCCAGCTGAATTCTTTTTCCAGTATCGGTTTTAGTAAGCCAATAATTTGCCTGTCGAGATAGTTGATGGTAGTGGCAAAAAATAAAAGGGTTACAATAATCCACCGGTAATTTTTAATCTTGCGTACAGGCATTCAGCAATCTTTTAATTGGGTATAGAATAAATGTAACAATAAGCCCAAACTAATCCCGCATTTTTTGCATTTTCTGTTTCAGTGGTATGTAAGCTTTCGACAAAAATTGTTTTACCCGTTCAGCAATTTGTTGTTTACATATTGTTCATAGATGATCTTCTGACCGGTGATAGCGGCTTTCTCCACAAGGCCGGCAGCAATAAAGGTGGTTCTCTCTGCAAGGCCCATTTCTTCCAACGCTATTTTATACAGGCCGTGCAGGTTTTTGCCGCTGCAAAGGAATAAAGGACAAACGGGCGACAGCGTAAGATCATTCAGTTCATTGCCTATCAGCAGGCCGCTTAAATAAAATGCATTCTGGTTTTTGTTCATGCGCTTAAACAGTTCGTTGGTGCGCACAGTAAACAGGCTGTGCAGGATGCTTGATGCAGCTGCGTGCTGTACACCGGTTCTGAATGCCAATATATCGGCTGCCGACGGGGTATGGTCGTCATACATTGTAATGGAATCTTTTAGTATGCTGTAATTGCCGATTACCTGGTACATTTCACCCGTCATAAAACTTTTAAACTGTATCAGCCGCGAATCTTTTACATACACATGTTTGGAATGCGTTCCCGGAAAAATTACAATGGCTTCTTCCGGCGGCCTGCCCCTGTCTGTAAGCAGCGACCATACGCCTATCAGTTGTGTTTCTTCTCCGCGCATTACATCATGATCGCTTTGCACACCTGAGATCAATATCATTTCATGCGGAAAGTTTTCACGCGCCGGAAACTTCCTCGTTTTCACCTGGCTGCCGTCTAAATGAAAAGGCAAGCCTGCATATGGTACATCTTCTATACCGATGGACGACGATGCCATACCTGATACCAGTACCGGTGTATGGTGCAGGCGAAGACCGGTTTTAGCCGAAAGATTTTCTATCTGCTGCAACAGCCGCTCGCGAAACATCTCATCTTTGGTAATATTCCTGTGATTATAATTACCGTTTTGCCAATTGCGGTGAATACCCGATATGCCATCCCCCGATTGAATTTCGTCAACAAGTCCCCCGCCTGTAACACTATATAAACCCAAACGAAAAGATGATGTTCCCCAATCACAGCCCAGTAAGTAATTTTCCATTGAATAAAATATAGGTGAACAAAACAGATAAATAATTCGCCAGTCAATTAAGGCGTACATGGAAAACAGCTATACTCCACCCGCGCCTGCTGCCGCGGGCAGGCATTATATTTCCAGGTACGCGTTGCTGATTATTTATCCCACCATACCGGCGTATTCAAATCATTGGGGCCCTGTACCGCAACAGCCGCATCAAGGTTAGCTTTGTTTACAATAGTTTCTCCGTCGGGGTAGGGCATGCGCCTGATAAAATTGCCGGTAATTTCAGAGCCGGGGTAAGGTGTTTTGGTAAGTGCGGGAAAACCGCTTCTTCTGAAATTTGCCCAGGTTTCGCTGCCATTCATAAATGAGGCAACCCAGTATTGTGTATTGATTTGCTCAAGTGCTTTGGCAGGGTCAAAAGGGTGACCGGCCATATAAGTAGCAATATCTGGTTCTGAAATAGCGGCAGCAGGCCCGTACTCAGCCATCTGGCGCATGTGCGATTCCACACCGGATTTATACAGCGCTGCTGCATCACCGGTAGTCCATGTTCTTACCACGGCCTCTGCCAGCAGCAACTGTGTTTCTGCATAGGTAACCAGGTACTCGGGTGCAGTAAGCGCCAGCACGGTATTCAGGTTTACCTGGCTGTAATCATACAAACTTACTACGCCATTGGCGGCAAAAGTATTTTTGATGCTCACATCGTCATAACCCATAGGCATACCCACCTGTTTGGTGGGGTCTGACGTGGTTTTTGCAGGCACCTGGTCTGCGCCCGATGTAGCGCCGGGTGCGCGTACGGCAATACCCGCCAGCCGCGGATCATTATTGTTTTTTAAGAAATCGAGAAATGGTTTGGCAATGTAAAAGTTGGCTTTTTCACGGGCTGTTAAATGCACCGCTATCCAGTTATTGTACAGGGAAGTATGGCGTATCACAGCATTGTCTTTATTAGATTGCATGAGCCCGCCCGCCACTGCTTTGGCAACATAGGTCTTTGCCATATCCGGCGCTACCTTAGAAAGCCGCATGGCTGCACGCAGCAATAAAGAATAACCAAAACGTTTCCATTGCGTAATATTGCCGCCGTAGATAATGTCATTGGCAGATGCAGGTTTGGATGCATCCAGCGCGGCAGTGGCTTCATCAAGTTCTTTGAGTATGTCTTTGTAAATGGCTTCCTGGCGGTCGTATTTAGGATAACTGATACCTGCAATAAATCCCTGTGCAGCTTCTGTATACGGTATATCGCCGTAAGTATCCGTTAAGATCATAAAGCTGTGCGCCTTCCATATCCTTGCCTGGTTGTACAGGTTGCTCAGCGTGGGAACACTTTTTGTTTTGGTGATTACATCCAGGTTTTGTTTTAAAACGTTCTGGTAAAAATTGGTCCATACCAATCCTGAATTGGCAGTGTTTTTAATATTGTAATTGCCGCCGGAAAGCGAACTCCCAAACGGTGTTACTATTTGCTGCACAATCGGAAAATTATAACACAACATACCCAGCGTTCCGAAATTATCGGCGTATACGGTTAATATAACCGCATCGTTCATTACAATCTGCGGGTCTAATGCAGTAGGATCTACCTGGTTGGTATTTAATTCCTTGAAGCCTTTGTCGCAGCTAACCAGCACCACGGCCGCCAGCAGCACCATCAGGTATTTTTTATATTGTAGCATAACATATTTTTTTATGAATGAGTTGATATCGGTTTTCATTAAAACTTAATGCTCAGGTTAAAACCAATACTTCTGGTAGGAGGTACGGCCGTCCAGAAATCAAGCCCGGTTTCATTGTCTGAAATATTAGCCGTGTTTTCAGGATCCATGTTTTGTGTCCATTTTTTTAAGATGGCTACGTTGTTGGCAACTGCACTCAGTTTTAATCCACGTATAAATTTGATACCCTTCACATATTTGGTGAAATCATAACCGAGTGTAATCTGCCGCAGTTTCCAGAAGCCGGAGTTGAATACCCAGTCTTCATTTACACCCAGTACATTGGGTGTTTCATAAAACGGCTGCAGGTCAGATTTGGTGGTGTTTACACCGCCATCGGGGTTTACACCTTTTCCAATTACATAACCTTCAGCACGGCCAACCAAGGTGTTTTTGTGCAGGCCATGGCGCAATGCATTCTGGTTAGAGCCGGCAATCATTTTAGAACCGAGTTTGAAATCTATCAGCACCGTTAAGCTAATGCCTTTGTAAGTAAAAGCGTTGGTGATACCGCCAAAATATTTGGGTAATACATTGCCTGCATACTGAGGCACTTCATTACGCATGGGTTTACCGCTGGCTTTATCAAACACCTGCTGGCCGCTTTTATCGCGCAGGTACATGTAAGTGTACAACGCCCCGATGGGTTTTCCCACTACCTGTCTGAGTATACGTCCGCCACCGTTAGATACATTGATGGAAGTATCGGCAGCATTGGGTCCCAGTTTAAGTACGTTGGATGTATTGTAAGAACCATTCAGCGTTACATCCCATTTAAATGATTTGGTTTGAACCGGCACTACATTCAGCATCATTTCAATACCCTTGTTCATGCTCTTACCAACATTGATCAGTTTGTTGGTATAAGACGAAGCATCAGATATAAGGATACCCAGTATCTGGTCTTTGGTGGTTTTATAGTAGTACGACAAGTCCAGGTTCAGGCGGTTGCCAAGCATTCTCAGTTCTACACCCACTTCTGTTTCTGAAGTTCTGGATGGTTGCAGGTCTACATTGGGTACCTGTGCGCCATTGATACCGCCAATGGGCACGGTAGCACCCGCCGGATTGGGGTAGAGGTTGTTGTTGACTGAATAGTACAATGAACTTGAATAAGGCGCCACGCTGCCATCGGATCCTACCTCGGCATACGCTACCCGCAGCTTTCCGAAATTCAGCCAGGCAGGCATTTTCGAACTAAAAGCATCAGAGAATATAAAGCTCGTGCTTACAGAAGGGTAGAGAATGTTGTTGTGTTCTGGTGCAAGGGTAGAAAACCAGTCGTTACGCGCGGTAGCGTTGAGGTATAAGAAATTGCGGTACGATAATTCCAATGCGCCATACAACGAATTTACTTTTTGTTCTGTTTTGCTATAGATGGGATCTTTTACCCTGCCGTTTTGTACGGTATACAAACCGGGAATGATAAAGTCTGTGGCCAGCACACTGTTGTATTCCATTTTGCGGTACATCTGGTTACCGCCAGCTGTTACATCCACACCAATATTTCCTATTTTATGCGTGGCACCGATAAGAAAGTCATAATTTCTCTCACGGAACCGGCGGACATCCTGTGTAAAAGATCCATTCACAAAACCTGAAGGTGCGGCGGGTATGGGTGCATAACCATTGGGGATATTGTAATCCTGGTAACGCGTATACATATCCTGTGCAATGCGGCCCTGTGCATACAGCCAGGGTGTTAACTGGTATTTTAAAGCGATGTTGCCCAGCAACCGGTCGCGCTGAATATTTTCTTTGCGGTAGTTAACCGAGTAATAGGGGTTGTTTCTTACCAGGAACCTGGCCATTACAAATTCATTGCCGTTAACCAGTGTTTGATTGCTTTCCAGTGCGTAGAACGGCATCGAATTGGCGAGCGTATACAGTACAGTAGGCACTGCCATATCCTGTGTGTTCACCTGCGGCGGATTGGTATTTTTTTCGTTTGAATAATTAACGTTGCCCGTTACCGTTAGGTTCTTGGTAACATTCTGAATAAAGCCAAGATTAATGGAACGTCGGTTAAATTTTGAATTAGGAAGAATGCCTTTATTGTCTGTATTGGCAAGTGAAAGACTAAAGCCGCCTTTATCGCCTGCTGTAGACAACGTAACCGTATTGGTGAGGTTGGTACCAATGTTGTAAAATGTTTTGTACCTGTTGCGAACGGGCTCGTAGGGAAATGTTTCACCGGAGAATAATACCTGCTTCATGCCCGGAGCAAACTTTTCACCAAAGCTCCACACGCCCGATTGTGGAAAGGCCGTGGTTGGCCGTACACCTCGTTCTCCCTGTCCGTATTCATACTGAAAGTCGGTAAAGTCAAGCGGTGTATCCGTGGTGAAATTAATATTATAGTCTACGCCAATACCCTTGGTGGTACTTTTTGATTTTGTTGTTACCATTATCACCCCGTCTTTGGCACGGTAGCCGTACAAGGCGGAAGCTGCAGCACCTTTCAGTACGGTCATGGATTCAATGTCGTCCGGGTTGATGCTGGAGAACCCATCGCCGCCATCGCTGCTGTTTACCTGTCCGCCGCGCGGGCCGCTGATTCCAATACCGTATGATGAATTGTCCATAGGCACACCGTTGAGCACAATCAAGGGCGAGTTAACAGAGTTGAATGAAGACTGGCCGCGTATGCGTACTTTAACCGAGCCTGCAGGGCCGGTACCCATTGTGGTAATATTAACACCGGATAGTTTCCCCTGTAAACCGCTTAGTACATTGGGTGTACGGTTAGTAGCTATCTGATCTGCAGTAACGGTAGCCGTAGCATAGCCTAGTTTCTTTACTTCTTTCTTGATACCCAGCGCCGTTACCACCACCGTTTGCATACTGTCTGCATTGGTTACCAGTATAACGTTGATGGATGTGCGTCCGTTGATGCTGATGGATTGCTCGTTAAAGCCCACGTAAGAAAAAACCAGGGTAGATTTGGCGGGCGCAGCAATACTGAAATTTCCGCCGCCGTCTGTACTGGTACCCTGTTTGGAACCGCTTACTTTTATTGAAACGCCCGAAAGCGGTTCATTGGCCGGTGTAGATACTTTACCGGTTACCGTTATATTTTGCGCAACAACAAGTGAATAGCAAAATAACAGCAGCGAAAAAAATAATATTGATTTTCTTTTCATCGCAATCGTTTTTTAAAGGTTGATTAATAATAGATGGTTATATGGCAGTTAGTAAAGATGGTTACCAGTTGTGAATGGCACCATCCGGACTTTGTAATATGGGATGCGGGTATTTGGTATTGGCAGTTATCTCCATCACAAAATCTGCTTTTTTAGAATCGAATTTTACGCCCAGCCCCGGAGCAGGGTTGAGGTATAATTTTCCATTCTTGAAAAGCAGGTAATCTTCATTGAAGTAGGCAGGGCGTTCGGGTTCGCCCCCGCCCAGTTCCATTAAACAGCGAGATGGACTGGAAGAACCCAGCACGTGTACCAATGCTGCAGTGGAAAGGGGGCCGGTGAAATGCGGTATCATGCCCACGTAATGTGTTTCGCACATGGAGGCAATTTTTTTCATTTCAGAAAGGCCGCCGGTATTGGGCAATGTAACACGGGTATAATCTATCAGCCGGTTTTCAATCAGTTCATTGGTATCCCACCGGTCGCCAAATTGTTCGCCCACGGCAATGGGTACTTTTGTAAGCTGGCGCACCGTTTTGTATACGCCGGGATTTTCTGAGCGCACAATGTCTTCAATAAAATAAGGTTCCAATGATTCCAGGGCACTGCAGATTTTAATGGCCTCTGTCATATCAAACCTTGTATGCAAATCGATGGCCCATTTGCCGCCGCCACCAACAGCACCGTCTATGCGTTTGCAGAAGTCGATTGTTTTTTTTGCGTTCTCATAAAAATCGAAACGTTCATCGCCATTGCCACCGGTAGGGCCAATACGGTAAGCGCGCAAACCTGCGGCTATACAGTCCTGTGCCCTTCCTTCTTCTGTAGTGGCTTTGGAGGCCCGGAACCCCGTGGCATAGCATTCCACATATTCGCGGGTAGAGCCACCCAGTAATTCATATACAGGAACGCCCAGGGCTTTGCCCTTTATATCCCACAATGCCATTTCAAGTGCCCCCAGTGCATGCAATTTCTCGCGGCCCGGCGGGTAAAACATGCCGCGGTAAAGATTTTGCCAGATATGTTCTATACGAAAGGGATCGCGGCCAATCATCATCTGCGCGCATTGTTCTATCATGTCTTTAGAACCGCCTTCACCAATGCCGGTAATGCCGCCGCTGGTTTCAATTTCTACAATGCCGCGGGCCTGGTTAAAAAGCGGTTTGGTATAACCGGGAGCACTGTAGTACCTGATTTTAGTGATGGTGAGTTTTGATGCAGCAACATCTGCAGGGCGGGTGGCAGCATGCAGTAACGGAACACCTGTGATCATGGCAGCCGAACCCAGCGTGGCGGTTTTTAAAAACCTTCTTCTTTGCATATGGCAAGTTGGTTTTGGTGAAAAAAGCAATGGTTAAAGGATTAAGCAAAATAGGTTTAACGATTAAGCAAACCGGGCTTAAAAAAGCTACCTGCCTGTAGCCCCGTTTTTGTAAATGCCTTTTCTCAAAAAATACTGATGATAAATATACTGCGCTGATGGTCTGTAAAACCTGTTTTTAGTTTGCTGTATTGTAAAAGTCTATCTGCAAATCCTTCATAAATCTATAAATTTTATAATGATATCTCCAAAATTTTTTTTACAAGCGTTGTTTGAAGCGGGCAGAACAGTCCGTAAAAAGGCGCGGTATTCCTTTTATAGCAGTGTGTAGAATCGAGCGCTCAGCGTTTTATTTTTGAGGATTCACGCTTGATAAGTTTAGCATCAAAAAGTACTTCCTGTACTTTTTCTTTTGGGTTTTCCATTTTCTTAACCAGTATATCCACGGCGGCTTTGCCAAGGTTTTCCATATCCTGCATTACATAGGTAATGGGGCAGGCATACAGATCAAATACTTCGGCCTGCCCAAAACTTACAATGGCCAGGTCGTTCGGCACTTTTAGTCCAAGCCGGTTGATGTATTTTAATCCGTTTACTGCAAGGCTGTAAGTGGCAAAAATGATGGCTTCAACGGGTTGACCCGGCACCAACATAGCATCAATGGCCTTCTCCACTTCTGCTTTGGCGTTATTAAAATGAACTTCCTGCAGCCATTTTTTTCTCAGCGGCAATTTTTTGTTTTTCAATGCATCGCGGTATCCCCTGATCCTTTCCTGCATGTGAAACATGTTTGATTTGTATGCAATCAATCCAATGTTCTTATATCCCATCGCAACCAGGTGCGCACCGGCATCAAATGCCGCCTTGTAATTATTTGTTGATACAAAATCGGTTTTGATTTTTGGAAAATACCTGTCCAGCAACACAAATAAAATATTCTGCTCCATTAAATGATACACCTGTTTTTCCGAGTGCTCGGTAGAAACAATGATAAAACCATCTACCCGCCGGTTGATAAGTACATTGATCAGGTCCATCGATTTGGCAGCATCTTCATCTGAACTTCCATAGATAACAGTATAGCCATGATGCCTTGCCTGGTTCTCTACAATGCGCGCAATATTGGAAAAAAATGGATTGGAAATATCGGCTATTACCAGCCCGATGGTATAACTTTTGCCACTGCGCAGGCTTTTTGCCAGGTGGTTGGGCTGGTAATTCATTTCTTTGGCAATCTGGAGTATCTGCTCAGCTTTTTCTTTTCTTACACGGTTCTTCCTGTCTTTTCCGTTCAGCACATAAGATACCAGCGCGGTAGACACGCCGGCTTTCAGCGCAATATCTTTTAACGAGATCTTTTTTTTGTGCACCACTTAAATGATGAATTGATGATTAACGCGGGTAAATGTAAAATAAATCCCGTAAAGAAAACTAATGTAAGCAGTAAGCGGTCATTCCGCCACCATGCACGTGGTAACACGCTACCGCCTTACCGGCATTAGTCATACGGTCATGAAAACGCAATTATTTACCGCATGCGTAGTAATACGGTACATTTCAATACAAATACTGTTGCATATTTGCCATAGTGGGCTGCCCGTTCGAGTGTCTATTGATCATTAAACCTTCATTTTCGTCCCGGCCCATTAAAAAAGCCGCTTCTTCGTGAAGCGGCTGCACTAATCAAGTACCATTAACCATTAAACCTTATCCTAGATTACTAAGGTAATAAACAAATGGTTTTATTGGATAATTTTCGATTGGTGATTTTATATTTTCGACGGGCAGCGTGTACGGAGTACACGTCTTCAGTATTTTTACTATCTGCTAACTGTCTCAACAATCGGTGATCCGCATCGTGCTGCTGCGTTTTCTCGTGCCGTCGTTAATTTTTCTTCCTGTATACTATTTAATTTAGTGCTGCTGTTATTATTCAATTCAACCTACGCACTGTTATATGCAGGATCTTATTTCGGGCAGGCGAATCTTGCCTGCTGTGGCAGCGGCAATTATTTTCTACATCGCTTTTGAAGCTACTACCCCTTATTTTATACAGGATCATATTGCCACGCCACATGCCGTTGATGCGCATGCTATGAAGACGGGTTGTTTTTTCGATACCGCATTTGTAATTAAGGCGAAAGAAAGGGGATACAACCATGCGCGTTTTTTCAAATCATGGTTTTTGTTGGATTGTATTTTTCCGCTTGTATATTCTCTTCTGTTTCTCAGTTGTGCGGCATTATACAGAAGCAATAAACATGATGCTGCCAGTATGCGCCGCCACCGCCGGGTATACCGTGTGTCGGTTTGCATGATCATAGCGTGCGCATGTTTTGATTATTGCGAAAATTTTTCTTTTGCAATTTTCCTTTTGTCGGCAAGCAACACATGGGCCATGCCCGTAGCTGTTTTCACCGCCATCAAATCAATCTTATTTAGCGTAAACATTATTGTGGCAATCGTGTACGTGTGTTGGGCGCTGAGTCATAAAAAAATACAGCGGGCATAATTGGTCATAATGGTCTGGTTGCCATCATACATTTTGCATCATACAACTGCGCACAACAATCAGCCATTTGCTACATGAAAATTCGATGGTGCCATTTACCTCTGGCCCCGTTTTTGATTTACTTCTACTAAAATAATTAGTATGAAAAAGTCAACAGAAAAAAAACCAGATAATACAATCAAGAATCCAGACGATTGGAAAACAGGTAGCGAGCCTATAACCGGTGCCCAGGCATCTTATCTTGAAACGCTTGCTTCGGAAGCGCATGAAGAGATTGACACCAATATCAGTAAAGCGGAAGCTTCTATGAAAATAGATGAGCTGCAACACAAAACTGGCAGGGGTTTAAACAACAACGACAAAAAAGAGTAATGGAGCAGCGGGCTAAACTGAACAAACAGGCTGTGGATCCTGCTCATAAGCGTGTAACAGCTTAACGACTGCCCGTTCAATTGCGTCGGGAATAAGCGGTTTGCTGATAACCAGGTCCGCCAACGACCTAAGGCCGTTGAGACCTCCGTTGCAGGTATTTATCAAAATAATTTTTGCCTTAGGGTATTTTGACCGTACGTACCAAATAAAATCCTTGACGGATGTGTCCTGCAACTGTCTGTCGAAAAACAGTATGGAAGGGATATGGTTATCAATATAATTTTTGGCAGCATTCAGGTTGTTCACAAAGCTGGCCTTTATTAAATGACGCCTCAGAAGGGCATTTACCTGAAACCAGGAATCAACATCATTATCTGCTATCAGCACATTAAACATAGGCTATACTATAAGGTATGCGGAATATTGTTCCGTTAAGGTACACCCATTACCTATCAGATTCATCCTTAAACAATTAATGTTTGATTAAGGTTAGTTTCCGGCAACAGGCATACTCATCCTTATATAAATCTGGTTGTCAAAAACTTACTGCAAGGCAAGTAAAAAAAAATGAGAGGTACAGGGAAGGGAATTAGCCAGTTACAGCAGTATTTTAATGGAGTTGTTAATGGTATCAATGCTAAATGGTTTGCTGATAAAAAGATCCGCGCCTTCATGAAGTGCTTTTTTGCGGTTATCATGATCATCATACCCTGTAATCATTACAATTTTTGTTGTGGGGTATTTGCCCTTTATGAATTGAATGAAATCAACCCCAAAGCCATCGGGGAGGTGGTTATCGAGGAAAATGATGGCAGGTACTTCCAGCTCCATCCGCCTGGTGGCAGATTCCAGGTTGTTGACATAATAGGTTTTCAAATTGTGTTTTCGCAAAATATTGCTCAACAACACCCATATGTCGGTCTCATCATCTATGATCAGGGCATTTGGCATTTTCAGTTAGTAAGGGGGTGATTTATTCTGGTCAGTTGCGGTATAAGACGCCAAAGCGCAAAAAATCCAGCGTTTATGTGTAAAAATAATGGCAATCAGCACTATGGAAGTATCCGCCCACCACAATTTTACACTTAGCTGACAAAATTCTGTCCAACTATTAGTGAATAAAGTAAAAAGGCATCAACGCAATCTTCTAATAGTTGGGTGGGCTGATTTGGGGTTTCTCCCCAACCCTAATTATAAAAGGCTGACTGCCTGTAGAAATTTCTCCGCAAATACCCATCATCATTGAAGCAAAATTACCGACACGTTTTTTGTTTTTACAATAAGCATGACCGTTATTCCGCATTTTTAAAGCATTTTATCAAAATATTGTTTATTCTTACCGCATGACCAAGATTGTAAAAGTACATACAGCCGCAAAAAGCCTTGTGGTAAAAAAGTCAGGCTTACCAGGGGCAGGCAAAGGGTTATTTACCAGAATGCCTATTAAAAAGGGGAGCATTGTAGTAGAATACAAAGGTGCGCTCACAACATGGAAGAAAATTACCGATAACGAAAATTTCAATGGATATGTATTCTATATTAACCGCAACAATGTTATCGACGCAAAAAAGCGGTTATCAGCGTTAGGGCGTTATGCAAATGATGCAAAGGGCCCTGGTAAATTACACGGGATGGTTAACAATTCGGTATATATAACCAAAGGCAAAAAAGTTTTTATACAGGCGAGCCGCAATATAGCAGCCGGCGGCGAAATACTGGTAAGCTATGGAAAAGAATACTGGGATGTTATCCGGTATAATCATAAGCTGAAGAAAAAGTGATCAATGTGGAAACTTGCCGCGACGCGGTAAATAATGTGGAAATGTGCTAACCTGCCTGCCGGCAGGCAGGTGTGTAAATGCCGCGACGCGGTTTTATGGAACGCAGATTTTGATGATTGTTATGATAAAGAAGATCGTCTCTTGGTCTTAGAAGCTCTGCTAGCTCTGCGCGAAAAAACTCCTTTTCTCCTTTTTCTCTTAGCCTCTCTTAGCATCTCAGCAACAACTCACTGCGCGATCGCCAAATTGGCCAACACATACTCTTTGTAACTTCTTCCAATAGGCAATTCATGTCCGTCAATTTCCACGTCGGTAGCAGAAAATGCATCAATCCTGTTTTTGGCTACAATAAAAGATCGGTGAATCCTCAGAAATTTTCCCTTTACCAGTAATTCTTCTACCTGGTTGAGCTGAAATTTGGTGATGATCGATTTGTTGGTCGTTACAATTTTTATATACTCTTTCAGGCTTTCAATGTAAAGAATATCTTCAATATAAATTTTTACTTTCTTCTTGCTCACATTAAAAAATAAATGCGGTTTTTCGCCGATGTTACCTGTTATTGCGAGAGCATCGTTTGATTTAACAGGTTCATTGTCAACAGGCGGCTTTATTTTATTTACCGCCATCAAAAAACGATTGAACTCAATTGGTTTCAGCAGGTAGTCGGTTACATTGAGCTCGTAACCTTGCAGTGCATATTCCTGGTAAGCAGAGGTAATAATTATCTGCGGTGGATTTTTTAACGTCTTTACAAAATCGACACCTTTTATTTTCGGTAAATGAATATCAAGAAAGATAAGGTCTATCCTGCATTTTTGCAAAACCTCCAAAGCGCTGATGGCATTGCGGCATATACCTTTTAGTTCCAGGAAGGCAATTTGCAGGATATAATCTTCCAGTATTTCCGCTGCGAGCGGCTCATCTTCTACAATAAGGCAATTATATTTCTCCATGTTTTTCCAGGTTGATGTAAAGGTTCACTTTGAATTTTGTTGGCTGATTGTCCACTTGCAGCCGGTGATCGGCGTACATCAGTTCCAATTGCCTTTTAATATTAAAAAGGCCTATTTTACCGGAATCGTGTTTTGTTTCTTCATCTTCTTTTGTGTTTTCTATTTCAAAAAAAAGTTGGCCCTGTTGCAGGCGAATGGCAATTTTTACGGTGGAATCAAAAAATGACTCGCTGACTCCATGCTTGAACGCATTCTCCACAAAGGGCAATAGTAACAGCGGCGATACCTCCTGGTCTGGATTGTCTATTTCTTTGGTAAACACCACATGCAGGTTTTGGTTATACCTGATTTTTTCGAGGTCGATATAGTCTCCAATGAGTTTCATTTCTTCTGAAATGGTGATGAATTTGCGGCCCGATTCATACAACATGAACCGCAATATCTTCGACAGTTTCATGACTACATCGGCCGTACTGTCTGACTTTTTGCGCGCCAATGCGTAAATGTTGTTCAGCGTATTAAAAAGAAAATGCGGATTGGTTTGGTTTTTCAAAAATTTTAATTCGGCTTCCAGTTTTTCTTTTACCAGCAGTTTCTCGCGTTCTTTGCCGGCCAGTTGCAGTCGTATCTGCCGTATAGCAATGGCCATCCCAGATACAAACCCAAGATCTATCAGTTCAAAGATGAAAGAAAAAGGCGCAAAAAATACAGGCGCTTTGCCCTGGCTGTGGTAAAGGACCGGGTATACAAAATAGACATTAATCGCCCGCACCAGCAACAACGTGGCTCCTACAGACAACAACAGATACAACATGTTTTGCAAGAACCGGTTGTTTTGCCTGATGATGCGATCCAGAATTACATACAGCAACAGATACGTAAATAGTATTTTGGGTGGCAGCAGCGCCAGGCATAAATTAAATGAATTTAAAACCCTCGTGGCAGCGGGTAGAGCAAGGTATCTCGGGGCATCCCATAAATAAGCCAGCAGGGTATCCTGCACCAGGTAAGCTACCCAAAATAATACATGGAGCGATGCCTTCTTCATTACAGCAAAAATCGGTAAAAATCTTGTCTATACTGCATGGCCGCCCAACAACAGGTATCGTCTATCAATGGCGGTTTGCTACGCCAAACCAATGAAAATTTATATAGTTCCATTGTGGTGCGGGGCATTGTTTACCGCATGCCTGGTTGCATACCTGTATACAATATAAGACAAGGGCAAACCTATCATGCCAATCAGGATGAGTGCGGATTTTAGTATTTTGTCAAACTTCATAGCGCTGATAGGGCCGTGCGGCACCAGCGACAGTTGCACCACCACCAGGTTCATGATTATCCATATAAACATGCCGTACAAAAAACCCCTAAGCACCCAATTGACAGACAACAGTTTGGTGTGTGCGCACAGCCAGAAAAAAAACACCGTAAATGAGAAAGCAATTAAATAATGCAGAACCAGTCCTGTAAGCATGGTTGCTGTTCCGCCCGTGGCAATCACCCCTTTGCCCAAAATACCGCTCGCAATATAATTGAGTATGGCCAGCGGATTTTTACCACTGGCAACATAGTAATCCACAAAAGCAGAAAGTATATCCAGCGTGCCCACCAGCAAGCCGCTTTTAAAAATCGTTGATGCAGGAAACTTTACGGTACGGCTATTTGCTTTAACAGGCATGGGGATATACTTTTAATACAGTACAATGATTTGCGCAAATACGCAATAGCAGTGATGTACATTTCCTCATTACAGTATATTTGTTATACCGGAATAGTGAAGTTATTTGATTGTTGGCAGAAATGTGCCACCCGTCTACCAACGGAGGCCCTGCGGGCATGAACAGCATACATCTACACAGATATAGTTTTGATAAACGGCGTTTTTAGTTAATGGGAAACACAAAGACCCTCATCATAAATAGGATTAATGACTGGCAGGAGAATTTTTTTACAACAATCATTCATGGCCGCCGCCGGTTGGTGTTTAATGCCCAGGTTGCTGCATGCCGACACTGCAGGGGACAGTGTCATGACTGTGAACGGTCCTGTAAATACATCTGATCTGCAGTTTACGCTTACCCATGAACATATATTATGTGATTTTACCGGTGCGGCCAATGGACTAGTCAAACGGTATCAGCCGGATGAGGTTTTTGCGCGTGCGCTTCCGTTTTTGCTGGAATTAAAAAGCAAAGGCTGCAATACTTTTATAGACTGCACTCCCGCATATATTGGAAGAGATGTGCACTTGTTGAAGCGCTTGTCTGATGCTACGGGTTTGCATATTGTTACCAATACTGGTTACTATGGCGCTGCTGCTGAAAAATTCCTTCCCTCATTTATGTTTACTGAAAGTGCCGCGCAACTTGCTGCCCGTTGGATTGACGAATGGAAAAATGGTATTGATGGCAGCGGCATCCGGCCCGGGTTTATCAAAACCGGTGTTGACAAAGCGCCCTTATCAGTAGCGCAACAAAAAATAATTGAAGCCGCAGCCATTACCCATTTGGCAACAGGCCTCAGCATTGCCGTACACACCGGCGATGGCGAAGCGGCCCGCGAACAACTGCGCATGCTGGCCAAAATTGGCGTGGCTGCTTCGGCGCGTATATGGGTGCATGCGCAGAATGAGCAAAACGCACAATATCATATTGAAGCTGGTAATGCCGGAAGTTGGGTTTCTTTTGATGGTGTTGATCGCAATAACATCAGTGTATATGTGGCATACTTAGAACAAATGAAAACAGCGAATTTATTATCTAATACGCTGGTGTCGCAAGATTCTGGGTGGTATACAGCGGGGGAAATAAATGGAGGCAATTACAGAGATTACAATACTGTATGTACGCACCTGGTGCCGGCATTAAAAGAAGCGGGATTCACGCAACATGAAATAGATACTATTTTCATCAGCAACCCGGCGAAGGCTTTTACAGCTGCAGTGAGGCGGTTATAAATTAATATGCCTGATGTTCTTAAACGCGCTTTTACTTTTTTTGATTATCGCTCTGCCCTGATTGAATTATTTTTTGCAGGGCTGCAGGCAGTTGAACATGTTTTTCAGCAATGCCGGTATAAATATGGTGAAGGCTGTCTTCCAGTTGAAAGAATATATCAATGGCTTCATCCGGCGCAAGCGCGTCTATCCTTGCAAGCGCATCGTTCCATATGTTCATGTATTCGTTATTTCGATCGGCTTCAGAGGGAACGCCATCGCCATAGGCAGACAATTCATCCAGCAGCTGGGGCAATAACGCCTTACTTTGCTGATTCGCCTGCGTCAATGCGGAAGTATCTTTTCCGCCGGCACCGGTAATTTTGCCTAGTCTGTCTGTGGCTTCTTTCCGAAGGCTATGGATAGCTATCAGATCCTGCACTATCTGTACTGTTTGTTTGTCTTGAATTTCCATTTCGCAATTTTATGGGATGTATTCTCTTCGTATTGATTTTAACATGACTACCTGGTTATCATCACTACCAATAAACAACCAACTAATTCTTACCGGTAGGTTCTACTTTATTTTCTTTCTCGAGTACTTTTCTTACGTTTTTGCTTTTCTTACGGAATACCGGGAACTGGATGGGGCTGACCTTTGGCCGTTCATCACCCAACAAAACACCCCATTGCCGGAAACGATCGGTGCGGTCGAATATAATTTTGAACACTGCTATCACTGGCAGTGAAAGAAACATACCCATAACCCCTGTAAGTGCACCCGCCACAATAACGCCTACAATGGTTGCCAATGCATTTATTTTAACCTTTGAACCAACAATGCGTGGCATCAGAATATTATTATCAAGAAATTGAACAACCGCAATGGTGGCAAGCACTGTAAAAATGGGCCAAAGATCGGTGGAGGAGGTGAGGGTAAGCAGCACGCCAATGATATTGCCAATAAGTGCACCGATGTAAGGAATAAGGTTTAGTATGGCGAATATAACGCCTATTAACAGGGCATGTTGAATTCCAAAGATCATGAGTAAACCGCCCAGCATTATAGTAATGTAGGTAATTTGTATTAACAAGCCTACCAGGTAACTTTTTATGATGACTTCCGTTTCCTGCATAACCTCTTTTAGCTTTTCATGGTTACCTTCAGGAAACCAGAGATAGATAAAACGCAACAGCAGGTTTTTGTAATAGAGAATCAGGAAAACGTAAATAGGTATCAATCCAATAAAAAGAAATATTGATGACACAGAACCCGCCGCGCCGCCCAGCATATTGCCGGTTTGGTTGAGCAGCTTGTTACTTTGTTCATTAATAAATTTCACCTGGCGGGCACTGGAAAAATTAAATTTCTGGTTAAGCCAGTCACTCAGTGTTTCCAGGTGTTTGGTAACATTAGATTTGATTTGCGGAAAATCTGCAATCAGTGCGCTTATCTGCGAAGAAAAAAACCACACAATGCCTCCCACAAGTACCAGCAACACCAGAATAGAAAAAAAGATGGCCAGTATCTCCGGTAGTTTTATTTTTCTGAAGAAGCGGTAGGTGGGCAATAATACAATGGAAATAAAAAAAGCGAGAATTAATGGGTTGATGATATTTGAGCCCAGGTAAACAATAGTGCCCAAACAAAATATCCCTAACAGTTCAATCGACCGTTTTACGGTTGCGGGCAGGGGTTCAAGGTCTTGCATGTGTATAGTAAAATTGGTAATAATGGAATTTGCACAACTGCAGATTTACAGGGCTGCTGTTTCCCTTGTAACGCTGTTTATCTTGTGGGTTACAATAAAAAAATCATGCCATCATTTTATGCAGCGCCGTGAAAGGCAATGTATTAAGGGATGCTATCTGCCAGTGCGCAATTAAACCGCACCATTATTGGCCAACGCTGCAGCAACCCCCAGCCCGTCTGGTTGTTAGCACGAATATTTCACGCAAATTAGGCACTTCTTCGTTTTTAAAGTGCGGGAGATATAAACCGGCAAGAAATACTTAATGCAGCGTTGGCAACAGCTTGGGCAATTTTACGGCCATTTTTGTAGTTGGAGGCGGCTGGTTATACCGTAAAGAAACATGTTGTAAAAAGCCTGTTGCCAGCGAGATTAATGGTGTAACAAGAAAAACCGTGGCCTTCCAGGCAGTGGCATTCAGATGTAACAGATGAGAAGTCTGCATTAAAGATATCCTGGGTTTGCCGGTTCAAAAGCTGTCCAGTACGATTACAGTTTGGTAAAAATGGTTAACTTTTCGTTTTGTATATCATTGCCGTGAGCGGCGAAGTATATTCATATCAAAAAATATAACTGTTCATGAAAGTTGCTGCTGTAGTAAATTTTGCACCAGAGAAATGGTCGGTAGAACTGCGGGATGTTGACCGTCCCGTAATTGCCGAAGAAGATGTATTGCTGGAAGTTGTGAACGTGGGTGTTTGTGGAAGCGATTTACACCAATGGACATCAGACCACAGCTGGCCGGTAAATTACCCGGTGGTGTTGGGGCATGAGTTTGGTGGCCATATTATTGAACTGGGCTCGCGTGTCAGCGGCTGGAAGGAGGGAGACCGGGTAGTAAGCGAAACCGCCGCCATTATTGATAGCAACAATCCGCTTTCGCGACGCGGATTGTACAATCTTGATCCGTCGCGCAAAGGTTTCGGGTATGGTGTAAATGGCGCAATGACCAAATACGTAAAGGTTCCCGCGCGCTGCCTGCACCGCGTGCCTGATGAATTATCTTTTGAACATGCTTGTCTTACCGAACCTTGTTGCGTTGCTTACAGCGCAGTGGTGGAAAATGCGCATATAAAACCTGGCGACCGGGTAATAGTGCTCGGTCCGGGCCCCATTGGCATACTCTGTGCCGCCATGGCCAAATTATGCGGAGCGCAGGTGGCATTGGTAGGCCTTGAAACCGATAAAGCGAGACTGGATATTGCTGCCACTTATAATTGTGAAACCATCATAGGCGATGCAGGCAACTGGGCGCGCCAACGTGATGGCCTTGGCGCAGATTGTGTAATTGATGCAGCCGGCGCCAGCAGTACATTGAAAATTGCGCTCGACCTGGTAAGGCCCAATGGCCATATCAGCAAAGTAGGATGGGGGCCGCAACCATTGAATTTCTCATTGGATCCTTTGGTACAAAAAAATATCACGCTGCAGGGTAGCTTTAGTCATAACTGGCCCATCTGGGAACGTGTAATTGCACTGCTTAGCAGCAAACAGCTGGATGTTGCACCCATTATTGGCGGCATCTGGCCAATTGCAGAATGGCATACCGCTTTTGAACAAATGCACCAGGGAAAAATAGTAAAAAGCGTTTTAAAACCAGATTGATAATGCGCTTACACAACAAAGTTATTATTGTTACCGGCAGTACAACCGGTATTGGCAAAGCCATAGCATTAAAAGCGGCGGCGGAAGGCGCAAAGCTGATCATTCACGGACTGGAAGCAGATACAGGCCACGATGTGGTACAGGAAATTGGCGAAGCCAATGCTGCATTGCATATTGAAGACATTACCGCAGCCGGTGCGCCCGGCAGGCTGGTAACTATGGCACTGGAAAAATTTGGCAAGCTGGATGCGGTGGTAAACAACGCCGCAGCCGTGGTGTCATCTTCTATACATACTACCGACCTGCCATTCTTTGAAAAAGTGCTGGCGGTAAACCTGCTGGCGCCGTTTGCCCTAATACAGGCAGCATTGCCCCAACTAACGGCTACGCGTGGTTGCGTATTAAATATAGGATCAGTCAATGCCTACAGCGGCGAACCCAATCTGTTTGCTTACAGTGTTTCCAAAGGTGCACTCATGACCCTGTCTAGAAACCTGGGCGATACCCTGCACCGCGAAAACGGGGTACGGGTGAATCAAATCAATCCAGGATGGGTACTAACGGAGACGGAGATACGCCGTAAACGCGATCATGGACTTGCCGACGACTGGTATAAAGATATTCCGGCAGTGTATGCACCCGCCGGCCGCATTTTATATCCGCACGAAATTGCCGCTGCTGCCATTTACTGGTTGTCTGATGAATGCGGCCCCATCAGCGGACAGGTGGTTGAACTGGAACAACACCCGTTTATTGGCCGTAATCCGCCTAAAGATGTTTCCACCATTCCCACACCGGTAAAATAAATCTAACAATGCCCAGGCTAGCTGCGTTTCCCAAAGCATTTATGCACGCACTCTGTAAAGACGGTACCATGAAACTGGCTGAATGGATACAGCTGGCCTCCAAACTCAACATTGATGGGCTTGAATGGTATGCCGGATTTTTAGAAATGGAAGATGAAAAAAACTGGCCATTGTTTCGGCGCCAGGTGGCCGATACGGGCAAGGAAATTCCGATGTTGTGCTGCTCTCCGGATTTTACGCACCCCGATACTGCATTTCGCCAAAAAGAAATTGAAAAACAACAAAGATGGATCAGGATGACGGAAGCCCTCGGCGGATCTTACTGCCGCGTGCTTTCCGGTCAGCGAAGACCGCAATTAAGCAATGAAGAAGGTGTGCGGCTGGCTGCTGATTGCATACAGGCCTGCCTGCCATTTGCAGCAGAACGGAACATCACTTTGATCCTTGAAAACCATTACAAAGATGATTTTTGGGAATACCCGGAATTTGCACAGCAACGGGCAGTTTTTATGATGCTGGTCAACAGCATTCAGCATCCAAACTTTGGTGTTAATTATGACCCCAGCAATGCTTACCTGGCAGGAGAAGACCCGCTGGATTTGCTAGACCTGGTAGCCGACCGCGTAGTGACCATGCATGCCAGCGACCGCTACCTGAAATATGGCACCATTGAAGATCTGCAAAAAGAAGATGCCGGCCCGGCTGGATATGCAAAACGCCTGAGCCATGGCGAAGTAGGAAAGGGGCTCAATAATTACGATGCCATTTTTTCGCGATTGAAGAGGGCAGGCTTCAACGGGTGGATAAGCATTGAAGATGGTGTAGACGGAATGGATCAGTTAGCGCGCAGCGTGGCTTTTCTCCAAGAAAAGATAAAACGATATTATCCCAGCGATCGTTTAACCCCCTAGCCCCCTAAAGGGGGAATGCTAATCTATAAAGATGCGTGAAGTGAATGGCTTGCGGCATAAACATTTTTTCGCGCAGAGCAAACAGCGCTAGCAGAGTTTTTAAACGAAGAGACAATCTATTTTATCACAACACTCATGAAAATCTGCGTTCCATAAAACCGCGTCGTGTAATACCCCATCGTTTTTTAGCGCAGAGCAAAGAGAGCTAGCAGAGTTTTTAAACGAAGAGACAATCTGTTTTATCATAACAATCATGAAAATCTGCGTTCCATAAAACCGCGTCTCAGCATTTACACATTTCCACATTCATCACATTTACACATTTTCTTCATCTAACAGCCGCCTGTGGTAATTTACCTGGCCAAGATGATAATTTAAATGCGCCAGCAGATAAGTTAAAGTATACATGTAAGTTTGGGGCTTCTCCCAAATCACCATCGGAAAATCTTCGTGCATCTGTTGTTCTGATATTTGATCAAGCCCCGTCTCTACAATCCGTATGGTGTCTTCAATTTTTTTAAGCAGTTCTGCTTTTGGAATATCCTTCAGCGAAAATTCCAGATCGCGCTTTCTTAAATAGCCGGTCTTGCCAACTATTGCGCCAATATATGTGTTGAGGTTACCTACCAGGTGCAGGCAAAGGTTACCGGCCGAATTAGCAATGGCTTTTTCTATATGCCAGATAGTTGCTTCGTGGTGATACAACTCAATTTCTTTACTTAGTTTTTGGAGATCTTTTACAAACAGGGTCTTAAAAACAGGGATGGTCATGGTGTTTTATCTTTGTAATAGTTAATTGAGTTCCAGTTGCCCTTCCAGCACCACAACGGCCTGGCTGGTTAATACAACTTTATTGCCAGTTATGTCTACCTGCATATAACCAGTACGCGCAGACGATTGAAATGCTTTCAAACTTTTCTTTCCCAATTTATCAGACCAGTACTTAGACAGAAATGTTTGCACGCCACCGGTTACGGGGTCTTCGTTGGTGCCGGCCCATGGCCAGAAATAACGGTAATGGTAATCATAAGCTGCATCACCGGAAGCAGCGGTTACCAGCACGCCGTTAATAGCATTGTGGGTTCGTGTGAGCGCGGCAAAATCTGGCTGTAAATGCTGTAGTACAGCTGCGTCGCTGATTTCAAGCATGATTATTTTATGCTGTTCATTGTACACGGCATTCAGCACAGCATCCAGTCCCAATGCCTGCAACATACCGCTGGGTATGGTTACCGGTACCGTGTTGTATACCGGAAATTCCATGCTTATTTCAGCGCCTTTGCATTGTATTTTCAGATCAAGATTTTGTATGGTAATAAAATGAAGTTCATCTGTAACGCTGTTACCGAAGATTACTTTTGCAGCTGCCAGCGTTGCATGTCCGCACAGTGGAATTTCTTTTTTGGGTGAGAAGTACCGGATTGAATACGTGCCAGGCGTATCAGTTGCCGATACAAATGCCGTTTCAGACAAACCCAGTTCCATGGCTACGTGCTGCATAGTGTCTGCACTCAATGCTTGCTGCGGAAAACTTACGCCTGCAGGATTTCCTTTAAAGGCTTCTTTTGTGAATGAGTCAACAATAAACGTTTTCATTGTATTTTTTTAATTAATAAGGTTTTATAATGCCAGTTCAAACAGGCTTACGGTTGCATGGTGGTAATGTGCCGGCAGCCCCGCAGTGTTGGGCAGCTTGCTTAAACCCAGGAAGTCAAAACCGCACGACGTATAATGTTTAATGAGCCCTTTGTTTTCGCCTACGGTATCAAGTCGTATAAATTGTTTTTGCTCATTGCGTGCATACGCTTTGGCCCAGGTTACAATTTGTTTTACCAGGTTCATGCCGCGGTAGGCAGGGTGTACAGCAATCCGGTGTATGTAAATGGCGGGGTCATTGTTCTTTTCCTGCCATATCAATGGATCACTGAATGTAGTTGCCCACACGCAGGCAGTTCCATTGTCATCAGTGAGCTTCCATTGACGGCCTTCGGCTATTTCGGTTGCCACCAGATCCCTTTCAAACTTCGGCCAGCCAACCCCATTTTTAGTTAACTGGTATTGCGTGGCCAGTTCGTACAGCCTTAGTATCTCGTCTATATCCGTTGTGTTACTTTTAGTAGTAAGCATAATCTATTTTTTTTGTTGACTTATTTTTTATCCCCGCAAAAAATCTCCGTCTATAATTAACAAACACACGCCCCCGGTTGATGCAGAGCGATGGTTACTCGCATTATCGGTTACCACATAACTCATTCCGGGGCCGAGTGAGATTGCCTGGCCAGTTGAGAGTTCGCTCACAAGGTACCCGCTGAGGCAATGCACGATATGTCCTTTGCTACACCAGTGATCGGCTTTGTATCCTGCCGAATATTCTACCAACCTAATGCGCAAACCCGGCAACTGCACTGTTTGCCATACAGCATGCCCGCGCTCTCCTGTATGCATCGTTTTTTCTATAGCAGACCAGTTGATGGTTTGAAAAGGTATGGCTACCGGAATTTCCATATAATGATGTGGTGTTAATTGCACCACTCAACAAAATTCATAAAAAAATTGATACCAGTACAGATACAATTTCTGTAATTTCGACCAATACAGTTTTATATGGCACGAAGAAGTACACAAAAAGAATTGCTCTACGTAAAAATTGCACGCAGCCTCGAAAAACAGATCAATGATGAAGTGCTGAAGGTGGGCGATAAGCTACCGTCTATCCGTATGATCTGCCGGCAACATGGCGTGAGTATGAGCACGGCGCAGTTTGCATATTATGAACTGGAAGCAAAATCACTTATAGAATCGCGGCCACAATCGGGTTATTATGTCAGCAATGCTTTCCGCAGAAGGCTGGCTATGCCCGCGGCCAGCAACCCAGCCACAAAATCAAACGTAAAACAGGCGAGTGATATTTTTGAGTATTCATTTCACAGCACTGCCGATAAAAGTTTTACATTATTCTCGCGCGGTACACCGGCAACAGCATTGCTGCCCGTTGCCAAACTCAACAAAGGTGCATTGCAGGCTGTAAGAACGTTGCCCGGTTGCGGCACGGTATATGAATCTTTGCAAGGCAATGAAAAACTTAGGGCGCAAATAGCCAGGTGGTCATTTACATGGAACGGCAGCCTTACAGATAATGACGTGGTTACAACTGCAGGTTGCATCTCGGCAGTATCCAATTGCCTGATGGCACTTACCAAACGCGGTGACACCATTGCGGTAGAAAGCCCTTGTTTTTATGGTATACTTCAACTGGCGCAAAGCCTGGGGTTAAATATTCTGGAGCTTCCCAGCAGCCCGCAAACAGGGGTTGACCTCGATGCGTTTAAAAAAGTATTGCAAACTACTAAACTGGCTGCTTGTGTTGTTGTAAGCAATTTTAATAATCCTTTTGGCAGCCTGATGCCCGTTGAACATAAAAAGGAAGCAGTGAGATTGCTGGAGCATTATAATGTACCGCTTATTGAAGATGATATTTATGGCGATATCTACTTTGGTGATCGCAGGCCGGTTTGCTGTAAATCTTTTGACGAGAGTGGCATAGTGCTGTTATGCAATTCTTTTTCTAAAACACTTGCACCGGCGTACAGGGTGGGGTGGGTGGCACCGGGAAAATTTTTGCAGCAGGTAATGAAAACAAAACTCTACCACACCCTCAGCAGTACACCCATTACCCATGAAGTAATCGGTAATTTTTTGGAAAGCGGCAGGTACGAGGCGCACCTCCGTAAATTGCGAAGAACATTGCACACCAATTACCTGCAGTATGTACGTGTGATAGGCGAATCATTTCCTGAAGGAACAAAGATCAGCCGTCCGCAAGGTGGTTTGTCGTTGTGGGTAGAACTGCCGAAGCGGGTAGATACCATCGATTTGTACAATACTGCTTTTAATAAAAAAATTACTTTTTCTCCCGGTACCATGTTTACGCTTAAGAAACAGTTTTCTAATTGCATGCGGTTGAGTTACGGACTTGAATGGAACCCCAAGACTGCAGCCAGCTTACAAACGCTGGGGCGGCTTGCGCATTAGAAGATCAGGCTTCTAAAGGTTCACATTCTTGGCCGATGAATGTATTGCCCATAGCAGCATTGTTGTTGTCAATCATACCTGCCAGCAAGGGCCAGAGGCTATTTTCAAATCTTTTTCTGAATAAACCTGTATGTCCGGCTTTATGCTGTGTATATTTCTTCACCAGTATTTTGACGATAGTTATCGGCGCATTCGGAAAAAACGACATCATACGATCAATGGTTTTGTCGTTGGCTATAAAATCGTCGTTGGTATATACCGCAGTAATCGGCACATCGAAATTGTAAAACGTTGGCGTATTCAATTTTTTCTGCAGCAATGCCCTAAAGTAGTTTTTGTTGATACACCATGTCCGCCACTCAAGTAACACGTTTTTTGGCAGGTTCTCTCCCCAGCCCCATTTTTTAATGGCACCATATCCGTATATGGCTACCAGAAGCGGCGCAACGAAGTGCCACAACAGCGCTGTTTTTATATTCATAGGAAAAACAAAATTGCCCCAGTACCCCAGGCCGGCATTTACCGCAATTACTTTCTTTAGGTGATGTTTCTTTTCCAGGAACCCAACAAGTTGCCCGCCGATGCTATGGCCTATCCATATGATACCGGTACATTTTTTCTCTTGTACCAACCAGTTCAATACGGCATTCATATCCTTGGTACCCCATTCATGCATACGGGCTTTGGATCTTCTTACATGCAGGGGGGCAGAACCGCCAATGCCACGGTAATCATATAACAGTACGCGGTAGCCTTTGCGTAGAAGGTATTTTGCAAAGTTGAGATAGAATTCTTTTTTAACCCCGGTAGCAGAACTGATGACAACGGTGCCGGCATTACCGTTTTTCTCGTTACAAAATAAAGCGCTAAGCCGGTATCCGTCGGTGGCTGTAATGGTGACTGCTTGCATGGTTGATAATTGTTGGCTTAAGTAATGATGTTTAATTGGCGGAAGGCAAATGGGTGTTGCACAGGAAGCTGCCCGGTTCAGGATTGCCGGGTTGAGCTGGAGTGCGGGCTGGCTGTTCGGGTGCTGACATTTCTTCCAGGGTTACTTCGATATTCCTGAAATCATTGAACCAGTTACCGGGATACATGCTGTGTATTGAGCCGGTTATGCGTTTGCGCCATAAAGACAATAGCTGAATAAAAAGCCGTGCTCCATGCACGCTGTTTTTCAACAGCGGCCTGGTGGCTGACTGCGGGGGCATAAGAAAAGGTTTAATAAATGAATACAATAAAGGTGCAAATATGCAGCGGTGGAGTGCTATGATTCATCCCGCAAAAGCGTGATTTTTTCAGCTTTGCTGGCGAGTATGAACACGGATAACACGGATTAGATGGATTTACAGGGATAACTGTCTTGATTTTTTGGACAGGGATTAAATGGATTTCGATAGATAATTGTTTTTGATTTTGGAACATGTAAAGCATTACCACGGCTAGTTATGATTGATTGTATGATCCTTTCAAAAAAATCTGTTTGATCGGCTTAATCCGCGTCATCCGTGTCCTCGTAAGCGAAGCGCCGTAAAATTTCCTAACTTCCTGTTCCCAAAACCTGCAACATGAAAATTCTTCTGATCGTTTTTTTTGCTGCTTTTGCCGCCGCGGCTTTTATACGCGCCGACCATTCAACTAAGACGGCTGGTCAACCGCTGCGCGCTGCTATCAACCAAAAAATAAAATACGCTGTGCGGTGCAGCCCCGATTTGTCTGCCCTGGCTGCAGATGACAGCAGCCGGCCCATTCCGTTGCTCCAAGGCTGGGGCAATTACCATATGCCGGTTACAACAGCCATTGACAGCGCCACCATTTATTTTCAGCAGGGGATCAATATGTATTATGGCTTCCATGTTATTGAAGCGCTCGCATCGTTTGACAAAGCAGTGGCATTTGACAGCACCTTTGCAATGGGATATTGGGGTAAAGCATTGTCATACGGGCCTAACATCAACGACTTTGGTTACAGCGCTTCGCCCGACGCACTGGCTGCCACGGCCCGTGCCAAAGCATTGTACGGCAAATGCACCGCTGAAGAAAAAGATTTGATAGATGCCATGCAGGTAAGGTATGCGGCAGACAGTACACAATCGCGCGAAACGTTGAATCAATTATACGCAGATGCTATGAAAAAGGCATACCATCGTTTTCCGAAAAATGCCGATATCGCTGCTTTGTATGTAGATGCATTAATGGTGCAGCATCCCTGGGATCTGTATTATAAAAATTACCAGGCAAAAGAGTGGACGCATGAAATTGTGCAGACACTTGAAACGCTGTTAGCAAAATATCCCCGTCACCCCGGAGCTGCACATTATTACATTCATGCCATTGAGGCATCTGCGCATCCGGAGAAAGGCATGGCCGTTGCAAAAGTACTTCCGCAGTTAATGCCTGGTGTGGCCCACCTGGTGCATATGCCCTCTCATATCTATATCCGTTCCGGCTACTACGATATTGGCGAAAAAGTAAATGCCCAGGCCGTAACGGGTTACTATCATTACCTGGAGGCTTTTCCCGCGGTGGTCAATAATTCGGCGTTGTATTTAATTCACAATCTGCACATGCAGGCCACCTGCGCTAATATGGATGGTAACTTTTCTTTATCAATGAAATCGTCTGTTGACTGCAAAAATAGTTTCGACAGCAGCTGGCAAAATATTCCGGATTACCTGGGAATATTTATTCAGTATGTATATATGACACCTTATCTTACACAGATTCGTTTTGGTAAATGGAACGATGTATTGAACACACCTGCCAGCCCCGCTGATCATGTATATGCAACATTGCTTTGGCATTATGGGCGGGGACTGGCATTTGCCCGAAAACATGATTTTGCCGGTGCCGGCAAACAGCTTGACACGCTTCAGCAAATGCTGGGCAATGCACAATTGAAAGCGCCCGCTCCCTCTTATGCCAACCCCGGGATTGCAGGTGCGCTGGTGGCTGAAAAAATTTTACAGGGCGTTATTGCAGAAGAAAACAATCATCTAACCGAAGCCACCAGTTTGCTTACCACCGCCGTGGTGCTGGAAGATTCAATGATCTACAATGAACCAAAGGATTGGGTGCACCCGGTAAGGCAATATTTAGGTAATGTATTATTAAAAGCGAAAAAATATAAGGAAGCTGCGGCAGTGTATGAACAAGACCTGGTTATTAATCCAAACAATGGATGGTCGCTTACCGGGCTGGCTGACGCATACATGGCCATGGGCAACAAACAAAAAGGATTGACAGTAAAGCAAAAAGCTGCAAAAGCATTCGCCAAAACGGATACAAAAATTATGCATTCGGTGTTCTAGGGAATACGTTTAACTTTATCGGAAGCAGTTTGGTTACTGCGTCATTTGTATAAATACCTTATTTGGAAAACAACGATCATTTCTATAGTGCTTTGCCCGTACAAAGCCAGCCACTGTCTGAATTGCTTTTAAAGACCAATTTGTTTCAGCAGGTGCCGGCAGACTGGCATGTTATTATCACGGATATTAAACAATCTACTGCGGCTGTAAGTAACGGATTGCATGAAAACGTAAACCTGGTGGCTACTGGCAGCATTGTGTCGGTTTTAAATATAGCTTTTAAGGATAACATAGCGGTGCCCTTCTTCTTTGGAGGCGATGGCGCTACTTTTATTGTACCGGCGGCGCTGATGGGTAAGGTAATGCCTGCGTTGTTGCTGTACAAAGCGCGCACACTCAATAATTTTAACCTGGAGCTTCGTATTGGGCAGGTGGCGGTAAAAGATATTTACCAACATGGTAGCCGTCTTAGTATCTGCAAATTTGGATTCTCTGAAATTTTTCCCATTCCAATTGTATTGGGCGATGGCTTGCAATATGCAGAAGCCGTGATTAAAGGAGATGAATACCTGCTATCGGATGCCGCACCAACCGAAGAAGAACTTGATCTCAATGGCATGCAATGCCGGTGGGACAGGATACCGCCTCCCGCAGACAAAGAAGAAGTGGTAACGCTGCTGGTAGTTGCGCGTGACGGACAGGAGCAGCATATCATCTTTAGCATGATTATGCAGCAGATAGATGAGCTGTACGGATCGCCCAATAAACGACAACCCATTTCTGTAGCGATGTTAAGCTTGAAAACGACTTTCAACCGGCTGGGAAAGGAAATGCGAGCAGGCATCGGCAAAATAAAATATGCAGAACTTTTTTATCAATGGTTTATATCGCTGCTGGGTACTTTGTATTTTAAAACACAAAAAGGAAAAGAATACCTCAGCAGCCTGGTGGCCATGTCTGATACACTGGTTATTGATGGAAAGATCAATACCGTTATCTCCGGCACCGCCACGCAAAGGGCCAACCTGCAGGCTGCATTAGATGAAATGGAGAAGAACGGAAAAATATTTTACGGCATACATGTCAGCAATTCTTCCATCATGTCTTGCTATGTACGCGATATGAAAGACGGCCACATCCATTTTGTAGATGGTGCGGAAGGTGGTTATACGCATGCAGCGGGCATACTTAAAAACAAGTGGCGATTACAGCAAACAGAAAATGCGTAGTCATTCACCAACCGCCTGAAATGAAGTAATGTTACATCAATCCCCCCCCCGCCTGGATACGGGCAAGAATATTACCTGCATTTTTAATCCACTTAAAAATGTAAACAGCCTGAAAAATTGTAATAACGCTGGGTGCAGTTGTTGGAGTATAATGCATCAATTATAGCGGGTGTTATATTGATATTAAAAACTTCTAAATAAAATCAAAAATGCTAGGTTGATTTCACCATTTATTGTATATTTAAATATACCCCCTGAAAGCTAGCCATTTGTTAACTTTTTAAAACCAGGGACTATGCCAGCTATTTGGAACCACTTAAAAAAAATAGCATTTGCTATTAGAAATGGAAAATCTTCCACTTTAAAAAGTGAATCTGCCCAACCCCTGGCAGATGGTACAATAGCAGATACCTCATCTACGGCCACCCAGCCGCGTATTATTTCGCCAAAAAAGAAAGCTTCCAAAGCTCATTTGTCTGATTTTACAATTTTCTAGGTAAGTTTTAAGTTGTAAGTAATAAGTGCTTTTGCCCTACAATGCAAGCCATGCCGTTATTTTACATCTGAGCCGCAACTTTCCCAGAAAAATTTTTATGAATCAGCACTCCGTTTGGAAGAAGCTAAGGAAGTGTAAGTTGTAAGTATTAGGTACTTTTAATGTACTGTGCACGCCATGTTATCTTACCTGGTACTTCTGCGCTCCAGCTTCTCCGGAATAATCAGATGTATCAGCACCTCTGTGGGAGCATTTCGCGTCGTCTACATACTAAATACTAGATACTAAATACTAATTACTTTTCACATATGATTCAATCGTTTCCATATCATCCCCTTCCAGTCTTACTATCATCCATGCGTTATTATCGGCTATGCTTACCAGGTAGATAGTCTGTTTGTTTTGGTTGATCTCCTGTACCAGGGTTATCTGGTAATCATAATAAGTTTGCCTTACTTTCTCACGTAATTCTTTCGGCAAGTTATCCTGGCCGTACGTTTTAACAGTTCTTATCCATCCGCCTTTTTTGTTATAGTCTGCCATAAAGGTAACCTGGTGCTGTTTAAACTTTGCCCGAAAGCCATATGCGGTTGCATACCAGGTTTCATTATTGTTGTCTCCATACGCATTGTACAGGTTACGTACAGCCTTAGCCTCTATACCATGTGTGGGTATGGTTGTAGCCGGAGTGTAGTTGGCGGCGTATCCGTTAGTGGCAGCGGAGGGCTCATTTTCAGCAGGCGTTTGTGCATGGCCGATAGCAAGTGCAAAGCATGCGAACAGGCCGGTGATTATTTTTTTCATGGTAAATGTTTTGACAAAGCTACCACGCTACAAACCCGCCTGCCAGTGCCAACGAGCAATTGACGTGTTTGCCGGATAGTTTGTTCAAAACCATTTCATCAAGGAATCTTTACGGCTGCGGGATACGGCAACCGTTGATCCATCGCTCATGATAAGATGCCCGCCTTCTCCGCGTACATACTTATTAATGTGATTGAGGTTAACTACAAAGGAATGATGTACGCGCACAAAATGAAGAAATGGTTTCAATTGTTCTTCAATGTCTTTGAGCGTTCTGCTGGCAATTATTTTTTTGCCATCGCGCAGGTAGAAATGCGTGTAATTGCCGCTGGCCTCACAATGCATCAACTTTTCAACGGGTATAAATTCAAAACCCTCGCTGGTGGGAACAGCCATTTTGCTGAATGCTGCGCTTTTGCCATTGATCTGGTTGAGCAGGTGTCGTATTTGCGCAGTAACTGGTGTGGGGTGTTGCTGGCTGAATTTCTTTACTGCAGCCAACAGTTCGGCGGGGTCGATGGGTTTCAGCAAGTAATCGAGTGCACTGTAGCGTATGGCCTGTATGGCGTATTGATCGTAACTGGTGGTAAATATTACAGAAAAGGGAATTTCTGTTAGTTGTTCCAGCATGGTGAAGCCATTCATGTGGGGCATCTCCACATCCAGAAAAACCAATGCAGGTTGCCGTTCCTGTATGGCCTGCAGGCCTACGGCGGCAGATTTGCAACAGGTAAGTTCAACCTCCGGGCAATAGCGTTGTAACAATAGCGCCAGGGTTTCAAGGCAATGGCCTTCATCATCAATAGCTATGGCGTTAATCATATTTCAATGGTATTTTCAGCATTACTTCTGTACCTCCGGCAGTACCATCCCGTTTTATAGTATCATTGATGGTAATAGCAGACGCATAATGGTTTTCTTTTTTCAGCAGTTCCATACGGCCTGCCGTAATCTTCATGCCCATGGGTTTATGCTGGTGGGCCGATTTGCTTTTTAGCTCGCCGGCGCGTTTGCGACCAATTCCGTCATCGCGGATAATACAATACAGCCAGTTACTATCGCAATGCAGCTTTATCTGCAAATGACCATGGGTTTCTTTGTGCATAAGGCCGTGCCAGATGGCATTTTCTGCATACGGTTGAATAATCAGCGGGGGAACCAGTATGTATTGGGTATCTACGCTGTCGTCTGCTTCTACGGAATAGGAAAAATGATTGTCAAACCGCAAAGCCTCCAGCTCAAGGTACAGATCAAGTGTATGCAGTTCCCGCTCAAGGGTCACGAGCGACTGCTCAGAATTTTGCAGGATGTACCTAATCAGCCTTGAGAATTTGGTGAGATAGCCTGATGCCTGCGTGGTATTATTCTGTAAAATAAAACGGTTAATGGCGTTCAATGCATTGAAAATAAAATGCGGGTTCATTTGTGAACGTAAGGCCTGCATTTCAAGCTCTGATGATCTGCGCTGCAGTTCTGCCATTTGCTGATCAATGGTTGATTTTTCAAGCTGTCTTCTTAACTGCAGGCGAAATCTGCGTCGCACCAGCCAGTACACAATGCCGAGAACCAGCAGCAGCGAAACAAATATTACATACCAGTGAGTCCACCAGGCAGGCACAATTTCTATAGGCAACGATTTCTCGGCCCATACATCTTCATTGTTACCCACCCGCACCCTGAAAACATATTTTGCGGGCGGCACGTTAAAATAATAGGCCGTTCGTTCGGCACCTGCTTTGCGCCAATCTGCATCATACCCTTCCAGTTTATAGAGGTGGATATTTTCTCCGGGGTTGCTGAAGTGTATGCCTGCAAAACCAATGGAAAATACATCCTGGTTATAGCGCAATGTAACAGCCGGTGTTGTATCTATTGGTATGGGCAGTAGTTGCCCGGCCACTTTCAATTCGCGCAGCACAATTTGTGGCGGTGCGCTGGGTACAAAAGTATTGCGGGGATCAAATGTGTAGAAGCCAGCTTTTGAACCTACTAAAATTTCGCCGGATTGTTTGCGGAAAATAGCGCCGGTAAGACCGCTGCTGTTTACACCATGATTAATACCATAAGAACGTATGGTATTGTTTTGCAGGTTAAATTGAAAAACGCCTGAGCGGGAACTTATCCAAACATAACCGCTATCGTCTGCTGCAAAACCAATGATAGCTGCATTTGCAATGGGCGAACCCTTCAGCCATAACGCAGCAAAATTGCTTTTGCCCGCAGGCTTCACCCATGCGCCATTGGGCGTGCCTGCCCAGAAGTTACCATTGTTATCTTCATACAGGCAGTTGATGGATTGCCCTTGCAAAAATTGGGTTGTTTCACCAGAAGGTGCTGTGCGCATCAATCCGTTGTTATTGCCGCGTCCTGTCCAAAGCGCCTGGTTGCTGTCTAGGTACAATGCATTTACATCTGCCGTACTGCCTGGTAACCGGGTTTTTTGCAGTAAACATAGATCAAGTTTATAAACGCCCGAAACAGTAGCAATTAGAAAATGATCGCTATCCAGTGCCATCGCATGCCTGATAAAATCATTACCGCCGAGTATTGCCTGCGCTGTGCGTTTATCTGCATTGAGGCGATAGAGTATGCCGTTTTGTAACAGCCATTGATTATTGCCATCATCTGGCAGAAACTGGCTAAGGCCTCCCGATTCTTCGCTTCTGGCAGATTCGGCCCACATGCCAATGTACACGGGTTTTGTCCAGGGTTGCTGAAAAACAAGTCCGTGGTGCGTGGAAAGCCAGATATGATCTTTGGATGGCTCTGCAAAACCTGTTACGCCGGCTTTAGCAGCGTGGAACTGGTAAGGTTTTTTAGTGGGGTCTATGCGGTAAAGATTGGATGATTGTGTACTGAACCACAATACGCCTTCGCGTGAAGTAAAAGCCTGCCAGCCGCTATTGTCGAGGAGCCCTTTGCCATCTCCATAATGAATGACGCTGCCGTTGTCGGGATCAAAACGGAAGATGCCTGATTCAAATGTACCGATCCATAGCATACCGCTGCCGTCTTCGCAGATGAAGGTAATATGATCCGACGGTGATGTTGCATCGGGCAATTCAGTATGTAATGTGGTGATGCCACTGTTTTTATTAACCGTGTATAATTTATTGCCGGCTGTTCCTGCCCATAAACGTTTTTTGCTGTCTTCAAAAATGGCCCGTACGCGCTGCCCCAGTAAGTAGTGCGAAAATGTTTTTGTTAACGGATCATAGCAATTGAGTCCGCCTTCACCACCTTCGTCCCAACCCAAACCGGTACCCGCCCAAACAGTACCTGTATGGTCGATGAATATACTGCGCACAATGTCATAATCCAGCGAGCCATTTACGTTTGCCTGATGACGCAAATGCTCCCAGGTGTTTTTTGCAGGATCCAGAATGTCAATGCCCCGGTTTGTTCCAATCCACAGTTTTCCGTACCTGTCCATGGTTACTACGCTTACTGTATCACTGCTGAGACCGTTTGGATAGCGGTAATGGATAAATTGTTCGGTGCGGGGGTCAAAGCGGTCGAGCCCCATACCATAAAACCCCACCCAGATATAACCATTCGGATCTGCGTATACTGCTTCAGGATAGGAGCCCCCCAGGCCATTGGCATTGGCGGGGTCGTAGCGGTAGCTGTGCATGCTATATCCATCAAAGCGGGTGAGGGCACTTTTATCCTGGTCGGTAAACCACATGTACCCATTGGCGTCTTGGGTGATACCAGTAATTTTTCCGAGTGAAATTTCGCCCACACCGTCTACCAGCGTGAATTTAATGGTATTGTTCTGCGCGGTGATACACAGTGGCAATGCAAGCAACAGGAGGGCGTGCACATACAACCGGCGGGTGCTGATGGGTAAACAAATCATGATAAGTTGGTATCAACAGCGGAAAATAAAAGATGTATCCCATAAAAATACGCCGCAATGATCAGCCTGCGGGGATTTTAGGGTAGTTGGTAAATTGGCTGGACAAGTGTTGGAAATCTTATGCAGATAACGGCCTGAAGTTTGATTCTCTATGCATAAACAACTTTATGGACGACAATAAAAAGAACACCGAAAAAAAAGACAATAAGGACGCTATTGTAAAACCCGACCCGGAAACACTGCATACCACCGATCCGCAGGAGCATATGGAAGGGCCGATATCATCACTGGTTCAGGACGTTAAGAAAGAGGCGGAGAAAGAAGATGGAAAGTCTGAGGACTGATCTCGGATGTCTGATCTCGGATGTCTGACCTCTGATCTCTGATCTCTGATCTCTGATCTCTGATCTCTGATCTCGGATGTCGGATGTCTGACCTCTGATCTCTGAAGTATGATGTCGGAAGTCTGATGTGTGAGATTTGACATCCAATTTCTAACGTCTAACTTCTGCGTTGCGAGGTCTGACCTCTGACAACTGACGTCTGACGTCTGACCGCATACCTCATCCAGCCTCCAGCTCATCAAGCAACATTGACAGCTCTGCCTGCATACCCTGAATTGCTTCTTTAAAATGATGCCTGGTAACTTTTAGTGAATCGCCACGATAATCGATGGCATCTATTTTCAGTTTGAGAAGAATAATATTCCTTTTGTGTACTTGTTGTATTTGTTCATGCTGGGGTGAAAGACTGGCCACGACGTGCTGATATTCCAGAAACCGTGACTGAAGTTTGGTTACATTGGCCAGCGTGCAGTTAGACGGCAGGTTTCTTTTGAGTGCTTGCAGGCGTTCAATGATATCTTTCATACTTACAGTGATGCACTAATAATGCCGGACGTGAACAGCGTTTATGCATTCGGGTTACTGGGTACCCGGGATAAAAAGATGTAGATTTTTTTGCCCTAATTTACCATAACAATCTTTTCTATAATAAGTGGTATCATTCTGATAAGTGATACTGTGCGGTCTGTATAAGTGGTACCTGCTGCTATTTATTTAACCTTGCTAAATTTTAATGGTTGATTAATAGTTATACCAAAAAAAACCGGCTCAGCTGCCGGTTTTATTAATGAAATTTTTATTTGAGTAAATAACCAAAAAGGCCGTCTTTTTCATCATTTGGCCCTGCAGCGAAATATAAACGGTTGGGGTCAATGGTAGAGGTGGCGGGCGGAAAACTAATCTCCCATAGACCATCGATAGCTACCGGTTTGTTATTCACGTTCAGCTGATCAATAAAAGTACCTGAAGAATTATAGACATTGATTTTTCCATCGCCAAAGTTCCCAACCAGCACTGCGGCCTGTGCATCTTTGCCTGAAAAGAATGCTGCCGGCGCAAGTGCAATGCCCCAGGGTGCATTCAATTTACCTGCTGCAGCAAACCGCACTAATAACTGCCCCCCGGTACTAAATACATTTACCACGCCATTGCCTGTTTGTTTGAGTGCCCGGCCATCTGCCGCCACTTTGGTGTAGGTTACAAACAATTTATCGCCTGCTAAATGAATATTGAAAGGTGTATAACCAGCGGGAAGTTGCGGATCGCTAAATGGTTTTGTATTGATCTGATTAAACGACCGGTCAAATACATCAATTGTTCCCTTCAGTGCATTGGCGGCATACAAAAATTGCTGGCCGCCGTCGCTGGCCAGCGCCAGGCCGGTATACACTGCCTGGCCCACATTATTTTTTATCAGTACTGCATTGCTACCTGCACCACTGCTCCATCCTGCAATCACGCCATCAAGACCGGCAAAGATAAACCGGGCCGATTGGCTGTTAGACAGTATGAAATCAGCTGTATTACTGTTGGCAACAATGCCGGTAGGCGCACCACCGGTGGCGCCTGCGGGCGATGGCACATTTACCGGTGCAAGTACCTGTATGCCTTCCCGATCATAAATAGTGCTTACACCCGCGCCGGTAGCAGTAAGCCATGGTGTGCCAGATGCGCTGAACGCAATACCCCAGGCGTTGCGCAGTAATGGGTCAACCCTCCCTGCATTGTAGCTGCTGTTATTGGCTACCAGGTTAATTTGGTTGAGATTGCCTAAGCTGGGCTTACCATGATGGTGGCCAGGCAGGTAGTCGCCTGCTTTGTGGCAGGCAGAAAATAATACCAGAGAAGTGGCAAAGGCGGTAACCCCGCTAAGGAGTGATCCACGTTGCAATACATTTTTTTTCATAACAAGTATTTGAAAGGTTTTTTAATGGCCTGCACACTGAGCGTTGTATCAGCCTACAGATATTTTTTTGAAGCGCGAAAATAGGGGGGCGTTGATCAATAAAGAATAGTACAATAGTACTAGTTGGCTGAGAATTGAAGTGACAATTGCTGATTGCGGGATTTTGAGATTTTTTGCTGCAGCCTCTGTAGGAATTGCTGATTGCGGGATTTTGGGATGTTGAGATTGGTTTGACGCAACCTCAGTGAGAATTTCTGATTGTGTGATTTTGTGATTTTGAAATTTTGAGAATGGTTTGACGGAGCTTTCGTGAGGGTCGCTGACATTTGAGTAGAGATTTGTCAATGGCGGCGGTCTCGCGAAGGCTAAATCTCAAAATCCAAAAATCTCAAAATCCCAAAATAAAAAAACTATTCCCTCCGTCTACTAACGGAAAGGAATAGTTGTATAACGGCGGGTTGTTTATGCCGCCTCTGAAAAGAGTTCCACCACAGTTACATTAAGTCCGTGCGCAATGCTTACCAACGTAAGCATTGTTATATTGGTTTTACCAGATTCAATCCTCGACAGGTTGGCTTTCTGCAAACCGCAGGCCTCAGCCAACGCAGCTTGAGACAGTTGTCTGTTAGTACGGTGGTGTTTTATTTTACTGCCCAATGCAGTGAGTATTTGTTGTGCGCCGTTTGTTTCCATATATTCTTAATAATAAAAATACATGCCGTTCCATTTTGCCCCTGTAAAAGCCTGGTTTGTTGCGGAAAATCAATTTTTTTGGGATTAAAGTATGGCAAAAGGGGAAATTTCTTCACAAACGGTGCCACACTAATGGTATTTGCCTTCACTGTTTTATGAAGTAGTATGGGTGGGCAACTGTTGACGGTTGCGTAAGCCTACGGTCGGCACTGTTATACGGCCGCCATAATTTCGATAATAGAGGTATTGATTTCGCGGGGTTCCGCATTTTTGAGCAGGTACGCCCTTGCACCGGCTCTCATCATTTCATCAACAAACTGGCGGTCTTCAAACATGGTCAAACAAATAATATGCACCATGGGATAGTGCTTGGAAAGGTACTTGGTTGTTTCAATGCCGTCCACACCCGGCATACGAATGTCCATCAGCACAACATCAGGTGTTATGCCGTTGTTTACCTGGTCAATCAATTCCTGCCCGTTGCCGGCTTCAATCACAAAATTGAGATGCGGATAAGGTTTCATAGACAGGATAACCCCTTTGCGAAATACCTTATGGTCTTCTGCGATGGCTAATTTTACAGGCTGCATGTTATGCAAACGTGCAAACTGCCGCTTCATTTTATAATGGATGCCTTCTTTTCTATTTTTATAAAAAATGATGGTGCAATGAGGGTAATTGTCCTGCCGTAATAAATGGTTGCCCTTAGCGGGGATACCTTTTAGTGGTTGCGGTGTAAGAAGAAGATCCCTGATTTGTACGCAACACCGGTATGTTGGGCTGCGATGTATTTGGTGTCATACAATTTTATTGCGCAAAGCCAGCGCCACCGCTTCCGTACCAGAATGCACATGCAATTTTGCATAGATATTGGTAACATGGCGTTTTACGGTATCAGTGGCAATAAACAAATCAGACGCAATCATTTTGTAGCTTTTACCAGCCACTAACAATTCAAGCACTTTTTTTTCCTGTTTACTTAAATGGTAATCGGTGGCCGGGGGCGTATTGGTGGGTTGCAGGTTCTCTTTGAATAACGCCAGCACCCGCCTGGCAATACCGGGCGTCATAGCTGAACCACCCGCGTCTACTTCTTTGAGTGCCTGGATATAGTCCGCTGGTGTGGCAGACTTCAGAATATATCCTGCGGCGCCTGCACACACGGCATTGAAAATGTATTCGTCCTCAAAAAATACTGTTTGTATAAGAATGCTGATGGAAGGAAAATGTTGTTTCACCAATTTGGTAGCTTCAATACCGTTCATGCCGGGCATTTCAATATCCATCAGAACAATGGTAGCGGGAGAGGCTTCCAGGTGTTCAAGGATGCCGTCGCAACTGCTGTAAGCACCGGAGCAACAAAATCCATCTGTAGTATTGAGCAGCAGCTCAAGGGTGTTTTTTAAATGATCGTTATCCTCAAAAACGGCGACAGGTGTCAAAATATAATTTTTTTAAAATTGCTCAATTTTTGCCTGCCAGCCAATGGCGAAAACAGGGTAGGCATTGTAAATATACTAAAGGATAGCTGGTCAAAATATGCCATGCGTTGGCAGCAATCGGAGATGCCTTTAAACAGACCTGCTTTCTGCCCCTAAATATAAGAGGATTGAAAAAATAGACAGGCTGTAAACTGTTATGGAAAGATGTGGTGTCATCACACGCAATAAAATTACTAGCAGAAAAATCAGTAATACTACGCAGCTTTTTATTGGGCCGGTATGTTAGCTTTGCAATACCGCATTGTGCAAAAGAA
This sequence comes from uncultured Chitinophagaceae bacterium, assembly GCA_963705285.1. GTDB lineage: Bacteria > Bacteroidota > Bacteroidia > Chitinophagales > Chitinophagaceae > JACMLD01. Next base: position 3,621,842 of record OY970066.1, read on the forward strand.
ATAATTGGCATTGAATGTGCATATGAGCGTAATGGAAATAGGGGGGCGTTTATATTAATAAGCGTACAATTATTATTGGAACTGGATGGTTGTATTGGTTAGCTGGTTGATTAACGTTTGGCTAACTTCCTTTAACAAGATTTTTAAATTAGTGTTGCGATATTTGTATTCACAACAAAAGATAAATAGTAAAAATTTTCTCATAAGCAGTTAGTTTTGGTTATCAGGCCCTGTTTCTACAGGGCCTGTTCTTTTTTTACATATGCATGGATATGTGTAAAAAAGACTCGCAAATTTTGATCATTATTCCTTTAGAGGATCAGTCGCGGCAGCTTAGCGCCTAGTATTTCAAAGTGCAAAATGGAATACGTAAAATAAAACCCACCGCATTCGTTAATGGACAGAGATTCGCAGATTATGTTATCATTATTTTAAACTGAGCAATGGGCGCAGATATAGGCTCCGGGTATTGTTACCAATGGTGCGACTATAGATAGCATCACGGTCTATTCTTACGGTCACGATATGTACTGAATAATTCTGGGAAAATTTTTACCCATGTGGACTAAGAAGTTGATACTCGCTTATTTACCAACGGGCATCGCCAACTTCTGCCTGAACTGCTGAAGCCGATCCTGGGCAAATTGTTTGTTGATTACCTGTTGCTCATTGGCAGGTACCTGACTGACAAGGTAGGCGCTAACCCGGTCAAGAAAACGCTGAATGATATAACCGTTTACTTTCTTGTTGCCCAGGGTTTTTACCGCCACAGCAATATACCTTTCAATAGCAGCGGGAGATGGGGCGTTTATTATCTTATCCAATAACTTTGCAGCAAAAGTTTCAAGCGAATTTTTATTGACCGCATGAAACCTTTTACTGACAATAACTGTTGGTATAATTGTTTGCACCGCCATGATTTTAATGGAGTCAATTATCAAACACCAGACCGAGGTACCAGTAAACCTAATTGGCGCATGATTTGCACATAAGTGTAGAAAAAAAGTACAATATGAATAAAGTTTTGGTTGCATTAATTGCCGGAATTGCGGTAGGAATGCTTATAGCTCCTGAAAAAGGATCGGTAACAAGAAGGAAAATTGCCAGTGGCTTCAATGGACTGGCGGATGAGCTGTCCGATTTAAAGGATAAGTACCTCCCCAGTGAAGATAAACGGGTTTGGGAACAGGCCTTTGGCGATAAAAAAATGAGCAGCTACGTGTAAAACGTTTTAAATAGTGATGCGTGCGGGCAGCCGTGTTCGGGTACATAGTTATCCGGATACTGCTGCCTGTTTTTATTTGCGGTTGCAGTAGTGCTTTTAACATTATTTTTGGGAGGGCAGCATAAAAAAATCACCCCTTTGTGGTAGCAATACCGCCTGAAAGAATGCGAGTTTTGTGGCGCAAAAAAACATGTAACTTATCCTTTTAAAAAAAATGTATGAATCCTAACAAAGTATTATGGGAGAAAGGCGATTTTACCCGCATTGCTGAAACCATCCGCCAGAGTGGCGAATCACTGGTAGCCAAACTGGGTATTACCAAAGGTATGGATGTGCTTGACCTTGGTTGTGGCGATGGCACCACCGCATTGCCTGCAGCAAAGGCCGGTGCAAATGTTAGAGGCGTAGACATTGCAGCAAACCTGGTGGCAGCAGGTAATGAACGGGCAAAAAAAGCGGGCTTGTCAAAGTGCACATTCCAGGAAGGGGATGCCGCTAATCTTGAAAATGTAGAAGACCAAAGTGCCGACCTAGTGGTAACTATCTTCGGCGCCATGTTTGCCCCAAAGCCATTTGATGTGGCAAAAGAAATGGTGCGTGTTACCCGCAAAGGCGGCCGTATTGTCATGGGCAACTGGATACCCGGCGATCCAACACTGGTTGCACAAATCTTAAAAATCAGCGCAGCCTACACGCCGGCACCGCCGGAAGGTTTTATCAGCCCGATGCTTTGGGGAGTAGAAAGCAATGTAACGGAACGCTTTGAACAGGCCGGTATACCCAAAGAAAATATTTCATTCAGCAGGGAGACGGTGGAGTTTAAAGCCCCGTACAGTCCGTCTGAATTTGTAACTACTTTCAAAACTTATTACGGTCCCATGATGAATGCTTTTGAAGCAGCAGAAAAAAATGGCAAGGCCGGCCAGTTGCAACAAGAACTGGAAACATTGTTTGTTAGCCAAAATAAAAGTGCCAACGGAACCACCAATATACCGGCTACTTTCTTAAAGGTAACAGTAAACCGGTAATACCATTTACCACAATACAATACTGCAAGCGTAGAATGATAGTTGAAGGGAACGTAAACTGCACAAGCTTGCATTGGCCATTTCAAATTCCTGCATTGATGGAACGTAACGGGTGTTCTGTTGATGCGGGAATTCGCTTGTATGGCGGTGCCAATTTTCATTACATAAAAAAATAAATGCCCGATTTGAGATAAAGAATAATTTAGCGATGCAGTCAGCAACAAGCCATAGCTTACAAATGGACTGCCGGCACCGTATTGATTAATTATTTATTTACCCACTAATGAAGCATTTATTATACGCCAGTGTTATTGTAATAGTTACGGCCATAACAGCGCGCGCGCAGCCTCCTGTGCAATTGCAATGCGGGTATCTTTTTAATCCGATAGGTATTGACGATATGCAACCACGCCTTGCATGGCGGGGCGTAGCACAAAGTGCTCATCACATACTGGTAGCCAAAGACACCGCATTCAGCCAGCTTGTATGGAACACTACCGTAAATGGTGGAGCCAACCGTATTATTTATAATGGTAAAAAGCTGGAACCGTTTACGCGGTATTACTGGAAAGTAATTGCATTGGATAAACAGCGCAAGCCATCCACTTCTGCTACTGCTTTTTTTGAAACGGGCATGATGGAATCAAAGAACTGGAAAGGCGCGTGGATACAAGATACACGCAATGTTGATTTGAAGCCGGCACCTTATTTCAGAAAAAGTTTCTCCACTGCCAGAAAAATAGTAGCTGCCAGGGCATACATTGCTGCAGCAGGTTTGTATGAGCTCTCCATTAACGGAGAACGCATTGGCGATCATTATCTTGACCCGATGTATACGCGGTTCGACAGGCGCATCCTGTATCTTACTTACGATGTTACCGCGCAAATACGGCAGGGAGAAAATGCCATTGGCGTACTGCTCGGCAACGGCTGGTATAATCACCAGTCAACCGCAGTATGGTATTTTGATAAAGCACCCTGGCGCAACCGGCCATCGTTTTGTATGGATCTGCGCATTACTTATGCAGACGGCAGCGTGGAAACCGTATCAACCGGCAAAGACTGGAAAACAGTCTTATCGCCGGTTATTTTCAACAGCATCTATACGGCCGAACACTACGATGCCAACAAGGAAATTGCCGGCTGGAACAAGGCCGGGTTTATCGACACTGCCTGGAAAGAAATCAGCTTTGTGCACGCACCGGCAGAGAAAATTATTGCGCAAAGCCTGCATCCCATTCGCTTAACAGATACATTGCCCGCCTTGCCTGCCCTGGCTGTGTATGGCGATACAGGCGCACTTTACAAGTTTGAAAAAAATATGTCGGGCATCACCTCCGTTACCGTACAGGGAAAAAAGGGTACCGTTGTGCGGGTAAAACATGGCGAACGTTTGTATAAAAACGGGCGGTTGGATATGTCGAATATTGATGTGCATTACCGGCCCACAGATAACACCGATCCTTTTCAAACAGATATTTATATTTTGAAAGGGGGCGCGCCTGAAACATTCATGCCTCATTTTAATTACAAGGGTTTTCAATTTGTGGAAATACTGGCCAGTCAACCCGTGGCCATCACCAATGTAACTGCTTATTTCATGCACAGCGATGTGCCGCCGGTAGGCAACATTACGTCGTCCAACGAAGTGATCAATTCAATATGGGCCATTACCAACCAGTCGTATTTATCCAACTTGTTTGGTTACCCTACCGATTGTCCGCAACGGGAAAAAAATGGCTGGACGGGCGATGCACAAACAATCATTGAAACCGGCCTGTATAATTTTGATGCCATTACAGTGTATGAAAAATGGATGGCCGACCACCGCGATGAACAACAGCCCAATGGCGTACTGCCGTCTATTATACCCACCAGCGGCTGGGGTTATGAATGGGGCAACGGGCCCGACTGGACGTCTACTATTGCCATGATACCCTGGAACCTGTATTTGTTTTACGGCGATTCAACATCATTGTTTGATTGTTATGAAAATATCAAACGCTACGTAGACCATATTGATGGCTTGTATCCATCTGGCCTTTGTACATGGGGCCTGGGCGATTGGATACCAATAAAATCAAAATCGCCGGTAGAACTTACTTCTACCTGTTATTACTATGCAGATGTATCTATTCTTGCCAAAGCAGCCAAGCTGTTTGGTAAGGCCGATGATCATAAAAAGTATACTGCCGTGGCAGAAAAAGTAAAAGCAGCCTTCAATAAAAAATATTTTAAGCAAAGCCAATTTATATACAACAACGGCCTGCAGACAGAATTATCGGTGGCATTGTATTGGGGATTGGTACCGGATCAATTTAAAGCTAAAGTAGCTGCGAGCCTTGCAAAACGTGTACTTTCAGATTCTACCAAACTGGATGTGGGCTTGCTGGGTACGAAAGCGATACTCACCGCCCTGAGCGACAATGGCTATCCTGATATTGCCTTTAAACTGGCCACTGCAACTGAGTTCCCTTCGTGGGGGTTCTGGGTTAAGAACGGCCTCACTGCATTACCCGAGAACTGGCCGCTGGATGCCGGCAGCGATATCTCCATGAACCATGTTATGTTTGGAGAAATCAGTGCATGGTTTTATAAAGCACTTGGAGGCATCAGGCCAGACCCTGCACAACCTGGTTTTAAAAACATACTATTACGCCCTCATTTTGCCGCGGGGCTGGATAGCTTCACCGCAACGCATACCGGTCCGTATGGTGAAATTGTATCATCGTGGAAACGTACCGGCAGGCAGATCAAATATACCGTTACCATTCCGCCCAATTCAACCGCCACAATGGTTGTAGGCGCTACTACCCGGCAGTTGCAACAGGGTAGTCATACATTTACGCTGACTGATTGATTTTATACAGAATGAAAAGGGAATAAGTTGGCCCAATCGATAGCCCAAAAAATGGAAATGAACTTCCAGAAAAAGTTACCTCCTGCTAAAAAGAATTTTTCAGCAGGAGGGTACGGTAGATTGCGTGGTTTTCAAAAGATAATTGGACCGGCTTTTCAAGAATACCTGGTCTTTCTTCAGGATAAAGCTTACCTAAGGTAATCGGATTTTAAAAACGGGCTGTTGCAAGGCATTGGATTTTTCAACACGATAAGGATATATTGATTGGTTATTGATATAAAAATACAGCTTGCAGGCGCTGTCTGCAATAGGAGTTTAACCTTACATTGACTATTCGGAAATTACTATCTGTGCCTGTGGAAATGGCTAAAAACACGCAATTTCTACATGATCGTGTGCACCATAAAGGGAGTATTTAGTTAATAACAGTCAGGCATATGCGCAGTTTAACTTCGGCGGCGCGATAGATAGCGCGTGGATACCCGAGGTTGTAAAATTCAGTCTGATAGAAGAACAGGAGCTCAACCTTCGGCATCTGTTCCCGGCTGCCCCACCAACCAGGCAAACGAAGTCTGCAACAGTCTGCCTTTGTAACTGCAGAACCAGACTTAGGTTATTCACTGTAAGAATACCCAAATCCCAATAACCAAGACTAGTGTTTTTTACGGCAGCGAAGCTAAAGCCTGTTATACACCCGCATTTCTCCAGGCACTGCCCAAAAAATTCCACGCCCGATCAGGTTTATTTGTGGCACGAATTTGAGTGTATTATTGTAAACATCAATTATGGCAAACACAAAAATCATTCTTGGATTCATTGCAGGTGCAGCATTGGGTGCTATTGCAGGTATACTGATAGCCCCTGAAAAAGGAGCAGATACGAGGCAGAAAATCATCGATAAATCGGGCGACCTGAAAGATTTGGTAAAAGACAGTGTGCTGGGTTTTCTCGATAAATTACAAAAAGGTGTTGATGAAGAAGTCAACCAGCAGGACGTGCACTCCGTTCCAAAAATGAACAGTGATATCATTTAACAATCGTAGCAGTAGGTAGACATGCGCCCGTGTGTACGAATCAGGAATTCGCTGTTTGAAATGCTGTCAGTGTTTATGTACGCAGATACTGTATTATAATAATCATTATCACCTTTTACAAGATTCGATTAAATACTATTTATATGAAAAAATCTCAGATTGCTTTTATCGCCGGCGTAGCTGCAGGAATTTTATTAGCACCCACCACGGGTGCAGCCAGCAGGGCAAAATTGTCGGGCGTTTGCAATGACTTGTTAAACCGGTTGCTGGGCAGAAAGAAAACCAATATGTATCAAAATGCACTGGATACTATTGGTGAACATATTGGCGCACAAAAGTAGATTGTAGCGCTTCTAATTGAAAACCGTGCTTTATTGCAAGCATGACCTTGTTTGCATCTTAAGCTTAGGTTTTCAATTTCTTTTTCATGGTCAACTTTACTTTTACTTTTCCCTCTTCATCATTCACCGCACGCAGCCAGATACTTGCCCCGGTCTTGGCCTTGACGCCCTTATTAACTGGGCTTTCATCTTTTTCAAAACTGTTATCATTCAGGTTGCTAAAAGGCACTTGTATCAGTAAGTCTGTATTTTTCTTGGCAAGTCCATAATTGCCTTCCAGAAACAAACGGAACGCGCTGCTCTGAACTTCCATACGGTTAACTATTATCTGATCGCCATTGATGGTCATTTTGTCTTTAAGTTCCGCAAACCGTACATTGCGCAAATCCCTGTTTTTAAACACAAAAGATTTCAGCCGGTTAAGCGGTTCATAATTTTGCAATGCACCCTGCTGCAGTGAAAAATCAATATCGCCTTTGAGGCTGGACGCTATAATATGCCCCATACCATTGATACCCGCCTGCAGCCTGGCGGTGGTTGAAAATCTGCCGCTAAGTACTCGGTGGGTAACAGCTTCCTGGCCAAAATTGTCAAATGCATACAATAGCTGGCTTACATCGGTATTGGCAACCTGTATATTGAAGATGGCGGAATGGTTATTATTTGAGGCAGGCAATACCTTACCATTACATGCAATAGTACCCCCTGCAATGTTCAATATTATTTTTTCCAATTCCCAGTGATGCGGTTCAAAACGCACCACTGCATCCAATTTAGATGCCTGTAGGTTGCCTCTTTTAATAGCTGCGGCTTTTACATGCACGCCAATGCTGCTGTTATCAAGCATGGCATCAATACTACGGGCCGTAGCTGCAAAACTACCGGTTGCTTTTTTTGAAGTGGTTCTTTGCTTTTTCTGCGCAAACAAACTGGTAAAGTCATCCATGTTGATGAAAGGAGCGCGTACAAAACAGTCAAAAGAGGCCACTTCAGAAGTTCCATTTTCAATTGACTTATGCTTGATGTTGGTGCCTGACAAGTCTACCTCAAACTGGTTACCGCCGTAACGGCAATTGAAGTTTTTCATGCGGATGCTATCTTCCAGCAGCAAGAGTGTTCCGTTGCATTGCGTGAAATTAAACCCACGGGGTGTATAGTTAACCGTGCCGTCTTTAATCGCCATGCTGCCCTGCACATATTGCAGCATTGATTTATCTTGTACAATCGGCCCATCATACAGCAAATCAAATTGTGCAACACCGCCAGTAAATGCAATGTCCTGCATGCCCAGTTTATTGTCAAGATCCTCCAACTTGCACTGGCTTATAACGTGTACACGTAACCGCGCAGTATCCAGGTTGGTAATGCTGGCACTGTCTGCTGTAAATACCACACCGCCCCATTCTGCACTGATGCCATTAAAGCTGATGCGTGAATTGCTGTCTGCATAGCCGGCATTGCCATTTACATGGTTGGTAAATCCGCCTGCAAAACTGCAATGATCAAAACTGCCTGCTTCAGTAATGAGCTGGTTATTGCTAGTTTGCCATTGAATCTCTACAGAGGGTTCGTGGGCGGGTAGCAATGAGCCCGCAATCATGCCGCTGGCATCAAGCGGTTCCACCACGTCTACCAGCGACAGTTTTTCGCGGATGCGCGCTGTTACCACCTGCTTTGCCAGGGTATAGGGAATCTTTTTTGCGCTAAACTGTATTTGAAACTGCGGATTCTCTTTTTCCAATGAAAATTGACCGGTAAGCACGAATGGCCGGTTGCCGATAGCTACTTTTGCTTCAGAAAACGAAATTGTTTTTGCCTGTGCGTTAAAATATAGTTCCCACTTGCCATTAATGGTTTGTGCTTCAAGGTATGCGCCACGTGCCAGGTTAAAGCCCAGCCCTTTCTTCATAGTAATTTTCTCATTGAGTACAATGTGCTGCAGGCTGTCTGTAGCATTAATGCGCGCCTGCGCCGATTCAATTATAAATGAAATTTCTTTTTGCTTGACACGGTTTTCAATGATCAGCGTAAAGTTTTTCATTTTCACTTCAGCAATGGAAAGAGTGGTGGTAGCCGGTTGCGATTGGGCAGTAACAGTGTCTTTCCTGATGAAATGATTTGAATATCCGTTGCTGTCTGTCACCAAATGCAGGGTGCCATTTACAAGCTCCACGTTGTTTACTGCTGTTCTGCCCATAATTAATTGAAAAAGGCTGAATGAAGTGGACACGGTTTGCAGTGTTAATACGGGCTGGTGGTAAACGCTGTCTGCAATAGACACTTTATTTAGCCGGAAATCAATGGAAGGAAAACTCGTCCAAACACTGGCGTTCATAGAACCGATAGTAACGGTGCCACGTATACGCGTATTTGCCTGTGCAGTGATATAGCTGATGATGCGTTGTTGCTGGTTATTGATATAGATTCCCGCCACTAAAAGGAGCAGTAAGTAAAGGCCGGCTATAGACAACAGTAACCATCCGGTAATTTTTATCAGTTTTCTTGTGAACATCATAAGCACAGATTATGCACTGTTATTACCAGTATTTGCCACTTTTGCGGTGTTTTATGCAAGGCCGCTCAGCAAAAAAAGTGTACCGTACAAGGCAATCAGTAAAGCCAGGTACACGGTAAATATGGTGGTCTTGCGTTGGTGTGGGGCAGTTTTCATTGTAGAACGATATTTCGGGTATACATTTCAAAAGCTGTACCGGATTACTGGCAGGCCGATCATTTGTCCCAGTTCCCAGATTTTTGCAAAAACGGGTAATAATTTACCAATTCAGGAAACTTTTTTGGTTCGCAGATGCTAAACCGTCAAACTTGCGAACTTTGAGTGGAAAATGGCGAGTGGAAAATGGCGAGAAGGCGTTCGCTACATTTAATGCTACTTCCCCGTGTTAATGTATTGACAAACGCGCTTGGTTACTACTGACCAGTCATTTTTTTGCCGGTTAAAGTTCCAAAAGAGTGAATAAAACGATATTATAACACCTAAAACAATCACCATGAGCAAGATTACAGTAAAAGACGGAACTGAGATTTATTATAAAGACTGGGGCAAAGGCCAGCCCATTGTTTTTCATCACGGATGGCCATTATCGGGCGATGACTGGGATGCCCAAATGATGTTTTTCCTGGAACACGGTTTCCGTGTGATTGCACACGACCGCCGCGGGCATGGCAGATCTTCGCAAACGCCCAACGGTCATGAGATGGACACGTATGCCGCAGACGTAGCGGAACTTGCGCAGGCGTTAGATTTAAAAGATGCCGTGCATGTTGGCCATTCCACCGGGGGCGGTGAGGTAATACGGTATGTAGCAAAACACGGAAAAGGGCGTGTGGCCAAGGCCGTGCTGGTAAGCGCAGTTACGCCGTTAATGGCAAAAACCAGCAACAATCCGGATGGTATTCCTATGCAGGTATTTGATGAAATACGCGAAGGCACGGCCAACAGGCGGGCGCAGTACTTCCACGATTTTACTATTCCTTTCTACGGATACAATCGTGCCGGTGCAAAAACATCTCAGGGCATCCGGGATAATTGGTGGAGACAGGGAATGATGGGAGCGGTTAAAGCCCATTACGACTGTATAAAAGCATTTTCTGAAACTGATTTTACCGAAGATCTTAAAAGCGTGGATGTTCCGGTGCTGGTGCTGCATGGCGAAGACGACCAGATTGTACCATTTCAACTTACCGCTGTAAAGGCCATTAAATTGCTGAAGCAGGGGAAATTGATTTCTTATCCTGGCTTCCCGCATGGTATGCCTGCCACGGAAGCGGCCACCATCAATGCAGATCTGCTGACGTTCATTAAAGGATAAGCGCTATAATTATACAAGCAAAAAGGCTGTTACCATTGAGGTGACGGCCTTTTGTATTACAAGCTTAACTTTACTTAAACAAGAGAAACTTATTTGTAAAACTCTTTATTAGTATATTTGACTACATGCAACAGGTGCGCAAAACATACACAACACATTTTCATCCTTACCAGGTAATAGATACCAGGGATGCATATACCTGTTCTTTTACTGAGTTTCTTCCTTTCTGCCGCAAGCTGTATTGCTTTTCCAATTTTAAAGACTTCAATACTTTTTACCGGGCCTGATCTTTCTTGCAGGACCCCGGTGCATCATTGTAATGATGCGGTTCAACGCTGCATTCATGTGCTTTACCGCGCATGATATAATGTATTTGTTAGTCAAACTATAAAAAGTATTGCCATGTCGTACATTCTTACGCTTATCATTGTATTGGTGATGCTGGCACTCGTATGCCTCGTCATCATTTTCTTTCATAATCAATCGAAAAAACAAAAAGCCAGCTTGCTAACCAACCGTTTTGCTGCCGTAGCCGGCATGTACCAGGTAAGTCCGTCAGTAACAGATAAACTGGTAAAGGGTATGCTGGGGCTCGACTATAGCGCCGGCAAGTTGGTCATTCTACAGCATGCTGCGGAGTCAATTCTTGACATCAGCCGCCTGCAACGCTGCCGTAAAATAAAAAAGTGGCTGCACATACCGGCGGGTAACGGTAATCAACAACCGGAAACGCACCTTGAAAAAATAATACTGGTTTGTGATACCACACAACAGACCGACCCGGTTGAGCTGGTTTTTTATGAGTATCGCCACAACAGCATCTTTCAAATGCATGAGCTTGATCAGCAGGCAAATTACTGGGAGGTATTAATTAACCAGCAAATAAAACACCATGAGAAACAACCTGCATGATGCAACTGTACAGCGCCAGGTAATTATGGTGCTGGTCTTGTTAAACGCTGTTGCGCTACGCGATGATTACCTGCAAGACGGCAGCCCGGATAATTACGGAATAGGCTTTTTTTTACTGGCAATGCTGGCTATTTGCCTGGCAGGGTACAAGAAGCAGCCTGGCCGGCAAGGCTAAATGGCATAGCTCAGGCCAACCGCCTATTAACTCAGTGCTGCAGCTAAACAGGTAGCTTTTTATCTTATAACTGTTGATTTTTTATTTTTCACTTCCCGCGAAACACTAACTTTAGCCACTAACGATTATTAAACTAAAAAAACAACGATGAGTACCAAAAAAGTGGCTATAGTTACAGGCGGTGGCAGTGGGTTGGGGATGGCAATTGCGCAGAAATTTACAGAGAATGGAATTACCACCGTCATTGCAGGCAGGGATGTGGATAAACTGAATAAAGCAAAAGAGCAATTGGGTGAGCGGTGCATTGCCATGCAGTGCGACCTGAGCAATTTAGCTTCCATTCCGGCTTTTGTAGAAAACGTATTGCAACAGTGCGGGCAGATAGATATACTGGTGAACAATGCCGGCATTAATATGAAAAAAGATTTTACAGAAGTAACCGACCAGGATTTTCAAAATATTTTGACCACCAATGTAACGGCGGTTTTTGCACTCAGCCGTGAAGTGGTAAAACATATGCTTACGAAAAGCACCGGTTGTATCATCAATATCAGTTCCATGGCTGCGCAGTATGGCTTACCCAAAGTAATTGCCTACAGCGCCAGCAAAACTGCGATAGATGGTATGACAAGGGCTATGGCCGTGGAGTTATCGCCCCGCGGGATACGTGTAAATGCCATTGCACCAGGATTTATTTACAGCGATATGACGGCAAAAGCATTGAACAGTGATCCGGAACGAAAGGCAAAAGTATTTGGCCGCACGCCCATGGGCCATATGGGCCAGCCGGAAGATATTGGCAATGCGGCGTTGTACCTGGCTGGCGACGGGGCAAAATATGTAACCGGTGTGGTGCTGCCAATAGATGGGGGCAACAGTATTGGGTTCTGATGCCTGGCGCACGGCCTGGGATAATCGCTTTAATGGATTGCCTGGTGTAACTGCCCGCTCTATATTGCAATGGCAATTGACTATTCATAAAATTGTGGATTCAATAATGAAGCATTTCCTCAAGGCGTATCAACCCAGGCGTATTTGCGTAACAACTTGTTTTTTCGCTTGGTTATTTTTGCATGCCTTACCCGCATTGGCCGTACCGGTGCAACAGCAGCCGCCGGGCGGGTTGCCGCGCCAGCGGCAAAGTATCAACGATGGCTGGCGGTTTATGCGATACTCAGGTGAACCAGATTCATTGATATACGATGAACGCCCGACCGTTACCAACCGCAACGACAATATGGTGGCGGATACGCGGGCTGCAGATTCCGGCAAAGCAAAAGCCTCCGACCGTGCTTTAAAAAAATGGATTCTGCCCACTGCCAATAACTTTATTAAAGATACCGCAAAGCACTATCCCCAACCAGCCGGTAACCCTGGTGCAGGTTTTCCTTTTGTTCAAAATGATTTCAACGATAATAGCTGGGCGTTGGTTGATCTGCCGCACGACTGGGCTATCAAAGGCCCTTTTTATGAAGGCGAACATACCATTGTGGGCGGCGGCATGGGAAGGCTGCCTGTGCAAGGTGTTGCATGGTACCGCCGTAAACTGGATATACCGGTTACGGATAGTGGCAAATCGATTTACCTGGAAATAGACGGCGCCATGTCGTATGCCATGGTTTGGATAAACGGCCACCTGGCCGGCGGATGGCCGTACGGTTATAATTCATTTCGTATCGATCTTACACCTTACCTGCACCCAGGGCCAGGCAACCAGTTGGCCATTCGCATAGATAACCCGGCCAATTCATCGCGCTGGTACCCGGGCGGCGGTATCTACAGAAATGTATGGCTTACTACCGTAAACAAGTTGCATGTGGCGCAATGGGGCACTGCTGTGCAAACACATCATGTGACGGCGAACGCCGCTACCATACACCTGGCGGTTGAAGTAGAAAATAAAAACAATTTGGCGGAAGCCTTTACCGCTACCACTGAGGTATTTGCGCTGAATGAAAAACTGCAAAAGGCAGGCGCAAAGCTGGTTTCTTTGCCGGGCGTTAAGGCAAGCGTGGCGGGTAAGAGTAAAACCGGTTTTCAACATGAAGTGGTGATGAATAAACCGATACTGTGGCGCCCGATGCCGGCCACACAGCAACGGCTATACGTGGCCGTTACCCGGTTGTACGCAAAAGGGAAATTGGTAGACGAGTATGAAACCCGTTTCGGTATCCGCAGCATCGTATCAGACCCTGTAAAGGGTATCGTGGTAAATGGAACCCCGGTGCGCCTGCAGGGTGTTAACCAGCATCATGACCTGGGGGCGCTGGGCGCTGCCTTCAATATAAGGGCGGCAGAAAGGCAACTGGAAATGCTGCGAGAAATGGGTTGCAACGCCATCCGCTTTGCGCATAATCCGCCCGCGCCGGAATTGCTGGATGTAACAGATAAAATGGGTTTCCTGGTGGTTGATGAAGTGTTTGACTGTTGGGAGAAAGGGAAAACCCCACTGGATTTTCATTTAATTTTTGCCGACTGGCATGAGGCAGATATCCGTTCGTTTATCCGCCGCGATAAAAATCACCCGTCGATTATTCAATGGAGCTTTGGCAATGAAGTAGGGGAACAATATACCGGCGAAGCGGGTGCCGAACTTGCAAAAAAATTGTATGACATTGTACGCGATGAAGACAGTACCAGGCCCGCTACTGCCTCTATGAATTACGCAAAGCCCGGTATGCCATTTCCTGCGTTTATGGATGTACTCAGTCTTAATTACCAGGGAGAGGGCATCCGCGACGCACCGGCGTATGCGCATTTGCGCGGTATACGCACAACACCGCTGTATGCGCAGTTTCAGCAACAATATCCCTGTCAGCTCATTCAAAGCAGCGAAACCTCTTCTGCGCTCAGTACACGCGGCACCTATATTTTTCCTGTAACCGGCGGTACCAGTGCACCCGTGAGCGATTCAACAGGCGGCGATCCGCGTAACAAATTTGTAAGCGCGTATGATTTGTATACAGCTGCATTTGGCGCATCGCCCGATAAAGTATTTTACGCACAGGATCATCATCCATTTGTTGCAGGAGAATTTGTATGGTCGGGTTTTGATTACCTCGGCGAGCCCACACCGTATTACTCAGCTCGCAGCTCCTACTCGGGTATTATAGATTTGGCGGGTTTTAAAAAGGATCGTTTTTATTTATACCAGTCGCGCTGGCGCCTCAATTTGCCAATGGCGCATATACTGCCGCATTGGAACTGGCCGGCGCGCAAGGGTATGGTAACACCGGTGCATGTATACACATCAGGCGAAGAAGCCGAGTTGTTTCTTAACAACCGCTCATTGGGCCGAAAAAAGAAAGCGGCGTTTGAATACCGGTTGCGGTGGGATAGTGTGTTGTACCAGCCAGGCGAGTTAAAAGTAATCTGTTATAAAAAAGGAAAACCGTGGGCAGCGGACATGGTTCAAACAACCGGTGAACCGGCAGCGCTGCAACTGGTAGCAGACCGTAAAATAATTGCGGCAGACGGCAGTGATATTAGTTTTGTAACGGTGCGTATTACTGATAGTAAAGGTCGGCTGGTGCCAGACGCCAATAACGTGGTAACATTCTCCGTTTCCGGCCCTGCAACAATAGCAGCTACAGACAATGGCAACCCCGCCGATCTGGTTGCTTTTACTTCGCCGCAACGGCAGGCACTTGGCGGCCTGGCGTTAGTAATCATTCAATCAAAAAAGAATGTGCGCGGCGTTGCAGCAATACATGTAACTGCAGCAGGTCTTGCTCCGGCAAGACTGACCATCCAGTACAAATAATCAGACACTGTACACCAGGTACACAATCATTAGCACGCTCATTAAAAACAAGATGCTTGTCATCACAAACATGGTTACAGACGATTCGGCATACTTGCCGGAACTGATTTGCCGTTGCGTTTTTTTATAGCGCCAAAAACCCATAATGATAGTAACAGCGCCCACCAATACCAATAAAATGCCTATAATGGCGGAATAACCTTTTTCATGTAACTCTTTATCTTTCCCCAGTATAATGCTTAGCTGTTTCACAAATAATGAAAACTTCACTACTACAAAACCCAGCGCCATAATGCCTACGCTGGTGCGCACCCATGCTAAATACGTTCGTTCATTAGCCAGGTGATCATTGGTATTGTTTGCTTTGTCATCCATAACAATGCCTTCACCAAAACAATGCCGCAGGTTCTCAGCTTTCATGTGCGCCATATCATCCGCACATCTGCATAAGTAATTTTTTGGGCGTAGAAAATTTGCAGCGTTTTGCAGTTTATCTGGTGGCCTTATTCAAAGAAGGGCATTCCCGGTATGGCATATTTCTTCATGGCATCTTCATTAATTTCTACGCCAATTCCCGGTTTTTCTGACAGTGTAATAAAACTGTCTTTCACCCATTCACCATCGTATTGCACAATTTCTTTGAACATAGGGTCTGTATGAAAATAAGATTGCCATTCCAGAATTAAAAAATTGGGTACCGATGCGCACACGTGGCAGCTGGCCATACAACCCAGGAAAGAGGCCACCATATGGGGTGCAAACGGGGTGTAATAGAGATTGGCAAGATTGGCAATGCGTTGGCCTTCGCCTAATCCGCCTGCTTTTTGTAAATCTGGCATAACAATATCCACGGCGCCAATTTCAAGCATGCGGCGGAAGCCATATGCGAGGTATTGGTTTTCGCCTGCCGCAATGGGGGTAGAGGAGGAGTCTGTAATAGATTTATAGGCTTCTATGTTTTCTGCTGGCACCGGTTCTTCCAGCCATAACAAATTTAATGGCTCCAGGCGTTTTGCCACTGCGTGGCCGGTGGGTGCATCATAACGGCCATGCATATCCACTAATATATCTGTGTTGGGGCCAACGGCTTCGCGCGCAGCCGCAATCTGGTCGTACATACGTTGTAGTTCTGCAGGGCTGGCCGTCCAGTTGTAGTAATCGTATTTGTTGGGGTCGTTTGCCTGGTCCAGATCAAATTTCATGGCGTTGAAACCCATGTTTTTCGCTTTGGTAGCAGCATCAGCAAAATCTTTTGGTTTAGGCAGCGCACGCTGGTACAAAGCAGTATCGCAGTAGACGCGTATTTTATCGCGGAACTTGCCGCCCAGCAGTCGGTATACAGGTAGATTGAGCGCTTTGCCGGCAATATCCCAAAGCGCAGTTTCAACAGCCGATAAAACTGCAACATACATACCTGCCTGTGCACCCTGGAAGAAGCCGCCTTTGCGTATATCTTCAAACAGGCGGTGTACATCCAGCGGATTTTTACCTTTTAAGCGCGCACCAAAGTTTTTAACCAGGTGATAGGTGCCGGGTATGGCATCTACCCCTTCTCCACAACCCCAAATGTTTTGATTGGTATATATTTTTACAAATAAACTGCCGCGGATGTAACCACACTTAATATCAGTGATCTTTAAATCAGACGGCGATGACAATTTGGAAGTATTGTCGATTGCTTTTTCATAACCGTTGCCAAAAGCAGTTAACGATGCAAAAGGTGTAAATGCTGCTGCAAGGGCGGCCTTGCTTAAAAATTTTCTGCGGGATGTATTGTTATGCATATCCTAGTTAATTAATGGTGATAGATGGATGATTATTGATGAATTACCAGGTACGTTGTTTCAGGTATTCCTGTATTTGTTCTTTAGGCACGGGTAGTTCATTGATATGATCATTTAGCCATTTGGAAAAATCTCGTTCTATGTCGTCTGACCATTTTGCATCAATTTGTCCGGCGCTGTACGTGCCTTCACGCAACCGCTGGTGACCAAACATATCTCGCAGACGTACAATTTCTGAAGTGGTAGCTACTTTTTCTGCCAGGTGGGGCGGTATAAAAACTACGACACCCAGTTTGCCCAGCACTACATCGCCAGGCATTACCGTTACCATGCGTATGCGTGTGGGCTGGTTGATGCCAACAATCATGGTGTTTAAATCGCCCGGCGGATTGTGATAAGATGGATCATAACTGGTGTAAAACGCAGTAAAACCGTTTATCTCCCGTAAGCCTTCCACATCGCGCAGCGCGCCATCGTACACAATGCCATTGCCGGAGCGTGCAAAAATGGCATTGCCCACGTTATCACCAATGGTGGGGCCGTTGCGGTGCGCGCCAAACTGATCGGCTACGTATACATCTCCTTTTACCAGCAGATCTACTGCCCAGGTATTTTGCCCTTTCTTGCCGGTTTTTTTTCCGGCAGAGTCAATGGCCTTCCATACATCCGGACGGGCAGGCATAAATGCGGCGGTTACTGCGCGGCCAACCAGCACACTATCGGGGTTAATCACCTGCCACCCCTCGGCTACCTGGTATCCATAACCGGCATTTTTCATAACAGCCCAGGCCTCTTCTACACTCACAGATTTCATGCGTTTAATAATGTTATCGGGTACTTTTGGCCGGCCATCTGCAAAACGTTCGCCTTTCCATTCAGGAGTAAGGGCAATTAACTGCTCTTTTGTTATTTGAACATACTGGGCATAAGATTGCATCCCCGTAATCATAACAACAAAGAGCAACAGGTATTTGAATGCTGACATATACATTGTTTATAGTGATGAATGAATAAAATGAAAAAATTATTTACGTTTTTATATCAAGGTTCGCCCCAGCCGTTTTTTCGTTTGGATCATCGTCAATGGGCGGACGGTTGTGCCACCAACTGGCCAGCGATGAGCCGGTAACATTCATCATGGTGCCGAATATAACCGAGGCGAGCCCAACGGTTGCCACTTTGCCCATTCCGCGTGCGAGCGCCGACGCAAGGCCCGCATTTTGCATGCCTACTTCCAGCGCAATGGTCCTGCAATCTTTCTCCGGAAATTTAAGCAGGCGCGAAGACCAGTAACCAAGAAAATAACCTGCCGTGTTATGAATAAATGTTGCCACAATCAGGAGGCCGCCAATTTGTAATAAGCTATCACGTCCCGCTGCTATGATAACAACCAATACCAATGCAATACCTACCATAGAAAATGCCGGCAGGGCTTTGTCGAGCCATTTTATTTTACCACGTAGGGCATAATGAAAGATTAGTCCGGCTACTATTGGCAGGATAACAATTTTTGTGATGTCCCATACCATTGCCCAGAAATCTATGGTTACATAATTACCGCCCAGTAACTGCATCAGCAGCGGCGTTAACAGGGGTGCCAGCAGGGTAGAAATAGTGGTAACGGATACGGATAGGGCCAGGTTGGCCTTGGCCAGGTAACACATTACGTTTGATGCAAGGCCGCTGGGGCAACAGCCAATAAGTATAATGCCGGCTGCCACTTCCGGCGGAAAATCAAAAAGATGAGCGACAGCAAAACCTACCAGCGGCATAATGGTATAATGGCACACTATACCAACGATTACGCCTTTGGGCATTACCAGTACGTTGGCAAAATCTTTCAGGTTGAGTTCTGTGCCCATACCAAACATGATTACCTGCAGCAGGTAAGGAATTAGAAAAGAAGTTTCTTTGCCGCCTACTGTTTTGAAATAACCAGGGTAATACATGGCCAGGCTGGCTACTGCCAATATCATGGTGCTATACCAGAATCCTTTAAGGGTGCCATTGCCCCTGAAAGCAATAGCCAGGCTGGTAAAGAACATTGCCAGCATCCAACCGCCCAGGTGATGCCATTGTTTCCACCATGAAACAATAAATGCCAGCAGAAAAATAGCGGCTGCTATATAAAAAATCGTATAGAAGCTTTTTTTGGGTGTAGCCATGAGGGAGAAAAGTTATGGTGCGCAAGCAATGAGGCCGTTCAATTGTAATACGTGTGTGTAACACATTCAAATCTTCAGTAAGAAAAACAAGAAGCCCGCTGCAGATGGCAGGTGTAGATGATTGGTCTGAAAAAACAGGTTGGGTATTTCGGCGGCTGTACCGTTGTGAAAGCGTTGCGTATGCGTACGCGTATTGTATGCTGCTGCATTGATTTGCCTGCGTGAAAAATGATTCATAAGCAAGTTTTGAATGAACAGTGAAGCCATTCAGTGCAATCGTTAAAAAATTGAATGTTGTATAAAGAAAAGGAATTTATTCCATTAGAATTTGCAAAATTCAACGCAGGTTGTTTTTGCAAGTATTTATGAGGAAACACGTGTTGATAAAGACCTGTATGGATTTGTGTGAATGAGGTTCTGTTATACTGCTTGCATTTTTTGAATTACCATTATTTCTGCGGGCCTTCCAGGTATCGAATTTTTTCCTCAATGCCTGCACGGCATTTACGTTCTCACCTGTCTGGTTAACGATGAGGTTTATACAGGGACGGTTTATATTATCAGCAGGATTGGCGACTGTTACAAAAGCGCTGATGGCTTTTGTTTCACCGCAGCGTTTGTCGCCCCCAAACCTTGCACCGGCTTCCAATGCCAGCATCAGCACATCTTCAATAGGGAGTGAATCTTCACGCGCTCGTACGACAGCATGCATAATCTCTTCTAATTCTTCCGGCCTGGTAAGCGTGTTACCCTGTACAGACACGCCATTGGCAGTGAGTGTGCCTTTGAAAGGCGTGGTGGCGGTACCGGTATAGGTAACGGGTTGTTGCGGGTAATTCACGCATACAATAGCATATTGCTGGTTTTCGGGGTCAAATCTTGCATCCATCATAGCCGCCATTATTTTAGCGGGTTCGGCACCCGCCTGCAACATGGCAATTCCTTTTGCCCTTGCATTACTGTTGCTCATAGCCTGCACTACCACGGCACCTTTGCCGGGAACAATGGTGCCAATGCCATACACACTGTAGGTGCAAGATGCGCCGGCAATGCCTATTTGTTTTGTAACAGGGTCAATTACTATTATAGACCAGGTGGCATGCAAGTGCAATAATACTTGTAACAACGAGATGGTCAGGATAATCCGTTTCATGAAATGCCGATGTTTGATTATACAGTTTGCATAGCTTGCAGACCTAGTAAAGGTAGAGTATGATCAGGTAGAAAACACAAAAGGAAAGGTATCTCTGAGGCGAATGCTACAGCACATAGGATCTGGCAATTGTCCGTTTCCGTTACAGGTGTCGCAAAAAAATTGTATCAAAAGCGGGCATTGTTTTGTTGATTGCATTTACGGCGCTTCAATATCAACGTGGTAGATACTGGTATGTTCTTGGTGGTGTTCTTCCAAACCACCCGTCTATGTTTCGCACCACCATTATCATTGCCTGGCGCAACCTGCTCAAAGACCGCCAATTTAGTTTGTTGAATTTACTGGGCTTGTCCACCGGGCTTGCCTGTGTGTTGCTTATCTTTTTTTGGGTAAACGATGAATTACAGGTTGACAAGTTTCATGCAAAGGATAATCGGCTGTATGAAGTACTGAAGAAAGGCACTGATCAATCAGGCGGCGTGCGTGTTGCCAAAAATACGCAAGGCATGCTGGCTCCATCTATGGCTGCCGATTTGCCCGAGCTGGAATACGCGGTAGCGGTAAGAAAAGATAATAACGCCAGCATTGTAACAACCGGTGAAAAACACCTGAAAGTAAAACACCAGTTTGCCGGTAAAGATTTTTTCAAGGTTTTCTCATATCCGCTGGTAGATGGTCGGATCAATACGGTTGCCGGCGTTACCGGTATCTTTTTGTCAGACCAGCTGGCCATGAAATTATTTGGTACCACTGCTGTTGCCGGTAAACCAGTAAACTGGGATTATAAAGATGACGATGCCAACTTTAGCGGCGTATACACTGTTGCCGGTGTGTACAAGGCGCCGCCTGCCAATGCCAGCAGCCAGTTTGATTTGCTGGTACCGTTTGAATTGTACGCCGCAAAATTTGCGGGCACCATGGGTGATGTTACATTTTGGGGAAGCAATATGGTATCCACCTATGTTGTGTTAAAAGAGGGGGTAGATGCAGCAGCGTTCAATAAAAAAATCAAGGAATATGCGATTGCAAAAGTAGCGTCCCTGTATCCTGGCGGCGACCTGGCAAAATATGAAGGCACATTATTTATCAGGCGTTATTCAGATGCGTATTTGCACAATAATTTTGTAAATGGCGAACCATCCGGGGGAAGAATAGCCTACGTAAAATTGTTTTCGCTGGTAGCTGCTTTTATACTGGTGATTGCCTGCATCAATTTTATGAATTTGTCTACTGCTAAAGCATCACGCCGTTTTAAGGAAATTGGTATCAAGAAAGTAGTAGGGGCATCCCGGCGATCATTGGTGGTGCAATACATTACAGAGTCTGTGCTGATGGCATTTGCATCGCTGCTGGTGGCGCTGCTATTGGTGCAATTGATGCTGCCGGCCTTTCGTAGTATTACCGGCAAAAATTTACAACTGCCGCTGAATGTTGGGTTGCTTTTGTCTGTTACAGGTATTGCATTGCTGACAGGGCTTATTGCCGGCAGCTATCCCGCATTGTACCTTTCTAAATTTAAACCGGTACTCATTTTAAAAGGAAAAACAAATACGAGTGGTGGCGAAGCATGGGTGCGCAAGGGGCTGGTAGTTTTTCAGTTCTCCGTCTCCGTTATACTGATTGTTTCGGTTATGGTGATATACCAGCAAATGCAATTAATACAAACCATTAACCTGGGGTATAATAAAGACAATATTATCCGCGTAAGCAATGATGGCAACCTGGCCAGCCAGCAGTCTTCTTTTTTAGCGGCGCTGCAAACGTTGCCTGGTGTGTTGCATGCTTCGGGCATTGATGGCGATCTGATGGGACAGGCCGGCCATTCCGGTGGCGGCATCAGTTGGGAGGGAAAAGATCCAAACCTTCAACTGCAATACTACGGCAACGGAATTGACTATGATTTTCTGGAGACGATGGGTATAGAGGTAGCGGAAGGCCGTGGCTTTTCTAAGTTGTTTGCAGACAGCAATAGCGTACTGTTTAACCAGGCAGCCATTGCCGCGATGGGCTTGCAAAATCCCATAGGTAAAATGGTATCACTCTGGGGAAAACCCAAAAAGATTGTCGGCGTGGTAAAAGATTACCATTTTGAGTCAATGTATAAAAAGATTGCGCCTTCATTTTTTACATTCTCCGGCAACAATCCAACCACACTGGTGAAAATAAAAGCTGGTATGGAAAAGCCGGCGCTGGCTGCCATAAAAAAGCTGTTTACGGATTACAACAACGGGCTTGCTTTCAGCTATACTTTTTTAGACGAAGATTACAATGCGCTATATGCATCGGAGCAACGCGTGGCATCGCTCTCTGGTTATTTTGCAGGTATTGCCATTCTTATTTCTTGCCTGGGCTTATACGGTCTGGCAGCGTTTACAGCGCAAAAGCGGCAAAAAGAAATCGGTATACGCAAAGTAGTAGGGGCATCAGTCAGCAATATTACCGCCATGTTATCAGGAGAATTTTTGCGATTGGTGAGCGTCGCGCTATTGGTGGCCATTCCCTTATCATGGTGGGGTGCACAGCAATGGCTGCAGCAATTTGCCTACCGAATTAACGTGGAACCGGCGGTATTTGTAATAACTGCGGTGGTAGTACTGGCCATTACCATTGTTACCATCAGTTTCCAGGCGGTTAAGGCTGCGCTAGCCAACCCGGTGAAAACACTCCGGACAGAATAACAGACCAGCCACACTAACTTATATCCGCGTATTTGCGTACTAATTTATCTTTTGTATTGCAGCATCCACTCATACACATTCAAGTTATTCTCTTTGTACAAAGGGTCGAGGGCTTTTGACCATGCGTCGTGCTGTGCTGCCTGAAAGATGGTCATGCGGGCTGGTATTACCGGGCCATCGTGGTTAACGGTATTTACAAAATCTGTTGTAACGCCCGATGAAGTTACAGGGTCATTGGCATTATGAAACGCCCAAAGCGGTAAGGCGCCGGCAGCAATACCCGCTGCATTGGCGTTTTTACCGGCACCATACGATGCCCCGGATACAGATACCGCAGCAGCAAATTTGGCCGCAAAATGACTTCCCATTTCAGTAGTGAGCACGCCCCCCATACTAATACCTGAAATGTATATTCTGGAAGGGTCTATGCGGTAATGATCCAATACAAAATTGAGGAATGATACTACCATAGAATCGGTGGGCATGGCGCGCAGTTGCGGTGCAATTACCACAAACGAGTAATCAACGCCATTTACCTTGAAATTAGCCGGAAAAGTTTTCTGATTAATTGTTTTGATGATGCCGTCATTTAAAAGTAAGGGCAAATCAGATGAACCATTTCCCTCCTGGCCTGCACCATGCAGGAAAAGGATGAGCGGGTATTTTTTTGTGGTCTCTAAATAATGTTTGGGAATGCTTTCATAGTAGCCGCCAACATATTGGTTAATGTTGAGGGTAATGGGCCTTAGATACGGCGGCTCAGTTTCTACAATGCTGTTGTTGGCGTCGGATGGTTGAGGTTTGTCGTCTTTTTTGCAGGCGCAAAAAACCACCAGTAATAAAACAAAAGTGATAATCTTCTTAGACGGATTAAGCATACCAATCAGTTTGATGAAATGAAAAAATTATTCAGCCTTAAACAATTTGTATTGACATCTTATAATGAGCTGTATGCCGGGCATGCAGGCTTCACCAGGTAAAAGAATACTTGCAGGATTGATTACCTGAATGTATTTCTTTGCGACGATCAACATTAAGTAAATGCTAAGAAGGTTTCCCGGAACAATGGTTTAAAGGGAGATAGCCAAGTGTACGTATTTTTAAAAGATACAGTTGGGCTAAAGTGATTTTAAAGGATAAGACCAGCAATATGGAAGTGGATGTAGAAAAATAATCAAAGCACGTGCCAGAGAAAACAAGTTGTTTGAAAAGTTCTTACACCACTGACGTTATTGCGATACCAAGATAGAAAGGATACTGTTCCAAACGAATAGTATATCTACGAAGCTGTGTTAAAAAATGGAAGTCTTTTTTTAATACCTTATTTTATTGCGCAAACAGGATGACGTGGTAAATATTATTGAGAAATTTTACGCGCTGCACAAATTAACCGTAAGGGAAAACATGTACAAATCCGGGAAAGAATTTGCTGTTGTTAAGTATGCCATGTACACTCGACCGACTAAAGAGGATATGCAGTAGCCAGCAGTAATAAATACAGAGAATCCGGAACTGTGTGAGACATTGTAAGTGCGTGGTGAAACTTCGGTTGTGTACTAACCAATATTTGCAACGCTTGCTATACCTACCGGCATTGTCTTTCCTTTAAGCTGTATCATGCCTAAAGTTTCGGCGATAAAGTTATGTGGCAGTCCAATATTCTGTAGCAGGTATTCTGAAATCAGTAGATTTTTATTATACTCGTTGCATACGCTTTGAATTCTTGCCGCAGTGTTCAGCGTATCGCCATGATAAGCAATATCACGTTTTATTTCTCCAATTTCTACTGCTGTTACCTTACCCATGTGCACGCCCGCTTTAAAATGCGGAAGAAAGCCGTATAGCCGGTTGTAATAATTAGATTTGTTCATGAATTGCTGCTGGCAGGCAAAGTAGAAACCGAGACAGGCAGTATTGCGAAGGCCGTCTTCCACCCGCCAGGTAATTACAATTTCATCTCCTACATACTGGTACACTTCTGCGTTAAACGGAAGCAGCACCTGGTTAATATCCAGAAAACTATCCCTGATAAAAGAACTGTATTTGAGGTGGCCCAACTGTTCAGCAATTGAAGTGGAAGATTTAAGGTCCATGAACATAAATATTCTTTCTTCTTCCTGTGGCGTTCTGTATTTGCCCAGCAATAACGGCAACAGCACACCCGGGCCATATTTTTTATTTACCTGGTTGATAAAACTGATCACCAGTGTCATAAAAAAATAGTAGACCACAATCAGGTAAAACAAGTAGCGCCATGATTTATCATTTAACTGATAGTTATTCCTATCGGCCGAAGAAGTAATCAGCAGGTCAAACAAAAAGAAACGAAGAAAGAATATAAATAAGCTAAGGACGGTTAACGACAGGATAGTTTTGAATACAATGATTTTTCCCAGCGGCAGTTTTCGGAAAAGGGTTTTGTCGAGGTAGTAATCTGTAATTCCAAAAATGATTCCGTACACCACACCCAGGATGATGCTCACAATAATTCCGGTTAGTATGCCGCCCTGGCTGGGCAAGGGGATGGTTTGGCTGATACTTAAGATCTGCAGCCGCATAATAATGGTCAGTAGTACATTGGCCACGATCCAAAAATTAATCTGGATGCCTGTATACGAAAGAAAAGGAAACTTCGACGAAAACCTGCGGGCGTACGCGGTATAGTCAAATGGACGCGCCATGCTATGATTGTTTAGCTATGTAATAAAATAAAACATCCGGTGATTGCACCGGACTATTTATTTAAAGATAGCACTAATCGGAAGAACCGTAGGCTACCTGGTATATTGGTGGCTTGTGGTAGGCCGCGAAAAAAATGTTTAATAACTAAGTGGAAGAAAATTGGGCTCTACGTTAATGTGTTCTTTTATCTGGTGCCCTTTTTCATAATACACAATAAGAGATTTTTTACCCAGATCGGTAATGGTTCTCAATTGCAGGATGCGCTGAATAGCTGTTTTACGATCGGCCCATGAAAATCGCTCCTGTACCTTTTCAAAGCCTTCGCGTGAATCAATGATTTCGCCGGTGCTGAGCACATGAATGGTACTTACAAATACTGCGTTGGGGTTTTGATAGCTTTCTGCGGAATACATAAAAGGGGAATTAATAATTGAATGTAGGATTAAAATTGCACAGTTGGTAAACGCATTATCCACATGTTAATCCCTTTCCGGATTTTCACGAACGGCGCCGAGCCAACTTCGCAAAGCCGCCGAGGGGTTTGCGGTAGCTGTATTTTTTCAAGGCCTACCAGCAACTGCGCGCAAATGCTGGCCATTATACCCTGATTGTTGTATTGTTTTGGCAGTGCTGTTGTATGAACTTTAACAGTACAATCGCACGCGTGCCCAATACTTATTTTATGACTTTGCAAACACATGAAGGTTGGTAAAAAAATTAATTTCAAACAGGTGAACCAATTTTTGATCACCGTGTTCTTTCAATTATTATCAGGCAGTTAACCGCCTTCAAAAAGATTGCATCAGATTGTTTTAAACATAAAAATATTGACCCGTGGAAACATTGATAGCTTACCTAGAATCTTTAAAAAATTCAGTACCGGTAAATTTTACGCTGTTTAATCTGCAACGACTGAAAATAAATTGGGCTGAGTTTAAAAATTTTGTTTCGTCGCTGCCCGATGAGCTGGCAACCTTAAAGCATGCCTTTTTACAGCGGTTAGAGGAGCTCAAAATTAAGATAGATGCGATTGACGGTTTTTTTAAGTCTACCCGCAAGGCACGATTTGCGTTTCAGGAAGCCACCGTAAAAATGAAGCTTGAAATGGATGCCGCCATTTCGCAATTACAGGGAATTGGGTAGGTGTAATCGGTGTTTAGCAATTAATAATTAATAATTAATAATTAAAAATGCAAAAGTTAAAATAGTCTGGACAGCCGCAGATCGCAGATTGGCAAAGCAAAAAACAAAAATAGTAAAGGCTCCGTGTACCTCCGCGAAAACCTCCTTTTCCTCTGTGGTAGAAATAATCCGCAAATTGCCTGGATTAGAATTTTTGCGATTAAAAGCCGCAGATTCGCAGGTTAATAATTCAAAAGTTAAAATGCAAAATTTAAAATAGTCCCGGCGGCCTCTGTGGTAGAAATAATCCGCAAATTATCTGAATTAGGATTTTCGGCAATATAGGCCGAAGGTTCGCAGGTTAATTCAAAATTTAAAATGCAAAATTTAAAATAGTCCCGGCGGCCTCTGTGGTAGAAATAATCCGCAAATTGCCTGGATTAGAATTTTTGCGATTAAAAGCCGCAGATTCGCAGATTAATAATTCAAAATTTAAAATAGTCCCGGCGGTTTCTGTGCTAGAAATGATCCGCAAATAATCTTTACCCGTGTTTTAAAATGAATGCAACGTTCACTGTACAAAAAAAGCTGTCTTACGGGACAGCTTGAAAAACTTGTATGTTTTTTGGATAAGGTTTGCAATAAATATTCAGCAGGATAAGGTCAACAGGGAATATTCAGATGTTTTCGTCTACAAAATATGATGGATAGAAACGGTATTATCGGCAACCATTGGTTTGATACCGTTGTTTTTTCCATTCATTTTGGCAGCTATCAAAATTTGCAGGGTAATGTATTTGCGGTTCATAAAAAAAGGTTTTAAAGATGTATAATTGATTTTGTTTGTTCCTCACTGTTTACAATATATCAGACGCAGGTTTTGAAAAGGTGTTACAGTATTTCGTAAAAAAAATATTCTGCAGTGAACAGTGGTACAAACAATGGATAAACGGCTAAAAAAAAGGCCCCATAGAAATGCGGCCCGTTAAAATCCAATATCTCCTATAAAAACTCGTTGCAAATTACTTGTTGCGGCGTGAAATGCTACGAGCGTTGTGCATCAACTGCATAAATACATGGTTGAAATGCAGTATTTGCCAGTTAAAACAGCATACCCTGTTTAGCAGCAGATGCTACCATCATATTGGCAAAATCATAGCGCTCCACAATCTGCCAGGGATCGCCTTTCTCCCGCCGCTTTAGCAGCAACATGCTTTCTGCTATAAAACTTCCCTTAAAATGTTTTTGGCTGTATTCAAGCCATGCTTTTTCATATTGCCATGGCTTTAACCTGAACCCTATATTGATATTCGGTTCTTTAAAAAAATGCGGTTTGTTATCTGCGTTCATACGCATTGCCGGCCCGGCTTGCTCGCGCACTTCTTTTATCAACTCCTGCACGCCTGAGCGGGTAACCATATTAATAAAGATGGTGTGGGCAGGATAGCTGCCAAAACCATTAAGATCGATCTTAAATGGTTTATAACCCAGCCCAACCAGTTGCAATTTGCTGCGGATGCGTGCTTCATACATTTCATACTGCATAAACTGCACAAGCCCCACATTTACCCTGCCCGGAATTTTTGTTTCTATCTTGAACGCCTTGTCAAATTCTTCCCTTACAGCCCTGATTCTTTCTTCCAATGCTTCTTTTGGTTGTATTATGAGCAGGTACTCGTTAACACGGTAGCCTGGTAAAACATGCCCGGTAAGTTCCATACTTCCTGATTTTATTAGCAACAAATTACTAAAATATTTAGTTTTCGCCAAATCTTTTTTAAGGTTGGGTTGAAAAGGCATTGCTGTAAAAATTTGGTAGATAAAGGAACTGTTGAGGAATGGCCTTAAGATATGATGGCCGCTACCTGAATGATTATTTACCGGGCAGCTTCCTGATGCACCTAACCGCCATGGCATCTGCTTTCTCACCGTCTTTCTGGCGGTAAAGCTGCTGACTGCCCTTGCCAAAGTTGGCAAACCAGGCCAGGCTACTGTCTGTTTCGGTGGCCATCCAGTAAAAACCATGTGCGTCCACGCGTGCAAACGCGCCATCGGTACCGCGGCCGCCACCCAGTACAGCATCAAAATGGGCAGCACCACCGGGGAGTAAAGCTGTATAGGCCTTTCGCCTGTTGTTTGCTGAATCTTCTGGTATGCCGCCATAATGGGCGGCCAGTTGCCGCCAGTCGTCAGCCGTGGGCAGATGCCAGCCGTTTCCTAAAAGCGGGCAAACATTTTTTGCCGCTTCCCAGGTATACAAACGGCCATATTTGTTTTGCTGTACCGTATCGGTATAAGTGTAAGATCCTGTTGTAGTAAGTCTAAGGTTGGCGGTCATCCATTCGTTGTTGCCATACATAATCCTGGTGCTATAATGGTTACCTTCTGCATCGCGCAATGCCGCTGGCGTTGATTGTGCAGTGCAGTTGTAGTGGAGAGTACAACAGCACATAGTTGCCATCAGCATTAATGCAGCATGATGACGATGGCGGGCATTGTTGCGCAAAAGCGGTTGCAGCAGATTCATACACTAAATGTAAGAAATTTGCCTTTGCAAAACTTGAATTGCCATCCGCTGTTGCTGATCAAATTACCGGGCAATCATAATGGAATGGTTAACGATGGTTCCATTACCAGATTGAACAGCTACAATATACATCCCGCGGGGATATTGCTGTACATCAAATGAAACAACTGCTGTAGAGCTGCCGGCTTTGCGTTGTTGTAATACCTGGCCAGTCTGTGTCATCAATTGGATGGTGCTTTCAGTATTGCTGCTGTTTAAAGAAACGGTTACGCTTTCAACTGCAGGGTTGGGAAAGCATTTTACGATAGATGCTTGTGCTGTTTGTATTGCTTTTACACCTGAATATTCTTTTTTACCATCCAGGTCAACCATGGCCAGCCTGTAATAGGCTGCACCTGCAAGGGGAGCAATATCGCTGTAAGTATATTGGCTGGAAACCGCTGTATTACCATTTGCAGTTACGGTTCCAATTTTGTTCCAGGTGGCGCCATTGCTACTGCGTTCAATGGAAAAGTATGCAGTATTGATTTCCTGGCTGGTTGTCCAGGCAATGTTAACCTCGCTGTTATTCTTGCTGGCGGTAAAGCTGCTGAGTACAACGGGCAATGTGGCGGTTACTACTGCTACACCGGTAGCGGCAAACGCAGATGGGCCGTAAACTGTTGGTGAACTCCACATGCCACAGGCATTTTGTCCTGCACCACCGCAATTAAATGTGCTGGCAGCATTGGGGTAAGTAGTGGCATACGATTTTCCATTGCTGAGTGAGTTATAGCTGCCCCAATTGTAATAATAATTATTGGTGTTAGCGAGTACTATCGAAGAGGCATTATCGTAAATATTCAGCGCTGGGCCATTCATCTTAATATACGCTTTGCTGCCAACCGTGCCGTTGCCGACTACCAGTTTGCTGGCGTTTTTTAAATTAACCGGTCCCGCATTGGCGTTGAAATAAGCATTGTCATAAAAATTAAGCGTGCTGCTGGTAAGGTCGAGCTGGCCGCCATTGTTGTTGAAGAAAGAGTTAGCGTTAAAAGTAAAAACTGAATTGGTGATCGTCACCGGTGTGTTGGCCGAGATTGAACTGGTGCCATTGGCAGTCAGTTTTACGTTTGTAAAAGTGGTTGTTTTAGAATTGGGGTTAATTGATTTATTGAGGGTAATAGTATTGTTGCTAAACGTGCAGGGTTGGCATTTAATGGTGTTTACAACGGCAATGTTACCACCGTTGAATGTGCAATTGTTACATGTACCGTCCTGGTTGATAGTAAGGGTTGCGTTGCTCGCTATGTTAAAAGTGCAATCTGTACAGTTGGCAGAATAGCTGCTGTTGCTATTAACTGTATACACGGTTTGTGCAAAACCGAATTGTGAAATGACCATCAGTGATACTGTAAGGAGGGTAGCAATTTTTTTCATAAGTACGAGTTTAACTATCAGGTGTAACACTTATGTCCAGTACAGTGCCAGTTATAAATAAGCTGATAGACAATATATTAGAATTAGCAGCAATTTGTTCCAGTCTAGATTTTGGAATAAAAGTGCAATTATGGGAATATGCACCCAGGCATTAACGGCGGATTGTAACGGGGAGAGGGGGTGCCGAAGAATAGATAACCCATACACGTTACCTTTTTTTAGCAGCGTGCATTGATTTGACTTTTTGCGACTGTAGAAAAATCAACTGTGTTTATTGCAGCAGTTGCAAAGTAGTTGAATCTTGCTGGCCATTAAAAAATGCTAGCAGTACCTGCTGAAAAATGGGATGGCTTCCCGGTACTGAAGCAAACAAGGTCATAGACGATTGCAGCTTTTTATCATCTGGTGCACCAAAGATGGTGTGTGCATTACGCAACGGTTGCTCTAGCAACGCCTGGCAGATTTCGTACAAACGCGCTGCCAGCAACGGGTGTTGCAAATAGGCGCTGGCTTCATGCAGATCGGCAATGGCATACAATTTTGATGTGGCACTGTAGCCCAGTCCCTGTATTTGCGGAAATATATACCACATCCAATGACTTCTTTTTATGCCTTGTTGAATTTCTGATAAAGCACGCGCATAATTATTTGCCTGGGCATCTACAAAGCGTTGTAATGAAGAATGGGTTGCTAAAGACATATGTTAACAGGCCCGCGTTTTCACCTTCCATCATCAAATTACCAGGATACACAAGGACGGGTTTGCAAAATTATCGATTTTACAATGCAAAGCCTTTCCATCCACCATCGAAAGAATAAATAGTGCCTGCTTGATGTTCGGTGTGTACGGCCAGGTGCATCATAACCGGACACGCCTGTCATTACTAAATACCGTGGTTGGTATTGAATAACAGAAACTTACCCGTTTGGCATTTCTTTTTGTTGTTGGTTATGCATGAACAATAACAACCACTTTTGGGAATTGCTGGCAGCCAAACTCGCCGGTGAAATAACCGTTGCCCAGTCGCTGGAGCTGTCCGCGCTTGCCGCTGCCGATCATCAAATGCGCAGGTTCATACAAACAATGGCAGCGCTTTGGCAACCGTTGCCGACCGGGCATTTTCCCGCTAAAGAATTAGATAGGTTAATGAACAGGATTGGCGCTATGGACGACAGGGTATAGCATCAGTTTGATGAACACTAACAGGGTAAGCATATTTTTTTATGAGTATCTCCATGTACACTAAAAGACTAGTCATCTAAAGGATACCGGGTTTTTAAAGATTACCGGAGTTGCGATAATCTTGTTGGGTATGATAGAGTGTGGTGCGGACATGACGTCAGCTTATATTAATACCATAAGATAGAATGTCTGGTCTTACCACTCCTGTATAACCACCCCCAGCTGGTTATCCATCAACGCGAATTCTTTCGCGCCCCAGGGCCGCAGTGTAATGGCTTTAAGGTTGGGATGAAGAAAACCCGGGTGTGATTGTGCCACTTGTTTAAACACTTCTTCAATATTGTGCGTAACCAGCCTAAATTCAGGATGGTGTTCTTTAGCCAGTGCTGCGTTTTCAAAAAGGTTGATGCGCAATCCATCTTTCTCCAATACGCAAAATGGTTGTCGTGATTTTAGTTCGTTGTGGGTAATGGTAAATTGCAGGCATTCCACAAACAGCTTCAATCCATCGTTAATATCTACATAAAATACATTGGGAACCAGTTTTTCAAATTTCATACAACAGGTTTTTTATTTTGCTGGAATAGTTTTGATCAGGGTGGCTACAGTACGTTATCCTTGCAGCGAAGTTTTAATTCCATAGCGTATGGCGGTCTCCAGTACTTCTATATTAATATCTTTCAGTGTTTTGAACTTAATGCAATACCCGGTTACACTTGCCTTACCGAGCGTTTTACCGTATGCCTGGGCCAGGTAGTTCTTATCTTTAATACCAAGAATGTAAACAGATATGCCGGCGGTGTTTGCGCTGAGACCAATCTGGTAAAAGTCTTTGGTTGTTTTATCAGCATAGTGTATTGTATGCAGTCCATAGCCTATGTTAGGATTGGAAACAACTTTATTGTCACTGTTTTTACCATCCAGGAACCATAACTTACCTGCGGGCATTATTTGCAGCATCATGCGGTGCAGGGTCTGCATGTCGCTGCGTTTGGGCTCAGGCTGGCTGGCAATATATTTTTTGATTTCTTCGGCTACTTCCATTGCATAAAGATTATACTTTGCTTGGTTAGCTTAACCTATGCAAAATACAGAATCCTGAAAAATAGGTGCAATACAATTTTCCGGTTGCGGGAGAATCATCATTTGGCGCACTAATCAATAATTTATTGTTTCAGAGATACATATCCACAAATTGTGTAATCTAGAACGTGAGGCGACCACCTGCAATGCCACTTTACAATTATTGCATTGGATAGAACTGCTGTCGCCAACCACGATATTGTCGGTATTTAAATAAGCGGCTTGTTTTGCAATAACGATTTGTTCCTAGAGGATGTTTGATCGTGTGTGGGTACTTACTACTTACCGTACAATTCTGCAATGAATGGTAAATTCCACGTTCAGCTTATCATTCGTTTTTATCATGCCAGCCATTTTACGGGGGGCGACCATATTGAAGTCTGAAAAATGAATGACCTGGGTTCCTGTCAGTTCAATAATGCCGTTATCATTCATAGATATTCTGTAGTGAACTGCCAGCTGTTTTTTCACCCCGGCCAGTTCAATATCAACAAGACCGTTGAGTGATTGCTGAGCTGCGCGTAACAAGGGATAAGTTTCCATGGAAATAAAGTGGATGTAAAAATTTGGATAATCCTTTTCCCTGAGTGTCTTGCGCAGGTCTTTGGTCATCATTTTATTAACGCAATCAAAACTAACAACGGGTACCGCCATGTTTCCGTTCATAAACACTGTACCGTCGTTATTTTTATTAACCAGGCAAATCAAAGTATCCGCGTTGGTAAGCCCCGCAACCGTACAGGCAAAATTATTCACGTTAGTAGTTCCGTTAACTTTTACCATGCATTGCTCAAGAATCTGCCATTTTACGGTATATTCCCGCGAAGCCGGCAGCAGAAATGCCATACAACACTGCATAATGGCCAACAATACAAATGATAAACGTATTTTTTTGAGTGACATAAGAAATAAAATGATAATTTATTACAGCTTATCTTATTTGAACAGCAGGGATTTTAAAATTGGATTACTTAATAGCCATAATAACTAAAGCCGGAATATTAATCTTCCCGGCTTGTTGTATGGTAGCAAGCGAATCAATACAATTTAAAAACCCACAATGGCTTCAATTACATAACCATTGAATTTACCCCCTGCACGATAATCTGCCCCCGGAAAATCTTTGTATTGCTGTACTACATATTCGGTCTTCATCAGGATGTTTTTTGTTAAGAACCAGCCGGCTGCTGCGGCAACGCGGTTGATACGAACATTGCCCGTATAGGCAATTGCGCCGGCGCCTGTGCCCGCAATATTATCTGCGAGGCGGGCGGCAACGGTATTATAGCGCACACCTATAAAAAGTCTTTCGGATGCGCCAAACCGGTAGACGCCATCAATGGCAAACTGGTTTACTTTCCTGTCTGTTGTCTCCTTTGATGTTCTGCCTGACGCAGTCTCTGCAGTCCCAAATAATTCCAGGCCATGTATTTTCAGAAATCCGTTTAGCATTACAGCGTTGATCTTTTTGCTAAAGCCCGGATTAAAACGCCCTGAAAATGCCAGGGCTGATCCTGAACCCGTTGTGCTGGAGGGGTTGTTGGAATTTTGCTCCATAATAAACTGGTAGTTAGAACCCGAACGGTCGCCGCCAAATAAAGTATTGCCACCACTGCTCTGGTTGCCATAATAAGATCCACTCAATCGTATGCGCGCATGTTCAGCAATTTGCTTGTCAAATCCCGCTTTTAGCAAAAGAGACGGCGCTTTGTGGAGGTCGTTGTCTGGATTAGCCGTTTTGTAAAGCGAATCCACGTTGCCTTTTATCATACCACTGCTAAGACCCGCAATAGCAAACCAACCATTTTTCCTGACCATGACCTGTCCGCCAATTTCAGTGGCAAATTCATCCATGATATTGCCCTCCATAAAAGGATTGTACAAGCTCTGGCCGCCATCACTTCTGCGAAAATGTTCATCACCATAATCCAATTCAAAATGACCAATTTTAATGGTAGTCACTTTCATCACATTACTCCAGAACTCGCCTTTAAATGGCAATTTATCGAACTGGATATAGCCACCCTTTACCCATGATTCATTATGGTGCTTGGTTGACAGGTAAGTGGTAATATTTAAACGGATTCCATCTGCCAGTTGCACATCCATATACAGGTTGGCCTGTGCTGTTTGAAAACCGGCAGTAACGGGTCTTAATTTATTGCCAGGTGTAGATACGCCATTGGCAAAAGTTCCTGTTCCATTATTGAGTGCGCCGGGATTTTTATGTTTCAGGTTTTGAAACTGCTGCGTAAAGCCGGCACCAAATTTCACTTTTATACCGCTAAATACAGATAAACTGTCTTTGGGATCTTCAAATACATTGATACCCGATTGGTCGTAAGCACGTAAATTGGCGATGGTGGGTTGTTGCGCCATTAGTGCCGATGAGGAGAAAGCGCACAGTACGACGAGAATACCCAGTTGGTAAATTTTCAGTTGCATAGTAGTTGTTATTAGGCGATCGATCAATATTATTTTCTAAGTGTGAGGTTAAAGTGAACCGTGACATCGTTGCCTGTTTTAACAGTACCCAGCATAAAGCTTGGCGGAGTCATGTTATAGGCTTTCATGCTTATTTTCTTGCTTCCTTTTACGGAAATGCTTTTATCGGCATTCAGTTGGCCGGTAGCGATTAGATCCGCGTCGAGCGTTGTACCCGCAATCGTTAATTTCCCCTGGCATTTAATATCGCCATCGGGGTTAATGGTAGCATTGGTAAGGGTATATGAAATACTGGTGTTCGCGCCGGTTTTAAGTGCCTTGTAGGCATTTTTATCCATGCCTTTGTGATCACTCTTTAAACTTTCAGCAGGTACGGTAAAGCTCATCGCTGATACTCCTGACAACCCGCCGTCAGCATTTAACGTTACCGTTACATCACTTACACCTTTTGAGGTTTTCATTTCCCAGTCGTGCATGGTTGATGTGCCGCTGACTACTATTTGCAAATCATCTTTTGCATGGTATTTTACCTGCGCCGCAGATGAAAAAGCCAGCAGCACCGGGAACATCAGCAAGAGACATGATTTTTTATTAATACTTTTTTTCATTATTGTTTTATTTACTGCTTTATTATGGATGTAAGGTAGCGGTAGCTTTACCGGTATTGGATGATGACAAACAGCTTGCGCGGTGACAGCAATTTGACTGCAGCGTAGAACCAGCCATGACAAAGTACGTGGGGACTGGCAGGGAAATAAAAAACCGGGCTTGCTTGCCCGGTTAACATTCATTAATTTTTTATTCTGCGCTTTATGGTAATGGCGGTCAGCAATCAGTACAAAGTTGTTTGATGCTTAATACAGCATAGTTGTTATGATCACCCCTACGTCCACCAGCGCCCCCAGCAAAAATGCGGGAATGGTGTACTGCGTGGGCATTGCAGCCAGATTGAGTACCACTACCATTACCAATGCAATCATGGCAATCACCATAAGTGGGAAAGCGGCACCATTCATTAATATAAAGCTCATTGTGAGCGGAAAAAGTACGGCAGATGTGGCAAGGAGGCAAATGCCTGTCCATGCAAAATGGTGTTCTTTTTCCTGTCCTTTGGCCCATTCCATAAAATGATATAACGGTGAATGTGCTTGTATTGGTGTTCTATAAGCAATGGGGCGTTGGTGGTTTGAAAGAATGTATCTCATAGTGTTTTTTTAAGACCACAAAATTGAATCAACCAGGTCATGATTACTATGACGGAAGTCAACAAAGCAGCTGATGCTGATATCATTCGGGCCGCCTTCATTTTTTCTGGCTACTTTTACCTTATGCAGCAAGTGGGTACAAACACGATTAATGATTATTACCGGTATGAGGCGCTATTCAATAATGCATCGCTGGGAATTGTGGTGGTAGACGGGAAAGCAATCATTCAGTCAGTTAATCCATTTGCATTGAATTTATTTGATTACGCTGTGCAAGAGGTGATCGGTAATACGATTGAATTATTGGTGCCGCAGCGTTATCACCATCAGCACGTAGGGCAAAGGGATGGTTATATTGCCCATCCTAAAAGCCGGCCGATGGGTGTGGGGCTCGATTTATATGGTCGAAAAAAAGATGGTACAGAATTCCCGGTAGAGGTAAGCCTTTCTTCTTATACAGACAAGGAAGAGAAATACGTGATTGCATTTATTAGTGATATTTCGGTGCGCAAAAATGCCGAGGCGGAAATTGTAAAATTGAACAATGATTTGGAAACAACGGTTGAACAACGTACCAGGGAACTTACCAGGGCCATGCGGACGCTGGAATCCTCTAAAAAGGAAATATCAAAATCACTGGAAAAAGAGAAAGAGCTGGGTGAGCTAAAATCACGTTTTGTTTCTATGGCCTCTCATGAATTTCGAACACCGCTCAGTACCATTCTCTCATCCACTTACCTGATTGAAAAATACCCGCTGACTGAAGACCAGTTAAAAAGGGATAAACACCTGCAGCGGATTATTTCTTCTGTGAACATGCTAACAGATATATTGAATGATTTTCTTAGTGTTGGAAAAATTGAGGAAGGTAAAATCCATGTAAAACCTGCAGTATGCGATATTCAAGAACTAATGACTGCAACACTGGAAGAAATAAAAAACAACCTCAAGCAAAAGCAGGAATTTGTGTATACCCATACGGGCAGCGTGAGGGTAATCATTGACCCGTCGTTGTTAAAGCATATTATCATGAACCTTGTTTCCAATGCCAGCAAATTTTCAGGCAATAGCTGTTGTATAGAAATAAACACAAGCGTTGATGAAAATATTTTTTCACTCTCTGTAAAGGATTTCGGGATCGGCATTTCCGGAGACGATCAAAAGCACCTCATGGAACGGTTTTTCAGGGGGGCTAATGCAGGCATGATACAGGGAACCGGGCTGGGATTACACATCGTATCCAAGTACTCAGAACTGATGAATGGAACGGTTGTGTGTACCAGTGAGTTGGAAAAGGGAACTGAATTTACCATCCGTTTTGAAACGCAAAACCATGCATAAGAAAAAAATCCTGGTGATTGAAGACAATGATGGTATACGCGAAAATACTGCCGAGATACTTGAATTAGCCAATTACGAAGTATTTGTTGCCGAGAATGGTAAAAAAGGCGTGGAGGGGGCATTGCAGTATGCGCCTGACCTGATTATATGCGACATTATGATGCCCGGACTTGACGGGTATGGTGTATTACATGCTATTCATAAAAATGACGCCATAAAAAATACCCCGTTTATTTTTTTAACCGCAAAGACCGAACGTGCCGACTTTAGAAAAGGCATGGAACTGGGAGCCGATGATTATATTACCAAACCATTTAATGGTACGGAGCTGTTAAATGCGGTAGACAGCCGGCTTAAAAAGATAGCGGTGCTGAAAGAGGAGCTTGTTCCTGTATTGGAAGGTGTTCAGCTGTTAGTTAGCACATATACCGGAACGAATGCTTTGCACTCCATTGCTGAAGGCAGGAACACCAATAAGTACAAAAAGAAACAAACCATTTATTCTGAAGGCAATAATCCCCATGGACTTTTTTTTGTTATTACCGGCAAAGTAAAAACCTATAAAACAAATGACAATGGCAAGGAACTGGTAACGGATCTCTTCAATGCAGGAGATTTTATGGGCTATAACGCACTGTTGCGGGCATCGGTTTATAGCGACACGGCAGAAGCACTGGAAGAAACAGAACTTGCATTGGTACCCAAAGAAGATTTTATACAATTAGTATATAATAGCCCGGAAATAGCGCAAACTTTTATCCGCATGCTGGCGGGCAATGTGGCTGATAAAGAAAACCAATTGTTGGGGCTGGCTTACAATTCGCTGAGAAGAAAAGTGGCGGACGCCATATTATTACTGCAAAAAAAATTTGGCAGCAATACACTCGAAACATTTCAGATTGATTTTAGCCGTGAAAACCTGGCCATGGTGGCGGGCACCGCTACAGAATCATTGATACGAACGCTCGGCGATTTCCGGATTGAAAAGCTGATCAATATAAACGAGGGTGTAATTACCATCATCAATCAGAAAAAACTGGAAAATTTACTCAATTAGAGTTTATTGAATATTTTCCGACAGATAATTGTTAAATGCGGTTTGCCGTTGGGTGAATGTATGTCCCGCCGCGATAATGTTTTGCCGAAGCCTTTTTAAACTGCTGGAAATATTTTTATTCGAAAGCTGATCATCGGCGTCGGCTGCCAGCCATCTCTTTTCAAACTCCAAGACATCATTACGCAATAACGCAACCAGCGTGTCTGTACAAATAAAACTGGTTTGAAAAGTTTCCAGTTTTGCCAGCAAAAGCGAATCGCATTTTGATTTCAGAATCTGCGCCATTCGATTTTTAAGAAAGACGTTTTCTTCCATCATGAAAGATAAAAATCGCTTCCAGGTAGCAGTTTCAGATTGTAACTGGGTAAATGTAGGTGATGGCATAATCGTAAAATTATTCGAAGCTGACAACGAAATAAATAACCAGGTTCATCCATGTATATGACACTGGTCAGCTGAAGCCATTTTTGCGGTGGGTACTTTTAAAAAAGCCAAAACATACGTTACCAGTCAGCAAAGCCAGGTATCTGCATTCGATCGCAAGCGTACCATTCCTAACGAGGGTATTGATGAAAAAGGGTCGGGGATGCGGGGTCAGATCACCGGCACCGTGCATACAAAATTTAAACGTGTTTGGCTGCTAGTACTCCCATGCAATCAGGATACCGTATTTCACTGAGTAATGAAATGCTGGTAACAGATACTAATATACCACCAATATGCAACCCACGACAAAACTGGTTCTTATTAAAATTATTCATACATTAATATGGATATGTTTCAATATTGTTATTTTTACCATGTTGTATCTAGTGATGGTAAATAAAATGGGGCCTGTACTTTGGATAGGTTATGGTCTTGTTTTCACAGAGGGCCTTGTGTTACTTGCTTTTAATGGCGTTTGTCCACTAACCATTGTTGCAAATAAATTTTCAGATGCTTCAAGAAGTAATTTTGATATTTACCTGCCCAACTGGCTGGCCCGGTACAATAAAAAAATCTACACTACAATTGTTATAGTGATAGCGGTGCTAACGGTCTACCGGCTATTGACAAACCACACTACCATAATGGCAGGCGCTGGTGACTAACTGCTCGCTACTCGGGTATCGTTAAAAACGCCTCCCTCGGGCAGCTGGGCCGCACCCGCCCATATCTATTTCCAATAATTAAGCTTGTGACAATTTGTG
The DNA here is from genome assembly GCA_963705285.1 of uncultured Chitinophagaceae bacterium. Taxonomy (GTDB): domain Bacteria; phylum Bacteroidota; class Bacteroidia; order Chitinophagales; family Chitinophagaceae; genus JACMLD01. The sequence continues at coordinate 3,662,044 of OY970066.1, forward strand.
CTATATACCTTACAACAGCGTCTAACATTGGCGCGCAATATTAGCAGAAGGTGTTCTTCTTTTTCAGATTCCTAGATAACCAATACCTGCCCGTTGAACCGCTCACCAAATTACACTTAGAACGTATAAGCGCTCGCAGCATTAGCAAACTCACTTCCAACATCAATTTTTATTGTCGTACCTTATGCACATTACCACATAAATACCCGGGCAGGCATTTGCGAATAAATCTCTCTACCTGTTTTAACTGAAGCCTTATTATATAAACCTACTATGATATTTTTAGCATACAGTATTCCTGCTGCAATGGCCCTTTTTTTACCGGCGTTCATGCCGCTATGGTTGGGCAGCTTAGACCGCGCAGGTATTATACTTATCATTATTTGCCTTTTTATTATCACATCGGTAATTGCCGTTATTGTGAGCAAATTGCTGCATCCTTCCATTCAGCAAAAGATTTTAAAGCAGCGCCGGAATTTTGAACTGCTGGTGAGTACCATTGAGGATTATGCGATATTTCTGCTGGACACAAAAGGTCTTGTGGTGAGCTGGAACAACGGTGCGGAAAGGATGAAGGGTTTTACTGCGGCTGATATCACCGGCAAACCAACGGATCTTTTTTATACAGCAGCTGATATAACGGCTGGCTTGCCACAGGGAAATTTACAAAAAGCCCACCGGCGGGGTCATATGCAAGCTGAAGGCTGGCGTGTGCGAAAAGACGGTTCCCTTTTTTTTGCGGATGTGGCCATTACTGCGTTGTTCGATGGCAAGTTTCAACATTATGGGTATGCAGTAGTTACAAAGGATATCAGTGGCCGCAAAAATGCCGAAGTCAACCTGCTTTCTTTGAATACTGACCTTTCACAAAGCGTGCTGGCAAAAACCAAAGGCATTATTGAAAGCGAGACAAAATATCGGTACTTGTTTGAAAACAACCCGGTGCCCATGTATGTGGTAGCACTCAGCGATTTTTCAATACTGGATGTGAATGAAAGGGCGCTTGCACAATATGGTTACACTAAGATTGAATTTCTGAACATGACCAGCGTAGATATGCAGGTAAACAATGATCACGGACTTTTTACCCAACCGGATTTGAGTACTCCAGTCTTTAAAGGAAAATACAGCCCGTACACCGTGCAGCATTACAGGAAAGACGGCACCATCATTACGGTAGAAATTATTTCCAATGTGATCACGTTTGAAGGAAAGCCCGCCAGCCTGGTATATGCCAATGATGTAACCGAACAGTTGGCATCAGAAGAAAAACTGGTAACGGGGGAGGCGCAATTTCGCAACACGCTGGATAATATGCTTGAAGGTATTCAGATACACGACTACGACTGGCGTTATGTTTATGTCAATCAGGCCCTGGTAGCTCACAGCCAATACAGCAGAGCAGAGTTGCTTGGACATACGCTGATGGAAAAATATCCCGGTATAGCCACAACTGATTTATTTACAACCATGCAACGTTGTATGAATGAACGCATTGCCCTTCAGTTTGAAACCGAGTTTACGTTTCCGGATGGGGTAATAAAACATTTTCAACTAAGTATAGAGCCAGTTCCGGAAGGGATTTTTATATTATCTATTGATATCAGTGATCGAAAAAAAGCCATTGACAAATTATTGGAAAGTCAACATAATTATCGAAACATTATGGAAAGGGTATCTGATGGTTTTGCCGCCATTGACAAAAACTGGTGCTATAGTTATGTCAACAAAAAAGGAGCCGCTATTTTGCGCCAGACACCGGAAGCGCTGATGAGTAGGAATGTATGGGCCACATTTCCCGAAACTGTTAGCAAGCCATTTCACCTTGCATGTTATACCGCAATGGAACAGCAGCATGATATACACCTCGACGAATATTATGCGCCATTTGATCTGTGGCTTGAAACCCATATCTATCCGTCTCCTGAGGGACTGTCTGTTTTCTTTCGGGATATTACCGCCCGTAAAAAAGCCGACCAGCAACGCGAATTTGACCAAAGCAATCTTTTTGCGTTAATCAATAATACCGGAGACCTTTTGTGGAGTGTTGCCCTTGATTATACTTTGATTACTTGCAACCAGGCTTTTGAAAAAATGTTCAAACGGTTATCGGGTAGCAATGTGAGGCACGGTGATACCCTTTTAAACACCGGCTTTTCGCCCGACCGGTTGAAAATCTTTAAAGCATTGTATCAACGGGCGTTTGCAGGTGAGTCATTTACCACCGAGCATTCTGGATTCGATGGTGATAGCTGGTCTGAGTTTTCGTTCCACCCCGTGCTGGATGGCGAAATGGTAATGGGTACCGCCTGTTTTGGACATGATATTACAGAACGAAAAATAGCGGAAGGATTGCTTGAAAACCGACTTAAAGAAAAAAGGGCCGTTGCCACCAGAATGACTGCCATACTTAATACCATCCCTGCCAGCATTGCATTGCTTGACCATCGGGGTGTTGTAATTGATGTGAACAACACGTGGCGTAGCGGCACGAAACACAATGGCTTTACAGGTAATGCATACCAGGTGCAAGACAATTACCTTGACCGATCAAAACACTTTTTAGATGAAAACCACGAAGCGAAACAAGAAGTAGTACGCGGATTGGAAGATGTACTCAGCCATAAAGTAACAGAATTTGTTCATGAATACGACTGCGATGAACCGGGTGTAAAGACCTATTTCCGCATGGTGGTAAGGCCGCTGTTGGGGAAAGAGGGCGCCGGGGCTGTAGTGATGCATATAGACATTACTGAATTGCGCCGGCTGGAGCGGGAAAAGCTTGCGAGTAAGATTGAACAACAAAAAAGTATTGCCAGGGCTATGCTGCAGGCCCAGGAAAAAGAGCGCAACCATATTGGCCTGGAGCTGCACGACAATGTTAGCCAGTTACTGGCGGCGATACGCATGAAGTTACACACAGCGATATCCGGTAACGGCATCAACCTGGCCATGATAAAAGAATGTATCGTTCATGTTGAAGAAACTGCCGTTGAAACTCGCAACCTCTCTCACCGGATGGTGATGCCCAGGTTTGCAGACAGCAGTTTTGTGGACGCAATAGAGCAGTTGGCCATTGTTTTCAGGACGCCTTCACGCAAACTGCAGCTCAATACAGCCGGCCTGGATGAAAGTATTGTATCGCCCGGTATCAAAGAAACGCTTTACAGGATATTGCAGGAACAACTCAATAATATAAACAAATATGCACAGGCAACCTGTGTATCAATAGAAGCAACATCAAACAAAGAAACGGTTACAATGATGGTAGAAGACAATGGTATTGGTTTTAATACTACAAAAAAGAAGGATGGCATTGGGCTCGTCAATATCAGGAACCGGTCAGAATCTTATAATGGCACCTCTGTTATTGTGTCTTCTCCGGGTAAAGGTTGTAAACTTACCATAGATATACCGCTGGCCACCGAACACCGGCTGGCATATGCGTACGGTTAGCCCAACGATGCCAGGCTGTCACCTGGTGAATTACTGATCTCTTATTTAAACGTTCTTATTATTTCCATCGCATCAATAAATACTCAGAGATGAAATAACGCTAAGTGCTCACCGGCAAACTTTAGCTATGCGGAGTAAGCGGTGATGCTTATTTTCGCCGCTTTGCCCACTTTGGGCTATGCATTGAGCAAAGCAGTATACAGACTGCCCGATATGAAGACCGGCATACCCCAATCTTTCTTCGTTTAACCATTTTGCTCTTGCAATACGGCATTTTACTGCCAGGAATTCCGGGCACAACAATTGTCGCCTATCAATAGAATGCAAGAGGACTTTTATAAAGCCGGCGGAGCATACAACGCTGGCGCCGTTACGGTACTTTCAACATGACAACATGAACGAAAATTTTGTTAAATACAAAGCTTCGCGAAAAAACCTCCGGGAAACGCAACCTTCTTTTCTTTTGTCCTTTTTTGATAAGTTGGTACCAGGTGGAAAATTTCGGTTTATTACGTTTGAGCAGGATGATTACCGGCAAGCAAGTCTTACCTTTTTATTTTGCCTGGACATGCCCGAAAAAGTAATGATGTGCGTGGAACGCCCGACTGATGTTGAACCAGCCATCCGCGAAGTAATCAGGCTGAATAAGGGTATTCTATGGGATAGGGTAGAATTTGTGTATCTCAATAGCGCAACCAACGCGGAGCCGATCAGTGTAGAGTTACGGTTACAAGGGTTCTTGCTGGAAATAAATGGGACGGGTGATTTAGTTCGGAAACGTCGGCATGTCATTTGAAACATGCAAAGAATTTAATTGTTGGCTGGCTAAACAATTTACACTACTGGTTATTGAATTGAATGCCCTTTTTTCTATTTGCTGCTGCCATTTCCTGCTTTTCGGTGATGTGAGTGCCGGGTTTGATAGTGCATAATGTGGAAGATTGCAATTCATTTATTAAACAAGCAATAATGCGGGCAGATGATAGAGCGATAAGAGTAAAATTGTAGTCGATTTCAACGTCTGCGCATTTGCTAATTAAATATGTGAATTATGTAACTTAATTACATAAAGGTGTAATGATGGCACCAGAAAATAAACCGACCTTGAAAGATGATGTTAACCCAAGATAATGATACCACCAGGCCGCCGGATGCGGGCGTGGAAAAATCAAAAACACATATTATTGTTGAAATCATAGAATACATGACAAATGCCGTGGTAACAAAAACTATTATAAAAAAATCGACCGGTAATGTTAGTGTAATGTCTTTTGACAGCGGTGAAGGTCTTACCGAGAAAACATCTCCTTTTGATACCTATGCACAGATAATTGAGGGGCAGGCAGAAATTGTTATTGACAAAATTAAGCACATGATAAAAACAGGTGAAGGCATTATCATACCCGCCCATTCACCCAATTATATCACACCAGATGGCCGGTTTAAGATGATACTCACCATAATTAAAAGCGGGTACGAATAAAAAATAACAAGTATGAATGATGGTATTTCATTTCCCACAGATGAACTAATAAAAAAAGAACGCCTGAATAGTTATGCCGGTAAACCAATTGCCGAAATTATTTTAAACGGATTTTTCACTGTTGACAGGAAATGGACTGTTCAATACTGGAACAAAGCTGCCGAACAAATTTTGAAGAGGTCCGCATCAGCTATGGTGGGAAGAAATCTTTGGGAAGTATTTGCCGAATATATTCCATTGGAATTTTATGCTGTATACCACAAGGCTTTTGAAACAAACATTCCGGTTCATTTTCAGGAATACTGGGGAGAGATGGGGAGTTGGTTTGATGTTATCACTTATTACTGCGATGATACACTTTCGGTTTCTTTTAAAAGTAGTAACCGATCCATCAACCCGGAACATTCAACATCCGTAGAACACCAATTGAAGATTAAAACGGGACTTTACAAATTTATTACAGAAGTAACAAATGATTGCCTATGGGAATGGGATCTACTCAGTAAAGAAATTTTCTGGATCGACGGCGGACACAAACGAATGTTTGGCTACAATGTGGAAAATGCCCTTATTCCTCAAAACTTCTGGGAAAGCCTGATACATCCCGAAGACAGGAATCGTGTAATAACGGAGATCAATAAACTTTTAGCAGAAAACACCTCGCTCAGATGGGAATGTGAATACCGATGTAAAAAAGCGGATAATACGTATGCATGGGTACAGGACCGTGGCCATATCATTTGTGAGGCAGGCATAGCCACCAGGATGATAGGCGCCACACAGGATATAACGGAAAAAGTGTTATTGGAAAAGGCACTTGCCAAAGAACGGCTTGACAGGGAGAAAGAGATCACCCGCTCTGTGCTTGCGGCACAGGAAAAAGAACGCGCAGCGATTGGCAGAGAATTATTGGATGATGTAAATCATATATTGGGAGCTGCCAAGTTGTACCTGGAATGGCCAAGGAAGATCTGGATAACCGACCGACCCGACTGAGCGAATCCTGTTATTATATTGAAAAGGCCATCGGCAATGTAACCCGTATATCCAAAGCATTGGCTCCGCCTTTTATTCAAATACTTGGACTGGCCAAAAGTATCAAAATACTTACTGAGGATATTTCCGCTGCAACCCCGGTAAAATTTACCACCAGTGATTCTGGGTTGAGCCTGGAAGGGATTGATGACCGAATGTTACTGAATATTTACCGGATAGTACAGCAACAGGTACACAATATTATACAGCATGCTGAGGCCAGCCTTGTAAATATTGATATCAGTAGATACGAAGACGAGGTAGTTTTGTTTATTGCAGATAATGGTAACGGTTATAACATGGCAGAAAAACAATACGGCACCGGATTAAAAAATATAACTCACCTCGCCGCTTTGTACAATGGCAACGCCACCGTACTCTCCAACCCCGGCCAGGGGTTTGTTTTGCAGGTAATTCTCCGCTTGTAATCTCCTCCCATCCAAATTACGGGATGAATCAACTTGAAAAGACTGGGTGGCCGGGCAATGGCTGCTGATGCAGTACTGCTTTATTCATTACCTCATTGTAGACTGTGTTGTTTCAGCAACAATCACATAAGCTATCATTAAAGTCGGAACAAAGCTTTTTGCCAAACCGCTACAATACATTTCGGCATCCTGCTATTTATTGAATAATTGCCTTAAATTACATCTATACACCGTCTTTTCTCCAGGATTTTTACACCGCCTCATTTCAAAACGAAGTATTGAAACTTTACATAAAAAACATGGTATGCATCCGGTGCAAACTGGTAGTCAGAGACGAACTGACGAAATTGGGCCTGCATTATACTGCTGTGGAGTTGGGCGAAGCAGAGGTAACAGATAATATTGATGCACCCATGATGCAAATGATTAGAGAAGCACTCCTTAAGTCCGGCCTTGAGTTAATGGATGATAAAAAAAGTGTGCTGATTCAAAAGATAAAAAATGTAATCATTTCCCGTGTTCATTATACCGAAGAACCATTAACCATGAATCTTTCTCAATACCTGAGCCAGGAATTAAAGCTCGACTATACCTATTTGTCCAACTTGTTTTCGGAAGTACAGGGCACAACCATTGAACAATTCTATATCAATCATAAAATTGAACACGTAAAAGAATTATTGATTTACAATGAAATCAGTCTAACCGAAATTGCCCACCAGATGAATTACAGCAGCGTGAGCCATTTGTCTTCACAGTTTAAAAAAGTAACCGGCTTAACCCCTTCACATTTCAAACAACTGAAAGACAAACGCCGGTCAATGCTAGACGATTTGTAATTAAACGACGCCGCACTTATACAACCATTGGTTTTTGTATCCCCATCCTATCTCAAATGCTTTAAATGGGCAGTCGTTCAAAAGGGTTTTATACCTGGTTGTTTTGGGATAATAACGACTTTTACGGGTATAAAAAAACCCCTCAAAACGAGGGGCTGGTGCCCAGGAATGGATTCGAACCATCACATCCTTGCGAACGCTGCGACCTGAACACAGTGCGTCTACCAATTTCGCCACCTGGGCAGGTATTACTGTTAAAAACAGTTTCAGGTACCGGCGAAAAACATATGCAAGGCATATCTCCGCGCGGGGTGCAAATATAGGAGGTTCCACCAGAAATGCAGACAGGAATGAGCAGTTTTTTTATTCAGGTACAGGCTTGCTTTTCCAGCCAATGAGTAAAACACCTATAATCACCAGCACCGTGCCTACAATTTGCGCAGTAAATATCTCCTCTCCCAATATAAAATGCGCTTGTATAATAGTAGAGACGGGCCCGATGCCCGATACAATCGCCACATTGTTTGAGCCAATCTGTTTCATACCAAAAGATATAAGAAATGACGGTATCACTGTAGCCATAATGGCCAGCAGGATGCCATAGCCCCAATATTCTGTGCCCGATTGCAGTAACTGATAATTGCCGGCAGCTATATAATGTATAAAAACACCAGCGGTAGAGGCCAGCATTGCATAGGCCGTAAATTTAGTGGCACCCACCTGCGGTATCAATTTGCCACTGCCCACAATATAAACGGCATAGGTAATGGCACATAAAAAAATAAGGAAACTGCCCAGGTAAAAAGCATGGCTGGCTGTGTCTACGGTTAGTTGTCCCACGTAGGCAATAGCAATGCCGCTGTAGGTAAGCAACAGCGCCAGCAATTGTACGCGGCTGATTTTTTGTTTGAAAACGGTGGCATTAATAAGCACTGCAAACGTGGGGTAGAGAAAAAGGATCAGTCTTTCCAAACCTGCCGATACATATTGCAGTCCGGCAAAATCAAGAAAGCTGCTGATATAATACCCAAACAGCCCGAGCGTGATTATCCAAAACCATTGCGGCCGCGTAAAACGGGTATTGTCTTTTTTATTGCCGGCAAAAATGGCAATGCCCACATAAAACGGCAAAGAAAAAATCATGCGGATGGCCAGTAAAGAAAGTGCATCTATATGCGTATCATGAAATGCCTTTTTTACAATGATAGCTTTTGTTGAAAATAATACGGCCCCCAGAAAGGTGATGATAAATCCGGTTAATGATAAAGAGTAAGTTTTGTTAGAACGCATTACAGTTTCTGGTTTGTAGTTTTTAGTTTGTAGTTGCGGCACTTAGCCAGGCCAGCTTTAGGCATGGATTGCTTTGCAAGGCAAAAGAACTAAAAACTATAAACTAAAAACTATTTAAACGGCTACATTAAAATCGCGCAGCGCATCATTAAGGCTGGTCTTAAGATCTGTACTGGCTTTGCGCTGACCAATGATCAATGCGCAACCTACACCATACTCGCCAGCGGCAAATTTTTTGGTATAAGAGCCGGGTATTACCACGCTTCTGGCGGGTACGCGGCCTTTGTATTCAACCGGTTCAGCACCGCTTACATCTATAATTTTGGTTGATTTTGTCAACACTACATTGGCGCCGAGTACCGCTTCTTTCTCTACTATTACGCCTTCTACCACAATACAACGGCTGCCTACAAAACAACCATCTTCGATGATTACGGGGCTTGCCTGCAACGGCTCCAGTACGCCGCCAATGCCTACGCCACCGCTGAGGTGCACGCCTTTTCCAATTTGTGCGCAACTGCCTACCGTTGCCCAGGTGTCTACCATGCTGCCTTCATCTACGTACGCGCCAATATTTACATAGCTGGGCATCAGTACCACGTTTTTGGCAATGTATGCGCCATAACGCGCTACTGCATGCGGTACTGCACGTACACCCAGTTCTTTATAATTTTTTTTCAGCAGCATTTTATCGTAAAATTCAAATGGTTCAACGCTCCAGGTTTGCATGGGCTGAATACCAAAATATAGCAGGATGGCCTGCTTTACCCATTCATTCACCTGCCAGCCACTTGCTGATGGCGCTGCGGTGCGCAGGCGACCTTTATCTACTTCTTCTATCACTGCTTTAACGGCATCTGTATACTTGCTGTCTTTGAGCAACTCGCGGTTGCCCCATGCTTCCAGTACCAGGGATTGTAATTCCATGCTATTTGAAATTTTTGCAAATGTAGGGAAAAGAGGAAAGCTGAGAGCTATTAGCTGTTAGCCATTCGCTGTTAGCTATTAGCTGTTAGCCATTAGCTGTTAGCTATTAGCTGTTAGCCGTGAGCTAAGAACTAAAAACTCAAAACTACAAACTACGAACTTAGAACTTAGAACTAAGAACTATAAACTATAAACTATGAACCCCTCAAAAATCGTCTCAGAAAATAAAAAACGCTCTGCCTGATATTTTCTGCGTCAAACATAGGCCCGTAATGGGGTGCGCCAGGTACAATAATAAGTTGATTGTGTACGCCTGCCAGTTGCAACCACGATTGCAATATAACCGACTGCGTGTACGGCACCGATTCATCTTTTTCTCCCTGTACAATTAAAAAGGGCGGATCGTTTTTGTCTACATAAGTAACCGGGCTGGCGGTGCGGGCGAGGTCTGGCCGCTTCAATGGTAAGGCACCCAACAGGGTGGCTACGGGGTTGCGTTCGTTATTAATAGACGTATCTGGGGTGCCGGCAAATATGTTGAAATCCGAGGGGCCATAAAAATCAAGCACCGTTTTTATTTGAAACGATGGCTTTTTACCGCCAGGGTAAAACGCGGTAATATTATTATTGGCCGAGAGCCCCAACAGCGAAGCCAGGTGACCGCCCGCAGAAAAGCCAATAAGGGCGATGTTGTTTTTATCTAAATGGTATTGCGTGGCGTGGTCATATAAAAACTGCAGCGCCTGGTTACAATCTTGTATCTGCGCCGGAAAAATGGCGGTTGTACTGTAACGGTAGTCGATAGACGCCAATGCGTAGCCGCTATCTATAAAACTTTTCACCGTTTTCGTCATGTAACCCATGTCGGCATATTTGTCGTTCAGCATCCAGGCGCCGCCATGTACCCAAACAACCAGCGGCAGGGGCTTGCTGGTATTTGGCGGAAGGTAGATATCCAGTAAATGAAAGCGCGATGTATCGCCCGCGTAATTGATATTGCCATACGCCACCGTATTGGCGGGCATAAAGGTCTTCATCTTTTCTGTAAGTTGCGCCTGGCTGGTGTAGAACAAACAGGTGGCAATAAAAAATAGCACTATCCGCGTGAATGTAGCATGCATACTCATTGAATATTTTATTTACTGATTCAAATCTATGCAAAACCCGGTAGCAAAGCCACCGGGTTTTATATAATCTGAGCGTAAATTGATGTATGCTGTGATAAAGGCAGTAAAGCGTCTGGGTAATGTATTGCCGAGGAACTGAAGAAATATAACATGGTCAACAGCATTTCTCCTTCAGGCGGCAAGGGGAGTTAAATAATCCTGAAACCCGCACTCAGCTGAAAGCCCTGGTTTTTCCATTTATCGCTGTTGCCCGCATCATTGATGTTGTTCAGCCCCACAATATACCTTCCGCTCAAACGAATGCCACCAAAGTTCAACTGCACGCCACCAATCATAGAAAGATCGCCGCTGGAGAATGCATCTTTACCGTTTTCAAAAAGATTTTTATGCTTGTCGAGCAAAATACCAAACTGCGGCCCTACCTGGAAAGAAATAAATTTGGCGGGAGACAGGTTCAATAAAAGCGGAACAGAAATATAATTCAGCTTTACACCTTTGAGGTTTTTTACATTAAAGACATTACCAAACGCCGTATCAGCTTTTGTGCTGTACTGGTTAAACAATACTTCGGGCTGAATTTGTACATGGTTGCTGATTTTAATGGTAGCAAATGCACCGGCATGGTAACCATAATTGAACTCATCTGCAAACGACTTACCGTCTACCTTATTAAGATTAACGCCGCCTTTTATGCCCAGTTGAAAAACAGGTACGCGTCCCTGAGCCATACCCGCCAGCGATAATAAAACAAACGCAAAAAGAGGAACCAGGAGTTTCGTCTTCATGATGTAAAGTTTTTAGTTTGTAATTATTATCCAAGTTATATGCCATTCAACTTATGTATAAGTTAAATAAAGTTAAGACTTTATGAATGAGATCATAAAACTATAAGCTGTATGCAAAGGTAAGCGAGAACACCTGGTTAAACTTCTTCTCAGCATCGGGGAAGTAGTAATCCATAAACCAGACAGGTTGTACATTGAATTTGCCAATGGTATAAAACAAGCTGAGAGAAAGGGCGGCCGATTGTACCTGGAAGTCATTGCCATCAACATCATTATAACTTCTGTTGAATTTGGCAAGCGCCAGTCTTTTAGTAGCGTAATTAATATTGGTATTGGTTTTTATTTTAGACATCCCGGTTACCAAATAGGCGGTAATGCTGGCAGTGATATTGTCGCGCTTTGTAAACACCCCCAACCATTCAAAGTCTTTGCGAACAGAAGCGGAGAACGAATAATCTTTTATGTGATTTTGCGAAGCGATTGTTTTTGAATAATGCACCCAGCCATACCGTTGCAACAGGGTAATAAACTTGTATACCGAATCTGAGTACGTTATGTTATCATTGAAACTCCCCGAGGCAAAACCCGCTGCTACACCAAACCTCCAGGTATTGCGGCGGAGATACACATATGCGTACAGATCATTATCGTACGGGCTGGCATTCAGTGTGGCGGTGTCTTTTCCCAGATACCGGGTATACGATATGCCTGCAGAGAATCTATTACTGATATAATCGTACGAGGGTGTTACAGCATACTGGTAAAAATGAAAACTGCCGCCCAGGTTGGCCATAAAACCGGTGGCACTAATGCCCAGGCCGCTTTTATGATAATAACCAAGGGTAGGGGTAAACGATAGTTGCCGAGATGTTTCCTGCGTGTTCAGCGAATTGTTTTTAATGCTGAATGTGCGGTTGCCCATACCCAAACTGGCCGAGGCAAAACTGGTTGGCGCAGACAAGGAATCCATGAATGCATCAAAACCCGCCATTAGTGAGTCCATAACAGCAGTCGTATCGCCTTTGGCAAACAATGAATCAAGCCGGGTAGTTTGCTGCGCGACGCCGGTACGACCGATCGCTATCAGGCACACAGTTAATAAAACAGGGAGTATTTTCTTCATGAGGGTTTATGGCTTTCCGTCATCTGGCTAACAACGCGGGTATGACCGCGGAAATTGCGGAACGTTTAATGGAAAGTAGAAAGTCAATATTTGAAACTAACCCACATAATCAGAACCAGGACAGGACCGGACATTTTTAAATTTTTACTTTTGAATGCATTTTGTAAATTGCGTAACCCATTACATAATTAACTACTTATTATGAGCGCAAACTTTTTTGATACCGTAGGCAAACTGGCGCTGGGCAGCCGTTTGCGACTGCTTACTGAACGTATAACCGATGATGCCGCGGCAATTTACCAGCTGTATAACATTGCCTTACAGCCAAAATGGTTCCCGGTGTTTTACGTCTTGTCTGGCGGCGGGCAAAAAACTATTACAGCTATTGCCAGGGAAATAGGCCATTCTCACCCATCGGTAAGCAAAATAATTGCAGAAATGGTGCAGCAGGGTTTGGTAAATGAGCGGAGAGACAAGGCAGACGGGCGAAGGAACATGGTAGGCCTTACAGCAAAAGGTAAAACCATGGCAGTGCGCATACAGGATCAATATACAGACGTGCAAAATGCCATTGAACAGGTAGCTGCCGGTACCCGCCATGATTTGTGGAAAGCCATTGCAGAATGGGAGTACCTGCTAGACCAGGAACCGTTGCTACGGAGAGTGCAAGTTCAAAAAAAGAAAAGAGAAGGCGGGCAGGTACAAATTATTGATTACACGCCAGAACACCAGCAGGCATTCCGGGCACTCAATGAAGCCTGGATAACTAAATGGTTTAAGATGGAAGAAGCCGATTATTATGCGCTGGATGATCCGGAAGGATACATACTAAAGCAAGGCGGTTACATAAAAGTGGCCATACTAAATAACCAACCTGTTGGAGTTTGCGCGCTAATTAAAATGAATGATCCTCAATACGGGTTTGAACTGGCCAAGATGGCGGTGGCAGCAGATATGCGGGGCAAAAACATTGGCTACCTGCTGGGCCGGGCAGTAATTGAAAAAGCTACCGCACTCGGCGCACAAAAACTCTACCTGGAAAGCAATACCATTCTAACACCCGCTATTCATTTATACCACAAGCTTGGCTTTAAAAAAGTAGTGGGCCATGCCACGCCGTATGAACGTTGTAATATTCAGATGGAACTTGGGTTGTGTTGAATGTTGAGTTTTGAGTGTTGAGTTTCCGTTTTCAGTTTTTCGGTGTTTGGCACTTTACAAAACAGGCGACAACTTTTCTATACTTTCTAAGCACTTGTTGCCACGAATTTTTAGCAAAAGCACACAACACTTAACACTCAACACTTAAACTGATTATATAGTAGTCTTGGGTTGTGTTGAATGTTGCGTGTTAAGTGTTGAGTTGCCGTTTTCAGTTTTGGGGTTTTCGGCATGTAAAAAAAGGCGACAACTTTTGACTGCTTTCTAATTTCTTCTTGCCACTACTTCTTAGCAAGCGCACACAACACACAACACTCAACACTCAAACTAATTCAATAACGGTAATCTCCGGCAAAATACCCACCCTGCCCGGGTAGCCGATAAAGCCATAGCCGCGGTTAACGTATAATTTTTGTTTGCCGCTTTCATATAAGCCTGCCCATTCTTTGTACATGTATTGCACGGGGCTCCATTTAAAGCCGGGTATTTCCACGCCAAACTGCATGCCATGAGTATGACCAGCCAGCATCAGATCTACGTCTCCGTATTTGGGTTGTACTTCGGCATCCCAATGGCTGGGGTCGTGGCTCATTAAAATTTTGAAAGGATATTTGTCGGTACCTGTGTGTGCTTCATCCATTTTACCGTATTTGGGAAAGCGACCTTTGGCACTCCAGTTTTCAATACCCAGCAGGGCAATCTGTTCGTTGTTTTTTTCGAGCGCCACATGTTCATTCATTAACAAACGCCAGCCCATTGCCGCATGTACTTTTTTAAGTGTTTCCAGGTTGGCTTTCTTAGCTGCGGATGATTCCCACTGCACATAATCGCCATAATCATGGTTGCCCAGTGTGGAGAATACTCCCAGCGGCGCCTTTAACCGGCTGAAGACATCCATGTAGTTGTCCATTTCTGAAGCCCGGTCGTTTACCAAATCACCGGTAAACAAAATCAGGTCAGGTTTTTCTTTTAGTATTTTTTCAATGCCTTTTGTAACCGCGGCTTTATCGGTAAAACTGCCGCTGTGTATATCGCTGATGTGTACAATCTTTAAACCTTTGAATGCCGCCGGCAGGTTGCTGAAAGCAAGTTGTACGCGGCGCAACTGGTAATTGTATTTATTGGTGAATCCGTACAGTAAAGTTCCAAACAAAGCTGAACCTGCTCCAAGGCCAAGCCAGCTTAAAAAGACAGAACGGGAAATGCCTTCGCCACTAAAAGCAGCTGCTTCGGTATTACGGAAAAATATTTTTCCCGAAGCCCATTGTATGAGGCGGCGAATATCATCCAGCAAAAAGAAGACGACTGCAATTATCTTGGCAAAAAATAAACCGAGTATGGTGGCAAATAAATACGTACGCAGGGCGCGCGGCCACCGGTCGTAATTGATATACGGCATAAGCAATAAAAAAATGACGGTAATGGCAGAAATTGCCCAGAAGCAGGTATAGATAATCATGCGTGTACGGGCGCTGGCACCACTGCTGATTACTTTGATTGCCTGAAAAACATAAAGGTCCAGCAATACCATCAATACCAGGATGATCCAAACAAAAGAAGGGCTACGCATTGTATAGTTTATTAGTTCGAAAGTTCGTTAGTTCGAAAGTTCAGTTTATAGTTTTTAGTTTTTAGTTCGGTTGCTTCGTGGTTCGTTATTTGGGATTTTTCGTCGCAATCGCGAACCACGAACTTATGAACTCCCGAACTTTGCAAACTTTTTTTACTTTTAATTTTGACTTTTGAATTTTAATAAGCAAGAAATTCATTCAGCTGCTCGTCAATTGCCTGCAAGGTACCTGCATCGGTAATAACGTTGGCGCCATTGAGCAACTTATCAACCACGGAGATGGGCAATTTGTTGTGATGAACATGCACTTTTACATAATGCAAAATACCGGTGAGGTGTTCCATACCCCGCAGGTTGCCGGCGCGGCCGGTAGACACGCCTGTCAGCAACGCTTTTTTACCCCACCACACTTTTTTAATATCCGAAATATCGATGAGCGATTTTAACACGCCGGGTATGCTGCCATTGTATTCTGGCGAAATAAAAATAAATTTGTCCGTGGGAATAAGAATATCTTTTTCCAGTTGCTGTATGGCTGGGTTGCGTTCATTTACATTTAGTCCTTCAAGAGACACAAACCGCGCATCCACCCCTTTTTTTTGAAGCAATTGCAGGTATTGCGCCGCCACTTTGCCGGTATTGCTGCCATGCCTGTTGGTTCCGCTTATTATTGTAATCATATTGTATTAATCGCCTTGTAACGAATGCCGTTGGTTTAGCTTGATCAACAACGCTTTGCCCGTTTGGTTGCGGTTGGCACACAGATAATACGGAACAGCAATCAAAAAAAAATCCTGTTTGTTCCTTTTAATTCGCGTCATCCCTGTTCTATAGCACCACCTGCAAAGCAAGTCACAAAAACTGTGATCCCTGGTCCAACTGTTCCTCCGAAACGTTATTTTTGCCCGCTCTTACCGGCCGCATTGGCATCCCAAACTTAGCATATGAATCTAACATATTACGGACATTCCTGTTTCAGCGTCACCATACAAGGCAAAATATTACTGTTTGATCCCTTTATCACTCCCAACGAACTGGCCAATGAAATTGTTGACGTAGACACAATCAAGGCAGATTTTATTCTGGTCAGCCACGGCCACCAGGATCATATTGCCGATTGTGTGCGCATTGCCACCCAAACAGGTGCAAAAGTAATTTGCAGTTGGGAAATTGAAGCCTGGCTGCACAAACAGGATGTAACCAATACCCACCCCATGAATACAGGCGGAAAGTGGAATTTTGGCGTGTTTACCGTTAAATGCACGGTAGCCCAACACAGCAGCGGCCTGCCCGACGGTAGTTACGGCGGAAACCCGATGGGGTTTATTATTACCAGCGGCGAAGGTAATTTTTATTACAGCGGAGATACGGCGCTAACGCTCGATATGCAGCTCGTCCCCAAATGGGCAAAACTAAATTTTGCGGTATTGCCTATTGGCGACAACTTTACCATGGACGCCGCGGACGCTGCCGTTTGTGCCGGCATGATTGAATGCAAACGTGTAATTGGAGTGCATTATGACACATTCGGGTATATAAAGATAGAACGCGAAAAAGCCATGAAAGCTTTTGCCGATGCAGGAGCCACGTTGCAACTAGTGCCAATAGGAGATACGATAACACTCTAAAGCAACAATTTTTTTCACAATAATTGAGCTAACAGCTAATAGCTTACAGCTAACAGCTAACAAAATATGGCAAGAATAATTGGTATCGCAAATCAGAAAGGTGGAGTAGGTAAAACAACCACGGCTATTAACCTGGCAGCCAGCTTTGCTGTGTTAGAGTTTAAAACGCTGCTGGTAGATGCAGATCCGCAGGCCAACAGTACCACAGGTACCGGTTTCGACCTGCACAATGTAACCAAGAGTTTGTACGATTGCATGGTAAACGAAACGCCGGTGCGGGAGGTGATATTAAAATCAGACATTCCCAACCTGGATGTTGTGCCCAGTCATATTGACCTGGTGGGTGCCGAAATAGAAATGATCAATTACCCCAACCGCGAAGGCGTGCTGAAAAGCCTGCTGGAGCCGGTGCGGGACAGCTATGATTTTATAGTAATAGACTGTTCGCCCTCGCTCGGTTTGATTACTGTAAACGCATTAACTGCTGCAGATTCTGTAATTGTACCTGTGCAAACTGAATTTTTTGCATTGGAAGGGCTGGGCAAATTATTGAACACCATCAAAATTGTGCAGAACCGCCTTAACCAGCAGCTGGCCATTGAGGGAATTTTAATGACCATGTATGACGGCCGTCTGCGTTTGTGCAACCAGGTAGTAAGCGAAGTGAGAAAACATTTTGATGAAATGGTTTTCAGCACCATCATTCACCGTAACTCCAAAATAAGCGAGGCCCCCAGTGTTGGCAAACCCGTTATACTCTACGATGCGGTGAGCAAAGGCGCCATGAACTACCTCAACCTGGCCAAGGAAGTGTTGCAGAAAAACGACATGACAAAAATGAAACAGGAAGAACGCATTTTAGAATAACTGGAATTAGGAATTAGGAATTGGTAATTAGGAAGCGACGAAAACCAATTCCAAATTCCAAATTCCCAATTCCCAACACGATGATTAATCCGAAAAAAAATAATGAAGCGCTTGGCAAAGGCATCCGCTCGCTTTTGCAAAGTATAGATTCTGATCTGAAAACCACCAGTGGTACATTAAAGACCAATGTGGTGGAGCAGGCTACCGGCATCCTGAGAATTCCGCTAGCAGAAATTGAAACCAATCCCAAACAGCCGCGTCATCATTTTGATGAACAGTCGCTGAATGAACTGGCTGCATCCATAAAGATGCACGATATCATTCAGCCCATTACAGTGTCTAAACTGCCGGGTGGTAAATACCGGCTAATTTCTGGCGAACGCCGTTACCGCGCTGCAAAAATTGCCGGCCTTCCGGATATGCCGGCGTATATCAGGCAGGCCAATGATGCGCAGTTGCTGGAACTGGCCCTATTGGAAAACCTGCAACGCGAAGACCTTAACGCCATAGAGATTGCGCTGAGTTATAAAAGAATGATGGATGAACTGGACCACACGCAGGAACAGGTAGCAGAACGAATGGGCAAAGAACGCAGTACCGTGGCCAATTATATCCGTTTGTTAAAACTGCCGCCAGATATACAGGTAGCAGTCCGCAACGGCAGCCTTACCATGGGCCATGCCAGGGCCTTGATAAATGTTGATACGGTTGACAAGCAATTGTTTGTTTTTCATGAAGTGATTGAACGCAAACTGTCTGTAAGGCAAACCGAAGAACTGGTGCGCAAGCTGTATAAAACGGCCACACCCGTTAAACAATCTTTAAATTCGGAACTGCCGCACGCGTATAAAAAAATAGAAGATAATTTAGCATCTCACTTCAGCACCAGGGTTAGGCTCAACCATAATAAGAAAGGTTATGGCAGCATCAGTATTGAGTACCACTCGCTGGAAGCCTTTAATAAAATTCTTGATCAGCTGGGTGTTGCCGCTAATTAATAAGCACATGACCATTCGTTTTTTTTGTTTACTGCTCACCGGACTCGTAGCTGTACATTTTTCTTTTGCGCAACAAAAAGACAGTACCGGCCTGCGGGTACTGGGTGTGGATTCAGTAGCGGTAAAAAATGTGGCCGTTGATTCTGCTGGCAAAAAAAAGCACAGTCCACGCAAAGCCACCATTCGTTCCGCCATTGTTCCGGGCTGGGGACAGGCCTATAACCGCAGCTACTGGAAAATTCCGGTGGTGTATGCCGCACTGGGTATTACTGGTGTTATCTTCAATTACAACCGCGTTCAGTACAATAAAGTAAAGTACGCTTACTTCTATGTTATCAATCGCAATACACCCGATTCAGGAAAATTTAGTATAGATAAAGTTGACCCGCAGCTGAAAAGCCGTGCCCTGGCGGGCGATTCATACTCGCTGCAGTTGTACCGCAATGAATTCAGGAAAGACCTGGATTACTCTGTTTTATTTTTTCTTTTTTTCTGGGCGCTGAATGTGGTGGATGCAACTGTTGATGGCCACCTGAAAGATTTTGACGTAAGCAATGATCTCAGCATGAAAATAAAGCCTTCCTTTAATGCGCTTCCCAATACAATAGGCATGAGCGTGGTGTTTACCATTGGCAAACATGCTCCTAAACGTACCGCCTGGCAAATGCCGTAAGATAATGTGATAATGAGCTAATGTGAAAACCTGCCTGCCGGCAGGCAGGTGTGAAAATGCCGCAACCGGTCGGCACCGCAGGTCAGACCGGTGGATTTGCTGAGCCGCAGGTTAACCAAAATTTATTGGAGCAATTTATTTAAACGTATGGTTTAAAAACCTTCATCCTACCACCTTCAATTTGCTCGTGCTCCGCTTTGATATATTTCTCCACTCCATTTCAATGAAATCATTGTACCTTAAATCTTATTAGGATGAAAGGGTAACACATACCCTGATCAGCATCCGGACTTAAAACTTACTACTTACCACTTATTACTCAATATGGCGGGCAAAAAGATAGTTACAGACAGCGGCATTGAAATTAAACAGGTATACACCGCTGCCAACACTCCTGCTGATGCACCACAGGGTGAGGCGGGCAGCTTTCCTTTTACACGCGGCGTACAGCCAGATATGTACCGGGGAAAGTTGTGGACGATGCGCCAGTATGCCGGCTTTTCCACTGCAGAAGAAAGCAACAAGCGGTATCATTATTTGCTGGGGCAGGGGGTGATGGGACTAAGCGTTGCATTTGACCTGCCTACACAAATTGGGTACGATAGCGATCATCCACTGGCAGAAGGTGAAGTGGGCAAAGTAGGCGTGGCCATTGACAGCATCGAAGACATGCGCACGCTTTTTAAAGATATCCGCCTGCAAGACATCAGCAGTTCCATGACTATCAATGCCACCGGGTTTATTTTGCTGGCATTTTATGTAGCGCTTGCCAAAGAACAGGGAGCCGATCTAAAACAGCTGAATGGTACCATACAGAACGATATTTTAAAAGAGTACGCGGCAAGGGGCACTTATATTTATCCGCCCAAGCCATCCATGCGCATCATTACAGATATTTTTGAATGGTGTGCCACAGATTTGCCCAAATGGAACACCATCTCTATTTCGGGTTACCATATCCGTGAGGCCGGCAGTACCGCGGTGCAGGAAATAGCATTTACCCTCAGCAATGGTAAAGCCTATGTACAGGCAGCACTTGAAAAAGGGCTTGATATCAATGTCTTTGGCAAACGACTGTCTTTCTTTTTCAATGCGCATAACAACCTGTTTGAAGAAGTGGCCAAATTCAGGGCGGCGCGCAAAATGTGGGCACTTATTATGAAAGAACTGGGCGCTACCGATCCAAAAGCCATGATGCTGCGTTTTCATACCCAAACCGGTGGCAGTACATTAACGGCACAGCAACCGCTCAATAATATTACCCGTGTTACCATGCAAACATTATCGGCGGTATTAGGCGGCACTCAATCGCTGCATACTAACGGGTATGATGAAGCGCTTAACCTGCCCACCGAGGAAGCGGCGCGCATTGCCTTGCGTACACAGCAACTGGTGGCCTATGAAAGCGGAGTGGCCGATACGGTTGACCCGCTGGCGGGTTCGTATTTTGTGGAAGCGCTTACCAGCGAAGTGGAACAACAAGCCTGGCAGCTGATAGCAAAAATTGATGCCATGGGCGGAAGTGTAAGCGCCATAGAACAGGGTTTTATACAAGACGAGATTGCCCGTAGTGCTTATGACTACCAACGGCAGGTTGAAACAGGTGAAAAAATAATCGTCGGTGTTAACAAATTTCAATCGGCTGAAACCAGCAACCCTCCGTCTTTTAAAATTGATGAAAGCATCCGCGCCGTGCAAACAGCTAAATTGCAACAACTGCGCAACAGCCGTAGTCCGGGGAAATGCGATGCCATTTTGCAGGATTTGAATGACAAAGCCAGCAGCGGCGAAAATATTATGCCGACAGTTATGGAAGCGGTGGAAAATAAATGTACACTCGGCGAAATAGCCGACACCTTGCGGGAAGTGTTTGGCGAGTATAAAGCGTGATGTGCTCGGCACCGCAGCCTGGAACAATCGGTCGGCACCGCAGGTCAGACCACAGTATCGAAAACCGGTCGGCACCGCAGGCCAGACCACAGTATCGAACACCGGTCGGTACCGGAGGTCAGACCATAGTCAGGAACAATCGGTCGGCACCGCAGGTCAGACCGCCAATCTTTAAAAACAACCATCTATCTAAGCATACACTACCCATGAGGCTAACTGCCACCCAAACCACCACCGATAAAGATCTCCAACAAATTCTGGAGCTGCAGCAACGCAACCTGCGCGGCGTAAACACCCAAACAGAAGAAAAAGAACAGGGGTTTGTAACGGTAACGCATAACCTGGAAATTTTACGACAGATGCACCAGCTTGAACCCAGTATTCTGGTAAAAGATGGGGATGAGTTGGCCGGTTACGCGCTGGTAATGCCACAAGCCTGCAGCAGCATTGTACCCGAACTACTGCCGCTGTTTGCGGGATTAAAAGATCTGTCGTACCAAATGAAACCCCTTAGCCAATACCGTTACTATGTCATGGGACAGATATGCGTTGCGGCTGCCTACCGCGGAAAAGGCGTCTTTGATCTGTTATACCAAACACACCGTGATCTGCTGCAACATAAATATGATTTTGTGATAACCGAAGTAGCCAAGCGCAATACCCGCTCTATGCGCGCACATGAAAGAGTAGGTTTTGAGTTGTTGCATACCCATGCAGATGCACTGGATGAATGGGCGGTTATTATCTGGGATTGGCGGAAGAATAAATTAAAAATGTAAAAGTAAAAATTCAAAAGGCATCGCCGATCATCTTTCATCGGTGACGTCCTCGTCTGACCGAATGTTTCTGCTAGTCCGTTAGCCCTCCCGGTCTGACGTGCTCGTCTGACCGATTATTCCTGTTAGTCCGTCAGACCGGGAGGTCAGACGGTACCAATCAGCAGATTAGCGATAAAATTGATTAAATTGGGCATCTAACAATTATAATTTCATGAGCATACCAACACTTACCTGTTTTACGGGCGTTGCATTAATTTTTTTCATTACCACCCGTGCACAAACCATTCAGCAACTGGTGGATCAAAAATCAAAGGCGGAGTTATCAAAAGTAATAGAATGGCGCCGCTACCTGCACCAGCATCCGGAACTGGGCAACCGTGAATTTAATACCGCCGCGCTTATTGCTAAACACTTGAAAAGCCTCGGCATAGAGGTGACAACCGGCGTGGCAAAAACCGGTGTAGTAGGTGTATTAAAAGGTGGTAAACCCGGGCCGGTAATAGCATTGCGCGCAGATATGGATGCGCTGCCGGTATATGAACGGGTTAATTTGCCCTTTGCATCAAAAGACTCCGCAGAATACCTGGGGCAGAAAGTAGCGGTTATGCATGCCTGTGGGCACGATAGCCACGTGGCAATTTTAATGGGAACCGCAGAAGTACTGGCATCCATGAAAAAAGACATTGCCGGTACCGTAAAATTTATTTTTCAACCAGCCGAAGAAGGCCCGCCCGGTACAGAGGAAGGTGGTGCACCTCTAATGGTGAAAGAAGGTGTGATGGAAAACCCAAAAGTGGATGCTGTTTTCGGTCTTCATATTTCATCAGCCACAGAGTCTGGCACCATTCGGTACAAAGCTGGTCCTTTTTATGCCAGCAGTGACTGGTTCACTATTAAAGTAAAAGGTAAGCAGGCACATGGCTCTGCACCCTGGGGCAGCATTGACCCTATTGTAACAGGCACACAAATCATCAACGGACTGCAAACCATTGTAAGCCGCCGTGAGAACATTGTAAAAGCACCCGTAGTTATTACCGTGGGTAAATTTCACAGCGGGGTAAGAAGCAACATCATTCCAGAAGAGGCAATCCTGGAAGGCACCATCCGCACGCTGGATTCTGCCATGCAAAAAGAAGTACATGAGCGCATACGCATCATGGCTGAAAATATTGCTACGGCCAATGGCGCAAAGGTGGAAGTGTCGATTGATACAAAAACACTGGTTACATTCAATGATTCAGCATTGGTGAATATGATGATACCGTCTTTGCAAAGAGCGGCAGGGGCTGGCAACATTGGCTCCTCACAATGGACGACTGGCGGAGAAGACTTTTCTTATTTTGGAACAAAGGCGCCTGCTTTCTTTTTCAACCTGGGTGGAATGACAAAAGGAATGGATCCTGATAAAGCGCCCGGCCATCACACACCCGATTTTGCTATTGACGATAGCCAGCTCGACGTAGGCGTAAAAGCCTTCTGCAATATTGTGTTTGATTATCCAGCTGCGAGAATAAATGCAGGCAAGACCGACACAAAGAAAAAAGGCTTTTAGTATTGCTGGCAGGAAATAGGGTGGCGCACGGTTTAAAAGACAAAAAGCCGTCGTTAGACAGCTCTCTGTTGTATAGGCTCAGAAAAGAAAATAGCGGACAGTTTACAGGAAAGGTTTTCTGAGTACGACGGTTTTTGGATAGAATAATGAATTGGATGGCTTCAATGGATACGGACTGTTCAGGGATAAGGTGGTGTTTCTACAGGAAATGGATCGACTGGCTTTTCTTAGGAAAATGTATCAATACGGCTTTCGAAGGATTGAACTAAATTTTTCGGAGGATTTGGATATTTCGTTCTTGCTGATACAAAGATGAATAATAAAAAATCTTATACTAAATTAATTCGCCTTATACAGGCTTTATGTCGCCGAATGGGGCAAGATGTGGGTTAAAGGAAAAAAAATAGCCGCTAATGAACCTTCTGATGCTATTATAATCGTTACCAGTGGTACGTTCTGATAAAGCATTGTAAGATGTAATGGGGAGTATAAATAGCAAAAAGTCCTGCATACCACGGCAGGACTTTTTGCTTATTGCTCAGAAAAAATTTGTTTGGAACAGATGGAGGAATGGTTTTCTGAGTACGATGTTGGTCTTTAAAGGATACGGATAATGGACGGACAAAAATGGTTCAGCTTTCAGGATTTGGATGTACAACTTGTTTTCAAAGGATTTGGTAAGGCTAATCAATAGGGTACGGATTGTAATTGTATTTTTTGTAGGATTTGGAATTTCAGATTTTCAGTGGATTTGGATATTTCGTTCTTGCTGATACAAAGATGCAACGCAAAACAAGGGTTTCTAAATTAATTCGACTTCTGCTTAATTTTCTTCGGTGAATGGAAAAAAAATGCCGATAAGTCAATTTTAACGCCGAATGAAATAGCTGCAAACCCGCAACTGGTAAGGGTATACCCCGTATGACACTTGATTTTGTATTTTAATATACTGAGGTTTGCTTGATCAAAGTCAAGGGAATGAAAAGGTGTGTCCGCTAACAATGCATTTTTTATTGATTGAAGTCCAGGCAGGGAAAAATACAGGCTATATCTAGGGCAGAGGTGTTATGCTCAGGCATTGGAGACTAGTATGGTGCGGCCGAAACAGCAGCGCTAGTATAACCATTATTGCCTGCAATATGAATAATGCAACCTGCAGGCAGCGGTGTATTGATATTGAATGTAAAAGCCTGGTAACCTTTTATAGCTTCAAACGTATTGCGGGCGATAACCTGGCCGTTGAAGTTGTAGATGATTGCATGGTATACACCCGGTGAGGCGAAGATGCCATTGATGAATAGTTGGTTATTGCGGGTAGAAGTATGCAATACCGCCTCATTGTTTTTTATGATGATGGCTACTACGGAAGAAAACACTGAGACACCATTACTACCTGTCATGCGTATGCGATAATACATTTTGTTGCTACTGGTTATGCCTGAAATATCATCGGTATATACATACTCTTTTTCGGCACTGCTGGAGGTTTCAGCAATTGTTTTCACCGCGCTGAAATGTATGCCGTCTGCCGAGCGCTCAATGATATACTGGTTATTGTTCTCTGTATGATATACTGTAAACGACAGCCGGGCCTGCTGGTTAATCACCGCGCATGACGGTGTACCCAGCCTGGCAGGCAACAGGTAGCCAATACCATTTACACGGAGGTTATCCACCACCAATCGGCTATTGCCACCACTGCTTACGCTTGTATTATAACCGTATAGCCTGAAAGTAACAGCCGTATAAAGATTGGTGAAAGCGGCACCCGGCGTAATGGTATAGTCTGCATAATTATGTGTGTTGGTGCCGCTGGCAATGTTTGTTGCAAAACCATCGAGGCTAGAACGCAATGCCCATGCCGTTGGCCCGCTGCCTGCCGGCGAACCGGTATTGCTCCTGCGCAACCTGATCACCAGCGTGCTAATATCAAGCTGGTAGCCGGCCGAAGGGGCAAGCGTAAATTGGAGGTACATACCGGTGTTAAGCGCGCCCGATGGCCAGCCGTTCTCGCCGAAGTATTCTGAACCTCCATTAAAAGAATGTGTAGGAACGCCCGAAGAAAAATCAGCCACGCTTGCTGAATTAAAGAGGCCCGGTGTACCGGTGAGTGTACCGTTAAAAGTCCAGTTGCCGATGCTTTGGCTACGGAGACAAAGCGTTGAAAATGAAAATAAAACAAGAAATAACAGGTAAATCCCCCTCAGGCAGGTGCTATAAAAGGATATGCGGTTTATAAATGTATTATGTTTCATTGGGGCGGAGTCATGTATATAACGGTAATAGTTACCATGTATTACACGAATTCGATGAATTGCCAAATTTTAATGTGTTTCAGCCTGATTTTGTAGAAGAATTTGCCCGCAGGTGTGTTACAGAATGTGCTTTAGGTTCTTTTTTAACTGGTATGTGGTTTGAACTTAGTTTGACTTCACCTAAAAAGCACCAACATGAAAATTCTGGCAACTGTATTAATTGTAGCGGGTATTCTAATGATTGTCTTCCGGGGATTTAGTGTGGCCACAGAAAAGAAGGTAGTTGATATTGGCCCCGTAGAAATCAATAAGAAAGAAAATAAATGGATAGGATGGCCAACCTGGGCGGGCGCCATCGCTATTGCTGCCGGTGCAGTGATACTGGTAAGCAACCGTAAAGTAACTTCTTAGAAATTGTCAATTGGAGACCAGTGATCAAATTACCGTAGCCCACGCAGCTACGGTAATTTGTATGCACTATTTTGTACTCACTGTTTTTTTTGTTCTTTAGCCCACGCATCTTTTAGCGTAACGGTACGGTTAAACACCATGGTTTCTTCATTACTGTCTTTATCAAGACAAAAATAGCCCTTGCGCAAAAATTGATAACTCTCGTTGAAACTTGCATTGCGTAATGCCGGCTCTGCATATGCATGCGCTATTACCTGCAGCGATGCAGGATTGATATAGTCTTTAAAATCGCCTTCTTCAACAGATGGATTTTCCACCTTAAACAGCCGGTCGTACATTCTTAGTTCGCAACCGATAGCAGTTGGCGCACTTACCCAATGCAAGGTGCCTTGTACTTTTAAGCCCGATGTATCTGCACCACTTTTACTTTCTGGTATATAAGAACATTTCAGTTCTGTAATTTTTCCGGCGGCATCTTTTACCACTTCGTCACACTGTATGATATAAGCGCTTTTTAACCGCACTTTTTGTCCGGGTGCCAACCTGAAAAATTTTTTTGGCGGCGTTTCCATAAAGTCCTCCTGTTCTATATACAGCTCCCGGCTAAAAGGAACATCACGATGGCCGGTTGCAGGATCTTCAGGATTGTTTTCGCTACTAAACATTTCTGTTTGGCCTTCAGGATAATTGGTGATGATTAGCTTGAGCGGATCAAAAACCACCATTCTACGCAACGCTTTTTTATTGAGCGTTTCGCGTACAAAAAATTCCAGCAAGCCCACATCGATCAGGTTTTCCCTTTTTGCTACGCCAATGCGGTCGCAGAATTCGCGTATGCTTACCGCCGGGTATCCGCGACGGCGCATGCCGCTAATGCTCGGCATCCGGGGATCATCCCATCCTGTAACATGTTTGTCGGTTACCAGCTGCAGCAATTTTCGTTTACTCATCACCGTATACGTAAGGTTGAGCCTGGCAAACTCATATTGTTTAGAAGGAAAAATCTCCAGGTTTTCAATGCACCAGTCGTATAGCGGACGATGCGGTATAAATTCAAGGGTACAAATGGAATGGGTAATGTTTTCAATTGAATCGCTCTGGCCATGTGCAAAATCATACATAGGGTAAATGCACCAGGCATCACCGGTGCGGTGGTGGTGGGCATGCTTTATGCGGTACAGCAATGGATCGCGCAGGTGCATATTGGGCGATGCCATATCTATGCGGGCGCGCAGTACTTTCTCACCGTCTTTATATTTACCGGCACGCATGTCTGCAAAAAGTGCAAGGTTTTCTTCCACGCTTCTGCCGGCAAAAGCATTGCGTGTACCGGGTTCGGTGGGTGTTCCTTTTTGCGTGGCGATTTCTTCGCTGGTGCTGTCATCTACATAAGCCAATCCTTTTTTAATAAGGGTAACCGCAAAGCCGTAGAGTTGTTCAAAATAATCGGAAGCATACAATTCATTCGCCCAGTTGAAGCCCAGCCATTTTACATCATCTTTAATGCTTTCTACATATTCAGTTTCTTCTGTAACGGGGTTGGTATCATCAAAACGGAGATTGGTTTTGCCGCCGTATTTAAGTGCCAGCCCAAAATTGAGGCAAATGCTTTTGGCATGGCCAATATGCAGGTACCCATTGGGCTCTGGCGGAAAACGTGTATGGATAGATTTGTATTTACCCGCCTGCAGATCTGCTTCCACAATTTCTTCAATAAAATTGAGCGACTTCTCTTCTTCTTTTTTAATCTCGGTCATAAAGATGGTATGTATTTGATAAACATGCCACGGGTGTAAACCGTGGCATGTACAGCTGCAAATTTACTGTTTTGCAGGCAGTTAGCCAAAGACAAGGGCTGTTCTCAGTACTTGCTGCGCGAAAAAGTGCCATCAGAGATCTGCCTTTATAACATCTTTGTATACGTGGGTTAGCAAAACTATGTTACCCTAAACGTATACTTTTGCGGCAAGACATCATCTTAATAAACGGCGCATTCCGCTTTCAGGCATTAGGGGGTTACACCCTCATATGGTCCGGCTGCCAATTGGTGATGAGTTTTTTTATTTGTTTTGGTGCGAGTTGTTCCTGCAGCGTTTTATCAATCAATAGCAATAATTCTTCATCGCTCGCAAAGCGCAGCGCTGCAATTTGCTGAAAGCTAAGTTTTGTTTCCAGCAGCTCAAATCTTTTTTGAGTAAGCTGGTAATAACGGAGGCGCATTTCTAGCCGTACAATGCGGTTTTGATTGATCAGGCCATAGTGTTGTCGCACCATAAATGATAGCCAACCGATCATGAGTACCAGGGCCGCCATCATTAGCCAGAGGGAATCATCGGCAGCATGCTGCAGATACTTTCTTACGCAAATAACAATCAAAATGGTGATGACCGGGTAAAAAACAAAATGATGTGCTGGATAAAAACGGACATGGTTGTTATATTGCTGTTTAGACATGGGAAGAGAATGTGTAAATGTGTAAATGTGGAAATGTGTAAACCTGCCTGCCGGCAGGCAGGTGTGAGAATGTGTAAATGCCGCTAGGCGGATTGAGTGCGATCATACTAATATGTTTCAACTTTCTTATCGGATGTACCAATCATGGCGGAACCGCAGGTATACCGCTTTAATATTCAACCGCAATTGTCACTTGTTTATTCATTTAAATATGATTTCTCAAGCTACGTTTATTGTGCCATTAAATCTCAAGTTTTGTTTAAGCTTACCTTCGTTAACAAACGTAGCATCTCCCCATTAGGGGGTTAGGGGGCTAAGGGGGTAAGCCTCAATCATCTCCTTTAGCACCCGGCAGTCTTTTTCTAACCAGCGTCATTTGTCCGCGGTGATTGGCTTCGTGCTCGCACACATGAAACCATTTACAGTAATTATTGGTGGGCTGGTTGCCAAAAAAGTGTGGATCAACTTCCGCCAGCCATTTGTCATCTCTTTTTTTGAATTCACTCAATGACTTTTCTCTCACTTCCTTTAATATCGACAGGTAGTAGTCGAGCGGATGGCCTTTAATTTGTTTCCTTCCTTCTTCACCCAGTTCCATGGCAACACCAAATTTTTTCTTGTTGGCATCGCTAAAATCTTTCAGGTTGTATAGGGTAAGATCCTGGTAAATGGTTTCGGTGGCAGCCAGGTGAAATAGCATGGCGCCTATGGTATTGGATTTGGGATCCATTAAAAAATCAAGTTCTTCCGGTTTCAACCCTTTCACCGCACTCTCCACACTTTGCCTAATCCAATCCAGCATAGAAACAAATGTACCCAGTTGTGGCGAGTACCCCTCGCGCGGGCCAATAATATTAATGCCTTCAGCGGGTGCAACTACATTGCCGAAACCCATTTGCGGAATCAATGCCATCCCGGAAGCAAGTGCCGCTGAAAATTTTAGAAAATGCCGGCGGCCTGCTGCATTTTTTATGTTTTGCATAATAGATGTTTTAAGTGATGAATAGTAGGGTTACTAAGTTAGTGAAAACTAAATGAGACACGGTAAATACAATGCACCGTACATAGAACGCCCACGACAGGAAGGTAAGAGATAAAAAAAGGTTCTTAGTATCAATAAATTTCTACAGCAGACAGCACATGTAATAAAAACAACCGTGTGCATCTATTCAATCCATGTCAGCCGTGTTCCATCCGCAATATCAATAAAATAACTACCTTCAGTCATCTCCCTGCTAAACGTTAAAACAACACACATGATCAGAACAATTCTAACATTGCTATTGGCCAGCATTTTTTTTGTTTCCTGTAACAACAGTCAGCAACCTGCCGAAGAAAAAGGCGCTGATACTACCACCACAAGCTCCATTGATCCGGCTAAAGACTGGAAGTTTGGGGTGGCGCTCTGGACATTTCATACTTTTTCTTTTCCCGAGGGGTTGGATAAAGTAGACAGTGCCGGCCTCCACTATATTGAGCCCAACACTTTTTCAAAAACAGGTCCGTTGCCTACCGATACCGCTATATTTAAGCTGTCACCCGCAGGCATCGATAAATTAAAGGCCATGGTGAACGGCAAAGGTTTGATAATTGAGTCGATCTATATAGTTGGCGACTCTACTATACAATCGTGGGCAAAACAGTTTGAGATTGCCAAACAACTGGGTGCAAAGTATGTTACTACTGAACCGCCGCTTACTATGTGGGATGGTATTGATAGCCTCGCAGGTGCGTATGGCATTAAAGTAGCCATTCATGAACACTGGAAAGGCGTGAGCCATTACTGGAATCCCGATACCGTACTGCTCGCGTTAAAAGGGCATCCCAATTTTGGCGTGTGTGCCGATTTGGGACATTGGCCAAAAAGCGGCATTGACCCGGTGGAGGCCGTTAAAAAATTAAGCGGGCATATTCTAATAGTGCACCTGAAAGACATTGCCGCCTTTAATGATCCTACCTTGAAAGATGTGCCGGTAGGTACCGGTAAAGTTGATTTTCCGGCAGTGTTTGCCGAGTTGAAAAAACAAAATTTCAAAGGGTATATCTATATTGAACGAGATGCGGAAGATAAACCGAGCAACCTGCCTTCGGTAATTGAAACGGTTAAATATTACAATGAACAGATTGGCAAGCTGAAGTAAGGAAGAGTAATAAGTTGCCAGTAATAAGTTGTAAGCCCTTTTGCGCAACCATCGTTTTTGGCGCTGTACGAAGTCTGGCGCTGTACGATATCTGGCGCTGTACGAAGTCTCCAGACTTCGTACCCTATGTTCTTACGAGCCTCTGGCTCGCCCATTGCTAACAACAAACAAACATACAACTGGCAATACACAACGATTTAACCAATATGCCTGGCAAACGGTTTACCACTTAAAACCTATCACTTATACTTTATGTCTTATTCTGTAAAACAAGGTTCGTTACTGGTACTCGCCGCCTGTATATTGTTGGCGGGGGGCGATGGTAAATGGGAAATAGTGCCCACCAAAAATACCATTCCTAACCGTGGCGAATGCGGCATGGCGGCTTCTAACGGTAAGCTGTACCTGCTGGGCGGCGGTGCATTGCCTACCCAGGTTTATGATCCTTCCACATTAACATGGACTGCAAAGGCTACAGCACCGTTAAACATCAATCATTTTCAGGCAGTGGCTTTTCAGAATAAGATTTATGTGTTGTCGGCATTTACAGACGGGCCATATCCCGATCAGCCTAATATACAAACGGTATATTATTACGATACACAAAATGATAGCTGGAAAACGGGTGGGGCTTTGCCCGCAGAAAGAAACCGCTCGGCAGCCGGCGCAGTTTTGTACAAAAACAAACTGTACCTGGTGGCGGGTATTCAGCATGGCCATTCAACCGGCACTACTAATATGTTTGATGTGTATGACCCCGCATCAGAACAATGGAGCGCTCTGCCCGATGCCCCGCATATACGGGATCATTGCTCCGCAGCAGTGGTAAACGACAAATTATATGTGGCGGGGGGAAGAAATACGAGCTACCATGAGCCTGAAAATTTTATGTCGTTTTTTAAGAAAACTGTGCTGGAAGTAGATTGCTATGATTTTAAAACCGGCCAATGGTCAACGTTAGCTGCCAAATTACCCCTTGGCAGCGGTGGTGGGGCGCTCGTAAACCTGGATAACAAACTATATTATATGGGCGGAGAGCGGGCCACAGAAACAGAGGCCAACCGTCCGCGCGATAACGTATTCTGGCTTGACCCCGCCAGTGGCAATGAATGGAAAGAAACCAGTCATTTACAAGAAGCCCGCAATGGCATGAGCGCCGCTGTAATCAACCATAAAATATATGTATTTGGCGGTGCCGGGCCAAAGATTGCGCCAATGCCTGATGGTCCCCGGAATGATAGCCTGCGCAAATCATCTCCGCCTCCGCCGCCACCGGCCAAAGAACAAGGGCCCAAACCCATTTCACCGTTAGAAGTATTCAGTATACAATAACTGGCCTCAAAAAAAAGAATAACTGATGAAAACAAAAGAAGAGATAAAAAAACTGGCCGCTGTGCAAGCGTTGGTGCATATTGAACAACATATGACCGTAGGTATCGGTACCGGTTCTACCGTGTATTGGTTTATACAGGAACTGGCCCGGCGGATACAAGAAGGACTGATATGCAGGTGCGTTCCTACTTCTACAGCTACCAATGTAATGGCGATTGAATTGGGTATACCCATGATTACATTGAATGATGCACAAAAAATAGATGTTACTATCGACGGAGCCGATGAAATTGACCCGCAATTATCTGTTATAAAGGGTGGGGGTGGCGCATTGCTGCAAGAGAAAATGGTGGCCGCTGCATCGGATAAACTAATCATTATAGCAGATAGCAGCAAACTGGTACAACAACTCGGCGCCTTTCCGTTACCGGTAGAAGTAATACCCTATGGTTGGAAACAGGTACAGCAGCACATCGCCTTCACCAACGATGCCATTGTGGTACGGCGTATGAAAGACGATGGGCCATTTGTAACCGACCACGGCCATTATATCCTCGATTGTCATTTTAAGAAAATCGATGATCCGGCAAAACTCGCCATTGCACTCAACACCACGCCCGGTGTGGTGGAAAATGGATTGTTTTTACACATGGCCAACATCGCCATTATTGCAAATGCAGATGGAACGCTGCAAACGTTGATGGCTGAATAAAAGTGAGTAGACTATCAGTAATAGATAACCGAAGCCTTAAAATTTAGGCTACTTAAAGCATAACGGTTCAGACTTCTGTTATCTATATGCGATTGCGAGATAGGAATATTAGACAATTCATTACCGTTTCAGCAACCGGTTTTGTAATATTTTTTCCAGCACCTCGTCTTTTATATTTCTGCTGATGGGAATGCGGTGTTGCCCAATTTTTATTTCATTGCCTTCTATGGTTTCCACTTTATCCCCTGCCACCAGGTAAGATTTATGCACTTTAATAAAACGCGCCGCGGGTAATTGTTCTTCCACGCTTTTCATAGTAAGGTAGGTAACGTATTTTTTATCCCTGGTATAAATGGCCACATAGTTTTGAAGCGCCTCTGCAAACAATACTTCACTGTGCAACAGTTTTACCAGTTTATTATCTGTTTTTATAAAAAAATACGCGGCTTCTGCAGGTTGTTCAGGGGTTTTATGTGCATTTTCCAGATAGGCGCCGGCCTTCATGGCCGCTTTCAGAAAGCGGTCGAACGAAAAAGGTTTCAGGAGGTAATCAATCACATTCAATTCGTAGCCCTGCAGTGCGTATTGCGGGTAAGCAGTAGTAATGATGGTAAGCGGTGGCGTTTGCAGGCTTTTTAAAAAATCAAGACCAGTAATTTTCGGCATCTGAATGTCTAGCAGCAGCAATTGAATATCCTGTCCCGCTAATATTTCTGTTGCCTTGAGTGGATTTTCAAACTCACCTTTAAGTTGAAGAAATTCAACATCTGCAATATATTCTCTCAGGCCTTTGCGTGCCAGCGGTTCATCGTCTATTATGATGCAGTTTATTTTCAATGCCTGATTATTTTACTATTCAATTGATAATTGCAACTGTACCGAATAAGTATTTTCGCCATTACTAATATGCAGGCTATGTTTTCCGGGATACAATAGTTCCAGCCTTCTTTGTACATTGGCCAGGCCAATACCACCGCTGTGTTCTGTACTGGCGCTATTGTCTTTTGAATTTTTTACATGAAGCGTAAGGCTGCCATTTTGTTTTGTAAGGCAAATATGCACAAAGTTAACAGCATCTGTATGGTTAGAAATATGCTTGAATGCGTTTTCAACAAAAGGTATCAGCAGCAATGGTGTAATGCTGAACCCGGAGACGTTGCTGTCAATATCCATGTTGATGTCGTAATTATTATCTTTTCGCAATTGCTGTAATTGTACAAAGTTCTTGAGGTATACCAGTTCTTTTTCTATACCAATGCTGTCTGCGTTGCAATCATATAACTGGTACCGAAGCAAATCAGAAAATTGGAGCAGCGTTTGCCGCGCATCGGTATTTTGCTTGTCAATCAAAAAATAAATGGCGTTTAGGGAATTAAAAAGAAAATGCGGGTTTATCTGCGATTTTAAAAACTGTAATTCTGTTTCGGCTTTTTCTTTTGCCATGTCGCTCAGCCGCCCGCGCGCTGCGGCGTAATCTGTTAACAGCTTGAATGCGGCGGCAGTACTTACCAATAAAAAATGGGGAATGATATTATCGTAAATCCTTTCTTTGAGGTTGGTAGTAAGGTTAAAAAATCCGGGTGAACCAAAGATCATTTCTTCTACCTGCATTTTTACAATGCTGCAACCCGCCACCATGATAATGTACAACACAGCAAAGGCAACATATTTTTTGCGGTACAACAGGCGCGGTATCAACAGGTTGTTGGTTAGGTATACCATGAGCATGAGATCGGCCACTTTGATCAACGTAATCAACCCGGCACCCCTGGGATAATCCTGGTAACGAAAATAATACCAGCCGGCATACAGCAACAGCCAGCCCGCCAGGTGGTGAAGCCTGTATTTAAATATCAATTGCCGCCAGTTCATAATTCAAAATAAAAGTACAAAAACCAGCCGGGCCGTAGTATTATATATAATGAAGTATATTCTTGATGAAATGCTGCCATGCGTTTACATGCGGTATATACTGGCAAGTGGCGGTGACAATAATGAAACGGGATATTATTTCAATATCGGTCGTAACACAGACAGCCTGCCGTCAATAGGTTGGTTAATCTTTAAACTCAACAGATGCGCTATCAGCGGGTATACATGCACGTTTTCAAAACCTTTTATTTGAAGGTGTTGTTTAAATGAGGGTCCCCAGGCATAAAAACTGGCATGCATATCAGGTAGCGAGGGATCAAAGCCATGTTTGCCAGGTGAAGGCAATTTGCGGCTTATGCTGAATACCTTGGGTGGCCTTGGTACCAGTAGTATGTCGCCGGCGCGGTGGTACACATCATCTTTTATTCTGTAATGCCATCGACGAGGTGTTTTATCCGTCAGGTACACATCAAAATCAATTGCCTGTTTCTTAATGGCGCGGTAAGTAGGCAAAATATCCTTTTTATCTTTTGCATACAAATGCACCAGCGCATCTCCCCAGGGTACATAAAATTTGGTGGTATCAATGGATGTGGGTAATGGAAGCGACCCATTAACATCAACGGTGGTCATACCGTGATCTGAAACAAAAATAAAATTTACCGGCAAGTGCAAAGAATCTACTGCCGCTACCAACTTCCCAATGCTGCTGTCTACAAAACGTACGGCCTGCGCGGTTTCTTCCGAATCCGGACTGTGCAGGTGCGCGGCATGATCTACTTCGGGAAAATAAAAGGTAATCAGGTGCGGGCGTTTTTCGGGTGGCAGCTGCAACCATTCTTTCACTGCACGGATGCGGGTATCGATATCAATTTTTTCATTGTAAATGTAATAATACGTGGGACGCACACCCAATATGGCGCTTTCTGATGCTACCCAATAAAAGCTGGCGCTCAGCATATATTGTTGTTCTGCCAGCACCCACAATGGTGTACCACCATACCACGAACTGTCTGCTACTGCTTTCTTGTTGCCCATGCCATAAAATGCTTTTCTTTTGGCATCATAAAAAGAATTATCCGCCAGCCCGTGGTGCGCAGGGTACAGGCCGGTAACCAGCGTATAGTGATTGGGAAACGTGAGCGACGGAAAAGACGGCTGCATGTACGCTGCGGCTACACCGCCTTTGCGCAGTTGCAATAAGTTTGTTGCCTGGTATTTATCGGCCAGATCGTGACGAAAGCCATCAGCAGAAATTAAAATAACATAAGGCTTGTTTTGTTGTGCGATACTATTAACACGACCGGGAATAACTTTTTGCGCGGTGTCTTGCGCATTGCTGGTGAAAGCAATTAAAAGAAGGAGAATGTAAAAAAGGCGGTGGATGTGGTGAGCTTGACTGTACATTTCTTAGATATTTATTTTGCAGCCACTATGCAGGTCTGACCTACGGTACCGACCTGAAATGTTTGCAGCTAGTATGCAGATCTGACCTTCAATACCAACCCGATGTACTAATCCCTTTTTTAATTTTCACTTTTGACTTTTTAATTTCTCTCCCCAAACAGCAGGCTGCCGATCCTTACCATGGTAGAACCATGTTGCAATGCAATGGCATAATCGCTGCTCATGCCCATAGAAAGATAAACAAAAGGTGTGGTGCCTTGCAACGCAGCAAATGGGTATTGCGCATATTTGTTGAACAATGATTGCAGGTAGCTGAATTCACGATTGATCACCACCACATCTTCTGTAAACGATGCCATGCCCATTAATCCGCGTATATGCACGTGATCAAGCGCCGCCACCTGGTTGTTGGAGTTATCAAACAGCGCATCCAGTTCGGCTTCATCCATTCCAAATTTGGTTTCTTCTTTTGCAATGTGTACCTGCAGCAATACATTGATCTGTTTATCCAGTTTCTTTGCCTGTTTGTTGATTTCCTGTAAAAGTTTTATGCTGTCCACGCCATGTATCAAATGTACAAACGGAGCAATCTGTTTTACTTTATTGGTTTGCAGGTGTCCAATAAAATGCCAGCGGATGTCTGCAGGTAATTGTGGTTGCTTGGTGAGCAGTTCCTGTACATAGTTTTCGCCAAAATCTCGCTGGCCCATCCCGTATAATTGCAGTATGTCTTCAACAGGTTTTGTTTTTGATACGGCTACCAGGATAGCTTTGCCTTTTAGCTCTTCTGTAATCTGCTGGTATTTTTCTGTATTAATGGCCATTGCTGTGTAACGTTGTATGAAACAACAAATTTAACGACTGATGGTGGTGAATAAAGGATGGCAAAGCAATAGCAAGGTTATTTCAATACGGCGCGGCTGATCACAATTCGCTGTACTTCGCTGGTGCCTTCATAAATCTGCGTAATTTTTGCATCACGCATCAGTCGTTCTACATGGTATTCTTTTACATAGCCATATCCACCGTGTATTTGTACTGCTTCTACTGTTACCCACATGGCGGTTTCTGATGCAAATACTTTTGCCATAGAAGAACTGAGCGCATAATCCTGATGTTGATCTTTCTCGTAAGCGGCTTTTAAACACAATAGCCTGGCAGCTTCAATACGCGTGGCCATATCTGCCAGCTTAAACTGGATCGCCTGGTGGTGCATGATTTCTTTTCCAAATGCTTTTCTTTCTTTTACGTATTTGAGCGCCAGTTCATAAGCCCCGCTTGCAATACCCAGCGCCTGGCTGGCAATACCGATGCGGCCGCCGCTGAGTGTTTTCATGGCAAATGAAAACCCAAACCCATCGGCACCAATGCGGTTTTCTTTTGGCACTTTTACATCGTTAAAGAGAATACTATGTGTATCGCTGCCGCGGATGCCCAGTTTATTTTCTTTGGCGCCCACAGTTACGCCAGGCCAGTTCTTTTCTACAATGAAGACATTGATGCCGTGGCTGCCTTTGGCAATATCTGTTTGCGCCATTACCAGGTAAACAGAGGCCGAGTTTCCATTGGTGATCCAGTTCTTGGTGCCGTTTATCAGGTAATGGTCCCCTTTATCTTCGGCTATGGTTCGCTGTGAGGTTGCATCGCTGCCGGCTTCGGGTTCGCTCAGCAAAAAGGCGCCTATGTACAGTTCTCCGTCTTTGCGGCCTTGCGCTAAGGGAGTAAGATATTGTTGTTTTTGGGCTTCGGTGCCGTAGGTTTCAAGTCCCCAGCATACCAGGCTATTGTTTACACTAACGGCTACGCTTACACTGGCATCAATTTTACTGATTTCTTCCATGGCCAGTACATAGCTTACGGTATCCATACCACTGCCGCCGTATTGCGGGTCTACCATCATGCCCATAAAACCTAGTTCTGCCAGTTTCATGATTTGCTGGCGCGGAAATTTTTGCTGTTCATCCCGTTCAATCACCCCGGGCAGGCATTCCTGTTGGGCAAAATCGCGCGCAGCTTTTTGTATCATCAAATGTTCTTCGGTCAACTGAAAATGCATGGGTAATGTTTTTGCGGGTGGGCACAAAAATAAAGAAAGTTGTTGGACTAACTAACAGGCGGTAGTAAAATGTTCCGGCAACTATTTACGTGTTGGGACAAGGGGTGGGTTACCTTCCTGTAGTGTTTTTCATAAAATAAAATATCCCCAAACAAAATGTTCCCCAACTACAAGAATAAAAGAATAATAAAAATAGGTCGTCTTTTTTACCGGTGTCAAAAGCGTTTATGAGGTAAATATGCGTGGTATAGTAGTGCAAATGACATACTTCTTCTGTAAGTGGTATCCCGACAAATGACATAGAAACGACACCAATAATAAAAAGCGTTATTATAATAGGCTTTAACATTATTTCTTTTTAGGCTTATCCTTGTGCTTTTCTTCTTTCTTGGGCATATGTATTACCGATGCCTTTATAACGTCTGCAAACGCGCTGTTAATGGCTAGTTTGAATAGTATTTTTCTGCCCGTGGTTTCTTGCATTTGTCATGACTTTAGTTGGCAAATATATATGAGTAGGGACAAGTTGATCTAAAAATTAGAAATGGTAGGTTATAGACCGGTAGAGTCTGAAAATATAAAAAACTATGATGGCAAGAGGTATTATGGCTGAAATGACTTTATTTATTGAGTATAATTTAAAGCTGGCAACTGTTGATATCAGCAGAAGAATGGGGTATATCCAAATGAGCAGGTATTCCCATTTGCTCAATTGAGCAAATGAATAATCTCCCAGCCTTGCATAAGAGACAATAACAGCAAAAGGCCATATCAAAAAGCCTACAAAGTTTGTATAATTAAGGCAAACCAGCCACTTTGGTAAATTGTATTCTGAAGATAAAAACGTAATCTTTTTCATTAGTCTTTTAAAGTTATCGCTGGTTTTTTTTCCTTCTTATGTCAACTATATTGCAACTGTAACAAAGGGGCTTTACTCCGAAACTCTTGATTTAATAAAAAGTTCATGTGCTGCATTCAGTGAGGTATAAAGCACTTGTATCATTATAATAATGGTACGGCCGGCTGAGATGTTGTATAGCTTTTATTGATAAATGGTTGTTTTTTTAATTTCTCGAAAATATATAGCTTCTTTTGGGCTTCCGGCTTCTGAGTGTATTGATTATTTATTTTTCTTACTCCTGCATCAAATAAGACAGCACCATCCACACACCAATAAAGCAGCACACCATTGATATCACCTTGTAATTCGCCCAGTTTTTTCTTTTTACATAGTAACTGGTAAACAATCCACCCAACCAGTAATCCACTTAGCAATCCATAGCGTATCAAAAAGTAAATTGACATAGCGTTTATCTTCAGATGCCGTAATGGTCATTCAACGTAACCGGACAATTGAACAGGTCGAAGGAAAAACATTTTTGCTGCATTTGCAAATAACATCCGTTAAACAAAATGCTCCCAGGTACCTGAAACCTATTCATTTCAGGCTAATTCTCCGCCGCTTTAAGGGCCCTCTATACCCACTTTGTGGGATTTTTTGCCCAAATGATATACATATTAACTTAATCTATTATTTTTGTTTAGACATATAGGAAAACACCTACTCCTTCGTCGCCAACCAATTTCTGTAATAACCCTCCTTTCCGGAGCGCATTATCAGCTATCCTTTATATCCTTTTCTGAATGGCCACCGAACCCAGTGTCTTGCCCAATTTTGTTATCCCTAAACCAATGATAATGTTCAAAAATTTACTCCTTATTCTGGCAGTGGCTTGCTGCATCACAAGCCTTCATGCACAAAATGTATTTAACCCCGCCGATGCGGTGGTAACCTACAATGCAGGCGCAGCCCCCGGTACATCCACCAATCCCACCCAGCCTGCGGGCGGCGTAATGGCCAAATGGGTTAGAACTGTAAGGGTGGGTTGGACCTCCACCGCTTTTAAATGCTATATCTGGAATGGTATGGCCTTCCGCCTGCGGTTTCCTAACAATTACAATCCTAATAACGCCACCAAATACCCCGTAATGGTGTTTTTTCATGGTGGTGGCGAAACCGGCACTATTTACGATAATGAAGACCACCTGCTCTGGGGTGCGCAAACTTTTGAACAACGCATCAATAACGGAGAATGGAACGGCTTCCTGCTTTTTCCGCAGGAAACGTCTGTGGGTTGGGATGATAATTATTTCAGCCGCATCAACGGCGTACTGGATACCCTGCAGAAATACAACAACGCTGATCCGGATCGACTGATTGCGATGGGACTCTCTTCGGGTGGCTACGGTGCTGTGGCATACGCCAGTTTTTATCCGCAACGTGTAGCAGCGTCATTGCCATCTTCACCAGCGCAGATCAGAACCCTCAGCGGCAGCATCGGGGCGTTTGTACACATCCCCATCTGGATGGCCAATGGCGGAACGGATGTTAATCCCGATCCTTACAACGCACAGGGCTTTTACCAGGACTTCCGCAATGCTGGCGGTAACATCTACAATACTTATTACGTAAACGACGGCCACAATACCTGGACAGATATGTGGAACCAGAAGAATGCGTCCAATGCATTTGTTACTACTTCTTACTGGAATACTGCCCATAAAGCCCAGCCACTGGTATATTACCAGAATACGCAGTATTGCGATGCTATTTCTGCACGGATGGGCATCACGGCAGGTTACTATGCCTATGAGTGGCAACAAAACGGTGCTACCATTGGCGGTGCTACCGGTAATGAATACACGGCCACCGCGGCCGGCACTTACCGGGTAAGATTTATGCGCTCCGCCGGATCAGCATGGTCTGCCTGGACGCCCAACCCGGTTGTTATCAGCTCAAAATCATGTGCTGTTGATACATTATATGCCGAACATTTTAACGCAGATAATTATTTTGTGTCTAACAGTGGATACAGCATTGGCAATTTTAACTGTCAGGGTGGTATCATGACATCGGGAA
Organism: uncultured Chitinophagaceae bacterium; assembly: GCA_963705285.1. GTDB lineage: Bacteria > Bacteroidota > Bacteroidia > Chitinophagales > Chitinophagaceae > JACMLD01. Next base: position 3,703,215 of record OY970066.1, read on the forward strand.
CTGATTTATTTACGCAGGACGCCACCGGTGTGCAGGGCAACCGTTTTCTTATCAACTATACACGAACCGGCAACGGCTGCACCTTTGCGGTGGGCGACAGGGTGTGGAATACCTACAGCCCCGTTACCGTGTTGCCCAACACCAATTATGAATACAGTTTTTACGTGGGCAACCAGAATGCTACCAGTCCCGCACAGTTAGCGCCCACCATTAATGGAACCCCGCTAACCGCCAGTTATGTGCAGGCTACCGGCACTGGCAATGCCAGCTGGAAAAAAATTACCTATACGTGGAACTCCGGCGGCTTTACGTACGCCGACCTGGGTATCATTAACCGTTCTGCAGTTACCACCGGTAATGATTTTGCTATAGATGAAATATGTTTTAAACTGGCACCTGCAGCACCTGTGCCTGGTTGTACCAACAATACATCTCCCGCTAACGGCGCACTGCTTACCACCAGTGCAACTGCTACTTTAACCTGGGCGGCTGCCGCCAATGCCGCTTCTTACGATGTATACCTGTGGACCGGCGCTACGCCTGCCACATCGCCCGTTGCAACGGTTACCACCACGGCCTACAATGCCGGCGGATTAACTGGCTCAACAGTGTATAGCTGGTATGTGGTGCCAAAAAACAGCACCGGTGTTGCCGCCAGCGGTTGCAGTAATAACCAAACCAGCTTTACAACTGCGGCTACTCCTGTACCGCCCGTATGTGTTAACAATACTGCACCTGCCAACGGCGCCACCGTTGCCAGCAGCAGTGCTGCCACATTATCCTGGAACGCTGCACCTACTGCTGTTTCTTATGATATATATCTGTGGAAAGGCGCTACACCGCCCGCCACTGCAACAGCTACTGTATCCGGCACTTCATATAACGCAGCTGGGTTAACTTCTGCCAGCCAGTACAACTGGTATGTAGTTCCTAAAAATGCAGTGGGTTCCGCAACCGGCTGTAACGCAAATGCCACTACGTTTACTACTGCAGCGGGCCCGTCGGTTCCTGCCTGCGTAACCAATATATCACCAGCAGATGATGCCACTATCGCTACCAGCACTACAGCGTCATTAACGTGGAATGCAACAGCCACGGCTACCTCCTACAGTGTATATTTATGGAAGGGCGCCACACCGCCAGCCACTGCTACCGCTACTGTTTCCGGCACTTCATACAGCGCTACCGGGTTAACGGCCAGCAGCCTGTACAATTGGTATGTGGTACCTCGCAATGCAGTAGGCGCCGCCACCGGCTGCAACAGCAATACCACCAACTTTACCACAGCTTTTGCCCCTGTAGTGGGCACGGGCACCGGTCTTAAAGGCGACTATTATAATACTGCCGACTTTAGCGGGGCAATCTACCAGTCACGCACAGACGCTACGGTTAACTTCGACTGGGGCACCGGTTCACCTTACCTGTTTATTGGCAGCAATACATTCTCCGCGCGCTGGACAGGCTTTGTACAACCGTTGTATTCTCAAACCTATACTTTTTACACTACCAGCGATGATGGTGTACGCCTTTGGGTAAACGGCCAGCAAATTATTAATAACTGGGTATCGCATTCTAGTACTGAAAACAGCGGTACCATTACCCTGGTAGCGGGTGTTAAATACACCATCCGCATGGATTATTATGAAAACACCGGCAGCGCGGTGGCAAAACTATCATGGTCGAGCGCATCCACGCCCAAAGCCATCATTCCGCAAAAGCAATTGTATACACCATCTAACGGCAACAGGGTGGCAGATGTGGAAGCACTGGCCCTTACGGTGCCTGAAGTAATTACAGAAACGGCCACAACAGCCGCCAGCGTGGTTACCGGCGTTTATCCCAACCCGGTAGTAAGCGGGCAGAACACTACCTTGCAGATAAACAGCGATAAAGGTGGTGCCGCCACCGTGCAGGTATTGGGCACGATGGGTAATTCGGTTCATACAGAACAACTGAACCTCGTACCCGGCGGCAATATAAAAACGGTACACACAGCTGGGCTTAAACCCGGGTTGTATATATTGCACATCAGTGGTAATGTAAGCAAGCAAACTGCTTTAAAATTGATGGTGAACTAAGAAAGATTATTTACACCAATTATACCAATGGGGCTGCCGGCAACGGCAGCCCTTTTTAATTGGCCCAGGCTTCAACTATTTTTTAACAGCGCATGGCAGTATCAAAAAAATACAGACATTTATGTATAGCTCATGGTACAATTCAATGCCACCATATTACAGTTTGCCGCGCAGGGCGAAAAAACAGGCTGGAGTTATATCAATGTGCCCTCAAAAGTGGCGCAACAACTAAAGCCGGGCAATAAAAAATCATTTCGGGTAAAGGGCAAACTGGATGCATATGCCATTGAAGGCGTGGCGCTGGTACCCATGGGTGGTGGCGATTTTATACTGGCTGTAAATGCCGCTATGCGCAAAGGCACGGGTAAGCGCAAAGGCGCCGTATTGAAAGTGCAGCTGCAGGCGGATGACAAACCGTATCAAATAAACCGGGAGTTTGTTGAATGCATGGCAGATGAACCGGCGGCGCGCGCATACTTTAATTCATTACCAAAAGGCCATCAGCATTATTTCAGTAAGTGGATAGAGAGTGCTAAAACAGAGCCTACCAAAACCAAACGTATAGCCATGGCGGTATCGGCGCTGGCCAAAAAAATGGGTTACCCTGAAATGATCAGGTCACAAAAAAAAGACAATCAAAAACTGATGGATAGTTAAACCACTGTTATTTTTACCCTAACCCCGCATTACCGCTACAGAAGGTTATAGAACTTCAATATTTTTACACTATTATTTACTGTTTTACCTCCTCCTTACACCTGCCTGCGCCAACCCCCTTCAGCTGTTTTCAGCGGCATTTGTTTTGTAATGTTTGAGTCAGTTAAAAGGCGTATTTTCAAAAAATTGAATACGTGAGAATGCAGATTGCACCGGTCTCTAAAATATATTGTTTGATTGTGTTGATGGCTTGCCTGCAAATTACCGCTCGTGCCCAGCAGGACACCATTCCGCGTGCAGATGATAGCGTACGGCAGAAACGTACTATTGTAGAATACCTCAAACAGCGCAAAGGCATGTTTGGTAAACTGGCCAGCAACCTGGTGGGCGACACGGCTGCTTCAGATTTGGAATCGGCGGCTGTAAGAAACGACCTTTCATTCATGCGCTATGAAGGCAAGATAGTGCGGAACGTGGCCATTCAGCGACTCGATTTTGGTACACTCATCACCGATACCGCCCATAATTTTAAAAACACTTTTACCAACCTTGCCAATGCCGCGCACCACAAATCGCGCGAGTACGTTATAAAGAACAACCTGTTTTTTAAAAAGGGCGATAAGATCATTGCCTACCTCATGGCAGATAACGAGCGCCACCTGCGCGATCAACCTTATATACAGGATGCCAAGATTATTATCATTCCCCTGTACCAGAGTGATTCTGTAGACATACTGGTAAGAACAAAAGACGTGTTGTCTATTGGCGGCAGTTTTGAACTCAACAACCCCAAAAGTGCAGAGATAAGCCTGAAGGAAGAAAACCTGGGTGGCACAGGCAATAGCATACTGGGCGGACTGTTATACAACCAGGCAAGGAGAAAATATGCCGGTTATGCTGTGCAATACATCAGCCGCAATATTGGCGGCTCATTTATTGACGGTTATGTGGGGTATACCAATTTTGGCAATACCATGAACACCCTGCAAAAGGAAGAAGAGAATCTGTATATACGGTTTACCAAACCATTAATCAACCCTTACACAAAATGGACTTATTCTTTTGAGGCCGCCAACCATGTTACGCAGAATATGTTCTGGACTGATTCAATCTATAAAAGCGATATACAATACCATTATTATAATTATGACGCCTGGATAGGGTGGAACACGGGTGCCTATAAAGTTACCCCCGGCGCCAATGAAGACGACCGTTTGCGTACTTTGGTGAGCCTGCGCTATTTCAAGCAATTGTTTTCAACTATACCTGACCGTTATATTAACCAGTATTTTTATCAATATGCGGATATCACCGGTATTATTGGTGCCGTATCAATCTTCAAACAGAACTTCTATAAAGCCAAATATTTTTATGGCTTCGGCAGAAACGAAGACGTGCCCGAGGGCATTGACATCTCACTTACTGCTGGCTGGATAAACAAACAACAAAAAAACAGACCCTATGCCGGACTGGATTTTCAGCGGTCTTATTTTACTGAACAAAAAGCTTATTACAATTTTACCTTTCGTTCCGGTACATTTTGGGGCAGCCGCAAAGCAGAAGACTTTAATATACTGTTGAGCATGGATCATTACACGCGGCTGAAAAATTTAGGTACCCACTGGAAGCAACGAAGCCTTATCAATGCCAGTATTACCGGCCAGGTAAATGCGGTGTTGAATGCGCCGCTGCAATTGCAGAGTATGTATGGATTAGATGAATGGAAAGCGGCAATTCCTTTTGCTGACGGCGATTTCAGGGCAACACTCAGGGCCGAGTCTGTTTTCTTTAGCCCCTATACTTTTATCAACTTTCATTTTGCTCCTTTCATATTTGGTAACCTGTGCGCCATGACGCCCGTAAAACAAAACCTTAATAAAACCGATCTCTATAGCAGTATCGGCGGTGGCATCCGCACCAGGAATGAGAGCCTGATCTTTGGCACGTTTGAGTTAAAAGTATTTTATTACCCCCGCAAAACCTTTACCGGCGATACCTGGCGTATTGAGACCAACACCGGTATCCGCTTTAAATACAATAACCAGTTTATTAAGCGGCCAACGCTTATCAACGTAAATTAGTTTTATTGGTTTTTAGTTTACAGTTTTTAGTTTCTAGTTCGTTTGCTTAGCGAGTTAAGAAACTGCAAATTGCAAATTTGACGCGCACTGGGTCAAAAACTAAAAACTACAAACTATTCCCAGTTGTGAAACTAAAAACTATGCCGTTGAAGAACTAAAAACTGTAAACTAAAAACTATACTTAAAACTTACGTTCTCTTCTATGGCGGGGCTGGTAAGCAGGGGTGGGGCCGAGTTGTTGCGGAACGGTAGCCTTATGCACTGGTTTGCCCAGCAGGTTTTCGATCATCGCAAATTTGTTTTGTTCGCGCTCGGTTACAAAAGTGTAGGCGGTGCCATCTGTTTCTGCACGGGCAGTACGGCCAATACGGTGTACATAATCTTCGCCATCATTGGGCACATCGTAATTAATTACAAGATCAATGTGGTCTATATCAATTCCGCGAGATAGGATATCGGTAGCTACCAGCACGGGCAAGCGCTTGCTGGTAAAGCTGCGCAATACTTCTTCTCTTTTGGCCTGTTCAAGATCTGAATGAATGGCTTCCACCTGCAAGCCGGAGCGCTGCAGTTCGGCCGTTAATTGCTTTACGTTTTGTTTGCGGCTGCAGAAAATGAGTATGGAGTTGAATGTTTTACTTTTCAGCAACAATTTCACCAGCGGAATCTTTTGCGGCTCGTACACGATAAACGCTTCCTGTATTATTTTTTCCGGCGGTTTAGAAATGGCAATATTAATTTCCTGGGGATGAATAAGTATTTTTTGCGCCAGGCTTCTGATCTTGGGCGGCATGGTGGCAGAAAACAACAGGGTTTGCCGTTTTACCGGTACCATGGAAATGATCTTCATGATGTCTTCGTTAAAGCCCATATCGAGCATACGGTCGGCTTCATCCAGCACCAGGTAACGCAGGCCCTTCAGTTTAACATAGCCCATGTTGATGTGCGCTATCATTTTACCAGGTGTACAAACCACTACATCAACGCCTTTGCTGAGTGCCGATTTTTCCTGCACAAAAGAGCCGCCGTCTCCACCCCCGTATACTGCAATGGAGCTGACAGACGTAAAATAGGAGAGCCCTTCGAGGTGGCCGGCAATCTGGATGGCCAGCTCACGCGTGGGCACAATGATTAGAGCATTGATATGATGGTCGTCATGCGGTTCGGTAATCAGTTTATTAAGCAAGGGCAATAAAAAAGCGGCAGTTTTGCCGGTGCCGGTTTGGGCGGATGCAATGATGTCTTTGCCCTGAAGGATAAGGGGAATAACCTGCGCCTGTACAGGTGTTGGTTCTTCGTAACCACTGGCAGCAATACCTTCTGATAAATTTTCGTGGAAATTAAAATCTGTAAACTTCAAGTTCGGTAAACTATATGAGAAATAGGGTTTAAACAGTGAAGATACGAAAACGGCGACTAATTAATTTTATTCTCCGTTCCAAAGATTTTACCGCCTTTACTTACTTTATGCACCACTACCAGCGTTGTTGGCTTAAGCATGTTACAATAGTACCGGCAAAAAAAGAGCGGGTTGCCAGAACGGCCGCAATTATTTCCTTTATTTGTATTAAATAACCCAATATGATTACAGGGCTGAACGATTTTACAAAGGTGTTTTTTATTGGCGTTGCAGGCACCGGCATGAGCGCTATTGCCCAATACCTGGCGGGCGTAGGTAAAGAGGTAAGTGGCTCCGACCGGTATTTTGCTCCCAATGTACACAGCGATACCCAGGAAAAACTGGAAGCCGCTGGTATAAAATGTTACCTGCAAAATGGCGAAGGCATCACTGCTACCACTCAGCTGGTAGTGGTATCTACTGCTGTAGAAGACACCGTAGCCGAAGTACAAAAGGCTAAACAATTAAACATACCTATCATCAAAAGGTCTGAACTGCTGGCGCTGATTGCCACCAGCAAGCGAACCATTGCAGTAGGCGGCACCAGCGGCAAAAGCACTACCAGCGCCATGCTGTTTGATATATTGTCTTTTGCGGGTATGTCACCCAGCATCATCAGCGGTGCGGGATTGATAAGTATTATAAAAGACAATAAAATTGGCAATGCCAAAGTGGGCAATGGCGAGTGGCTGGTTATAGAAGCAGATGAAAGCGATGGCTCTATTGTTCAATATCATCCTGAAGTAGGTCTGCTGTTGAATATTGACAAAGACCATAAAGAAATGGATGCCCTGATGGACATTTTTGGAACATTTAAAAAGAATACCACCCGGCTATTTATTGTAAACCAAAGCCAGGCTGCCGCCAAATCATTGTCTCAGCACTTAGCGCACGATTTTTCTTTAGAGGAAGGCTCAGGTGCGGGGTTTATTGCAAGCAATTTCCGTCAGGAGGGACTTAATATTTACTTCTCCATCAACGGCACCCCATTTACGCTGCAGACCGTGGGCAGGCACAATATGGAAAATGCATTGGCCGCAACAGCAGTTGCCTGCCAGTTGGGGGTAAGCCTGCAAACTTGTGCAGCTGCTTTGGTGCATTACGAGGGTATTTACCGCAGGCACCAGGTACTGGGCAAAAAGGAGGGCGTGCTGGTGATAGATGATTATGCACACAATCCTGTTAAATGCGCGGTATCCATTGCGGCCTGCCAGCAACTGGCACCTAAAGTAATTGCATGGTTTCAGCCACATGGCTATGGCCCCACTAAATTTTTGCGGCACGATTTTGTACAGGAGATAGCAGCCGTATTGCGGCCCGAAGATGAAATATGGATGAGCGAGATTTTTTACGCCGGGGGCACTACCACGAAAGATATTTCTGCCAATGATTTGATCAAAGACCTGCAAGCCCTGGGTAAACAGGCTTTTTTTGAAGAAAACAGGCAGTCTTTTCTGGAAGCGGTTCGTTCTCATTTAAGCAACGATTGTGTATTGCTGCTGATGGGCGCAAGAGATCCTTCGCTGGAGTATTTTGCCAAAGATGTATATGCACAATTATAAAACCAACGGGCGGCCTTTACGCAGCAGTTTACCAGTTTATCATCTGCAAATAGAATATCATTTATACTAAATGCGGAGGGCCTGCGTTTTTACGTAGTTTCGCGCAAAATTTACATCCTTTAAAACAATCGTTCATCATTATGGTTTCCCACATTGCTGTTGCTTCAAAAAAATACCACCTGCTTCTTATTGTTGCCGTGTCGTTTGCCTTTACCTCTTGCGGACAAGTGTATTCTGAAAACAAAACAGGTGTTGCCGACAGTACCGCTGCGGGAAAACCTGTAGCTGACACGGTTACTACGCCCACTGCAAACACTGTATTGGATACCGCGGCTTATAACCAGTTTATGGTGCAAATGGTAAATAAGGACAGTTCTGGTAAATGGCCGGTAAAATCTGCTTACCCGCTTGCGGGCGCATTACTGCCATTTAATCGTATAGTGGCATTTTATGGTAACCTGTATTCAACCAGGATGGGTGTACTGGGAGAATATCCCCGCAAAGAAATGCTTGCTAAACTAAAAGAAGAAGTGGTAAGATGGCAGGCTGCAGACACATCGGCAAAAGTAATACCGGCATTGCACTATATAGCCGTTACCGCACAGGGAAGTCCTGGCAGCGGCAATAAATACCGCCTGCGTATGCCTTTTAAACAGATTGATTCTGTATTGTCCATGGCAAAAGAACTTGATGCGCTGGTTTTTCTAGATATCCAGACTGGCCACAGCACCGTGCAGGAAGAAGTACCCTTGTTTGAACGCTATTTTAAAATGCCCAATGTGCATTTTGGAATAGACCCTGAGTTTTCTATGAAAGGCGGACAAAAGCCAGGTGCGGCTATTGGTACTTTTGATGCAGCCGATGTCAACTTTGTTTCAGATTACCTGGCTAAAATTGTAAAGGAAAATAACCTGCCGCCGAAAATACTGGTGGTGCACCGTTTTACAAGGCCGATGGTTACTAATTACAAACAAATAAAATTACAGCCAGAAATACAGATAGTAATGGATATGGATGGATGGGGCGCGCAGGCCCGTAAAATTAATACCTACAAACAATTTGTATATGGCGAGCCTGTACAGTTTACCGGCTTCAAACTGTTCTACAAAAATGACTTTCGTGAACCCAAAAGCAGGATCATGACACCGGAAGAAGTATTGCGGTTGAAACCAAAACCAATGTATGTTCAGTACCAGTAATATCTCTGATCGCTGAGGTGATCATCTCTGATGTAAATATCGCTGATATTGTTCTCGGCAGGTTTTAGGGATTACCGGCACCTTGCCGTTGCAGAATTATCTAAATGTATTCAACCCTCTTTGCGGAGGGTTGAACTTTTTTGACCAGGCTGGTCGAACTTGTTTAGCAAAGATTTCGCCACAACAAATCAGAAATGATCACATCAGAGATCAGCAATATCAAATCAGCCTTCATCACATCATAGATCTCCGATCCTGCCTTATCTTTGCAGGCTGTTTTCAACTGAATGTTATGGAAAGAGAATCCAACTTTATGCGCGAAGCCATTGCACTGGGCCGGCAGGGTATGCTGAGCAACGCCGGAGGTCCTTTCGGCTGCGTAATAGTTAAAGACAATACCATTATCGGTCGCGGGTGGAACCGAGTCACTTCGGACAATGACCCTACGGCCCACGCAGAAGTAACTGCAATACGCGATGCCTGTAAGAACCTGCAATCTTTTCAACTGGAAGGATGCGAAATATACACTTCCTGCGAACCATGCCCCATGTGTATGGGCGCCATTTATTGGGCCCGGCCGGCCAGCGTGTATTTTGCTGCCAGCAGAAATGACGCAGCTGCAGCGGGTTTTGATGATTCAATGATCTACGAAGAACTGACCGTGCCTGTAGCCAGCCGCAAGATCGCCATGACCTGCATCATGCCCGAAAAAGGCGCTTTGCTATTCAACGAATGGATCGATAAAGACAACAAAACATCCTATTAACAAGCATCATTGATTTTTAATGCCTTGCGTCACGTACAAGTACTCGCTGGCACAGTATAATCAGTACATTAAATCCCAAGCGGAAATACTATTTAATCGATTACATCGTTTAAGCACGGGTAGACCGATCGATCCAATCAATGAAAACCAGGCTATGAAACGTTATGTACTGCTATTGCCCGTCTTTTTTATACTGTCGGCCCATGCACAGGTAAAAGATGGCAACAAAACCCGTCAGGTAGAACAACTGATACACCTCAAGCAAGCGGTGACCCGCAAGATAGACTCACTGCAGGTGCAATTGCCGGAACTGGCGTCCCACATGGAAAATACCCGCAAAAAGATAGAACAATTAAAAAAAGAAACCAGTGGCAACGATCGGCCCGATGCTGATACCAAAGAACAGTTATCAAAATTGTCTGGTGAACTGGCAGCTGCTATCACCCTGGCCGACAACCTTCGCAAAAAATTTGATACCAGGCTAGATGCGCTCGATAAAGCGCTCAATCTCCAACAAGACCTGGAAGACAAAATTTCAGCCCTTTTAAAAGAAAGTAACCGGTAATTAATGTGCTAATGTGATAAATGTGACGAATGTGCTAATGCCGCTACGCTGTGTTATGGAACACAGATTGTCACGATTATCTTGATAAAAAATGATCTACTGGTATAAGGCAACGACCGTAGGGCTGCGCATGCCCCTGCGTTATAAAGCCATAAACAGGTATGTGCCGCTACGCTGTGTTATGGAACACAGATTGTCACGATTATCTTGATAAAAAATGATCTACTGGTATAAGGCAACGACCGTAGGGCTGCGCATGCCCCTGCGCTATAAAGCCATAAAAGGTATGTGCCGCTACGCGGTGTTATGGAACACAGATTGTCACAATTGTCAGGATTGAAAACGATGTACAAATCCGCGGGCACTGACAATTGCGTAAAATCTAGGAAGGAGGACATTGCTAAAGCAGAAAGCACCAAATCTAGTCTTTTGTACTTGCCGAAGCCTGTACGCTTTACTAAACCCGATGCTTTCGTTGAGATTTTTTTCCATCCTTTTACAGATTTCTTTTCCTCTCAATTGCATACTGAAGATACGATCCCAGTATATCCATTTCCAAATTTTTTCCCTTTGTGTTTTGCACCTGTTGTGCACCAGGTTATGCACATTTGTTATAGTACGATTAGCTTATTTGAAGAGATGTTTTTCCCGTTTGTCCAAACCATTTCATAAGCACCCTTAGGCAGCGATGAAAGATCAACACGTGTTTGAAAACTGCCGGGTGTTATTTTTTTCTGCATTACCGCATTGCCCTGCAGGTTGATAAGCTGTAATTGTTCGCCATTGCCTGCATACAAATGATTAATGATAACGTAATCTTTTGCAGGGTTGGGGTACATGGTTACGGCGGTGCTTGGTTCAACAATCGTTTTCACCGTAATGGTTTTACTGTATTCAAAATGACCGTCGTTATCCAGCATTTTAAGGCGATAATAATTTTTACCACTGATGGCATTGTTATCAGTAAATGCGTACCGATTGCCCCTATTGTTATTAGCAGCAGTGATATTTTCAATTGCAGAGAATACATTTCCATCTATACTCCTTTCAATCACAAAGGCATCGCTGTTTACTTCGCTGGCAGTTTCCCAATTCAATTGCACTTTTTTACCTGCAGCATTACCGGTAAAACTGTTGAGTGTAACAGGTAACAACGCTGAGATGATGTTAATGGTATTATTGTTATATGCCACAAACGCAACATCGCTGTTACCGCTCAAGGTTATCTTAAAATAGCCGATGGAACCTGCATTGGATGCGTTAATGCCAAAGGCGCTTAAATCGCTTGCCCACAAGCGTATTGGCCGGTCGGTTTTTGTAAAGCCACCCGACAATGTCATTGGGTTTTTGCTGGCCTCATAAAAATCAGCCGTCCAGTTACCAACGGCCGGTATGTTAGTCAGAGAAATATCAACATAATTACCAACCCTGTTGCCATTGATATCGGTAAACTCATACCTGTCCATAGCGCCGGAGGGGTCTGCTATTTGTGTAATTACAATATCGGGGATGCCGTCTCCAATAGTGCCGGAGTGTACAGTGCTTAATGGAAACAGCAAAGTGCCGGAAGGAAGATTGGCAACACAGGTGCCCAGGTCGAGGCCCTTAACGCCGTCTGTGAGATAATAAGGAATATTATTTACCGGGGGTATAACGCTGGAGCCATTGGCTACACCATCATACATGTATCCCAATCCTATTTTAGTATTGCCGGTTACGGCGGAACCGGTATTTTTTAATGGCAGCGCGCGATAATCACCAGCAATAAAACTTTGTCCGCGACTGGTTAGCAGCAAATCATTTACACCAGTTGAATAGCGGTTGCCGTTAAATGAAAATGATACAAGGTTGTGGCTATTATCTGGTTTGATGTTGTTGATGTGGGTGGCTGAACTTTGCCAAAACCCATTGTAATCGGTAATAATCTCAGTTACATTAAACTGGGCTAAACTAGTGATTGATTGTAGAATCAAACCAATGAAAAAAATGGCACTCTTCTTTGAAGTGGTATGTCTGTCTGCTGCAGTGCTGTGTAACATAAGGTAGATTTAGGGTCGATTATGCCCCTATGAATCCATTCAAATGCCAAAACCAATAGTCTTGACAGTCAATATGTTACAATTCCCATTGTTTCCTTTATTTCCAAGTAATGGAATGTACGTCTCCTTTTGAAAGTGGTTGCTTTATATAGCATACGTATAAGCAACGATCAATAAACCTGATTGCTTACTTAAACAGCTTATTAAAAAACACCTGCATTTCCTTCCAGGAAGCACTGTCTGCAGCGGCATTGTAAGCAATGGGTAATTTAAACTGTTGCCCTACTGCAGTTGCACTGGGGTTGGTAAATGCATGTGTTGCGCCGGCATATGTTTTAAGCGTATAGTCGGCACCGATAGAATCCATCTGACGGGTGAACATGGCCACCTCTGCCGGCTTTACAAATTGGTCAGCTTCTCCGTGGCATACCAGCACTTTTGCTTTCAGCATATCTTTTCTGGGCGGCACACCCACCAGGTTGCCATGAAAACTCACCACGCCTTTTATGTCTGCACCTTCTCTTGCCACATTCAACACCTGCGCGCCGCCGAAACAATAACCGATGGCAGCAATGTTGCGCGTATCAGTTTGCGGGTATGTTTTTAACTTCTCAAGCGCTGCATCAAACCGTGTTTTCGAAATATGCGGATCTTTGTAAAAAGGTTCTGATAATTTTTGGGCACTGTCGGGCGTATCAGCGGTTTTTCCATAGCCATACAGGTCAACTGCCATGGCGATATAACCGAGTGCTGCCAGCTGCCTTGCACGGCTTTTGGTATACTCATTAAGTCCCCACCATTCTGGTAATATTAAAATCCCCGGTCTTTTTTTATCTGTGGTTTCATCGTAGGCAATAAAACTGTTCATGGTAGAATCGCCACCAATATAACTTACGTTTTCTTCTTTAATTTTTTGGGCCGATGTGTCTGTTGGCGCTGCCTTTGGTTCATTGGTTGCAGGTTGGTTATTACAGGCCGTTAACATGATACCAGCGGCTATTATACTCGCCGTAAATATATTGATTGACTTTTTCATTTTATCCGTTTAGTATTTGTGTATACAGCATCAGGTTGTTGCATGCAGCAGGAAAGTTACAAAGGTCGTGCCTGATCAATTGGTTAACGGCGTCTTTTTGTAGTAACAGCCGGTAATGCTATACAAGCATGCCTCAATTTGTTTAATATTTACAGCTGGCATTCTTGGGTTTTACATAATAAGGCTTGTAATTGATGGCCTTGGGATCCATACAGCCCTCCAGGTTAAGCAATTCCACTTTTCTGAATTCTACGGGATGGCTTTCTGCCTGCAAGGCAATATAACCGCTGGATAACGGGGTATTGTCTTTTTGTATCCATGCAAGTGAATCTGCCGCAAAGCCACCGGATGTCCATGTCATACCCTCATTTACAAAGCCGCCGCCCACGCGTGTTTTTTCATACGTAAGAACCGTGTCTCCGTTTATGAGGTGATGAATAACGGAATCGCCGTAAACCACTGCTTCGGCTGTTACCCACTCGTTAAGAAAAGAATTTTTTGATTTGGAATCGATGCAATGCGCCGCTGCCAGCTGGCCATTCATATCTACAATAGTACCCGGCGTACACAAATTGCCGTTATGTCTTTTTTCTTTGTCATCACTGGCCAGTAACTGCATTTCCAGTGATACCGGAAACCACTGGTTTTTAGTAACCGATGCAGCGGATTGTGAATGCAGCATTACTCCGCTGTTTAAATAAGCGTAAGAAGGTCCGCCCTGCAACTGTTTGCCGGTAAAACGATACTCTGTGCGAATAATATAATAGGAAAACGGTTGTTTGTAATACAGGTGGCCAAACGCATTGTCAAATTGTTTAAAACCACTGTAGTCAACTTTAAGAATGCCATCTTCTACCCGAAAATTGTTATTGACATTTTCGTTGATCTCATGCCCGGTAATTTTTATGTCCCAGCCGCTAAGATCTTTTCCATTAAATAATTGTTGCCAAACTCTCTCAGATGGCTGGTTGCCAGGTTGTTTACAAGCAATAAGACAAAGCAGGCCAACAAGCAGGAAAAGATATAATACGCGCATATAGCTTAATTGTTAGAATAAACTGAAAGCTACATATAAGCGGCAAAAAGAAATTAAAAGACATACATAATTTTCATAGAAACATTAACCAGCCGTAAAACTGCCGGTTTTTGCCCGGAGATATGAAACAAACATTTATTACCTGGCTTTTGGTGGGTGTTATTCCTTTATAATTTTACCATTACCTGTTGTTTCAAGCAATTTACCTGCAGGATTGCCTTTGTAATAAATACGGCTATTGCCGCTGGCAGCTGCAAACAGTTTACTTGTAGGAGCAACATACGCTGTAGCATTGCCCGAGGCATCAATATCTACTTCCAAAGCAGCTACTTCATATGCATGCAGTGCGGCATTACCCGAAAGGTTGCCATACAGGTTTTCCGTTGTGCCGGTCACCATAAAATCAGCATTGCCTGATAGCTCCAACTGGGCAATAATAGGAGCGCCGTTTAAGGTACAATGGGCATTGCCCGACAACACGGTTCTTATGGAAGAAAGCTGATCCTTGAATCCGTTAACCGTGCCTTTTGATGCGCCCGATAGCTGTACGGCCGTAAGTGTAGGAAGGGTAATTGTAAAATCAACCCGGTTGCGCTGAGATCTATAGTTGGAATAATTGATGTTGAGTAAGTGATTATTATCAACAGAAACATCCAGGTCTGCCAGGTCGTCTGCGCAGCCCTGTGCCAGCACGCCATAATTAGAGCCACGGCTAACAGTAACCGTAAATGTTTCACCGGCAGACACTTTGTTGAAATTTGCTACAGCAAAATTCTTGTCGGTAGCGCCAGGACAGGGTTTGGTTTCTTTGTGGCATGATGCCAATACAAAAGCAAACAGCGAAAGGGTAATCCACTTTTTCATAACAGAAGGTTTAATGACTAATGATACTTGGGACGCGAAATTATAGGTTGGGGTTACACGTTATGAACTTTTTGGATGAACGGACGTGGTTGTTAAAATATGTTAACAGGACTATGGATAGTCAAGTCTCGAATGAGGGAGGTGGACGTGTTTATTGTGTTAACGATGTAGGTTAACGCGCATGCGGGTACCGTGGCTACCGTGTGCAGAATGTTTATGAAGAATTAATTAAAGGTGGCGCTGGCAGCAGGCTTTGCCTGTGTATCGTTCTGAATAATCAAATGTTTAAACGCTGCCATGTTGAAATTGGACGGTAATGCAACGTAGATATTGCCTGAAAAGTTTTTTGCACTGAACAGCTTAATGGAATAGGTAGTTACTTCACCAGTTTGTGAAAGGTAAACGTTTAAGTCAAATGTAGTTGCATAGTCCATGTTTTCCAGCGCCAGCACGTAGCGGCCATCTTTGCGTACATAAATCTTTGCACTGCTGCCCTGATCGCCTTCATCAGCAAAAATTATGTTGCCCGAACCGGCCAGGGTGGCGTTTTCAATACTGTTGTTAGCTGCCGGTTGAACAGGATTGTTTGCAGCTTCTTTTTTGCAGGCAGTACCCAGCATTGCCAGCAATACAAAGAGGAATACATTTTTCATGATAATCAATTTTGCAGTAATAAAATGAGCCGGCTGCAGGGAAGGACATTTCAGCACACGCTTGAAGTTAGTAAATAATCTCTGATGTCAGGGGTAAAGGTCGGTGATTTGCCGGCCCGGGTTTTTGAGGCCAGCACCAGGTGCATACATTCTCCGGTCGACTCACATCCGTTTTATGCGTGTGCCATAGGGGAGGCAGGGAAGATGCAATCATTCATCACATTTTCTTATCTTTGCCCTTATGACACAAGAACAAATCAAGGTTATGAGGGATCGGATGACCGTCCTGGGGAGGTTTCTTTGACGTCGCAAACCGACGATATAAAATCAATGACGAAAAACAGCTCTCGCTGAGTCCGGGCTTTTGGGATGATAACAAACGCGCCACGGAAATTCTTAAGAACATTAAGCAAAACGAGTATTGGGTAAAGTTGTACGAGCAGACAGAGTCTGCCGTAGAGGATTTTGCTGTGCTCTTCGATTTTTGGAAATCGGGCGATGCCACTGAAGAAGAAACGCGTGAAGCATTCACCAAAGCGTCAAATCTCATTGAAGATGCAGAATTTAAAGCTACGCTAAACCAGCCGGAGGATAACCTGCCTGCCGTACTGCAAATCAATAGCGGTGCGGGCGGTACAGAAAGCCAGGACTGGGCAGAAATGCTGGCCCGTATGTACCGCATGTACGGCGAAAAACAGGGCTGGGCCGTTACCGAGCTGGATTGGCAATGGGGCGATGGTGCGGGTATTAAAACAGCCACGCTGCAATTTGACGGGCCTTTTGCGTATGGGTTTTTGAAGGCAGAAAGTGGTGTTCACCGACTGGTGCGGATTTCGCCGTTTGACAGCAACGCGCGGCGGCATACTTCTTTTGTTTCGGTATTTGTGTATCCGTTGGTGGATGATTCCATTCATATAGATATCAAACCGGCAGATGTAAAGATGGAAACATCCCGCAGCGGCGGTGCAGGCGGTCAAAACGTGAACAAGGTAGAAACCAAAGTGCAACTAACGCATATACCTACCGGCATTGTGGTGGTTTGCCAGCAAGACAGATCTCAATTGGGCAACCGGGAAAGGGCGATGGAAATGCTGCGCAGCAGATTATATGAGCTGGAATTGCGCAAAAAGAATGAACTTAAAGATGCCGTCAACAGTTCAAAGAAAAAGATTGAGTGGGGCAGCCAGATACGCAGTTATGTGTTCCATCCGTATAAAATGATAAAAGACCACCGTACCGACTACGAAGTTGGCAATGTGCAACCCGTAATGGATGGCGAGCTTGATGGATTCATCAAAGCGTACCTGATGATGGAAAAAGAAACGGCGAGTTCGTAATCTTATAACAGACATTGGGAGTCCTTACAAATAAAAAATAATGAACAGGATTTTTCTTTTACTGGTTGTTATAGCGGTATTGATTTCCTGCAGCAATGAATCTCCGTCAAAAGAATTTCAAAAAGCTGGCACACCAGAAAAAAGAGAGGAGCTGCCTGCACAAGATACCGCTACTCCGGCCAGTCCATTTGCGCTCAGAACAGCGGAAATGGAAGACGATTCGGTATTTGCAGACGGCAGCCAGCCTGTTTCTTGGGCGAATGCAGGTATAGATCATCCCATTGCCTGCAAAGAATTTGTGAAACGCATTCAATCCTGGGTTCAGCACAATCAAAAAGACAGTATAGCGGCAGTGATTGCTTTTCCTTTAACGCATCCCCCGGTAAAAAATAAAGCAGCTTTCCTGGCGAAGTATGACAGTTATTTCACTGCCAAAGTAAAGTCGGCCTTGGCGCAACAAAATCTCCGTCAGATTTTCAGAAGCAGCCAGGGGGCTATGATTGGCGATGGCCAGTTATGGATTAGTGAGTTTCCAAAAGGTTTTTTTATTATATCGATTAATTATTAAAATACATAGCATGAACCTTGGTTATTTTTCATATCCGTTACCAGTAAACGAACCGGTATTGTCTTATGCACCAGGTTCTGCAGAGAAAAAAAGATTGAAAGAAGTATTGGCCGAATTAAAAAATCAACAGGCCGATATACCCATGTTTATTGGTGAAAAGGAAGTGCGCACGAATAAAAAGGTGGCGTTGCATCCACCTCACGAGATTGCGCATACGCTGGGCTATTTTCACGAAGGCGAAGCAAAACATATTCAGCAGGCTATTGATGCGGCCTTGGCTGCAAAAGAAAGCTGGGCCGCTATGAGTTGGGAGAACAGGGCCAATATTTTTTTACGTGCCGCCGATTTAATTGCCACAAAATACCGCCCTTACATGAATGGCACTACCATGCTAGGGCAAAGTAAGAATGCTTACCAGGCAGAAATTGATGCAGCCTGCGAGCTGATTGATTTCCTTCGTTTCAACGTACATTTTTTAAGCGAAATATATCGTCAGCAACCTATCAGCAGTCCTGGTATGCACAACCGACTGGAGTACCGCCCACTGGAAGGTTTTGTACTGGCCATTACGCCATTTAACTTTACTGCTATAGGAGGCAACCTACCCTCCAGCGCTGCTATGTGCGGCAATGTGGTGGTTTGGAAACCCGCCAATACACAGGTATTTGCTGCGCAAATGTTTATGCGTGTGTTAAAGGAAGCCGGCTTGCCTGCAGGTGTTATTAACCTGGTATATGTAGATGGCCCCACGCTGGGAAAGATTTGTTTTAACCACCGCGATTTTGCCGGTGTACACTTTACAGGTAGCACAGGCGTTTTCAATAACATGTGGGAGACCATTGGCAAAAACATGGCGTTGTATAAAACGTACCCGCGTATTGTGGGAGAAACCGGTGGCAAAGACTTTGTGTTGGTGCATAAAAGTGCAGACGCTGATGTGGTGGCTACCGCTTTGTTGCGTGGTGCTTTTGAATACCAGGGGCAAAAATGTTCTGCTGCTTCGCGCGCCTACATTCCTTCTAACCTTGCAGAAGAGGTAAAGAAAAAAATAATTGCCGGCATCAAAAGTTTTAAAATGGGTGTGGTCGATGATTTCACCAATTTCATCAATGCCGTGATCGATGAAAAAAGTTTTGACAAGATCAAGTCGTACATAGATGCAGCTAGAAAAGATCCGAAAGCAACCATCTGGGCGGGTGGTAAATGTGATAAGAAAAATGGTTACTTTATTCAGCCAACTGTTATTGAAACAAAGAACCCGCAATCTATTACCATGTGCGAAGAGATCTTCGGCCCTGTGTTAACGATATATGTGTATCCGGCAAATGGTTTCGATAAAATAATGGATGTGGTAGACAGCACATCGCCCTATGCGTTAACTGGGTCAATCATAGCGCAAGACAGAAGTGCGGTAGAATTGGCCACCAACCGTCTACGCAATGCCGCAGGCAATTTTTACATCAATGATAAGCCTACCGGCGCAGTAGTAGGTCAACAGCCATTTGGTGGTGCCAGGGCCAGCGGCACCAACGATAAAGCGGGTTCCATTTTAAATTTGTACCGTTGGTTAAGTGCACGAACCATCAAAGAAACTTTCAATCCCCCAACAGATTATGGTTATCCATTTATGAAAGAAGCTTAGGTCGTTTGTAAGTATAATTAAATAAGTAGTAAATAATTCAGTAAAAAATGCCACAGTATGTGCAACAAATGCGCAATCACTGTGGCGTTGATTTTGGCTAAACCGTTTGTTGCCAATATACAAGTTATGGTATGCTATTTGGTTGTGGTGGAATAGTAAAATTTCTTTCACAAAAAAAACCATAATGAAAACTATCTTACTAGCAAGTGCTATGAGCCTGACTGTTTTTTCTATGCATGCGCAATCGCGCAAAGATCGTCATCATAGCGATGCCAATGTAGCCTTTGGTGTAAAGGGCGGGGTAAATATTACCAATTTGCATTTTCAGAATAATAGTAGTGCCGACCCGGGTTCCAAAGTTTCTTTTCATGCGGGCGGGCTGGCGCATATACATGTATCACAGAATTTTGCCGTACAGCCAGAGCTTGTGTATTCAGGGCAAGGATATAAATATACATCTGGCAATACTACCACCCGGGCAAGATTGCATTATATTAATCTGCCTGTGTTGGCGCAATTTATGGTGGGCGATGGCTTCAGAATAGAAACCGGACCGCAACTAGGTATATTGGCTGCAGCCAATCAAAAGACAGGAAAGGTTAGTGTGGATATAAAAGATAATATAAAGACACTGGATTTTTCCTGGGTGCTGGGTGTGGGGTATGTAACCCATAGCGGCTTTGGTGTAGACGTTCGGTACAATTGGGGTATAAGCAATATCAACGATGTCAAGAACACAGGCAGTGTAAATAACAGGGTTTTTCAGGCAGGAATTTTTTATCAGTTTAACGCGCATTAACTTCTTGCTAATCAGTTCTATACAAATGACCCAGCCTGTAAGATGCTGGGTCATTGTTTTTTGCGCGAGTCCGTACTTTTTGTAATAAGTTGTGTTTCAATTTTTTCCTGTTTGATAAATGTTCTATATTTGCCACCCGGTTAAAAAAATGGCTGCGTAGCTCAACTGAATAGAGCATTTGACTACGAATCAAAAGGTTTCAGGTTTGAATCCTGACGCGGTCACACCAGAAGCCCCCGAATTTGGGGGCTTCTTTTATTTGCAGCATGGCCCCCTTTAAGATACCCACCGCCGGAACTGACTTTACGTTTCATTGATTGACCGTGTTGTTGCGCATACAGTATCGTAAGGTCAGACAATACTGTTCCATGGGGTATTGATTGATGAAAAAATCCTACGCATTGTTAATTTCTTCAAACACGCCTGTTGCTCTGTTCTTACGCACATTATCATACTGAAAATAGCGGCCGTTCATCGCAATATAAACGCCTGGTGGCAGAGCCTGTGCATACGCCAGCGCACTTCCCAGGTTAAAGAGACCGTCTGAACTACCAAATGCAATGGGTATCATGGCGCCGGTAAGCACAATGGTTTTGTTTTTTATAACGGGGGCCAGCACACGCGCGGTATCAGTCATTGTATCTGTACCATGTGTAATCACAATTTTATTTTCTTCGCAATCGCGGCAGCGGGTAAGAATCTGGTCGCGGTTGCCGGCAGTCATTTCAAGACTGTCTATGAGCATAAGTTTTTCAATAAAAGTTTCTATACGGCAGCGGCCCAGGCGTAATAGTTCGGCCATATGGGTATCTTTAAAAAAAAGTTCCCCATTCAGTTCGTTGTATTCCTTATCAAAAGTGCCGCCGGTAATGAAAATCCGTACATTCATATTGCTATCGTGGTTTGCATGAATAATTCGCAAAACTACATCAATGAATTTGGTTGGCACGGGCCGACTTAAAAAAACCTATTTGTCGCCCCCATAGGTTGTTAATTGCTGCTCTGTATCTGTATAATAGCATCCTTTTAATTATGTTTGTTACCTCACTACAATAATATGAAACACTTACTCTACCCGGTTTTATTGGCGGTCTGTATAGCACCTGCTTTATTGGTTACGCCCTGCAGTGCGCAGTCAACACCAAAAGAAATAAGTAAATGGTATAAAAGCAGGCAATGGTTACACGGGGTGCCACGTACACCTGCTGGTACTATCAATGTTACTGAATTTGCAAAACAATACCGCGCCAACAAAGAGCGATGGGATTTTGCATTTGAGTGGCTTAAAAAGACAGATCTCCATACGCTTACACCTGGCCGTCACCTGCTTGATGGCGATAATGTATTCATTAACGTAACCGAAGGACCTACTAAAAACAAAGAAGATGTATTATTTGAAGCACATAAGAAATATGCAGATATCCATTGCGTAGTGTATGGCAGCGAGTTGATTGGTATAGCACCGTATGCCAAGGCAGTTGTTAAAAAAGAGTATGATGCAGCCAAGGATATTGCATTCTATGAAGCCAAAGGAAAATATTATGTATCGGATTCTACTACACTATTTATTCTTTTTCCGGAGAAAGATGCACATTGCGGTGCCATTAAAGTAAAGGAAAGCACCGTAGTGAAAAAAGTAACGGTAAAAATTAAAACTGCCAAATGAGAAGAGATGGCGCATTAGTAATTAGAAATCACATTCAGGATGCGTGATAGTTGCAGATGGTGTAGGTGGGTGTCATGCATCGAACCAAAAACCGGACAGCCTTGTGCTGATACTTTTTTGACGAAACCTGTGTTTAATTATCACCAGTACCGATAATAGTGTTATTACAATAGCAATTACCAGCTGCGTATGGTATATTAGCATGTGGTGCTGCCTGCGATGCAAGCATTGATGATTGCGGGCCATGTTATAAACAGGAATTTAAAAAACAATATTATGCCGGGCGATTCATTGAATATAAACAACAAGGCTGTTGCGCAAAATACGTACGATGCTATTGTAATAGGCTCGGGCATCAGTGGCGGATGGGCAGCAAAAGAATTGACTGAAAAAGGGTTGAAAGTGCTGATGCTTGAACGGGGCCGTCCGCATGAACACATAAAAGACTATACATCTGCAGGTAAAGATCCGTGGGAGTTTGCGCACCGGGGTAAAGCGACATTACAGTATAAAAATGATAACCCGGTTATATCCAGAGACTGGGCTATGTATGGTACTGCTGCGCAGGAAGCAATACTTGACAGTTGGGTGAATGAAAAAGAGTCGCCCTATATTCAGGAGAAGCCTTTTGCGTGGTGGCGCAGTTACCAGATGGGTGGCCGCTCACTTTTATGGGGCAGGCAAAGTTACCGCCTGAGTGATATGGATTTTGAAGCCAATGCAAAGGAAGGTATTGCTATCGACTGGCCCATCCGGTATAAAGAGATGGCACCGTGGTATGACTACGTGGAGAAGTTTGCCGGCATCAGTGGATCTGCAGAAGGCTTGCCGCATTTGCCCGACGGGCATTTTTTGCCTCCAATGGAAT
The DNA here is from genome assembly GCA_963705285.1 of uncultured Chitinophagaceae bacterium. Lineage (GTDB taxonomy): Bacteria > Bacteroidota > Bacteroidia > Chitinophagales > Chitinophagaceae > JACMLD01. Next base: position 3,726,030 of record OY970066.1, read on the forward strand.
TGAATTGCGTGGAGAAAGATGTAGCAGCCAGAATACAATCAACCTATCATAACCAGCGGCGGATGTTTATCGGCCGCGTTGCCAATCTTACTGCAGCAATACCTGGCAGAACCAAATGCCAGTTCAGAAACCGATGCTGGGAGGGTTGTCCGTTTGGCGGTTACTTCAGTACTCAATCATCTACGCTTCCGGCGGCACTGGCAACGGGTAGATTAACCGTGAGGCCCTGGAGCATTGTTACAAAAATTGTTTACAATAAGGATACGAAGAAAGCAACCGGCGTAGAAGTACTTGATGCCGAAACCGGCAAAACATATGATTTCAATGCAAAGATTATTTTCCTGAATGCATCTGCGCTCAACAGTGCGTGGATACTAATGAATTCTGCAGTTGATATTTGGCCAGACGGATTGGGAAGCAGCAGCGGGGAACTGGGTCATAACATCATGGATCATCATTATATGCTGGGAGCGCAGGGTATTGTGGAAGGGTTTGAAGACAAATATTATTATGGGCGAAGGGCAAATGGTTTTTATATTCCGCGGTTTGTGAATCTTAATGGCGACAAGCGCAATTTTTTGCGTGGATATGGATACCAGGGCAGCGCCAGCCGGCAGGGGTGGAGCAGAGATATTGCCGAGATGTCTATTGGAGCAGGTTTTAAGGAGGCGCTTACTGAGCCTGGCGCCTGGGGTATTGGTGCCACCGGCTTTGGTGAGATACTGCCATACCATGATAATAAAATTTCTTTGAACAAATCAGTTAAAGATAAGTGGGGTTTACCTGTGCTAAGTATGGACGCCGGACTGAAAGAAAATGAACGCAACATGCGTGAAGACATCATCAAAGAACTGGTGGCCATGTTTGAGGCGGCCGGCGTAAAAAATATTACTACCTGGAATAGAGATTATAATATTGGCCAGGGTATACACGAAATGGGAAGCGCAAGAATGGGTAATGATCCCCGCACATCAGTGCTCAATGCACACAACCAGGTATGGGATGCAAAGAATGTATTTGTAACAGACGGTGCGGCCATGACTTCCAGCGCCTGTCAGAATCCTTCTCTCACCTATATGGCATTAACTGCCAGGGCGGCTGCTTATGCACTTGCTGAATTAAATAAGCGAAACCTGTGATTGGAAAAAATGCTCAACAGAATGTTGTTGGCAATTTTGCAGGGTAAAATGCTGATTAGCATGCAACAGTCTGTTTGTGCGCAATGGCTCCCAAAAATGCGCCCATTAACTACCTGGTTGCCTCTTTTCAACCCTAAGGCGTTGATTAGATACAGTGTACACTTCATACGCTGACAATTCACCGCACTGGCAAATGTTCCTCATTGTTTTGCATTGTTTTATTATTTAAACAATATCACTATCTGAGATGAATATTGTTTAGCTTACTTGAATCCTACAAGATTGATGTCGTAAAATGCAATAATTACTTTTGTCCTGCTTTTTTTACTTTTTCTTTTAGTTTCTTCTTTCTAGTTACAGGGATTGTGATCGCTTTTTTGGTTTTAATCTGTTGAATTTCTGGCAGTTGTCATCTATGGCAACCGTTATTAGATCAATTTTGCTGATATTTATTTTTTTCAAAATTAGTTATGACTGAACAGGAATTTCTTGCCGGTTTAGGCCTGAGAATAAAAGAATTGCGCATTAAAAAGAACATTTCTCAAAAAGATTTGGCTATGGAGTGCAATTTCGAGAAAGCCAGTATGTCCAGGATTGAGTCTGGTAAAACAAATATCACAATTCTTACCTTGTATAAGATTATGACTGCTTTGGAGGCTGATGTAAAGGATTTTTTTTAGTGTTCCTCTATTACTCCCTTTTCTTGATGGATTACCAGGTTTAATCTTTTGTAATCACTATTTGTACATTTTTTTTCTGCTGATGGTTGCCTGGTTTTTCTCTTTGCCCGCGGATATTTCTAAGTAATTTTTTATGCAGTTTTTTTATGTCTGGCGCTATGCGCAGACGGTATTTGTTGTAAGCCTTGCTGGCAAAACAGCATTACGGCGGCTTTTTTACCCCATTCTTTTAATGAAGTATTCCCTTGAAACAGATGGCCTTTTCGCCTTATTCAGGTGGGGGAGACGGCTATTTGCCGGGTAATGTTATTAACCCCCTGCGGCACAATTGTAACCACCGGGTAGCCACGGGAACTATTTTTTACAATGATTCGTTTATTTATACGAATTAATTGAAAGTTCGTTTATTTATACGAACTAATTAAAAGTTCGTTTATTTATACGAACTTAATAAGAATGTAGTATCTTTGGGGGGATAAACCGCATATATGGCAATTCATGCAGTACTTACAGCAGACATCGTAAACTCAACCCAGCTGAGCCAAACAACAGAAAAAAAGCTGCTAAAGTGTTTACAACAGCTGCTGACCCCTCACCGTTTTGAATTCTACCGTGGAGACAGTTTTCAGGTATTTATGAAAAACGCAACGGCTGCATTGCAAACCGCTTTATTATGCCGTACTGCAGCTATCAGTATAGCCGGCAGCGCGGCAATTGCATCAGATATAAGAATAAGCATAGGCATTGGCAAAGTAAGAAACCCGGTAAAGGCCCTGGGTACTGCCAGGGGAGAAGCGTTTGTTTTGTCGGGCCGCGCTTTTGATGAACTTACTACTGCAGGTACAAGGCTGGTTATGGCAGCTTCTAACAGCCTGGCCAATGAAGGCTTGCAGGTAATAGGTAATTATTTAAATGCCATTTTTAAAGATATGACCGGTAAGCAGGCAAGTGTTATTTTTGAATTGCTGAAAGGAGAAACCCAACAAACAGTTGCGGTAAAGCTAAAGAAATCAAAAAGCACCATTCACCAGCACGTAAGTGCAGGCAGGTGGCCAGAGATTGAAAACCTCCTGCAGCAGTATACAAATATCATTAACCTTTTACAATGATTACAGCATCCGTATGGCTGACTAAAATGGTATTATCCCATCTTCTTACTGATTTTATATTACAGCCGAAAAGTTGGGTAACTGATCGCAATGCAAAACATTTTGCTTCTGGCAAACTATACCTGCATGGGCTCATAACCGGTGCATTGGCATGGCTTTTAGCGGGAGTTCAATATTGGATGGTGGCAATAATTATTATGATAACCCATATCATTATTGACGGATGGAAATCATATCGCAACAAAACTATCACCTGGTTCCTTGTAGATCAATTGCTGCATCTGCTGGTGATTGCCGGCTGTTGGTTCGCCATTTTTGTACAATGGACTGATGTACACAAAATGTGGCAACAATTGAATATACAGGTGGCCACCTGGAAACTTATTACAGCGTTTGTTTTTTTAACTGCTCCCGCCGGCATATTAATCGGACAGCTTACCCAACAATGGCGCATCAAAATTGATGACGCAGAAAGCCTCGCCAATGCAGGCAAATGGATAGGCATAACAGAACGGATCATCATCCTCATATTTGTACTATACAGCCAGTTTTCTGCAATCGGATTGCTGGTAGCCGCCAAAGGCATCATCCGCTTTAATGAAAAAGACCGCCAGGAAGTTAAAACCGAATACCTGGTGGTAGGAACACTGTTAAGTATTGGGCTGGCTATCGTAACCGGACTGGTAGCAAAAATGTAACGTATTGTCGTTGAACAACATCAATACAAATTCTAATAAAATTAAAATTTGATTAATATTTTAGCTGCTGAACACCTGATATTTTGGAACTTTTTCATATGTTTATGGTAATAACCGTTTTGTAACAATCTAACCCCCGATTCGCTTGCGCCGCACCTGTTTTACCTACATGATTGTTCTCCCCGTATTGTTGATGCCTGCTCTTTATTGCACGGCGCAAAAAGACAGCAGCGCTTTAAAAAACCACTTGTTGGTGCTACCCGTAGTAGCCAGGTCTATTGAGACCAGCTGGTCGTTCGGTACCGCCATATCAGGTACTTTTCACATCAATAAAAAAGACAGCAGCATCCGTACCTCTAACCTGCAGAGCCTCGTGTTATACTCATTGAAAAAGCAGTTTATTGCAGCTATAAACGGCACTGTTTATTTTCCGGGCGAGAAGTACATTCTGAGCACGCAGCTATCATACAGCTTTTTCCCGGATAAATTCTGGGGACTGGGAAAATTTACCGCAGACAGCAGTGAAGAGTCCTATAATTTTCGCCAGTTTTACCTTTACCTGCATGGACAAAGATCAGTGGCCAAGCATCTGTTTGTTGGGGTTTTGTATGAATACCAAAACCTTTTGAAAATAGAATATATGCCCGGTGGATTGTTTGATAAACAGGACATACCCGGGCGGCATGGTTACCAGGTTTCTGGTTTGGGCGCCAGCCTTACCTATGACACAAGAAATGATGCCTTTGCACCTGATAAGGGTGTTTTTCTTCAAGGTTATTTTAACCATTTTGCCCGATTATTGGGGTCTGATTTTACGTATACTAACTATGTGCTGGATGCGAGGGGATTTATAAAAACATACAAAAGACATGTTCTAGCGTTGCAGGCTTATGCTTTTCTCAACAATGGTAATGTGCCCATCAGAAGTCTGGCCTCTTTTGGTGGCGCCAACAGTATGAGAGGCTATTACGACGGCCGCTACCGCGATAAAGACCAAGTGGTGCTACAGGCCGAATACCGGCTGCCGGTATACAAACGCCTGGGTGTAGTAGCATTTGGAGGTATTGGCAATGTGAGCAACAACTGCGATTATCTAAGTACCCAGTCTGTAAAATATTCTTACGGCGGCGGACTGCGCATCGCCCTTACAAAATCAGAAAAACTGAACCTGCGGCTGGATTATGGTTTGAGCAGGGGTGCAAAATCGCAGGGATTTTATTTTCAACTGGGAGAAGCATTTTAACGACCGGTAAATACAATCAACCTCGCCAGCTTATAGCACAGGTACGCGGCCACCGGTGCGGCAAGAATATCTATTGTATAATGCACATGCTGCACCAGCAGCAAAATAGCCACGCAAATAGCAGACAGCAGCGTAAAAACCTTATCTCTTTTCTTTTCAAGACCCAGGAAAATAATAAAAACGCTGGAAGTATGGCCAGAAAAAAAAAGGTCTTTGGTAATGTATTGCTTACCATAAAAAAAATTGGTCAGCGGGTCTACCAGCGGAATGAGGTGCGGAGGAGGGTTGAGTGGCACCAGCCATATACACAATATGCGGCTTACTGAAACCAGCAGGTATGACCATAGCAGCAACAATAAAATCTGCGGACTTTTAATACAACGTATGATGGCCAGCAATGTGGCGCCCCAGATAAATAAAAATACCGGCAGCGAAACATTGTAAGCAGGCAACTGCTCCAGTACCCAATCAGACAATTCAATGCCTTCGCGTTTTTCTATGTAAGCAAAAAATACGTGAAAAACAGTCAGCAATGGAAAGGTGAGCAGCCAAACAACAATAAACTTGATCCTAAAAAGGGGTTGCGACCAGGCAGACGACCAGGTATTTGTGTGTTCTTGTAAAGGCCGTGAAGGCGCTGTTTGCATAAGTGAATATAAATGAGCTAAACTTAAATAAAATGTTAACCCGGCTTATAAACGATTGGTCTATACAACAAGAAGCGCTTGTTGGATTATAAATCTATACAATATTAAGCAGGCATAAACAAAAAAATGCTTTGGCTGAATATAAAAAGCGCAAGCCTGGCAGAACCTTGCTTGCGCTTTTCTTATTGCGGTTGTTATTAATAATGCCAACGCACAAACGCTTCCATAGCAGCATAGTGGGTCAACCCAAGTTGCTCATATAATTTAGCTGTGTTGCGGTTACGTTCTTCGGCCCGTTGCCAGAATTCGCGCGCATCGCTTCCCTGAAATGGCACTGAGTCTTTTTGCGATTGATGTATAAAAATGCCAAACCGTTTTTTCAATACCTGGTCGGGGCTCATCGGTATCGCCATTTCTATTTCACTAATGTCCCACTCCTGCCACGCGCCTTTGTACAGCCATACCCAGCAATCCTTTACCCATTCTTCTCCACTTGCTTTTAACCGGCGCATGCTTTCAAATACTGTATCAAGACAAACTTTATGTGTACCATGCGGGTCGGCCAAATCGCCGGCGCAATATACCTGATGTGGTTTTAATTTTTTAAGGAGGTCTACTGTCAGCTGCACGTCTTCTTCACCCATTGGTTTTTTTTCAATGCGGCCGGTTTCATAAAAAGGCAGGTTCTGGAAATGAATATTTTCTTCTTTGATGCCTACGTAACGGCAGGTGGCGGCGGCCTCGCATCTTCTAATCAAACCTTTGATGGCACGTATTTCTTTTGTATCCATCTGGTTCGATTTTTTCAGTCGCAGAAAATCGCGTGCTTCCTGCAAAATGCGTTGCGATTGCTTGCTATCTATACCAAACATATTTTCAAAACCCACAGCAAAATCCAAAAAGCGGGTAACAAATTCGTCTGTTACTGCAATGTTACCACTGGTCTGGTAAGCGACATGCACATCGTGCCCCTGGTCGTGCAGCCGCATAAAAGTGCCGCCCATGCTAATGATATCATCATCTGGATGCGGTGAAAAGATAACGCACCGTTTGGGGTAAGGGTTCATTCTTTCTGGCGGATTAGGCAGCGGCGTACTTTTTCCACCAGGCCATCCCGTAATGCTGTCGCGCAACATATAAAATACCTGCATGTTGATTTCGTACGCATCGCCTTTTTCAACCAGCAGATCACTCAGGCCATAGTCGTTGTAATCCTTACTTGTAAGACTTAGCACCGGCTTGCTGAGTTGCAACGCCATGTTTACCACTGCTTTTTTTATCATTACCGGCGACCAGTCAGACTCGCCAGTAAGCCATGGAAATTTAAACCGCGTAAGTTCGGATGCGGCTATTTCATCCAATACAAAAACAGTATCGTTATGTTGCTGCAAAAGCGATGCAGGAATTTGTTCCGTTACGGCACCTTCCACCGCTTGTTTTATAACGGGTGCTTTCATTTGACCCCATGCCATCAGGAAAATTTTCTTTGCTTTCATGATAACGCTGATGCCCATGGTAATAGCGAGGCGCGGTACGTTGGAAATATTCTGGAATTCCTTGGCATTGGCAACGCGGGTTGAGTTTTCAAGGGGTACCAGCCGTGTTTTTGAAAACTGGCTTGAACCCGGCTCATTGAACCCGATATGCCCATTATTACCGATGCCTAATATCTGCAGGTCTAGGCCGCCGGCAGCTTCTATCTGCGCGTCATAATCGGCACAGAATTTTTTGATACCTTCTTTTTTTATTTCTCCATCGGGTACATGGCAGTTGGCAGGGTTGATATCTATATGATCAAACAAATGTTCTTTCATGTACAGATTATAACTCTGCAATGCATCGCGGTCAATGGGATAATATTCATCGAGGTTAAAAGTGATAACGTTTTTAAAACTAAGCCCTTCTTCTTTGTGCAGGCGTATCAATTCTGTGTAAACAGTTTTGGGAGAGGAACCTGTCGCAAGGCCCAGTACACAATTTTCGCCTTTGGCCTGTTTTGCCTTAATGGTGGTGGCAATTTCCGTGGCAATAAATGAGGAACCCTCTTTTAAAGTGGGAAAAATGATTACCGGAATTTTCTCTAAAGAATCTACCATATTCATAGCTGGGTTCGTTTTGATTGATTATAAAGAGCTGCGAAAATAAAATCTATTTCACACAATGCCAACCTTTATACGCGTGCCGCTGGTGTAAAACGTGCGCATTGAAAACATGACTTTCATAAGCATTGGTGATACCATTACAAAATAGTGTGGATGTGGGCATGTATTTAAAAAGTATCTGCCCTAAAAACAATGCTGCCTTAAGAAGTTAACACTTGTTAACTGGTCAAGACACTTTTTAAACTTGCCTAAAAGTAAAATATATATAATTAGACGGCTTATGCTATTTTTATAGCAAATTATCAGTTACTTGAAAACAGTACTTACAGAACAGCAACTGGCCATTACCATTCAGCGATTAAGCCAGCAAATACTGGAAAACCACCTACATCTTGAAAACACCGTTCTAATAGGCATACAACCCAGGGGCATTTATCTGTCAGATAAAATTGTGATGCAACTGAAAAAAGAATTGGAGCCCTCCAAAGTGCTGTATGGCAAGCTGGATATTACTTTTTACCGCGATGATGTACGCAATCAACTGCACAAAGCCAATAAAACAGACATTCCATTCAGTATAGAAAACAAGCAGGTAATCATCATAGACGATGTGCTGTATACTGGCCGTACTATACGCGCGGCGCTTGATGCGTTGCTGGATTTTGGCCGCCCCGCAAAAGTGGAACTGTGTGTGCTGATAGACCGACGGTTCAGCCGGCAATTGCCCATTCAGGCCGATTATATTGGTAAATCTATAGACTCCATCATAACGCAAAAGGTGCGGGTATTCTGGAAAGAAAAAGACGGAGAAGAACAGGTGGGACTAATGTCTGATGTCTGATGTCTGATCTCTGAGGTCTGGTGCAGATCACCATGATAGATTATGAGCAAATTATGCCGGACTGGTCTGAGGCTCATTTCCGCATTAGCACATTACACTGCGAAGCTGGTACCGCAGCCGCAGGTTTTGCTGGCATTGGGGTTGGAAAACGCAAACCCGCGGGCGTTTAAACCATCCTGCCAGTCAATTTCCATCCCCATCAGGTAAATGCCATGACCGGGGTTCATAATATAATTTAAGCCGCTAGTGGCAAATGTTTCATCAGCAGCCTGTTTGTCATCAAAACCCAACACATAACTCATTCCTGAGCATCCGCCGCCTTTAACGCCAATACGCAATGCTTTTGAATTGTCGAACCCCTCTGCCGCCATCAATCTTTTTATCTCTGCCACCGCCCTGGGGGTAAGGGTAACCGGGCTGATTGCCGCTGTTGTTTCCATACCTGAATAATTTGCTCAAAATAACAACAAATCCTGCATTATATAGTTTATAGCATCAGCAAAAAAGATAAACAGGCTGTTTTTGGGCATGCCTTACATTTGCAGATAATAAACTACAACATGGACATTACCACCATTCTTATCAGCATTGGCGTATTGGTTGCCCTGCTCATTGTATACTACTATTTTTACCAGAAAGATAAAAAAGCATTGCCACAGGATGTAAGGGCTTCCACTGCGCCTATAGCAGCGGTTGCCAGCACGCAGCCTTTGCAGCTGGCGGCATACGAACGGCTGGTTATACTGGCAGACCGTATTGCGATACCCAACCTTATCAGCAGAACCAGCGAGCCCGGTCTTAGCAAGGTGCAGATGCAGCAATTGCTTACGCAGACCATTAAGCAGGAATACGATCACAACCTGTCGCAGCAGATTTATGTTAGTGCCGATGCCTGGGAGGCAGTGCGCAACCTGAAGGATCAGAACATTCATCTTATCAACCAGGTAGCATCGGTATTGCCTGCAGAGGCAAACGGCCTGGATCTTAGCAAAAAAATACTTGACTTTGTGCTCAATCAGCCCCATGGCGCTATACATACCCTGGTACAGGAAACCATCAGCGGCGAAGCCAAGAAGCTGCTGAAGTAAATGGCGGGAGGGTAGTGGCGGGAGGGTTTTTCCTCTGAAGTAAGTGGCGAGAGGGTAATGGCGAGAGGGTTTCTCCTCACGCCTGACGTCTCCTGCCTCACGCCTCATAATGAACCCGCCCGATTTCCATTAACTTTGCAAAAATTTAAACCATCGTACAATGGATGTAGCGAAAGGGATTAAAATTGCCCTGATAGGTTATGGCAAAATGGGAAAGGCAATAGAAGAAATTGCCCTGGAAAGAGGCCATGAAATTGTGCTGAAGATCGATTTGGATAATGCAGCCGATTTTACCGCCGCTAACCTGCAAAAAGCAGATGCGGCAATAGAATTTACCGGCCCGCAAAGCGCCTTTGCCAATGTAATGAAATGCCTTGAATACGGGGTGCCGCTGGTATGCGGCAGTACGGGTTGGCTGGAAAAAATGGAGGAAGCAAAAAAATACTGTGTGCAGCAAAACGGATGCTTTTTATATGCCAGCAATTTTAGCGTGGGCGTGAATATATTTTTTGAAATCAACAAGCGCCTGGCAGCGCTCATGAAGCCTCATACCACGTACCAAGTGAGTATGGAAGAGATACACCATACCCAAAAAAAGGATGCACCCAGTGGTACCGCCGTTACTTTGGCCGAACAGGTAATGGAAAAAACAGGCTGGAAAAGCAAATGGGTAAATGATGAAACAAGCAATCCGCAGGAACTGTCTATCATCAGCAAACGCATCGATCCCGCACCAGGAACGCATACCGTGCGCTACCAATCTGCCATAGATACTATTGAGATTGTACACACTGCCCACAACAGAACAGGCTTTGCCACGGGCGCTGTGCTGGCAGCTGAGTTTGTAAAAGGAAAAAAAGGTATTTTTAGTATGAAAGACGTACTGGGTTTCTGATCTGCCGGTATGCGATAGCCGCAACAGCAGGCGGCCATTTTTTGAGAAAACTTACTGCTGCGCAAAAAATAAAAACGAATGCTTTCTAAAAAAAGTCAATACGCCTTTAAAGCGTTGATGTACCTGGCTCAGAATACCGACAAAGGCCCCGTTCTGATAGCAGAAATTGCGAAGAAGAAAAAGATACCGTTAAAATTCCTCGAAAACATTTTGCTGGAATTGAAAAAAGCCGGCGTGCTGGAAAGTAAAAAAGGGAAAGGCGGCGGTTACTACTTTGCCGTGCCCCCCACGCAGGTACCCGTTGCAAAAGTAATGCGGTTGCTGGATGGCCCCATTGCGCTACTGCCCTGCGTAAGCCTGAATTTTTATGAACGATGCAAGAACTGCGATGAAAAAAGTTGCGGACTGCACGATATGATGGTCGGCGTACGCGACGCAACGCTTAAAGTATTGGAAAAAAGAACCGTGGCCGATATTGCGAAGAAATAGCGTTTAGTTCTTCGAAAGTTCCAAAGTTCGGCAGTTCAGTAGTTTCATAGCATTCAACTAAAAATCAGCAGTTACATACCAAACTATAAACATGATAACATACAGGAAATTTCATTTGCTATTGATGGCCATGCTGTTTTTTCAATTAGGAATTGGACAGTCTGCGGGTAAGGTGATTGAAGAACGCACCATTAAAAGTGCCCTGCTTGGCAAAACAGTAAAATATACTGTATACCTGCCGGCAGATTATGATAAAGCCGAAAGAAACTATCCCGTAGTGTATTTATTGCACGGATATACAGATGATAACACCGGGTGGCTGCAGTTTGGAGAAGTAAACCGGTATGCCGACCAGGCCATAGCCGCAGGCACCATTCCGCCAATGATTATCATTATGCCCAATGGCGATTCAAGCTGGTACATCAATTCTTATGACGGCAAAGAAAAATATGAAGATTTTTTTGTGAAAGAGTTTATGCCTGCCATTGAGAAAAATTATCGTATTAAAGCTGAAAAAAAATACCGCGGCATTGCCGGCCTTTCCATGGGAGGTTTCGGCACCTTAATGTATGCGCTTAAATATCCCCAATTGTTTGTAGCCGCTGCGCCATTGAGCGCCGCTGTGTTCGACGATAACGCCATAGAAACCATGCCCGATAAAAACTATGAATCTGTATTTGGGCAGTTGTTTGGCCGCGGTTTAAAAGGTAAAGACCGGCTCAACAAATCCTGGTACGACAATTCTGTTCTGAAAATTATAGAAACTACGTCTGCAGATGATCTTAAGAAAGTAAGGTATTGGATCGATTGTGGCGATGACGATTTTCTTACCAAGGGTAATAGCCTGTTGCATATTGCAATGACTGATAAAAAAGTGCCCCACGAATACCGCGTACGCGATGGCGCACATACCTGGACGTATTGGCGCACTGGCATCACCGATGCGCTGCAATTTATTGGAGATAGTTTTAGACAGAAATAATTGCTGATCGCTGATTTCAGGAAATCTGATTTGCTTAGGCCGTGTCATCATTGCTTGCAGCATGCATACACACTGCGAAATTTTTAGAATTAATCGCCGAACGCGGATGTGGGGATGTCTGGTATCGTTAATAGCAAACCGCATACAAAAAAATCAGCGCTTATTACATCAGAGATCAGCTATTACCATAAGGCTGCAGCCACGCAAATCTGAATTGTCTGTACGGCCAGTAACTTCAAAACCGCCGTCTGCCAGCAATTTTCCTGCATCGTCGGTGGCAATAAAAGAACAGGAGTAGATATTTGCCAGGTCAATTATATTGATAATCCCGTTGTTGACGGGCGACGGTTGCAACGGGTCATCATCGGCCCGCAATAATACCTTCATCCAGGGTGGACAATAAAAAACACCTCCGCCTTTTGAGTAAGCTTGCGATAATAATTCGGTCATCCCATATTCTGAATGAACGGCATGCACACCCAGTTTTTCTGTAATGTAATCATGCACCTGCTGGCGTGTCCATTCTTCCCTGCGGCCTTTCATGCCGCCGGTTTCCATCACCACTGTATGCTGAAGCTTTAGTTGATATGCTTCAGCAAAATCCAGCAGCGCAAACGTTACGCCAATCAGCAGTGTTTTTTGTTGGCGGCTTTCCAGTATTTGCAGGGTATGCACCAATTTTTCATGATCGTACAAATAGAAACCGCTGAGTGCATGCCCGCTTTGTTTTACCAGTTCATCCACCATTACCACCAATGAAGAGTTGCCCCGTTCGAGGTAAGATGGCAGCAGCCCAATGATACACCAGTCCGTAACAGCGCCGTAAAACTGCTCAAATGCAAGCATAAAACTTCGCCGGTAAACACTCATGTCTTTTACCAGATGACGGCTGTTAATGGTTTGCGTGGTGCCGCTGCTTTCAAAAACAGCCTCTGCGTCAAAACTACCCGCTACCACGGCATGGGTCTTAAAAAAGCGGATGGGTAAAAAGGGTATATCCTGTGCTGAATTGACTTTTTCAGGCTGCCTGCCAACTGCGTTGGCATATTGTGCGTATATGCTATTATGATGGTACTGGAATGCAAAGGTTTGCAAAGCCATTTCGTCAAATTCATGGGGCTGAATGCTGAAAATTTTATCATTCCATTCACCTGATATGTTAGGTAATTCAATGCCCATGGTCTAAATTTGTTGATAACATTTGAGTATGAAAAAACTATTGATAGCTGGTTTTGTGTTGGTTGCCTTTTTTGCGTGCAGCAAAGATAAGTTTCAAACCAAGCCGCAGATAAGTTTAAAATCCTTGAGTACTGAAGTAGTGCCCGTTGGTGGAAATCTAATTATTACCCTTTCATATACAGACAAAGAAGGTGATATCAGCGATACCCTTTTCTTTAAAAAAGAAAGACTTAATAAAAGGGTAGTTGCCACACTCCGCGATTCAATAAAATATCCCATTCCAGATTTTCCTGCCTATGATAAGGGCGAAATAGGGCTGGCACTCCGGTATGAAGACCATTTAAAATCAGCCCAGGCAGCACCTGCCATCCCCGGGTCAAACCCACCGGCTGTGGAATCTGATACATTAAACATTAAAATCTGGATACACGATAAAGCGGGCAATTCAAGTGACACCGTCTCCACCGGCCAGGTTGTTGTATTACGAGTGGATTAATTTTTCATTTACGGCAGTTTACCTTCATGCTGAAAAGCGTTGTTAATTTTTTTTTATTCAGCAGTTGTTATATAGCGCTATGCGCTGTGGCAATGGTATACCAGGTTCATTTGCTTTTTCCACAGGTAAACATTCCCAATGTTTTTTATGCTTTTGTGTTCTTTTCCACCGTTTGCAGTTATAATTTTCACTGGTGGCTCACCCATCATGCCGTAAATGGCACCGAACGTTTGCATTGGGCACTGCGGCACAAAGGGCTGCATCTGGCGTTATATGTTGTAGGATTGTTGTGCGCTGCAACTTTTTTCTGGCCACTGCGGCTACACTGGCATTGGATAACCTTTGGGGCATTTGTTACTTTTCTCTATTCAGCACCCAAAATTCCGCAAAAAATTTTTATCGGCCTGCGGCGGATTGCTATCGGCAAAACCATTTTTCTTGCTTTTGTATGGATGTATGTAACTACTCTTTTGCCGTTGCTGGTAGCTACTACTGAGTGGCAGCCCGGTTTTACATGGCTGGCCTGTAGCCGGTTTTTTCTGATTTATGCCATTTGCATCTTATTTGATTATCGCGACCGTGCAGATGATAAGGCCGATGGTATACGCAGTATGATTACCTGGTTTGATGAAAGGGGAATCAATATTCTTTTTACCATATCATTGTTATTATTTGGGGTTTTTACCTTGGCGTTGTATGTTAATGGCAGCCCGTTACAAACTGTTTGCATATTGCTGCTGCCGGGTATCATTACCGCAGGTATATACCCATATGCAAAAAGAAATTTTTCTGATTACCTGTATTATTTTGTTCTAGACGGGCTGATGATGTTATCGAGCCTAATCATGATCATGCTATATATTTAGTATTTTTGACGCTATTGCAACCAAGGGTGTTTGTGTACCGGGTATGGTTGTAAGGCCTTTTGTAACCCTTGCCGCTGGCAAACCCGGCGTTTTTTAACAATACAAGTAAACATGGCAAAAGCAGTAAAAAAAGGAAAGTCGGTTATTACAGATGCATCAATGTCTTTTTTAAAAACTTACGTTAACAATGCATCGCCGGTAGGTTTTGAAAGCAGCGGACAAAAACTGTGGCTTGATTATATAAAACCTTTTGTTGACACTACTTTTACGGATCCTTACGGAACAGCGGTGGGTGTTATCAATCCAAATGCTGCGTTTAAAGTGGTCATTGAAGCACATGCCGATGAAATAAGCTGGTTTGTAAATTATATTACCAATGAAGGATTGCTATACCTTAAACGGAATGGTGGCGTGGATCACCAGATAGCACCCGCCCAACGCGTTTTTATACATGGCAAAAAAGGGCCGGTGCCCGCAGTTTTTGGATGGCCCGCCATTCATACCAGGTTGGGCAATACAGATGCCAAAGAACAGCAACCTAAAGTGGACAATCTTTTTCTTGACAGCGGTGCCAGAAATAAAAAAGAAGTAGAGGCGTTGGGCATTCATATTGGTGCGGTAGTTACTTACCAGGATGGTTTTATGGAGCTCGCCAACAATTACTATGCAGCGCGTGCTTTTGATAATCGTGTGGGCGGTTTTATGATTGCGGAGGTGACAAGATTGCTCAAAGAAAATAAAAAGAAATTGCCCTACGCTTTATATACGGTAAATGCGGTGCAGGAAGAAGTGGGCCTCCGAGGCGCTGAAATGATTGCCCGGCGGATAAAACCTAATGTGGCCATTATTACAGATGTTACGCATGATACCACCACGCCTATGATAAACAAAATTATTGAAGGCGATATTTCCTGCGGCAAAGGCCCCTCGCTAGCCTATGGGCCTGCTGTTCATAATAAATTGCTTGATTTGGTACAGGGTGTAGCAGAAAAAGCGAAGATTCCGGTGCAGCTAAGGGCCGTAAGCCGCAGCACGGGTACAGATACCGATTCATTTGCCTATGCCAACGATGGATGTCCTTCAGTACTAATTTCAATACCACTGCGTTATATGCATACAACCGTGGAAATGCTGCACCGGTCTGATATAGAAACTACTATTGAGCTGATGTATGAAACTCTTTTAACGTTAACGCCCACAACCAATCTTAGTTATCTATGATGCACCAATTGTTGTATATAGACCCCGGAAGTGGCAGTTACCTGGTGCAGGTTATTATTGCAGCAATACTGGCGGGTTGGTTCTGGATTAAAAATTACTGGGTACGCATAAAAGCCTTTTTTACCAATAAGAAAAAAGATGATGCAGAAAACCGCGGCCTCTAAGTGGCTCAGTACTTTATTGCAAACGCGATTGTATATAATTAACTCCGTTTTTCAATCCTATTGCATGGTCAAATAAAAACCTTTGCCTTAGTAAAGCCGCCTTTTTCGCAAATGACTGCCGCATGCTTGCGAGCTGCTCCATTTTTTCGGCTATGTTATTAATCTCCTCTATAGGCACGGTAACACCAATTTGAGATCTTAGTTGGTTTTCTATTGGCTCAATACCGGTTTCCTTCCATTGCGGGTTCATGATTTTGAGCGCTGTTTCAATGAACAATACAGGTCTGCCAATCCCCAACGCATATTCAATGGCAATGCCAGAGCGGTCTGTAATCAATATATCGGCTTCCATTAAACGCTCTACAACATCCTCGGAATAATCAAAAGAAATTGATGATTTATCTGCCGCCAGTGCTTCCAACCTGGTGAAAGCTTTCTTTTTTCTTTTTACATACTCAGGGTGGGGGCGTATTATCACATGATAAGGAAGTTGCGATAATGCTTCTACCAGTTGGGTAATGCAGGTATCAAAAATGCAACCTTCAAACCACGAAGGAGCGATGAGAATAACTGGTGTGGCTGGCGCCGACTGTTGAGCTGCCATTTTTGTTGCCAGCAAATCAATAATTGGATAACCAAAATGCACAATATCTTTTGGGGGAAGGTGGTGTATTTTCTCTGCCGCTCTTATTTCAGCTTCCTGGTAATGGCCTGTCACAAAAATGGCATCGTAATGAAAAAAGGCGTTTTGGCTGTATTGAAGGTGCGTACTTACCGCCGCGTGAAAAACGTATACATAGGCACGTGCATCTTTTGACCTTTTAAAAGCAAAATTATGCAGATCAGTCATACTGGTAATTACTAAACGGGCGTTCAAACGTGGAAAAAGAAATGCCAGCCACCAGAACACATAAAATACCTGAACGCCTGCGGGTGCAAACTGCAGCAAGGGGTCGTTTTTGTCTGATGTAATGTAAACCAGTTGGCGGTTTTCTGTCTTAATAAGCGCTGCAACCAGCTCCTTAAAGTACTGGTAATAAAACCGGTTCTCGGCATACACAATTATATCGTGTTTAGCCGACACAATCTGTTTCACCGTTTTATATTCAGACAGTATACCCATATAAATAATTATAGAAAATTGATACAGGTTTTCCTGAGTGTGTCAATATCCAGCGATACAGGATTATTGTTGAATCGCTCTTTGTTTATATTCAGTAACAGCGTATCCAGGATGGCCGTTTTGTCGATGCCATATTCTTTCAAGGTGGTGGCAAGACCTGCATTTTTTATAAAATCCCGTAGGTATGCGGCGGCCTCACTGGCATCTTTTACGTTTAGCAATTTGTATAATTGATTTAATCGCTCAAGCACAGTATCAATACCATCAGGGTGATTGCAGTTCTGCGGTTGCACGCCTGCGTTATACAAAAAAAATAGGGGCAGAAAAAGGGCTACTGCCTGTCCGTGTGGAATATTATAATTTGCCGTAAGAAAATATGATAAAGCATGCGGGCCGGTGGTACGTGTTATATTAATGGCTTTGCCGGCAAGATGGGCGCCCCACAATGTATGCCGCCTGTTGGTTGTTTCAGGCTGGTGTATTGCACCGGGCAAATGCGCCAGTAAAGTAGTGATAGCCGATGCGGCAAATGTTGAAGCCGCCTCATTTGCACGTACATTCCAATATGATTCGATTGCCTGTGCCAGTGCATCTATTCCCGATACCGCAGTCTGCAAGGGGGGGAGGGAGTAGGTTAATACAGGGTCAAGAATGGCAACCCCCGGCAACAGAAAGGGTTCGTCTAAAGAAATTTTTGTTTTGTGATCATACACCACGGCAAATTGCGTTGCTTCGCTGCCAGAGCCCGCCGTGGTTGGCATGGCAATAAATGTGCGCAATGGCGGGTGGTTGGCCATGCGGTGCATATGTATAACCGCTTTGGCCAAATCTATCACACGTCCGCCGCCAATGGCAATTACCCCATCTGCGTTGGTTTTGGTAAATAGTTCGTAACAGCGTGCTATTTCTTCTTTGGTTACTTCGGCATCCTCTTTACAATAACTGTTGTGCGAGATTGAATGCAGTTGTTCCCCCGCAAAATGCCTTCCTCTTATAATGAAAGAATGTTGTATGCCGTATTGCACCAGTACTTGCTGTAAAGAACTGGCAGCGTTTTCATCAAACAATATTTGCTGGGCCATATTTTCATTTGCCTTCATCAGCACCATTGATTAGGTAAAAAGTAATTATCTATAGAAAAAAATTTGCAGTGTTACGCCGCGTTCAGGCAGTAATTCCAATACCGTTCTGGCGGGTTAGTACTTGTATATCATGCAGGGCCAGTAGGTCAGTCCCGTTTGTTTTGCCGTTCTTTTTTTTAAGCACGGCCAATGCGGCAGCCTGCATGGCAGGCCATACGTTTCTTATTAAATGATTGTCGTAGACCACCGCCGCCACGCCTGCGTTTTTCCATTGTTGCAATAAAGTATTGTTGTTGATGCCGGGTATTACAAACAGGGGCAATTGCTTTTCCATTTGCCTGTATTGTGCGATAAATGGGCTAATGTCATCGTCCTGCTCATGGGTGCTGTAAAGCAGCAAACCATCGGCACCGGCTGCTGTTAACGCCGCAGCCTGCAACTGCGGTTCATTTGTATGTGCAGCGGAAACAGTTGTATTTATTCCGGCTATGATCATAAAGTCTTTGGTAATCTTTTTTTCTTTGCCTGCGCTAATTTTTTCGCAGAGTTGAGTTGTTTCATCCACCGAACTGTCACTCATAGCAGTGGAATTTCTTACTACAATTGCTGAAACCCCGAGTCTTTCAAGTCCATTAATCATAAATGAAAATTGTTCAATGCTTCCACCGGTACCTGCATCATATACTAAAGGTTTTGTGGTGCATTCCAGTATATCGCTCAATACCTGCAACAAAGCAATGCTGTCATCTGCCAGTACCCCTGTTTTTCCTTTTGTAGCAATGCTGGTAAAATCATTTATCCAGACACCGTCAAAACTACTCTCTCTTTCGTTTGAATTTTCAATGGAAATATTTTCTACTACCAGGCCACTCAATGCATTGTGTGCTTCCATAAACTGTAGCCCGGTTTGTGCCTGCATAAGTTCCCGGAATTTTTGCATCCGCTGCTGCGGTAGTATTGCAGGGTTTCTTAATTTTTTCTGGATAGCGGTAGAACTTATGTTGCTGGTATAGGGAATCTCTATCAACTCACCTTTCCATTGTTGCAATGTGTCAATCACCGCCTGGCGTGTGGCCGCCTGCACGCCGGTTTTCCAATCGTCTCCGTGCACCACATAGTCGGGCTTAAGCAAAAGAAGATTGGGTGTATAGTCAAGCGTTTCCTGCGCCACCACTTCATGTACACCCTTTATGTTTTCTATAATAATTTTTCGCTGCTCGTAGCTCAGGTAAGGAATCCGTTTGTAGCTGGCAATGGCGGCATCAGTGAGTAATCCAATGGTTACTTTTCCTATTTTTCTGCCTGCTGCAATGATATTAATATGTCCGGGATGGATAAGGTCTGCACTCATTCCAATATAAACCCGCCTTTCCATTATTTTTTGCGACTAAAATAGTGTTTTTCAATGGTTTTAATTTTATTATTTTAGACGGTGCAGTTCGATTATTTTGCAAACAAGCTTGTAGTAAAACTTCAAGAATTAACTGTGCAATTTACTTTAGTTTGCCAATACGCAACAGGCATCGAACATTTTGAAGATGAGAAAAGCATTGTATAGAAAACCATTTTTTCTTTTCCTGCTGCCGGTTTTTTTTGTATGGCATGGATATGGTGAAAACCTTGGACTAATTACCCTGTGGGATTGCCTGTTGTTGCTGGGTACCTACCTCTTGATGGCCATTTGCATGTATGGTTTGTTGTACCTCTTATACAGAAATACTACACGGGCCGCAATTTTAGCAACACTCCTGCTCTCTGTGTACTTTTTTTTTGGTGCACTGCATGATTTTCTAAAAACACACACAAGGATATGGCATAGATACAGTGTGCTTCTACCACTTTTGTTAGCAGTCATCTTCTTTATTGCAGTTTATCTCAAAAGAAGTAAAGCGGAATTTTCACGGGTAAATTTTTATTGCAACCTGCTGTTGATTATCTATTTGTTGACAGATGCGGGGCAGCTGGTTTGGAGGATATCTCACCCTGTCGGTAACCAGTATGCTATTGCTGGCGTCGGTACCTATAAGCCATGCACCACCTGCAATAAACCGGATATTTATTTTTTTATTTTTGATGAATACAGCAGCACGGTAAGCCTTTCCGAAACTTTTAAGTACAACAATACCAGCCTGGATAGTTTTTTTGTAAAAAAGGGGTTTCGTGTCTTATCCCACAGTTTCAGCAATTATAATTTTACACCGTTTTCTGTCGCCTCCATATTGAACATGGGATATATACAAGGCATTCACGATGCACACAATATTGCTGGTGAAGATTACGAGAATGCTGAGCGGCTTATCAGCAAAAATGCTGTGGTTGATTTTGTAACGGCAGCAGGATACGACTTTGTGAATTTTTCGGTGTTTGATATGGCCATCAGCCCGTCCCCGGTGGAGGAGTCGTTTTTGCCCCTTAAGACAAAGTTGATTACCAGGCAGACACTTTTTGCTAGACTGCGCCATGATATTGGATGGCACCTCGCCCCTGAAAAATTAAATATGCCATGGGTGAACAACAACGCTATCTACAACAACCTCAACAACAACAATAAACAACTGAAGCTTCTTACCAACGAAATCAACCGCCAAAGTATGCGGCCGCGGTTTGTTTATACCCATTTTGAAATGCCGCATTGGCCGTTTTATTTTGACAAGAGTGGCAGGCTGAGAGATATACCCCAACTCCAGGCATCGCTAAATATGGTAGACGTAAAAGGATATACTGAATATCTCACCTACATCAACAAAAAAATGCAGGAACTGGTAGATACCATTCAGTCTAAAACAAGGGGAGAGGCCTGCATCATTATTATGGGTGACCACGGATATCGGGTACACCTCAACGGTATACCAGACACACATGTGTTTAAGAACCTCAATGCTATTTATTTTCCTTCAAAAGATTATCGTTTATTTAGCGATACTATTAGCGGCGTAAACCAGTTCAGGGTTGTTTTTAATACGCTGTTTAAACAGTCGCTTCCCATTTTGAAAGATTCTGCCACATATTTAAACGATAAAAATTAAGTAGGCCGGGCTTCTATTTTTAAGGTTCGCTATTTTGCAGTAGGTTTGCCGCAAAGAAATCGTCAATGGAAACATATACCGGACATACAAAAGAAGAGATAGCGGCTATCTATAATACACCGTTGCTTGAACTGATATACCAGGCAGCCACCGTACACCGGGCACATCATAATACCGCCGAAGTGCAGGTGTGTACATTGTTGTCTATAAAAACCGGCGGTTGCAGTGAAGATTGTGCTTACTGTCCGCAGGCTGCGCGGTATAATACCGGTGTAAATGTGCAGGCGTTAATGCAAACAGAAGATGTAATGGCCTATGCGGCAAAAGCAAAAGCGGCAGGGTCTACGCGGTTTTGTATGGGCGCCGCCTGGCGTGAAGTGCGCGACAACCGGGATTTTGACCGGGTAATTGAAATGGTGAAAGGTGTTAACACATTGGGAATGGAAGTGTGCTGTACCATGGGCATGCTTACAGACGAGCAGGCAAAAAAATTGCACGATGCCGGTTTGTATGCGTATAATCATAACATTGATACTTCAGAAGAACATTACTCAGATATTATTACAACAAGAACGTACAACGACAGACTGCAGACACTCGACAATGTGCGTAAAGCAGGCATCAGTGTTTGTAGTGGCGGTATCATTGGGCTGGGCGAGACCCACGAAGACCGCATTGGCATGTTGTTTACACTTTGCAATTTGCCCAAGCACCCGGAAAGCGTACCCATTAATGCGTTGGTAAGAGTAAAAGGAACGCCATTGCAGGATAATGCAAAGGTGGATATATGGGATATGGTGCGCATGATTGCTACTGCCCGCATTCTGATGCCCGCTACTATGGTGCGCCTGAGTGCCGGCAGAACCGAAATGAGCGTTGCTGAACAGGCAATGTGTTTTATGGCCGGCGCCAATTCTATCTTTGCAGGAGATAAATTACTGACCACGCCCAATCCTTCGTTTGATGAAGATATGGCCATGTTTAGTTTGCTAGGTTTACAACCAAGGGAAGCATTTAAAAAGGAAAAACAGGAAAGCGTATTGGCGTAGGCGGTATTAAGAGAATATTAAAACATTGGGTGTGATTTCTTTTACCTCTTTGCAGATATATTGCTGCCCGGCATGTACTTCAAGAATGGCCTCAAACACTTCTTCATACGAAGAGTTTTTTGTAACATACCCCTGGGCGCCCGCATCAAGCATATGTTTTACATAAATGAGGTCTTTGTGGATAGACATACAAATGACTTTGATATGCGGATGCTCTTTTGTAATAACGGCAGTGGCCTCAATTCCACTTACGGGTTGCATATTGATATCCATCAAAAATATATCAGGGGAGTATTTAGCAGCCGCGTCTATGGCTTCTTGTCCGTTGCAGCATTTAGACACTACTTCAAAAGCCGGGTTGGCAGATAAAATCAGATCCCATATATCTCGCATCTGTTTATGATCGTCTGCAAGTGCTACTCTAATCATTTACAAAGGACATTTTAATATTGAAAAAGACGTTTGTACAACCGCTTCGGTTGCAATAGGCAAATTATTTAATGCGCACGCTATATACGCAGCAAAATCTTATTCAGTTTTATCAATGAGGTGGGAATCGGTATGTGAAGTAAATTTATTTAAGCGAAATCAAAAAAAGAAATTATCAGTACTGTGGCAAAAGTTTTTTATTTAAGAACAGGTAAGCATTTACACGTATGTTAATACTAATAGTATATACTTTATTTTATTTTTACATAAGTAAAACATCCTTGACAGAAGTATGATTGCTAATTGTCTATTTTATAAATGTTGAACTGGACGAGGAGGAAACTATAAAGTAAAGATCGATTACTAGTGGAGGTGAATACTATTAAAGCTGTTATATACAAAAAATAATCCCTCATAGAAATGAGGGACTATTTTTAACCCTTAAAACAACCAACGTAAAAATTTACAGGTGTTAAAGCATAGACTGAAAATTGTTTACAAAAGGTTGCAAGTAATAATTCATAATTATTTTTATAATAACTGCTTAATTTACCAATGCCAGATCCAATACTTGCTGCATGGTTTTTACATAATTAAATTTTACACCTTTAATAAAAGCCGACTCAATTTCCTGTACGTCCTTTTCATTTTGCCAGCACAAAATAATTTCTCTTAGCCCTGCGCGTTTTGCAGCCAGTACCTTTTCTTTAATGCCTCCAACAGGTAATACCTGTCCGCGCAGTGTTATTTCTCCCGTCATGGCCAGGTAGGGTTTTACTTTTTTACCGGTAAGTGCAGATGCTACTGACGTCATCATGGTAACGCCTGCACTTGGGCCGTCTTTGGGTACAGCACCTTCCGGTACATGTATATGAATGTTGTTTTTCACAAATAACTGCGAATCGAGATTTAGTTTTTTTGCATTGGATTGTAAATAGGTTAATGCAGTTGAAGCACTTTCCTTCATTACATTGCCCAGGTTGCCGGTAAGTTTTACGTCGCCCTTTCCTTCGCTCAGGCTTGTCTCTATAAAAAGTATATCACCACCAACATATGTCCAGGCAAGCCCCACGGCCACACCGGGCATATTAGCTGTTTTATAAATTTCATTGCTGTATCTGGGCTTTCCTAAAATTCTTTCTACATCGCTATTCGCAAGTGTTGCTTTCAATTTTCCCTTTGTAGCATACTCCTTTGCCTGGTTACGCATCATGGATGCCAGTTGCCGGTCAAGCTCTCGTACGCCACTTTCTCTTGTATAATCTTCAATCACTTTTTCAAGTACCTTATCGCTAATCTTAAAATTCATAGCTGCCAGTCCATGCAAATCTTTTTGCCTGGGTACTAAATGGCGCCTGGCTATTTCCACTTTTTCTTCTACTGCATAACCGCTTAGATCAATTATTTCTAACCGATCTCTCAGTGCGGGCTGAATATTGGCTACGTTGTTGGCGGTGGCGATAAACAATACTTTGCTGAGATCATATTCCAGTTCAAGGTAATTGTCATAAAAAGAATGATTCTGTTCGGGATCCAATACTTCCAGCAGGGCAGAAGAAGGGTCTCCGCGGTGGTCATTGCCTACTTTATCAATCTCATCCAGTATCATCACCGGGTTGCTTGATTTAATTTTGCGAATAGATTGTACAACCCTCCCTGGCATGGCACCAATGTATGTTTTGCGGTGGCCGCGTACTTCACTTTCATCATGCAGCCCGCCGAGGCTCAACCGCACATATTTTCTGCCAATGGCATTGGCGATGCTTCTGCCCAGGGATGTTTTGCCGATACCCGGAGGGCCAACAAAACAAAGTATGGGGCTCTTCATATCGCCTTTCAATTTCAAAACCGCCAGGTATTCCAATATCCTTTCTTTGATTTTATCCATGCCATAATGGTCATGGTCAAGCACTTTTTTTGCTTTTTTCAGATCATACAAATCTGCAGTATAATCTTCCCACGGAAGTTCCAGCAACAGGTCAATATGGTTGTATACAACTGAATAATCGGGTGTACTGGGGTGCATCCTTTCCAGCTTTTCAATACCTTTCTGAAACATTTCTTTAGCAGCTTTTGGCCATTTTTTATTTTCGGCTTTTTTCTGCATTTCTTTCAGCTCACGATCGTTGGTATCGCCGCCCAGTTCATCTTTTATACTCTTCATCTGCTGCTGCAGAAAATACTCGCGCTGCTGTTTATCTAATTCGGTACGGGTTTTATTGGTTACTTTGTTTTTGAGCTCGGCAAACTGCAGTTCGCGCTGCAACAGTTGCATTAAAATATCTGCCCTGCTTTTGATATGGTTAATCTCCAGTATCTGCTGCTTTTCTGCCAGCCCGGTATTGAGATTGCTGCTTACAAAGTGAATAAGAAAAGCAGGGTTTTCTATGTTTTTAAGTATGATTGATGCTTCGGATGGAATATTGGGCGATAATTGAATGATTTGCGCTGCCAGTTCCTTGATATTGGATACATAGGCTTCAAAATCCTGGTCTTTGGGGGCTTCTTCCTCGCTCAACAGCTCAATTTTTGCCTTGAAGAATGGGTCTTCCAGCGTAATGGCATCCACCTTAAAACGGTGTTTTCCCTGTATGATTACCGTTGTGCCGCCATCAGGCATTTTTATCAGCTTTACAATCTTTGCCACCGTACCAATATCTTCCAAATCTGTTACCGTGGGATCTTCTATGGTACTGTCTTTTTGCGCTATCACGCCTACCAATTTGTCAGCCTTATACGCTTCATTTACAGCTTTTATGCTCTTATCGCGCCCAACCGTAATGGGCAAAACCACACCGGGAAACAAGACCGTATTTCTTAGTGGCAATAACGGTAATTCTGTTGGTATCACTACTTCCTGGCCATCATCATTGTCATTTTCGTTGAGGGGAATAATAGGCATGAAATCCATCTCATCTTCGGAGCTAAAAAACAAATTTGAATCTTTCATTGAAAATGTATTCTGTGACAAAATAGCACCTGCTGTGCAAAAAACCTACTTTTTTCGATAGAAGGGTATAGGGCTCAAGATTGATGCCAGACAAAGAGATCGTTATTACCGTGAATTGCATTTGGCATTGGTATTCAGGATGTTCTTAACGAACTATCATTATCCATCCACTCATCATAGGGAAACCATTTTTTCGATCAATGGTGTAATAGTAGGTGCCCACAGGTACCGGGCTGCCATTGTACCGGCCATCCCATGGCTTTGTATAGCCACGCGCATGAAATACCAGCTGGCCATACCGGTTAAACACATTGGTTTCAGATTCAGGATAGGTGATGAGCATGCTAATATTCCATACATCGTTAATGCCGTCTCCATTAGGTGAAAAAGCATTGGGAACAGCTATTTTATTCAGCACGCGAACAAAAATATCATCGGTTGCTTCGCCGCAACCGTTGCCAGAAAGCACATGAAAGGTGTACGTAATATCGCGCGGCGGTTGTACTACTGGTGCAACAATATTGCTATTGTCTATAAACTGTATGGGTGTCCATGAGAAGGATGCAACATCGCCACCGGCAATGCCTTTCAGTTGCGCCGTTTCCCCTTCCATAATTTTTTGATCAACTCCCGCATTGGCCAACGGGCTTTTTAATACCCTGATAGTAACCGAATCTTTGGCGCGGCAAAGAAATGCATTGGTAACTGTTACGGTGTACGTGGTAGTAACAGAAGGAGTGGCTACAGGATTATAGACAGTGGTATCTGATAGCCCGGCCGCCGACTGCCAACGGTATACAATGCCACCGCTGGCATGCAATAGCGCTTGTTTGCCCTCGCAGATAGATGTATCGTTGCCCGCAAATGCCGGTGGGGCGGCACTTACAATAACCATGGTGGAATCTGTTTTGCTGCAACCGCCTTTGGTGGTTACCAGCACATAATACTTACCCGCACTTGCCAGCGAGGCAGCGCTAATCACTGGCTTTGCTTGGGCCGCAGTAAAACTGTTTGGCCCCGTCCAGGCGTAAAAATCACCATTTTTGGCTGTCAGCGTTAGTGGCGCATCCACGCACGCTGGGGAACTGCTTGCGGCCATGGGCACGGGTATGGCATCAATATTAATGGTGAGCACATTGGAAGAGATACGGCATCTTGCCAAACCTATATTACCGGCTTCAGACGCCGTCATGCGGTATTGAAACCTGCCCGCGGTTGAATAGGTTCTGTTGTAAGTGGTACCGGTAACACCGGGGATATCTATCCATGTTTTGCCAGTGTCTGTACTTTGCTGCCATTGTATGGAAGGGTTGTTATACCCCGTTTGCAGGTTGCCGCTGATGGTAATGTTTTTGTTATCGGTGATGCAGTAATTAACAGTATCGTTATTGGCGCTTACATTTAAAAAAGCCGCATCCACCTTGGGGCCGCAGGGCCGGAAAGTAATATCATCCAGCGCCAGGTCATTTCCACAACCACCGGGCGCATTGTTAACCATTCTCAGCACCAGGTCGCTATAATTGGGCGGTAATGTAAAATAAAAGCCATACTGGTTCCACTGCGGCGAAGAGATATTAGGAATATCACCTGTATTATATGATTGTATCACAGTTCCGGTAACCGTTTCTATACTAAAACTGATATTGGGTCTGATGCCGTTGCCCATGCAGGCAAATGGCCGCAGCATACTAATGAGCCAGGCAGAAAATTCATAGGTGGTGCCGCCACATAAATTTTTTACGGTATCCAGATAAAAAACACCGGGGTTAAACGATGCGTTTACCAACATCATATAACCGTTTTGATCATCCGGCGTGTGATCTTCCGCCAGCATATGCCAGGTGCCATTAAAACATCCGCTGGTGTAATTGGTAATGATATAGGATCCGTCTGCGGGGCACGACTGGCTGGTATAAATGTAATTAGTGATAAGCGCGGTGGGTGGCGGGCCCAGCGGGTTGGTGCCACTGCCAAAGGTGATATTCACCACCGGGTCGCCCAGGCTGCCCGAACACAGTTGTGCCTTTGCTGTTAGCGTTGTTAACAAAACAATTATGGCGGGCAAAGTATATTTTATAAACGCTTGCAATGGGCAGATGGTAATGCCAAATATACTGGTAAACAATGCTTTTTGCAACAGAACCTGCTGCTTTACTTAAAACTTTCCCGCGAAGTGCATTTCTCTATATTTGCAGGCAACAAATAACCGTTATGCCAGATACTGCAGAAAAAATAAAAGAAACAGCAGCATTTATACAACAGCTCTGCCCGGCTGCCCCGGAAACCGGTATCGTACTCGGCAGTGGCCTGGGTAACCTGGTAAATGAAATCATCATTGAAAAAGAAATTCCGTATGATGCTATTCCACATTTTCCGGTTTCAACGGTAGAAGGGCATCACGGTAAATTGATCTTTGGAACACTGGGCGCAAAAAAAGTAGTTTGCATGGCGGGGCGCTTTCATTTTTATGAAGGCTATAGCGCGGCAGAGGTAGCATATCCTATACGGGTAATGAAAGAACTGGGCATAAGCACATTACTAATCAGCAATGCTGCAGGGGGTGTTAATCCGGGTTTTAAAGTAGGTGATCTCATGATCATAGAAGACCATATTAGTTTTTTTGCTGTAAATCCGTTGCTGGGTAAGAATGACGGTACTTTAGGGCCGCGTTTTCCGGATATGAGCGAGCCGTATAAAAAAGATCTTATTGCCAAAGCAGAAGGCATTGCAAAAAGATTGGGTATTGTGGTAAAGAAAGGCGTGTATTGCGGCGTAACCGGGCCCACATTTGAAACCAGGGCAGAATATAAAATGATCCATTTACTGGGTGGTGATGCAGTAGGTATGAGCACCGTACAGGAAGTAATTGCCGCCGTGCATGCCGGCCTACCGGTTTTTGCCATGAGTGTTATAACAGATATAGGTATACGAGAAGAAGAAAATACCATTACACATGCTGAGGTATTGCAAGCCGCCAAAGACGCAGAACCCAAATTCAGCGCCCTTTTTAAAGAAATGGTAATAGCGCTGTAACATTAACTTTCTGCTGTATTGTTCTGAAGTATTTGATAAGTAATTTGCCCGTAAATTCTTTTGATTAAATATCTCTACATACTATTTGTGGTATTGCTGATAACTGTTGTAAAAGCCGGTGCCCAGCAAAATCTTCTCGACCGTATTCCGCGCCCTGGCTCTGGCGGAGGTAGTGGCGGCGGCAGAGACAGCCTTAAACACCGCACCGGGCTGGAAGATTCCATCACCATTAATTTCAGGTATCTGGATAGCAGCCGTTACCTCAGGTTTGATTCTTCTATCAATGATTTTACCAAACGTTTTTTAATACCAGCCGATTATTATTTTTTGGGCAATACCGGTAGCGCCGCAAAGTCTTTGCAATTTTCTCCCATACTTAAAGCAGGGTGGGATGCTGGTTTTCATGCCTTCGATATTTACCGCATCAAGCCAGAAGAAACGCGTTTCTTTAACACCACCCGCCCTTTTACAGAATTAGGTTACGTTATTGCCAGCAAACAGGAGCAACTGGTATCGGTACTACATACGCAAAACATCAACCCCAACTGGAACTTTGCTTTTGAATACCGCCTGCTTAATTCACCGGGCACTTTTAAAAATCAAAATACCAGCCAGTCGAGCTACCGTTTAAGCTCTTATTATCAAAGCCCCAACCGGCGGTACCACCTTTTCTTTATAGCCATCAACAATAAAATACAGTCGGCAGAAAATGGCGGATTAAGAAATGATAAGCTACTGGATAGTTTGCCTGAATTTAGCGACAGAAAGACCATCCCCGTTTACCTGGGTGCCGTGCAACCTGTGGCAGTGAGCCCGTTCAGTACGGCGGTGGCCACGGGTAATAAGTATAAAATTGGCAACATTTTTTTGCGGCAGCAATATGACCTCGGCAAAAAGGATTCCATTCAAACAGATTCGGTGACCATTCATTTGTTTTATCCAAAGTTCAGGATGGAGCACAGCATACAGTTGAACAATTACACTTACCAGTACAGCGATGCAGTGGTAGACCCTTATAATGATACCAACTTCTATCGCCCGTTTTATAATTTTTTCTCGATGCCGGCAACCTACCAGGTGCAGGACAAATGGAGTGAATTGGTAAATGATTTTTCACTTTACCAATTTCCGGATACAAAAAACAGCCAGCAGTTTTTTAAGCTTGGCGCCAGCCTTCAGAACCTGAAAGGACATTTTGATGGCGGTTCTGTTAATTACCACAATACCTGGGTGCATGGTGAATACCGTAATAAAACGCGTAATCAGAAATGGGATGTAGAAGCATTGGGCGAGCTGTATTTAACAGGTCTCAATGCCGGAGATTACAGCGCATTCGGCAGCCTGCGCCGTTTTGTAAGCAAACAACTTGGCTTTTTGCAGGTGGGCTTTCAAAATGTAAACCGCACCCCTTCTTTTATTTTTAACAGTGCCAGCAGTTTTAATGTTGCCAATGTAAGCGATTTCAAAAAAGAAAATACTATTCGCATTTTTGCTTCCATTGACCAGCCGCAGCGCAACCTGCGACTTACCGGAAATTATTATCTGCTAACCAACTACAGTTATTTCAGCGATTATTACCATGCCGCACAGTCCGAAGTGTTTAATCTATTGCAGGTTAAAGCAGAGAAAGAATTCAGGTTGCGCAAACACTTGCAATGGATTTTGGAGGTAACGCTGCAGCAACGTGCAGGCAATGGCAATGTAAATGTGCCCTTATTGTTTGCCCGCAGCCGTATTGGTTACCAGGGAAGCCTTGGGTTCAAAAACCTGCAGCTGGCTACCGGGCTCGAAATAAAATACAATACGCCTTACCGGGCCGATGGCTACTCGCCCGTACTGGGCCAGTTTTTTTACAGAGATACAGGCAGGGTAAGCCTTAAAGTACCTTTTATCAATGCCTATTTTCATTTCAGGGTGAAACGGTTTACCACCTATATACGTGTAGAAAACCTGAATACGGTACGTGTAAAAAACGGGTTCGGCTTCACCAATAATAATATTGCCACAGATGGATACCCTTACCCCGGCATGCAGGTAAGAATTGGTATTTTTTGGAGTTTTGTGAATTAATGTCTGTTGCTTCATTTAACAATCCCTTATTGCCAGTCTGGAATTTAGTGTCTATTTTTGCAGCATCATTTGAAAAAGATTCTCGCCATAGCTGTTGCCTTCATGTACCTGGCCATTACCAGCGGCCTGGTATTGCAGATACATTACTGCATGGGTAAAGAGGTGGGGTCTACAGTTAAGTTCGCAGAAAACACATCACATGCCTGCAGCAAGTGCGGTATGGAAAATGCAAAGAACAAATGCTGTCATGATGAGGTAAAGTTTATCAAACTGCAGGATGCACATAAACAGGTAACCGCTGACTACCAGTTTGCGTGTCCTGCTCCACTTCCTCAAACATTTAATTGTATTGAGCCGCTGTTGCGCTTTAATGAAGCCAGTGCGGAAACCTGCAATAATTCTCCTCCCGCTGATGATACCAGTCAGCCATCTATTTTCCTGCTTCACGGCGTTTTCAGAATATGATAGTATTGCACGGCATACATCAGTAATTGATGCATGTCTTTTTTGTGTTGTTACCCGCTGGGGTAACAGACAATGACATTATTTATATTTATTCATTCAACAATCAATCATAATGAAAACGCACAAACTCGTTTTTTCAGTCCTTTTCACGATGGCATCAGTATTTAGCCTGCATGCGCAAAAAGATTCCAGCGCATTACCCAAAAAAGAAACCATTGCGGTATGGGGCGAGTGCGGCATGTGTAAAAATAAAATAGAGAAAGCTGCTACCACTGCTGGTGCAACAACAGCCAGCTGGGATGAAGACAGTAAACAACTTGCTGTTACCTACTACGCTGGTAAAACCAATTCATTAAAAATTCAACAGGGTATTGCCGCTGCCGGTTACGATACAAAAGACGTAAACGCTACAAAGGCTGCGTATGAAAAACTGCCTGGTTGCTGCCACTACGAACGCAAACCGGCCAGTATTAAAAAAGAAGGCGCACAATAACCTTGATAATCTAAAAAATACAACCATGAAGAAAGTAATCATATTATTAGTAGTAGTGTTTTCGGTTACTGGTATACAGGCACAGTTTACCAAAGCAACCATACAGGCAAGCGGGCTTACCTGCGCCATGTGTTCTAAAGCCATCAACAACGCATTAAAAGAATTGGCGTTTGTGGATGCAGTTAAACCAGACATCAAAAATTCTGCATTTGCGGTAGTTTTTAAAAAAGGAGCGGAAGCAGACATTGACGCTTTGAAAAAAGCCGTTGAAGATGCCGGTTTTTTTGTGGCAAAATTTACCATAACTGGTGATTTTTCCAATACTGAGGTAAAGAATGATGCACATGTGCAAATAGCCGGTAAGGAATACCATTTTCTGAATATCAACAACCAGGTATTGACAGGCGAAAAAAGTCTGGTGGTGGTGGATAAGGACTTTCTTACGGCCAGTGCATTTAAAAAATACAGCGCGGCTACTGCCATGCAATGTATTAAAACCGGTAAAGCAGCTAATTGTTGCGAGAAAGCCGGGCTCACTGCCGGAACACGCATTTACCATGTAACTATTTAATATTTAACTGTCACTGCCTGCAGATAGTGCAGGCAGTGATTTCAAATAATAATCGAATGAAAAAGCTTTTATTCATAAGCGTTCTATTTATTTCACTGGATACTATGGCCCAGCCAAAAGTAGGGGAGCTATCGCCTGAGATTATATTGAAAGACCTGAAAGGAAATCCAGTTAGCCTTTCATCGCTGAAAGGAAAAGTTGTACTCATTGATTTCTGGGCAAGCTGGTGCGGCCCATGCCGTAAGGCCAACAAATACCTGGTAAAGATTTATCCCGGCCTGAAAGCAAAAGGATTTGAAATTTATAGCATCAGTATTGATGATGATGTAAGCGATTGGAAACAGGCAGTGGCTGCAGATAAAATCAGCTGGTTGCAGGTAAATGAAAGTGGTGGCTGGAATGCACCCGTTGCCAGTCTTTGGAAAATTGACCAGATACCTACCAGCTATCTACTTAATAAAGAGGGCAAAATTGTGGCACGGGATCTTGAAGGAAAACAACTGGAAAAAAAGGTCAACCAGTTGCTAAAATAACCGCACCAGACAAATAGGGCAACAAAAAATGCCTATACCAATGTAAGGCCGTAGCGCTTGCTACTGCGCCCTGTTACCCCGTTTATAAAAAAACTGCTATGCAAAAACTAATGATATTTTTTGTGGCCGGTTGCCTGTTTGCAAAGGTGGCGGCATCGCAAGAACTGTTTATGTTTTCCGAACCGGCATCCAACATGCCGGCACATTCGTTATCTGCAAAATTGGGTTACAGAACTCCCGTACGAAACTATAACAATGAGTACCGTCAGCGGTACACCCCAGAACTCATGTTTGGCTTGAATAAAAACTGGATGGTACACATCAGTAATTCTTTTTCTGATTTTTATACTTCGCAAATGCGTTGGGAGTCGGTAAAAACGTATGCCAAATACCGCTTTTACTCTGCAGACGAAGTGCATCGCCATTTTAGAATGGCGGTTTTTGGAGAGGCCGCTTACTCGCGCAGTCCGTTTGAATATGGCGATATCAATCTTGATGGTGATAACAGCGGAGTGCAGGCGGGCCTTATTGCCACACAATTGATTAGCAGGTTGGCCGTATCTGGTACCGGTAGTGTTATCAGGGTTTTTTCAAACAGCAACCAACATCTTAACCATTATGATCATTCAGTAACAGCCTTCTACTACAGTCTTTCAGCAGGCTACCTGGTCTTGCCATTGAACTATGCTGATTACAACCAAACGAACCTTAATGTATATGTGGAAACGATTGGAATGAAAGGCTTTGAAAAAGGCGATTACATGCTGGATATTGCGCCGGCGGTACAACTTATCTTCAACAGTAATTTTAAGATAAACCTTGGCGCTCGGGTACAGTTGACCGGTAATATGCTGCGGCCGGGCGAGCAAAATTATTTTGTAACCCTAGAGCGAACTTTTTTGGGTGCTTTGCGGCACAAGAAAAAAAGCTCATAAAGAAAACCTGATAGAGGCGCCTACTGCAACATAGTAGTCCATTGAAATGGCCGATAAACCCTTGCCGGCCGAAATATCAAATTTGATATTGTTGTTTAGGTAGTAAGCCAAGCCACCATCTACATTGTGATTGGCGCATTCATTTTTTTGCAGAAACCCAAAAGCTTCTGCATAAGCATACCATTTCTTGCCAATATTAAACCCAGGCGATATTCTATATATCCATGCTGGGGTACTGCTGAAACCATCCCATTCTGCCCCCAGGTTATACCCAAGCGAAATTGATTTTGTAAGCGTGTTTTGCAACGTAAATACAAAGTTAGGTGCGGGGTTGTCCGCGTGCAATTTGGTAGAGGCCACTTGTGGCAAAGCCAGATGAGCAATTAGTGATGTTTTGGGCAGCAGCCCTTTTTCTTCTGCCAGTGCTACTTTAAACCCAATCTGTACCGGTTCAACACCCGTAATTGTTTCATAATGAGTGCCGGCATTTTCGCGGTTCGAAAGCAGGTTGGTAATCAACCGGAACTCAAGCCGCTTACTGATGCCATATTTTGATAAAAGTGTAGGGTATACAAAAGTGTGTGAGCCAGGACCGTTCTTTTCAAAATTGAAGCCCATCTCCAGTTGTACCCAGTTTACCGGAACAATAAAGGGGCACTCTGTCTGATCGGGCCTGTCTGTTTCCATTCTTGCCATTTCCTGGGCAGCGGCATTCCCCAGTGACAAACCAGCAACGAGCATTCCGATCAATAATTTTTTAAACATACAAAAATTAAAATTTAGACAAATCTAAAAATAATTTTTTGAAATAATTTATTTTTTTATTACACTCCATCCGCCTAAAAAAATTTTGGTTGTTTTATTAAACGGATCTTTTTTTCATTTTAACTGCCAGGGCGGGCAATACCATACCGGTGCCGCCAAGGTATGTGTAAAGCCCCGAAGAGTGACATTACATACGCATGTTTAATGATTAAAGCTGATCGTTGATAATGTTTGCAAAATGCAGCTATATTTACCACAAAAACTGTTATGAATAAAATTACTCAATATAAATTGCTGGTAGGTATAACGCCGGCAGGGTTAAATGCGTTGGTAAATACACATATACAAGAAGGCTGGCAACCATTTGGCAATGCGGTAATGAGCAAGGCATTAAACACCTCCATTAACCCCGAAACAAAAATAGCACCCTTTGAAATCAATTGTATCGGCCAACCGATGGTTAAATACGATGGAGTGGTTTGATCCCTGTGCTGAGTGTTGAGTGTTGAGTGGTGTGTGTTGTGTGGGGTGTTGAGTTTTGTGTGTTGTGTTTTGTGTGTTGTGTGTTGTGTGTTGTGTGTTGTGTGGTGAGGGTTGGGTTTGCAGGTTAATATTAATGAATCGATAACCTATAACTCAAAACTCAAAACTCAACACTCAAAACAATGTTACCTGTAGTCGTCTCTTGCCGGGCTAAAGAAATCGATAACTTTTACATCTGTAAGTGCTATGGCTGAGTGCGGCATACCCGAAGGGATCACATGCGTGGTGCCGCCTGTGAAAAGATAATGAGTTCCGCCGATAATCATTTCTAATTCTCCTTCCTGCACAAAAGTGATTTGTTCGTGAACATGCTGGTGTGTTTCCAACACACTCCCTTTTTTTATTTCCCAAATGGTTACGGTGCCTTTATCGCCATGAATAAGCTTGCCAAAGAAACCGGGCCGTATTTCGCGGGTGGGTATGTCCGTTAGGTGTTGCATATATTGACTAATGGGAAGATTTTATCTTTTTAACCTGTTAATAAAGGAAATGGAATGGCATCCGTGGTAGGGGGAATGGATGAATAACACCACACTCAACATACACCACTCAACACTTTGGTCAGTGTTCAAAAAAAGCAACACTGCCGCCTACCCATTCTTTGTCTTTATTATACCGAACGCCAATCATTTTACCTTTGCTTAAACGGGTAAGGTTGATAGCGGCTTTAGGTCGTGGTTCGCCATCTTTCCAGATATACATCATGCGTATCTCACACTTGGCAGGTATATCGGGTGTTTCAATTACATCTGCATAGGTTACTTTGCGTTGCAGTATCCAGTTCTCCGGTTCTTTTACCTGCTCAATATCTTTTTTGGTAACGTCTATTACCACGCCCTGTCCGGCAAAAGAGAACAATGGCTTCAGTACATAATTCTCCAGATCTGAAGGCAGTTGTTTTATTTCATTCAAAAAAAAGGTGGCCGGTACAAAAGGGTGCTTGATGTACGGCAACGTGAATTTGCTGATGCGGTAAAACCAGTTGGGGTGCGGTACCCATTGTACATCCAGCTCTTGTGTAATGTCTACAAAATTGCCCAGTGTATCTTTTTGTGCATTCAGATCATCAAAAATAATACGGTTGTAAATCCGCTTCACCATGGTTTTCTTTCCTGTCTTTTCGTTGGTATAAAACAATTGCTTTCCTTCCTGTATTAGTTCAGTAATGCACACGGGTTGTATGCCTATGTATTCCTGTGTACAATAAAAATCGATACGCGTTTTCTGCTGATGGGGTTTTATTTCAAGCAATATCACATTCTCCACCGGAATATCGCCCACAATCACTTCCTTCAGATCCTGTATATATGATTCCCTGGTGTAGTTGCCAAGGTATTGAGTATAATTATCGGGTATGCTAAAATGTTTTTTCAGTACGTCCGGGTAATATATCTGGAACCCGAATAAGGTGGGAAAGCCCTGCATTTCTATCAGCTGCGGTTCCAGTTCATGTTTTTCATTGATGCAGATACCAAAATCAAAGGCAATCATATGACTGATGGCACCCTCGTTGGGCACATTTTCGCCGAGTGGAATGCTGCGGTCGGTTAATTTTTTAAAACCCGGATCAGTAATCACATCAATAATACTTTCGCAGGCGTCCAATATCTTTTGTGTAAAAGCTTTGTCTATAAATTCAGGTGTTTCGGCTATGCGAAATTCAATGGCGCCGGGATATTTACCATGCAGGTCTTGTAAAAATGAATCATATTTTTCTTTTGTAAACGCTTCATTGAACTGCTTTCTGAGGCCTGGTACCATAATGTGAGTTTGATAGCTGAAAGTTAAGGCATCTGCAGGAAATAGGGGCTTGGGAATTAGGGATTAGGAATTAGGAACTGGGAATTTGGAATTGGGCTCTCTAGGGATTTGACATGTTTGTTCGAACGACATTGCAAAAACTCTTGAGAAGAGTAAAGCTAAAAGCCGCTGGGTTCGCGTCTTTGTACTAAATACTAAACACTAAATACTAAAAACTGATCCTGGTTAATTATTGGTTGAATTGATATGTGCTATCACATCGTTCAAAAAATTGGGGAGTACATGTTTGTAAGTAGACCTGATTTTGTCGGGATCGTTTAGCTGTTCAATCATGCTTTGCCATTTGGCAAAACCATGGTTGGCAATAACGGTTTGCTTTTTATCTTCTCTTTGCAGGTACATGGTCATACCGGTAGGGTCGGCCTCCGGGTGAAACTGTGTGCCTATCATGTACTTGTTAAAGCGTACAGCCATCAATGCCCTTTCATACGGTACATGCGGCCGATCTTTTTCTATGCAAAGAATGCTGGCACCCAGTTGCCTGAAGCGCTGGTGATTGGGTTGTACCACCTGAAAATCTCGGCTGTCTACTGAAAAAAATGGATCATCAAGTCCGGCAAATACTGGTTCCTGTTTGGCATCGGGCAACACATGTACCGGGAAAACACCAAATGCAGTGGAATTTCTTTTTATAACGTTGGCAATATTGTAATGGCGGCAAGCCAGTTGGTAAGAATGGCAAATAAAGAATATGAATTTCTTCTGACGGTTGGCGTCGTTATCATTCCAATCTTCTACTTGTTGCAACCATTTAAAATATATTTGTTCCCACTCGCTGTCAATACTGTCTAATGGTGAACCCGGGCCGCCACTGGAGATATACAAATCATAACTAAGATCAGGAATTTGTTGTTTTACACGCACCTCAAATTCATCCCATACAAGGTGGAGGTTATTGGCGCTGCCATATTGGGTGAGTATTTCACGAATGCAACGCATACCCTGGTTGGGCTGCTCTTCATTCATGTCTAAAATTGCACATTTGATTGTTTGTTTCCCAGGGGCCATAGTAGTGCAAAAATAACAAATAAGTTGTAAGTTTTAAGTAATAAGTGATAAGTTGTTGGCGGCCAATGCGCATTCAAAGATGGCCGCAATGGTGCAGCCAGTGGACTTATTACTTCCGCTTACAACTTATTACTTAACAAGTGCATTGTACATAGCATCGGCCACGGTTGCATTGCCCGTTTCATTGAGGTGCACCCTGTCGGAAGTAAGAATGCCCGACTCTTTGTTATCTGGGTTGTGGGCCAGGTTATAATCAAGGGTTAGTTTGCGCAGGTCTATCAGTTGGCAATTGTTGTTTTTGGCAATGTTGCGAATGATGGAGGAATATTTGTTTAAATCGCCATCCAGTTCATTGCTGAAATCTGTTTTTTCGCCAATGGCGGCGGGTGTACAAATCAGCACTTTTATATTTTTTGCCTGCAACTTTTTAATGATAGCGTTGTAAAATTTTTCAAACTTATCGGGGTCGGTACCGGTGCCAAAACTTCTTTTGTGCCATACATCATTAACGCCTACCCATATTACCACCACGTCCGGATTTTTTGCCAGCACATCGTCATCCATCCGCAAATACAAGTCATATACCTTATTGCCGCCAATGCCAGCGCCCAGCAGTTCATAGTTATTGCTGATGCCTTTTTGTTGCAGTATGGCACCAAGTTTTGTGATAAAACCAGTGGGCTTAACACCGGCTTCTGTAATGGAATCACCAAAGAAAACAATACGTTGTTTTTTCTGCAATGTGGTAAACGCTGTGAAGATACAAAATGCGGTTGCTGCAATCAGAATTTTTTTCATGTAGTTGCAATTGAAGATATAATGGTTAAAATGGTTTTTTGCCGGCTATAAATGTACTGATAACCTTTGTGTCAAGAATTTTTTCAGGCGGCACTGCCATCAGATCATGATCAAGGATCACAAAATCGGCCCACTTGCCTTTTTCAATAGTGCCTTTTTCATGTTCTTCAAAATTGGATTTAGCGGCCCAGATGGTCATGCCGCGCAATGCATCCTGCCGGCTTAATGCATTGGCCATTTGAAAGCCGCCAGCGGGAAACCCGTCTGCATCTTTTCTTACTACGGCTGCGTAAAAAGTTTTAAAGGGCGAGATGTCTTCAACGGGGAAGTCGGTACCCAGTGGTATCCATTTGTTTTGTTGTAATAAGTCATTGTATGCATAAGCGCCCTGCATCCTTTCCTGGCCAAGCCGGTCAGCCGCCCAGTACATGTCTGACGTGGCGTGTGTAGGCTGTACGCTGGGGATAATGTTGTAGTCGCCAAATAATTTTATGTCAGCCGGGTTCACCACCTGGGCATGTTCTATGCGCCAGCGCAGATCGTTTTTTTCTTGCAGGTGTTTGGCATAGGTCTGTAGTATTACCCGGTTGCCGCTATCGCCAATAGCATGGGTACACATCTGCAAATCCATTTTGCGCATCACAGCTGCCACAGAATCAAAATGTGCCGCGCTGCTTAATAAAAATCCCTTCCACCCGGGTTTGTCTGTGTAGGGTTGCAACAGGCAGGCGCCTCTTGACCCCAGTGCGCCATCTGCATATACTTTAAATGAACGCACATTCAGGTAATCAGTTTTTATTTTTCCCCTTTTGGCAATAAAATCGAAATTCTTCCTGCTATCGCTCAGCATGGCGTACAATCGTAATTTAAGGTCGCCGGTTTTCTGCAGGCTGTCCAGCAGCAATACAGCTTCGTAATCCAACCCGCAATCGTCTATGGTGGTTAATCCAACGCCAATGCATTTGCGTTGTGCCACCAGCAATGCTGTTTTCACGTGTTCAACCGTGGGTGGGGGTATTGCGGCACTAACAAGGTCAACTGCATTGTCTACCAGCATGCCGGTTAATTTTCCATTTTTTGTTTCTATCTGTCCGCCGGTGAGCGTTACGCCTGCTTTTACACCAGCCGCATCCAATGCTTTTTGGTTGGCAATAGCGGCATGGCCATCTATGCGGGTAAGTAATACGGGCGTATTGGGGAACAGCTTATCGAGTGCTTCTTTGGAAGGAAATTCTTTAACGGGCCAGTCGTTCTGATCCCACCCGCGGCCAATAAGCCAGGCTGTTGATCCGGCACTTTTAGCTGCTTCTGATACGCGTTGTATAATCTCTTCCCAACTTTTTGTACCTACCAGGTTCACCGTATTAAGGCCTAGTGCATAGCCAACAAAATGCGCGTGCGCATCTATAAAGCCGGGATAGATAAACTGTCCGCTGGCATCAACTGTATCGTTTGCTGAAAATTCTTTCATGATAGCGGCAACAGTGCCGGTGGCTACAATTTTACCGTTTTTTACAGCCATCGCCTCAGCAGTTGTAAAGGCGCTGTCTACAGTATAGATAGTGCCGCCTTTTACAATAAGATCTACATCGGTTGTATGAGTGCATGCGCCACAAAACAACGCGAAGGCAACAATCGATAATAATTTATTCATTTAATGAAAGACGCTTTATTGGGTAAATAATGGCGGATGTTGTTTGTTAAACAATGTAGCATCCTGGTAGGCTTTTGCTACCGCTAATATAGTGGCTTCGTCATACAAATTGCCAATAAAAGTAATGCTATTGGGGCGGCCATTAGCCGCAGCGCCTATGGGCAGGCATACTACCGGGTGGCCGGTAAGGTTTGTAATGGGCAACTGGCTTCCTGAAAAGCTGGGCGCTATCACCACATCGTACTGGTGCATAAAGGTATCCATTGCCTGCATCAGCGCATAACGATGACGGTTGGCATTGATGTATTCTACTGCCGGTATAAAGCGTGCCACGCGGAAGCTGTTGGGCCAGAAGTTTTTGTCCTGCCGCGTAATCAAATCGTCTTTGTTGCTGCGGGTGAGTTCGTCAAAGGCAGCAGCGGATTCTGCATTGATGACTGTTCCGATAATGTTAAACGGGTAAATAACCGAATCAGCAAAAGGTACAGCGGTTACACGCGCACCCAGCTTCTGTAAAGTGGTAATCACTTCCCATTGTTCAGCTGTAGCAGGCAGTTGTTTAAAATAATTATCAATGTAAGCGATGCGCAGTTTTTTCCAGTCAACATTGCCGGTATAGTTGAATGCCCTTTCAACAGCACAGCCATCTTTACCATCTGTTCCTTTCAGGTAATAAAAAACAATGGCGGCATCTTCGGCGCTTCTGCAAATGGGGCCGGCTTTGTCGAGGGTCCAGCTTAATACCATGGCGCCGGTGCGACTGACAGATCCAAACGTGGGACGCAAACCGGTGGCCCCGCAGGTATGCGACGGTGATACAATAGAACCATAGGTTTCCGTTCCTATGGCAAATGGTAACAAGCCTGCTACCGTAGCAGCTGCAGAACCTGCAGAGGAACCACTGCTGCCCAATTGCAGGTTCCATGGATTTCTTGTTTTACCGCCAAACCAACGGTCTGCATATGCCAGTTCGCCCAGTGAGAGTTTGGCGCACAATACAGCTCCGGCATTTTTTAATTGGGTATATACAAATGCATCTTCTTCTATTACCTGGTCTTTGTAAGGCACCGAACCCCAGGTGGTTTTATAACCTTTTACCGCAAACAGATCTTTGAGGCCATAGGGAATGCCCTGCAACGGGCTTTTGTAAATACCTTTTTGCAGTGCTGCATCTGCCTGGCCTGCCTGTTGCAAAGCCAGTTCTTCAGTGAGGGTAATTACGCACTCCAGTGTATCGCCCCATTTTTTTAGACGGTCAAGAAAAAAACGGGTAAGGGCGACTGAAGTAATTTTTTTGTTTTTGATAAGCGATGCCAGTTGCGGTATGGAAAAGAAGGCGAGCGCGTTTAAATTTTTTGGCAACTCAATATTGGCAGGTATTGACCAATTCACCGGTAGTTGTTGTACAGGTACTCTAAAACCCGGTAATGCGGGGTGAAATGAAAGCGGGTAGGGCTGGCTGTTAGGCAGATTGTACGCATGCATTTTTTTGTACAGGCGCTGGTTGTTTTGTATGCCTTCCGTTGCAGAATCTTTTTCTGCAGCGGTAAGCTGTAGGTCAATCAGCGTTGCTGCATGACCGATAGTAGTGGTATCGATAGCCTGGGAGAAAGACCTCTCTGAAATCAATAACAAGAATGATAGTGTAAAAAGTATTTTCATAATCAATGCATTCATGGCAAATGTATCGTTATAAAAATAAATGGCGCGGCCGGGGACAATGGGCTTAAATAAGATACTGCAAATTATTGAAACAGCGGTTTATGGGAATGCTTAAAAATCAGTACGGTCTACAAACGACAACCAGCCACAGGTATAAATACCGGGCTGGTTGCGTAATCATAACCGTCCCTGCTAATCATTCGTTTTAATAACAATATCACAGTTCTGTGCTTTGCGGGCACAGCAGTACTATTGCCAATATTTTTTGAGCTAATTCAGAGTCGTAGCCAGGACAGCTTATGCAGAGATAGTCGATACCGCAAAATTACATTAGTAATTATTTTAATGCAAAAATTACAGAAGCATTTTTCCGGATAAATGCAAGAAAAAAATCAGGATGATTGAAAATTAGGTGTTTATGCTTAGTTGGGCGATGAAAATCTTTATAGGTCATGCAAGAACTGGTCGTGAATATAATCCACCACCTGCACCAGGTTGTTGGTTTCCTCAAACACTTTCAATTGCCTGTCTGCACCCGTGCCGCTTTCAAGCATTGAAGATACCAGGTTAATAACATGGCGGCTACCGAGCGGGTCAACAACATCATCTATAAAATCGAGCAGTTCATAAATTAACACACGGGTATTCACTTCTTCTTCTTTTCCAAAATCAATCAGGTGTCCGTCTATACCGTATCTACCGGCGCGCCATTTGTTTTCGTTAATGAGTGCGCGCTGGTACATCATATAATTCATGTTTTTTGAACGCAACTGAAATAACTTTGCGCAAATGGCCTGAAAAAGTGCTGCAATAATAGTGGTTTCTTTTACGGTCATCGGCACATCACAAATACGGAATTCAACAGTATTAAAGAAAGGATGCACCCGCAGATCCCACCATATTTTTTTTGCATTGTCAATACAGTTGGTTTTGATCAGCAATTTTACATAACGGTCATAAGCTTCAATACTTTCAAAATAATCTGGTATACCGGTGCGTGGAAATTTATCAAATACTTTTGTTCTAAAAGATTTGTAGCCTGTTTTTCTTCCTTCCCAAAAAGGCGAGTTGGTACTTAATGCATAGATATGCGGTAAAAAATAGCGCGCAGAATTGGCAATGTGCATGGCCAGGTCGCGGTTTTCCATACCCACGTGTACATGCAGGCCAAAAATTAAATTGCTACGTGCGGCTTCCTGCAGTTCATTTACAATTTCATTATAACGTACGTGATCGGTTATCAGCTGGCTTTCCCAATGACTGAAGGGGTGCGTGCCGGATGCGCCTACCCACAAACCGAGTGATTCTGCAATGCCCGAAATGGTTTTCCGCAGCAGGCTTACATCTTTATAGGCTTCGTCAATATTCTGGCAAATATCTGTACCCACTTCCACTACGGCCTGGTGCATTTCTGCCTTTACCTTGTCTTTAATCATCTTCTGCCCTTCATGCACAATTTTCTGCTCATGGCTTTTTAATTCCCTTGACTGTGGATCAATCACCATGTATTCTTCTTCAATGCCCAGTGTAAAGTGTTTATAGCTGATGTTAGCCATGGTTAGTTTTTAGTTTGTAGTTGTTAGTTTTGGCTCATTCAAAAGGTATCGCTAGCGTAGCAGTTCTAGTAATTGGTTTAAAGTTAGCAGTAGAGGTTCCTGGGTTGCTGGCCGGGAACTAAAAACTAAAAACCCAAAACTTGAAACTTAAAACAATATTTGTTTTCCGCTGCCGCGTTTAATGTATTCTCCCCAGGTAAGGTTATCAGTTCCTTCTTTGTACGACATGGCTTTTTCAATGGCAAAGTTGGCCGCGGTTTCTACCACCCAGTTAAAATTATCCTGGCCCACGCTGTTGATATCTGCATCGGGTGCGGGGTTGCAAAAGTCAATCGCATAAGGAACTCCATCGCGCAACGCCAGTTCTACCGTATTAAAATCATATCCCAGGTAATGATTGATGCGCAGTACAATATCTTCCATCAGTTTAAGTCTTTCAGGGCTGGGCGCAAAATCTGCCACATAACGCAGGTGGTGCGGGTTGCGGGGCTCATACGGCATGATGCGTACATATTTACCACCAATGCAATAGCAACGGTAATATTCATCAAAAATAATTTCTTCCTGCAACAGCATGACCAATTGCCCGGTCTCGCTGTGTTTTTGAAAAAAATCTTCTTTATCGGTCACTTTATAAACATGCTTCCAGCCGCCGCCTGCAAACGGTTTCATATAAGCCGGAAAGCCAATATAATCGAAAATACTTGGCCAGTCCAGCGGATACGCCAAATTAGAAAACGAATTGTCTGATGTATCATCCGGATGGTCTTTAGATGGAAGGATAACCGTTTTTGGAACCGGTACATTGATTTTAGTGGCCAGGCAATTGTTGAAAAATTTTTCGTCGGCACTCCACCAAAACGGGTTGTTGATAACCGCAGTACCTGTTAACGCAGCGTTTTTGAGGTATGCCCGGTAAAACGGAATATCCTGGCTGATGCGGTCAATGATAACGGCATACTCTGTGGGTTCGCCCTGCATTACTTTATCAATGCGCACGGCTTCTGCGGTTATGCCATTTACATTTTTGCTGTTTACCCTATCAATAAATGCGGTGGGGAAGCTGCGCTCCTGTCCAAATAATATTCCGAT
Source organism: uncultured Chitinophagaceae bacterium (assembly GCA_963705285.1). Taxonomy (GTDB): domain Bacteria; phylum Bacteroidota; class Bacteroidia; order Chitinophagales; family Chitinophagaceae; genus JACMLD01. The sequence continues at coordinate 3,770,527 of OY970066.1, forward strand.
TTTTTTCATGTTAATCGTTTTAATGTGTTTGATATTAACAGTACCGCAGTTTACTAAAATTGCCGATAAAGATTGGCAAAATGTAATTCCCGTTTTCTGCTTAACCAAATATATTTTTATCGACCCACAAAAACAAAAGAATATTTAATGCGAATTGCTCCATGAATGTATACCGGTATTTATACAATGAATCATTTGTGCGATTTACTTATTTTTGGGCCGTATGCAACAAGAACCAACCGCTGCTATATTTACCGAGGAACTGATTGTTGATTCCATTCTGCTGCAACGCAAAGTAATACTCAGTTGTTTTTTACCAAGGAATGTGCAACACCCCGAAGAGATGGGGCTGTTGTTGATCAATGATGGCCAGAACATGGAAGAACTGGGGCTGGCCGCTATGCTGGAAGACATGCTGGCTGCAAATGAAATTAAACCATTGATTTGTGTGGGTATACATACGGGCAAAGACCGTAAAGCAGAATACGGCACCGCCAAATGTGCAGATTACATGGGGCGCGGTGCAAAAGCCGGCGTTTATACAAAGTTTATTTTTGAGGAGCTCTTGCCATTTTTGCAAACTACTTATGCCATACCGGTTTTTAAAGAAAAAGCATTTGCCGGATTTTCGCTCGGCGGATTGAGTGCAATGGATATTGTGTGGAACCACCCCACAGAATTTTCAAAAGCCGGTGTTTTCTCCGGGTCATTCTGGTGGCGAACCCGCGGTCTGGAAGATGGTTATAATGAAGCTACCGACCGAATCATGCACATGCAGGTAAAAGAAGGTGGATTTTATCCGTGGTTGAAATTCTTTTTTGAAACAGGTGCGTTGGACGAAACCATGGATCGCAATAAAAACGGTATCATAGATTCTATTGACGATACATTGGGGTTGATTGATGATCTGATTAGTAAAGGCTATGATCCGAAAGAAGATATTCATTACCTGGAACTGCAGGAAGGGCGCCATGATATTGCCACCTGGGCAAAGGCCATGCCCGAGTTTTTAAAATGGGGATGGGGCAATCATACATAACAGACATCCTAAAAAAACTTCTATCATTCAATGGCATCATTGCCATCTGTAGCCATCTTTCCATAAGGCTTACGCACCAGGTTGATTAACTTTAGCATTCATTAAAAATGGTAATTTATGGATGAGTACCAGGACATGGTGGTGACAGAATTAAACGCCTGGCAACAACAGATGCTGAAACGTGCTTCTTTGTTCAGCAAGGTTTCAAAAAAAATTCAAACCAGGATCAATAACTGGATACCCGAGAAAGTACACAATGCCATTACGGTTACCATTAAACAAATGATAAAGGGCGTATTGTTTGGCGCTGCGTATACCACCTCTAAACCATTGCAGGATCAGTCGTTGCAGGCACGGGAAGCAATGGTATTGCAACGGATAGAAATTTACAAAAACACAGCAGCCGTTGAAGGCGGTATTACGGGTGCGGGGGGTATTTTGCTGGGCCTTGCGGATTTTCCGGTTTTACTGGGTCTGAAAATTAAATTGCTGTTTGATATTGCCGCTATGTATGGGTTTGATGTAAACGATTATAAAGAAAGGGTTTTTTTGCTGCATATTTTTGAACTGGCATTCTCAAGCGATCAGCACCGTAAAAATATATACCTCAAGATGACTGACTGGGAGTTAAAAAGCAAGAACCTGCCGGAAGATATTAACCAGTTTGACTGGCGCAATTTTCAACAGGAATACCGTGATTATATTGACCTCGCAAAAATGGCGCAACTGGTACCGGTTATTGGGGCACCTGTAGGCGTATTGGTCAATTACCGGCTGATAAAGAAGCTGGGCAAAACAGCCATGAATGCGTACAGGATGCGATTGAGGGATGCGCACCAGGTTGCCGCCCTTCCACAAATAAAGTAATCAGCTATTCATCTGCCAGTGTAAGCGTACGCAACAATTCTTCAATAAAATGCACCTGGGCGGTGTTTATTTTTTTCTTTGCAACAGCAACAGAAAACCACGCTGCGCGATCAATTTCAGGGAAGCGTTGTTTTTTGCCGGAGCGTGGCGGCCATTCCATTTCAAAATCATTGCTGGTAATCTTGGTAGCATCTATATTTTTTTGCAATGCCCATGCGTATACCCTTTTACCTGATGTAAGTTTCACCGGGCTAAGGGGTATAAAATCTCCATCGCATGCAATACCTGTTTCTTCTTTAAATTCTCGTTTTGCAGCGTGTAACGCATCTTCATCATCTTCAAATTCTCCCTTAGGAATAGACCATGCCCCTTCATCTTTGTTTTTCCAGAAAGGCCCGCCCGGGTGTACCAGGAAGAGTTCTACAACTGCTGCAACTTTTCTATATAGTAATAAGCCTGCGCTTTTTTTCATTGGACGATAGGTTTAGCAGGTCATCGAGAAAATCAATAATAAGCCCGGTTGTAAGTGCAGGTAATTTGCTGCCAGGTGTTGTAGTACATACTTCGCCCAATGCAGCGCCGTGAATACCCGGCAATATCATCAGCGATGCATGCGGAATTTTTTTTGCCATCTCCAGCGTATGTTCCGGTACAATAACATCTTTATCACTTGATATTAATAACGTGGGTGCTTGTATTGACATCAGTGTTGCTTCGGGCCAGTCGGTAAATTGCAGCATACGGTTTTTATCGCGGTCGTGCATTGTCTGCAGCCCTTGCCTGTCGCCGGTTATCTGCAGGTAAGCATCCTGCAAAGGTTGCGGCATATTGTTGAGGCTGGCTTTTTCCATGCCTTCAAAAAAGCCGGGTAGCATACCGTTTCTTTTATACACCGCAGAAAACGCTACCAATTTATTTACTGCATCTGGGTGCCTAATGGCTATTTGCAGTGCCGTACTCCCACCATTGCTGAAACCAAAAATATGTGCCTTGTCTATATGCAGGTATTGCAACAATGCCGCCACATCATCTGCATCCTGTTCAAAGCTGGACGGCTTGCCCCTGTCTTTAGTATGCCCGTGGGCCTGCAATTCCACTGCAATTACTTTATAGTGATTGGCCAGCAAGGGAAGTATGTTGCCAAAAGTGGTTTGTATGGTGGAGCCGCCGCCGTGTATCAATACCAACGGTTGCCCATTACCGTGGAGCTCATAATACATGCTGAGGCCGTTTACCGGTGCATAACCGCTTACACTATCTGTCTTATTTTTTGTGTTGGCTATGGAAGAATCTGTGGTAATCATCGAGGTTGATTTGTTTGTGTTTGTATTGTTCTTGCAACTGGCCGGTACCAAAAAAACAAGCGCAACCTGCAGCAAGCGGTATAACATCGTCATTTTTATACAAACTTAGCTTTTGTTTGTAAACTGCACGGGGTAGGTAAAGACAATTTGCGGTGTAATTGCGACAGCCACTCAATACAAAAACCAGCCGAAAGGCTGGCTTCTGTACAGATAAAATACATTTGTCAATGAGGAGATAAAGGGTGCCGAAAATCAATCCCAAAATCTCAAAGTTTCGCAATCTCACAATCCTAGTTCTTCTTGCCTGATGCAGCTTTCATCAATTCTCCGAATTCTATATTCAACCGTGCAAATAAATACCTGCCGTTATATCCAAACTGGTTGGCGCCAAACAGAAAGCGTCCCCGGTTTGAGTTGTCTCGCCCTGCCGCGTACCCGCCAGTCGTCTTATTAACCGCCGATGTTACCGGGTTGGCATATACAGCTTGCGGTTCATTACGCGGATCAATAAATACCCTGTCTGGGTACACATCAAAAATATTATTGCCACCCACAGACAGGCTGATGCCGGCACCAAACCGGTACGTAACTACCAGGTCGGTAGTAATCTTGGCACTAAATACCTGGTCGGTACCAAAGCCAACATCGTTCCAATAAGTTTTATCAGATTTAGTAGAATACGGATCGGTGGTATTAAGGAATTCGCTTTTACCCCATCTCACCGCCCGGGCCATAACCGTAAGATTTTTTAGGGTGTACGTAAATGTGGCGTTGATCTTACTGGAAGGCTGTGTAGTTTCTATGCGGCCGCGCTGTTGCCTATCGAACAATGCAGTTTTTAAATCATTGGCCGGGTTTGAATTTACATCTCCGCCGAGGTAAGGGTTGTTTTCTGGTTTATCAATAATTGAATTGGTTTTGATAGCGCCCACCACGCTGTTTTTATTGAAGTTGGCAGACAGTGAAAACATGGCGTTGGCCTTGCCTATGCGAAAGCGGTCTGTGATGACCGCATCAATACCTTTGGTTTCAGTGTTAACGGCATTCGACCAAAATGTTACTGAAGAAACCGATGGGTCGATGCCATAGGCAGGGTTGGTAAATACTGACGTAGTCACTAGCGGGTTTGACCTGTTGAAAGCGCTCGACAATACTATTCTGTCTTTGATATAGATATAATAAGCATCCACTGTGTAGGTAATGGATCTGCCTATTTTTCCAACAACGCCTGCTGTAACGCTGGTAGATTTTTCTGGTTTCAGATCCTGAACGCCAAAGGCATCGCGTACAATAGAATTGTAGTTATTAATCGTGAAAGTATTTTGCGGAAGCCCCCCTACAAATTGCGTGGAGGTATTTTGAAAATACCGTTGGTGGAGCGATGGGGCGCGGAAGCCATTGCTAACAGAACTACGTAAAGAAAGTATGGGCGAAATTTCATAACGGGCGGTTAGTTTACCACTCAGGTTTCTATACGTATTGTCTTTTTCCTGATAACTCTCAAAACGGCCGGCAGCACCCAGTAATAATTTGCCCACGCTGTATTCAAGATCGAGGTAGGCAGCGTATACACTTCTGTGCGCATTGAGTGCATCCCTTCCCTGAAAACCGGGAAATACTTGCGAGCCCGATCCGGCAACTGCTGTATTAGGGATGGGATTACTGGTTACCGTACCGGGATACGGCGGTATTGGATCCACACTGTAAACCCTGCCGCCATTTACAAATGAATTCAATTCGCCTGAGTCAATTTTGTAACGTTCAAACCGAAACTCACCGCCAAAAGCGAGGTTAAAATAATTGCGGTCTTTGAGGTCGTATTTACGGCTGATGTCAAGATTGGTCGTATTCTGAAAAAAAGTGAGCCTGCCTGCGTCAAACTGCGTTTGCGGGTTATTGTTAGCAGGCAGCGAGGCATTGCCGGTATTTTTAATGGTGTAATCAATTGTATTTTGCCCGGTGGTATTGCTGAGGTCGGCTGTCCATTCTCCCCATTTGCCGGTAATGCCCGCCAGCAGTGAGTAGTCTTTGATGGTGGGGGCTATCACCGGCAAAAAACCATCGGCATAAAAGCGTTGTCCGTTAGCAATCACTGGTTGCTGACTCATTGAATTGGGGTTGCGGCTAAAGCCGGAAGCCTCGCCTTTGCGATGGCCGATGCCTGCTGCCAGGTAAACATCATACATGGAAGACAATTTTGCGCCAGTATTGATAAACCCTGAAAAGTTTTCTGAAGAAGAGTTGCCGGCAACAATATTATGCCGGTTGTATCCGCGTTGGGTTACGATGGCCGCATCCTGGTCTATCAACCATTTTCTGTAATCAACTGTACTGGCAACCCCCGCTTGCGTGGAGGGAAAGTTGCCGGCATTGCCCAGGTAAATAAGGGGAATATTATCGTTACCGCTGCGGTTAGTGGCATCTCTTTTCAACCACTGCCCGCTGATATTAAAGTAGCTGCCATTTTTCTTCGCAAAGCCGCCGCTGAAATCAATTTGTTTGTTCAGTCCGTCGCGTATACTGGTACCACCGTTATAAGGCATGCTGGTAAAATTTTGACCAGTTGTAGCAGATACATTAAAGCCGTTGTAATTTTTTTTCAATACAATATTGATAACACCTGCTATGGCATCAGAACCATATTGGGCGGCTGCACCATCACGCAATACTTCTATGCGGTCTATGGCTGCGGCGGGTATTGCATTTAAATCTGTACCCACAGAACCCCTGCCCACAGAACCATTGATATTCACGAGGGCCGTATTATGACGGCGTTTGCCATTTAGTAATACAAGTGTCTGATCAGGCCCCAGTCCGCGAAGCCCGGCAGGGTCTATGTGGTCTGTGCCATCAGAAATGGTTTGCCTTGCGCTCTGAAAAGAAGGGGCGGTGTAGGTAAGCATTTGCGAAATATCTGCCTGCGCAAATGGTTTGATGTCTTTGGTGCTGATTACATCCACCGGAACAGGCGTAGAAATTTTACTGCGCGCATCCCTGGATCTTGAACCGATAACCACAACGTTACTGAGATCAGCTGTTTCTGTAGTGGTAAAATTCTGTTCTGTGGTGCCGCCCTCAGTAATGGTTACTTGGTTGCGCTGTGGTGTTTGACCAATAAAACTAACTATGATGGTATACGTTCCCGGCGGAAGCTTTAATGTATAATTGCCGTTGGCATCGGTAGAGGTGCCGGCCTTATTGCCTTGTACGGTAATGGATGCGCCGGTGAGCGGGTTGCCTCCAAGATCACGAACGGTTCCTTTTACTGTTCCGGTTTGTGCAGAGAGCCATTGAAAAGAAAACAGCAGTACAATAGTAATACATGCTGCGTGCAGCTTGCGAAGGTTCTTTCTCATTGTAGTTTCAGTTTAGTTTGTAATAAATCAACAGGCAGAAGCAAAAAAAGTAAGCAAACAGGTATAAAATTTTTCAGTAATGTTACCTATCAAAATTAAAGCAATTGGGGATAATAAAAAAAATACAGCCTGTAGTAACTTCAGTAATTTTCGTTTACGTCAATATATGATTTATGAACATCATCAGAACTTATCTTGTTGGTTTACTCTGTATCACTTATTCTACTGTTTACGCGCAAAAAAGCATTGTACAAAAAGGTATTAATGCATATGCATACCAAAGCCAGAAAACAATTACCTGCAGTAATGGTGCAGTAGTATCGGCGCATCCATTGGCCAGCAAAGCCGGACTGATGATTCTGAAAAAAGGCGGTAATGCAATTGATGCTGCTATTGCCACACAATTTGCGTTGGCGGTAGTATACTCCGGTGCCGGCAATATAGGCGGTGGCGGGTTTATGGTAGCAAAACTTGCCAATGGAAAAAACATTGCTTTGGATTACCGTGAAAAAGCACCCGCAGCTGCCACTCGTGATATGTACCTCGACAAAGAAGGCAATCCGCAAATGGATCTCAGCCAGAATGGTCATCTTGCTGCCGGCGTACCCGGCACGGTGGCTGGTATTTTTTCATCGCTCAAATATGCAAAGCTGCCGCTGAAAACATTAATTGAACCTGCCATTCAACTGGCAGCACGCGGCTATGCCATAACAGCAAGCGAAGCAGCTTCATTGAATGAAGATAAAAATGAGTTTCTGAAATATAATACCGTAAAACCGGTATTTGTAAAAGATACAGAATGGAAAGCGGGCGATACGCTGGTGCAAAAAGATCTCGCAAATACGCTGACGCGGATCAGAGACAAGGGGCAAAAAGGTTTTTATGAAGGCGAAACGGCCAAGTTGATTGTAGCAGAAATGCAGCGCGGCAAAGGGTTGGTAACGCTTGATGATCTAAAGAACTACCAGGCGAAAGAACGGAAGGCTATGGTGTTTCCCTATAAGGGTTATGGCATACTTACCATGCCCTTGCCCAGCAGCGGTGGCATTATCATTAACCAGACGCTTAAAATGATTGAAGATAAAAACATTGCCAGCATGGGTTTTCATTCTGTTGCTGCCGTACACCTGATGATAGAAGCAGAAAGGCGCGCCTATGCAGACAGGGCCACCTATATGGGCGATGCAGATTTTGTAAAAGTGCCGGTTAAAAAATTAACCAGTGACGCTTACATACGGCAACGCATAAGCGATTTTGATGCCGCAAAAGCCGGTAACAGTGATCTTATTAAAGAAGGAGCTGTTAATGCAGAAAGTGAAGAAACAACCCATCTCAGCATCATCGACAAATACGGCAATGCGGTTTCCATCACTACCACGTTAAACAATCATTATGGCAGCAAGACAGTAGTGGGTGGTGCTGGTTTTATATTGAACGATGAAATGGATGATTTTAGCGTAAAACCCGGTGTGCCCAATATGTACGGGGCCATTGGCGCGGAAGCAAATGCCATAGCGCCGCATAAACGAATGCTCAGTAGTATGACGCCCGCCATCGTATTAAAACAAAACAAACCATTCATAGTAGTAGGAACGCCGGGTGGTACCACTATACCTACCTCTGTTTACCAAACCATCGTTAACATAATAGACTTCAAGCTCAGTACAAGCGATGCTGTGAACAAACCAAAGTTCCACCACCAGTGGAAGCCCGATGAAGTGTATGTGGAAGAAAACTTTCCTCCTGCAGTAATAGAAACATTGAAGCAAATGGGCCATAAAGTAGTGCTGCGAGAACAAATAGGCCGAACCGAAGTAATCAAAGTATTGTCCAATAAAAAGTTTGAAGCAGTGGCGGATGGCAGGGGAGATGATGCTGCGGAAGGATATTAGTTGGTAGTTTATGGTTTTTAGTTTTTGGTTCGGGTGTTCGGTAGTTAAAAAAATTTGGAAGATGGTTGACGATAAAACAACTCGACACTCTTGATTCATAATTCTTAATTTCTCATACTTAATTTTTCAACTCTTTCCTAATTTTGAATTGCATTCCGAACCCACGAACGGCGAACAGAGCTACAAACTGTAAACTACAAACTAAAAACTAAAAACTATAAACTACATGGAACGTATAGCTTCAGTACTATTGCAGACAGCTATTAAACGATTTGCATTTTACAAAGACCTGGGGCAGAAAACGTTTGTGCAATTGCCCGAAGCAGGTTTTTACTTTCAGCCCAACGAAGCCAGCAACAGTATTGCTATTATTATTCAGCATATGAGTGGTAATATGCTGAGTCGCTGGACTAATTTTTTAACAGAAGACGGAGAAAAGGAATGGCGGAACCGCGATGAAGAGTTTGAATCTCATTCCTTCAGCAAAGATCAATTGCTAGGTATGTGGGAAGAAGGCTGGCAATGTGTTTTTGATGCTTTGAATGAATTGAAAGAAGATGACTTATTGAAAAATATACGTATACGTACTGAGGAACAGTCAGTAATAGATGCTATACATCGTCAATTAGCGCATTACGCCTATCACGTGGGTCAGATTGTATACGTAGGACGGCTTATCAAAAATAACGATTGGCAAAGCCTTTCAATACCAAAAGGCAAATCGGCTGCTTTTAATCAGCAGATGCAAAATAAATAATTTTTTAGGGTACTGAACTTGCAAACACCAGCGTAACAAACTATCTTTCGGATTCTTCCCATTTGTCCAACCTCCCTTGTTACAACCATTTTTGTTGCGAACCCTAAAATTAAAGTATGAAATGGATTGTTATTGCTGCGCTGTTATGTCTGTCTGTATGCACACATGCGCAATTACACCTGGCCATAAAAGCAGGTGTGCAAACTTCTTCCGCCAGTTATAAAAGACAGGGCGAAAAAATTTCCACCAATCATGTTACCGGATTTTATGCAGGTATTAGCGGCCAGGCGTATTTTGATGATAAAGTAGCATTTGTTACCGGCCTGCATTACAACGCCCGCGGATTTGCGGTGAAAACACTGCCGGGAGATACATTGCGTACGTACCGTCTCAATTATTTAGATATACCATTGCTGATTCAGGTAGATTTTGGTAAAGCCCGTGGCAAAGGAATGTACGGCAAAATTGGGCCGGCATTGGGTATCGGTCTTTTTGGAAGGGAAAGTTATATAGGCCCCAATGGAGTAAAAATTCGCAGGCCGGCAGTGATGAGTGTAACCGGTAATAATTTTGGCCTTTTTGATGCATCACTCACTGCTGCCTTGGGTTATGCGGTCACCAATAAATTTTTTGCTGAGGCAACTTATTCTTATGGCATCGGCACTATCAATAATGATCCCAATGGACCCAATATAAAATCGCGTTCGCTGTCAATCGGCATTGGCTGGTGGTTGAAGTAATGTAAGGTGCAAAGTCCGCATGCAGCGTCACATATTGTTAGAACACTACACAAAAGAACCGAAATGCGCCATGTCTACTTTTGCAGCGGCCGTTTTACCAACTTCTCGCAATTTGTCTATATATTTTACAGAATCCATTTGTCGTACTTCATCTGACACAATGTGGTCAAGCCCCATTGCATCCAATCCGGGCTGACTTAAATCTGCATTGTATCGAGCATACAAAAACTGGCGGTTAAGATTTGTAGTCAAAGGAATTTTTTCACTGCCTGCAACGCCTGGGTTATTGCGCGGAATAAGATCACCCATTTCCATATCTATCGGTGCACCGTAAGAACAACGGCCGATAGTGCGGCAATTGATGTCCTGGTCAATCTGCATGGCATACATCAGATTGTTGGGCAACTCTTTCAATGTTTCAAGCAGGTTATCATACACCCCAGGTGAAGGGGAAGAACCTGTACCTACAGAAACAATCAGCAAATTATTTTCGCCCGTTTGCCAGTTGAGCCTGTAATCTGGTTGCGTGGCCATTCGGTATAGTAAAAAGGCGGGATTGTTGTAAGGCGTAACACCGCCATCTACAAAAACAAATGTTTTTTCTGGGTTGTTGGCATCCCACTGCAAAGTTTCGGGCCTGAAATAAGCAGGCGCTGCCGTACTGGCCCTTACCAACTGGTATAATTTTATTTTGAGATTGCAATCTGCATTGGCCTGATCATTAAACAGCGCCAGCGGATTGTTGCTGATAGGCCACGGAGAATCAGTTGAACGGTTCATGGTAACAATCAGCAATAGGCATTTAAATTGGCTGGAGGTAAGCTCAAGGTTGCCCTCGCCAAAAGTATTCTTTAGTTCTTTTGCCAGGGGTCCATCGTTGTAAAAATATTTGACACGCTTGAGCAGGAATGCTTTGTCAAACATGGCCGCTCCTTTTTCCTGGTAGAAGTTTAATAGTTGTTGTACTGACATGCCGAGCGATAAACCCGCAGCAATAATAGCGCCTGTGCTGGTGCCGCCGATATAATCAAAATAATCGCTGAGCCGGAAACTGTCATCCTTATTAAGTTGGGCTTTCAGTTTGCGTTCTATTTCAGCAAGTATTTCCAGCGTTAACACGCCACGGATACCGCCACCATCCAACGAAAGTATTTTGCGTTGCTGGCCCGGGGTGTTTTTTTCGTATCGATCGGCTAATGGCCCCCAAACAGACATAAATTTTAATTTAAGGTGTAAAAAATAAATTGCATCTGCCATTTACCTGCACAACCGGGTACAGGACGTTGCTGACAAATTTGCGGCAAAGGTTATGAAAGTCGATGCGCTTGTAACCTATGCCGGTTGCTACCAATAAATAATCAGAAAACCGGTTGCGGGAGAGCCCTGGATAAATTTAGAGCATCTAAAGGTAACACCAAAAAAAAGATGAGGGAAATTGATGGTTGCGAGACTGCGATTGATATATTCATTCTTTGTACAATTGATACAGCATAATCCTCAACACATCACAGCGGCAGTAAATTATTCCACTGCCATCAGGCAAATTCGTGCTCAAATTTTATTGTATGAAAATTCTGTACACAACAATCCTGATCTTTTTAACGCTTCATGTATCGGCGGCGGCACCTACTGTTCCGGCCAGCAATCTTTATTTTGCCATTGTTGATGGCGGGTATTTTAATATGGGATGGACGGCCGGAAATGGTGCAAAACGCATCATCGTTTGTAAAGCAGGAAGTCCAGTAACTTTTATTCCGCAAAATGGTATAGAGTATACGGCCAATACTGCTTTTGGCAGCGGGCAGCAGCCTTTGCCGGGTGAGTTCATTATTTATAACAGCGCTTTCACCAGTTTTTATGTTACCGCGTTATCGCCCGCCACGCAATATTATTTTGCGGTGTTTGAATACAATGGCAGCGGCGTCACCACAGAATATCTTACCAGCAATTTTTTAACGGCCAATGCCGCCACCTCTGCCGTACCCACCGTACAGGTTAGCAATGCTGCATTTGCCAATGTTACCAACAATTCTGTAAATGTAACCTGGACAAGCGGCAACGGGCAGCGTTGCCTGATTGTAGTACGCGAAGGCGCGGCAGTAAATGCAGATCCTGTAAACAGCCAGCCTTATGCAGTGAGTTCCGTTTTTGGAAGCGGCGCCACCACCGGTGCGGACAATTATACCGTGTATAGCAGCACCGGCACCAATACCAGCGTTACAGGCCTGAAAGCAGGCACCACCTACTATTTTGCTTTTTATGAGTTTAACGGTTCCGGGCAACCGCAATATAAAGTGCCGGGGTATACCACCAGTGTTACCACGCGAAGTATACCTACTGTTGCAGCATCGGCAGTAACCATAACAAAAACAGACGGAAAAGAGCTTAGCCTCAGCTGGACTAACGGCAACGGACAGCGCAGGATTGTAATAGCGCGCAAAGGCGCCGATATTACCGGCGTTCCTGCAAACGGAACAAACTATACGGCCAATGGTGCTTTTGGTGCTGGTGCGCAACTGGCGCCGGGCGAATTTGTGGTGTTTAATGATAACTTCAACATTACTACCATAACCGGCCTTGATCCCGCATCGGTTTATTTCTTTAAAATATTTGAGTACGATGGTACCGGGGTGAATACATCTTATTTAACAGCAACATTTGGCGCCGTATCTGGGTCAACGGCTGTTACACCAGCCGCTCAGGCCAGCGGTATCACGGTAAGCAATGGCACTGCCAACTCGCTCAACCTGTCTTTTGCAGCCGGCAGTGGACGTGCAAGGCTGGTAATAGCACGACAGGGAGCGCCGGTAAATGTGGTGCCGCAAGATTTTACAGTGTACAATGCCAACGGAATTTTTGGCAGCGGGCAAGACCTGGGCAATGGTAATTTTGTAGTACGAAGCGGAAGCGATGAATATGCGACCATTCAGCAGCTGCAACCTAATACGGTGTATCATTTTGCCGTGTTTGAATACAACGGGTTTAACCAACCATTGTATTTATCGCCCGCGGCAGTGTTTAGTGCCACTACATTAAGCGCATTGCCGGTAAAATTGTCGCAATGGAGCGCAACCGCCGGTACCGGTAAAGTAACACTGCAGTGGACAACCACCAGCGAAATAAACAGCAGCCATTTTATTATTGAACGCAGTAGCGATGGTGTTCAATTTGCCACCATTGCCACAGTGCCGGCCGCCGGAAACAGCGGGGTAGCAATACAGTACAGCAAAGAAGATACGCAGCCAACCGCAGGCAAAAACTTTTACCGGCTGAAGATGATTGACAAAGACGGATACACAGAATACTCTCCGGTGCTCACTGTTTTAATAAACACAACAACTGGTGCGCATATATTGCGGAACCCTGTACAACAAACGCTGGAAATTGTAACTCCTGGTGTAACTAACGGAAATGATCATTGGCAAATGGTAAATGCCGGCGGGCAGGTGATAAAAAAAGGGCGGCTGGCCACAGGTATTATGCAGGTAAGCGTAGAACAGTTGCCGAAGGGCACCTACTGGCTGCAATTGTACAACAGCAGTTCTATTAAAGTGTTGCCCTTTATTAAACTCTAAATTTTTTTGCTGAATACAGAAGCCGGTTTTTCATGTTGGTGGAATAAGACCTCCGCAGTTGAAAAACCGGCTTCTTTTTTAGACTTTGTAAAAGTAAGTTGAATTGGTGCCTGGTAGCCGCATGTATTATACTGCCGGTATTTTTTCAGATAATACTTCCTGTTCCGTAGCATCATAATAAGTGCAGGTCATTGCTGTTGTATCGGTAATCCATTTTTGTACCCCGGCTGCACCCGCATCTTTACAAAAAGTCATATAGTCTGTTTGTCCCTGTTGGTGAATCTTTAATCGCGCTGCAAATTGTTGTTGGTTAGCAGTTGGGGCAACTGGTATTGGTGCATACACTGCATCCGTTGCGGGTTGGTGGTTGCCAACGCCGTAATAAACGGTATGGCCATCACTCACATAAGTTTCATACCGTACAACGCCGAGTTCTATCAGCCTTTGAACATATCTGGGAAAATCAGCACCGCTTTTTACAATAGACCGATGGGCGTATTTAATGTCATCTATGGTAAACATGTCAATAAGTTAATAGCGTCAAATCTATTGTTTGTGTATGAAAAAAACAAATAGGGTTCACAATCATCCAGACAATAGTCTAATTACCTTTTAAATTTTATAATCTTTAATCTGACCTGCTGAAGCAATAATCGCGCAGCGTATTTATTACTAGGTTAATTGCTCTATTTTTGTTACTTACACTAAAACCAACTGCAATGAGCCAACTGCGTTTCACAAAATGTTGCTACCCAATATTTTTAATGTCCTGCTTCTGCTTGATGTTATCTTATCCCGTGTACTTGCCTGCGCAGGGCAATCTGCACCAGCAATCTGCACAATACGAATGGCCTACAGATCCCCTGGTAAAAGAAAAGTTGGAACAGTGGCGCGATCAAAAGTTTGGAATGATCATTCATTATGGTTTATACGCCGTGCCGGGCATGATAGAATCCTGGGCGCTGTGTTCAGAAGACTGGATTACCCGCGACAGCACCAGTGATTATGGCGATTTTAAAAAATGGTATTGGGGACTAAAGAAAGATTTCAATCCTGTTAATTTCAACCCGGAGCAATGGGCCACAGCAGCAAAAGACGCCGGCATGAAGTATGTGGTGTTTACCACCAAACACCACGATGGTTTTTGTATGTTCGATACCAAACAGACTGACTTTAAAATTACCAACGGGCCATTTGCCAATAATGCAAAGGCCAACGTAGCCAAATATGTTTTTGATGCATTCAGGAACCAGGGTTTTATGATTGGAGCGTATTTTTCAAAACCCGACTGGCATACTGAGAACTATTGGTGGCCTATGTATGCCACTCCCGACAGAAACGTGAACTATGATATCAGAAAATTTCCGTGGCGCTGGAACAAATTCAAACAGTTTACCTATAACCAGATTGAAGAGCTGATGACAGACTACGGAAAGATGGACATACTATGGCTGGATGGTGGTTGGGTACGGCCTCTGGAAACGGTCACCGATGAAGTGCGCGCCTGGGGTGCCGCTATACCTGAATGGAGCCAGGATATTGATATGCCTGCAATTGCAGGCATGGCCCGCAAGGCGCAGCCCGGCCTGCTGATTGTAGACAGAACCGTGCATGGCCCTTATGAAAATTACCAAACGCCCGAACAAACCATTCCAAAAGATAAACAGGATCATCCGTGGGAGAGCTGCATTACCCTGGGCAATGCATGGGGATATGTACCTAACGAAAAGTTGAAATCTACTAACACTGTTATTCATCAGCTTATTGAAGTGGTGGCAAAAGGTGGTAGCCTCTTGCTGGGCATTGGGCCAAAGCCGGATGGAACACTGCAGGAAGAAGAAATTACCAGACTAAAAGAGATAGGTAATTGGATGACTGTAAATGGAAGTGCCATTTATAATACAAGAACAACAGGAAAGTATGTAGACGGTAACATTTATTTTACTCAATCAAAAGATTCCACCACTTTGTATGCGCTTGCCCGCCTCCCGGATGGTCAACCCGTTCCTGCGCAGCTTGAATGGTCGGGCAATTTACCGCGCAAAGGCAGCAAAATAAAATTGTTACAGACAGGTGCCAATGTAAAATGGGTGCTGGATGGAGAAAAAGTAAAAGTGTTTGTGCCTGCATCTTTACTAAAAACAAAGAGTAACTTGCCGGCCCTGGCATTTTCTTTTAGTACCAGATAATAACAAAGCAACTGCCGGAATATAAAACCTAATTGCTAAATATATCTGCAGACATGACATACAAACTGGGTTTATTATTGGCCGTAAACATGGTAGTTTCAACTGTAAGTGGCCAGGTGAAAAAGGTTGCCGCGCCAAAACCATTGTTACCCGTTCCTACTGCTGCGCAACTGGCATGGCATAAAATGGAGACCAATGCATTTATCCATTTTACCACCAATACATTTACCGGGCTTGAATGGGGTAATGGCGACGAAAAAGAATCCGTTTTTAATCCCACTGCAGTAGATGCAGGCCAGTGGGCACGCACACTCAAGGAAACAGGTTTTAAAACCATGATCCTTACCTGTAAACACCACGATGGTTTCTGTTTATGGCCGAGTAAGTATACCAGTCACTCCGTTAAAAACAGTCCTTATAAAAACGGCAAAGGAGATATTGTGAAAGAAGCCAGCGATGCCTGCAAAAAATACGGGTTGAAGTTCGGGGTGTATTTATCGCCGTGGGATCGTAACCAGGCCACTTATGGCAAGCCGGAATACCTGACTTATTACCGTAACCAGCTAAAAGAATTATTTACCCAATATGGGCCCGTCGTAGAGATGTGGTTTGATGGCGCCAATGGCGGCAGTGGTTATTATGGCGGTGCCAATGAAACAAGAAAAATAAACGGCGCCACGTATTACGAGTGGCCGAAGACGTTAGCCCTGGTAAGAAGCATGCAGCCCAACGTTGTTTTTTTTAGTGATGCAGGGCCCGGTGTACGCTGGGTAGGTAATGAAAGCGGTCTTGCCGGCGAAACAAACTGGAACACTATTACTGCCGACACGCTCTTTGCAGGCAAAGCAGGTATTGAGAAACTGCTCAATACTGGCTCGCCCGATGGAAAACAATGGATACCGGCCGAAGTGGATGTATCGATACGGCCGGGATGGTTTTACCATGCGGCAGAAGATGAAAAAGTAAAAACACCGGAACGTTTGTTTGAGATATACCTAACTTCAGTGGGCCGCGGTTCTACCTTGCTGTTAAATATTCCTCCCGATAAACGCGGACTGTTTAATGAAATTGATGTGCAGTCGCTTCAGGGTTTCCGGCAGCTGCTCAACAAAACTTTTGCAGACAACCTGGCCAAAGCGTCGCCGGTTGTTGCCAGCAGTTACCGCGGAAAATCCGCTGCCTTTGCGCCCTCCAATGTAACTGATACTAAAGAGAACACCTATTGGGCAACAGACGATGGCGTTACCACCGGTTCGCTTCAGATCAACCTGGGTAAAGCATCCATTGTACAATACATCACACTGCAGGAATACATTCAGCTGGGCCAGCGGGTTTCTTCTTTTACCGCAGAGGTTTGGAAAGACAATGCCTGGCAGCAGGTAGCCGCCGCCACCACCATTGGCTATAAAAGAATCCTGAAGATTGCACCGGTTGAAACCAGCAAGGTGCGCATCAATATAACCGGTGCAAAGGCATGCCCTGTCATTAGTAATGTAGAAATTTATTAAACCCATGAGGTGTTTTCTTTTTTCCGTGTTCTTGATTTTTCATGTTGTATCATGGGCCCAGAACGATATGCCTGCATTCCGCAATGCACAACAACCCTTACAGGCAAGGGTAAATGATTTGTTGAAGCAACTTACACTGGCAGAAAAAATTTCATTGCTCGGTTACAACAGCAAGCCGGTAGACAGACTGGGCATACCCGCTTATAATTGGTGGAACGAGGCCTTACACGGCGTTGCCAGGGCAGGCCGCGCCACTGTTTTTCCGCAGGCAATAGGCATGGCAGCCAGTTTTAATGATGCTTTGTTATTAGAAGAGGCCACGGTCATTTCTACCGAGGCCCGCGCCAAATACAATCTCTCGTTGGCGCAGGATAGAAGATTGCAATACATGGGCTTGACATTCTGGAGCCCCAACATCAATATCTTTCGTGATCCCCGCTGGGGGCGCGGACAGGAAACCTACGGAGAAGATCCTTTTCTTACCGCTGCTATGGGTACGGCTTTTATACAGGGATTGCAGGGTACGCATGCCCGTTATCTTAAAACATCCGCTTCGGCCAAACACTTTGCGGTGCATAGCGGGCCCGAGGCCGGCAGGCACACCTTTAACGCCATAGTGGATGAAAAAGATTTGCGCGAAACTTATTTGTACGCTTTTAAAAAGTTGGTGGATGCAGGAGTGGAATCAGTGATGTGCGCTTATAACCGCGTTAATGGCGAACCCTGCTGTACCGGTCAAACATTGTTGCAGTCTATCCTGCGCAACGAATGGCATTTCCGCGGACATGTGGTAACAGATTGCGGTGCACTGGATGATATATTTCTTCGGCATAAAGTAGTTGCGACCGGCGTGCAAACTGCTGCAGCTGCCATCAAAGCCGGAGTTAGTTTGGATTGCAGCAACGTGCTGCAACGTGATGTAATGAGCGCCATCGATCAAAAATTATTAACTGTTGCAGAAGTAGACAGCGCGCTGGCCAGTATATTGAGAACACAGTTTCGCCTGGGCTTTTATGATGATGCAGCCAGCAACCCGTATAGCAAATATGGTGCAGACAGTATTGCCAATGATTATCATATTAGACTGGCCAGAAAAGCAGCGCAGCAATCAATGGTGTTATTGAAAAATAGCCGTGCACCGGGCCACGATAAAAATATTTTGCCCCTAAATAAAAAAGAGTATGGTGCTATTATGGTTGTGGGCGCCAATGCCGCTTCGCTGGATGCGCTGATGGGCAATTATCATGGTGTAAGTAATAAGTCGGTGAATTTTGTAGAAGGCATTACAGCTGCTGTGGATGCAGGTACGCGTGTTGAATACGACCTGGGTTGCGATTATACAGACACCGTGCATTTTGGGGGTACGTGGGCTGCAGGCAATGCAGATATTACTGTAGCCGTGCTGGGCCTTAACCCGGTGTATGAAGGCGAAGAAGGCGATGCATTTCTTGCCGCTGGTGGCGGCGATCGCAACAACCTGCAACTGCCCGCCAGCCATATTGCTTACATGAAAGCCCTGCGTAAAGGAAATAAAAAACCCATTATAGCAGTCATTACTGCCGGTAGTGCCGTAGATATATCCGCCATTGAACCCTATGCTGATGCAATTGTATTGGCGTGGTACCCCGGCGAACAGGGTGGCAATGCCCTGGCAGATATATTGTTTGGCGATGTGTCACCTGCAGGGCGGTTACCGGTTACTTTTTACAATTCGGTGGCTGATTTACCGCCGTATGATAATTATGAAGCAAAGGGCCATACTTATCGTTATTACGGAGGGAGTGTGCAATACCCCTTCGGATTTGGATTAAGCTACAGCACGTTCAATTACGAGTGGAGCAAAATGCCGGTGCTGTCTTCAGCAAAAAACGACAGCATCGTATTTGCGTTGAAAATTAATAATACAGGTAGTTATGATGCTGACGAAGTGGCGCAGGTGTATGTAAAATATCCCACTGGAGAGCGCATGCCGCTGAAAGAACTAAAAGCATTCAGGCGGGTACATATACTAAAAGGCGGATCTGCCGTGGTTGATTTCAGTATCCCTGTAAAAGAACTGCAAAAATGGGACATTGCAACCCACCAATGGAAATTATACAAAGGCAGTTATATCGTTGTAATAGGGGCAGATGCCCGGCAGGAAAAATTAAGCGCTGCGGTATTGTTGGGCGGTAAGAAATAAGTTGTGTTGAATTAGGTGTTGAATGTTGAATTTGAGTAGCGGGATTTATTAAAGACTACCGGCACCCTGAACAAAATTAATTTGAGTATATGTTGTATAAAAAGAAACTGTGCTGGCAGCTGGTGACAATGTTATTGTTTTCGGGCAAGATGTTTGGCGGTGTGCATATAGATTCTGTTCCTTCTTTTACGCAGTATGTAGATCCTTTTATTGGCACGGGTTTTCATGGGCATGTGTTTTTAGGAGCTAATGTTCCTTTCGGTGCAGTGCAGCTGGGCCCGGTAAATTTATCGGAGGGTTGGGATTGGTGTTCGGGTTATCACTATTCAGATTCCACCATTACAGGTTTTTCGCATACCCATCTCAGTGGTACGGGCATTGGAGATTTGGGCGATGTATTGCTGATGCCTACCACCGGCGATATTATTTTAGGAAAAGGAACATTGAAACAACCTTTGTTGGGTAATACCTCATTGTTTTCGCACAAAGAAGAAACAGCCAGGCCAGGTTATTACAGTGTGCAACTCAAACGTTACAACATACAGGCAGCATTAACTGCCAGCACGCGGGTGGGTTTTCACCGCTATACCTTTCCCGCATCAGAATCGGCACATATTATTGTAGACCTGGTGCAGGGTATTGGCTGGGATCGGCCGGTGGATACTTATATAAAACAACTCAACGATTCAACCATTGGCGGTTATCGTTTTTCAAGAGGCTGGGCCGCAGACCAGCGCATTTATTTCACCGCTGTATTTTCAAAACCGTTCAAATCTTTATTGCTGTACAAAAATAAAACATCGCAGGCCGGTAAGGTGTTGATGGGCGACAGTAGCAGGGCGGTGGCTAATTTTTCTACCACTGCCGGCGAATCTATACACGTGAAAGTGGGCATCTCTCCTGTAAGTATAGAAAATGCATTGGAGAATATTAATACCGAAATACCCCATTGGAATTTTGATGCCGTACGTGCCGCAGCCGATGCCGCCTGGAACAATGAACTGGCCAAAGTAGCTATTACTACTGCTGATGCGGCGCGTAAACGTATTTTTTATACCGCGCTTTTTCATACCATGATAGCGCCATCCGTTTTCAATGATACTAACGGTGATTATTATGGTACAGACAAACAGGTGCATCGCAAAGCACCGTTTACCAACCTCACCACCTTTTCTTTGTGGGATATCTATCGCGCAGCAGCACCGCTGTACAGCGTTCTTCACCCTGAAAAAGTAAGTGATGTTATCAATTCTATGCTGGCCATTTACCAGCAACAGGGCCGGTTGCCTGTTTGGCATCTAATGGGCAATGAAACCAATACCATGCCCGGCAACAGCGCCACGCAACCGGTAGCAGATGCTTACCAGAAAGGCATTCGCGGGTATGATACCGCGCTGGCTTTTGAAGCGGTAAAGCAAACTGCCATGCTAGATGTACGCGGCCTTCAGTATGTAAAGAAATATGGTTTTATACCCGCAGACAGTATGGTAGAATCTGTGGCCATGGGACTGGAGTATGCCATTGCAGATGCATGTATTGCGCAAATGGCCAGGCGTATGGGCAAGGCCGAAGACGCCGCGTATTTTAGCAAACGAAGTAATTATTACAAAAATTATTTTGATACTACCATACATTTTGCGCGCGGCAGGGTGGCCGATAACAAGTGGCGTGAGCCTTTTAGTCCGTTTGTGGCACAACATATGAAAGATGATTTTTGCGAAGGCAATGCATGGCAATACACTTTTTTGGTTCCGCAAGATGTGGAGGGGTTAATACAGTTACTGGGAGGGGAGAAGCGGTTTACCTCAAAACTGGATTCATTGTTTACGCAAAAAGGTGAAATGGGTAAGGAAGCATCGGCCGATATTACCGGGTTGATTGGTCAGTATGCACATGGCAATGAACCCGGCCATCATATTGCCTATCTCTATACGTTTGCCGGCCAGCCTGGTAAAACCGCCAGTAAGATTCGGTATATACTCGACAGTTTGTATGCAGACAACCCCGCGGGTATTTGTGGCAATGAAGATGTAGGTCAAATGTCTGCCTGGTATATCTGGAGTGCGATGGGCATGTATCCGGTTCATCCGGCCAATGGTGTATATGTTTTTGGCAGCCCGGTGATAGATGATGCACTAATCAGACTGCCTGGTGACAAAACTTTTCATATAGCTGTAAAAAATAACAGCGCCGTCAATAAATATATACAGCGGATACAATTGAACAGCCGGCCATATAGCAAATCGTATCTTCTGCACCGCGATATCATGGCTGGGGGCGATCTCATTATTGAAATGGGCGCAAAAGCTTCAAAAACCTGGGGCATATTACCCGCAAACAGGCCTTACTCCATAGCCAAAGAATAAATACAGGATGTATTTACCGATGTAGCAACTTTAGTTGGTGCATCATTGACTGTCTATAAGCTTGGCAATTTTCCGTGCTTCCCGGGCGCATAAACATGCTGGCCTGCAAATATGTGCCTATGTATATGACCTATGTATGTTAGATAGCATGCCTACATTCAAAACTTACGCAAACGGTTGCGTGTTCAAACCTTGATTTATTGATTTAAATTGTACAATGCGAGCATTTTAGGGAGTACTTTTTAAAGTAAGCCAACGTATCGTATTAACTTGTTGTTAAATATATTTTATTTTACAGATAAACTTTATTAAGTTCGTGAAACTTTATAAACAGAAGGATTTAATCGGCAAGTTTATGCATATGTTGAATGGCAGTCACTTAAAACAACAAATTTTAAGTACGCTTTACTTTGAAAAAAGAATGTCAAGTGTTGAGCTGAGCAGTATGCTGGGCAAAAGCATCCCCCATGTTACAAAAGTATTAATGGAATTGCTGGAAGCCGGGTTTGTTGTTGAGGCGGGACTTGCCCCATCAAGCGGAGGAAGGCGTGCATTGGAATATTCGCTGAAGGCCGACAGAATGTACATAATAGCCGTGGCCATGGATCAGTTGTATACCAAAATAGCGCTTACAGATGTACTTGATAATCCGGTTATACCCATAGAAACACACGAGTTAAAGCTTTTAAATAATAGTTCGGCCCTTACAGAGCTGGTGCAGCTGATTAACAGTGTGATTGAACGTTCTGGTGTTGCTCGTTCCAGTATTGCAGGCACGGGCATTGGCATGCCGGGATTCACCAACACCAAACTGGGTGTCAATTATTCTTACCTGGTACCACCAGATGGCGAAAGCCTGTATAAATATTTGGAGCGTGAGTTGGAAGTGCCCGTCTTTATTGACAACGATTCCAGCCTGGTAGCATTGGCAGAATTAAAATTTGGCCTGGCTAAAGATAAAGAAGAGGTAATGGTGATCAATGTGGGATGGGGTATAGGGCTGGGTATGATTGTAAATGGTGTATTGTTTCGGGGTTTTACCGGCTATGCGGGTGAACTCAGCCATATACCCATTTCTGAAAACGATACCCTGTGCGAATGTGGCAAAAGAGGTTGCCTTGAAACTGAAGCAACACTGCGGGTAGTTACAGACAAGGCAATGAAAGAGATTAAGGCAGGCAGTATCTCCAGTTTAAAATATGATGAAAGGCCAGAGCAGATGAGTGAGGCCATTATGGTGGCCGCCAACAAAGGAGACCAGTATGCTATTGAATTATTATCAGACATGGGGTATAAAATAGGAAAGGCAATTGCCATACTTATTCATATTGTAAATCCTGAGTTGATTGTATTGAGCGGCAGGGGCGCAGAAGTAGGTAAAATTTTACTGGCACCCATACAGCAGGCGTTGAATAAATACTGCATACCCAGGCTGTCTGAGTTTACCGGCGTAAAAGTGTCTACCGTGGGCCGCAAAGCAGAATTAGTAGGTGCAGCAGCATTAGTAATGGAAAACCTGGCGAGGCCGGTATCGGCTAAAACAGGCAGTTTAAAAGAAGGCGTTAACTAGCAGGCCGCCGGCGCCACTTCATTGGCCGGCACACAATATAAACCTTATCCCGCCCTACCTGGTTTACCGGGCCCTCTATAACTGTGGGGCTTAACCGAAAACACACAACACGGAACGATTAGCGGAACAGCCATCTGACAACAACCAAAACAATATTATAACTCTGTTATTTTTCAACAATCTGTTCTTAATCTTTTAACTACACTGCTTATGTCAAGAATCAAACAAATTTTGTCTGTATTTTTTGTGCTATGGAGCGCAATCGCTGTAGCGCAGGACAGAACCGTCACCGGCACGGTTGTGGGTGCCAACAGTGCGCCGGTAGTCAGCGCCACAGTCTCTCAGAAAGGCACAAAAAATGCCACCGTTACTTCCGACAACGGAAGTTTTTCACTCAGGGTTACAGGAGGAAATGTAGTGCTGGTTGTCAGTTCAGTGGGTTACACTACCCAGGAGCTGAACGTACCGGCAGGCTCCACTACCGCATCCGTTACGCTGGCAGACGACAGCAAACAACTGGGTGAAGTAGTGGTAACAGCGTTGGGTATATCGCGCCAGTCTAAATCGCTGGTGTATGCCGCACAGGTAGTAAAACCGGCTGAATTAACCGGTGTACGCGACCCCAACAACGTATTGAATTCATTACAGGGTAAAGTGGCCAATGCCACCATCACCCAGGGTTCTGGCGGCCCCGGTAGCGGCGCCAGGATAGTATTGCGTGGTAACCGTTCATTGCAACAGAGCAACAATGCACTGATAGTTGTAGACGGTGTGCCGATTACCAACGGAACAAACGGAACAGCCGGAAGCGATTTTGGCAGCGTTCAGGGTTCTGACGGTGCATCCAACATTAACCCGGATGACATTGAATCAATGACCATTTTGCGTGGTGCGTCTGCCGCTGCTTTATACGGTAGCCAGGCAGGTAATGGCGTAATTGTCATCACCACCAAAAAAGGAACAAAAGACAAAACTTCTGTTAGCGTAAATTCAGGTATTGTATTTGAAAGCGCTTTTGCATTACCGAAAGTGCAGAATAGTTACGGCCAGGGTAATACCGGCGTACTGGATGTAAGCTCCGGCCAAAGCTGGGGTGCTAAAATGGCTGGTCAGTCTATCACTGATTACCTCGGCAAAACTTCCACTTATTCTGCGCAGCCAGATAACATCAAAGATTTCTTTAGAACTGGCATCAGCCTTAACAACTCTATTGGCATATCTGGTGGTGGCGAAAAAATGCAAACCTACCTGTCTTATACCAACAACAACATTCAAGGTATTATTACAGGTAATGATTTGAACAGAAATATTATTAACCTGCGCATCACCAACCAGATTAGCAGACGCCTTTCTACAGATGCAAAGATTACCTACATCAATCAGAAAATTGATAACAGGCCAAGAACAGGTGAAGAAAACGCACCTACTATTGATATTTACCAGATACCAAGAAACGTAAGCACTGCTCAGGCAGAGCAATACGCAGCTGTAAACAACGTGGGTGTAGATATGCCAACGGCGTGGCCTTCTACATTGAATTCTATTTACCAGAATCCATACTGGATGATTAATAAAACTGCCATCAACGAAAAGAGAGACCGTCTCATGGGTTTCTTAACCGTTAAATACAAACTCACCGATTGGCTGAGCATACAGGGCAGGGCCAATGTAGATAAAATATACGACCGCACTGAAGCTCAATATGCAACCGGTACTATTTTATGGGCCAGCCAGGCAGGCGGTTATTATGATAATGGCAATATTACCACCACTAAACAATGGTACGATGCCATGCTGGAAGGAAATAATAACATTACCAAAGACCTTAAAATTGACTACCGCGTTGGTTACATCTTCCAGGATGACAAATATGATGGACTGGCAAGCACGGCCAATGGTTTGAATGTAACCAATAAATTCAGCCTCAACTTTGCCACCAACCCGTCAATGACATCCACTTCCAACCAGACACAGGTGCAATCTGTTTTCGGACAATTAAACCTTGCGTGGAAGAATGCGATTTTTCTTGACGCCAGTTTGAGAAATGACTGGGATTCAAGAATCGCTTCGCCGCATACTTACCAGTATCCTTCTGTAGGATTGTCTGCAGTATTAAGTGATTTGTTTATTGTGCCTGCGCCGCTGTCTTTCTTAAAAGCAAGTGTAAACTATGCTGAAGTTGGTAATGGCGGTAAGGTGCAACTGCTGAAACCTGTGTACAATTACAACCAGGGTTCTGGCAATGGATTCTTGCAGCGTGGTACCACACTGCCTTTCCCTGATTTGAAACCCGAAATTGTAAAAAGCTGGGAGGCAAGCGTTGAAGCACGTTTCATTAATAACCGTATCGGTTTTTCACTTACTTATTATAAGAGTAATTCGTATAACCAGTTGTTACAACTCAGTCTGCCCCCTGCATCTGGTTATGGTTCTAAATACATTAACGCAGGTAATATCCAGAACAAAGGGCTTGAACTGGTGGTGAATGGTACAGCTATTAAATCAAAAAATTTCAGCTGGGATGTAACATTTAACCTGGGTATCAACCGCAATAAGATTGTATCATTGGATCCTTCTATCAAGAAAGCGCCGCTTGGTGGTGGATACGGAAGATCTGCTTCTCCCGTTGTTGAGGAAGGTGGAAGTTATGGCGACCTTACTTCATTTATCTGGAAAAAAGATGTTAAAGGCAATTACATAGTAAATGCTAACGGCACACCGTATACATCAGACATTGCTGGTGATATTCAAACCAACATCGGCAATTTCAATCCAAAAGCAACACTTGGTCTTACCAACTCTTTTGAATACAAACGTTTTTCATTAAGGGTATTGGTTGATGGCCGCGCAGGTGGAACCGTTATTTCAGGAACAGAAATGAACCTGGCCTACAGTGGCATTACTGAAGGAACAGAAGCTTTCAGGGATGCAGGGTCATGGGCATTAAACGGTGTTGACAAAAATGGTGCTGCCGTTACAACTAAAATCAGTGCACAACAATTCTGGCAAACCGCATCAGGTAAACGTTATGGCATTGGCGAATTCTTTGCTTACAATGCCACTAACTTCAGGGTGCGTGAGTTATCTATCGGTTACAGCATACCGGTAGGACCTAAATTCTTTATTAAAGATGCCAGGTTCTCACTGGTTGCACGCAATTTGTTATGGATATACAGGGGTAAATCAATCATGGATATTCCGGGTGTTGAAAAAAGAAAAATGTGGTTTGATCCAGACATGAGCCTGGGTAATGGTAACTACCAGGGTGTAGAATATGGTACCTTGCCTGGCACACGTTCATTAGGCGTTAACCTCAGACTTACTTTCTAACCCGAAAAAACTATTCAAACATGAAAAAATTCAATCGATCATTTACGTTCAGGAACGGGCTGGTTGCTATTGCAGCCATCGCCCTGGTGCTGGCAGGTTGTACAAAAAAGTATGACGACATCAATACAGACCAGAATAGCATTGCTACTGTTGGGCCTGCTGAAATACCATTTCTGTTTTCTAAAGCACAATCAACCGGCACCAACAGCCAGTGGAATTACCAGGTAGCGCAAAACCTTTTTTCAGACCAGTATGCACAGTATTTTGCTTGTGCGGCCACTTACTTTCCGTCTGACCGTTTGGTAATCAGAATGGACTGGGTAGGTGCAGCATTCGGACCTATGTATACAGACGTGGTTCCGCAATTGCAGTCAATCTTTGCTGCCAGTGATCCTAAATCTGCTGAGTATGCACTTGCCAACATCTGGTGGGTATATACTTTTCATAAGATAACAGATTATTGGGGGCCCATCCCTTATTTCCAGGCCGGCAAGCCCGCTACCACGGTGGCGTATGATCCCCAGGATAAAATCTACGATGATTTTTTCCTGAGACTTGCGGATGCCGTTACAGTATTAAAAGGAAAAACCAGCGAAAAACCATTTGGCAACTATGACCTCATTTACGGAGGCGATGTAAACAAATGGATAAAATTTGCCAACACCCTACGGTTACGTTTGGCCATGCGTATTTCTAAAGTAAACGCTGCCAAAGCCAAAACAGAAGGCGAAGCAGCGTATGCAGGCGGCGTATTAACCGCCAGCCCCGCAGACGATGCCCTGATAGCCAGAAGCACCAAAGGTGGCGATGGCAATGGGTTATCTATCATGAGCGACTGGAACGAATTTCGTATGAGCGCCTCTATGGAGTCTGTGCTGAAAGGCTATAACGACCCCCGTTTGAAAGAGTATTTTCTGCCGGCGGTTGCAACTGGCACGTATGAAGGTATGCGCAATGGCCTGTCCGTTGCCCAGTTAGGCGACAACAAAAATAAACCCGATGCCAACTCTCACGTAGGTTCGAGATGGACATCTGTGGGCATTGCCGGCGGCTCTCCCACGCATCTTGAAACACGCCAGAATGTAATGGCTACTGCAGAAGCCTATTTCCTTCGCGCAGAAGGTTCATTACTGGGCTGGAACATGGGTTCTACTGTACAACAGTTGTATGAAGACGGTATTAAAAACTCTATGAACCAGTGGGGCATTACAGATGCCGCAGCCATTACAGCTTACACCAACAGCCTGGCCACACCCGTTGCGCCAAACGATTTCCTGAACTCTCCGGCCATGACCAATATACCGGTTAAGTTTGGGGGCACCGCCGCTGTGCAACTGGAGCAGATTATGACGCAGAAATGGTTATCGCTCTTCCCCGATGGGATGGAAGCATGGGCTGACTACCGCAGAAGCCACGTGCTGAAACTCTATCCCGTAGCCAATTCTGATAACCCAGACATCACCAATACGGCTAC
Organism: uncultured Chitinophagaceae bacterium; assembly: GCA_963705285.1. Taxonomy (GTDB): domain Bacteria; phylum Bacteroidota; class Bacteroidia; order Chitinophagales; family Chitinophagaceae; genus JACMLD01. The sequence goes on from OY970066.1 coordinate 3,798,676, forward strand.
GCAGTGGATCAGACGCATTCCGTTCCTGACCTCTGAGAAAGACGTGAACGGTGCCGAAGTTACCAAGGCCGCTACACTGCTGGGTGGCGCAGATAAAGTAACCACGCCATTATGGTGGGATAAAAACTAATACAAAAAAATGATACCTTAAAGATTCCATTCGCCCTGCTGCGGATGGAATCTTTTTTTATTTCTCAAATTTTACAGGCTGTTTAAAGCGCTCACATTATGGCTGCTGCAAAAAAATATGTTGTTTTCATTTTCGTGCTTACGGTAATGGCTGGTTGCAAACAAACACCCAACAAGTTGTTTACGCTGCAGGAAGCAGATGACACAGGCATCAGTTTTCAAAATACATTATTCGACAACCCGGATTTTAATATTCTTAAATACTCTTATTTCTACAATGGAGGAGGCGTGGCCATTGGAGATATTAACAACGACGGCCTGCAGGACATTCTGTTCACCGGTAACATGGTGAAAAACCGTCTCTACCTCAATAAAGGAAATTTTACATTTGAAAATATTACAGATAAAGCCGGCATTGCCGATCAACAAGGCTGGTGCACTGGCGCCACTATGACCGATATAAACGGCGATGGTAAACTGGATATCTATATTTGCCGCTCGGCAGATGGTAACGCTGCCCGTAGAAAAAATCTGCTGTACATCAACAATGGCAGTTCGTCCGCCGGTGACGCAATTACTTTTACCGAAAGTGCTGCTGCTTACGGCCTGGATAATGACGGATTTTCTACCCAGGCTGCATTTTTTGATTATGATAAAGATGGCGATCTGGATATGTTTCTCATCAACCATTCATTGCAGCAATACACCACCGGTGCTGCGGAAAATCCTGCCCTGCGCAGCGAAAGAAAACCTGCCTTTGAATGCAAGCTGTACCGCAACGATTTTAATGCTACTACCGGGCATGCTTTTTTTACCGATGCATCTGAACAGGCAGGCATCATTTCAAATGTGCTCACGTTTGGTTTAGGGCTGGCAGTCTCCGACCTTAACAACGATGGCTGGCCCGATGTATATGTATCCAATGATTTCAATGAACCCGATTATCTTTTCATTAATAACAGGAATGGAACGTTTACCAACCAACTGGCATCATCAATGGATGAAACATCCTTGTATTCCATGGGTTCGGATGCTGCGGATTATAACAACGATGGCAATATCGACCTGGTTACGCTGGATATGATGCCCGAAGACAATGCCACGATAAAAATGCACAGCGGCGCAGAGAACTTTGATAAATTTCAAACCCTTTTTACACACGGCTTTTATTACCAGTACAGCCGCAATATGTTGCAGCAAAACAACGGAGATGGAACCTTTAGCGAAGTTGGTCAGCTGGCAGGCATTTCTAATACTGACTGGAGCTGGGCAGCGCTTTTTGGCGATTACGACAATGATGGCAATAAAGATCTTTTTATAACCAATGGCTATGTAAAAGATTATACCGAGATGGATTTCTTGAAATACTCTGTTGACCGCGCGGTAAAAACACGCCGCAACGAAGGCGTGGAACCAGTCACAGAATACATTCAGAAAATGCCTTCGATAGAAATACCCAACTACATTTTTCAAAACCAGGGCAATGGCCGCTTTCTGAAGAAAACAACCGACTGGGGCGTTGATCAAAAAGGCGTTTCTGCAGGCGCTGCTTATGCCGATCTTGATAACGATGGAGATCTTGACCTGGTAGTAAATAATACCAATGCGCTGGCGGCTGTCTATAAAAATAATGCGGAAACATTGGTCAGGAATAATTTCCTGCGCGTGCAATTATCGGGCGATAAAGCCAACCCCCGCGGTATTGGCGCCAAAGTAACCCTGTTTTGCAAAGGGCAGCGTTTTTTGCAGGAACAATCGCCCGTACGCGGTTTTCAATCGTCTTGCGACCCGGTGCTGAATTTTGGTATAGGTACCAATACCACTATAGATTCTGTACTGGTTACCTGGCCCAATGATAATTTTCAGCTGCTCACTGCTGTACAGCCCAATCAAACGCTTACTGTTTCAATAAACGCTTCTGCCAAAAAATGGGCGTATGATACAGCAGTCAATAAAACAGGCACATTGTTAACACAGGCCACATTACCGGTTGTGCATCACCGTGAAAATAACTTTAATGATTTTACCATTCAATCATTGCTGCCCAATTACCTTAGTCGCCAGGGACCGTGCATAGCAGTTGCTGATATCAATAAAGACGGACTGGAAGATTTTTTTATGGGAGGAGCTAAAGACCAGCCGGGCCAGTTGTTTCTTCAATCGGGCAACGGCGGATTTTTACCTCAGCCAGCACCTGCATTTGCAAAAGACGCAGCGGCAGAAGACGTAGCTGCAGCTTTTTTTGATGCGGATAATGATGGCGATAGCGATTTGTATGTAGCCAGCGGGGGATACGAAACCAATGATGGCGAATCTGCATTGCAGGATCGTTTATACATCAACGATGGAAAAGGCCATTTTGCAAAAAAGGAAAACGCTGTTCCTGCATTGCTCACCAGCAAAGGCTGTGTAAAGGCAGCTGATATAGACGGAGATGGCGACCTGGATCTTTTTGTAGGCGGCAGGTTAGTGCCGGGTAAATATCCAACAACATCGCACAGCTATATTTTACGAAATGATGGCAAAGGCAATTTTACGGATGCCACGCAACAGGCAGGCGCGGCATTGGGCCAGGCGGGCATGGTGACCGATGCATTGTGGACAGACCTGAACAATGATAAACAGCCAGACCTTATTGTGGTGGGTGAGTGGATGCCCGTAAAAGTTTTTTTGAATACGAAAGGGGTATTGACCGATGCCTCTGCAGACTATATTCATTTTAGCAGCAACGGCTGGTGGAACCGCATCAGCGCAGCAGATATGGATGGTGACGGCGACACAGATTTAATAATTGGCAACTGCGGCGCCAATACACAGTTTAGGGTAACTGATTCTGTCCCCATGCAGGTATATTATAAAGATTTTGACGGCAACGGCTCCATTGATCCGGTAATCTGCTATTATATCAACGGGGTGTCTTATCCCGCCGCTTCACGAGATGATCTCACTGATCAGATACCTGTATTGAAAAAGAAGTTCCTGGAATATAAACAGTACGCCAATGCTACCATTAATGAAGTGTTCTCTAAAGAGCAACTAAAAGATGCCGGCGTATTGAAGACAACCACTATGCAAACCGTGTACCTCGAAAACCAGGGCAACAAAGGTTTTGTACAGCATGCGCTGCCCATGCAGGCACAGTATGCACCGGTGTATGCTATTGTTACCAATGATTTTACGGGCGATGGTAAGCAGGATATATTACTGGCGGGAAATAATACCTGGACAAGAATAAAGTTCGGGCGGTACAGCGCCAATCACGGAGTATTGCTGGCAGGGGATGGTACGGGAAGATTTACATATGTGCCACAGCGTAAGAGCGGTCTTGCATTAAAAGGCAATGTAAGAAGTATGGCGGTCTTACATAGTGGCAGTAAAGCAGTGGTGGTAGTCGGTGTTAATGATGAAAATGCGTTATTAATCAAGTCGAATGAATAAGAACATATTGCAGGAACAGGTGGCCATTGTTACCGGCGCCGCTACGGGACTAGGACTGGCTGTAGCAAATAAATTAGCGGAAGAAGGGGCAACCGTTGTTATGGTAGACCTCAACCATCAGTTATTGCAGGAAGTGTCTGCGCAAATGCCCCCAGGCTGCCTCGTATCGGCGGCGGATGTTACAAACGAACAGGCAGTGGCGGAAATGGTACAGCTAATTAAAGAAAGACATGGCCGCATAGACATATTGGTAAACTGCGCCGGGATAACAGGTGTTACAGGCATTAAAAGCCATGAAGCAGATACCACCAACGTGCAACAGGTGTTTGCAGTCAATTTTTTTGGTTCATGGTTCACCTCCAAACACGTACTTCCGGTGATGCTGGCCAATAATTATGGGCGTGTACTCCATTTTGCGTCCATCGCCGGCAAAGAAGGCAATGCAGGCATGCTAGCCTATTCATCTTCTAAAGCAGCGGTAATTGGTATGACCAAAGTACAGGGCAAGGAATATGCGGAGACCGGCATTACGGTGAATGCCATTGCACCGGCTGTTATACAAACTGCATTGGTAAGCGCCATGCCGGCAGAGCAGGTAAAATACATGACCGACAAAATTCCCATGAAACGCTGCGGTACCCTGGAAGAAGTAGCAGCCATGGTATTGTACATTGTATCGCCGGCAAATAGTTTTACCACCGGTTTTGTTTTTGACCTCAGTGGCGGTCGCGCTACATATTGATGAGCCCAATTGGTAACACCTATCGTAACACAAAAAATATTTACATGCATACTTTGCCTGATACCGCTTCCATCAGCATTGGCGTTGTAGGCCTGGGGCTTATGGGCTGCAGTATTACAACCTGCTTAATCATGGCCGGACACCCGGTAGTTGCTGTTGCGCCTGTTGCGGCAGACCTGGTACATGCCCATAACCGCATACATGCTCATCTAACACATTCGCTGCAACAAGGGTTGGTGAGCAACCCGCCAGAGCACTTCCTAAAACAATTGCAGATTACGGAAGACTATACGCAGTTAAAGGATTGTGCCGTGGTAATTGAATGCACGATAGAGAATACCGCCATAAAAAAATCAGTGTATGATAAAATTGAAGCCGTTATCAGCAATGAGGCTATCTTAACCAGTAATACATCGGCTATTCCCATCAGCATTTTGCAGCAGCTTACGCAATTTCCTGCACGCTTTTTTGGGTTGCATTGGGCCGAACCTTCACATACCACCCGTTTTCTCGAAATTATTTGCGGAGAAAAAAGCGATCCCAATAAATCAGAATATTTATACCAGCTATCACATCGGTGGAACAAAGAACCCACGCTGGTAAAAAAAGATATCCGCGGGTTTATTGCCAACCGCCTTATGTATGCCATGTACCGCGAAGCCATGTACCTGGTAGAAAACAATTATGCTACCATAGAAGATGTAGACAGAGCCTGCCGCAACAATACCGGTTACTGGATGACGTTAGTAGGTGTTTTTCGCTGGATGGATCTTACCGGTGTTCCTGCCTATCATACCGTGATGCAGGATTTATTCCCAACACTCAACAACAGCACCGCTGTACCTGAAATGATAGATAAAATTGTGCGCGAAGGGGGTAGGGGTGTCGCCAATGCACACGGATTTTACCAATACACACCGGAGGAAGCAAAGTGTTGGGAAGAAACCTTTACCGAGTTCAGTTATGAAATCAGGCAACTGGCCCTTAAATACCCTGCAGATGTGGTGGAAAAAAAATTGGCGGCAAAGAAAGATTCATAGCTGTTGCCCGCGTCATTCCCTGAGCTGATACAAATAAGTGGCAAACCGATTAATATTTGGTGTATAAAACATCGTTTTCTTAATCGCCACCGCCTTTGCGAACAAAAAAGTTATTCTGCTACTATTGGGTTAAAAGTTTTTTAATTTAAAATTTCCACAAAAAAATTATGACTTCTTAAGTCCGCATAGTATTTTGTTCCCGCATATTTAATCCGCTGAAATCCCATATCTTCTAAATTCCGCATTATTTTACTGCTAACTATTCAGGCTGATTGATCAAAGTTGATCAACCGTCAAAACGTTGTACCATGAAAACAATTTCGAGCCTCGCTCTTGCCTGCCTTTTACTTATTGGTTCCTTCTCGTATGCTAATTTTAATGGTGTAAAACGAAATAAACATTTGTTAAGCCCGCCGCCTCCCATAGGCACGGGCGGGGGTTTGCGCGGCATGTACTATAACGGTTCTGAACTTGCTGGTTCTCCGCTGGTGACGCGTATTGACAGCACAATCAATTTCGAGCTTACATATTTGTCGCCTATCCCGGGCATAGTGCCCCAGGATAAATTTTCCGTACGCTGGGTTGGCCAGGTACAGGCACAGTTTTCAGAAACCTACACTTTTTATACCCAGAGCGATGATGGCATCCGCCTATGGGTAAATGGTGTTAAGCTGATAGATAATTGGGAGACCCAGGGTGTTACTGAAAAAAGTGGCACTATCCCTATGGTGGCAGGGCAATTGTATGATGTCACCATAGAATACTACGAAAACGCCGGTGATGCAACCGCCAAATTATTATGGTCGGGAACCAATACCCCAAAGTCAGTCATCCCACGTTCGCAACTTTACCCCCCACCGCCCGCTATTTCATCCGGTATCGGTTTGCTGGGCGTTTATTTCAATGATGTGGCGCTTGCAGGGGCGCCTTTACTGAAAAGAATAGATTCTACCATCAATTTTAGTTTCCCTTCTGCCAGTCAGCCGCCAGTGCTGAGTCCGGCCCCGGTACTTGTACCGGAAGATAATTATTCTGTGCGCTGGAGCGGGCAGCTGGAGGCATTATACAATGAAACCCACACCATATATGTGCAGGCAGATGATGGAGTGCGGTTATGGGTTAACGGTAGTTTACTGATAGACAACTGGCAGGCTCAGGGCTTTGCTGAAAAAAGTGGTACTATTCAAATGGAAGCCGGTAAAAAATATGATATCGTGCTCGAATATGTTGAAAAAACGGGTAACAATATCACAAAATTATACTGGTCAAGCCCCAGTATGCCTAAAGCCATTATCCCAAAGCAGCAATTGTATCCCCCGGCCACTGGCATGGGTCTTCATGCAGTGTATTATAGCGGTGTGGGATTGTCGGGTACACCATTGCTTACCCGTGTTGATAGCGTAGTAGATTTTGAATTAACGTATACAAAACAGCCCGTGGTATTATCACCCGCACCCGGTGTAGTGCCGGACGATAATTTTTCAGTAAGGTGGACTGGACAGGTATTGCCTAAATACGCTGAAACATATACTTTCTCCACGCTCACCGATGATGGCGTCAGGCTTTGGGTAAATGGTACCCTTTTGGTAGATAGTTGGGGTAACCAGGGCGCCACCGAAAAGAGCGGAACAATAACACTGGCAGCTGGTCAGTTGTACGATATTGTAATGGAATATTTTGAAAGCGCAGGCGAAGCCGTTAGTAAATTGTACTGGTCATCCGCAAGCACGCCCAAACAACTAATACCAACGTCACAATTGTTTGCTCCACGTGTTATTGCCAACGCCACTGCCATTGCCCCGCTGCCTCCCGTAGACACCACGGCACCAGCACCGGAAGCAGTTGAATTCCGTTTAACCCCTAACCCGCTGATAGCCGGTAGGGCAATGCACCTGGCCATTCAAAGCCCCGATAACATGCCTGCAGCGGTGAATGTATGGGGCATCAACGGCAATAAGGTGCAGTCTCTTAAATTAAATCTGGTAAAAGGAAATAATAATATCACGCTGTCTACGGCCGGAATGACATCTGGTGTGTACGTAATTGCAGTGCAGTTCAACGGTAACACCATCAACCGGAAACTGGTGTTGCAGTAGCGTTCTCTAATGCCGGTGAAATAAAACGAAAGTCTTTGAGCTATGCTGAAGACTTTTGTTTTATTCATGAGTAGTCTTTGCACTGATTGCTTAAAACGATTAATAATTGTAGAGTGCATAACAATCTCAACCTCCCGGAATCTCACAATTTTCTCCAGGCGGCCAGTATGCGGCTGTTCTCATCCGTTAGGCCCAGGGAAATAGTATCCAATACCTGGGTATTGTTATTCGCCCATTCCGTAATTGCAGCGTTCACCTTATAGATATTTGCCTTGTTCACTTTAATACGCTGCATAGCGGCGTTTGCTTCGGCGGTGTTACCCGTTTTTTTATAGCATTGGTACAATAAAAAATTCTCCAGCCGCTCGTCCAGGTCGTCATCATACGGTTTTCCGGCACCCAGTCTTTCCGGCCATTGTTTTGCCGTAATAACTGCGGTAATTGCTTTTTTATAATTATTGCCCTTCATAGCTTCAATTGCCAGCATAAGGTGCGCTTCCTTGTACAAACGGTGGCCATCGGTGGCACCCTCGTAGGGTATTACCACAATCTTATCGAGCAATTTGGCGGCATCATCAAATCTATTGTTCAGCATCCATGTTTTTGCCAGCAGCATGCCCATCATATACTGCGATGGATGTTGCTGGTACCAGGTTTGTGCCAGGCGCAGGGCTTCTGTATACCTGCCCTTTTTATTCAAGAATTCAATGCGGTGCAGTTGAAAGCGCCATTGCGTTTTATCCAGTGAAATGGCTTTGCTGAGATCTTTTTCAATGGCTGCACTGTCGGTGGTATACTGCATCGCCCTTGCAGCGTAAAATGCTGCGTCTGTGGGTTGATCGCCGCAACTGTTGAATAATGCAGCGGCAGTGGCGGTGTTACCACAGGCACCTTCAACAAGGGCAAGCATATAGACAGGTTGCCATTCTTTTGATTGCTGTGCATACCACCGCAACGGAACTGCAGATTCAGGCCGAAACGGGAATGCAGCCTGAATAGTAGCCGTTTTTGCTCGGTTGTACCAGGTTTGTTCTTCCGGCGTTCCTTTATGCAGCCAGGCCAGCCAGTAATCAATTTCGGCAATGGCTGGGTATAACTGTAATGCCTGTACGCAGTGGCTAGTCAGTCCAAGGCTGTAGTACCAAAGGCCCAGTTCGAGGCAGCTTTGTTCGGGCATTTCGTTTTGGAGCGATTGTATAAATGCAGTTTTGGCTGCATCAGTCTTATCCCACAACCAACCTTCAAATGGCACAAAACTACTGAGCGGGTCATACCGTTGAATGGTATTCAAAACCATTACCGCCTTGTCTCGCTTGTTTTGTAAGCGGTATGCCACGGCCAGTACCTGTAATGCATCCATGTTCTGCTGGTTGTACACCAACGCTTTTTGGGCATAGTGGATAGCTTTTTCATTGTTGCCGGAAGCTGAAAAATACATTTTGGCCAGTTCAGTAAATGCCGGCGTTCGGTATTCTTCAGACTGGGTAGCAATATCAAATCCATCAATGGCATCTATGCGGCGGCCCAATTTTTTATTGATGAGTCCGTAGTAATAGTTGGCTGCGGGGTCATAGGTGTTGATGCCCAAAGCTTTTTTTGCGTAGTCCAATGCTGCAGTATAATTCATTTTACGGTAGAGCAGCATGCTCATATCTGTAAGTGCGGGCACAAATCCCCCATCCTTTTCAAGACAGGAAAGCAGTTTTTCCTCCGCCAGTGCATACCGCCTGAAATAAATACTGTTTTTGCCCTGCAGGTATAGCCCGTACATGGAGTTATTATCAATACCCGCCGGTGTGGCCGTGGGCCGACTTAAATTGCCGCTGTCTGGCGCGGCATTCCATACCAAGAGGCCATCTCCCAGTTGTACCTGTAGCTGATCCGTAGTGCCTGCAAATTGTATGGAGTCGGTAAATACTGCAAGGGGCGACAACGACACAGATTGCTGGTACAGTCTTTTTCCATTATTGGTTACCGTTAGCTGGGTCGTAAGCGACTGCACTGGCGATAGATATATTTTTAACCATCCACTTTCCTGTTTAACATTCAGCGCCGCATACTGGTTGGCGAACACGTAGCCTTTGGTGTCCATTACGGGGTACCAGTATTCTGTCCAGCTGTCTGTGGCGTAAGGTGCAAAGCCCCGGTGTTTGAAGGGCGTTAGTGCGCTCGCTTCGGCGCTTTGGTTGAACAAACGCCCGCTTTGTATTTCGGTGTATTGTCCATCTGTATCCGTCATCAGGTTTTCCCATATCATGCCCTGGCGAGAAAGCCCCCAGATCCATAGTTTTTTTCCCGGCTTATCGTCGTGGTCAGAATAACGTACTACGCCATAATGGTCGTCATGCCAGTATCCGCCAAAAAAATTACTGTACTTGCCAAATACATGGTACGATTTATACCCGCCAAAATTGTTATTGTTGTACCAGGTAATGACTTTTCCATTTTTTGTGTTTACCGGCCATTCGCCAACTTCGCCTTCATGCCCTATGTATGAGGTGCCCGGGTATACATATTCCAGGTTGCCGGAAACTTTAATGCCGGCATTCATCCAATGGTAATAGGGTTGTTCTATGCCCGATGCGTTGAACCAAAAAGACCTGGTAGTAAAATATGCTTTGTCTGCCGGCAAATTAATGTCAATGCGCCAGGGTGTGCGTGTAAGCAAATCAAGCGCGCCTACGATGCAGCTTACACTTCCATCTGATTGCGTAATTGTGGTAAAATCTACCGGGGTGGAGCAATTGGGTGTGTGGCCAATGGTACCAAAATTAGATTCGATGCCGCCGCTTGTCCAGGGGCCACGCATGGCCACGTCTCTGAACTTTACTACGTGATTATAATAAATAAATTCTTTGCCCGATTTTTTTTCAACGGCACTCCATACTTTACCGCCAATTTCAGGCAATATCATTACTCTAATGAAGTCATTCTCCAGTTCTACTACTTTCCACTCTTTTTGTACAGGTGTATTGGTATATCCGTCGAACCGGTTATAGGGGTAGATGCCTGCAGACGGGTTAGGCACGGGGTCAGGGTCGCTGAAGGGGTAAGTGGTAAAAGTTTTTTTGTATACAGTAATGCGCGCGGGTTGTTGCGCAAATAATACAGTTGTTAGTAAGGTGCTAATGGCCAGGAAAACTTGCTTCATGAAGATTAGTGCTAGTGTAAATAAAAATAAGCCATTTACAGGTATGCATCTTTCTTTAATACGGCAACAACACAACGCAAACGTTTGCTTAATCTGCGAAGGCAAGGATTATTTTAAATTTTAAATTTTGCATTTTAAATTACTCATCTCCGAATCTGCGGCCATTTACCACTACGGAGAGGTTTATTTTAAATTTTGAATTTTGCATTTGAAAATAATAATCTGCGAATCTGCGGCAATTTACCACGACAGGGGTTTATTTTAAATTTTGCATTTTAAATTACTAATCTGCGAATCTGCGGCCATTTACCACCACAGGGGTTTATTTTAAATTTTCAATTTTGCGTTTTAATTTACTTAGTTTTATTTCACAAACAATTTTCTTACTTACACCCCAATGCACATGAAACATCTTGCCACAGTATTGCTTTGTATTTGTTTATCTGCTGCCGCCTTTGCGCAAACGTACACGCCAACACCTGAAAATCTGCAAGCACGCCAATGGTTTAACAATGCTCGCTTTGGCCTGTTTATACATTGGGGGCCATTCAGTATACCCGGTTCGGGCGAATGGGTGATGAATGAACGCGGTATTACAGTGAAAAATTACACCCGGCTCATGGACTTTTTTAATCCTATTGAATTCAATGCCGCAGCATGGGTAAGCATGGCAAAGAATGCGGGCATGAAATACATTACGCTCATCACCCGCCACCACGATGGTTTCAGCATGTGGGATACTAAATACAGCGATTTCAACATCATGCACTCGCCTTATAAAAAAGACGTTGTAAAACTGGTGGCCGATGAATGCCATAAACAAGGCATCAAATTGTATTTGTATTATTCATTGCTCGACTGGCGCCGCGAAGACTATCCGCATGAGACAGGTCGTACCGGACAAAAGTCTGGCCGAACCGGCAAGGGCAATTACGATAGCTATCTGCAGTTTATGAAAAACCAGCTCACAGAATTACTCAGCAACTACGGAGAGATAGGTGGTATCTGGTTCGATGGTCATTGGGATCAGACAGCGCCGGAGGGTGCAGCAGACCGCTCATCAAGAATCAACTGGCATTACGATGAAATCTATAGCCTCATTCACAAACTGCAGCCGCAATGCATGATAGGCAATAATCACCACCTAACGCCTTTTGCGGGAGAGGACTTTCAAATGTTTGAGAGGGATTTACCTGGCGAAAACAAATCTGGGTTAAGTTTCCAGGAAACATCCAGGCTGCCATTGGAAACATGCGAAACCATGAACGGCTCATGGGGCTTTAACATAACAGACACGCATTACAAATCTGCGCAAGAAATTATTCATTACCTCATCAACGCTGCGGGCCGCAATGCCAACCTGTTGCTCAACGTGGGGCCGATGCCTAACGGTAACATACAACCAGAATTTACCGACACCTTGCAGGCAACAGGGCAGTGGCTACAGGAGTACGGAGAAACTATTTACAATACAACCGGCAACCTGGTAGCGCCGCAAAAATGGGGCGTTGTTACAGGTAAGAACAAAACATGGTATGTACATATCATTCATACACCAGACAGTAACAGCATTTTTATACCCCTTGCCAAAGAAAAAGTAAACGCTGTAAGCCTGTTTCCCGCTAAAAGTAAACTTAGCTTTAAACAGGTAGCTGGCGGGGTAAATATATTGCTGGATGGCGTTCCTATGGAAGATATTGATACCGTAATACGCATCGATTTTAAATAATTGCGTGCAAATACGCGTGCGTTGGGTTTTCCACTTTTGTGCACATAATTATCTTTTCTGCTTGGCCATTAATAACTTATTTTTGCCCGATTAAAGCGTGCAGTCATGGCTGAAAAAATTGTTGAGTTACGTCATGTTAACATCTACCAGGGCAGCAACCTGGTGTTGCAGGATGTAAATATTAGTATTGAAAAAGGTGAATTTGTATACCTGGTAGGCAAAACCGGTACAGGAAAAAGCAGCTTGCTGAAAACACTGTACGGAGATTTGTCGCTCGCTCAGGGAGACGGCACCGTGGCCGGTTTTAACCTCAAAGATATGGACTGGAAAAAAGTTCCTTTTCTGCGCAGGAACCTGGGCGTGGTTTTTCAGGATTTTCAATTGCTGACCGACCGTAATGTAAATGATAACCTCAAGTTTGTTTTGAAGGCCACCGGGTGGAAAGATGAAAAACTAATGGATGAAAAGATTGCCGATGTGCTGGATAAAGTGGGCCTTAGATCAAAAGGGTTCAAAATGCCTTTTGAAATGAGCGGCGGCGAACAGCAACGCGTAGATATTGCCCGGGCATTACTAAATTCTCCCAAGTTGATTCTGGCAGATGAGCCCACCGGTAATCTTGACCCCGAAACATCTGATGAAATTATGCAACTGATGTTCAGAATCGGAAAAGATTACGGCACCACCATTGTAATGGCTACACATGATTATATTGTAATCAATAAGTTTCCCGCCAGGATGATCAAAACAGAAAAAGGAAAAGTGGTAGACAATGCTACCATATCAATGCTATAATCTTCTCTGCATTTAACTGATTGTTGTAACTGCTGCACAAAATTTTTTGTCGCAGCAGTTTTTCTTCCGGGGTAAAAGGCTGGTGGTACAGCTGAATAACAATTTCTTTCAATGCAGTTGCGGTGGTTCCAATATGGCAGGCTGATTCAAGCCCGGTATCTTCAACAGCGGCATCGTTTACCACACAATGGCGGCCGTTAAACAATGCATTGATCAATTTCAGTTTGATGCCGGTCTCGTTAAAAGAAGGAAGAATATTTATCTGCGCTTTTGAAATTAAATCACGCATCTCATCATCAGCGGGGTTGGCGAGCAGGCAGATATGCTCTTTCTGCTCAGCAATATTGTGGAGGCGCTGCGATGGATTTTTACCCGCAATTACAAACGGCACTTTAAGATCAGTAAACACATTTTCTATCAGCCAGATGGCCGCTTTTTCATTTTCTTCCACAGAAAGATTGCCGTGGTATACGCAATAGGTTCCCATGCCTTCCAGGCCCTTTACTTCAGTCCAAGGTACAAATACCGGCACGTATGAAATATGGGTGGCATGAAATTTCTGCTGGTAAATACGGGCATCTTTTTGTGCCACTGCAATAATAGGGAAGCGTTGCGCGAGGCGCTTCTCATATTTTTTCAAAAGACGACTCTCATTAAAATAATACATCTTTTTAAAAAGCGAGCCTGAGTGCCGGTATAACTGGTAGTAGTATGCGTATTCTATATTGTGTAAACGAATAATGATCTTACGGTCGGCAAATTGCGGGTTGTTGGTGAGATACGTGCAATGAATACCTTCCAGCAAAATAGGGTGCTGGTCTTTAAGCAGATTACTCATTAACTCTGCGTTGCTGCGAGAGCAAACTATGTAGGGAAACTTTACTGAAAAACCTTTATGGCCCTCATTGCGGTGATAATAATATACTTCTTCGCAATACCGGTTCAACTCCGGTTGCCGGCCGCGCCCGTAATCAAAGCAATGCAGGTAAATACCCACACCGGCATCCTTTAAAGCCTTCAATTTGCAGAACAAATCAAAAACTCCGCCGTAATCCAATGGGTAAGGAACATCATGGCAAACGATATGTAGGTACTTTTTCAAAACTTCAGGATAATATTTCTTTATACAGGGCAACTAATTTCTTGGCCTCCTGCTGCCAGTTAAATGCCTGCTTTGCCATTTCACAATTGGCGGCCAAACGATTGTATACAGCTTTGTCAGACAATAGTTCATTTAATTGGCTGGCAATGTTCTCGGCCGACAGATCCTTAACCAGAACAGCTATTTCGTATAAATTGTTTATTTCACGATAAGCAGGGTAGTCTGCACACAACTGTGGTATGCCGGCATGGATGTAATCAAAAAAGCGGTTAGACAGGGAATAATAGTTGCTGATACCCGTATCGTCGAACAAAGTAACGCCGATGGTGGCCGACCTGGTAATAGCTTTTAATTGCTGTGGTGGAATTTTACCTTTAAAAATTACTTTTTCCTGTAATCCGTATTGTTGTACCAATTCACGCGCCTGTTGCATAAAATTACCATCGCCATAAATCATTAAAGGTGCCTTTACCCATTGCATGGCCGGTATCAGTGTTTCAAAACTGCGTCCTTCATTTACGGCGCCCTGGTAGATAATAAACCCACTGTTTGCTTTTTGTTCAGGTATATCTTCCAGAACCGAAATGTTGCGAATTACCTCATACTGCACCCCATACATTTTTTTAAATTCATCTGCTATGATACTGTTAACGGTATACCCATGTTTAAAATGGGGAACGGTCATTTTTTCAATGCGTTTCCAACATGTATAGATAAAAGGGCGCGTAACAATTTCCTTCATTTCGCAAAACAATTCATGCGCATCGTATACCCGTTGGATGCCTTTGAGACGGCTGATAAAATATACGGGTAAAATGGTATCTAGATCAATAGCGCAAATCACCGATGCTTTACTAAAGAGGAGAAAGAAAAATAATTGTATGTTAAACATGGCATACTGCATCCACCCGGCGAAAAAAAAGGTACGCAGTCTTTTTTGGCGGAATGGCTGGGTAATAAGCGGAATGGCATGAGCAGGCCGCCGCCCCACCAGTAACACATCATACCCTGCACCGGCAAGCGATGTGCAGATGCGGATCATCCGCTGGTCGTAATTGGTGTCATTAAATATGGTGAAAATGATTTTCTTGCCCATTGTTTGCCGGTAAAATATCTTTGCCGCTTGCTGGTATAAGGGTGATAAAAACGTCAAAACAGCCGGGATCGATGCAATTACAGGGCATTTTAACCGGAACCGGGCGGCAAAATCACAAAAAATATCCACTTAGCAAGACAAATTTTGAAATATTTGGCTACCTTTGCCGCCGAAATAATAAGATGCCAATTTATCGGATGCCTAAAAAAAATTAAGATGCCGTATTTAACAAAAGAAAAAACAGCTGACTTTTTCACCAATTTTGGTGGTAAATCAACCAATACCGGTTCAATTGAAGGACAGGTTGCTTTGCTTACTGAAAAGATTTCCCAGATTTCTAAACACCTCCAGGAAAACAAGAAAGATTTCTCCACTAACCGCGGATTAATGCAAATGGTAGGCAAAAGAAAACGTTTACTTACCTATCTCAGCAAACACAACCTTACCAGTTACCGCGAATTGATTCAAAAACTCGGACTTAGGAAATAACGATATTTTTTCAATTATTCCCAACCCAAACCGGTTGGGAATAATTGTAATTAGATGTTTTTGCGCAAAGCTGTTCAATCTATTTATCACACAGTATTAAGGCTACGCGACTTGCCCTGTTTCCCTCCTCACACTACCAGATGCATTACGCAGCACTTAGTTCAGAAATTCAAATTTTATGTTATCACAACCAATTCAATCTAAATTTACCATTAGTGATGGCCGTGAGGTTATCATAGAAACCGGCAAACTTGCCCGCCAGGCAGATGGTGCCGTTACCGTTCGCCAGGGCAATTGTATCATACTTGCCACCGTTGTTGCCAATAAAGAGCCAAAAGAAGGACAGAGTTTTTTTCCACTTACGGTAGATTACCAGGAGAAATTTGCTTCTGCCGGCCGCATACCCGGTTCTTTCTTCAAAAGAGAAGCCAGGCTTAACGATTATGAAGTACTTACCTCACGTTTGATAGACAGGGCACTCCGCCCTTTATTCCCCGATGATTATTTCTGTGATGTACAGGTATTGGTGACGCTTATTTCAAGCGATGAAGAAGTAATGCCAGATGCATTGGCTTGCCTTGCCGCATCTGCAGCACTGGCCGTATCTGATATTCCTGTTCAGGAAATTATTTCTGAAGTAAGGGTAGGCAGGGTAGACGGTAAATTCATCATCAACCCAACACGCAGCGAACTGGGCAAGGCCGATATGGAATTCCTTATTGCTGCTACCGATAAGAATATTATGATGGTGGAAGGAGAAGCAAAGGAATGTGCAGAAGAAGATCTGATTAAAGCCATTGAACTGGCGCATGACGCTATTAAGGTACAGGTAAAAGCACAGCAGGAATTGCGCAGACTGAAAGGGGTTACCACCAAAAGAGAGTACAAAAAACCTGAGCACGATGAAGCACTGCGCGAAAAAGTAACTGCTTTTACATCTTCAAAAGTATATGAAGTGGCGAAAAGCGGCAGCAGCAAACATGACCGTGCTGACCGTTTCGACCAGATTCAGGAGGAGCTGCTGGCTTACCTGAAAACAGAATACAACGTAGCCGAAGGTGAAAGCCTTGCCGATAACGTAAAGAAATTTGCGAAGCATTATTACCACGATGTACAATACAATGTGGTTAGGGATATGATCCTGAATGATAAAGTGAGGCTGGATGGCCGTGGTCTCGACCAGGTTCGTCCGCTCAACATGGAAGTAGACGTATTGCCTTCACCGCATGGTGCTGCATTGTTTACCCGCGGTGAAACACAATCGCTCACTACCGTTACCTTGGGCACCCCGCTGGATTCATTGCTGATAGAAAGCGCTGCAAAATCTGAATATTCAAAATTCCTGCTGCACTATAACTTTCCGCCGTTTTCAACCGGCGAAGTAAAAATGATGCGCGGTGTTGGCCGCCGCGAGGTAGGACATGGTAACCTGGCGCTGCGTTCATTAAAACAAATGATGCCCGGCGGCGAATATCCGTATACGGTGCGCGTGGTAAGTGATATACTTGAGTCAAACGGATCTTCTTCAATGGCTACTGTTTGCGCAGGTTCGCTGGCGTTAATGGATGCCGGCGTTCCCATTCCTAAACATGTGAGCGGTGTGGCCATGGGCCTGATTTCAAAAGAAGGAAAGTTTGCTGTGCTGACAGACATACTGGGCGACGAAGATCACCTGGGCGATATGGACTTTAAAGTAACCGGTACCCGCGATGGTATTTGCGCAGTACAAATGGATATCAAGGTAGACGGACTGAGTATGGATGTAATGCGCCAGGCGCTTTCACAGGCCCGCGCAGGACGCCTTCATATTATTGAGGCCATGTACGCAGCCATTCCTGCTGCGCGTGCAGAAGTAAAACCACATGCGCCCAGGATGGTGAAACTGTTTATTGATAAAGAATTTATTGGTGCAGTGATAGGGCCAGGTGGTAAAATTATACAGGAGATACAGCGCGAAACCGGTGCTACCATCAACCTGGAAGAAAAGAATGAAATGGGTGAAGTAAGCATATTCAGCGCCAATAAAGATGGTGTTGAAAAAGCAGTGGCATGGATTAAAGGCATTGTTGCCGTGCCTGAAGTAGGTGATGTGTATGAGGCAAAAGTTAAATCAATCATGCCTTACGGCGCATTTGTAGAATTCATGCCAGGCAAACAAGGTTTGTTGCACATTTCTGAAGTAAGCTGGAAGCGCCTGGAAACACTGGAAGGTGTGCTGAATGAAGGCGATACCGTAAAAGTAAAATTAACCGGTACCGACCCTAAAACAGGCAAATTCAAATTATCCAGAAAAGTGTTGTTGCCAAAACCAGAAGGCCAGCAAAGACAGGATTAATCTTGCAGAAAGTATATGTTAACCCCGGCAACTGTTCCAACAGCGCCGGGGTTTTTCGTGCATAACATATTAATTATCATAATGCACGTGTATTTAATCTCAATAAAAATAACATGCCGAACTATATTCAGTTAAACATAACAGTTAGCGACACTGCAGTTAAGGATATGCTGGTGGCAGCGTTATCCGCCGCGGGCGCAAATGGATTTGAGGAAGAGAAAAACCTGCTGAAGGTATTTATTGCTGAAGACGTTTTTAATGAGGAGATCTTTTTGCCACTCGTTCAGCAGCACGGTTTGTCGTATACATCTTCAGTAGTAGAAGAAACCAATTGGAATGCGCAATGGGAGGCAGGTTTTACCCCTGTTCAAATAGGCAACTTTTGCGTTATCCGGGCCGCTTTTCACCCACCCGTTACTGCGGTGCAGCATGATATCATCATTACACCAAAAATGAGCTTCGGAACAGGCCATCATGCCACTACGCATATGATGGTGGAGGTCATGCAGGAATTAGATTTCACCAGTAAGTCTGTATTTGATTTTGGAACGGGTACAGGGGTGCTGGCGATTCTTGCTGAAAAAATGGGTGCCCGTGAAATTACGGCCATCGACAATGATGCATGGAGCATTGATAATGCAGCTGAAAATTTTAATTCAAATGATTGTCATAATATACTGTTGTTCAATCAGGGGAATATTTTCGGCGAGGCTGTTTATGACATTATTCTGGCTAATATTAACCGCAATATCATTTTACAACACCTGCCTGCCCTTAAACAACATCTTGCGCCCGGCGGCGTTGTATTATTGAGCGGTCTGCTAACAGGCGACAGGCAGCTCATTGTTGAACAGGCCCAGCAACAACAATTAGAATTAGGAAAGGATTTTGAGATGAACGGATGGATATGTTTACTAATGGTAAAACGGTAATAATTCTACCGTTTTTTTGGGCAGTTTTTAGTAATTTCGCCTTTCCACTTCAACCAATATTTCTGATGAAAGAAGTCCTCATTATTCTATTGGCCTATCTCATTGGCTCATTGCCTACGGCGGTATGGGTGAGCAGGTATTTTTTCAATATTGACATACGGGAATACGGTAGTGGAAATGCCGGTGCCACCAATACATTCAGGGTGCTTGGAAAAAAATGGGGCACTTTTGTAATGGTAGCCGATATGCTAAAAGGACTTGCAGCCGTTAAACTGGTTTGGTTACTTCCTTATTATTTTGATCATGATCTGGCGCGTACCAGTCTGCAGATAGGGCTGGGGCTAGCAGCTGTATTGGGGCATATTTATCCCATCTGGGCCGATTTCAGGGGCGGTAAAGGCGTGGCTACTTTATTTGGATTAGTATTAGGTATTTCGCCATGGTCTGCCCTCTGCTGCAGTGGCGTTTTTCTGCTGGTGCTATATCTTACGCGTTTTGTATCGCTCAGTTCCATACTGGCAAGCGCGGCCTTCCCCATATTCATACTCGTTATCTTTAATGTAGATAATCACCCTTATCGCATATTTGCAGTAGGCGTTGCACTCCTGGTCATTCTTACGCACCAGAAAAATATTGGCAGACTTATAAAGGGCAATGAAAGCAAAGTGCCTATTTTAAAACACCGCGATAAAAGGCGGCAGCGGCGTTTAAGTAGTAAGTAGCTGTAAAAATTCAAAATTCAAAAGTCAAAAGTCAAAGAAGCTTTTACTTGTACTGAATGGTCAGCCTTAAGCCTTTTGTCTCTTTCTCTCTTTTGCCTCTTAGCTCTCTTTTTCTCTTTCACCTCTTAGCTTTTCTGTTAGCACTCTTTTTTGCACTTTCTACCTCTTTGCTTACTTAACTTGGTACAACAATTGTTTTTAAACCAGTAAAAAGAACCAAATGATGATCCGTCTATTGTTTTTAACAGCGTTTGCAATTTCTGTAAGCGCATGTTCGCGAAACGCAGTTACCGGCAGAAACCAGTTAAAATTATTATCTGATAACGAGGTACAAACTATGGCCGCTACTGAATACAAACAGTTTTTGACCTCCAATAAGGTTGTCAGTGCGTCGGTAAATAAAGATGCCGAAATGGTGCGCCGTATTGGCGGCAGGCTAACAGCGGCGATCACAGATTATTACACCAGCCAGGGTAAGGCCGATGTGCTCAATGGATACCAGTGGGAGTATAACCTGGTAGATTCAAAAGAAGTAAATGCCTGGTGCATGCCCGGCGGCAAAATTGTGGTGTACACTGGTTTGCTTCCAATCACCCAGAACGAGGCGGCGCTGGCAGTTGTAATGGGCCATGAAATTACCCACGCTTTGGCACAACATGGCAATGAGCGTATGAGCATGGGGTTGGTACAACAACTGGGCGGTGTGGCGCTTGCTGTGGCATTGGCCAATAAACCGGCAGAAACACAGTCGATGTTTATGAATGCCTACGGGGTGGGCAGCCAGGTGGGCGTAACATTACCGTTCTCAAGAAAAGATGAATATGAAGCTGATAAATTTGGGCTGAACTTTGCCGCTATGGCAGGGTATAATCCCCAGGAAGCCATTCCGCTTTGGCAGCGCATGGAAAAGGCCGGAGGCGGTAATAAACCCCCTGAATTCCTGAGTACGCACCCTGCAGAAGGCAACCGTATTGCACGCCTGCAGGAGCAAATGCCCGAAGCTTTACGCTATTATAAACCCATTAATAGATAAAACATTCTAAAATAATGATTTAAATCAAGTTATTAGGGGTACCGCCGGCAAATTCCGGCGGTATTTTCTTATAAAGTATCGTATTCTTTGCTTGTTATGTTTTACCTTTGCACTTCCCCAACTAAAACACCCTAAAACAAAAATTTCTAATTATGTCTCAAACATTGTTTGAAAAACTCCTGATACAGGACGAGAGAAATTTGCTTATTCAAGGGCTTCCATCTTCCATCGAAAAACAATTTGTAAAATTGTCGTTTTCAAAAAATGTAACTCCCTTGTTAAAAAGCCGCAAGATTGATTTTGCGCTTGTTTTTGCAGTAAGTGAGAGCCAGTTAAGTGGTATCCTTCGCGAAGTTTTACCTGCATTAAAAAATGAGGCTAAATTGTGGATAGCTTACCCTAAAGCTACTTCCAAGATTGCCACTAACTTAACACGTAATTGCAGCTGGGATTGTATCACAGGTGCTGGTTATGGTGCAGGTATTGAAGATTTAGACAAAGTAGAACTGGACAATGTGTGGGTTGCCAGCCGGTTTAAAAAGTCCAAATTGATGCCTGCAGTTGGTGTTAAAGCCAGGGTTCGTCAGGTTGAGAAAGTGTAGAGGTACAAAAAAATATGGTAGAAAGTCCCGGTTGTTATTTCAACCGGGACTTTCTTTTTTCCGGATAAACCTGTCAAACAGCATTGCAGGAGCGACAGGCCCTTGTGCGCGAAGGATTTGTTGACGCGGTTAGTACACAATCTCATCTGTGCCCACCTTCAATATCAATTCTTTTTTATCGGATGCTTCCACCCGGCCCGTTACCGCGGCATGTATCCCGAATTGCTTACCCGCTTCAATAAGGCTGGCTGCTTCTTTTTCCGTTGTAAAAATCTCCAATCGGCAGCCCATATTAAACACCTGGTACATTTCCCGGTTATCTGAGCCGGATGACTGTTGGATAATATCAAAAACCGGCGGAACCGGCAACATGTTGTCCTTTACAATGCGATAATTGCCGGGCAGGTATTTCATGCATTTGGTTTGGCCGCCACCACTGCAATGGATAAGCCCATGCACTGCATCAAAATGGTTTTCCAAAATTACTTTTAGCAAGGGTGCATACGTACGGGTGGGGGAAAGCAAGAGGTCTCCTATAGTATGTGATTTATCTGCAGGTAGCACCTGCTGGTTATATTTTGCGGATGGGATGACTTCGTTAAACGAATGAGGCCCTATGTACACCACTTCATCATCCAGCCCGGTATCAAAAGATTCAGTAAAACGAGTGCCATAGTTTTTTTGCAGCACATCATGCCTGGCACTGGTCAGGCCGTTGCTGCCAATACCGCTGTTATAGGCAGATTCATACGTTGCCTGGCCATAGCTCGCAAAACCTACAATAACATCGCCGGGCTGAATCTTGCCGTTCCCTATAATCTTGTTTTTTGGCCACCTGGCGGCCATGGTGCCATTTACCGCAATGGTTCTTACCACATCTCCCACGTCTGCAGTTTCACCGCCCAGGTAGTGAATGTTTACCCCAAACTTTTTCATTTCTTCAAAAAAAGACTGGGTTCCATTAATAATGGCTTCCAGTACCGCTGCCGGTACCAGTCGTTTATTGCGATCAATGGTGGAAGAAAAAAGCAGGTTATCATGTATGCCCACGCACAGCAAATCGTCCAGGTTCATTACCACCGCATCCTGGGCTATGCCCTCCCAAACAGACACGTCGCCGGTTTCTTTCCAATAGAGGTAGGCAAGAATGCTTTTGGTGCCGGCTCCGTCTGCATGCATTACATTCACCCAATTGGCATCGCCACCCAGGTAATCGGCGTATAGTTTGCAAAAAGCGTACGGATAAAGACCCTTATCCAGTTTCTCTGTTGCTTTGTGTACTTCTTCTTTTTGTGCCGAAACGCCCCGTTTTGAATATAAACTCATGTTGCGGTTTGAGCGGCAAAACTAAATATCTAATTTTCAATTTTCAATTTCAATTATCATTTAGTTTTGCACCACTCAAAAATGAAAGTTTACAGCAACATAGACCAATTGCCGGTATTTACGAAAGCAGTTGTTACCATAGGCACTTTTGACGGGGTACATTTGGGCCACCAGCAAATTATACAACAGCTGGTGAAAGAGGCTCAGCGCATTAGCGGAGAAACGGTGTTGGTCACCTTTGATCCGCACCCCCGCAAAATTGTAAGCAGCGGGCCTATGCAACTGCTCAATACCCTGCCTGAAAAAATTGAACTGCTGCAACAACAGGGCATCCATAACCTGGTAGTGGTGCCGTTTACAGAAGCGTTTGCCAACCAAACGGCCACCGGCTACATTGAAGATTTTCTGGTGCGCCGTTTTCACCCGCATACTGTTATCATTGGTTATGACCACCGCTTTGGCAAAGGCCGTAGCGGTAATTTTCATTTGCTGGAACAATATGCCGGTGAGCATGCTTTTGAGCTGATTGAAATACCGGTACATGTTATTGATGAAGCAGCCATCAGTTCAACCCGTATCAGGGCGGCATTGCATGAGGGTAATACTGCCGTAGCTGCGCAATTACTGGGCTATGATTATTTTTTTGAGGGGCTGGTAGCCACCGGCAACAAACTGGGTCGTACGCTCGGGTATCCTACCGCCAACCTGCACGTGCAAACAGAAGATAAACTGATACCTGGTAACGGCGTATATGCTGTACAGGTAGCAGTGCGCAACAGCCAACCGCAGCAAGCATTGCTCAACGGTATGATGAATATCGGCATACGCCCCACTATAGGCGGTACCGGCAGGGTCATAGAAGTAAATATTTTTGATTTTGATAAAGATATTTATGGCTCCACGCTGCGGGTGTACATAAAAAAATACCTGCGTGGCGAACAAAAGTTCAATGGGCTGGATGCATTAAAACAACAACTGGCAATAGATAAGCAGCATGCCCTGGAGAGCCTGCAGCTCACATAATCATTTTTACAGCCAGCTCTTTCAGCAGGGATGCATCCGGAGTTCCGATATTATCTACACCCACACTTTTGAGGTTGTACGCATGTAATAGCAGGATGCTTTTCTCCACCCCTTCATACCCATAATTCTTCAATGTATCCAGTGCCTGGCGGGCAGCGAAAATATTGTTGTAAAAAAGCGGTTTCACCGCATTTTCACTTTTATCTGCCATACCAAAAACAGAAAATACCTTGGAGAAATAGTTATAGATAGCAGGCAGCACCAACTGTATAGGGGCGGCCTTGGGATTGCTTTCAAAATACCTGATAATGCGGATGGCACGGGGAAGGTCTTTTTTTGCCAATGCATCCTGCAACTCAAACACATTATATTCTTTGCTTACACCAATATATTTTTCTATATCGTCTTCAGTAATGCTTTTGCGGGTGCCCAGGTTTACTGCCAGTTTTTCTATTTCATTGTTTATCCTGGAAAGATCATTACCAATATGTTCTACCAGCAACATGAGTGCCTTTTGCGAAAGGCTGTAACCTTTTGAAGCTGCCAGATTATTGACCCAGTCTGGCAACTGGTTCTCATACATTTTTTTAGTTGACAGCAATTCGCCTTTTTCTTTTAGCAACTTGGCAAGTTTGCTGCGGCCGTCTACTTTTTTCTCTTTATAGGACACCACAAAAATGGTAGACGTCAGCGGATTTGCGATGTAATTTTCCAATTTATCGATATCGCGCATTTGCTGGGCCTCTTTTAACAGCACCACTTGTCTTTCAGAGAACATAGGGTAGCGCATACAGGCATTCACAATGTCGGCCCAGGCAGCGTCCTTTCCGTAAAAAACGGTCAGGTTAAAACCGGCCTCCGCTTCAGAAAGAATATGGTGCTCCGCATAACTCATCACCTGGTCTATATAGTATTCTTCTTCGCCTTCCAGCCAATAAACAGGGCGGAACGACTTCTTTTTCCAATCAGACAAGATCTTTTCTACAGACATATTGCTGCAATATTAGCAAATTATTAAAGCATAATTAAAGCATTATTTGCTAGAAAACGACCCCGGAATTTAATAAACACGAAAGCGATAATTTTTAGCCGCAAAGCCCTGAAACGCAGGCTCATGCTGTGTTTCGGGGATTACCGCTCGCTTTAAACATTTTTCAACAAATGTTAATAACCTCGAAAAAAGATTTTGGCATGGTTTTAGTCTAAAGGGTACATGGCTGAAAAAAAATCAGCTATTTCGGGAACATATTTTAATAACTTTTTGAAAAACAAACTAAATATGAGTACTACTAATTATCCATCTGCCACTACACACAATGAGGCGCCAAAAAAAGATTATAGAGGTCTTATTATTGGTCTTCTTGCTGTAGCACTTTTAGGTACCTGGGGTTATTTGCTTTGGAACAACAATAAGAATGAACAAAGCATCATGAACAAAGACACCCAGATTGCCAGGGTTACAGATGAAAAAGGTGAGATTCAACGTAGTTTTGAAGCATCCCTCGCCCGTCTTGATTCAGTAACCGGCAGCAATAGCCAGTTACAAGGTAAACTTACTGAAGCTACTAACGATATCACAAAAAGAAAAGCAGAAATCCGCAGCATTTTAAATAAGAAGAATGCAACAGCTGCTGAACTTACAAGGGCTAAAGAACTCATTGGCCAGTTGAATGATAAGATTGCTGGACTTGAGCAAAAAGTTACAGAATTGACCGCCCAGAATACACAGCTGAATACAGACCTTACCACTGAAAAAGGTAAAACAACACAGCTTAGCACAGATTTGGCAACTACCACATCTGCAAAAGCAGAGTCAGATAAGAAAGTAGAAATTGCTTCTACCTTCAATGCCTCCAACATCACCATCACCCCCATTAACGAAAAGAAAAATGGCCGTGAAAAAGTAACCACTACTGCTAAACGCGTAGACAAACTGGTTATCGCATTTGATGTTGACAACCGCATTGTTCAGTCTGGTACTGCTGATATCTATGTTTCTATTACTGGTCCTGATGGTAAACCTGTTGCAGTAGAAGCACTTGGTTCAGGTACATTTACTACAAGAGACGAAGGTGATAAACTGTTTACCGCAAAAGTTCCTGTAGAATTTGAAGCAGGCAAAAAGAAAAATGTACAATTTGCATGGAAACAAAACAGCGATTTCCAGCGCGGTAACTATAAAATTGAAATCTATCACAATGGTTTCAAAATTGGAGAAGGAACACGTGAACTGAAGAAAGGTGGCTTGTTTGGATAATCTGACAGACTTTAGTATATAGTATTAAGTATTAAGACCCGGCGGTATCGTCGGGTCTTAATCGTTTTATGATACACAGTATTAGTGCAAACAATTAAGATAGATAAATTGAAAGTATACTGCCTCTCCCGAAAACCTTCAGTAACCTAATTGTAAGAACGGAGTTAAAGAAACGAAACAGGATAGGCAGGGAGCATACGTCAAACATTGCTGCGTCGTCTAAAAACTGTAAATGCTATACGTCAAACATTGCCGGGACGTCTAGAATCTAAATACTCAATACTAAATACTATACGTCAAACATTGCCGCGACGTCTAAATACTAAATACTCGATACTTTATACTATCAAAAGATCGCTCTTACCGAAGCACGCCCTATATGCACCACTTTTGCATCGCCCGGCTTGCGGCCTTCGTACTGTATATTGATCTCAAGGTTATTGGCCAGGCGTTTGGTTACCTCAAGGTTCCACAAGTAATTTTTGCCGGGCAAAAGTCCATCCAGCATATTATATCCCACCGTAGTATTTGCATTGGCGAGAGGGGCAAAGCTGATATTGGAGTATGTAAATTTGGCCAGCACCGTCCCAGACTGCAGTATGTTGTATTTAACCTCGGTGTTTACCGCATGAGAAGAATAGGTCTCCCTGTCACCCGCATTGTTTTTCTTGTTGCTGTATTTATAACCCGTAATAATCCGAAGCAATGTGCCCCTTGTAAAATTAATACGGGGCTCTACCGAATACTGTCTGATATTATAATTGCGGTTTTCAAATTTGGCGTTGGCGGTACCAAGCTGGCTTACGCCCTTTTTGCCCGTGATATCCAGCAAAAGCGATTTACTGATATTGGCCCTTGCGCGGCCGGTCCATTCGTTCAGCCGGCGGCTTTCCAGCCCGTAAGTCAGCAGCGATTTACCACTATTGCGTGCATTAGTTACATCGAGCCCCCAGCGGGTGCTAAACCTGTTAAATGAAAAGCTGTTGATAAAAACGGAGGTAAGATTGATGAGCGATGTATCGCTCAACGGGGTTTTAAATGGATTCAATTGTACAATGCTGCCCGCCAATTCTTTTTTTGCGATTTGTAAGGAGGACTGAAGGTTAAGTCTTGCAATAAATTTTTTTGTATTCGATGCAGACCTGCTATTGATGACAGCGCGGGGGTTTATGTTGATGCTATAGTTAAACGTGTTGTAATTGGCTTTTATAAACTCATTGGTAGGGGTAAAAATTCGAATGTACTTAGCCTGGTCCTGAAAGAGTGCCACCTCAAATTCGTTCAATTGCTGTATACCATCGTTGTTGTAATCATTCCATGTATATTCCCCCCGGCCGGCCGGTACTTCAAGAAATGCATAATCACGCTTTTGTTCCTGGCCGGATCCTGCTTCGTACAACAGGTTGCCGGTAAGCAAACCTTTCCATTCATTTACCAGGTACTCTAGCCTGCCCAGAATACTTTGATCTGCCTTCTGCGTGGTAACAGCCGTATTGAGTATTTGCAGTTTACGGTAAGTGGCATTCCACCTGAACTGGTGGTGCTGGCTTTTTAGCAGTTCTCCGTTTAAGTTAACGTTGTGGCTGATATCGCTGGTGATAAGGCTTTTTCCGTAAGGGTACCTGTTTTTCCTGGTAAAATAGGTGATGCCCCATTTGTTTGGTTTTGTGTCGTCAGATTTTAGCGATACCTGTATGATCTGAAAAGAGAAACTGGTATTGGCTATGGAGTCGGCGGCTTTGTTTCTTACTTCGTTGTGTTCTACGGAGTAGTTGGCGCCGATGGTATAGTTCTTTATCTGTTTAAATCTTTTAGACACGTCAATAACCGGCCGCAGAAAATAACCTTTGTCTGTAGCGCTGTTGGTATTTGAAATGGTAAACTGGTTGTTGAACTGCCATCCTTTGATATTCTGGGCTTGTACTAGGCTATTGCGTATACCGTTAAAATCGCCGCCCCTTCGGTAGTTGGTGAATTGATAGCGTACATTATTTTTCTTTACATCTGCCAGTTGTGCGCCAGCTGTTACAATGCTTTCGGTTTCGGCAGGCAGTACGTACGGTAAGCCCCAGTCGCGCAAAAATTCTACGTTGCGCAGCCGCTCCAGTGGTTTAAAGCGCTCACCTACGTATTCAAAACCGGCATTGGTAAGCAGGTTTAATTTTTTGGGGCCGGCAAAATCCTTTGTATTGGTAACGCGTACTTTGGCCGCATAGCCACTGTTATTGGCTTTGTCTATATTAGAAAAGGTGTTTACATCATAATTGCTGTAAGCAAGTTCTGTGGTAACATTGGTTTTTTTGGTTACATCATAATCTACCTGCACACTTACCACTTGTTGTTTTTTGGGTGTTACCAGAAAAATTGCGGCTTCATATTGCCCTTGTTTAACACCCCCAACAGGTGCTATCCATCTGTACACCTTACCATTGGCACCATTAAAATCTGGCAGGTAATCGCCTTTGCCAAATCCTACGTCTGCAAAAGAAAGAGAATAAATGGCACTGTCAGGGTTGGATGAATAAACAAAGATTGAATCGCGTAATGCGCCGTTGCTGTATACGGTGTCGATCTTTTTGTATAATATTTTGCCGGCGGAAAACGTATCCAGGTTTGCAATTTTATAAAAGGCGTTATTGATGCTGTCGCCCAGGTTTCTTAAAAATATTTTCTGGGTGGGGTCGAGTGTCTGGTTGATGGGGGAGCTTTTTGCATCGCTGTTATTAAATGCGCTTACGGTAACCCGCAGCTTATCGCTGAAATTGGTGAGGTTAGTAAAATACAAATTGGCGTTTAGGTAGTTTCGGTCGGCATACTCAAATTCAATCTGTATTCGACTGTCTTTGGTGATCATTCGTTTGGGCGTAAACGTTACCTCGGCAGTGTTGTAATTGATAACATAATCCCTGTCTTCGCCGCGCTGCAGCAATTCACCATCTATGAATACCCGTTCAGTATTGGCCAGCAGCACAAAGTAAAATTCGTTGTTGGCGCCCTGCAGGCGGTAGGGGCCCTGGTTGCCTTCCTGGCCCTGAAAGATGTTGCGCGTAAATTTTCCTTTGGCAATAGACCCACTCAGCAGGCTGGTGTTGGTAATATTGGGTGCAAGTTTAGTGGTGGTTTCAAAAGCCACGCCCTGCAGGCGTTTATAAAAATTTAGAAAATAGCTTTTATTCTGTCGTATGTCAATATCGCCCAGGCTCAGGCTCCAGGTTTTCTTCTTAAACTGCAGGAAAATTCTGTCAAACTCATTCAATTGCTGGGTAGTGCCATCGGGCTGAACTGGTATGTTATTATCTGTAATAGCCGCTACAATTTCAATGCTGTCTGCCAGAAAGCCGTTGAGTTGCAGGTTAAGGCTGGAGGTGACCACTGCATCCTGGCTGTTGCCGAATGCAATGCCCCGCCCAAAACTACCCGTGTAATTGATTGTACCAAAGTCAAAAAAACGGTCGCTTTGTTTAAACGAATTATCGTTGAATACAAATGGCTGCCCCATGAAATTGTTCATGATGCTATCGTAACTCAGGTGTTTGGTAATGGCATTGAGCCTCGCATCAAACACACGGTATTGAACCCAAACACTGTCTTTTACCGGTTGCTGGTGCCAGGTAATGGTGGCGTTGATATAGTCTATGTTGTACCAGTCTTTGCTGATGCCGGGTAATGAAAATGTATTGGGTAGTATGCTCAGGGTATCCAGTTGAATGATTGGCTGCCGTGTGCTAATGGCTTTGGTGCGCAGGTTAGATAATGGCCGGCCCGTACGGGGCGTTTGTGCCCGCAATGAGATGGTTGTACCAAGGTAGATCAAACAAAAAATAAGCAGCTTCCCCACAGCCCGGAAATGGTTTATTTATTAGCGTCGAAAACTGGTATTTATTGCCCGAAGCTATTGTTTTTCAACGGGAAAGAGAATTTGACATTGTTTTTACAACATCGCGGGCAGCATTTTAATTTTATCAGCTGTCAAGGAGGCATGAACCCATCATCCAGAACCCTGCTGTTTGCCTGCCTTTTTATTGCAACAAGTCTCAGTTCTTGCCTCCATAAAGCGTACTACCAGCATCCCGTACAAGGCAATATACCCACCTACCACCTGGTACCCGTTGCTTCTGACTCACTGCCCTCGGCCACTTTTATATCATCCACACTCAGCCTGGGCGGTATGAACGAGAACCTGCGCGATAATGTGGTGTCGCTGCAGGCCGGGCTGCACCGTAGTCATGTAATTAATAAAATAAGGTTGTATTATGGCGCGTCCGCCGCAGTGGGTACTTATGCTGTTAAGCACTACGATTATTACTCGTACAGTTCTTATTATGCAGATACATCGTACATCAACAAAAATGCAGGCACTAAATTTTGGGGTGCATATGGGGCTTACGCCGGTATCAGTGCATCGGCACGCATGGGCAGAAGGGGAGAGTGGCGGTATATTGGTGTGGAAGGAAACCTGTATAATGAATTCGGGAGCTATTATGGGTTCCGCAAAAACATGCCCGACAGTGCTGCCACCACCATCGACCGAAAAAAATATATTGGTTCACTCGGCATCAGTACCGAACTTGTTTTTAAAGGACGGTCCGGAAACAAGTTCGGGATGAAATTTGCATTTGGGTCTTACCTGCGCAACCTCAACTATTACAGTTTGCACAATAGCTATAAAACCCACGATCACTTGTTATACTTTTCCAACACCTATAATTTTACCGTGCAAAGAACCACAACGTATGTGCAACTTAATGTTGCCACCCATGCAGCGAATGTGCAGTTTGGGGTTAACTACAGACTTTAATTATTGTGTTAAGTGTTGTGTGGTGAGCTATTTTAAATGTTGAATTTTATATTTTAAATGCTCTTGAGCCGAACGGATTGCATTTTATCTACTTCCTACTCACAATAAGATACCCGTACAAGCCCACAATCCATTCCGCTTACTACTCACCACTTACCACTTACCACTCACCACTCACCCCAGCTATTGCGTAATATTTTCCAATGCAAACAAAAAGGAATACTGCAGCGCTACTTCCTTTAAATAATTAAACCTTCCGGAAGCGCCACCATGACCAGCTTCCATATTAATATACAACAGCAATAATTTATTGTCTGTTTTTAATGATCTTATTTTGGCTACCCATTTGGCCGGTTCAAAATATTGCACCTGGCTATCATGCAGTCCGGTTGTTACCAGCATATTGGGATAACCGTTTTTTGAAACATTTTCATACGGGGAATACGATTTCATATAATCGTAAGCGTCTTTATTTTTTGGATTGCCCCACTCATCAAATTCATTGGTGGTAAGGGGGATGCTTTCATCAAGCATCGTATTAATAACATCTACAAAAGGTACCTGTGCAATAACACCATGCCAGAGATCTGGCCGCATGGTAGCAATGGCGCCCATGAGCAGGCCACCGGCACTACCGCCTTGTGCATACAGGTGTTCTTTGCTGGTAAATTTTTGCGCAATCAGGTATTCGCCACAGTCGATAAAGTCTGTAAATGTATTTTTCTTTTTCATCAACTTGCCATCTTCATACCATTGCCTGCCCATCTCTTGTCCGCCACGTATATGCGCAATGGCAAATGCAAAACCACGGTTCAGCAGGCTCAGGCGCGCACTGCTGAAACTGGCGTCTATGCTGTTGCCATAGGAACCATAAGCATACAGTAACAGGGGCGAGTTGCCGTCCTTAACAAAACCTTTTTTATACACAATAGACACCGGCACTTTGGTGCCGTCCTTTGCGGTAGCATAAACTCTTTCTGTCACATAATCTTCCGTATTGTATCCGCCTACCACTTCCTGCTGCTTCATTAATTTTTTTTCGCCGGTTTCCATGTTGTAATCAAATACTGAAACAGGTGTGGTCAGTGATGTATAATTGTACCGCAAATTGGTGGTGTTAAACTCCGGGTTGGCTGCGGGGTTAGCAGTATAAGCAGGCTCACCAAAATTGAGGTAGTGATCTTTGCCGGTGGCTACGTCCTTGATATTCATTTGTCGCAGGCCATTTTTTCTTTCAATGATCACCAGGTAGTTTTTAAACTCGTCAACGCCTTCCAGCAGCACATCGCTTCTGTTGGGAATGATCTCTTTCCACGCGGCACTTGCCGTGTTGTTGTACGGGCATTCCATCAGCCTGAAATTCTTAGCCTCCCAGTTGGTGACTATCAGAAATTTGCTCCCATCATCGGTTACATCATATAACACATCTTTCATCCGCGGCTGAAATACTTTGAATTCACCGGTGGGAAGCGAGGCATCTATCCAGCGGTATTCTGAACTCATGGTAGCCTGTGACACAATGAAAATGTATTTACCTGATTTGCTTTTGCCCACTCCAATATAATTGCTATGATCCTTTTCCGTATAGACTATTACATCAGTTGCCGCATCACTCCCCAGTGTATGCCGCTTGATTTTTTCTGAAAGCAGTGTTTCTTTATTTTTTTCTGTGTAGAAAAGTGTTTTACTGTCGTTGGCCCATGCAGAACCGCCCTCAGTATTGTGAATGGCATCTGCGTAAATTTCGCCTGTTTCAAGGTTTTTGATATGAATGATGTATTGCCGGCGCGATACTGTATCAATGCCATAAGCCAGTAACTTATTGTCATCACTTACATTAAAACCGGTGGCCGAAAAATACGGATGACCTTCTGCCATGGCATCCACATCCAGCAGTATTTCCTCACTGGCATCAAGCGAGCCTTTTTTGCGGCAGTACTTGTAATATTGTTTGCCCTCCTCGTTACGGGTATAATAGTAATATCCTTTTTTAAATACCGGTACAGATTCATCTTTTTCTTTGATGCGGCCTTTCATTTCTGCAAACAGTGATTCCTGAAAATGCTTGGTACCACTCATCATGGTATCGAGGTATTTATTCTCCGCCTTAAGGTACTCTACCACTTTATTGCTGTCGGCCCCTTTTTTGAAATAGTCGATCATCCAGTAATAGTTGTCCATCACTGTGTCGGCGTGCATGGTGCGGGTATAGGGTTTTATTTCAGCAATTGGCGCAGGTATATTTTCCGGCCATTTGTAGGATTCTTTTGTGTTCACGTTGTTGTTGTTTAGAAGACAGGAAGATAACAGGCATATAACAGCTGTGGCAGCTGAAAGTTTTGGTATCATAAAGAATCAATTGAAGCCTGAATGTACGGCTAAGCGTTTAAAAGAGAAAAAGAGATTTCACTCCCGCATGGCTAAGAAGTGGAAAGAGAAAAAGAGCGCTACGCTGCGATTAAGACCAGAAGGGTTGCGCGAAGCGCTAACAGAGTCAGCAGAGGGTTCGTTACACAACAAGTGTTAAGCACTGATACCAGCTACATCCCCGCGCCGCATAAACATACAAACACAGCGGTAAGATGCACATAAAGAAATCAGCGATGATCACATCAGCGATCAGCGATTTCTTACTTGTCTACGGTTAACCCCGCACCAAAATATTCTGCGTTTAAACGGGCGATGTTGGTAATGGAAATTTCTTTGGGACAGGTTGCCTCGCAGGCGCCGGTATTGGTACAACTGCCAAAGCCTTCTTTGTCCATTTGCGCTACCATGTTCAGCACACGGCTCTTGCGTTCTGGCGAGCCTTGCGGCAGCAAGGCCAGGTGCGAAACTTTAGCAGATACAAACAGCAATGCCGAACTATTCTTACAGGCGGCAACACATGCACCACAACCAATACACATGGCGTTGGCAAACGACAAATCTGCATCGTCTTTATTAATGGGGATGGCATTGCCGTCTACAGCATTGCCGGTATTAACGCTGATGAATCCACCTGCCTGTATGATCCGGTCGAATGCCGAGCGGTCTACCACCAGGTCTTTTATTACCGGAAAGGGATCAGCCCTCCAGGGTTCTATTACAATGGTGTCGCCATCTTTATAGGCGCGCATGTGCAACTGGCACACCGTATTGGCTTTCCACGGGCCGTGGGGTTTGCCGTTAATATACATGGAACAACTGCCGCAGATCCCCTCGCGGCAATCATGGTCAAATGCAACGGGGTCCTGGCCTTCGGTAATGAGGCGTTCGTTAAGCACATCAATCATTTCAAGAAAAGACATTTCAGAAGAGATATTACTTACCTGGTAAGTAACAAATCCGCCTTTGTCTTTGCTGTTTTTCTGCCTCCAGATCTTTAAATTCAAATTCATGTGGTAGTGTTCCATCGTAATAATGTGCTAATGTGATGAATGTGAAAATGTGCTAATTACATCCACACCCTGGTTTTAAAATTATTAGAAATGCCAGCGACGGTTATCGTCATCGACCTTAACAGCTTTTTACAATTTAGAAGAAGCAATAATTTTTGAAATAATTTTTATTAATTCTTCTACCGAATTTTTCAGTCTGTCACTGGTTGGGTATTGCGTACTCTTTTCGCAAACCAATAACCAGTACAACGTTTCATTTGACTCTTTGACGGCAATTTTCATTTTGTGAATGAAATCTGCCCTGCTTTCTGCATGCTGCGATTCAAAAACGTTTGCCCCAATGGATGTTCCCGAACGGAGCAATTGTTTTGCAACAACAAACTTTCTTTGTGCTTCAAGCAATTCACAAAAAACAACAATCTCCACCGCAAAGGCCAGTGATTTTTCAACTATAACATTTTTCGTCTGCATATGATAAGGTGTATGAAAAAAATGAAAATAATAGAATTGTTCATTTTTTAAACACTCATCATAGCATATTTTAAAGAACTATATGTTAACCAATTACAACGAAACCCCAGTAGCGATTTAATAACTTTTTAGCTTGCCTTACTACTAAGGATGATGCATCGCGCAGTTACACATTTCCACATTATCACATTTTCACATTTGCACATTATTTATAGCTTCGCTGGCTGGGTTTGGCTACTTCAAACTCCAACGTTTCTTTGTGCAGTTCCCAATCACTATCGCCTTTCAATTCCCACGCAGCAACATAAGCGTAATTAGCATCATCGCGTTTGGCTTCGCCTTCTTCGGTCTGGCTTTCTTCGCGAAAATGGCCGCCGCAGCTTTCATTGCGGTTCAGCGCGTCTTTACACATCAGTTCTCCCAGTTCTATAAAATCAGCTACACGGTTGGCTTTGTCCAGCTCCGGGTTCATGCCCGTAATCTCGCCGGGTATTTTCAGATCGCTCCAGAATTCTTTTTTCAATTGTTGTATTTCGGTAATGGCTTCCTGCAACCCGGCAGCATTGCGCGCCATACCGCATTTATCCCACATGATCTTGCCGAGGCGTTTATGAAAACTTTCTACAGTTTGTTTGCCTTTAATGTTCATCAGCTGATGAATACGGTCGGCCACGGCTTTTTCTGTTTCTGCAAAAGCCGGATGGTCGGTAGGGATGGCATTGGTGCGAATTTCATCGGCCAGGTAATTACCCACGGTGTAAGGAATTACAAAATAGCCATCTGCCAGTCCCTGCATAAGCGCAGAAGCGCCGAGGCGGTTGGCACCGTGATCGCTGAAATTGGCTTCTCCCAATGAGTACAATCCCGGTACGGTAGTTTGCAATTCATAATCTACCCACAGGCCACCCATGGTATAATGTACTGCCGGGTAAATGCGCATGGGTTGCTCGTATGGATCTTCGCCGGTAATCTTCTGGTACATATCGAAGAGGTTACCGTATTTTTCTTTTACCACATCTTTACCCAGTTGTATCACTTCTTCTTCGGGCGCATTTTCTTTACCCTGTATACCGCATTCAATTTTACCATAACGGAGAATGGCAGCCGCAAAATCAAGAAATACCGCCTGTTTAGACGATCCAACGCCGTACCCGGCATCGCATCTTTCTTTGGCGGCGCGGGAAGCCACATCTCGCGGAACCAGGTTGCCGAAGGCAGGATATCTTCTTTCTAAGTAATAATCCCTTTCTTCCTCGGGTATTTCATTGCCGCGGCGGGTATCGCCCTGTTTTTTGGGTACCCATATTCTGCCGTCATTGCGCAAACTTTCACTCATTAGGGTGAGCTTGCTCTGATGGTCTCCGCTTACGGGTATACACGTGGGGTGTATTTGCGTAAAGCAGGGGTTTGCAAACAAGGCGCCTTTTTTATGGGCTTTCCATGCGGCGGTAACGTTGCTGCCCATGGCGTTGGTACTGAGGTAAAAAACATTGCCGTAACCACCGGTGCATAACAGTACCGCATGACCGAAATGCCGTTCCAGTTCTCCGCTGATCAGGTTGCGGGTAATGATGCCGCGGGCTTTGCCGTCTATCATTACCACATCCAGCATCTCATGGCGGGCATACATTTTTACGTTGCCCAGGGCTACCTGGCGTTCCAATGCCTGGTAAGCGCCTATCAGTAGCTGCTGACCGGTTTGCCCGGCTGCATAAAAAGTTCTTTGTACCTGCGTGCCGCCAAAACTGCGGTTGCTGAGCAGGCCGCCGTACTCGCGGGCAAACGGTACGCCCTGCGCTACACATTGGTCAATAATATTGGCGCTTACCTCTGCCAGCCGGTGTACGTTCGACTCACGTGCCCGATAATCTCCACCTTTGATGGTATCATAGAACAGGCGAAAAACGGAGTCGCCATCATTCTGGTAATTTTTTGCTGCGTTAATACCTCCCTGCGCGGCAATGCTATGCGCCCTGCGGGGAGAATCCTGGAAACAATAAGCTTTTACTTTATAGCCCAGTTCGCCCAGCGATGCTGCGGCCGCCGCACCGGCCAGACCAGTACCCACCACTATCACTTCAATCTTTCTTTTATTAGCGGGGTTCACCAGTTTTACATGGCCCTTATAGTCTGTCCATTTTTCATCAAGCGGACCGGAAGGTATTTTTGAATTCAGCATAGAATTAATGTGCTAATGTGAAAATGTGAAAATGTGCTAATGTGCTAATGTGCTAATGTGCTAATGTGAAAATGTGATAATACTTTTGCCAAACCTTCAATTACTATTTTTTGGCGTCTCTACACTCAGTTCTCACTCACGGCTCAGGCCTCACGACTGACCAATCACGCCTCAGGCCTACTTCACCCAACCCAGGTACATGCTTACCGGCATCATAACAAACGCCAGCGGTACAATAATTGAAAAAGCAACGCCAGTGCCTTTTATCAAAGCGATATATCGTCTATTGGATACGCCCAACGTACGAAACGAACTCTGGAAACCATGCAGCAGATGGTAGGCCAGTGAAATGCATCCCAACACATACAACACCACTATCAAAAGGTTGCCCTGAAAAACTTTTAGCATCTCTCCATACAGGTTATGAATTTCTTTGCCATCCATATAAGTAACAGGTTCCAGTTCATGAATGCTTCCAATACCGCCCAATCGGCTGGGTGTCCAGAAATGATAAATGTGCATGATTAGAAATAACAACAACAAGGTACCCAACAGCCCCATGGTTCTGCTGTACCATGTGCTGCCCTGCCCATAATTAACAGCATACTTTACAGACCTGCGGCTATTATTATGTGCGGTAAGAATATAGCCCTGCACCAAATGGAGTATAATGCCGGCAAACAGGCCTACTTCCAGAATGCGTACTACAATGGTAGCACCCATAAAATGAGCGGCCTTGTTAAACATTTCACCTCCATCGTTGGCCCAGATACAGGCATTCAGCCCGGCATGAACAATTAAAAATAAAATAAGCGAAATACCGGTCAGGGCCATTATCAACTTTTTGCCTACGGAGGAAGTAAAAAACTCAGACCATTTCATTTGTGCAGTATTAATTAAAAAACAAACAGGGGCTTTCTTTGTTTACTGAAGATAAGGGTATTATGAAAGCGATTGCTGCAAAAATAGTACAGGAACCCGTAGTTCAAACACAAATATTGTATTTTTTTAGCAGCGTGGTAGCTATATCAGCGACCGGATGCTAAATGACAGTAGTTTCTTATCTTAGCCGCCCTAAACTATAATGGAATGGCAAAAAAAGTGGAGGATTTTGATGCGAACCTGGCAGGTGAAGAAGGACAAAATGATGAAGCTAAGACCAGTTGGTTTAAAAGGATAAAAAAAGGGATTCTTACAACAACGGCTGAAAAGAAAGAAGCCCCGGAAGGTTTATGGGTGAAATGTCCGGAATGCAATTATATCTGCACCGTGAATGAATTGCGCGAACACCTGTTTACCTGCCCTAAATGCAACCACCATCACCGTATTGGCAGCGATGAATATTTTGATATTTTGTTTGATAACGATGAGTATGAGGTGATGTTTGAGAACATCCGTTCAAAAGACTTCCTGCATTTTACCGATTTAAAGTCATACGAAAAAAGGCTGGAAGAAACCTGGGCCAAAACAGATATCACCGATTCTATCAGGGTGGCCGCAGGCAAGATAAAAGACAATGAACTGGTGATTGCCTGTATGGATTTTGAATTCATTGGCGGATCTTTGGGCAGTGTAATGGGAGAGCGTATTTCACGCGCAGCAGATTATTGCCTGGCGCACCGCACGCCATTGATGATCATTTGTAAAAGCGGTGGTGCACGTATGATGGAAAGCGCCTTTTCGCTGATGCAGCTGGCCAAAGTATCTGGTAAATTATCGCAACTTACCGATGCAAAAATTCCTTACATCTCGCTGTTGACAGATCCTTCTTTTGGTGGTATATCGGCCTCTTTTGGTATGCTGGGCGATTTAAACATTGCAGAACCCGGGGCGCTGATTGGCTTTGCCGGCCCCCGCGTTATCAAGGAAACCATAAAAAAAGATTTGCCGGAAGGTTTTCAGCGCAGCGAATTTTTGCTTGAACACGGCTTCCTCGATTTCATCATAGACAGAAAGGAAATGAAAGATAAACTGGCAACACTGCTGGTACTGTTTAAAAATTAATTGTTTGATCGCTGATGCGATCATAATGATTTACATTATTCCAAGTAGCCCTGCATCAACCAATCAACTGATCAACCAATCAACCGATCATCCAACCCATGGCAGAATTAAGAAACAGGTCGGCATACCACGAATATTTTATAGAAGACACTTATGTGGCGGGCATGGTATTGGTGGGTACAGAAGTAAAAGCGTTGCGTGCCGGCAAGGCCAGTTTCAACGATAGCTATTGCTATTTTGTAGACGGTGAATTGTTTGTAAAAAGCCTGCACATTTCTGAGTATGCGTTTGGTACCACGCACAAGCATGAACCCACGCAGGAAAGAAAATTACTGCTCACCAAAAGGGAGTTAAAAAAACTGCTGGCCAAAACCACCGAGAAAGGGTATACTATTGTACCACTCAAGATTTTCTTCAACGAAAAGAACCTGGCCAAAATTGAAATAGGTATTGGCAAAGGAAAAAAACTCCACGATAAACGCGAAACCATCAAAGGCAGGGATACCGACCGGGAGATAAAGCGGTATTTGAATAAATACAGTTAGCTATCTGACCGCGGACTTAACCATCTCTGATCTCGGATGTAATCATCTCTGATTTGTTGTCCGGTCGCTGGTGATTATCTCTGGTATGATTAATCTGGTTTTCGTCCCACCATACTATCTCCGCAATTTGCGGATCCATTATCAGAGATTCAATTGGTGCGAAATGTTAAAATTAAAGCTGCTCATTCATTCAAGTCAACGGTGCACAAAACAAATCATCGATAATCAAATCAGAGATCAGAGATTTCTTTTATCTTCACCCCATGCGTTTACTACTCATTCTTATAATGCTGGGCGGCGCGTTGTGCACGCAGGCCCAAACGGTTACCGGCAGTTGGTACGGACTGGCCGAAGCCAATGCAAAAGGCAGTAACAATAATAACTATCTCACCGAACTGGTAATAAAACAAAAAGGCAATGATGTAGAAGGTATATTCGGCTATTACTTCCGCAGCGGGTACCAGAGCTATTACATCCGCGGCGTATACAATCCAAAAACACGTTTGCTGGTGATCAAAAACCTGCCCGTGGCTTTTTATAAAAACAGGAACATAGATGGTATAGAATGCCCGATGGATTTTAGTGCCATACTATTTACGTCTAAAGTAAAAAGCACACTCACTGGTTCATTTAAGAGCCATGAAAAATACAAATACACCTGCCCCGAACTAAATTTTAGGAGTGAACTGGATGCAGGTGAAAAAAACCAGGACAGCCTCATTAAAAGCAATGTCCTCAACGTAAAAAAATACTGGAAGCCACGCGAAGAAGAACTGGTCATCAACACAAAAGATATTTCTACCACTACTGCCATGGCAGAACGCATGACTGCTGCCACTATCAAAGATTCAATTGCCACAATTAAAAACGCAAACGTAACACCAAAAGACACTGCAGCGGGTAGCGCTATCGTTATCACAGCGCCGGATTCAACCGCTTTCAAACTGGCAGAGGCAGAAAGAAAAAAAGAATTGGAGAAGCTGGTGGTGTCTTTTGAACAACGGAAAAATATTCTGAGCAGTGTAGTGGAAATTGAAAGCGATTCTGTACGCGTAAGTTTTTATGATAATGGCGATATTGATGGCGACAGCATTACTGTATTTATCAATAAAGTACCCGTACTGGCGCACCAGCCCTTGTCTGAACGTGCGTTGAACATGTACCTGGCCATGGACAGTGCCCACCTTAATACCGAAATTTCCATGTACGCAGAAAACCTGGGCAAATACCCGCCCAATACCGCGCTCATGATTATTACCGACGGTTCAAAAAGAAAAGAAATCTTTTTATCGAGCAGCCTCACCCAAAATTCTTCTGTTATTCTTAAAAAGAAAAAACGTTAAGGTTTACCGTTTACCCGTTCGTAATACCTGGTTTGCATATCGCAACACAGCTGCATAGGCAGGTAGATCAATTGATTGCCTTCAAATTGCACGGTATCGGTTGTTGATTGCATTTGTCCGTTGAGCATGTATTGTAATGTGAGCAACCATTTGTTTTCGCGTGCAGATGTGCGAATGTTGTAGGTACCTGTATACGATGTTCCGCCAGGCTGTAGTATTGTTAATTCGTTGTTGCTTCCAAACTGCTGGATATTACCATTGCCGGCGGGGTAATGTATGACGGCCGCAATGCCGCCAATATCTTTCCGGTGTTCCCATTGTCCAACAATTTTGTTGGATGCTTCGCGGTGAGATTTGCTGCAGGAGATAACCGTTATACAAACAACGGCTGCAATAATCATTGTTTTCATATACCTGTTTTACTGCCTGACAGTACAAAAAAGCCTTTCGTTGCAGAAAGGCTTTGTGAATTATTATTCAGGGAAAGTTAAAACAGTTCCGGCTGCTCTTTATTATCGCCTTTCTTTTTCTCCCATTCCATTTTAACACTTTTGCTAAAGTCGGTGAGCTTGGCACCCACTGCCTTCCACCCCATTACTTCTACCATTTTTACCACTTTAAACTTAGCTTTGCGCACCTGGTCGCCACGGCCGCTTTGTACTGCCAGTATAGGCTCCTCATCTGTAGAAACGGCTTCCAGGTAATTGCCGTCTCCTTCTTTTATAAATGAAAATTTGTTGTGCAGGGTAGTGGTTTCAATTTTGAACCGCTTGATATTGAACTGCACTTTTTCTTTGTCGAGATAAACCGCGGTGACGATATTCTCTGCATTGAATTTTTGAATCTGCAATACTTTTTCCGGGTCAATTCTTTGTGTCAATTCCTGGTCGGTAATTTCGTAGCTGCCATCGCGGTAGAATATCACAATTCGGTCTTCTGCATCGAAGCTTCCCAGGTATTGGCCTTTTTCTTCAGCAGACAGCCGGCCGAATTTATCATCAAACCATAATTTTTTAGCGCTGAGCGTTGATTTGCCGGCTTCTTTAAACTTCACAGATTTTACCGGGTATTTGGTTACCTGGTTGCCCATGCTACTACGCCCTTTGATTTCCATTTCTTCAAAATAAAAATCCAGTTCTTTAATACGGGCCGAGCTACCGGGCGTGAGGAGTATTTTAACCACTTCTGCCTCGCCATTGGCATTTACAGACAGGTAATGAACCTTGCTTTTTTCGTGGCCTTTGGTAAGATCGTATTCTTTATCGCGGGTAATACCGGTTACATTAAACCGTTTGGCATAGCTTACGCCGGTGGCACCGTCTACATACACCATATTATAGGTGGTACGTTCATCATTTTTGGTAAAGATGGCTGCATGGAGGATGTCTTTGCCGATGTATGTTTTGTCTGCAACCTTCACCACCTTCATGATACCGCGTTTGGTAAATACAATAATATCATCAAGTGAAGAGCAATCCAGTACAAATTCATCTTTTTTAAGGCTGGTGCCAATAAATCCATCCTCGCGGTTCATGTATAGTTTGGCATTGGCGATGGCCACCTGTTTCGCCTGTATGGTATCAAATTGTTTTATCTCCGTTTTGCGTTGCCTGTCTTTTCCATATTTCTGTAAAAGGCCTTCATAATAAGCCACAGCAAAATCTACCAGGTTGGCCAGGTTGTATTTAACTTTTTTGATATCAGCTTCCAGGCCCTTTATCTGTTCATTCAGCTCGTCAATATCAAGTTTGTAAATACGGCGTACAGGCTTTTCCGTTAGTTTCACCACATCTTCGCGGGTAATATCGCGCCGCAGCTGTTTGCGGAAAGGCCCAAAGGCGGTGGCAATGGCTTCCAGTACTTTATCCCAGGTGGCATGCTTTTTTTCCAGCTCTTTATAAATCTTTTCTTCAAAGAATATCTTTTCCAGCGATGTATAGTGCCATTTCTCCTGCAGTTCGGCCAGGCGTATTTCCAGCTCTCGTTTTAATAGCTCTTTGGTGTTGTCTGTAGAAACTTTTAATAGTTCATGTACGCCCAAAAACCTTGGTTTATCTTCTATGATCACGCAGGCATTGGGCGATATGCTTACTTCACAATCTGTAAATGCGTAGAGGGCGTCAATGGTAATATCAGGTGAAATGCCCGGCGCCAGGTCTACCTGTATTTCCACATTTGCAGCGGTATTATCGGTTACTTTTTTTATTTTGATTTTTCCCTGGTCGTTGGCCTTTACTATACTATCCATAAGGGTAGCGGTGGTAACGCCATAAGGTACGTCTTTAATGAGGAGCGTTTTTTTGTCGAGTTCTTCAATTCTTGCGCGTACCCTTACTTTGCCGCCGCGTTTGCCTTCGTTGTAATTGTCTACATCAATCATACCTGCGGTAAGAAAATCCGGGTATAGTTCAAAGCGTTTGCCGCGCAGGTATTTTACAGCAGCTTCGCAGAGTTCACAAAAATTATGGGGCAGTATTTTGGTAGACAAACCAACAGCAATGCCTTCTGCTCCCTGTGCCAGCAGCAAAGGAAATTTCATGGGCAGGGTAACAGGTTCATTCTTGCGGCCATCATAGCTCAGTTGCCATTCGGTGGTTTTGGCGTTGAAAGCCACTTCCAGTGCAAATTTAGAAAGCCTTGCTTCAATATAACGGGCGGCGGCTGCATCATCGCCGGTGCGCACATCGCCCCAGTTACCCTGGGTTTCTATCATTAAATCCTTCTGCCCCAGGTTTACCAATGCATCTCCAATACTGGCATCGCCATGCGGATGGTACTGCATGGATTGCCCAATGATATTGGCCACTTTGTTAAAACGGCCGTCATCCATTTCCTTCATGGCATGCAGGATGCGGCGTTGTACGGGTTTCAGCCCGTCTTCAATGGCCGGTACTGCGCGTTCCAGAATTACGTAAGAGGCATAGTCGAGAAACCATGTTTTATACTGGCCCGGCAAGCCATTATCATTATCTAAAAAATCGTTCGATTTATTTTTAGCTGCACTCATTGCTATACTATCTGTTTATTTTTATCTATGCCAAATACATTACACCGGTTCTGATGTCTGCAACGCTGCGGATTTTGCTTTTA
The DNA here is from genome assembly GCA_963705285.1 of uncultured Chitinophagaceae bacterium. Classification (GTDB taxonomy): domain Bacteria; phylum Bacteroidota; class Bacteroidia; order Chitinophagales; family Chitinophagaceae; genus JACMLD01. Next base: position 3,842,523 of record OY970066.1, read on the forward strand.
CCTCAAAATCTTTCATTTTCTTGGTTTCGCCCTGTACATCTATCAGGCCGCCCGCAATCATGCCTTTTAAACGCCAAAGCAGGTAGGCATCGCCGGTAGTATTTTTTGCTTTGGCCAGAAACTGGTGAATGAGTTTGCTGGCTTTCTGCCAGTCCTGGGTAATGAATTTTTTCAATTCCTCATCGTAAAAATCATATTCTTTCTGCACCAGCTTCTTACCGCCTTCCAGCAGGCGAACGCCTTTCTGATCGTTACAGATCTTTGTCCATTCATCGGGGTCTACTTCAAACTCGCTGAGGGTAACGGGCCTGGCCAAACGTTTTGCTTTTATAAACTCTTTGGGAGGTATCACGTGCAACCACTCCGGGTAAAATATATTGCCTTTTTCGTTGATGAAAGGCAGGTTATTGAGGTAAAGAATAAATATCCGACCCTGATAATCTTTTAGCTGGCTTACCAGCCAGTAATAGCCGCTTACATCATGTTTATTTTGTGCGGCCCAAATCCAAACCAGCTCTTTGGGATCTTCCTGAAGTTTTTGCAGCAGGTCTTCCACCAGTTTGTTGTCGTCTACTTCGCGGGTTTCCGTTTTTCCCTCATAATCGCCGCCTGCCAGTACTTCTTTCCACCATTGCCTGCGGGCGTCCAAGCCTTCGGGCGTATAAATGTCTGCCAAGGGGCCAACAGCATAATCGTCTTTTACCTGCAGCACTTCGCCAGCCAGTGTTTCATCCAGTTCAATGGCCTGCTTCAGTACCGCTATATCTGCTTCGTTGAAAACGATGTGAATCATTTGTAATTAATAATTAACAATTAATAATTTGGGTCTCTAATTTTTTAAAGGGTTGAACGCATTCACCATTTTTTTCGGGTCTTTGGAAACTATGTTAATCTTTCAACTTTTGATGATTTCAATATTGCAGTAAGAATCTTCAATATCTCCTCAATGTCTTTCAAAAAAGATGCTGCCAAAGTTTTTTCCATTAATTCTGATTCCATAAAAAGCCTTATCCAATACCGGGTCTCCCTTGCTTCACGGTAAGCGATTTCTACTTATGCACAAAGTCTTTTCTTGAAGAACCACCAATTGCTTCTTCTATGTTTGCGCCTACTGATGTGCCACACCGTAATAATTGCAAACATATATCCCTCTCAACCTTATTTTTGCGTAAATGGTTAAATAATTTTATAATCCGCAGACTCAGCGCAAAAGTCTTCTCCAGCACCACATTATCAGCTTTCATGTAATTCTTAATTCTTAATTATTAATTCTTAATTTTTTCTTCCTCCACCAAATCCACTTCCACTTTCAAATTATCAATAATAAACTCCTGGCGGTCGGGGGTGTTCTTGCCCATATAATAATCAAGAATGTCCTGTATATGCGTTTCAGGCATAATCATTACCGGTTGTTTGCGCATATCGCTGCCAATAAAACGGGCAAATTCATCCGGGCTAATTTCGCCCAACCCTTTAAAGCGGGTTATTTCTGGTTTGCTGCCCAGTTTGTTAACGGCAGCTCTTTTTTCTGTTTCATCATAGCAATAAATGGTTTCCTGTTTATTGCGCACCCTGAACAAGGGTGTTTCCAGAATATACACGTGGCCGTTCTTTACAATGTCAGGAAAAAACTGCAGAAAGAATGTCATCAGCAGCAGCCGGATGTGCATGCCGTCTACGTCAGCATCTGTGGCAACTACAATATTATTATACCGCAGCCCTTCATAACCTTCTTCAATATTTAATGCGTGCTGTAACAGGTTAAACTCTTCGTTTTCATACACCACCTTTTTGGTAAGGCCAAAACAGTTCAGTGGTTTACCGCGCAGGCTAAACACGGCCTGTGTTTCCACATTTCTTGCTTTGGTAATGGAGCCGCTGGCGCTATCGCCTTCAGTAATAAAAATGGTGCTTTCATTTTGCTTTTCCAGTATGCTTTCTTTTTCCTTACCGCTCGGTTCATCATTATAATGAAAACGGCAATCGCGCAATTTTTTGTTGTGGAGGTTGGCTTTTTTGGCCCTTTCGTTGGCCAGTTTTTTGATGCCTGCCAGTTCTTTCCTTTCCCGCTCATTTTGTTCGATGCGCTTTTTTAGCGCTTCTGCTACTGCGGGGTTGCGGTGCAGGTACAAGTCAAGATCGCGTGCAAGGAAATCGCCGATAAAATTCTTCATAGATGGCCCGCCCTCGTACACAATCTGCGAGCCCAGTTTGGTTTTTGTCTGGCTTTCAAACACCGGTTCCTGTACGCGTACAGAAATAGCGGCGCTGATGCTTCCCCTTATATCGCTGGAGTCATAATCTTTTTTGTAAAAATCGCGGATGGTTTTTACATATGTTTCTTTGAATGCCGCCAGGTGCGTACCACCCTGCGTGGTAAACTGGCCGTTTACAAAGGAGTAGTATTCTTCCCCATACTGGTTTTCATGGGTGATGGCCAGTTCAATATCTTCTCCTTTTAGATGAATGATGGGGTAACGCAGTTCATCTTCATTTGTCTTGCGTTGCAGCAGATCCAGCAGGCCGTTTTTAGAAACATACTTTTTTCCATTGAAATTGATGACCAGGCCGGCGTTGAGGTAACAATAGTTCCAGAACTGGTTATCGAGGTATTCATGTATGTAATGAAATTTTTTGAAGACGGTTTCATCAGGTATAAACGTAACCAGGGTACCGTTTTCCTCGGCGCTTTTGGCTTCTTTGTATTCTTTTACAAGCACGCCTTTTTCAAACTCGGCTGTTTTTTCTTTGCCTTCACGAAAAGCCGTTACTTTGAAATAGCCGCTCAACGCGTTCACGGCCTTGGTACCCACGCCGTTAAGACCCACACTTTTTTGAAACGCCTTGCTATCATATTTGGCACCGGTATTTATTTTACTTACCACGTCCACCACTTTACCCAGCGGTATGCCGCGGCCAAAATCGCGGATGCTGACCGTTCCCTTTTCAATGGATACATCTATATGTTTGCCATAGCCCATGGTATGTTCATCAATACAATTGTCAATCACCTCTTTCAGCAATACATAAATACCATCGTCGGGGCTGCTGCCATCGCCCAGTTTTCCAATATACATACCCGGCCGCAGACGGATATGCTCTTTCCAATCCAGGCTCTTGATGCTCTCTTCGGTATAATCAAAGAGGTTTTTGTCTTTTTCTGCCATAGTTTTTCGGTTCGCAATGATAAATTTCGCCGGAAGTACGGGTTGGAGTGCCGCTGCAACAGGCCCGTCTTGGTGCTCACTAAATCTTTTAGTAAATCAGGTGCAGGCAAATATAAGGAAAGGCCATGGCTACTGTTTTATTAGATTTATTCACTTATGTGGAAAATAAACGCTTTTTTAAGCGTCTTTATGTTATGTTAATACCTTTATTTCCCATCCCAGATATGGCACAGTACTTGGATACCCTGTAGTAGCCCTTGCATTGTAATTGACAACTCGTTTGTTTGAAGGGTATGCAGTTGTCAATATTATTCATGTTTAAATTAATTAGTTATGAACACATTTAAAACTGGTCTTGTTGCTTTAAGTATTGCTACCGCTGGTTTATTTGCTTTTAAAGGCATCAACACTGGCTCTATAAAAGGCACTATTACGCCAGCTGATGGCGCCACCAAGGCCTGGGCACTTTCTACCACAGACACGTTAAAAGGAGATATACAGGCAGGTAGTTTTGAAATTTCTGGCGCAAAAGCGGGCACCTACCGACTTATCATTGAAGCAAAACCACCGTATAAAAATACGGCCAAAGACAATATTGTTGTAACTGATGGACAGCCCACCAATGTGGGCGAAATAAAATTGAACCAGTAAGATATTTTTATTGTTACCGATTAATGTAAGCGGGACGGTTCCTTAAAGGGAGCAGTCCCGTTTTTATTTGCCGGGCTGCGCCATCAACTTGTTGTAAAATATATGAACAGATAGCCGGCAAATATTTATATTTGCAGCCCGTTCGAAAATTGGGAAACCTCGTCTTGCCTTAGTTGCTATAGCATCCCGATTTTTTATCGGGAGGGTCTGTAGTGAAAGGCGATTGGAGAATAGTTCTAATAAATGTCTTCGTAGCTCAGTTGGTAGAGCATCCCGATTTTTTATCGGGAGGGTCTGTAGTGAAAGGCGATTGGAGAATAGTTCTAATAAATGTCTTCGTAGCTCAGTTGGTAGAGCATCCCGATTTTTTATCGGGAGGGTCTGTAGTGAAAGGCGACTGGAGAATAGTTCTAATAAATGTCTTCGTAGCTCAGTTGGTAGAGCAGCTGACTCTTAATCAGCGGGTCCACAGTTCGAGCCTGTGCGGGGACACATCACAACAAAGGCTTCTTTTCCGGAAGCCTTTTCTATTGTTGAACCTCTTCTTCTCAGTTATGGAAACAAACCCATTGCATGTTTCGCCGCTTGTTACACTCAGCAATGTTTCGGTACATACTGGCGGCAACCGCATTTTGCATAATATCAATGCCGTTATTTACCGGCACCAGCAATGGGCTATTGTTGGCCATTCAGGCAGTGGTAAAACCACACTGGCGCATGTACTACATGGCACCTTATTTTATAGCGGTGCGTGCACCTGGAGCTTTGATAAGAGTGACAATGGGCGTATAGCATTGGTAGAACAACAACATCATTTTAAGAACCGCAGTAATACCAACAGTTTTTACTACCAGCAAAGGTTCAATGCGTCTGAGGCCGACGATAGCATTACAGTGGCCGATGCATTGGAGGGTGAAGCAGACAATGATCATTGGATTGATCTGCTGCATCTGAAAGAGTTATTGCAAAAACCGGTTCTGCAGTTATCAAACGGGGAAAACAAACGCCTGCAACTGGCAAAGGCATTGCGCATGCATCCCGCAGTGTTGCTGCTGGATAATCCTTTTCTGGGTCTTGATGCAGCAGGTAGAAAAACCTTGCATGCCATTCTCGATCGCATATCACTCAAAGGCATTCATCTTATTTTAATTACTACGCCCGCAGAATTACCTCACTGCATTACGCATGTTGCTGTGCTTGAAAAAGGCTTGTTAACCTCCGTTTGTGAAAAACAAGATTACGTGCCAATTGCGGTAGCCGGCAATGGCGTGGCAACAATGGATAAGCAATTGCTGCACGAGGTACAGGAGCCGGCCGATGCCGCTTTTGAATGGGCCGTAAAAATGGAAAATGTAACCATACGGTATGGCGAAAAAACAGTGTTGGATACCATCAACTGGCAGGTAAAAAGAGGGGAGTGCTGGAATGTCTCTGGCCCTAACGGTGCCGGTAAATCTACCTTGCTGAGCCTAATTACTGGCGATAACCCTCAGGCCTATGCGAATAAAATATTTCTGTTTGATAAACGCCGGGGCTCCGGAGAATCTATCTGGGATATAAAAAAAAGAATCGGTTTTGTATCCCCGGAACTGCACCTGTATTTTGAGCAGCATGCTACCTGTTTTGAGGTGATTGCTTCGGGCTTATTCGACACCATTGGATTGTTCAGGCAGGTGTCTGGAGCACAGGAACAAAAAATTATGTTGTGGATGCGTTTAATGAAACTGGATGCTTTTCGTGAAAAGCGGATATTTCAACTATCCACCAGCCAGCAAAGAATGGCGCTGCTGGCGCGTGCGCTGGTTAAAAATCCGCCGTTGCTCATTTTAGATGAGCCCACGCAGGGGCTGGATGAAATACAAACCGCTTTTTTTAAAGAACTGGTGAACGAAATTTGCCACACTTTCAACACAACGCTCATCTACGTGAGCCACTACACCAGCGATCTACCTACATGCATTAATCAATACCTGCGGTTGGAAAACGGTAAGACTTTATAGTTTTTAGTTTTCAGTTTATAGTTCCTGAGTTCGGAAGTTCGGTGGTTCGAAGTTCGTTTGCCAATATTTCTTTGATAGCAACCGTATCTACTGGCTGAATGACGCAGCACTCAACACTCAACGCTTAACACTCAACACTCAACACTCAACACAATCCGATCACCGCACCAACAGTTTCGCACTTGCCTCCGACGTTTTTGTATATACTTTCAGCACATATACGCCGGTAGCAGGTTTCTTTCTGGCAAACGAAAAACTAAGGTTAAAAGCATTGCTGGCATTGGTTTCATCTTTCCAGATTTCTTTGCCGCTGAGATCGCTGAGGCGTACCGTTACCGGGCCGGAGATCTTATTTTCGAAGGCAACGGTAAACTGATCGCTAACTGGGTTGGGCATCACTTTTATGCCGGTGATAGCCGTTGCCTGGTTTGTTTTTAACACGATTACGTTGGAGTATTCTGTTACACCAGACAATTCAATAATTTTTATGCGGTAGTAATAAAGTGATTTGGACAGGTTATTGTCGGTAGATGTATAAGTATAACGCATTGTGGAATTGACAGCATTCGCCACACCAATCTTTGAATAATTAGTGCCATCATCTGAACGCTGTATTTCATAATAGTCGATGCCCGATTCCTGGTCAACATCCCACTGAAGCGCCACCTGGCTGGGATTGTTAAGCCATTTGCCGGTAAAAGAAATAATATGCACCGGCAATGCAATCTGCCTGAAGATAGGAACAGGGGTATACGGTTGAAACAACACCTGCTGCAGCTGGTTATCGGTCATTTCAAACCATTGCTGTAATACTGAATAATACACTGCCCTGAAATCGTGTTGCATGGTTACCTGGTCATCAACAGTGGCGTTGTTGGGCAATACCGGGTTGGTACCAATCATTGCCGGGTTTACCCCGGGGCCAAAAAAGAAAACCGGGTTGGCCACACCATGATCGGTTCCACCGCTGTCGTTTGATTTTATGCGGCGTCCAAATTCTGTGAATGTCATTGCGGCCACGCGGTTACCAACATTCAGTTGTGCCAGGTCGTTTTGAAAAGCGCCTACGGCTTTTGATAATAAAGACAACATGTTGGCGTGTGCACCGCGTGTGGTATCTGAACCTTCCGTTTGGCCGGAGTGCGTATCAAAACTGGTGGGGTGGTTAACTACATACACGGGTGTTTTAAGCCCTCCCTGAATTAACCGTGCTACAATTTTCAACTGGTCGGCCAGTGCATTGCCATCAGGGTAGGCGCCGGCATTGGTGCCTTTATTAAATGCCTCCGTAATTACTGAAGTATATTTATTGGTTTGCTGCTTCATCAACCGCAGAAAACTTAATTCATGACCATATGCATTATCTGGTGTGGGTTCTACTGCCCCTACTACCAGGTTGTAAAATGAATCCGGCCCGGTAAAAGTAAAAGCGCTGTTGATGGTACTGCATTGTGTTACGATGGATGCCTGAACACCTATCTGAATGCCTAACGGATCGGGCATTGCTGCAGAAGGGTAATCAACCGGGTAACCTGGAAACGAAGCTTCCTGCGCGCGGCCCAGCCAACCTGTTTTTAATGATACATTGGCCGCCGAACCCGTGAGCCATATATCGGCTGCGCGGAAATGCGAGTAGTTGGGGTTATCATAACTGACACCCTGCACAATGTTCATTTGCTTGTTGTTGAAAAGGTCGCGCAACTCTGGTATGGCCGGATGAAAACCGGTTTGAGGAAGACCATCCAATGCCAATACTTTACTCTCCGGTATCATAATATTGCTGCGTGCATTGGCAATACGGCTATACTGATCAAGCGGAATAACGGTATTCAGTCCATCGTTACCGCCATTCATTTGTATCAGCACCAATACCTTTCCGTTACTCAGTGACTGCTCTCCCAATAGTTGTAACAACGGACTGCTGGCAGTGGCAGTAAGGGGTAAACCATTCAGCATTAAGGGTAACGGTATGGCTGATGTTATCTTAAGAAAATCTCTGCGCTTCATTTGAATTGCTTGTAAATAGGTGAACAGATTAATACAACTGGTATTCCTCCAGGTTAATAATGAAATTGATAAACAGATCCAGTCGTTGTCTTACAGTTGATTCAAGCATCGCATTTCCGGGATCTCCTTTATAGGCATTCCAGGCATTTGTCCAGTAATAATCGGGGGTCTGATCAACATCCGGATTATTCAGCAGTATTCTTTTCATTTCTTTTTTCTGGTTAGCGCTTGCGCTGGAGGGCAACAGGTATTTGCTCGCATCATCAATCAAAGTGTTGGGGTTGCCGGGGTTAGTGAAAGCATTGCAAAATGCAATCGAGTCAATCTTTACCATGATCAGGTTGAATGGCTCCACGGCATAACCGGTAGTAGCATACGCATTGAGGAATTTCGCCCTGGTTTGTATGGTGGTGCTGTTAATCCAGGCTTCATAAAAAACCGGTTCCTGCCGGTACGCAGGCCAGCCCGAGATATCTATCGGGTCTGCCAGCCGCTGGCCAATCTCATCGCACCGCACCTTGAAATGGTTCCAGTATTTATACATGGTTTCAATAGGCGCGTTCGGAATATTAACGCCTATCTGTCGCGCCATGCCCACATACAGATCCAGCGGACTTTTGATAATGCAACCCCGGTTGAGCGAATCAAAAAAATGTTCGCTGGTAAAAAGCGCCTGCAACACCGGGCCCAGTTCATAATTGTTGTTGCGGAGAATCTGCGCCATTGGGGTAATTACATTTTGTTCTTCTGCATCGCCAATGACATAATAAACAAACCACCGGTACAGGCAGCGGCATATATATTTGGCCGCCTCATCGGTAGCCAGAATCATATCCAGTAAGGCATCGGTTTCATACTGGCCGTTTACGCCGGGTTGCCCGTTGATAATGGTGTGGTTATAAAATGCGGAGAAATGTTTGTTGGTTGTATCGTGGTCGGCTTCGCTGAAGTAAGTGGTAAAAGTGCCATCGCCTTGTTTTTGCCGGCGCCATCCGGTAAGGATTTTTGCCATCTGCTGCACATCTTCTTCTGTGTATTGAGAATTGGGGCCTTTTCCCACAGTAAAAAGTTCCTGCAATTCGCGCGCATAGTTTTCGTCGGGGGCGCGTGCGGTACTCAGGTTGCCATTGAGTACGTTGAGCATATGGGGGTCTATGGTAACCAGCTTTATAATATTCCTGAAATTGCCAATAGCATTAATGCGGAGTGTATTAAAATGCGCCCATACGGCTTTGGGGTCATTAAACTCGTACGTACGGGTACCAAAATGATTGGCCCAGAACAGGGTCATTTTTTCAAGCAAATCAGTATTCTGGTTGATCATCTGGCCAATCCACCAGGGTTTAAAGGAAAAATCGGTGCGGTAATATGCTGTCAGGCTGTTGCCATCGTCTGGTGAAGGCCAGGTAACCCATGATTCTCCAAACGGGCATCCCTGCGTATCAGCATATTCTGCCTGGTACCAGTTAAGCGGACGCGTGTACGGGTACTGCGTAATATATAATAAGTAATTGACTGCTTCGGCAGCACCGCTCATCGATTTTAAAATGCCTACGCTTTGTTGTGTAAGCCCAAAAGTGGTGCGGCGTAAGAGATGAAATACCTCTGCTTCCGTCCATGGCCCGGTGTAGGGGGTAAGGCCGCTGCTGGTTCTTAATGAAGAAAACGGCGTTTGGGTATTGGCGTATTTCCTGAAAAAAGGATCGGTTGGGTCTTGTATGGTGTTGGCTGCATTGTGGTTTTGGTGTGGAGATAAAAACTCCCTGCGAGAAACAATTTTGTCCATAAAAACAGTTTGAAATTAGAATTGGCAAGCAAATCGGCAGAGAAAATTATGCCAATAAGGGTTAATACTTATCAGATAACATGACCAAGAGAAGCAAAAAGCAACATCACTACTATATAATGTGTTCTTTTACTTCAGTTTAAGAGGTGGTGAATGCTGTAAAAATAGTATTTTCCGATCAATTATGGCCAAAAACCAGCAAGAAAAGTTAAACACATAAATAATTTAAAAAACTGCATAACTTATTCATAATTATATTGTTATATTAATTTATTGTGAAATGTGCGAAAATTATACAATGCCTTGTTTGTAGTAACCTTCAAAAATGTAATTTTAGACCGCAGTCTACCGGGTTTCAATAATTGATGCCAATACAAGGGAAGCCGGCAGATTACAATTACATATGATTCTTCACTTACTACCCCATTAGCATTTAGTAAAAGTTTAAAATTGTGTGTATGTATTCTTATTCATTAATGGAAACGGGATGTTATTATTTGGTGCAGGACAAAGAAGATTCAGGTATTACGCTCATTAAGATAAATTTTGAGTCTGATCAGTGTGTGTTTGTGTCGAGATATGAGGAAATTGAAGTGCAGGAATGGAAGAAGAAATCAGACCCCATTCATGATATTATTGAATTGTTGAGTGATGATAAGGTGAAGGAGTGGGAGACCATATTTAATAATAACCAGGACGCTTATTACGAAGAAGACGAAGAATAATCAGTAGTCGTTTTTCCACCTTATTTCAATGAGCCGGTTGCCTTGCAGCTGGCTCATTTAGGCTACAGAATGGCCACTGCTGTTTTTTTGTGCATCGATGGTTTGCAATAACCGGTTTGAATCTTCAAAGCCGATGGTACATTTGCCCGCTTTATGTAATTATGATTTTGTTTGATTAGCCAGCACACCATACAACAAATTCAAAGCCGTATTGATATTATTGATATCATTGGCGGTTTTATTAAACTCAAGAAACGCGGTACCAATTATCTCGGCCTTTGCCCTTTTCATAATGAAAAATCGCCCTCTTTTACAGTAAGCCCCGCCAAAGAAATCTACAAATGTTTTGGTTGCGGCCGCAGCGGTAATTCTATCAGTTTTTTAATGGAGCATGAGAAGTACAGCTATGTGGAGGCATTGCGGTGGCTGGCCAATAAGTACAATGTAGCTATTGAAGAAACTGAAACCACTCCCGAGGTAAAGGCCAAACAACAAGTTGCCGAAAGCCTTCATATCATCAATGCCTTTGCGCAGAAATTTTTTGATGAGCAACTTTTTACTACGGAAGAAGGTTCAGACATTGCATTGAGCTATCTTAAACACCGGGGATTCAGGGAAGATATCATTAAAAAGTTTCAGCTGGGTTATTCGCCTGAAGACAGAACGGCGTTCACAAAAAAAGCGCTCGCCAGCCAGTTTAACCCTGAATACCTGATAAAAAGCGGTTTGGTAGCCATGCGCAATGAAACGCTGCAGGACAATTACCGCGGCAGAATTATTTTTCCGGTTCATAACAACAGCGGGAAAATCATCGGTTTTGGTGCCAGAATTATTAAAAGCAACGACAAAGCACCCAAATACATCAATACGCCGGAGAATGAACTCTATGTAAAGAGTAAGATTTTATACGGAACATATTTCGCCCGGCAGGCGATAGATAAGGCCAATGAATGTTTACTGGTAGAAGGGTATACGGATGTGGTATCGCTGCACCAGGCCGGTGTTGAAAATGTGGTAGCCAGCGGCGGAACTTCATTAACGCCCGATCAATTGCGGCTGGTAAAAAAATATACCAACAACCTTACTATAATATATGATGGCGATTCTGCCGGTGTTAAGGCCGCCCTGCGCGGGTTGGATCTTGCGTTGGAAGAAGGACTGAACGTACAGCTGGTGCTGATACCTGATAAGGAAGATCCCGACAGTTACGTAAACAAAGTGGGCCCCGTGGCTTTCAAAGAGTTTGTAGACAAAAATAAAAAGGACGTTGTTTTATTTCAGTTGGAAATTGCTTTGCAGGATGCAGGTGGAGACAGCAATAAGAAAGCAGCGGTAGTGAACCAGGTAGCAGAAACCATATCAAAAATTAATAAGGCCGAAGATTTTACCAAACAGCAGGATTATATACGCCAGTGCTCGCAATTATTAAGAATTGATGAAACCGGCATGAACGCGCTGGTAAATAAATTTATTCGTGAGCGCATTGGTAAAGCAGAAAGCAGGCAACAGGGTGCCGACAATAATTACCAGGAATATCCTGAACCATCCGGCACCGGAACGCAGGCAGAAGATGATTCTTTCAACCTGTTGTTTAAAGATGAAATGAATGAAAGGGCCGTGGTAAGATCGCTGGTAGAATTTGGCACACGCGAGTGGGAGGAAGGTAAAAAGGTAGCAGATTTTCTTTTTGATGAAATGATTGATGAAGAACTGTTCGATAACAAACAACTGCTGCGCATTATTCATACCTATAAAACGTGGTACGATGAAAAGCTGGAACCTACTGCTAAAAATTTTTTATACCATGAAGATCAGCAACTCAGTACCCTGGTAGTTTCTATCATGGATGTGCAATATGAACTAAGTGATAAATGGAAATCATCTTTCGAAATGCCCGTTCCCACCCGCGAGGAGATGTATAAAGAAGAAGTGATTTCCACCCTTAATTATTTAAAGATTCGGAAAATAAAACGGATGATAGAACAGAACCAGCAGGATCTTCAGCAGCCGCATACTACAGAAGAGCAGATTATGCTCATTCAAACACATCAGCATTTAAAACAAATGGAGAAAGAATTGTTGCAGCAAACCGGCGCTGTAATTGTGCGCTAAATTAGCATGCCTATACTGCGGTCATTGCTATTCAACAATTGTATTATTGTTTTGGTATAGGTTTAACCTGTTTTGCAATTCCTTGTTTACGGCCTGCAGATCTCTTAGTTTCTCCAGCAGGTGACCAATGGCCTCGATGCCTTCAAAATTGATATCGAGCTCGTAATGCAGACGGACAAATTTTTCTAGATCGTTCAGCTGGCTTTCATTAAAATAAGTTTGTTGCTCCACCGTAGTAGTTTCTATCAACCCATACTGCTGCAGTGACTCAACGAAAGACAGTTCTATTTTGTGATGTACACAAAAGGTTTGTACGGGTATCAGTTGATTGTTTTCCATACGCTGATTATTTAAGTGCAGCCAGCTGGCTAAACAGTGCTTTTTGTTCGTCGGTTAAATTAACAGGCAATTTCACATTGAACACTACGTACAGGTCGCCAAACTGTCCTTCTTTTTTATACAATGGAAATCCTTTCCCTTTTACCCTCACCTGCGTGCCATTTTGTGTGCCTGCGTTTATTTTAAGTTTTATTTTACCAGACAGTGTATCAATGGTGCTTTCTCCGCCCAATACCGCCGCATATAAATCAATATCAGTATTCATATACAGGTCGTTGCCGGATCTTTTCATAGTAGGTTCGTTGTTGATAATAAAAGTGATATACAGATCGCCGGCGGGGCCGCCATTGCTGCCGGGTGCCCCATATCCCTTTAGTTTTATTACCTGCCCGTTTTCAACGCCGGCCGGAATGGTGATGCGAACATTTTTGCCGTTTACAGTAAGTGTTTGCTGGTGGGTGGTAAAGGCATCGCGCAGCGATAACCTCAATTCTGCATTGTAATCCTGGCCTTTAAATTTTGTCTGCCTGCTGCGGCCGCCCTGTTCGCCAAACATGGATGAAAAAAACGAAGAAAAATCATCATCGCCCCCAAAATCTCCCCCGCTATCTGTATAGGAACGGTAATTACCGCCGGACTGCTGGCGGGCATTTTCAAATTGTTCTGCCTGTTGCCAGTCTTTGCCGTACTGGTCGTATTTTTTTCTTTTATCCGGGTCGCTCAACACCTCATTGGCTTCGTTTATCTGCTGAAATTTTTTATGCGCCTCTTTATCGTTGGGGTTTAAATCAGGATGGTGTTTGCGGGCAAGTTTACGGTACGCTTTTTTAATGGTTTCGGCGTCTGCAGTCTTATCAATACCCAATACCTGGTAATAATCTATAAATGCCATAATGCAAAAGTAGGAATTAGGAATTAGGAATTTGTAATTAGGGCTTGGGAATAGCTCAAAGCTAATAGCTAAAAGCTTAAAAGAATGGCGCCAGCTTATCGTGCAACTCTTTGGGCATTGTGGTTTTTTCTTTGGTGGTGGAATTGATGAAATACAGCACTACTTTTCCAACGGTGAGCAGGCTGCCTGCTTCATTAAAAACTTCATGGTCAAATTCTATACGGTGCCCCGTGGGCAATTGCTTTAGTATAACCTTAATGGTAAGCAAATCGTCATAATGGGCGGGGCGCAGGTATTTGCAATGCAATTCGGTAATGGGCATATATGTACCCAGTGTTTCCATATGCTTATAGGTAAACCCTAGTTTGCGGATGGCTTCTGCGCGGGCTACTTCAAAATACTGGGCATAATTGCCATGGTAGACCACATCCATCTGATCGGTTTCTGCATACCTTACTCTTACCTGGGTGGCTGACTCAAACATAATTTTATTGATTTATCCAGCTGTTAGTTTGGTTAAATGTAGCAACGCACCTGACAAAAACTTCACGGAAGTCAAGGTTCTGTCAACCATAATTGTGAGTCGATGAACGCGATATCCTGGCTTCCGACTAAATAGCTCTACTGATTTTATGTTTTACGATACAAAATTATTTGTTAATTAATCCATCAGCACTGGCTCGCCCGGGGCCGCATAAAAATATAGCAAGAAAGGAGGCCAGCAGCAGTGCAACGTGTTCATCTTTACCAAAAATATTCCAGTGGTTTACTTTTACCAATACCACACTCATGGCAACGACAAGCGGTATGGCAGCCAGCCTGGTAAATAAACCTAATACTATCAGCACGCCGCAAAAAAACTCGGCAAAGATCACCAGCGATAGTGAGAGTGGGCTTCCGATGCCCATAAAGTTCATAAAGCTGTTTTTCTTCTCTGCAAAATGGATCAGCTTTGCATAGCCATATGGTATAACAATTATGCCTGCACACAAACGAAGAACAAGCATTGCCAGATCAAAAGCCCAGTCGCGGTACGAAACAGAAAGTAATTTCTTCATCTTCTAATTATGATTTTTTCAAAATTAAGCGGATGCATGGAATTAGAATGAAATGTTAATCCTTGTACTTATCCACAGGTGTTTGGAACGATGTTTGGTTAAAGTAAAAATAATTAGAAACTTTAGAGCGTTGTAATCCCTGCAACTAATCCATCACAATGAAGAAATTTCTTAGTACCGTATTAGTTAGTGGCGCTTTTTTCATGGCAACTGCACAGCAAACCCGCTTTATTGCAGACCCGCAAACAACACTGAAAGAGGCCAAAGAGTATTTTCAGAATGGCTCCTACAGCCTTGCTTATCCCTTGTTTAAAGATTTGAATCTATATCTGCGCGAAGCAGACCGCAGTGATAAGGCCATCAGTTACCAGGAAATAAAATATTATACTATTGTCTGCGCGCTAAAACAGAATGAAACTGCCGCCACGGGACTGGCAAAAGATTTTATTGAAGTTGAAGACAATGTGGCCCGCGTGCAAATGATGAACTTCCACCTGGCAGAGTTTTATTTCCGGAAAAAAGATTTTGATCAGGCAGTGGCCAATTATGAAAAAACAAGCATCGATCACCTGAGCAACCGGGAGATTGCGGATATGAAATTTCATGAGGGGTATGCCTATTTCAATCTCAAGCGTTTTGATAAAGCAATGCCCTTGCTGGATGAAATCAGGAAAAACCCTAAAGACCCCAATTATACCGATGCCAATTATTACTACGGTTTTATAGCTTTTAACAATGGCAAATTTCGCGATGCCCAGGAATCATTTAAAGTAACGGAGACTGATAGCCGGTATGAAAAAGTGGTGCCGTTTTATATCGCCACCATTATGTACAATACCGGGCAAAAAGATAAAGCCCTTGAATATGCAGAATCAAGGCTGAAAAAGGGTGGACAGGTATATGATACCCAGTTACGCCAGTTGATTGGTCATGCATATTTTGAAAAAGGTGATTACACAAAGGCCCAGCCTTACCTGGAGCATTATGCAGGCGCATCGCAAAAACTGAGAAGAGAAGACACTTACGAGCTGGCCTATACCTACTACCAAACCGCCAACTATACCAAAGCCATCGAAGGCTTTAAACAGCTCTCTGGTAAAGAAGATTCACTGGCGCAGAATGCTATGTACCTGCTGGGCGATGCGTACCTGAAAACAAACCAGAAAGCCAACGCAAGAAATGCATTTTCGTTTTGCGCGGCCAATAGCAGCAATGCCAGCCAGCGCGAAATATCCAAATACAACTATGCAAAACTGTCTTATGAATTGGGGTACCAGGATGTAGCGTTGACTGAACTCAGAAAATTCCTGGCAGATTATCCCAACTCCACGTACAATACAGAAGCAAAAGAATTACTGGTAAGCGTACTGGCCAACAGTAACAGTTATAAGGATGCTCTTGCATTGGTGGAAGGATTGCAAAAACCATCAGACAATGTAAAAAGACAATACGCTAAAATATTGTATGGCCGTGCAACAGAACTGGTAAACGATGGGTTACTGGTAGGTGCCAATGAACTATTGGATAAAGCACTGAAAGAACCCAACAACCAGGACGTATTGCCATATATCAACTTTTGGAAGGGCGAAATATCTTACCGGCTCAACAAAATTGACGATGCCATTCGTTACTATTTCGAATATCTTAAATCAGGGGTTGTAAACGGCGAAGTAAACCCTATTAATGCCAAATACAACCTTGGCTATGCTTTTTTGAAACGGGAGAATTACAAACAAGCCCTTACTTATTTTGAACAGGTGGCAGGTACCCCAAGAATAAATTCATCTCAGATAGAGCAGGACGCTTATGTGCGCAGTGCCGACTGCTACTACATGAACCGCGATTTTACCCGTGCGCTGGCCATGTACGATAAGGTGTTAAGTTTTTCATGGGCATCTAGCGACTACGCGCTTTTTCAGAAATCGATGGTGGCTGGTGTAAAAAGTGGTTCTGAGAAAATTAAATTGCTTTCAACCATTGAAAGGGTTTATCCCACTTCCGGTTTGGTGCCCGATGCCAATCTTGAAATAGCCACCACCTATTTGTCTGACGAAAAATTCCGGGAGTCTATTCCTTACCTCAAAAAAGTAACTGGCACCTCTGGTAATGAAGCATTAAAACCGCGTGCTTTTCTGCGTTTGGGAGTGGCTTATTATAATCTCAACAACAACAAGGAAGCGCTTAGCCAGTACAATACTTTGCTAAAGCAATATCCTAATTCGCCCGAGGCAGAAGAAGCGTTAGACAATGCCAAGGTGATCTATATAGAAGATGGAAAGAGCAATGAATACGTGAGCTTTGCACGGGGCCTCGGCGTTGATATTTCTGCGTCGCAGGAAGACTCGCTGGCATATGCCGAAGCAGAGGTCCAGTTTAACAACGGCAGTTTCAGCAATGCGCTTACGCGTTTTGAAAGCTACCTGGCTAAATTTCCGGAAGGTAAAAACGCCATTGAAGCGTGGTATTATAAAAGCGAGATATATTATAACCAGAAGAATTGGCAAAAGGCGGCAGAGGGGTATGAGGCAGTGGCCGACAGAGCACCCAATAAATTTGGCGAAAAATCTTTGTTGCTGGCTGCCCGTTTAAATTTCTTTGATCTTAAAAATTATGAAAAGGCCGAGAAATATTTTTCGCGGCTCAAAGAATTTGCATCCAGCCAGGAAAATAAACTGGAAGCCATGCGAGGCTTACTGCGCAGCCAGTATGAACTAAAGAAATGGACGGAAGCTACCGAGAATTCAAAAGATCTCTTAAACCAGAAAGGCGGCAGCACAGATGATAAGGTGTTGGCCAATATGGTGCTGGCAAAAAGTGCACAGGCCGCCAATCAGTGTGACCTGGCTATATCATATTTCCGCACTGCTGCCGGGCTTAATAAATCAGCGTACGGTGCAGAAGCCCGTTATGAAATTGCCAATTGCCAGTTTGAACAAAATAAATTGAAAGACGCAGAGAAATCTGCTTTTGAAGTAATCAATAAATCTGGTTCTTATGCAGACTGGGTAACCAAAGCATACCTGCTGCTGGGCGATATCTACTTTAAACAGAAAGATTACTTTAATGCAAAGGCAACATTTCAGAGTATTGTAGACAATGCCACAGTTCCTGAACTAAAGGAAACAGCACAACGCAAACTCACACAGGTTACAGAAGAAGAAAAATCGGGCAGTAAAATCAGCGGGCAATAACGCTGGTCATTTTAAAAGTAATGCACTACCTAAATCAGCTTTGTACAATGAACATTAGGCAATATAAAAAAACAGTCTTTCTTTTCTCGCTGGGGTTGAGCGCGGCAGCCATTGGGTTTTCTCAGGATACTACCGGTAAAAAAAGAACCATCGATATTACCTCGTCTTTTAAACCCGTGTTGCGCGAAGCGGTTAAGATCAACTTTAATGCGGCGGCCCCGGTAATTGATACATCCAAACCTAAACTTACCTATACAATTCCCCAGCAGAATCTTTTGCTGGGCTACCTGCCTGCACCATTAAAACCGGTGGCCTTACAAATTGATACAGCATCTGGCTGGAAGTACAGCAATTATATAAAAGTCGGCGTGGGCAATATTCATATACCTTATGCCCAGGCCGGGTTTAGTTTTGGAGATGGCAAACAGTCTTTCTTCAATGTATTTGCAAAAGGCTATACCTCTAAAGGCAAACAAGATTTTCAAAAGAATAATTACACAGCCGTATCCGCTGCGGGCACTGTTAGAACCGCTTCCAATCTGGAATGGAATGGCAATATCGGCTTTAAAAGCGAAGACTATTTTTTATACGGCTTTCAGCCGCAAACCCTGCCGTTTACAAAAGACTTTCTGCGTCAGCGTTTTCAGACATACGGCGCCAAGCTGAGCTTGCGCAATATGGAACCTACTGAATATGGCCTTACCTATAACCCCAATGTAAAGATTGATGTATTCAGTGGTAATAACTTTAAAGGCAAGGCCACCGAAACCAATACGGTGCTGAACCTTCCGCTCACCAAAACCTTTGACGACTTTGCGTTCAACCTCGGTTTTACCGCAGATTTGACCAATTATAAAGATGTCTCTAAAAAAACAATACAGAATAACCTGTTTTATGTCTCGCCCACCGTACAGTATAAAAACGATAATTTTTATTTGACGGCAGGTGTAAGTCCCTCTTGGGATAATAAGCGTTTTCATTTGTTGCCCAATATCATGGCCGACATTGTAACCAACGATAAAAGCTTCACGTTTCAGGCAGGCTGGATTGGTTATTATGAAAAAGGGTCTTACCAACGGTACGCTGGTATTAACCCCTGGCTGGCGCAACCCACGCAATTGTTAAACACCAGAACGCAGGAACTGTATGCCGGTATTAAGGGTTCATTGCTTGATCACATCAGCTACAGTGCCAAAGTGGGCGGTGTTCAATACCGCGATATGCCGTTGTTTGTGAATGACAGTACCGATGGAAAAACTTTCGACATCATCAATTCACCGTCTGTACAAGCCTTTAAAATGCATGGAGAAATTGGCTGGACGCAGGGTGAAGATTTGAGCTGGAACAATACTATAACGCTCACCAATTACACCAAGGTAGAAATGGCCGATAAGGCATGGGGTCTTGTGCCGCTTGAAATAACCAGTTCATTGCGCTGGCAGTTATTTAAAGACTTTTTTCTGAAAGGAGATTTATACGGATACCGCGGCGCACCTTACCGCAGCAAAGTGGGCCCTATCTTCAAAGATTTTAATGGGCAAAGTGGTGTAGATGTAAGTGCGGGGGTAGAATTTAAGATCACCAAAGCGCTCAACCTGTGGTTGCAAATGAATAATATCTTCAACAATAAATACGAGCGCTGGCATCAATACCCCGTATACGGATTCAATATACTGGGCGGTATTGTGTTTAACTTCGATACCAAATAGCGCTAGTGGCGAGTGGCCAGGCGCCAGTGGGCCTTTGTTTCGATACCGGTGTTCAAATTACTGATATAACATGTCGTATATGCCCACTCGCCCCTTGCTCCTTCCCACTATACATTAACATGTATCTTTGCTGTTATGCGCAAACTCAGTATGGATGAGCTGAACCGGAAATCGGTGCAGGAGTTTAAAGAATCACCAAAAATACCGCTGGTTGCCGTGCTGGAAAATGTACGGAGTGCATATAATGTGGGTAGCGTGCTCAGAACTGCAGACGCTTTTTTACTGGAAGCGGTATATACCACAGGTTATACGGCACATCCTCCACACAAAGAAATTTCCAAAACCGCCCTCGGGGCAGATGAGTCAGTAACTTCGCGGCACTTTAGTAACGCAGCAGCAGCCATAGAAGAATTAAAATCAAAAGGATATAAAGTGCTGGCGATTGAACAGGCAGAAAACAGCCAACGCCTGCACCAGTTTTCATTGGCAGAAGGGGAGCAGTTGGCGGTTGTGTTTGGTAACGAAGTAACGGGGGTGGAACAATCCACTATTTTATTGTGCGATGGTTGTCTTGAAATACCCCAATTGGGCATGAAACACTCGCTGAATATCTCAGTGGCCGCGGGCATCGTTCTTTGGGAAGTAGCGAAGAAGTTTGTAGTTCTTGGTTCGGAAGTTCGTAGTTCATGAGTTCGTGAGTTCATAGTTCGTGAGTTCATAGTTCGTGAGTTCGTAGTTCTTGGTTCTTGAAACCATAGTTTGAGCGTTCGTTGTTCATCGTACATAATTCGTGAGTTTGCGCCAGGCCTGAAAGGCCCTAATCTCTAGCACAGGGCGAAGCCCTGTGAATAATAAATAACGGTACAACCAGCCCTGAAAGGGCGACAACATTAACGTTGGTTGAACGTAGCGTGTTGCCATCATTATTGTCGAAATGTTTAAAACATACAAGTGTCTACACTAAAAAATTATTTAAGCCTCGTAAAATTCTCGCATACCATATTTGCAATGCCTTTTGCATTGATTGGATTTTTTCTTGGTCAAAAAGATCGACCGGTTATTGCGCAATCGAATCTTGGTCAGACTATTGGATGGAGCAGCCCTGCCAGTTACTGGCCGGCCGTTTTGAGTAAGTTTATCCTGGTTATCCTCTGCATGGTCTTCGCGCGCAGCGCGGCCATGGCGTTCAACAGATACTTAGACAGGGCTTTCGACGCAAAAAACCCGCGAACTGCCATCCGCGAAATACCCAAAGGGATCATTTCTGCCAGCAGCGCCCTGCGGTTTGTCATCTTTAATTGTTTTGCTTTTATTATTTGCACCTGGTTTATTAATCCACTTTGTTTCTTTCTGTCTCCCGTAGCATTGATGGTGGTGCTGGGTTATAGCTATACCAAACGTTTCACGGCCCTTTGCCATATTGTACTCGGCATTGGCTTATCACTGGCCCCCATTGGCGCCTACCTGGCAGTAACGGGTGCATTTGCGCTGTTACCCATACTGTTTTCTTTTGCCGTGGTTTTCTGGGTGAGTGGTTTCGATATTATTTACGCGCTGCAGGATATTGATTTCGACAAGTCGCAGCAGTTGTACTCCATACCCGCTGCATTGGGTAAAGCCAAAGCATTGCGAGTGTCTGAAATATTACATGTGCTGAGTGCTGGCTGTGTGATCATAGCTGGTGTATATGGTGGCTTTCACTGGTCGTACTGGATTGGCGTTGCCGTATTTATGGGCATGCTTATTTACCAGCATTCCATTGTAAAACCCAATGATCTTACCAGGGTGAACATTGCCTTTATGACGGCTAACGGCATAGCCAGCGTGGTGTTTGCGGTATTTGTAATTGCAGATTTGTTTATTCATGCATAACAGCAGGTAATATGAACGATAATAAGTCATTGATAATCGATGCATTTTTCAAAGCATATGCAAATCATGATTTTGCCGCTATCCGGCAGGTGATGCACGAAGATGTGATATGGGTATTTATGGGCCAGCATCCGCTCGCAGGCGTAAAGAATGGCATTGAGGATGTAGTGGCATTTTTCGACAATATGGGTGCTGTAATGGGTGCATCCAATGTAAAAGCAGAAAAACTTGTCATGGGGAGCAACGATAATTTTTTGATAGAATGCCAGCACATCACTACCCACCGCGAGGACGGCCACAATATCAACCATCATGTTTGTGTGTTGTGGGCCTTTGAAAACAATAAAATAAAAGAAGGCAGGCATTTTTTTGCAGACCCGCATGCGGCCGACCAGTTTTTTTCGGCCGTGGCACCCATAGCAACCGAATAAATACGCTCAACACCAACAATGGCAAGAATTATTTCAATAGATTATGGTCTTAAAAGAACTGGCCTGGCGGTAACCGATCCCTTACAGATTATTGCCAGCGCATTAACCACGGTTGAAACACCACAGCTGTTTAATTTTTTGAAGGATTATTTTTCAAAAGAAGTGGTGGAGTTAATTATCATAGGCGATCCCCGCAACCTCGATGATAGTGATACACACGCCACTCCCCATGTTCAAAAAACCATCGCCCGGTTGAAGAAAGAATTTCCCGCCATTCCGGTAGTAACGGTAGATGAGCGCTACACATCAAAAATGGCAAAAGGCGCCATGATTGAAATGGGCATGAAAAAAATGCAACGCAGGGATAAATCAATGGTCGATAAGATTGCGGCTACCATTATGTTGCAGGAATACATGGAACGGCGTGGTTGACTACTTCCCCGTAGCGCCTGAATAAATAATCTGTTAAAAACCTTGCCCCGTTACGGCTTCATACGTCCAGCCTGGCGAAAATATCGTTTCTTGTTACATGAGGCATCTCAAGGGGTTGGCTATTAGCCGGTTTTAAGATAATTTAGCGGCTTTAACTGAACCTGATAACTATCCAATAATGATTTTACCAATTGTGGCCTATGGTGCCCCTGTATTGAGAACGGTAGCAAAGGATATCGATGCGGGCTATCCAGGCCTGGGCAAGCTGATTGAAGATATGTGGGAAACCATGTATGCCAGCAATGGTGTGGGCCTGGCTGCACCCCAGATAAATAAAGACATCAGATTGTTTGTGATAGACAGCGAACAGATATTTGCGAACCAGGAAGACGAAGATCGTGGACTTTACCCTGATGACCCCGGCACCAAGCAGCTGTTCATCAATGCGCATATTGTGGCACTGGGTGGCAAAGAATGGCCCTATAACGAGGGTTGCCTGAGTATTCCTAAAATAAGGGAAGATATTCAGCGTCCTTTTGAAGTAACCCTCGAATACCTCGATGAAAATTTTGTACCGCATACAAAAACTTTTTCGGGTATTACCGGGCGAATCATTCAACATGAATATGACCATATTGAAGGAAAACTGTTCATTGATTATTTAAAACCGCTGAAACGCAAATTGCTCAAAGGAAAACTGGATGATATTTCGAAAGGAAAGATAAAAGTGGATTACAAAATGGTGTTTTCAAAATAAGAAAACCCCTGAAAATTATCTACCTGCAGGCATGCACGCGAATGGTGTTGGTATTGCCCGCAGGTGTTTGTAGTACCAAATGGAGACTCCCTGCATGAAGCTATTTGCCTATTTTTTAATTTCTTGTCTCTTTCTCTCATGTTGTAGTAAACTGTGTGCCCAGCAGGATACCGCCATTAATGTGGGCAAAAAGATTGTTACCCTCAAAGAAGTGGTAGTTCGCAACCGGCTGGACGTGCCCGGGTTTATTGAGCGGGTAAAAAACGATACTACTTTCTACAAAGCATTTAAAAACCTGAAGGTGCTCGGTTATACCGCCCTCAATGATATTCGCATGCGCAGTAAAGAGGGCAATGAAACTGCGTCGCTGCAAAGTAAAACCGAACAGTTAGTGAAAGACGGCTGCCGTACAACCAAAACCATAGAAGAAACGGTTACCGGAGATATTTATGACGATAATAAAAACTGGAATTATTACACGGGCGAATTATATGCAGGCCTGATGTTTGCCAAAGGAACCATTTGCGGTGAAAACAATATTGTAAAGGGTAGCGAACTCAGTATCAAAAACAAAAAGGGCATCGATAAACATAAAGAACAATTAAAAATGCTGTTTTTCAATCCGGGTAAAAAAATACCGGGCATTCCTTTTATCGGGGATAAAATAGCCATTTTTGATGATGCCATTTCACCCATGTATGATTTTATTATAGACATGGCCGATTATCATGGCCAGCTTTGCTATGTGTTTACAATAAAAGCGCGTGCGGATTTAACAAGGGGCCAGCAAAACGACATTGTGATCAATGAAATGGTTACGTGGTTCAACAGCAGCAACCAGGAAATTGTAGCGCGCACCTACGACATTAGTTACGACGCGGCCATCTATGATTTCAATGTGCAGATGGAAGTGCAGATGGAGAAATTTGACAATCTGCTGGTGCCCAAACTGATCCGCTACAACGGTAACTGGCATGCCATTTTTAAAAAGCGGGAGCGGGGGGTGTTTACGGCAACGTTGTTCGGGTTTAATAAGTCTTAAGTAGTAAGTAATAAGTTGTAAGTCCGTTTAATAAGTCGTAAGTGATAAGTAATAAGTTTTAAGTCTGTTTAATAAGTCGTAAGTGATAAGTAATAAGTTTTAAGTCTGTTTAATAAGTCGTAAGTGATAAGTAATAAGTTTTAAGTCTGTTTGCGCCGCCACTAATAACCGGTTATTATATATTGTCTGTTGTAGTATCAAAATCACTTGCCCTGGAAACTCCGCCTGGCAAGTTAAAAGGACTTATTACTTACAACTTAAAACTTACAACTTAAAACTTAATACTTACAACTTATTCTTCACGTAATTTCTCCATTTTTCAATGACTTCCTGCATATCGGCGGCCAGTTCGCTGTTGAATAGTACTTCTTGTCGGGTGGTGGGGTGGGTAAAGCCAATTGATTTGGCATGTAATGCCTGGCGCGGACAAATGGCGAAACAATTATCTACAAACTGTTTGTACTTCGCAAATACGGTGCCTTTTACAATGGTATCGCCTCCGTAAGTATCGTCGTTAAAAAGGGGGTGGCCAATAGACTGCATGTGTACACGTATCTGGTGCGTTCTTCCTGTTTCCAGCCGGCATTCTACCAGTGTTACATAACCGAAACGTTCCAGCACGGTATAATGGGTAATTGCTTCCTTTCCATGTTCACCATCAGGATAGGCTGCAAATAATTTACGGTGTTTCAGGTTGCGGCCAATATGTGCTACCACGGTTCCGGTATCTTCGGTTACATCTCCCCAAACCAATGCATAATACCTGCGGTATACGGTGTGGTCAAAAAATTGTTTGGCCAGTGATGCTACAGCCTTATCTGTTTTAGCCAATACCATCAGGCCGCTGGTATTTTTATCAATGCGGTGCACCATGCCAAACCGGGGCAGGGTTTCTTCTGAAATCTGTTTGTTTTTTTGAGTGAGGTACCAGGCCACGCCGTTGATGAGTGTGCCTGTATAATTGCCGCAACCCGGGTGTACTACCATGCCGGCAGGTTTGTTGATGATCATAACATCATCGTCTTCAAATGCAATGTTAAGTGGAATTTCTTCCGGAATAATTTCCTCGCCATGCGCTTCTTTATCGCTGTACACCACAATTTCATCGGCAGGTCTTATTTTATAATTGGGGTTTACCTGTTTGTTGTTTACCAACACGCGGCCGGTCTCAATACCTTTTTGTATTTTATTGCGGGTGGCGTTTTCAATCCGTGCAGTTAAAAATTTATCCAGCCGTAACGGTTCCTGGCCTTTATCCACTTTAATAGCCAGACGCTCGTAGAGTTCTTCCGGTCCGTCTATTTCCAATAAATCTTCCTGCTCGGTTGATGGGGGCATCTGTGCAAATTTTTGCAAATATACCTTATTCGGCAGGGTTAACAGAGGTTGGTGTTTTGTTGAGGTGCTACATCCCCCAAGTATGCGCAAAAAATGATAAATTTGCAGGTGATGCAGCAAGTACATTTCCAGGATTTGGGGCAAATGGAGTATAAAGCTGCCTGGGATTACCAGGAGCAATTGTTACGAAAAAATGCAGAGATCAAAACCGCGCTCCGCAATACACCCGTATTGGAAAACGCATGGGGTGCAACAAATGAGAACAATGATGCAACTGCCCACTCACCAATAGCTACCGACCTTGCGCCACTCACCACCAGCCACTCGCTACTGTTCGTAGAGCATCCGCCCGTTTATACCCTTGGCAAAAGCGGTAAAATGGAACATGTGCTGATCAGCGAAGCAGAAAGACTTAGCAAAGGCATTGATTTTTTTTATACCAACCGCGGAGGTGATATTACCTTTCACGGTCCGCAACAATTGGTAGGCTATCCAATACTTGACCTGGAAAAATTTTATACAGACATTGGCCGCTATCTGCGCAATCTTGAAGATGTGATTATTCTTACCATGGCAGCGTATGGTCTCAAAGGCGAACGCTCTGCAGGCGAAACCGGCGTGTGGCTACAGCCCGGCGAACCAGGAAAAGAAAGAAAAATTTGCGCCATTGGCGTGCGCTGCAGCCGCTGGATTACCATGCACGGTTTTGCATTGAATGTAAACACAGATCTTTCTTACTTTGATAACATCATTCCCTGCGGTATTCAAAACAAACAGGTTACTTCGCTTGCCCGCGAAATTGGCCATACAGCAGATTTTGAGGACGTGAAAGAAAAAGTGAAAAAAAATTTCGAAAAAGTGTTTGATGTGGAGATGGTAGGGTAGTGCGTGTGTACAAATGCTCTCAACCGTGCTTCCGCTAAAAATCTTTGGGTACGTACAGCTTGTGTCTTTCTTTTAGCACACCTTCTTCGTACAGTTCAAACTTAAACCAGCCGGCGCGTAAAAAATTAGCTTTGTCCAGCGTAAGGAGGGTGTCTTTGATTTGTTTTATTTCAAACACGGGAACACCGTTTTCGTCAAAAAACTTGATGGTATATTTTTTTTCTTCCGCCAGCGGCAAGGCAATCTTTACATTTCCCAACCGCTCTGTGTATACATATTTGGAAGGCTTATACACTTCCTTTGGTATAAATGGTTTTATAACAATGGTGTCTGCCGTATTGTAAGTAAGCGTATCTTTTGTGCGCATGGCAACTGAATCACGGAAACGCCTGACCGATCGTTCGCCAATTTGCCCTATCAGCGTATCTCTTTTTTTGAGAAAGACAATCCGTTCCGGAATTTCTTTTGGCTTTACTACTTCTGGTTTAACGGGTTCTTTTTTCTCGGGTGCTTTTGGTTTTACCTCTTCTGTTACAATAATGGCGTTATTCTCTTGTTTAGGTGGTTCAAAAACCGGTTGCTCCACTGTTTTAATCTCTTTGGGTAATTCTTTGATGCGGATGGTATCCAGTACCGGCCGTTTTGCCTTGCTGAAAATATACCTGCCGCTATCCAGCAAAATATACAACCGGTAAAACATGTGCTCGCTGGTTGCCTTGGTATCTGCGTAACCGTTCTGCGGCACTGTGGGGTCGGGCAGCGTGAGAATTGATTTGAAGTTTTTAGTGCTGTCGAATGATCGCTGAATACTCAATTGGCGGATATTAGGATATGGGTTGCTCCAGCTGATGATGATGCGGTTATTACCTTTATTAACCAGCGTAAATGCCGGAAGGGTGTCCTGCGCAGCCGCTACAAAACCGATACCACTAACCAGTAAAATAATTGCCAAAAGTCGAAGCATGCTTTCTAAAAATTGTACTGCCTGCTGATTTAAAAATGCAAATATATACGGCGCCTGTCACCTGTAAGGTTAAAAGACCAATGTTTTTGCAGGAAGTGAGGCATTTCCCTGCAGACCGCCGCTGTGAATGACCAGCAAACGACTACCGGGGTTAAAATAGCCATTTTTTATTAAATCGCTAACAGCAAAAAACAATTTGCCGGTATACACAAAATCAGAAGGAATCCCCGTCTTTCGGTACCATTCATTCATAAAGTTGATTAGTGCCATGGTCTTTTTCGCATAACCGCCAAAGTGATACTCAGTTATTATAGACGCCTGTGGCCTTTGGTGCGGTGCAACATGCGTTTCAAGCCATTTTTCAAAACCATTTAATACCGGTATACCCATTAGCTCTATAGTCTGTTCTGCACCCGATAATAATCCGAGCAACGTGGTGCCGGTACCCATGGCACAAACAACATGTGTATAGGCAGCCTGGTCTACCCATTGCCAGATATCTGCGGCTCCTTTGATGCCCGCCGGCCCTGCACCACCTTCGGGGATAATGCAACTGTTTGGGTATTGCCGAAGTAACTGCTCAGTAAACGCCGGATCATTTCTTTGATTGTATGCCTCCCGGCTCATAAATACCAGCTCCATTCCCCAACCCGCGGCGGCTTGTAGCGTTGGCGACAATACAACCGGCTGTTCTCCGCGTATGATACCCGTGCTCTGTAAGCCAGCTTTGGTGGCCGCACACGCGGTGGCAATGATATGGTTAGAATAAGCGCCTCCAAATGTAACCACCCGTTGCTGCTTGCGTTGTAGCGCCTGCCCAAGGTAGTGCTGCAGTTTAAACCATTTGTTACCAGCAATCACACTATCAATTTTATCGAGCCGCAAAACATCTAATGTGATATCATTGTTACCAATTACCGGCCCTTGCACATGATCTGTAGAGATAGTTGACAGGTTTACAATCTTTTCCGGTAATAAATTCATGGCCTTATTTTGTTCCACAACTTTATTTTATATTTTCGTGCCGACAAAAAATAAAAATTAAATGCAGCAACCTACACTTTTGATTTTAGCCGCCGGAATGGCCTCGCGCTATGGAAGCATGAAACAGATTCAATCGTTTGGCCCCAGCGGTGAAACCATTGTAGATTATTCAATTTATGATGCCATACGCGCAGGGTTTACAAAAGTTGTTTTTATCATCAGAAAAGAATTTGCTGCAGATTTTAAAGAAATATTTGAACCAAAACTGAAAGGCAGGGTAGCGGTGGATTATGTTTTTCAAGATCTCAATGCTTTTACAGATGGTTACCAGGTACCGGCAGACCGTACCAAACCCTGGGGCACTGCACATGCTGTTTTATGCGCTAAAGCAGCTATCAATGAACCGTTTGCAGTTATCAATGCAGATGATTTCTATGGCCGGGATGCATTTGAAAAAGCTTATCAGTTTCTTACAAAAGATGCTTCAGAAAAAGTATACTCCATCATAGGATATGATTTACTGAAAACACTGTCAGACAATGGTACCGTTAACCGCGGGGTTTGCCAGGTTGATGCAAAAGGAAATCTTACCTCCATTGCAGAGCGCATCAATATATCCCGCCAGAACGGGAAAATTATTTGCGATGATAACCAGGAACCCAAAGAATTGCCGCTTCATTCAAGTGTTTCCATGAATTTCTGGTGTTTCACCCCTTCCATTTTTTCTTATTCAGAAAAATTGTTCAATGATTTTCTGGGCAAGAACCTCAGCAACCTGAAATCAGAATTTTTTATCCCTATTGTGGCAGATGAATTTACCAACAGCGGCACCGGCGTTATTAAGGTGATACCCACGTCGGCCCAATGGTTTGGCGTAACGTATAAAGAAGACGCGCCGGGTGTTAAGGCAAGCCTGGATGCATTGGTTGAAGCAGGAGAGTATCCTACCAGTTTGTGGAATTTGTAAGAGGTGTAGTAATTTACAAGTCAAAAGTCAAAAGTCAAAATTTAAAAGATGCGCTGCCTGCCGCTAGAAACATAGGCGCAGATGCGCAGATTGCGGAATATAAAATTTAACAACCAGCATGTAAAATAACCTCTGCCGCTATTTGCCGGGAGAAACAGCGGAAGATTCGCAGATTGCAGAAGTAAAATTCAACAACCAGCATGTAAAATAATCTCTGCCGATGTATGCCTAGAGAACACAGCGGCAGAGTAACAATTGAATACCGGGCATTTTGTATCGTCACATAAAAATTACTGGAATAAATAATGAAAGCCCCATAGCGGGGCTTTCTTGTTTGCATTAATCAGGAATGACTTAATTTATTGGTAGGTTTTCACCAGGAAAACGCAATCTTCAATTTTTTTAATCTGCTGTGGTCTTTCCATACCTTTTACAGATGAAAGGGTGCTTATTTTAACATTCTGGTAGGCGGTGTCTTTTTTCAGCTCTTCCAATGATCGGAAGATGTTTTTGGCCGTTACGGCAAACACAAAACCCTGTGCCTGCAACTGGCGTGTGCTAAGTATACCTACCACTTCGCCGTTTTTATTGAAAACAGGCCCGCCACTGTTACCCGGATTGGCTGCAACAGCAATCTGGCAACTCATGGTATCTCCGTTATATCCGGTGCTGGCACTCAAATAACCTTCGCCATATACAATTTCATCTCTTGGAAAACCAAGGGTAAAAATTTGTTCGCCTTTATCAGCACCAGTTTTTTTGAAACCATAAGGCAGGCTAACAAATGATTTAAACTCGTTATCGTCAATTTTAAGAATGGCCAGATCGCGCTCCTGATCCTCTTTTATGAGTTTGGCTTTAAATTCTTGCCCTTTGCTTTGCACGATGATGGTTTTGGCGCCTTTAATTACGTGTGCATTGGTAATGAGGTAGCCCTTGGCATCTATAAGAAAACCGGTACCGCCAAACTTAAACGTTTCATTTTCCGGAACGCGGCTTACAGCCTTGCTGCTATCTCTTACTTCGTTGGTCAGTATTTTTGTTTGTGCCCTGAGGCTGGATACTTCGCGGCTCAGCTGCTCAAGTTGGGGTTTCGTATTGGGTGTAAAATAAGCAACCAGTCCGCTCACCGTAATGGCAATGATACCGGCTATAGACGCGGCTACGGCCCAAACGCGCCTGTATTTCTTAAACATGTCCACCACTTTGGCCTTGGGTGCCATTGTTTTGATGGCGCCTGTGTCCATTAAGTTAGCATGAATATCTTGCAGGGATGTGCGCAAAGCCTTGCGTTCGCCAAAACTGTTTAACTGCTGAAGGAAAAGGGTTTGTTCAACCACAAACTGGTCTACCTCAGGGTTTGTTTTGCGAAGTTGGTCAAAGCGTGCCAGCTCTTCTGCGTCCATTTGACCCAGGAGATAGCGCTCTACGGTTTCGGGTAATTGAATATCCTCCATTATTGATCCTTGTTTTTATGTTGAGCAAAGAATAGTTTCTTTAGTCGCATCAGGCATTTGTATTTCTGGTTCTTGGCATTATCTGCATTGGTGTACCCAAAACTGCCCGCTATATCCGTCATACTCTTCTTTTGCAGGTAATAAGCCTCAATAAGACTTTTACAGGGTTCTCCCAGGCTTAGCAGCGATTTTTCCATGGCCTTGAACTGCTCGTTCAGCAGGTCGTGGTTTTCAACCTCTTCCTCTACCGGTACCGTTTCCTCCATGCTGTCTACCTGGCCACTGTACCGCTGCATTTGTTGTAATCGTTTGAGCCACAACCGTCTGCTAACAGAATAGATAAATGTTTTGAGCAAACAGTTGAGTTCAAAACTGCCCGATTTTGCCTTCTCGTAGAGCACAATCATCGTTTCCTGAAAAATATCCCTCGCATCGTCTGCTGAACCGTTGTTGTTGATAATCAACGCCTGCACCATGTTATAATTTTCTGCATAGATGGTTTCGGCGGCTTTTTTATCGCTGGCGGCAAGTCCTTTCAGTAATTCTTTCTCCTGTGATGCTATTGTCACGTATGGCTGTTATTTAATACTCAAATTAACTAATTGTAACCCATACAAAGGTTCAAAAAAGTTTTTTTTAAAATCCGGGTTACCTTTTTCTTTTTACCGTATAAAGCTCAAACCATTATTTTACAAACAAAACACAAACAAATGAAAAAGCTTCTGTTAGTATTAGCCATCGGCGTTGCTGTAGTATCTTGCAATAACTCAACTGAAACTGCTGCTACTGCACCAGTTGAAAACACTGATTCTCTGGCAAAAGTTGCTGCTGATTCTGCTGCCGCTGCACATGCTGCTGATTCTACTGCTGCTGCTGCAAAAGCTGCTGCTGATTCTGCTGCTGCAAAAGCTGCTGCTGATTCTGCCGCTGCAAAAGCTAAGAAAAAATAATTTCGCTTAAAGCTTCGCTTATAGCTCGAAAAAATAATTCTACCTTTTTTTCATATGGCAAGCAATCGTTAGAGGCCGTCCTGTTCCCAGGAGGGCTTTCTTTTTTTAAGGCACTAAAGGATTCGAAGAGAAACAAATTAACCGCTAAATATGTGATCTGGTAACTAACACACATTCGAACGTTTTGCTGGAACCGAGATGTAGATTGTGATATAATCTGGTTTCATCTGGCCGGGTAATACTTGCCGCAAAATTAGCCGCCAATTCGTTTCTATTCGTGCCTTATTCGCCTGTTATCACTACATTTGTGCCCTCAAAAAAAAATAAATATACCAATGGCACTCTCATCAGTATTGCAACGATTCAATGAGCCTGAAACTTTGAAAATGGCGAAACTCGGAAGAGAATTAAGAGCAAAAGGAATAGATGTAATTGATTTAAGCCTGGGTGAACCCGATTTTGATACACCCGTTCATATAAAGGAGGCGGCAAAAAAAGCAGTAGACGATAATTATTCGCATTATACACCCGTGGCCGGCTACCTTGATTTGCGTGAAGCTGTTTGTGCCAAATTAAAACGCGATAACAACCTGGATTATAAACCCGAAAACATTGTGGTATCTACCGGTGCCAAACAAAGCCTGGCCAACGCCATATTGGCTGTGGTAGACGATAATGAAGAAGTAATTATCCCCACGCCGTACTGGGTTACCTACAGCGAACTGGTAAAGATTGCCCGCGGTAAAGTGGTAGAAGTAAGAACTACGGTTGAAAACGGATTTAAGATTACGCCGGCAGAACTGGAAGCAGCCATCACTCCCAAAACAAAAATGTTTTTGTTTTCTTCTCCCTGCAACCCCTCTGGTGCCGTGTATAGCAAATCCGAACTGGAAGCGCTGGCCGCCGTATTTCGTAAACACCCTGCTATTTATATTATTTCCGACGAAATTTATGAATACATCAACTTTATAGGTAAACATGAAAGCATTGCACAATTCAGCGATTTGAAAGAGCGGATCATTATCATCAACGGATTGAGCAAAGGTTTTGCTATGACCGGCTGGCGGCTGGGATATATTGCTGCCAATGCGGAAGTAGCAAAGGGTTGCGAAAAATTACAGGGCCAGTTTACCAGTGGTGCTACCGCTGTTACGCAACGTGCAGCCATTGTTGCACTAACCGGTGACCTTCGGCCTTCTGAAGAAATGACGGAAGAGTTTACCCGCCGCAGACAACGTGTACTGGAAATTATTAAGGAAGTGCCGGGTGTAAAATGTTTTGAACCCGAGGGCGCTTTTTACATTTTCCCTGATGTAAGCTACTATTTTGGTAAAAGTGATGGTACCAATAATATTACCAATTCTGCAGATTTTTGTATGTACCTGTTAAATACAGCGCATGTGTCTTCAGTAATGGGCGATGCTTTTGGTGAGCCCAATTGCGTGCGTTTTTCGTTTGCCAACAGCATGCAGAATATTGAGCGTGCATGGGTAAGAATTAAAGAGGCACTGGCAAAGTTGAAATAATAATGATGGTATATTTATGGCCGCAGATTCGCAGATTAATCACTGTTGATTTGCGGCTTTATCCTGCCCTGCTACCTTGCGTTGCGAGGCATTGCGAAAAGTTGAAATAATAATGGTAGTATTTTTATAGCCGCAGATTCGCAGATTAATCACTGTTGATTTGCGGCTTTATGCTGCCCTGCTACCTTAGGTTGCGAGGCATTGCGCAAAGTTGAAATAATAATGGTGGTATTTTTATAGCCGCAGATTCGCAGTGTAATGACTGTTGATTTGCGGCTTTATGCTGCCCTGCTAAATTACGTTGCGAGGCATTGGGCAAAGTTGAAATAATAATGATGGTATATTTATGGCCGCAGATTCGCAGATTAATCACTGTTGATTTGCGGCTTTATGCTGCCCTGCTACCTTACGTTGCGAGGCATTGGGCAAAATTGAAATAATAATGGTAGTATTTTTATAGCCGCAGATTCGCAGCTTAATCACTGTTGATTTGCGGCTTTATGCTGCCCTCGGTTGCGAGGCATTGGGCAAAATTGAAATAATGATTGCAATATTTTATATAGCCGCAGATTCGCAGATTAATCACTGCTATTTGCGGCTTTATGCGGCCCTGCTACCTTCGGTTGCGAGGCATTGCACAACTTCTTATAATTGTTGCAGCGCTTTTTTGGTAAACTCATTGTCTGTATTGCCCGTGTTGACTGTGCCAGCCGGTTCAAACAACAGCACTTCCACTTCTTCCTGCGCATTTGGGCGATGCGGTGTGCCACGCGGAATGATTAGAAATTCGCCCTCCTTTAATTCAATATTTTTATCGTGCAACTCCATTACAAAACTTCCTTTTACTACCAAAAACAGTTCGTCTTCCTCATCGTGATGGTGCCAGGTAAACGGTCCTTTAAATTTTACCAATTTTACATGCTGGCCGTTTAACTCACCTACAATTTTCGGATTCCAGTGTTCGCTAAACAAACTAAATTTTTGAGCGAGATTTACTTTTTCCATAGCGTCAATTTTTTAAGATATAGTTATGCCATTACTGCTATCATATCCAGCGCCGGTTCAGCCAGTGCGGTATCTCCGTTAATGAAAACGTGATCCATTACATCCTGCTGCCGCCAGCTTTTAGAAAACAGTTTCCAGGCTACCGATTGATCAATGGTTGTATGTGATGCTGGGGGTGTATGATTTTCTTTGCTTAATACCCATGTATCTTTTTTGGTGATGTACCAATCACCGCCGGCATCGCCCGCAACAGTTACCTGCACCACCGTACCTGCAGGTGCATCAATGGCACGATAGGTATAAGGCAGTGCCATCATAAATGCATCCAGCACGGGGTAATACAATTCTCTGGTCATTATACCCGGCTTGCCTACGGCATCACGTATCTGCTGCTGGTGATGCCAGCGTTCGGTATACTCGCGCGCAATATGAAACCAGTTCACAGAGCTTGATTCGCCCGCCCATGATACCGGAAACATGGCCGGGGCAAAAGGATCCTGCAAAGCCAGTTGTTCACAACATTGCTTGCTGGTTGTTGCCATTAATGCAGTGAGTACCTGCGGACTTATCCTTTTCATGGCCCTCACCCAATCTGCATTTAACCCATTGAGATAATAAAGCAAATCTTCATAACTGTTTATTGCGCCGGGGGGATCGCCCGCGTAGTTATCTCGTAGGATAGAGAGCATCCTTATATTGCCATCGAGCAGGTGGGCCGCCACATCTTTAACAGTCCATAATTTGGCAATGGTGGGCCTGTTCCATTCTGCTGTTGTAAGCGACTGGAGTAACAATATCAGCTGTTCTTCCAGCACCGGAAATAAATGTGCTGTAGGAATCGGTATATTTCTCATAACCATTCAAAACTACAGCATCTGTTGTATTTTTAGCGCACATGACAGACGAAGAAAAGATACAAATGTTCAGCAATCGGCTTACAAAAGTATTCCGGCATTTAGGCAAGCAGGCCAAACGCCAGGGCATTAGTTGTTACCGGATTTATGACCGCGACCTGCCGGAATTTCCATTGATTATTGATGCGTATGAAGATAAAATTTATTTGTCTGAGTACAGGGCCAAACACCACCTCACCGAAGAGCAGTATGAAGCATGGCTGCAACAGAGCCTGCAGGTGATTGCCACCGTTACACAGGTGCCCGATGAAAATATTTTTTTAAAACAACGCAAGCGTAAAACAGGAAGGCAGGATCAATACCAGAAAACAGGAGAGGAGATGGAATTTTTTACGGTACACGAAGCCGGACTGCAGTTTAAAGTAAACCTGTCTGATTACCTTGATACGGGCTTGTTCCTCGACCACAGGATTACCCGTGCCATGGTGCGCGAACAATCAAAAGACAAAAACGTATTGAACCTGTTTTGCTATACCGGTTCTTTCTCTGTGTATGCGGCGGCGGGTGGCGCCGCGTCTGTTGTGTCTGTGGATTTGTCGAAGACCTACCTGTCATGGGCAGCCGATAATTTTCTGCTGAATGGATTTAATAATGATGCTGCTTACCAGTTTGTACATGCAGATGTACTGCAATACCTGGATGAGCTGCCGCCAGCTGGTTTCGACATCATCATTCTTGACCCGCCCACTTTCAGTAACAGTAAGCGTATGAAAGATTTTTTAGACATTCAACAAGATCATGTTACACTGATCAATCAATGTATACGGGTGTTAAAGCCGGGCGGATTCTTATATTTCAGTACCAATTATACAAAGTTTCAGCTGGCGTCAGCATCCATTCATTCTTCCAGCATTACAGACATTACCAAGGCCACCACGCCATTTGACTTTGAAGGAAAATTGCGGAGATGGTGTTTTAGGATAGTTAAGAGTTAAGAGTTGAGAGTTAAGAGTTAAGAGTTAAGAGTTAAGCGTTAAAAGTTCGAAAGTTCGCGGATGGCGAACTTCCGAACTTTCGAACTTTCGAACTTTTAAGTTGACTATAGTTTGTCCATTACCTGTTTGGACAAAGTTTTTAAATGCTCATTCGGTTCTTTTGCATGCATTTGTCTCACTTTTTCTTTCAGCCCGGAAAATTTGGAAGCTTCCACGGTTTTTAATGCAAACTTTTTTACACCTATGTCATCATCGTCTAACAATTTATCTAGAATCTTTTCTGCAGCGGGGCGGCTGCTCATATTTCTCAAAGCATGTGATGCCGCTACACGCAATACAGGATTACTGCTTTTGGCAGCTTTTTCCACACCGGCAAAAGCGCGGTCGTCATTCATAAATCCCAGGCAACTAATTGCCTTGGTGGCAATGGCGGGGTTGGGGTCAACCGCCAGTTCGTTTAGTAAGGGTATATCATCTTTGCTCAGCCTTGCAACAATTTCCGGGTAGTCGGGCTCGTCCAGGTTGATCATTTTTATGAGTTCATCTTTTGTATGTGCCATAATAGTAGTTTTAATTAGTTAGTAAGATTGCTGTTCAACAGGGTGTTTTTTTCTGACTGTATAAGATCAGGCGGCGGATTGGTGATGTTGTCGGTTCCGTTGCCGGTCATTAAACGGTTACTATCGTTTACATGATTCAGCCCCAGCACATGGCCTACTTCATGCGCGAGTGTATAACGTGAGCAGTAAGAAGCTATCACCGCCATTGGCCGGTTGGCGGGAAAAGAAGCGCACCCGTTCAATGAGCCACTATTCCACGTTACTGACCGGCAGGCATATACTACAACATCTCTACTGCCTGCGTTGTTGCGGAAAGCAGATAAAGCAATTTGTTCTGCCGAAGGGTTGCCGCCGCTGCAAGTGCCGGTATCTATATCATTTAGTACAGCAAGGCTTGGGTTACCCAGATTCAGGGTTTCGGTAGAACTAAGATTTACCGAAATGCCCGCGGTTGCGTACACTTCGCGCATGGCATCCAGCATTTGTGTAATGGTAAAACGTGTGGGTGGGGTTAAGATTTTAATATGCAGGTTGAGTGCCTGGCCGGGGCCCCAGTTACTGCCGTTCCAGTATTTGTGGTACATCGCATTATCGCCCCCGCGTACAAATAAATCCAGCCTGTTACCAGACCATGATACGGCCGATATATTGCTGGTAATAAAACCGCCCAAAGTTTCCCATCCGCCCCAGGCGCTGCCATTCCACCAACGGTGCCATACTGCGCCATCCTGTCCTTTTGCAAACACATCAATGCGGTTGTTGCCCCAGCTCACTGCTTCGGGGTCGCTCGTAATGATGCCACCAAGATTTTCCCATCCGCCCCAGCTGCTGCCATTCCACCAGCGATGGTACATGGCGTTATCGGTACCGCGCGCAAACAAATCAATGCGGTTGCTGCCCCAGCAAACAGCCCCTATGTTGCTGGTGATGATGCCGCCGAGCGATTCCCATCCACCCCAGCTACTACCGTTCCACCAGCGGTGCCATACAGCGCCATCTTGTCCTTTTGCAAAAATATCGAGCCGGTTCGGGCCCCAGCTTACCACTTTGGGGTCGCTGGTGATAATACCGCCCAGGTTCTCCCATCCGCCCCAGCTGCTGCCATTCCACCAACGATGGTAGAGTGCATTATCGGTACCACGTGTAAAAAGGTCGATGCGATTAGCACCCCAGCAAACAGCGCTGATATTACTGGTAATGATGCCGCCCAGCGATTCCCATCCGCCCCAGCTACTGCCATTCCACCAGCGGTGCCATACGGCATTGTCTTGTCCTTTTGCAAAAACATCAATCCGGTTCGGGCCCCAGCTAACCGCCACCGGATCGCCGGTAATGATGCCCCCCAGTGATTCCCATCCGCCCCAGGCGCTGCCATTCCACCACCGGTGGTATAATGCATTGTCTGTACCACGCGCAAAAGAATCAATTCGGTTGGCCGACCAGCAAACAGAAGAAATGTTGGAGGTGATAATTCCGCCAAGCGATTCCCATTGCAAATTTGCCATAGTGTTACATTTTTTTTGTTTAGAATAAGTATTAAAAGAGAAGAAAAATAAATGAAGCGCTAACAAAGTTGAATGGAATAGAACGACAAAGCAATACTACAAAGTGGTAGTTTTAGCCATTCACATAAAAAACATAAAGGAGAAATATTACTTTGACAATAGGAGCGATGACATGCAGCTGTTATTATAGACGATTGTCGGCACCAACATCCAATCAATGCAAATGATGGGTTGTGTAAATAGCAACCTAATGAATGATGTGTATTATGAAACTAACCCTGCGCCTGTGAAACGGATAACTGTAATAATTGTTGGTGAATTTTCATTACCTGCGGCAGCAATGCCTGTTGTTCATCGTTGACAATAACGGCATCGCATAATTTCATTTTAATGGCATCATCCATCTGGCGGTTAATGCGATCGGTTACTTGCTCTTTGCTAAGGTTGTCCCTTTTCATGCTGCGATGAATGCGGAGTGTTACGGGCGCATATACCCCAATGATAAAATCGAGGTAGCGTTGCGAACCGCTTTCGAAAATAATCGCCGCTTCTTTTATTGCATAGGGCGTGTTTTGCAGCCGCATCCATGTTTCTCCATCGCTGATAGTGGCGGGGTGCACAATAGAATTGAGCAGTTCCAATTGTTGAGGATCATTAAAAACTTTTGCAGCCAGCGTGGAGCGGTTGAGTTGACCGTTGCTGTATATATCTTCCCCAAAGTTTTTTCGCAAAGCCTCTTTCAGTGTTTCGTTTTCATTCATGAGGCGTTTGGCTGCATCGTCTGCCTGGTAAACAGGTATACCCAGTGTGGCAAAGATAGCTGCCACGGTACTTTTGCCGCTGCCCATACCCCCGGTAATGCCTACCCTGATTGTCATGACCGAAAATTAGTAATTAAGAATTAATAATTAGGAATTAATAATTAATAATTGGTTTGCGCGGCAGGCAGGACACTCGTAAACTTTCCGCAAACAGAAGTCAAGTTTTGATCTACGGAGGCTTGAAATAACAGGGTGTAGAACTTGACTGCTGTTAATGGACATACCCGTGCTCCGAAAAAAAGAAGTCAAGTTCTGCCTCTAATGATGCAAGATGTCTTTATTCAAAACTTGACTTCTTTGAATAGACAAGCTGGCGCTCTTTACTAATACAAAGTGCAGAAAAAAACCGGGCATA
The DNA here is from genome assembly GCA_963705285.1 of uncultured Chitinophagaceae bacterium. Classification (GTDB taxonomy): domain Bacteria; phylum Bacteroidota; class Bacteroidia; order Chitinophagales; family Chitinophagaceae; genus JACMLD01. The sequence continues at coordinate 3,881,860 of OY970066.1, forward strand.
ATGCCCGGTTATAACTGATATGCATAAGCGATTTTATTTGGCGACTTCTGCCGGTTTGTTAATGGCCTGGCTCCATTCTATACTGATGGCGCTTTTTTCAATTTTCATATAACTGCCGGGGCTGGTTTCCAGCATGATGGTATTGTCTTCGTTTACTTTGTTAACTGTACCGTGAATGCCAGCAATGGTAACTACCTTGGCACCTTTTTGTAAATTTTGCTGGAACTCTTTTGCCTGTTTGGCTTTTTTAGCCTGGGGCCGTATCATGAATAACCAGAACACCAGTATCATTGCTCCCAGAATTAACATCATTTGTGTAGAACCCTGGCCGCCTGCCTGTAACAGAATCATTGCGTGTGTCATTGTAATTGTATTACTTATTTGAATGTAAAGTGATTATGATTTTTTCTGAACTTCTACGGTAAAGGCGAGCTCGTGGCTTTGTGTACCTTTTGTATTGGCGATAACTTCAATTGTTTTATGTTGCTGGCCGCTTTTGCCATTGCTATCAAATGATCCTTTAATTTCTCCTTCGCTGCCTGGCGCAATAGGTTCTTTGGGTGGATCTGCCACCGTGCATCCGCAGCTGGGGTGAACGCTTTCAATAACCAGCGGCTTGTTGCCGGTGTTTTTAAAGCGGAATACAACTTCCAGTTTTTGACCTTCTGTTATTTTGGCGTAATCCTTTACAGAATCTATCCATTGTATGGTGGTAAAACTGGCGGTATCTTTTTTTTCATTGTCCTGTGGCAAGGCGGTGGCGGCGGGTGTAGTATCCTTTACTTCTTTTTTTACCGGGCCGTTACAACCGGCGGTCATCAATGCTATTAATGATAAAGTGAGAATAAATCGCATGCGGTTATTTTTTTGCAAATGTAATAATTGGTGTGCTTACTTTTTTTTAACGAAAGAAACTTTGTGCATTTTATCTTCTTTCACCAGGTCTTTGTGAATATTATCCAATATGCCGTTAACAAATTGTCCGCTTTGTGGGGTACTGTATTCTTTTGCCAGGTCTATGTATTCATTAATAGTAACCTTGGGTGGAATGGTTTCAAAATACAGGAATTCACAAACCCCCATCTGCATCAGTATCATATCCAGTACCGCAATCCTGTCAGGATCCCAGTTTTTCAATTTTGGTTTTATCAGCTCCATGGTTACATCTTGTTTTTCGCCTACCGTCTGCAGCAGTTCTTTGGCAAAAACCAGTTTGTCTTTGCTGATGATTTCCATAAAATTAAAAGCGCCGGGTTTTTGCAGCCAGCTTAGGATCAGTTGGTTGATTACATCGCAATCATCATCCCAGTTGGTAAAAATTTCTTCTACATGAGAAACAAAATTTTCATTGGGTAGCATCAATGTGCCAAGGATAAATTCCAGCATCTGTTTTTCAGACTTGCTATCTCGGCGCTGTTCGGTAATATAGGCTTTGTATTCGGGTGTATTAGCCAGTTCTAGGTACAGTTTGCGGATTTCTTCTTTGTCTGCCAGCAAGGCGGGTTTGTCTTCTTTTACTGCTTGCTGATAGGAGGGGTCTTCCAGCAATTTCCACAACAATTCATTGCCCGCTATTTTAATATTAATGTTGAGATCGGCCACGGTGGGCAAATGTTTGGAGGCCTTTTTACGGGCATCGGTTTCTGCGTACCGGGCTATCTCCGTAAGAATATGCACCAAATACACCAAAAGCCCTCTTGTTTGATCGAAATGCTTTTGCAGGATGGTCAACGGTTCACCGGGTTTCATTTCTCCTTGCGCGGTCTCTGCGGAATAAAGGGTCTGCATCACTTTTACCCGGATATTTCTTCTGCTAATCATAGTTATTCCAAGAACTTGTTTTTGAGGCTGCGAAGATAGGTGAAAATTGGTAAGTGGCGAGTGGTGAGTAGGGCAGTGGCTAGTGGGCGTTTGATGGGAAGAGGAGAGTAGTGAGTAATTAATGGCAAGTGCGCGTTTGCTCGGAAGAGGCGAGGGGTGAGTAGTTAATGGCAAGTGGGCGTTTGATAGGAAGAGGCGAGTGGTGAGTAGTTAGTGGCAAGTGGGCGTTTGTTTTGAGCGAGCAGGTAATATAGCATAGCGAATGGCCTTTTATATTTCTGTTGTCAGCAGTTCCAGCAAGCGCCCACTCGCCATTTTCCACTCGCTACTTACCAATTTCTACTAGCCAACTTGGCACTGAAGCCACAGAAACTGCCAACAAAACTCAATAAACTGCCAAGAATTCCTTTTTTCAAGAATTTATTCCCTTTGGTATGAAATTCGTTTAGCTTTGCACGCCATTAGAAATTTCTCACCAAAAACAAAAAAAATCAACGCATATGGCCAAGAATCTCAAAGTTACCCCATTGCACGACAGGGTAATTGTTCGTCCAGCGAAGGCTGAAGAAAAGACAGCCGGCGGTATCATTATCCCCGATACTGCAAAAGAAAAACCACAGCGCGGTACAGTAGTAGCTGCCGGTCCTGGTAAAAAAGATGAGCCCGTAACCGTTAAAATTGGCGATACCGTATTATATGGTAAATATGCCGGTACTGAACTTACAGTAGAAGGCGAAGAATTGCTGATTATGCGCGAAAGCGATATCCTGGCAATTGTATAAAACAGCTATGCGCCGTTATCTGTGAGCCGTGAGCCTTGTGCTCAGAGCTCGAACCTAGACGCTCAAAGCTTCTCTTCTTATTTCAAAAATTTTCAAATTTAATAATTATGGCTAAGCAAATCTTCTTCGACATTGAAGCAAGAAATAAAATGAAGAAAGGCGTTGACATTCTGGCCAACGCAGTTAAAGTTACCCTCGGGCCAAAAGGCCGCAACGTGGTAATTGAGAAAAAATTTGGTGCACCCGCAGTAACTAAAGATGGTGTTACCGTTGCCAAAGAAATTGAACTGGAAGACCCCATTGAAAACATGGGTGCCCAAATGGTAAAAGAAGTAGCATCCAAGACCGCAGATATTGCAGGTGATGGTACTACCACTGCTACTGTTCTTGCCCAGGCTATCATCAGCGAAGGTTTGAAAAACGTTGCTGCCGGCGCTAACCCAATGGATCTGAAACGCGGTATTGATAAGGCCGTTGCCAAAGTAGTAGAAAACCTGAAAGCACAGTCGCAGACGATTGGTAACGACAGCAAAAAAATTCAACAGGTTGCTTCTATTTCTGCCAACAATGATGAAACAATCGGTAAACTGATTGCAGAAGCATTTGCCAAAGTAGGTAAAGAAGGTGTTATCACTGTGGAAGAAGCAAAAGGTACTGATACTACCGTTGATGTAGTAGAAGGTATGCAGTTCGACCGTGGTTATATCTCTCCTTACTTTGTTACCAACAGCGAGAAAATGGAAGCTGAATTGCAGAACCCTTATATTCTTATTTATGATAAGAAGATATCTGCAATGAAAGACATCCTTCATATATTGGAGAAAGTAGCACAAAGCGGCCGTCCGCTGGTTATCATTGCTGAAGATCTGGAAGGTGAAGCATTGGCTACCCTGGTAGTAAACAAATTACGTGGCACCCTGAAAGTGGCTGCTGTTAAGGCTCCTGGCTTTGGCGACCGTCGCAAGGAAATGCTGCAGGATATTGCCATTCTTACTGCAGGAACAGTTATCAGCGAAGAACTGGGTTACAAACTGGAAGCTGCTGACCTCAATTCACTCGGACAGGCTGCTTCAATTACCATCGACAAAGACAATACAATTGTTGTTGGCGGTAAAGGTAAAAAGGCAGATATCACAGCCCGCGTTAACCAAATCAAAGCGCAGGTAGAAAACACTACTTCTGATTACGATAAAGAAAAATTACAGGAACGCCTGGCTAAATTAAGCGGTGGTGTAGCTGTATTGTACATTGGTGCTGCCACTGAAGTGGAAATGAAAGAAAAGAAAGACCGTGTAGACGATGCTTTACACGCAACACGTGCTGCCGTTGAAGAAGGTATAGTACCTGGTGGTGGTGTTTCTTTCATCCGCGCTACAGAAGCACTGGAGAAATTTAAAGGTGCCAACGAAGATGAAACCACTGGTATCGCTATCGTAAAGAGAGCCATTGAAGAACCGCTTCGCCAGATTGTTATCAACAGCGGTATTGAAGGTTCTATCGTTGTACAGAAAATCAAAGAAGGCAAGGGAGATTTTGGTTTCAATGCACGTACTGAAGTATATGAAAACCTACTGAAAGCAGGTGTAATTGACCCAACTAAAGTTACCCGTATTGCTCTTGAAAATGCTGCTTCTATTGCCGGCATGCTGTTAACTACTGAGTGTGTAGTTGCAGACAGACCTAAGAAAGAAGAAGCGGCTCATAGCCATGGTGCACCCGATATGGGCGGCATGGGATATTAAAAGTATACAGTACTTAGTATATAGTATTAAGACTTCAGCGCTATCTGAATTAATAGCTGTTGACAATAAAAAAGAACTCCTGTTGGTTATTCCGGCAGGAGTTTTCTTTTGGAGTATACATTTCTTAGTACAAAGTATATAGACACAGCGCGATAGCAACCAGTCTCCTTCAAGAACGAAAGTGCCTGCTTACGGACGCAATATTTGCCCCCTTAAGAGCACCTTTTGCTGAGGTATGTGCGCCGCGGGTCTTGATACTATATACTAAATACTTGGTACTTTCTCCGTACCTTTGCAACTTCAAAAAAACAAGGGCCATACAATATGATCAGTGCAAGAAATATAACCCTGGCTTATGGTAAAAGGGTGTTGTTCGACGAGGTAAACATCAATTTCATAAAAGGGAATTGCTATGGTGTCATTGGTGCCAACGGCGCAGGCAAAAGTACTTTTCTGAAAATTTTGAGCGGTGATATAGAACCTAACAAAGGTGCCGTGGAAATTACCCCCGGGGAACGCCTCGCTGTTTTAAAACAAAACCAGTTTGAGTTTGATGAATACACCGTACTAAACACGGTAATGATGGGCCACTCCAGCCTCTGGAAGATCATGCAGGAGCGTGAAAAAATTTATGCCCTGGCAGATTTTACCGAAGAAGATGGTATGAAGGCCGCCGAACTGGAAGGCGAATTTGGTGAAATGGGCGGTTATACCGCAGACAGCGATGCGGCCACTTTATTGAGTGAATTGGGTGTGGGAGAAGAGTTTCACCAGGTACTTATGAAAGACATTCCCGGTAACCTGAAACTCCGCGTACTATTGGCCCAATCGCTTTTTGGCAACCCCGATATATTATTATTGGATGAGCCTACCAACGGCCTCGACATTGAAACCATCGGCTGGCTGGAAAACTTTCTGGCCGACTATGAAAATATTGTTTTAGTAGTGAGCCATGACCGTCACTTCCTGGATTCTGTATGCACGCACGTGGCCGACGTTGACCGCTCTAAAATAAAAGTGTTTACCGGTAACTATAGTTTCTGGTACGGTTCTTCGCAACTCGCATCGCGCCAGATGGGAGAGAAGAACAAGAAGACTGAAGAAAAACGCCAGGCTTTGCTCGACTTCATAGCACGTTTCAGCGCCAATGCATCCAAGAGTAAACAGGCTACCTCACGTAAAAAAGCACTCGAAAAATTAACCATTGAAGAAATTGAACCCAGTAACCGTAAATATCCCGGTATCATTTTTCAACCATTGCGCGATGTAGGCAATCAGATCCTGAATATTGAAAAGCTCGGCAAATCTGTTGACGGACGTGTACTTTTTAATGATGTAAGCTTTACGGTAAATAAAGGCGACAAGATTGCCATACTTAGCAAAGATGCGCTGGCTGTAACCGCTTTTTTTAATATTATCAATGGAGAAGTAACTGCAGACAAAGGTAAATACGAGTGGGGTACCACCGTTACAAAAGCTTATTTGCCGGTAGAAAACAGCCAGTATTTTCAAAACAATATGAGCCTGATGGATTGGTTGCGCCAATACGTACCCGCCCATGTAACCGATGCTGATGAGCCCTTCCTCCGTGGCTTCTTAGGAAAGATGCTTTTCAGTGGAGATGACGTATTGAAAAAAACAGGCGTACTGAGTGGGGGAGAGAAAGTACGTTGCATGCTCAGCCGTATGATGCTGCAAAATCCGAATGTGGTTGTATTGGATCAACCCACCAACCACCTCGATCTGGAGAGCATTCAGAGCTTTAATGAAAACATCAGCGAGTTCAAAGGCATTGTGCTGCTCACCAGTCATGACCACACATTTATGCAAACCACTGCCAATCGCATCATTGAACTTACCCCCAAAGGCATCATAGACAGGTTAACAACATTTGATGAATACCTGGCCGACGAGCGGGTGAAGCAATTGAAGGAAGACATGTATAAATAATTAAGAATTAAAAATTAAGAATTAATAATTACCCACCGGCAACGGTGGGTTTTTTGTGCTAACGGGGTCCATGCTAGTAAAGGATGGCTTTGATTAAACCGAACAAAAAAATGCATAATGACCCGCTGGCATGGTGGTTTTGTGCCGGTATGTTAAGCGGTTACATTTTTTTCGTTTCCACATTTGCTTTTGCTATCTTCCAAAGAAAACAACCTCATGCGCATTCTGCTCTTTTTTTTACTGGCAACCTTCACTTTTGGAACATTGCAGGCTCAAACAAAAACTGTTACCGTTGTGAAAGCGGGTAAGTTGATAGATACAGACAATGGTAAAGTGCTGGAGAACCAGCTGATCTTAATTGAGAACGATACCATTAAAGCAGTCGGCGCCAATATTTCCATTCCAAAGAATGCCACTATTGTTGATCTCTCAAAAGCTACGGTACTGCCGGGTTTGATTGACTGCCACACCCATGTTACCGGTCAGCCGGGCGGTGATTATTATGCGGATATCTTTCGTAAGACAGTAGTAGATTATGCGGTAACGGCACATATTTATGCAAAGCGAACCCTGGAAGCAGGTTTTACTACCATCCGGGACGTTGGGTCGGCAGCCTTTCTGGATGTAGCATTGCGCAACGCAATTAATAATGGCGACATAACCGGGCCGCGTATGCTGTGTGCTACTTTGTTTATCGGGTCTACCGGTAGTCACGGCGATCTCAATGGTTTTTCGCCTTTTCTCGACTGGCAGTTACCAAAAAACATGAGCGGCGTTGCAAACGGTGTAGATGAGATACGCAAACAGGTTCGGTACAATATTAAATATGGTGCTGATGTCATAAAATTCGGCGCAAGTGCGGGGGTGTTGAGCGAAGAAGAAAGTGTGGGCGGGCCGCAATACACGCAGGAAGAAATGAATGCCATTGTGGATGAAGCAAAATTATGGGGAAGAAAAACATGTGCACACGCACACGGTACCATTGCCATTAAAATGGCCATTAAAGCCGGTGTAGCCTCCGTGGAACACGGCAGTTTTATTGATGAAGAAGGAATAGAATTAATGAAACAGCATGGCACTTATTTGGTAGCAGATATATACAACGATGATTACATCATGAGTGAATATGCTAAACTGGGCTACCCCGAAAAAATTCTGAACAAAGAGCGACTGGTAGGCAGATTACAAAGAGAGAATTTTGCAAAAGCTGGTAAAGCGGGTGTTAAGATAGCTTATGGTACAGATGCCGGCGTATACCCCCACGGCTGGAATGGCAAACAGTTTTTTTATATGGTGAAGTTTGGGCTTACACCCATGCAGGCCATACAATCCGCTACCAGCAGCGCCGCAGATCTGCTGGGTTGGAAAGATAAAGTTGGTTCCATCACCGTGGGCAAACTGGCAGATATTGTTGCCGTTACTGCAGACCCGCTGCAAAACATTACCGCGCTGGAGAATATTCAGTTTGTAATGAAAGGCGGCGTGGTATATAAAAACCTGCTTAACAAATAACAGGCACCTGCTCATGCAACACAACATTTTCGGTCTACTAGCAGCAGGTATGATTGCATGCTGCATGGCATCGTGTAACAATGCCGGCGATACCGCTATTGCTAAAAACGATACGGCGGTCATTCATGCAACGGATACTATCATACCGGTTACAAAAACAAGTGCCGTTGTGCGCGACACCGCCAACATTGCTTTCAATACAGATACCGGCGCTTTTCATTTGGTACCTCATCATATTGTTTTGCAAAAAGGTGTAGCGCTGGATGTGCGCATCCCCGAAGGATATCATATTAGCGTGGCGGCAGAGGGCTTACGGCGACTCCGCTTTCTAACCAAAAGCCCGGATGGAAGATTGTTTGCAACGGATATGTATGACCGCAGCGATAACAAAAAAGGGTCGGTTTATATTTTTAGCCATTGGATAGACAGCGCTCACCGGTTTTTGAAAATTGATACCTTTCTTCATCATTTGCACAATCCTAACCAGGTAGCTTTTTATACAAAAGGTGACAGCAGCTTTGTGTACGTGGCTGAAACCGGGCAGTTGAGTTATTATGCCTACCATGCAGGAGATACGGTGGCAAGCGGGGCGCCCACTCTTATCGCAAATTTTCCTGATTACGGATTGTCTTACAAATATGGCGGCTGGCATTTAACACGCAGTATTGCTTTTCATAATGATAAATTGTATGTAAGTGTCGGCAGCAGCTGCAACGCCTGCATAGAAAAAGAAGACGTGCGTGCCACTGTGTTGCAAATGAACCCGGATGGTACCGATAAAAAAATATTTGCAGCCGGACTGAGAAATTCTGTTGGTATCAAATTTATTGGTAACCAGCTTTGGGCCACCAGTATGGGCCGCGATTTGATTGGCCCTGACAAGCCGGAAGATCTCTTGTTGCGGGTAGACGAGGGCATTACCTACCACTGGCCCTATTATTATCAATACCAGGGGCAGGTTTATCCGGATGCGCAAATGCAGGATAGTGCCACGAGGCAGGGGCTGCACATTCCACCGCCACCCCCGATAGCATTTGCGGGTTTCAAAGCGCATTCGGCACCATTGGGACTGGACTATTTCCATGATTTTGATGATCCGCATTTAAACAATGCCATGCTGGTGGCACTCCATGGCAGCACCAGTGTTTGGCGAGAGCGCGGTAATGAGATAGTAAAAGTAAACGGGCGCAATCATTACACATCTGTAGTAACCGGGTTCCTGACCGGCAAAACAGAAAACGAAAGAAAAGGACGTCCCTGTGATGTGCTGATGAACGATACGAAATCGTTTTTCTTTACAGACGATCTCAATGGCGTGTTGTATTATGTTTGGAAATAAAAATGCGTTGCTATTCATCTTGCCCAAATTCAGCAAATATTAAAACAGTTCACTCATCCGCTCTGCTACATCGCCCGCTTCTGCTGAATAGTGTACCGTGTTTGATTAAGATAAGCGCGTTGTTGGTTCCCACATTTTAAACTCCCGGTCAAAATAGTTCGTACTTGTTGGCGGAAAATATATATTTACATCGGGCTATCTATTGTACTTACAGGTGCCAGATACGCAATAATGAGACTTGCCATACCTTCTATACTATTGGTTGTTCTGTGCGCTGTAACCAGCGCACGCGGCCAAACATCTCCCTTTCAGTTTAACCGTATTGATATCAGCCAGGGTTTATCCAATAACCAGGTAAAAGGTGTTCTTAAAGACAGCAAAGGCTTTGTTTGGTTTGCCACCATGTCTGGCCTCAACAGGTATGATGGGTACCAGTTCAGGATTTTCAGGTACAATCCCCGCGATTCCGCATCATTAAGCGATGACTATATCCAACGGATTTTTGAGGGCCCCGGTAAAAAAATTTGGGTAGACACCCACAATGGCATGAATATTCTTGACCCCGTTACTGAAACGGTAGACCGGAATATTTCAGCTTATTTGAAGCAACTGCAGTTGCCGGCCATGACCATCACCAGCATTATGCAAGACAAAGCTGGCGAATGCTGGTTTTTAATGAATGGGCAGTTGTTGTATAAGCATGTTAGCGCAACGGCCACTACCACACTGGTATACCAGTTGCCGGATGGCGTTTCACCGGTATCTTCTTTATGCCATGATCAGCAAGGCGATGTATGGCTGGTACATACCAGCGGCACAATAGAAAAAATTAATAGCGTCAACGGCAAAATTACTTTCCGGTCGGATGCGCTGGCAGAATTGCAGCAGAAAGAATTACTCAATTACACCATTTTTGCAGACAACCAGGGAGAGCTCTGGTTGTATGTGACCGCTGGTGCGCGGGGCGTTTTTCATTTTGTACCCAACGCTGCACGGCTGGAAGTAATTGATAAAAACAGCAGTCAGTATAAGCTGAACAATAATATTGTAGTGGGCATATTGCAAGACAATGAGGGCAAGATATGGATCAGTACCGACCATGGCGGCGTTAATATTCTCGACAAGGCTACCCGCTCCATGCAATACCTGGTGAACAGTACCGACGACAACAAAAGCCTCAGTGAAAACAGCATTAGCACCAGTTACAAAGACGCAGACGGGTTTATATGGATTGGCACCTATAAACATGGTGTAAGTTATTACCACAGTAATATCATCAAGTTTCCTTTGCTGCGTAACAATCCTGCTAAAGCAGGCAGTCTGCAGTTCAACGATATCAATGATTTTGCAGAAGATGCGCGGGGCAACATATGGGTGGGTACAAACGGGGGTGGACTTATTTATTATGACCGTGCCAAAGAAAATTTTACACAGTATCTGCATAATCCTTCCGATGCAAACAGTTTGTCGAACGACGTGATTGTAACGCTGCACATAGACAAACAGCAAAAATTATGGATTGGTACTTATTTTGGCGGACTTGACTGTTTCGACGGAAAAAAGTTTACACATTACCGTTACAATCCTTCCAGCAGCAACAGCTTGCCCGATGACCGGGTGTTTGAGATATTGGAAGACTCCAGGAAAAACCTTTGGATAGGTACGTTTTCCGGAGGTCTTACCCGGTTGGATCGCGAAAAAAATGTCTTTACCCATTATAAAGCATATGGGCCCAATTCGGTACACGCTTTTTATATTTCGGAACTGATGGAAGACAATGAGGGCAATATATGGGTGGGATCTTCTAATGGCATTGATTTGCTGGATATAAAAACAGGAAAATTTACTTACTATTCTAATTTCACCAATGATCCCAGAGGCATCAGCAATAACAGCATTCTTTCTTTGATGCAGGATAGCAGGGGCCGGGTATGGATAGGTACCACCGATGGATTAAATGTTTATAACAAAGACGCGCATACATTCAAATCGTTCCGCATAGAAAATGGACTGCCCGGCAATACCATACTTACTATTGCGGAAGACAACCAGCAAAGATTATGGGTAAGCACCTACAATGGCATTTCCTGCATACAAGTGAAGCAGGAAGGTGCCAACACAGATAATATTACCATCAGTTGCAAAAATTACGACGAGAAAGACGGGCTGCAGGGCATTGCCTTTAATGAAAACGCCGCACTAAAAACCCGCAATGGCGATATTGTATTTGGTGGTGCAGGTGGCTTTAATATCTTTAACCCGGGCACCATAGTTCCAGACAAAACAATACCCTCCATTGTACTAACAGATTTGCAATTGTTTAATAAAAGCATAGCGGTAGGTGAAAAAATAAATGGACGCGTATTGCTGCAGCATGCCATTTCGCAAACCGGCACCATTACGCTCAGGCACAATGAAAATGTGCTGTCCGTTGAATTTGCCGCGCTTAATTTCCTCAATCCTGAAAAAAACAAATACGCCTACAAGCTGGACGGATTTAATAAAGACTGGATATTGAGCGATGGCAAAGTGCGCAAAGCCACTTACACCAATCTTGATCCCGGCACGTACACTTTTTTTGTAAAAGCGGCTAACAGTGACGGCGTATGGAACGACAATGCCATTGCCTTGCATATAAAAATTCTTTCGCCCTTTTGGAAAACGCCGCTGGCATACGGACTATATGCGCTGGTGCTGGTGGCATTGTTGTGGTTTTCGCGCAGGCTTATCTTGCAAAGGGCCCGTATGCGTTTTGAAATTGAGCAACAAAAGCAGGAAGCTCAACGCATGCATGAACTGGATATGCTCAAGATCCGGTTCTTTACCAATGTGAGCCATGAATTCAGAACGCCCTTATCGCTTATTCTTACCCCGTTAGATAAAATTATACGGCAGGCAGATGACCCGGGCCAACGAAAACAGTTTCAGTTGATTCATCGTAATGCAAAACGTTTGCTCAACCTGGTAAACCAATTGCTCGATTTCAGGAAAATGGAAGTACAGGAACTGCGATTAAATCCTGCCCAGGGCGATATCATTAAGTTTTGCCGCGGTATTTCTTACTCATTTACAGATATTGCCGAAAAGAAAAATATACAGTTTTCTTTTTATTCCACGGTGGAAAGCCTGCTGATGTCTTTTGATTCAGACAAGCTGGAACGCATCCTTTTTAACCTTTTGTCCAACGCCTTTAAATTTACCAGCGAAAGCGGCAAAGTGGCCGTACAGTTGCAGATGCAGATGGAAGACAATAAGCAATTGCTGGCCATTAAAGTAATAGATACCGGCATTGGCATCCCGATAGGTAAACAGGAAAAAATATTTGAACGTTTCTTCCAGAATGATATACCCGGTAGCATGGTCAACCAGGGCAGTGGCATCGGCCTGTCTATTACAAAAGAATTTGTAAAACTGCATAACGGCAATATTGAAGTAGACAGTGAGCCTGGCAAGGGAAGTTGTTTTACGGTGGTACTGCCCGTAATTGAAATGCCGGCTGTGAAAGAAGAACCCATTCTACAGGACGACGATGCGGTGTTTGACAAAAAAGCGCTGCCACCTCTTACAGAAGAAAAAGGCGTGCACGGAAAGAAAGCCCGCATATTGCTGGTAGAAGACAATGAAGATTTTCTGTTTTACCTGAAGGATAACCTGCGGGAGCAGTTTGCCATTATTGATGCCATCAATGGCAAAGAAGGGTGGCAAAAAGCGCTGGGCGAGCATCCAGACCTGGTAGTAGCCGATATCAGTATGCCCGAAATGAACGGCATAGACCTTTGCAAAAAAATTAAACACGATCCCCGCACTGCCCATATCCCCGTTATTTTGCTAACCGCTTTTGCAGGCGAAGAACAACAGTTGAAAGGACTGGAAACCGGCGCCAGTGATTACATGACCAAGCCATTCAATTTCGAGATATTGCTATCGCGCGTAAAAAACATTCTTGATGAACAGGCGCGCCTTAAAAAAACATACCAAAAGCATGTGGATGTTAAGCCGGCAGATATCAATGTGGTTTCTACCGACGAGCAGTTTATCTACCACGTGATGGAGGTGCTGGAGAAAAATATTTCCAACGCAGATTTTTCAGTAGAAGAAATGAGCAAAGCGCTTTTCATGAGCCGGGTAACTTTATACAAAAAGTTGCTGTCCATTACCGGCAAAACACCGGTTGAGTTTATACGCTCATTCCGTTTACAACGCGCGGCACAATTGCTCGAAAAAAGCCAGCTTACTGTAGCCGAAGTGGCCTATGAAGTAGGTTTCAACAGCCCAAAATCGTTCTCCAAATATTTTAAGTCTGAGTACAATCAGCCTCCTTCTGCTTATTTGGCAGGTAAAAAACAAGATACTGTATAGAGCGGTCAGCCACCCGCGGGGCATTGTCTATTATTAACACCTGCTCGCTGCAACCAGCGTGCTCAGCTCGACCGATACTTGCAATCACAATTCTCTTTGTCTCAAAATTCCGCACATCAATATCATTAAGGGAGTCGAGCTGTTTTGGGAGTGCTATCATTTAAGTGATGGCTGGGTTAACATTATAACCCGTTATTTTATACGGTTTTGCTGGCATGGTTAACAATTACACCCTCAATTAGAAACATATGAATACCATCCTTGTTGCCTGCACTCCCTACTTTTATAACAGTTAAGGCTGCCATATACCACAGGTTCATTACCAGGAGTGCCCTAAGGCGCCTGGCCACCAAAACAACGATTGCATTGCTTATGGAACTACTGTATTTTCTATCCCCCATTTTTACAGTTATCGTGTTCTTTACTGCCGTTTATCGGCCTTATACACCTGCTAGCGTCCATGGTTTCCCTCGCTTTTTAGTGATTTATCAAACACTGCATGCAAAACTGTCAGTGCCGATGCTGCTTGCACCTTCATGAAATACAGGTTTTGAAAAATGAAAACCAACATAGACTATGTCCGGTGTGTAACCAGTGCCGGAAATTACATCTCTCCACCAAAATGATGATTGCATTATGAAAAGAATGACACCAAAAATGGATGCCAGGGCGCTGTTTCTGCTGATCGCCTGCTGCTGCATGATGGCCGGGGCCAGCGCGCAATCCGGGTTGCGCAAAATTACCGGCAAGATTTCAACCACAGATGGCAAAGCCCTTGAAGGTGCATCTGTGCTCAACAAACGCACCAATATCGGGACCTCTACCGATAACCAGGGCGCCTTTACCATACAGGCCCAAACAGGCGATGTATTGCAGGTGAGTTATGTTGGCTATCTGCGCAAAGACGTAAAGGTGGGTACCTCCGGTACAGTAACCGCCGCCATTACCCCCGACCAGTCTAAGCTGGAAGACGTAGTGGTGATAGGTTACGGTAAAGCCAAACGCGCCAACCTTACCAGTGCACAAACCACCATCACATCAAAAGACATTGAAAAAACGCTGAACACTACCATAGAACAAGCCATACAGGGCAGGTCGGCCGGCGTATATGTTACCCAGAATTCTGGTCAGCCGGGCGGTGGTATCTCGGTTAATATAAGAGGAGTAGGATCTATCAACGGCAGTACGGAACCGTTGTACGTTATAGATGGTGTACAGGTACCCGGGCAATCCATTTCATTTGGCGCGCAAAGTTCTGCCAACGGCCTTGCCGGATTAAACCCTGCCGATGTGGAAGACATCCAGGTATTACAAGGCCCATCAGCAACCGCCATCTATGGTTCAAGAGCCACCAACGGTGTTTTACTGATAACAACCAAGAGAGGAAAATCGGGCGATGCTAAAATAAACTACGGTTTTCAATACAGTGTACAGCAGGCGCCGAAACGCTTGGAAGTAATGAACCTGCCGCAATATGCACAAATGGTTAAAGCATTTCACGTCATAGCGGGCGGACAAACACCTGTTGAATTTTTGGATTCGTCATTGCTGGGCAATGGAACCGACTGGCAGCATGAATTATTTAAAAGTACGCCCATGAGCAAGCACCAGCTGAGTATGAGCGGCGGTAACGATAAAAGCACGTACTATCTCTCTGGTGAATACCTTGATCAAAAAGGCGTGGCACTTGGTTCAGGATTTAAGCGATATGGTATGCGCCTCAACCTCGATAACAAACCCAGGGAATGGGTAACCATTGGTACCAACCTGAGTTTTAATCAAACCAATGAAAACCTGACCACCAGCCAGGAAAATGTGATTTCCGATGCATTGCAGCTGACACCGCAGGTGCCGGTAAAAAACCTTGACGGATCATGGGGCGGGGGAGATATTGTAAACGGCGCCAACGTATTTGCGCCAGTAAATCCCATTGCCATTGCCAACTTAAAAACCAATACACTCACAAGAAGGCAATTCCTGGGCGGACTTAATATCGGCATTAAAATTATAAAGGACCTTACATTCAGGAGTTCTTTTAATACCAATATCGGCTACTCCAGTTCTACCTATTACCAGCCCACCTATGCCATTGGCTGGGCCCGCAATGTAACTGCCTCACTAAACGATGGTACCAGCACCAATACTTACTGGAACTGGAACCAGTTGCTGGAGTATACCAAACAAATACGCAAGCACAATATCGGTTTAATGGCCAGCCATGAAGCGCAGGAATCAAAATGGAAAAATACCAATGCCGGCAGAACCGGTTTTCTAACAAACACCATACTTGATCTCAATGCAGGCGATCCACTAACGGCTAGCAATGGTGGCGGATCGGGTGCCTGGGGAATGGAATCATACCTTGGCAGGTTGAGCTATAATTATGACAACAGGTATTTGCTGGTAGGAACCATCCGCCGCGATGGCTCGGCCAATTTCGGGCCTGAAAATAAATGGGGCGTATTTCCGTCTGCGTCGGTTGCCTGGCGTGTTTCGCAGGAGAAGTTTTTCAATGTGGATGTCATCAGCGATCTGAAACTGCGCTTTGAAACCGGCACCACCGGTAATCAGGGCGGTGGCGGTATTTATTCGCCGTTAAGCACAGGCGCCACACCATCAGGTACAGGTTTCCTGCCTTCGCGGTATAGCAACCCAGGGTTAAAATGGGAAGAAACAAAAACAGATAATATTGGTATTAACCTCGGCCTGTTCAAAAACAGAATAACCGTTGAGTTTGATTACTATGTAAAAAATACCAACAACCTTTTAATGGATAATCCGTTGCCCTGGTATATGGGTACCAATGGCACCGGTGCGGTAGGTTCGCCCACAGTAAACCTGGGTTCTCTGCAAAACAAAGGTTGGGGCCTTACCATTAATACCGTAAATGTTGCTAACGGCACATTCAAATGGGAGTCTAACCTGAATATGTCTGTATTCAAAACGACCATCAAGAAATTTTATTCTGATGCCGCCTTTGTAAACCGTACTTCGTGGTGGCTGGACGACTGGACCCAACGTTCTGCAGTAGGCGAGGCGCCATGGCTGTTCAGGGGATACATTGAAGAAGGTTTGTTTCAGAGCATAGACGAAATTAATAAAAGCGCAGTACCTGTAGATAATAATGGTAACCGGTTGCCCACCGAGCAGGCCAATGGTATTTGGGTAGGCGATGTGAAGTTTAAAGACCTCAGTGGCCCCAAAGGCGTACCAGACGGCAAAATAGATACGTATGATGAGACCTATATCGGTAACCCATGGCCGAAAATGTTTGCCGGGTTTACGAATAGCTTTTCATATAAAAATTTTGATCTCACGGTATTTATCACCGGCACTTATGGAAACGATATCTATAACTTCATTGCCAAACGCAATACCAATCCTAACAACATCAATGTAAGCCGCAACCTGCTGCTGCATACAATGGAATATGCACAGCCAACTACCGATGCATCTGGAAAGGTGGTGCTAAAAAACCCCGGTACAGATGTCGCCAGGATTTCTTACGGCCCCAATGGCAATTATACAAGGCCCACCAGCAAATGGGTGGAAGACGGGTCTTACCTGCGTATCAAAAATATATCGCTGTCGTATAACCTGCCCACCACCCTTATCAACCGGCAAAAACTGGTAAAAGGTGTGCGCGTTACCGTTAGTGGACAAAATATAGCCACCATTACTGGTTACAAAGGTTTCGACCCCGAAGTGGGTTCATATGTAGGACGGGATGCCAGCGCAACCAACCAGGCCATTGGCCTTGATTATGGCCGCTACCCGCTGACGCCCATTTATACTTTCAACATTGGTGTAAATTTTTAAAACTGTGAACATGAAAAATTCGAATAAAATATTTCAAGGGATGGGCCTGCTGCTTGCTACCGTTATCATTTGCAGCTGCTCAAAGAATTTCCTGGAGAAACCGCCCACCGATTCTATTGTAGACGCCAGTTTTTATAAAACCGACGAACAGGTACTGGCCGGTACCGGCCTTTTATACAGCAAGGTGTGGTTTGATTATAACGACAAAGCCTCGTATAACCTGGGCGATTTTCGTGCAGGTACAGCTTTCTCTGCATATAACGACCGCGGCAATGTGCTTTTTAACACCACGGGCAACACACCTGAAAATGGATCGGCATGGCGCTCGTTTTTTATTGTGGTAGGTCAATCCAACCTGGCCATACAAAATATAAACAAGTATGCCGGCGATGGCGTTTCGCCCACCGTTAAAAAAATGGCCATTGCAGAAGCACGGTTCATGCGCGCATTGGCGTACAGTTTCCTGGTAATGAACTGGGGCCCTGTGCCGGTAATTGAAAATAACCTTACCATTCTGTCCGATACCACCATCAGCAGAAATACTGAAAAAAGCGTTTGGAAATTTATTACCGGTGAAATGCGGGCAGCCGCGGCAGATTTGCCTGAATCACCTTTGCGCCCCGGAAGGGTAACCAGATGGTCGGCAGAAGGAATGCTGAGCCGCTTTTACCTGATTCGTTCCGGTGTTGAAGCCAATGGTGCAGGCCCGCGCAACCAATCGTTCTTAGACAGTGCAAAATACTTTGCTGGCAGGGTAATTACCAGCAGCGGCGCTTCGCTGATGAAAAATTATGCCGACCTGTTTTTATACCCTTATGATAACAATGCAGAATCATTATTCTCGCTGCAATGGGTGTATTCTCCCGGCGCATGGGGTACACAAAACTCTGCACCTGCTTACCTGGCTTACAGTCCTGATATTGCCAATGGAGACGGTTGGGGCGGCGACAAAGGCGCCACCTGGTGGATGATGACGCAGTATGAAGGCATCACCGCCAACGCCACCGGTGATACATTAAAAGGAAGAACGCTTGACCAAAGATTGAAGGCTACGTTCATGTTGCCCGGTACGCGTTACTCAGAAATAACACAAACGATTACAGGCGGTAAACAAAAACTCATTTATCCTTCAACAGCATCAACCGGTGACAACGTTAACTTTTTAGCGATTAAAAAATATGTAACCGGCAAAGCAGAAGATGTGGGCGGACAGGCAGCTTCTCAATACTATGGCAATGATACTTATATGTTGCGGCTGGCAGAAATTTACCTGATATATGCAGAAGCCACATTGGGCAATACTGCTTCCACCACCGACGCAAAGGCGCTGGAGTATTTTAACAAAGTGCATATGCGCGCCGGGTTGCCTGAATACATTACGCCACTTACTATTGATGCTATATTAAAAGAGCGTTTTGTTGAATTTGCTATTGAAGGCCTCGCCTGGTATGACCTGGTAAGCCTGCATTATTACAACAAAGCAAAAGCCTACAGCATATTGAATGCACAGGACAGGGGCATATTTGCTACGATACCAGACAGGTTTCCTGACCCCACCAGCTGGACTTTTATTAAAACCACCTGGGCAACCAATGAGAGAAAGATAACAGCAAACGACGGCAACTTTTTACTGCCTATACCTGCAGCGGAACTCAGCCAGGCACCTAACCTGCTGAAAGCGCCCGTGGATTATTAAACAGCCATCAAATATGTTTTTAAAAGACATTAATATGAAAAGAATAAACCAATCATTGTACATGCTGATACTGGCGTTTGTCTTTACAGTATTATACGCATCCTGTACCAAAGATGATCACAAAGGATTGCCCCGGATAAATTATGTACGGGTAACCAATCCAGTTTCTGCAGATTCATTGCTCACCGGTGCATTTCAGGGAAACCTGATTGCCCTGATAGGTGAAAACCTGGAAGATGCGGTGGAGATATGGTTCAATGATCAGAAAGCATCTTTAACTCCCACGTACATTACCAGCAACAGCATTCTGGTAAGCGTGCCGGCGCCCATCCCAAAGGTGATCACTAATAAAATAAAAATTGTTTTCGCGGGCGGCAATACATTGTTGTACGATTTTAAAGTACAGATCAGCGAACCCACAGTGGAAGCTATGGATTGTGAATATGTACTTACCGGTGCAGAAGCTACCCTTCGCGGGGATTATTTTTATGAACCGCTTTCCATAACTTTTGAAGGCGGCGCCAAAGCCGAACTGGTAACCGTTGCTGATAAAATCATAAAAATGAAAATTCCGGCGGGTGCATTACCCGGCCCTATCACTGTTACCACCAACTTCGGCACCACCAAATCAAATTTCTGGTTCAGGGATAACCGGAACATTTTTCTCAGCAGCGATCCTTTTACCGGATGGTGGAACAACGCGTTTGTGGTAACCAGCCCGGGTGCCGGCGACCCGCCTGCGATCAATGGTAATTATATTAGAGTTAAAAAAGCCATCGGCGCATGGGCCTGGACGGAAGTGGCCGGCGGACCGGCATCTGCCATGGGTGCTATCAGTAAAAATATTCCTGATGAAGCTATTCTCAAGCCCTCGGATTACAACCTCAAGTTTGAAGTAAATACCATGAAGCCCTACAATAACAATGTGCTCAAAATAAATGTAGGATTGCAGGCAGAGAATAACGACAACTACAAATGGCTGCCCCCTTATGACACGAAAGGGCAGTGGCAAACAGTGGTCATTCCGTTTGAAGACATTACCAAGAGCTACGGTGCACCACTAACGGTTAACCCTAATGGCTATTGGACCAGGCTATTGTTTCATGGCGGCGGAGATCTGGACTGTGACATGTCTTTTGATAATTTCCGCGTAGTACCCAAAGTGCTAAAGAAATAATAGGTGTTATTTTGGAAACACTGCAAAAAAACAAACAATGAGTAAAATATTTAATAGCAATAAATGGCTTTTCCTGGTATGTTGTGTGATGGCCGCCGGGTTGGCCTTCTCCTGTTCAAAAGATGATAACAACAATGCACCCACCAAAGTGGTATTGCTGAGTTTTGGTCCTTCGGGTGCGAAGCATGGAGATACCATAACGTTTATAGGCAATAACTTAAATAAAGTAACTGCCGTACAACTTACCGGTGCCATGGTTCCTTCCACTGCATTTACTGAATATACAGCGGAGCGCATCCGGTTTATTATTCCCACTGCCACGCAGGAAGGGTATGCCACACTTAAAACACCCGAAGGCGATATTGTGTCGAAAACAATGATCAACTTTACGGTAACCGCTAAAATTACTTCAGTAACAAAACAGGCGCGCCCCGGAGAAAATATCACCATCAAAGGCGAATTTCTTAACTGGGTAAAAGAAGTGCGTTTTGCAAAGGATATTGCTGAAACAACTTTTGTAAGCAGAACGCTTACTGAACTGGTAGTGAAAGTGCCCGCTGCAGCACAAACAGGCACGCTGTTTATATCTAACGGTGGCGTTAAACCGCTAACGATTGAAACAGATAGTGTTTTGATTGTAACCCTGCCGGCCATCACTGCTCTGAACCCCAACCCGGTGTTGCATGCGGCCAACCTTACAATTACAGGTACCAATCTCGATTTAACGAAAGAGATACTCTTTGCGGGTGTAAAAGACCCGGTGTCTGCGTTTGTTAGCAGAACACCTACCGAGATTGTAGTAAAGGTTCCTGCCAGTACAGAAAAAGGAAAGGTAACGCTGGTTGCCAATTCAAAAGTAAATGCGCCCTCGGCGCAGGATTTAGTATTGCTGCTACCTTCGGTGGATACCATCATGCCCAATCCTGTTGCGCCTTCAGCCAACCTCACCATTACCGGAAAAAACCTTGACCTGGTGAGCGGCGTTTCATTTATTGGTGTAACGCTTCCGGTAAAAACTTTTGTGTCACAATCGGCTTCCGAATTGGTGGTAAAGGTTCCGGATGGCGCTTTAAAAGGTAAACTAACGCTGGGTGTTATCAATTCCACATTAACTGTTGAAACCAGTGTGCTGGATTATATTGGTGGGCTTCCGCCGCTGGCCGATTTTGCGTTTGCCATTTATACAGACGCATTGCAGAATGGTTACCAGGACTGGTCGTACACCGATACGCATGACTTCAGCAGTACAGCTATTGTAAGGCAGGGCGTCAATTCAATAAAGGCTGTGTATGGAATAGGTGGGTACCAGGGTGTTACTTTCCACGCCAATACGGCACCGTCTACAGCAGGCTATACAAAAATTGAGCTTTCTGTATTTGGCACGCCAGGAACAGCAGGAAAAACTTTAAACATGGTCATCAACGGCAGTTATGGTACCACTTATCCGCTGGCATTAGCCGAGGGAGAGTGGAAAACGTTCAGCTTTAACCTGAGTGCCATTGGTAACCCGGCTACGTTGGGAGAAGTAGTATTGCAGTCAGCAGGCTGGAGTGGTACGATATATATCGATCATGTGGGATTAAGATAGGAAGTTTATAGTTTGTAGTTTTTAGTTGTTTTACTACGCTGCGCTCTGTGACCCACATACATTCGGCGCATGCTCCCCTCTCCTTTGGAGAGGGGCCGGGGGTGAGGTGATTAGAGGAGAGGGGCGGGGGTAAGCTCAAATAAATATCCTTGTACCTGTGCCGGAATAACTTTCCCTGAAGTCTTTGGGCGTAGTGCTTTTTTTCTTTTTAAAGATGCGGTTAAAATTAGAGATGTTGTTAAAGCCGCAGTGGTAGGCAATTTCGGCAATGGATTGGGAGGTGTCTATCAACATTCGCGATGCATTACCCAACCTGATTTCGTTGAGGCAATCGATAAACGTCATGCCGGTTTTGGCTTTGAAAAAACGGCTGAATGCAGCTTCGGTCATATTAGACAGTTTGGCCACCTCGCTCAGCTTAATAGATTTGTGAAAATTCTGGTTGATGTGTTCCATGGTTCTTTCAACGCGCCGGCTGTTGTAAAACGAATGGCCGTTGCTGATAAACGAAGTATCGGAGAGCATACGCATATTCCTGGAGGTGGACAGATCGTGCAGGATAGATATCAGTTCCAGCACAGAATCGAATCCATGTTTTTTATTCAGTTCAAGAATACGCGGCGCCAGTTGCTGAATGGTCTCTTTTGAAAAAGAAATGCCACGGCTGGATTTATCAAACATCGTTCTCATAAAACTCAGTTGGTTTCGCCGGAGAAGTTTTTCATCAAAAAGATCTTTGTGAAACTGTATGGTTACTTCATGTATTTCTTTGCTTTTGCATTTATGGGTAAACCATGCATGTACCAGGTTAGAGCCTACCAGTACCAGTTCAAGATCGCCAATTTCTTCCATATGATCGCCCACCACGCGTTTGGCCCCTTTTGCATTACTGATGAAATTGAGTTCGAATTCTTCGTGGTAATGAAGCGGAAAATCAAAATCGCTTTTATGTCGAGCAAACAATGTAAAACAGTCCGCCTGTGTAAGCGGCGTAATTTCTTTTAAGGTGCTTTTAGGCATACAGCAAATTGAACAATCGTATTAAATATTAGGGTTTACTTAAAATGCACTTGCAATGGTAAAAATAGTACAATAATGTATACTTTTTTAAATAGCGGTCTATCCCTAGTATGACAGCAGATCAGGTATTACACTACCCGTTATGAATGCCAAATAGTATAACATAAAGATAAAAAAGTATTAGTTTTTCGTGCGCTATTAAATTTAATTTTGTACAGCTTGTTGTTATGAAAGAGATATGTTTTTATTCCTGCGTTGCAAGGCGGGTCAACTGCATCCATCTTCTTCTCATGCATCAGTTGCTATTTTGTTAACCAGCCATTTTAACTATATAATGCGCAAAGTCTGCGGTTTTTTATGGGTACTGCTTTGTTCGCTGGCTGTATCAGGCCAGGAGTATCCCGCAGATGCGAAAGCCAGCGCGGAAACAGTTCGGCTGTATAACAATTTGAAGCGGCTGCGGGCAAAAGGCTTTTTGTTTGGTCACCAGGACGATTTGGCGTATGGTGTAAATTGGAAATACATAGATGGCAACAGCGATATTAAAGAAGTGACCGGTGATTACCCATCTCTATATGGATGGGAACTCGGCCACCTGGAACTGGACAGTACAAAAAACCTGGATGGAGTGCCGTTTGATAAAATGAAAGCGTTTATTGCTGCCGGTTATGCCCGCGGAGGCATAATTACCATCAGCTGGCACTTCACTAATGCCGTAACCGGTAAATCTGCGTGGGATGCAACAGATGGAACGGTTGCGGCTATTCTACCAGGTGGCAATAAGCATGAATTGTACAAAAGCTGGCTGCATAAAATAGCCGCATTTATGCAAAGTTTAAAGGGGAAAAATGGAGAGCCAATCCCGGTTATCTTCCGCCCTTTTCATGAACTGAACGGAAGCTGGTTCTGGTGGGGCAAAAAATGGTGTACACCCGAAGAGATGAAAAATATCTATCGCTTTACCCATAGGTATTTGCGCGATAGCCTGCAGGTGCACAACCTGCTGTATGCGTTCAATACAGACCGTTTTTCTAACGAGGAAGAATATTTGGAGCGCTATCCGGGCGATGAATGGGTAGACATTATTGGGTTTGATATTTACCAGCGCTCCAATAACAACAAAAAGTTTATGCATGATATGGATAGAAGCCTTGCCACGCTGGAAAAAATGGCTGTCACGAAAAATAAGATTGCAGCCCTTACAGAATTTGGTTATGGAACATTGCCAGATAGTACCTGGTGGACAAAAGTGTTATTGCCGGCCATTGGGTCGCATCAGATTGCTTATGCATTGGCGTGGCGCAATGCCGGCAGATCTGCCCGAGGCAACTATGAATATTATGTGCCGTTCAAAGGTGAAGCCTCTGCACATGATTTTATATTGTTTTATAATGATGACCGAACCCTGTTTCAAAAAGACGCGGCAAAAGAAGATGTATACTGGTAATACAGTCATGAGCTGCAAGTAGTGGAAGGCATCACAGTTTTATTATGAAGTTACACCTGATTGACATTGTTATAATCGTACTGTACTTGGCCCTGATGGTATGTCTTGGTTTTTGGTTTCGGAAAAAAGCAAAACAGAATAAAGACAGTTACCTGCTGGGTGGAAAATCTTTACCATGGTACATGCTGGGCATGAGCGATGCCAGTGATATGTTTGACATCAGTGGTACCATGTGGATGGTATCGCTCTGTTTTGTGTACGGTATGAAAAGCATTTGGATACCCTGGCTATGGCCTGTTTTTAACCAGGTTATTCTCATGATGTTTTTATCAAAATGGCTGCGGCGTTCCAATGCCAGTACCGGTGCAGAATGGCTGGCCACCCGTTTTGGTGTTACTGGTAAAGGAATTGTATCATCTCATAATGTGGTAGTTGCTTTTGCTTTGCTGAGTTGTTTTGGCTTCCTGGCTTATGGTTTTGTAGGATTGGGAAAGTTCATCGAAATATTTTTGCCCTGGCATATCGTACAATCGTATGTACCGTTTCATGTGGCTGCGCAATGGGTACCACATTTTTACGGAATCGTGTTTTCATTGTTTGCCATGTTTTATTCTATACTGGGTGGTATGCACAGTATAGTATTGGGAGACTTTATTAAGTACCTGGTGATGACAGTGGCCTGCATTGCCATTGCTGTCATTGCTTACCTGCACCTGCACAAGAGCGGCAATACGCTGAACGTTCCACCAGGCTGGCTGAACCCATTTTTTGGGTGGCGATTGAACCTCGACTGGGCAAACATTGTTCCGGCTGCCAATAAAAAAATTGCAGATGATGGCTTTGGCTTGTTTGGTATTTTTTTTATGATGATGCTGTTTAAAGGCGTCTTTGCCAGTCTTGCAGGGCCGGCACCCAATTATGACATGCAGAAAATATTAAGCACCCGTTCACCCCGCGATGCGTCGCGAATGAGCGGTTTTGTATCCATTATTTTGTTGCCGGTGCGGTATGCTATGATAATCGGCTTAACCGTATTGGGTTTGTTGTATTACAACCAACTCGATTTGCAGGGTGCCAATGGTACCGATTTTGAAAAAGTGCTGCCATCGGCCATTAATAACTTTTTGCCTGTGGGTATACTGGGACTTGTGCTTACCGGACTACTGGGTGCGTTTATGGGTACGTTTTCGGGTACCGTAAATGCCGCACAGGCATATATTGTAAATGATATCTACTTAAAGTACGTCAATCCCCAGGCGGGTACCCGAAAGATCATGTCTATGAATTACCTGGTGGGGCTGATGGTGGTACTGGTGGGTATCTTGCTGGGCATATTTGTAAAAGATGTAAACACCGTATTGCAATGGATCGTAGGTGGGTTATACGGTGGTTACATTGCTGCTAATATGCTGAAATGGTATTGGTGGCGGTTCAATGCAAATGGTTTTTTCTGGGGTATGCTGGCAGGCATCGTTCCCGCTATCGCATTGGCAATTTTAAAATCTGCCGGCATCATTAGCGGGCTGGATCTGTATTACTGGCCGGTAATATTTCTGATCTCGCTGGCCGGCTGTTTTATAGGTACCTATACCGCACCCCCAACAGATGCAGCGGTGCTGAAATCATTTTATACAACTGTAAAACCCTGGGGATACTGGCAACCGGTACACGCAATGGTAATGAAAGAAGACCCAACGTTCAAACCCAATAAGCGTTTCAAGCTTGATATGTTTAACGTGGTGCTGGGCATCATTGGCCAGCTCTGTCTCACTTTGTTACCCATGTATATTGTTTTGTGGATGCAATTGCCCTTGGTAGTTACAGTGATAATTCTGGCCGTGATTATTATTATACTTAAAAAAACCTGGTGGAATAAGCTGGAAAATTAAACGGCAAAAAAAATTTATACCATGAGAACAGATTTTGAAAAACGATTGGCCCTGCTGCAGGCAAACTATGACAAACTGGTAAGCCGACCCAATGAGATGGCAGCAACAGGCAATGGTGTTTATGAAAGGTATAAGTATCCCATACTTACTGCCGGCCATACACCATTATTCTGGCGGTATGATCTCAATGCCGTCACCAATCCATTTCTGATGGAGCGGTTTGGTATTAATGCCGTGATGAATGCAGGCGCTATCAAATTCAACAATAAATATATGGTGGTGGCAAGGGTAGAGGGCAACGACAGGAAATCATTCTTCGCCATTGCAGAAAGCGATAACGGCATTGATAATTTCCGTTTCTGGAATCATCCCGTGGTTATGCCCGAAACTTCTGTACCCGATACCAACATCTATGATATGCGCCTCGTGCAGCACCAAGATGGTTGGATATACGGGTTGTTTTGTACAGAGCGTCGCGACCCTGCTGCCTCACCAGGTGATCAGTCTGCGGCTATCGCACAATGTGGTATCAGCCGCACAAAGGATCTGAAAACATGGGAGCGACTGCCCGATTTGCAGACACCATCGCCGCAACAACGTAATGTGGTATTGCATCCTGAATTTGTACAGGGTAAGTACGCATTTTACACGCGGCCGCAGGATAGCTTTATAGATGCTGGTAAAGGGGGCGGTATCGGGTTTGGAGTAGCATCATCCATTAACAATGCCATTATAGAACAGGAAATAATTGTAGATAGGAAAGTTTACCATACCGTTTATGAGGCCAAAAACGGCGCCGGACCCGCGCCCATAAAAACGGAGATTGGCTGGCTGCACCTCGCCCATGGTGTTCGCAATACGGCTGCCGGGTTACGGTATGTACTCTATCTGTTTGTTACCGATCTGCATGATATTACCCATGTGATTTATAAACCAGGCGGCTATTTTCTTGCGCCGGAAGGAGATGAAAGAACCGGTGATGTATCCAACGTAGTTTTCTGCAATGGCTGGATACAGGATGACAACGGGAATGTTTTTATTTATTACGCATCTTCCGACACACGACTGCATGTGGCCACCACCTCCATCAGCAGGTTGATCGACTATGCCATGCATACACCCGCCGATGGACTGAGTTCTGCTGCGTCAGTAAATACATTGATGCAGATTATTCAGAAAAATGAAGGGTATACCGCATCAAAGAACGTTTCTACCAGCGAGACTAAGAAAATTACGCACAACAACGAAAAAATATAAACTACACCCTCATGATGCTTCGCCTGTATTGCTCCGTTATGATAGCGGTTTCAGCTGCCTGGCTGCTATTTTCCTGCACAAAAAAAGCCAGTGGTTCATCGCCAGTTACACCACCAACAGATACCACCGTGGTAATAGCACCCGCCATTGACCCTGCATTGGCTGGCACTATCGGGTTTTTTCTAGACGACTGGCAGCCGAGAACATTTACCCCGCCTTCCTATAACGAAACACCGCTTGCCGGCGGCATCGTAAATACGGTAACCGTTGATGCGTCATCCATCATCACCAAAATTCCATTGTCGGTATTTGGTCACAATGCCGTTTGGTGGATGGGACCGGTTGCCGGTCTTAATGATTTTATTGAACCGATTACAAATCTACATCCGCATATCATTCGCTTCCCGGGAGGAAGCTCCAGCGATGCTTATTTCTGGAATGCGCAGCAGGGTGTTAATCCACCTGATGCGCCCGCCATGTTTACCAAAGACGATGGCACCAAAGAACCTGCCTCCTACACGTATGGTAAAACAAACTTAAACTGGCAATGCAACCTGGATAATTACTATACCATGTTGCAGCAAACCAAAAACAAAGGCATCATCACCATTAATTATGGTTATGCCCGGTATGGTACCGGCGCGAGCCCTGTGGCGGCAGCAGCCCACCTGGCGGCAGACTGGGTGCGTTACGACAACGGCCGTACGCAATACTGGGAAATCGGCAATGAAAATTTTGGTAACTGGGAATGGGGCTACCGGATAGATGTAGCCGCAAATAAAGACGGACAGCCTGAATTTCTAACCGGTGCATTGTACGGAAGCCATTTTAAAGTATTTGCAGATTCCATGCAGAAAGCAGCCACAGAAATTGGCAAGAAAATTTTTATCGGTGCTGTTACTGCGGAGGCACCATCGCCCGAAGCCTGGCAAACCAATACCCGCAAAACCTGGAATACCGGTATGATGCCCGCCGTAAATGGCAAAGCAGATTTTTATGTAGTGCATAATTATTTTACGCCGTATAATACAAATGCCAATGCAGACATCATATTGTCGTCTGCACTTACTGAACCTGCTGCTATGATGACTTATGTTACGCAAACCCTGCAGGCCAATGGCGCA
The DNA here is from genome assembly GCA_963705285.1 of uncultured Chitinophagaceae bacterium. Classification (GTDB taxonomy): domain Bacteria; phylum Bacteroidota; class Bacteroidia; order Chitinophagales; family Chitinophagaceae; genus JACMLD01. The sequence continues at coordinate 3,910,382 of OY970066.1, forward strand.
GCCATAAAACCCATTGCGCTGGATGAGTGGAATATCACCTCAAATACCTCTAAACAACAGGTATCCAATATAAGCGGGGTTTTTGCATCGCTGGTAATGGGTGAAGTATTAAAAACTAAATACGGAATGGCGGCCCGCTGGGATTTGCTGAATGGATGGAGTAACGGTGATGATCATGGGCTTTTCAGTGCGGGCGACGAGCCAGGTGCGGTTAAATGGAGTCCGCGCCCTTCTTTCTATTACCTGTATTTTATGCAGAAAATGCTGGGCGACCGGCTCGTTGCCACCGAACTGTCTGGCAATGCCGGCGTAAAAGCGTATGGTTCCACATTCTCCTCGGGCGAAGCCGCCGTGGCATTGGTAAACACCACCAACGCCGCACAGGTAACCGAAATCAAAACCAAGAATTTCCGGACAGGCAACCGCTTTTATTGGTATAGCCTCGAAGGCAGCAATGATAACGGTGAGTTTTCAAGAAAGGTGTTGGTGAATGGTGCCGGCCCAACGGGTGTTGCTGGCGGCCCCGCCAATTACGCTACACTCAAAGCCAATGCAGCCGTTACCAGTAACGGAATCAGGGTTAATATACCGCCAAGAGGCGCTGTATACATTGTAATAGACAAAAAATAATGCGGATATTACCAATGATAGATTTGGAGGCCTTCAGCAAGGAGCTTGATACGGAGCTGCACAACATTCTGCAATACTGGATGAAGTATGTACCCGACCCTGTGAATGGTGGTTTTTATGGCAGTATTGATAATAGCAATACTGCAGATACACACGCTGTTAAAGGGCTGGTGATGAACGCTCGTATATTGTGGACCTTTTCCGCGGCGTATACATTTACAGGGCAGAACAAGTTGTTGTTACAGGCTGACACCGCTTACCATTATATGCGCAATCACTTCACAGATCAGAATTTTGGCGGCGCTTATTGGTCGGTTGATGCTGGCGGACAACCATACAATGATCGTAAACAGGTATACGGACTTTCTTTTTATCTGTACGCGTTGAGTGAATATTACCACGCAACCAAACAACAGCAGGTGCTGCATGAAGCAATTGCTTTGTTTAACCTGATAGAGACAAAAAGTTTTGATGAAACAAACAAGGGATACTTTGAGGCATTTGCGCGTAACTGGCAACCATTGGCAGATGTGCGACTGAGTGATAAAGACGCCAATGAGCAGAAGACCATGAATACCCACCTGCATATCATTGAGGCATATGCTAACCTGTACCGGTATTGGCCCGATTCGCTGCTACGCCGGCGGATAATTGGATTACTGGAATTATTTGACAGGTTTATGATTGATAAAAATACCGGCCATCTGCGATTGTTTTTTGACGAACACTGGAACTACCGACCCGACATGATTTCTTACGGGCATGATATTGAAGCCGCCTGGTTATTGCAGCAATGCGCTGGGGTGGTGGGGGAGGAGTATTGGGTTGATAAAATGAAAACCCATGCGCTCAACATAACCGATGCAGCAAAGAAGGGTATTGACGCAGATGGTGGTATGTGGTATGAATTCAATCCAGTATCACAACAACTCGTAAAAGAAAAACACTGGTGGCCCCAGGCGGAGGCTATACTCGGTTTTTTTAATGCCTGGGAAATCAGCGGCAATGAACAATACCTCCATTTGTCAGTCAACTCCTGGAATTTCGTTAAGCAATATATGCGTGATGCAGCGCATGGTGAATGGTTTTGGGGCGTTACTGAAAATTACAGCGTCATGCAGGGCAAAGACAAAGCCGGCTTTTGGAAATGCCCGTATCATAATAGCCGGGCCTGTATGGAAATGGTGAGGAGAATTAGGAATTAATAATTAAGAATTAAGAATTAAGAATTATGAGTTAAGAGTTATGAGTTTTTAAGCGTTGTCTTCAATTGTTTGTTTCGAGGCACGTTGTAAAGTTTGTTCAAAGTAATATGTTCGCTGCGTTGTATGTGGCGATAAATAATGCTATTCAAATGGAAGCTTAAACTGGTTAATTAACTTCCGAACTTCCGAACTCTTAACTCTTAACTCTTAACTCTAAACTCATAACTCTATTCATTTTTTCTCAATCCAGTAATTAGCCGTATTGTGGGGCGATTCCAGTACAATTTTGTAAAACGCAGAGGGCGTTAGTGATAAGTCAAATACTGCTTTCTGGCGGGATAGGGGCACAGTTTCTAATAATACATATTCATCTTTGCCGCCCTTCTTAAATTGGTTGCTGTAAGCAGCCCATACTTTTATATTCCCTTTCTTGTCCACGGCTTTCCAATTAATCATCACATGATTATTACTATAATTAAACGACGGTGAAATAAAAGATACGGCACCTATAAACGGAGTGCCATCTATTTCAAATGCGTTATTGCGCTCGAGGGATATGTTCATAAAACGCGCAATGGTTGGCATGATATCAGTTGCCGATGCCTGTGGCGCATGAAACTGCTGGTTGAGGTTCTTCGCATTGGTAAACATCCAGCTGTCGCGTTCACGATTACTTTGCCCACCATGCCCTTTGCCGGTAACAGCATCTCGTCCATGATCGGTGGTTACTATCACCAGCCATTCTTCATTCGCGTGCTGCTGGCGGTACTGCACTGCGTTCCAGATATAGCCAATGCGTTTATCCGCCAGCGCAATGGCGTTGTAAAATTCAGGGCCATCTCCATGCATATGCCCCATATCATCTGTGTATTCAAGGTATACCCATGATACATCCGGTGCTAATATTTGAATGCTTTCTGCCGCCTTTTTAGCAACGGTTTCATCGATATTGCTCATATACTCCTTTTGCGGATCGTGCGGGTAATGAACGGTATCTAATTCAAGCCCGTCAAATGAATAATCTACGGGCAGGTTGCCGGTAGGCACAAAATTATCACCCACCAGTTTGGTGCGGTTATCTAACCAGCTGGAAAATACCGCCGTTTTTTTGGTGGGATATTGCTCTTTGTATAACCGGAAAATAGTAGGGTAGTAGTAATTAGGGGCGGCAATATCATTGTCCCATACATTGTGTTTATTCACCCATACCCCGGTAAGCACGCTATTATAGCCAACGGCCGATATCGTTGGGGTTTCATTATAACTTCCTTTTACACCACCAACGTAGGAGCGGGTGTAGCCGCCTGCTTTTGCAATGGACTGCAGGTTGGGAGGCCCAAGTTTTTCAATCACATCTGCCGGTATGCCATCCACAATAATAAATACTGTTTTGCGAACTTTTTGTTGTGGGTAAGCAGGTATACAGGAAAGAAAGAACACGGCAAACAATACAAAAAACCTGGAAGCATGTTTACCCAAAAGTATGGTGACTGTAAGCATAGAAACGACAATTAGTAGAAGTCTAAAGTAATAGTATTTCAGCATACCGATTGCTGCAAAATGAACAATTTTGAATGTAACAATTTATTAACTTCAGATAACGGCAGCGGTGAAGGATATTTACCGCCTGCGTGTCATTATTCTTAAAAGATAGTTATGGATTCAAGAAGGGATTTTATTAAGAAAGCATCGCTGCTGGCTGGGGCCGGTGTATTGCCTGCATCGGTACTGAAAGCAGTGTCAATCAACCCGGCTCCCGGTACCACTTACCTGGATGCAGAACATATTGTGATACTAATGCAGGAAAACCGTTCTTTTGATCATGCCTATGGTACATTGCAGGGTGTACGCGGATACAATGATCCACGGGCGATTGTAACACCAGATAACAACCTGGTATGGCTGCAAAAAAATGCGGAGGGTGAAACCTATGCGCCTTTCCGCCTTAATATAAAAGATACCAATGCCACCTGGCTGGGTTCATTGCCACATTCATGGGGTAACCAGGTAGATGCGCGCAATGGGGGCAAATATGATAAATGGTTGATTGCAAAACCATCGGGCCACAAAGGTTTTGCCAAAGTACCCCTAACCATGGGGTATTACAATCGCGAAGACCTTCCTTTCTATTATACGTTGGCTGATGCTTTTACCGTATGCGATCAAAATTTTTGTTCATCACTTACCGGTACCACGCCAAACCGGCTGTATTTATGGTCGGGAACGGTAAGACCGGAGCCACATGCCAATTCGTTTGCCCATGTACGTAATGAAGATGTAGATTTTTTTATACCTGCCAGCTGGTCTACCTTCCCGGAAAAGCTGGAAGCAAATGATATTTCATGGAAGATTTACCAAAATGAAATCAGTCTGCCCAGCGGGCTAGATGGCGAACAGGATGCCTGGCTATCGAACTTTACAGACAATTCCATTGAATTTTTTGCGCAGTATAATGTTCAATATGCTGCTTCTTATCAGCAATATGCCAGGCAACTGCTTACCCAGTTGCCCCCGGTTATTGAAGATCTAACAACCAGGTTGCAATCGGCTGTGGCAGGCACCGATGCACATACTAAACTGCAACGTGAGCTGAACGATAAGAAAACTTGGCTGGCCAGGGCAAAAGAAGCGGTGGAAAAATATTCAACCGACAATTTCAATAAGCTTACCCAACAACAGCGCAATATTCATGAGAAAGCGTTTTGCATCAATAAAAATGATCCTGATTACCGCCAGCTGCACACATTGCAATATCATGATGGCAGCAACCAAAGGGAAATGAAAGTGCCAAAAGGTGATGTGTTACACCAGTTCAGGGACGATGTGAATACCGGCAAACTGCCCACGGTGTCGTGGATTGTAAGCCCTGAAAATTTTTCTGATCATCCTGGTGCTCCATGGTATGGCGCTTGGTATGTTTCTGAAGTGATGGATATACTTACTAAAAAGCCTGCCGTTTGGCAAAAAACTATTTTTATACTTTGTTACGATGAGAACGATGGTTATTTTGACCATGTGCCGCCATTTGTAGCGCCGAATCCATCTGATAAAAAAAGCGGCCAGGTGTCTGCATCCATAGATGCCAGCGTTGAATATGTAACCCTTGCGCAGGACATGACCAAATATGATCAGCAGCATGCGCGCGAAAGTGCCATCGGCCTTGGCTACCGCGTGCCGCTGGTGGTGGCTTCTCCCTGGAGTCGCGGCGGTGCTGTTTGTTCACAGGTGTTTGACCATACTTCCGTCATACAATTTTTGGAAAAGTTCCTCAGTAATAAATTCAATAAACAGATTGAAGAAACAAACATCAGCGAATGGCGGCGGACCGTTTGCGGTGATCTTACTGCTATCTTTACACCCTACAATGGTGAAAAAATAGCGCCGCTTCCATTTCCCGGCAAGAATGCATTTATTGAAACCGTGCACAAGGCAAAGTTTAAAAAAGATCCATCCGGGTATAAGCCGTTATCAGCCGCTGAAATCAGCAGTATCAATAAACGAAAAAGCCAGGAGGGCCTAATGCCGGTACAGGAAAAAGGCATCCGCACCGCAACATCCATACCATACCAGTTGTATGCAGACGGGCATTTGGCGGCCGATAAAACAACATTTGCCATTCAGCTTGCTGCAGCCAATGAAATATTTGGAAAACAATCTGCCGGTTCTCCGTTTAATGTGTATGCTTATACAGGTACAGATGTGCAGGTGCGTTCGTATGCAGTTTCGGCGGGTGATAGCTTAACCGATAACTGGGTGATGAATGATTTTGCGAATCAACAATACCACCTTGCACTGTACGGCCCCAACGGATTTTTCAGGGAACTGAAAGGTAATGTTGATGATCCATCGATACATATTTCGGTTGAGTATGAACGTGATAAAAAAGACAATCGAAAACTGACAGGAAATATAGTGATTGTGGGGAGTAATAATGGTACTACGGCACTGCCTGTATTGGAAATTACCGACAATGCTTACAAAACAGGCCAACAAGTTTTGGCTTTAGGTGCCATGGCCAGTGTAAAAGAAAAATCATCGGTGGTGATAAACCTTTTGAAAAGTTTTGGTTGGTACGATGTTACGGTGCGGGTAAAAGGCCATGCAGGTTTTGAGAAGAGGTATGCAGGCCATGTTGAAACCGGTAAAAGCAGTTTTACAGATCCTTTGATGGGCGGGATGGTGTGATTGGGTCGTCATTGCGAACCGTCCTCATGAAATTTATACTGGTGGAAACTTACGGCGGTGAAGCCATCTGATGATTGCATTTGCGATCTGCCACGGTTATTGTGCATGCTGCGGTAGTACTATTGTGTAACTGCGTGTTAATGCAAAAGTAGATTGCTTCGCCGCGCAATACTCTAATTATTCGGCTACACTGCCAGCGGCTCGCAATGACGGCACGCTATGAGTTAGGCCTGCAGAACCGTCATTGCGAACCGCCGTGTCGTCATTGCGAACCGCCATCAAGTATTTTACACTGATAGAGATGTACGGCGGTGAAGCAATCTGCTGATTGTATGAGCGACCTGTCACGGTTGTTGTGCATGCTGCGGTAGCACTATTGTGTAACTGTGTGTTAATGCAAAAGTAGATTGCTTCGCCGCGCAATACTCTAATTATTCGGCTACACTGCCAGCGGCTCGCAATGACGGCACGGAAAGTTACTACACCCGCGTCATTGCGAACCGCCCTCATGAAATTTGTACTACTGGCAATTACGGCGGTGAAGCAATCTGATGATTGTATTAGCGATCTGTCACGGGTATTGTGCATGCTGCGTTAGCACTTTTTTGTAACTGCGTGTTAATGCAAAAGTAGATTGCTTCGCCGCGCCGCACTCTAATTATTCGGTTACACTGCCAGCGGCTCGCAATGACGGCACGCTATGAGTTAGGCCTGCAGCAACGTCATTGCGAACCGCCGTGTCGTCATTGCGAACCGCCATCAAGTATTTTACACTGATAGAGATGTACGGCGGTGAAGCAATCTGCTGATTGTATTTGCGATCTGTCACGGTTATTGTGCATGCTGCGTTAGCACTTTTTTGTAACTGCGTGTTAATCCAAAAGTAGATTGCTTCGCCGCGCAACACTCTAATTATTCGGTTACACTGCCAGCGGCTCGCAATGACGGCAAAGTTTCCTGCCATCAGCACTCAATGACGGGGAAAAAAACATCTCATCATAACAATCATAAAAATCTGCGTGCCATTCATCCGCCTCGCTGCCTGGCAACAAATACGTTCACCCTATCACTTCCTCCTCAAATCAAAATTCTGGAAAAGGAATAGACGGGCGGCATTGATATTCCTGTATTGGTTGCCCGCGCCTAGTTGCTGAAACAAATTCATATACCCAAACTGCAGGTTAGTGCTTTTGCTGAACTGGTATTTAAAACCGAGGAAAAATCGGTTTTGGTCGTAATAATTATTGATAATTTCTTTTCCAAAATTGATGTGCAACTCGTCATTGGCAATAAAGGAAAAACTGTTGGGCTCGGAACCGTTTTTTACCAACGGCACTTCATACCATATGTTATAACGCAAACGCCAGTTGAAATTATAACCGGTGCCCAGTGCGGAAGGCCCGGCAAGTTTGCGGCGAAACCGTTCTTCCAGCCTGATCCAGTGCATCAATCTTGTTTTTTTAAAATTGGTATGCCATTGTAGTTGCTGCCAGGGCCGGTGTTCTGGACGTGTTATGGTAGTCTGGTTGTCGGGGTAGATAAAAACGCGCGCATATCCCGCCGTTAGCTTAGTGGTGTTATCGATGTAATAGGTTAGCCCCAACCGGACAATAGATTGCGAAAAATTATTGACAAATTCATCTTTGGTGCGCAAATGCAAATCGGCCCACATTCCCCATTTGTTGCTAAAACGAGTTTGATTATTATATGCCAGCCATACCTGTTGTAAGTTTTCTGTATTCTTAACCGTTTGCGCATACATGATGCCTGCAGCCATCTGCATACAGATGATAAGTAGGGTTCTTTTCATTCAGCAAAGAAAGAAAAACTATCGTAAAACTGTATGAAATAAATGCGCTTTTCCGAGGCAAAAAAAGGCGCGGAGAACATCCGCGCCATTGATACATTTTATGTTCATCAAAACATTGCTGGTAACTTAGAATGCATAGCGTAAGGTAATGCCCCATGTACGGGGATCGCCCAGTACAGATGCGTATTGACCGGCATTTCCGCCCGCAACCAGCAGTTGTTCATGATAATCTTTGTTAAATAGATTACGCGCCCAGATAAAGGCTGATAAACCTTCGCCTGTTCTGAAGCCCAACCTTGCATTGGCAATGCTATACCCGTCTATATTCAGATAAGCAGAAGGAGAGGGGCTTGATGAAAAATCGGAGCGGTAGTAGCCATCCAGTCCAATAAAAAATCTGGTAGGGTTTCCTAAAAATACGGCAGGAGTCGAATATTCACCACCGAGTGAGCCGGCCCAATCAGAAACGCCTGGCAGCTTACCACCAGATATATCTTTAAATGCAACCTGCTGACCGTTTACGGTTAAGCCCGTTTCTTCCAGCGGTAAGGGAGCATTGGTAAATCTTACATACTTGGCATCGGTATACGCCAATGCGCCAAAGAATGTAAAATGAGCACCTGCCCGAAGGTTGGCATCCAACTCAACACCGCGAACCCGTACTTTTTCTGCATTGGCAAGGTAGCCGCGGTTAACACCAATTTCGGGGCTTTGCACATTGGTCTGGTAATCTTTGATGTCTGTGTTGAAACCTGTAACATTGAAAGTAAAACCTTTTGCCAATGTTGTTTTTACACCCAGTTCGTAATGTTTTACGTTCTCTGGTTTTATAACGGCCAAATCAAGCGCCACTTCATTGTTAATAGTGGGCAGCCCTGCTACATTTACACCGATAGGTTTGTAACTGGTTGAATAGGTTGCATAGGCATTGATATGTGTGGTGGGCTTGTATGCAACTGTAACCTGGTAGGTCAAATGGTTTTCATCTGCATTTGTTTTATAGGCCTGGTTGGTATACACCAGGGCTTTTAACGCCAGCAAATCCGGATCATTTGTTTGCAGTCCGCCATACGTGCTTCTGTCATACACCACATCTTTCTTATCATAATTGAAGCGCAGACCTGGTAATACATGCAGCCCTTTCACAATTTCCCAATCGAGGTTGGCAAATGCGGCAGCACTTTGCGATTTGATGGAAAAATTATTTTTGATGCCGAATCCTTCAAACAGACCTGGTGTTTTCCATTTAGTACTGGTGGTGCTTTGCGAAAACCTCCAGGTAGCCGTTCCGGATTCTTCAATGCCTGAAGGATCAGTCTGTACTTCCTGTCCGAGATAAAACAAACCAACCACACCACTTAATTTTGAGGAAAGCTGGCCTGCATAACGGAATTCCTGCGACCATTGCGATTGTTTTGAATAATTGGCAGAAACTGCGAGTGATTGCAAGCCGGTGAAATCGCGGTCATTGGAAGGATTCCATTTCCAAAAACGCCATGCAGTGGTGGACGTCAGTGTGCCCGGCCCAATTTTCGAATCTACATTTACTGATGCGCCACCCAGATCGTTTCCAGAATTCCAGGGAGAATCGTGATCCACTACTCTGTCAAACGCATTCAACGTGGGTAGCTTATAGTTTAAGTCGGCAATAATGGCATTGAACTGGCGGTAGACTGCACGCTTGGTAGTAACAACCCCTGCTATCACCTGCGCGTAACCGTTAGGACGCTGGCGGCTGAAATCTCCTGATAAAGTAATAGCGGTATTGTCTGAAACATTGTACAGGAATTGTGCCTTTGCACCCAGGTTATTAAGATCGTTCAGGTTTTTCTGTGTGCGCTCATTATAGATAAGTCCATCGCGTTGCGTACCAGAAAAAGAAAACCTGCCGGCAATTTTTTTGGTCAGCGGACCGGTAACGGATGCTTTGGCCTGCACAAATCCATAATTTCCGTAGCTGGCTTCAAAAGTACCGCCGGGTTTAAAACTTGGTTTGCGGGTAGTAATATTGAATGCGCCGGACGTGGTGTTCTTCCCAAACAAGGTGCCCTGCGGCCCACGCAGTACTTCAATTTGTTCAATATCCAGAAAATCGAGTGTGGCTGCGGCAGACCGCGCAACGTATACACCATCAATGTATATACCAACGCCCGGGTCTACGCCGTCGTTTGTTAGGCCAAAGGTTGAACCTAATCCACGGATGCTTAACCCGGTATTGCGCGGGTTAGATGAGTATAACTGAACGGTTGGAATTAACTCTTTGATGCGGTTCACGTTGAAAGAGCCGGCATTGTCTATTTGTGTGCCGCCGATAACAGTTACCGGAATGGGTACATCCTGCAATAATTCCCTGCGCCGGCGAGAAGTAATCACTACGGTATCTCTCTGAAAAAGCGACTGCAGGCGTATAACAATATCAGACGTACTGTCTGACCGCACCAATGTCTCCTCGCGCTCAAAGCCTGTAAAACTGGCCACCAGCGTAGCGGGAAATTTCTTTATGCCGCTTATCGTGAAATAGCCCAAAGAATCGGCTGTGGTTCCAATATTGGTATTTTTTACTGCTACGGTGGCAAAAGGTATACCTCCATTTTTGCTCACCACCCGGCCTGTAACCTGGGCTGCTAAAAAGAAGGGTGTTGAAAAGATCAATACAAGTAAGAGGACTCGTTTCATGTAAGTAGTTTGGGATTATTGACTTAAAGTCTACTCTTTTAGTAGACTAATTGGATAAAAAAATATTAAATCACCTGCGGAGTTGCCGGATGGCTGTAAACGGGGCAACATCGTTCTTGATATGTAAATACATGCAGCGGCATAAGTTTTTATTTGATCAGGGCACAAATGTATAGTCTTTTAACAAGTCTACAAAATCAGTAGAGTAATTTATTTAGTTATAAAAGCTACTGTGTAAACCCCACGCTGTTACCGGTGATCTATTATCGCCTGCTTACAGCGGAATCAGAGCAATTTTGATAGAATTTTAAGGCTCCAGAAAATAACCAGCACGCCGAGGAGTATAAAAGATGTTTTACGGGGAAGTTTGCCGGCGAGTTTTGCTGCAAGGGGTGCGGCTATAAACCCACCGATAATTAATGCAATAATGGTCTGGATATGGGTGATACCTAATAAAATGAAGAAAGAAAATGCGCTGGCAAGGGTAACAAAGAATTCTGTAAGGCTTACCGTGCCTATCACAAAACGCGGGCTCCGGCCCTTGGTGATCAAAGTGGTTGTTACAATGGGCCCCCAGCCACCACCGCCAAATGAATCAAGAAAACCGCCAAGGCCGGCCAGGGCACCATAACGTTTAAATTTTTTGGCCTGTTTCATTTTGATGAATGCATTCAACAGAATTTTTACACCAAGAAACAATGTATAAGTGGCCAGGATAGGACGGATATAGCCAGAATATTTTTCGCCTAAAAAAACGAGTAATAACGCGCCGGCAATGGCACCAATCACACCCGGGATGACCAGTATCTTAAATAATTTTTTATTGACGTTGCCAAATTTATAATGGCTGTACCCGGATGCACCACTGGCAAACATTTCTGCGGTGTGAATACTACCACTGATGGCAGCCGGATTGATACCGGTAGATAAGAGGATAGCCGCACTGGTTACGCCATAACCCATGCCCAGAGCACCATCTACCAGTTGTGCCAGAAATCCCGCCAGCACCATCCAGTGGAAATTTTTATCGAGGTGCTCGTAAATATTTCTAACACTACCGGTAATATCCGGCACGGTAATAAAAGAGAAAACAATGTGCCCGAGGATCATAAAGCCAAAAGCTAAAAGGCTATAGGTAGCGAGCTTTTGCCATTTTTTTCTTTCTGGTTTACTGGCCACCTCGTCTTCATCGGCACCTGATTTTACCGCTAGGCCTTTGGTGAGATCATCGAGTTCTCTTACTTTTTGCGTAAAATCTCCTTTAAGATCCTGCCGAATGGTATGCATATTTTGCAACACGCCGTCTATTTCATCAGGAATTAATTCATTGAGTTGTTCGCGCATTCTTTTGGCAATGGTAGGTGATTTGCCATTGGTGGAGATGGCAATTTTGAGATCACCTTTTTGAACGATGGAGCCAAGGTAGAAATCACACTGCTCTGGCGTATCTGCCACATTTACCAGTAACTTTTTTTCTTTTGCCAGCATGCGTACGTAGCTGCTTACAGCAGTATCATTAACGGCAACAATTACCACTTCTTTATCTTCTACATCTGTATCTGCAAAGGGGCGTTCTTCAAGTATCACCAGGGGATAGGCCGCTGCCAGTTGTTTTATTTCGGGGCTGATTTCCGTAGCCACCACCCATATAGATGCCCCGGGTGCGTTTTGAAGAATGGCATTTAATTTTTCAAGTCCTACTTTACCCCCGCCCACCAGCAATACCCTCAATTCTTCAATTTTGAGAAATACAGGAAACAAACGGTTTTTTCCCGCTTTTACAACTGCTTCAGCCAGCGATAAAGATTCCGGTATATGGCTATTACTCATAGTATGCTGCGGTAAAAATAGGGTATTCTCTACTTATTTTGTAGACTAATTCATTATTTTTGGCTGGGTAGTTTGCCCAATTTGTTATTTAACTGATTTTTAGTAATCACGCTCCCGCCCAGATGGTTCTTACTGCAAAGTCTCCGAAACTTTCATCAGGTTGGCGGCTTTTTTTATAATTCCCAAGCAGTGTATCAAGTTCTGTAAGTATAGCGGGTTCATCAAGATGTTCTTTGTATACTTTGTTCAAACGCATACCCATTCTGTCACCGCCGAGTTGCAGGTTGTAGTGGCCTGGCGCGGTACCCACAAACGCAATTTCAGCAGCGCCCGGCCGGGCACAACCATTGGGGCAGCCGGTCATACGCATGATAATATCCTGTTGGGCCAATCCGTATTTTTCAAGAAGGGGTTCAATCTTTCCAATCAGTACCGGCATATAGCGTTGCCCTTCTGCAAGTGCCAGCGGGCAGGTAGGCAATGCCACACAGGCAATGGAATTTTTTCGCAGTAGCGATGTCTTTTCAGTATAGTTGGTAATATTATATTGCTCAAGAATAGTGTTGATGGCATCTTTATCAGCAGCTGCCACATCGCTGATGATTACATTCTGGTTTGCGGTAAACCTGAAGTCGCATTTACCGGTTTTGGCCACTTCCAGCAGGGCCGTTTTTACGGATTGTTGGTTGTCATCTGTAATTCTGCCGTTTTCAACAAACACGGTATAATACCAAACGCCTTTATCATTTTGCTGCCAGCCGTAATAATCGCGTCTTTCATTAAAGCTGAAAGGTTTTGCTTCCCGTATTTTTATTCCGGCACGCCTTTCCACTTCTTCTTTGTACCAAACCGGGCCTACTTTGTCAACGGTGTATTTAAGGCGGGCCAGCTTACGGTCGCTGCGGTTACCATAATCACGTTGCACAGTAGCAATTTCATATACTGCTTTCATAGTGGCTTCGCCTTTCTCTACAAAACCAATAACGGTGCCCAGGCGTGCATAGGTGGCTGCATTGCCATGCGTGGTAGACATACCTCCACCAATAGCTATATTAAAACCTTTGAGTTCATTGTTCTCAACAATGGCAATCAGCCCAACATCGTTGGTAAAAACATCTACATCGTTATTGGGCGGTATAGCAATGGCTATTTTAAATTTACGCGGCAGGTACCTGTCCTGGTAAAGCGGATCCTCTTCTTCTTTCTTATCGGCAATTTTTTCTTCGTCGAGCCAAATTTCATAGTAAGCTTTTGTTTTTGGCATTAGCATGGTGCTGATATCATCTGCATAGCCAAAGATTTCTTCGTGCAGGGGAGATTGTTTGGGATGCGAGCTGCATAATACATTGCGGTTGATATCGCCGCAGGTGGCTATTGAATCAAGCATCGCTTCGCTGAACGAGGTAATGGTGGGCTTGATATGCGATTTTACCAACCCATGCAATTGGATGGTTTGCCGGGTGGTGATTTTAATAACGCCGGTGGAATTTTTTCCGGCAATATCGTGCATGGCTATCCATTGCGCTGCGGTGAGAAAGCCGCCGGGCAGTCGTAACCTAATCATAAAAGTATACAGCCGGTCAAGTTTTTTTTCTGCACGTTCTTCTCTTCTGTCGCGGTCGTCCTGCTGGTACATGCCATGAAACTTAATCACGGCCTGATCACCCTCACGGATAGCGCCCGTGATTTCATCTTTCAGGCTTTTTGTAATTTCTCCACGCAGGCCATCGCTGGCCTGTTTCACTTTTTCTATACCCGAGAGCGGTGGTTGCTGTTCTGACATTCTATAGTTTTTTAATTCAAACGTCTTGTTAATAAGTAGGAATTGGGAATTGGGAATTTGGAATTAGGTTTCCGGTTTTCGTATTGCATATACCGGTTGTTATTTCAATCGAATTCCTTTGGTCAGATTTTCTTTCGGAATAAAATTGGTAGTTGGGCGACCTACGATGCAAAAGCCCAATTCCAAATTCCACCTCAATATACATCCTCAGAATATCTTCCTTCATTCTGCATTTGCTGGAAATAATCTTTGGCTTCTTCTTTTGTTTTCTCGCCATATTTTTCAATGATCTCCTGCAGGGTGTGTTCTACGTCAATACTCATAGGGTCTTTTTTTCCGCACAGGTAAATATGGGCTCCATTTTTTATCCAATCATAAAGTGTTGCGCCCTGTTCCCACATGCGGTGTTGCACATAAATTTTTTCTGGCTGATCGCGTGAGAAGGCCAGGTTGATTTTTGTGAGCACGCCGGTTTCAAACCAATTCTGCAACTCCGTCTGGTAAAGGAAGTCGCTGGCAAAATGTTGCTCGCCAAAAAACAACCAGTTTTTACCGGTGGCGCCTACTGCATCGCGCTCTGCCAAAAATGAGCGGTAAGGGGCGATGCCGGTGCCGGGGCCTATCATGATAATATCTTTATCGGGGGCTGGTAAACGAAAGCGTTTGTTTTTTTGTACAAAGAATTTTATTTCATTGTTTATTTTCTGCGTACCCAGGTAAGCGGAGCAAACGCCGTATTTCTTCTGCAGGTTTACCGTAAACATGTCTTTGGCAACTATTACATGTACTTCGCCGCTATGTGCTGCAGGCGATGACGCAAGTGTATAGAGTCGCGGCGCTACGGGATTCAAAATAGCCAACACTTCTTCAAACTGGGCAGCGTCTTTTACAGGGTAGGCTTTTAGCAGATCGGGTAAATCCATTTTGGTTTCCGCAATGTCTGCGCCTACAATGGTGCCGTACCGTTTGATAACATTAGTGATGAGGTGAGAAATATTCAGTTTATATTTCAGTAAATCAAAAATAGTATAGGTCTCTTTTTTGTATTCAATCTTTTTGCCCGCATTGATGCCTTTTGCAAGGGACAGCACTGTTTCTACCATCAGTACCGGGTTTTCGGGTACAATACCGATAGAATCGCCGCATTCATATTCTACCTCATCCGCTGAAATTTCAATATGCCAGGTCTCTTTGTTTGAGCCGCGGTCGTTTAAATTGATGTGCGTAATAACGTTGCCGGTGTATGCTTTTTTACCGGCCGCTTTTTTCTCGGCTGGTGCTGTTACTGGTGCCGCAACTGCTGCGGTACCGGTCTCCGACAATTTTTTCAACACCCTTTCAAACCATTGGTTCGCTTCTTCATCGTACTCAACATCGCATTTCTGAATATCCACGATGCGGTTGCCGCCAAGGCGCTGTAATTGCTGGTCTACGTCTTCGCCTGTTTTACAATACAGCGGGTAGGAAGTATCTCCCAATGCCAGTACACTGTATTTTAATTTCTCCAGCTTGAAGCCGTTGTTGTGGATATGATCGTAAAATTTCTTCGCAGCTTCAGGGGGTTCGCCTTCTCCCTGGGTGCTGATAACCGTTAGAAAATATTCTTCTTTGGGTAAATCGGTAAGGCGGTATTGATCAAGGCTCACCAATTTTGCATGGATGCCTATTTTTTTAGCGCGCGAGGCAAAATCTGTGGCTACGCGTTTTGAATTGCCGGTTTCTGTGCCATAGGCAATGGTAACCTTGTTAGTGGCGAACGTTTGTGCAACCGGTTGACCGGGTGCAAGCGCGCTGCTGATATAATTGTTCATCCAGGCAAGCTCTTCTTTGGAAGCACTGCCCACCAGGTCTTGTAATAATTTTAGTTTATGCTCTGCTAACATTGGTTTTGGCGTTGTCAGTTTTAGGTGTATGTAATAAGCTGCCCATGGGTTTAAAATAATGCTCGCGGTTTTCACTGTTAGCAAGCCATGCAAATTGCTGGTGCAGGCCTACCACTTTTCCGATGATAACAATAGACGGAGAAATAAAGCGCTTGCCTTTTAAATTTTTAGTATAGTCTGCCAGGCTGCTGATGTATACATGTTGCAGCGGGGTAGTAGCCTGTTCAACAACAGCCAATAATTTGTCTTCATCAGCCTGGTTGGCGGCCAGGTTGTGCACTACTTCATCAAGCGTTTCAGACGACATATAAAATACCAGCGTATCGTTGGTGGCTGCCAGTTCGCGCCAATACCCGGGCGTTACCACATCAGATTTATACAAGGTAAGAAAGCGTACCGCGGTGGAGTAACCTCGTGCTGTTAATGGAATGCCGGCATAGGCGGCGGCACCCGTGGCCGCGGTAATGCCGGGTATGATTTCATAGGGTATATTGTTTTCCGTTACCACCTGTAATTCATCCAGTATATTAGAAAACAACGAAACATCGCCTCCTTTTAAACGCACTACCAGTTTACCCTGCAATGCGTATTCTTTTATCATTTCATTGATGCTTTCCTGCGGTGTGGAGAAGCCCCGGCGGCATTGTTTGCCTACGTAAATGATTTCAGCAGTATCGCGCACGTATTGCGTAAGAATGGCATCGCTTACCAGGCGGTCGGTTAATACAATATCAGCCTGCTGCAGATAGCGCGCTGCTTTTACAGTAATCAGTTCAGGATCGCCACAACCCGCACCGGCAAGTATTACTTTGCCCATGGCAGGTGTTGTATTGATATGGTTATTTATTGAAGATGACATAATGACCTCACCCCCGGCCCCTCTCCAAAGGAGAGGGGAGCGGGCTTCGAAAATTTAGTTTGCTTTATTAAAATACCTGACTTTCATAATTATCATTGCTAAAGGATAATAATAATTGAACTAGCATCTGACTTCACCCTGGCCCCTCTTTAAAGGAGAGGGGAGCGGGCTTCGAAAATTTAGCGTTTTATTAAAATATCTGACTTTCATAATTACCATTGCTAAAGGATAATAATAATTGAACTAGCATCTGACCTCACCCCCGGCCCCTCTCCAAAGGAGAGGGGAGCGGGCTTCGAAAATTTAGTTTGTTTTATTAAAATATCTGACTTTCATAATTACCATTGCTAAAGGATAATAATAATTGAACTAGCATCTGACCTCACCCGCGGACCCTCTTCAAAAGAGAGGGGAGCGGGCTTCGAAAATTTAGTTTGTTTTATTAAAATACCTGACTTTCATAATTACCATTGCTAAAGGATAATAATAATTGAACTAGCATCTGACTCCACCCTGGCCCCTCTTGAAAGGAAAGAGGAGCGGGCTTCGAAAATTTAGTTTGCTTTATTAAAATACCTGACTTTCATAATTATCATTGCTAAAGGATAATAATGATTGAACTAGCATCTGACCTCACCCCCGGCCCCTCTCCAAAGGAGAGGGGAGCGGGCTTCGAAAATACTGTTGGTTAATTAAAGAACTATAAACTCTGAACTATAAACTCTGAACTCTTAACTCTGAACTAAAAACTATTCAATCATACATGCCCCCACCGTTACACAACTCGTTTCATCAATCAATATGGCTCCACCGTTCAGCCTTAATTTTTTGTATGAATCGTATGAAACCGGCGAGGCAGTTTTAATGGTTGCTTTGATAACATCATTCAACCCGGCTTTTTCGGGCGCGGGTTCATGCTGAAGCGTATTAACGTTTAATTTATAGGTAATTTCCTTGATGCTGCTTCTCACCACACGGCCATTAATCTGCAACAGGTATTTATTACCCGGAGCAAGTGGTTTACTATCCATCCAGCAGAGCAGCACTTCCAGTTCGTTGGAGGTTTGCGGAAGGTTACCGGCATGCACAATGGTATCGCCGCGGCTTACGTCTACATCATCTGCCAGGTGCAGCACAGCGCTTTGCGGCGCAAATGCTTCGTCAACTTCCACGCCGCCTACTTCAATGGCTTTAATAGTGCTTTCCAGACCGGATGGCTGAATGGTTACGCGATCACCTTTTTTATAAATACCGCTGATAATTTTGCCGGCATAGCCGCGGTAATCATGCAGTTCTTCTGTTTGCGGACGAATGACGTATTGCACAGGAAAACGTGCATCGGTAAGATTGATATCGCTTTGTACTTCTGTGGTCTCCAGTATGTGCAGCAATGAATCGCCTTCGTACCAGGGATATTTATCTGACTTCTCTACAATATTGTCGCCGTTCAGCGCACTGATAGGTATGTAGCGGATATCTTTTAAACCCAGTGATTGTGCTACGGTTGCATAATCAATAACAATATTGTTGTACACATCCTGCGAATATTCTACCAAATCCATCTTATTAATGGCCACTACCACATGCGGAATGTTGAGCAATGAAGCAATGATGGAATGGCGGCGTGTTTGTTCGGCTACACCATTTCTGGCATCCACCAAAATGATAGCCAGGTCTGCGTTAGAAGCGCCTGTAACCATGTTGCGTGTATACTGGATATGCCCGGGCGCATCAGCAATAATAAATTTGCGTTTGGGTGTAGAGAAATATTTATAGGCAACATCAATAGTGATGCCCTGTTCACGTTCTGCGCGCAGGCCGTCTGTAAGCAATGCCAGATCAATTTCTCCGTCTTCCTTGTTCTTGGTTTGCTTTTCAATGGCTTCCAGTTGATCTATCATGATCGATTTGCTGTCGTACAACAGGCGACCTATTAATGTGCTTTTGCCGTCGTCTACACTACCTGCTGTTATAAATCTTAGTAAATCCATGGTAAGTTGTAAGTTCTAAGTTTTAAGTTTTAAGTCCGTTTAATGTTGTTTTTAACTTATAAGCGGTAAGTCAATCCGCCGCTGTTACTTTTAGGGTTGACTCAGTAAGTTTTCAGCGTTTATCCAGGAAAAGGACTTACAACTTATTACTTACCGCTGACTACTAAAAATAGCCATTCTTCTTACGGTCTTCCATAGCCGCTTCGCTTACGCGGTCGTCTATACGTGTTTCGCCGCGTTCACTGGTTTTTGTTGCGGTTATTTCAGTGATGATATCATCAATGGTACTGGCATTTGATTCCACTGCAGCGGTACATGTCATATCGCCCACGGTTCTGTATCGTACTTTTTTTACAGACACTTTATCGGTAGGGTCTAGTTGTATAAATTCTGATATAGCCACCAGTTGTCCTTCGTATTCCAGCACTTCGCGGTTATGTGCATAGTAAATGGATGGAAGATCAATTTTATTCGGCGGATATAATTCCATACATCCAGTTCCGTCCAGTTGCTGATAGGAAACACGCGTACATTTTCTCCCTTGTGAATCTTGCCGTTGTAGGTATTCCACAACTCGGGCCGTTGCAGTTTTGGGTTCCACTGGCCAAACTCATCCCGCACAGAAAATATTCTTTCTTTGGCTCTTGCTTTTTCTTCATCGCGCCGCGCACCGCCAATACAAGCATCAAACTTAAATTCTTCAATGGTATCCAACAGGGTAAAAGTTTGCAGCGCATTTCTGCTGGCAAATTTTCCTTTTTGTTCTGTGAGGTTTTTTTCTTTGATGGTATCTTCCACGTTGCGTACAATTAGCTTCTCGCCAATTTGTGCCGCCAGTGCGTCCCTGAAATCAAGTGCTTCCTTAAAATTATGACCGGTATCGATATGCACCAGCGGGAAAGGAAACTTGCCGGGGCGAAATGCTTTCAATGCCAGGTGCACCAGCGTAATGGAATCTTTGCCTCCTGAAAACAACAATGCGGGCCGTTCAAACTGGCCCGCTACTTCCCTTAGAATATGGATGGATTCTGATTCAAACTGGTCAAGATAATCTAAATGGTAATCGCTCATTTCAAATATTGTTTATGCTTGCTCACTAATGATTGGTTCGTGCACGTGCAGGCCGCATTCTTTTTTATCAGCATCTTCCCACCACCACCTGCCGGCGCTGAAATCTTCTCCCGGCCTGATGGCCCTGGTGCACGGTGCGCAACCTATGCTTACAAAGCCTTTATCGTGCAACGGGTTATAAGGAACCTGGTTTTCTTTAATAAAAGTTTTTACTTCATCAGTAGTCCAATGCAGTATAGGATGGTATTTAATCACCTGGTTGGCCTCATCCCATTCTACCATGGGCAAATCATGCCGGTCAGCTGAATGTTCGGCCCGTAAACCGGTTATCCATACGGCATTACCTGCGAGTGCCCGCTTTAATGGTTCCACTTTGCGGATAAAACAGCAGCCTTTACGGTTGTCTACTGATTCATAAAAAGAATTGGGGCCTTTGGCGGCTACAAAATCGCCCAGTGTTTCCTGGTTGGGATAATAAGCTTTTATACGCGTTTGGTATTTGTCGTTGGTGCTGTTCCAAACAGAATAAGTTTCAGGAAACATGCGGCCGGTATCAAGCGTGAAAATGCTGATGGGCAGCTTGTTCTCTAAAATTACATGGGCAATTACCTGGTCTTCATAACTAAAGCTCGAAGAAAAAGTAACCTTTCCCGGATATTCGGCTGCCAGTACGCTGAGTGGGGTAAGAATGTTTAGTCTATCTTTTTGATAGGTTATTTCGGGTAAGTTATTTTTAAGCGTGTCAATCATGTTTACAGGTTTGTTCTTTGGAAAGTGAATGGCCGGGGATGCTTGCTGCAGGGCTAAGTGCTTAACAACGGCAGTGCCAGTTAATATGTTTTGAACAAAAATTCCGGGAGCAATATAAAGTTGTCATGATTGAAAGAATAAGTCTACAAACTTGGTAGGCAAAGGTAATGAATGGAGGGCAGCGACAAAAATTTTTCTCTGACAAATTGAAGGGTACAGTAAGGTATAAACGTTTGTTAGTGTTTGCGTTTATTGTGTTGACAATCAGGAAATGCGAGCGGTGGGAGCATCCGGCTTATTGAACGCAATCGATGCCAGAGAAACAGGGGCTTATTCCCGCGTTTACGACAATTTCGGTGTCCTCGTTGCGGGCGGCCATTTGTATAATGCACGGCTAGGCAATCCAGATTCTGAAGTAGTATCATGTTACACAACAATGCAAACGCAGCATGCATAGTAACACAGCAGAATGATATGGCCACATTCAGATTGCTTCACCGCCGTAGCTCTCTACTGATTGATATTGCACGCTGGCGGTTCGCAACGACGACGCGGCGGGTGTTTGCGATGATTTCGACGTCGTCGTTGGCGACAATTTCGGCGTCGTAGCATAATAAACACAGCAGAATGATATCGCCACATTCAGATTGTTTCACCGCCGTAGATCTCAAATGATCGACATTGCACGCTGGCGGTTCGCAACGACGACGCGGCGGGTGTTTGCGATGATTTCGACGTTGTCGTTGGCGACAAATTCGGTGTCGTCGTTGCGAGCCGCCCTTCGGAAATATAAATGATTAGTGACCTGCGCGGCGAAGCAATCCAGATTCTGCATTAATAGGATATTACGCAACAATGCAAACGCATGATGCATAATAACACAGCAGAAATGCTCTGGCCACATTCAGAATGCTTCACCCCCGTATCTCTTAAATGATCTACATTGCATGAAGGAGGTTCGCACCGACGACGCGGAGGGCGTTTGCAACGATTTCAAAGCGTCAATGCTAGCCATTGCAAACAATGGCGCGTTCCTACTGTTCAATGAATAATAACTTTGCCCCACCACCCAGTTCAATCTGGTCGCCATTTTTAAGCTCATGGCCTATTTCGGCAATGCCTACCCGTTCTATTTTATTATTTGCTTTGAAGATCTTAGTCTTGTTGCCGCTTTCGGGCAGGCCGCCTTTATCAGCATACAACAAAAACCGGTTGAAAACAGTACTAAATACAATCAATGCATGATCCCTGCTTACATACACGTTTTGCTTGCCCCGGTGTTCGTCAAAACCAGGGTCTTCGCGGTTGAGAAACACAATGTCATTGGTATGCAGCTTACCGGATGCCAGCTGCGGCTGAAAACCCCTGCCAATGCAATAGGCTTTGTTAGAAGACGAATCTAACACATACTCATCACTGGCAGTTTGGCCGGTCAGCACGCGCAAGGTAGCCAGTACACGATGGTGGCCGGTATGCTGGTGCATAAACACGTCCAGCCCAAAATCACCTGCTTTAAAAATGCAATCAGGCAGGACGGTTACCAGTTCATAATTAAAACTCCAGTTATCAGTTAACTGTATAAAATTATTGCGGAGCTTTCTGTCCAGTTTTTCCGTGCGGAAGTAACCTGGTTTATCTGCATGCAATGCAATGCGGGCTGTCTGCTGTGCGGCATTGTCTGGGCAAACAATGTATAAACGCAGCGCGCTGATGGCAATGCCCGATTCATCTATATACGGTTTCAATGCATTTACGATAAAGCTGGTAATGGCCTCCCGTTTTTCAGCACTTTCCGGAAAAAAACTTTTTCTGGCGGATGGCTTGATGGCCGCTGGCTGTATGATTGGATCGGGTGCAGGCGCCAACGGTTCCGAACTGGCGTTATAAACAGGTTGATCCACTACCGTGTCAATTGTTTCCTGGGGTGTCGGCTGCTCCTTGGCATCCCTTGGTAAGTATTTTGAATGATCATCTGCCGGAGTTGGTGCAGCCATTACCGTGGGCTGTTGTACAACAGGGCGAACAACTTGCTCTTCTTCGCCCAGGCCAAACTTGTTTTTCAGTTTATCAAATACATTTTTCATAACCCGTAATTTTAAAATGAACCGGTGTAACGTTTTTTTAACACCGGCATAATTTCATTGGCTATTTCTACGGCATTTGCCGAAGAACCGCTTTGTTCCACGCGTATGCATACCACGGTATGTGAGCTTTTATCAGGTGTGGGCGTAAAGAATACATACCAGCCATCGTAATAATCTTTTCCATTGATAATTCTTGCCGGTGTACCTGTTTTACCTGCCACTTTTATTTCCTTGTCTTTTATTTTTTCTTTTCCGGGCACATTGGATTGTGCAATCATGAACTGCTTTATTTTACCTGCATACGAGCTGTCGCGCGCCAGCTGCACAGGTGTACCCGGCGCTGTTGCATTGCCGGCCACGTTGAGCGTATACCTCGGGGCTTGCATCGTGCCGCCGTTGGCAATGGCACCTGCCATCCGCGCCAATGCCACAGGTGTTGAAGTAAGTTGCCCCTGCCCCCAGGCAAGAAAGGAAAATTCGCCTTTATACCTGGTTTCTTTTCCATATAACGCAGGGTTGCTGTACAGTGCACGCCTTAGCGGAAATACAAACTGCTGCCAGTTGCTGCGGATCTTTTCTTTGCTTTCTTCATCCAGGAAAGGATCATAATTTTTTCCACCCCGGTAATTCACCCGCATGCCGGTGGATAGGTAGAGATCGGCCATTTCATTGTCAAGACTATAATCATTGGCAATGCGTATAAAAAAAATATTGCTGGATCGTACAATGGCCAGCTTCATATCTACAAAAGGTTCGTTTGCCGTAGTATAGGGCTCTTCTTCGCGACCGTTTTTGCGGATGATTTCATCATGGGTTATATCCCGGTATCTTACTGTATCCGCTTTATCGCCCAATTTATTAAATGCCGCCATGGCCGTAAGTATTTTGATGGTTGAGCCGGGTTGGGTAGGGTAGGTCATGCCCAGGTCGCGTTCTGTAACGGTAGTGGTTAACCGCTGTATCTCGCGCTCGGGCAATTGCATCAGTTCTGGCGATTTTGTGTTGGGGAGCGGATTAAGCGCAGATGCCAGTAAATCGCCACTGCCCGCATCCAGCACCACCACTGAAATGCGCCGGTCTTTAAACTTTGATATGCCCAGGCTGCGCTGTATCTCGGTTTGTAAAGCCGCATCCACGGTTAATTGCACATCCCTGTTTTTGTTTCTTATTTTTAGTACTTCGCTGTTGTTACTGTCTGCGCCCTGCCGGAGGCCGGCAGCGAGTTCTGAATAATCGTAATAGGCAAGCTCAACATCTTTTTCAATGGCTTTTGTAAACCGGTCTGCACGAAATGAAGTAGTATGATAGGCTTTGCCCTGCGGATGGTTTTCAAATCCGCGTAGCTGCGCCAGGTAGGCGGCTTCTGCAAAAAAACCATTGCTTTGCCCCCAAAACAAACGGCTGTTGTAATCGCCCGTCCAGAAAAACATATTGTCTTCAAAAGGATAATAGCGCATCGTTCTTTTGCCCACCAGTCCGTTTAAACGGCGCGCATCAAGACCGGCAGTTACCAACGAGTCGAGGTGTTGTTTGACAGAAGCTGCATCGCTGGTGGCGAGCAATAGGTGGTTGCGGTCGTAAATATTACCGGCACCCAGCAAACGCGTTAACTTTTCAATGCGCGGATTATAACTGTAAATGGGCAGGCCGTTGTTGTTAACTACGCGGGCTTCTTTTACAATGTAGGATTTGCCATCTTTGACCTGTATAAAAAATAGCTGCACGCTTAGCATAATGATGCCCGTTAGAAAACCCACAATACCGGTTACCAGCACGGGATCGTAGTGTTTGCGGATATATTCTTTTTGTGTTTCCACACCCGGTCTGGCCGAAACCGCTGCTACAATACCAATGGCGGCCAGGTTAAAGATCATCGATACCTTGCCGTAACTGAGAAAGGGTACGGCAACACCTGTGAGTGGCAATAACCCGGTAGAACCGCACGCGATCAATAAAAACTGGATGGCAGTAGCAATGGCAATGCCTGCACAGAGGTAGAAAGTAAATGGCTGACCCGATCTTCTTGCGTGAAGGAAACTGCGATGGATTAAAATAAAAAACAGCATAAAAATGGCGGTGAGTCCCAGCCATCCTGCTTCTTCACCGGTGCTGGCGAGTATCATATCTGTATGCGCGGCGGGCATGGTGCCAGGGTAACCTTTTCCAAAACCCTGGCCAGACAATCCGCCGGATGAGAGCGTCCAGTAACCATGCGCCAGCTGGTCGCCGCCATACACATCATTGTTCCACTGGTTGAGCCATATGCTTTTTCTGTCAGCCAGTCGTTCGCCTACGCCAGGTAACCTATCGCCAAAAGTAAATGCGGCAATAATAATCACCATAATCACAGGCGCCTCTGCCAATGCAGCCAGCCAGCCATACCATTTGGATGAACGCACATTGCCCTGCCAAATCATCACCACAATTGCGTATAAAAAAACGGTGAATGTGGCTACCCAGTCTGGCGTAAGCCACAACAATATGCCGTACAGAAAACCAACAGACAATGTCAGCAGCAGATTGCCGCGCGCAATGCTATAGAAAATAAGAAAGGTGAAACAAACAATCAAAGCCGGCCCCATATCGCCCATCAGCAGGTACAACAATAAAATAGCACCCGCTGCGATCATAACGGTAATGCTTACCAGAAAACGCCAGCGTATATCAGACATGTTCCTGATTTTTTCTTCATTCGCCGCAAAAAATGCAGCAAAGAAAATCAACAACAGGTACTTGGTAATCTCACTGGGCTGAAAAGAAATACCGCCCAGCCGCAGGTTTACTTTTACACCACTGCCTTCAGGGCCGGTGCCCGCCGCCAGCGTTAGCAGTGCCAGTAATAATGCCAGTGTGAACCATGTCCATCCTTTTAGGTGATAGTGGTTTTTAGTTTTAAAATTGTACAGCGCATCAAACCACCAGCTGGAGTATAGTTTGCCGATGTTTACCTGCGATAATAAAAGGAAGCAAACCAGTCCTGCCAGCACACCCTGGAAAGTTTGGCCCGCGTAAAACGTATCCTGCAGCGGTTGTTGAATGCCCAGTAATACTAGTATCGATACGCCGCTCAGCAACATAATAACGGGTAGGAGATAAGGGTCAGGGTGAAATTTTCTTATCACCCAGACCAGCTGTACTATCCAGCAGGCGGCAACAAAACCTGTAGCAATTAGCCAAAAGTTGAAAATAAACTGCTCTGGTGTGCGTACGGTAATTACATTATCAGCCTTTAACTGGCCATATGCAATATTGCCAAATAAACGCACCTGGTGGGGGCGCGCTGTAAACTCAAACCCGGCATCGCTTTTTAAACGCGCTGTACCTTGGCGTACCCCAAATTCATAACCCGGTTTTAAGGGCAATACACTGTAGCCCGAATCTGTTTCCAAACCGGTAAAACTGAATTTGCCGGCTGCATCTGTTCTTGCGTAATGATCTATTAACTCTACTGAATCTTCTTCTTTTGGCGTTGCATGCATACGGAGTTGTACCAGTGCTGCAGCCATGGGCAAGCCGGCTACCATTACTTTTCCGGTGATACGTAATTTACCTTTACCAGCGGCAACTACTGAAGGATAAACCGCCGGCGCGGTAAGTTCGGTTGCGTACAGCAACGAATCAAAGCCGAGCCGTTGCCTTGAAGCAACTAAACGGTTTTGAAAATCCTCACCGCCAATACGGCTAACCCAGGGCATTGGCGCAGTAATAGAAAAATTCTTTTTGTTAAGGGCGCCCAGGTTTTCCAGTTGTTCTGCTGCGGCCACCTTACCGGGCAGCGAATCTGCAATCAATTTTATATCTGCTTCATCATGGTAATAATTGCCATTCTGTAAAATAGCGCGGAGTGCATTTGTATTAAAACCGGGCACCAGGTTAATGGCTTGCCCGGTAGTATAATTGTTTCTGGCCCTCTTCAGTTGCGGCTGCAGGTTGCTGTATAAACCAGCGAACAACAACAACAAAACAGCGCTGCTCAAAAAAAGAAAAAAGCTGCTCTCTTTGTATGATCCGGTTTGTATTTTCATTTGCTTGTATAAAAGATCCTGTTGATGATTCAATTACACGGGCGGTATCACCTGCGGTGTCAGCCGCTATCATTGCTGCTATTCTTTTCTTCCTGCACTAAAAGTGTTGGTCACCAACGGTTCTCCGCGCATGGTAAAATCATCAAATGCCACCGTTTGTTTTCCGCTCACGTACAATCCATAGTACTTTCCAATTTCCGGCTCAGATTCAAAATTGTCCACCTCATTTGAATTGATAAAAAAATGCAGCTGGCTGTTATTCTTTATAATGCTGAGGTTATTCGCTGTATCATTCTGGTAGATTACGGCCGATGTTTTCCAGTCGGTGAGTTTATGGAATTCGTTATTGTCATAATACCCAATGAGGTAATTTCCGTTGGCCGAAATATAAAAACGGTAATTGCCGCACACCATGCCAAATGCATTATTGGTCACCCCACTGATCCACGATGCTGCCACGGAAACAAAAAAGTCGAGGGTGTCGTTGAGGTTAAATGCCTGAACCGAAACGCAGGCTTCGTCATTGTTAAGGCCTTCTACTACAAACCTTCCGTCCTGGGTGCTCATTGTTGCATTGGCATAATCAGCCAACGGCCAGTTATTGGCGTTGTCATTAAACGGATCGGTAAAATACCCTTCCGCCAGGCTGGTAGCGGGTTCTTTAAAAACTGGTAAAGCGGCGGCATGCATGCGGTTGCCGGCAGGTTTTTTGGCCGATCCGCTGGTAAAGAGCGTAGCTGAGCCCTGCAGCAGTGTATCTGTTGTAGTAGCGCGGTTATCTGGCGTACTGCTGGCTGGGGATGCCGGTTCATGCCGGCGGTTACTACTTGTTTGAATGCCTGTAAATATCAGCAACCCAGCAAAAAACAATACCACGGTTAACGGAACAAAAAAAGAATTAGCCACCGCAGGTTTTCTACCGGTAATGGATAGTGTTTTTCCGTGCTGTACCGGCATGGGCATCGTATGTTGCGTATTTGCGAACAAAGGTGCACCGGATAATGGAGCTATTGCGGGCTGCGCAAAACCCTCAGCGGCTTCCAGGTCGGCCGTTTTCAGCAAACGCTTTAGCTGTATCGGGTCATTAATTCGGGCAACCGGTTTCTTGGCCAACAGGCCGGTTATAAGTGCCTGCAGGCTTTGCGGTAATATTTTTTTATGGGCCGGCTGTAAATCTGGCGGAGCAGTATTCATTACCTGTGTGATGAGGGTATGCATACGGCCTTCTACCAATTGAAAAGGCGGCGTGCCTGCAAGACATTCGTACAATACTACACCCAGCGAGTAGTAATCGGTAGCAGAACCAATGTTTTTGGGATCATCAAACTGTTCAGGTGATGCATATTCATACGTCATCATCACATGGCCGGTAAGTGTAGCCTGCTGTTCGCGCACCTTCGCCACACCAAAATCTGTGAGCAAAAAATGCAGCTCGCCGTTCTGCAGCGTACGGTACATAATATTCTCTGGCTTCACATCGCGGTGGATTACGCCTTTTTCATGAATGGCTTTAAATGCTTCCGCCATTTGTAACCCAAGACGGATGGTCGTGGCCACATCCGCAGTACCGTGTGTTTTTAACAAGCTCCGCAAATCGCCGCCTTCCACAAATTCCATGACCAGGTAGGGTAGTGGTGCGTCCAGCTGCACATCTATGATCTTTACAACATACGGATTTTGTATAGACGTCATTATTTCCGACTCGCGCTGAAAACGGCGCAGCGTATCTGAATCCGTATTTAAATGAAAATGTTTGATGGCCACAATTTCGCCGGTAATATGGTTGCGGGCCTTCAGCACTCGGGCATTGCTGACGGCCAGTTCTCCCAATATTTCATAACCCGGGAAATGATGATTAAAGTTTGCAGTGGCCATTTTAAAATTGTCCTTTAAAATTTTAATATTGTGGGGTGGATACTGTCTTTTTTGAAATCGTAATACAGGGGGTATCGGACATTTTGAAACACTACATTCTCCAGTTTCAGGTATACGGGTGTTTTTAATCTAATGCCAACTTTAAAATCTTTAAACACTTTGTTTCTGATAGTAAGTGTATCGTTGCTAAACAGCGCGCTGTCTGCGCGTGTAATTTCCAACGCAGTTGAATCGCTGCGGCGTAAGGGTTGATATAATTCAAACAATATCTGCGCGGTATCCGGGTGAGCCTGCAGCATAGCAGTAAGCCGTAAGGAACTTTTTAGGCGAACCGGAACAATGGCAGGTTCTGGTTTTACGCCCGTACCGGCTGGCATTGTCCGCAATGTATCTGCATTATTGTTTTGTGCAGTATCTGGCAGCAACAGGCTGGTATTGGCGGCAATGGTATTTTTTGCAACTGGTGTAACCTTTTTTTTAGTGAGCCATACCACACCAGCCGTCGCCAGAAAAATAATTACCAGCAACAGCGACATGCTGTTTTTCTGCGTGTTAACAGTTTTTGCAGGTGTTGCCATTTCGTTTACTGCTGGTACTGCAGCGGGTTGCAATGAAGCGGCAGGTGTTTTCTTTCTTACAACATCGGCAGCTGCAGGCATGTTATTTTTAGCCAGTACCACGGTAATATTGTCTTTACCACCCATTTCATTGGCGGCGGCCACCAGTTGTTTTATTTTTTTTTCGGTTGTTACACCGAGTTGCAGCGCGGCGGTAATCTGGCTGGCGGAGATCATATCAGACAGCCCGTCGCTGCAAAGCAACAACGTATCGCCCTGACGGAAATCGTTTTCACCATATTCAAGAAATGCTTCGTCGTCAATACGATGGTGTGCAGAACCCAATTCGCGCAATATAATATTGCGTTGCGGGTGGTTCATGGCTTCCTGCTCTGACAATTCGCCGGCATCTTCGCGTACGCCTACCAGTGAGTGATCTTTAGTTATTTTCACCAGCCCGCTTTTGTTGTATTTATACAGCCTGGTATCGCCCACATGTACAAAGTAGTATTTGCCTTTGGCAGCATCTGTTACCACCACTGTTAGTACGCAACACATTTCTGCAAACCCGCTGGCTTTTTTTCTTTCATCTTCAATTTGGTTATTCGCAAAAACCACCGCTTCGCGCAGCATGGTCAGTGTGTCGCCTTTAGGCGTCTTCATATAACTACGGATGCTGGCCCGCGCAATGGCGGCCGCTTTTTCACCGCCTGCATAACCGCCTACCCCGTCAATGACAGCCAGCAGGGCCATGCTGTCAGACCATAAACGTTCGCAGATAAACGCGTCCTGGTTATCGGTGCGTTGTCTGCCAGTGTCTGTATGTCCGGCTATTTCAATCATTTTCATTTATCGCGGAAGTTTTCTGAAATGGCGGAAGAGTAGAAATAATACAAGTGCAAAAAATAACAAGGGACCTACCTGTATCATATAGAAATGGTGTTTTTAAATTTAAGCGTTACCATACTGCTGAGTAAAACCTGCGCAGCATCCTGCAGGTCTTGCCATTGCGGACTGGCGGGTTCGCTGCGGGGAATGATCTTTTCATTAACCCTTGTTTCGTTACCGCTGAAAGATGCAATCTGGAATTTTTGAGATGAATCGTTGAACCTGATGCGTGCGTGCGGGTTTGAGACATAGCTGGAGTCTATCAGCAAATAATTGGGATAGCCCTGGTTGCCGGGTTCTTTGCGGGCTATTACAATTTCCTTGTCTTTCATGGTATAGGTTTCCTGCAGGTTTTTATCGGCCATATAAAATTCAATGGTGGCGATACCGCTGCCGGCAGATGACAATGCAGCACCCCCTACCTGCAGATCACTATTGAATTTAACCGAGAATGTTCCGTTTTGTAAAAAATTGATATGACGGAGCGATTGCAGGTCGATGTCCATTTTGTCGTACACGTTGGTCTTCTTCGACTTCATGGTTACCTTGGTGGTAGCATTCTTCACTGGTTCGTGGCTGCCATTGCTTTCTTTAAATCCGGTGAGCATGCCTATCACTTTTATATCATTCACGCCAAGGCTTTCATGATTGAATTCTGTACCGGGGCCAAACCTGAAATGCCAGGCCGATGAAACCGGTGAGATATCTTCATACCCTTTCTTTAATTGCGCCAGGCGGCGATAAAAGATTTTAACAGCTTCCTTAACAATAATGGGTAATGATGCTACCCGGGATTCATACACATCCGGGTGCAACACAATAATAAAATGTGTATTGAACAAAAGGCTGCTGCCTACCGATTCATGACGGCATGAATCTTCAAAGCACGAAAGCAGTTCCTGCAGTATGGTATTGTTGGTAATGGAAGAAGGCTTATCTGGAAGCGGAACAAAGAAGTTGGCGAACCGGGTTAAAAAACCTTGATCTTTCTTTTTCATGTTGAAAGCTGTTACAGTTTGAGTGATACAACGATGATTTGTCTCTCAGCAATGCAAAAGTCTCAATGAAAGTATTGTTAAAACTTTCATTTTGTTTCCTGTAAGCAGCGATGTTTTGGGTGAAAATGTTTGCTAATTAAATGTATAGCAAAATAAGAATTGCAGACCTGTGCAGATAGTTAATGTTCTTATAAAGAATGATCAATGCGGAAATGTGATCAATGTGGAAATGTGATAAATGTGTAAACCTGCCTGCCGGCAGGCAGGTGTGTAAATACCGCGACGCGGTTTAATGGAACACAGATTTACATGATTGTGATGATGAACAATGATTGTAATGGATTCTCTGCTGGCTCTGTTGGCTCTGTGCGCAAATCCTGTACGTAGTTTATGGAACGCAGATTGTCATGATTGTTTTGATGAATAATGATTTAATCGATTCTCTGCTGGCTCTGTTGGCTCTGTGCGCAAATCCTGTTACGTAGTTTATGGAACGCAGAATTTCATGATTGTGATGATGAATAATAATTTCAAAGTACTCTCTGTTAGCGCTGTTTGCTCTGTGCGCAAATATGGAACGCAGATTTTCATGATCGTGATGATGAATGATGATTGCAATGATTCTCTGCTGGCTCTGTTGGCTCTGTGCGCCATTTCAATTGCGTGGATCAATGCAACGCAGATTTTCATGATTGTCATGATTGAAAAATGATTACAACGACTATTGAAGTGATGCGCTTATTTGTATGTAAACACACCGGTGTTTAGCAATCGGATTCCCCCTTTAGGGGGTTAGGGGGTATATTTGCCGCATGTTTGACCGCATCAACCATTACATCACCAAGTGCACGCCCGTTGGTGCTGAAGACCTGGCATATTTCAACAGCCTGCTGGAGCCCAAACACGTGCCCAAAAAAACCGTCTTGCTGCATGAAGGCGATGTGTGCAACTTTGAAGCGTACGTGGTAAAGGGTTGCATCCGTACTTACTATATTGATGAAAAGGGTTTTGAAGTAACCCTACAATTTGCCATTGAAGACTGGTGGGTAAGCGATATTGCCAGTTTTCATGACCGCACACCCAGCAATATGTTTATAGAAACCCTGGAAGATTGCGAATTGCTGGTGCTCAATCCGGGTACCAAAGAATTGTTACTCCAAAAATTACCGGTATTGGAAAAGGTATTCAGGCTAATGGTACAACGCAACCTGTCTGTATTGCAAAACCGGTTTTTTAAAACGGTTACTGCCACCGCAACTGAAAAATACCTCGATTTTATTGAACGTTACCCTACCATACCGCAGCGGGTGGCCCAGCATTACATAGCTTCTTACCTGGGCATATCGCCCGAGTTTTTAAGTAAGATTAGAACGCGGCTGGCCAAAAAGTAGCGCGGCATTAAGGATGGCGCCGGTTTTTGATGCTATTTCTTGTCCTGGTTCAATGTTTTGCCATACAATACTGCAGACATTTGCTGTATAAAATGAATAAAATGAACAATCAAATACTCGGCCTTCACCACGTAACGGCCATTGCCAATAACGCAAAAACCAATCACGATTTCTATACCGGTGTACTGGGTGCCCGACTGGTAAAGAAAACAGTCAATTTTGATGACCCTGGTACCTACCACTTCTACTACGGCAATGAAACCGGCGAGCCCGGTACCATTCTCACCTTTTTTCCGTGGGAAGGCATTGGAGCTGGTAAAACCGGCGTAGGCATGGCAACCAGTATTGGCTACGCTGTGCCGGAAGGAAGCCTTGCTTTCTGGCAGGAAAGATTCAACAGGTTTCAGGTAAAACAGGGGTCGGTTGAAGAAAGCTTTGGCGAACAGTTTTTACCATTTCAGGATCCTGACGGACTCAACCTTAAACTCATTGTACCTGAGCAACCGGATCAAAGAACGGGTTGGGAAACCAGCGAAGTGAAAGCAGCGCATGCGACCAAAGGTTTCCATAGCGTGGTGCTTACATTGAAAAATATAACCGCTACTGCCAGCATATTAACGGATATTTTTGGTTACCGTTTGCTGAAGCAGGAAGGAAATCTCTATCGTTTTATCACCGATGCCGTTGCCACGGCTTCCATCATAGATTTGCTTGAAATGCCACAGGGTACACCCGGTGTTTCAGCGGCCGGCACCAACCATCATATTGCCTTCAGGGTAAAAGATGAGACTGTGCAAATGGCATTCCGCGAAAAAATTGAAACCAGCGGATTGCATATAACGCCTAAGATTAACCGCGATTATTTCTATTCGCTTTATTTCAGGGAGCCCGGTGGTGTATTGTTTGAAATAGCCACCGATAACCCGGGTTTTGCAACAGATGAGACTGTGGATACATTGGGAAGCAGCCTTCGTTTACCCAAACAATATGAACCCGCGCGTAAAAAAATTGAAGCGGTACTGCCCAAACTCAGCTAACGCAAACCGTTGTTGTATAAAAACATTTAGTATGAAAAAACTAATCACCGGTATTCATCACGTAACGGCTATTGCCGCAGGTGCACAGGCCAATATCAATTTTTATGCAGGTATACTGGGCATAAGGTTGGTAAAAAAGACGGTCAATTTTGATGCAGCTGAAGTGTATCATTTTTATTACGGCGATGAGGAAGGTAATCCCGGAAGCATCCTTACTTTTTTTCCGTACCAGGGACTTACCCATGGAAGGCATGGCAAGGGAATGCTTAACACCACTTCTTTTTCGGTGGCGGCAAGTTCCCTCAATTATTGGCTTGACCGTTTGAAGAAATTTAACGTGCCTTTTAAGACCCCGCAGGAAAGGTTTGCCGGTGAACTGGTCGTCTACTTTGAAGACCTGGATGGGTTAGGCCTTGAAATGGTATTTAATGAAACAGACAACCGCCCGGGGTATGCGCATGGCCATGTTCCATTGCAGCATGCTATCAAAGGTTTGTACAGTGTGGAGATCTGGGAAGAAGGGTATGAGCGAACCGCCGGTTTGTTGACAGAACAGCTAGACCATGTGTTGATTGCAGAGAAGGGTAACCGCTTCAGGTTTGCAGCCACCGATGCGCCGGGAAATTATGTAGACATTCTCTGTTCGCCCGATAGCATGAAAGGCCTTGCCGGCAGCGGCACTGTACATCACCTTGCATTTAGTACGCCCGATGCCGCATCACAACTGGAGGTAAGAAAAAAGATACTGCAGCGAATGCTGAATACAACACCGGTACTCGACCGCAATTATTTTACGTCTATCTATTTCCGTGAGCCGGGGGGTGTTTTGTTTGAGGTGGCCACCGCTGGCCCCGGTTTTAGTGTAGACGAAGACAAAGACCACCTGGGCGAAATGTTAAAACTACCGGAACAGTTTGAAATCAACCGGCAACACATTGAACAGACACTTACGCCCGTGGTAATGGATTTTAAAAAATATGAATAGTATGCACCAGAAAAATATTATAACCGCAGGTAAGAATATAAGGGAGGCAAAAAAGGGCCTGGTAATGGTTCACGGACGCGGCGGTAGCGCAGATGATATTTTATCGCTGGCCGCGCACCTGCACGTAAAGGACTTTGCGTTGCTGGCGCCCCAGGCAACCGGTAATAGCTGGTACCCGCTTTCTTTTTTAGCGGCCCCGGCAAACAATGAACCATGGCTGTCTTCTGCCATTGATCTACTGGGGCAAACAGTAGCGGAAATAGAAGGGCATGGCATTGCCGCAGAAAATATTTATTTCATGGGTTTTTCGCAAGGCGCGTGTTTAACGCTGGAGTTTGTTACCCGCAATGCGCGCAAATACGGGGGTGTGGTAGCATTTACCGGCGGGCTTATCGGTGATAAAATATATCGGGATAATTACAAAGGCAGTTTTGAGCAAACACCGGTATTCATTGGCACCAGCAACCCAGACCCGCATGTGCCCGTAGAAAGGGTATATGCAACCACCAATATTCTCAAGAACATGCACGCAAATGTTACCGAGAAAGTATATGATGGTATGGGCCATACCATCAACCAGGATGAAATTGAATGGGCCAATAAATGGGTGTTTGATAAGTAGGCTTTCAAAAAGCAGCCGGTAACTGCAACTGACCTCTTCTTCAACCCGCAGATTGGGCAAGCAGCATGTACTGATTTCGAACAAAATTATATCAAAACCGTACACTTCGGGTTTGTCGCCTCAGTGATAAGCCGGCTGATTGTCAATAACATAAACTGGTGGCATTATATTGGTGCCTGTTGGGCTCAAACCAGCCCCATGTTCAAAACAAACCTCAAAATAGCCTGGCGAAATCTTATCAAAGACAAGCAATTTACGTTGCTGAATGTGTTGGGACTTTCTGCCGGCCTGGCCTGTGCTTTACTTATTTTTTTATGGGTGAGCGATGAAATGCAGTTCGATAAAATATTTCTGAATGATAACCGGTTGTATAAATTGTTTGAACAGCGGAGCACCCGCGAGGGCGATCTCAGCTATACAGAAGAATCATCAGGCAAATTAAGTGAGGCAGTAAAACAATCCATTTCAGGCGTTGAATATGCTTCCGCCGTTGCGCCACCGGGATGGTTTCCGCAGAACACCCTTTCGGCCAACGACAAAAATATTAAGGCAAACGGTCAGTATGCAGAGAAAGATTATTTCAACATATTCTCTTTTGCACTGATTGATGGAAACAGGAATGATGCGCTTGCTCACAACAATTCAATTGTGCTGAGCGATGAGCTGGCCATGAAACTATTTGGTACTACCCGCAATATTATTGGCAAGGCAGTGGAGATTGATCATGATACCACATTTTTTGTGTCTGGTGTATTTAAAAAAATGCCGGTAAATTCTTCTCAGCAATTTGATTTTGTACGCTCGTTTGATTATTTCAGAACCATTAAAGACTGGGTAACCTACTGGCGCAATACCGGGCCGTTGAATTATGTATTGTTAAAGCCGGGTGTTGACGTAAACGTTTTTAATAACAATGTACGCGATATCATCAATAAAAACTCAAGGGATACGGTAACCAAAGTGGTTGCTATCAAATTTTCTGATGTGTACCTGCACAACAAGTACAACGGCAATGTGCAGGGCGGCGGCAGGCTGGCATATGTAAAATTATTTTCACTGCTGGCAGTATTCATTCTGGTGATTGCGTGTATTAATTTCATGAACCTTTCCACTGCCAAAGCTGCCAGAAGGTTAAAAGAAGTGGGTATCAAAAAAGTGGTGGGCGCAAACAGGAAGCAGCTGGTAGGGCAATTTCTTACCGAATCGTTTTTACTAACGCTCGCCGCCATGTTCTGCGCTGTTGTTATTGCTTTAATGCTATTACCTGCCTTCAATCAATTGACCCGAAAAGAAATTTCGATGGATTTTAGCTGGCAAATGGTCAGTGCCATTCTTTGTATTGCCGTTATCACCGGCTTTGTGGCGGGCAGCTATCCGGCATTGTATATATCCAAATTCAATCCATTGTCTGTTTTAAAAGGTAAGCTCCAAACATCTGCGGCCGAGTTATTGTCGAGAAAAGGGTTGGTGGTTTTTCAGTTTACTTTATCTACCGTTTTAATTGTTGTAGTAGTTATCATCTTTCAGCAAATCCAATATATTCAACAGACAGATCCCGGGTATAACAAAAACAATGTACTGCGCATAGCGGCTGAAGGCAATCTTGCAACAAAGCAGGATGCATTTATTGCAGAATTAAAACAAATACCCGGCGTTGTAAATGCCAGTGCTACCAACCACCGTATGGTGGGTCATAATTTTGCCACGTCGCTCGGGTGGCCGGGACAGTCAACAGATGATGATACCTATTTTGAAGGTTTTGAAACAGGCTATGATTTTGTTGAAACCATGGGCATGCGCATTAAAGAAGGCAGGAGCTTTTCAAGATCTTTTGGTACAGATGTTTCAGCCGTCATTCTAAATGAAGCAGCGGTAAATGCCATGCATTTGAAAGACCCCGTGGGCAAGGTGGTAACCAATGGAGATAAAAGCCTGCACGTGATTGGCGTGGTCGGCAATTTTAATTTTGAATCGATGCACGCCACAGTAAAGCCGTCGTTTTTGATGCTGGTGCCGCAAAGTGGAACCATTGTTGCCAGCGTCACCGGCAGAAACCAACATGCTACCATCAGCGCCATACAACGTTTGTATGAAAGTTTTAACCCTGGTTTTCCTTTTACATTTAATTTTTTGGATGAAGCCTATCAACGGCAATATGAAAGTGAAACAACGGTGTCTGCTCTATCAAAATATTTTGCCGGTCTTGCCATTATTATTTCCTGTTTAGGTTTATTTGGGCTGGCAGCATTTACCGCGCAAAAGCGGCGGAAGGAAATAGGCATACGAAAAGTCATCGGCGCATCAACCGCTAATATCGCTACCATGCTCTCCAAAGATTTCCTGGTATTGGTGGGTATTTCCCTGCTGATTGCATTGCCTGTTTCCTGGTGGATTATGAGTAACTGGTTGCAGGGTTTTGCGTACCGCATCAGCATTAGTCCGCTTGTGTTTTTGTTTGCCAGCCTGTCTGTGTTGCTGATTACCTTTTTTACGGTTAGCTTTCAGGCTATCAAAGCAGCCATTGCCAACCCGGTGAAGAGTTTGCGAACAGAATAATGAATACACTTCAGGCGATATAACTATAATATGCCTCACAGGTTATAGCATCAAACATTGTTTCCCTGGATGGTATTTTTTAACCGCGCCAAATCGCCCGGCAGGCTTACGCGGTAATCATCCAGTTTTACGGTGTTTAAAAAATCATTCGAAAATACATCCGCCATTTGCTTTGAGAGTAATGCACTGCGCATGTTTTTCCATTCATCATCGGCATCGCCAAACATAGTATCTACCAGGTTGGGAAAAGACCAGGGTGCATTTTTGCCCCAATGGAGTGTAAAAGGGACACCTGCTGATTTGAATGCTTTAATTACTTCTGCCAGAAAATCATCCAGGCCAATCATATTGGAATTGGCTTCCCAGGGTATGCCATCTACTTCCAGTACACAGGTAACCGGAAATTTGGTAAACGCCAACGTAGCAGCCGAACCTTTTACAAAACGCATGGAAAGAATACCAGGTATGGGGCCGAGCGTGTTCATGCGCTCGGTAAAAATGTCAAGTGCTCTTGTGCAGTCAAACATGTTGATGCCAACACCACATCCAAATGCCTTGCTGGATTGTGTGGTATCCCAAAAGATTTCTCCCAGTGTACCGCACATATCTTCATCTACTTTTGGAAATGCTTCTGCTTTCAACGCGGATAGAATCAGCGGTATGATACGTTTGTGTTTGGCGGCAAAGCACGAAACCCAGGTGGGCACATCTTTAAAGATAGACGTTTGTATCAGCGGAATTGGATCGGGGTAATCCGGTACGTACGGTTTTTTATAAATGATTTCGGTAACAAAATCTTCTTCGAGTTTATACGGGTTGATGTACAATTTGTAATGGTATGGCCGTATCACCGTTCCATCGGGCGCTACTTCTTCTGCAATTTTAAATCGGGCATTGGTAAAATCAAGTCCTTCCGCCAGTTGCAACGCATCTGCCCGGTTGATCTTCTTTACATATCTTTTTAGCAGGAAGCGATCTTCAGCTTCGAGCACCACCCCGTGAATTACACCAAACGCACCCAGGCTTACCAGTGCGGCATTGAACAACCCATCGTGCCTGATAACCGTGGAGTTAATAAGACCTGCCGCCTTATCACTAAGCGCCGGCTGGCTTTTTCTTTCCAGGTAAAAAATATTGCCCGGCGCAGGACCTGTTATTATCTGAAGCCCCACCACGCAATCCTGTATAGAACCCATATCAATAGCTGCTCCATGCACGCCGGTAGAAATGGCACCCGCAATGGTTTGTCCGTTGCTGGCACCGCATGCTTTCAGCGATTTGCCTTTTTTAAAAAGATATTCGGTGATTTCTTTTACGTTGATACCGCATTGAAATAAAAACAGGTTGTCTGCTTTGAAGGTTGTTTTGGCATGCAATTGATCGCTGGTTATGGCCAATCTGATATCCAGGCTGCGGTTAAACAACATGCGGTCTTTCTGATGCGCCACATTAGATAAAGACCAGCCACTGCCAAAAGCCCTGAACCGCTCATGGTTGTTCACCGCTTCCTGCAACAATTGCTGTATGGCTGCCGCGGTATCATTAAAGCGTTCTGTCAACGACGTTATATTGCGGTTGGTGTCTATATCCAGCAGCATAGAGGTTGTCCACGGGCCGTTAAAATGATAGTTGTCCCATTGGGCAATATGGTGGGTTTTTATTTGGGCCATAATTGATTAATTTGAATTTTTCAGGCAAACGTATTTGGCCTTAATGGATTTTCTTTTTCCAAACGTGAAGGTGTTGCGCAGCATAGCCCCGAAGGTAATCTTGTATTCAACCGAGTGAAACCCGCCAATGGGGCAGGCATTGATGGTTTTTACGCCGTCTTTCAATAATGAGAGACGTACCACAGTATCAATAACTATTACTTCTTTGCCATTGTAAAAACCGATTTGCGTATTTACCGGGCTGGCTGTAGCCGTACCATTTTTGTTGGATAATATAATGGAATAAGAACAGGACTGCAATAGCAATAACGCTACCGCCGCAACCGAAAGCACTTTGATTGTTGGAGAAATCATTGTTGGTGGTTTATAGATTTAAGAACAGCCTTGTCTGTTTTATACAAGCTGTCTATTGATTTATTGATACTAACGGGAGCGCACAATGCCATCAATGCCGCAAAACGGAGCCTGTTGATACTTAACCGGGAGGAAGAAATCAGATTTTATAAGCGTTCGGGCGGGTAACAGACGGAGCAAACAGATTGCTGTGCATCAAATACACTAATATGATGTATGGCATGAAGATATTATTTTTTGAGACATCAGCCAATGTTTTTTTACTCATTTTGCTGAAGCCCGCACAAATGCATCTTGCGATTTTGTACAAGTGTGCCATTGAAATTGTTGGATAATTATTTATATAAAACCTGTTCTTTGGTGTAATAGGTCTTCATCATCCCCTTT
Organism: uncultured Chitinophagaceae bacterium; assembly: GCA_963705285.1. Lineage (GTDB taxonomy): Bacteria > Bacteroidota > Bacteroidia > Chitinophagales > Chitinophagaceae > JACMLD01. Next base: position 3,950,484 of record OY970066.1, read on the forward strand.
TGGTCAATAATTATCGCTGCGCCGGTGGGGCTTTTGGTTTTTTCTTTGGTGTGTATCTGTAGAAAATCTTTTACTTCAACATTTACTTTGCCGGGGTAATGTTTGTATATCTGTGTAATTTCTTTTTTCAATACTTTTTTTATGATGACTGCCAGTTCTTTGAGCTTTTCATCGGGAATGGCAGCTGCCACAGAGTAGGGATTGATTCTTGCCTGCCATAGAATTTCATCTGAATAGCTGTTGCCAATACCCCTGATCACATGTTGATCTATCAGTAACTTTTTGATGGCGGTTTTTCTTTTGAGTGCAGTTTTAAGGTATTTAAAATTAAGCTGGGGCGAAATGGCATCTACACCTTCTTTGTCTACAGGATCAAGCTTTATAAAAGCATTCCGCATTCTGTCTGTTAATGCCAGGCCCGTACCACCTTTAAAATGCAATTCTACAATGGTAGACTTGCGATCATTGTTTTTATCAAATACAAAAATATCGCCTGTCAGCATAAGGTGCAGCCCCAGTAATGGGCCTCCTGCAAATTCAAACCGCATTTCTTTGCCGGCACGGTAGATCCTTTTAAGCGTTTTTCCTTTTAAAGCTTTTACCAATGCAGCGGGTTTGTCTTTCAGCTTGCGGCCATTCACAATTTTAACCTGCTGCAGTTGTTTGCCTGCAAATAATTTGTGCAGGTTCCTCGCAAAAACTTCTACATCGGGTAGTTCAGGCATAATGATATGGTTGTATGATGAGTGATAAATGGTAGTGTATAACAGTGATGGAAGGGGTGCATGCTGCCCGTGCTATTTATCTTTTATTTCAATCCAGGTGGGCGCATGGTCACTTGTTTTTTCCCATCCGCGAACATGACGGTCAACCCCTGCCGCGGTAAGCCGCTTGGCCACATGTTTGCTCAGCAAAAAATGATCAATGCGCAAACCTGCATCACGTGCATAGGCATTGCGAAAATAATCCCAGAATGTATAAATTTTCTCCTTGGGGTATAACTTACGGATGGCATCCGTCCAGCCCTGGTCTACCAATTTTTTAAAAGCCGCCCGTGTTTCTGGTCTGAACAGCGCATCATCTATCCAGCGCTCCGGTTTGTATACGTCCAGGTCGGTAGGCATTACATTATAATCGCCCGCCAGTATAACCGGTACGTTTTGCGCCATCAGTTTTTTTGCATGCGCCCGCAAACGTGTAAACCACTTTAGTTTATAATCGAACTTGGGACCGGGCGCTGGGTTGCCATTGGGCAGGTACAGGCAACCAATTACCATATTATTTACAATGGCTTCAATATAACGGCTGTGGCTGTCTTCCGGGTCGCCGGGCAACACCCTTCTCAATTCTTTTATTTCGTTGCGTGCAAGTATGGCTACGCCGTTCCAGCTTTTCTGTCCGTGCCAGATGGCATTGTAACCGGCATTGTTGATAGCCGCCAGCGGAAATTTTTCTGTGGGTGCTTTTAATTCCTGCAAACAAACAACATCGGGTGCTGCTTCTTTCAGCCAACGCAGCAAAACGGGTAGTCGCCCGTTTACACCATTTACATTGTACGTAGCTATTTTCATTGGTAAGAGTAAGTTAGTATAATAAAAATGGCACACACAAATTACTTGTTGTAATACTGTGGTGCCATATAATATATGTTAGTCGGATATTGTCTACAAATGTTCCAGTTGTAACTGGGCGTTATTCACAGACTTGTATTGTTCTTTTACCAATTCTACCATTTCATTGGGCAGATCGGAAATTTCTTTTAGCGTATTCTTATACCATTTAGCAATTGTTTTTTCAACTGATTTTACTGATTCAAGAATTTTAATGGTATTTTTTTTACCGGTAAACATATTGGGCAGGTAAATGTCTGCGGCATGGTTGGCCAGGGCAGCTTGTTGTTCGGTGCCGGGTTGGTTAATGTTTAGCATCAGGTATAACTGTTGCATATTGATTTCGCTTTCTTCGGCCTTCTGTAGATAAAATTCTTTAAAGCTTGGTTCATTGGTTAGAAAAGCGGCCTGTTCAAAAGACATCATGCGCTGATAGTTAGCACTGATAAGAAACTGAATATTCTTGTCAAGGGGTTTGCTGGATTGCATACGTTTATAGTTTTGAGGATGATTGTTATACAGATGAAGATGATAAATATCATGCCATCCGTAATTTGCAACCAAAACAGGCATTCCAACTGGAAAAATGGTTAAAGGCGGGTAAGAAAATCCACAGTTTATAAGTCAAAAGTCAAAAGTAAAAAGTCAAAATGCGTCGCGAGATAATCGGCTCCGAAACTTTCCCGCAGCGTCCTCTGGGGTGACTCTGAAATTGCAACACACGATGGGAGAGACGCTGCGGGGACAGGCGTAAAAGTCAAAAGCCAAAAGTAAAAAGTCAAAATGGGTCGCGAGATGATCGGCTCCGCAACTTCCCCGCAGCGTCCTCTGGGGTGACTCTGAAATTGCAACACACGACGGGAGAGACGTTGCGGGGACAGGCGTAAAAAGTCAAAAGTAAAAAGTCAAAATGCTTCGCAGGCCTTTAATCCCGGGGTTCGATGGCGCACATCGAAGCTCAGGTTTTAAATTTTAACTTTTGACTTTTGACTTGCCTTCAAATATTATCCTTCGCAATGATCGTCCAGTCGTTCTTTGCATGGCCTTTTTCAATCCAACGATCCATTTCCGCGGCTATTGTTGGAATAATGGTAAGCGTGGTGTTTCCTTTTTTTGCTTCCTGCATCATTAACCCGGCATCTTTTCGCGCCATGGAGAGTTCCCAGGATGGGTTATCGAACTGGTTGCTTAAAATTCTTTTGAGCCGTGCCGGTGCAGCCGCAGCAGGATTCCATTCCGCCAGTAACGCTTCAATTTCTGCAGGAGTAATATTCATGGCTTTGGCCAGTGCCAGCATATCGCTTAACCCCGCGGTGAGCGACATTAAAAACAGGTTGCCCACCAGTTTCATACCAGCCGCGCGGTTTGCTTCGGTGCCGAGGTTGATCAGCTTGCCTGTCATAGCAGAGAGTATCGGCGTCAATTGCTGTATTACCTGCTGATCTCCGGAGATCAACATATAGCCTGTGCTTTCCAGGGCATTGGGAGGGCCCATAAAAACAGGCGCATGTATATAAGTAAATCCCTGTTCTTTCCAGTGATTGGTGCGTGCAGCTACTGCTGCCGCTGAGGTGGTGGTATGATCTATAATTATCACACTCTTGGTAAAACCACCGCTTGCTTTTTCAAGGGTTTGATCTACTGCAGCATCATCTGAGAGTGCCAGGTGAATACGATCAGCACCCGCAACCGCTTCAGCGGGTGAAGAAAAGGCTTTGGCGCCTGCTGCTTCCAATGCAGTGGCTTTTTCCGCCGTTCTGTTCCATACCTGTACCTGTTCGCCTTTTTTGAGCATCGCCTTTACAAAATTGGCACCTAAAAGTCCTGTTCCAAGAAATGCAATCATAATCTGAAAATTTACCAAAGGTAGGGAAGAGAAACGGGGAAATGTGCGGGGGAGAATGTGTAAATCTGCCTGCCGGCAGACAAGTGTGAAAGTGTGAAAATGTGTAAACCTGCCTGCCGGCAGGCAGGTGTGAAAATGTGCGAAGCAGAATATGTACACCTGCCTGCCGGCAGGCAGGTGTGGAAATGTGCGAAAGTGAGTGTTCGAATGTGTCAATGTAGAATTGCCCAAAGGTGAAAACCTGCTTACCGGGAGGCAAGAGTGAAAATGCAGCAACGCTGAAGCATATGCTGGCAGGGGTGCAGGGTAGGATGCCGCATTAATGTCAGCACCATTAAACATTATTGTGTGGGAAGATTTTAGTTGACTATACCTGCCAGGTGTTTTACACCATGGCGTTTTTTTACACTGTTGAGCAGTTTCAATTGAACAAAAGAAGACAGGCTGCCGCTCAGTTGATAGCCCATCATATTTTTCAGCCCTTCGTACAAAGCTGATTCTTTCAGTATTTTGCGGTAGGCAGCTACAATCTTTCTCTCATTACTACTGCAAAAGGCCAGCGCGTTGCTTTCATCCGGCAGCTGGTATTTTTTTGCAGATGAATCCTTTGGTCGGTATTGCCTTTTACCACTTAAATTTCCGGTGCTGCCGGTAGACTGGAGGTAGCAGGAGAGTTCGGCTGCATATTGGTTATTTTGTTGCGCCAGCGAAAGGATGGTACAGCGCAAAGCATTGTCATGTACGTGCCCTGCTACTTCTTCAAACAGGTTTTTTTCTTTAAGCAACAATTGATGCAGGCGGGTTATCTTACCATTGGCTGGTGTGTGAGCGTTGAAAAGTTGCGCGCGGTTCATAGCTATTCAATTTTAAAGGGGAACAATAAAAGTTAATAAACAGCAATGCAGGCAAAGGGGTGCGGAGAAGAAAAAAGCGTTTCCGTAAGGTAGCGAAAAAAAGGGAGGCAAAAAAGCCTCCTGTACATACTGACAGGAGGCGAGTTCTTTTGAGAGCGTTAATCAAGACAACTACGTCAAACCAACGGTTAGGACTTTGTAAGGATATTGGATAAAAACGGGTTTTCCAGGATTCGGTTTTAGTTCTTCGGTTTGGATATTGGATAGCTGCGTTCAGCTTCGAATCAAAAGTAATCCACATACAGGATGTGGAAAAGAGCACAATTAACTCTTTTTTAATCTTCAGCTTTTACTTTCAAATTAGTATATCTACGAAATATGAGGGTGTAAGTTTACGATATATGCGCGGTGTAATACGCGGACGGCAGATTTTTGTACACTAACTGGTGGATGGTGCAATGAAATCACTTTGATTTCTTATAACCACTGATCGAATGATGCAGGGCTGTTACCTCTAAATAAATTGCGTGGAGAACGATGAGGGTAGAAAGTGCAGATGATACTTTTATTGGGGGGTATGACTTAGGTTGGGACTGCCTTAATCTTGTGTGTGTTCACAACAGATACGCATGTACTTACTCTAACAAATCATAATGGAGCCGTACCAGTTTTTTAATGGATTCTTTCAAATGTGTTTCCGCCAGTTGCAGTTGTTGATTGTTTGCCAGCGCTTCGTTTTCCATAGCACTCTGTACCCAAAGTAAAACCGCCGCCAGCGTTTGACTGACATCATTTTGCAGAATGTCTGCGGCTTCCGCTTTATTTAATAATTGCGTACAGTGTTGCAGTAAATGATTGGCAGGCTGGTCTTTTTTGTTTTCCATATTTGGCCAGGTTGCCAATTTGGTGCCTTTTTGTACTGTGTTGCTGTTCATTGCATTATATATGTCTTTCGTTCTATTTTATTCCCGATGCCGGAAGATTTTCCCGTACCCGCTTTAGTAAACGTGTTATTAGCGTTTGCAGGTATACGACATATTAGCCGGCAGCGTATCACGCTGGCGGAGTTAACGATTTGAATAAGGTTTGTTGTGCAATAGTCACCTTAAGGTAAGCAGGTGGGATTTGAAAGTGGGCAATGAACAAGTGAAGTAACGAAAAAAGGTAGAATTTTTTCCCGACAAAGTGATTGATCAAGCGTTGTTTTAATGGTATGTCGTTTGCGACATACAAATTGCATGTAGCAATACGATACGCAGTGAACCTATTTTTCCTTAAATGAGCATTAAACCTCCAATATGATTAATACCCATGGCACAGCAGACTATGTATCATTTATGAATTGGTTTGAGCAAAAGCATCCAGGCTTATGGAATGCATATGGCAAATGTATTATTGCCCCGATAGATGGCGAAGGCGTAACCGTTGAAAAGGATGGAATGAGCATGGACACCTATAAAGCACTGGTTGAAATTACAAGGGAATATTACAGGCATGAAAATATAGGATGACGTTTATTGTTTGATGGCAAATGAACGATCACCAGTATTAATCAACTGCCGGCAACAACGCAGTTCAATGTTTTAAAACAATAAAAGATTTATGCGCAGAATATTTATATTGTTGTTCTTACTGCCTTTTGCAGCAATTGCGCAATTGCCCGGCCGTGCGGATGATTCTTTAAGAAAAGTTGCAGATACCATGCATTTTCCTGTTCCGTTCAGGTTTACCAGCAGCCAGCAATCAACACTAAAGGCAAGTAGTTTATATAAGGCATGTAATCAATGGTTACGGGCAGTTAAGGACAGCCTACCCGGCATTATGGTGGAGGAGAACAACAAATCTAAAACCATCATTGCCAGAAAAGTGCCGGTTACGGCTGATATCACCTGCACCATTGTGCTATCAGTTAAAAAGCAAATGTACACAGCGCGCTTGCAGGAGTACACCTATCATACTATTAACGGAAAAAGCCTCCCGGTTGAGCAGGCTGCAACAATAAAAGAATACAAAGACCCCTGTAATATTCAAAGGGTGCTTATTGTACACAATTACCCGGCTATTTTTCAATCATTGCAACACTTTGTAGCCAACACTCATCAATAAACGCTGTATTATCTTTCCTCTTTTGCTTTTTTTCTTTTGGGTTTTGTTTTTAGAATGGACAAATCATCTCCCAGTAGTCCACCCCAGGGCTTCAATTCATCCACCCGGTCAAAAATTGATTTAAGGATCGCGAGGCCGGGTATTGATAAAAACATACCCGATAATCCTGCCAGTGCGCCACCAATCAGTACACCAATAATGCTCACCAACGCATTGATGCGTACTTTTGAACTTACCACATAGGGCATGATAAAATTATTATCGATGAACTGCACCACAATTAATACAGCGCCTACCCACAAAATATCACCCAGATTAGTGGAGGTGGTAAGCGTTACCACCATACAAATGACTGTTGCAATGAGCATTCCTATGTATGGTATCAGGTTAAGTATGGCCGATAATACCGCCAGGAAAAATGCATACTGGATGCCAATAATAAAAAAACCTGCGGCATTGAGCCCGGTAACAATGGCCATTTCAATGAGAAGTCCCACCATATAACTCTGTACAATGGTCTTTGATTCTGACAGCACTTCTTCCACCAATGCTTTATGATGGGTAGAAAATACATCCAGTAAAAATTTATGGATGAGTTTGCGGTAATACAAGATCAGGAAGGTGTAAATAGGCAGCAGGATCATAGTAACCAGTGTGCTCGCAAGCCCCATAAACAAAGAGCCGATGCCGGTTCCGCCAGACTGAATGTTTTCTTTGGCCGATTCTACTGCCGAATGCTGCTCGCGGCGGCTGACATTCATTTCCTTGCTGATCCATTTCTCCACCGTGTTCACATGCTGATTCAACTTTTGTTTGATGGCCGGTAAATCATCCATGAAATGCGCCACCTGAGAGGATAAAAAATAAATAACGGTGGCTGCTACCAGTAACGCAATTAATATCGACAATATCATGGCCAGAACACTGGGCACGCCGCGGCGGTTCAGCCAGTTTACCACCGGTAGCAATAGCATAGATAATACAATGGCAAAACAAATGGGCATTAATATATCGGCACCCAGGTAGGCGAGCGTACACAGTATGGCTAATGTAATCAGGTTAAAGCTGAGCTTTGCGTAAAATGGCAGCGTAGTTTTGTTCATGGGCAACAAGATAAGATTTTTATCAATGATTGCTGAGCTGCTATCGCTGTTTACCGGTATGAAATGTATAACCGGAAGCAAATTGGAAACAAGGACTTAACTACGCGCCAACATCACTATCGGGAAATGGCGCCTACGCAATGTTGCAGGTTTTCTTTATCCTGAAACCTTACTTGCAATCCCTACAAATTTTACCGGTAATATTTTTATTTGTAACTTTTGCCCGAGTTCCGATCATAGTAAGATACTATTGACCTGGCATTGATGGTAGATAAAGCACCATCACTTTTTTCTGATTCACACCCTGTGGCAAATCTACATACCGGCACTGGTAGCAGCCTTCATTCAAAGTAACAGTTGGTAATCACCTTATCACCCGCGGGGCATACGTTACAATACACGTGTGTCCGGCAACAATTTTTATTATGAACATCTATCTAGAAACGATTCTTTCCCTTGTTTTCATCTTTTTCATCTTTAGCATAATTGCCTACATCATACAGGAAATTGTGGCCATTAACCTTGAATACCGCGGCAGGCTTTTGTGGCGATCTATGGCGCAACTGCTCGATGGTTTCAGGGTAGCCGGGCGAGGGCTTGGCAAGAAACCCGGCCTGCTCAATGTTGCCGCCAATACGGACGCGTTGTTTGATCACCCACAAATAAAAACACTCCGGAAGCAACTGGATAAACTGCCGTCTTATATTCCGTCGTCAAATTTTGCACTGGCGGTCATGGATTTGGTTGGTAAGAACGTGCCGGCTGCGGCAAAAACGGCCGACCTGTTTACGAATATCAAACTGGCATTACAAAGCCGCCCGGCAGGCAGTCCGGAAATTTATACCGTGCTTGAAAACCTGGTAGCAACTTCCACCGGTATTAAAGAGTTGCAGGAGAAAATAGAAAACTGGTTCAATGATTATATGACGCGGGTGACGGGCTGGTATAAATCCAATACGGTTATCACTATCCGCATTATTGCCGTGGTGGTAACACTTTTTTTCAACGTAAATGTACTTAAGCTTACGCGTGAAATTTATACCAATTCTCAGTTGCGTGGCGTATTAACCAGTGCGGCGGAAAATATGCAGGCCAACCAGCAGTTGATGGATAATTATCTTGGAGAAGGCAGAGCGGCGGCATTTGATTCAATCAAAGCCTATTATGCGCCGCTGCTGGCAGACACCACCAAGAATCCACAGCAACAAGCTTCTGTAAAAAAAGCCATGGCCGATGCGCAGGCTGCTGCCCTTGATGTATACAACAGAAAAAGCCGTGCTTCAATAGACACTCTGTACAGTAAAATAACGGCTGCGCAAATTCCGCTTGGTTGGAATGGTGGTGTAGTGAATGCTATATTGGTAAAAGATGCCGGCGGAGCTGTTGACGGCGAGCGTAGTTTCTGGAATATTTTCTGGATGTTACTGGGATGGGCCATTGCAGCAGGATGTATTTCGATGGGCGCACCTTTCTGGTTCGATATGCTCTCCAAACTCGTAAATGTAAGAAGGGCCGGATTGATACCCGGAAAAGACGCGGTAAAAAAGTAATGTCCCTGGCTAATAAAAAAGGAAAGTCTTTTGACACGTATCAAAAGACTTTCTTTTTTTAATAATGTATTACTTTCGGGCCTATGCAGAAAACGGATAGCAATGTATTGCAAACCAAACAGCATTTTGATTTGCTTGACGGGTTAAGAGGTGTGGCGGCTCTGGCTGTGGTGATGTTTCATTTTATGGAAATGGTGTATACAGATTACAGCAAGAACTTTATAGCCCATGGTTTTCTAGCAGTAGATTTCTTTTTTTGTTTATCCGGGTTTGTGATAGCATATGCCTATGACAACCGCATTGTTCAAATGGGCAAGGCACAGTTTTTTTGGGCAAGAATCATCAGGTTACAGCCGCTGGTTATTGCTGGTTCTGTACTCGGTTTGCTGGCTTTTTTGTTTGACCCGTTTGGCGGTCATCCGGAGTTATACAGTGCCGGTAAGATTTTGCTGCTGTTCGCGTGTTCTATATTCATGATACCTTATGGGGTAATGCCCGATCGTTTCTTTAACCTTTTTGGGTTGAATGCTCCCGCCTGGTCTTTGTTTTGGGAGTATGTTGCCAATATTCTGTATGCTTTTGTACTATACAAAATTGCCCGGAGGTGGCTGTTGGTGATAACCGTTATTGGAGCGGTATTGCTTTGCATGGTTGCTTATAAACAGCAAATGCTGATGGGTGGATGGGGCAAAGATAATTTTTGGGATGGCGGCGCGCGCATTTCATATTCATTTTCTGCCGGCATGCTGGTCTACCGTTCTGGTTGGATCATTAAATCAAATATTGGTTTTGCCGCATTGGCGCTTCTGCTGGCGGTGTCATTTGTAGTGCCATTCACCACCTGGAACTGGCTAACAGAGCCCTTGATAGTGATATTTTACTTCCCATTGTTGGTGGCCCTGGGTGCCGGAGGCCGCCTTACGCCGGGTATGAGAAAAATCTGTGTGTTTTCGGGCAAGATTTCTTATCCATTGTATATGACGCACTATGCAGGTATCTGGATGTTTGCCAATTATTACAGTAGCTATAAACCCTCCATGCGTAGTTTGTTTTTTATTATTCCTGGTGGTATGATAGTGTTGGTGTTGCTGGTCTGGGTGGTGATGGTGGCGTATGATATACCCGTGCGTAAGTGGCTAACGCAAAAGCGTAAACGAATGTTGTAACGACGCGGCGTGTTGGCGACGCTTTCTGTGACGTCATTGCGAGCCGCCATTTAGGTCATCACTTATTAGTGACCTGCGCGGCGAAGGAATCTGCTTTCACAATATCATGCAGTTGAACAAAAGTGCTAACGCATTATGCATAATACACTCGGAAATGAATGTGATGTCGTGAGATTGCTTCACCGCCGCATCTCTCTGTTATTGCCCATTTCACACTAGCGGTTCGCAACGACGACGCGGCGTGTTGGCGACGCTTTCTGTGGCGTCATTGCGAGCTGCTTCACCGCCGCATCTCTCTTTTATTGCACATTTCACACTGGCGGTTCGCAACGACGACGCGGATGGCGATTGCTTAGCGAATCCCGTCATTGCGAGCCGATTTCATGATTAGCGTACCACCATCTCTTAGAGCCCGCCATTCAATATAAACCTAATCTGCACTTTTGCAGTTGAATCAGTCGCGGCCGGATTGCCTACCAACATAACTGTATACACCTTTTTCTCTTCCAGGTTAATGGTGCGGTTGAGATGAATGCTGTTTTCATTATTGGCGCCAATAACCGCATCGCCCGCAGGTATGGCAACAAACGGCGACACCGTTGTGAAAGCGGCATTGTCATTCACGATATTGGTACCACCGGAGATAATGGATACATTTGGCTTACTGGAATCGGGGATGGCATTGATATACCTGATGTATGCCGAACCATTGGTTGCTGTAAGGCTTTCCACATTATCATTTACCACCAGGTTCTGGTATGTACCATTATTACCCACTACAAACAAGGTGTAATATTTACTGGTATCAAAACTGTATTGGCTGCTGATAAACGGGCTGCTGTTATTATCAAAAGTTTCGATGCTGCGCGTGCCTGGATAAATAGAGAGATAATTACCGGTATAGCCTGTATAACCTATCGGCGATGAAACAAGACTGTTGCCTGAAAGACTTACACCGATCGCCGATTTATCGGGCGCCAGGTTAAAGGCCATCAAACCCGCTGCCGGCGTATTGGGAATATTGTCGTTGGATTTCTTACAGGCAGTAAAAAATAAACCACTACCCACCAGGCAAAAAATAATAAAGGAGTACATTGACCGGCTTAATTTTCTGTTCGTTGCACGCATGGTTGTATTTTTAATTGTTATTTAATGTAGCTGCTATTTTCGCTTCAGATAAGAGTTCACTTATTAAGAAAAAATAATGCCGGAGAGGTTCCTAACTATGAAAAATATCGCTTCGAAATGTTAAATCGAAGAACAAAAAATTCAGGCATAATATTAGAATGAGAAACTATAATCTTCATATAAATCACAGCCATGGAGCAATTATACGTTAGCGCATTAACCGGCATCATCAACCGAAATGATAACCGTTTTGAAGAATGGAATAACCGCGATGCCAACACCAGGGTAAAAGGAAATCCGGATGGTATTATACCTGTTCAATCTACACAACAACTTATTCCCGTACTGCAGGAATTGGTGGATCAAAAAAAACGTATCGCCGTACGCTGCGGTGGTCATTGCCTGGAAAACTTTGTGACCGATCCTGAAATTGAGTTGGTGATTGACATATCAGGCATGAAGGGTATCCGGTTTGATGCTGCTAAGGACGCGTACGAAATTATGGCAGGCAATACCCTGGGAGAAGTGCATGAAAAACTATATAATGAGTGGGGTGTGTTTCTTCCTTCCGGAGAGCATCCGGATATTGGCATGGGGGGTCATATACCAGGTGGCGCCTTTGGGTTTTTCTGCCGTAAATACGGGCTGGGTGTTGACTACTTATACGCGGTTGAAGTTGTTTCGGTTAACCGAAACCGTGAGGTGATAACTACCATTGCTACTGCTGATAAAAACGATCCCAACCATCAATTGTGGTGGGCGCATACTGGTGGCGGTGCAGGTAATTTTGGAATTGTTACCCGCTACTGGTTCCGCAACCTGCCAACGGCACCGGAATTTGTGGAGACTGCCGAACTGGAATGGGAATGGAAAAATATTGATGAAGCTGGCTTTCAGCAACTGCTTACCAATTTTGGCAACTGGTGCCTGAATAACAGTCACCCGGAAGACAGCGCTAACACATTGTTTGCTACGCTGCATTGTTTTAGTGCCCTTGCCGGCAATATCAAACTAAAAGCGGTATTGTGCGACCAGCCAACGGCGGGTGAACTGTTGCGCGAAATTATGGAAGCATTGGCGCACGGACATCATATACCGGTATCGCTTATCCGAAAAAAAATGCGGTGGCTTGATTTTGTGTTACAACCATTTCCGGACATTTTTACCGGAGGTAAGGCTGCATTTAAAGTAAAGGATGCTTTTCTGCTGAAACCATTTACCACTGACCAAATCAAAGTGGCCTACGACCACCTCACCAACGCAAACGATACACCCGGCGCGTTCATTGGAATGGCTAGTTATGGTTGTGCCGTTAATAACGTGGCAACATATACCACTGCCGCAGTGCAACGCAATGCTATCATGGACATTGCCTGCAGCGCCGGATGGCAGGATGCTGCAGACGAGCAAAAACACCTTGAATGGGTGCGCAGGTGTTATGCTGATTTGTTTGCGCTAACAGGTGGCGTTCCGGTGCCCAATGAAACAACAGGTGGTTGCATGATTGCACATCCCGATAATGATATGGCCAATACAGCATGGAACAAATCCGGGCTTCCCTGGCATGTATTTTATTATCAGCGAAACTATCCGCTATTGCAGGCTGTAAAAACTACCTGGGACCCCAACAACATTTTCCGTCATGCATTATCTGTTCAGCCGGGGTAAAAACGCTGATCGCTGATTTGATAATCGCTGATTTGTTTGTTCAAAAATCCACCGAAAATTTTAGCCTGCTTGCGAAATGCGGTTTATTTTTATGCATTGCCAATAACCGTAAACATTTTTCATCATGACAGTTCAACAAGCGCTTGCTGCACTTAAACCACTTGGTAACGAAAAAATGCGCCTGCACAATAAAAAATATGGTGCGGGCGATAACCAGTTCGGCCTCAAAATGGGCGACATCCGCAAGGTAGCGGCGGGCATTAAAAAGAAAGACAATGACCTGGCGAAGGCCTTGTGGAAAACAGAAAATTTGGATGCCATGTTTTTGGCGGCACTGGTGGCAGATCCAAAAACACTTACGGCTGATGAACTGGATGCCATGGTGAAATCAAACAATTTTGCGCATGTGGCCGACTGGCTGAATTCATACGTGGTAAAAGAATTTCCTGGCAAGGAAGAGCTACGCAAGAAATGGATGAAAGATAAAAATAAATGGGCAGCCCGCGCAGGCTGGAGCCTTACCAGCGGCCGCATAGCAAGAGAACCGGAAGGAATTGATATTGCTGCACTGTTAGATAGAATAGAAAAGGAAATGCCGGGTGCGCCAACAGAAACACAATGGACCATGAACACCGCATTGGCGTATATCGGAATTCACCACGCTTCCTACCGTAAACGTGCACTCGCTATCGGTGAAAAGTTGGGTATTTTCCGCGATTATCCTGTTTCGAAAGGTTGCACGTCACCATTTGCGCCGATTTGGATAAATGAAATGGTAAGCCGGCAGTCGGTGTAGATTATTTTAAATTTTGTATTTTAAATTTTAAATGGCCACAGCTGCGGCTCTTTTTTACCACAGAGGACAGGGGGTTTTTCACGGAGGTACAGAGTTTATTTTGAATGGTGAATTTTAAATTAGAATTAGGCATATTAAGCTCTTCGTAAAGGTAATGCTTTGTTGTAACTAAATATTGTAGTATTTTCATGCTAAATATATTAGGTATGTTTCAAGGTATTAACGCAATAGAATTTGCGCGTTGTTTTCCTGATAACGAATCTTGTTTGCGTTATTTGGATGACCATAAATGGAAATTCGGCTACCAATGCAAGCACTGTGGGTGCGAGAAATATATAAAAGGTAAAACAGGATTTCATCGCAGATGCCAGCAGTGCGGATATGATGAAAGTGTGACGGCAAACACGCTTTTTCATGACATCCGTTTACCGTTATTAAAAGCGTTTCACATGCTGTTTCGCCTTACCACCAAAAAGAAAGGGATGTCTACAGTAGAACTGGCGGGTGAGGTGGGCGTTCAGCAGAAAACTGCCTGGCTGTTTAAGCGCAAAGTGCAGTTAGCAATGAGTGAAGCCGCTGCGTTACAAAACAATGTTGATGTTGACGAGTTCATTCTCGGGGCCAGAAATAAGGGGCAGCACGGCCGAAAAATTGATAAAAAAAAAGCCGCGTTAATAGCCCTTGAACTGCTGGGTAATGGAAAAGTCGGCAATATATTTATGAACCCGATAGAAAATTGCAAAGCTGACACTTTACGATATGCCCTGAAAAAAGGGGTGTCGGCATCAGCTAAAATAAGAACCGATGACTATCAGCCTTACAAAACTTTAAGCACGGAAATGGACATCACGCAAATAAGGTCATTAAAAGGAAGAAATTTCAAAGAACTGCATATTCAAATCATGCTTTTCAAAAGCTGGATGCGAGGAATACACCACAAATGTTCTAATGACCACTTTTTTGCATACTGCAATGAATACAGTTATCGGTTCAACAATAGAAACGGTCGCAAGAAAATATTTGAGGTATTGATCAAAAGAATGCTACACATAAATCCGCATCCTTATCCAATACTAAAAACATTAAGCGCTTATTCTACCTAATTCTATTTTAAATTTTGAATTACATCAGCCGCCCTCATTTTACCACAGAGGACAGGAGGTTTTCACAGAGGTACACAGTTTTATTTTGAATGTTGAATTTTAAATTTTGAATTACATCAGCCGACCTCATTTTACCACAGAGGAGGGGAGGTGTTTCACGGAGGTACACAGTTTTATTTTGAATGTTGAATTTAAAATTATCAGTGTCGGGCAAAACTAACTCGTTATACGGAGACCTAGTTGTAGCAAAGGTTTTCAGAGATTTAAACCAGCGGGGAATTGCAGTTGTAAGACCTGATACCAGTACGCTTGGAGATGCCTCGTTTTTCCGTGAGCTTTGTACAGAAGTTGAATGATGCGATGGCTGAAAGACCTACTGCTGCTCAATTACAGGGGAAAAGGAAAACGCAGCATCGAAAAGCGTACGAGCGCCCGGCCGGCCTGAGGCCATCGGATTAGGAGGTTTGAGAATTTAACCGGGTATGAGTTATTTAAATTTTGAAATGCACTATATGCGGCTTTTTTTACCACAGAGGACAGGAGGTTTTCACAGAGGTACACAGTTTTATTTTGAATGTTGAATTTTAAATTTTGAATGATCTGCGAATCTGCGGCTCTTTTCACCACAGAGGACGGGAGGTCTTCACGGAGGTACACAGTTTTATTTTGAATTTTGAATTATCTGCGAATCTGCGGCTCTTTTTACCACAGAGGAGGGGATGTTTTCACAGAGGTACACAGTTTTATTTTGAATGTTGAATTTTAAATTTTGAATGATCTGCGAATCTGCGGCAATTTTACCAATAGGCCCGGAGGATTTCAACAAAGTAGACCTAAAGATTTGGACTTTTGATTTTTGACTTTATTCAGACAAGTAACTTATCCGGTGTTATGGGCAAAGTTCTTATCCTTTTGCCTGTGGCATTGAACACTGCATTGGCAATGGCAGCAGCAACACCTACAATAGCTACTTCGCCAATACCCTTGATGCCCATGCGGTTTACCACAGTATCTTTCTCGTCAATAAAAATGGTATCGATAGTGCCCACATCCAGGTTAGATGGCACATGATAGTCTGCAAACGTGCGCGTAATGAAATTGCCCCATCGTTCATCTATTAACGATTCTTCTGTTAATGCCATACCAATTCCCCAGGTAACACCGCCAATGATCTGCGACCGCGCAGTTTTTTGATTTAAAATTTTACCTGCGGCCGTGGCGGCTACAAAATGTTTAACCCGTACCATACCGGTATGATTGTTTACCCAGACCTCGGCAAAATTAGCGTTGAATGCATTGCACGAATATTTCTCCGCCTCAGGCAGCGGTTTTGCGTTTACCCGTGACTGGTAGTTGGTTATATTTTCGCTAATCATTAGTTGCGCAGCGGTGGGTTTTACAAAAAACTGTTTGCCCGATTTGGCGATCAGTTCTTCTGTAAGCTTGTTACATGCATCATTGACCGCATTCGCAAAACTGGCGGCGCCTACTGAGCCCACAGACCCTGCAGCCGGTGGCAAATCAGAATCGCCGATGCGCACAGTAATTTGTTTTACGGGTATGCCTAAACCATCTGCTGCGGTTTGCGCCAGTATGGTGTTGGTGCCCGTTCCCAAATCAGATGCTGCCAGTTCTATTACAGCGGTTACTTCTTTTCCTTTTTTGGTGAGCATTATATTGGCAGACGTTTCTCTTTGCCGCGATGGGTAGGTACCGCACGCCAGGCCATAGCCAATAGAATAATCTCCCTGAATATTTTGCCCGGGCAGGGCTTTGCGCTTTTGCCAGCCAATGGCCGCAGCACCTTCTTTTAAACATTGCACCAGTGAGCGCGACGACCAGGGTTTGCTGTTGGATGGATCTTTTGACGGTTCATTGTTCAATCGAAGCGCAAGAGGATCAATGCCCAGTTGATGCGCCAGTTCATCCATGGCAGATTCCAATGCAAAGCTGCCGGTGGCTTTACCCGGACCCCGGGTGTACGTGGGCAGAATGATATTCATGGGTATGAGGCGGTAGCTGATCAACGCGTTGGGCGTATCATACAATAATTTGGAACAGTCGCCGCAGGGTTCTGCAAATTCACTATCAATAGCGGTATGCTGAACAGTTTCATGACTGAGTGAAGTCAGTTTTCCGTCTTTGGTAGCAGAAAGCCGCAACCGTTGTTTATTTTTTTGCCGCAGCCCAACAGAATTAAACATTTGCTGGCGGGTAAGTGCCAGCTTTACGGGACGATTAACTGCTTTGGCTGCTACGGCTGCCAGCACCAGGTTGGCCCATTGCCCGCCTTTTGATCCAAAACCGCCGCCAATAAAGGGTGTAACAATGCGCACACTGTCTGGGGGTATACCCAGTGTATTAGCCGCGGCAGATTGGGCGCCGTTTACAATTTGAGACGCGTTATAAAGAATGAGTTTTCCACCTTCCCAAACGGCAATGGTAGCATGAGGTTCCATAGGGTGATGGTGGTAAACAGGGGTACTGTATATTGCATCTACTTTGTACGCTGCGTTGCTGAATGCAGCAGAGGCATCGCCACGCACAGTATCCGGATTGTCTTTTGGTGTAACCGCATCGCCCTCCAATTTTTCAATGGCTACCGATGGTTTGCTTGTATTGTATTCCACTTTGATCAGTTGTGCCGCGTGCCGGGCCTGTTCAAACGTTTCCGCTACCACCATTCCAATATGCTGGCCATAAAATTTTATTTCTTCGCTTTGCAACAATGCTCCACCGCGTAAACCTCCTTTGACATTTAACTTCTGTACATTTTTATGGGTAATAATGCTCAGTACGCCTGGTGATTTTTCTGCTGCTGCGGTATCGATAGATGCAATGGTGCCGGCGGCAATGGTGCTTTTAAAAAGTACGGCGTAGGCAATGTTTTTAACGGCATAATCGGTGGCATAAGGTGCTGCGCCGGTAACTTTTAAAATGCCGTCTACACGGTTTATAGGTTGACCCAATGATTGCTCCATATCTTGTGCTGTGTTGAGTGTTGAGTGTTGTGTGTTGAGTGTTGTGTTGTTTCGTACCAATCTATTTTTATATTCCGGAGTTAGCTTTCATCGCTTTCTGTAGAGCATGTTCTATAGCCACCCGGCACATGCCTGGCTTGAAAGCATTCTGCGCCAGTGGGTGGGCGTTGCCCATTGCTATGGCGCCAGCTTTCTTATAATTTTCCGCAGTTGCTTCTTTACCCGCCAGAAAGTCTTCTGCTTCCAGCGCCCGCCACGGCTTATGTGCCACGCCACCAAGGGCGATACGCGCTTTTACAATGGTATTACCGTTTGTTTCCAACGCTGCAGCCACCGACACCAAGGCAAAAGCATAACTGGCCCGGTCGCGTATTTTTAAATAATAAGAATGATCGGCAAACTTGTTGGCAGGGATATGAATGGCGGTAATCAGTTCGCCGTGCTCCAGGTTGTTATCTTTTTCAGGAGCGTCGCCCGGTAAACGGTGAAAATTATTGAAATCAATGGTGCGTTTTTTTCCATTAGGGCCGGTTACATGTACTACTGCATCCAATGCAGCCAATGCCACGCACATATCAGACGGGTGCACTGCAACACATTGATTGCTGTATCCAAAGATGGCATGCATGCGGCTAAAACCTTCCAGCGCGCCACAGCCTGTGCCCGGTGAACGCTTATTGCAAGGCATGGCAGTATCATAAAAATAAGGGCAGCGGGTGCGTTGTAACAGGTTGCCACCGTTGCTGGCCATATTGCGTATTTGGGCAGAAGCCCCGGCCAGTATTGCCTGCGACAATAATGGAAAATCTTTTCTTACCAGCGGGTGATTAGCAGTAGCCGCGTTGGTAGCCATTGATCCTATGGAAATACCGGTACCGCTCGTGCCAACGATGCGTTCAATGGTATTAAAAGGCAGGGCAGCAACTTCAATTAGTTCATTGGGTTGTTCCACATCTTCTTTCATTAAATCAAGCAGGTTGGTGCCCCCGGCAAGAAATTTTGCATGCTGATTAACTGTTGCCGCTGCTATGGCTGCGCCCGCTGATGCGGTGCCGGTAAATTTAAATGGCTTCATGATGGTTGGGGGTTGAATGCAGTTGAGGATGAATGAAAGAGGTATTTTCAGCGGCTGGTATCAGCGGCCAGTACTGTGCTACATCCTTTCCGCTCAGCACTTCCTTAATGGCCGATACAATATTGGCGTAGGCACCGCACCGGCAAATATTACCAGACATCCGCTCGCGGATCTCATCATCCGACAGCTGCATATTTTTATTAACGGTGCGTATATCCCCGGTTACATAACTCGCATCGCCATTTTTTGCCTCGCCCATAAGGGCGATGCCAGAACAAATTTGCCCGGGCGTACAGAACCCGCATTGAAAACCATCGTGTTTTAAAAATGCCGCCTGTACCGGGTGCAGGGTGCCGTTCTTCGCAAAGCCCTCAATAGTTTGAACGGATTTGCCACCACAGGTTGCCGCGAGTGTAAGGCAGGATAAAACTCGTTTATTATTTACGATAACTGTACATGCCCCACATTGGCCGTGGTCACAACCTTTCTTAGTGCCGGTTAATTGCAACCGCTCACGAAGCGTGTCGAGCAATGTCATGCGGGCGTCGATGGTTACCGATTTTTTGGCGCCGTTTACAGAGAAATGAACGCTTACTGCATGCTCAATGTTTTCGGGCACCTGGGTAAAAGTAGGTGCAGCTGTTTCAGCAAAAAGCGATGAATCGCCCACCAGTTGAAAAGCCATCAGCGCACCGCCGGTAGCTATCAACTGTTTTAAAAAAATACGCCGGCTTTCACCAAAAGCAGTTTCATTTTCACCTTCGGTGAGAATGGACTTCAGCAATTGTTTTTCATCATCGGTGAGCGAGTGATCATTTGTGTGGTCAGTCATGGTACAATGTAATTATGGGCTGGTTAGAGTAGCTGCAGCAATTTACAATCATGTAATGGAGAACGCACAAACAAGATACCAGATTCACAGATGATGTGAATGTTTAGGTTTAAATGTCATTTTTTATCTGGTACTGTTATGCAGGATACAGTGTCAGCTTCGTTAGGGTGGGGCTTGTTGATTTAGGCGGAATAGCACCTGCCCTACTGTATTGTAATTCGAATGGGAAAATAAGTCTACAGCACAACCGTTAACAAGACAGGCACGCGCCATCTGGGGTGTTACGCATTTTATCATAAGTAACTCGAAAGAATAAACTTCTACTCACGGCTTTCAAGTTCTTCGTACAAGCCAAAAAGAAAAGGTTCCATGTGCTGTACAACAGAACATGGAACCTTTTTTTGCTATTCGTTAGAAAGTGTAACGCAGCCCTAATTGAAACTGGTAAGGATCGCCTGACGGCGTAACAATACCTGCTGTATTAACTCCGTAATTAAAACGTTGGTTGGTGGCATCAAACCCTTTGTTTGAATACAATGCCTGGTTGCCCAGGGTTTTTACCGAACCCCATGATTTATTAAGAAAATTGGCAACGTTAAACAGGTCGGCAGAAATTTCTAACCCATGCACTTTGTTTTTCACAAACGTAAATTTTTTACTGATGCGTAAATCAAAGACACCATAAAAGCCATTTACGCCGCCATTTCTTTCCGCCATTTTTCCGTCGTACTTGGTGATGTAATCTTTCATGCTCTGGCTGGCATTGGGGTTATCCAGTATCGCCTGCAAACCTGTTTTCACATCAGCAGGTACAGATCCGTCTTTGATACTGAAAATGTAGGCCAGGTCGTTAGTGCCCGATACAAAATCTGCATTGCTGTTTACGCCCGACAGTAAACTGTACCGGGTTCCACCAATGCCTGAATAACGCACACCTACACTAATGCCCCAAAATGTGGGCGATGTTCCATAGAAAACAATCTTATGACGAAACTGGTTATCAGAATAATTAATGAAGCTCAGATCCCTTGGGTCATCTTTAACAGGCAGCGAGAGTGTTGATGTATTGGCAACATTGCCATTGTACGATATATTGTCTTTGGCATCGTTCCAGGTATAGCTAAGGCTCACTTCACCATCTTTATAATACTGGTAGGTACCATCAAGCACCACTGCCACCTGGTTTACTTTTCCGTCGCTGTTTAATTCAAGCACGCGTCCAAGTTTCTGGCTGATGCGCCCCTGCAGCCAATCGCCGCTGCCATTGGCGGGCATGGTAGCCAGCGGCACGTACACCCCACGGTTTGCTTCATTGGCCAATTTAAAAAACGGATTGACGGCCATATTGCGATCTACATAATCATAATTGTTTCTACCCAGGGTTAAATACCCGGTGATACCCAATTTTAAACGCTCGGTGATGAAATGCGTATAAGATACATTCGCCTTGTACACTACCGGGATCTTTACATTGGGGCCGTTTGTATTGATGGTAGGTATTTGAAATTCAGGCAAAGCAGGGGTAGTACCCGGATCGGTGCGGTAACCCGGAAAATTGGCCACAGGCACGTTTGGACTTCTTACATCAATGCTGCCCAGGTGTTTGCCATCAAATACCAGGTTATTGATGATCATGTAATTGTTGATATCAGACGCAAATATGCCCGCACCTGCGCGGATATAATCACGATGGTTCTCATTTACATCCCAGGTAAACTGTATGCGTGGCTGTATGATAAAGGATTGAAGTGTATTGTCTGTGCGTAATTTCAATTCATCGTACACCAGTTGGTTGAAAGGCGAAGTAGGGTAGTGAGAATAATCGAGGCGAAGGCCCGCAGTCAATTCCAACCCTGCCGCCAATTTTGTTTGCAGTTGACCGTACAGACCCAGGTTATAGATATCAGATGTTACACTATTGTCGGCGTTAAGCGGTACCTCGCGGAAATAGCGGTAGGGCTTGTTGTCAATAAAATTCTGGATACCGTCATAATGAAAACGACCGTTTACTTCGCTGCCATAGATAGACTTCGCACGGGTGTACATAATATCTGCACCAAATGTGTACCGGATGTTGTTGGTATTGTAATAAAGATTGTTGATGAGTTGCAGTACATTATTCTTGAACCCTTCCTGTGCAAAACGGTGTCCGCCAAACTGTATATTGGTTAAACGCGTTGCCCCGCCAATAACAGATGGCACCCTTTCAATAATGGCCCTTGGAATATTTTGAGATGGCAATGCATCACCGGGTTCACTGCTTTGCCGGGTATACAGATGCTGCAGTTTTAATTCGTTGGTTAGTTTAGGACTGATGGATGACCGTAGCGTAACCAGCAGGCTGTTGTCGAGATTAAAATCGTTGCCGGTTGATTCATACAGGTTGATGGCGGTATTGTCTACCAGACCTAATTTATTGGCATCGTTGGTAAAATTATCGCGTATGGTAAGCAGGTTGCGTTTATTGATCTGCCAGTCGAGCCGTAAAAACGCCGCGTCAGAGTTTCTCTTTTTATCAAAGGAGCCATACTGCGGTGCCTGTGAAACCCCGTACTTGTTGCGGCCGATGGTTATAACAGAGTCAAGTGTTTTACGGGTAATGTTAAACCTGTTCTCATCATCGGCCGACTGAATGTCTGCAATTACGAGCGAGCGCAAATCCTGCTGGTGATCCCATGCAAGAAAAAAATGCAGTTTGTCTTTAATAATGGGCCCTCCGATAGAAAACCCGTATTGGTAAGTAGAATAATTATTGTTGCGCGAATTGCCCCTGATATCATAGGGGCTGGAAAGCCAGTTGGCGCGTCCAAACCCAAATACAGACCCGGTAAAAGTGTTTGTTCCCGACTTCGTAACTGCGCTAACCGTTCCTCCGCCACTGCGGCCATAGGTTACGTCATACTGGTTGGTCACCACTTTAAATTCGCGTACCGCTTCAATAGATATGCTATAGGGTGCGCCGCTGCGGCTGGTAGTGGCACCGGCAGAAGTAGGATTTTTAGCGTTCATTCCATCTATGGTATAATTGGTGGATGAACCGAGTTGTCCGGAGATATTACCGCCGCGACTTAAAGGCGACAGATCCATGAGGTTAGAAAAGTTTCTTCCATTGACAGGCATGCGTGTCATTAATTTTGCGGAGATAGCGGTGGCTGCGCCAAGGTTTTCAATTTTACCTTTGCTTCCGGTGGTAGCCGTTACAGTGACGCCAGTCAACTCTTTTGCATCGCTATTTTTCAGCGACACATTAACGTTAATAACATCACCCTGGCTTAAAGAGTAGCCGGGCTTTTTTGTTTCTGCAAAGCCAACAAAAGTTACCATTATATAATACGGCCCACCCAAAGGAAGTTCTTTAAATACGTAATCGCCTTTTACATTACTGCGTGTTGACGCACTAAAACCCGTGGATTCATTTTTTACCAGTACGGTGGCGCCGGGTAATGGTTTGTCTTCTGTATCGGTTATTTTACCGCTGAATGATGCTTGCGTTGTTTGGGAGAGTAGTGTGCCCGAAGAAAAAATAAATAGTAGAAGGCAGGTAGTTGCCCGCAGTAGTAGTTTGTGGTTCATTCTTTTGATAACAAAACTACAGCCTCAATATTTCCTAAATGTTATGAATTGAACTGTTGTGACGAAAAGCAAGCGCTATTTGTTGATCACAATTTGATTTGTTAGCTAGCAAGCCATTCATTCTTGCAGCTAACATCTCGTCAGGTGCTGCAACCTTTGCCATCGACAGCACTAAAGATTTACGTATCTTAAAGCTCATTATAATTCGATCAGCTTATGCCCATTAAACGAAGAACTTTTATACAGCAATCCGGTACGCTTGCAGCCGGTTTGTTATCTGCGCGCTTTTCATTTGCTACCGCACCTGCCGCGGACAATCCCGTGCTTGAAAAAAAATTGGATCGGCAATGGGTTGATTCCTTATATAAAAGGGGCGCACCCACCACTTACCTTAAAACAAAAAAAGAGCTCGATTATATTGGCATGCCTGTGGGCGGTATCGGTTGCGGCATGGTATACCTGGGTGGCGATGGAAGGCTATGGCTCTGGGATGTTTTTAACAAGAATCAAACCGGGGTTGTTTATAAGAATGTAAAGTGGCATGAAAAGATCCAGTTTAATTTTGATTTTCTGCGACCCTTTGATGGTGCCAATTATGTTGAACCCCCGAAAGATATTCGTCCATTAGATCAGGGTTTTGCTGTTTTGATAGAGGTGGAAGGAAAAACAATTATCAAAAGACTGCAAGCTGAGGATTGGGAAGAAGTTTCTTTTGAGGCTACTTATCCTATGGCCACGGTTAGATATGCAGACAACGCCGTTCCTTTGGCAATAACGCTCCGGGCGTATTCGCCTTTTATTCCGTTAAATGCCGATGATTCTGGCTTACCCGTTACGGTGTTGTCATTCACCGTAGAAAACAAAAGCGCAAGCGAAGCCAGGATTACGCTAACGGGGTGGCTCGAAAATAAATCCAGTTTATACAGTGCCAATAACGAAGAGTATTACCGTGTTAATGAATCTTTGAAGGGTGAAGGATTCTCCTGCGTAAAAGAATCATCATCGAGCTATAATTGGGTGGACGAAACATTTGTACATGCCGGTGATTATGGAAATTTCTGCCTGGCTTCATTCAATGATCATACAAAAGTCAACACAGATGCACCCGTTGATATCAACCAGGCGTTCTTCAACACGGTGAATGAGCAGGTCGTTAAAATAGAACAACGCAAAGCCACCGGGTCTGTAGGCAATACAATAAACCTGTTACCCCATGCAACGTCCGAATTGAACTTTGCAATAGCGTGGTACTTTCCTAACCTGCGTTTTGAACTGCTGAAGAAAGAAGGCGGAAGATATTATGCCAATCAATTCAAATCTTCTGTGGATGTGATTAAATATGTGCGCGGCAATTTTGAACGACTTTCATCTGAAACAGCCGGCTTTTGCGATGCCTGGTACACGCAAAGCACCCTGCCTTATTGGTTTCTTGAACGCACCTTGCTGAATATTTCTACGCTCGCCACAACAACCGTGCACCGTTTTCAATCAGGCAGATTTTATGCGTGGGAAGGGGTAGGCAGTTGTCCGGGTACATGCAACCATGTATGGCAATATGCACAGGCGGTCGGCCGCATTTTTCCTTCACTGGAGCGCGATACACGCGAGCGTGTTGACCTTGGCCTTGCGTTTCATGATGACGGCCATATTGGTTTTCGTGGCGAATACGATGCGCAGCCTGCTATTGACGGACAGGCCGGAAGAATTCTCGGCATCTATCGCGAACACCAAATGAGTACCGATGATGCTTTTCTACAACGCAACTGGCCAAAAACAAAACAAGCCATTGAATTTCTTTTGCGGCAGGATACCAATGACGACGGCATGACCGATACGCAACTGGAGAATACGCTTGACGCGAAATGGCCGGGGGAAATTGCCTGGATTGTTGGACTGACTATTGCGGCTGTAAAGGCCGGCGCGCGCATGGCAGAAGACATGCATGATGATGCCTTTGCACAAACATGCAATACTTATGTAAGCAAAGGCACCGCCAACATGGAGAAGCTTTTATACAATGGAGAATATTTCATTCACCGGCCAGACAGTAAACATGGCCGAACCGTAATAGGTTCTTACAATACCTGCCATATAGACCAGGTGTACGGACAAAGCTGGGCGCACCAGGTTGGGTTGGGCCGCATCATCGACAAAGCAAAAACGGTTTCGGCACTCAGGGCATTGTGGAAATACAATTTCACCACAGATGTTGGCCCATACCTGAAAGATCATCATGGAGGAAGGCCTTATGCTTTGCCGGGCGAAGGTGGAATGATTATGAACACCAACCCCCGCAATGAAGAAACGCCGTATGGCGTAAAGGATGCCTGGCAGGTCACCTATTTTCATGAGTGCATGAGTGGATTTGAGCACCAGGTGGCGGCGCACATGATGGCAGAAGGAATGGTGGAAGAAGCGCTGATACTTACGCGTACGGTACACGACCGTTATCATGCAGCAAAAAGAAATCCGTTCAACGAGGTGGAGTGTAGTGATCATTACGCACGCGCCATGGCCAGCTATGGTACATTTATTACTGCGTGCGGATTTACTTACCACGGGCCATCCGGCAGCATTGGCTTTGAACCAAAGTTGAACAAGCAACATTTCAGTGCTGCGTTTACCGCCGCAGCTGCATGGGGAACGTTTTCACAAACAATAAAAAATAGTAAACACGAATATCTGCTCAACGTGAAATATGGAAAGCTATCGTTACAAAATATACGGCTTTCGGCATCAGCCAAAGTAAAAAAAGTAGTTGTTACGCACGAGGGAAACCCAATAGCAGCCAGCTTTGAGCAACAGGGGTCAATCATTTTGGTTAAGTTAAGTGCTGGTATCGTTCTTGAGAAAGGGCAGGGGTTGATGATTGTGGCATAATCTGATTGTCATTATGTGGGCGCTATAAATAATTCTCAATGGAAAAGCAATGTATATTCTCCAGGGGTTTGTACGAGTTAGTGGTGTAGATGTCGTCAACAAAAGCAATATTGAGCCCTTTGCTGAAAATGCCGTGAGATACAATCAATAGAACTTTGTCTGCTCCCTTTCCTTTTAGCATTTTTGCCGTTCCTGCAAAAGTTCCGCCGCCATCGCAGATATCGTCTATGATAAAGCAGGTTTGGCCAGTTAAGTCAGTGGTTGTTGTTTTAAAATCGGTAAGTGCGCCGGTTTTTAGATCACGCTCTTTCATACATTCTACTACGGCATCAACTTGTAAGAACTGCGCCAGTTTATGGATCTTTTTCAATGCGCCTGCATCGGGCGATACAATACAAAAGTTTGGTTGTCCATTTTTTGAGAAATAATCGTTCAGCGCATCTTTTACAAACTGGTGGTTGGTAACCGTGTAAGAGCGATCAATTAACGCAGTGGTAACTTCTGAGTGCGGGTCAAATATATTTATCTTTTTAAACTGGGCGAGGTTGAGTATGCCAGCTATTACTTTCAGCGAGAAGGGTTCGCCATCCAGCATCACCCTGTCCATCCTGGCAGTTAACAGGTAAGAAATATGTGGGTCGATATGCAAAAACTCCAGGTAATCGAGCGTGTTTTTTGCAAAGAGAATCAACAGCAGATCGTTGGCGTTTGCTATGCGCGAAATAATTTTTACCGGTTCATTTTTGTTGATGGGCCTCATGCTGGCCATATCAATTTTAATATGCGGCTGGCCATCGGGAAACAACATGGTTGTAAACCCTATGGTTGATTGATCGGGCGAAATGAAATTTAAAGTAGTCATGGTGGTGATTGCAGCTATAAAGTGGATATGCTTAAGAAAATACTTCTGGCGATTGGTATGCAGGTTTTATTTGCACTGAAATTAAATGATTAACCGGCAAGTTCAGCCGTTAATTGAACCCTTCTTCCATCAATGCATAACCCAGCAGGTTTTCTCCCACCATTTTTCAGGGTTGGAAATAACCGGGTCGTCGGTAGAAGATTTTCCCCGTTTTTATGCTGGTTGATCACCCATCTGTTGTTGTACTTCATCATGTAATTTTTAAGCAGTTTTTTCGCCAGTATTGCAACAGCAAAACAACTTTAGTTTCGCTTTATCTGCCGCACAATGGTGGGATCTGTTATCTTATCATCGTCTGCCAGGAGCATCGCTTTGCTTAGTATAACTGATAATCCACTATCTCCTTCAAAAGGAAGAAAAATATTTTGTGTGTGATCTGCTTTGGACCTGTCGGGTACAATGCAAAGGTATTCATCGTTAGGCTCCATTAATATGTTTGTGCTGCCCATGTGAATTTTATAGGTGCGAAGTTTTCCTTTTACTACCACAAACTTATCGGATACACTTGCCACAGGGGCAATTTTTAGCCGCGGCAAAAGATTAACGAGAATTTGTTTCCGGGTTTTGGCGGTTTCATTGAGATCACCAAAAGAGAAAGATTGCCAGTAATCGTGGTAATGGTTAAGGCCGCCATTGTCGCGCCAGTTGGGGTCGTTGCCAACGCTGGCCACGCCAACAAAAAGATCGGTGTCGCGCATTATTTCTGAAAATAGGAGGGCGGGTATGTCGCCCAGTTCTTTAACCTGCATGTTCCGCAGATCTGTAAATCTTACCTGGTCGGTTGAGATGTAAGTCCAGATGCCGGTATCATTTTGAGCGCCATCTGCATTTACTTCATTGACCCAAAATTCTGCTCTGAGGTTATATTCTTTCAGTTCAAAGTATGCAAGCTGGTTAATGCCGCCGTTATCAAAGTTGCCCATCAAAGAATAACGCCAGTTACGTGCCTTGGCCAATTGGTTAAACTGGTGCTGCTTGAGTATATGTGCAGCCATGCGGTTGCTATAGGTAAACGTGTTTATTTCGGCATCAGTTAAAAAATACACCTCACGATAGGCTTGTTTAAGCGGTTGTACAATGGCATTTCTAAGCATATAATTGCGCCAGGTTTCTACGTCGGTTACGCTAGCAAATACAGGGTGCCACAGTGTAACGGTAGTAGCTTCATCAATCAATGCCGGTACAGCTTCTCCCTGGGCATTTACCCAATTACCGTTCCATCGTATCACCGTATGTGTTACCCCTCCTCGTTCAATCATCCAAATAATACGGTCAGCCAGAAAGCTCATCAGTCCATGGGTTAAGTAATATGTTGTAAAGGCCGGCCCTGTCAATCGGCGGTTGTATTTCATTTGTTGGTCAAGTCGGTCGCGCTGGGTGCTTACCGTTAGTGTCACCTGTTTTACAAGTTCATTTATTTTTTTGAGTTCGCTTCCATGTTTTTCTTTTATTAAATTGGGTACCGCTTTTTGCGGACTTTCGTCTGGTTTATACCACCGGAGGTTTGTTTTGCCAATACCTGCTATTTCAACTATTGCCCTGTAGCCCTCCAGCATGAATTCCCTTCTGCCTTCCACCAGCCCGAAATCATCTACCGCCATGTCTTCAATTTCATGAAGGGTAAGTCCCTGTTGTTCGGCAGCCGCACGCAGGTAACGGTCTATCAAATTTTGTGTACTCGCCTGTTTAATGCGTATCCTCAACCGCGATAGATGGCTGACTCCTTCTAGCCCTTGTGCGCACGACAATGCATACAGGCATGCATTGCCAATAAGCATGGCTGCCGGGCCCTTGTTAGGAATTTTGCGGAATGATCTCTCTGCCAGTTTTGCGAGCTGCAAAAGGGTAGTGGCACTGGTTGTTAGCTGGCAGCACCAAACCAGTCCGCGTATAGCATCAATATTGGGTGAACTCAGATACTCTGTAGTCGTGTACACAAAGGATCGTTCGCCGTGTACTTCTCTGATCTCGCGGGTGGTGTCTTTGAGTGCAGACAAGAATTCCAGCCATTGATTCATTTGCGCTTCAAATTCAGCAATGCCAATGGTAGCAATCAGTGCATGGCTGGTGGCAATAAATTTTTTATTGGGTTTGCTGCCATTGTTGTTTTGTGCATGGGCCAGTAGAGGATACCAGGCAGCTGCTATTTCTGGGTTCATATTGCGGATGTCTGCGTTGGCCCTTGCGGCAAATGCATCCTGCCCTTTAAAAAATACCGGCTGCACCTTGCCGGATGCTGCACTTTCTTTAAATAACAGACTATCGATTTTAGCGGACAATCGGGCATGTCCCTGCTGGCCGGCATCGGGCTCACTCTTAATGACGGCCTGCAGCCGTAACAACAGATTGGTCATTGACTGACTATAACTATTTTTCTTCCCCCACTTGCCGAACTGTGTAAGCAGAATACCAAGTGGCCATTCAGTTATGGGCATGTGCTTGGTGCCCCTGCGGTATTGTAAAAATGCTTGTGCAACCGCGGTGAGCCTTGCTTCGTTCCAATTAATTTTAGCGCTGAGCAACTGCCGTAAAAAGGATTGTGCTATGGTGGTGAGAACAAATTCTTTTTGATTACTGGACGCCACCACATGTCCTGCAAAAAAATTGCTGATGCGCGCAATCCATTCCACCATGAAGGTAATTTTCTCATCGTCGGTGGCCTTCACTACTTCCTGCAGGTATACTTCTGACTTTTGAGGATCTGCATGCCACCAGCTGTTGGCAACGGCAGATTTGCCGTAAGCTGCCAGCAATATTTTGTCTGACTGTGGGGCATTGGCACTACCACCCAGCACGTCAAGCAAACTATTCAGTATACCCATATATTATAGCGATTAACCGCCTACCAGTTGGGTAAGTTTGATAAAACTGATGTTGGTACCGGGAGTAATTACCACCATTTGGTCGAGCGCGGTAGATTGTATATTGTCTATTAAAATAAAAAAGCCGTTGTTGTCAAATGCTTTAAAAGCAGCCGCCAATTGTTTCTCCGGGTCTACCCTGGCCCTGGCTTTTAGTTTGTAGCCGTTAAGTGTGCGTTCAGCTTCGCCGGGCTGTATCAAACCCTTAAAGTATTCGGGTTGTTTGTTATTGTATTGCTGCACTTCGGCCAGTATACGGTTTTTAATAATATCCCGCACCGTGCTCAATTCACTGGCAAAAGAAACGGTCACTTCATTGACAGCGGCACCTGCTGTATTTTCGTCTTTTATGATTAGGGTAATAGCGGGCATGAGTAAAAAATTTCAGCCAAAATAGGTAAAGTTTTGTGGAGTGCAAATATGTATTATTACAGCAACGGCCACCAATGGCATGCGGCCTCTCTTATCAATACACCATGCAGTGGTTACATTCCTGTATGAACAAATAATTGATGGTACCGGGTTGGCTTTATATTGGCTTACTCAGACACAATGTTGTGTACACTGTTGGGCAGTCGTTCGCAACGGCTTACCTGGCAGGGTGTGGCCTAACCCCCAGGCAGACCAACACGGTTGTTGCGGTTCCGGTTCCATCGCCATGGAGATCAACCACCAGCGTTACCCTGTCGCCCACATGCAGATCAGTTTTAGAAATCTTGCCGGCCGCATTCCGGATTGTTGTATGGGCAGTAAGGCTGATAACCACAGTCGTGTTGTTATTTTGCGTAACGGTAATACTGTTACTTCCCACACTGCTGATTTGCCCGGTGCCACCACTTCCACCACAAGGGTCTTCAGCCGCTTTGCCGTTTACTGTTTCCGTAGATGCATTACCAACTGTATTGTTTGCAGTAGCCGGGTTAGTTTGCTTCGGCAATAACCCGGGCTGTACAATATCGACATGAAAATATACTGCGAGTGTGCCGGTGGCTATCACTATAGCAACTACACCCGTTACAACGGCAAGCGTTGATCTGCGGCTCATATTCGCCGTGAGTGTATATACACGGTAACCAATGAGCGTACCGGCGGCATTCAATATAATATCATCAATATCAAATATGCCTACATGCAGTACTGTCTGCAGCAGCTCTATCGCAAAGCCTGTGCAAACGGCCAGCCAAGACATCTTTTTCCATGTCATTCTACGCAGAACAAGCGGAACGAGCAACCCAACCGGTACCAGTAGAATAATGTTTCCAACAATATTAACCGTTGCAATCAGCCAGCCTTTCTCGCCGAGCAGGTAAGGTAAAATGGTTTTAAATGGCCATAAGTTAGGTGCACCTTCATGTGTGCCACCAAAACTGAACATCATTTGGCCTATCCTGATAACCGGAAGATCCTTAAACACCATTACTTTGATAAGGACAATGCTATAAGCAATCAGCAGGCATGCCGCCAGTATACGATTTTTCATTGTTTGATGTATATCCCGCGAAGCAAACACATCACTGATGCAGTACAAAATGCAATAGACGCACAGGAACAGATCATAGACGGGTACTGGCGCCTGTACCGCGAAGGTTTTCTGTGATAGACCAAATGGAAGGAAAGATTGTTCATAGATGATTATTGCCTGCCTGTCGGTAATAAACGGAAGCTGGCGGTTTCAATTTGCCTGGCAACAACCAATAATTGATATTGTACGGAATTGTTATTATAGTGAGCCAACCAGATGTATTATTTTTAGGAAATGCCAGTACAACCCGCTCAACACAGACTGTCCATCATTATTGCCCATGTGCTGGTATGGGTGTTTTTTGGCATCGCTATATTTTTCTATCACCCCTTATTTTCTGGCGTTGAGATACCGTACCAGGCCTGGGTAAAGCAGGCTGTTACGCTCATACTGCTGGTGATAATATTTTACATTAATGTAGCTGTGTTGGTTCCCAGGTTTTTGCTGCGTAATCAATTGTTTTACTATTCTGTGATGGTGATTGCGCTTGTTGCAACAACAGTAATGGTAAACAGGTGGGTCGAGGATACGCTTGATGACCGCAGGTCGCTAGCTGCCAACATGCATGAGCAGCAAACCAAGAATACAAGGTTTTCACCGGGCGGTTTACCCCGGCAGCGCAGACCCATCGACCGGCCTACCATACTCATCAGCGCTTTGGTGCTTGGCATAGGTACCAGTATAACAGTTATACAAAAATGGCAAAAGGATAAGCAGCAGCGTGAAGAACTCGAAAAAGAGAAGATAAGCTCCGAGCTCAGCTTTCTGAAGGCGCAGATCAATCCGCATTTCTTTTTTAATACCCTCAATAATATTTATGCGCTTACCCAGGTTGATGCAGCTCAGGCGGGTAATGCCATCCACCGCCTTTCACGCATGATGCGCTATTTGCTCTACGAAACACAACAAGGCGAAACCTTACTCAGCCAGGAAATTGCTTTTGTGCAAGATTATATCAGCCTGATGCAATTGCGGCTAACGGATGCGGTGAAATTAACCATTGATATCAGTTGTTCTTTTATACCAGATTTGCCCATGGCCCCGATGGTATTATTACCCTTTGTGGAAAATGCTTTTAAACACGGCGTTAGTGCAACGCAGGCAAGTGAAATTGATATTATCATTCAGCAAAGCGGTAGCCAGCTGGATGTTAGTATAAAAAATTCCATAATCAAGGATAATAATATTAGCTTAGATAGTAACAGCGGAATTGGTTTGCAAAATACGCGCCGGAGGTTGGATCTGCTATACCCGGGTAAATATATCCTGCATATCAGTAGGCCTGCTGCCGGTACTGAGTACCAAGTTCACTTAATGCTAGATTTGTTATGACACTGAATTGCATTGCGGTTGATGATGAACCCCTGGCGCTTGCACTGGTGAGCAAGTTTATTGAACAAACCGCCTTTCTGCACCTGGCCGGTAAATATGCTGGGGCAATTGATGCATTGAACGCCATTCATACGCAACCCATTGACCTTGTCTTCCTGGATATACAGATGCCCGGGCTCAATGGTATAGAGCTTGCACGGGTGCTTGATACAGGCCGCAATACACCTCGTATAATATTTACTACTGCCTATAATCAATTTGCACTAGAAGGCTATAAAGTGGATGCGCTTGATTACCTGTTAAAGCCTTTTAATTACCAGGAATTTCTACGCGCGTCGCAAAAGGCTTTGCATTATGCTGCACTTTTACATAAACCTGATACGCCGGCCACCGTTGTAAACGATAATGATGCACCGGATCTACAGTACATTTTTTTAAAAGTGGAATACCAAATGGTAAAGATTGCCCTGGATGATATTCTGTATGTTGAAGCATTGAAAGACTATGTAAAGGTTGAACTGAAGAACGGCGGCAAACCGGTGCTGTCGCTCACCAGCCTGAAAGCCCTCGAAGAAAAATTGCCGCCCAAACGTTTTCTGCGGGTGCACCGTTCGTTTATTGTGTCATTGCAGCAGATTACAGCTATGACCAAAACTTCCATTCAGGTGGGTCAAAAGCAGATTAGCATTGGCGACCAGTACAAGGATGCATTTCTGCATTTTGCTGGGAAATGGATTTGAACTAAAACGAAAAAAAGAAAAAATTTGTCGGCAGCAGAACCACATAACTAAAAATTAATGGGATAATAAAATGCCTGCACGATGGCGCTGGCCAACAGTAATAGAAATACTGGAGAATTGACGTGCATCGTTTGAACCGCAACGTCCCCTGACAACAGCTATAATATTTGCAGACTCTGTGCGGGGGACATTGCGGGGACGGGAAAGGGGAATTGTACCTTATGTCTTATTGACCGGGTTGAATGAGTCGTTTAAGTATTCCGGTTGTTTTTTATTGTATTGCTCTACCTCTGCCAGCACGCGGTGTTTGATGATATCTCTTATGGTACTTAGTTCACTGGTAAACGACACGGCTACTTCGTTAATATAGGCACCTGCGCTGCTTTCATCCTTAATGGTAAGCGTAATGGAGGCCATTGATATAATATTTCAGACAAAATAGGGAAAGTGTTGTGGAGTGCAAACAGGTATTTGCAGCAGTACCGGCTTCGGGTTTGTTTTAGGTACCCGATTGACAGGTAACGGGCATCTCCTGGGTCATTGTGCAAATCCATTTTTCGGCATCCTTTACAAAAATATTGGTAACCCATTGTTCTGCATCAAAGGCTACACCTACATAGTGCCCAATGTTTCGGCCTTTTGAGATAACTACTGCGCAATTGGCTAACAGTTTTACTCGCTGCACCTCTTTTTTCATTTGGCTGTGTATCAGTTTGCCTGTTTCGATGGCGCGGATGAATGCATTCTTATCACTCATGCCGGTGGATGATTCAAGCATTATCCATTCGCTGGATAGCAATGCCTGTATTTTAGAATGTCCATCTTTTCATAAGCTTCGTTAAGCTCATCTTCTACTTGTTGAAATAGTTTTTGTGTTTCAATAGGGGTCATGTGTAAATGTTAGATGAAATAATTGTTGAACTAACGCTGGCCGCTGATTGCTTTTTGCAACCTTTTATCAATAAACATTCTGTAGCGCTCCTTCACAGATATATTATTTATTTGTGCCACTTTAACTACAAAAAACAACCCTACAAATGAAACAAGCATTCCTACGGCGGCAGTGATTAATGAACGTGTTATCAAAGCTTGACAGAAGAGTACCACTCCAACACCTGCAGTAAGCCAGAACCATGCTTTCAAGCCTGGGGCAACCTTAATAACAATACGTATAGTAGTTTTTTGTTCACCTACTTTGCTCAACATTCCAATAAGCGTAGATCTTGGATTGGCTCCACGAACAAAACCTGATGTTTGCGGTTGAATGGAAAATTTGTTTGACCCAATAAACTCCCCATAAATATCTGTGCTGCTAAAAAACTTTTCAGCGTCTGCAAAAACAGATTCAATGTTTGCGCGAACGCTGTCAATTGGCAAGTGATAGGTATAGGTTGCTTCATCAAGACCAAACAAGGGGTCGAAAAACTTTTTCAAAATTCTTGATTATATTTAATTAAGCGTGCCGCGGCATCAAAATAACCGTGGTGCTAGCAAATATCGATTAATTTTGAATCCGCCATTTGGGTAACTTATACAAACAATTTACGCATGAACACAGACATCAACCACTACATCGCCCATACCAACACCATGCAATGGACCCCCTTAAAAGAGGAAGGAATTGACACCACAGGTATTTATGTGAAAGTGCTGCGATACGATGAGCAACAACAACGCGCACCGAGTATTGTACTTAAATTTGAACCGGGTGCCACGTATCCGTATCATAACCACCCCGGTGGAGAGGAGTTGTTTGTTACCAAGGGCAGTTGTTTTATAAATGATACACTGCTGCACGCCGGCGATTATTTGTATACGCCGGTTGGGTTTAAGCACAGCGTTCGTACTGAAACAGGTTGTGAGATCATGCTGATGATACCACAAGAAGTGGAGATACTTGAATAGTTGATATGTTGATCAGTTGATTCGTAGTCCAAGACTTTACAAGGCAACGCGCACCATTTGTTGTCGCCATGATTTGGAACCGCCAGAACATTCCACAATGATAACACCTGACGTTTTAAGGGCGGTAATATCGAATCCATTGGCTGCCACCGTACGAGATACATGGTGCCATTGTTTTAATAAGATGCCTGCCTCATTGTACAGATTGATATCAAAGCTATTACCCGCGCTGGTTGGTGGCTGTATATATAAAATGTTGTTTACCGGGTTAGGCCAGCAACGCATATTGGCAACCAACGGTAGTAGCAACTTCACAGGATTGCTGTATACCGCCCTGCCGTCTGTATCTACCTGGCGAAGGCGATAGTATACCGATGGCGAAGACAGGTTTGTAATATTATCAGTGTACGTGTACTGGTGCGTGATGCCGGTATTTCCATTACCGGCCATCGTGTACACAAAACTAAAATGCTGACCGTCTGTGCTGCGTTCAATTTCAAATGCTTTATTGTTGTCTTCCCCAGCGGTTGTCCATTCAAGCAAGGCCTGTTCATCATTCAATACTGCGGTGAAGCGGGTGAGCTGAACCGGTAGAAGCGACATGATGCGTGCCACCACCAGGTCGTTATTGCTGCAGCTGCCATTGGTCATCGTCCAGCGAAAAGTGTAATCGCCCGTGCGGTTTACCTGAACAGTGCTTGCCGCGTTGTTAGGTTGGTTGATGGTTACCGTGCTGCCGAGAGGTGAACTGGCCAGCGTCCATTTGCCAGCACCTACGCCGGCCACATTGCCCGCCAGTGTTACACTGCTTACACCTGCTAACGATTGATCGGGCCCCGCATTAGCCGTGGTATTACCCACACTTACATCCACATCATCTATGCTCAATGGGCATGCACCGCTGGCAACTATCCATCTAAACGTATAAACACCCTGTTGAGTAAATGTAATGGGAGAAGTGGCTGCTGCCGGATAAGTAATGGTTACACCTGATGGCCCGCTGAGTTGTAACCAGGTGCCGATGCCTATGTCTGGATTGACAGATAAAAGGGTAGAAGTTTGTGCGCCGGTAGAACTGCAGAAAGACTGATCGGTACCTGCATTGGCCGTGGTAGGAACAAGGTTGATGTCTACTGTTATCGGCTTAACGGTGGCGCATCCATTCAATGAAGCCCTCACATAATAATTGCCGGGAACGGTAATAAGGTTCGCCAGCAAATTAATATTATTGGTAGCATTGTTGGCATCCGCCAGGTTGGTGAAGTAGCTATAAGAAGCGCCGGGCGATGTACTAGTTTTCCAGGCTGCATTGGTAATGTCTACCAGTGCAGGAAAACAAACTGCCGGCGGGTTACTGATGGTGAGGTTGGGCCCGGTATTGGTAGATGCAGTAACCGTAACGGAAGCAGGGTTAGACACCATACCGTAATTGTCTGCCACCGTATAATTGATCGTAGAACTGCCGGTAAAACCAGGTACGGGAGTAAATGTTACAATGCCGTTGCTGTCTGCTGCGTAACTGCCTTTCAACGGGTCTGCATAAATGCTTTGTTTACCCGAAGTCAATGGGTCAAGATCAATAGTGAGTTTATTAATCGCCCCACCGGTATTAGCAGAGACATCGTTGGCGGTTACATCAATCAATGCCTGTTGTCCCTGGCATACAGCCGCGCCCACATCATTGGCGGCGGAAGCAGCCAATAGCGAACCGTTGTTGGTAACGTCTATTGTCATGTTTCTTACCTCATGATAATTGGTAATGGAACCGGTGGAGGCAGCCAGCCCGAACTGCAGTTTTGCGGGCGCTGCAAAAGGATAGTCAAAGTTATTGATGAGCGTAACCGGTGTAAGGGTTGCGCCGCCTTTGTACATAATCACGGTTACTTTATAACCGATAGTAGCGCCCAGTGAAGAACCCGGTGTCATGATAATTTTTATTCTGCGGTAATTGCTGTTGAGCGGATCGGCATAGCGTTGGGTAAATGCAGCAAAGCCAACATTGTAGGCGGGGTCGCTAGCAATTACACCGGTTTGGTATACATAATCCGTTATTGCTTTTCCGTTGCCCGGCCCGCGTATGGCTACGGAACCGCGTTGCTGGCCAGGTCCGCCGTTTTTACCACCATCGCTGGCGCTGGAAAAATTTCCAAAGGCGTCTATGCTTATGCCGATATAGCCTTTGGCAAGGCCGGGTGTTTGATAATATTGAGCATAACCCAACGAACCGCCTGTGCCCCCTGGGCGAAAAGCATTTACTGCAGCATCAAACAAAAAGAATGTCATGCCATCGGCCTGGTTGGTACTGGTGGCGCCGGTCTTCCAGCTGCAAAAATCAAAACTTACCGTCAGGCCGTAGTTGGAGGGAAAAGAATCTTGTCCGTATACATAGCCAATGCTGTAGGTTGTATTCTCATTTAACCGCAAAAATCCCTGGCCTGCAGGGTCTATACCTGCCGCGGCTGTTAACTTAGCGGCACCGCCTAGCACCAGGCCGGGGGTGCCGGTATTTTTAAAGGTCTCATTATAGGGAAATTGCGCTACCACCGTGGTAGATGCAACAATAAAGGCCAGCAGTAATAGCGACGAAAGCAGTTGTTTTGGTAAACGCAGTGTAAGACTGTTCATAGCCTGTATAAACGCAAAATGCAGCTATTTTCACTGTGGCGCAGGGTATCAAATTATTGTAGTTGAATTATGTTGTTGACCTAATGGTTTCCCCGTTGAGCAGGTAAAAAGAGAGGAGACGGAGAACATATTGCGTTTGCCTGAGCGACTCAGCATTTTCTTTCAACTTTTGT
Source organism: uncultured Chitinophagaceae bacterium (assembly GCA_963705285.1). Taxonomy (GTDB): domain Bacteria; phylum Bacteroidota; class Bacteroidia; order Chitinophagales; family Chitinophagaceae; genus JACMLD01. The sequence goes on from OY970066.1 coordinate 3,988,835, forward strand.
ATCTTACAGGGCTGCAGTACTTGCGTGATGTGTACAATCCGATACCTTACGCAACGCGCTGCACGTTAGTAATCATTGCAAAAACCTTATACTTATGGTGTACAATATTTTAAACGGGGATGCGCTTGCCTATAATTTCCCCAACGCAAAAATTGAAGGGGAGATAGTAGTTGTGCGCGAAGCGCTGCTCGACGGAGATGTATCAGCCGACAACCTTCCGGCGTTTTGGCAATCGAGGGCCAAATACCTGCGAATAACAACAACCGAATATGCCAATACCGTTGTAAAAGAATTTGAAAAAATACTACATGCGCCCGAGGATTCAGTGTTTAATTGCTGGTTTGAATACGATTTGTTTTGCCAGGTAAATATGTGGTTTGTACTTTCTCTTATCCATAGTTTACCCACCAGGAAAAAAGTTTTTGCGGTGTATACTGCGCATGTAAACAAAACAAGTAAAAATTTTTGGAATGGCTTTGGGCCCGCCAGTACCGAGGAACTGAAGCTTTGTTACGCAAAAAGAATTGCTGTTACGGAAGCCGACATTCAATTAGGGCAACAGTTGTGGAACGCTTACAAAAATGGCGATCTTGAAGCAATGACAAATCTATCCAGGCAGCCATCTGCAGCATTTCCGTATTTGCAGGAAGTGGTACAGGCACATGTTGACCGCTTTCCTACGGATGGTGCCAAGGGAAGACCCGAAAAAGTGATTGAAGACATTACAAAAAATATCACCACTGATTTTCATCAGGTGTTTAAAGAGTTCTGGAACCGTGAAAGCATTTATGGTTTTGGAGATACGCAGTTGAAAAGTATGTATGATAAGGTGATGCGCGAGCGGTAAATATTTTGTTAATCAACAACACAACAAGCAATGGACGAATTTCTACAAAAATTTCAGGAGACTAATATTGCGGCCTGGAATGAAAAGGATAAAACGGTAAGAGAGGATTTACTGGAAAACATCTATGCAAGCGATATGATTATGTACGATGCCCAGAACGTATTTTATGGCAGACAGGCGATAGCTGATTTTATTGGAAAATTACTTACTGATGATCCGGCATTTATTTTTTCAGGCGTCGGCTCCATTGAGCCAGTGCAAAACGCAGCGAGGCTGATTGGTCAAATCCGCACCAGCCAAATGGTATTCAATAGTATGGATTTTTTTATTTTTAATAATAACAAAGTGCAGCAATTGTATGTTTTTATGGAACCGGTAGTATAAAAAGGGTAGGGTGAAGTCACTTTAAGCTGTAGAAAGCCACAACAAAACTTCTCCCAGCGCTATTTAAAAATACTCAAGTCCTTTTTATATACCGGGCTTTGTATGCCCAGGAAATCCAACACACTGTGAAATACATAGTTTTGCGACAAAGTGTTGTTTGGTATCAATTGTTTTGAACTGTTACCAGACATCCAAACTATAAACGGGATTTCGTATTGTTCTTTGGGCGCAAGACTTAATGGTAACCCATGCATATAGAGATTTTTTTCTCCAAGCGATTCGCCGTGATCAGAAATAAAAATCATGGCGCTTTTATATTCTTTTAATTCGCTTAAATCGTCAATTACTTTGTTTAACAGGTAATCGGTGTAGACAATGGTATTGTCGTAGGCATTGATAAGTTCTGATTGAGAGCATTTGGCCAGTTCCACCGTATTACAAACCGGTTTAAAAGTTTCAAATGCGACCGGATATTTTTTGCTGTAGGTTGGTCCATGGCTTGTACTGGTGTGCAATACAATTAATATCTTATTTTTTGTACTGGCTGTTATCTGCGCTTTCAAATCAGTGAGCAAAATTTCATCGTATTTACATCCTTCGCCTTTGCAATCCTTGATCAGCGCAGCTTCATTTTGGTAATTTTTGATATGAATAGGCGGTTCACCCCAATTAGACGTTCTCCAGATAACCTCAACCCCATTTCTATATAAATAATTCGGCAAGATTTCGTACAGGTCACCGGTATGTTCGTGTTCTAAAATACATGTTACCCCTGCAGTGGTGTAAGTGGCGCAAGAGGTAGCGTTAAAATGAACAACCCCCGGTTTTTTTAAGAGCAGCGGATTGGTATTTTTGGGGTAACCATACAGCGAAAAATTCTGACTTCTTGCAGATTCTCCTATGACCAGCACTACGACCGACTTCTCATTATCTTTTATGGAGGCATCTGGCAATAAAATTTCTTTTTTGTTTTCCAGCTGCTTATGCGCATAAAAAAGTGAAATATTTACCGTGTAACACCATGGCATGGCAAGTCCACCCAATGTTTTCGAATTTTTATCAATCCACAGCCAGTTCTTTGCATTGGCAAACGCCACACCCACAATAAAGACCAGCGTAACCGAAATAATAATAAAAAAACGCTTCGCCGTTGTATTGATAATTTTAGCGTTAAAGATAAAAAGGGAGGGGAGAATACCCAGAAAAATGAGATACAGAAAAAGTTTGATGGAAAAAAAACTGGTCGCCTCTGCGTAATCGGTATTGAGCACATTGCCCACCATGGCTTCATCTATAATAACATTGTAGGTGTTAACAAAGTAAACTGCAACGGAATTGACAATAAAGAACAAGATGAGTAAAAACTTTCCAACGAAACGGGAGAGGGAAAAGAACAGGAAAAAAACAAACGCATTGGCAATAAGCATCAGAATTATTAAACTAACAATAATGTTGACGCCATTCAGGCTGTTACGATCAACGTTATTGAAGACAAATTTGAAAAATGGTAAATGAAAGAATAAAAAATTGAGGAAACTCAATAATAAAACGAAAGGAACAATCCTGATATTATTTTTTAAGAAACGCATACAACATTTTATAAAATGGAAAAATTAGGCTAAGTAAGGCTAAATAATATATCACCAAATTTTCGTCCATTATTTTAATGATCAATGAAATACCTGCCGCCAGCATCAGTGCCAAAAAAATAGGATAATACCTTGTATTGTTTATCCAAGCCCACACCTTATACTTTTGGCTGATAAAAATACCTATAAGTCCTGATATGTATCCCACGGTACTTCCTACAATTACGTCCAGCGGATAGTGCGCTCCCACACCTACTCTTGTCATTGAAATGACTAACCCAACAGTTACGGCAAGCAAAGCCCATAAGACTTTCGATGTCATCTTTTGGGGCATAAATGCAAACAGCAGAATGGCAAGTGTTGTAAAAACGGTAATGGAATGTCCAGACGGTAAACTGGCAAATCCAACGGCTTTGTTCCCAATAATCAAAAAGCTGTTATTGTCAAGCGCTACGGCCGGGCGAGGCACGGAAAAAATGTTTTTTAGCACGGCCGACAAAATAAGCGATACCAGTGAAGCAGATATTAAGGCCTCCCACAGCTTAGAGGCGTACAACAGGAAAATGCTTAACAGGGCGAACACAATGGAGGCATCACCTATCTGGGTAACGTTGTACAGCACACGCGGAAATTGACCCAAATGATAATTTATGAAATAAAAAGCCTCTTTTTGCAGTTGGACATATTTATCCGCCTGTAATGAATGATGACTATACAGCAATAAGGCAATGCTGGTTAATATCAATAGGGGCAAATAAAATAGAGATGGTTTGACCTGGGAATAATTCTGTATTACACAGGTATTCATTGTTGCTTGTGTAGGACTTGCTTTCATTTATTCAGTTAAAAGTGCCGGTGATGCTGACTGTTATCGCTTGCTATAGCATGTAATCGTTGATACTCAACTATAAAGGTTGAATGTAAGAAATTACACGGGATCATGGTTGAGAAATTTGGTTGTCAACGTAACCCGCAATGTCCCCTGGCAACAGCTATTACGTTTTGGAGCCATGTGCGGGAGACATTGCGGGGACGGGGGTAGGAACGAGGCTCGTGTGATCAAGTCGCAATGTCCCCTTCAAACAGTTTGATATTGCCAGTCTCTGTGCGGGAGACATTGCGGGGACAGGAAACGTAGTCCTAACCGTGACAATGATGATGGGTGCATTGAACCGCAATGTCTCCTGGTAACAGTTTGACATTGCCAGTCTCTAGCGCAAGACATAGCGGGGACGGGACCAGAAAAAAGGGTGTTATAATTAAATGGGCTGCACAAACTGTGCAGCCCATTTAATTTTCGGCAATACCATTTAGGCTTCTTCTTTCGCGAATTCTTCCTGGTAATAATCCAGGCCAAGGTGGGTAATCAAATCTTCGCCCATCAGGAAGCGCAGGGTATTCTCTAGTTTTATTAGCTGTTTAAATATATCGTGCTCAGTGCGCAGTTCGGGCAATGTTTGGGGCGATTTAAAATAAAATCCCAACCATTCTTGTATACCCGAAAGACCAGCACGTTTAGCAAAATCTGCAAACAGCGCCAGATCCAACACTACCGGTGCGGCAAGAATAGAATCGCGGCAAAGAAAATTTATCTTTATCTGCATCTTATACCCAAGCCATCCAAAAATATCGATGTTGTCCCAGCTCTCTTTATTATCGCCGTGTGGCGGATAGTAATTGATCCTGATTTTATGGTACACGTCACCATACAAATCTGGATTGTCTTCGGGGCGGAGTATATCTTCCAGCACCCCCAGTTTAGAAACTTCTTTGGTTTTAAAATTATCGGGCTCGTCCAGCACATAACCGTCCCTGTTACCCAGTATATTGGTAGAAAACCAGCCGGTAATACCCAGCGCTCTTGCCTGTAAGCCGGGCGCCAGAATTGTTTTCATTAAAGTTTGTCCTGTTTTAAAATCTTTACCACCAATGGGCGTTTGCGTAATTTTTGACAGTTCAATCAAAGCAGGAATATCGCAGGTTAAATTAGGTGCTCCATTCATAAATGGAATACCAAGCTTTATAGCAGCGTATGCATAAATCATGCTTGGCGCTATGGCCGGATCGCTGTTGCGTAACCCTTCTTCAAACGCAGCAAGGCTTTGGTGTACATCTCCCGCTTCAATGTATTTTTCTGTGGAGCCACACCATACAATAACCAGCCTGTCCAAATCGTGAATATCTTTAAAATTTTCTATATCTTCTTTGAGTGCTTCGGCCAGCTCCCACTTGCTGGCGGCTTTTTTAACGTGTGTACCATCGAGGTTTTTGATATAGCTTTTATCAAATACAGCTTTCATGGGTTTGATGGCTTCCAGTTCGGGGCGTACGGCGTGTAATAGCATTGGCTCCAGCACTTTCGCTTTTGAAGCTGCTTCAAACACATTGTCTTCATACACATCCCAACCGCCAAATACAATATCATTAAGATCGGCCAGTGGTACAAATTCGTTTATTTTGGGAAAACGATGCTCTGTTCTTTTACCTAACCGAATGCTGCCCATCTGCGTTAGTGAACCCACCGGTTTGGCCAGTCCTTTTTTAACGGCTTCCACCCCGGCAATAAATGTTGTGGCTACTGCACCCAGGCCGGGAATGAGTATGCCGAGTTTACCTTTTGCAGGTTGAATCTTTTTTTGCATGACATTTCTTTTTGTGATAAATCGATTTGCTGTAAAATAAATTCAAGGTAATAAAGGATTTAGTTAGAATTTTGTTAAGCAAAGTTATAACTGGTCAACGCTTGCCGAGATGGTAAGCCGACGATGACGTCAACAAACTCCTGGAGAAATAATAGTAATGGAGCATGTTACGCACTAGTTAACACAACGGTAATATTTATTTAATAAATACTTAATACGAGACGTCACAAGAAATATGACGACTGATTTTCAGAAACAATTTGCAGCGCGGCGAAAGCATTTGTGGTTTTGGAGATATGCAATTGAAAGGCATGTAGGATAGGGTAATGCGCGACAGGTAAACACCGATAGCACTCAATTATTAATATTGATGTACCTGCTATGCAACCGTGGCGTGAGGTTATTGCTGTATCGAGTTAATGAGGTGGGCGGCTTCTACCAGTTTGGTGAGGTGAAAATACAGCGATAGCATATTTACTTCTATACCGGCTTCAAACAAACTGTGGTTTACCAATGCATGGTCTGCTAACAGTTGCAATTGCTGTTTCCAGTCGTTCAAATCTGCTGCTTTAAAGAATTGTCTGAAGACAAGGTGAGGGGCTGCAAATTCTTGTAAAGACAGCAGGCGGGGGTGGTTATTCCAATGGGCTTCTTCTTTGTTGTGCTGTTGTTGGCGGCTGGCAGCGGCGCTTTTTTTGGCGGGCCTTGCTTTTTTATTTTTCTCATTGCTTATAAGCCAGGTTGCATTGATGAGCGATTCTATTAAACCAAATTCATACAACAGATCCCCCGGGTTGTGCCTACTGTAGATTTTACTGGAAGATGCAGCTTCCAGCGCTGTTGTAATGCATTGTTTGTGCCAGGCCAGGCTGCCTGCAGAGAAAAATGCATCCATTACTGCATAAGGGTCTGTTATTACTTCCCTGTACCAGATAGAAGTGTTTGCATAATGAGTGCCAGGCTTCATATTCAAATATTATTCTTATGGTTAACTCAAAGTAACCGCGATGCCCCGGCATATGGTAATCTTTAAATGATTATATTAGTCTGCATTTTGCATTTTTTAAACACTGTACCAAAATACTATCTTTGTTTTCATGGAAAAGAAAATTCACCAGGGCAAAAACATTACGCGCTTCAGGCAAATGCTCGGCATGAAACAAGACCTGCTGGCCTCTCTTATGGGCGACGACTGGACACAAATAAAAATCAGCCGCCTGGAAGCAAAAGAAGAAATTGACGATACCATCCTGGATGAAGTGGCAAAAGCGTTGAAGCTGCCGGTGGAAGCCATTAAAAACTTTGATGAAGAGGCCGCTGTCAGTATAGTTGCAAATACATTTACTGAGTTTAAGGACAATGCAGCGGCCTATGTTGGCAGCTATAAATGTACTTTCAATCCTTTAGAAAAATGGGCCGAAGAAATTACTGAGAACCGTAAGTTGTATGAAAGGTTGTTACAGGCTGAGAAGGAGAAGATTGAATTGTTGCAGAAGTTATTGGATAAACATAAGTAGAAAAAACGTACCATGTTTTAATTAATTAATAGTCCCTTAGTGTTATTACCAGTTTAAAAATCATCCCCATTAAACCTTAAACAAATGAAAAAACGAAATCTACTTTACCTTCTATCACTGTTATTTATTTCATGCTCTCAGTATAAAATTGCATCGGTTGCCTCCAATAACACGCAAACAATTAGCAATAAGTTAGTATTTGAAAATGATACTATAAAAGTAACTTATAGTTTTTGGGCAAAAAATGGTGTGATGGCATTCGACTTATATAATAAACTCAACATTCCATTGTATTTCGACTGGAAAAAATCGGCCTTCATCCCTAACGACAAAATGATGAGTTATTGGCAAGACGTTACCAATACCACGGGAATATCCTCTTCATCCGCTTATTATTTATATGGCGGAGTAATTTCGGGAAATAACAAAACAAAGTCAAAATCCATAAGAGAAGAAAGAGTGGGTGTCATTCCCCCTCGATCATTAATTTCTAATAATAAATATAGCCTTGTACTTCCCAAAACTAACTTTTCTGTTCAGTCGTATGATTTTGGGAATACACCTCTTAGATTCAGAAACTATCTAGCTGTTTCAACGTCTGAGCAGTTTGATAAGAATGTATTTTATATTGATAACGACTTTTTTGTTTCTAGCGTTAAAAAGATTAAGTATTCTAAACTTAAATCTGCTGAAATTGGATCAGCTTTTTATACAAGCTCGCAATAGAAGCAATTGGATAGGCCGGCGGAAACCGAAAATCATTTATACCCTATAAATGCAACTCAGCTGTCAATACCAAACCTGGTGAACAACGTATATCATTAATGCGAATGTTGAGCGTATATTGACCATGAAAGACTTTGCTTACTGGGAGCGGCTGAATATAGAGGAAGTGTATGAGGAGGCCATAATGGATAGGATAGCTAAGTATGAAAAGAAAAACGGGCCGCTGAAGCCGGTGCCGAAGAAATGATGTGATGAGTTTAGATTTAAATCTATTTTTGCTCTCCTGTTGTTATTTGCTTAATCACAGAGCCGGCAATCTCGGGAAGATTGGGGTCCGGAAATTCTTTTTTGGCTTCTGTATTATCTGCACTTGGTAAAAACCTAGCTCCTTTATCCATTAACGTTGAAATAATTTCAATAGAGTTTTTTAGTTTTTCCAGCTCTTCCGGACTTTTTGCCTCATAAAATTTAGATTGAATTGCTTCCGCTTCAGCTTTTTTTACACTTTCGATTCTTTGGATGGTTAAATTAGAAAAGGCTTCCATGACATCAGCACCAGAATTAACCATTCTTGCGTAAGCATTAAAAATGTCCGCTTGCGCTTTTTCCCTTTTGTAATATGCCGCCGCCTTACATATCGCCGCTATTAATGATAAAGCTATAGGAAGACCTACCGCTATTTTTATCCAAATTGACCCTTCCTCTGCACTAATAATTTTAACCTCTCCTTTTTTACTTTCAAGCAAGGGTAATTCTATAGCATTTTTCAGATCATTTGAAAATTTACTTAAATCAGAAAAGCCTTCCACATCCGGAAGTTTAATATTTAAAACAGTATCGGACGGAACATCCTGTTTTGCTTCCAAAAACTCAAAATAAGCAACTAACCCAGAAATTGCCCCGGATAAAGCATTTACCCATTTTTTTATGTCCGAATCTTCCTGACTTTCAAAATAGTTGGCGTCAGCTACACTGTTGTAAAGGGCTGATTTTTTTAATGGGGCCGTATATATACTTAAAAAGTCGATTTCAGCCAACTCATCAATAGCCTTTCTCAGTTTAATAAGGCCGTCGGCTGCGTACCAATTTCTATTCTGCTCCGCCGGGGTATACGATGTAGCAAAATAAAGGTATTTGTAATTCTCCGTCATCGTGGGTATAGCTTCTCTTAAATTCATATAGACAAGATATTTATTTCAAATAAACACTTTAATTGCCCCCTAATTTGCCCCCTTAAAAATAAAACCCGCTATGGTAGCGGGTTTCAAGGGTAAAGCAGCGGAGAGAGAGGGATTCGAACCCCCGGAAGCTTGCACTTCAACGGTTTTCAAGACCGCCGCATTCGACCGCTCTGCCATCTCTCCGCGGCAAATATATGTTGGCAGGTTTATTTAACAAAAAAGTTATTTATCAATGCTTTATTGCCTGTTTTTCAGGGCGTCAATGCCATAAAAACCCGCCCCAGCAATAGAGTAGGTAGATAACCAACTATCATGATGAGCAGCTGGGAGCAAGTGCTGTTTATTAGTCAATTTTTGTTTTAATCAAATCATTGCCAGTACAACCCTTCATCTCAGTCAGTTTATGCAGAAAATCTACGGACAATTTGCTGCTACTAACTTTTTTTGCGTTGAAGCGTTGTAATTGTCTAACAAAAATCCCATTATGACAACAACTACAACAACAACCGCTACCTATAGCATAGGTTCAGACCTGCCGGTGCACCGTCTTGGATTTGGCGCTATGCGCATTACCGGCAAAGGCGTGTTTGGTGCGCCCGCAGATAAAGCCGAAGCCATTAAAGTATTACAACGCGCAGTGGAACTGGGAGTTAATTTTATTGATACGGCCGATTCTTACGGCCCAAATGTGTCTGAAGAACTCATTGCAGAAGCGTTGTATCCGTACCCGGCAGGATTGGTGATTGCCACCAAAGGCGGTTTTGAACGCCCCGGCCCGGATGTATGGACCATGAACGCACAGCCCGCCTACCTGCAAAAAGCACTGGATGGCAGCCTGAAAAGGCTGAAACAAGATACTATTGATTTGTACCAGTTGCACCGCATAGACCCTAAAGTGCCGGCCGAAGAAACCTTTGCATTTTTGCAACAGGCGCAGCAACAGGGTAAAATAAAACACATTGGTTTGTCTGAAGTAAATGTTGACCAGATAAAAAAAGCCCAGACTTTTTTTAATGTGGTATCAGTTCAAAATATGTACAGCGTAGACAACCGCAAATGGGAACCCGTGCTACAGTATTGCACGGCCAATGGCATCGCTTTTATTCCCTGGTACCCGCTGAGCGCTGGCAATGTAAAAAGTGTGGGCATACTGCAGCAAGTGGCTAAAAGACAGGGAGCAACCACCCACCAGGTTGCGCTGGCCTGGTTGCTGCAACACGCCAGTAATATCTTGCTGATACCCGGTACATCAAAAGTGGCCCACCTGGAAGAAAATATGAAAGCGGCATCTGTAGTACTCACACGGGAAGACGTTGAGCAGCTAAATAGTATTTAGACCGGAATATTGCTGATTTTGAGATTGGAAGCAATTGCTGATTTTGAGATTTCGGGATTTTGAGATTTCCGGTATGCAGCGGAGGAACGAATCAACTGATCTACCAATCAACCATTCAACGATTCAACCATTCAACGATTCAACCAATCAACTGATCAACGGCAAATATTTTTCTTCAATTACCTGCAAATGCCAGCGCTGGTGGCCGGGCAGCATAAAACCTATAGCGCCTACCGAATAAACGCCTTTAAAACCCTGCCCGGTTTTTTGCAGCATATCAGGGGTGAACGACTCGTACATTTTCTTAACAGACACATGCACCGCCTGCAGTTCATCTAGCAGACCAGCAACGGTTCTGGTATTGGCTGCTGCCGCCGTGGCGTAATCATCTTCCGAAAAATGGGGCATGCCCTGCGTTTCATTGCGCGCAAATGCTAGCACGCGGTAGCTGAAAATACGTTCTGTATCAATAAGGTGTTGCAGGATGTCTTTTACCGTCCACTTGCCGGGGGCATATACTTTGTTGCCCAATGCCACCAACTGGACAACCAGCTTTGGATTGTGCAGTTCTTTGATACTTGTTTGAATAGCGTCCAGCAATTCAACATCATCGGTTTTGTTGATATACCTGTCAAAATATTCGGGTAAGAGGTGTAAGGCGGATCTTTTCATAATTGTTTACTGGCTTAAATTGTTTATTTGGATGATTTTTGCGTCGCTTGTTTAAACTGTGTTTCATACTGGTTTACTGCTGCCATGGCATTGGCATCGTCTTTAAACTTGTTTTTGAGCAAAGGAAAAATAGCAGCGCCCTGCGGATCGGCCAGCGTGGTTACCTGCAATACGTTATAAAATATATCATTGATATCGCCTTCTTCCATGGCTTTGTTAAACTGCGCCCGTATAATGCTGTAGCCGTCGGCGGCATTGCCCAGTGCCACCAGTGTTTCAGCTGCTGCCAGGCGGTGATCCCATACCGGCACAGCCAGCGTCCAGTGCGGTAACTGTGCATTTGCGAGCGACTGTAGTGCGAGGGCAACACCGCGGCTGTCGCCCAGTTCCTTTAAGCCGTTCAGGCTGCTAATGAGGCTTTGGCTCTTCCACGACGGTTTGTCTTTTAATTGAATGAGTGCAGCATATGCTTTGGTGCTTTTTGATTTTCCCAACGCAATGGCGGCGGCGTTGTTTACGCGCGCGCTTTCGTCTTTAAAAGCGTTTATATAAATATTGGCATACGCCGGGTTGCGGGTCATCCCCAAAAAACGAATGGCGCCGGTACGTATCCACGACTTTTCTTTTTTTATCAGTGTTAACAGGAGGGTAGTGGTGGCTTTATCCAGCACCACCGCCTGGGTAGTCGTAAAACCTGCCATTATATTTTGCAACTGCGAGAGGGCGGTAGCGCGCAAACGCCACCAGGTAGTACTGGTAATGACCGTTCTGAAACTGCTGTACACTTCTTCTTTTTCTGCAGCTGTCAGCTGGTTGTTTTTTACCTGCTTCACCAGTTCTGTAATGGCGTGCATGCGGGCCAGTATGTCTTTACTGTGCAAGAGTTGGTAGCGGTATTCGGCTGTGGTTTTTTCAAATTCCATTTCTTTTATCCACGTACCCTGGTAGTCTACATTTACCAGCCTGGGCGCTTGGGATAAAGCAACACTGAATGTGTTCTGAGCGACAGGCTGCAACCATACCTGCACAATACTATCATCTATTTCTATGTCCATCTTGCCCCGGAAAAAATTATTTTGAAGGAAAGTGGACGCAGAATCAGGTTGCTGGGTTTGTGTAACGTTAATGGTGAGTTGCTTACTGGCATCATCGTATTGTTTGGTTACTTTAAATACAGGATGACCCATTCTGTATAGCCATTGGTCAAAAAACCAATCCATTGGCTCGCCACAGCTGGCTTCTATAGCTTTGCGAAAATCTTCCGTAGTTACCAGTTTGCCTGCATTTGAGCGGACATAGTTTTGGATGGCTTTGCGCCAGTTATCGTCTCCCAGGTGTTTGCGCAGCATGTGCAATACAGATGCCCCGTGAATGTAAGGGTAATTGCTGCCAGTTGCCGCCTCCGCATTGGCGTATTGATTGTTAACAATGGGTTGCCGGATACCTGCATTCCAGTCGGCGAGGTAAGTATTATGGTCGGGCAGCAACTGGTACGATAAGAATTCGTCACGGCCATTTTTGTATTCGTTGTATAAGCCTGAAAAGTAACGGGCGAAGGATTTATTGAGCCAGCAATGGTTCCAGTTGCTGTTGGTAATATAAGTGCCAAACCACTGGTGGGCAAGCGCTTCGCCTTCGGTAATATCCCACAGGTAGAAATAATCGGCATGGGTGCTTTCATCGTCTACCATGTTTTCTGTAATGGTAGATACTGCCATATTGCTTTCCCATCCGGCAAAGTCTGGTACAAATACCTGCGAGTAACCAGCAAACGGATAGCCGGTGCCGGTGATATTTTCAAAAAATTGCACCATATCTGGCAGACGCACTACACTGGCTACCGCCGCTTCGGTTTCATTGGGGTAAGAAAAACTATATAAAGGAATGTTTTTGTGTTGTTGTTTAACGGCATCATATTCTCCTACTATGAACGACGTAAGGTGGTTGGCATAAGGGGTATCTGTCTTCCAACAAAAACTGCGTGTGCCATCATTGTTTTCTTTGATGGCTGCAGGTATACCATTGGAAATGACCGCCAGCGGTTTTTCTACGGTGGCAGTAAATGTTGTAGTGCGCAAATCATTGGGATAATCATAACATGGAAACCAGTAGCGGTTACCCTCGGGTTCGCCGGATGTCCACAACTGCCTGCGTTTTTTAGGTTCGGTACTGGTGGGCGAGAAAAAACGGATGCCTTTGCCAAAACTCCCCCAGATATTATTAGGGTCTGATTCATTTACCCGGTTGGTATGGTATTCAATTTTTATGGAGATAGTATCAGCCGGTGTGTATATGCGGTCTAAATGTATCACCAGGCCGTCATTTTTATCTCCTCCGTCATACGTGAATGTGAGTGGTTGGCCGTTGGCAAATGAAATGGTATTGATGGTGAGCATGCCGGCGTCCAATGCCACGGTGCTGGTTGCATTAAATGGTGACAACGTAATAATTGCATTGCCATAGGCATTTTTTTTCTGCCAGTTAAAACGCAGGTCAATGGCAATATGGTGTATATCTATGTTGTGCGCACGGGCCCAGGTCGTCGTCAGGGGATTTATTGCTACCCCTTGCTGCCCCATGGCAGGGCAGTGGGCAATCACTACAATAATGCAGGAAATAAAAAGCCGTTTCATGGTATCGTTTTGGTTTTGAAGTAGTGTAGTATGTGCATAGGTATGCAGTTCCGGTTCTCAACATGATAAATCATGCTGCCAACAGCGGTTAGGCGCCAATGCCATACAAGGCCGGTAAAAATCAAATAGATTGCAGGAGTCGAATCACCTGTCTTTCACTTTTTAGTCCGCAAAGCCGGGCCATCTGGCGCCGGGTCATATCAGGGTTTTTCATGAGTTCCTTCAGGCGCTCTTTCCTGATCAGAGTGATATAATCATTTACCGAAATAGCGGTTTCGCGTTTAAAGATGCGCGTTAGGTTCCGTGCACTCATGCAGGCAATGCCTGAGAGTTGTACCAGCGACATTTTTTTATGAACATGCTCCTGCAGGTGATCCTGCACTTTGTGTATGCCGGTGTGTATATGGTTGCGGTATGTCATAAATACGCTTTGCTGCGCATCTGATCCCTGTCGTCTTACATACACCACTAGCTCCCTGGCAACCTTGTAGGAGAAACTGTCATCTTTTATGCGCGCGAGTAGGTGCAGTGCCATGTCAATTCCGGCCGTTACACCGGCACTGGTAAAAATGCGGTTGTCTTCAGTAAATAAAATGTTTTCCTGTACCTGTAATGCCGGATATGCTTTTTGCAGTTGGGCAGTGCGTTTCCAATGCGTGGTACATTTTCTATCGTTCAGTAAGCCCGTCATGGCCAGAAAGAATGCACCGGTGCAGATGGAACAAATATGTACGCCATGTTGATGCGCCTGATGCACCCATTTGAACAATGCTGTTTCTCCGGCCATTTTTTTCGATAATAAAAAATCTACTTCAGCCCCGGGAATAAACAGGTAATCGCCTTTTTGCCATTTGATTTTGGTGAAATGCGCGAGTTTACCAAATGGCAAGCCGGTTGAAGTTGCAAGGTTGTCAGCAATGGAACAATACTGCAAACTGATGTCAGCACCATATTCAATCGCTTCATGAAAGACCTGGTCGGCGCCAGCCAGGTCAAGCAAATGAACGTGTGGCAGCACGAAGAAAACAATTTTTAATTTTGCCATAGCCATTTTTCTGAAACAAAAATATTACAAAGAAACATACGCGCATGGACACAAAACTGACATTTTGGGCCATGGGTTTGTAGGCGCATTATTGCCACAGAATTATTGCGAAAGCAGCGGCGATGTTTTGCAGGTGTAAAATTCGTAGGTAGTTGTCCAGTCAAATGACTCGCCGGGGCGGATGTTAACCTGTATATATGGTTCCGGCGAATAAATAGTGGAAGAACCCCAGAACACCAGTTTTGAAAGCGGCCTGTTGCTGGTAATTCTTACTGCTGCCCCGGTGCGGTGGTTTTCAATTTTTATATCGTAATCTTTTTCTTTTTTGCCGTAGCCGTTAAGTACGGTATATACGGATTCTTTTTTCTGAAAATCCCTGTTAAAAACAATTTGTTTGCCTTTTATCATCGCCAGGTTGCCATCGCCAAATCCTTTTTGTCCCTGCGGATCTCCTTCCAGCCGAAAAGGGAATGTAATATCGGCACCCGGCCCGGTTGATTGTTTATCGAGTACAAAAAGATTATGGTTGTATACTGCTGTCTGTATTTCCTGCTGCCCGTTGTTCTGCAGGTGATGTGTTAGTTGCAATACCGGTTTACCTTCCAACAGCGTCTCCGTTTTTGTATAGTGATATCCGTAATCAGCATCTTTGAGCGTGTGGGTAAAAGCAATACTGGCAGGTGTTGTTTGTACTGCCCAGTCCCCGGCATCCAGCATAGGATAGTAGGTAAACGGCGAATAGGGATTATCGTTAGTCTTAGACAGAATGCCCACACCCACCTGTACAAAACGGCCGCCGGCTTTTGCGGCTTCATATCCCAGCGGGGTAAAAGATTCTACCGGGCCCATAATGGCATCGTGCATGGTGGGACTGTAATTGCTGAACCATTGAGAACAATAGCCGTGATCTTTATAGGTAAGTTCGGGTATTACGCCAGACCAGTCGAACCGTGTGCCCCTGTAATATCCTTTTGCTGAATCTGGCAGGTAGAAACGTGCGCTAATAATGCCATTGCTGATGCTTGCCTGCGGAAAATCTGTTTGCACCGTGGCGCTGATGAGGAAGAACGTGCATAAGATGGCAATGCTGTAAAGAAACCTGGTTTTCATCATGGGAAGGTAGAGAATAATGAGGGAATGTGGGAATGTGTAAATGTGGGAATGTGTAAATGTGTAAATTCCGCGACGAGGTTTTATGGAACGCAAGTTGTTATGATTTTTATGATCGATATAAAATGGTAGTGCCCAGCCCTGCAGGTCTGCCTGGCGGTAGACAGGGGCGCCAGCCAGCCAGCGAGGGGTGCGACCCCTCGGTGAAATGTGCAACCGACGGTAGGTTTAGTACACACGCCTTCTAACAAATTAACGTCCTCACGAAGATTAGCATTCCCCCTTCAGGGGGTTAGGGGGTTCAGGGGGTAGGGGATTAGTCGGTTTCGCTACTCACCCATTGTTTTGCTGCTTCCAGTTCAGACAATGAAAAACCCTTGGTTTCTCCCGGCATAATGGGGCTGATGATATCGGTTATTTTTTCCACTGCTTTCTGATCGCTTACAATCGCCATTTTTTTCCATTTAGTGAGGTGCTTTAATCCAATCAATGCATCGCTCATCCATGCACCTGCTGTAAAATTACCGGTGCCGGTTTGCAGCTCCAGCAAGAAATGAATATGCCCGTGTTGGCTCAACACGCGTTCAATTTCAGGGTTGACTACTTGAGTATAATCGTCTTTGGTTACTTCTCCAATGGCCGTAAATCCTGCTACGTGATCCGGAATATTGATCATTTTTGTTATCATAACAATTTGTTTAAATGGATAATTGCTTTACCTGACGTAGTACAACAATAATGCGCGAATGCGTGTCCGTTACCGATGCGTCGGTTGTACGCAACATGGGAAAAATTGTCAGCAAAAGCAACGTTTGTGCATTGGTAGTAAAGCCATCTGATTGAATGCTCAATGCCAACCTCTCGTAACGCCTTCGCGCGCCACCCGCAGCGAAAGACACACGCATCATGCTTCATAGGCGTGAGAGAACGTGGCCATCGAAAGCAGATTGCTTCATCGCCGGTTGCCTCTACTCATTAGGAGATTCGTTATGGCGGTTCGCAACGACGACGCGGCAGGCGTTTGCTGAGCATTACGAAGTTCGTTATAGCGGTTCGCAACGACGACGCGGCAGGCGCTTGCTGAGCATTACGCGATTGCTTCTGGAGGTTCGCAACGACGAGCGGGCGTTTGCGGAGCAGATTTAATGATCGATGCCCACCTCTCGTAACGTCTTTGCGAGCCACCAGCAGGGTAATCAAACTATTAGTGACCAACGTGGCGAAGCAATCTGCTTTTACAACAGCAGGGTGCCGCACCAAAGTGCAAACGCATCATGCATACTGGGCGTGACGGATCGTAGCTATCAAAAGCAGATTGCTTCACCGCCGGTTACCTGTACTCATTACGAAGTTCGTTATGGCGGTTCGCAACGACGACGCGGCAGCCGTTTGCTGAGCATTACGCGATTTTTTCTGGCGGTTAGCAACGACGACGCGGCCGGCGTTTGCTGAGCATTACGCGATTGCTTCTGGCGGTTCGCAACCACGAGCGGGCGTTTGCGGAGCAGATTTTATTATGGATGCCCACCTCTCGTAACGTCTTTGCGAGCCACCAGCAGGGTAATCAAACTATTAGTGACCAACGTGGCGAAGCCATCTGCTTTTCCCACAGCAGGGTGCCGCACCAAAGTGCAAACGCATCATGCATCATAGTCGTGACGGATCCCAGCTCTCACAAGCAGATTGCTTCACCGCCGGTGGCCTGTACTCATTACGAAGTTCGTTATGGCGGTTCGCAACGACGACGCGGCAGCCGTTTGCTGAGCATTACGCGATTTCTTCTCGCGGTTCGCAACGACGAGCGGGCGTTTGCGGAGCAGATTTAATGATCGATGCCCACCTCTCGTAACGTCTTTGCGAGCCACCAGCAGGGTAATCAAACTATTAGTGACCAAAGTGGCGAAGCAATCTGCTTTTACCACAGCAGGGTGTTGCACCAAAGTGCAAACGCATCATGTATAACAGGCGTGAGAGAACCTGGCCATTAAAAGCAGATTGCTTCACCGCCGGTGGCCTGTACTCATTACGAAGTTCGTTATGGCGGTTCGCAACGACGACGCGGCAGCCGTTTGCTGAGCATTACGCGATTTCTTCTCGCGGTTCGCAACGACGAGCGGGCGTTTGCGGAGCATATTTAATGATCGATGCCCACCTCTCGTAACGTCTTTGCGAGCCACCAGCAGGGTAATCAAACTATTAGTGACCAACGTGGCGAAGCACTCTGCTTTTACCACAGCAGGGTGCCGCACCAAAGTGCAAACGCATCATGTATAACAGGCGTGAGAAAACCTGGCCATCGAAAGCAGATTGCTTCACCGCCGGTTGCCTTTACTCATTAGGAGATTCGTTATGGCGGTTCGCAACGACAACGCGGCAGGCGTTTGCTGAGGATTACGAAGTTCGTTATGGCGGTTCGCAACGACGACGCGGCAGGCGTTCGCTGAGCATTACGCGATTTCTTCTGGCGGCTCGCAACGACGACTCGGTCAACGTTTGCGGAGCAGATTTAATGATCGATGCCCACCTCTCGTAACGTCTTTGCGAGCCACCAGCAGGGTAATCAAACTATTAGTGACCAACGTGGCGAAGCAATCTGCTTTTACCACAGCAGGGTGCCGCACCAAAGTGCAAACGCATCATGCATCATAGTCGTGACGGATCCCAGCTCTCACAAGCAGATTGCTTCACCGCCGATTGCCTGTACTCATTACGAAGTTCGTTATGGCGGTTCGCAACGACGACGCGGCAGGCGTTTGCTGAGGAGAGATTCGTTATGGCGGTTCGCAACGACGACGCGGCCGGCGTTTGCTGAGCATTACGCGATTTCTTCTGGGGGTTCGCAACGACGACACGGATCCCCTTTGCTAAGCATTACAAGATTCATTCCGGCGGTTCGCAAAGCAGACGCATCAGCCACATACTACAGTTCCGTGATTAAACCCGCGCTAAAAATACCACGAACAGGGTATGCCAGCCCAGGCAATCTTTTATAAAATTGTCTATATTAGTATGTTCAATAGCTTTTTACTAAGCAAGCACCTACCCGTTTCCGTTACCCCTTGTCTACGCACCAGGCAATTGTAAATGCAGTTGCCACACTAACCAAACCAGAAAATTTTGCTGTATGAAAATTGATAAGATCATTATCAGGGGGCGGAAAAGCGATACCGTTGAAACCCTGGCAACACGCGGAGAAAGCATCGTGGTTCCTGAACCGGCTTCCATGAAACTGGAGGCGGTGTACGACTTGCGCAGCGATACCCGCGGGGCGGGAGAAGAACATGAGATTGACCTGCACGATAAAGTACTGGAATTTGTATACGAGGATGATACCCGCTGGCTTTGCGATGAAAAAACATTGCACGAGCTATACCCCGAAGCGGAAAATCCGCAGCGTGGCGCGGCCGGTTTTGTTATTCCATCCAGTATAAAAAACGATATCGCAGAGCGGGGCATCGGCGGAGAAATAGCTGCTAAATTGCTGAAAGTATTTGCCAAGCCCGCCATAGATACCGGCATTAGGGAACTCGCAGCAAAACTGGAAGGAAAACACCTCGGCAACAGGGAAGGGTTGAACTACCTGGGTAAAAAATTTGAATTCAGCAAATTCGACGGCGCCGCATCCGGTAAACCATTCCTGCTTTTTTTGCACGGTACCAATTCTGATACCCTCGGCGCTTTTGGGGCGCTGCAAAATTCATTGGTCTGGAAATATATTTGTGATAACTACGGAAAGAATGTACTGGCCTTTGAACACCGTACGCTCTCGCAAAGCCCATTGCAAAATACGCTGGCGCTTATCAAACTGCTGCCGAATGACGCAGAGCTGCATATCATCAGCCATTCAAGAGGCGGGCTGATTGGGGATATACTTAGCCGTTATAGCCGCGATGAAGCCAATAAACTCACCGGCTTTTCTACTATCAACATCGAACTGCTGCAGAAAGAAGCCCGGCAAACAGATATTGACTGCATCAGGGCGATCAATGAAGTCTACAGCAATAAAAAAATTACCGTAAAAAAATTTATCCGTGTGGCATGCCCTGCAGCAGGCACCAAGCTGGCTTCTAACAGGATCGACCAAATGTTGAATGTACTGTACAATTGTTTGGGCGGACGGTTAAGCGAGACTGCTACTTTGTTAAAAGAACTGATTTCAGTAACCCTCAAAACAAAGAACGACGTGCAGGTATTGCCGGGCATTGAAGCCATGGGACCGCAATCTGCATTCATTAAAGTGCTGAACGACCGTTCAGACGACGCGGTGATTGCAGGCGACTCGCTGGCGGTTATTGCCGGCAACGGAAAACTGAGCATCAGCCTTAAAGGCTTGTGGGTGATTGTAGGCAAACTTTTTTACTGGCAACGCAATGACCTTGTAGTAAACACCGATTCAATGTACCTGGGCACCACACGCACAGGCAACATTCAGTATTATTTCAACGAAGGAAAAACAGTTGACCACATCACTTATTTCGAGAATGATAAAACCTGTGCAGCCATTGATGCCGCGCTGAAAACCGCAGATGGCGCCAATATACCCGGCTTTACTGCGGTACAACAGCAATTGGTTCCTGCTTCAGACAGGGGCATGGTGCGTGGTTATGAGCATGGTGAATTGTACCCGTACCCCGGTATACCCACCGGCAACAAACCTATTGTAGTGCTGTTGCCAGGTATTATGGGTTCTAACCTTTCCGGAAGAGAGGGTAAAATATGGCTGGACTATATTAAATCTGTTTTTGGCGGATTGAAAAACCTTGAATACCAGGCAGACGCTAATATTTCCGCCCAGTCGGTGATACAAACATCGTATAAAAACCTTGCAGAGCGATTGTCGAGAAATTATGATGTGCTGGTTTATCCGTTTGACTGGCGCATGCAATTAAACGACTGCGCAAAGGCGTTCAACGACACCATTATAAAATTATTGAACTTTGGAAAGCCCATCAAAATTATCGGTCACTCTATGGGCGGCGTATTGGTGCGTGATTTTATTGTTAACCATAATGATACCTGGCAAAAACTGAATGCATCAAAAGATTTCCGGTTGCTGTTCCTGGGTTCGCCATTGGGTGGATCTTACAGAATACCGGCGGTGTTATTTGGAAACGATCCTATCATCAACTCGCTGAATATGCTGGACAGGAAGCATACGAAAAAAGAGCTGGTGCAAATGTTTGTAAAGTTTCCGGGTATCTTAAGTTTATTGCCGTTAGCAGTAAACAACAATGCCACGGGAGAAAGCAACGACTTTGCAGAACCTGCTACCTGGCAAAAAATGCGCGATGCAGTAGGCGATAGCACCTGGCCAATACCCACAGATGCAGACCTCGAAACTTTTAAAAAATACCGCAATCATATCAATAACAGTATGGCCGGCATCGATTACACCAACATGGTGTATATAGCAGGTAAAGACAAAGCCACTGTTTGCGGATATTATAATGATATGATTCCGCCCAGAACAGAACTGGTGTTTCTTTCCACTGCAGAAGGCGATCAGAGCGTTACCTGGGAAACCGGTATCCCCGCGCAAATGATAAAAGACAATCACGTTTATTATGCAGATACCACGCATGGGGCGTTGGCCAACGACAGCGGCTTGTTTCCGGGTATAGAAGAAATACTGGAAAAAGGCTCTACCACCAAGCTCAGCAATACAAAACCGTTGGTACGTGGCGAGGAAAAAATATTCCGCACACCGGAAGTCTACAATTTTGATTTGACTGATCGTGGCCTGGAGAATGCGGTGTTAGGTATTACAGAAAAAAATGAGCAGCTGGTTAACCAGATGCCATTATCTGTATCTATCAGTCATGGTGATCTTGCCTATGCTTCTTTCCCCGTACTGGCCGGGCATTTTTTGAACGACGGTATATTGTATGCTGAGCGTTCGGTTGATTACCTGATGAACAATTCGTTATCTGCTCGTCATGCATTGGGCATTTACCCTGGCCCCATTGGCACCAGTGCCGCCATGGCCACCAATATGGAAGAAAGTGATTTTCCCGGTGCATTGGTGGTGGGGTTGGGAGAACCTGGTACGCTAACCAGTTTTCTGCTTACGCAAACC
This sequence comes from uncultured Chitinophagaceae bacterium, assembly GCA_963705285.1. GTDB lineage: Bacteria > Bacteroidota > Bacteroidia > Chitinophagales > Chitinophagaceae > JACMLD01. The sequence continues at coordinate 4,010,593 of OY970066.1, forward strand.
GTTGAACAGGCCATTTCAAAATACATGTTAGATATGAACAACCAGGCAGATACCGGAACAGACATTGGCATATCTGCGCTGATCATTGGTTGTGGTTATGGCGGTCTATCCGTTGAAAGTTCTATTAAGGCCATTATAGATGGTGTAAACAATGCCAATAGCAAGTTGTCTGATCTGTATATGTCTAACCTGTACCGCGTACCCATACGGCTGGTACAACACATAGAATTTATAGAACTCTACAAAGACAAGGCATTGAATGCCATGTATGCGCTTCGTAAAATTGAAAGCAAAGAAAACAACCAATACAATATTCGCATTGGCAGCAAAACGGTGAAGACGCTCTTTGGCTCCAAACGCAGACTGGCTACCGAAGCGCCCGAAGAATGGTGGAGAAGAATAACCGTTAAAAGCAAAGAGCTGGAAGAAGGTTCCACCGAGCTGCCCACTTTGCTGTTTAGTGCATCCACCGGCGATGCACGTGAAGAGGAAAAGCCATTATTTATCAGTACCTCGCTTATCAATAATTATATAGAAGAAATATCTTCCAAGCAAAGCTGGTCAGCTACTATTGCAAAAACGCTTTTTGAATTAATGATTCCAAATGAATTTAAAGATCGGCTTAAAAAGAAAGGAAGCATTAACTGGATACTGGATAAAAACACCGCCGCTTACCCCTGGGAGCTGCTGCAAGACAACACCACCAATGCCAAACCGTTGTGCGTAAATGCAGGTATGATAAGGCAACTGGCTACCAAAGATTATAATGTTAGCATTAAAAGGGTAGCGGGCGATAAAGCATTGGTAATTGCAGACCCCGACCTGAAAGATTTTCCCGGTGTGCGGCAGCTGGACGGTGCCAAACTGGAGGGCGACCTGGTGTCTCAATTACTTACCACCCATAATTATAAAAACCGTACGCTGATCAATGAAACAGGCGGCAATATACTCGCCAGCCTTATGGCAGACGATTATAAAATTGTGCACCTGGCCGGCCATGGTTTTTTTAACCCAAATGATGCAGCACGTTCCGGTATGGTAATCGGAAACGATCTGTTTCTGACTGCAGCCGCCATTCAACAAATGCCTTCTATACCAGAACTGGTGTTTATCAATTGTTGCCACCTGGGGTCAGTAGATCCCAAATGGGAAAAGTATTACCGCAATAAGTATGCACTGGCAGCCAACCTGGGTACACAGCTGATTGAAATGGGGGTGAAGGCTGTTATAGCCGGCGGATGGGCTGTGCACGATGGTGCCGCTTATCTTTTTGCTACCGAGTTTTATAACCGCATGTTCACCGGTTCCACTTTTGGTGATGCAGTAAAAGACGCCAGAACTATTGTGTACGAAAAGTATCATCATGTAAGCAACACCTGGGGTGCTTACCAGTGTTATGGCGATCCCTTCTACAAACTGGTGAACCGCAGCTCGGGCAAAGCAACCAATGTTACACAGTACGTAATGGCAGAACAGGTAATGATAGAGCTGGACAATCTTAAGAACGATTTGGATACCAAGAACTATACTTGCAACACCATCAAAAGCAAAGTAAAAGCTATAAAAGAAGCGGCGGTACAGGAAGGTATTGACGACCCGGGTATTTGCGAAGCAGAAGCGCTGATTTATTATGAGTTGGGCGATTATAAAAAGTCAGTGGCTGCATTTGAAAAATTGCGCACATCGCAGATTGCCACATTCTCGCTATTGTCGCTGGAGAAATATTGCAATGTGCGTTGCAAAATGCATGTGGAAGACTGTGAAAGCGGCGCAGACAAACAGGAAGCTATTCAACATATTCGGGAAATTATTAGTGAACTGGATCAGCTGATGCAGATTGGTAAAACGGCGGAACGTACCAATTTGCTTGGCAGTTCATGGCGGCGAATCGGCTTACTGTCCACCGAGAGAGAAGATAAACTGAAAGCATATGAGCAAGCTGCTGCTGCCTACGCAAAATCCAATCTGCGTAAAAACATTGACGGGGCAGCAGAAGAAGCATTTCCAAACGATGACCACTATGGTTTTAAGAGTATGGTATTTATGTACCTGGTTTGCGATTATGCCAACAGTCCTTCTAATGGTACAGTAAAGTTGGATGAGAAAGCCCGCACTGCCATTGTTACTATCCTCAATACCCATAAACAAATTCTGAACCCGCGTTTCCGCAATATGGACTATTGGGAACTGATTGAAGCTGCCGGTATTGATCTGTTACTGCTGGCACTGCAACCTGCTGTGGCACTGGCTGATGACAACTGGTTGCGCCTTGAAAAAAAATACCAGCGCATCTGGAAGAAAGCCGGCTCTAAAGGAAAAATAAAAGCAGAAATTGAAAACCTGGCCATTATTGCAGACGGGCTGGGCCTCAGCACAGAGCCGCATGCGCTGTACCTGAAAAGTAAGGTGCAGGAATTAAAAGATAAGCTGATCAAGAATGTAGAGGCAGATGTTTGATCTCTGATGTGTGATGTAATTATGTCTGATGTCTGATTTGCGCATCGCTGATGGTAGATAACCGAAGTCTAATCTCGCAGCATCCATCTGGGGCGCTGTTACAGACTTCGGTTATCTGATCGGATCAGCCATCATCACTTCAGCAATCAGAGATATTTTCCAGACATCGGGTATCTTATCAGATCAGCCATCATCACATCAGCAATCAGAGATATTTTCCAAACATCGGTTATCCAGCAAATCAGACATCATCACATCCGAGATCAGCGATGGCGCTTGACAATTTGCCGATTTATCACTATTTTGTTTGTATAAAATCCTGTCTTATGATATACGCCGGAACAAAAAATTTCCTGAAATACCTGTACGAGAACTTCATTGCCAATTTTATTGCATTTGTTATAGGAATAGCTGCCACACGCCTTGTCTCGCACTTCTTTGTAACCCGCAGCATTAAGAATTTGTGGGGACTTGCCGCCAGAAAAACGGTCATCGACAAAAAGACTTTCAGTAACCTCGAATTGTTTATTTCCGTGGTCATCGGCTTCATTGTCTTTGAAGTGATTTCTAAATGGATCAAGAAAAAGATGGAAGAAAGCTATCCCGTTTACAAAGCCAAAGTATTTGGATGGATGGGCAAAGTATAGCCGGTTGTAAAACTCATACCAAGTATAGTCTTTGCCTGTAAACAACAATTGGCGAATTGTTTATTCAGTATATAGCAATAAAGTAATGTTCTTCCTATCACTACCGGGAAAACCATCCGCTATTTGCTTATACTTTGGTTCGCGAAAGCCTTCCGCCGCCTGAAAAAGCAGGGGATAGATTTCAGTATTCTTATTGTATTTGGAAATCTGTTGGTAAGTCCAGGCTTTTTCTCCCATGGCATATGGCAATAACCAGTCGAACGCTGTTTGCAATCCAACACCTTTGGGCGTGGTGTACTTCCATAAATCTGTACCAGCCTTTTCTGCGAGCGTTGCCACCGTAAACCAACCATGCAGGTTCATGGTGCTGTATCCAAGTCCGTTGGTACGTTCCAGTTCAAGCGGCTGCATGCCTTCTTTGGTTAACTGGCTGTCGAGGCGCTTTTTGCTTTCATTTACCAACTCCAGCGCCTTGGCGTTGTTACCGGTAAAAAGGGCAAAATCGATGGCCTGCGCATAGTACCACGTGCCGTGGTTGTTTTTGGCAGCGTGTTCGTCTTTCCCATTTTTGCTGGTGAGCATCCAGGTAAGGTATTGGGCATACCATTGTTTCAATGCAGCCTGGTCTGTTGTTGTCCATGCAGCCGCGCCTTCCAGCAGGCCTGCTGCGTCGGCAATACCTGTGAGTGCTATGGTTTCTATAATGCCAATGCCCCTGCCGCTATTGATACCGGGTACGGCCTGTCCGTAGTCAAGGTGAGGGTTCATTTTAGTGGCGTCATTTAAAAACCATGTCTTTAGCAACTGGGCCGCCTTTGCTGCATACTTTTCATTGTCCGTCAAATACCAGGCAAGCGATAGCGCCCGGGTGGCAGTCTCCAGCTTACCGAGATAGGTGCGGTCGGTAATTTTATAGATTTCAGGATTGCGCTCGCCATCACGCCGCAGGTATGGAAGCCCATTTGGTTTGGAGCTGTCGTACCAGAAATAAGGGGCCTGGCTCATATAGTCGTGCTTATTGCCACTTACGGGTGTAGAAGATTTTTCCATTACCGACATAGGTTGAATTGCCAGCATGGAGTCGGCGGTTGCCAGCAATGGCGAAATCAATTCCTTAGAGCGGGCTGTTTTTTGCTGCACTTCTTTTTTCAGCTGTTGCAGGCGGGCAACGTTCATAATAAATACTTTGGGCGCCTGGGCATGCGTATGTAACAAAATGGCCATCAGCGCAATCGTACAAGCTGTTTTCATATTAGTTGGTATTGTGCTGATAAATGTACGGCAATTTTGTTGGGCAATCTGGGGGTTACCCGCGTAGCCGGTTGCCAATTGCGCATGGGTGCTGGCACAGTTTTTAGAGTTACTATTGTAAACAATTTTATGGACACCGCAGGTTCACAGCAAAAGGCCGGGTTAATTCAGCAGGCGCTGAATGAGCTTGAACAGGAGCCGGTACTATTGGGCGGAAAGTTGGTAAAGCCCAGTCAATGCTACCGGTTTTCTGCCACCCCGCCTCATGTCTTGTACAATACCAATTGCCCAGATCAGCTCATGGAAAAAATTGAAGCCATCCTGTTAAAATTCAAGAATGCCCATGAAGGTATCGCACAAAAGTAAAACCTTAACCACGCTTGAGCAAAACAGCGCTAACCACCGATCAGCTGCCCGGCAATTGGAAGTGGATGGAGATAACAATGGGGCCATTGAAATGTATGAATGGCTGGTAAAAAAGTTTCCTACAGAACCGCACAATTACGATAGGTTAATGATCCTTTACCGCAAAGACAAGGCATATAAAAAAGAAATAGCGCTTATCGGCACCGCTATAGAAAAGTTTACCGCATTAATGCATCCTGCAAAAAAAAGCGCCTCTAAAAAAATAGCCAGCCTCAGTAAATCCATCTTGCATGCCACCGGCCTTACCGATAAAAAGGGAACAGCATTGTATCACCCGCAACCCATTGCGCGTTGGCAACAAAGAAAAAAAGTATTGCAACAAAAGTTGGCCACGGCAAAAAAATAATTTTCAACCGGTATTCCTTCTGCGTTCCGGCTTTTTAATGCTGCTTTCATCTATCAATGCACCCGCATACAGTTTAGCGAACAAAAAGTTCTTTAAAAACAATTAAAATGTTCCCAGGCGCATCGTTGGATACTGAAAATTTGGACGATTTAGCATCAATTTTCAATGATGTCAAACCATTTCAGTAGCTTTACCCCCATCCCACTTGTTGCATGCTAGCTAAACAACCCCATATACTTGTCGTTGACGATAATGAGGAGATACTGTCTACCATCAGTATTATTCTTAACCGCAAATCTTACCATGTACATGCCCGTGGCAAAATGGAAAACTTTGAGGAAGATGTAGAAGAATTGATGCCCGATCTTATTATACTCGACAAAAATCTTGGTTGGGCGGATGGTTGCGATTTATGCAAGATTGTTAAAGCCAATAAGAAACTCTCTGCTATTCCTGTCATTATGTTTTCCGCCTACTATAAAAAACGCACGGAATGTATGGATGCCGGCGCAGATGAATTTATAGAAAAACCTTTTGAAATGAATGTACTGCTGCAGACCATACAAACCCTGGCAGAAAAAGGCCGCCGCATGCCTTGCGAATAGGCTCCCCCTGATATTTTTTCAAAACCGTTATTTACACAGAGCGATTATTAATGTCTGGTTTATTTCTATCCATTTTAATACGATAGCCGCATGCCGGCACTTTTTTAGTACGATGCATAACACGCCGTTGCGCCGCGTATTTACATGAATGCCCTTACTTTTGCAGTCATGTTGAAGCGATTATTTCTGTCCGACACAGCCGCGGCAATTTTTTCCGCGAAAGAAAAAGGGCTCTATTTCGTGCTGTTGTTTTTTTTCTTTGCATTGTATATGCCGGGTATCAACTGGCTGTACAACGCGGCCATGTGGGCTATTTTTGTGTATAGTTTTTTTGTGAACACCCCCGCCGAAAAATGGGCTTTGATAAAATCACGAAAGACGATACTACTGCTTATCCTTTTCTTTTTATTGAATTTTGTAAGCGGTCTTTTGTCAGACAACATAAAGGAAGGTATTTCATGGATAGGTATCCGTATCAGCTTTCTAGTTTTTCCGGTTGCTATTGGCAGTATATATATCCGCCCACTATTAAAAGAAAGATTGTTGTTCGGGTTTGTAGCGGCCACCACCTGCGCCGGTGCATTGTGCATTTGTTATGCCATTATACGGGCAGTTGCTGTACACGATGCATCGCTGCTGTACAACGATAACCTGAGCGATATCATCAACCTGCAGTCTATATATTTTGCTATGCTCATTAACCTGGCCTTGTGTTGTTTTGCCTGGTTGTATTTTACCCGATCACTGCTTATAGGCAGGTATGCATGGCTGCCCGTATTGCTCATTTTATTACCCGTGCATTTTTTGCTGGCCAGCCGTATTGGAATTATTATTTTATATGGACTGGTGTTTTTGTTTGCCGGGTACAATATTGTATACCGCAAAAAAATTCGCCAGGGTCTTTTACTGGCAATGGGGTTGGTGGCAGCTGCAAGCCTGCTGTTGTTAATATTTCCCAAAACAATTAACCGCTTCAAAGAGTTGGGGTATACGAAATTCGACTACAGCAATACCGGCAGGGAAAGTCATTTTAATATGGCACTTACCCCAGAGCAATGGAATGGCGCTAACCTGCGCATTGCTGTTTGGGGCTGCGCATGGACGGTAGCCCGCGAACACCTGGTGTTGGGTACCGGCCTGGGTGATAAAAAAGACATGCTGATGAAACAGTACGCAAAAAAAGGATTTGTTTTTGGGATCAGTACCAACCGCAATGTGCACAACACTTATCTTGACCTGTGGATGAGCCTTGGACTAATAGGCCTGCTGCTGTTTGTGGCGGCTTGTTTTATTGTGCCGGGCATTGCCTGCATAAAAACCCACGACTGGTTGGGTTTGCTTATCATAACCTGCCTTTGTATATCCATTATTTCAGAAACTTATATTGACCGAACGATTGGTAATACTATTTTGTCTTTTTTTCTCTCCTTGATCACGGCTTACAAAAAACCGATTAGCAATCCGGCTTACTGATTGTCGGAGATGTAGAGGTCAACCGCTTCTGCCGTGTCGCCAAAAAAAACAAGCTCGCCTTTATTCATATAAGCGGTGCGGTTGCAATATTTTCTGATTACATCCATACTATGACTGACCAGGATAACGGTTTTTCCTTCTATCCACGATGATTCAAACACCTTCACCGCTTTTTCCTGGAACTTCATATCGCCCACTGCAAATATTTCATCCAAAAACATAATGCCCGCGCCGGCATTTACGGCAATGGAAAAACCCAGCCTTGCTACCATGCCCGAAGAGAAATATTTGATCTTTGTATCAATAAACTCAGACAGTTCTGCAAATTCTACAATCTTATCAAATATGGCGTCAATGTCTTTGATCTTCATGCCCAGCACAGAAGATGATACATAGATATTTTCCCGCGCAGTAAGTTCGTGGCTCATGCCCACGCCCAGGTTCATGATAAGGGTGGAACCGTTTATGACTACTTCACCGGTATCTGTTGGGTATACGCCTGCCAGCAGCCGGATGAGGGTAGATTTGCCGCATCCGTTGCGGCCAATCAGTCCCACGCATTCGCCTTTGCGTATTTCAAAATTCATGGGCTTGATGGCCAGCACATTTTTTTGCCGTGAAGGATTAAACAGGTTAAACAACCGGTGTTTGATGGTATTGTGGCTGTCTTCCCTTATATGAAATGTCTTACTTATGTTGGTTGCTTTTAAAGCAATGGTATGTTCCATTCTCTATAATTTTTCGGCGGCACTGGCGCCGAGTTTGTTCAATAAAAAAAGTCCGCACAGCAGCAATACTATGGCATAGGCAAAATCAAAGCCCAGCAAATTGTAGTCGGGCGGAAGTCCCTCCATCATTACCCGCCGGGAATTGATAATGATACCCGCCAGCGGATTGGCGTAGTCAAACGCCGGCAATGCATTTTTGTACACGGAAAGTTTGTAAAAAATGGGCGATAGAAAAAACAGAAACGATGTAAACACCATCCATATCTGGCTGATATCTTTTGCCAGTATATAAATATTAGAAAGGATAAGCGACACCCCCAGCGACAGAATAAATAAGTTGACAAACAATGCAATTATCCAGAGGTTATAAAAAGATATACCGCGGGTGCCGGCTTCCAGCAAGTGGTAAAACAGCAAGAACATGATCAGGTTAAATAAAAAACCAATGCTGTTGGCAAAGAGTGTAGATACATAGATTTCCAGCTTGTTCATATTACTGTACTCGTACAGGTATTTTTTTGTGTTGAGCAGCTGTATGGTACCGGTAGTAGATTCAACAAAAAAATTCCAGCTTACCAGTCCAATAAAAATATACGAAGCAAAATTGGGCACATCACTTTTAAGTATGATCTTAAAAGCAACATAGTAAATGCACATATCCATAATTGGTTTCAGCAACGCCCAGAAAAGCCCCAGCTTGTTTTCGTAATAGCGCAGCTTGAATTCAATTTTTGCAAGCAGCCAAAGCCTTTCCAGTTTATTGGTTCTGATAACCCAGTCTTTCAGAATATTTCCAAGCATTATCGTTGATTTTTAATCTTTACCAGCCGTAAGGCCAGTTTTTTTAACCATTCATTTTTTTTAATGAAGGTTTTGAGCTTCTCCACATACACAGGTTGCGGCCCGTTGCTCACCGTAATTTTTGTGGCAAATGTAGGATTATCGTACAAATAACCCGGGCCATTTGCATTCAGCAATTGTATCACTGGTACCGCAAAGCTTTTATAATAATCATGGTGCTTTTCTGCTATATACTTGTTGGAAAACAGCAATTTTTCTGCCGTAATATCCCGGAACATAGAGCCGCTTCTTACCCGGTAATAAAACAGCACTTCCGGCAGTACAATACCGTTAAAACCCATTGCCAGCATATGTATAACACTTTCATAATCTTCGAGGCCATAGCCTACTGTTTTGTCGTTTAACCCACCTGCTAAAAATGCTTTCCTTTTATAAACAAGGCCGCTGCTGTTTACCATATTGTGCACCAAAGCATACGGCGGTTGTGGCGTAAAGGATGGCCATAACCGGTCGGTATTTTCGAAATACTGCACCCAGGCGCCGGCAAAAAAAACATTATCGTTTTTAGTGAGTGCTGCAATGGCTTTTTGATAGTAACCGGGCGCCACTTTATCGTCTGCGTCTAAAAAAGCCAGAAACTCACCCCGCGCAGCTTTTGCACCGGCATTTCTGGCAGCGGCCAGCCCCTGGTTGGTAGTGGTAAGAATGGATACATGTGCAACGTCTTCGGCTTGCTGCAGTGCATCAATACTGGCTGCATCCGTACTACCGTCGTTTACTATTAGTATTTCTATATCGGAATATCCAGCATTGGTAACAGAACGGAGGCATTCATCAATAAATTTACCCATGTTGAAGTAGGGTATAACAACCGACAACAGTCCCGTAGTTACAGTGGTGTCTGCTACGGATTGCCGGGTTGCCTGGTGCAGGAATGGAAAATAATTTTCCGGCAGGGGCTTTATTTTTTGGAGGAAAGCTTTTTTTTGTTGCCACACCGTGTTGAAGCTATAGTCATGCACTATTTTTTCACGGGCATTGATGCCAGTTTGTAACACCTGCGCATCTGTTAACGACAATATGGTTTGCAATTGGCTGCTGAACGACCCCGGTGCATGGTGGTTGAATAAATAACCCGAAATGCCATGCTCCATCATTTCACGCTGGCCCCCCTGTTCGGAAGCCAGTACAATTTTGCCATTGCTCATGGCTTCCATTACCACATAGGGCATATTGTCTACTATGCTCGGTACAATCACCACATGCGCATCGGCCAGCCGGTGCTGTATTTCGGCAGGTGTTATCTTGCCATGTAATTGCAATAAACCGTTCTCGATAAATGCACTGTATTTTTTGCGCACCAGTTCACCCATGGTTTTCATTTCTGGGTGAAAAACGATATCCGTTCCCCCGATAATGTGCAGTGCGTGCGGAAAGCCTTCGTTCCATAACTGGCTGAAATATTCTAACAACTCAAAGCTTCCTTTCTGTGGTGATAATTTGCCATAATACACAATTTTATTGCGCGTAAAGCCGCTGGCGGGTGGTGATACCGTTTGATATGGATTGGCAATAACGGCAGTTTGTTTAGCCTGCACGGTCATATGTTTAGCCACTTCCTCCAGTATAAATGCGGTAGGTGCTATCAGCGCGTCAGCAGCCGCAATACTTTGTTTTTCCATTTCGCCTGTCCAGAAATCAGGGAAGCGGTACACCGGTACCTTATTATACAACAGGTAAATAAATGCGGGTGAATGTATAGTAAGCACAATGGGTATGCCTGCTGCAAATGAATAACCGGCATGTTTAAACTGGGTAAGGTAATAGGCAATACCCAAATAATCCTGCGCCTCAATAAAGTCTGGTTTGCCTTCTGCTTCAACCATTTTTTTTACCATTCCGGCAAATGCGTAACTAAGCCTGGCGGTATAACCCAGCGACTGCTGCAGTTCATCGCGGTTGCTATTGAATTGAATAACCCTGATATGGGTGGATTGGTTGACCACAGAAAAATCAGCTACACTATCATCATTGATAAATACAGTTACGGCATGGCCTGCTTCAGCAAGCATACGTGCAGTGAAATAACAGTAAGTGCTGATGCCGCCACCGTGCATGGGGGGATATTCGGTTGTAAGCAGCCAGTATTTCAATGGTTATATTTTTTTACCTGGTCATTGAATAAAGATCGAAAACTGCGTTTGCCGATACCCACTTTTACAATATGCCCCAGGCGTTTAAACCAGGTGGGAAGAATTTCATATTCATTGTTATAATAATCCTGCAGTTCTTTTGCCTGGTGGCCCGACCGCAATATTTCCAGATGAGATTTGTAATTAGTCAATTCGTTGCCAACGGCCAGGTATTTTCGTTGCAGATCATTATTTTCCATAGCAAGCCGGCGCATACCTGCAGCCATGGCGTACAGGGCAGGTTGTGCGTGTTGCAAGGCTTCATCTGCTGCTTCAATGGCTGCGGTCAGTTCATGCAAACCGGCGCCTGCTGGCGATTGCAGAAAAAGCAGGTGGTTGTATGGCTCATGGCTATTCATAACGGCTGTATAGTGCTTAGTCAATGTGGCTACATCTGAAAACAAATAGCCTGCCTGAGATGGATTAGGTGCGGATGCCTGGCTATTGTTGGTATACCGGGCGAGAGAATGTATGAAAAGTTTAACAAGTCCCTGGGCATTCGCCTGCTGCCTGATGCGGTCTTCAGCCTCTTTTGTAAATGCAGCATTGTCGCCCAGCAGCGATAATACTCTGTTGTTGCCTATTTTGCAATAAGAGGGGATAAAAAACAACGCCAACAACCGCTGCACAAATTCATCCGGCATCGGCGCATCCACTTTTATGGAAACCGAAAATGCAGGCAGGTTGGTTTCTGAACAATACTGATACAACTGAGTCAACTGGTTGGTACTACCTGCGTCAAGCAAAAATGAGGGAATGATATTGTCATTGCCTGCAGCATGATCATAACCGGAAGCATCCGTACTATTTTGTATCACAAAAATATAATGCAGCATCAGATGGTTTTGATTAAATAATGTTGTGCTGTAATCATCCAGCTTAACAGTCTTTCCCATGAATGCGTATACGTGCCGGCCTGTTCATCTGTTATATTGCCTGTTTCCAGCTGCGCTCTTATTGCCAGGGGATTCACTTTTTTGAAAAAAATTGCTGCCGGCGCCATCCGAAACCAAAACATGGTACCAGTTGCAAACTGGTAAGTGGCAGGTTTTATCTGATAGTGCTCCAGCAAGCCCGGCAGTAAACTGCGGTTATTGCTTTTGAATAAGCCGGTGCCATGGTCATATTCGTCTGCCGTGTTGCCGGTAGCTGTAATGATACCTGTCGTTGGTTCATCAGCAAAAACCTGCAACGCACGGTTACTGAAGTCTTTACTGGCTATTGCAAATAGATTATCCGCCCACACAGTATTGTTGGCTTTGTAAGGGCTTTTCTTGTCGTGCAGCAAGAGGCCATATGGAGTAGGCATTTGCAATTGCTGGTATGCATCCAGCAACACCATCTTGCCACCTATGTCTTTACCTTTGTTGGGCGATTGCCGCACAATGATTCTCCGGATCATTTGCCCGGGGCTTGGTTGATAAGCCTGTAATACCTGCTGTTCTGCTGAATCAATATTGTATATGCTGTCTTCTGCAAGATTATAATACAGGTTGGCAGGAAATGAAAGTGTTTTTTCAAAATAGTCCAGCCAGGCTTGATGGGCACCATAATAGTTATGAAAAAATATGGAACACACCGGTTGTAGCATCCAATGATTTTTTAAAGTGTATGCAATGCAGATTTTTCCGCAATAAATAATATTTGCTCGTTGCCCAGGTAGCCAAATACATCAGACCTGTATAAAAACGCATAGGCATCACTGAAACCTTCCGCTTTAACCTGGTCGAGCATTTCCCAACCAAAATGTGTAAAGCAAAGTATGCCTTTGTCTGACACCGGGTCTCCGTGGTATTCTGGTTCAAGCAAATGTTGTATGGTGCCATTCTCGTCTACGGTTGCACGTATAATGTTGTTGTACGAAGTATCGGCAAATGGCACACTCCACATAAATTTACCACCGGGTTTCAGAATGCGGGCCGCTTCAGCAAAAGCTTTTCTAAAGTCGGGTATATGCTCAAAACATTCAAAAGAAAGATACGCATCCATTGAGCCGTTTTCAAACGACAGATCCGTAGCCGATTCATGCCGCCAACCGGTTTCATTGATAAAACCGGGCGCTTTTTCTTCGCCCAGGTACTCACTACCAATAAGCCCGGGAAACTTTTTGTGCAGGTAAGTATATAATGGTGTTACCTGTTCGGCAATATAAATAGCATGATAAGGGCGAAGGCCCAGTTCAAAATCTACCAGGTGTATGCAGCCACGCAGGCGGTTGTTGAGGCCGGTAACCGGGCAAATAACCCGCTCTCGCCAATTAATCTCAGAGCCATTGGCATATAGATAGTCTACTTCAAAGTCAACCATTTGTTCTGCAGGATAAGAGAAACCCCGAACGGTGAACGCCTTATTTTTTTTTGCTTCGGCAATGGCTCTTTCTTTCAGCCAGACATTTTTTAGTGCTTCGGCGTTTTTATGTTTGTATTCCAGATATGCTTGCTGGCTCCTGATGCGTGCAACCTGCATAGATTCTTTTTTTATTCTTTATTGAGTTGTAATAAAGATTGCATTTTTGCTGCTGCCGTTTGCGCAGTAAAATGCAGGTTAATATAATTTGTTGCTGCTTTGCTTTGTTGCTGCAACAGGGTATTGTCTGAATACAGTTTCAATACTTCGTCAGCAAAAGCAGTTGCATCGTTGACAGGTGTAATAAAACCGGTATCGCCTGGCATGCCTTCAACGCCAAAACTGGTAGTTACTATGGGTAGCCCGTGGTACATGGCTTCTACTGTTTTTCCTTTTACGCCAGCGCCGTAGCGAAGCGGAATCGCCACCAGTTTAGCTTTTCTATAAATTGTATCAAGCTCTTTCTCTGACACAAAACCTTTTATATCGATGCCATTGCCATCCCATTTTTTTATGGCGTCGGGTGGGTTAGAGCCTACCACAATAAAACGGGCTGCAGGGATGGCTGCATGTATTGCCGGCCATACCTGGCTGCAAAACCATTCTATTGCATCCACATTGGGCTGGTGGTTAAATCCGCCCACAAAAAGTACATCGTTTCTTTCATAAAAATTATCAACAGCTGTTGCAGGTTCGGGAAAAAAGTAGGGTAGTATGGTTTCTACGCGGTAAGCAGGGTTTAGTGCAGCAATAATTTTCTTTTCATCTTCGCTGGGTGTTAATACAATGTCTGATTGCTCAAACAAATAAGATTCGGTTTCTTTCCATTTTTCTGCCGACTTCAGCAGCTGGGGATTTTTTTCAATTTCGTATTGCTTGGCTTCGCGCAAAAAATGCAAATCGTGCCCGTAATACAATATCGTTGCATTGGTAACTTTCTTCAGAAAATCAATGTACTTAATAGAGATGTGGGGGCGGTTTAGCAATATATAGTCTATGTGCTCGCTGTTATCTATGATCCATTGCTGCCAGTTGTTGGCATACCATGGGCCATACAATACTTCAATGCCTAGTTGCTGCAATGCCGTGGTATAGGGTTCGTGTCTGAAAAAATTATCGCCTATGAATTTCGTGTTCAACCCCAGCGAAACAAATAGTTGCAGGTATTGAAACGTGGTTTTTGACCCCGCATCTTTGTCAAAATGCGGCACGTAATGGTCAATCACCAGCATGGTCTTTTTATGGGTGCTCCTGTCCCTGGCCTGAAACACATTTACTGCATTTGGCAGTTGCTCCGTGGTAAGTACGTGCTTCCATTTTTCAAAAAATTTACCGTTGTTAATGGCCTGGTAAGATTTTACTGAACCGGTATTGGCGGGCAGTGTGGCATCGGTACCATGGCTGAAACCTTCATAATGGATCACTTCAGAAAGAGGCTGGTACATGACTTTATAGCCAATGCTGCGCAGTGTGAATGCAAAATCAGAATCTTCGCAATAAGCAGGGCTGTAACGGGTATCAAAACCGCCGGCCTGCTCCCAGGCATCTTTTCTAATGAGAATGCAGGCGCCTGAAATATAATCGGCCTCTTTCACATAGTTGAACTGCGGCAATTGAGGATCCTGTTTGTGGCCATAGTTCCAGCCTGATGCATCGTTCCAGATAATGCCGCCGGCTTCCTGCAGCCTGCCATCCGGGTAAATAAGTTTGGAACCCACGAGGCCAATGATAGCATCTTTTTCTGCAAGCGTAACCAGTGGTGTGAGCCAGTGGGGGCTTACCTTGGTATCATTGTTAAGAAACAAAATATATTTTCCCTTTGCTAACGCTGCCGCATGGTTGCAGTTTTTCAAAAAGCCGAGATTTTCTTCACTGCGCACATGCACCAGGTTTTTAATAACAGCGGTGCATGATTTGGTATAGTCGGTTGAACAATCATCGGCCAGTAGTACTTCATAGGCAACACCCTGTGTGTTATTGATAATATGCGATATGCACTGGTAGTTCATCGGCCATGCATTGTAAGCAGGAATAATGATGGATACCGTGGGGTAATCAAAGGCCGGCAATGTTAATTCATCAAACTTGTCTGGAAGCACCAGGAAGGGGGTAGGTGGGGCAGCGGTTGCCTGCTGAGAACCATTATCTTTTGCCCCGCCACGTGTGCGAAAAACACCTGCCAGTTGTTTTAATTTTTTATAGCGGTTAGAATGCTCAGGTATTAATTTGTGTTTCAAACGGTAATAGCGGCTCAGCATTTTCCATCCGTCTGATTGGTAGATTTCTGCCAGTCTTTCCTTCACCTTGTCAGATTCCTGGTACAGTTGGTGTAATTTCTCATTGAGCTCGGCTACCAGCAATTCTTTTTCATGGAGTTCAGCTGCCAGTAATTCTTTTTCATTGAGCGATTGGCGCAAGACGTTGGTTTGTTCAGTAAGCGCGTTAATTTCTTTTTCTTTTGCTGCAACGGTATTGTCAAGCCCGGTTCCCCATTGGCCAAGGCCTTCTATTTCTTTGTTCATCTGGATAAGCCTGTCCATCAGCGATAAAAAATCTTTATCAGCATTGGGTACAACAGAAGCCAGGTTATTTACATAAGTGGCCAATGGCTGGTCAGATGCCACTGCAATAATATACTTACGGCTGGTATCTTCTTTTGCGCGCCAGTGGTGCTGCCGCACCACATCGTTTTTTTCAGTAGCCGGGTTGCTGATGATGCTTACCACTTCATACCCCTGGTCGAAAAAAGCGGTGTGTAAAAAGTGATTTTGTACAAATGCAGCAAACTCTTGCCGGTAAAATTCTTTAAGGTGGAATGTGTTGTGGTGCTGGTAGCGGTCTGTATAATTTTTTTTATCGGGGGTAGACATCACCAGCAGGCCGCCCAGGCGCAGTACGCGCTTTATTTCAGCCATAAATTGTTGCTGCATGTCCTCATCCAGGTGTTCAATAGTTTCGAACGAAATAACCACATCAAAGCTATGGTTGGCAAACGGGATGCTGGTGGCGCTCGCCTGCCTGAACTGAAGATTTTTATATGA
Source organism: uncultured Chitinophagaceae bacterium (assembly GCA_963705285.1). Taxonomy (GTDB): domain Bacteria; phylum Bacteroidota; class Bacteroidia; order Chitinophagales; family Chitinophagaceae; genus JACMLD01. Next base: position 4,026,906 of record OY970066.1, read on the forward strand.
TGGTGTGTATTTTTGATTGGCCCATGCAATGGTTTCGTGGTCTATGTCTGCACCGGTAACATTGGCGGCATGTTTTGCCAGCAGCACACTGCCATAACCCTCACCGCATGCCAGATCCAGCACATCTTTGTTGCTTACCAGGCTGGTAGCAGCATAGTACCGGTGTAAATGTTCGTATCCAATTTCATCATTCAACAGGGCTTCTTCGGGAACAAATCTTTCTCCTGTAAATTTCATGTGCCTGGTTAATTTTTTACAAATATAAATTGTTCAGGCGCTGTGACAGGAAATAAGCTGGCAGGAGAGATTGCCTTAAGCGATATGCACAATAGGGGAGATGCAGCCTGTGAGAATAAGCATTTTTGGGGTTTATTTCCGGAAAAGTTTTTCCCTGATAGTGCCCAACAGGCTTCTTTTTTCATAGGTAAGTTTATACCATTCTATATCGTTTTGTAATTTACTCAGTTCTCCCAGCAATTTATTGATGAGCTGGTTATTACCTTCAGCCTGGAGGCGGGCTTTTTCCAATGCTTCCTTCAGGTTGCTAATCTCATAATCTTTTCTGTCGGACTCTTTGGTAAGGTGCCGTATGTGTTTTTCGAGGTAATGTTTGATTTGATTCAAGCTTTCCCTCAATTCAATATTTCCGGTGCTAATGCCATTGCCATTCTCTATCATGTAAGGTTTCATTTTATTGGATAAAGCAATTCAGGCATCAAACATGCCTGTTGATAAAGTCGTTCATACCGGCGGAAAGTGTCGGCAAGGTTAAAATTGGTTCTGCAATGAGAACCAGAATGCTCGCCCATCACTTCCAGCATGCTGGTATTGTTATAAAACCGTAACAGGCTGTTCACTGCGTCATTTGCATCGGAGAAAACAGCGCCGTTTAAACTATTCATCAGGTCTTTATTGCCGATGCAGTCAGTGAGCAGCACGGGCAGGTTCATAGCCAATGCTTCCAGTACTGCAAAAGACAGACCTTCATATCTTGACGTCGAAATGTACACATCCGCTGCAGCAACCAGATCATTTACTTTTGTGGGAGGTACCCAGCCGGTCACCCGAATATTTTTGGCGGTCAGTTTATCACGTGCTTCCCCGTCGCCCACCCATAAAAAGGTAAAATCAGGAAAATCCTGAAAATAACTGGCAATCTGGTTAAATAACGCGGGGTTTTTCTGATCTACAATACGGCCGCTGGTCACCACAACAAACCCTGTGTGTTTCTTAAGTGGTTTTCTGTATCTGCGACTTTTATATGGAATGCCATTATTAATAGTGATGGCTTTGATTCCTTCTTTTTCGTAAGCTTTCTGTTCTGAGGGGGAGCAACAAACCACCTGGCCACCAAAGAACGAAGCCAGTTTTTCCAGTTTTTTGTATATAAAATTGGATACCATATTATCACCCGCCATAAATGGAGCGCCGTTAGGCGTATAAATGGCAACATGCTGCAGGCCCAGCATTCGGCAAACTACGCGTCCAATAAATCCGCCTTTTGAGCAATGGAGGTGTACAACATCCAGAAGGTTGCTGTTTTTAAGGCGCTTTAAAATGGTATATAATTCAAAGAAAGCTGCAATATCTTTCTGGCTGATGCTTCTTCGCGCAGAAGGCCAGCGAATGAAGCGCACATTATGGTAGGCAAATTGTTTTTTTACGGCTGGTAAAGGCGTCAGGTGCTCACGGGGGCCGTGTACAATGATATGGGTGTCTTCTGGCAGGTTCTCTACCAAAGAGGAGAGAAAAGTTACCATACCGCCGGCCAGCGGTTCTACCACGTGTACGATCTTCATAGGATGTTAATTTTTTCTTTTTTCATGATTTCAGGTTTATGCTTATACGCGCGGTTTTTAAAACCGGTAATAAGTTGGTAAGGCAGCGCCATTAACATTGCCAGCTTAATGGTACCGGCGGCCAGCAGCAGTTTATTTTTGCCAAAATCGCGGATTACGCGCAATCGGCTTTTTAACTGTTCGGCCCGGTTCAAATACGAAATTCCTTTTTTGTTTATCTCACACGTCACCAAGAACTCATCTATGATAGCGGTCTTTTTCTTCGATAGTATATCATAAAACAGGCCATAATCTTCTGCATGCGGGTATTTTGTTGGATACCGGAACGATTGCAGGCTATCTGCCCTCCACATAACGGTTGGGTGCACAAATACGTTTCTGAAATACATACTGCGCCCTATCATGCCGTGATCGGTAGGGGTAATGTATTTATAGGCAAGACCTGTTTCCATGTCTTTGAAATAGCACCACGATCCCACCAGGTCTGTGTGCGGATTTTGTTCTAGGAAAGCAATCTGTTTGTAAAATCTTTGAGGGCTGCAAATGTCGCCACAATCTAATCTGGCAATAAAGCGACACGCATAATTGGCATAAATAAAATCCAATCCTTCGTTGAGGGCTCTGGTAATTCCCTGGTTTTGGCGAAGCCTAACCAATTGAATATTAACAGAAGCAGGCAGGTGCTGGTATAGTTGCGTACGGGTAATCGCCACAGTACTTCCATCGTCTACTACCAGGACCAACGCTCGCCCGTGATGATATTCAATACTATTAATGGAATCAATTAAGCCCTGTAAATTATTGTGGCAAGGTATTAGAACGCAAATGTCTAACTGCAAATATAGTTCATTTCCCATAAATCTTTTTAAGCACTAAATTTTGGGCAATTTTTTGCAGTATGTGCAACAAAGTTCTCATTCAGTTTGTCCATTTGAAAAATTTTAAAACATTGATAAATCCTTTTTGCCCACTAACAGGTTGAATGCAAATTAATTGCCAATTATTACGAAACATAGAACGGCAATTGTATTTATGTTAGAAATTGGATTTCATTAACACTGCCTTACATTATATATGGTATTACTATCAGCCGTAATTATTACATACAATGAAGAATTAAATATTGCCCGTTGTCTTGACTCCGTGAGCAGGGTAGCAGATGAAATCATTGTTATGGATGCGTATTCAACCGACCGCACCGTTGATATTGCCCGGAGCTGCGGTGCTATTGTAAAGCAGGGATATTTTTTGGGGTACATACAGCAAAAAAATTCTGCAGCTTCATTAGCATCATCCGATTTTATTTTAAGCCTGGACGCAGATGAAACACTCGATGAACAGCTGGTACAAGCTATTCTCGCGATAAAAGGCAATTTTACTGCTGATGCTTATTCAATGAACCGTTGCACCAATTACTGCGGAAAATATATACGCAATGGAACATGGTACCCCGATAAAAAGATCCGTTTGTTCAACCGGCGCGTAGCACATTGGGGCGGTGCCAATCCGCACGAAAAAATTGAAATGGAAGCTTCTGCCCGGGTGACACATCTCAGGGGAGATATATTGCATTATTCGTTTCCGACCATTGAATCGCATGTGATAAAAAATAACCGTTACAGTACCATGGCTGCAAAAGCCCTGCATGCGGGCGGCAAAAAAAGTTCGTGGTTTAAGATACTCGTCAATCCGTTATGGGCCTTTGTTCATTGCTATCTTATCAGGCTCGGTTTCCTTGACGGTTACCTTGGTTTTTCCATTGCTATCAATTCTGCACACGGAACATTTCTTAAGTACATGAAACTGTACCACCTCCAGCACCACCAACAAATCAAAGAACTGGCCGGCGAAACTACCATTACCCCCATGATGCAAAATGAACAACATGAAAAAATGGTTAACAATTTATAGTTTCCTTCCCCGGTAGCCATCCATTACGCACCAGATTTTCAAACGGTTGGCACATCTTCACAAAATGCTTATTTTTAAAAGCGTCGTTTATCAACGCTGCGCTAATATGTTTGTTGTACACAACGAGCGCGTGAACAATTTTAACACAGCTGTTCATTTTTAAGAACATTTTAATGTCATTAATATGCCAAGTCTTGCCACATTACCGCTTCCTGTAAGATTTTTTCTTGTATCGGTTTTCGCTGTCCTGCAATTGCAGGCGCAACCATCAAAAAAATATTTGTATGTAATTGAGCCGGGTATACGTAATTATGTTGAGTATGGCGGGCATGGTATACTGGTGTATGATATCGACAGGCACTACGCGCTTATCAAACGCATCCCTACCAGCAGCCTCGACAGTACCGGCCATCCATCAAATGTGAAAGGTGTTTGTGTAAGCCTGGCAACGCAGTGCATATATGTTAGCACCATTAAAAGCCTCATGTGCATCAGCCTGCAGTCTGAAAAACTGGTATGGGAAAAAATATTTGAGAAAGGATGTGATCGCATGGCCATCTCTAATGACGGCCTTACCATTTTTCAACCTTCGTTTGAGAATGACCGTTGGTATGTGGTAGATGCCCGTACAGGCAAACTGAAAGATGAAGTTATACTGAACAGCAAAGCACACAACACCGTTTTTGCCATCAACAGTAAAGCAGTATATATGGAAGGCCTGGCATCGCCTTATCTCACCATTATTAACCCGTTGCAGCTTTCGGAAAAAAGAACTGCCGGACCGTTTACCGATATGATACGGCCGTTTACCATCAATGGCAAACAAACGCTGGTGTTTGCCAACGTAAACAAACTGCTGGGTTTTGAGGTGGGCGATTTAACAACCGGTAAAATGTTACACCGTGTAGAAGTAAAAGGCTATCAGCAGGGAATGATTAAACGTCATGGTTGCCCCAGCCACGGCATTGCACTTTCACCCAATGAAAAAGAATTGTGGCTGGCAGATGGTGCCAATCAGCTGCTGCACGTATTTGATGCTACAGTGATGCCGCCGGTTCAGACAAGCAGCATTGCGCTGCGCGACCAGCCAGGCTGGATTACTTTTAGCATGGATGGGAAATATGTTTTCTCCAGTACGGGCGAAATAATCAATGCAGCTTCAAAAAAAATTGTCACAAGTCTCGCCGATGAAAAGGGTGGCATTGTGCAAAGCGAAAAGATGGTGGAGATTCATTTTAAAAACGGCAAAGCCGTAGCCAAAGGCGATCAGTTTGGTTTAGGTCGGGTGAAATAGAGAAAGTTCTCAAGTTCTGAAGTTTTGAAGTTCTGAAGTTCTCAAGTTCTGAAGTTCCCAAGTTCTCAAGTTTGCTAGTTCAGTAGTTTGTTAGTTGGGCTTTCATGCTCTTAGAGCATTCATTGGTTCGTGATTACTTGCCAAGGATGTATCGACCAATTTTCAAACATAGTTGCGGTGACCTGTTTGTGCCAGTTATTCAATTCCCCTAACCAACGCTGCGTTCGCTGCCTCTTTGCTGTCCGCTGCGTGAAACAAGGGTGGCGAAGTGTTTGTGTCAGCTATGTAATGTGCATAACCAACGCTGCGTTCGCTGCCTCTTTGCTGTCCGCTGCGTGAAAAGCTGCCTCTTTGCTGTCCGCTGCGTGAAACCATCTTGATAATGCCGCTACTTTTGTAGATTCGCTGGCTGTATTATTGAAGCACCAAGTTGTATCACTAAAAGAATTGCCATGCCTCCCATTTGTTGGAAACGCTTTTGTTATCAGTTTGGCTTTATTATCTTGTTTGCATTGCCACCCGCCGTATTTGCGCAGCAGCCATCTGACGCAACGGTACCGCAGTTTACAAAACATATCATATACCCCGATTTTATTTCAGAAGGCGTGGCCGTGGCGGATATTAACAAAGACGGCATCACCGATATTATTGCCGGCGCTTACTGGTTTGAAGCACCCCGCTGGAACAAACATGAAATAGCACCTTTCAAAAAGTATGATCCATCTACTCAATTCAGCAATACGTTTTTAAATTTTACTTTGGATGTTGACCAGGATGGCTGGACTGACATAATACGCATCAGCTTACCCGGTGAGGAAGCGGTTTGGTATAAAAACCCCGGCAATAGTACTGGTTACTGGGCAATGCATTTGTTGTTAAACAATGCAGGCAATGAATCGCCCGCATTTGTTGATATTGATGGCAATGGCCGCGCAGACCTGGTGTGCAATGACCCAGCTGCCAAAGAAATGATCTGGTTACAATCGCCCGACACAAAAGGCGATACCGTATGGCAAAGGCATGTGATTGCCAAAGGCGATATGCCAACAACCGGCCGCTATGCACATGGGCTGGGTTGGGGAGATATGAATGCCGATGGCAGGAAAGATATCATAGTAACCAGTGGATGGTGGGAATGCCCTGCCCATCCTGCGCAAGGTGCCTGGGTTTTTCACCCCGCAGATTTTGGAGACGACTGCTCACAGATGTATACCATTGATCTGAATGGCGACAACCGGCCCGACCTAATAAGCGCATCGGCACACAATTACGGAATCTGGTGGCACAGCACAACAGGCAGCACCAACGGCCGCGAGGTTTGGCAGCACCATACCATTTTTGAAAAGTTTTCGCAAAGCCACGGGCTTTCCCTGGCAGATGTTAATTCAGACGGCTACCCCGACCTGGTAACCGGCAAACGTTATTTTGCCCACAACGGTAAAGACCCCGGCGCGCTGGAACCCGCTGTTTTATATTGGTTTGAATACAAGCCGGGCAAAACACCGCAATGGATTCCCCACCTGATAGACAATAACTCCGGCGTGGGTTTGCAGGTGCTGGTGCAAGACATTAACCGCGATGGGCGGGCAGATATCATTGTATCAAACAAAAAAGGCGTTTTCTTTTTTGAGCAACGGCAGCAATAATATTGTTGCCATGGTTTTAAGCGTAGAACGCACGCTTAAAAACAGTAGTTGTACGCTCTCTTTCTGCTCATTGTGAAGTACCTTTAAGCTGCAGGACCTATCCATTGTCGTTATACAACAAATAATTGTTGCTGCCAGTTACTCATTGGCTACTTTTTACGACCAATACGATAGTATCTTTATGGCTATTGCCAATCTACGACCCTCTGAACCGTTTATCAATCCCCATGACAACTCCTGGCCTGTACCTGGCATATTAAAACTGTGCCTTCAATAATCTCGATAACCTTGCGTTGCAACATGCATCCCGAACGGGACGGTGTTGATTAAAATGTACTGCTATGTATGATGTTTTTGTGAGCTATTCTACCCGTGGTGCCACCACCAAAGAATGGGTGGTAAAATTTGTGGAAGATTTGAAAAAATATTTCTCGCTCAAGTATGATACTGAGTTATCGGTATGGTTTGCTTTGAAGGAAAACGAAACGGGCGACAATTACCGCGATGAGATCAACGAGGCGCTTAAAACCACGCCTATATTCCTGATGATACTTGATCCCAAGTATATTATTGATAACCCCCAAACCCTTGCCGAAGTAAATGAATACAAAAGGGTGAGGAATGAGCTGAAAGAGCCGGAGCATTTTCTAAAGATTATCCGCTGGAAGGGCAGTAAAGAAAAAGAGCTGATCAGTTACGTGAACAGTGAAATTGTTTACACAGCCGTAACCCGCATGAATGCAGACGGTAATGAAGAAGATTACAACCCCAATGACTACATCAACGAAGTACAGAACATTGCAAAAGCCGTACGCAAACGCCAGGTAGAACAATCGCGCCTGCGCAGTGCGCAAAAACTCCTGCAAAGACTAAAGGAGCTGGAAGCTGTACCAAAAATATTTGTGGCGCTGGGATATGCTGGTTCAAAAGATGCGCGTTCAACGTTTATTAACCAGCTCTCCAAAACAATCAGCCGCGCGGCTAATCTTAAAAATGCCCGCATCATACCCGATGACTTTACCTTTAACCTGCTGAGCTACGAAGAGCTGACGGAACTTTTTTATGAAGAGAATAAATATGGGCGCCAATGCCTCGACGCCATGCTGGCCACCAGCAGCGCGGCTATACTATTATTGATGAGCGATACCATCAGCGAAGCGGAAGACCTGCTTACGCAAATTCAATTTCAGCTGGGCCCTGTTAAAGAGGCTGCGCAAACGAAGAAATTACCGCTGCACATTTATTCAGATTTACCCAAAGAAATTTACGCACTGGCAGAGTATAAAAATGAGCTCGACAATGATATCTACGCTTCTTATGCAAACATCAGCATTGTAAAAGGCATCGATATGAATGCCTTTATACAAGACTACCTGAAAGATCTGGAAGGTATACTGGGCAATAAGTCTGCGGTGCCGCAGGTTGCCGACAAACACATATATATTATTGAACACCACAGTGTAGATGATGCAGCATCAGAAACAGAAGCGGAAATGAAAAAAAGGCTGGATGCAGAAAAACAGCACCGTCGCGCACTTAGGAAATATTTGTTTGATAAAAAATTTGTGTTGATACCCTACTTGCAAAACAATGCCAATCTTAAAGATGCGGTGGATTATCACAGAAATTCATTGAACCTCAGCGATGGTATTATTATTTACAGGGGCATACGTGAAGATGAGATGTGGTGCCAGCAGCAACAGGCCGATGCGTACAATATATTACTTGGCTTAAATAAAACAAAGGCTATTGAGAAAGCCGTATACGTTGATGAGTTACAGGAAGTGCGCGATCCGGAAGAGTATTTTTATTTTAATTACGATGTGTTGCTGAACCTGCCCAACGATGTAGACAAATTCATATGGAAGATTCAACAACACTAAATATGGAGGCAACGGTAGACGTTGCGCTGAAAGATACCCAGGAAGATGAGTATTATGGCAATGTTGTGCAAGAGGGTGTTAAGAAAACATTCAAACTGCTGAGGGAAAATCCATACCCTGGCCTTCGTCCGTTTAAAACATCAGAGTCGAATGTTTTTTTTGGCCGAAAGGAAATCACATTCGAGCTCATATCACGCCTGGCCACCAACCGCTTTCTGGCAGTGCTGGGCGCCTCCGGTTCCGGAAAATCTTCACTGGTAAGAGCAGGCTTATTACCCGGGTTAAAAACATTGCCGGGTAAACATTCACTATGGAAAGTAGCCATTTGCAGACCTGGTAAAAATCCATTCGGCAATCTGGCTATTGCTATAGGCAAAGCAGGTATAGCGCCTTCTGCTTCTAACCTGGAGATATGGAAATCCATTTCAAGCAGTTCATACGGGTTTGAAGAAATGTACCAGGGATTGAAAACGCCCGATGCTTACAATACGCTGATTATAATCGACCAGTTTGAAGAGTTGTTCAGGTTTAAAAAAGACAATGGCACCTCTGGCAAGAACGATGCCGCGCTTTTTGTAAAAATGCTGATTGACATCAGCAAGGTCGAAACCATGAACACCTATGTCATGATCACGATGCGCTCTGAGTACCTGGGCGATTGCGTACAGTTTCCAGATTTGGTAGAAGAAATCAACAGCGGGCAATTTCTGGTGCCGCGGTTAAAGATCAACCAGTTGAAGGACGCCATTATGGAGCCCGCAGGTTTTGCCAATGCCTCGGTAGACCCCATTTGTGCAAACCGCTTGGTGGGGGAGGTGGGAGATGATATGGATCAGTTGCCGGTATTGCAGCATGCATTGCGCAGATCTTTTGAAGAAGCGAAGAAACACAAAGAAGAACGCCAGGGGATAAGGGTTACCTACGCAGATTATCATGTTATCGGGCGAATGGAAGATGCGCTCGACAAACATGCGGAAGAGATCATGGAGGGCTTTACCGAAAGCCAGCGAAAGTATTGCCGCATGCTTTTTCAGTCTATTACAGACAGGGCAACAGACGGAAGGGGCATCAGGCGGCCATTGAGTTTTGCCACTATCTATAAAATATGCACCGAAATTAAAAGTGCGGGCGAGACCGGGCAGCAGATAGAAGCAGACCTCCGTAAAGTAATTGAATCTTTCAGGGCCGACAGCGTTAATTTTTTGATGCCGCCAGACCATGTGCCTTTGCGCGACAATACAGAAATAGATATCTCTCATGAAAGCCTGATGCGCATCTGGAAACAATTGCTGCACTGGATTGAAAAAGAAGCACGCGATGCGGATCTGCTGAAATTATTACTGGCCAAAGAAGAAAGTGAATACATAACAGGCGGGCGCTTGCTTTCTTACCAGGAATGGGCAGCAGCCAAACGGAATGCTTTTACCTGGGCGGGCATTTATAAACCAGCCGGTGTGACCGGTGACGAATACACGAAAACTTTTACGTCGCGCATTGGGTTGATAGATGAAAGCGTTGACAAGTTTAATAAGGACAAGGACGAAGAAAGGCTTGAACAGGAAAAAAAATTGATGGCACAACGGGAGAAAGCCCGCCGCCGCCTTATTTGGATCATCTTAATAGGCTTGGTTTGCCTTGCCATAGCGCTGGTTGCCATTAACCAGATAAGCACCAACCATAAACTGGATGCCAATAACAAGATTGTTGATGCTGCCAATGCTGCATTGACTAGAAAAAGCGATTCGCTGGATGCAAAGGTGCATGAAGCCCGCGAGCTGAATAAAAGGCTTGAAACAAACCGGCTATCACTGGAAAAGAGCAACAGTGAATTGAATGCGAAACAGCTGCAACTGGTGCTGCAGAACGCCCGAATTGCCCGGGATAGTGCCATTCTGAGGAAAAAAAATATTGACCTCAACGATGCGGTGTATACTTTACAAAAAAACCAGGCGGCATTGAACTCAGCCTATGACTCATTGCGCGAGTCGACTAAAAAACTTGAAACCACTACCCAAACCGCACAAAGCCTGCAAAACCTGGCGCTGGCAGTAAAACATGCCGAGAAATCTCTGTCCATTCCGGATTACGATGAAGACAGGCGAAATATAAAAACGCAGCTGGCACTCGTATCTTATAAACTATTACAGGAGGCGGGCGATACAGAATTAAACAAACTGCAGCCACAAATTTATACCGGGTTATACAACGCAATTAAAGGTACGTCTGCCGCCCCGGTACAACAGTTGCGTATAAACGCAGATATACAGGGTTCAGACCGGCTGTTGGTGGCAAATTCTACGCTTGGCAGCAATCACTCGCATGTTATTTACATGACAGCAGAAGACAGAAATTTGTATTCCTATAATCTTTCCACCAATAAACAGGAAAAGAGCGATATCTATAAAAATAAAAACCTGATATCCATAGAAGCAGACAAACAGGGCAAGTGGCTGGCGATAAATATGCTGAGTAACCAATTGTTGCTGCGCAACCTGCAGGGGAAGGTGCCCGCAGATACTGTGCTAACCTTTGCAGGCACGGTGCGGTGCTCTAGGTTTACGCCAGATGGTAACACGTTGTTTGTATTTACCAAAGACACCGTGCTGCACAGGATTGACATGCGGAACCTGAAAAACAGCATTACACATGTAAGTAACAAAATAAAAATCATGGTAGAAGATCTGGCCGTTAGTCAGTCTACGCTGTATGCCGTGGGTGCCAATGGCAACGTGGTAAGATGGTCGCTGGCAGACATGCGGTTTGAAAAATCTGCCGACATAAATGTACCCAAGAATGTTAACAGCATGAATTATTACCAGTTTAATAACGAAAAAGAACAAGTAAGCATTGCCAGAAAATACAGGGGCACGCGTATAGCCTGTAACGATGAAGGCAACCTGGTGGTTTGGGGTAATGAAGGGGGAGAAGTGTTTTATTATAAAAAAAATGCAGGAACGTTTGGGGGATTAAATTTGGCAAGGTTCAATGGCCCTATTACAGATATTGCATTCAGTGAATCGGGTAAATACCTGGCCATAGCCAGCTACAACCGCTCCGTGAAGGTATTCCAGATTGCTAGTTTAGAGTCTGAAGCACCTATGGAACTCAACGACAACGACGGCCCGGTAACTTCCATATTTTTTGCGCATGGCAATAGTGATCAACAGGTAGAAAATTTATACGCGCTTACCAGCCCGGGCAATATCAGGGTATACCCCATGGATTTGCAGCACCTGGCATGTTTGCTGGAAGGCGCCGGCAACCGTAAACCCGGAGTTGAAGAACAACGCCGCTATTTTGATCCACTGGCAATTAAAAAAATAAACGAACCGGCATGCAAAAAATGATTGCCATATTGCGTATCTATTTTCTGATAACTATTGCATCACTGCTTATTATTGTGGCAACGGGCGCAACACTGAATGCGCAGGTACAATGCCGTGAAAGCCTTACCAATATTATACAGGCATACAATGGCGGAGAATGGCAAAGAACAAAAGATGCCGCGCTGGAGTATGTAAATGCAGTGAAATTGGAAAAAAGCATTTTCTTTAAAGATACAGTTGGCACCGCAGGCAGCAACAGCCTTGGCAACTGCATGAGTTATCTGCCGCAGGCTTATTATTATCTCATTAAGTCTTGCATCAGGCTATACGACCTCCAAAGTGCGCAAAAATATTATAAACAGGCTTTACTTAATGAGCTTGTCATTAACCTGGATACGGCAGACAGTAATACCAAACAGTATTTTTCTTTTAAAAGGGTACAGTTTTCCGTAGGCGTGTATGCCGGTATTACGACAACGAGCAACAAGACCCATTTTGCTTACAAGTTTGGGTTGCAATACGGCATACGCCATAATTTTAAATTGGAAGCTTATGGAGAGCTTTCCATCAGCCAGCGTTATTTCAGGCATGAGTCTAGCCAGCGTGTAGGTGCATTTGGGAAAAGCCTTCCTTACAACGCCAGGGTATTTCCGAACTACAACTTCACCATTTCCGGCCGTGAAAGATTTCTGGATTTTCTTTACTACGCAAAATTTCCGCTGAACCTGCCCATCATACAGGGTGCCGCCAATAATGTGCGGTCTTACCTCTGTACAGGCGTTTTTGTAACCTATTACCTCGGCAGCAGTGTGCAACAGTATGCCATTGCTGAAAATAAAAGCTTTGCAGACACTACACGGTACAGCGCAACCATGTACAGCACGCGCGTTGATGGTCTTGGTATGGATTTGAAAACGATGTATTCAAACCGGTTTAGTTTTGGATTTGTATACGGATTTGGGTATAAGTTCAAGCTTTCAAAAAGCTGGATGATGTTTACTGAACTGCGCTATAGCATCGGTACCAATTTCAGGTATAAGTTTGATACATTCAATAACTACAAAGTGGGCCTCAGCTACCTCACCTTCATGGTAGGTATTACCAAAAGCACCAACAGGCTTAAAGAAATAAAGAATCCTTAAAGGTTAGAAAGTTCGAAAGTTCGAAAGTCCCGGAGTTCCAAAGTTCGAAAGTTCCAAAGTTCGAAAGTTCGAAAGTCTCAAGTTCGAAAGTTCGAAAGTTCTGATTCTTGGAACTTCCGAACGCTGAACTTTTGAACTCACAACTCTCCCGAACTTCCGAACTGCGCACCGGGCCTGGTTCGTTAAAAAATTTGTAAAGCAATTTTTTTACGCAGCGTTGTCAAACCATTTGCTACGCAGGGACGTACCTTTAAGCATATGAAAAATCAGCTTTTTCTTTTCACTTGCCTACTTGCTTTATTAGCTATCACATCCTGTAAAAAAAACGATGCGGGGTTAACGCCGCCCAATAATGACTCACTCACTGCCACACAACGGCTGGATCTTTTGCGAGATTCAGTATATCTCTACAGCAAAGAAGTGTATTTATGGCATGAGGTGATTCCTTCCTACGCTGTATTTAATCCGCGGCAGTATGCTGGCTCAACCGAGCTAACCGCGGCACAAAATGAAATGGCAGGCATTCGTGCACTTCAACCACAGGATAGTAAACATAGTTATAGTTTTGTTACCACACAGGCGGGTTCAGATGCCATACAAACCGGCGGAAATACTGATTATGGATTTTTTATTAAATCAGCTTCTGTAGACAAAACACAACCTATAGACTCTGTTTACTGGTTTGTGGAATATGTTTATAAAAATGCGCCGGCCGGTGTTGCTGGTTTACAGCGCGGGTGGTATATCAGCAAAATAAATAACACCAACATTGGCACAGATGCAGCCAGTGTAGCTTTATTAAACGATGTGTTTTTTGGAACCGGTTCTTCATCGGCCAGTTTTACATTCACCAAACAAGACGGCACCACGGCTAACGTTAATCTTGCCAAAAGCAGTTATACGGCCAATTCTGTTTTGTATACCGATGTAATAACAGAAGGCGCAAAGAAAACCGGTTACCTGGTTTTCAACCAGTTTTTTGGAACCAATTCGCAAACCGAACTAACCGCCGCTTTTACTGATTTTGCAGCAAAAGGAATCAATGAGTTGGTGGTGGATTTGCGTTATAACCATGGGGGATCTACCGAAACACAGAATCTATTGGCCAACCTTATTGCTCCTGCCAGTGCTACTGGTAAGACCATGTATACTTATGTGTTCAACGATTCACTGACAGCCGGTAAATTTCCTTTGTTGAAAAGAAAACCCGGGTACGGTAATGTTTCATTTGCACCGGCGGTAAATACTGTTAACTACGCAAAAGCTGGTAGCGTAGCATTGAGCCGGGTGTTTTTTATCGTAACTGGCGAAACAGCTTCTGCCAGCGAATTGCTGATCAATAACCTGCGTCCGTATATGGATGTAAAACTGGTAGGTGACACAACGTACGGTAAACCTGTTGGATTTTTTCCGATATCTGTTTTCAATTATGCTATTTACCCTATTTCATTTAAAACGGTAAACAGCGTGGGCAGTGCGGAATATTATGATGGCTTTGCACCGGATAAAGTAACAGCCGATGGGGTAAACAGAAACTGGGGCGATAAAGATGAACCTTCACTGGCGGCAGCACTTCGTTATATCAGTTCAGGTTCTTTCAGGGCTGTCAATACCCAGGAAGAACAAAACCGCCAGTTGTTGCTGGTTCAAAAACAGTTTGAACCAATCAACAGCCAGCTGTATGAAAACAAGTTTACCGGCATGTTTGTAGGGAAATAGTGATTAGCTATTAGCTGTTAGCCTTTAGCTATTAGACGATTCAACCAAACTGGCGATACAACTAATTTGGAGTTACAACTCAATGGCAAGGTTATAGGTAATGGCTAAAAGCTAACAGCTTTTTCTCCGGTGCTTTTTCTTTGGGGGTACCGGCCGGGCTGTACCATCCAACACTTCAAATTTATTATTCAACAGGCTTTGCTGCTGTATCTTCTTGCCTTGCTGGGCATCGGTTTTTTCACTATTGCTTTCAATTTGTTTCGCCGCGCTCTTTTTTGTGCTATCCTGCGCATAAAGACTACTGCCTAAAATCATAATCCCGGTACTCAATAATACAACCGCTTTTTTCATGGTAGTAAGATAAGAATTTAAAAAAAGGGTTTAACCTGCCTATTGTTAAAATAACCCTGCCGTCCAAAGTCTAGCCCTGGATCAGCCATGACCAAATTGGCGATCAGACATTCCGTATATTTGTTTTTTGCAAACGATTATGAATACCATCATCACACTGGAAGAATTTTACAAGGACACCGCATCGCTGTTGCCCGCAGGAATTAATAAAGAGATCGGCCATTTCAATGTGTTCAAGATTGAAGACATGGCCGCCCGGGTAAAGAAAACCGGTACCATGCCATATAACCGGCGTGCTTATTATAAAATAAGTCTTATTAAAGGAAAGAATAAAGCAGAGTATGCCGATAAAGTAATTGATATTGATAAACATGCTTTGCTGTTTGCCACGCCGCGCATTCCATACAATTATGTGCCGCAGGATGAAAAGCAGTTTGGCTTTTTCTGCATTTTTACTTCGGAGTTTTTGAACCAGCAGAAAAGCGGTATCGTGCTGGATGACCTTCCTATTTTCAAGCCAGGCGGGTATCCTGTATTTCAATTGACAACCAAGGCAACTGCTGAACTAACCGCACTTTTTGGCAAGATGTATACCGAGCTGTCGTCTGATTATGCATATAAATATGATTTACTGCGCAATTACGTGATGGAGCTGATACATTACGGTCAGAAGCTGCAGCCCGCCGCCGCGCTGTATCCATCACATACCGCTTCGGCCCGTATTTCTTCTTTGTTCATCGAATTGCTGGAAAGACAATTTCCTATTGAGTCTCCACGGCAGCAACTTTCTCTGCGCACAGCAACGGAATATGCGCAGCAACTGGCAGTGCATGTGAACCACCTCAATAAAGTATTGAAAGAAAATACCGGTAAAACCACCACCCAAATCATTACCACGCGTATTATACAGGAAGCGAAAATTTTGCTAAAGCAAACCAACTGGAGCATATCTGAAATAGCATACAGTCTCGGATTTGAAGAAATCGCGCACTTCTCCAATTTTTTCAGGAAACAAACATCGCTCGCCCCGCTCGCTTTCCGCGCGTGACACCTGCATTTGAATTTTGCAAATAATGGATTGATGCGCGCAAACGTACCACCCACTTGCCTTTCTACCTTTGTGTTGTAAAAAAAACAACACAATGGACACAACAGTAAAAAAAATTGCGCTGGTAACAGGTGGCAGCCGCGGGCTGGGTAAAGAAATGGCCCTCAGCCTTGCTAAAAAAGGTATTGATGTAATTATTACTTACAATAGCAAAAAAGACGAAGCCGCAGCGGTAGTAGCGGCTATTGAAGCCGGCGGGCAACGTGCAGCAGCTTTGCAATTAAATACGGGAGAGGTACAAACATTTGATGCGTTCTTTACAACGTTAAAAAGCATCCTTAGCAGTCATTTTAATTCAGACACCATCCACTTTCTTGTCAATAACGCCGGTATAGGCATTCATGCGCCTTTTGCAAATACAACTGAAGAACAGTTCGACACCTTATTGAACATCCACTTTAAAGGCACATTTTTCTTAACACAAAAAGCGTTGCCCTTATTGTCAGATGGTGGCGGCATTGTAAACATTTCTACCGGCCTTGCGCGATTTTCATTTCCGGGCTATTCGGCTTATGCCGCCATGAAAGGCGCCATTGAAACGTTAACACGCTACCAGGCAAAAGAATTGGGCAGCCGCAAAATACGTGTAAACGTTGTAGCACCCGGTGCCATTGAAACAGATTTTGGTGGTGGAGTGGTGCGAGACAATGCCGATATGAACAGTACGGTTGCAGCGGCCACCGCATTAGGACGCGTGGGCTTGCCTGACGACATAGGAAGTGTTGTGGCATTTCTGTGTACCGATGATGCAAAATGGGTAAATGCACAACGCATTGAGGTATCCGGCGGAATGATGCTCTAGAGGAAGTTATTGGTTTATCAGTTGATTGGTTGATTGGTTGATTGGTTGACCAGTTGATTGGTTGACCAGTTGATTGGTTGATTTGTCCTGAAAATTTTGTAAATGGATATTTTAGCTATACCGTTATGGCATATCCGTAATTTTCTCAGCTATTTGCTCAAACTCTTTTGATTTGTCAATAAAATAGTCAGCGCCCAGTTTAATGCACAGCTTGCGGTAATGTTCATTGGCCTGGTTGGTTATCATAATTACTTTGGTGGCCGGATGGCTTTCTTTGCAGATGCGTAGCAGTTCTATGCCGCTTTTGTCGGGCAGGTTGATATCAAGCAACAAGATACCGGGATTAAAGGCATTCAGCAGTTCAAGACCGTCTGTATAATTGCCTGCCTCCTTCACCCATTCAAGGTGGGGGAGCTCATGAAGCATATTAATCAGACGCGTAACTATCAATGACGAGTCATCAACAATCAATATCGTTTTTTTGGCTGGTGTCATTGTATTATTTCATTGCGAATATAATTCAGCAAATGGTGATAACTGGTAGATGCAAAGTGATAAACTAGTAGTAGTAAGTAAAGCTTTTTGTAGAGCTGCAACTACACCATGTAGTTGCAGGCAAAGATGCGGGAAGCAGGCTAGATGATTTTGTTTTCTATCGCATAGAGCGTGAGCGAGGTATTGTTTTTTAAATTCATTTTTGCCATTATGCGCGCGCGGTACGTGCTTACAGTGGTGCTGCTCAGCGATAAAAGTTCGGCAATCTGGCTAACCGAATTTCCGGATGCAATAAGTTTTAAAACGTCAAACTCGCGGTCTGAAAGATATTCATGGGGCAGCTTATCGCCGTCTTTATCAAGCGATACAGCCAGTTTTTCTGCCACAGAAGGCGAAATGTATTTTCTGCCTGATAATACCCGGTGTACCGCGTTTACCAGTTCTTCAGACGCCATGTCTTTATTCAGATAACCGGCAGCGCCGGCTTTAAGCACACGCAGGGCGTATTGTTCCTCAGGATGCACGCTCAAAATAAGCACCGGCAGTTTTGGGTAGTGTTGTTTTATTTGCTGCAAAGCATCTAACCCGCTTCTGCCAGGCATGGAGAGATCGGTAATAATAACATCCCAGGTAGATGCAATCACCTCTTTTATGAGGCTTTCGGCATCGGCCACTTCTCCAATGTGAACGGAGGGAAATTCTTCCACAAGAATCTGCTTAAGGCCTTTTCTAACTACCGAATGATCATCTGCTATCAAAATACGGGTCATAGATATCAAATTAAAGTTACGCGTTGTTCATTATTTCAAAAGGCGCTGCTATTGTAACGGTTGTGCCTTTGCCCGGTTGGCTTTTAATTTCATACGCTCCACCCATCATCAGTGTTCGCTCTTTCATGCCCAGCAGGCCGAGCGTTTTCTTATGGCCGATATTACTGGTATCAAATCCCTTACCATCATCCGTAATTTTCAGTATTAGCTGGTGGTTATCTGCTTCAAGTTTGGCAAAAACCTTGGTGGCATGCGCGTGCCTGGCCACATTGGTAAGTGATTCCTGGTAAATTCTGAATAAACCTATTGCCAGGCTGTTGGGTACTTCCAACGGATAATTGGGGCTTTGAAACTGGCAAGTAATGCCGGCTCTTTTTTCAAACTCTGTACTCCACCATTCCAGTGCCTCCACCAGACCAAGGTCATCCAGTATACTCGGGCGCAGTTCTGCTGATATTTTTCTAACCGTATTTACCGTGCCGTCTATAAATGTAAGTATCTCTTTCATTTTGGCTTCGCGCTGGTCGGCATCAATGTCTTTCTTTCTGGCCAGCCAAGAGATGTCCATTTTAAGCCCGGTAAGTTGCTGCCCCAGTTCATCATGTATTTCACGCGCCATATGGGCCCTTTCTTCCTCCCGTACTTCCTGCAGGTGCGAGGCTAACTTACGGATATCCTCATATGATTTCTTAAGCAATGCTTCAGCCTTTGTTTTTTCTGTAATGTCGATGCTGAGGCCCAGCCATACCGGTTTGCCCTCGTAAATTATCTGGTAATTGAATATTTCTACATAGATAATCGTGCCGTCCTTTTTTTTATGGCGCCATTGCAAAGACGTTCCGGCGGCCGGTGCCGTGGTATCCGTTTCTTTGAAAAACATTTCTGCGTCTTCAGCCGGGCGCAGATCCATTGAATTGAGCCGCAAAAACTCTTCCCGCGTATAACCGTATTGCCTCAGGGCTGCTTCATTTACATCCAGTATGTTCAGCTCTGGTATAGAACTCATCCACATGGGCATGGGGTTGTTCTCAAACAACAGCCGGTATTTGTGCTCAGACTTTCTCAATTTTTCATCGGCAATTTTCTGATCGGTAATATCCTGTGCCATGCCCACCAGCCGCAATGGCTGCCCCAGTTCATTTTTTTCCAGTTCAGCAATCTCATGAATATACAGCATACCGCCTTTTTTGCGGAAGGTACGGTGTATAATATCCATTTTTTTCTGCGTTTTCAAAACATCATCCAGCTCTCTCTCAAAATGTTTTTTATCATCGGGATGTATATTTTCGAGCAGGGTATTGAACCCATCGGTTTTGTAACCTGGCGGCAAGTCGTATATACTGTAGATCTCATCAGATATATACAATGCCATGGTGGCAAGATCAAGTTCCCAATGCCCCAGTTTGCCCTGCGATTGGGCTTTGCGGTACCTGGCCTGGCTTTGCAATAGAATTTCTTCTGCTTTCTTACGGTCTGTAATATCCTGTACTACCCCCATGGCTTTTGTGAACTGGCCATTTTCAAAAACAGCATCCAGCGTGGTTTGCGCAAAACGGATTTCCCCATTGGGGCCTTTAAACCGGTATTCGTCTTTGAGCCGTTGTTGTTTCTCTTCTAGGTTAGCAAAAACATTTTGCACTTTTGCAATATCCGGTGGATAGAGCTGATTAAAAAACATATCTAACGATACCGGCTGATCTTTATCCATTCCATGTATCGTGTACATGGCATCAGACCACTGAATCTTTTGGGTAACGGCTTCGTATTCCCAGCTGCCAAACTGCCCAATTTCCTGGGCTCTTGAAAGCATTTGTTCACTATTTTTTATTTGTTCTTCTGCGGCTTTTCGTTCTGAAATATCGCGGTAGTTTACTACAATAGCGTTGACAAACGGCTCGTTCAGTAAATTATTGAAACTGCATTCAAGCCAGATGTAATTACCATCGGGCATCATATGGCGGTGCTCTAATACGGTAATGCTTCCGGGCGCTTTTAATATTCCGGTAAAAGCTGCGCTTACCTGTGCCCTGTCATCCGGGTGCACCAAATCAGGCCGCACGCTGCCTATCATTTCATCAAAACTATAACCCAGTATGCGGTTACCAGATGGGCTGATGTCCAACACACTTCCATCTGCATCCAACAGGGTAAGTCCATCGGTACTATTGGTAAGCAAAGCCCTGAAACGTTTTTCATTATTGATAATTTTTTCTTCGGCTTTCTTCATACCGCTCACGTCTACCATGGCGCCTACCATACGGTATGGTTTGCCTCTTTTGTCGTACATTATGAAACCGCGGTCAAGTACAAAAACAGGTGTTCCATCAGCTTTTAGAAAACGGTATTCATCTGCCCAGTACGGCTGCCGTGTTTCAATGGCGTGGTTAATGCCTTCGGCCACCCGGGCCCTGTCTTCTGGATGTATGCCATTGTAACGGGAACTTACCGGTGTAATTTCAGCAGCGTCGTAACCAAATTGCTGGTGATAGTTTTTATTCCACCAGATGGTATGGTTCACCAGATCCCAGTCCCACACAGCATCATTGGTGGCGTTGGCAACCAGCATGAACCGTTCATTAGACGCATTCATTTTTTCTTCTGCCTGTTTTTGCTGGTTGATGTCCCTTATAAAAACAGAAATACCATCGGGCGATGGGTATACGTGATTTTCAAGCCATAGGTCAAGCGGCTGATAATAATCTGTATTGAATGCATACTGCTGTTCGTTCATTGCCTTATGGTAAGTTTCATAGGTGGCCGAACCTACTGCATCGGGAAATACGTCCCAGACATTTCTGCCAATCAATTTTTCCGGAGCATGTTTTAACAGCTCGCCTCCCTTTTTATTGACATAGGTATATCGCCAGTCTTTATCAAAAGCTACAAACGCATCAGAAATTCTCTCAAAAATGCCTGTGAGCTCGGCCGTTTTCTGTTTCACTTTTACTTCCAGTTCTTCATTAAACCTGATTAGCTGGTTTTCCAGTCCCTTACGCTCACTAATGTCGCGGTGTACGGCAACATAACCGGTAATGGTATCCCCCTTGGTAATGGTGGTTACAGAAGCATGTACAAACTTGGTCTCGCCTTTTTTATTTTTGTATTCAGCCTCCATCTCAAAAAAACCGGCTACATCCAGTTGCCCCAGTATTTTTTCACGCTGTTCTGTTGAAACACGGCTTCTGATAAGGCGGGTTAGCCCTTTGCCCAGGGCTTCTTCGCTGGTAAAACCGTAGAGTTTTTCGGCTGCCCTGTTCCAGCTTCTTATGATAAACGACGTATCAGTAGAAATGATGGCATCGCTTGCCTGTTCTACCAGCTGCGACAAATGCCTGATTTCTTCCTGTTTTTTTCTTTGTTCAGTAATATCGCGGGTAATTTCTGCAAAGCCTTTCAGGTTTCCGTGACGATCATTCAGTGCAGTAATAACAAAACTGGCCCAGAACAGTGAGCCGTCTTTTTTTACCCGCCATCCTTCTGTTTCATAATGGCCTTTGTCAATAGCCACTGCCAGGTTATGCTGTGGCGTACCTTTGCTAATATCTTCTTGCGTATAAAAAATATTGATGTTTTTACCAATGGCCTCATCGGCTGAATAGCCTTTAATGGCTGCCACACCACTGTTCCAGCTTACAATGGTGCCTTTGGTATTGGTAGTAATAATGGCATAATCTTTTACATTATCTAACAGCAGACCCATTTGCTGCCGGCTTTCATCCAGTTTACGCTCGGTTTTTTTCAGCGTTATAAAATCTACCCGCACATTTTGAATGATGATAATTACAAGTATCAATACAATCCCAATCAGCCAAAGCATCCATTTATCTAGTTGCAGGCCCGATAGCTGAAAGGATGCTTTACGTGTGGCCAGCAAGCCGGTCTCTGTATCTTCTATACGATGCAAAAGACTTTGTACCCTGGATGAAAATTTATTATTCCTGAAAGTGTCTATCAGCGCTGTTGCCTGGGCAATACCCGCGGCTTTGCGCAACGCAATTACGCGGTCTGCAATTTCTGATGTTTTGCTGATGTATTGCTGCAGCGTATCGATGCGTTTTTGCTGCAATGGATTATCTGCTGTTAGTGTCTTTAATTTTTTGACTCCGTCTGAAATAGTAGCGCCTGATTTTTCTAATTGTTGCAGGAAAATTTTGTCTGCCGTTAATACATAGTCGCGAACAATAATCTTATTTTCTATTGTAGCAGACAATACTTTCTGGCTTTGGTAAAGCACTTCATTGGTGTGAGTAACATAAGTGCTGGTGGATTTTACGTGGTTAAATTGCTCCAGTAATATAATGGCAACACCCAGAACGGCCGTTAGTATAAGGAAAATGACAATCTTGAGCGATTTACCTGTTAATGGGTGCATATGGTATAAAATAGGATGTCAGGTTTTAGCCGTTTCAGGGGCTTTTGGTAATGCTACCGGGTTAGGCCAGGTGGAGTATAGTTTAAGTAAAATGGTAATATTAAGGTACATGATATTTTTTACATAAACCTTTGCTGCCCTTGGAAAATTCTGTATTTGAATGATTTATAGGGGTTTTCTATTAGCATTAGTGGTTGATTTTGTCTGATAATTGAATTGCATTAAAATCGAATTAAAGACTTGTAATCTTAAAGGCGCTGATAGCAATGTATAAACTGGCATAGATTTTAATTCTTATCAGAGGAGGGCTTCAAATCATTTCCTGTTATAATTCAAAAACATGGCTAAACAGAGAATATCATTTTGGATGGTGGCTGGTCTATTGCTTTTATCTGTGCTGGTAGTTTCTTTCAGCTCGCTGCTTACCGGCACAGCTGGTGGAAGTGTAAACCCGCCAGAAGCGGGACTGCGGGCGTTCTTGTTTTCTGGTAAGGATACGCTTTCCGTAAATGTGGCCAATGGGAATTTTCAGTTTACAAAAGTTCCTTCGGGCACGTACCAGTTATTGATAGAGGTAACGCCGCCTTATAGAAATGCGGTGAAAGATGGTGTACGAGTGTTGGAAGGTGAGTTTACAAATATTGGGCAGATTGAATTAATTAAGAATTAAGAATTAATAATTAAGAATTCGTTTGCTGGAATTGTAGGATAAATGAAAGATAGCCGCAGATGCGCAGATTAGATAAATGCAAAATGCAAAATTCAAAATTCAAAATAATCCGTGCTCGCTGCTTCTCCGCTGCCCGCCGGGAGAAATATCGCCGCAGATGCGCAGATTAGATGAATGCAATTCAAAATTCAAAATTTAAAATAATCCGTGCTCGCTGCTTCTCCGCCGTTCGCTGCGAGAAATATCGCCGCAAATGCGCGGCTAGCGTGAATTCAAAATTCAAAATTTAAAATAATCCGTGTTCGCTGCTTCTCCGCTGTTCGCTGCGAGAAATATCGTCGCAAATGCGCGGCTAGCGTGAATTCAAATTTCAACATTTAAAATAATCGGTGCTCGCTGCTTCTTCGCTGCCCGCCGCGAGAAATCTCGTCGCAAATGCGCGGCTAGCGCGAATTCAAAATTCAACATTTAAAATAGTCCGTGCTCGCTGCTTCTCCGCTGCCCGCCGCGAGAAATATCGTCGCATTTAAAATAATCGGTGCTCGCTGCCTCTCCGCCGTTCGCTGCGAGAAATATCGCCGCAGATTACAAGAATTCAAAATTCAAAATTTACAATTCAAAATATTACTTTTTCAGTCTGTATTTCCTGGTTACTTTGGGGCTATTAAAATACTGGTTCAATTCTTCTTCTGTCATATTATTGGCCAGTTCAAGCGGTACATCAATCAGTTGAATCTGCGTTTGTTTGAGTTCATCTTTAAGCTTTGTGGTCTTTCTTACAATATCGGGGTCGCGCTCACCCACCAGGGCATTATCGCGCACCATATACTCTAATCTTTTAATTGAACCGCGTACCAGCGAGGCCTGGTTTTGATCAAATACTTTTTGCGGTGCGATGGCTTCTTTGATAGGAACAAGCGATATGCCCACACTGGGTAAAATCTGCCCGGTTTTTTGGGTACTGCTATTGGCAGAAGAAGCCAGTATACTTCCTGTTAGCGCGGTAGTGGAACCGGTAATGTCAAACGTGGTTCTTGCATTCTTGGTACTCTTTACCCGTTTATCCAGCTGGAGGAAAGTATATTTCAATTGCAGCACGTACGTATTTACATTTTTTACCGCCAGCTTATAATCTTCTTCAGCCAACGGATAGTTAAGTGCATCGCGCACTACAATGCGTACAGTGGCCGTATCGCGAATCTGGAATTTATTAACGCCTACAAAATTGAGTATGAGTATTTTTATTTTTGCGGAGTCAGAATCTTTTACAAAATCAAATGGCGGCATCCAGGTAAAATCGTCATCACATTTTTTTACCAGGGTGAAATTTTTCAATGGCCGGTTGGCAAAAAATGTAATGTTCTCTATGGGGAAGCTGCCGTTTTCGCACTGTACCTTAAAGTTAACGGTATCACCTTCATCAACTATAAGTGTAGAACTAACAGATGGTTTAACCTTAGAAGCAATAATATCAGTATTATAAAAAACCATGGTAAAAAAGGTGTCTACCCGCTCTTTGGGGTCTGACAGATTTTGTACGCCAATGTTTACCTTGTACTCTACGTCGTACTTAAGTTTGCCCGATAGAAAAAAAGATTTTTCGGCTTTGAAGGTAAGTACACCGTCGTCTTTGTTTATGCGCAAGCCAACGGGCGAGTTTCGGAGGAACCAATAGTATTTTGTTTCGTCTTTATTGATTTCGAGATTATAGGTAAGGGTTGAATCTGCGTGAATGGTAAAATAGGGATTCAGGTTAATGATACGCATTGGGGTATACACCGAATCAACAACGGGTGAAACAGGGTGGGGAAGGGTGTCTTGTTGTGCATAGGAAGAAATGGAAACTACCAAACATAACAATAAAAGAAACTTTTGTGCTAGTCTCATGCTGAATGTTAAAAGTTTGTTTATGCGTGCAATATTAGTCCATTTTGGCCTAAACTGCCAGAGCTGTTAAAACCTTTTAACCATTTTCTATGTCTTTCAATTGTTGTTGCAGCTGTAGCAGGTAATTACCGTATAATTTTCTAATGTACCACTTTGCCAGAAAATAAATGATTACAGACCAGCCTATAATAAAAGCGATGCCATAATACAGCATTGTTGTTGACCAGTTGAAATTTTGCAGCAAGCCTTCTTTTGACAGTACGAGGTAGCCAATGATGCATCCAAATACATACACTACCGGTAGTAAACCCACTGAAATACCAAAATACAAACGTGTAAAACGCCTTACTATCTGAATAATTTGCTCCAGGCTTTGTTTTACCGTACCCGTTTCTGTTTCATAAAAAACAATGTTCTTGTAAAGCGTACGCAGGTATATACCAAATAGTACACAAAGTGCCCAGGTGGCAATACAAAACAACCGTACCAGCAATGAAGGAAATGCGAGCCAGCAGTATAGTGCTGCCAATGCGCAGATCATAAAACCAACAGCTTCAAGCCGGATATTTCTTTTAATCTTTCCGGTTACCGAACGCGTGCTTTGTTTAATGGATGCTTTCAGCTCCCATGCACTGCTATCTACGCCGTGTTCGAGGCGAGCTTTCATGAGCGTTTTAATATCATCAAGTTCCATAGTACACCTTTTCGGTTATAGATATTTTTTGGCCGATTCCTTCAATTTCAATTTGATACGGTTCATTTTTACTGCTACGTTATTGGCGGTAATGCCCATCATTTCTCCCATTTCATTGTAATTGTAATCTTCCATGTATAGCATTACCAGCGCTTTGTCTATTGCAGACAGCTCATTAATAGATGTATACATGGCCGTTAGTTGATCTTCCACCGCATGCATAGTATCTGCCGCGATCGTCGGCTGTAGGGGCATAGCAGTGGTGGGCACCTGCCTTTGTTCTTTGCGGTAAAAAGTAATGGCGGTATTGAGAGCAACCCTGTACAACCAGGTAGAAAACTTGGCCTCGCCTTTAAAGCGGGCATAACCTTTCCACGCCGCCAGCAAAATTTCCTGAAAAAGGTCTTTTTTATCCTGCTCATTGTGCATGTAAAGGTTGCACACCTTATGGATGATTTTCTGGTTGGCTTCTATGGATTCTATAAAGTCTTTTTCGCCAGGCATTTATGCAAAGTCAAAATTCCAAAGTCAAAAGTCAAAAAATTGGCTGCAGATTGCAGGTTGAACGCTTCATGATACATTGGGTTAAACGCTATTAGTAGCTGTAACCGCTAAAATATTACACATAAAAATAACCCCATTGTAGAAACAACGGGGTTAATAAATCAAAACCAACTGCTTATGAAAATATTTGTATGTTGCCGCTGTTAGTTACAACAGCCGCAAGGAAGTTTAATAAAGGACTATCGGATGATACCGCGGGTTACTGAATGCTGATTTGTTTGGCAGCTTCTTTTACCTCTGCTTTTTTAGGGAGCAACACCTTCAGCAAACCGTTATCGTATTTTGCCTGTATGTTGGCAACATCAATTTTATCATCCAGGTTAAAACTGCGTTTAAAGCTCTGGAAGCTAAATTCTTTGCGAACGGTTTTTACGCCTTCAACGGCGGCTTCATCTTTCTTGTCGTAACTAATAGTCAGCAAACCTTTGTCTGCATTGATCTTAAAATCTTCTTTGTTTCTGCCAGGGGCATTTACTTCAACGTGGTAAGCATCTGCGGTTTCTGCAATGTTTACCGGGGGAAAATTAAGACCGGCTTTGTCTGCAAATGCAGGAAATTCATTAAAAAGCTCATTGAATACACTGTTGAAAGTAACAGGCCTGAAGTTGTTTTTTACAAGTGTCATAACCATTTCTATTTTTAAGTTTTAAATTTTGATAGACGGATAGTGTTTTTCAAAAGGCATACCATCCCCACTTTTGAAGGCTTTTGATGACGAGGTTGCAGAAGGAAGTTAATAGGCATGACAAAACGCCGATTTTTGGCACATATAATGACAGAACTGCAGTTTAACAGTTTTAATAGCCTTCAATTTGAACTATTTGCCTAATTTTGCGTTGCTAAAACAAAAAATCTCACATATATGTATCCATCAGAAATTGTTATACCCATGAAGGAAGAACTGACCGACAATGGTTTTGAAGAACTGGTCACTTCCGAAGCTGTAGATAGCCAACTTTCGCAAAAAGGCACCACACTGGTAATGATTAATTCAGTTTGTGGCTGCTCGGCCGGGTCTGCCCGTCCGGGTGTATTAATGGCCGTGCACAATACCGCCAAAAAACCGGATCACCTCGCTACTTCTTTTGCCGGCTTTGATATAGATGCGGTAAAAACTTTGCGTCAGCACCTGCTGCCTTACCCTCCGTCTTCACCCGCAATTGCATTATTTAAAGATGGACAGCTGGTTCATTTTATTGAACGGCATATGATAGAAGGACGCCCTGCCCAAATGATTGCCCAGAACCTGATGAGCGCCTTTGAAGAGTATTGTTAGTCTATCGTTTTATAAAATCACTGACCCACTTTTTTAAGTGGGTTTTTTTATGGCGGAAACTGCCTGAGCATTTATTTTTTGCATTTTCCCTGGGATGCTGGCAGCTCACAGGTTCCATGCCACCGTTAAAAGAAAAGCTATTTAGGATTTTTGCCCTAACATTGCAGTCGGTTAATAATTATTTCATTTCAATAGCACGGAGCATATGTATCCTAACCTCTATTTTCTTGTTCGTGATTGGTTTGGTGTTGACTGGAAGGGGCTGCGTTTTGCCAATATGTTCGGCCTGATGGTGGCAGTAGCCTTCATTACCGCCGCTATTGTAATTGGAAGCGAATTAAAACGGAAAAGCAAAGAAGGCTTATTGCATTACCAGGAAGAGAAAATAACGGTAGGTAAACCTGCCGGTATTGCTGAATTAATTATTAATTTCTTGCTGGGATTTTTATTTGGATACAAAGTAATTGGTGCATTCTTCAGTGACCCTAACGGAGACATGCAGCAGTTCATGCTTTCCGCGCAAGGCAGCTGGCCGGCGGGTATACTGCTCGGGTTATTGTTTGCAGGTCTTAAATGGCGCGAAGCCAACAAACACAAGCTGGCAAAACCTGAAGAAAGAACCATCCGTGTATGGCCGCACGACAGGGTGGGGGATATTATCCTGCTGGGCGCGGTGTTTGGATTTATAGGCGCTAAAATATTTGATAACCTTGAAAATTGGGATCGGTTCATTAAGGATCCTATTGGTAACCTATTTTCGCCCAGCGGACTTACCTTTTATGGTGGATTGATTTGCGCGGCCCTGGCAATATGGTGGTATGCTAAAAAGCACAACATTGGCTTCTGGCATTTAAATGATGCCGCTGCACCCACGCTAATGGTGGCTTATGCCGTGGGAAGAATGGGCTGCCAGATAAGTGGCGATGGCGATTGGGGTATTGTAAACAGTGCTTATGTATCAGATAAAAATGGCGTAGTATCGCTGGCCACCGACGGACAATTTCAACAGCAACTGCAGGCGAACAAAGACTTTTTTATCCGCCAGTTTGAAAGCCTGGACAACGTAAAACATGCCTATTTTAAAGGCGTTTCCTGGCTGCCCGATTGGTTCTTTGCCTATACTTACCCGCACAATGTAAACAAAGAAGGGGTGCTGATACCCAATTGTAACTGGGGCGAATATTGTAACGTATTGCCATTACCGGTTTTTCCCACCCCATTGTACGAGATCATTGCCTGCCTTATACTGTTTGGTATTATTTGGATGCTGAGAAAAAAATTCAAGGTGGCCGGCACGCTGTTCGGGTTTTATCTTTTTGTAAACGGCATTGAGCGCTTTCTCATAGAAAAAATCAGGGTCAACACAAAATACCGGGATCTTCCGTTTCAGCCCACCCAGGCCGAAATTATATCGCTATTGCTTGTTCTTACGGGTATCTTCCTGATGGTCTACCTGCCAATGCGGGCTAAACGCGTTCCGAAGTCTGTGACTTCATAGTTCCTGAGTTTATAGTTCCTGAGTTCATAGCTCCTGAGTTCATAGTTCCTGAGTTCTTCAGTTCCTGAGTTCATAGTTCCTGAGTTCTTCAGTTCCTGAGTTCCTGAGTTCTTGAGTTCAGAGAGTTGAGAGTTTTCGGACTTATTATTTGACGTTTGCCGCACCGGATCCATTATTGTCTTTAAAGGTCTCGAATGATTGCTAAGGCACTCATATTGTGTACCTATAACTTATTACTTATAACCTACCACAGCTTACCACTTACAATCTCTCCACGCCTTTCTTCCCAAATAATGGGGCTGCTGTAACTCCCAGTAACACGATTGCGTCCAAAACAGCTAGAAAAGATAAATGCCGATCATACACAAAATCAACCACCTAACACAAAACACTGTTCTTTGTATTGCATAGTACCTACTTTTGGAATGTAATAATAAAGACAAAGTACCAACCAATATAAACACCACTAATTATGAGCAAAATGATGAGCCTGCTGTTTCTTCTGATAATGTCTGCCGGCAGCCAGGCGCAAACCGGCAAAGGAAAGATAGCAGGGCATGTGACAGACGCCAGCCAAAAAAACATCGCATCTGCCACTATTACCCTGTTAAAAGCCAAAGACTCGACTGTCACCAAAATGGGTGCAGCGGGCAAAGACGGCAATTTTGCATTTGAAAACATTGACGCAGGCAACTATCTGGTGGCAGTATCTGCTATCGGATATAAAAAAGCTTTTTCAGAGAACATCGAAATAAATGAAGCAAATAACACAGTTACCGTAAAAACCATTGCGCTGGTGCCGGTTTCAAAAGATCTAACCGGTGTTACCGTGGTGGCACGCAAACAACTGATTGAGCAACACATAGACAGAACCGTCGTAAATGTAGATGCAGCGGTTTCTAACGTGGGTGCTACTGCGCTGGAAGTGCTAGAAAAATCGCCCGGTATTACAGTTGATAAAGATGGCAGCATCAGCCTTAAAGGCAAGCAGGGCGTACAGGTATATATCGATGGCAAGCCGTCTTATTTAAGCGGCGCCGACCTGGTAAACCTGTTAAAGAACATGAATGCGAACCAGCTGGAGCAGATTGAAATTATGACCAATCCGCCTGCAAAATATGATGCCGCAGGCAATTCGGGTATCATCAACCTCCGCACCAAAAAAAATAAGATCAAAGGCTTTAACGGCAGCCTTACAGCGGGCTACTCACAAGGGGTATACTGGAGAACCAATGAAAGCCTCAACCTTAATTACCGCACTGCCAAATACAATGCATTTTTAAACTACAGTTATAATAAAAACAACAGCTACCAACAGCTGGATATACACCGCACCTACCTGGAGAACGATGGTAAAACTGTGAAGGCGATGTTTGACCAGACTGCTTTTATGCCCCGCAGCAATACCAATAACAACCTCAAGTTTGGAATGGACTTTTTTGTAAGTAAAAAAACAACGCTCGGTTTTGTAGCCAGTGGTTTTATGAACCCCGAGCAGGAGCGCAACTACAATACTTCTTACCTGAAAGATGCACACGGTGCTGTTGATTCTATTGTTAAAAGCACCAGCATGGGCGACAACAAATGGAAGAATGGTGCCATCAACCTTAACTTTCGCCGCCAGTTTGATTCTACCGGCCGCGAACTGACAGCAGATTTGGACTATTCTACCTATGCGTCAGCCAACAACCAATATTTTATTAATGGATCGTACACACCCAACTGGCAGAAAAAAGGACAAACAGATTTGAAAAGCGTGCTGCCGGTAGACATTAATATTTACTCTGCCAAATTGGATTACACGCATCCGCTGAAAAAAGAAGCAAAAATTGAAGCCGGGGTAAAAAGCAGTTATGTAAATACAGACAATGCCGCCAACTATTTTAATGTAATTGCAGGCAACGATGTAGTGGATTACGACAAAACCAACCGTTTTCAGTATAAAGAAAATATTAATGCCGCGTATATTAATTACAACCGCCAGTTTAAAAAGATAGGCGTACAGGCCGGGCTGCGTTTTGAAAATACCAATTACAAGGGCCACCAGTTTGGCAATGCACAAAAGCCTGGTACGGACTCAGCTTTCAGCAGAACCTACAACAATCTTTTTCCTACCGTATTTATTAGTTATACAGCCAATAAAAACAACCAGTTTGGTTTGTCTATTGGTAGAAGAATAGACCGCCCGGCTTACCAGGATCTGAACCCTTTCTTGTTCTTCCTTGATAATTATACTTACGGATCGGGCAACCCTTTTCTGAAACCGCAGTACACCAATAACATTGAAGTAAGCCATACCTTCAAAGGTTTTCTGAATACAACGGTGAACTATAGCCGCACAAAAAATTTCTTTACCGAAACATTTGAGCAGAAAGACTATGCCACTATTGTACGCCAGGGCAATATAGGTGAGAGGCAAAATGCCGGCTTTAGTATGAGCGCACAGGTTAAAATAGCCAAATGGTGGAGCGCTAACCTGTATGGCAATTACAATTACGTCTACTTTAACGGAGAGTTATATGGCGAACAGGTGAAAGTAAGTGGCTCCAATGTATTGTTCAATGTAAACAACCAATTTAGTTTTGGAAAAGGCTGGAGCGCAGAACTCAGCGGCTTTTACAGAACAAGAGGCATTGAAGGACAAATAGTGATCATGCCGCTTGGCCAGGCTTCTGCCGGCGTATCCAAACAAGTGCTGAAAGGAAAAGGAAGCGTTCGTGTAAATATCAGGGACATATTCTATACCAATAAAGCAACAGGTGATATCAATTTTCAGAAAACGCTCGCCCATTTCGAAAACACACGCGATTCAAGAGTAGCTGGTATTTCATTCACCTACCGTTTTGGTAAACCCCTGAAAGGGCCGCAGAACAACCGCAAAAAGGGTGGGGCAGATGAGGAGCAAAACCGTGTGAAGACAGGAAATTAGTAGCTAGTATTTAGTATTTAGTATTTAGTATATAGACGACGCGTGAAGAGTATTTAGTATACAGTATTTAGTACTTAGTATTTAGTATCTAGACGAGGCGGCGAGTAGATAGACAATAATATTTGGCATTTAGACATGCGGCAGGAAGGCAGTATTTAGATAAAGTGAAAAATATAAACGCAGAAAAAAAGTTGACACAGTTTCCGCGAAGTCGAAATACTAGATACTAAATACTAAATACGCTTCTTTCGTACTGGAAATTGACCGCTCGTGTATTGACACCGGTATTACTCCTTTCATCCTAATTATATTTTTTAACAGGCCTGTTGGGTTCACCTTTGCACCTGAAAAAGCCGACCAGGCACAATAAAAACTGCAATGAAAAAAATTACTACCATTATTACCTTATTCCTTCTTTCTTTTAGTTTGTTTGCACAGGAAAAAATTGGCAAGATCAGCGGTACAATTACTGATGCTGCCCATAAGCCGCTCGACGCAGCCACTGTTCAATTATTGAAAGCCGAAAATAAAACACTGGTAAAAGCGGCTGTTACCAATAAAATGGGTGTGTTTGAAATTGAAAAGCTGGCCGCGGGCAAATATATTCTTTCCGTATCGGCTGTAGCATTCACTCCCAAAACCACACCCATCGAACTTACCGCAGACCAAATGACGGTAGCACTGCCCGCCATTGAACTGGCAGCCGGTTCAAAAGAATTGACCGGTGTAACCGTTACTGCGCGCAAGCCACTGATAGAGCAAAAAATAGACAGAACCGTTATCAACGTGGAAGCAGCGCCCACCAATGCCGGTTCCACTGCCATGGAAGTGCTCGAAAAATCGCCCGGCATTTCTGTAAATAACGATGGCGTCATTAGCCTCAAAGGCAAGCAGGGCGTTATTGTTATGATGGATGGAAAGCCCACCTATCTTTCTGCAGCCGATTTGGCCAATGTGTTAAAGAATATGCCTGCTTCTGCGCTTGATCAGATTGAGATCATGACCAACCCACCCGCAAAATATGACGCGTCTGGTAATTCTGGTATCATCAATATAAAAACAAAAAAAAGCAGAAACGAGGGTCTTAACGGAAGCATTACCGCAGGACTTACAGCAGGATTATACGAAAGAAAAGGCACGTACTATTCACCGCTTAAGCAATCAACCAGTCTTAACCTCAACTACAGAAAAGGTAAAGTAAATCTTTTTGGTAATTATAATTTCAATTACAGAGAAGGCAAGAATGATTTGGAGCTTGACCGTAAATTTTTTAATAAAGATGGAAGTCTTAACTCATATTCTACTTCTACCAATGAAATGAACATGCGCAACAATAATCATACTTTAAAAGTGGGTATGGATTACTATGCCAACAAGAAGAATGTTTTTGGTGTGGTGTTAAACGGGTTTGGTTTTTTTGGAAGGCCCACGCCTTTCAGCAACCAGGTGATTTCATCGCCCGACGGTACAGTGCAGTCTGTACTGAAGTCATATACTACCAACGAACTTACTTTCTGGAATTATTCAGGCAACTTCAATTACAAGCATACATTTGATACACTCGGTACTGAATTAACAGCCGACTTTGACTACATCGGGTACAGCAACGGTTCAAAATCGCTGCTGGTAACAGATGTGTACGGCCCCGCAGGTAACAAAACCGGTAACCTTACACTACAGGGCGATATACCCAGCGTCATCAATATCTATTCAACCAAAGCAGATTTTACCCATCCCATGAAAAAAGATATGCGGTTTGATGCGGGATTTAAAATCAGTTACGTAAAAAGTGATAATGAAGTAAAGTATGAAAGGGATAACGGTAACGGATGGGTGCCGGATGATCGTTCCAACCACTTTATCTATGAAGAAAATATCAACGCGTTCTATGTAAGTATCAATAAAAAATGGAAAAAATGGAGTACCCAGGCGGGCTTGCGTTTAGAGAATACCACTTCCAAAGGTAACCAGGTGTTGAATGATTCATCTTTTACCCGTCATTATACCAGCCTGTTTCCTACGTTTTATGTTAATTATGAAGCCAATAAAAATAATACGCTTACACTTTCGTACGGCAGAAGAATTGAAAGGCCCAATTACCAGGATTTAAATCCCTTTCTGTGGTTTCTTGATTCACTCACATTCAGACAGGGTAACCCCTATCTGTTGCCACAGTACAGCAATAATATTGAGCTGAGGCATTCTTACAAAGGCGGCTTTACCACTACGGTTAGCTATTCTATTACAGACGATGTGATTTCGCAAATCCTAAAACAGAATACAGAGAAAAAAGTGACGTTCCTCACCACAGACAATGTGGCAAAGTTCAGGAACATTGGGCTGTCTTTTAATGCGCCCATTAAACCGGCCAAATGGTGGAACATCAACGCATTTGCGAATGTGTTCAATAACAAATACACCGGTTTCTACTTTAATTCTTATACGCAGAAAAATGATCCCATTGACATCAGCTACACCTCATTTATGGTGAATATCTCCAACACGTTCACGTTTTCTAAAGGATGGTCGGCTGAGCTAAGTGGCTTCTACCGTGGTAAAGGCATCGACCAATTAAGCATCAGCGACCCTATGTATTTTATGGCCCTGGGCGGACAGAAAACTGTACTAAAAGGAAAAGGAACATTGCGCCTCAACATTCGCGACCCTTTTCACTGGCAGCGTTACAGGGGCAGAACCCAGTATAGTGATATTGATCTGCGGGTGCAAAATAAATGGGATAACCGCAGTGCTACCATCACCTTCAGTTACCGTTTCGGAAAAACCGGTGTACCGCAGGCACGCAGAAGAAAAAGCGGAGCAGATGACGAACAAAACCGTGCAGGCGGTCAGCAGAATTAAATCGATGATGTCTGATTGCTGATTTCTGATGTCTGATGTCTGATTTCTGATTTCTGATTTGTGCGGTTTGAAACAGGCCTCGGCTATTGTATATTCTTATTCTTTTAATAACAAAGCCCTGATTGATTTCGGGGCTTTTGCTTTTGAAAAACTTGGGCGCAGATTAGATGAATCAAAAGTCAAAATTAAAATACTCTGTGCCCGTTGCTCCGCCGCTGCCCGCCGCGAGAAATAGTGCCGCACATTTGATAAATTTAGAAATCAAAATAAATATTCTGTGCCCGTTGCTGCGCCGCTGCCCGCCGGGAGAAATGTCGCCGCAGATTGGATGAATTTAGAAGTCAAAATAAATAATCCGTGCCCGTTGCTCCTCCGCTGCCCGCCGCGAGAAATAGTGCCGCACATTTGATAAATTTAGAAATCAAAATAAATATTCTGTGCCCGTTGCTCCGCCGCTGCCCGCCGGGAGAAATGTCGCCGCAGATTGGATGAATTTAGAAGTCAAAATACATAATCCGTGCCCGTTGCTCCTCCGCTGCCCGCCGCGAGAAATGTCACCGCAGATTGGATAAATTCAAAAGTCAAAATTAAAATACTCTGTGCCCGTTGCTCCTCCGCCGTTCGCCGCGAGAAATGTCGCAGCAGATTCGCACACCAGCGAATCCAACATTTAAAATATAAAATTCAAAATAAACTTTTAACCACTTAGCCTTAATTTTGAACCCCAAACCCCAGTTTGTAAATTACCAGCCGCGGGTCTCTATACTAAATACTGTATACTAATTACTATATACTAAATACTATCATATGCCTTCAGTAGATATCATGAGCAAAGTAGACGCCCAGGCGCTCGACAATGCCGTAAACGTTGTAAAAAAAGAGATCGTCAACAGATTTGATTTTAAGGATGCGCACGTTGTGATTGATCTCAACAAAAAAGAATTCAAACTGAATATCGAAACCGACGATGATATGAAGATGCGGCAGTTGCTGGATGTGCTCATCAGTCGCGCGCACAAACAAAACATTTCGCCCGAAGCATTTGATATGACGAAAGACTCTTTCCCCAGCGGCAAAGTGGTAAAAAAGGAAGTATTGGTAAGAAATGGCCTCAAACAGGAAGATGCAAAAAAAATTGTAAAGCTGATCAAAGACAGCGGCCTGAAAGTACAGGCGCAAATTATGGATGATATGGTAAGGGTGACGGGTAAGAAAATTGATGATTTACAGGAGGTTATGCAACTTTGCCGTACTGCAGACCTGGGCATTCCGCTTCAGTTCGACAACATGAGAAGTTAATCAGTCATGCACTTATCTATCATTCTGCAAGCACGATGGGAGAATTTGCAAAAATGGTTTGGCAATTAGGCATTTACGGGCTATTTTTGCGGCCTTGTAAACAAAAAATACGGCAAAATCCGTATTTCCTTAAAATAAAGAATTATGAAAAAAGGTCTCCACCCGGAAAATTACCGGTTCGTTGTTTTCAAAGATATGAGTAATGGTCATTCCTTCCTTAGCCGTTCTACTGCTGCCACCAAGGAAACAGTAAAATGGGAAGATGGTAATGATTACCCACTTATTAAACTGGAAATTTCAAGTATGTCGCACCCGTTCTTTACCGGCCAGAAAATGCTGGTAGATACTGCAGGCCGTATCGACAAATTCAAGAAAAAATACGCTAAGAAAGCTTAATATACCGGCTCCCGTTGCCCGGCAATGTTGTTTTTTAACGAGTATGCAAATCCCTTCGTAATCATTGCGAAGGGATTTTTTTTGCGCATGTTATTCAGCATAGAGGTTTGAAAAACCGACATGTCCTTCCTATACCCAGATGAACACATTCACGCGCGTACACAAGTCTGTTTTATCGTATTTTTAAAGCATGATTCAATTAGTGCTTGACGACACCCACATTGGGCAACACCTATTTCCTTTTACGCTAACGCGCTCAGCTGCAGATATCAGGATTGGAATTCTCACCATCCGCCAGAAATGGGAAAAGTTGCTGGGCATTAAAGTGACTGTTAATGGCGATGAATACCTGCAACCGCCTTCTTCTGAAAACCAGCCCGTAGTTTTTGCCGGAAACATTGTACCCAGCCGGGCTTTTGTAGACGATTTGTTAAGCGGCAACTATTCTCAGCAGGATTTTCTGCAACAATCTTCTGTTCGCATACTTGAACATCCGTGGCATATTTTTGAATACAACGACTGGGCTTTGCGCGAAGATTTTAAGCTGCTCACTACGGGGCGAGCGTCGCAACCCATTCCGCCCTCGGTCGTTTGCACTAACCCCGAAAATATTTTTATTGAAGAAGGTGCCAAACTGAATTATTGCATCCTCAATGCAGCTGCGGGGCCCATTTATATAGGCAAGAATGCTGAAATTATGGAAGGCGCTTCCATACGCGGGCCATTTGCGTTGTGCGAAGGTGCTGCGGTTAAAATGGGTGCACGCATTTATGGGGCTACCACCATTGGGCCGTATAGCCTGGTAGGAGGAGAAATCAAAAACTCGGTAGTATTTGGTTACAGCAACAAGGCGCACGATGGTTACCTGGGCGATGCCGTAATAGGTGAGTGGTGTAACCTGGGAGCAGGTACCACCAATTCAAATATAAAAAACACCGCCAGCAATGTAAAGATCTGGAATGAAAGCAGCAAGTCGTATGTAATGGCCGGTATAAAATGCGGCTTGCTCATGGGCGATTACTCTCGTTGTTCAATTAATACGTCATTCAACACCGGAACAGTGGTGGGTGCCTGTGCCAATATTTTTGGTGGCGGACTATTGCCTAAATACATTCCTAGTTTTAGCTGGGGCGCAAAAGATCCGGTTACCTATACATTTGAGAAGGCATTGCAGGATATCACGAATTGGAAAAAATTAAAAAATCAGTTGCTAACAGAAAAGGAAATTCAACAGCTAGCCCATATTTTTGAAGCTATTAATCAATAAGCCATCAATACATAGAAATACTTATTCTAATCAATGGTAGGATTTCTGTGGGCGTATACGCTGTAAGAACAACAACGCCGTGGCACCATAACCAATTAAATACTGACAAATGAGAAAACAAATTGCCGCGGCAAACTGGAAAATGAATTGTACGTATCAGCAGGCCGAAAAACTGCTGGATGATATTCTGAAACCAGGCATACAGTTACAGCCGCACCAGCAGGTGTTGTTTGCAGTTCCTTTTCCTTATCTTATTATGGCGAACAGCGAGGTGAGCGATGAAAATAATTATGATATAGCTGCTCAAAACTGTTATTCAAAAAAATCGGGTGCTTATACCGGTGAAGTATCTGCCGAAATACTCGAATCCATTAAAATCAAATATTGCATCATTGGCCATAGCGAGCGCCGCGAATACTTCAATGAAACCAACCAGTTGCTGGCAGAAAAGTTGAACATACTGCTGGAGTTTGGCATTACACCTGTTTTTTGTTGCGGTGAGCCGTTAAACATACGCGAAGCGGGTACACAAAACAGTTATGTGGAAACGCAACTGCGCGAATCGTTGTTTCATTTGTCTGAAGCGCAGGTATCGCAGATAATAATAGCTTATGAACCTATCTGGGCCATTGGAACAGGCAAAACGGCTTCAACCGCGCAGGCACAGGAAATGCATGCACACCTGCGCAGTGTACTGGCTAAACAATATGGCAAACCCATCGCTAACGATATTTCAATTTTATACGGTGGCAGCGTAAAGGCCGCCAATGCCAAAGAGTTATTTGCTTCTGAAGATGTAGACGGCGGACTGGTAGGCGGTGCATCACTGAGCGCAACCGAGTTTATTGCTATTATTGAAGCGCTGAAGTAAAGGGGCAACCCAATTATCTTTACACAACACCATGAGGCTAGAAAAAAATATTTTAGGTGCCCTGTTTTGGCGCGCTGTATACTTTTTGTCGGTCTTCCTGCTCAATATTGTGATGGCCCGTTATTTCAATGCAGCTGGCAGCGGATGGATCTATTATATTACCAGCTATTTTTCATTTATCATTTTGCTTGCAAGTTTCAGCCTGGAGTCTGGCATTACTTTCTTTGCCGCCAGCAATGCAATGGGTACCACTAAACTCTCGTGGTTTGCATTAATATGGAGTCTGGTCATCACAATGGTCATTACCGTGCTGGTTCACTCGTTTTATAAAGATCCCTTACCCATCTTTACCCGCACGGAATTTATTTATTTTTCGGCGCTTTATATTCTGGGTGTTTTACTAACCACATTGTTTGGGGCATTGTTTTACGCAGAGCACGACTTTGCAACGCCGGCAGTGGCATTAACGATAACTAATACGTTGCTTATTTTGGCAGCATTGACCATTTCAATTACCGGCAAAACCGAGCCGCGTCAATTGTTCTTGCAGTTATTTTTTCTCAATTCGTTTTTTCAGGGATTGATTTTTGTTGTCATTCATTTTATCAAAAACGGGACGCTGAAATCATTCGCTTTGCCAGGGTTGGACGAGTTGAAATCACTGTTCAGATATGCCTACCTGGCATTATTTGCAAACCTCGTGTTCTTCCTGCTCTATCGCATTGACTATTGGTTTGTGAAAAATACCTGCACCGTTTGCCTGCAGGATGATTTGGGAAATTATATACAGGTTTCAAAGCTCGGACAAATGTTCTTGCTGTTGCCTTCTGCTATAGCAACCGTGTTGTTTCCACGCACGGCGGCTGGTTTTGGCCGGAATGTAAATTTGATATTACCGGTTTTTTGCAGGGTATTACTGGTGGTGTATATGGTACTTGTGCTGCCTCTAATAGCAGGTGGAAAATGGTTATTTCCCTTTGTGTTTGGAAATAGTTTCAGCAACATGTATATACCGTTTTTGTTGCTGCTGCCAGGCATCATGTCTCTGGCATCTGTAACATTTGTGAGCGCATATTATGCCGGAAAAAATAACGTGATGGTGAATCTAAAAGCTTCTTTGCTTGCTTTGGTAATAGTTATTGTGGGTGATATATGTTTTATCCCCGGCGGGGGTATCCAGGCTGCAGCTGCTGTGAGCGCTGTAGCTTATGTAATTTGTTATTTTTCTATTTTATTTAGGTTCAAGGCTGACTATGCAGCCCCGGTCAAATCATTTTTTGTACCTGCAAGGGGAGATTTCAAAACAGTTTATACATATCTTGTTCATCAATTTAAGTCGACGCAGTAATTCAATATATATGTCTGTTAACAAAGTCATTGATTTTTATGACCCATTTTATGCAAATCGGGAGAATGTGGTTATCAATGACCGGATTTACAGTTTATTTAAACGGACAAAAAAAGCAGGTATCAACACAAACTCTTCTCTAATTGAGCTGGGTTGTGGCGCTGGCGGTATGAGTTTTTTGTTAAGCCGTATAATAAAAAAAGGATGTATTGAAGCCGTGGATATAAGCCCAGCCGCTATCAGTATTGCCAGGAAAAATTGCAAACAAAATAATATTTATTTTACTGTTGGCAACATTTTGACATTCACACCTCAGCACATCCACCAAGCTGATTTTATTACTTTGTTTGACGTATTAGAACATATCCCTTTAAAGGATCATGATGAATTAATAACGCGTGTGTCTGGGATGATGCACAAAGACAGCTGTCTCCTTATAAATATTCCTAACCCAAGGCATATTCAATACGATGCCCTGCACCATCCGTCGGTGCTCCAGGTAATTGATCAGCCGGTTGAGCTGAGTCACCTTGTTCCATTATTAGAAAAAAATCATTTGCTATTAGAATTTATGGAGATTTACGGTGTCTGGAACGAATTTGAATATCAGTTTTTTCTAATTAAGAAAGATAAGGCGTACGCGCCAGTCCCCTTAAGGAAAACACTTGGCTTGTTTCGTCTGATAAAAAGAAAATGCGAAAGAATGTTTGTAAAGGCATTCTATCGGTATCCTCGACGACCCTGATAGCGCTTGTATTATGAAAAAAATTTTGTGGCTGCCTAGTTGGTATCCGTCTAAAATAGACCGTTTCACCGGCGATTTTATACAACGCCATGCACGCTCTTTGGCATTGTTCCAGCCGCTGGTGGTTATTTATGTCGTCAAAGACGAACATGGACTGGTAACAAATGATGTTCTGGCTGAAACGACAACCCAGCAGAATCTCCAGGAGACTGTCATTTACTATCATCCAGCAAGTACACCCATAGCATTCGCCAACAAGCTTCTTTCTTCTCGAAAATACATGGCTGTATATAAAAAGTATCTCCAGCAGTATATAGAAAAGGAAGGATTACCTGATTTTGTACATGTACATGTACCAATAAAAGCCGGCTTGGTGGCGCTGTGGCTGAAAAGGAAATACAAGCTGCCTTTTTTTGTAACAGAACATTGGGGCGCCTACCACACGTTTATTTCTGATAATTACTTTACTCGTGGGATTTTTTTTCGCCGCCTAACAAAAAAAATCTTTGAAGCCGCAGACCTGGTTCACGCAGTAAGCGAATCAAGTAAAAAGCAATTACACGAACTTTTCTATATCACAAAGTTTGTTGTCATTAACAATGTGGCAGATGAGCAGCTTTTTTACTATAGTGCACCCAGTCCTGTTCACCCGTTTATATTTATACATGTGTCTTCTTTTGGGTATGAAAAGAATATAGAAGGCATATTAACAGCCTTTGGCAGATTGAAGCAACACACAGACAACTGGAGATTTTTGGTTGTTGGTCCTTATAACCAACGTTTAATAAACATGACTGCTGACTTGAATATTACTGGTTTGGTAGAATGGAAAGGCATCTTGTCTTATGAAGAAGTTGCCACGGTCACCAGAGCAGCCCATTGTATGGTCATGTTTAGTCGCTCAGAAAACTCGCCTTGCACCATTATTGAAGCGCTGATGGCAGGGCTGCCCGTAATCAGTAGCAATGTCGGGGGCATACCGGAATTGGTAAATGAAGATAATGGCAGATTGGTAAGCCCGGGCGATGTTGAGGCACTGAAAGAGGCCATGGCAGTCATGATAGAAAAGTATGGAAGATATGACCGCAGTGAAATAGCAACCCAGGCACTGGCGCGTTTCAGTTATAAAGTGATAGGAGCACAAATAGCCGGTTTATACAAGATCAAAACGCACATAGAACAATTTACCGTTTAATGGCCGCAATGTTAAATCCAAACATTGTATTGGTTGTCACCTGTACATCTTTATAGTTACGTTTGGAAAACCAGGCGCCGGCCTCTTCGTGAGAGTGTTCCCAGCGATATTGTGGAGAAAGCCAGTCCAGGATATCAATCATCATTTCCCGCGTATTTTGTTGATTGCCTTTTAGGCGTTTAACAATATAACTTACAGGCAACAGGGTAAACAGATAGCAATAGTATTGTAATTGAATGGGCAACTTTGAAGTAAAACGTCGGATAAAATTAAAAAGATTATGGATAAAGTTCTTTCGTGGATGATATATCCATATGCTTAGTTTGCCCCCTTTTTTCACGCAAGGTTCAATACAAGAAAACGAAAGTTCAGTATTATTGGTATGGATTAGCACACCGCTGCAATGAACCAGGTCAAAGTAATCAAATGCCACGGGAGGAAACTGTACATCGCCTTGTATAAAGTGGGCATTGCTGTAGACATTTCGTTCGTAGGCTCTCTCTATGCTGTTGCTAAAATCCATCCCTACAACAGTGGCGTGTTCGGCAGCAATTAATTCGTTTAGTTGTCCGTTGCCGCACCCTGCATCAAAAATCAGCTTTCCAGGAAGCTTTGTTGCCGGCTCCGCAATTTCATCAAGAAAGCGTTGGAGCATGTTATCAGGATCGGCGTCCCAGGTTTTGTCTTTTTCATAATTATAGATACTCCATTCAAATGCGAAACTCTCTTTCGTTTTGCGGTTCTTTTTTAGAATATAATTAATAAGCCGGCCATATTTGTTTAGCAATATTTTTTTACGAGAGGCATAATTTGGCAAATGTTCCACTAGAAAGTGTTCGTGATCGAGAAATGACTCAACGTTGAGCCGTGGAATTCCATTAATTACAGGATAAAACCACTCCGCACCAATTGCAAAAAGCAAAGCATTGTCTATTATGATCTCTTGGGAATTGTTAAACGTCTTTGTAGCGTAGCTGATAACTTCCAACTGAAGGTTATTCCTTGAGACTGGGCAGCGCAGTAACGATAAAAGCGATTCTTGCATAGCGGAGGCAGGAAATAATCAATTTTTCAGCTTCTCTACCAGGTTAATATAATCCTGCATGGCGCCTTCTTTTGTCTTGCCTTTCAGCGACGACCATGCTTCGTATTTTGCTTTGGCTACAAAATCGAACATGCCGGGGGCGTCTCCATTTGCATCGCCTTCAGTAGCCTGTTTATAGAATGAATACAATTGCAGCAGGGTGTCATTGCTGGGGCGGTCTGGTAAATCCTTGCTGTCTGCAACGGCCTTGGTAAAGAGGGCGGTCAAATCCATTTTCACTTATTTGAAGCGAATGTAAGAATTTTGGCGGGAGTTTGGGATGCAAGCCGGATAAAATAAAAGGCCCACCTTAGAAAGGGTAGGCCTGTGTGTGTGAAAAATCCCACTATACACCAACCTTCGTTATTAATTTGGCATCAGCACGGTATCTATAACA
This sequence comes from uncultured Chitinophagaceae bacterium, assembly GCA_963705285.1. Classification (GTDB taxonomy): domain Bacteria; phylum Bacteroidota; class Bacteroidia; order Chitinophagales; family Chitinophagaceae; genus JACMLD01. Next base: position 4,070,503 of record OY970066.1, read on the forward strand.
TGAATGACACCGTTGCGCTGGTTAACATCTTTAATGGTTACGGCAGACATACCGCCTTTCTCATCTGTGAGCATCAGTTTAGAACCCTTCATTGTGGCCGTCAGGGTGCCGCCGCTCACTGTTTTCAGCTCCGCCTTTCCGCCGCCTGCCGTAATAAGCGCCGCAATGGCCTTAGCATCATACTTGCCGGACACCACATGATACGTGAGTATTTTGGTGAGGGTTTCTTTGTTTTCCGGCTTTACCAGGCTTTCAACGGTACCCTGCGGTAGTTTGTTGAATGCCGCATTTGTGGGCGCAAAAACCGTAAATGGGCCGTCGCCCTGTAAGGTTTCTACCAGGCCGGCTGCTTTTACAGCTGCTACCAGTGTGGTATGATCTTTTGAGTTTACGGCGTTCTCAACAATATTTTTTGATGGATACATGGCTGCACCACCCACCATTACCGTTTTCTCTTTCGCCATACTGTCCTGCGCATTTGCGCTGTTATTTACAAGTACTGAAAAAGCCATTACGCCTACTATCGTTAAAATCTTCATTGTCTGTTTTTAAATAAGTTTATTAAAATCGGTTAAGCTTTCTGGGTGGTATTGGTAATTTACATGTATGCTACCACCATCACATACGACGCCTGGGGATACACGGATTTCTTATTTTGGTTTTTTATAAAAAAATTTACCGCTAAAAGCTGTTAAAGAAATTAACTTATACCCGCTGTCAAAATGCAGGCTGGTTTCTGTTATATGCAAATTGAAAGCATTCTTTACCTGGAAAAGGGAAAAGCTGTATTTTTAAATCATAAAATGCTTATCGCTATGGCCTATTGGTTAGTAAAATCCGAACCTGATGCATACAGCTGGGAGCAACTGGAAAAAGACAAGCAAACTGTGTGGAGTGGGGTACGCAATTACGCCGCACGCCTGCACCTGCGGGCAATGAAAAAAGGCGATGAAGTATTTTTTTATCATAGCAATGATGGGCTGAATATTGTGGGCATTGCCAAAGTGGTGAAGGAAGCTTACCCAGACCCTACCGCCGATGACGATACGTGGTCTGCCGTAGATATTAAAGCTTTTAAAAAACTACGCCAGCCCGTTGACCGGGATGCTATAAAAGCCGATAAAAGGCTGGCCAATATGGCGCTGGTACGGTTGGGCCGACTAAGCGTGCAGCCGGTAACAGATGAGGAGTGGAAGATTGTAATGACCATGGCAGGCGAAACTAAAAAATGATTGTATGCGTATTATTCCGGCACTGATGTTATGTATGGGATTGTATGGTGCAGCCGCTGCACAAACAGACAGCATGCTGGTAGATCCAGCGCTTACCTCGCCCGGTATCGTTGGCGTTTGGGGAAACCATACTGCCTATATCAATAAAACCAAAAAGCCCGTCAACAAATTATTGGTCATGATTGTCGGTACCGGCACGGCCGCCAATCACAACATTCCGTTTTTTAATTTTGCTGCCGGCGCCGGTTACCATGTGGTGAGCGTCGATTATAAAAATACCGTTATCACCACCGCGTGCAGCAACAGTGAAGACAGTACCTGCTTCGACAAGTTCCGGCAGGAAATTGTTTTTGGTGATCCGGTAAGCGAGCTGGTAAATGTTGACGCTAAGAATAGTATTTACAACCGGCTGCATGCGTTGCTTGTGTATCTTTCTGAAAATTATCCAAAACAGGGATGGCAGCAATACCTGTTGGGCGATTCTATGAACTGGCCTAAAATAATGGTGGCCGGGCATTCACAAGGTGCCGGTCATGCAGCGTACCTCGCAAAAAAATTTCCGGTATACCGCGCGCTTATTTTTGCAGGCCCGCAAGATTACCTGGTAAAATTTGCGTCACCCGCCGGATGGTTACGGCAAGCGAGCGCCACCAACCCTTCAAAATATTTTGCTTTTCTTCATACAAAAGATCCGTATGATTTTAATAAACAAAGCGCAGATTGTCTTGCATTGATGCCTCCTGGCACCGATGTTCTGCTGGTACGGCCCAATGAAGAAGTGGCCAGAAAAGCGCGCATCCTCGTTACCAATTTTGAGACATCCAATCCACATGAGGCAATGATGCAACCTCCATTTTCAAAAGCGTGGGCATACCTGTTGTCTGACAATGTAGCCAAATAAAATTACCCATTATCGCTTTTACCGGGTTACTTTTTTATTGTTGCGTGATCTCCTGCTATCTGATCCTCCGCCTTGTCTTAATACTCTATACTAACATCTATATACTATTTTAGCATATGGGCAAAAAGAAACTGGTAGTGCTTACAGGTGCAGGCATTAGCGCCGAAAGCGGTTTGCGCACTTTCCGCGACAGCGATGGTTTATGGGAAGGATACAATATTGAAGATGTAGCCACGCCGCGCGCCTGGCGAAAAAATCCTGCCCTGGTACTTGATTTTTATAACCAACGCCGTAAAAATGTGCTGGCCGCAAAACCCAATGCTGCCCATACGGGCCTGGCAGCGTTGGAGCAATATTTTGATGTACACATCATTACACAAAACATTGATGATTTGCATGAGCGCGGTGGTTCAGGCAAGGTTTTGCACCTGCATGGTGAAATCATAAAAATGCGCAGTGAAAAAAATGAACATCTGGTTACTGAAATAAGAGAAGATATTCTTTTGGGCGATAAAGCAACCGATGGTGCGCAACTGCGGCCGCATATTGTTTGGTTTGAAGAGCCGGTGCCCATGATAGAAAAAGCAATGCCCATTGTGATGGGTGCAGATATTTTTGTGGTGGCTGGCACTTCATTGGTAGTATATCCCGCTGCCGGGTTAATCAATTACGCGCAGGACGGTATTCCAAAATTTATTATTGATAAAACGATTCCGTATACATCTTCCGTCAGTAATCTCACCGCTATTGAAAAACCAGCCACCGAAGGGGTGGCGGATCTGCTGGTGGCGCTGCAGCAATACCGGTAACATAAAAATACGGTTATAGCTTACAGTTATAATGCGCTGGTGTTTTCATGAAATACAATCCCGTGCTGCTGTAGCTCTAGCAATACGGGTGTGTAAATGGCAGGTATTACCGGAATATGCAGGCCGGTAACGGCAATCTTCCCCTGCAGCAATAGTTTTGCGGCAATACCCAGGGGCAGCCCCACTGTTTTAGCCATGGCAGTGCGGAGGTTATCATCTCCTTTTACAATCAAACTGCTGGTAACCTGGTAGGGTTTGCCGTTAAGCAGGTATTCTACCTCATGCAGCATTACAATCATGTCTTTATCTGTAGTGCGCAAGGCCAGGTTTTTTTCTAACGCAAATTGCAGTACGTCCATAGCAGAACAGCGGCCTTTGTTGATAAAGGTAGTATCATCATAAAGGCCCAGCCAGGCCAGCTGTTCCGCAAAACGAGCTGATGCTTGCATTTTTCGGGTAACGGTGTCTGCCAGTAGGTGTTGTTGAAAATGGCGGGTAAAGAAGGCCTGCAGGGTTAGGTTATCTGTATCATACAACACTGTTTCGCTGGTTAGCTGCAGTTCAATAACCTGTTGCCAGCCATGGCAATATTGCGGATGGCGAAGGGTAGTGCGTATAAAGGTGGATGCGTTGGTCAGCCCGTAGACAGGTATATAATCCAATGAATCGCGGTTGGGGTACCAGGCCAGCGCGCCAATACCCGGCACGTTGGTGGTGCGGGCCTCATTAAACAACTCCTTGTAATGCATTTTCTGTGGTTGGTTGTGTTGCCGGTAAATGGCGCCGGCCTTACCTGCCATGACCACATTGCGTGGGTTCCAGCTAATTTTATAATGCCAGGGGTTATCATCGCTTTCTGGCGCCACCAGTCCGCCACAGTGAGAGATAAATGAAATAATGGTACCCCCTTTCTCTTTTACCTGGTGTATCAATTGCATGGCGCTCATATGGTCGATGCCGGGATCAAGACCCATTTCGCACAGAAAGAGTAGTTTTTTTTCTTCAACGGCGGGCTGCAGACTACGGATATTATCATCTGTATATGAAGCGGTGAGGAGATTTTTTTCAAACAATACACAATCTCCGGCAATCAAAAAATGAAGCGCCGGTGGCAACAATGAGATCACCACATCGGCACTGCTCACCAACTGGTGTCTGTTCTGCTGATCTTCTACATTAATTGAAACGGCGGTAGCGTGTAAATGATCGCCCACTTTTGATTGCGCCAGTGCCAGGTCGTTATCAGCAACGGTTACCCGCCACTGTTGCATACCTGCTTCCCTGATAATGTAATCAATTAAACAGGTAGCAGATTTACCGGCACCAAAAATGAGGATGTGTTTGCTCATGAAAAACGGATATGCTGCAAGTTACTGCCAGAACAGCAAACAATGACAGCCGTAGCTTGGCTTTCGCACCCATAGCAATAGCCCAAGCGTCAATTGGTGGCAGTTTGTAATGCCGGCGGCTGTTACCACAGCGGCCAGTATTGCCGTCTTTATCAAGCGGGGAAAATGCGTATGTACGACTTCGTTAGTGAATGGTTCCGTTCTTTTATCCATACACCATCGCCGGTTACACTGTCGCGTTCGCCTTTGCCATTGGTATTGCCTTCAATGGTTTTAATGGGTTTGGTGAGTGCTGTCTGGTCTTCAATCACCACGCCTATATGAGAAAAATCAAAAACAACAATATCGCCTGCTTTAGCCAGTTCGTTTTCGCTCAGCAATTGAAAGCCGTTGGCCTTTGCCCATTTCTCCCAGCCAAAGGCGGTAGCATCGCGGCAGCGCACTTTCTCAGCCTGTGCAAAGGTGAGCTCGGTTCTTTTAAAATATGTTTTAAGGTAATCCCTTACACTTTCATCTTCCAGCAACTCGCGTACCACCCAGCTTACAAAGGCAGCACACCAGGGCCAGGCGCCGGGGGCCAGCCAGGTAGCACCCTGGTACTCTACAATGCGTGCTCCTGTATTGTTAACTGCGCCCTCGCGGGTACCCACTTCTTTTTTTGCAATTTCAATCAGTTTTTGAATGGCAAGGTTCATGGCATTATGATTTAGGGAAAATTTGATACAACAAATAAATGCAACAAGTTTTCGGTATAGCCGCGGGAACGGAACGTTACAGGTTGTTCAGCAAAGGGCAACAGAAGCAGGTGAGGATAAATAAATATACGCAGAATATGAATACACAAAGCCAAACTTTTACCCGTTGTCAGGAGACGTGTTGTTATCATTTTCTTCAATGCTGTCTGCCAGAATCAACAGTTCCTGTTTTTTGTATTCATTTTTATCGTCAGTAAAACATTTCGCAAACTCCTGCAACAGAAAGCGGATAATGCGTTTCTTGTTCATGGGTTTGAAATAAGATGTAGTAGAGGTCACTGAAATACGCTTCAGATAGGTTTCAACATCTTTGTGCGTAAATATATTGCCCGTCATAGGGTCTATATAAAACTGAATCTTGTGAGATGGGTTGGAAGGCAACTGCCAGTTGTAGTCTACATCAAAATAGGCCAGTATAAATTGCCTGGGTATATGAATGGCGCGGATGGGTACGTCCAGCAGTTCGGCCAGTATCAGGTAAATGATACCGTTAGAAATTGCATTGCCGCGTTTACCATCCAGCACTTTATTAATCAAAAATTCATTGGGCTCATTGTATTTTATTTCATTGCCCTTGAGGTTATAATAATTATAAAGTATGGTAGTAATTACGTTGGTTTGTTCAAGCGGGGTAAGATAGCTATTGAGCTCAAGCCATATATTCCGGCGCATTTTTTCTATTTCTGCATATACGGCCGTTGTTACCAATTCAGGATACTGGTATTTGGCCACCAGAATAGCACCGCTTAATAAATCTGGCTCGGGTAGTGCTTTCCAGTGATTGAATTCTTCTGTAAGATCACGGTAATGGAGGCGGTGGATCAGCAATTCAATACGTTCCTGTATAGTGTCTACCGGGGTGTTTTCCCAAAGATTTTCAAGGTTGGGTATGATGCCTTTACCAAAAGATATGATGCGGTCACTCACCGAAGTAAAGACTTCCTCATCGGGGTCGTCTATCAGGTGAAAAAGGGCTGATATTTCTCTCGTTTCTTCCATGCAGTTTTGTTAAAAGCACATGATGGAAAGATGGGGTTCCTTACTAATACGTACCAACCGGTAAAAATATTGTGCTGTTTAACTGCCTAAATTTCGTAGCTACTAATGATATGAACTAATGAAAATTATCCACAGATGTTACTTATTGTGTTAAGTGTTGTGTGTTGAGTGTTGTGTGATGTTTGACTTGTAGTGTATGTTGTTGAATATTTTTACTGGTTGAATAATGATTCGCTGCAACAATTCAACACATAACACTCAACACTCAACACAAAAATTAAGTGGTTTTCTTCTTCCTGAAACTCTTCTTCGGCGGGTTGGCCTTCAGTTCTTCAATAGTGGCTTTTACTTCTTCAATGGTAAGGTCGGCCACTTTTTCCTGCTGTTCTTTGCTCAGTTTGTAATTACGCAAACCCTGTTTTATGTATGGGCCGTAAGGGCCGCGGAGCAGTTGTATCTTTTCTTTTTCAAAAACTTTAATGGTACGTTGTTCTTTGGCTGTTCTTTTCTCAGCTATAATGGGCGAAGCTTCTTCCAGGTTAATGGTATACGGATCAAAATCTTTGCCGAGCGAGTAAAACTTGCCATCGTGTGCTATGTACGGCCCAAAGCGGCCAATGTTTACCGTTACATCTTTTTCTTCAAACTGTCCCAGGTTACGGGGAAGCTTGAACAATTCCATCGCGTCGTCGAGCGTAATGGTCTCAATGCTTTGGGTATTCTTAAGTTTTGCGAAACGTGGTTTTTCATCTGTTTCTTCTATTGCCTGCGCGCCAATTTGTACCATGGGGCCGTATCGGCCCATACGGGCAGTCACGGGCTTGCCGGTAACGGGGTCGGTGCCCAGTACGCGTTCGCCTTTTGCCCTTTCGGCTGTTTCCAGGGTTACTTCAATGTTTGAATGGAAAGGCCCGTAAAAATCTGCCAGCATTTTGCTCCACACCATTTTGCCTTCTGCCACTTTATCAAATTCTTCTTCAATTTCTGCAGTAAAACTATAATCCATTACTGTTTGAAAATGTTGTTTCAGGAAGTCGGTTACCACCATGCCCAGGTCGGTCGGAAAAAGTTTGCCTCTTTCAGCGCCGGTATTTTCCGTTTCAGTTTCTTTGGCAATTTCATTTTTAGTGTTCAGTCGCAGCAAATTGTACGTGCGGGGGGTACCTTCTTTGTCGCGCTTTTCTACGTAATTTCTTTTCTGTACGGTAGAGATAGTGGGTGCGTAAGTACTGGGTCTTCCAATACCCAGTTCTTCCAGCTTTTTTACCAGCGATGCTTCTGTATAACGCGGGGCGGCACGTGAAAATCTTTCAGTGGCCAGCATCTCTTTGAATTCCAGCTTTTGTTTCACCTTCAGGGGGGGCAGCATACCTTCTGTATCTTCTTCTTCATCCTCATCATCGTCTTTGCCCTCCAGATATACTTTCAAAAAACCGTCGAACTTCATTACTTCGCCGCTGGCGGTGAGCTGATCTTTATTGGTAGAAATATCAATCTTGGCGGTTGTTTTTTCAAATTCAGCATCGCTCATCTGGCTGGCTATGGTGCGTTTCCAGATCAGTTCGTACAGGCGGCGCAGATCGCTGTCGTCTACAGTGCGGCTATCCATATACGTGGGGCGGATGGCCTCATGCGCTTCCTGTGCGCTTTCATTTTTATTTTTGAACTTGCGGGGCTGATAATAATCCTTGCCGTATGAGCTGTTTACTTCATTGCGAATCATTTCTTCGGCGGTATCGCTCAGGCTAACGCTGTCGGTACGCATGTACGTGATCTTTCCGCTTTCATATAATTTTTGCGCCAGCAGCATGGTTTTGCTTACAGAATAGCCGAGTTTACGGCTGGCTTCCTGCTGCAGGGTAGATGTGGTAAATGGCGCGGCCGGTGTGCGTTTGGCCGGTTTAACGGTAATGTCGCTAACGGTGTATTCAGCTTTTTTACAGCTTTCTAAAAATTTGGCAGCGTCTTCATTGCTGCTCACTTTTGCGGGGCCATCTGCTTTAAAAGTGATTTTTTTGCCATTAATGTCATCGGCAATAAAAAAAGCCTCTATCTTATAAGTACTAACCGGTGTGAAATTATTTATTTCCCTTTCTCTTTCTACAATTAACCGCACGGCAACACTTTGTACGCGACCGGCGCTCAGGCTGCGCTGCATGCCAATCTTGCGCCATAATACCGGGCTTAGTTCAAAACCCACTATACGGTCCAGGATACGCCGCGCCTGCTGGGCATTTACCAGGTTCATATTAATAATGCGCGGGTTCTCTACTGCTTTTTTGATGGCGGGTGCAGTAATTTCGTGAAAAACAATGCGCTTGGTAGTTTTAGGATCAAGGCCCAGTACTTCTGCCAGGTGCCATGAAATACTTTCTCCTTCACGATCCTCATCCGATGCCAGCCATACCTCGCCGCTTTTCTTGGCGATGCTTTTAAGTTCCTTCACCACCTTTTGCTTTTCTTCCGGAACAATATATCTTGGTTCAAAATGGTTGTTGAGATCGATGCCCATTTCACTTTTCTCCAGGTCGCGAATATGTCCGTAACAACTCTTTACCTCAAAATCTTCACCCAGTATTTTTTCAATGGTTTTAGCTTTCGCCGGTGACTCCACTATCAATAAATTCTTAGCCATAACATTAAATATATCGGTTTCCAAACTGCCCTAATGGCGTGCAAGTTTAGTGTATAACGATGAAATCAGCAAATTGGTACCCGGGCGCGCAGGTTCCGGAATGGGAATAAGCAGCCTGTAAATTGCTCTACACGCAGCATTTATCGTTGCACAACAGTAAGGTGTTTTGCACAGGGGTAGTACAACTCATACGTCGGGATTTATTTACACTTTTTTAGATGTTTGAATTACACCAATAAAATTTGTTAAAAAAAATTAACTTCAACACCTTAATTATCACATTGAATCAAGGCTTTACCATATTCCCGCTGGGCGATGCTGCCGCCACCATAGACCTGGGTAATACCATCAATGAACAACTAAACGATAAAATAATAGGTATGCAGCAATGGATGCTTGCACATGCGTTTGCGGGGCAAAAAGATATCATTGTTGCTTACAGTTCGCTAACAGTTATCTATGATCCGGTTGTGGTGCGACAAAAAAATACTCCGCCTTCAACTGTGTATAAATGGGTAGAGCAGCGTTTGGTGCATGCTTTTGAACAGGCAACGGCTCGGCCGGCTGACGAAAAGCCTGTTATACGAATACCTGTTTGTTATGATGGTGCTTTTGCCGCAGACATGCATCAGATGGCTGCCAATAAAAATATGGATCCGCATGACATCATTGATTTGCATACCGCAGCCATTTACCGCGTGTATACCATCGGTTTTCTGCCAGGCTTTTCTTATATGGCCCAGGTGCACGATAAATTAATAACACCCCGAAAGGCAAAGCCCGTACCCGTTGCTGCCGGCAGCGTGGGCATTGCAGGCGCGCAAACCGGAATTTATCCATTGAACAGTCCGGGTGGATGGCATATCATTGGCAGAACACCGGTGAAACAATTTGATGCGACTGAAAAAGACCTGGTCAGGTTAAAAGTGGGCGACAGGGTGCAATTTTATGCAATCAGCGCCGAGGAATACGGGATAGTAATTAATAATTAATAATTAAGAATTAAGAGTTATGAGTTGCGTTTGCTGGTAAAACCTTGGTAGGGGCGGGGCTTGCCTCCATCCGATAAGTTTTACTAATTAATAATTAATAATTAAGAATTAAGAGTTGCGGTTGCTGGTGAGATGCAGGTAGGGGCGGGGCTTGCCTCCATCCGATAAGTTTTAGTAATTAATAATTAAGAATTAACAATTAATAATTGCAATTGCGGTGAGGTGCAGGTAGGGGCGGGGCTAGCCCCCGCCCGATGTTAATAGAATTAATAATTAATAATTGCGTTTGCTGGTGGGATGTAGATAGGCACGGGCTGGCCGCCGCCCGATATTGATTGCCCCGCCTGATGCCAGCATTATAAGGATAGAGAAATTACAATCATCAATCAAAAGTGGCTTCTGAAATTGTTCAGACACTAAAGTCATTCAGTCTTTAACTCAAAATATACAATTCAACATTTCAAATAATCCTGCAACTCAATACCCAACACAACAAGATGAGTATCTGCATTATAAAACCAGGTCTGCTAGACACCATTCAGGATCTGGGGCGATATGGTTATGGCAGCCTGGGTATCAACTGCGGCGGCGCAATGGATAGGTATGCTGCGCAACTCGCCAATATACTGGTAGGCAATCAGCCATACGAAGCAGTGATAGAAATTCATTTTCCCGGCCCGCAAATATTATTTGAACAAAATGCGCTGGTGAGTATTACCGGTGCCGATTTTGCACCCTCGCTCAATGATGAAACATTGCCCTTGTGGCAACCTATACTTATCCGCAAAAATACCATCCTCCATTTTCCGAAACTGCAATGGGGCGCGCGTTGTTATATCGCCATTCATGGCGGTTTCTGTGTAGATGAATGGTTAAACAGTTACAGCACCAACCTGAAGGCCGGTGCGGGCGGGTACGAGGGGAGAAAGTTGGATAAAGGAGATGAACTGGTGAGTAAAGAGAGTACTATTTATTTTCCGGGATGGATGAAAGCCGGTAAAGATGCGCACCGACTGCACTGGCGCGCAGATGTAGGCAGTGTATATCAGTTTCCCAATGAGATACATTTTATTGAAGGCAATGAAATGAAGGCACTTACCGCCACCTCTGGAGATGAATTGCTACAGAATAACTTTACCATCCATCCGTTCAGCGATCGCATGGGCTACCGACTCAAAGGTTCCACTCTCCATTTCAGTCATACTACAGAACTGGTGTCTACTGGTGTAAGTTTTGGCACCATTCAATTGTTGCCGGATGGTGAACTAATTATTTTGATGGCCGATCACCAAACTACAGGTGGGTACCCCAGGCTGGGCCATGTAATTTCTGCGCACTTGCCCAAACTGGCACAGTTGCGCCCCAGCGATTGCGTACAGTTTACAAAAACCACTATTGAAAACGCAGAAGCATTGTTGTTTGCACAGCAGAAAGAATTGTGCATCTTACAAACCGCCTGTACCGATCACCTTAATGAAATGGTATGCAAACAATAGATATCAATTGCGATATGGGCGAAAGCACTCAATTGTGGTCTTATCATATTGATAATGACATTGCATTGCTGCCCTTTATCAGTTCTGCCAATATTGCCTGCGGCGCGCATGCAGGAGATGCACATACCATGCATGAGCTGGTTGACGCGGCACTAACAGCCGGTGTGGCAGTGGGCGCCCATCCCGGATTTGAAGACAGGCAAAATTTTGGACGTACCAATATGCAGCTTTCGCCGGTGAAAATATACGATCTGATCATTTACCAGTTGGGGGCGCTGGATGCATTTCTGAAAATCAATGGCACCAAACTGCAACACGTAAAACCGCATGGCGCGTTGTATAATATGGCGGCAAAAGATAATTCAATAGCCATGGCTGTTTGCAATGCAGTAAAAGAATACGATCCGCAGCTGACCTTGTACGCATTAAGCGGCAGCGAACTAATTAACGCAGCCAACAACATTCAGCTAAAGAGTTATAGCGAAGTGTTTGCCGACCGGAGCTACCAGGATGATGGTACTCTTACACCCAGAACAGCCGCCGATGCATTGATAACAGATGAAGATGTGTCGTTGCAGCAGGCATTAAAAATGGTGTTGAATGGAACGGTTATCAGCACCAGCGGAAAAACCATTGTTGTACGCGCAGATACCATTTGCGTACACAGCGATGGTGCGCATGCGCTGGCATTTGCCAAAAGGATTCATCAAACCTTCAAAGAAAAAAATATTGAGATCCGATCCCGCTAGCCAAACGCCCGCTGTTAAAAAAAGCAAGCCTTTCTCTTTCGGGGCAGGCGGTGCTGTTATTGGCGCAGCTTTTTTAATGGCCAACTCATCCATTGGGCCGGGCTTTCTTACCCAAACCACCGTATTTACACAGCAACTGCTGGCCAGCCTGGGTTTTGTGATACTGGTTTCTGTACTGTTAGATATCGGCGTGCAATTAAATACCTGGCGGGTGCTTACGGTAAGCGGCTTGCGTGCGCAGGATTTATCCAACCAATTACTACCCGGGCTTGGTTATGTATTGACCCTACTAATTGTGATTGGCGGTTTTGCCTTCAATATCGGCAACATTGCAGGTTGCGGACTCGGCCTTAATGTACTTACCGGTGTATCATTTGAAAATGGCGCCATCATCAGTTGCTGCATTGCATTGCTGTTGTTCTGGCTGCGCGAGATTGGCAGGATGCTCGACAGCTTTACGAAAATACTAGGGGTGGTAAAAATCTTGCTTACGTTGTTTATTGCTTTCAGCGCTCACCCGCCACTGTTAGAAGCATTGCACCGCACCATTATACCCGAAAAAATCAGCAGTATTGCTATTGTTACACTGGTGGGTGGCACAGTGGGCGGCTACATTACTTTTTCCGGCGCACACCGCCTGCTTGATGCCGGTATACACGGGCAGGGTCAGTTACAAAAAATAAACCGGAGTGCTATCAGCGGTATCGTTATCTCTACCATCATGCGCTACGTGCTGTTCCTGGCTGCATTGGGTGTGGTGGTGCAGGGCGTGGTGCTTGATAACGCTAACCCGCCGGCAAGTGTGTTTAAACATGCCGCTGGTGAAATTGGGTTGCGCATTTTTGGCGTGGTGTTGTGGAGCGCGGCCATTTCATCTGTGCTGGGCGCAGCCTATACTTCAGTTTCGTTTCTTAAAACATTCCATCCGTTGCTGGCAAAATATGAACGCGCATGCATTTCGGTATTCATCATTATTTCTACCATAGTATTTGTGTGGATAGGCAAGCCGCGGCAATTGCTGATAGCCGCCGGTGCCATCAACGGTTTGATATTGCCTATTGCGCTTAGCATGGTGCTGATTGCCGCCACCAAACCGCGGTTGATGAAAGGTTACAAGCATCCACTTTGGATGCAGGCGGCAGGCTGGATAGTTGTGGTGGCCATGGCATGGTTAGGGGTGCGTGCTATTATGGATTCAGTTCATAGTTTATAGTTTCTAGTTTCTAGTTTATAGTTTATAGTTTGTAGTTTTTAGTTCATTGCTTCGGAACTGTTTTAGTTCAGGGGTTTTGGAGATCGATTGGATTTAGTTGGATGCCGGGTCGGAGACCCGTAAGAACATATATGATACGAAGTCTGGAGACTTCGTACAGCTGCATTTTTAGTTCTTAGTTTTTAGTTCTTAGTTTATAGTTTTTGTCGCAAGTTCTATAGTCCTTGGTTTTGTGGATCGGGTTGATTTAATTGGCTGCTGGGTCGTAGACCCGTAAGAACATATATGGTATGAAGTCTGGAGACTTCGTACTGCTGCGATACTTCTTACAGCGTCGCTGGCGAACTAACAAACTGTAAACTAAAAACTATAAACTTTTATAACGTTTCCTTTGCAATTTTTCAGCTTATTACCGCGTTATTTGCCTGTTCCTTCTTCAACTTCTATCGTCAGAATTTTACATTCATTCCTGTAATTAAACTATTACTATGGCTAACACCAGCGATGGCCAGGCAGAAAGCCTGTACACTTACGATTCGTTTTCGCGGAACAAAAAAAACAACGATACAAGGTTTTTATGGTGGTGCGCCGGTGCCCACCAGCAATTATTAAAGCAGTTTCCGTCAGAACATACCAAGTATGCCGGCCTTGGCGGGGTTATTTTGGCCACGTTTGTACTGGCAGCCTTATCATCGGGGTATGCCATCTACAGCGTATTTGGCAATATTGGTTGGACGGTGGCTTTTGCCTTTATCTGGGGGCTTATCATTTTTAATTTTGATCGCTTCCTAGTCTCTACCATGCGCAAATACGGTGTGAGCACCCAAAAGCAGTTGTGGATGGCCGTGCCCCGCGTGGCGCTGGCGCTGCTCATTGGCGTTACCATTGCCAGACCGCTTGAACTTAAAATTTTTGAAAAAGAAATCGATACCCAGGTAGCGCATAACATGCACAGCAAAATATTGATCAACGATAGCTTGCTGCAACGCGAAAACATGTTGCAGGTGCAAACCGCGAATGCCGAACGCGACCGTTTAGCCGCCCGGAAATTTTCGCTGGAAGATACCCTGCGTCGGTTGCAACAAGCTTATGTGCAGGAAGCCGATGGTACAGGTGGGTCTGGACAAAGGGGCATTGAAAACCTCACCCGCTTAAAAATGGATGCCTATATTAATACGTTGAAGCAATCATCGCCCGAACTGAAACAACTGGAGGCCGGTATTGCCCAACAAGACAGCATTGTTAATACGGCCAGGGCAGCATTGCAGGACAAGCGAAAACAATATGAGGCAGCGATAAAAAGCAATGTAGGTTTCCTGGAAAGAAACAAAGCATTGTCTGATTTGTCTGCCAAAGAACCTAGTGTACAATGGACAAGTCTTTTACTGACCTTATTAATTGTATTGATTGAAATTGGGCCAATACTATCCAAGCTGATTATGCCGGTGGGCCCCTATGATATTGCACTGGCAAAAGAAGAACTGATGCAGATGGCCGCCTCTGAAAATGATATGCGCAAAGACAGGGAAGTATCATATGCAACCAAGAAAGTATTTTATGAAAAGCAAAAAGAAATGTCTGGTCAGCTGGTAGAAAAAATGACGGCGCTTCAGCAAAAACACATAGATGAAGAACTCGACAAATGGGAGCGGGGAGAATGGGATGCCAAAGACCGCCGCGCTTCTATGGATGAGGTCATGAGAAAGATAAAAGAGCGTTACCAGTACAAGGAAGACGATCTTATATAGTAAGGGCCGGTTGATCAGTTGATCGGTTGATTAGTAAGAGCCGGTTGGTCAGTTGGTCAGTTGATTCTTGATTAGTATGAACCGGTTGATCAGTTGGTCAGTAAGAACCTGTTAAATGGTAAAACCGTTCATCAGTAAGCCTTTGACCAGACTGGCAGCAGCTGGTAGCCCCATCAACCGATCAACTAATCAACTGATCAACCAAACTTGTAGTTGTTATACTACAAGATTTAGTGTTTGATGTACATTTATTGGTTTCTGCAATTGATTGCGATCATGATCACAAAAAATCCCCAAAATATTTTTCTTAAACTTTATGGATTAATGAAATTTTAATTTATGTTTGATATGCAAACCATTTGCACCCGTCCAATGTCCAAACAAGTTCAAATCCGTATTCGTTGAAAGCCATCCAAACCTACAGAAAAACCTAAATGGAAATTCCAAATTCCAATGAAAAACAACCTTCGCCGGTTGTTTTTTCTTTTTCATACAACCCCTCCACCCATATAGTAATCCACCAGGTCTGCGGGCCTGGTTTTTTTATGCGTCTGCATATATAAAGGTGCCGTAAGTGGTGTCAGTGAAAAATAATCAACAGGTATACGCATCCAATAACAGCACTGGCATACACAATTCTTTTTGTACTAAAATCTTTTTTGTGCATGATAAGGTAGTTGAGGAACAAGTGCACAATTACTACCAATATATAGAGTATGCCGGCGTCTGAGCCAAAGC
Source organism: uncultured Chitinophagaceae bacterium (assembly GCA_963705285.1). Lineage (GTDB taxonomy): Bacteria > Bacteroidota > Bacteroidia > Chitinophagales > Chitinophagaceae > JACMLD01. Next base: position 4,086,119 of record OY970066.1, read on the forward strand.
GTTTATCAGTGGCGTAACCCATGCCCAGTGCAGCAACAATAAAAACGGCCATGAGCAGAAAGAAGAACAGTATGTTGAGGAGGATGACGCGCTTCATTGATTAGGAATTAGGAATTTGGAATTGGGAATTTGGAATTAGGTGTTCCCTTCGTCTTTAGGAATTTGGAATTTGGAATGGGCCATTGGCTGCGGCTTTTAAAGATTTGAAATTGACGGTCTGCGCTCCTTTAAACATGCAAAAGCTGGAAGACTCCTGCGCCCCGTTGCTCTTTTTTTACGCTGCGTGAAACCTACCGCGTACCAACTGCCGCAGGCCGAATTCCGAATTCCTAATAACTAATTCCTACTTCACCCATGCATCGCGATCGTCGGGTGCAAACTTCCAGGGCGCAAAATTATTTTCTACGTTACCAAACATGGTATTCCATTCCTGCGGGGCATTGCTTTCTTCCATCACCAGGCTGCGGCGCAGTTCAAGTATTATTTCCAGCGGACTAATGCTTACCGGGCATTCTTCCACACAGGCATTGCAGGTAGTACAGGCGCGTAATTCTTCAACCGAAATATAATCATGCAGCAGGGTTTTTCCATCGGCTGTAAATTGTCCGTTAGCATCAATGTTCTTTCCCACTTCTTCCAGCCGGTCGCGCGTATCCATCATAATCTTACGGGGCGATAGCAGCTTGCCGGTTATATTGGCGGGGCAGGCGGCGGTACAGCGCCCGCATTCGGTGCAGCTGTAGGCATCCAACAGGTTGCGCCAGCTAAGGTCGGCAACATCTTTTGCGCCAAACGTAGCGGGCGGGGCGGCTTCTGCAGGCGCTAATTCGGGTTGCATAGCATAGAGTACTTCGTTTTGTATGGCAGGCATGTTGTGCATTTTGCCAGCGGGTTGTAGCCGGGCATAGTATGCATTGGGAAAAGCCAGTAAAATATGCAGGTGCTTAGAGTAGGGCAGATAATTAAGAAAGGCAAATATACCGGCAATATGCAGCCACCAGCAGGTTCTTTCTATCACCATCAATGTATCGTTGCTAAAACCGTTGAGCAGCGGGTGTAACGCGCTGGACACTACAAAATCAAATGGTGTATGCACCAGGTCCTGGGTGGCGCGCGTAAGCAACAGGGTATCGCAGGCATTCATGCCCAGGAACAATGTCATCAATATAATTTCTGTGATCAGAATATAGTTGGCATCGCTGCGCGGCCATCCATCCAAATCATGGCCAATAAAACGTTTTAGCTTTAATACATTTCTACGGATCAGGAATATGACGCACACAACAATGACACCCAGCGCCAGCACCTCAAAAGCGTTGATGAGGAAGAGATAAAAATCGCCCAGCGGCCGCGCAAACAAACGATGTGTTCCCAGTATTCCATCCAGCACAATCTCCAGTACCTCCAGGTTAATGATGATAAACCCTGCATAAATAACCAGGTGCATGATGGCCACCAGCGGGTTCTTAAACATTTTTTTTTGACCCAATGCCAGCAGCAATAAATTCTTCCACCGCGCCGCAGTATTATCTGAGTAGTCGGCTTCTTTGCCCAATAAAATATTACGGCGGATAGCGGTAGCTTTTCTAAAGAAAAGCCAACTGGCAACAGCCACCAGTAAAACAAACAATACTTGCGGTATAAATTGCATAATACAATTTTATACCAGCTAAATTAACGGATTTGCTTTTAGTGTGCTGTTTTGTTGTATTTTGTTTCTAAAACGGGTAAACATTGGCTACAGAAAAAAATTATATCCTTGATGAGGCAAGAGCCGCCAAAAAATTGCGGCGGATGGCGTATGAAATTATAGAAAACAATACCGGGGCGCAACAGCTGGTACTGGCAGGCATCCGCGAAAGCGGAACGGTAATGGCACGCAACATTCAGCAATTGCTGGCAGAAATCAGTACTGTAGAAACCGACCTGTTTGTGGTTACGCTTGATAAACATTTTCCTACCACCGTAACGCTGAGCAAAGAAGGCAATTTTGATGATAAGATTATTATTGTAATAGATGATGTAGCCATGAGCGGCAAAACATTGCTATACGCCATGCAGCCATTCCTCGCTTTTCATCCACAAAAAATTCAAACGCTGGTGTTGGTAGAACGCAGTCATAAAGCGTTTCCGGTAAAGCCAGACTATGTGGGCTTGTCTATTGCCACCACGCTGCAGGAGCACATTTATGTTGAAACGGAAGGAGAGGTGATTAAGGGAGCGTATTTGGAGTAATTAATAATTAAGAATTAAAAATTAAGAATTCTTTTGTCATGCAAACTTAGACGTGTTTTGCAAAAGCGTGTGATCATTTGTTCCGAACTCTATTAGTGCTACTCGAAAATACACCCAGCAAAAGCTCTTTTTCTCTTCCCGCTCTTAGCAATTACTCTGCTAGCTCTGTTAGCTCTGCGCGAAAATAAAATCCCTCAAAAGCTCCTTTTCTCTTTGTTCTCTTAGCTTAGAAATAAATGATATGCCCCTTCAATTTCCCTTTTGAATTAAGTTCGATGGCCGGTGCGGGAATCTTCAGTACGTTAACCGCAAAGAAAATTGTTTTCAGCACCTTGCTTTTTGTTTTGATGCGGGTAAGATCGATATCGGGCGAAATAAAGAAGCGCCGTATGCGTGGGATATCGGTTCGGTCGAATGCATTGCCCTGTTTATCCGTCCATTTGTTTTCCATGCCGCCTACCATACCATCGGCACTGTACCCAATGGACAGGTTAAGCCATGCCGGTAATTTACTTTCCTTGAAAAATGAACGCAGGTTGATACTTGCCCAATAGGTTTGCGAATTGTAATCTTTAAGTATCCTTTCCGCCGGGCCTTTGCCAAATAACTGGTTGCGGCGGTTGATTAGATCAGACGGGTAGTCATACGGCGAGTAACTCATTTTTATCTGGATGCGTTGTTCCTTCCAACCTATCTGCTGCCCCACAAATGCGCCCGCGCCAACCACATTGGCCACCATATCGCCCCAGCTAAATCCCCATTCGGCAGAAAAGCCATCCTGTATTTCAATGATGCTCTGGTAAGCAATGGCACTCACGCCGCCATACACAGCGCTTTTATTGGGCGATAAGCCCGCCCAGCGCCATAGCCCCGCAGATGCGCGGCCCACGTTGTAAGATGTCCATACATGCCCCAGCTTGTCCATCTGCAACCATTCAGCATTGTCGTTAAAAAAATGAAAGGAAGAGCGCGGGTAATTGCTGTACCAAGATTTGTCGAGCGCAATATACGAGCCGGCCCAAAATGCAGTATGCACAGCCGTCACTAGCCACAGGCGTTTTTTACTGGAGGCCTGTGCGATAGGGTGGTGGCCCGTATCAGCAAAGTGTAGGTATTGCCCGGTAATAAACGGTTGCGAAAGGCTCGCCGGTTGTGCATGCATAGAGCAGGCATAACCAAACAGCAGGCAGGATATAATTAGTTTTTTGACCAACAGGCGATGCGCTTTTTTACATAAAATACCGGATAAAAGTAACAAAACAAAAATACGTGGTAAGCAGGTTAATAGATTGTCAATTCACAGAAATCAATAACTTAGGCCCTTCATACAAACAATAAAATTGCCAATTATGGACGCCGCCATTCAAGACAAAGTAAATACCTGGTTAAAGGGAAATTTCGGCCAGGCCACCAAAGATGAGATTACGCGTTTACAGCAAGAGAACCCAAAAGAACTGGAAGAAAGTTTTTACCGCAACCTTGAGTTTGGTACAGGTGGATTGCGTGGTATCATGGGCGTGGGCACCAACCGCATGAATAAATATACCGTGGGTATGTCTACCCAGGGCTTTGCCAATTATATGAAGGCCCAGCTAAAGGGCGAAATTAAAGTGGCCATTGCACATGATAGCCGTAACAACAGCCGTTTTTTTGCTGAAACCGTTGCCAATGTATTTGCCGCCAATGGCATTAAAGTTTTTTTATTTGAAAGCCTGCGCCCCACGCCTGAGCTCAGCTTTACCATCCGCCACCTGGGGCTGCATGGCGGGGTGGTGTGTACTGCCTCTCATAATCCCAAAGAGTACAACGGTTACAAAGCATATTGGAACGATGGCGGGCAACTGGTGCCGCCTCACGATAAAGACGTCATAAAAGAAGTTGATAAAATTGGATCAGTGGATGAAGTGAAATGGAGCGGCGGCGAAGCCAATATTACCCTGATTGGCGTTGACATAGACAATGCATACATGGACATGGTAAAGGGTCTGAGCGTGTACCCCGAAGTAATTGAAAAACAGAAAGACCTTAAAATAGTATACACACCCATACATGGCACGGGCATTAAACTGGTACCTGAAGTACTGAAAAGGTTTGGCTTTACCAATGTTACCATTGTAGATGAACAGGCAGTGCCCGATGGCAATTTTCCGACGGTTGTTTATCCCAACCCCGAAGAAAGCGAAGCCATGAGCATCGGCCTTAAAAAGGCAAAAGAGCTGGATGCGGATATATTGCTGGGTACAGACCCTGATGCCGACCGCGTAGGTATTGCTATTAAAACAAATAAAGGGGAATGGATACTGGTAAACGGCAACCAGACCGCTGTACTGGCCTGCAATTACATGATTGAAGCACGCAAGGCAAAAGGCATTGCCAAACCCAATGATATGGTTATTAAAACCATTGTAACCACCGAACTGATAGATAAAATTGCCAAAGCAAATGGTGTTGCCTGTTACAATGTGCTTACCGGTTTTAAATGGATTGCCGAACTCATTAAAGAAAAAGAAGGCAAAGAAGAATACATTGTTGGTGGTGAAGAAAGTTACGGATTGATGATTGGCTCTAAAATACGTGATAAAGATGCTGTTAGCGCCGTAGCGCTCTTATGCGAAATGGCAGCGTATGAAAAGAACAAAGGAAAAACATTATACGATAAACTGATTGACATATACGTGCAGTATGGTTTGTACAAAGAGTCGCTTATTTCTATTACCAAGAAAGGTATGGACGGCCAAAAACAAATTGCGGATATGATGGAAGGTTACCGCAGCAATCCGCCCAAAAGTCTTAATGGTACGCCGGTAGTGCAACTGCTGGATTACGAACTTAAAAAAGGTACCAACCTGCAAACCGGCGAAACCTGGGACATTCAATTGCCCAAGTCAAATGTGTTGCAGTTTATTTTATCTGATGGCAGTAAAATTTCTGCCCGTCCCAGCGGCACAGAGCCCAAAATAAAGTTCTATTTCAGCATGAACACTCAGCTAAAAAGTGCGGCCGAGTTTGAAAAAACCTATGCCGAGATAGATAAAAAAGTGGAAGGTATCATTACTGATATGAAGCTGAAGTAATGGTGCTATTTGTGATGCTCAGAAACAAAGCATCGTGGCAATTGTAATGGCAAAAAGTTTGTAGAAAAAAGTATACAGGTAACACTGTTGACCGACAATGCGTTTGATAGAACGCGAGAGGTACCAACTGGAATAATAGTTGATGGTATTTACCTGCAGTATTAGCTGCAGGTAATTATTACTCATCAATATATTATTTATGAAAACAAATGTAAACGGCAAGCAACAGCCAACCCATCCACAGGTAAAAACGCCCAAACGTCCCGAAAACAAAGACAACCTGGATAGCCGCGAGGGCGAAGAGCAACTCTTTAAAGGCGACGATACCACGCATAATAAAAAAGACAAACACAGCGCAACTAAAACGAAAAATAAATAAGACTGTATTTTATATAGTCTCGCCGATTGATGAACAAAAAGAGAACCCGGTACACCATGCTATTGTTGTGCACAGTGTTTTGCAGCCCACTGTTTGCCCAGTTCAGCGATAGTGTGCACCACTACCTTGGCTATGCTGCAACAGGAATTCTTAACGAGACAAATGATAACCGTTCGTTTGTATTGAATAATGCTGTTAAGTTCAACGTCAATAAAAAGAATAAGTTTCTTAACAGCAATGCCGCCTGGATATACGGCCGGCAAAACGGCAAGCAAACAAACAATGATTACACTGCAAGCATAGATTTTAATGTATATAACGATAACAGTCGCTGGTACTACTGGGGGCTTGTAACCTATGAAAAAAGTTTTTCACTCAAGGTCAACAACCGGTTTCAGGGTGGGGCAGGAGTAGGGTATACATTTTCGAAAGATAAAAATGCGAGTATTGTGGTAAGTGACGGGCTTTTGTACGAATACAGCAATCTCAAAATTGACAGCGTCACCAATGACGAGTATAGCACCATCCGCAACTCATTGCGGTTAAAATATCATTTCGTTTTCAGCGGTATTGTTACACTGGATGGTTTACATTTCTGGCAGCAATCGCTTTCCTCGGGCGATGATTATATACTCAAATCTATTTCAACGCTGTCGGTAAAACTGAGAAAATGGCTCAGTATTACCAGCGCACTTAACTACAACAAAGTAAACCGCACCGGCCGGAAAAATCTGTTGTTTACCATTGGTCTGTCAGCGGATTATTATTTTTAGGTCGGACTTCTGTTTTTCTTTTGCCCGGCAAATAAAAAAAGGGAAGTCTTCCTGGTTAGAAAAAGACTTCCCTTTTATTTAAAATAGTTATTTAATTACCTGCTCACTGATCTTTCCGGTTGTTTTATTTTTGAGGATGAGCTTTTTAGCACCGTAATGCGTCATCTCTTCTTTTACAAGGTAATGATCAGCGTCGTATTCTACCAGGTGGCTGTCTTTGCCCACGCCGGTTTTGCCGCGCCATATATCCAGTTGCACAGGCTCCCATAATTTTGATTTGGCAGATTTGTAAGCCGCATCCAGAATGGCGTTTACTACGTAGCCATCATAAAAAGTTTCTTTAGGTGCTGTTTTTTTTTCGATAGCGTTAAACATATCGGTAAACATATGGTTATACCCCAGGTCGTTTAACTCATCGCCCACCGGGAATAGCCATCCCGTATTGCTTTCTGCTTTTTCGGCCACGTAATCAGCTCCTTTGCCCGTGGTAAACATTTCAAGACCGGTACGCAAAAAGTTATTCATCCAGATAGTGCCTTCGGTACCCATTACTTCATCGCGCAGATCAAGGCCGCCGCGAAACGTCCAGCTCACTTCAAACTGACCAATGGCGCCATTCTCATATTTTACCAGGCCAATAGCGTGGTCTTCCGCATCTATGGGTTTTACCTGGGTATCGGCCCAGCACATTACTTCAACAGGTTTAATGTCTTTTCCTATAAAACTGCGCGTTATTTCAACGCAATGACAGCCAAGATCCAATATACATCCGCCGCCTGCCTGTTCAATATCCCAAAACCAGTCGCTGTGCGGGCCAGGATGTGTTTCCCTGGATTTTGCCCACAAGATTCTGCCGATGGCACCGTTTTTCACACTTTCCATCGACTTTAAAAATTTGGGCGTGTATACCAGGTCTTCCAGGTAGCCATTAAAGATGCCGGCTTTTTCCACCGCTTCCAGCATACGTTTTGCTTCAATGGCATTGCGACCAAGTGGTTTGGTGGTAATTACTGCTTTCTTGTGTTTGCAACAAAGCATCACTGCTTCTTCATGAATATTGTTGGGTAAAGAAATACAAACCACATCCACATCTGGGTGGGCTATGGCTTCTTCCATGGTAATTGTCCAGTGGCTGCAATTATAATCTTCTGCAAACTTTTTAGCGCTTTCTTCGCGGCGCGAGTAGATACTTACAATCTTGTCTTTGCTTCTTTGTCCTTGTAAAGATTCTGCGTAAAACCGGCCTATAAAACCGGAACCAAGCATGGCGATTCGTTGCATAAATAAAAGAATATCCCCAACCGCTTACGTAATCAGGGTAGTTAAAAAATATTTTTATTGTAATGATGCATCCATTGACTCAGCAGGTTTCTCAGGCTTCGGCAATTTCATTTTTCTCTTTAAAGAATATGATGAAGTATACCAGCACACCTGCCGCAATAATGGCGGGCACAAACCAGATGGATTGCCAGTTGTGTACGCCGTCTGATATTTTATATTTATCTGCAATAAAGCCGGAGAACAAGGTGCCGATAAACATGCCAAGTCCGTAGGTGGCAAATGTAAACAACCCTTGTGCGGCATTTTTTATTTTTGCGCCCGCCTTTTTCTCGGTGTACATATACCCGGTTACAAAAAAGAAATCGTAGCACACCCCATGCAGTATAATACCTGCATACAGCATCCAGAGGTGTTCTCCGTTGTCGCCGTAGGCAAAAAAGATGTACCGCAATATCCATGCGCCCATACCCAGCAAAAGCATCTTTTTTACACCAATGCGGTAAAATAAAAAGGGAATGGCCAGTATAAACAATCCTTCAGAAAACTGGCCCAGTGTCATTTTGGTGGCAGCATTCGCCACATTAAGTTCGTTTAAAAAATTATTGGCAAAACCGTAATAAAAGGAGAGTGGAATACAAACCAAAATAGCGGCAATAAAAAATATGAAATAGGGTTTGTCTTTAAATAATACAAATGCATCTGCGCCCAGCGCTTTGGATGCACTGCTGTCACCTGTATTGGCTTTGGGTGGGGTATTGGGCAATATAAAACTTAGTAAACCCAGGGCGGCAGAGGCTGTTGCTGCAATAAGAAAAGTAGAAGAAGTTTTTTCCAGTTGGTAGGTGCCAATGATAACGCCGGCTACAATCCACCCGATGGTTCCAAAAACGCGTATCCATGGAAACTGTTTACCGGGATCGCTCATTTGTGAAAATGCCACGCTGTTTGAGAGGGCAATGGTGGGCATATACAGTAATGAGTACAACAATATTACCCAATAAAAAGGGCCGTTATCGCCAATGGTAGTAGCCACATATAATAATACCGCGCCCAGCAGGTGCAGTACACCCATAATTTTTTGGGCCGCAAAAAAACGGTCGGCAATCAGGCCCACAAAAAATGGTGATATCATGGTGGCAATGGCCAGTGCACTATAGGCAGCGCCAATTTGCAGGCCGGTGGAGTGCAGGTGTTCGCTCATATAGGTGCTCATGGTTACGTACCACGCGCCCCAGATAAAATATTCCAGCAGCATCATCAGCGCCAGTAAAATGCCGGTTTGTGGTTGCATGCTTCCCTTGCTTTCCAATTCTTTCCTTGCCATTTCTGCTGCCATATAGATGTTTATTTTTTGAAGGTAATGATAACTCGCAAAAATTACGAAAGAAAATTGCAACAGTTGTTGTTATTCGGCATTCATATATACGTGCTATTGCAGCAAAAACATTTTATATTAGCCCGGTTTTGTATAAAGCTGTTATCTTGCAATCTGCTATGAGAATATACGACGATACCTACCGGCACAAAGGCCTCAGAAAAAAATTAGTGGATGTGGTAAGGGAAAAAGGCATCAACGATGAGCGGGTGCTGGACGCCATTGCCGCCATACCACGTCATTTTTTTTTAGATTCTGCTTTTGATGAAGTGGCCTACGAAGACAGGGCTTTTCCCATAGCTGCCAAACAAACCATTTCGCAACCTTATACAGTGGCCTATCAAACGCAATTGCTCGAAGTAAAACCTTTTGAAAAGATATTGGAGATTGGCACCGGAAGCGCTTACCAAAGCAGCGTACTGGCCGAAATGAAAGCCCAGGTGTATACCATTGAAAGGCAAAAAGAACTGTTTGACGATAACAAGAAATTCAATTTCATCAGAAAGTATAACAATATCAAGTTCTTTTATGGCGATGGCTATGAAGGCCTGCCCACTTTTGCACCATTCGACAAGGTATTGATTACCGCCGCTGCCCCTGTTATTCCACCCAAACTAATTGCCCAATTAAAAACCGGTGGTAAAATGGTGATACCGCTGGGCGAATCTAAAGACGGTGTGCAAAAAATGATGCGCCTTACCAAACAGGCAGATGGTTCAGCTACGGAAGAAGCTTTCGCCAATTTTTCTTTTGTACCGATGAAGGAGGGGAAGGAGAGGTAGTTTATAGTTTTTAGTTCTTGGTTCCTGAGTTCCTGAGTTCCTGAGTTCCTGAGTTTCTGAGTTCCAAAGTTCGGAAGTTCCGAAGTTCGGAAGTTCCGGAGTTCGGGTACCTCACTCATAACTCTTAATTCTTAACTCTTAACTCTTAACTCTCTTCACTATTTCATAAAACGTAAACACCTCTTTAAACGTATTGAACAAAGGCGCGGGGGCAACACGTATAACGCCGGGCTCACGATAATCTACAATGATGCCTTTGCTAGTTAATGCCTGATGAATGGCTTTTCCATTTTTTTTGAAGTACAAGCTCAGCTGCGCACCGCGTTGAAGCGGATCGGCCGGTGTAATTACTTCAAACTGCACGTTGGTGAGTTGGTGCAGCAGGTATTCAAGATAACCAGTCAGCAGGATGCTTTTTTTGCGGAGACGTTTGATGCCTGCTTTTTCAAACATCTCTAACGACGCTTTTAACGCCACCATATTAAATACCTGTGCTGTGCTTAACTGCCAGCCATCCACACCGGGCTTAGGTACAAAACCTTTTTTCATTTGGAACCGCGTGCTTTCCGCATTGCCCCACCAGCCACCCAGCCTTCGAGCTTGTTTGTTGCCAGCGTGCCGCGCATTGATGTACACACCGCTCACAGCCCCCGGGCCCGCATTTAGGTATTTATAAGAACACCACACTGCAAAATCAACATCCCACTTATGTAATTCCATTGGTACATTGCCGGCTACATGGGCCAAATCAAAACCGGCAATAGCACCTGCGCTGTGGGCTGCTGCTGTAATGGCGGGCAAGTCATACAATTGTCCGGTATAATAATTAATGCCTCCCAATAATACCAGGCAGAGTTTTTCTTTGTTGGCTGTTATGGTTTGCACAATGTCTTCGGTGCGCAACGTTTTTTCGCCTTTTCTGGGTGCCACCTCAATAATGGCTGTTGCAGGATCGTAGCCATAAAACTTTACCTGTGTTTCCACGGCGTACTGATCACTGGGAAAAGCACCTGCTTCCATAATGATGGTATAACGCTCACTGGTTGGTTTGTAAAACGACAAGAGTAACAAATGAAGGTTTACGGTAAGTGTATTCATTACAGTTACCTCATCGCGGCGGCAGCCCATCATTGCAGTGAGCGCGCTTTTACAATTTTCATGGTAATACAACCATGGGTTTTTAGCACTGAAATAGCCGCCGATGGCCAGGTTCTTCCAGTCTTTCAGCTCTTGCCGTATAGCTTTGGCGGTGTTTTTCGGCTGCAACCCCAGCGAATTGCCGCAGAAATAAATTGCCTTTCGGCCTTTGTGTTGCGGAAAATAAAACTGTTTCCTGAACTTTCTAAGTGGATCCTGATCGTCCATTTTTTCAGCAAATGCCCGCGATGCTTGAAAACGCATATGGTATGAATTTGATGGCCGGTTATTGTAAAGGCAAATGTACTTCTGCCATCATACACCTGGCACTGCCTCCGCCATTGGTTTCTATGGTGGTAAGCGGCGAGTGAATGATGTTGTTATAGCTGTTGAGCTTTTCAACTTGTTCTTTTGAGAGCGATGCATACGCCTGCGACAACATAACCAGTAACCGCTCACCTTTGTTGTTGCGCACCTGCAGCATATTACCCGCAAAATGGTTCATCTGTGCATACGTAATGGCAATAATTTCTTTGCCCGTTTGCTGAATGGTAGCGATCACCTGTTCTTTTTCGTGTTGCGCAGCAATGGCATCCAGGCAGATGACCACATACTTGTCTGCCACGCACATCATAACATTGGTATGATAAATGGGCTGCCCGGTTTGATCAACCGCATCAAATACCTCGGCAATATATCCCATTTTCTCACAAAACGCCGTGAGCACAAAATAGTCGGTGCGGGCCGACAAACAGGCATAGGCAATTTTATTTTCCCTGTCTAGTACCATACTACCAGTACCTTCCAGAAAAACGTTATCGTTTTCATTGGCGGTTAGATCAAACGTGTTGACGATCTTAAATTTTTTATCGATTGCCTGCAACACGCCGGGCTTTCTTTCATGCCGCCGGTTTTGCGCATACATGGGGTATAATACAATGGTGCCATCAGCATGAAATGAGATCCAGTTATTGGGAAATATAGAATCGGGTGTATGCGGTTCAGGCGTATCGTTTACAACAGTTACATCAATACCATTATTGGTCAGTACCTCCACAAAGTCATTAAACTCCTTTGCTGCCTTTTCCTGTGGTGCCGCTCCGTTGCCCGGTGTTTGAAAAGCATTGTTGACAGCGGTTTCTGCATTGAATGCAAAATTCACCGGTCGTATCATCAGCAGGTGGCTGGTGGTTTGTTTATCTTGCATCATGCTGTAATTGTTGAGTGTTGAGTGCTGTGTGTTGAGTGTGTGTTGAGTGTTGTGTGTTGAGGGTTGTGTTCATTTTTCACGCGTTAGGCGGCTATGTGCATTCATTAAACACATTTACCAGTTTGATTTTTTTATCGGGCGGGGGCAAGCCCAGCCCTTACATACGCATCAGCCGCTACACTTGTCGTAATCCTTTTTTCATCATCACAATCCTGGAAATCTGCGTTCCATCAATCCGCGTTGGCGCACCTGCCTGCCGGCAGGCAGGTTTACACATTTACACATTTACACATTAGCACATTAGCACATTAGCACATTATTCTACAGTTCATCACGCAACAGCGGCATGCTCATGCAATGAAACCCACCCCGTGCACGAGAAAGTTCTGCAGAGGGCATAAGGATGAGGGTATCTTTTATTCTACCGGCATCTGTTTCGCCTGTTTCCAGCTTTTCAATCAGTTCGTGTACATGTATTACCGCAAAACCATTTTCTTTAAACGCATCCACGGTACGGTCGTTACGGTCGTACCCCAGTACCACGCCTTCTTTTAACGCCAGCAGGTTGCACGAATCTGTCCATTGTTCCCTGGCATCAAACGGAAACTCATTGTTGCCGGAATAGATAAACCTTACTTTTTCTTCGCAATTCAGGTCATTCTCGCTGACGTCGCGGAGCAGGTCTTCCAGGTTATCAAAATACCGCGGATTCTCCAGGTCTTTCTTTTTAAACTGGATGATGGTTAGTTTCTCATCTTTCCTTTTTTCCTCCAGCACACGTTGTACCGGGTCTGCGTCTTCCATTTTCATAGATTTCTTTGAGAAATTGCCCAGCATTACCCATACATTTCTTTTTACCTGCGTGAATATGGTGTCAATGTGCATGTAATCGCGCTTCTTCGGAATTTTTACAATGGTAATTTTTTTGACTACATTTTTCTCGAACAGGCTTTTGAGTGCCTGGTGCGCAGCTTCCATAGTGGTTCGTTCACTAACGCCAATGAGCAGGTGATCTTTCGTCACCACCATTACATCGCCGCCTTCCAGCGTTACTTTGTGGTCATCGCCTTCTTTGGGCAGCAGAAAATGATGAAAAGTATCCGGTATTTCAATTACATTATCGTGATAGTCTTTGAACAACGGGTGATTAAAGAAAATGTATTTTGCCAGCAAGGCTTCGCGCGTGCGCGCTTTTTTGGCGGGTTTATTAAGAAGTACATAATTATTGATGACGATACCAATATCGCGCGTAAAGATGAAATTGGGGATAGGCGCAAAGATCATACGATCGTTGCCGAGTGTGCCGCTGATAAAAGTTTTGGCCAGTTGTACGGGGCTTACTTCCTGCAGTTCCTGCTGCATGGCGTAGGAACAGCCTTCAATGGCGCAAACCGATGCTATCAGCTTTAATTTTATCTCGTGTTTGGTCAGCAATTCAGCCAGCAGCCATTGCAGTTCTATCACTTTATCTGACCGGAAGAATTTTTCATTATCGGGTTTATAAAAGCTGCGTTTGCTTCTGGGGCCATCTATTTCTTTCAGCTTGCCCTGTATTTTTTCGGGATCAAGAAAATAGAGGAGTATTTTGGTATAAAAATCATACTCTTTTTTGCGAATGGTATCAAGGTGTACAATGTCTTCAAATAACCAGTCCTGCGCTTTAGAGGGTACCACTTTACCAAGGCCGCTATCGGGACTGTGCACCAGCAACCGCCGCAAACGGCCTATCTCTGAACTTACCTGTAACTGATCTGTATGTTTGGCCATGAGAGTAATCGTTCAAAAAGTTAATAAAAGCAATATTGCTTTTATACATGCGGGCAATAACCAATGGGTTTACTAATCCGGAATGTAAAAATTGGCCGGGAGTGTTTGCGCGGCAAAGCTGAAGATGAAACCTGCTGTATAAAACGGAAACTTCATAAATAAAAAATCCCCGTAAAGGTAAGACTTTACGGGGACAGTAATATGTTGCACTGCGTGGCAGTAACTGCACGGTGTTATTCATGAATAGCCACCAGTGGTACATTGCTATGGTACGCCAGTTTTTTGGTATGGCTGCTTTTAAACAATCCTTCGAGGAAAGAATGCTTTTTAGGCACGGTAAAAATCATATCTATTTTATAGTCTTCAACAAACTGATTGATCGCATCCACAAAATCAAACTGACGAATGAAATAATATTCTGTTTCATACCCTTCCAGTATCGTTTCCAGTTTTGCACGTTCTGCTTTGTAGTCTTCCGTTACTTCAACATAATGTTCGCTGTCTACATTGACTACGTGCACAAAAGGTTTAAAAATATCCAGTACTTCCTTTAACGCCTTGGCAGGGGTTGTTTTTTCCACTTCTTTAAAATCAGATGTAAAGGCAATGTTTTTGATACCGGTAAATGCGGCATCGGGTGGAATGATCATTACGGGGCAAATATTGCGGTTGACCATGCTTAAAGTATTACTGCCAATAAATATCTGCGACAAGCGAGTGGCACCCGTAATACCCATTACAATCAGATTGGCTTCTTTATGGCGGGCCAGTCTTTCCAGGCTGTCTATAAAAGAGCTTTCTTCTTCGGCAAAGCAAACTACTTTGGCGCGCGGGGCAACGGCCAGCATTTCTGATTTTACACTTTCCAGCGCCAGTTCCATGATTTTTTTGCGGCCTTCATGGTCATTGTACACCACAGAGCCATCGCTGCTGGAAGTATCAATCTTGTCGAAGACATTATACAGTAAGATTTGTACATCCGGAATCTGCTCCGCCATATGAGCGGCGAAACGGGCGGCGTTTTTTGACGTATCTGAAAAA
Source organism: uncultured Chitinophagaceae bacterium (assembly GCA_963705285.1). Taxonomy (GTDB): domain Bacteria; phylum Bacteroidota; class Bacteroidia; order Chitinophagales; family Chitinophagaceae; genus JACMLD01. The sequence goes on from OY970066.1 coordinate 4,101,173, forward strand.
TCAGTGGGAACAATAAACGTTTTCATTGCTGGTTAATTTTGATTATCGCAAAGATAGGGGATATGGTTTCATACAAAAATGTGGCTGCTGAAACATTTACAGCCGTGCTGGCGGCACCGCTAGTGGCCTGGCGGAGGATGTCTTATTAAAAAAAAGCCCCACTATACGCAGGGCCTTATCTATAAATAAGCAACAACAACTAACTGCTTTTCTTTTTTGTGGTATCCTTAGTTCCTTTATTGGCTTTGTACCGCATATCGGCCGAGCCGTCTTTTTTTAAGGGGCCGGCAGGTGCTGGCTTGGCATCTTTGTTGGCTTTGTAGCGCATGTCTGCGGTACCGTCTTTCTTTGTGGGCCCTGCAGCATTGGTTTTTGCTGCATGCGCGGCTTTGGCAGAAGATTTTCTTGCAGAGTCAATTTTTGGTGATGTTTGTGCAAATACGCCAGTGCCGGCAATCAGCATCAGCATGGCAAACAATAATTTTTTCATGATAGTTGTTTTTATGGGCGATCTTGTTTAGCAGCTACAATTTAGAGCCAACTGGTAAACTATAAAAGAATAAATTGTTAATGGCTGGTGAATGGGTGGCGGAGTTCGGGAGTTCGGAAGTTCGTAAGTTCCGAAGTTCCCTGGTTCGGAAGTTCCTGGTTCGGAAGTTCGTTTGTTGAGAAGCTCCGAAGTTCGTTAGTTGCTGTATTTCTGATTTGTTGCTTAAATCTACGGAAAGGAATTCTGCAAGACTCGCGAACCTCCGAACTAACGAACTAACGAACTTCAAAACTCTGGAACTGCCTCACTTCCGAACTTATTTCCCTTTCTTTGCAGCCTAAGCAGACAAAACATATGAAAAAGACCCTCTTGCTAGTGATTGCTTTTTTGGGTGTACTGGTATGCCAGGCACAGGATAGTACCGGTATTGCACTTATTCCACAACCTGTAAGCCTTCAGCGGCTAGCAGGAGCGTATACCCTGCCACAGGCATTGGTGATTGAAGCGCCGGCTGCCGCTTCAAATGTGGCCAATTACCTCAGCAACAAAATACATACTGCCACTGGGTACCAATCAACCGTGCAGGCGGCTGGTGGCGCTGCAACCCGGGGTATCAGGTTGCTGCTAAGCAATGATAAATCATTTAAAAAAGAACAGTACCAGTTAACATCCGGCGCGAATGGCGTGAGCATTACCGCTGCCGATGTTGCCGGGTTGTTTTATGGTGTTCAAACATTGCTGCAATTACTGCCCCCGGCCATCGAAAGCAAAACGGTGGTAAGTGGCGCCAGCTGGACGGTTCCGGCGGTGTCCATTACAGATTATCCCCGGTTTGCGTGGCGCGGTCTGATGTTCGACGTATCGCGGCATTTCTTTACCAAAGCAGAAGTAAAGGAATTTATAGATGAAATGGCCAGGTATAAGTTCAACCTGTTGCACCTGCACTTAACAGACGACCAGGGCTGGCGCATCGAAATAAAAAGTTACCCAAAACTGACCGAAGTAGGGGCGTGGAATGTTCAGAAAACAGGAACATTTAATAAATTTTCGCCCCCCGCAGATGATGAGCCCAGGAAATATGGAGGTTTTTTTACGCAGGAAGATATAAAAGAATTAGTGACCTATGCCAAAGCCCAATTCATTAATATACTTCCTGAGATTGATGTACCCGGCCATAGCCTGGCGGCGCTGGCGGCTTATCCTGAGCTTACCTGTACACCCGGCGTATACAAAGTAAACTCAGGAGAGCCTTTTATGGTATGGCCGCCCAAAGGGCATTTTTATGGGCTGATTGACAATACACTTTGCCCGGCTAACGAGCAGGTGTATGCGTTTCTAGACAAAGTATTTACAGAAGTGGCCGCGCTGTTTCCCTTTGAATACATACACATGGGCGGAGATGAAACGGCCCGCAATTTCTGGGAGAAAAGCGACGCCATAAAAGCGCTGATGAAAAAACAAAACCTGAAAGATCTAAATGAGGTACAGAGCTATTTTGTAAAACGGGTTGAAAAAATTGTGGAATCAAAAGGTAAAAAACTAATAGGCTGGGATGAAATACTGGAGGGCGGACTGGCACCCAATGCCACGGTAATGAGTTGGCGCGGAATAAAAGGCGGTATAGAAGCTACCAAACTGGGCCATGAAGTAGTAATGAGCCCCACTACTTTTGTATACCTTGATTATATGCAGAGCGACCCGGCCATTGAACCGCCGGTATATGCCACCCTCCGATTGAAAACCGCTTATGAATTCAATCCCGTGCCAGATGGCGTGGATGAAAAATTGGTGAAAGGCGGACAAGCTAACCTGTGGACAGAACAGGTATATAATATGCGCCACCTGCAATACATGATATGGCCCAGGGCATTTGCCACGGCTGAATCTGTGTGGAGCCCCAACAGCAAAAAGAACTGGAAAGATTTTACGGGCCGCGTAGAAAAACATTTTGAACGATACAATGCGGCAGGTATTAAATATGCACCCAGCATGTACGACCCCGTAATTAAAGTAACCAAAGACAGCACCAGCGCAGGGGTGAGCATGAAAGTAAATTTCGACAATGAGCTGGAAGGGCTTGACGTGCACTATAGTTTCGACAATTCATACCCCGATAATTTTTATCCGAAGTATGCCAATACGCCGGTAGCCGTGCCTAAAGATGCTGCCGTGATGCGCGCCATAACTTACCGCAATGGAAAACCCATTGGCAGAATGATAACCATCAGCAGCGAAGATTTACTGAAAAGAGCGAAGTAGAAAGAGCTGTTAGTTGTTAGCTATTAGCTGATATGTCATTGGCGCAGCGTTACGCGGTGGTTAGCCGATAGCTATGAGCCATGAGCATGTGCGGCAGTAATGTTTTTATATTGCATGCAACTAACAGCAATTAGTTGAAGTCTAACAGCTAACAGCTAACAGCTAACAGCTAACAGCTAACAGCTAACAGCTAACAGCTAACAGCTAACAGCTAAAGGCTAGCAGCTAACAGCTATCTTTCCAGCAGCGCATTTACTTTCTCGATGAACTGATCCATATCAAAGGGTTTGGATATAAAATCATCAGCACCGGCCTCGCGGCAGCTTTTGTCTGCATCTGGATGAGCAGACATCATCATTATTTTTACATGACTGGCAGCGGGATCGCTTTTTAATTTACGGCAAATATCGCGGCCATCGGTGCCGCTCAGCAACATATCCATTAAGAGCATCCGCGGGGTAAAATCAGCGAGCGCCTGATCTGCCTGACCGGGAACAGATATCGATGCTACTTTTAACCCAGAAAAGCTAAGGATGGCTTTTGCCATAACGCAAATGTCTTTGTCATCGTCTAAAACCAAAACATCAATATCTTGATTGGTATCCACAATTGTTGGTATTAATGCTTCAATGGCAATGATACATAAAATACAGAACCTTTATCTCTTTCACTTTCTACCCAGATTTTTCCCTGGTGAAGATCAATAATTTCATTTACTATAAACAGGCCGATGCCAAATCCGGGAAATGTTTTTTCATCTTTCCCGGCAGCACGGTAAAAGCGCTCAAATATGCGTGGCAAATCAGATCCGGAAATACCAATTCCAAAATCAGTCACCGCAATAACAGCATTGTGTTCATCTGCTTTCAGGTCTACTATTATTCCACGGGCGCCCGGAGAATATTTAATGGCGTTGGTAAACAGGTTTATTAATACCTGCGAAATGCGGTCTTTGTCTGCATACAACACCGGGTTGGCATGTTGGCGTACAGTAATGGTATGCGTTTGCGAGGTTGTTTCCAGTTCTTCGGCTATTTCTTTTATGGTATCGGCAATTAAAAAATTTTCTTTGTTCAGCTCAAGGCTGCCGGTCTCAATTTTTGTTACATCCAGCAGGTCGGTGATCAGCTTGGTAAGCTTGAAGATTTGCTTGTCAATGGTAGAGAGCGAGCTGGCGAGAAAGGGATCTTTTTCGCCGCTATGCATTTTCAGGAGCAACTGCACATAACCTTTAATGGTAGTAACCGGTGTTTTCAGTTCATGACTGGCCATTCGTATAAAATCGTCTTTCTGCTGGTCATGTTTTTTTATGTCGTCAATATCGGTACTGGTGCCTACCCACATCTGTATATTACCTCTGTCGTCTTTTTGTGGAATGGCCCTGCTTAGTTGCCAGCGATACTCACCATCAAACCGCCGGAACCGGTGTTCAAACAGAAACGGATCGCCGGTTTGTACCGAATGCGTCCATTGCTGTATATTTTCTGCGCGGTCGTCGGGGTGCACTATTTGCAGCCACCCGTCTTTATTTAACTGAGCAGGCGTTAACCCCGAATAATCGAATACAGTTTTGCTGAAATAATTGAGATTGCCTTTTTGATCGCCTGTCCATACCAGTTGTGGCATAGAGTCTGCCAGCAACCTGAATTTTTGTTCGTTTTCCTGTATCAGCCGCTCCGCCTCTTTCTGCTTGGTAATATCCCGTATAATTTTTGATGCGCCAATCACATTGCCGGCGGCATTTTTAAGAGGCGAAACGGTAAGCGCTATATCCAGTAATATATTATCTCTGGTTACGCGGGTAGTTTCAAAATGCTCAATGCGTTCTCCTTTTTTAAGCCGCTCTATGATTAGCTTTTCTTCGTTGTGCTTTTCTTTCGGTATCAGTTTCAATACCGGTTGGCCTATCATTTCTTCTGCTGTATAATTAAATATTCGTTTGGCAGCATCGTTCCAGCTGGTAATGATGCCATCAATTCTTTTACTAATAATGGCATCGTCTGATGATTGTACAATGGCGGCCATATGCTGTAAAATTTCTTCATTGGCTTTTTTATCTGTAATGTCGCCTATGGTGCCCAGCATTCTTACAGGTATTTTGTTTTCATCAAAAATCACTTTACCCTGGGTGCGTATCCAGTGTGTGCTATTGTTGGGGTGTATCACCCTGGCTTCGTAGAGATAATCGCCCGATATTAGTGCGGTCTCAAATGCTTTCTCAACTATTTGTTGCCTGTCGTCTGGATGCAGCTGCGCGCGCATTGCTGCATGTGTAATAGTGGCGGTTTCAGGATGCCCAAATATCACTGCCAGCCGCGGCGAATAAATTACATGTTTTGTTTGCAGGTTCAGATCCCAGGTGGCCAATCCTGTGCCTTCTGCGGCAAGCCGAAGCCGTTCCTCAGCATCCTGTAATTGTTGCCGCACCACCACTTTTTGTGTAACATCGTTCACCGTAATCATGATGCCCGAGATCTGGCCGTCTTTTTCCAACAGGGGGGAATATTCAAAATCAAGATAAAATTTCTTCATGCCGTCATTGCCCTGCACATATGCAACAGCTTCGGTTTCGCGGTGGGTGATACCTTCTGTAAATACTTTTTTTAACAGTGCCGGATATTTCTGGTCAAACAACTCGGGAAAAATTTCCAAAGCTTTCTTTCCAATTACCTCGTGCGGTTCTTTTCTCCAGATATTTTTCATCATAGTTTCATTGGCCAGCTCTATGGTATAATCTGCACCCCGCCATATGGTGATGGCTATTGGCGACTGAAGGACGATGTTACTGAATTTTTTTTCGCTTTCTTTCAGCGCATATTTTGCATTTACCTGTGCCGTTACTTCATTGGCAACTGCCATTACACCAGTTATTGTGCCATCTGCTTCACGAAGTGCCTGGTAAACCAGGTTGAAAAAGGCAGGCGATTTTTTTCCAAACCTGTTCAACATTACTTCCAGCTCATCTGCGTAATAAGGCTGGCCGGTGGTAAGCACTGCGGTGAGCAAGGGTTCTACCACTTCTTTTACTTCGGGCAGACTGTCAAAAAGGGGTTTACCTACAAATTCATGCTCGCGTTTGTCTACCAGTTGCAGGTAACTCTGATTGGCCATTTCCACCACAAACTGCGGCCCTTTCATCATTACAATGCCTACCGGTGCCTGCAGTACTGTATTGCGAAACTTTTTTTCCGCGGCTTCAATCATTGTACTCTGGATCTTTTGCCGGGTGATATCCCGAATGGTGCCGATGCGTTTTACCGCAACACCTTCCTGGTTGTAATAAATTTTGGCTTGCGAGTCTATCCAGCGGATGGAGCCATCGCCTGATATAATGCGATACTGATAATCGAGCTTACCTGTCTGCATAGCTTTTTCGTGCGACCGATCTCTTGCAGCTAAGTCATCAGGATGAATCATAGATATATAAGCTTCCGGTGGCAGCGGCGATGACGCCCCATAAATCTCGTGCATCTTTTCAGAAAAGGCTACAGAACCCGTGAGCAGGTTTTTTTCATACACACCAATATCATTGGCATCTATGGCCAGCCGGTAACGTTCTTCCAGCTCTTTGATCTTATTTTTATCCTGCACCTGTTGGGTTGTTTCAACACAGGTTACAAATACGCCAGCCGTTTTTCCGGTTTCATCGTTTACGGGGCTATAACTAAATGTCCAGTAAACATCTTCCATTTTTCCATTTCTGTAAATAGGAATCAGCTGGTCTTCATGCCAGGTAGCATCTCCGCCGCCAAGCACCTGCACAATCAATGGGTGAATGATGTGCCAGATTTCGGGCCAGGCTTCTTTACCTGGTATGCCTAAAATATGCGGATGTTTACCGTCGTTACCCAGGCTGGGCCGGTAAGCATCGTTATAAAAACAAAGCAGGTCTTTCCCCCAAAAAAGAAACATGGGGAATTTTGAATTGAGCAATATGCTGAGTGTGGTGCGAAGGCTTTGCGGCCACGTGCTGATGTTTCCTATAGTTGTTGGGTTCCAGTCTTTCTCTCTGGTTAACCTGCCCATTTCTCCACCCCCGGCTAAAAAATTGTAGTGTACTACAGATGGTGCCATGTTCGTGAGAATAACTTATTTTAATTCGCCTTGTTAAAGTATCAACCTGTAAAAATATGAAACATATCAATTTACCCTAATTTCTTTAGCTACCGCGTATGGTAATAAAAATATCCCAAAAAGGGAAGGCAAAACAAATTCAATAAAATTTTGTCCTTTAAAGCAGTGATAACCGTTGAGTTACTGCCGCATCGTATTTTTCCTGCGTACAAGAAGCTATGATTTACCGGATCCGCCGGTTATCTTTGACCCGTTAGCATTTCATACGCTATGGTGCAGTAACCGGTTTCACTGAAAAGCCTAATAGACCGTACCCCCGGACATCTTACTGCACTTCTTCCCAATACTCCTGTGACCAGCTTTTAGCTTTTATTCAATCCAAATCTTCAGGGTCGGCATTGTTTTACTTTAAAACTAAAAACAATGTTGAATTCTACCTTTTCAAAATTGGTATTTGCCGGCCATTTGGCTGTTTTCATTGCTATTCCGTTCACCAGTTTTCAGCATCCGCAAAGTGATTCGTTTGCAGATGATGTGGATGCCCTTACACCGGTTGCCGCCACCGCCAAAGTTCAGCTTAATAAAAATGCGGTGAAATTTGTACGCAACTACATTCAGAAGAATGAAGAAGAGTTGGCAAAGATCAAACAAAAAAGCAAATCGCCATTTAAAACAATGGATGTTGTTTTCAGAAAGTACCAGTTGCCGGTTGAGTTAAAATACCTGGCAGTGATAGAATCAGAATTAAATACGTCTGCTGTTTCACGTGTTGGCGCAGTAGGTGCATGGCAGCTGATGCCGGCTACTGCAAAAATTCTGGGTCTGAAGGTTTCCCGTAATTATGATGAACGCAAGCAAATAAATAAAAGCACCAAAGCGGCTGCATTGTACCTGCGGGATTTGTATACAGAATTTGGAGACTGGTTGCTGGTATTGGCGGCTTACAATTGCGGCCCCGGCCCGGTATATAAAGCGATCCGCAAATCTGGTAGCCATAACTTCTGGAACCTCCAGGCCTTCCTGCCCGGAGAAAGCAGGGAGCATGTAAAAAAGTTTATTGCCACCCATTATTTTTTCGAGGGCAATGGCAGCATTACCACGCTTACCAAAGCAGAAGGTGTAAAATATAACAAAATACTGGCGGCAATGGCAGGTACCAAGCCCTCACCGGTACCAGCCAAGCTGTACAACTTATATGCACAAACCGTTGCCTATGGCAACTAATCTGCGCGGGTATTAGTAGATATTATTATGGACGGTTTATAGAATACAACAAACGTCCCGCTCATGCACCCTGCATAGCGGGATGTTTATTTATACCAGCTGGTGAAGTTGCGCGTACTGCAGCAGCATAATGGTCTTGGCATCTTTGATTGCTCCATCTTCCACCATTTTAATGGCAGTGGCAAAAGGCAGTTCAAGCACTTCAATATTCTCCTGTTCGTGTGCTACGCCGCCACCATCACTTACTTTCATAGAAGCTGTGTAAGCTGCTACAAAAAAATACAGGATCTCTGTAACCGAGCCCGGCGACATATATGCTTCAAATATCTTGCGCACATCCGTAATCTTATAACCTGTTTCTTCCTCGGTTTCACGGCGGATGCAATCTTCCGGATTGTCTTTGTCCAGCAAACCCGCACAGGCTTCAATCAGCAAACCATCGGCATTGCCATTGATAAATGTGGGTAACCTGAACTGACGGGTAAGTATAACCGTACCTGCGGCTTTGTTGTAGAGCAGAATAGTGGCACCATTGCCACGATCGTATGCTTCGCGGTTTTGTACATGCAATGAGCCGTCTTTTTGTTTGTATTCGTACGTTATTTTTTTTAGGGTATACCAGTTGTTGGACAAAATAGCGGTTTCCAGAATCTTTACATTGTTAATCATACTGCAGTTGTATTATTGTAACCGCACTAAAATAAAGGTAATTGTGTAAACGACAGGCGGTATAGCTGTAAAATAATGTAAAAAAGGTTTTGCAGCATATAGTGAATGTGTATATGCGGCAAAACCTGCCGGTATTGGTGCGGTACAGAATTAGCGTGTTGCCTTTGCCGTAGCGCCTGTTGAGAAGGTGGCCAACATTTTTCCTTCTGGCAGTTCGTGTGAGGTATAGTAAAGGTGCAGGGTGCTGCCATTACCTAATTTCTGCAGTGCGGTAACCTCTTTCAGGTTGCAGGCCATGGGCGTTTTAGAGCCGGCTGCATCCTGGAAACGCCATTCTTTGATGGTCTTATTTTGAGCATCGCGTAAGGTAACTGCACGGCTGGTGCCGGTTTGCCCGCAATGACTATAGTACACTTCAAGTTCATCATCGTAACTGGCCTGGTCGAGTTGCAGGGTTTTCACGGGCTCTTTCATGTGCACAAATTGCCGGATAGCCAGTTTTTTGTTGACATACACTTCAAACATATCGCCTCCCACTGGTGTGGTAAAAGACGATAACACGGTTGAAAAAAACAGCATCGCAACAGATGCAAAGACGGTTGATTTAATAATACGCTGTAACATACAATTGATATTTAGTTGATGAATGCTGATGTTGTTATGACATCTTTATCAATCACAAAATAACAAGGTGCAACAGCCGGTAAATAATTACTTTGACGAAAGGAAGTTATTGCTTGATGTGTTACCGTTCCGAAGTTCGGAAGTTCAAAAGTTCGGAAGTTGCGCCGCTCTACAAAGTCTCCAGACTTTGTAATTTTTAGGTTCTAGAAAGCCTCCGGTTCATTTATTTTATAGTAGCATCAATAAAAAAATGGTTTAGTTGGCAATGGGGTCGCAAACTATCGAGGATGTATGAGCCGTAGATGCCCAAAGTCTGAACTCTGAGGGCCATTAAGTTCGGAAGTTCCAAAGTTCGGACATTCGATCAGTTCCTCAGTTTCAGTTAGGCTGACAGCGTCAGATGTCTTGTACAACGGATTGTTGACCATATATTTCCGGGAATAAGATTCCCGAAATCTGATCCTGCATTCTTTAATTCAACAATTTTTGGACTACGGGTATATACACCACCGACTACCTGCTACAAACTGCGAACTCAGGAACTTTTGAACCCTTGAACTCACGAACTGCCGAACAGCGCAGCAAGAAACTAATTCACCACCGCCAGCGCCATGCCATCGTGTTCTTTACTGCCCACGGTTTGAATGATAGTAGCAGTTACTGCTTTGTTTTGTGACAGCATCTTGTTGAACCTTTGCGCGCCTTTTACCATGGGGTCTTCGCAGGCCGCATCCAATACTTTGCCATCGCGTATAACATTGTCGGCAATGATAAGCGTGCCTGGCCGGGATAATTTAAGCGCCCATTCAAAATATTCTACATAAGGGGGTTTATCAGCGTCTATAAAAATCAGATCAAACGGCCCTGCGCCTTCTGCTTCCAATTGTGGCAATAGCTCGATGGCCATACCCAGCCTGATGTCTACTATATTTTGGAGCCCTGCCCGGGTAATATTTTTTTGCGCTACATCGGCATGGTGTTTATCCAGTTCCAGTGTAATGAGTTTGCCATCTTTGGGCAATGCCCTTGCCAGCCAAATGGTACTGTACCCGCCGAGTGTGCCCACTTCCAGTATTTTTTTTGCGCCGCATGTTTTGGCGAGTATATGTAAAAACTTTCCCTGGTTGGGCGATACACTGATGGGTGGAATATTTTCCGCTTCAATGGACGCTTCTGTTTTTGCCAGCGCATCATCTGCGGGGTTTAATAGTTCGGCAATGTAATTGTCTACAGATGAAAAGATATTCATGACAGTTCAATTCAACAGTTAAAAGGTAAAATTCAAAAAACTTAAAGTACTGTTTCAATCAGCCAGTGATGGCCAAATGGGTCAATGATGGTGCCTTGCCGGTAACCGTAGTCATAGCTGGTAGCCGGTGATAGTTGTTTGGCTCCTGCGGCGATGGCTTTTGCCATCACCACATCCACATCGGCCACCATCAACCCAATAACGGTGGTTACACCCTGGTGCGCGCCGGGGTGGAACGTGCTGCCATTCCACGATTCTTCATGAAAATGAAACATGGCGTCATCGATAAACATTTCAGAAACATGGATGCTGCCATCCTCATTGGTGATATGTTTTGTTTCGGTGGTATTAAAAGCTTCAGTATAAAAATCAAGGCTCATGGTACCGTGCGGAATAATGAGTTGCGGCACAAAAGCGCTGCGGACAGTGTTATTCATACAATGAAATTTATTTTGTAGTGGACATTAACATCATTGCGACCATTCTGTAGGTGTACGATCCCAGCGGTGATCTTTTAGAGACTTCAACAGATCAGTTGGCAATCCTTTGCCATCTGCTACAGCCATATTGGCCTCTACATTTTTTATTTTGCGCATGCCTGGAATAATAGTGGCAATATCCGGGTTGGAAAGTATAAAACGTAAAGCAATTTCCGGCAGGTTCAAATTTACTGGTATCAGGGGTTTGATGGCATTGGCGCGATCAACACTGGCTTTCAGGTTTTCGGGAACGAAATAGGTGGAACGCCAATCGTCTTTCGGAAACACCGTATCGTACGTTAAGGTACCGGTGAGTGTGCCTTCGTCAAAAGGCACGCGCGCAATGACCGCAATATCCAGTTCTTTGCAAAGCGGAAATAAATTGTCTTCGGGGTTCTGATCAAAAATATTATAGATTACTTGCACCGCAGAAAACAGATTTGTCTTTAGTGACTGCAATGAATTATCAGGTTCCCAGCGGTTGACCGAAATGCCCCAGTGTTTCACTTTTCCCTGTTCCGTTAACTTGGTGATGGCTGTTTTCCATTCGTCCTGGCTTGCCCAGGCATCTTCCCATACATGAAACTGCAGCAGGTCTATGCAATCAACACCCAGATTGGCGAGACTTTTTTCGGTGTATTCAATAATGTAATCGGCCGGAAAAACATCTTTTAATAAAAAGTCTGGCTTAGAGGGCCATTTCCTGTTTTTGGGTGGAATTTTGGTAGCAGCGTATAGCTTTTTATCCGGATGATCTTTTATCAGTTTGCCCAAAATTTGTTCGGAAAGCCCCGAACCGTATCCCCATGCAGTATCAAAAAAGTTACAACCCAGTTCAACCGCACGGTGTAAAGAATCAGTTACTTCTTTGTCATCAGAACCTGTCCAGCCTGCCAGCCCCCACATGCCATAACCAATTTCTGATACCTGCCAGTTTGTTTTTCCAAAACGTCTATATTTCATCTCTATTAGTTTTTAGTTTTTCAGTTTTTGGTTTTTAGTTCGTTTGCTTTGTGTTCGTCCAATAGTTTGTGAATTCAAAGTTATTATCAAGCAGAATCATAACTCATAAGTCTCAACTCATAACTCAGAACTCAGAATTCATAACTCTTAACTCTTAACCCTGATCGCTGAAAAAAATCCTGCAGTATACGACCGCAGGATTTATTGTATCATCAAATGTTATAGCTATCAATCTGTAAAAGCCCACTCGCCACTGCCCACTTCCCACTCGCCACTACACATACTTGGTTACGCCTGGTACGGCAACAGGGTAGTAGCCATCTGCATTGGGTACAACGGGTGTTGCAGCGGCCCAATCGTAGGTTTTTGGATGCAGGTCAATACCGGAGTTGATGGCTTTGTCCCACTGTACTATTTGCCCACTATAGGTTGCCATACGGCCCAGGATAGATGTCATGGTACTTTTGGCGCCGTTTTCTGCATCGGCATATTTGTATTCTCCTTTGGCGATGGCTGCAAACAATTCATCGTGTTCTACCTGGTACGGATTGGGTTCACCTTTAGGATTGAATGCGTACTGGTAAATGCTGTTTCCGTTTACATCGGTAATTTTGCCATCGTTGCAATAAATTTTTCCTTTAGTACCAACAAAGTACTCGTCTACTTTGCTCATGGTGCCGGGTATGTGGCGGCACTGGCTGTTAAGTATGCTGCCATCTGCATATTGAAATTCCACATAATGGTGGTCGAAAATTTCGCCGTTTTCTTTGCCTTTGCGTACCTGGCGACCGCCCATGCCCTGTGCCCTTACCGGGTAGCTGCCTTTAAACCAGTTGATCACATCCAGGTTGTGGATATGCTGTTCGGTAATATGATCGCCGCACAGCCAAACAAAATAATACCAGTTACGCATCTGGTATTCCATTTCCGTTTGTCCTTCTTTGCGCGGGCGCACCCAAACCCCATCGTTGTTCCACCAGGCCTGGGCAGAAGTGATTTCGCCAATCATCTCTTTGCGTTTGTATAACTCCCGGTAAACGTTTTGGTAATGACGCTGTAAACCCACCACTACGTTTAATTTCTTTTGTTTTGCAATGGCTGCGCTGGCCAGCACTTTTTGAATACCGGCAGGGTCGGTAGCCACCGGCTTTTCCATAAACACGTGTTTGTTCTGGTTGATGGCTTCTTCAAAATGCATGGGGCGGAAACCGGGCGGTGTGGCCAGTATAACCACATCGGCCAGGGCAATGGCTTTTTTGTATCCATCAAAACCCGTAAACTTTCTTGATTCTGGTACGTCTACGCGGTTTTTTATTGCCGACGGTTTGCCGGTATCTGCATCATCTGCAGTGAGGCTTTTATAGCAGTTATCCAGGTTATCCCTAAACGCATCGCACATGGCTACCAGTTTCACATTTTGTGTTGTAGAAAGTGCCTGGGTGGCAGCACCGGTTCCTCGTCCACCACAACCTACCAGAGCAATTTTTATAACGTCATCAGCGCCGGAAAAATAATTGGCCCGCGATAAAAAAGGGGCAGCGGCCAATCCGCCTGCCAGTAAACTTGTTTGCTTTACAAATTCCCGCCGGGAAGGATTTTTAAGAGAAGCATCGTTGTTCATGATTGGTTTTGTATTTTAATGGTGAGCGTGAGATATTTTGGGCTTCTAAAATTATTGAAAATAAATGGAATTGAGTTACCAGTTAAGAATTATGAGTTATGAATTATGAGCCAAGAGTGGCCGGTGTTTAGGTTTGGGAGCATTTCCAGGATTGAGCAAGGCAGGAACTTACGAACTTCCCGAACTTTTTAACTTTTCTTATTGCCCCAGGTATTTTTTATAGAAGGCATCTGCTTCTTCCTTAGCGGGTTGTTGCAGGGGGCGGATAACCCGAAAACCAATCCAGGGCGCATCGGTAATCCACCATTTGCTGCGGGGTATCTGGGGGTCGCGCCGGTTCCAGATAGGGTCTGATGGCAGCCTGCCGGCACTGCGTACCTGCACGGCGGCATCAGCGTAATTGCCGCCTTTTAATACTTTCGGATAACGGGCAGGTATAACCGCTGCAAACGGGTTTGCGGTGTTATCTGGGGTTTTCTCCAGGCTGTTCTCATTGTAATGATCAAGTGTCCACTCGCTTACATTGCCCAGCATATCGTACAACCCCCATGCATTGGGCAGCTTTTGCCCTGATTTCTGAAATTTATTATCGCTGTTGGCGGCAAACCAGGCGTATTTGGAAAGTTGTGAGCTATCGTTTCCAAAATAATACGCCGTGCCAGCACCGGCGCGGCACGCATATTCCCATTCCGCTTCAGATGGCAGGCGGTAGAAAATGCCTGTTTTGCTGTACAGCCAGCGGCAATACATCAGCGCGGCGTATTGCGACATACTGTTGACCGGATAACCGCCTTCTTTGCCCATGCCCAGGCTGAAATCGATGTACTGCTGGCTGGGCCGCGTAACGGCATCTGCTGTAGAATTCTGTGGCGTGGTTTCATCTTTATAAAAAACATCAAAGGCGTCGCGGCTTACTTCAAAAGCGCCCATCCAGAATGCCGCTATGCGTATATTTTTTTGCGGGCCTTCATCGCTTTTATGTCCGGCTTCTGTACTGGGGCTGCCCATTAAAAAGTTTCCTGCTTTAACGGGTACCATGGTAAAACGCAAATCCGAACCCGGTACCGTTTGTTTGTAGGCTATAAAGGTGTCTGCCGCAGGTTGCGCACACAGAACAATACTGCTTAAAGCGAAACAAAAAAGAAGAACTGATTTTTTCACCGTGTATGTCATTTAAAGAAAATTCAAGATAGGTAATTATCGCTGATCTTTATCTCTGATGGCTGATGTGTTGATGGCTGATGTCTGATTTGTTCATCGCTGATTTGCATTGTATAAATAGGGCAGGGCAAGCCCGGCCCCTACGGCCCTTGCTATCACCTAATCATTTCTAATCATTACAATCATAAAAATCTGCGTTCGGCCCCCTTCCGACTTCCTCCAACAGGGGAGCCATCCAGGCACAGCCCCCGCTTTTCTACATCCCTGCTTTTGTTATACAGTTACTGCAGATCAAAAAAAGCATGCAAATTATTACAATCATAAAAATCTGCGGTCCATTAATCTGAGACCGGGCATTTTCACACCTGCCTGCCGGCAGGCAGGTTTCCACATTTTCACATTTTCACATTTTCTTCTTCCAGTATTTATTAAACCCTTTTGACCTGTAAAAAACAAGTTTGTCATTTTTTAAAGTGGCAATCAACACTTCTGCTTGCAGGCGCGTGGCCAGTTGCAACGCTTTGGCAATGGGTAATATGCTGCATGCCTTGGTAAGCCAGTCGGCCGTGGTGCCATCAGCCGCTATCACCGTTACATTTCTTTGGGATGTAATACCGTAGCCGGTAGTAGGGTTTACAATATGCGAATAGCGTTTTCCATGGTGTTCCATAAACTGGTACACATCGCCCGAAGTGGTTACTGCCTTATCGGTAATCAATAGTTGTGTCGGCAATAAGTCATACCTGCTTTCCGGCAGGTTGATGGCTATCGTCCAGCCAAGGGTACCTGGTGGTTTGCCGGTAGTTACAATATCGCCACTCACATCCACCAATGCATTGGCAATTTGTAATTTTTTCAAATGATGTATCACTTGTTGGGCAATATAACCCTGGCCAATGCCGCCCGCATCCAGTTGCATACCTGCCTGCAGTACGGTAACTGTATGGTGTATGGTATCAATCTTCAGTTTACGAAAACCTGTGTGCTGTAATTTTTCATGCACCGTTGCTGAATCAGGGAATACATTTTCTTTTCTTGCTTTTCGCCATAAATGAGTGACAGGGCCGAGTGTAATATCAAAACTGCCAGTGCTTTTATTAAAGGCGTCTTGTGATTGCATCAATAAATCAAACAGCGGCGCGGAGCAGGCAAAGGGTTGGCCGGAGCCACCAGAAGCAGTTAACCTATTTAACTCACTGCTATCTATATAATCGCTAAAAATGTTTACCAGCGAGTCTACCAGATTAAAGCAACTGTTGGATGCAGCAGCGGCTGTAAGCGTATCAGCTGCATATAATATAATGGTGAAGGGTGAACCCATTTTTGGTTCTGTAAAAGAAAAGCGCTGCAGTTGTGCATCACTGTATGTAAGAAATAGCAAGCAGCTAATCAATAAAAAGAATACCCGCAACAATATTTTGTTTTTTATAATTGAATTCCGGTAAATTTAATGCATAAACTAACGATACTATGCAACGCAGAAAATTTATGCAGCAATCATTATTGGCAGGAAGTGCTTTGTTTACATCCGGCGCATTAATGGCAAATCACCGGGCCAACAATGTACCGGCTGACGAAAAACCATTTCACCTCAATTATGGTTTTCATGATGGCACTTTCAAAAATTCTGCGGGAACAGATTTTATTGAACAGATAAAGTTTGGGCATAGCATGGGGTTTAGGGGTATTGAAGACAATGGTATGATGGGCAGGCCAATCGATATGCAAAAGAAAATAGGCGATACGCTGGCCAAATTGGGCATGAGCATGGGGGTGTTTGTTATTACTTCGCAAAACTGGCATTGGAAAACAACGCTTGCCACCGGCAAGCAGGAATGGATAGACCTCATGGTAAAAGATTGTAAGGAAGCCGTTGAAGTGGCCAAACGCTGCAATGCCAAATACCTTACTGTAGTGCCCGGCAATTATGACCGCAGCCTGCCGCACGAAATACAAACTGCCAATATTATCAACGCTCTGCGCATTGCCTCAGATATTCTGGCGCCTGCGGGACTGGTCATGGTGCTGGAAGCGTTGAGCGACAACCCTGATCTTTTTCTGCGCCATACTGATCAAACATTTATGATATGCAAAGCAGTGAACAGCCCCGCTTGTAAATTCTTGTTTGATATGTACCATATGCAAAGAAACGAGGGCGATATCATCAGCAACCTTACCAAAGTGTGGGATGAAATTGGCTACCTGCAAATTGGCGATAACCCCGGCCGTAATGAACCTGGTACCGGCGAAATGAACTACCGCAATATCTTCAAACATATTTACAACAAGGGATATAAAGGCGTAATGGGCATGGAACATGGCAATGCCAAACCCGGCAAAGAAGGGGAAGCTGCCCTGATAAAAGCTTACCGCGAAGCCGATGACTTTATGTAATGGTTCAATAGTTACCGAGTAGCATCAATTGGTCTAATTTTGCGGCCGGTAAAGCTCAATACGCAAAGTCGCTCCATAGAATGACTGCATGTCTCGCGAGCCTAGTTGTATTTAACATGCCGGGTGCGAAAGCCATTATCAAAAATTTGCCGGGTTAACAGTTTTTCCTATCTTTCTCTCTCTGATATAGCAAGCCGCCTCTGTGCTTAGAATAATTCCCAAAAAGTCTGCTGGTTTTTAGCATTATTTATTGACCCCCCTAAACTATTATCATGAGCATCCTTTCACCGGAAGCGGCAGCCAACTCATCTGCCTACGCCATTCCCGTTCAAAAAAAAGAACGAATCCTTTTTCTAGACAGCATTCGTGGTATTGCCCTCCTGGGTATATTGCTGATGAATAGTATGGCCCAAAGCCAGCCGCATTTTTTTTATGAACGCATGGATCTTAGCCAGCCCATTACAGGCCCAAACTTTTATGCGTGGCTGGTAGAATGTTTTTTATTTGAAGGCACCATGCGTGGATTGTTTTCCATATTGTTTGGAGCCGGCACCATTTTATTTCTGTCGAGGCTTACAAAAGAAAAACCCGGACTGGAACCTGCAGATATTTTTTACCGGCGCATGTTATGGCTGTTGGTGTTTGGTTTGATCAATGCTTTTATCTTTTTATGGCCGGGTGATATACTATACCCGTATGCACTCTGCGGTCTGTTACTGTTTCCCTTTCGTAACCTGCAACCCAAATACCTGCTATGGGCTGCATTTTTCTTACTACTGCTATCTACCTGGCGCGAAAACAATGAGCTCTACGAAAAGAAAGATGCTATTAGAAAAGGAAAGGCAGTTGCCGCAATAGATACCAGCAAGGTAAAACTTACAGAAGAACAGAAAGACGACCTGGGCAAATACATTTCCTTCAAAGAAAAGAATGACACCGCAGGTATTGCAAAAGGTGCTAAAGAGGAAATGAAAAAAGTAAAGGGAAAGTTTTACCTGGGTGTTTTCAGCTATTACAAAGACATCAACATGATAATACAAAGCATCGGCTTTTATAACAGCTGGTGGGACATGCTGATGTTTTTTTTCATTGGGATGGCGTTGTATAAATCAGGTTTCCTGGTCGGCAGCAAACCGAACTATGTATACACGATTGTTGCGGTAGCCGGGATAGGCATTGGTTTATTGCTCAATTACTTCATATTGCGAACGCAGTACCGTCTCAGGTTCGATAACTACCAGTTTGTACAGCAATGGCGTTTTAGTTTTTATGATATCAGGCGGGTTTGCCAAACGCTCGGATACCTTAGCCTGCTTATTCTGCTGTATAAAATAACGCCGGTAAAAAAACTGTTGCATGTATTTGCACCGGTAGGGCAAATGGCATTCACCAATTATCTATCCCAATCCATTATCACTTCAGCTATTTTTTATGCGCTCGGTTATTATTCCACCCTGCAACGTTATGAAGTGTACTACATTGTTGTGGGTATCTGGATTTTTCAATTGGTCTTCAGCCATATCTGGATGCGTTATTTTCTCTTTGGGCCATTTGAGTGGGTATGGCGCAGCCTTACTTACCTGTACCGTCCGCCGATGCGCAGAAATAAAGAAACACTAACGGCGCAAAGCGTGGTAGTGTAAATTGATCAAATGGCTATACTGATTATTGCTGGTATTGTGATTGCGGTATTTTGTGATGTACGTTTTGTTTGCTTCTACGTGATATGCCACCATCAGCGGGCAGCCGTTGCGCGGATATTATGCGGTTCTATTGCCAACCCTTTATTCTGTCCTGGCAACGGTACCGCCTTTGCGACTATCCACCGTAATGGTAATTTTGCTGCTTCCCTGTACAATCCATCTAACAGTAACCTGGCCAAGGCCGGGAATATTGGTTAGTTCAAGCGTTTGCGGCGTGTTTTTTTGCTCTGTAGCTGCGCCAGGATTATTGTTTTCTACCGTCATGCCGGCAATTACTTTGGCACCGGTTAGTGTTATATAATCGGGCCGTTCAATTTTATATTTCAGATCCTGGCTTGAATGGGTGGGCATGAGTCTCTTGTTGGCAATAACCGCGGTTACTTCCCGTAATCCATCGCCCAAATCTTTTTGCATAATGGTATCAATTACCAGTTTTGGCGTATGGTAGGCATGGTAAATAGTAAAAGCCATATTGCGGTGCGCATCGCTCTCCAGCAAAAAGCCGGGGTGCATCCGCGTAAAATTCTTTTTAAATCCGCCAATTTCTATTTTGCCATATTGCGGATGATTGTACTCATGCCATTCTACAAACGCATCTTTAAACAACAGGTAACGGTCAAACTGAAAGTTGTCGTCTTCGTTGGGGTCGCGCGTGGCATCTTTATTAAACATCAGGTAGGGTGTCCAAAGTTCATTGGAATAGGTGTAAATGCCGCGTCCGCCATAAAACCAATCCAGTTCTCCACCAAATACAGAGTAAAGGTCTTTGTACACCACCAGGTATTTATAACCGGGAATAATTTCCTGGCCTTTTTTACCAATGGCATCATACACCTGCACGTCTGCCGCGTTATAGGTACCCAGGTCTTCCAGTGCACCGGGGCCACGTAAGATCATACCGCCTGCATTGTGAAAAGATTGCGCTGCAGCAATGTTGGGATGTTTCATTACAAACTCCATCAGCGCCCTGTTTTCGGGTAATGAAAAAGGGTATTTATAAGCGCCACCCTGTACATAATTGGGTTGCCAGTTCCAGCCCCAGTCGCGGTTGGGGTCATATTCAAACTGCGCACCGTCTTCATTTACCTGGCCGTCTCCATCATTATCAATACCTTCAAAACCCAGCATTTCATACTCGCCTTTTTCATCGGCGCTTACTTCAATCATCCGGTTGGGGTTTACCGGGTCGGCGCGGAACCGCCCGTTAGATGTTTTGCGGCGCATTTGCGTAATACTTCCATCATTATCCAGATCATCGTAACCATCTTCGTCTGTTTGTCCGTCCATGTCGTTGTCTACCGGCACCACGCCGGAACGGGGCGAATGCATGTTGTTGGGTTTCTTAAAAAAGCTGTCCCTGCCGTCGGGGTTGATGGTGGGTATAATGTAAAATATTTTATCCCCCAGCAGTTCCTGTATAAATTTTGTATCGTTAAAACTTTCTGTCAGGTACCAGGCAGTATACATGGCAAATTCTGCGCCCTGCACTTCATTAGAATGTATGTTGCCGTCTATGTACATAGCTGGTTTTTTAGCGGCATCGCCTTTGGTATAGTCGGTAATGGCAATACACCAAAGTTCACGCCCGTCAAACGATTTACCCACTTGTTCCAGTTTTGCCAGCGATGGGTAAGCCTTCACTATCTTTTTAAGCAGTTCGCCAATACCGGCATGGTCGTTATAATGGTTCCAGCTAACCGGCACTTTTGGATTAACCGGGCTGCCCGCAGCTTTATAAATCTGCTCACTGGTTTGTGCCTGCAACATTGCAGCTGTACAGAGAGAAATGAACAGGCAAATACTATATGATTGAATGCGTTTCATGGTATGTTTTCTAATGAATATGAAATAGCCGTTACAGGCTGATGGTTATTTTTTTTATTCCGGTGGTGGGGCTGCCTGCTTCCAGGATGCATTTACCGCTGCCTTTTACCAGCCAGCTAAGTTCACGCGCGCCAAAGCCTTCCAGCGAATTGAGGAGTTGTATTTTTTTGCCGCTGATGACTGCCTGGTTTTTTTCTGTGTTCAAGGTTACATGAATTCGTTTTACCCAATAGGAACGCTCACCTAATTTTGAATGAGAAGGCAAGGTGCCCCGGTTGATAACGGTGGCGGTTATGCGCGTAATGCCTCCACCCAATTTCTCTGTGCCCAGGTTGATAATATCTATCTCCGGCTGGTAAGCCGCCAGTTTTTCAATAAAAGCAGTATGTTTTTTTACAATGCTGTCTACCAATTGATAGGGTGGGTTAATTAAAACAAAAGGGTTAATTCCGCCCACTTCTACATTTTGGCCCGGAAAATCAGGATGATTGATTTTTTTCCAATCGGTATAATTGTCTTTGATGCCCTGTTGCTGCGCCCAGCGGAGGTAGTTAACGGATATATCATCCATTACCGGTGTTTTGTCTTTTTTAGCCGTGTCGGGTTTTGGTTTGGGTACAAACCAGCCAGGTGTGCTGTAACTAAAACGCCCGTAGTGATAATACGCCCATGATAAAAAATCGCCCCCGGAAGGTGTTGTTTTAGGAGCATCTTTCATGGTGGTTAGTTTGTTGTACAGGTCAGATACCATCGCATTTGTTTTGGCATCCTGCTCAAGGTAGCTCGCCACCACGCGCGGCGGGGGATTGGCGGGCGCAAAGGCGAAAGGGGAGGATAGATTGTTATTACTCGAAAAACTGACTACTGCATATACGTTGTATAATTGGTACAGCTGATCAAGCAGCGCTTTTGTTTCTGTTTCAGATACTGCAAATTCACCGGCGCCTGGTGAAAAAGAAGGATGTTTAAACGAAAGATTTTTGTTGAACCACACACCACCATCGCCGTCTTCGTTGAACTGACCGTCTTTGTCGTTGTCAATACCTTCAGATATTAATTGGTATTTCCCTTTTTCACCTTTGGTGGGGTCAGCTTTTACCAGCACCCTGGCATCGTCTGCACTGGTTTTGTATTCGCCAACAGGCGATTCTATGCGCATCCAGGTGATCTTATTATTGCCATCCAGATCATCGTAGCCGTCTTCATTTACTTTGCCATCTCTGTCATCATCTGTCTGGCTGGCATTGCCCTGGCGCTCGTATTGCAGGGTGGCAAAATATTGTTCCATCGCATCCGGGCTCATGTTGGGGAAAATATAAAAGCTTGTTTTGCTAAGTAACGTTTTAACGCTGTCGGTGTTGGTGCCTTTTAGCAGGTTTTCGGCAAAGCCGATGGCCATTTCCATACCCAGCAGGTGAGTGCCTTCTACACCGCCTACCACGGCTATGCCTGGTTTTGATTCAGCAGTGCCATTGCTGATTACCAGCGCCCACACATCTTTTCCACTGGGTGTTTTGGCAATGGACTGAAGCTTTGTTACCTGGGGATAAGCAGCGGCCAGTGCATTGATGCGTTTATTTTGCTGCGCGTAGTTGCTATAACCATTTTGTGCCAGGGCAATAGTTGTAAATAGCAGCGCCATCAGAAATGGCGTTATCAATTTTCTCATTCAGTGGGGTTTTTGGTGGCTAAATATAATTAATAAATGAATATCTGTACTGGCAGATGTGATGTCGGTTGACGGCTATGCAAACGGAGAGAATACCCTGACACATTTATTCACACGGTTACCTTATAAAAAGACTATCCATGTGTGGTAGCCATGTAATTGGTAAATTGTTCAGGGGTTGAGCATATTGTTGAGGCCTTCTTTTTCAAATAAGATGCGGCCAACCCTCATGTCTGACCATCCTTCTTTCAACTGGTAGGTAAAAACCGGGGTGTCATTTTTTAGCTCGCAATCAATATAGAGTGTTGTTACTTTATTGGTTCTTACTTCTTCTATTTCTTTGAGTTGGTGCAGGTGCGTAGAAATAAAAAACAAAGAGTCCGGAAAGTGGCACAGGCCTTTTATGGTAGCGGTACTGATCTCCAGCGCATCTTCAATGTTGGTGCCTCGGAACAGTTCATCAAAAACAGCAAAACATTTTGTTTTGCCCCGGGCCTCTGTAAGTACGTTTTTAAGCGTTATAATTTCAGACATGAAATGGCTGTAACCGCTTACAATGCTGTCTGTAAGGTTAATGGCCACAGAGATAGTACTGAAGTAGGGCATACTGGCTGCAGCGGCAGGTACGCCAATGCCTGTGTGTGCCAGGTATACACAAAGGCTGATGGCTTTAAGCAGGGTAGACTTTCCAGACATATTGGGCCCGGTTAACAGAATGACGTTGTTGGTGGCTGTAATATCATTCTTTACCGGATTTTTCAAAAAAGGATGGTAAACGCCTTGCAATGAAAACTGGCTATTGGTGAATGCAGGAAACACGAAATTGTTTTTTGTTATCGCGTTACTAACCGACAAGAATGCTTCAAACAGGAACCACCTTTGCCAGAAGGCGGCAAACTGGCCGTTGGTAACCCTTTCTGAAATAAGTTGCAACAGTTCAATAATATGGCTAACCCTGAACTTGTTTTTTTTGAAAGCCGTTTCATAACGTTCCAAATCAAATCCTGAAAAAAATGTATTCAGGTGTACCAGGTCAGCAGCATACGAGGCAGGAAAAAGCGAAGTATCTATCTTGCTGGTATAACTGGTATGTATTTTATAAAATAGCCGAATCAATAATATTAGCCTTCCTCTTTTTTGCTGCCTTTCTTTATCGGAAAAAGTGAGCTTCCACCTAAGTTTCCGCCCGGAAAGTGAGCCTGCAGCAAAGGTTTCGAGAAAGTCGTAAATCTCTGCCAGGTTGAACCGCGAAAACGAATAATCCTTCAACAGTTCGCGGTTGCCTATAAAGCCCTGCAGGATGTGCTGGCGGAGCAGTATTTCTTCTACTGATGAAAGCGGTGTGTTGAACATACTGCGCAAAGCCTGGCCAGAATGATAATTGAAAGTGGCATCAAACAAGGGCAATATCTCATCATCTATATGGAGGTCGGCGGTGTTAAGCATGGGACTTTATTTCATTTTTCTCCATTGTGCAAGTGTAATGGCATCGCCGGAAACGGGGTCAAGGTATTTGATATGAAAAGATTTTGGATAAAGGTAGAAGTTAAAGTGCGTGTAGTAAGCATCTCCGTTGTCTTCTGTCACAGCTATCCAGTAGTAAGACGTCTTTCCGTGCGGCTTTTCCCATATAATGTACTGCAGTTTTCGTTTTCCCGCGGTTTGCGCCTGCACATATGCGGCTCGTTTCTTTACTTCATCCAGGTTGCGAATGGTATCAATGATTGTCTGTTCAAGGGCAACAGCTTCTTTTGTTAGCGCGGCTGGTGTGGTCCTTTGTGCCAGTAAGCCAGTGCAGGCTGCAAGTACGATACACAGCAACATACCGGATTTGATCATGCCAATAGTTTGTGTGCAATAATAGTAATTTATACAAGGCAATTTGCAGTCAGCTTTAGGGGTAGGGCATGGGCGGCAGGACAAATTACCCCATGATTGGATTCCAAACAAAATTGAACCTATTTGCCCACAAACTGTTGATAACTAATTGCCGGTTTGGTGTTTGTGTATAAGAGGTGAATAATTATAACCTCCTTCTTCCCCAACCGGATTTTTTGTTAGCTGCAAAAAAATATATTTGCCCGTTCTACTTAAAACTTTTCACAGTGAGATTAAAGAGCCTAGAAATTAAGGGATTCAAGAGTTTTGCCGATAAAACCGTGCTCAATTTTGATGAGGGCATTACGGGTGTAATTGGCCCCAATGGCTGTGGCAAAAGCAATATCATAGATAGTATACGCTGGGTAATTGGCGAGCAGAAAATTAGCCATTTGCGCAGTGAAAACCTCGATAGCCTGGTGTTTAACGGTTCTAAAACCCGCAGCGCCTCGGGCCTTGCCGAAGTAAGTCTCACGTTTGAGAATACACGCAACCTGCTGCCTACCGAATTTAACACCGTTACCGTTACCCGTAAATTTTATAAAAGCGGCGAAAGTGAATACCGCCTGAATGATGTACAATGCCGGTTAAAAGATATCCAGAACCTTTTTATGGATACGGGCGTAAGCACAGACAGTTATGCCATTATTGAGCTGGGCATGGTAGATGAAATCATTAAAGACAAAGAAAACAGCCGCCGCCGCATGCTGGAACAGGCGGCCGGCATCACCATCTATAAAACGCGTAAAAGAGAAGCTAAATTAAAGCTGGATGCTACCGAGCAGGACATTGCCCGTATTGAAGATCTTTTATTTGAAATTAACAACCAGCTAAAAAGCCTGGAAAACCAGGCTAAAAAAGCGGAGAAATACCACGAAATAAAAAAAGAGTACCGCGAGCATAGCATTGAACTGGCCAAAGCATCGCTGGAAGGATTCAATGTAACCTACCGTACCCTCAACGAACAATCAGAAACAGAAACCAATAAAAAGATACAGCTGGAAGCGGCCATTGCTACCGCAGAAGCCGCACTTGAACAGGAGCGTGTAGATTTTATTGAAAAAGAACGCGCTCTTCAAAGCATGCAGCATGAGTTTAATGAACTGTTGCAGGTTTTGCGTACAAAAGAAAATGAAAAGAACCTGGCCAGCCAGCGACTAAATTTTTTGCAGGAAAAGTCAGCGAGCCTTGAAGCATTTCTTTCTAAAAGCGAAGGACAGTTAAAAGGACTGGAAGAAAGCATCCTGTTTACAGAACAACAGGGAACGGAAGAGCAATTGCGACTTGAAAATTTACAACAACAACTGGAGGCATTAAAAGCCAGTGTAGAAGATAAACGCAAGGTGTTTGATGAAAAAAGAACGCATGTAGACAGCCTTCGCAGCGAGAACCTCAGCATTCAGCGTAACCAGTTTGAAGCAGAGAAAAAAGTGGCTGTTGCGGATACTTCCATACAGAATTTACAAAGGGCCATTGAACAAATAGAAGAAGAACGCGAAGTGCGCAACAGCCAGTTGAAACAACTGGAAGAAGAGCGCCGCCACAAAGAAGAAGAGCTTGAAACCCGGAAAAGGGATTTGTTACAGTTGCAGGAACACCAGGATCGCACGAAAGAACAAATCTTGCAAACACAAAGCGAGGTGGAAACGCTGCGCCAGCAACTGGCGGATGAAAACAGGAAACTAGATAGCAGGAGAAACGAATTTGATTTGCTGAAAAGCCTGATCGATTCAATGGAAGGTTATCCGGAAAGTGTAAAGTTCCTCCACAACAACACCAACTGGAACCATACTGCGCCCATACTGTCTGATATCATTTACGTAAAAGAGGAATACCGCGCGGCAGTAGAAAATGTACTGGAGCCTTATCTCAACTATTATGTGGTAAACAACCTGGAAGAGGGATTACAGGCCGTGCATTTACTGGATGAAAATAAAAAAGGGAAGGCTAATTTCTTTTTGCTGGATAAACTATCCGGCGAAAACCAGGATTTCGGTAATTCTCATGATATACCCGAAACCATTCGCGCCATGGAGGTAATTGAGGTAGACGAACGCTACCGCAGCCTGGCCAACTATTTACTGGGCAACGTGTTTATTGCAGAGAGTGAAAGTGCGCTTGCCAACAGCAACGGCTCTGTTGTGCTGGAGAAACATGGTAAGTATGTAAAAGGGAAATACTCGCTCACCGGCGGAAGCGTGGGATTGTTTGAAGGCAAAAAAATTGGACGTGCCAAGAACCTGGAAAAATTAGCAGAAGAAATTACTGCACAGGAAATCATTGTAAACAAACTGAAAGCCGATATTCAGTTCAAGCACAATGAGGTGATAGGATTTAATGAGCAGCTGAAAGAAACGGCCATCAAACAGGCAAATGAAGATATCAGCCGCCTTACCAACCTGGTATTTTCATTAGAAAATAAAACGGAGAATTTGCACGCGTTACAAGGTACATCACAAAACCGTGTAGAAGAGTTGACGCTTACGCTGGAAGAAACCGCCGGCGGTGTGGAAGATGTTCGCAATGAATGGATGCAACTGGTAGGTACATTGAATGATCTGCGCGACAAACTGCGGTCGAGCGAAGATGAATACAAAGTGGTAGAAGCCGGTTATAATGAAGTGATGGCCGGATACAATGATTTCAACCTGCAGGTAACCCGCCAGCACAGCAAAATTAATGCGCTGAAACAAGAGCATGAATTTAAAAGCAACCAGCTAAATGATCTGCGTACACAGATTGAAGCGAATGCTTCACAATTAAAACAAACACAGGAAAGCATTGCGGAAAGCAGCGATACACTGCAGGCGGCCGAACAGGGTCATATAGACCTGCTGCGTAAAAAAGAAGCCGAAGAAACCAGTTTGAATGAAGCAGATCAGGCCTATTACAACCTGCGCAACAAGCTAAATGAAAAGGAAAGCGAATTGCGTCACACCGTGAAAGAAAAAGAACAGGCGGAACATTTGCTGGCCGAAATAAAAGACAGCCTAAATGAATTGAAACTTCAACTGGCAGGTATGAAAGAACGCCTGCAGGTAGAGTTCAGGATCAACCTCGATGATATTATTGATCAGCCCAGAACTAGCGAAACACCCGTTACTGAATTGCAGGAGAAAAGTGATCGCATGAAAAAACGACTGGAGAACCTGGGCGAAGTAAACCCTACCGCAATAGAGGCATTTACGGAAATGAAGAAACGTTACGATTTCATACTGGAACAAAAAAATGACCTGGTAACGGCCAAAGACAGCCTGATGCAAACCATACAGGAAGTGGAAGCCACTGCCAACCAGGCTTTCCTTGATACGTTTAACCGTGTGCGTGAGAATTTCCAGAAAGTATTTAAAGCACTGTTTACCGAAGATGATACGGCAGATATGGTTCTTGAAAACCCTGAAAACCTGGCCGAAACCGGTATCGATATTATTGCCAAACCAAAAGGCAAACGCCCGTCATCCATCAGCCAGTTGAGCGGGGGAGAAAAAACACTAACGGCAACGGCACTGCTATTTGCCATCTATCTTATTAAGCCCGCACCGTTTTGTATACTGGATGAAGTTGATGCGCCTTTGGATGATGCCAACGTGGGCAAGTTTACCAATATGATACGCCGCTTCAGCGAAGAAAGCCAGTTTATTATTGTAACCCATAATAAGCAAACCATGGGAGCAGTAGATGTTATCTATGGCGTTACCATGCAGGAGCCTGGCGTAAGCAAGTTAGTTCCGGTTGATTTCAGGAGCCTCAGCAATTAGATTTTTCTTGCGCACTAATGTGTTAAGTGTATATACGTAGTTATCCATACTTAATAAACGTATTTTACAGCGTAACTGCCTGTACGTTCCTAGTAAAATCTAGAAAAATTACCCGCGTGAAATAGTTAATCTACTATTGGGTTGAATTGATCGCGATCATAACTTTGTATTCTTGTAAGGTTGTTATACTTGTTAATACAGCAAGACGGGTGCTGGTCAGAGGAAACTATGGCCGGCATTTTTTTTTGGCTATCGGGAGAATGTGACAATGTGAAAACCTGCCTGCCGACAGGCAGGTGTGAAAATGCACCGTCGCGGATTACTGGAACGCAGATTGTCATGATTGTGATGGTAGATCATGATGTACATTTTGATTGTGAATAATGCATTTGAAAAACAAAGCTGGATATGCAATAGCGAGGGCGCTGTTTATATGGCTTTCCCTGTTGGGGGAAATCGGATGGGGGAGCGTTTTCTCCCTTAATCTCTCAGTACCAACTTTGCAATTTTACCTTTGCCTGCCAGGAATACAGCATTCCCTTCTTTGGCTTTACGGCATACATGAAAACTTTCTTTGCTGATAAGACGCCAGTTCATTCCACCATCAGATGACATATCAATGCCACTGGTACCACAGGTAATCAATGTAGTTTTTGAAATGAATTCCACGCACGACCGGTAGCCATGGGGTGGGGTAGCAGGCTTTATCCATGTTTTGCCACCGTCACTGGTAAGAATGCAATTTTTTTCAGCAGATGTGTCATTGGTAAAATCACCACCTACCACAACAAAGTATTGGCTGTTCTTTCTTTTTTTATTATCCCTTACAGCAATTGAATTGGCGCCAGTGGAACCGGTGCCCTGTATAATGGGCAGTTCTACGGGGTTGCCTTTCCAGAAAAACCTGGAGCGTAATCCGCCACTGATAAAACATGCTTCAGCAAGGTTGAGGGCACGTATATTGGTTCCGCTGGAGGCAAAACAGGCTTCACCCGAATCGGCTGCCGGCAATTTATCCGCAGATGTTTCGTGCCAGGTTTCGCCTTCGTCAAATGTGCGCGCAATAAAAAATTTGCCATTCAAGGGATCGCCAATCACAATACCACTCTGTTGGTTCCAGAATTCCATGGCATCTAGAAACATACCCGGCTTATTGTTTTCGTATACTTTTTTCCAGTGTTGTCCACCGTCAATTGTTTTTAATATTACTGCAGGTGTATCGATGGCCATTATAATAGCGGTTACGGCATCAAAGGCTTCTATATCCCTGAAATCGCGTTTCTCATATCCGGGAATGTTGAACCATTTAAAGGTATGGCCGCTGTCTACGCTTCTTGCCACCAAACCATTGCTGCCACTGGCCCAGATAATTTTATCGTTTACCACACTTAAGCCGCGCAAAGACGTTTTGTTGCCGGTGCTAATGAGTTCAATATGCTGCGCTTGGAGTGTGGCATTAATGATAACAAGTATAATGATGCTCAATTTTTTTTTCATGCTTTCGGAATTTCTCGCGTTGCTTAACAATACTGATACTGGTTGGTTAAATGCCAGCGCCCTTTCAGGGCTTTTCATCCTTGTTGAGTGATCCGGGGATTATGTCCCCGGTTAGTGATGCCGCCCTTTCAGGGCTCATGCTTTTACACGCAGAAACACGGTATGCCGGCTCAATGGCTTTCGATACTTGATCATTGTTTCGGGAACTATTCTCTTATTAATGACATCGCTCATTCAGGGCTCATGCCTTTACGTACAGAAACACGGTATGCCGGCTCAATGGCTTTCGATACTTGATCATTGGTTCGGGAACTATTCCCCTATTAATGACACCGCTCATTCAGGGCTCATGCTTTTACATGCAAAAACACTGTATGCCGGCTCTAGGGCTTTCGATACTTGATCATTAGTCCGGAAGCTATATCCCCGGTTAGTGATGCCGCCCTTCCAGGGCTGAAATCCATTCAACTGCTTCACAAAGCAACCATTCATCTACTCGATAAAGAAACCGATCAACCAATCAACTGATCAACCAATCAACTGATCAACCAACTAATCAACTACTTCATCCATTGCACGCTGGCTGATTTTGTATTGGCCGAGCTGGTGCCTGCATGAATGATGAATTCGCCCGGCTCCCAATCGTACACAAGATTGCTGTTATAGAACTTTAACTGGTCGGTGCTAACGGTAAAGCTCACCTCTTTTTTCTCGCCTGGCTGCAGTGTTATCTTTTTAAAACCCTTTAAATCTTTCACAGAGCGTGTTACACTGGCTACGGGGTCGGTAATGTATAATTGTACTGTTTCCTCTCCGGCATATTTACCGCTGTTGGTAACGGTTACAGTAGCAGTAAGGCTTTCATTTCCTTTCAGCGTCTTTTTACTCAGCGTTATATCACTGTAATCAAAACTGGTATAACTGAGGCCGTATCCAAATGGGTACAATGGATCGTTGGAGATATCCATGTAATAAGATTTGAATTTGCCAGACCCGTTTCCGTCGTAAGGTCGCCCGGTGTTTTTATGATTGTAGTAAATAGGTATTTGTCCAACAGTTCTCGGAAACGTGGCGGTAATTTTTCCGGACGGATTATAATTGCCAAACAGCACATCGGCAACTGCATTGCCTGCTTCTGTACCAGGTGCCCATGCTTCCAAGATGGCAGCCATATTGTTATGTTCCCAAACAAGGGTAAGTGGTCGGCCGTTGATCAATACCAGTACAATGGGCTTGCCTGTTTTAACCAGCGCTTTCAGCAGGCCCTGCTGGTTTTCTGGTAAGCCAATGTCCGCGCGGCTGGATGATTCGCCGCTCATATCAGCCGCTTCACCCATTACCGCCACTACCACATCTGCTTTAGATGCCGTGGCCACTGCTTCTTCAATCAAGGCAGCAGGGGATCGCAGGTCGGGCTCAATTTCAACGCCCAGCGCATTGGCGTTCTTCACCAGCATGGTATCATCGGCTATATTGGCCCCTTTGGCATACAGAATATTCAAACCACTGCCCGCTACATTGGTAATACCGGTTCTAATTGACACAGACTGCTTCCAATCGCCCGCCACCACCCAGGTGCCCAGCATGTTGCGCTGGTTATCTGCCAAAGGACCTACCAGCGCAATGGTGCCGGTTTTTTGCAATGGCAGTACCTGGTTATTGTTTTTTAGTAACACGCATGCATGTGCAGCTATCTCCCGCGAAGCGGCGCGTGTTGCTGGTGTAAGTATATCTTTGGCAGGCCTTGCTTCATCAATGTATTTATACGGATTGTCAAATAATCCGAGTTTGAATTTTGCTTCCAGTATGCGCGTGCAGGCCAAATCAATTTCTGCCAGCGTAATTTTGCCTTGCTGCAAAGATTTTTTTAGGGTGGATAAAAAGCCTTCTGCCACCATATCCATATCCAGTCCGGCTTTAAGCGCCAATGCAGATACAGCACTGAGATCTCCCACACCGTGGTTGATCATTTCACTTAATGATGTATAATCAGACACCACAAAGCCTTTAAAACCCCATTGTTTGCGCAGCAGATCAGTAAGCAACCATTTGTTACCGGTAGCAGGAACGCCATCAATTTCATTGAATGAACTCATTATGCTGCCTGCGCCGGCGTCAATAGCTGCTTTATAGGGATGCAGGTAATATTCATACATCCTGATGCGGCTCATGTCTACCGTATTGTATTCGCGCCCGGCTTCACCGGCGCCATAAAGCGCAAAATGTTTTACACAGGCCATGATGTTATTGTTGGCACTCAGGTCTTTTCCCTGGTAACCTTTTACCATTGCTTGTGCAATCAATCCGCCCAGGTAAGGATCTTCTCCGCTGCCTTCAGAAATTCTTCCCCAGCGGGCGTCTCGGGCAATGTCTACCATGGGCGAGAAGGCCCAGGCCAATCCGTCGGCACTGGCTTCGGTGGCGGCTATGCGCGCGCTCTTTTCTATTAACGCTAAGTCCCAACTGGCAGAAAGACCCAGTGGTATCGGAAAAATTGTTTTGTGACCGTGAATAACATCCAGTCCAAAAATCAGCGGAATGTGCAGGCGTGTATTTTTAACCGCCAGGTCTTGTGCCTTCCGCACTTTTTCCGGGCCATAGATGCCAAATAATCCACCCACCAGCCCTTTGCGGATATTTTCTTCTACGCCCTGGCTTACCACGGCACCTGTTGCCATACCACCCCCGGGGGTCACAAGGTTTAGTTGTCCGATTTTCTCATCAATCGTCATTTTGGCGAGCAGTGCTTTTGCCTTCGCCTGGTAATTTGTTTGCGCAAGTATTGAACAGTTGACAACGGCCAGCAACAACAAAGGCAGCAATATATTTTTCATTGGTGCAATCTTTTTATGTATAGAAAAAAATATGGTATTTCTCCCGAACAATTTACTTTGCAATGTTACCATTTACCGGTTGCATTTGGCTATTTTTCTCTGGTCATGGGGGATGCCGACGGCTGGCAAAAAAAACGTTCCCGATTGCTGCAAACGATTACTTTTGTGCAGAATAAAAAAGACCGGACGTATTGCTGATAGTACAAAAAATTTTTAACCCGTAATTACAGTTGTCTTACATGAATAATTCTTATTTGGATCTTACGAAACAAACTTTCAATTTTCCCCAGGAAGGTTTTGAAGTAAAAGACGAGTACCTGCAATTTAACGGCCTTGATCTAAAGGCCCTGATTGACAAATATGGCACACCCATGAAACTTTCTTACCTGCCTAAAATTGGTATGCAGATAAAGAAAGCAAAAAAAATGTTTGATACGGCGTTCAAGAAATATAAATATACCGGCGAATACAATTATTGTTACTGCACCAAGAGTTCACACTTTTCATTTGTGGTAGAGGAAGCGCTCAAGCAGGACATTCACCTAGAAACTTCTTATGCATATGATATTGAAATCATCAAAAAATTGTATGCCCGTAAAAAAGTAACCAAGGATACATTCATCATCTGCAATGGCTACAAACAAAAGCCCTATACCAACCGTATTGCCAGCCTGCTTAATACGGGCTTTAAAAATGTAATTCCCATTCTGGATAATAAAGATGAACTGCAGCTGTATAAAAAAACAGTGAAGGCGCCTTTTAAACTCGGTATACGGGTAGCTGCGGAAGAAGAACCTAATTTCCCTTTTTATACATCCAGACTGGGTTTCAGGCCGCGAGACATACTGGAGTTTTATGTTGACAAAATTGAGGGCAATGAAGACCGCTTCCAGTTAAAGATGCTGCACATATTTTTGAACAAGGGTATCAAAGACGATATCTATTACTGGAGTGAATTAAATAAGGTTATCAATCTTTACTGCCAGTTAAAGAAAATTTGTCCTGAACTGGATTCTATCAACATTGGCGGTGGTTTTCCTATTAAACATTCGCTGGGCTTTGATTACGATTACCAGTTTATGATCAATGAAATTGTGCGCAACATTAAAACGGCCTGCAAAAAAAGCAATGTGCCCATGCCGCATATATTCACAGAGTTTGGCAGCTATACGGTAGGCGAAAGCATGGCGCATATTTACAGCGTCATTGGGCAGAAGATGCAAAATGATCGCGAGACATGGTATATGATCGATTCTTCTTTTATTACCACGTTGCCCGATACCTGGGGTATTGGCGAACGCTTTCTCATGCTTCCCATTAACAAATGGAACGAAGAATACCACCGTGTTGTACTCGGCGGCATCACCTGCGACAGCCATGATTATTACGACTCTGAAGAACACATCAACGAAGTTTTTTTACCAAAGCTTACCAATGGCGAAAACCTGGTAGTCGGGTTCTTTCATACGGGCGCCTACCAGGATCAGATTAGCGGTTATGGCGGCATCAAGCATTGCCTGATACCCTCTCCCAAACACATTATTGTGGGCCATGATAAAAATGGTAAACTGGTTGACTGGGTCTATGCAAAAGAACAAACGGCGCAAAGCATGCTGAAGATACTGGGGTATATGTAGTTCGGAAGTTCGGGAGTTCGGGAGTTCGTGAGTTTGGGAGTTCGAAAGTTCATGAGTTCGAAAGTTCGCGAGTTCTGCAGTTCGTTAGTTCATGAGTTCGAAAGTTCGCGAGTTCTGCAGTTCGTTAGTTCAGACATGTCTAAGTTAGACAACAGGACAACGTACAACTCTTATTCTCAACTCCAAACTCTTAACTCATAATTCTTAACTCATAACTTGTAACTCTCAACTCATAATTGATAACGCTTGAAACATTTTTTCATTTTACTACTTATAGTACTTGGTGCAGTGCCTGTTTCTGCACAAACCACGCAGGACTCGGTAAAAGCTGCAATAAACCTTTTGTTTGATGGTATGCGTGCTGCCGATGCCGTCTCTATACAGGTAGCTTTTACAGACAGCGCCATTTTACAAACCATTGGCCGAAACAAAGAAGGACAGGTAATTATCAAAAACGAATTGGTAAAAGAATTTGCTGCACAGGTAAGTAAATTGCCAAAAGATTCAGCCGATGAGCGCATTGTGTTTGAAACCATAAAGATCGACGGCCCGCTCGCTTCTGTGTGGACGCCATATAAATTTTATTATGCCGGCAAATTCAGCCACTGCGGGGTAGACTCTTACCAACTCATACGCATCAACGGTACCTGGAAAATACAATACCTTATAGATACCCGGCGTAAACAACCTTGTGATTGATTGGTTGATTGGTTGATTGGTTGATTGGTTGATTGGTTGATTGGTTGATTGGTTGATTGGTTGATTGGTTGATTGGTTGATTGGTTGATTGGTTGATTGGTTGATTGGTTGATTGGTTGATTGGTTGATTGGTTGATTGGTTGATTGGTTGCGACGCAAGTTAGCTGTCTGTATCAACTCTACAAGATGTATCATCATTACCTTAACGGGCGTGTACAAATCAACTGATCAACCAGAACTTACTGATCAACCGGCGTTTACAAATCAACTGATCAACCAGAACTTACTGATCAACCAGCCCTTACTGATCAACCGGCGCTTACCAATCAACTAATCAACTGACATTACATCCGATCAGGCACCTTAACACCCAGTAAGCCCATTGCCGACGATATGATGTTTGCTGCCATCATGCATAATCGTAACCGTAATTGTTTTTTGTCTTCAGTTTCTGCGTTGGCCACTTTGTGTTCGGTGTAAAAAGAGCTGAAAGTTTTTGCCACACTGTATACATAGTTGGCGATATGTGACGGGTTGTATTCCGCAGCCGCCTGCTCCAGCACGGCGGGGTATTGCTCCATTGTAATCAGCAACTCTTTTTCCAATGGTAATAAAACTTCTGAATTTGCCACGGTTGCTGTTGGCAATTCTTTACGGAGAATAGATTTTATACGGGCGTGTATGAATTGTATAAAGGGACCTGTAAATCCATGGAAGTCGATGCTTTCCTCGGGGTTGAACAGCATCTTCTTTTTAGGGTCTACCCGCAGCAGGAAGAATTTTAGTGCGCCAATGCCTATTGTATCAAACAGTTCCGCCAGTTCGTTGGCTGTAAAGTCTTTCACTTTGCCCAGCTCTTCTGTTTTTTGTTTTGATACATTCACCATTTCATCTATGATGTCATCTGCATCCACCACCGTGCCTTCGCGGGTTTTCATTCTGCCGCTGGGCAGTTCCACCATGCCATAGCTCAGGTGAAAAATATCATCCGCCGCGGGCAGTTCTAATTTCTGGCAAATCAGTTTCAGTACTTTAAAATGGTAATCCTGTTCATTGCCTACCACATAAATGCTTTTGTTGCATTTGTACTCTTCATATTTTTTTACCGCGAGCCCAATATCCTGTGTTATATAAACAGCCGTACCGTCTTTTCGACGTACAATTTTTTCATCCAGTCCTTCAGCGGTTAAATCAATCCATACACTACCATCTTCTTTCTGAAAGAAAACGCCTTTTTGCAGGCCAAATTCCACCAGGTCTTTACCTAAGAGGTAGGTATCGCTTTCGTAATATGTTTTGTCGAAATCGCTGCCGATTCTTTTATATGTAACATCAAAACCCGCATACACCCAACTGTTCATTTTTTTCCAGAGTTCTATTACATCAGGTTTTCCGGCTTCCCAGTCCACCAGCATTTGTTGCGCCTGTTGCATGATCGGTGCCTGCTTTTCAGCTTCCTCTTTCCCTACGCCCTTAACGGTTAATATTTCTACCTGTTTTTTCAATTCCTGGCCAAACAGCACATAGTAATCGCCCACAAAATGATCTCCTTTCATGCCGGTACTTTCAGGTGTTGCGCCATTAGCAAAAAGTTGCCACGCCACCATGCTTTTACAAATATGAATGCCGCGGTCGTTGGCAATACAAGTCTTCACTACGCCATAGCCAATATATTCCAGAATAGCAGCGGTGCTCCAACCGAGAAAATTATTGCGCAAATGGCCAAGGTGCAATGGCTTGTTGGTATTGGGGGAGGAGTACTCCACCATTACACGTTCACCGCGGAGGGGTTGCTTCCCAAAAGCCACATCGGTATAATGCTGTTCGAGTAGTTGTAGCCAGTACTTTTCTGCAATTGACAGGTTGAGAAAGCCTTTAATAATATTGTATCCCGAAAAAAGATCCGGATAATGTTTGGTAAGGTAGCCGCCCAATTCATTGCCTGCCTGCTCGGGCGATTTCTTTAATTTTTTTATCAGTGAAAACAGTACGATGGTATAGTCGCCTTCAAATTCAGGCTTTGTTTGGTTTACCTGAAAGTCTTTGTCTGAAAAAGGCTGTTGGTATAATGCGACCAGGCTGGTGGTTACGGTATCTTTTAATAATGCTGCTATTGCCATATACTTGTTTCTGGGGGGCAAAAATAAGAAACTTGCAGCAGCAACCATAAACGTTGGTTGTTGCCGGGCTGTCTTCAATTAAGATCAAGTATGGTTAATTTGCCATGCATATTGTAATACATGGTTGGGTTAAAATATAAAACAGCCGCATTAATGCGGCTGTGGACGGACAAAACCAGCTTATGGCGTAGGGACAGGAATAAGTAATTAATTATTATGCATAGGGTTATTCAACAGATGGTTAATGCTAGATGCATACAATGCGCATAAGGTTGTACCACATGCCATGTATTTTAATGGGAAGCGACCGATTTTAGTATTTAGTTCAAAGAATGCGCTGCAATAATTATCTTCGCGCCAGTCAAAAAGTTTTTGTGGTTCATAACCAGGTTACCGCTATAATCGATTTTTTTTACCAGCCCTTTAAAAAATGGGTGCCTTTGCAAACTTTTCGTTATGCATCATGTGGTGGCGCCAATACCTTACTGGGTTTTGTGTTGTATACATTCAGTTATAAATTCCTTTTCAGGGAACGGGTGTTCAGCCTCGGCTTTTACGCCTTCAAACCGCATATCGCGTCGCTTATCTTTGCTTTTCTTATCAACTTTCCTGTAGGCTTTTTGCTCATGAAATATGTAGTGTTTGTAGATTCCACTATACGGGGGCGCGTGCAGCTGGTGCGTTATTTCGTGGTTTTTGTGTCTAACCTTTTTATCAATTACCTGCTTCTTAAATTGCTGGTAGAGTACATACACCTCAATGCCATTCTTTCCCAGGTTATTTCAACTGTAGTAGTCATTACCACCAGCTATCTGCTGCAAAGGCATTTCAGTTTTAAAGTAGAAGATACCAGTGTGGATTGAGCGCTGTTGGGGAGTAATTAATGTTAATGGGCTCTTGCTGGTTTGTCTGCAACTCTCGTTGCAAATTATATAGTATGGGTGAAGAAGAGGGTATTGTAACTTATTATAATTATAAAAAGCGTCTGGTTGCTATTATCCATTCGTTGTATTCTCCCTGAAAAAGCGCAGCTCCTGGTTGCCTTATCAACTACCCCTTGCGCGCCAAAAGCCCACCAGCGACTGGCCATTTTCCACCTGCCTCTCCGCGCTAACGCCCCCTTGCCACTTGCCACCTCCCACTTGCTTCTCCGCCCTAACGCCCCGTTGCCACTTTCGAATTCCCACACGCCTGACAATCATTTGCCCCATTTGCCCGAAATGCCGGTTTTTTGGTACCATTTCTGCCAATTTTTCACTTTAAACGGCATGGCATAATGATTGACAATCAAACGTAAACATTAAATTCTTTAAATATGGGAAAAATCATAGGAATAGACTTGGGAACCACCAATAGTTGCGTAGCCGTAATGGAAGGCAATGAGCCGGTGGTAATTGCTAACGACGAGGGCAGGCGTACAACCCCTTCTGTTGTAGCTTTCCTTAAAAATGGCGAGCGCAAGGTGGGTGACCCGGCAAAACGCCAGGCCATTACCAACCCGCAAAACACCATTACCAGTGTAAAGCGTTTTATGGGCCGCCAATTTAATGAGGTAACCGAAGAAATCAGTCACTGGAGTTATAAAGTAGCAAAAGGTGACAATAATACCGTACGTATTGACATAGACGGCCGCCTTTACACACCACAGGAAATTTCTGCCATGATTCTTCAGAAAATGAAGAAAACTGCAGAAGACTACCTTGGTACCGAAGTAACAGATGCTGTTATTACTGTGCCCGCTTATTTTAATGACGCGCAGCGCCAGGCTACCAAAGAAGCCGGTGAAATTGCAGGCTTGAACGTTAGGCGTATAGTGAACGAGCCTACTGCGGCAGCACTTGCCTACGGTTTGGATAAAGGTGGCAAAGATCATAAGATAGCCGTGTTTGACCTTGGTGGCGGTACATTTGATATTTCTGTTCTTGAACTGGGTGACGGCGTTTTTGAAGTAAAAAGCACTAACGGAGATACGCACCTGGGTGGAGATGACTTTGATAAAGTGATCATGGACTGGCTGGCAGAAGAGTTCAAAAAAGATGAGAACATCGATCTCCGTAAAGACCCAATGGCATTGCAGCGTTTAAAAGAAGCTTCAGAAAAAGCGAAAGTAGAATTAAGCTCTTCATCTGAGACTGAAATAAACCTGCCTTATATCACAGCCATAGATGGTGTACCTAAACACCTTGTAAAAAAACTGAGCCGCGCCAAATTTGAGCAGATAGCGGATACTTTATTCGCGCGTTGCTTAAAACCATGTGAGCAGGCTTTGAAAGATGCAGGTTTGAGCATTAGCCAGATAGATGAAGTAATACTGGTGGGTGGTTCTACCCGTATACCCAAAGTGCAGGAAATTGTTGAAAAATTCTTTGGCAAGAAACCTAATAAAGGTGTAAACCCAGACGAGGTGGTGGCCGTAGGAGCTGCCATACAGGGCGCGGTGTTAACCGGTGAAGTGAAAGATGTATTGTTGCTGGATGTAACGCCTTTATCGCTTGGTATTGAAACAATGGGTGGCGTAATGACCAGGTTAATAGATAGTAATACCACAATACCTACAAAAAAATCCGAGGTGTTTTCTACTGCGAGCGATAACCAGCCCGGTGTACAGATTCATGTGCTGCAGGGAGAGCGTCCTATGTCGAGCCAGAACAAAAGCCTGGGTACATTCAACCTGGATGGCATTCCCCCGGCACCGCGTGGCGTACCGCAGGTAGAAGTAATTTTTGATATTGATGCCAATGGTATTTTGCATGTAACCGCAAAAGACAAAGGCACCGGTAAAGAGCAAAAGATCAGAATTGAGGCAGGTAGCGGCTTAAGCAAAGAAGAAGTAGAGAAAATGAAAAACGAAGCAAAAGCCAATGAAGCCACCGATAAGGCGGAGCGTGAGAGAGTGGACAAAGTAAATGCTGCCGACAGCCTGGTTTTCCAGACCGAAAAGCAGTTGAAAGAATATGGCGATAAAATTCCGGCAGATAAGAAAGGACCGATAGATGCGGCCCTGACAAAACTGAAGGAGGCCCATAAGAGCCAGGATGTAGCGGCTATTGATGCTGCTACTGCAGAGATGAATACGGCCTGGGCAGCTGCCAGTGAAGATATGTATAAAGCCACCCAGGGTGCAGGCCCTCAGCCTGGCGCCGGTGCCGAAGGTAACCCTAACGGCCCGCAGTCCAATGCAGGCAGTGGTAGTGAGAATGTGACAGATGCTGAATTTGAGGAAGTAAAATAAGTACCTGAACTGGATTTTTATAAGTGAAGCCCGCAGCGTTTGCGGGCTTTTTCATTTCTGATCGCTTATGTGATGATCTCTGACCTGCTTCAATTGCCCCTGGTCAGCACCGAGGGTTAGACCAGTAATCAACCATCTCACATGAGCGGTCTGACCTTCGGTACCGACCACCTTGCAGAATTCTGATTTTTAATTCTTAATTAAATTCACTCGGTTTTCAAACTCTTTACCGGGTTTAATACTGCGGCTTTAATTGCCTGGTAGCTTACTGTGAGCAATGCTACCAGCAAAGCAAATGCGCCTGAAATGAGGAATGTCCATATATTGATTTGCACTCTATAGGCAAATCCCTCCAGCCATCGGTTCATCATCCACCAGGCAAGTGGCCATGAGATGAGGGTTGCCAGCAATACCAGCCTGATGAAATCTTGTGTAAGTAAATAAGTAACGTTGAAAATGGAAGCTCCTAATACCTTGCGGATGCCGACTTCTTTAATACGCAATTGTGCAGCATAGGCCGATAACCCAAACAGACCCAGGCACGAGATAAAGATGGCAAAACCCGCAAACGCTTTAAAGACCGTACTCATTTTGTTTTCAGAAGCGTACAATTGATTGAGTTTGTCGTCAACAAATGAATAAGTAAAGATGCTGGCCGGCGCCGCCTGTTTAATAGCGGCTTCCAT
Source organism: uncultured Chitinophagaceae bacterium (assembly GCA_963705285.1). Taxonomy (GTDB): domain Bacteria; phylum Bacteroidota; class Bacteroidia; order Chitinophagales; family Chitinophagaceae; genus JACMLD01. Next base: position 4,141,917 of record OY970066.1, read on the forward strand.
AAACTGTAGTGTTTGCGGCAACTGGTTGGGCGCTACTTTCAGCACCAGGTATTTACATTGTTGTGGTTTATATTGTATCACCAGGGGTTCAATGGCTGTGTGCAGCGATGCAAAATTGAAATCTTTTACTAAACCCACTACTTCGCCAGTATCATTGTCTAATACAACTTTTTTACCCAGCGGATCTTTTAACTGAAATGCTTTTACAGCAGCCTCGTTTAAAATAAACTCATTGTTTTTGATTGCTGGGAACTGCGGAAAAAAATTTCTGCCGGCCGTTAATTCAATTTTGAAAGTGGCGAGCATCTTATCGTCTCCCCATAACGCGCGGGTAGAACCCGGGATATTTTCATTTTCAGGCACCGACAATTGCCCAAATCCATACATACCGAAGCGTTCGCCGGGTAATGTAGATATAATGGAATGCTCTGTAATGGCTTTGTTCTTGTTAATGGTGTTGTTGAGGTAACTGTATTGCGACCACGTGCTGTTGTACATGGTAACGGCCACCAACTGTTCTTTATTGAACCCAAGATCCCGATTGTGAAACAATTTCATTTGCCGATAAATAATAACCGTACTAAAGATCATAAAGACAGCTATCACAAACTGAAAAACTATCAGGCTTTTTCTAACCGCGTTTACAGTTGACCGCGCGTCTTTTTTTCCCTTCAATGAATCTATAGGATTAAAGCTTGCCACAAACCATGCCGGGTATAGCCCCGCCAGTACACCAATGATGAGCATCAGCAGCATCAATGCACAAGCGTTGGTAATGGTAAATAAGTTGTTGAACTCGATAGACCTGCTGGTAAGGTTATTATAAAAAGGAATGACGCCCCTGAACAATAATAGAGCAAGGGCAGTTGCCATCAGTGTGATTAAAAATGATTCTCCTAAAAACTGGCGTATCAATTGGGCTTTGGTACCGCCTGCCACTTTGCGCAATCCAATTTCTTTCATTCTGTTGAAGGCTTGCGCGGTGGAAATATTAATAAAGTTTACGGCTGCAATTAACAAGATCAGCAATGCTGCAGCAGAGAAAATATATACGTAGGTGATGTCGCTGTTGGGAGCGAGTTCCTTTTCCAGTTTCGAATGCAGGTGAATGGATGTTATGGGTTGCAGCACCAGCCTGCGGTTGGCAAGAATGTTTTCTCGTTTTTCGCCGGCAGCTTCATAAAATTTTACCAGGAACCTGGGAAAGCCGGCAGCCACGCTTGCGAGGTTTTGATTTTCTTTCAGCAGCGCATAATTATAAAATCCAGACCACCCGGGATTGTTAAGCGATCGATCATCAATGTATTTGGTAAGGGTGGGCATTGATACCAGGTAATCGAAGTTAAGGTGAGAACGAAATGGAATAGTTTGCAGGACACCGGTTACCGTTAGTGGAATATTTCTGGCGTCATCCTGCAATATTTTTCCCACCGGGTTTTCATTGCCAAAATATTTTTTAGCCATGTCTTCTGTAAGCACAATAGCATCCATTTGAGAAAGGGCAGTAGCGGCATTGCCATGAGCAAAATGCAAATCAAAAACATCTATTGCGTTGGAATCAGCAAATAGGCCGCCTTTCTCTTCAAATCTTTTTTTTGTAATACTTGCGGTGGTATAACTCAATACCTGAAAAGGAAAGAGCCGGTGAAAGCGTACAATTTTTTCTATAGCGGGAATATCTTGTTGCAATGATAAACCGATTATGGGCGATGTTGCAGCCCAATGGCGTGTATCCTGTCCAATGCCCTGTGTGGTAATTCTGTAAATACGATTTGCTTTAGTGAAACCTTTATCGTAACTCAGCTCTTCTTTAACATGAAACAAAATGAGCAAGGTACAAGCAATACCCAATGATAGCCCGGCTATATTAATAACAGAAAAGACTTTGTGTTTGCTCAGGTTGCGCCAGGCAATCTTCAGGTAGTTTTGTAGCATGACCATGTGTTTTGTTTGCGTTATATATGGCAGAAATAAAAATGCCATGTTTTCAACGACTTGGCAATCAGTTTTTTAGGATTCGTCAATCAAATATAAAATGTTCGTTTTCATTACAATAACTGTTCGTTTGCGGGCGGAAGCACTTGTTTTTGACCGTTGGCGATCATCATTGCCATACAGGTTGGATATAATATGCTGCAATTGCGCTCAAGCTTTTCCGTTATTGTGGCGCAAAACAAATTGCAACGGAAATAACCATCAGTAAGCGTTTATTTCAATCATTATCAATTGTAGTAAAGAAAATGTTTATCAGTACATCAATTCATTCAATGGTATTAACAGTTTATTTCAAATTAGGCTTGCAGGGTAGTAATAAAATGCTTACTTTTGCAGCGTCAAATTGAGCAAATAATAGTTCGTACGACTACAACTGGGTGATTAAAGATTGACAACTTCTTACTAACGATTCTTAGGTGTTTTCTTCCCGTTGCTCAAGATTTAAATAGTAAAAAACAAAAAAACAAAGATCATGAACAGTAATGTTATGTCATCCCGTGTGCGGATGGAACCTGTCCTATTGCAACAATTAGTTGCTGAAGTAAAAGAAACCGTAGCTACAGGCGTTAACGTGCCCCAATCAGCAAAGTCTTCTTCTTTTAAAGCTATCAACTTGTGGAATTTACAAAGAAGAGGCCGGTATGTAAACAGTGGTTCAAAAAGAAAACAAAGCACCTCAGTATCGCTCACACATGTTGCATTCTAATACAATCAATTTCTTTTATCAATAGATAACACCGGCACTTTGTGACCGGTGTTTTTTATTTTAAACCGCGTTGTTTTAGAAGGGAAAGAAGTAACGATAACATTAGCCGATTCCAGCAAATTAATTATCTATTTAGCGTCAGTACTACATTTACTTCAGGGATCGGGTCTTGATACTAAATACTAAATACTAATTACTTCTATGCTAATTTTTCCGGCAGGGTAGAGAGTGAAAAGCGAAAGGCAAGACACATCGCTTTTAGCAGGCTGAACCGCCTGGCTTCTGATTTCAAAATGCTAAAAACCGGCCGGCGCGACTTAAACGTTTTCAGGTAACTGATAGAGTTTCCGCCACCGGGCACTTCCGTAATTTTATATAAAATAAACCGTCTTCTCATTGAACCTAGGGTAAGAATTAAGCTGTTTATACTAGTCTGCCGTAAAGCTACAATAATCAATACTTTAAGCGAAAACACTTAGATGAATTATGACTATATTACGATGAATGTCTATAATTCTTCCATTTATGAACTACAGGAACGATGGCTGGTAATAAAAAAACTCCCTGCCCATATGCAACGGGCGGGAGTTTAGTATTTAAAGAGACTGATTATTAAACGATTACATTATATCCATGCCTTTGGCAAAGGCCGTGCACTGAAAAGGAAGAATCAGGGTAAGCCATTCCCAATGAAGGTAAATAGCAGCAATGAGGGCAATTGTTGAGGCAAAAAACAGTAACCACCATAATCCGGTATTCTTTTTCTGTGTTTCCATGCTGTCAGTTTTTTGCGAAAATAAGGTAAAAACTTATAAATTAAAGCATTCTGTACCAAAACCAGCACTTAGATAGTGTAATAATTACGCAAAACATGATTTTGTGCTATTTTCGCCTTTTGCAAAATCTACAGGAATGAAGCTCCATTTTTACGTGCGTTTTCATACAAAAACAGGCGAGTCACTAAGTGTTTTGGGGAATATTGCAGAATTGGGCAATGACAACCCGGCGGAAGCGCTTCCCATGACCTGGCTTAACAACGATTTCTGGGAAGTGGCGGTGGAAGCAGACCTTTCAGAAACTGCCGCTATTCAATATAAATATATTCTCACTTATGCTGATGGCTTCAAAGTGGTGGAATGGACAAACGATAAGGTGATTGATGTTACCAAGATGGTGGCCGACGAAATACAACTGGTTGACCGCTGGAACTATGCCGGTGATTTCGAAAACGTTTTTTATACCGCGCCGTTTCAGGAAACGCTATTGAAAGCCCAGGAAACAAAATTCAAACCCAAATGGCCGAAATCATTCACCCATCTTTTTAAAGTAAAAGCGCCTTTACTCCAAAAAAATGAAGTGGTTTGTTTATGTGGCAGCAGTGCCGCATTGGGCGACTGGGATACAGATAAAGCCATACTGCTGGTGAAAGACGGAAACTGGTTCACGGCTAAAATCAATATACCCAAAGAGTCTTTTCCGCTATCCTATAAATATGGTGTTTATAATATCAAGGAAAAAAGTTTTGTGCGGTTTGAAGGCGGGGAAAATCGTTTCCTTTTTGGTGATGCCATCAATAAAGTGACCGTATTGCACGATGGTTTTGTACAATTGCCCAACAACACGTGGCATGGTGCGGGTGTTGCGGTGCCGGTATTCAGCCTGCGCAGCAAAAACAGTTTTGGAACCGGCGAATTTACAGATATTCAGTTGCTGGCCGACTGGGCTAAAAAAACAGGCCTGAAACTGATCCAACTGTTACCCATAAACGATACATCGAGTACCCATACCAAGAGTGATTCTTATCCTTACTCTGCTATATCTGCCTTTGCACTGCATCCTATTTATATCAACCTAGCAGAAACTGCCGGTAAAAAGCACGCAGCTATTGTAAAAGCGGTGTATAAAAAACACAAGCAGTTAAGTGATTTGCCCGATCTGGATTATGAACAGGTAATACAACTTAAATGGGCCGCACTGAAAGAGTTGTATGCCGCGCAAAAAGAAGAATTTTTAGCGGATGAAGGCTTTGCCGAGTTTTTTAACAACAATAAAAATTGGCTGATTCCTTACGCAGCATTTTGCTACCTGCGCGACAAAAACGGCACCTGCGATTATAACCAATGGAAATTATACAGCAAGTATAATAAAGCCGCTATTGAAAAATATGTAGCCCCTAAGGCAAGGCATTACGACCAGATAGCGCTGCATTATTTTGTACAATTTCATCTGCACCTGCAGCTTAAAAACGCCACCGACTATGCGCGCAAAAATGGTGTAATTGTTAAGGGCGATATTCCTATTGGCATCGGCCGCTATAGCTGTGATGCCTGGATAGATCCTGAATTATACAATATGCATTTCCAGGCAGGTGCCCCGCCGGATGATTTTGCGATTAAAGGACAAAACTGGAATTTCCCTACCTATAACTGGCAGAAAATGGCAGAAGACGGTTATGCCTGGTGGAAGCTGCGATTTGATTCAATGCATAAATATTTCGATGCTTTCCGCATAGATCATATTCTCGGATTTTTCCGCATTTGGTCGATACCCATTCACGCAGTAGAAGGCATCATGGGCTATTTTGTACCCGCCATTCCGGTTCATGTGGTAGAATTCAGCGAAAGAAATATATGGTTTGTGCCGCAGCGATATACACAGCCATTTATTACCGATGCCGTACTCGCCGCTATATTTGGAGATGATGCTTCCCTGGTAAAAGATAAATACCTGGAACCCGATAATACCGGGCAGTACCATTTACAGCCCGCGTTTGACACACAACGTAAAATAGAACAGTATTTCTTTGAACAGGGACATGGTGACGACGAATATGCCAATAGATTAAAACAGGGGCTATTTGATCTTATCTCCAATGTAATCCTTTTTGAAGTTGATGGAAGCAACGGTACACAATTTCATTTCCGTTTTGGAATGGAAAGTACTTCGTCTTTCCAGCACCTTGAATGGAATACACAGCAGCAATTAAAAGCATTGTACGTTAATTATTTTTTTGAACGGCAGGACTGGTTCTGGAAGAACGAAGCCATGAACAAGCTGCCTGCCTTAAAAGCATCGACCAATATGCTGGTTTGTGGTGAAGACCTGGGCATGGTACCGCCATCAGTGCCCAGCGTAATGCGTCAATTGGCTATTCTTAGCCTTGAAATTCAGCGTATGCCTAAAGATCCTTCGAAACCATTTTTTCATCCCAATGATGCACCCTATCTCTCCGTAGTAATGCCTTCTACACATGATATGAGCACTATCCGCGGGTGGTGGCTGGAGGATGGTCATAAAACCCAATTGTTTTTTAATTATGAGCTGGGCCAGTGGGGCACCGCACCGCAAACCTGCGAGCCATGGATAAACCGCGCTGTGGTATTGCAACACCTGTATTCACCTGCTATGTGGAGTATTTTTCAACTCCAGGATCTGCTGGGTATGAATGAATCGCTTCGCCGCCCAGACCCTGCAGAGGAAAGAATTAATATTCCGTCAGACCCTAAACATTATTGGAAGTACCGTATGCAGGTTTCGTTAGAGCAGCTTATCAAAGAGAAAGATTTTAATCATGAACTGAAACAATCAGTACACGATAGCGGGAGATAAGAGTTTTAAGTTTTAAGTTTTAGGTTTTAAGTCCTATTGCCCTGGTCAGCATCTAGAACTGTACTGACAACGCCACTATACGAAGTTTTAAGTTTTAAGTCCTTTTGATACAGTCAGCATGCAGTAAGCATGTAGAATTACACTGACAACGCCGCTGTACGAAGTCTCTAGACTTCGTACTTGTTATGTTCTGCAGAGCCTGCGGCTCAAACTGCGTTACTGCATAAAAAAATATTTTGAAAAAAACTTACCACATTTAAGATCAAAATTCGTGTCGCGAAAGCTAATTCCCCAATAAAACTTATTACTTACAACTTACAACTTACCACTCACCACTTACCACTTCTACTGGCTGGAGAGCCACATCACGGCAGCAGACATGGCTGCATCATTGCTACCCGCCTGCTTGTCAGGAGTAAATGTTTGATCGGGCATAATGCTGCCCTCGCATATTTTACCGGTGCGGTCGGCTTCCATGCAAACCGTTAACACCAGCATAGAATTATCTGAAAGTGTGTAGGTAGCATTGGCGGTAGTATACCCGGCAGTGGGTTCGCCATAAAGATATACCTGTTCCCTGCCTTTAAATGCGAGCGCGATAATTTCTCCTGAGCTAACGGTTCTGCGCCCTGTTAATACAACAATTGATTTCTTATCGCTTTTCATGGTATAAGCGGCACTTGTTCTGCAGCGTACATTTCTGCCCTGCAAAGCGGCACCATCAGTATATACAATAGGAATTTTCTCGCGCGCGCTTACAAAATAACCACACACGCCATTGCCCAACAGTGGGCCAATACCTGCCAGCATGGGCCAGCAGTTACCGCCGGTATTTTTTCTGAGATCGATGATCCAGCCTGTTGGACTGTTTGCATCAAGCCGCGCAATCATTTGCTGCAGGCTGTCTGCAATGCGCATACAAAGAATAGAGTCGGTAGTGCTCACCCAGGGTACCGTAATATAAGCAATGCCGTCGTCAACCATTTCACCTTTGATTTCTCCCACCAGTTCATGCAAGAATGGTTTTTTTTGCAGCGAAGTAGTATCATTATTATACACGGCCGCTCTTGAAGGCGGCATTAGGAAGCTATGGGTTTCATTGAGTTCTTTAAAACACCAGCTGATAATATCATACGTCTCACTGCAGTTTCCGGAAGCTACCAGCTTTTGTTTAGCAGTACTGATAAGGCTGTCCCACGCAACAGCACTTTTACGGTAATAGTTTTTTTGCATAAATACAAAAGCTTCATCGAGCAAGCCATTGGCTTTTCTCATACAAGTGGCAGAAGTGGTATCGGTGTAAGAGGCCGCCTGACTGTAGGCAGCTGGCAGGTATAAGGTAGACAGTAAAACGGTAAACAGAAACAAACGCATCGGCAATGTGTTTTGTATATGCTATTGTACCCGTAAAGCCAGTAAGATGCGGCCACAATCATTTTCCACACAATAGCTGACGCTGGCATTCACCGGCAGTAGTAAATGAATTCGACGCTTCTAAAGTCCGGGCGCTTTAAATTGCGTATCCGTCAATATTTCCTTGTCTTTTTGCGCGCGGGCACTGAAAAAAAATTAAATTAGTAAACTATTTCGTTCAAGCCGTCATTCCTTTCATAATTTAACATATAACTATGCAGTATTCAAGAAGAAGTTTTATTAAATACTCAGGTCTTGCACTGGCTGCGGCCGCTATTGTGCCGGGCAATATTTTTGCAGCCACTGCTGCCGGTGAAACCCTGGGTATTCAGCTGTATTCAGTACGCGATGATATGAAGAAAGACCCTGCCGGTACGCTAAAACAACTGGCGGAAATGGGCTACAAACATGTGGAGCATGCCAATTATGTTGACCAGAAATTTTATGGCTACCCCCAGAAAGAATTTAAAAGTTTGCTGGATGGACTTGGTTTGAAAATGCCCAGCGGACATACCCGCATGAATGCAGAACACTGGGATGCTGCAAAAAAAGATTTTACAGACGCGTGGAAGAAAACAGTGGAAGATGCCGCTGCTATGGGTCAGCAATATGTAATCAGCCCCTGGCTGGATGAAGGCCTGCGCAAAAATTACGACGACCTGGTGAGGTACATGGAAGTGTTCAACAAAAGCGGCGAACTCTGCAAAAAATCGGGGATGAAATTTGGTTATCACAACCACGATTTTGAGTTTAGTGTAAAACTGAATGACAAGACCGTGTTTGATATCATTCTTAATAATACCGACCCTTCGCTGGTGATGCAACAGCTAGACATTGGCAATATGTACAATGCAGGCGCAAAAGCGCTCGACGTAGTTACCAAATACCCCGGCAGGTTTATTTCCATGCATGTAAAGGACGAAATTAAAAGCGAAGGCAATGCGCATGAACGTTATGAGAGTACCATACTGGGCAAAGGTATTTTACCAGTGAAAGAAATTATAGACCTTGGTAGAAAATCAGGTGGCACTACCTTGTTTATAATAGAACAGGAATCTTACCAGGGCCTTACGCCACTGGATTGTGCCCGCCAGGATCTTACAATCATCAATACCTGGGGTTATAAATAAATGTATTTGCTTTCTATAAAATTTTTTCAACAGCCGGGCATTTGCCCGGTTGTTTAATTTTTGGCAACTTCTTTTTTCACGCCCTGGCTAAAAGCTTTTACCTGGCCGTGTATAAAACGGAGTTTTTCTATGACGGCTGCAGAAATTATAAAAGGATAAAAATCCTGGTGCCCCATGCTACGGTTAAGGCTGTTTACCGCGAACGTTAAGGGCAACCACATTTTAATAATTTCGTCGAAGTTTTTAATGCTGTATGGGTCGCGGCTGATGTTGGCCTGCATCTGCAATTCATCGTTGGCCTTCCTCGGGTTTACAGCAATGCCGAATGAATAAGCAGTTTCAAGCGTATCCATCAGGTGCAGAAAATGCGCCCAGGTTTCTGCCCAGTCTTCCCAGGCATGAGCGGTAGAATAGGGGCTGATAAAGTTATCATTCCAATTGGCAGGCGCACCATTTTCATAATACAGTTCCAGGGCCTTCCCGTAGTCAATTGTTTCATCGCCAAATATTTTCCTGAAATTTTCCACACCTGCATTGTCATTTTTAAAAAATACATCCCAGTAATAATGGCCGATTTCGTGGCGAAAATGCCCCAGTAACGTTCTGTATTTTTCCCCAAGGTCAAGTTTATGTTTTACCCGCAATTTTTCATCGGCTTCTCCAATGTTTAAAGTAATGACACCATTGTCGTGCCCGGTCATCACCCTGTGTTCGGGATCGCTATCGGCCATAAAATCGAAAGCAATGCCTGTTTCTTCATCCGCTACCTTGCCTTCAACCGGCAGGCGAAAACGCAGTAACGAATACACAAGACGATGTTTGGCAATTTCAAGTCGTCGCCATAGATCAACGTTTTCGGGGTTGTCCAGGGCAGGAATGGTGCGGTTTAACTCGCATGCAATACAAAATCCGGTGGTTTGTGCGGCGGGTATCAGCCAGTTACAGACTGCGTGGGCGGCGTTATCGCAATAACGCCATATGTTTTTTTGGTTGGTGATGTCAGTAAAGGTGTTGTCCTTGCCCGGCGCAAGCGTAATCATCGACAAGGTATTGGCTTCAAACCCCACGGCACTCTGGCAATTCAGACAAACGGTATTTTCAAAATAGAGCAGGTTCTGGCATTTAGCGCAACTGTAAAGTTTCATGGTTGGTGCTTAATAATTTTGAGCAGTGATAAACAATATCTGTACCTGATTTAGAAAAGAGCTGTTAGCTGTTAGCGGTTAGCTGTTAGCAGTTCCCCACAAATCTGACACGTATCCAGCCGCCAAAAAGCTGAACACACGAACCTCCAGACCCACGAACTTTGGCACGTACAAGCAAACGCTCTAAAAACTTTAAACTACAAACTAAAAACGATTATTACTTTCATCTGCATCCATAAAAATACCACCACTCAGCCGGGCGGTTTTTATTTTCTTGTTTGTCTGCACCTGCACAGTGGCTGTTTTTGGATTAAGCTCCCAAATTGAAGGCGATTGGTGTAAGGAGTCGGTACTGCCATCTGTATAGGTAAGCAGCAAATCTACCGGTGCGGCATAACCGCCAATATTGCTGATGGTTATAGAATACCCTGCAGCAGCGGGTGTTACCTGTTGCACCGCAAAATCTATATAACCATTGCTGAAAAACCAGTTTGTCCAGAACCAGTTGAGGTTTTTACCGGCGGTGTTGCTAAATGAGTTGAAGAAATCCCAGGGTATAGGATGTTTGCCGTTCCAGCGGTTGATATAGTCATGCAGGCATTTCTTAAACAATGCATCACCCAGCATATCTTTTAGTGCCAGGTAGGCAAGCGCGGGTTTGCCGTACGCATTGTTGCCGTAAGCCGCGCCCCTTAATACATTGGCAGGGGTAATGATTGGTAAATCCTGCTCTGCAGACGGATCTGTTATCCATGAATTTACCCTGAAAGTTCGGAACAGTTCTTCCGCTTTTTCATTACCCAAATCGGCGCGGCCAATAAGCAGTTCAAAGGTGGTTGCCCATCCTTCATCCATAAATGCATAGCGTGCTTCATTAATGCCCATGTAAAAGGGGAACCAGGTATGTGCAATCTCGTGCTCTGCTACAAAACGTGCAAAGTCGAGATTTTCCTGTGATGCATCGTTCACCATCATGGGGTATTCCATATCGGCAAAACCCTGAAAAATGGTTGTTTTCTCATAGGGATAAGGTATACCCGGCCATTGACGCGATAGCCAGTCGAGCGCATGGCGCCCAAATGATACCATACTATGAAAATCTTTGGCGTTATCGTTATAGGCCGATTGCACACTGGCGCGCCGGCCTGTTGCAGCATCTACTACCACGCTGGATGCATCCCATGCATAGTGATCACTGATACCCACAGTTACATCTGTAATGTGCTGGGCAGTCCACGTCCAGGTATTTACGTTGTTGCGGGTGGTTATTTTTTTTGCCGCCATTTCCTGCGCGGTAGCAATGGATAAAATATTGTTTGAAGTGAGGGAGGCAGCTAATTTTTTTGCCACAGTTGGTTGCAGTACAGCGCTCGCATTTTGCAAAGTACCGGTAGACCAAACCACAAAATTGGCGGGCACTTTTACCTGCAGGGTATAGTCATTAAAGTCGTTATAAAACTCCTGCTGATCAGTAAAATCAAGCCTGTCCCAACCGTAGTAATCATCGTATACGGCTATACGCGGGTAAAAATATGCCAGAAAAAAAGTGGTGGAATCAATCATTCCTTCACGGTTGCTTTGTAATGAGATTTCATAATGCCATTTAAAAGAGATGTTGAGTGAGTCGTGTGATGGTAATGGCTTCGGCAATTTTAAATCCTGCCAGGTAAGATGATACGCGGGTTCTTCCCATTTAACTGCCTGTCCGTTCACCATTACTTCGTCAATGCGTATACCGTCGGTCATATATGCCTGCCCAATGTCGCCATTCCGCAGCGCATCCGGCCGGTGAATATTCAAAATCAGTTTAACCACCAGGGTGTTCAGCGCATCGGGGCTGTTGTTAATATAAGTAATGTCTTCTGTTCCTGTAACAGTTCGGTTAGGCGGTGCAGCAGACACGGTAATATTGTAACGGGCTTTGTTCTGCCAGTATTTGCCACCCGGTAAACCATCTGTTGAACGGGTACTGTTTTTATAAGCAGCGGCAATATTGCGCGGCATGTACAGGGGCTGGGCATTCACACCAAATATAGCAAGCAGGAGCGCGGTGCTAAAAAGCAATCTAATCATACAGGTAATTTAGAATGGCAAGATAAATAAAGGAATTTGTACAATACATGCAATTATATGAATGGCATGACAGCAACTGCTACTGCAGTTTTTTGATTTCTTTGAGGTAATCATATTGCAGGTCTTCATGAAAACCAGCAATGGCTGCATTAATTTTTTTTAGCTGCGCGTTATACAGGTTCATTAAAACAGTGCTGGTTTGATAGCGGATGCCCGATTTCTTCAGTTGTTGGCAAAAATAGATCAGCAATTCTGCTTCGGCTTGTTTGGAGCTCATGTAGCGGATATGTTTACCTGCCATACGGAGAATTTTCCGAAGACTTTTTTTGGCGAAATACAAATGGCTGATGTTGATTTCTGCAAACAGCGCATCCATTTCTTTTTTTACACTTTCAATGTATGCCGGCCTGTCTGATTCTTCAAACAACAGGAAGGAGAGCAGCTCTTTATTGTCTTTTTTGTATTTGGCCAGTTGCAGGCACAGTGAGGCAAGCTGGGCAGGCGGAAGATTGCCCAACTCATTTTTTATTTCACTGATGCTCGCTGCTTTCATAATTGGGAAGGTTGATGCGGTTTACACGTAGTCTTCCATGCCGCCTACAATATGACCGTAATTGACCAGTAATTCTTCACCGGCTTTTATATCAGTAAGTGCTTCAAATTCTTCACCATCGTTTACAGAAATAATATTGGGCTGGTGCGAATGGTTGAGGTAGTTGACCAAATCCATGAGTTTAAAACCATAATCGGGCACATAATAATTGTCATCGTCAAACAAACAATAGGTTTCTACCAGGTCTTTAGCATGCGCCGGCAATAATTCTACATCGGCAATGGGCAATTTAATCCATTCGCCCGCGCCTTTGGAGAATATACTTCGGCAACCTTTGGGTATATCCCTGATGGCAAATACCCCTATGCCGTGTATGCCGGAAGGTTTAAGCATTACATAGGTGTCGTTTTTCAATTGTGCCAGTAATGCTTCTTTGGTCATATTGCGGGGTTGTATTGAAGTGGTGAATTTACCTTCCAGCGGACTGGTTTGAGTTTGAGCGCAAATCTAAATGAAAATACCTTTATTTAAGCGTTTGTACATAGCGTTATCGCGATGGGTTTGCAAGAATCCGCAAGGACAAGGGTGTAAAGTTACGATGCGCATTACCGAATAAAATATAATGCTTTTAAATACGTTGATACCATATCCATGTCCTAGCGGGTGTGAATAACTTTTTTAATTGAAAATTGCATTTACATCAAAAAATTATTACATGAAAAAGATCCTTGTTTTTTCTTTGTTGGCGCTGGTTGCCGGCGGTGCATTTGCGCAGGCAAAAGCCAAGACTGCTGCAAAAGCAATGGCAAAGAAAAGTGCTACCAAAAGTAAAAGAGTAACAAAAAAAAGCACCGCGTCTGTAAAGACAGAATTTGACGAACTGGTATGCTATGAAGACGGGCCATGCACATTTAGCATTCACCGGGGAGATACACTGGTGTACGATGTAAACACCACGGGCAGCAATTATACTATGCTGGTAGTGCCCAATAAATTTGATGCCGGTGTGGTGGCAGATTTTAATTGGATAACTACTGGCAGCGTAAACAAAAAAGGGCATGTAACCATTAGCGGTAAAGCACTGGAAAGCGGCAAAAGCTATCTGGCCTCTTTGCCCGAAGGTGAATTGAAGTTAACAGATGCTTCAACTCTATGGCTGGGTGGTGAAAACTTTAAGGATCTTTCTAACAAAGAAACCCCTGTAAGTTTTGATAACGGTGCTGCAGAAACGTTTAAAAGCCCGGAAGAAGATGCAGTAAGTGCACCAGTAAATTACAAGGGAAAAGAAATTAGCCTGGAAGGTTTTGCCATTCAAACAAAAGCAGAGGGTGAGCCAGACAGAAAAGAAATATGGGTATTGAATGTTTCAAGCAACCTGCTCATGTTTAAAATAAACAGTAACAATTTCAGCATGCAGTTGAAAGAAGTGCGTGAAAGAAAGGTGAGTGTTGCTGTAGCGCCTGTTAAAAAGAAAAAATAATAGTGCCCAGTATTGATCTCACTCTATTGAGCATAAAAATCATATAACAAGGGAGCCTTTTGCAAAGGCTCCCTTGTTATTGAAGGTGCTGTTGCATTTGCTGAAATGCAGATACAAACATTTTATATTTATTTTCCGTTTGCGGCCACGATACCAAGTTGTGGTCAAAAATATACTTAATTTTTTCATTGTCGGCCGCGCAATCCGCATCATCATAAAAATACATCTTCCATAGCGTGGGCAACTGCTCAAATGGCTTAAGGGCAAAGCCATTCCCGTAAATTTTAATGGGTGAAGCTGTGCTTCGCACATCTATATATTGTATTTTATTATTGAGCGCCCAGGTAAAATAGAGCTCCCAGAATTTGAAATGGTTAAGTAATCGTATTCTAATTTGATCACTTGTTTCTTTTTGCGTGGCTTTCATACGCCACTGGTTGTTATCTTTTGAAAATGGATTTTGCGCCGGAAAATCGAAAGCTACCTGCTGACTTTCAAAATTATTAAATGGGCCCGATGGCGGGCCTGCCTGCATTTCCTTGTCGGTTAGATAATTTACCAAAATCACCGTCTTGGTTTGCCGGTGGCTGATAAGCAGCAATTGGTGATTGTTGTACACCCATTTTCCGTAGTCAAAAGTTTTGAGGTCGCTGGTATATGTTCCGTCTTTTTCAAGTAATATAAAATTTGCCGGGGTTAGCGTATCGGGGAGGTTGGTGCCGCTACTATGCGTATAAAACCATAGGTTACCAGCAATATCCGCCGGGCGCGTACAGGCAATGAGGGTGCACAAACATAGCGAACCAATAATCAATAGGTTTTTTTTCATTGGGACCATGGCGAATTTGACGATTGAAAATACCAATATAACATCATTTTGGTTTACATTTAGTGAGGGGCAGCGGCTTTTTTGCGACAGCTGCATATTAATCTTCACAAAAATGACTTTGTATGAAAATGTTATTGCTTTTTATCGGCGTACTTACACTTTCGTCTTTTGCCAACCCGGTAGCAGATGGCATGACGGATGCTGAAAGAAAATTTGTGGTAGCTGAGTTTCAGCGCACCAAGCAAAGGTTCTTAAACAACCTAAAGGGACTTACTCCTGCTCAATTAAATTTTAAGGCAGATACCTCCCGTTGGAGCATTGCCCAATGTGCTGAGCACATTGCACTGGCTGAAGGTGTTATATGGCAATGGTACCAGGGTACAATCAGCCAGCCTGCCACGCCCGAAAAAGCCGCCGAAGTAAAAGTGAAAACGGAGGACTTGCTAAAAGGAGTGGTAGACCGCTCTCAAAAATTTAAAGCGCCGGAAATGTTGCAACCTGTTGGAAAATTTGCCAGCACTGATGCTGCCGTTCAGGCATATACTGCAAGAAGGGATTCTACTCTTCAGTATCTCGGCACTACGAAAGACGACTTAAAAAATCATTTTACAGAACACCCGGCTTTTGGTGCTATCAATACATACCAACTGTTGCTGCTGCTATCGGCACATAGCGAGCGACATACTATGCAGATAGAAGAAGTAAAAGCGAGTGCCGGGTATCCAAAATAATAAATGATTCTTATATCCATCAGCCGGGTATATCCCGGCTTTTTTATGCATTTGCATATCACATATTCTTTTATACAGGTTTTCTAACAATTCCGGATGATCAATATTGTTTTAATAATGTTGGGGAAAATAATTCCTTTCGCCTCGCCCTCTTTCGTCAGAATGTCCTGGTTGAGCATTTTTTTTCCCCCGCAGATCTGTTCGGCCACTGATAATATGGCCATTCATTCTGGCATATTATTGTTAATGGTACCCGTATTATTCACTGCTAAAAAATATTTGTATGGATAACAAAGTGAACCTTGATCAGCAAAAGGCTGTGGAGAAATTGAAGGAATTGGCCAAGGATATTGAAATGTGTCTTTTTTGCACCAATCTTAAAAGAGATGACGGCGCCACCTGCCGTCCTATGGGTACGCAACAGGTAGATGACAATGGAGATATCTGGTTCTTCAGTGGTAAAGACAGCGATAAAAACCGCGAGGTAGCGCAGGATAAAAATGTGCAGTTGTTTTATTCGCACCCGGGAAAGAATAGTTATATGGTAGTGAACGGCGAAGCCAGTATCTCTACCGATAAGGCTAAAATTGAAGAACTCTGGACACCAATGGCGAAGGCGTGGTTTAAGGAAGGGAAAGATGACCCTAATATCTCACTCATCAAAGTAAGTAATATTAATGCGTATTACTGGGATACTAAAGGCAACCGGATGATTAACTTTTTTAAGATACTTGCATCTGCAGCAACAGGTAAAACATTGGTAGATGCCGAAGAGGGCGCATTGCATGTAAAGTAATGTGCTTGTAATTTATTGTTGAACAGCCGTACATTGAAAGGTATCCGATAGGATATCTTTCTTTTTTGTGATACTAGAAATGTCATTGTTATGTGATGATGGTAATGGCGTTGGTAATAATAGACGCATCAATTTTGTTCACTTTGCCCAGGTATTCACCATCTATTTGAAAATGAACTTTTCTTCTTGATTGAATCTGGAGCGATTGCGCCTGGAAGAGCTCAGTCTTGGTTTTGTCGTATGCAGAGTGCGTAACCATCATTTTGAAAATTTCTGAGAACGACACTTTTTTTACCACTACAATTTCAAAAAGCTCATCGTCCAGCCGGCCCAGCGGATTTACTACTGCGCCGCTGCCATAACGGGTAGCATTGGCAATGACTATCATAGCCGCATCTCGCCTGATATAATTGCCATCAATTTTAATAGTGGCCTGCATTACAGAATGACGCCACAACACTTTCCATGCGGCTTTAACATAACCCAGCATGCCACGCTGCTTTTCTGATTCAAAAATTTTGATCACCGATGCATTGAAGCCGATATCGCTTAAATGAACACACAGTTGATTGTTGATCTTTATAAGGTGGATCCGCTGTGTTTGTGACTTAAGCAAATGCTCTATGGCAGCCTGTGTATCTGAGGGAATACCCAGTTCCTTAGCCAGTCCGTTGGCCGAACCAGCAGGCAGTATACCCATCACAACAGGTGTATTCAGCAGGCATTCTGCCACCAGTTTTACCGTGCCATCTCCACCTACGGCAATAACCCGGTCTGGTTGAAGTTCCCGAATAGTATCTTTAATGGTATCTGTATTGCATTGCGGGGTGAGCAGGTACTTGTGTACGGAATGCGCGTGCGCACGAAAAAAAGTATCGATTTCCGACGACCAGTCAATTGTGCTGCTTCCTGAACCCGGATTGATAATAAAGAGTAATTTTAACGGTTGGGTGGTATTCATGCTGGCCTGGTAGTTGTTGTTTCATCTACCTAACTATATAAAAATATACCAAAAATTGGCAAGCTCTCAGAAAGGCAGCAGGTTTGTAAAAATTTACCATGGTTACGGGCATATGCACGACCTGCTTTTGTATGGACATGTTTTTAATAAAAAACCGGTTACCCGTAGGCGCTATAGCACAGGCTTATTGGCTAACCTCCGTTATTTGCTCCGGCTTTTCTTTGTACAACCCCTGGCACATGCAAACATTACCCTGCGCTGGGAGAACCAGGTGCTGCACAATAAAACAGAAGCTGACGGTTTTATTAAATTTGAATGGGCATCAGCGCAGCCTGTACCAGCCGGTTGGCATGCAGTTTCGGTAGAACATACCTATAATAACACAACGGTACACGGGGAAGGGGAGTTGTTTGTGCCGCATAAAACGCAATATGGATTTATTTCAGATATTGATGACACAGTAATGATTTCTCATTCTTCTACCGTGTTTAAGAGATTGCGCATTCTTTTCACTACCAACCCGCGTACCCGTAAAATTTTTGATGGTGTACAAAAGCATTATCACTTGCTGTCAGTTTCCAATACCACAGCTGATGCGCCCAATCCTTTTTTTTATGTTTCCAGCAGTGAGTGGAACCTGTATGATTACCTGAATGATTTCTTTGCCTACAACGGTCTGCCAAAAGGCGCTTTTTTGCTCAACCACATTAAAAAGTGGACGGAGTTACTGCAAACCGGAAAAACAAAGCATGAGGGCAAGCTGATAAGAGTAGCCAGGATTCTGCAGGCATTTCCCCATCAACATTTTATTTTAATTGGAGATAATACCCAACGTGATCCCGTTATTTATAAAGCCATTGCCGAAAAATATACCACCCGTATATTCGCCGTGTATATTCGTAATGTAATTGCCGCCAACGAAGCTTCTGCCCGGCATTTACTGCAAGAATTGCAACACAATACTGGCGTACATACCTGTTTGTTTAACACCAGCAACGAAGCCATTGCGCATTCTGTTGCCATTGGGCTTGTGAGGGTATAGAATTTAGTATTTAGTAGTTAGTATTTAGATGACAGACGACGCGGAATAGATAATAGTATTTAGTATTAAGATCATAGACGACGCGGAAGAGATAATAGTATTTAGTACATAGATAACGCGGTAAGAGAGATGCCAGTCTAGCAGTCGGTCTCAAAGATGAAGAATGGGCGCGCCAGCAAAAGCACTTACAACTTAAAACTTAACACTTACAACTTCTATGGCTGATCTGCCTGGCAAAAAAAACGCCGATAATATTTTTCTCCGTATGCGCTCCATACACCGGTTGCTGCTGGGTGTAGTGCTAGCGTTGCTGACTTTTGTGTTTATCCGGCACTGGGTGGCAGACACCATGGTATTAGTGATGATTTCGTGGGATGTATTTTGCGTAACCGTACTGGCCTGCGCCTGGACAGTATTTTTTACCTGTTCGCCCGCCATGTTAAGAAAGATCGCCAGCAAAGAAGATGGCAGCCGCGCCTTTGTATTCATACTTGTGCTGGTATCTTCTTTAACCAGCATGGCCATTGTATTGTCACTCATCATTTCTGATAACTTTACAGAACAGAAACTTCTTTACATTACTGTATCTATTGCCGGTATGTTGTTTTCGTGGATGATAGTTCATACCACGTTCTGTTTTCATTACGCATTTATCTATTATGGCGATGATGAACAAACCCCGGAAACACATGCAGAAGGGTTGGAGTTTCCCAACGAGAAAGCGCCTGATTACCTCGACTTTGCTTACTTTGCTTTTGTAATAGGCATGACCTTCCAGGTATCTGACGTTGAAATTTCTTCGCGGCGTATCAGGCGGCTGGCCCTGGCACACGGCCTACTGTCTTTTGCGCTGAATACCTTTGTGGTGGCCCTCACCGTAAACCTGATTGCAGGTATTAAAGTTAAATAACCGCCGCGCTAATATTTAGCGGGTGTACCTACTGCGGGTATTGAAGCTTTAATAAACTGCCTGATGTCTTCATTGGCGGTAGCCAAATCTTGTTTGCGCAAATACATCATATGTCCGCTACGGTATCCCTTCCAGCTTAATTTGTCTTTTAATTTGCCACTCGGATCCAATTGCCACATACTGTATTTGGCGTTAAAGTAATCGCAGGCACCATCGTAGTAACCGGATTGTATCATTACATGGAGGTACGGGTTTTGTGCCATGGCCTGGCGCAGGTTTTCGCCGGTTTTATCGCCGGTTCTGTCCCAGGGGTGTACCGGCCCAAACATCATGTATTTGGCATCGGTTTTATAATTCAGTTCGTTGCGAGTATAAATATTGATGGCGGGTGTAAACGCATGCAGCCATGAAGTAAGTTCTGCATTAAAGTCGGGTTGGTCGCCCGCATCCTGGCGGTCGATGCCTTTATACCGCGAATCGAGGCGGCCAACGGTAAAGCTTTTGTCGCGCAGCAATTCTTTCCAGAAAAAACCGGTAGGCACATCAAAATTATGTTGCAAAATAACGGCTGCAGACAATCCTGAATAGCGCGCCATCTTATCGGCAATGTATTTTTTTTTATCGTCTGCCAGGTAACTGCCTTTACTGATGGCGGGTATCAGTTCATTAATGGTAAAGTCTTCTACTTCAGGCAACATTTCGGTAAGATCTTTTTTCTGCAGGTCGGCGGGCAAAACCTTATGAAACCATGCCGTGGCTGCAAAATAAGGGAGGCGCAAGGCGGCATCTACGGGGCCTGCACGGTCTATGCCCAATTCTGTTGGCGATACCAGTATTACGCCATTGAGGTACATCTACTGCGCATTTTGTAATTCCAGCGCCAGGCCAGATACACGGGTAGTGCCATAACTTTCACCAATAAGGTATTTAGGAGATGCCCAGCGGTTGTTGCGGGTTACAAATGTATTGATCCATCCTGCCAGGTATTTGATGTCTGCATTTACGCCAAAAAAAGTTTTGCCCGGCACATCTTTGTTTACCGCTCTTGAATAAGCGGTGTTCACCGGGTTTACAAAAACAATATCCGCCACATCCAGTATGGAGTAGGGGTTCTCTTTGATGCCATAAGGTTGCACGGGATAACCCTCATCGTCTATGTTCAGCAGCCGTGGGCCCGTATAGGCAATTTCCATCCAAACAGAGGCCGAGCCGGGCCCTCCGTTAAAAGATATCACCAACGGCCTTGTGCTACGGTCTTTGATGTCTGTGCGTTCGTAAAAAGAATAAAACAGGCCGGCTATGCATTTACCTTCTTCGTCCCACACGGGCATGGTGCCTGTGGTGGCTTTATAAGGAATGCGCTGACCTTTGATGGTGGTTTCATGTTCTGTAGAAACCGTTTGGTCTGCATTAAAAACAATATTGGGAAGATTTGTTTTATCTGCCTTATCATCTTTTACTACGGGTACTGCGGCCGGTGGTACAGGTTTTTGTTGCGCAAAGGCGGGGCACGCTAAAATACATGCTGTAAATAGCGCTAAGACTAGTTTTCTCATGTTCTTGGTAATCTTTAAATGAATAAAATGGCCGTGGCCATCACCATTTAAAGGTGTACCAAAATTTGTAAACCGTCAAATAAAAAAGGGCATGCGGTGAAAACACCGCGGCAGCAAAGCCCTGGGGTGGCCCACCTCAGGCATTTACGAGCTAAGATATCCCCAAACACTTGCAGTACGCGGGTTGCTGTCTGTATTATATACAAACACCTGTATGAATGGCCCCATAACGGGTATGCGCACACAATAACTGCTTTTATTGTGCGGACTCCCGTGCCAGGTACCCTGACCGTCTACTGAAATGAAATTTACTTTCTGCGGAGAAGGTACATTGTCTTCCAGGTTTACATATGCCCGCGCACCCAGTTTGCCACTGGTATCAAAACCAAAAATAGTTCCAAGGGTTACAGGTTTTTCGGTGGCGGTGAGCTGAGAATACTCAACAAAAATATTGATGAAGCGATAGCCATCCACATTGGTATACACGCCTGAACTGATGCCCACATTGGCGGGTATGGATTTATCTGTATAAAATTTTACAGTTTTTGTGCAGGCCATTTGGCACGGCGCGGTAGCGGGTTGCAGAATGGTTGCTTTTTTTACAGCAGTTTTTGCAGGTGCTGTTTTTTTTGCTTTAGCCATAGTTATAAATTTAAGGTGTTGAATACCTTAAAGTTCCAGCACCGTGCACTACCAAACAATACCACTTTATGGTAGCATGGCTACTTTTAAGTAAATAGAGCCTGCCCGTGCAAACAATGGTGGGTTGTTACAGGGGCAGGCAGTATAAACCATTAAAAGCTTTCGTCTGCGCTTGGCCCGTAACTACCGGGTATGGGTATATTTAAAAGCCGCAGGTAAACGCCCAACTGTGCGCGGTGGTGAATGATCTGAGAAAAGGTAAGCCGGATGAACTCGCCGCGGGGCGACACCACATAGATATCGTTGCCGTTACGCAATGTCCAGTTGGGCTCCAAATCTTCATCTGTTGCATCTTCCAGGCTGCTCTTGCCTTCTGCCAGCGACTTCTCGAAATAGCTTAGCAACGATTGATTGTCTGACAATGGAACAGGTTGGTAAGGACTGCTGGCAAAATCAAGCTCAGTGGTGTTGAGTGTCATGCTTACCCATGAAGGCAGTTCAGCAATATGGGTAGTCAGTTGCCGAAGGGTCATGCTTTTTTCGTGCGGCTTCCAATCAAATTTCTCGGCCGGTACACGCGCTAACATTTTTCGGGTTGTCTGGGCTTCCTGCTCCAGTTCTTTTAAAAATACCTTAGTCATTTGCATAGTGGTTATGTTTATACTGCAAATAACAACCGGCCACTGACAACCCTATGGCAGTGTGTTTTTAAAAATGAAAATATTTTTTGAAATAGTTGCAAGCAGGCTGCTAATAATTTACAGGCAGGTTTTTCATGTAATCTGCCAGCTCAATGTGATCTGTTTTTGTGAAGGCAGTATACATGTTTTTAACCCGTAGTATGCGGGCCACCTTAAAATCTCTGTAATCTTGCCGCAGGGCGCACCAGGCAATGAGGTGCCAGTGTAATGCATAAAACACCAGGCCGATTGGTTCCACCAACCGCTTGCTTACCTCCTGGTTATTGTTTTTATATTCCAGTTCAACGGTAGTTTTGGCCGCAATGGCATTTTGCAGCAACGAAAGGTATTCAAAATCAAAATTGATACAGGGGGGCGTTTGCAGTTTAATGTTTTTTGACAGCGCTTCTATGCCGTCTTTGTCGGGTGTACGCATCACCGCTTTTATTTTGCTGAGGCCATTGGAGAAATGTTTTTGAATAGATTTATCGGCAAAGCCCGAGACAATGGCTTCCATTAACAAAAAAGCATTGGCTTCTTCTTTGCTAAACGCAACGGGCGGGAGAAAATATCCCTGCACTATAAAATAACCTCGCTGTGGTTCAAAACTAACAGGGATGCCTGCTTCGCCCAGCGCTTTTATATCGCGGTACACCGTACGTTGGCTGAGGTTAAATTTGGCCGCAATTTTTTCTGCGGTAACATATTTCTTTGACTGCAGCAGTGTAAGTATATTAAAAAGCCGGTCAATCCTGTTCATAAATAATGCAACTTGGCTACCAATTTATCTTTTTTTTATTAACGCCGCATCGTAACTTTATGGCTCACCAAAAAAAAGGAGGTATTCATGCAATCTACAGATAAATCATGGAAGCCTTCGGTTATTGTTGAGTAACCGGGCTGTATCCATAAAAATAATCTGCTGACTCAAAAAGAAGTCAGGGCCACCGGAGCAATCTGGTGGCTTTTTTTTGTAAATACCTACCATAACAAGTCAAGTTTTGATTGAAGGAGACTTGCGGCAGCAGGGTGTGAAACTTAACCTCTATAAAAAAATAACCGAAGCCATGAACGACTTCGGTTAGATAAAGTGGAGCAATAATATTTTTATAACTTAACACCTACTGTAAAACTCAACACGCGGTATTTATTCAGTTCATCATCTGAACTGCTGGTACCCGATTGAATTTTTGCAAGGCCCAAACCATAATTTACTGAAAACACAGCATGCCTTGATTCAATACCTACTGTTCCATTCAAACCATAATCAAAACGTCTGAGGATATTATACCCTGCACCTTCTTCATTGCTGGTAAATGGATCATCATCAGAAAATTTAATACTTTCAGAACGGCTGAAATTAGCTCCTAAAACTTCGCCTTCTACTTTGTTTTTACCACCTACGCCAATGGCCACATAGGGGCCTGCTCCAAAAAATACATTTGACTGGTCGCCCAATGGCAATTTCACCACTGCATTTACAGGTACTTCAATGTAATAGGGGCGGGTAGTAGCGCGGTACCAGTTATTACCAGACGCGTCGCCCGATTGCAGTTTAGCGCCCTTGCCTGTAAAGAATACGCCAGGTTGAATGGCAAAGAAATTACCAATAGGAAGATCGGCCTGCACACCTGCCTGAAAAGAAGCAATGCGTTTACCATCATCTAATCCGCCATTTTTATTGATGGTGATATTAGACAAGTTAAGACCGCCTTTAACCATTACAGATGGCTTTGGAGCTGATTTCTGGGCCTGGGATGCAATACCACATAGCATAACTACGGTACCCAATGCAAGAATTTTCTGTTTCATACTGTACAATTTAATTTTACCCTCTTTTTTCAAAAGGCTTGCCAGTATAAGACGGTATTTAGTTACGCTGAAAATGGTGAGAAACAATGGTTATGAAGGGAAAACCCGTAGCGTGTTGTAGAAAAAAAGTCCCTTCATTCCGCATTAACAATTGATTGAGCAGCAGTTTCATCATAAAAGAAAGTAGGGAGGTATGCTATCTTTTGTATTGCAGCATCCACTCGTATACGTTCATATTGTTTTCTTTGTACGTTGCGCTTAGCGCCTGCGTCCATGCATCGTGGCCAAATGCCTGGAATATCGTCAGTTTTGCCGGTATCAGCGGCTGCAGAATGTTAATAGCATTAACAAATTCCGTTGCTACTGTTGATGAAATAGTGGGGTCATCGTAATTATGGAATGCCCAAAGGGCCAATCCTCCTTTTGCAATTTTAGCGGCATTAATATCTCTTTCGGTTCCGAAGCTTTCACCCGATACAGGTACCACCGCCGCAAAAAGTGAAGGGTAACTTCCAGCTGTTTGCGTGGTAAGTACGCCGCCCATGCTGAGGCCGGTTAAATAAATGCGCGATTCATCTACCCGGTAATTGGCCAGTGCATAATTAATAAATGATAACACCATAGAGTCTGGGGGATTGGCTACAAATTGTGGCGATAATACAATGAAGGAATAATTGCTGCCTTTTACCAAAAAATTTGCGGGAAATTTTCGATCGTTGATCTCTTTTGCAATGCCGTCGTTGAGTACCAATGGTAAATCTTTGTTGCCATCGCCCACCTGTCCGCCACCATGCAGAAATACCAGCAGCGGATATTTCTTGGTAGTTACCTGGTAGTGATTGGGCAGGGCTTCATAAAATCCACCAACATACTGGTTAATATATTTGGTGACAGGCCGTTGAAATGGCGGAGTAGTTTCAATGATATCGTTGTTAGGGGGCGCAACAGGAGCGGATGAATTATCTTTTTTGCAGGCAGATAATAATACCAGCAGCAGGGAGAAAGCAGCCGAAATAGTTTTTATGGATGGCATGGCAAAAATTTTAATGGTGGGTGGTGATTGCCTTCTTGTGGATATTAGTGTATCATGAACGGAAAAAAGAAGCTATCTCCGCAGGGGAAACAGCTTCTTTATTTATTGCGTCGCTACATCATCTTATGCTTTTATAAAAGGCCCAACAATTGCCAGTACCTGTTCTTTGCTCAGCGGTTCATCAAATGCTTCAGATGCTGCATCTGCTGAAATGCTAAACCCGTTGATATTTACAATTGGAACCATTGCCTGTGTTGTTAATTCTTCACCATCATAACTAGCCTGCACCGCACTGCTGTTAATACCGCTCATTTTACCCGTAATCCATGGTTTTACATTACCAATGCCAGATCCGTATGCTTTTCTCAAACCACGTATATGCGCGGCATGTCTTGCTTCTACAGAATGAATGCGCAAAGCCGCGGTGAGGTAATCTCCACCACCAACAATTTCTGCCGCCCTTCCTTTATACGCCCTTACACCGGTGTCTTCAAAAGTTTGCGCCACATTAAGGAATGTTTCAAAGTTGCTGAATACATCATTGAACGTGCCTTTGGCAGTAAAATCAAATGTGGGAGACATTACCGCTGTTCCGCCAGCACCTGCAATGGCAGTTTTAAGAAAGTTTACGTGGTCTTGCTCGTGTTTTGCAATCAGTGCGATACCGGTGGCGGTATCACCCGCTGGTATTAAACCTGCTGTTCCTACACCTTTTGCATAAAAGGCTGCTTCCAGGTATTCTAACGTAAGTGCATAGTTGAGAATATCAATCACTGAATCTGCCGTAGTACCGGTAGTGCCTGCATATGCTTTTTGAAACATGGAGCCAAATGCCAGCGGTACTGCTGCCAATGCTATTTTGCTACCGATGCTGGCAAAACTTTTCATGGCAGACCGGCGTGAGTCCAGGCGCCCGTAAACTTCGGGATCAACCTTTTCAATTTCTTTTATAATATTTGTTATGTTCATTGTAATTTGATTTAGTTGTAATTAATCGCGATACATTTTCTTCTGAACGTGTTTACCTATCAATAGAAAGGTAGGTTGCTGGCGTCCAGCTTTGTTTTAATGTATTTCTGCGCAATGGGCAGTACATCGGCCGGTTTGTTGGTAAGGTCAAGTCCGTTTGCATCAATGATAGAACTATCTGCAAAACTGTTTACCATTAACAAATCGCGGATGTAAGCGGCATGGCGTGCTTCTACAGATACTATTTTACCGGCCAGTACCAAATAATCTGCACTCTTTATTAACCTTCCTGCGCCATTGTAGGCAGACACACCTAGGTCTTCAAATGCTTTAGCGGTACCCAATACACTGGCGCGTGAAGTAAAGTCGATTGAACTGAAATCAAAATCGAGAACAGGGATGGCTGCGCCGCCCAAAGCTGTTTTAAAGAATTCGCGGTGGGCAATTTCATGATCGCGGATGTCTGATAACATAGCATTTTCTGTGGCGCTGATGTTTGCATACGGTGTCATGAGCACTTTTACATAAAAAGCTGCTTCCAATTGTTCCAATGCATAGGCATAATTTAAAATGCCGGGATCGCCGCTGCCAAGGTCTACGCCATCGGCACTAACCCTTGCACCTGCATCGTCTGTTTTAGTACAGGCGGCAAGACCCGCAACCAATGCAGTGGCGGTGCCAGCATAACCCAAAAATTTTCTTCGCGAAAGGCGAGCTGCGTCCTTATCATTTTTGCCTGCCAGCCCTTTTTCTGTTTGAATTGTAGCCATTGTTTGTTTCATTTAATTAGTTAACAATAATGTGTTTGCCAGCAAGTGTTAGCGAACATTTTTCATTGGTATATCACAGGGTTTGGATTATCACTCACAGAAACTCATGCTGGGTGTTGTAAACAACACACAGATCACAGGTGGAGGTAATTTGGACTGGGTTAACTATTGCCAGGGTTCAGGCGATAAAAGGGGAAAGGTTTCTGTAGGTACGTGGGCATTGTTAAATCGGATTTAAAAGAATAAAAATTAATTTAAAAAGGTCTGAATTACAAGTTCCAACAACCAGTATCTATATATGTAATGAAAATTTTTTAAAGAAATCTAATCTAAAAGAAAAACTATTTCGTATTTGCGTATACCCCTCCCCCCGATTAATTCAAGTTTAATCCTGCCCTTTAATTTTCTTTTAATCTTTTAAAATTACCAGCGTATGAAGCGCATCATTCTGACTGCCGTTGTATGTGTTGTTGTTACTGTCGTCTTTTCTCAGGAGAGCTACCGGCAGTATATTCCCAAAGACACCCTGTTGCAGTTGCAATTAAAAAACGAGCCGCGGTTCAATATAAATATTCATACAGGTTATTCTGTTGCACTGGGTTCTACCTTTAAGTTTTATCCGGATGATGTAAGCAGTATTGTATTGAAGATGGCAGACAACAATGTACTCTCAAAAGATATGCAGTACAAAGCCCCCAAGAAAGGATTGGGTGAAGGCTTCAGAATAGGCGGCGGCATATCTTACGTACTAAATGATTTTATTAATATTGGGTTGGATGTCGATTATTTCAGAAGCACCATCAGCAAGGTGCGCGATTCATCTTTCAGCCAAACATTAAGTTCAGGCCCCATTTCTGAAAGATCATACAACGAAAGGTTTACTATTTCGTATGATGCCACCCTGCTTACTTTCTCACCCAATATCACTTTAAAAGCTATTTCGCGGCCCAAATGGTTCTTGTACAATAAGGTGGGTGCAGTAATTACTATACGACCCAACAGCATTGAGCATGATACCCGCCAGTCTACGTCTACCATGAACTGGCAGGGATTCAAAAAAGATTCATCTGGCTATACAGATACCCGTTATGAATGGAATATCCGAAACCCATCATTTGGTTTTAGTGGGGGAGTGGGTGCCCAGTATAAGATTACAGACAGAATAAGGGTGTATTCGGAGATACAATTCTCTCATGTGGTGTTTGTGGTGCGCCGCAGAACCACTACCAGTTATAATGTAGACGGCAGGGAGATGGTAAACAACCTTACGATAAACGAAAAGCAGATAGATTTTGAAAAAGATTTCAAAACCGACGAATGGATACCCGATCCCAATAAACCAAATAAAGCCGTAACACAGCGTATACCTATTACCTATGTAGGCATGCAGGCAGGTATAGTCTATCGTTTCTAAAACCCCAGGGTTTAAAAATATATACTATGATAAAACAAGCACAACCACCATTTTCATGGCAGCTCTTCGGCCGCCTGTTGTTTCAAAACCGAAAAAAAGCCACTGTATACGGATTGTTTTTTGTGGTGGTATCATTTAACCTCTGTCTTTTTCTGCCGGCCAACATGCATACCCCTGCTGCGGAGCAAATGGTAAACGGCGTGCAACTGTTTTGTTTTGGTGTAATGGGTATTATCAATGTCTGGTTTTTTACAAGACGGAATTTTCTGGCGGAATTGTCTTTTTCAGGAGTAAGGCTTGCATATATCAGCCTGTTATTTATTGCCATTGCGCTGGTACTGTTTATCTACTATTATATTTCTGGTAACAACAGCCTTATTATGGCCTTTGCCAGCAGCAGTGCGTTTTTATTGCCATTTATTATTTACCAGGGATTTATTGAATTGATGGAGGTGCCTCCTACATTACACCCTGTTTGGTATTTGCCGAAGGTAGCTTCGCCGGCCGCCACCCTGTCTGCATTTACTGTAAACAGCATGCAGGTTCAATTGCGCATTGCCCGCAGCGCAAACAGTACGGGGGAAAATACATTTCCGGTAACCGCATCGGGTAAAACAAAACTGGGCAGAATGTTTGAGAAATTTGTGGGCGAAAATAATTTGCCGGGTAGCCATCCTACCATCGACCTAAAAAGTAATAACGGCCAAGTATTTGGCTGGCAGTTTTTTGAATTGAAATACGGCGGCATCTTCTGCAAATACCTTAATCCTGCATTAAGCCTACTGGAAAACAAAATAAAACCCAATGCCATCATTCATATAATAAGAACTGCTGGCGGATAAAAAATGTTCACCGTTGATTGCCCGCACCACTATTAAACCATCTGTCATGCAACCAAGAAAAAATTCGGATCGAAAAAAACGCCTGCTCATGTTTGCGGGATTGTATGCGGCTTCCGTTATTCTTATGTTTTTTATATTCTCTGCGTTTGGTGTAAGTTTTTCCGTAAACGGCAAACAGCCAGATAACCAATTTGCGGGCAAGCGTACGGCAGCAGAAAACGAAGTTATACAAACAGACAGCCTGTTGCATGCCGGTTTGCGCATGGTGCAGTTGTCTGACGAAAGGCTGCGACTCTTGGGGGATACGGCTTCTGCTTTGCAGCAAATAGAAGCCGCCATGCAGGTTAACAATAACGTTATAGCATTGAAAAATGCACTCGATAGTATTGAAATACTTTCTGCTGCCAGCGCCGGCGGAGGTACATTAAGTAAAATGATGATCAATACTTTCAGGGCTGCGCTTAATGAAAGACAGGCATTGAAGAATATGCAATCATCTATTACCACCGGCAAAACAAGGTTAAGTGCCAACCAGCAGGATGATATGCAGTGGCGCGATCAGTTATTGAGAAAAGACAATGAGATTAACAGGCTTGAATTGCAGCTTAAAGCAATGCAACAATCAAATACCGGTATAACAAAAGCCAGCGGCGCAAGTGAGGCGCAGCAGGGTGAAGTAGAACTATTGAAAACGGCGTTTAATGATCAGCAAAAAGTTTATGAGGCATTAAAAGAGAATTTTGGCCGCGTGAAAACAGAGAATGCAGTGTTAACCGCTAAAGTGGCCGATATGAAAAAGAATGTGGCAATACCGGTTGCCGCCAGCAACACTGCCGATAACCGAGTTAGCGAACTGCAACAAAAGCTGGAAGCCATGAATGCAGATTTGTATTTTGCGCGTATAGATTGCAATATGGCCAGGGCCGATGCGCAACAGATAATTTCAAATGCGCGGCAGCGGAAAGAATTGTTGATAGAATCGTTGGGAATGTTAAACAATCTGGCTAAGTCGAGCGACGATGGAGTGCAAAAAAAGGCAAAAGAGAAAATCGCCCGTCTGAATCGAATTGCAAATACATTGCACGATTAGCCTGAACAATTTTGTCTTTTGCCTTATTAAAAAGAAGAATAAGTTATTATCAAAGCCCAGCCAGTTAAAAACGGTTGCGGTTCCTATCGTTGCCACCACCGTATCCACCACCTCTATCGCCACCGCCGCCACCTCTGTAGCCGCCTCCACCACCACCGCTATTGCCGCCACCTCTGTATCCACCACCACCGCCTCCGCCGCGTTGGCCACCACCGCCACTGCCGCCACCCGGACGATCATCGGCTGCTTTTACCACCAACGGTTTTTTGCCCAGCGAAATATCGTTCAGGTTCTCGATAGCATCCTTTGCCTCAGCTTCAATGGGCATTTCAACAAAACCAAATCCCCTGCTTTTGCCAGTCTCTTTGTCTATGGCAACTTTGGCAGATTTAATCGTTCCAAACTTTTCAAAAATTTCCATTAATTCATCATCATCCAAATCATATGGCAGGCCGGCAACAAAAAGGTTCATAAAAAAAATTTTAGTAAAAATAGTAACTTATTTTGTATTGTATCTAATAATAAGGGTTAAGTGGTAGTAAAATATGTGCTATTTTGTAAATCATCTCCAGATTGATTAATGCTTTGCAGATTTTCGAATTTTTTGGAGTAAAAAACGCATAGCTTTCCAATGCAGGGCGCTGTAGCTGCAGGTCATTTGGCCACGCCTCGCCCCGGACAAATCATATCTGGCTTTTAATTGAAAGTAAAGTATGTCTATTTCTTTTAATGGTAAAACATCAAATAATCAGCGGGGGTCAGACTATGATTTTCTGAACGGTGTTTTTGAATGGGTGTTTTATAATTTGCCACCCAGGGCCGATAATACCTTTACCCGCAACATGTACGAGTTTTATAAAACCCGCGGCGGGCTAAGCAAAAAGCAACTGGAAGCCTTGCTACGCATCATCAACGGCATCAATGCCACGCCTCCTTTCAGCACGGCTACACTGGAGGCCATCATCAAAAAAAAGGCTTCGAAATCAAAAACGCCTTTGCCTGCCGCCACGCCCATGTACAAAGAAGACACGGAGACCCGGCAAAAACTTGAATATATACTGTCAGTTTCACCAGCGCACAAGGCCGCCATATTGTATATGAATAAATTAACGCTGCACGAGGTGTTAACCCAGGCAGATAAGGATGCCATTAATAAATTCTTTCAGCTCATCAGCGCATTGAAGAAATAGGGGGGGATTTTGAGATTTTGAGATTTCGGGATTTTTGCGTGCGGATTTTCCCAGCTGATGTATATCGCGCGATTTTTTCTTCCAAGACCAACTGACAAGATGTAGCAACTTGTATTTGTTTACCGATGCCTGTATGATATTAAAAGAAGCGATGCAAGTAATTTCTGAATGGATGCCATCTGCCGCCAAATCAAAATGACTTATTTTTGCCAAAATTATTTCATGGGCATATCCGATAAATTAGCACAAATGAAAAATGAAAAAGCAGCGGCTAACCTTAAAGCCGGACAAGATTTTTTAGAAGCCAACAAAACAAAAGAAGGAGTAGTGGCTTTACCCAGTGGACTGCAATACGAGGTGCTTACACAGGGCACCGGTGCAAAACCCGGGGCTAGGGATAAAGTAACCTGTCATTACCATGGCACATTGATAGATGGAACCGTTTTCGACAGTTCGGTACAACGTGGTCAGCCGGCAACATTTCCCCTAGACAGGGTAATTTCTGGCTGGACAGAAGGTCTTCAGTTAATGCCCACCGGTAGTAAGTGGCGTTTCTTCATTCCACCCAATTTAGGTTATGGCGACAGGCAGGTAAGCGCGGAAATTGGCCCTAACAGCACACTGATATTTGATGTTGAATTAATAAGCGTGAGCTAGAATAGAATAAATGTGCTAACCTGCCCCGACGCGGTGTATGGAACGCAGATTATCATGATGGTGATGATGGAAAATGATTTGTTTTGCCACGACTGTAGGGACTGGGCTTGCCCCAGCCCTAATTTTTATCGATGAAATGCCCGAGTAAAGTCATGTGCTACTGCCTCGACGCGGTGTATGGAACGCAGATGATCATGATTGTGATGACTAACTGTATGATTTGCAAAATGAATTTTTAAAAACAAGATAGTGATGTCGGATAGCGAGGGCTGCGCGTGGGTGGCTTCCCCCAGCCGGGGGAAGTCGGAAGGGGGCCGATTCTCTGCTGGCGCTGTTTGCTCTGTGCGCAAATAATGTTACTTGATTTTATGAAACGCAGATTATCATGACGGTGATGATTGAAAATGATTTCAATGATTCTCTGCTGGCGCTGTTCGCTCTGTGCGCAAATCCTATTACTTCTGACGTCTACGTCTGACCGAAAATAAAACCGGTTGATAGCCGCCAGACCAGGAGTTGAGCCGGCGGTTAACGTGGAGATACAGGAGCATCATCTTTGTTATTAACCAATATTAATAAACGTAGCATTCCCCCTTTAGGGGGCTAGGGGGTTGGTAATTTACCAATGGAGGTAAACAATTGCCTGAAACAATTCCATTCTGTTTTGCCTGCGCGAATGGTATCTGCTTTTTCAGCATAATAGCCTTTAAGAAAATTGCTGTTGCCTGTCCACACTGTTTGCATCATACCACTGAATCTCGGTTTCATGTCAGCGGTCGATTCGTTCCTGAACACAATCATGTCTTGTAATTGTTTGTTGGCAATTTCGCCATTGCGCCAGGGGCAGGTAACTACTTTAAAACCTTTCATGGCAAAATAGACAGCTGTTTTATCGGCACGTTCATAATGCCAGTCGCAAATAACCACGTCTTTCGGAATCATGTCTACCGCCGGCCAGGTATTGTTTTTACTGGCTTCCCACATACCGAGGCCGGTGGCATTGCCATCAATCAGGCGGTCGCCCCATATCCATAGTTCTTTTTTTGATGAGGCCAGGTGATCACGCAAGGCGGTTACTTCATTGGCAAATAGGATGGCTTTGTCTTTGCCATTGCAACGGGTACAGGTGCTGTGGCCAATATAAAACACTTCATCCATGCCGGCGTGAAAAGCATCCGTTTCAAATACCTCGCAGATTTCATCCATCAAAGAAAATACAATGCCATGCACATCGGGGTGCAGCGGGCAATAGCTTTTACAATACAAGCTGTCAGCATTAGGCCATTGATATTTGACAGGCATAACAACACCCGGCGTTTCATCGAACTGCGGATATTTTTTTAGCAGGTTATAGGTAGTGCCCGCCCAAGACTGATGCCCCAGCAGGTTTACCTGCGGAATTACTTTTATCTGGTGGGTTTTGCAGGCGGCTACAATTTTTTTTACATCTTCTTTTGAAAGTGCGATGCTGTCTCTCAACTCTGGATGGCTGGTGTACTGGTAATTAAAATCTACGCGCAGTACCAGCACGTTTACCGAACGGGGTGCCAGTTCCTGGTTAATAAACTGCACAAAAGAATCAACGGTGCGCGGCTGGGGCGCCACAATACAAAATCCGCGAACGGGTAATGAGTTGTCTGCATAGGTGGCAGTTGATTTACTGGTTCTGCAGGATATGATGACCATTGCAATAATAGCAGCAAGCAGGAGGGGTTTCTTCATAATAGTGACCAAGTTTAACCGGTGAAGATTAGGTTAGGGATACAAAAGGTATTTTTTTCTCATGATTTTATAAGCAGCCAGGCCGGGCTCCCAACTCTTACGTATTTGTGCTTCAGGAACACCAGCCATAATTTGTTCTTTGAATTGTGTATTGCCTGCCAGCTTACTGATGTTGCCCATTTCTTTACTTTGGGTGTAGTCGAAAAACTTTTCTTTGTAAGGATAGGCTTTGTACAATTCTATCATCCATTGCAGGTTGATTTGTTTTTTGCGCAGCAGCGTATCAATATAATATTTTCTCAGGTCAATGCCATAACAAACCTTGTTCATGTGCTGCGGTGTTTCGCTCATGCCTTTTATGCTGACCGGGGTAAATGAGAATTCGTATTGCCCTTTCAAATCCGGGTTACCCAACACGGTAAACGGAAAATAAGTTCCGCGTCCCAGGTTTAATACGGTTCCTTCAAACAGGCAGGTGGAAGGATTGAGCATTACCGATAGCTGGGTGTTAAGATTGGGGGAAGGTTTCACGGGCAGTTCATAATACATGCTGTGATTGTAATTGGCAACCGGGATGATCTTCAGCTTGCATTTTATTTTATTGGCCAGCCAGCCTTCTCCGTTTACCATCTGCGCAAATTCTGCCACCGTTAACCCGTGTGTAATGGGGATGGGAAACATACCGATGCCAGATTTAAGCGACATATCCAATACCGGCCCGTCGATAAAATATCCATTAGGATTAGGCCTGTCTAATATCATCAGTTCTTTGCCGTTTTCTGCACACGCTTCCATAATGCGGGCCAGTGCATTGATATTGGTATAAAAACGGCAACCAACATCCTGTACATCATACATCATGATGTCTATATCTGCCAGGTCTTCTTTAGTTGGTTTTGATTTGCCGCCATACAATGAAATGATTCGGATGCCGGTAGCGGAATCGATTTCATCTGCCACGTGCACGCCGGCGCTCGCATTGCCCCTGAAACCATGTTCTGGCCCAAATACTTTTACAATATTGATACCCCTTGTATGCAGGCTATCAACCAGGTGTTTTTTACCTATGATGGTGGTGGGATTGGCGAGTATGGCTACCCTTTTCCCTTTCAGATACGCTACATATTTTTCAGTTTGATCTGCTCCGGTAATAATCCTGGTCTTGGCGGTTGTAAGGTGAGGTGCATTTTTTGATCCGGTAACCTGTTGATTGGTGGGCATGAAGGCAACCAATACCAACGCAGCACACGCTAACCATACTACAGACAGAAAAAACTTCATGAATACAATTTTTGATATTTAAAGATACATGCTTCATCTATAAAATTGATGGTAAACATTGCACGTTACACATCACTTCATCTGCGTGGTGGCAGCCATGTTTATCACAGGGCTTTCTTCTCCATCTTTACCAAATATTGCCCGTTTTCATCTTCTGTAATAAAGGTTGACTGCCATCCTTCCGCTTCAGCTATAGAAAGTAAAGTGTGCCTGTCTATATACAACCAGTTGAACCAATCTGTTTTTTTTCCTTTGTATTGGTAGCGGTACGCAATTTCGCCGTAGTAGGTTTTCAGGTCTGGTAAATGGTTATCATACACGTAAGCCACATCAGAAGAATCAAAAATAAGTTGTCCGCCGGTAAGCAGTAACGTGGCCGCATGCTGCAAAAAAGCCCGTAAGCCATTTAGTGTGCCTGCCAATCCAATACCATTCATCAGCAATAACAACGTATCATATTTACCGTGGTTGTATAAAAATATATCTTGTTGAACCACTTTCT
Source organism: uncultured Chitinophagaceae bacterium (assembly GCA_963705285.1). Taxonomy (GTDB): domain Bacteria; phylum Bacteroidota; class Bacteroidia; order Chitinophagales; family Chitinophagaceae; genus JACMLD01. Next base: position 4,177,450 of record OY970066.1, read on the forward strand.
GTACACCGCGCTCCTTCATTACATTGCACGATAACAATGAAACCTCCAGCGCGGTAACATCATGCCCCTGTTGCTGCAGCCACAATGCATGACTACCTGCACCTGCGCCAATATCAAGTATTTTACCTTTGCACTGTTGCAAGGCGGCAAGTTCAAGTGCAGGCATCTGCCTGCCACTGCGGAAGTAGGCTTCCACCGGCATTTCTTCTTTTGGGCCGTATTTGTTCAGTATCCAGAGTTTACCCGGACGGTTATGATGGTGGTAATCTGCTATTGCCTGGCCTAACGGATCAGTCATGCTATGAAAATAAAGCAAATAATAGCATCGCCATACAGAAAAATATTGTTGGCCGGTATTGTATGATATCAGCATCTTTGCACGATATAATTGCATCATCTCTCATTAACGTAATCGCCTGATATATGAAACTGTCTCCTTTAATTTCCATTTGTGCGGCCATTCTTTTTTCAATGCAAGGTGTTGCGCAAACACCTTACAGTTTGTTCAACGGAAAAGATTTAGGTGGATGGCATGCTGACGTGCCCGATTTAGATACCAACCAGCAGGGGAAAAATCCTTTCGTGGTTAGAGGTGGTTTGCTGGTGAGCATGGGTAACCCCAACGGTCACCTGATAACCGATTCTATTTACAACGATTACCGCCTCCAGGTAGAATACCGCTTTGCCGGTAAGCCCGGCAACTGCGGTGTGTTGGTACACGCGTCTGTACCGCGCTCCTTATACAAAATGTTTCCAAAATCTATTGAATGCCAGATGATGCACCAGAATGCCGGCGATTTTTGGTGTATTGTGGAAGACATAACGGTGCCGGATATGGAGAAACGCCGTGGCCCAAAAGCGGAATGGGGTATTACAGAAGGAAAAGGGCGCCGTATCATTAACCTTACGGATAATTCAGAAAAACCGCTGGGCGAATGGAATACCATGGTGATTCAATGCAAGGGCAACGCCATCACCGTTTGGGTGAATAATGACTTAGTGAATGATGGCTATAATTGTACTGCATCCAAAGGCCATATTGCGTTGCAGGCAGAAGGCGCGGAGGTGGAGTTTAGAAAAGTTGAAATAACGAAATTGGGAGTTCGTTAGTTTGGTAGTTCGGAAGTTCGGAAGTTCAGAAGTTCAGAAGTTCAGAAGTTCAGAAGTTCGGTAGTACGATCACTAAAAGTAGGTTAATCTCAGCTATTGCGGTTCGGAACTCAGGAACTCCCGAACTCAGGAACTAGGAACTAGGAACTAGGAACTAGGAACTTTAAACTTTGAACTACGAACTAAGAACTTTTCTCGTTCCTGCATACAGTTCATACTCCAGCAAACGGCAGTCGATGGTACTGGTATAAAACTCTATACGGCGGGAAGCTTTCAGTCCAATTTTCTTTGCCAGTTCAAGATTGCCGGTAAAAATATAGCCGAAGTAACCACCGCAAGACTTTTTCATAAAATCTCCTATGCGGCTGTACGTTAGTTCCAGTTCTGCAATATTGCCCAGGCGTTCGCCATATTCAGGGTTGAGCATAAGTACGCCAGGCGGATCCTGCGGTATTTGGGTAGCCGCAAAGTCGCATACGCTAAACTCTATCAGGTTTGCCACACCAGCCGCAATGGCGTTCTTGCGCGCATTCTCAATGGCTTTTTCGCTGTAGTCGGTTGCAATGATGCGGGTTTTTGGCGATTCTTTTATCTGCAATTCCAGCAGTGCATCCTGCTGCCGGTATACTTCTTCGTCATAATCTTTTAAATGCATAAAGGCGTAACTGTTGCGGTATAAACCTGGACGTCTGTTGGTGGCAATCATAGCTGCTTCAATGGCCAGCGTGCCTGAGCCGCACATGGGGTTTACAAAAGGTTGTTGCTTGTCCCACCGCGTAGCATAAATAACTGCAGCTGCCAGCGCTTCCAGCATGGGTGCCTGCCCGGGTATCTTGCGGTAGCCATGTCTTGCGAGCGATTGCCCCGATGTATCTATGAATATTTCTGCTTCCTCCTGTTTCCAGAATAAATGAATAACTGCTCCCGACAGTTCCGAACCGGTAGATGGCCGCGCGCCTCTTTTATTGCGCAACCGGTCTGCAATAGCATCTTTTACGCGCAGGTTGGCAAACATGCTGTTGTTGATGGTTTCATTCTGCACGTTGCTGGTTACAGAAAAGTATCCGCCTTCTGGCAAAATATTTTCCCATTCATAATTAACCAGGTAACGGTATACATCATCTGCATTGGCAGCATTAAAACGTCCAAGACTGTACAATAGCTGGCTGGCACAGCGCAACTGGCAATTGAGTTGAATACAATCATTAAGGGTTCCGCGCAAGTGCACCCCGGTTACAAAACTATCTGTGGTAGAAAAGCCCAATGCTGTTATTTCCTGCAATAGCCAGGGGGTAATGCGTTTGTGACAGGTAATAGTTATATCTCCGGGAACAGTAAACAGGTTCATAAACACTAAGGTAATGGCTTATCGTAAATATGCACTAAAAATAGGGGGCTGTAACACTAAAGTAGTATTGCACGCAGTAATTATGCATGTACCTTAGCTTTTATTTAGCAACAATAAAATAATTACCTATGGCACTTACAAAAATTGACGAATACGAAGTCATGTATTCTGGCAATAAATTTTCGCCACGCATTTGGCTGAAGAGTGCGGGCAAGTTTATAGGACAATTAATATTTCAGCCAGATGGTGCTGCTTTACCGCCAGATGGTATTGCAGTGGGACAGGTAAATATTTATTACCATCTTAGCAATTACGCGCACTGTATTGACCTGCTGCGCAATGAACAGCCCATGTATTTACTTTTTACTTCGCCCACGGGTGAAAATGGAATAAAAACCACTACTGAGATGGTGGGAGAGGGGGAATAGAAACGGACAAGTATTTTTTAAACGCATTATTATAAAACAGCCGGCACTTGTAAAGATGCCGGCTGTTTGAAATTATATTACATGCGTCCGCGTTTCATCATAAAGAATGGCTTGCAGGTAAAAACGAGTCCTGCATAAATCTGGCTCAGCTTGTCCTGCGGAGCATTGGCCAATGTTTGGTACTGGCTGCTTCTCCATGCATGGTCTTTGAAACTGCCTGTGTACATTGCCTGTATACCAATAGAACAGGGATATTTGGCAGACCTGGCAGCAATGCCAATACCCAGTCGGTAATTAAAAAAACCGTTTAGGAAATCTACTGACCTGATGCTGTTCTGTGTATTGGGCGACTGGAGCACATCATTAAAATTTACGCCAGAAACATCTCTGAAAAACCGAGCCTGGTAACGCTGGTAGCCGAGACCTACCAATGGAAATATTGCCAGCCTTTCTGCTTTGATAAAGTCGTAGCCAATGTCTGCGCCAACCCCCAGGTAGCGGATAGTACTACTTCTTTTATCGCGGTCGCCACTCATACTGCTTCCACCCATTAAATTAATCTGCGAAATAAATTGTTTTTTTTCTTTAAACCAGCCCAGCTGCAATACGCCGGTAGCATTGCGTACCTCTTTCAACTGGGGAATGCCAGCAATGCGACTGTTCAGTCCATCAAATTTCTGAAAGCTGATGCCTACTGCACGAGACATCTCCGGAAAATCTTCTCCTTTTGAATTATCCTGGCCAAAAGATGTGAGGCATACCAAAGCTGCCACAATAGAAAGTACCGTTTTCATGATTAGTTTTTTAGTGTGATACATTGTACGTTATTACAAGTAAGTGTTGTTAAAGTTGAGGCTAGGTGTATGTATTTTAATAATTAATCACAATGGACATAATTGTATATATAAGCAAACCCTTTTGACATGGTACCCAATTGCTGCGCGCGGGAACCATTTTATTGTGCAGACCGGTCGTGTTGCTGTGGAATTAATTTCGCACCTTATAGTATGCTTATGAAAAAGTATACTTCCGTTCCGCTTATACAATAGCTACTAAAGAAAGTAAGCATTGCGTAAGACTTATAAATAAGAATATCATGCCAGATTAGTTGCGACTGTAGGGTTTGAAAAGCCGCTGATGCATGTGTTGAATGATTATTGTTTGTTGTATTGATAATACCTATACAAAAAAAGCAGTTGGTGAGTCCAACTGCCGGTATTATATAAAAATGATGAGCAATGCAAAAGAAAAATTACTGCGCAAATAGCGCCAGGCTTAAGCGGGGTGTATCCACGGGCCGCGGTAGGGCCGTTGTAAAAGTTTGGTAGCGTCAGGGTCACCCGTAATTACCTTTTTAACGGGGTCATATACCAGCGGTCTGCCCAGTTGCATAGATAAATTGGCAATAATACAGCTGGCGGTAGAGATATGCCCCTGTTCTATATCGGCCACGGGGCGGGTGCCTTTGTCGATGGCTTCCAAAAAATTAAGCATATGCAACCGTGTGGCCGGTGCTGCATGTATTTCAATATCGGGCTCGGTTACGTCTACAGGATATTTGTCCCTTTCGTACAAAGCTTCTTTATGAATGGTGGTGGCGCCTTTTCCATCAGGAATAAAATCGTATTTGTAGGGGTCTCCGCAAAGTGTGCCTTTTTCTCCAAATATCTTAAACGACCACGGGTATTGCGGATCTGCAGGCGTGCCCCAGGTACGGTGTTGCCAAACACAATTAAGGCCGTCGTATTCAAAAATGGCACTCTGCGTGTCTGCAATATTGCTTTTGCCTGGGTTGGGCATGTATATACCGCCGGTTGAGCTGATGCGTTTGGGCCAGCCCAGGTTAAGCATCCATCTAACGGCATCGAACATATGAATACACATATCTCCCATGATGCCATTACCATATTCCATATAGGCACGCCAGCTTCTGTGCGGCAATCCGTCAAACGGACGCAAGGGTGCAGGGCCTGTCCACATTTCATAATCAAAATAATCGGGAACGGGCTGCACCGGCGGGTTGCGGTTACTGCGCATATGGTAGTAACAACAGAGTTCTACATGCGATACTTTGCCCAGCAAGCCTGCATCTACAATATTTTTTTTAGCGTCTATTAAATGGGGCGTACTTCTGCGCTGTGTGCCCACCTGCACCACTTTGTTGTACTGGCGGGCAGCAGCCAGCATGGCTTCACCCTCCAGCACATCTGTACTAATAGGTTTTTGTACATAAACATGTGCACCGGCTTTTAATGCGGCAATGGTTTGCAGGGCATGCCAGTGATCCGGTGTGCCAATGAGTACAATATCAGGTTTTTGCTCATTGAGCAGGTTGCGGTAATCGCCGTATAATTTGGCGCGTTTCTGGCCGGGCATGCGTTGCGATACCATATCAGCGGCTTTGCCCAGTTGCTGCTTATCAGGGTCGCACAAAGCCACCACTTCAATGGGCGCCACCTGTATGAGGCGAAACAAATCGCTCTTACCATACCACCCGGTGCCGATGAGCGCAACGCGCCGGGCAGCAGGCTGACGTATAAAATCCATACCATTTGCGCGAAGTGCGGCAAAAGCAAGTGCGGCTGAACTGCCCTTTATAAAATTTCGACGGTTGATGCGGGAAGATGACATATGCAGTAAATCGTTTTAAATGATCAGATAGCAGGCTGGGTAACGGGCGCGTAAATAAAGATAACGAGGAATGTGCTTTGTAAGGCGACGGCTAATAAATATTTGGAATTTCATTTTTACGAAACAACAATATCATATTTGGCCAGCAGCCCTGCAATGCCGGGAAAGGAAAATTTCGCTTTTTTAATTTTGTTTAGTTCCGGGTCAAAAGCATAGTTGATAGCAGTAGTAAAATCTGCTTTTTCAATAATGCTGTGCATAAAAGTGGCATTCAATAAATCGCAGTTGGTAAACACCGCTGCGGTTAAATCTGTTTCAGTAAAATCTGTATCCTTCAAGGAACACTCGATAAAGGATACTTTCTTCATTTTTTTCTGGAAGAACGAGCAATAGTCGAGCGGACAATGCTCAAACAGGGCCGAAAAATTAAAATTGTTGCATTTACTGAAGTCGATGCCCACCATTTTGCAACCGGTAAACCGCGCATTTTTTAGGCCAGTATTGTCCATAACTGCCATCGATAAATTGCAGACTTTAAAATGGCAGTCCATAAAATCATCATTGCTCAAATCTGCTTTGGAAAAGTTGCAATTGACAAAAGTACAATCGGCAAACTCGCGCCGGGCCGGCGTCTTTTGGGTAAAATCAGTATTGTCAAATATTTTGTCCTCGTGCAATTCAATGTTCATGTTGTTTTTGTTATTACCATCAAATCTAAAAAAATCTTTTCATCAGAAACTACCTAGTACTAAGCAATATCCCTTAGACAAGTAATTATCGGCCTATTGCGCATCCTGCATCCCACCCAACTTAAATTGTCTCGCTAACGCTTTGTTTTATAATTGGTAAGCGCTTTGGGCAAGGCCCAAGGCCGTATTTTCAGAAGCCCAACAGCATCGTACATTTTCGATAAATGAATGCTTATCTACGATGAATACTTCAGCATTTACTTGCTTCAAAAAAATTATAGTGCAAACTTGCACCCGGAATCAGAATAACCACTTAGTCTACTTTCAGACAGGTATTAGAAGCATCTAAATGGAAAGCATACTAAGTAACAAGTAAACGAAAACGTACCCTACATGAAACAGCATTACGCAATTACCTACGCAGCCACTGCAGCGGTTTTGCCCACCACAAAAACAACTTTGCTTTACGCGGTGAAGATGTGTCTGTTATCAATACTATTGATAATAGCAGGCAACAACTTTTCAAGAGCACAGTGCGTGGCGCCTTACATGGCCTTTCACAGCCCGGTATTGATTGAAGGAACCGATAACCAGATTGGTGCAAAATATCTTTTTGCTGAAGTGATGCCTGGCGTTGATGCGCATATAACGGTAGTTGACCTGGTAGGCGGCGCTGTATTATATAATATAGATGATAGCACCGGAGCCGGTTATTATGATGCCTTTCAGCCGTATGTTGTAGCACCGGCCAATACTACATCTTACCTTGATTGGGAAATAACTTTTAAAGTAGCCGGTACGGCAACTGACACACTTATAGCCTGTTTTGCCATTACTGGCGTGGATGTGGATGGCAATGGTGCCGATTTACAGGAATTTATTGAAGCGGCTACCCCTGGTAGTTATGCGCTTGACCCCTTTACCATACTTAATTTTTCATTTGATGGTGTACGAAGCAAGGCAATATCGCTGGTTGACAATATACCAATGATTGATACCACGCACAAGGAAGCCATGTTTCAGATGAACTTTAAAAATATTGCTACCCTGCAATACCGCAATGGCGCCATCTCTACCCATGGCGGCGATATGGTACGCCAGACCTGTATTTACTTCAAATCTTTTTTTGACAATTATACCTTGTTGCTGCCGGTTAAAATGATATCATTTTCTGCGCAATCAAAAAACCAGTCGGTTGCCATTAACTGGTCTGCCACCAACGAGAATGATCTTAAATATTACGTTGTACAAAAAAGCAGCAACGGCAGCAAATGGAATGATATACGCACGGTAATGCCCGGCGCTACGGCCACCAACAACTATTTTGTTACCGATGCAGAAGAGAATGCTGGCGTAGTGTATTACCGCATCAAACAAATAGACAGAAACGCCCACACTATATATTCTAAAATGCTCACTGTACGTGCCGGAAACATCAGCAACGGTAGTATCACCAATAATACCGTGGTAAAAGATGCCATTAACCTCCAGATTACGGCAACTGACAACGATTCTTATCAGGTAGCAGTGTATACTGTGAACGGGGGCAAGATAAAACAGCAGCAGCTGGCCGTATCAGCAGGCTTCAGCAATGCCCTTGTAGATATGCCTGCCATGGCCGCTAATGGCCTGTATGTACTAACGGTTACAAACAACCGTGGTCAAATCATCCACCATTCAAAACTTATAAAAAATTAATAATCGCAGTTAACTGCGTTCACTTTTGTTCGTTTTTCGTATTTACTTGGTACGAAGGCCCGTTTTTACGGGCTTTTGCCATTATAACCCAATCACCGGATAAAAAAATCAGGGTGCCCGTAAATGGGCACCCTGAAATATGCGCTTACAACAATTGTTTTTGCTGTGTTATTTTAATTTGAATATTACACCTACCTGGAAGGCAGTAATATCATAGCCGGCTTCTGCATTAAAACCAAACCGGGGTGCTACAAAATACGATGCACCCACAAAAGCGCCCAGAACAGGAATGACTTCATTGCGGCTATACCTGTTATTATTGCGGTAGTCTTTGTGGTGAAACCCCAGGCCGGCAGAAAAGCCTCCATAGGTGTCCAATCCGCGAACCTTCCAACCATAATGCCAGGCAGAGCGCATGGCAATAACAGCAGTTCGGCTATGGTAATCATCGTAGTAGCCACCATTAGAAAAAGTGGCTCCGGTTTCTGCGCCCAATGTAATTACGCCGGGCCCCGCCTGCCATAAACCCCATTCCACAGCGGCTTTTATACCCAATGGAGATTTGTAATAGTCGCCTTTATATTCACCACCGAGGCCAATGCCCAGATTGAGTGTTACACTGCCCACACGCATGGGTGTTACAGGGCCGGTAGTTGCATTATTCCTGCGTTTTGATTGTGCCATGAGCGGTTGCAACGTAACGAAAGATGCGGCGGTAAAAAGAAAACCCAATACTATTTTTTTCATACCTGCGTATTGTCAAATATAATGCCACCACAATTTGGGGAAATGTGTTGCTGAAGACGGTTACAGATTACTCCGGATAGCAAACGGCTGTGTGAATACGCGCTATTTACCAACGGGTGCTGCGTGCAGCAATTGCAGGCCGGTAGCGGTACGCGGCTTAAAGCCCGTCCAGGTTTGCTGACTGGCATATTGCGGCAGGCTTAAGTACTGTGCAAAATCTTTTTGCTGCAGCCATGTACCTAGAAAAGCAGTAACAAAATGCTGGTTGATGTTATTGATTTTTCTTTCATTCCATGCAGGGTCTGCGTAGTGATTATAATCGTCCATTTTCATGCCCGGCTGCATAGATTCTGGCGGGGGCGGATTGGGCGCTGTATTGTGCCGGGCATTTTCAAAGGTGAGCAGGTAGCGGTCTGCATTAACCGCTGCGTTATAAATGGCTTTGGTGCCTTTTTCGTAACCGGATACATCATCCTGGCTGCCGGCAATAAACAAGGTGGGTATTGTTAACCCGGCTAACCCGGCACTATCCCATACACCACGTTCCATGCCCCAGGGCGCAAATGCCACCACCGCTTTAATCCGTTTGTCTATGGATGCTGTAAAGGCGGCGCTGCTCAGCCGGCCTTCTACTGCTTTGCTGCCACCTGTAATGCCGGCAAAAAACTGGGCGAGTTTACTGCTGTACCCCGCACCGGCGGCATTCAGTACGCCATAACCGCCCATTGAGTAGCCAATCAACCCCACGGTATTTGCGTTCACCAAGCCGCTCAAAAAATGGTTGGTGCCCGCTTTACTCAGGGCAGCTACCTGGTTGAGCACAAATAAAATATCGGTAGCGCGGTTGAGGAGTGTACTGGCAAAGCCTGCACCGTCTGCATGGGTAGATTCTGTGTGGTCGATGGCCACTACTACAAAACCCTTTGATGCAAGATTTTCAGTTAGGTAGGTTAACAACACCCTTGAACCTAAAAAGCCGTGCGATACAATTACCAGCGGAAAAGCATTGCCGGGTATTTGCGGTGCAGCGTCGCGAAGGCTGCGGCCATTAAAGGTGAAGGGGCGGAGCGGGCGGGTACTGTCTCTGGCAACACCCAGCATATCTGTATAGGTGGTTAATTCCTTTTTACCGGGCGGAATAACCGCGGGGTACCATATTTCAACCTTTAGCAGACGGTTATATAAAGGAGCAATGCCGTTTTTTGCCTTTAAAATATCCGGTTGGTTGTTGTTGACCCATTCTGCGGTACGTACGCCCACCGCATAGCTGCCCCGTGCTGTCAATACGGGTGCATCCGGCAATGCATCGCCATAAATAAAAGGCTCGTTGGTTTGTGCCAGTGTTGAAAACTGTGTACTGCAAAGCAATATGGCGATGCAGACGGCCGCAAACCTGTGCAGCAATCTAATGGTAAACATGGTAAAGGGATGATTGAATGGGTAAATAAACACGGTAATGATGATAACAATTTTTACCGCACAAAGCCGGTGGGTTTGGCAATCGTAAATGTACTTTTAAAAATGAGTAGTTGTTGGTATTGCAGTAGTTCAAAAATTGAAGTTTTTTTACACTGTATTCAAATATAAAGCACCGATATCCTTTTTTATGAAACTGATGATGTTCCTTGGCAACGACCTTATTGAAGCGGTTCCGCTAGACCAGGAAAATATTCCCAGGCCGGGTTACCTGGGCAGTTTTAAACGCAGCCTGAAAGAAAAGTACAAAGAAATGATCATGCAATTTTCTGAGCCGCCAGAATTTTTAGTGATGGCCGCTTAATGCCCACCTATACCAAACTTATCTTTTTGCCGGTAGCAGCTGCTTCATAGATACTCATCAGTATTTTCATATCGCGTACGCCTTCTTCACCGTTTATATGTGCCGGAAATTTTGCCGTTTCAATAAATGACTTACAGATTTCTTCCATCATAACTGTTTGATGGTGTACAACCGGCTGGTTCAACGGGCCCGCGTTGGTGCTTCCTTTTATCGGCCCGTAACTATACGCTGGCCCTAACTGTATCCATCCTTTACTGCCAGACACATACAATTGTTCAACGTTTGACCGGTAAGAACTGAAGCTGTTTACTGTAGCATGGCCGGGAAACTCCAGTTGCCATGAAATGGATTGTTCTACATCTTTAAAAATATCGGGTTCAGTTACCGGGCCATACTGTGCGGTAACCGATAGTGGTTCTTCTCCCGTAACATAGCGTGATGCCTGTATACAATAAACGCCAACATCCATAAGCGGGCCGCCGCCAGCCAGTGCTTTTTTTAACCGCCATTGTGCAGGATCGCCGATGCTAAATCCAAAATTAGCTTGTATAAAACGAACATCGCCTATTACTTTTTCGCGGCATTGGCGCACTACTTCTTTGGTGAACGGTTCAAAATGCATACGATAACCAATACCCAATTGCACATTAGCATCTTTGCAGGCCTTCACCATCTCCTCTGCATCTTTTACCGAAGTGGCCATTGGTTTCTCGCACATTACATGTTTACCTGCTTTGGCGGCACGTATCACAAATTCTTTGTGCATAGAGTTGGGCAAAACAACATATACAATATCAATGGCTTTGTTTTTTGCGATCTCATCAAAATTCTGGTAATTATAAATATTCTTTTTATCGAGGTTGTATTTCTTTGCCCATTCCTCAGCTTTAGCAGGCGTGCCGGTAACAATGCCCGCCAGGTAGCAGTTGGATGTTTTTTCAAGCGCCACGGCCAGCTGGTTTTTTGCATAACTACCGAGGCCCACCAGGGCAACGCCCAGTTTCTTTGTATCTGCCGGTACGGTTGGCGCAGCTGCTTTTGCCTCTGCTGCTGATAAAGCAGCAATGGTAACCCCAAGACCGCCACTGAGTGATTGTATAAAATGCCTGCGCGATTGATTGTTTGACATAAGTAATAAATTGAAGGGGATGAAAAATGATGCTGTAATTTAAGTATAAGCAACAATACAATCGCGAGCTTTTACAGTTATGTTTTTTCACTGTATGGTATTATTTTATCCCGCTGGCGCAAAGAATGTCCCGGTGCGGTTGTTTTTTGCAGGCCATTTGCCTGACCAGCCCGTAAAAACAGCACTCGTCTGCCATGTGCATCGTAAGCTTTCAGCAGGTTGGTACTGGCTAAAGCAATGAATTTTTGTTAGGCAGGTGCGCGGGGTGCAGCGATAGGCAATGTTTTCAAACTGCACTATTGGCAAATGATAATTCGCGGCAGGGTAGCAGGAGGTTTTATTTTCCGGGTCTTCTAATTTTATTACATTTAGTAACAAAACTACTAGTATGAAACCTTTCCTGGCGTTTCTCCTGTTGCTGATTTCCTTTTCAGCATTGGCACAATCTTTTGAAGGAACCATTACCTGGTCGATAAAATATGAGCTGACCGATCCAAAAAAACAGGCGGATATGCTCAAGAGCCAGGAGAGCATGAACAACCCTGCCAACCAGGAAAAAATGAAAAAGATGCAGGAGCAAATGAATTCGCCCGAAATGAAAGCGATGCTGGAAAAAAATCCGCAAATGAAAGCGCAGATGGAAAATGCCATGAAGGCGATGCAGGGTGGTGGTGCTGGCGGTATATTGCCTAAAAGTTTTACAGTAAAATCAAAAGGCAGCAACTCCCTCACCAAAATGGAAGGAGGTATGATGAATATGGAAGTGTTGTTTCTGGCAGACAAAACACAATCGTTTATGATTGACCGCACTGCCAAAACATACTCGATGCTGCCATCTGGTACGGCCGACCGTAAACGTGATAGCATTCAGCATAAGGTTACAAAAACCGGTGAAACCATGAAAGTGCTGAACTATACCTGTACAAAATATATTGTTGAACTAACCAATGATAAAGGCAATATCATGAACCAGGTTTTCTGGACGACCACCGAAATCAAAGGCCTTGATATGAAAAGCCTTTCAAGACAAAGAATGGGTAATACCGGTCAGTCTTTTTATTATGAAGGCATCAGCGGCGTGCCGTTAAGAATGGAAATGGTTTCTGCTGACATGAATATGGTGATGGAAGTGATCGATATCAAAAAACAAAGTTTGCCTGCTGCTGATTTTGTCATTCCTGCTGACTTTAAAGAAACAAAAAGCCCGTATGCGAGGTAGATTCTACTGCCTGACTATAATTGCTAACAATTAAATAATCAAAAACCCTCTATCATGACATCCTCTTCACTGCTGGGTACAGATGAGTTGCCACCCGTTGTACCTACTTCTGACGAAAAAACAATGGCGTTGATTGCGCATATTGTTACGCTTGTTTCAAATTTTATAGCACCACTGGTTATTTATCTGATTAAAAAAGATGAGTCGGCATTTGTAACGGCGCACGCAAAAGAATCGCTCAACTTTCAGCTTACCGTATTTGTTGTTGCCATCATTCTGGTGATTACCATTGTGGGTATTTTTCTGTTGTGGATACTGGCCCTGTATGCGTTGGTGCTGGTTATCATTGGTACTATAAGGGCAAGTGAAGGAAAAATATACCGGTATCCGTTCAGTATAAAATTTATAAAATAAAATTCGTTTGGGCGTTTTTTAAAAATCTTTATCAAGCCAGCGCAAAGCCCACCAGGTTTGGGGGCCAAAATAATAGTTGAGCACGGCAGGCATTACAGTAAGTCCGTTGTGGCTATTGGTAAAATAAACGATGCTTTGTTTTTTTTGCGGAAACGCCATAAAAAAAGATTTAAAATCTCCATTATCGCCCCAGTGCCAGATCGCCGTTCCTGATTCATTTCTCTGGATGCCTACGCCCAGTGCCCATGAAATATGATTGGTGGCTTCATTAGCTTTCTTGCCCGGCTTTACAACGTTTACCAAATCTGATAACAACAGTTGATGCGCCGTCTTGCTTAAACCCTGCCCGCTTACCAATGCCTGCAGAAATGAGTTGTAGTCTGCTGCGGTAGTTAACATTGAATAGGCGGCGGCAGCAAAAAAAGGTTCATTGCGGCCGGTTGATTCTTCTTTTGCATTATGGCCATAAGCCCCAGTGGCGTCAAAAGAAGGGTGCCATAAAAAACTGGTAGAGGTCATTTGCAACGGCATAAAAACTTCCTGCCGGGCTATTTTTTCGAGCGACTGTTTCCAGATGCTTTCAACGGCGTACTGCAGGTACATAAATCCTTCGCCTGAATAAGACCAGCTGCTGCCTGGTTTGAATGTGGTTTTCAATGCAGATGTAAACCATTGCTTCGATACAGGGTTGGCTGCCCAATTGGGAAAACCTGTCTGGTGGTGCAATACCATTCTTGCTGTAATTTGCCAGGCGGCAGTATCTGCATTGATGCGATCATACTTGTAATAGTTGCGCAGCGGTTCATCCAGCGACATCTCATTTCTGTCTACCATTTTCAGCACGATATAAGCCAGCACTGCTTTGCTAAGCGATGCTGCCTGGAATACCGTGGCACTATCTACTTTCACTGACTCATCTGCATTGCCATAATAATAAGCCCGGCGCTGGTTATGATCAACAGCAACAATCTGAACACCGGTAACTTTTCCTTGCAGAAAAATACTGTCCAGCGTTTTCTGCGCAATGCAAAGGCATGGAAGTAAAACAAGCAAATAGCAATAGATATATTTCATAGTGTTGTGCCGGTATTTAGCATGATACAGTATGACGATTGCTTCCCAAATAACATAGTTGATATTGCACTCCGTTGTATCATCCGCTAAATGTAATTAAAAATATATGGATGGGTTTTCCGGTAGGGGCAACAGCATTAACACTAATATGATGACTGGTATACAGTGTGAGGCATACTTGAAGCTTGCATGCTAAACTAACAATCGTTATCTTTGCTCCTCAATTTTTATTACCATGAGAGAAGTAGTCATCATAGCCGCGGTAAGAACGCCCATCGGAAGTTTTGGCGGGTCATTAAAAAGTTTATCAGCTACACAATTGGGTGCTGCAGCCATTAAGGGTGCATTGGCCAAAGCAGGTATACAACCGCAACAGGTGCAGGATGTGTTAATGGGATGCGTCATACAGGCAAACCTGGGACAAGCGCCTGCACGGCAGGCAGCAAAGTTTGCCGGCTTACCCAATGAAGTAAATTGTACCACCGTGAACAAGGTTTGTGCCAGCGGTATGAAGGCGATATCTCAGGCCGCGCAAAGCATTGCACTGGGCGATGCAGATATTGTAATTGCGGGCGGTATGGAAAGCATGAGCAATATTCCATTTTATGCAGACCAGATGCGTTGGGGAAATAAATATGGCAACACCACTTTGGTGGATGGCCTGGTGAGGGATGGTTTAACGGATGTGTATGATGGAAAGGCCATGGGTTTTGCAGGTGAGCTATGTGCCCGCGAATGCGGCATTACCCGCGAAGAGCAGGATGCCTTTGCCATAAATAGTTACAAACGCAGCCAGGCCGCTTGGGAAAAAGGACTATTTGCGAACGAAGTGGTGCCAGTTGAAATTCCACAACGCAAAGGCGACCCCGTTGTATTTGCAAAAGACGAAGAACCTTACAATGTAAAATTTGATAAGATCGCCAGCCTGTCGCCCGCTTTCGATAAAAATGGAACCGTAACCGCGGCCAACGCATCCACCTTAAATGACGGTGCAGCCGCACTGGTATTGATGAGCAAAGAGAAAGCAACTGAATTGAATTTGAAACCCATTGCCACCATACTTTCTTATGCAGATGCCGAGCAGGCGCCTGAATGGTTTACCACCACGCCCAGCATTGCGGTACCCAGAGCGGTGGCAAAAGCCGGTCTGCAAATGTCAGACATTGAGTACTGGGAAGTGAACGAAGCGTTTGCTGTAGTAGGTATTGAAAACAGCCGCCGCTTACAATTGGATCCTGCTAAAGTAAACGTACACGGCGGTGCGGTAAGCCTTGGCCATCCCTTGGGTGCCAGCGGTGCAAGAATTATTGTTACGCTGATAAATGTACTGAAGGCAAATAATGCCACTTACGGTGCTGCAGGTATCTGCAATGGCGGAGGCGGCGCTTCGGCGATGGTCATTAAAAATATTCAGTAACTTATTTTCCAAAAAGACATTATCCACCTACGCAGTAAACCTGCAAGGCCACCGGTTTCGTATTTGCGAAAAAAAACTTCCTTAATTTACCCGGCTGCGCACAATAAAATTGACACAGTCTCTACTTGCATATCCGGCAGTGGCCGAATATATTTGTCCCCAAATTATTTACCCTAAACCCCTTTTATGAAGAAATGTTTGTTGGTATGTATGGTGACCATCCTGGCCACGGCAGGGGCATCTGCGCAAAGTTTTATGCATGGTGCCGGTCTCAATGTTTTTGTTGCTACGGCCCCCAATGGTAAAGCTGCTGTTAATGGCGGTGTTAGTTATTCACCCCGGTTTAATTTTATTGAACAGGAAGACATGTCTGTATCTGTAGGCCTTCCATTTACAGCCGGCGTATCCGGCAGTTACAGCGCAAATTACAACAGCCAGTACGGCAGCAGTTCCAGCAATACCTTAAGCTTTATGTTCAATGCACCTTTACTGGTAAACCTGAACATGGGTGCTGGTTCAACAAAAGAGTCGGAAAGCCGCTTCGGTTATTTTGTAGGCGCCGGTTTTGGTTATCACTATGGCTCCTATAATATTTCAGACATACTGAATTATGAAGAAACCTCCACCAAATTCAGCACCATTGGCCCCGTGGGCAACGCCGGCGTACGCTTTGGGGTAGGTAGCGGTTCTCATAACATTGAAGTACGTTTGCAATACATGAAAGGTATCAACGATGTAAAACCCAATATTTTCAGTGCGGGTGCTGCATTCAATTTTTAGTAGAAAAAAATACTATTAATCATATTACAATGATGAAAGCGCTTCCACACGGAAGCGTTTTTTGTTGTAACAATGAATTAATTAGCTTGCAGTATGAGTATTACTACCAGGTATGCAACATTGGCTGATGCTGAAGCCATAGCATTGTTGAGCCGGCAGACTTTTTACGATACGTTTGCCGAGTTTAATATAAAAGAAGATATGGATAAGTTTATGACTGAATCTTTCAGCATGGAAAAACTTACTGCTGAAGTAGGCCTGCCGCAGTATGTTTTTTTGATAGCAACTTTAAACAATGAGATGGCGGGCTATGCAAAATTATCAGAAGGTAAACAACCTGCGGAGCTGGACAACCTGGCATCCATAGAAATCAGCCGAATTTACGCAGCCAAACAAACGATAGGTTACGGCGTAGGTAAAGCGCTGATGGAAGAATGCATCCGCGTAGCAAAAGAAAAAAATAAAAAAATCATCTGGCTGGGTGTATGGGGTGAGAACGAAAGGGCCATCAATTTTTACAAGAAATTTGGGTTTGAAAAATTTGGCGAGCACGACTTTTTGCTGGGTAACGATCTGCAAACGGATTGGCTGATGAAGAAAACGCTATAAAAGAAATTATATTCATTTGATAGCTATCTTGCTCTTACAGTAGTTTCGTGCCTTCGTATATATCCAACAACGGAAGGCTCATTTGAATGGTCTGTATAAACAATGTGTCAGTACCGGTGTTGTATTCTTTTAATTCCCAAAACCCGGAATTATTTATTGTATATGCTTCTATGCTGATGGACTGGCTGTCTATGAAAATGCACTCTTTCAAAGTTGTAATATCGCGATACAACTTAAACTTCAGCCCTCTGTCGTAATCCCTTGTGCTTGGTGATAATACCTCAAATAAAATAGAAGGGTTTATAGCATTCCACTCGTCATTATTCCTGGTAATGATATCATGACAAAAAACCGAAATGTCCGGATAGGTAAATAAACTGTTTTGTTCGATGTAAATTCGTTGAGCACTATTCATTGCCGAACATTTCTTGCCTGTTAAAAAACTGCTAACCGAGGTTAAAACATTTACCACAATCTTATTATGCGTCAGTTTTGCACCGCTCATGGCAAATACCTCTCCCTGGTAAAATCCATGTTTTTCTACCGAGTCATTTTCAAATGCCAGGTATTCCTCGATGGTCATTTTTTGCCTATGGTAAGTCACTGCGGGTTCGTGCAATTCCATGTTTTGAAATTACAAAATTGAATTTGTATAAAACATATTTTCATTTTGTTGATGCGAATGAGCGTCTGTATTTTATTGCCGCTTTTTGATAGCAGTGATTATCTTCTCTGCATGTTCCCTTGAGTTCTCAATAAACAAGCGATGCGTGTTCATGCCGCCGCAAATAACACCGGCAAGAAAAATATTAGGAACATTGGTTTCATGGGTATCATCATTGATACTGGGGCACATAACCTCGTCGCTTGATAAGTTGATACCGATACTGCGCAAAAAATCAAGATTTGGCTGGTAGCCCGTGGTAGCAATCACCCAGTCGTTGGCCAGCGTTACAACCCCCTGCGGTGTTTCTATATCCACTTCATGTTCCCGTATTTCTTTTACCGTTGAATTGTAATAGGCTTTTATGGAACCTGCTTCTATGCGGTTAATGATATCCGGCCTAACCCAGTATTTAACGCGGGCGCCGATCTCGTCCTTTCTTATCACCATAGTTACGGCTGCGCCTTTGCGCCATGTTTCAAGTGCTGCGTCTACCGATGAATTTTGCGC
The DNA here is from genome assembly GCA_963705285.1 of uncultured Chitinophagaceae bacterium. Lineage (GTDB taxonomy): Bacteria > Bacteroidota > Bacteroidia > Chitinophagales > Chitinophagaceae > JACMLD01. Next base: position 4,195,697 of record OY970066.1, read on the forward strand.
GCCCACCACCAGTACCCGCTGAAAAGCATATGGGTGGGCTTCTTTGTAATAATGGGTAACCTTTGGCAGGTCTTCTCCCGGCACGTGTAACAGGTAAGGGATATCATAAAAACCCGTGGCAATAATGACGTAACTGGCGCTGTATACCTGTTTGCCTGTGGTAACCACATATTGAATGTTCTTGCCGGAAGCGTTATCCGGGTTAACCGACAATACTTTTTCAAACAGATGAATGTTGAGCTGGTAGCCCAAGGTAACCCTGCGGTAATATTCCAGCGCTTCGGGCCGTGTTGGTTTTGGGTTGTTGGAAACAAAAGGTACGCCGCCAATTTCCAACCGTTCAGAAGTTGAAAAGAACGTCATGTTAGACGGGTAGTTATACAGCGAGTTGACCAGGCTGCCTTTTTCCAGTACCAGGTAATCAAGCGATGCCTTTTTGGCTTCCAGTGCACAGGCCAGGCCTATTGGCCCGCCACCAATGATAATAACCGTATAATGAGATTGTGTAGACAATATGCTTTTGTTTTGTGCAAATGTAATGGAAACCAATGGGAGGGGTTGGCGATGGTATGCATCCTGTGCCGTCCTGTAAATAAAATTGTATTTAAACGCTTATTTTTGCCAGCGCCTTTCACAAAACAACCTATATGAGTAATACCAACCGCACAGTAGTCACGCTCGACGAATTTACCATTCAGCAGTTAAGAGATTTTCCCAATGCAACCGGAGAGCTAAGCGGCTTGTTGCGCAATATTGGACTTGCTGCCAAAAGAGTAAACGTGGAGGTAAACAAAGCGGGCCTGGTAGATATTCTGGGCGATGCAGGTGCGGTTAATATACAGGGTGAAGAAGTAAAAAAACTTGATCTGTTTGCAAACAACCAGTTTATCCGTGTACTGCAACAGGGTATCAGTTGTGCAGGTATTGCCAGCGAAGAGCTGGATGACTTTGTTGCTTTTGATGATGAGATCAGCAACAACTCAAAATATGTATGCATGTTTGACCCGCTGGATGGAAGCGGCAATATAGATGTGAACATATCCATTGGTACCATCTTTGGTGTTTACCGCCGTGTTTCACCCAAAGGCACGCCGGTAACAATAGCAGACTTTTTACAATCGGGCAAGAACCAGGTGGCCGCAGGGTATGTGGTGTATGGTTCTTCTACCATGCTGGTGTATGGTACCCGCCGCGGGGTAAATGGCTTTACGCTGGATCCCTCTATTGGAGAATATTGCATGAGCCATCCCAATATTAAATGCCCGCCTTCTGGAAAAATATATTCCGTTAACCACGGTAATTTTTTCCGTTATCATAAAGGCGTACAGCAATACATCAATGCCTGCCAGAAAAAAGAACCAGCTACCGGTGGGCCTTATACGCAGCGATATATAGGCAGTATGGTGTCTGATGTACACCGCAATCTGCTGAAAGGTGGTATTTTTATGTATCCCGGCACGGTGGAAAAGCCAAAAGGCAAACTGCGGCTGATGTACGAATGCAATCCCTTTGCTTTTATTGCCGAAGTAGCCGGCGGCAAAGCCACCAATGGAAAAGAACGTATACTTGATATACAGCCAACAAAGCTGCACCAGCGTTCTCCATTGTTCATAGGCAGTAAAGACATGATGGAAGAATTGGAAAGTTATACCAAAAAGGATAAGGAGTTTGTGTAGGAATTGGGAATTAGGAATTAGGAATTGGGAATTGGGTTTCCGGTTTAACATTTGACAATGAAGTTGGGTAATATTCGTCATTCAACATTTAAAATGTAAAATTCAAAATAAATCTATCAAGCCCAGTATGCAAATAATTGAATTCGATAAAAGATATCAAGAAGACTTTCGTCAGCTGAACCTACTATGGTTAAATGCTTATAACCTGGCAGAAAGCCATGATCTGCTGGTACTGAATGATCCCCAGGGCACCATCATTGACAGGGGAGGGCGCATATTTCTGGCCATAGAGAATGAACAACTGGCAGGCACTGCCGCGCTTATGAAAGAGCATGAAGGTGTGTACGAGCTGGCAAAAATGACCGTTGCAGAAAATTTCCGCGGACAGGGTATCAGCAAATTGCTGATGGTACATTGTCTTGAGCAGGCGAAAAAATTGGGTGCTAAAAAGATATTATTGTTTTCCAACCACCAGCTTACTACCGCGCTTCACCTGTACCAGCAATTTGGTTTTAGACATATCCCCGTAGAAGATTCACCATTTGAAACAGCCGACGTTAAAATGGAACTGTTGCTGCCTGCTGAATAGCATTACCGGCGTTTTAAAAAGTTCTGCTGGCAATGACGTTTTACAATACCGAACCGGTAACTTAGCGGTTTCAGCCGCAACGATGCCTGCTGCATGGCCGTAACACCGCCAGCACCGCCTGTATGAATATTTTCGAAACAACAAAAAATCCAGCACCAGCATAATGAGTTTGCTTAACCAGTTCAAACAGGTAAAATGTTTTGCGTTTGATGTAGATGGCGTGCTTACAGATGGTTCATTGCTTTTGCTCAATGATGGGCAAATGGCGAGAAGTATGAATACCAAAGATGGTTATGCGCTGCAGTTTGCCATTAAGAAAGGCTATCATATTATTATCATTTCGGGTGGTGTAAACGCCGAGGGCGCTCGTTTGCGCCTTAATAAACTGGGCATTACTGAAGTGCATTTTCAGGCGGTAGATAAAAAGCAGGTACTTGAAACATACATGCAGGCAAATGGTCTTATACCCCAAGAGGTGTTGTTTATGGGCGATGATATACCCGATTACCCTGCCATGGCAGTGGTTGGACTGCCCTGCTGTCCGTCAGATGCGGTTGCGGAAATAAAAACCATCTCCAAATACATTGCGGCCCAACCCGGTGGCAGAGGTTGTGTGCGCGAAGTGATAGAGAAAGTGATGAAACTGCAGGGGCACTGGGGTGTTGATGCATCCATACCCAGCAAATAAACCCTGCGTTTCTTGGTGCTGAAAATTGATGAGTAATTTGTACAAAGAATAACCGTTTACATGAAATTAATTGGTGCGTTTCTGCGGTTGATACGATGGCCGAACTTATTCTTTATTGTGCTTACACAATTCCTCTTTCTATTTTGTGTCATCATTCCCGCTTACCATACGCAGAATGTAGCAGGCGCCTGGTTTATATCGTGGCCGGTGTTTGGCTGGCTTACGGCAGCATCTGTGCTGATTGCCGCTGCCGGTTATATTATCAATGATTATTTTGATTTGGATATAGACCAGGTTAATAAGCCCAATAATATTATTGTACAGAAGATTATTAAAAGAAGATGGGCCATCTTCTGGCACATGGGGCTTTCCATTGCAGGCGTACTCATTTCGTTTTTTGTTTGCTGGAAGATCGGTAACTGGATCATAGGCCCGGTAAACCTCGCTTCCGTTTTTTTATTATTATTCTATTCTACCACGTTTAAGAAGAAATTTCTTATTGGTAATATAATTATCTCGCTGCTAACGGCCTGGGTGGTGTTTGTTTTGTACATCGGCGAGCTGGACCTGGTAACTTTTACGCGTGAGGCAAACTACCAGCTTGCCATGACAAGAATTTTTAAACTGGCCGTTTTGTACGGCGGTTTTGCGTTTGTAATATCGCTTGTGCGTGAAGTGGTAAAAGATATGGAAGATATAAAAGGGGATGAAAAATTTGGTTGCCGTACCATGCCGGTGGTATGGGGCATTCCCGCATCTAAAGTTTTTGCAGGTGTATGGCTGATTGTGTTAATGACTGCAGTGCTGGTGTTGTTTGTGTATGCTATTTTAATTGGATGGTTTGTAGCGGCACTTTTTGTTCTGTTGCTGGTGGTATTGCCGCTTGCATTTATCGTACACAGGTTATACCAGGCCACCAGTGCCACGCAGTTTCATGGCATCAGTACATTAATTAAATTGGTGATGCTCACGGGTATCATTTCTATGGTGTTTTTTAAATGGCATATATAATGGAGAGAATAGTATTGGCATCGCAATCGCCCCGCAGAAAACAGTTGCTTGAATGGGCAGAAGTGGCGTTTGATGTAATCATTAAAGAAACAGAAGAACTTTACCCGGCAGATCTGCCCGCCGAAGAAGTGCCCGTATACATTGCGAGGAACAAAGCGTTGGCGGTAAAACAAGAGCTCACCCATGAGCGGATTATACTGGCTGCTGACACGGTGGTGGTACTGGAGGGACGCATCATTGGTAAACCGACCGATCGCAGCCACGCCATCGAAATTTTGCAATCACTCTCCGGCCAGCGCCACCAGGTTATTACGGGTGTGGTCATTCTTACCGCAGAAGAAGAGATTTCATTTGCAGATATTACCGAAGTATGGTTTCATGATCTTACGCTGGAGCAAATAGTTTTTTACGTTGACAAATACCGTCCTTACGACAAAGCCGGTGCATATGCCATACAAGAATGGATTGGCGTTACAGGCATACGGTCTGTAAAAGGCGATTTCTATAATGTAATGGGCCTTCCCGTTAGCAGGGTGGTACAGCAACTGGCAGCGTTAGTGTAGGATTATTCGCTGTGCGCTGCTAGCTATGAGCTATGAGCAGTAGTTTTTGCCGTAAAAAGAAGTCACTACTCTCTGTATATAACGATTATAAATATTTAAACTTCACTGTTCATTTCCCACACTAATTATTGAAATTCGATGGAGAAAGCATTTGGCTAACAGCTAAACGCTAGCAGCTCATAGCTAACAGCTTTCTCAAAACCTTATCTTAATGACTGAAAGACTTCTCCAGTTTATCTGGCAGTTTCAGTACTTCAACAGGCATGAACTATGTACCTGTGATGGTGCTGTACTGCAAATCATACATCCGGGTAAATACAATACTAACCAGGGGCCCGATTTTCTTGAGGCCAGCATAAAAATCGACAATACCATTCTGGTAGGCAATATTGAATTGCATGTGCAAGCCAGCGATTGGCACAAGCACGGGCACCAGACCGACAGCAATTATAAAAACATCATTTTGCATGTGGTGTGGCAGCAGGATGATTATCCGCTTCCGGGTGCGGTACCGGCACTGGATCTAGAAAACAGGGTATCTGCATTATTACTGCGCCAATACCATGAGTGGATGCAACAGGCTTCGTGCATACCATGCGCTGCTGCTGTTAAAGAAATAAAACCACTCGTTTGGCTCTCGTGGACAGACAGGTTACTGGCCGAAAGACTGCAGCGAAAAAGCGGGTATGTGTTGCAGTTATTAAGCGATAATCATTTTCACTGGGAGGAAACCTGTTGGCAATTATTAGCAAAGAATTTCGGCATGCAGGTAAATGCTGAAGCCTTTGAGGCCATTGCGCGCACGTTGTCCCTTGCGGTTCTTGCCCGGCATAAAAACCAGGTGCCTGTGCTGGAAGCGCTCTTGTTGGGACAAGCCGGCCTGTTGAATGCCTCGTTTACCGATAGCTATGCGCGGTTGCTCTACCGGGAGTACGAATTTCACCGTTATAAATACAAACTGGCAAAACCGCCATTACCAGTCTATTTTCTGCGGATGCGACCGGCGGCGTTTCCTACTATCCGGCTGGCACAGCTGGCGATGCTGGTGCACCAGGCCAGTCATTTTTTTGCCGTTATTAAAGATGCTGTTAGCGTGGATGAAGTGAAGCAGCTGCTGGCCGTGCAAGCCAATGATTATTGGCATTATCATTATAAACCCGGCGAACAAGCAGATTACAGCATAAAAAAACTGGGCGTGGGTATGATCAATAATATTCTTATCAACACGGTGGTACCGGTATTGTTTGCTTATGGGTTGTACCATAAAGATCTTGCCCAGCAAGAAAAAGCCATGGCCTGGATGGCAGCCATACCACCCGAAATAAATACCATCACGCAAGAATGGCAACAACTGGGCATCGCCAATCACCACGCCCATCAAAGCCAGGCACTGATAGAATTAAAAACACAGTATTGTAACGCCAAAAGATGTTTAGACTGTGCCGTGGGTAATGCGCTCTTAAAGGGAAAAGCTATTTCTTGATTTTGAGAGGCGGGATGTGGAGATTTCGGGATTGTTGGATTGCGGGATTTTGAGATTTGTAGGCAATTTTCGATTTTGAGATTTCGGGATTTTGAGTTTGGTGTGCAACGCTGTTTGCAAGGTTAACGAATTGATGACTTGTTACAGGCCGCACAAAAAGCAATCTTAAGATCTCGCAATCTCTACATCTCAAAATCTCAAGATCTCGCAATCTCAAAATCTCAACATCCCGCAATCAGCAATTTCTTCAATACCACAAACTCAAGCGGTTGTTTGGGTATGCCAAAAGTTGGGTCGGTAGGAAATGGTTTTCTTTCGCCCGTTTTTACATAACCATGCCGTTCATACCAGGCGATTAGTTCATGGCGTACAGAAATAACAGTCATATAAATAGCACCCGCGTTTTCCTTTTTTGCATATATTTCTGCCCCCTGCAATAACTTTTTGCCGATGCCGCCCGCCTGTAATTCCGGAGAAACAGTCAGCATGCCCAGGTAAAGTGTGCCGGCCTGGTTTTCGAGATATACTGTACCCGAAATAGCCTGTTCATCATTGCGGGCAACCAGCATCACGGCACCGGGCTTATTTATCATTTCGGATAATATGGCTTCGTTGGTGCGTATGCCGTCCAGTAAATCCGCCTCAGTAGTCCATCCTTTTTTAGAATGCTCGCCGCGGTAAGCGCTGTTGATGAGTGTGTTCAATGCCGGAACATCAGCCGGGCTGGCAATCGATATATTCATTATGGTGTATTGATTCAGCCGCTAATGTAAGCGCTGTTGTTTATATAGCGCTTTGGTAAACAAGAAAATTTGTAATTTTATGGGTCATTCTAAACGGCTTGCCATATGGATATTTTAAAGATATTACGTGATGAGTTCACCGGTTTCTTCGGCATACGGCACTGGCTCACCATGTTTAAAAACAATGATTACAGCAGCCTGTTCACGCTGGAGGGCGCAGTAAAGGCCATTGGGCCGCTGATACCGCTTATATTACTGCTTGAAATTGGGCGGGCCGTGTTGTATAAAAAATTCAAGATCGAAGAATACAGAATTCCGTTTTTCATATTTGTATTCAACCGTTTTGTATCGAGCTTTATATCCATTGCCGCAGTTGGTTTCTGCATTGCCTTGTTTTCAAAATATGCCATCATGAAAACCAGCTTTACGTGGTATTGGTTTATCTATGGTTACCTGATTTGGGAGTTTGCCCATTTTGTATATCACTACCTGGGGCATAAAGTGAGGTTGTTCTGGTGCCTGCATTCTACGCATCATGCGCCGGAACAAATGAACCTCTCGGTTACATTCGCTCATTTTTTCCTGGAAGCGCCATATGCCGGTGTTATCCGTACTACCATTTGTATATTGATGGGTGTAAACGCGCCGCTGTTGTTTTTCATTATGTTTGTGGATGGTACCTGGGGAGCATTTATTCATGTGGGTGAAAATATTCTGAAAGACGGCCGAATGGGCTTCCTGAATAAGATTATACTAACGCCTTCTCACCACCGGGTGCACCATGCCAAGAACCCGCTTTATATGGATACCAATTTCTGCAACCTGCTCAATGTATGGGATAAAGTATTCAATACTTACCAGGATGAAAAAGACGAAGAGCGACCGGTGTACGGCATCACCCGTAAAATGAACCCCAGAAATTTTTGGGATGTTTACTTCGGTGAGCTGGCTGCCCTTGGCAGGGATGTATGGCATGCGCCGGGAATCAAAAATAAAATTCGCTACATTTTTATGCCACCAGGCTGGAGCCACACCGGCGATCACAAAACAGCCGCCCAGGTGCGAAATGAATTCTTATCAAGTTTATAGTTTTTTATAGTTTATAGTTTTCAGTTTGTAGTTTTTTGTAGCGGGAAGTAGCTGCAAGTTACCGGCGAATTATCTCACAAAGAGCTAAAATGTTGCAAAAGCGAACTCAAGAACTCCGAACTTCCGAACTTCCGAACTTTCAAACTCAAACGAACTAAAAACCAAAAACTAAAAACTATTTCCACTCATACACAACATTGGTTTCAATACCGGTATGAATGCTTTTCATAACGGGGCAATTGTCGCCAATGCGTTGCAGTAATTCCTTGTCTTTTTCATCAAGTTTTAATGTGGCCGGAAACCCAACCGCAATATCTATTTTGCCAACACGGCGTGGTTCGCTCAGCATGTGTTTTTGTACCTGCAGGGTAGTGCCGGTTAAATCGATGCCCATATCTGCCGCTCTTATGCCCATGGTGGTAACAATACAGGTACCCAACGATACACAAAGTAAATCCGTAGGAGAAAATCGTTCACCTTTGCCGCGATTATCAGTAGGCGCATCGGTTTCAATAACAGAACCACTTTGGTTATGGGTAGCATTGCAGCGCAGTTGGCCGGTGTAAATAATTGTTGCAGTCATGTAAGTAAAAATGTTAAATAAACTGTTGGTGGATTATTTTTGTCTAAATTTACGTTAATAGATTAAACGACAAAGTTGTGAAGAAAATATTAACCGTTATTACCTTTTCAATCATTGCATTTGCGTTACAGGCTCAGAATAATGAGCCAACACATACACCCAACCGGCCAGATCGCAAATCCGAAAAAAGGCAACGTATCAATGCCTTGCTGAAGCTCGAAGAAGAAGGTGATCCGGCCTTTAAAAAACAAAATGTTTTTGGTATTAAACTGGCTACAGACGGCTACGGTTTATCTTTTGAAAAAGGTAAATACAAAACACCGCGCAGAACCTTGTTGTTTCAATTTGAATTAAACGAAAAAAAACACAATAAAGAAGAAAAACTTGCCATTGGGCCACAAAGCAGTTTTGGCCAGGTAAATTCCATTATATGGGGCAAGGTCAATAATTTTTACCAGTTCAAAGTAGGCGTAGGACAACAACAGCTCATTGGAGGCAAAGCCAATAAAAGCGGGGTGGCGGTATCGGCCATTTATGCCGGCGGAATAACTGCCGGGCTTGTAAAACCCTATTTACTCGATTTGGAAAATGTGGCCACCCGTGAACAGGTTCGCAAAAGTTTTGCAGATACCGCAGACGGCAACCAGTATGACGTGTTGGGCGCTTCGGGCTTTACCCATGGGTGGGGCCAGCTTAAAGTTAAACCCGGTGTACATGCTAAAATAGCTATGCGTTTTGATTATGGCCGTTTTAACGAAACCGTGGCTGCCATTGAAGCCGGTTTAAATGCTGAATACTATTTTGGAAAAATTGAACAGCTGATCTACAATAAACCAAAGAATTTCTTCTTCAACGCGTATGTGACCATATTATTCGGGCGACGAAAATAGCCGCCTTCCTGCCATTTTACTGCAATGCAAGGTTTAGCATTGAAATAAGCCATTCCTGAACTATTTTTGCACAGCACCGTTATAGGATTGCTGAATTTTGTGATTGCCCCATTTGAACATGAGCTTGGTATTACAGCAAGCAACTAAATAATATTGTAACGCTGTTACATGTTTTTCAACTTGAACATATGCAGGAACTACCCGTTGTTTCATCTGTGCCGGATGCTGCTTCAAAAATAAAAAAGCCAGACTGGTTGCGCGTAAAGCTGCCAACAGGCGAAAGCTATCGCCATGTACGCAACCTGGTTGATACCCATAAATTACACACCATTTGCGAAAGCGGTAATTGTCCCAACATGGGCGAATGCTGGGGTGCCGGTACCGCCACTTTTATGATACTGGGCAACACCTGCACCAGAAGTTGCGGTTTTTGTGCTGTGGCAACTGGCAGGCCCGATGCCATTGATTGGGATGAGCCACAACGCGTGGCAGAAGCCATCTACCTCATGAAAGTAAAGCACGCCGTAATTACATCGGTAGATAGGGATGAAATAAAAGACGGCGGTTCTATTATCTGGCAAAATACCATTCGCAGTGTGAAACTGCTCAACCCTGATACAACCCTGGAAACATTGATCCCCGATTTTAAAGGTGAAAAAGAAAACATACAGCGCATTATTGATGCAGCTCCCGAAGTGGTATCTCATAATATTGAAACAGTAGAAAGGCTAACCCGTCAGGTACGCATACAGGCTAAATACTGGCGCAGCATGGAAGTCATTCGCACTTTGAAGGCAGGTGGCATGCGTACAAAGAGCGGCATTATGCTGGGCCTGGGCGAAGAAAAAGAAGAGGTTATTCAAACCCTGAAAGATTTGGCAGCTAATGGCTGCGATGTGGTAACCATTGGCCAGTACCTTCAGCCTACAAAAAAGCATCTCGCGGTACAACGTTTTGTACACCCCAGTGAGTTTGCCGAATTGAGGGAAATAGGGTACAATCTCGGTCTCGATTATGTAGAAAGCGGGCCGTTGGTTCGTTCATCTTACCACAGCGAAAAACATGTGCTTCCCGGATATGGTAAAGAAAAATGGATGCAGGAAAAAGAACTCATCGCCTGATATTCCCGGATTGGGAATGTTGCGGTAGAAGAATAATAAAAGAGGACTGGTAGTAATACCAGTCCTCTTTTTTAGTTAAATGCCTATAGCATCTAACTAACATTCATTTGTACTTAATTGATTGTCAATCCGTCGAATATTTTATATGTTAATTTAACTAAAGATATACACCAAAATAAATTTTAATCCGTTTTTAAACCCAGTCGATGGTTCTCTGTCATAGAGGCCTCGTTAACTAAAAAACATTACCCTTATGTATGCTAAGAAAATCTCTCTTTTTATTGCCGCTTCGGTAATAAGTTCGTCGCTTTTGTTTACATCTTGTAAGAAAGACAGCAGCTCGAAAGATGCTGATGTGGAAGCTGCCGAAAGCAGCGCCCTGGCAGAAGCCAGCTTTGATGATGTTACCACCATTTCAGACCAGGCTGCACTCAGCGGAAGTGTGAATATGCGTGTTGCAGGAGATGCCGCAGCCAACAGGGAAGACGGTTCATTGGGTTCAGGTTGTGCTACTGTATCAATTGATACCGTTAGTTCACCTCACGCTATTGTAATTGATTTTGGAAACACCAATTGTGTTTGCAACGATGGCAGAACGCGCAGAGGTAAAATCAACCTCAGCTATACCGGCCGTTACAAAGATGCAGGTACAGTGATTGTTATTTCTTTCACCAACTATTTTGTAAACGATAACCAGGTAACCGGTACCAAAAAAATTACCAACCAGGGATTGAACGTTGCCGGCAACCTGGTATATAAATTAGAAATAAACGGCCAGATTATTAAAGCGAACAATGGCGGTACCATTACATGGGTGTCTACACGCCAGCGCGAGTGGACAGCAGGCGCAAATACACCGTTGATTTTAAGCGACGATGCATATTCTATCACCGGCAATGCAACGGGTACTATAGCATCTGGTAAATCTTATACCATCACTATAAAATCGCCGTTGGTGCGCAAGATGGCCTGTCATTTTTTTGAAAGTGGTGTGGTGGAAGTAACTCCAGAAGGCAAACCCACCCGTACACTGGATTATGGCAATACCGGTTGCGATGCCAATGCTACCGTGAGCATACTTGGCTTTACTTTCCCGATTATTTTAAGATAGATTTTAGCTTAACTACATATAACGCCATTGCAGCAATGCAATGGCTTTTTTTTGTGACCTCACCCCCGGCCCCTCTCCAAAGGAGAGGGGAGTGTGTGCAAAAGGGTCAATAGTATGAATTAATAAAGTGGGATGTTTTTAATAAGCGTTCGCGTTAAAACCGGCCGAAAAAAACTATAAACTAAAAACTCCAAACTATTCGACCTCACCCCCGGCCCCGCTCCAAAGGAGAGGGAGTGTCTCCGGAATCCTAGTCAGTATAATCGAAGACGGTTGTGTTTCACAAGCGTTTGAGTTAAAGCAGACCGGCAAAAAAAACTATAAACTAAAAACTCCAAACTATTCGACCTCACCCCCGGCCACTCTCCAAAAGAGAGGGGGAGGGTCTTCGTAAGCATGGTTATGGAAATAGAAAAATATTAGTTTCAATAAGCGTTTGTGTTGGAATAGACGTGCAAAGAACTAAAAACTAAAAACCATGAAATATAAACTAATAAAAAACTTATTTTTACTGATCACTAATCAACTGATCAACCGATCAACTAATCAACCAAACCAAGCAACTGATCTTGAAAACTGCCTGTCTAATCCTGTTTTGCCTCATCACTGAATCGCTCATCGCCCAAAAAAAGAATGAATCATTTCAATTGCATATACGGCAGGCTGCCTCTGCCATGCGCATAGACGGTGTTATGGATGAACCTGCCTGGCAACAAGCTGATTCTACCAGCCAGTTCTTTATGGTGTTACCAATGGATACCAGCCTTGCCCAGGTACAAACCCTGGTTAAAATGACCTATGATAACCGCAACCTTTACCTGGTGGCGGTTTGTTACAACGACCGACCTGGGCCCTATATGGTGGAATCTTTACGCCGCGATTTTTCATTCCTGAAAAATGATAATTTCCTGCTGTTTATGGATCCGTTTGATGATAAAACAAACGGTTTTTCTTTTGGTGCCAATGCTGCCGGCGCCCAATGGGATGGCACCATGTACGACGGCGGAAAAGTAGATCTGAGCTGGGATAATAAATGGGAATCGGTGGTGAAAAATTATCCGGATAAATGGGTGTTTGAAGCAGCCATCCCTTTTAAAAGCATCCGTTATAAAAAAGGAATAACCAACTGGGGCATCAATTTTAGCAGGAATGATCTGAAGTCTACCGAGAAATCGAGCTGGGCGCCGGTACCGAGACAGTTTCCCACAGCCTCGCTCGCCTACACCGGAACCCTTGTATGGGATAAACCGCCGCCCGCAACAGACATGAACGTTTCTTTGATTCCATATTTGCTGACAGGCGTTGCTAAGGATTATGAAAATAAACAATCGTCTACTTTTCAAAAGCAGGCAGGAGTAGATGCCAAGATAGCCATCAGTTCTGCGCTCAATTTAGACCTGACGGTAAACCCCGACTTCTCGCAGGTAGACGTAGATAAACAGGTAACCAACCTGAACAGGTTTGAACTTTTTTTTCCTGAACGCCGGCAATTCTTTTTAGAAAATGGCGACCAGTTCTCCAATTTCGGGTATGCATCTATCCGGCCATTTTTTTCACGGCGTATCGGCCTTAATACAAGGATTGATGCCGGCGCCCGGTTAAGCGGTAAGCTGGATAAGAACTGGCGCATAGGCATCATGGATATACAAACCAGATCTGAAAAGACAACGGCTTTGCCAGCGCAGAACTTTTCGGTGGTAGCACTGCAACGTAAGGTATTTGCGCGATCCAACATCGGTATCATTTTTATTAATAAAGAATCGGTGAATTACCGTCCTGATACTGGCGCAGGCAAACCACTTTATTCAAAATACAACCGCAACCTGGGGTTGGAGTACAACCTTGCTTCAGCCAATAACTTATGGACGGGAAAACTACTGGCCATAAAATCATTTAGTGTAGCCGGCAAAGGCAGTGATGTGGTACAGGCCGGGCACCTGCAATATGCCAGCCGCAAATGGAATATACTGGGTCAATACGAATATGTGGGGAGCAACTATACGGCAGAAGTGGGTTTTGTACCCAGGCGCGGTTATATAAAACTAAACCCGCAGATAGCCTATAATTTTTTTCCGAAAGGCGGCGTGGTACTCAGTCACGGGCCGCAACTGGGCGGGGTGTATTACTACAATACGGGCTTTCATTCTACAGACAATGAAACAGTGTTTTCTTATTTGGTTACGTTGCGCAACCGCAGTACCATTACCGGTCTTCTAATGAATGATTATGTAAAACTGCTGCTGCCGTTTGACCCCACCAATTCTGGCAAAGATTCTTTACAAACCGGCAGCCGCCATAACTGGAATACAGCCGGCGTTGATATTGTGTCTATGCCGCAACAACTGCTTACCTATACTTTGTCTGCCCGTTATGGTGGTTACTACGCAAATGGTACCAAGTTGAGTTTTGCCGGCGATATTGGTTACCGTATTCAACCCTATATCAGTATTGTAATGAGCGCAACATTTAACGCGCTGCATTTACCTGCGCAATGGGGCAATACCAACTTTTGGCTCATTGGCCCGCGTATTGATGCCACGCTCACCAACAAATTTTTTATCACCGCGTTCTTTCAATACAATGAGCAATTAAAGAATATGAACCTTAATACGCGTGTTCAATGGCGTTATAAACCCGCGTCTGATTTATTTTTGGTTTATACGGATAATTATTATCCCGCACCGCTTAACGTGCGCAACCGTGCTTTTGTATTAAAGTGGACGTATTGGTGGAACTTGTAGTAAAGCCTGTAAATACCGGCATACAATCGGCGATACAATGCAACCCTGCGAGGCTACAACCAAACCACGCTGCAGCTACTTAAACTATTTTTAATTTTGACTTTTAACCTTTTACTTGTCAATCATGAAACAATACGTAATCATTGCCCGAGATGGTGCTGATGAAGGTGCGCAGCAACGCCGGGCCACGGTACGCCCTATACACCTGGCCGGGGCGGCGCAATTAAAAGCCAATAACAATTTTGTAATTGGCGGAGCTATGTTAAACGACGCCGGTCTTATGGAAGGCTCTGTAATGATTGTACAGTTTGAAACCGAAGAAGCATTCACGAACTGGTACAACAATGAGCCCTACATCACCGGTAACGTATGGCAGTCCATTGAAGTAAAACCGTTCAGGGTGGCAAACATCTAAAACGACACCACAAATGCGATAGTGCCGGTGCAGGACGGGTGTAAGCTTTGAACGCTGCGTACCTCTTTGTGCAGTAGATCGTGCGAGAAAAACACAGCACTTAACTCGCAACACTTAAAACAATATTTCCTTTATTTTTCTGCCCAATAGTCCACCACCAGCACTTTGTCGAGGTATGGCCCGAGTATTTTTCCAAATTCTTTGTGATCAGGGTGGGGCAGGTATACAGCCCTGTCTTGCTCGCTATTGAAGGTTACAAAAAAACAGTGCGTAAAGCCCTGGTTCAGGTTTTCGGGGCTGTTGTTTTTACCCCATTCCAACGACTTAATTTCTTTTATTTTTGATGGCAGTGCCCGAAAAGCATCTTCTGCTTTTTTAACGCCCGCAGGGTCTGCGCCATCTTTAAATTTAAACAGCACCACGTGGCGCAATACTTTTCCTGAGCCGGCTTCCTGTGCCTGGCTGCTTGTTGTAACCATAGCTGCAAGTATTAACAGTAAAACAAAACCTTTTTTCATAATAATTTTTTTTACAGATACAAGATAACAAAACTAATAAGATGCTGCGCAAATACTGTCATGCTTCCGCCGCCCGTCTACCATATATTGGGTATTGAAATGATTGTGGCAAATCATAGCTTTGAGAAACAGTCTGCTGCCCGCCCCGTTTAGCCACACCTATTATTCACCATAAAACCTTCCACTATGATTCGCAAAATTTCTGTTACAAACTTACTGCAGCCATGGAAAGACAATTTCACCCAAAACCTGGGACTGCCGTTAATGACCGAATCTTCACTTATTGGCCTTGACCTCTTGAATGATTTTATCGCCAAATGCAAGGCAGAATGCAAGGGGTTTAACGGACTGCGTATTTATTTCATCCGGTATGATGCTACACTTGATAAACTGAGCAATGCAAACCGGCACATTAAGCTGGTACCTGGTAAAGAGGTTTCCCAGGTATCGCTCGCCATTGTGCCCGTTAGCGGCTTTGACCCCGTTACACTTGCCGGCGATGATTGTACTGAAGGTGACATGATCTGGACGCTCTCTTTTTGCGACCCCAGGGTTACAGCCGGTGCAGGTGCCGCAGGTACGGGTCATTGCCCACCGGTATGTGTTGAGCCGCGCAGGACTACTTCCTAGGTGTTTCATACCGTACCTACTTTTATTTATACCATATTATGTTTATCGAGTTTCTAAAGGTATTTTATACGTCCATATTTATATGGCTTTCAGGTATAGCAGCAGCCTTTGCATTGCGCAACAGGCTGCCATTTGCGTATCGCCTGTTTGCCTGGCTTATTATCACGTTAACGGTATTTATAACAATAGCGTATCTAATGGCTTTTCACAACATGCCCAACCACATGTTGTTTAATTTCTTTGACCCCCTGGAGTTTTTTGTTATTCCATTGTTCTATTATTACCAGCTCAGCAGCCGCGTGCTAAAGAATATTATACGCGTGTACCTTTTTATTTTCCCGATTTTTGTAGTGGTTAATTTACTGCTGATTCAAGATATTCATCAGTTGGCTACCAATAGCTATGTGTGCGGTGCCGTATTTACCCTTCTTACTGCCATGGCCTATTTGTGGCAGCTATACACCAGCGATGATACAGACAGCATTTTCCGCGACCCCGTTTTTTGGATAAGCCTGGCGTACGTATTCTATTGTGCCGTTTCCATTCCATACCTCGGCATGCTAAATGATTTATGGGAGAAGCATCCGGTGTTTACCCGGCAGTATTATTTCATTATGTATTACGGCGCCATCATTATTAACCGCATCTTTTTAATTATAGCATTCATATGCATGAACCGTTTAGTGAGCAGGCGCTGATACTGATTGCCAGCACAGGCATTATTCTGGTATTGATCATACTGGTGGTGGCCGCCTTGCTGATACAGCACAAACGAAAATTCAAACACCGGCAGCAACTGGCCGATATAAAAAACCGGTACGAGAAAACCCTGCTGGAAACCGAGTTGAAAATACAGGGTGAAACCTTGAAAGCCGTTTCAAGAAACCTGCATGATAATATTGGCTCCAATATTTCAACGGCCATGCTGCTGCTGTACAAAGATGAAAACATGGGCCAACAGGAATTTGAGCCTAATAGACAGGAAGCCATCAGCATGCTCGACAAGATTGTAGATGATCTCAAAAACATTGCGCGCAGCCTGAACCCGGCTTATTTAACCGAGATAGGACTTACAGAAGCCATCCGCCAGCGGGTACAGCAGCTGGAAAAAACAAAAAAGTACGCTATTGATTTTGTGCTCAATGAAACACCTGCCACGCTTGATACAGAAAAACAATTGATCCTGTTTTATATCTTTCAGGAAGCTGTCAATAACATTTCAACCCACGCAAAGGCAACGGGTATGGGTATACGTTTGCATTACGACCCGGATACACTGGTAATGCAGATAAAAGACAATGGCAGGGGCATCGGCCAAAACAAAGAGCATAACCATAACAAAGGTTCGGGGCTGATGAGCATGAAGCGGCATGCAGAAATGATTGGCGCCACACTGGTTATTGAAAGCACTGTGCAACAGGGAACAGGCATTACTGTTACTTTACCACAGCCATATCAGCCGACAGATACTTCGAAAAACAATCCATCTATATAATTAAACTGATTTGTATGATTAACCTGGCCATTATAGAAGACAATAAAGACTACCGCACCGCCTTGTCTAAGATGTTGCAGCGAAACAAACAGGTCACCGTAATACATGAAATGGATGATTGTACCGAAATGATCCCCTACTTTGAAGTAGATCTTCCTGATGTGGTTATTATGGATATTGATTTGCCAGAAATCAGTGGCATTGAAGGGGTGTGGCAATTGAAACAGCAATGGCCCGATTTAAAAGTGTTGATGCTAACTGTTTTTGAAGAAGCGGAAAAGATTTTTGGTGCTATCAAGGCCGGCGCCAACGGGTACCTGCTCAAAAAAGATCCGCCTGATCGCATACTGGAAGCCATCTTCAGCCTGCAAAACGGCGAAGCCATTATGAATGGTATTATTGCCGCCAAAGTAATGGAATATTTTAAAAAACAGGCCGATGCCGTACCCAAAATGGATGAATACAAGCTCACCGAAAAAGAAAAAGAAATTCTTGATAAACTCATACAGGGGTTAGGGTATAAGCAAATTGCACATGAATGCTCCATTGCACGGGAGACCCTCAATACGCACATGAAAAATATTTACCGCAAACTCAATGTGCATTCCCGTGCTGAAGTGGCAGCCCGCTTTGGTGGACGGCTGAATCTTCCATAGTTCCAAAGTTCCATAGTTCGGCAGTTCCATAGTTCGGTAGTTCCATAGTTCCAAAGTTCCGTAGTTCAGCGGTCATAGCCCAACGTTATAACTCCATTGTTCGTAGTTGGCGAACTTCGGAACTTCTGAACTCATAAACTTTCGAACTCTTCAGCCTACCAAATATTGGGGATTGACTTGCGCCGCGCATCATGGTATTTTCGAATTAATAATTACGGTAGCAAACTTATTTATTAATTCAAAAATACATTGTCATGAAAATGCTCCTCTGTTCTGCCATGCTATTGCTTTTGGCCGGTGTTTCAAAAGCACAGTCGCTCAGTGATTTTAAAACCACCAATTTTATTTCGCTTACTGTTCCCGTCAACTTTATTGGCACGTTTAAATACCTCGGTACCAACAATACGGTGGAGCATAAGAATGTTACCACGGTGCCCCACGATGCATCCATTCTCGGATCTTTTCCCAATGTTGTTTCTTCTGTAACCGTTTACCAGGTAGACAATGATGGCGGCCTCACTATTCTGGGTAATAATATATCTGCGAGGAGCAGCACCTACGAAGTCATCTATGATTTTGTGCAAACACAAACATTGCAACTGGTGAACAGTGATGAAACAAGGTCGGTCTATTTTGCGTTGATTGGCATTAGTGTAAGAATGGTGGCACGCATAAAGGCGAGGTCGGCCGGCATCAACCTTACCAGTTTATCAAGCCTCGGCCTGGCCGCCAGCAGGAAAAAAATATGTGGTACGCTGGAAGTGCGGGCCAATGGAATTGGTTCTCAAAAAATTAACGCACTCATACCTGTTACATCTGATCTGTCGCCCGCCTCTATAGAAACAGCGCTTCAATCAGTAGCCACTATCAAGTCGCACATTTATGATACAGACACCAAAATAACACCGCAGTTCCTGGCTTTTAGCGCCAGTGCTTCAGGAGAAATAGCCAAGTTTGACTATAAAGCGCTATGCGACAAAATGTATTCGTACAATTTTACTGATACCACCAAAATCTATCCATCCAGTAATCAGAATACTACACCTGTTACACCATCGGGTGGAAAATAATAATAAAACATTACAGCTTAAATACACTTAACCATGAAAAAGAAAATGAATGTACTGGCATGCCTTTGCATATTAATGCTCACCGCTACACAAGTTTACAGCCAACAAAACGACCCTTCCTGTCCGCCCTGGGTTAGCGAGAATGGCTACTGGGTAATAGAATCCAATATTCACCGGCCGGGCTGGCAAATGATTCGGTTTTATGATAACGACCATACACTGGTGGGTGAAAAGGAATTAACCAGCACCAGGCTGAACGTGAAAAGGAAGAAGATAAAAATGCAACTGAAATGGATGCTGGACTCATCGCTGCAGTCGTGGGCAAGGCAACACCCAGGCAACGACAGCACCCGCCTGGTGAACAAAAGCAAAGCGTTGTAGCGGGTATAAGCGGCATTCAAGCTAATCTGCACGCTCAAAATTGCCTTCCAGGCCTTACCTTTGCGGCCGATTATGAAGTACAGTAACGAGATTAGTAAACGCCGCACATTTGCCATCATTTCTCACCCCGATGCGGGTAAAACAACACTTACAGAAAAGCTGTTGTTGTTTGGTGGCGCCATACAAACCGCTGGTGCGGTAAAAAGCAACAAGATCAAGAAACATGCTACCAGCGATTTTATGGAGATTGAACGGCAGCGCGGTATTTCGGTTGCCACCAGTGTAATGACCTTTGAGTACAACAACACGCTTATCAACTTACTGGATACGCCGGGCCACAAAGACTTTGCGGAAGATACCTATCGTACGCTCACTGCTGTAGACAGTGTTATACTGGTAATAGACAGCGTAAATGGGGTGGAGGCGCAAACACGCCGATTGATGGAAGTGTGCCGCATGCGCGATACCCCCGTGATCGTATTTGTAAACAAAATGGATCGGGATGGCAAAAACAGATTTGATCTGCTGGAAGAGATTGAAAAAGAACTGAACCTGCCGCTGCATCCAATGGCATGGCCCATCAACAGTGGTAAAGATTTCAAAGGCGTATATAACCTGGCAGAAAAAAAACTGGTGCTGTTTGCCGCCAATACCAAGGGTAACGACGAAGATGTGCTTGAGATTACTGATCTGTCGCTTCCCATTCTTGACGCCCGGCTGGGCGACAGGGATGCCGCTACGCTGCGCGATGATGTGGAACTGGTGGATGGCGTAAACGGCGAACTGCCGGTTGCAGACTACCTGGCCGCTAAGGTGGCGCCGGTTTTCTTTGGAAGTGCTGTTAACAACTTTGGTGTAAAAGAAATGCTGGATACATTCATCCGCATAGCGCCCGAACCACAATGCAGGGCCACCACTACCCGTGAAATTTGCCCGGATGATAACAAGCTAAGCGGCTTTATTTTTAAGATACATGCCAACCTGGATCCCAAACACCGCGACCGAATTGCGTTTATGCGTATCTGTGCCGGCAAGTTTGAAAGAAACAAATACTACCATCATGTTCGCCTTGATAAGGATATCCGTTTCAGCAACCCCTATAGTTTTCTAGCGCGCAGCAAAGATGTGATAGAAGAAGCGTATCCCGGCGATGTAGTAGGGCTGTTTGATACCGGTAATTTCAAAATAGGTGACACGCTTACGGAGGGTGAAAACTTTTATTTTACGGGTATACCTTCCTTCTCGCCCGAGATATTTAAGGAGGTGGTAAATAAAGATCCCATGAAAACCAAACAGCTTGAGAAAGGGCTGCTGCAGCTAACGGATGAGGGAGTTGCGCAGTTGTTTACCCAGTTTGGCGGCAATAAGAAAATAATTGGGTGCGTGGGCGATCTGCAGTTTGAAGTAATACAGTACCGGTTGTTGCATGAGTATACGGCATCTGTAGAGTTCAGGCCGATGCCTTTCTATAAAGCTTGCTGGTTAACAAGCAACGATCCCAATAAGCTACAGGAATTTGCGAGGTTTAAGCAGGCCAATATTGCCGAAGATAAAGATGGGCACATGGTGTACCTGGCACAAAGCGAATGGTTTCTTAATACAGAAAGAACCAATAACCCCGATATCACTTTTCATTTTACATCAGAGATACACAAAGAAATGAAGTAAACGAATTGTGACAATCATTGTTTTTTAAATAACGCATTCAATACCCCTTAGGATAATTGAACGTTCATGCCGGTATAATTCTGCGGCGTTATTTTTTTCAATTCTTTTTTTACGGTGGAGGCTATTTTCAAGCCATCTACAAACTGGTGGATGCTGGCTTTGTTAATAGTGCCGTTGCCGCGCGTTAGATCTTTTAATGCCTCGTAGGGATTGGGGTAATTTTCGCGGCGCAGAATGGTTTGGATGGCTTCCGCTACCACCGCCCAGTTATTTTCCAAGTCATCGTTCAATTTCTGTTCGTTCAATACCAGTTTGGCCAGTCCCTTTTCAATAGATTTAATGGCAATTACAATATGGGCAAACGGCACGCCTATATTTCTCAGCACCGTAGAATCTGTCAGGTCGCGCTGCAGACGGGACACTGGTAGCTTGGCAGCCAAATGTTCCAATAATGCATTGGCAACGCCCAGGTTACCTTCTGCATTTTCAAAATCTATGGGGTTTACTTTATGCGGCATGGCAGAGGAACCTACTTCGCCTTTTTTTATTTTTTGTTTGAAATAATCCATCGATACATAACTCCACACATCCCGGCTAAAATCTATCAATATATTATTGATGCGTTTCATGGCGTCAAAATGTGCAGCCAGATTATCATAATGCTCTATTTGCGTAGTAAACTGCTGCCTTGTAAGACCCAGCGTTTTTTCAACAAACTGGTTGCCCAGCGCAATCCAGTCTTTTTTTGGAAAAGCAACATGGTGTGCATTGAAGTTGCCGGTGGCGCCACCAAATTTGGCTGTAAAAGGAATATTGATAAACTGCTCGGCCTGGTTTTGCAATCTTTCTACAAATACCATAATTTCTTTGCCCAAACGTGTAGGACTAGCAGGCTGGCCATGCGTACGTGCCAGCATTGGCACTTCCATCCATTGTTCTGCTAAAATGGTCAGCTCGCGGTTAAGGTTCAGCACCGCAGGCAGGTACTCGCATTCAACGGCATGTTTCCATAAAAGCGGGACAGATGTATTGTTAATGTCTTGAGAGGTCAAACCAAAATGCACCCATTCTTTTTCATTCTCCAGCCCCAGTGCATCCAGTTTTGTTTTGATAAAATATTCAACTGCTTTTACATCGTGATTGGTAGTTTTCTCAATATTTTTTATTTCGACAGCATCTTCTAGGCTAAAGTTAGCAGCAACATCCTGCAACGCCTTTCTTGCTTTTGCAGTGAGCGGAAAAAATTTTTTATCAGATAAAAACAAATAATACTCAATTTCTACCCGTACGCGGTATTTAATCAACGCATATTCTGAAAAATAATCTGCCAGGTGCTGTACCTGTCTGCGGTAGCGTCCGTCTATAGGCGAAATGGCGGTAAGGGCGTTGAGTTCCATGCGGCTTGATTAGTATTTGTTCAGGTAACCTATATTTGCGCTCAAAATTAAACCAATTCTGGTTAACAATGGCGATATTATATGATTACCGGCGAGGCACAATTGCGGATTTGCCCGGTGAAATGCATAGTACGCTCTGAGGCCGGTGACACAATAACAATGCGGAAAATTAAATGCGGTGCGGTTAGCTATCTTAATACAAAGCCATTGATTTACGGTTTTGAGCAGGGGTTAATGGGCGATGCTATTGAAATGACAACGGCCTATCCTTCGGCCATTGCGCGAATGTTGCTTAGTAACGAAATTGACCTGGGGCTTGTTCCGGTGGCTATTATTCCTTCTTTACAAGAATATCACATTATAGGCGATTACTGTATTGGTGCCGACGGTGCGGTGGCGTCTGTTTGCATTTTTAGCGATGTGCCTATTGAAGAAGTAACAGAAGTATTGCTGGATTACCAAAGTCGCACTTCAGTAGCCCTCGCCAAAATTTTACTGAAAGAATATTGGAAAGTATCGCCGGTACTTACGGATGCAACAGCAGATTTTCGCGAACACATTAGTGGTACCACCGCCGGACTGGTGATAGGGGATCGCGCATTTGAGCAAAGAAAAAAGTCTTTGTACAACTATGATCTCGGAAAAGCATGGAAAGATCTCACAGGCCTGCCGTTTGTATTTGCCGCATGGATTAGCAATAAAAAACTGGATGACGATTTTATACAACCATTTAATGCAGCTACCAGTGCAGGCATGCACGCGCTGGATGCCATCATTGCGCAAAACCCTTATCCGTTGTTCGATTTAAAAAAATATTTTACAGAATACATCAGTTATACACTAGATGATCGCAAAAAGCAAGGACTGAAACTTTTCTTGCAAAAACTAGGTTGAGCGCCATTGCTGATTGCGGGATTTTGAGATTTTGAGATTGAGGGCTATTGCTGATTTTGAGATTTTGGGATTTGGGATTGAAAGCAATTGCTGATTTTGAGATTTTGGGATTTTGAGATTGAGGGCTATTGCTGATTGTAGATTGACTACCATTACGGGATAACCGCCAAGCAAACGCAAATCTCAAAATCAAGAAATTATTGGTGTCCGGGAAAAACTATCTCATTATACGAAGACGCAAATGTAGCAAAGGTTTTCAGTGATTTACACAAGTGGAGGCTTGCATTTCTAAGTCCTGATACCAGTACGCTTTGAGATGCCTCGTTTTCCGTGAGCTTTGTACAGAAGTTGAATGATGCGATGGCTGAATCACCGACTGCTGCTCAATTACAGGGGAAAAGGAAAACGCAGCATCGAAAAGCGTACGAGCGCCCGGCCGGCCTGAGGCCATCGTATTAAAAGGTTTGTACGATTTAACCGGACAATAATGATCAAGAAATCTCAAAATCTAATACGCCTCATAGATATAATCATTCTCATCAAAATATTCAGAAGCCAGTATCATCAGAATAGCATCCACACTAAAACTATCCATGGTATGCCAGTCGGCAGGGTCTATGATAAGGCATTGATCTGGCCGGTTGAGCACAAAGGTTAAAAGAGCTGTTGATCCATTGGTACTATTAATATTGCATGAACCCTGGATGCAGATAGCTGCCTGTATCGTTTTTTTATGGCGGTGGCCACCGCGTATTGAATCATCTACACCATAAATATAAAAGATGCGTTTGATGTCAAATGGAACGGTTCTTTCAATTACTGTCAGGTTGCCCCTTTTATCTGCGAAAGACTGCAGGTCTATAATATGAGCCATAAGAGAAATAGGTTTAATGGGTTTGGTGATGATGCCGGATTAGCCTTTTTTTAATTGCATGATAAATCCTTTGTATTGCACCAGTTGACCGTCCAGGTACAATATCTGCTCATTGGCGTATTCGGTTATCATTTCATATTTGTTGCTCAGCGTTTGTACTACCTGGTTATAATCGAGAAACCAGGCGGGGTAGGCGGCATCGTAATATACAGGCGGCACTTTTTGTATGGTTAACCTGTTTGTGGGCTGCGTATTAAAATAAGTACTTTCAATGATGATGTATGGAACCTGCGTAGCCGCCAGCGCCGCCAGCAATTCATAGGGCTTTTCTATGTAGGGAAGCACACAAGAGAGCAGCAACACATCGTGTGTGCCGCGTGCGGCAATGGCTGCATCAGCGGTATCAAAAAACCGGAGCTGTTCACCCGCAATGTCCGCATTGCCTGTTGCTACAAATGCCGCCTGTTCCACCACACTCCATCTTATCTCTTTAAGATGCGACATATAATAGCGGTTCTGAAAATAGGTGCTGCCCAGTGAGCCGCCAAAATCAATCACCGATAAACGGTTGTCGTTTTTATTGGCAATCCATAAAAGGTGCGTCAGCAGCGGCCATGAATATTCAACATGGTCAAATAACATGGCATCGCGTTCGTATACTGCCTCGCCGTTTTTTACTTTAAGAGTCGCGGCTTTCACTTTTTCCAATATATTGTTTTCATTGTATCCTCCACATAAGGCCGCGGCTGTCTGCCAGTTGGGATAATTGCCATGCCATCCGTAACGGAAATATTTCAGTCGTAAATAACTTCTCTTTATATATTGTACCAGTTTATCCATATCAAATTTATTTCTGCAAAGCAAACCATCTGCCGCATTATATGACCTGCAGTATTTTACTATTCCATTAATTCTTTGTGGTTGCGTGTATTTGCTGGTGGTTTTTTCGTGCGTATGCCGGATAGTGGATGATGCGGATGGGTAAAAAACCAGTATTCAACCGCCTGGATACCCAGTTTCGGAAAATAATATTTTTTATTGAAACCAATTGTTTTTTTATTGGCTGGAGCAGGCAGCAGGTACGCCTTCGAACTCGATTCACCTGTGAACAAACTTATTGCTTTCGCCGCAACTTTTGCTTAACAATGGCCAGCAGTTCAGGAAAATCTGGCGATAGTTTCAGATAGTGGGTGCCTGCCAGGAATACCGACGAAAAAATCAGCGATCGAACTACCATTCCGCCCAGGCCATGCATGTAATAGGTGATAAAAAACGCAAGGAGGTATGCGCCCAAGGTTAACAATATGGCGTGAAGCGTGTGCTTAGAAAATGGCCACATATTAAAACGCCACCTGATAAACAGCAAGCGCACAATATTGTAAATGGTGAACGTGATAAACGTTGCCAGTGCTACGCCCTCCATACCACGCCATCTGGCCATAAAAACATTAAGTGGTATAGAAATGGCCAGCAACAGCAATCCAGAATAAAATTCAAAGCGCCAAGCTGGTGAAGTGGAAATAACTGCCGCGTTAATACCGGTGCCCAGTTCCAGCATATTGTATATGCCTAGAATAAGAAACACTGTTTTGCCTGCGGCATATTTTTCTTCAATGTGCAGAAAACGGAGGCCGTCATCATAATTTAACCAAATGTTGAAGAAAAGAAACATACTCAGCAGGAGCAGGTTGATGGCCGATCTTTTATAGATCCTTTCAATCTCCATTTTGTTTTTATTCTTCCAGTGCTGGGCAATAAGTGCACCCCCAATTGCCTGCATGCCGCGGTAAGGTACTTGTAAGATGGCGGCTATATACTGGTTGAGCGAGTATATACCTGTATCGGTAAGACTTTTTGCACCGGCCAGCGCCAGCGTGTCTATTTGCCGGGCTATTCCGTTTATTACAAGTCCGCCATAAATGAAACTTACGTAAGTGGCCATTTTTTTTCTGAACCTGGTGGTGATATAACTAAACTTAAGTGAAAGGTGCAGTTGGTGCGTAACCACCAGGTAGGTGATAATAATTGAAATTATCAGCAGGTAGATGCAGCAAAAAAGAATAATGAATGAGCCAAAGTTGATCACTTTAAATGCAAAAAGGCCGATGAGCACTAAAACGGCGATGCGATATGCCGTTTCTTTCATAAAGTTGGGCAGTACCGTTTTTTTAAGTGTACCAAGGTAACTTTCAAGAATGATGAAGCATAAATAAAAAAATGAGAATACCAGCATCCAGTAATAATATTCCACCACCAGCACCGTACTTTTCTTAGCAAACTTTTGTACCACAAAAGGTTTAAACATAAATGCCCCGCTGAATACAAGTAAGGCACCCACTGCACTAAAAATAACGGCCACGGTGAGCAAATCATTTTTTTTATCGTCCAGGTTCTCGTGATAGTACGGGAAAAATTTATTCATGTATGCCACCATGCCAAACGATGCCAACGGCGCCAGTATTTGCGACATACTGATGAAAACCTGGGTTAACCCATATTGATCTGGTGTAAATAAACCCTGTCTTGTGAAGAAATAAGTATTGATAGCACCGACTAAAAAACCAATATAGGATAGAAAGGAAGATTGTATGGTTTGCTTTCGTATCTGTCCCATCTGTGTTAAAATTTGTTCATGGTTTCTATCACCCGGGCAATATCCTGTTCGCTATGGTAGTAAGATATAGGCAAACTAAGTGTGGTTTGGTGAATTTCTTCGGCAACAGGTGTGTCAGTATTATCAAGTATACCTTTCATAGCCTGTTGTTTGTTTGGCGCCAGCGGATAATGAATTTCTGTAAGGATGTCGTTTTTCTGGAGATAGGCTTTTAATTCATCTCTTTTAGGATGCCTTACATTGTAAATATGGTACACATCAAAATAATCCGGGTGTACAACGGGCTTGATGAAATCTGCTTTGAGGCCGGTAGTGTAGAGCTGCGCCAGTTTTCTTTTGTGAAGGGTAATATTATCGAGTTGTTTCAGTTTAACCGATAGAAACGCGGCCTGCACTTCGTCTAACCTTGAATTATAGCCAACGGTTTCATTGTAATATTTCTTAGTAGATCCATAATTGCGGAGCGTGGCAATCTTGCTGCTGAGTGCAGCATCATTACAGGTAACAGCGCCGGCATCGGCAATGGCGCCAAGGTTTTTGGTAGGGTAGAAACTATGTGCTCCAAAATGACCCCAGTTGCCCGATTTTTTGTTTTTGTAGGTTGCGCCGTGTGATTGCGCGCAGTCTTCAATTACTTTTAATTGGTGTTTGTCTGCAATGGAATTGATGGTATCCATTTCACACAGTTTGCCATATAAATGAACTACCAGTATAGCTTTTGTTTTGGCCGTAATTTTTTCTTCAATCTTGCGCGGGTCAATATTATACGTGGCGATATCTGGTTCTACCAGTACCGGTTTTAACTGGTTGTGCACAATAGCCAGTATGGTGGCAATATAGGTGTTAGAAGGAACGATTACTTCCGAACCAGGTTCAAACCCAAATGCATGCAGCGACAGAATAAGTGCATCTAATCCGTTGGCAACACCCACACAATGGCCGGTGCCGCAATAAGCAGCGTATTGCTGTTCAAAATTTTTGACTGAGTTACCCAATATATACCATCCAGATGCCAATACGTTATTGAAAGCATCTCGGTATTCTTCAAAAAATGGTTGGTTTACTTTGCCAAGGTTTTCGTACTCAATTACTGCCATAGGGTTCAAAGATATAATCGTTCTGGTCAAAATACTCAGATGCCAGTACCATCAATATGGCATTGGGACTAAAATTATCCATGGTATGCCAGTCTTGCGGTTCCAGGATAAGGCATTTATGCGGATTATCTAAAACAAATACTTCCTTGCTGGTACCATCGTTGTTATTGATATTACATGAACCCTGGAGGCAAATGGCTGCCTGAACGGTTTTTTTATGCCGGTGCCCACCGCGTGCGGAGTTGTCTACGCTGTAGATGTAAAAGATGCGCTTGATATCGAAGGGAATGGTTTTTTCAATGACGGTCAGGTTACCCCTTGCATCGGTAAATGTCTTTAGATCAATCAGGTACGCCATGTTTTATCTTGTAGATATGGTAATGAAGACTAAAGTTAGGAAAAATAAGTTTGAACAGGGGTAGTTTGCCGTTTTTGACCTGCATGGCTGCCTGCCACAAAAATTTCAGGTACCAGGTTATTGTTGAGGGCGATGGTTGTGCTGCTGCGGTAACATTGCTATGCAAACCTTTTTTGCGCACGTCTGCGTGTAGGCGTACTAAATTGTTGATATACGGGTTATAGAGTTGTTGTTTAACAGCGGGCTCCAACTCATACAATGCGCCACATAAGGCAATTGCATGGTTGGTATAAAATGTGAGTCCGTGGTAGTGAAAGAAGACCAGTGGCCATTTTTTGCCGGTGGCTTTCTCGGTAAGTATTCCATCTGTACCCAGCGAATATTGCTGAATATTCCATGGCGCCACACCACCGCCTTTGTGCTGCATAACGTGTATCCCGGAAAATCGGGTCGTCCAATCGTCTAAATATTTTTGATCGCCAAATTTACCATCTTCGGCCCTGGCATAACACCATTCAATACAGCGATCGCGCCACCAGGTAAGAACTTGCATGCCTTCGGGCGTATTCTTGAAACACATAAACTGCACACAATAGATGCCGCTGTAAGCAGACTGATCATACGCTTTGGTATACCGGTGTTCAGATATCAATACAGATTGCTGCCCCATTTCTTCAATGAGTACCGTGGGGTCTGCATAGAAATACATATCTGCATCTATATAAGTACAATGCGCCAGTTTAAATGTATCAATGCAATAAAGAATCACGGCCGGCGTACACGTCCAGCAATATTCTGCTGTTGAGCGGGATGCCTTAACTGCCAGTAAAGCTTCGCTTTCAAATTCTTGTAGCGAGATGACGGTGAGGTTGGGAAAAGAGGATGGGTGATTGCGGAAAAATTGTAGTGCAACATCATCAAACGCAAATACGTACAAATGAAAGGCCGGGCATTTTTCTTCCAGCGACTGGTACAGCGCCAATCCGCGGGTTAGATACCCAATATTAAATAAAGTGCAAAAATTAAGCATTGATGTTGGCAAAGAGTTGGTTGAATTTTTTCTTGGCCATTACAAGCGGCACTTTTAATTTCTCTACTGACAATTTTTTAAGAATAGCTTTTTTACTTGCTACAAAAAGCGGATCATTGTATTGCTGCATAGCAAAATCTGCTACTTCCAATGCAAACCCGTATTGGCGTTCCAGGCAAGCAAAAACAAATAACAACAGCAGGTTGCGCTGGCTGGTTTGAAAATTATTGCGGAGATAGGTAAGCTCTGCCCAGCAGGGAGATCTGCGAATGATACGCGGTGCTGCAAAATTGCCCAGTTGCTGAATGTAAGAAGCATTCAGGCGTTGGGTTCCCTTTACGTCCATAGAAGACAACCAGAAACCATGCTCGGGCAGTGCCTGCAGTATGCTGTATAGTTTGTCTTCTCCTTCATACGCATCTATAATACCGGGTTCAAATTCTGCTCCAAGAATCGTTTCTTTAATGGATGGAGGTGTGCTGAGAAAAAGCCGGAGATCGGTACCCTGCGTATCTGTTTTAAACCAGTCTATATAATCGATTTTTGCCTGTTGCAAAATAGCGGCCACGGTAACAGCTGGCAATTGTATCTTTTTGGTAACGTTGAAGAGCGATTGAAATACCCATGGCGCCAGTTTATCAATTCGGGGCGGTAACAGGCTTGAGCAGAACGGCGAACCAGTAAGATAGAAATCTGCAGTGTTGGTGGGTGATGCAGTAACAATCCTGTTTACGGTGATAAGCTTTTTATAACCACCGGCAGTTGTTTCTGAAACGTTGAATTCGCGGTCATCTGCATCAAATGCTATACAAATTGCATAACGGGCAATGGGTTTCCATTTGGCATTGATTTCGCCGGAAGCGCCAATATCAATCAGCACAGGCGGCTGTTTTTCAAAAATGGGAGAGGAGAGTATGGTGTCAATTATTTGCATGCCTGTTGTTTTAATGCGGGCAGGAGGATGTCAGTGTCACAATTATCCAACGGATAAATGTTGCTGCACTATTATTTTTTTACCGCATCAATGATTAAAGAGGTATAGTTTAATACCGTGCCTGTGTTGCGGTCGTCATACCTTGAAGAGCGGTGTACCATGCCGTCTGCCTTGTTCCATTCATGAAAGTGAAACTGGCCATTCTCATCAAAATACTCCAGCAGGTTTACTGTAAAACCGGCTTCTTCAAAAATGCGCGACAGGGTTTTATAGGTATACAACACTTTGTGATCGTCTGCGCCGATACCACTGCCACCCGGTTTCACGTAATCAATATAATTTTTATCAGGATGGTAGCCATCTGGCACTGCAATGCGCGCGTAGCCGTTTTTTTGCAGGAAAAGATAGCAGGTAACTGCCGCCTTTTTTCCCTGTTCAAGGGTAAGGTGCTCCCAAACATGTTCAGCCAGAATGGCGCTGACAGCATCGTACGGAAAAAATATAAGCCATCTTTTGGGCGTCAGCAAGTTCAGGGTATGCACATCGGTAGGTATCCAGCCTTGTTCAAACACGCCGCTTGCACCCACCACCAGCCTGATTTCTTTATACCGCCGTAAATTTTTTTTCAGCCTGAAATAACTAAATATAGCCTTAATGTATTTCATTATTTCTATGTTATTGCGTGCAAAAATACAGAAATCAGCCTGCTTTACCGGCCCTGTATTTTTCGTAATAATTCAACGATCTTCTTCTTCAAACCAGTTGTAAAATTTCCCCGTTGGGTATGCCTGAAATAAGCGGCAATTTTTTCTTTGGCTTCCTCATTTTCTTTAACAGGTATGGGCCCAACCACAATTTCCTGCAGCGGAAAATCTTTGTACAACACGCGTTTGCGGCCGCTGTGTATACCTGTTCCGTCAAACCCTATATTTCTTACCAGTGAGTGGCCCGGGTACAATGTTAATTTGCCCGCCAGGTACGCAGACGCATACCACCGGATGGCCCATGATTTGTTTTTGCCGGCTATCTGGTCTTCCAGCATCTGCATATAAGGATAACTGTTATAAAAATTAAAATCAAATGCATGCCCGGCGTGATTCAACTTTTGCAGCAACACATCACCGTTTTCTTCAAACAAATCCCAACTTCTCTTCCAGGTTGCCCAGCCCCAGCAGTCGGCGCCCTTAAGAAAAAAAGTATCGGGTAATTGCTCAGCAGGGTAAATGTAACCAGATACACAGGCCACCTTATCATTGTTTTCAAAAGTGGTAAGGGCATGGTTCATGAAAGAGAGAAAATGTACCGAGGTAAGCAAATCATCTTCCAGAACGATAGCCCTGCCATGCTTGTTTATTACCTCTGTTACACCTGCAATGATGGATGACGCCAGTCCGCGGTTGGTATCTGCAATATGTATAGTAACTTTTTTGAAACGGTTTTCTGACTGTATAATTTGCCTGACCATATCAATTTGCTTCAGCAGCTGTTCTTTTGCCCCGGTGGGTGCGCCATCTGCGTAAATAATCAAATCAGACTGGGCGGCCAGGGTATTGGCAGCCAGTGCATCCAGCGTTCGCTGTGTATGATCAGGGCGGTTATAAACAAATAATATGACGGGGGCCGGATTCATCATGTGCTTACTGCTTCACCCAGATATTTGTTTGCGAGAAAAAGTTGATAAACGGAACAGGTGCCATTTGGTTAAGTATCAGTGTAAAGTTATTATCAGCAATATAGTTGTTTGCCAGGTAATAGCTTCTTTCTGCATTATCGAGTACCAGCAAGCCGCCTTTTTTTACTTTTTTTACAGCATGTTTCAGGCAGGAAGCACGGGTTCGTCCATCAATAAGCACAATATCAAAGTAGCCGTCTTCAAAGTTATCAATGTAAGACGAATAGGCCCTGAAGGTTTTATCGGTATAGGCAGCATCGCCAGAGTAATAATGATCAGGATTGGTATAATCCAATGAAAGCTCCTTGCTTTTTTCTTCTGGTAATATCAATACAGGTTGCCAGTTTTTTTTACCGGAGGCCATGGCTTCTTTTTGCAGGTAATTAAACCACTCCTCATTATGTTCCACCGTTACAACTTTCCCGGCACGGTCTAAAAAAAACAAGGTTGATCCGCCACCACCAAATTCAAAGACCCTGCTTTCGTTAGCTGTTTTTTGTTGCAGTATATCAATGGCAGGAAAAGTGAGCCAGGGCAGGCGGTCGGTTAGCGAAGTATGCCCGGGAAGAACCGTGTTTTTCCACCGGTTATAGTACTGCGCAAAGCCGGTGGCAGCAAAATTACCTTTCAACAACTGTTGCACAATTAACTTTAAAAAATGTATCCTCAGCA
Organism: uncultured Chitinophagaceae bacterium; assembly: GCA_963705285.1. Lineage (GTDB taxonomy): Bacteria > Bacteroidota > Bacteroidia > Chitinophagales > Chitinophagaceae > JACMLD01. Next base: position 4,228,360 of record OY970066.1, read on the forward strand.
TGGTAATTATTTAGACAATTTATTTTGCTTCAGGCCGGGCTACATGTTCTCCAGCTTTAAAGCAACTTTTAATTTGTACAACCACTTGCCCACAGGGCTGTTCAGCACCAGGTATAGCAGCCGCAACCGCCATTGCCACAATATAAGTTTCAAAGAAAAGCCAAAATGTTGTTCATATACACTTCTGGCCTCCTGCAATGCAGCTAAATACCGGGTATTGGTTACGCCCCCCGGTGCAAAAACAACCAGCGGCTTTTCGATAAACAACACCGTTTCGCCGGCGATGCGACAAACAAAATCGTAATCCATGGCGTTGCGCAGCGTGGTATTGTAACCGCCATATTTTGCGTGCAGTGCCATTTTTACAAACATGCTCTGGTGACAAAGGCTTCGCATGCCGCGGTAAAGTTTCTCTTTTTCAAAAGCCTTGCCAATCACCACCCATTGTCCGCCGCGCTCCAGCTGGTATTTTCCGTGTAACCAGGCCGTACCCGGGTGTTCTTCAAATGCAGCCAGCACTGTTTGCAGCACCGTTTTATCAAAATAATAATCTCCCGCGTTGAGCATATTGCAAATCTCACCGGTGCAACGTTGTACGCCTTTATTAAAAGCATCTGCAATGCCATTGTCTTTTTCGCACAGCCATTTGCGGTAGGGTGGTTGTGGCGTTGTTTCAAGATAATTTTTTATCTGGGGAGATGATGAGCCATCTACGATCCAATGTTCATAAGGCAATACGGTTTGCATGTCTACAGACTGACAGGTCTGTTGCAACTCATGCAGGTTGTTATAGCAAATAGTAACTATGGAAATTCTTGGCTGCATATTTATTTTTCCATAAAGGCCACCGCTTTTCTGGCGATATTCTCCCAATAGAATTTTTGATAAAACGCTTCCGGTACGGTAGGGACGGGCAGACTACAAACTTTTACAATTTCCTGCGCAAACGCGCTCCAGTTGCCATCTTCAACAATTTGCAGCAGCTCGCCGGCATCTGCTTTGGTTACACCAATACTGCCATTCATGGTAGACACGGCAGGTGTGCCATATCCGATGGCTTCCACCAGTTTGGTTTTTATACCGCCACCTTCAATAACAGGATTTATAAACAGGTCTGCGCCTTTAAAGTAAACAGTGATGTCGTCTACAAACCCTGCGTAGATAATCTTTTTATCCTTATAATTTTTCAATCCCTCCAAATCTGCGGGCAGCCCGTTTCCGCAAATAATAATGGTATAATTGGATAAAGAAGTTAACAGCAAGGGATTTATTTCATTGAGTATAATATGTACAGCCTGCAAATTGGGCGGATAGCTAAGCGTGCCATTGAAAAGCAAAATCTTCGTATCAGCTGTAAGTGCGTATTGCCGCAGTAAAATTTCTTTGCAGCGTTGTTTTTCACTAGCCGGCGTTGGTGTGCTCCACTCAATTCCGTAGGTAATAACAGTAGCAGTGGCGGGCTTCAGCCTGAATTGTTGAATAGCATACTGCCTGTCGGCTTCCTGTATAAAAAAATTATGATCCGCCGAACGGTGTACTTTTTTTTCATAACTGAATAGTATGGGCCACCACCATTTACCCAGGCTTTTCCAGCGCGTGTTCTCAATATTGTGCGAGTGAACCACCAGTTGTATACCGGTTGACCATTTCAATAACATGCCCAGCCAGCCATAGTACGGGTGCTCCAGTATAACATGGGTTATTTGCCTGCTTTTTATTAACGACCTGATTGAAAAAAAATACACCGGGTTGATATACCGTAGCACGGAGTTATTAATGATGGGGTATACGGGATATCCCTTTGCAAAAGAAGGATTGTTGCTTTTCACCGTCACACATTCCAGGTGGCATTGTGCTGCCAGGTATTCGTTGAAAAGGGCAATGCCTTTCTGGCCGCCCAACCTGGCAGGAAAGATATTGTATGATACAATGCTCAGCACTTTCATCGGTAAAAATAAAACCCGTCTACCAACCTGCAGGTATTGGGGATGTAATTGAGCCTTACGCTTTCTTTTTTCTGAATTCCATCACTATGGCTGCTATTATCATTGCATACAGCAGTATATTAAACCACATAGTTATCTTATCGCCCATGATTACGGATGCCGGTTCAAACCTGAATTCAATGGTATGGTCTCCTGCAGGTACCGGCATGCCCCTCAGCACATAGTTAACGCGGCAATAATCAACTTTTTTATTGTCGATATATGCATCCCAGCCATGCGGATAATATACTTCGCTGAAAACGGCAAACTGGTTAGCTGCAGCCTTGCTGGTGTACACAATTTTATCGTTGAGGTATTCTTTTAAAACGATGCTGGCAGCAGAATCTGGCACTGGCTGGTTGCCTGCAATGCTTTTGAAACGCTCATCAATTACGGCGCTGTCGCGTGTATTTAAATCATCCAGCGCTTTCATTTCTGCATCGGCATTTTTTGCAAATGAAAAGCCTTTTACAAACCACGCATTTCCCAATGCTGCCGGGTTCATTTGCGCCTCTGGCTGGTTGTTGGCCGGGTTAGACACAATAAAATATTTTGTGTTGAGCATATTGAACACGTTCATATTGCCCTTTGCCAGCTGGTGCGAAATCAGATCCTGGTACAATCCTAATTTTACCGGGCTGTAACCACCGATGGAGTTGAAATAGTAGGAGATAGTGGAGCTGTTGAAATTTGCCTGGTCGTACACCCTGAACTGGGCGTGGTTAGGATCAGCTTTTATTTTCTCGATAGCTGCGTTGGTGGCAAAGCCGGCATCTACTACTGCCGGTTCGGCAAAATTTTTATAATTGAGGTAACGCGTACCCACGGCCAGCACATCTATGGTGCTCAATATCACAATACCCGCAATGGCGTAAACTGCTTTTAGTTTGTTTTTTACATACAGGTATAACAACGCAAAAGCAATGGCAACAAAGAAAAAGGAACGGAGCAGGTCGGCGCCAAACAAAGCACTTCTTTCGCTGTGCAGTGCGTTTACGAGCGATCTTCCAAAATCATCGGCCTGTTGCTGCAATTGCGGGGTGGGAGCCTGGCCTTTCGAAAGTTGCTGCAGCATCATACCAGACAGCCCCTGTTTAATACTTGCTTCGTTAGACGCGGCGTAGTCAAATGTAAAATACATAATGGCCAGCAACGCAAAAACGCCACCCGTAATAAGGCCGGCCAACTTCAGTTTCTTCCATAGCACATCTTTGGCGTTGTCTCTCACAAATTGTTGCAATGCCAGGCTGGCCAGTACCGGAAAAGTAAACTGCGGAATAACCATGGCCATAGACGGCGCCCTGAATTTTTTATACAGCGGAAGATGATCAAAAAGAAAGTAATTGATGAACTCCAGGTTTTTGCCCCACGCCAGTATGACACCAATAATGGTTGCCGCCAGAATCCACCATTTATGCCAGCTCTCCACGTATACCATACCCAGTATGAAAAGAAAACAGATAATCGCCCCCAGGTAGATAGGCCCTGAGGTAGGTTGCTGATCACCCCAGTAAGAAGAGAACCCCATTTGTGCTGCATAGTCGAGTGCCTGTTCTTCCGGTGCACCTGTTTTTTCGCTCAGCGCGGTAGCCAATGGGCCGCCGGGTTTAAATTCTGTGCGGTATTCTCCATTTACAACGGTTGTTGAACTGCCGCCATACAAACGTGGAACCAGGAAAGTAAATGTTTCAGTTTTGCCAACACTATAGGTAAAGGCGTAATCTTTGTTTAGACCGCCTTCCGTTTTATTTTTTGCGTTAGTGGTATCCGTTAGTTCGCTTCTGCCGCCGCGCATGGTTTCTTTTGCATACTCGTTCATGGGCCATATATTGATGGTATTTACGCCCAGGGCAATACCACCTGCAACAAGTGCCAGCGAACCAGCAATGAGGGCATTTTTAACGTTGTGATGACGGATGCAATGAATAACGAACGCTGCACCTGCACAAAACGCAACGATGCTGGTGTAATAAGTAATCTGCACATGATTCTGCCATACAATCATAGAAGCAGCCAGCGCAGTGAGTACGGTGCCGGTAAGGTAGCGCCCTTCAAACAATAATAGCAGCGAACCTATCACCGCAGGCGCATAACCAATACATATCATCTGTGTATCGTGCCCCACGGATACAATAACGGGGTCAAACGTGGAATAGGCATAGCAAAGAGCACCCATCACCGCCACCCATGTATCTACCCGCAGTACGCATAACAGGAAGTACGCCATAATACAGGCAAGAAAAAAATAATTGATAGGTTTAGGCAAACCCAGCGTGAAAATATAATTATGCAATACGCCAATAGAGATCTTGTTGGGCGTTTCAAATGCAATCTGGTAACCCGGCATACCGCTAAACATACTATTTGTCCAGTAGGGAAAATGACCGTGTTTTTCTTTGTACTCAAATGATTGCTGCGCCATTCCCTTCCAGCCCTGTATATCGGGTTGATCCAATACCATACCCTGCAATGCCGGCTTGCAATAGATAACCGCTACCAGTAAAAAAATAACCACTGCAATAACATGAGGCAGTAATTTCCTGAAAGAAAATGCATTCATAATCGGACTTTGATAATTCACCGCAAAATAATGGTATTTTAAGCACAAATACAGATTTTTGGCCACCACTGCCGAGTGCCCTTACCTTTGCGCAAATGCCTGGCATTGTGTATAATGGATAGGTAGCATCAACTTGTTACCAACTTTATCTGCAGCCAGTAAAAGGGCGTATAGTATGAAAGTAAATTACCAAACGTATAACCTGCCGTTCAAATATCCTTTTACTATTTCAAAAGGAACAAAAACCCACCAGCCCACCTTTATTGCCGAACTGGATTTTAATGGCATAAAAGGGTATGGCGAAGCGCCCGCCATTAGTTATTATAATATACCTATTGAAAAAATGGTGGCTGATCTGGAAGCAAAAAAAATGATGGTGGAGAAATATGCATTGACAGATCCGGAACGTTACTGGCATTACCTGCATCACCTTTTTCCACAAAACCCTTTTCTTGTTTGTGCGCTTGATATTGCGGCCTGGGATATTTTTGGCAAGTTACGGCAGAAGCCGCTTTATCAATATTGGAATACTGATTTTGCAAAAGCGCCGGTAACCGATTATACCATCGGTATTGATACCATTGATAAAATGGTGGCCAAGCTGCAGGAGAAACCCTGGCCGGTGTACAAAATTAAACTGGGCACCAAAGAAGATATTCAAATTATTGAAGCATTACGCAAACATACCAGTGCTGTTTTCAGGGTGGATGCCAATGCCGGATGGCAGTTAAATGAAGCCCTGGAGATTATACCCATATTGAAGGAGCTGGGCGTGGAATTGGTGGAGCAACCGCTGGCCAAAGACGATTGGGACGGTATGAAAACATTGTTCGAAAAATCTGTGCTGCCACTTTTTGCCGATGAAGCGTGTGTGTTTGAAAACGATGTAGAAAAATGTAACGGGCATTTTCATGGCATTAATATAAAGCTCACCAAATGCAGCGGCATTACCCCAGCCATGCGTATGATACGCCGGGCAAAAGAACTTAACATGCAGGTGATGATTGGATGTATGAATGAAACAACCGTAGGTTCTGCAGCCATTGCCCACCTGGCGCCGATGGTTGATTACATTGATATGGATGGCCCTTTGTTGCTGGCAGAAGATATTGCTACTGGTATTACGTATGATTATGGAAAGTATACGTTAACCGACAAACATGGTTTAGGGATAATGTACCCCTAACCCCCTAAAGGGGGAATACCTCGTTCCTTAAAGAGAGTAGCAAAAACCAGCATTGGTGGTTGAATAAAGGTATATACTGTCTGACCTCCTGGTCTGACGGATAAAAAACACTTTCGGTCAGGCGTGAGCGCAAGACCTTGGGAGCTTTCACATCAGTCAAAATAGGGAAGGTTAATTTGAAAATAGGGCAGGGGCAAGCCCTGCCCCTACAGTCGTTATCCAACAAAAACCGGCGTTAGCGTTTTTGAGAAATGGCGTTTATATTTTAATTTTATGGCAGGGCATAATGACTTTTAAACAGCATTGCGGGATGTAGCGCAGCCCGGTAGCGCGCTTCGTTCGGGACGAAGAGGCCGCTGGTTCGAATCCAGTCATCCCGACATTACTCGCGGAAGATTTTTTACCAGTAACAGTTTAATGGTAGCGCGTCCCGATCCGCTGGATCGGGAAGACCGCTGGCTCGGTTGCAGTAGTTCTTCTTTATATTTTTTGCAGGAATCAAACGGTCTGATCATTTTGTCAGAAGGCAGTTGAATAAATTGTCAGGATTGACAAAGTCAATATTTGGTCTTATATATTCATGGTTCGTTATTCCATTTGGGTGCGCGTTCGTAAATGTCTAAATGTCTTTTCAGCAGTTTGCTTTCAACAATTTTTGGGCAGTCAATATAGTTATCACCATGTGTGGCATACCAATAAATATCTAATGCTTCAATTTTTTCATAATTCATTATAGTTTTCCAAGAATTACGTCTCGGTTCACCAAACTGTTTGCCATTAACAATTGTATCTTTAAGGCCGCCAAGTCCTTCTTTGCGAATGAAAAGTGTTCCATCTTGTCTTACTTCTCCAGACCGCCCTATGTAAACAAGGTCTACTCTTCCGCCTTTTAAGGCGTATATTATATACACTCCACTTTTATCATTTGGTGCATTACAAACATCATGTAAGTTGCCTGTTGGTGTAAAGAAAAAATGGTCGGTATGTTTATATTTATTTAGTTCGTCAAACATTTTTTTAATTTTGAAATCTGTCTAATCGTGGAATCTGTATCACTGCAGCCAACGCACAGAACTTTATGCAGGTTGATTTATGACCACATTAAAAGTCATTCTTGATTCCTTTTTTTACTACAAATTTTCTAAAGTCGATGGAGTTGGATGGATCTTTTAATTTATGTGCCGCTTCTTCTTTTAATTCTTCGGGGGTGTATTGAGTGATGTAGCAATTTAAAGCTTCTATTGCTTTCTTTTCATCTCCCATTGTAAAGCTAACTTTTACGTTAACGTACTGTTTATCCATAAAACTTCCGGGATCGACTGATTCAGCTCCTTTTCTCCAGGCGAAATGGTATAGCGGATATTTTTCCACCCAACCTTCAGCAAGAAGCAATTCAGTTACAGTAGCACCTACGACAATGTGTTCAGAATGATGGGTATCACCGTCGGGACCCGCGGTAATTATTATGTCAGGATTAATTAACGGAATTCTTACTTTTAGTGAATCCATAAATCGCTGATGTTCTTTAAAATATTTGCCTGTTCCAATTTTTGTATCCAGCCTTTCTATACCAAGAAATATCGGCGGCTGGGTGCCTAAAATCCTGCAGCCGCATATTGATTCCTTTTGTCGCAGCATACCCAGTGAATCTCCGGCAGGAATTTTTGTCACCCTGGTACCATCTTTACCATTTGTAGCAATAATTACAAAAATTGTATTACCCAGTCTTGCGTATTTATTCAAGACCTCGCTAATAGCAGTTTCATCATCAGGATGCGCGCCGACAAAAAGTATCTTTTTTTTATTGTGTATCTTTTGTGCATCACAAAATGAGAATGCATGAAGCAAAAGAAGAAGTAATAAGCGTTTATTGACCATGAGATATTTTAAATCATTTTGACTTTAGGAGCTCAGTCAATTACTTCATACAACGAGCACGGCTTATGCAGATTGGCAATTAGTATTTCGACTGACCGGGCCACTGTTAATTGAAAAATATTTTATCAAAATTAAAAATTAATGCTAACAATGTTTGTCCAGCCCGACCCAAAGCCTGGATTTGCATGTTGCTGAAGCTTAATTATCAAGCCTAACTTGCATACAATCTCATGTTGGAGGTTCGGCGTTTTTCGCTCAGTTAACCAATTGTCATTGACGTCAAAAAAGCCGATTCGTATTCTTTAGTTCCTTGTTTTCTCCTACCATCCATTTTTTTTATTTGAATTCCGACGTCAAATTTAAAGGTTATTGTAAGTGCATAAAAGATCGAAATTTACTTTCTGTTTTTTGACAGGCCAAAAAGTAAACCAACAACAACACCGATCATTGATCCCGTTACTAGGCTTGGCGAAAGATTTTGAGAATAAGCACCGTAGGCAGATCCGAAAGCTGCTCCAAAGGCCATTCCAAGAGCTATCCAAATGCCAACACCATATCCTGATTGTTTATTTTTGCTTTCTACCATAATTACAGTTTTTGTTTTTACTTATTTTGTCATTTGTTTGATGGGTGCTGTGTCGTTATAATGACCACCAACGTACAGGGCTTGCTGCAGGTTGGGATTTAGAATTTGATCCACCTGGGCCGCTGCTGATTGAAAATATTTTGATGACGTTAAAACTATTGCTTAATATAGTTTATCAGGCCCCGAACCAAAGCCTCGCTTTGCAATTGGTTGAAGCTTAGTTTGTCAAGCCAACTTGCATAAAACCATGTTAGTGGCAGGGCTTCGTCGAACTTTGCTTTACACAGTCAAATTACGCGCCTCACTAAAGGAATTTTACGAATTAGCCCAACTAGTACGTAAGAAAATACTATGCTTAAAATGCAAGCTAAAACATATTTACCAGGTGCGTTAAGTGTTAAAGATTCTAGCATAATGGTAACACCAACTACAACTGCAGAATGGAAAATATAAACGCCGTATCTATTTTCTCTCATTATTGATGATATAAAATTTGTGAAATGGAAATTTCTCCTGAAAAGATGAAGAAAAAAACCAGAGAAACCAAAACACAATAAAACTTGGGCAAATGAAAGAGAAACAGATTCCCAAGTAATGCCCAATACAAATTTATTAACTATGGACGGGTTGGTTGAAAGTAGATAAATAATCACACTAAAGTAAGTAGCTGCAATGAGTGAGATAGGAAACCACGTTATTGACAACTTTCTAGAAAGATCATCAAGCCAACCTTTTCGATAAACTAATAGTCCGACTGCATACATGAAAATGTAAGGCGTGATATTGGAAAACTCTATGCCGATAAAATTTTGTCCAAGTGGAAAAAATTCCCGCACTAGTAATGTAAGACCGCCGCATAGAACAATAATCGTCAATATATTTACATGTGTGGGGATTTTATCCGATAGAGATTTTGAAATGGACAAATGAGGTTTTATAAATCTCCAATAGCCAATATATACTAACTCAAAAACTATCAACACAAGAATAAACCACACATGAGAAGTATATGGTCTGGCATTTTGTTGTAATAAATAACTAAACCATGATAGCTGAGTTGTGCCTTTATGAATTTCAATAAAATACAAAATACTCGGTGCAAAAATAATCATGACAAATAACAAAGGTATCGTCAATCGTATTAATCTTGTTGCTAAAAATTTCGATACTCCTTTTTTCTCCAAAGATGGAATGGTTAAGAAAGCCGAAATGAAAAAGAAAAGGCTCATTGAGAAGGATGCCTCGATTCCCGTTAACGCCGAAAGAAAAATTTGAGTTGAACCAGTTAGTTTTGGTGAGGTAACATAGCACCATCCGCCCATTGTTCCATAACCAATACTGACATGATGGAGTACAACTAGGGCCGACAAGAATATCATCAGATTATCTAAATAATAAAGTCGCTTCACTTATTACGTCTAATTTTGTTAATGACTTGGGTGATTCATAGCCTTGCCGCTAACTCTTAAATATACGCAGGTTTTTTACCTTTGACCAATGCGTAAATTTTCAAAACGTATTATAAAACAAAGAAGTATAATAATTGATGCAAAAGCCATTAACATGCGTCAATTCAATGTCATTTTAAGTTCCAGGCTGTCAGGCGGACTTATAAACCTATAAAATTTTTACTGGTTGTAGGTAAAACAGCGCAAGGTGGTTTTGATATAACTGTGCCCCAACAATCGATTCCAGCCATTTCCGTTCGGCAAAGCTTCGCCACCTCGGTCACATGAACAAGTAGCCATTAATACATCAATTTATAACCAAAACGCATAAAATACAATTAAATCCAATCTAAATTTAGTTCAACAATACTGCTACAAAATAATTCTTCAGTCAGATTCAGCCAACAAGTCAATCTGCAAGCCTACTGCACATTCCGGGGTATACTACGCAGGTTCAATGCAGTCACCCCAACTACAATAAAGTTATGAAAATAGCCAGGACATTTTATGTGTCTTCATCGCATCAACCTGTCCGAAATATTCCTTTGCCTGGAATGGCAGAAACGCTGTACATTCATCCTCATTAACCCTTTGTCATTTAACCCAAAATTATTGCTGTGAAAGAAGCCAATCTCGCTGCAGAGTTTTTGATTGTCGGTTTTATCTTTCTGCTTGATATCGTCTTACTGGTGCTGCTAATTTTTCACACCAATCCAGCGGCCTTTTTTGAGCAGCTGACAAAGAATAAAGAGCTCGTCATACTGGCTGCAACCCTTTTGTCGTACCTGCTGGGCACCATACTTCACCGCGCTATCCAGGTACTTAATTTTAAATGGACAAGAAAACTGGCAGGATTAAAAGATAAATCTATTGATGGCTATTACGATGATTTTATCCTCATCTACCAAAACGGGTCAGACAACCTGATGCAGCGCGTTTTTTTTGGCGAAAGATTGATCCGAATTTTCAAATCTGCTACAATAAGTATTTTTCTTTTTGGAGTGGAGGCATTTATTTATTTAGAAGAATATGGCTGGGATAGGGGAGCATGGTTTATATTGTTATTCTCGGTTGTTCTCTCCGCTACCAGTTTTCTGGCGCACCGGTTACAGTCAAAAAATAATATGCAGTTTATTACCGCAGCCTCAAAATTTTTAAAGAACCAAAACCCTGGCGCAACCCCGGAAGTCCCAACAGAGAAGGATGCAATGCTGCCCCCCAATGTTATATTCTGAGGGCCGGCCATGTTCTGGTAATGATACACGTTGTTGCTTTCAAATATGTTGAAATGCTAAATTAATACCCGGCGTTCCTGATCCGGTAAAGAACAATATATCTATAAAGTACTTACTAGTACCAAATGCCATACGCTGGTTCTTTTGATGCATCCATCCCGCCGTCTAACGGCCAGTAACTCCATTCCCCCTTTTTTAACTGCCATTTGTCCAGAAATACGCCAACTCCTAATAAATTAGTTTGTCTACTAATAAATTAGTATTACCTTGGATCAATAATAAGCTATATGCAAAAACTGGCCAAAAGAGAAGAGCAAATCATGCAGGCATTCTGGGAAAGGGAAAAAGCTATCATAAAAGAAATCATCCCGTTACTGCCCGATCCAAAACCGCATTATAATAGCGTCGCTACCATGGTAAAGATTTTGGAAGAGAAGGGGTTTTTGAATCACGATACTATCGGTAATGTATACCAGTATTTTCCTGTTATCGGTCGTGAAGAATACCAGCAGTTTGCCATGACGGATATAGTCAGCCAGTACTTCGATAATTCTTACCCGCGCATGCTGGCTTTTTTTGCCAAACAACAAAATTTATCTGAGGCAGAATTAAAAGAGATTCTACAACACATTAAAAACAACCCAAAATGATACCTTATATTATCTGCGCGGGCATCATACTGGCTGGCTGCCTGGTGTTTTATAAAATCTTTTTGCAAAAAGAAACCTTTTACCAGGCCAACCGATACATGCTTCTTTTTTGCCTGATCATATCGTTCGGGCTTCCATTAATACCGGTACCGCAGCAATGGTCGTTACAAAAAAGCCGCACACCGCTGGTATTACATGAAACCCTGCCCAATGCCACTGTGCCCACTGTAATAACAGAAAAACTGCCGCCGGTAACCAGCGCCAGCAGCAACAAAGAAACTGTTGTAACAAGTTTTGTTAACTGGCAACAGGTAATAGTACGGGGCAAATACCTGTATTGGTTTGGTGTATTGGTATTTGGCGGAAATTTTCTTATTCAGCTGATAGTATTGTGCTACCGTTCGTTTTCAAAAGATGTTATACGAGATAATGATATCCGCATTGTAGAAATTACCGGTAATAAGGCACCCTGCTCTTTTGGTAATACCATTTTTATCAATCCTTCCAAATACGAATGGGAAACCTACAACCAGATACTTATGCATGAGAAGCTGCATATACGCCAGAAACAAAGCATCGATTTATTGCTGGCAGAAACCATGCTCGTATTTCAATGGTTTAATCCCTTTGCCTGGAAGTTGCGCAAAGAAATGGAAGCCAATCTTGAATTTCTTACAGATGATCTGATGGTGCATTCTGCCGGCGTAGATAAAACCAATTACCAACTGAGCCTTTTACAGGTGTCTGCGCCCCATCTTCCGTTAAGCCTTACTACCAATTATAACCAGTCACTTTTAAAAAAACGCATTACTATGATGGACGCTAAAAAATCAAACCTGCACACCATGTGGAAATATTTTTTCCTGTTGCCAGTTCTTGTACTATTTGCCTGTTTGCTCAACCAACCGGTAGCCATCAGTCAACCAACAGCCAGCGTTAAACCGGAAAACAAAGTGCGCAGGGTTACCCAAACCGAAACGGAAGGTTCATGGTTTGCCACCATAAAAAATGATCACATCTCTTTTCAGTTCAAGAATGATGACGAGGATCACCAGTCTTTTAACTCATCGTCTTTTCAACTAACCGAATTTCCTTCATTGCCGCGCGGGGCAGCAGGCAGTTTTTCACTTACCCGTGAAGCGGGCACTATGGCCTTCACCGGTAAATTTGAAGGCGACCAGGGCATGGGTAAATATAAGTTTACAGGCGATAAACAGTACGGTACTTTTATGGACAAAGAGATTGGTGAAACCCTTACCGAGCGCGACCTGATGGTGTTTTTCTTTGTGAACATCAGCAAAGCGTATGTGCAGATGCTGAAAACGCAGGGGTTTAAAAGTATTGGTAAGAACGATGTAATACCAATGGCGGCATTAAAAATTGATGCGGAATACATCAAGTCACTAAAAGAAAGCGGCTATAAAGATTTGGGTATTCATGATATTATACCCTTTAAATCATTGGGTATAGATGGTAGTTATATACAGGATATACGCAAAGCCGGTTTCCCCGATATTTCTGCCCAGCAGCTCATTGCTTTTAAAGCGCAGAAAATAGACAAGGCCTACCTTGAAAAACTACAGGCGGCCAAAAAAAATGATAACGCCGCAGCAAAAGAAATGCATGCGGAAGAGGTGATTTCTTATAAGGCATTGGATATAGATGATGCGTACATAAAATCGCTTAAGGATGCTGGCTATACCAACCTGGATAAAGGAGATCTGACCGCCATGAAATCGTTGGGCATCACACCAGAATACGCCACCAGTTTCAAATCGGCCGGGTATGATGTAGTGCCGGCCCACGATCTCATTGCCATGAAATCTCTGGGCATTACTGCCGGGTATGCAAAATCGTTTAAAGAAGAAGGTTATAGCGATATTCACCTTCAGGATTTGATTGCCGTAAAATCGCTGGGTATTACTAACGACTATGCAAAAAGCTTTAAAGCAGTAGGATATGAGCGCATTGCCATCCGCGATTTGATTGCATTAAAATCGCAGCATATTACTCCCGACTTTATACAGGGTTTCGGCACAGTGGGTTATAAAAATATACCGATTCAGCAAATAATCTCTTTAAAGTCAGTAGGCGTTACACCGGAGTATATTAAATCGATGAAAGAAAAAGGGCTGAACTACGACAATGTAGAAAAGTACATCCGCCTTAAAACAATTGACTAAGATTGTGTTGGGTGTTAAGTGTTAAGTGTTAAGTGTTAAGTGTTAAGTGTTAAGTGTTAAGTGTTGAGTGTTGATGGGTACGGCGGGTATAGCCCGGTATTTTTTTACTTTTTACTTTTGAATTTTACATTGCTAATCTACAACTTTTTCCTGATCTCCTTCAGCTGGTGCGTATGCCTTTGTGTATGCACGCTGATAAAATTCAACAATTCAATTCGTGTCAGCGGGCCCGACTTAGGAAATTCAAAATTGGCTATGGTGAGACTCGTATCAATGGTTTTTGATACCTCTATGACGGCCGTTAAAATTTCTGCAACGCCATTCACCAGCGTGGTATAACTTTTTGGTTCGTTAGAAGGCAGTATAAATTCGGGCGATTTCATTTTGGTAGTAAAATCAAGAAATAGGCCACGCAAGTGCGCTACGTTTTGGTTGGGATCGCGCTGGGTGGGCGTTGAAGCCCCGGTAAGTAATTGTGGAGCGCCATTGATCGATTTAAAAATGTGCTCGGTTACCTGTCCTGCCGTCCAGCTGCCTTCAAACGGCACAATATTGAAATCCGCTGCGGAAAATAGCCCCAGTGTCTGTATAAGATGTTGCTTTGTTAAGCCGAGTTCTTCTGTAATGGTAGTTGTCATTAGTCTTTTTTTTACATAGCAAACTTACTCTTTACCGAACCCTTTAATAGGGACTATTCCGACAAAGGCAGGGTGAATTGCGACAAACTGTTCTGTTGTTTAGTAGGGCATCAATTGTGCGCGTTTTGCTGGTGTGCCCTGTATAAATTATCGGTTGTTTGCAATATACGCGCTTTCAATTTGGGGTTGTATGTCGGATGCTGATTCAAAAAATCATTTACTACCCGCCAGGCGGCTGTTGACTGGTAATTGCCAAAGATGGCCTGCAGCCAGTTTTGAGGAAAGAATATATCTCCGGTACGTTGAATGTCTTCCAGCATATTGAGCGACGCAGGTAAGAATTTAAAAAAGCTTTTTTGCCTCAACGGGTGGTTCATATAAGAAAGTGCAGCGGCTACCCATGCTTCCTTACGGCGGTTAGTGATATCCGATAGGCTGAGAAACAGGCTATCGCGTACCAATGAATCGGGCGCCACGGCAGCTGTGAGAAATTGCAGTCTTGCACGCCGGTCGGGGTCTGCTACCCTGGCAAGCTGTTGCTGAATTACAGTGTTGGCGGTATCAGTCTTCAATGCAATGGTTAGTGCGAGCGATGTATAATCATCTTCCGTTAGTTTAATATTATCAGGGGCTTTTTGTAACTGCCAAACATTATACATATAGCTGGCGGCTGCGGGGCTTTCATAGATATCCTGGTAGGCCTTGAACAATATTTTTTTATTGTTGGCGGTTGTTTGTCGCGCCATTGCATTGCGGAGCGCCTGCTCCAGCGCAGCATTGTTGGACGCGCGTTGCGTGGGCGATCTAAAATTCCAGTATACATTAGCTATATAACCGCACATGGTACGCAGGTTCAGTTCATTGGTTTCTTTTTCAAGTCCATTCATAAAAAACACCAGCAATTCCCCCGCTTTCACACCGCTGTTGGCCAGCATGTTTTCATAAGCATTGATGTATGCGGCACCGCGTTGCACAGGATGCCTAAGCCGGTATAAATGTTCATCCATGAGTGCGGGAAACAATCCATAACCCATACCATCTGCATTGAACAAAATGGCTGATGGTTTTGCGGGCAGGGGAATCACCGATTTGGCAGTTTTCATATTTACGGTTATGAGGTTGGAATCATTTCCGTAAAAAACCAGTACGCTGAATTGCTGTGGCCATACCCCGGCTGAATCACGTTCAGGCGATTGCGTAATCATTAACTGGCCGTTTTTGTATTCATAATCGAACACCGGGCGGCCTGCACGGTTCACCCATATTTTGTTCCAGGTTAGCAGGTCGGCGGTGGTGTATTTGCCCAGTATAGCAATCAGGTTGTCCCAATTGGCATTGCCATAGCTATAGGTGTGCAGGTATTGCTGCACGCCTTTTCTAAAAGCAGCTTTACCCATCAGTCTTTCAAGCTGCTGCATCATAATAGGCGCCTTATGGTAAATAATATTGCCGTACATAGAGCCGGCATCTTTCAGGTTATCTAATTGCTGGCGAATGGGGTTGGCACCTCGTGTGCGGTCAACACCAAACGCAGCGGGCGTATGATCCAGCAGAAATTTCAATTGAAATGTTTCGCTACCCATCAGCTTTTCAGCTATCTTATCAGCCATAAAATTGGCAAACACTTCTTTCATCCATACATCGTTGAACCATTGCATCGTTACCAAATCGCCAAACCACATATGCGCAGTTTCATGCGCAATCAGCGCCGAGCGTGCAATCAGTTGGTCTTTTGTTGCACCCTTGTCGAGGAACAGGGCAGGGGCATTGTATTGCACGGCGCCCGGGTGTTCCATACCGCCGAACTGAAATGCAGGTATAGCTGCAAACCCCACTTTCTGAAAAGGAAACCGGATGCCCGTCCATTCTTCCATAAAAGCGATGGCTTTTTTATGCAAGTGAAAAACGGAATCTACACTCAGCTTTATCTTGGCGGAATCTGTTTCGCGGTATAAAAACTGCATGCCTGGCGCGTTGGCAACGGCATATTTTCCTGCAGTAAATGAAAACAGGTAAGTAGGCAGTTGATCGCTTGGCTTGAAATGATAAACGGTATTGTTGCCCGCAACAGCCGAATCATGAATGGGTGCGTTGCCCAGTACAGACCAACCCGCAGGTACCGAGAGCGACAGCATAAAAATAGCTTTCAGATCTGGCTGGTCAAAACAAGGAAAAACAGTTCGCGCACGGTCGGGCACAAAAAGCGCATACAGGTAATCGTTATTACGGTTGAGCGATTCATTACCAGCTGTAAATTGTATGTTGATGGTATTGCTGTCTTTCTTCAGCCACTGGTTGTGTATAACCAGGTGTTCGTTGCGCAGATCAATAGCAATGGATTGGCCATTTACCCTGATCGCGTGTACATGACCTGAATCTTGCCTGAAATCTAGCTGTAAAGGCTGGCTGGTATCTGCCAGCATAAAAGAGATGGTGGCGGTTGCAGCAATCTTTTCCGTTTTAATGGCAGGAATTGTAAAGGATAAACGGTAGGTTACACCGCTGATAGTTGCCCGCCTGTAAACTGCCAATGAATGAGCTACGCTGGGTTCTACCTGTTGGGCCTGCACAGCACCTGTTATCCATAGTAATACCATCAGGCATGTTAGTTGTAAAAATATTTGCCGGGAGCGGTTTGCTGCATTCATGAATCAATAATACAACATTGTATTGAACCGGTGAACTTGTCTGCGGACAGGCAGATGTGCTAATGCGCTTGGTTCGTTTCTAGAACGCAGATTTTCACGATTATCATGATAAACCATCAGTTGCTCATTTAGAATCGATTGGAAACAATTGAAAATAATTAGCCGGTGGAAACGACTGTAGGGGCTGGGCTTGCCCCAGCCCGATTGCAAAAAAATGCCCCAGGCCAATTGCAAAAAAATGCCCCAGTCCTATTGTAAAAAAAACGCGCCAGTCCTATTGTAACAAAATGCCCCAGCCCTATCGTAACAAAATGGCCCGGCCCTATTGCAACAAATGTCGCAACCCGATTGTAAAAAATGCTCGACTCCCATGAAAAATACCCGTCTGCCGTTCACATCTAACCGAAAATACCAGCTATTGGCCGTCAGACCGGGAGGTCAGACGGTTGACACAGCGCGTTAAACAACTTGCCATCCTTATAACCAAACTAACTTAATGATGTTGTATTCCCCCTTTAGGGGGTTAGGGGGGGTAGGAGGTTTCAGGATTATGTCTTCCCATAATTCAGCAGAACAACACCCGTGCTGAAAGTTTTGGTACGCAATAATTGCAGGCTGATGTTTTCTTGCAGCTGGTTGAAAAGTGGCTTGCCTTTGCCTAATATCACGGGGTGTATCCAAAGCTGGTATTCATCTACCAAGCGGGCTTTGATCATGGTTTCCGCCAGTTGGCAGCTTCCATATAGCATCATGTTTTTGCCGCGCATTTTTTTTAGTTGCCGCATTTTTTGCAGGGCATTACTGCCTACCACTTTGGTGTTGTGCCATGCGGGTGCAGTCAGGGTAGCAGAAAAAACAATTTTCAAATATGTGTTCATCATATTGGCGTACGCAAAGTCTTCATCCCTGCAATGGGTGTGGTCGGCTTTTGCCGGCCAGTAAGCTGCCATACAATTGAATGTTATCCTTCCCAATATTAATGTATCTGCTTTGGCCAGTTGTTCGGCCAGCTCATCGCCCATTTCGCTCGTCCAGCATTGCAGGTGCCAGTCGAGCGAATCTTCGGGGCCTGCCATAAAACCATCCAGGCTCACGTTCATAGACAGAATGAGTTTGCGCATTGGCCCTAATTGTTGGTGTTTTCGCAGAGCTCTTTGAGTTTTTGAAGAGCGCCCGGCCATCCCTGGTTGAACATATTTTCCCACGCAGGGTTTGTAGTGATGTCTACCTGCAATACTGTTTCATTATTGTGCTGCTCAAACCTGTATTGTTCTGTAATACCTATCCACCCTTTGGCAAGATCACTATTGCTGTCTTCTATGCCGCCGGGGTGCAATACGGCAATATGTTCTGCATTGATTGTCTTATAAGGCGTAATTTCTTTTATATGCGCCAGGGTGCCGCTGCCATCGTCAGATATAAAGCGGATGCGTGCATCTTTCTCCCAATTGCCTTTGTAAAAAGAACCCGGCCAGCTTACTGCTACCCATTGTTTATATGTATCAGGTTGCAGCATTGTATTCCATACTTGTTGCACAGGCGCCTGGATGTTGATATGATAGGTTAATGTTTTCATGCGAATGATTTTTACGGTGAACAGGTTATTTAGGCTGTAATGATTGATTTGCTGAATGCGCCGCTACGGTCACTGGCAGATGCCTTTTGTTGGCGCAGTTTTTTGTGATAGAAAATATAAGAGGCAGCGGCAAGAAATAATGGCAATGCCATAAACAGCCAGTTGGGCGCGGGCTTGCCTGCTGCTGCAATGGCATAGGTGGCACCCAGCAGGTCAAAAACCAGTCCGGCATAGGCCCACTCTTTTATGCGCGGGTAACCCGGAATAAGTATGGCTATTACACCCAACAATTTAGCAATGCCCACAAATGGCAACAGGTAAGCGGGCATTCCTATTTCCCCAAAACCCTGCACGGCAATTTCTGCAGATACCACATCGGGTATAGCGGAGCCAATCATCAAAAAAGAAAAAAGGCCGGTAAAAATCCAGTAAAAAATGTTTGTCTTTTTCATGGTGTTTGTTTTTTAGTATTGATTATTTGTAGATGACCTTCCGTTTGATAACACAAAGCTATCGCGCCGCACCTGTTTTAATGGGGTGTAATTGGGACTTGCTTGGGGTAGTTTGCGACTTTGTATTAACTTAGAGATGCAAAACGTGGCCGGCAAACGACCATGAATTGTTGAAAAAGATCGGAACGCCTGGGGTGCTAATCAACCGGGCAACCAATCAACCGATTAACTACATCATATGAAACACATTGTTATTCTTGTACCGCATGATGCTGTAATGGCTTCTGTTGTTGATCCGTTAACCATCTTTAAGGGCGTAAATGATTTGTTGCAGGCCAATGGAAACCCGCCATTGTTTAATGTGCAATTGGTGGGCCTGCATGCGCACGTACCACTTACCAGTGGACAATTTTCTGTACGTACAGATGCATTGCTGCATGAAGTGCCCAAAGCAGATTTGGTGCTTATACCCGCATTGGGTGGCGATTTGCAGGAAGCCGTTACCAAAAACAAAGACTTTGTACCGTGGATAATTGATCAATATAAAAAGGGTACTGAAATAGCCAGTCTTTGCATAGGCGCGTTTTTACTGGCGTCTACCGGTTTGCTCAATGGAAAAGAATGTTCAAGCCACTGGCTTACGGCAGAATTGTTCAGGGAAATGTTTCCGGAGGTTACCCTGGTAGATGGGCGCATTGTAACAGAGCAGGATGGGCTTTATAGTAGTGGCGGGGCCACTTCTTACTGGAGCCTGCTGCTTCACCTCATAGAAAAATATGCGGGCAGGCAAATGGCCATCATGGTGTCTAAAATATATGCCCTGGAAATAGATCGGAAGAGCCAATCGCCCTTTGTCATGTTCAACGGACAGAAGAAACATGCAGATGAGCCGGTGAAACAAGCGCAGGAATTTATAGAGACCAATCTTACCGAGAAAATTTTGATAGAACAACTCGCATCTAAATTTGCCATTGGCAAACGCCACTTTGAACGTCGGTTTAAACTCGCTACCAACAACACACCGTTAGAATACATGCAACGGGTGAGGGTAGAGGCCGCAAAAAAACAATTGGAAACCAGTAGCAAAAATGTAAGCGAGGTAATGTATGATGTGGGCTACTCAGACAGCAAAGCATTCAGAACAGTATTCAAAAAAATTACCGGGTTATCACCTGCCGATTATAGGAACCGGTATAATAAAGAAGCGGCGGTGTAACAAGTTGCGGAAATTGCATGGCAACGATTTGATATAAACTTGAGTAATGTATATATCAAGCTGCAACTGCGGTTACACATTGCTGCATCATCGCCAGAGGTTTATTTCATACCCGTGCATTTTCTCAGTTACATAATTTTTTATGACACAGTTTTATTACAAGGCTAATAATGAGGCGGCTTTGTATCGGATACTATCACGCATATATAATATCGAAATAGATTTTAATAGATAAAATTCTACAAGCATTTCAATATTCATTTCACCGTTATACTTCAAGTATATCCTAGCTTCGTTTTTATATTCTTTTAATCGATGCTAACAGACAGCCATCAACATGTCTCGTTGCATCTGAAGATTAGTCCCGCAAAGTTGTAGGTATTCCATTCGTTTATAATTAATGCAGGGCCGTGGTTTCCGGCAACAGGTGTATTAGCATACACGCTGAGTGTATTTGTATGGCCCTAACAAATGTTGAATGCTATTACGCGCGCCAATATACGGTGCAGGTAATACATCCATGGTATTGATTGTATAAAAAGTTTCACAGTATTTAAACCCCCCTGACTCTATATGTTAAAAAGGATTTTGATCTCCGTTTCATTTCTATTGCCTTTTCTCGCCAATGCACAAACTGCCACCACTACTAACACGCTGGGTACAACTGGCGCGGCAGCCATACAGTCCACTACCAGTCCAACTTACCGTTTATCGGTGAGTGGTGCCATTAAACAGTTTGGTACCGGTTATAATCTTGCCAGCAGTCCGGTATTCATTTTAGAAAATACCACGGCCGGCACCGGGCGCGCTTATGGACTTAACTCATATGACAATGGATTGTTTTCCATTTTTGATGTAAAGGCAGCCAGTGCGGCCAGGTTTGTTATCGACCCCAATGGAAATATTGGTATAGGCACCAGCGCGCCGCTGGCAAGATTGGATGTGGCTGGCACGGTCGTATTTAAATCGTCCCAATTATTTCTCAACAGCAATGCCTACCATTCGCAAACTTATATTTCTAACGACTATGTACTTCCGAATGGTGGTCAGACAAATATAGTTGGTGATGCTTTATTAGTGGGTCCTACCAAGATTACGAGTTCCAGTCAAATACCTTCATCTCGGTTTTTTAGGGTCAATTTCGACGGAAATGATCCCGTGCATGCTGTTGCCAGTAACACCGAAACTATTGCAGAGGTTGGTGCCATTACAAATTCCATTTTCAGGATCCGCAGTCAGGCTTCTGCGACCGATATTAAACAAAACATAAGCACTTTTTCTCTCCTGGCAAACTATCCTGGTGCACTAATGAAAATTGGAACGGAAGGAAGTCATTATGGGGAAATCAGGCTGCAAACACGTGCTGCGCCTATTAGTTTTTATATGGCGTCAGTAGAAGCAGCAAGAATTGCTGATAATGGAAGTCTGTTGGTTGGAACTGCCACCAGCAATGGAAGCAAGCTGCAGGTAAACGGCGGCATTTGGTCTACTGGTTTTACACTTCCTACAGGCGCGGGCGCTGGCAAAGTGCTAACCAGCGATGCCAATGGGGTGGCCACCTGGCAGGTTACCACAGGTGGTACCGGCAGCAGCAGCTGGACGGTAAGCGGCACCACCATTTCAAACGCCAACACGGGAGTGGTAGTAATTGGTAGTGGTTCTATACCCACCGCAACACCGGCAGATGCCACCATGAAGCTGGCCGTAAAAGGCAGCATTTACGCACAAAAATTAAAAGTTACCCAAACCGGCTGGGCAGATTATGTTTTTGATACCACCTACCGATTGCGCAGTTTACCCGAAGTAAAAACATTCATCCAACAAAATAAACGGTTGCCCGAGTTGCCCTCTGCTGCCGAGGTGGAAAAACATGGCGTAGATGTAGGCGATAACCAGGTAATGCTCCTGAAAAAGATTGAAGAACTCACCCTCTACATTATCACCGCTCATGAAGAAATAGAAAAATTAAAAACGAGCAACGCCCAATTGCAGCAGGAGAACGTGCAAATAAAGCAGTTGATGAAGCGGCGGTAACAATGTGATGGTAAAGAATATTATGGCTGCCGTATAAGTCAGGCATAAGATCATAATTGTTATACAAACACCCAATCGATTTTGAACCATGGCTTCTATAAAATTTGGTCAGGTAATAGTTGCGCTGATACTGATATTGCCAACGGCAGCGGATTGCCGTGCACAACCAGGTATCCCGCAATTGCCTGGTATGGATAGTAAGCTGGCTGATAGATACATACAGGCAGTGGATGAAAAATCAGGTAATGTGGCTGGGAAAATTAATGAGCAAACGGAACGCTACCTGGCCAAACTGGAGAAACAAGAGGCAAAGCTGAGAAAGAAATTAGGAAAGATAGATTCGTTAGCAGCCAACCGCATATTTGCCGATGCGAAAGCACAATACAAACAGTGGCAGGATAAGTTAAAAAATACGTCTGCCTTGCTAAAAAACCAATCGACCCGGTACCTGCCTTGGATTGATTCCGCCACGACCTCGCTCCAATTTCTGGAAAGCAACCCAGTAATGCAAGGAATAAAGGGAGATGCAGCAAAGTTGCAAGTCGCTATCAGTAAAGTAAAACTCTTGCAATCTGAATTGAAACAGGCGGCAAGCTTAAAGGAATTCATCCGGGAGAGAAAGGAATACCTGAAGCAGCAACTGCAGCAATATAACCTGAGTAACGAATTGAAGAAGTATAACCAGACAGCTTACTATTATTCGCAGCAGGTCAATGAATATCGGCAGGCATTTAGTGATCCTGAAAAAGCAGAACGCAAAATACTGTCATTGTTGAACACCATACCCGCCTTCCACGATTTTTTTAGCAAGCACAGTATACTGGGCAGCATGTTTGCCCCACCAGGTACTACTGACCCCGGCGCCATTACGCAAAACTTGCAGGGTTTGCAAACCAATACTTCCGTGCTGGGGCTTATTCAAAACCAGCTAGCTGCTGGTGGCCCCAATGCACAAGCCATGTTTCAGCAAAATATGGAAGAAGCGCAGGGTATGCTGAATACATTAAAAGCCAAGTTGAACCAGCTGAAGAGCAATGGGGGTGATGATTTGGACCTGCCTGAATTTAGACCCAATATGCAGAAGACAAAAACTTTTTTGCAGCGCTTAGAATATGGCACCAATATACAATCAGTAAAGCAGCAATTATTTCTTTCCCACCACCACAGATATTGCGCTTACGGTTGGCTAGGAACTTAATGAGAAAAGCATTATTGGTATTGGCGCCAGCTATAAAATGGGTTGGGGAAAAGAAATCAAACATGTTTCCATTACTTCCGAAGGCATGGGCTTCGGCGATTCTTTGATCGACATGAAACTGAAAGGTAGTTTTTATGTGAGTGGTGGACTGGAGTATAATTACCAGCCCCTGTCTGTGTCGTTCTCCCCATCCCCTAGAGCGGGCAGGGGGAGGTCAACTGGGAGCAAAGCGGTCTGTTGGGCATCAGTAAAATCATTTCACTCAAAACAAAATACTTCCAGAAAACAAAACTGCAATTGCTGTGGGATGTGCTCGGTTATCAGCAAGGCCCAAGAACACAGGCGGTGAAGTTTAGGGTGGGGTATAGTTTTTAACGACTGTCCATGACCTTCCATTCAATGGCTAGTTTTTAAAAAAGGAAGAATTAATTATAAAGAAATTGAGTATGCATTTAAAATTATTTGGAGTTGTTTTGCTGTCTTTAGGCTTGCCGTGCTTTTCACAAAGTAAACCCGCAGGCCCAGTCACACCAACCCCGAACGCAATTGGACTTGGCTTATATGGAGATGTTCCCACTTCGTTAGATCCCGGTGTTCCAACCATTGATGTGCCAGTGTATACTATTAAAGAAAGAGGTTTTGATTTTCCTATTACCCTCAGTTATCATGCGCAGGGATTCAGACCTGATATACATGCTTCTTATGGGTAGGTTTAAATTGGTCATTAAAATTCGGAGGAGTTATTACACGTAAGCTCAATGGTTTTCCGGATGAGTGGAAAAGTGACGTTTTTTATTTTATGGATATTATTATAATCATAATGCGTTGATTAATGGCAATTGGAGCAGCACCGCAACCCTAGCGGACATGACGTCCCCTGGGTTACAAAACAGAGCTGATAGGGAGCCGGACGTTTTTGAATTTAGCTCTTCCTTCCGTTTCCGGACGGTTTTTTCTGGATCAAAAATAGGGTAACTGGAAAAGCGCAGTGTAGTAAAAATATAAGGGTTGTTTTTGATGAAGCAGACATTATCAATCCATTTTTTAATAATGATCTATCTGCTAATTATAGCCCTAAAGCCATCCATAAATTTATTCTGGTTGATGATGCTGGCATCAAGAATACTTTTGGCTCATCAAACCCATCTACTGCTTCTATTGAATATTCCTCCTCAGCATTACACCGCCAAAAAATGAATACAGAATGTGGTTGATTGCCACAAGCTGGTACTTACAAAAGGTAGAGTTGCCTTCAGGAACTGGTTATATAAATATTAATTATGAAAGGGGGCCATTTCAAAGCAATTTCCAGTATCATGAAGCACAAAATAGATTTTTTATTGAGCCTTGCAATCCTGGAGCAAAAAGTGTGTCAAACTTTGAGGTGAAGGGAATCAATGGATTCATTACATCACCTGTTTATCCTACTGGACTCACAACCAGCAGCGGAGTGTCAGTAGACTTTAAATTCTCAAAGAGTAATGAACTTGCTTATCCCTCTCTCAACCTACTTGGAAGTATTAAGAGATGCGGACAACAATTTGCCTACTGGTAGCCTTGACCCGCAATTTTTTGCCTTTTCTTAATTCCTACTATCATGCTCCTTATTATGCTGCTAATTCTATATTTCCGACCGGAGTAAACAGTTCGTGTTTTATTTGGTTAAAGCTAGACAGTCTCATTATCTCCAATAATGATATCACCAAAGCTGCTGCAAAAAGAGCCTTCCAAAGAATAAAGTTTAATTACCGTGAGAACAGTACTGAGCGTTTGAAGTTAACCTCTGTGGATTCTCTAAGGGTAACCTGTCAATTGGAGATCCCCAAACATATACTTTTGGCTATACTACAAATTCCACGATGGAATATGTGTCTAACCTTACTGACCACTGGGGGTTTGCAAATGGCACATTTCTTATTAAAAATCCGTCGGGTCGGCAACTATCGGTTAACCGGTGATGTGGTTGCCAGCAGGGAGCCGAGTGAATACTGGTGTTCATATGAAACATCTTAATCAAATCAATTATCCAACGGGTGGTAAGACAGTGTTTGATTATGAGCTAAATGATTACGGCAAATATCTTAATGATAACAGGCAAATTTTGCAGTCCGGGTCCGGTAAAGTGGGAGGTTTACGGGTACGAAAAATTACCAACGTGGATAATGATGGAAAGTCAGTTTCAAAGGAAATTTTCTATGTAAACGGTTATACTAATACCGGAATATTAAGTACGCTGTCTTCCAGTGGGGTTTTGGAGCGGAAACCCGAAATACAACTATTCCCTGGTTGACGGCTCGTCTAAACCTGTCTATCTACTCTTCAAATGGAATTTTGCCTATGACATCCAATTCCGGATTGTTTCGTAGCTATAGTGAGGTGGTAGAGAAATATGCAGATGGTGGTTATCGCATTTACAAATTTACCAACCATGATAACGGCTATGTTGACCAGCCACCGGTTAAGAATACAGCCCGGTATGAAATGGGCGTGCCGCTTAGGTCAACAGATTTTGAAAAGAGGGCAACTACTTTCTGAAACTTTATATTCTTCTACCAATAACATTGTACAGCAAAACGAATATACCTATACCCGGCTTGGATTCGCCGTTGAAACAAATTTCTCAAGAAGTTTAAGAAAAGATTTTGGCGGTTATTGCATCATCTTGGACGCAGATCCAGTACAGACAAGGCTTGGTATAATGACCAGTGAAGGCTGGCAAATACCGCAATACCACGGAGCCCTGATAAATCCAAACTCGTTTACTCCATATTATACCATAGGAACTGCATACGGGCACTATTCTTACAAATTTTTGAAAGATAAGGTTACACAGTCTAACTACCCGCAAGGTGTAGCAGGTTCCCAGGCTGTTGTTACAGACATTCAATATCAATACGGACCAATGGGGCAACCTGTGAAAAACCACAGAAATCAACAGTAAAGGAGAAACGTTTTACACCAATTTCAAATATCCCTATCATTTTACAGGCACAGCCGTATACGATGCAATGATAAGCAGGGGCATCACAGGAAATATAGTATATACAGAAAAATATAAGGGTACAACATTTTTAGAAAGCCAGCAAACCGATTACGATTTCTTTAACTCATCCGTTTTGATTGCCCCAAAATTTACCCGGAAGAAAAGTTGGAACCGGCGCACCGTTTATAACTAATCAGTTTAACGCCGATCATGCAAATGGAAATATAAAAGAGATGCAGGGTATGGATGGTATGAAGACATCTTATATATGGGGGCATTATAATACATGTATCCTGTCAAAGATTACGGGCAGTGATATTTCATCAGCCCAGGCGTTGGTCAGCCCATCTATATTAATTAATCCCGCCAGCGAAACGCAATTAGCGACAGAGCTTGACAAGCTTCGTTCACTAACAAACGCCTTTATTACAACTTTTATATATGATGCAAATACAGGGTTAAGTCTGAAAAAAATTAAAGATCCAAACAACAGAAGTACATACTACGAATATGATAATCTTGGCAGACTATTAATTATAAAAGACAACAATTTAAATTTAATTAAGATAAACGAGTACAAATATCAACAACATTATACATATCCATACAAAAATACTGCTCAATTTAGAATTATTCATCCAACTAATGTTACCTGTGCCCCCGGATATACGTTCAATGATGTTGGGTACAATGTGCCCGCGGATAAGTACGGGTCATTTATAAGCGTTGATGACGCCAATGCGAAAGCTGACCTGGAGATTTACAATTACGGACTGGCTTACGCTAATGCAAATGTTGTTTGCTATCCATATTATGCCTTTACGCCTTGTTGCCTTTGGGGTAGCGCATATTCTAATTTTAACCTTTCTGGTTCCACTTCTGTAGATTTTTCAGTAATAGTGTTTAAGCAAAGTGGAACAACTAATTGGACCATTGACAACCAGGTCGCCAATCTGGTTGGGTCGTTGTTTTTACCCTCTGTTCAACGGGTTGTAACAATAACTTCAGCGGGGAGAACCTGGAACGTCACATTTAAGCCTACTGGACAGGTTTCGATTCTCTTGTCAGTGGAACTCCGCCCACAGCCTCAACATCAATTCAGTTGGCAGGCACTTACAATTTATAACAAAATCATGCAAACACAATTATCGTTCAGCAAATCTTTTTTCCACCTGTTGTGGTTAACCTCGGTAGCTATGACAACATTTTCGTTCATCCATAAAGGCACAGCTGTCACGAGTGCGGCATTTTCGACCATAGAACTCAAACAGACAGTCTATTTGTTGCGAATAATGAAATAGGTTGGACCGCTTATGCGGGTTCATCTTATTTAAAGGTTGAAACTGATAGTATCGTATTTGAAGTTGTTTTGTCCAGGCAGGTCCCTTCCGGGAACAATTGGAGTATACCGTCTGAAATTGGGAAAATTGCAAATTCGTTTATTCCTGTAAAAGGAAGTTCTATTCTATACAACGAACCAAACCGCAAATGGAACATCATTATTCAGCCCGACGGCAAATGCTTTCTAAAATTGTTATCGGGGCCCGTTCCGTTGGGAAACCAAATAGTAATGCCAATTAAAATAAAATATAAAAAGCAATAACACTGAAACACCGTAAAATGGTAAAAGTATTTTATCCACTGCGTATAAGCATATTGTTGACTACTCTAAATTGTTGTATTGGCATATCTGCCTTCCTACAACAACCGCTTACCGCATATCCCGGTATAGTGCAAACAAGTTAATGCTCGGATCTGGGACGCCAAAGCGCCAGAATTAAATGCTGCTACTTTAACAACCCTTCCCATTGAAGATGTTCAACAGACTACGCGCTACGTTGATGGCTTTGGCAGAGAACTTCAGACTGTTATAAAACAAGGCGCGTTTGCAACGGGAGGAGTAGCTGCGGATATGGTGAGCGCGAAGGTATATGATAACTACGGGCGTGAGTCATCAATTTATCTTCCTTTTGTTGCAAATAACGCCGAGAATAACTTCTCCATCAATGACGGTAATTTCAAACTAAATCCTTTTTACCAACAGGCCGCTTTTATGCAACAAGCATATGGCAATCAGGGTGATGCTTTTTTTTATAGCCGGGTAGATTACGAAGCTTCACCACTTAACAGGGTGGAAAAAACAATGAATCAGGGAAATAGCTGGGTCGGTAGCGGAAAGGGGCACGAGATGAAATATTGGACCAATACCGGTGTTGATGCAATAAGGATATGGAACGTAACAAATAGTATTAGTGATTTGGGTGATTATACCAGTCCGGGAGTTTACTCGGGAGGAACGCTATTCAAAAACGTGACTGTTGGTGAGCATGGGAAGCAATTGATTGAATTTAAAGACAAAGAAGGCAAAATAATATTAAAGAAGTTGCAATTAACCGCTGCAGCCGATAATGGAAGCGGAAACGGTCATGCCGATTGGCTCTGTACTTATTATCTCTATGATGATTTAGGTCTTTTACGATGTGTAATTCAACCTGAGGCAGTCCGCCTAATGACCAATGCTGGCAACTGGGTTCTAAGCTCTGCAATACTTAACGGCTATTGCTTTCGCTACAAGTATGATGACCGCAACAGAATGGTTGCAAAAAAAGTTCCTGATGTGGGCGAAGTTTACTTGGTATATGACAAACGCGATCGGCTGGTGTTTACGCAAGACGCTAACATGCGCATCACAAATAAATGGTTATCTACTCTCTATGATGCATTCAATCGCTCAGTATTAACCGGTATGATCACCTATACTGGGACAAGGCAAGACCTACAAACTTATGTAGACCAAAATACTGGCTCGGGCTCAACCGCTAACATTACGGCAGTTGCTCCGATAACAACTAACTTGATAATTGACGCACGCAAAATAGCCCGTCCAACATATCAAGGGACGCAATCCGTTACCTTTTTAGCTGAATTTACCAGTGAAGCAGGTTCAGAATTTGTTGCCAGCGTAGACGCAAATGCACCAGGAACGAGTGAGAATATTTCTATCACAGATAATCCTTTGCCAGCTGGAAGCAATTTGATTCCGCTCACTATAACGTATTACGACACTTATAGCTGGACCACCAAAACATATAATAATAGTTACGCAGAAAAATTAACAGCGGGTAATAATCCATATGCGGAGAGTTTGGCGGTAACCACCGCTACAAAAGGATTGGTTACTGGAACAAAAGTACGCGTAATGGAAAATCCTGGTAATCTTGTAGCTGGCTCCTTGCTTTCAACCGTAAATTTTTATGATGAAAAAGGCAGGGTAATACAAACCCAGGCTGAAAGTAATGCAAATGCCATAGACATTCACTCCAATTTGTACGATTTTAGTGGAAAGTTGCTTAGCAGTTTTATAGCACATAACAATCCAGAAGGAAACAGTCATCCGGGCATCGGCAGCAATTTGGAATACGATCAATTGGGGCGCCTTTTAACGGTAAAAAAAATGATATACACATTGGCGGGCGATGCAAGTCCAGCCATCAGCAAAATAATTCTCCAAAACAGTTATGATGAACTTGGCCAACTAAAAAGAAAAACACTGGCGCCTGAATACAACAGCAACCAGGGGCTGGAAACACAGGATTTTGATTACAATATTCGCGGCTGGCTACTGGGCGTCAACCGTGCCTATGCGCGAGATGATAATAACAGTAATTATTTTGGGTTTGATTTAGGATACGATAAAACCAACAACAATTTAATAGCCGGGCAGCAGTATGCGGCCGCACAATACAATGGCAATATTGCTGGTACGGTTTGGAAAAGCAAGGGCGATCAGGAAAAGCGCAAGTATGATTTTACCTATAATGCCGTTAATAGATTAACCACTGCCGGTTTTAACCAGTATACATCCAGCAGTTTTAATAAAACGGCAGGCTTAGATTTTAGCGTCAGCAACCTTACCTACGATGCGAACGGAAACATACTTACTATGAACCAGATGGGGTGGAAGCCTGGCGGTTCTTCAGAAATAGACAAACTGCAATACACCTACATAGCCAATAGCAATAAGCTGCTGAATGTAAAAGATGTAAACAACCTTGCCACTACTACCTTGGGCGATTTCCGCACATCGGCCCTGCACCCGCAAGCCAGTGCAAAACAATCCGCCGCCACTCCGGCAGCACTTGCAGCTATTACAGATTATGGGTATGATGTAAACGGTAACCTTATCACAGACTTAAACAAAGATATTGGTAATGCAACTACTAACGGTATTGTATATAACTATCTTAACCTGCCGTGGCAGGTAAGCTTTAAAAATGCCGCCGGCGATAAAGGCACTATTACTTATATCTATGATGCATCCGGTAACAAAGTCAACAAAATAACCGTAGAAAATGCCTCGGCTGCCGACGACAATACAGCCAAAACAACCACAACAGATTATATAGCTGGCTTTGTCTATGAAAACAATGTGTTGCAGTTTGCCGGCCATGAAGAAGGCAGGGTGCAGCCCATTGCACTCACCCCGGGGGTGCAAAAAGTTTTGCCTTTGATTATTTTATAAAAGACCACCTTGGCAATACCCGTGCAGTGTTAACCGACCAGCAACAGATAGATCGCTACCCCACCAGCCGCTGGAAGCAAGTGCATTGGCGCAGGAAAAAAAATATTACGATATCAATGATGCTTATGTGGTACCCAAACCCGCCGGAACTACGCCGGCCAATTTGCTCGACTATGTAAATGATAATGGCGCCAACAACCCCAACACGTTTGCCGACAAAAATGCGGTAAGCCAAAAGATGTATAAGCTAAATGCTGCTACTAACCGCATTGGCCTCACTATTAAAATGCTGAAAGTAATGGCGGGTGATAAGGTCGTATATTGCTTAAAAGCTATTACCGCTATGCAGGGGGCTCTGTCGGTCAATACCCTTTTTAATGCAGGTGATTTGATAAATGGTTTCCTGGCGGTGGCGGGTGGCAGCAACCCTGCCACCATGCATGGCGCCACCTCTGCTGTTTTAAACGCCGATGCCTCTTTACTGGCTCCGCTTAATAGTTTTACCAATAACAATCCGGTAAACAGCGGTAACAATGTAAAAGCCGCATTAAATTATATCATTTTAGATGAGCATTTTAAATATGTGTCGGGTAGATTATGACCCTATACAAAGTGCGGCCAGCGGGGGATTAAAACCGCATTTGATGCAGGATATACCAGTGCCAAAAAACGGCTATATTTACATCTATTGCAGCAATGAGAGCAATATAGACGTGTTCTTTGATAATCTTGAAGTAGTACACACGCGCGGGCCGTTGTTGGAGGAGACGCATTATTATCCGTTTGGGTTACAAATCGCTGGCATTAGTTCAAAAGCATCAGCCTTCGGAGGAAGTGAGAATAAGTACAAATATAATGGAGGCAATGAATTGCAATCGAAAGAGTTCTCTGATGGTAGTGGTTTAGAAACGTACGATGCCACTTTTAGGATGTACGATGCTCAGATTGGCAGGTTTATGCAAGTTGATCGTTTAAGTGAAATTAATGACGAGTGGAGCCCGTATTCATTTGTGAATGACAATCCTATTAATCTTAGCGATCCACTTGGATTAGCAGCAGATGGCGTTTCCTAAAGCTTATCCGGCCGCCAGTCCAAACGATCCTAACCCAACGCCCGCAATTGTTGTAGGTTGTCATCCATGTAAAACCCCTGCGCCTGCACCCTCTCCTGCTTCCACAATTCCTTTGCCAGTTGCGCTACCACTACCACCTTTAACTGTAGTACCTGAAACTCCTCCGCCGGGTAAAGTTATTCCGTTGTATGAACCGGGCCCAGGTCCTTTGATAGGTTTGCCAGCGATTGGATTAACAGCTATATTTACTTTGATTCCCACTGGCAATACTACCAGTTGGCCTAACGGCGACGAAACACCTCACCCGTGGAACTGGCCCGGATACAAACCAGTTGTATTTCCAGGTCATGGTAACCGTTTAGATAATTGGGATCTTCATATGATTTATGAATTTACCTATAAGCCCCCCGCTCGAAAAAGCCCGACACTTAAATATGGTATAACCGATATGTACAAACAAGGCAGAAGTCGTCCTGAAAACCAGATCACTTACTTGAAGGCCTTATTTGGCGCTTCTGTTGACTGGAAAGTAAAGTTGTTTGCTCCAAACAATGCTGCTGCACGGGCAGCTGAACTAGGTTTTGTTCAAACTCATCAAGCTATTTGGGGAGAAAGGCCAATAGCCCAACTTAGGCCATAAAAAAAATTGTATGAAAAAAAACTTGTTAAACATTAATTCTGTTCTTGATAATGGGATTGGTGGCCGTCAGACCGGGCGGTTCTCCTTAATATATACATATTTATTACAGCAATTTGGCCTGGATTTTTATAGACATATATTAATCAATCAAATCGGCGTTGATTTAAAAGAATTTGTACTAATACATCAAAAGAAAGATGTTTATATTAATATTTGTTACCCTAACCATCCTGATTTAATTGCTAAGCATTTAAAAGATGAAAATTCTATTCGATTAGATGATCCATACTGCACTTTTGCAGCTTGCCAAAGAAGATGAAAGGATGGATGTAACTAAGTTGGAAGCTATCCGTGAATTAATAATTGCCAAGGAATTTTCTTTCGATTTGGTTTACAAAAGCATCTTAAATAAAAAAAATAATGAATTCGTGGCAAGAATTATTATCCATCCTGAAGAAGCCAGTTTTAGCTTTTATGTTTTGCTAGAACAAGCGGGAAAGGAGAGGTGCAAATTGCTTATTTATCAAGGCAATCCTAACGACGTGTACATTGATGATTTATTTTATTATGGAAAATGGAAAGGTGCAAATGAATTTATTATTAAGGGTAAGCGTTCAGAAATCGAGTTTCATATTTATGTTGATAAATGCGAAGTCGAGTTAGTTAATATATCTGCGAATAAGAATGCAGCGCCTATATTCAATTTATTTAAAGCAACGCCACCGCCTGGGGCATTACAAGATTTTATACAATCGCTGCCTCCGGCTATAGCCGCAGTTCTTAATTACGAGGCTAACTAACAGCGGTCGGTTCTGTCGTAATCATTGTGGGGTCTCCGACAACAGTAAAAAGAAGTTTATGAACAGTACCTTAAAAGTGAGGCAGGAAGAGTAGAGAATTTGATCAATATTGTTAATCCAATGGGAGGAAGAATGGACAAAATATTTTGAAATGATTGATGGAGTTATTGAGAAATTTGGGCTACCCAGATAGGAATGAATTAAATATAGTTTTATGGCTATTGAAGGCATTAAGGTATCTCAGAATAACCTGCTTGTTTACAAAAACGGTTATAATGCGGATGAGGTGTATAGCGTTATTAGGAATAAAAAACTTAACGGTCTCAGAATTTTTGCTGAGTTAAAGAATGATCGGCTTGATGATATTTCTTTTTTAGGGAGTTATGCTTTTCTTGAAGAGCTTGATATCACGAGTGCCAATGATTTTGATTTTAGTTTTTTAAAGAGACTAATAAACTTAAAGAAACTAACAATAAATGTTGAAGGAAATGCCGAACTAGATTTCAGTAGTCTATCGAAATTGGAATATTTGTCAGTGCAATGGCGTAAGACAATAAAGGGACTTGACAAATGTATAAGATTGTCATCTTTAGGCCTTATTGAAATTAAAGAAACAGACTTAGCAAAACTCACCAATGTTAAAAGCCTCATTGATATCCGTATAAAGACAGCATCGATCGAAACCTTAAATGGATTGGGCGAATTGATGAATCTTAAAAGCCTAAGTGTTGGAAATTGTAAAAAACTGACTTCTATAAAAGCAATCAATGCGCTGCCACAGCTCCAGCATCTTAATTTTGATACGTGTCCGAATATCCAAGATTATGAGCACATAACCAGTCTACCGGCTCTTCAAAGCATTAGCCTCATTGATTGTGGTAATATAGCCTCCATAAAATTCATTGAAAATTATCCATTATTAACAAAGCTTTCGTTACTCGGAAACACTGTGATTGCTGATGGAGATTTGTTGCCTGCGCAAAGGCTACGGTCTCTTGAACACAAGCACTATAAGCACTATAATATCAAGTTAGAGGATAATGCTTATAACCAAAATGTTACCAGCAATCTTCAAAAGCTTAAAAATCTATTTAAATAGGATCATCGCTATGCTGAATATTATTTGTTTCCGGTGGCAAGTGGGGTTGCTGTTTTTTCCTCTGGCATCAATATCAACAATAACCTATGCGCAGCTTGCAAACAGGAAGGCTTTGTCAAATACTATTGAGATCAAGCTCCCTATTGAATTCAGATCCATGGAGGCAAATATATTGGCAGCAAAATATCCACAGAACAACAAACCGTCAGAAGTTTTTACCAATCAAGAAGCAACAGTAAACATTGCGTTTAAAGAAACCGGGCAGTCATTGACAGAGCAAAATGTATTTGGGCAAGGAAAAAGACAAGAGCAACAATTAACTAATGGCCATAAGATTCAATTAATCAGTTCCGAACAAATCATGGCAAATGGAAATAATATACACGTCTTTAGCTTTTATTCAAATGCTGTTGATACAAAGGTCTATAACGTTATGTTTATTTTTTCTCTGAGAGGAAAAATGGTTGTAGGGAGTTTCAATTGTATAGTAGCTCTGCAAAACCAATGGCAGAATACCGCTTACGAGATTATTGCTTCTATAAAGGAAATTTAATAGTTTTATAAATAACATAACATTGTCGCCGAAGCAAAATCCTACAGGTTATGCTATTTAACGATGATGCCTACTTAATGCTACTTTGTGAAAACAAATACACTTTGAAGCTGCAATTTTGCTTCCGTATGCGTTCGTGGACTATAATAGACAGAAAAGCAAGTTCGATCTGTCCCCGAGTCCTTCTTTTTTGGCAAGATTTCAACGGAAAAACTATTTTAAACACAGAATCCTACTCCAAGTTTCGATCTGAAAACAGCAAACTCGGCGCACCATTCCTACCTCTTCCTAATTAAACCCCTGCCTGAAACCCAGCGGTGTCTGATTGGTTTTGCTTTTAAATAACTTGGTAAAAGATTGGGGGTATTCAAAGCCTAGTTCATAGGCTATTTCGCTGATGGACAAATGGGTGGTCGATAATTTTTGTTTTGCCGCGTCAATAAGTTTATCATGAATAAATTGTTGTGTGCTTTGTCCTGTAAGGGTAGTTAACAGACGGCTTAAATAGTTGGGCGACAAATGTAAGGCGCCGGCCACATGCTCCACTGTTGGCAATCCTTTTGCGGTCAGGCTGTCATTGTCAAAATACTCTTTCAATACATGTTCTAATTGATCCAGTACCTTGTGGCTGTCGGTCTTGCGCGTGATGAATTGCCGTTCATAAAACCGTGCCGCGTAGTTCAACAATGTTTCCATGTGAGAGACAATAATTTGCTGGCTAAACTTGTCGATATTAGCATGGTATTCATGACGGATATTGTCAATGATTCCATTAAGCGTTTGCTCTTCTTTCTCAGACAGAAATAAAGCTTCATTGACAGAATACTCAAAAAACTCATACCGTTTCATAACGTTAGCCAGCGCGGTGTTCCATAAAAAATCAGGGTGCATAAGCAGCATCCAGCCGGAGCGGTCTTCGGCAGTATGTGCGTCTGCTTCAATTCTGAAAACCTGGTTGGGAGCAATAAAAAACATTACGCCTTCATCAAAATCGTATTCCTGTTGCCCATATTTTAATTTGCCGTTGATGCCCCTTTTTAGAGAAACCTGGTAAAAATCCAGCACCCAGTTTACTTCGCCAATATCTGCAGGTCGTTGAATGGCTTTATAATCTACAATGCTAACAAGGGGATGTTCTGGCTTGGGTAGTCCCCGCGAGCGGTGGAATTCCGATATGGTTTTTATTCTTTTAGTGGTTCGTTGTTCCATCCTGCAAAATTGATGTTTTTGTTGTAGTCCTGGTAGGTTTTTTACTTTCTTTCTTACTGGTTATATGCGTCAGCAAATGTTTTTGCAAAGTCTTTCAATTTTACTTTTCCCAAAGTTGGCTGGTGGCGGTAGAAATCTTCGTACAACTTTCCCGAACCCTGGCTGGCCTGCATTTCTACGAAGCCCCTGGCCACTTGTTTATTAAACCCAATGGACAGCCAGTTTTTCAACAATGCTTCATCTGGTATTGCTTTCCATTGCAAACCAGGTTTACCGATGGCTGCTCCCAACGCCATCGCAATGTCGTTGGGTGAGGCTTCATCACTGGCTACATACCGCACGGTGTTACCGGCAAAAGGTTTGTC
Source organism: uncultured Chitinophagaceae bacterium (assembly GCA_963705285.1). Classification (GTDB taxonomy): domain Bacteria; phylum Bacteroidota; class Bacteroidia; order Chitinophagales; family Chitinophagaceae; genus JACMLD01. The sequence continues at coordinate 4,265,077 of OY970066.1, forward strand.
CATTTCTTCTGCAATGACACTGGCAATGTCCATCGGAGACACCCAGGGTTCTTTTTGATCGCCTCCATAATTGGAAATGATAGCGTCTTTTTGTTTTATGGTTTGTATAAATGAGAACAAATTGATGTAAAAACCTACGGGTCGAATGAATTTGATGGCAATATCATCCGCCAGTTGCCGCAACACTTGTTCTACATTATAATGAAACAATAAAATGCCCGTGCCCTTGTTTGTATGTGCGCCTACGCTGCTCAGGTGAATGACGTTTTTAACCCCTGATTGCTCAACAGCCTGTTTGTAGTTTAATCCTATTTGCGTTATGGTGCTGATGAAGTCTACCTGTTTATCAAACATATCGCCAGCCGCCTCCATGGTTTCCATCAGGTACACCACATCTGCGCCTTTAAACGTTGCTGATAAAAAATCAACATCAAACATACTTCCGATGGCCGCTTTGGCACCCAGTTGCAGGATAGCTGCTGTTCTGTCTGCGTGGCTGCTGATAACTGTAACTGAGTGTCCGTTTTCTACGAGTAGTTTTGTAAGCGGCTTTCCAATGTTTCCCAATGAACCTGTTAGAACGATATTCATGTTGCTGTTTTTTGTGGATACAAAGTTCCATACCTAAGGAACAGTACATTTAACCAAATCTAACTTTGTCTTAGCCGGATGTGAGAATGATTTACGGAGGGATAGGTTATTGGTGGTTACTTTTACACGCACGTGTCGCAACCACCCCTTTAAATTGTCTGATTCAGACCCCTGCTGGCAACGACAATTTGTATAGCTTAGCCTTTCAAAATAATCACCATGAAAATTGTACGCGTACAATATACCACCCGGCCAGAATACGCTGCTACTAACCAGGCTAATATACTGGGAGTTGTAAAAGAATTACAAACGCTTAACCACCCGGGTATCAAATACAGTACCTACCTGCTGCCCGACGGTAAAACGTTTATGCACTTTGACCAGTTTGATAGCGAAGCTGCACATGAAGTTTTGCAGGAACTGGAATCATTTAAAAAATTTGCTACCGAACTCTGGGCCAGCAATCTGGAAGTGGAGCCAGAACTGCAGTTATTACAATTGGTGGGGTCTACCGAAAAACTTTTCTAGTGTAGCTGAGCTCTTTCTAAGGCAATAAATGAAACGCCCACATAGCCAGCACCCATGCCAGCAGCTCCAATGGTAAACGCAAAGGACTGAGGGTTGTCCACCTTTTTACCAACCGCTGTAATTGTTCTGCCGGTACCAGTTCCGGCTTCATAAAATGCTTCAGCATGGGCGGCACGAAAAATACAAACGTGATTATCCTGCCAAATACCACCAGCAGTGATGCCCATAGCCAGTACGAATGGGCTTCCCCGCTATACCGCCAGGCAACAACAAGGTTCACCAATGATAGTAATCCCTGCAAAGGCGATACCAGCGGCCAGAACCGTCCGTTGGCAAGCCACTGACCCGAACTTTTTAATTGTGATACCAGCGTAGCGGGTGTTACCCTTTTATTCCAGTTGGGATACACCACAAGGGTTTCATACAGGCCGCCCCCAATGTTAAGGCTCACCATTAATATGAGCAACATGAGTAGTATTATAGCTGTCATACCCCGAAAATAGCGCGCACCCTACGGCATGAACAGGGTAGACCGGCCAAACCCCACGCGATACCGGTAAAACAACTACTTTCTTGGTTCATTGCATGTGGGTGCCTCCATAAATGGAGATTGCTTATATTTATCCGACCCGCAATCAGGGATGGCTATGCACAATTTTTTGGCGAAAAATAAACTGGTGATATTATACGGCTCAGCACTCGCCGCCATTTTGCTATTACTGAAATGGTTGGAGTTTCGCCTTGTTATCATCGACCACGCTTTTGAACTTTATATTGGCGCCATCGCCCTTATTTTTACCGGTCTGGGTATATGGCTGGCGCTTAAACTTGCCAGGCCAAAAACAGAAACCGTTATTGTTGAAAAAGAAGTATTTGTTACCCGACCAGACACGGATTTTGTTGCAAATGAGCAGGCGTTATCCAAATACGGTATCAGCAAACGCGAGTGGGAAGTGCTATCGTTAATGGCAGAAGGCCTAAGCAACCAGGAAATAGCAGCCCGGCTGTTTGTATCCCTTAATACCATCAAAACCCATTCGTCTAACCTCTTTGAGAAACTGGATGTAAAACGCCGTACGCAGGCCATTGAAAAAGGAAAAAGGCTGGGCATCCTCCCTTAACCAATCACTCTTTTGCGTGAAATAACAGCGCACTTATTAAAATCACCCGAAAGTATGAGCCCGCTTCCGCTATAAATTTTCAATTTTACGGGCATCACAAAAACTCATTCAACATGAAAAAAACAGTACTTATTTGCGGACTCATGGCGGGACTTATCAGCACTTCATTGTATATCGGCCTGATGCTACTGGGTAGGGCAGGTGACATTGATTTTGAAAACGGTATGCTCTATGGGTATACGCTCATGATCCTGGGTTTCTCGCTCATTTTTGTGGCTACTAAAATTACGCGCGACAAACACAACGGCGGCACCATCTCTTTTGGCAAAGCCTTTAGGGTGGGTTTGTACATTACGCTGATTGCTTCGACAGTTTATGTGATTGTTTGGCTAATTGACAACTATGTTTTTATTCCGGATTTTGCAGAAAAATACAGCGCGTATATGGTGCAAAAACTCCGCGCCTCTGGTGCCAGCCAGGAAGAAATTACCCGCAAAACTGCGGAGATGGCCAAATTTGGAGAGATGTATAAGAATCCTTTGGTTGTTATTTTGATGACGTATATAGAAATCCTGCCCGTTGGCCTGCTGGTTTCGCTCATCAGCGCATGGATACTAAAACGAAAAACGAAAGTAAGTACGGCTGCCATATAACCTACCAGTCTAATGCACAACTAGTTGTTTATAGGCATGGACTGGTAACCAGTGAACTGATTAATTGATCGAAACAATATCGTTAACGGTTACATGAATTAACTGATCAACGGCTCAACCAATCAACCAATCAGTTGACGAACTGATCAATTAATCAACTGATCAACAGATCAACGGATCAACCAAATTACAACCGTTTATTGATGTCGTCACTGCCTGTGGTGCGGTTACGTTGCACTTTTATTTCTTTACGGCCAAAGCGGTAGGTACAGTTTATTTTAAATTGCCTGCTTTCCCAACCACCGCTCGCTTTCATATAAAGGCCACCAAAATTACTGACACCCTGCCAATGCATGCTGCCAAACACATCGCTTACCGTTATTTTCAGTGTGAGCTTGTCTTTTAGCATTTTTTTCTGCACACCAGCGTCAACGCCCCAAAAAGATTTGTTTAAGAAAGTACCGCCCCACACCGAGGGAGAATTATAAAAGCCCGATACCTCCAGCAGGTATTTGCGCGGTAAGGTAATGGTATGCTGGTTATAAAAATTATACGCAACTACACTGATGTTGCTCACTAAGCCCGGCCCCAGGTTTACTTTATTGGCCATTCTGTTGCCGCCTGCATTAAGGTACACATTCCACCACTTGGCAATACTGAATGGATAACTGATATTGATAAAATAATTTTCCTGCACCCCCGCATTGCGCTGTTGTATAAAATTGCGCTTACCCTCAATGGTATCCGTGATTTGCGCAGAAAAATCTGTGGTACGCGTGTAGCCAATGCTGGTGTTAAGTTTATACCGGTAGCTATGCGTAACGCTGATGCTGTTGGTGTATTCAGGTTTTAAAAATGGATTGCCTTTCTGGTAGGTGAGCTCATCCAGCTTACTTTCAAAAGGATTCAGGCTTTGATAACCGGGGCGGTTAATACGCCTGCTGAAATTGAGGTTGATGCCATTGTTTTTATCCGCGGAGTAGGCAATGGCAAAAGATGGGAAAAGATTGGTGTATACCCGGTCAGTGTTTTGATCATTTTGTGCAATGGCGGCAGTTAGCCTGCCTGTGGTGCGTGTTTGTTCGGCGCGCATACCCGCCTGCAGATCCCACTTTTTTATTTTACGCCGATAGCTGATGTAAGCGGCATATATATTTTCAGACAAAGTAAATGCGTTTGAGCGGTAAATATCCCGCTCGTAAGTAGCATTCAGAAAATTGGAAAAATTAAAATCATTATCAGTTTGCACAAATGAAGTTTTCAGTCCGGCCGACAATTGGCCGCGCGCAAACGACTGCTCATAATCTGTCTTTAGTGTTAACAGGTTAATAGTACGGGCTGTAAGAATCTGGTAATTTCTTTCTTCCAGTATGGTTTGAAAACCCGGACTGTAGTAAGTATTAGGTTGCAACGCATCTTGACGGTTGGTAAAATGCCCGTAATCAATATCGGTACTCCACAAAGTACCGGCAGTATCCGTGTATTGATGATTAAGGTTGATATTGATATTTTGCTTGTTGCCAATAGCGGTATTGCGCGCCGCCAAGATACTTCCTGCATTTTTACCTGCCAAAGAAAGAATGGGTGTAATCACATTGTTGCGGTCGTTCCAGTTATCGGTAAAAAATGATGCCATGATACCCACCGTATTCTTCTTATCCATGAAATAGTCAATGCCCGCTTTCATGTTCTGGCCGTTGTATTTATTAATGGAGGAACTTTTCTGGTCATAAATGCTGTCTTTCTGCTCGCGGTATAAATTCATCCAGCTTTCATTGTTGCCTGAATAAAGCGTAAAATTAGCGTAGGCGTTTATTTTTTTATTGCGGTAGTTCATCGCCAAACTACTATTGTATTTGGCAAAGATGCCTATGCTGTATAAGCTGGAAATACTTCCATTTGCACCGAGGCTTTTATTCTTTTTAAGTCTGATGTTGATGATGCCGCCGGTGCCAGCAGCATCGTACCGGGCAGAAGGGTTTTTTATCAGCTCAATCGCTTCCACATCTGAACCCTGCAGACTGCGCAGAAAAGCCGCCAGCTCTTTTCCGTTAAGCGGCGAAGGCTTTCCATCAATATATACCGCCACACCAGTGCCAAGCATAGAAATATTATCATTGTTATCAATTAAAACGCCGGGGCTTTTGCGCAATAACTCAAACGCACTATTGCCCGCTGCGTTTACAGAGTTTTCCACGTTAAAAACAATTTTATCGGGCCTTACTTCAATCATTGGCTTTTTAGCAACTACTTCAACCGCATTCATCACCTTTACTACAGATAGTAGCTGTATGGAAATAGTGTCATTTTCAACAGCCACTATCTGCCTGCTGAAACCCTGTGCTCCCACGCTTATTAATAGTTTGTGTTGGTTGCCGGCCAGGAAAGCAAACCGGCCAGAAGAATCGCTGATGGTAGTTCGTAATAAGCTGGAGTCTTTGGCATCCAACAGGCTGATAGTGGCGCCTGCAATAACATGATGGTTTGAATCGGTCACCAAACCTTTTATTGATTGAGCCGAACAGATGGTACCAGTTGCCAGTATTGCCGTAATCAGGAGTAATAAACGCATGGGTTTTGATTTTGTGCTACAAACCTAATTGGCTTCCATGGCAGCGGGAAGCGATATTCTATGAACTGCCTGCGGCAACGACAAAAGCATTAAATGTTGTTTACCGGCTGCTAATGCAGTTCGCCGGAATGTAGCCGCATTTACTGGGCGTCAAAAACCTTATTCATTATCTTACACGCTAATGAAAGAGCGATCATTTTTAGGCAGGCAATTATTATGGGGCATCAGGGTGTGGCAGCTGCTGGCATTTTTTGGCTGCTACCTGTTGTTTGCGTTGCAGTACTGGCTGGCCATATGGTACACTTCTAACAAAACGGACAATATCATTAAAGATGCACTGATTGATTACATGTTACTGAAGGCGCTATTTACATTGCCACTGTGGTGGTTGTATTTTATCAAATGGAAAGACAAAACCATTTTCTTCAAACTGGCCATGCATTTGATTACCGGCCCTGCATGGATTTTTTGCTGGTTTCACAGTTATCGTTTTATACAGGATTTGCGCGGGGGAAATTACCTGCGTGGCAATGGTATTGGCTGGGATATTTATATTCCCGGGCTGGTGTACTGCCTGCAATTTGCTGTATTTCATGTGTATGATTTTTACCTGCAAACAAAAAAACAAAAAGAAAAAGAGAAATGGCTGATGCAGGCGGCCTATTCAAGCGAGGTAAATGCCCTGAAGGCGCAGATACAGCCGCATTTCTTATTTAATACCCTCAATTCCATCAGCGCTTCCGTACCGGAAAACATGGAACATACGCGTGAAATGATAGCCAAACTGGCCGATACATTTCGCTATAGCCTGCAGGCAAGCGAAAAAGAATGGATTACACTGCAGGAAGAACTGGCTTTTACGCGGGTAACCCTGAGTCTTGAGCAGGATCGACTCAAAAAAAGATTGGAAGTGATCTATGATGTAGATGATAGCCTGTTGCAGACCCGGGTGCCCCCCATGTTGCTGCAACCCATCACTGAAAACGCAATTAAACACGGTATTGCGCCAAGCGTACACGGCGGCAAGGTACTGATTGAAGTAAAAAGAAATGAGAACAAAATCAATATCACCATCAGCGATACCGGTATTGGATACGATGGCCTGCTGGATCACTCCATTTTTGAAAAAGGCATCGGCCTACGCAATACCAACCTGCGGCTGGAGAAATTGTATGGAGAAAGCATCCACGCAACAAGAAACCAACCCAGCGGGTTAATATTTTCATTCAACATTCCTTTGTAATGGCCGGTATTAAAAAAATAATTATTTGCGATGATGAGGAGGATGCAAGAAAACTACTGCGCCAATACCTGGCCGACTTTCCGCAGCTGGAAATAGTGAAGGAATGCGCCAATGGCCCGGAAGCTGTAACTTCTATAGATACCCTTGAGCCCGATCTTATTTTTCTTGATATACAGATGCCGGGCCTCAGCGGCTTTCAGGTACTCAGCAAAATTGTACATGTGCCGCAGATTATTTTCTCTACGGCGTTTGACAACTATGCCTTAAAAGCATTTGATAACAATGCCGCAGATTACTTGTTGAAGCCATACACCCGGGAAAGGTTTAGCCAGGCGGTCAACAAAGTGCTCCTTAATACGGCGGGCAACACAGAAGGCATTAAAAACCTGAGCGAGCACCTGCAAAAGGCCTATACCGCGTTTCCGGAAAAAATGCTGCTCGAAAACGGCAACCGCATGATTGCCATTTCTATGAGCGATATATTATGGATAAGCGCCGACGGAGATTACACGCGCCTTCATACAAAAGAAAAATCATTTTTGAGTAATTACGGAATTGGCGTGCTGGAGCACAAGCTCAATCCTGCTATGTTCACCCGCGTTCACCGCTCGGCTATGATCAATATCAGTTATGTAAAAGAAGTATTCCGTGAGCCCAACGGCTACAGTATCATTTTACAAAACGGCACTACGCACAAAGTGGGTCGAAATTATGTAGATGCAATAAAAAAGATCAGCCTTTAAAAGGTCTTAACGGGTCTGTTATTCATCACACTCCATTATGCAAATGCACACGTCGGCCGCACAGTAACATAGTGCAGCATGCAACAAACAACAGGAAAATTTATGGATTTTTAAAAAGGATATGTTGTCACAGCAACGCCCACAGAGTGGCAAACGCGCACGCGCTATAAACAACGCGCTATTTCCCTTACAAAGCGATAGACGGACGGCTGATAAACTCCAGTTCGTAGTTGGCTACTGCAAAAAGAAAATTCTGCAACTGGTGAAGGTATTGTATGCGGGTAAGGCAGGGCGAAGGTGTTCTCAAACGCAGGCTGCCGTCCATAAACTCCCAGTCGTAATTACTGTTGCCGATTTTTGATATCCATTGCTCGCGCATAAAATTTCTGAACCCGCAGGTAAGCAGGATGTCTTCAGTTAATGCGATGGGCTGAATATCGTTGCAATCAACTTCTTTTACTACTTCATTCAGTTGGGTGTAGTAATCAGAAGAGCCGGAAGCACCAATGGAAACGGGTTCGCGGTTGAGTTCTAATTTGCTGTCGTAGATAACTGAATTGTTAAGAATCTGCTGTACGGTGATTACCTGTCCGTGGCGCGTCTGAAGCTTATTGCCAAGACGAAGTTCTTTTGTGTGGATCATACGAGTCTATTTTAAAATGAAATACATGAGTTAAGCCTGGTATTTCATTGGAATAGACTGGTGTAACAGTGAAGTGAGCACAAGATAACAGGCGGTTTTCAGAAATGCAAGTGCTGTGCATTTCTTTTAATCTCATTTTTATTCTATGCGTAATGTACGCTGCAGCCAGATGCAAAACCTAGTAGGATTACGATCATGTTCGTCTTATATGCCAACGAAAGTGTATTGAAAAACTCATTAGTTTATTGGTATAATAATGTAGCGATAGAATTTTAGCCGCTGCCTCGCAGATTATATTACAATCTAAGAATTCGAAATCGTCAATCTAACATTCAGACAAAAGCAGACGAATCCACCTGCATTGCTCAAACTACCCACTGCGTAACTGATCAACCAATAAACTGATCAACCAATCAACTGATCAACCAATCAACTGACCAACCAACCAACCCCCATTAACAAAAATTAATTCGGTATTTAAAAACACGTGGCAAATAAATGCTGTATTTTAGGCCATCGAAATTTAATAAAACAACCAAACATGACTATCAACGATTACTCCAGGCGCAAATTTCTCAAACAGGCTGTACTTGCCTCAGCGGCATTATCTGTACCCGGTTTGCTAAAAGCAAGAAACCAGGAGCAGGTAAAACTCGCCTGTATAGGCATTGGCAATAGGGGAGCAGAGATTATTCCTGAATTATATAAAACGGGTCTGGCAAATATTGTCGCTTTCTGTGATGTAGATATGGGCGCACCACATACACAGGCGATGCTGAAGCAATTTCCGGATGTGCCGCGTTTCCAGGATTTCAGGCAAATGTTTGATAAGATAGGCAACCAGATTGAGGCGGTATCGATAGCTGTTCCTGATTTTTCGCATTTTCCCATAACCATGATGGCGCTATCACTGGGCAAACACGTATACGTTGAAAAGCCAATGGCCAGAACGTTTAACGAAGTTGCGCTGATGATGAAGGCAGCAGAAAAATATCCCAAGCTGGCCACACAGATGGGCAACCAGGGCCACTCAGACGCCAACTACTTTCAGTTTAAAGCGTGGACGGAAGCTGGCATCATAAAAGATGTAACGGCCATTACCGCGCACATGAATTCGGCACGGCGCTGGCACGGATGGGATCCAAAAATTACTTCTTTTCCACCTGCAGAGCCTATACCCGCAACGCTGGATTGGGATCTGTGGCAGATGGCCACACAAGGCCACTCCTACAATAAAGATTTTGTAAACGGCCAGTGGCGTTGCTGGTTCGATTTTGGAATGGGTGCATTAGGCGATTGGGGCGCACACCTGCTTGATACAGCCCACCAGTTTCTTGATCTTGGATTGCCCACTTCAGTTGAATCGCTGAAAGCAGAAGGACATAATAATTTCTTTTACCCCATGTCTACCACGCTGTCGTTTAAATTTCCCAAACGCGGGGCCATGCCACCGGTTGAAGTAAAATGGTATGATGGCATCAATAACCTGCCGCCATTACCCGATGGATTTGGCGCATCTCAACTGGATCCTAATATTCCTCCGCCCAGCAATGGTGCCATTAAACCAGTAAAGCTTAACCCCGGTAAAATAATTTACAGCAAAGATCTTACTTTCAAAGGCGGCTCACACGGCAGTACATTGTCTATTATACCCGAAGCAAAAGCCAAAGAGATGGCCTCACGGTTACCCGTAGTGCCTGCAAGCCCGTCTAACCACTGGAAAAATTTTCTGCTGGCCTGCAAAGGTGAAGAACAAACGCGATCATCGTTTGCTATTGCCGGGCCGCTTAGCCAGGTCTTTTGCCTGGGCGTACTCGCACAATGGCTGAATACAAAAATTGAATTCGACCGCGATAAAAAAATAATTACCAATAACAAGCTGGCAAATGAATTACTTATAGGCCCACCCCCTCGCAAAGGCTGGGAACAATATTATAAGGTGTGAGAATAATTAAAAAGTCAAAAGTAAAAAGTAAAAATGGTTGAAGGGTAGATGCATAGCCGGCTTGTGACCTTGATGTATTACGATAGCCGCAGATTCGCAGATTATATAGTAATCTGCGCATCTGCGGCTATAATTTGGTACCCGTAATGATTTCGACGCTATAGAACTGTAAACTAAAAACTAAAAACTCAGAACTACTTCAAATGCGCCCTTAACATCCACGCCATTTTTTCGTGGTCTTCAGCAAGCCCTGTAATAAAATCACTGGTTGTATCATCATGGTATTCATCGGCAAACTTGCCGATGTTACCCCTTATGAATTCCACAATCGACTCATGGTCTGCCAGCAATTCTCCAATAAATCCCATGCTGGTGTTATCGCTCCCGCTGGCTTCAGTAAGATGGGTGAGTTGTAAAAATTTTTTCATTGTGCCCGGTGCATAATGCCCAATAGACCGCATGCGCTCGGCAACGCTATCGGCCAGTTCCTGTAATTGGTCATACTGGCTTTCAAAAAAAAGGTGCATGGCATGAAAATCAGGCCCCTCTACATTCCAATGGGCGTTGAGGGTTTTTGTGTATAACACAAGTTCGTCGGCCAGTAAAATGCCCAGTTGTTCTGCAACTGCTTTTCTGTTTGCTTCTGAAATGCCAATGGCGGGTTTTTTCATTGTATGTTTTTTTGGTGTAGAGAATGGGAATTGTGATGAGGGTAGGGGCACTCAACAATGCCGGATGCAAAAATATGCATAAATAAGAAAGTGTATTGAAATTTACTTCAATACACTTTTAATGTTATTCAGCATTTGACAGACAGGAGCACCTGAATGAATGACAGTTACTGTATTGTTTTAATTGCGGTAGCACCACCTGCAACTGCTTTTGCCACAATACAGCAATACTATTTCAATCCGGCGCATATGCATGAAACGTTGATTGATTCATCAAATGTACATGACCGTTCTACGGGTAACAATGCCATAAATGGGGGAGTTATGCATCTGGCAGTACTTCGTTTTGTGGGGTAGCAACAGCTGCCGCTGCCGCCAGCCGTGCTTTTTTCTTTTGCGCAGGCGTAGGTTTCTGTACCCAATTATTGCCATACGGTTTAAAGCCCGCGCTTTGTTGCAAAACTTGCAGGTCTGAATTACCATCTATATATTTTACAAACGCATCGTACGCAGCAAGGTTCTGTTCTTTCAGGATCAACAGCGCTGCATTGGCGCCGGCTTTGGCGGCAATGGGCACGCCACCGCCCAGTTCTGCCCAATGACCACCTATCAGAAGATTTTTTATAGGTGTATGGTAAGTGGCTACTTTGTTCATCATATTAGGCCGGTTAGGTTTAGTAGCCATCATAGAACCACCGGTATTGCCGGTATAACGGTAATGCGTTACCGGGGTGGCCACGTCATAAAAAAGAATATGCTTTCGCAAGCCGGGTGCAATTTTTTCTTCTACCCGTTGTATGATTTGTTGCGCAATTTTTTCTTTTAGTTCTTTATAAGCCTGACCCCTGATGAAATTGCCCTGTTCATCTTTTTCTGTACGCCATTGTTGTTCAAAATGCATTTCTGCGGGCATAAATAATAGCAGCGTTCCATGTCCATCAGGACAAAGCGATTTATCACGATAGCTGGGGGCGAGCACTACCAGTTCGGAACGTTGCGGATCTCCACCGGCATGCTCAAAGCGCGGTACCGCGGCGCTCGACAAATGTATGAGCTCTTCATTAAAACCGAGGGCTTCCACCGGGCAATCCAAAGCAACGCTCACAGTTACAGACGAACTGTACAATTCTGCTTTTTCAAGGTTCTTTTTTATTGTAGATGGTACCAGCGCGGCATCTACTAGTTTATTGTAAAGGGTAGGTGTGTCCGATGCCGCTATTACATACTTGCTTTCAATGGTAAACTCTTTCCCTCCGCGTGTACAAAAAACGCCGGTGGCAGTGTTGCCTTTGGTTATGATTTTTTTTACTTCGCAACGGTAAATCGTATCCTGGTGAAAATATTGAATTACATGTTCAAGCCATTCTGCTATTACCTGCCCGCCGCCATGGGGCGGACTTTGAAAGTCATTGTTATAAGCCCAACCAATGGGTACAAGGCAAGACAGTATCTCTGTATCAGAACTAAATACTTCTCGTAATTTTTCACTCTTGAAGTATTTGCGCAATCCTTTTTGTACACCTTTTTCGCCAGAAAAACGCAAATGCGGTATGAACTCCATGGCAAACCGGATAAGATTTTTCTTCCGGCTCATTTTCTCAAAAAAAGTCATGGTTTCTTCTGAACGAAAAATATGTCCGAAATTTTTAAATGCCCCGCCCACTTTTTTAGCTGCTTTAAAAAAACGATCGATGCCTTCTGCATCTTCCGGAAATTCTTTTTTCCATTGTTCTTTTAAATCATCGGGGTTGTTGGTAAGGAGGTATTCGTGGGCGTCTCCCTTAAACCGGCGAATGCGTTGCTGCGTCAATGCCCGGGGGTAGTCGTTGCCCAATACATTGAAAAGGCGCGATACCATTCCTTCTTCGGAGTATTGGTTGAGCCAGTGGATAGCTGTATCAAACCTAAAATCTTTGCGCGCAAAGCCGGCAAGGTACCCACCGGGATGCGGTTCTTTTTCCAGCACACATACAGATAACCCGGCTTTGCTTAGTAAAGCGCCGGCTGTTAGTCCGCCAATACCAGATCCAATAATAACCACATCATAACGGGCCTGAGGCTCTTTTCGCTCCATAAATTCAATCTGTTTTGATGATGCCGGACTGTGATGCCGGTCACAATTAGTATTAATTTGTCATGTGGGGGATATTGTGCTTTCCAATGATAGTGGCCCTTATGTAAAATAAAAACCAACGCCAGTTATACTGGCCCATTCAATGCTATAAAGATAGCCGCTTCACTGCAGTGAATTATCACCCACTAAAAAAAAAGGGCAAACTTTTAAATTTCGGCCCCAAAACAGGAAGGCTCGGTTCCTTTTTAAACTTTCCAATGAATGTGCTGGATGGTATGGCCGATTTTGTTGTCAAAAAAAATAACGCCACCCTGGAATGTTACCGGGTGGCGCTACCACTTTCATAATGGGTTTATTATCCCATCGTATTCAAAGTCATGGATGGTGTTGTTGGTTGGTCAATACTGGTACCATTTGTTTTCTTACCTTTTATAAGTCCGGCAAAATAATCTTTTACCGAGTTGCCAAGGCTGTTTGATCTATCAATAATGCGTTGCCTGGTAACGGAACCTTTATCTGGCGATAACAAAATAGTTGCAATGACCCCGATAGACAAACCGGCCACAAACCCGGCTATTGTTTTTGTATGATTCATGATGATGAATTTAAGCGTGAAAAAATACAATGGCTGTTATTCAGTCATTGCTATTTGAATGATATTTGTTGTTCTATCAATGTCTTTTGAAATACTGGATCTCGGCTTCATGTTTTTTTGCAGCCGCCAGTGACGAAAAAGTACCCAGGTTGCGGCGCTTTTGCGTGGCAGGATTTTTTTTGCGCGAGTAGAGCCGGTACTCGCCTGATTTTAATTTGCGTATCATAACATCTGTTTGAACAATATAAAACAATCATTGTGCCAGCAACATGAATTTGACGTATCGCCTCTTCCCGTTAATACATTTACGTGGATTTATTTCCACGCCATTTGCAATACAATTTGCTGCTAAAAAATGTATGTGGTAGAGATGCATTAATAGAGAAGAAAAAGACATGTTGGACGCTCGTTCTTACCAACACAACAATGATTTTGAGAGGGGAAATGCTATTAACGATCATGGCTCCCAGAGGGAAAAAGCCAGCTATAAACGGCTGTCGATGGCGACAGACAACTGATTTGCCTAGGGAAATAAGGGTTTTTTACTCTTGAAAACGCATGTTTTCCCTCTGAAAACCTCTTTTTGCAGAGTAATCCCCCTTTGTGAATAACTTTTTATACAAATAAGTTAACCTGTTTTATTTTAGCAGAGGGGTATGCCCATTCCCCGAAGTATTACTAACAATTAAATTCAAACTAAAATGGCAAAAGCAGTAAAAAAAGCCGCTAAGAAAGCGGCGCCAAAAAAAGCAGCACCCAAGAAGGCCGCTAAGAAAGCAGCACCTAAAAAAGCAGCTAAGAAAGCCGCTCCTAAAAAAGCAGCTAAGAAAAAATCGGCCCGCAAACCTAATGCAGCATTTATGGCGCCCCTTACTTCAAGCCCAGCATTGGCAGAAGTAGTTGGTAGCAAGCCATTGCCCAGAACAGAAATCATCCGTCAGATCTGGAACTACATTAAGAAAAACAAATTGCAGGATCAGAAAAACAAAAGGATGATCAATGCAGATGCAAAATTAAAAACGCTGTTTGCCGGCAAGGCGCAAATTTCTATGTTTGATCTTGCCAAAGTGGTAAGCAAGAACGTTAAATAAAATCTTGCGATTGTATAAGCTACTGACAGGGATGCCCAATAGGTATCCCTGTTCTTTTTTGACACACTGGTAAGACGCAAATAAAAAGCTAATAAGGCGCGTTGAAGATGGCTAACCGAATGCGAAGAGAATGCAATCGGAGATGCGGGTAAGGCATTAAGATTACTAAAGGTTTGTTTGTGAGAATCTTTGGTAATGTAGTTAATGCAGGCCTTACTCCTCTTAATTTAGTGTTGATATTGGCGCTGTTGTTAGCGTTTCCATTCGGGGTACTATTTAAAATGTTGATTTTTTCACTTTTGACTTTCAATCATGCAAAACAATTCTTTTTTACTGTACGGCGCTAACGGATACTCCGGCAAACTGATTGCGCGTTTTGCCAGCCAGTATGGCTTGCAACCTATTTTAGCAGGCAGAAACCGAGAAGCCATCAGCGCACTGGCGCAACAGTTAAAACTTGATTACCGCATTGTCGATCTCAACGATGCGGCAGCACTCCAAAAAGTTGTGCGTGAGGTAAAATTAGTAGTGCATGCCGCCGGGCCGTATGATCTTACCGCGCAGCAAATGATTAACGCATGTATGGCCGCAGCCGCACACTACATAGATCTTAACGGCGATTTGGAAGTGTTTGAAATGATACGCAGTTACGACAACCAGGCAAAAGATAAAAACATTATGGTATTGCCTGGCGCAGGCTTTGATGTAGTGCCCACCGACTGTATTTCATTATGGCTGAAAAACCGGTTACCCGATGCCGATAGATTGGAGATTGCTTTTGTGATTCTTGGCAGCGGGCTATCGCGCGGTACTTCCATCACTACCTTGCAAAAACTTGGCCTGCCGGGTGCCAGCAGGATAAACGGGCAAATAGTGCCCGAGCCCATTGGTGTACGGGGTATGTGGGTGGATTTTCCCCCAGGCAAGGAACGTTCATTTACGATGAGCATACCCTGGGGCGATGTAAGCACCGCTTATTTTTCTACAGGTATACCTAATATTGAAACATATACAGGTATCAGTAAAGCAACCTGGGTGTTTCTTAAGTTTCAGGGCGTGTTTAACTGGTTACTACGTACTCGTTTTGTTCATGGCGTTATTGCAAAAATAATCAACAGCAAGTCGCCGGGCCCCGATGATCAGCGGCGCGACAAAGCAATCAGTCTCATACGCGCAAAAGTTACCAATCCAAAAGGGAAAACAGTTGAAGCCACTATGCGTTGCCCCGAAGCGTATTCATTAACCGCACTCAGCGTATTGGTGATTGCAAAGAAAATATTGGAGGGAAATTTTAAACCCGGGTATCAAACACCCGCCAGTGCTTATGGTGCTGATTTAATTATGGAAATACCCGGGGTAGAGCGGCATTTGCTTTAATGGCATGAACGGATGATATATGCTGTAAACAATTATTAAATAACAATTCAATCACCAGTTGAAATAGAGGTATGAATAAATTTGCGGGTAATCTTTTGCAGCACTAAACCAGGTATTGTGAAATCTTCCAATGATAAGTCGCCCCATATTCTCAATGCATCGTCAAACCTGTTGGGCATTTGCTTTATTGTGCTTACATCTTTAAAACTGCTTAATAAAGCAGAAACAACGGTCATTGATGAGGTAACGGTTGTTGCTATTATATTATTTATGACCAGTTGTATACTGTCGTTTTTATCCATCCGCGGCATTAACAAAAAGAGCGTATTGTTTGAGCAGGTGGCCGATGTGATTTTTCTCGGGGGACTCGGCTTGCTTTTTTTAACCACATTGCTTTTTTCTTTCAATATTATTAAGTGAGTTTTCTTCAAATGGTTTCGTCTGTAAGACGTATCAATTTTTCATTGTTCAAAATCCTGATGTCTTTATTGGCCACAGCAACAATTTCTTCCTGCGACAGCTCATTCATAATTCTGAATACAGTTTCATAGGTAGTACCCGCCAGGGAAGCCAAGTCCTGCCGGCTAAGAACAATGTTAATATAGCCATCTGTTGTTAGTCCGAATTTTTCATGCAGCATTATCAGCGCCTGCGCCACACGCCCTTTTACTGTCATGTGCGCCAGGTTGCGCATATTTTTCTCTGACTCTTGTAACTCTTCCGCAAAAAACATCATCAGGCGATAAGTAAAATCGCTGTTCACTTTTACGGTGGCATTAAAAAAATCGAGGTCAATAAAACAAACAGTGGAAGCTTCCAGCGCCGTGGCTGATATAGGATACAACATGCTTTTGCCCAGGCCGCGATGGCCCAGAATGGCGCCCTGGCCTGCAATGCGTACAATGAGTTCTTTGCCGGTGCCCCATTTTTTATGCACTTTTATTTTTCCTTCATATACAAAGTAGATGCCTTCTACCGCACTGCCTTCTTCAAAAATAACAGCGCCTTTTTTAACATGCAGCGTCTTTCTACTGGCAGCAATGGCGGGGAGCCATTCTTTCTGGCAAAGCGTGCATAAAAAACAAGATTGTAAATCGCAGTTGTGCTTTCCCGCTTTCATACCAACACTATTCTTTTTAAAAATTGATAGTGCAAGTATACTTCTTAATAGCGACACATCTATGAAAAGTAACGGAGATGGCTATTGCGCCGGCTGTGGCAACGGCTGCTGTGTATGCTGCGCAGCTTGAAGGGCCGTGGCAAGATTTACTACGTCACCAACAATAATAATGGCAGGGTTGCAAAGGCCGGCGTGCATACTTCGATACGCAATATCTCTAACAGTGCCGCATACTACTTTTTGGTTGGGCGTTGTGCCCTCCTGTATAATGGCCACTGCGGTATCACGTTTTCCGTTAGCCGCAAAAATTTCCATGATAGTTTCCAGCTTACTCATTGCCATAAGTATGACTACCGTAGCGGAAGACTGAGCTGCCAGCCTGATATCAGACGAAATTTCACCCGATTGAGTGGTACCGGTAGTTACCCAAAAACTTTCATTGATTCCGCGACAGGTGAGGGGTATCATCGCCGTAGCAGGAACAGCCAGTGCGCTGGAAATACCTGGTATCACCTGCACAGCCATGCCCGCCTCGCGGGCAGCAACAATTTCTTCTTGTGCGCGCCCGAATACAAAAGGGTCTCCACCCTTCAAGCGGACTATGTTTAGGTGCTTACTGCCATAAATAATAATGCGGTGGTTGATTTCCTGCTGCGATAAAGCATGGCAGCCATACCTTTTGCCAACAAATTCTTTAATAGCCCCGGGCCGCGCATGTAATAGCAGCTCTTCGTTAGCTAAGGCATCGTACAGAATAACATCTGCCTGACGCAGCGTTTTAACCGCTTTTAAGGTAATCAGCTCAGGATCTCCCGGGCCTGCGCCAACTAAAAATAAGGTCGATTTCATATATTATAAAAAATAAAATGTGATTAATATCATGGTATTTACACAAATTTATAAGTTTATTTGGTTTAATTGTGATTTATATCATACATTAGATCATTATATTTTAAATATTAGAACTTAATTATTGTATATAATATTTAATAATATGTTGTTCGATTGCTTAGCCGATAACATCTTTAAAAATTGTTTATGAAAATTGTCGTTATCGGAAACGGAATGGTAGGGTATAAATTCTGTGAAAAGTTGCTGCTTAAAACAACCACTCGCTCTTGCAACATCGTAGTTTTTGGCGAAGAACCCCGGCCGGCATACGACCGTGTACACCTAAGCGAATATTTCGCAGGCAAGTCGGCCGCTGATTTATCGATGGCCCCGCCCGACTGGTATGCTGCCAACGGAATTACCCTTTACCTGGCTGACCCAATTCAGCGCATCGACCGGCAACTTAAAACTGTCCATTCATTTAGCGGCATAGCTGAAACCTATGATTATCTCATACTCGCAACGGGTTCCGCTCCATTTGTTCCTTCACTGCCAGGGGTAGAAAAAGACGGGGTTTTTATGTATCGAACCATAGAAGACGTTGAAATGATCACCGCCTATGCGCGTAAGGCAAAAAAAGCGGCCGTCATCGGTGGCGGTTTGCTGGGGCTCGAAGCTGCAAAAGCATTAATGGATCTGGGTATTTCCGAAACGTATATCATTGAATTTGCACCACGACTGATGCCGCGCCAAATAGATGCAGCCGGCTCAGCTATTCTTACCAATAAACTGCAATCACTCGGGCTTCAGATACATACTAATAAAAATACCAGCCAGGTAACCGGTGATAATTACATTACCGGTATGCAGTTTTCTGACAACACCCATCTGGATGTAGACATGCTGGTTATCTCGGCGGGTATAAAGCCGCGCGACGAACTGGCCAAACAAGCGCAATTGGAAACCGGGCCCAGAGGGGGTATCGTGGTCTCAGACCGTTTGCAGACAACCGACCCAAATATTTTTGCTATTGGCGAATGTGCATTGTACAAGGGTATGATCTATGGACTGGTGGCACCCGGTTATGAAATGGCCGAAGTGGTAGCCTCCACGCTATGCGGTACCGACAAAACATTTACCGGTTATGACATGAGCACCAAACTGAAACTGATTGGCGTTGACGTAGCCAGCTTTGGCGAGCCATTACTATCGGGCACAGATACACGCAGCGTGGTGCTGGAAGATACCATGAAGGGTATTTATAAAAGGATTAATATTAGTGCCGATGGCAAACAGCTACTCGGTGGCATATTGATAGGCGATGCGGTACAATACAATATGTTGTTGCAAGCCTGCAAGAATAAAACTGTTTTACCTCCCAACCCTGAAGATATTATGCTGGGCAGCCGGGGAGGAGATGCTGACGCCGGCGCCGGTATCATTGGCCTGCCGGGCCAAGCAGTTATCTGCAGTTGCGAAGGAATTACCAAAGATGATATCTGCCATGCAGTAGTGCGCGATGGTTGTGAAACAGTGGATGCCGTAAAAAAATGTACCAAAGCAGGTACCGGTTGTGGCGGATGTGTACCCATGGTAAAAGATCTGCTGTTGCACACCATGAAAGCACAGGGCAAATATGTGCGCAATGTGTTGTGCGAACATTTTAACTACAGCCGGCAGGAACTGTATGATCTCATACAGATACACGCGTTAAAAACCTACGACGAAGTGCTGGATACGCTCGGCAGCGGGCATGGTTGTGAACAGTGCAAACCACCCGTAGCTTCTATATTGGCGAGCCTCTGGGGCGAAATGATTTTAAAAAACGGCAACGCTACCGCGCAGGATAGCAATGACCGATTTCTTGCCAACATACAAAAAGGCGGCACTTACTCTGTGGTGCCGCGGATACCCGGCGGAGAAATTACGCCTGACAAACTAATAGTGATCGGTACTGTAGCCAAACAGTATAATCTCTACACAAAAATTACCGGCGGACAGCGTATTGATATGTTTGGCGCACACCTTGCCGACCTGCCCGCCATTTGGGAAGCGCTTATTACTGCAGGTTTTGAAAGCGGCCATGCTTATGGCAAATCACTGCGTACCGTTAAAAGTTGTGTAGGTAGCACCTGGTGCCGTTTTGGGCTGCACGACAGCGTTAGTTTTGCCATACGTATAGAAGAACGTTACCGCGGCCTGCGCTCCCCGCATAAATTGAAAGGTGGTGTAAGCGGATGCATCCGCGAATGCGCAGAAGCCCAGAGCAAAGATTTTGGCATTATTGCCACAGAAAAAGGCTGGAATTTATACGTGTGCGGCAATGGCGGCAGCAAACCGCAACATGCCTTGTTACTGGCAAATGACCTCGATGACGAAACCTGTATACGTTATATAGACCGCTTTCTGATGTTTTATATTAGAACCGCCGGCCCACTTGCCAGAACGGCCGTATGGCTGAACAAAATGGAGGGCGGAATAGATTATCTCCGAAATGTGGTGGTAAACGACAGCCTTTCCATGGGTGCGCAGTGGGAAAAGGAAATGCAGGTGCTGGTAGACAGTTATGAATGCGAATGGAAAGTGGCTATTGAAAACCCCGAGATTAGGAAACGTTTCAGCCATTTTGTAAATGCCCCCGAAGAAAAAGATCCTTCTGTACAATTTGAACCCATGCGCGGACAGAAAAAAGTAAGCGACTGGAAATAGCTATTTCCGCAATACAGTTTATAACGGCCTCTCCGATTGCCTCCTTCAACGATTGTTTGCCTGATGATTGTATCACAGTAACGCAGTGAAGCCATATGGCCATTTGCGCACTAATTATAAAAACAATTATTCATGCAAGCATTGTCTACCCAACAAGCCCATTTATGGTTTACCGCCTGCCGTACAGAAGATGTACCAGACAACGGCGGCGTTTGTGTTAAATACAAAGACACCCAAATCGCCCTTTTTTATTTTAAACGCAGAAATGAATGGTATGCCACCCAGAATGAATGTCCGCACCGGCGGCAAATGGCATTAAGCCGCGGCATGATTGGTACCCAGGGTGAGGAACCCAAGATTGCCTGCCCGTTTCATAAAAAAACGTTCTCGCTCGCCAGCGGTGAATGCCTGAGCGGCGATGAGTGCAGCATCAAAACGTACCAGGTACGGGTAGACGATGGCAATGTTTATATCAGGGTAGAAGAAACATAACATGTATTGCGGTTATACATTAACGCTAACCGATACAAAATAAAAACCCCGGCCGATGTGGAAGTCTAACCGGGGAGTGTGATTCTAAATTGACAAACAACCTAAAACCAAAACAAAACTATGCTGAAAAATGCAAAAAAACGTCATTTCGTATTGGCTGTATTGCTTTGCAATGCTGCCGGTTTCAGGGCAGGTGCGCAGTTTACACTGGAAGGGCAACTCAGAACACGCACCGAGATCCGCAACGGCCTGGGAAACCTTGTTCAGAAAGGCTCCGGCGCAGCGGCTTTTACGTCGCAAAGAACAAGACTAACGGTGGGCTATAAGTGGGAGCGGCTCAGCTTTGGCCTTTCCATACAGGATGTACGCGTATGGGGACAGGATGCTGCTACCATTTCCAACGCAGACGGCAACCGGTTAATGTTACACGAGGCATGGGCCGGCATGGTACTGGCCAATAAAGCCGACACCTCCATCAAATTCAGGTTGATTGATCAAATGACGCTCAAAGTTGGCAGGCAGGAATTAAGCTATGATGATGTGCGGTTGATTGGCAACCTTGACTGGTTGCAACAGGCGCGCAGGCATGACATGGCGTTGCTTAAAACAGTGCACAAAGGGTGGCAGGTTGATCTGGGATTTGCGTTTAATCAGAACACGGATGCCTTTGGTACTGCAGGCACTGCGTATGTTCCGGCCAATACACCTGCTTATGTAAAAAATTCCTTGGGTACCCTGGTGCCGGTACCTGCCGGTATGCTGCCCTTGGCCGGAGCGGGTAATGCCGCCAACACCAGTGCAAAAACAGGGATGCCGGTGTTTACCAATCCGCCCAATACAAATGGCGGAACACAAAATTATAAAAGCTTTACCAGCGTATACATCAGTAAAACCATTGGGCAAACCCGGTTTTCGGGTTTATTTTTCAACGATAATTTCGGAAAATATAAACTTGATTCTGCGGGCAGTAATACTGATGGGTACGTTTACGGCCGTCGGTTTGTGCGCGCGGGCCCCGCAGATGAGTTTGATTATACGGGTACGCATAAGCGCTTTACGTATGGGCTGATGGTAAATACTGCCGCCGGCAACCTTGCAGGTTACGGAAGATTTTCATTGCAGGCGGCTTATTACGCGCAATCAGGCACAAACAGGGATGGGGTGCACATGAAAAATGCGTATCACTATACCATAGCGGCCACCTGGCAAAAAGGTAAGTTCAGTATTTCACCAGGCTATGATGTACTGAGCGGAAACAATGCAGGTACCGGCGATGATGAAAAATTTGACCCCCTGTATGGCACTCCGCATAAGCATTGGGGTTATATGGATTATTTCTACGTAGGTACCGGTTCGCCCGCAGGCGGGTTAAACAACCCTTACTTCAAGACAAAATACACTGCTGCCAAATACTGGCTCTCGCTCGACATACACCATTTTTCATTGAATAAACCTATGTACAAAGCCGATGGCAGCCCGGTAGGTAATAACCTGGGCAATGAAATTGACATGGTTTTCAATTACGCCATGAACAAGATTACCAATATAGAATTGGGTTATTCGCTGATGTATGCAAACAGCAATATGGCATTTGCAAAGGGACAGGTAACCACCGACGCAGCGGCAGCAACCTATCGTACAACAGGGGTATGGGCTTATGCGATGCTGAAGTTTACACCCGACTTTTTTGCAGCTAAATCAGCTACCACAAAATGAGCGAACCACATTATTTCATTGTTAACACTACCGATATGCAACACAAAAAACTATCCATCATACAGGACAACACAAGCCAAGCAGCATTCAGCGATTATCACATCAGCGATCAGCGATACCCACAACCGCTCAGTAAACTATCCATCTTCTCTGCTGCCGGAATACAAATGAAAACGTTTCACATTACCTGGCTCACATTTTTCTTTTGTTTTTTTGGATGGTTTGGCATTGCCCCATTAATGCCCATTGTACGTGAGCAATTGCATTTGGATAAATCGCAGGTAGGCAATATAACCATAGCATCTGTATCGGCCACCATCCTGGCGCGGCTGCTCATTGGCCGCATGTGCGATACGCTGGGGCCGCGCTTGTCATACAGCATACTGCTGATAGTAGGAGCCATACCTGTTATGACCATCGGCCTTGCCAATAGTTATGAAAGTTTTCTGATGTTTAGACTGGCCATTGGTATTATCGGCGCCTCATTTGTAATTACGCAATTTCATACTTCTGTAATGTTTGCACCCAACATCGTTGGCACCGCTAATGCAGTAGCGGGTGGATGGGGCAACCTTGGCGGAGGGGTAACCCAATTGATCATGCCGCTGATTGCCGCCGCCTTTGTGGGTCTTGGTTTCACAACCAAAGCAGACTCATGGCGGTATGCCATGATAGTGCCGGGGCTTATACTGCTGGTAATGGCGTTTATCTATTACCGGTATACAAAAGATACCCCGCAGGGCAATTACGCAGAAATACAGCGTGCTACCAAAGAAAAAAAGAAAGGCACATTTATGCTGGCCTTGAAAGATTACCGCACATCGATACTGGCGCTGGCCTACGCAGCCTGTTTTGGAATAGAAATTACCATAGACAATGTGGCCGCCATTTATTTTGTAGACAATTTTAAAGCCACTATTATAATGGCCGGTGCGCTGGCCAGCATATTTGGTTTTATGAATGTATTTGCACGTGCACTTGGTGGCATTTTCAGCGACAGGGTAGGTAAACAATATGGCTTGCGCGGTAAAGCCATACTGCTGGCCGCATTTCTTGTACTGGAAGGATTGGGCATTATGTTGTTTGCCAAATCGGGCAACCTGGGCATGGCTATCGTTTCCATGTTGGTGTTTGCGCTGTTCTTAAAAATGGCAAATGGCACTACCTACTCCATTGTGCCTTTTGTAAACAAAGAAGCCATTGGCAGTGTAGCGGGTATTGTAGGTGCAGGCGGCAATATTGGCGCAATGCTGGTAGGGTTTTTATTTAAGTCGAAAAACATTTCCTACACCCAGGCTTTTACATACATCGGTATTGGCGTAGCAGTTATTGGTTTGCTGGTGCTGGTAACAAGGTTTGCTCCAGCCAGCAAAGAAATACCCGTGTTGCCGGAAGCGCAGTTTGCATAACACGCATATTGGAAGGTATTCTCTAAAAAACCAACATTCATGCCCATTAAAAAACATACGGCCACAACTTCTACCTGCTGCTATTGCGGCGTTGGTTGCGGTATTGTAGTGCAGACAGAAAAAAACGGCACCCTTTCAGTTGAAGGAGACAAAACACATCCTGTCAATAAAGGACTGCTGTGCAGCAAGGGTATGAACCTGCACTATACGGTAATGGACAAAACCGATCGCCTGCTTTACCCGGAGATGCGCTACAACAAAAACCAACCCCGCCAGCGAGTTTCCTGGGATACGGCATTGGAAAGAACCGCAGCCGTATTCAAAACACTGATACAAAAATACGGCCCCGATTCAGTTGCGTTTTATGCATCCGGCCAATGCCTGACGGAAGAATATTATGTAGTGAACAAACTGGTCAAAGGTTTTATAGGAAGCAATAATATAGACACCAATTCACGCCTTTGTATGAGCAGCGCCGTAGTGGCATACAAGATGAGCCTCGGCGAAGACAGTGTGCCGGTTAGTTATGACGACCTCGAATTGGCCGATTGCATTTTTGTGGCGGGTGCTAACCCCGCCTGGTGCCATCCCATTTTATGGAGAAGGGTGGAAGCTGCACGCGAAAAAAATCCGGCGTTAAAAATCATTGTCAGCGATCCGCGTAAAACGCAAAGCTGCGCAGCGGCAACGCTGCATTTGCAATTGAACCCCGGTACAGACATTATACTGCACCATGCCATTGGTCGTTGCCTGGTAGAGGAGGGCGACATTGATGTGGACTTTATTCAGCAACACACAGAAGGTTTTGAAAAATATGCTGCCGCTGTGCTGGAAAGAAGCCTGGAGGAAGCGGCCGGTATTTGCGGCATAACGGTATCGGATATACGCCTGGCTGCATCGTACATCGGCAACGCCGGCGCGTTTATTTCTATGTGGACGATGGGTCTTAACCAGAGCGAAGTAGGGGTGCATAAAAATCTTTCGCTTATCAATCTGCACCTGATTACCGGCCAGATAGGCAAACCCGGCGCGGGGCCATTTTCATTAACCGGCCAGCCCAATGCCATGGGCGGAAGAGAAGTGGGTGGTTTGTCTAACCTGTTGCCCGCCCACCGCAACCTGCACGATGCGTCAGACAGGGAAGTGGTAGAAAAATTCTGGCAGATTCCGCTCGGCACTATTCAGCCCACCCCAGGTTTAACGGCTACTGAAATGTTTGATGCATTGCACAATGGTAAGTTGAAAGCCATCTGGATAATGTGCACCAATCCGATGGTGAGCCTGCCCAATGCACGCAAAGCCGAAGAGGCCTTGCAGGCGGCAAAGTTTGTGGTGGTTCAGGAAATAAGCAACACAGCGCAAACCCTGCCCTATGCAGATGTGGTATTTCCTGCCGCGGCATGGGCAGAAAAAGAAGGCACCATGACCAATGCCGACAGGCGCATCAGCTACCTCAATAAGATAACCGATGCCCCGGGTGAAGCATTGCCCGATGCCACCATCATCTGCCGCTTTGCGCAGAAAATGGGGTTTGACGGATTTCACTATAAGAACATGGCAGACATCTATGCAGAGCATTGTGCCCTTACAGCCGGTACACATATAGATATCAGCGGCCTGAGTTATGATGTATTGCAGCAGCAGGGCCCGGTGCAGTGGCCTTACCCTGCAGGTACTACCGGTAACGGTACCCCGCGCTTGTTTACGGATAAAAAATTTTATACGCCTTCCGCCAAAGCCATCATCCATTCTTTTACTAGCGTACATGAAGGTGAACAGCCAGATGAAAAACATCCCCTGGTTCTTACCACCGGCCGCATTCGCGATCAGTGGCATACCATGAGTAAGACTGGCAAGGTAAATAAGCTGAAACAGCATTACAGCGAATCATTTGTTGAAATACATCCCGCAGACGCGGCTTCATTGGGCATCGAGGATGAAGACCTGGTAGAGGTGTTTAACACAAACGGTAATGTGCGCGTGAAAGCAAAAATATGTACGGATATAAAAAGAGGGGTCATATTTCTTCCCATGCATTGGGGCAAAATTTTGAACAATGATTTGCACCGTGCGAATAATCTTACCGGCGACAGACTTGATCCATTGTCTAAACAACCAGCTTTTAAATACAGCGTTGCAGGCATACGACGCTATGTAAAGCCGCACCAAAAAATAGTGGTTATCGGCGCCGGTGCAGGGGCATGCGGTTTTGTTAAAAGTTACCGCGCATTGAATGAAGATGATGAAATAATAGTATTTAGTAAAGAGAACCTGCCATTTTATAACCGTGTGCTGCTGCCCGATTACATTAGCGGGGCGCAACCATGGGAGCAACTGGTTAAAATGAAAACCGAAGAAGAGTATGTATACAATATACAACTCCACCGGGGCAACGGCATCGAAAAAATTGACCGGCAAAATAAGTTGTTGTACGATAGTAAAGGCATTGCCCATACATATGATGTACTAATCATTGCCACCGGAAGCCGTGCGGCTATGTTGAAAGATGTACCTCCACTCACCGGTATTTTTACCATGCGCAGCCGCATGGATGCCGATAGTTTTAAAAATCATATTGACGCCGCTGCTGGTAAGGTAATTATCGTGGGTGGCGGTCTGCTGGGTATTGAACTGGCCGCGTCACTCCAGGAGATTGGGGTAGAGGTGATCATTATACAGCGAATATCGCGCTTGATGGATCGCCAGCTTGATGCACTCGGCAGCCAGTTGTTGCACGAAGAACTGGTAGATAAAGGTGTACAGATTTATTACAATGATGAGATTGAACGATTCCTTGGCAATACTACCGTGCAGGGCGTAAGGCTCAGGAGCGGGCTCAGTTTAACGTGCCAGGCCATTGTAATAGCAGTAGGTACCTTACCCAACACTTCTTTAGCCAAAGATGCCGGTATTGCCTGCAACAGGGGCGTTATTGTAAATGAATACCTGCAAACCAGTGACAATAGCATTTATGCTATTGGCGAAATAGCCGAGTTCAATGGTTTTTTGTATGGTATTACCGCCGCCGCTGAACAGCAGGCGGCTGTTGTTGCCCGTTATATCAATGGGGATATAGGGCGGTATTACCAGGGTTCACTGCTGATGAATATATTAAAAATGCACGGCACAGATGTTTGTTCGTTGGGGCTGGCCGAAGCGCCTGCTGATCCGGCTTATGAGGAAGTGGTGTTTATTGATAAAGCAAAAAGGTATTACAAAAAATGCATCATCCATAACGACCGGCTGGTAGGCGCCATACTCATTGGCGATAAAACGGAGTTCCTCGAATTCAGGGATTTGATTGAACAAAAAATTGAGTTGAGCGAGAAAAGGCTGCAACTGTTGCGCAGTGGAAAAAAGACCGAGCCAGTACTGGGTAAACTGATTTGCAGTTGCGCGGGCATTGGCGACGGCAATATTGTAAATAAGATAAAAGAAGGGTGTAAAGATCTGGTGCAATTGTGCCAGCTTTCTGGTGCCGGTATGGGCTGCGGCAGCTGCCGCCCGGAAGTAAAAGCCATTCTCGACAAAGAGACGGTTTTTCACTCGCACCGCGTAGCCGGCGTGTAGATGTTAAACACCAAAGAATGAATTAACAAGCTTCAGAATAAAAGATAAATACCAGCACATGAATCAAACAAATGTACGCTACCTGCAACCACACACGTGCCTCCCAAATATCTATTCGGTGGATACGGTGTTTTTTAAGTTTGAAGCGGATTTTATTGAAGATGGCGTGCGATGCATTCCTATGATTGTGCGGTTTAAGCTGGATGCATGCGGTATTAAACTGAAGTTGCATGAATGGTGTAAAATGAACCTGTTGGAACGTAGACGCCTGGCAAACATGCCGTGTGCAACCCGGGGCGAACTGTTGCAATACCGCAACTATTTGCGGGGCGTAGTACTTAAATATACCGGTGCAGCAGCAACCGATCTAACGGTAGACGCCAGTCCAGACTGGGCAAATCTGCATGCGTTGCCAGACATGCTTACGCAACGCATTTCAGAACTTGGAGCGCATATAAGCCTACACCAATGGAGGAGCATGAGCAATCTGCAGCGTTTTGTTTTATTGAAACTAAGCAAACCAGGGTACGAGCATACAAATTTTCAGAAAGCATACAAAGAATTCGGGTTAGCCTAAATATTGTACCATGCGGCATGCGTTTCAGTTTAAAGTCAATTTCAGAGGGGGTATTGTTTCTCCAGGTTACCTGTATGGATTGTTGCAAAGCCTGCAGGATGCCGGTTTAACAGAAGTGCGTTTTGGACTGCGACAGCAACTACTGGTGGACGTGTCTGCCAAAGAATATAACAATGTTGTGACTGCATTGAATGCGGCGCAGATTGATTATGAGATCAATAAAGATGAACAGCCCAATATAACCAGCTCTTACCCCGCGGCAGCCATATTTATAAAAGAAACCTGGTTGGGGGAAGGCGTATACAAAGAAGTTTTCGACTTGTTTGATTATACACCTTCGCTAAAAATAAATATTACCGACAGCAACCAGACTTTTACACCTTTCTTTACCGGTAATATCAACTGGATCGCTTCAGCGGATACCCATTTCTGGTGGCTGGTCATCCGGTTTCCAAAAACCAACGTGTTATATTACTGGAAAGATTTAATTTATACCAATGATATTGCAAAACTTTCGCTAGCCGTGGAAGAGGCCATATTGCAGGCACCATCATTGTACCACGACAATAGCCAGGCAGATGGCCACCTGCTGTATGCATCCGTGATGGCAAATGCGCAGTTTATAGCAAAGCCCGTTACGGAAAAACTGGTGTTGCCTCCGTTTAAGTTGCCCTATTATGAGGGTTACAACGATTATGGTAACAAATCTTGGTTGGGCATTTACCGGCGTGATGAAATGTTTGCCATTGATTTTCTAAAAGATATCTGCCGTATCTGCCTGGCAACAAAAACGGGCGAGTTGTATACCACTTCATGGAAATCGATCATCATTAAAGGCATTGAAGAAAAACATCGCCCACAATGGGCGTATGTATTGGGCAAGTACCGCATCAATGTGCGGCATGCATCTAATGAACTCAACTGGCAGGTAGAAGACGGCAATAACGAAGGCCTTGCTATTAAGCGCCAGGTAATAACACAGTTTGATAAAGACGACGTGCGCACATTTGGTTTGTGCTTTGCTGTAAAGACGCAGCCAAAATCGGGCGTGTTTGGGTCGGTGGTGGTGAGAAGACAGTTTGGTATGGTACGCGGGCATCTTAAACCATTGGAGAAATATGATATACTGTATACTGCGGGGTTTAATCCTAACTCAAAAGAACTCATTCTTTTCAGGGGCAATGTAGATAAAGAACATATTGCCACCTATCTCATTGCTATTTGCAAATATTATTACGCAGAAGATGACGGGCATGACTTGCTCCCCGGCAGTTCATATACTTCAGAAG
The DNA here is from genome assembly GCA_963705285.1 of uncultured Chitinophagaceae bacterium. Lineage (GTDB taxonomy): Bacteria > Bacteroidota > Bacteroidia > Chitinophagales > Chitinophagaceae > JACMLD01. The sequence goes on from OY970066.1 coordinate 4,294,637, forward strand.
ATTCGCCTGAGACAACGGCGCCCCTAAGTAAAGTAAACCATCATTGCCAGCATTGCTTAACAGCGTATGATGAAGACCTGGGCGAACCGCAGAATGGTATAGCACCAGGTACCTTGTTCGCTAACTTACCTGCATTGTACTTTTGTACATTATGCGAATCGCCTAAATCAGATTTTATTGAAATGGAACAAGTTCCGCTTGCATCACAACCTGCTTAACGCTGAGGGGCTGTTCACATTCAGGAAGTATTTTTGTTGATACGGCGTAATCGGCAACGGTACTGTATCTATGCATGTAAGTACAAACTGCATACTATATTTGGTAAGTCCGCCGTTTTTTTGCAGCTGGTGTAAGGTAGCTAAGCCCTTGGCTGTATAAATGGCGCAAAGCGGTTCATAGTTTTGTTCGTTCGCAAATACGAAAGCGTCTGCACGCTGCTGGTCATACAAAGAAAGTAATGTTTGCATGATAGCGGCCTCCATCAACGGCATATCGCAGGCCAATACAAATAAATCAGCTGCAGGGTATTGTTGGTGAACGCTCAGGATGCCGAGCAATGGCCCTTTTACGTCTATGGAATCATCGTCTTTAACCAGTTGGGCGGGGGTAAAGATGTTTGCGTAATTATTATACTGCGCTTTATTAACAGATACCGCCACAGGCAAACCCAATACAGCCATTTTTGTGGCGGCTGTCTGCGCCCAGCTGGCCGACTGCCCCATGAGCAAGCCTTTGTCGGTGCCCATTCTTGAACTTTGTCCGCCACATAAAATAACACCGACCATGTTCATTGCATTTTCCTGCTGCCCGCAGGTGAGGTGGTTAGTTAATTATGGCAGGTTATCAGAATGGCCCAATGACTTGCCCGGGTTTATTAGGTCGCGTACCAGTTGTTTTAACTCTTTAATGCCGGCAAAGCCACCATATGTTTTTCGATCAAAAAGAATAGTATCGCCGATACTAATGGTAAAAACGCCGCCTGTTTCGCTGGGTTGTAATGTAATTCCTTTTAAGTCATCTGTAAAAGTAGTCAGCATTTCCTGCGCCATATACGCGGCCCTGAGCAACCAGCCACATTTGGGGCAGTATTCAATTACCATTGTTGGTTTCATGGACTCTGTTGGTGTTAGGTTGCAAAGATAAATTGAAAAGCGTGATACCGGGATAATCCTCTTCTCAACTTTGGGAATGTTCTCTATGAATGCGGCACAGGCTATAAAGCAATAGGAAATGAATGGCATAAAAAAAGATGAATATTGCTATTCATCTTTTAACGACTGTTATGGCACTTGCGTACTAGTTCTTTGTTATCTTAAATTCCACACGCCGGTTTATCTGGCGGCCATCATCTGTTTCATTGTCTGCCACAGGTTTTGTTTCTCCATAACCTTGCGACACAATTCTTTCAGGGGCAATACCTTTTTTCACAATGTACTCACGTACAGATCTCGCACGGTTGTCACTCAATCTAAAGTTGTACTCATCAGAACCCTTGCTATCTGTATGTGCACTCATTTCAATTTCAATGGCGGGGTTCTCTTTTAATAAGTCTACAACACGGTCAAGCTCCACAAAAGATTCCGAACGCAAATCAAATTTATCAAAGTCGAAGAATACATTGTTGAGTCTCACCACCTGTCCAATTTCTATTGGGGCGAGGTAAAGGTCTTTATGTATTTCCCGATGACCAGCTTTTATAAGGGAGTCGAGGTTAAGATTTTCTGAAATGGCGAAGAAATGATCTGCTGAGGCGCGTATGCTGTAATTTTTATCATACGGTAATACCACTTTAAATGCGCCATCAGTGGCTGCAGAGATACCGTTGCCGGCAACCTCGCCATCTGGCAGGGTTTCATATACCAGCGATGCACTCAGCGGTTGTTTGGTTTTTATATTATACACGTTGCCGCTTACCATTAACACGGGTTTAGGTCTTTCTTTCTCCAGCAATTTAACGCGTACAATATCGCTTTCACCCAGCGTGTTGAGACTGGTGGTTAGATACGCGTATTCGCCACCGGCATCCAGGGTAAAAAATGCATCCCAGCTATCTGTGTTAATAGGGCTGCCCAGATTTACAGGGTCGCTCCATTTTTGCCAGCTGTTGTCGAGTCGTTTGGTCATCCAGATATCGTTGTCGCCAATACCGCCTTCGCGGTTGCTGCTAAAATACATCGTTACGCCGTCAGGTGCCAGGTAAGGCGTCATTTCATTGGTCTCGGGTGCATTTATTTTTTTACCCAGGTTCTTGGGTTCTGTCCAGGTACCATCTTTAGTAAGAAAGCAAACAAACAGATCATTGTCGGCACTTCCCTGTTCGGGTGTCATATACAATAGTAGCGTTTGTCCGTTATGGCCCATCGTTGCACCAGACTGGCGACCTCGATCGTATTTGGAATAATTTTTTATCATGAGAGCATTCGGCTCACTCCAGTTGCCTTGTTCGGTTAATGTACACATGCTTACGCCTTTACCGTTGAACGCGCCGTTTACAAATGCACCGCGTATTAATATGCGGTTGTTGTCGGGCGATATCCAGTAAACCGCATTGTATTGAACGGTATTGAGCGGGTAACCAAGGTGAACGGCCCTGCTCCATTTGCCGGTACTGTCTCTTTCCGAAAACCAAATATCCTGAGAGTTGGGCACCGACCGGTACTTTGTATTGCGCGGATTGTTTTCGCAGATAAAAAATAACAGGTTACCATCTGCAGAAACAGTGGGCCGTAATTCTGCCAATGATGTATTGACACTGGCGCCCAGGTTTTCAATTTTAAGAATGGTGTTGGCAGTAATAATATTGTCTTTTTGTGCTACCAGCCCGCCTGAGGTATCACTGGCATTTGCGCCGGTGCTGGCAATATTGGCTGATGCATTAAAGGATGGCTGGGCTGCGGCATAGTGTATGCAGGCAGAAAATGCAATAAGGGTTATTACGGATTTCACAATATTGGGTTTGCCCCCAAAATACAGTGAAAACGTTATTATTAATAGTAAACCGGCAAATATTCTACGAAACACGCAGTTGCTTCGGTAACCGGATGGAATGCAACATTCTTTTGGCTATTGTAACAATAAATCAGCTGTATCTATCGTTGCGCCAGGGATAGGCGGTATTAGAGTAACCTCTTTCCTCCCAGAAGCCCCTTTTATTTTGCGTCAGAAATTCTATTCGATTTATCCACTTAGAACCTTTCCAGGCATATAGTTGCGGGGTAATCATTCTTACGGGCCCGCCATGCTCGCGCGGAAGCGGTTGTTCTTCTACGGTATGAACCAGTAATACATCGGGCTTTAAGGCTTCTTCCAGCGAAATATTGGTGGTATAATCATCGTATCCATAACACAATATATGCGTGGCATTCTCTTTAGGCATAGCCAGCGCTGCAATGTCTAGCAGGCGTACGCCTTTCCAGTTAATATTTAATTTAGACCAGGTAGTTACACAGTGAAAGTCAGAGGTATCACCTGTTTGCGGCAGCGCCATAAAATCTGTCCAGCTTAGTTGTAATGGATTTTCCACCGCGCCGTCTATTACCAGTTGCCAGTCTTTTAATGGCACTTCAGGCAGCACACCCAAATCAAGCACGGGCCATTTTTTTGTGATGGTTTGTCCCACCGGCAGCACGGGCATACCATGGCGGTTGAGAATGCCCGATCCCTGGGGGCGGGCATCTGCTACAGAAGGCGTTTGTTGTATTTTTTCTTCAAACCGATTTTTGAGTTTCATTCTTGCTTCTACTATCCGGTGTAATTTGTCTGACTCTTCCATAATAAAAGTTGAAAGGATTTATTAATCACAATACTGTTCAACGGTTGCGAACTGCTGTGGTAAAAAAATGTATAGCTGCTGTTATGGTTGATAACTGCTTTTACCAGCCACCCACAAAAGACAGTTAATAATTAAATGGTTTTGTGTTTCATTGGCAAACTGAAAAGACAGTTCTCTGTTGGTTTTATTTTCATAATCAATATCGTTGTGGCCCATATTGAAGTAAACCATATTGAAATATTTGTTTGTCCATACAACAGGATAGTAGCCGCTGTGCCATATCTCGTGCGGCTTTGGGCCCGTGCCCAATGGAAAGCTGGTACTGTCTATCGATAACAGAATTCTGATGGAGTCATTGGCGCGGATGTCTTTTTCCCAGCTGTACCATTCATTAGGTGAAGAGCGAAACGTAACCGGTAGTTGTGCCATGGCGGGGTGCAACGGATCCTCTATCCGCAGTATGGCCGGCACCGGCCTCCATGTATTGCCTTTGTATTGGCCGGCACCTATAAAAGTATTGTGGTACCAGTTCCAGTTTTGTGGGTAGGCAGACGGCGTGAGCGCAAAGCCGGCAAAGTGGAAACCCAGCCATGCGCCACCGCGCTCCATATACTGCTGAAAGGCTGCACGTTGTTCCGGCTTTTCGGGCCGCGTGTCAAAAAATAATACCACCTGGTATTTTGAAAGAAAAGACAGATTGAGATTGTCCCAGTTGTTGGTGGAATCGTACGTGAAGTTGTATTTTTTTGCCATCTCCGGAAACCAGCGGTTGGCCTCATGCACAAAACTGATATGCGCCTGATCCTGTTGGGCGGTATAAAAAGCGATTACTTTAAAAGGCGCATGTTGTTGCGCCGTACACAATACAGCAACCAGCAGTAAAATATAGGTAAGAATATTTGTGCGCAGTGTGTTAAATGATAATTGCATAACGGCAGTTAGAATACAACAAAGGTGAATGATGGCGATTGATTACTGGTTACTTTTTTTCAAGGCTTTTACAATTTTGTTGGTACGCCTGTTGGCACGGGCTTCGTTGAGCGATATTACGGCCCATGCAGCCGCAGGTATCCACCCCACAACGGTTATCTGTAACAAAAGACAAAGAATACCGGTAAGTATCCTTCCCCTCAGCATAAAAGATAGCCATGGCAACAAAATAGCAATCAGTGTCATGAAGAAAAGCCTGTGTTTGGTTAGGGTAGAAAGGTGAATAGCTTAGGTTGTCAGTACCTACCAATTAGTCTGCCAATGGTTTCACCTGAATATTGCGGTAATATACAATGCTTTTCGGATCATGGCCCTGCAACGCAAATGTGCCGCTTGACAACATTCTGGCACCACGATTAGGATTTTCCGGTTCTGTATAATCAACCACAGTGCGATCATTTATTTTTATGGTGATGTGTTTGCCCTCTACCTTGATGTATTCTGTGTACCATTCATTGTCTTTTACATACGTTTCTTTTACATCCTCTATTCCGTATAAGCTGCCCGTTCTGCGCCAGTCTGTATGAGAGTTGTTAACCTGAATCTCATAACCTTTAGATGGCCAGCCCGTTTCCTGGAATGCCGTATGAATATAGATGCCGGAGTTTGCGCGGGGCATGGTCTTCACCTCTGCCTTAAATTCAAAATTTTTAAACTCATGGTTTTTTACGGGCCCGTCGTAAAACAAATGCGCGGTGTTGCCATGTACTATTATCATACCACTGTCTGCAGAAAAAGTTGCTGCATTGTTGCCCACCTTCCAGCCTGTTAATGATTTGCCATCAAAAAGCGGGAACCATTCGGTCTCGGTATTGCGGGGCATTGAAAAGGATAAAAGTGAAAAGGCAATGACTGCACAAGAAAAATATTTTTTCATCGTCGTATTAGTTTATGTTCTGATTGATTTGTACATGAATCTACAGATTTTTAGCAACATAAGATTAAGATAAGATTAAAAGCCAGCAGGAAGCTAGTTTTTGTCGGCAAAAAATGGGCATTAACCTAATTACCTGCCACTTTACTGGCAACTGCATACTTCTTGATCATCATGCGGAATCAATTTTCTCAAACCGCTTATTAAAAATATATTAAAAACTAGTTGTAAAACTAACCATTATGCATAACCTATTTTTTGAGCGCAGTTAAAAATCAATTAAACCTGGCACTGATCATTATAGATGCGGCAACTATGTTTTAGCATTGCCGTATTCCCTCTTAAGAACCTTCCATCGTTTGCCTGGTTGTTTCAATGACACAGCGGCACCGGTATTAAAACACCGGCAAGCAGTTTTTTTTGCTTAACGTAAAATCTTTTGTATAAAAAACATAGACTATGATACTACAGTTGTGTGGTTTATCGGGCGCCGGCAAAACAACCCTGGCTGGTTTGGTAAAGAAGCAATTAACCAATGAAGGTATTCCCGCAGAGATTATTGATGGAGATGATTACCGTGGCATGCTTTGCCGTGATTTGGGTTTTTCAAAGGCGGACAGGGTGGAAAATATAAGAAGGCTGGGTTTTGTGGCCAATAAACTGTCTGCACATGGTATTGTAACCATCATTAGTGCTATCAACCCTTACAATGAAGTGCGTGCCGAGCTGGCGAGTCAATACAAAAATGTTCACACAGTATTTGTGGATTGCGCTGTAGCAACCTTACTGAAAAGGGACACCAAAGGTTTATATAAAAAGGCGCTGCTTCCGAAAGGCCATCCAGATAAATTAAACAACCTTACTGGTATAAATGATCCGTTTGATATACCGAGCCATCCGGATTTGTACCTAAATACCGGCAAAAAAAACAAGGAAGCCTGTGCGGCAGCGCTGCTGTCTTTTATCATACAACGTTTACCCGCCCATAGCCAAACGAATTATGTAGCTGCGCGCATGGCAATATAACAGAAATAATACAGCACGAATTGTCTACAAAAAATAAAATTCTGGTTATAGCTGGGATGCACCGATCCGGTACTTCGCTGGTTACACAATGGCTGCAACAATGCGGTCTGCACGTGGGCGATGAATTGTTGGGCGCCGGTACGGGTAATGACAACGGGCATTTTGAGGACCTGGTTTTTCTAAACAGCCATAAGGCATTACTGCAAGCACGGCGGTTGTCTGATAATGGTTTTACCGATAAGGTACTAAAGCCATTGTCTTCTGAAGAAAAAGACAAACTCAAAGACATTATTGCGTTTAAAAACAATTACTTTGCGCAATGGGGCTGGAAAGATCCGCGTACCTGCCTGTTTCTTCCAGCCTATCATGAATTGGTGCCTGATGCTTTTTATTTTGTGGTGCTTCGCAATTTTGAGTCGGTAATCAGCTCGCTTATCTACCGCATGTACAAACAAAGCGAAATAAAATATGGCGACAACAAAGGCTTCGCCGGTATTTTATGGAGACATTTCATCCGCCATAAGAAAATGGAAATGCTGCGGAAAAAATACAGCCAGCGGTTTTTAAAAATGTGGATACATTACAACAATGCAATTCTGCAACATATTAAGCAGTTGCCGGCGGCCCAATACCTGGTAGCAGATTATACCATTGTTTTCCACCAGGAGAAACTGGTGCTTGACAAGTTGGTAAAACAAATGGGTTTTGCATTGCGGCCGGTTGTTTTCAGCACAGTTTATCAGCCGGGACAAATCAATCAATCATTTTCTATTGCACCTTATATAAAAAACAAATCACTGATCAATCATGCTATCGCGCTGGAGGGGGAGTTGCGGCAACTCAGCATCGGTAAAACAAATGGCTGATTCTTTTGCACCAATGTTACAAGAATAAAATGGCTCTTTTCTATTTGCAGGGCAACAAAAAACCGTTTCAATTACGAAACGGTTTTGCTGGTATGTTGATTTTTCAATCTGCGTTTTTATTCAACCTTTGTAATTTTAAGAACGTTGGTAGGCAAATGCAGGTGTACGGGGGTACTGCCGGTATTAACCACGGTATCGCCGGGCTTAATAAAGCCTCGTTCTTTCAAAATTTCAATCTGGTCTTCAATGATATCATCCAGGCTGTCTTCTTCGGCATAATGAAATGCACGCACGCCCCAGCTCAGGCTTAACTGGTTAATAAGACTGCGTTCTTTACTAAAAATATGAAGCGGTGCCTTAGGCCGGTAACTGCTTAAGATGAAAGCAGTGTAGCCGCTCTGCGTCATACCAATAATGGCATCTGCATTCACATCCCTGGCAATTTTACAAGCGTTATAACAAATGGCATCGCTTAAAAAAGAAGGGGAGTGTTGCTGAGGTTTCAAATCATCTTCGCGGTTGTAGCGGTATTCTGTGTTTTCCACTTCCATGATGATCTTGCGCATGGTTTCTACCACCAGTGCAGGGTGATTGCCTGCGGCGGTTTCGCCACTCAGCATTACTGCATCCGCACCTTCCAATACGGCATTGGCCACATCGGTAATTTCGCTACGGTTAGGTTTGGTGCGTTCTATCATGCTCTCCATCATTTGGGTGGCCACAATAACGGGTTTACCACGGTGAAGGCATTTGCGCACTAACTGGCGCTGAATCAGCGGAATTTGTTCTACCGGCAGCTCCACGCCCAGGTCGCCACGCGCCACCATTATGGCATCGCTTTCCAGTATGATGTCGCGGATATTCACCAGGGCTTCCGGTTTTTCTATCTTAGCAATGATTTTTGTTTTGCTTTTCTTTTCATCCAGTTTGCTGCGCAGAATTACAATGTCTTTTACACTGCGTACAAATGAAAGGGCCACCCAATCAAGCTTTTGCTCAATAATAAATTCAAGATCGGCCAGGTCTTTTTCAGTCAGTGCGGGTAGTGAAATTTTTGTATCCGGCAGGTTGATGCCTTTTTTGGAAGATATAACACCGCCCAGTATCACTTCTACCTTAACATCATTGTTCTTCGCAATATCAATCACTTTTACTTCCAGTTTACCATCATCAATCATAATGGTATTGCCCAGTTTTACATCTTCGTGCAGGTTTGGATAAGACACATATATCCTGTCCATATTGCCTACCAGCTTTTCATTGGTAAAAGTGAGTATGTCTCCTGCAACAACAGGCAACGCATTGTTTTCTATTTCACCCACACGCAGTTTAGGCCCCTGTAAATCGCCCAGTATGGCAATATTATAAGGTTCGGTTTTATTGATATTGCGTATGTGCTCAATGATTTTAAGTTTGTCTTCGTGCGTTCCATGAGAGAAATTAAGTCTGAAAACATTAACGCCTGCTTTTACGAGGTCGAGAAGTTTATCGTAAGTATCGCAGGCGGGGCCAACTGTAGCAACAATCTTTGTTCGGTGAAAGGCATGTTCAATACCTGCCTGTTTATCCATTGTCTGGTGCAGGTATTTAGAAAGATGTTTTGACATTTTCTTTAGTATGGGTTTGTAATATGGTTATCGCTATTGAATTTTATCTGATTAATATGCGCTGCACTGGTGCCACATCAGCTGGCAAGAATTTTAACAATCCTCATCCACTGATCACTGATTTTTTGTTTTGCTTTTACGGCTTTTTCTAAGGGAGTGTATAAAATTTTATTGTTTTGTATACCCACCATCACATTGTACCGCCCTTCCAGCAAGGTTTCCACAGCATGGTAACCCATTCTGCTGGCAATAAGCCTGTCCAAGCAACTGGGCGAACCGCCGCGCTGTATATGACCCAGTATGCAAACCCTTACGTCTGCATTGGTCATGCGTTCTTTAATTACTTTGCTTACCTCTTCCGCACCGCCAAATCCATCACCTTCTGCCACTACAATCATGTTTACCAGTTTGCGGCGTTTTTCTTTTTCAAGCAATGACTCTACCACCAGTTCTATATCTGTTTTGCGTTCTGGTATCAGTATATGTTCTGCGCCGGTGGCAATACCACTGTGCAGGGCAATGTACCCGGCATCGCGGCCCATTACCTCAATTACAAAAAGCCGGTCGTGCGCATCCGCTGTATCACGTATTTTATCGATGGCTTCTACCGCAGTATTTACGGCCGTGTCAAAGCCAATGGTAAAATCGGTGCCCGCAATGTCTTTGTCAATCGTACCGGGTAAACCAATACAGGGAATATCAAAATCCTGGCTGAATTTCAATGCGCCTTTAAAAGATCCATCGCCTCCAATGATCACAAGCGCGTTAATGCCTCTTTTTTTGAGGTTGTTATATGCTTTTTGTCTTCCTTCCAGCTCAAAAAATTCTTTGCAACGGGCGGTCTTTAAGATAGTGCCGCCTCTTTGAATAATATTGGCAACAGAACGGGATTCCATTTTTACGATATCGTCTTCAATCATGCCGCTGTAACCCCTCATAACGCCGTACATCTCTAACCCATGATAAAGCCCTGTGCGTACAACTGCGCGGATGGCGGCATTCATACCCGGAGAATCGCCCCCGGAAGTTAATACGCCTATGCTGGTGATTTTTCTTTTTTCGCTCATTAATTTAAAACAGTCGGTTATTGTTTAAAAAATTTTAAACATAAGGCAATAAATGTTCAAATTTTTCTATCTAATCGTTAAGCTAAGTCCCAAAAGTAAGGATTTGATCCCATACAGCAAGGCACATCCAAACCATTAATTATTTGGTAATTACAATAAAGATCATTTGCCACTTTGAGTGTTGGTGTTAACCACACCGTCAATATGGTGTTTGCAATAACGCGTGCCCGGCAATTGTATTATTCTTTACGTGTTTTGTTGTATTGGTAATGCTACCGCCCACTCTTAACAGGAAAGTTTTTCCCGCAGCTGTTGCCAGCCTATTTTTACAGGAACAATCATTTTTCAATTACCTGCATGAAAAAAGTTTTAGTAACCGGTGCCAATGGCTTTTTGGGCCAGCACCTGGTCAACCTCTTGCTGCAAAAAAATTGTGTGGTAGTAGCAGTTGGCCGCGGAGAGAGCCGTCTGCCATTTTCAACGTCGCCACATTTTAACTATTACGATGCTGATATTACCAACGATATGCTAATGCAGCATATTCTTGAAAAAGAAAAGCCAGATACTATTGTGCACGCCGCCGCCATTACCCAGGCAGACGATTGCCAGTTGCACCAGGAAAACTGTGAAGCCGTGAATGTGCGGGCTACTGCGCAATTGCTGTTGAGTGCCGAATCCGTGAGCAGTCATTTTATTTATATTTCTACAGATTTTGTCTTTGATGGAATAAAGGGCGATTATACAGAAGAGGATGATGCAAATCCTGTGAGCTGGTATGGATTTACCAAAATACAGGCGGAAAGCATTGTTGAAACAAGCGATATACCGTTTGCCATTGTACGCACCTGCCTGGTGTATGGAAACGCATTTACAGGTACCAGGAGCAATATAATCACCTGGGTAAAAGAAAACCTGGTTGCCGGCAAACCAATAAAAGTGGTGAACGATCAATGGCGTACGCCCACGTACGTAAAAGACCTGGCCATGGGCATATGGCTGATTATTGAAAAAAGCGCCACAGGCGTATATCATATAGCCGGCAAAGACAAGTTAACCCCGTATGATATGGCCATGCAAACAGCTGCACTTTGCGGACTAAACCATGAGCTGATCGAAAAAACCGATGCCGCCAGCTTTACGCAACCCGCCAAACGCCCGCCCAAAACCGGGTTCAACATTGATAAGGCCCGTAGGGAGCTGGGATATGAACCGCTTGGTTTTGATGAAGGACTGAAAAAAACATTAATGGAATAATGCGATGGCGAGATTGAGATATTTTCAAAATTCCGCTGCTGTCCAGCAACTATTTTCCAATCATCAAATGCCAAATTGTATCTTCCGGGTACAGCTGCTCAATCACCATCTCTAAAAAATAATTTATGCGGAATAATAACAAATCATTGCTGTTACTCATGATGATGCTCTGTCTTATCAACTATTGCTCAGCGCAGGAAGGCACTGTAATACCGCTTTGGCAGAATGGCGCTCCCGGTTTTGAAAACAAAAAGAATATTCCTGAGGAAGCAAAAGACTGGTGGGTGAAGCATGTACACAACCCCAGCATTACGGTATACCCGGCGCCTGCCGGTACTGCCAACGGTGCTGCAGTTATCATTTGCCCGGGCGGCGGTTTTCACACACTGGTGTACAATGCTGAGGGCAAGGATGCGGCTGTGTATCTCAACGGCCTGGGCATTACAGCTTTTGTTTTAAAATACAGGCTCTTTCGCGAAGATTCTATGTATACAGATGAAAACCCTAAACAAGATATCTTTCGTGCCATGCGGCTGGTTCGCAGTCGCGCGGCAGAATTTAAAATTGATACTGCCCGTATTGGTGTAATGGGTTTTTCTGCCGGTGGCGAAGTAGCGGGCTGGGTGGCTTACCATGCACAGGAAAGTCATGCGGTAAAACCTGATGCTGTTGATGCGCTGTCTGCAAGACCGGCTTTCCAGATTTTGATTTACCCCGGCCCGCTGGCGGTGCCGGATGTGGTAACGGCAACGGCACCACGCACTTTCATGCTGGTGGCCAACGATGATGAATGCTGTTCAGAACCAGTAATCAAATTATTACAAATGCACCGCAAAGTAAAAGTTCCGGTAGAAGCACATATTTATTCAGTGGGCAGCCATGGTTTTAATATGGGCAAGCGATCTACTTTCAACAGCCTGAAAACATGGCCCGACAGGTTAACCGACTGGATCAAAGACGCCGGAATAATAAAATAATGTGCTAATGTGGAAAGCTGCCTGCGCTCTGCTGGATGGAACACAGATTTTCATGATTGACAGGATTAAAAATGATTCTATTGTTATGATTGCGACTGTAAGGACTGCGCTTGCGCCAGTCCGCTCAATTATGACAAACGCTTATAATACTTAGCACTTAACACGCAACACTCAACACAATAAAAAGATGCAGCAAATTATTCATACAGCCCTTGTAGTAGCAGATTACGACGAAGCCATTGCTTTTTATACTGAAAAAATCGGATTTGAACTGGTAGAAGACACGCCATTAAGTGAAACCAAACGCTGGGTGCTGGTGAAGCCCAGGGGCAGTACTGGCGCCTGCATTTTATTAGCCAAAGCCGCCAGTGATGAACAAAAAAGCCGGGTAGGCAACCAAACCGGGGGTCGTGTTTTTTTATTTCTTCAGACCGATGATTTCTGGAACGATTATCACCGCCTTCGCCAGAACGGCGTCGAATTTATTGCTGAACCCATAGAGCAACCATACGGCACCGTGGTGGTCTTTAAAGATCTGTATGGCAATTTGTGGGATTTTATTGGCCGGAGCGGGGAGTAGCAAGTGGGGATTTGGAATTAGGAATTGGGAATTAGGAATGAGGAATTGGGGATAATTTGTATCCGGGAAAAATTGTCTCATTCGACGACCCAGTTGTAGCAAAGGTTTTTAGTGATTTACACAAGTGGAGGCTTGCAATTGTAGGACATGATACCAGTACGCTTGGAGATGCCTCGTTTTCCGTGAGCTTTGTACAGAAATTGAATGATGCAATGGCCGAAATACCTACTGCAGCTCAATTACAGGGGAAAAGGAAAACGCAGCATCGAAAAGCGTACGAGCGCCCGGCCGGCCTGAGGCCGTCGTATTAAAAGGTTTGTAGGATTTAACCGGACAATAATGATTGGGGACTAGGGAGTAGGATTAATCTTTTGATAACAATCTACTTCGCAAATACCCGATTTCTGTCCGGTTTCCCAACAACGTACCGCTCCAAGCCAAATCCTAAGTCCCAATAGACCGCGCAAACGTCCAATTTCTAATTCCCAATCCCAAATTCCTGAAAAAAACACGGTTTTCCACACCAGTGGATAGCTGGTTTAATTTTTGCCAGTCAATTGCGGTAATTTTAACGCTATTTCCTGGCATGGGGCGGTAATAATTTACACCTATATCCGTTTTATGAAAGACATGTTTTGGCCTATGTTTAAATTTTGTGTATTACTGTTTTTATTGGGTGTTTCCTGCACTGCAGGCGCACAAACCGCCGCCCCGGATTTTAATTTCGTTAATTACCAGCGATCTTTCCCGGTATTCAATGAAGCCTTAAAGCGCAAGGAAGACACCCTCATGAAGCAGTTTGAAGAAAAAAAACTGCAGTGGCCTGCCAAATACATGTATATCCGATCGTTTAAGTACGATAGCCAGCTGGAAGTTTGGGTGAAGCAGGAAAAAAACGAACCCTACAAATTATTCAAGACATATAAGGTATGCGCATTGGCCGGCACGCTGGGCCCTAAAAGAATGGCAGGCGATTACCAGGTACCCGAAGGCTTTTATTACATTAATGAGTTCAATCCACGCAGCAACTATCATTTGTCGCTGGGTCTCAATTACCCCAATGCATCAGACAGAATGCTGAGCGACTCTTTGCAACCCGGCGGCGATATCTACATACATGGCAGTTGCGTTACCACCGGCTGCATTCCTATTACCGATACGCAGATTGAAGAATTGTACATTCTGGCTACGCAGGCAAAAAACCAGGGAGAAGATTTTATACCGGTTCATATATTTCCCGTATCGTTTAAAAGCGCACGCAGCAATGAATACCTCGCCAGGTATGTAAAAGATTTTCCGGAGTACAAAAAAATGTCTGATAAACTGCGTCAGGTATTTTTCTACTTTGAAAAACACAAGAACCTGCCCGTTATTATGACCAATGAACAGGGCGAATATGTTTTTGGCGAAGATGTAAAACTGGCAACAGAAGAACTAAAACCGGAAATCAAACAGGTGAAGCGCAAAGAGGCAACCCCTGTAAAGTTCGACATGACGCAACTGGAAAATTCAGTTAATAAGCTTCCCGTTTACCAGGGTGGGGCAGAAGCGTTCCAAAAGTTTTTAGATGATTTGTCGAAAGAACTGGTAACAATGCTACCCCCAGATCAGAAAAAAACATTCATTACTGTTGAATACATTGTTACCAAAGAAGGTAAAACCATTTTACCCAAGGTGCTCAGGGGTGCTACCAATGAAATGAATAATTTAATCATAGAGCGCTTTGAATCCATGCCCGATTGGTCGCCTGCCATCCGCCTGGAAAAACCCATCGCTATACGGCTAAAGCAAACTATTTACGTGGAAGCGGATTAAGTTATTGTTTTAAGTGTTGAGTGATAAGTGTTGAGTGCGCTGATTCGCTTTTTTCAGTTTGGCAGGCAACCCGCGCCGCAGGCCGGACGAAAGACACAATCCATACCAATTAATGAAAGTGTTACGGGAACTTAACACTTAACACATAACACTCAACACAGCTGTCCCTTGGCACTAAACACAATCAAGAAGATTGTTGTAATTTTCCGCATTATTAATTATCCCTTTTTTTATGAAACCCTTTATGACCTGCCTGCTGGCTGCCGTAGTTTTCTTTGCCGCCTGCAAATCAACCAAAAAATTATTTGAAGAAGGGCAGTACGACAAAGCTCTGTACTCAGCCCTGGATGATCTCCGCAAAAAGCCAGACAATGCCACCGCGGCAGCTATACTTCCACAGGCCTATAACGAAGCGGTGAACAAATACCAGAGTTCTATTACTGCCGCCAGCACCGGTATACGCAATGCACAAAAGCTCGATATCATTTACCGGGATTACGTGGCACTGCAAAAAATGTATACCGCTATTGCCGCCACGCCTGCAGCTTTCAGCCATGTTAGCGCAAAAAACTACGCCGCGGATGTGTCGGTGGCTGCAGACAACGCCGCTTCATTCCGTTATGAGCGCGGTATGGATTTGTTGCAGCGGGGCGACAGACTGAGTGCGCAAAAAGCCTATGAAAATTTTCAACAGGTTTCCAATTACGTAAGAGGTTTTAAAGATGTAGACGACCGCGCCGCCGAAGCTTATGACCTGGCTATCGTGAACGTAATTGTAGATAAGTTTGATCAACGGTTCAACAACTACCAGGTAAATGGTAATTTCTTTCAGAATGATATTGTATACTCCCTTAATAATATTGGTAACAGCCATTACTACAAGTTCTATAATACCAGTGAACCCCGCGCCCGTGAAGTACGTGCCGACCAGTTCATGGATATCAATGTGTACGATATCTGGTTCGGGCAAATGGGTTCGCGCAGGGAATCTTATACCGTGTCTAAAGAAATTACAGAGAAAGACAAAGATGATAAAGAAGGAAAGAAAACAAGGTCGTATACCGTAACGGCTACCATAAATGTTACCCGCCGCATTATTGATTCGCGCGCCAGTATGGACTACCGCATTACCGATGCGGCCTCGCGGCGCATGGTGGGCAGTGATAGAGTTTCTGCCAATTACACCTGGGAAAAACTAACGGGCAACTATACCGGCGATCAGCGCGCCCTTAGCGATAAAGACTGGGCCATCATTCGCGGCGCTTACAGCGAACAACCCAGTTACGACGAACTCTACCGCGAACTCACCCGCCAGCTCATGAACCAATTCGGCAACCGCATGCGCAGCATTTATGGACACTAGGTAATGTGCTAATGTGACAATGTGATAAGTGTGCTAATACGTTTGCTTGGTTTATGGCACGCAGATTTTCATGATCGACATGATCAAAAATGATTTTATTATTTAAGATTAAGATCATGACTGTAGGGGCTGGGCTTGCCCCAGCCCGATTAAAAAAGGTAATACACAAAGATGGTTGGTATTTTTTTTACCGATCAAGCGATCAACCAATAAACTAATCAACCAGTCAACTGATCAACCGATCAACCAATCAACCAATCAACTGATCAACTATCCCCCTGGTGCTTCCACAATTCATTGAATATGGTACTGCGTGTTTTTAGATCCGCAAATGTGCCGTGGTCTGCAATATGACCGTTGCGCAGGATGTATACGTAATCAAAATAGCTCAGCAGGTACAAACGGTGTAAGGTGGAAACCACCGCTTTATTTTTAAAAGCTGCAAACAATTTTTCGTAAATCTGTACTTCGGTTTTTGGATCAACACTGCTGGTGGGTTCGTCAAGCAAAACAATGTCGCTGGTTTTTGCCGCCAGTATGCCACGCGCCAGTGCCAGTCGCTGTTTTTGCCCGCCAGATAAGTTCACACCTTTCTCCTGTATGCTTGATTGCAGTCCGTTTGGCAAATGGCGAACCACTTCGGTAAAATGCGCGGTTTCGCAAACATTCATGATCTCATTTTCATCAAAAGGAAGGCCGAGGGTGATGTTGTGCTCAATGGTGTTTTCAAAAATCTCCGGTTCTTGCGGAAACAAGGTAATGGAAGCAGCAATTACTGCTGCATTCAAGGTGCGGGTGTTATCGATATTGATAACGGTTCCGGGCTGCGGCTCGTACAGTCCGCGTAGCAATGCCATCAACGTACTTTTGCCGCTGCCGCTTTCGCCAATAAAGGCAATGCGCTTTCCTTTGGTAAGGGTTATATTAATATGATGCAGGCTATGCGCTTTAGCATCGGCTGTATAAACATCTTTGTGCGAAAAGTTTAATCCGCTGATGTTGAGATGCTGCCAGGATGATGGAAGGCCTTCATTGCCATCTGGCAGGTGGTGCTGTTTGTAAGCTGCTGCAATAAAACGGGCGGTTTGTACATTGGTATTGTATTGCACAATATTGGTGTATTGAAACGCCACATCATGAAACACGCTGGTAAACTGGTTTACAAAACCCAGCAGTGCCACCAGGCTACCCAGCATAAAATCATTTCCGGGGCGGGTATGCTGGTAAATATAACCTACCGCTGTTACCACATATACCAATGTTACCAGCACATCGGCAACAAACCATTTCCATTCATTTATTTTAACGCTGCTGATAAAAGGCGGGTATACCTCGTTGGCTTTTTTGAGCAGGCTTTTTTCCATCCGCTGTTCCAGCCGCAATGTGATAACCGTAATAATATTAGAAAGGCTGTCGAACAGTGTGCTTGATACCACATGTTCTTTCTCATTGGTTTCGTCTACCGTTTTCATAAACGGTTTATCAAACTTAAATATAATCCATACCGTTACCGCGCCAATCATTACCCCAATAGCACCAAAGAGGGGAGAGAAAAACAGCATGGCAATAAACGATGATAAGAATTTGGTGAGCGTGTACATATACATAAATCCATTCTGAAAAAAATCTTTAAGCGCTTCATACGCTTTGCGGATTCGGTTGATGGTAGCGCCGCTGTGGTGATCCTGGTGCCATTTTACAGGCAGGTGAAGCGTTTGATGGTATAGTTCCTGCAGGAAATTGCGGCTCAGGTTAAACGCAAGTGAACGCTCCACTATCCTGGCAGGCCCGTGAAACGACCATTCCAATAATTTCAGCAACATAAAACCGGCGGCAAATAGCCAGGCGTTATGCAAACGGCCAATGCCATCTGTTTGAACCGCATTGATAAACCAGCCATACAATAAAGGGTTCATGGCCGAAACTGCACTCGCACAAATAAACAGCGAATACACCAGCAGGTAACGCTTCTTTTCATGCTTTGCGTACCGCCAGGCCGTAGCCATTAATGAAATATATGGATTGGACATGGTTGGTTGATTGGTTGATCAGTTGATCAGTTGATCAGTTGATCAGTTGAGTGGTTGATTGGTTGATTGGTTGAATGGTAGACCGGTGCAAAACAAATCTTCACAAATCATCAAAATCTGCGTGCCATTAAACCGCGTCGCGGCATTAGCACACCTGCCTGCCGGCAGGCAGGTTTACACATTTCCACATTCTCACATTTACCACATTTTTCATCTCATCAACAACTGCACCGTGTCTTCGCTTTGTTGCCGGAGCACCACTCTTTTACCGGAAGTAAGCTGCTGTAACAATGCTTCTTTATAATGGCGGATGGTTAAAATGCTTAAGCCTCTTTCTACAATCACTTCAAACATGGCTGCAGCGGTAGACGCAAGTTTGTCAATTTTATCGGGACGGTCATCCAGGCAAACTACCAGGCTTACTGCACCCGTCTGAATAAGGTTGGGTTTGATTTTTATCTCCGCAAAAATTTCATACAGGCGGCTCATGGGTTGCTCGCCAATAAAAGAAAAATCCTGTGTATGCAAGTGCACCAGCACCTGGTTTTCTTTTACAACAATGATAGACGGCAGCTCACCTATATTGCTATTGTGTACAATGGTTCCGGGCAGGGCCGGATCCAAAAAACATTTTACATGAAGCGGAATATCTTTGTTCTGCAGCGGTTTAATTGTTTTTGGATGGATGACCTGTGCGCCGTAATAGGCCATTTCAATAATTTCATCGTAGTTCAGTTCGCTGATCAGCTGGGCATCTGCAAATTGTTTGGGGTCTGCATTCATAACACCTTCCACATCTTTCCAAATGCTCAGGCTTTTGGCATCCAGGATGTTGGCAAAAATGGCCGCCGAGTAATCGCTGCCCTCACGTCCCAGCGTAGTGCTTTCATTTTCATCTGTGGCACCTATGAAGCCCTGGGTAATCACCACATCAAACCGGGTAAAAGCGGGCAGTACGTTTTCTGTAACACGCCGGGTGGTAAATGCCATATCAATATTTGCATCGCGGAAATTATCATCCGTGCGGAAGGTGTCACGTACATCCAGCCATTGATTGGCAATGCCTGCTTCATTGAGGTAAGCACCTACGATGGCAGTGGATAAAAGTTCGCCGGCACAAACTACCTGGTCGTAGTAATAATCAAATTCGCGCACCGGCTTATCGTGCAACAGCCATTCTACTTCAGTAAAAAAATCGCGCAGCTGTGTTTCACAGGCAAGATAATTGGTAACCAACAAGTATTTGGCAGTGGTGAGGTGTTGGTTTTTTACCTGCTCAAATAATTGCAACGCGTGTTCCTGCCGGTTTTCATAAAAAGCTTCCACCACTTTTTCTAATGCGTTGGTGGTTTTGCCCATGGCCGAAATAACCACCAGTATTTTTTCGTGCTGAAAACTGCGAAGGATGGCGGCCACATTTTTGATCCTGTCTACACTGCTAACACTTGCTCCCCCAAATTTAAAAACCTGCATGCTGAAATTTTTTATGAATCGATTGCGCCTGCAAAGAACGATAAAAACTAATAAAAAACAGAAAACCAACATGTCTTGCGCACCATGACAGCCCTCGGTTTTTGTGTTACCACCCTTTAAGAGGGGCAAGACAGGCAGGGTAAAACTTTTGCTACTATGCTTACCTTGCAATATTTTTGCCCCCACTTTAAATTAGTACACAGTATGGCAAGATCAATTGCGTTTAGGGAAGCGCTGCGTGAGGCGATGAATGAAGAAATGAGGCGCGACGACAGGGTTTTTATTATGGGTGAAGAGGTGGCAGAATACAACGGCGCGTATAAGGTTACCCAGGGTATGCTGGATGAATTTGGGCCTAAGAGAGTAATTGACACGCCCATTTCTGAGCTGGGTTTTACCGGCGTAGCAGTTGGTGCCGCACAAATGGGCTTACGCCCCGTGGTAGAATACATGACCTGGAATTTTGCCGTACTGGCGCTGGATCAGATTCTGAACACCGCTTCCAAAATGCTGGCCATGAGTGGCGGACAAGTTTCCTGTCCCATTGTTTTCAGGGGGCCCAATGGTTCTGCCGGTCAACTAGGTGCCCAGCACTCCACCGCATTTGAGAGCTATTATGCCAATATTCCGGGTTTAAAGGTGATATCGCCCAGCAACGGCTACGATGCAAAAGGGCTGTTGAAGCAGGCCATCCGGTATGAAGAAGACCCGATTATCTTTATGGAAAGCGAGGTGATGTATGGCGACAAAAGTGAAGTTCCCGAAGAAGAATATTATATTCCCATTGGAAAGGCAGACATTAAAAAAGCTGGCCGCGATGTAACCATTGTTTCATGGAATAAAATGATGAAAGTGGCGCTGGGAGCCGCTGCAGAACTGGAGAAAGAAAACATCAGCGCAGAAGTTATTGACATGAGAACCATTCGCCCTATGGATTGGATGACCGTTCTGGAAAGCGTGAAAAAAACCAACCGCCTGGTAATTGTTGAAGAGCAATGGCCTTTTGCTTCCATCTCCTCAGAAATTGCCTATCGCATACAAAAAGAAGGTTTTGATTACCTGGATGCACCTATCCGTCGCATCACTGCCGCTGACGCGCCCCTGCATTACGCGCCTAACCTGGTGGCACTTGCTCTGCCCGATGTGGCCAGAACAGTGAAGCTGGTGAAAGAAGTGATGTATGTAAAGAAATAAAAAATACAATTGTACATAAGAAAGCCTCCCGGATGTTATTCGGGAGGCTTTTGTAATTTTCATGGCTTGTTGCCGGGCATTATTAGTTAATAGCCAGGAAACAAAAGGCGGTGAATAGCTTATAGGTTATGAAAATGTTTTGATGATTGATTTGATGGTAAGCAGGAAGCAATAACTGTACGCCATTAAAATTCCTGCAAGAAGCATTAGCCTGCCGGCGAGTTGCCATACGTTGTAATCAGCCACAGAGCGCTGAGGGGTAAATTTTACATTCATAGGGATGATTTTAGTTTTTTAACGGATATGCAACAAAAATAATCACAGATTTTTGCTTTGTCAAGCTAAATGCGATGTTTTTTTGGACAAAATTTTCTCATTAAAAAATTGTAAGTATCTGATTATCATTTAGACGGCCATTTTTTGATAGAATTTTTTGTAAAGACCCATTCCGGTGTTTCTATTAAATGACCGTTAGTTTGTTCATACCAGGGACTTAATGCGCCGCTAACCGGGTTTACCACTACATGCATGTCTTGTGCAGGCATATAGCTTTGGGCAAGCAGGTAAATGATGATCCCTTCTTTATTTATAGCCACATCCACAACCTGCATGGCATGACCCGGCGAACCACCTTTGATTAGCACATCGCCTGGCTTTATTTCCTGGTAACTGCTAACCGCCTGCAGTTGTTTTTCAAGGGATGCGGTGCCGCAATAGGAGAACACTTTTTCCAGGTACTGATCAAAAACTGCGCGGCTGGCCTGGGCAGGTACACGGTAATGCGTTAAATGGTTATCTGTAAAATCAATATCGCTCCACCGTTGCTGGCTGTATAGGTATTCTGCCCTTAGCCGCATTACGGCATCGGCACATTGTTGCAAATCTTTCTTGCCTGTACTTATATCAATTACAGCAAACTGTGCAGACTGATTGGCCTTGGGTAGTCCGGCGTATGTATATACTGTCTTGTTTTTCTTTAACGGTAATTGCCTTAACCATGCGGCAAATGAATGGGAGGGTACCGGCACCCGCCAGAAGCCAGCAGGTAGCGGAATATCATCAATAGTTGAATAAGGGTTGTTGCTGTTCAGTGACTGACCCGCGGCAGTACGGCTGGTAACAGGCGGTGCGGGTTGGCTAAGCAATCCAAGTAAAAATGGCAACAGGTAGATAAATGGCATGTTGATGTATTTTTTGGAGAGATGCATGGGGTCAACTAAACCACAGCAGTGCACTGTTAAAGAACTGCCAACAATAAACGGCAACACGTTTGTGTATAAGGGATTATTGCATGTAAAAAATATAACAGTTATATAGGCTTGTTGCTTACCAATTCCCCCTTTCAACTTCCTTCTTTATTCGCTACTTTTGCCCCTCAATAAACAATCCGCATGTCTAACATTCTGATAGTTGACGACGAAAAGGCCATCCGTAAGACCCTGGGCGAAATCCTTTCATACGAAGGTTATAAAATGGATGAAGCGGGTGATGGTGAAGAAGCATTGAAAAGGTTCAAAGAGAAGTCCTATGATGTGGTGCTTTGTGATATTAAAATGCCAAAGATGGATGGCATTGAATTTCTGGAAAGGGCCAGGGAAATCAATCCCGATGTACCCATAATTATGATTTCTGGCCATGGCACCATTGAGACGGCAGTAGAAGCCGTTAAAAAAGGCGCGTACGATTATATATCCAAGCCGCCCGATTTAAACCGCTTGCTGATCACCATCCGCAATGCCATGGATAAAACCAACCTGGTTACAGAAACAAAGGTGCTCAAACGCAGGGTGGCCCGGGTACAAGAAATGATAGGAGAGAGCGCTCCCATCAAAAAAATAAAAGACACCATAGAAAAAGTGGCGCCTACAGAAGCACGTGTGCTAATAACTGGTGAGAACGGTGTGGGCAAGGAACTCGTAGCCCGTTGGCTGCATGAGAAAAGCAGTCGCGCTGCCGGCCCGCTGGTAGAAGTAAACTGTGCTGCCATACCCAGTGAACTGATAGAAAGCGAATTGTTCGGACACGAAAAAGGATCCTTCACCTCGGCTATCAAACAACGCATTGGTAAATTTGAGCAGGCCAATGGCGGAACGCTTTTCCTGGATGAAATTGGCGACATGAGCCTCAGCGCACAGGCCAAAGTTCTGCGAGCACTGCAGGAAGCAAAAATAACCCGTGTGGGTGCCGATAAAGACATAACGGTAGACGTACGCGTTATTGCCGCCACCAATAAAGACCTGCTGAAAGAGGTGGATGAAAGAAGTTTCCGGCTCGATTTATACCATCGCCTGAGCGTAATACTTATACACGTACCATCGCTTAATGATCGCAGAGACGATATTCCACTGCTGGCCGATAAATTCCTGGAAGATATCTGTACCGAGTACGGAATTGCAAAAAAAGGGATCGACAATATGGCGCTCGACGAACTAAAAGATTACAATTGGAGCGGCAACATCCGCGAACTGAGAAACGTGGTAGAAAGGCTGGTCATTCTAAGCGGCAAAACCATTACCAGGGAAGACATTGTAAGCAACGTGATTGGTAAGAAATAGTTAGTGGTAAGTGGTAAGTGGCAAGTGGGAAGTGGTAAGTTCTTTTGCGGGTCTCTAGAATCGAACAGTTGGCAAGCGAACTTTGGAACTATCGAACTACCGAACTATGAAACACCGAACTACCGCACTGCTGAACTTAAAACTTCAAACTAACTACTTCGTGGGGCGAAAATAAGATGCGTACATTGGCCGGGAGTTCTGTAATATCATGAAGGGCAGAACCGGAAGCTAGTATCTGCAAAGAAGGAAACTGCGCTGACAGTTGACCGATATAAGCCTTGGTATCAGTATTGGTAAAGTTGGTTACAAAGTGAAAATACAGGTGTGTTACGCGCTGATGCTGGCAACAATACTGCACCATTTCTGTAGTGGAGTTTTTGCCCAGCAGGTTAGCTTTGATTCCTTTCTTCTTTATAATGTACTGTACAAAAAGCAACGGCAGATGGTGCATTTCACCTTTTGGCGTAAAAAGCAGTACGCGGTGCTGTGAATCCTGCCGCGGCGCAGGCAATTGGTTAGTGGCGGAGATAATCATTTTCTCAATCAGATGGCTGCAAAAATGTTCCTGGGCAGGCAACACATGATTGGTCATCCATAACAAACCTATTTTAGCCAGAAAGGGATACACTACTTTTTCCAGGCAGGCTTCCAGCCCCATTGACTGGAGCAAGTGCCGGAGGGTTTTTTCAAACCCCGCTTCATTATAATCAAGTCCGCATTCTATCAGCTGGTGCACCAGCATATCGTATTCATCGTTGCCAAATTGTTGGGTGGCCAGTTGGTTAACCTCTGTGGCAGATAAAGCGGCAATGCGCGAAATACGGTAACCATTATGGTACAAGTATGCGATGCGCAGAATGTATTTCAAATCTTCATTATCGAAATAACGGTGCTGACTTTCTTTCCGTTTGCAAACACAAAGGCCGTAGCGTTGCTCCCACATACGCAGGGTGTGCGCTTTAATGCCGCTCAGGTTTTCAACATCACGAATGGTAAAATGGTGCATGCAAAGTGTTTGTGACAAGCCGTTCAAATTAGGAAAAAAAGCTGGTTTACGTACACCCGGGGTGTCTGTTTGCATAATTTAATACTAGGGCAAGGCGGCGCAAAGGACGCAATGGCATCCAAAAATAGATTTTTCACCGCGATTGTAATATTTGTTACAATGTAACGACTTATAACCTGTTATCAGCCCGTTATGTCCCATTTTTATATTAGTGTCATATAACGGAGAATGGTATTTTTGCCGGAATTTAAAATTAGACCAATGCCCGCACACGATTTATTTGTTGTTTACCTGATTGCTTTCTTACTGGTTATGCTGCCGTCTTATGGATTGTATAAATTGTTTATTAAAGCAGGTATTCCGGGTTGGAAGGCTTTTGTGCCTTTTTACAATACATGGGTAATGCAGGAAGCCGCACACCGGCCCAAATACTGGGCAGTATTGCAGCTCATTCCCATTGCGGGCTGGTTTATTACCATGGGCATATTTATAGAATGGGTAAAGTTATTCGGTAAATTTTCACTGGGTTCTCATGCCCTCGCGGCTTTTCTACCTATGTTTTATTTTCCGTGGATGGCAAGTCACAAAGACACGCGCTTTATTGGCCCGGATGCCGTAAAAAAAACGTACAAAAAATCTGCTACCCGCGAGTGGATAGATGCCGGCGTATTTGCGATAGTTGCTGCCACGCTCATCCGCACGTTTGTGTTTGAAGCTTATACCATACCTACTGGTTCTATGGAGAAGACTTTGCTGATCAATGATTTTCTTTTTGTAAGCAAACTAACCTACGGCCCCCGCATACCCAATACCCCGTTGTCTGTACCTTTTGTGCATGCTACACTGCCGGGCAGTTTAAAAAGCTCTTATGTTGAATGGATAAAGATCCCTTATACCCGCTGGTTTCCAAGCCCGGTCAAACGCAATGACATTGTGGTTTTCAACTTCCCTGCAGGCGATACCATGATCAATAAAGAAGAATTTTTGTCTGCCAATCCGTATTACCAGGTAGCCACACAAATTGGAAGGGGTAATATGGAGGCCGGAAAACAATATATACTGGCTAACCCCGACGAGTTTCCGCTGGTGGTGCGGCCTGTTGATAAAAGAGAGAATTATGTAAAACGTTGTGTGGCGATTGCCGGCGATTCTTTGCAGGTGAAAGAAGGCGTGTTAATGATAAACGGCGCTGCGGTTCCCTTTCCACCAAAATCAGAAATGTTTTATGATGTGGAGACAAACGGCCAGGTGCTTGACCCCGCTGCTATGAAAGAAGAATATGATGTGGACTACGAAAAAGGCGAGCTGGAAGAAAAGGGCAAAAACATGTACAAGCTGTTGCTCACGAGTGATGCTAAGGAAAAGATGGTAAAAAGCGGGCTTACCAAAAGCATTAAACTGCATATGGAATCAGGCAGAACCAGTTTTCCTTACGATACCATTCACAACAGCTGGGAAGTGGATAACTACGGCCCGTTATGGGTGCCAAAAAAGGACGCCAGCCTTACCATTACGGCCGATAATTATTCCATATACAGCCGCATCATCAACGTGTATGAACACAATACTTCCGAATTTAAAGAAGGCAAATTTTATCTTAATGGAACACCTGCCAGCCAGTATACTTTTAAGATGAATTATTACTGGATGATGGGTGACAACCGCCATGGCTCTCAAGACAGCCGCTTCTGGGGTTTTGTACCAGAAGACCATGTAGTGGGAGAAGCGTGGTTAATCTGGATGAGCTGGGAGCATGGTGTAAGATGGAGCAGGCTGTTCAGGAGGATTCATTAAATAATATTGTGTTGGGTGTTGAGTGTTAAGTGTTGAGTTGTTAGCATGTGACGTTAAATCTGCATCAAATCATAGTTATTGGGTAATTTACAATTGCAAGTTATAAAGTTGATTTTCCTTGTACGATACACAACACACAACACACAACACTCAACATTCAACACATGAATAAAGCTGCCTATCATTTCCCATACGAAGTCTATGCCTCAATAGATGATCTCAATAAAGAAGATGCCTGGTTGCTGCAGCATGCAAAAGATATTTCCAAAGCAGCTTATGCACCGTATTCCAAATTTTTTGTAGGGGCTGCCGCCCGTTTGCTCAATGGTGAAATTGTTAAAGGTACCAACCAGGAAAACGCTTCCTACCCGGTAGGCATTTGCGCAGAAAGAGTGCTGTTGTCTGCCGCGGCTACATTGCATCCCAACATACCTATAGAAAGTATGGCTATCAGTTACCGCAGCAATGCTGTAAAAAGTGATCATCCCATTGCGCCTTGCGGTATTTGCCGGCAGAGCCTCCATGAGTATGAACAACGCGTGCACAATCCTATACGCCTGATACTGGGAGGTATGGATGGCAAAGTAATTGTAATTGAGAAAGCCAGCATGTTGTTGCCACTGTCGTTTGGCTCAGGAGACTTAATGTCGTGAAACGTGAGACGAGAATCGTGAGGGCTGGTTCTTCGTGCATCATCTCGTGAAACGTGAGGGGACAATCGTGAGCACTGCTACTTTCAATGTATGCCTGTCATTTAACGCATGACGCCTGACGATTCACGTCTCATGCCTGTCGATTCGCGTCTCACGCCTGTCGATTCACGTCTCGCGTCTCACGCCTCCCGCTTCAAAACAACGTTTGCACCCCATAGGTAATTTTTGTTTCCATTTCCAGCAGCCACCTTTTTCTCCATACACCACCCGCATAACCTACCAGGTCGTGATTGGTACCAATAACGCGGTGGCATGGAACAATGATAGCAATATTGTTTTTTCCATTGGTGGATGCGGCTGCACGGATGGCTTTGGGGTCGCCCAGGCGTTTCGACAATGTTAAATAAGAAATAGTTTTTCCAAACGGAATATTCAATAATTCATTCCACACCCGTTCCTGAAATTCAGTGCCGTGCTGGAGTACCGGCACTTCAAATTTTTTTCGTTGTCCCTGAAAATATTCAATCAGTTCTTCCAGGCATTGCTGCAATACCGGCGGTACAATGCCGGATACAGGCAAAACATCTTCTTTATTCAAAAAATGTACTTCGGTAATACAAACATCCGTACTGGTAATTCTTATGTTACCGATGGGGGAAGCGTAGTGGGTGCTGTAATTATCTTGCATTGTCAGCCTATTTTCAATCCGTTGGCCACCGCCTGCTGGGGTTGCAATAAAATTACTTGTTTTTCCGCGGTGTACACACCCAATATAAGGCACTCGCTAAAAAAATTACCAATTTGTTTTGGCGGAAAATTAACTACTGCCACCACCTGTTTGCCCAGCAGATCTTGTTTTGTATAATGCACCGTAATCTGTGCAGCAGACTTTTTGAAACCCAATTCGCCAAAATCAATTTTTAATTGGTAAGAAGGGTTTCTGGCTTTTGGAAAATCACTAACTTCCGTTATGGTTCCGGTTCTGATATCAATTTTTTCAAAATCGGGCCAGTTAATCGTATTCATAAGCATCTTTTTTTCAACAATAAAATTACTTAACAAATGAAACGTACAGCAACAGCCGTTTGGAACGGTTCTGGTAAAGACGGCAGCGGTAATGTAACCACACAAAGTACCACACTTAACAAAACACAGTATTCGTACAAATCACGATTTGAACAGGGCGTTGGTACTAATCCTGAAGAACTGGTGGCCGCTGCGCATGCCAGCTGCTTTATTATGAAATTAAGTTTTGTGCTGGGCGCTGCTGGTTTTACGCCAGAATCGCTGGAGGCCACCGCTACCGTATCGCTCGATGATGGAACTATTACTTCTTCCAATATTGTGCTTAAAGCAAAAGTACCCGGTATTGATGAGGCTAAGTTTAAAGAATGTGCAGAGGATGCCAAAGCTAATTGCCCCATCAGCAAACTGCTTAATACTACTATCGGCCTGGAAGCGTCATTGGTGTAGAGTATACAGTATTTAGTAATTAGTAATTAGTATTTAGACTACACGCAAGCGTTTGACGGCCGCAATGTCTAAATACTAATTACTCTCACGGCCGCGAAGTCTAGATACTAAATACCGGATACTAATTGCTCTCACGGCCGCAATGTCTAAATACTAAATACCGGATACTAATTACACTCACGGCCGCGAAGTCTGAATACTAAATACTAGATACTAATTACTCTAACGGCCGCGAAGGCTAATTACTAAATACTGAATACTAATTACTCTCACGGCCGCGAAGTCTGAATACTAAATACTTGATACTAATGACTCTGACGGCCGCGAAGTCTAAATACTAAATACTAGATACTAATTACTCTCACGGCCGCGAAGTCTATCATCTAAATACTAAATACTAAATACTATTATGAGCCATAAGAAAAAAAGTTCACAGGATGCTTCACGGAGAAAATTCATCCGTAATGCATCGCTTGCCGCAGGTAGTTTTTTTATTGTTCCCCGTCATGTATTGGGCAGGGGTTTTGTTGCTCCCAGTGATACGCTTAACATTGCAGGTATAGGCGTGGGCGGAAAGGGTAACAGTGACCTGAGAGAATTTTCAAAAAGTCCCAAGGTGAATATTGCCGTACTGTGCGATGTAGACGACAGGCAGGCAGCAGATTCAGTAAAGCGTTTTCCCAAAGCAAAATATTACAAAGACTGGCGCGAGATGCTGGATAAAGAGGCAAAAAACATTGACGCTGTGTCTGTCTCTACGCCAGACAATGTTCATGCCGTTGCCGCTATGGCCGCCATGCAGCGTGGCAAGCATGTGTATGTACAAAAACCCATGACGCATGATATTTATGAAGCCCGTATGCTTACCCAGGCCGCCAGGCAGTATAAAGTAGTTACGCAAATGGGCAACCAGGGTGCTTCCGGCGATGGCGTGCGGCTGATGCGCGAATGGTACAATGCCGGAACTATTGGCGATGCCACTCATATTCATGTATGGACAAACAGGCCGGTTTGGCCACAGGGCATGGGCAATCCCAAAGGCAAAGATGAGATACCCAAAGAGCTGGATTGGGATCTCTGGTTAGGCCCCGCAAAATTTGAGGAATTCCACAAAGAATTTTTGCCTTTTAACTGGCGTGGTTACTGGGCGTATGGTACCGGTGCACTGGGAGATATGGGTTGCCACCTGATTGACCCTGCTTTTAAAGTAGTGGGACTGGGTTATCCATCTGAAGTAGAATGCAGTGAAGGTGCAGTTTTTGAAAAGATGTGGAATGCTTCGTATTATCCGGAAAGCTGCCCAATCTCTTCTTCGGTAAAGCTCAAATTCCCGATGAAAAATGGCAAGCCGGATGTTAAGCTGTACTGGATGGACGGCGGCATTGTACCTGAAAGACCCGACGAGCTGGGCCCCGATGAAAAAATGGGTGGCTCAGATGGAGGTGTGATTATAACCGGTACAAAAGGCAAGATCATGTGCGAGTGTTATGGCGCCAACCCTACGTTGCTGCCTACATCAAAAACAAAAGAGCTTAATATACCACAAACGCTGGCCCGCGTGCCTGAAGGCCATTACCTGCAATGGGTGAATGCTTGCATGGCGGGCTATGGTAAAGTCGAAACCAGCTCTAACTTTGATTACGCCGGCCCGCTTACAGAAACTATTCTGATGGGTAACCTGGCATTGAGAAGTTATATTACCAAGAGCAGCGATGGAAAAAGCTTCCCAGGCCGTAAGAAATTACTGTGGGATGCAGAAAACATGAAAATCACTAACTACGATGAAGCCAACCAATATGTAAGACGCACTTACCGCGAAGGTTGGAAACTTGGTTCGTAATTGAATTCTGTTATTTTATTGGAGAAAGCCATGGTGTAACAACCTGGCTTTTTTATTTAGGATGAATTCAGAATGCAGAATTATGAATTTGAGTTATCAGTTATCTGCCGGTAACAACAAGTGAATACATCTGCGACATAATTTTTTTACTTTTTACTTTCTAATTTTTTATCTGCGAATCTTCAGCTATAACATCAGATAAAAAAACCAGCCAATCCTTTGCAGGACTTTGCTGGTTCATTGCAGGTTGGATAAAAACTTTTCCGGCAGCCCGCCTGGCGGGACAAAAGAATAGCTTTTATCAATAGAAAAACAATAGTCTGCAAAAATAATACGTGGTATATAAGGAAGAATACGGAAAATACAGGATAAGATATAAGAAGGTTTTTTAAAATCCAACTACCATGCCAATCACATAGGTGTGATTAAATAAGATGGGGCGAACAACGATTGCCTGTTTACGATTTAGCGGTTGTGTTGGATAAGGCGTCTTTAGCATTTATTTTCACAATGCGGCTGATCATCTTTACGCCGCGGCTGCTGGAAGGTGCTTCCACCGTAACACGGGCACCAGCTGCTATGTCTTTAAATAACAACTTTTCTGTTTTATATATTTTGCTGTTTGCTTGTACGTAATCTATTTCTACTTCAACGGATGCAATGCTATATTGCGAGCTGTTTACCAACGTATATTGTAAACCGGAGATGCCGCCAAACGCGCCAGTTTTAAAATTGTTAGGGGTTAACACTATTTGTGCTTCCAGGTTAACAGGTGCCGGCTTAGCGGGCAACACTTTTTCATTTGAATGGGCGGATGCCTGCTGGTCGGTAACTACTTTCTCTACAGGTAATTTTGAAGTAGCTTTTGTATCCGGGTTATCGTTTACTATGTTGCTTTGAACTACCGCATTCTGCACCAGTTCTTTGGTTGCAGCCGGCGAACGATGCGCCGTTGCTTCGCTTCCAGTGTTGGTGGTCTCAGGTAATACATTACCGGTAGTAGGATTTGCCTGGTCAGTACGCGTGGTGCGGGGTAATGACGACTGTTTAGATTTATTTAGAATGGCTTCGTTAAATGCTAGATCACTTTTATCGCGGTTGATGGAGAGGCCAATCATAACGCCCAGTCCTACCAGTGTGGCAATGCCAATAAATGCTGCCGCAATCAGTCCCCAAGAGAGGCTGCTGGCAGACGAGCTCGCCGGTTTGTTAATAAATACGGGTTCGTTGTTTGTTATAGCAAAACTGTGAGCAGCATCTGCATCTGGCTGCTTTGATACTGGTGCGTTTACTGGTTGAAGCGCTGGCGTATTTTTAAAAGAGGTTGGTTCTTTTAATTCTTTGTTTTCTTTTTTTGTTACCAGGGTGGTAAGGTTTACCGTATTGCCAGAAGGCAATGTTACATGAATGTGCCTGCCGGGCAATGGTTGATAGTTGCGCTCCGCAACCGGTAATGATGAGGGGGCAGTTGGCAGGTTATCACTTACTTTGTTGGTGATATTACTAAATGAAGGGTGACTGGTTCTTTCTTCGGAAAATAATTTTTGTGCAGGTTGTTTTTTATAGAAGCGATCGTAGGGCTGCTCTTCAATGGCTGGTGCGATGTTCTTGAAGGAAGGTATTTCACTGGGATAACGCCAGCCGGCGCTTTTACCTTCTACCCATAACAGATCATAAGGTTTAAAACCTTTGGCAATCAGATCCTCTTCAGAGTAAGGCCCTGATTCTTTGTTATCCCTTAATAATCGATAGTAAGTCATACAAGCACTATTGGTGTTGGACAAAAAACATTGTGTCAATGATGATTTGTCTTAAAGGGTCAGAATACCTGCGGTTTCTTCGGGGGATGTGGCTTTTCAAAGTTACTACTATGCCAATAGTGCGCCAAAACTGGTGAAGAAAAAGTTATAAAGAATATGCTAAAGTTCGGGGTTTTTAATGTTCATGGGTTCCCGGGCCTGAGGGTATGGCAGTGCCAGATTTTTTCACTTTCAATTTTTGACTTTTGAATTGCTAAAACTGTCCACAAACGTGGAAAAAACAGGCGTTAAAAACACTTGTTTTTAGCAGGTTATCCGCCTCAAATACGATAGATTTGCCAGCCTTGCAATAATTGCATTTTACGTGGCGAAACCAGGCATTAAATAGCCTATTTTTCTAAAAGAAGGAGTATCACATCATGGATGAAAATACAGTACCGCAGGAAACGCAGGACAACAATCGAATTATTCCGGTAAACATTGAAGAGCAGATGAAAACGGCGTATATAGACTACTCTATGAGTGTCATTATAGGCCGCGCTCTGCCAGACGTTAGAGATGGTATGAAGCCCGTTCACCGGCGCGTTTTGTACGCCATGAACGAGCTGGGTAATACCAGCAATAAACCCTACAAGAAATCAGCCCGTATTGTGGGTGAGGTAATGGGTAAATATCACCCCCATGGCGATAAATCCATTTACGACACCATGGTGCGCCTGGCGCAGGAATGGAACATGCGTTATACGCTGGTAGACGGCCAGGGTAACTTTGGTTCTCAGGATGGCGATTTTCCCGCGGCCATGCGTTATACAGAAGCGCGCCTGCACCGCCGCGGCGAAGCTATGCTGGAAGATATTGATAAGGAAACAGTGGATTTTCAGCTCAATTTTGACGACTCGCTGAAAGAGCCTACCGTATTGCCCACCCGTCTTCCCCAGTTGCTGCTCAACGGTGCCTCCGGTATTGCTGTGGGCATGGCCACCAATATGATGCCGCACAACCTTACTGAAGTGGTGGATGGTTGCATTGCTTATATCGGTAATAAAGACATTTCTATTGATGAGCTGATGCAATATGTAAAAGCGCCCGACTTTCCAACCGGGGGTATTATCTATGGGATGGAGGGCGTGAAGGCAGGTATGCATTTTGGGCGGGGCAGGGTAGTTTTGCGTGGTAAATTGCATGTAGATACCAAGGCAAGCGGCAGGGATTCTATCATCATCACCGAAGTGCCTTACCAGGTAAACAGGGATGCGCTGTGCGACCGCATCGGCCAGTTGGTTAATGATAAGGTAATTGAAGGCATTGCCCATGTAAACAACGAATCTAATAATAAAGAAGGCACCCGTATTGTGGTGGATCTGAAACGCGATGCCATTGCCAATGTGGTCATCAACCAGTTGTACAAATTTTCGGAACTGCAAACGTCATACGGTATCAACAATGTGGCGCTGGTAAAAGGGCGTCCAAAAACACTGAACCTGAAAGACATGATCAGTGAGTTTGTTGATTTCAGGATGGAAGTAGTGGTACGCCGTGCCAAATATGAATTGAAAGAAGCGCAGAAAAAAGCCCATATACTGCAGGGCTACCTGATTGCACTGGACCACCTGGATGAAGTGATTGCATTGATACGTGCCTCGGCCACGCCAGACAGCGCGCGCGAGGCGCTGCTCAACGCGGGCTGGGGGCTTGATGAAATTCAGGCCAAAGCCATACTGGAACTGCGCTTGCAAAGGCTTACCGGCATGGAAAGGGATAAGATAAAAGCCGAGTACGAAGAGCTGATGAAGTTGATTGCATCACTGGAAGAATTACTGGCCAGCGAGCAATTGCGATTTGAACTCATTATAAAAGAGCTGGAAGAAGTAAAACATAAATTTGGCGACGAACGTAAAACTGAAATCACTTACCTGGATGATGAGGTGCGTATCAAAGACCTCATCAAAGAAGAAGACGTGGTCATTACTATTTCCCACCTCGGTTATATTAAAAGAACGTCTGCAACAGAATACCGCGCACAACGCCGGGGCGGCCGTGGCGTAATGGGCGGCAAAACCAGGGAAGAAGATTATATAGAGAAATTGTTTGTGGCATCTACCCATCATACCATGTTGTTCTTTACAGAAAAAGGACGCTGCTACTGGATGAATGTGTATGAAATTCCCGAAGGCGAAAAAACAGGCAAGGGTAGGGCTATCCAAAACCTTATCCAGATTCCGCCAGATGATAAGGTGCGGGCCATCATTGATGTAAACGATCTTAAAAATGAGGATTTTGTAAATAGCCATACCATAGTACTGTGCACCCGTAAAGGCATCATCAAAAAAACATTGCTGGAAGATTTTAGCCGGCCGCGTTTATCTGGCGTAAATGCCATTACCATACTGGAAGGAGATGAGTTGCTGGAAGCAAGGCTCACAGATGGCAATTGTGAAATACTGATGGCGGTGAAAAGCGGCAGGGCTATCCGTTTCCCCGAAGAGAAAGTAAGGCCCACCGGCCGTGGCGCCATTGGTGTGGCAGGCATTGAGGTAGATGACAAAGACGATGAAGTAGTTGGTATGATCTGTGTTGGTAAAGGAGAGGCCGGTCGCACTGTACTGGTGGTAAGCGAAAAAGGGTTTGGCAAACGCACACCCATTGAAGAATACCGGATTACCAACAGGGGCGGAAAAGGCGTTAAAACAATTAGTGTAACGGATAAAACCGGTTCACTGGTGGGCATGCTGGATGTGCATCAGAAAGAAGACCTTATGATTACCTGCAAAAGCGGCGTTACCATACGCATGCCGGTAATTGGCATCAGCGAACAGGGCAGGGCTACCCAGGGTGTAAAACTGATACGTGTAGACGATGGCGATGAGATTGCCGCTATTACTAAACTGGACGAACTGGAAGTAGTAGTAGGTGGACAGCTTGCAGAGCCAACTGAAGTGATTGGAGAAACAGGCAATGAAACGTTAAAAAACGATGAAGGTACAACCGATGAAAATAATTCATCATCTGAAAACGAAACACCATCAGCAGAATAGTAAAATTTAATACAATAGGATAATGAAATGCGCCGTAAATTGCCGCTGCTGATTTTTGTATCATGGGCGCGGACAATTTCCGGCGAATTCCATACGAAAACAAAACAAATACATTAACGTATGAAAAAAGTTCTTCTATCTACATTACTTGCAATTGCCGGCTTAGGCGTAATTGCACAGAAAGTTGACAAGGCAAAAGACCTCCTGGCTAAAAATAAACTGCCGGAAGCAAAAACAGAAATTGATGGCGCATTGGCCGATCCCAAAAACCAAAAAGCCGGCGAAGCCTGGTATTACAAGGGAAAAATTTATAGTGCAATAGCAGCAGATAATGCATTGGCTGCGCAAACCCCCGATGCAAGTGTGCAGGCCTTTGACGCACTCAAAAAATATGTTGAACTGGATGAGAAGCATGTTTTGCTTACGCTGGAAAATTACAAGCCCATTACCGATATGTACCAGGCGTATTTTAAAACCGGTGCTGCACAGTTCCAGGAAAATAAATACGACGAATCATTTACCACGTTTAAAAAATGCCTTGAAATAAGTGATTACATGAGCAGCAAAGGCTGGGCAAATATTAAGCTGGATACTACCGTGGTGTTATACACCGGTATTGCTGCCGAAAAAGCCAATAAAAAAGATGATGCAGCGATTTATTATGCAAGACTGGCAGATGCTAAAGTAAGCGGCGATAATATGGGCGAAATTTATAAATGGCTGACCGACTATTACGCGAAAAAAAGCGACAATACCAATGCCATGAAATACCTGAAGCTGGGAGAAGAACTATATCCCAAAGATGCTTTTTGGGCAGAATATGAAATGCAGATGATCAGGGACAGCGGAGATAAAAAAGCACTTTTCACGAACTATGAAAAAATGCTCGAGAAAAATCCTGCTGACTATCAGACGCTGTATAACTATTCAGTAGAACTGTACCAAACAGCTTATGATACCAGCCTCGCCAAACGGCCTGCCAATTCTGAAGAATTGATTAGCAAGGTAGAAGCCAACATGAAAAAAGTAGTTGAATTAAAACCTGATTTTACCAGTGCGTACCTGGTACTCGGCCAAATTTCGTTTAACAAAGGTGTTGATATTACCGCTGAGTCAAAAAAGATACGTCCGCAGGGTAATGTTAAACTCAAACCCGACGAATTGAAGAAGAAAGAAGAGTTGCGCCAGGCAGCGGGAAAAAAGTTTGAAGATGCAGTACCGTATTTTGAAAAAATTGATGAAATACTTGGCTCTAAAGGAAAATTAAAGATGGATGAAAAAAAATCATTGAAAGACGCCTATGATTTGCTGATCACCATTTATGATACCAAGGGGAATAAAGAAAAAGTGAAAGTGTACGAAGAAAAGTTCAACAATGTAGAAAAAGCGCATTCTTAATAAACAACAGGTTGAAATAATAAGGGCAGCAGTAATGTTGCCCTTATTATTTATAAGGGCCGCTAGAATTTATACAATTTGTTAAAACAAAACAATTGTGTCTGAAAAGTTGGGCAAATAATGTGCGTGTCTTTAAAATCTCATACTGATTTTTTATATTTGCATAGCAAAGAATCGATGTACTGCACGCTGATAAAAAAACAGTACAGTTGAAAGATGAAAAAGCTTGCCATTATATTACTCTCCTGCATTTACGCGCTGTCTGTCTTTAGCATGGCGCCGGCTTCAATGTATTGCTGTGAGAAGGCCGCTTTTAGTGATGCTGCCGGCATTTTACCCAACGAAAATAATACCGACAATTGTTGTAATAATCCTGAACAGGGTGTTACCAATATAACCCACCATCTTGGCGCCGCCACGGTGCATATTTCTCACCGCAGCCATACGGCATCGTTGCACGCAGGAATTACCCAAAATGCAACATCGCTTTTACCGCAGGCACTGCATACCGCTACACTTAAATACGCCGAAAGCACCTGCTTTAAGGCGGTTCCGTTGTACCGGCTTCATTGCGTTTACCGCATTTGATTCTATCATTATCTTATTGATGGGCCGTTGTGCCCAAAACAGCCCCCGTATTACAAGCGGGGTGAACTATCATTCACAAAAAAATTAACTATACTATGCGACCAATAAAATTATGCCTGGTAATGGCAGCTGCCTGCATCAGCTTTGAATATGCAGATGCCCAGGCCAGCGATAAAACCCAAAGAACCATTGGTATTAAAACCCACACTATAAAAGTGGCCGGTGAGTGTGATATGTGCAAGAAGAAAATTGAAAAGGCTGCAGTTACTGTTGATGGCGTTAAATCTGCCGTTTGGAACGAACAAACCAAATTGCTCACGGTACGATACAATGTGTTTAAGAAAGATGCCATTGATAACATACAGCGCAAAATAGCTGAAGTGGGCCATGAAACAGAGAAATACAGCGCCGCCAGTGGCACAGTGGCCGGCTGCTGTTGCCATGCAGCAAAGAGTTAATAGTTGAGTTAAGAGTTATGAATTAAGAGTTAAGAGTTATGAATTAAGAGTTAAGAGTTATGAATTAAGAGTTAAGAGTTATGAATTAAGAGTTAAGAGTTATGAATTATGAGGTAGGAGTTAGATAAAGATTGTTGTTTGTTAGCTAGAAGTAGAATGGGCCTGCGATACTATTCGCATGGCCCATTTCTAATTTTTTGGTGGGGCCAGGTACAAGCCAGGCTGAGAGATGTGGCAAAAATCAGACATCCTGACATCAGACATCAGAGATTCCCTACATCAGCGATCAGAGATTCCTTACATCAGAGATATCCCCCGATTGCTCCATCTTTTTAATGACTGTTTTTTCTCTTTTAATATCCATCCTGATACGGTTATACAATCCCATATAAATATTAGCGATCCATACCAGTGCAAAGCCGGCAATGATGTAACCACGCCAGTCGCTCAGCAACAACTTGTAATCTGTAAGCGCCAAAAAAGCCACGGTTACATAATGACTGAAACAATACTCGCAGGTAAACAGGTAGAAAAATTTCCTGGCGAAAAGAGAACGGGATTCCTGACTTCTTTTGACACAAAACTCGTGGGGCTCCCTGAAAATTTCTTCGTGGGTAACCGTCCAGGCAATACAGGCAATAGGTATGGGCAAAATAAACAGCCAGGCAATTTGCGTACTGATAAGCATAGTTTTTTGTTTCTAGCGTATAAGAGATAAAGTTACGGATATTGGCATGGCCTAACCCGGGGCCGGTGAAAACAATCAACTATGATACCGTTTTTGGATAACTAATATTGAGCAATACCTGGTGCGGCCGGCTGGATTACTGATGGTTGGTTTTTATTTTTTTCAGTATCCATTCGCCCACCTGCAGGCCTTGTGCCCTGCCGTTAGTGATGGCATCCATAAAATGAATACCACCATAGAACCTGGATATACCTGCCTCGGTGGCGGCCTGTTGAAATGAAGTAAAACTTCGCGGAGCAAGGCCGTAATTAACTTCAACACTATCTGTATAGTTGAAGTTGTCGCCCAAAAAATGAGTGAGAATGGTAGCAGAAGTAGCGGAAATGCATGAATGCCCACTCAGGTATTCGGGAAAGGGCGGGGTTTGCAATAATGGTTTCCATTCTGTATCAATTAATTTGCGGATAGCAGTTTCAGGCCGTATGCGGTTGCTCCGGAATTTTTCGTCCCAGCAGGCAATAAAACTATCCATCAGCCCAATGGCAACCAGCGTATTTATCTGCATGGTGGCAGCAAAACTTTTGCCGGCCTTTATGCAGCCGATATTAGCGATACCCAGCCAGTGCGCCCCAGGCGATATTTTTTTTAACCCTACCGACATATGACCCTCGTCCTGCACGGCAAACGGGTTGCAGTCCCAGAAACCGGCAATCGTGCGGTGCTCCTGCGGAGAAGCAGGCCCTTCATGATAATTGTTTAAGAGTAACTCTTTGTAAAAAACAGATTTTTTATCTGCTGAATAAGCAACCGGTGGCATTGGCTTAAACTGGCCAGCCGAATCAAGTGTAAAAGGCCTTACCGTTTTAAAATAAGGCTCCACAGCGGCCATATAAGCAGGCGGCGT
The DNA here is from genome assembly GCA_963705285.1 of uncultured Chitinophagaceae bacterium. GTDB lineage: Bacteria > Bacteroidota > Bacteroidia > Chitinophagales > Chitinophagaceae > JACMLD01. The sequence goes on from OY970066.1 coordinate 4,333,677, forward strand.
GGGGTACCAGGTGCCGGGCTGGTCTGCCGGGGTATACCTTGGCAGGTTACTGATTTTGTTGTAGCCATCGGCCTTGGCGTAAGCAAGTATTTGTTTACTGATGGCCAGTGCATACTTTCTTGAACTGGCAATTGTTTCTTCAGTATAACCTTGTTGCATGCATGAGTCCAGGAGGCGTTTTTCATAGGTGAGTAACAGTTTACCGGAGGGCTGCATTTTCTTAGCGGTTTCCAGCATGGCCAGTATTACTGTGAGCGTATAGGAATACCCTTCTACCGAATCGGGTTTTTGAATGGAGGGATATTTATTTAAAATACCGTGCATGGATGCAAATCCTTTTTCGTTCTGCGCGGTTACTTCATACCCGGCCAGGCATGCGTAGGAAAAAAAACGCGCTGCCAGCGGGGGATTGGTTACATCATGAATCATCAATTCCGTCATCTGCGTAATTACATCATTGATGACAACATTTTTCAGGGCGGGGGCATCCTGTGTTGCGTGCCTGCAGCCGGCAGTGGCTAACAGAATGACCAGGCATACACGTAAAAAATGCTTCATGGTTATTTTAATTGATAGGCTTTTACCGGTTGTTGGTTAATACCAAACAATAATGCCTTGCCGGTATTTACAATACTTCTTACATCACCCCTTATATTGAACCCCGATTGTGTTTGCGGGATATAAGTAAACGCGCCTTTTCCATCGCCGTGCAAGAGTACACCATAGTTGGCATCAGATTTACCAAACCTTAACCGCGCGTGGTTGCTGTTGCCGCATAGCAAAAGATCAGCATGTCCGTCTTTGTCATAATCAACCGTGGCGATGCTGTACACCGGTGCATATTGTGCTTGCAATGGCAATGGCTGTTCGTGAAACTTGCCGTCGGCACCAGATAGAAATAATGATGTGGAAAGATGGTTGGCCAACAAATGACCAGCTCCTTTTAATTCATCTTCTGTAAACACGTCGTTGAGCGTGGTGGTGGCATAACTTTTATAGTCTGTAAAACGCGTGCGCATGACACTCAGTTGATCCAGCAATTCATCCCTGGTAACATAGGGATAAGATTTGCCTTGTATATAAAAACAAAGAATGGGGTCGATGGCACCATTGTCGTCAAAGTCTTTAAAATACATTTCAGCCGGTTCTGTCTCAGAGGCTTTGCATTGCGAATTGAGACCATAATTGCCAATCACAAGATCAATTTTGCCATCCCCATTAAAATCGCCGGTATGCAATTTGTTCCACCATCCGCCGTACTGGCGGGTAAAATATGCGGTGGTGGTGTTTTCCAGCTTTCCATTCACTTTACCAAAAACTGAAACGGGCATCCATTCGCCAACCACTACCAGTTCTTTGGTTTTATCGTTATCCAGGTCTATCCATGCAGCATCGGTAACCATACCTATTTTTTGCAGTTGTGGTGCCAGGCTGCTTATCTGATCGGTAAAATGACCTTTGCCATCATTAACAAGCAGGTAATTTTGTGGAAGCTCAGGGTAGCGCCCGGGGATAGCACGCCCTCCGATAAATAGATCTAAAAAACCGTCTCCATTGATATCTGTTGTGCGTACACAACTTTTGCTTACATGCATTGCCGGCAGCGCATTAATTGATTTAGTAAAATTTCCTTTACCATCATTGAGGTACAATCTATCCTCCAACAATGAATCTGTGGGAGTATAATTGTGGTAACCGCCGCTTACCACATACAGGTCGGGCCATCCATCTCCGTTCATATCTGCCATGAGCGCATCAGCATCTTCACTATTTTTATCTGCATCAAATGCGGCTTGTTTTTTTTGCAGGTATTGCCCGTTCTTTTGCTGCAGGTATAATGCGCCCGGCTGACCGCTTCCACCGCCTATATATATATCATCCAGTTTATCACCATTTACATCTGCCTGTACCATGCAGGGGCCGGTAAATGACAGCGGATTTACCAGCAGCGGCTGCCGTTTAAAATCATTGATGGTATTCTTTGCGGGCAAATACGCAAGCGGGGAAATCATTTCTTTAAAAATGGGCGGTGGGCTCATCTTCGGAGCATTTGCCGGTACAGCATCTTTTTCATGAAGCGTTAATAGTTGGTCTGCCTTTACACTGGTGAGCAATTGCTGTCGGCCACTTTGCCAGCGAATGATGAGCGTATCAATAAGGGTCGCTTCACCCGTACCAAAATGCAGTACCGGCGATACAGAGGATTGAAAGCCCCGCGTGGGCATTTGTTCCAGGTATTGCTGCCTGCCCTTGCTGTACAAAGTTATTTTTGCGCCAATGCCCTGGGTGTTTAACCCATTACCCTGCAATGAAACCTGTAGGTAATGGTTAGATAACTTTTTGTTGATTTGGTTCTCATAGATAAATGCAGGCAGGTTAAGGTTATTCACCACCAGGTCCAGATCGCCGTCGTTATCAAAATCAGCATAGGCGGCACCGTTACTATTGGAAGAGCTGTCAAGTCCCCATGCACTGCCGGTATTGGAAAAGGTAATATCGCCATTGTTTTTGAACATGTAATTCTTCAAGTCTGATGAAGGTATATGCTGTACCAGTTCTAGCAGATCTTTGCGCATTACCTGGCGGTCTCTGAGAAAATCGCCCATGTATTTCAGAAAATCCATGTTGGTATAATCGCGCAGGTAGCCATTGGTGATATACAAATCTTTCCAGCCATCGTTGTCATAGTCGGCAAACAATGGCGCCCAGCTCCAGTCTGTATTGGATATGCCCGATAGCTGCCCGGTTTCACTGAATGTGCCATTGCCGTTATTTACCTGAAGCATATTGCGCATATACGGGTAATAAAAACCGGAACGAAGGCTTAAATCAAATTTTTCATAATTATCAGGAGCGAATAATAATTTCTGGCGTTTGTTGTCTTCCGGCAGCATATCAAGCGTAATAATATCAGGCAGCCCGTCGTTGTTGATATCGGCCACATCGTTGCCCATAGAAAAATTGGAGGTGTGGCCAATAGATTGCTGTATCTGGTTGGTGAAGCTGCCGTTTTTGTTATTGATATACAGGTAATCGGGCACGCCGTAATCATTGCTTACATACACATCTGTCCATCCGTCTCCGTTGAGATCGGCCACGCCGGCCCCCAGCCCATAGGTTAAAGCAGAACTGCTGAACCCTGCTTTTTTGGTAACATCGGTAAAATGGTTTGCGGTATTTTGGAAAAGACGTACGCCGGTCATAGGGTTTTCGGTTTTCAATATACCGGCTGTTGTTTCTTCATCAAGTATAGGCAGTAGTTTGGGTGAATGGTTCAATAAAAACATATCGAGGTCGCCATCGCGGTCGTAATCAAAAAACACAGCCTGCGTGCTGTAAGAAGAATCAGCCAGCCCGTATTCAGCTGCTTTTTCGGTAAAGTGTGGATTGCCCGCTGCATTGTTACCATCATTGATAAATAATTCATTGATTCTTTTAGGGCCCGATAACTTGCCGGAATGGCAAACATAGATATCCATCCGGCCATCTCCATTTACGTCTGCCATGGTTACGCCTGTCTTCCATGGGCCAGGCCTGCCCTCTACACCGGCCGCAATAGTAATGTCTTCAAAAGACATTTTTCCTTTATTGAGGTATAATTTATTGGGGCCCATGTTGGCGGTAAAATAAATATCCTGCAAGCCATCGGCATTTACATCTGCCACGGCCACGCCGCCGCCGTTATAGATGTACTCATACATCATTACATTGGCGTTGATATCTTCATTGAGCGTGTTCACAAAATCTACGTGTGTTTGTGCGGGAGGTAATAATGAAAAAATTGCCAACGGGTGTGTTGTGCCTTTTGATACAGGCGTAGTAGATACAGAATCGGTGTTGTTACAACCAATGATGAATGCCGCCATTACAAAAAAAAGCATCCAACGAAAAGGTAAACCAAGGTACTGTTGCAATCGGGTTTTAATTTTAAATGAATATAAAAACGGGCGTTGCCCGCAGCTGTTGTGATTAGCTGGTGCAAGTTATATTATACTGTGAAAGTAAAAGGGGCAATAGTTATATTAAGCGTGGCTAAGATAAAAAAAAATCTATGCCGGTATATCAAACCGGCATAGATTCTTATTAACAAACAAAAACGAATTAGTACCCAGGGTTTTGAATAAGCTTGCTGTTTTTGTTCATTTCAGTGAGGTTGATAGGAGGGAAGTACACCTTATCATCCCACTTGCGGTTTTCCACACCGGATTCAATATTTTGTACCGTGTAAGTATAATCATAATTAGATCTGTCATACCGATAGGTAGCCACGGTTTTACCAGGCTTTAACTTTCCGTTGATGATCATAATCCTAACTTTCTGTCCCAGGGTAGTAGGGGCAATCATCCATCGGCGGGCATCATAGAAACGTTGTTCTTCGCACACCATTTCAATGTTACGTTCATTCTGGTAGCGTGCCACCAGCGCAGCGCCCGACTCGGTAATGGCAGGCATACCTGCACGGAACCTTATTTTGTTTAACCATGCTTTTGCTTCGGTTTCTTGTCCCAAAGCCAAACAGGCTTCTATGTAATTAAATACTACTTCTGTAAACCTAATTTGTATAGAAGGTACTTCCTGTTTTTGGTTCATGTCTACAATGGCCGGGTTATCATTGCTGAATTTGCGGATAGAATAACCGGTACGTGTACCGTTCCAGTTTTCGATGGAACTGTTTCTTGTATCAAGCCCGAAATAAGTAGATGGGGAACCAGATGAACCTGTTTGGTAAGTACCAAACTGGATTTCGCCATATGGATCTATTGCTGCGCCATCTGTGGTACGTGGTTTCCATTTAGCGCCATCATAAAATATGGTAGCATAAAAACGCGGATCACGGTTATCATATGGTGCACCTGCATGTGTGGGGTTAGACCAGTTAAATGGTGTACCGTCCATCATTTCGTAATTATCTACCAGGTTTTGTGTGGGTTCGGTAGACGTCCAGCCATGATAACCGTTCATACCCTGGTTTCTTACATACCATGCACCCCAGTCATCTGTAGAAGCATTGATGTAATATTTCGCCAGGATGGTTTCTTTTTCACCACCGTTGCGCGACAGGTATACATCAGTATAAGAAGCAATCGCAGCATCTTTGGATTGTGGTGCTACCAGGTTTAACTGGTATCCAAACTTGTTTAAATCCATTACTGCTTTGGCAGCGTCTTTAGCCGCCTGGTAACGTGCAGTGCGGTCGCCGCCTGCTGGATAACCTAAGTACTCATACTTGGCATAGCCATTCAGCAGGGTAGACTTGCCTTTGGCTGCGGTGGCATCATGCAAATCGCTCGCAGCATAAATAAGCACCCTGGCTTTAAGCGCCATGGCAGCTTCGGCAGTAGCACGGCCCAGTGCCAGGTTTTTACCTGTAAGTAACAGTTTGGCAGAATCCAAATCGCTCACAATAGCTTTCACGCATTCATCGTACGTGTTGCGGGCAATGCTAAAGTCTGGGGTGGAAAGTGTGTATGCAGATTTTATGAGGGGCACACCTCCGTAGTAACGCAGCATCTGGTTGTAACAATGCGCACGCAGGAAATAGCTTTCACCTTTCAGGCGATCGGCCATTGTTTTATCAAACGGGGCAGTAGCCAGGTTTTCCAATGCTATGTTGGCAGCCCTGATCCTTTTGTACATTTCATTCCACTCATAAGTATTGTTAACCCAGCCAACAGCACTGGGGCTGATGTTGGATTCCATGATGTCTGCGCGGCCAAAATTGTACAAGCAATTATCACTGATGCAATCCATGCTTTCCTGGTTCAGAATGCCATCGTGATAAGCATTGTAAATGTCTGTAACAAAAGATTCAGCCAGCGATGCATCAGACCATGTAGGCCCTGCAGCTGCTTTGTCGAGCGGTTGGGTATCCAGGAAAGCCTTGCTACAAGAAGTAACAAGCACTGCTGACCCCAATAGTATAAAACCTGTTTTTAAAATATTTTTCATTTTTTTAAATTTAGAAGGTTACGGTTACACCAGTGTTAATGATTTTTGATTGCGGATAATACTGACCGCTGCTGCTGGTAGACTCAGGATCAAATATACCTTTTGTCTTGGCCCATGTAACCATGTTAAGCCCGTTTACGTAAATACGCAGGCGGTTGATACCTACTTTTTTACCAATATTGGAAGGCAGGGTATAACCAACTTCAAAGTTTTTCAGGCGGATATAATTTGTACTGAGCATGTAATAAGTATTCCGGTTAGAGAAATACTGGTTGTTCCTGTCTACAGTACGTGGATCAACACTGCTGGGGTTTTCTAAGGTCCAGCGGTGATCATATTGCCACTGCACATAGTTACCAATGGTACCGGTTTCTGGTTGAAAGAATATTTCTGCACCGGTAGCTGCCTGGAACAATACGCTCAGGTCAAAATCTTTGTAAGAAGCGCCCAGTGTGATACCACCCTGGAATGTAGGAATTCTGCTTTTATCGCTCCTTACCCTGTCGTTGGCATCAATCTTTTTGTCGCCATTTACATCTTTAAACTTCATGCTGCCGGGGAAGAGTTTGCCCGCACCACCAACGCCTGTGTAATCAAGCGTATTGGCATCAACATCTTTCTGCGTGGCAAAGATTCCGTCGTACTGGTAAAGCAACATATCGTCGGGGTTTACTACATCCGTTGGTAAAACCTTACCGGTAGAGAGCTGGTAATCGGGTCTGCCGGGTGTTTCGTTCCAGTATACAATTTTGTTTTTAGCATATCCACCATTTACGCCAATATTGAAGCGCACGGGGCCGATGTTGGTATTGTAACCTACTTTAAATTCATATCCTTTGTTATCTACCTTACCCAGGTTTTCTGCTGGCAATACACCGGTTAAACCGCTGCTGCCTGGTACAGAACCCGCTCTCTGCCATAAGATTTTAGAACGATGGTTAAAGAACAGATCAAATTCAAGACTTAACCTGTTATCGAACGCTGTTGCGTCTAAACCAAAATTGTAGTTGTTGGCAACTTCCCAGGTAACGTTGGGGTTGGGTACCACATTCTCGTTAAGTGTAGATTGTACCTGGCCGCCTGCTACATAGGTTCCATAGTTGTATGTGGCCACATAATCGTAAGGGTGTGTAACATCGGTAGGGTATACCAGCCTGTCGTTACCCAATTGGCCCCATGAAGCGCGAAGTTTAAGTGAGCTGACAACAGTTACGTTGCGTTTAAAGAATTCTTCTTCAGATAATCTCCATCCCACAGACACACCAGGGAAGAAGCCCCAGCGGCGATCTTTTGGAAAGTTGGAAGAAGCATCTTCGCGCCACAAGAACTCGGCAATGTATTTTTCTTTAAAGTTGTAACCAACACGACCGAAATAATTCAAACGCGCTCCTTCTGCAGGTGCAACGTTACTGTTATTGGCACGCTGATCGGTAAGGCCCCCGGCAAATAACTGATCGATGGCCGGAGAGGCAAAGTATTGGCGGAAAGCGTTGAAACCGGCCTGGTTAAATTGTTCTTTGGTAACACCGGCCAGAACAACAATGGCGTGATTGCCGAATGTGTGATCGTAAGAAAGTATACCCTCTAATAATGTATTGGTTTGATCATACGAACGCTGGTTGAGCGTGGGTTGCGTTGCAGGTCCTTTTTGTACTTTGGTCATGATGGGTGTAACGCCATCTGCCTGAAAGCCGCTCCAGTTATAAATAAACCATGGTGTTACCCAGGTTTTGTTTTGCTGTACGTATTTATCAAATGCAGCAGTCACTGTTAATTTCAAGCCCTTTACCCATGGGTTGGTAACTTCTACTTTACCATTGGTCTGATAGTAATAACGGGTGTCTTTATCGTAACCTGTTTGGTTGGTAGTAATAACCACCGGCTGTTCGCCGTTTTCAATATCCGGTGCAGCCTGGCCATTGGGCCAGATGGCATTTTTATACGGGTAACCGCGCATCAGCATACGAAAAATAGACCCGGCACCTTTAGTCGGGAAAAACCGGTTTTCCTGGCGTGCAGTGATGCCGAGTGAGGTACTGATGTATTTATTGATTTTCGCATCCAGGTTAATGCGCATATCGTATTGCTTGTACCCTGTAGCAGAATTTCTGTAAAAACCGTCCTGGTTTTCATAACCCAGCGATGCCAGGTACCTGATGTTATCACTACCACCGGCAATTTGCAGGTTCTGACGGCTCTGACCTGACCATGGTTTTAGCACGGTACCAAACCAATCTGTATTGGGATGGCCCCAGGGATCTGAACCGTCTTTGTATTTATCAATATCTGCCTGCAGAAATGGAGCGGTAGATACGGCACCACTAACAGGGTCTGTATATTTTCCGGAAGGTGTTTTGTATGCAGCAGCTGCAGCAGCCCATTTAGCCGGCTCCAGTTTATACAATTCTATTTCATTGGCCATGGTAGCATACTCAACTGCATCCAGCATTTTAGGAAGAATAGTTGGCGCAGCCCATCCTTTGTTGTAGCTGTATGATAATTCCGGCTTGCCTGATTTACCACGTTTGGTAGTAATCAATATTACACCATTGGCGGCCCTTGCACCATAAATAGCCGCGGAGGCATCTTTCAATACAGACATGCTTTCAATGTCGGCTGGGTTTAAACGATCCAACCCACCGGTACGGTTAGGAATACCATCGATTACAATCAACGCATCATTACTACCCAGCGAGTTGGTGCCGCGTATACGAATCGTTGATCCATCATAACCAGGTTCGCCACTGCCATTCATGGCAATAACACCTGGTAACCGGCCCGCAATAGAGTTGGAAAGGTTAACCGCAGGCGATTTTACCAGTTCGGTTCCTTTAACCATGGCAACAGCACCGGTAACGGTCACCTTTTTTTGCGTACCGTAACCTACTACAACCACATCGCTCAATGTGCCGGTAGAAAGTGCCAGCGATACATTAATGTTGGTTTGCTTACCCACAACAATTTCTTGTGTGGCAAAGCCGAGGTAAGATATTACCAGTGTAGATCTTTCACTGGGAACATCAATAGCAAAGGCGCCGTTTGCATCTGTTGACACACCAGTGGTGGAATTTTTCACGGTAACACTGGCATTCTGCGCGGGCGTGCCTTTGTCATCTTTTACACTACCAGTTACACGCACCTTATTCTGCGCCACAGAAGATAGGCCGCATAATAACAACGCAAATAACGGAAGCATACTTTTTCTGAAGAGGCGGGAGAAACTGGACAGCAGGTAATAGTAGTTACCTGGTTGAGGCGTATGTATACGCTTTTCCATAATGGCAGTTTTTGGTTTATAAAAGCAATGATTATAACTAAAACAAATAATGCAATCGTTTACATAAATATCAAACGTACAGATGACACTTATTCCAACAGCTACAGTTTTACAAATTTCTGAACCGGACTTTTTGATCCTCAGAAATCATTCAACTACAATAACTTTAATTCGATTTGGGGTAATTTTTAGCGCTTCAAACCAGGGGATATTCGAAGAATTTTATACGGCGAATCCTTCAAATGCAAAAGCAATTTAACATTTAATTATTAAAATGATAAAAAAATCTACATATTTTTTTATGCTGCGATTACTATGGAATCTAAAGTATCTACTCAGTAATTAGTTTTTATAGCCAGCACTTGCTTCAAACTATCATTTTTATTAATACCATATAAGTACGTAGTCCGTTTTGCTGCATCTACGCTTATAACTTATCCACCAACTTCAAAAAAAAATCCCGCTTTAGTCGCTCAAAACATCACCCAAAAAAAAGGCAACGATCCCGGGAACGTTTGCGTAAAAAAATACATTATTAGCAATTTTTAATAAAAAAAAGGTTGGTAGCATTGAGTAGAAATTGACCAGTACAGTACAGGACAGCTTGCATTGCGATCCATTATAACGTTTACAGTTTCCATTGTTGCTTCAAATACTTGCTATATGATAAAACGAACCCTTCTTTTACCTTTCTTTTGTTTCATTCATTTTTTTGTAATTGCTCAAACAAAACAAGTTGCCGGAAAAGTAACGGATGATACGGGCGCGCCATTGTCGGGCGTGAGTGTGCTGGTAAAAGGCGCCAAAACCGGCGTGCAGACAAATGCTGATGGCAATTTTGCAATACCTGTAACCGGCGGCGGCCCTGTTAGCCTGGTGTTTTCTTACACCGGCTTTAAACCGTTTACGCTTGCCACCAGCGGCAGTGACCCGGTAGCTGTAAAGATGGAAAAAGAAACGTCTTCACTAGAAGATGTGGTAGTGGTAGGGTATTCCACCGTACGCAGAAGAGATCTCACCGGCGCTGTTTCATCGGTAAGCGCTAAACAATTGAAAGATATTCCGCTGTCATCAGCAGCGGAAGCGTTGCAAGGAAGGCTGGCAGGCGTGCAGGCCACCAGTACCGAAGGTGCACCGGGCGCTGATATAATAATACGCGTGCGTGGCGGTGGCTCCATTACACAAGACAATGCGCCGTTGTACATTGTAGACGGTGTGCAGGTAGAAAACGCGCTCTCCGTTATATCACCGCAGGATATCGCCTCCATTGATGTTTTAAAGGATGCATCAACCACTGCCATCTACGGAGCACGGGCAGCCAATGGCGTAGTAATTATTACCACAAAAGCCGGCCGCTCGGGCAAAACCCAAATTGGTTACAACGGTTCTTTTGGCTGGCGCGAGTTGCCTAAAACAATGGAAGTACTCAGTCCGTATGATTTTGTGGTATGGCAGTACGAAAGAAGCCGCGGAAGCATTGCAGACAGTACAGACTTTGTAAAAACCTACGGCAGCACCTGGGACACGCTTAACGTGTATAAGAATGTTGCGCCCATCAACTGGCAGCAGAAAGTTTTTGGCAGAAAGGCATTGTACCAGAACCACAATGTGTCTGTAAGCGGCGGCAGCCAGTCTACCACTTTTAACCTTAGCCTTACCGCCAACAAGGAAGACGGTATACAACTTGAATCGGGATTCAACAGGTACCTGGTTAACTTTAAGCTGGATCATAGGGTATCAGATAAATTGAGAATTGGTATGACGGCCCGGTATCTCGACCAAACCATCCGGGGGGCAGGTACTACCAATACCGGCACACGTGCCACCAACCGCCTGCGCCATACCATCAATTACCGCCCGTTTGAAATACCCGGCGCGGCCGGTGGCATCGATGATTTTGATGAAGCCTACTTCCTGGCGTCTAGCGGCGCCATCAACCCCATTCTGCTCACACAGGCAGAATACAGGCGGCAGTATACAAAAGCTACTTATCTCAGCGGTTATCTTAACTATACTATTTTTAAGAATCTTACTTTCCGTTCTACTGTTGGGTTCGACAATGCCAATGTAAGAAGCGATCTTTTTTTTAGCAAGATTACTTCCACTGCACGCAATTTTGCTTCGCTGCCCACTGCTTCTATTGGTGAACAGGTAAACGGTACCATCAGCAATTCAAATACCCTGCAGTATGCCGTAAACAATTATAAAAACCACCATGATTTCAGTGTGCTGGTGGGCCAGGAGCTGATTGATGTAAGTTCAAAATCTACGGCGTTTGAAACACGTTATTTTCCTGCAGACATCAGTGCAGAAAAAGCGTTGGCCAACATGGGCCTGGGTTCTGCACCTACCGGTTCTTCACAACCGCTGCCTACTTCATTTATACAGCCGCCAAGTCGCATCTTCTCATGGTTTGGTCGGGCTACTTACGGCTATGATGACAAATACCTTTTAACCTTTAACCTGCGTGCAGACAGATCTTCTAAATTTAGTTCAGAAAACGGTTCGCTGCTTTTCCCTTCGGGCTCCGTGGCATGGCGGTTTACAAAAGAAAAGTGGTTTGGAAACATACCATGGCTTACAGATGGAAAGCTGCGCTATGGTTATGGCGCTGTGGGCAATAACCGCATAGACAACCTGCTGTACCTGCAGCTGTATGGCGTAACCGGCCAGTATGCATTTAACCATTCTATACTGCCTGGCTTCGCACCATCAGCCCTTGCCAATCCCGGATTACGGTGGGAAAAAAATACCACCAGCAACTTTGGTCTTGATCTGTCACTCTTCAATAACAGGGTGCAGTTTACCATGGATATTTACAAGAACACGGCAAAAGATCTGTTACTGGCGGTGAACATTCCGCCCACAACGGGTTATACAACTCAGTTACAGAACATCGGCGCCACTTCTAACCGCGGCATAGAGTTTCAGCTTACCGCCAATGCTGTTCAGAAAAAGTCTTTTTCATGGACGTCCAGCTTCAACATCTCTTTTAATAGAAACAGGATAGAAAGCCTCGGCGGTGTTTCGCAGATAACACGTAATTCTGGCTGGCAGGGCAGCGATGGCGTGGATGATTACATGGTAAAAGTAGGAGAGCCCGCCGGTTTGATGTACGGCTTTGTAACAGATGGCTTCTACCAAGTATCCGACTTTAATTATAACGGTGGCGTATATACGGTAAAACCCGGTGTACCGGTAAATGCTGTGTATGGTGCGCCGCAGCCGGGCTCGCTCAAATGGAAAGACCTTGACGGCGATGGCGCCATTACCGCTGATAAAGACAGAACAGTTATAGGCAACGCCAACCCCACCTTCACCGGCGGATGGAATAACCAGTTTACCTGGAAAAATTTTGACTGTAGCATTTTTGTCAACTTTGTAGTGGGCAATGATATTTATAATGCCAATAAACTGGAATGGACAGATGGTGCGTTCCCCAACCTTAACGTACTGGGTATTATGAAAAACAGGTTTACCAATATTAATGCAGCCGGTCAAAGAGTAACCGACCCCGCTGAGCTGGAAAAAATTAACGCCAATGCCACTATCTGGACGCCGGTGCGCGTGCAGCGGTGGTGGCTGCATTCCTGGGCCGTGGAAGACGGAACCTACCTCCGTTTCAATAACCTTACCCTTGGTTACACCATACCTGCAAAAGTATTGAGCAGAATAAAAATTGCTTCACTCAGAATGTATGCCACGGTTAATAACCTGGCTACCATCACCAGTTACAGCGGATATGATCCCGACGTCACATCACGCAGAACCGATCCGCTTACACCCGGTGTAGACTTTGCTGCTTATCCCAGATCAAGGGTTTGGGTATTTGGTGTGAACCTTAGCTTTTAACTTTTAAATGCCAGAAAATGAAAAATGCAATCAATTATAAACTCCTTTCTTTTATAACGCCAATACTGTTAATGCTGGTGATTTCGTGCAAAAAATATACTGAAGTAGAACCGGTTTCACAGTACAGCATCCCGCAAGCGTTTGCTGATATTTCCAATGCTACCACTGCCGTCATTGGCGCTTACGATGAATTACAGGGCGACAACGGTTATGGCATCCGTATCAACATGTATTATCCGTATGATAGTGATGAGGGAATTGTAAGCGGCAATCTAGACAATGGCCGGCGCGGGGTTGGTCGTTACCAGTTACTGCTTACCAATGCAGAAATATCCAACCCGTTCCGCCAGTTATATCGAGGGGTTGAAAAAGCCAATCTATGCATTGAGCAGATTCCGTTGATGAATCTTTATACCAACGGAACCGATGCAGAAAAAGCTCAGCTAAAACGCTTGTACGGCGAAGCACTCACCATCAGGGCGCAGTTTTATTTTGAACTTATCCGCAACTGGGGCGATGTGCCCGCGCCCATGGTGCCCGCATACAAACAAAGCAGTTTGTTTGTGCCGGCTACCGATCGCGATTCTACTTATGATAAATTACTGGCCGACCTGGCCGTTGCCAAAGACCTGTTGCCCTGGAGAACAGAGGCCGGCGCCAGAAGTGAAAGAATTACCAAGGGCGTGGCCAAGGCTTTGCGTGCAAGAATTGCTTTGTTTCGCGGCGGTTACTCGTTGCGCAGCAACGGCCAAATGGAGCGTCGTGCAGATTACCTTACTTATTACACCATTGCAAGAGACGAGTGCGCAGATTTGATGAACAACCGCTCGCAACACGATTTGAACCCCAGCTTTGAAAATGTGTGGAGAAGTGTTACATCGTTTACATATGATCCCAAAGGGGAAGTTATTTTTGAAATTGGCGCCGGCGGCGGCAATGGCAACAGCGATAGCCGTATGGGTAATTATGATGGCCCCAACCTCAGCTCTTCTTCGCGCTACGGTGCAGGAGGAGGAGGCATTACCATGCTGCCCAATTATTTTTATGCATTCGATTCTGTGGACACGCGGCGCGATGTAACCATCACCTGGTACCGTGCTAACACCACCTCATCTGCCGCATTGTACAATACAAAAACCATGAACAACCTGGCATCATTGAATACCGGAAAATACCGTCGCGATTGGCGTGTTCCCCTGTTGCCGGGCACAGTGTTAAACGTTGGCTACAATTGGGTGGTCATTCGCTTTTCTGATGTATTACTGATGTATGCAGAAGCGGTTAACGAAATCAACAACGGGCCAACCCCACAAGCCACTGGTGCATTTGAGGAAGTACGCAAACGTGCATATGCCGGCAACAACAGCCTTATCGGCACTACGCCCACCGATAAAGCCGGCTTCTTTAATGCTATTGTAAACGAACGCTACCTGGAGTTTGGACACGAAGGCATCCGCAAATATGATTTGATCCGCTGGAACCTGCTGGCTGCTAAACTAGCGGATACAAGGGCAAAAATTGTTGCCATGAGTACTGCATCCGTGCCATATGCCAATGTGCCCGACTCAATTTGGTGGAAAAATAATGGCGAAGAAATACAATTTTATACTACTAACGGTCCCGCCACAGCGCTTCCGTTCTGGCGTCCCAAACAAAAGCCATCGCCCACTACCGGCTGGACGGCCTTGCCATGGGGCAAAGTGCTTACTACCAATGTAATTGACGGCCTGCCGCTCAATGCGGGACTAGCCCGTTTTTTTGTAAGCGGCAAGAGCGAGTTGTTTCCGTACGACCAGGCCACTCTGGATGCCTACCAGGGAAAACTGAAACAAAATCCTAACTACTAGGAAAACCCAATTAAAGAACAAAAAGAAGCTAAAAGATTTCGCAGATAGGTCTACAGCCGTTACCGGTGCCAACCTTTTTGTTTATTTACAGTATGTGCAGGTTGTCACCCGGCATTTATTTGAATTTTTTAAATCTTACATTTTGAATTGTCGCAGCACAATCGTTATAGGAGCCAGCTACATTTTTAGCAGTATCGGCTGCACAGCGCAATTGCAGTCATCATTAGCTACCGTTAATGAACAGCCGAGAAATGCCGCCCCCGCTTTTCGCGGCGCAGAGGGGTTTGGAAAATTTACCACTGGCGGAAGAGGCGGCAAGGTGTATATTGTTACGAACCTGCAGGATGCAGGGCCGGGCAGTTTTCGCGAAGCAGCAGAAGCGAAGGAAAAGCGTATGGTGGTTTTTGCTGTAGACGGCACCATTCATTTACAAACTAAACTCAATATTAAAGGTGATGTTACTATTGCAGGACAAACAGCACCGGGAGACGGTATTTGTTTGGCAGACCAGCCAGTGGTGCTTGGAGGCAATAATATCATTTTGCGCTATCTGCGGTGCAGGATGGGTGATAAATACCAGAAAGGCGGCATGGTAGATGGCAACGGAGGCGACGATGCATTTGGCGGTACGCGTAGAAAAAATATTATTATCGACCATTGTTCTGTTAGCTGGAGCACCGATGAAGTGTTCTCCGTTTATGCAGGCGACAGCACCACCCTACAGTGGAACCTCATTGCAGAACCGCTCAATTACTCTTATCATTTTGAAAAGGGTGACACTGGTTACGAACACCACGGTTACGGCGGTATCTGGGGTGGCAGGCATTTTTCAGCCCATCATAATTTATTTGCGCATTGCAATAGTCGTACGCCGCGGTGGGACGGCATCCGCAATATACCCGAAGAAAATGGCGATTTCAGAAACAATGTTATTTACAACTGGGGTCATAACAACATGTACGCAGGAGAAGGCGGTACATACAATGTGGTGAACAATTACTACAAATGGGGTCCTGACACCAAAGCAACTGTAAAGGCGCGTATCGCTAATCCCTGGGCGCGGCCGCCTTCCATTCCATTTGGTAAATATTATGTAGAAGGAAATTACGTAGATGACGCCGTCGGCATCAGCAGCAACAACTGGCTGGGTGTTGAACCCGAAAAAAGCACACCCGCCGATAAAACGGCTATTCAATTAGCCGCAGCTGCCCCTACCGTTGACATACCAGCGCAGTCTGCCAGCGATGCTTATACAGCCGTGTTAAAATCGGCGGGTGCCAGCTACCGCAGAGATACGCTCGACCAAAGAATTATCAATAATGTAAAAAATAGAACTGGAAAAATGATAGACGTGCAGGGAGGTTATGCGCACGGCACGGATTATGCGTTAACAGTTAATGCATGGCCGACACTGCAGACAAAACCGGCAGCCGCTGATACCGACAAAGATGGTATACCCGATAGCTGGGAGAAAAAAAAAGGCTTAAACCCGGCGGACGCAACAGACGCGCAATTGTTTACCCTTAACAAGCTATACACAAATATTGAAATGTATATCGATAGCCTGTTGCCGTAATTTTGCTGGAATACCTGGCCTAGAACGACTAACAGGGCAGTAGTTAAGGCATGCTTCATCAACTAATAAAATTCAGGCCTATGCAAAGATTTTTTTTATGTATGGCATTGTTTATTTGCATGGCGTTTGTTCGGCCGCCGGTCAAAAAAATTACCCTGTGGCTGATTGGAGACTCTACCATGTCAGTTAAGCAGGTGCAAGCTTATCCTGAAACAGGCTGGGGTATGCCCTTTGTTTATTTCTGGGATTCTACGGTGGTAGTGCAAAACCTGGCGCAGAACGGAAGAAGCACCCGCACTTTCATGCAGGAGAATCGCTGGCAACCGGCAGTCGATAAAATGCAGGAAGGCGACTATGTATTTGTGCAATTTGGTCATAACGATGAAGTATCCACGAAAGCCAGTTACACCACAGAGTCAGCATTTAAAGCCAACCTCATTAAATACATTACTGATACAAAGAATAAAAAAGGCATCCCTGTTCTATTGACCCCAGTTGCGCGCAGAAAGTTTGATACCACTGGCAAGGTAGAAGGAACCCATCAAATTTATTCAGCCATTGTGCGACAGGTAGCAAAAGAACAAAACGTTGCACTTATAGACCTGGATGCAAAGAGCCAGGCCTTATTGCAGACATGGGGTGCAGATAAGTCGGCTTTGCTCTTCAATCACCTGTCACCCGGCGAACATCCCAACTATCCCGAAGGAAAAGAAGACAATACCCACTTTAACGAAATGGGTGCCAGGGTAATGGCCCAGTTGGTATTGCAATCCATAAAAGAACTTAAATTGCCATTGGCAGAAAGAATTATAAAGTCACCCGCTAGAAAATAATGCTCCATGGCCGGAAGAAAAAATGTCTTACTTATTTTGGTGTTAGTGGCAATAACCGGCACCGCATGGGCGCAAACCAGCAATCCACAGCAATATAAATACGTATTCACCGTGGCCAAAGACGGCACCGGTGATTACAAATACATACAAGACGCCATTGATGCCATGCGTGTGTACCCGCTGGCCGCCATTACACTGTTCATAAAAAATGGTGTGTACAATGAAAAGATTGAACTGCCGGCCACCAATACAGATGTGAGTTTTGTGGGCGAAAGCGTGGATAAAACCATTATTACCTTCAATGATTATGCTGGGCGCGGCAAACTGATCACTTTTACTTCGTACACCGCAAAAATTTCTGGCAACAGATTCAGGGCATCCAACATTACTTTTGTGAATGCAGCGGGTCCGGTGGGGCAGGCATTGGCTTTATATGTGGATGCGGATCAGGCGGTATTCACCAACTGCCGTTTTATTGGCAACCAGGATACCATTTTTGCCAGCGGCGAATCTTCCCGACAGTTTTTTTATGATTGTTATATTGAAGGCACGACCGATTTTATATTTGGCGCTTCCACTGCAGTGTTTGCACGTTGCAGCATTAAGTGTAAGTCTAATTCATTTATTACCGCAGCCAATACGCCCGCAGGCAAAAAGTTTGGTTTTGTTTTTATTGACTGCCATGTGTCAGCAGATACCGGTGTTACCAAATTATGGCTGGGCCGGCCCTGGCGTGCTTTTGCAAAAACAGTTTTTTTACGGTGCGTTTTGCCGGGGCAGGTGGCACCAGAAGGTTGGAACAACTGGAATAACCCGGAGAATGAAAATACGACATGGTATGCAGAATATAAAAACACGGGCGATGGCAGCAATACAACCGGCAGGGTGCGTTGGAGCCACCAGTTAACCGACAAAGAAGCGAAAGACTACACAGTGGAAAATATATTTGGCAGCGGAAACACAACGTTGCCAACGCAGTACTGGTACCTTGATACCAGCCGCCGTTCATTTGAATGGCCCGCCAGGAAATAGGTATACCGGTGGCATTGAAATTATATGCAGCCAGGCAGTTATTGCCAGTCAAAAAAATACCTGCGTAATGTATTTTTAATTCGCCATCCCTTGTAATACCGGTACCCTCCATTACTTTTACACATGCCCAATACATTACAACCTATCAGAACAGCCCTGTGCTCATTTGGTATGAGCGGCTGGGTATTTCACGCACCTTTTATTGCCATTAATCCCGGTTTTGAATTATATGGGGTATGGGAGCGCACCAAGAACCTGGCAGAAGCCAAATACCCAACTGTTAAAACATTCCGCTCGCTGGAAGAAATACTGGCAGATGATTCCATTGAACTGGTAGTTATTAATACCCCTAATGCCACTCATTACGAGTACACCAAGAAAGCGTTGATGGCAGGTAAACACGTAGTAGTGGAAAAACCGTTTACTGTAACGGTTGCGGAAGGGGAAGAATTGATTGCTTTGGCAAAAGAAAAAAATAAACTCATCACGGTGTACCAGAACCGCCGTTTTGATAGCGACTACCGCACAGTAAAAAAAATAGTGGATGAAAAATTACTCGGCGATATTGTGGAAGCTGAAATCCATTATGATCGATTTAAGGAAGAACCCGGCCCCAAACTGCACAAAGAAATTCCGGGCCCGGGTACCGGTCTGTTGTATGATTTGGGTTCGCACTTAATTGACCAGGTATTGCAGTTTTTTGGTATGCCCGATGCTGTGTTTGCAGATATCGCCATTATGCGCAAACTATCTAAGGTGGATGATTATATGGAGCTGTTGATGTACTACCCGGGTTTGCGGGTACGCGTTAAATCAAGCTACGTGGTGCGGGAAGCCCTGCCTTCGTATGCCTTCCACGGCACAAAAGGGTCATTTATTAAAGCACGTACAGATGTGCAGGAAGTAATGTTGCAGGCGAGCGAAGTGCCCGGTGGAACAAACTGGGGCGTGGAACCCGACAGCGAAAAAGGCTTACTGCATACTATCAAAGATGGAAAGATCATACGCGAATACGTGCCTTCTGTCCGCGGCAATTACGGAGATTTTTACGATCAATTATACAAAGCCATTCGCGAAAATGGCCCATTGCCGGTAACCGCCGAACAGGGATTGAATATCATCCGCGTCATTGAAAAAGCGTATGAAAGCAACAGCGCACAAAAAGTAATAAAAATGTGAGAGTAATGTGCACACCTGCCTGCCGGCAGGCAGGTGTGCTAATGTGACAAGTGTGTAAATGCCGCGACACATTTATGGAACGCAGATTTTTATGATTTGTATGATTTTATTATGTTGATGTATTTATAACGACTGTAGGGGCTGGGCTTGCCCCAGCCCTATCTGATTATTTCCAGTATCTAATTGTATGAATGCCGCGACACGTTTATGGAACGCAGATTTTTGTGATTTGTATGATTTTATTATGTTGATGTATTTATAACGACTGTAGGGGCTGGGCTTGCCCCAGCCCTATGTAATTATTTCGAGTATCAAAATGTGTAAATGCCGCGACACGTTTATGGAACGCAGATTATTAGGATTGTTATGATTCAAAATGCTTTTTGTTATTATAATGACTTTCGGCAGGACTGGGCCCTGCCTAATATTTTAAAAACAACATTCAACCGTCCAGGAAATCCTGACAAGAACAAATCTCAACATCCCGCAATCTCAAAATCAGTTATCCTACTTCCGTTTTTTCTTTCCTGAAGATTCCCTGATAAAAAGTTCTGCCGGCAATACCCTTGTTTCAAACTCTACCAGCGGGCGTTTGCTTTCAATGGTTTTGATCAATAGTTCCGCTGCCACTTCGCCCATTTCAAAAGCTGGTTGTCTTACCACTGATAAGGACGGCGATAACAGCTCGGTAAGATCCAGGTTACTAAAACCTACTACCGCCACATCGTCTGGTATTACAATGGCTTTTGCCCGGCAATAGCGCATACAGTTGGTAGTTAGCTTGTCGGCCGAAGCAAATATGGCATCGGGTTTCTGCTTCTGGTTCATCAGTTCATTCATGCTCTGGTCTACCTCATCGTAGATCATGCCGCCGTGGAGGCAATGCTTCAGGTAAGTTTCATTGAATGGTATATGGGCATCTTCCAGTGCTTTACGATAACCCGCCACCCGTTCTTTTGTAATAGACAGGTATTCTGAATTGGCCAGGTGGGCAATTCGTTTATAGCCGTTTTTTATCAGGTGAGTGGTAGCGTCGTAGGCACCCTTAAAGTTATCAGCAATTACCTTATGCGTGTCAATAGACTCAATCATGCGGTCTACAAACACAATGGGCAGGCCACGCTCATACAGATCGGTAATATGTGTAAAATCCTTGGTTTCGGTAGATACAGAAATTAGAAATCCGTCCACCGACCGGGAAGCAAGAAAATCTACATTGATCACTTCGCGTTCGTAACTCTCGCGCGATTGCGAAATGATTACATTATAGCCTTTACTGTAAGCAATAGATTCTATGCCGTTGATGATTTGCGAAAAAAAACTGTTCGCAATTTCACTGATGATTACGCCTATAGACCGGCTTCTCCTTTCTTTAAGACTGAGGGCAATTGGATTCGGACGGTAATTGATCTGTTTGGCATATTCCAGCACCATTTGTTTGGTTTCGGGGCTGATTTCGTAGCTGTCTCTCAAAGCGCGGCTTACTGTAGAAGTAGACAGTCCGAGTGCTTTCGCTATATCTTTGATAGTAACCGCTTCAAATTTCATACGATCGTTGTTTTCTTAAGGGCGTTTCCGGAACCGGCAGACTGTTGGTTGCCATGCTGTTTTACATTGTGGTACGTCGCCGTTTGCCCTGTTTTACGGGCAATCATCCATATTTTTCAAAAGTAATAAAAATAGGTAACGTTACCGGGAACGATTGCGTAAAAAAAATCAGTTACTGGCTTGCCCAATACCATGGTTTTTGACGGAAAACAACGGATATTTATTTTTTCAAAACGCTTCATGAAACGATTGCTACTCATCGCGGTACAAGTGGGTGCCTGTCTTTTTTTATTACAAGCCGGTGTTTGCGCACAGGTATTACCAGTTATACAACCTGTGCAGTTTAAGAAAGATAGTTTTAATATTCTTCAGTATGGCGCCGTGGGTGATGGCATCACCCTAAATACAAAAAGTATCAACGCAGCTATTACTGCGTGCAACCAAAAAGGTGGTGGAGTAGTGGTAATCCCGCCTGGCTCTTGGTTAACCGGGCCGCTTGTATTGCTATCGAATACCAACCTATACCTTGCTGGCAATGCACTGCTGCAGTTTACCACAGATTTTAATGAATACAAACTGGTAGCCGGCAATTGGGAAGGATTGCCTGCAGTACGCAACCAGTCGCCCTTATCTGCCAGCAATGCCGAAAATATTGCCATTACCGGCAGCGGCGTTATAGATGGTGGTGGTGACGCCTGGCGGGCGGTAAAAAAAGAAAAACTTACAGAATCGCAATGGAACCGTTTGGTAGCATCGGGCGGACTGGTAAGCGATGATAAAAAAATATGGTATCCCACTGAGAAATCATTTAAAGGCGTTCAAACAAAGGAACCCGGTGTGTTAAAGGATGGCAAAACCGTGGCCGACTTTGAAGACATTAAAGATTTTCTTCGTCCCAACCTCTTGGTATTTACGCAATGCAAAAAAATATTGCTGCAAGGCATCACCTTTCAGAATTCACCGGCGTGGTGCCTGCATCCGCTCATGTGCGAAAACCTTACGGTAAAAAACGTGTACGTGAAAAACCCGTGGTATGCGCAAAATGGCGATGGCATAGACATTGAATCATGCAAAAATGTATTGCTGGAGCACAGCACTTTTGATGTGGGCGATGATGGCATCTGCATTAAATCCGGCCGCGATGCAGAAGGAAGAAAAAGAGCGATGCCAACAGAAAATGTAATAGTACGCAATTGCATAGTTTACCACGCACACGGCGGTTTTGTAATTGGCAGTGAGATGAGTGGTGGCGCAAAAAATTTATTTGTAAGCGATTGCTCCTTTATTGGCACTGACATCGGCCTACGATTCAAAACCACCCGCGGACGGGGAGGAGTAGTTGAAAAGATTTATATTAAAAACATCAACATGAAAGACATTGCCAGCGAGGCAATCTTGTTTGACATGTATTATATGGCTAAAGATCCGGTACCACTGGCCGGTGAAAAAAGGGAATTACCCAAAACTGAATTTCTGCCGGTAAATGAAACAACACCCATATTCAGGGATTTCAACATCAGCCATGTGTACTGCAATGGTGCAGCAAAAGCGGTATTCATTCGTGGGTTGCCTGAGATGCATATAACCGGCATTGTACTGGAGCATATGGTGCTGCAGGCCCACAAAGGCGTGGAAATACAGGAAGCATCAGACATCAAGTTAAAAGACATCCAGATAATAGCGGCTGTGAATAACCCGGTGATAGACCTGGTGCAAAGCAGTGGTATTGTACTTGATAAAATACGTTGTAAAAAAGATGCGGAAGTATTAGTGCGCGCCAGTGGCGACAGGATAAAACAGGTGAGCATCATCAATACTGGTGCCACGGTGGCGAAAGAAAAGCTGGTTACAGAATTGGGAGCGAATGCGGCAGAGATAAGTTTTAAGTGGTAAGTTGTTAGTGCTTTTGCGAGAATGAGGGGAAGGAAGTTTTAGGTGATAAGTTTGAAGTGGTAAGTGCGTTTGCGGGAATGTTGATGAAGCAGTAAGCTTAAATGGTATCAGCTGCGCCCGCTGCCTCGCGAACCCGCTGCGTGAAACAATGCGAAGCAATGTAGGCCGTGTAGCTGCGCCCGTTGCCCCGCTTATCCGCTGCGTGAAACCAATGCGAAGCAATGTAAGCCGTGTAGCTGCGCCCGTTGCCCCGCTTATCCGCTGTGTGAAACCAATGCGAAGCAATGTAAGCCGTGTAGCTGCGCCCGCTGCCTCGCGAACCCGCTGCGTGAAACAATGCGAAGCAATGTAAGGCGTGTAGCTGCGCCCGTTGCCCCGCTAATCCGCCGCGTGAAACAATGCGAAGCAATGTAAGCCATGTAGCTGCGCCCGCTGCCCCGCTAATCCGCTGCGTGAAACCATTGCGAAGCAATCAAAACATAGAATGAAAAAAGCAATAACAATAGCAATTCTTTTTACGGGTACTCTGGCCATGGCGCAGCAAAACCTTAATGAGCGCGTGGCCGCCACCGTTATGAACACCTGGAAAGATTCTTTTGCCCTCAATGGTAATGTTGCCCGCTGGAGCTACGATATGGGCGTCATCCTAAAAGGATTTGAAGGCATCTGGCAACATACCGGCAATGCAGCCTACTATAACTATATCCAGAAAATGATGGATGTATATGTGCAGGAAGATGGTACCATCAAAGACTATAAACCTTCAGAATACAACATAGATCACATCAACAATGGCAAGCTGGTACTGCTGCTGTACAAAGTAACCGGCAAACCAAAATACCTCAAAGCTGCTAACCTGCTGCGCGATCAATTGCGGACGCATCCCCGTACGAAAGAAGGTGGCTTCTGGCACAAGAAGATATACCCCTACCAGATGTGGTTGGATGGATTGTACATGGCTGAACCTTTCTATGCAGAATATGCCGCCATGGCGCATGAAGACAGCAGCTTCAACGATATTGCCAACCAGTTTATCTGGATGGAAAAACATGCCCGCGATGCAAAAACCGGCTTGCTCTACCATGCATGGGATGAAAGCAAAGAACAAAAATGGGCCGACAAAAAAACCGGTCTTTCGCCGCATATATGGGCACGCGCCATGGGCTGGTACGGTGTAGCATTGGTGGACGCGTTGGACTGGTTTCCGCAAAATCATCCCAAAAGAAAAGAGCTGGTGGCCATTCTTAACCGTTTTGTAAATGCTGTAGAAAAAGTGCAGGATAAATCTAACGGGCTTTGGTATGATATTATTGATCTGCCCAACCAAAAAGGAAATTATTTTGAAGCCTCAGCGGCATCCATGTTTGTATTTGCAGTAGCTAAAGGGGTACGCATGGGTTATTTGCCTGCAACAAAAATAGCCATCGCCAAAAAAGGGTATGATGGCATCGTACAAAAGTTTATTAAAGAAGAAAACGGGGAAACCAACCTGCACGGTACGGTTAAAGTTTCCGGGCTGGGGGGCAATCCGTACCGGGATGGCAGTTTTGAGTATTACATGAGCGAACCCGTAATTGTAAATGACCCCAAAGGTGTGGGCGCATTTCTGCTGGCCAGCAATGAGATGCAGATGCTGCCCACGCAATCCATTGGTAAAGGCAAAAAAATATTGCTGGATTATTATTATAACAACGAACGAAAAAAAGACGGGCTGGGCCAACAGGAACGTTTTCATTACACCTGGGAAGATGATGCCAACAGTGGCTTCTCCATGCTGGGTAACATCTTCAGGCAGCATGGTGCAAAAACCTCAATGCTCGAAGGCAAGCCCACTGCCGTTAACCTTAAAAATGCAGCGGTGTATATTATCACAGACCCTGATACTGATAAAGAATCATCGCCACCCAATTACATGCAGCCCAAAGAAGCCCAGGCTATTGCTGATTGGGTTAAAGCCGGTGGTGTATTGTTGTTACTTACCAATGATTCAGGCAATGCAGAGTTTACACATTTCAACCAATTGCCGGAAAAATTTGGCATCCATTTTAATGAAAACAGTATCAACCATGTAAACGGCAACCAGTTTGAGATGGGCGCCCTGTACATGCAGGCGAACGATGTGATATTTGGCAGCGCCAAAAAAGTATACATAAAAGAACTGGCCACTATTGGCGTACAGCCACCGGCCAAAGCCCATTATAAAAATACCGGGGGCGATGTAATTATTGCCACTGCCAAATTTGGAAAAGGAACCGTATGCGCCATTGGTGATCCGTGGTTTTACAATGAATACGTAGACGGTAGAAAACTACCACCCGAATTTGAAAATTACAAAGCTGCAACCGGTTTGGTAACGTGGTTGCTGCAACAATAACCGTACAGCAGACAAAGGGTTTGTCTGTACATAACACCCGACCCGACAATAAGCAATTATGATTTTATCCAAAGAACATCTTGCACAGGTAACACCTACAAACGGACTTGACATTCCTGCTGCAAGTATATTTGCCCTGCCAGAGAAAGTGCTGCAGTTTGGTACCGGCGTATTGTTGCGCGGGTTGCCCGATTATTTTATAGATAAGGCCAACAAGCAAGGCATATTCAATGGGCGCATTGTGGTAGTAAAATCAACCAGCCAGGGTGATACGGATGCGTTTAGCAAACAGGATAATCTTTTTACCCAGTGTGTGCGTGGCATAGAAAGCGGCCACCAGGCAGATGACGCCATTATCAATGCATCTATCAGCCGTGTGCTGGCTGCTTCAGAACAATGGAGCGAGATACTAGCGTGTGCCGCCAATCCAGACCTGCAGATAATCATTTCTAATACGACCGAAGTAGGTATTACTTTAGTAGATAATGACAATGTACAGGCATCGCCCCCTGTCTCTTTTCCCGGTAAACTGCTGGCGTTTTTGCTGGAGCGGTATAAATACTTCAATGGCAGCGCAGACAGCGGCATGGTGATCATTCCTACAGAATTGATAACCGAAAACGGAACAAAACTGAAACATATTGTGGTTGAGCTGGCCACGCAAAACAAATTGGATGCAGCATTTATTGAATGGCTGCAAACGGCCAATAACTTCTGTAATTCACTGGTAGACCGTATTGTGCCTGGCAAACTGCCGGGAGACGATAAGGCAGCCACCGAAAGCCGACTTGGGTACAAAGACGATCTCATGATCATGTCGGAAGTATACCGGTTATGGGCAATCGAAACCGATAGTCAGCGTACCAAAGATATTTTATCATTTAGCCGGGCTGATGCCGGTGTGGTGATTGCACCGGATATTGATAAATTTCGCGAGCTGAAACTGCGATTGCTCAATGGCTCCCACACATTTACCTGTGCATTGGCTGTGCAAATGGGTTTCACCACTGTAAAACAGGCCATGGAAGACGCCGTCTTTAGCCTGTTCATTAGCAACCTGATGCAGGAAGAAATTATACCCGCTATCGTAAGCAACAAAGTTTCGGCGGATGCGGGCGGTGAGTTTGCTGCACAAGTGCTCGACCGGTACAAGAACCCTTTTATTGAACACAACTGGCTCAGCATTTCTTTGCAATACACGTCTAAAATGAAAATGCGCAATGTGCCGGTGCTGCAGCAATATTATGAGAAGAAAAAATCAACACCTTGGAATATGGCATTGGGGTTTGCGGCTTACCTGTTGTTTATGCAATCAGAAAAAAGCGGTGAACATACCTACATTGGCAACGCAGGTGGAAAATCATATCATGTAAATGACGATAAAGCCGCTGATTTGTATCAGTTGTGGCGTATCAACAATACCAATACCTTTGTTCAAAACACCCTTGAAAACACGGGCTTGTGGGGCGTTAACCTCAATACATTGCCCGGCTTTGGGGAAGCAGTAGCCTCGCTGATTACAATTATACAAGAAAAGGGTATTTCGGCAGCATTGCAGCAGGTTGCGTTGCACAAAACAACATAACAATTTTTGACAATCATGAAAAGAAACGTGTTAAAGGTTCACCCAAAAGACAATGTGCTGGTAGCCCTGCAAAATCTTGCCAAGGGTCAAACGGTGAACTATGAAGGTGCTGATTTTACATTACAGGAGAACATTGGTGCCAAGCATAAATTTTTTGAGCACGATATGAATACCGGCGATGAAATTATTATGTATGGCGTACTGGTAGGCAAGGCACAACACGCCATACCAAAAGGGGGGTTAATGACTACTGACAACACCAAGCATGCATCTGACCCCTTTTCGTACAAACCATTTCATTACACATGGCATGCGCCCGATGTATCAAAATATGCAGGCAGAACATTCAACGGGTATCTTCGCAAAGACGGACGCGCAGGCACTGCCAATTACTGGCTGTTTATACCAACGGTATTTTGTGAAAACCGCAACCTGGATGTCATTCGCGAAGCAATGCACAATGAACTGGGCTATGCTGTTACCCAGAAATACAAGTCGTATACCCATCACCTTGCAGAAGCATACAAAAACGGGCAAGATATCAGCACCGTTGATTTATCGGCGGCTACCGCGGGCGCCAAAGCCGGCCGCCTCTTTAAAAATGTGGATGGCATTAAATTTCTAAACCACCAGGGTGGTTGCGGCGGCACCCGGCAGGATGCGGGTGTGCTGGGCAAATTGCTGGCTGCTTATGCTGACCATCCTAATGTTGCAGGCGTAACCGTGTTAAGCCTGGGTTGCCAGAACCTGCAAACCCAAACGCTGCTCGACGAAATTAAACAACGCAATCCCTTATTTGATAAGCCGCTCTATGTATTTGAGCAACAGCAATCGCAAAGCGAAGAACAATTAATAGCAGAAGCCATCCGCAAAACTTTTGCCGGGCTTATTGAAATCAATAAAATTGAAAGAACACCTGTGCCACTTAATAAACTGGTGATTGGCGTTAAATGCGGTGGCAGCGATGGTTTCAGCGGTATCAGTGCCAACCCTGCCGTGGGTTATACTTCAGACCTGGTGGTTGCATTGGGTGGTAAAATACTACTGGCAGAATTTCCTGAATTGTGTGGTGCAGAACAGCAGTTGATCGACCGTACCCGCGATGCGGATGCGGCAAAGAAGTTTATCCATCTTATGACGGCATATAACAACGATGCACACCGTGTGGGTTCTGGATTTCATATGAACCCATCGCCCGGCAATATCAAAGATGGATTGATAACCGATGCCATTAAAAGTACCGGCGCAGCAAAAAAAGGTGGTACATCACCGGTAGAAGACGTGCTGGATTATACCGAACCAGCGGTAAAAAGTGGGCTCAACCTTGTGTGTACGCCCGGCAACGATGTGGAAGCTACCACCGGTAAAGCTGCCAGCGGGGCAACGCTTATTTTATTCACCACGGGGTTAGGTACGCCAACGGGTAACCCGGTTTGCCCAACTATTAAAGTGGCTACCAACAATGCCCTTACCAAACGTATGGGCGATATCATCGACATTAACACCGGTGCTATTATTGAAGGCGATAAAACCATTGAAGAAATGGGTGAGGAGATACTGGAGTATTGCATCAGCGCAGCCAGCGGCGACATCATTCCCAAAGCTGTGTTGCTCAACCAGGATGATTTTATTCCATGGAAAAGGGGGGTTAGTTTGTAGTTTTTAGTTTAGAGTTTTTAGGTAGAGTCTATAGTTTAGAGTTTTGGAACTCGGAGTACAACGGCTCGCCCTGATGTTCAATACTAGATACTAAGTACTGTGTGAGTCGAGAGTTCTTTATCGCCGCCTGGTCTTGATACTAAATACTGGATACTAAATACTGTGTAAGTTCAGGAACTACTACCGCCTGGTCTTGATACTAAATACTAGATACTAAATACTGTAAAGCCCGCAACATGAAACATTTTCTCGATGACAACTTTTTACTGCACAGCAAAGCAGCAGAAGAATTGTACCATGGCTATGCCAAAGACATGCCCATTATAGATTATCACTGTCATTTGCCGCAGCAACAGATTGCAGACGACAAACAGTTTGGTAACCTTACACAGGCATGGCTGTATGGCGACCATTATAAATGGCGTGCCATGCGTACCAATGGCGTGGAAGAAGGCTATTGCACCGGCAACAAAAGTGATTATGAAAAATTTTCGCAATGGGCAGCCACTGTTCCTTACACACTGCGCAACCCGCTGTACCACTGGACGCACCTGGAACTGCAACGGTACTTTGATGTAACAGAACTGTTGAACCCAAAATCCGCAAAAAAAATATACGATCATTGTTCTGCACAATTGCAAACAAAGGAATTCAGCGTAAGGAACCTGTTGCGTAAGATGAATGTGGAAACGGTGTGTACTACAGACGATCCGCTGGATTCACTGGAATTCCATTTTCAATTAAAGTCGGAAGGTTTTGATATACCTGTGTTGCCCGCTTTCAGGCCAGACAATGCCATGAATGTAGATGACCCCGTTAAATTCAATGCGTATATAAAAAAACTGGAAGCGGTAACTGATGTATCGGTATCCAATTTCAACGATTATCTGTTTGCGCTGGAAAACCGGCATGATTTCTTTGCCTCTGCAGGTTGCTGTGTTTCTGATCATGGGTTGGAAGAAATATATGCAGAAGAATTCACCGGGTCAGAGGTAGAAACCATCTTTAGCAAGATACATTCGGGTAAAGCACTGAACGATACAGAACGCCGCAAGTTTAAATCGGCCATGCTATTGCATTTTGCTGAGTGGGATTGGGAAAAAGGTTGGGTACAGCAGTACCACCTCGGTGCATTGCGCAACAACAACACACGCATGCTGCAGCAACTGGGCCCCGACACGGGTTGGGATTCTATTGGCGATTACTCCCAGGGCCGTCCGCTCGCAAGGTTTCTCAACCGGCTTGATACAGAAGATAAACTGGCAAAGACCATTATTTACAATTTGAACCCCGGCGATAATGCGTTGATGGCTTCCATGATTGGCAACTTTAATGATGGCTCCGCGCCGGGCAAAATTCAGTTTGGCTCAGGCTGGTGGTTTATGGATCAAAAAGATGGTATGACGCAGCAAATGAATGCACTCTCCAATATGGGTTTGATCAGCCGTTTTGTAGGCATGCTTACTGATTCAAGAAGCTTTCTTTCTTTTCCAAGGCATGAATATTTCAGGCGTATATTGTGTAATTTGTTTGGCGAAGAAATAGAAAAGGGAGAATTGCCTGCGGATATTGAATGGACGGGCAGTATAATAAAAGATATTTGCTATAACAACGCAAAACAATATTTCAACTTTCAAACAGCCAAATCGCTGGTGATAGCATAATTACTCTAAACATCACAATGGATCTATTCAATCTTTCGGGAAAAACAGCGCTTGTTACCGGTTGTACAAAAGGAATTGGCAAGGCAATGGCCATAGGACTGGCAGAAGCGGGAGCCAATATTATTGGGGTTTCCGGTTCACTTGCATTACAAGACAGTGAAGTGGAAAAGGCTGTAGTGGCCACCGGCCAAACATTTAAGGCCTACCAGGCAGATTTATCAGACAGGGATAAATTGTATGATTTTATCAACAAGCTGCACCAGGAAAATAGCGTAATTGACATATTGATAAACAATGCCGGTACCATCATGCGGATGCCGGCGGCCGAACATCCGGATGACTATTGGGATAAAGTGCTTTCCATAAACCTGGATGCACCCTTTATTCTTGCACGCGAACTTGGCAAGCGCATGATAGCCCGCGGAAGTGGAAAAATTATCTTTACCTGCTCATTACTGAGTTTTCAGGGTGGTATTAACGTACCCGGTTATGCGGCCAGCAAAGGTGCATTGAGCAGCCTGGTAAAAGCCCTGGCCAATGAGTGGGCAGGCAAAGGCGTTAACGTAAATGGTATTGCACCGGGTTATATTGCCACGGATAACACAGAGGCTTTGCGGAACGATGAAGAAAGAAGCAAATCTATCTTAGCGCGCATACCCGCTAACCGTTGGGGTGAGCCAGACGATTTCAAAGGTGCCACCGTGTTTCTTTCCAGCAAGGCCGCCGATTATGTACACGGAACTATATTAACGGTGGATGGCGGATGGATGGGGAGATAAAAGTAGTTTAGAGTTTAGAGTTTAGAGTTGTTGGTTCGGAGTTCGGAAGTTCGTTTGTTTCATAGGTACTCAGGTGTAACGCCTCACGTTTCACGACAAAGCGCGCCACTTTTTGAATTTTGCCTTTTAACTTTTGAATTTGATTAACTAAAACGTTTAAGTACATTATTGAACTGTATGTCTGCATTTATGGTATGTTTATTTGCAAATACTACAATTAACTTTTTCAGACAAAAAAAACGATTGCAATAAATGGAAATACGCTTTCAGAATAGTCCTAAGGAAACCAGCAGCATGGATACCCGGCAGTTGCGCAGTAATTTTTTGGTAGAACAATTAATGCAGCCAGGCAAGCTGGTACTTGTATATTCTCATTACGACCGCATGATCATTGGCGGCGCTGTTCCGGGTGCAACACCATTGCCACTTACAAATGAAGAAGAATTAAAAGCAGCGTATTTTTTGGAAAGACGTGAACTGGGCATCATCAATGTAGGCGGCAAAGGCAGGGTAAGTGCAGACGGTACCGTGTATGAACTTGAAAAGCTGGAGTGCGTGTACCTTGGTAAAGGCACCAAAGACGTACATTTTACCAGCAACAACCAGCAGGAGCCTGCTTGTTTTTATTTACTGTCTGTGCCGGCGCACCATACGTATCCCAACACAAAAATGACGAAAGAGCAGGCAGTGCCGCTGCAATTAGGAGAAATGACTACCTCCAATAAGCGGGCGTTGTACAAATACATTCACAACGATGGTATACAAAGCTGTCAGTTGGTAATGGGCCTCACCGTACTGGAAGAAGGCAGCGTGTGGAACTCTGTACCACCGCATACGCATACCCGCAGGATGGAAGCCTATTTTTATTTTGATGTACATGAGAACCACCGTGTCATGCATTTTATGGGCGAGCCTCAACAAACACGGCACATTGTAATCGGTAACCGGGAGGCAGTTATTTCTCCACCCTGGAGCATGCATTTTGGTTGTGGCACTTCCAATTATGGTTTTATTTGGGGAATGGCCGGCGAAAATAAAGAGTTTACCGATATGGATGCGGTGCCGGTCAAGCAAATTTTGTAATAGTTAAAAATTAAAAATCAAAAATTATTGGTGTCCGGGAAAAATTATCTCATTATGTGAAGACCCTGTTGTAGCCAAGGTTTTCAGGGATTTACACAAGCGGAGGCTGCCAATTGTAAGACCTGATATCAGTACGCTTGGAGATGCCTCGTTTTCCGTCAGCTTTGTACAAACGTTGAATGAGGCGATGGCTGAGATACCTACTGATGCACAATTACAGGGGAAAAGGAAAACGCAGCATCGAAAAGCGTACGAGCGCCCGGCCGGCCTGAGGCCATCGTATTAAAAGGGTTGCAGGATTTATCCAGACAATAATGATTAAGAATTAATAGCAAAGACATAAAAACCCGAATGATTATTAACTTAAAGTAAAAATTAAAAAGTAAAAAATTTGGTCGGATAAATCAAAATGTACTGTTGGGTTGTCTTTGTGCGTCGTATTGTAATTTTTGAATTTCGACTTTTGATTTTTCTACTTTTGAATTATAAAATTAAAACTTAAAAAGATTTGCTACACCTATAATCCAAGAAGATAAAGTAAAAGATATGCGACCGTCGCTGGTTGTTTTTTGAATTTTTACTTTTGAATTTCTAATTTAAAAATTGATAAAATGTCAAAGAAAGTTGTTACCATGGGAGAAATCATGTTGCGTTTGTCTACTCCCGATTTTAAACGTTTTGTACAGGCCGATACATTTGATATTACATACGGTGGCGGCGAAGCAAACGTAGCTGCCGCATTGTGTAATTACGGCCTTAATGGAACATTTGTAACAAAGGTTCCCAACAATGCCATAGGACAGAGTGCCATCAATCATTTACGCAGGTACGGTGTGGATACCAAATTTATAGCGCGTGGCGGAGATCGGCTGGGTATCTACTTCCTGGAAACAGGCGCTTCCATGCGGGCATCACAGGTAATTTATGACCGCGCAGGCGCATCCATAGCCGATGTAGACATCAGCGAATTTGATTTCGATAAAATACTGGAAGGCGCCAGCTGGTTTCATACCACCGGTATTACGCCCGCCCTTAGTGACAAGGCCGCAGCATTAACCGAAGCAGCGCTGAAAGCAGCCAAAGCAAAAGGGATAACTACCAGCATCGATCTAAACTACCGCAAAAAACTCTGGAGCAAAGAAAAAGCCAGGGAAGTAATGAGCAAACTTTGCCAGTATGTAGATGTTTGTATCGGTAACGAAGAAGATGCAGATACCACACTCGGATTTAAAGCAAAAGATACAGATGTAACTAAAGGAGAATTAAACCTCGATGGGTTTAAAGATGTATTCAAACAAATGAAAGAAAAGTTTGGCTTTAAATTCATTGCTTCTTCATTGCGCGAAAGCCACAGTGCCAGCGACAATGGATGGAGTGCATTGGTGTACGATGGTAATGATTTTTATCATACCAAAAAATATGAAGTGCGTATTGTTGACCGTGTGGGCAGCGGCGATTCATTTGCCAGCGGACTGATATACGGATTGGTAACAGGTTTGCCAATGGCCGAAGCAGCAGAGTTTGGCGTAGCGGCTTCAGCTATCAAACACACCATTCCCGGCGATTTGAACCATGCCACACTCAGCGATGTAAAAGATCTGATGAAGGGCGATGGCAGCGGAAGGGTGCAACGGTAGAGCCCTAAACCCCTGTCCCCTAAACGGGGACTTAGATAGGACAGCTTGCGTATTGGTTAAGATGGTTTACACCAGCACCTACAAAAACTTGATCACAACGCTTTGTTTGATATAGTAAACGAATCAATTTTTTCACCTCCCAGGTTATCCCCTTTAGGGGTCTGGGGTAAATTCTCCTTTAGGGGTTAGGGGTATGATAATAGACACTTTACAAAACGCGTCAAAATATTTCAGTGTACATCCGCTGTTTGAGCAGGCATTCGCCTACATTTCCAGGACAACTATTGCCGCTGTGGAACCGGGTAAGTATGATATTGACGGCGATAACCTAAAAGCCGCTTACTCCAATAAAAAAGGCGTAACAGCGGAGGAATCTGTTGCTAAATTTGAATGCCATGATAAACACATCGATATACAGGTATGTATCAGTGGTGTTGAAACCATCGGCTGGAAGCCCAGGGAAAAATGCAAAACACCCAACGGTGCGTACAATGAAACAAAAGATGTACAATTGTATCATGAACAACCGGATATGTTTTTTAAGCTGACCAACGACCAGTTTGTTATTTTCTTTCCCGAAGATGTGCATGCGCCCATGATCGGCGAAGGTGAAATAAAGAAACTGGTGATCAAGGTTAAACGGTGAACACAAGACTAAGACACGAACAAGACGCGAAGACAACCTATCATAAACACCGATAGAGCACGATAGAACACAAATTGAACACAAAAAAATTACAGCATTACCATGAGCAAGATTAGCCAGACGGCAGACGCCATTATACAGCAGGGTATGTTGCCACTGTATTTTAATGCAGATGAAACAGTGAGTGCAGACGTATTGAAAGCCATCTACAAAGCGGGTGTAAAAGCGGTGGAATATACCAACAGGGGAGAAGCGGCGTTCAACAATTTTAAAAAATTGATTGCCATACGAAATGCAGAGATGCCCGGCTTGCTGCTGGGTATTGGTACGGTAAAAGATTTGAAAACTGCGCAGGATTATATTGCCGCAGGCGCTGACTTTCTTGTCAGCCCGGGTTTTGTAAAAGAAGTGGCTGACTATGCAGTTGGCAAAGATATTTTTTACGCACCGGGTTGCATGACGCCCACAGAAATTATAGCAGCAGAAAACGCCGGCATCAAATTTATCAAACTGTTTCCGGGCAATATGCTGGGCCCTGAATACCTCGGTACCATCAAAGAAATTTTTCCCAAATTGTTGTTTATGCCTACCGGAGGCGTAGACACTACCAGCGAAAATATAAGCGCCTGGTTCAAAGCAGGCGTTTGCGCAGTAGGTATGGGCAGCAAGCTCATCAGCAAAAAACTGATGGAACAAAAAGACTACGCCACCATTGAATCAGAAACAAAAAAAGTATTTGAAACAATCAATAAAGTGAAAGCAGGATTGAAATCTTAGCCAACACCTACCGCTTGTTAGCCACCAGGCGGGTTAAGCCAGTTTAAAAAAGCCATAATGAGTCAAGCTACGATTGGAAAATACCGTTGGACAATTTGCGCCCTGTTATTTTTTGCTACTACAGTAAATTATCTGGACAGGCAGGTATTAAGCCTTTTGCAGCCCCACCTGGCGGAAAAATTTAAATGGACTAACACCGATTACGCCAATATTACCGCGGTCTTTCAATTTGTATATGCCTTTTCCATGCTTTTTGCCGGTCGTATTATTGATAAGCTGGGAACAAAAAAAGGATATGCGATTGCTATCATCATATGGTCTGCGGGCGCCATCGTTCACGCATTTGCCATTCCTATCGGCGAAAGTCTAAATTCAATATTGGGTTGGGCCGGTATTGCCGCATTTTCAGTATCGGTAATCGGGTTTATGTTTTCACGCGCAGTACTGGCGTTTGGTGAAGCCGGTAACTTTCCTTCTGCTATCAAAGCAACGGCTGAGTACTTTCCTAAAAAAGAAAGATCGCTCGCTACAGGTATTTTCAATTCGGGTACCAATATCGGTGCTATTCTGGCGCCGCTTACCGTTCCATGGATTAGGTTGCATTGGGGCTGGGAAGCTGCATTCATTATCATCGGCGCCATTGGTATATTATGGTTGATCTTCTGGATGTATTTTTATGAAAGACCTGACAAGCAAAAACGACTTTCTCCCGAGGAGTTCCAATAC
This sequence comes from uncultured Chitinophagaceae bacterium, assembly GCA_963705285.1. GTDB lineage: Bacteria > Bacteroidota > Bacteroidia > Chitinophagales > Chitinophagaceae > JACMLD01. Next base: position 4,369,593 of record OY970066.1, read on the forward strand.
ATTCATGGCGGTGAAGAAGAAAAAGATGAGAACACCCGCACCGAAAAAGTTTCCTGGGTTAAACTACTGGGGTATAAGCAAACATGGGCATTTACAATAGGTAAATTGTTAACCGACGGTGTGTGGTGGTTTTTTCTATTCTGGTTACCTGCGTATATGAAAGCCCAATATGGAATGGTAGATCAATCAATTGTTATTCCTTTGGCAGTGCTGTACACATTATCAATGATTGGCAGTGTTTTTGGCGGCTGGCTGCCCATGTATTTTATCAAAAGAGGCTATAAAGCGTATGATGGCAGAATGAAAGCGATGTTTTTGATAGCGCTATTCCCATTGATTGTATTGGCGGCCCAACCCTTCGGTTATATCAGCTTCTGGGTGCCTGTTCTGTTGATAGGTGTGGGTACATCTGCCCACCAGGCATGGTCTGCGAATATATTCACTACCGTTTCTGATATGTTTCCCAAAAAAGCCATTGGCTCAGTAGTGGGTATTGGTGGCATGGCCGGCGGTTTGGGGGGTGTTTTTATGTCTAAATTGGGTGGTGCATTATTTGATCATTATAAAAAACTGGGCCATATAGAAACTGGCTATACCATTATGTTTACCATCTGCGCCGTTTCATACCTGGTAGCCTGGTTGATAATGAAATCGCTGGTTCCAAAGTATCGACCCATTACTGATCTATAAATGCTGATGCGCTCCTGGGCGCCTTCGCTCTGTCGCGGTTTACGATTTTTCTTTCGATGTATTGTTTTACAAAATCATCTCTGAAACTTTGTCCCAGCGGTATTTCGTGATGGTGAACGTATACCAGTTCATTATCGAATGAAGAAATATGCAACACGTTTACGATGTATGATTTGCTTACCCTTGCAAAAAGGCTTTCGGGCAATTGTGCCCCAATGGTTTTTACATTCATGGAGGTGATGATTTTTGCATCTGCCGTGTAAATGATGACGTAATCTTTCATCCCTTCTATAAAGAATATTTCTTTGAAATAGATCTTGAAATATTTCCGTTCTGCTTTTATAAAAATATAATCCTCCGCTATACTTTCTACCTGGTTATTACTTGCTTCCTGCTGTAGCAAACGGAAGTGACTTTCTGCTTTGTTAATGGCTTTTAAAAAACGCTCCATACGAATCGGCTTTACCAGGTAATCAATGGCATCCATCTCATAACTTTCCAGGGCATATTGCGGGTAAGCGGTGGTAAAAATTACCAATGGCGGTTCACGCAGTGTCTGTAAAAAGTCGAGGCCACTCATTTGAGGCATATTAATATCAAGGAACATCAGGTCTGCCTGTTCCGTCCGTAAAAACTCATTAACCGCAAAGGCGTTGCTAAAGGAACCCATCAGCTGCAGTGAAGGTACCGTAGCAATGGTCATTTCCATTCCCTGGCGGGCAAGCGGTTCATCGTCTACAATAATACAGGTCATATAGGCACTATTAGGTTTACAATGTATTTATTTTCATCTTCCAGTACAGAGAGGGTATGCTTATCCGGGTACAACAACTTCAGCCTGCGCTGAATATTTTTAAGGCCTATTCCACCGATACCTTTTTTGCGTGTGGCAGGCTTGGAATTTTCCGAATAAAAGTACAGGTGCTCATCAGTTACTTTAAAGTGAAGGGTGAGGTATGAATGCCCGCCTACCGATGAGCCATGCTTAATGGCATTCTCCACAAAGGGAATAAACAAAAAGGGTGGCAATGAAATACCGTCTGTTTTGCCCTCTGTATGTACTTCGTAATTAAAATCGTCTTTCCTCAATTTTTCCAGCGCCAGCAGGTTGAACATAAAGCCGATGTCTTTCGACAGCAGTATTTTTTCACGCGCGCTGTCGTACAACTGGTACCTAAGTAAATCTGACAAGCCAAGAATGACCTGCGAGGCTTTTTGCGGGTCAGTTTGCGTAAGTACGTGCAGGTTGTTAAGTGTATTGAATAAGAAATGTGGGTTAACCTGGCTTTTAAGTTGCTCCAGTTCTGTTTTTAAGGTAAACGCCTGCAACTCGGTCATCCGCTGCAGGTCTATAATCCATTTCTTAAACACCTTCAAACCGGCAACAGAACTCAGCAAAACTGCGCATACGGCGCCTACCTGCACAAAATGCATAAACGACAATTGTATGTGCATGATACGGTTGGCGGTGTCTATGGGTACCAAAAAGTGATAATCAAGAAACCATTCAAACAGGTAGATAACGATTACCAGCATAAAAAAACTGGTCGCAAAAAAAACCAAGCGCGATTTAAATAGCAGCCGGGGAACGAGTATCTCCAGCAGCAGGTACAGCATAGCAAGTATAAAAATGAATGAATAGGTATCTACGAGCAAGACCGTGTTCCTGGCTTGCTCAGAACTGAAATTCGTACCCGGCCCGATATCACCTTTATACGCCAATATTAAGCCCAGAAAAATAAACAGCACATGGCGCAACCACCGGTATGTAGTATCGGTTAACAGGCGTATAACCGGGTTGCGCATGGTATTACTAAAACTGTTGCTGCTTTGCATAGTGTAAAACTACATCACCGCCTGTCTTGCGCACGGGGCGGTTGTGTAAACTGCAGTTTTTAGTATATCAAATGCCTGTTTTACCCCATCTGCCAGGATGCAATCCGCTGTGATGACATTTTTAGTACGCAAATACCTTTTGGTATAAAAACCAGTCCGTTTGGTATAATCTGCTTCTGAAGCGGTATTTGTGCAGGGTAGTTTTGTGGTCTGATAGGTAATCAGGTACTAATAAAATATAAAAATAAAAAAATGAAAATGCTGGTATCAATGGTTTTGTTGAGTGCAATAACAGCGGGCATAGTTGCCTGCAGCAAAACAGGAATAGACGCCGGGCCCCGCACACGCCAGGAACGCATCGCTACAAACTTTACAAGTATTGAATTGCGTGCAAATGCAAACATCTATTATACACAGGGCAGCCTCAGAAGCATTGAAGTGGAAGGGCCGCAGTATATGATGGAACTGGTAGAAACAATTATTGCCAATGGCAGGCTGATTGTGCAATTTAAAAATGGTTACGATTACAGCAACCACGAAAGCATCAGGATCTATGTTACTGCGCCAGATGTAAACAATTTTGCGTTAAGCAACAGCGGCAGCATCTTTTTTATGAACGCATTTCATAAAGACGTGGTGACATTGTACAACAATGGTTCGGGCGATATTTCATTGCAAGGTGTAACGGTGAGAAGCATGGAAGCATTTATTACCGCGTCCGGAAGTATTACAGCAGCGGCCGGCAATACGGTTTATGAAACCGTAAAGACTTCCGGAAGCGGAGATGTCAACTTTGCTGCGGTTACCGCACAAACGGTTATCGCCAATAATTTCGGTGCCGGTAAAATTCAGGTTAGGGCATCGGTATACCTGAATGCAAAAATTGAAGGCAGCGGTTCTATTTTTTATAGTGGATACCCTGATGTTACCACACAAATTTCCGGCAGCGGGCGCGTAGTGCATTATTAAACGAACGCTATGGTACAAAGCAATTCCCGGAAAAGAAAAAATACAATTAAAAAACATTCAACGTAAACAAATAAAAACAAGGAACATGAAAAAGGTTTTATCAGTAGTAATGGCAGCAGTAATTTTTACAGCAGCAACACAGGCGCAGGTTAAAATTGGTATTAAAGCTGGGGTAGGTGTAGCCAACCACCATAGTAACACCGCCAGCGCAACAAAATTGGTTTCTACAGATGCATTCAGAAGCTATCATGCAGGGTTTGTAGCAGATATGCCATTGTCTGATCACATTTACCTGCAACCACAGTTGTTGTACAGCCAGAAAGGCGCAAAGTTTACAAACGCGGGTAGTGCTTTTGAATCAACACTCACCACAAGAAATATTGAACTGGCCACCAACGTGCTGTACAAAGTAAACACATCCTTTGGTAAAGTGTTTGCAGGCGCAGGCCCGTCAATCACTTATGGTGTAAACGGAAAGCTGCAACAGAACGGGCAATCAAATAAATTGTATACCGGCGATTTAAAAGACTGGAAACGCATAGACCTTGGCGCGGGTGCTACAGCAGGTGTTGAATTTAGCAACGGCTTGTTTACCAGTGTTAACTACCAAATGGGTCTGCTGGATATCAATAAGTCTGCAGCTACCAATACAAAAAACAGATCATTGTCAGTATCTGTAGGCTATATGATAGATTGGAACATACTGAAGAAAAAAGGGTAAACAGGCGTTTGTTAATAGTTGATACAATAATCCTGTAACCGTTTAAGGCCGCACTGCGCGGCCTTTTTCTATTGCCTGGCGCAATTAAATAATCAGTTCAACCAGGAATCAGATCTATAAAAACGATTTGGTATAAAAAAGTGGGTGTTTGGTATAATTGAAACCAGCAAGGGCTGTGTGCAGCGCTACTTTTGTGTCAGATAATTAATTAACAAACAAAATAAAAAACAAAAAAATGAAACAGTTGATTCTCGCAGCCATGGTGTTAATGAGTACACAGTTATTTGCCCAACAGTCTTTAAGTCGTACATCTTACCACAAAGAACGGTCATCCAATACGGGGTATATTGCCCTCAGCAGCAATTACTCAAGGTTTAACGGAAAAGATGCTGTTTTTGCCGGTGGTTATGGTGGATGGATGATTAATCACAAACTAATGGTAGGTATTGGTGGTTATGGTTTAACAACCCGCCACAAAGGATATGGTTTGAATGCAGAAACCCACGAACAGAATTATTATAAAATGGGTTATGGTGGTGTAATGGTAGAGTATACGTTTTTTGGCGACAACCTGGTTCACCTTACCGCAAACACCCTGGTTGGTGGTGGTATTATAAAAAATGGCCATGGCCGCGGAACAGTTCCTTACAATGGATCAGACGAACTGAAAGATATTGATGCTTCTGGTTTTTATGTGGTACAACCTTCAGTAAATGTAGAAGTAAGTGTGCTGGAATGGTTACGGGTCTCTGCCGGTGGTGGTTATCGGTTTGTTGGCGGTGTGGATCAGCGCGGTATTACCAATGCAAAAATGAGCGCACCCACAGCCAACCTGACGCTAAAGTTTGGTATATTCTAAACACATTTACATGGGTGTACATTTGCAACCGGCGCCAGTTATGGTGCCGGTTATTTTGTTGTAACGGGTGCTGGTAATTAACTTAGATGGCTGTTACATGCGTTTGCAGTATCATTAATTAGTTCGTCATGAAAGACTTCTTAAAGGGATTGTTCTACGTGCCGGTTTTGATGACCACTTTGATTGCTAAAGGTCAACCCGTTTTTTCGAGGGATTCTGCCATTATTTATTTAACTAAACTCAGCAACAAATCGGTGGTTTACCAGCAGAACAATGCAGCAGGTGCAGTAATTAATACAGACGCGGCAGTACTATACAATAATGCCAATGAGTTTGTTATTGATGAACTGATTCAATTACTGGCAGACAGCAGCAAAATACTTGCCTGCCATTATTTACTCAGCCGTTTGCTGGAACCAGGCAGCCAGCGCTTTTATCATACCACCGAAGACCTTACGGATTCTATATTGGTGATAAACAGGTTCAACGGGTTGACCTGGGTGCAGGTGTACGACAAAATCAACCTCACACAGTTTATCCGCATAGACAGCCTTGAACTACAAAAAATAACCGCGTACTGGCAGCAGAGGCGGAAGCGACTGCCCATGCCAGGTAAGTAACGAACGACCGCCCTATTTTTTTGCTAAGCTTTGTCGTAGATCACATTTGGGATTGGTATACCGGTGAAAGAACGCGCCAGGCAATTTCCGGCACGGTCTTTATATAATTTTTGCTGGACAAATGGCCCATAAAAAACGGCTACACCAAAAATAGATTTATATTCAATTTTAAAAATTATACCATGCCAAATTGGTTACGTGCACTTATAGCAGGTTACGGAGCAAAAAAACTGGGCGGCGGCTGTTTTAGCACCATCCTCATTTTTATTGTTATTTACTATGCATTGGGGCAATGCAACCGGCCTGCGGCACCTGTTCAGCGGGGCAATATTCAAACACAGCAGCCTGCCAGGGCCGCTATACAGCCCGTTGCAAACAACCATTATCTAATGGTTGGATAAATGCCAGTGAGGTTGATGGGGTATCTCTGCTAGTTGGTAACGGCACCATACTTCATGTGCAGCAGTTTACAACTAGTCTTTAAAATGCTGCCTGGTGGCGCAGGATGCTGCACAATCAGTAAAAACAGGTTGTCAAACTGTGTATCAGGTATGTTAACGAATGGGGGCAGGCAACCACATGCTTTGATAAATTGCGGAACTGTGTTGGAATGCCCCGCTACCAGCACAGTTTTGTTTTTATATTTCAGGATACGCTTTAGCAATAGCGCATTGTCATCATACAATATTACCGGAACTCCTTCTGCAGTTGCCAGTGGCTGTACTGTTTTTTTTGTACGTACAAAATTGGTAGAAAACACACTGTCGATACCTGTTTGAAGCAACACTCTTTTCAACTCATTGGCCCGTATGACTCCGAGGGCGTTTAGATCGTCTGTTACTTCCCGGTCGGCATGGCGCACAATAAAAATACGTGTAATAGACTGGGCCTGGCTAACGCCGGTCATCACCAGCATCACTAAGAATAAAAATGACCATTTGGTTGTTTGCATAATGTTGAATTTGAGCTGTAATTTGATCTTGCGCCACCTGCCTCTTAACTACCTATTGAAGTTCAGCTATTTTATCATCCACCCAATACCCATTTTGTAGTATTTTACCTGTTTCTTTGCCGGAAGTAGCTGGGTAAATGAAAATAGTATCGATTACCACAAGCAGTGAGAATTGTAAGCAGTAAACCAGGTTATGAATAATTCATCTGTTGGGCACAGGTATTTTATCGTAAACAAACCATATGATATGCTTTCACAATTTAAAAGTGAAAGAGATGCAGTGTTGTTGGGAGATCTTGATTTTGATTTTCCAGCCGGCACCCATGCGGTAGGGAGGCTGGACAAACAGTCTGAAGGACTATTGTTATTAACCACCAATAAAAAGGTGACGCGTTTATTGTTTCAGGGAACCACTTTGCACAAGAGGACTTATCTGGTAAAAGTTAAAAACACGGTAAGCGAACATGCGTTGCAACAAATGAAAGACGGGCTTAGCATACGTATAAAAGGCGGCGGGTATTTCACCACCACACCCTGCCATGTTCGGGTGGTTGATGAACCCGCAGAACTGTTTCAGCCGGCAAATCCATTTCCCAGTTATCCTCCATATACATGGCTGCAGATTACATTAACTGAAGGAAAGTTCAGGCAAATAAGAAAAATGACTACGGTACTCCATCACCGCTGCCAACGGCTGATACGCACCGCTATTGAAGATATTTCTCTCGGCAGCATGCAGGCAGGCGAAGTAAAAGAGTTACCAGAGGAATTGTTTTTTCAACTACTCCATATTACCAACTGGCAAACTGCAGCAACATGGCCAGCAGCATCAGGCGATCTGCTGGTTGAATAGACGCTGTGCAAATTATTGCTCAACATTGCCGCTTTTGTAATAGCTAAGCGAAAGTCGTTTCAAAATTTCCTCATTCTTTTCCTGAACGCTTAAAAAAATTTCCACTCTACTCAGTTGTTTCTCGTGCGCAGCAGGCATATTGTTTGATTGTTTACTAAAAAAAATTATGGCAACCGCAGTAAGAAAAAAAGCAGCTCCAAAAAAGAAAGCTGCAGCAAAAAAGAAGTCGGCTCCCAAAAAAAAGGCAGCTCCAAAAAAGAAGACGGCCAGCGCAAAGTCAAAGAAGGCAAAGCAGCCGGCTAAAAAGAATAAGCTGGGTGTAAAAAATTCACTGGTAAACAACATCAACAAAAGAAAAGAAAAAGGTGTGTCACGCAGCAAGAAAAAATCAACGGTTTCAAAAAAATCGTATAAAAAGATGCAGAACAACTGGGGCAAAGATAAGAAGACAAAGTAGCAGCTACCGATTGGTTGTTGATATGGCTTACTTGTATTGATGGGATGTCTTTGGTACATCCCATTTCTTTTGCCAATGCATTAGACTAAGCCAGGCGCGACGATATCCTAAAGGCCTTACGATATGTAATTTTTTATACTTAATTTGGACAACTCATCAATCAAATACAATATGAAAAGAAGTGTTACAGTGATTGCTCGTCGCATTTTGTTAATGACATTTGTTATGGTAACCGGCTTTTATAGTGCAAAAGCAAATACCACTCGTACGGCAGCAGATTCCGGAAAACTGGAAGGCCGTTGGGATATTACCGTGACCATGGATGGAAAAGAACTGCCCTCGTGGTTGGAAGTAGAATTGTCGGGCGTTAAAACGCTGGTGGGACGATTTGTAGGTACGGGCGGTAGTGCAAGGCCCATATCTAAAGTGCATTTTGACGGCGTTAAAATGAATTTTGCCATCCCGCCACAATGGGATAAAGGTGATAATGATATGCTGTTTGCGGCGACGCTGCAGGGCGATAGCCTTACTGGCACCATGACGGCGGTTGACGGCAAGACCTATAACTGGGTGGGACATCGTGCACCTGCTTTGCGCCGTAACAAAGCTGCCGTTTGGGGAACGCCCATTCAGCTGTTCAATGGAAAAGATTTGAAAGGCTGGCATGCACATGAAAAAGCCAATCAATGGATAGTTGAGAATGGCATATTGCGTAGCCCGAAATCCGGCGCCAACCTGGTAACCGACCAAACCTTTACCGACTTTAAACTGCACATAGAATTTCGTTATCCAAAAGAAAGCAACAGCGGTGTTTACCTGCGTGGCCGTTATGAGGTGCAGGTAGAAGATGACAAGGGTTTGGAACCTACATCGCACCACTTTAGCGGCATATACGGTTTTCTTTCACCCAGTGAAATGATGGCAAAGGCGGCGGGAGAGTGGCAATCGTATGATATTACGTTGGTGGGAAGAATGGTAACGGTAATCGCTAATGGAAAAATGGTTATCTGCAACCAGGAAATACCCGGTATCACCGGCGGAGCGCTCAATAGTAAAGAAGGAGAACCCGGGCCTATTTATATTCAGGGCGATCACGGCCCCGTTGATTACAGGAACATTGTTATTACCCCGGCGAAGTAATTGCTGATTGCGGGATTTTGAGATTTTGAGATTCTCCTGCAAAAAAAATTGCGGAATTTGAAGATTACCCGGTGTGTTTCATTCCAGTAAATCTCCAAATTCCGCAATCTCAAAATCAGCAATGGCGCTAAATCTCTAAATTCCGCAATCTCAAAATCCCGCAATCAGCATTGGGGCTAAATCTCTAAATTCCGCAATCTCAAAATCCCGCAATCTTTAAAACAGTTTCTCCTGAGGCGGTTTAATACCCAATAACCGAATATAAATAGTAGTTTGTCCGCGGTGGTGGGTCTGGTGTTCAAATGTTTTTGTCATTAAGCCAAACTTGGTTTCTTCATACTGCATGATTTTCTTTTTCTCGCCCCATTTGCTTACGTCAGATGTTTTCACTGCATTGATGCAGAAATCATAACTGGCGTTTACAAAATACATAACAGAATCTTTTGATTGGGCGCCGGCACTTTTTTCCAAATCGCCACGCATAAACGGGGCCTTTTGGTCAGTTGCGCCCGACATCAGAAAAATATTACCGCCAGCCAGGTGCAACATCTGCTGTGCAAAACTGCGCACGCTGTCTACGGCTTTAAATGAATACTTGTCTGCCGGCATGGTATTCAGGTATTCATTGGTATAAACCTTGGCCCTTTCCCAATCTTTTACCAGCTGGGCTTTAATATCATCTGAAGTTAACGCTTGTGATTGCGCAGTAAAAGCAGTAGCAAAACATAACACAGGCAATAGTAATAATGCCCGAAGATGCATCTTTCTCATAAATTTAGTTTTAGGCAATTAAGGTAGGTAAAAAGCCTCGTTTTCAAATATATTTCATGGCTGATTGCCTGATTGAAGGATCATGTTCAATACATGCACCCTCCAATACTTTTACAGTTCAAATTCCCAAACGGTTCTGTACACCCCATGCTTTTCAATATAGGTGATAAATGAATGGTAGAAAGGATCGGCCCCAATGGTAGCACTGTCGCCAATTACAAACAATTGTTCTTTAGCGCGGGTAATGGCCACATTCATACGACGATAATCTTTTAAAAAACCGATATCTCCATCATCGTTGCTGCGGACAAGCGATAAAATAACCGTTTCTTTTTCCTGGCCCTGAAAACTGTCGATGGTACTGATGCGCATCGCCGCAGGCAAAACTTCTTTTGCAGCGGTTACCTGCCCGGAGTAGGGCGAAATAAAGGCACAGGTGGAAGCATTGATGGCTTCGGTTTCAATCAGCTTCTGCACCAACTGCAGCTCTCCTTTATTTTGCAGGCTTACACCGTCATTGCCACGCGTTTCATTAAACCCAGAACCTGCTGTGTCGATAAAGCTGATGTGGGCGCCGGTGTTGGCAAGATGCGCAGCGCTTAGCAAAAGGCCCTGGTAAAAATAGTTGCCCGAAAAACCGGCAATAGCCTCACGCATCCTGTATTGTGTATTTAATAAGAAAACAGGTTGCACGGTGGCCACTGCTGTTTCTAAAATAGACCGGTTCAAACCAAGGCGGGCTGCTTCATGGCTCAGTACTGTTGGAGGCAATTGCAGGTGATCGCCCGCCAGTACATATTTTTTTGCCAGTGGAAAAATGCACCAGGCCAGCGGCTCTATGCATTGCCCGGCTTCATCAAGTACTAACGTTTCAAAATTGAGCTGATGTATTTTTGCATCGTAAATGCCTACCGGTGTGCCTGCAATCACGTTGGCTTCCATATACAGTTTCTCCTCATTGTAGGCCTGCAACTTCTTTATTTCGGTGCGAATGTTCTTTACTTCTTTAAATAAAAGATTGCGCTGCTCCCTTTCTGCTTTTCCAAAATGTTTTTTGTATTTAAGTGCCATCTTCCTGAACTCTTCAGCCCTGATTTTTAATTGCTTGATTTCTTTTAACTGCTTGCTGTTTGACAACCTGCCTTCGGGGGTATGACTAAAAATGGTCTCATCTACCTTGCTGGTGTTGCCGACCCTTAACAGGTTGATGCCTTGCTGCAACAATCCTTTCGCAATATTATCCACTGCCGTATTGCTCGGTGCCGATACCAATACTTTCTGGCCCTGCTTTACCAATTGCACAATGGCTTCTATGAGCGTGGTGGTTTTACCGGTTCCGGGAGGGCCGTGTACAATGGCGATGTGCTCGTTTTCCACAATGGCAGCCACGGCCTGTTGCTGGCTAAGGTTGAGATTTTTATTGCGTAAAGTCAGATTGGTTGTAAACGTTGGTATCGTAGAAGGACTGGCGGCCCTGGTTTGGTGCAGCTGTTCAAATAATGTAAATAGCGGTAGGTTGGCTTCCAGCTCATTCAATGCTTTTTTCATGATGCTGGTAGTGCGCTGGTCGGGTGCCAGTTTAATACCTACACCATTTTCTTCTATCCAGTCGGGAAAGTCGGGTGCAAACAACCTGCAGTCGCCGGTTTTACCATCCAGGCCCATCAGTATACCTTTCACCGGTTCTTCGCCTGCAAAAAAACATTCAATGGAAGCACCATCCCTGAACTGGTTGGTTTCTGCAGGAAAGTTGATCCGGAAACTGAATTCAGGATAGTCTGCATAGCCAAAATTTTTCCGTGTAATGGTAATGGGGTGCAGGGCCAGGCCTTCCGCTTTAAGCGATTTGAGTGTGTGCTGCTGATCAAGGCTAAACCTGGCTACCTGTTCTTTTTCTTCCAGCTCAATACTCTGCAGCATTTTTTTTATGTGCGGATGTGTTACGGGCATGGCGCGAAGTTATGTGTTGTATGCTTTACGTACTGCGTTGCATGTGCGGTGGTACAGACTGGTGGTGTCTGGCGGATTTTATTTACTTTTAGTAGTACCTGGCAGCAGCAATCCAACGCGTAACATAAACAACCCCCCGAACCGTCTTGCATGAAACAAATACTTTTATCTCTTCTTGTGCTTTCAAGCGCTGCTGTATTTTGCCAGAGCAGTAAAACGTATGCGGTGGTGGTGGGTATTTCAACTTATTCAAGCCCGGGTATACCGCAACTGGCATTTGCACATAAAGATGCCATGGTGTTTGCAGATTACCTTACATCAAAAGCTGGCGGACAAGTACCGCAGGAAAACATCCGGTTGCTGCTTAATGAGAATGCAACGTATGCGGCTATTTATGACGCGCTGGACTGGCTGCTGAATACCTGCCAGAAAAACGACCTCGTGTATTTTTATTTTTCCGGCCACGGCGATATGGAAAACAGTACCATGTACAAACTGGGGTTTCTACTTTCTTACAATACACCGCGCACCAATTACATCAATAATGCTGTGCGTATTGAAGATGTTAACAACATCGCTAATACACTTTCTGTGAAGGTAAATGCAAAAGTGGTATTGCTCACCGATGCTTGTCACTCTGGCAACCTGGCGGGCAGCGATTTCCGTGGCAGCCTGCTGGCGGGCGAAGAATTGCGGGCAGTACAGAGCAAAGAAATACGCATTAGTTCCTGCGCACCTGATCAGCTATCGGCAGAAGATGAAGGGTGGGGCGGGGGAAGAGGTGTGTTTTCCTTTTACCTGGTAGACGGCCTTAGCGGATTGGCAGATGCCAACCACGATAAAATAATTACAGTTAATGAAATAAAAAATTACCTGGACGCTTCGTTGGCAACGGACGCATTGCTGGTGCAGAAAGGCATGAAACAGAGCCCGGTTGTAAAAGGCAGCAGCCTGTTTCAACTGGCATCCGTAGATCAATCCACCCAGGATGCATTACAAAAACAATCTGCGGGTATGATAGCCAGCCAACAGGGTAGGTCGCCCATAGTGGCAGGTGCATTAAAGCCATTACCACCGCAACCACAGGCATGGGTATTTAATTTATTGCAGCGCGTAAACCCGGAAGCGTTGTTCAATTTTGCGGAACTGAATAAACTCCCGCGGACGGCGATTCCGCAGGCGGCGCTGCGTATGCTGGCCGATAGCGTAAAAGCGCACGCTTCAATACAGGAATTTGTAAAAGATACCCAGTATTTCAGCACGTATAAAATGGAGCTGCTGCAACAAACGCTCAACAGTAATAAAGATGCAGTGGCGCGTTTTAATAACAAGCTGGCGGTGGCCTTAAGCGATCGCGGCCAGGAAATCATCAACAAGTATCTTGAAGGCGACGCTGCAGAACTGGAACGCATGCGTTATTATAACAGCAACAGCAGCGGTTATGATGTATACCCCGATATGTTTGCTGTTGCCATCAATCTTACCGAGCCATCCAATTATTTATATCACCTGTTACAGATAAAACTCCATTATTTTTCAGGGGTTGCAGCGCGCATAAAAATACCCACCGTGCAAGACCCCCGGAGCCTGATTGCCTTTGCGCTTTCCGAGCAACAAAAAGCTTTTCAGCTCGAAGAGAATGCCGCATACATTCAAAATGAATTGGGCGCACTTTTTCTGCTCAGTAACAACCTTGGTGAAGCAGAAACAAAACTGAAACGGGCTTCACAAATTGCACCCAAATGGGCCATTCCGCATGCCAACCTTGCGGCGCTCTACATTAATAAAAAAGATTTTGAACAGGCAAATACTGAAATAAAAACCGCTATCTCATTACAGCCAGATTTGCAGGCATCCTATATATTAAGTGGCTTCATTAATGAGCAACGCCATTTTTTGTTGCAGGCCGAAGAATTTTTCTGGAAAAGCATTTACCTTAATTCACGCCATTACCTGCCTTTTGAACGCCTTGGGTTTGTATACATGAGCACCACCCAATACAAAAAAGCAGATTCTTGTTTGTACGAAGCCGACAAAAGGAAAAAAGGTTATCATTTTACACCCGGGCTGCCAAAAGTGCTGCCGCCATTTATAGTACCATTTAACGCAGTGGAGGTTCCTTGCACCATTGACAGTGCAGCGGTTGCCAAAGACGATGCAATGGGTATTTTTGCGCTTGGCATACAGGCGTATAACACGGGCAAAGATGCTGATGCAGAAAGGCGTTTCAAAGAAGTTATCCGTATAGATAAAAGCAATCCGCTGGCATACCACTATCTTGGCAAACTGCTGTATGCCCAGCAGCGCTGGCAGGAAGGGGCTATTATATTTAAGCTGGCAATAGTTTATCAGTTGGATACGACTGCTTTTAACGCCTATGCCGCAAACCTGGTCAAAAAACTACGGCAAACCAAATCAAAAGATTGTATCGTAAAAGTTTTTCTGGGCAACCGGTACAATGGGATAGACGATTATTATTTTGCGGGCAGATTGTATGAAAAATGGAATCATTTTACAGAGGCGGAAGCACAATACAGGCAGATTATTGCATTGCAGCCACTGGGTACAGGCGGTTATTATTTGCTTTGGAATATGCTGGAAAAAGTTGCCCGCTATAATGATGCGGAAGATGTGTTGAAAAGTTTTGTAACGGTCAATATGGGACGGGGAGAGCCGGAACTCGCCGGTTTCTACCGCCGCATGATTGCGCGTTTCCCTGGCAATGGCGATTATTATTACAAAGCGGGCCGTGTTTTTTATTTCATCAGTGCGCGTGATCCGCAACAATATCCCGGCGACAAAAAGCAGTTGTTGCCCGACTCACATGCTGAAGTATACGAGACGGTGTATACCAGCCCCTCACGCATCATGAACGATGGTGATAATCTTATACCCGGCATTTTAGAGGCCATCCTTGTTGCGCAGGATATCATCAGGCCCTTGTCTGATGGTATTGATATGTTACAAAAAGCAGACTCGCTTTTGACCTACGATAACGACGCACTGGCAGACATCAATTACAAAATTGGTGACCTGTATGTCTGGCAGGGAATTGCCACCAAAGCGGTGCCGTATTACCATAAATCGCTCGGTTTGCAACCCCATAACGCCAATACCCGGTTGCAGCTGATTGGTATTTACGATACTACTTACCAATTTACTGCTGCCATGGTACAATTGGATTCTTTATACAGCCGCCGCGAAATTGATTTTGATAAGCAGCTGCTGATGGCAAAATATTATATCCACGAAACACGCTTTGAAGAAGCGGCAGAGCTATTGCAAGACGCAGCCCGTATTCATCCATATCAAATAGACACCATCGCAGACCTTAATGGCAGGCTCAACTGGTTGTCGGGCAAACCTAAACAGGCGCTAGTTTTTTATAAGGAATACCTGGCCTTACATCCGGGCGATGCGCAAGCCCTGTACACCATCGCTCGTATCTATGCCAAAATGGGTAATTCCACAGAAGCATGGAAATGGCTGGAAATGGCTATGACAAAAGGATTTAACTATTCGTGGGTTTTACAACTGGATGATGTGTGGGATAAATACAGGAAAGACAGCCGGTGGGCATTCCTTCAAAAACGCTTCCCGGCAAAAGAATATATCAATACAGATTTATAGAAATACGCCGCAGATTCGCAGATTATTTTTGATGATGACAGTGGCGGAACAAAGGTAACCGGCATTTGCGATCTGCCTGTGAGCACTCACGCTTTTCCCTTTGTCATGTTGTAAGTATCCCGTGATGATCGAGCCCCAGACTGCTTAAGTTGTGACAACATTTCTTCCATTAACTCTTCGGGATTTAGCAAAATGACAAAGGCCAGTGTCTAATTCCCCATAACAATTTTGTAATTAGGAAATTGACTGCAAATATTTTCCGGTACGTACGGTTTATCGCAATAGGTACGTTTGGCTTTATTAATAGTTTGGGTTTTTGTATCCTGCAATACCTGATCCCAGTTTACATTTGCCTTTAACTTACTACAGTAACTCTCCAGCGATGTACTGAAAAAGTAAGAAAAAAAGCTGCCAAAATTATTCTTACTGCAGGCGCGTTGCCCGTTATCTGCGGCAGTGGCCAGTACAGACATCCGCACGGGATCCAAAAACAGCTTCTTGCAATTATCCTGGTTCCATTGTACACCTGAACCTTTTGTTTGACCGGGTTTGCTACCGGTGCTGTTGGTGCTTTCTATATCATTGTTGCAGCAATCGCTCAATACCAGGTTAAACCGTGACGGCTTTTTTGTAATGGTATTGAAAATGTCTTCTATGTTCAATGAGTTTTGGTAAACATCCTGTGTAGTGGTATGATTGGTTTTTAGTTTGATGTTGGGAAACCTGCGCGCCGGCTCTTCCTTTTTTCTGAACCCATGACCGGAATAATAAAACACAACAATATCAGCAGCAGCGGGCTTGCAATTGGCCACGGCCAGTTCCACATTTTTTTTGCTGTACGAGGCGCCGGTAATAACTTTTGGAAATAGTTTAATGCCGAGTGTGTCGGTAATTCCTTTGAATGTTTCCAGGGTGCGTGTAATGTCGAGACTGCAGGCAGGGCCAATTTCTTTATCAAGCGTATCTGCTACAATCAGCAAATACAGTTTGGTATTTTTCTCTGCTGCCGTCAATCCCTTTGTAGAAGTTGAAAACAGGTTGATGTAGAAATCGTCGTCAGGCGTAAAAAATCCGGTGACGAACGATTTTGTAAGCCCGCTATTCGGTATCAATGAGGCGGTAAAAGAAGTGCGCACATCCATAGCCGTTACTGTGCTATCAAGCGCCATGCCGGCGGGTTCGTGAAAACCAGAAACAGCATTGTACTTCAATAGTAAGAAGGGGGCATGAAACTGCATATTGCTGTTGCCAAAGATAAACCGCGGGTTGACCGGTTTCAGTACCAATGTGGCGGTATCATTATTGGCAGCAGTATTGTCGGCTGGATTAAATTCTTCCAGGTCGCACTCCACCAACACATCATCACCAGTTACCGGCAACGCATAACGTACCCTGAGCAGGCCGCTGCCATCATCGTAACGCACCAGCATCGCCTGGTAATGGATACTATCCGTGGGCTGGCTGAAATTATAGCGAAAATGGTAAACGGATTGTGCCATGGCCGTGTGGCTTGCCAACAGGCAACAACAGCAACATAAAAAATAGATTGTTTTCATAAAATGTTATTTGCCGGTACCAATGCCGCAACATTCCGGAAGTGCAGGCAACCTGTTTATATACCCGGCAGCCTGGCATTGAGGTTGTGCGCCATCAATTTTTTTTCCACTTGTGTAGCTAAATCGTACCTTAAAGTTTAAAATGTATAACATGACAACCAAACAACCCAAAACATTTCTCTTACTGGTTTTAACTGCATTGGTGTTAAGCTTTGCGGCCGTCAGCTGTAACAACAGTGCTGAAGAGCAAAAAACGCCAGGCAAAGACAGCCTTCCTCCCGCAGCCATTACCCCGCCAGATTCAATGGGCATGAAAAAAGATTCGCTGCCAATGGACTCTGCAGACACCAAGCCGGTTAAGACCACCAACGAAAAGTAAGGTATTTTTTACAGGGCGGAATTTATTTGTACATCAATATAAGCGATAAAGAGATCATGCAGATGGTCTCTTTATTTTTAATTTTTTGATAGTAAGTGCAATTCGGTTTTGTTGCGCAGGCACCCTGTTGCGTGTTAACTTGTGAATCAGCCAGTGCTCCAGCCGATGGTGTGCAGGTATCAGAATCGCGGCGATCGCCACAAAAATCAATATTTCATAGACGGGTGTATGGTGGGTTAGTTCCAGCACATACGGGTGTAGCAGCAAGGTGAGGTATTCAAAAAAGATAAGCAATGAAAGGATGCCCAGCACTTTGATAATGCGGGTATGTATTTTTATTCGGCTCAGTAAAAGCGTGAAGAGAAAAAATCCGGGAATAAATATCCCGATAAACAATAGCTGCAATTGCTGCCGGCGTTCCATCAGCGCAATCTTTTTGTTTTCTTCTATTTCCAGCTGCCGCAGTCTTTCATTGGTTGATAATATCTGTGATTCACGTATTCGTGTTTTACTATTGATGGAATCATTTAACGACTGCACCAGGCTGATGTACGCAAATGCACTGTCGATATTTTTTGCTGCCTGGTAATGCTTGCTGAGGAACTCTGCTGCTTTCAGTTCGTGCGATAGGAACCCGTCTTTCCTTGCAATGGCTTGCGATTGCTGCGCATACCATGCAGCGGAATCTTTTTGATTAAGTTGCTGGTACAAACCTGCAAGACCCAATGTGGCCTCGCACAATATTTCATCATCATTTACCTGGCGCAGGCCAGCTATGGCCGACTGGTAATTCAACAGCGACATAGGATAGTTCCGCATTTTAAGATAGCTGTGGCCCAGCCCGGTCATGGATGCGGCAATCAGGTCGGTATCCTGCACGTTTTCTGCCAGTTGTAGCGACTTATTAAAAAAATGGTAGGAAGAGTCAGAGTTATTCAGCCGGTTGTATACATCGCCCAGGTTTAAAAAAATATAGTACTTCATCCTTTCCACCTGGTTCTGTTCAATTACAGCTGCGGCTTTGTTGTAGTATTCCAGCGCCTTATTGTATTCTTCCTGCATCACGTAAACAATACCAATATTCATGAGCACACTGGCCAGTCCGCTGGGTGAATTGGTTTTTTCTTCCAACTGCAATTTCTGGAAATATAATTCAAGTGCCCTTGGGTAATTGCCAATGTTTATCACAGCGTTTGCCATTGCCCCCAGTGCCCTGGATTCGCCCTCTGCATAATGCAATTCTTTTGCAAGATAGATGGCCTCCTGCGCCAGGCGCACGGCCGTGTCGGGGTTGTACATATTGATAGCGCCGGCCAGCTGCCACATCAACCGCACACGGTTGGTGTCTTTCTGGGCACCCTTCAACAGGCGACTTAAGCTATCTGCTTTCGGTTTTTGCGAAAACCCAGCGCAAGAAAAGCATGCCAGCAGCACTGTCAGCAACAGCCGCGTTTTACTGAATGGTTGAATGGTACAAAAAAACGTCATTACGAGATTACGGGGGCTTATATAAATTCTAAATGTACTTATTAAAATGCGGGCTGCGATTGTTCTCCCCGAAAATTAGTGTGGAAGTGGTAGCGGATCCACATAAATTTCTGGATTTTTTGCAAACTTAATGGAACCGCTGCTGTTATTGCAAAAGATAAAACAGCCATTATGCGCAAAGGAGTTTCAGAAGGCAGATCAGGCACGGTTGAATTTAATGCAAAGGCGCTCGATAACCTGCAAAGCGAAGGTTACCGGTTTGTACACGTAATTGGGTTAACGGTAGATAATCATTACGATTATACCGATCCGCAATTGTTATTGCTGGTACCGCTCAGGGAGCTGCCGACAGACCAGGATAAAAAAGGCATTTACGAGCCTATTGAAAGTGAGCTGCTCTACCGCTGGGCGGGAGAGGTAAATGAGCACCCGCGGATTGTGATTGCCGTTAATTAGTTTAGTCGCGTTACCAGGCCAACCTGTGGCTGGCGCACTATTTTCCTGTTTGTATCGTTATTAACAGGAAGGGCCTTTATTTTTGAAAATCCATTGTTATGAAATCCAAACAACAACCAGGTGTACTTCACACTCCCAAAAGAGTATACAAGAAAACCAGTTACCTGCTGGCAGCTACTGCCATTCAAAAAAAGCTGGAAGAAATAAAGCTGGAAAACAGCCGTACCGTGGCCGTTACTAATAATCTTTCGTTGTTCCGCTGCCGGGTGTGAGGATTTTAAATTAAAAATTCAAAATCCAAAATATCCATATAAATATGCCTTTTGTGCTCTGTGAATACCTCCGCTCCTCTGTGGTAAAGTAGGCCACTAATGCGGAGATTATATAATGGGTGATTTTGAAGGATTATCAGCATTAATACGAGAACTTACTTTACAGGCCACAACACTAGAATACATCTAACTATACCTCTTGTGCTCTGTGAATACTCCGCTCCTCTGTGCTAAAGCCAGCCGTTCAAAATTTAAATGCAAAATGTGACATAGTACAAGATTTTTTCGTAGCTTTGCATTTCTTACTATTAGTGCTTTCTCCGTTTGTGAAGTAGTTTCATCTCTCCAAATCAGCAACCGCTAAAATTAAGGCAGATAAAGTGTCAAATCATTATTTGATGGCCTTATCATATTTTTTACAAAAACAAATTATACAGTGTTATTTAACCAATTACAGCTCATTGAGCCTATTTTGCAGGCCCTGAGCACAGAAGGATATACCAATCCTACGCCCATCCAGGAAAAATCAATTCCCATTATTTTAGAAAAAAGAGATTTATTGGGTTGCGCCCAAACCGGTACCGGTAAAACCGCTGCTTTTACCATTCCTATCCTGCAATTAATGCACCAGCAGCAGGAGGCATCCAGTCAGCGCGTGCATAGAATCAGTGCGCTGGTATTAACCCCCACGCGCGAACTGGCCATACAGATTGGAGAAAGCATCCAGGCATACGGTCGTTTTTTACACCTCCGCCACCAGGTAATTTTCGGTGGTGTGTCTCAGCACAGCCAGGTACAAAATATACGCAGGGGAGTAGACATCCTGGTAGCCACGCCCGGCCGCTTACTTGATCTGATGCAACAGGGTCATGTATCGTTACGCGATATACAATATTTTATATTGGATGAAGCAGACCGCATGCTTGACATGGGCTTTGTACACGATGTAAAACGCATCATTGCCAAATTGCCCGCAAAGCGGCAGACGTTGTTTTTTTCGGCCACCATGCCGCCAGAAATACAGCAGCTTGCCAATGTGTTGTTGCACAACCCCATGAAAGTGGAAGTTACACCTCCGGCCTCGACAGTGGATCTGATAGAACAGGCTATTTATATGGTAGACAAGCACAACAAACAATCATTGCTGATCCACCTGTTAAAAGATGCTTCCATTGAAACAGTGCTCATCTTTACGCAAATGAAACATGCGGCAGATAAATTGGCCCGCCTGCTTAACAGTGCCGGCATCCGCACAGAAGCGATCCATGGAAATAAATCACAGAATGCCCGCCAGGCTGCGCTTGCTAACTTTAAGGCAAGACGTACACGGGTACTGGTAGCCACCGATATTGCCGCCCGCGGTATAGATATTGATGAGCTGGCGCATGTAATCAACTATGAATTGCCCAACGTGCCGGAAACATATGTGCACCGCATTGGCAGAACAGGCCGCGCAGGTGCCAGTGGAATGGCCATTTCATTTTGCGATCGCAGCGAGCGCGTGTTCCTGAACGATATTGAAAAACTGATCAGGAAAAAAATACCTGTTGCTGTTTCCAAAACATTTGTTCCTGTAGCTATGCCAGAACAATCCGAAAGGCAACACCATACATCGTCATTTGCACCCCGCAGAAATTCCGGCAACGGCAATAACAGACCGTCAAGGAACTTTTCCCAACGTGCCATGGCCAGGTAAATAAAACAAGAGCACAGCCGCTTTGCGGTTAACATAATAAGAATAGCATGAAAGATTTTTCATGCTATTTTTTTTGTCCTGGTGGTCAACAAATGCGGCTATTGTTTACATTGTGGTAGCATTCCACTCTTCAACAATACCTGCAACATGAGAATATTTGCTGTGTGTTTTACCATACTATCGTTGAATGCTGCCTATAGCCAGCACACTGGTGTTCTTGTCATCAGCAATCCCAATATCATCAACATTGAAACCGGTAGGGTATTGCAACATCGTGATATCATTCTGCGCGGCAATTGGATTACTGCCATTGTGCCCCACCGTAATAATTATCCCGCAGGTAATACAGTTGTTAATGCAAAGGGCAAATATGTTATTCCTGGGTTGTGGGATATGCATATGCATTTCGGCGGGGGTGATTCATTGCTGGAGGAGAACAAGGCCTTACTGCCCTTATTTATCGCAAACGGCATTACCGCAGTGCGGGATGCGTCTGCCGATATCAGCACGGCGGTATTGCAATGGCGTACTGCTACAGCCGAAGGTACGCTGATGGGCCCTGCGATATTTACCGCCGGGCCAAAACTGGAAGGGATCAACTCTTTGTGGATTGGCGACTTAGAAGTGGGCACCGTTGCGGAAATGCAACAGGCCATGGACTCGCTGCAACGTTTACACGTTGACTTTATAAAGATTACCGACAATACCATTCAACCGGCTATTTACCTGGCGGCAATTCAAGAAGCGCGCAAACGCGGCCTGGCCATCTCCGGCCATATACCATACGCACTCACCATGCAAGAGGTCAGCGATGCCGGCCTATCATCTGTAGAGCACATGGCTTATGTACTAAAAGCAGGTGCCGCTAATGAAACAACCATTGCCCGGCAACTTGCCACCGGTGCAATCACCAGTCGGGATGTAATGCCGCAGGTGTTGCAACATTTTGATACCGCCTATGCATTGCGTGTTTACCGGCAAATGGCTGCTAATGGAACCGCAGTTACGCCCACTTTGTCTATCAGTTATGTCACAGCCTACCTCGACCAGGATGATCATCACGCCGATGCATACCTGAAATATTTGGGCCAGGGATTAAAAAATACCTATAGCTGGCGGGTAAAACGTGCTGCCGGTGATAATAAGGAGGCCATCATGCTGCGGCATACGATATTTGAAAAATCTGCCGGACTATTGCCGTTGTTGCACAAAGCCGGTGTTACCATAATGGCCGGTACAGACGCGGGCTATCTTAATTCTTTTGACTACCCCGGCCAGTCGCTTCATACCGAACTGGCACTTATGGTAAAATATGGTTTAACCCCGTTGCAAGCCTTGCAGGCATCCATCATTAACGGCCCGCGTTATTTCAAGCTGCAGTCGCAATACGGAAAAGTTGCAGCAGGCTATTATGGAGATTTGCTGATATTAGATGCTAACCCGTTAGCCGATATCACCAATACCCAAAAACTAAACGGCGTTATTACCAAAGGCCGTTATTTATCAAGGCTAGCTTTGGATTCCATGCTATCGGCAATTGCCGAAAAAGCCGCCGCCAGCCCTTTTAAAAAAGTAGACAACTAATCAATCTGAAACCTAATACTCAAGCGTCTGTCATGATCAACCCCAATCAACTAAAACATTACATGTTGTCTGTAGCGCTGCTGTGTGGCACCCTATTGTTTGCGCAAAAAATAAAACCGCTGCCGGCATCCATCTATTTTCCACCGGTGGGCAACTGGCAGCATAAAACCCCTGCCGAACTTGGGTTGAAACAAGTGTCTGTTAACGCCGCTGTGGAAGCCGCTATTGCCAGCGAAGTAAAAGCGCCCCGCAATATGGAAGTCAATCATTACCGCACATTCGGCAAAGAACCATTTGGCGAAGGCATCGGCCCTTTTGCCGAACGTGGTGCACCCACCGGTATCATTGTGTACAAAGGCTATATCATTGCCACCTGGGGCGAGCCGTTTCGATGTGATATGACGCACAGCGTTACAAAAAGCTTTCTGAGTACCGTAGTAGGCGTGACGGTAGACAGTGGTTTAATCAAAAGCGTATCTGATACCGTAGCTCCTTACATTCCGCCCATAGAATTATACGGTCAGCCGGTAACCAGGTCGGCCGATCTTATTGGTCAGCCTCAACTGCTGGATCTGTTTTCTACGCCGCACAACCGTACAATCACATGGAATGATATGCTGCGGCAAACCAGCGACTGGGAGGGTACGCTGTGGGGCAAGCCCGACTGGGCAGACCGTCCCGATAGCAATGCCGCGGGCTGGACTACCCGGCCACGCCACACACCCGGGTCGGTATATGAGTACAATGATGTGCGCGTAAATGCGCTGGCGTTGGCCGTTACTGCTGTTTGGCGAAAGCCGCTGCCCAGGGTGTTAAAAGAAACCATTATGGATCCCATTGGCGCATCCAACACCTGGAGATGGACGGGCTACCGCAACTCGTGGATTGTGCTCGACGGCGAAGCTGTTCAAAGCGTAAGTGGTGGTGGGCACTGGGGTGGGGGGATGTTCATCAACGCATACGATATGGCCCGTTTTGGATTGCTTACCTTACACAAAGGAAACTGGAATGGTAAACAACTTATCAGCCAGCAATGGGTGCAGCAGGCATTAACGCCTACGCCGGCAAAAACAGATTATGGGTACATGAATTGGTTTCTGAATACAGGTAAGAAAATGTTGCCATCCGCCCCGGAATCTGTGTTCATGCACATTGGCAACGGCGCCAATTATATTTATGCAGATCCGCTGCACGACCTTGTGATGGTGGTGAGATGGATAGATGGAAAAGGAATGGATACCGTTGTAAGAAAGTTACTGGAAGCATTTTAAATAGCCGCAGCTATTTGATCAGCTGCACGTTCACAGCATTGGCGCCTTTAGGGCCCATTTCTACTTCAAAGCTAACTTTATTGTTTTCTCTAACGGCTTCAGACAGTGCATTGATGTGAACAAAAACACTTTCCTGGGTTTCCAGATCTTTTATAAAACCGAAACCCTTTGCATCGTTAAAAAATGTTACGATTCCTTTCCGAATAAGGTCTTCCGGATTCAGCGGAGCCTGTTTGGGAACACCTATTTCTATGTCTTCCGCATTTATGATAACTTTTTTGCGGGGATCAGGTGGTTTAGACGAGAGGTTGCCATTTTCATCCAGGTAAGCCATCATACTCTCCAGGTTATTGCCATCTTTGGCCCTTTCCTGGCGTTCTTGTTTTCTTTCTGCTTTTTCTTTTTTGTTTTGTTGTTTTTTCTTTTCTCTTTCTTTCTTGTTCCAAGTTTCGGACATAGTGTATACTGTTTCGTTAAAAAATAAATAACCAATAAAACCAGGTAAATGAACGGGTGCTGACAGTGAAAGTGATGTGTTCTGCGGTATACTGCAAATATACACATTTTTTGCCGGCTTTTGCCTTTCAACCAGCGCTGTTGGTGAACTGTGTATAATTGTGCCGTAACCGTTACCTCAACGGATAACCAACCTCTATACAGCGTCTGGCAGGATACAACAGTGTACAAGCCGGCAGAAGTGGGTAAAGCCGATAATTAAGCGTACCTTAACGGAATGGGTGAAGATAAAATAGTGCAATTCGTATGCTTTGAAACAACATTGGATACAGGGCAATTTGTAACGCAGTGGGAACTGTACAACCGGTCGGCCGGCAGCGATACAGACGTTACCCTGCAGCAATCTGCCAGCAACAATGGATTCAGATACCTGGCACAGCACCGATGCGGGGCAGATCAATTGCAATTTACTTTTTCACGCGCCAAGAAAACATCGCGCATGCCCGAAGTAGAAATTAAAGCGCGGCAGGCAGGTGGTTACCTGGTTATACAATCAGAAAGAATCAATGATTCAGGCCCCGACGAAAGCAAAATTTTTGTCTTTCTCAGCAATGGCCATGCAGGTCTTAGTACATTCCAGGAACTGGCTAATCACGGTAAGCTGAATATTTATGAGGCTTATTATGAAAACTGCCAGTACGCGTATATACTCGAATATTTTGTGAAGAATAAAAATCTGTCGCACATGACAGAACAACTCACCACACTGGCTGTGCATGATTTTGGTGTATTCAAAGAATGCGTTTTGCTGCCTGCGTAATCCAGGCATAATTTTATTTCATTTAATGTATATTGTATCGGCCGGTCATTAATACGGTCACGCGTACACTGTATGTTCAACTTAAGAAAATGGGTGGCAAAAACACTACTGGTGCTCACCGGTATCATGCCCCTGCTGCGCTGCAGTTCTGGTTACCAGCAAAAAGATGGCAAAATCACTTTCAACGGAAAAGAAATTACCGATAAAAGCTTTGTGGTATTAAACGATGTTTTTGCCAAAGATTCGCTGTATGCTTATTATAAAGAAAAATCGATTGCAGGTGCCGATATAGCCAGTTTTAGTGCTGTGGATGACTCGTATGCCAAAGACAAAAACCGTGTGTACTATTGCGATGAATTCAGGGATGGAAAGAATTATTACATGACCAAATACCAGGAGATTTCGGTGGTGGAAAAAGCAGACCCTGCATCCTTCACCCTTATTGGCGCATCTTACGCCAAAGACAATCGTTTTGGGTTCTTAGCTGGTCAGTCATTCGAAGTAAAAGATATTGCCACACTCACCGGTATCAACCATTCTTTTGCCAAAGACAAGGTACAAGCATATTTCAACCGCAGACCGGTACCAGGCAGTCATGGAAAAACATTTGCACTCATCAACGATTATTATGCAAAAGATACCGGGCATATTTATTTTATCAAACCATTGGAAACCGTAAAAGAAAGTGTATTGGTAATACCCTGCAACGCGGCCAGCTTTAAAGTGCTTGACTATCCGTTTTCAAAAGATGATGCCACTGTGTTTTATGAGAACGTAGTAATAACAGGCGCCGATGCTGCATCTTTTAGCATATTGGAAAGCGGGTATTGTAAGGACAACCAAGCAGTGTTCATACGGTCGAAGAAAATTACCGGTGCCGACCCTGCCACCTTTGCAATATTTAAAGACGATGGCCAGCTTACACAAGATGATTACTATAGCAGCGATAAAGACAATGTTTACTGGCTCGATAAAAAACTCACCAACGCAGATCGGGCACATTTCAAACCCCTCGGCCATGGCTATGGCACCAACGGAAAGCAAATTTTCTATAAAACCAGTGTCATGCCCCAGGCAGATCCAAACACATTTAAAGTATATCCGCATGATGTTGGCGATGCCGATGCCGAAGATGCTGCCACCAAATACCATTCTGGTAAAAGAATACGGGAAGAATAATAAAAATTACCGCGCAAATACAACCCACAAATCCTTTCCGCCCGTAAATTTCGGTTCACACAATTGAATTATTTTTGCGGATGGCTTTATTGCAGGTTACCCATGTATTCAAAAAAGAAAAAGACGTTCTCACTGTAAATGATATCAGCTTTACCCAGGAGCCATTACAGAAAATTGCCGTTGCCGGAGAAACGGGTTCAGGCAAAACCACCTTGCTGAAAATAATTGCGGGCCTCCTGCAGGCGGATAGTGGTGAATTAAGGTTTGAAGGAAAGAAACTGATGGGCCCGAATGATCAACTGATACCCGGTCACGCAGGTATTGCTTATCTCAGCCAGCATTTTGAACTGCGCAACAATTACTGGGTACACGAAATACTATCATACGCCAATACGCTAACGGAGCAAGAGGCAATCAACTTGTATAAGGTTTGCCGCATCGATCATTTGTTGCAACGAAGAACCGATCAGTTATCGGGTGGCGAAAAACAACGCATCGCACTTGCCCGCCTGATTATAGGCAAACCCCGCTTATTGCTGCTGGATGAGCCCTTTTCCAATCTTGATGAAACACATAAACAGATCATCAAATCGGTAGCGGATGATCTGAACGCACAATTGGGCATCAGCACCATTATGGTGTCTCATCATGCACCAGATATTTTACCCTGGGCAAATCAGATCCTTGTTATGAAAGAAGGCAAGCTAGTGCAGGCTGGTAATGCTGAACAAGTATATCGGCAACCTGTAAACAGCTACTGCGCCGGTCTTTTTGGCGATTACAATCTACTGGATGCTGAAACTGCCGGCAGGTTGCATATGGTAGTGCTTCCTCAGCACGCTGATAAAAAACTGCTGGTAAGACCAGAGGCATTTACCATTGTCCCATTGGAGGAAGGATTGCCCGCTACCATACAGCAAATACTTTTTATGGGCAGTTGTTACCTGGTGCTGGCCAGCATTGGTAAACAACAAATAAAAATCAGCACTACTTACAACCAAATGCTACCGGGCGATACAATAAGCATTGCGATAACCCCGGGTGCAGGCTGGTGGTTGTAATACAGCGTTTGGCATGCGCTGAAACATTATATTTGAACAAATGGATACAACGCAGTTTACACATCTTTTTGCGGCCTATTCAACCGGCAACTGGTTGTTAATTGCATTGGCTGCATTTATTATAGGGCTTGCCAAAGCCGGCCTAAAAGGCATTGATATGCTCAATGTAACACTAATGGCCATTGTATTTGGCGGTAAAGCCTCCACCGGCATTGTATTGCCACTGCTTTGTTGCGCAGATATTATGGCCGTATTATATTACCACCGTCATGCCCAATGGCCGCTTTTCTGGAAACTAGTTCCCTGGATGATGGCCGGCATTCTCATTGGCGTATATGTGGGAAAAGATCTCAATGAAGCCATCTTCCGAAAGATCATGGCCGTAATTATCATGCTTACTGTTATCATTATGATTGTAATGGAATGGCGCAAAACCGTTGTTGTGCCTGGTAATAAATTTTTTACTGCGGGTATGGGGCTTGTTTCAGGTTTTACCACTATGCTGGGCAACTTAGCCGGGGCATTTTCCAACATTTACTTCCTGGCAATGCGGATATCTAAGAATAGTTTTATCGGTACAGCTGCCTGGGTTTTTCTTGCCATGAATTTTTTTAAACTTCCTTTCCAGGTTTTTTACTGGAAGAATATAACACCGGCCACTCTTTCAACTGATTTGATGGTGTTGCCTGCCCTTGCCCTCGGTTTCTGGTGCGGGCTAAAACTGGTGGCACGCATCCACGACAATAGTTACCGTAAAATGGTGATTGTACTGACGCTGATTGGGGCGGTGTTCATTTTTCTTCGGAGGTGATGACAATGCAAAAGTAAAAATTCAAAATTCAAAAATCGTCACGGCAGTGCGGTCGGTACCGCAAGTCAGACCCTTTGCAATTCAAAATTAAAAGTAAAAATTCAAAAACCATCGCGGTCACGCGGTCGGCACAGCAGGTCAGACCGTACTGATGCCATTCAAAATTAAAAAAGATGTACCTTGATTATAATTATTAAAGGAAATAGATGTTGAAAAAAGACAATTCGAAAATCCGGATTTTTTTACTTTTTACTTTTGAATTTTGAATTTTCACCATGGACAAACTTTCTTTCTGGCACCGGCTTGCATTTATTGCCAACATGTGCTGGCTGGCTACCTGGTTTATCAGGTATTATAACTTTATTCCCAGAAGCGGTTTGCAGTCTACAGTTATTATTACCGGACTGATTACTGCCATCATTGTAAATTTTCTGGTGAATCTCTGCACCTGCCTTTACTGGTTTCAAAAAAAATTAGCCGGTAAGGTGCCGCGCTGGCTGGTGATCATCAACTTTGTTTTCTTAATTGCCCAACTGTATTTTTATATTAAATGATACACGCCATACTCAAAGACAAACCAACCAAGCTGTTTATTTTCTTTTCTGCTTTTTTTGTAGCCAATGCATTGATTGCTGAGTGTATTGGGGGAAAGCTTTTCTCACTGGAAAGCGTACTGGGTATTGCCCCTGCCAATTTTACTTTGTTTGGACAAAAAGGACTGAATTTTACACTCACCTGCGGGGTATTGCTATGGCCACTGGAGTTTGTTATGACGGATATTGTAAACGAATACTACGGGCCAAAAGCAGTTCGGCGTATTTCTTTTACTGCCGTTTCTTTGATCTTATATGCGTTCATTATGTTTTACCTGGCCATTCATTTGCCACCGGCCGAATTCTGGGTAACCAGCAATACAGCAATGGGTATTCCCAATATGCAAAATGCTTTTGATGGTGTATTTGGGCAGGGCATGCGCATTATTGCCGGCAGCCTGGTGGCGTTCCTGGTGAGCCAGATTGTAGATGTTACCGTCTTTCACAAAATAAAAAAAGCCACCGGTGAAAAACACGTATGGCTACGGGCGACGGGTTCTACACTGGTATCTCAATTGATAGATAGTTACATTGTGCTCTTCATTGCCTTCAGCGGAAAATTTACTTGGCAACAGATTCTGGCTATTGGGCTCATGAATTACATGTACAAATTTGCCATGGCAGTACTGCTTACACCGTTGATTTATTTTATTGAGGCCAGAATTGAAAGATACCTCGGCCACGAAACCACCCGGCAAATGAAAGCCGCTGCGATGGGTAAGATATAAGTAATAAGTTGATTGGTTAATCGGTTGATTGGTTGTAGGTAATTGGCTAAAGGCTTATAGCTAACAGCTCAAAGCTTTTTTTCCATCACATAATCATTCATAAAATATCCATTGCCAATGTCAATGTCTTCTTCTTTGGTGATAACAAACCCCAGTTTTTCGTAGAATGTTCTGGCGGGGTTGTCGCGCTTTACATTTAAAACAAGCGCTACCGCCTGCAGTGGTTTGATTCGTCCCACCACTTCATTGATGAGGCTTCTACCGATTCCCTTTCCCTGAATGCTGGTGTTGATATAAATCTTCTGGAGTTTGTATACATTTTTTGTTGCGGTTACAGAATAAGATGCAAAGCCCACCGGCTCCCCGGCAATTGTTGCCAGCAGGAATGTATGACCAAGTTGTTCCATTTGTTGTTGCAATGCTTCAACGCTATAAATTAGTTGCAACATGTACTGCAACCTGTCTGCCGACATGAGGTTGCCGTACGTAACCGGCCAGATCTGATGCGCCAGTTGTTGGATAACTGGTATGTCTTGCAGGTTTGCCGTGCGTATAAGAAGCTGCTGATCCATTACACCTGGTTGTTTCGTTTTTCAAAGTCAAGCCTGGATAGCTCACGGTGCAGGCGAATGGAACGCAGGCTCAATCGCACCGCAAGATAGAACGATGCCACCGCGCCCAGGAAAAGCAATCCATCGCCCACATATTGTTTTACCTGGATGCTGTCTTGCAGGAATAAAAACAAATCAAATGTGCCGTGAAAAAATATCGCCAGTAGCAATCCTGTTCCAAGATAAAAGATTGATTTCTCTTTGTTGAATTTGGCCAGCCCGATATAGTAGCCCATAATTACTCCAAATGCCGCATGAGCGGGTACCGATAAAAACATGCGCATAATGGCCGTACCAAACCCGCTTTTTTGTACATACATGATATTCTCAATAGTGGCAAACCCCATAGATACCATAACCGAGTACATGATACCATCGAAAGGCTCATCAAAATTCTTCTTTGGGTAGGCATACCATTTCACCATGAAAAACTTGCTGGCTTCTTCACTGGCCGCCACTACCACAAAAGCAAAAAAGGCATAAAAAAGAATGGATGACGTACGGCCCATATCGCCAAAAATAAATTTGCCGGCTGTTTCAAGGATAAATGCGGGAATAACACTCAGCATGCCCAGGAAAAACGACACCAGGAGGTATCGTTTCGGCTCCCTGTCGAAACTGTCTTTGCGATAAATGTATAGAATAATGGCAAGGCCAGGCGCAATAGACAGTGCAAGTAAAAGCATGCAGTTTTTTTAGTTAATATTGATAACAATTTACAAATGGTATTCTATATTTAAGGGTTAACTTGAAAATAATTTCCGCCACTGTATGAAGTCTCTTATTGCAATTGTTTTTTTACTGGTTATTACAGGCGCGCTGCAGGCACAGCGTTTTGGCGGTAACCCGCCTTCTGTCAAATGGCAACAGGTAAATAATGATGCTGGCAGGATTATTTTTCCGCGCGGGCTGGATAGTTCAGCTAAACGCATTGCAGCTGTTACAGATGCATTGAGCCGTGCAACGCTGTCTACTATTGGTAGGCAACAACACCCCATCAATATTGTATTGCATCCCACCACCGTAGTATCAAATGCTTATGTGGCGCTGGGGCCTTTCCGCAGTGAATTTTTTCTTACGCCTTCACAAAACAGTTTTGATTTGGGCAGTCTGCGCTGGCAGGATATGCTGGCCGTGCACGAATACCGCCATGTGCAGCAGTACAATAATTTTAATACCGGGCTTTCACATGTTTTCAGAATATTGTTTGGGCAAAACGGGCAGGCACTTGCCAATGCTTTATCAGTACCCAACTGGTTTTGGGAAGGCGATGCAGTTTTTCAGGAAACGCTGGTAAGTGAACAGGGCAGGGGACGGCTACCTTTCTTTTTTAATGACTACCGCGCTATCTGGCTGGCGGGGAAAAAGTATAGTTATATGAAACTGCGCAATGGCTCACTGCGCGATTTTACGCCAGATCATTATCGGCTTGGATATATGCTGACTGGCTACGGCCGGGAAAAATATGGAGATGATTTCTGGAAAAAAGTAACACAGGACGCCGCCGCATTTAAAGGATTGTTTTATCCGTTTCAACGTGCCGTGAAGCAATATTCCGGGAAAAGTTTCGGAGACTTCACCAATGATGCACTCAATTATTTCAAAGAACAATCTGCAGGCGAACAACCACCCGCAGAAAAACACAAGCATTTTGTTGCCGACCAGGAATACCCTTCTTATACTGCCGGGGATACTATTATTTACCTCAAAAGCAGTTATAAAAAAATACCTGCGTTTATTGAGAAAACAGCTGCCGGCGAACGAACTATCCGCATACGCGATGTATCAGTAGATAATCAATTTTCGTACAGCAATGGAAAGCTGGTATACGCTTCTTACCGACCTGCCGCACGGTGGGCATGGAATGATTACAGCGAATTACAGGTGCTGAATACAGTTACCGGTGTGCAAAAGACAATTACCCGTCTCTCAAAATATTTTTCACCTGCTTTAAGTGCAGATGCCCAAACCATTGTTGCCGTAGATGTGCAACCCGGTGCGCAAAGTGTACTTCATTTATTGAATGCCAATACCGGTGCGTTGCTGCAGGCACTGCCCAACAAAGACAGCCTGTTTTATACTTACCCGCAGTTTGTAAACAATGGGCAACTGGTAGCCGCCGTTAGAACACCTGCTGGTCAAATGGCTATGGCGCTGATCAACAGTAGCAACGGTGCGGTTACCTACCTTACCCCACCGGTATACCGTGTTATGGGTAACCCCAACGTACGGCAGGATACCATTTATTTTACGGCCGCTGACAATGGCTACGACCGGCTTTTTGCCATTACCCTAAGCAACAATAGGCTATACCGGTTATCTATACCCGCAAATGGCTTAGGTGCCTACCAGCCCTCGGTAACAACCGGTAAAATAGTATTTACCACTTTTACGGCCGATGGCTACCGTTTGCAGGAAGCAGATAAGTCTGCTTTTGGCTGGAATGAAGTGAGCGCCGCGCAGTGGCAGCAGCGGGTGAATACCTTTAAACTTGATTTATTAAAAAGCAATGCTGCCGGTTTGCTGCAAACCATACCCCCGTCCACCGCCCAGGTAACAAAAAAATATCCGCAAACCTTCAGGTTGTTTAATTTTCACAGCCTGTTGCCTTTTGTATCTGATCCTGATTATACACTGTCGTTGGTGGGCAATAATATATTAAACACGATGCAGTCAGAATTATATGTTGCTTACAACCGTAATGAACAATACAAGCAGGTAGGCACCAACCTAACTTATGGCGGTCTGTTTCCGTATATCAATGCGGGTGCCAGTTATATTTTTGACCGCCGCGATTTTTACAGCGATGGCACCCCCATTTACTGGAACGAAAGCCAGATAAATGCCGGGTTAAGCGTACCACTTAATCTGAGTAAGGGAAGAAGCAGGATCAACCTGACTGTTGGCAGCGACTATGTACTGAAGAACGTATTGTATAAAGGGTGGTATAAAGACAGCCTCAATAAATACGGAAGACCCGATCAATATCATGTAGGTTATATCAATAGTTATCTTTCATTCGTGCACCAGATACAGCAGGCGCGGCAGCATATTTACCCACGTATCGCGCAATCCATTTATGTCAACTACCGAAACGCTGTAAATGGCGCCAATGGGCACCAGTTGCTTGTCTCAGGCAATTTTTATTTCCCTGGTTTTGCGTCAACGCATAACATTGTTGTGGGTCTTGCGTGGCAAAACAGGGATACCTTAGGCACATCCTTCTCTAACAGCTTTCCTTTTTCACGTGGGTATGAAGTGCCCAATCTGCGCAGTATGTATAAATGGGGTATAAACTATCACCTGCCAGTTGCTTATCCAGACTGGGGCTTTGGTAACATGGTATACTTTCAGCGTATACGCATCAACGCTTTTTATGATTATACGCGCGCGGGCGAAGTCGCTTTTAGAAATGGCCGCCGTAGTACAGAACTATTCAGATCTACAGGTGGAGAAATATTTTTTGATACCAAATGGTGGAATGAGCTGCCACTAAATCTGGGCTTCCGCTACAGCCATTTGCTGGATCCTGATTTGTATGCCGGCCCTAATTCCGGTTCAGAACGGTTTGAGTTTGTGCTGCCGGTTAACCTCTTTCAACGGTAGGAGAATCGCTGATTTCTGATGTCATGATCGCTGATTTCTGATGTGATGATGTCTGATTTCTGATGTGATGATGTCTGATTGGTTGTCGATCCATCGGTGATTTGTTGTGGAAACGCTAGGTTCAACTATGATCCTATTGTGTCTATGTGGTAAAAAGAATTGTACCCTCAACACGAATCTGCAAACAGTGAACCGATCAACCAATCAACTGATCAACCAATCAACTAATAAACCAACTACAAGCCCGCCAGGCTTTGTTCAATGACCTTTATCTTAGCTTCTGCATCGGCTTTTTTACGGCGTTCCAGTTCTATCACTTCTGGTTTGGCGCTCTGTACAAAGCGCTCATTATTTAATTTTTTCTCAACAGCCGCCAGAAAATTTACGAGGTGCTGTTGTTCCTTTAAAAGATCTTCTTTCTGATGGCCTGTCTGCAGGGGAGCATCAGTTTCAATATAAAATTTGTCTTTGCCCATTACCACTGCAATGGTTTGTGGTACATTGTCTTTGGTATAATGAATGGTTTTTGCATTTACCTGTTTGGCCAGCAGGGTTTCTATAGGTGCGTAATGATCTTTATGGGCAGGTTGTATATGCAATACAATTTCCTCTTTTGGTTTCAGCCGTGCTTTATTACGCGCATCGCGAATGGCGGTAATGCTTTCTTTCAGCAACGCGCCGGTATTGAGTATCTCCGGGCGGGCAGCTTTTATTTTTTCAAATTGTTTTACACACAGGTCATCATCCCGGTCTTGCAGCAGATGGTATATTTCTTCTGTAATAAACGGCATAAACGGATGCAACAATTGCATCAGTTCTGTAAAAAATGCAACTGTCTTTCCCTGTACAGATACATCTATCAATTGCTCAAAACCTGGTTTTATCCATTCAAGGTACCAGCTGCAGAAATCATCCCAGATGAGTGAATAAATGGTTTTTAATGCCTCACTTAGTTTAAATTGGCCCATCAATCCTTCTACATCGGCTTTTACCTGTTGCAGCCTGCTTTCAAACCACAATACCGCAAATGTATCGGGCAACGGTTCTTGGGTTACGGCCTGCCGGCCTTCCCACATCTTTACCAGTTTCAGCGCATTCCAGAGTTTGTTATTGAAGAACTTACCCTGTTCCAGCGATGATTCATCAAACAACAGATCATTGCCGGCGGGAGAGGAGATCATAATCCCAAACCGTACGGCATCGGCGCCGTAGTTATCAATCAGGTCGAGTAAATCGGGCGAATTGCCGAGGCTTTTGCTCATCTTGCGGCCCTGCTTATCGCGCACCATACCGGTAAAGTACACATCGCGGAATGGGATTTGTTTTTCGTATTCCATACCGGCCATCACCATGCGCGCCACCCAAAAGAAGATAATATCCTGCCCGGTTACCAATACCTGTGTAGGATAATAATATTTTAGTTCGGCATTGGCCGGGTGTGTGATACCCTTGAATACTTCCATGGGCCATAGCCACGACGAAAACCAGGTATCCAGCACATCTTCATCGCGCGTAAGCGTGGCAGCATCAGCAACGCCTTTTAACGCGGCCTGCTTTTTTGCTTCTTCTGCAGTTTCGGCCACATAGCAATTGCCTGCCGCATCGTACCAAGCGGGTATTTGCTGTCCCCACCAAAGTTGCCGGCTAATGCACCAGTCTTTTACATTTTCCAGCCAGTATTTATAGGTGGCCAGAAATTTATCGCCGGGGTGTATGCGTATCTCGCCATCCACTACTGCCTTGAGTGCAGGCCCCGCCATTTCTTTCATCTTCAAAAACCATTGGGTGGATATGCGCGGTTCAACAACTGCACCGCTCCGCTGGCTATAACCTACACGCGTCTGGTATTCTTCTTCTTTCTGTAAAAAACCTTTTTCTTTTAATTCAGCTATGATTTTTTTGCGTGCAACAAACCTGTCCGCACCCACATATATTTGTGCTGCTTCGCTCAGTGTGCCATCTTCATTCAAGGTATCAACCACCGGCAGGTTGTGCTTCAGCCCTAGGTTATAATCGTTGATATCATGTGCCGGGGTAACTTTCAATGCACCGGTACCAAAACTTTTGTCAACATAGTCATCAAAAATGATCGGTATCCGGCGGTTGATAAGTGGTACCACCGCAAATACACCAGCCAGGTGGGTATAACGGTCATCATCAGGGTTAACACAGATAGCAGTATCGCCCATAATTGTTTCCGGGCGCTGGGTGGCAATGGTAATGCCACTGGGTAATTCATTGCCTGCCGCATCTACCAGTTTATATTGAAGATGATAGAGTTTCCCCTGTATATCTTTGTGTTCAACTTCTTCATCGCTCAGTGCGGTTTTGGCAGCGGGATCCCAATTGATCATTCTGGCACCACGGTAGATCAAGCCTTTTTGATACAGATCGGCAAACACTTTGATCACCGCTTTGTAGTAATGGTCATCCATGGTAAACGTTACCCGCTTCCAGTCTACGCTGCAGCCCAGTTTTTCTATCTGGTTATAGATGATGCCGCCGTATTTTTCTTTCCATTCAAAAGCATATTGCAGAAAAGCTTCGCGGCTCAGGGTATTTTTATCGATTCCTTTTTCTTTGAGCATTTGCACCACCTTTGATTCGGTGGCAATAGAGGCATGGTCGCTGCCGGGTACCCAGCAGGCATTGAAACCACTCATTCTTGCTTTGCGCACCAGTATATCCTGCACGGTTTCATTGAGTGTATGGCCCATGTGCAGCACACCGGTTACATTGGGCGGGGGTATTACCACGGTATACGATGGCCGTGCATCGGGCTGGCTGTTAAAATAGCCTTTGCTCAACCAGTGCCGGTACCATTTTTCTTCTGCTTCTGCGGGAATATAATTTTTTGTCAACTCCATAACTACTCAATGAATTTGGGACGCAAAGTTAACGATTTATCTCTGATCTTTGATCTGATAATCGCTGATCTGCCCGACTACGGTGGGCATAATTTTTTGATATTTCCGGATACAATCATCCACATGCAATAAACAATTTGGAAGACTATTGCGCAAAAACAAATCAGCGATTATCAGATCAGACATCAGCGATTCTTCTTACATTTATCCTCCAGTTATGTATGCAATTGTTGATATAGAAACCACCGGTGGACATGCCATGGGCAATGGCATCACAGAGATAGCAATTGTATTGCACAACGGGAAAGAAACCGAAGGGCGCTTTCATACACTTATCAATCCCAAAGTAACTATTCCGCGATACATTACCGCGCTCACCGGCATCACTAATGAGATGGTATATGATGCGCCGGTGTTTGATGAGGTAGCAGAAAAAATTTATAACCTTTTACAGCACCGCATATTCATTGCGCACAATGTAAATTTTGATTACTCTTTTATCAGGCACCATTTACAACAGGCTGGCTATATTCTTACTGCAAGAAAACTGTGTACAGTGCGCATGGCCAGAAAAGTGTTTCCTGGTTTTGCCAGTTACAGCCTGGGCAATATTTGCCGGGAACTAGAGATAGCCATTACCAACCGCCACCGCGCCATGGGCGATACCCTGGCCACGGTGCAGCTGTTTGAAAAAATTTTACAGCACGATGCTAATGGTGTTATTATAACCATGTTGAGAGGGCGCAGTAAAGAACAATACCTGCCACCGCATTTGCCGGCGCCGGAAATTGATCAGTTGCCCAATGCTGCCGGCGTGTATTATTTTTATAACCAGAAAAAAAAGATTGTGTATGTAGGTAAGGCTACTAACCTGCAGCAACGGGTGAAAAGTCATTTCAGCAATAACGATAGCAGCAAGCGAAAGCAGGAATTTCTGCGCAATATCCATTCCGTTTCTTGTAAAGTTTGCAGCAGCGAACTGGCCGCACTTATTTTAGAAAGCACCGAAATACGCCGCCTATGGCCACAGTACAACCGTAGCCAGAAAAAATACCATCATGAATATGGCTTGTATACCTATGAAGACCAGAATGGATACCTGCGATTGTTTATAGAAAAAAAGAAAAAACATTTATCGCCGGTATACACGTTTAATTTGTTGCATGAAGGACAAGTGCTGCTAAAGAAAATGATTGATGAATTTGAGCTCAATGCATCACTTTGTTTTGTTGACCGCTCTGCAGACGCGTTGGCTGTTGCAGACAAGGCCGAGTTGTACAACCAGAAAGTAAAAAAAGCCATCCTGTCTTTGAACGAGCAGCTGCCTACATTTTTAGTGGCGGACGCCGACCATGATGCGGCCAATTATTTTTTGATGGAGAAAGGAAAGTTTGTGGGCATGGGACAGTTGCCGAGAGAAACCGTGGGTGAATCATTGGAGAAAATTAGAACCAGTTTGACTATCTATCCTGACAACGATTATATAAGAGGACTACTATATCAATTTGCGGAGAAGAATCCGGAAAAGAAAATAAAAATTTTGTCCCAATAATAACTTAGCAGCAATCGGGACAAAATTCAATACGGTAAAACTTTAAGGGCTTACGGGGTAAGCGAAATAATTAAGCCAGTGTAAAGTTTAACTCCATGCCATAGCAGTTATGAAAGCAATAATTGCATACAGGAAAATGACAATTAAGGCGATCTTAAAGCCGCTGTTGTGAGACAGGTCGAGTTTCATAAA
This sequence comes from uncultured Chitinophagaceae bacterium, assembly GCA_963705285.1. Classification (GTDB taxonomy): domain Bacteria; phylum Bacteroidota; class Bacteroidia; order Chitinophagales; family Chitinophagaceae; genus JACMLD01. The sequence goes on from OY970066.1 coordinate 4,408,219, forward strand.
TTTAATTTTTAAGCATGAACCAATAATAGGGCAATGGACTACGGGTTACAGTCTTCAGAGGGGTGGGTCAACGGAGCGGTCTTCCTTAGATAGAGAACAAGCTAACAGGTTATGCTCTACTTGTTTAGCAACAAAAATAGATAATCGCTATACTAAGGTATCCACTTTCTTTTGTTGATGCAAGTTTTTGGGTCAGGATTTTTTATAAACGCCTGTTAAACCGGGATTATTGTTATTTTAGACATCAAAAATAAATGTAAGCATGTATGGAAAGAAGCCTTACCTCCTGGTACAGCCCCTCATTAAGTAAAGAAATGCCAATTGCTACCTATGGCAGTTATGGATTTGCCCTGCTTATGATACCCACCGCCGCCGCCGATTACCTTGAATATGAACGCTTTCAGCTAATGGATCACATTGCCCAATTTATAGACGCTGGCAAAGTAAAGGTATTTTCCATCAACAGTATCAATACGGAAAGCTGGATGAACAACCACATGGATCCTTACCACAAGGCGGTGCGACAGAACCAGTTTAACGACTATGTGTACAACGAGGTAGTGCCTTTTATACGCAATAATACCAGTTGGGAAACCCCCATTATTGCCTGCGGCGCATCTTTTGGTGCCCTTCACAGCGCCAACCTGTTTTTTAAGCGGCCTGATCTCATCAACGGCTGTCTGGCCATGAGCGGGGTATATGATCTTACAGAATATACCAAAGGATATTATAACGACGATGTGTACTTCAACAGTCCCATCCATTACCTGCCCAATCTATCCGATCACAATATATTAGAACAGATACGCCGGAGCCACCATATCCATATTCTTACCGGTAGTGGCGACCATGAAGACCCCGAGGCCAACCGTCGTTTCGGCGGTGTTTTGTATAGTAAGGGTATCAATTATGAGCTTGATATCTGGGGGCCTGAATGGCGGCACGATTGGCCTACCTGGCGCGCTATGCTCCCGCATTACCTGGGAACCCGATTTTAGGAATTGGGGATTTGGAATTTGGAATTGGGTTCGCGGCCAGCTACTACGTATAGGGCAGGTGGCGATACGGCGTCAAGGCCTTATCCCAAATTCCTAATTCCTTATATACGACCCTAGCGTACGGCCTAATTCCCAATTCCCAATTCCTAATTCCTAACAGGCAATTCCTAATTCCCAGTATACCACCATGCCCACCAAATCAGCAATAGCTGCAATGGCAGTCGCGCAACGGTTATCCAGCGATGCGGAATTTGTTTTTGATAATATAGCTTCATCATTTGCACATTGGCAGGAAATACTGCTACCAACAAAGCAATAATTCCCCACGCTGCCCATGGGCGCGTTACTTCGGGTAATAGTAATATACCAAGCACTATTTCTGCAACTCCACTGACGTATACCAGCGTAAAAGGCGCAGGCAACCGCGGCGGCATGATCTTCACGTACATTTTGGGCTTTATAAAATGCCAGATGCCTGCCGCTATATATAATAATGCCATCAGGTAAAGTAAAAGCAGTTTCATGGCGCTCAATGTAATGTTTATCTCTGATGTGTGAGGAGATGATGGCCGATTTGATTTTGCAGACGAGCTCCGCCTGTGTTCCATAAGCCAAGGGGTTTATCACATTTCCACATTACTTTTGCGTCTAAACAGCAGCATTTGAGCGCAACGGTATTTTTAATTACGCCTCCGTTTACACAATTGAATACGCCTTATCCTGCAACGGCTTATTTGAAGGGTTTTCTCAATACAAAAAAAATCAGCGCATTTCAGGCAGATTTGGGAATAGAGGTTACCCTGGCGCTTTTTTGCAAGCAGGGTCTGCAACGGGTGTTTGAGCTGCATAACCCGGCTGTCACTGTTTCTGACAATGCCGCCCGTATTTTTTCTTTGCGCGATGTATACATCAACTCCATTGATGCAGTCATTCTTTTTCTGCAGGGCCGCAATCCCACGCTGGCCCACCTGATTGCTAAGAGAGATTTCTTGCCCGAGGCTGGTAGGTTCGCACAATCAGATGATCTTAATTGGGCCTTTGGGAGCATGGGCAAACAGGATATGGCCAAACACCTGGCTACCATGTACCTGGAAGATTTATCTGACTATATTAAAGAAGTAGTTGACCCGCATTTCGGATTTAGCCGGTACGCCGAAAAATTGGGTCGTTCTGCCGGCAGTTTCGATGACCTGTACGATGCGCTGAACCAGCCACCCACCTGCATCGACAGTATGTTGCTTACAATTCTGGAGAAACACATCACGTCAGTACAACCGGTTATGGTGGCCATCTCAGTTCCATTTCCGGGTAATTTGTACAGTGCATTCCGTTGCGCCCAGTGGATCAAACAACACCATCCGCACATCAAAACGGTGATGGGTGGCGGATTTCCCAATACAGAATTGCGCTCCTTATCAGACCCGCGGGTATTTGCCTTTTTAGATTTTATTACGCTCGACGATGGCGAGGCGCCGATAGAGATGCTGGTGGCGTATACCCAGGGAGATGTTAGCAGCGAGTCGCTCAAGCGTACATTTTTGCTGCAAGAAGGGGCCGTAACTTATCTTAATAACCCAGCAGTAAAAGACTACCGCCAGGGGGAAGTGGGCACCCCGGATTACAGCGATTTTCTGCTTGACAACTATATTTCGGCCATTGAAGTAGTAAACCCCATGCACAGCCTGTGGAGCGATGGCCGGTGGAACAAACTAACGATGGCGCATGGTTGCTATTGGGGCAAATGTACTTTTTGCGATATATCGCTCGATTATATTAAACTATATGAACCGGTGGCAGCGGCACAGTTGTGCGACCGCATGGAGGAAATCATTGCGCAGACCGGCCAGACTGGTTTTCATTTTGTGGATGAGGCGGCGCCACCTGCTCTTATGCGTGCGCTGGCGCTGGAGATCATCCGGCGTAAGCTGGTGGTAAGCTGGTGGACGAATATCCGTTTCGAAAAAAGTTTTACCCGCGATCTGTGTTTGCTGTTGAAAGCATCTGGCTGTATTGCCGTGTCGGGCGGACTGGAAGTGGCATCCGACCGTCTGCTTGAAATGATCCAAAAAGGGATTACCGTGGCGCAGGTGGCGCTCGTAAACAAACATTTTACAGAAGCAGGCATCATGGTGCATGCTTACTTGATGTATGGCTTTCCCACGCAAACGGCGCAAGAGACCATCGACTCGCTTGAAATGGTAAGACAAATGTTTAAAGCAGGAATCCTACAATCAGCTTTCTGGCACCAGTTCACCATGACGGCGCACAGTCCGGTTGGACTGGAACCGGCAAAATTTAACGTGCAAAGATTGAGCGAGACCACAGGCAGTTTTGCGAATAATGATATCGATCATATTGACCCTACCGGTGCCGATCACCCGCTTTTTGCATACGGGTTGAAGAAGTCGTTGCACAATTACATGCATGGCCTTTGTTTTGACGACCCGCTGCAGAAATGGTTCGATTTTAAAACACCCAAGACAAAGATTCCACCTGATTATATCATCAATGCATTAAAGGAGGAAGATTTGTTTGCTTTTAAACCTTCTGCTAAGGTGGTGTGGCTGGGCGGACAACCGGCGATCGATTATTTTGTACAATCAAAAAATGGCCAGACACGTACCATGGCTGCAGTGCATTTTGTTACCAAAAAAGATGTACAAAAAATTCAGTTGCCAGAAAAAGCGGGCAAATGGCTGGTGCAATTATTGGAGCAACTTTCAGTCTATAATACAAAGACCCTTACGCTGCAGGAAGTAAAAGACAGCTATGAAGCGGCCGGTCTTGAAGATTTTGAACTTTTCTGGGACAATAAACCGGTGAATACCTTGTACAAATTTGGGTTACTGCGATTCTGATATTTAAGTTTTGATATATTGCCACGTTCCAGCGGGATGTGAACGTAACCCGCAATAAACGATTCAATAGAACAACAACCCTGAAAGGGTTAAAGCTCATTAACCGCGGATGCAATCCGCGGTTAAAAGTGCGGATAAACCACAACCCTGCAAGGGTTGAAGCTCATAACTGCAAGAGTACCTCTCAATCAGCGATTCAGTAGAACAACAACCCTGCAAGGGTTGAATATGCCCCGCTGCGGGTATAACAAAAGTATCATCCCCAACAAAAACCATTTACCATGCATTTGTGTTTTACTTTTGCACTCAAATAAGACCGATGGCATATAGCTCGCTGGAAGCATGTTTATTAGACCTGGAGGCAAACGGACAGTTGGTAAGAATTAAAGAAGAAGTTGACCCGTATCTGGAGATGGCAGCTATTCACCTGCGTGTGCATGAAGCAAGAGGCCCGGCATTACTATTTGAACACGTAAAAGGCAGTAACTACCGGGCAGCTTCCAACATTTTTGGAACGTTGGAACGGAGTAAATTTATCTTTCGCGATACACTGGCAACAGTTCAGCAACTTATCGACCTCAAAAGCAACCCTGTTAAAGCATTCAGGCACCCATTGGCCAATGCCGGTGCCGCACTTGCGGGGCTAAAAGCATTCCCGCTAAAAAATCCGCTGCAAAAACCAGCTTTACAACAAATACAAATTACAGATATACCACAGGTGCACCACTGGCCCAACGATGGTGGTGCATTTGTAACATTGCCCCAGGTATACACCGAAGATGCAGACAAGCCTGGCATTATGAATGCCAACCTGGGCATGTACCGCATACAGCTCTCTGGCAATGAGTATATCCAAAACAAAGAAATAGGCTTGCATTACCAATTACACCGCGGCATTGGCGTACACCAGGCAAAAGCAAATGCAAAAGGCCAACCGTTGAAGGTAAGCGTGTTTGCCGGCGGGCCACCCGCGCACAGTGTAGCCGCTGTAATGCCATTGCCGGAAGGTATCAGCGAAATGACTTTTGCAGGCGTGCTGGGTGGCAGGCGTTTCAGGTATTATTATGAAGATGGCTTTTGCATCAGCAGCGATGCAGATTTCATCATTACGGGCGAAGTACAGCCCGGTAATAAACCTGAAGGCCCGTTTGGTGATCACCTGGGTTATTATAGTCTCCAACATCCGTTTCCATTGTTGAAAGTGCATAAAGTATATGCAAAGAAAAATGCCATTTGGCCGTTTACCGTGGTGGGCCGTCCCCCGCAGGAAGATACCAGTTTTGGCCAGCTGATACATGAAATAGCGGGTAATGCATTGCAGCAGGAGATACCCGGTTTAAAAGAAGTGCATGCAGTGGATGCGGCTGGCGTTCACCCGTTGCTGCTGGCCATCGGCAGCGAGCGCTATACACCGTATATGCCCACCAAACAACCGGCCGAAATATTAACCATCGCCAATCATATCCTGGGCACCGGACAGCTGAGCCTCGCAAAATTTTTATTCATCACCGCGTGTGAGAACAATGACGTAAATACCCACGATATACAAGGATACTTTCAATATATATTACAACGCATTAATTTAAGCAGAGACGTTCATTTTTATACCAATACTACCATTGATACACTCGATTATTCAGGCACATCGCTCAACAGTGGTAGCAAAGTAGTGCTGGCAGCTTATGGTAGCCCCATCAGAACACTAGCAATAGAAGTACCCAGTGTGCTGCAACAAGTGCCTGGTTTCGAAAATGCACGCATGGTGATGCCGGGGGTAGTGGCTTTGCAAACAACCGCTTTTGTTGGTTATGACGCAACACAACAACAAATTCAAGCCTTGAACAATTACCTGTTGCCGCATATAAAAGAATTATCCGATATACCCTTTATTATTATTGCGGACGATGCAGCCTTTTTGGCGGAGACACTGCGTAATTTTTTATGGGTTGTATTTACCAGGTGCAATCCCTCTCACGACATGTATGGCGTTGACAGCTTTACAGAAAACAAACACTGGGGTTGCCGGGGCCCATTACTGTTTGATGCGCGCATTAAACCGCATCATGCGCCGCCCGTGGAAAAAGATCCGGTTATTGAAAATAAAATTGACAGGTTATTTAATAAAGGAGGAAGTTTGTACGGTCAATTGAAATAGTATGCCATTGGGTACTAGCAGTTAGATTTTAGCTAGCCAGTTACCGGCAATAATGAGAGAAATTAATAGCAGCAAAAAAAATCAGCCAGGAGATCAACTCAACAGAATGAAAAAAATATCCTTCGTTATATTATTGATAGCAGCAGCCATCAGCGCCACAGCACAAAAAGCAACCGCAAAAAAAACCATCAAAGAAAAAGCGCAACCCTTTGTATTGGAGAACACATTGCTCTGGGAAATCAGTGGCAATCACCTCTCTAAACCTTCTTACCTGTTTGGTACCATGCACCTGCTTTGTGCAGCCGATGCACAGCTGAGCGATTCGCTTAGGATGGCGGTTGCCAACGTAAAGCAAATTTATTTTGAAATTGATTTAGACAACATGATGGAAACGCTGGGTGCCATGCGTTACCTCAACATGAACAACAATACCAAGTTGAGCGATTTGTTATCTGAGGATGAATACGAACGGGTAAAAGATTATTTCAAAAAAAATAAAACCATGTTACCGCTTACCATGATGGAGCGGTTGAAACCATATTTTGTGACTTCACTTATTGCTGAAAGCAAATTCCCCTGCGCGGAGAAAGATGGCATGGAACAGGTGATCATGAAAGAAGCAAAAAAGGACAGCAAGCCAATACACGGGCTGGAGACGATACAATTTCAGGCCAGTGTGTTCGACAGCATACCATACAAACGCCAGGCAAAAGATCTATTAAAAATGATTGATAGTTCAGACGCCGGCGGTGATAGCAGCGATGCAAAACTGGTGGAAGTATACCGCAAACAGGATCTGAATACGATGCAGCAAATGACTGCCGAAGAAGAAGCCATGCGCGAGTATCTTGACCTGCTGCTTTACAATCGCAACGCTAACTGGGCCAAAAAAATGCCCGCCATACTGCACGATGCACCTACGTTGTTTGCAGTAGGCGCCGGGCACCTGGGCGGAGAAAAAGGTGTTATCAATTTATTGCGCAAAGCCGGGTTTACTTTGCGGCCAATGAAACATGTGCCAGGGGTGGAGATGATAGCGAATTAAGAAAATCTCTGATTGATGATGTGATGATGTCTGATATATTGGTGGTACTTAAACAGACCAATATGCTTTCATAATGCAATCCCTATGTGAAACTATAAATCTAGGTGTCTATATGGTAAGCGGGGGTTGCTTAAAAAAACATCTTTATAATAATTAGTAACAATAAAAAGGCCGCCATGAAGGCAGCCTTTTCATTTATACTAATAATGTAGATGGTTAAAATCTTTCCAGTCCGCTGAAGAAGAAATCGCCTTCTATTTTTGCGTTTTCATCGCTATCGCTGCCGTGTACAGCATTTTCACCTAAAGAAGCTGCAAACAATTTGCGAATGGTATTGGCTTCTGCTTTGGCAGGGTCTGTTGCACCAATCAGTTTACGAAATTCGGCCACCGCATTGTCTTTTTCAAGAATGGCGGCGTAAATAGGGCCGCTGCTCATAAATTCTACCAGCTCACCATAAAACGGACGTGCCGCGTGCACTGCATAAAACTCGCCGGCCCTTTCAGCAGATAAACGGGTGAGTTTAAGCGCCACTATGCGGTAACCTTCCTTGATAATCCTATCTAAAATTGCACCGCCATGCCCCGCGCGGAAAGCGTCTGGCTTAATCATGGTAAATGTTCTGTTAGTCATACAGTTTTTATTTCTTTTGGGTGGCAAAACTACAGCAAAGTTTCGGGCTTTAAAACTTGAATCAGGGAGTTTTTATGTTAAATCGGCCCAATAAGGCTAAAAAAGACCCTAAATGTATCCTTTTCAACTGCAAAGTTTAATTACCTTCGCCACCGTTTTATGAAACCTGTTACCGAAATATTCCCTTTACTGAAAACTGAGCCCCGGCGGGTAGTGATAACCACCCATCAAAAGCCAGATCCCGATGCCATGGGCTCGTCGCTCGGCCTTTACCATTGCCTTACCGCATTGGGACATTCTGTTACTGTGATATCGCCCACCAACTGGGCCAGTTTCCTGAACTGGATGCCCGGTTGTGACAAAGTGATCGATTTTGAATACAAACGCGCGGAAGCCGAAGCTGTTCTTCAAAAAGCAGAATGGCTGTTTTGCCTGGATTTCAATACACTCTCCCGCGCCAAAAACATGGCACCGATTATTCAAGGTCTCTCGTGTATAAAAATTCTGATAGACCACCACCAGCAACCGGAAGAAGCGGCTTTTACATACGGTATCAGCAATACCGCCAAAAGCTCCACTTCAGAAATGGTGTATGATTTTATTACAGACAGCGGCAACAGTAACACCATTAACCTGGCCATTGCAGAATGTTTGTATGCAGGTGTGATTGGCGATACCGGATCATTTCGATTTCCCGCAGCCACTGGCAGCGTACATACCATGGTAGCCCGTTTAAAAGAAACCGGCTTTAACCATACGCAGGTACATGAAAATATTTACGATAATTTTTTGGAGAACCGTCTTCGTTTTATAGGCATGGCGTTGCTTCACCGAATGGAAATCATGTACGAATACAATTGCGCGCTTATTGCCATATCTAAAAATGACCTGCTGAAATTTGATATTAAAACAGGCGATACCGAAGGACTGGTGAATTACCCGCTTACCATACAGGGTATAAAACTGGCGGCCATTGTAATTGACCGCGATGAAGAACGCAAATGGAGCTTCCGCAGCAAAGGAGAATTTGACACCAATACTTTTGCCCGTACATATTTCAACGGCGGCGGGCATTACAATGCATCTGGCGGCAAGAGCAGCGACTCGCTGGACAAAACCATCCAAAAATTTAAACAGTCAATAAAAGAAAACGCATCTTTATTACAATAACAAACAATCATGAAAAAACAACCAGTTTATTTTTTAGTAGTCATGATGGCAATGGTTCTTGCCTTTGCTTCATGCAAAAACAATGTGGATTACAAAAAAACGAAGAGTGGTGTTATGTACAAGATCTTCGGTGATTCAAAAGATTCGCTGGTTAAGCCAGGCAATATCATGAAGATTGATTACACGATAAAAATCGGCAGCACAGATTCTGTATTGCAGACCTCTGTTGGCAAATTGCCGTTGTTTATACCCATTGAAGCAAATGTTCCTGCTGATGCGTATTCGCCCCTGGAAGTATTCAGCCTGTTGCGCAAAGGCGATAGCGCTGTGATTGTGCAAATGGTGGATACATTATTGAAGAAAAACCCGGGCGGACAAATGCCTCCTTTCTTTAAAAAAGGTGATAAGCTGCTGACCGTTGTTAAGGTGTTGAACATATTCAGTTCGCAGGAACTGGCTGCCAAAGACAGGGAAGCAGAAACCGAAAAAGAACAGGCCCGCATGGAAAAAGAAATAGAACAAGACCTGGTAAAAAGCAATGCCGATATGGCTGCGTGGTTGGCAAAAAAGAATATTACCGCCCAGAAAACCGGACGTGGTACTTATGTTGAAGTAAAGAATCCAGGTGACGGCCCGCAGGCTGCAGAAGGCAAATATGTAACCGTTCGCTACGAAGGAAAAACACTGGATGATGGTAAAATATTCCAGTCTACGCTTGATCCCAAATCACAGCCTTATACATTTCAACTGGGTTCTAAAAATGGTTCTATCGCCGGTTTCGACGAAGGACTAAGAATGTTTAAAAAAGGTGGCAAAGGAACGTTATATATTCCCGGCCCGCTGGCGTATGGCAAAAACCCGCCCCAGGGTTCAGCCTTCAAACCCAATGCAGCACTTATTTTTGACATTGAAATGGTGGATGTAACCGATAGCCAGCCTGCACCTCCGCAACAACAACAGTTGCCACCCGAAATAAGGGAGCAGATGGAAAAACAAATGAGAGAGCAACAGCAGAAACAACAACAACAACCGAAGAAGTAAATTTTTGATTGCGGTATTGCGTGATCTTGAGATTGCCCTTTACGCAGTCTAATCAGTTATTCATATTTTGAAAGCAGCCGGGGTTATAATACTCCGGCTGTTTTTTTATGCATCTCTCCCGGTAATCTCCTCATATCCCGGCAAAAGCATAATGCGTGCCTACAGCACGCATCCATTTTACATTGTTTATTTCTACCCATAAAATGTCCCTAGCGGGACATCATCTTCGCATTTGATACATCGCCACCAGGGTTTTACTGAACTATGTTCCGTAGGAACATTATATGGGTAGCAAATTGTTAAAACAGGGAAGCAGTCCGTAGGACTGCATTATGCAATCTCCCGGCAAAAGCACAACGCGTGCCTACAGCACGCATCCATTTTACATTTTCGTTGCAACCCATAAAATGTCCCTATCGGGACATGAGCTTTGCATTTTATACACCACCCGGGTTCACTGCACCATGTTCCGTAGGAACATTATATGGGTAGCAAATTGTTGAAGCAGGGAGGCAGTCCGTAGGACTGCATTATGCAATCTCCCGGCAAAAAAATCTCGAAATCCCGCCATCCCAAAATCCGCCTTCGGCATTAAGCATCGCGGTACGCGCAAAAAAGTTGTACTGCTTCAATGGCTTCTTTTACATCATGCACGCGCAAAATAGCGGCACCGTTTTGCAACGCAAGGGTATTGAGCACTGTGGTACCGTTTAATGCATCTGCTGCGGTATTGCCCAGTGTTTTATAAATACTGCCTTTGCGTGAAAGCCCTGCCAGTATAGGCACACCAAGCACCTGTAACAGCCCAAGACTTTTTAGCACCGTAAAATTCTGCTCAATGGTTTTGGCGAAACCAAAACCGGGGTCAATGATAACGTCATGGATACCCGCTTTTTTACAGGCATCCATTTTTTCAACAAAATAATCGATCATTTCGGCCATGATATCATCATAACTGGCGTATTGCTGCATGGTTTGCGGTGTTCCTTTTATATGCATGCATACATAGGGTGTGCGTAAACGCGCTACGGTGGTAAGCATGGCTGCATCCATTGAGCCCCCGCTGATATCATTTACCACAGATGCGCCGGCGGCCACCGCCTCTTCAGCCACCCGGGCATAAAATGTGTCGATGGAAATAACAGCTTCTGGTAGTTGCGCGTGAAGGGCAGCCAGCGGATCAATTACGCGTCTTAATTCTTCTTCCTCACCAATCAAATCGCTGCCGGGCCGGGTGCTTTGTCCGCCCACATCCAGCAGGGTAGCACCGTCACGCACCATTTGTGCTGCTTTTTGTAAAACGTTGTCTACATGCCCCTGCCGGCTGCCGGCATAAAAAGAATCAGGCGTAATATTAATTATTCCCATCACCAGCGGTTGTGTGGCTGTGATTAAACGTCCTTTACAATTCAGTGTAAACATTGGCCGTATATTGCTATTTTTGAACGCTAAAGTTGAGGAATAATTTTCATTAATAACAGATGAGCAATACCAACCAGCAATACGATGCAGTGACAGGCAGCTGCCGGGCTATTTTTATCAGTAAGACAAAAGACTATGGTACATCATGGCGTATCCTCAGAACCATATCCATTGTTGACCAAATTTTTATCAAGGCCAAACGCATCCGCACCATTCAGGAAAACCGGTTGCAGAAAATTGACGACGATATTGCCTCGGAATTTAAGGGGATATTGAATTATGCAGTCATCGGCAACATACAATTGAGTTTAGCCAATGCCGAACCAGACGAATTACCGGTTGACAAAGTAGAAACGTTATATAACCAGCAGATAGCACAGGCAAAAGCATTGATGCAGGATAAAAACCACGATTATGGAGAAGCCTGGCGAGAACTGAGCCAGGAAAGCTTTACCGATCTCATCTTATCCAAACTGTTGCGCATAAAACAAATCATCGCCAACGATGGCAAAACAACTGTGAGCGAAGGCATTGATGCTAACTATTTTGATATCATTAATTATGCTGCCTTTGCTTTGATAAAAATAGGAGAGAGCTGATGTATTATCTCTGATCTCTGATTTTTTGATGTCTGATCTCACACCGCTGATTTCCGATGTCTGATGTCTGATCTCTGATCTCGGATGTCTGATCTCTGATCGCTGATTTGACTAGCATCTGGTCTAAATACTAAATACTAAATACTTGATACTAAATACTTGATACTAAATACTAGATACTAAATACTAAAATGAAATTACTCATCAACATAGCAAGGGTTATAGTGGGCGTGCTGTTTATCTTTTCCGGACTGGTAAAAGCCAACGACCCGCTGGGGCTTAGTTATAAAATGCAGGAATTTTTTGAAGTGTGGGGATGGGGTTTTCTGGATGCCTATACGCTCTCGTTTTCCATTCTCATGATTGCTTTTGAGATCATTGCCGGGGTGGCCGTTCTGCTGGGCTGGCGCATGAAACTATTCAGCTGGTTGCTGTTATTGCTCATCATCTTTTTTACTTTTCTGACGGGCTACGCGGTATTATCTGGCAAGATCAGAACATGCGGATGTTTTGGCGATTGTATTCCGCTTACGGCCATGCAATCATTTACAAAAGACCTTATTCTTACCGCGCTGATTATTTTTATCTTTATTTTCCGTAACCAGGTGCAACCTGTGTTCAGTTCTAAAGTTAGCGGGCGCATACTGGTGCTTACGGTTTTGCTCTCATTTGCTTTGCAGGGGTATGTGTTTAAACATTTGCCCATTGTAGACTGCCTGCCTTACAAAATTGGTAAGAATATTCAGCAGCAGATGAAAGTGCCGCCAGGTGCCATCCCAGACAGTACCGTCATCACCTTTGTATATAACAAACAGGGCAAACAGATAGAATTTACGTCAGATAATTTTCCTGAAGATTTTGATGACTCACTGTATCATTTTGTAAAACGGTACGATAAACTGATACGCGCCGGCAATGCAGAACCTGCTATCAAAGATTTCGTGCTTACCACGCCCGAAGGTGCAGACAGTACCGCCGCCATACTTGAGCGCAAAGGCCCCATGCTTTTCCTGTTTGTGAAAGAAGGTATGAACGCCCAGTACGAGAAAAAAGAAAATGCACACCTGCGGTCAATTGCCGCCTATGCAAAGCAAACAGGTATACCGATGTATCTTATTACCAATTCACGAGATGTCATAAATGAATATACATCGGCCACCAAAGACAGTGCCGCGGTGCTAATGTGTGATGCAGTGGCCATTAAAACAGCTGCACGCGCCAATCCAACTTTATACCTTATCAACAACGGCAACATACAACGCAAATGGGCTTATGCAGATTTCGACAACGCTTTACGTTTTAAGTGGTAAGTGATGAGTTGTAAGTTCGTTTGTGGTAAAAAAATACCGGACGCTTTTTTATTTTTGACTTTTTAATTTTTAATTATTGTTAAAATACATCATAAGAAAATCGTTATATGGGCTGCTGGTAATGGCAGGGGTGGTGGTTTTGGTATTTTTTTTATTCCAGGGTTTTGGGGATCCTTCCAGGCTGATAATGGGCCAAAGAGCCGATGCAGCCACACAAGAAAATATCCGTAAAGAATTGTACCTCGACCAGCCCAAATGGAAACAGTTTGTTTACTATCTCAATGATGTTTCACCCATCAGTTTTTATTCGGCCGAAGCCATCGCCCAAAAAAAATTAAAAGGCATTTTTATTGGCGGTCATACAAAACTGGTTATCAAAACGCCTTATCTGCGACGCTCTTACCAAACAAAAAAGGAAGTATGGGCCATACTCATGGAGGCATTGCCGGGTACGTTGTTGCTGGCAATAGCAGCCATGGCCTTTGCCGTCTGCTTTGGCATTTTACTGGGTGTATTGGCGGCAATAAAAAAAGGAACTTGGATAGATACTTCCGCTATTGTTTCAGGCATTATCGGCATCTCGGCACCTTCTTTTTTTATGGGCATTATCATTGCCTATGTCTTCGGCTTTTTACTCAGCCGGTATACCGGTCTGCATATGGCGGGTAGTTGGTTTGATCTTGATGAAGTAACAGGCCAAAGACATATTACCATCAGCCATTTGATATTGCCTGCCATTACATTGGGCATACGGCCGCTGGCCATCATCAGCCAGCTTACGCGCAGTACCATGCTGGATACATTGAGCCAGGACTATATCAGAACCGCCTATGCAAAAGGACTGAGCAAACGCCGCGTTATCTGGAAACATGCATTGCGCAATGCACTCAATCCCGTTATCACCGCTATTACCGGGTGGTTTGCAGAACTGCTGGCCGGGGCCTTTTTTGTGGAATATATTTTCGGCTGGAAGGGTATCGGCAAAACAACGGTGGATGCGCTGGAGAAACTTGATTTCCCGGTAGTGATGGGTTCAGTACTAGTGTCTGCAGCTTTTTTTATTATCATCAATATACTGGCCGACTTGTTATACGGTATTATTGACCCAAGAATACGACTGCAATAGATACATCAGTAACCTGTTATTAATTTACATCGGTAAACACCCACTTACCACTTTACCACTCGCTACTTACTGCATCAGTTAATAATTACTTCTTTGATCACATTTTCTTTTAATGCCTCATTTACGCGGAGTATGATGTTTTCTTTTTGAAACAATAATTCCTGTTTTAAAGGGGCTACTTTGGTGCTGATGTATAATTTATCGCCATAAATTTTTATACTGTCAGTGTATTTGGCAATGGTTTTACCCATCAGTTTTTCCCAGATATCTGTTATCTGCATTGCCTGTATATCGCCTTTGAGGCGACTGCCACGCAAAAATTTTTTCATGGCATCGCCAAGAGAATATTCGCCCATGCCGCTAAATTAAGCTATTGCTGCATTCCTTTTTCTCTGGGGGGAATATGCGTACCGCAAAGTAAGGCACGCCGCATGTTCACCACACGGTGCATGAACTCATCGTAGAGCTAAATCTCGAAATCACAAAATCCAGCAATCACGCAATCTCAATAATCTGGTATGGTTGTGCAAGGCTGTGCAATGCGGTTTGCAGCCGTTCTTTGTGCGTATCGGTAATAAATACCTGCCCTTTGTTTTGTACACATACATGGGTAATGAGGTTATGCATGCGTTGTTCGTCGAGCTTTTCAAAAACATCATCCAGCAATAAAAAAGGTGGATACCCTTTGTTCTCTTTTAGTATTTCAAACTCTGCCAGTTTGAGTGCAAACAACAGGCTTTTGCGCTGGCCCTGTGAGGCGATGGATTTAAAAGGATGATCGCGCAATGTTAGCGACAAATCATCGCGGTGTATACCTTGTGTGGTTCGTTGCAACTGCAGGTCTTTATCGCGGTATTGCTGCAGCAATTCGGAAAAGGTTTGTTGTTGCAGGGAACTTTCGTAGGCCAGGTTTACCTGTTCGTCAGTACCGGCAATGGCCACATAAAACGATTGTACCAGGGGCACCAGTTTGCGCAGTAATAATTGCCGTTGCTCAAATACATAATTCCCGTGCGTAACCAATTGTTTATCGTACACATCCAGCAATTGGTGATCAGCAGTACGGGTATTGCCAAGCGTTTTGACATAGCCGTTTCGCTGTTGCAGTACTTTGTTATAACTCATCAGGTGTTGCAGGTACCAGGCATCCTGCTGGCAGAGCAATGCATCGGTAAAGCGGCGTCGTTCCTCGCTGCCACCCGTTATAATCTGCACATCGTCTGGCGCAATAAAAACGCAGGGAAACTTGCCAATATGGTCAGCAAATTTTTCATACGGCTCGCCGTTTAGTAATAATTCTTTTTTACCGGTTTCACGCAAAATACAAATGAGTTCGGCGGCGTTGGTGGCGGAGGGAGTAACAGGCTCCCCGGGGGTGAGCTGGCCGGCAATGCGAAAACCCTGTGCACCGCTGAGCACATGTTGCGCATCTGTTTTGCCAAAATAACTTTTTGTAAAGCACAGGTAATGGATGGCGTCGAGCAGATTGGTTTTGCCAATGCCATTGCGGCCGTAAATACCAACAATACGTTCTGAAAACGTAAAAGACGCTTTTGGATAATTCTTAAAATGTAAAAGTGATATAGCGTTGAGTAAAATGGTGATGAATTTTGAATGATAAAAATTGAACAGCGCAAGTTATTCAACATTCAAAATACAACAATCAATGCTAGCGTCAATAGTTTTCTTCCATGAACAATGTTCGGTCTGAAAGAAAAGCCGAGCATTCAGCATCATTCATTTTATTCACAATGCGATTGTACGTAATGTGCGCCGCAGATTGCAGGTTGTCCAGTTCTTTTACTGCAGTAATAATGCGTGTTTTAAAATCGGTAATAATTTCTGCATCGTTTTTAAGAAAGTCATTGATGCTGCCGGGAATTTCCCGGGTGTAGTAGTGTAGATGTGTGAGCATGGCAATCGTTTGAATATCGTTTGATAAAATTATCCAAAAAATATGCCTTTTAAGTTAATGGGGGATAAGTATTTTGGTGTGGAAAAGTTTGCCCGAAGTTGTTGTATAAACAATCAGCAGAAAAGATTTTTTGAAAAAATGGGGTGGTTGTGAAATACTGGGAACACCGGCATGATGATGTTACCGGTAATAATCGGGGTCCGTACTTTTCATAATTGTGTCGAGGTAATAACCGCTTGGGCGCTACAAAGGTTTTAAAGGCTTAACAATCAAATTTTCACACCTGTAAATTGCCTATTTGCAATTAGGTTTTCCCCCTTATCTTTGCCACCTTAAAATTGCAATTAACCGTGGCTACAAAATTCTCAAAAGATACTTACCTGTACTGGTACAAACTGATGCAGCTTATTCGCCAGTTTGAACTGATGGCCGAAGAAAAATACAAGATGGATGGTAAAATCCGTGGCTTTTTCCATGCATATATAGGGCAGGAGGCCATTGCCGCCGGTTGTATGACCGCTACGCAGCAAACTGACCCCTTTATTACCGGTTACCGCGATCACGGACTGGCGCTTGCAAAGGGCGTGAGTGCTAATAGTTGTATGGCCGAATTGTACGGAAAATCAACAGGTTGTGCTAAAGGTAAAGGTGGCAGCATGCACTTTTTCGGAAAAGACCTGTCGTTTTTTGGCGGTCATGGCATTGTAGGTGCGCAGATTGGTACCGGCGCCGGACTGGCTTTTGCAGAAAAATACAAGGGTACAGATAATGTAAGTCTTACCTTTTTTGGCGATGGCGCCGCTCGCCAGGGTATGGTAAACGAGGTTTTCAATATTGCCATGACCTGGAAATTGCCCGTTATTTTTATTTGCGAGAATAACAATTATGCCATGGGTACCTCGGTTGAGCGTACTTCCAACGTGCATGACATTTATAAACTGGCTGATGCGTTTGAAATGCCGGCCGATTCTGTTGATGGTATGAGCTGTGAAGCAGTACACGATGCCATTGCCCGGGCGGTAAAACGCGGCCGCGAAGGTGGCGGGCCAACGTTGCTGGAAATAAAAACTTATCGTTACAAGGGCCACTCTATTTCAGATCCGCAAAAATACCGCACCAAAGAAGAAGTAGAAGAATACAAACAGCGCGACCCCATTGTGCAGGTACAGGCCACCATCCTCAAAAACAAATTTGCCACCCAGGCAGACCTGGATGCCATCAACAAAGAAATTGAAGGCGTAGTAGCTGAGTCTGTAAAATTTGCAGAAGAAAGCCCCTGGCCAAACGATGATGAATTACTAAAAGATGTGTATGTTGATCAGAACTATCCTTTTATAGTTGATTAACATATCCATTACATTGCTTCATTTGATAAACAATCATTAAATACAGTTCTTATACCATGACAGACAAAACAAAGTTACCGGTAACTGAAGATAGAGATGCCGTTGAAAAAGTGACCGGTTTCTGGTACCAGTACAGCAAACAGATTTTATTGGCAGTTGGTGCCATTGTAATAGTAGCCGCAGGTATTTTTGGCTATAACTATTTTATCTCTGGCCCCAATGAGAAAAAAGCGTCTGAAGCCATCCGGTATGCGGAGGACTTCTACAGAAAAGATTCTGTGAAGCTGGCGCTCAATGGCGATAACCTTAACCCCGGCTTTCTGAAAATCATCAGCAAGTACAGCGGAACAAAGGCAGCAAACCTTGCACAGTTCTATGCAGGAAGCTGTTACCTCACCATGGGCGATTTTAAAAATGCCATTAAATACCTCGAAGATTTTTCTACCAACGAACCATTGGTAAAAGCCAGGGCAAAAGCTTTGCTGGGCGATGCCAATTCAGAGCTCGGCAAAAAAGAAGAAGCAGTAAAATTGTACAAAGAAGCGGGAACTATTTTTGAAAAAGATGATTATTTTAGTCCGCAGTACCTAATACGCGCCGCATTTTTATATGAAAATATGGGAAAGCCCAAAGATGCCATTGAAGTATATAAACTGATAAAAGAAAAATACCCCCAGTACAAAGAAGTAGATATTGATAAATACCTGGGCAAACTGGGAGATACTGAATAAACCTGCAATTTTTATATGGCTGAAATGAGCAACAGTACATTATTACAACATACTACAGGCACTCTACCAAAGGGTGCCTGTGTTGTTATAGTGCGGACAGAATGGAATGCGGCGATCATTGATAAACTGGAAGAAGGGTGTACACGCGTGCTGGCGGCACACAACGTAAAAAAAGTAAAGATCATTACAGTGCCGGGGGCATTTGAAATTCCGTTTGGTATCCATAGCTATTGGAATTCATGTAAAGGAAGCAAAAAAGCACCGCATGCATTTATTGCATTGGGATGCGTGCTCCGCGGTGGCACGCCGCATTTTGAATATGTATGCAAGGCAGTAACCGAGGGCATTGTGCAATTGAACCTTCAATTGCCAGTACCTACCATCTTTGGCGTACTTACATTAGACAACCAGCAACAGGCTGATGAAAGAACCGGCGGTATACACGGGCACAAAGGAGAAGAAGCCGCTATCACTGCCATAAAGATGATGTCGCTTAAGGATAGTTTTAAGTGATAAGTGTTAAGTTGTAAGTTCTTTTGCCTGAATAGTATTGCCGCAAGAATCTGAACAAGATACTTTACGAATAGAATGCCGGAAGTCTTAATACTAAATACTTTTATAACGCCGGAAGTCTAAATACTAAATACTCAGTACTAAATACTTTTATAACGCTTGAAGTCTAAATACTAAATACTCAATACTAAATACTGTTATAACGCCGGAAGTCTTAATACTAAATACTAATTACTAAATACTTTTCTTGAACGTACAAATTTTCATACCCTGTTTTGTTGACCAGCTTTATCCGCAAACGGCATTCAACATGATAAAGGTGTTGGAAAAAGCCGGTTGTACGGTACAATACAACACCAATCAAACCTGCTGCGGGCAACCGGCCTTTAATGCTGGTTATTGGAACGAGGCCAAACAGGTTTGCAGCAAATTCATAGAAGATTTTCGCGGGGCGGATTATATTGTTGCACCCAGCGCCAGCTGTGTTGGCTTTGTACGAAATTACTACCCCAAACTGTTTGATAATTCGTCGGTACACAATGATGTAAAAGAACTGGGCAAAAGAACGTTTGAGCTGTCAGATTTTCTGGTGAACATTCTGCACAAGCAGGATCTCGGCGCTGTCTTTCATGCAAAGGCCACTTATCATGATTCGTGCGCGGCATTGCGCGAGTGTAAAATTAAACAGGAACCACGCACGTTGCTCAAACATGTAAAAGGGCTTGAACTAACAGAGATGAGCGATGTAGAAACCTGTTGCGGGTTTGGTGGCACCTTTGCGGTAAAGTTTGAAGCCATCTCCATTAGTATGGCCGATCAGAAAGTTACCCATGCGCTCGCCACCGGCGCCAAGTATATTATCTCTACTGATATTTCCTGCCTCATGCATTTAGATGGCTATATCCGCCATAAAAATATTGATCTGAAAACCGTGCACATTGCCGATGTGCTGGCAGCACAGTAATCATACTACCTCTTTTTTTTATTCTAATTTTTTACTGCTTAGGCTGCAGATAAATAAATCAGCCTTTAAATATCATTTGTACAATTATCTTGCTATAACTTTGCACCAGTATTTTTTTGATGCTATGTTGAAACAAATAACAGCTGCTTTTCTTTTGATGGTGATCTTGCTGCAGATCCTCAACAGGGCTGTTATCTATGTTGACTACTACACCAATACAGCCGCGTATTTCAAAAATTGCGAGAATAAAGCAAAATTGTCCATGCACTGCAATGGCAAATGCCAGATGATCAAGAAAATACAACAGCAGGAAAAAGACGATCAGCAACATCCCGGAAAACGAAGTGGAATGGATGAAGTGATCTCCGCAAAGTCTTTTTATGCTGCTGCTGCCTCACTTAGCTTTCCTGCAACGCAAACATATTTTCTGTACAACGATAACCGTATTTGCGCAATGCCCCGCGCTTACTTTCACCCACCCGGCGTTTAAACTGCAGCTTCTTTCTATTTTATTTATTTGGTATTGACCTGCAGGCACTACTGTGCAGCAACGCGCATTGCAGTGTGCCTGTTTACAATTAACCCTTTTGTGAAATTGGGTTGATGTAAACCCTGTATGCCATAGGGTCAACCTGTTCTATTACTTTAACCAATCACGTAATTATTTACTATCATGAAATATATATTGATAACGGCAATTGTTATTGCCGCCCTTACTTCGTGCAAAAAAGAGCAACCTGATTATAACACTGCTACAAAAGCCCCGCTGTCGGTGGAGTTCGATAATGTGGCCGGCGCGGTAAACCTTCAGCTGAATACCGGCATATATACCAATGCCGCCGGTGAAAGCTTTACCATCACAAAATGCAAATACTATGTCAGCAATTTTCTGCTTACCAACACCAATGGAACTGTGTACACCGTACCGGCAGACAGTTGCTATTTTTTAGTTGATGAAGGCGATGAGCACACCCACGAACCTGTACTAAACGTGCCGGAAGGTGAATACAGTTCGCTTTCGTTTATGATAGGCGTGGATAGCCTTAGAAATACGATGGACATCAGCAAACGTACCGGCGTGCTCGACCCCGCCGGTGCTTCATCGGATATGTACTGGGGCTGGAACAGCGGATACATCTTTTGCAAGCTGGAAGGAACTTCCGCTTCAATAACAACCGCCGGCCAGGTGTTTCAATACCATATTGGCGGGTTTGGCGGTTATAGCAGCCCAACCCCCAACAATACCAAAACAATCACGCTTGATCTAACGGCCAGGGGTACGCCAAAAGTTAAAAAGGGAAAAGACACCAACATTCATTTGTTTGTAGACGTGTTAAAAGCATTCAACGGCACTACCAATATGAGTTTTGCCACCACTGCAATGATACACTCGGCTTTGCCCGGCGTGCCGGTGGCAAATAATTATGTGGCCATGTTCAGGCACGATCACACTGAAAACTAATGCTATGAAATTGTATAAATGGACGTTGATACTAATGGCGTTAGCCGGCCTGTATGCCTGCAGCAAAGACGTAACGCAGGAAACGTTCGTCGGGTTCCAGGCGCCATCCAACTTTCCGGCTGCCACTTATCATTTTGCGACTAATGCTGTTACCAAAGATGGCTTTGAGCTGGGTCGGAAATTATTTTATGAAACCATGCTCTCCGCCAACAATACCATTAGTTGCGGAAGCTGTCACATTCAAACATCTGCGTTTACACATCACGGGCATAGTGTAAGCCATGGTATTTATGATAGAATGGGTACCCGCAATTCGCCACCTATCATGAATCTTGCCTGGCGCCAATCGTTTATGTGGGATGGGGGTGTGTTCGACCTGGATCTCCAAGCCATTGCACCCATTACAAATCATGTAGAAATGGATGAAACCATGGCCAATGTCTTGCAGAAGCTACGCGCATCCGCACAATACCCGCCATTGTTCAGGAAAGCATTTGGTACCGATTCTATCACCAGTGCGCGGTTCCTGCAATCTTTGTCGCAGTTCATGCTCATGTGCGTAAGCAGCAATAGTAAATACGATAGCGTAATGCGCCACGTGGGCACCGCCCAATTTACAGCAGAAGAGCAAACAGGTTATATCGTTTTCAAACAACAATGCGCAGGTTGTCATACGGAGCCTTTGTTTACAGATCAGTCATTTCGGAATAATGGTGTCAGTATTAGTAATACCAATGATAAGGGACGCTACCTGGTAACGCAAAACGATCAAGACCTGTACAAATTCAACGTGCCCTCTCTCCGCAACCTGGCGTATACCGCACCGTATATGCATGATGGGAGGTTTTTTACGCTGGATGCGGTGCTTGATCATTATAGCGGCCAGGTACAACGCACGCCCAACCTCGACCCGCTGTTGCAGCAAAATGGCACTACCGGCATACTGCTAACCGAGGCAGACCGGAAAGCCATCCTTGCATTTCTGCATACATTGAATGATGCATCATTTTTAACAGACAAGCGATTTGCTGAACAATAATATGTACAATGAAAAAGATTATTCTCACTGTTTTTGCCGCACTCACTTTAATGATACCGCTGATGGCCTGCGACATCTGTGGTTGTGGTGTAGGTAATAATTACATTGGCATACTGCCAGATTTTAACCGGCACATTATTGGTTTGCGTTACCGGTTCAATGGGTTGTTAACACATGTAGGGGTAGGCGGTACTACCAGCTATCTTACCACGCGTGAGCGGTACAGCACCGTGGAACTCTGGGGTGGCTGGAATATTGGTAAGAAACTCAGGGTGATGGCAAACATTCCGTACAGTTTTAACCAAAAAAACAACCAGGGCATCAAACAAACAAAAAATGGTTTGGGTGATGTTAGCATTACTGGATACTACCAGTTGATCTATAGCCGCAAAACTATCGGCAGCCGGTTACTGGTTCAATCGCTTTGGATAGGAGCAGGCATAAAGGCGCCCACCGGAAAATACATTGCTGCCGATGAACCCGGCGCAGCACAATCGGCCAACCTTTTTCAACTGGGAACGGGAAGTACAGATTTTACACTCAATATGTTGTATGATCTGCGGTTACAGGATGCCGGTATAAACGTGGCGGGTGCCTATAAAATAAATACCACCAACAGCAGTGGTTATAATTATGGCAATAAGGTGAACGCAAATGCCCAATTGTATTATAAATGGCGGATAAAGAACAAGCTCACGCTAGCGCCGAATGCCGGCATCATGTATGAAAAGGGGGCAAAAGACATACACGATCATTTGTTGGTAGACATCTCGGGTGGCAACCTGGTAATGGCAATGGCCGGTATGGAGCTTCTATACAAAAACATCGCCTTTGGCGGCAATTTTCAAACACCGGTTTCTCAGCAGCTGGCCAATGGTATTCTGCAATCGCGCAACAGGGTAATGGTACATGTATCTTTTGTATTGTGAAGATGGCCGCAAACTTGGTGCTGTACAAAGTCTCCAGACTTTGTATTATTTATGTTCTTGCGGGTCTGTGACCCGTGTTCTAAATGCGAGCCGGAGGCTCGTAAGAACATAGGGATACAAAGTCAGAGACTTTGTACAGCGGCAACTGGCCGCAAACCTCAGCGTCGTCGTTGCGAGCCGCTGACAGGATGATCAAAATATAGTGGCTTACGCGGCGAAGCAATCTTCTTTTGCAATGAAGGCATGCTACACCAAAGTGCAAACGCATTATGCACGAGTATTGCGACATTCATTAAACCATTATCATCAGATTGCTTCACCGCCAGTGCACGCTGTTCTTGCAGTCAGCCTCATGGCGGTTCGCAAAGACGACGCGGCGGGCGATCGCACAGCCAGCAGTGCAAACTCATGATGCGCCATGAATGCGTCATTCAATAATTCTCTACCATTTAATCGCAAAACTAACTTTCGCAGCAAACGGTGTTCCGGGTGTAAAACATACTTCATCCACAGGCTGTGATTCACTTTTTAACCGGGTTGTTGTAGCAAACTGGGTTTCCTTCCACTTTGTATTAAATACGTTGTTGATCACCAATCCAATTTCATACTTGTTTTTGGTATAGTTAACAACAGCATCGGTAACAAAATATCCTTTGGCAGTAAGCGTGTAATCTTCATTGGCAGATCTGTTGCTTACACAACGGTAGCGTAAACTGCCATTAAAACCATTGCTGGCTGCATACGTGATACCGGCGCTGCTTGTCCATACGGGCGCCAGTGGAATATAATGCTGTCCCTTGCTTTCACCAACCGCTCGTCCATGTGCATAGTTTATATCAAGATCAAGATAAAGCGATTTTACAGGCTCGTAGCGGCCGGAGAAATCAACACCCATGCGTCTTGTTTTGCCGCTGAATTCTACAAAGCCCCCATCGCCACTATATACAAATTCCTGATGCAGGTATATATACCAGAGTGCGGCATTGATGATGATGTTTTTCGCAGGTTTGAAAACTGTCCCCAAATCGGCGCTGTAGGCAGCCGGCAGTACCTGGTAACCATTTTGAACCACCACCGCTCTTGTATCATTAGAATGGAAGCCCTTGCCGGTGGTTATATACAACTGAAGCCGGTTGTTGGCATGATAATACAGGTTTAGTTTTGGGCTGATGGTATGGGCGTTTGCTTTGTAAACCCCAATGCCCGGCAGGGTGGTATCGCCGCTGAACAGATTGTGATAGCGGTGGTAAAACTGATCAAACCGAAGGCCGGCATTGATGCTGAACCGGTCGTTGAATTGGATGGTTTCGCTAATGTAGGGCGACAGGGATAGTTCATCAATATTGCCCAGCTTAATGCGGTTAAGGATGGTATAACGATCCTTGGTATGCGAGAGTTCTCCTTCATTCACTTTATCATACCGTACCTGCAAACCCGCTTCCGTAACCAGTTTTGTATTACCGGCAAAAGAAACATGGGTATAACTCCCATTATAGCCCATCAGTTGCCTCGCTTCTTTTTGCCTTATCTGGTCGCCATTAACACTATCTTCAAGAAAAAAAGTAAAATTGGTATACAAATCAAAATGTGTATTGGTATAAAACAGCTGATTTTTTACCAAGTCTCCATTGCGCATGGTGGTGAGCAACTGTACATTGGCGTTAGTTCGATAGGTAAGTCCGCCTTCTGTTGGGTCGATGGCGCCGTAAAAGCCAATCAGCCCATTGTCTACGGCCCGGCCTGGTATCTGGCCTGAAGCATCCCATTTGCTCCAGAAGGTGGTAACAGACGCAGTAACACGACTGCGTTTCGAAACCTGGCTGTTGTATTTCGTAAATAAATTGAAGCGTTTAAAATGCTGCGGGTAATCAAAATAGGAATCTGAATACCGGTATTCTGAAGCCACATACCATGATTGTTGTTTTTCTTTTGCTTTTGCTTTTGCACCCAGCAGATTCATCATGCCCACTGCACGAAAAGTATTGAACTGGCCGCCTTCTACTTTTACCAGGTTAGAAGCAAGTGAATTTCTGGTATTGAAATCTACAAAGCCGGTAGTAGCAAAATCGCCTTTGGCGGCACTATAAGGGCCTTTTTTGAAATCTACTTTATCAATGGTTTCAGGAATAATAAAATGGCTGTCGGCAAAACCCTGCCCGTGCGCATGCGAGACCATGTTTACGGGCAGGCCATCTACTTCCATGCGGAAGTCAGTACCATGGTCGGCATCGAAACCGCGTAAAAAAATTTGTTCAGCTTTGCCGCCGCCCTGGTGCTGGCCAATTACTATACCGGGTATAATACGTAATATTTCTTGTGAATTGGAAATTCCCCGCATAGCAATATCTGTTTTGCTAATCACCTTGTAGTGTTCGCCAGGCTGCGCGGAAATGGTCACCTCCTTTAATGAAACATTGCTGGGCTGTAATGCTACAAGAAAATGGCCGCTGCTGAAATCTGCAAGCGACAGGGTGCGTGTTTGATAGCCAATACAGGATAGTTGCAGACTGGCCTTTCCATCTTTACCATGACCCTTGCCAGATCTAATAACAAAATTGCCCGATAGGTCGGTAATGGCGGAAATATTTGCCGGTAATAATTGTACGGTGATACCTTCAAGCGGTTGACGATTGAGGGCATCAATCACCTTTCCCTGTAGCATGGTTTGGGCATGGGCAAAAGCCGATAATAAAAGAAAGGACAGCACCAGCGCAAGGTTGCGTTGATAATTATTTCTCATGACAGTCGTTTCAAAGCTGATGGTATGCCGGTTGTTACTATAGTTTATCTACCGGTTGCTTTTTATTAACGAAAAAGGCATACAGGCAGATTTCCAAAAAAACGCGCGCCATCTGTCCTTTATTGCTGCCAATGGCTATATCGGCTGTCGCGAATAAGCCGGCACGTTACATAAGGGCGAATTACCATGGCTTAAAAGTTTTGGCAAGGCATTGAAGGCCGTAAAAACGGGATTATTTATATTTGCCTGAGCAGAAAGCTTATTTTAATAAAAAAACCGAACTTTAAGCAAAATACCATCCGTATGAGAATAGTAAAGGACATTCTTGCCAGCAAGCCCCAGGCTTTTAATATTGTACAGGCCGGCACACTGGTTATACAAGCACTCACGCTGCTCAACTCTGTCAATCTCAGTTATCTGATTGTAATGGACAAAGGAGAATACAAAGGCCTTTTCTGCGAGCGTGATTACAGCCGCAATGTTATTCTAAAAGGACGTTCAAGCGACACCACCAAGGTAGAAGAGGTAATGACCACGGAACTGCCGATAGTGGCGCTCACCGACAGCGTTGAGTACTGCATGAATTTCATGAATGCCAGTAAAACCAGGTATTTGCTGGCATACGACGGGCCAAAATTTGTGGGCGTCATAACCATCCACGATTTGCTGCGCCAGGTAATTGCCAATAAAGAAGATGTATTTGACGGCGTTGCCAACAGCCTGCTCGACAGCGAAGAGGGCGGCCGCATCTATTAACGGCTTTACTTCATCGATTATAACAAAAAACCCATCGGATACGATGGGTTTTTTGCTGGAAGCTGTTTCCTGTTTATTGCTGTATACTTTCTGCGGCACCCTGTTCGCCTTTCATGTTTTTCCTTTTAAATAACGACATATCAATTTTTCCAAAACGGTACGCAAAATTGAGGCGTATCATCTGCGGATCACGCAGGCGGTTGTACTGTTGTACAAAATATTCGCTATAGGAATACTGGTTAGAAACGCGCGTACGGAAAATATCATTGATGCTCAAAGTCACCGAGAGCGCCTTGCTCTTCAGGAAGGTTTTTTTAACAGCCAGGTCTATTCCCCATGAAGCGCTGATATAACCCTGAGATGAACTCTGCGCCTGACCAAATGCCGGGCCTGCAAAGCCCTGGTTGGTATTAATGGGCAGGTTGGTTTTAGACTGATAGGTTGCCGTAAGCTGCATGGTAAAATCTTTAGGCAATTTGAAATTGCTGTTGAATTTTCCAAACCAGCTCCACAATGCCGGCTGCGAATTGCTATCGGTCTTTATCTGTGAATTATAGACATTGATGTTGGTAGAAATATCCCACCATTTGGTCAGGTAATTCTGCGCGGTAATTTCTGCACCAGCCGAGTAACTTGAATTGGCGTTGATGTAGGTATTGATAAGATCTTCATTGCCGGTAAGCGGGTTCAGTTCCTTATCAAGGAAACGGGTAATCAAATTATTGGTGCGTTTGTAATAGATTGATCCCAGCAGGGTGTTGTTACCGGTAAATGTTTTGAGGTAACTCATTTCAAGCGATTGCGTAAATTCTGGTACCAGCCCGGGATTGCCTTTGGTAATGTTTAACTTGTCTGTATAATCAATGAATGGTATCAGTTGAAAAAAGTTAGGCCGGTTGATCCTGCGGCTATAGCTAAGCTGCAACTGCTGGTTGTTTTTCAATTTCTGGGTAAGAAATACGGAAGGAAAAAGGCTGATGGGATAATTGTTTTTGAACTTTTCACCTGTATTGATCAGATCACCTGCGTAATTAGAACTCTCTGCGCGTACACCCAGCTTGTAACTGAAATCTTTAATGGCAGAAGAGTAGGTGAGGTAACCGGCATATACATTGTCTGTATTTTTATAATTGCTGGTGGCAGAGGGCAATAAAATATAGTTGGCGCCGTCATACACATAGGTGTTGTTGTTATTGGTACGGCTGCGCAATGCTGCCCGCACGCCTGCCTCTACTTTGGTTTTGGTACCAAATGGTTTGGTATAATCGGTTTGTATGACCAGGTTCTTATCAAATCCATCGCCCAATACTTTCTGCAATTCTGAACTGGTAATGTTACCTGCATTGTTATAATAGTTGGTAGCATAATCAGACAGGTTCTTGTTTTTACCGCTGAAATAATTCAGGTCTGCCGTCAGTTCTTCACCTTCTTTTGCAAACAAGTGTTTCATCCCAAGCGCAAATCCCTGGCCGTTAAACTCACGGTGGCCGGTAGAAAGGCGATCACTGTTGGCAGAAATTTTTCCTGAGTTGAATAGACTGTCGGTTGATATTTTAATTGTCTCATACGGGTTAAATTCTCCATGAACTTTAAACCCGGTTAATGACAGCGTGGTTTTATTGGTAATGAAATAATCCATACCCAGTTTACCGAAGATAAAACCGCCATTGGTTTTATTGGCATTAAGCTGGTTAATGGTTGTCTGCGGAGTATCCTGCAGATTAAGGCGGTCTGTAGTACCATTGGTGCGGCCTTTCATCTGGTTGGCCATTAAACTGGCAGACAGGTTTACTTTACCCTGGCGTACATTAAAATCGCCGCCACCATTCAGCGCGCCACGTTTGTCTACACCTGCACGCACGTTTCCGTTGTAGCCTGTTTTGCGGTTTTTCTTGAGTACGATATTCAGTATACCGGCACCTCCACCAGAGGCATCGTATTTAGCTGATGGGTTGGTGATCACTTCAACGCTTTCAATGGCGTCTGCGGGTATCTGGTCGAGCGTAAGGGTAGTGGGCCTGCCGTCTACATACAATTGCGGCGCGGCATTACGAAGGCTTACATTACCATCTATGTCTACGTTTACAGAAGGTACATTCTTCATCACATCCAGCGCGGTACCGCCGGCACTCACAATATTTTTTTCTACGTTGAATATTTTCTTATCAGCATCCAGTCTTACCAATGGCTTATTGGCAGTTACGGTTACGTTGGCCAATTGCGCAATAGCGGTGTTTAGTTTTATCTTACCCAGGTCTTTTTCAAACGAGGGAGCACCGCCTGCGGCAGGTTTAAAAGAAATCACCTGATCATTGGCTTCATACCCGCTAATCGAAATTTTTAATTTCAGTGGTGCTGCTATGGGTAACTCTTCAAAATTGAATTCGCCATTGTTTTTGGTGGTGGCACCTTTCAACAAAACGTCTTTTGTTTTTTTGGTAGTGGCATCGGTGCGGCTTTGTAATAATACCACCGATACATCGCTCAGGGGCTTGCCCGCACTGTCGGTTACTTTTCCATACACATGGCCGATATTAGGTGCACCCTGGGCACCTGCGGGCCTTTGGGCGCCACCTGCAGGCATTTGTGCAAACAGGCTGGTAAAAGAAAACAATAGGATAAGGATGGTTGCTGACTTCTTCATAATGTTGTTTTTGATGGCACAAAATTACTTCCCGGCTTTTTGGTAAACGGCCCAAATGAGACAACACCAGGAAATGTTGCGACGAAAAGCAAAAACACCCATAAAACAACAGTGCCACGGGTAAGAAACCGTGGCACTGATGCTATAAAGAAGTCTAATACCGGTAATGGCTACTTGCCGGGCATATTAAATATGGCAGGGTCTACTGGTTTATTGAGTTCCACTTTTTTGACAGTGGTAGAAAGAGAAAATTGCCCCAGATCGGTATCAATAGCGTAAGGTATCGCGTATCCGTCTGTTTTTTTGTAGTCAGACAATTTGATGGTGATATCTACTTCCTGGCCCATCATATTTCCTTTCTTCAAAATTTTGGTTACATACCAGGTAGAAGGATCGATAAAATAAGTGGTCGCTATCTTGTCTTTATTCACCAGCAGCAGTTTATAACCATCGCTTTCCTTGCCCTGCAGGGTAAGCGTGCTGCCTTTTGCGGCATAATCCAACAACGCGCCGCCCACATCCATCTGTTCCCTGCCTGCCTTGTATGCGTCATCCGGCATGGCTTCGGCACTGCCCCCACTCATGGGGTTTATGGCCCATCCGCCTTTTTCGCTAAAGCATTGAATCATTTTCTGACCATTGAAGTCGGTTTCGGTTTTGTACCCTTTTCCGTTTAATACCGTAACAACGGTTGGGCTTTCATTGCCCATCATTTGCAGGCTTCCTTCCAGGTATACAGAATTAATCTGCTTGATCTTATCTTTTCCGCCAATGGCATCTATATACTTGGCAACAATTTCATCGGCGGTTTGCGCATGTACGGCAAGCGTACATAAAAATGCAGGTAACAAAAGAAGTGCGATTGCTTTTTTCATTGTTTGATTTGTTTGAAGAACGAATATAATACTAATTAGAAATGCTGCCTGTAATTACTGGCCGCTTTTACCGGTCAGCTGGCTCATGGTATCGCGGTAATTATCACTTACTGGTAATTCTGCGGCATCAATAAACACGCTGTTTTTTCTAATGGCCGTAATGTGTTTGATGGATACAATGTATGATTTATGAATGCGTATAAAAGTGGCTGCGGGCAGTTCATCTTCTAACGATTTCATGCTCATGCGGGTGATAATAGCTTTGCTGGTGCTTTTAAGGTGTATTTTCATATAATCTTTCAATCCTTCTATATAAGTGATATCATCAAACACTACTTTCAGTTGGCTGTAATCTACATTCACAAAAAAGTAACCTGGCAACTGGGCGGCAGTTGCCTGCGCGGGTTTTGCTCTTAGCTGGTAAAGTTCATTGGCTTTATTGCAGGCTTTAATAAAACGCTGCAACGGCACCGGCTTTACGAGATAGTCAACCACATCCAGTTCAAAGCCTTCCAAGGCATATTTTTCATAAGCAGTTACCAGTATAAACATGGGCTTTTCTCGCAGGGTCTGAATAAACTGCAAACCGGTAAGCCCCGGCATTTGTATATCCAGGAACACCAGGTCAATGGGTTGTTGCTGCAAGATTTTCATCGCATCCATGGCATTGTCGCAAGCAGCCACCAGCTGCAGGTAAGGCACTTTGCTGATATTATCTTCCAGTAATTCCAGCGCCAGGGGCTCATCGTCTATTGCGAGGCAGTGTATCATATAACAGGAATTAGGAATTGGGAATTAGGAATTAGGAATTGGGTTGATACAGATTCGATTGCTGCGCTAAGTCGTGATATAATATTTCTTGAGTTATCACTTCTGTGAAGCGGGAATGGGTATAAAACGGAATTGATTGCTGCGCGAAGGCCTAATTCCAAATTCCTAATTCCCAATTCCAGCACTCAGCTCAGTTGAATCTTCAGCGCTGCCACAAACCAGTTATCATTAGTGGTAATTTCCAGCTGGTGGTTTTTGCCGTATAGTAAATTTAGTCTCCTTTTTACATTGGCGAGACCTATGCCCGATGTTTTATCTTTTATTTCTGCGGAGGCGGGGTTGTACTTGTTGCTCACGGTAAAATGCAGTACATTTTTTTCGGCTTCCAGGTCTATATCAATCTGGGCATCTTCTATCATACCGGTACCATGCTTAAAGGCATTTTCCACAAAAGGAATGAGCAGCATGGGTTCTATCTGGTAGTGATCATCCATGGTATGCATGTGGACTTTTACCTGTACCTTTTTGCCAAAACGCTGTTGTTGCAAATCGATATAACTCTGCAGGTAATCCATTTCTTTTTCAATTGATACCTTTTCTTCGTCGGCTTCATACAGCATATACCGCATGAGCGAAGACAGTTTAATCAGCGATGGTTCCAACAGGTCTGATTGCTTCCTTGCCAGGGACACCATATTATTGAGCACATTGAACATGAAATGGGGGCTCACCTGCGAACGCAACAAGGATAATTCAGTTTTCAACACCTCGTTTTGTTTCTCCTGTTCGCGTTTATCGCTGTCTACTTTATCTTTTATGAGCTGGTAAGCCGTGCTCATGCCAAATATAAAAAGGTAGATCAGAAAATTGAAAAAGGCCGTGCGGCTATTGTATCTCTCCGGTTTAAAAAAAATGGTTACCAATGCATACACCTCTACCAATACCACGGCAAAAGTTACGATATGCGCCACCGTAAACTGCCAGTATTTCTTTTTGTAAATGAAACGGGGTATCAGCACAAAGGCATTGAAATAGAACAGGAGTATCCACGAACCATTCATGATCAGCGAAAAGTAAAAACCGGTATCGTTGCCATGCGATTCACGGGTGGAAGGCTTCTCATTTTCTGGTGTACGCAGCAGGTAAGGCAGGGCAAAAACCAATAGCCACGCTGCTACATGCAATGATACCGTCACCCATTTTTTTGAATACCACGCCGCTTTCATGCCGCCAAATTAGAAAGATATAATGGTAAAAGTGCCGGTTTTGGAAATGTTGCGACGAAGCGGCAGTTTTCTGCTACGAGACAATATTTTAAATGTTGAATTTTAAATTTTAAATGGCCGGCGACCAGCGGCAAGAACGCTTAACCGTCTACTATCTTCAATGGAGCATATTCTGATGGTGCAAAATTAAAATGGGGAATCTGGGCTTCGCCAAACCATTTAAAATACAAAATATAAAATTCAAAATAATCATTTCGGCGGTTCATACCGCAGCTTTACCGTGGCGCTTTTTTCTTCGCTGGACGCCAATCGTACTTCATACTTTTTTGTGCCGGCAGTAATGACCAGCAGGGCCGTATTGGGAGAGATGGTGCCCAGGTTATCGGCATACATCACCAGTTCATAATCCGTGTTGGGGTAGGCATTCATAGCAATCGTCAGCGGGTGCGCGGTCAGCATTTTTCGGTACATCAATAATTTACCGTTCATGAGCACGGTAATGGTATCATTGTCTATTTCGGCATTGTCATAAAAATCCAGTTTTATCTCACTGGCCGGTACCACCAATGTTTTTACCAGCTCTTTGCTGCGTGGTTGCAGTACCAGTTTTTTTTGAAGTTCTTTTAGTTCAGCGCTTTGTTCTACATCTACTGCAAAATCAGATTTGGCCGCACGTTTCAACATGATTTTATAAGAGGGACAATTATCGTTATCACCAAATTTGCGGCCCTTGCATTCGCCCACCAGTATTTCATCGTTGCCCTGTTTGCTCCAGCTAAGATCATACGTCTTTACACAGGGTACGCAATTCTCGGGAATATGATTTTCAAGCAATGTATTTTCAATGATCACCAGTCGCTTGGTAGTGCTGTTATAACGGCCAATAAAATCTAGTTTTACATAACGGCTGGTATCCTGGTAATCGAAGGCTTTACCGCTGAGTGTATTGGCCGTAGGTATAAAATTGATTTGCAGTTCAATGGTATATTCCGGAAAGCAGCCACCGGGCGCCTGTACCAGCTTACCACGCCAGATACCATTTAAATCTTGTGAATGCCCTGTACAGGCAACCAGCAGCAACAGCAGAAACAAGGGAAGGCGCATCGGCATAAATAAAAAACAAATTATTATTTAGCTGCCAAAGCGGAAGACTAAATAGGATGAACGGTCAGCGAACAACCGGTTTCTCGTACTTGAAAATTACTACGGCATTCTTTTGCTCGGTAGAGGTAATGCGCACTTCATATTGTTTATCGCCGGCTTTTACCATCATCAGCGAAGTGTTGGGCGGAATATCGCCCAGGTTATCGGCCACCATTATCAGTTCATGGTAATCGGTTTCTTCATCCATTTTTAATTTTAGGGTAATGGGTTGTGTGGTCAGCATCTGATGAGAGACAACCAGTTTCTTATCGAGGTACACAGACACGGTATCATGGTCGATGGTGCCATTATCATAAATACTGATGGTAATATCGGTCGATTTTACGTTGATTGTTTGCACCACTTCATTCTCGCGGTTTTTTAAAACCAGCGGTATGAAAGCTGGCTCTTTCATTTTTATGGCAGGTTCCTTTTTCTCGGGCACTATTTCAGGCGCCAGTGGCACTGCTTTGATGTCTTTTGTTTTTGCAATGGTTTTGGAAGAAGGGGGTAATGTTTTTTTAGCCGCATTGTTTTTAGCAACACCGGTATTTGCCGGGTTTTTAACCGGCGGTTTAACAGGCGTAGTTATTTTTTTTGCGCTGGCAATGGGGGGCAATTTGTTTTTGATGCGTTGCGCAGTATCCGGCGCGGTGGTTTTGTTGGCAAGCGCTGCTTTCTTTTCTTTCTCGCGTTTGGCCAGAAAAGGTTCTTTGTAAAAATCAGACGTTACCACACGGCGCAGGTACACCGTGCCCCTGCCGCAAAAAGAGGAATCAGACTCGCGGTAGCTGCTGTATTTACCTTCCAGAAATTCTTCTTCACCGTTTTTGGTGTATTGCAAAAAACAGATCATCCAGCAGGCATAACTGGTAGAAGCCATTTTCAACTCCAGCAATTTCAGTTCCTGCAGCATTACCTTACCTGTTTTGGCGTTGATGGTGCCGCTGGAGGACGCCTTGCCATAGAATTCGGTGCGTTTATAAGAATAGGTTACGCCGTTGAAGTTTTTTCCCTGCTGATCCAGCTGTACTTCGTATTTGTACCGGTCTTGCAGATTGAAAAGATCCGTCATTTTGTTATCTGCTGATACAAAACTGCCCCTCCAGATGCCGGTAAGATCCTGCGAAAAAACAGGTACCGACAATACAAAAACAACCAGCGTAAAAATAATTCTCATGGCTCCAAATTACAATTTCATTACTCAAAAAAATCATTGCAATTTCACTGAAAACAAAAGTTTTATCTGCCAAGACTTCGTTAAATTTGCGGTTCTAAAAAAAGGTTTCACGCGGTGCGCGCAAGGGAGCGGCGAACGCAATTTTTTATCATTGATGCTGCGTCCAAAGCCTCGCATGGTCGCCACGTGAAGCCATCAATACACTACAGATGATCAAGATAACGCTTCCGGACGGAGCCATTAAAGAGTTTGAAAAAGGTACAAGCGCTTTACAGGTTGCCAAATCAATCAGTGAAGGCCTGGCAAGAAAAGTTTTGGCAGCGCAGGTAAACGGGCAGGTGTGGGATGCCACAAGGCCCATCAATGAAGATGCTTCATTGAAATTACTTACGTGGGATGATAAAGATGGCAAATCAACTTTCTGGCATTCTTCAGCGCATTTAATGGCAGAGGCCGTGGAAAGCATGTTTCCGGGTGTAAAATTTTGGGTAGGCCCGCCATTGGATAACGGCTATTATTATGATATGGATTTGGGCGGCCGCCAGCTGACGGAAGAAGATTTGCGCAAACTGGAAATAAAAATGAATGAACTGGCTAAACAAGACAATAGTTACCAGCGCAAAGAAATTTCTAAAGATGATGCGGTAAAATATTTCACCGATAAAGGTGATGAATACAAACTTGATCTGCTTGGCAATTTAAAAGACGGCGAGATTACTTTTTACACGCAAGGCAATTTTACTGATCTCTGTCGCGGCCCCCATATACCCGCTACCGGCGCCATTAAAGCCATCAAACTCACCAATATTTCCGGTGCGTACTGGAAGGGTGATGAGAAAAACAAGATGCTGACGCGTGTATACGGTATTACTTTTCCCTCTAAAAAGGAACTGGATGAATACCTGCTCATGCTGGAAGAAGCCAAGAAACGCGATCACCGCAAGCTGGGTAAAGAGCTGGGCATTTATACAATGGATGATGATGTTGGCCAGGGATTGATTATGTGGATGCCCAACGGTACCGTTATTATTGAAGAGTTGGAAAAGCTGGCAAAAGAAACAGAAAGCGCCGGTGGGTATAAACGCGTGGTAACACCGCATATCGCCAAAGAGAGTATGTACATTACCAGCGGTCACTTACCGTATTATGCAGACAGTATGTATCCGCCCATGGAGCTGGATGGCGAGAAATACTATCTCAAATCAATGAACTGTCCGCACCATCATAAAATATTTGCTGCCGAGCCAAAAAGTTACCGAGACCTGCCTTACCGCATTGCAGAATACGGTACGGTATACCGGTATGAGCAAAGCGGCGAATTATTCGGCCTGATGCGTGTGCGTGCATTGCATATGAACGATGCGCACATTTATTGCACCAAAGACCAATTTGCAGCCGAATTCAGGGCGGTGAATGATATGTACCAGAAATATTTTAAGATTTTCGGGATAGACAAGTACGTGATGCGTTTGAGTTTACACTCTCCCGATAAGCTGGGTAAGAAATATGTGAACGAACCCGAACTGTGGAAACAGACAGAAGAGATGGTTAGGCAGGTGCTGATTGAATCCAACATTCCGTATGTGGAAGTGCAGGACGAAGCGGCTTTCTACGGCCCCAAGATTGATGTGCAGATATACAGTGTTATCGGCCGCGAGTTTACACTTGCCACCAACCAGGTAGATTTCTCGCAGGGGCGCAGTTTTAAACTGGAATACACCAATGCCGATAACCACCCGGAGACACCCCTTATCATACACCGTGCGCCGCTGGGTACACACGAGCGGTTCATTGGCTTTTTACTTGAACATTATGCAGGTAAATTGCCCGTATGGCTGAGCCCGGTACAGGTAAAAATTTTGCCAATCAGCGATAAATTTTTACCTTATGCACAAAGTATTTCCGAAAAGCTGAAAAAGTCAGATATTCGTGCAGAGGTTGATGACCGCAATGAAAAAATAGGAAAAAAAATACGCGATACTGAATTAATGAAAGTACCTTATATGCTGGTAGTGGGGGAGAAAGAGATGAATGATAACGCAGTAGCCGTACGCCGGCAGGGTAAAGGCGATGCAGGGGTGAAACCGGTGGATGAATTCATGACAGAAATACAGCAGGAGATAAGGGAAAGAAAAGGGGAATAATTTTTGTGACACGAATAGGGCGCTCATTGAACGCGAATAGGAACACCAATACTGCGGCAAACGAGCGTAAAACAGTGAAAGCTGGCACGTTTACGGCGCTAAAAGCTAAAAGCTCATAGCTAACAGCTTTTACTCAACATTTTTAAACTAAAACTTGTAAATGGCATTTCCACCAAGGCCCCCGAGGGGCGCTTTCAATCCAAGGTTCAGAAAAGAACAACAACAGGAACATCGCACCAACCACATGATACGCGTACCGCAGGTACGGTTGGTAGGCGATAATGTAGAAGTAGGCGTATACAGTATCCAGGAAGCACTGCGCATGGCAAATGATCAGCAGCTCGACCTGGTAGAAATTTCTCCCCAGGCAGATCCGCCGGTTTGTAAAATCATTGACTACAATAAGTTTTTATACGAGAAGAAGAAGAAGGAAAAAGAGATGAAAGCGAACAGCAAAGTCTCTGAGGTTAAAGAAATCCGTTTTACGCCCAATACGGATGATCACGACTTCGACTTCAAGGCAAAACATGCTGAAAACTTTCTAAAAGAAGGAAACAAGGTTAAGGCGTATGTTCAGTTTAAAGGCCGCGCTATACAATTTAAAGAACGCGGCGAATTGCTGATATTGAAATTTGCAGAGCGGCTGTCAGAATTTGGCGTACTGGAAAGCCTTCCAAAAATGGAGGGCAAACGCATGCTGGCTATTTGGGCACCTAAAAGTCAAAAGAAAAAAACCGATAAGCCACAGGGTCCTAAGGAACCAAGAGAGCCGCGTGAACCGCGTCCGCCAAGGCCAGAAGGCACACCGCATGGCCCGCTAAAACCGCAGGACACACCGCCAGTGGCGAGCGGCCCTAAGGCAGACTAAAGCTTTATAATTGATTGATAGTAAGCAGCTGTATTGATATAGCTGCTTTTTTTATTGAAGGCAGGGTGGTTCCTAGGGGAACGGTCTGACCTGCGGTGCCGACCGTGTTCGCGAGGAATTATCTGACCTGCGGTGTCGAGCATGCTTTCGAGGAGTGGTCTCACCTTCGGTGCCGACCGGATTGCGAGGGCGGTCTGACCTGCGGTGCCGACCGTGATTGCGCGTTGAAAAAACATCAAACAGCCTATGTTATATCCGGTATAACCCCTATCTTTGCAGCCCATAAAAAAAGCCCGGTAAGAGGGTGAATATCAATCTTACTATTGCCCAAACGGCCCCATAAGTGTTTTGCCAGTGCAGAACCGCCAGCAGGGTAGCATTTAAAAACCGCATGTACAATGCCAAAGGTTAAAACAAATTCAAGTGCCAAAAAGCGTTTCAAAATAACGGGCACAGGAGAAATTACATTTCAGAAAGCGTTTAAACGCCACATCCTCACAAAAAAATCAACAAAGCGTAAAAGGGCCATGAGACTAAAAGGCACTGTTAGCCCTGCCAACTTGTATTTTGTAAAACGCCTGTTGCGGTTGAAATAACCGGTCTCCTGATTTTATCTTTTTTACAATTAAACTCATTTAAGATATGCCACGTTCAGTAAACTCTGCCGCTTCCAAGCACCGCAGAAAAAAAATATTAAAACAAGCCAAAGGTTTCTACGGCAAACGTAAGAACGTATATACCGTTGCCAAGAATATTGTTGAAAAAGGGATGACCTACGCCTATGTAGGCCGCAAACTTAAGAAAAGAGATTACCGCCGGTTATGGATTGCCCGTATTAACGCAGCAGTAAGAGCAGAAGGATTAACCTATTCGGTTTTCATTCACAAACTAAGCGAAAAAGGAATTGAGCTGGATCGCAAAGTTCTGGCAGATTTGGCCATGAACAACCCGGAAACATTTAAAGGGTTGGTAGCTTCAGTAAAATAATTGCAGCATATTTATTGATAAGCCGCTTCGTACTTCGAAGCGGCTTATTTATTTTTTAACCCGGGAAAAGATTAATTAATTAACGGCATCCCATTTTTTGGCTTTGTCATCATACGCAAACCGGTATACCGTTTCCTGTTTTTCTGTGGGTGCAATCAGGTTAAAATTGAACTCCATTCCATACACTTCCAGGCTGCCGTCTTTGGCAGTACGTATGCGCCGCACCTTATCGTCTCCGCGCGGCCCCATACCACTTAATGAAAACTCAAGTTGGGGTTTGCCTAAAAAAGAACCGTTTTTATCGAGTCCTATTGAGTAGACCTCGGGTGTTCTTGCCTTGCCAAAAAAAAGCCTGTTTTCACCGGCCGTATTGGCAATGCCCATTCCGAGTATATCCATACCCGTTAGTTTATCTTCTATTTTGCCTGTAGCGGCATCCACCCTGTAAATACAACCATTTTCAAGCAACCGGTTGCTACCTGCAATACTGCTCACATACAAAGAACCGGTTTGACACAAATACGCCATACCAATAATACCATACGGATTTTGATCGGTACTGCTATCGGGGCGGGGCAGTTGCGCAAATGCCGACATTACGCCGGTTTGCCCATCTACTTTGTAAATAGTATTTTGATCTGATACCGGGTTGTTGAGTACATTGATAAAGGGAGCAGGGGCGGTAAAAATATTTCCCCTGTTGTCAAGTTGTATCGGGGCCAGCCATCCGGCTTTCTTCCAGCTGCTGTCCTGGTAGCTTTTTGTGGCGCCGGCCTCCAGGTGCAGCGGGTCAACGGCTTCCAGCAATACCAATCCCATGGTTCTTTTTTCAGACGTACTGAAGTAAGCATTTTTTACATTGAAGCCCAGCCGGGCAACAAATGGAGGAACCAGTTTACAATTATTATCATCGTATACCTGTGCAGGCTGCCTGCAGGCAACATGCAGCAGACAAATGCTACAAACAAACAACATCAATTTCATGGTGGCATCAGTTTACAGGAACAAACAAGGGCCCGCAAAAACAGGGGTAACTGCGGGTAACATACATTCCATTTTCAAGTACCGATTCGGCCCAGCAATATTCGTTTCCTTTGGTATTGTCGTTTTTTAACTGCGCCACATACCAAACTACAATTTTTTTATTCTGGATATTGTCCGGCGCAGGCTCTATAAATTTCTCCGGCCCCTGTCGATAATCGATATTACAGCAGGGGCCAATGGTTACCAGGTCGGCCTCACCTTCGTCTGTACCCGATTTAAATGCAGTGGTATACACATACGCGTTATCGCCACGGCCGCCATCGTTAAACTTTCCGTTACCCGGCGCCATAAAAAAGCCGGAGCCTGTGTTATCGGTGAGCTTGTATTCAAAACCCTCTTTGGTATATGCCGTAGTGGGTAGTTGCTGCTGCCATTTTTCCTGTTGCCAGTTGCTCCAGCCGGTACCGTTCCATTCTGCAAAATTGTTTTGTTCTCCGGCAAATGCAATTCTAAAAACAGGGCGATAAATACCATCGTTGCCACAGCCACGCCCCAGGCTGGCTGCCGCTATACGAAAACGGCCGTCTTTGTAAAATTCATACCGTTGTACATAGTTGTAATTACAGGGTGAGGGCCATAGCTCGCTTTTAAATGTTTGCTCTAGCACAAAGCCTGCTACCTCATTGTTTTCTTTTAATGCGGCAATACGCGGGGGTTCAAAAGCTATTACAGCCGCCTGCGAAAAATAAGGGCAGCCTACCGCATCGCTGTAGCCAAATCCGTCGGTACCGGAATAGCTCACGTGCCAGTCTACCAGTTTGGCGCTTTCTAGCACCGGCCGGCCCTTAAAAGAAACGCCCGCAATGCGTAATCCATCGCTGCTGGTAAGCATGTAGTCCATTTTCCAACCGTCTTTTGCCACAGTGGTCTGCTGCTCGCAAAAACAGGCGGTAATTTTATCATCCTGTAATTTTTTTTGGGTGATGGCTGTTACGGGGCCGGTAGTGCCGGTGTTTGTCCACCGAATGCCCGCCACCCGGTAATCGGTAAGGTCTACAATGGCCCATAGTGCTTTTCCATCTTTTACAAATGTGGGCGCCACGCACAGGTGGCCGCTGCGTTCACAACGGGTACGGTTAAGCGAAGTTTTAGTGGATGCCATTAATGCCGAGGATTCAGCCGGCTTCACCCCCAATGCCTCCTGTACGGTGGCGGAAGCCACAGCAATCTTCAGTGCCAGGTTTTTGAGGTATAACGGAATATCTGGCTGGGCCTGCTGTTGCATGCCGGCGGCCAGTACTTTCTGTTGTTTTGTATCGGCAATGGCGGTGGTAGTGGTGTTGAGCGCGTAGTTATACATTTCTACCCGGTAACAATCAGCCAGGTTATAGGCGGTTTGCACGTACACCATATCGGTTTGCCGGGCTGGGTATACCCCAAAAATTTCGCAGCGGTAAGCTGCCCCGTTAATCTTGTTGCGTACAGCTTGTGTAAATACCGTGTCTGACAAGGCAATCAGTTGCGCAAGCTGCTGTTGCTGGGTAAGCGTGTCCTGGCACAATAAAACCGGCGTGGGTTGCTGCAGGGCCAGTTGTATTTTAGATTGCTGTGCAACTATGAAATCAGCTGACTGTACACTATCATCCGGAGCAATCACAGATTTGAGTACATTATCGTCATAAGGGGCAACTGCTGTGGCCTTTGTATTTGTAGTCTGATCATTGCACGAACAGAAACAAATAAAACTAAAGACCGTCAGATACAGGCTAACCTTCATGGGCATTATAAATATGCGCTAAATTAATAGATTTCATAATAAGAATAACGCATCATAACAGGTGGTGAATTGCGCAAATAACAATAAGGAATAATGCCCGCCAATCAATAGAGAATACAAATTCGGTGGCTGTTATAAAACTAATGGGTTCGCTGTAAATTAGGGAGTGCAACAGTTCCTCCTCCCGGACTGACC
The DNA here is from genome assembly GCA_963705285.1 of uncultured Chitinophagaceae bacterium. Taxonomy (GTDB): domain Bacteria; phylum Bacteroidota; class Bacteroidia; order Chitinophagales; family Chitinophagaceae; genus JACMLD01. The sequence continues at coordinate 4,449,765 of OY970066.1, forward strand.
GGCTGTGGTAAAGTGGTAAGCAATGCCTATAAAGGGCTACCGTTTTTGTTGAAATTAGTTGCCAGATATTTTTCCGTTTTTATTATCAGGAGCACGGCGGAAACGATAACAATAAGTGCACCGCAGCCCATAAACCACCACCCATATTTTTCTATGTACATCATGCCAATAAGCAGGCCGCCGATCATCATCAGCATTCCGTATTTTACCATGAGTGCAGCAGAAAAGGTGTTGGCAGCATCAAATGTTTCTTTTGTTCTTAATGAGTTGGGTGTGCGGAAACCATACCAGTAATTTGGCCAGCGGGGAGGGTATCGCTGCATCAGTTTCCCGTTCAGGAAAAATACAATGCCTGCCGGAAGTACCCCGCAGCTCAGTGCCTGTATAAGCATGTTTTTGATCATCAGGCGGGGTGTGTTTTCATCTCCCAGGCAAGTGCGCTGGCGCCAAGAATGGCAGCATCGGATTCTTTTAAATGGCTGATAAGAATCTTTACTTTGTTCTGGAAAATTTGGATGAGGTTGGCTTCCATGTGTTCGCGGGTAGGCTTTAAAATAAGATCACCTGCTTTGGTTAACCCACCAAACAATATAATGGCTTCGGGGCTGGTGGCCATTACCGCATTGGCCATAGCAATGCCCAGTATACGGCCGGTAAATTCATATATTTCTTTGGCCAGTTTGTCTCCTTTAATGGCCGCTTCATACACTTTTTTAGAATCCATTTCTGCAGCGGGCACCGCGCGCAATTCGCTTTCTTCGGTAGTTTTTTCCAGCATCTCCAGTGCAGTATAACGTACACCCGTAGCCGAAGCATAACTTTCCAGCGAACCCAGTTTGCCGGTTCCCTGGTGCAGGCGGCCATCTGGTATAATAATGGTGTGGCCCAATTCGCCGGCAAAACCATCGTGCCCATAAATAAGCTGTCCGTTGGCCACAATACCGCTGCCCACCCCGGTGCCCAGGGTAATCATAATAAAATCTTTCATGCCTTTGGCTGCGCCATAAGTCATTTCGCCAATAGCTGCGGCATTGGCATCATTGGTGAGGGTAGTGGGCAGCCTGAATTTATCTTCCAGCAATTTAGCCAGTGGTATAATGCCTTTCCATGGGAGGTTGGGCGCATATTCGATAGTGCCGGTATAATAGTTGCCATTGGGTGCCCCTACGCCGATGCCTTTTATTCTGCCGGTACCGCCCGCCTTCTGAATAAGCACAGACATGGCTTCATGCAGTTCATCTATAAAACTTTCTACGGTAAGGTGTTTTTTAGTGGAGATTTCGCTGGAGAAAAGAACATTACCGTCTCTGTCTACAATGCCAAATTTTGTACCCGTGCCACCGATGTCTATTCCTATTACAAGTTGTTGCAGTGATGTTGAAGATGCCATGATCAGTTTTTCTTGAAAATAATTGATTGACTTGATGAATTAGTGTCCGCCGGCAGCTACCTCTGTATCATAATTAATTCCCTGTTTGGACAAAATTCCTTTTACAGCAAAACCAAAAAATGCCAGGTAGCCAAAGCAAAGGGCAGCTATCCAATAAGACTGGTGAATGCCCAGCACATCGGCCAGCTTACCTTGTATGGGGGGAATGATTCCTCCACCCAGGATCATCATAATTAAAAATGCAGAGCCCTGCGTGGTATATTTTCCCAAACCGGCAATAGACAAACTGAAAATAGAAGGCCACATAATGGAACAAACCAATCCGCCACTTAAAAAAGCGTAAATAGAAATAGTGCCGGTAGTAAAAAGCCCTATCAGCATGGCAATCACCCCCAGCAGACTAAAGGTAAGCAGCGTTCTTGCAGGTTTATCTTTGGTATAATAAAATGCGGCAATTTGTATAAGTACACATACTACATAGGCATACAAATCGCCCATGGGGTATTGTGCCAGTGTGTTGATAATGATCAGTATGATAAATGCGCCCATGGGCACAACAAACTTCAGGATCATTTTTGTTTTATCAGACAGGTTGAATGCGCCAATGGCACCTGTCCACCGGCCAATCATCAAACTTCCCCAGTACATACCAATATAAGGAGTAGCCTGTGACGCGGAAAGACCGCCAAATTCTTTTTGTTTAAGCAGCTCTCCCAGGTTACTGCCAATGGCTACCTCTGCACCAACATAAAAGAAGATACCCAACATGCCGAGCAGCAATTGCGGGTATTGCATAGCGCCCCAGCCGTTGGCGTTCTTTTTTGCACTCAGGTTGGCCACTACCAATCCACCCACCACTACAGCAAAAGCACCCAGCAGCCACCGCAGACGGTAAGCTTCCATTGCATGGCGTTCTGCTTCGCTGGCGTTGGTAAGATCAGTTTTATAGCTACTAAAAACTGGTGCAAACGTCATCACCAGCAAACCTGTCATAATTAATAAGGTGTACAAGGCCTTGTTGGCCTTTTCTGTTTTCTCAATCATGATACCGGAAGGCACCTTCTTAGAAAACTGGAACATGGCGGCAGCCGCCAAAAACAATGCACCAACACCAATATATAATACAATTACTTTGGTAAGGCTTAACGCCGCAATTTGTTCATCGGTAATAGCCGCCGTTGTACCAAACAATGCCAGTGCCACCACCAGTGGGCCGATAGCCGTCCCGAAGGAGTTGATACCACCGCCCAGGTTTACGCGGCTGGTACCGGTAGCAGGGTCGCCCAATGCAATGGCAAAAGGTTGGGCAGCGGTTTGCTGCAAAGAAAAACCGAGTGCCACAATAAAGAAGCCTGCCAGCATACCGGCAAACGTATTTGCATTCACCGCAATAATCATTGCAGCGGCACCCAAAGCAGAAAAAAGCAATCCGTATACAATACTTTTTTTAAAGCCCCATTTGCCCACCAAATCTTTACCTCCAAATGCGCCATAGGCAAACAATGCCAGCGCCCCAACATAATAAGCTGTATAAAATGCAAAATCGATCAACTGGCTCTGAAACTGATCCAGGTGAAAATAATGTTTGCAGAAAGGAATGAATACGCTGTTACCCGCAGCAATAAAACCCCAGAAAAAAAATACTGTTACCAGTGTGCCCAGTGCGCCATAGTTGGTTGGTTGGCTCGTTTTGGTCATACGCAATCTGTTTGTTTAATTGAGTTTCTAAAAGTAGCAAGATTTATCATGCATTGCAAAATACCCAACACAATATAATGAGCTATAAAAGTACATAGCGGGGCTAAAGATAGGGTATGTAATGATTTTTTTACAATCAAATGCAACCAATCACCCGAATGATTAAAAAATATTTTCGTTACTTGCATCAATCAAACGAAAACCTTCATAAATTCAACTGAACAATTTCAAAACCACCAGCATGGAGATACTGCATGTGTCAGCTGAATGTTACCCGGTTGCCAAAGCAGGCGGATTAGGAGATGTGGTGGGAGCACTTCCCAAATACCAGAATCAGCTGGGGCATATTGCCAAAGTGGTGATGCCCATGTACCGCACAAAATTTTTGTACGACAATCAATGGGAAGTAGTACATAAAGGTGGCGCTTCACTGGGCAATACCTGGTTTGAATACACGGTTATTAAAGAAAAAACCAACAAGCTGGCATTTGATCTGTACCTGATAGACATTAATGGTCTGTTAGATCGCGAAAAAGTGTACGGCTATGCAGACGATAACGAACGGTTCGTTTCTTTTCAGATTGCAGTGGTTGACTGGATTGCAAAATGGCAGCACCATCCGGATGTGGTACATGTACATGATCACCACACGGCACTCATTCCTTTCATGATGCAATCGTGTTACGACTACCAGGCATTAAAAAACATTCCTACCGTACTCACTATTCACAACGCACAATATCAGGGATGGATGGGTTGGGACAAGACTCATTATATACCGCACTGGGATGGATGGAAATGGGGCAACCTCGACTGGAAAGGAGGCATCAATCCACTGGCATGTGGTATAAAATGCGCATGGAGGGTAACCACCGTTAGCCCCAGTTACCTTGAAGAACTGAAATACATGAGCAATGGCCTGGAAGCATTGTTTGAATATGAAAAAGGGAAATGCAGTGGTATATTAAATGGTATTGATACAAAAGTGTGGGACAGTTCTACCGACAGTTACCTGGAAGATCATTATACTGTTGAAACCCTTGAAACAGGCAAACGCGCCAGCAAGGAAAAATTGTGTAAGACCTTCAACCTTGACCCCGGGTCGCCGCTGATTATATTTATCGGACGCCTGGTAGGAGAAAAAGCCGCTGATCTGTTGCCACAGGCTATTGGTGATGCACTGCATTATATTGGCCATAAAATGAATTTCCTCATTTTGGGTAACGGAGAACCACATGTGGAATACCAATTGGAAAGTATGCGTGGCCCGCTAATGGGTTTTTACAATACACAGATCTCGTACAATGAAAAACTGGCGCACCAGATGTATGCCGGTGCCGATTTTCTGCTTATGCCCAGCAGGGTAGAGCCTTGCGGCCTTAACCAGATGTATGCCATGCGCTACGGCACGGTGCCCATAGTAAGAAGAACAGGCGGATTAAAAGATACCGTGAAAGACTATGGCGAACCTAACGGGTACGGTGTTTGTTTCAATAATGATTGGGTAGGCGATATTACCCAGGCTGTTTACCGGGCATTGCACCTGTACGCACAGGAAGAAAAAATGCAGGGTATCAGAAAACAAATCATGCAGCTTGATTTTAGTTGGGATAGCAGCGCGCAGCAATATATCAGTTTGTATGAAGGACTTTGAGGAATATGTAAATGTGCTAATGTGAGAATGTGGAAACGTGAAAATGTGCTAATGTGAGAATGTGCTAATGCGTTTGCAACGCGATCGGTAGCGAAGGTCAGACCGGCTGGTAGTTGTCGGTTGATGAAACGAGGATCTTTAAGAATATGACGATGGATGATGATTTTATCTTGAACCAGCCCTGAAGGGGCGACATCAACCTAGCGCAGGGTGAAGCCCTGGGCTTGATGCGATACCGGACAGGTAACAATACACAAAATAAAAGCTTGCAAATATGAGTAAATCAACGATAGCAGTAATACTTGGCGGTGGCGCAGGATCTCGTTTGTACCCGCTTACTGCCAGCAGAAGCAAACCGGCCGTACCAATTGCCGGAAAATACCGCCTGGTAGATATTCCTATTTCAAACTGTATCAACAGCAGCATCAACCGGATGTTTGTACTCACACAGTTTAACTCGGCTTCACTAAACCGGCACATTAAAAACACGTATCATTTCAGCGCTTTTAGTGCAGCATTTGTAGATATACTGGCGGCCGAGCAAACACCTGATAACCCCACCTGGTACCAGGGCACCGCCGATGCAGTACGGCAAAGCCTTCGGCACCTGGGGCCGTTCGACAGTGAATATGTGCTCATTCTCAGCGGCGACCAGCTCTACCAGATGGACTTCCAGGAAATGATCAACAATCATAAAAAACTGGGTGCGGATATTTCCATTGCCACCATACCTGTGGCCGATCGCGAAGCACCGGAATTTGGTATTCTCAAAAGCAATGAAGAAGGTTATATTACTTCCTTTATTGAAAAGCCAAAAAAAGAACTGCTGCCAGAATGGGTAAGCGATACCGGTGACGACATGAAACGCGTTGGCCGCAATTACCTGGCTTCTATGGGTATCTATATTTTTAACCGCAAGCTCATGTTTGATCTGCTGGAAGTGGAATATAAAGCCGCTACAGATTTTGGTAAGGAGATCATTCCTCAATCAATAGATAAATACAAGGTGGTGAGTTACCAGTACGATGGTTACTGGACGGATATCGGTAACATCTACTCGTTTTTTGAGGCTAACCTTAACCTCACCGCAGATATTCCCGACTTCAATTTATTTGATAACAGCAATGCCATTTATACCCGCGCACGCATGCTGCCACCCGCCAAAATAAGCGGCACCACACTCGAAAAAACAATTATTGCAGAAGGTTGCATCATCAACGCATCCAGAATTGAACACAGTGTGGTAGGTATACGCTCGCGCATTGGCAACGGTACCACGGTAGTAAGCAGTTACCTGATGGGGAACGATTATTTTGAAACCATTGCAGAAATGGCGCATGCACAGCAACATGGTATACCCAATGTGGGCATCGGCAACCGCTGCTATATAAAGAATGCCATTGTAGACAAAAATGTGCGCATTGGCGATGATGTGCGTATCAACGGTGGAACACATCTTGAAAACAGCGATCATTCCCTGTACACCGTTAAAGACGGCATTGTGGTAGTGAAGAAAGGTGCTGTAATACCCAATGGCTTTGTGATATAATTATTTCCTTTTATAGTAAAGCATCCCGCCACGACGGGATGCTTTTTTTATGTATTTTTAGTAGTCATGTAATTGGTACACATTCACAACAAACGATTGATATGTCCTCTGCTTTTACGGGAATCAAGCCAAAACTCAGCCTTAGCCAGATCATCAATATGAGCGTTGGTTTTTTCGGCTTACAGTTTGGATGGGATTTGCAGCGCGCGAATATGGGACGTATTTATGAAAATCTTGGTGCGGAGCCCGACCAGGTTCCCCTTCTCTTTATAGCAGCACCTCTTACTGGTTTATTGGTTCAACCTGTTATAGGTTACTTGAGTGATAATACATGGCATCCAAAATGGGGACGAAGACGGCCTTATTTTATGGTAGGGGCTATTATCAGCTCCATTGCACTCATTATGATGCCGCACAGCAGTGCATTATGGATGGCTGCCGGCTTGTTGTGGGTACTGGATGTTTTCGGGAATGTAACCATGGAACCTTTTCGTGCATTTGTAACTGATCGGCTGCCAGATTCACAAGTGAACAGGGGTTTTATCATGCAAAGCTTGCTTATTGGTTTGGGAGGTAGTGTTGCATCAGCCCTGCCGTGGGCGATGAAAAATATATTTCTCATCCCAAATACCGCTGCGCCTGGCAGTATCCCGGAAAATGTAAAATGGTCTTTCTACATTGGCGCATTCTTTTTTTTGTCTGCCGTTTTGTATACGGTATTTACCACCAGCGAATACCCCCCGTCTGATCCTGATTTCAGGAATAAGAAAAGTGACGGAGAAAAAGGATTTGCCGGCGGCGCGCGTGAGATACTGCATGCCTTGCAACATATGCCCGCAAGAATGAAAGTGGTATCACTGGTGCAGTTTTTTACATGGCCAGGATTGTTCCTCATGTGGTTTTATTATACCACCGCGGTAGCAGTAAATGTTTTTGGCGGAAAAGATGCCAGCGACCCGGTATACGCACAGGGAGCCGATTTTGGCAGCCTTACCTTATCGTTTTACAGTGTGGTTACGCTATTATTTGCATTTATACTCCCTTCTATTGCCGATAAACTCGGTCGTAAACTCACCCATACTTTATGTTTATTGTGCGGTGCATTAGGTTTAATTAGTGTAAGCTGGGTACACGATAAAAATATGCTCTTCGTAAGTATGATAGGCATTGGTATTGCCTGGACAAGTATTTTATCAATGCCATATGCCATGCTCAGCGGTTGTCTGCCAAAAGATAAAGTGGGTATCTATATGGGCGTCTTCAATTTCTTTATTGTATTGCCTGAAATCATGGCATCGCTCGGTTTTGGTTGGCTGATGAAAAACGTACTGCACAATAACAGACTGGCAGCAGTGGAAATTGGCGGCGCATTAATTATTCTGGCAGCTCTTATCTGTTTCTTTTTTATAAAAGAAACCAAAGAAGATGAAGTGGAGACGGCCAAACTTGAAATTGAGGAACAACGCTCTGTTTGATACCAACACCTGCCACGTTTCAAAACAAGTTTGCCTTTCGTTGCCATTGAGCCAGCAGAAAACTACAAACATTTTTACATGAAAAGTATTCCTACATGCTTGCTGATATTAATCTTGTGTAGCCTGCAACTGCATGCACAGCCTTCTATCAACGTGTACCCCACCAACTGGTGGGTAGGCATGAAAATGAACAAGATTCAGATCATGCTGCACGATACCCGGCCAGGCAAAATCATAGCGGTAGACAAAATGGTGGTGCGGTCATCTTCGGCTGATCTCAAAATTGTAAAAGTAAACAAACCCATCAACCGCCGGTATATCATACTGGATGTTGCCATTGCAACAACCGCCAAGCCTCAAACTGTTACCATTTCATTTGGCGGCGTTGTTGCCAGCGAATGGAACAACATTCAATTTAAATTGTTGCCGCGCCGTGCAGGTAACGGCACCGCCTATGCGCAGGGAGTTACCGCTGCAGATTTTATTTATTTTTTGATGCCCGACCGGTTTAGCAATGGCGATGAAACCAATGACCGCATGGCAGGCCTGCGCGATCAAAGCCTTAACCGCGACTCTATTTTTCTGCGCCACGGCGGCGATATGCAAGGCGTCATCAATCACCTGGATTACCTGCAAAACCTGGGCGCCACCGCCTTATGGATGACACCCGTGATTGAAAACGATATGCCCGACCGTACAGAACATGGCTATGCGTTCACCGATCACTACGCTATTGAGAAACGTTTTGGTGGTGAGACAGCTTATCTTCAACTGGGTAATGAATTGCACCGCCGCGGCATGAAACTTGTGCAGGATGCTGTGTATAATCATGTAGGTTTTTACCATTTCCTGGTACAGGATCCACCAGACAGCACCTGGTTGCACCAATGGCCCGAGCCCACCCAGCCTAACTATAAAGAACAGGTGTTTTTTGATCCGTATGCCTCAGCATACGATAAAAAAAAGATGGCCGACGGCTGGTTTACCAACATGATGCCCGATGTAAACCAATCGAACCCTTACACAGCTAACTTTTTAATACAACACGCCATCTGGTGCGTAGAAAAATTTGGGGTGGATGCTTGGCGCATCGACACCTATAAATATTGCGATCTGGCATTTATGAATCGTTGTAATAAAGCGCTTACAGATGAATATCCCCGTATTACCTTGTTTGGAGAAAACTGGAATGAAAGCGTGGCCAACCAGGCGTATTTTACTAAGAATATTTTCACCACAGGTTTTAAAAGCAATCTGACCGGCACCATCGATTTTGAGTTTTTGTTAAGAGGTATACAGCCCGCGCTTACGCAAATGCCCAATGGGGTAGGGCAATTGTACAACACCGTTAGCCAGGATTTTATGTACGTGCAGCCCATGAACAATGTAGTGTTTCTTGATAATCACGACATGACGCGTTTCTTTAGCTATGTGGGTGAAGATGTGGCCAAACATAAGATGGGGCTTTGCTGGTTGTTCACTACCCGCGGCATACCGCAATTGTATTACGGCACCGAGATACTCATGAAAGGTGTTGCCAACCCCGATGGCTGGGTGCGCCTCGACTTTCCGGGTGGCTGGGCGGGCGATCAAAAGAATGCATTTACCGGGCAGGGCCTGAGTAACGATGAAAAATCAGTATTGGATCTTACTCGGCGACTAGCGGCTTTCCGCAAAACCTCTTCTGCTATTAAAACTGGTAAATTAATGCAGTATATACCCGAAAATGGGGTATATGTTTATTTCAGGTATGACAACCAGCAAACGGTTATGTGCGTAATGAATACCAATGAGACAACTGCGACTATAGATTTGACCAGGTTTGCAGAACGCGTAAAAGGATTTACAAAGGCGCTTGATGTAGCCACCGGCACGTTGTTCAATATTGAAAACAATGCCATTACGCTGGGAGGAAAATATTTGTTGGTGATGGAGTTGAAATAAATGGTTGATGTGATTTCTGCGTTCCATACAACCGCGCGAGCAATTTTGCGCGCAGAGCTAACAGAGCCAGCAGAGCATTCAACTAAATCATTTTTCATCATCACAACCATGAAAATCTGCGTGCCATAATCCGCGTCGGAGCATTTACACATTTATCACATTTCCACATTTCCACATTTTCTTCCGAATCTGCGTTCCATAAAACCCCGCCAGCAATTTTGCGCGCAGAGCTAACAGCGCCAGCAGAGCATTCCAGCAATCGGCCCCCTTCCGACTTCCCCCGGCTGGGGGGAAGCCATCCGAACACAGCCCTCGCCATTCTACTTCTCTGAATGATGGATAGATGCAATACATCAATCATTTATTTTATCATGTTTTATCATCATAACCATAAAAATCTGCGTGCCATAATCCGCGTCGCAGCATTTGCACTTTTACACATTCATCACATTTTCACATTCTCTTCCAAAATCTGCGTTCCATACAACCGCGCCAGCAATTTTGCGCGCAGAGCTAACAGAGCCAGCAGAGCATTCAACTACATTTTTCATCATCACAAACATGAAAATCGGCATGCCATACAACCGCGACAGCAATTTTGCGCTCAGAGCTAACAGAGCCAGTAGAGCATTCAACTATATCATTTTTCATCATCACAACCATGAAAATCTGCGTTCCATAAAACCGCGTCAAAGCATTTACACATTTACACATTTACACATTTACACATTTTCACATTAATAATTACAGCATTACCGATTCCAGGTTGCGTTGTTTATAACGGCCCCAGTCTTTCATTACCTCTTTCAGGTTTTCTTTTAGCGATGTGTACGTTACTTTTTTTCCTTTGGTAGGTTCTTTCATCTCTGCGGTTGTTACCGGGCGGGCCGATACCTTGGTGGCAAACCAGGTGATGTGCTGGTGCGGCAGCGATACGCCCAATATCATACCCGGTAAACCGGTAAAAGATTCCGGGCCGCCCGGCGCAATAATATCGTCTGTATAAAACGCCACCACATAAATGGAGTCCATGATGAGTGCATTGGCACGCCTGCATTGAAAACCGGCAATGACACGATTCTCATCTGTTATTTTCCATTTTATTTGCCGCGTGCTGTCTTTGATCAGAAAAATGGTTTCAAAAACTTTTTTCTGGCTGGTGCTTCTGCTGCTATCTAATTCTGAATACACTACATTCTCCTGCGCAACGCCTTCATTGAAAAATATTTTATTGTTCTCGGGGTTATCCCGGCCCGGCTGGTAGACGGTTTTATTTTTGGTAAAATACAAATCAAAATACGTGTTCTTAAACTTGGGCATCGTTTTCTTCTGCAGGTCGTTCCATGAATCGCCTTCTTCCATCAGCGCATACATATTTACGCGTTTCTCAAATTCTATTTTTCCTTCATTGAGAAAGATGGTATTCTGAGCGTGCATTCTGCAGCAAGCCATCAACAGGCAGCATAGAATAATATATTGAAAGGTTTTCATGCACTTCAATTTTTAAATTAATTATTATTACCGGGAACGGCAGTGCCCGCTTTACTGAAATTCCATACCAGCGATAGCATAAAAAACCGTTGTATGGTGCTATAAGTTGTCTGCGAAATAAAATTGCTGTTCACCGTACGATTGAAACCAATATTCTGGTTCAGCAAGTCATTGACTGATAATTTGAGCAGCAATGCATCGCTCTTCAAAAACTTTTTTCCAACCCAGGCATTCCAGAAGATAACGTTGGTGTTGAAATCGAAAGCACTTGTCTTTTGCCTGAAATTGGCATCTGCATCTGTATGAAGTTGAAATTTTTTCGGCAGGTACAGGTCAATATTTGGCTGCACATTAAATGTCCAGTAGTTGGTTTTTATATTATTCTGAATAGACGAACGGCTATTGGTATAAGTGGCTGAAGTACCCAGGCGGAATTCATACTTTTTGTCTTTTGATTTGGAAATATCATTGCCCAGCGTATAATTACCGCTTTTGGTTTCATTGAGCAGGCCGTTTACAATGCTTACGCTCCGGTTGTTATTGATGTTTCCGTTGAACCGGATATTGATGCCTGGTTTTTTCCATTTAAAACCGTAGCCCATCCATCCAGATAAAGAGCGGCTGCCATCGAGGTTTACAGACTGGTAAGTTCGTTTACCATTCACATCTACATTGGTGCTGCTGGTAATGGCATTCTGGGTGAAACGGTAATTCAGGCTGATGTAGATATCCGTTTCTGTAAGCACTTTGTAATTATTGAAACTGAGGCCAAGGTTGTTGGTGAACTGCGGTTTTAAATCTGGATTGCCGATGTTGATGTTGAGCGGGTCATCATTGGTGCGGATAGGTTGAATCTGCTGGATAGATGGTTGCGACGTATTACCGTTGTACCGCAGCCACAAACGCTTTTGCGAGTTGAAAGAATACATGATCATAGCCTGCGGAAACCAGTTAATAAAGTTTCTGCGTGCCGATGTGTCTGCTCTTAAATCCTGTTGGTTAAAACTGGTAATGCCAATGTTATTGCCCAGGTTCACGCGCATTTTTTTCTTTACCAGGCTGTAACTAAGCCCGGCTTTGTGCGTAAATACGTTGAAGTTGTAATCGTTACTAAAAATACTGTCGAGGCTGGTATACTTGCCATCGGCAGATTTGTTGTAAGAGGTTCTGTTAGACCGGCTGTTGTTGATGGCCACGCCGTAATTGGCAATGATGGAAGAAGAAACCGACAGCGGTTCAGAATAAGATATTTTAGAATCAAAGGCCAGTTTGCGGGTGTTGTATTGTTTAAACTGGTCGGTAATCTGTTGTTCTACGGGTATACCCCCTTTGTAAAATTCGTTGTCGGCATACAGGTAACCGTCTGAACTGCCCTCTTCAAAATTCTCGCTGAGGTTTACAGAAAGGGTGCGCCCTTTTTTCCGCATTCTTTTTTTGTACAGTAAGTTGCTGTTGACTGTTTTTGTGTTACCGATGGTATTAATGGAGCGATCGCCACTGTTTACCAGCAGGCTATCGGCCGTGAGCGCTTCGGTTCTGTACTGGCTGCTGGTTACTTTGTGATCGGTTCCCCCGTTGGCACTTATTTTTATGGAAGAGCTGCTGTCAAGCTGCAGCTCGTAACTGCCGTTGGCGCGATGGCGCAGTATATCGTTCCTGAACGTTTCGCGTTGGTTGTTATAATAAAGGGTATCCGGTAATATAAATTGTGTATTGCTGCCACTGTTGCCCACCACGCTCAAATCCATGATCTTGTAATTAAGGTTCACGGTTTGTTTATCGTCGTTCCATTTATCATTATAATGAAGGCCGCCTGTTCTTACGGAGGGGTAACCACGGCCGTTAAACCGCCCGTCCCACGAATCCAGCTCATCGTTACTGCCGGAGAACATAAAATAACCATTGGCTTCATCGTAATCAACGCCGCTTGCAAAGCTTTCGCCATATTTGTCGCGCTCGTTCCAGTTTAGTCCTGTTTTTCCTGTATTGGAGAGAATACCGTAGGCAGAAAATTTCTTTTTCTTTTTAAATAAATTTATCATTAGCTGGTTGTCAAAATAACCATCGGTACCTCCGCCTGCAGTGGCTTTACCAAAATATCCGTTCTTTTTATTGTCTTTTAATTTCAGGTTAATGGTTTTGGTTTTTTCACCATCATCTATACCCGTAAATGCAGCTTGGTCACTTTTTTTATCAAACACCTGCACTTTGTCAATCATGTCTGCCCGCAGGTTCTGCGTTACAAGGGTAGGGTCGTCGCCAAAGAACTCTTCACCATCCACCAATACCTTTTGCACCGTTTCGCCCTGCGCGGTAATCTTTCCATTTTTATCAACCTGTATACCCGGAAGTTTTTTCAGCAGATCTTCAACGGTGGCATTGGCCTGCACATGAAAACTGTCGGCTGTAAATTCGGTGGTATCGCCTTTAATTTTAATAGCAGAAATTTTTTGTTTAATGACCACTTCCTCCAGCAATTTTGCTTTCAGAATAAGGGCTACCTTGTTGAGGTTGATAGTAGAAGTATCGGTAAGTGTAACCTCTTCTACATAGTCTGCATATTTTGGATAAGTAACCAGTACAATAAATTTGCCGGCAGGCAGGCCGCTCAATGAAAAGCGGCCCTGTGCATTGCTGCGGGTAAATTTGTACAAAACAGAATCTTTGGCGCGTAAGATGGATACAACGGCATTGGTGAGTATTTCTTTGGTGGAAGTATCGCTAACGGTGCCCTTTACTACTGCCGTTTGGCTGATACCGCAAATGCTGACAGTAAGCAGCACGCAAAGCAGCAGAATGGTTTTGTTCATAAGCGCAATAAAGGGATTAGTAAAGGTTAGTGAATGGTTGGGTTAAAATACCGGGGCAGGAATAAACCTGTGCCGAATATCCTCTAAAAAAAACTAACTTTAAAAGGCATAGTCTTAATTTTAGGTTAAAGGGTTTTTTCAGGGATAACCGGTAAGATGCGCGGTTGTAAAAAATCCATATTCCTACAAAATAGTATTACCATAAAATAAGTAACCATGGAACAGTCAGCAAAGCGCCGCTATGAGGAAGAAAATTTCGTGGATACGTCAAAAAATGTCTGGAACTTTTCTTTGCTAACCGATGAGGATGTCCGCAATTTTCAAAATGGAACGCATTACCGGTTGTATGAGAAAATGGGTTCGCATTCCATAGAAGTTAATAGCGGATGGGGGATGTATTTTGCCGTATGGGCGCCCAACGCCACTTCTGTATCGGTAAAAGGCAATTTCAATGATTGGAAGAACGGCGAATATGAATTGTATGCCCGCTGGGATAAAAGCGGTATCTGGGAAGGATTCATTCCCGGTTTTACATTGGGTGAAGTATATAAGTACCATATTATTGGTTATATGGGCATGGAAACAGACAAAGGCGATCCGTTTGCTAATTTCTGGGAAATGCGCCCCGATACCGCCTCTATTACCTGGGATATGCACTATGATTGGAAGGACGACGCCTGGATGAAAGAAAGAAAAACGCACAATGCGCTCAGTGCACCGTGGAGCGTGTATGAAGTACACCTCAACAGCTGGATGCGGCCCGATAAAAACGATGAAGAATCATACAATACGTATGCGCAAATGCGCCAGCTGCTGGTGCCTTATGTAAAAGAAATGGGTTTTACCCATATTGAGCTGATGCCCGTAATGGAACACCCGTTTGATGGCAGTTGGGGCTACCAGGGCACAGGCTTCTTTGCGCCGACCTCGCGGTTTGGTTCTCCCCAAGAGTTTATGCAACTGGTGGAAGCATTCCACCATGAAGGCATTGGTGTTATTCTTGATTGGGTGCCCTCGCACTTTCCGTATGATGCCCATGGCCTGTTTATGTTCGACGGCACACATACGTATGAATATGCAGATATGCGCAAAGGCTATCACCCCGACTGGAACTCCTATATCTTCAATTACAAAAGGGGAGAAGTAAAATCGTTTCTTATCAGCAGCGCACGGTTCTGGTTCGATAAATTTCATGCAGATGGATTACGGGTAGATGCAGTTTCCTCGATGCTTAAACTCAATTATTCAAGAACAGAAGGTCAGTGGGAACCCAATGAATTTGGCGGCGATGGCAACCTGGAGGCCATTGCGTTTATAAAAGATCTCAACGAAACAACATTCAGGGATTTCCCCGATGTGCAAACTATAGCGGAAGAGTCCACTGATTGGCCGGGTGTTTCCAAACCAACTTTTGCAGATGGTTTGGGTTTTGGTATGAAATGGATGATGGGATGGATGCACGATACGCTTGATTATTTTAAACTTGATCCGCTGGCCAGGCAAGACCACCAGGATAAGTTTGCCTTTAGCATGATGTATTACTATGATGAAAATTTTATGCTGCCCCTTAGCCACGATGAAGTAGTACACGGCAAATCACCCATGCTTTATAAAATGCCGGGCGATGACTGGCAGAAATTTGCTAACCTGCGGTTGTTGTACAGTTATATGTTTACACACCCTGGCGGCAAATTATTGTTTATGGGCAACGAGTTTGGCAGCACATCTGAATGGAATTATAAAAGCGAACTCCCATGGGAATTGTTGCAGCATGATTCTCACAGAATGCTAAAAGATTGCGTGCGCGATCTTTGCCTGCTGCTGCGAAACGAGCCCGCATTATATGAAAAACAATTTACACAGGAGGGCTTTGAATGGATTGATCTCAACCACCGGCAGGAATCGGTGATAGTATTCCGGCGCAAAGGACTGCTACCTGAAAATGACTTGTTAATAATATTGAATATGACACCGGTTGTTAGAAACAATTGGAAAGTGTATGCCCACGATAAACCCAGCTGGAAAGAAATTTTTAACAGCGACGAAAAAAAATACTGGGGCACCGGTGACGTTTTTAACCCTTCGCCGGTTGTACAATTGGTTGACAAAAACACAGCCAACTACGAAATAAATGTACATTTGCCTGCGTTAGGTGCTATTGTGTTAAAATAGAATTTCAATTGTTATCCGGCAATCATACACCATGAAAAATTTAATTTTCGTAACCCTGTTTTCATTACCAGTTATTGCTTTTTCTCAGAATGCAGACAGTGCTGCCTTTTATTTACAAAAAGGAAATGAAGCCAAACAAGGCAGGCTTTATTTGGTAGCCATGCAGCATTATAAAAAAGCGTTGCAGTTTGATGCAGCTAATATCAATGCCCAACGCGAGCTGGGCAAAGTATCAGTAGAAATGCGCAGGTATCCCGATGCTATCACTGCATATAGTGAAGTTGTAAAGAAGGAACCCAACGACCCGGTAGCAAATGAAAACCTGGCCAGCCTGTATTTCTGGACACGCCGTTGGAATGATGCTATCATTGCTGCTAAAAAATTGCAGCAACTTAAAATTGGCAAGAACCCCGAGTACATCATTGGAAAAAGCTACGCTGAACTGGAAGATTACAACCAGTCATTTGGCTATTTGCAAACAGCAGCAAAACAAGACAGCACCAATGCAGATATACCGTATACCATCGGGCGCGGCTATGTGGAAATGAGCAATTACCGCGCTGCCGCACCATTTTTTGTAAAAGCTATTACACTCGATACCACGCAGCCGCGCTGGGTGTATGAAACAGCATTAAACTATGCTGCTATTCCTGATGATAAAACGGCTATTAAATATTACCTGCTTGCGGCCGACAGAGGTTATAAGACAGACAATGATTACATAGAAAACCTGTCGATATCTTATGAAGGAACAGGCCAGCTAGATAAAGGCATTGAACTGCTAAAAAAAGTACTGGAGAAAAAACCGGCAGACATGGCATTACTTAACGGCATTGCCCAGCTATACTACAAAACAGGCAAATACCAGGAGGCTATTGACAATTGGGATAAAGTGCTGGGTTACGACAAACAGAACGCAAAGGCCCTATACATGATAGGCATGAGTTACCAGAAAAAAGGTGACAAAGAAAAAGGAATGCAGCTTTGCGACCAGGCCATAAGAATGGATCCAAAGCTATCTAGTTTGAAAGAGAAAAAAGGAAGCATGGGTCTATAAATAACCTGTACACAATATTGAAAGCTGTCTCCAAAAGGCAGCTTTTTTTATGCATGTTCTGCAAATCTTTGTTGAATCAAGCCGCAGCAAAACAACTGCGCAACGCCAGAACATACAATTTTACCGCTTGTCGAAGCCATGGAAGTAGCTAAACAGCCACTACATGTATGTTCCGTTAGCGAGGCAATTAGGTACACTAAACAACACACTGCTATATACAGCAACGTGCGAGAAAGCCACTTGCAGATTTTGAAGAATAAGCACACATTTATAGATTATGGCTTCCCCAGGGAAAAACAACGCAATGCGTTTTTCTTGGGCGCGTATAGCGTTAAAAACCCACTCAACAATAATGCATCGAAAGTGGCGGACGATACCGTATACTGGTTGGCGCCGGCTGACTCAGCTTTTCCGGAATGTGCCGTTCTGCATAGGAAATGAAAAAGTTGCCGTCAAGACCTGTGTTAACAATTTTTTAATGTACACGGCGCGTTGGGGCGAACCACGCGGGTTTCCGCAACGCTTTTCTATTTGCGAACTGAACAGGTTTCGCGCTAGTTCCGACTCTCTCTGAGAACTTCAAGCCATTTGCGTACTATATTATAGGTGTGTACTGGCATACCATCAAATACTACGTTAGATAATAGTTTACAATTCCCCCAAAGTCTACAGAAAATGTGGAATTATATGCTCAATTAGTACATGTTGAAAATATTTTTGCACCAATCGCTAAAAAATTTTCAAATTGGCCCGTTGTGGTATCATTCTTGGTTAGTAGCAGATATTACCTAATTAAATTATGAAATCATGAAAAAATTAATTATTATCAGCAGCGCTTTAATAGCATTTTCGGCAGTAAATCTTTTTGCTAATAACAGTAATGCATACACGAATTCACCTGATGTAGCTGTAACAGATACTGTTCCTAAGAAAGACACTACTAAGAAAGACTCAGGCTTGGTACAGCTTACAGAAAATACAGCGTACGTAGCAAGTCTTGATACAGTTCCTAAAAAAGATACTACCAAGAAAGATTCAATAGCATACGCAGTACGCTAAGAGAATTTTCTTTTCAAACAACTATAGTAATTCCTGCAACTGGTTCAATGATCAGTAAATGGAAACCGGTTGTTCCGGATTAGGATATCTTTCTATCAACCCCCGGGTAATAAAAGCGTTAAAAGGTTTTATGTACCCGGGGTTTTTTGTGCCTATAGCTGTACACCTGCAAACTGATTTTTTACGTCATCTACGGCACAATCTCCCGCCGCTGGTAACGCAGATTGGGCTATTTTTGTTTCAGTTTACCAAAAAGCTGAATGGAGTGGCACAACCAAGATTGTTACTGTTTGCAAATAATGGCGTTCATACAAAGTTTTTTTGTATTATTTTTTGTTCATTGATTGCCCTTAGTAGCGTTGGGCAAAACAAGTTTACTATCAGTGGCTATGTAAAAGATTCATTGACCGGTGAAACGCTGATTGGTGCTACACTACAAGCCGGCTCGAAAGGAAAAGGCGTGAACAGTAATGCTTATGGCTTTTATTCCATCACGCTGGACGCAGGGGATTACGAACTCAGTTGTTCCTTTGTAGGCTACCAGGGCAGAAGGGTTGCCTTGAGTTTAACCGGCAATCAAACGTATAATTTCTTATTACCCCCAAGGGCGGCCGCCAGTGAGGAAGTGGTGGTGTACGGCAAACGGCGCGATGAAAACGTAAAAAATGCGCAGATGGGCCGTTTTGATTTATCTGTTGCACGGGTGAAGGCACTGCCGGTCTTATTGGGCGAAGTGGACTTGTTAAAAACACTGCAATTGCTACCCGGCATTCGCAATGCCGGTGAAGGCAACACTGGTTTGTATGTACGGGGTGGCGGGCCAGATCAAAATCTTATTATTCTGGATGATGCCGTCGTATACAATACGGGTCACCTGTTTGGCTTCTTTTCCATTTTTAATGCTGATGCCATCAAGAATGTAACGCTTATTAAAGGCGGTATGCCGGCACAATATGGCGGACGGCTATCATCAGTGCTGGATGTTGCTATGAAAGACGGCAATGCCAATAAGCTGCAGGTAGATGGGGGCATTGGTTTAATAGCTTCCAGAATTTCCGTACAAGGGCCTATTAAAAAAGAAAAGGCCTCCTTTATTGTTTCCGCCAGGCGAACTTATATAGATGTACTGATCAAACCGTTTATACCCAGCAGCAGCGAATTTCATGGGTCAGGTTACTATTTCTATGATCTGAATACAAAAGTGAATTATAAAATTTCAGAAAAAGACCGGGTATATCTCAGCGGGTATTTTGGGAAGGATGTTTTTGATTTCAGGAACAGCCGCCGCTCATTCAATGCCAACATTCCCTGGGGCAATGCTACTGCCACACTGCGCTGGAACCATGTTTTCAACCAACGCTTGTTTGCGAATACCACGCTGGTATACAATAAATACAATTTTTCTTTCAACGCCTCACAAAACGATTTCAATATAAAACTGGCATCTGGTATTAAAGATCTCAATGCAAAAATTGATTTTGATTATTACCCTGCCCCGCAACATAAGATAAAATTCGGCGGCTTGTACACGCACCATACCTTTACCCCCAATGTTTTAAGCGGCAACCAGGATACCACACGGTTTGAGCCCAATAACGCCAATAACAAATATGCCAATGAAGCTGCGCTTTATATACAGGATGATTGGGAGCTGACCAGCAAACTAAAGCTTAACGTCGGCCTTCGTTATAGCAGTTTTAAACAGGTGGGCCCCTATACAAATTATACCGAAGACGCCAATGGTAATAAACTCGATAGCACCGTATTTGCCCGGGGTGCCAAAGTAAAAACCTATGGCGGATTTGAACCGCGTGCCACCCTGCGCTATGCCATTAACGATGAAACTTCTTTAAAAGCGGCGGTAACCCGCAATCTCCAGTACATACACCTGGTCAGCAATGCCGGTTCTACACTGCCTACGGATCTATGGGTACCCAGCACCTATTATGTGCAACCCCAAATAGCGTGGCAATACGCAGCCGGGTTTTTTAAAAATTTTAAAGACAATACCTACGAAACTTCGCTGGAAGTTTATTACAAAGACATGCGCAACCAGATAGAATACAAAGAAGGATACACCCCCTCTTTGACAGACCCTGAAAAACAATTTGTTTTCGGCAGGGGATGGAGCTATGGCGCGGAACTTTATATCGGCAAAAACAAGGGACGGTTAACGGGCTGGCTGGGGTATACACTCAGCTGGACGTACCGCAAATTTCCGCAGATAAACGGGGGTGAGCAGTACTTTGCCAAATACGATCGCCGAAATGATCTATCTGCCGTTACCACCTATGAGCTGAATAAAAAATGGAAATTATCTGCTGTTTTTGTATACGGAACGGGTAATGCCACCACCTTGCCTGAACGCTTTTACATCATCGGCGGAATCTTAACGCAGGAATACAGTAAAGTAAACCAGTACCGTTTGCCATCTTACCACCGGCTTGATTTTGCCGCCACGTACACACCGCAACCCAAACGTAAAAAAAGAATTCAAAGCAGTTGGGTATTTAGCGTATACAACGTGTATAGCCGCGCTAATCCTTATTTTATTTACTATGACCAGGAGGGTAGTCCGTACGACAATACGCTAAAGGTGGAAGCCCGCCAGGTGTCGCTGTTTCCGGTAATACCGGCGGTGACCTATAATTTTCATTTTTAGTTTGCGATCCCCTACACTAATGAAGACAGCATGTAGATAAGGAGATTATACTGGCTAACGCTGTCTGCAAGATTTTAATTTTATAAGGCTGCGCCTAAAAACGCAGGCTCACACGGATACCTTGCCTGTTTCCATGAAAAAGATACAGTGGTGTTGGTTATACCTATACAAATGCGGAATAGCCGTAGAGAGTTGCCTGGCCTTAAAAATTTTTATTGAATACCGGAATGCCGTCGACTACAAAAAGAAAGCAGCGGC
Organism: uncultured Chitinophagaceae bacterium; assembly: GCA_963705285.1. GTDB lineage: Bacteria > Bacteroidota > Bacteroidia > Chitinophagales > Chitinophagaceae > JACMLD01. The sequence goes on from OY970066.1 coordinate 4,470,984, forward strand.
CAGTGCTGCGGAACGCTACCGGTGCTGTTCATAATAATTAGCCGGAATCGTATGCTGTAATGAACCCAGTTCTGCAGGCGTTAGAAGGGGTGTGGCTCCTGTTGCAACAACATCATGGAGCTGTTCCATGGTTCTTATTCCTACAACTGCAGATGTAATGGCTGGTTGCTGCAATACAAACTGTAATGCCGTATGCGTAGCATTTCTATGGGTGCCTGATAAAGATTGTATACCTGCAGCCGCTTTTTCTACCTGTGATGTGGTATACGTTAGATAAAGTTTGGCCGGTTTATCAACCAGCAATCCGCCGGCAAGGCTGCCTCTTGCTAGTACGCCTATATTTTTATCTTGTAAAAGATGAAAACAACTTTCTTCCGGCCTTCTGTCCAGCAGGCTGTATTGCATCATAACGCTGGCAATGCCCGCACGGAAAGCATATGCCCGTATTACATTTGGCCGGATAGAAGAAATGCCAAAAAACCTGATTTTTCCCTGCTGCTGCAAAATGGTAAATGCTTCAATGGTTTCGTCAATATTATCGTTGATGGTTCCGCCGTGCAACTGGTACAAATCAATATAATCTGTTTGCAATCTATTCAGGCTGTTATTAACCGCAGATAAAATATAGTCTTTACGCGGGTTCCAATCCCATCCGCTACCGTCTTCTTTCCATTGATTGCCCACTTTGGTGGCAATGACCAGGTCTTTGCGTTTTTCCTTGAGTGCATTGCCCAATGTTATTTCATTATTACCCCGGGCATAGAGGTCGGCCGTATCAAAAAAATTGATGCCATTGTCTATTGCAGCATGCAGCACGCGCCGGTTGAGTGCATCATCATCGCCCAACGACATACAGCCAAAGCCAATGCGGCTAACCGACAACGCTGTTTTTCCCAAAGCCCTGTATTCCATAGATGCATTTTACGCAATGGTAAATAAATTGTTTGGATTACCGCAGGATAAACTAAAATTCATTTTCTTGATGTACCATGTAGTACAGCTAATCTGCGAATCAGCGGCCGTTCAAATGCACCAATACAATTTTATGAAATTATTTGGAGTTAGTTCCATCCCGGGTGTACGGCTGCAAGCAGAAAAGAATTAACTTCAGCATCATCACACAATGAAAACAATCAAAAAAATAGCTGTTGTACTGCCTGTACTGCTGGTGGCATTTGTGTATTTGTTTCCCATTCAGTTCAGGTATATGCGCGGCACCAAAATGTTGTTGTCTGGTGTTGCTGTGGGCATATTTTTTCTGTGGGTGATAGTGGGTGCCCTGCGCCGCAGGCAACAGTCACTTTTTGATGTGATAGTGCAATCAAGTTTTTACCTGTACATATTCAGTGTGCTTACATTGACCGGTTATTTCGTTTTCTTTCACCATGTATCTGCACATGGGTGGTGGCAGAGAATGGTGCACCGTGTGGCCACCAATGACAAGGTAAGCCTGGAGCCATTTCTTTTTTTAAAAGCCCGGCATGTATTTACGTATGATGTGGTAGGCAATTTTATGATGTTGATGCCCCTGGGTATCTATTTGCCAATTTTGTACAAACGCATCCGGCATTTTGTGGCGGTAACGCTGGTAGCCATGTTGGTATCTGTTACTATTGAGCTGATGCAGCTCGCAACCAATGTGCGCATTACTGATATCAACGATGTAATATTGAATACAGCGGGTGCTGCGGTGGGATTTATGGTGTACTACATCGTTTACGCTTTGTTTATCAAGCCGTCAGCCACCCCTAAATATCAAATGTCTGCCTCTCAATAAATCATCCGCGCATATGCCAGGCTTTTGGTTGCACAAATGCGCGTATACCCTGGTGGGACAGCGTGGCACCCAGACCAGAATTTTTTCTGCCGCTCCATGGTAAACCTGCGCTTACGCGGTCGCAACAGTTCCAATACACAGTGCCGGTGTTTAATTGCTTCATCAGGTTTTCAGCGCGGCCAAAGTCTTTTGAATAGATGCCCGCCGTTAAACCGTATTCGGTATCCTGCATAAGGGCAATGGCTTCCGCATCGTCTTTTACTTTCATGATGCCAATGATGGGGCCGAAAGATTCATCGCGCATCAGCGCCATATCATTGTTTACCTCACTAAATACTGTTGGTTCAAAATAATTGCCGGTGCCTGGTATTTTTTTGCCGCCGTGTAACAATTTTGCCCCTTTTGCAATCGCATCTTTTACCTGGTGTTCCAGCACTTTTAACTGCGCGGGGCGGGTGAGCGGGCCAATATAAATACCTTCTTCTGAAGGCTTCCCTATCTTCCATGTTTTTACTTCTTGTACAAATGCCGCAACATATGCATCATAGACTTTCTCATGTACATAAATTCTTTCTACACTGCAACAGCTTTGTCCGTTGTTATAGAAGGCGCCATCGGCCGTGCCCGCCGCTACCGAAGCAATGTCATCAATATCGTCAGTAATATACAAGGGGTCTTTACCGCCCAGTTCCAACTGCACAGGTACCAGTTTATGAGCTGTTTTTTCTGCAATGTATTTACCAGTAGCATAACTACCGGTAAAAAAATAACCGTTGAGCGGCAATGATAGAATAGCTTCTCCGGCAGCGGCAGCACCCACAACAGTAATAAATACATTTTGCGGTACACCGGCTTTGTAAAACAATCGCTGAATGAGTAAGCCGGTGAGTAAGGTGTATTCTGAAGGCTTGTATAAAACAGCATTACCACCCAGCAGCGCCGGTATAAAAACATTGGTACCTACCAGGTAAGGATAATTCCAGGCAGAAATATTGGCAATTACGCCCAATGGCTCGTACACAATTTTTTCCTTAGTGCCACCCTCCGTTACCACCAACTCTTCTGACAAATACTTTTCTGCATTTTCAATAAAGTACTGGATGCGGCTGCGTGCGCCATTTATTTCATTGTATGATTGCTGCAGTGGCTTGCCCATTTCTGCTGTTAAAGTGGCGGCCAGTTCATCTTTTTCTTTATCCAGCAAATCATAAAATTGTTGAATCACTTTAACACGTTGCTGCACAGACAAGGCCGCCCAGGCAGGCTGGCCGGCTTTTAACAAATGGTATTTTTCTAGTATGGTTTCCGGGGTATCTTCTGCTAGTTCTTTTATTATTTCCTGCGTGGCAGGGTTAATGATAATCATGAGTTGCCTTTATTTTTTGATAGCGTTGATAAACTGGTTGCGGATACCAAGCGATAACGCCGACTCTTGCAGGTTGAATTCATACATCCGTTCAGGGTGCCATTGAATACACAATAAAAAGGGCTTGCCGGTTTTCTCTTTCCATTCAAGTCCCTCCACCACATTATCATCAGATATACTATTAGCCACCAGCTCAGCCGCCAGGATATTTACACATTGGTGATGCGCACTGTTAATAACTGCCCTTGTTGTGCCGGCTATACTTGCTAATAAAGTATCGGGCACAATATGCAGGCCATGTGCCTTGTCGAATTGTTTTTTTTGGTCGTTTACAATGGCTTTGTGAATGCTGTTTTTTGCTGCCAGGTCTTGCTGAAGGTTACCACCCAAAATGCAATTGATCAATTGCAGGCCCCTGCAAACACCCAAGACAGGCACCCGCTTTTTTTGCGCCGCTACAAAAACAGACCGTTCAAAAGCATCTCTTTTTTCATTGAATTGCTGCGGCATATTAGGATATACCACATTATCGCTGTTATAATATCCGGGATGCATGTCTACTCCGCCTGACAATACCAATGCATCACAATCATCAATGCTTCCTTTGTTTTCTTTTGTTTCGGCAGAAAGCGTGATGATACCAATGCTGGTGTCATTCTGTTTCAACCAGCGAACGTAATTCTGGTGTTTTTCTTCAGAGCCGGTATATGTTAAACCTATATTCATCATTATTTATTACAACGCAGCGGTATACAATGTTTTAAAATCTGCCCGCGACACCGGTTTGGGATTGCTGGGATGGCAAAAATCTGCAAACGCAAGGTCGCTAAGTGTTTCTATATGTTCCTGCTTTACACCAATATGGCCCAGCTTTACCGGCAGGTTTACCTGTTTGTTGAGTTCAAACAAATGATTCACTACTGCTTCTCCGGTTTGTTGCTGCAAATTCATGGCTGCTGCCATTTTTCTGAATTTATCTTCAAGCCCTTCTATATTAAACTGCATGCCATAAGGCAGGTTTACCGCATTGGCCAGTCCGTGGTGCGTATCGAGAAAAGCGGAAAGGGGATGCGCCAGTGAGTGCACCACACCCAAGCCTTTCTGAAAAGCAACTGCGCCCATCAGCGATGCTAGCATCATTTTGCTGCGCGATGCCAGGTCGGGTTTATTGACGGCGTTGACTATGGATTCATTGATAAGAGAAATACCTTCCAGCGCGATGCCATCGCACATGGGGTGAAAGCCTTTGGCAATATATGCTTCCATGTTATGAGTAAGGGCATCCATACCGGTAGCAGCAGTTACAAATGCAGGCAATTCCATGGTGAGCAACGGATCTGCAAAAATTATTTTTGCCAGCAATTTGGGATGAAACAGTATTCTTTTTCTGTGCGTATCATCTTCTGAAATGATGGCACTGCGGCCTACTTCACTTCCGGTGCCACTGGTAGTGGGCACTGTAATGAAATAAGGAACAGCTTCGGTAACGTATTGATCGCCACCAATCAGGTCGTCATAATCAAACAGATCCCGGTGATGGTTAATACTGAGTACAACGGCCCTTGCCACATCCATGGCTGCACCGCCGCCAATGCCTATGATGCAATCGCGTTGCGTTGCGTTAAACGCATCCCGTCCTTTTAATACATCTGACTTAACCGGGTTTTTATGGAGGTCCGAAAAAACTTCCACCGAAATTGATTTGGCAGTCAGGTCTTTTTTAATGTCAGAAAAAAAATCGAGCTGTGCCACTACGGGGTCGGTTATCAACAGCGGTTTGGCCAGGCCGTTAGCTGCCAGGTGGGCCGGCAATTCTTTAACGGCATTGGCGCCAAAGCGTATAATGGCGGGGAAATTGAATTGTCTGATGATATTGAAATCGGTCACGGCTTATTGTTGTGTTAAGTGTTGAGTGTTTATTCTTGTGTTGAGTGTCAGTTCTTGTTTTGAGTGTTGTGTGTTAAGTGTTGAGTGTTATTCTTGTTTTGAGTGTTGTGTGTTAAGTGTTGAGTGGAAGCCGCATATCTTTTTCATACACTGTTGTCATAATTACACATCTTTTTTGATCATGACAATCATGAAAATCTGCATTCCATCATCGCGTCGCGGTATTTACAGCACATTATCACACCTGCCTGCCGGCAGGCAGGTTAGCACATTATCCTCAAATGATTTCAAAATACCGCTGCAGTTCCCAATCGGTCACTACTTTTGAAAATTGCCTCCATTCCCATTCGCGCGTACCCGTAAAATGTTCCACAAAATCGCTTCCGAATAATTCTTTTGCCAGCGCTGATGTTTTCATGGCCTGGGTGGCTTCCCATAAATTGCGCGGCAACACACCATTTTTTTGATCTGCATAGCCGCTGCCCGTAGTGGCCGGTATTTTCAGTTTCAGTTTATTTTTTACTCCATACAAACCGGCGGCCAGGCAACCTGCCATAGCCAGGTACGGGTTAGAATCCGAACCCACCACCCGCGTTTCTAACCTGGTTGATGCCGCGCCGGTAGGCAATACGCGCAGCGCCGTGGTGCGGTTATCAAATGCCCAGGTAACAGTGGTAGGGGCCCAGGCGCCTTCGGTAAGCCTTTTATAGCTGTTGACCGTGGGCGCAAACATGGGCAGAATAAATGGCAGGCAATGCAATTGGCCTGCAATATAACTTTCCATGACCGGGCTGATACCGGTTTTGCTTTTTTTATCGTAAAAAATATTTTGTTTGTTATCTGCCGTCCATAAACTTTGGTGCACATGACCGCTGCAGCCCGGCAGGTGCTCGTTAAATTTGGCCATAAAACTGGCCATCACCCCATGACGTGCAGCAATCTCTTTAACCCCGGTTTTAAAACAAACGGCCCTGTCTGCCGCTTCCAGCACTTTGCTGTACACAATAGCCGCTTCGTACACACCGGGGCCGGTTTCTGTATGAATGCCTTCGATGGGTACGTTGAACTGATTAAGCAGATCAAACAGATCATGAAAGAAAGCACTCTGCTGCGATGCCCGCAGTACCGAATACCCAAACATGCCAGTGGTAAGATGGGGCGGCACACTGAATTTACCTTGTTGCCCGGCCTGCGCGTTGCTGATAAAATTATACCACTCAAACTCCTGCGAGAAGTAAGGAGTATAACCGGCATCTGCGGCTTGGCGCGCTATTTTTTTCAACAGGCTGCGGGGGCAAACGGGCAGGCCCTGGCCTTTGTTGTTGCTAAAGTCTGCTATGAAAAAAGGCAGATCATTTTCCCAAGGAATTTCGCGGAATGTTTGCAGGTCGATAATGGCAGTTGCATCGGGGTAGCCGGTATGCCAGCCGGTGTAATTCGCATTGTCGTAGGCTACATCAGCGGCATCCCACCCAAATACTACATCACAGAAGCCAAAACCTTTTTCAGCAACAGCAACAAATTTTTCAAAGCTGATGACTTTGCCGCGCAGTATGCCGTCTATATCAACAATGGCCAGTTTTACTTTGCGGGTGTCTTTACTGCTCAGTTGCTGAATAATATCTTCAGTGGTTGGGTTATGCTGCATCAGTATTGTTTTTTACAAAAAAATGAAACCATATATAAGCCATGGCCAGTATGGCAAAATAGATAAGCGCTAATGTACCATTTAATGTTACCATAGCCACCAGGAAGACGCCCGAAATTACCAGCGCAATCATCGGCAATTGTGGAAACAACGGCACCCGGAAAGGGCGGGGGAGTGCAGGTTCTTTTTTTCTTAATACCAGCAGGCTGATCATAGACACAAAGTACAACGACAATGCGCCAAAACAGCTGATGGTAATAATTTCTGAAGTTTTTCCGGTTAGCAATGCTATAATACCAATAACCATGTTTGCCAGCAGGGCATTGGCCGGTGTTTTAAACCTTGGATGAATCTTTCCAAATATTTTTGGTATGTACCCAACTTTCCCAAATTCAAAACTGGCCCGGCCCGCGGCAAGTATAATACCATGAAAAGAAGCTACCAAACCCATGAGGCCAATTGTAATGAGCAGGTGATACAGCAAACCATTTTTACCGGTTACCTGCAACAGTGCCAGCGGCAGGGGAGAATCTGAAGGCGCTGCTCCCGGTGATGGGTACACGATAGCTTCCCACCCGCCTACACCGATGGCACTTATAAAAACAAGCACGCACAAAATGACCAGGGTAAAAAGTGCCGAGCCGAAACCGAGCATTACATTGCGCTGGGGGTTTACTGCTTCCTCGGCAACATTGGCCACACCTTCCAGTCCCAGAAAAAACCAAATGGCAAACGGTATGGCTGCCCATACACCTACCCAGCCATGCGGAAAGGGATTTTGCTGCAGGTGGCTAAGCTGAAAATGCGGAAGTGTGATACCGGCAAACAACAACAATTCAAACACCGCAAAAATAGTGACCACCAGTTCAAACATGGCGGCAGCTTTTACGCCGTAAATATTGAGTGCGGTAAAAATAATATACACGGTAATGGCAATACTGGATACCGAAAACTGCGGGAAAAAATAAACAAAATAGGCGCCGATGGCAGCGGCAATCGCCGGCGGCGCAAATACAAATTCCGTGATCTGTGCCACACCTGCAATAAAGCCCAGGTTTTTGCCCAGGGCGCGCGTGGCATAATCAAATACGCCGCCTGCTTTTGGAATGGCGCAGGCAAGTTCAGTATATGAAAATGTAAAGCAGATGTATAGTATGATGCTGAAAAATGTGGCAATGGCCATACCATAGGTGCCGCCTTCGGCGAGGCCGAGGTTCCAGCCAAAATACATGCCCGAGATCACGTAGCCAACACCCAAGCCCCATAACATAACGGGCCCCAGTGTACGCGAAAGATGCGGCGTTGCAGCAGTTTGTCCGGTAGATGGTTCACCCATTATACAATAAACATTAATTGGTTGACTTAAAAATACTTGAAATACATCAATTACCGCGAATATGCGCTAATACGAAGCGAATAGAACGCTAAGTATGCTACAAAACCTGTTCTTCATCTGCACCACAGTAATAAGGAACGCCTTTGCTTACTGCAAAAAAGTTATATCAGCTAAACCGCCAGGAAATTTTCGGCCTAACCGCATCACATCGCCGGTTTATTACCGTCTCCTTGGCGGTTTCTTAGCGTCCTATTCGCGGTTTTTATTCGCGTCTCATTTGCGTTTTATTCGCGTTTTATCCGCGTTCCTAAAAAAAAATGAATTGTCAGACTTTTGTCACGAAGATTTAAATATATTTGATCCAAATAAAAAATAATGAAAAAACTATACGTCTCTGCGCTCGTTGTAATAATGGCTGTATTTCTTTCTTATTGCCATACAGCCAAAAAAGCGGCTGCACCCGTGGCGGTACTGACCTATGAAACAAGCATTCAGCCTATCATAGTAGGTTCCTGCTCGCCTTGCCATATACCGGCAAAAGGCGGCAATAAAGAGGCTTACGACAATTACGGCAACGTAAAAAAAGACATTGATGATATCATTCGCCGTGTTCAGCTCAACCCCGATGAAAGAGGATTTATGCCCATGAAACACCCAAAGTTGAGCGATAGCACCATTGCTGTTATCAAGCAGTGGAAAGAGAGCGGTATGGTTGAAAAATAAGGTCTTTCCTTTTACTATTTTTTACAAAAGCGCCCTTCCTGGGCGCTTTTTAGTTGCGCCATTGCCAAAAAATAGCTGCCATTTTAACGGGGCATGACATGCTAGAGGTGCCTGCTAAGCCGCAAAATGTATTATGTACTATCTACATGGGCCGATTTGTTATCGATTCGTTATAAAGCGAACTGGAATTTTTCTTTTGTATAATTTTTGAGTCTATACAGTATAAAAATTATCGAATATGAAAAAGCTAATGGTCATAATAGTTGCATTGGGATTGGCTATGGGCGCATCCGCCCAACGGTTCGGGCATGGCGGCTTTGGTGGTGGCAGACGGGTATATGTGGCGCCGCCAAGAGTATCAGTTGGTTTGGGTTTTGGATATTCACCATTTTATTCTCCGTATTATTCACCCTTTGGGTATAGTCCGTATGGCTACACTAACGTGTATGGTCACCGCCCCACCAAGCTGGATTTAAAAATTGAAGACATTAAAAATGATTATGAGGATAAGATTTGGTCTGCCAAGCATGATGAAAGTCTTACCCGCAAAGAAAGAAGAAAAGTAGTGCACCAGTTAAGAGTGGAGCGCGACCAGGCTGTTACCGATGCCAAACGGAATTATTACAAGTACTAACAACATTAAAATAGTACGCCTGAACTTTAAACAACGATACCGTCTCATTTGAGGCGGTATTTTTTTATCTGGATGTCTGTGCGTAAGATAAAATCCCCGAAGCGATCGAAGATAACCGAAGTCTGATTTGGAAGTTGCAAAAAATGCAGGATGTTACAGACTTCGGTTATCTGAAGGTTAATCGCTGCGACATAAGATACCCGGAGCAATCGTAGATAACCGAAGTCCGATTTTGAAGTTGCAGAAAATGCAGAGTGTTGCGGACTTCGGTTATCTGAGGGGTACTCACTGCGAAATAAGATACCCGAACCGATCGTAGATAACCGAATTCTGATTTTGAAGTTGCAAAAAATGCAGGATGTTACAGACTTCGGTTATCTGAGGGGTACTCACTTCGAAACAAGATACCCGAAGTCTGAGTAACTATTCTTCAGTCTCCCCGAACTTTTAGACTTCGGGTATCTAGCGGTGATATTGACTTCGGGTGTCTGGGTTTCTAGTGAACAGTTCGGGTATATACAAATCCCGAAATCACGAAAACCCAAAATCGGCAATCGCTTCTTCACCTGTTAATCCGGCCTCTTTACCGGTACCAGTTGATTGCTGGTAGATTTTAAGAAAATGGTATTTAGCTGATACAATAGTTTTGAGGATTACTCAACCTCCACAGTATGAAATACATTATAACAGGATGCATAATCATAGCATGCATTCAGCTACATGCACAAAGCAATACCCGTGATTGGCATTTTGGGGTAAAAACCGATCTGAATTTTTCTACCATCAAAGGAAAGGGCATGGCGACCGGTTATGCTACCGGCGCACAATTTGGCGGGTTTGCCGAAAAGGCATTCAACAATAAATGGAGTATTCAGCCAGAGTTGTTATTTACGCAATCCAATACAAAAAAAGCAGGTGATTTCATGACGTATTACAATACAGAAGGAAATGTTTTTGCGTCGGATAATATCAAACTGGGTTATATCAGCATACCAGTGATGACAAAATATAAAATAAACAAATACCTGTCCGTTATGGCGGGGCCGCAATACAGCATCATGCTGTTTGATGCAGAAAGCCTGATGGATGACAACAAGGGCATCGCCTTTAAGCGGTATGAATTCAGCGCTAATGCCGGGCTGCAGTTTACGATTGGCATGGTATCATTATACGGGCGTTATAACCAGGGCATCAGCAATATCAACAATATCGATGACCGGTATGCCTGGCGCTCCAGCCATATACAGGCAGGCGTGGCATTTACCATCAAATAGCGGATCAGTTGTATAAAAAAAATGACGCGGCCTGGCAACCGCGTCATTTGTATTCTATTCGTTAAATAAAGTTAGTCGGCCAGGTTGAGGTATTTTTTTACTTCGGCGTAATTATTCCAATCAACAGCCGAACGTGCAGGCTTGCCACCCGGAATAAGAATATAGCGCCACTGTTGCCTTTTCTGTCCGGATGCCTGATCCGTATAAGTGGAGACATCCAGATTAGAATATAAATCGATTAACGCGGCTGAAAATGTGGGGTTGATGCTGATTCCGAAATACGGATCAAAATAAGGCAGCGGCACAATAACAGGTGAGGCAGCAGTGCCGAGGTTGATATACACTTTTACATCGCCGGTATTTAGAATGGCAGCTGTTAGTTTGGGTACTGCTGCATCATAATAAAATCCAATGGTGTCAAGCACGCCGCCAGTTGTGGTAGTTTCCGGAATATATTTTGCATCGAGCCAGGCAGAGTAAGTAATATTGGCCACGCCTGTATCTCCTTTAGGACCGGCAGCACCTGCTGCGCCGGCGGGGCCTGCAGGACCGGCGGGGCCTGTTGCACCAGTGGGGCCTTCTTTAGAACACGAGGCTACTACCAGAGCAAAAACAGCCAGAAAGCAGAGGGTTGTTAAAGCGTTTACTTGTTTCATAATTTGAATTTTGGTTTTTTTATGTAAAAGAAAGGTGTTTGTCATGGCAGCAATCGTGTAATACCAGTTTGTATAAAAATAACTGAAATCGGTTTACCTGCAAACAATCAGCGGTTTCATTGCAAAAATTATTAGGCAGACCGTAACTAAAACCGGCAATCAATTGCGGTTGATGTATATGGAGGGATATAAGTTTCAAATGCAGAGACAAGCAAATTTTGGCCAAAGATGCATTGCCGATTATTTTTTTACCTCATAGCAATGCCTCACCGGTGCTGCGGCCCCACAACACATACGTGCCAGATAGCGTTGCCGTTGGGGAGCTTTCAATGCCATGCACGCTGCCCCTCCAACAATCTGCGCAACGTTGATGGAATTACTATCAAAAAAAGGCAAAGAAATACATAAGCCAGACCAACATTGGGGTGGCTGTTTGATAATGCATTGCTGCCTTATTTCATACTGCGCTAAGACTGGCTTCTGCTGGCAATTAGCAATGCGCCAGCCGCCAGGCCAATGTCTTTCATGATCAGACCCACCCCGCTTTCAAAACCATTCATGGTGCGTGGCAGGTGCACAAACAGCGCGAAGCACAGCAGCAACACGGTTAACAGAATACCTGCCAGCCTTACTTTTTGGTTGATAAGCATAGCAATACCTGATGCTAATAAAAACGCACCGGTTACATACACCCAAAAGCCGCCGCCGGGTATAAACGACGGTACATAATTTCTCATATCCTGTGTATTGACGAAGTGGGTGACGCCGAAGATGATAATGACAATGGCGTAAGCAATGATTGCGATTCTGGACATAGTGGCATTGTTCATATGGCTAAATTTTAATTTCTTAGACAAACAATTCTACTCCCAATCGTTGTTCTAAAAATAAAATGCAGCCATTAAAAAATACGCCTGTCACATGTTTAGAGAGGATACAGCCCTTGGAATGGCCATACTTTATTTTTCGCACTATAAAGGTATATAAAGGTTTCAATACCAATAAAAAATAAGCATTTTATCTGCCTCCATCAGGCATGAATGTTATGCACATGCGCAACTCCTCTAAACGCAAAAAATCCTTTTTATGCACATTGTTGCAGCCGCCTGTGCACCACATAGCCCGCTATAGTTTATACAGTGTAAATAGGTTACTTTTGCACCTCGTTAAACTTAAAAAAGTCGTCTGCCTGAGGCGGGCAAAACAAAATGAAGAATATCCGTAATTTTTGCATTATTGCACATATAGACCACGGCAAGAGCACCCTGGCCGATCGCCTGCTGCAAAGTACTGGCACCATCAGCGACCGGGATATGATGGACCAGGTGCTGGATGATATGGACCTGGAGCGTGAAAAAGGCATCACCATAAAGAGCCACGCCATACAGATAAACTACAAACACACAGACAAACAGGAGTATATCCTCAACCTGATAGACACACCGGGCCACGTAGATTTCAGCTATGAAGTAAGCCGTGCCCTTGCGGCCTGCGAGGGCGCGCTGCTGCTGGTTGATGCCACACAGGGTATACAGGCACAAACCATTTCCAATTTATACCTCGCCATCGATAATAACCTCGAGATTATTCCCGTCATCAATAAAATTGATATGGACGGGGCCATGATTGAAGAAGTGGAGGATCAGATTGTTGAACTCATTGGTTGCAAACGCGAAGACATATTGCATGCCAGCGGCCGTACCGGTCTGGGTGTAGACAAAGTGCTGTCTGCCATTGTTGACCGCATACCTGCCCCAAAAGGAGACCCTTCCGCACCATTGCAGGCATTGGTGTTTGACAGCGTATTCAATTCATTCAGGGGGATTATTGTTTACTACCGCATTTTGCAGGGCAGCCTTAAAAAAGGCGACAAGATAAAATTTGTATCTACCGACCAGGAATATGAAGCCGATGAAGTAGGCATTTTGAAACTGAAGATGACAGAAAAGAATGAAGTGTTTTGTGGCGATGTGGGCTACATCATTACCGGTATTAAAAATGCCAAGGAGGTAAAAGTGGGTGATACCATTACCAAAGTGGCTAACCCCTGCACAGAAGGCATACGCGGTTTTCAGGAAGTAAAGCCGATGGTGTTTGCGGGAATTTTTCCGGTAAATACGGATGAGTTTGAAGAACTGCGCGATTGCATGGACAAACTGCAGCTCAACGATGCCTCACTTACATTTGAGCTGGAAACCAGCCAGGCATTGGGGTTTGGTTTCCGTTGCGGGTTCCTGGGCATGCTGCATATGGAAATTATACAGGAAAGACTGGAGCGCGAATTCAACCAAACTGTTATTACCACCGTTCCCAACGTAAGTTTTGTTGCATATACCACCAACGGCGAAAAAGTAATTGTGAACAACCCTACGGAAATGCCCGACCCCGTGCGCATTGACCGAATAGAAGAACCATTTATCAGAGCACAGATCATTACCAAGCCTGATTATATCGGCAATATCATTACGCTATGCCTGGGTAAACGCGGTATTCTGCTCAACCAAAGCTATCTCACACCCACACGCGTGGAGTTGAGTTTTGAGATGCCGCTGACAGAAATTGTATTTGACTTTTACGATAAACTGAAAAGCCAGACCCGCGGCTATGCATCGTTCGATTATCACCCCATCGGCAATCGGGATAGCGATATTGTAAAGATGGATATTCTGCTCAACGGCGATAAAGTAGATGCCCTCAGTGCATTAATACACCGCGCCCGTTCTGCCGAATTTGGCAGAAAGCTTTGCGAGAAATTAAAAGAACTGGTACCACGCCAGCAATTCCAGATTGCTATACAGGCAGGCATTGGCGCAAAAATTGTCGCCCGTGAAACCATCAGCGCCATGCGCAAAGATGTAACTGCAAAATGTTACGGAGGTGATATCAGCCGTAAACGGAAGCTGCTTGAAAAACAGAAGGAAGGAAAGAAACGCATGCGCCAGATCGGTAACGTAGAAGTTCCGCAGGAAGCGTTTCTGGCCGTGCTGAAGCTGGATGAGTAGGGAGAATGTGGAAACCTGCCTGCCGGCAGGCAGGTGTGCTAGTGTGCTAATGCTTTTGCCTGGTTGATGGAACGCAGATTGGTGAGATTGTTAGGATCAATCAGGATTATGTTGTTTGCTGTTACGATGGTTACCAGCGTGAAGATGTGCAGGGTTTACCTTTGTCATGCTGCAAGCATCCTATGGTGATGAATAGGATGAATGTGGTGAACCTGTCTGCTAACCAGCCTATGCGTATGCTTAGTGGATGGAATGCAGATTGCTCGTCTGTTAACTTTGTGCAAAATCAAAATGAACCGATAATGCTGTTGCCTTCTTGAAGTACTAGCCCAACACCCATCAGATATCAATTCATCAACCAGCATCAATTATGCGTACACCGCTTCAAAAAAATGAAAAAATATTGTTGGTTACCTACACCAGCTGGATATCTATGATCTGGCCTTCATTGTTTGCCATTGCCGCCATTGTGGGTTCATTTTTTATGGGTTTTACAGAACACTACGGATGGGCAGTTGCGTTGCTGGGTATACTGGTATTTTTGGTGAAATACCTGCAATGGAGAAGCAGCATCTGGGTGGTTACCAATTACCGGGTGATAGATGAGGCCGGCCTGCTGAGCCATTATGCAAAAGAAAGCCCGCTTGATAAAATCAACAATGTGTCTTACGACCAAACACTGTGGGGAAGGTTATTTAATTATGGCCATGTAGAAATACAAACCGCTGCCGAAATAGGCGCAACCGATTATTTCAACGTTTACCATCCTAAAAAACTTAAAGATACCATCACCCTTGCGCAGTCTGATTACAAACATTTGCAACTGCACAGCCAGGCCACACAAATGGCTTCTGCTATGGGACTTCACCCAACATCGCAATCGTCTGTGGCCACGGAACTAGAAAAATTATATGAACTGAAACTGAAAGGTGTTTTGACTGAAGAAGAATATTTGAAAGCGAAAAACAAGCTGATCAATTAATTAAGAATTAATAATTAAGAATTAAGAATTCGGTACGAAAAATAATGGTCTAAGGTCTTCCTCTGACCAATTAGTCCTGATGGTCTGAGGTCTTCCTCTGACCAATTAGTTCGATGCTATCGCCGATTATATCGCCGTCAGACCAGGAGATCAGACGGGTAGCGTAGTTATTGCGGCGATGATGGTGTGAGATCCTCCTCTGACCAATGAGTTCGATTCTATCGCCTTCAGACCAGGAGGTCAGACGGGGCAGCGTTGTTATCGGGCCGGCGATGGTCTGAGGTCCTCCTCTGACCACTTAGTTCAATTCTATCTTCGTCAGACCAGGAGGTCAGACGAAGATGCTGATGAATTCTTAATTAATAATTATTAATTGTTAATTATTAATTATCCCCTTTCTTCACCGGTTTTTTCTTCTCCGCTGCTTCTTTCTTCTTGGCGTTTTCAATATTTTTTTCTGATTGCTCCATCAGTTTCTTTTCATTGATATTGCCGGCATCGTCTTTTATAGTAGCTTCTACCGGCACATCGCCTTCTTTTAATTTAAAGTTGAACACTTTTTCTACATGCACCCATTGGCCGTTTTCCCAGCGAAAGCCTTCAAAATCGCCATCGGGAATATAGGTGTCTTTTTTAGCCGGTTCATCCGTTTCAGAAACCAGGTGATCATAAATGATCATATCCATCTCCGGGTTATAATTAAATAAAGTGCGGGCTTCTTTTTTGTATTCAATTTCAAAGCGGTTGAGTACGGGTTTCACTTTGCTGGTATCGTCTTTAAATGTAATGACCGGGCCACCAAAAACCGGCTCGCCATTATCGCCAAAGCTCAGTACTTCCATCCATTTGCGGTTACTGCTCACCGTATAATCGTCAAAACCCAGCAGGGTATAATATTTCTTGCCATTGAATTCTTTCTGGATTAACCTGTAGTAAATAGCGCCTATCCAGTTATTACGGGTTCTTACAGAATCCTGCGGTTTACCGGTAAACATGCTGGCGTCAAAAAGTGGAAACAGTTTTAATGAACCATCAGGCGTTTTAATTTGAATAGCGCCTTTCTGGTAATACATGTATTCATCTTTTTTCAGCTGCCAGGTAAAAATGCGGAAACTGCTGTCCTGCGGGTAAAGCTTAGATACCGTGGGTAGTGAGTCAAAAGGATAAGAGAAAGAATTAGGTATTTTCAAGGTGCGCACAAATGTTTTTACAAACTGGCTGTCAGAAAAAAAACGTTTGCCGGCAGTTTCGCCGTTTATCATGCTGTCTGCAAAAATCTTCAGCGAATCTTCTTTTTTGATGAGCATTTTTTTATCCGCCGTACTAAAACGTTGTGCATGCACCGTTGTGATGCTAATAATGGCGAGACAACTTAAACAGAAAAACAGTTTATTCATGACAGATGAATGAGTGACAAAGTTACAATAAACAATCATGCCTGCACCGGGCACGTTACCCGCCAGCATTACGCTACCAGGTGATTGCGTAGTGTGGTCATGCTTCAACGCCAATACCAGCAATAAATTTTACACGGCAGGTAATGCGTTGGCAAAATTTAACAGGCTTTTAAAGGCTATGTCAATAGCGGGGTGGGGCAGGGGAAGGTTGGGCTGGGTAGTGAGCATAAACACCGTATGCATGCCTGCATTGCGGCCAAATTCCATATCGCTGAGGTTATTGCCTACCATGATGGACTTACTAAAATCAATTTCCGGAAAATCTTCTCTTGCTTTAAGCGCCATACCAGGATGGGGTTTTCTTTCCGGATGATCATTATCGAGCGAAGTGGCGTAGTAGATGGCATCAATTTTACCACCCGCCGCTTCCACATCCTGTAACATTTTATTATGAATATCCATCAGATCCAGTTCGCTCATCAGTCCTTTGCCCACTCCGCGCTGGTTGGTAACAATAATGATCTGCCCGAACAGTTTAGCGCATTTGTTGAGCGCAGCGGTTACACCGTCATAAAATCTGAATTCACCCGTGTTAAAAATATAACTGCCCACTTTATCATGATTCAATACACCATCCCTGTCTAAAAATAATGTCCAGCTTTTATCTACTTGTTGTAAATCTATACTCATAGTTCGTTTATTATTGCTATCAGGAATTTGGAATTTGGAATTTGGAATTTGGAATTTGGCTCAATAACTTCAACATGAGTAGGTGCTCCTCTCGGCGCCCGTGCGGCCCAATTCCTGATCCCTAATTCCCATTCCCTAATTCAACGCCCGCCCGTTCAAAATCTTCCGGTATACCGATATCAATAAAATAACCATCCTGTATGCACCCGTACATGGGCATGGAAGAAAACGACAATTCCAGGTAATCTTTTTCAAATGAAAAAACAGCGGGGCGTTTTTGCTGTCTGAAGCGACCGGTATTTAATATATATACGCCGCCATTGATCAACCCTTCGTTGTATTGCTTTTTTTCCTGGAAAGACTTGATGCGGTCATCGGCTTCCAGTTCCACCACTCCATACCGGTTAAACTGCTTCATCGGTTTTAGAAGAAGTGTACAGGCGGCTGCATTTTTTTTATGAAAAGCCGCCATGGCAGCCAGGTCTGCTTTGAACAGCGTATCGCCATTGAGAATTAGTATGTCTTTTACCGTAGCTTTTTCAAGGGCTAGTTGTATGGCACCGCCTGTGCCAAGCGGTTCGTTTTCTATTACCCATTCCACTGGCACGGCAGGATATTCGGTTTTCAGCCAGGCGGTAATCACTTCATGTTTATACCCCAGTGAAAAAATAAATTTCTTAATTCCCTGTTGCAGGTAATAATCAATTATATATTTTAAAAAAGGCTGACCATTAACCGGCGCCATGCATTTGGGTAAATCGGGTACTGCTGATCGCAAACGCGTTCCTAATCCGCCTGCCAGTACAATTGCTTCCTTTATTTCCATAACATTTAAAGCCTTTTAAGAAGCAAAATATCTTTCTTCTGCCAGCTGACAAATTATATGTCCAATCATGATATGGCTTTCCTGTATGCGGGGGGTATTTTTTGAAGGTATGGCAAACAGGTAATCGCTGAGGGGTTTCAGCTGGCCGCCACCGTCGCCGGTAAAACCCGCGGTGATGACGCCTTTTTCGCGCGCCGTTTCAAATGCTTTTACAATGTTTACCGAATTACCGGAAGTGGAAAGGCCTATTAACACATCACCTTTGTGCGCAAGCCCTTTTATAAGCCGCGCGTAAATCACATCGAAACTATAATCATTGGCTACCGCTGTCAGGTAAGATGTATTGCAATGAAGGGCTTCTGCAGGCAATGCATCGCGGTCGAGATAAAAACGTCCGCTAAATTCTGCCGCCAGGTGCTGGGCATCGGCAGCGCTGCCACCATTGCCACAAAAATATACGCGATGGCCATTTTTCAGCGCGTCTACCGTGATATTGGTGAACAGGTCTATATTGGCCAGCATCTTGTCATCGGCCAGAATGCTGGTCTTTACCGCCACGGATTCTTCAATAATGTCTTTGATCTTGTTCATGGGGTGCAAAGATAGTTGATCGGTGAATTAGTTGATTGGTGGATCGGTTGATTGGTTGATGGGATAATCCGGTTATAGTTAAACGGTCTGACCTGCGGTGCCGACCGCGCTGACTGATCAACCAATCAACTAACCAACTGATCAACTAAATAGTCCAGGTAGTAAGACCGTGTTCGGTGAAGCGGTATGGCTGGCAATAACCGCCAAATTGTTTTAAAGCATCCTGTACTTTATACTTGCTGATATCGGGGCAATAAAATATCATAAAACCGCCGCCACCTGCGCCGGAGATTTTGCCGCCGGTAGCACCGGCTTTTTTGGCGCATTCATATATTTCTTCCATTAAACTGTTACTAATACCATCTGCCATCAACCGTTTTTGCTGAAAACCAAAATCAAGTATTTCGCCAATTTCATGCAGCCGGCCTTTCAGTAATGCCTCTTTCATCATTTGGGCCTGTTGTTTCAGGTGGTGCATGGCGTCAATAGATTTGGATTGTTTGTTGACCACATTGCGGCTTTGCTTTTCAATGATTTTGGCGCTTTCCCGGCTGGTGGAAGTATAATACAACAACAAGTTATTTTCCAGTTCAAACAAATACTGTTGTTTAATGCGGAGCGGGTTTACAATCACTTTATCTTCTCCGTAAAACTCCATAAAGTTTACGCCGCCAAAAGTGGCAGCATATTGATCCTGTCGGCCACCGGCCATTTGCAAATCATTTCTTTCAATATTGTACGCCAGGTGGGCGATATCGTATTCACCGAGAGGCAGGCGAAACATTTCTGCAAACGCGCCAATAATAGCCACTACCAGCGTAGAAGAAGTGCCCAGTCCGCTACCGGCGGGCGCATCAACAAAGGTGCTGAGCCGGAAACCGGTGAGGGGCATACCGTAATCGCGCTGTACAGAATTATATACCCCTTTCAACAGGTCAAGCGTACCGTCTATCGGCAATTCGCTGGCCCATTCGTATCTTTTTTCTTCTTTGCGATCGAGCGCCTGCAATACAATGGCGTTCTCCTGCAAGGGTTCTATATTGGCGTAAGCGTACAAGCTAACGGTTGCATTCAATATAGCACCGCCGTAAAGATCACTGTACGGGCTCACATCTGTACCACCACCGGCAAGGCCTATACGTAAAGGTGCTTTGCTTCTGTAAATCATAATGAGATTGCTGATTTTGTGATTGCTTGATTTCGAGATTTGCTACTGTACCGTTGTATTCGGTTGACTGACGTTCGCCACATTTACTTCCTTAACCCACCTGCCAGATTAATAATTTCCTTTACCAGTATATCCCATGAATATTTTTTCTTTTCTGCACGAAGTTGCGGTAAAAAATAGTCTTCCCCCAAACTGAAATAACGCTCAATGGCGGCAGCAAGGGCGGCAGCATTGGGTTCCGCCACCAGCCCCGCCTTTTCATGGGGTACATAATCGGGCAATGCACCCACGTTTGTAACCACCATGGGTTTTTCAAAGTGGTAGGCGAGGGGTGTTACACCACTTTGTGTGGCATTTCGGTAAGGCTGAATGACCATGTCGGCAGCACAAAAATAATTCTTCACTGCATCATCGGGTATAAACCCGGTTTTTAGAATAAGCCTATCGCGGATACCCAAAGTATCTATTTGTTGCTGGTACAACTGTTCGCTTTCATAAAACTCGCCGGCTATTAACAGCTTTACTGTACGGGTAGCAGGGGTGTTAGCTACCTGCAGCAATTTCATAGCCTCCAGCAATACATCCAGTCCTTTGTACTTTCTGATGAAACCAAAGAATAATATGACCCTTTCTTCTTCGGCAATACCCAATACGTTCCTGGCCTGCTGTTTGGTAATCGCCGCGCCAAAGTTATCATACAACGGATGGGCTACCTGTACGGCCGGCTTACTGGGCTCCATGGTACGCAGGTCTTTCATCACTTTATCGCTCATCGTTACAAATGCATCGCAGGGTTGCAGAAAATAACGCGTAAAGGGTGTATCGCCCGGCCGTTTTTCATGCGGTATCACATTGTCTGTAATGGCGATTACTTTGGTATGCCGGTTCTTTTTTACCCTTCGTAAGATGCTACCCAATGCCGGCCCCATTAAAGGCAACCAATATCTAACCACAATCAGATCGGGCCGCAAGTTTTTAAGTTCATTGCCTACTTTCAACCAGTTGAACGGGTTGATGGAGTTAACCTTCTGCAATATTTTCAGGTGCGATGGAGCAGGCGCGGTGGTGTATTGCGATTTGCCGGGAAATAAAAACGATGGGTATTGCAGCGAAAAATTATAAATGGTTACGCTATAGCCCTGTTGCTGAAATTCATCTGCCAGCCGCTCATTAAACGTAGTAATGCCTCCCCCTCGAAAGGGATGGGCCGGGCCGAGTATAATGACAGAGCGGATGATAAAATTTCTGATTTCTGATTTTTAGATTTCTGATTTGTTTTCTGTCGCCAACCTGGTATCCCTGATTTCTGATAACGCAGAGATAATGATGATTTATCTTTATTCTCAAGCCGATCTGCGTTCTATGCATCGAGGTAAAAGAATTAGCACACCTGCCTGCCGGCGGGCAGGTTTCCAGATTATCGCATTATTCTAACCCTGCTTTTTCTTCAATTAAATACCAGTTGCGGTTAGGCGAATTTCTGGAAATCATTTCGCCGATAAAGCCAGAGAGGAACAATTGCGAGCCAATGATCATGGCCGTCAGTACAATATAAAATGGCGGACGATTGCTCAGTCCCACTTCCGGATGCATTAACCTCGACACTATCATATACACAAACACCACAAAACCCAGCCCGAAGCAAATAGAGCCCCAGCGTCCAAAAAAGTGCATGGGTCGCTTACCATATTTGCCTACAAACATGATAGACGCAAGGTCAAGCGGCCCGTTTATAAACCGGCTGAATCCAAATTTGGTAGTGCCATATTTCCTGGCGCGGTGCTCCACTACTTTCTCGCCAATTTTTTTGAACCCTGCCCATTTTGCCAGCACGGGTATATACCGGTGCATATCCCCATAAATTTCTATGCTTTTAACCACATTTTTGCGGTAGGCTTTCAGGCCGCAATTAAAATCGTGCAGCTGAATGCCAGACAACCACCGCGTCATGCCGTTGTAAAATTTGGAGGGAATATTTTTGGTGAGTGTATTATCATGCCTTACTTTTTTCCAGCCGCTTACCAGGTCAAATTTATCTTCCAGCACCATGCGCCGCAGTTCGGGTATTTCATCGGGCGAGTCCTGCATATCAGCATCCATGGTTATCACCACATCTCCCTTGGCAGCCCTGAAACCTTCATTAAGGCCGGCCGACTTGCCATAATTGCGCTGGAACTTAATGCCTTTTATATGCGGATTGGCGGAACGCAGTTGCTGTATAATTTGCCATGAATTATCGCGGCTTCCGTCATCCACAAAAATAATTTCATAGCTGTATTGCTGTTCATTCATAATGCGTTCAATCCATGCCGTTAGTTCCGGCAAAGATTCTGCTTCATCAATGAGGGGTATTACTATTGAAAGATCCATTCTCAGGTGTTGTTAATATTAATCGTATTCTTTTTTGACAATGCCGCGCCCGCCAGCGATCCTATCAGCCCGGGTATCAGCGTGGCGAAGATAGCTATGGAGACATAAATCACCCACCTGCTTTTTGCTGCGGTTGCTGCTTCTC
Source organism: uncultured Chitinophagaceae bacterium (assembly GCA_963705285.1). Lineage (GTDB taxonomy): Bacteria > Bacteroidota > Bacteroidia > Chitinophagales > Chitinophagaceae > JACMLD01. The sequence goes on from OY970066.1 coordinate 4,493,456, forward strand.
GTACGGCTTCTTCATGTAATGTATTGCCTCTTTGCTCGATGGCTTTTACCGCTGCTTCCATTTCTGCTGGGCCGGGCGGCGGTTCAATGGCTTTCACTGCAATAAAAGTATAGGCAGCTAATATAAACGCTATCACGGCGGTGGTTCTGAAACCATGGCTGAATATTTCACCAAAGCCGGGCTGCCCGCCTAGTTGTTTGCTATAAATTATGCAGGCAGATAATACGCCCGTAAATACAATGATCAGTCGCGGCAGGTAACGCAATCCATCGGGTACAGGGTGGTACAGTTGCAACAAAACCAGATCCAAAGCAATGAGTATACCAACTATGATAAGCCCTTTAACAACGTGAGTAGTAATTTTTGTTTCCATATTACCTGTTGCTCAGCACCAGCTTTTCTCCGTTAATAATACCGACCACTTTACCGGTGAACGTGGTACCAATAAAAGGTGAATTGTATGATTTTGATTTGATGTCTTCTTTTAGCAGCACATATTGCTGCTGCGGTTGAAACAGCGTGAGATTGGCCTGCGCATTTTCTGTTATTGACGGCAGTGGCAAACCAAAAATGGTACGTGGTTGAATGCAGAGCAATTCTACCCAGCGATCTTCGCTTATGGCAGGCATGGTTTTCTTGAGTACGCTGTAGCTGGTTTGCAAGCCAATCATGCCGTTTTTGGCATATTCAAATTCGCAGGTTTTATTGTCCCAGTCCTGTGGCATATGATGTGTGGCAATGCAATCCACGGTGCCATCGGCCACGGCTTCGCGCAGCGCCATCATATCCTCCCGGGTGCGCAATGGCGGGTTCACTTTCAGGTTGGTATCGTACGTATATAAATCTTCATCGCAAAAGGCAAGATGGTAAGGCGTAACCGAACAGGTAATGTGGATGTTGCCTGCTTTGGCGCGTTTGATGTATTCAAGCGACTTGGGTGAACTTACGCCGGTGAAATGCAACTTTGAATCTGCATAGCGCGTCAGTTTGATGTCTCTGGCCACCATCAGTTCTTCGGCCATGATGGGTTTACCGGGGAGTCCCAGCCGGGTAGATACCAGTCCTTCATTAATGAGACCGTGGGGCGCGATGGTTTTATCTTCCGGTATTTGTACAATAACGCCGTTGAATGCCTTAATATATTGCAGTGCTTTCAACAAGATACCGGCCGGCTGCAGCGGGTTGAGGCCATCGCTAAAGGCAATGGCGCCACTGTTGTTCATATCGTACATCTCGGCCAGTTCTTTGCCTTCTGCGTTTTTGGTGATAGCTCCCAGTGGAATTATTTGAACAGGCAATGATTTTGATTGCTGCACCACATATTCTATCTGCGATTTACTGTCGAGCGCCGGTTTGGTATTGGGTACCACAAAAACGCTGGTATAGCCACCAGCTGCTGCGGCGGCGGCGCCAGACTGCAGGGTTTCTTTGTATTCGTAGCCGGGGTCGGCAAAATTGGCAAATACATCGGCCCAACCGGGGGAAGCCTGCAGGCCTTCGAGGGCAATTACGTAGTCAGCATCTTCCTGTATATCAGTGGCAATGGCGCGGATGATTCCGTCAACAATAAAAATATCTTTGCGGGAATGGTGGTGCGGCGAATGCGGGTCTGTAATGAAAACCTGTTTTAGTAGAAACTTCATTGTAAATGAGTTGTGCGAAGATAATGGTTGTTTTTGAATTTCAGAATTTGAAAGAATCATGTACATTTGCAACCCCGGAGGCGGGTCAACCGCTTTTTTGAATTGTTCGGGACGTAGCGCAGCCCGGTAGCGCACTTGCATGGGGTGCAAGGGGTCGCTAGTTCGAATCTAGTCGTCCCGACTATAATGTAAAGCAGTTCTGAAAAGAGCTGCTTTTTTATTTCAAGCAGCTCGGGTCGCGCATCCCGACGAGCAGTCGGGAGGGTCGCTAGTTCGAATCTAGTCGTCCCGACTATAATGCAAAGCAGTTCTGTAAAGAGCTGCTTTTATATTTTATTGAGCGGCGTTAGCGCATCCCGACGAGCAGTCGGAGAGTCGCTAGTTCGAATCAAGTCATTGCCATGAAAATGTTCAAACTATCATTGTAAATATGGGGAATTTCAGCAGACCCTACAAATGTTGTCTAGCTACACAGCAGCTACGGTGTAAAAAACTGAATCAATAAAAAATAAAATACTCTCCTTGCATAAAACATTTTCATCGTGCATATCTCCTAGAATCAGTCCAAGCTCATCATTTCTATAATCTTGCCGTTTTAGTATTTTTAAATCCATTGAATACTAAAAAGTCCTTTATATTATCTAACTCCACCAATTCGTGTGAAAGTATCAGGGGTTGCTGAAGTACTGCCATTAAAACAATCTTGACTATTGTAAACCCGGTTAATTGATAGGCGGTATTAGGGAAGAATAAATTATGAAGAAGTATGCTATTGAAAAATTCTAGCCAGGTAGCATAGTACACGCCGTCATTCAGTTTTATGACTGTTTGTCCGTCTGTTGTTTATCTGAAGGAAGAGATTCAACAAATAAATAATTCTTCTTGCAGTAATTAATCAGGAATGTAGCCTGTTCTTCTTTAATAAGTAGTTTACCTTCGAAGTTTGTTTTAACCGTTCTACTTGTTGGATAAATTGAGCATAAGAGATTCCGGATTGTTGTAGCTGTATCTGTTTGCCCCTTAAGGACATTTCCGTGAACGATATCTGCCACTTTTTGTCTGGTGTCATCAGGTAATATTAATATGTAAATTTAGTCATTGTTTTTATTTCACAACAGTACCCACAGCACACCCACGAAATTAGAAGGGTCATGCTTTGAACTTGGAAACCTTAGGTATTTCCACGTGCGAAACCTATATAACTTTGTGGATAACACAGTACAAAAGACATGCTTAATTGAATCGCATAAACTTGTAAATATGAGAAAAGTAATTGGGGCAATAAATATGACGCTCGACGGGATTTGCGACCATACCACCGGTATTCCCGATGAAGCTTTACATCAGCATTATGCCGACATTTTAGACAATGCCGGCGTTATATTATATGGAAGGACGACTTACCAACTCATGCAATATTGGCAAACGCTGCTAACAACTCCTTCAGATGAAAAATCAATGAACGACTTTGCTTTGGCAATTGATAACATACCAAAAATAGTTTTTTCGCACACCTTGAAAAATACCGAATGGGACAGTGCGAAACTTGCAACAAAAGAACTTCAGGAGGAAGTTATAGCACTTAAGCAACAACCGGGCAAAGATATTTTAGTGGGCAGTCGGAGTTTAATTATTCAGTTGATAAACCTTGGTCTAATTGATGAGTTTCAAATTTGTATTCATCCAATGATTGAAGGAAAAGGTTTGCCACTCTTTGACAAAATAAAAGACAGAACTATTTTTAAGCTGTCGAATTCAAAAATCTTTGGTTCAGGTGCCATTGTGCTTTATTACCAGCCGATACAACAGAAACAACAAGCTTAATCTTGGTTTTGATGCAACGCCTACTAATTTTCATATCATTGCTGCTGGCATATCCTGCATTTTGCCAAACACCAAATGAAAGCAATATGGACTCTCTGAAAGTATGGGAAAGAAAATATTTTACTAAACCATTGAACAGTCCATTTCTTTTCTTTTGTATTTATGGAAACTTTTCAGCCGATTTCAAAATCTCAAGTGAAAAATATAGAACCCTGGGTATTCCATCTGGTTGCGATTTAATGAAATATGGCCCGGATAAACATCCTGAAGTTGTAAAATCGTTTTTGGAAGGGTATTTATGGAAGAAAGTAAATGAGGAAGATACAATCTTAGCAAAACAAATTAGTGCTTCAAAAGAATGCTTCATAATTAAGGGCCAATTTGAAGATCGGGCTGATCTAAACTATTTGCGTGACGTGGTTGGCATTATAACCTATCTTTTAGATCACGGCGGTGTTAGCGTTTATGATCCACAAGCATTCAGATTTTACGGAAAAAATGATTGGGTTAAGAATATTTTCGAACCCAACGGTTCGGTGCCCAGAAGTCATGTTATGATCTTGTACTCTGAAGAAAATGGTTTAAAATGGTATCATACAAGAGGTTTGCGAAAATTTGGTCGCCCTGATTTAAGTATTCATGGCGTTGCTGCACAATATGAGGACGGGATTTACGATTTGTTTAACCGCTTTATTGAATACCAGGCTTTTGGTGGCATTATTCAAGACAAGCAGGAGATAAAATTAGCTTCGCTACCGAAAGGGATGTGGTGTGAAAACAAAGGCGATTTTGAGGATGTGGATTTCAATAATAAACATGTCGAAATTCATTGGAAATAAAATTAGGCATTGACATCATCCATAAAGAACCTGTATGACATTAAATTCTTCATCAGCCTATCCCACTCAACCATTTTTGCTTACATTGAGCGCCCATAAAACGATCAGATGAAACATGCGCTGTTGTCTTTCTTTTTGTTAGCTAGTATGAACTTGATACAAGGTCAAACCAAATCACCGGGTGAAAATATTTTGATAAGCACTGAAAATAAAAAGACGGGGGTTACTGCCGGCGATAAAGACGTATTACAGGTAAATGTATCCCCCCAGGATGTAAAAGCCTTTCAAAAAAGGGGATGGCTTACCTACAAAGATTTTGGCGCAATGGGAGACGGAAAAACGGACGATATAGATGCTATTGCCGCCACCCATGCAGTTGCCAACAAGTACAACCTATCAGTTAAATCAGACAAAGGCGCCAGCTACTATATCAGTGGAAAGCAACGGACTGCAGTTATACAAACCAATACCGATTTTGGTACGGCTGCTTTTATTATTGATGACACAGAAGTGCAGGACAGAAATGCACCAGTCTTCACCGTTAGTTCAGGGTTGCAACCCATAAAAATTACTACCATTGCTTCGCTTAAACGAAACCAGCAGACAATTGCTCAAACACTGCCCGCCACCTGTTTGGTTACCGTAACCAATGCCCAGGTGAAACGTTATATACGTTTTGGCCTTAACCAAAACAACGGTGCGTCTCAAACCGATATTTTTGTTGCCGATAAAAATGGCCGGCTGGATATGAAAGCGCCTATAATATGGGACTTTGACCAGGTAACAGATTGCACCGCCCTTCCTATAGACGAAACAATACTCACCATCACAGGCGGTCGCTTTACCACCATCGCCAATAAAGCCGAATCCAAATACACGTACTACAGCCGCAATATTGCCATCCGGCGCTCCCGCGTTGTTGTGCAGGGCCTGGAACACCGTATCACGGGTGAAGGAGACAATGGCGCGCCGTATAACGGCTTTCTTAATATTGGCGACTGCGCGTATGTTACAGTAAAAAATACCGTACTGACCGGGCATAAAACGTATGTAACCATTGGCGCTGCAGGAAAACCGGTTTCGATGGGTACATATGATATTTCTGTTAACCGGGCACTCAATATATCATTTATAAATTGCAGCCAGACGAATGATATCAACAACAAAACATATTGGGGGATCCTTGGATCCAACTACTGCAAAAACCTGTTGTATGATTCATGCACGTTCTCACGGTTTGATGCCCATATGGGCGTTGCCAACGCCACCATACGCAACTCTACCCTCGGTCATATGGGTATTAATGCCATCGGCAGCGGCGTGCTCACCGTGGAGAATTCTACCATCAACGGCAGCACGCTCATCAATTTGCGCAGCGATTATGGCAGTACGTGGCAGGGTGAAGTTTTTATCCGCAATTGTGTGTTCGTTCCCGCCGGCGGTAAGCCGGTCAATGCATCGCTGATTGGGGGCGCAAATTCAGGCCGCCATGATTTTGGTTATGTTTGTTATATGCCGGAGCGGATCACCATAGAAAACCTTCGCATCAATGATGCCAATCACCCGGAAGCTTATAACGGGGTATCCATTTTTTCCAATTTCAATCCCGAAATGACCGATACTTCGTACCTGGAAACATTTCCGTTTGTGAGAACCAAAGAAGTCATTCTCCGGAATGTAACTACAGCCAGCGGAAAAAAATTACAACTGAGCGCCAATCCTTACCTGTTTAAAGATGTAAAGGTGGTTACCGAGTAGTAAAGAAAAACCCGGCTCTTTTACCTTTCTGCGTTCGTAATTTATAATAACCAGTAACTTCGGTAAAACCATTTCATTATTTCAACTAAATGCCACCCTACCGGGTAAACATTTTTTATACAACAGACATTATGAAACAACTTTCATCGCTTTTTGCCCTCGTGGTTTTATTAGCGGCATGCAATAACCAGTCGGCCTCCACCGCTGTAACCTCCATACCGGGAATCGATACCACCGTGAAACCCGGCAACAATTTTTTTATGTACGTCAACCGTACCTGGTATGATTCTGCGCAAATACCTCCTTCACAATCGGGCGTGGGCGCATACATGTTTATGAATTATCCGCAGCGCCTGCGTTTGCAGGGCATTTTGGATAGTGTGTCAAAAGCATCCAACACAGCAGGCAGCATTGAGCAACAGCTGGGCGATTTTTATGCCGCAGGCATGGATACCGCTACAATCAACCAACGCGGTTATGACCCAGTGAAGCCCATCCTTGCCAAAATTGACAGCATTGGTAACCTCACTGCATTAATGCAGTTTGCAGCACTGCAGGCCGCTGCCAATAATGCTTCCCTTTTGTCATTTGGTGTAGGCCCCGATGATAAAAACAGCAACCTGAATATAGCCCACGTGTACCAGGCCGGTATAGGCCTGCCCGACAGGGACTATTATTTTAAAACTGACGCATCTAACATAGCTATTCAGCAGGCGTACAAAACATACCTTGCCACGCTGTTTCAACTTACAGGCAATGACGCAGCCACTGCCGCTAACAACGCCAACGTTGTGTATGATATAGACAAACAACTCGCTACCTCACACCGCACAAAGATTGAACTACGCGATGTGCATGCTAATTATAACAAGATGGCAGTTACTACGCTTGTAAAACAACATCCGCACGTAGGCTGGCAGGCGTTATTAGATGCGCTGGGGGCAAAAACAGATTCGATTGATGTGGCACAACCCGGTTATTATGAAAAACTGAATACCGCTTTGCAATCCGTTCCCATAGCCAACTGGAAAATTTACCTGAAGGCCTATACCATTGCCAATTATGCAGAGTTATTGAGCCAGCCATTTGTGAACGCGGCCTTTGAACTGAACAAAGTATTGTCCGGACAGGCGGTGCAAAAAACCCGCGGCGAAAAGATGGCGAGCGCCGTAGACCGGTTACTAGGAGAGGCACTGGGACAATTATACGTAAAGAAATATTTTACCGAAGATGCAAAAAAACGTACGCTCGACCTGGTAAACAATTTGCAAACAGCTTTGGCAGCAAGAATGGATAAGCTTGACTGGATGAGCGACAGTACAAAACAAAAGGCAAAAGAAAAATTAACGACCATTACAAAGAAGATCGGTTATCCGGAGAAGTGGAAAGACTACAGCCACGTAACCATTGTAAAAGGCAAATATTTTGAAAACACCTTGTCGGCTGTAGCCAACAATTATCAATTTCAACTGGCAAAACTTAACAAGCCTGTCGACAAAACTGAATGGTTTACCACGCCTTCAACCGTTACAGCTTACTATAACCCGGCGGCCAATGAAATTGTTTTTCCCGCAGCTATTTTGCAACCGCCTTATTTTGATAACAATGCAGATGATGCCTTCAACTATGGGGGCATAGGCATGGTGATAGGGCATGAGATTACCCATGCATTTGACGATCAGGGCGCGCAATATGACAAAGACGGCAATGTAAAAAGCTGGTGGACGAAAGATGATTATGCAAAGTTTAAAACAAGAACACAAACAGTGATAGACCAGTATAACTCGTTTACGGTACTGGATACCATGCATGTAAAAGGCGCTATGACTGTTGGTGAAAATACAGCAGATGTTGCCGGGGTTTCCATTGCATACGATGCATTTAAACTCACCAAACAGGGACAGGAAACCACCAAGATTGACGGCTTTACACCAGACCAGCGGTTCTTTATTTCTGTAGCGCTTATATGGCGTGTAAAAATGAAAGATGAATTCTTGCGTTTGTGGATTAATAATAATCCGCATGCGCCACCCATGTGGAGGGTGAATGGCCCGGTAATGAACAATGCTCATTTTTATGATGCATTCGGCATACAACAGGGAGATTCCATGTACTTACCTGAAGAGAAAAGAATCCATATTTGGTAACACGCTAAATAAAAATGCGCCAACTGTATTGTTTTTCAGAGAATATGCAGCTTACAATAACCAGGATAACGTATGATTACCGGTGAACAATTCATCAAACTGGCGCTTTCATTTCCGGGCACGGAAAAGAAACCGCATTTTGACAGAACGGGATTTGCGATAACCGGTAAAAGAATGTTTGCCACTTACCTGGCCAAAAATAATACGGCTAATATCTTTTTAACGCCAAAAGAACAGGCGGTTTTTTGTGAAATGGATAGAAGCAACATTTATGCAGTACCTAATAAATGGGGAGAGAAAGGGGCCACCACCTTTGAGCTAAACGCTGTATCCAAAGAATATGTGCAAGAAGCGCTGCTGTCGGCGTACAACGAGGTATTAGCGCGGAAAAAGTAGCGGAAGATGTACCCAGCATCAGTAACTCATATCAACCCATGATGGTGTTTGTAAAATGCGGCATTCAAAACCAACAATGCACAAGTCAGTGCCTAACCGATAATAGTATCTAGCACACCTTTACAGATTTGTGGTAACAGAGTCAACCAGATATATAGCCCTGCGTTATGGAAATCGTTTGCGGTGGTATCTCATTGTGCAAACCATTACATGTTGAACACAACACTGGCTAACAAATTTATCACCTCCTTTATTGCAGCCCTTACCATTGCAGCCTTGCTGTTAGTAGTAGGAAACAGCGGAACGTTGACCTGGTTTCCACCCGTGATAGTATTTTCTTTGATAGCGGTTGATATTTTAGCTGCTTTTATTTTTCCATTTGTATGGCACAGACGTGAAAAACAACAAGCCGCCAAATCCACAAAAATATACGCCGTTATCTATGGCATCATTCGCTATACGATTGCGTTCAACCTGGCGGGCTTTGGCTGGAAAAAGCTGTTAGGACTTCAATTTGTGGTACCAAATGAAATTGCTTCAAGGCCAATGAACCAGCAGCCGGGCGAATGGTTGACCTGGTATTATTTTGGACACTCGTTTACATTTGGTGTAATTATAGCGATTGTGCAGATTGGGGGTGCGTTTTTATTATTGTTTCGCAACAGACAATTGTTGGGGGCCACCATTCTCTTCCCTTTTATGCTCAATCTTACACTAATCAATATCTGCTATCAAATGAACGCCGGCGCTTTAGTGCAGTCATTAATTATTACAACCGGTATTTGTTTTCTTCTTTCACTGGATTATAAAAAGCTGGTTGCCCTCTTTTTCCATTCCGCACCCGTAACGCCTCACTTGCAATTTAGTCCCTCTGCAAAAAACTGGATGAGGGGTTCAGCAATCATCCTTTCCTTTCTTTTTACTGCCTACCTGAAATGGATAACCAAATAACTGCCGATTCTATTGTGGGTACGGCGTCAAACACGCAAATACTTTTGCGTGCTGCGCTCAACCCGTAGCCATCGCCGAACCTGCATAATTGTCTTTCCGGACAACTAGCGCTCTATGTATACCCTCCAACCATCAAAACCAGTACATTTGCAGGCTTGGTTTTACGCTTATGGCGGCTTTTGCTTAACTACTTTTTACATGAATGTCATCCACCGGAATAACGTTATTATACGTGGTAAAGGAACCGTGCCCATATTATTTGCACATGGCTTTGGATGCGATCAAAATATGTGGCGCCTGGTTGCACCATCGTTTGAAGAAGATTATAAAATCATTCTGTTTGATCATGTAGGTGCCGGCAACTCAGATCTTGCAGCGTATTCAGCAGACAAATACAGCACATTGGAAGGCTATGCAGCCGATATACTGGATGTAATACGCGAGCTGCAACTGGAGGATGTTATTTTTGTAGGTCATTCCGTAGCCGCTATGATGGGTGTTATTGCCGCGCATGAAGCGCCGCATCTTTTTCAAAAACTGGTACTGGTGGCGCCTTCTCCTTATTATATCAATGAGAAAGAATACGTGGGCGGGTTTGAAAAAGATCAGATTGATGAATTGCTGGAATCACTCGCCACCAACCACCTGGGTTGGTCGATGGCCATGGCTCCCGTAATCATGGGCAACCCGCAGCGAACAGAACTGGCCGATGAGCTGAGCAATAGTTTTTGCCGTACCGATCCCGCCATTGCGCGGCAGTTCGCACGCACAACGTTTCTATCTGATTCGCGTGCTATTTTAAAAAGCGTGCAAACGCCCGCACTTATTCTGCAGTGTGCAGACGACGTTATTGCGCCAAAGCAGGTAGGGGATTATATACACGCTGAGATGCCCGATAGTACTATTGTTTACATGAAAGCAACCGGCCATTGCCCTAACCTAAGCGCACCGGAAGAAACCCTTGCAGCTATTAAAGCGTTTTTATAACTATCGTGGATATCCAACATAATTTTGAAGATTTTTTTGAACACGCACTTTGCGGGTATCTCACCCTTGACGCTAAGGGAACCATTCTTGAAGCGAATAGCCGCATAGCTACCTGGATGGGGTGCGATGGCGGGTCGCTAAAAGGCAAACGTATTTCGGATCTGCTATCTGTTGGCGGTAGAATCTATTACGAAACACATTTATGGCCATTACTAAGAATTCAGGGATACTTTGATGAAATATCCCTCGAATTAGCACCCTCCAATGCACCCCGTATTCAAGTGCTGGCCAATGCCTATGAGCGTCGGGACGATGATCAGCAACCATTGTTTATCAGGGTCACCATTTTTAAAGCCACCGATCGCAAGGTATATGAGCAAAACCTGCGCAATGACAAAACTATCGCTGAAAAGCGTTTAACAAATGAGCAAACGATGTCGGCTTTGCGCGAACAGTTTATTGCAGTGCTGGGCCATGACTTACGTAACCCGCTTTCTGCCATTTTATCTGGCGCTTCCTTTCTTGACTATGCTGTACAAGATAAAGATGAGCGCAGGATTGTGGGCATTATGAAATCCAGCGCACGCCGCATGGCGGGAATGATTGACGATATCATGGATTTTGCGCGCGGCCGGCTTGGAGAAGGTATGCAAATACAGCGTGTGCCAACTGAAACTAAACCAGTGCTGGAGCAGGTGGTTAACGAACTGCGGATAGCTTACCCCGACCGGACTATTGAAACAGACTTTGATATTACAGAGCCGGTTGAATGTGACGCGCAGCGCATCGGGCAACTGCTGTCTAACTTACTGGCAAATGCACTCACCCACGGTTTAGCAAATGCGCCGGTATTAGTGAACGGTTTTCATAAGGATGAGTATTTTGTACTATCGGTAAGCAATAGCGGTAAACCGATAGCACCTGCCGCGCTCGAAAAACTTTTTCATCCCTTTACGCGCGAATCATCAAGACCTACACAGCACGGCCTGGGCCTGGGTTTGTACATTGCGGCAGAAATTGCCCGGGCACACAATGGCACCATTACAGTAGTTTCTAATGAAGAGGAAACGCGGTTTACATTTGCTATGCAATAGTTAATTCATGCAAATCTCAACCTGCACGTATTTGCGTCTTACAACTTTAACGCATTTGCGAACTAGCAGTCATGCAATGATCAATATAATTTCTCTGGAATACTATTTGATACAAGTTGCCCAGTCTTGATGAGGGTTGCAATTCCCGGGCGGTGGCGAGGCTGTCGCCCGAAATTGTGTTCTGGTTTTGTAATGCTCATTGCCATTGGCGCAAAAGCTATTCATCCAACAAAATGGTATTAGCATCTAACACAACTTAATGTTGTTTTAATGTGATGAGGTGTAGAAAAATATCCCAGCACGGAATTTGTTTCAAAATTATTGCTTAGCAGCAACATTTTATAAAAGCGGCGCAGGCTCCCCGCCTCCGCCGCTTTCTTTTGCCCAAACAAATATGATGTTAACTGTATTTTTCAAGCAAGATAAATTGATTCGCGTGTACCAAATTCTACAATTGGAAAATATCTTCCCCAAGTTTAAATAAAGGCATCTTCATTATTATTGAAATAATTAATCAGCTCGTTGGAATTTTTTAATCGCAGCTTTTGCAGCATATTATGGCGGTGTGCTTCAATGGTTTTAAAAGTAACGCCGAGTGAAGTGGCAATCTGCCGCGATGAAAGACCCTGGCTGATCAGTCGCACCACCTCCAACTCCCTGGGTGTAAGCATATCGGCAACCGGTTTATTGCTGTTTGGTTGCATGGCTTCGTCGGCCATCATATTTTTTATCTCCTGGCAAAGGAATTTCTCTCCGTCCATCACCTTGTATATACCATCAATCATTTCCTGTATGGAAGCATTCTTAGTTATGTATCCTTTTGCCCCAGCCTTAATCATCCGCCTGGCGTAGGTAGTGCTGCTATACATGGAAAGTCCAATGATCCTCGTGTTGCTAAAAGCAGTAATGGCAGCAGTTGCGGCAATGCCCGAGAGTGGTTTCATCTTCATATCCAGCAACACCACATCGGGTTTTTCAGCACGCACCGTGTCAATGGCTTCCGTACTATCCTGGCACAAAGCCAATACATCCATGCTAGCGTGCGCGGTTAAAAGTTCGCCCAGGGTCTCCCTGAATAATTTGTGATCGTCCGCAATTACAAGCTGTATCATAACCCAAGCATATTGCCTTTGATGCGGATGCCGTGTTGTTTTCAGATGAATCAGAACACCGGTATAAAACAGAAGGCATGGGTGCTTTTCACAAATATGAAAGCGAACATGAAGACATTCCGCTGAAAGAAGGGCCGTTTGCAAAATTGCTTATCAAGCTATCTAAAATACAGGAGCAATTGCCTACTTCCATCGAGCTATCGCCATTGCGGATAGCTATTGTAACCGCGCGCAATGCGCCCTCGCATATGCGCGTGGTAAAAACACTGCGCAAGTGGGGGGTATATGTAGATGAGGCGCATTTCCTGGGAGGACTTTCAAAAGACAGCGTATTAAAAGCTTTTGGTGCCCATATATTTTTTGATGATCAGGAAGTACACCTGCAGGAATCGTCAAAATTTGTTCCCTCAGGCAGGGTGCCGTATGCGTCTGATTCCCCATTGGTACAATCTGCCGCGGAAATGATTAAGATAGACACGCCCGGCGATGTTTGATTACACCAACCGCAGGTGCCCGGATAAAAAATCAACATCCATACCCGGTTGATACGCTACTTACCGTTATTTCTTTTTATACTTAGCCGTTCTTGCATCGCTGATGATACCTTTCCAGTTTAGCCCGTAACCAAAATCATACACATGTCCTTCACTGTCTTTGTGACATTGCATATCCTGCGGCACATCTTCTTTTTGAGCTTCAACCGTTTCCATATCAGCAGGCATTTGTAAGGGCAACAATCCGGACGGGTCACGCGCGCCCGAAAGTATATCCAGCAATGCCTGATCCTGTACACCAAATGTGGCTACAAGGCCCTGCACCTTGGATTCAAATTCTGCAACCACACTGGGGTTTTGCAATGCCATGCAAACAATAACCGGCTTACCATTCATTGCATTTTTTGTCTCCAGTATCAGTGTTAGATCTGTTGAATTGGATGCAGTACTTGTTTTGCCTTTATAAGAACGGTTAACGATAGTAGAGTCTATTACAGGGTCGCCCGCCGCTATACTTTTTTCTCTTGCATTAACAGCCGTATACGCTTTATATTGAAGTGTAATGGGCACATAGCCATTGCCGCCGTTTTGCCTGTCTTCTCGACTGTAGCCGTCGCCGCCGGCAGCTCCCTTTATAAATACGATGGCAACATCGGCTTTTGCCGGGTCATCGGTAACGTTGAAATATTTTTTCACGAGTTCTATTTTAACCGGGTATTCAATCCGCTGGGGCGATACATTGCCAAAAAAATCACGTACAGAAGGCACAGTACGTTTGGGGATGTATATTGTTTTTGTCTTTGCCAGTGGTAATGAGCCAGCCACATTTTTAAGCAGCACAATTGATTTCAGCTGCGCCTCAAAACCAGCTTTCATAAAGTTGGCATTGCCAACCGTTTTGGCAGATTGTTCCGGGTCTAGGTATGGATTTTCAAACAAACCCACTTGCAGGATATTGCGCAGTAATCTGATGGCAGACTGCTCAAAGCGTTTACGCATAAACGTTTCACCGTGTTCGGCAACACCCATCCGGTAAGCTTCCAGCACCGGCCCTGCAGCGTTGTTGCCCCCAAACTGGTCTACTCCCGCCATCAGCACTTTGTAATGGCGCTGGGCAATGCTTAATTTTTCGACGCCCCATGATTTGCCGGCAAAAACATCGGGTGTCTTTCCTTCTTGCGCTGTAATGAGCCAGTCTGTACACACAACGCCATCATATTTATATTGATCCCGCAACAGATCGGTAATTATATATTTACTGTATCCATTGCCTGCGTTTTCTCCATATTTTTTGTCCTGGTTATAAGAGATAGTATAATAAGGCATCACGGCAGCGGCTTTTTTCGTTTTGCCGTTTAGTTTAAATGCACCTTCGGTAAACGGAATTAAATGCGTTTGAAAATTATTCCCAGGGTATACTGCAAATTTGCCGTACGCATAATGTGCATCCCTGCCAGCTTCTTCGGGGCCACCGCCTGGCCAATGCTTAACCATGGCGTTTACACTGTGGAAACCCCAGCCGTTACTAATTTCAAATTTACCAGCGGATGTTTGAAACCCGTCTGCATAGGCCCGGGCCATATCTGCGGCAAGCAATGGGTTTTCTCCAAAAGTGCCGCTGAACCTGTTCCACCTGGGCTCTGTGGCAAGGTCAACCTGCGGAGATAAAGCGGTGGCAATGCCCAGTGCACGGTATTCCTGCGCAGCCGTTTGACCAAACTGCCATACAATAGCCGGATCAAAAGTGGCAGCCAAACCAATTGATTCCGGCCACATAGAAATGGTGCCTCCCGCACCAAGGTTATATTCTGCATTGGCAACAACGCCGTTGCGTGGGTCGGTGCTGTTATTCGCCGGAATACCCAAACCCAGTCCTTCCACAAATGCCTGTACGTTGTTATTCCAGCGCGCAGCAACCGAAGGGCTTTGCACACGCGTTACCAGTATATGCCGGAGGTTATCTTCCTGCAAAAATTTCTTTTGTTGATCCGATATATCAAATGGCTGCAAGCCGCTTGAATCTATTGGCTTACCATTGTAGGTACCTGCACCAAAGCCGCGGGCATTGCCGGGAATGGATTGGTGCGCACTGTACAACATTAAACCAGCTATTTGTTCAATGGTCATTTGGGTGGCAAGATCTTTTGCGCGTACATCTGTGGGCAGTCGCCAGTCTTCGTAAGCATCCAGTCTGCCGTTCCTGTTCAAATCTTTAAAATGCAAACCGTTTACGGTAAGAATGGTTATGCCAGATGATGGAGCGTACCCCAGCAACGGGCCGTTGGTATTGGATACTGTTTTGAAGTTGATGGCGGATGAGGTTTGTCCGTGGACGGCCAGTGTTACAAATTGTACAAAGGCAAATAACAGCATGAAAGCCGGGTGGCGAAAAAGATGCATGGCAGCGTAGTTAGGTTACAAATAGCAATAGCGTTACCGAAGGTATCTTAATTCTTCAATACTAACTGCGGGGAGCAAAAGCATATTTACTGTGAGGACATTGCCACAGCATACATGTAAGCGGCATGAACAACGCTTGAGCAAGATTATCCCCGCGTGCATCTATAAAAGCGCGCGTTTATTGATTGACTCTGCCAGTGTTGTATAAACGAAGAATAGATTTCCAGCTGATCTTAATCTCTTTTTAATGCGGAAGCGTTGTAATTAAAGCAGACAACGTCATAGCAATAGCGAAATAATTGTTTACCCCTACATGGCTGTTTTCAAAAAAAAGCGAACTTCAAGAAAATTACGGTTGCATGGTATTATCGGGAGAAATAGATTTTAAGGCATTGTTTGAATCCGCGCCCGGTTTGTACCTGATTCTTAACCCCAACCTTACCATTGTTACAGCAAGCGAAGCGTATCTGGCAGCAACTATGACCCAACTGGCGGATATCCGTAACCGCCATCTCTTTGATGTATTTCCTGACAATCCTGATGATCCGTCTGCTACAGGCGAGTCTAACCTGAGGGCGTCGCTGGAAAGTGTATTGCAACACGGAAAAAGTCACAGCATGGCGGTGCAGCAATATGATATACGCCGCCCCGATGGCAGTTTTGAAGAACGGTTCTGGAGCCCGCTTAACAAACCTGTTTTTTCTGAAGACGGGCGTTTGCGTTACATCATACACCGTGTTGAAGATGTTTCATCATTCATGCAGTTAAAAAAACAGCAAGAGCTGCAACGCCAGCAAACGGCCGGCCTGCAACAACAAATGATAGAAATGCAGGCAGAGATATATAACCGTGCGCAGGAGATACAGCTAATTAACCATCGGCTGGTGGAGGAGGTGAGGCAACGCGCAAAGGCGGAGGCGGCAGTAATCGAAAAAACATTACAGGTAGAAAGGGCCAATAAAGAATTGGAAACATTTGCCTATTCGGTATCTCATGACCTGCGTGCGCCTTTGCGTATTATTGATGGCTATACAGAAATTGCCGTTGCCGACTATGGTAGGAACATGGATGCAGAGGGGCAACGTATCCTTCATATCATAGCATCCAATGTAAAAAGAATGGGACAATTGATAGACGATTTACTCAATTTATCAAGGACCGCCCGTAAAGACCTGGATATTTATCCGGTTAATATGCAGGAATTGGTAAACGCTGTGCTGCATGAACAATTGGGCTACGACAGCAAATATACCGTGCAGCAAAAGCAGTTGTTACCAGCTGTTTGCGACCGCAACCTTATATACCAGGTATGGACAAACCTGGTTTCTAACGCGATAAAGTATTCATCTACCAGGGAGCATCCGGTAATTGACATCAGTTCTGTTAAAAACGATGCCAACGAAATTATATATACTATCAGCGACAACGGTGTTGGGTTTAATATGAAATATGCCGATAAATTGTTTGGCGTCTTTCAACGTTTGCATAAAATGACCGAATTTGAAGGAACAGGCGTTGGGCTGGCACTGGTGCAACAAATTGTATCACGCCATGGTGGCCGCATATGGGCAGACGCTGTAAAAGACAAAGGTGCCTCGTTTTCATTTACACTTCCCGTAGTTAATTAATACATTTATTCATCAATACACTGCATTTATGACTTCTAACGACCAGGTAGAAATTCTGCTCATAGAAGATAACCACTATGAGGCAGAGTTATCCATCAGAAGCCTTCAAAAACACCATCTCACCAACCGGCTGGTACATGTAGATGATGGCGAAGAAGCGCTGGATATCATTTTTTCGCGCGGCAATTATGCAGGCAACAAAGGGCCACTGCAACCTAAATTGATTTTACTGGATTTGAAATTGCCCAAGGTAGACGGTCTTGAAATACTGCGCCAGCTAAAGGCAAATGATCAAACAAAACTTATTCCGGTGGTGGTGTTAACTTCTTCACAGGAAGAAAGAGACATTGTGGAAAGCTACCGGTTGGGTGTGAACAGCTATATTGTGAAGCCGGTTAATTTTGAATCTTTTAGCAAAGCCATTGCCGAAGTGGGATTATATTGGGTATTGCTTAACCAAAGATCCAACCCCTAAAAAACACAAGTATGAGCACAAGGTTACAATTACTGTTACTTGAAGACAGCGCTGCTGATGCTGAACTGATTCAATTAACACTTAAAAGAGGAGGCCTTGAATTTGAAGCAATGGTGGCTTCCGATGAAGATGAATTTCATGATGCATTGCAGCAAAAAAAATTCCACGCCGTGCTGGCGGATAATGCCTTGCCCCAATACAGCTCAATAGAAGCGCTTGAACTGGTGAGAGCCACCAACCCGCATGTTGCTTTTATTTTGGTTACGGGTACGGTATCAGAAGAATTTGCAGTTACCATTATTAAAGAAGGGGCAGATGATTACATTCTAAAAACAAACCTCACCCGCTTAACTTCGGCAGTAACAGGGGCTGTATTAAAAAAGGAAGTACAGCGACAAAAAGAAGTGGCTGAAAAAGAAACGGGCAGGGCAAAAGAATTTTCGCTTGCCATTATCAATAGCCTGCCGGGCATATTTTTTCTATGTGATGAAAAAGGCAGTATGTTGCAATGGAATAAGAATTTTGAACAAGTTGGTGGTTACAGCCGCGCTCAAATTGAAACCGCTGTAGTATTTGACTTTTTTCAGCCTGCAGACAGAAACAATATTGAAAGGTACCTGCAATCTGGGTTTATCAATAAACATGCTGCTACCGAAGCCACGCTCTTAACCACGCAGCAAAAAACCATCTGCTATTATTTTACATCGCTTGCTATTCAATTTGGCGAAACAGACGGCCTGATCAACGTAGGCATAGATATTACGGCAAGCAAACAGGCACAAAAAGACCTGCAGGTACTCAACCACGATCTTCACCGTATATCTGCGCATCTTGAAAACCTGAAAGAACAGGAGCAGGCGCGCATTGCCCGAGAGGTGCACGACCAGCTGGGACAGTTGCTGACCGGTATAAAGATGGATATGCACTGGTTAAAAAATAATATTGCTAGTAATTATGATGCAGCAGCGCTTACCGAAAAAGTTAATACCATGATGCAGTTGCTGGATGAGGCAGTGCATACAGTACGCAAGGTCGCATCTGACCTCAGGCCGCCCATATTGGATGATTACGGATTGGCAGACGCGTTAGAATGGCAGGGAATAGAATTTGAAAAACGCTCAGGTATTGCCGTATATTTTAATCCACCCAACCAAACCATGCAACTCAACAATAATATCAGCACAGGCATTTACCGCATTTACCAGGAAATACTCACCAATATAGCCCGTCATGCAGCCGCCAGCAACATAAAAACTTCATTGCAAATAAACACCGGCGAATTGTTATTGGCGGTGAGCGATGATGGTAAGGGATTTGACACCAGCAAACCTGTTACATCATTAGGACTGCTGGGCATGAAAGAGCGGTGTTATATGATTGGGGGTATCATGGATATACGCAGTGTAATAGGTGCTGGCACTACGGTACTGGTAAAAGTTCCGGTTATGGATGAAACGCCAGAAAAATAAAAATTGTATCGGCATGCTGCCATTACAGAAAAGAATACAAAACACAATGGAATTTCTAACACAACTCATTTACTTAAAAGAAGGGCAGGAAGATGTTTTTAATCAATTTGAAGACATTGCGCTGCCACTCATCGCAAAATATAACGGGCAGTTGTTATTACGTGTTCGACCCGGTGCCGCTGCTTTTATTGAACATCAGATAGACAAACCATATGAGATACACCTGGTACAATTTCCTACACAGGCAGATTTTGAAAACTTCCAGCAAGATGAAACACGCAAGGCATTCCTCCATTTAAAAGAACAGTCGGTTCAATCGGTATGGCTGATAAAGGGAAGTCGTTTATAGATTATTCGTTCGTAAGTTCATAGTTCGGAAGTTCATAATTTGCAGTGCCAGCTTTCGATGTGCGCGGCCGATCAGTTAAATAGCGGTTGCGGTTTACAACGGGGCATCAACCGCCGTAAATAAAAAGCACTGGTGGAGCCCGGTGGATCAATAATAAAATATCATTCCACAACATAACAATGGCAAAAGCAATTTTAGAAGTATGTGCATTTAATATTCAATCGTGTATTATTGCAGAAAAGGCAGGCGCCTACCGGGTAGAGTTATGCGATAATCCTGTTGAAGGTGGCACCACGCCGGGCTATGGTACTATTAAGCAAACACGAGCCCGGGTATCTATCAAGTTATATCCCATCCTGCGCCCACGTTGTGGCAATTATTATTACGATGAAGACGAACTGGCTATCCTGAAAGAAGATATAAGGATATGCAAAGAATTGGGATGCGATGGCATTTCCATTGGCGTACAAAAAATAAACGGTGAGATTGACACAGATAAGCTCTCGCAATTTGTAGAATGGGCGTACCCAATGGGCGTGACTTGTAATCGTGCGTTTGATGCAACACCTGATCCGTTTAAAGCACTCGAAGACATTATCAGTGCAGGTTGTGAGCGCATTCTTACCTCGGGCCAGCAAAGTGCCGCACCAGAAGCCGGTCCTTTGCTGGCAGCATTGGTGCAGCGGGCAGGCGATCGCATTGTTATCATGCCAGGTGCCGGCATTCGGTCTTCCAACATTCAACAACTTATGGCTGAAACAGGCGCTAAAGAATTTCATGGTTCTGTAAGAAAACCAACCGTGAATCCCATGCATTTTTCCAATCCGCAGGTGCTTGATTTCGGTAACGTATACTTGCCCGATGAAGTGGAGCTAAAAACTATATTGTCGCATATGAGCTAGTGCCATGTGGCTCCAATTATAGTAACGCAATCTTACCGACCGCACCATTGATTTATTTTTCAACCTTGTTTATTTCTTAAAGGTCAACCGAAACGTGGTACCTGCGTTGAGCGCAGATTTTACCTGTACCAATACGCGGTGCGATTCAAATATACTTAGCGCAGCAGCCAGGCCAAGCCCCATACCGGCTGCCTTGGAAGTAAAATAGGGTTCAAATAACTGGCCCAGGTTTTCTTCGCTGATGCCATGACCGTTGTCGGTAACAGAGACTACATAATTATCGCGCTCTTCTGTAAGTTGTATTTTTATTATTGCGCCTTCGGCGGGGGACGCCTCAATGGCATTGATAATTATATTGAGAAAGGCAATGCTTAGCTTTTCCGGGTCGGCCATTACCATGGGATTGGTAACCGAATAGTTTTCCTGCAAGTCTACCTTCTTCAGGGTGAGCCGGTCGCGCGCAGCCGCAATACTCTTCACTATAATCGCCTGCAGGGAACTGCTCTCCATGCTCATTACCGCCGGTTTGGAGGTATAGAGCAATTCGGTAATCAGTTTGTTGATGCGGTTGCTGTTGCGGGTAACAATATCGAGGTATATTTTTTCATTCTCAAATTTGGGGCCGTCCAGTTGTTCCACTGCCAGTATAATATTATTGAGCGGGTTGCGTACTTCGTGCGCCAATGTACGTACCAGCCTTTCGGTAGCATTCAGCCGCGCTGTTTGCAATGCGGCTTTTTCAGCATCACGGATAGCGGTAATGTCATGCACAATGCCCTGGATATAGTATTCTCCCATAGCATCTTTCTCGCGCGAAAGCGACAATACGCAATGGATGACATGCTGGTTTTTTGCACGCAGATCAAGCCCGCGATCATTCACTTCACCTTTTGCCACCAATGATTTTTCAATGGCCGTGGCGTCTTCGGGGTGTACCAGTAAATCTGTCAGGCGCATCCGTCTAAAAGCATCGGCACTGTAGCCAAATAATAATTCGCCTACACTGTTCACTTCTTTAAATGCCATGTGCTCATCGGCAATGAAGATGAAATCTTTGGTCTTTTCAAAAATGCCGCGGTATTTCTGCTCATTTGCTTTCAGTGCATTCAGAAATTCATGCCGCGCAACGGCATACCGTATACAACGCTCCAGCTTTTCTGTGTTGAGTTCAGATTTCACCAGGTAGTCTGCCGCACCTGCCTGCATGGCTTGCAAATCAATGTCTTTGTTGCCGGCGCCGGTTAATAGAATGATGGGTTGTTCGCAGTGCTCAGAAATGGCTTCGCGTATAAGATCGAGCCCGGTTTTCGGCCCCAGCCTGAAGTCGACAAAATAAATTTCATATGCACCCGCAAGTACAGCATTGATGCCTTCCTGGTAGCTTCCGCACCATTCAACCAAAAAAAGATTGTTGCCCTGTATCTTGCTAATGTATTGCCGGATAATCAAAAAATCTTCTTCGTCATCATCAATTATCAGAATATTAATTTTGTTTGCTACAGCGCCGGGGATATTCATAAAGTAATAATCAGGTAAAAATGAAAAAATATACCGTTGCAAGAAACCTGTACATTCAGCCTATTATTTCACGCATTGCACGCACCAAACTTAATACATTTAACAAAATTAATCAGGCATGCGCGAAATTTGCGTATTGTGCAGTAAAATCGCTTATTTTTATTTTAAGTTCCAATAAATATAGTTTCCTTAATTGATTGTATCTCAATAAAAGAGCGTTCCTATGGCTTACAACAATAAGAAACCGGTAACGGCACGTAAAGTAGCAAATAAAACCGCACAAGTGGTGGCGGTGCAAACTCCAAAAAATCTTCGCAAAAGCAACGGTAAACTGCCGTTCCCCAATTATCACCAGCTGCCAGATGCTGATATGGTAGACATGCGCTACCTGCTGCATATTCTTACAGAAGTAAAGA
Source organism: uncultured Chitinophagaceae bacterium (assembly GCA_963705285.1). Classification (GTDB taxonomy): domain Bacteria; phylum Bacteroidota; class Bacteroidia; order Chitinophagales; family Chitinophagaceae; genus JACMLD01. The sequence continues at coordinate 4,515,858 of OY970066.1, forward strand.
ATGGCAATTTTGGTGTGCGCATGCCCATTGACCAAACAGGGCTCAGCGGTAAAATTTGCGATACATTAAATGATATCATCTCGTTGAACCAGCAGATGATGCTGGAGTTTACCCGCGCCGGAAATACCATCGGCAAACAGGGTAAGCTCACCCAACGTATAGAAGTGCCCGGTCTTAAAGGTACCTGGAGCACAGGCATCGATTCATTAAACAGCCTGGTATCTGACCTGGTGCACCCCACCATACAAATTGCCCATGTGATCAGCTCGGTTGCAAAAGGCAATCTGTCTGAAGAGATGCCATTGGAAATTGGCGGTCATAACCTGCAGGGAGAATTTGCCAGGATTGCAAAAGAAGTAAATGACATGGTAAAACAGCTCAACCTGTTTTCTATGGAGGTTACCCGTGTGGCGCGTGAAGTAGGCTCGGAAGGTAAATTGGGCGGACAAGCAAAAGTAAAAGGCGTGGGCGGTGTATGGAAAGACCTTACCGATTCTGTAAACCAGATGGGTAGTAACCTTACCGCACAAGTACGCAATATCGCAGAGGTTACCACGGCGGTGGCCAAAGGCGACTTGTCAAAAAAAATTACGGTGGATGTAAAAGGAGAAATCCTTGAATTGAAAAATACCATCAATACCATGGTGGATCAGCTCAACTCATTTTCGTCTGAGGTTACCCGTGTGGCGCTGGAGGTGGGTACCGAAGGAAAACTGGGCGGTCAGGCACAGGTAAAAGGAGTAGCCGGTACCTGGAAAGATTTAACCGATTCTGTAAACCAGATGGCCAGTAACCTTACCGGCCAGGTACGCAATATTGCAGAGGTAACCACGGCGTTTGCGAAGGGCGACCTGTCGCGGCAGATTACGGTGGATGTAAAAGGAGAAATCCTGGAACTGAAAAATACCATCAACACCATGGTGGATCAGCTGAACTCATTCTCAGGTGAGGTTACCCGTGTGGCGCGCGAAGTGGGTTCTGAAGGTAAGCTGGGCGGACAGGCAAAAGTAAAAGGCGTGGGCGGTGTATGGAAGGACCTTACGGATTCTGTAAACCAGATGGCCAGCAACTTAACAGGCCAGGTGCGCAACATCGCAGAGGTTACTACCGCGGTGGCCAAGGGCGACTTATCAAGAAAAATTACGGTTGATGTTAAGGGTGAGATCCTTGAGCTGAAAAATACCATCAATACCATGGTGGATCAGCTCAATTCATTTTCATCTGAGGTTACACGTGTGGCGCTAGAAGTAGGTACCGAAGGAAAACTGGGTGGACAGGCGCAGGTAAAAGGTGTGGCTGGTACCTGGAAAGATTTAACGGATAGTGTAAACGGTATGGCCAGTAGTCTTACCGGGCAGGTGCGCAACATTGCAGAAGTTACTACCGCGGTGGCCAAAGGCGACTTATCAAGAAAAATTACGGTTGATGTTAAGGGTGAGATCCTTGAATTGAAGAACACCATTAACACCATGGTGGATCAGCTCAACTCGTTTGGTTCTGAGGTAACGCGTGTGGCGCGTGAAGTGGGTTCTGAAGGCAGATTGGGCGGACAGGCAGATGTACCCGGTGTGGGCGGTACCTGGAAAGATTTGACAGACTCTGTAAATATCATGGCGGGCAACCTTACCTCGCAGGTAAGAAACATTGCGGAGGTAACTACCGCAGTGGCCACCGGCGACTTATCGCGCAAGATTGATGTGGATGTGAAAGGGGAGATACTTGAGTTGAAAAATACCATCAATACCATGGTGGATCAGTTGCGTGGTTTTGCATCTGAAGTTACCCGCGTGGCGCGTGAAGTAGGCTCTGAAGGAAAACTGGGCGGGCAGGCAACCGTGGCCGGCGTTGGTGGTGTATGGAAAGACCTTACCGATTCGGTAAACGGTATGGCATCTAACCTTACCGGCCAGGTGCGCAATATTGCGGAAGTTACCACGGCGGTTGCCAAGGGCGACTTATCCAGAAAAATTACGGTTGATGTTAAGGGTGAGATCCTCGAGTTGAAAAACACCATCAATACTATGGTGGATCAATTGAATTCATTTGGTTCTGAGGTAACCCGTGTGGCACGTGAGGTAGGTTCTGAAGGGCAGTTGGGCGGACAGGCCAATGTACCCGGTGTGGCCGGTACCTGGAAAGATTTGACCGACTCGGTGAATAAAATGGCGAGTAACCTTACTTCGCAAGTGCGCAACATTGCAGAGGTAACTACTGCGGTGGCCAACGGCGACTTATCAAGAAAAATTGGTGTGGATGTAAAAGGTGAAATCCTTGAATTGAAAAACACCATCAATACCATGGTGGATCAGTTGCGCGGTTTTGCATCAGAAGTAACCCGTGTGGCGCGCGAAGTAGGTACAGAAGGTAAACTGGGCGGACAAGCAAACGTACCCGGTGTGGCAGGAACCTGGAAAGATTTGACTGACTCTGTAAACCAGATGGCTGGTAACCTTACCGCACAGGTAAGAAATATTGCCGAGGTGGCCATTGCTGTGGCCAATGGCGATATGTCTAAGAAGATTACGGTGGATGTACGCGGAGAAATTTTGCAGTTGAAAGAAACACTCAATACCATGGTGGATCAGTTGCGCGCGTTTGCGTCTGAGGTTACCCGTGTGGCCAGGGAGGTTGGTACAGATGGAAAATTGGGCGGCCAGGCATTTGTACCCGGTGTGGCCGGTACCTGGAAAGATTTGACCGACTCTGTAAACCAGATGACCGGTAACCTTACTTCGCAAGTGCGCAATATTGCGGAGGTAACCAAAGCGGTGGCCAGTGGCGACTTATCAAAAACAGTGGCGATTGATGTGAAAGGAGAGATCCTCGATTTAAAGAATACCATCAATACCATGGTGGAACAGCTCAACTCATTTGCGTTTGAGGTTACCCGTGTGGCCAGGGAGGTGGGTACAGATGGTAAACTGGGCGGACAAGCAGAAGTACGCGGTGTGGGTGGTACCTGGAAAGATTTAACAGACAGCGTAAACATGATGGCATCTAACCTTACCAACCAGGTGCGGGGTATTGCCAAAGTGGTAACCGCGGTAGCAACGGGCAATCTGAAACAGAAACTGGCCATTGTATCGCGCGGAGAGGTGGCGCAGCTGATTGATACCATTAATGAAATGATTGATACGCTGGCATTGTTTGCAGACCAGGTAACTACAGTGGCGCGTGAAGTAGGCGTGGATGGAAGGCTGGGAGGGCAGGCATCTGTACCGGGCGCATCCGGTATATGGAAAAACCTTACCGAAAACGTTAACCAGTTGGCGCAGAATTTAACCACGCAGGTAAGATCGATTTCTGAAGTGGCATCGGCAGTTACCAAAGGAGACTTAACCAGAACCATACGCGTAGAAGCAAAAGGAGAGGTGGAAGCGCTGAAAGATACCATCAACCAAATGATCGCCAACCTGAAAGAAACCACTTTGCGTAATCACGACCAGGACTGGCTGAAATCTAACCTGGCTACATTTACGCAAATGCTGCAGGGCCAGAAAGACCTTAAGACAGTAACACAGCGTATATTGTCAGAGCTGGCACAGGTGGTAACCGCGCATTACGGAGCGTTTTATATATTGAAACAAAACGAAGAAAACCACCAGGTAAAACTCAACCTGTTTTCTGCATACGGATACACCCCCGATAAACAAATACCCACCGAATTTGCAATTGGCCAGGGGCTTGTGGGCCAGGTGGCATTGGAGAAAGAACGCATCATTCTTTCTAAAGTACCGGCCAATTATATAAAGATCAATTCAAGCCTGGGTAAGGCAAAGCCAACACACCTTATCATATTGCCGGTGTTGTTTGAAAACAAAGTGAAAGCGGTTATTGAACTGGCTTCGCTGGATACCTTCAGCCAAACGCATATCGACTTCTTGGAACAGCTAACCGAGAGTATTGGTATTGTAATCAATACCATAGAAGCCAACTCGCGTACGGAAGAACTGCTTACACAATCGCAATCGCTCGCGGGTGAACTGAAACTGCAACAGGAAGAGCTGAGCCGTACCAATGATGAGTTGCAGGATAAAGCGCTGCTGCTGGTGAAACAGAAAAATGAAGTGGAAGAAAAAAACAGGGAGGTAGAAGAAGCCAGAAAGTCACTGGAAGAAAAAGCAGAACAGCTAACGCTTACTTCAAAATACAAATCGGAGTTTTTGGCAAACATGTCGCACGAGTTGCGTACGCCGCTAAACAGTTTGCTCATACTTGCACAGCAATTATATGAAAATGCCGAGGGCAACCTTAATGAAAAGCAGATCAAGTACGCAAAAACCATCCACTCCTGCGGAGATGATTTGATACAATTGATCAATGACATTCTTGATCTTTCCAAAATTGAATCGGGCTTTATTACCGCCAATATTTCTACGGTGCGGTTTGCAGAAATTGCTGCCTTTGCAGAAACTACTTTTAAACCAATATCTGAAGCAAGGCATCTGCGGTTTACGATAGAAACAGACAAAAGTTTACCGGTTTCTATGGAAACGGATTTGCAACGCCTCAACCAGATTTTAAAAAACCTGCTGTCGAACTCATTTAAGTTTACAGAGAAGGGCGAAGTAAAACTTAAAATATACGAAGCAGATAAAAACTGGAAAACATCCAACCCCAATTTAGACAATGCAGAAAAAGTGGTAGCATTTGCCATCAGTGATACGGGCATTGGCATCCCGCAGGAAAAACAAAATATCATTTTTGAAGCGTTCCAACAGGCAGAAGGCTCTACCAGTCGTAAATATGGTGGTACCGGTCTTGGATTGTCTATCAGCCGCGGACTGGCGGAACTGCTGGGCGGCACCATAGAACTGGAAAGCCATCCATCTAAAGGAAGCACGTTTACTCTTTTTGTGCCTGTAATAGATGCGCTTATTACAAAAACCGGGTCAGGCGCTGGCACTGGTTACCAGCAATATTCGCTGGGGCCGGGCAGTGGTGAAATTGATTCCATTTTACATTCACTCCGCATTACGTCTGAAGGCGAAGCAAAAAACCTGGGCATTGTAAATGAAATGATCAATGAAACCGGCGATGACAGAACAAATATTTCGGCGGGAGATAAAGTAGTGCTGATTGTTGAAGACGATATGCGTTTTGGCCGCATCATCGTAGAAAAAGCGCATAACCATGGCCTTAAAGCGATCATTGCCATCAGTTATATTGAAGTATTTGATTTTATCAACCGCTTTATGCCGGTTGCCATTACGCTTGATGTGAAATTGCCCGATACCAGTGGCTGGAAGGTGCTGGATCTGTTGCGCAATGATCTTAACTACCGGCATATTCCCATTCACCTGATTTCGGGTGAAGAAAACCGCGCGTTGGCCCTGCGTCGCGGCGCCAGAACGTTTCATTTAAAGCCGCTCGACAACGAATCGCTGAATGATCTGTTTGCGGATATACTGGCCATCAGTAATAAAGATCTTAAAAAGATTCTGGTGGTAGAAGACAATGAAATTGAATCTTCTCAGATAGCCGGCATACTGGAAGGTGATACCATGAAAGTTGATATTGCCGCAACCGGTGAAGCCGCCTTTCAGCAGTTGTCTGCCACCGATTATGATTGTATTATACTCGATTACAACCTGCCCGATATTGGCGGAGACGCACTGGTATCGCGTATTGCAGGGGAGAAGTCAAAAGAGACCCCGGTCATTGTATATTCTGCGCGCGATTTTAATAAAGCGGAGATGCATTCGCTCAATCAAAACTCAAGTGCGGTGCTCATGAAAGGAGTTAACTCGCTGGAGCATTTATTGGATGAGGCCGTGGTACGCCTGCATGTAAACCACAACGAGCTGGCGAAAGAAAAAAGAAAGGTGATAGAAAACATCCGGCTTAAAGAAGACATTCTCACCGGCAAAAATATTTTGGTGGTAGATGATGATGTAAGAAACCTGTTTGCGCTCACCACCGTTTTTGAACGGTACAATATCAATGTAATGACGGCAGAGAGTGGCAAAGAAGCCATTAACATCATTAATGATGAATCTATTAAAACCAATATGGTGCTGATGGATATTATGATGCCCGAAATGGATGGCTATGAAACCATGCAAAAAATAAGACGTGAACACAAAAACAGCACACTGCCTATTATTGCCGTTACTGCCAAAGCCATGAAGGGCGACCGGCAGAAATGTATTGAAGCAGGCGCATCGGATTATATTACCAAACCACTAAAAATAGACCAGCTGCTGTCCTTAATGCGTATCTGGTTTTATAAATAATGGAAGGGACTATGCAACAAAAAATTCTCCTGATTGACGACCGGGAAGACAATTTATTTTCTCTGGAAACCATCCTGGAGTCTGACGGGTATGAGTTTGTAAAGGCACGATCAGGACGTGACGCACTAAAAATATTGCTGCTTGAATTTGACTTTGCGCTCATTTTAATGGATGTGCAAATGCCCAACCTAAACGGGTTTGAAACCGCCGCGCTGATTTTTGAGAGGGAAAAATTAAAACACATCCCTATTATTTTTATTACCGCCAATACATACGGCGAAGAAAATATTTTTAAGGGATACCGCACCGGCGGCGTGGATTATATCTACAAACCTATAAAACCTGAGCTGTTAAGAGCAAGGGTGTCCGTATTTATAGACCTGTATAAAAAGAACCAGCAACTGCAGCAGCAGGAAAAAAAGCTGCTTACCATTAACCGCATACTGCAAAACGAAATCAGCGAACGCAAAAGCTCAGAAGAACAAATTATTGAACTCAATAAGGAGCTGCTAAGGAATATAGACGAGTTGGAAAAAGCCAATAAAGAACTTGATCGGTTTGCATTTATGGCTTCTCATGATTTGCAGGAACCGCTGCGCAAGATTCGCGCCTTCAGCGAGATACTGGCAGACAAACACAAAGATTATTTTGATGATGAAGATAACCAGAACCTGGCCCGCATACAGAAATCGGCACTGCGCCTGCAGGAACTAATAAAAGATATACTGGCGTTTTCAAAGGTATCTGCGGCACCCATCACTTTCTCCACCACCGGTATGGGCTTGCTGTTGCAGGAAGTAATTGAAGAGATGCAGCACATCCTCGAAGAAAAAGGCGCCCGTATTGTAATCGGCTACCTTCCTTCTTTGCCCGTAAATGCCGGGCTGATAAAAACCGTTTTGTTTAATCTCATTAGCAATGCGGTTAAATATGCGCGGGCCGACCTGCCGCCGGTGATAGAAATTTATACGGACGCTAAAGGAACATCAGGAAACGGTACCCGTGAAAAATATTGCCGCATCTATGTACGAGACAATGGCATTGGCTTTGAACAGGCCTATGCCGAACGTATTTTTGAAATGTTTCAACGGCTTCATTCACAGCAAACATATCCAGGAACGGGCATCGGCCTTGCCCTTTGTAAAAGGATCATTGAAAAACACCACGGCTTTATCAGCGCCAAAAGCAAGGAGAAAGAGGGTAGCACGTTTACCATTTCACTTCCGTATGAGCAAACGGTCGATTGAATTTGCAAAGCTGCACCAAAAATAAATTGACAAATTAACTGCGCCTTTGCGTGAAGAAACACACCTGCGCTGGCGTCTATTGATATGCCTTTATAAGATTGCTCAGGCACACAGCCAATTCTGCAGGGCTTGACGGTTTTACAAAACAACCTGCCGCACCTGTGGTAAGTATATGATTTTCCACTTGTTTTTCTAGCGTGGTAGAATATAAGATAACCGGTATGGTTTGGTAAGCCGGTTCAGTTTTGATGGCTTCCAGGCACTCAAGCCCGTTCATCAAAGGCATATTTAGATCAAGAAAGATGCAATCTGGCAAAGAAAAAAAATCGTTCTGCAATAGCGTCATCACTTCCCGGCCATTGCCCACCATGATACAATGAATGGCCGGATCAACTATTTTCAATGCCTCTGAAAACAGAAACCGGTCGTCAGGGTCATCTTCTGCCAACAGATAAAAAGAATTGATCATTAAAGGGGTTTAATTACAAAGATAAGTGAAGACCCAATTCAACGGGAAGTTGCCCCGGTGTTAGCACATGACAAAGACGGTGCCCCACCGGCGTAACACAAAGCCCAGCTCTACGCCTGTCAAATAGTTTGCCGAAAATGTTGCACGCCTGTATGTATGGCATTTGATGACATTTTAAAGGTAACAAAGATGATTTTTCCCCAGTCAAACGCTGTTTCTAATCTTATGCTTACATTCACGTACCCTTAGGTGGAAATATGAAAAAGATACTGGTTGTAGACGATAATGAAGACATCTTATTTATGCTGAAAAGTTTCCTGCGTCTAAAGGGATACGAGGTAATTGTATCCCTTACCTGCAAAGAAGCCTTGGGTATATTTTATTCTTTTCAACCAGATTTGGTTCTGCTGGATGTAAATGTGGGGCAGGAAGACGGACGGGTGATGTGCCAGCAAATAAAATCGCAGGCGGATTACCGGCACATTCCGGTAATACTTATTTCGGCCAACAACGACGGCTTAAAGGCATATGAAGAACACGGCGCTTCTGCTGCAGTGGAAAAACCATTTAACCTGCCGCAATTACAAACGCTTATAAAGTCATTGTTGAACGGTCAGTATTATCCATCATAAACTTAAACATAATCATATTACATGGTTGACATCAATCAATTGGTAATTCCTGCAGCGCGAAAAGGAGAAATAGCGGTACTGCAAGAACTGATACAACAAGGCGCAGATTTAAACACCAGGGATGAAAAAGGATATACAGGATTGATTATCGCCTGTTACAACAATCAATTGGAAGCGGCCAGCTTACTTCTGCAAAACGGTGCCGATGTAAATGCTGCCGATGCCGGCGGCAATACAGCATTGATGGGCGCCTCTTTTAAAGGATATACACCTATCGTTAACCTGTTGTTGGATAGTGGGGCGGATATTAACCTGCAGCATGGAAACGGCGGTTCCGCATTGATGTTTGCCGCCATGTTTGGCCGCAACGAGGTATTAAAAGTATTACTTGAACGCGGTGCAGACAAAACCATGCTGGATGCACGGGGCCTCTCTGTAATCGATCTGGCATTGCAGCAAAACAATACCGAAGCAGTTGCCATCTTGCAGCAATATTAGAAGATAACATTACAACGGCTACGTGGCTTAATCGCTGCGCGTGCTAACTGTAATCACCGACCCATTTCGCCGGAGGCAGACAATGCATTCAAAATACGCATTGCCGCCTCTGCATCTTTTTTATTTACAAAAATGTGATCATGATAAAACGCAGCTACCACATTACAGCTGATGCCGTGTTTTGCGAGCGCAGTTGAAAATGCCGCTGTAAGGCCCACTGCCTCCAGCGATGAGTGAACGGTCAGCATAATCCACGAGGCAACAAATGAATAGCTAAACTGCAACTGGTCGGCCGTCTCTTTTGTAACAATAACGGTAACACCTTCCGGCTCGGTAAAAACGCAAATAGCATCATTAACAACACGTAACTGCTCAGCGGTTATTGAACAAAAAACAAAGTCACCTGCACGAAGTTCCGGCTTCAGCGTTTTTAATAATTGGGGCAGACTTTTTTCTCCGCTCATTGCGTTTGTAATTGTATGATACAAATGTACCCACCAACTGGTAAGAGTTGGGTTCTTTTATGTACATATTTACAGCGACGCTACCCAGCGTTCAATGACAGATTTATCTTTTAATCCCCTGCTGAAATAAACATGTACCGGCTTCCGAACAAATTTTGTGTGAAGCATCGCTTCCAGCTGGGCGAGCGTCTGTGAAAAATGCAGTAAAGTGGGCTTAATGGCAAGATGCTGCACTGTGTCATGAATGCGTATGCTATTTTCGCCCGGGCGCGTCCACAACGCGCGTATGGTTTTATTAGAATTGTATAAACTAAGCCACCAGCTGTGTCCGTTGCCTTTGGCAACAGAATTTACCGTTACTACTAATTCAAATCTTGATTCCTTTTCTTCGGGCGTTAAGGCAAACTCATATTTTCTTTCTCCATCGGTGCTGAGTTCAAAACTAATTTCCCACTCTTTCATTGGTTCGGGCAAACCAATATGCTGTATCCATTGTAAAGATTCCACGGTGGGGGCTATTTCGGCATAAAAATCTTCTATTGCCTTTCGGTGACTGTTAAGTGCAGCCACGTCTGGAAAGAAATTAAACGTGCGCTGTAAAAGATGGATGTCTTCAAAATGCCACTTCACCATATTTTTTGTAATGGTAAAAAGCCGATCGACAATTTTTGGAGAAGGATTAAAGCATAATAGTGTAATGCAATACCAGTAGTGAGCCATATCATAGCCGTCTTGTTGTTCCCAAACCGGGTAATGGTTAGCCAGCGTGTCAGCAATTAATTCAATCATGTTGGAATCTGTTGAAAATCGCCTGATCCGTTTTGCTTCGCGGATACTGGCGGGTGCATGAAAAAAACCGCTCAATTTTTGCACATAGTTGTCCAATTTGTTTTTTACGGGGTCTGAGGGCGTTGTCTTCTGTTGAAGCAACGTAAGTAACGTGTTTCGCATTTACTGATTTCTTTATAATGATTTATTGTATCTGCCAGCTCAATAACCAGCAGATGGCAACCCAATTGGGCCGTCCATTGTAACGTCTTTCACAAAGGAATTGAACACGAAGTGCGATTTGGATTGCGCACATCAACTTTGTTGTAGGAAGCAAACCAAACAAGGCATAAAGAAAGCACAGAGATTTGTTATCTTCTGTAGTTAAAATTCTACTCTTGTGCAATAATCGTGTTATTATGTTAATGGTACCGGTAAGGCAGCTGGCGGTTGCAGCTATATACCGGCGTGGATAGATAAACATGTAACAGACAAATGTAGTAACCAATAAAAAACCCTCCCCAAAAGGAGAGGGTGCACTAAGCGGAACCATAAACCTTCATTTAAACCCGATCCCTAAATCAGTGAAAAGGTAATAGGTTTATAGAGTTCGATGCGTAGAAAAAAAACGATTTTGAAAAAGAGAAACCCTTATATGACAAGATATTATAGAGAATTTTTATTTGTCATTTTAAAATCAATCATACAATTAAAAAATGCTACTATGTAAATATTTATCGACGAATAGATTAATTCGCCGCATGCAATACTTGCGCATGTCTGCGTATTGTTATTAAAATAGCTGGGATAAAAGACTACACAGGGATGCTGAGGCGGATGATGGTTATATGTTGTTTTACTTCAAGACGAATGACACCCTGCACTTCCGCCAGCTTTTTTTCTAGCTCTTGTCTTTGTAATAGATTGTTGAGTTGTTGCATATCTGCATTGGAATTGTCGAACACAATTTTATAGATTAGGTGCGACTTATCCAATGTAATATGAATATTGCAATTGGTGGCGCCGGTATTCACGATATTGCTGATACCGGTTTTAAAAAACCAAAATATATTTTGCCTAACTTTCATGTTCAGTTGCAGCCGCTCCACTTTTTCATCTACCGATAAACTGATGTCTACATTTTTACTTGTCCGCAGGCTGTCTATGGCTTCCCTGGTACGTTCAATAGTTTTAAGCATGCTGTCATTCTCAGGATGCATCCCCCACAACATATCATCCATTGCAACCATCATCTGTTGGCTTTTACTGTGTATCTGCTGAATATAATCCTTCGATTTCTCCGGTTCTTTATCTGCTTTTAACCTGGCTATCTCACTTAGTATATTTATGTTACCCAATGCAGTTTGTACATCCTGGTACAGATTATCTGCAATATCCGAACGCATTTTTTGCATAGACGCTTTGCGTTTCATTCTTTCCCTGTCTAACCAGAACAATAAAATACCCACCGTTAAAACCAGCAGGCTGTAAAACCACCAGCTCTTCCAGAAGGGTGGGTGAACGGTAATTTGCAGCTCGGTGGTGGCCGATTCTTTTCCGTCTTCATCCACCGCTTTTACGAGAAAAGTATACGTTCCCGGGGGCAGGTAACTATATACAGCGTCGTTATTATTATCGGCCGTCTTCCAATATTTGTCCAGCTTATCCAGCTTGTATTTTATCATGCACGGGCTGTTATACACCAGTGGAGAAAATTCAATCGTCAGTGCATTGTCCTGGTAGTTGAGTTGAACCTCACCGGATTGGCGCAAAGAATCCAGCTGTACATATTTCCCCATTACTTTGAACCCGGTAATGTGCACCGTTGATAAAGACGACCTGGTGGTGATTTTTGCCGGATCAAAAAGCAATATATCATCTGTACTGCCAAACAGCATTCTACCGTCGGGCAACACACGCGATGCAGATTGAACAAAATGTTCGTTGGCAATACCCTCTGAACGTGTAAAATGCAGGAATGATTTTTTTCGGATGCTGATGCGGTACAAACCGTTGGTGCTGGTGAGCCACAGATAGCCGGTTTTGTCTTTCTCTACTGCCGTAATAAAACCAGAGATCATACCCCGCGCACCAATTACAGTACTGGTATTTAAAACCCTGTTATAGGCAATCACGCGTGTGGCTGTGGTAATGATCATGATACTGTCGTTATATTCCAGTATAGACGATACTCCGCGTTCTGGCAATTGTTTACCACCACCAGAGGTATCCGTAAATCGATCTACCAGTTTATTTGAAGCCGGGTCAATCACATAAACACCGTTTTCTGGTGTACCAACCCATACCAGTCCTTTTGTATCAATGGTGATCTTATTTATCTGCACCGCAGGTATATCCGTAAAAGCCGATAGACCGCTTTCAACCGGTTTGCTGCCGTCGTTAATTGTCCATTTAAACACGCCCATACTGGCCATACCAAGCCACAGGTTACCGCTTTTATCTTCTGCCACCTGCCTTACCGTTGTATTTTTTAAAATGGATGGGTTGTAGTAAGTATACCCACGCGTTGCCTGGTTTACCAGATAAAGCCCTGGTTGCGCTGCCATCCAGATGCTGTTGCTATCCGCAGACGCTATCATGCACCAGGCAAATGGATTGATAGCCGTTCCCAATCCTTTTATACCAACGGGTACTGTGTTGAAGTCATGATCATATTCATACAATCCATCGCCCCAGGAGCCTGCAAGAACGGTTCCCCATTTGGTGGGTAAAAAAGACATAACGCCGCCTTTGCCGGGCAGCTGGTTTAAACGGTTGGTATGCTTTATATTTCTAAAAAATTCTGTAGCGGGGTTAAACCGGTAAAGCCCGTTGTTGTCTGTTGCCACCCATATGTTTCGCTCGCGGTCTTCAAATAAGCAATGTACGAATTCATAGGCTGCACTCTGTTCGCCCACATAGCCGTTTACCACCTGCTGAAACTGTTTTTCGGTTTCCAGGTATTTTGCAAATACCAGCAGGCCGTTCACCCAAATGGTACCGTCTTGTTGCTGAATAAAGCCTTTGATCTCATAATAGGTTTGCAACTGCGCTGATAGGGTGGCATTGGTAAGCACCTGGCGGTTTTCAGCAATGTCGAAACATTGTATCATAGGAACATCGGTCCACTCAATGGCCCATAGTCTATGCCTGCTGTCTATAAAAAGATGATCATACATTTTTTTGCCGCTGTATTGGTCAATCAGGGGCTGCTTTTGCGGGTTATTAAAAGGGTAGCTCAAATTGCCCGTGGCGGCATCATAGACTGCCAGCCCAACATTTTTTATACTCATCCAATACTTATGTGTACCCGGCTCCTGTACACAATCCACAATATCCCATTCTTCTTTTTGCTGAATAAAATTATGGCGGTAAGAAAATTCCGTCCCCTGTTCATTCAGGGTAATCAATTCACTGCCGCTGAGCAGGTAAAAAACATGGCCGTATGCATCAATGCCTAACCGTTTAAGGGCGGTATTGGGTGTAACAGGTTTCTTAAAATGCGCCGGTATATGCCGGAAAGTAAATTTGCGGGTATCAAAAATGCCCACCGTACCATCAGCCATCAGCAGCCACAAATGCTGTTTTTTGTCAATCAATAATTGCCATACCGGGTTGGGAGGGATGCCCGATGAGTCATGGTCTTTGTGTGTGAATGTTTTGTACCGGGTGCCGTCGAACCGCTGCAGCCCATCGGTAGTTCCTGTCCAGATATAGCCTTCTGCGTCCTGTACAATGGTGTTTACCTGGTTGCTCAACAGCCCTGAGGTAGTAGTGTAATGCGTAAATGAATACGACCGTGGCTGTTGCGCGTGGGCAGTCAGTGCCAGCAGGAACATGCTTACTACGGAAAACAACTTTGCCAAAAAAGACGGGATTTAGTAACAGTCAAATGTAGCGATCCTGCGGCACACACCCAACCAGTTGATGCGGTTAGATAAACAGTTCATCCAGGCCTTTGCCCAGTCTGTGTTTTGGCCGCCAAATATGCACCCGGTTTTATGAAATCATAGATGAATTAACCACTGCGCTTGTACACAGATACTCTTTGTTTTACGGCACAATAAATGTACTACTGGTACAAAAGACAGGTCATGACAGAGAAAATACAAATCAACGGAAAAGACATTTGGATAGTTGTGGAACCCCATGCCCGGCACGAGCCCGGTATGGAACCGAAAGAGTATTTTACAGCCAGCTATTTTTTATCTGAACCAGATGAGACGCCGGCGGGTATACTTTTTTTAAATGATAGTAAAAAAGCACTTGAATTCGATTCGCCGGTGGAGGCCCTTGAATATGCCAATGAAAAACTGATAGATATGCAGTGAGGGTTACAAACGCCAGTAGATAATTAAAAAACGAATAGACACTTGTAGCTCAGCGGCCAGGCTTCACTTACTTAAGGGCTTATTTAATTTGAATACCTGCAAACGACTGTTATTAGCCGCCGCAATTAGTAATTGCCCGCCTTTTATTGAAGGAACCAGTACCATACTTTTAACATCTCCCTGCAATACCAAACCGCTTTTTAACTGCGTCAATGCTTTAAAAGATTTATCTGCAGTCCCTTTTAACACCAGCCCGTAAGACGCATCGTACCTCCCGGTCATTACTTCAGATTGGTACTCGTTACCGGCCAGCACCAGGTCTGTCAATCCATCGTTGTCAATGTCTGCCGCAATGATTGCATTCACCGGGGCAAACTGGGCCTCAACGGGCAGGGTATGTCGTACAAATTTTCCATTGCCTTTGTTCTCCAGCCAGCAGCTGCCTGTTTCATTGCAGCTCAAGGTTTGCATCTTTTCTTTTGCCTTGCTGCTAAAAATATCGTCAAGCCTGGCTTTTGCAAAATCCTGGTACTTAAGAAATTTCTTTTTTATCGCCGGTACCTGCTCGGCCAGCTGTGTTCGGCCAATAGCCGGATAAGATCTCCTGGTACCGTCTTCATCTTTTATAAAATAAAACAAAACAGGGTCGGTAGTGCCGTTGCCGTCAATATCTGCTGCAAATAATTGCATGGGTGTTGAACTATCAGCTTTATAAATACAGTTGAGGCCCAGGTTGCCGGCTACCAGGTCTGTATCTCCATCATTATCGACATCAGTAGCCACCAGGCTGCGCCACATGCCGTTCATTAGCGGTAGTCCCGTATTGTTGGTTACTTCATGCAAGCGGCCGTCGTTATTTTTGAAAAAACGAACCGGCATCCATTCACCAGCTATTACCAGGTCGGTCTGTTTATCGTTATCAAAATCTGTCCAAACTGCGGCTGCTACCATACCTGCTTTTTGCAGGGCCGGGCAAACGGCGGCCGTTACATCCGTAAATAAGCCTTTGTTGTTCTGCAGTATATAACTGGAGGGAGAAGCAGGGTAGGCACCCGCCACGCGACCGCCAATGAACAGATCTGCATCGCCATCGTTATCATAATCTGCTGCACGCACGCACCCTGCAATGGTGGTTACACCGACGGGTATAGCATTGTTATTTATCCGAAAATGACCCTTGCTATCGTTAAGGTATAAGCGCGGATGATGGTATTCTGAGTTAGCTGCATACTGTATATCACCGCCGGTTACCAGTAAATCCTGGTCGCCATCGCCATCGGCATCAAAAAATGTACAATCCTGGTCATCTTCCATTTTAATGGTGTCAGTAATAGATGTGGAAGTAAATGCTCCATTCACCTGCTGCTGTAACAGCTTACCGGGAAATCCTATACCATTGCCCACAAAAAAATCGGTGGTGCCGTTAGCATCCACATCTGCTGTGGCAATAAACGGCCCCATTTGGGAATATTTTTGCGGCAACAGCCGTTGCACGGCAAAATCATTAAAAATATTTTCCTGGTGCGCATAGTCAATGCCGGTAGCTGCGGTGATATCTTCAAACAAAACGGGTGTACTATTGGCAGGTTGCGCAACCGCGGTTGCGTGGGCCTGCACGAGGATAAGCGTTGTATCTGCCGGTATTGCATACAGGCGCTGCTGGTACTGGTTGGGCCACGTAATCACCAATGAGTCTGCCAGCGTATCTTTTGCAAGGCCGAAAACGAGATCGGGGTCAACGGAAGAAAAATACCCGCGCACCGGGTTTTGTTCCTGCATTTGCATAAGCCCGTTGCGGTATACCTTTACTGTTGCGCCAAAACCTCTTGTGTTCAGGCTATTGCCCAGCAATCTTACCTTCATGTAATGCGTGTTGGATGCATTTGCCTGGCGGCTATTATTGATCAATACAAATGCGGGGCCGTTAATATTATTGGTAACCAAATCCAGGTCGCCGTCATTATCCAGATCCGCATAAGCAGCGCCGTTAGAGAGTGATGGCTTATCTACTCCCGCAGCGGCAGACATATTGCTAAAACCGTAATTGTGCTGGTTGATAAATAAATAATTACCCAATGTAACCGGTGTAAGCGTAGAGAGCTTATCACGCACCGCTTTTCTTTGTGTTTCGGGCTTACCGGTTGCCGTGAATGTAGTATTGCTGAATTCCAGGAAATCACCATTGATAAAATCTCTTCCAATACCATTGGTTACATGTATATCTTTCCATCCATCGTTGTCAAAGTCTGCCAGTAGTACGCTCCAACTCCAGTCGGTTTCGGCAATACCTGCCAGTTGACCTATTTCACTAAACAGTGGAATGCTGTCTTTGGTACCCAGGTTGAGCTGCAGCATGTTTCTGGCAAATTCCGGTTCATACCCCAGCGATCTTTCAGACTGGTACCGGTCGTAGTTCATGAAAAAAAACGTTTCTTTTTTTCGTTGGTTGTATTCAGGCAACATGTCAAGCGTAACAATATCCGGTAAACCATCGTTGTTAAGGTCTGCTGCATCTGCACCCATGGAAGAATAACTCTGGTGCCGTAATGCCTGGCTGATGCCATTATAGAATCCACCTTTGCGGTTATTCAACCATAGTTCATCATTAGATACAAAATCATTGGCTACATATATATCGGGCCAGCCATCGCCATTAAAATCACTCGTCACTACCCCCAGCCCGTAACCATCTTCTTTAATGCCGGCCGTCATACTCACATTGGTATATACATCGTGGCCCAATGAATCTGCATAACCGTTGTTGTGATAGAGTTGATCATTGGCAGGAGAGTGGCCGCTGTTATCGCGCGGAAAAAGCGAATTGGCATTGGGGCCGTTCAATCGGTAATTGGCCAGGTACATATCCAGCCTGCCATCACGGTCGTAATCTACAAACACGGCTTGTGTGGAATAGCCGGTATCTGCCAGTCCATAATCACACGCAGATTCTTTGAACGTAAGGTTGTGCTGGTTAATAAACAGCAGGTTTTTGGCGCGTTGCAGCAGGTTTTTGCCGAATACGCATACATAGATATCATCGTACCCATCGTGATTTACATCGGCAATGCTCACACCCGTTGCCCAATCCTGCGTGGTTACACCTGCACTACCGGTAATATCTTCAAACTGGTTGTTGCCCTTGTTAATATAAAGCCGGCTGCTTACCTGGTTTCCGGTAAAAAAAATATCTTTTAATCCATCGTTATTAAAATCGCCGATACCCACTCCGCCGCCCATGTAGCCAAATTCATTGATAAAAGAACGGGAAGAGTCGTTTTCATGAATAGCATTATCGAAATTAATACCAGATACATCCGGCGAAAGCATTGTAAACATTGGCTGCTCACGCTGATGGGTACACGATTGCAGGAATGCCAGCCAAAGCATTAGCAGTATTACAGTGATATACACTGGTAGCTTTTTCATACAACGGCAAATTATCGGTTTACGGCCATATTAAAGCCGTATAAAACATAGCAGTATGCTAGATGGCGTCATTTTATTTCACAAAAAAATAGAGGCTACGAAAATAGCCTCTATTCGATATTTTTTTGCCAACCGTTATTTTATCATTGGGTTGGTAGATGTTTCAATAGACGGTATAGGGAAGAGCGATACCTGGCCGGGTACCCTGTCTGGTATCAGTGAAGGAAAATATCCTTTGGCTCTCCACCGCAATATATCAATGTTCGACACTTCTTCTGCACCCAGTTCTACTGATCTTTCATGCATAACCGCTTTCAGTGCGTCATTCTTAGTAGCGGGCGCCACGGGTGGCATGTTTACGCTGGGACGGCTGCGTACCTGGTTAATGTAAATGGCTGCCTGGGCAGGCGTACCCACTTCGGCTTCACACTCTGCCAGCATCAGCAATACATCCGCATAACGGATAACACGCTGGTTCAAACCACCGGGGTGAAAACCAGAATTTACATAATCATAAATATTGTATTTACGGAAAAACCTTTTCAGTTCTACACCACCTTTAAGGCTGGTTCCTATATTCATGTCTGCTGCCACCAGTTTTTTGGGGCCTGCAGGCACATTGATGAGAATATTATCGCCTTCCTCGTAAATGGTAAATTTATACCTGGGATCGTTAGGTTCAAATTCATTCAGGAAGCGGTCAGAAGGAATTACATTTCCCCAAGTGATGCCATACTCCTGGTTGCGAACGGTGCTAAGCGGACTGGTAGAGCCTTCGCCATTATAACCCCAGTTAAAGTTGTTATCGCCTTTGTCTACAAATACTACTTCAAAAATAGACTCTGCATTAAATTCATGCCCAGTGGCAACCGTTACGTTGTTATCATCTTTAATGTCGCCATCAAAATTCCACAGGTAATTGGCAACCAGTGAATACTTTCCGTAAACCTGCAACAATGCTGTTTTTGCAGCTGCATAATCACCTTTCTGCATTTGCACTTTACCCAGCATAGAATAGGCAGCACCTTTTGTTGCCCTTCCATTATCAGAAGAACCATAAGTGTCTGGTAATTTTGACGCGGCATCGGTTAAGTCGGCAATAATCAATGTATAGATCTCTGCTGCGGGTGATTTGCCTTTGAAGCCTGTAGAAGAGGCAATGGGTTCGGTATACACTGGCACGTCGCCCCACTGAGATACCAGCTCAAAATATGCCCAGGCACGCAAAAATTTTGCTTCGCCTACAACCCGGTCGCGAAGCGCAGTGTTATCAGTAACACCGGGTGCTTTACTGATAACGACATTGGCCCTGCTGATCATTTGGTAAGAACCTCTCCATACGTCAGACATTACAGAGTTAGACGGTGCAGGAGAAGGCTGCTTTAATAATTCGGCCCTTGGGGCTTCTAACTGTGCGCCACCAGAGTTGGTTTCGCCGCTGCGCATATCGTGGGTAAAAAACCATTCTCTGCCCACCAGCTCTCCGGAGCGCAGCGTGGAATAAACTGCGTTCACTCCGTTCTGCAATTCAATGGCGGTTTTAAAATAACTTTCTGCTGTTGGATTATTTGGATCCAAAACATCTAATTTTTTGTTACAGGCAATTATTCCGGTAAAGACCAGGATAATGGCAACGATCAGAATACTTATATATCGCTTCATAATGTTATGGTTTATGAATGTTGACTTAATTTTTATGTTAGAAACCTGCCTGGATGCCTACCTGGAAAGCCTTCGGCTGCGGATACACCGCAAAGTCGATACCGTTGGTTAGCTGAGAAGAACCAGGTGTGCGGTTACCTACTTCCGGATCAAAACCCTTGTATTTGGTAACCGTTAAAATATTTTGTGCTGAAACGTAGATACGCAGATTTTTCACCACTCCTTTTGTCAGAGACTGCAATGATTTATCAGAAATGTTATAACCCAGCATTACATTCTTCAAACGCAGGTAAGATCCATTTTCAAGAAAACGGTCAGATGTCCGGGCGTTCTGATTGGGGTCTGATGAAATAGCGCGTGGTATATTGGTATTAGTGTTGGTAGGTGTCCACGCATTCAACACCTGGGTACCGGCATTAAAGAACCGAATCATGCCTTCTGTAATAACACGGGTAGCATTGTAAACTTTGTTGCCCTGCACGCCCTGAAAGAAAACAGACAGATCAAAATTCTTGTAGTTGGCCCCGAGGTTTACTGCGTAGGTCATTTTAGGAATAAAGCTGCCGAGGAAAACCCGGTCTTTTAAATCAATAACTCCGTCTTTATTCTGATCCTTAAATTTAAGGTCTCCCGGTGCTGTGGCAGCTACCTGTGTGGCATGGCCAGTTACTTCAGCAGCGTTTTGAAAAATGCCTTCTGTTTCCCAGCCGTAAAATGACTGGATAGCCTGGCCCACGGCAGTATTGGTAATATTGTATGCACCATAATCAGCGTCTGACCCAGCTTCAATGTTTGTAACGCCTTCGGCCAAACGTGTTACCTGGTTGGTAACAAAACTCATATTGGCGCTGGCATTCCACTTAAAGTCACCCACACGTTCATTGTAACCCAATTGTACCTCGAAGCCATTGTTTTTCATTGCACCAATGTTTTGCGGTACAATGCTGTTGATAAAGCCAAAGGAAGGAGGCAGTGGTACATTCAAGATCAGGTTATCTGTTTTGCGGCGATAGTATTCTGCAGAAAGGGTAAACTTGTTACCAAATAAACCCAGGTCAAGACCTACGTTAAACTGCTTTGTTTTTTCCCATTCCAATTCTGTATTCCCCAGGTTCTGTATAGAAGAAGCGGGGCCAGCTGTGATAGAGTTATTAAGCGGGTAATAGGCGCTGTTTGCAAATACGGGCACCTGCCATACCGTGTTACCAAATGATCCCACGTCAATACCAGTCACACCATAACCAGCCCTGATTTTAAGTTCAGATATTTTGGTCATGGATTTCATAAACTCTTCCTGGTCGATTCTCCAACCGATAGAGCCGGAAGGGAAGGTAGCCCATTTCCTGCCTGTTGCCCAAACAGAAGATCCATCCCGGCGAACGGCTGCACTCAACACATATTTTCCTTTGAAATCGTAATTAATACGGCCCAGGTACGACAACAATGTTTTTTCTCCCAACAATGTTTGCACCGATACGTTGGTAGCATTATTCAAAGTTTTCAGCTCATTGGATGGCTGATTGCCACTGGCGTTTTCCTGTTTTGTTTTTTGGCCCTGCTGCTCATATACAGCAATGGCGTTGACGTGATGATTGCCAAAAGTTTTATCAAACGAAAGCTGCTCGGTATACAACAATACCGTAGATATATTGCGGTTATTGGTGATCGTTGCCTGTGTGGCGCTTGAACCTGCAATAGCGCCGTTGTCGTTGAAGATGGGCGCAAACCTGTAGTTAAGTCCGTTAACATAATCCACACCGAAAGTAGAACGGAATTTCAACCAGCTGGTAAAATTTACTTCCAGGTACGAAGTTCCAAAAATCTTAGCCGTTGTTCTTTTGCCCGGGTTTTTCAGTGCTGCATCTTCCACCGGGTTGGTAGGGTCTCCACCATCTTTGGTAGCGTCTACGCCGCGGAAACCACCGATAGAAGTGGGGTCGTATACGGGTATGTGCGGCATCATCCTGATCACGTTTACAAGATTTGTACGTGCACCGGTTTCATTGTTATCATATGCCTGATCGCCCGCGGCGATATAAAGGTTTTCTCCGAAGGTGAAAACTTTACCAATCACATGATCTGAATTGATGCGGAAGTTATACCGTTTGTATGAAACACTGGGTGCAGTACCCTGCTGGTCAGTATAACCGCCGGATGCATAAAACCGGGATACACCATTTCCACCGCTTAAGCCAATATTATGCTGGGTCATGTAGCCGGATTTAAAATAAGCATCCTGCCAGTCAGTGTTGGTTTGTCCATAGGTTTGCGTTCCGCCGGTATAGGTAGGTTGATTAATGTCTGGCGGCAATAAACGCGGCACCTGGCTACCCCTGTAAGCAAGCGCATATTTTTTAAAGCCTTCTGTATCCAGCAGATCAAGCCTTTTGGTTATATTTTGTGTACCATAATAAGAATCAAGGTTTACGCGCAGCTTGTTGTCTCGTCTTCCTTTTTTTGTAGTTACCATTACTACGCCATTGGTCGCCCTTGAGCCGTAAATAGCAGCCGCAGATGCATCTTTCAACACATCTACCGACTCAATATCGCGGGTGTCAATTGTAGCAAGATCGCCGGTAGGAAATCCATCCACTACATATAAAGGGTCAGAAGCAAAACTGATGGAACTGATACCGCGGATGCGTACGATGGGATTTGTACCCGGACTACCGTTGTTGGTAACCGTTAGTCCTGCAATGCGTCCTTGTAATGCCTGGGAAATACTAATAGCAGGCAGTTCATTGAGCGTTTTGCTGTTTACGCTGGAGATGGCGCCGGTAACCAATGTACGTTTTTGCGTACCATAACCCACCACCACTATTTCATTAAGGCCGGCTATCTCTGCCGACAGCTGTATGTTCACGTTGTTTGACTCGCCAACTTTAACTGAGTTCAGTTTGTAGCCAATGATAGAAAACTCCAGTGTTTCGCCTGCATCTGCTGAAATACTGAACACACCATTTGAATTGGTAGTAGTACCGCGTGTGGTACCTTTTACCAATACGGAAACGCCCACGAGTGGGTCGCCGGCTTCACTGGTTACCCTTCCTGAAATAACCTTGGCGGGTGCAACATCAAATGCGGCTTTGTCTGATTCTTTTACCTGGATAGCAGCATTGCTATCCTCGGTAAGCTTACGCATAAGCACAATTTGTTCGCCAGATACCTGGTAAAAAATATCCAGCGGTACCAGCAGTTCATCAAGCACATCGCCCAGCGTTTCATCTTTGGCGCGTAATGATACTTTTTGTTTGCATGGTATGCGCTGTGCGCTGTACACAAATTTGATATCGGCAATTTTACTGAGCTCGGTGAGGATGGCCTTTACTTCTTTCTGTTCTGCCACGAGGCTCACTTTGCGCGCCAGCACATCCTGGCCCTTGGTGTGATTGGCATACAGGGTTCCAACACAAGTAGTTATAAGCAGTAATGGCAGCAATCCTAATCTCATAAACCGATAAATTAACTGATAGGAGAATTCAAAATTCTTCATAGCTTAGCAATGTTTTGGTTATGCAATGGTTTTGATCAAAACAGGTCATACATCATTTTTGATGGAGACATTTTATAAAAGCCGGTGTTGTTCGTAGCAATACCGGTTTTTTTTATTTACAATTAACTGGGTTGTTCAATCATGTTAAGATTTTATATGAATAATAAGTGTGTATTCGTTTGTTTTACTGGCATCCGTTTGCTTGTATTACCACCTGCGCGTCTATCACTTCATACCGCGCACTCATGGCCCGGCAAATGAGATCAAGCTTATGATAAAATGATTCATTAGCGAGGTCTGCGGTAACCGTACAATGCTTTAATAATTCGCTGTCGTATACTATGTTGATGCCATAATCCCGCCCCAGGTCATTAAAAACCCTGTCTATGGGTGCATCTTCATAAGCATTGCTTTTATTAACAGATACCGCGTTAACCATTACGGGGTTTTCCAATAATATTTTCTGAAACTCCTGGCTGGCTTTTTCATATACCAGTTGCTGGTTGGGTGTTACAATAATGCCACCGGGTTTACTGGCCACCTCAGCTTGCGCAACAGTTGTTTGTCCCTGCGAATAAACGCTTACTTTGCCCGTGCTCACTGTTACCTGTATCACGGTGTCTTTTTCAAATGCGCGGATGCTAAAACTGGTACCGAGTACTTTGGCCACAATTTCATTGGCAAATACGCGGAAAGGCCGATGCGGATTTTTCTTTACATCAAAATGAGCCTGTCCTGAGAGATATACGTCTCTTGTTTGCATGCTGTCAAACCTGCTCTCATAACTAATACGGCTGTTCGAAGCAAGTTTAACCGTACTGCCGTCTGGCAGGGGCACTGTAATAGTATTTTTAGAAGTGTTTACATTTTCAATCAGCTGGCGCGCGGACGTAACTGCTGAATAGGCAAACTTGGCCGGTGTTTTTTTGGTACGTGTAAACATAAAAGCGGAGGCGCCCAATATGCCCAACACCACAAATGCGGCAGCGTATTTCCAAACGGGCACCCATTTGCGTACAGGAGACATTTCTACAACTGTTTCTGCCGGATGCCGGATGGCTTGTAATAATTTTTCAATTTCCGAATCAATCACACCAGTTGGAACTACCGGCTGTTCATCGCCTATCGACTCAAGCACCCGCCTGGCCTCGGCCACTATCAGGTGTTTGTGCGGATTGCGTTTAAGCCAGTTTTCCCAATATACATCGTCGGCCTTGGCCCTGCCATTAACCCAACGGATGAAATCCTCATCCATTACAAAATCTGCGATCTCGAACAAACTGAAATCTTTCATGAAACAGGGCGTTGTACTACAAGTACCCCCAATCCGGATTTCCTACTGGATTTTTTGAAATTTTTTTTTTGAAAAATTATTGCGTCACAAATTCCTGGTGCCACAACGCTTTCAGCTTGCGTATGGCTTCGTGTAGCAGGTTGTATACCGACTGGCGGCTTATATTCATTAGTTCGGCCACCTGCCCGTTATCGAGGTATTGATAGTATTTAAGATAAATGACTTCTTTTTCCCTTTTAGACAGCAAGGCAAGCAAGGCTTTAAGACGGGTAGCATTTTCTTCTGATACCTGCCGGGCAATGATCATTTTCTCAATTGAAAATTCGTGGGAGAAATCGTAGTCTTCGGGAAGCGATTGATTGCCGATCTTGCGTTGTGCTATATCGAGCGACTTCAGCACCTTGTTTTTTATAGCTCGCAAAAAATAAAACTTCGGAGATAAAATGACGCCTGCCGTTTGCCGCCTTTGCCAGAGGCTGATGAAGACTTCCTGGATACAATCTTTGATCAGTGCATCATTGTTGGTAAACCGTGCGGCATAATTGTAAAGGTCTGTATAATATTTCCGCATCAGCAGGCCGAGCGCCTGCTCATCATTCTTCAGGATACGCTGAAGCAAATCCAGTTCCTGTTGCGATGGGTTTTCTTTCATTAGGCAGTTATAAAAGCAATGGTTACGTTACTACTGTTATCGTTTCTCAACGCTAACTTTGCAGTATGACTTACTAAAAATAATAATAAAAAATGAAACCGGTTGCATAATTCTTTTGCACATACCTGCAAATCAGGTGTGAACAACGCTGGTGGCTGGTTTTGCGAGAATTTATCAGTACACCAGTAAGCATAGACTGACTGAAACTTTCCCCACTACGATTATTTTATCGCAGGCTTAAAAAATTTTATCGTGTACTCAATCATTCTCTCCGGTCCATCCATTTATCGGCCCAGCGTATAAAATGTTTCATATTGGGTGCATCGGTATGACCGCCCTCATGTTGCCGCCACGCAAGCCGCCCATCCAGCATATCCACATTAACTGCAGGCATTTTTTCTTTCTGGTAATCATTGGACACACCAAGATCTTTCACCCCCAGTAATTTGTAAACGGTACCGGCGGCAACAGCGGCCATGTAACTGCCCTGGTGATCCAACCATTTGGCATCTCCTTTTTCAGGAATGCCATAACTAATAAAACAAAGTCGCGGTGCGCACATAGCAATCAGTTCATGCTGGTCAACGGTTAAATTACTTGCATTCATTGCACCAAAACTGCTTTCAGATGCGCCATACTTCATATAGTTTCCGGCCATCCAGTAATAACCGCCGCCCGTTAAACTTTCTACTGCTTCGCCCCACACCCGGCGGTGCAATGTGGTACCGCCTTTGCCCGATGATCCAATCAGTCCCATAGCAAAACGTTGTTCAAATGCCAGTGTTACCAATGCCGCTTTTCCATAGCGCGATACACCTTCTATGCCCACATTTTTTGCATCAACAGTGGTATCTGTTTCAAGATAATCCAAAGCACGTGCAGCGCCCCATGCCCATGCGCGCAGTGCTCCCCATTGTGTCGGCTTACGCGGTTGACCTTTATTTGTTAATCCTATAATACCACGTGTGAGACCGGCGCCATTGTCTGCCTGTATACTGGCAGGGTCAATAAGTGCATAACCCCAACCGGCTTCCAGCAGTTGTTCTGTTGGCGGCAATTCTGCGGGCCTTGGCGCAAAAAAATCCGGCCCGGGCAATCGCGTAACGGGTGTGTAAGCAGGGTAGAGATCAAATATGGCTTTCATGTCAGGATTGCTTTTTATCAGCATTTCTTTAAACGCCTTATTGATCTTATCCATGTTTTCGGGTGATGGTTGTGCCGGTGCCGGAAACACCGGGCGGCCAAACATCATCAGCACCGGTACAGGACCTTTAGCATTGGCCGGTACTACCACTATCATGGTGATGTTTACGTTTATCAACGGATAGGCGCTGTTGTCTGCATGACCTATCACCTGTTTGGCAATTACAGGTGTACGGCCAACAAATTCGCGATCGGTAATTGTTACCGTCCAGGTAACTGCTGGTATGTTGTTGGGAAGATGACCGTATACTTCATCTTCCAAAGCTGCGGCAATTTCTGCCCGGCGTTGTTTCCACCATTGATCGGCCGTCGTCACTTTTTTGCCATTTTTTAAAGTGAGCGCGTCCGGCAAAACGGGAAAAGGGTTGGCAAGCGCCTCATCATAGTTGGCATGGTTGGGTGCCGATTCGTTGCCGCTGGGGCCTGGCCGTAACTTTTTGATGCCTAATTGCTGCATCATATTGGCATGATCCTGCTCGGTGGTAAACGTAACCGGTTTTTGATAACGACTACTGTCTATAGCATTTAACTCTTGCGCAGTTGCGTGCAGGCCGCATGCACACAATACAAACATGGCAAATTGTTTCATGGGCAAATAATTAATAAATCGTAAAAAAATGGAAATACAACCTGTTGCTGTAAACGCTGCAAACGTTTTTTGTGCGATGCCACAAATGCATGTACGTTCAGCCAATGCGGTAAAAATAGTTGCTGCTTTTTTATGCATCAGTATAACAACAAACAGGTAAGGGCATGTGCAGCTGCCCGTATAAAGGTAGTTGAAAAAATAAATTAGATCGCCCGTCCGTTACTTATGGCAGGCCGCTGCTTTTTTCTCTCGCCGCCCTGAACTCAGAACCTTGTTTCCATTGCGGCATGTTGGATTCAAATGCCAGGCGCCTGCCAACGCGGAACAGTAAACGCAGATCGTGTACACCGCCTTCCATCGTCCAGCTGGCGGCATCATACGTATCAGAAGGGCGGTGGTAATGTTTATCGTTGTATTCGTTTTGCAATTTTTTTCCGTAGGCTGTATCTTTTCCCACAACGTCTACACCTACTTCTGTAAACAACGAGGGTATACCGGCTTTGGCAAAATTGAAATGATCTGAACGATAGTAATAGCCTGCTTCCGGGTGCGTTTCAAATGACACATAGCCACTGTCTTTTACGGTGGCTTCTTTTAAATAATCTTCCAGGTCTGACTGGCCGGCGCCTACCACCACAATATCTTTTGTACGGCCAAAAGGATTAAGGCCATCGATATTTATATTGGCCACTGTTTTGTTGACGGGGTAAAGTGGATTTTGCGCATAGTATGCAGAGCCCAGCAGTCCCTGCTCTTCAGACGTCACTGCCAGGAAGACCATGGTGCGTTCGGGTGGTGTTTTCATATTCTTGAATGCGCGCGCCAATTCAAGCAAACCTGCAGTACCGGATGCATTGTCGAGCGCACCATTGTAAATAGAATCGCCTTTTTCATCTGGCGTACCAATGCCCAGGTGATCCCAGTGTGCAGAATAAATAACAACTTCTTCCGGATGTTTAGTACCTGTTATTTTAGCGATAACATTGTATGATTTGTTGTAGGTAGCTTTTACCTGCATAGTAGTAGACAATTGCAGGTTGAGTGGTACGGGTTTAAAGCCCGGCTTGTTGGCGTTTACCAACAAAGAAGCATCAAACCCGGCCGCAACAAATAATTTGTTGGCAACGCTTTCGGGCAACCAGCCAATGAAATCGCAGTTCTTTACATTTTTGCCACGGTTATCTAACTGCAACCTGGAGGTGTTAAAATTATTTTGTTGCACCGTAAAGGGATAACTGGCTGCTGCTGTATTGTGAATGATAAGGCAACCTTTGGCGCCTTGCCGCGCTGCTTCTTCAAACTTATACGTCCAGCGTCCGTAATAGGTCATTTCTTTTCCTTTAAACAGGGTAGTATCGCCGCTCCAAAAACCGGGATCGTTTACCATTACCATTACCACTTTTCCTTTTACATCAAGGCCTTCATAATCGTTCCATTTATATTCTGGCGCTACCACACCATAGCCAGCAAACACCAATGGCGCTTTATCCAGCCGCTCTTCTGCGTCGGGTTTATCGGTCCATACAATATAATCATCAAAAGCTTTTAGTGTAAAGCTGCCTTTAGGCCCATTCACCTGCATTTGTGGAGCTGCGGTAGCCAGTAAATTCACCATGGGCACTTCCTGCACAAAGCTGTTGCCATTGCCTGGTTCCAGTTTCAACGCGGCAAACTGCGCTTGCAGGTACGCAACTGTTTTTGTTTCGCCCTCGGTAAAAGGTTTCCGACCCATAAAAGAATCTGCACTGAGTACGGCAATATGCTGTCGCAGGCTATCTGAGCTGATCACAGAAGAACCATCATCTGTTTCAGTAGTGGTATTTGCTGCCGGTTGATTACAGGCAATCAATAAAAGAACAACTGTTGCGGAGAGGAATAATTTCTGTATATGCATATCCCTAAATTACTGATTTGAGCCTTATTGCACCAATTTTTTAACCGGAAGAAAGTTTGCAGTTAATAATTTTGAGTTTTCAGTTCGTTTGTTTCGAAAATCAAAAATAGGATAGGCATGAATATCAAAAACCCCGGGTGGAACCCGGGGTATATATGACTTCGTATCGTATACGCAAAAAACTAAAAGCACCACCATAGACTACTTATCCGGCAATGCTTCCGCCAATGCCAACAGGGCCCAGTTGCTTGCTGCCGCAGAGATAAACTGGTTATCGTCATACGGGGGGAACGCGGTATTTACAAATGGCTGAATAGGGTTTGATCTCGTAACCATTGTCCATGCGCCCGATGGTTCCTGCGTTCGCAACAGGTAAGCAACCCCGTTTTGGTAAGATGGTGCTGCAACATTTATGGTGGCCGATTCTGCCAGTGCATACAGAACCTGGCCCGTGGCGTATGCATCGCTATTCATGGTGGGTAACTGGCTCCAACCACCGTCTTTGTTTTGCATGGCCAGCAGCTTTTGTGCCACTGCTGCCTTTGCAGTTTGGTTGCTGCCGCACCACTGCATTCCCAATAGTTGAAAGGCGAGTTCCTGCTGCAGGTGGGGTTGCTGCTGCTCCAGCCACTGTTTTGTTTGCTGCACCATCTTCTGCACTTTTGGTTTTTTAGCAGGTGATGCATACAGATCAATGGCACGGATGGAAAATGCAGTCAGGTGAATGTCGCCGCATTCTAACGGCACACGTGCATACTCTGCCTGGAAACTTCCATTGGGCAGGGCCTGGCTCATTACATAGTCCACTGCTATATCTGTACTGAAATCTCCTGGATAATTTTGCGCATTCAATCCCAATAAAACGTAAGGCGCTAGAAATTTAGCCGATACAAATTGGTTGTTGAGATTGGGATTGCCAATAAAATCCAGTGTGCCTACCATGGCCATCTGTCGCATGAAGGCCGTAGTATCCAAACCGGAGAGGCCCTTTTTTTCCATAGCATTCGACACCATTGACGTCATGGTAGTGTGATGGCAGGCCGCGCATCTGGATTTGGCTATGATGGTGGCACCGCTTGTTTGCAATAATGAAAAACCTTTTACAACAGACGATTGAATGGCCAGGATATTTTTATCGGGTGGCGTTGTATTATTTTTCCAGCTCACCAGTGCAGTAAATGAAATACAACAGGTGCAAATGATGAGCATGGTTGATAAAATGGTGCGGTTCATATAATCAATTTATTATTTTTTAGAAAGATATTTACTTAGGATAGCTACTGATTTGGTATTGCCTTTTAGCCGGGCATGATGAAGGGCATCGGTTTCATCGAATGCTTTTTCTGCAGGTGAAACGCCGCGTTCAATTAAGGCCAAAGTCATTTCAGGATCATCCTGTTCTGCCATAGATGCGTACATGAGTGTGGTATAACCGCCCGGTGATTTAGCTTTTGGGTTTGCCCCGTGCTCGAGTAAATAATAAAAAGATGCCTTGTCATTGCTGACTGCTGTCCACATAAGCGGCGTCATACCAATAAACAATGGAAGAATGGCATGCTTTGGGGCAACATTTACATCGGCACCATTATCTACCAGCATTTTGAGGGTATTAAAACAACGGAAGTTGGTAGCTGAGTTAACCGGGAAATCGCCAAACGATGAGGTATCATTAACGCTTACGCCATTGCGTATAAGCAGCCCCGTGATAGCTGTATCGCCAGAAGAAACTGCATTCCACATAATATCATTGGCGGGCCCGCTTTTGCGCGGGTTGCAGCCTTTGTCTATCAGCAACTGCATGAGTGCCGCCGTACCGGGAATGGCAGCCAGTTTCACCAGTACATTATTTCCTTCGCGCGATATTTGCTGCACGTTTGCACCATGACTAATCAACAGGTTTACTTTTTCCAGGTCAGGAACGGCCAGCCAGATTGAGGAAATGCTGTCCCTGTTGAAATAATTAACGTTGGCGCCATTGTCGATCAATACTTTCATTTCTTCTGCCGTACCATTAAGTGCGGCTGCCATCAATGCAGAGTAGCCATTGAGCTGGCCGTTGGCATTAGCGCCTGCTTTAAGCAATTCTTTCAGCTTGTCTGCATTGCCTGTTCTGATGGTCTGGAACAACTGAACGTTTTTAATACTGTCTGCCTGCGGCGACTGCGCAGTTGCGCAGATGCCATGCATCAGTAAAAGAAAAAGTGAAAACAAATTTTGCCGGGTCATGGTGTATGTTTTAGGTATAGAAAGCGCATAGCCGATCAATGGTTGTTTATAATACCACTGTTGGGCAGCAGCATAATAAATACGCTCATTGATAAAAAGCAAACAATAAAAAATGGAAGGCAGCACGAGTTTTCATCCGCACAGAATGACACTACAAATCAGGAGCCGGCAGTGGTACTTGAATTATTGTACTAACTTTTCTTATACCTGTTACTACATTTCGGGTGTTCACTACCTGTTTAATAAAGCAAGTCTTTTAGTTACTCTAACCACATATTCCAAATATATAGAATTGCCAAGTTTTTTTTAGCACCATTGAGCAGTCGGCGGATGAATGCCTTATTTGCATCAGTCGCAAAAAGCATGGGAAAGGAAACAAGTGCGGTAAATATAGGTGGCGATAGGTGTAGTGGCGGATAGAAAATGGCTTGTACAACAATTTAGCTCAGTGTACCACTCTAAACGTCAGATTTATTCTTGGGCTGATCGGTTTGTTTGTTTTAGGTACCTGGTGTTCCCAAAAATGCTGCATGGTGCCGGCCATCATCAGAAAACTTCCGTGGTGAAGCAGTATCCGCGTACGTTGCAGATCTTTGCGGAATTTATGCCTTATATCAAACGGCCGGGTTTCGCCAAAACTTACCGAGCCCACTACCGGGCGGGGGCCGAGTTCGCGTTCATTATCGCGGTGCCAGGCCACACTGTCTTGCCCGTTGCGATAGAGATTTAGCAGCACGCTGGTAAAATGGTATCCGCTGGCTGCTTCCACTTTTGTTTTAATGGCCAGGAGTTCGGGAGTAAATGGTGTGTCTGCACGGGTAGCATCGCGGTGTTTGCCATACCAGGCTGTCAACCGGGGCGTGGGCAGTGTCTTAGCAAAAATAGTAATCGGTTTTTGTTCCCACGGTGTCTGTTCAAGCAAAATTTTATAATAAGCATCGGCGGAAGCCCGGTCAAAAAAATGCTCCCAAAGCGTGATTTCGGCATCGGGCAAATCAAACTCGGTCACTTTTAGGGCTCCTGAATTAAATAGTGAAGTATCGTCAAAAAGGGTGGCAGCCATAACAAAAGTTTTAAACACATGCAAATTACTAAATTTTTTAGTACTGCGCAAATGCGGAAACAGTTTGTCAAAACCGCTTCTTGCCCCCGTCATAGCAGGTGTATTGATTATTGTGTTATGAACGGCAGGGTGGTGTTTCCATCAACTGTTGTAACCTGTAACAAATAGTAACCTGGCCTGAGCGAAGATAACTGTGCGGCGATCTTGGTACTACTGGCGTTGATTATCCTCGTAAGCATTACCCGGCCAGACAAATCAGTAACCTGTAATCGCTGTATCATTAGCTGCCTGGGGTTCATCAATACCAATTCATTTACCACCGGGTTTTTTTGCAGCGATAGACCGGCTCCAGTTGTTCTTACGGTAATTTTTACCGTTCCCGAAAAACTATAGGCGCCATTCTTATCAATTTGCCTGATGCGGTAGAAATGGCTACCGGGTGTTGGTTCAGCGATTGTATACTGATACGCTTCGGTGCCTGACCCAGGCACTGCGCCGGCTATATTGGGAACCGTTGCCGCTGTGGAAAAGTGAAGGCCGTCCGTTGCATATTCTATTTCATAATGGTCATTGTCAGCAGTTTCTGCTACCGACCATGACAGTTGTATACCATTGCCCGTTAATTCGCCTGTAAATGAAAGCCATCTTACAGGCAATACCACAGCGCTTAGCGCCACATAGATGTTTGACACTTCCGCAGGGGTAAGCACCCGGTTATATACAATCAGGTCATCGAGGCTACCGGTGTACACACCTGAGGCCACGCACGGGTTCCGGCCAAGACCGATAAAAGTTGGACTGTTAAGCATAGCTGTATTGACGGTAGTGGCGCTGGAAACCTGTGCACCATCCACATACAATATAACGGAGCCAGAAGTGCGGTTGCGGGTTACCGTTACAAAGTGCCAGGCGTTGTTGTTATAACCCGAAGCGGTTGATTTAATGGTCAAATCTGAACTGCCAAGCCCAAAAGCTACTTTGCCGCCGTCTATGAGCGCAGTACCCCAATCATTAACACCACCGCATACTTCGGCATCTACCAGCGAATTGCCGTTGTACCAATGTAGGCCGGTTGCTGCAACCATAGCTGAGCGAAACCAAAATCCGAAACTGAAATCATTTTGTGTTGCTGTAACCAACCCGGCAGGTAAAGCTCCGGATGATACCCCGGCCACAAAAGACAAAGCAGTGCCGGCAGTGCCAAAGCGGTTAGTAGTAGACGTTACACTGGTAAGTGTTCCGTCGTAACCGGTTCCGCCATAATCAGTTGCATCGCCATCAAGCCGGTATTTGGCAATAGAACCGGCAGGCACCTGTGAATATGTGGTAAATGAAACGAAAACAACGAGGGAAGCAAAAAATTTCTGGAGTAACATGAGGGTTAGCAATTAAACAGTTAGTAAGGCGATAAAATTAGATGGATTGATCCAATAAACACCTGATATAGTTCGCCAAAGAATACCTGATAACTGTAAGCATTTACTCTTATTCGCAAATATGCATCCGTAGAATTGAATCCCGTTATTCATTCAAGTAAGATTATGAACAACTTCTTGGTTGCGTTTTATCATTGCAAACGGCCCTCGTGATTTTCAACAGCAGCGTGTTATAATGGTGAAGTACTCCGGCGATAGTGGTGGTGATTACTGCGCCTGTTTTGCATCGGCATTTATATTCTTGTTTGCACCCGTCATTCGCAAATGAATGGTATTGTCGCGCTCAGGGATTACTCACGATAGCTAATGACAATGCCGGTTACCAAGATGCCCCGTGCGATTACTGGCGCGCGTATCGCTCACAAAGGGCCAGAAGCAAGACCACGGCCCGGACATAATAAAATGTCTTATAAAACGTTTATAATGACAGATATCCATTAAAAAACCTGTATGAAAACCCCTCTGCCAATACCTAATTGCCAGAATTGTTCCTGCAAAGTTGATGACTATATAGTAGAGTATGCCCTGGAACATTATGGATTTGCATTGTGTACCCCTTGCCAAACCTGGTTAAAAGAAAAATTGGATGAAACCAGCCAGGAAACCATATGTCTCTATCTATCATTGCGCACCCGCAATGTGCCTGCAGTGCTGGAGAAATCTGAGCGAGATAATACAACCGATATTGCAGTGGCATCAGCCAAAGTAAACATTGAAGTAGACGGTCCGCAATACCTCTCTAACCCTAACCAGGCCTTGTATGACCTGCAAAAAACGTATCAAACATTTAAAAAAGGGTATCTCACACTACGCATACCCCATATGCTGGTGAAAAAAAACCTGGATGAAACAGCCGATTACATTACGGCATTTCTCAATGCCGGTAATAGCAATAACTAAATCACAGATATGGTACTCAAGATGTTTGGCCGTTGCCTTCTCTTGGCTTATAACTGGCATGGTTAACCGCGTCAAATATACTTTTGGCCTTTTCGTAAACGCTCATCACGTTCCCGTTTTTGAAAGTAATATCACAACCGGCGTTGTGTTCATTGCTGCCGAAATCTATCCGGAATATTTCATCGCTGTTTAAATAAATGGGGTCTGTACCGCGACCATTATTAGGAGTTACTTTTATCAGTTTCATGCCTTTAATTTTGAGGAGTTAAGGGGAACCGGCAATCAAGATAATAAATAAATTGACTTGGATGACCGTAGGACGCCGCAGCCTTTCAATTATTTTATATGCTGAATATTAGATGTGGAAGACCGCGTGGATCTGTCCCGCAATTCAATAAATTCTTAATTTTTGATTATTGGTGTCCGGTAAAAATTATGTCATTATCGAAGACGCAGTTGTAGCAAAGGTTTTTAGTGATTTACACAAGCGGAGGCTTGCAATTGTAAGACCTGATACCAGTACGCTTTGAGATGCCTCGTTTTATCAATGCATCAATGATTTTTTTACGGGTATTGATGAACCTTGCGGTTTCCGTGAGCTTTGTACAGAAGTTGAATGATGCGATGGCTGAAAGACCTACTGCTGCTCAATTACAGGGGAAAAGGAAAACGCAGCATCGAAAAGCGTAGCCGGCCTGAGGCCATCGCATTAAAAGGTTTGTACGATTTAACCGGACAATAATGATTTTTAATTAATAATTCTTAATTTCTCCTTGTCCACGGCACGCAAGTTGCGGAGAATACTTTTCATAAACTATATGATATGAATAAAAATGGCAGTATCCTCTATTTTCTCCTCGGCATTTATACCCTTCTCATCAGCTGGCATTATAACCATTCCATTCTTTACCTGATCATCCACTACATTTTCTGGCCAATATACCTGGTGTATGAAATACTGAAAGGGAATTTATCCAATGATCTGTGGAGAACCATACCCGAATCCTATTTTAAATAACAGCTGTTGGGTAACGTTTTCTTTTACCAAGAAACAAAACAACACGGCAAACACCAGGAATCTGCGCTCATAACAGCCAGTTCTTGATCTAATTGTTAATAGCCACTTTTACAGGAGCCAGCTTTCCGTTTGCATCTTCGCTGTACATAAGTTTTGTATCCAGTTCATCCAGTATGATCACATTGTGCAGCGATGAAAACCTGGTGGAATCTTGCTGCCATTGCCAGGCCAGTTTGCCTGCAGGTGTATACTCCAGCAATTGCGTACCGGAGCCACCCATTTTTGGCCCATGACCCTGCCAGTTGGCAACAACATAATTACCATTGCCCAGTACCTGGAAGCCCGCAAAAAAATTAGGATGCACTGCTGCCGGACCGGTTATGGTATCTACCAGTTTGCCATTAGCATCAAAAAAAGCCAGGTTTTTTGCATATCCTGTGCTTACCACAGTTTGGCCGTTTGCCAATCGTAAAGCCTGCCAGGCATGCATTTTAGCCGCATCGCCAATCACTGCCTTCCAAACAATGTCTCCATTGCGGTTGCCTTCAAAAATGATGTTATTGGCAGTCACCAAAAAATTACCGTTGGCTGTTTCCCTTACCAGCCGTACATAATCAAAACCCGGGTATACATACTGTTGGTGAATGTTGCCCGCCGCATCTACTTCTACCAATACAATCCCTTTTTTATTTTGCCAGTCTACACCGGTTAGCAGCGTGTTGCCGTTGCGCAACCTCCGCGCAGCAATGGTGCCGGGGTAACGGGTCAGTTCATACAGTTTCTTACCGGTAACAATATCAAACTCTTCATAACCGGTGCCGGTACCGGCCAGCACCCTTCCATTGCCCACCAGTTGCACATCTCGGCCGGTAGGTACTGGCGTGTACCAGTTGGCGGCGGCGTTGTCAAGGTCTACATAAGCCAGTTGTGAAATACCTTCATCGCGTATCAGCAACCGGTGATGCGTATATGGGGCAGACGATTGCGCACCGATTGATTTTGCCGGGTGGCAACTGCTACCAGTGAAGGCTATACTTATTACCAGTACCCAGGTGCCGAAAAAAAATGTATTCTTAAACATGTGATGCTTGTTAGAAAGACTAAATATACGACTGAATATTACTACATTGTAAACTCAAACTTGCAATTGCTCAATCGATATTAATTGTACTTAATTGGATAGTTAATATGTGGTAATTTTGATTATTGCTGTCCGGGAAAAACTATCTCATTATACGAAGACCCAGTTTTAGCAAAGGTCTTAAGTGATTTACACAAGCGGAGGCTTGCAATTGTAAGACCTGATACCAGTACGCTTGGAGATGCCTCGTTTTCCGTGAGCTTTGTACAGAAGTTGAATGATGCGATGGCTGAAATACCGACTGATGCTCAATTACAGGGGAAAAGGAAAACGCAGCATCGACAAGCGTACGAGCGCCCGGCCGGCCTGAGGCCATCGTATTAAAAGGTTTGTACGATTTAACCGGACAATAATGAATTTTGATTAATATTATAAACCATGGAAAACATAACTATAAACAAAAAAAAATTTGTTGTTATTGAACAAAAGGAGCTTGACAAACTTCAATTATTAGCAGCACAAAAAGCAACCCCTGTTAAAAAGTTGTCGCTTGCGGCGGGTAAAAAACACGCCCTTAAACTAATAGATAAATGGGCTAAAGAAAAGTAAATGAAATTGTAATTTGTGATTTTGTTGCCGCCAAATTATTGAAATAGATTACAACATTTGTATGAGACATACCACCCGCAAAGAATTTCTTCAAACTTCTGGTGTATTATTGGCCGGACTGGCCATTGGTTCACCATTGAAGGCTAAAAAACAGGCGCCGCTGTTGTCATTCTCCACGCTGGGATGTCCTGGTTGGACCTTTCAGCAAATTATTGATTTTGCTGCCGCCAACGGCTACCAGGGTATAGAAATGCGCGGTTTATTAAAACAAATGGATCTCACCAAATGCAATGAATTCAGCAGCGCAGAAAATATAACGGATACGCTTAGCCGCATGAAAGCTAAAAACCTGCGCTTTGTAAACCTGGGTTCATCTTGCAACCTGCATATTGCAGAGCCGGTAAAGCGAAAGGAAAATATAGATGAGGCAAAACGATTTATTGACCTGGCGCAGCAAATACATTGTCCTTATATCAGGGTTTTCCCCAATAATTTTCCTAAAGAGCAATCAAAACAGGCTACTATCGATCTTATTGCCAAAGGCCTGCAGGAACTGGGCGATTATGCCAAAGGAAAAAATGTAACCGTGTTAATGGAAACGCATGGTGAAGTAGTGTATGCCGATGACCTGGTAAACATCATGCAATTGGCTAACCATCCGCAAACCGGCCTTATCTGGGACGTTGCCAATATGTGGACCATTACCAAAGAACCACCTGCAGCTGTGTACAGTAAAATAAAAAAATACATCCACCATACGCATATTAAAGATGCCAGCCTAACCAATGGCGAACTGAAATATACTTTTTTGGGAAAGGGTGACGTACCCATTTTTAATGCCATTAATATTTTACAAAAGGATAAGTATGCCGGGTTTTATAGTTTTGAATGGGAAAAATTATGGCATCCGGAGCTTGCCGAGCCAGAATTGGCCCTGGCAGATTACCCAATGGCCATGAAGAAAAATTTTGGTGCGCGCTAGTTCGCATGCATTGTAAGATATCTTGCTATCAACGGCGATTGATTGTGCTATGGGCGTATTCTTCTATTGAGTGTATAACTGAAATCTTCATCGCCCACCAGCAAGTTGCCGTTTGCATCAGCAAACAATAAAATGTTATTGTCAACAGGTGCCAATCTTAAAAAAACCTGGTTGTTGATGTCATACAATTGGTACGTTATTTTTTCGCCATTGTCTTTTACCATTTTCCATCTGCCTGTTCGCCCGCCGTTTTTATGGAAAGGCACAGTGGGTATATTGTACCTGCCCTGCGTCTGGATACCTGCATCGGCATAAAAAATAATATGCCATTTTAATTTGTAACAGGTGCCACCTGTCTCTCTTATGCCAGGTATGTCACAGGGTGTTCTTCCTTCCACGTCTAATGAATCACTGAAAAAAGGGGAGGCGCCCTTCCAGCTGAGGTTACCGGCAGCCGTTGGCGTTGTATTGTTTAGCGTATAACTCCATCCGCCATTGCCTGTTAGTGGGTGATTGTCCGCATCCAGTAAGTGAAGCAGATTTTTGTTCAGCGCAACGGCAGCAAGATGCCTGGTACCAGTATACAAATGCCAGTAAGGAAATTGAAAGCGGGCGGTACCAGTAATATGAACAAAAAAGCCGCCATTGATAAACCCATTGGTATTGGGTTTGCTGATACCATAATTGCAATGAACCTGAAACTTGTTTTCGTTAAGAATGATTTTCCATCGTATAAAGTCAACTGAATCTGTTATACTAATTCCCAAAAATGCGCGCACCACGGTACCTGCTGGCGTGCTTGCAGTAAAAACCGTTTCTTTTGCAGATACGGTGCCCAGCATAAAAAGGCAAAGAATGGTAGCTAGCAATTTCATATGTCAGTTATTTACCGGTAAAGCTGCGCCAAATGTTAATGTTACCCTCCAAAAATACACGTACAGCGGGCAATTCTTGATGAAAAGGGTTATCCCATTTTTTTTGTGCAGGCTTTTCCGCTTAACACTGGGTTGGATATAATTTTAATCATGAAAACACCCCTAAATTCCTTTTATTTGTGTAGCTAAACGATAAATATAACATACGCATGCCAGGTGATTCACTTCTTATAAATAACAAAGCCGCAGCAAAAAATACATACGACGCTATTATAGTAGGTTCTGGTATCAGCGGTGGCTGGGCCGCAAAAGAATTGTGCGAAAAGGGATTGAAAGTGTTGCTGCTCGAGCGCGGCAAAAACGTAGAACATCCCAATTACCCTACTGCCACCAAGAACCCCTGGGACTTTGCGCACCGGCTTACGCTAAGCCAGGCCGACAGGGAGGAACACCAGGTGCAAACGCGTCATTACTCCTATAAAGAAGACAATAAGCACTTTTATATCAATGACAAGCAGAACCCGTATGATGAGACCAGCCGGTTCGACTGGATACGCGGCGATGTAGTAGGCGGCCGGTCTCTGTTGTGGGGACGAGCCTGTTACCGCTGGAGTGATATAGAATTTGAGGCG
Organism: uncultured Chitinophagaceae bacterium; assembly: GCA_963705285.1. Lineage (GTDB taxonomy): Bacteria > Bacteroidota > Bacteroidia > Chitinophagales > Chitinophagaceae > JACMLD01. The sequence goes on from OY970066.1 coordinate 4,555,538, forward strand.
AACCTTAAAGATGGCCACGGTACAGACTGGCCGATCCGTTATAAAGACATTGCTCCCTGGTATGATTATGTGGAAACATTTGTGGGCGTGAGCGGCAACAGAGATGGCATTGCATCATTGCCAGATGGACAGTTTCAACCGCCATTTGAAATGAATTGTGTAGAAGCTGATTTCAAGCAAAGGCTCGAATCAAAATACAAAGACAGAAAAGTAATCATGGGCCGTACCGCCAATCTTACCCGGCCGGTAAAAGGACGCGGCCAGTGCCAGGCGCGCGACTTGTGCCACCGCGGCTGCCCCTACGGTGCTTATTTCAGCACCAATGCCAGCACCATGCCTGCGGCGTATGCCACCGGCAATTTAACCGTGCGCCCGCATTCTTTGGTAAATACTGTTATCTACGATGAAAAAAGACAACGGGCTACCGGTGTTGAAATCATTGATACAGAAACCAAACAAACAGAAAATTTTTACGCAAAGATCATCTTCCTTAATGCTTCCACCGTTGCCACCACCGCCATACTGCTGCATTCAACGTCTGCGCGTTTCCCCAATGGCATGGGTAATGGAAGCGACCAGCTCGGCCGCAACCTGATGGATCATCACAAAGGCGTATCCGTTACCGCGGCGGCAGAAGGTTTTGAAGACAAATATTATTCCGGTAGAAGACCCAATCCATTGTACATACCGCGCTTTGTAAATATACATGAGCAATCACCCAACTTTATACGCGGCTATCATTATGGTGTAAATGCCAGCAGAAGCCGGCCCGAACCGGAAGTTCAGATTGGTGGAGACTTTAAAGATGCATTAACGGAACCCGGGCCCTGGCGCATCGGCCTGTATTCATACGGGGAATGCCTTCCCTACGCTGAGAACCGCATTACACTAAACAATAATAAAAAAGATCCCTGGGGGCGGCCCATGGTTACCATCGATTGCAAATTCCGCGATAATGAAAATGCCATGCACAAAGACATGGTGGCTACCGGAAAAGAAATGCTGGAAGCGGCGGGCTATAGCGACATCAAAATTAATGCAGCTATTTCTGCACCTGGCAATGCCAATCATGAAATGGGCACTGCACGCATGGGAAACAATCCAAAAACATCTGTACTCAATGCATTCAACCAACTGCATGAAGTACCCAATGTATTTGTAACCGATGGCTCATGTATGACGTCTGCATCCTGCCTTAACCCCAGCATTACTTATATGGCGCTTACTGCACGTGCGTGTGACTATGCGATGAAGGAGCTGAAGAAGGGAAACATATAATAATTAAGAATTAAAAATTAATAATTAATAATTCCTTTGCTCCGTTTTTTTTCTATTGTTACCCAAGCCAGGAATAATTAAGAATTAAAAATTAATAATTAATAATTCCTTTGCTCCGTTTTTTTTCTATTGTTACCCGAGCCAGGAATAATTAAGAATTAAGAATTAAAAATTAATAATTCCTTTGCCCCGTTTGTTGCTCCGTTGTTTTCTATTGTTACCCAAGCCAGGAATAATTAAGAATTAAAAATTAATAATTAATAATTCCTTTGCTCCGTTTTTTTCTGTTGTTACCCAAGCCAGGGATAATTAAGAATTAAAAATTAATAATTAATAATTATTGGTGTCCGGGAAAAATTATCGCATTTTACGAAGACCCAGTTGTAGCAAAGGTTTTCAGTGATTTACACAAGTGGAGGCTTGCAATTGTAAGACCTGATACCAGTACGCTTGGAGATGCCTCGTTTTATCAATGTGTCAATGATCTTTCAGGGGTATTGATGAACCTTACGGTTTCCGTGAGCTTTGTACAGAAGTTGAATGATGCGATGGCTGAAATACCTACTGCTGCTCAATTACAGGGGAAAAGGAAAACGCAGCATCGAAAAGCGTAGCCGGCCTGAGGCCGTCGAATTAAAAGGTTTGTACGATTTAACCGGACAGTAATGATTAATAATTAATAATTCCTATGCCCCCTTATTTTCTATTGTTAGCAACAGCGAAAGCATTATATAAAAAAACCGGTCTCACTTTAGTGAAGACCGGTTTTTTGTATAATTGATAGAATATTGCATTCAGTATTCTCAATAACCTACACCGGGGTTGGTATTACAATCTTTTCCGCACGCGGTTGTACATATTTCTTACCCGCAAAGAAATTTAATAAATCCTGGTTAAGTTGTGCGCGGTGAGTGTAAAAGATACCATGCGGGCCGTCGGCATACACAATCAGTTCTGCATGCGGTATCATGGACGCAGTGCGCTGACTGCTGTTTTCTAACGGAACAATTTTATCACTATCGCCATGTATAATTAATACAGGCACCGTAATATTTTTTAAATCTGCCCTGAAATCTGTTGACGAAAAACTTTTGGCGCATTCAAGCGTAGACTGTTGCGTGCCGGCAGTAGTAAGATGATGGTAATAATTCAGCAACGGCGTGCTTAACGGTTTATTTAAGAAGCCAACACCGAAAAAGTTTTTGCCGAATGTATCCAGAAAGCCAATGCGATCTTCTTTGATGCCTTCGGACATTTCATCAAATATTTTTTTATCCAATCCTTCAGGATTGTCGGCTGTCTTAAGCATGTAAGGCAATATAGAACTTATCAAAACCACCCTGGCAATGCGTTGCTCACCATAATTGGCGATATACCTGGCTATCTCGCCACCACCCATTGAAAAACCAACCAGGATTACTTTTTGCAAATCAAGTTGGTTGATCAACTCATTGAGATCAGCTGCCAGGCAATCATAGTCATAACCCGTCCATGGCTTACTGCTTTTGCCAAAGCCACGTCTATCATATTTAATGGCACGATAGCCTCCATTTACTACGTCGGCAAGTTGATACTCCCACATTTCCCGGCTCGATGGCCAACCGTGAATAAATACAACTGGCTGACCCTTGCCGTAATCAGAGTAAGCGATGCTGATCTCTTCGCCGGTTTTGCTATCATTAAATTGAATTGATTTCATAACTGGTTTATTTTAAGATGTACAATGGAGCCAGTACAACAGAAACCATACCATCAAAAGCCCGCAGCGAGCGAGTAATGCAGGCTAAGGCAGTGAGGATTATTTTACCTGATTCTACCCACCTATCTGCCTGGCTAAAGAAAATACTGTTGATAAGTCTCATTTGCGATGATTTTCCAGGGCTCACGTTACACAAATCTCTCTTGTATTGATTTTGCCGCCTGCAAGCCGCTTTGCAATGCGGCTTCTACAGTGCCCTGAGACTGGCCGCGGTGTACAGCTTCTCCTGCAAAGAAAACATTACCGTTTAAAGGATGGGCGAGTATTTTTTTTGCATTGGCAGATTCTACGGTAACATAACTGTATCCGCCTTTTGCATACGGATGTTGGTGCCAGCGGCAAATACGATAATGCACCATTTGTTGCTCTATCGAGGCAACGTCCATTCCAAAAATTGCAGACAGTGATTGTAACGATGATTGCAGTATTGCGGAATCGTTGTCAGTCCATGCAGCCGCCGAAGGTGGTCCGCCCAGCCAACCGGTAAGCAGGTTGTTTTCATTGGGCGATTGTGTCCACCAGGTAGGGATGCTTTCGCTGCTCAGCAAAAAACCGATATCATTGTCGCGACTGTTCCAGAAAGGCGTTCTAAACGCCATCAATATTTTAATCACACTGCCAAAGCCCAACTGTGCAATCGCATTGCTGTAAGCGGTATCCATAGCAGGAGAAAAATCAATGCTGCCCGATTGCAGCGCGCCTGCAGAAACGGTGATTAGTAAAGCTGCAGCGGTGAATGTGCGGTTGTCTGCAGTTGTAACAGTTACACCATCGTTGGTATAATTGACCGCGATTGCCTCGCAGTTAAAATGTAGTTCGGCCTGCTCATGCCGGCATTGACGCAGTAAATAATCAACAAGTTGTACATACCCGCCCGGCAATCGGTATTGTGTTTCTTCTTCTTTACCCCATTCTTGCAGGCAGGCAAGTGCCGAAACTTTATTAACATCCGCCAGGTCAAAACCTTGTGCAAAATGTTGCACCGCATCGCGCAAGCTGGCGTACTTGTTATCGTTAAAATATTCTTTCAGAAATGCTGCCATGCTCATATCCGTTGGTAGCCTGGCAAGCTTCCGCATCATTTCATTCCAATGCGGATCATGGTCTTCATTTTTTTGCCATTTACCGTGGTCTACTACAATCATTGATCCGCCAAGAGGCGTATAGGCAATGCCCGCTTGGTCTAATAATGACAAGGTGAGGGGCAGTTCGCCGTGAACAAATTCTGCCCCGGTTTCTACCGGCGTAGCGAAGCCTTCTTCCCGCACCGTGGCTATTCGTCCGCCGGCAACCGGTGCTGCTTCCAGCAGGCAAACATGGTAGCCCGCATGCAGCAATTCTTTCATGGCGATCAGCCCTGCCGCACCAGCGCCAATAATCAGTATATCTTTTTTCATTTCGCTGAAAATAATTAGAAATGTTAATTAAATCCTGAAGTGCTCATCATCACGTGTTTTGTTGCAACTATTCAACCACTTTATTTGTAATGCACACGGTTGCAGGTTTAACGGGTTTTAGCGCTGTATTATGTAGCTGACATGCTTTATATAGCATGGTTATCTTTTAATCATTGTTGCATTGTTTTACGCAATTTAAATCTACAGTAAGAAATTTGGAAAATTTACAGTCTGAAGTCGAAGCGATTAGCCGTATACCGGCAATTACTTCAATGCTAGAAGTTATTTGTCGAACAACAGGAATGGGTTTTGCCGCGGTGGCCCGTGTTACCGATGACCGGTGGGTTGCCTGTGGCGTGCGCGATGAAATTCAGTTTGGGCTGGTGCCGGGCGGCGAGTTGCAGCTTGCTACCACCATTTGTAATGAAATCAGGCAAAGTGGGGAAGCAGTAGTAATTGATCATGTTGCAGAAGACATGCATTACGCTGGTCATCCAACGCCTGCCATGTATGGTTTTCAAAGTTATATTTCGATGCCCATTGCGCGGAAGAACGGTGAATTTTTTGGCACCCTGTGCGCCATTGATCCCAAGCCCGCACAATTGAATAATCAGCATGTTATTGGCATGTTTAAACTGTTTGCAGACCTGATAGCTTTTTACCTGCAGGCTGCAGAGGATGTGGCTGCAGCAGAAAAAAAACTGGTGGAAGAACAGAAAACGGCGGAACTACGCGAACAGTTTATTGCCATACTCGGGCATGACCTGCGCAATCCCATCGGCGCTATCTCCAACACTGCGCAGGTACTGCAAATGATCACGGAAGAAAAGGATATTTTACAATTGGCCACCGTCATAAAAAACAGCGCCTACCGCATGCATGGGTTGATTGAAAACATCCTCGACTTTGCACGTGGCAGAATGGGTGAAGGTATCATCCTCAATAAAAACACCATCACTGATCTGGAACAGGTGCTGATGCCTGTGGTGAATGAATTACGCACCTTATGGCCCGATCATACTATTGAAACTTATTTCAATTTATCTGAACCGGTTGATTGCGATAGCAGCCGAATCACGCAGGTACTTTCTAACCTGCTCACCAATGCCATCACCCACGGTAACAAAGACGAGCCCATCAAAATTACCGCACTAACTCAGGAAGGATATTTTAAACTATCTGTTGCCAATGCCGGAACACCCATTCCCCAGTCGGCCATGAACCGTTTGTTTACTGCTTTTTACCGCGCAGAACTAAAATCCGGACAAAACGGGTTGGGGTTAGGGCTGTACATTGCTTCTGAAATTGCCCGTGCCCATCAGGGCAATATCAATGTGGTTTCAACAAGTGAAGAAACGTGTTTCACAATGAGCATTCCATTATAAATACGGCATTAAAATTATTGCCTACCCTGGAGCAGCGCTTGCCATATTCAACAAATTCAGTAGTTTACCAGCCACCAAAACACTTAACATGAGAAAACTATTGGCTTTATCGGCAGCTGTTCTTGTTGCCGTTTTTGTATTGGCGCAGGAAAAATTAGATACCGCCACCATCGCTAAAATACGCACAGAAGGATTAGCGCATTCGCAGGTAATGGATATCGCTTTTCAGCTAACCGATGGCAGCGGGCCGAGACTAATGAATTCTCCCGGTTTTTTCAGAGCGACCAACTGGGCTAAAAAAACATTACAGGGCTGGGGTCTTGATAATACCGCGCTGGAACCCTGGGGTACTTTTGGCAAAGGATGGGAATTGCAAAAGTCTTACATCGCCATGACGGCTCCTTATTATAAACCGCTGATTGGACTTCCAAAAACATGGACAAGCGGAACCGGCGGTGCAAAAAATGCTGAAATTGTGATTGTTACTGCCAAAGACTCCACAGAGCTACTGGCTTTTGTGGGCAAGCTACAAGGCAAGATCATTATACTACCGCTGAAGGACACACTAAAACCAGGTTTTACACCGGATGCAAGCAGATATGCCGACTCAACCTTGCAGCAAATGGGCGCTTTTCAATTGCCCAAACCAGATAGTAGTCGCCGGCCTTCTAACCGCGGCGGGCAGTTGCAGCTGGCTGCACTGCAATTGGCGCGCATAAAAGAACTGGCTAAAAAAGAAGGCGCCATTGCCGTATTGAGCGGCAGCGTGCGCGGTCACGATGGAACCATCTTTGTGCAGGGTGGAGGTGCCTACACAACGCAATCGCCCGAAAATTTTCTTGATATCATGCTGGCTTTTGAAGACTATATGACACTTTACCGGCTGGCAAAAGCGGGTACCGTTGTGAAACTTGACCTGGATGTGCAAACAAAATTTGCCGTATCAGATTCTACCGGCTACAATGTAATTGCTGAAATAAAAGGTTCCGATCCAAAATTAAAAGATGAACTGGTGATGCTGGGCGGCCACCTGGATTCATGGCATGGTTCAATGGGTGCTACAGACAATGCGGCCGGTTGCGCAGTTATGATGGAAGCCATGCGCATTTTAAAAACGTTGGGGGTTAAACCGCGCCGCACCATCCGCATGGCATTGTGGAGTGCAGAAGAAGAAGGGCTGATTGGTTCACGCAATTATGTACGCAACCATTTCACGGATACGGCTACCCGAAAATACAATGCAGCGGGGGATAAGGTGGCTGCGTATTTTAACCTCGACAATGGAACCGGCAAAATACGCGGTGTATATGCACAAGGAAATGAACAGGTGAAACCTATATTTACGCAATGGCTGCAACCCTTTCATGATTTGGGTGCCGGGGCAGTAACCCTGCAAACTACCGGGGGCACCGATCATCTTTCTTTTGATGCAATCGGGTTGCCAGGTTTCCAGTTTATACAAGATGGAATGGAATACAATACACGTACACACCATACCAACATGGATTCTTATGACCATCTGCAGGCCGCAGACTTAATGCAGGCTGCCACTATTGTTGCTTCTTTTGTGTACAATGCTGCCATGCGCGATGAAAAATTACCGCGCAAACCCTTTACACCGTCGGCACCAAGAGGATTCTAACAAGCAGGGATGAAGCGTAATAAAACTGCATTATTGATATTGCAATGGCAACGGGGCATGTATGTCCCGTTGCCATTTGCGCATAAAAAGGTTTTACTTTCAACGGCTATCACACCCGGCAACACAGACTTTGTGATCAATTTTGAATAATGCAGATACATTTTGCATAAGCATGCATGCATTAACAGTCAACCCCTCCCGCAACGCAAATTTTGATCATTAGCGCGTTAAACAAGTGTAAAGTGATTCCACTACAATGAACTAATTATTGCTGCATTGATTAGTTGCCTGGCAAAAAAGGTCTTTCAAACACTTATTTTAGTATTTTCGGCCATCCAAATTTTTTCTTTTACCAAATCTTTAAAAATGAGAACGATTGCCAGGTTATTTGCTGCAATAATTTTTTTAACAATTACCCATATGAGTTGTACAAACGCACCCACCACCACCACAACAGAAGAAACGCCTGCAGGCAATACCGCTGCCACCGCAATTACCAAACAAGATTTTGGCCAGGCCGATGGTAAACCTGTTTCGCTTTTTACCTTAACCAATAAAAATGGGGTACAAGTAAAAATAACCAACTACGGAGGCATTGTAACCTCATGGGTGGTGCCTGACAAAACCGGCGCTAAAAGCAATATCGTGCTCGGTTTTGATAGCCTTAGCGGTTACCTCGCAAAGCCGCCCTATTTTGGCGCGCTGGTAGGAAGGTATGGCAACCGCATCGCCAACGGCAAATTTAAAATTGGTGATAGCAGTTATACACTGGCCACCAACAATGGTAAAAATGCATTGCATGGCGGCGTAAAAGGTTTTGACAAACAAGTATGGGATGCTACTATGGTTGACAGTGTGGCTGCCCTTACATTAACATATTTGAGTAAAGATGGCGAAGAAGGGTACCCCGGCAACCTGAATGTAAAAGTGGTATATACCTTAAGCGACGATAATGAACTGGGTATTGAATACAACGCCACTACTGATAAGCCCACCGTTGTAAACCTTACCAATCATAGTTATTTCAATTTAACAGGCAATCCATCCAATACCATATTGAACCATACTTTAAAGATTGATGCAGATGCTTATACACCCGTAGACGCCACGTTAATACCTACAGGCGTATTGCAACCTGTAAAAGGAACACCATTTGATTTTACCACTGCCACGCCCATTGGCGCACGTATAGCCAGCGTAACCGGCGATCCCGGTGGTTATGACCACAATTTCGTACTCAACAACAAGGATGGCTCGCTGAAATTGGCCGCTGTGTTAACTGATTCTGTAAGCGGCAGAAAGCTGGAAGTCTACACCACGCAACCAGGCCTTCAGTTTTATACCGGCAATTTCCTCAACGGAAGCATTAGCACCAGCGATGGTAAAGCCATCAATAAAAATGCCGCCCTTTGCCTGGAAACACAGCATTTTCCCAATTCACCCAACCAACCTTCTTTTCCAAGCACGGTGCTTAAACCCGGCGAACAATACCACAGCATTACAAAATACAAAGTGTCAGTGAACTAAATGGGTACTGCATCTAACGGCCAACGGTTATGACTGTTGGCTGTTAGTATAGCCATAAGATGAGCATATGATTCCAAAAGCGTTTTTATTCGATCTCAACGGCACAATGATAGATGATATGGGCTACCACTTAAAAGCGTGGTACGATGTGTTGAACAATGTGCTGAATGCGGGCCTGAGCTGGCCGCAGGTAAAAGAGCAGATGTATGGCAAAAACAGCGAATTACTGATCAGGGTGTTTGGCGAAGGCAAATTTACCCAGCAGCAGATGGATGAATTTTCCATGGAAAAAGAAAAAAAATACCAGCAAACCTATCTGCCTGAATTGCGCCTCATAGCGGGGCTGGATACTTTTCTGGAAAAAGCACGAACGCTCAACATCAAGATGGCCATAGGATCTGCCGCCATACCTTTTAATATTGATTTTATACTCGACAACTTACATATCCGTGATTATTTTGGCGCCATTGTTAGTGCAGATGATGTAGCCGTAAGCAAACCACACCCTGAAACATTTTTAAAAGCAGCCGCGCAATTAGGTTTGCAACCGCACGACTGTATTGTGTTTGAAGATGCGCCCAAGGGAGTGGAGGCCGCCCAGAATGCCGGTATGAAAGCCGTAGTGCTGACTACCATGCATACGCAGGAAGAGTTTTCGGACTATTCAAACATCATGGTATTTATAGAGAATTATAACGACCCTATCCTTACCCAACTTTTCCATTAGTTATGGTTGCTTTTAGGCCCAAGCATAACCTTCAATATGTTGCTGCAATGACTATTGTTGTTCAGGTAGAAGGCAGGTACAAACGCCACATCTAAAAATGTATGGGCGCCGGCCGTATTTAAGCCATCATATTCAGCAAAAAGCCCCCAACCGCCCCTTTAAAAAAATAAATGTAAAGTTGACACTTATTAAAAAAATAATTCCTACCTTGGTTTTTCAACAGCTTGCCAGCATTGCTTATGAAAGAGAGTTTTGTAATAGGCGTAGATTATGGAACCGATTCGGTACGTTCTGTAATTGTAAACACGCAAACCGGTGAAGAAACAGCCTCCGCCATTTTTTATTATCCCCGGTGGAAAGACGGCTTGTTCTGCAATGCACCGCTCAACCAGTTTCGCCAGCACCCGCTGGATTATGTGGAAGGACTGGAACATACCATTAAAGAATGTTTGCGCAAAGCCGGCCCCACGGTAGCTACTGCCGTAAAAGGCATTTCTATAGATACCACTGGTTCTACACCCGTTGCCGTAGATGCCACCGGTACGCCGCTTGCATTGTTGCCAGGTTTTGAAAACAATCCGCACGCCATGTTTGTGTTGTGGAAAGATCATACCGCTGTAAAAGAAGCAGCAGAACTAAATGAACATGCTGCAAAATATACCACTAACTACCTGCAATTTGTGGGTGGTATTTACTCGTCTGAATGGTTTTGGGCCAAACTGTTGCGTATACTTCGGCAAGATGAAGCCGTACGCAACGCTATGTATTCATGGGTAGAACACTGCGACTGGATTCCATTTTTATTAACCGGCGGAACCGATGTGCACGCCATGAAACGCGGCGTATGCGCTGCAGGCCATAAAGCCCTTTGGGCAAAAGAGTTTGGCGGCCTTCCACCCGATGACTTTTTTGCTTCGTGGGATGGGCTGCTCAAAGGATTTACAAAAAAGCTATTTACTGAAACCTATACCGCTGATACAGCTGCCGGCACCATTTCAAAAGAATGGGCAGAAAGATTGGGATTGCCTGCCAATACTATTATTGGCGTAGGGGCATTTGATGCGCATATGGGGGCAGTGGGCGGACAAATAGAACCTTATCACCTCAGTAAAGTAATGGGTACTTCCACCTGCGATATGCTGGTAGCACCTGTGTCAGAAGTGGGGGATACACTGATAAAAGGCATTTGCGGACAAGTGCCTGGTTCCATTATTCCGGGTATGATGGGTATGGAAGCCGGCCAGTCGGCCTTTGGCGATGCGTACGCGTGGTATAAAAACCTGCTGGCCTGGCCGCTGCAAAACATCTTGTCACAAACCATGTTGGTAGATAACCAGACCTTGATTGCCCTGCAACAGGAAATCAGCAGCAAGCTAATTACCGAGCTGAGCCAAAGCGCTGCTGCTTTACCGTTAGATGAAAACAGTGAACTGGCAACAGACTGGCTCAACGGCAGGCGCACGCCAGATGCTAACCAATTGCTGAAAGGCGCATTTACCGGTTTGAACCTGGGAACCGATGCACCCCGCATGTTTAAAGCCCTGGTGGAAGCAACCTGTTTTGGCGCCAAAAAAATTGTTGACAGGTTCAATGAAGAAGGCATACCGGTTAAGGGACTGATAGGCCTTGGCGGCGTAGCAAAAAAATCACCTTTTATTATGCAAATGATGGCAGACGGAATGAATATGCCTATCCGCATTCACAAATCTGAACAAACCTGCGCATTGGGAGCCGCCATGTTTGCCGCCACTGCAGCCGGTGTTTTTAATAAAGTTGAAGACGCTATGCAGGTAATTGGACAGGGCTTTGACGCAGAGTATTTCCCTGATAAAAACAATGCGGCAGTATACAATAAAAGATATGCTCAATACACAGCGCTCGGAAATTTTACAGCAGCAGGAACCAAATCATTATCATAACAGCCTCCTCCATGAGCAAATACGAACATATACAGAAGGCAGCCTATAAAGCCAATATGCAATTGCCAAAGCTCAACCTGGTGCTATTTACTTTTGGCAATGTAAGCGCCGTTGATCGCGAATTAGGTGTATTTGCCATCAAACCCAGCGGGGTGCCGTACGAAGATCTGACACCTGGTAAAATGGTCATTGTGGATTTTGAAGGCAATACGGTTAAAGGCAAGCTGCGTCCCTCATCGGATACTAAAACGCACGCGGTGCTATACAAACACTGGCCCAATATAGGTGGCATTGTGCATACGCATTCTACCTATGCCACAGCATGGGCACAATCGCAACGGGATATTCCTATTTACGGTACCACGCATGCAGACCACAATACGGTAGACATTCCCTGCGCGCCACCCATGAACGACGATATGATTAAAGGCAATTACGAATACGAAACGGGTTTTCAGATCATGAATTGCCTGCGCGACAAAGGCATGAACTATGAAGAAGTGGAAATGATGCTGGTAGGCAACCATGCACCTTTTACGTGGGGCAAAACGCCGGAAAAAGCAGTGTACAACAGCGCTGTACTTGAAGCCATTGCGCAGATGTCGTTTTTAACTGAACAGATAAGACATGATACACCCAGGCTGAAAGACGCACTGATAAAAAAACACTTTGAAAGAAAACACGGGCCGGATTCTTACTATGGACAATAGTATTGTGTTGGGTTGTGAGTGTTGGGTACGCTTAGCTTTAACGGTCTGACGTCTACGTCTGACCGAAATTGGCGACAGAAGATTATTCAGCACCTGAGGTCAGATGGTGTGAAAACAGCGATCCTCCTGTACTCCGTGAAAAAACCTCTGTATCCTATGTGGTAAAAATGGCCGCCGCTGTTCCGCAGGAACATTTATCTAACTCAATGCCTGTTGCCTAAATGAAAAATATTATCTTTTTACTCATCGCATACCTCGCTGGTTACAGCGCAAACGCGCAAGCAGCGGCTACACCGCCACTGGGCTGGAACAGTTACAACTGCTATGGCTCTGCCGTACATGAAGACGAGGTAAAGGCCAATACAGATTACATGGCCACGCATTTGAAACAATATGGCTGGCAATATATTGTGGTAGATTTTTTATGGAGTTATGATAACCCGCCCGGCAGCAACATTGGTAACCCTTACCAAAAAACACTACAAGACGGTTCTTATATTCCCTGGCTTACCATGGATCAATGGGGAAGATTACTACCACAACCTAATAAATTTCCTTCCGCATTTGGTGGCAATGGCTTCAAACCATTGGGCGATTACATTCACAACAAAGGTTTAAAATTTGGTATACACCTTATGCGCGGCATTCCGCGGCAGGCCGTGTGGGCCAAAACGCCTGTAATGGGTGCGCCCGGCATTACCGCAGATATGATTGCAGATACCAATTCTGTTTGCACCTGGATGAATCATATGTATGGTTTGAATATGAACAAACCCGGCGCACAGGCGTATCTTAATTCGTTACTGGCATTATACACCAGTTGGGGCGTTGATTTTTTAAAAGTAGATGATTTGTCGAGACCCTACAGCAACGCCGAAGTAGAAGGTTATAAAAAAGCCATCGATCAAAGCGGCCGTGAAATAGTGCTGAGTCTTTCGCCAGGTGCTACACCGGTTGCCCAGGCACAACACGCCACGCAATACAGCAATATGTGGCGCATGGCAGATGATTTCTGGGACAATTGGAAAGAAATCATTGCCATGATGGATTATGCAAAACAATGGGAACACAAAGGCGGCCCCGGTCACTGGCCCGATTGTGATATGCTGCAAATTGGGAAACTGTCTAAACGCGGGCCGGTTGGGCATGAACGTTATAGCCGCTTCACCGAAGATGAACTGTATACGCACATTACATTCTGGAGTATTTACCAAAGTCCGTTGATGATTGGCGGCAACCTGCCGGAAAACCGTGCACTGGAGCTGAAATTGTTGACCAATGAAGAAGTACTGGCGGTGAACCAGCAAGGGATGTTTCCCACAGAAATTATGAAAACAGATAGTAGTGCCGTATGGGCATCTGTGGCGCCGGGCCGCAAAGATTTGTACATTGCTATATTTAATCTCAGTAACAATAGTCGTACGATTTCGCTGGATCTTAAAAAAATGAAATTCAGCGGCAAATGGAAAGTGCGGGATCTATGGAAGAAGGCCAACCTTGGTTTATTGAAAGACCAATACGCCCAGAAAGTAAATGCACATGGTGCTGTGTTGTTAAAACTTTCTTCAGAAACAGCGTTTCAGCAAACTACAGATACAGACAATTTAAACAAGCATATTTTTAAACAATAACAGCCATGAAGAAGTGTATTGTTTTGCCGTTGATGGTAATTGTTATAGCAGCCCTTGCCCAGCAACAAGATTACCCGGTGCATGCGGTTCCATTTACCCAGGTAAAACTGACCGATAAATTCTGGCTGCCGAAAATTGAAACCAACAGAACCGTTACCATACCGGCTTCTTTTGAACGGTGCGAAAACACCGGCCGGGTAAAAAACTTTACGATGGCCGCAGAAAAGAAAGGAAAATTCTGCACCACCTACCCATTTGATGATACCGATATTTATAAGACTATTGAAGGCGCCTCCTTTTCACTGGCGGTGCACCCGGATGCCAAACTGGATGCTTATATAGATTCGCTGATTACTGTTATCGGTAAAGCGCAGGAGCCAGACGGTTACCTGTATACGGCCCGCACCATCGACCCCGCCAATGCGCATGCGTGGGCAGGCACACAACGGTGGCAGAGAGAAAGAGAGCTTAGCCATGAGTTGTACAACGCGGGTCATTTGTACGAAGCGGCCGCTGCCCATTTTATGGCCACCAAAAAAAGAAACCTGTTTGATATTGCTATAAAAAACGCCAACCTTGTTTGCAGTGTCTTTGGCCCCGGCAAACTGCACGTGGCACCCGGTCATGAAATTGTTGAAATGGGACTGGTAAAATTATACCGGCTTACCGGAACACCTGCTTACCTGGCCACCGCTAAATTTTTTGTAGAAGAACGCGGCCACTATAATGGATATGATCCAAAAAGCAAAGACCCCTGGAAAAACGGCTCCTACTGGCAGGATGATAAACCGGTGGTTAACCAGGACGAAGCGGTTGGGCATGCTGTTCGCGCCGGGTATTTATATGCAGCGGTTGCAGACGTGGCAGCACTGACCGGTGATGATTCTTTATTGCACGCCATAGACAAGATCTGGGAAAATATGGTAGGCAAAAAATTGTATGTACAGGGTAGCATTGGCGCAAAAGGAGATGGGGAACGTTTTGGCGGTAACTATGAACTGCCCAATGAAACGGCTTACAATGAAACCTGTGCTGCCATTGCGAATGTTTACTGGAATTACCGCATGTTTTTGCTGCATGGCGATGCAAAATATATCGACGTGCTCGAGAAATCTTTGTACAACGGGTTGATATCAGGTGTGGGATTGGATGGTAAATCGTTTTTCTACACAAACGCCATGCAGGTAAAACGTGTAGGCGATGGCAGCGGAGACAGCAATGGATTTACTACCACCAATGTAGAAGCAGCCAGGTCTGGCTGGTTTGAATGTTCGTGTTGCCCCACCAATGTGGCCAGGTTGCTGCCGGCTGTTCCCGGGTATATGTATGCGCAGAAAGATGATCAAATTTATATCAACCTGTTTATAAACGGTACAGCGGATCTTTCTATTGGCAAAACTGCTGTTCAGTTAACACAGCAAAACAATTATCCTTGGGAGGGTGCCTTACAATTTACCATCAACCCTAAAAAAACAACTGCATTCAGCTTGTTGGTACGCATTCCGGGTTGGGCGCAAAACAGCGTAGTGCCATCTGATCTTTACCAGTTTGAAAACAATACTGTGGTTAAACCCGTCATTAAAGTAAACGGGCAGGCAGTGGAATACAACATTCAAAATGGCTATGCGGTGATTGCCAGAAGCTGGAAAAAGAATGACCAGTTAACTGTGAATCTTCCAATGGACGTACAAAGAATTACTGCTAATAAAAACCTGAAAGATAATATTGGAAAAGTTGCGCTGCAACGCGGGCCGCTGGTATATTGCGCAGAATGGCCCGATAACAACGGCAAAACATCCAACCTCATTATGCCGGCGGGTACACCGTTCACCAGTGAATTTAAACCGGATTTGTTAAATGGCGTAATGATACTGAAAGCCGAAGTGCCGGCCGTGGTGGTAAGCAATAATGCCGTTAGCACCGTAAAACAATCTTTTACCGCCATTCCGTATTACAGCTGGGCCAACCGGGGAAAAGGGGAGATGATGATCTGGTTTCCGGAAGAAGTGAGAGGGGTTGATTTACTGGCGAAGTAATTTTTAGTTTATAGTTTCTAGTTTATAGTTTTTTGGTTTTTAGTTTTTAGTTCTTTTGGCGGGGTTTATTGCAGCTGCCTGTTTTTAGTTTCTGGTTTGTAGTTTTTAGTTCTTTTGCCGGGGTTTAGTTTTTAGTTTCTGGTTTGTAGTTTTTAGTTCTTTTGCCGGGGTTTATTGCAGCAGCAAGAAATCGCCTAACAAACCTTGTTGCTTTTTGACCTTTGACTTTTAAATTTTGACTTTTGACTTTAGAATTACCAATAACGAATAACACAATAAAAATAAAATGATCAATTTAAAAACACTGGAAGTTTGGTTTGTAACAGGAAGCCAGCATTTGTATGGAGATGCAACGCTGCAACAAGTGGCAGCACATGCTCAAAAAATTGCATCTTTTTTGAATGATGCCCCTCAGGTACCCGTTACCGTTATATGGAAGCCGACTGTAAAAAGCGCAGAAGAAATTTACCAGGTATGCCAGGATGCCAATATTGCCAAAAACTGTATCGGCATCATTAGCTGGATGCACACTTTCTCGCCAGCAAAAATGTGGATTGGCGGTCTGAAAATATTACGCAAACCCATGCTGCACCTGCATACCCAATTCAACCGCGATATACCCTGGGCTTCCATTGATATGGATTTTATGAACCTCAACCAAAGTGCGCATGGCGACAGAGAATTTGGTTTCATGATGAGCCGCATGCGCATGAACCGCAAAGTAGTGGCTGGGCACTGGCAGGATACGCAGGTGCTCGAGCAAATCAATGGCTGGGCAAGAACGGCAGCAGGATGGAATGACTGGCAGGGTGCAAAGTTTGCGCGCTTTGGAGACAATATGCGCAATGTGGCGGTAACAGAAGGAGATAAAGTGGAAGCTGAGCTGGTATTCGGTTATTCAGTCAATACGTATGGCATTGGCGACCTGGTAAAAGTGATCAACGAAACAACGGATGCCGCAATAGACAAACTGGTGGCAGAATATGCAGATAGCTATACACTTAGTGCAACGTTGCTGAAAGGCGGTACGCAACACCAAAGCCTGCGCGAAGCTGCCAAAATTGAAATAGGCCTGCAGGCATTTCTGGAAGATGGCAATTTCAAAGGTTACACCGATACTTTTGAAGACCTGCACGGCATGACACAGTTACCGGGTATTGCATCGCAACGTTTAATGGGCAAGGGGTATGGATTTGGTGGTGAAGGCGATTGGAAAACAGCCGCACTGGTACGCGCCATGAAAGTAATGGGCAGCGGTTTGCAGGGCGGCAACTCCTTCATGGAAGATTATACCTATCATTTTGACCCTAATAATGAACTGGTACTGGGTTCACACATGCTGGAAATATGCGAATCTATTGCGAAAGGAAAACCATCCTGCGAAGTACATCCATTGGGTATTGGCGGCAAAGCAGACCCGGTACGACTGGTATTTAATTCGGCTGCAGGCCCGGCAATAAATGCATCTATTGTAGATATGGGCAATCGTTTTCGGTTACTGGTAAACGAGGTAGTGGCGGTAGACCCCATACAAAGTTTGCCCAAATTGCCGGTAGCCCGGGTACTCTGGAAACCTTATCCGGATATGAAGACCGGTTGCGCCGCATGGATACTGGGGGGTGGTGCGCATCACACCTGCTACAGCCAGAACCTTTCAGCAGAAAACCTGCAGGATTTTGCTGAAATGGCCAATATAGAATTTGTATTAATAGGCAAGAAAACCAATTTATACGATTTCAAAAATGAATTAAGATGGAACGATGTGTATTACAAATAGATTCCTGTATTTTAGTTCGTGAGAGGTGAGACGTGAGGCGTGAGACGTGAGTCTTTAGACGTCAGAAGCCCTGCCGCTGCAGCCTCACGACTGACCATTGACGCCTCACGACTGAGCATTGACGTCTCACGACTGACGATTGACGTCTCACGATTAACGATTGACGAAAACAACCGCTTTCAATAAATTAAAACGACGCATTGCTTATGAACAACAACCTGGCTTTTACCGATTACCTGGTTTTTATCATCTATTTTATTATTGTAGCCGGCTATGGTTATTCTATTTACCTGAAACGTAAAAAGAATGAACATGACGCAAAAGCTTTTTTTCTGGCAGAAGGAACCCTTACCTGGTGGGCCATTGGTGCTTCATTGATAGCCTCCAATATTTCTGCAGAACAGTTCATAGGCATGAGTGGTGAAGGTTTCTTCCTTGGTGTGGCCGTTGCGGCATACGAATGGATTGCAGCCATCGCCCTGATTATTGTGGCCATATGGTTTATTCCGGTTTACCTGAAAAACCATATTTATACCATGCCGCAGTTTCTAAAAACGCGGTACAATGAATCAGTAGCGCTTATCATGGCCATCTTCTGGCTCTTTCTTTATGTGTTTATAAACCTGACTTCCATTTTATACCTCGGTGCGGTAGCCATTAACGGGCTTGCCGGCGGAGAATACCTGCATGTAATAATGGTGGGCCTCGCTGTTTTTGCATTGCTGATATCATTGGGCGGTATGAAAGTGGTGGCGTATACAGATGTGATACAGGTAGCCGTATTAATATTTGGTGGTTTGGTAACGTCTTATATAGCCCTTACAGTGGTGGGCGAAAAATTTGGCGTGGGCGCTAATGCAATAGCCGGCTTTAAAGAGTTGCTGCACCAGGCACCGGAGCATTTTAAAATGATTATTCCAAAACCCGTTGCAGGTTCATCACAAAACGACATCGATAAATACATCACTTTTCCGGGCCTGCTATCTTACCTGGCCGGTATCTGGATTATCAACCTTAACTACTGGGGCTGTAATCAATACATCACACAAAGGGCATTGGGTGCCGAGCTTGAAACTGCGCGTACCGGTATTTTATTTGCAGGCTTGCTGAAGTTGCTGATGCCGCTGATAGTGATGCTGCCCGGTATTGCTGCGTTTGTGTTGTACCGCGGAGGTTATCTGCCACAGCTGATTGGCGGTAAAGACGGTGCCTACTCGGCCGTACTCACCTTTTTGCCCACTGGTTTAAAAGGATTATCGGTAGCGGCTTTAACGGCGGCAATTGTTGCATCGCTGGCCGGTAAGGTAAACAGTATCTCCACCATTTTTACGCTTGACATCTATAAAAAATATTTTGGTAAGGAAGCTGATGAAAGAAAACTTGTAAAGACCGGCCGTGTAGTAGTATTTGTTGCCATGATAGTAGCTGTATTGTTTACCTGGAACGATATACTGGGCATTGGTGGTAAAGGTGGATTTACATTTATTCAACAATATACCGGGTATATCAGCCCCGGTGTGTTTGCCATGTTCATATTGGGTATGTTCTGGAAAAGAACCACAGGCGCTGCCGCCGTTGCAGGGGTGATAACAGGCTTTGTATTGTCTGTTCTCTTTAATGAGTTTGCGCCGCAACTGTTTGGCAACGAAACGTTGCTTTATACGGCCTATCACACCTTACACGATGGCAAAGATGTGTACGTAATACCATTTCATATCTGTATGGGCTTATCCTTTATGTTTACCATGATTGTAATGGTGGGTATGAGCCTTGCAGGTCCGAAAGTAAATCCCAAAGCATTTATACTGCCAAAAGGAATGTTTAAACTCAGCCCTACAACCATGGCACTTGTTATGGTAACCATATTGATCATAGCCGCACTCTATGTTAAGTTTTGGTAAGGCTGTCTGCTAGTATTATAAATTGTAAATGTTGAATTTTAAATGAGCTTGTCGTAGATGCGCAGATTATTAACACAAAAAAAATGATAATTCAATCTGCGCATCTGCGGCCAAATCATACGCACTCATAACTCATCATTCATAACTCTTAACTCCTTGAGCATTCTCCAATATAAACACAACGACCGTCTGTTGCTGGCCATCGATTGTATCATCTTTGGTTTTGATGGCAGGCACCTGAAAGGTCTTGTTATAAAAAGACGGTTTGAGCCGCAAAAAGACAAATGGTCGCTGATGGGCGGTTTTGTAAAGGAAAACGAAAGCGTAAACGATGCTGCCGTGCGCATATTGGATGAACTTACGGGCCTCGGCAATATTTATATGGAGCAATTGTTTTGTTTTGGTGATGCCCATCGCGACCCCGGCGGACGGGTGGTATCCATAGCTTATTTTGCATTGATCAATATAGATGATTACCCGGATGAGTTGCTGCAAACGCACAATGCCCGCTGGATTGAACTGGGCAAAATGCCAAAGCTTATTTTTGATCATAAACAAATGATGAAACTGGCCCAGGAGCGTTTGCGGCAAAAAGTAGCCAATCACCCCGTAGGTTTTGAATTGCTGCCCGGCAAATTTACCCTGCCCCAGTTGCAAAGCCTGTATGAAGCGATCTATGAAACACCCTTGGATAAACGAAATTTTACGCGGAAAATATTATCGCTCGGCATCCTGAACAAACTCAAAGAAAAAGAAAGGGAGTCTTCAAAAAAAGGCGCATTTTATTACACATTCGATAAGGCCAAATACAAAAAACTGGAAAACGAAGGCGTACGGTTTATCTGAGACCCTTTACATACACCAGACAGATTTATCTGTACGACCGAAAAACAAGTGTACATTTGACATTTAAAAATAATTGTTGTTATTTATTCTGTTACTTTTAAAATCTACGATTGCATGAAGCAGTTATTTATCATTACCGCCTACACACTGTTGTGCGCCCTGCCATTACTGAGCCAGTCCACCGCCAAATTACAACTGGCCAGTAAAGACGCCCCGGTTATCAGCAAACACATTTACGGCCATTTTGCAGAGCACCTGGGCCATTGCATCTACGGCGGTTTTTATGTGGGCGATACCAGTAAAACTATACCCAATACAAATGGCGTGCGCAACGATATTATTGCTGCGCTAAAAAAATTAAAGATTCCCAACCTGCGCTGGCCTGGTGGCTGCTTTGCAGATACCTATCATTGGAAAGACGGTATTGGGCCAAAAGCGCAAAGGCCGGCCATGGTAAACAAATGGTGGGGTGGCGTAACGGAAGACAATAGTTTTGGAACCCACGATTTTTTGAACATGTGCGAAGTATTGGGTGCAGAACCTTATCTCTCCGGCAACGTGGGCAGTGGTACCGTGCAGGAACTGGCCGACTGGGTGCAGTATACCAATTTCAATGGCAAAAGCCCTATGAGCGATCTGCGGCAGGCCAATGGCCGCAAAGAACCCTGGAAAGTTAAACTCTGGGGCATTGGCAACGAAGCCTGGGGATGTGGCGGTAACATGAAACCAGAATACTATGCAGATGAATACCGCAAGTACGCCACTTTTATCAGCGATTGGGAAAACACGGGCGGCCTTTTGCGCATTGCATCTGGTGCCAGTGATGCAGATTATACCTGGACGGAAACACTCATGAAAAACATACCGCTCAATATGCTGGGTGGCGTTGCCATGCATCATTATTCTGTACTTGCATGGAACAAAAAAGGCCCTGCCGTAAATTTTACATCCGAACAATATTTTGGCACCATGAAACAGGCCTGGTTGATGGAAGAACTGGTAACCAAACATGCGGCCATCATGGACAAATATGATCCAAAGAAAAAAATTGCACTGGTAGTAGATGAGTGGGGTGGCTGGTACGATGTGGAACCCGGCACCAACCCTGGTTTTCTTTTTCAGCAAAATACCATGCGCGATGCCATGATTGCGGGCATCACCCTCAACATTTTTAATAACCACGCAGACCGCGTACGCATTGCCAACCTGGCCCAGTGCGTGAATGTATTGCAGGCGGTAATTCTTACAGACAAAGAAAAAATGATACTTACGCCCACCTATCATGTAATGGAGATGTACAATGTACACCAGGATGCAACGCAAGTGCCACTGTCGCTGACCGGCACCAGCTATGTACAGGGCACAGATTCGTTGCCTGCATTGTCTGCATCTGCATCCAAAGATAAAAACGGCGTTTTGCATGTATCGCTCGTAAATATAGACCCCACCAAACCCGCTAGCATAAATCTTGATCTGGAAGGCGGCGCATTGAAACAGGTAACTGGTAAAATTTTATCATCGCCCCGTTTACAGGATTACAATTCGTTTGAAAACCCCAATAAGATAGCGCCGCTGCCATTCAATGGTGCTACCCTGAAAGCAAACACTTTACAGGTTAAATTACCAGCGGCATCTGTGGTGGTACTGGAGTTAAAATAATGTACAGCCTGGGCACTTGAAATGTATAAAAAAAATGCCCCGCTGGGGCATTTTTTCGTTGCTGTTCTGCACTTGACTTCATGACTACCAGAAAAGATGAGCAAAAACGACATAAAATTGCCATACCCTGAACAGGGTTTATCACTGCTTTCAATTATCTTGGTGGCTATTCTGACCTTCTCCTGCTGAATCTTTTCTCCATCTAAACACCAGCGCAGTATGTTTATCGCCAACAAACGTTGTAGTATAACCGCTTTTGCAATATTGCTTTCTTTTACTGCCTTGGCCCAAACACCGTCTTTGCAGCAGTTTGAGCCGGTAGGTTTTGCTGATGTAACCATCAGCGATAATTTCTGGAAACCCAAGATTGACAAGGTGGCCACCAAAACCCTGTCTGCCTGTATTTACCAAACAGAAACCGCCACGGCTCGCATCCGCAATTTTGAAAAAGTAGCACGCGGAAAGGGCGAAGCGCATGAAGGAATTTTTTACGACGACAGTGATGTGTTTAAGGCGCTGGAAGCGATGGCCTACTCGTTAAAAACAAACCCGAACCCGCAGATTGAAAAAAAATGCGATGAATGGATCGATAAAATTGCTGCTGCGCAATTACCCGATGGTTATCTGAATACCTGGTATACATTGAAAGGATTGGATCAGCGCTGGACAGATATGAGCATGCATGAAGATTACAATGCGGGTCATATGATAGAAGCCGCGGTAGCTTATTTTGAGGCTACCGGTAAAAGAAAAATGCTGGATGTAGTGATAAAATGGGCGGATTATTTTGACGGTTTATTTGGCCCCGGTAAGAAAGATTGGGTAACCGGCCACCAGGAACTGGAATTGGCATTGGTAAAATTGCACAAAACAACTGGCAACAAAAAATACCTGCAACTGGCCCACTGGCTGCTGGAAGAACGCGGGCATAAACTGGCGAAAGGGTACACCTGGACAGAATGGAAGGATACCGCTTACGCGCAGGACGCAGTGCCCGTGCGCGATCAGAAAGAAATTACGGGGCATGCGGTAAGGGCGATGTACCTATATACCGGCGCGGCAGATGTGGCTGCACTTACCGGCGATGAAGGCTACCTCAATGCCATGAGAAGGGTATGGGAAGATGTGGTGTACCGCAATATGTATGTTACCGGCGGCATTGGATCTGCCGGCAGCAATGAAGGGTTTACCACAGACTACGACCTGCCCAATGAACAGGCGTATTGTGAAACCTGCGCATCGGTGGGCATGGTATTCTGGAATCAGCGCATGAATTTACTGACCGGCAATGCAGAGTATATAGACGTACTTGAAAAAAGCTTGTACAATGGTGCGCTAGACGGACTTAGTTTATCAGGCGATCGTTTTTTCTACGGCAACCCACTGGCGTCATCAGGCAAAAATGCGCGCAGAGAATGGTTTGGCACTGCATGTTGCCCCGCAAATATTGCGCGGCTGGTAGCGTCACTCGGCAATTACATATACGCAAAGTCTGGCAACGGCATTTGGATAAATTTATTTGTTGGCAGCAATACCGTTATACCAATGGGCAAAGAAAAAGTGGCGGTAAAAATGGAAACCGATTATCCCTGGAAGGGCAACATTGCGTTATCTGTTGATCCCACCCGTACATTAAAATTTGCGCTTCACCTGCGTATACCGGGGTGGGTAAGTGGTACAGCGGTGCCCGGCAACCTGTATTCATTTGTAAACGGTGGCGAGGAAATGCCGTCGTTACTGGTAAATGATAAACCATTTGCTTTTAAAAATGAAAATGGATATGCAGTCATTGAAAGAGAATGGAAGAAGGGCGATAAGGTAAGCTGGACGTTGCCCATGACGATAAAGAAGCTCGCTGCAAAAGATCAACTCACACAGAATAAAGACCGGATTGCCCTGCAACGTGGCCCCCTGGTGTATTGTGCTGAAGGAGCTGATAACGGTGGTAAAGCCTGGAACATCATCTTTCCTGAAAAAACAGACGTAACCAGCATGGCCACAAAAATTCTGGATGAACCGGTGATAGTTTTAGAAGCTACCGTACCGGTGGTGGTAACTGCGGCAGACGGCTTCTCACTGCAAACCGTCAATAAAAAAATTACCGCTATTCCGTATTATACCTGGTGCAACCGCGGCAGTAACCAGATGCAGGTTTGGTTGCCCGTAAAAATCAACGATATAAAAGTTAACTATTGATCATTCATGGATAAAATTTATAAATGGGGAATCATCGGCCCGGGAAGAATTGCACAAAAATTTGCGAAGGCCTTAACCCTGGTGCCCAATGCAACGTTGCATGCTGTTGCCTCCCGTGATAAAGCAAAAGCGGCACAGTTTGCAGCTGAATACAATGCCGCCATTTTTTATGACAACTACGAGGCGCTGGCTGCTAATGAAGAAATAGACGCGGTTTACATTGCCACGCCGCATACTTATCACCATAAACATGCATTGCTTTGCCTGCAGCACAAGAAGGCTGTGCTGTGCGAAAAACCAATGTCGGTAAACCATGCCAGCACGCAGGAAATGGTAGATGCCGCCAGGCAAAACAATACTTTTCTGATGGAAGCGATGTGGAGCCGGTTTCTGCCCATCATTGAAAAAACACTGCAATTGGTAAGGGACGGAGAAATTGGCACGCTGAAATACCTGCGGGCCGATTTCGGGTTTACGGCGCCATTTGATACCGGCAGCCGTTTGTACGACCTGAAACTGGGTGGCGGATCATTACTGGATGTTGGCGTATATCCGCTTTTTCTGGCGTTGATGATTATGGGGCGGCCCGATAAGATTACTTCATTTGCCCACCTGGCTGCCACGGGAGCCGATACCACCACCAGCGCACTGCTATACTATGAAAATGGTATGACGGCGAACATCTATTCTTCCATTGTTTCTCAGACACCGATCACCGCAGAAATTACGGGCACGGAGGGTACCATTACCCTGGAGCGGCCCTGGTACAAAGGCAGCAGCATATACATTCGTAAAAAAGACAGTATTACGGAACGTTTTTCGGTGCCTTACGGTGATAATGGTTTTGAATTTCAGGTGATGGAAGTGCACGATTGTTTGCAGAAAAATCAAATTGAAAGTAACCTGATGCCGCATCATTTCAGTTTATTACTGAGCGAGGTGATGGAACAAATAAATCAGGCAGGAAATATTATCTATACTGTTCAGTAACACATGATAAGCTTACCTTATTTGCTTCCCATTTCGTACAAACATGTAATAGGATCCTTGTGTATTCACGAAGTAAGAAACATATATTTACCTTTTTTTTCAAGTATTTCACGTACAGGACAATTTCGTAAAAAAATCAATTGATTGTAGTCTATCTAATTACATATAATCATAATATATAAATTATTGATTACTTGCATTTAGCCTGTTTTTATTCCCTTTTTGTCAAATAGTTTTGGGTTAGAAATTCATCAATAACCTCAAAAACTATACACTATGTTACTGACAAATTTGGTTAAGAAAGCAGGCAGAATTGTTAACAGCAAGCACGTAGATTCTCTTTTAAGCAATTACAAAAAGCAACGGTGGGTGAACAATTCCAAAAATCTGGGAAAAGAAGATTCACTCAGCGTGTGGTATAGCATTGAAGAGTTGCAGGCTTTTGTATCAACTGCCAAACAGAATGGCGCAGATGGTATTAAAATGTATTTCGGTGTATACGATGAGCATACAGCCAATGATGTTAAATACATTGGCAGGCAGACAGTGGTGTTAGTTGCATCAAAAACTAAAGAGCTGCAAAACGGCACTACTATAGATAAGAATATTTATGTTGGCAATGAAGGTCAACCAGAAATTCTAGCCTTTAACGCAGGCCGTGTTTGTCCGCCAAACTGCACTGGTGGTGGAACTGGAAGTACAGATTCTACTGGGTTTGATTGGGATAATCCTGGTATTCTGATAGACCGTAAGGAAGAAGGTATGATTGTTATCTAAGACCATCCGTTTAAATAGATTTATAGATAAACCCTGCTTAAGCAGGGTTTTTTTATACATTTACCCCAGCATACAGCTTAACCACAATATGCCATATTACCTAGTAGTCATTCTCATTAGTTTTATTGCCAGTATGATTTCCTTATCAGTAAAAGAAAATCGTGTGGCACCGCTTACTTTCTTCCCCGCTTTTCTTTTTTTAAGCGTACTGGTAGAATATTACGGCACTAAACTGTCAGAAAAAAATGTAAACACGCTCAGCCTGTACAATTTTTTTACGCTGTTTGAATTTATATTTTACATTATTTTTTTCAGGTACATTTTTCAAAACCCTCAGGCAAAAAAAGCAACTTTGATTGTGGCGTTATTGTACTTCGTAATCGGTGCGGTGAACATTGTTTTTTACCAGGGCAAAGATTCCTTCCATACCTATACATACATGTTAGGCAGTATCATAATAGTTGTATTTTCAATCTTGTACTTTAATTTTCTGTTTCGGCTGCCAGACAGCGGCAAGCTCACAAAAAATCCGTATTTCTGGATAGTCATCGGATTAATGTTTTTTGAAACCTGCACTTTTACCGTGTATGGCCTCAATAATTTTATTGCCAAAACCATGCGCCAGTACGATTGGGTGTTGCGGTTTGTTTCTGACTTTTTAAATGTGTCACTCTATAGTTTATTTACCATTGGCTTTCTATGCAGACAAAATATTCGGAAATACTTGGGGTGATACTGGCAACTATTTGCCTGGCGCTCCTATTGATGGGTTTTATCATCACCATGCTGGTCATGTACCGCAAAAGGCAGTACCAGCATCAGCAGGAGCTATTGCATGCCCGGCTGGAGATCCAGGAAAATATCTTTAAAAATCTTTCTGAAGAAATACACGACAATATTGGCCAGGAATTATCTGTGCTGAAACTAACGCTTTCGGTTATCTCGGTCAAAAAACAGGAAGAGGCAGAGAAATTTATCGGCGAAAGCAAGGGCATGGTCAACCACATTATTACCAGTATATCCGACCTTTCCAAAAGCCTGCATACCGACCGTATTGTAAAAATCGGCATTATTGAAGCAGTGCGCTTTGAACTGGAAAAAATTGAGAAGACCAATCTCTTCAAAACGTCTTTAACCTATGCCGATGTGGATTTTCAGATTAACCCCGGTAACGAAATCTTCTTGTTTCGTATTATACAGGAGGTACTCAATAACATCATCAAACATTCCCGCGCCCAGCATATACATGCAGATTTAATTTATAAAGAAAACCGCATAATTTTTACTTTTACAGACGATGGAATAGGATTTGACGTTAAAGAAGCCATGCAAAGACCAACCTCCAACCGCGGCATAGGGCTTACCAGTATGATGAACAGGGCAAAATTGATTGGTGGCCAGCTTTCCATTAAAAGTGAACCAGGCAAAGGCACCAAGACCCTTATTGAAATACCGGCTGTTATTGCGGGCAATAAACCTGCATAATAAAATATATTACACCATCCCTATGCCCAGGAAGTATAAGATAGCCATTGCGGATGATCATATACTGGTTAGGAAAGCCCTTACCAGGCTCATCAATTCATTTGAGGGCTATACCGTTTTTTTTGAAGTAGACAATGGGAATGAATTAAAGAAACAGGTTACTGAAACCGGTTTACCAGATATCGTGCTCATGGACATCAATATGCCCAATGGCAATGGATACGACACCACATCCTGGCTGCACCGCAACTATCCAATTGTAAAGGTACTGGCTCTATCCATGCTGAGCGATGAAGGCGTAATCATAAAAATTCTCAAGCTGGGCGCTAAAGGGTACATCCTTAAAACAATGGAACCGGAAGAACTGAAGCAGGCATTGGACGCGGTTATTAAAAATGATTTTTACCTGCCCGAAGTAATTTCGGGAAAAATCATCAGCGGGTTGCAGCATAATATGGATGAAGACAAAAAAGAAATCATTCTTACAGAAAAAGAAAGGACCTTTCTGCAATTGCTTTCGTCTGAAATGACCTACAAAGAAATAGCTGCTAAAATGGCTGTGAGCTCGCGTATGATAGACGGCTATAAAGCTGCACTCTGCGAAAGATTCATGGTTAAAACAAGGGTTGGACTGGTAATGTATGCCGTAAAAAACAAGCTGATAGAAATCTCTAATAACCTGGAATAGGAAGTTGTAAGTTTTAAGTGGTAAGTGTTAAGTGTTAAGTGCCTTTGCTTAGCATAACACGTTAAATAACCAAGAAAGTTTGACAAAGCTACAAGCTGTTATTCCAGCAACCTGATAACCTAAATTTATAACATTAAACCTGATTAGCAACTGGCAGTTCAAAGTTTAGTTGTCTGCCGCAATCAACATTCAACACTCAAAACTCAACACTCAAAACAACACTAAGCCCTGCTGCGGTTCAAAAATGTTTTGCGGTATGCGGAAGGTGTTTGTCTTTTTACTTTTAAAAACTGTTTGTTGAAATTGGCCAGGGTATTGAAGCCGCTGTCGTAACAAATAGAAGCAATATTATTTTGTGTATCGATGAGTTGTTTACACGCGTAGCCAACCCTTACTTCGTTTAGAAAGTCGATATACGTTTTCTTGGTGCTTTTTCTAAAATAGTTACAGAATGCAGGTACACTCATGGCAACGCTTTTTGCCACATCATGCAGCGTAATGGGTTCCTGGAAGTAATCAATGGTATACTGAAGAATTTTATCGATGCGTTCTTTATTTTTTGAGTTGAACGCACTGATGGATTGCGTAGATAACATGGTATAATCTTGTTGCTGCGCAATTAGCAGCAGGCAATTGCAAAGGTTTATCACCCGGGTAAAACCTGTAGATTGTTCCAACTGATGAATCATAGGGGTAAGCAGCGCCCGGCAACGTTCATTTATTTTCAATCCCTGCATGGAGGTGTCAAATAGATGTTTGATCTGGCGGCTTTCCGGCATCTGCATAAAACCATCGCCCCAAAAATCTTCTTTAAATTGTACAACAATAGCGCTGGTAAAAAGATCTTTATCCGCTTTTTGAAAAGTATGCGGCAGGTTGGAGCCCAGAAAAAAAATATCGCCGCACATAAAATCACCTACATAATTGCCTATAAAACTGGCCCCTTCACCTTTTGTAAATAATATCAGTTCATACTCTGCATGCTGATGCCAGGGCACTTCAAAATGCGGGGTGGAAAATTCTTTTGCCAGGAAAGAAGTATCTTCTGCCAGCGGAAGCTTCTCAATAAGCGGCTTCATAAATAAACTATTTTAAGCAAATTCTCATGATAACGCCACAATTTATAGTAAAATAGTTTCATTTTTTAAAAATAAAGTTGCATGCAGGCGTTGTACAGCAGCTTAATTTTACGCTGCCTGAATTTAATAACTTCATTAAAACGATGCTGCCATTATGTTGCTCCTGGGTATAGATGTAGGTACATCTTCAATAAAGGTTTCTGTAACCGATGCACAAACAGGCCGTTGCCTGGCATCGGGCCAGTTTCCGGAAGACACGGAAACGGAAATTCTGGCTGTGCAACCCGGTTGGGCGGAGCAATCGCCAGACATGTGGTGGCAGCATGTAC
The DNA here is from genome assembly GCA_963705285.1 of uncultured Chitinophagaceae bacterium. Lineage (GTDB taxonomy): Bacteria > Bacteroidota > Bacteroidia > Chitinophagales > Chitinophagaceae > JACMLD01. Next base: position 4,585,276 of record OY970066.1, read on the forward strand.
AGAAGGCTATTCTTACGGCCAATGCCAGTGGCGCATACAACCCTAAAGATATTGGCGCGATAGGCATTGCCTACCAGATGCATGGGTTGGTACTGGTAGATGCCGAACAAAAGGTGTTGCGCAATTCCATCATATGGTGCGATAGCCGGGCGGTACAAATAGGCGAAAAAGCAAACCAGGGTATTGGCGCAGAAAAATGCCTCCAGCATTTATTGAACTCACCTGGCAATTTCACCGCCGCTAAACTGGCCTGGGTGAAAGAAAATGAACCTGAGCTTTACCATCGCATTGATAAATTTATGCTGCCCGGAGATTTTATTGCCATGAAATTAACCGGCGAAATTACCACCAGCATTGCTGCCCTTTCCGAAGGAGTGTTTTGGGATTTTAAAAACGGGGAACTATCAGAAGACGTATTCAGTTATTTTGGGTTCGATAAAAATTTGGTACCGCAGGTAAAACCGGTCTTTGCTGAACATGGTAAAGTAACAGCTGCCGTTGCAGCTGCTCTATCACTTACCCCGGGTATTCCGGTTACTTATAAGGCAGGCGATCAGCCCAACAACGCGCTTTCTCTCAATGTACTTGAACCCGGAGAGGTAGCTGCCACAGCCGGCACTTCGGGGGTTATCTATGGTGTTAGTGATGCACTCACGTATGATCCGCAATCAAGGGTGAACACGTTTGCACACGTAAACTATTCAAAAGACCGGGTGAGAACGGGTGTGTTGCTATGCATTAATGGAACAGGTATTTTAAACCGGTGGGTAAAGAATAGTTTTTCACCTGCTGCGTCTTACAAAACAATGAACGACGCGGCGGCAAAGGTGGCTGCAGGGGCCAACGGTTTAAAAATTCTACCTTTTGGCAATGGCGCAGAACGAATGCTGGGCAATAAAATTCCTGGCGCACAATTTCATGGCATCGATTTAAATGTACATACGCAGCCGCACATTATACGCGCAGCACAGGAAGGCATTGCGTTTTCGTTTCGTTATGGACTGGATATTATGCGCGAAAATGGTATGAACCCCGGCATCATTCGCGCGGGCAAAGCCAATCTTTTTTTGAGCGAAGTATTTGCACAGGCATTTGTTGATGTAACCAATACCCCGGTAGAATTACATGCCTGCGATGGCAGCGTGGGTGCAGCATTGGGGGCAGGCATAGGAGCAGGCATATATACTTCACCAAAAGATGCCTTTAGCAATACAAAGCCATTGCAGTTAATTGAACCGTCTGCCGCCGCACGGCAGTACGATGAATTGTATAGCGAGTGGAAGCAGCTGCTGTTACAATCGTTGCAGCAACTGGCTTAGCTACTTGGGTTGATGATCTAGAGGGTGTAGCAAGTCTTGTACAAACAGGCAGTACAAAACTTTTAATTTCTTAACCTAACCGCTTACGGCTTACGGCCCATGGCTGGCAGCTCAAAGCTTATTCATAAACATACAAATACTAATACCATGTCAGTAGTAACAGGCAGCAAAGAATTTTTTAAAGGCATTGGCCAGGTTAAATACGAAGGCCCACAATCAGACAACCCGCTTGCATTCAGGTGGTACGATGAAAACAAAGTGGTGGGCGGAAAAACAATGAAAGAATACCTGCGCTTTGCAGGTGCTTACTGGCATTCTTTCTGCGGCAATGGTGCCGATCCGTTTGGTGAGCCAACACACCTCCATCCATGGAATGAAAAAGCCGATGCGGTAGACCGCGCAAAAGAAAAAATGGATGCTGCGTTTGAATTTTTTACAAAAATGAACCTGCCATACTATTGTTTTCACGATGTGGATGTGGTAGACTATACCGATGATGTGGCAGACAATGAAAAACGTTTGCAGTCACTAACAGACTATGCAAAAGAAAAACAAAAAGCCAGCGGTGTCAAATTATTATGGGGTACGGCTAACCTGTTCTCGAGCCGCCGGTACATGAATGGTGCAGCCACCAACCCTGATTTTCAGGTGCTGGCCCATGGTGCCGCACAGGTAAAAGCAGCACTGGATGCTACTATTGCGCTGGGTGGAGAGAACTATGTGTTCTGGGGCGGTCGCGAAGGATATATGACCCTGCTAAACACTGATATGAAAAGGGAACAGGCGCATATGGCAAGGTTTCTGCACACTGCGGTTGACTATGCCCGTAAGAACGGTTTTAAAGGAACGTTTTTTATTGAGCCCAAACCATGCGAGCCCAGCAAGCACCAGTATGATTATGATTGTGCAACCGTGATAGGCTTTCTGCGCCAGTACGATTTGCTGAACGATTTCAAGATAAACATAGAAGTAAACCATGCCACCCTGGCCGGTCATACTTTTCAGCATGAGCTGCAGGTTGCTGCCGATGCGGGTATGCTGGGTTCTATGGATGCCAACCGTGGCGATTACCAAAACGGCTGGGATACCGACCAGTTCCCAAACAATATCAACGAACTGGCAGAAGCCATGCTGGTGGTACTGGAAGCCGGCGGACTGCAGGGTGGTGGTATTAATTTTGATGCCAAAATAAGAAGAAATTCAACTGACGCTGCCGATCTTTTTCATGCACATATTGGCGGTATGGATACATTTGCCCGGGCGCTCATCATTGCCGATAACGTACTGCAAAAATCTGATTATAAAAAAATAAGACAGGAGCGTTATGCTTCTTTCGACAGCGGTAAAGGAAAAGAGTTTGAAGCAGGAAAATTAACGTTGGAAGACCTGCGTGATATAGCTGCAGCCGCCGGAGAACCTGCCACAAAAAGCGGCCGGCAGGAATATCTTGAGAACATCATCAACCGGTTTATTTAATCGATATGGTTACAATAAAAAAACCGCCTACCGGGCGGTTTTTTTTTACTGTTTATAGGTTGGGTATTATTTTGATTTGCCACCAAACTGGTAGAAAATGCTGAACTGGCCAACATTGTTTTTTGCTTTGCTGTCGCTGTTATCAGCATCCGTCTTTGCAATGTTGCTAAGCCCCAGGTTATAGCGGGCATCTATACCTACATTAAATGGAAAAATATAGCCCACGCCAAAGGTGCCGGCAAAATCAGTAGAGTTATATAAACTTTTCGCATCTGCAGATATGCCCTGGCTTTTCATTTTTGCGCTCAGGAGAAAGCCAATTTGTGGGCCAACCTCTGCAAAAAAGCCTGAAGGATCATTATACTTTAGCAGTACTGGCACATTGAGGTATGCAAGCTGGTTGGTTAGCTTGTCTGCCGAACTGTTCTGCTGCGTCATTTTTGCACCCTGGATAGAAAACATGATCTCAGGTTGCAAACTAAGTTTGCTGGACAGCGGGATACCTGCCATGGCAGCCACATTTACACTGGGATTAATTTTGAAAGAATAGTCATCGTCTTTGGGAGAAACATGAATGTTGGCAAGGTTTAAACCGGCTTTAGCACCAAACTTTACCTGTGCACCAGCAATAGAAGTTACAGATGCCATTACGGCCAGGAGAATTAGCTTTTTCATTTTTAGGTTTTGGATTAATAAATAATGGGGCAAAAATAACAGGCTGATTAAATTATGCAAGTAAATTCAATATTTTTTTCTGCGATAATGCCTACACGTTTTTAGTTAACAATCTTGTTGCAATTTATTTTTTCTGCGTAAAGTGGTATCCGTTGTATATCAACAAAGAAGATTTTCTAAACCATTTTTGTTGTGGTAAGTCGCTAGAAAAAATACGAAGTGGTAAATAGAAAATACAACAATCAATATCGTAATAATGCAGACAATCCTATTTGCAGCAAGAGTATTCAACCCTTGCTGGGTTGCTGTATGGGAGAGCAGCTTCCCCGGGCTGCGCCCGGGATTAAGCATATTCAAGCCCTGCGGGCTTGGTGATACACTACATTAAAAAAAAATCACCGGAACACAAACAAACCAATTGACATAACGAACTTAGCAGACCGTCAGAACGAACCAACGAACCAACGAACCAACGAACCAACAAACCAACGAACCAAAGAACTCAGGAACTCGGGAACTCAGGAACTCAAGAACTTCCGAACTCAAGAACTCTTCCTTTTTGCCAGGTACCGCTCTCTAATAATATCCTGCACGGCCACCTTGCGGATTTTGCTTTCCAGCCAGCTGATGATATCGAGGTAAGCAAACGCGCGGGTTTCAAACCGGTTGCGTTCATATTTTTTTACTATATCCAGCAATTGCTGAAAAGCAGGCGGCAGTTGTTTGGGGCTCAACCGGAATGAATTGCGCAGAAACTTAAACATTTCTTCTTCCACCACGCTCAGGTTTTCCATCTTGGCCATGAACCGGTATACCGATTTGGTAAGGTATTCAAGCAATTCGTAATTGCGCAATTCATAATGGGCAATTAAATGCAGCAGGCGGGCATAACACTGCAAATCGGTACGCAGGTCTACTTTCCAATTGATGATCTTATTGAGGTAGTCGATGGCTTTTTCGTTGTTGCCGCTGCCAAAATACAAACAGGCTATTTTATAATAGAAGACAAGTATGCGATGGCGGTCGAGGTAAATTTCATACTCGCGCAATTTTTCTGCAATACCGGGTACAATCTTTACGCCTTCAGTAAACGTGCCCTCAATAAAATGTTTGTTGATAAGAGCGGTACTGAAATACACAAAACATTGTATCTGGTTATTTTCATTCTGTACAACAATATCTGTATGCGAAAAATTTTCAAACTGGTTCAGCACTTCGTTGAACTTATCATAATTCTGCAAATCAAAATGTGCGCCCAGTAAGTTGTGCAGCCCTTTTATGTAATGCGATGTTTCTATGTCTACCATAAAAGGATAGTCTGTAAACAGGTCTACCCATTTTTGTGTGTAGCGGTAGTACATCAAAAAATCCTGCCGTATAAATCCGTACCACGAATAACTCTGGTACAGGTAAAGTTTCTCATAAAAGCCGTGGGGCGATTTGGCATGCGTGGGGTAGTGGTCGTCAAAAAATTTCTGAACCGCTGCTTCATCGTTCTTATTACGGGCATGCCCGTTTTTAATGTACCAGCTGTAAAGCAGCAGCGAGAGATTGGATAGCTTGCTTATCTGCATCAGCCTGTCTGTTACTTCATCGGCCTCGGCAGTCAGGCGTTCGGCCCTGTCTTGCATACTGCGGGTAATATGCAACGCTTCAATCTTTTTTTCAAGAAATACCACCTGCTGCAGGTAGGTAAACTGGTGGTTATCGCGCGCCAGCTCCTTCATACGGTCAAGCACCTTCAGGCTCTGCAGGTAAAGGCCCTTGTTGTAAAGTATACGGGCATAATCCATCTGCTCATGCAGCTGAATATCAATGTTATCTTCATGCTTTATCAGGCGGAGGCTGGCCAGTATCTGCCTGTACAAGTGGGCTTTGCTGTTGGAGAGTTGCTGCTTCTTAATACTGGGGTTCTTTTTAAGCAGCAGCTCCTCATCGTAAGTGTCCATTTTATCAATGGCATCAAACAATTGCACCACTTTCAGGTCTTCACCGCCGGTATTACGGTTCACATATAGTTTAAAATTGCGCTTTTCGCTCTTTTCCAGCGATTTAACAAGTTGAAACAGGGCATCTGTTGATCTGTTGGGCATCGTAATAAATAATAGCAAAAGCCTTGACTGGCTTGGGTTTCAGTGAAAATTGGCCTATTTACACAGTGTAAAATGGCGGTAATTTAGGTTTCCGGGTCAAATTTAGCTGCCCTACTTTTAGGGGCAGGCTGGTTAGTTAAGTAAATATAGCAAGCAACACGAAATTAAACAGCCTGCGCTTTTTTACCTCATCCAACAATTTTTTATGGCGGACAACAAAGTTTTCATTTTTGATACCACACTCCGCGATGGCGAGCAGGTACCAGGTTGTAAGCTTAACACCAAAGAGAAAATTGAGCTGGCCCTGGAACTGGAGCAACTGGGCGTAGACATTATTGAAGCGGGTTTCCCCATATCCAGCCCCGGCGATTTTGAGTCGGTAAGCCAGATTTCCAAAATCATTCAACATGCAACGGTATGTGGACTGAGCCGCGCGGTGGAAAAAGACATAGAATCCGCTGCGGCTGCGCTGAAACACGCCAAACGCCCCCGCATCCATACCGGAATTGGTACCTCAGATTTTCATATAAAATCAAAATTCAACGCCACCCGTGAAGAGATACTGGCCAGGGCCATCCAGGCAGTGAAATGGGCAAAGAATTTTGTAGACGATGTAGAATTTTATGCTGAAGACGCCGGCAGAACCGACAACGATTACCTGGCAAGGGTAGTGGAAGCGGTGATTGCAGCCGGTGCAACCACGGTAAATATTCCGGATACAACCGGCTATTGCCTGCCTAACCAATACGGGGAAAAAATAGCGTGGCTTGTCAATCATGTTCCAAACATTGACAAGGCTGTTATTTCCTGCCACTGCCACAACGATTTGGGGTTGGCCACGGCCAACTCCATTGCAGGGGTCATGAGTGGCGCGCGCCAGATTGAGTGCACCATTAACGGACTGGGCGAAAGAGCCGGCAACACCTCGCTGGAAGAAGTGGTGATGGTGCTCAAGCAACACAAACAACTGGGCTTATACACAGATATCAATGCAAAAAAACTGAACCCCATCAGCCGCCTGGTCGCAGATACCATGCGCACATCGGTTCAGGTTAACAAAGCCATTGTGGGCGCCAATGCATTCTCACATTCATCGGGTATCCATCAGGATGGGTTTCTTAAAGATTCCCTTACCTACGAGATTATCAACCCCGAAGAAGTGGGCGCAGATGGCAGCAAGATTGTACTAACGGCAAGGAGCGGACGCAGTGCGCTGGCCCACCGTTTCCATAAATTGGGCTATGAATACAGCAGGAATGATATTGATGTATTGTACCAGCGTTTTTTGCAGGTGGCAGATACAAAGAAAGAGATTGATGAAGACGACCTGCACCAACTGGCTAAAGGATATGTGATGCAGCCGGTTACAGCTTAGTGATTTTCTCATGACTTATAGTTTTGGTAGGCGTGGCGCTTCTGCGCCATGCATTTTTTACCCCCTAACCCCCTAAAGAAGAGAAGTTGACACGAAGGGTTGACACCGGATCATTTACAACGCAAAGAGGAGACAGGTAGTAAGTAACACTTGAGGGATAATGGGGCTTAGTTGAAAAAAGAAATTCAATATGAACATTCAAAACAATAGTAATCCAATTCATCACACCGCTGTAGGGGCCGGTAGCTCCCTTTTTGAAAAAATCTGGCACCGGCACGTGGTAAAGACCATTGAAGGCGGCCCTGCTGTTTTGTATATCGACAAACACCTGATACACGAAGTAACCAGCCCCCAGGCATTTGCGGGCTTAAACAAAAGAGGTATCAAAGTACTGCGCCCCAAACAGGTGGTGGCAACTGCAGATCACAATGTACCTACCATCAACCAGCACCTGCCTATTAAAGAAGAATTATCGAGGTTACAGGTGGAGGCATTGAAAAAGAATTGTGAAGAACACGGCATCGAATTATATGGCCTTGGACACCCATTCCAGGGCATTGTACATGTGATAGGGCCAGAACTGGGCATAACCCAACCGGGTATGACCATTGTTTGTGGCGATAGCCATACCTCTACCCACGGCGCATTTGGCAGCATTGCCTTTGGTATTGGTACCAGCGAAGTGGAAATGGTAATGGCTACCCAATGCCTCATGCAAAGCAAACCAAAACTGATGCGCATTAGCGTAGAAGGACAGCTTAACAAAGGCGTGGTAAGCAAAGACATTGTGTTGTATATTCTGGCACAGATTTCAGCCAGCGGCGCTACCGGTTATGCCGTAGAGTTTGCCGGATCTGCCATACGCTCGCTGTCAATGGAAGCACGGATGACCATCTGCAATATGAGTATTGAAATGGGTGCCCGCTGCGGTATGATTGCACCAGATGAAACCACTTTCAGTTATATGAAAGGCAGGACGTTTGCCCCGCAGAGTGCCGACTGGGATACAAAATTGGCGTACTGGAAAACACTGTACAGCGATAAGGATGCGGTGTTTGACAAAGAAGTATTGATAAAGGCAGAAGATATTGAGCCGATGATCACTTACGGAACCAATCCTGGGATGGGCATTGGCGTTAGCGGTCATGTACCTGCGCTTAACGAGATTGAAGACCAGGAGAAACCTTCGTTTGAAAAATCGCTTGCCTATATGGGCCTACAACCCGGTGCAGATATAAAGGGAAAAAAAGTGGATTACGTTTTTATAGGCAGCTGCACCAATTCAAGGATTGAAGACCTGAGAATGGTGGCCTCTTTTGTAAAAGGCAAACACAAAGCAGATAATGTAGAAGTATGGGTGGTGCCCGGTAGCAAACAGGTAGAAAAGCAGGCAATAGAAGAGGGCATCGACAAAGTATTTGAAGCAGCCGGTTTTATGCTTCGCCAACCCGGATGCAGCGCCTGCCTGGGTATGAACGAAGATAAAATACCAGCCGGCAAATATTGCATCTCTACCAGCAACCGCAATTTTGAAGGAAGGCAGGGGCCCAATGCCAGAACCTTTTTAGCCAGCCCGTTAACAGCAGCACTGGCAGCAATAACCGGTGTGGTGGGCGATGTGAGAGAGCATTATAATTGACGTGAAGCGTGAGACGTGAGGCGTGAAACCCTGACGATTGACAACTGACGCCTGACGATTTAAACGATAACAATGAGCAAGAGCATCAACATAATTAATTCATCTGCGGTTCCGCTGAATATTGAAAATGTGGATACCGACCAGATCATACCTGCGCGTTTTTTAAAAGCGACCAGCAGGGATGGTTTCGGAAAAAATTTATTCCGCGACTGGCGTTATGAAAACAATGATGAAGCCCAGCCGAAAAAGGATTTTCCGTTGAATGATCCAAAATACAAAGGCAGGATCCTGGTGGCAGCAAAAAACTTTGGTTGCGGTTCCAGCCGCGAGCACGCTGCCTGGGCTATCAAAGATGCCGGTTTTGATGTGGTGGTAAGCAGCTTCTTTGCAGACATCTTCAAAAACAATTCGCTCAACAATTTTTTGCTGCCTGTTACGGTAAGCGAAGCGTTTCTGAAACAAATATTTGATGCCATTGAAAAAGACCCGGCTGCGCAGCTGCAGGTAAACCTGGAACAACAAACCATCACCATTCCATCTACCGGCGCAAAGGAAACATTTGAAATCAACAATTATAAAAAAACATGTTTGCTCAACGGGTATGATGATATTGACTACCTGCTGAGCATGAAAGACGAGATCAACCAGTTTGAACAACAAAACGCATAATCCAACCCACCTTAAACAATTATGAAAAAAAATATTGCAGTCATTAACGGAGATGGTATTGGACCGGAAGTTACCAGGCAATCCATTGCCGTGCTGGATGCCGTTGCCGAAAAGTTTGGTCATGAATTCAATTACCGCCATTGCCTGATGGGCGCTGTAGCCATTGATGCAACCGGCAATCCTTTGCCCGACGAAACCATTGAAATCTGCCTGGAAAGTGATGCCATTTTGTTTGGCGCCATCGGCCATCCCAAATACGACAATGACCCTTCCGCTAAAGTTCGCCCCGAACAAGGCCTCCTGAAACTGCGCAAATCATTACAGTTATTCGCCAATATACGCCCTATCACTACTTATACGGCATTGCACCATTTATCGCCGCTAAAAAGCAAACAACTGGAAGCGGTTGATTTTGTTATTTTTCGCGAGCTGACAGGCGGTATCTATTTTGGAAAAAAAGAAACCAACGATGACCAGTCGTGGGCCATTGACGAATGCACGTATACCAAAAATGAAATTGAACGCGTAGCGCACCTCGCCTTCAAGTTTGCGCAGCAGCGAAGAAATAAATTAACCTTGGTTGATAAAGCCAATGTGCTGGAAACATCGCGCCTGTGGCGCAAAGTGGTACAGGATATTGCCCCGCAGTATGCTGATGTAAAGGTTGATTTTTTATTTGTGGACAATGCTGCCATGCAAATCATCCTGAACCCAAAACAGTTTGATGTAATACTTACAGAAAATATGTTTGGCGATATCATCAGCGATGAAGCCAGTGTAATTACCGGTTCGCTGGGTTTGTTGCCGTCTGCATCTGTGGGCAATTCAGTAGCGCTGTTTGAACCTATTCATGGTTCTTACCCGCAGGCAGCCGGAAAAGACATCGCCAATCCGCTGGGGTCTATATTATCTGCCGCCATGATGCTGGATCACTTTGGCTTGCAGAACGAAGCCAGCCTGGTGCGTGAAGCCGTAGACTGGACACTGATGAACGGTTTTGTTACAAAAGATATTGATCCTGCCAATTTTTATTTTACTACTACTATTGGTGAATTGATCAGCGATTATGTAGCAGACCGCATACCCGATAAAGTGAATAAAGGAAATATTGAATTGAGGAAATCGACCATCATTTGATTGTGTTGAGTGTTTTGTGTTGTGTATTGTGTATTGTGTGTTGAGTGTTGTGTGTTAAGTGTTGAGTTACTGAGGTAACAACAAGGCCATATTAACAACTTAAGTTGTATAGGGAGAAGACTGGTAGCCGGTACTTATAACTTACTACTTACAACTTAACACTTCTAAAAAAAGTTCTTTGTTTATTTGAAAGTGCGGGTGTACCTTTACAGTACACTCAGTCTTTATGATAGCACGCAGTTTATATAATGTTACAGGAATCGCCACACTGTTGGTGATTGTGGTAGTCATTATTATTCCTGCACTGCATGGAGGAGGAGCCAACGTATAAAACGAAATCGTAACAATACAACGCAACCCGCCTCCAGAAAGGCGGGTTTTTTTGTACCCCCGGCCCCGTAAAAGGGGAGTGCTGAGTTTTCTCAAAACGTTTGGTGAGAAACGCAGTGCGGTTTGAGCGGGTGGCTTAAAATGCGATGCAAAGTATATGATCAATGAAATTAGTTTTATCACTTTACTGCCTTAAGTTGAGCAGTCTAAAATTCCCCCTTTAGGGGGCTGAGGGTATGGCAAATTATTATAACGAACATACGGTGTTGTTCCTCGATGGCGCATTTGTGAAAGCAAGTGAAGCAAAGGTTGATCTGTATGGTCAGTCGCTGCATTACGGTTATGCTGTATTTGAAGGTATCCGTTCATACAAAAACGTAAACGGCGAAACAAAAATTTTTAAGGAGCAGGAACATTTTGCCCGGCTGAAACATTCTGCCAATTCGCTAAACCTGCCGTATGAATATGATGCAAACGAATTGATCGCCGCAACGTATGAACTGCTCAGGCAGAATAACCTGCAGGATGCATACATCCGTCCGCTGGTATTTGCACCTGCCAATATGAGTTTTGTACAAAACACCATTTCTCATATTGCTATAGAAGTGTGGGAGATGGCGCCGTTTCTGGGAGAGAAATTATTACGTGTAATGACTTCGTCTTTTCAGCGGCCCAACCCAAAAGGATTTAAGATCACGGCAAAAGCAGCAGGCCATTATGTAAACTCCATATTAGCCAGCCAGGAGGCTAAAGCAAATGGGTTTGATGAGGCTTTGCTGACAGATATGGATGGCTTTGTGGCTGAAGGACCCGGTGCCAATATGTTTTATGAAAAAGACGGGCAGCTATTTACGCCGTCAAAAGGGAATATACTGCCAGGCATAACACGCGCAACAGTGCTGGAAATTTGTACTGAAATGGGCATAACCGTAACAGAAAAACAAATTACCATAGCGGATGTAAAACAGGCAGACGCGGCTTTCTTTTGCGGCACCGCTGCAGAAGTAATTGGCTGGGAAAGTTTTGATAATACCCTTTTTAAAAAAGACTGGGGCAAGACCGTTAGTAAGAAGATACAGCAGGCATATGCAGACAGGGTAGTGGAAAGAAAGCTGTTAGCTGTTAGCTTTTAGCTTTAGCCTGCCACTCTGATCGATATCGAAGCAAACGCACGAACATCTAATAGATAATAGCCAATAGCCGGAAAAACGAACTAACAGCTAAAAGCTAATAGCTAATAGCCAAAAAAAGCAAGGCAGTATGGAACTTAACAAATACTCAAAGACGTTAACGCAAGATACCACGCAACCCGCGGCGCAGGCCATGTTGTATGGTATAGGATTGACAGACGAAGATTTAAAAAAGGCGCAGATTGGCATTGCCAGTATGGGATACGACGGCAATACCTGCAATATGCATTTGAACGACCTGGCCAAAGTGGTTAAGCAAGGTGTTTGGGACAATGATTTAGTAGGACTGATATTTAACACTATCGGCATCAGCGATGGAATCAGCAACGGTACAGATGGCATGCGCTACTCGCTGGTGAGCCGCGACCTGATAGCCGACAGTATTGAATCTGTATGCGGCGGTTTTTATTACGATGGTTTGATTGCATTGCCCGGCTGCGATAAAAACATGCCCGGTTGTATTATAGCGATGGGCCGTTTAAACCGGCCTTCCATTATGGTGTACGGTGGTACCATTGCACCAGGTCATTATAAAGGACAGGAGCTCAATATCATTTCATCATTTGAAGCGCTGGGCCAAAAGATTGCCGGCAAATTAACCGACGAAGACTTCAAAGGCATCGTAATGCATTCATGCCCCGGTGCAGGTGCCTGCGGCGGTATGTATACTGCCAATACCATGGCCAGCGCTATTGAAGCACTAGGGATGAGCCTTCCGTATTCATCAAGCAACCCTGCCATCAGCCAGGATAAACATAATGAATGTCTCACCGCAGGTAAAGCCATAAAAATATTACTGGAAAAAGATATCAAGCCCTCAGATATTATGACGCGTAAAGCATTTGAAAATGCTATTACTGTCATCATGATACTGGGTGGCAGTACCAACGCAGTGTTGCATTTGATTGCCATGGCAAAAAGTGTTGGCGTACCATTAACGCAGGATGATTTTCAGGCTATCAGCAATACAACACCCGTACTGGCCGATTTTAAACCCAGTGGTAAATACCTCATGCAGGAGTTGCATGCACACGGCGGTGTACCGGCCGTAATGAAGTATTTGCTTGATAAAGGTTTGCTGCATGGCGATTGTTTAACTGTAACAGGCAAAACCCTGGCAGAAAACCTGGAGACAGTGACGCCCATTAATTTTGAGACACAGGATATTTTATACCCGCTGGAAAAGCCAATAAAAGCGACCGGTCACCTGCAAATTTTGTACGGCAACCTGGCAGAAAAAGGAAGCGTGGCAAAAATTTCCGGCAAAGAAGGCGAGCGTTTTGAAGGGCCTGCGCGTGTGTTTGATGGTGAGAAAATGCTGATTGCCGGCATTGCATCCGGTAAGGTAGCAGCGGGCGATGTGGTGGTGATAAAAAACGAAGGCCCGAAAGGTGCACCAGGCATGCCCGAAATGCTAAAACCCACATCGGCCATTATTGGTGCCGGGTTGGGTAAATCCATTGCCCTCATTACAGACGGCAGGTTTAGTGGTGGTACGCATGGCTTTGTGGTCGGTCATATAACTCCAGAAGCATACGACGGTGGTCTGATTGCTTTTGTAGAAGATGGTGATATAATAGAACTTGATGCCGTCAATAATACCATTACGCTCAAAGTAAGCGAGTCGGTCATTGCAGCAAGAAAAAAGAACTGGAAACAACCCGCCCTGAAAGTAACAAAAGGGGTTTTATATAAATACGCAAAATCGGTCAAAGACGCCAGTGAAGGATGTGTAACAGATGAGCAGTAAAACCCGTGCAGCAGTAGCTGGTTATTTAGAAAGCGATAAAAAAAATATTATGAGCAGTGTTACAGAAATAAAAAAGAAAACCAAACCAGAGATCTCAGCAACTGAGCAACAATCGCTGGAATCAAAAACACCTTCAACGGTTGCAGAAGGAACCGTAAGCGGTTCTGTTGCTGTGCTGGAAGCATTTATTGCCGAAGGGGTTGATATTATTTTTGGTTACCCCGGTGGCGCCATCATGCCCATTTATGATGCGTTGTACGATTACAAAGAAAAATTACAACATATACTGGTTCGTCATGAACAGGGTGCTATACATGCTGCACAGGGTTACGCCCGTACATCTGGCAAAACAGGTGTAGTGTTTGCAACCAGCGGCCCCGGCGCCACCAACCTGGTTACCGGTTTGGCAGACGCTATGATTGACAGTACACCCGTGGTATGTATAACCGGTCAGGTATTTGCGCACTTGCTGGGTACCGATGCGTTCCAGGAAACAGACGTAATCAATATTACCACACCGGTTACCAAATGGAATTACCAGGTAACGGATGCCACTGAAATTCCGGAAGTGCTGGCCAAAGCATTTTACATTGCCGGCAGCGGCAGGCCAGGCCCTGTGTTAATAGACATCACCAAAAATGCACAGCTGCAAAAATTTGATTTTGCAGGGCATAAAAAATGTGAATACATACGCAGTTACCGACCCAGCCCAATTGTGCGCAAAGAATATGTGGAGGAAGCTGCAAAATTGATCAACACTGCTAAAAAGCCGTTTATCATTTACGGACAGGGCGTTATACTGGGCCGGGCAGAAAAAGAGTTTACCGCCTTTGTTGAAAAATCGGGCATACCAGCGGCATGGACTATTATGGGCATGAGTGCCATACCAACTGATCATCCGCTGGGGGTAGGTATGCTGGGCATGCATGGCAATTACGGGCCCAATGTATTAACCAATGAATGCGATGTACTAATCGCCATCGGTATGCGTTTCGACGACCGGGTTACCGGCAGGTTAGACAAATATGCCAAACAGGCAAAAGTGATTCACCTGGATATTGATCCTTCAGAGATTGACAAGAATGTAAAAACAACCGTGCCTGTATGGGGCGACTGCAAAGAAACATTGCCGCTGCTCACCCAATTGATTGATCAGAAAGTATATCCGCAATGGCTGCAGCAATTTAAAGATTACCAGCAACAGGAAGATGATAAAGTAATTCATGCAGAACTGAACCCAACTGGAGATATTCTAACGATGGGTGAAGTAATAAAAGAATTAAATACGCTTACAAAAGGCGACGCCATTATTGTAACCGATGTGGGCCAGCACCAGATGGTAGCCTGTCGCTACGCTAAATTCAATCAAAGCAACAGCAATATTACCAGCGGCGGATTGGGCACCATGGGTTTTGCACTGCCCGCAGCCATTGGCGCTGCTTTTGGGGACAGTTCACGCCCCACCGTGGCCATTATTGGCGACGGCGGTTTTCAGATGACGCTGCAGGAGCTGGGTACCATTATGCAATTTAAGCCGCATGTAAAGATCATTATTCTCAATAACCAGTTTTTAGGAATGGTGCGGCAGTGGCAGCAATTGTTTCATGAAAAAAGATACTCGTTTGTTGATATCACCAGTCCCGATTTTGTACAGGTAGCCAAAGGATTTGGTATTCCAGGAAAAAGCATTTCAAAAAGAGAAGAGGTGGTGAAATCATTAAAAGAAATGCTGGATCACGATGGCAGCTTCTTACTGGAGGTAATGGTGGGAAAAGAAAACAACGTGTTCCCAATGGTACCACAGGGCAGAGGCGTTGCCGAGATTATTTTGAGTAAAGATGAACTGTGAGGAATAGTAGTAAGTAATAAGTAATAAGTAATAAGTAGTAAGACTTGCGGCAATTAGAAAGACATCGGGCGAAGGCTTTTGATTTTTGATTTTTGACTTTTAAATTTTTAACTGATTCAAATGCACAAAGAAGAATATACCATATCAGTGTACACCGAAAATCATATCGGTTTACTGAACCGGATTGCGATTATTTTTTCGCGCCGTAAAATAAACATTGAAAGCCTTAATACTTCTCCGTCAGAAGTACCCGGCATCCACCGTTTTACCATCGTAATTACTGAAACCGAAGAAGTGGTGAAGAAGCTGGTGCGCCAGGTAGAAAAACAGGTGGAAGTATTAAAAGCCTATTATAATACCAATGAAGAAATTATTTGGCAGGAATTGGCTTTGTATAAAGTACCAACAGAAATCATTGCGGAAGAAGTAAAGGTGGAAAGACTGTTGCGCCAGCACGGTGCCAAGGCCGTGGTGATCAGAAAAGACTATACCGTATTTGAAGTAGCCGGCCAGCGGGAGGAAACCAATAACCTGATCAAGGTGTTGGAACCATACGGATTAATAGAATTTGTGCGCAGTGCGCGCGTGGCCATTATTAAAGCATCAAATGGTTTTCATGAAAAACTCAAAGAATTTGAAGCGCTTAAACCGGGTTCCGAAATAGTGAAGAATGAATTTTTGAACCAGAATGAAGAAGTATTTTCTATGTAATTAAGAATTAAAAATTAAGAATTAAAAGTTCTTTTACTGGTCTATTCTTAATTCTTAACTCATAACTCTTAATTCTTACTCATAATTCTTAACTCACAACTCATAACTCAAAAAACTTTTTATTAAACAATGCTAAGAAAAAAAGGAAATGACGCTCTTTCACTCTTTTCCTTTTTACTCTCTTAGCGCAAAAACACAAAGATGGCAAAACTAAATTTCGGCGGCGTAGAAGAAAACGTAGTAACTCGTGAAGAGTTCCCGCTGGCAAAAGCACAACAGGTACTGAAAAATGAAACAGTGGCAGTCATTGGATATGGTGTACAAGGCCCCGGCCAGGCACTTAATCAAAAAGATAACGGCATCAATGTAATTGTTGGCCAGCGTAAGAATTCAAAAAGTTGGGATAAAGCCGTGCGCGATGGTTTTGTGCCAGGGGAAACGCTGTTTGAAATTGAAGAAGCATTACAAAAAGGAACCATCATTTGTTACCTGTTGAGCGATGCAGCACAAATTGCTATGTGGCCAACTGTAAAGAAAAATTTAACTGCCGGTAAAGCCTTGTATTTTTCTCACGGCTTTGGCATCACCTTTAAAGAACAGACCGGCATTATTCCACCACCTGATGTAGACGTATTTCTGGTTGCGCCCAAAGGATCAGGTACCTCATTGCGCCGCATGTTTTTGCAGGGCCGCGGACTCAACAGCAGCTATGCCATTTTTCAGGATGCTACCGGCAAAGCAAAAGAAAGAGTAGTGGCGTTGGGCATTGCTGTAGGCAGCGGTTACCTGTTTGAAACAGATTTCAAGAAAGAAGTGTACAGCGATCTTACCGGCGAACGCGGCACATTAATGGGTGCAATACAAGGAATTTTCGCAGCGCAATACCAGGTGCTCCGCGATAAAGGCCATACACCGTCTGAGGCGTTCAATGAAACAGTAGAAGAACTGACGCAATCACTCATGCCGCTGGTAGCAGAAAATGGTATGGACTGGATGTATGCCAATTGTTCTACCACTGCACAACGGGGAGCGCTTGACTGGTGGAAGAAATTCCGTGATGCAACGGCACCTGTATTTAAGGAGTTGTATGAAAGTGTGGCCGCCGGAAAAGAAAGCCAGCGCAGCATAGACAGCAACAGCCAGGCAGATTACCGCGAGAAACTGGATGCAGAACTAAAAGAACTGCGCGAAAGTGAAATGTGGCAGGCGGGTAAAACAGTAAGGAGCCTTCGCCCGGAGAATCAACAACCCGCAGAGGCAAAGGATAAAAAAGTAGCAGCAACTGCATAAAAGTATACAGTATCAAGATAATAGTATATAGACCCGCGGATTTTCCCGGGTCTATATGCTAAATAGCGGACAAAAGTGTAGAGTATTTAGTATAGAGTATTTAGTATCAAGACCCTCGGTCAACGCTGATAAAAGTATTTAGTACAAAGTATTTAGTACAAAGTATTTAGTACAAAGACCCTCGGACTCTCTACAGAGTCTATATACTAAATACTAAAATCTAAATACTCTATACAGGGTCTATATACTAAATACTAAAATCTAAATACTCTCTACAGGGTCTATATACTAAATACTAAAATCTAAATACTCTTTACAGGGTCTATATACTAAATACTAAAATCTAAATACTTTATACTAAATACTAAATACTAAATACTTGAATCTAAATACTCTCCAGGTGGAACTAGAATACGCAAAAGCAGCCGAACGATTACGAAAAATAGTGAACAGAACGCCGTTGATGCTGAATCAAAATCTCTCGCGCAAGTTTCAATGCAATGTCTTTTTAAAAAGAGAAGATCTGCAGGTGGTGCGCTCGTACAAATTACGCGGTGCATATAACATGATGAGCAGCCTGCCAACAGAGCAGCTGCAGCAGGGGGTAGTATGCGCCAGTGCAGGCAACCATGCGCAGGGCTTTGCATACAGCTGTAAAAAACTAAACGTAAAGGGGGTGGTGTTTATGCCCATTATAACACCTAACCAGAAGGTACACCAAACAAAAATGTTTGGCGAAGAGTTTGTTGAAGTGGTGCTCATTGGCGATACTTTCGACGATTGCGCGGTTGCGGCCAAAAAATTTACCGCAGAAAATGGAATGGTTTTCATTCCACCTTTTGATGATTATAAGATTATTGAAGGACAAGCCACTGTTGGCATAGAAATACTGGAAGACCAGCCGCAGATAGATTATCTGTTTATACCTGTTGGCGGTGGTGGTTTAAGCGCTGGTGTGGGATCGTATTTTAAAACATTTTCTCCCCAAACAAAAATTATTGGCGTAGAACCCGCCGGTGCACCCGCAATGTACGAGTCAAAATTGGCCGGCAAACCGGTTACCCTTGAAACCATCGATCGTTTTGTTGATGGCGCTGCGGTAAAAAGGGTAGGCGACCTTACCTTCTCCATTTGCAAAGAAGTATTGCACGATGTACACCTGGTAGCCGAAGGAAAAGTTTGCTCCACCATCTTAAAGTTATACAATGAAGACGCCATTGTGGTGGAACCCGCCGGCGCTTTATCTATCGCTGTTTTAGATGATTATGCAGATGAAATAAAAGGCAAAAATGTAGTTTGCATTGTTAGCGGCAGCAACAATGATATAGACCGCATGCAGGAAATAAAAGAACGCAGCCTGCAGTTTGAAGGACTTAAACATTACTTCCTCGTGCGCTTTGCACAACGCCCCGGGGCGCTAAAAGAATTTGTTAACCATGTATTAGGACCTAACGATGATATTACCCGGTTTGAATACATGCAAAAACACAACAAAGAAACAGGCCCCGCACTGGTAGGCATCGAATTAAAAGAAAGATTGGATTATGACATCCTCCTAAAAAATATGCAGCGCTACCATATCAATTATACAGAGCTAAACAAGAACGACAACCTGTTTGGCTACCTGGTGTAATACAGTTTCATCTCATCATATTGAAAAAAATAAATATTCGTTTTGCGGTAGACGTTAGAATGGCAAATAAATGCTGCAATTCTTCTAAAATCACGCAACCTATTTCTCTCATCGAACATCTTTCCGTGAAATTTGATTATGAAAAGATGTATCGTGTTAGTGTTTCTCTTTTTAAGTGCTGTAGGTAGTATTGATGCGCAATTTGCATCTCCAAAAAAAGGAGGTGTGCTGGGATTTGGTTTTAATTTTACCGATTTTGAAACGCCTGCAGAGATCAAAGCCACCTCACTAAGGGATGTTTTTAAAAATAAAAATTTCAGTTCGTTCAGCAGGCTCAACATCGGCTTCTCATTGATGTACTGGAAGGGTCTCACCAACCACCTGGATTTTTCTGCACGTTACAATGGCGTTTTTTCTGATTACAGTAAATCCGCCATCAGTTCTGCCACCACTTTTTCAAACGAACTTGAAACATCGCTCCACGCCCGGCTGCTGAGTGATGATCATACATTTAACCCTTTTGTGAGCGCGGGTTTGGGTGGCGGTACCTATGAAAGCAAAGTTGCAGGCTATGCACCATTGGGCATCGGCCTTCAGGTAAACCTTGCCAGCACCACCTATATCTTTTTACAAGCCAATTATCGGGTGAGCCTCGATAAAGCACGGTTAGACAACAACCTGTTTTATGCTTTTGGTATCACTGAAAGTATTTCATCACCTACAACACCAAAAGTAGCACCGCCGCCACCACCCATTCCTGTTGTAGAAATAAAAGATCAGGACAAAGACGGAATAGTCGACAGCGTTGATGCCTGCCCGGATGTTGCCGGCACCGCGAGGTTTAATGGTTGCCCAGATACAGACAGCGATGGAATTATAGACAAAGAAGATAAATGCCCCACCGTGGAAGGCCTGTTGAAATATGATGGTTGTCCAATCCCGGACACAGACAATGACGGCATGAATGATGAAGCGGATAAATGCCCGTCAATACCAGGAGTGGCCAAATACGAAGGTTGCCCCGTGCCTGATACAGACCTTGACGGAATCAACGATGAAGAAGATAAATGCCCTAATGTGCCAGGTGTAAAAGAAAACAGCGGTTGCCCCATAGTGAAGGAAGAAGTGGTAAAAAAAGTAGCCGCCAGCGCCAGCAATATTTTCTTTGCTACGGGCAGTGCAAAACTGTTGACCAAATCTTTTAAAGGATTAAAAAATGTGGCCACTATTCTAAAAGAAGATGCCGACCTGAAGCTGGATATTGACGGCCATACAGACAATACCGGTAAACCAGAAAAAAATCAGGTGCTAAGCGAACAACGAGCAAAGGCAGTAGCTGACTACCTGGTAAAAAAGCTGGGGGTAGATGCTGCCCGTATTACCGCCGCAGGTTTTGGCGATACAAAACCCGTAGCCCCTAACAAAACTGCTAAAGGAAAAGCAGCAAACAGGCGGGTAGTGCTTACGCCAAAGTATTATTGATAACCTCAAAAAACTTGTATAAAACCCCGGTAAAACTATCGGGGTTTTTTGTTGTTATAAAGGGCCCGCAGTTACTAACAAAACGTGGGAAAATTATTGAGGAAAATGGGCCAAATATGTTGATTAATATGTATTTTTAAAGGGTTGCTTGCTTGCTCCTTAGTATCCGCCTAGAAAAACCTTCCATTTATTGAATTTTATCTAACAAAACTGTCTTACAATGGCAAGCACTACTGGTTTGTACTCCCCGGAATTTGAACGTGACGCATGCGGTATTGGTTTTGTGGCCAATATCAAAGGAAACAAGAGCCACCAGATAGTTTCTGACGCGCTTACTGTGCTGGAAAACATGGAACACCGCGGTGCCTGCGGTTGCGAGAACAATACAGGCGACGGCGCTGGGCTCATGATTCAAACACCGCATGAGTTTTTCTTCGATGAATGCATCAAGCTTGGCATTCATTTACCCGCGTTTGGTCGCTATGGTGTGGGAGTAATCTTCTTTCCCCAGGAAATACGCCTCCGCGAAGAATGCCGCGATATTTTTAACCGCTCCGCAGAAAAGCTGGGGCTTGAGGTGATCGGCTACCGCAAAGTGCCTGTTAACAGAGAAGACATTGGGCCCACTGCATTGAGCGTTGAACCAGAAATGGAACACGTATTCATTGCCTGCCCTGATCATATTTCTAACCCTGATGATTTTGAACGAAAATTATTTGTACTGCGCAATTACGCCAGTCATACCATCAACAATTGCGTAAGAAAAGACGCCATCGGTTTTTATGTGGCATCGCTTTCCTACAAAACTGTTGTCTACAAAGGCCAGCTTACCAGTATGCAGGTGCGCAGGTATTTTCCTGATCTCAGTAACAAACGCATTGTTTCGGCTTTCGGCCTGGTACATTCGCGTTTTGCCACCAATACATTTCCTTCGTGGAAATTGGCGCAGCCCTTCCGGTATATTGCCCACAATGGAGAGATTAACACCTTACAGGGAAATCTCAATTGGCTGAAATCTAGCGAAAACGGATTTTCTTCTCCGTTTTTTACGAAGGAGGAAATGGAGATGCTGCTGCCTATCACCACTTCAGGCCAGTCAGATTCTGCCTGCCTCGATAACATGATAGAGCTGCTCACCTTTACCGGCCGTTCGTTACCACACGTGATGATGATGCTGATACCTGAAGCCTGGGATGGCAACGAGCAGATGGACCCGGTGAAAAAAGCGTTCTACGAATACCATGCATCCATTATGGAACCGTGGGATGGACCCGCTTCCATTTCATTTACAGATGGAAAATTAATAGGCGCTACTTTAGACCGCAACGGCCTTCGCCCGTCGAGGTACTGCGTTACCAATGATGACCGCGTTATCATGGCGTCAGAAGCCGGCGTTTTACCGGTGGATCAAAAAACAGTCATTGAAAAAGGCCGCCTGCAACCGGGTAAAATGTTTGTGGTAGACATGGAGCAGGGCCGTATTATCAGCGATGATGAATTAAAAGCAAAAATTTGTTCGCAAAAGCCATACGGTGACTGGCTGAACCAATATAAAATTCGCCTGGAAGAATTGGACGAACCCAGGGTGGCATTTACGCACCTATCTGATACTTCCATTTCTCGTTATCAGAAAGCATTTGGTTACAGTGCAGAAGACATCGATACCATCATCAAACCCATGGCGCTCGATGGAAAAGAACCCATCGGCTCAATGGGCACCGATATACCGCTGGCGGTGCTGAGCGATCAGCCGCAGCACCTCAGCAGTTACTTCAAACAATTGTTTGCCCAGGTAACCAATCCGCCTATTGATCCCATACGCGAAAGAATGGTAATGAGTCTGGCCGCCTTTGTGGGCAACAATGGCAATTTGCTGGATGAAGATCCCAAACATTGCCATACGGTTGCATTGAAACATCCCATACTCACCAGCACCGAACTGGAGAAACTGCGGAGCATTGATACCGGTATATTCCAGGCAAAAACATTGCAAACCTATTTCAGGGCCGATGGTAAACCTGGTTCGCTGAAAGCCGGGCTGGACAGGCTTTGCCGTTATGCAGAAGATGCGGTGCACGATGGTTTTGAGGTGTTGATTTTGTGCGACCGTGCCGTAGATTCTGACCACGTGGCCATTCCCAGTTTGCTAGCCACTGCAGCCGTGCACCATTATTTAATTCGCAAAGGCCTGCGCGGGCAGGTAGGCATTGTTGTGGAAGCCGGCGATGTATGGGAAGTTCATCATTTTGCCTGTTTGCTGGCGTTTGGTGTAACCGCCATCAATCCATACCTGGCATTGGCCAGCATCCGCAACATGAAAGTCAACAACGAGCTGGAAACGCATCTGTCGTGGGAAGATCTGCGTAAAAATTATATCAAAGCAGTAAATGATGGTCTACTGAAGGTATTCTCAAAAATGGGTATCTCCACCTTGCAATCGTACCAGGGCGCACAAATTTTTGAAATACTCGGTCTCAATAAAGACGTGGTGAATATGTACTTCACTGGCGCTACTTCGCGCATTGAAGGTGTTGGGCTGGATGAGCTGGCAAAAGAAGCGCTGGCAAAACATTATTTTGCTTTCAGCAAAAAGAATGTGCCGGTAGACAGGCTGCCAGCAGGCGGTGTTTACCAATGGAAACGAAAAGGAGAATTTCACCTCTTCAATCCACAAACCATTCACCTGCTGCAGTATGCTACCCGCATGAATGATTATGCCACCTTTAAAAAATATTCAAAAGCGGTTAATGATCAGAGTGAGAAAGCAGTAACACTGCGCAGCATGTTCCGCTTTAAACGTAACCGCCCTGCCATTGCGCTGACAGAGGTGGAACCGGCAGAAAATATCTTTAAACGTTTTGCTACCGGCGCCATGAGCTTTGGATCGATATCATGGGAGGCGCATACCACGCTGGCCATTGCCATGAACCGCCTGGGCGGTAAAAGCAATACCGGTGAAGGGGGCGAAGATGAAAGACGCTACGAAAAACTGCCCAATGGAGATTCCATGCGCAGTGCCATCAAACAAGTAGCCAGCGCGCGTTTCGGCGTAACCAGCCTTTACTTAACTGAGGCAGACGAACTGCAGATAAAAATGGCGCAGGGTGCCAAACCCGGTGAGGGCGGCCAGCTACCAGGTTATAAAGTGGATGAATGGATTGGCAAGACACGGCATTCTACACCCGGTGTGGGACTGATATCGCCACCACCGCACCACGATATTTATTCTATTGAAGATTTAGCGCAATTGATTTTTGATTTGAAGAACGCCAACCGCGCGGCCCGCATCAATGTAAAACTGGTATCCAAAGCAGGCGTGGGTACCATTGCTACCGGTGTGGCAAAAGCGAAAGCAGATGTAATACTGATTGCAGGTTTCGATGGCGGCACCGGCGCATCGCCGATCAGTTCCATTAAACACGCCGGCTTACCATGGGAGTTAGGGTTAGCAGAAACACACCAGACCCTGGTAAAAAATAAATTACGCAGCAGGGTTATTGTTCAGGCCGACGGACAAATGAAAACCGGCCGCGATATTGCCGTTGCCGCGTTACTGGGTGCGGAAGAATGGGGCGTAGCAACTGCCGCGCTGGTGGTGGAAGGTTGTATCATGATGCGCAAATGCCACCTGAATACCTGTCCGGTGGGTGTGGCCACGCAAGACCCTGAGTTAAGAAAAAGATTTACGGGCAATGCAGACCATGTGGTGAACTTTTTCAAATTCATGGTGCAGGAGTTACGAGAAATTATGGCAGACCTGGGTTACCGTACCGTTAATGAAATGGTAGGCCAGGTGGAGAACCTTGAAATGCGTCCCGATATCAACCACTGGAAATTTGGCAAGTTGGATCTGTCGCCTATTTTATACAAAGAACCCGCATCGGCTTATACCGGCATTTACAACCAGGAAAAGCAGGATCACGGTCTGGATAATGTGCTTGATTGGAAATTGTTGTCAGCCGCACAACCTGCATTGGATAAGCAACAGCGGGTGGTGGCATCGTTCCCCATCAGGAATACGGACAGAACCGCCGGTACGATTCTCTCAAACGAGATCACTAAAAAATTCAAAGCAGCGGGACTTCCGGAAGATACCATCCATTTCAATTTTACCGGTACTGCGGGGCAAAGTTTTGGCGCTTTCAACACCAATGGGGTTACGCTTGAACTGGAGGGGGATGCCAACGACTATTTTGGAAAAGGATTGAGCGGGGCACGGTTGATCATTTACCCATCGAGGGAAGCCACCTTTGTACCGGAAAACAATAGCATTATTGGCAACGTAGCTTTTTACGGCGCTACATCTGGCGAGGCATTTATACGTGGTAAAGCCGGCGAACGTTTTGGCGTGCGTAATTCAGGTGCGCATGTGGTTGTAGAAGGAGTGGGCGATCATGGTTGTGAGTACATGACCGGCGGACAAGTAATCATACTCGGCGATACAGGACGCAACTTTGCAGCAGGCATGAGCGGTGGTATAGCCTATGTGTATGATGTGAAAAGCAAGTTTGCTGAAAATTGCAATAAAGAGATGGTTGATCTTGATCCGCTTGATCAGGAAGATGCCGGCCTGCTCAACGATATGATTACAAAACACTACGCATACACGGGCAGTACTGTTGCCAAATTTGTGTTGGATGATTTTGACAACCAGCTGAAAAATTTTATCAAAGTATTCCCTAAAGATTACAAGAAAGTACTCAGCGAAAAGAAAAAGCAGGAAGTTGTTCGGTAGGTTGTAGTTCTTAGTTTATAGTTCTTTGCTAGGATGATCTGGACGGCCAGCCCTGAAAGGGCGTCATCCCATAGCGATGGGCTACGCCCATCGAATGAAAACGGCAACGCCATCGAATGAAAAGGGCAACGCCATCGAATGAAACATCGTATAATGGCGGGCAACGCACATCGGGTCGTCGAAGCCAATAAAGAAAAACAAAACCAATAAAATAGCAGCGATGGGAAAACCAACAGGTTTTATGGAATTTACGCGGGAGTTGCCCGGTAAAAAACCGGTACAGGAACGCATCAAACATTACAATGAATTTATTGAAAGGTATTCAGATGAAAAGCTGAACCAGCAGGCAGCCCGTTGTATGGACTGCGGTATACCGTTTTGCCATAGTGGTTGTCCGCTGGGCAATGTAATTCCCGAATTCAATGATGCGGTGTACCAGAAGAACTGGCAGGAAGCATACGATATACTCACCTCCACCAATAATTTCCCGGAGTTCACCGGCCGTATCTGCCCGGCACCTTGCGAGAGCGCCTGCGTGCTCGGCATTAATCAACCTGCGATCACCATTGAAGAAATTGAAAGGCATATTATAGAAATTGCCTTCGACAAGGGTTTTGTGAAAGCCCGCAAGCCCAATATACGTACGGGTAAAAAAATTGCGGTGATAGGGTCGGGCCCGGCAGGACTGGCCGCCGCAGCGCAGCTCAATTATGCCGGCCATTCGGTAACGGTATACGAAAGAGATGATGCGCCCGGTGGTTTATTACGGTATGGCATACCCGATTTTAAGCTGGAGAAATGGGTGATAGATCGCAGGCTGAAAGTAATGGAAGAAGAAGGCGTGGTATTTATATGCAATGCTAACGTAGGCGTTAACGTTAGTATCAATGATTTGCTGAGAGAAAATCACGCTATTGTGCTGGCCGGTGGTTCCACCGTACCGCGCGATTTAAAAATACCCGGGCGCGAGATAAAAGGCATTTACTATGCCATGCAGTTCTTAAAGCAACAGAATAAAAGAAATGCCGGCAAAGACCCTTTTGCCAATCCGGATATAGAAAGCAACATATTTCCAGAAGAACTGCTGGCAACCGGTAAAAACGTGGTGGTGATAGGCGGTGGAGATACGGGCAGCGACTGTGTGGGCACCTCAAACCGCCATGGTGCTGTTTCTGTAACCCAGTTTGAATTATTGCCCAAACCCCCCGATGGCCGCACTGAATACATGCCCTGGCCCTCTTATCCCATGACACTAAAAGTATCCAGTTCGCATGAAGAAGGTGCAGAGAGAAGATGGGCGGTGGCTACCAAAGAATTTATGGCAGATGACAAAGGAAACCTGAGGGCGTTGAAAATAGTTGATCTTGAATGGAAGACAGGACCGGATGGCAGGGCGGCACAGTTTACCGAAGTTGCAGGAAGCGAACGTGAAATTCCGTGTGATCTAACGTTGCTGGCTATGGGCTTTGTATACCCATTGCAGCAAGGTTTGCTAACTGAATTGGGTGTTGAACTGGATGAACGCGGCAATGTAAAGGCATCTGAAAAAGCCTATCAAACCAATATTCCAAAGGTATTCACGGCGGGGGATATGCGCCGTGGGCAAAGCCTGGTGGTATGGGCTATCAGTGAGGGAAGAGAATGCGCGCGTAAAGTAGATGAATTTCTCAACGGCGGTGTTTCTATTCTTGAAAGTAAAGATGAGAACCTGATGTTAGCATTGTAAGATGTTGCTATTGCGAGCCACCATTTTGGTGGCTTTTTTATGCTTAACATATTATGATTTTTTATAATGTATTATATATATTGAAATAAATCAAATTCTTTATACATAACAGGTATGCTATTTCAGATGATCTTTGACTGTCGAAAGGGCATCACATTGTGGATAACTTGATGCTCAATAAGATACATGAAAACTTTTTAAACGGGAAAACATATACAAAACATATTAGAATTAATTATATATTAACATTTGAGTTTTATTCGAGCGTTTTTATCTATTTTAGCTATGTATTATTAAATGTTTACATTTTTACTTATTACTTTAACTAAAAACTAATGCAATGCTAAAACTGACTTTAAAAAGAGTGCTCCCGTTTTTGATTTTAGCCATCGTTTCTGTTGTGGCTATCTTTATTAAGCCAGACGCTGTTTTTGACGGTTCCAAAATTTACAGTGGATCTGATATTGCCTGGATCATCGTGGCTACCGCCCTGGTGTTTTTGATGACACCTGGCCTGGCCTTTTTTTATGGTGGAATGGTAAACAGAAAGAATGTGCTTTCTACCATGATCAAAAGTTTCGTAGCAGCCGGTATTGTAAGCATCCTCTGGCTGGTTTGCGGTTTCAGCATGTCGTTCGGTCCCAGCATCAATGGAATCATCGGCAGTCCTACAGCATTTGCCTTTTTTAAAGGAGTATTTTCTTCTACTCCATGGCCGGGCGGACCAACCATCCCCATGCCACTATTTGCATTGTTCCAGCTGATGTTCGCCATTATTACACCTGCCCTGGTGGTAGGCGCGGTGGCGGAACGCGTTAGGTTCACTGCCTATGTATTATTCATCATCCTTTTTTGCGTATTAATATATTTCCCCGTAGCGCATTGGGCATGGCATCCAGAAGGCTTCCTGGCCAAAATGGGCGTGCTCGACTTTGCGGGTGGCACAGTGGTACACATTACTGCAGGTTGCGCTGCACTGGCAGGTGCTATAGTTCTTAAAAGAAGAAAAGCACATTTAGAAAAAGTTGAAATGCATCCCGCCAATGTACCCTATGTACTTATCGGAACCGGCTTACTCTGGTTTGGTTGGTTTGGTTTTAACGCAGGCTCTGCACTGGCAGCCAATGACCTGGCCGTTTCTGCATTTGCCGCAACCAACACTGCAGCCGCTTCAGCCGGACTTACCTGGATGTTCTTTGATGTAATGAGAGGTAAAAAACCGTCTGTACTGGGCTTTTGTATTGGTGCAGTAGTAGGTCTTGTGGCTATCACTCCAGGTTCTGGTTTTGTAGGTGTGGCCAACAGCGCATTCATTGGTTTTATTGCAGCTATCATTTCTAACCTGGTATGTGCATGGAAAGCAAAATCTTCACTTGACGATACGCTCGATGTATTTCCCTGCCATGGTGTAGGTGGTATGGTAGGTATGCTGCTCACCGGTGTATTTGCCAATCATTCTGTAAACAGCGTAGTTGGGTTAGATGGTACCGTTAACCACCAGGGTTTAATCTATGGTGGCGATTTGTTCGGTCCCCAATTTATTGGAATGGCGATAGTTGTTACTTACAGCTTTGTGGTATCATTTATCATCTTCAAATTTATCAACTTCATTCTTCCATTGCGTGTAAGTGTTGAAGAAGAAGAAATGGGTCTTGATGCTTCTCAGCACGACGAAAACTATGTACAGGGAACATTGCTGGTTAAAAACAGCGATTAAGCTCAGTCACCAGATTGCCACCATATGAATCATGAGCACGTAGACACATAGTTTATCAATAAAAAAAGGTACGGTTACATGTTCGCTTCTGACCAAGCTCATATAGCCATACCTTTTATTTAACCTTAAAATCAACTGCAATGTTAAGAAAAATCTCCTTTTCGGCAATGGCATTGGCATGCCTTGTTAAAGCTAACGCCCAGGATAGTACAAAAACACCAGACCCCGTAAAAACAACTACCATTACCGGTTCAGTAGACGCTTATTACCGGTACAATTTCAACAATGCAAAAAGTGCCGGTGTGTATAATAACGCTACCAGCTTCACCAACTCTCATAATTCATTTGAACTGGGCATGGCCTCTATAAAAGTGGCGCATTCATTTGGAAAAATCGGCGCAGTTGCAGACCTCGGTTTTGGACAGCGTGCCAAGGAGTTTTCGTACAATGAAACAGGCATTACCCAGGCCGTAAAACAGGCCTATCTTACTTATGCACCCTCCAGCCATGTTACATTTACCATGGGTAAATTTGCCACCCATGTGGGATACGAATTGCTGGATCCGCAGCTCAACCGCAACTACAGTATGAGCTACCTGTTCTCTTACGGTCCCTTCTCGCACACAGGTTTGAAGATGGATGTAGCGGTAAACGGCAATTTTGGTTTTATGCTGGGCGTAGCTAATCCAACAGATTTTATTACTGCCAGTTTTAAAAACAAATCTATTCTTGCACAGATTCATGCCAATACCACAGACGGCAAATTTGCCGCTTACCTTAACTATGTAGGTGGAAAAGATACCAGTGGAACCGTGAAGGGCAACCAGATAGACTTAACCATTCTTACAAAATTGTCAGACAAGTTTGGCATTGGTCTTAACGGTACCCTCAAAAGCGTAAAACCAGATGGTGTTAGCAGCGAAAAATGGGGTGGCGCAGCCATTTATCTGAATGTTGATCCCACAGAAAAATTTGGTTTTTGTGTAAGAGGTGAATATTTCAGCGATAAGAAAAACGCTACGGGCTATTTCGGCACCAGCCTCTATGAAATCACCGCAACACTTAATATTAAACCAGTGCCCGGCCTGATGATTATGCCCGAGTTCCGGTTAGATGGTGCAAAAGATGCCTACTTTACCAAAAGCGATGGCAGCTCCACAAAAAGCACCGGCACGTTCCTGCTGGCCGCAGTGGTAAGTTTCTGATAACAAGATCAAGAGTTTAATAACGAATGGTGATAGCGGAATTCCGTTATCACCATTTCTGTTTGAAGGGTACAGATATCTATACGGGTATAGACTCATAATCATGCAGTACGCTTCGCTATCAACCCTGGTTATTATTTTAGGCAATGCGGATGAAGAAAATCATAATGCAGCTTAAGACAAAAATAATACGAGCAATATCATATTAAAATAAATTATATGTGAATATCTTCCGCATTATTTTGCAAAAACTTGCACCACAAGACGCAAAAAACCGCTATTTTTGATGCATCAATAAAAATAAGCCATATATCATTTTTTATTAATTTGTTTTTATGGTTTTTATCCTGATTTTTCGCCTTTTAAAATCACACAAAGTAGGTGTAGTGCATGCGCTTCAGATGCTTTGCTTCTCCAATATCCTTCCATTACCATTTCACGGATTTGGTAAACTGATTCATCCGCTCATTCCAGCAATGCCGCGGCAATGGAATGTAAAGTAGCATTCGTAATTGCGATCTAATAAACTACCAATAACTTTTTCATATAGGCAAGCAATCGTTGAGGCCGTCCATTTCCATGGATGGCCCTTTTTTTTATTTGCCCGCCGCAAAAAAGTTCTTTAACTAAAAACTTAGTTGTATTTTCACGCTGTTCTATTTTCGGTCACTCTAATTCTACCAACTGAGCATGCTATTCAACTACTTCACCATTGCCTGGCGAAACCTGGTAAAACATAAAACCACCACCGTAATTAATATTGCCGGCCTGGCTTTGGGTATAACCATTAGCCTGCTTATTGCCATTTGGGTATGGGACGAACTTACCTACAACCATTACCACCGCAACCATGATCGCATAGCGCTTGCCCTTTCTATCGAAACCATTAACGGCGCTACTACGGCAGAGCCATTTGCTTCCGTACCACTTGCTGGAGCGCTTAAACAGGGGTATCCTGAAGCATTCAAAAAGCTTTCGCTGGTAGCAGAAACCAACCAGGTGTTGCGCGTGGGCGATAAAAGCATTGCCCAGCGGGGCTTATGGGCCCAGCCAGATTTTCCGTCGATGTTTACGCTTAACATGCTGCTGGGCAGCCAGGATGCGCTCTCGGATCCCTCGGCTTTATTACTCAGCAAGTCTACCGCCAAAGCCTTGTTCAATAATAATGACTGCCTGCATCAAACGGTGCAACTAAGCAACACCGTTATGAAAGTGGCCGGTGTATATGAAGATATTCCGGATAATTCGAGGTTTGCACAAACACCGTTCTTACTGCCATGGGACAATAAAGAAAACCCGGGCACACAACTTACCGGTGATTGGGTGAACCATCACTTCCAGTTGTTTGTGCTTATGGCAGACAATGCCCCTTTTGCCGAAACCTCCGCCCGTATTCGGGATATCACCAAACCACATATAAAAGGAGGGTGGGAAGAAATTGCATTACACCCCATGAACAAATGGTGGCTGTATAACAAGTTTGAAAACGGTCATATGGTAGCTGGCCGCTTGCTGTTTGTACTGCTGTTTGCGGCTATTGGTGTTTTTGTGCTGTTGCTGGCCTGCATCAATTATATGAACCTTAGCACGGCACGCAGCCAGCAAAGGGCAAGAGAAACCGGTGTGCGTAAAGTATTAGGTGCCGGAAGGGGCCAGCTGGTTATGCAGTTTCTGGGAGAATCTGGCCTGGTAACCCTGGCGGCGCTGGTGCTATCATTGCTGATGGCACAGCTATCGCTCAGCTGGTTTAATACTATTGCTGGCAAACAGCTTACTATCCCTTATGCACAACCGCTTTTTTGGCTGTTGCTTGCTGGGTTAGGCGTTTTTACGTCATTGCTGGCAGGGAGTTACCCCGCATTTTACCTCTCGGGCATCAGGGCATCTACCATCTTAAAAGGAAAGTTCAGAACAGGAAAGGCGGGGGCTGTGGCACGACGCTCATTGGTGGTAATACAATTTACCGTATCAGTTACGCTTATTACAGGCACTATTGTAGTATTGCGCCAAATTGAGCACGCTAAAAACCGCGCTGTTGGGTATAGCCGCGAAGGAAGAATTACCATCAACATGAACTCGCCTGCTTTACAACAACATTTTGATGCCATCCGCAACGACTTAATAGCAAGCGGGGCCGTTAGCAATATGACAGCCTCCTCCAGCCCGGCAACAGAGGTACAAAATAGTATGATGGGCTATGACTGGGCTGGCCGGGATCAACGCTCTGTACCCATTATTGGCACTGTGTTCGTGCAGCATGATTATGGCAATACCATTGGCTGGCAAATACTGGAAGGCCGCGATTTTTCAAGAGATTTTCCTGCAGACAGCGGTGCTTTTATTTTAAATGAAGCGGCCGTGGCGTTTACCGGCTTACAACATCCCGTAGGTAAAACCATTCGCTGGCACAATAAAGATCACATTATAGTAGGCGTCGTTAAAAACATGATTATGCAATCGCCCTATATGCCGGCAGAGCCAGTATTTTTTACACTGCAGGCCAACACCCGCATACACATCATCACTATCAATATTAAAAAGGGAATGCCTGTTGCGGATGCCCTTGCAACTATAGCAAAAGTGTTTGCTAAGTACAACCCCGGTAATCCATTTGAATACCGGTTTACCGATGATGCCTATAACGCGAAATTTATTGGAGAGCAGCAAATCGCACAGCTGTCATCTGTATTTGCCCTATTCGCCATTTTTATTTCATGCCTGGGTTTATTTGGGCTGGCATCTTTTATTGCAGAACAACGTACCAAAGAAATCAGTATCCGCAAAATACTGGGCGCATCTGTAACAGGCATCTGGAAATTACTTTCGGCAGAGTTTCTGTTATTGGTAAGCCTGTCGTTACTGATAGCTTTTCCCATCGCTTTTTTTATGATGAATAGCTGGTTGCAGGAATTTACTTACCGTACCTCATTATCGTGGTGGATATTTGCCGCCGCCGGGGTTGCAGCATTAACACTAACCTTATTGACGGTTAGCTATCACGCCATCAGGGCGGCGGTTGCCAACCCGGCCGAGGCACTGCGAAGTGAGTAAGAGAAAGTGCTAATACCGCGACGTAGGTGTTTCTCGACAACTGTGAGTTGGCAGTTAGGTGAACAAAAATCACCGATAAACACATCAGCGATCAGAGATTACTTCTCCCTCCAAATCATAATCAAATGCTTTGGTAATTTTCACCTGTACAAAATCGCCTACCGGTAATTTAGCTGTTGATTGTATCACAACTTCATTGTCTACTTCCACAGAGTCAAATTCTGTTCGGCCCAGGTAACGGCCGGCTTCTTTTTTATCTATCAGTACTTTGAAAATTTTACCTATTTTTTCCTGGTTTTTTTCGAGCGATATTTCCTGCTGTACTTCCATGATCTCCTGCGCGCGGCTTTCCTTTTCTTCAGCCGGAACATCGTCTATCAGTTCATGTGCGGATGTATTCTCCTCGTGGGAATATTGAAAAATTCCCACGCGGTCGAACCGCTGTTCGCGCAAAAAATCTTTTACTGATGCTACATCCGATTCTTTTTCACCCGGAAAGCCCGCAATTAATGTAGTACGTAAACAGATTCCGGGTACTTTTTCGCGCACGGCGGCCAACAGTTCCCGCATATCGGCGCGGGTAATATTGCGGCGCATTGCTTTTAGCATATCATCGCTGGCATGCTGCAGCGGCATATCCAGGTAATTGCAGATGTTATCGCGCTCGCGCATGACGTCCAGTATATCAAGCGGAAATTTAGAAGGATAAGCATAGTGAAGACGAATCCATTCAAGACCTTTCACATCGGCCAACCGGTTCATGAGATCGCCCAGCATTCTCTTTTTATAAATATCAAGTCCGTAATAGGTGAGTTCCTGTGCAATTAGCATGATTTCCTTTACACCTTTTTTAACCAGGCGTTCTGCTTCGTTTACCAGGTCCTCAATGGATCTGCTCACATGCTGACCGCGCATTAATGGAATGGCACAAAAGGAGCAGGTTCGGTTGCAACCTTCGGAAATTTTCAGGTAAGCGTAATGCTGTGGTGTGGCCAACAGGCGTTCGCCCAGTAATTCAGTTTTGTAGTCGGCATCAAATTGTTTGAGCATCAGGGGCAGTTCCATGGTACCAAACCACGCGTCTACATCCGGAATTTCGGCCTGCAGATCATCGCGGTAACGCTGACTAAGGCAGCCTGTTACATATACTTTATCCAGTTTGCCCCGTCTTTTCAGTTCCAGCTGGTCAAGAATGGTATTGATGCTTTCTTCTTTGGCTTTGTCAATAAATCCGCAGGTATTAACAACTACGATATTATGATCCAACTTTTTGTTTTCATGCACCACATCAATAGCATTCGCCAGTAACTGGCCGCTAAGTACCTCGCTGTCAACCATATTCTTACTGCAACCCAGCGTAATAATGTTAACCTTGTCTTTTTTCAGTGTTCTTGCTTTCATCCGGCGGCGAAGATACGACAGAAATTGTGTTGAGTGTTGAGTGTTGAGTGTTGAGTTGGACGCAGCCTGTCTCAGCAGAAAAGATTATTTACTCATCTGCGCCAGAAGGAGCACATTGTGTTGAGTTTTAAGTGTTGAGTGTTGAGTCGGATGCATCCCTATCGTAATAGAAAAAAATAATTCACTCAACTGCCCCAGCAAAAAATTACTAGCACTAAACCCATTCAACACTCAACACCCAACACTTAAAACAATCTACTTAGCTTCCTCTGCAGGGGGTGTGCCCGAAAATGCTTTTTCAATGCTATGCATGAGTCCGGAAAGCGGGCCGTCCATCTTATGAGTATGATCGTCGAGCGTATCATCGTCGAGCAGCGAACCCAGTTGAAGTGCTGCAGGCAATGCTTGCAAAATATTGTTACGCTGAGATTTCATGTACACAATCACGTCATCAGCAGTGGCTGTTTTTGTTCCGCCTGCATTTGTTTTTATGATAGCGGCGGCTTCCGCGCCTGCCAGTTCTATTTCGCCTTCAACATTGGCCGGACTGGATACACTGTACGCTACAATTCTTTCAATCAGTGCAGCCTTGCTATCGCCAAATAGCAAATCGCCCCAGGTTGTGGAAATACTTCCCCCCAATACCTGTTCAGCTCCTTCATGGGTTCGGGTGATTTTATACAATCCTGTAAGCACAGCAGCAATAACTGCCTGCTCCAGTTTACTGGCGTTGGTAGTGTCAGCGGCCGACTTTTTTACTTCCTGTGTATTGGGACTTACTTTTTGCAGGGGTTTGCTGTTTAGCGATTCCTGCATCAATTCAATAATATTTGTAGTTGCCATAATAGATAGTTTTATTAGGGGTAAAGGGTTAAAATCTGTGCCAGTTTTGAGGGAGCGGGTAAGGCGGTGGTGAGTGGATAGCGGCAAGTGGGCGCTTAATCATTAAGTAGTGGTGGATATTCTATAGGGCGATGGAAGTGAGGCTGCATCCCGCATTTTATGCCAGCCATTGCGAAATCAAGTTAACTTACCATGAATGTTAATTAATATTTTATTGAAGTCTTTTAATTGATACTACTTTGTTGTTCGCTTAGCGTCATTAAACATTTGATCACCTTATTGATTGATCATCTTAATTAATCTCAAACAAAACCACGCACACAAATTAAGCGATCGTTTTTCCGATCAAGGCAAAAGCACACTAGCCCCAACCCACAACTACTTGCCACTTTCCCTTAGTCACTCGCCAAAAAAGAAAATGATAAAACAGATGTACCAATAATCGTTTAATTAGCTACATTTATTCTTTCAATAACCTCTTAAGAAATACATTGCTAGAATGGGACAATTGAATATCAAAAAGCAACCAAAACAATACGATGTAGTGATTGTTGGTTCAGGCGCAGGCGGTGGCATGGCATCTTATATTCTATCCAAGGCCGGATTAAAAGTTTGCTTGCTGGAAGCCGGCCCCATGTATGACCCCGCAAAAAACGTTACGCAATTAAAAGGCCCATGGGAAAGTCCCCGCCGCGGTGCCAGTACCAAGTTTCGCCCTTTTGGCGATTTTGATGCCTGCTATCACGGATGGGAGATCGATGGTGAACCTTACACAAAAGCTGCGGGTACACAGTGGGACTGGTGGCGCGCCAGGATGCTGGGCGGACGTACCAATCACTGGGGACGTATATCACTCCGTTTTGGACCAAAAGATTTTAAAAGAAGAAGTATTGATGGATTGGGCGACGACTGGCCCATTGGCTACGAGGATATCAAACCCTTCTACGACCGCGTTGATAAAATGATTGGCGTGTTTGGTACCAATGAAGGACTGGAAAATGATCCGGATGGCTTTTTTCTGCCGCCACCCAAACCTCGCTTGCATGAAATACTGATTAAGAATGGCGCCACCAAAGCGGGTGTTAAAGTCATCCCGTCGCGCTTATCCATATTAACGCAGGCCCTTCCTGATAATAAAGATAGAAAGGCCTGCTTTTTCTGCAGCCAGTGCGGCCGCGGTTGCCAGGTGTATGGCGACTTTTCTTCTTCTTCCGTTTTGGTAAAACCGGCTATTGCTACAGGCAACATAGATGTTATACCTAATGCTATGGCCCGTGAAGTACTCACCAACAAAGAAGGATTGGCAACCGGTGTATCATACGTTAATAAAGATGATCTGCAGGAATACCAGGTGATGGGCAAGGTAGTGATACTGGCCGCCAGCGCCTGTGAGAGCTCACGGCTGATGCTTAATTCAAAATCGCAACGTCACCCCAATGGTTTGTCAAACAGCAGCAACGTGGTAGGCAAATACCTGCACGACTCTACTGGTGCGGGTATGGGCGGTTACATACCAAACCTTTTTGGAAGAAAACGTTATAATGAAGATGGCGTGGGTGGTATGCACGTGTATTCTCCTTGGTGGCTGGATAATAAAAAACTTGATTTTCCGCGTGGTTACCATATTGAATACGGTGGCGGTATGGGCATGCCTGGTTATGGTATTGGTATGGGTACCGAGAGAATGAACGGTAAATATGCCGTGAATGGTAAAAAGAAAGAAGCAGGTGGCTACGGCGCTTCGTTGAAAGAAGACGTACGCTTTTTTTATGGAGCAGGTGTGGGCATGGCAGGCAGGGGAGAGGCAATGGCACTGGAAAGTAATTATTGCGAAATAGACCCTAACGTGGTGGATAAATTTGGTATTCCCGTATTGCGGTTCAATGTAAAGTACAGCAGCTACGAGATCAACCAGGCCAAACACATGAAGGAAACCTTCCGCGAAATCATGCACCAGATGGGCGCTGTTATTACCTGGGGTGATGATGCAACTGCAGAGAACAACTATGGACTGGAAACACCCGGAAAAATAATTCACGAAGCAGGAACTGCCAGGATGGGGAACGATCCAAAAAAATCTGCGCTCAATAAATGGAGCCAGGCGCACGATTGCAAAAACCTGTTTGTGGTGGATGGTGCCCAGTTTGTAAGCCAGGCCGATAAAAATATTACCTGGACAATTCTTGCGCTGAGCATGCGTGCTTCTGAATACATTATTGAAGAATTGAAAAAGAACAATATTTAATACCGATCAAACATATTATTTATGGACAGAAGAAAATCCATTAAAGCCCTTATCATGGGCACTGTTTCTACTGGTGTGTTGGTGGAAGCCTGCAAAGACAACAATACCAAAATAGAAGCCGTAAAGCCGGCTGCTGAGGGTACGCTTAATTACGACCGCACGCCGCAGGAACTGGCCGATTACAAAAAACTAATGGCCGAAAAGTTTTTTACCGATGATGAGCTGGCTACCATTACCGTTCTTGCCGATATCATTATACCAAAAGATGAAGTGAGTGGTAGCGCCACTGAAGCGGGCGTGCCTGCGTTTATAGAATTTATTGTAAAAGACATGCCATACCATCAGACACCTATGCGCGGTGGATTGCGCTGGCTGGATTTGCAGTGCATGAAAAAATATGACAAAGGGTTTAAAGACCTTTCATCGGCCCAGCAAATTGAAATGGTAGATTTAATAGCCTACCCAGACAGGGCAAAAGACAAACCGGAACTTACGCAGGGCGTGGCATTTTTTAATAAAATGCGCGACCTTACCGTTACCGGATTTTATACTACGCAAATTGGTTTCAAAGATTTGGGCTATGTAGGCAATGTTCC
This sequence comes from uncultured Chitinophagaceae bacterium, assembly GCA_963705285.1. Classification (GTDB taxonomy): domain Bacteria; phylum Bacteroidota; class Bacteroidia; order Chitinophagales; family Chitinophagaceae; genus JACMLD01. Next base: position 4,623,413 of record OY970066.1, read on the forward strand.
TAACCAGTGGAAAGGGGTACCAGATGATGTACTGAAACAATATGGCGTGGCATACACCGAAAAGGAATTGAAAGAATGTGTGACTTTTAGTTGATACTACAAAGACTTTGATTAAAAAACCGCTGCATTGTTCAGCGGTTTTTTATTTGTCCATGTCCCCGCAACGTCTCCCGCATAGAGTGCTCAAATAGATGTAATGCTGAAAGGGGACGCACCTGTCTCCGCAGCGTCTCCCGCATAGAGAGCTCAAATAGATGTAAATGCTGAAAGGGGACGCTGCGATTGCATGAACCTACCTGTACTACGCAAAGCCTCTGCCGCAGCGTCCTCATCAACTTCGTATTAAGGCTAGTCACTAAGGGAGAGACGCTGCGGAGACGTTCGGGCGTGTGCCACGTGTCCCCGCAGCGTCTCCCACATAGAGAGCTCAAATAGATGTAAATGCTGAAAGGGGACGCTGCGATTGCATGAACCTACCTGTACTACGCAAAGCCTCTGCCGCAGCGTCCTCATCAACTTCGTATTAAGGATAGTCACTAAGGGAGAGACGCTGCGGAGACGTTCGGGCGTGTGCCACGTGTCCCCGCAGCGTCTCCCGCATAGAGACCACAAATAATGTATGTTGACAAGGGACGCTGCGATTGCATGAACCTACCTGTACTACGCAAAGCCTCTGCCGCAGCGTCCTCATCAACTTCGTATTAAGGATAGTCACTAAGGGAGAGACGCTGCGGAGACGTTGCCGGGTGTCACACATGTCCCCGCAGCGTCTCCCGCATAGAGTGCTCAAATAGATGTAATGCTTAAAGGGGACGCTGCGATTGCATGACCGAAACCTACCTGTACTACGCAAAGCCTCTGCCGCAGCGTCCACATCAACTTCGAATTAAGGCTAGTCACTATGGGAGAGACGCTGCGGAGAGTTGATACCACCAAACTCAGTACCCACAAAAAAACCGCTGGAAGTCCAGCGGCTTTTTATTCATACTACCAATCAATGATTAGTAGGGCAATTTCTTCTGTCCCTGGTTAAGCGCCAGGTTATGCTGGTTCACCATATCGTTCATTACGTTTACGGTTTCATCTAAATAAAGATCATTCCGTAAGCTTTTCAGCCATGCTTTAAAGCGGTCGTCTTTGTCTTTATCATTGGCGTACTTGGTAGAATCTTCCTGTAATGCAGATACCGTTAATTCTTTGGGCAACTTATTCAGTGTTTCCAGTTGTTTGTAAGTGGCGCTTACTTTTTTCTTCTCATCACGAAACTTATCAATATTCAAAGAATACACGCGGTCATTTTCTTTGGCGAGCCATTCTGTATTTGTTTTGATAAGATTGAAAGCCGGGTTAACGCTTACCCTTGCCTGGCTGGAAGTGCGAATGTTGTTGGCATCGAAACTGTATTTCCAGGGTGAATAATCTGCTTTTTGTATCTCATCCCAGGGCAATGCATCAGGGTCATCCTTTTCGCGCAATTTTGAATACTCATAAAAATCGGGGAGTACAATATCAGACGCCACACCTTTTAATTGGGTAGAACCACCATTGATACGGTAAAATTTCTGCAGCGTAAGTTTGATGGTACCCAAATCACTGTTGGCCGACATAAAACTTTGGGTTTTGTCTAACCCGATATTGCGTTGTACCGTTCCTTTACCATACGTAGAAGTGCTGCCAATAATAAGCCCGCGCTTGTAATCCTGTATGGCAGCGGCAAAAATTTCAGAAGCAGAAGCGCTGAATTCATTTACCATTACCGCCAGCGGGCCTTCATACAATACATTCTTATCGCGGTCGCGCAACACACTTGGTTTACCATCGCGGTCGCGTACCTGCACCACCGGTCCTTCATCTACAAACAAGCCCACCATTTTCACCACATCGTACAATGATCCACCGCCATTGTTGCGGAGGTCTAAAATAATACCATCTACTTTTTGTTCTTTAAGGCGGGTAATTTCTTTTGCTACGTCATCTGCACAGCGGCGGCCTTTGGGGTCATCAAAATCAGCATAAAATTCAGGGAGATAAATAAACCCAATCTTTGCTTTACCGTTGGTTACAATAGAGCTGCGCGCAAAAGTTTCATCCTGCACAATCTCATCACGTATCAGCTTTACCACTTTGATAGATCCATCGGCTTTGCGCAATGTTAGTCTTACTTCAGTTCCTTTTTTACCACGAATAATTTTTACCGCATCAGGTACATAATAGCCGGCCAGCTCAACAGGTTCTGCATCACCTTGACCTACTTTCAATACAATATCACCTACTGTTATCTCACCGCTTTTATAAGCAGGGCTGCCGGTAAGAATAGAGTTCACTTTAATAGTACCGTCATCATATAACAAAGACGCACCAATACCATAGAACTTACCGCTCATTTCTTCATCAAACGATCTCTTTTCCAATGGAGGAAAATAATCGGTGTGCGGATCCATGGTTTGGGTAATAGTATTTACATAACGGCTGAATAATTCGCTTTCGGTTAACTTTATTTTGTAATTGTCAAAAGTTCTGTCCATCGCTTTCAGCACTTTGTCGCGCGCGTCTTTCTCCATCTCTTCATTGGTCTTAACCACGGTGCCTTGTTTGCCTTTGTTTTTTTCCTGCGATTCCTGCATGTCTACATAACGATCGAGAACGAGGTATTTCAACCGCTGACGCCAGAAGTTTTTACGATCTGCTTCCGTGGCAGGATAATCTCTTTTTTCAGGATCGCCAACAAATGTTTCGTCTTTTGTAAAATCAAAAGGTTGCGCCAGAATTTCACGGTAGAGTTTTTCTACTTCAGGCAGGCGCTTTTTAAATAATTCTGAAGAAGCAGGCACAAAGGTTACCGGACCGCCCAATATCTCATCATCTACTTTGGTTTCGTATTTTCTCAGGTCGTTAATATCGGCCTGTAAAAAAATACTTTTATCCTGGTCTACCAGGGCGATGTATTTCTTGAAAACCTCTTTGGAAAATTTATCATTGATGTCTTTGGGACTGTAATGAATCTCCGTCAGCATTTCCCCCACATTATGAAGTATCTTTTCATACCGGGTAGGCGGATTGTCATTATTTCCAGTTCCTAAACTACGAAACGCAATAAATACACCTGCTACCAATACAGTTAGCAGTATGGGCAAACTTCTTCTACTAAACATAAATTGAATTATTTTTTGCATTAACCCAAAAATAACGATAAAAAAGCTGGGTTGTTGTATGGCTTAGGCATAATTAACACCCAGTTTGCCAATATTTTACACGAGCGGGAGAAGTTGTTAAAAAAAAATAACCCGGAACAATTTTGCTCCGGGTTTGTATGGGTAACTGATGGGTTTCGAACCCACGACCCTCAGAACCACAATCTGATGCTCTAACCAACTGAGCTACAGCTACCGTGTGGGCGGCAAAAATAATGGAATTTGCGCTTCATTCAAAAAACAATTGGCTGCTTAATTGGTGTTTCTTTGCTGCACTAAATAAAAAAGATTCATGAACTGGTGGCTTTATTGTACGCCCTTAATTGGTGCGCTCGCAGGCTGGTTGCTGGTATCGGTATTGCTCAGGTTGTTATTTCACCCAGGTGCTGCACGTACAATTGCAGGCATTACTATACAGGGCCTGGTGCCGGCGCGCTGGCAGTCAATAGCTGCACAAGTGGGCGCATTAAGTGCATCACTTTTTTCATTGCAGGAACTGGAAGAAAAAATCACCCATCCTGACAACGTAAAAAAAATAATGCCCCATGCAGAAACGCACATCGACAACTTTTTGCGCGTAAAACTGGTTAAATCAATGCCGGTAGTCGGCATGTTTGTGGGTGATAAAACCATCCACAACCTGAAAGCACTTTTTGTAACAGAACTGGAGGAGCTTTTTCCTGAAATCATGAAAAATTACATGGGCAATTTGCAGGCCGATCTGGATATTGCCGAAATGGTGCGAAATAAACTTGCCGCTGTACAACCAGCCGTTGTTGAGCATGCCTTTAATGCCATGATGGCTAAACAACTGCGCCTTATAAAATTGCTGGGTGCAGTCTTTGGACTTATAATGGGCGCGATACAACTATTAGTCGTGCTCCTGTTACAGTGATTCTATTCCATTGCCCTTTTTTACCGTTTATCACAACCACAGAAACTGCTGCATTGCTTGCGCAGGTAAATAATAAATCAGGCGTCTAAAGCATTTATCTGCCGGCGGTGCCGGTACTTGTATATCAATAAATCGTAGAATCGCACCTATTTTCAATTCAATACAATTACATGAAAACAGTTCTAGTACTTTTTCTTTTTGCTTTTTCAGTGGCGGGTGTAAGTGCCCAGTTTCCCGGAGGCGGCGGTGCCGGCAGGGGTGGAGGCCGTGGAGCGGGTGGGGCCAATGCTTCCATCGGGCATTTCTACGGTAAACTGGTAGATTCCAAAACCAATAAGGGGCTGGATGCTGTTTCGGTGCAACTGTTTATGGCAAAATTTGACACTACTACCAAGAAAAGAAAAGATACACTGGTAGGGGGTATGCTGACACGCGCCAATGGCGAATTCAGTATTGAAAACCTGCCCGTATTTGGCCGGTATACGCTGAAGCTGTCTGCTATCGGCTATACACCCATAGAACAACAAATTGCCTTTACACTTAAAATGCCGTCGCAGGATGGTTCTGGCAATGCAGATATGAGTACCGCTCTGGCCGGGGTTGATAAAGACCTGGGCAATATTAAAATGGTGGCCGATGCAAAAGTGCTGGAGAATGTAACCGTTACTGCTTCCAAGCCATTGTTTCAGATGGGTGTGGATCGTAAAATTTTCAATGTAGACAAAAGCCTGATTGGGGCCGGTCAGACCGCGCAGGAGCTGATGAAAAATATACCATCAGTAAATGTAGATATAGACGGTAACGTAACACTCCGCAATGCAGCGCCTACCATTTTTGTAGATGGCAGGCCCACCACACTTACGCTTGATCAAATACCATCTGATGCCATTGAAAGTGTTGAAATCATTACCAACCCTTCTGCAAAATTTGACGCCTCTGGCGGAACCGCGGGTATCCTTAATATTGTATTGAAGAAGAACCGCAAGGCGGGTTATAATGGCAACGTAAGGGCGGGCATAGACAGCCGTGGAAAGATAAACGGCGGTGGAGACATTAACGTTAAACAGGGAAAAGTAAATCTTTTCGCCAGCGTCAATTACAACCAGCGCAAATCGATAGCAGAAGGCACCGTATTCAGCCAAAACCTTACTACTCCTGTAACTGATGTATTCCAGGATTCGAGAACAGTGAACAACGGCAGTTTTGCATTTGGACGTGCAGGTTTTGATTACCTTATGGACAACCGCAACACGATTACCGTTTCTGGTGTGATTGTGCGCGGAAACTTCAACAATGAAGACAACCTCAACTTTGATTCACTTCAAAACAGTTCGGTATTCACGAGGGGCAACCAGCTCACCAATTCAAAAGCCAGTTTCAGGAACTACGGAGGCGCCATTGGTTACAAACACAATTTTGCCAAAGCAGGTAAAGAAATTACTGCCGACGTTAATTACAACAGCAGCACCAACGAAAACCTGGCGTTCTATAACATACAGTTGTTTCAACCGGATTACAGCATAAAAGGAAATCCCAACAAACGCAAAACAGATGGTAATGGAAGTAATAAATTTTTTACCGCGCAAGTAGATTACAGCAATCCTATTTCAGAAAAAGCAAAAATTGAAATGGGTGCGCGTGCCGCTTTCCGTAACAACAAAAGCATCAGCGACAATTCAGTTTTTGATTACACGTTACCGGTGCCTGATTATGTGTACAATGCATCGCTCAGTAATAACTACAAGTTCAACGACCGCGTATTTGCGGCATATACCACTTACTCTGGTAAAGTAAAAACACTGAGTTACCAGTTAGGTTTGAGAGCAGAAAGTTCTGATTACACAGGTACCAAGTTTGCCGTAAAGGATTCCACTTTTAAAACAAGTTACCCCATTAGTCTTTTCCCCAGTGTGTTTATTACCAAAGAGCTGGGCAATAAACAAGATTTCCAAGTCAATTATTCAAGAAGGATCAACAGGCCCAATTTTTTTCAGCTGATACCTTATAAGGATATTACCAACCCGCAATATCCTACCGTAGGCAACCCTGGCCTGAAGCCTGAGTTTACCAATTCTTTTGAAATGTCTTACCAGAAAACATTTCCAAAAAATTTCAGCCTGCTGGTGTCTGCTTATTTTAAATACACTACCGACCTTATTACCCGTTACCAGTTCAAAGATGTGATATCTGATAAGATTCCCGACAGTGCCACTTTTACTTCTTACCAGAATGCCAACAGCAGTACGTCGTACGGTCTTGAAGTAACAGGTCGCACACCGCTGACGAAATGGTGGGATATGACTACCAACATCAATTTTTACAACGCTACCATTAATGCAACCAACATTACCAATGCAGGGGGCTCAACACAGCGCCTGAGTTATTTTGCAAAATGGAACAACACGTTTAAACTGCCGAAGAATTTCAGCATACAATTATCCGGCGATTACCAAAGCAAATCAGTGTTACCGCAGAGCAGTGGCAATGGCGGGGGTGGTGGTGGCCGCGGCGGCGGAGGCGGTGGTGGCATGTTTGGTGGCGGCCCGCAGCCTTCGGCACAGGGTTATGTAAATCCGAATTACGGATTTGATGTTGCTATCAGGAAAGAATTCCTGAAAAACAAGGCAGCATCCCTTACGCTTAGTGTAAACGATGTTTTCAAAACGCGGAAATACAGTTACTATTCTTACTCAACCATTGTAACGCAGGATTATTCGCGCATCAGGGATCAACAAATATTCCGCCTCAACTTTAACTACCGTTTTGGCAAGTTGGATGTCTCGCTTTTCAAACGCAAGAATATGAGAAGTGGCATGGAAGGCGTACAGGACGCGCAACAGTAATGATAATGTGGGAACCTGCCTGCCGGCAGGCAGGTGTGCTAATGTGGAAATTCTTTTGCCCCGGTTTATGGAACGCAGATTTTCATGATGGTCTTGATTAATTATGATTAAATATATCCGCAGGAAGAATTTCTAAAATAAAGTAGTGACCTTGAATGGCGAGGGCGGTGCGTGGATGGCTTCCCCAACCGGGAGAAGTCGGAAGGGGGCCGAACGCAGATTTTCATGATGGTCTTGATTAATCATGATTTAATATATCCGTGCAGTAAGAATTTCGAAATTAAAGTAGTGACCTCGAATGGCGAGGGCTGTGCGTGGATGGCTTCCCCCAACCGGGGGAAGTCGGAAGGGGGCCGAACGCAGATTTTCATGATGATGATGATAACTAAAAATGATGTTTTGCTTTGGGAACGTAAGTAGGGGCTGGGCTAGCCCCAGCACTATCTAAATGTTGCAGCAAACAAGAAATAAAAAACCGGTCGCACCTGCGGTGACGACCGGTTTTTTATTCGCCTTTTCTTTTCAAAATCAGTGCTTATTACACGGCCCGTTTCCTTTAGGGCGTTAATGGGTTTGAAAGCAACACCCGTTTTGCCAGCCAGCTATTTTTTAGTGGTATCATCCAGTTATTTTCAAGTTCTTCTTTGGTTTGTACCAGGTTGTTAAAGTAAATGGTGTCCGCATCAATAAAATGATTGTTGACGGCATATTGTACCTGCGGAAGGGGAAGCAGCTGTATAGTGTCTTTTGTAAGAAAGGCCAGCAGCTGCCTGTCAAAGAGTGTTACCGAGAATTTGGATTCTATTTGTTTAATCAGCCTTACCGAACTATCGGTACTGCAACCGCTCACGCCGGCATTGGTTTCATCTGCCATCAGCACAATGAACCGTCCAAAAAACAAATTGGCATATCCTTTTACAGGTGTTCCATGCGTATGCCATTCTGCAGTAAACTGCTCCAGCAAATCTTCTATTTCTATTGCTTCACTCAATGAAAAAATGCGGTTGGCCTGGTATATCCACACCCGTGATGAAGGTGCAAAAGATGCCGGCAACAATTCCCGGTAAGATGTATTAATCATGGCCCAAAATTACTACAGAAAGGTCAAATGCGCGGAGCCTACTCTTTTCTTTCTATTTCAATCAGTTGGGTATTGTCTTTCGCAACAGTGTTCCATTGTCCGGCAGCAATTTCAGCCAGTTCTTTCCTGGTGTACACTGCTGTTTCGGTAGTATCAAAACGTTTCAACAGTACATCGTAGGCCGCACCGCCTGTCATTCGGCTGCGGTAGAAATAAATACTTTCCCGGCCAATGTCTTTTACTTGTAGGTAGAAAACAATTGCCCCGTCTGCGCTGGTACGGGCCTTCATTTTATATACATCGCCCAGTTGGGGTTGTAACAAATATTTTTTTACGGAAGCATCCCTTTCCTGTTTTACATAGAAAAGATACAAGGCAGTAAATGCGCATACTGACAATACAACTGTCCACAATGTTTTGCGTGTGATCATGCGTAAGCTGGGTTGGTGGTATGGGTAAGTGTGCCGGGGCAACTTATTGCATGCTGGCAGCAATCAGTTCGGCTACATCCATTACCTGCACATCGTTTTCTTTTTCTCTATTTTTTACACCATCTGTCATCATGGTATTGCAGAAGGGGCAGGCGGCGGCAATTACTGACGCGCCGGTATCAATGGCTTCGTTGGCCCTTTCAAAATTGACGCGGGTATGGCCTTTTTCTTCTTCTTTAAACATTTGTGCGCCGCCTGCGCCGCAGCAAAGCCCGGTGGTACGGCAGCGTTTCATCTCTACCAGTTCTGCATCCAGCAATTCAAGTACCTTACGCGGCGCTTCATAAATATTATTGGCCCTGCCCAGGTAACAGCTGTCGTGGTACGTAATGCGTTTGCCTTTAAAAGAACCGCCTTCCTTCAATGTTATTTTGCCTTCTTCAATAAGCTGCTGCAAAAAAACTGTGTGGTGTATTACTTCATAGTTACCGCCGAGAACGGGGTATTCGTTTTTAATAGTATTGAAACAATGCGGGCACGCAGTCACTATTTTTTTAATACCGTAGTTGTTCAGTACCTGTATATTCTGGTAAGCCATCATCTGAAACATAAATTCATTACCAGCTCGCCGTACCGGATCACCGGTGCACATTTCTTCCTTGCCAAGAATAGCATACTTTACACCGGTTTTATCCAATATCAATGCAAAGGCTTTTGTAATTTTTTGCGCGCGCTGGTCGAAACTACCGGCACAACCTACCCAGAATAACACTTCGGGCGATTCGCCGTTCGCAAATAATGATGCCATTACAGGTACATCCATCTTGGTGAAAATTTCCGTAAATCTAAAGCAATTGACTCATACGGGTCTCAACTTTTTAGGCGAATAATTGTACTTTACAGCGTAATTAAACACCATGACGGCAGATAGAAAACTGTTGCTGATTCGCAATTATGATTTGTGGCGTCATATTTCTGATGAAGAATATGAAGCACTCAATTTTGTGCACCGGTTTATTGAAGCCAAAAAAGGGGATTACATTTACTTTGAAGCCTTCCACCACAACAAACTATATTTTATAAAGGAAGGTTATATACGCATTGGTTACATTGATGAATCGGGCAAAGAAATTGTGAAAGAAATCATTCAGCAGGGCGAATTGTTTGGCCAGGTTACGCTCGAAAAAAACAACCTCAACGGAGAATTTGCCCAGGCATACAAAGCAGATGTAAGCCTGTGCGCGTTTAACATAGAAGATTTTGAAAAGTTACTGGCACGTAAACCAGAGATAGCGCTTAAATACACAAAACAGGTGGGCAACAAATTGCGCAATGTACAGAACCGTATGATAAACCTGTTGAACAAAGATGTAAAAACACGCCTGCTGCATTTCTTCTGGCAAATGCTGCATGAGCAAACCAGTACAGCAGAAAATGGAGAGGCGTGCATACCCAATTATCTTACCCATGAAGATATTGCCCACCTGGTTGGCTCCAGCAGGCAAACCATTACCACCCTCATCAATGAACTGGCAGATGAGCACTTGCTTACTTACAATCGCCAGCAGGTGTGTTTCCCGGATGTTAAAAAACTACAAAAGCTGGTCAATGTCGGTTAGATGACAGTGCCTGCGCATCCGGCTGTTTACTTTTGCTGTCTCATCAAACAACAACAATATGAAACGTATTGCATTTTTTCTAATAGCCGGTTTACTGTCGGTTGGTGTACACGCACAGGATGAAACCGCACTCCGCAAAAAACAATTCAACCTTGAAGACAATGCTGCTATCAGCGGCTATGACCCCGTTGCTTATTTCACCCCCGGCAAACCTGTAAAAGGCAGCAAAGATATTGCGTGGGTGCAGCAGGGAATTACTTATTATTTTTCTTCCGCTGCCAACAGGGAGACATTCAAAAAGAACCCGTCTGCCTATGAACCGGTATATGGTGGCTGGTGCGCTTACGCCATGGGTGCGAAAGGCGAGAAAGTAACCATCGATCCAAAAACATTCAAGATAATAAATGGTAAACTCTATCTTTTTTACAACAAATTTTTTAATAATACGCTTACCGACTGGAACAAAGATGAGGCGAACCTAAAAAAGAAAGCAGATGCCAGCTGGACAAAAATCTATCATTAATCTAATTATAAAAATACTACCATGACAATTAAACTGGTGCTCACCTGGATATTGCGGTTGCTGGCGGCCGGTATCATGCTGCAGACATTGTATTTTAAGTTTACCGGGCACGAGCAATCAATACGTCTTTTCACTGAACTTGGCATGGAACCCTGGGGCCGTATTGGAACCGGTGTATTTGAACTGGTGGCATCCTTTTTAATACTGTATCCCCGCACAACCGGGTGGGGCGCCGCACTTGGCTCAGGACTGATGGCAGGCGCTATCTTTTTTCATTTGACCAAACTGGGAATAAAATTTGACGGCGACTACGGATTGTTTACCCTGGCAGTGGTGGCCTTTATTCCCTGCCTGCTGTTGCTCTTTATATACCGGCAACAATTACTCAACGTACTAAACCGCCGCAAGGTTGCATTATAAAGTGCTGATAAATTGGAAATTATTTTTCTTTAACATAGATTGGCGTTTTATTTGAAACCTCTATGGGAAATGTAATAATATGCTAAGATTTTTTACCCTACTAGCCGGCCTTTGCTTTATCATCAATGGTGATGCGCAGCAGTATCAGCCGGTAAACGATAAATCAACCGTAAAATTTACCATAAAAAACTTTGGCATTAATACAGGTGGGAACTTTAAAGGACTTGCCGGCACCATTGACTTTGATAAAGACCATCCAGAAAAGGGAAACTTTACCATGAGCTTAGATGCGGCCACCGTAAATACAGATAACGACTCAAGGGATAGTCACCTGCGCAAGGCTGAATATTTTGATGTGGCCAACCACCCTAAAATTACTTTTACATCAGAAAAAGTTTCGGGCAAGGGCAACAATCTTACGGCTACCGGAAAGCTCACCATTAAAGGTGTATCAAAAAATATTTCTATCCCGTTTACCGCTACCGCCAAAGACGATGGTTATGTGTTTGAAGGCAGCTTCCAGATAAACCGCCGCGATTTTAAAGTAGGTGGTAACGGCGTAGTGCTGGGCGATAACGTAAACATTTCACTATCGGTATTTGCACAGAAAAAGTAATGGCAGGGTGTCTATAACCGGTTTTCCCCAGCCATGGAACAACACCTGCTTACATGGTTTTTTCTCTTATCTTAGCTGATTATCGCCCGGGTGGCTATTAAAACACCTGTTAAATCCAATGCCTTGTACAGACCGTATTTTATCAGGAACCAACTCTCTATTCATGCATTTACAAAAAGCCATACAAAACGTGTTTGTTCAGCTATCAGCTTCACTGGAGCTTTTAACAGACAGCCAGTATGTATATGCCAGCAAGATATTGTCTAATGCCACCATTGGGCAGCATGTTCGGCATATAATAGAAATGTTTATTTGCCTTGAAGATGGATATTCTGGCGGTATTGTAAACTACGAAGGCAGAAAACGGGATGTGCTGATTGAAACCACGCGGGAAGTGGCAATAACCCTGCTCAAAAAAATTTACGAGGATCTTGATAAAGCCAACAAACCCCTGGTGCTGCAGGGCGCTTACAATGAAGATACGGCCGAGCTGATGGCAATTGACACCAATTACTACCGCGAAATTGCCTACAACCTGGAACATACCATTCATCATATGGCACTCATCAAAGTAGGCATCCGCGAAGTGTCAGATATTGCCATACCCGAAGGTTTTGGCGTAGCGTCTTCTACTATTAAGTTCCGCAAAGAATGTGCACAGTAACATTTATTCCGGTTAACCATACCATTTTCATTACACATAGCCGTGATGAAAGCAATCAGCGCGCAAAGGCCACTCCGCCCAATGAGTATACCGTAAATGGGCATACGCTCTTGTATCCCCGCGATGGCAATGCCGGCGGTAGCTGGATAGGCATCAACAAAAACGGCCATACCGCGATGTTGCTCAATGGTGCATTTGTAGCACACCCTCATTTACCGCCATACCGCAAAAGCAGGGGGCTGATTTTTCTTGATATTATTGCCGCACCGGATTTGTTTGTAGCTTACCACGCCGTCAGCCTTGCAGACATAGAGCCTTTTACAGTAATACTTTGGACAAGTGGCCATTTGTATGAATGCCGTTGGGATGGCATACAAAAACATGTGCGCCAGTTGCCAGCCGGTCAACCGCATACATGGTCTTCAGCAACATTGTACGACGATGCCATTGCCGAAAAACGCAATAATTGGCTGGAGCAGTGGTTGCAAAAACATCCAGCACCGTCTGCCGAAGACATCATTACCTGGCATTTATCGGCCGGCGATGGAGACGCACACAACAATGTGCGCATGAACCGCAATGACCATATGCTAACCGTAAGCATTACCGCCATTGAAATTACAACGCATGCCTGTACCATGCATTACCTCGATTTAATTGACAATACCCGCACCGGGCACGCATTCCACTTTACCAAAGCAGCAGCCATACAATAATGAACTGGTTACAGCGTACGCTTCACCGCCCTTTTTTTATCAGGCTTTTCAATTGGGAATACTGGTCGTTCAATACCGTTTATGGATGGATAATACCGGTTTGGGTATTGCTGGCGATCAGGGCCCGGTCGTTTTTCTTTTTTTCCGCTTCCAATCCCACAATAGAATACGGAGGTTTTTTAATGGAATCAAAGAAAAAGATTTATGATATCATTCCAGCAGAATATTACCCGCGCACCGCATATTTTGAAACAGGCACTGCAACCTCCAGTGTTGTACACCAATTGCAGCAGTTGGGGTTTACCTACCCAATGATAGCAAAGCCGGATGTGGGCGGCCAGGGGCGCGGCGTAAAGAAACTGTACAATGAAAGCGAACTGGCAGCCTATGCCAATACATCTCCGCTGGATTACCTGGTACAGGAATTTGTACCATACCCCAACGAAGTGGGTGTGTTTTATTATCGTTACCCCGGTGAAGCCTCCGGACATGTATCTGGCATTGTAAGAAAAGAAATGCTGGGGGTAACGGGCGATGGTCGATCAACCCTGTACCAGTTGCTCATGACAGAAAAACGTTTCATTTTACAGATAGACGTGCTGCAAAAATTATATGGCGATGCTTTGCAGGAAATATTGCGCGCCGGTGAAAAACGCGAACTGGTGCCCTATGGTAATCATGCAAGGGGCGCAAAATTTCTGGATGACTCTCACCTCGCCGATGCAGCATTTACGCATACCATCGACCAATTATGCAAACAGGTGTCCGGGTTTCATTACGGCAGGCTGGACATACGGTACAACAGCTGGCAGGAATTAAAAGAAGGAAAAAATTTTTCAGTAATTGAATTAAATGGCGCGGGCTCAGAACCCACCCATATGTATGACCCCAGGCACAGCCTTTTCTTTGCGTGGAAAGAAATCATCCGCCATTGGATCATACTCTGGCGCATCAGCCGCATCAATCATAAAAAAGGCATACCTTATCTTTCTCAAAAACAAGGCATGCAAATGATGCGTGATAATAAGGTGTTTGAACAAAAACTACAGCAGTTATATGTTTAACCTGCTTACCATCTTTTTTATTGGTATGCTGATCAGCTTCCTGGGTTCTTTGCCACTTGGCAGCCTTAATGTATCTGCCATGCAGGTGGCGATAACAGAAAATACACGTAAGGCAATCATGTTTTCGCTGGGTGTAGCGCTGGTAGAAATATTATATGTACGGCTTTCATTACAGGGCATAGACTGGGTAATTGCACATGAGCAATTATTTAACATACTGCAATGGATAACCGTATTCCTGTTTATTATACTGGCCATCAGCAGTTTTTGGGCAGCCCGGAGATCCGCAGCTAACAATAAAAATATTTTACTCAATAATAGCATGCACCGTTTCTGGTTGGGTTTTACCATGAGTGCACTCAACCCTGTTCAAATACCTTTTTGGTTTATCTGGAGCACGTATTTAATCAGTAACAAAATATTGTTGCCTACCAGCACATATTTTAATGTATATACTGTTGGTATTGGCATTGGCACGCTGGCCGGACTTGCACTTTTTATTTTTGCGGGCAAATGGCTGTCCGTTAAATTGAAAGCAGGTAACAGGATTATCAATATTATTGTAGGTATTGTTTTTGTTATTTCGGCGGTGATTCAATTTTACCGAGTTCTTAACAAACCGTTTGGCCAGCAGTTGCATAGCAAGGTTGCACAGCTACAACCCGCACCACCACCACTTCATTGAATATAAACGGATTATTGTACGTTGACTTTTTGTTTGCTTTAACAAATCTTTGGCGCAACAATTGCATAAATGCATGCAACCAACCGTTTATAGGTTAACCCCGTAATCTTATTCACATAGATCGTCTCCCGGTAAAATCCAATCATTCCTTTTTGTAGCTGATTCGTTTATTGTTTACACAAAAAAAATCTATGCGAAAATTATTTTTGCTCGTTGTGCTTATTCCGTCTATGGTTTCTGCTCAAAAGTTGCACCTTGATCTTTTTGGCGGGTTCAGCAATTACCAGGGAGATTTACAGGAGAAACGATTTACCACCAGCCAGGCAAAAGCTGCATTGGGCATCGGTGTTAAATATGATCTCAGTAATCATTTTTCGTTGCGCAGCAATTTTACTTATGCTACATTGAATGCATCAGATGTTTATAATCGGCAAGCGGATCTCCGCGACCGTAATCTAAGTTTCAGTACACGGATAACCGAGCTCAATGTATTAGCAGATTATACTTTTCTGAATCTCAATTATCACAAGCTGAGTCCCTATGTTTTTGGTGGTGTGGCCATATTTCATTTCAACCCTTATGCATTTGACAGCGTGGGCAATAAAATTTACCTGAAACCATTGAGCACAGAAGGGCAGGGGCTGGCCGCTTATCCTGATCGGAAAGAATATCACCTTACCCAATTTGCTATTCCGTTTGGTGCAGGCCTGCGCTGGAAGTTTACAGACAATATTACGTTGAGTTATGAAATAGGGTTGCGTAAAACATTTACTGATTACCTGGACGATGTGAGCACCACCTATGCAGACCAATCCATACTGGCCGCAGCAAAAGGCGCCAAGGCAGTTGAAATGGCATGGCGCGGCGGCGAACTCAAAACAGGTGCCACTTACCCTGCGGAAGGTACCATACGCGGCGGATCCAAATACAAAGACTGGTATTATTTTTCCGGAGTTACCATTAGCATTGGAATTGGAAAAAGAACAGGCTTCAGGGGTAGCAACAATGGAAGAACGGATTGCCCCGACCCCGTACAGTAATAATATACTGTTTTAATCCGCCCTTCTACATACATTTTTGATGGCAGACTACAGGCTAGTGTGCAACAGATGCTATTACCCGAACAACCACCATTGTAAACAGCCCCCGTTTGTTTACAATATAAAGCCACCCCGTAAGGTGGCTTTATGGTTTGCAGCAGAATTGTAATAATTAGGTGATGGCGTGTTGATGGCGGGAGTGTTTATTTAGCGATATCGATTCTCACTTTTTTATTCTTGATCTTTTCATTTTTTACCAGGTTCAGGGTATTGCTGGCTTTCGACTTACGGATAGCCACAAACGAAAAGAAATCTTTTACTTCAATAAGGCCGATGTCTTCTTTTTTCAGTTCTCCTTTGTGCGATAGAAAGCCAACAATATCTACTTTATTTACTTTGTCTTTTTTTCCGGCCGCAATAAACAGGGTAGTCCATTTTGGCTTTTCAGGAATGATGGCTGTCTCCGGCAACTCCATTTGCTCCGCATCTGCAGGTATATAAGGTGGCAGTTTTTCATCGGGGCCCACTATCAGAATCACCGTTCCGCTGGCATCCATACGTGCAGTTCTTCCGTTGCGGTGGGTATATACATCTTCAGTAGCGGGCAGGTGGTAGTGAATAATGTACCTGATATTGGGAATATCAAGCCCTCTGGATGCCAAATCAGTAGTTACCAAAACATTGGCGGTACCATTCCTGAATTTGCACAGCGCGCTATCTCTTTCCTGTTGCTCCAGCGCGCCATGGTAAAATACATTTACAATGCCTTTGTCTTTGAGAATGGCACTGGTACGGTCAACAGACTCGCGGTGGTTGCAGAATACAATGGCCGAGCGGTTGCCCAGCATACAAATAAGCCTGAATAACGTATCCGCTTTGTCCTTATCGTTGCTCAACACCGTCTTTACCCAAAGTTTTTCTGTGTCTGCATTGCCAGTGCCGGTAAAATTCAGCCGTTGCGGATCTTGCATGCCCAGGAAACCAGGAATGTCTACCGCTTCGGTAGCAGAGGTAAGTATCCGTTTTCTAATGGCAGGCAGTTTTCCAATAATAAATGAAATCTCCTCCTGGAAACCAAGTTCAAGTGATTTATCAAATTCATCCAGCACCAGCGTTTCAATGGTATCTACGGTAATATTACCGCGCCTGATATGATCTGCAAGTCGGCCGGGGGTGCCAATCAGCAGGGCAGGAGGTTCCACCAGGTTGTTTTCTTCAGTTTCGCGCAAATGCCCGCCATAGCAGCAGGTAACTTTAAAAGGGGTGGCCATTTTTTTAAATACCTGTTCTATCTGTAGCGCCAGTTCTCGCGAAGGAACAATTACCATGGCCTGCGTTTTTGTGTTGGCCGCATCCAGCCGTTCCAGCACCGGCAATAAAAAGCCAATGGTTTTGCCTGAACCCGTATCCGACAATAATATTACATTATCACTGCTTTGGTTGGCCGCAATGGAAGCCAATTGCATCTCGTTCAACGCTTCAATGCCTACACTTTCCAGAATACTTTCTGTTGACCAGGTTTTGTTTTGCATGGGCGCAAAAATACGAAACTTACTCCTGCCGTACCGTTGCAATAAAGCCTGGTGCTTTCTTAGGCGACAATAAGCTGAAACCCATCAAATTGACCCATTTGTGTGCCGCACGCGTTATATTTGACAATTGAATACCTTTTAATTTCAGTGCATGTTTACGATAGAAAATAATCACTTAAGCGTCACCATCAACCCAAAAGGGGCAGAACTGCAAAGCATATATAATAAAGTGTTGCAGATCGAGTATTTGTGGAGTGGCGATCCTGCTTTCTGGGGCAAACATTCACCTGTGCTGTTTCCTATTGTTGGAACCCTTAAAGAAGACACCTATTACTTCAATAACCAGCCGTACCATCTTGGCAGGCATGGTTTTGCCAGGGAAATGGATTTTGTGGCAGATACACCCTCAGGCAACAGCATTAGCTTTGTGCTCAACAGTAATGCTGAAACACGCAGCCGTTACCCATTTGATTTTAGTTTCTGGGTAAAATACGAATTAACCGAAAACAGCCTTAAGACCACTTATACCATTGGGAATACCGGCACCACGGCCATGTATTTTTCGGTGGGCGGGCACCCGGCGTTTGCAGTACCGCTTACCGGTGGTGTATCTTACAATGATTATTATTTTGAATTCAACCAGGCTGAAAATGCGGGCAGGTGGCCAATTTCAAAAGATGGTCTTATTGAGACTGCCTCTACCCCTGTATTTTCCCAAAGCAACCGCCTGCAACTAAGCAAAGAACTTTTTATGAAAGATGCATTGGTATTTAAAGGTCTTGCATCAAACAGCGTTGCACTGAAATGCGATAAGAATGCACACGGGCTGGTATTTGATTTTACAGGCTTCCCTTACTTGGGTATATGGGCAGCAAAGAATGCCGATTTCGTTTGTATTGAACCGTGGTGCGGCATTGCAGATAGTGTGGCCACCAACCAGCAGCTCATACAAAAAGAAGGAATACACATGCTGCAACCGGCAAAAAGTTTTGAAAGAACCTGGTCTGTCACGCTTTTCTAATATCCATTACCTGAATGGCTTCCACACTTATTACGCATATTCAAATATTGCCCGGTACTGCCAATCCTTTGCAGCCATTAAGGGGTAAAGATTTGTCGGTATTGCCATGTATAGAAAATGCCTACATGCTGGTTGAAGACGATGAGATTGCCGGTTTTGGATCGATGGCAGACCTGGCAGTTAACCAAAGCAATTATCATATTGTTGATGCCAGCAACCAGTGTGTATTGCCCGCCTGGTGCGATAGCCATACCCACCTGGTATTTGCTACCAGCCGTGAAGAAGAATTTGTGGATAAAATAAAAGGGCTTAGCTACGCCGAGATTGCGGCAAAAGGCGGGGGCATACTTAATTCGGCCGCAAAACTGCGTGCCGCCACGCCCGACCAACTTTTTAACAGCGCCTGGAAACGGCTGAACGAGATAAGCAGGCTGGGTACCGGAGCCGTGGAAATAAAAAGCGGTTATGGATTAACGGTAGCCGACGAGTTGAAGATGCTGCGCGTAATAAAAAAACTGAAAGAAAAATCTTCTTTACTGATTAAATCTACCTTTCTCGGCGCGCATACCTATCCGCTGGCATATACAGACAACCACCAGGGATATATTGATCTTATCATTAACGACATGCTGCCTGTGATAGCTGCGGAACACCTGGCAGATTACATTGACGTTTTTTGCGAGCGCGGCTTTTTTTCTGCCGAAGAAACAGCCACCATCTGCAGGGCGGGCATGCAATACGGACTGCTACCAAAAATCCATGCCAACCAGCTCAGCCTTTCAGGTGGCGTAGAAACTGGCATTGCGCTTAACGCCCGCTCGGTTGACCACCTGGAAACTATGAATGATGCCACCATTGATGCATTGGCAGCATCTGGTACAATCGGCACCTTGTTACCCACAGCCGCTTTCTTCTTGCGCATGCCGTTTCAGCCGGCCAGGCAATTGATAGATGCTGGCAGCGCCATTGCTTTGGCATCTGACTACAACCCCGGATCAAGCCCCAGTGGCAATATGAATCTTGTAGTGGCCATGGCCTGTATTCAAATGAAAATGCTGCCCGAAGAAGCCATTAATGCAGCTACCATCAATGGTGCGTTTGCAATGGATCTGCAACAGTATGCCGGCAGTATTACAGTGGGGAAGAAAGCAAATCTTATTTTTACCAAACCCATTCCATCGCTTGCCTACCTGCCATATGCATTTGGCAGCAACATGGTTGATAAAGTAATGATAAACGGTTCGTTTCTTTAAAGAGATTTTTATTACCTGATCAACATCACCACGCCTTTATGCAATTCTGTAGTGCCTTTGTCAAGCTCAATGATAATGTTGTATACATAACCGCCCGCCGCTGCCGCCTGCCCGCCCACATTGCCCTTCCACCCATATTGTTTGTCATTGGCCGGCACATTATTTACCTGGAATACCTTTTGGCCCCAGCGGTTATAAATAGAAAATTCTTTTACCTGTTTGATGCTGTTTGAACCGATCACATAAAACACATCATTCTGTCCATTGCCATCGGGTGTAAAACCATTGGGGATATTGATAGTAGTATTGGTAAACGTTTTAATGGTTACCACGGCCGTATCTGTACAACGGTACTCATTGTTCACTTTTACCTGGTACTGCGTGGTAGAAACAGTGTTGGCAACAGGGGTGGGACAATCATAACAAGAAAGCGTTTCGGCCCAAGTCCATTTATATGATGTGGGTACACCCCCAAGAACCTGTGGGCTGAGAAGGGTAGTGCCCGGTCGTAACAGCTCTATTACCGACGGCGCAAATGAAACGCTGAACGGAATGAACGGTTCCGTTTTTTTATTGTTGGTGTAATCTGTTTCCTTATAGATACTGATACCGGAGCCTTTGTCATTTACAGCAGCAGTCAGCTTGGCTGAATGAGGAGTGGCGATAATATGTGTATATGCTTTACAGGAGTCTGCCGCCAACGATGTATAAAACACCGGCAACAAAGGTTGCCCACTGGCGCCATCGTAAAAACTAACCGGTATCCCGCCAAACACGCTATTGTATCGGTTGTTCATGCAAACCCGGAAGCTGACCAGCGTACTGTCATTGGTAATACATGTGGTGCCCAGCACTTGCACTGTCATATCGGGCGGAAAAACATGCACCTTGCCGCTTGCCTGAACGGTACAGCCATACCGATTGGTAACCTGCATATGAATAACAGCACTATCCTGTGCCGTTACTAACGGCGATGCACAAGTGCTGCAATTGAGGATAAAACCCGCACCGGGTTGCCAAATGGGATTGGTGGCACCAATCATAGGTGTAGTATAGGAAAGTGTAATGGCATCATTTCTGAACACCGTGGTATCTGCGGGCGTTACCGAAAGGGCAGGGGGCGCATATAATTTACTGCCCGTGTTATTAGCATAATTATTTTCCAGTAGGCCCGCAGTTCCGGGAAAGCTGACCGGTATGGCCATGCCGTTATCATTTACTATGGCGTATACAGTTCCGGTAGTACTCTGTTTTATGAGTTGGCGAAAGCTCACGCAGGAATCTGCGCTCGCTACCGGGTTTATAAATACAGTACCCAGCATGGCAGCACTTCCCGCAGCGGCATTGGCGTCGTAAAAACTGACTTTCACCCCGGGCGGCACATCGCTGGCCGGCCATGCATTACAAATGGTAAAGCTGGCGTATACACTGTCGCCACCGGCAGCACATTCCAGATCTGTAATGGCAATGGAATAATCATCGCCCGGCGGTATATGAATAATGGCAAGGGCGGTATCATAACAACCAAAGCGGCTGTATGCCATTACCTTTTTTTGTACCAATGTATCGCCGCGGTACGGCGCCGTAAATACAGTGGGCAGGCAATTGGTACAACTTAAATCAGTTGGTCGCGACCATACCGCAGATACAATACCACCACCGGAAACGGACAATGGTGTAAGCGTAACTGTTTGTAATGGCAGCCTGGTTACATTGGCCGGGGCTGCTTTGATACGAAATGAAAAATTGGTACGCGATGCAATATTGTTTACATAAATTTTTTCTACCAGCGTGGTATTTGGTAATGCCAGCGGTATCGTGCTGCCATTGTCATTGATAACGGCGTATAAAGTATCCAGCCCTTCATAACCAACATCAAGCAGATAGGTTTCCAAAAAAGAAGTACACTTTCCTGTAACCGCATAAGGAAGCAAATAGGTGCTGCCCACCACCTGTGCATTTGCGCTGTTGGGGTTGCGGTTATAAAAACTAACCGGCGTATTCTTGGGAATGGTTTTATACCCATTGTTGTAAAACCAGAATTGTATTCTTGCTTTGGTCTGGCTGTAACACTCCACGCTGCTGATACCAATGCCCGCATCTGGCGAAGAATCATCTACCCGCAGGGTGAATACAGCAGTGGTATCGCTGCAGGCGCCATTGCTGGCTACCAGTCTTATTTTGTATACGGCCGGATCAAGAAATACATAATTAAGGTGGAAAGAGGTACCTACTACCTGTTCGCTCATGCCTGCATTATTACTCATGAGCCACTGGTAAGAACTTGCCCCAATAGAACGATTGGTAAAAAACACACTGTCTAGCTGAATATTTTGTTTGGATGCGATAACCCTTTTATTGGGCCAGAACCTTGCGGTAACACCACAGCTTGTTTGTGCAATGAAATCAGTAGTGCTAAAACAACCGGGCGTACTGCCGTATGCACGCAGGGTAATGGTATAATTTTTTTTCTGCGTTACAGTAAAATCAAAATCAGGCGTGGTAGCTGCTGCCACACCATCTACCATCCATTGATAATTGCTGGCACCGGTGGAAGTATTGGTGAAATGCAACAGATCACCCACCACAGGGTAATCTATACTAGAGGTAAATGCGGCGGTAACCGCATCCGGACATGGATCTGTACAAACGGTGCTGCCAATCATTCCTGTAAGACTGGTGGCAATAAAATTGCGCATCCTGTCTGCCTGGCCCTCTGTAAATGAAAGTATACAACCGCTGCCGTTGCCGTAATCCATAAAATTATCTGGCAAATCGGGCACATCAATGGTGAAACCAGAAAGGGTATCGGTGCTGCAGGAATTAGTGGGGCTGGCACAGGGAAAACCGCCGGTAATGGTTTTCTCAGGCGGTGTATCGCATACCATATCACCACTGGTGGCGCAATCTGTATTGGCGCAATCGCGCGCAGCGAATGTATGTTGCAGGCTGAGATAGTGACCTGTTTCATGGCATAACACGCCAATGCCCAGTCCGGCCACCACAATATCGCCCCCTGCGCTGGCGTATCCGCCCATTTTTAAACGCGTCCAAACACCGCATTCAAATGTTTGCATGTACTCTGACTTGATGTCTTCCACCACCCATATGTTTACATAGCGGCTGGGATCCCAGCGGCCAAGGGCCGTCATGTCGCCGGCTTCCATATCGTAATCGTAATCACCCAAATAAGTTTTTGTGCGCAATATGCCGGACGTTTTTCCGCCATTGGGCTCTGTTTTCGCCAGGCAAAATTGTATACGTGTATCCGTGCGACCCCCGGTAAATGCACCGGTAATGGAAAAGGCTTCGTTCATTGATTGCAGCGCATTGAGTATGGCTGCATCTGTAATGCTGGAAGGGTTGGCGTTGATAATGTGAAAAACAACCGGCAGGGTATAGTCTGCCGCCATTGTTCTTGAAGCACGAGCCAGCAGCCCACGTTGCAAAATGGCTGCATTCATGGTCTTTTCTTTTGCCACAAATAAGGGATCTTTTCTTTGTTGCGCCAGCAGTATATCGGTACCACAAGGCAGGCTGTTAGCACCAGTAACGGTTGTGGAAGTTGTTGTTGAATCGCGGTATAATGGTATTTGATCCTGGCAAAAAATGTGCACCGGTGCCATTGTACACCACAAACAGCACAGGAGGCTGTATAAAAAGAGGGTAGCAGGGTGGCTTTTCATAGTTGGGTTACTGTAACAGTGCTTAATACACAATTATATACCTGGTCAATATAACGGTTGGCGGCGTTTTTTGGTATCCGGGTTAGGCTGCCGTTCCGTCAATATATACGGCGACTGGTGGCGATACGTTGGCAGCTGTAGCCAACCAGGTGGTTGCCAATTGTTTGGAAACATTTAAGGGAAACAGCCGCTGCGGCAGTTTAAAAAAAAATCATACCTTTTAATTCAAAATCAGGTAATATGCAAACCATGCAGGCCGCCGCACCGGTACCAGGCGTATTGGCGCATCACTTCAAATTTTATGACAAAGAAGACGTACTATCGTTAACGCGTATACGCAGATTTGAAACCAAACTGGGCGAGCGCATACAAATCATCAACAATAAAAACCATTTAGAGCAGTCCTTGCAGTTGTCTACCGCCCGGTATGTATTATTTGGCGTGCCGGAAGACATCGGTGTAAAAGCTAATTACGGCCTGGGCGGTACAGATTCTGTGTGGGTACCTTTTCTGAGCGCATTCCTAAATATACAAAGCAACGATTTTGTAAGCGGTGAAGAAGTGTTGTTGCTCGGTCATTTTGATTTTGGCGATGTTAAATACCTGATTGAGCAGCATGCGCATGGGCAGGAGGAAAGAATTGATGCTTACCGCCACGCTGTAAATATGATTGATGAAGAGGTGGAGAGCCTGGCCAAACACATTGCAGCACATGGTAAGATACCTGTGGCCATTGGCGGCGGCCACAACAATGCTTATCCATTGATAAAGGGAACGGCCAAAGGATTGTACAAAGCAGGGTTGTTGCCCATTGCCCAAATCAATGCAGTGAACCTGGATGCGCATACAGATTTTCGTCCGTCTGAAGGCAGGCACAGCGGCAATGCTTTTCGCTATGCAGAAGAAGATGGCTACCTGCTGAAGTACTGCGCGATAGGCGTGCATGAAAATTACCTTCCGCAGAATGTATGGCTTGATATTGTGAACAATCCTTTCATCGATTTTATTACTTACGAAGATATCTTCATTCACGAAAAGAGAAATTTTATACA
Source organism: uncultured Chitinophagaceae bacterium (assembly GCA_963705285.1). Taxonomy (GTDB): domain Bacteria; phylum Bacteroidota; class Bacteroidia; order Chitinophagales; family Chitinophagaceae; genus JACMLD01. Next base: position 4,647,745 of record OY970066.1, read on the forward strand.
GGCCATTGCACATGCCACCAGTTTTACGGAAGACAATTACACAGGTATTGAAATTGATTTGGATTGCATAGAAGGCACGCTCTCCAGCGCCGCTACCCCGGCAGGCATCAGCACTTTGCACGCCAGGCAGTTTGTTAATTTTACGGGGTTGGACACCAAACCCGCCTATCTGCATATTTGTGAAGGCGCCACGCAACTGCATGATGGAAGAAAAGATGAAACCACTGGGAAACTAATCAGTTACCTGGTGAGCGATTTTGTAAAAGCCAACAGCTATGGAAAAGGGTGATTTTGTTGTGTTGGGTGTTGTGTGTTGTGTGGCGTGTGATGCGCATTTTGTTCAACCGCTTCCGGGTTGCTTAGGATGCTGCGGCTTTCATCGATATACCGCGGGTTGCACCCGCGGTTAAGCAAATTCAAGCCCTGGGGGCTTGTTACCTTGCCAACATTGAGGGATTAATGCTTGCAGAAGTCGGTCAAACGAGGTCGTCAGACCGTCATAGCATAATATCATCACCATCATAAAAATCTGCGTTCCATAAAACCGCGTCGCAGGTTTAGAAAGGGATTCCAATATTTACATAGCTACTGACTTTCTTTGATTGATCGCTGTACATAAGACTGAACTCCAGCGGACCGAGCGCAAAATTATAGCCAAAGGTGAGCGCATAACCGGTGAGTATATTCTGGTTGGGAAAGAAACGGCTTTTACTTATAAAATTATTGACGAGTATATTGGCCCGGCCGGTAACATACGTATTGTTGAAGACCTCGTACCGGTAAGCAGTTTGTAATGCAGCCATGGCAGGGGTATACAACGATCCCTCCTGCAATCCGGCAAATACCACCTGGTTGCGGAAAAGCGGTGTTAGTCCACCAATGGCAAATTCGTTCATGATGTTGTTGGCGTATTTAAAATTAACCCCCGATTGAAACAGGAACTGCAGCGTACTGCGACGACTTAATGGTGCATACGCATCCATATTAAAAACGAGGCGCGGATAGGCTTTGTCTGACACTGTATCAGAATTAGTGCGCTGGCCGTTCATAAAAAATTCTATACCGGGTGTTTGGCTGCCTACAAAACCAAACTCAGCGTGCAGTTTGATGCCCCGGCGCGGGTATACCACTTTATCATGGCTGTTGTGTGCGGCAAAAAAATACGTGGTAAAAAAATTGTTGTTGCCGCTGAATTGAAATCCCGATAGAATGGCGGGCTTATAAGAAATGGTTTCAAAACGTTCGCCCACTCCAAAAGCCAGGTTGCGCTGGGTAGAATACTGGAACTTTGTATCGAACTTAAAAAACTGTTGTTTATAAATACCTGTTTGTTTATAGGTATTATAGGTGTTTACATCAAAGCGATCATACTGGCCGGCAAACGTAAGCGAAAAGTTTTTTCGACGGCCCAGATATTGCAGGTGTTCTGCCCTGGCACGAAAAGTTTCGCCAATGTTAATAGTAATCAGATCACGTGAATTGGTAATAATTAAATTACGCGTGGTGAAATTAACAATGGCCGCAATACCGGTAAACTTGTTATAATGAAGGCTGAGCTTGGCAAACGACAGCGGATTCTCTGTTACATCAAATATTATTTTAGAAGTGCTATCCGGTTGTAGTTCCAGCGCATAGGTAACACGACTGTAATACTGTGTGCCGAACGCAGCACGTACCATGCGCGAGAGATGCTGGGGCGTGTATTCTTTATTAGTGATCAGGTTCATGGTATGCACAAAAAAATCAACATCGGTATTGCGCAAACCTTTTACTTCATAAGAAGAAATGGTAACCGGTTTGACATTGGGCAACCTGTTTTTTTTGAATTCCTGCAGCCCGTACAGCGCATTTAAAGAATCCGCCAGGCGCTTCAATTGCGGGTATAATTTTCTGCCTTCTTCAATACCAAGCTGCAGTATCTCTGCGGCTTGCGAAAAACTGCCCATGTTGAACTGCGGCATTTCAAACGGCACGTAAATATCGCAGAGCGCCACTTCTTCTTTGTGATCCTGTGCTTCTCTAAAAAAAGCAATCTGCAACAACACCTGTATGGCGTTTCTTACTTTATCACCCGCCAGCAATCCACCGGCCACATTGCTTCCGATAATAAAGTTGGCACCCATTTCTTTTACATCCCTTGCCGGAAAATTTCGCACCACGCCACCGTCAACCAATTTCCGTCCGTCAAAATCTACCGCTGTAAAAAAAGAGGGGATGGCCATACTTGAGCGTATTGCCGAAGTAATTTCACCTTTGCTCATGACCACGGCTTCGCCGCTGCCTACATCGGTACCAATACATTTAAAAGGAATATTGAATTTGGAGAAATCTTTTTGCTGGTGTACCGGGTACAACATTTCAGAGAACTTTATCCAGAGCTCCTGGCCCTGCAATACACCGGTGGGCAGTTGAAAACGGTTGTTTACCCAGGGCAGCTCCACAGTGTATTTACTGTATTCATCTTTTTCTTCCATGAAGAGGGTTCGCAGGGATGCCTGGTTGCTGAGCAACAGATCCCAGTTAATACTACGCGCCATCGTTTCTATTGAATCTGCCGAATAACCCACGGCATAAAGTCCACCAATGATGCTGCCCATACTGGTACCCGTGATGTAATCAATTTTTAATCCCGCGGAATCGATGGCTTTCAAAATGCCGATGTGTGCCAGGCCTTTTGCTCCACCGCCGCTGAGGGTAAGCCCAATTTTCGGCCGCTGGCCAACAGACTGCCCCATAGACGTCATGCCGCCTGCCAGTAGCAATAATAATACAACAACAGCTATGGGTAATATTCTTTTCATAAGTGAGGAGCTGCACGGCCATCTTAGCCGAAACCACACTGTATTATATGGTTAATGTTGCATTTGGGTTTACCCACCTGGTCTGCAACGCAACTTTTTTGCAGACCAGGATGCCAAATTTACATTGTAAAGACTGGTATTAAAAAAATAAAGCTGCCTTTACAGGCAGCTCTTTGCAAATTTAAGAAAGCGTTTATGTTTGAATTGAAAATTAGCCGCAGAATCGCAGATCATTATTGTCAGCGGTAGACCCGGTGATATCCTTGGATGACTATACTGCACCACTGTAAAATAAATTAGCCGCAGATTCGCAGATTAGAATTGTTAGGGGTAGGCCCAATGATATTCCTTTAGTCACTATACTGCACCACTGTAAAATAAAATTAGCCGCAGATTCGCAGATTAGTATTATAGCTGTAGACACGCTTGCATCGTGTGATGACTATGCTTCACCACTATAAAATAAAATTAGCCGCAAATTCGCAGATTATCATTGATAGTAACCTGCTATAGGCTCAACTTTCAACAATATCTAATCTGCTAATCTGCGGCTAAAATATATAACAGTTTATTGCGGCGTCAGGTATTGCGCATATGCATAACCTTCTTCGCCTTTTTCTGTTTTAACCAGCCACCACTGATCATTGGCTTTGCTGATTAAAGTAACTTCTGAACCATGCGCCGCCTTGCCGACTATCGGCTGATCCGTACCGGGGCCTTTGCGTATATTAAGGTTAGATGTTTCAGTGGTAACTTTTGCTTTTGTTCCACCGGCACCCACTGCCACGTTTACATTCATGACTACATCGCCCGCCCTGAAATCGGGATCTATTTTGTTATATACATCCCACAATTTATCTTTTACGTCTCCTGTAGGGGCTTCGCCATCAATGTACAGTACATTATCCTGCTCACGCACCTGCAGGTTGGAAACACCGGCGCTGGCTGCCGTATCCAGTAGTTCTTTGTATTTATCCTGTAATGCCATAAGTTGTTTCCTCCGTTTTTATTTTATGGTTAATTTGTTTTCTATTTTCTTTGGTTTGAGGGTATTCAAACTCTGCATCAAAGTAGGAAGACTGCTTCTTTTAATTTCACCGGTAAGTGTAATCACACCGTCTTTTACTTCTGCTTTTACGCCAGGAAAATCTTTGGTAGCATCTGCTGCGCCTTTAATGAGGGGATCATCTGCTGCAATTTCAACCGGGGCGGGAGCGGGTGGAGGAGGGGCAACTGTAGTATTATTCACTACTGATTTTACGCCAGGTATACTGGTAACAGTTGTTTCAAATGCTGCTTTAGAAGCCGCATCCCTGAACTGGCCGGTGAGTGTAACCACACCGTCTTTTACAGTAGCGCCGGCATCGGCCACATCAGCAGATACTGCCGCTAATTTTTCTGTTACCGCTTTCTCAATATCAGCGTCTTTGGGGCCGCTTTTACAGGCCGACAAACTAACAATTACAACCGCTGATAAAACAAAAGCCAATCTCTGAATGGATGTACGCATAAAATTGATTTTGGTGAGTAAATGAATGGTAGAAAGATGCACAACCCTATGAAGGGTTGGGTCAAATTTAAGAAGTATGTATTACGCTGCTGTGATCAAATGCTAACCTGCACCACCGGCTTCAAGCACCATAATCTTTTCAAACACTTCCTCATACTGTTTGTTTAGCCGTTCCAGTTCTGCAGTGGCCTTTTTATAATCGGCCTCTGCCTGCACAAATTTATTTTTATCGGAGTAGGTTTCGGGGAGGCTTAATGAAGCCTGTATCTGCGCTTTTTTTTCAGTAACCCGGCTGATATCAGCTTCCAGCTGCTGAAAAATTTTCTGCTGCCGCTGCAATTCTTTTTTTGTTTCTTTATTTATCGGTGCAGAAGCCGTGCCAATAGTGGCGGAAGGGGGAGTGGAATTGTTTACAGCAGCAGATTCTTTTTTGTTGTTGGTGACAGCGGGTTGTTTTGGTGCATCTGCCGATTGTTTGTTTTCAGCTGCACTTTTCTTGCTTGCGGCCAGGTTTCGTTCTTTCCAGTCGGCCCATTCATCATAGTTTCCTTTAAATTCCCTTATTTTATTATCGTCTATTTCCCAAATGGTATTGGCAGTTTTAGATACAAAATAACGGTCGTGGCTTACCAGTATCAGTGTGCCTTCATATTTTTTGAGCGCATCAATCAACAGTTCTACCGAATGAATATCCAGGTGATTGGTAGGCTCATCCAGCAATAAAAAATTGGCCTTGCTGGTAATAGTTTTTGCCAGCGCCACACGTGCTTTCTCACCACCACTCAGGATTTTTATTTTTTTGTCTACATCATCGCCGCCAAACAAAAAACAGCCCAGCAGGTTACGCAGTTCCTGTTCGGTTTGCTGGCTGCCGCATTCTTTCATTTCATCCAGTATGGTGTTGTTTACATTGAGCGCTTCCAGCTGGTGCTGGGCATAAAAGCTTTCGTCTACATTGTGGCCCCATTTCCTATCGCCCTCAAAAGGTTCGGTGCCGGCAATGATGCGCAGCAGCGTAGACTTTCCTTTACCATTCGCGCCAATGAGCGCAATTTTATCGCCGCGGTTTATTTCCGCAGAAGCATTTTCCACAATGGTAATGGCCGGAAATTTTTTGGTGATGTTTTTAAGTTCCACCAGTACACGGCCAGGCGTTTTATCAACCCTGAAATTGATTTTAATATTGGGTCGTTCAATTTCAACATCTTCAATTCGCTCTAGTTTATCGAGCCGCTTTACAATACTTTGCGCCTGAGCTGCCTTACTCGCCTTGGCTTTAAAACGTTCAATAAATCTTTCCTGCTGGCGTATATAGTCCTGCTGGTTTTCAAACGCCCGCTGTTGCAGTTCCACACGCATTACTTTTTCTGTTTCATAAAAATCGTAATTGCCGTTGTATACATGCAGTTCTTTCTGGTACAGCTCAATAATCTTGGTTACCATTCGGTTCAGAAAATATTTATCGTGGCTAACAATTACCACGGAACCCTGGTAATGCAAGAGGTATTTTTCCAGCCATTCAATGGAGGGAAGGTCAAGGTGATTGGTAGGTTCATCCAGCAACAGCAAATCTGGCTGTTGGAGTATCATTTTTGCCAGCAGTACGCGCATGCGCCATCCTCCGCTGTATTCGCGGTAAGGGCGGTCGAGGTCAGCATTGGCAAACCCCAGGCCCTGCAGTACTTCTTCAGTTTTATGGTGAATATTGTACCCATCCAGCACATCCATTTCGTGGAGGCGATCGCTGTAATCATGCAATATTTTTTCGTCTTCGTGGTTTGCTTCCAATTCCTTGCCCAGCCGCTCAATTTCCTTTTCCAGTTCCAGCACGCGCTCAAATGCCCCCATGGCCACTTTCAGGATCGAATCATTGGTATCAAAGCTTAACAGGTCCTGGTGCAGGTAGCCGATGCTGGTATCGCGGCCTTTTTCTACGGTGCCTGCGCTGGCGGTAAACCCACCTGTGAGCAATTTCAATAAAGTAGACTTTCCTGTGCCGTTGTAGCCAATCAGGCCGATGCGTTCGCCCGGTTGTATGTGCCAGGTGGCATCTTGTACAATAACCCTTGCGCCAAATTCAAATGTTACGTTTGTTAATCCTGCCAGCATAAAAAATCAGTCAAAAAATATAAATAAATACAGCTTAAAAATGGTGAGCGTGCCTGCAAAAGGGGAATACATTGCCCGGAAAACCGCAGGCGGTAACCGCTCATTTTGCGCAAAAATAGGTTAAACAGGGGGTATAATTTTTATCTTGTAATTTTGCCCAAATTCATATCTAACATGAAGAAAATTGTTATCGGAATTATTGTGCTGGTGGTAGTGGCGTTTGCGGTGGACAAACTGTTCCTTTCCAAAAAAACAGCCGTGGCCGAAGGGCCTAAACAGGAAGCACTGGCCATCAGCAAGAATACGCCCGCGTTTAATGAGTCTTTTGAAAAATTGCTAAACGGCTATTTTCAGTTAAAAGATGCACTGGTGAATTATGATACGGCCAAAGCCAATGCTGCCGCCAATGAACTGGTGGTTTTTGCAGACAGCCTTAACACAGGCGAGATCAAAGGTGACACCACGCATACGCTGCAACAGGTGGCGGCAGATTTTGCCGGTACCATGAGTGGTTCTGCCAAAGGGTTGATAAGCGAGCCGGATCTAACAAAAAAGAGGCGCGAGTTTCAGCTGATCTCCGAGGCGTTGTACAACCTGGTGAGAACGGTAAAATATGATCGCCAGAAACTTTACCATCAGCACTGCCCGATGGCGTTTAACGACGAGGAAGAAGCCTGGTGGATTAGCAACAGCAATGAAGTAGTCAATCCATACCTTGGCAATAAGCATCCCAAATACAAAGCCACCATGGAGCATTGCGGCGATATTACGGATTCGCTTGATTTCTCTAAATAACGAATTACTAAGACACACTAATTGCAACAATGCAACTGTTGTAAGGATGCGATCGTCCGGTTAAAAACCGGATCTATGAAAGTGCATCATTACTATGTGTATATGTTGACAAACACTACCAAAAAAGTTTTATATATCGGCGTCTCAAATAATATATGCAGACGTTTAACCGAGCATTACGCTAACCGGGGTACTAATAATTCTTTTACAGGAAGATATTACTGCTATTGGCTTGTTTATTATGAGGAGCATCAGTATATCAATAACGCAATTGCCAGGGAAAAAGAATTAAAAAATCTTGTCAGAACAGAGAAGGATAAGATAGTAACGGCGTTTAATCCTACCTGGCTTTTTCTCAATAAACAAGTCTGTAACGGTTGGCCGCCGCCTGCCGGGGCAATTAGGTAAGAGTTGGTGAAGGGCGAGAGGTTGTGGCTATTGCCGCTTTTGTCATGCCGCAGGCATCCTGGGGTGATCAATACTCGGTCGCTTTTGTCATGCCGCAGGCATCCTGGGGTGATCAATACTCGGTCGCTTTTGTCATGCCGCAGGCATCCTTTGATGATCAATAATCGATCTGCTTGAGCTTTATCGGCATTTTTTCCGTGCAACTCCACAAGATTTTTGCAAAATGACAAAGGCGAGAGGCTGCTTGAATTATCGGCATTCCTTCCGGGCAGCACCACAAGATTTTTGCAAAATGACAAAGGCGAGAGCCTTGCGTGAACTTATCGGCATTCCTTCACGGAAATATTTACATAGCCAGAAGCAAGAAGCGGTTGTATACTCTATTTAACATAATATAAATTATAAGAAAGGAATTAGTCTCTAAAAATTTACATCAAGCGGAAAAAACACTCACACAATCATTATCAAAGGCACCACAAACTGAATCAATGTATTGAACTACAATTAGTTATTTATTGTTGCTGCGCATTTAATATTATCTATATCACATTGAATCTTTCTCGGTTAAAAATCCTCCAAAAAAAAAATTGAGTAGTTAAATGGCTACACATATATTTGTAGTCAAATAACTACATATGAATTTACGACGCGACGTTTTCCAAGCTATTGCAGACCCTACCCGACGGGCCATTCTGCTGCTGCTGGCCAGCCAGGCTATGACAGCCGGCGCTATTGCCGCCAACTTTGATACTGCGCGGCCCACTGTTTCAAAACATCTGCAGATTCTCACCGCGTGCGAATTGCTGCAGCAAAGACAACATGGACGCGAAATGTTCTATCACCTCAATCCACAAAAAATGAAAGACGTTGCCGATTTTATTGAGCCGTTCCGCGCCATGTGGGATGACCGTTTCAACAAACTGGAAGCCATCATGAAAACACACCAATCCAAAAAATAACCATCATGGAAAAAAAGACACAAGTGCATGCAGAAAACGGCCAGCAATTTCTCATCATTACACGGGATTTTGATCTGCCGGTCGATTTACTTTTTACAGCTTATACTGACGCTGATATAGTAGCACAATGGATGAATACCAAAGTGGTGAAACTGGAAAACAAAAGCCATGGCGGGTACCAGTTTGAAACTTCAGACCCAAAAGGTAACCTGGTGTTTAAAGCCCATGGTGCTATTCACGACATAGTTACCAACCAAAAAATTACCCGCACTTTTGAAATGGAAAACGCGCCCTTTGGCGTGCAGCTTGAATTTCTGGAATTTGAACAACTCACCCAGGCAACCTGTCGCCTCAGCATTCGCACCGTCTACCGCTCTGTAGAACAACGCGACCAGATGTTGCAACTGCCCTTTAGACAGGGCATCAATATGGCACACAACCGCCTGCAGGAAATTGTAAAACAACTAAAATAATACACCATGAAAAAGACAAACAAGATCATCTACTGGATTGCTACTGCCTGGCTATGCCTGGGCATGCTTTCAACAGGTATTGTACAACTGATGCACATACCAAAAGAAACCAATTTTATCCTGGAATTGGGTTATCCCATCTATTTCCTAACGTTGATAGGTACCTGTAAACTGCTGGGTGTGGTTGCGGTACTGGTACCAAAATTTCCGGTGCTCAAAGAATGGGCGTATGCAGGGTTTGTCTTTTGCATGGGCGGTGCCATTTTTTCGCATATTGCCACGGGGCATCCGGCAACAGATTTGCTTCCTGCGCTCCTGTTGCTGGCACTCACCGCTGTATCGTGGTATTTCAGACCGGCGAGCAGAAAAGTGAACGCTATCAATGAAAGCAAGTATTTTTCAAATACCGCTGTTGATGTATATTTAAGTAACGCAACTGTTCAACAATTACAATAAGCAATTATGGGCAACAATAAAACCAACAAGCAATTGCCGGCTCAACAAGCCGCTACGCTGACCGGCATATTGAAAACTCGTTTTGAAAAAAACAAGCAACGCCATAAAGGCCTCAACTGGCCGGCGATACAAGCAAAGCTGGAAGCAAATCCTTCTGCATTATGGAGCCTGAACGAAATGGAAAATACCGGCGGCGAACCTGATGTGGTAGCTTTTGATAAAAAGACCGGCAATTATATTTTTTATGATTGCGCGGAAGAAAGTCCCAAAGGCCGCCGCAGTTGCTGTTACGACCGCGAAGCACTCAATTCAAGAAAAGAACATAAACCGGCTAACAGCGCCATTGATATGGCCGCAGCTATGGGTATTGAATTAATGGATGAAGAACATTACCGCCTCTTGCAACAGTTGGGCAACTTTGATAACAAAACTTCCAGCTGGCTGCAAACACCCGATGCTATTAGAAAACTCGGCGGCGCCATCTTTGGAGACTTCAGGTACAACAACATTTTTATATACCACAATGGCGCAGAATCTTATTATGCTGCCAGGGGCTTCCGGGGTTTACTAAAAGTTTAATTTTTACTTTGTTCAACAACACAACCTATCCGTTATGCTTGCAACAAATCCTTCTGTTGATTTTTATTTCAATAAAGAACAAAAATGGCAGGAAGAAATTAAAAAATTAAGAACGATTGCACTCTCCTGCGGTCTTACCGAAGAATTAAAATGGGGTTGCCCCTGCTATTTGCATGCAGGTAATAAAATTGTTTTGATTCATACCTTCAAAGAATATTGCGCTTTCCTGTTTTTCAAAGGCGCCTTATTAAAAGATGAAGCCAGCATACTTATTCAGCAAACAAAAAATGTACAGGCGGCCCGCCAGACAAGGTTTACGAGCCTCAAAGAAATTACGCAACAACAGGCTGTGCTGAAAGCTTACATTTATGAAGCCATTGAAGTAGAAAAGGCCGGGCTCACTGTAAAAATGAAAAAGACCACGGAGTTTGAGATGCCGGAGGAATTCAAACAACAACTTGGTAAAAATGCCGCGCTAAAAAAAGCTTTCAACGCACTCACTCCTGGCAGGCAAAGAGGCTACCTCTTATATTTTTCGGCAGCCAAACAATCCACCACCCGTTTGTCCAGAATTGCAAAAGCCATTCAACCGATTATGAATGGTGAGGGATTGAACGATTGAAGGTCAGCAATTATCCTTTTATAATTTGTAAGATTTGCGGGTATGAGTAACGTCAGCCAGTATGCTAGTTTGCCATTACAATCACCGGCGATTCACCCACGTCTAACTGCACCCCTTTTGCAATTGTTGTTACGGGTTGTGAAACGCCCGCAGCATTATTGTCGGATAATTTAAATGCTGTAACTATTTGATTTTTATTTACATCCATCATTAAACTATAATTTTTTACCAGGCTACCATTAGTAGTGGGACTAAAGAGTACCCATGCTTTTTTTGCCGGATCCTGCCGGTTTTTAAGGCGGTAGACCCATACAGGGCCGGTTTCTGATACTATCGCATCGGGCCGATAATCGCCCAGGCGGTTTACAAAAGTGTTCCAGTAATACCATACAGGATAGACTACATTGTTTGCGGGACCGCCAATCATTCCGCTGGTAGCGTATGGCCCCTGTGCATTTTCATCGTTGGTGGCGCTGCGCATCATGTACTGATTATAGCCGTCGAAGCCAGACATAAATGCCGCCATTAATGAACGTATCACCATAATGCCCTGCGACTGCGCTTCATTGTAACCAGGCAGCACCGGCGTACGTTGCCATGAATGCTGATTGCGGTCGTACCCGTTTTCGCCCAAGATGAGCGGAATACCTGGCAGCAAACGGTTGTGAAATGCCCGCACTTTGGCAAGCTTCTCGCGCATATGATCTTCTTCCGGACTAATGCCGCGAATAGGCGATTGCAGGTTATTGGGCACTGCATTGCTGTAATAATGATATTGAACGCCTCCTTCCCAAATGAATTTGTGATCCTTGCGTAACTGGCGGCAGAGAAAATACAATGTTTTAATCCGGTTGGTATCCAGTTGTATCATGCCGCTTGTCATCAATTTGCTGGCAGGGTCTGCATTGACCAGTCCATGCTTACTGCCCAGTTTTTTTTCATGCCCGTCATAATCGGCCGAAGACACGGCGAAATAGTTCAACGGTGTCCAGTAATATTGTGTCCAATAGCCGTCTTCTTCATTGCCGTTTTCAAACCTGTCCATCAGCCCAACACCGCTAAACCTGGGTATATCCTGCACATCTATCAGGTTGGTATCCACTTTTGTTTTACCAAACAATGCAGCCATGTTCCAGAATGTTTTGGCATGGCGACCATATGACATAGGGTCTTCCATATCCATACCCGGTGTAGTAACCGGTTTATCTTTTTCATTGAAGCCTTTTTGCTCGAGGTATTTGGGCAGCCCGCGGATGCTCATCCATAGATAATTGCCCCGGCGGCGAAGGCTGTCTGCGTAAGCACGTAACTGTTGTTGCGGAGGATGGTTCCATAGGTTAAGCGACAATTGATTATTGGGATAGGCATTAACGGTATCCACATCAAAATAATCCATCTGCTGGTATAAACGCACCTGGTTAAACGGCTGGAGCAAGGCTGGTTGCACATAATCATAAGTATTAGTGCCAGCAAACTGTCGCAACGATGGCGCCGGTAAAACGGGTAATGGCGCCGGCATATCGCGGGCTATTTTTTTACTCATTTTACCATACAATACCAGTTCGCTGATAATGGATTTAAAACTATTGAACCGGATCATGACAAACCGCGAAGATTGCTTGACGGCAAAGTTTTTCCAACCCCAGGCAGCGGCATTGCCACGCGTAGCATACGCGGCTACCGGCGTCCAGTTATTCATATCTCCCGTATACAACCAAACGCTGTCGCTGGCCAGTGAGCGATCATAGATGTAAAGATCGGTTAGCGCATACTCGTCGTGCAAATCAACCACAATGCGGAGGCCTTTACCAGGCGGGTAATAAATACCCATCAGGCTATTGGGCAAGGGATGCGTTTTTGGATGCGTGGATGCATCGATGGCAGGGTCTGCATTTTCATCGAACAACTTCATGGGGTCGCCATTGCCACTGCCTTCTGAGCCTGATAAATCAAACACATCGTCTTTGGTTATTCCTGCAATTTTTTGGCTGGCGGCTGGGTGCTGCGGGCCGTTAAACGAGTGTCTGAAATAGATCAGCTGTCCGGCATACACCAGCAACACAGCAGCGATAATACTACACAGCAGTAATGTACCCAAAAGCAGGTTTTGTACACGTGGTGTTGCCGTATTGAATTTTCTGACGGGCATGGCATAAAAAATGACGGAGTGTTGTTGCATACAATTCACTCCGTCAATATACATTAATTTACGATTGATTTATTTATACCCTTTTGAACGGATCACGCTCCTTGTCATTTCATAAAACGCGCGTGAGCTGTCTTTAAATTCTTCCCATTTGGTTTTTTGCGGAAAAAATGCATCCGCCCATTCTTTTTTCCATTTGCCCGTAAAGTATTTCAGGATCTCCGGGTCTGTAGGGTTCACCACGTATTTAAAATCGCCTTCCCATTCTACGCGGTTAGTGATGAGGTTAGGATGTGTTTTCTCCAGTATTTTAAAACCAATAGAATGCGTGGGCAGGTAATCCTGTATGAGCTCGCCCATATCGAACCCGTATACAAAATTGATCTTGCTTTTATCAACCAGGTAGGTAATGTCATTCATTTCATGGATGATCCATTTGTGTGATTCGCGCGGGAAAAGGTATTCCCCCAACAGAGATGGTGTTTCCATAAATCCCCTTTTGGCAACGCGAAATTGCTCAGCCAGGAATTTCTCGGGGTTTTCTACATGCTCCAGCACCTGGCAGCAAATAACATAATCAAACTCTTTGTCTTTAAAAGGAAGATTTTCACCATCCGCCTGCATAAAAGTCTGATTCTTCAGCACTTTAATATCACCACTGCGGTGGTAATTGGTATCGGTAAATTTATCCACCACCACATTGGAACGGGGATGCGGGTTATGACCTCCTCCAACTTCTAAGACCCTGTCGGTGGATTTAATGTGTAAGTTTTCGCGGTTTCTGGGGTTCCTGATTTTCATTCAAAACTGTTATTTGGGTTTTGCGCAGAAGCGCCTTTAATGTGGCGATAAAGATAATTATTGTTTATTGATTTCACAAGTAGCAGTAAATAAATGTGTTACGTAGATTGAAAAATTCGGTGGTCCCTATTGCAAGCGAGTTGGTGTAACCTTGCCATTATCAAATTGATGCGGTTTATATTTACGGGCAAAAAATGGTATGAATCTGCGCACGCAATTATTAAAAGAACACAGCCGCGCTAACTGCGATACAATTGTTGCGTGGATCAGCAATAACCAGCAACGCTTTGATGAGCTGTTCGAATTATTTTTGAGCGATGAATACCGGCTGGTGCAGCACGCCGCATGGCCGCTAAGCTATGCTGTAATTGCCCATCCTGCATTGATCAAAAAACATTTCAGCCGGTTAATAAAAAACCTTTCCCGGGCTGGTATACACGATGCGGTAAAGCGCAATACCATGCGGCTGTTGCAGGATATAGAAATTCCCAAAAAATTTCACGGGGCCATTATGGATACCTGTTTCCGGTACATCTCCGTACCAGGTGAAGCCGCCGCCGTAAAAGCATTTTCGCTTACGGTGCTGGAAAAATTATCAGGCATCTACCCGGAAATCATTCCTGAAATAAAATTACTGATTGAAGAAAATTATGATCGCGAAACTCCAGCATTTAAAGTAAGAGCGAGGAAATTCTTGAAGAAGAATGTGTAAACCTGCCTGCCGGCAGGCAGGTGTGCTAATGTGTTAGTGTGAAAATGCCGCGACGCGGTTTTATGGAACGCAGATTTTGATGATGGTGATGATTATACGATGACGGTCTGACGTCCTCGTCTGACCGATTACCAACGAGATTATGGAACGCAGATTTTGATGATGGTAATGATTGAAAATTATTTTTGTAATAATAAAAACTGTAGGGGCTGGGCTTGCCCCAGCCCAACTAAAAACAAAGCTCAAATTAAAATAGCGAGGGCTGTGTTTGGATGGCTTCCCCCTTCTTTGAGAAGTCCAAACGTGGCCGATATTAAGAAACGGAGCATTCCCCCTTCAGGGGGTTAGGGGGTCAGTCCTCAACATAGTTTTATTTCTGATCACCACCGGCGAGCCTTCTGCCACAAAAACAGAGGCAGGAGACGCTTGATCTAAAAACGAGAAACCTGCGCCGTAGAAACCTTCAAAATGACAATCGATGGTATACGATTCTACCGGGTAAACATTCCACACCGGGTGTTCTACCTGGTATTGATTGGTGAGGCCTTCATGCACTTTTGCATAGCCGAAGTAATGCTCAAAAATAAAATGTTCTTTGGTACCCGGTAAAATGGATGCCGGGTGGTTGCCAACTGTTGCCGCTATACTATTGTCTTTACCTTTCCAGTGCCAGCTGTAGCTGAGGTGCATGCTACTACCGGTAACGGACACCCTATGTTGCATAGCAGTGGCCGTGTACTTTTCTTTGTACAGGTTATTGGCCACCCAAGCGATTGCACGTTTTGGAACTATCTCGCTGATAAAAACAACACCGCGGCGGATGCTGCCATCCTTAGCTGTATGTTTTACATAAAACCGCAGGTTGATTTCCGGAAAACGGGTATGAAATGGAATGCTGATGCCCTTTATTTTCACCTTGTCAAACAAAAAACCCACCAGGCTTACATAATGTTTGCCATTGAAATCATCCAGCTCGGTAA
Organism: uncultured Chitinophagaceae bacterium; assembly: GCA_963705285.1. Lineage (GTDB taxonomy): Bacteria > Bacteroidota > Bacteroidia > Chitinophagales > Chitinophagaceae > JACMLD01. The sequence continues at coordinate 4,663,096 of OY970066.1, forward strand.
AAGCCGGTAAATATGGACGCAACACCGTCGGATCAATTTCGTAATTGGCCATGATAAGGTGCTGCCACGATGCGGTTAGAAAAACTGTTGATTTATCGCTGATGTCTGATTTAATCATGTCTGATTTGTTTATGTTCGAGCGAGCCTGCACTAATATGGCACTTAGTGAATGTTGCAACCTAACGCTGATATGATAATGTAAGAATGGAAATCAGCGATTAACAAATCAGCAATCAGCGATTTTTCTCACCGATTCCTTTAAAGATGAGACGCAAAGACTGGTCGCGGGTAATATAGTTATATACCCAGTTGCAAAACACAAAGAATTTATTTTTTACGCCCAGTATCAGCATTAGGTGCAGGCCCATCCATATCAACCACGCAAAGAATCCGCCGAAATGCAATTTTGGTTTTGGCAGGTCAACTACTGCGAGGTTGCGTCCTACGGTGGCCATGGAACCTTTATCAAAATACTCAAACTCGTAGCGGATGGATGATTTACTTTCAATACGAATGAGGTTCTCTGCCAGCGTATCTGCCTGCTGCATGGCGGTTTGTGCTACCTGCGGATGCCCTTTTGGATAGAGCGGTGTTTCCATATACGCCACATCGCCAATAGCATAAATATTATCGCTGCCCATTACCAGGTTGTGCCGGTCTGTTTTAATACGGTTGCCTTTAGCGATAAGGTCTGGCTGTATGCCGGCAGGAATATTTCCTTTAATACCGGCTGCCCAGATAACGGTGGTGGTGGTAATGGTATTACCATTGGTAAGGCTAACGGTTTTGCCATCATAATCTTTAACAACGGTATCGGTAATTACTTCTACGCCTAGCTTCTGCAGGTATTTGCGCGATTGTTCAGAAGATTTTTCTGTCATGGCCGCCAGCGTTCTGGGCGATCCCTCCAGCAAATAAATTTTCATCTGCTTAAAATCAAGCTCGGGATAATCTTTGGGCAAAACATAGGAGCGCATGTCTGCAATGGCGCCGGATACTTCTACACCGGTGGGACCGCCGCCCACCACTACCACAGTTAGCAGGCTTTCTTTGGTGGCAGTATCCGTTGCAATGCTGGCATCTTCAAGATTCTGAATAAGGTGATTGCGCAGTTGCAACGCTTCAATGGTTGATTTCATTGGAAAAGCATTGGCTGCCAGTTGCTGGTTACCAAAAAAATTGGTTCCCGCACCAGTGGCAATTACCAGGGCATCATACTCAATTTCCCCATTGTCTGTGGTCACCTTGTTTTCTGCAGCCTTAATTTCCCGCAGTTCGCCCAAACGGATGCGCACGTTCTTACTTTTATGAAATGCCTTCCGCAGCGGAAAAGAAATATTACTGGCATCTAGTCCGGCCGTGGCCACCTGGTAAAATAATGGCTGAAACTGGTGGTAATTGAATTTATCGAGCAAAGTAATGTCAAATCCAGGCTGGTTATTGAGTTTTCTGGCCAGCCGCAGCCCGCCAAAACCGCCCCCTGCAATGAGTACTTTCATGGTGGTAAAATTTAATTCAGCACAAACTTACAAAATTTTCAATAATTATTGAAAATTTAATTATTAGTAGCGGAGAACGCCCGACCAGTTGTAGATGATAAAGCCTGCCCCATACAAGCCCATCATTATCAATGCTTGTGCCGGAAAAACAAGGGAAGCCAGCAGTGAAAAAAGCCCCAGTATTGTGAGACCGAGAGAAAAAATGTTTCTTTTATTGTTCTTTTTAAACCTGACTGGGTAATCAATTTCCCCCAGGGGCAGCGCCAGCGAAAGACAGACAAGGCCGGCTGCAAAAAATACATCTTCGTATACCGTACCATTGGCAAGCTTTGTAAACAAGGCCAGGCCAAGTACGGCAAAGCCGGTAACCATTGCGGTAACCACGGTAATGGCCGACCATCGCTCGGTATTGGTGAGCGCGTATTTTCCGTCGGGATGAAACAGCAGGAAAAAATTAGCGAGGGAGTTCATCGTCCAACTGCCAATAACAAATACCAGGTAAATACCCACCACCACCCAAACCAGCATATCGGTTGTACTGCTTTGCCTGAATACGGTAATCAGCAATCTGAAAACAATGAACAGTATAATGGGCATTGCTACCTTTAAACGTTTGCCCTGGTTATTTACCCAAAACGAGTATTGCAACAACCATTTATACGGTGGAATTTTTGATTTTAACGCTTCCTTTAAACCATTCTGGGCATTTTGCATAGTTGGGTTAATGCGCAGTGCCTCACGGAAATGCGTAGCCGCTTCTTTATGCCGCCCACGCTCCAGCAGGTTCCATCCAATAGTGGTATGGGTAAACTCGCTATCGGGGTCATGCGCCAGCGCATCCTGCATAGTAGCAATGGCCTCCTCCGTCTTTTTCAACTTGTTAAGCGCCATTGCCCGGGCGTTGAGGCAGGTAATATTATCCGCTTCCAGCGCCAGCCCTTCATTGGCTTTATCGAGTGCGGCATGGAACTGTTTTTCTGCCAGCAGCACAAAAGATAACAGGCCAAAATATTCCGCGTGCCAGGGGTTAAGGCCTATGGCGCGGTTAAGTTGATCAATGGCCGGCCCGTTATGATCTTGCTGGTAATGGCCAAAACCCAGCAGGTAGTAATAAAAGCTTTCCTGGGGGTTACAGCGGATGGCATTTTGAATGACAGTAATGCCTTCAGCAAACAGTTTGCGGTGAAACAGGCATCTTGCCAGCAGCGACAATGCGTAATCGTTGTCGGGTTCCTGCTGCAGAAATTGTTTTATCTTAACCTCGGCATCCTTGGCACGCCCCTGGTCGAGTAAGAGTCTTGCCTGATCGAGAAGTACGCTCAATTTTTTTAATTTGAATGTTGAATTTTAAATTTTGAATTGAATCAACAGCTAATTTAATTTTCGTTTTTTATTCATACCATGCCGTACTGGTGGGAAGCATTTACAATTTAAAATTCAAAATTTAAAATAGTTATTTCTTCATCTTCATGTACTTCAAAATATCATCGTACAAACCAGACTCATTGGCGTAAAGCGCATAATTGCGGGCGGTGGCAAACCATTCGGCCGTTGTAGGCCGGTGCTGCTTGGCCGCTTTCAATAAATCTTTTGTATGAATTGGCTGAATGGTTCCTGCGGCCAGCGACGACATTAATTTTTCTTCCGTGGCAATATCAATGATAGCATTGATGTCTGCTCCGGAATATTCTGGTATGGCCTGTGCCACTTTTTTAGTATCTATTTCTCCAACTGGCTTTCCGTGCAATACTGCTTTCAGAATTTCTTCGCGGCTCTTTTCATCGGGCGGCTCCACAAATATCACGCGGTCAAATCGGCCGGGCCGTCTGAAGGCCGCATCCACGCTCCAGGGTGCATTGGTGGCGGCCAATATCAGTACGCCGTCGTTATTGGCTCCCACCCCATCCATCTCTGCCAGAAACTGGTTGATCACATGCCGCATGGCCGACTGTTTTAAATCTGCACGGCTGGCGCCCATGGCATCCACTTCATCAAAAAAAAGTACGCAGGGTGCATGCTGCCTGGCCAGTTCAAAAATCTCATGCAGGTTTTTCTCACTGTTGCCAATCCACATATCCAGAATATCGTGCAGGCCTATGTTGATGAACTTAGCATCTATCTCGCCGGCGGCTGCTTTGGCTATATATGTTTTACCGCAACCCGGCGGGCCATACAACAAAATACCGCCACCGGTTTTTTTGCCGAATGCCTTGTACAGATCCGGGTTCTTCAGCGGCTGAATAATTTTAAGGCTGATTTCATTTTTGATCCTTTCCATACCACCCACATCGGCAAATTTGATACGGGGCTTCTCCAAAAAATAGGGATTGTCCGCATCATCTTCATCATCGGTGGTACCAACCCCGGTATGCGAAGGCGTTCTTAAAAATCCATCTATTTCTTCATCTGTAAATGAAGGGTTGGCCGCAATGATTCTCTGGTAAACGGCGCCGGCTTCCTGTAAAGAATTTTCTTTGATAAGGCATTTTACAAAAAGCACTGCGTCTGCTGTACCCAGCTGGTGTTGCAGCTGTTCATAAATGATAATGGCCGCAGAAAATTTGTGCAAGTAATAATAACAGGCAGCCAGTCCGGTTTGCGCTTTGGTATTGCCATAACTTTTCTGCAATACTTCTTCAAAATGTTTACCGGCTTCTGCATACATTTTCTCTGTCATCATCAGCTCTGCCAGGTGCAACCGCAATGGTATATTACCGGGCGATACTGCCAAGGCTTCCTCTAGATTGCGGATGGTATCATTCATGGGAATGTAAATTCAAAAGTAAAAAGTAAAAATGTTAACGGCCATGCACAATAGCTCCTGGCCGGCAGTTCATTGTGAACACCTCTCTGGCAACAACCTAATAGAGCAACCGTACTTTTATGGTGTCCTTCATTTCTTTCAGCAACTGCAAGGCCTGGTTTGATAATTTTTTATCTACATCCAGCACCACATAGCCCACCTCATCATTTGTTTTTAAGTACTGTGCCAATATGTTGATGTGGTTTTGGGAGAGCGCTGTATTGATAGCAGACAGTACCCCTGGTACATTGTTATGAATATGCAATATACGGTGGGTACCCTCTTGCGGAGGCAGGCTTAAAGAAGGTATGGTGTGCGAACCGGTACTGCTGCCCATTTCTAGGTACCGAAACAGTTTATTGCTTACATCTTCTCCAATATTCATCTGCGCCTCCTCGGTAGAGCCGCCAATATGCGGAGTTAATATCACATTGGGCAGGTTTTGCAGGGGCGAATGAAAGGTATCGCCGTTTTTTTCGGGCTCCCAGGGAAATACATCAATGGCTGCACCGGAGAGGTGTTCGTCTTTGAGTGCCTTTGCCAGGCTCTCCAGTTCTACCACTTCGCCGCGGGCATAGTTTATGAGGATGCTTCCTTTTTTAAAAAATTTAATGTTCGACTTGTTGATAAGGTTTTTGGTTTGCAGGGTTTCGGGCACATGCAGTGTTACAATATCGCTCTGGTTCAGCACATCTTTGAGGCTCTTTTTTGCTACGGCATTGCCCAGGGGTAGTTTGGAAAGGGTATCATAAAAAATCACCTTCATGCCCAGTCCTTCTGCCAGTACGCTTACCTGTGAGCCAATATTGCCATAACCGATAATACCGAGCGTTTTGCCCCGCAGTTCATAGCTGCCTTTGGCTTCTTTTTTCCAGATGCCCTGGTGGGCGGCCGTATTTTTATCGGGTATACGGCGTATGAGCATAATAGAAAGTCCAATGACGAGCTCTGCCACGCTACGGGTATTGCTGTAGGGAGCGTTAAAGACAACTACCCCATTCTGACGGGCACTTTTTAGATCTACCTGATTAACCCCTATGCAGAAACAGCCAATTGCCTGTAACTTTTTGGCGGCATCCAGTATATTCTTGTTGATTTGTGTTTTGGAACGGATGCCTAAGAGGTGCACATCTTTGATCTCTTTGATAAGCTGCTCTTCTGACAGCGCCCCACCCAGTTTTTTTACTGATGAATAGCCGGCATCTTTAAATTGTTTCACTGCAGCATCGCTAATATTTTCTAAAAAAAGGATGTTAATTTTCTCTTTCGGATAACTGGTGGTCTTTTTTTCGGTTGCCATTTATTGGGTTGATTCTTTTGAGCCGCAAATATCCTTTATTCACATCATACAATAAAAAACGGCTGTTAGCATTATAATAAAGTATAGCATTATATTTGTATTGTAGAGATTTATAACCTTTTACAGCATGATCCTTTTAAAAACCAGCATACCTTTTTTAGCACTCGTGTGCCTGTTAACGGCTTGTAATCAGTCGGCCAGCACCCAAAACGCCCCCCTGCCGGCAGATACGGCAAAGTTGGTGGCCACCTCACCTGGCACCCTTTCAAAAGAAAAATTTCGTCACTATAACAACGCCTGTTCAAGCTTTTTTGACTCGCTCTTACTGCGCCGCGGTGCATTCAACGGCAGCATACTGGTTGCCAAAGATGGCAACATTGTCTATGAAAAATATGCCGGGTTTGTAAATCCGGGTACCAGGAAGGATTCGCTGGGCATTAACACTTCCTTTCACCTGGCGTCTGTTTCAAAAACGTTTACCGCCATGGCCGTTTTGAAGATGTGGGAGGATGGCCGCCTGTCTATTGACGATTCCCTGGGCAAATATTTCCCAAATTTTCCATACCGCGACATTACCGTGAAAATGCTCCTCAACCACCGCAGCGGATTGCCGAACTACGTTCATTATCTTGATCTGAGCGGCTGGGATAAAAAGAAGATGGTTAACAATACCGATGTACTGACCTCATTATACATGCTGAAACCCCCTTTAGAGTTTCCTTCGGGCAAACATTTCAGCTATTGCAATACCAATTACGCCTTGCTGGCGCTCATCATAGAAAAAGTTTCAGGACAGCGCTACGCAGAATACCTGCAGCAAACCTTTTTTGCACCTTTGCAGATGAAAGACACTTATGTTTTTTCTTTGAACGATACAGCACGGGCCCTTCCATCTTATGAGTATAACAACCGTCCTTTTAAACTTGAGTTCCTGGATGCCGTGTATGGCGATAAAAATATCTATAGCACGGTAAGAGATATGCTCAAATGGGACCAGGCCTTGTATGCCGGTGTTATATTTAAGCAAGCTACGCTTGACTCTGCCTTTGCCGGTTACAGTTTTGAAAAACAAGGCAAGCGTAATTACGGATTGGGCTGGCGCATGACTTTTCTAGACAACGGCAAAAAATTACTGTACCACAATGGATGGTGGCATGGCAATAACACCGCTTTCATACGCCTTACAGACGAAAAAGCCACCATTATAGTACTGGGCAACCGGTTTAACCGCCGTATCTACGCCAGTAAACATGCGGCCGATATCTTTGGCAATTACATGCAGCGTGGCAATAACGGAGACGAAGTAGAAAGCACCGCTACTGGTGGCGGCGAACCCAATAACACGGTTGCTAAAACCAGGCACCACCGCGCCAGGAGACATTAGTCTCCGTTTGACATCCGTCTGACCTCCCGGTCTGACGGCGATTTCCAGCCATGTCGGTCAGACGAAGACGTCGGACCGTGGTTGCGGAGGATAGGTATCATAATCATAAAATAAGGATCTACGTTTTATAAACGCGTCGCAAGTGTAACCAACAAAGCAACGTCTGACCTCCGGGTCTGACGTTGATCGTAAGCGATGTTGGCAGACGAAGACGTCAGACCGTGGTTGACTCATTGGGCCAGACGGCGGACGTCAAGCGATTTGCTGTTTAATCAGGCTGGGGCAAGCCCAGCCCCTACGGTCGTAATAATTAAAAAATCATTAGTAGTTTATTTTCTAAAAAACTTATTGAAAATCATAGACTACTCATCGGCATCATGAAAATCCGCGTTCCGCCTGCATCCGACTTCCCCTAAAGGAGAAGTCATCCAATCATAGACCTCGCTATTCTACATCTCTCATTAGCGGATAGAAGCACCTGCTACTATCATTCAATCATCCTTTATCCTCAGCATCATCAAAATCTGCGTTCTATAAAACCAAGCAAACGCATTCACACACCTGCGGGCAGGCAGGTTTCCACATTAATCTTATCTTCAGCAAATGTTAATTCTGTCTGCCAAACAAATTCATGAATGGGATGCCTATACCATTCATAACAAACCCATCAGTTCTGTAGACTTAATGGAAACTGCTGCCACACGATGTTTGCAATGGCTGCAGCAAAACAACCTGCTCAATAATCCCTTTCATATTTTTTGCGGCAAAGGAAATAATGGTGGCGACGGTTTGGCGATTGCGCGGTTATTATCGAGCAAAGGCGTTAAGGTTTTTGTGTGTATTATTGAACTGGGGCAAATGGGTACCGACGATTTTCAGGCCAACCTTGCACGGCTGCACCAGACAGATGTAACCATTCAATACATTCAAACGCCGGATCATTTTCCAGCTGTACCCAAAACACATACTATTATAGACGCATTGTTTGGCACCGGCCTTAACCGGCCGCTGACGGGGCTGTCAGCACAATTGGTCGCCTTTATTAATACGTGTATCAACCCCGTAATTGCCATTGATATACCAAGTGGTTTGCTGGCAGATACTTCTTCCATAGGCTTTCCTGTAGTAAAAGCAGTTCATACACTAAGCTTCCAGTGTCTCAAAATGGCATTTCTGATGGCGGAGAATGAGGCCTATACCGGTATTGTACAAGTGCTGGATATTGGGTTGCTCAACAATTACCTCGCCGGCATCAGCTACGAGGCAGTACTGGTGGAACCAGAAATTATCAAGGCCATGTACAAACCACGCCAACGGTTTAGCCACAAAGGAACTTTCGGTCATGCGGCACTGGTAGCAGGCAGTTTTGGTTTTATGGGTGCAGCAACGTTGTCGGCAAATGCCTGCCTGCGTGCGGGCACAGGAAAACTTACCTGCCATATACCGGGGTGCGGTTACACCATTATGCAGTTGGCAGCACCAGAAGCCATGAGCAAAGTGGAGACGGGTGACAATTATATTGAAAGCATCAGCGGACTAGAGAAATACCAGGCGGTGGGCATCGGCCCGGGCATTGGCGTACATAAAAGCCATGCACAATTATTAGCGACTGTTTTTACAACGTATAAAAAACCAATGGTGATAGATGCCGATGCGCTCACTATAATATCTGCTCATACTGATTTGTTGTCCTCCATCACACCATTTTCACTACTTACACCCCACCCTGCTGAGTTCGACAGATTGTTTGGCAAATCAGATAATGATTTTTCAAGAATGCGTCTTGCACAGGACAAAGCTAAAGCATTGCAATTGATCATCATATTAAAAGGACATCGAACTTTTATTGCTATGCCAGGGGGCAACAGTTTCTTTAACAGTACCGGTAACCCGGGAATGGCCACCGGTGGCAGCGGTGATGTGCTAACGGGCATCCTCACTGCTTTATTGGCGCAGCAATATCCGCCCGAACAGGCCGCTTTACTGGGTGTGTACTTGCACGGATTGGCTGGAGATCTGGCAGCAGCAAGGCTTACAGAGGAAGCAATGATAGCAGGCGACATCACCCATCACCTGCCAAAAGCTTTTCGGCAATTAAAACACTGAACAAATAGGCAACCGTTTTGATTGCATAAAAGTCAACTTAAAACATTACTTAATATATCTGCTGTTAATCACTCAACCATCACTGTTACCTGCTAAACGGCACAACGCTTGTTTGTAAATAATAATGCGTTTACATAAATTAATTTTACATTTTCTGTAATTCATTTATCGATCGCAAATATTTTTATCATAGGTGAAAACCCCTATCTTTGAATTCCGGTAAGCTCCATTAAACCTCATTATACCTGGTCTCAGTTTCTTATTCTCAACTTGCCTCACCGGCGTTATCAATTCATTACACACATGATTACAACACTTCCTGGAGAAAAATGGAAAGTCATTGCATTTGACTTTAAGTTTACCAATGATTATCAGCTGCAAGTATCAAACATGGGCCGCCTCAAAGCATTCAATAAGTTTTCTGACGGTGATCTTTTACAGGGCTCTACCATTAATGGCTACCGCATTATACGGTTGAAGTTATATCAGCCAAAAGATAAAAAGACAAAAGATAGGCTGACTGCACAACACCAGCAGGTTCTTTCAGCACAGGAAAAAATTAATGCAAAAAAACATACTTTGCTTTCTACAAAAAGAAACGACCCTGCTGCAAAAAAATTAAAAGCTGAAATTGCTGATGCTACTGCAAAGATCAAAGACATGAAAACAGCCTTAAGAAAGGCCCGTCAGCAGGATATTAAGAACAGGACAATGCATTATCATTCACTTGTTCACCGGTTGGTAGCAGAACATTTCTGTAAAGCCAAATCACCCAAACATTCTGTAGTGGCTCATCTTGATTATGATAAAATGAATAACAAGGCCAGCAACCTCAAATGGATGACACCCGAAGAAAATTATCAACACCAGCAGAAAAGCCCGTTTGTGATTGCTGAAAAAAGAGACCGTGTAACCATTTATAAAGATCATCCGCGCGGCGCCAAATTAACGGTAGACAAGGTAAAAGAATTGAAGAAGCTGTTAAAAGACGGAAAAAAAATAAAAACGCTGGTAAAAAAATTCAAGATTACCGATACACAGATACTCCGTATTAAAAGAGGCGAAAACTGGGCCGGGGTAGAACCGGGGAAATAAGTTTTCAGTTTAGAGTTTTAGTTTTTAGTTTATAGTTTTTAGTTCTAGTTTCTAGTTTAGCGAACAACGAATGTTGAACTCAAAAAATATATGATTGAATCAGCAGTAGCCATACTGCTGATTTTTTTTGCACGTCATGTTCATGTTACAAGAATGCTATCATTCATTAGATGATATTTACCTCTCTCTCCAGTGTTACATGAAATTTTTGTTGTACACTTTCCAGGATAGCAGTACTAAGGTCAAAAATTTCTTTGCCGGTGGCATTTCCATAATTTACCAATACCAATGCCTGCAAAGCGTGACAGCCGGCATCGCCTTTGCGAAAACCCTTCCAGCCACATTGTTCTATCAGCCAGCCTGCGGCCAATTTTATAAAACCGGTTTCTGCAGGATAACCAACAATCGCAGGAAATGCCTCCTGCAGTTGCTGGTATTGCGCAGCGGTTACCAATGGATTTTTAAAAAAACTGCCTGCGTTGCCATACACAGCGGGATCGGGCAGTTTGGAAGAGCGTATTCGGATTACCGCATCGGAAATGGCTTTTATTGACAGCTCCTGCACGCCGGCTTTTTCCAACTCCTGCGCAATTGCGCCATAACTGGTATTGAATACCGGCTTTTTGTGAAGCTTAAACGTAACAGAAAGTATGGCAAACTCGTCTTTGTATTTTCTTTTAAAAACACTTTCGCGGTAACCGAAGCCGCAATCCTGAAGCCCAAATGTTACAACCGTTTTATCTGCCAGGTGAAAGGCCTGCAGCTCATGAAATACATCTTTAATTTCCACCCCATATGCACCAATATTCTGCATAGGACTGGCACCTGTATTACCGGGAATCAATGAGAGGTTTTCTACCCCACCGAAATTGTTGGCTATACAATACAGCACAAACTGGTGCCAGTTTTCACCCGCTCCGGCTTTTACATAAACAAATTCATCGTCTTCATTTACCACTTCAATACCACCCATATTGTTTTTCAAGACCAGCCCATTATAATCATCGGTGAACAACAGGTTGCTGCCGCCGCCCAAAATAAGCGTGGTATCGGCGGGGTTATATGCCAGCAATGCCGCCAGCGCTGCGGTGTTTGAAAATGAAGCAAAATACCTGGCCCTTGCCTGTATGCCAAAAGTATTGAATGATTTAAGTGATATATTTTCCTGAATTTCCATATAGATTTGCTTCAACAGGCAAAATACATAAAATTATGAGAGCAATTCTGATAGGCGCATCTGGCCTCACCGGTGGTTTGTTGCTGCAAAAAATGCTGGTTGATCCCGTGTTCTCAAAAATCAAACTGCTTACACGGAGGCCGTTGGGTATAGTGCATGGTAAACTGGAAGAGGCCGTTATTAACTTTGAAGACGAAGTCGCATTCAGCCGTGAGGTCGCCAATGCGGATGTGTTGTTTTGTTGCGTAGGTACTACACAGCAAAAAGTAAAAGGAGACCTGGCTGCTTACCGCAAAATTGATTTTGACATACCGGTGCAGGCGGCACGTTTTTGCGCCCAACAACATATTCCAAAGTACCTGCTGGTGTCTTCTGTAGGTGCCAGTGCCAGCAGCGGAAATTTTTACCTGCGTTTAAAAGGTGAAACGGAAGCCGCCGTGCTAAGCCAATCCATACCATCTATCTACATCATGCGCCCCTCTATGCTATTGGGCAACCACCCCGAAACAAGATGGGGCGAAATAATAGGCCAACCGCTGATGCGTTTTTTTTCGTTGTTTCTATTTGGTACATTGTCAAAATACAAAGCCATTCATGCCAATGATGTTGCCCAGGCCATGTTGCATGCATCAAAACAAACGGCCAGCGGAAAATTTATTCTGGAGTACAAGGAGATAAAAGTTTATAGTTCGTAGTTTTTGGTTTATAGTTTATGGTTTTTAGTTTGTAGTTCCTGTTACGCAATTTCGCGTGCACGTTAGCCATGAGTTGCTTTCCGTTAGCCGAGATCGGCTCCAGCACTTGCAGTGGGTACAATCATCCATCATCACCATCATCAAAATCTGCGTTCTATATCAAAATCTGCGTTCTATAAAACCGCGTCGCGGCATGTACTAATTCATACATTTATACATTATTCAATATCGGTCTGGGGCAAGCCCAGCCCCTACGGTCGTTGGTAAACAACAATCATTTTCAATCATCACAATCATCAACATCTGCGTTCCATCCGCGCGTTGCGGTATTAACACACCTGCCTGCCGGCAGGCAGGTTTCCACACCGCCTGTCGGCAAGCAGGTTTCCACATTTACACATTCTCCCAATCAGAATTGCAATAGAAAAGACGTGCCCTCTCCTTCTGTACTCTGCACCTGCATGGTGCCCTTGTGCAGCATCATAATTTGTTTACAAAGGCTAAGCCCGATACCGCTGCCGTGCTTCTTGGTACTGAAAAACGGAATGAAGATTTTATCAAGTACTTCCTCTGTCATTCCGCTGCCATTGTCTGATACCTTTACAATGGTCTTTTTATTGTTGGCCACATACGCGGAAAGAATAATGCGCGGTTCTGTTTTTTCCTTTACCGCTTCAATGGCATTTACCAGCAGATTAATCAATACCTGTTCAATAAGGTTGGTATCTGCTTCCAGTTGCAGATCGGTATCTTTCAAAATAATTTCCAGGTCGATGTTTTTTTGCTCTAGCGTTGGCTGCATCAGGTGGTGCAGGTTTTCAAAAAGGTTGCGCACATATACCTGACGCAGGTTGAGCGTGGTAATTTTATTAAGGTTGCGGTAGGTTTCTGCAAACTTCAACAAACCTTCGCTTCTTCTCTTAATGGTATCAATACCCAGTTCAAGATCATCAACGGCGCCGGTTTCATTGTTGAGCAGGTTAACGGATTGTTTAAGGCGGCTTTTAAGCGTTTCTGCCAGCGATGAAATGGGGGCAATGGAATTCATGATCTCATGCGTCATTACACTGAGCAGCTTCTGCCATGCTTTAGATTCAGTTTCATCCAATGCCTCATTCACATTTTGAAAAGCGATCAGCTTAAATTTTTTTCCTTCTGTCTGAAAAGCCGTTGCACTTAACAATATTTTAAATGAAGATTTATCGTGGTGGGCAGTAGCAATTTTAGCTTCCCCTGGTTTTAAAATAAGAAGACTATTGTAAAGTTGCCCATCGCGTTTGGCCAGCGAATGAATGGTCTTCAGATAAGGCAGCTGCAGCAGGTTTTTCAGGGCTTCGTTCATCCACACCACTTCGCCGCTTTCTTCCTGGTAAGATAATATGCCGGTATCTACCAGTTCCAGTATCTTTTGCACGTATTGATACTGGGTTTCTTTTTCTTTACTGATTACCTTAAAAGTGGTATTGATTTCATTAAAACCCTGGCGCAATGGCTGCAGATCCACCGGCGCATGCTTTACATCAAAATAGCGCGAAAAATCGCGGTAATGCACAGACTCTACAAACTGGTCAAGTTCATCGTGGGCTTTTTTCTGAAACCGGTAAAAATCGTTGAGCTGGTAGATAAGCACCGGGGCCAAAATGATAAGGTAAACATACAAACCCTTTACGTACATGCCTTTTACCACAATAAACGATGCCAGGCCCAGTACGAGGAACAGCAATATGACCCGTATAAAAATCCGCCACTCGGTAGTTTTGAAAAGCATGGGTTCATCAATAATTAATAATTAAAAATTAAAAATCTGTACCACTGATAGTCTGTTTGGATGAAGTATTGAAGATCAGTAAAAATAAGGAGCAATAAGTGATTTTCTCACTTTTTTGAACTTCGTCATTATGAATTATTAATTACGAATTTTTAATTATTAATTATATATCGTACTTGCTCAACCTTCTGTAAAGCGCGGTACGCGTTAACCCCAGTTCTTTTGCAGCCTTGGAAATATTGCCATTGTTTTTTTCTATCACACGCAGGATGGTATTCTTTTCAATGGCACTCAGTTTTGATTCTGCAGGCTCTTCATCCTGCACGCCTGCACTTTCAATGGGAGAAAAAATGATGTCTTTGGCTTCCAGCACATTCCCATCGCTCATAATAACTGCGCGTTCTATGCTGTATTGCAGTTCGCGGATATTGCCCGGATAATGATAATGCAATAATTTATCCAATGCCTTTTCATCAAACTCCAGCACCGGTTTTAAATATTTGTTGCTGTAAATTTTACTAAAATGTCTTGCCAGCAGAATAATGTCTTCTCCGCGTTTGCGCAGTGGCGGTACTACAATCTCAACGGTATTGATGCGGTACACCAGGTCTTTGCGAAAACGGCTTTCGTTGGCCAGTTCAGTTAAAGGTACGTTGGTGGCGCAAATCAGGCGAATGTCTACCGGCACCACTTCATTAGAGCCCAGCCGCGTTATCTGCCGGTTTTGCAACACGCTCAAAAGTTTTGCCTGCTGTTGCAAGGTAATATTGCCAATTTCATCCAGGAACAGCGTACCGCCGCTGGCAGATTCAAACCTGCCTACCCGGTCTTCACGGGCATCTGTAAACGCACCTTTTTTATGGCCAAACAATTCGCTTTCAAAAAGTGTTTCGGTCAGCGCGCCTACATCCACTTTTACAAACGGCTTATCGGCGCGCATGGAATGCTGAAAAATAGCTTTTGCGATCAGGTCTTTGCCGGTACCATTTTCGCCCAGTATTAATATATTGGCATCTGTAGGTGCAATTTTTTCTACCTTATATAATATCTCGCGGATAACATCACTTTCGCCAATCAGCTCTTTGCTGGTCAGCAATTCTGGTTTGAGCACTGCCGCGGCGCCGGTTTTAGAAGTATTTCTTTTAAGTGCATCCCTGATGGTGTCAATCAGTTTTTCATTGTGCCAGGGTTTTACTACAAAATCTGCGGCGCCCTCTTTGAGCGATCGTACGGCCAGATCAATATCACCGTAGGCGGTAATCATAATAACGGCGGCTGTTGATCTGAATTCCCTGATTTTTCTGAGCCAGAATAATCCTTCATTGCCGGTATTGATAGAACTGTTGAAGTTCATATCCAGCAAAATGAGGTCAAAGTTTTGTTTGGCCAGTTGTGCGCGGATGTTCTCCGGATTTTTTTCGGTAATTACTTCGCGGGCTTCTGTTTTTAGCAACAGTCGTACGGCAGTCAGAACATCTATATCATCATCAATCACCAGTATCGAGGCGTTCTTCAAATTCAAGATGGGTAAGTTTTTATGCGTTTACGTCGTATTCACCTATTAGCTATTAGCCACTAGCTTTTAGCATTCGATAATCAGCGAGTTGATAGCCTGTACAAGGCACTTATAGCTAATCGCTAACAGCTAACGGCTTATTTCTACAATTATACCATAAATGCAAACGCATGATAAACAATTTTTAAGAATTTACATGATAATTTCATATTGTATCAAAAACGAACACCTTTTGTAACATTACCGGACAATAACGAACGTTATCGTAGTATAATAAATTGAAAATCATTGCGCTGGCACACTGGCACATTCTTATCTATACATGTGCCGGAAGTTTCTCATGTTGTTTGTTAAACTACGCCGGGTAGCCAGCCTGGCGTAGTTTTAAAAAATTAAAAAGTTTGTATTACAATGGATAGAGTTATTGAAAAAAAGACGTGGACAACCAAGCGAATATTAACGATAGGCGGCATTGTGGCCATTGTGGCATTGATAGGTGCCAGCTATTATTTTACATCGGGCAAATCTAAACTGAATCAGGATACAGACCGGCTCACCATCAGCGAAATTAAAAAAGGGCCTTATAAAGATAATATTCCCGTAAATGGTGTGGTATTGCCGCTTACTTCTATTTACCTGGATGCTACCGAAGGCGGACGGGTGGAAGAAAAGTACGTGGAAGACGGTGCGGAGATGAAAAAAGGCGAGCCTATCCTGCGTATGTCTAATACAGATTTGATGATGACCATGATGAGCTCACAGAATAACGTGTACAATACCCTTACACAAATGCAGATTAACCAGAATGCTGCATCGCAGAATACAGTAAATAAGAGAACATCCATGGCAGACGTGGAAAGCCAATACAACGAGGCCGAGCGCATTTACACGCTCGATAAAAAACTGTATGCAGAAAAGGCAATTGGTATGCAGGAGTTCAAACAGGCAGAAAACAATTACAATTATTTCAGGCAGAAAAAATTGCTGACAGAACAGATATTATCGCAGGATTCTATTTCTCGCGCACAACAGGCAGCGCAGGACAGACGCTCCTACCAGGGCTCACAGCAGGCGCTGAATATCATGGAAAAGAAAGTGGGCGATTTGATTGTACGCGCTCCCGTTGACGGGCAGCTGACATCACTTGATGCCGAAATTGGCGAGAACAAAAACAAAGGCCAGCGTCTTGGGCAGATTGATGTACTGAGCGGTTTTAAAGTAAGAGTGAATGTAGACGAACATTATCTGTCGCGCATATTTGTGGGCCAGATGGGCGATTTCACCTTTGCGAACAAATCTTACAAACTAAAAATCAAAAAAGTTTTTACACAGGTACTCAACAATACCTTTCAGGTAGATATGGAGTTTGTAGGTGAAGTACCACAGGGCATCCGCCGCGGCCAAACCTTGCAGATTGTATTGGCACTGAGCGATGAGACCACTGCCATTTTGCTGCCCAAAGGCGGGTTCTACCAGCAAACTGGTGGCAACTGGATATTTAAAGTAAGTGAAGATGGCAAAACCGCTACCCGTGTAGATATTCAACTGGGCCGTCAGAGCATTGATTATTATGAAGTGCTGGGCGGATTGAACCCCGGCGACAAAGTGATCACAAGTAGTTACGAGAACTATGGTACCATACAGGAACTGGTGCTAAAAAAATAAATAAACCTCACTATCCACCATTAAACTTTATTGTATGAAACAAAAAATCATTTATACCGTCCTTCTGATTGTATGCATGTATTTTCCGGCATCTTCCAGGGAATGTGGCGAAGCAGTGCAAACAGTGGCGGTTGTGGTAGACAACATAAACCTGGCAAAAAAACCGGCTATTGCTGCCGAACAGGCCAGCAGCCTGCCGGTGTCTTTATTCAGTAAACTGATATACAAGCTGTAACATAAAACGCAACTGGTTCGTCTCACAAGGCAATAAACTAACTTTTACTCATTATACCAATCTTTCAATCTAAACTGTATTAAGATGATAAACATTACCGGTCTTGAGAAAATCTATCGCACCGAGGAAGTAGAAACCGTGGCATTAAACAAATTGTCGTTTGAAGTTAAAGATGGAGAATTTGTTGCTGTAATGGGCCCCTCCGGCTGTGGTAAATCTACCCTGCTCAATATTCTTGGGTTGCTGGATGATCCCGATGACGGTAGTTTTTTATTCAACGGCATTGAAGTGGCCAAATTCAACGAGCGCAAAAGGGCCGAGTTGCGCAAACGCAATATTGGTTTTGTGTTCCAGAGTTTTAACCTGATAGATGAACTCACCGTGTTTGAAAACGTTGAACTGCCGCTGATTTATCTTGGTATTAAAAGTGATGAAAGGAAAAAACGTGTAGAAGAAGTACTGGATAAAGTTCAGATCATGCACCGCCGCAACCACTATCCGCAGCAATTATCGGGCGGTCAGCAACAACGTGTGGCTGTTGCCCGAGCAGTGGTAAACAAACCAAAATTAATATTGGCGGATGAGCCTACCGGTAACCTCGATAGCAGCAATGGTAATGAAGTAATGGAAATGCTTACTGACCTGAACGAGCAGGGCACCACCATCATTATGGTTACCCACAGTGAGCACGACGCGCGTTATAGCCACCGCATCATACGCATGCTTGACGGACAAACGGTAACAGAAAACATTTTGGTATAGGAAGAGCGCTTAGCTGTTAGCCTTGAGCTGTGAGCCGACGGCCAAATACCTAATAGCTAACGGCTAAATGCTAATAGCTGGTTTATGTTAAAGAACT
The DNA here is from genome assembly GCA_963705285.1 of uncultured Chitinophagaceae bacterium. Lineage (GTDB taxonomy): Bacteria > Bacteroidota > Bacteroidia > Chitinophagales > Chitinophagaceae > JACMLD01. Next base: position 4,681,198 of record OY970066.1, read on the forward strand.
ACTTCAAAATAGCTTTCCGCAATCTCTGGAAGAGCAAAGGCTATACTTTCATTAATATACTGGGTCTTACAATAGGTATGGCAAGCGCCATACTTATTCTTTTATGGATACAGAATGAAATGAGTTACGATCGGTCTTACAAAAAAGCAGACCGGTTGTACATGATGTATAACCGCGATAAATTTGATGGCGGGCTTTGGGCATGGAATGCTACGCCCAAAATTATGGCGCCCACCATACTGCATGATTACCCCGAAGCAGAAGCCGTAGCCCGTTACAATAACATTACCTTTCTTACAACAGTGGGTGAAAAAAAACTCAACGTAAGAGGCGCGTTTGCAGACAGCAGCTTCCTTTCCATGTTTGATTTTCCATTGATAGCCGGCAATGCCAACCGCGCGCTCACCGGCAATGACAATATTGTGCTGACGGAAAAAATGGCAATTAAGCTTTTTGGCAAAGAAGACCCCATGGGCAAAATTGTGCGCGTAGACAGCAATGCCAATTTTACGGTAAGCGCGGTATTAAAAGATTTACCCAACAATACTTCATTTAAATTTGAATACCTGCTACCATGGGGGTTTATGGAAAAATTGGGCTGGAATGATAAATTCTGGGGCAATAATTCTGTTAGTACGTATGTGCTGCTGAAACCAGGTGCATCTCACGCCGGTTTTAACAATAAAGTGAAAGACATCACCACCAGTCATTCTGAAGAAACGGCTAAAGTATTTTCATACCCGGTAAGCAAATTGCATTTATATGGAAAGAGCGAGAACGGGCAACTGGTAGATGGGCAAATAGAAACCGTACGATTGTTTGCCGTGATTGCCTTATTTATTTTGCTGATTGCCTGCATCAATTTTATGAATCTTTCTACTGCCCGTAGTGAGAAACGTGCCAAAGAGGTGGGCATCAGAAAAGTAGCTGGCGCACTTAAGCAATCACTGATAGCACAATTTATTGGCGAAAGCGTATTACTTTCTGCCATTGCATTTACTATTGCGCTGTTTTTGGTACAGGTTTGTTTGAAATCATTTAATGAGCTGGTGGGCAAAGAACTGTTCATTGATTATAGCAACCCGCTCTATTGGCTATCAGCTATTGCGTTTATTTTATTTACCGGTTTGCTGGCAGGCAGTTATCCTGCATTTTACCTGTCGTCATTTACACCTGTGAAAGTATTAAAGGGCACCTTTAAAAAAGCCAACGCACTGGTAACGCCCCGCAAAATAATGGTGGTAATGCAATTTACATTTGCGATCATTCTTATCATCAGCACCATTATTGTACAACACCAGATACAATACGCGCAAAACCGCGATGCGGGTTACAACCGTAACAACCTCATCTATGCGTTTACGCAGGGAGATATTGACAAAAACTACCTGCCCATCAAACAAGACCTGCTGAAAAGCGGCGCGGTAGTATCACTCACAAAATCTGCCAACCCCATTACCCAGCGCTGGAGCGATGGATGGGGTTATATATGGCCTGGCAGCACGGAAGGAGACAAAAAACTTGATTTTGTTAGGTTGGGTTCGGATGCAGCATTTGTAAAAACAATTGGTATTAAACTGGTGGAGGGTCGCGATATTGACATTTACAATTATCCAAACGATACGGTTGCGATGTTGCTGAATGAATCTGCGGTGAAAGCGATGCGGCTGAAAAACCCCGTTGGCCAGCAGGTAAGACGCGAAGGCGACCGGGTATGGACGGTAGTGGGTGTAGTAAAAGATTTTATTTTAGAATCTCCCTTTGAGAAAAAAGTAAACCCTATGATAATTGTAGGGCCGGCCGATAATTTTTTTCAGATCATCCACATGAAATTAAATGCTGCACGAACCAATGCAGACAATATAGCTACCATTGAAAAAATATTTAAACAATACAATCCCCAATATCCGTTTGATTATGTATTTGCCGATGAATCGTATGCCAGGAAATTCAAAGAGCAGGAACGAACCGGCACATTGGCTGTATTGTTTGCAGGCCTTACCATTTTCATTTCGTGCCTGGGCTTATTTGGGCTGGCCACTTACATGGCAGAAAACAGGATCAAAGAAATTGGCGTACGCAAGGTACTGGGCGCTTCTGTATTCAGCATCACTTCACTTTTATCAAAAGATTTTTTGAAGCTGGTACTGCTCTCATTAATCATTGCTTCACCAGTTGCATGGTGGGCTATGGATAAATGGCTGCAGCATTATTCTTATCACATCACCATTAGCTGGTGGGTGTTTGCAGGCGCTGGTATTGCATCTGTGTTAATTGCACTGGCAACGGTAAGTTACCAGTCTGTAAAAGCCGCCATATCCAATCCTGTTAAAAGCTTACGTTCAGAATAACCAGCAATGCCGTGCGCACTTGCGGCAATAATTTGAGTTGTAAATAACATGAGAATGCTTTTGTAGACACACACCGGCGTTGGTGCTTGTAACCCGTGCCTGTTCCGGTGCGTCTTACTGATCAATTTTCATTTATTAAATTCCCTGTATGCTGACAAATTATTTTAAGATTGCGCTCAGAAACCTGCTGAAGTACCGGTTTATCTCTTTTATCAATCTTTTTGGGCTCACGGTGGGCCTTACCTGCTGTTTACTTATCACCACCTTTATTATTAATGAACTGAGTTACGACCGCTACAATGCAAATGCCGCCAATGTATACCGCATTACACGCAGTTTCAACAACCAGGATGGCGTGGTATCATTACACCTCGGTACTGTATCTCCCCCATTCGGTTATTACCTCCCCGGCGATTTTCCGGAAATAAAAAAACTGACCCGACTGTTAGACAATGGCCTTAGTTCATTCAGGTATAACGACAAACTGATCAACGAAGACCATATGTTTTTTGCAGATGAAAACCTGTTCAGTGTTTTTTCTGTAAAAATGCTGAAGGGAAATCCTGCTAATGCACTTACTGATCCGTACAATGTGATGATGACTGAAGAAACTGCCAAAAAATATTTTGGCAACGAGGATCCCATGAACAAGGTAATCCGGTACAATAATCAAATCAATCTGAAAGTATCCGGCATTTATCAGCCGTTTCCCGCCAATGCCCATGTACACCCCAACATGATGGTATCGTTCAACACCATGAAAGATTCGCTGGTGTATGGCGAAGAAGGTCTCCGTACCAACTGGGGCAATAACTCTTTTTTTACTTACTTACTGCTTCCCCCTGGTTACGATTCTAAAAAAATGGAGGCACGCTTTCCTGCGTTTCTTGATAACCATATGGCCGGGCAATATGGTGGCAAACAGCCATCCAAATTCACCAAACTGTCATTGCAAAAACTTACAGACATCCACCTTTATTCGCACACGGACTATGAAGCGGAAGCCAACAGCGACATAAAAAGAGTATATGTTTTTGCAGCCATTGCATTTTTTATCTTACTGATTGCCTGCATCAATTACATGAACCTGTCTACAGCGCGTTCTGCATTGCGTGCGCGCGAAATTGGCATACGCAAAGTAATCGGGGCAAGAAAGAAAGAACTGATTATACAATTCCTGAGTGAATCTGTGTTGTTATCGTGGCTGGCCATCCTGCTGGCCATTGGGTTGCTCTTTGTAACCATTCCATGGCTGAATAAAATGACAGAGCAACAGTTATCTGTTAGCATGCTTTTAAAATGGCAGGTGCTGGTACCCGTATTCCTGGCGCCATTTGTAGTAGGCATTGTGTCGGGCATTTATCCTGCTTTATTTATGTCTGGCTTTCAACCCATCAAAACATTAAAGGGTTTGTTTAAACCTGGCGGCGGAAGCATATCATTCAGAAAAGTGTTGGTGGTAACGCAGTTTTCTATTTCTATTATTTTAATTATCACAACGGCCGTGGTGTTCCGCCAGTTGCATTACATGCAGCAAAAGTCGCTGGGTTTTAACCGCGACCAATTGGTGATAATGAATTACACCAACGACTTAAGCAAAAACTACGAAGCCTTCCGGAATGAATTATTGTCTGATGCCAATTTTAAAGACGTGGCACGGTCAAGTCGCATACCCAGCGGCAGGTTGCTGGATAATATGGGCGCTGCTACCCTCTCGGGCGATTCTATGAAACCCACTACTACCGACATTAAATTTGTGGCGATTGATTATGATTTCATTCCAACTTTTGGGATGACACTGAGCGCGGGCAGAAATTTTTCAAAAGAATTCGGCACTGATACCGCCAGTTTTATATTGAACGACCTGGCAGCAAAATCACTTGGCTGGTTGCCAGGCGATGCAGTGGGCAAAGACTTTAAATACGGGGGCACAAGAGGTCATATTATAGGTACAGTAAAAGATTTTCATTTTGAAAGCCTTCACCAGCCCATCGTGCCCATGATTTTTGTAATGATGCCGCCTTCTCAAAGTTATTTCAACGACCTGTCTGTAAAAATAGCGGGCAAAAACCTGCCCGTTGCCATGGCCCAACTGGAAAAAACATGGCGAAAATTTGCACCGGAAACGCCGTTTCAGTCTGCATTTCTCGACGAAAGGTTTGATGCATTGTATAAATCTGAACAGAAACAGGGAAACATATTTACCGTGTTTGCGGGCATTGCTATTCTGATTGCCTGTCTGGGACTATTTGGCCTGTCTGCATTCACCATTACACAGCGGGTAAAAGAAATTGGCATCCGTAAAGTGCTGGGGGCAAGTACAGGCAGTATTGTAAGCCTGTTGTCAAAAGAGTTTTTAAAACTGGTGGGTATTGCCGCAGTAATTGCTTTTCCGGTGGCGTGGTATGTAATGCATAACTGGCTACAGGATTTTGCGTACCGGATCAGTATGCCGTGGTGGATTTTTATACTGGCGGGTATCATTGCAGCCGTAGTAGCGCTGGCAACCATTAGTTTCCAGGCTGTCAAAGCTGCATTGAGCAACCCGGTTAAGTCGCTGCGCGCTGAATAGTAAGATGTCTGCCTGCTTGCAGGCAAGTGGGCGACCCGATTATGGAACGCGGATTTTTATGATTGTGCTGATCTGTCATGATAAAATAAAAAGCGGCAATTTGTTATGCTATTAAATCAGCGATAATCACATCAGACATCAGACATTTAAGAATATGATAAAAAATTACCTGCTTGTTGCGCTGAGAAATCTTAAACGAAACAAAGTGTTCTCGTTTATTAACCTGCTGGGGCTGGCCCTGGGTATGGCCTGCAGCCTGTTGATTATTTTTTGGGTGCAGGATGAGCGCAGCATGGACGCCTTTCATAGTAACAAAGACCGGTTGTACAATATTTATGAGAACCAGTTTTTTGATGGAAAGATTTCGTCTGGATACTATACGCCGGGTTTGCTGGCGCAGGAACTCAAAAAGAAAATTCCGGAGATTGAAAAATCAATCGACTGGCAGATGTATGGTGATAGGCAGACTTTCCAGGTAGGCGACAAAATAGTAAAGGAAGAAGGCAGTTCGGCAGATGCAGATTTCTTTAGCATGCTCAGCTTTCCTTTGCTGGCAGGCAAAGCTGCCACGGCATTGAATGATCCCAGTTACATTGCCATTTCCAGGAAGATGGCCGGCCATTTCTTTGGGAGTCCTGCTGAAGCACTGGGAAAAATGATCCGATACGAAAACAAGAAAGATTTCAAAGTAATGGCCGTGTTTGAAGACATGCCCAATAACTCCAGCTATAAATTTGATTTTGTACTCAACTGGTTTCATTTCCTGGAAGAAAACAGCTGGGCAAAAGACTGGGGTAACAATGGCCCGGCCACCAGTATTATGCTGCGGGCAGACGCCAATCCTGCATTGGTAGCTGCCAAAATCAAAAAGTTTTTGGATGGCTACAACAAAGAACAGGATAAAACATTCCGAATAGAATTGGCTATGCAGCGATTTGATGAGCTGCACCTGCACAGCAATTTTAAAAACGGACAGGTTAGCGGTGGACGGATAGAATATGTGCGACTCTTCAGCATTATTGCTATTTTTATTATGCTGATTGCCTGTATCAATTTCATGAATCTTACAACGGCCCGTTCTGTAAAACGAGCGAAAGAAATTGGCATCCGCAAAGTGGTGGGGGCTTTACGGGGTATTCTTATCAGGCAGTTTATTGGTGAGGCCATGTTGTTAACCTTTCTGGCCACCGTTATTGCCCTAGTGCTGACAGTGCTGATGCTGCCTGCCTTCAACAGTCTTACCAGCAAAGAGATTGCCTTCCCATTTCAAAGTGCGGTATTTTGGGCAGAGCTGGTTGCATTGATTGCGGTAACCGGTTTTATATCAGGCAGCTATCCTGCATTGTTCCTTTCATCATTCAATCCGGCTACTGTTTTAAAGGGCACGCTCAAGTTTAGCGCGGGTGCAGCATTATTTCGCAAAGGCCTGGTAGTATTCCAGTTTGTACTTTCTATTGTGCTGATCATCGGCACCATCATTGTTTCTAAACAGGTGCGGTATATACAAAATAAAAATTTGGGCTTTGATCGTGAAAGCCTTATCTACGTGCCCGTTGAAGGGGATCTCAGGCAGAAATATACCTTGTTTAAAGAACAGGCATTACACATGCCCGGTATAAAGCTGGTGACCAGGATGACGGAAACCCCTACCGGTCTTGGCAGCAATACCGGCGGCGTAGATTGGGATGGCAAAGACCCGGCAACCCGCCCCATGTTTACACAGGCATCTGTTGGGTATGATTATGTAAAAACAATGGGCATTAAGCTGGCACAGGGGCGCGATTTCTCCAGGGAATTTGGTACAGACTCCGTGAACTATATTATAAACGAAGCCGCCCTCCGCAGGATTGGCTATAAAGATCCTATCGGTAAGCGTTTAACTTTTTGGGGAACCAAAGGCGCTATTGTAGGTGTCATCAAAGACTTTCATTATCAATCGTTGCGTGCACCTATTGAACCGCTGGTGCTGCGCCTTCGCGATAAAGAAGACTGGGGCACGATACTCGTGAAAACTGAAAAAGGAAAAACAAAAGAAGCGCTGGCCAACCTCGGGCAGTTATGCAAAACCCTTAACCCGCAATTTCCATTTACTTATTATTTCGCAGATGAAGAATTCAATAAACTGTACAAAAGCGAATCGGTGATAGACAAGCTTTCAAATTATTTTGCTTTTCTGGCCATATTTATTTCATGTATGGGGCTTCTGGGATTGGCCATGTTTACGGCAGAACAACGAACCAAAGAAATTGGTATTCGCAAAGTGCTGGGCGCCAGTACAACCGGTTTGTTTGCATTAATGTCGAAAGAGTTTTTACAACTGGTCATTATTGCATTAATTATTGCAGCGCCGCTGGCATGGTGGGCAATGAGCAGCTGGTTGCGCGATTACGAATACCGCACCGATATCAGCTGGTGGGTATTTGCAGTAGCAGGCGTGCTGGCTATTGCGATTGCATTGGTTACCGTAAGTTTCCAGGCAATTAAGGCAGCGCTGGCCAACCCGGTAAAATCGCTTCGCGCAGAATAATGTGCTAATGTGCTAATGTGGAAACCTGCCTGCCGGCAGGCAGGTGTGTAAATGCCTCGACGCGGTGTATGGAACGCAGAATTTCATGATTGTGATGATTGAAAATGATTTTTGTTGCAATAACGACTGTAGGTGCTGGCCTTGCCCCAGCCAGATAAATGAAAACGACGATAAATCAGACATCATCACATCAGACATCAGAGATTGACATCAGAGATTGAAATCACATCAGAAATCAGAAATAAAAAACTATGCTAAAAAACCTGCTGCTGGTTGCCATCCGCAACTTTAAAAGAGATAAAGGCTATAGCCTGTTGAACATCCTCGGGCTCACCATTGGCATAACGTTTAGCCTTTTTCTTATTTTCTATATTAAAGATGAGCTGGCGTACGATCGCTACCATAAAAAAGCAGACCGCATCTACCGTGTCAACTCTTTCATCAAAGAGAAAGACAAGGAAATGATGAACTGGGCTATTACCCCGTTTCCGCTGGGGCCCGCCGTAGCAAAAGACTACCCTGAAGTAGAAGAAGCCGTGCGGTTTGTAGGTAACGGCCGTACTATGTATAAAAATGGCGAGCTGCGCTTTTATGAAGACAAAGTGTATTATGCAGACAGTAATGTTTTCAGGGTATTCACCTACCCTTTTATTGAAGGCGATGTGAATACCGCTCTGGTGGCGCCCAATACAATGGTATTGACAAAATCAGTAGCAGAAAAATATTTTGGTAAAAACAAAAGCTATGTTGGTAAAACATTGCTGAACGACAAGGGAGATATCTATAAAATAACCGGCGTGATACAGGATGTACCGAAGAACTCGCATCTCCTCTTTAATGTATTGGTATCAAGAAATTCATTGCCACCAGACTATGCCAATAGTTGGGGCAATTTTGGTTTTTATACGTATGTTTTATTAAAGCCTAATACCAGCGCGGCCGCATTTGAAAAAAAATTGTTGCCCATGTACGACAAGTACCTGGCACCCATATTTGCGCAGTATAGTATAAAGATAAGACTGGGCGTACAACCGGTTACCGCCATCCACCTTCATTCAGATATGGCCAATGAGCCCGAAGAACTGGGCAGCATTTCCTATATTTATATTTTTGCTGCGGTGGCGCTGTTCATGCTTATCATTGCCTGCATCAATTACATGAATCTTACCACGGCCAGGTCGGCCCGGCGCGCAAAAGAAATCGGTATCCGCAAAGTAACCGGTTCAACCAAAACACAATTGATTGCACAGTTCCTGGTAGAATCTACGCTCACCGCTTTTTTTGCATTGCTGTTAAGCATAGGGTTGATTGCGTTGTTCCTGAATATGTTCAATGCCATTTCGGGTAAATCCATTTCGTTTTCATCGCTGCTAGAGCCAGGTACATTTATGATTCTGTTGGCCATTGTTGTATTTGTTGGGCTGGTGGGCGGCAGTTACCCCGCCTTTTACCTCTCCGCTTTTAACCCTGTCAGCATATTAAAAGGTAGCCTCTCTAAAAGCTCCAGCAATGTAGTGTTGCGCCGCGTGTTGGTGGTGGTACAGTTTACCATTTCCATGATTATGCTTATTTGCACCTGGGTAGTGTATGGCCAGCTACAATACCTGCGCAATAAAGACCTGGGTTTTGATAAAGCACAGGTAGCCTCGCTGGTAGTAAACGCCAACAACGATGTACGCGGCAAAATACTGGCATTTAAAAATGACATCAGGAGTAACCCGCATGTACTCTCTGCCAGTTCTGCCCAAAGCACGCCTGGTGGACAAAACATCAGTTTCAATTTGTTTTCTGTTGAATCAAAAAATGGCTTTGTTGAAAAAGGCGTGGATTGTTATAGCGTTGACGAAGATTATTTTAAAACATTGGGGATGCAAATAAAAGCGGGCCGTAATTTTTCAGGTCCCGGCGATACACTGCGCAGCATTGTAGTGAATGAAAACATGGTAAAATACTTTGGATGGAGCAACCCGTTGGGAAAACGCGTTCGGTTTCCGGGTGACACCAGTAAATTTTACCTGGAAGTAGTGGGCGTGGTAAAAGATTTCAACCAAAAATCATTGTATAATCCTATTGCCCCGCTTATCTTATTTTACCGGCCTAACAGCAATAACATACAGGTAAAACTGGATGGTAAAAATATGGCAGCCTCCATTGCCGGCCTTGAAAAAGCATGGAGAACCTATTTCCCTGAGCTACCTTTTCAATATACTTTCCTGGATCAGGATTTTGATTCGCAATATGCGGCGGATCAAAAAAGAGGTAAAATATTTACCACTTTTTCTGTGCTTACTATTATTATTACCTGCCTGGGACTGCTGGGCCTGATTGCATTTACTACCCAGCAACGGCAAAAAGAAATCAGCATTCGCAAAATTATGGGTGCCGGTGTAGCACAAATTATTCCATTGATCACAACCAATTTTATTGTGCTGGTAGGCATCTCGTGTTTAATTGCATTTCCGGTAGCATATTTATTCATGGACAAGTGGCTAAAGATATTTCCGTACAACACCGGGTTGGGCGTTACGCCGTTTCTGTTGTCTGCACTCACCGTATTATTCATCACCCTGCTAACGGTTATCTTTCATACGGTGCGCGCAGCACTGGCCAACCCGGCAACGAATTTGAGAACGGAATGAATGTTATTAAGAATGTAGAATTAAGAGTTATGAATTAAGAGTTATGAATTATGAGTTGAGTTCCTACAAGAGAAACATGGAAACATAATTAAGAATTAAAAATTGACGACCCTATAACAATAAGCGCGCATAACAAATCCGAAAAAGCACACAACAATCAACACTTATCACTCAAAACAGTAAGCAGCCATGCTAAAAAATTATTTTAAAATTGCCTTCCGTAACCTCTGGCGCCACCGCACATTTTCATTTATCAATATTATGGGGCTTACGGTAGGGCTCACTGCATTCTTTCTGATATTTATGTATGTTAAGTTTGAATTGAGTTACGAAGATTTCAATACAAAAGCAGACCGGATATACAGGATAGTAACCGATCTTAAAACGCCGTCTGAAACCATTAACACCAGCGGCCCGGCCTGGGCGGTAGGCCCCAATATAAAAGATGAATTTGCCGAAGTGGATGCCTTTGTAAGGGTAAGTGGCAGCAGCCTGCTGGTAAGAAAAGACGATATCAAATTCCAGGAAGACAATGCCATGTTTGCAGATTCTGCTTTCTTCCGGGTATTTGATTTTAAGCTATTAAAGGGCAATCCACGTACCGCACTGAAGGAACCGCTCAGCATAGTATTTACAGAAACGGCCGCCAAAAAATATTTTGGCAACAAAGATCCCATGGGGCAAACATTGTTATTGACGGGCGATGCGCAGGCGGCGAAAGTTACCGGTGTAATGGCAGATATGCCGGAGAACTCGCAGATAAAGGCAGATATGCTGGTATCTATGACCACGCGTACACTAAGACCTGGTAACAACCTGGACAGCCAATGGGCAAACTATGGCAACAGAACGTTTGTTTTGCTAAAGCCGCAGACCAATGTAAAAGCGCTACAGGCAAAACTACCTGCGTTTCTTGAAAGAAGAAACGGATCGGAAATGAAAGAACTGCAAATGTTTCCAACGCTTATTTTTGAACCGCTGCGAAGCGTTTACCTCTACTCTACCCGCGATGGAAGCAAAACCGGTAATAGTAACAATGTGTATATTTTCTCCATCATAGCCATATTCATACTCGTAATTGCCTGCATCAACTTTGTTAACCTTACCACGGCACGTTCTGCCGAAAGGGCCAAGGAAGTAGGCATCCGCAAAGTGGTAGGCGCTGGCAAGGCACAACTGGCCAAACAATTTATAGGCGAAAGTGTGCTCATCTGCCTGATAGCATATGTATTGGCTGTAATAGCCACTGCGTTGCTGTTATCGCCATTCAACCAGCTGTCTGGTAAAATCATCAGCACGGGTATTTTTAAACACGGTTCATACCTGCTGATACTACTGGGCATTGCCGTATCAATTGGTGTACTTGCGGGCATCTATCCTGCATTGGTTTTATCTTCTTTTCAACCGGTAAAAGTGCTTAAAGGTCGCTTTGCTACCGGCACCAAAGGAACATTTTTACGCAAAGGCCTCGTAGTTGCACAGTTCACCATATCCATTGCACTCATCATAGGTACCATTGTAGTATACTCTCAAATGAAATACATGCGTACCCAGGATCTGGGTTTCAACAAAGATCAGAAACTGATTATTGATACCCATGGCGATCCTGCCAAGAACACCCTTAAACAAACCGTGGCAGGTTTGCCCAATGTTGTTTCTGTTTCACTAACCGGCAGTGTACCGGGTGGCGGCAACCCCGGTGCTTACTCGCAGGTGGAAAACCGCAAAGGTGATATGCAGATTGCTAACCTTGATCTGTACTTTACCGATTTTGATTACATACCGCAATACAAAATAAAGATGGTAGCCGGCAGGGCTTTTTCTAAAGAAATGGGAACCGATACCACCCAGGCAATGATACTCAATGAAACGGCCGTAAAATCGTTTGGGTACAGCTCTCCAGAACAGATCATCGGTAAAAAATTTGACCAATGGGGACGCAAAGGAAATATCATTGGCGTAATGGAAGATTTTCATTTCCGTTCGTTACGGGAGGTAATTAAACCGCTGAGCATGCGGATTGAGCCAGACGGTTGCGGTTTCCTTTCAGTAAACATTAGCGCATCCAATGTGCCGCAAACAATTGCCGCAATAGAAAGCAAATGGAAATCTTTGATACCCAACCGCCCGTTCAATTACTTTTTTCTCGATGAATTTTTCGACAAACAATACCGCAGTGAGGTGAGGTTTGGAAAACTGTTCCTCAACTTTGCTTTGCTGGCCATTTTTATTTCTTGCCTGGGTTTACTGGGCCTTGCATCTTACAGCACCATGCAACGCACCAAAGAAATTGGTATCCGTAAAGTGATGGGTGCCTCGGTAGGCGGCATCGTAAACTTGTTATCCAAAGACTTTTTAATACTCGTATTGATTTCATTTGTATTGGCAGCGCCTATTGCCTGGTACAGCATGCACAACTGGTTAAAAGACTTTGCTTACCGTATTCCTATCAACTGGTGGGTATTTGCGCTGGCAGGCATTATTGCGGTGGTGATTGCGCTTGCCACCATCAGCTTTCAGGCCATCCGGGCGGCACTGGCCAACCCGGTTAAATCATTGCGAACTGAATAAAAAAAATCATACCGCTAACTATGCTTAGAAATTATTTCAACATCGCCTGGCGCAACTTGTGGAAGAACAAGGTATTTGCCGCAATAAACATTGCAGGTTTATCAGCAGGCATTGCTTTTGCGTTGCTGATCAGCGCTTATGTATGGAATGAACTGCAGGTAAACCGGCATTTGAAGAATGCCAGCCGCCACTATTTTTTGCGAAGCGACTGGAAAGATCCCAATATGGGTAACACCATTACGTCTGTTGGGCCTTTGGCAAAAAGACTCAAAGAAGAATATCCACACCTGGTGGCGAATTACTATCGGTGGGATGGCATCACTTCTGTTATATCAAAAGGCGATAAACATTTCAGGGAAGGTATACAATTGGGCGATAGCACGCTATTGTCTATGTACGGCTTTAGGCTTTTGCACGGCAATGCGGCAACGGCGCTTACTAATCCGTACACCGTTGTCATAACAGCTGCCATGGCCGAAAAATATTTTGGCCGTACAGATGTAACAGGCGAGACACTGGATATACAAAGTTTTTCGGGCGGCAATCATGATTTTACTATCACCGGTGTACTGGCATCCGTGCCAGAAAATTCTGTTACACAGCTCAACGCCGCTAACCACAACAACTTTTATATACCCACCAATACCTTTTCCCATTTTGGACGGAGTGATTTTGAATTGTGGACAAATCTTTATCTGCCATCTTACATAGAATTACAACCGGGCGTTACAGCGGCCGCACTCAACGGCCCTATTAAGAAATTGCTGCAAACCAATGCGCCTGATTTTGTAAAAAATAACCTGGCCGTTACACCGGTTGCGCTGCCCGACTACTACATCAACAATGGTAACGGCATTGTAAAACGCATGCTGTATACCCTGTCGTTTATCGGCTTATTTATCTTGCTCATGGCCATTGTAAATTTTATCAATATTGCTATCAGTAGTTCTGGCAACCGTACCAAAGAAATTGGCGTTAGAAAAGTGCTGGGTGGATTGCGATCGCAGCTCGTGGCGCAGTTTCTCACAGAATCGGCCATTATAGTAACTTTTGCAACCGGGCTGGCATTGGCGCTGTATCCATTGGCAAGAAATGCCTTTGCTTCGTTGGTAGGCAAGCCTGTACCATCGCTGGGCGCTTTTCCTGCATATTTTGCCATTATACCAATTGTATTGGTCATAGTAGTATCTGTGTTAGCCGGGCTCTATCCCGCATTTGTTTTATCATCACTTAAAACAGTGGATTCTTTAAAGGGAAAATTGAAAACGGTGAAAGAAAACGTATGGCTGAGAAAATCGCTGGTCGGCTTCCAGTTTTGCATTGCATTGATGGTGCTCATTGCTGCTTCCATCATCACCCAACAGGTGGCACATTTTTTTAGTCAGGAACTGGGTTATAATAAAGAATACATTGTTTCATCACAGGTGCCGAGAGACTGGTCTAAAAAAGGTGTACTGAAAATGGAAACCGTGCGCAATGAGTTTGCAGCCATGCCAGGCGTAAGCGATGTAACATTGTCGTATGAAATTCCGAACGGAATGAATGGCGGCCAGCCGAATCTTTACAAAACCGGCGAAGATTCTGCCAGGGCATTGCCCATGCTGGCGCTCGTAACTGACGAGCATTACATTTCAGCCTACCGCATAGAAATGAAAAACGGTGCTTTTTTTGAGGGCCGCGGGCTGGATTCAGGTAAAATAATTCTGAATGAACACGGCGCAAAGGCGTTGGGGTATGCCAATACAGCCGATGCGGTTGGCCGGCAGGTAAGAATACCCGGCGACCCCACCGTATTTACGATTAAAGGTGTTACCAATGATTTTCATTTTAGCTCCATGCAGGGTAAGATTTCCTCGATGGTTTTTTTCAACGTACGGTTTGCACCCACCTATCGCTTTTTATCATTTAAATTACAACCCGGCAATATAGCCGCGTCTATTGCTGCCATTCAAAAGAAATGGGCTGTTTTATTACCCGGCAGTTCATTTGAATACAGGTTTATGGATGATGTACTGGCAGAACTTTATGCCACCGAGATACAATTGAAAAAAGCCGCCTATGCCGCCGCTGTCTTGTCGCTGGCCATTATGTTATTGGGTGTATTGGGATTGATTTCATTGAGCATCCATAAAAGAATCAAAGAAATTGGTATTCGCAAAGTGCTGGGCGCATCCGTACCCAATATTATCCTGCTATTTGTAAAAGAGTTTCTTGCTATTGTTATGGTGGCAGCAGCTGTTGCCATTCCCGTGGCTTCGCTGGTAATGAACAAGTGGCTGGATAATTACGCTTACCGCATCAGCATTTCGCCATTGCCTTTTGTTATTGCGGTGCTGGTGCTGGCAATGGTTACCCTTGTACTTATTTGCCTGCAAACAGTAAAAGCTGCACTGGCAAACCCGGTAAATTCGCTGAGAACAGAGTGATTGTAGTTAAGAGTTAAGAATTAAGAGTTAAGAGTTCTTTACCGTTGTTATCCGCTCTGCACCGAAAGGGGCACTCGGTCGGCACCGAAGGTCAGACCGGAAGTGAAACTCGGTCGGCACCTAAAGTTAGACCGGAAGTGGTACTCGGTCGGCACCGAAGGTCAGACCGGAAGTGGGACTCGGTCGGCACCGAAGGTCAGACCGGAAGTGGGACTCGGTCGGCACCGAAGGTCAGACCGCAATCGGGCGAACCTATTCAGATCAGACATCAGACATCAGAGATCAGACATCAAACATCAGACATCAGACATCAAACATCAGACATTAAAACCATGATAAAGAACTACTTCAAAATTGCCTGGCGAAATTTAAGCCGCAACAAAAGCTACGCTTTTATAAACATAGTGGGGCTTTCACTGGGTATTGCCTGCGCCATCCTTATTTTTACGTTGGTGAGCTATCACCTCAGTTTTGATACCTACCACGTAAATAAAGACCGGGTGTACCGGTTGGTTACAGAATTTCATGATGAAACAGTGGGCCATTCACCAGCTGTACCCCAGCCCCTGGGAAAAGCTTTCAGGAACGATTATGCATTTGCGGAAAAAACAGCCAGGGTAATTGATTATCAAAATGTGCTGATTACACTACAGGGCAACGACAATAAAAAGTTTATGGAAGAAAGCGGGGTAGTATTTGCCGAGCCTGCATTCTTTGACATACTCGATTTTCCCTTGGTAAAGGGTAATAAAAAAACCGTGCTGGTGCAACCCAATGAAGCACTGGTTACTGAAAAAATGGCGAAGAAATACTTTGGCAATGATAATCCCATGGGCAAAGTACTCCGCTTCAACAACAAAATCAATTTCACCATAACCGGCGTTCTCAAAGACATTCCACCCAATACTGCACGCAAGCAGGAAATTTATTTATCGTACGGCAATCTGCGCGAACACAGCGGCTGGCTGGCAAGCGATAGCAGCTGGGGCGGCGTGTATAGCGGCAGCCAGGCATTTACGCTCTTGAAACCCGGCGTTACACTGGCACAGGTAAACAAGGCATTGCCGCAAACCGTAAAGAAATATTACAGCGGCCGCGACTTAAAAGTGTGGCAGTTTAAATTACAACCGCTGGCAGATATCCATTTCAATGCCGAGTTCGACGGGTATGCAGACAAAAAATATTTATGGGCATTGTTCTTCATCGGGCTATTCCTGATTATCACAGCGTGTGTAAATTTTATTAACCTTGCCACGGCGCAGGCACTCAACCGCGCAAAAGAAATCGGTATCAGAAAAGTATTGGGCAGTTTACCAAAACAGCTGTTCTGGCAATTCATAGCCGAAACAACATTGATTACACTGGTGGCCATTGTGCTGGGGTACCTTCTTGCAGAACTGGCCATGCCGGGGTTGAACAATCTTTTTACATCTTCCATGAAATTGCAACCATTTTCTACACTGCAATTGCCCGTGTTTTTACTGGCATTGCTGGTGGTGGTGGTGTTTTTATCCGGCTCCTATCCCGGTCTGGTATTGGCGCGGTTTCAACCTATTCTTGCCCTTAAAAGCAAGTTGTCGCAGAAAAGTATCGGCGGCTTTTCATTGCGCCGTGTGCTGGTGGTTACACAGTTTGCTATCTCGCAAATGCTCATCATTGGCACCATTGTAATAGCCAGCCAGATGCATTATTCAAAAACGTCTGATCTTGGTTTTAATAAAGATGCCATTGTAGTACTGCCGCTTCCGGAAAGAGACAAAACAAAAATGACTACACTCAAAACACGAATTGCAGGTATAGGCGGAGTAGAAAAAATTTCACTTTGTTGGCAGCCACCGGCATCAGAATCCAATAATAATACCGGCGTACGGTATGATACCCGGGCAGAAGACGAACACTGGGGCATCAACCTAAAGAACGCAGATGACCAATACCTCTCTACATTCGGAATACAACTGGTAGCCGGCAGAAATATTTTTCCATCAGATACGCTGCGTGAATTTTTGGTAAATGAAACATTTGTAAAAAAACTCAATCTCAAATCTCCCGATGAAGTAATAGGCAAGCAACTAAGCATTAATGGCGGCAGTGAAAAAGCACCCATTGTAGGCGTGGTAAAAGATTTCTACAATTATTCTTTTCACAGCGAAATCTCGCCCATCTGCATCATGGCCGGCACCCGCAACTATGCTAACTGCGCCATCAAGTTGAACATCAACAGTCTCAAATCTTCACTGCCTGCGTTTGAAAAAGTATGGAATGAAACATACCCTGATTACCTCTATAAATATGATTTTTTAGACGACCGTATCAAGGAGTTTTACAGCATGGATGATATTATGCTAAAACTGATTGAATCTTTTGCGTTCATTGCCATCCTTATTGGATGTTTGGGTTTGTACGGGCTGGTATCGTTTATGGCTGTTCGCAAAACAAAAGAAATCGGTGTAAGAAAAGTGCTGGGCGCCGATTTGAAAAATATTTTGTGGTTGTTTGGCAAAGAATTCAGCCGCTTATTAATCATTGCTTTTGTAATTGCTGCGCCGCTTGCGTGGTGGGCCATGCATGTATACCTGAAAGATTTCACTTACCGCATTACAATCGGCCCGGGTATCTTCCTGCTGGCCATTCTGGTAACATTTGTAATCGCCGCCATTACGGTGGGTTATCGTTCCATGAAAGCCGCGGTGATTAATCCGGTGGTTAGCCTGCGGTCGGAGTGAAAAATAATTAGTAATTAAAAATTAATAATTAATAATTCGTTTTCTCAGATACCGGTCAGCATCGCAGGCCAGACCAGGAAGAAATCAGACATCATCACATCAGACATCAGAGATCAGAGATCAGACATCAGACATCTACTACTATGATAAAGAATTTTTTTAAAACCGCATTCCGAAATTTCTGGCGCAATGGCGTGTTTTCTACCATCAACGTATTTGGATTGGCCATTGGCATCAGCTCTGCACTGGTCATATTTCTGATTGTATATTATGAGTTGAGTTACGACAAGTTTCAGCAGGATGGCGAGCGCATCTACCGTGTGGTCATGCACTCAAAAATTAAAGGCGATGACGTTCACGGCGCAGCTGTACCGGCACCCCTCAGCACGCCCGTTGCCAATGAGACCACAGGCATCGAAGCTACGGTACCGGTAATGAGTTTCCAGGGAGATGGAACTGTTCAGGCAGTGGTTAGCAGGGATGGCATTAACAAGGTTGTATTTAAAAAACAACCGGATGTAATTTTTACCAGTGCCGGTTATTTTCAACTGATTCCTTTCACCTGGATGGCAGGCTCGCCGCAATCTGCATTAAAAGATCCTTTTAGTGTGGTACTCACGCAAAGCCGCGCGGCGCAATATTTTCCGGGCGTACCGGAAACAGAGATGATTGGTAAAAAAATTACGTACGATAAAGACCTGGTGGTAACCGTTTCAGGTGTTGTAAAAGATTTGCATGAACATACCACGTTCACCAGCGCAGAATTTATTTCTTTTGCCACCATATCTAAAACCAACCTTACTAATAATTTCATGATGGATGTATGGGACGACTGGATGGCGTACTCCCAACTCTATGTAAAATTAGCGAAGGGCACCACCGTGGCTGCAGCAGAAACGCAGTTCGACCAAATCATCCGCAAATACAACAAAAACGCCCATAAAGATGCGGCCAATTTTATGTCTTTTGTATTACAACCGCTCAGCGACCTGCATTTCAATGCTGATTACCAGGCATTCAACCAACGTATTGCCAGCAGAAAAATGCTGTATGGATTGCTGGCCATAGCGGCCTTTCTGTTGTTGCTGGGGTGCATCAACTTTATTAACCTCACTACGGCACAGGCGGCAAGGCGTGCCAAAGAAATCGGCATCCGCAAAACCATGGGCAGCTCAAGGCCACAGCTGATCATACAGTTTTTGGGAGAAACACTGTTCATTACCGTTATAGCCACCGTATTGTCGCTTGCGCTCACGCCACTGCTGCTGAACATGTTTAAAGACTTTACCCCACCCGGTCTGGCATTTGATCTGTTGCACCAGCCATCGCTCTTGATTTTTCTGGTTGTATTAATAATCACGGTGAGTTTTTTATCGGGGCTCTACCCTGCCCTTGTACTATCTGGCTATAAACCCGTATCTGTTTTGAAGAACCAGGCATTTACCGACACTCAGCAAACACGCAGTGCATGGATAAGAAAAACGCTAACGGTTTCTCAATTTGTGATTGCGCAGTTCTTTATTATTGCCACGTTGATGGTGGGCAAGCAGATCAATTATTCTATGCATTCAGATCTTGGGTTTAACAAAGATGCCGTCATTAGTTTTTCTATGCCCCGGGATACGGTTAAAACACACGGCCCACAATTGCTGAAAGCGATACAATCAGTGCCCGGCGTTATTAAAGCCAGCACCGGCTTTCTGGCACCGGCAGACAATGGGCCTGCGTATGGGAATATCAAGTTCGACAATGGTACCGAAATGATACAACCCGCCGTAGACGTCCAAATAAGGTGGGGTAATCCTGAATACCTGGATATATATAAGATACCCCTCGTGGCCGGAAGAAATGTGCTGCCCAGCGATACCATAAAAGAATTTTTGGTAAATGAGCGCCTGGCACATGCACTGGGTTTTCAACGTCCCGAAGACATGCTGGGCAAAGAGATGCAATGGAACAGAAAGAAAGCACCTGTAGTAGGTATCATGAAAGACTTTCACGATCAGTCTTTAAAAAAAGCAATTGGCCCGCTGATTTTTGGGGGCGGAAACGGGTCTTTCATTCATATACAACTACAACCGAGTACTACCGGTAACACGCAATGGAATAATACCATTGCGCAAATACAGGCGTTGTATAAAAAAATGTATCCTGAAGCAGAATTTGAATACCGTTTCATGGACGAAACAGTTGCCAAATTCTATGAAACGGAGCAGCATACCGCCAGTCTGTTGCGCTGGGCAACCGCCCTTTCTATATTGATTAGCTGCCTTGGTTTACTGGGCCTGGTCATCTATACCACCAATACACGTATCAAAGAAATCGGCATCCGCAAAATACTGGGCGCGTCAGTAAGCAATATCGTTACCATTCTGTCAAAAGATTTTGTACAGTTGGTTTTCATTGCATTTGTAATTGCCGCGCCGCTTGCCTGGTGGGCCACCTATACATGGCTACAGGAATTTGTATACAAAACAGCTATGAGCTGGTGGATATTTGCTATCAGTGGACTGGCCATGGTGGTAGCCGCTATTGTGACACTCAGCGTGCAAACCATAAAAACCGCTACCGCTAACCCGGTAAAGTCTTTGAGGACGGAGTAAGAGGAGTTGAGAATTAAAAGTGAGGCATGTTGCCAGGGGAAGTGGCCGCTTTGTGAGAAACCAACCATCAGAAATAAGAATAAGAAATAAAAAAACAAGTATGAAAAAGTATTTAAGCATTTTACTATTGGGTAGCCTTGCGGTATCAGTGCATGCACAGGATGGATCAAAGGAACCGTATATGGTGAAAAAATTATCGGCCAACGATATTCAGGATGTGCGACTGGAAACTACCGGGGGCAATATAGCCGTTACCGGGTCTGATGCAGATGCCCGTATTGAAGTATATGTGTGGCCCGGCAACAGTCGTAACAAAAATCTGTCTAAAGAAGAATTAGAAAAACGGCTTGAAAATTATGAGCTGAGCGTTACGGCTGAAAATCACAAACTAACGGCCATCGCTAAGCCAAAAAGAAATTTTCGCGATTGGAACAACAGCCTCAGCATTTCCTTTAAAGTATATGTTGGGCATAATGTGTCTACCGATCTTACTACCAGCGGTGGAAATATTGATTTATCAGGCTTATCGGGCACACAGGATTTTACCACCAGTGGCGGTAACCTCAATATTAATCACCTGAGCGGCCATATAAAAGGAAGAACTTCGGGCGGTAATATACGGCTATCTGAGTTGCAGGATGATATTGATCTTTCCACCAGCGGGGGTAATATTACCGCAGACAACAGTCATGGAAAAATGAAACTCTCCACATCTGGCGGTTCGCTCAACCTGCACGCTTTACAGGGAGATATAAATGCCACTACCAGCGGCGGTAATGTGCACGCAGATGATGTATCGGGCGACCTGGCGGCGCATACATCGGGCGGCAATGTAGACATGTTCAATCTCTCCTGCACGCTCGAAACATCCACCAGTGGCGGCAATATCAATGTTAGCCTTAAAAAACTGGGTAAGTATGTAAAGATTACCAACTCTGGCGGACATATAGATTTGGAAGTACCCCAGGGACAGGGCATAGATGTGCGGTTGTCTGCCGATAAGGTAAACGCCACCGCATTGGCGGGCTTCAAAGGCGATGTTAAAAAAGATCGTATAGAAGGATCCATCAATGGTGGTGGCATACCGGTAACAGTACGTGGGGGAAGCAGAATAAATTTTTCAGTGAAGTAGTGGCGAGTGGGGAGTGGCTAGTGGGGAGTGGCTAGTGGCTAGTGGCTAGTGGCGAATGGCTAGTGGGCTTCTGCGCAACAAGTATTATTGCTAACAAACAATTTATAAAGGCAGCACTCTTTATGGGTGCTGCCTTTCTCTTTTATCAAGAACCAAAAACCAAGAACCAAGAACCGAGAACTAAAAACTAAAAACTGGAAACTATGAACTGCGAACTATAAACTAAAAACTAAATCTGTATCAAAACCGAACAGTAGCTGTATCAGAAACGAACCGGTTCGTAAGAAAGACGGCGCCTAGTTTCCTGCAAATCATTCATTTAGAAAAGGGCATGCAATTAGTCAGCTAACAAACGGAATCCCATTCTGTATCTCCATTAAAACCAGCAATATGAAACCAGCTTTATTGTTGCTTGCGGCCTTGCTTAACTTAGGACTGGCTGCGCAAAAAAACACTTCTATTCATCACTCCATCAATGACAATGGTAGCCAGCTATCAATTAAAGTACAAGGAACGGTTAATGGTAAAACAGTCGATTACGATAAAACATTTGATGTAAGTGGTCTGGATAAAGATCAGCGAAATGCTATCAAGAAACATGTCTATGATAGTCTCGGCCTTCCTGATCCTGTTGCGCCGGTAGCGCCGTTGCCACCACATAGCAAGATAGCACCGCAACCCGCCAGACCAGCACCCCCAATGGTATCGGCTAAAAGTCAGCATACAGAATTATATACTATTGGCGGCGATCGTCCTTATACAAAAGAGATCAAATACAACCCGGCAAACGGGTTATTGTATATGAAATACCGCTTTGTAAAAAATGGTGAAGAAGTTTCGGTAGAAAAATCGGTGGAAGCAAAAGACAAAACAAAAGAAGAGCGTGAACAGATCATAAGAACATATGAAAGGGAAATCGGCATTCTGCCGCCAGAGATAGTATAGCCAGTAAGCTGCAGCAAGTAATCTGCCTTTCTTCATCTCAATCACATACAAAAGAAATGATTAGAAATTATATCAAAACGGCCTGGCGCAGTCTTGTAAAAAACAAGATGTATTCATTCATTAATATTGCCGGCCTGTCGGTAGGCATGGCAGTGGCGGTGTTAATTGGTCTCTGGATACATGATGAACTGTCGTTTAATAAGAATTTTAACAACTACAGCCGCATTGGCCAGTTGATGCAATTTGTTAGTTTCACCAGTGATAAGTCTTCTTACAACGTAGTACCCGTTCCATTGGCTGCCGAGCTGCGGAGCAAATACCCGGAATTTAAAAAAGTTAGTGTATCAGCAGAACGTAAAGCCCTAATCTCGGTTGGAGAAAATAAATTTTCTGAAACCGGCAACTTTGTTGACCCGGTTTTTACAGACATATTTTCTTTAAAAATGCTGGCAGGCCGGCGCGAAGGGCTGACAGACATCAATTCCATGTTACTATCGGAAACGGTAGCAAGAAATATTTTCGGCAATGAAAGTGCGGTCGGAAAACTGGTGACCCTTGATAACAAAACCAGTGTGAAGGTAACAGGTGTTTACGAAGATTTTCCGGTAAGCAGTAGTTTCAGCGATACCCGTTTTCTTTCTTCGTGGGATTTGTTACTCACCATTGATAAATATGCGCAAACGGCCAGCACTGCCTGGGATGAAAATTCATTCCAGGCCTTTGTGCAGCTACAGGAAGGTGTTGACTTTTCAAAGATATCGGCAAAAATAAAAGACAGGCGCATGGTGCGGGAAAATCCACCCAAATACAAACCTGAATTTTTTGTTTTTCCGATGACTCGCTGGCACCTGTATTCAGATTTTAAAAACGGCGTCAATACGGGCGGGTTGATCCAGTTTGTATGGATGTTTGGCATCACCGGCTTGTTTGTGTTGCTCCTGGCCTGCATCAACTTTATGAACCTCAGCACTGCCCGCTCAGAGAAACGTGCGCGTGAAGTGGGCATCCGCAAATCTATTGGCTCTGTGCGCCTGCAACTCATTGTACAGTTTCTAAGTGAATCACTACTGGTGGCATTTATAGCGTTTTGTTTTGCATTGTTGCTGGCGCAGCTTACCCTGCCATTTTTTAATGCAGTTGCAGGAAAGCAGATGAGTATTTTATGGGCAAGCCCCGCGTTCTGGCTGGTGGGTATAGGATTCAGCTTGCTTACAGGGTTGATTGCCGGCAGTTATCCCGCTTTCTATTTATCCTCTTTTAATCCTGTAAAAGTGTTGAAAGGAACTTTTCGGGCAGGGCCTTTTGCGGCCGTACCGCGCAAAGTGCTGGTGGTGCTGCAATTCTCCGTATCGGTTGCGCTGATAATTGGCACGCTGGTAGTATTCAGGCAAATTCAGTATGCCAAAGATCGCTCCGTTGGGTACAATCGCAACAAGGTAATTGAACTGGCAATGAATGATCCCAAATTAATTGGGCATTACAATACTTTACGCAATGATCTGATAAACACTGGCGCGGTATACGATATGTCTGCATCGTCTGGTTCTGTAACCATTCAGTACGGGGGTACCACAGATATTTCCTGGAAAGGTAAAACACAGGATATGCGGCCGCTGGTAATGTCTAACAACGTTACGCACGATTATGGGAGAACCCTTGGGTGGGAGATAAAAGAAGGCCGCGATTTCTCGCGCAATTTTCTCAACGATTCGGCGGCGGTGGTATTGAATGAAACAGCAGTAAAACTGATGGGCTTTAAACAACCGCTGGGAGAATTGGTAAAAATTAGCGGTAAGGATTACCAGGTAATTGGTGTTATACATGATATGCTAAAAGAAAACCCGTTTGCACCGGTGAGTCCCTCTTTCTTCCGTTTAAATTACCGCGGCGTTAATACGTTGAATATAAAATTGTCTGAGAAGCTCGGTACCAGCAATGCCATTGTCAAAGTGGAGCAGGTGATGAAAAAATACAATCCTGCCAGCCTGTTTGTATACAATTTTGTGGATGAAAAATTTGCGCAGAAGTTTGGCGACGAAGAACGCATCGGCAAACTTGCTGCTTTTTTTGCGAGCCTGGCCATTTTCATTTCCTGCCTGGGATTATTTGGTGTGGCATCTTTTGTAGCAGAACAACGTACCAAAGAAATTGGTGTACGAAAGGTGCTCGGGGCAACGGTATTCAATGTCTGGAAATTACTTTCACGCGAATTCATTGTACTGGTATTTATTTCATTGTTGATTGCCATACCGGTTGCCTATTATTTTATGGATAAATGGTTAATGAACTATGAATACAAAGTGAGCTTATCGTGGTGGATTTTTGCTGCAGCAGGGTGTTGCGCCATTTTAATAACCGTGCTTACAGTGAGTTTCCAGGCTATTAGAGCTGCACTGGCCAACCCGGTTCGCTCGCTGCGCGCTGAGTAAATGTGAAAACCTGCCTGCGGCAGTCAGATGTGCTAATGACGCACCTTGATAATGGAACGCAGATGGTGATGATTGAAAAAGATTTTTTGTTTTGTCGACGATTGTAGGGGCTGGGCTTGCCCCAGCCCGATTAAGATCAAAAGTGTAAGATCGATTAGCGAGGGCTGTGCTTAGTTAACCTCCCCCAGCCGGAAATATCAAAAGGGGCTGAACGCAGATGTTGATGATGGTGATGAATAAAAATGATTTTTGTTTTGTTGACGATTCTAGGGGCTGGGCTTGCCCCAGCCCGATTAAGATCAAAAGTGTAAGATCGATTAGCGAGGGCTGGGCTTTGATGACTTCCTTCCGACTGGAACATCGGGAACGGCCGAACGCAGATGTTGATGATGGTGATGAATAGAAAAGATTTTTGTTTTGTTGACGATTGTAGGGGCTGGGCTTGCCCCAGCCCGATTAAGATCAAAATTGTAAAATCGATTAGCGAGGGCTGTGCTTTTGATGACTTCCTTCCGTGTGGAACATCGGGAACGGCTGAACGCAGATGTTGATGATGGTGATGAATAAAAATGATTTTTGTTTTGTTGACGATTGTAGGGGCTGGGCTTGCCCCGGCCCGATTAAAATAATCGCTAACCACATTCTACACACAACACACAACACACAACACATAAACACATAACACAATCCATCAGCCATGTTAAGAAATTATTTCAAAACCGCCTGGCGCAATCTTGTAAGAAACAAGATGCATGCGTTTATTAACATTGCCGGCTTATCAGTAGGCATGGCTGTAGCTATATTGATTGGTTGTTGGATCTGGGACGAACTGTCATTCAACCATAGTTTTGCAAACCATGGCAGATTGGCGCAGGTAATGGTTACACAGGTTATCGACAATGAATACGGTACCGATGAAACCAATGCAGGACCAACCGCAGTGGCTTTGCGCAGTGGCTATCCTGCCGATTTTGCATATGTTTCACTGGTTTCTGATAACCAAAACCGGGTGCTAAGCATGGGCGACAAAAAATTGCCTGCAACCGGCCGGTGGGCAGAAAAAGATTTCCCGGAAATGTTTACGCTGAAAATGGTGGAAGGTAGTCGGCAGGCGCTCCAGGACCCGTCGGTTCTGTTGCTTAGCAAATCGCAGGCGTTTGCCCTGGTGGGTAATGGGCCGGCATTGAACAAAACCGTAAAAATTGACAATAAATTTGACATGAAAATTGGCGGCGTCTATCAGGACCTTCCGCACAATACATCATTCTATGGAATGAACTTTATACTACCATGGACAAACAAAGAAAACTGGCGGGCTGGCCAGACCTCATGGACCAATCATATGGCGCAATTGTTTGTACAACTTACACCGGGTGCTGACGTTGCTACAGTCAGCAATAAAATTAAAAATCTTCCCGCGTCCCATATCACAGAATGGAAAGAGCAATTATTACTGCATCCCGCAGACAAAATGCATTTGTATACTCAATTTACAAATGGTGCCGCTGCGGGAGGTCGTATTCAATTTGTGTGGTTGTTTGGCATCATCGCGGTGTTTGTTTTGCTGCTGGCATGTATCAATTTCATGAATCTCTCCACTGCAAGAAGTGAAAAGCGCGCAAGGGAAGTGGGTATTCGTAAAACAATGGGATCATTGCGCGGGCAGCTGATATCGCAGTTTTTAAGTGAATCACTCCTGGTGGTATTCATTGCATTTATACTTTCGCTTTTGTTAGTAGAATTATCCCTGCCGTACTTTAATGAACTTGCAGACAAGCAAATGACCATTGCGTGGAAAAGTCCGCTTTTTTGGACCATCGCGGTTGGCTTCATCATTTTCACAGGTGTGGTGGCCGGAAGTTATCCAGCATTCTACCTGTCATCATTTCAACCCATCAAAGTATTGAAAGGCATTTTTAATGCCGGTCGTTTTGCACTACTGCCAAGAAAGGTGTTGGTAGTGGCACAGTTTACCATATCTATGGCATTGATAATTGGACCCATTATCGTATTCCGCCAGATACAATATGCGCAGGACCGGCCCGTAGGTTATAACCGCGAAGGATTAGTAATGCTGCCGCTTACATCGGGTTTGTGGGGACGTTACCAGGTACTCAGGAATGATCTGTTACAGACTGGCGCAGTTGAAAATATGGCAGAATCATCTCAACCCGCTACAGAATTTAATAACAATAACGGTGTGGATTGGCGGGGTAAGCGCCCTGGTCAGGTAGCTTTTTTCAGGGATGTAAATGTTACACCTCATTTTGGTAAAACAATTGGCTGGAAAATTAAAGAAGGACGTGATTTCTCCAATGACTATGGTACCGATTCAGCTGCTGCCATACTGAATGAAAGCGCTGCAAAGGTAATGGGCTTTCAAAACGCCGTGGGAGAAATCATTAAGTACAATAACAAGAATTTTACCGTGATTGCTGTAGTAAATGATATGGTTACCCAATCTCCCTATGAACCCATGCAGCCTTCAGTGTTTTTTGGCAGCGGGTGGATGGGTGTTGTTACGGTAAGAATAAAACCCGGCGTGCCTGTAAACACTGCACTAACTGCCATTGGTGCTGTTATAAAGAAATATGATCCCGCTGTACCGTTTCAATACAAGTTTGTGGATGAAAATTATGCCACCAAATTTTCCAATGAAGTAAGGATAGGCAACCTGGCTACAATATTTGCCGTGCTGGCCATTTTTATTTCGTGCCTGGGATTGTTTGGCCTGGCATCATTTGTAGCCGAGCAACGCACCAAAGAAATTGGTGTAAGAAAAGTGTTGGGTGCATCTGTATTCAACGTGTGGAAAATGCTGTCGAAAGATTTTGCATGGCTTGTACTGGTTGCATGTTTTATAGCCATACCGCTGGCCTGGTATTTTCTCAATCAGTGGTTACAGCAGTACAATTACCATACAACGATATCGCCATGGATTTTTTTAGCCACCATAGCCGGTGCGCTGATGATAACCTTGCTAACGGTGAGTTACCAAGCCATTAAAGCAGCCATGGCTAACCCGGTTCGTTCGCTTCGTTCAGAATAATATTTACTGAATCATTGATAAATGTACCATGATAAAAAATTATTTAAAAATTGCGTGGCGCAGTATGTACAGAAACAAAGGTTACAGCGCTCTTAATATTTTTGGATTGGCAACGGGTATGGCAGTTGCGTTGCTGATAGGGCTGTGGGTATACAATGAATACAGTTATGACAGGTTCTTGCCTGGTTATGATCGCCTCGCCCGTGTGCAACGCAATTATAACTCCAATGGCGACACGCTTACTTTCCGGACCACTTCTTTGAAACTGGCTGATGCCCTGCGTACACAGATACCCGAGATTGAATATGTGGCGGAAAGCGACTGGATGGGCGCGCACGGTTTAATGGTGGGCGATAAAAAAATATACCTGCGCGGCGGAAGATCAGGCAGCGACTTCCTGAAAATGTTTGAATTTCCGTTGGTTCAGGGCGACGCAAGCAATGTATTAGCAGACCCCTACTCCATCGTATTGACGCAATCAACTGCCAAAGCCCTTTTCGGCGGTGAAAACGCCATTAATAAAATGGTGCGTTTCGATAATAAAAACGACCTGAAAGTTACCGGTATATTAAAAGACCTCCCCAGCAATTCTTCTTTCAATTTCAACTTCATCGTACCATTCAGCTATTATGAACAAACATCGGCCAATGTAAAAGCGGCACGCGCAGGTAGCTTTGGCGAAAACAGCTACCAAATATTTGTAAAATTGAAGACCGGTACCAGCTTTGCACAGGTGGCTGGCAAGATCCGTACGATTGAACACACCGAAAAAGGCAATAGCAATGCTATGAATTCTTACGTTACATTGCAACCATTGCAGCGATGGCATTTATACAGTAACTATGTAAACGGACACGATAAACCAGGTTTCCTGGAATACGTACAAATATTCAGTATCATTGGCATACTCGTATTGCTTATTGCCTGTATTAATTTTATAAACCTCGCTACCGCCCGTTCAGAAAAAAGAGCGCGGGAAGTAGGCGTAAGAAAAGCCATCGGCTCACAACGCAAAGACCTCATATTCCAGTTTCTGACAGAATCTTTTCTGACCACTTTATTCGCATTTGCATTTGCCTTAATTTTTGTACAGTTATCGCTACCTTCTTTCAATACATTAACGGGCAACCTCCTTCACATTCCTTTTACAAACACCGGCTTTTTGTTATTAATGGCCAGCTGTATTCTTATTACCACATTGCTCGCCGGAAGCAAGCCTGCATTTTATCTATCCTCATTTGAGCCCGTAAAAGTGCTGAAAGGGCAAATAAAGAACGGCAAGTCTGCCGCGTTACACAGAAAAATACTGGTGGTGATGCAGTTTTCATGTTCAGTTGCACTGATCATCAGCACCATTATCATTTACCAGCAAATACAACACGCCAAAAACCGGCCGTCAGGGTTTGATTTAAACAGGGTCATGTCTACAGATATGAATACCGATCTCAGTAAAAATTATACTGCCCTCAAGAATGAGCTGCTGGAAAAAAGAATTGCAACTGCAGTTACAACGGCTACCAGCCCGGCCACGGATGTTTACTGGCATTCCGACATTGAAGGCTGGACAGGCAAACAACCCGGTGAGACGGTTGAAATGGGAATTGTTATTACGTCAGCAGATTATTTTAAAACGCTGGGCATGGATATTTTGCAGGGTAAAGGTTTCAAAAATGAACTTGATACCACCAGTGTTGTTTTTAACGAAGCGGCGATTAAGCGATTGCGTTTAAAAAATCCGGTTAACCAGCTTATTTCCTGGCAAGGCAACCAGCTTCGTATTGCCGGTGTTGTAAAAGATGCACTTATGGTATCGCCATTTGCTCCTGCTGACCCGACCATGTTTTTGTGCGATGCGCAGCCCAAAGACAATATGATGTACCGTATATCGCCCCACATCAAAACCAGTGAAGCGGTAACCCAGCTCACTGCTGTATTTGATAAATACAATCCCGCGTTTCCTTATGCCTACCAGTTTGCCGATGAAAACTATGCAGGCAAATTCCGCCAGGAAATGTTGATTGGCAAACTGGCCGGCATCTTTGCTATGCTCGCAATTATTATTTCATGCCTGGGGCTGTTTGGATTGGCAGCCTATATTGCCGAACAGCGTACAAAGGAAATTGGTATCCGAAAAGTGTTGGGTGCTACCGTTTCTCAGTTATGGGCGTTATTATCAAAAGATTTCATTGTACTGGTAATGCTTAGTTGCGCTATTGCAGTACCGATATCATTGTATATTCTACAGGGATGGTTGCAGAAATATGATTATCGCATCAGCATTGGGCCAGGTGTTTTTATAGTGGCGGCCGTGATAGCGTTGGTGATAACAGTTATCACAATAAGCTTTCAGGCCATAAAAGCCGCGTTGGCCAACCCGGTTCGCTCGCTGCGATCGGAATAATGCGTAAATACAATGAATGTGGTAACGCCGCAGCATGTTTATGGAACGCAGTTTTTTTAGGATCATTATCCTTTAAAAATGATTGCAACCTGAACGAATAGTTACCTACAGCTGCTCATTCAACTGAAATATAGAAAATTATAATTGACAGCACACAATACCTAACACACAACACATTATTATGCTTCTGAACTATTTTAGAACCGCCTGGCGCGCTATTACCAGGTACAAACTATACAGCAGTCTTAACATATTGGGTTTAGCGTTGGGCATTGCGTCCTGCATCATCATCTTCCTGGTGGTTCAATATGAATTGGGTTACGATGGCTTCAACAAAAAAGCCGACCGTATCTATCGGGTAACACTAAACGCTATCGATTTTAATCCAAGTGTATCAATGGCAGTAACGCCCGCTATGCGCACCAGCTTTCCTGAACTAGAGGAGGTATCGCAGGTATGGCAACGCGGCAATGCTACTATAACCATTGGCGAACGCCGTTTTATTCAGAACAATTACCTCTATGCAGATGAGTATTTTGCCCGCATCTTCGATTACCAGTGGCTGAGTGGCAATGCTGCCACTGCATTGTTTGAGCCCAATGCCGCCGTACTTACCAGCAGCGCGGCCAAAAAGTTTTTTGGCACCACCAATGCTATGGGACAGCTATTTAAGCTGGATAATAACCAGACACTTAAAGTTACCGGCATTGTGGATGATCCACCAGGTAATACCAGTTTGCCATTTTCATTCCTGGTATCATTTGCCACCGTAAAAAAAGATGTGCAGGGCATGATGAACCAATTTTATGCCATTGCCGGCGGCAATACTTATATTCTAACCCCCGCTAATTATGATATCAGTATTATACAAAGGCGGATACCGGCATTTATTGAAAAGCACTGGGGCAAAGAAATTGCAACAGGTGCCCGGTTACCGTTACAACCGTTGAAAGCTATTCATTTTGATCAGCGGTATTTAAACAACGATGCCGCACCCACCACTTCCAAAGAAACATATTGGGCGCTTTCGGCGATCGCACTTTTTATCATTGTGCTGGCTTGTATCAATTTTATAAACCTGGCTACGGCACAGGCTATCCGCCGGGCAAAAGAAATCGGTGTAAGAAAAGTATTGGGCTCTAACCGCTCTCAATTGATAAGCCAGTTCCTGGGCGAGACCTCGCTGATGGTGCTGATTGCAATGGTTATTGGCCTGCTTGCCGTGGCCCTGTTACTACCGCAGCTGGCAACCTGGCTGGATATCAAAATCAGCACGGCGCAATTACTGCAACCTGTAACTGTTTCGGTAATCATTGCAATTACCATTGTCATGATATTACTGGCAGGCTTGTACCCGGCATTTGTACAGTCGTCCTTTAACCCAGTGCAATCACTAAAAACCCAGGCTACGGTAGCAGGACGCAGGCTTACATTACGCAAATCCCTGGTAGTAGTTCAGTTTGGTATTTCGCAGGTAATGATCATCGGCACGCTGGTGGTGGCTTACCAAATGGACTATTTTAAAAACCGAGATCTGGGTTTCGATAAAGATGCCGTGATAACAGTGGGTGTGCCCAACCGCGCAAAGCGGGAACTGTTACAACAACAATTGATGACCAACCCCGGCATAAAGGCCATCAGCTTCGCATCCGGCGCGCCCGCCTATAGTTCTTCATTCAGCGATTTTAGTTCTCCAGAGCTGGGTGTTACTAAAGGAGATGTAACAGAAATGAAATTTATTGATGAAAATTACACCGGCATGTTCAATCTTACCATGCTGGCAGGCCGCGCCGTAGAAAAACGGAATGACGCGGACACAACGCATGAAGCGGTGATCAACGAAGCGCTCATGCAAAAATTAAATGTACTTGATCCCCATCACGTGATTGGTGCGCATATCATGCTAAATGGCTGGTACACCACTGTTGTTGGCGTGGTGCAGGATTTCCAAAGTGAATCGAAACATAAAAAACGCAGGCCCTGTGCATTGTTATACCGCGCGCGTAGTTTTTACAGCGCATGTATTAAACTGCAACCTGCAGGCATGCAGCGTACAATAGCTGGCATAGATAAAACATGGTCGGCCCTGTTTCCTGATCAGTTGTTTAACTATGAATTTTTAGATGAGCATATAGCCAAATGGTACCGGCAGGAAGAGAAACAATATACCGCCTTCAAATTGTTTGCGGGCATTGCTATTTTAATTTGTTGCCTGGGTTTATATGGCCTGGTAGCATTTGCCGCAGCGCAAAGAACAAAGGAAGTGGGCATCAGAAAAGTGCTCGGCGCTTCGCTGGGCAGCATTGTGTTGCTGTTTTCCAAAGAGTTTGTATGGCTGATTATCATTGCATTTGTAATAGCCGGCCCCCTAGCCTATTATGCCATGAATATCTGGCTGCAGAATTTTGCCTACCAGGTACATATCAATGCCGGCATTTTTGTAATTGCGATACTTGCTTCGGTTATCATTGCGGGTATCACCATTGCTTACCAGGCCATAAAAGCAGGTGTGGCCAACCCGGTTGTCTCGCTGCGCTCGGAATAAATGACTGCTGTTAAAATGCCGCAACGCGTTTATGGAAGGCAGATTTTGATGATGGTGATGATTAAAAAATGATTTTTGGTGTTGTAGACGATTGTAGGGGCTGGGCTTGCCCCAGCCCGATTTAAAAACAGAAGCTGGATGTAGAAAAGCTAGTGATGTGCTTAGATGCTTCCTTTACCCTATTTAACAACTACCGATCCGATGCACAACACTTAATACGCAACACTCAACACAAACAATAACCCATGCTACGTAACTATTTCACGATCGCCTGGCGCAACCTGGTTAAAAACAGGATCTCGTCTATCATTAATATTGGCGGACTTACCATAGGTATTGCCGTAGCCATGCTCATTGGTTTATGGCTGTATGATGAGCTATCGTTTAATAAATACCACAGCAATTACGAACGTATTGCGCGGGTAATGATCCGGGGAAACGACACGAACCACGGCCCCTACATTAGCAACTCTGTGCAATACCCCCTTGCCACAGCACTCCAAAAAGATTACAGCAACCAATTTACACACGTAGTACGTTCCTCGTGGGCTGTTTCAAACATTCTCACTGCAGGTGAAAAAAAGATATCGCAAACCGGTCAGTTTATGGATGCAGGCGCACCTGCCATGTTAACATTAAAAATGCTGCAGGGTAATTGGTCTGCACTGCAGGATCCATATTCAATTATATTATCGCAATCGGTTGCCGGTGCGCTGTTTTCTGGTGGGGATGCTATTAACAAAACGCTTCTTCTTAACAATAAAATCCCGGTAAAAGTAACAGGTGTGTATGAAGATCTGCCGCAGAATACGCAGTTCCAGGATATAAAATTTATATCGCCCTGGGATTTGTGGGAGAAGGATAATGAGTGGATCGCTAAACGCGCCATTACCGACTGGAACAATCATTTTATCCGCCTGTATGCGGCCATTAAACCAGGTAGTGATTTTGTCACGGTATCAAATACTATCAAAGATGCCGAAATGAAAAAGATTAAAGGCCTGGGTGCTTATGCGGAAGAAGCAGCTACCAACCCGCAGGTGATGCTTCACCCTATGAGCCAGTGGCACCTGTACCCGTATAAAAAAGGCATTACTGACGAAAAACCGGTGAGCATGTTGTGGATGGTTGGCATAATAGGCCTATTTGTGTTGCTGCTTGCCTGTATTAATTTTATGAACCTGAGTACAGCCCGCTCCGAGAAAAGGGCCAAAGAAGTAGGCATCAGAAAAACCATTGGCTCAATGCGCAAACAGCTGGTGTACCAGTTTTTTATTGAATCTTTTGTGGTAGTCATATTTTCGTTTATGCTTGCCTGTTTGTTAGTAGTTACCACGTTGCCCTGGTTCAATATACTGGCTGGTAAAGAAACGAAAATGCCCTGGCACGATATTTATTTCTGGATGTTGAGTGCGGGCTTTGTTGTTCTTACTGCCGTTCTTGCCGGCAGCTATCCCGCTTTTTATCTCTCCTCTTTTAAACCGGTTAAAGTCTTAAAAGGAAGTTTTAGGGTGGGTAAGCTGGCAGCTATACCCAGAAAAGCATTGGTAGTAATGCAGTTTACCGTATCTGTAGCACTGATCATAAGCACCATTGTGGTATACCGCCAACTGCAGTATGCCAAAGACCGCCCCGTGGGGTACAACCGCGAAGGATTGATAACCATAGAAATGAAATCAGACGATTACAAGGGAAAGTACGACCTGCTGCGCACTGAATTTCTTAATACCGGTGTGGTGACGGCATTTTCGGAATCAATGGGCAAAGTCACAGAAGTTGTCTCCGGCAACGACGGATTTGAATGGAGAAATAAACCTGTCGCTAAAGATAAAAGTTTTGCCACGCTGGCTGTAACTCATGAACATGGCAGCACTGCAGGATGGCAGTTTGTTGCGGGGCGTGATTTCTCCCGGAAAATGGCTAGCGACTCTTCGGGAGTAGTGCTGAATGAAGCTGCTGTGCGGTATATGGGTTTGCAACATCCCGTTGATGAAGTCATTACCTGGAAATGGCGCAACAATGCGCCGAAACCATACACTGTATTGGGGGTGGTAAAAGATATGGTAATGGCATCGCCCTATGAACCGGTTGAACCCACCATGTTTTTTGTAAAAGCTTTGAACGGTGGGGTAAACACAGTGAACATGCGTATCAACCCGGCTGTTGCCATGGGCAAGGCCATTCCGGTAATTGAAGCAGCATTTAAAAAACTGTTGCCTGCTGTGCCTTTTGAATACAAGTTTGTTGACGAAGAGTATGCATTGAAATTTGCTGCAGAAGAACGCATCAGCCAACTCGCCGGTTTCTTTGCCGCACTGGCTATCTTTATTTCTTGCCTTGGGTTATTTGGTCTTGCCAGCTTTGTGGCAGAACAACGCACAAAAGAAATAGGCGTAAGAAAAATACTGGGTGCAACATTATTTGATGTCTGGCGCCTTTTATCCAAAGAGTTTGCGTGGTTAATCATCATTTCTTTGTTTATTGCGGCGCCGCTTGCCTGGTATTTTATGAGCAACTGGCTGCAGGGCTACCAGTACCGTACACAAATTTCATGGTGGATATTTGCCGCTGCCGGTGCCGGTGCCTTGCTGATCACACTGCTGACTGTGAGTTTCCAGGCTATTAAAACAGGATTAATGAACCCGGTTGTCTCGCTCCGCTCGGAATAAATGTGCTGATGTGCTAATGTGAAAACCTGCCTGCCGGCAGGCAGGTGCGATAATGCCGCAACGCGTTTATAGAACGCAGATTTTGATGATGGTGATGATTAAAAAATGATTTTGGTGTTGTAGACGATTGTAGGGGCTGGGCTTGCCCCAGCCCAATTAGAAAACAGAAGCAAATTGTAAATTAGCGAGGGGTGCAACACTTGGGATGAAATACGTGAATGGTACGCCCATGCGGGAACGGAAGGTAGCCGAACGCAGAGTTTTAAGTTTGCCTTGATGCTCATGACGTATTGTTTAATTTAAAATAAAAAAAATATTCTGATACTCAGCACGCAACAGACAACATTTACCACTCAACACATACTTTACCAATGATAAAGAACTATCTCAAAATCGCTTTCCGCAATGTTATGAAGAATAAAATATTCTCAATCATCAATATTGCCGGTCTTTCCATTGGAATGGCAGCCTGCCTGCTGATTTTGCAGTATGTAAGTTTTCAATTGAGTTATGACCAGTTCAATAAAAATGTAGGGAATGTATACCGTGTGTACAATGATCGCTATCAAAATGGGAAGCTGGTACAACACGGTACCATTACTTATTCTGCCATTGGCAAAGCCATGCAGGATGATTTTCCGGAGGTCATTAACCATACGCGCGTAGTGCCGCTGGGAAAGAACATACTTATTTACGAGAATAAAAAAATTGGCGAGCAGGAAGCCATTGCCGCCGATAATGCTTTTTTGTCTGTTTTTTCCTATCCCCTCCTGGCGGGCAATATGATGGACGCTTTAAAAGAGCCGCACACCGTTGTGCTTACGGCAACGGCTACCCGCACTATGTTCAACCTGCAGGAGAATAATGTGTCTGCCGCTATCGGCAAGCTGCTCACCATTGGCACGGATTCCATTCCGTATAAAGTAACTGGCATTTGCGCAGACATTCCTGAAAACTCACACCTTTCGTTTGATGTGCTCACTTCTTACAGTTCTTTATACAGCGGTGCCAACGCATGGAAAGCAGCTGAGTACAATTTTACGGAATCTGATTTCTGGCATTACCTGCAACTCAAACCAGGCACCGATTACAAACAACTGGAAGCTAAATTGCCGGCGTTTAGCCAGCGCCACTTTCAAGGCAATAAAATTTCAGGCAGCGATGAAAAATTTTTCCTTCAACCACTTTCAAAGGCGCACCTGTATTCAGATTTTGAATATGAAATAGGTAATACAGACAGCGCTACCGTGGTATGGGGTTTATTGATTATTGCCATGCTGATAATTGGCATTGCCTGGGTTAATTACATTAACCTGGCCACGTCCAGATCAGTAGAGCGCGCCAAAGAAGTAGGTGTGCGCAAAGTGGCGGGCGCCACCAAATCACAACTGGTAAAACAGTTTCTTACAGAATCGCTGATCATAAACATGATTGCACTTGGTGTGGCAATACTGCTGATAACTTTATTACAAAACAGTTTTAATGATTTGATAAAGCATAAATTGTCGCTGTCGTATATCTTTATGAAAGGTTTAAACGGCTACGGCATTGCTGTTTCGATTGTACTAATAACACTGGGGGGCATTTTCGTTGCCGGGTTTTATCCAGCCTTTGTATTGTCGTCATTTAAACCCATACTGGTATTAAAAGGAAAATTTACCGCGTCTAATAAAGGTGCCGCTTTGCGCAAATCGCTGGTAGTAGGTCAGTTTGCCATTACCATGGCGTTAATAACAGGTTCACTGATAGTATACCAGCAAATGCAATACCTCAGCAAACAAAACCTGGGCATCAACCTCAACCAGGTGCTGGTAATAAAACCGCCTGTGCTTACCTCCTGGGACTCAACTTTTATCAGCCATGAAAACAGTTTTACCAATGAACTTAGAAAGATACCGCATGTGCAGGGCGCAGCCACTTCGTGGAACGTAATGGGTGGAGAAACCGGCAGAAGTTTTAATATACGCCGGGCCGACCAGGATAGCACTGTTCATTATACCATGCGCCACAACGCCATTACCAGCGGTTTTATTAATCTGTATGGCATCAGGTTGCTGGCCGGCAGGGATTACGTCAGTACCGACTTCAATCCAAATTTTAGCAAAGTACGCAACCTTATCATTAATGAAAGCGCCAGCAAGCTGCTGGGGTTTGCAACACCGCAGGACGCCATTGGCAAAACAATTATCCGTGGCAGAAAATGGGATATCATTGGGGTTATCAATGACTACCACCAGAAATCACTGCGGTACCCTGTAGAGCCATCTATATTTTTTCCGGCCTATGGTACCAACAGCCAGATATCTGTAAAAGTGGATGCCGCAGACATACAGATTACCATGGCCAGCATAAAGAAAACTTACGACGCATTCTTTCCCGGTAACTTGTTCGATTATTTTTTTCTGGATGAGCATTTCAATGCGCAATACAGTAACGATGTATTGTTTGGAAAAGTGTTTGCATTGTTTTCAGGTTTCGCCATATTCATTGCCTGTCTGGGGTTACTGGGATTGTCATTGTTTGCCACCACACAGCGTACCAAAGAAATTGGCGTGCGCAAAGTGCTGGGCGCTTCAGTAACCAATATTGTACTGTTGTTGTCGAAAGATTTTGTACGCCTGGTACTCATTGCATTTGTGGTAGCTACCCCGGTGGCCTGGTATATCATGCACAGCTGGTTGCAAGACTTTGCTTACCGCATTACGATATCTCCATGGTTGTTTTTACTGGCAGGCATAATGGCTGTTGCCATTGCATTGTTCACGATAAGCTTCCAGGCAATCAAGGCAGCACTGGCTAACCCGGTTAATTCGCTGCGCTCTGAGTAATGTGATAATGTGTAAACCTGCCTGCCGGCAGGCAGGTGTGGAAACCTGCCTGCCGGCAGGCAGGTGTGTAAATGCAGCGACGCGCTGATGGAACGCAGATGTTGATGATGGTGATGATTAAAAATGAATTTTTGTTTGTTGACGACTGTAGGGGCTGGGCTTGCCCCAGCCCAATTAAAGCGGTGGTTATAAATAATCATTCAATATACTGCAAGCCCTGAAAGCCTGCCTGCTGGTAGGCACGGGCGCAACCTACCAGCGGGGTGCAACCCCATGTAGGAAATGGGTTAATGACACGCCCCTGCCCGAATGACCACATTAATCGAGCCATTGGATTGTATCGAAACCGTACACTTTCTGTATCACTAACGAACTACTTCGTAGGCCATTGGTAGAAATGCTTTGTCAATCAATTCATTATAAAAAGGCATGCTATTGGCCGTAGACCTTGCGGGTCAATGGTAATTGACGGGCGAGCGCCTATACCATCCTTCGTACACCGCGGTAAACCCAATCGAAAAATTGACAATTTCAAATAATCAATAACTCCGCCATGCTAAAAAGTTATTTCAGTGTTGCCCTCAGAAATTTCTGGAAAAACAAAACATTTTCACTCATTAATATTTTCGGGTTGTCAATTGGTATCAGCGCGGCACTCGTTATTTATCTGATCGTGCAGTACGATTTTAGTTTCGATAAGTTTCATGCCGATGAAAACAGGGTCTATCGTGTGGTATCCGATTTTAGTTTTGCCGGCGAAGCGGTTCACAATTCAGGTATTACTTCGCCAATGGGCAATACGTTGCGGAGGGAGGCAACCGGGTTAGACCTCGTAGTACCTTTTCGCACGGCCGATGACGATACTAAAGTAACCATTCCCGCTAAAGGCATCCACCAGCCGGCTGTGTTTAAAAAACAAAAGAATATCGTTTTTGTAGACGAGGCATGGTTCAGGCTCATTAAATATACATGGCTGGCTGGCTCACCCAAAACATCATTGCAGCAGCCCTACCAGGCAGTCTTAACGGCTTCAATGGCCAAAAAATATTATCCGGAGCTGAGCCCGGCAGAATTACCTGGCCAGGAAATTTATTTTAATGACACCGTAAGGGCAACCATTAGCGGCGTTGTAAAAGATATTGAAGCGCATACCGATTTTGCGTTCACCACGTTTATTTCGAGGGCAAC
The DNA here is from genome assembly GCA_963705285.1 of uncultured Chitinophagaceae bacterium. Classification (GTDB taxonomy): domain Bacteria; phylum Bacteroidota; class Bacteroidia; order Chitinophagales; family Chitinophagaceae; genus JACMLD01. The sequence continues at coordinate 4,720,796 of OY970066.1, forward strand.
CCTGGAAAATACGCACCTTAAGCCCGAAGATTGGGAGCAATGGAATAATACCACGTCTGCTTCACAACTGATGGTAAAACTCTCTACCGGCACTTCAGTAGCAGGCGTTGAAAAAAACCTGCTGGCCATTTACGATAAACACCGCAAGAAAGAAAAAGACGATAATAGTAAAACGGCCTTTAGCCTGCAGCCACTGGATGATATTCATTTCAATGCATTGTATGGCACATATGGAGATCGCATGGCGCACAAACCAACGTTATACGGTTTGCTGGCAGTAGCAGCTTTTCTGTTGTTGCTGGGATGCATCAATTTTATCAACCTAACTACTGCACAGGCATCGCAAAGGGCCAAAGAAATCGGCATTCGTAAAACCATGGGCAGTTCCAAGTGGCAACTGATCGCGCAGTTTTTAAGCGAAACGTTTTTGATTACTTTTATTGCTACCGTGCTTTCTATTGCTATTACCCCATTGCTACTAAACATATTTGCTGATTTTATACCAGACAACCTGCATTTTGATATTGCCAAAGAACCCGGTATCATCCTTTTTTTATGTTTGCTGGTGATAAGCGTTACGCTATTATCTGGGTTTTACCCCGCTATTATTCTTTCGGGCTATAAACCGGTGCTGGTGCTTAAAAACCAGGCTTACACCAATACAGGAAAAACCAGAAGCGCTTTCTTCCGCAAAACACTCACTATCTCCCAGTTTGTGATTGCACAGGTTTTTATTATTGCTACTATTTTGGTTAGTAAACAGATTAGTTACTCGCTCAATAAAGATCTTGGTTTTAAGAAAGATGCCATTGTGCATTTTGCCGTCAACTACAGGGATACCGTAATGGGCCACCGCGCTGTGTTAAAAGAAAAATTAAGTGCTATACCCGGCGTGACAGCCATCAGTATGTCAAATACCCCGCCTTCATCTAACAATGTATGGTCTAGTACCATGAAGTACAAAGACGGAAAAAAAGAAATAGAAACGGATGTGCAGCTAAAAATTATTGACACCGCCTATCTCAATGTATATCATATGAAACTGGTGGCTGGTAGCAACCTGGCCTACAGCGATACTACCACCGGTATGATCATCAACCAAACGTATACACGGGTATTGGGTTTTCGCAATCCGCAGGAAGCGGTTGGCAAATTCATTGAATGGAACAATAAGCAAGTACCGATTACCGGCGTTGCGGCAGACTTTCACCAACGCTCGCTGCATGAGCTAATAAAACCGCTGGCCATGGTAAGCAATAAGAAGCAGGCGCGCACATTTAACATTGTCCTTCAACCGCAGGGGGCTGGCGGTACCGCCTGGAAATCTACCATAGCCGGTATGGAAAAAGCATGGAAAGAAATTTATCCGGCGGATGATTTTGAATACAAATTCCTCGACGAAAACATCGCTAAATACTATACCAGCGAAAAAAACATTTCTCGCCTGCTGTTATGGGCAACCGGGCTGGCCATTGCCATTAGTTGCCTTGGACTGCTGGGGCTGATAATATATATCACCAACCAGCGCACCAAAGAGATCGGCATACGCAAAGTAATCGGGGCCAGCATTACACAGTTGGTAACGTTGCTGTCGGTTGATTTTTTACAATTGATAGGAATTGCTTTTGTTATTTCTGTACCTGTTGCATGGTGGGGCGCGCACAAATGGCTCGAGAACTTTGCCTACCGCACTAATATCAACTGGTGGATATTTTTGCTCGGGGGGTTGATCATGTTTGTGATGGCGTTGATAATACTGTGTATGCGTACGTTTAAAGCGGCGTCTGCAAACCCGGTGACATCGCTGCGCTCAGAATAATTAATGTGCTAATGTGGAAATGTGTAAACCTGCCTGCCGGCAGGCAGGTGTGTAAATGTATTAATGCATTTGCGTGGTTTTATAGAACGCAGATTTTCATGATGATCATGAGTAAAATGATTTAATGTTTAAGAACGAATGTAGGGGCTGGGCTTGCCCCAGCCAGATAAAAATACAATGGTAAATCGAAAAGCGGGGGCTGCGCTTAGCTCCTTTCCCCATTTCGGGCAAGTCGGAAGGGCGCCAACGGATTCGGTGAGGGCTCAAACATTAGAAATCGGACTTCAGACATCGGACATCAGACATCAGACCTCAGACATCGGACATCTGACATCAGAGACCAGAGATCAGAACCGTACACCAACTGTACGATTCCGGACACTTTGTTGCCCGGCCATACCCCTACAATCCGCTACCAGAAACGGTTACAGCATTGGCATAACTGTTGAAAAATAGTTGTCGGGCTGCCTGAACCGCCCCTGAAATAGTTGAACGTTGAAGACCAATAAAACATACCAGACCGTAGCTGACCTATTAACAGACGATAGTTTTTTATGCTGGCAGCTTAAAAACGAGCCTGTACATGCACAGGATTGGAAACACTGGATGGCACGCGATCCGCAAAACACTGCACTGGCCAACCAGGCGATTCAGTTATTATCTGTGCTGTTGCATATGAAGGAGAAAAAGTTATCAGAATACCAGGTCAATGCCTCATTCAACCGTTTACTGAAAAAAATAACAACCCACGAAAACAGGTTATATTCAATTTTATAAAAGTAGCGTGATGATAAAAAATTATTTCAAGATTGCGTGGCGGAACCTATTAAAGAACAAGGCTTTTTCTTTGATTAATATACTTGGCTTGTCTATCGGGATTGGCGTGTGCTTTATCATAATGCTCTTTGTATATGACGAATTAAGTTACGACCGGTTTAATAAAAAGGCAGACAGAATAGTACGCATCGTTTTCAATGCCAGTATCAACGGTGGAAAAATTAATGAAGCGCATGTCATGCCTCCCGTAGCGCATGCATTAAAAACAGATTATGCCGAAGTGCAAGAAGCCACACGCCTGAAGCGGGATGGATGGCCGAAAATAACCTACCAGCAAAAAGTTTTTAAAGAAGCATCAGCAGCATTTGTTGATCCAAACTTTTTCAATGTCTTTTCATTTACCTTTTTGTCAGGAGACGCCGGCACTGCGCTGGCAAGACCCAATACGCTGGTGATTACCGATGAAGTGGCCCAGCGGTGGTTTGGAACAACGGCGGCTATTGGTAAAACAGTAGACTACAACGGAACGCAATTTACCATTACCGGTGTGATGGAAAAAATGCCTTCCAATGCGCATTTTCACTTTGATATGCTGGGTTCCCTGGAAACCATCAGCCAGGCAAAGTCGCAAAGCTGGATGGAATCCGACTACTTTACTTACCTCTTGTTAAAGCCCGGTGCCGACTATAAAAAACTGCAGGCCAAATTGCCGGGCATGGTAGAAAAATACATGGGCCCGCAAATCATGCAGGAAATGGGGCTGAATCTTTCCCAGTTTCGCACCAAGGGCAACGACCTTGGTTTTTCGTTACAACCGCTCACCTCCATCCACCTATATTCTACCAGCAGTTCAGAACTGAAAGCCGGGGGCAATGTAAAATACGTATACATCTTTGGCGCTATTGCAGTGTTTATGCTGTTAATCGCCACCATCAATTTTATCAATCTTTCAACTGCCGGTGCTTCCAAACGTGCCAAAGAAGTGGGCGTTCGCAAAGTGTTGGGCTCAGGCAAATCAGACCTGGTAAAACAATTTTTGCTGGAGTCGGTATTGCTTACCTGCATCGCTTTGCTCATTGCATTTGTATTGGTACAGCTGGCATTACCCGTTTTTAATACACTCTCCGGAAAAGACCTGCATCCCGGGTTTGAACTAAAGCCCATTGCAGCATTTATTGCACTGGGTATTGTGGTAGGATTACTGGCGGGTATATATCCGGCGTTTTTTCTCTCCTCGTTCAAACCCATTGCCACGTTAAAAGGAAAATTGAGTGCCGGCACCAAAAGCCTCGGCTTGCGAAGCAGCCTGGTGGTTTTTCAATTTTTTATTTCAGTAAGCCTTATAACGGGTACCATCATTGTATACCAGCAGATGAAGTTTATTCAACACCAAAAGCTGGGGTATGATAAAGACCAGTTACTGGTACTCCCCAACTCCTGGGCATTGGGGCAGCACGAAAAAGCATTTAAAGAAAGGTTGCTGCAAGACAGCCGCGTGGCGAATGTAACTGTATCCGGCTACAAACCGGCAGGACCCAGCTATAGCAATAACTCGTTGGCATACCCCGAAGGAAATGACAAGCAAATGATGCGCACGCTGGAATACCATGTAGATGAACGTTATATTCCTACCTTGGGTATTCAAATGGCTGCTGGTAGAAATTTTTCGCCTGCGTTCTCCACCGATTCTTCTGCCATGATCATTAATGAAACCGCAGCAAAGGCATTTGGCTTTGGCAATAACGGGGTTGGGCAAAGAATTACCAGGCAAAACAGCGACCGCGGCAAAAACTTTACCTACACCGTTGTGGGTGTGGTAAAAGATTTTCATTTTCGTTCGTTACATGAAGCAATTACGCCCCTACTGATGGTATTGCAACCGGAGTCAGGGTTAATCATAAAAGTAAAGACAAAAGATATGGCCGGTTTGCTGGCTTCCATGAAAGAGCAATGGGCAACCTATCAAACTGAAGAACCGTTCACGTATGCTTTTATGGATGAATTGTACAATAAAACCTATGCAGCCGAACAAAAGACAAGTCTTATTCTGAACATTTTTGCTGTGCTCACCATATTTGTAGCGTGCCTGGGTTTGTTTGGACTGGCTACCTACACCGCCGAACAACGATCAAAAGAAATTGGTATCCGCAAAGTGCTGGGTGCAAGTGTGGCACAGGTAACTGGCATGTTATCGAAAGAATTTATAAAGCTGGTTTTGATTGGATGCATTATTGCCTTTCCCTTGTCGTGGTGGGCAATGACCAAGTGGCTGCAGGACTTTGCGTATAAAATAGATATCAGCTGGTGGGTATTTGTACTGGCTGGCGCGGCGGCTTTGTTCATTGCTTTGTGCACCGTTAGCTTCAAGGCCATCCGGGCTGCATTGGCCAACCCGGTTGCTTCGTTGCGTTCAGAATAAAAAAATGTGTTCACAATGTGGAAATGTGGAAATGTGCAAATGTGGAAACCTGCCTGCCGGCATGTGCCGAAACGCATTGATAAAACGCAGATTTTGACGATTGTGATGATTTGATATGATGTAGATTAGTTCATGAATGATCACGACTGTAGTGGCAGGGCTTGCCTCTGCGTTCTGAAGTCTGAAATCAATAGACCAGACATCAGCGATCATCACATCAGACATCAGAGATAACAAATCAGCGATCATTACATCAGAGATCAGCGATAACAAAATCAGAGATAACAAAACTATGATAAAAAATTACCTGAAAGTAGCTATCCGCAGTCTTGTAAAAAGAAAGGGCTACACATTTATCAACGTATTTGGTTTGGCTATGGGCATGGCCGTGTGTTTGCTGATTGTCTTGTTTATTCAGAGTGAGCTGGGGTATGATGCTTTTCACAAAAATGGCAAAGATGTGTACCGGGTGGTGCTGGATAGAAAATATCCCGGCCGTTCCACTTCTTATTCCATCATTCCATCCTCCATTGGAGAATCCATTCAACATGAATACCCTGAAGTGAAGCAGAGCACCCGCTTGTTCAACGTAGTGGGCAATGGCAACTTCTTTTTAAAAATAGGCGAAAAGGTATTTGAAGAAAAAAGAGTGCTGCTGGCAGATTCCAATTTTTTTGCTGTTTTTACAGCCCCCTTGCTCCAGGGTGATGCCGCAACCGCTTTGCAGAAAGTAAATACCGCGGTGATTACAGAAACAACGGCAAAAAAATATTTTGGCGCAGCCAGCGCAGCAATGGGTAAATCATTTACCACAGACGACGATGTTCATTACATTGTTTCGGGCGTATGTAAAGACTGGCCGGAGAACGCGCATTTTACTTTCGATATACTTTTATCCTCAGTTAGTTTTAATTTTACCCGACAACCAAATTACACCGGTTTTTCTGCGCATACCTATCTCCTGCTCAATCCCAATACCGCCCCAGCTTCGCTGGAAGCAAAATTTCCGCACATTATAGATAAATATGTTTCCGGTGCTATTGCACGTAATTTCAATATGACGTACCAACAGTTTCAGCAGGCGGGCAACGGATATCATTACTATTTGCAACCCCTCACCAAAATTCATCTTACCTCCGACCTTGAAGCGGAGTTGCGGCCAAACGGCAGCATTAAGACCATATATATTTTCTCCGTAATTGCCATTTTCATATTGGTCATTGCCAGTATCAACTTTATCAATTTGTCTACGGCCCGCTCGGTAGAACGTGCAAAAGAAGTGGGCATCCGAAAAACTTTTGGCTCTGAAAAAAAATCGCTCATTGCACAATTTTTGATTGAGTCAGTGCTGGTAAGCCTGTTCAGTATTCTGATTGCCATCCTATTCATTGTACTGTTGCTGCCGCTATTTAATAAAGTGGCGGGCAAAGAGCTTAGCATCGGTTATTTTCTGGATCCAGTAAGGATGTTGCTGTTGCTACTATTTGCCGTGGCGGTGGGGCTTGTTGCGGGATTGTACCCGGCGTTTATCTTGTCATCGTTCAAACCAATATTGGTACTGAAAGGCAAATTCAAATCAAACAAGTATGGCATGGCCCTCAGAAACGGGCTGGTTGTTTTTCAGTTTGCCATTTCCGTTATACTCATCATCAGCACCATAACGGTAAACCGGCAAATGCAATATATGCTGGGTGACAAGCTGGGTTTCAGAAAAGATCATATCATAGATATACAACGCGCAGACCTGCTGGAACAGAAAATCCAGTCTTTTAAAAATGACGTGGTGACGGTACCGGGTGTTGAAAATATTAGTGGCACCACTGCCATACCCGGGCAGGATGGTTTTTTTGGAATCACCTGGCAGGCCGTGGGATCAGGCGCAAAAGAGCCAATGACGGGCAGATCAGTAATTGCAGATGACCAATTTGCAGCTGTGCTGGATATAAAAATGAAAGAAGGCAGGTTTTTTTCAAAGCAATTTTTAACCGATTCGCTTGCTGTGGTATTAAATGAAAAAGCAGTGGAAGAACTGGGGTTGACCAATCCTATTGGTGCCAGGGTAAGCACTACCGAAGAAAACTTTAACGGACCTAACGGCGCCCCCTACACGTACACTGTGGTGGGCGTTATTAAAGACTTTCATTTTCAGTCGCTTCACCAGAAGATAACACCGCTGGTGTTTGCCAGTGCCAGCAAATTCGGCAACCGCTCCCCCGCCCTGGTGATACGTGTAAAAGCAGATAATTTTGCTGCATCGCTGGCGGGTATCGAAAAATTATGGAAGCAATACGTACCCGAGCGTCCATTTCATTATGATTTTTTAGACCAAACGCTTGCCGACCAGTACCAGGCCGAAACCACGATGCAGCGCATCTTTACCATATTTTCTGTGCTGGCTATTTTCATTGCATGCATCGGCTTGCTGGGGCTCGCCGCCTATGCCACGCAATTGCGCATGCGTGAAATAAGTATCCGCAAAATACTGGGCGCCAATGCAGGCAGCATCATCAGTATGCTGTCGAAAGATTTTCTGCGACTGATCATCATTTCATTTGTGGTGGCATTTCCGTTGGCCTGGTGGGGCATGCATGCCTGGCTGCAAAATTTTGCCTACCGTACAACGCTTTCGTGGTGGGTGTTTGCACTGGCGGGTGCTATTGCAGCGCTCATTGCATTGCTCACGATCAGTTTTCAGGCAATTAAAGCAGCAGTGGCGAACCCGGTGAAATCGCTTCGGACGGAGTAATGTGCTAATGTGCTAATGTGGAAATGTGCTAATGTGCTAATGTGCTAATGTGGAAATGGGTGAATAGGTGAACTTGCTAATCTGGAAACCTTTCGGCAAGTGGGGCGACCCGGTTGACATCAGACTTCATACATCCGAAATCCGAAATCAGAAATCAGACTTCAGACATCAGACATCAGACATCAGACTTCAGACATCAGACATCAGAGATTAAACCTTTTGTATGCTACAAAACTATTTGAAAATTGCCTGGCGAAATTTAACGCGCAACAAAGCATTTTCTTTCATTAATATTTTTGGACTAGCAATAGGCCTTGCTACCTGCCTGCTGATAATGCTGTATGTTATTGATGAAAAAAGTTATGACCAACACCATACAGATGGAGAGCGCATTTACCGGATAGCCTCTGTCAGTAGCTCAGGGGGAAAAAGTGAAACATGGGCCGCGGTGGCCGCCCCAATAGCGGGAGGTATACAGGCAGGTTTACCTGAAACGGAACAGATAACACGCGTGCTCACCTTTCCTGATATTGCCACCATGTTAATGCGGTACAATACAAAATCAGGCAACAAAGAATTTTTTGAGCCTGGCGGATTGTACGTTGATTCTACTTTTTTCAACGTATTTACCTATGATTTTATACACGGCAATGCCAATACCGCGCTTGCCAAACCCAATAGCCTGGTGGTATCAGCCACTATGGCCGAGAAGTATTTTGGGCCTGGCAATCCGGTTGGTAATATTATTACTATCAATACACCCTTTGGTGAAATGAATTACACTGTCACAGGTGTATACAATGAAACCCGCTACAAATCTCATATTGCCGCCAATTATTTTCTGTCTATGCGCAACAATGATATGTGGAACTGGGTGCAGCGGCAAACCGGCTGGACCAATAACAATGTTTTCTTTACCTATGTAAAAATAAAGCGCAACACTGACGCCGGCGTATTTGCGAAAAAATTAACGGCCCTTTTTAACCAGCATGCCGCCGTAGAAGCCAAAAAAGCAGGTTTCTCAAAACAATTGTTTCTACAGCCGTTAAAAGACATCTATCTGCATTCTGCCCTTGGAAATGAAATAGGCGCCAATGGAAACATTACTTACCTGTACATCCTGGCCAGCATAGGTCTATTCATTTTGCTGATTGCCTGCATCAACTTTATGAACCTGAGTACGGCACGTTCTCAGAAAAGAGCAAGAGAAGTAGGTGTAAGAAAAGTAATGGGTGCAGAAAAAGCCTCGCTGGTCCGCCAGTTTTTGGGTGAATCATTCCTCATGTGTTTGATAGCACTGATGCTGGCATTGCTGATCAGTTGGCTATTGTTACCTGCCTTTAACGAGTTTACACAAAAACATATTCAGCCCTTTGATAAACCTGCCCTGTTGTATGGGATTGCCGGTCTTGCTTTACTGACAGGCTTTTTGGCTGGTTTGTATCCAGCCTTCTATCTTTCCGCATTTGCGCCAGTTGCCGTATTAAAAGGAACTGTTAGAAACAGTTTTTCTGCTACGGCTATTCGCAAAGGCCTGGTGGTTTTTCAGTTTACCATTTCTATCTGCCTGGTGCTGGGCGCTGTTGTAGTATGGAAACAACTGGATCTACTAAAGAACCAACACCTCGGTTTCAATAAAGAACAACAGTTAATATTGCCATTACAGCAGGCATTCAGGAATTCGGAAAAAGATTATACCGTGCTGAAAAATGAGCTGGCAGCTATTCCTGGTATTACGTCCATCAGCAGCGGTTCTGCCTACCCGGGCATTGCCAATCTCAATGATATGCTTTTCTACCCCGAAGGAAAAACGGTAAACGATGTGGTAGACGTAAGGCTTGCAGGTGCAAATACCGGGTTTATAGAAACGCTTGGTTTTACTTTAATCAGCGGCCGCTCGTTCTCGGCAGATTTCAAGGCAGATTCTGCCAGTATTATTTTAAATGAAACGGCTGTCAAAGATTTGGGATATACTGCTGCTACAGCACTGGGGAAACAAATTCAGTACGATTATGCCGGGCATCATACCATGCAAATCATTGGGGTGCTGAAAGATTTTAATTTTCAAAGCCTGCACAATGCAATAAAGCCGTTTGGTTTTACCAGTGGACTCTTTTCCAATAAATATGGGTATCTGGTGGCCACTGTGAAGGGCAGTGATTACCGGCGGCTGATACAATCAGTGGAACAGGTTTGGGCAAAATTAAATCCCGGAATACCGTTTATGTATTCTTTTATTGATCAGGATTTCCAACGCAATTATCAAAAGGAGCAACATTCTTCGCGCATCATCGTCTCTTTTACCATTATTGCAATATTGATTGCCTGTCTTGGCCTGTTTGGCCTGGCAGCTTTTGCTGCTGAACAGCGTACAAAAGAAATTGGTATTCGCAAAGTGCTCGGCGCTTCAGTGGCGGACGTAATAAAATTGTTATCGGGCGAATTTATAAAACTGGTGTTTGTGGCCATGGTAATAGCATCGCCCATTGCATGGTATTGTATGCGTAAGTGGCTGCAGGATTTTGCTTACCGCGCAACCATTAGCTGGTGGATGTTTGCCGGCGCAGGTTTGCTGGCCATAGGCATAGCGCTTATTACCGTAAGTTTCCAGGCCATCAAAGCGGCCACTGCCAACCCGGTGAATTCGCTACGGTCGGAATAATGTGCTAATGTGGAAATGTGGAAACCTGCCTGCCGGCAGGCAGGTGTGCTAATGTGAAAACCTGCCTGCCGGCAGGCAGGTGTGGAACCTACGAGCCGATGCAGCGACGCGGTGAATGGAACGCAGATTATCATGATTGTCTTGATAAAATAGGAAGTGTATTTGGTTAATGATGACCAGCGCAGTGGCACGGTTTCACTTTGATTTATTAATAAATGGTATGATGAACCGCTCTGGCGGACATAGGTGTGCGAAGGAATTTCCAAGTAAAAGACCATGACTTGTAACAAATCGTGTGCTTCATGCGTCAGGTGGGAAGCCGGGAACCGGAAGTCGGAAGTCAGAAGTCAGAGATCCTACATCAGCGATCCGACATCCTGCATCAGACATCAGAAATCAGAAATCCGAAATCAGACATCAGAAATCAGACATCAGAAATCAGAAATCCGACATAAATCAACACTATGTTTAACAATTTTTTCAAAGTAGCGTTCAGAAATCTTTTTCGCAACAAAGGCTTCTCTGTAATCAACATTACCGGGCTTGCAGTGGGTATGGCCAGTGCTATCCTCATCTTTTTATGGATACAGAACGAGATCAGCTATGATCAGTTTCATGAAAAGAAAGACCGGATCTACGAAGCATGGAACCGTGCACGGTTTGATGGCAAACTGATGTGCTGGAACACCACGCCAAAAATACTGGCCAGAACACTGGAGAAAGATTTGCCCGAAGTGGAACGCGCCGTAAGAGTAAACTGGGGCAGCAACTTCCTGTTTAGCATTGCCGATAAAAGGATCACCAAACAAGGTAATATGGTGGATACAGGCTTTTTGCAGATGTTTAGTTTTCCGATGCTGAAAGGCAACCCCAATACCGCGCTCAACGACATGCATTCCATTGTTCTTACAGAATCATGTGCCAAAAGTTTTTTTGGCAATGAGGATGCCATGGGTAAAATAGTTAAAATTGAAAACAAGGATAATTTTACCGTTACAGGCGTAATAAAAGACTTGCCCAATAATACTCGTTTCAAGTTTGAGTACCTGCTGCCATGGGCTTACCTGATTGCGCGCAATGAGAACGACAGCAACTGGGGAAATAACAGTACGCGTACCTATGTGCTGCTGAAAAAAAATGCCACCCTCGCTTCTGTGGCCCCTAAAATAAAAGTGCTGAAACAGCACTATGAAGATGAAGCCAAAAAAGATAAATGGGAAATGTTCATCTACCCTATCAGCCGCTGGCGCCTGTACTCCAGCTTTACAAACGGTGCAGAAGATTCTGGCGGCCGCATGACCTTTGTAAAGCTGTTTGGCACCATTGCGCTTTTCATTTTGCTGATTGCCTGTATCAATTTTATGAACCTGAGCACCGCCCGCAGCGAGAAGCGGGCAAAAGAAGTGGGCATCCGAAAGGTAGTAGGCGCACAAAAAGCATCGCTTATCAGCCAGTTCATTGGCGAATCTGTGTTGCTGGCATTCCTGGCGGCAATTGTTGCCGTGCTTATTGTGCTTATCAGCCTGCCCGGGTACAACCAGCTCACGGATAAAAAATTGTTTATTGATTTTACCAGCGGGTATACATGGCTGGTAGGTATCGGTTTTATACTGTTTACAGGCCTGCTGGCGGGTAGTTACCCGGCGTTTTTCCTGTCGTCTTTTCAACCCGTAAAAGTATTAAAAGGTACGTTTAAGAAGCCGCATGCACTGGTTACACCGCGCAAAGTGCTGGTAGTTCTTCAATTTACTTTTGCCATTATACTCATTATCTGCACCATTATTGTAAAACAGCAAATTGATTATGCGCAAAGCCGTGATACGGGCTACAACAAAGACAACCTGGTGTATCATTTTATGACGGGTGATATCACCAAAAATTATGCAATCATAAAAAATGAGTTGCTGACAAGCGGCATTGCGCTGGCAGTAACAAAAACAAGTGCGCCGCTTACCGAAAGCTGGAGTGATGGCTGGGGACAGGAATGGGAAGGTAAAGACCCCAACGATAAAACAGATTTCGCCAGGTACGTGAGTGATGAAGGACTGGGCGTTACTGTAGGCCTTCAATTTGTTAAAGGCCGCGATTTCGACCTGAAACAATTTCCTACAGACTCAACCGGGTTGATCATCAATGAATCATCGCTCAAAGTAATGAAGTTCAAAGAGCCGCTGGGCAAAATTGTAAAAGACAATGGCATTGAATGGCATATCGTGGGCGTTATCAAGGATTTTATTCTTACCTCTCCATATGAGCCTACCAGACCGATGCTGATTTCCGGCGCAAAAAATAATTGGTTTAGTGTAATGCAAATAAAACTGAACGGAAAAAATCCCCTGCCAAAAAACCTGGAGAAAGCATCCGCCATATTTAAAAAATACAATCCGGAATATCCCTTCGATATACAGTTTGTAGATGCCGAATATGCCCGCAAATTTGAAAACGAACAACGCCAGGGCACACTGGCAGCGTTGTTTGCAGGGCTCACCATATTTATATCTTGCCTTGGCTTGTTTGGCCTTGCTACGTACATGGCCGAAAACAGGATAAAAGAAATTGGCGTTCGTAAAGTGCTGGGCGCATCCGTGGGAGGCATCACCGCTTTATTGTCGAAAGATTTTATACGGCTGGTAATCATTTCATTTTTAATAGCAGCGCCTTTGTCTTATTGGGCCATGTATAAATGGCTCCAGGATTATAATTACCGGGTAACCATCCACTGGTGGGTATTTGCGCTGGCCTGTATTTTATCGGTCGCCATTGCGCTGTTAACTGTAAGCTTCCAGGCAATGAAAGCAGCAAGGGCCAACCCCGTAAAATCGCTTCGAACGGAGTGATAAGTTGCGGGCATTTGTTCCGGTTAACGAGGGATATAAAATCTAAACTCAACCATTGCGAATACGGTCAAACGGAAATCAGAAATCAAGAAATCCTTTTTTATGTTTAAAAATTATCTTCTTCTGGCACTGAATAACTTCAGAAAACAAAAAATGTTTTCGCTCATCAATATCCTGGGGTTAACCATTGGAATTACGTGTTGCCTGATGATCTATCTTTTTATTTTGAATGAAATGAGTTATGACAAATTTCATGCAAATGCGAAAGATATTTACCGCGTCATGCGCGTAGGTTCGATAAATGGAGAGAAAAGAGAAATACCCTGGCTATCGCCACCTTATGCAACTGCGCTGGTCAATGATTTTCCAGATGCTGTACAACAATCTGTGCGCGTTTCGCCAGACAACGATCTCATTACGTACCAGAACATCTCCTTTAATGAAAAGCACATTTATTTAACGGATGATAATTTCTTTACCTTTTTCAGTTTCCCTTTGTTAAAAGGCAACCCCGCCATTGTATTAAAGGATCCAAAAAGCATTGTACTGACTGCCAGCGCTGCAAAGAAATATTTTGGCAACGAAGATCCTATTGGTAAGGTGCTTCAGATGAATAAGAGTATGCAATTAAAAGTAACCGGCATCGCTAAAGACGTGCCTGTTAATTCGCACCTTGATTTTGATATGATTGTGCCCATCTCCAACTTCAAAAATGATGGCTGGTTTAACCAATGGCCCAGCAACAGCCTGTTTACATATATTCAGCTTAAGCCAGGTGCCAGCCCCGAGCAGTTGAGTAAACGCTTTCCGCAGTTTATGGACAAATACATGGGAAAATATTATGCGGAAAGCGGCTTCAAAATGGATTTAAAGATTAACGCGTTCAAAGATATTTATTTTGAAAAAGAGACGCCGTTCGATAATGTAAAACACGGCAACAAAAAAATGGTATACATTTTCATGTCGATCGCCATTTTAATACTCCTCATAGCCTGTATCAATTTTATGAATCTCTCAACGGCCAGGGCAACAGAGCGGGCGAAAGAAGTGGGGTTAAGAAAGGTAATGGGTGCTGTTCGTAAACAGCTGATAGGGCAATTTATTCTTGAATCATTTATAGTTACCACTATTGCGGCCATACTGGCTGTGCTGCTGCTTCAATTAGTTATGCCGGCCTACAATAACTTACTGGGTTATTCTTTACCGGGTTTCTGGAGCAATCCATGGCTGTACTTATTTCTGTTGGCAGTAATATTGATAGTGGGTTTGCTGGCAGGTAGCTATCCTGCCCTATTGTTATCATCATTCTCGCCAATTGAATCACTGAAGGGTAAATTACGGGTTGGCAAAAACGGCGCCATCTTCCGCAAGGCACTGGTGGTTTTTCAATTCGGCATTTCTGTACTGCTAATCATCAGCATTACAGTAATCATGAGCCAGATGCATTACATGAAAAATACCGACCTTGGTTTCAGGCAGGATCAGGCGATGATCGTCCGGTTCGACAATGACGATATTCGTAAACATAGTCTCCAGTTTAAAAATGAACTGCTGCGCAATACCGCAGTACAAAGTGTATCGCTCATGTCTGGCGAACCCGGCGGCTTTCACGACAGCTACGGTTTTGAAGCGGAAGGTAAACCCGGTGGGCGATTATTGCTGAACACTGAATACACTGATTTCGACTATGTAAAAACGTTAGGGCTCACAGTCATAGCCGGTCGCGATTTTTCTTCGGCATTTCCTACTGATACCGCTCATGCAGCTATCATCAATCACTCTGCCGCTATGAAACTGGGCTATACGCCGCAGGAGGCGGTCGGTAAATGGATAAAGAATCTGACACGTGATACCATCCGGCGATCCATTGTTGGGGTGGTAGAAGACTTTCATTACATGTCTTTGAAAGAGCCTATTGGTTCGCTGGTAATTACGCCAGGCACAGATAAACGCCTGGCATTGGTAAAACTGCGCAGCCCCAATATGCAGGCCGCCATCAATGATTGCAAAAAAGCGTACACCAGCCTCGTGAGCTCCTACCCTTTTGAATACAGCTTTCTTGACGAAAAATTCAGCCAACTATATAAAACTGAAATCCGCCAGCAATCCATTTTAAGTGTATTTTCTATCATTGCCATCTGCATTGCTTGCCTCGGCCTGTTTGGACTGGCTTCTTACACAGCGGTAAAAAGAACAAAGGAAATTGGTGTAAGAAAGGTACTGGGTTCATCCATACAGAATATTGTAGTACTGTTATCTAAAGATTTACTGAAGCCTGTGTTTGCAGGCACAGTCATAGCCATACCGGTGGCCTACTATTTTATGGCCAAGTGGTTACAGGGTTTTGCTTACCGGGTACCGATTCATTGGTGGATGTTTGCGGGCGCAGCAGCGGTGGCGGTTATCATTGCACTGGCTACCGTAAGCGTACAGGCGGTTAAAGCAGCGTTGGCCAACCCGGTTAAAAGCCTCCGGACAGAGTGAACATAATGAAGAATTATGAATTAAGAGTTATGAGTCGGGTCATTCTTAACACCCTTATTCAAATTTACAAATTCATTTTAATTCACCACTCTTAATTCATAACTCATAATTCTCAATTCCTTCCAGGTAATCAAAGCGGCGGTTGCCAACCCGTTTACGCACTGCGTGCAGATTAATGCGAGGAAATTGTTGGTCTGATGTAACCCAAACTTAGTGCCTGCATTTCTCCATTTGAAAACAACCGTTCATCCAATGACGGTGCTGCCATTAATTTGATACAAGTATATTTGGAAAATCACTCACCGGAAACCATTGTATGATATGATAAAGAATTATTTCAAAATTGCATGGAGAAGCCTGCTGAAACACAAGGGATATACTGCCATTAATATTGCCGGCCTTAGTACGGGTATTGCGGCTTGTTTGCTCATCTACCTGGTGGTTACTTATGAATTGGGTTATGATACCTTTCAACAAAACTATCACCGCATTTACCGCATTGTAACCTCTTCTACCAATAAAGACGGCAGCGAAGCACACAACCCCGGTATACCCGTACCGGCGCTGGAGGCATTGAAAACAGATTTTCCCCAATTGGAAAAGATTGTGCCTATACATTCTTCTTACGGCAGCCAGGTAATTGTACTGGGTAACAACCCCGGCGCCGACCCCGCAGCCAGTAAAAAATTTATTGAAGACAACGGCGTGGTATTTACACAGCCGGATTATTTTTCTATGTTCAATGCCACCTGGTTACAGGGCAACCATCAATCACTGGCTGCGCCCGGCACAGTGGTGCTCGATAAAACCACTGCTATAAAATATTTTGGGGATTGGAAAAACGCTACGGGACAGTTTCTGAAACTAGACAATACTGTATTGCTAAAAGTGGGCGGCGTAATAGAAGACGCGCGACCCAATTCTGATTTCCCCATTAAAATATTCATTGCCTTTGAAACTGTAAAAGCGTATGGTGATAAATACAATTACAATCCTGAATGGGGCAGTCTCAGCAGCAGCTTCCAGGTATATGTATTGTTGCCAAAAAATGTAAACCCGGCAAACATACAATCGCAGTTGAAAGGGTTTGTAAAAAAACACCACAGCCCAGACAGCCGCCGGGAGCATATTCTGCAGCCATTGAGTCAAATGCATTTTGATTACCGCTATGGATCATTGGGCGATCACAGCACCAGTAAAACAATTTTGTGGACGCTGGCGCTGATTGGCGTGCTGATCATCATCATGGCATCTATCAATTTTATTAATCTTTCTACCGCACAGGCCATTGGCCGCAGCCGCGAAGTTGGTATACGCAAAGTGCTGGGCAGTACGCGTTCGCAATTGATTGGGCAGGTAATAGGCGAAACTTTTTTGCTGGTACTGTTTTCAATTGTGCTGGCGGTGGTAATGGCCAAACTGGCGCTTCCTTATTTATCGCATGTAGCAAACGTACCAGCGAGTATCAGCCTGTTAACTGGCAGCAGCATTTTATTTCTGCTGGCTACGCTGGTATTGGTAACGGTTTTATCTGGCATCTATCCTGCCATGGTGGTTTCTGGATTTACCCCTGTGCTCGCATTAAAAAGTAAAATCAATGCGGCCAGCATCGGCGGCATTTCTTTACGCAGAATTTTAGTGGTAACGCAGTTCAGCATTTCGCAGGTATTGATCATCGGCACTATTGTGGCGGTAAGCCAAATGAATTTTGTGCGCAACGCCGATCTGGGTTTTAACAAAGAAGCCATACTCGTAGTTCCCTGTTACAATGACAGCGCCCTGCTGGCACGTATGAAACCGCTTAAAGCAGAACTTCTCAAAAACCCTGATGTGATTAGTGTTTCTATGGCAAGCGATGTGCCTTCTTCCGATAACAATTGGGCGAGCAATTTTTATTTTAACAACAGCGGCAAAGATGTTGACTTTCCATCTTTCTTAAAATACGGAGATGAAGACTATTTCAAAACCTATGGCTTGCAGTTACTGGCCGGCAGAGGTTTCAATGCCAGCGATACCATGCGCGAACTGGTGGTGAATGAAACGCTCATGAAAAAACTGGGTATAACAGATGCAGAAAAAATGATTGGTAAAACCATCCGTATTGGTGGCGGCCGCTGGTTGCCTGTAACGGGTGTGGTAAAAGATTTTAAAACCAACTCGCTGCGCGAAGAAGTAAAACCAACTACCATTGCAGAATTACAAAGCAATTATTATACGACCGGTATCAAAATACGGACGGCAGATATTGCACGTACCACCGCGGCTATTCAAAAATTATGGCAGGCTACCTATCCTGAGTATGCGTATGAAGGCCGGTTTATGGACGAAAGCATCGAACGGTTTTACCGGCAGGAAAACCAGCTGTCGCTGTTGTATAAAATTTTTGCAGGTATCGCCATTTTCATTTCCTGCCTGGGCCTTTATGGACTGGTATCTTACATGGCGGTACAGAAAACAAAAGAAGTAGGCATTCGCAAAGTATTGGGCGCTACTACCGGCAATATTGTGGTGATGTTTTCAAAAGAATTTACCTGGCTGATAGCCATCGCCTTTATTATTGCTGTGCCGGTGGCATGGTACCTCATGAATGGATGGCTGCAGAATTTTGTATACCGCATTCATATGGGATGGGGCGTATTCTTACTGGCCATTGCTGCATCTTTGGTCATTGCATGGATAACGGTAGGCTACCGGGCGGTAAGGGCCGCGCTGGCAAACCCGGTTACCTCGCTTCGCTCTGAATAATATGCTAATGTGAAAAAGTCGCAACGCGTTTATGGACCGCAGATTTTGATGATGTTGATGATAAAGGATGATTGAATATACAGGAACCCCTGAAAGCCTGCCTGCCCGTAGGCAGGGGCGCAAGATAATAGCGAGGGGTGCAACCCCTCGCATGAAATGCAGGTTCGGAAGGGGCCAAACGCAAATCTTCAATGCATCCAACTCATAAGAAACAACCGACCCACAACACTCAACACACAACACTTAACACTCAACACAGCCTGTGTCCGTATCCGCACACCGCCTGTTCACTTTTGCTACAAAGCTGCCGCCAAAATTTTCTTACTCCTTGCAATTCAGTAATTTGAGTGCTGGCACGGCAGTTGACCTTATCAACTACAGCCATTCTAAAGCTGAATAACATGATCAAAAACTATTTTATTGTTGCCTTCCGCAATCTTAAAAGAAATAAAACTTTCTCCTTTATCAATATTGGTGGGCTGGCCATTGGACTGGCGGCCTGCTGGATGATTACCTTGTACGTAGCCAATGAAATGAGCTATGATAATTACCACGCAAAGGCCGGCCGTATTTACCGTATTGCGCAACATGCCACCTGGAACGGCGGCTCTTTTGATTTTGCGGTTACGCCCCCACCCATGGCGCTTGCATTAAAGAATGAATACCCCGAAATTGAACAGACCGTTCGGCTGGATGGCGAAGGCGGGGGTACCATTGTTTACAACGAACAACGACTACAGGTGGGCGATATGCTTTTTGCCGACAGCAGTATTTTTAACGTATTTACCTATCACTTTTTATATGGCGATGCCGGTACAGCGCTAAACCGCCCGCAAAGTATTGTACTCACTAAAACGCTGGCTACAAAAATATTTGGCGACGCATCGCTGGCTCTAAACAAAACGCTGGTGCTGGGTACCAATTATACCAATATGGTTACCGGCGTAATTGAAGATGTACCTGCCAACTCGCATTTTACATTTAGCGCTTTGCGTTCTATGCCGCCGGAGATGACTGCTGCTTCATGGCAAAATGCTTCCCTTTATACCTATATCCTGCTAAAGGAAAATGCCAGTGTAAAAAATTTCACCGCCAAACTGCCTGCATTCTATAATAAATACATAAAGTCATCTATGGGCGACGATGTTGCTTACCGGATGGAGCTGCAGCCGGTACAATCCATTCACCTGCATTCAAACCTGGGTTATGAAATGGGCACCAACGGCAACATCAGTTATGTAACTATTTTTTCGCTGGTAGCTATATTGATTCTCATTATCGCTTCCATCAACTATATGAACCTGTCAACAGCAAGGTCTTCTTTGCGTGTAAAAGAAATTGGTGTGCGCAAGGTTAATGGTTCGCGCAGGTGGCAACTGGTGGTAATGTTCCTCGCTGAATCTGTATTAATTACCAGCCTGGCGTCTGTACTGGCTATTGGCATTGTAAACCTGTTGCTGCCATGGTTCCAGCAGTTTGTAGGCAAAGAGCTCAGCCTATGGCAGTTTGGCGGATGGCAAACCGTGGCGTTGTTAGCGGCTTTTTCATTGCTGGCAGGATGCCTGAGCGGCATCTACCCTGCGTTGTTTTTATCGGGTTTCAAACTCATTCCATCGTTAAAGGGACAAACGGGTAACCACTCCGGCAACCTGTTGTTCCGCCAGTCGCTGGTGGTGTTTCAGTTTGTCATCACCATTGCCATGATTGGCGGGTCATTCATCATCTGGAAGCAACTGCAGTATGTGCGCACGCGCGATTTGGGTTTTAACAAAGACCAGGTAATTACGTTTCATCTTAACCGTGAGATGCGCAAACAGATTCCGGCCATTAAAGAGCAACTGCTCCAAAACCCTTTGATTGAAAGTGTTGCATCGGCCAGCAACCCCATCGGCAATAACAATATCGGCGGCCGCGATTATAAATTTGAATTCAATGGCAGCATCAGCAACAAATCTAAAATTGCCAACCAGTTTATGATTGATGAAGATTTCATTCCGGCGCTGCAGATTACACTGGTGGCGGGCAGAAACTTTATGCAAAGCATGCCCAGCGACAAGGACAGGATGGTGATTGTAAATGAAACACTGGCAAAGGATGCCGGCTGGAAAGACCCCGCCGGCAAAAGAATACAATTGGGTGAAGACTCATTGGGCAAGCCGTTGATGTACCAGGTAGCGGGTGTAGTAAAAGATTTCAATATTTACTCGCTGCAGCACAAAATAGAACCACTGATAATGCAGCTGCCTGCAGAAACAAACGACAAGGACAACTTGTATGTACGATTAGGAAAATCAAATATAAAAGCAGGGTTGGCCTATGTTAATTCCATCTATAAGAAATATGATCCAGCCAATCCGTTTGAATACACTTTCCTCGATCAGAATTTTGCAAAAAAATATGAAGCCGAGAAAATGCAGGGCAACCTGTTGTTGATTTTTACCGTGCTGGCCATTGTGATTGCATGCCTGGGTTTGTTTGGCCTGGTAACGTTTACGGCAGAACAAAGAAGAAAAGAAATTGGCATCCGCAAAGTATTAGGCAGCAGTATTGCCGGCATTGTGGCGCTGCTGGCAAAAGATCTGCTGAAGCTGGTACTGATAGCCATCGTAATTGCAACCCCTTTGTGTTGGATGGCGATGAACAGCTGGTTACAGGGCTTTGCTTATCGCACCAATATTGCATGGTGGATATTTGCTTCTGCAGGTTTGCTGGCGGTATTGATCGCATTTATTACCGTAAGCGTCAAAGCAATCAAAGCGGCACTGGCCAACCCGGTTGTCTCATTGCGATCTGAGTAAATGTGGAAATGTGATGAATGTGTAAACCTGCCTACCGGCAGGCAGGTGCCGCAACGCGGTTTTATAGAACACAGATTTTTCATGATTGTGATGATCAATAATGATTGAATGCGCGACAAGCCCTGAAAGCCTGCCTGCCGGTAGGCAGGGGCGTAAACTAATAGCGAAGGTGCAACTCCTCGTATTGAAGACAGCGTATTACACAAGCAACCATATTTCGTAGTCAATCTTTTCGACAACCGCAGCATTCCCCCTTTCGGGGGCTAGGGGGCTAGGTGGTTAGGGCGTCGGTGGTTACGTACGGAATCGTACATAAAAGTGTCCGTTTTCGTACACCCTACCGGACAGTTTGGCCTCAAACCCTTTACTGGCAAAGGTTTGATAGTTGGCACAGCAGTTGAAAAACAAGGGCGGCAGGCCGTATTTTAGTATGCAGGCAGAAGAATAAACAGGAAAAAATCTCATTATGATTGAACTAAAACATATCTCACGGTGGGTTTCGGTAGGCGGAGCGAGAACTTTTTTGCTGAAAGACATCAACCTTACCATTAAAGAAGGCGAATTTGTTTCCATTATGGGCCCATCTGGCAGCGGTAAATCTACACTGCTTAATGTAATTGGCATGTTGGATGATGCAGACGAAGGTGAATACATTTTCATGCATGAGGCAGTACACAAGCTGCGCGAAAAAGCCAAATCTGCCCTGTACAAACAATACATCGGGTTTGTGTTTCAGGCCTATCACCTGATTGATGAACTGACCGTTTACGAAAACATTGAAACACCACTTATTTACCAGGATATCAAGTCGTCTGAACGCAAAGCCATGGTGGCCGATATGCTGGACAGATTCAGCATCGTGGGCAAGAAAGATTTGTTTCCCACACAGCTGTCGGGCGGGCAGCAACAGCTGGTGGGTATTGCCAGGGCATTAATAGCCAAACCCAAATTGCTGTTGGCCGATGAGCCTACCGGCAATCTTAACTCGCGCCAGGGAGAAGAAATTATGGAGCTTTTCAAAGAACTCAATAAAGAAGGGGTTACCATTATCCAGGTAACGCATTCTGAAAAGAATGCAAGCTACGGTACGCATGTAATCAACCTGCTGGATGGCAGGATAGATAGCTAACCAAAAAAGTGAGTGTCTATAACTTCACAAAAACAACTATTACATTGACAATTCGATAAAAAGGCTAACAGCTTACTGCTACTAGCTAATGGCTTTTAAAAGATGTACAGAAATATGAAGAAATTATTTTTTTTGGGTGGATGGGTGCTA
This sequence comes from uncultured Chitinophagaceae bacterium, assembly GCA_963705285.1. GTDB lineage: Bacteria > Bacteroidota > Bacteroidia > Chitinophagales > Chitinophagaceae > JACMLD01. The sequence goes on from OY970066.1 coordinate 4,743,362, forward strand.
CTAACTGTTAGCGTATTTGCGCAGGATAGCGTTCTTTCGCTAAGGCGCACAGTAGAAATAGCCATTGCCAATAATGCTACTGTAAAACAATCAGAATTTCAGATGGAGGCTGCTGGCGTAAACCTTAACCAGAGCAAAGGTAATTTTATACCACAGCTCAACGGAACCATCAACCATAACCTGAACTCAGGCCGCAGCATCAATACCGCTAACAACAGTTATATCAATTCTTCATTAACAACGGCTACTTACAACCTGGCCAGCAGCGCTACATTGTTCAACGGGTTTTACCTGCTCAATAACCTTAAGAGTAATAAATACGCATACGAAGCCAGTAAAATGGACTGGCAACAATCTAAAGACAAGCTAACGCTGGATGTAATTCTTGCCTACCTGCAAATGCTTAGCAATACAGATTTGCTGGAACAGGCAAAACGCCAGGCCGATGTTACCTACCAGCAGGTGGGCAGGCTGGAAATAATGAATAAAGAAGGCGCCATCAAGCCATCAGATTTGACTGATCTTAAAGGACAATATGCCAACGACCAGCTGGCTTATATAAACGCGCAAAATTCGCTTGACCAATCACGTTATATCCTGGCACAGCTCATGAACGTACCTTTCAACAAAGACCTGCAAGTGGAGCGCCTTGGCATAGACCAGTTTGATTTGAATTATGGCAACTCGCCAGATAGTATCTATGAGTCGGCCATGCGCCAGCTGGCTATTATAAAAGCAGCCGACCTTAGAAGCAAAAGCTTTGAAAAACAATTAAAAGCCACCAAGGGAAATCTTTATCCCAGCCTGGGTGTGGGCGCCGGTATCGGCACCAACTTCTCCAGCCTGGCGCAGGATGCATCTAATAATAAAATACCGTACGACAACCAGTTAAAAAACAACTACGGCACCTATGTAGGAGCCGGCATTAACATTCCCATATTGAATAACCTCAGGTTTCGCAACCAGGTAGCGTTGGCCAAAATTGATTACAAAAGTGCCCAGTTTACCGCGCAAACAACAAAAATTCAATTGAAGCAGAACATTGAAAAAGACTATTTTAATATGACGACTGCACTTGACCGTTATAAAACGCTCAATGAGCAAGTAGATGCCTATACCGCGTCTTTTCGTGCGGCCGATGTACGGTTTACCCAGGGAGTGGGCTCCACGGTAGAATATCTTATTGCTAAAAACAACCTAGACAGGGCCAAGACCAACCAGATTGTGGCCCGTTACGAATATTTGCTCCGAATAAAAATTCTTGATTATTACCAGCAACGGCCGTTGTGGTAGGGAGATAAATCCAAAAGTTAAAATTCAAAAGTTAAAAATTATCGCGACAGGGTGCTCGCGGCGGTCGGCTATGAGGCAGCGGGCGCAGTGTGATGGTATGACCGTTGACAGAAGGCTGCGCATACAACCCCGCAAGATATGACCGTTGACAGAGGGCTGCGCATACAACCCCGCAAGGTTTAAATATGCATAACCCTGGGTGAAACCCAGGGAACGACGGCAAAAGGCTGAAACCAAAGAAAAAATCAACTCAGCATTTTCATGACGCTATTTCGGTAAATCTTGCCAATAGGAATTTCTGTTTTTTCAATTTCAATCAGCTCTTGCGAGAAGGAACGTATTTTCTGAATGGAAACAATAAAAGAGCGATGGGTACGGATAAATTCCTTTTCTGGCAGCATCGCCTCTACCGAGGTAATGGATTGCCGGCTGATGATTGTATTATCCGTGGTTAATATCTTTACATAATCTTTCATACTTTCTACATAAAGAATATCGCTGAGCATCACTTTTATCATTTTACGATCGGCCCTGAAATACACAAAAGAATCCGTTTTTTTCTCCTCCGGAACTACTCTTGCATCGTTTTTAGCAACGGCATTATCACTTGCCTTGCTAATGGCTTTTAAAAAACGCTCAAAGGTGATCGGTTTCATGAGGTAGTCTACGGCATTGAGTTCATAACTTTCCAGCGCATAGTCAGGATAAGCCGTTGTAAATATCACTTTAGGTGGATTCTGCAATGCCTTTAGAAAATCGTTGCCATTTAACTGCGGCATGCGGATGTCGAGGAACATCAAATCAACCGGTTGTTGCTGTAAAAAAGTAAATGCCTGTATGGCATTGGCGCATTCGCCCGCCAATTGCAATGTAGGCGTCTGCTGCACATAGCGGCTTATGATTTCGCGCGCCAGCGGTTCATCTTCAACTATCAGGCAACGAATGCAATTGGTATCAGGCGTCATGGGCAACAGGTTCCAGCAGGTTAACAAATTGCGCGGCTTTGCGCGGTATTTTTTCCAGTTCTATTTTCAGGTTTACAATAAATACATCATCCTCATTGGTAATCACCAGTTCGTGTTTGCCGGGGTAAAGTAACTCCAGTCTTTTTTGAACATTCTGTATGCCAATGCCAGAGGGTTGACCCTCCTCTTGGTGGCCGGGAAATTTACCATTGAGCACCTTCATGCGCATCACCCCATTACTTACGGTTGCCTGCAGGCTAATCCACGGTTGTTCAAGCATGGTGCTGGCGCCGTGTTTAAAACAGTTTTCTATAAGGGGCAGCAAAAGCAAAGGTGCTATATACAAATCGCCGGTGTCGGCCGGTATGTCTGTGTGCAGATCAAGCTTATTGCCGTACCGCACCTGTTCCAGGCTGATATAATCACGCATCAACTTCAATTCTTTTGAAAGCGGCACCAGGGGTTGGCTGCTTTCATACAACATAAACCTGAGTATATCAGAAAGCCCGGCAATAAGATGGGCAGCAAGCGGCGCAGTATTCTGCGTATGGGAATAAATGTTGTTTAAAGTATTGAACAAAAAATGCGGATGTACCTGCGCTTTGAGTAATTGCAGCTGCGATGCCATATTTTCTTTTTGCAATTGCAGGTTGCGCTGTTCTTTGATATACCAGTATTTCATGAGTTTGATGGCTGCGGCAATGCCACCAATGGTAATTCCACCCCGCAGGCCGGCCATCAGCGAACGGTGCAGCATAATGGGCGCCTGGTCAAAATAGCCGTCAATAAAACCAGACCGTGCAAGAAAATTACGCATAGGGTTGATAATATAATTTCCCAGAAAAGTTGAAAAAAAAGCGGTTACAATAAAAAGTACTGCCGTTAACAAGGCCGTTGCAACGTACTGATGGTTGAGCAAAAAACGCGGAATCACAAAATACATAAGCGTATAACCCAGGAACATATGACTGAACATGAAAATGAGTGACTCCATCAGGGAAATTTCAAAAGTTCCCCAATAGTTGTTAATGTATACGGCCGGTATAAAAGAATACAAAAATGCCTGGAACACACACCAGAAACCCCAGAATGCCAGGTGCCGCCTGAAGCGGTATTTCCATTCATCTGAAAATATAAAAGGATGCTGTTGCATATGATCTGGTATAAAAATACGAAGACCTTTTCTTGTATCCATGGCCGCCGGGTTTACCTGCGCCATACAACTGTTTTTTTGCGACGAACGGCTTTTATTGAAAACCCACCTTGCTGAAGGTGGGTTGATGAAGAAAAGTTGCTTATCGTTTACGGCTTGCCAGCAACGTCTGCAGGGCCGGTACCCGCCTGCCTGGCAGCCCACTCCTGTAACGAAGATTCCAGCATAGATTTTAGTTGCATCTTCACTTTCTTTCGTTTCACATTAAGGCGCTTGCTGGTAACTTGCCGCGAAGCTATCATGATGTGGTGATTGTTATAAAAACGAATGGTGTGTTGCAATGGATGGTAAATATTTCCTTCCACCACCCAGTAGCCTTTATCGCTTACCCAAGCGGGAACACTGGGATCAGGTTGCTGGCTGTAAGCGGCAAATGACAACAGCATAAAAATACCAGCGGCTGCCAATTGACTGATTTTCTTTTTCATGGTAAATGTTTTAACTGACTAAGGATTGTTTTCAGTAAAAATAAACCACGCAACAGGTCATTATTTTTAATTGAGACGTATCGGCTGCCTGTGCAGACAGACAACCAAAAATGCCTGTTAAAGTGAGATGCTGCCGGTAAATAGCTTAATGTGGAGATAAAAGGTGTTCGTCGCAAATGCTAACCGTTGAACAAATTGCATGATAAGTTTTGAAGCAGCAGGGCATTTACGCAGTGCGGAGCCAATGTATAAAATTTGCAACTTAGTCTATACCACCAAGCGGAAGTATACCGACCCTGTTGGGAGATAGCTTCCCAACTATAGGTAGCGGGTTCGAGTCCCGTCTTCCGCTCTCGCATTAAGGGAATGTCTATAAGTGAAGATCACTGACCAATTGGGCAAAACCATTTTTTGTTGCCTGTTGTATCAGCAGTTTTTCCAGTTGATGGATATCCTGGTAACAGCCTGCACCTTTGCTATTCCATAATTTGCCGGCAAATACTCGCAATTGTTGCAATCCCGGGCGGGCATCATTACATGTTAGTATAAATCCTTTGTAACCCAGCGCATCAGGTACCGGGCCGCAATCAAGTTCTTTTTCAAACGACAGATGCTCCTGCAGTAATTCGGCATCCGCCGCGGAGGGCGTCCAGCCCGGGTTTGGCCGGCCGCTAAAAATATCTATTTCAATTCGCTGAATTGTCATAACCCTAACATGTTGGTGGTTACCGCATGAAAATGAAGCGGCGGCAAATACTACCGCCAAGAAAATCGTAAGCAACCGGTTTACATGTTGCCTCAGTTTCATGCTGTAAAGTAAAAACAAAAATGGTAGAAGTATTAACCGCACCTGTTAAATACTTGTACGGTTAATACTTCTACCAGCGATATTCAAGAGGGTTTCGTCATCAGTTGATCAGTTGATTAGTTGATTAGTTGATTGGGGGATAGTTGACCGGTGCGGCCGCCTCAATGTACTAATCAACCTGCACTTATTGACCAACATGTTGCAGACCAACTGCATATTAACTCACCTGCATTCCGGTGGGTGAAAACCGGTATCCGCAGAAGGCGGTGTAAGCGCCGCGATTGCAATTGGCAGGCGTAAGTGTTGTGCCGTTAATTATTTTGTTTGAGTTATCCCAGTTACGGGCCGCGGTAGAGCCGGGTTTATGTCCCCAGAAACCATTTGAATGGCGGCGGTACCAGTGAAAATCAACCCCTGGCCAAATTACCAATGCCACCAGTTTGCTGCTACCGTTACAGGTTGTTTTGCAACCATCGCTGGTGGCGGCATTACCTACATTGGCGCAAGTGAATGCAGTATACATATGTCCTGTTTTTCTGCCCGGTTGTGCAAAGGTGTTGGACCGAAAGTTCATTGCATAATTATAACAGTTGTTCTTGGGCTGGGTAGCTGGCGTATTCCAGTAAGCTGGATTATAGGCGGTATTTGCTATGATACAAGGTGCTTTGGCTATAATATTTTGCAATTCCTTATCTTCTTCAGGCTCAGCTTCAGTTGCTTTTTGAATGCCCTTTTCATGCTGTTGTATATCCCCCTTCAGGTACTCAAGCACCTTTTCTTCTACAGCTCCGTTGGCCTTCGATAAGAGATAATTAAATACTTCACCGGATTCTGCGCGCGATAAGAGCGGACGCTTGCTTTTTGTTGCATCAAAACCTTCAGCCAGGTCTTTGCCAATGTAGAAACTTTCCTGGATGCCATCTGGCAGTTGCTCGTCGCTGGTGGTTTCAATTTTAAATCCGCTAAAACCCAACTGGCCCTGGTGATCAGCATCGCTGAGTACAGCTTTATTGGCCACGCGTTCAAGCATTGATTTAGCTTCTTTCTCGTCGAGGTACCAGGATGGGTTCTCCCGTCCTGAAAAAATGTCTAATGTTACTTTCATAAAATGGGTTTAATGGTGATTGTAATACAGGTATACGGTTCAATGCAGGCGCGGAGTGGTACGGAGCGGGTGCGGCAGATGGCCATCTGTTGTACAAAACTACATAACCGGCTACCCGGAAAGTGCTGTATTGCTACGCATTTTGATCAGTATGACTACGGAGAATGGAAAATGAAAAGTAAAAAGTAAAAAGTCAAAAATTAAACCCAGAGAAGAGGTCTGATGCACTGATTGAATTGATTATTACCATCCCGATCGATGCCTATTGCTACTTATGGTTATTAAACTTCAGTGATTTAAGGTTGAATCCGCCCTGGATGAAATAAATGCGCAACACCTGTTGACCAGCTTGCAGCGGAACATTCTTTACTGTAAAGGTTTGCCACTTTTTCATATCGCCGGTATTAGGTACGACTATGTTTTGCACCAATGGCTGTCCGTTGTTAGTCTGGATGCTTATTCGTCCTGTATCACCTGCAGACGCAACTGTAAATGCAATATCATAATCTCCTTTACGGCCAACCTCCATGGTATACTGCAACCACTCTCCTTTTTCGATATCGCTGATGTAGTAGCTTTCGTACATAGCAGAATCTTTACGGATGTCCACGCCATCATTCCTATATACGCCACCACGGTTGCCTACAGTTCTTTTTTGTGTTACAGAACGGTAGTTGGCGGTATCATTATCAAAATAAGCCGCGCCATTGATGCCTAAATCATAGTCCACAGCATTCAATACAGTACCATTGGCAATCTTGTTGGGTTTGAACGGCCGGGTGGCATTGCTAAAGGGTTGCCGCATCATGGCATCAATTACATCGCGGTGAATAATATTGGTTTCAAACCTGGTATACGTGGCCAGCTCTATCAATCCGCTGTACACATCGCTTTCTTTTGGTGGATGCTGGCTCCGGCCATTCCAGTATTGCAGCAATGCCTGGTAGTTGTGGTTCATTTTTATTTGAAGCGGATTATTAAAACCAAGTTTCTTTAACGGCCACCATGCCCAGCCTATATTGTTTTTCTCAAGCAGGCGGATAGCATCTGTAAACCAACCATTGCTGTTTTCGCCGGTTTCTCCCAGCCACACGGGTATGTTGTTGTCATCCCTGAATTGCAGCATATGGCTGATGGATTGCTGGTCATTGTAATTCCAGTATTTGTGAAAGCTCATTACCATATTTTTATCCCACACAGGCAATATTCCATTGTAATTATTGCCCCAGCCATTACCCTCTATGATGATGATATGATTATTATCTACTTCACGAATGGCAGTGGTGATAGCCATCATTAATTTTCTAAGCGGGACATTTTCTTTTTCTTTCAATCCGTGTTTATCATTCAATGTATCCTGGAAACCCCAGTTGGGTTCATTAATAATATCATAACCTCCAATCCATGGCTCGTTTTTATAACGGGTGGCCAGTTGCTTCCAGAGCGCAATCATTTTTTGCTGGTTGGCTTCGCTTTGCCACAAAGAGGGTTTGGTAGAATCGCGGTCGGCAATATTTAGATCATTGCCTTGCCCCCCGGGTGCCGCGTGCAGATCTAATATCAGGTACATCTTATTTGCCTTACACCAGGCCAGCAAACTGTCTGTCATGGCAAAGCCTTTGTTGATCCAGGTCTGCTGCCCCGCTACGGGTTCGTCCTCCACCGGCAGAGTATAAAGGTTGTAATGCATTGGCAGGCGCACAGAATTGAATCCCCATGCCTTTAATGAATCAATATCAATTTTACGGGTATGATTGGCCAGCCATAGATCATAAAACTCTTCCATTCTTTCTTTGCCAATTAGCGCTTCAATATGTTTACGTATTTCGTGCTGCTGTTGCCATTTGTTACTGAGGCCCAGCATATACCCCTCCTGCAACATCCACCCCCCCAGGCCGATCCCCCGTAGCAGCACATTTTCTCCTTTCTCATTTACAATGGCTTTACCCTGTGCTTTTAAAAAAGCTTGTGCCTGCACGTTATCAATGGTGCCCAATAATAGTATACCTGCAATACAATATAGTTTGATGAATGACATAGCAATGGTTTTATTACCACACATAAGTGGCAGCCGAACGGCCGGGTAAAGAAAATGTGGCGTACTGATTTTTATATTTTATATCAAAAGTTTGCGGGTTACTACTGGTATTGGCAGCCACCACTACCAGTTTACCCGCGGGCGTTTTAAAAGCTACATTGCTGATATGTTCTGTTTCATTTGATGCAATACGCTTGCTGCCCGGCAGTACAAATTTGGAAGCGTGTACAATGGCATAATAAGCGAGGTTGTATGTTACAGAATCTTTATCAATGGTGATGGCACCCTGGCATACATTGCAGCCGCCGCGGTCAGTAAATGGTTTAAACTGTGGGTCTGCTGCCAGGTTCCAGGCGATTACATTTTTACTCCAGTTGCGCGTGGCGCCTATAACCACCCGGCCCACGGGGTCTGCAATATCCATATTTGTAACGTCTACCCCCTTATCGTTGAACCCTACAATCATTTGTTCAGTAAAATAGATATGCTTGTCTGGATGCGCATTATGCACATCAGTTAATGCTGATACCTGGCCGCCGTACAAATGGAAGCCCGATCCGTCAACATATTTTTTTGCAGCGGGATCATCCATGATTAGAATGGGGTAATCTGACCGGTCGGCATTGTGATCATACAAAATAATCTTTGTACGGATGCCTGCTTTTGTAAAAGCCGGGCCCAGGTGGTTTTTTATAAAGTCGGCCTCATCGGGCGCTGTCAGCAGCAGGCTGGGATTATTACCGGGATGCAATGGTTCATTTTGTACCGTGATGGCATCAATGGTAATGCCCTCTTTCTTCATGGCCTGTATGTACTTTACAAAATACAGGGCATAGGCGGCATAATAGATAGGTTTCAACCTACCCCCGCGTGCATCGTTATTGGTTTTCATCCATGCCGGGGGTGACCAAGGAGAAGCCAGTATTTTAATTGCCGGGTTGACACGTAGTATTTCTTTCATCACGGGCACAACATCTTGTTTATCCGGCCCCAGGTTAAAATGCTGCATGGCCGTATCTGTTGTACCGGCGGGCAGGTCGTCATAAGAAAAGACAAACTCGTTTAAATCTGATGCGCCAATACTCAGGCGGAGGTAACTGATGCCCGCCTGGCTGCTGCTGGCAGAAGTACCAAATAATTTTTTGAGCAACTTTGTTCTTGCGCCGGGGCTCATACGTACAATGGGTTGCGCACTACCACCAGTTAAGGCGAAACCAAACCCATCGATCGATTGAAAAGTTTCAGTATCGTTTACAGTAATAATCGCCGGACTAGTTGCCTTGCCGGTAAAAGCAATGGTAGTTGGCTGCAAACTGAACAGCTTTGAACGGTCGGCATATGTAACCCACTGGTGTATGCCGATATGCGGTTGTGCATGACCGGTACCAAATTGCAACAACATCACACAACAGAAAAAAAGACAAGATAATTTCATATGGCGGTTGTATTAAGCTTGTTGAGACCGCTAATGTACTGAACCGGACACTTGAAACACCTAAATAAACGGGAATTTTACGATTACCGCGATAACTACCCTACCCGTCTGACTTCCTGGTCGGACGGCGATTAAATCGAAATACTTGGTCAGAGGAGGACCTCAGACCATCATCGCCGCGAGTAGGACCTCAGACCATCATCTGAAAGATATGTACCCTATTTAGACATTGACAATAGTTACTTTACAGAACCAGGAGCGCGGCCAAATGCACATGGCTGTATAAGCCCCAAACGCTGGCAATAAAAAGCATTGCTGCGGCCATCCCCAACACGCCCCCGATAACAGAAGCTACTGCATCCATTACCTCATAATGGCCATGCCCGGTAAATTTTGAGTAGAGTTCAAAACCGTAACTGATGCAAACGATTATCAGCAAAACGACCATGGAAGCAATATACAGATGCGAGGGCAGCCACCACCATGCAATTGCCTGCAGTATAGCGCCCATGGCAATACCAACAAAAAAGTGTTTCCATTTATCGCGCGCTATTTTTTTCAAAACCGTAATTTTTGTTGATGATACTATTTGTTTCCGTATCCGGTCTGTTGCAAATGGATGGTTGCCGGTGAAAAGGGATAAGCGGCATCAGATGGGTTTATTGCTGGTAAAGGCATCAATAATTTGCATAGTAGTCACCGCGCTTTCCGCTGATGAGGGATTGCTTGTCTCGCCGCGAAAATATTGCACCACTGCATCAATCATGGGTTGCTGTACATGCGGCAATTCATCAAAGGTGAATACCTGCTCTACCCCATTTTTGCTGAGTGTAAAATGGTGCGTGCTGAAAGTTGCAAAGCGTATAGTGCCCTCTGAACCTATGATTTCTATTATATCTTTTTCTTCTTTTGTTCCAGCGCTAAAACACCAGCTACCTGTAAAAACTGCACCGTTGCTAAACCACATATTGCCCATTACCAGATCATCTGCAGCATATAAGCCCGCCTGGTTGTGCGCAAAGCCGGTGGCTTTTATCGGTGTTCCAAAAAAATATTGCAGGAGATCCAGCTGATGGGGCGACAAATCATGAAACAACCCGCCACCAGAAATTGCGGGGTCTATCCGCCAGAAGGTATCTGGCGCTTCCCGTAGTACAGTCGGTGGGGGCTGTACCAATTGCAGGTTGATCATTCTTACCTCCCCTATTGCTTTTGTATCCAATAACGATTTTAGTTTTGTAAAACGCGGTTGTGCCTTGCGGTAATGTGCCACTGATAATTTAACCCCCGTTTCGGTGGATGCCTGCAGCATTCTTTGTGCAGCAACACTATCTACGGTCATAGGCTTCTCCACATAAACCGGTTTGCCGGCTTTAAGTGACAGTATGGTATAGTCTTCATGCTGCTGCGGTGGTGTAGCAACATACACAGCATTCACATCGGGGTCGTTAATCAATTGTTGTGCATCTGTGTACCATTTAGGAACTGCGTGTCTGCGGGCATAATCGGCAGCCTTAACACCATCGCGCCGCATAACAGCCACCAATGTTGAATTAGCCACTTTATTAAATGCCGGCCCGCTTTTTACTTCTGTTACGTCTCCGCAACCAATAATGCCCCATTGAATTGTATTCATGCGCTGGAACAAATTAGATTTGACAACCGAAATTAATTAACCTCTATTACAAAACTAGCGGTATTACCTGTTATGCCCAACGGAACGGCTTCTACGCCAGGAACGAAATTAAATATGCGCCCGGTGGCAGACGGCAATTCTTGCAATGGCTGATCACAGCCCACTTGTACTACAGCACCGGCTTTGTGTATACGCACGATATTGCCCGCTATATCTACCTTTTCATCTGTTCTGCATATAACCGGCATCACTATACGGACTTTTTCGCCGTTTGCCTGGCATGCAAAGTTCAATACAATTTTTTCGGTAGTAAAAAGGTATTGCAGCTGGTAAGATACCGCCCCTCGGGAGGGATTCTCCTGATTGCCATTAACCAGGTGTCCACTAACGTTTACCAGCACACTGTTATTTTCTTCCTTTACGCTTACAACTGCACTGAGATCGCTATTGCTGGTATACAGGCCGGTGTCTGTCTTAATTTCTATCCTGGGCGTTAGCGGCATAGATGCCGGATCAGTGTCCGCCTGCATATTGTCTTTTTCAAATAACTGGTATGCATTCATACTGGCCACCAGTATTGCGCCAACTTTCTCATGCCAGAGCAGGCTGATTGCACCGCCGGTGGGATGGCCGTTTTTAAAATCTTTGTATTCCATGTCGTACCCGGTTATGGTTGCCCGCCATGCGCCGCTGGCAACCAGCCAGGTTTGAATATCGCTAAAAAAGCGAACGCCCTTTGTCTTTTCACGTGGCAGCGCTGCCTTTTGATGGATGGACAACGGTGCGTTGTCTGTATAGTTAAGCCCATTAGCCAGAGCTTTCATATGGCAGAATGTATGGTGAACGTTGGTGGCGATACCATGACTGCGCAAATGTGGTCCGCCCTGCAGTAGTCCGTCTATCGTACATGTTTTTAATAACTGAAGGTTCTTTAATGCCGCAGTATAAAAACGCGGGTCGCGGTCTTTCATCAGCGCATAAGCGGTTTGGCATCCGTCTGATGTGCGACTGCCCCAGTACGTCCATTTGTAGTTACGGGTACCCCAGCTATTGTCCCAGGCGCCATCGGGGAGCATAAACTCCATATGGGCCTGCATTGATTCGGTTATTTTTTCCAGTAATTCTTTATCATTTACCAGCAGTCCGTACTGCACAAGGGCCGGTAATGATTCTTCTACATTATAACCCAAGTCAACAGGCAGGCATCCTTTTTGGGAAAGCTGATAATAAGGTTGCCCTTCGCCAAAAATCAGTTTGTCTTTTTTAGATATAAAGTTGAGCGACTGCTGCGCCAATACTTTTCCTTTGTCTTTCCATTTAGGCACATCCAGTAAATGACCGGCCAACGCCAGGGCATATGCGCCGCTGATGGGATAGTTAATGTTTCCATAATCAATCGTAAAATTATCATAGATATACGCTGCGGATTTGCGCACCCGGTTTACCAAAACATCATAAAACGCGGGAGGAATTATTTTATGATGATTCTGTAGTGTTTCGCAAATGGCGATGGTGGTAAAAACGGTAATGCCTTTCCACGAATTTTTTTGTGGTTCGTTGAGCCATGCGCCGTCGGTATCGCTTACATGGGTTTCCATCCATTGATACACCCGTTGTGCGGCATCGATGTACTGCTGGTGGCCGGTTTGTTGAGCCATACAAAAAAATGGGTAGATGGAATCTCCGCAGCGTCCGGGCACTTTACCTGTATCGGGGCTCACGATACCGCCGTATTGGTCAGCATTTAATTTATCTGTTACCTGGAGCCTCAAGACGGCCGCACTCCATTCGTCCAGCAAACTGCTACTAAGGTGGTATAATTCATTAGGGGGTTGCCAGTGTGCGTCCAAGTGAGCCGGCATGTACAAACCTGCGGCACCGACCGCCACGGTGCGCAGAAAATCTTTCCTGGTGATGGATGATGGCATACAATAAAATGAATAAGTAAGCTGATTCTAAAGCTACAGTGCCATAAATGTATTTCATAAATGTTGCAAACAGCCAAGAAAGCTACACACTGCCAACATAATAAGCCGGCGTTATGGGCATTCCTTTCAAATATTGGAAAGGCTTATTGAAGGGGTGATGATGTTAACAAAAGGTGGCTTTTTACCAATCATTATTATTGAACGGTATGGCACAATGCCAGGGTGTGCAAAAACAATGGCGAGAATTAAAACAAACATTCCGCCGTATACCAGCGCGTCTCCCCATATCTCGATAAAAATATCCACCTTTGCGTTGTGGAGATTGTTTTGCTGGTAGCGAACAGCTACCTGTTGGCCGGGAGTGAAAATGATATTGTCGTTGGTGTTAAAGAAAATGGTGTCTGTACCTGTACTAAACCTGATAACTGAATAGCTGTGAATAAGCTGACCGGTATAACTTTTACCTACAAAGCGCATGCTGCCCACCGTTTTTTTTGAATGCGCTAGCCACCATATTGTATGGCCAACAAATGGAGCAATAACAATCAATAACAGGCCACCAAAAAAAACGGTTCTGCTAAGGCGCATGATGGTGGGGTATATGAATGTTTATGCAAAACACATTACCAGGCATTCACTGTGCAATGATAGACAGGATTTATAGTGGATACCTAAGCCCGGCGGTTAAAAATATCCTAATTCAGTAATTATTTTACCCGTGACTTGTAAGCAGCGGGCGGTGGTACACTTTAAGAAGGTCAATAGCTCAAATTTCCTATTGATTATCGGTAACATTTTACAGGAAGTAATCCAGCATATTCTGTAGATTATTTGCGTAATGTAAGACCCTGTCGGTATTACTATAACTCAGCCGCTAATTTATCCACAACAAGTTTCGTTAATGTCGCAATATTTTGATCATATTGATCCAGGGATTCAGTAGTGGCTTTTTTCCACGAGGTAAACATGCCAATGTTTTTCTTATCATCAAAGTTTTCAATTGATATGGTGCCGCTCTTGAGTTCCAAATTATCTTTCAACAATTTATAGGAAACCACCATATCCATCCTCTCTCCTTTGATAGATACATTGTCCCAGCCATAAGCATACCCAAAAAATATCAAATGCGCCTTATCGTCAATGGCAAATTGATTCGGAACCTTCTGAACAACAAGTTCCAGTTTCTGATCCTTCAGTTTTGCATTCAGCTTTCTACTTCCATATGACTGCATGGTTGCGGTAAAAATATTAATTGGGATTTTGGGATTGAGCGTGCATGTATTTTTATAGTCCCACGACCAATACAATATCAGTGGTAACACCTTGCTCGTTTTGGTTTCAGAACTTGATATTCTGTCGTCATTAGCGACCAAGGTTGTTGTAATTAAAATGAAGTCGTTTTGCTTTTTTCTTTGGCTTTCTTGTTTCTCCGCGTATTGTTTAGCAACTTGCCTGTCTACTTTTGTAGCGGTCAGGCAACTGGTTAATACAACCATACTCATCAAAACAACTGTTGGTGGTTTTATATATCTTAACATGTTGTGTTTTTAGTGACTTTGCGAAAATGATTTACTACTGTATTGGTTGGCTTTATGGCCTAAACTACGGCATTGTCCATTGCAACCACCGGGATAAACGAAGTAAAGACTAAAATATTTTAATGTTGATGTATTAAGTGGTTCAACCACATCGCACAGATTTGTCTTTGTTATTTAATCTGTTGAAAAAGTTAAAAACAAGCAGGTATAAGTGTTTACCCCAGTAGAAAAGAATTTTATTTTTGTTGAACTGATTGCATAGTAAACGCCTGATGAGTTATTACCAACAAGTAAATAAGAAAGCGAGTTTTATTTCCAATAGTTTCAACAATATTAAAGGTGTGAAGCAGCATATTGCATCTGGCAATGATATAAAATAACTATTGCTGTCGAATTTCTTCGTCCGATACGGTTGGTTTCAGAAAAAACTATTGAATTCTGTTTTTGAGATCAATAACAACGGCATTCCATCGACCAAAATCTTCTGTTTCCTGCCATAATTGTTTTAATTCAGAGTCATCAGATTGGCTAACCATATCAATAGCTTTCAAAGCTTTGTCTGAAAGGTCGTTTTGAACTTTTATCTCATCAAAAAGTCTTACCTCATCAGGATAATCATTGTTTTTTCTACTTTTAATAGCTGCAATAATTTCTGCGGCGACCAAGAGCATTGAGCCTTCATCAGCGTCAATAAATTCATCATTTTCGGTAACGTTGGAAAAAACCTCTGACAAAGCTGCTTCTGTAGGTTGCTCATGGAATTCTTGCAGCCAATCCATTGCAGTATCATTATCGAAATTACCAATACCCCATGCGCCCATAAAATGAGAATTTTAGTGGAATCATATTTTTTCATTCCATGGGGAAAAGATGGCCAGCAAGCATATTGGCTCGGCCTGGTTGAGTCGGCACGACAATTTTAAAAAAGGAAAGTAAACTACTTACACTTAGCAAACGATTTAACAATAGCTGTTAAGATGATTTCATCGGGTGCATTATATGGAACTAAAACTTCATGAACGTTCCCAATACTTGTATATCCAATCCCGCCTTTTTCCAGATCATGCATTTGAGGCGAAAAGATTAAAGTATCGTTTTCCAACCTTACAGAACAAAACAATACGGGACTTTTGTCTAAATCAGCAAAGGATTTAATATCCAATCTTTTTTCTTTTTCCTTCTTAAGCGCTTTTTGTACACGCTTTAAGTCTTGATTGAATACAGGAGTTGGCACATTGGTACTACTTGCATTAACTACTTCCTTTAACGCATGTACAATTCTATATGGCGCCGAATCAAAATATAATCTTATTTCAGGTTCCGTAGATATCCAAAACCCAGCTACTGATGTCGACATAGAACAAAAAATATACCCTTTTTTGTCTTTATATAATCCCGCTACTTTCATATTTCACCTTATGAAGTTTATATTTACTGCGACCCCATTATCTTGTCCATATTTCATTGCGTCTACAATTTGTTCCCACTGCTGTAAAGTCGCTTTTGCGGGTTGAATAGCTAACTCTACTGTTCTAGAGTTGATTTGAGAAGAACTGAGTGAAACAAGAGCTCCAGATTCGTCCCGCATTGCATAATTGGTAAAATTTGCAGCGTCATTTACATAGCCTTTTATTGTATTCAACAGGCCATTCCCTTTATTATAAGATTTAGCTCCCAAATCTAAACTCTTAATACTACTAGCGACCCCTCCTATAAAACGATCAAAAGTTTTAAAAGTTTTGGGCAGGTTCCCCCCCAAAATATTCTCCGCCCTAAACCCACGTCTAGAAACATTTTGTATTTTCCATAATGATCCAATTTCATTAAGGCTGTTAGTAGTTTTGGTGACTGTTTGCTCAGCAGCAGATAGTATCCGTCCCCCAACAGGCATAGCAAATAACCCTATTTGGCCACCGAGTAAATATAACCTTTCGCCCCAAGTTAATTCAACTTCAGTACCATAATACTCTGACCGAGGGTCGCACATCCACAAGAATTCTTCCATTCCACCTTTGTCATATACGTGTTTCCCACTTGGAAGCGTATCGCCTAATGGATCATTAAACTTTATAGGATTATTACCCATTGCATCATATGGACTTTCAGCTTCATTTGGTTTCGGATCTATCTGCCACCATCTGCCTAATTGAGGATCAAGGCTTCTAAAATTTGTTGCATATAATTCCAATCCATTTCCATCAGAGAACTCTTTGTTTTGTAAGTAAGAACTTTTATTATATTTATATTTGTTCTCTAAGGTAGCGTTCACTGCTTTGCTGCTGATACCATCCATTGTCAACCCAAACGGATAATACTGCGTCTCCTCCAACAAAGGCCCGCGCGTGTGCACCACTTCAAGATTATCAAAGAACACATCTATATTGCTCTCATTGCTGCAATAGATGTAAATATAGCCGTTTTTTGTCACTGGTATGTCCTGCAGCAAATGCGGTTTTAAGCCTCCGCTGGAAGCACTTTCCACCGGATCAAAATTGCCCGATATATATTTAAAATACTCATCTAAAATGATATAATTCACAGCGGCTTTTACATTGTTACCGCTGTTTACCGGATTGTTATTGGTAAAACTATTAAGCGGAGCCAGTAAAGAGGCATCGGCGTTTAAAATGGCTGAGGTGGCACCATGCAGGGTGGCCGGGTTGTTACCACCCGCCACTGCAAGGAAACCGTTGATTAAATCGCCCGCGTTAAAAGGCGTATTGGTAACACTACCTCCGGCATAGCGATAATAACTTTTGGCGAGAATATTTATCTTATCACCCGCCATTACTTTCAGCATTTTAGTGAGGCCAATGCGGTTAGTGGCCGCATTGAGCTTATACATTTTTTGGCTTACCGCATTTTTGTCGGCAAACGTGTTGGGATTATTGGTTCCATTATCATTTACATAGTCGAGCAAATTGGCCGGCGAGGTGCCTCCGGGCTTGGGGACAACGTATGTATCATTGATATCGTAATAATTTTTTTCCTGCCCCAGTGCATTTGCTTCAAGCGTAGCTGTGGGATAACGGTCTATTTGCTGCTCATCTGTTAATACCATACGCGTATTACCCAGATGGTCTTTAATAAAGTAGTCAAAGACATATCTGTTTGTTCCGATAGTGCTGGTTGACTGGCGGATGCGGCCCTCCTCCATCGAAATCAATTGCAATGCATTGTTTTCATACACTAGCCCGGTGATGTAGCTGGTATTAGTGCTTTTCTGCTGGTTATTATTGCTGGCTGATGGCAACTCATTAACCCGCTTTTCCAGTTTGTTACCGGTGGCATCGTAGATATAGCTGATGGTTCCTTTTGCCTGGCCTTCCTTACTCATTATTTTAATTTGCCAGGGAAGATTCTGGTAATTATAAGTGATGCCAGGATTATCAGTGGTGAAGGTACTGTATATACCCTTGTGCGTATCCATCACCATATTGCCATTGGCATCATAAATATACTTACCCTGCCTGCCACTATAAAAGGAAATATCTTTAAAATCGCCCAGCTTACTATCCATGTCATTATTGGCATCTGCCACATGAAAAAGTTTATTGCTGGTCGCAATATAGGTGTAGGTAAGGTCATCGATGACGCTGCTGGCCAATCCTTTTAAGCCCCATTGCTTCATCGCTTTAATATTCCCATTTTCGTCGTAAGCAGTTAAGGGATCGGTACCATTACCCATCTGCATGTCAAAGTTCAGATTATTTACATTGTCGGTGTAGTTAGCCCCAGTCAATTGGCTAAAATCCGCGCTCAGAAGGCGATTTACTTTATCGTACCCAAAACCGTACGAGCGTTGTTCACCATCGCCCTTTGTACGCCATTTGGTGCCGGCAATATTACCATTGAACTGATTACTGGCATAACCCCAGTCGTAATTCAATTCCATACCAAACCAACGATCATTGGCGTGCGTGCCCGTTTTATTGCTATAATCTTTGTTGACACCTTTTAACCAGCCACGAATATTGTAACTATAGTCGAGTGTCTCAAGGGGCGTAGAGGTGTAATTGCCATTCGCCTCTTTTTGCTGTCCCATTGTTTTGGTCAGCAACTGGCCAAGCTGATCATATAGTAGTTGCGCTGTAGTGGTTACCACCGCAGCACTGGCATCAGCCGGATTATTGAATATACTCTTTGCTGTCTTTAATAATCTTGCGCCTGCATCATATTCCATATTGCTGCGAATGCCGATGTTTAGTGTGGCGGCAGGGTTCTCAGTCGCCATATAATTGCTAAGCACTTTTCCGCTAAAATCATAAAGATTGGTGCTAATGTCCTTCCCACCCTTATAGTTAACACTTTGCTGCTGTATGACACGGTTACGGTCATCATAAAAGTTAATCGCAGTTAACCAGCCACCTTTGGTTAAATCCGTGGCATCTTCTATAACACGTGTTCTGGTTCCCGTTACCAATCCGCTGGTTTGCTGGCTGGCCTGTGCCGGCATTGTTACCTTGTTTACATTATTCCCTTCCTGCAGTTTGCTGTTGTATTGTGTTGTGTATGCACTCGTTGTCCAGCTGTAATTATCATAGCTTGTTATAGTCAGGGGTATAAAGCTGGCACCCGCCGGTATAGGGTTGCCGGTTATTACAGACTGGTTGCTAAACGCATCACCGGTGCCTCCGCTGACTATTTCCGCGGTAAAATCAGTCGTCTCAAAACCGTTTTCCATACTGATATAACTGGTAGCCTGGCGGATACCCGTAATAGGCGTAGTCAATGTATAGAAACCCTCTACCCGCAAAGGAGCGTTACCAGTTATTGTTTTGGTTGATGTTATGGATGGATCAACCGCATCCAGGTATGTTTTTAATTGTGTTCTCGTACCGCTGTAAGTAGTCATTCCGGTTGTAACAGGACGGTTAAGTTCATCGTACAGCGTGGTCATCCATTGGTTGCTAATCCGCATGTTCGCATCCTGGGTATACACCAGGCGGTCTCTTTTATCATATAGCATATACACCCATCCAGCACCGGGTACTTTTTTTGCTGTCATTCGGTTTCTGTCATCATATTCATAACGGAAACAAAGTTCATTGATAACTTCTGCTGATAACACCCAGTTAATTACCGGCTTTATAAGTTCTGCTACTGCCTTGGGCGGTATTACAAATCGTAACTGGTTGAGATCATCATACACGTAATACGTACTTAAAAAACCATTGTAACCGCTATAGTCGGCAGCCATGCTGGCGTCTACCTGTACTTTTTTTAAAATAATTTGCCCCTGGTTGTCTTTGTATTCTACTACGGCACTACCCTGTTCATCAATGGTTACCGTTTTATAAAGTGTACCTGCATTGTAATTAAGTGCGGTGGCTGGTATATTTACAGTAGGCTCGTTACCATTATACATTAACGCACTATTGGTGATGGTCCAGATTTTTACCAGGTCAGTGGCAGTGTTAACAAGGTACTGCGTTTTCATGCTGTGTTCAGCGCTGGTACCTTCACTGCCAGCCCAGCTGTTGCCAGCTGCAAATGTAGTTTGCACCCTGTTAAATGGTGAGGCTTCATAATTTATTTTCCCATAGAACACCTGCTCGCCGGGATATTGCGATTGTAAAAAAGCTTTTTGTGCATTGAAAGGGTCGGTCTTAAAGCTTCCGTCTGTTGCAGCTGCGACATAAGGCATGTATTTATAAGCTTCTCTGCCAAATGCATCGTAAACTAACGGGGTTACTATGTCTTGTGGGCTCGTGCCCGGACTTGCCTGTTTAAAGACTATTTGCAACGGACGTCCCAGTCCGTCGAAATATTGGGTTTGTTCTTTTACTAACTGATAACCCGCTGCATCAAATACAGCCTCGTCAGTAATGGGAGCAACTGCCTGGCGTACACGGGTATTATTTAGAGGTATGCCAACCGGATAGCCGCCAGGCGTCACTACAATCTGGCCTGTTACCGCGGGTGTTTGCATCACTCCCGATGGCTTATTGGCAGGCACCTGTGCCTGAATTTTTCCAAATGCAATGCAAAAAAACATGACGGCTGATAGAAATATCCTCGTGTAACGCTTATGCATATATGCAATTATTTATAGTTATTGGTTATCATGTCATTCAGTTTAACTGAACTTAAAGATGGTAATGCACTACAACAGGTATGACAACAGGGTCGTAGCAGGGAAAATACCGTTGACAAAACTCAGGTAGCAGCTGCCGTCTGTCTGTACTTGAAATAAATACCCATTATTAAGCAAGCGAAAGGGCATAACTTTATTGACCTTCGGTAAAGCGTCAATAAATTTGATTTTCCCGACCAGTTGCAATTGCTGCCAGTTGATATTGTTGCTGTGTTGCAATACAACTTCTGCGCATACGCTATCCATAGAAACGTTATTGACGTGTGAATTAAACAATTGCCAGCCACCAGCCTTATTAACAGAGAAGCGGCTGGTGTCTGCCGCGGCGATTGCAGCCTGGTAGTTCTGTGCTTTCAGGTGATTGCTGGCCAATATGATTGCGATACTCACCAACATTTTGCTGATTCTGTACTTTTTATCCATCAAGACTATATTTATAAAGTGTACGTTACGCCACTAAAAGAAGTAGTGGTATTTGCAGCAACCGCTGAACCGGAAGTGGGGGTCACGTATACCTGCCCGCCCGGATAAATAACAATGGTCCAGTTTCTTCCTGCAGAAGTGGTATATATTGTCCGCACGCCTGTAGGTAAACATCCACTTGTGATGTTGGCGATATAATAACTGGTATTCAACTGCATGGAATTGGTTGCAGTAAATACGAGGTAAGAAGAAACTGTGCCCCCGGTATTGTTGATGCCATTGGTTGGTGAACTAAAGCCAGCCTGCATATTAAATGAACAACCTACTGGCATTACCGGAGGCAGTTGCAGCGTGAAACTGGTCGCCGAATTAATAGTTATGTTAGTGAGATTGAAACTTGTACCAGCTGTTACAGTGTTGTTATATAATAATTGTATAGGCGATGTAACACTGCCTGGATACATGGGGGCAAAAGCAAGTGTATATATGCCTGCCGGAATATCAGCCAGTATTGCCGGCACAGATGTAGTTAAACCAATACTATATGTTTGATTAAAGTTTGCGTTGAATACCGTAACTGTCCATGGATTGCTGGTCAGATTCGCTCCACTAAGGGAATATTTAACCACCGGGGGATCGCAGCTGCTTGGTAGACCCGCATAAGTGTAACAAATTTTTCTTATAATATTATAATCTTGGTCACGAACCAATTTAAGGCGGCCGGCGGCATCATATTCATAATTAGTTGACCGATTGTTTATATCAGACGTACTGGTCATTCCAACCAATGGATCATAGGTAAAACTAGTCATCTGCGCTGAGGCAGGGTACAGACGGATATCGTCAAACCAGATACTGCCTCCACCATTATTGTCTATCCGTAAATTCAACTGAACAACATTGGCAGGCACGGTATATTCTGCTTCAAGCAATGTCCATTTGCCAATAGTTGTTAACGTTCTCACATCTACATATGAATAATAGCCAGTTTCTCCGGCCGTCTTCATAAAGAGTAACATTTCACACGATGGACCATCACTGTAAAACCAACCCGAGTATTTGAATTTCGTTGCAGCTAGGAGTGAAACTTGCAACCATTTAACACTATGATAATATATTTCACTGCTATTGACATTAGTTATTTTACCTGCGTATTTACCAGTGTGAAATTTACTTTCATCATTTACAACAGTTGGCCAAACGGAAACCGGGCTTACCCATGACCCAGGTTCTTCAAGGCCGTCAAAAAAGATTTCATTACTTTTTGCATTAAGAACCTTAGCGGATACATACAGATTTTTAAAATCCCAGATAAAGGACTGCGGAACATCATTTTCTTTGTTAACATCAGTGAGGTTTGCCTTGCTATTATACCTAAACTGATACTTGATCTTACCAGTTTCTATACCTGCAGGTAATTGCTCGTGGTCAGATTTAACAAGTATACCATTCAGCGCGTCATAGGAATAATGCAACACATCGCTTGACAACAAATGATTTCCAATAAAGGTCTTAGTCTTTATGACAGGACTTGTGAAGTGTCGAAAATTCACATTGTTATTATCATACATTTCAGGGATTCCCAGAAAAACGCGATTTATATCTGGATCAGCGTCGCCCGGGTAATATAGATAGGAGGATTTAATACTCATGTCTGAAAGCGTTTCTTCGATCCTGATGGGATTTGTGTGTTTTGGGATTCCCGTTACTGGCTCCTGTTGCCTATAAAGAAACCTTTTTCTGGTGGCAACACCCTGCTGATAACTCTCTATTTCATCAAGGCGTTTCCAGTAACACCATGTTGTCTTGCTTTCACCATAGACATTTTGTAAAACATATCCTTTTTCAGGGTCAGTAGGTGCACAGACAACTGCATTTAGCGGATCAGATGCACATGGGCTGCTAGGCACCAATTGGTTATATAACTCAGGAATACGCCAGTATCTAATGCTTTTTGTTACTGGAGTTGAATAATTATATTTTTCCCAGGCAACCGGGTTACTCTCGCCCCATTTGTATTGATTCTTTTCTATAAGAATGACATCTTTTCCTATTGCATTGATTTGCGCAAATTTATAAACCGTTTTGCCGCCCTTACCGTCAGGCGAACCTATAAAATCTGTTACCTGATCAAAAAAAGGTTGACGATTGTCAGTAATCTCGGAAGTCGCATCTGGAACAGAGCTGTAGGTGTAACTTATTGTATTGATTGGCAAATCTGTTGGATACTGAGAAAGGTTGCCAGGTACATTTGTTCCGCAATTCTGGTAACTATAAAATTCATTCACGGAATAGATTGCAGGAAAAAATACATTTCCGCTATACTCATAATAGTGGGACACAGAGGCAAGGCCATCATTGTCCTCCTGGGATTTTACTCTTATTCCTTTCCCATTCGAGGATTCATAGGTAAGCAGAGTATAACCTTTAGTAGGATATATTACTTTTTCCAACGCAAATAGTCTCGCCTCGTTAAATACTGGCTCGCGGTTGCCAAATGGAGCCGATAGACCAACATTCGAATTTGAAGAATTATTTCGAATTCTAAAATCGATTTCTGTTGAATAGGGCACCAGCGATTGATTTGGATAACCGTTGTAATAACCCCAGTGATCAATTGAGAGGCTGGATTTTGGATAGACAGCGCTGTTATTTTCAGAAATATAGGAAAAATTATACTCACGGTCTTCACCAGCTCCTTTCAATTTGACACCCGCTAATTTTAGCCATGAGTTATCGGGTGATGCGCTGTTACCAAAATACCCATGTATAAAATCTATTGTTTTTAAAGGCACCAATAAATTGGTCTTGTTAAAGATTTTTATTTGTTTTATCCGATACTGGTCATTATCTAATCGAGAGTCGGTAATAAATTTAATCTTATAATGTTCGCTTTCAATCTCGTCAAAGAAAAATGTAGACGATACGGTCTTAGTATAAGTATCATCACTACGATAATTGGTTATTAAAAAAACATTATTAAGTTGGAGCGGTGCTATTAATGTAAAAAAGCCAACCTGATCAACGGTTTTTTCATTTATAGTTAAATTAGGCTTGTATCTGAAACGGACTATTTGTCCTGTGATGGTACTTTTCATTTCGGTCAACCGCCAGCCAATTGTATATCTATGTTCAGTATGTGTTAGCATTTGGCTATTGTTACATAACCAGGCATTTGTAAAACTTCCGGCTGATATTTCGGTATAATCCATTGGCAAAAATGAAAATTGAAGGCCTTCAGGGGTTTTTACAATAAATTTCATGTCTTCACCTGGTGTGCCATCTGTAGTGATGATGAGATCGTTTTGATCTATTTTAACTGCCTGGTTGTTTAACCAAAAAAATTTGGCCGTGTATCCTGCACAGTTTAGTATATACACATCGGGTTGCGCATCATAATACTTGTAGAATTGTCTGTTAAAAGTAAAATTATGATACCCTTGATCGCCTTGATAATCTACCTGCGACCCGGTATATGAATACTGATTATCTACGCTCCCATGGCCTATCTCTTCCGCATAATTTTCGCCATAGTCCTCAAATTTCTTCATTAGTTCAGTATGCTCATCGGGCACATGTTTGACTTCACGGATTATCATCGCTTCTGTTATGCCCCATCCGAGACCAACTGAGGTTGCTTCTTCTTTTACACGAAATCCGCTGTAATTATAAAACAACGATACAGGAAATGATACTCCATTTTCTTTTAGTTCGAATAAGGAAACATTTTGCTGCGGAAGACCGTTTGATAAATTGGGAGGCGACATTACGTATTGCCCTATGTTAGCGAGGTCCGGCGGTAAAGGCGCAGTTTGATTTACAGCAGATTTGGGATCTACGATGTTGTATTGCGAGAAGCATCGATACTGTAGAGAGAAGAGAAAAATAAATACTAATACGCTCCTGAACATAAAATTAATTGTAATGATTTGTATTAAAAACTATACCCCACCCTAAACTTCACCGTTTGTGTTCTCGGCCTTTGCTGATAACTCAGCACATCCCACAGAAACTGCAGTTTTGTTTTCTGGAAGTATTTTGTTTTGAGCGAAATAATTTTGGTAACCCCCAACAGACCGCTTTGCTGCCACGTGTTGAGTTTTTTAATTTGTTCAATGGTACCGAAGGGGTGCTGGTAATTGTATTCCAGTCCGCCACTCGCATAAAAACTACCTTTCAGTTTCATGTCAATAAACGAACGCAACCCCATACCTTCTGAGGTAATGGAAACATGTTTGATATCTTTTCCCCACCCTATTTTATAGCTAGCGCCAATTCCTACGATGCTTTTCTCATTAAGTTTGTAACCAACCGAAAGCGCAATATCTGTGGTGGTGGGAAAGAAATAGTTACTCCTTACTGATTGTATATTGGTTCCATATTCTAAGCGTTGCAAAAAGGTTTTGGTCTTTTGCATATTGGGTCTAAAATCAGGCGGGTCCAGATCATCTCCCCCATTGCTCTTCAGCTGGTTCAACTTTGCTTTTAATGTATTCAGCATACCCTGCGCTTCTTCTATGTTTTGCTGAAACATGGCTTGTGCATTCGGTCCGCCTGCAGCCAACTGGTTCTGGAAAAGTTCCTGCACGGAAGCATTGGTTTGTAAACCCTGCAAGTTTTGGGTAATGGTGCCGGGGTCAGTAGTACCTGGTGGGGCAAACATGGTAGCCAGTATACTGTTCTTGCTAAAAAAATCGTGGAATGCCGGTATGCTGTTCAACAGTGAGAGCACTTTGCGTTCTGCTTTTTCAGGGTCACTTAATGCCTGCCGATATTCATTGATTTGCTGTGAATAGTAATAAGCCGTTTGATTATATTTTTTTAACTCGTTGCTTAAATTGTATTGTTGCAATTGTTGCTTCAGGTATTCCTTTCTCTCCTGGATGAATTCTTTTACGCTGGCCGCCTGTTTCAATTGGTTTTGCAACGCTTTAACCTGAGCAACTGCACCATTGAGTTTGGTTGCATCTCCTTTGAGCCCACTCAACACAGCGTTTTTCTGCAGGAACGAAAGTGAAGATGCCGATGAATCCAGCCAGGGCAGATATCTTTGTGTTTGATTGCGTAATTGCGCTGACTTGTTTTTTATCTTTCCTTGTATTTGCTCATACTGCTGTTTGGCATCAACAAATATTTTATTGGCTGCCAGCGAGTCTATTTTGGCCAGCTTTTTTTGCAACCTGGCTTCCTGTTTTTCCAGTTTAGAAAGATATTTCTCTGTTTGCTTCTCTAATTGACCGGACATCTTTTCTGCCTTGTCATTTATCACGCTTACGTACTGCTGCCCAAGTTTGCTACTAATAAGCGTTAATGAATCAGGCGCTGATTGCGCCAGGCAATTGCACACCAGCAAGTGTAGCAGTACCAAAAAAAGCAGTTGCCGTATTTTCATCTCTTGGTTATTGTTCAAAGTGCCACGGCAAGTAGATTCCGCGGATTCTGTGCTTAACGAATAGGTTTATTTTGGCCACACCAGCATCCTCTGTTCATTCATTTACCGCTATGATTGGTTTTTCTATCTTTTAATTTTTGAATTTCATTTTGCATTTGCAGCAACATCGCTGTTTGCGCTGCAATTAATTTTTGCTGCGCTTGCTGCGTCTTTTGCTGGTCAATGGCATACAAAGTGAGCTCCTCAATTTTTTGTAACAATTTTGACTGGTTGTCACCAACATCTATTCCATCCTTTGCTATCTCAGCAGCAGAGGGAATACCCGGCAAATGTTGATGGCGCTGAATAAATGTTTCCACGTCCTTGAGCAGCGGAAGTTTATAGCTGGAATCAAAAACATAATCTGCCCAGCCGGTTTGCGTAACTTTTAATTTTTGTGCGTAAATGCTGCCTTTTACTGCCAGCTTCATGGTGGCATCTGCCGGTGTTGCGGTAGGTATAGTAGTGCCGCCTATTACTACCACACCCGTATTGGCATTTGAAATGGTGGTGCCGTTTACCGTCCAGCTGCTGCTGCCGGTACCACCCGTGACTGCTTGCCAGGTAGCTACGCCATTGGCATCACTGGTAAGTACTTTGCCTGCGCCGGCACCTGTAGGAAGTGTAAATGCAGTAGACCAAATACTACCGTTTACCTGCAATTTGTTACCGTTGTCTGTGGTTGACCCCACCATTAAGTTGCCGGTATTATTGAGGCGCATAATTTCATTGGTTCCGGTTGTGGCCTGGTAACCGCGCAAATTCCAGGTAAACAATGCACTCCAGCCTGTGTAAAACTGCATGGTTCCCGGTGTAATACCAATACCGGAGCAATCAGCCGTAGTACTGAAATTATCATACAACATAAGGCCTGATCCCATATGCCTGCCCAGGCTGATTAATGGTTTGTTTACAGAGACATTGCCCGCATCGGTAGTCCCCAATTTCAAAGCCGGTATTGAAGGCATATGTATGTAGCTGTATGGAGCAACTGCCGGATCAACATCCGGGACCTGAATGGTTGTTGTTTTGGTGAATAAGCTTATAGTAGGTTGCCAGCTGGCTACACCACTGGCATCGCTGGTAAGTACTTTGCCCGCGCCTGCACCGGTAGGTACTATAAGTCCGGTTGTTTTTACATTACCAATTACATCCAGCGCTTCCACCGGATTATTATTCCTTATACCAATAGCATTGGTCAGTTGCTTAATAGTAAAAGGATCCGAGGAAGCCGTGTTTGCTTTTGAAGTATTTGTAAATCCAAGTGTAATAAATCCGTTTGTACCACAACTATTATAGATATGCGTGGCAACGCAGCTGGCGGCAATTCCATTGCTGCCATTGTTTAACAGCAGGCCATTTGCGCGGATATTTCCATTTACATGCAACAGTGCCAGTGGTGTACTGGTGCCGATGCCAATATTGCCATTGGGGTCAATAACAAACCTGGCCGCACTGGCGGCCTTCATATCAAAAATGGAAAACAATCCGTTGTCATAGGAGTTAAGTCCATAAGTGCGCCCGGTGCCGGCTGTGGTATTCTCTAAAATGAATACCGGACTGCTGGCAAGATTATAACCGGTACCAAACTGTTTAATAGCACCACTAACAGATAACCGGTAAGTTGGACTGGTAGTGGACTGAATAGCTGCCGCGCCAGTTGCACCCAGCGTATTGGTAGTAGCAGCAGTTTGTGCATCGGCCAAAAAAGGCAATAGAAATGAAATGACGCTTACAATCCTTTTTATCATATTGATTCAGGGGTTTAAAAAATTTATAAAACTTCATATACAATCAATACTATGCATGTCCATTACCTGCACCATGTATTAGTGCGTGTAATAGTATAAACGTGTTTGTTGTGGCTACACAATTCCAGTCAGCGTGTATGCCAATACACCTGTTGCCGGAAAGTACGGCCCTGCATTAATTATAATGGATGAAGGAGTATTGCGGATAACGACCGCATTTAAAGAAAGCCTGATAAGATGGTCTTTGCCAGTTGTACCAACAACCAGCGTCACCAGACATAGAAGCTTTTTATTTTCGCATTAAAAAGCACTTACATATAACCGTTAGCTTATTAAGCTGAAGTAAAACTATTTGGAAAAAATCAACGCTCCAAATTTATTTTTTAATATAAGTATTATTACATAAATGCTTTCAAGAGAAGTTATTAGAAAGACAGCAAGGGGGTTTAACTTAATTTACATGCGACAATACGGAGGCGTCCAATAAGTCAAAATTTATTTGTTTTATCTGATCATTCAGAACACAGTGTTACACATTTTGGAGTTTGGCTATCGCTTCAAACTCATCCTGCAATACATGGCTCAATTTCTCAAATACTGAAAAATATTTCATATACACCTGGTGGTCTTTTTTATTGGGATGGTAGGTAGTTTGCAACGAAACGGTTCGTGCTGCTTCTTCCAGGTTGCGGTATACACCCATTTCTGTTTGGCTCAATAACAATGCGCCCGTACCAATGCTATCATAACTATTGCTCACACTTACCGGCTTGCCAAACATATCTGCTATAATTTGCGCCCACAAAGGATAAGCAGCA
Source organism: uncultured Chitinophagaceae bacterium (assembly GCA_963705285.1). Taxonomy (GTDB): domain Bacteria; phylum Bacteroidota; class Bacteroidia; order Chitinophagales; family Chitinophagaceae; genus JACMLD01. The sequence goes on from OY970066.1 coordinate 4,772,269, forward strand.
TAACTGCCATTAATAGAAATTGAACTGAATGCACGGTGCTCCTCCAGGATTTTTCCAATACTGTAAATCTCATACAAAATACCCTCCAGGGTAGCGCGAACGAAATGCTTTTGTTCATGTTTAATGTTAAGACCAAAATACGCACCCCGTGCATTAGCATTCCATATTGGTGCACGCTCACCCAGCAGGTAAGGTAAAAACAATAAGCCCTCAGAACCTGCAGGCACCTGCATGGCTTCTTTGATAAGGGTATGTATACTTTCATCTATTCCATATGCCTCATTAAAAACGCCAAACTGTTTGGCAAACCATTCAAAAATAACACCGCCGTTATTGGTTGGTCCGCCAGACACATAATAACCATCCGTAAGTAAATAATTAAAAAACCGCTGTTTGCTATCGCGGATTACTTTATTGCCGGCCACCCGTACCGCACCACTCTGCTCAATGGTAATAGTAGCCTTACCCTCACCCCATACGCCTGCACCCAGTGTTGCCATACAACCATCGCTTGCACCAATAATGATTTTAGTTTGTTTTGAAAGACCAAGCGAAACCTGGTACTCCCTCCGCAAACGCAATGATGAATGAAAAACAGGTACCGGTGTCGGCAATTTATCTGCGCTGATGCCTGCATAGGCAAGGGCATTGGCATCCCAATGTAATTTATGAATGTTGAAAAGGCCGGTTGCGGAGGCCAGGCTGTAATCAATTACACATTCACCCGTTAATTGCTGAATTACATAGTTCTTAATAGCAATAAATTTATCTGTTTTGCTGAAACGCTCTTTATCATGCCGCTTTATCCATGCAATTTTTATCAGGGGCGACATAGGATGAATGGGTGTACCTGTATTGTCATAAATTGTTTTTGCCACCGCAAGCTTTTTGAGATCGTCCGCTTCTTTCTTACCACGGTTATCCGCCCATGTAATGGCATTACCCAATGGCACGCCATTTTTATCCACGGGTAACACGCTGTGCATGGCCGCACTGAAGCAAATGGCTACCACTTTATATTTTTTATGACTGATTTTATCTGTCAGGAAATTTTTTAGTACATACAGCACCGTTATAAATACCTGCTCAGGATCCTGCTCACTGTAAATAGGCTCTGTATGAAATGTGGGGTACGACCCTTTCGCAAAGCCGATGGCGGTGCCATTCATTTCAAACGCAAAAATCCGTACCGCACTGGTGCCTATATCTATGGTAATGATGCAATCCATAATGGTTGGTTTTTAAAATCGGTTATGATTTTTTTGAATTATTGTTGCGAAACTGCCTTGGCGTGTACCCCGTCAGTTTTTTAAAGGTGGTAGAAAAATGTTGTGATGAATAAAAGCCCGTTTCCAGCGCAATGTCGGTAACAGGCTTCTCCGTATTCTTTAATAACCTGATCGCTTCCGCAATACGGATATTAATGAGGTAATGCAGCGGCGAAAAGCCTGTATAATTTTTTACTTTCTCTGTAAATGCAGTGGTACCCAGACCCACCATAACAGCCATTTCTTCTACCAACCACTGGTGGTCAAGATTGCTGCGCAACGCCTGCTCCAGCTTCATAAATGTTTGCGGAAAGTCGCGCTGCAGGTTATTCTGCCGGGTTAAATGACGCACAATGGTAATCAGCAGTTCATCCACCAGTTGATTAACCCGCACGGTATACCCTATTTCCTGTTCTTTGATCTCTTTATGCAGGTACTGAAAAATCTGGCCAGCGGCCGTTAATCGAGATAATACCGATACCTGGTTTAACAATAACAATTTGCCGAATGATTTACTTTCATTCTCGGGTATACCGCTCCACGCCCCCAATTGCATCTGCCCGTCTTTTGAGAATTGTTGTGGCGAAAGCGCTATCCATGAAACAATGCCCAGATCCATAAAGCCTTTTTCACTTCCAAATGGCTGTTGTGGCAAAATCACTGCGGTATCTCCGGGGTAAAGCGTAAATGCCCTGGCGCCAATTACCCAGTCAAACTTACCCTCATTAATGTGAAAAATTTGCAAACCCGGCGACGGCCGCTGTGCAAAAGAATTGAACTGAATATGATGAATTTTCTGGCATGCCAGTTCGGCAATATGCGGAAACGGTTGTAGCTCCGCCGACTTAGGTTGCTGCAGAAAAAACTGGCTCATTGTTATTCTAAGTTATAAGTTTTAAGTGGTAAGTATTAAGTCCTTTTGCGGATGTAAACATTGCCTGTACAGCGTGACGATGCTAAAACATCAAAACATTTACCTTTTCTCCACCATAACGAAAAAACGCGCAAAAGTGCTTACCGCTTAAAACTTACCACTTACCACTTTCATAAAATGTGTAAAAACCACCACCGTACATAAATGGAAGTTAATTCTGTTTTATTATTGATACTTTGTAAGGTGATGGGCTCCTTTAACCCGGGCACCTCACGCTAACGATTACCTGATTTCATTCTTAAATCAAAACGACTTGCTATTATGACAAAAGAACCACGGCTTCTCAGTAAGCCCGCTTCTTGCTTACGTCTGCTACTCATCCTGACGTTTGCATTGCTCTCCTCCTCCATTTACGCCCAAACTGTTGCTGGCACTGTATCTAGCCAGGAAGGCGATAAACTATCCAATGTTACGGTAAATGTAAAGGGAACCCAGAATGGCACTACCACCGATGCCAACGGTAACTTCAGCATTAACACCGGCGGTAAAACGGTATTGGTATTTTCTTCTGTTGGCTACGCTTCGCAGGAAGTAGCCATCGGTGGCAGAAATGCTATCACTGTTTCATTAGTTAAAGATTTGCGTAACCTTGATGAAGTGGTGGTAACCGCCCTGGGTATTAAAAAGCAATCAAGGGGCCTGGGTTATTCTGTTACCAACGTAAAGCCTGATGAGCTCACAGTAAACCGTACCCCCAATGTAATAAATGCATTACAAGGTAAGGTAGCAGGCGTTAATATCTCCTCCTTGGGAACCGGCCCCGGGGGTACTTCAAAAATTCGTATTCGCGGACAGTCGTCTATCAATGGTACCAACAGCCCGTTGATTGTAATAAACGGCGTACCAATAGACAATACCAACTTTAACGACAATGCTTCATCAGGTGTAAAAGGCGGCGGCATTACTTCAGATGGTGGCGACGGCTTGTCAAGCATTAACCCTGATGATATTGAAAGCATGAGTATTTTGAAAGGCGCACCTGCCGCAGCTTTATATGGCTCGCGCGCAAAAGATGGTGTTATCATGGTTACAACAAAAACACGTAATAAAGGCCGCGGCCTGGGTGTTTCCTACAACCTCAATTATACTGATGATACCCCATTAGACTTTACCAACTACCAAAAAGAGTATGGCCAGGGAGAAAACGGTCTCCGCCCTACCGCCCCCAACCCCACCTCTGGCCAATGGTCTTTTGGTGAAAAAATTGCGCCGGGTATGACGCAGATTTTGTTCAATAACCTCACTGTTCCTTATGAGGCGCAAGGCAGCCGTATTAAAGAATTCTACCGCCACGGATCAAATTTTTCCAACACCGTTACCTTATCAACAGGCGGCGATAAAGGCGGTTTATATTTGTCCTTAAACAATACTGACAATAAAGGCGTAGTACCTAATAATAAGTTTAACCGCAAGAGCATCAACCTGGGTTTTAATTATAATCTATCTGAGCAAATAAATTTCGGGGGCAACATCAATTATTCAAGAGAAATAAATTCAAATCCGCCCAATATTGCCAACCAGGATAATTCCATTCCTACAGTACTTATGGCAATGGCCAATACAATGCCACTGAGCGTTCTGGATGCCAACAAATACAACGCGGCCGGTAATGAGTATATCTATTCAAGGTTTATGAACCGTACTAACCCTTATTGGGTTTTGGCAGAACAGTTCCACAATATAAAACGCGACAGGATCTTTGGTAACGTATTTGCCAAATATAATATCACACCATGGTTGTTTGTACAAGGCCGCTTTGGCCAGGATTACTGGAGCCGTGATGAAGATGTAAATAATTTTCCTACTGGCATAGCATCAAGGGCAGCAGCGCAAGCAGGCTTTGTAAACGGTATCTACACACAGGAATCTCGCCGCTTCCGCGAAAGCAATCTTGACTTCCTGGTAAGTGCCACCAAAAGCTTTGGAAAGATTGATGTAAACCTGACAGGCGGTGGCAACCAAATGCGCCGCACCAACGACATCAATAACGTACAGGTAACAGACTTTGTCATTCGTGGGCTTTACACCGTTCAGAACGGAAGAGCAAAAGATCCACAGTATACCCTAACCACGCAAGGCGTTAATTCATTGTACAGCTCTGGTGAAGTTTCCTGGAACAAAACTTTGTACCTGAACGGTACCGTTAGAAACGACTGGTTCTCTACCTTATCTGCGGCAAACAGAAGCATATTATATCCATCGGTTTCTGGTTCTTATGTGTTCTCTGAAACGCTTGACAAGTTACCCTGGTTAACTTTTGGTAAGATCAGATTGGGTTACGCAGAGGTGGGTAGCGATGGTGATGTAGGCCCCTATTCAGATCAATTGTTTTATGGAATCAACGCCAACCTGATTAACAACCCTGCCGGCACACCAGTGGCAGTAGGTAACAACGGTAATGTGGTACCAAATGCTAACCTGCGCCCCAGCAGAACTTCCGAAACTGAAATAGGCTTGGAATTACGTCTATTCAACAATAGGGTGAACCTGGATGTAGCGGCCTATAAAAAGACCACCAAAGACCAGATTGTAACCGTACAGGTGTCAGACGCATCCGGTTTTATAAATACAAGGATCAACAGTGGTAAAAGCGTAAACAATGGTTGGGAAGCAATGCTCAACATTGTTCCCTTCAAATCAAAATCTTTTACATGGGAGTTTACTGCCAACACTGCCTACAACAAAACCAAAGTGCTCAGCATTCTGACAGACAAGCCCGGCGAAAGAATAACGACCGCTACTCACGTATTTAACGGAGAAACAAGATTGGTGGTAGGAGAAGAAATGGGGCAGATTGCCGGTTATGGCTATGCCCGCAGTGCCAAAGGCGAAATGATTTTTCAAAGCAATGGTGTACCGCAACGTACAGCTGATCTGGTGCTTTTCGGAAGCGCATTGCCTAAATGGACAGGCGGTTTTCTGAATTCATTTAACTATAAAGGGATATCGCTCGCTGTATTTATTGATTACAAACTGGGCGGCAAAATGCTGTCTGGAACCAATTTTAATGCAATACGTGAAGGTTTGCACCAGGCAACTTTACTCGGAAGAGTTGGAGGTGTTACCGGGGTGGGTGTAAATGCTGCAGGTACGCCAAATACGGCTGTAACGCCCGTACAAACTTACTGGGAACATTTACGTACACAACAAATAGTGGAGCCTGTAATTTACAATGCCGGCTACTGGAAACTTCGCCAGATTTCGGTGGGTTACGATTTCACCAAGTACGTACCCGCCAAATGGCCGGTTAAAGGCCTTAAGCTTGATTTTGTTATGAACAATGTGCTTATCATAAAAAAATGGGTTGACAATATTGACCCCGAAAGTTTTGGTTTTGCATCTGACAACCAGGTAGGACTTGAGGCACCAGGATTACCAACAACAAGAAGCCTCGGTCTCAATTTAAACGTTAAATTTTAATACCCAGCGCCATGAAAAAAATACTTAACTATAGTTTATTCTTAATACTGCTTATTTCTCTTGCAGGATGTGATAAGAATCTGCCGGAACTAAATGTGAACAGAACCAGCCCTACTGCAGTAGACCCTGCCCTTCTGTTAAACAATGCTGTTATTGGTGCCTCTTTCCCGACCCGCACCGTTATTTATGACGAAACAATTGTTCAGCAGATGGTTTCGCCCAACGGTGGCGTACTGGCAGGCGGGAACTTTAATATTGATACCAGGGATGGGTCAACAGCATCTGTGTGGGCAAATCATTATCAGAATGTAATCAAATACACCAACGACGTTATTACAAACACAAAAACTGTAACCGGTAGAAGTAATCTGTATAATATGGCGCGCATTTTTCAGGCCTATGCGTTTATGGTGATTACAGATGAACACGGTGATATTCCGTATTCAGAAGCAGGTGCCGGTTATTCGGCCCAGACTTTTTTTCCTAAATACGATGCCCAGCAGGATATCTATCCCAAGCTGATACAAGAACTAACTGAAGCTGCTACAGCACTAAACGCATCGGGCACCATTGAATCTGCCGATGTGTTATATGCTGGCAATATTGCGCAATGGAAAAAATTTGCCTATTCTTTGTTGCTGAGGGCTGGTATGCGATTGAGCAAAGTTGACGCTACCAAAGCGCAGGCAACGGTACAGGCGGCCTTCGCCGGTGGTGTAATACTTGTAAACGCAGATAATGCATTGATGCGGCACGATGCCAATTATACACAGCCCGTTGGGGTTATGTTAAACGGTACAGAAGCGGCTAATTTTTACCTGGCCAAGCCATTTGTAGACCAGTTAAAAAATACCAACGATCCACGCTTATCGGCTATTGCTATCCGTTATGTAGGTGCTACTTCCGGAAACGGTCAGACTGTTGCATCAGGTTCTACCAATCCTGCCCAGCAAATAGGTATGCCAATGGGATACGACAATGGTACCATTGTTGGAAAGGCAACCGCTGATGGACTGGCAAGTTTTTATGATTACAGCCAGGTAGACAGAAGAAGAATGGCGAAAGTATCGGCTCCCATTTTTTATGTTACAGCTGCACAAACACAATTACTACTGGCCGAAGCAAGGTTTCGTGGATGGATTACAGCAGGCACGGCAGCGCAATATTTTGCAGATGGCATACGTGCACACATGGATCAACTGGCAAGTTATGACGCTGCTTCAGCAGTGCCAGCCGGCTCCAGAGACACTTATGTGGCAGCAAATCCGCTGGGCGCTGGTACAGAATTACAACAAATCAATACCCAATACTGGATTGCATCTTTTTTAAACGGTCCGGAAGCATTTGCCAATTTCAGGAGAAGCGGTTTCCCCGTTTTAACAGCTAACCCTTACGGACAACCTACAAACCCGGATGTACCCAACGGCACGTTTATAAGAAGACTGGGTTATCCAACTTCAGAGCAATCTGTAAACAGTACAAATTATAATGCAGCGGTAACCAAACAAGGTGCCGATAAACTGAGCACAAGGATTTGGTGGGATAAATAATCGCCCTTGCTGCATCAACACATACTTAAGAAGTAACTCATACAACTTTCGCCTATGCGCCTGGCCTGCCGTATAGTGCCGCCAGGCGCATATGATTTGTAAAATGCCATTAAAAGAATGAGTTAGGTCTGCCAGCGTGTACATTTTAGAAAATATACCGTTACTTTTAGCCAAACTGTTACTAACACTATAACTGAACTGTAACATTGTTTTAAAAAATTCACCTGTACTTATTTCAAACATCAAAAAAACGATCATGACGCCTTCAGAAAAATTTTTAGCCAAGCTTGGCCTCAAAGACCCGATACCTGCGGAAGAAGGAAATACCATTCATAAAAGCGACCATCGCGAAAACAGTCGCCGCGAGTTCTTCAAAAAATCAACGCTCGGTGGCATTGCTCTTGGCAGTTCATTTTTATTTACCCCGGTAGAAGATGTGGTGGCACAAACTACCCAGAAAGTAAATCGTTTTTCCAATCCTTCAGATTTAAAGATTACCGATATGCGTTTCTGCGTGATACAAAACGTAGGACGTACGCCCCTTATACGCATCGATACCAACCAGGGCATTTATGGCCTGGGCGAAGTACGCGATGGCGCCGATGAACGGTATGCGCTGATGCTGAAAAGCCGCATTCTCGGGCAAAACCCCTGCAACGTTGAAATGCTTTTTAAAACCATCAAACAGTTTGGCGGGCAATCGCGCCAGGCAGGCGGCGTTTGCGCAGTAGAAATGGCGCTGTGGGATCTTTGTGGCAAAGCATACAATGTACCGGCATGGCAACTGCTCGGCGGAAGGTACCGCGATAAAGTAAGGATGTATGCCGATACGCCCGAGGCGCCCACTATGGATGAATTCAAAGCAAAAATTAAGAATCGCCTGGAAACACAGGGCATGACCTGGCTAAAGATGGACATTTCCATTGGCGAAATAAAAGGCAAACCCGGCAACCTGGTCAACAGTAATTTCTGGGGTAAAAACCTGGGCCAATGGAATGGCGGGTATATGGATTATGCCAATACCAAGCACCCTTTTACCGGAATACAAATAACAGAGAAAGGACTGGATGAAATGGCGGCTATTATTGCTGAAGTACGTTCAGCCATTGGTTATGAAATTCCGCTGTCGTCTGACCATTACGGCCATTTCGATTTAAACAATGCCATCCGTTTTGGAAAAAAAGTGGAACAATATCGCCTCGCATGGCTGGAAGATATGGTGCCATGGGAATATACCGATCAGTACAAAACCATGTCTGATGCGCTGGAAACGCCTGTACTTACCGGCGAAGATATTTATCTGTTAAGCTCGTTCAAACCATTGATAGACGCACATGCTGTTGATATCATTCACCCTGACCTGGCCTCTTCCGGCGGACTGCTTGAAACCAAACGCATAGGCGATTACGCAGAAGAAAAAGGTGTGGCCATGGCCATGCACTTTGCCGGCAGCCCCATCTCTTTCATGGCAAACGTACATTGTGCAGCCGCCACGCAAAACTTTTTATCGTTGGAGCACCACTCTCTCGACAGTCCATGGTGGGATACGATTGTTAAAACCACCGATGGCCGCAAGCTGTTTGAAAAAGGCTTTGCCAATGTACCGTTATCAGCACCCGGCCTCGGCATAGAGCTGATTGACGAAGAAGTAAAAAAACATTTATCGCCCAACGACAAATCATATTTTGCCCCTACACCAGAGTGGAATGACAAACGCTCTCACGATAGGGTATGGAGTTGATGTGGAGCAGGAATTAGGAATTAGGAATTGGGAATTGGGTTTTACGCCCCGGCACTGCGATGCATAGATGCAGATATTTCCTCCTTAAGAGCAGAAACCCTTAAGCGAAAATGTAGCATTGCATTAGCCCGATTCCAAATCCCTAATTCCCAATTCCCAATTCCCTAAAATGTATTACATGCACTATTACATCGGCATTGATATTGGCACAACGTCTACCAAAGCGGTGGCTTTTTCAGATAATGGAGAAATCATTGCCAAAAAAGATATTCCCTATCCCATCATACACCCTTTTGCAAGCTATAGCGAGCAAAATCCCGACGAAATTTTTGAGGCGGTGATTAACTGCATCGGCAACATTACCAGCACGCTTCATAACAGCACACCGGTATTGATTTGTTTCAGCGCGGCCATGCACAGTGTTATGGCAGTAGATAAAACGGGTAATCCGCTTACCAATTGTATTATTTGGGCAGATAACCGCGCCAGTGAGATAGCCGAGCAGCTGCGCGAAATGAAAACCGGCGATGTATTTTATCATACTACCGGTGTACCCATTCATGCCATGAGCCCCTTCTGCAAGCTGTTGTGGTTAAAAGAAAACAGGCAGGAACTTTTTATGTCGGCATCCAGGTTTATCGGTGTAAAAGAATATGTTTTTTCCAGGTTGTTTGGTAAATACATCATAGATACATCAGTTGCCTCTGCCACCGGCTTGTTGAATATCCATACGCTTCAGTGGGATGCTGCTATTCTTGATTACGCAGGTATACGCGCATCGCAATTGTCTGTTGTAACCGATGCGCATCACAAAGAGTTTATAAGAAATGAATCAGGCTATTACAATGATCCAAGATTGCAGCAGGTACTGCAAACGCCTTTTATCATCGGCAGCAGCGATGGAGCATTGGCCAACCTGGGGACTGGTGCAACCGGCAAAAGCGCTATGGCAGTAAGCGTTGGTACCAGCAGTGCGGTAAGAATGGTAACCACAGAAGTGTACACCGATGAGCAAATGCGCACCTTTTGCTATCACATTGCCAACAACAGTTATATTACCGGTGGGGCCAGTAACAACGGCGCCGTAGTGCTGCAGTGGTTTAAAGATCTGGTATTGGAAACCGGAGAAAGCCACGAGCAACTTTTTCAGAAAGCCGTGCAGATAGAAGCAGGCAGCAACGGGTTGTTATTCATTCCGTATATTATGGGAGAAAGAGCGCCTGTATGGAACTCTGCTGCCAACGGTGTTTTCTTTGGAATTAATATTACGCATACCAAGGCACACCATGTAAGAGCCATTATGGAAGGAATTATATTTAACATGTATTGCATTGGCAAGGTAATAATGGAAAAAAGAAAAGTTACCGAAATACATGCTACGGGTGGATTTACAAAAAGCGCTTTATGGGTGCAAATGCTCTGCGATATGTTTAATTGCACAGTGCTGGTATCCGGCGCGGTGGAAAGCTCCGCCTTTGGTGCGGTAAAACTCGGTTTGGAAGCTTTGGGCATCGAAAAAAAATGGATGGCAAGATCAACCGAACAGTATGAACCCGATGCAATGAAACACCAGCTATACCTGCGCCAGTTTGAAAAGTTTGAACGCCTGTATGATATTCTTAAAAAAGAAATGGGCAACAGTGAAAGATATGCAGAACAGGAATTTATAGGCAACTAGCAACCCACTCTTCTCCTATTTACTACCACAATCCCACGCAACAAGGAAAATCCCTCCCCTCCCCCGCCGCGCCACCGAACCAAAAACTAAAAACTGTAAACCAGAAACTAGAAACTATAAACAAGCTGCCAACTTGTCACTTTCACTTGTTTTTTGCGTATCTTTGCCGTCCTAAAAGTAAACAGTGATGCAGGAACTGGTAAGCGCTAAAGTACATGATGAAACAAGGCAGGGCGAGGCCTATCTGCCAGGAGCTTCCACGGGCAAGGCTTTCCGCAAACATTTCTATATAGAGAGTTATGGCTGCGCTATGAATTTTGCAGACAGCGAAGTAGTGGCATCCATATTAAATGAAAACGGTTTTAGCGCTACCCGCAATGCCGAAGAAGCCGATCTCATCTTTATCAATACCTGCTCTATCCGCGAAAAAGCAGAACAGACTGTTAGAAAAAGACTCACCGAATTCAGGAAATTAAAAAAACAGAAACCGGGTATGCTGGTGGGCGTGCTGGGTTGTATGGCAGAGCGATTGAAATCGAAATTTCTTGAAGAAGAAAAGCTGGTGGATATGGTGGTAGGGCCAGACGCTTACCGAACACTGCCCGGGCTGGTAGAAGAAGCTGAAACCGGCCAGAAAGCGGTAAACGTGTTACTGAGCAGGGATGAAACGTATGCAGACATTGCACCAATACGTTTAGACAGCAATGGTGTTACCGCTTTTGTAAGCATCATGCGTGGCTGTAATAATATGTGCGCCTTTTGCGTGGTGCCCTTTACGAGAGGACGTGAAAGAAGCCGCGATCTTTTTTCTATCATTGCCGAGTGCGAAGATTTGTTTAATAAAGGCTACCGCGAAGTAACGTTGCTGGGCCAGAACGTAGACAGCTATTACTGGATAGACGATAACGGCGGCAATACGGTGACGTTTGCCATGCTGCTTGAAAAAGTGGCGCAGCTGTCTCCCCTGCTGCGTGTGCGTTTTAGCACTTCGCACCCTAAAGACATTACCGACGAAGTGTTGTATACCATGGCGAAATATGAAAACATCTGCAATTATATACACCTGCCCGTGCAAAGTGGCAGCACCCGTATACTGCAACTAATGAACCGCACCTATACCCGCGAGTGGTATATCGCCAAAGTAAATCGTATTAAACAAATATTGCCCGGTTGTGGATTGTCTACAGATATCATTGCAGGATTTTGCACCGAGACCGAAGAAGACCACCAGGATACTTTAAGCCTGGTAGACTATTGCCGGTATGATTTGGCGTATATGTATTTCTATAGCGAACGGCCGGGCACATTGGCCGCCCGCCGGTATACAGATGATGTGCCGGAGCCGGTAAAGAAAACAAGATTACAGCAAATTATTGCGATGCACCGGCAGCACTCGCTGGAAAGCATGCAGCGCGATGTTGGTAAAACATTCAAAGTACTTATTGAAGGCGATTCAAGAAAAAGTGATCAGCACTGGGCTGGCAGAACAGATCATAATAAAGTGCTGATATTTCCCAAAGAAAATCATTTGCTCAACAAAGGTGATTATGTATTTGTAAAAGTAGAAGAATGTACAGCAGGAACCTTGTTGGGGAAAATTGACGCATGATTTTGAGATTTTGGAAACATCCGTCCATGTAAAATTTGAGATAATACTGTTTTTGGATTTGGTAGGTTTATAGTTACAGGAACTGTTGCATTACAAGAAATCTCGAAATTCCGCAATTTCGAAATTTCGAAATGGAAATTCAGCAATCAGTACAGATTAGATAAAAAGAATTATAAAATGGAGTTACAGTCATTAAAAAACAGGTTTGGCATTATAGGAAATGCACCGGCGCTTAACTATGCACTGAATGTGGCGGCACAGGTGGCCAATACAGATTTAAGTGTATTGATCAATGGCGAAAGCGGTGTGGGTAAAGAATCTTTTTCACTTATCATACATGCGCTCTCTGCAAGAAAACACAATCCTTTTATTGCTGTCAATTGCGGAGCCATACCAGAAGGCACCATCGATTCAGAATTATTCGGGCATGAAAAGGGCTCTTTTACCGGCGCGGTAGACAGCCGCAAAGGTTATTTTGAAACCGTTAACGGCGGCACCATTTTTCTTGATGAAATTGGCGAGATGCCTTTAGGTACACAGGCCCGCCTGCTGCGTGTTTTGGAAAGCGGTGAATTCATTCGCGTTGGTTCAAGCAAGGTGCAGAAAACGGATGTGCGGGTAATTGCAGCCACCAATAAAGATTTGCTGGAGTTTACACACAAAGGCAAATTCAGGGAAGATCTTTATTACAGGCTTAACACGGTACCTATTCGCGTGCCCGCATTAAGAGATAGAAAAGAAGATATCATTTTTCTGTTCCGGAAATTTGTGGTGGATTTTGCAGAGCGTTATAAAACCACCCCCGTACAGCTGGATGACGAGGCAAAAAATCTGTTAAATAACTATACCTGGCCCGGCAATGTTAGAGAATTAAAGAATATTGCGGAACAGTTGTCGGTTTTGTCTGAAGAAAAACTAATTACTGCCAGCGCGTTGCAAAGGTTTTTACCTGATCATTCTACTAACCGCTTACCGGTACTGGCCTCGGGCAAAAACAATACAGGCAATGCAGAATTTGCCAATGAACGTGAAATGCTGTACAAACTTTTTTTCGACATGAAAAAAGATGTAACAGAATTGAAACGGATGTTTGTAGACATATTACAAAACCCCGCAAATGCAGCATCTGCCGCTAAATTTGCCAATGAATCTTTGTTCAGGGATCATTCATCTGTAAATGAATTGCCCGCGCAGGTTTTACAGCCCGCATTTATACAACCGGCCACGCAACAAAACGGACAGCCGGTGTTAATGAATAATGACGAGATACACAACCATGAGGAAGTGGAAGAATCGCTCAACATCATGGATAAAGAAAAAGAACTGATTATAAAAGCGCTTAAAAAACACCGTGGCAAAAGAAAAGATGCTTCGCTCGATTTGGGCATCAGCGAAAGAACCCTGTACCGCAAATTGAAAGAGTATGATATAGATGAGTAGATGAAAAAATCTCTGATGTTGTGATCTCGGATCGCAATACATCAAACATCAAAAAAATAAGACATCAGCGATTTCAATTTGACATCAGCGATTTTAAATCAGAAATCAAAAAATCAGAAATCAGAAATTACTATGTTGTTTCAAAAGAAATACCTGCTTTATATATTCGCCTGCTTTATTAGCATACTGGCTACTGGTTGTCTTCATTATACCATGAAGGAATCATCTATTCCCAAAGAAATAAAAACCATCCGCATCAATTTTATTGAAAACAGGGCCCGGTATGTAAACCCTCAACTTAGCCAGCAGCTGACAGAACGCCTGCGCCAAAAAATAAACAATCAAACAAACAGAACGCTTACCCAGGGCGATAATGCAGATTTTGATATCAGCGGTGCCATTACTGATTACTCATTTACCACTGCGGCCATTGCCAACAACCAAACCGCTACCAACCGTTTAAATGTTACGGTGCATATTAAGCTGGTAAGCCGGGTAGACGAAAAACAAAGCAAGGAAGAAGATGTAACCCGCAGTTTCGACTTTAATGCAAATACCAGTATTGAACAGGCCCAGGCATCGCTTAATGAAGACATCCTTAAAAATCTGAGCGATGAAATATTCAACCGTCTTTTTTCTAACTGGTAATTTGCAAGTATATTGCTGCTTATAAATATGCAGGCACCATTCGATAATATCGTTCAGCACCTTTTTCATCAGCCGTCATTGCTTTCGGTTACCGTAAACGAGCTGGAACGCATGGCAGAACAGCATCCTTATTTTGCAGCAGCCCATTTCTTACTCCTGAAAAAAATGCAGGACACGCAGCACCCGCAATTCAACAGCCAGTTGCACAAAACAACCCTCTATTTTAATAACCCGCTCTGGCTGCAATTTTTATTGCAACCAGAAAAAGTGCAACATCTTCCCGTGCTTGACAGAGCACCTTTTCTAAGTGACGAACAAGCAAGTATTGAAAAATCTCAGCATAGCGAACCAGAAGATGATGCAACCATTGCACCTGTTGCCCATCAACATGCAGACACCAACCAAATAATACATCATGAACATCTAAATGCCGAAACAGTCGCGCCGCAAGTACATACCGGCATGATGGATGTGATTACAGAAGTGTTTCATGAACCGCAGGAAACATTTAATGCGCACAAAGCAATTGAAGAAGCCATGGTTCAACCGCAGGAAGCTTTTAATGAACCAGCTGCGCAAACCTTAGATGCATCAACAACGAAGGAGGAAATTACTGAACAATCTTCCTCCCAAATAACAACAGAAGACCTACCAGTAACGGTAGAACCAGTGCCACCACCTTTTTCAATTGAACCAACAAATGATAGTACCGAAAGTGCACTGCTAAACGACGAACAGTTTAACCATGTTGGTTTGGTGGAAGGATCCATTGATAATACTACTGAGAACAATTCACTCGAACAAAAAGAGGAAACCTTTGCTGAGATAGATAATTCGGTAACGGCCATTCCCAAAAATGAAACGTTTAGGGAATCGCAGACTGAACATTTTCCATCGGATCTCGCTGAATCTTTCGACGCCGCCGAAACTACTGCCCCAGGCGATGCGTTGCCGGAAACCACTCCTGCCCTGCCGGAAGCTGTTGCAGAAAACACTGCCAATGATGTAACCGAACCCGCTACAGAAATAGAGCAGGCAGATGAAACGGCGTTTGTAGCAAGCGGGCAGCCTACTAACCAACAGGCGGAGAAACCGTTATTGAAAATAATTGAAACGCCGGCCGCGCAGGATGATATGCTGTTTGAGCCGTACCATACCGTGGACTATTTTGCCAGCCAGGGCATCAAACTAAGTAAGGCTGAAACCGAAGCAAAAGATAAACTCGGCCGCAAATTGAGAAGTTTTACAGACTGGCTGAAAACCATGAAAAAGCTTCCCCAGGCATCCATCGAAAACATCCTTTCCAAAAATGAAGAGTCAAAAGTAGTGGAAGACGCCATCCACTCCATTGAAAATAAAGAAGTGATTACGGAGGCCATGGCCGAAGTATTTGAGAAACAGGGCCTGTCAGACAAGGCGGTGGAAGTATACCATAAATTAAGTTTGCTTAATCCCGCCAAATCAGCTTATTTTGCAGCCAAAATAGAAGACTTAAAACATTAATTGTATGGTATTGTTATTTGTGATTTTGATTGTGCTGGCCTGTATAATACTGGGCTTTATTGTATTGGTACAAAACCCCAAAGGCGGCGGATTATCTGGCAGCATTGCCGGTTTCAGCAACCAGTTCATGGGTGTTAAACAAACAACCGATGTGCTGGAGAAAGGCACCTGGATATTTGCGATCATTGTTGCCCTGTTGTGCATTTTTTCATCGGCATTTATTCCCAAAGGCGCCACCGGTTCCAACATTTTAAATGAGCTGGATACAAAACCTAAGTCAACACAAAGCGCACCGGCGCAGCAGCCTGCCACACCGGCACCGGTTCCTAACAAGTAATGCGCTTACACTATATTTTATGGCCCTGTCTGCAAAGGCAGGGTTTTTTATTATTTTGGAATCATTTTAGCCGTCGTTGCACGCTTTTGTTTCGCATAAATACACGCGCAAAACGTTGTAATACATATCCAGATCATGAAAAAAGCCATACTGATCATTTTGTTGATTGCCCTGCTGGCAGCCGCCTGGTTTGCCTGGAAATTTTTTGGCCCCGCCACTGCTTTCGAAAGCAAAAGCTATTACCTGCACATTAAAACCGGCAGTACTTACCACGATGTACAAGCCACCCTGGAGAAAGATACCGTACTGAGCAATCCCGCCTTTTTTGAGATGGTAGCCAAAAGAGTGGATTACCCGCAAAAAGTAAAAGCGGGCCGTTACCATATCAAAAAAGGCATGAGCCTGGTAAATATAGTACGCATGCTTAAAAACGGGCAGCAGGAACCGGTAAACCTGGTCATCACAAAATTGCGTACGCGTGAAGACCTGGCCGGGCTGGCAGGCCGAAAGTTTGAATGCGACTCTGCGGCTTTTATGAATTACATCAGCAGTGCGGACTCGTTGAAACAATACCATGTAGATACCAATACGGTAATGACGATTGTTTTTCCGGATACGTACACGTACTTCTGGAATACGACCCCCTCAAAAATATTTGCAAAACTCTACAGCAATTATGAGGCTTTCTGGACGCCCGAACGCGTGGCCAAAGCCGGTGAACATGGGTTAAACCCGCAAACCGCTTACACCCTTGCCTCCATTGTGGAAGAAGAAACCAACAAAAAAGAAGACAAAGGAAAAATTGCCAGCGTATACCTCAACCGTATTGAAAAAGGTATGCGGCTATCGGCAGACCCCACTGTAAAATTTGCGCTGCGCCAGTTTGGTTTGAAACGTATTTATGAAAAACACCTTTTGGTAGAATCGCCTTATAACACCTACCGCAATGCTGGGTTGCCGCCCGGGCCAATTTGTACACCATCTGCTCAAACAATAGAATCAGTACTGGCATCGCCCAAAACCAATTACCTGTACTTTGTAGCCCGGCCAAACCTGGATGGATATTCTAACTTTGCAGAAACCTACGAGGAACACCTGAAATTTGCAAAAGAATACCAGCAGGCGCTCAATAAATTAATGCAACAAAAATAACCCATCAAATGAGTATAGTTCATTTAAGGCGATGATAAAACTGGAACGACTTATACGCCAATCGCTTGTTTTCCGCTTCCTTCAAAACAGGAGCAAGAAAGTTTTTTTGCCGGGCTTTAATGGTGTTGCATTGTACGATGTGTTTAACTTTTTTATTCGCCAGGTAAAAAAAACAAGCCTTACAGAAAGAGCGGCCGCGGTTTCTTACAATTTTATCATGGCCATTCCGCCTATCTGTCTTTTTCTTTTTACGCTGGTGCCGCACCTGCCTTTTATCAGAAAAAGATCATTACAGTTTCAACTGAATAAAATCATTACCGATATCATTCCGGCAAAACAACACAATAAAAACCTGGTCAGTTTTGTAAATGGTTTTCTTGATAATCCGCGTATAGGGCTGCTTTCATTCGGTTTTATTTTATTGTTGTTCTTTGGATCTAATGGTATGATGGGCATTATGCGATCTTTCAATAAAAATTATCCAGGCGCCCGCAAAAGAACGGGTTTAAAAAAAAGATGGATTGCCATACGGCTTACGCTGCTTATTATGTCGCTGCTCCTCGCCTGCATTGTGTTATTGGTTATGCAGGGCCAAATGTTGAGATGGCTGGGCATTACCAATGCCAGTGTACGCGCAGTAATTGACTGGCTGCGCTGGATCCTCATCGTAGCATTAATTTTTTATTCCATTGCTTTTATTTATAAGTACGCGCCAGACATCAACAAAAAATGGCGGTTGGTTTCTCCCGGTTCAATACTTGCCACTTCATTGAGCATCATTGGCACCGTTGGGTTTTCATTGTTTGTAAATAATTTCGGCAAATATGATGCACTGTATGGTTCTATCGGAACCGTTATTGTGCTGATGAGCCTTATCTATATCAATTCGCTCATTTTACTGGTGGGTTATGAACTGAATGTGAGTATTCACTCGCTCCAAATCATAGCAGAAGAAAGGATGCAACAGGCCCCCGGCGAGGTATCCGAGGCGGGTAGCCAGCACCCGGAAACCTTAAGACAGCCGGTTTCAGGCAAATAACAGCCCTTTTTTGAGTCTGGCCGGTTTTGCGAACATCGTTTTGAAGGTTTTGCTTGTCTTATAAACTATAAAAGATGCCTGTATGAAAAAATCATTTTTCTTTTTAGTGATACTGGCAGTTTTTTCTGCTTTCATTACTGCACCCGAAGGACTTCCTATTGGTGCCGACATGCCCAAAGCAGATGTGAAAATGAAAGATGTGAGCGGCGGCCTGGTGTCGTTAAAAGAAGCGGCCACCCCCAACGGGTTGCTGGTAATGTTTAGCTGCAACACCTGTCCGTATGTAATTAAAAACCAGGGGCGCACCAAGGCCATATGTGGTTTTGCCAAAGAACAGGGCCTGGGCGTTATTGTACTCAACTCTAATGAAGGTGGCCGAACCAACGGAGAATCGCTTGCCGAAATGCAGGCCTATGCCAGCCAGCAGGATTACAAATGGTATTATGCGCTCGACAGCGACAATGTTTTGGCAGATGCATTTGGCGCCAGCCGCACTCCGGAATGTTTTTTATTTAATAAAAACGGAAAACTTGTTTACCATGGCGCTATTGACGATAGCCCCGCAGATCTTGGCCAGGTAAAACGAACGCATCTCAAACAAGCTATTACAGAAATGCTGCAGGGCAGCGATGTAAGTGTAAAGGAATCGCGTTCTGTGGGATGCTCTATTCGCCGGAAAGAGTAGAGTAATTATTAATTAATAATTAAGAATTAATAATTAATAATTGGCCACACGCGGTTCGCACCGAAGGTCAGACACGTGGTCGGCACCGAAGGTCAGACCGACCCATCATCGGCCACACGCGGTCGGCACCGAAGGTCAGACCGCGCCATCATCGGCCACACGCGGTCGGCACCGAAGGTCAGACCGCGCCATCATTGGCCACACGTGGTCGGCACCGAAGGTCAGACCGACCCATCATCGGCTACACGCGGTCGGCACCGAAGGTCAGACCTACCCATCATCGGCTACACGCGGTGGGCACCGAAGGTCAGACCGCCTATCATCGGGTAAAGGGGGTCTGCACCGAAGGTCAATCCCTGCAAAGTGACCCGGCAAACGAAATCAGCGATCACCACATCAGCGATCCTTTCCTTCCACCAACTGTTTTACATTTCTTTCAAACTGTAATGGAGACATACCTACCTCGTAGAATTTGCGGTAGTTCTTTTTGTTATTCACCATCAGGGTCGATGGTATGGCGCCGCTCCAACTGGGATCAATCTTTGGGCAGAAGACATCAGCATTGGTTTCGCTGAGCCATACAATAGGAACATCGTAATTTCTTTTACCGGCAAACGAAGCAATCCTGGCCGGATAATAAGATTTAATATCAAGGCTAACCAGCAGCAACTCAACATTGCCGGCATATTTTTCTTTGATGGTTGAAATAAAGTAAGGTATCTCTTCATTGCATGATCCGCACCAGGTAGCCCAAAAGCTCACTATCAGCGGCTTCTCGCTTTTTGCAATATAACTGCCCAGGTCTTCAACGCCCATCTTTTTTACCTGCTGCGCCAAAAGAACCACCTGCACCAGTAAGAAAAGCATCAGCATATAACAACGCTTCATACCATCATTTTATACTTCATTAATAAAACCCCACTCTTGCAATAATACATTGTACCGCTCGCTGCCCAGTGCCTGCTGGTTGTAATGGCCCGCCAGGGTTTTCTGTCGCATGGCCTCGTACACAGTAACGGCACAGGCCACAGAAATGTTCAATGATTTAATGATGCCCACCTGGGGAATGATAAAATTACCATCCGCCATGGCCCGTATTTCTTCGCTTACGCCTTCATGTTCATTACCAAACACCAGTGCAACAGAGCCGGTAAAATCTATATCATGCAAAGCTATTGCATCGCTGCTGAGGTGAGTGGTTAAAATAAGCTTATAATTACGGCGCAAATGCACGAAACAGTCGGCTGCATCCGTAAACTGGTGAATGGTGAGCCATTTGGCCGCGCTGGAAGAACTTTTCTGCCCAAATTTTTTATGGCGGGCAATTTTGGTATTCAGCACATAAATGTCCTGGATGCCCACGGCATCACAGGTGCGCATCACGGCCGAAATATTATGCGGATCAAACACATTCTCCAGCACAACAGTTATGTTATTTTGCCGTTTATTGAGTACGGCGAGCAACCGCTCCTGTCTTTCTGGCGTCATATTTGAAATCCGTGATTTTTAAAAAAAATATTGGCTAAAACTATATAAAATTTGTGAAACCGGGCCCCCTGTATGACATACGCCCTTTTCGTTACTAATTTCTTAACCGCCGCCGGCAGGTAAAATCCAGCAAACTATGATTCGTAAGATCGCCAAAATAACGCTTATTGTACTGCTTGTCTTGATTGGGGTGGCATTTGCCGCGCCTTTTGTTTTTAAGGGCAAGATAACAGCCCTCGTTAAAAACGAAATCAACAATAACCTCAATGCAAAAGTAGATTTTGGCGACGTTGATATTTCTTTCTTCCGCCATTTTCCGAGAGTGGCACTGGCACTGGATAATCTTCAGGTAACCGGGCTCAATGAATTTGCAGCCGATACGTTGTTTGCGGCAAAAAGAATTGATGCAGCCGTTAATGTAATGAGCATTGTACAGGGTGGCGAATACAAGATATATTCCATTACGGCCAATGAACCGCGCATACACGCCATTGTTACAAAAGAAGGAAAAGCCAATTGGGATATTGTTAAACCCGATACAACAACGCTAACCACCACCGAAACGGCGACCCCTTTTAAGATGAACCTGCAATCATATCGCATCAACAATGCCTGGATTAAATATGATGATGCTGCGAGTAACATGAGCACCGAGATCAGTGGACTTAACCATGAAGGCAGCGGCGATTTTACAGCTGATCTTTTTACCCTAACTACTAAAACTACTGCCGACGCTGTGAGCTTCAGCTATGGCAATGTGCCCTATCTTTCTAAAACGAAAGCCAGCATTGATGCAGATATACAGGTAGACAATAAAACAAATAAATACACCTTCACAGCGGGCAAAGTAGCGCTCAACGAATTAAAGCTGAATACAGAAGGTTTTTTTCAATTGGTGAATGATAGCGTGTACAACATGGATATTAAATACGACGCGCCGTCTACCGACTTCAAAAATATTTTATCATTGATACCGGTTATTTACCAGAAAGATTTTGCTTCAGTAAAAACCAGCGGCAAAGCAATCTTCAACGGATTTGTAAAAGGCATGTACAGCAGCAGTCAGTTACCGGCGTATAAATTAAACCTGAATGTAAAAGATGGTTTTTTTCAGTATCCCGATCTTCCAAAACCCGTTAAGAACATCAACTTTGCAGTAACAGTAGATAATCCAGACGGTATAACAGACCACACCGTTGTAAATATTCCGCAGGCACATATTGAAATGGACAATGACCCATTTGACTTTCGTTTGCTGGTTAAAACTCCGGTGAGCGATATGTTTGTAGATGCCGCTGCCAAAGGAAAATTGGATCTCTCCAAAGTGGCACAGCTGGTAAAACTGGAAGCCGGCACAAAACTTTCCGGGTTGCTCAATGCTGATGTAAATGTAAACGGGTACATGAGCGCCATTGAAAAAAAACAGTATGAAAAATTTAATGCAGCTGGTACTGTTAACCTCAGCAACTTTTTTTATGCATCCAAAGATTATCCAGACGGTGTAAAGCTGAATACGTTATCAGCCAGCTTTAATCCACGCAACGTTACTTTGTCGGATTTGCAGGGGCAATACCTTAAAACAAATTTTACCGCAAATGGTACTATTGATAACCTGTTGCCATACGCATTACAGAACCAATCGTTAACCGGCGTACTCAATGTAAAAGCCGATCAGGTAAACCTTGATACCTGGATGGGCACCAGCACAGATACTGCAACCAAAGGGACAGCTGCAGCCGCACCATTTGCAGTGCCCGCCAATCTCAATTTTACAGTAAATGCCGGCGTGGATAAAGTACACTATGATAAGATAGACCTGCAGCAATTAAGCGGTTCATTGATCTTACAAGATGAAACCGTTAAGATGGAAAATATTGCCGCCAACCTGTTGGATGGTAGCATGAAACTAAATGGATCCTACTCCACCAAAACAGATAAAAAGAAACCCGATATCAGCCTTAGTTATGATGTAAAGGGATTTGATGTAGAAAAAACATTTACTGCTTTTAACACCGTACAAAAATTGATGCCGATCGGAAAATTTCTTTCGGGCAAACTCAGTTCACAGTTAACCTTCACCGGCAAACTGGGCGACAATATGATGCCCGATCTGGCTTCACTTACCGGTAACGGCAACCTCTTGCTGATTGAAGGCTTTCTCAAAAAATTTGCTCCCGTTGAAAAACTGGCAACGCTGCTGAATGTAAAAGAGCTGGAATCATTTTCGCTGAAAGACATCAAAAACTATATTGAGTTTGCCAATGGTAAAGTGATGGTAAAACCATTCAAACTAAAAGTAAAAGATATTGATATGGAAGTGGGTGGCATGCATGGTTTTGATCAAAGCCTTGATTACTTAATCAATATGAAAGTACCGCGTGCCTTAATGGGCGATAAGGGAAATGCATACGTTAACAACCTGATTACGCAGGTGAATAATAAAGGCGTTCCGCTTAAAGTGGGTGATGTAATTAACCTCAAAGTAAATATGGGCGGAACAATTACAAGCCCGGTTCTTAAAACAGACCTCAAACAATCCGCCAGTTCACTGGCAGAAGATTTAAAACAACAAGCAACTGATTTTGCAAAAGCAAAAATAGACAGTACAAAAAAAGCTGTTACCAGCGCGGTAAAAGATACCATTGCTTCATTAAAGAAGCAGGCCGTACAAACCGCTGGTGACGAACTCAAAAAACAATTGTTTGGCAAAAGCGATACCACCGCTACTTCTACCGATGGCAAGAAAAACATTGGAGAGTCTGCCAAAGGTTTGCTGCAAAACCTCAGCCCATTCGGCAAAAAGAAAAAAGCCCAGGATACCACACAGCATCAGTAACAAATTTTCTATGTGCAATTAGTTCGCGTTTAGGTAACCATTGCCCTAAGCGTTCCCGGGTGAAAATTATTTTCACTTCTATAAAAATTTTAGTTGCATAGAGTTTCTAGTAAGTAAAAATGAAAAATACCCGGAACGTGGTATCATTTGTATTATATATTTGCCATATTTTTGTTTGATACACGTTTCCACTTACCCCTTATTGCAATATCCCATTCAAACGCCTCCAGCGACGCTGCCGCCTAACGCTATCACCAGTTCGGCATTTAAACCTATTGTTTAAATGAAGGGCGCATACGTAAATGGGAAATACCATGAAAAGAATTCTACTAAGCCTTATTCTGCTGTGTTCGTTTGCATTGGTTGAATCGCAAACCATTTTTAACCCGAATGACTCAGTTGTAACTTATAATCCGGCTGCCCCCGCCGGCTCGCAAAGCAATCCCAACCAGGCATTTGGTTATAACATCATCAAATGGGTGCGCACCGTAAGAATGCCGTATAACACCAGCCGTTACAAGTGTTATATGATAGGCAATATTCCATTCCGATTACGTTTTCCAGACTCTTACAATCCTGCTGCAAATGACGGCAAGAAATATCCCATCATGCTTTTCTTTCACGGTGGTGGTGAAGCAACAGCCAACACGCGCGACAATGAATTTCATTTGCTGAATGGCGGCTCAACATTTCCGGAGAAGATCTTCTATGGTACGCAGGATGCATTTATTCTTTTTCCGCAAAGCCGCAATGTGGGTTGGGACAATAGCTACTATACACCCATGAATATTGTGATTGATTCGCTCATCAAAAATTGTAAGGGCGATGAAGACCGGGTACTTTCTATGGGTTTGTCGATAGGTGGTTTTGCTGCCATGGATTATTCCATTCAATACCCCAAAAGAGCAGCGGTTATTATTCCCAACTCACCGGTGTTTCTGTCGGGTTATGCACCTTCTTTCGGCCCGGCTATCCAAATTCCTTTATGGATGGGTACCGGCGGGCTTGACACCAATCCCGACCCTGGCAGTGCAGAAGGTTTTGTGAATGGGTACCGGGCATTGGGCGGCGATTTGTATTGGAGTTATTATCCGCGCCAGGCGCATGTGATGTGGGATTACCAATGGGCCGAGGAGCCCACTTACAGTAACCGCATGGCCACCTCGCACAAGGCCAACCCGATGGTATATTTCAACAACCGGTTTTTTTGTCCGGGCTCGCCCGTATCATCGAGGATGGCGCTTACACCCGGATTTTTTGCGTACCAGTGGAGTAAGAACGATGTTACTATTTCCGGCGCCACTTCCAATGAATACATAGCAACAGATTTTGGAACGTATAAAGCAAGATTTAAAAGAACATCCACTTCAGATTGGTCAGCATGGTCGCTGGAGCCTGCCGTAGTTGTGCCGATCTGTGCTCCGATGGTAGGTACTGGTACAGGACTGAACGGTAACTATTATAACAATACAACCCTTACTCCGCCGGTTGCATTGAACCGCTTGGATCCTGCCATGAACTTTGCGTTTGAAAATGGCTACATACCCGGGTTTGGCGTTAACACTACCAATTATTCCACCCGCTGGACCGGAAAGATCCAACCCCAGTTTACTGAAACCTATACCATTTATACCAAGAGCGATGACGGCATCCGGCTCTGGATCAACGGCACCCTTCTTATTGACAATTATGTTGATCATGGCGTTACTGAGAATACCGCCAATTTTGCATTTACTGCAGGCCAGAAATACGATATCAAAATTGAATACTATAACAGGAACGGCGCAGGTACCATGTTCCTTAAATGGAGCAGCCCCAATACCGTAAAGCAAATGGTGCCCACCAAACAATTGTACCCTGAAGGTACTGGTGATCCCGCTCCACCTGTTTGCACTACCAACCTATTACCAGCCAATAACGCTACGTTGCCTATCGCCAACAGCGCCACGCTAAGCTGGAACCCGCAGGCACTGGCCGGTTCATACGATGTGTATTTATGGACAGGCGCTACACCGCCGGCCACACCAACCGCCAATGTTTCAACCACCTCTTATACCGCCAACGGGTTAACGCCCGGTAATACCTACAAATGGTATATTGCACCGCGCAATGGCACAGGCGTTGCCACCGGTTGTGCAGCAGCCAATACAAGCACATTTACCATCAATCCGTTTCCCCCGGCTTGTGTAACCAATTTAACACCGGCCAATGGCAGTACAACGGCAAGTGCCACTGCTGCCAGCTTTACATGGGATGCAGCAGCCAATGCAACATCGTACGATATTTATATCTGGACCGGTGCCACACCTCCGGCCACACCCACAGCCAATGTTACTACACCGCTGTACAATGTCAACAACCTTTTACCATCTACCGTTTACTTCTGGTATGTGGTTCCAAAGAATATCAGCGGCCCGGCAACTGATTGTAACCTGTACAATAAAACAGCATTTACTACCGCAGCCGGTGCGCCCACCGTGCCCGTATGCGTAACCAATACCACACCGGCAAATGGAACCACGATTGCCACACAAACCACGGCAAGCCTCGGCTGGAATACCGCAGCCACTGCCACTTCTTATGATGTATATGTGTGGACCGGGTTAACACCTCCTGCAACACCCACTGCCAATGTAGCCACTACTTCTTACAACGTCAGCGGATTGACGCCGTCAACGGTCTACAACTGGTATGTTGCACCACGTAATGCCAGCGGCCCTGCCACAGGATGTGATGTTACCAATAAAACTGTCTTTACAACCGCTTCGGTAGTAATACCGATACCTGGCTGTGCCAACAATACATTACCGGCTAATGGCACCACTATTGGTACCCAAACCACTGCCGGCCTTACCTGGAGCACAGTAGCCAATGCCACGTCTTACGATGTATACTTATGGACAGGTGCGGTTGTACCAACAACGCCCGTTGCCAACGTAACAGCTACTAATTACAATGCTTCCGGTCTTGTTGCGGGTTCATTGTACAATTGGTTTATTGTTCCAAAAAATGCATCCGGTGCAGCAACAGGCTGTGACCTTTCTAATAAAACAACATTTACCACGGCATCATTACCCGTACCATCTTGTGTAACCAATACGGGTCCGTCTAATGGCGCTAACCAGGGCATCAACAGCAGTGTTACCCTTGGCTGGACAACCGCAGCCGGTGCCACTTCTTATGATGTGTACATTTGGTCTGGCGCAGTTGCACCATCAACACCAGTGGCCAATGTAAGTGCGCCGCCTTACCTGGCAACAGGTCTTGCACAGGGCACTACCTATAACTGGTACATTGTTCCAAGAAACGCCGGTGGACCTGCAGTGGGTTGCAGCGCAAATGCCACATCGTTTACCACCAACTTCCCGCTGCCGCTTTGTGTTACCAATACTTCGCCCGCAAACGGTACAGTACTTGCCACGCAAACAACGGCGACGCTTACATGGCCAGCAGCCGCCAACGCAACTTCTTATGCGGTATACTTGTGGACAGGCCCCACCCCGCCCGCACTGGCTACTGCCACGGTAACAGCTACCAGCTACAACGCAATCAGCTTAACACCCGGCACGGTATACAACTGGTATATTATGCCCATCAATGGAACCGGCGGCGCTACCGGTTGTGAAGCCGCCAACACTACCAGCTTTACTACTGCAAGTGTTGTTGCACCAGTGCCAAGCTGCGCTACCAATACAGCACCGTCAAATGGCACCACTATAGCAACCCAAACAAATGCAACACTTAGCTGGACCGCAGTACCTACAGCCACCTCATACGATGTATATGTTTATACCGGTGCCACGCCACCTGCATCACCAACTACAACGGTAAGCGTGCCAACAGCCAATGTAAGTGCATTGCTTGCTGCCACATCATACAACTGGTATGTGGTTCCCAAAAATGCAAGCGGGCCTGCAACAAGTTGTGATCTTACCAACAAATCCACCTTTACAACTGCTGCAGTTGCCATACCTGTTCCTGATTGCGCAGTCAATAATACACCGGCCAATGCATCCACCCTGCTAACACAAACCACCGCTGCTTTAACGTGGGGTTCAGTAGCAGGCGCAACTTCATACGATGTATATCTTTGGACTGGCGCAACGCCTCCGGCAACACCCACCGCCAATGTAACCACCACCAGTTATAACGCTAGTGCGCTTACTGCATCCACTTTATACAACTGGTATATTGTTCCAAGAAACGCAGGCGGGCCAGCCACAGGTTGTGATCTTACCAGCAAGTGGACCTTTACCACAGCGGCCATTCCTGTACCATTGTGCGTTGTTAATGCATCGCCGGCAAATGGTACAACACTGGCAACACAAACTACTGCTGCACTTACATGGGCTGCTGCAGCCAATGCCACATCTTACGATGTATACTTATGGACTGGTGCGGTTG